>NC_013061.1 GCF_000023825.1 Pedobacter heparinus DSM 2366
AGTTTTATGATGTTGTTAATGAGCAGGATTAATTTCGGTAAACTTATCTTATTCCAGCTTATCCTGGCCTTTCAGATCGGCATCGCAATTCCTGCCCGGGCACAGCAGTTCCATTTCACAGAAAACAAGATCAAGGATGCTATCCGGTTTACGATGGTAAAGAACCTGGTGATCATCCCAGTTTACCTGAACGGCCAGGGGCCCTTTAATTTTATTCTAGACACCGGCGTTGGCCCGCTGATCATCACCGATCCGGCATTGATTGATAGTCTTGGCCTGAAGGTTTCACGTTCCATTAAAATCTCGGGCCTGGGAAAGGGGGAAGAAATTGATGCATTTGTTTCAAACGAAATCTCTGCAAACGTGGGGAAGGCGGCGATTGAGCATATCCCTGCAGCGATCTTAAAAAAGGATATTTTCGGTTTATCCAATTACCTGGGCACAAAGATCTACGGACTGCTGGGGTATTATTTTTTTAAAAGTTTTTTGGTACAGATCAGGTACTCCCAAAAAAGGTTATTGTTTAGCTACCCTGCTGCGGTCCGTAAAATCAAGGGAGAAAGGGTGTCCATTGAAATTGTAGGTTATAAACCTTATGTCAATATTGACATGGAGACCGCTGACCATAAAAATATAACGATAAAAATGCTGGTAGACAACGGGGCAAGTCATGCCATATCTTTGGAAAGGCTCAATGAGCGCCCTTTCCCCGTGCCTTCAACGTCTATTCCCGCCAGTCTTGGTGTAGGCATGAGCGGGCCTATCGACGGCAGCATTGGCCGGATCCCTTCCTTAACCATTGGCGGGGTTGTGCTCAAAAATATTTTGGCATCTTACCCCCACTACGATGATGTAGCTGCCAAAGTGATACTGAAAGACCGCAATGGTAATTTAGGGGCCGATGTATTGAGCCGTTTTAACATCACTTTTGATTACGAAGACAATTCTGTATACCTGAAAAAGAACAGCCTGTTTAACCGGCCTTTCGAACATGACATGTCGGGCATAGAGGTATACCTTCAGGAGGGCAAGAAAAAACATTATTTCATCAGCAGGATCGAACCCGGGTCACCAGCCGAAAAAGCGGGGATACAGGTAGATGACGAGCTCATTTCCATCAATCTTATGCCTGTTATGAGTTATAAACTGGATGAAATCAGCAACCTGTTCAAAGCTGCCGACGGCAAACAGATGATCCTCACCATTGTAAGGAACAATGAGCTGATGATTAAGGTTTTTAAGCTTAAACAAAGAATTTAAAGGATTATTTTACCTTTGTGTATATGCTTAAAAAATCTTTCCTTACTCTTGTTGTGCTTTGTGGCTACGGTTTAGCTTTTGCACAAAATACAGACTCACTTAACCTGGTCCATACCAAATGGGATAAACAGCGCCTGGCCCGGAAAATCAAACTGGTTACCCACCATTTTAATGCTAAAGATCTTTTTCTGGCCAACCAGAACATCAGCTACCTGGAAATTAAAAACAAAGGCAGATCGCCTGTACTGGCCATCTCCGCAGAAGAAAAAGTGTTAAAAACGACCAGTACCTTTGGCACAGAAAACAATGCGCTGGCCGCTGTTAACGGTTCTTTTTTTGATGTTAAGAATGGCGGGTCGGTAGATTTTATAAAAGTGGGGGGCAAAGTGCTGGCCGAAAACCGGCTCGAAAAAAATGATAGCCGCGCAAGGCACCAGCAGGCAGCTGTAGTGATCAGCAATGGTAAACTGGCCTTAAAAAAATGGGACGGTACTGCCGACTGGGAGCAACGCTTAACAGAAGAAAATGTTTTGCTGAGCGGCCCCCTGCTGATGTTAAACGGTACGGACGAGGCGCTCGACTCTACCAGTTTTTCACGGTCACGGCATCCGAGAACTGCCATCGGCATTAAGCCGAACGGAAGAATCCTTTTACTGACGGTTGACGGCAGGAACAGCAACTCGGCAGGAATGAGTTTAACAGAACTGGCCAAAACGATGAAATGGCTGGGCTGTACCAGCTCCATTAACCTGGATGGCGGGGGCTCTACAACCTTATGGGTAAGTGGTTTTCCCGGGGGTGGAGTGGTGAATTACCCAACGGACAATAAACTTTGGGACCATGCCGGACAACGGAAAGTAGCAAATGTGATCCTGGTGAAAAAGACGCGCTGATATGACAAAAACCAGTATCCTGAATGTGCTGGCGGTTGTGGCGCTACTGCTTGGCAGCTGCAACAGCGCAGGGGACAAGCCTGCAAACAGCAAAAAAATTACCGGGAAGCAGCCTTTTGATGCCGTTATTGGCATTAAATATTATGAAGTAAAGCGTCGTTTTAGTACCGGCCTCTCTTTTAATGAACTTGGCTTTCAGCAGGAACCTTCCTGGATCATACAGTTCAAATCCAGGGACACGATAATGGCTTATAGCCCTCAGTATAAAAGGATGCAGTCCTTTTACCTGCATTACGACCATGGTGATGTGTATAATTTTGCCAAAGAGTGGTTCAGGATCAAGAAGGTAAGTAAAGACAGCCTGGTCTTTCAGCGCCTTCATTTAACGGCAAGGGAGATTTCTAAAGACATCCGTTCTGACGTAAACCTGACCTGGTATGCTGAAGATTATATCAACAAGACACTTAAAACGTCGGTAGAAAAGCTGCAACGCCCTACCAGGGCAGATACGCTGTACATCCAAAAGCTGGCAGAAAAAACGAACAGGAATCCCGACAACCGTGACAGTGCCTTTGGGGCCCGGCAACCCGTGGAATTGATCCCCCTAAGTAAAATGATTAAAGTAGAAAAGATCAGCAGTGTGGATAAGCTTTTGGGCAAGACTGAGGCTTATGATTATCTTTTCCCGAGATACCGGGTCGACATTTCAAAAGCTTACGCCGATTTTGGCTACGATTTTTCGGCTGTAGTTGATGCAAAAGGCCGCATACATTTAGGCGCTTTTCATACCAATTTTCCGGAGAATTATGAGCCGCGTAAAAAAACGCTGGAGGCCATTATTGATGTTTATTTTCAGCATCTTTTAAAGGTTGTTCCGGGAAAAACACTCGGAATTCCGCATTCAAGTGAAATAAACTTCTCGGTAATAGGCCGGAAAAACAGCAAATAAAGCCTGTTTTATTTTATATTTATCAAAAAATGAAGCATTTGCATATTATAAAAAAATATTATGTACCTTGCACACTTAATTTTTAATAAATAATACAATGCAAGAAGGAACAGTAAAATTTTTTAATGTAACTAAAGGTTTCGGTTTTATTATCCCAGCTAATGGAGATAGCGAAATTTTTGTACATTCAACAGGCCTTATCGACGAAATTCGTGAAAACGACAAAGTTGAATATGACGTTGAAAGCGGCAAAAAAGGGTTGAATGCGATTAATGTTAAAGTAATCTAGATTATTAAAAACATAAATTGTACAGCATCGCGGATAACCCGCGATGCTTTTTTGTTTATAAGCCTTTTCTATTTGTGGTTTTTGATCACCTCGAAAAGCAATTCCGGCTCATTGGTGGTAATGAACTCTACCTTATTGTCGAGCAGCCATTTCATATCCGCTTCCGCATTTACAGTCCATGCGTTAATGGTCAGGCCCAGCGCTTTAGCTTTATTAAACCACTCCCCTTTCTGATAAACGCTGTAATTATAATCAGCACCATAAAAACCATCCTGCTTCATCTTTTCAAGCGAAACATCTCCTTTTAAATAGGCGACATGTGCATCGGGCTGGATCTGTAATACCTGTTTCAGGATGTCGTAGCTAAAACTGATATAGTCTACCCAGGCAGTAGCATTCAGTTTGTGTACCATAGCCACTACTTTAGCTGTTAAGATCTTGTCAAACTCTGCCCCTGCCTTAGAGGGTTTGACCTCAAGGATCAGCCGTGTTGTTTTTTGCTTCATTCCAGCTTTTAAATAGGCTTCTAAGGTTGGGATGCCCTCTCCATTGGAAAGTTTTTTACCCAGCAGCTCCTTATAGGTAGATTTTTCAATATGCATGCCCTGAAAATCAGGATCGTGGTTCACCACCAGCACACTGTCCAATGTCATATGTACATCAAATTCAGATCCGAAACAACCGATTCTTATGGCCTCTTTTAAAGATGCGATAGAATTTTCAGGAAGATTGTTCTTCTTCCAGGCCCCCCGGTGTGCAATAACCTGATTCTTGTTCCAGCTGTTGATCGTTTTGATTTTCTTTTGTGCAAATGCGCCATTTAATGTCATCACCATAAGGACAATGAGTAAAGATACCTGTTTCATATTGTTATGTTTTTTTACTAAAGTAAAAATTATAAAAACAAATCGAAACATTGTTGTTGTTAATAAAATGTAATCCCTGCATAAAGCCAGGGTTAATGTTCGTATTTTTATTAAAAAACGTGGCTGATTCTTATCTTTAAGCTATATTCACCAGCAATGAGCAGCAATTACGAACTTTTAATTTCTAAAATTAATGAGTTTACGCAAAAGTTTTACCTCAATAAACTTTTGCGGGGCAGCATTTATACGGCTGCGCTCCTGCTGGCTTTATACCTGGTACTGTTTGTCCTGATCTATTATACCCAGCCTGGCACAGCTACTAAAACCGCCTTGTTTTTTGGATACATTGCCCTTGGCCTCCTCGCCATTGTACTGCTGGTGATCAGCCCTGCCCTGTCCTATTTTAAACTTGGTAAAAATTTAAGCATAGAACAGGCTTCGGCGCTTATCGGCGATCATTTTTTTAATGTGAAAGATAAGCTGCTCAATACCCTTCAACTGAAAGCAATGGCCGAAAAATCGCCCGGTAACAGTCAGCTCATCCTTGCCGGGATAGACCAGAAGATTTCAGAACTGAAGCCCATTCCCTTTTCGAGTGCCATTAAACTGGCAGACAACAAAAAATACATCAAATATTTTCTGGCGCCAGCTTCCCTTATTCTGCTGATTGCGATCATTGCCCCGGCCATATTGCGGGAAGGTACAAGCAGTTTTGTCCAGTACAATAAGGAAATTTTGCCAAAAGCCCCCTTTAATTTTGTGCTGCTCAACTCCGGGCTCAGGGTGGCGCAGGGCGATGATGTAAAGCTGCAGCTCAAACTTACCGGCGATGAAATTCCACAGGAAGTCTATGTCTCGGACGGAACAAACACTTATAAACTGGAAAAGGAAAGCACTACAAGGTTCAGTTATACATTTAAGAACATTCAAAAAAGCCAGAAAATAAGTTTCATGGCCGGGGGCTTTAATTCGGCAGCCTTTGCCATTGAGGTAAAGCCAAGGCCATCCATCCTTGCCCTGACGGCCCGGTTGCTTTATCCGGCCTATCTGAACAAAAAGCCCGAAAGCATTAAAAATGCGGGCGACCTGCTGCTGCCTGAAGGAACAAATGTAACCTGGACAATGGAAACGCAGCACAGCGACCAGCTTACTTTTACATTGGGCAACAAATCGCAGGTTTTAAAGGCCATCAACAATTCCTTTTCCTATACGGGCACCATCCGCGAAAATTCGACCTACCGTATTGTACCCAGAAACAATTTTGTAGTCAGTAAAGACTCCCTGACCCATCAGTTAAATGTAATCAAGGATGAGTTTCCCGCCATTTCTGTTACCGAAACACCAGATTCCCTGAGCAGTAAGGCGCTTTATTTTTCAGGCAAGATCAATGACGATCACGGTTTTACTTCACTAAAATTTAAATACAGCATTAGGGAAGGCGACAAGATAAAAAGTACTGTCAGCAGCCTGGTCCCGTTCAAAAATGGACGACAGGACTTTGCCTTCTTCTATTTCTGGGATTTAAAAACGATAGCCGTAAAACCTGACCAGCGTATGGAGTATTACTTTGAGGTTGCCGATAATGATGGGGTAAACGGACCAAAGACCACAAAATCAGAAATTAAGGTCTTTACCCCCCCTTCTTCTCAGCAGGTTGCCGAGAAAATAAACGAAAGCAGCCAGGTACTCAAACAGAAAATGGGAAAAGCAATTAAACTGGCCGCACAGATAGAAAAAGAAAGTAAAAAGCTGGGGGAAATCCTGCTGGACAAGAAACAGCTTACTTATGAAGATAAAAAGCAGGTTGAACAGCTGCTGGACAAGCAAAAGCAATTGGAAGAGGCCGTAAAAGAAATCAACAGCCTGAACAAAAAGAACACTTTTGAAAAAGAAGAAAATAACATTCTTAAACAGGAACTTGCCGAGAAACAAAAGCAGATCGACGACCTGTTTAACCATGTTCTGGATGAAAAAACGAAGACCCTGCTGGAAAAGCTGCAGCGCCTGATGGACCAGAACAACAAGGACCAGACCCAGAATGAATTGTCTAAAATGCAGCTGGACAATAAATCGCTTAAAAATGAGCTGGACCGAATCCTTGAACTTTACAAACAGCTGGAATTTGAACAAACCCTTCAACAGACGACAGACCGGCTGAAAGAACTGGCCAAAGCACAAAAAGAACAGGCCGACAAGAGCCTGGCCAAAGATGCAGGGCTAAACGAACTGAAAAACAAGCAGCAGCAATTGTCGGAATCTTTTAACGACCTGAAAAAAGAAATGAAAAAGCTGGACGAAAAAAACCAGCAGCTTGAACGGCCCAACCCTTTTCAAAACCCTGAAAAAGAAACCAAGGACATTGAACAACAGCAAAAAGGGGCTGAAGTGCAGCTGGATAAAAACGACCGGAAAAAAGCTGCTGAACAACAGCAAAAGGCGGCCGACCAAATGGAGCAGCTGGCCCTTAAAATGAGTGAAATGCAGCAGGAATCGGCCGAAATGGAAAATAACCTGAATGCAAAAGAACTGCGCCAACTTTTGGAAAACCTGTTAAAGACCTCATTTGACCAGGAAAAAGTAATGTTGAATTTAAGACGCTTAAATAGCAATGATTCCCAATATACCAGCAATGTTCAGCAACAACGCCTGATCAGAGACAACATGAAGACCATTGGCGACAGCCTATTTTCGTTGAGCAAACGCGTACCACAGATTGAGACTGCAGTAAATGAGGAGCTACAAAAGATCAATTTTAATATGGACAAGGGGCTGGAAAACCTGGGTGAGCGGAACACAGCCGCTGCAAATAAAAACCAGCAGTATGCGATGACCTCTATCAATAACCTTTCTTTAATGTTAAATGAAGCGCTGGACCAGTTACAGAAGAGCAAAGCAGGCAAGGGGGCTGGAAAAGGAAAGAAACAAAGCCTTGGGCAGTTACAGAAAATGCAGCAGCAACTGAATGACAATATGCAAAAGGCCCGTGAGCAGATGCAAAAGGGAGGCAATAAAGGCAATGTCCCAAAAGGCGCGATGAGTGAGGAATTTGCGAAAATGGCCCAGCAGCAGCAAATGATTAGGGAAGCTCTACAGAAAATAAACAGTGAAGAAAACAAGGATGGAAAAGGAAAGCTCGGTAACCTCAACAAAACCATTGAAGACATGAAGGCTACGGAAACGGAACTGGTGAACAAACTACTGGAACAGGAAACCCTGAACCGCCAAAAGGAAGTGTTGACCAAGCTGCTGGAAGCGGAGAATGCCGACCGGGAACAGGACGAAGATGCCAAAAGAGAAAGCAAAGCAGGTAAAGACCTGCCTCCTTCGTACAGACAAATGCTGGAAAAGTTTAAAACCCTGCAAAAAAGCGAGACCGAATGGCTGCAAAAAATGCCCCCCAGCTTAAACCACTATTACAAAAATAAAATTGCAGAATATTTTAAATTGTTAAATTCGGGGCAATAATTCTGATCAGATGAGTAAAGCCAGCATCCATTTTTTTACTGAAGACACCAGTTATCGCCTCAAAAATAAAACACAGATCAAAGACTGGATCCGATCGGCCATTGCCGAAGAAGGTTATGTCTTAAGGGAACTAAATTTCATTCTTTGCTCTGACGAATATTTATTGCGTATAAACCAGGATTACCTTCAACATGACACCTATACCGATGTAATTACTTTTGACAACGCTGAAGAGCTTAAAACAATTGTGGGCGATATATTTATCAGCATAGAGCGGGTCCAGGAGAACGCCCGGGCGCTAAAGCTGCCGGTAGCCGAGGAATTGTGCCGGGTGATGATCCATGGCACATTGCATTTACTGGGTTATAAAGACAAGGGGAAAGCAGCGAAAGCAACCATGACAACACGGGAAGATCATCATTTGGCCAAACTTTCCTGAACTGCTTATCAATCTGCAATTTACCTGCTGCTGTCAAATTCCGCCTGCGGTAAAGCGATGCAAAAGAATTAATGTTTACTTTTGTGGTAATTTCTTATCTATAATATCTTAAACACAGAATTGAGCACACTTATTGCAGCCGAAAACTTAGGCCATGCTTATCACGACGAATGGCTATTCAAAAATTTAACCCTGGGTATCCAGACCGGGCAACGCGTAGCGTTGGTAGGAATTAATGGTGCCGGAAAAAGCACCTTACTGAAACTCCTTGCGGAAAGGTTCTCTCCTCTTGAAGGAAAAATTGTAAAGAACAAATCTGTAAAAATTGGCTTTCTGGATCAGGAGCCCAGTTTTCCGGAGAATTATTCTATCAGCGATTTCATCTTTTCCCTCGAAAACAAACAGCAGCAGCTGATCAAAGAATATGAGGAACTGATAGAAGATCCGAACCCTGATGAAAAGACTTTAAACCGTTTATATGAGGAGCTGAGCGAGCACAATGCTTGGGAATACGAGCATGAGATCAAAACCATTCTGAGCAGAATGGGCATTAACCACCTGCAGCAAAAGATCGCTACCTTATCAGGCGGACAAAAGAAACGCCTGGCATTGGCCAAACTTTTGATTGAAGACCCTGAGATCTATGTACTGGACGAACCCACCAACCACCTGGACATTGATACCATAGAATGGCTGGAGAAATTACTAACTTCAGGCAACAAGACCATTCTGCTGGTTACCCATGACAGGTATTTTTTAGACAATGTATGCAATACTATTGTAGAGCTTGACCGGGGGAAGATCTACAACTATAACGGAAATTATGCCTATTTCCTGGAAAAGAAATCGGAAAGGGAGGCTGCGGATGAAAGCACATTTCAAAAAAACAAAAACCTGCTGAAGAAAGAGCTGGAATGGATGAGAAGGATGCCGGCAGCACGTACCACCAAATCGCAATCCAGGATAGATGCTTTCTATGACTTAGAGGAAAAAACGAAACAAAGAACTGATAATCAAAAGGTTACATTAAATGTAAAAATGTCCAGACAAGGTAATAAAATACTTGAACTGGATCATATCGGGCAGTCCTTTGATGGCAAAAACATCATTAACGACTTCAGTTATACTTTTAAACGCGCGGATAGAATTGGACTGGCTGGTAAAAACGGGACCGGAAAATCAACTTTACTGAACATCATTACCGGATACTTGCAGCCTGAAAAAGGAAAGGTTAGTACCGGCGATACAACCGTGTATGGTTATTACAAACAGGGCGGACTCGCATTTAATGAAAAAGAGCGTGTAATTGATATTGTGAAATCAGATGCAGAATATATTAAAATGGCCGATGGGCAAACCATCTCTGCTTCGCAACTGTTAACCCTCTTTCTCTTCCCTCCTAAAAAACAACATGGGATGGTAGAGAAGCTGAGCGGTGGTGAAAAGAAAAGGTTGCACCTGATGAAGGTGTTGATGCAAAACCCGAATTTCCTGATCCTGGATGAGCCGACCAATGATCTGGATATTGATACCTTAAATGTACTGGAAGAATTTTTGGAAAACTTTCCGGGCGTATTGATCCTGGTTTCTCACGACCGGTACTTACTGGACAAAATGAGCGAACAATTGTTCATCATGGAAGGCAATGGAGCGGTAGCCATTTACAATGGAAATTATTCGGAATACAGAATAAGTTTAGATATACCTAAAGAAAAACCAGAACAAAAACAGAAACAAACTACAGCCAGCCCCGCTCCTGCAGCTGCAGTAAAAAAATTAAGTTATAAAGAACAACGGGAACTGGAAGAACTGGAGAACAGAATAGCAGCAGTGGAAACTGAGCTCGGTACACTGAATGCTTCCCTGTTGAAAACAGATACATCAAACTATCTAAAGCTGCAGGAACTGACTAAAACTATAGAGACGTTAAACGCGGAGCTGGAAGAAAAAACAGAACGGTGGTTAATACTTTCTGAAGCATAAATCAAATTAATTATTTAAATTAAAACAAATGTTCCACGTGAAACAAGACCAACAAGAGTTCAATACTAAGCTACTGTTTCACGTGGAACATCTATAAATAAAAACAAAATGTTTAAAGAATATGATGTAATTGTGGTGGGCGGAGGCCATGCCGGTTGCGAGGCGGCAGCGGCAGCGGCCAATCTTGGATCATCTGTTTTATTGATTACGATGAACATGGAAACCATCGCGCAGATGAGCTGTAATCCGGCCATGGGCGGCGTTGCCAAAGGTCAGATTGTACGTGAAATTGACGCTATGGGGGGTTACTCTGGTATCATTAGCGACAAAACAACACTCCAATTCCGTATGCTCAACCTTTCTAAAGGACCTGCTATGTGGAGTCCAAGAACGCAAAACGACAGAAAAAGATTCGCAGAAGAATGGAGGCTTGCGCTGGAACGCACGCCGAACGTAGATTTCTGGCAAGATATGGTTGGTAGTTTACTGATCAAAGACAATAGGGTTATTGGGGTTAAAACGGCAATAGGTGTTGAAATAAAAGGTAAAGCCGTAGTGCTTACCAATGGCACATTTTTAAATGGGCTGATCCATATAGGAGAGAAAAAGTTTGGCGGCGGCAGAACAGGAGAAAAAGCTGCAACCGGATTGACTGAACAACTTACAGCATTTGGGTTTGAGGCCGGGAGAATGAAAACCGGTACCCCACCCCGTGTAGATGGACGGTCGTTAAATTATAGTTTGATGGAAGAACAATGGGGAGATGAAAATCCTGGTCGTTTCTCCTTTACAAATGCAGAACTTCCAAAAGAACAGCGCTGCTGCTGGATCACCTATACCAATGCAAATGTACACGAAACTTTAAAAGAGGGATTCGAAAAATCGCCCATGTTTACCGGCCGGATCAAAGGTCTTGGGCCAAGGTATTGCCCTTCTATAGAAGATAAGATCAACCGCTTTGCTGAACGGGAAAGACACCAGATCTTTGTAGAGCCCGAGGGCTGGAACACCTGCGAGATTTACGTAAATGGGTTCTCTACTTCATTACCTGAAGATGTACAATACAGGGCGCTTACCCAGATACCTGGTTTTGAAAATGCCAAAATGTTCCGCCCGGGGTACGCCATAGAATACGATTATTTTCCACCTACGCAGCTGTCTTTAACGCTGGAGACCAAATTGATCAGCAATTTGTTCTTTGCAGGTCAGATAAATGGCACAACTGGTTATGAAGAGGCTGCTAGTCAGGGTTTTATAGCCGGAATCAATGCCCATCAGAAGGTAAGTGGCCAGCAGGAACTCATCATGAAGCGTTCAGAGTCGTACATTGGTGTATTGATCGATGACCTGGTCACTAAAGGGACGGAAGAACCTTACAGGATGTTTACTTCAAGAGCAGAACATCGCTTATTGCTGCGCCAGGATAATGCCGATATCCGCCTCTCTCCTATTGCGCATAAACTGGGTCTGATCAGCGATGAGCGGTTGGATATCGTAAACCAGAAAATAAAAAATTCAGATACCATTGTAGCTTTTGCCAAAAAACAGGGAATTGAAATGAATAACGCAAACTCCATGCTAGAAGAATTGGGAACTACTCCATTAAACCAGAATGTAAAGTTATTCAGCTTACTGAGCCGGCCACAGGTTGGCATGAATGATGTAAGAAAAGTAAGTGAGCCGCTGGAAGGATTACTGAAACAATTTGATAAAGAAACCATAGAGCAGGCAGAAATCAAAATCAAGTATGAAAGCTATTTTGAAAAAGAACAGGAAATTGTGAATAAAATGCAGAAAATGGAAGATAAAGATATCAATCCCAATTTCGATTATTCACAATTGGTATCTTTATCAAAAGAAGCCAGAGAGAAATTGCTTAAGATCAAACCGAGAACATTGGGACAAGCCTCCCGGATTTCAGGTGTTTCACCTTCTGATATCTCTGTTTTAATGGTACACATCAGTAAATAACATTCAACTCATTGATTTTTAAATAATTAGAGGTAAATAAGCAATATTTTAAACAAGGCTATTTAAATGCGATCTAAGCGACTTTTAATTTTTTTTAATGATATGGGTTAAAAAAGTATATAAATTAAATATAGCGCATATAAATGGCTAAAAAACGAATTGTAATAAACTCGCTGAATTTTTCCCTGCTTATTTTCATAAGTATGCTCTTTTATGCCTGTGCAAGTATGCAGCAACCACAAGGAGGACCGAGAGATACGGAGCCCCCAAAGATTTTAAAAATGAGCCCTAAAAATTTGACCGTCAATTTTACTGCCCCTAAAATTGTCATTGAGTTTGATGAATATTTTAAAATTCAAAATGAGTTTAAGGAATTTTCCGTTTCACCTGAAATGGAAAAAGCTCCACAGCTAAAAGTCAAAGGTAAAAAACTGGAAGTAAGTATTCAGGACAGCCTGGAAAAGAACACCACCTACACCTTAAATTTCGGCAAGGCCATAGGCGATGTAAATGAAGGCAATACCGTTAAAAACTTTACCTATGTTTTTTCTACCGGCCCCCAGCTTGATTCTTTAAGTATTAAAGGAAAAGTTACCAATTCGGTAACCGGACTGCCTGAACTGGATGCGCTTGTATTTATACTTCCTTTAAAAAGAGATACCCTATTTGGTAAAGGTAAACCATCCATATTTACACTGACAGACAGTAGTGGCAATTATGCATTAAACAACCTGAGAAAAGATACTTATAAGATCTATGCCCTAAAAGAAAAAGGGGGAGATAAGATCTATCAGCAGGCTTCCGACGAGATCGGCTTTTTAAAGGACTCAATTTTTTTAGATAAGGTTCTGGATAACATCAATTTAAGTATTTTTAAAGAAGATGCGGAGACTTTCAGGATATTGGACAGAAAGTTAAATGCAGACGGAAGCATTTCTTTTGCTTTTAACCAGAAACTAAAAAAACCGGAAGTGGTGGTTACAGACCCCCCTGCACTAAATGAGGGTAAACTGATCAAATTTAGCCGGAACAATGACTCATTAAAAGTCTGGCTAAAGGACCTGAGCTTTGATTCTACCAAAATAACCATTAAAGACCAGGGGAAGGAACTGCAGACGGTAAACATTACCCGGGGTAAAAAAGAAACCTATACCCGCAACCTAACGGCCACCGACAATCTTGAGGGACGCCTTTTAAACCCAAACAAGCCATTAAAACTGAGTTTTAATTTTCCCCTGGAAAGCACAGATATCACCAAAATAAGTTTACTGGAAGATTCCGTTGAACGTACAGGATTTACATTGTTAAAAGACAGTGCAGACTTTCTCTCCTACTATTTCAGGTATCCCTGGAAACCCAAAAAGACTTACGAACTAAAATTTGAAGCAGGGGCTGCAACTGCTATATTCAACACCAAGAACAAAGAATTTATCAAAACGTTTGAGCTGGCAAATAAAGACGATTATGGAACATTAATTGTAAAAATAGTTCCGCCCGAGACCGATAAAAGTTACATTCTTGAAGTTATAAATGAAAGCAAAAATGTAGCCAATACCCTGGTGGTGACCAGAGATACGACAGTCAGGTTTGCCAATTACAAAGCAGGCAAATACTGGTTGCGCATTACTTACGACACCAATAAAAACGGAGTATGGGATACCGGAAATGTAAAACTTGGCCGGCAGCCCGAAAGGATCTGGAATGAACCCAAAGAGCTCTCTATAAGGGCCCTCTGGGAAAGGAACGAAACTGTAACTATTCCTAAGGAATAACTATTTGAACCATTCCGCATATAAGTTATAATTGTCTGGTAATCTTTTCAATAAGTCTCTTTGCTCCTCTGTAATGGGCTTTATTTTCTTTGCGGGCGTGCCTGCATAAATATAACCGCTTTCGCAGCGGGTATTTTCAAGCACCACCGAACCGGCAGCAATAATGCAATACTCCTCTACCAATGCATTATCCATGACAATAGCGCCCATGCCCACCAATATATTATCCTTCAGGATGCAACCATGAACAATCGCATTGTGACCTATAGATACCCTGCTACCTATAATGGTAGAAGCTTTGAGGTAAGTAGCATGGATTACTGCACCATCTTGTATGTTGGTCTCATTTCCTATGGTAATGCTGTTTACATCCCCTCTGATCACGGCATTGAACCAAACTGAACAATTGCTGCCCATCAGCACATCACCAACAATAGTTGCATTTGGTGCGATAAAACAATCACTTCCCCATTTGGGCTCTTTATCTTTAACTGGCAATATAACTGGCATAATCTAAAAAATAGTATCTGTTAACTGTGTGGAATGATTTGGATAATCAGTTGTATAATGCAGTCCCCTGCTTTCCTTTCTGACCATAGCCGCTTTAATCACTAAAAAAGCTACCTGTATTACGTTTCTAAGTTCACAAAGTTTCACCGAAACTTTATTGGCTTTATAAAATTCTTCTGTTTCCTCATGGAGTAAAAAAAGCCTTCTCATTGCCCTCTCCAGGCGGAAATCTGAGCGTACAATACCTACATAATCGCTCATAAGTTTTTGTGTTTCCCTAAGGTTGTGGGTCACCAAAATATCCTCATTGGACTGTGTTACCCCTTTTGCATTCCATTCGGGTATATTCTCAGGTATGACATTGTCTTTAAATGCTTTAACGGCATCTTCATATATTCTGTGGGCAAACACCGGCGCTTCAAGAAGGGAGTTTGAGGCCAGTCTGTTTGCCCCATGCAAACCTGTTGAAGAGCATTCGCCGCAGGCATACAGATTTTTAATAGAAGATCTACCATACTCATCTACCATAATGCCCCCACACATATAATGTGCTGCGGGTGTAACGGGGATCAGGTCCTTTGTCATGTCAATGCCAATAGATAAACACTTGGCATATATATTAGGAAAATGTGCTAAAATATCAGATTTTTTCCTGTTCCTGATATCAAGGTAAACAAAATCATCTCCTGATTTCTTCATTTCCGCATCTATTGCACGGGCTACTATATCACGCGAAGCCAGAGAGCCCCGTTTGTCATACTCGTACATAAATTCTTCTCCATTCTTACGTCTCAGCACGCCTCCAAACCCCCTTACCGCTTCCGAAATTAAAAAAGCCGGATATTCACCGGGGTGATACAAAGCTGTAGGATGGAACTGTATAAACTCCATATTCCTAACTTTTCCTTTTGCACGATATACCATAGCCATTCCGTCGCCTGTGGCAATTACAGGGTTTGTAGTACTTGAATAGATATGTCCGGCCCCTCCGGAAGCCATGATAGTCACATTCGCCAATATCTTTTCCACATCGTTACACTCTGTATTAAAGGCATATATACCATAACAGTTGATATCTTCAGAACTCTTATCCACATGCTGGCCCAGGTGGTGCTGGGTAATCAGCTCCAGGCAAAAGTAATGTGTTAATATCTCTATATTCTTATTCTGATGGATTTGCTTTAGCAATACACTCTCAATTTCATAGCCGGTAACATCTTTATAGTGCAAAACACGGTGTTCTGAGTGCCCACCCTCTTTAGCCAGATCATAAACACCTGTTCTGTCTTTATCAAAATTTATCCCGTAATCTATAATCTCCTGTATTCGCTGGGGTCCTTCTTTTACTACAATCTCTACTATCTTCTTATCACACAGGCCATCACCGGCAATCAGTGTGTCTTCAATATGTTTTTCAAAAGAATCATGCTTATCTACCACAACAGCTACCCCACCCTGTGCATATTTAGTATTTGACTCATCTTCATTTGATTTGGTAACAATTAGTACTTTACCGTGCCTGGCCGCCTTTAAGGCAAAACTTAAACCGGCAATTCCAGATCCGATTACTAAAAAATCTACTTTTCTCATTTCTGTGCTGTTGTATTTCAATATATTAGATACACCTCTTGTCTTCTATCAGCCAATTTAACCCTTTCAACATATTTAAAATATACGAATTATCAGGCTTTGTTAACAACGTTAATATAATTGTTAATTACATGTCTAAATAAAAAGAACAAATATTTTTGAATGTTTAAAGCTAACCTAAAAAGCTAATTTGCCACAATATTTTATTTATTTTTAAGCAGCATCACCTGGTTTATCCACTTTTTTTGCAGCCACTAACAATACACATATTTATATGGATAAAAAAATGGGCTTAAAAATATCTCACTGTAAATCAGCCTTTATTTTAAATGAAAATGTAATCTAAATGTTAGTAAATTATTAATAACTCATATAACCGAACAGAAAAAGGATATTTATACACAGTATCCACATGCTAATAAACAATAGAAATCTATTTATATTAAATTAATTATAATTTATTGAAGTGTGGAAACTCCGTACATTTACAAAAGTTAAAATAAACTCATTCTGATGAAAACGGAAACTTTAGAGGAATTAAACAGAAAAGGTTTTATAGAAGAAAGCATTGATCCTACCCTAGATCTCTTTGAGGAAATTGAAAGATTAAAAAAGGAAAAAAATGCCATCATACTGGCTCATTATTATCAAGAACCTGATATTCAGGATATAGCAGATTATATAGGGGATAGTTTAGGCCTTTCACAGGAAGCTGCAAAAACAGAAGCCGATGTAATTGTGTTTGCTGGGGTACATTTTATGGCAGAAACAGCCAAAATACTTTCTCCTGAAAAAAAAGTATTACTGCCGGATTTAAAAGCAGGTTGTTCACTGGCCGACAGTTGTCCGCCTCACTTGTTCAGAAAGTTTAAAGAGAAATACCCTGATCATCTGGTCATTACTTATGTAAACTGTACTGCAGAACTGAAGGCTTTGAGCGACATTGTCTGTACTTCAACAAATGCCGTTCAGATAGTTGAAAGTTTACCTAAGGATCAGAAGATCATATTCGGACCAGATAAGAATTTAGGGGCTTGGGTGGCCAAAAAAACCGGCCGCGATATGGTCTTGTGGAACGGGGCCTGTATGGTACATGAGATATTTTCAAGAGAAAAGATTACCAAACTGAAGGAACGTCATCCGCAGGCCAGGTTTATAGCGCATCCCGAATGTGAAGATGCAGTATTGAAAATGGCAGATTATATAGGTTCTACTACTGGTTTATTGAAATATACCATCAATAATGACGCAAAGGAATTTATTGTAGCTACCGAAAGTGGAATTATCCACCAAATGGAAAAGGCCAATCCGGATAAAACTTTTATTCCTGCACCTCCAAATAACAGCTGTGCCTGCAACGATTGCCCTTATATGAAAAGAAATACACTGGAAAAGCTGTATTTATGCATTAAAAATGGCTTACCGGAGGTTACAGTGCCTGCCGATATTATTGTACAGGCCCGTAAACCTATTGAAAGAATGCTGGAAATATCGGCAAAGCTTGGCTTGTAATGTGATTTTTAACAGCAGATAACGCTGTTGGGTACTGCACTTGGATGTGGATAACCTGTTAATTGACTGTAAAAGAAGAAAATAATGTTTGAAAATAAAGAACGCACGGATATAGCAGAATTGGGAGAATTTGGCCTGATCAAACACCTGACTGATCATTTTAAAATTAGACATGAAAGTAGCATAAAGGGCATTGGTGATGATGCTGCTGTATTAAATTTTGGAAATAAGGAAGTTTTGGTTTCTACAGACCTGTTACTGGAAGGTATCCATTTTGACCTGGCTTATGTACCGCTCATGCACCTGGGCTACAAGGCTATACAGGTTAACCTGAGCGATATTTATGCTATGAACGGCATTGCCAGTCAGGTAACGGTTTCGATTGGTTTATCCAGTAAATTTCCGCTGGAAGCGGTAGAAGAAATTTATAAAGGGATAGCGCTGGCCTGCGATAAATTCAATATAGACCTGGTGGGTGGTGATACTTCATCCAGCAAACAGGGACTGGTGATCAGCGTAACCAGTATCGGCTATGCGGATAAAAAAGATGTAGTGTATAGAAATGGGGCACAGGAAGGTGATCTTTTATGCGTTTCAGGTGATTTAGGGGGTGCTTATGTAGGCCTGCAAATCCTGGAAAGGGAAAAACAGATATTTTTAGAACATCCTGATATTCAGCCTGATCTGGAAGGTAAGGATTATATTATAGAGCGGCAGCTTAAACCTGAGGGAAGAAGGGATATTGTTGATTTGCTTGCCCAGATGGACATTGTGCCAACCTCTATGATCGATGTTTCGGATGGCCTGGCCTCTGAAGTGATGCACCTTTGTCAGCAATCCGAAAAAGGAGTGACTTTGTACGAAGAAAAGCTGCCTATTGACCCGATGACCTATGAAACTGCGCGGGAACTAGGGCTTGACCCAACCGTATGTGCTTTAAATGGCGGTGAAGATTATGAGTTGCTGTTTACCATAAAACAAGCCGATTATGATAAACTGAAACACGATGTGGACATCAGTATCATCGGACACATAACAGATAAAAATTCGGGCTGTAAAATGATATCCAAATCCAATGTGGTACACGAACTGAAGGCCCAGGGCTGGAATGCCTTTAAACTATAAACCCTCTTCTTCAGGTAAAACAGAATCTAAAAATTTGGTGTCAATCTGCTTTGTTGCTTTGGCACCTAATTTTTTTATCTTTTCTGAGGTATTGGACAGGTTCCCGGTACCTGTCGATAACTTGTTAATGGCCTTATCATAAGCATCCTGGCTCAGTTTAATGTTCCGGCCTATACTTTCCATATCGGTTAAAAAACCTACAAATTTATCGTACATACTTCCACTTAAACGGGCTATTTCCAACACGTTCCTGTTTTGTCTTTCCTGTTTCCAGATGCTGGCAATGGTACGTAAGGTAGCCAGTAAGGTAGAAGGGCTTACCAATACAACTTTACGGTCCCAGGCATAATTAAAAAGTTCGGCATCCTGTTGTACAGCAATACCAAAAGAAGATTCAATAGGAATAAAAAGCAATACAAAATCAGGTGAATTGATCTGATAAAGCTCCTGGTAGTTCTTTCCTGACAAACCCTGGATATGTGTTTTTATAGAAATTAAATGCTGTTTGAGCTGTATTTCCTTTTCTTCATCTTTATCTGCTGTTACCAATCGCTCGTAAGCTACTAAAGAGACCTTGGCATCAACGATAATGTGTTTATCATCCGGAAGGTCAATAATTACATCCGGCTGCATCCTGGAGCCTTCAGACGAGCTTAAACTGCTTTGTATCCTATATTCCCTATCCTTGGTTAAACCGGAGCGCTCCAGGACACGTTCCAGTATCACTTCTCCCCAGTTGCCCTGTTTTTTACTGTCGCCTTTAAGGGCCCTGGTTAAATTGCCGGCCTCTTCCTGGATCTGTTTACTCTGGTCCATCAGCTGTGCAATTACCCCTTTTAAAATGTTGCGTTCATCAGATTCGGCTTTATACACTTTTTCAACTTTGTCTTCAAAAGCTTTGATGTTTTCTTTAAGGGGATTTAAAATGATATCGAGGTTTGCCTTGTTTTGCAGGGTAAATTTTTCCGATTTTTCGTCCAGTATTTTACCGGCAATATTTTCAAATTCCAGTTTAAAGCGTTGCTGAAGTTCGGCTATAGATTTTTCTTGTTCAGCATACCTTTCCCTCTGGGCCATTAAATTTTCTTCTGCCTTGATCACTTTGCTGCGTTCTGCAATAAAATTCTGACGAAGATCGTTCAGTTCATCTTCCAGCTTTTGTTTTTCGTCCCTTAACCAATTTAAGGATTTTTGGTGTTCTGTTTCTTTTAGTTCTAAAAGTAGCAACTGAGTATTATGGGCAGCGGGCTTTTTAAACAATAAAAAGAGAAGACTGGCCAGAATGATGATCAATAAAACTATTCCTGTTATTTCCATACTAATATTGTTATCAAATGTCATGATAATAAGTAATTTTTGCAAAAGAAAATAGTATTTGGTTTAAAAGCATTGCTGCTCAGTTTATACTACAAATCAGAAAGCATTCTGATTTAATTACATTAGGTTGTTGGATATCCAGGGCCTTTTTTGGTTTAAAGATAAATTAGGAACGCTTTTTGATTAAACAATTGTGGAAAAAACATTCTTAAAGAAATGGGAACTTATTTTGTTTTGATAATCCCGATACTGATAATTAGCATGTTTGTGCAGTGGCGTTTTAGAAACAGATTTTCTAAATATGCAGAGATGCAGTTAAATTCAGGGTTTTCGGGAAAAGAGGTGGCTGAGAAAATGCTGCAGGATAATGGGATTTTTGATGTAAAAGTGATGAGCACAGACAAGGCCTTATCCGATCATTACAATCCTGAAGATAAGACAGTCAATTTAAGTACTGACGTATATTACGGAAGAAGCGTTGCGGCAGCTGCAGTGGCAGCACATGAATGTGGACATGCGGTACAACATGCCCGATCCTATCATTGGTTACAATTGAGATCAAATATGGTACCTGTAGTCAGCATCACTTCAAATTTGCTGCAATGGGTATTGATTGTTGGTGTATTGCTGATTGCTTTTACCTTTAACCCAATCGTATTGGGCATTGGTGTACTGGGTCTGGCCTTAATTACCATATTCAGCATCATTACTTTGCCGGTTGAATTTGATGCCAGCAAAAGGGCTTTATTGTGGTTAAAAAACAATAAAAGTGTGTTGTATACTACTGAAGAACATGTTCAGGCAAAAGATGCCCTTTGGTGGGCCGCTATGACTTATGTGGTTGCGGCAATGGGTGCCCTGGCCAATCTGTTTTACTATGCTTCTATTCTTTTTGGCAGGAATAAATAGGCGCTTAATTTAAGCGGTAAGGTACAATCAATTCAAATTCGGGGATATCTACAATAAAGTCCCTGTCATCGGCAATCCGGTACATCAGGTAATTACCACTCATGGTACCCATATCCGTGTTTAAATTACAGCCTGATACATAAGAATGGCTGGCCCCAGGTTCTATTACGGGTTGTTCACCAACAACGCCCTCACCTTCTACTTCTCTTTGTGTACCATTAGAGTCAAATATAAACCACTGCCTTCTTTTAAGCTGTACGGCATAGTCGGTCAGGTTTTCAATTGTAATGCGGTAAGCAAACATAAAATGTGCGTTAGCCGGATTAGAATGTTCTTCCTGGTAAGTTGTTTCAACTGAAATCTTAACGCCTAATGTAATAGCTGTAACCATTTTAACTTATATTTAATAAATAGTTTTCAAAAATCAAGCCATTTCACCGGCCGGGTAAATATGTTGATATTTTTCAGCTATTTCATCTAAAATACTGTGAATAGTATCTATATTTTCTTCTTTAACCAATTGCATCCTGTAGCTTTTAAAATCGGGTATGCCTTTAAAATAATTGGCATAATGACGCCTCATTTCAAATATACCAACTCTTGGTCCTTTCCAGGCAATGGATTTTTCAAAATGTGTACGGCATACGGAAACCCTTTCTTCTATGCTCGGACCCGCCAGGGTTTTCCCTGTATTAAAGAAATGTCTGATCTCTCTGAATATCCAGGGATACCCAATGGCGGCCCTGCCGATCATGATGCCATCTACCTCATATTCCAGGCGCCAGTCGGCCGCTTTCCTGATGCTGTCCACATCCCCGTTTCCAAAAATCGGGATTTTTATCCTGGGGTTCCTTTTGATCTGACGGATCAGTGTCCAGTCGGCTTCTCCCTTATACAATTGTGCCCTGGTACGGCCATGAATGGTTAAAGCCTGGATACCTATATCCTGCAAACGTTCTGCCACCTCTTCCACATTTTTGGTGTTGTCGTCCCAACCCAGCCTTGTTTTAACCGTTACAGGTAAATGTGTGGCTTTTACAACGGCTTCAGTCATCCGTACCATTTTATCGATATCCTGGAGCAAACTGGCACCAGCGCCCCTGCAGGCTACGTTTTTAACCGGACAGCCATAGTTGATGTCCATTAAATCAGGCCCAGCCAGCGTAGCAATTTCAGTAGCCTCACGCATGTGGTCTATTTCGCTGCCAAAAATCTGTATGCCTATTGGTCTTTCATATTCAAAGATATCCAGTTTTGCCCTGCTTTTAGCCGCGTCCCTGATCAGTCCTTCCGATGAAATAAACTCTGTATACATCATATCCACCCCACTTTGTTTACATACAAAACGGAAAGGCGGATCGCTTACATCCTCCATCGGTGCAAGCAATAAGGGAAATTCTCCCAGATCAATATTTCCTATCTTTACGGACATTTTTCTATCTTCAACCCAAAATTCAGGGTACAAAGGTACGAAACTTAGCTAAAATTTGCATAAATGGGTTCTATAGAAGAAATTAAAGAAGAGAACACCCCCTTTGTACAGCTGTTGATGTTGTGCTTTTATGCTTTTTTAGGCCTGTTTGTATTTTTAGCTATAGGTTTTGCAGTGATCTATTTGAAATATGGCGGGAGCCTGGTGCAAAATATGGACTGGCTGAGTAGTACTGAAGCAAGTTACTTGCCCGCACAGAGAATACTGATAACAGCCCAGCAAATCGGTTTATTTTTAGTGCCCGCCCTGCTGCTTGCTAAAATTGAAGGCGGCCGAATCAATGGTTTTTATGGATTTAAAAGACCTGATGCAGGGCTGTTGTTGCTGGTATTGCTGATGATGGCCGGTGCCCTGCCCTTGCTGGAATGGGTGACCCAGTTGAACCAGAAAATGAGCTTTCCTGCCGCTTTAAAAGGTGTAGAAAACTGGATGAAAGCAGCGGAGGACCAGGGTATGAAAATGACCATTGCCTTATTAAAAATGGAGAATATAGGGATGTTCCTGTTGAATATAGGAATGATTGCCCTGCTACCGGCTGTGGCCGAAGAACTGATGTTCAGGGCAGGCCTGCAGCGTATTTTTGGCAGAATGTTTAACAATCCACACCTGGCGATCTGGTTTTCAGCTTTTGTATTCAGTGCCATACATATGCAGTTTTACGGGTTTTTACCCCGATTGCTGCTGGGGGCAACATTTGGGTATATCTATTTCTGGAGCGGCAGCTTATGGTATGCCATATTTGGACATTTTTTAAATAATGCCTATGCGGTATGCGCAGCATGGTATATGCAAAAAAACAATATACCTTTGTCGGAGGCCGATAAAACGATGGACATTGCCTGGTATGGTTATGTGATCAGTGTCGGATTGACCTTTTTGCTGTTCCGATATTTTAAAAAACAAACTCAATGAAGACAAGAGCAATAACTGCTTTCTTTTTTACCATTGTAATGTTAGGTTCTATATTTTTAGGGGCCTATACCTTTACTTTTTTTTACCTCATTTTAAGTCTTGCCGCTTTATTTGAATTCTTTGGTATGATTAAGACTGCAGGCATCCGTCCGCACAGAAATATTGCGCTGGTTGCAGCAGCACTTATTTTTTTGATGACGGCAGGCTATCACTTACTACAATTTGAAACTAAGTTCATGCTGCTCATTGTACCCTTAATTTTCTCGGTATTCATCAGTGAGCTGTATAAAAAGGAAAAAATACCTTTTTCTAATATTTCCTACACATTTGTAGGGTTTATCTACGTTACAGCACCCTTTTGTTTCTTTTATTCCTTAGGTTTTATACAGGAAACAGCCACTTATAATTTTCATTTACCACTGGCTTTTTTATTGATGTTATGGGCCAGTGATACTGGAGCGTATCTGTTTGGGATGAAATTCGGAAAAACACGTTTGTTTGAACGCCATTCGCCTAAAAAATCATGGGAAGGCTTTTTTGGTGGTGTCTTTACCAGTGTACTGGTGGCTTATTTAATTTCTTTATGCTTTACGGAGATCAGTCCATTCATATTTGGTGGAATGGCGGTCTTGATCGTCTGTTTCGGTACACTTGGAGATCTTGTCGAATCCATGCTTAAACGAAGTTTAAATGTAAAGGATTCCGGTAATATACTGCCAGGCCACGGAGGTTTTTTAGATCGCTTTGACGGACTTTTAATTGCTGCGCCGGTAGTTTATGCTTATCTGTACCTGATACTGAATTAACCGCATTTTCTCCCTTTGGCTATACCTGTGTAAGCAATTAATTTTGCTGTAGGATAGATTCATATCACCTAAATAATAAATGCTATATAAGTCCAGGTTTTATAGTAAAAACATGGACTTGATATGGAATTGAGCCCTTATTTTCTCTTCTTTAAGGGTTCCAGAAGGTATTCCAGTCCGTTTAATTTGATTTCATAAAGTGTTGCGATCATCTCGCCCAGTTTTCCTGGCGGAAATCCTTCCTGATGAAACCAGACCAGGTAAGATTCTGGCAGGTCACAGATGATCCGGCCTTTATATTTGCCGAAAGGCATTTGCATGGTAACCAGGTCTTGTAACAGCTGTGGGTTCATCTTGATCTGTTTAATTGACCACCATTTCCAGCATTTCTACAGCTTCATCTATGGTATTGAGGTTGTCGAATGAAATGCGGAGTGAATCTTTAACTTCTTTAAGATTGCATAAACGCGGGTGGATCTGTGCAAAATGCAATATTTTATTGAACATAATAGAATCAAAAAAGGCAGATTGTTTGTCGGTAATGAAATAACCGCGCAATACACCTTTTTTGAAACTTATTTTTTCGAAAGCCAGTTTTTTGGCTATCCATTGCAGCCGCAATACATTCAACATGGTTTTTACCGGATGAGGAACAGGACCAAAACGGTCTTTTAAACTCAGTTCAAACGCCTTTAGCTGGTTTTCATCCTCAATTTTTGAAAGTTCGGTATAGAGGTTATACCTTTCGGTAATGTTGGTTACATAATCATCCGGAATATACAGCTCCAGGTCGGTATCCACTTGTGTAAAATTCACAAAGGGGCGTAAGGGCTCATCCTTAAACAGGTCTTTAAATTCATCTGTTTTCAGTTCCTGTATGGCTTCATCCAGTATTTTGTGGTACATCTCGAAACCTATTTCGGCAATGAAGCCACTTTGCTCGGCGCCTAAGAGGTTTCCGCTACCCCGGATGTCCAGATCCCTCATGGCAATGTTAAAACCGCTTCCAAGGTCTGAAAACTCTTCAATTGCACTCAGGCGTTTGCGGGCTTCCGAAGTAAGCGTACTTAAAGGCGGGCTAAGCAGGTAACAGAAGGCTTTTTTATTGGACCGGCCTACCCTGCCTCGCATTTGGTGCAGGTCGCTCAGGCCAAACATATGCGCATGGTTGATGATGATGGTATTGGCATTTGGGATGTCAAGACCGGCCTCGATAATGGTGGTGGCTACCAGGACATCCTTTTCTCCATTGATAAAATCGAGCATCACATCTTCCAGCTGATCGCCATCCAGTTGTCCGTGTGCAATACCAATACGGGCTTTTGGGACCAGCGTCTGGATCAATCCCCCCAGTTGAGGGAGGTCGTGCACCCTGTTATGGATAAAAAACACCTGTCCGCCCCTGTCCAGTTCAAACTGAACGGCTTCCTGGATCAGTTTATCGTTAAAAACATGTAATTCTGTATTTACAGCCTGCCGGTTTGGTGGCGGGGTACTCATGATGGAAAGGTCGCGGGCCCCCATTAAAGAGAAGTGCAGTGTTCTGGGTATGGGGGTTGCGGTAAGGGTTAAGGTATCTACATTTACCCTTAAAGCCCTTAATTTCTCTTTGGAAGATACCCCGAATTTCTGCTCCTCATCGATGATCATGATGCCCAGATCTTTAAACTTCACATCCTTACTGAGCAGGCGGTGCGTGCCAATGATGATATCTACTTTGCCTTCGGCCACTTTAGCCAGCGTTTCTTTGATCTGCTTGCTTGTTTTAAAGCGGTTGATGTAATCTACGGTGCAGGGAAAGTCCTTTAATCGACCGGTAAAAGTTTTAAAGTGCTGGAGGGCAAGAATGGTGGTTGGCACCAGTACGGCCGCCTGTTTGCCATTGGCAACCGCCTTAAAAGCAGCTCTGATGGCAATTTCCGTTTTACCGAAGCCCACATCACCACAAACCAGCCGGTCCATGGGATGTGGCGCTTCCATGTCCTTTTTTACATCGCTGGTTGCCTTTTCCTGATCGGGCGTATCTTCATAAATAAAGGAGGCTTCCAGCTCGGTTTCAAGATAGCCATCGGGCGCGAAAGCTGTTCCTACCTGCGATTTTCGCAGGGCATACAGCTTGATCAGGTCTCGGGCAATGTCCTTAACTTTTTTTTTAGTTGTTTTTTTGAGCTTATCCCAGGCCTCTGTGCCCAGTTTGTTCATTTTTGGAGCAGTACCATCTTTTCCACTGTATTTGGCAATGCGGTTAAGGGAGTTGATGTTGACATACAGCAGGTCGTTATCGGCATAGACCAGCCTGATCATTTCCTGGGTTTTACCGTTTACCTCTACCTTTTCCAAACCGGCATATTTACCTATCCCATGGTCTATATGGGTTACAAAATCGCCGGGCTTCAGGTCCCTCAGTTCTTTTAAGGTGATAGCCTGACTGCGCTGATAGCCTCTTTTGAGCTTATATTTATAAAAACGGTCGAAAATCTGGTGATCGGTATAAAAGGCCACTTTCTGCCCCCCATCTACAAAACCCTCCCTGAGCGGGATATTTACCGGTGTAAATTTGACAGATTTGTCGATATCGTCCAGGATGGCATATAAACGTTCCGTTTGTTTAACTGAAGCGCTGAAAATAAAGTTATGCAGGCCCTGTTTTTCGTTTTCTTTAAGGTTGTGGATCAGCAGGCTGAAATCTTTGTTAAAAGAGGGTTGGGGTTTGATTTCGAACTGAAAAACCTGATCTGTTTTATAAAAGAACTGCTTTCCAAATTCTACAAGCGGAAAATCGTGGAACATATCGCCCATCATTTTCTCGTCTGTAAAAGCAAATTTAGGATCTATCCAGTCCTGGTTTTCCTGTTTTTCTTTTGCGGGCAGGGCTTTCCATAGTTCAACCGCTTTTTTATATCCACTTTTAACAATGTCCAAAGTGAATTCTACGTCCTTAAACCAAACCTGGGTATCCTTTTCAATGTAGTCGAGGATACTGATGTTGGTTTCGGTAAGGTATTTTGATTGTACATTGGGAATGATGGTCAGTGTTTTTACATCTTCAACGGAAAGCTGGCTTTCAATTTCAAAAGTACGGATACTTTCCACGATATCGCCAAAAAACTCGATGCGGTAAGGCAGGTCGTGCGAGAAGGAAAAGATATCGACGATACCGCCACGGATGGAAAACTGTCCGGGTTCATATACAAAATCTGTACGGTTAAAATCGTAGTCGATTAGAAACTCATTGATAAAATCGATGCCCAGTTTGGCATTTAAACTGATCTCCAGCGTGTTTTTTTCCAGCACGGTGCGGTCTATCACCTTTTCGGCCAGGGCCTCAGGATAGGAAACCACAATTTTGCCGTATTCTGACTGGTGGTTCAGTTCGTTCAGTACTTCGGCACGCGCCAGCACATTGGCGGTATCCACTTGTGTAAAATCAAAGGCTTTACGGAAGGAAGAAGGAAAGAGCAGTACCTCTTTATCGAGGATACTTTCCAGGTCGGCCAGAAAATAGGCCGCCTCTTCCCTATCGGGAAGTACAAATAGCTGGGGTTTATGTAACAGGAAATAGATGGCCACAGCAATTGTTGCATCGGCAGAACCTACTAGACCCTTTAGTTGAAGTTTAGTGCCTTTACCGGCGTTTAGTGCCTTTGCCAATGCTACAATACGCTCATCTGTCTTGTATCTGCTGATCAGGTCGCGAATATTCACCTTGCAAAGGTAAGATTTATGAAGGGCATTAAATGTAACAAAATTTCAACCAATTGATCTAAAATTAAAATTTATGCACAAAACGGGCTTTTGCAGGATGTTTGATGGAGAAGTGCCTATATTTAGCCATTAAGAGAAAATAAAATGAAAACGCTGAAGCATATCCCTTTTGAACTGATCTTCTGGATTGGGGCGATGATATTGCTGGCGACAGCAAATCCAGATAAGCATGGGGATGCGCAGCATTTTACGCTTTGTCCACTGGCCAATATGGGTTTCAGCTGGTGTCCCGGATGTGGCATAGGGCGTTCTATCACCCAGGTGTTCCATGGAAACTTTGCAGAAAGTTTTGCCCATCACTGGTTTGGCGTTCCTGCTTTGCTGATTATATGTTGGCGGATCGGGGTTTTGATACGTACAAATTTGATAAACAATAAGTTATTAATTTAAAATACAAGGAGGAAAGCTATGTTTGATTCACCATTTATGTCGCTACCAGGCATTACGCCACAGGAATATTCGTACTTGCAAAGTGCAACTACCGGATTTAGCGAGCAACAGTTAAGGGGCTTTTTAATGATTTATGGAGGTAAAAGAAGGAACCCTGATGATATGGTGCTGTACTGTATCCTTGGTTTTTTTGTACCGGGACTGCCCAGGTTTTTAGTGAACCAGATTGGTATGGGTATTTTGTATTTCTTTACAATCGGTTTGTGCTTTATAGGCACGATCATCGACCTGATCAACCATAAAAGCCTTGCTTATGAATACAACCAGCGGATGGTGTTTGAAAGTCTGCAAATGGTAAAAATGGGTAATTTACAGTAATTAAAATCGTCGTATATTTACGGGATGAGGTTATCTGTTTTAATAAAGCACCTGGAGGCGTTTGCGCCTTTAAATTACCAGGAGGATTATGACAATTCGGGCCTGATTGTTGGCGATCCGGAGCAGGAGGTACAGGGGGCTGTTGTTGCGCTCGACTGTATGGAAAATGTGGTTGACGAGGCTATTTTGCATGGCTGTAACCTGATCATTACCCATCACCCGATTGTTTTTAAGGGCCTGAAAAAGATTACCGGGAAAAATTATGTAGAGCGGGTGGTCCTGAAGGCGATAAAAAACAACATCGCCCTGTACGCCATACACACGAATCTGGACCATGTACAGCATGGGGTAAATGGGGTGATTGCGGAAAGGCTGGGCCTGAAAAACAGAAAAATACTAAGCCCGAAAGCTTCGGTTTTGAAAAAACTGGTTACTTTTTGTCCGGTTGAACAGGCAGGAGTATTACGGGAAGCCTTGTTTGCTGCAGGAGCGGGGCATATTGCAAATTATAGCGAATGCAGCTTTAATGCGGAAGGTTTTGGCACTTTTAAAGGAGGAGAAGGTACAGATCCTTATGTTGGTGAAAGGGGGATACAGCACCAGGAACCGGAGGTGAGGATAGAAACCATTTTTAAAGTTCAGGACGAACGGAAGGTGCTGCTGGCCCTGTTTGAACACCATCCTTATGAGGAAGTGGCCTATGATATTTATGTGCTGGAAAACAAGCTGGAAACCGTTGGGGCCGGAATGATTGGCTGGCTGGAAGAGCCGCTGGATGGCCCTGAATTTTTGAGGCGGGTAAAAAACAATATGGATGCGACAGTGATCAGGCATACGAGACTATTGCCCAAAAAGATCAGGAAGGTTGCCGTTTGTGGAGGATCGGGAAGTTTTTTATTGCGGGAAGCGATAGCTGCCGGAGCAGATGCTTTTGTGACAGCAGATTTTAAATATCATGAGTTTTTTGATGCAGACGAAAAAATAGTTATCGCAGATATCGGACACTTTGAGAGTGAACAATTTACATCTGATTTGTTGATAGATATTATTCAAGAAAAATTTCCTAACTTTGCAATCCGTTTAACGGAGCATAATACAAACCCCATAAATTATTTCATTTAATGGAACAAACTGTAGAGCAAAAGCTAAAAGCTTTATACGAATTACAAACCCTGCATACTAAGATCGATAAAATACGTCAGATACGTGGTGAACTGCCAATGGAAGTTGCCGATTTAGAAGATGAGGTTGCAGGACTGGAAACACGTATACAAAAATTCAAAGGCGAATTGGATGATACTGAAGATGCCATTGTAACGCGTAAAAATATGATCAAGGAAGCTCAAAACCTGATCAAGAAATATGAGACCCAATTAAAAGATGTTAAAAACAACCGGGAGTACGATGCCCTGACTAAAGAGGTAGAGATACAAACACTCGAAATCCAGGTTTGTGAGAAAAAGATCAGGGAATTCGGATTTGACATCGCCCAGAAAACGGAAGTTTATGATAAGGCGCTTGCTGATTTAGAATCAAGGAAAAAAGATCTTGAGATAAAAAGGGGAGAGTTGCAGACCATTACTGCCGAAACAGAAAAGGATGAGCAGGGCCTGCTTAAAAAAGCAGAAAAAGCAGAAACCCAGATTGAAGAAAGGCTATTGGTGGCTTACAACAGGTTAAGAGGGAATGCCAACAATGGTTTAGCGGTAGTAACAATTGACCGTGACTCTTGTTCAGGCTGTTTTAACCAGATTCCGCCCCAGCGCCAGCTGGATATCCGTCAACGCAAAAAAATCATCGTTTGCGAACATTGCGGAAGGATTTTAGTAGACGAAGCACTTACTCAGGAAGTCGTTCCTGCTTAAACATTTAAATGATATAGAAGAGGCCAGAAATTCCATCTGGCCTTTTTTTTGTGGTTAAATTTGCACAAAATGAAATTATGCACAAGATCAGTTTAGCGAATAAATTTTTTTTAGCCCTCAGCCTGTTGTTTTTACCCGGACCTTTATTTGCCAAATTTGATTTTAATGCAAACTGTCTAAAGGCTTATCAGCTGATTTTTGAGCTTAAACTGAACCCGGCAAGACAAATGGTCGCTTCAGAGAAGAAAGCTAATCCTAACAATGCTATTGTGCCTTTACTGGAAAATTACATCGATTTCTTTTATTTGCTGACAACAGACAGTAAGGATGATTTTAACCGTTTGAAAGGCAATAAAGGGAGCCGGCTGGACCAGATTGCAGATGATGACAGCAATTCTCCGTATTATTTATATGCACAGGCAGAGATCAATTTACAATGGGCGCTCATTCGTGGGCGTTTTGGCGAACAGTTTAATGCTGCGCTGGAAATTAAAAAAGCCAACAGCTACCTGCAGGAGAACGCGAAGAAGTTTCCCGGCTTCCATTTAAATTTAAAAGGGATAGGCCTGATCAATGCCGTCCTGGGCAGCCTGCCGGATGGTTTCATGAAGAAAACACTATCCACCTTTGGAATCAAGGGAAATGTAAAAACCGGCCTGGCCATGATGCAGAAGCTGGCAGAGGGCTTACCTAAATCTACCTACGAGCCATTTTATGAAGAGGCTGTATTTTATTATTCATTTGTACTGGTAGATGTAGCCCATGCGGAAAATGCCTATGCCGAAACCATGAAATATGCGGCCAGGGTTTCGGACAACAGTTTGTTAAAATCCTACCTTAAAGCTTATGTAAGTGCCAAAAGAGGGCATAATGAGGAAGCGATTGGCGTTCTTGCCGAAAGGCCTTCCGGGGGACAGTACCAGGCTTTTCCATACCTGGATTACCTGATGGGGATTGCAAGGCTGAATAAGCTTGATTTTAGTGCTGCAGCTTATTTCAATAAATTTTTGCAGAGCAATAAAGGGGTAAGCTATGTAAAGGACAGCTACCTGCATTTGGGATGGATCGAATTGATCTCGGGCGATATAAAGGGGTATCAGGCTTATGCTGAAAAAGTTAAAGGTATGGGCTATGCGATTAACGAACGCGACAAGCAGGCGCTGAACGAAGTGGCTTCAGGAAGTCCGAATGTTGGTCTTTTAAAAGCCAGGTTGTTATTTGACGGAGGCTATTACAGCAAATCGTTGGAAATATTGGGAGGAATAAAGGAGGGCGACCTGAGCCTGGTAAAAGACCGGACGGAATACCATTACCGGCTGGGAAGGAACAATGATGAACTGGGAAAATGGGATGCTGCACTGGAGCATTACCAGCAGGCAGTAAATTATGGAAAAAGCCTGAAGGCGTATTTTGCGGCCAATTCAGCTTTGTGCATGGGAAAGATCTATATGAAGAAAAAGGCCTATACGCAGGCCAAGGCCAGCTTTAATACCGCGATAAACATGAAAGACCATCAATATGAAAACAGTATTGAAAGTGAAGCAAGGGACAGCTTAAGAAGGATCAATTAAAAGCGATAGACAAAAGCATTGATGTGCATCCCTGCCCCAACAGAGGTAAAAACGGCATATTCTCCCTTTCTGACCTGGTAACCTTTTACTTTGTTTTTCATGACCAGGTCTAACAGCGTTGGAATGGTAGCTACCGAACTGTTCCCTAACCATGAAATGGTCATAGGCACAAGGTTTTCGGGAACAGTATCCTGTCCGTAAAGTTTAAAAAGCCGCTTCATGATGGCATTGTCCATTTTTCCATTGGCCTGGTGGATGAAGACTGTTTTAATATCGGTAATGCTGATTCCGGCTTTATCTATTGCAGTTTTCACAACCTGTGGTACGGTAGTTACGGCAAATTCATAAAGCTTACGGCCATTCATTTTAAGGTAAGCATTGCCATTGCATTCATCCGGATTATTGCTTTTCCCCATGACCAGCAATGAACCGTAATCAACCGCATAGGTCTGTGTTTTATGAGCGATGATACCAAGGGCTTCTTCACTGTTTTGGGCTTCAAATATAACTGCGGCTGCCCCATCAGAGAAGATCATGCTGTCGCGGTCGTGCGGGTCAATAATCCGGGACAATGTTTCTGCGCCTATGACCATTACCCGGCCGGCATCACCACTTTGGATCAGATAATTGGCCTGGATGGCTCCCTGTACCCAACCTGGGCAACCAAAGATGATATCATAAGCCACACAGTCCGGATTTTTAATCTGCAGGGTCTGTTTTACTTTAGCGGCAAGCGAAGGCAGGATGTCCATGCGGTTGCTGCCTGCTTTTACATCCCCGAAGTTGTGGCAAAAAATAATGTGGTCAAGGCTTTCCTTATCGATTTTTGCGCTGTCGATGGCCCTTTGTGCAGCAATGGCAGCAATATTACTGCTCACCAGATTGACATCAATATATCGGCGCTCGTTGATCTCGGTAATTTCTGAGAATTTGCTGATGATCTCATTGATGTCCTTATCCAGCTTTACCCCATTTTCGTAAAAGGATGCGTTTAAAAAGGCATTTCCTGAGATAACATTTTCGGGGATATAACTTCCCGTGCCAGTAATAACCGAGTGTATTGTTGATTTAATGCCCATTTTGTACCGTATACTGTTTTAGTGTACAGTATAAAACTAGAATAAAATAATTAGATTATGAAAAATCGTCGATTAAAAATACAAATAATTCTTTAGGTCCGTGTGCACCCAGCACTAAAGTCTTCTCAATATCGGCTGTACGGCTTGGTCCGGTAATGGTGCTGATCATAGAGGGAATCTGGCTGCCGTATTTGTCGCGGATCAGTTTAAAAGCATCTTTCAGATCCATTACCAGTTGGCCGGTACGGGCAATAACGATATGGTGATGGGGAAAAATACTTAACCTTCGGCCGGCTGCATTCTGATTGGAGACCATTACAGATCCATTACGGGCAATTAAGGCTTCACACAGGGTAATGCCTGCTTCGGCCATTTCAAAATCCTTGTCGGTCTGATAAAAAGGGAATTCGTAGGTGGAAAGCAATTCCTGGAGTTCGGGTTCCCAGCAGTATATTTTTCTCCAGTTAAACTTTTCGGCCAGCTGAAGGATATTTTCAATGAATTCTATTCCGTTTTCACAGTAAATAAAATTTCCGGAGACCGCGGTAAGTTGTTCTGCAAACAACACCTCGGGATATTCTGTATTTTCAGCGTAAAGGGGGCCGTCTTCTAAGTTGGGATAAGGGTTGTCTCTTCTTTCCAGAAGGGCTTTTCTTATCTTTTTTAGCATGAGCTCTTTTGAGGAAATGTTTTCTTGCATAGGTAATGGATTTGCTGCCGTTCTATAAAGAAACGGCAGCTCCATAAAATTGTTATTAAGACTCTGTTTTAGCCGGGGTTATAGGCGTTGCAGGATCTGCGGGCTGGCTAACGCCATCGTGCAGCAATCCTTCGGCTGCCGGTTTCTGGTCACCTGTGCCATTTACAAACTCATCATAAGTGGTGCGGTTGTCGAAAGGGCGTTTGCCCAGGATCTCTTCTAAATCTGCCTGGAAAAGGATCTCTTTCTCTATCAGCTTTTGGGCCAGTTTTTCAAGACCTTCCCTTTTATCTGTTAACAAGGACTTTGTTCTGGTATAAACTTCCGAGATCAGGATACGTACTTCATTGTCGATCATTTCCGATGTTTTTTCAGAATAAGGTTTATTGAAGTTGTATTCATTCTGAGGATCGTGGAAAGAAACATTTCCAATAGTGCTGTTCATACCATAAATGGTAACCATGGCGTAAGCCAATTTAGTAATGCGTTCCAGATCGTTCTGTGCACCGGTAGAGATTTTTCCGAAAACAATGTCTTCTGCGACGCGGCCACCCATGGTCATACACATGCCATCGGTTAACTGCTCTGTAGTATACAGGAACTGTTCTTTAGGCAGGTATTGCGCATAGCCTAAAGCTGCTACCCCACGGGGAACGATAGATACTTTTACCAGAGGATCGGCATGTTCAAGGAACCAGCCCGCAATGGCATGACCAGCTTCGTGGTAAGCAACGATGCGTTTTTCTTCAGGAGAGATGATTTTGTTTTTCTTTTCTAAACCACCAATAACACGGTCTATCGCGTCCTGAAAGTCCTGCATATCTACAAACTCCTTATTGCGTCGGGCGGCAATTAATGCGGCCTCATTACACACATTGGCAATTTCAGCTCCTGCAAAACCAGGGGTTTGTGCAGAAAGCTTTTTGGCATCTACAATTTCATCGGTTTTGATGGGTTTCAGGTGAACTTTAAAGATCTGTTCACGGCCCACCAAATCTGGCTTATCGATAGAGATCTGCCTGTCAAAACGTCCGGGTCTCAGTAAGGCTGAGTCCAGTACGTCAGGACGATTGGTAGCGGCAAGGATAATGATTCCCGAATCTGTACCAAAGCCATCCATTTCAACCAGCAACTGGTTAAGCGTATTTTCACGTTCATCGTTTCCGCCCATCATACTGTTTTTACCACGGGCACGGCCAATGGCATCTACCTCATCAATAAAGATGATACAAGGGGCTTTATCTTTCGCCTGTTTAAACAGGTCGCGTACACGGGAAGCGCCTACACCGACAAACATTTCTACAAAGTCTGACCCTGAAAGGGAGAAGAAAGGCACCTGGGCTTCTCCGGCTACAGCTTTGGCCAGTAAGGTCTTACCGGTACCCGGTGAGCCTACCAACAGCGCCCCTTTAGGGATTTTACCGCCAAGATTGGTGTATTTTTTGGGGTTTTTAAGGAAATCTACGATTTCCATTACTTCCTGTTTGGCTTCTTCAAGGCCGGCTACATCATTAAAAGTAACATTTACCTGGCTTTCTTTATCAAAGAGGGTCGCCTTGGATTTTCCGATATTAAAGATCTGACCGCCCCCACCACCGGCACCACCGCCCATGCGGCGCATGATAAAGATCCAGAAGGCGATGAACAATAATACAGGGAGGATAATGGTAAAGAACCAGGAGTTAAAGGTACTTTGTCTGGTCTGTTTTTCGGCAAGGATCTGCTGATCTTCAGGAATGTTCTTTTGGGACTCCTTCAGATCAGTGTCCAGCCTGTCCATTGAGCCTGCATTAAAGTAGACGGTAGGGCCGTCGCTGGCACCAAAGTTGTTTCTGCTGATATACTGTTTATATTTTGCTTCTTTTAGCCTGTCCTTTTTAATAAAAACTTCTACTTTAACCACATCTTCATGTTTGTAGGCGATCAGTTTCTCTACATCACCAGGTAAGAGCATCTGGGTTTCAAAGGTACGGTAAGAGACTGTTTTGGTCGCGTCGGCACTAAACAGGAACTGTAATAAAATAAGGCCTAAAATAATAGCAGCATAAACCCAAAATATGTTAAACTTTGAACCTTTTTGAGGTTTCTTGGGAATATTTGGAATTCTCTTTATCAATTTGGGTTTTGTATTTGGGTTCTCTTTCATTGTAAAATCAAAAATGGGGTGAATGATTAAGCACTTTGATAGGAAGTAGACTGGGCATCGCCCCAAAGGTCTTCAATTCCATAAAATTCGCGCTTTTCAGTTTTAAATATGTGAACTACGATATCAAAATAATCAAGAATGATCCAGTCGGCATGTTCCAGTCCTTCTTTTCTCCATGGATTAGTTTGAGTTTTTTTATAGATTTCTTCCTCTACACTATCGGCAATTGCTTTAACTTGTGTTGCGGAATCTGCATTGCAGATGATAAAGTAATCAGAAACAGAACTATTGAGCGCTCTTAAGTCCAATCTTACGATGTCGTTTCCTTTTTTTTCCTGGATGCCGTGTACAGCGATCTCTGAGAGGTATGTAGAAAGGTTTCCAATTTTCTTTTTTACCATTAAAATGTTTTAATTTTGATAAACAAATATACAATCAACACTTGCAAAATAACACTTTTTCAACATTATTTGTTGGTCAAAATTTGATCAGATTATCTGAGGTTGATTCTACCAATAACTTTTTAAAAGCTAAGGCGTCAAATTCCGAGCCATTACCCGAAGGAACTGTTATTATGGCAGATAATCAATTTGCGGGGAGGGGGCAGCAGGAAAACACCTGGTATGCAGAACCTGGGGCAAGCCTTACTTTCAGCATTTACCTGTGTCCGCTTTTCTTGCCTGTTTACAGCCAATTTCTGTTGAATATGGCAGTCAGCCTTGGGGTTAAAGAGGCGCTGGCAGGCTTTCTGGGCGATTCCCTGAAAATAAAATGGCCTAACGACCTGTATGATAACGATCAGAAAGTTGCAGGGATTTTGATAGAAAACATCATTTCCGGATCTCAATATAAGGCCAGCATTGTAGGCATAGGGGTTAACGTGAACCAGGTAAATTTTGATCCTGTGCTGTTAAACAGAGCGACGTCTTTAGCTAAAATTTTACAGCGGGATGTTAATTTAATGGAAGTATTGGCAATTATTTGCGAAAACATCGAAGCAGAATACCTTAAATTAAAAGCAGGGAATTTTAAGATGTTGCAATACAATTACATTAATGGCCTGTATAAATTCAATCAACCGGCGTTTTACCGCCATAATGACGAACAGTTTGAGGGGACGATAACAGACGTAACCGGGAACGGACAGCTGGTAATCTTATCGGAGGGGACTGAAAAGCAGTTTAATTTTAAAGAAGTAGAATTTTTAAATAACATTTAAAGATTATAGCTAATTTCACGGCCTTGTAGAATACTGTTTAAAACCGGCTGAAAACTAAATGAACAAGATTAAAAATATAGGAGTATTAACTTCCGGCGGTGACGCCCCGGGAATGAATGCTGCCATTAGGGCAGTTGTTAGAGCGGCAATTTACTATGATTTGGAAGTTACAGGTATTTTAAGGGGTTATGAAGGCTTGGTTCATGGCGATTTTATCGAAATGAACAGAAAATCGGTAGCGAATATCATTCAACGGGGCGGAACTATTTTAAAAACTGCCCGTAGTGAAACGTTCAAGACCGCGGAAGGTCGTGAAATGGGATACCAGCAATTAAAAAAACACCATATAGATGCCCTGATCGTGATTGGTGGTGACGGGACTTTTACCGGGGCAAATTTATTTACGAATGAGTTTGATTTTCCGATAGTGGGCCTTCCGGGTACCATAGATAATGATTTACAGGGAACAGATTTTACGATTGGATATGATACGGCCATTAATACAGTCGTAAATGCGGTTGACAAAATAAGGGATACTGCTGAATCGCATGACAGGCTGTTCATTGTAGAGGTGATGGGCCGGGATTCGGGACTGATTGCTTTGAGAAGCGGTATAGGAGTGGGCGCTGAAGCGATCCTTATCCCGGAAGCGAACATGGGTGTGGAAGGCCTGATCCAGCGCCTGGAGAACGGGCGTAAAGACAAGGCCTCAAAAATTGTGATCGTTGCTGAAGGTGATGAAGTTGGCGGGGCTTTTAATGTTGGAGAAGCACTCAAACAAAAATTCCCGAACTACGACATCAGAGTCTCGGTACTGGGACATATACAGCGTGGTGGGAAACCAAGCTGTATGGACCGGGTTCTGGCAAGCAGGTTTGGCGTGGCCGCCGTTGAGGGGGTTTTGGCCGGACAGTCGGGCGTAATGGTTGGACAGGTAAACCGGGAGCTCATTTTTACCCCATTTGATCATGCCATAAAACATATTGATGCACAGCAGGTTAGTCCGGCCTGGTTAAAACTAGTAGAAATTTTATCTTTATAAATAAGAAATGGCCAGTTAACTGGCCATTTCTTATTCTTCTATAATCACAGCAGTACCTGTTGCAGCAACCATGAGCATGCTGCCGCCGCTGCCAACGGTTTCATAGTCCAGATCGACCCCGATAATTGCATTGGCACCCATTGCCGCTGCATATTGCTGCATCTCGTTTACAGCGGTATTTTTACCTTCGCGGAGAACCTGTTCGTAAGAGCCTGACCTGCCGCCAACAATATCACGGATGCCAGCAAAAATATCTTTAAAAATGTTGGCGCCAATAATGGTCTCGCCGCTTACAAGGCCGATGTATTTAACTACTTTTTTGCCTTCTATAGAGTTGGTGGTTGTGATTAGCATAAATTATTTTTTAATTGTTTGACTGCCATACAACCCGGATGTTACAGGGAATAATGGGTTTTTGCAATATAATGTGGAATTTTAAAACAGTGCATCTTGTTAATCATTAGTATTTTACTTACTTTTGCAGCCCCGCAAGCATAAAGCTCCGGGAACTATGTTGAATACATAAATTAAAAGACGAAATGGCAACTAAAATCAGATTGCAAAGATTCGGTAAAAAAGGAAAACCTTTTTTCCACGTAGTGGTAGCGGATTCCCGTTCACCAAGAGATGGTAAATTTATTGAGCGTTTAGGTTCTTATAACCCAAATACCAATCCTGCTACCATTGACCTTAATTTTGATAAAACTTTAGACTGGGTAAACAAAGGTGCTGAACCTACGGATACTTGTCGCGCTATCCTTTCTTACAAAGGTGTTTTGTATAAAAAACATTTAGAGGGCGGTGTTAAAAAAGGTGCTTTAACCGCAGAACAGGCAGAAGCTAAATTTGCTGAATGGTTAGGCGCAAAAGGTGAAAAAATTGAAGGCAAAAAAGACAGCTTAACTAAATCTAAAGATGAAGTTAAAAAAGCTGCTTTAGCTGCTGAGGCTAAGAAAAATGCTGACCGTGCTGCTGCACTTGCAATTAAAAATGCACCTGTAGAAGAAGAAGTAGTAGAAGAGGCTCCTGTAGCTGAAGCTGCAACTGAAGAAGTAGCTGTAGAAGAAAGTCCTGCTGTAGAAGAAGCCCCTGTGGCCGAAGCTGCTGCTGAGGAAGCTCCTGCTGCTGAAGAAAGCAAAGAAGAAGAAGCATAATATTTTTGTTATGCTGCAGGATAGCGAAGGATTCATTTCATGATTCTTCGCTATTTTTATTCATAGGTATTTATGACACAGGAAGAAACATTTTATATAGGGTATATTACCAAAACAAAGGGGCTAAAAGGAGAGGTTCAGTTATTTTTTGAATATGATGAGCCAGGCTTGCTTGATCTGGATGTGGTTTTTGCAGCTATCAATGGCAAAATGGTTCCTTTTTTTGTCTCTTCTTATAAACTACAGAACAACAATACGGGGAATTTCTATTTTGACGACATTGATCATATAGACAAGGCACAGCCCCTGGTGAAAAAAAAGATATACCTGCCCCTGACTAAAATGCCGGACCGTTCGGACGAGGACTTTCATTATAATGACCTTAAAGGCTTTATGGTCTCAGATGAAAACAAGGGCGAACTGGGTGAGATTATTGAAGTAAACGAATACCCCCAGCAATTTGTGGCAACGGTTTTATATAAAGGAACAGAGATCATGTTTCCTTTAAATGAGGACATGATTGTTGAAATAGATGAGGAGGAGGAAACATTACTGGTAGATTTACCGGAGGGCCTGCTTGATATTTATCTGTCAAATTAATTTTAACTTTATACCATGCGTTTCGACATTATATCCGTCTTGCCCGATCTGCTGAGCAGTCCTTTTGCCCATTCTATTTTACAGCGGGCACAAAAGAAAGGTCTTGCAGAAATTGTGCTGCATAACCTGAGGGATTATGCCAGTAATAAGCAGAAAAGCGTTGACGATTATCCTTATGGGGGAGGCAGTGGCATGGTGATGTCTATAACGCCTTTTGCCTGCTGCATTGAAGCGCTGAAGGCTGAAAGGGATTACGACGAGGTTATTTTTATGAGCCCGGATGGGGAAACATTCAACCAAACTATCGCCAATGAGCTGTCGGGGAAAAAAAATATTATGATTTTATGCGGGCACTATAAAGGGATCGACCAGCGGATCCGCGATCTTTTTGTAACCCGGGAAATATCGATCGGGGACTATGTGCTTTCGGGAGGAGAATTGCCCGCCGCAGTATTGGTGGATGCAATTGTACGCCTGATACCAGGTGTACTGAATGACGAAACTTCGGCCCTGTCCGATAGTTTTCAGGGCGAATTGCTGGATGCGCCAGTTTATACCAGACCGGCCGACTGGCGGGGGCATAAGGTTCCGGATATTTTATTGAGCGGCCATGAGGCGAAGATCAATGAATGGCGACATGAACAGGCCTTAATACGCACGCAATTGCGCAGGCCGGATCTGCTGGAGGATTAATTTTCTATTTAAGTACCCCTTATTCATCTTTTGAAAGGAGTAAGTCCCGTATTTAAGCGGATCCAGCTTACATACGGGACCACTGTTTGGTTATTTTCTTTTTAAATAAAAATATTTTTTGTTGGGTTGTGATTATTTTTTAAGTAGATTTACGCTAAAAAAATTATGATTGTATCGGTTTTTTTTGATAAAAAATCATAAAAATATAATTAAAAACAAGCTAAATATACCTTTATGAGCGACAAAGCAAGAAAATACAAGATCAATGATTGTTTGTTGCGGTTGCCAGTGCCACAGTACCGGGAGGCCGTAAAAATTATTCCTAAGATTTTAGGTGTTTCATTAAATACCTTTCATAATTACCGGAATATTTTATTTGATGACAAACAGGACATTCCATATGAAAAAGTGATCATGTTTGAAAAATTATTTGAAATGAGGACAGGTGAGCTGATCAATAAAGAGGTGCAGTGCAAACCTTTAAAAGTGCTTATGGGAAAAGAGTTGCTCACCAGCAGGTTTACGAAGAGGAATTAAAGCAAATTAATTTTATTAAAATGTACAAGTATAAAATCAATGAGTATTTATATGGCCTGAATGTGGTAGAATATTCGGCTGCAAGAAAGATCATTCCCCAGGAACTGGAAATATCGTTAAATACCTTTCATAACTACCGGAACATCCGGATTGATTCTGAAGCAGATATTCCCTATTGTATGATCAGAAAGCTGGAGATTCTTTTTAAGATGAACCGGGGCGGGCTGGAAAATTTTAAAATTAAGGGAGAGGACCTGCAGTCACTAATCTATAAAAGGAAAGGAAAAAAATGATTGGCAGCTCAGATCAGCCACTCTGGTTTTGTGGAAATATTAAAGAATGTGGAAAAAAATAAAAAACGTTTTTATTTTTGAAATAATATTCCTAATATTGCAGTCCGATTTTAAACAACAAAAAATCGGCTTAATAGCTTAAAATCATGGATTTAGTAAAATTTGTTGAAGAGCAGGTAATCGCAAAAAATGAGTTTCCTGCATTCAAATCAGGAGATACAGTGAGTGTTCACTATAAAATTCGCGAAGGTAATAAAGAACGTATTCAAATTTACCAGGGCGTAGTATTACAACGTAACAGCGTAGGCGCAAACGAAACGTTTACTGTTCGTAAAATGTCTAACGGTGTTGGTGTAGAGCGGATATTCCCTATTAACTCTCCAAACATTGCCAAAATCGAGGTGAACAGCCATGGTAAAGTTCGCAGGGCGAAACTATTTTATCTGCGCGAATTAACTGGTAAAGCAGCACGTATAAAATCTAAAAGGGTATAACATTCTTTCAAAAAAATATACGAACCTCCCCGATCATATCGGGGAGGTTTTTTTGTTTGTATATCTTTGCGCCAACTAACTTATTATAAATAATGAAAGAACTGTTAAAAAAATTCGAAGAGAAGCGGCCGGAGATCGTTTTTGAGTGGAAGGATAAGGATTCTGAAGCTGAAGGGTGGGTGGTGATCAATTCGCTTCGCGGAGGAGCAGCAGGTGGAGGGACCAGGATGCGCAAAGGCCTGGACAAAAGAGAGGTTGAATCTCTGGCAAAAACAATGGAAGTAAAATTTACCGTATCCGGCCCACCGATAGGCGGGGCAAAGTCGGGCATCAATTTCGATCCTGCAGACCCGAGAAAAAAGGAGGTTCTGGAGCGCTGGTATAAAGCGGTAATGCCCCTGCTAAAAAATTATTACGGTACGGGCGGCGATTTAAATATTGATGAGATCCATGAGGTGATCCCTATTACTGAAAACTACGGGTTATGGCACCCTCAGGAAGGCGTAATCAATGGGCATTATCAGGCAAGGGAAAATGAAAGGATCCACCAGATCGGGCAGCTGCGCTACGGGGTCTCCAAAGTGCTGGAGGATTTAAATTATACGCCAGACATTAAAAGAAAGTACAAGGTTGCTGATATGATCACCGGTTATGGTGTGGCGGCATCTATCGGCCATTTTTACAGCATCTGGGGTGGGAAGTTGTCAGGAAAAAGAGCGGTTATCCAGGGCTGGGGAAATGTAGCGGCAGCAGCAGGGTATTACCTGACACAAAATGGTGTGAAAATTGTTGGGATCATTGACCGTGTTGGTGGATTGATCTGTAAGGATGGCTTTACACAGGAAGAGGTCATTAGCCTGTTTAACAACAGAACAGGAAATACGCTGGTATCGCCCGACCTGATTCCTTTTGAACTGGCCAGTAAAGAGATCTGGGATATTGGCGCCGAGATATTTGTTCCCGCTGCAGCTTCCAGACTTGTTCAGCAAAACGAAGTGGATCAGTTGATACATGGGGGGCTCGAAGTGATTGCCTGTGGTGCAAATGTTCCTTTTGCGGATAAAGAGATTTTCTTTGGGAGCATTATGGAGCATGCAGATAAGCACGTTGCAGTGATACCGGATTTTATATCAAATTGTGGTATGGCCAGGGTTTTTGCTTACCTGATGCAGAGAAATGTAGAAATGAGTGACGATGCGATATTTACGGACGCGTCACAGGTGATTTATAAGGCACTGAAAGCGGTTCATGAGGAATCTCGGGAAAAGAAGGAACTCTCTAAAACGGCATTTGAGATTGCGCTTAAACAATTAGTATAATTATGATGATGGACTATCAATTTTTTGAACAGGTTTTTTGGGGAAACACCGTTAAGCAATATTGCGTTTTTGTAGTTATTATTTTACTTGGATTGCTGTTTAAAAGATTGGTGTCCAGGTTGTTTAGTCTGGCCCTTTTTAAGGTGTTCAGCAAATTTGCGGAAGAGGTCAGGGGAGAAACCTTTGTTGCGCTGCTGGTAAAGCCTATAGAGTCTTTCATTACTTTTTGCACCATTTATCTGGCGATCAACAATTTAACCCACCCCCTTAACCTTGTGCTCTGGCACAGGTCGAAAACTAAGATTGGGGTTACGATAGGGGATTGCCTGGATAAGATCTTTCTTTTCCTGATTATTCTGTCCATTTTCTGGATCATCCTGAGGATCATTGATTTCATCGCTTTTGTATTAAAACACAAGGCAAGCATAATGAATAACCGGGCCGATGATCAGTTGGTCCCTTTTTTAAAAGAACTGACCAAAACCTTGATCTGTTTTCTTGGTTTTTTTGTGTTACTGGGCTTTGTTTTTGAAATCAATGTGCTTACACTGATCACGGGATTGGGTATAGGGGGTATTGCGATTGCACTGGCTGCAAAAGAAAGTCTGGAAAACCTGATCGGTTCATTTACGATATTTTTGGACAAGCCCTTCACGGTTGGCGATGTGGTAAAGGTGGATGGTATTGAAGGTACAATTGAGAAAGTGGGCTTCAGGAGTACCTGGCTGATCAGTCCGGATAAAACAACTATTGTTATTCCAAACCGGGCAATGATAGATGGTGTGCTTGAAAATGTGACGTTAAGAAATTACAGAAGGGTTAATTTTTTTATAGGAATAGTCTATGAGACGGCGCCTGAGGATATTAAAAAGATCCTGTCTGCCATTGCTGCTTTTCTTGAGGCCCATCCTGATACTAAGGACGGATATGCCACATTTGATAATTTTGGCGATTCTGCCTTGCATATCCAGGTTGTTTACCTGGTGATCAATATGGAGCACAGTAAATATGTAAAAGTAAAAGAAGAGATCAATTTTAAACTAATGGAGATTGTAAAAGAATTCAGGTCTGGGTTTGCCTATCCGACCCAGCGCTCTATCAGTGACAGCTTTCCGCAGCAAAACAGTTAAATAAAAAAGACCCGGCATTACCGGGTCTTTTTTATAGTGTATAGGTTCATCCCTTATGCCAGCTCAGCCAGCACTGTAATCCCGCCTTTTACGACCTGATTGAGCTCGAGGTTAACCTTCGTGCCCAACGGCAGGAAAATGTCCACCCTAGAGCCAAATTTAATAAATCCGAATTCTTTATTCTGGGTTACGGTATCGCCTTCCTTAATGTACCATACAATTCGTCTGGCAAGGGCCCCTGCAATTTGTCTGAACAGGACCGGGGTGCCATTTTGGTGTTCTACTACAACCGTGGTCCTTTCATTTTCTGTAGATGATTTAGGGTTCCAGGCGGCCAGGTATTTGCCGGGATGATATTTAAAGAATTTAACTACACCGGAAATGGGGTTTCTGTTGATGTGTACATTTACAGGCGACATAAATATCGAGACCTGTAGTCTTTTATCTTTAAAATATTCTCCTTCCAGCGTTTCTTCTATCACCACTACTTTTCCGTCTGCCGGACAGATCACAAGGTTCCCGCCACTTGTAAATGACCGGGATGGGTTCCTAAAGAATTGTAGGACCGTGATAAACAATAAAAAAGATAAAATGTAGATCAGCCACTTTAACCAGGTCATATCTGCAAATCTGTAATCGATGAATGCGTTGAGTACAAATATGAAAAGAACAGATAGTGCTATGGTGGTGTAACCCTCTTTATGTATGGTCATTGATATGGTATAATATGTTTGCGCAAAATTGGGAAAAAAAAATTACATTTTTGCCCTGTAAATGTCTTTAAGGTTTCGGCCAAGGCCAATATAATCCAGGCCATATCCTACTACAAATTCATTGGCAATTTCAAAACCTACGTATTCCAGTTCGGCAATTTCTGTTTTTAATGCTGCGGGTTTAAACAATAAAGCGCATACCCTAACTGAAGCGGGCGCTTGTTTGTGTACCTCATTTAAAATATGGCACAGTGTAAAACCGGTATCTACAATATCTTCCACAATGATGACGTCACGATTGTGCAGGTCCTCAGGTAAACCAAAGGCCTGTTTCATAGTTCCACTGCTTTCTGTACCCTCATAAGAAGAGACCCGGATAAAGCCGGCTTCGCAGGGCCCGTCAAATTCTCTCAGCAGGTCGGCCATAAAGAGGAAGCTGCCATTGAGTACGCCGATAAATACCGGGCTGCGGTTTTCGTAATCAACATTTAACTGTATGCCGATTAAACGGATACGTTTGCTGATGTTGTCGTTGTCCAAAAGGAGCTCAAATTCTTTACCGGCGATTTGAATTTTATTCATGGTATGGGTTTCATTAAAGCTGTCCTGTTTTCTCCTTCTCCTTTTCTTTCCGGCGTTGTTCGCGGCGCTCCTGCCTTAATTCTTTTTTTGTTTTTTGCGCTGTATCTAGCTTTGCCGGCTGGGTGGTTGTAGTATCTTTTTTATTGCGCCCAAATAAGCGGTCAAATAAGTTCTTTGAAGCGTCCTGTGTTTCAACAGCAGGCAGCGGGTCGTCGTTATCGAAAGCATTGGTGTCAATTTTAGCAGAGTCGGGCAGCAGATATTGCCGCAAACCTTCACGAAGGCGTACATTGTAGAAGCCATATCCGCTGGTATCGGCAGGGGTAAGTCCCCTTCTGGCCATAATGTTACCAATGTATTTGAAATAGGGATACAGGTAGTCTTTCAATCCGCCATCACCCCGGAACTTAAAGAGGGCAATTTTAGGGCGGGGGACAATATTGGCCAGAAAAATGCCTTCTCCTATGTTCAGGTCAGACGGTCTTTTGCCAAAATAGTATCGTGTAGCTTCTCCTATGCCATAAATGTTCTGCCCCATTTCGATAATGTTGAAATAAACCTCAAGCATACGATTCTTGCTGACCAGGTGGTTGTTTTCTATCAGCCAGACAATAAGGATCTCTTCAGCCTTTCTTGCGAGCGTTTTCTGACGGCTGAGGAAAACATTTTTAACCAGCTGCATAGAAATGGTGCTGCCGCCGCGTACAAACTTCTTTTCTTTAAAGTTTACGGCAAACGACTTGCGGATGGATTCCTGAACAAAGCCCTTATGTGTAAAAAAAGAAGGGTCTTCAGAAGTTAAGATCGCATTTTTAAAATTGCTTGAAACATCAGAAAGGGGCGTAAAGTTGGGATTGGAAGGCCCGATCATAATGTCGCGCATGGGTTTGCCCCGTTCATAGGGGGTATAAATAAAGTCACTGTTGATCTTTTGCAGGTTTGTTTTGCCCCATTTCAGGATCTTAAAGTTCATTGGTGTTAACGAGGAATTGAATTGCACGCTGTCGGGCAAAGCGCTATCCAGGTAAAAATTCAGGTCGTACCGTACTTTTCCGCTTACCTGCATCCCCTCAAGCGATTCAAAGAGTCCTTTAGGAAAGGCGCTCAATACTTCCTGGGCATCCTGGTCAGGAGCATGCAGCTGAAGTTCATAAATTTTGTGGGGTGAAAGGGTGTATTTTAAGTAAGGATGAATAGCGGCGTTTTTCAGAAATATAGTGGATGAGCTGTCAAGGGCCACAAAGTTTTTTCCGATCAGCATATCTGCATCAATTTTTGCATCCGGAACGATGATATCGTTCGAAGCGATCTTAGGATGGTTGATGAGCAGGTTTTTTACCGACCAGGAGCCTGAGATCTTAAAATTATCCCCGCTGTAATCGGCATTTTTCATTTCTGTCCTTACCGTATCAAAGCTGAACCTGGCCTGCAGTTTTCGCTCCAGATAGGGCAGCTCAACTTTTTTATTGTCGGCAAAAAGCATAACGTCCAGTTGTTTTTTGCCCGGTTTTACCGTTCCCTTGATGTGCCAGGTTGCTTCATTCCCATTTACTAGAATGGTCGAGTTCAGGTCGCCATCATCTATCGTGGCTGTTGTGGTCAGGAAAGTTAATTTTGCTGTGTCGTTGTCATTTACGTTCAGCAAAAAGTCTTTGACCTCCATGTTATCCGGAATTTTGTACAAAACCTGGTTTAAAAGGTTATGTGCAAGATCGCCAAGGCCAATTTTTGATTTATTTTCTGTGCTGTCTTTCTTTTTGCGTTTCAGGAAGAAATCAAGGTTGCTCAGGGAGTCCCTGAACACAATGTTGACTTTCCCGCTGTTTAAATTGATCTCCGAAAGCTTTACATCTCCAAAAATCAGAGGAAAAAGCTTTACCCCAATGGTCATATCGTTAATAGTCGTCAAGGTATCGCGGTCTTTGGGTACCACAGAAATACCTTTCATCTGAACGGTATTGAGGCCGTTAAAGCCATATTCTCCGATTTTTATATCGAGTCCATAATCCTTATCTGCTTTTGCAATGGCTTTTGCCATCATTTTTTCCAATAACGCTTCTCTTTTGTTATAGGCAATAATGCCTCCAATAACCAGGACGAGCAGAAAACCCCCTAGTACCCACGCGCCAATCTTAATGTACTTTTTAGGGATGTTAATTTTTGGAAGATGCATGCTATAAAACAGATATTATTGCTAAACGTTAAACTCAAATGTTTATTTCGTGTTAAAATTACAATAAAAAGGGGCATTTAAAATTAATTGTGGCGGTCTTTTGTTAAATTTGACTAATGATGATTAGCCAAGAACAAGTTCTAGCCGCTTTAAGGAATGTTGAAGACCCAGATCTGAAGAAAGACCTGGTGACCCTAAACATGATCAAGGACTTAAAAATAGAAGACAAACACATAAGTTTTACCTTAGAACTGACCACTCCGGCCTGTCCGATGAAGGATATGCTTAAAAATGCCTGTTTAAATGCCATTAAGCATTTTGTGAGCAGAGAGGCAGAAATAGAGATCAACATTACCTCGAGGGTAACCAGACCTATGGATACCACGCAGCTTAAGGCCATCCGGAATATTATCCTGGTCTCTTCAGGCAAAGGGGGGGTAGGAAAATCAACTGTAGCCAGTAATCTGGCCATTGCACTGGGGGCCGATGGGGCAAAAGTAGGGCTGATAGACGCGGATATTTATGGGCCTTCGGTACCAACTATGTTTGGCCTGGTTGGGGCAAAACCAGGTGCAAGAGAAACAGCAGAGGGTAAAACGCTGATTATACCTATCGAAAAATATGGCATAAAACTATTGTCTTTAGGCTTTTTTGCCGATCCTGACCAGCCTGTGCCCTGGCGCGGACCAATGGCTTCCAATGCGGTAAAGCAGCTGTTTAATGATGCCGACTGGGGCGAGCTGGACTACCTGATTGTAGACCTGCCACCGGGGACGGGCGATATCCACATTACGATTACCCAAAGTTTTCCTATTGCCGGGGCTGTAATTGTGACCACACCCCAGCAGGTAGCGCTTGCCGATACACGAAAAGGGCTTGCCATGTTTAAAATGCCATCCATTAACATCCCTGTATTGGGTGTAGTGGAAAATATGGCTTATTTTACACCGGCCGAGCTGCCCGAAAACAAATATTATATTTTTGGAAAAGATGGCGGAAAAGAACTCGCAAAATCATTTGGTGTGCCTTTCCTGGGCGAAATCCCGATTGTACAAAGCATTACTGAAGGGGGCGATAGCGGCGTTCCGGTAGCTATGGATACACACAACAGTGTGGCCCGGTCTTTTGCAGAAATTGCAGGTAAAGTAGCCCAGCAAATTGCTATAAATAATGCCCAAAGTGCAGGTAATGTTTCCCCTGTCGTAGAAATTGATACGAATTGAGGAAAAAAATTACTATTTTTATATTTTAATAATTTACCAAAATGAATTTAACAGAACAAGTAGAGCAGGCACTGGAAACCATCAGACCTTATTTAATAGCTGATGGAGGAGACGTAGCCATAGAAGAGATTACGCCGGAAAATGTAGTTAGATTGAAATTATTAGGTAACTGCGGATCCTGCAAAATGAGTTTTATGACCATGAAAGCAGGGATTGAACAGGCCATCATGAAGTCTGTTCCACAAATTACTGCTGTTGAAGCCGTTAACCTTGCCGAACCGGTATAAAATGATTTAACACAATTTAACTAGCCGTTTTAATCTTAACCGCTATTTTTGCAATATGAAGTATGCGCTGACCATTTTATTGTTTCTTTTCGTTTCTCCGTTATTTGCGCAGCAAAATACGACGGAGCGGCCATTGATCCAATTTACAGGTATCATTACCGATGTGGATAGCAATACAGTGGTCCCTTACGTTACGGTTACAAATTTAACCAATAAGGGGCAGCGCTACGCTGCCAATTATAAAGGGTATTTTTCTTTTATAGCCCATCCGGGCGATACCCTACTGTATACTGCAATTGGGTACAAGGACCTGCTGTTGGCCATCCCTTCGCAGATCAATGACAGTAAGTATACGGCAATGGTCAAAATGAAAGCCGAGATTGTAAACCTGCCTACCGTGCGTGTTTATCCCTGGGCTACTGTTGAAGAGTTTACCCGTGACTTCATGTCGATGAAGATTGCAGATGATGACTATGTCATTGCCGCCAGAAATCTTTCGCAGGAAAGTCTTAGCGGATTGATCCAAACCCTCCCAAGGGATGGTGGTGAGATCCAGAGCATCAACAACCGGCTTAACCACGACCGGGCATTAAATAAGAATATGGTTCAGACCAACCCACTTTTAAATCCTTTTGCCTGGGGCAAACTCATGCAGTCCATCTTTAAAGGAGATAAAGCCCGGAGTGAGAGCAACTAGCGTTTTTTGCTTTGTTTCGGAAAGCGCATCTTATAATCGGCCTTTACATTTCCTTTAGAAATGGCATCCAGCTTGCTTTTAAGCATTGTTTTACGCAGCAGGCTTAAAGTATCTGTAAACAGCTTGCCCTCTATGTGGTCATATTCATGCTGTATTACCCTTGCCGGCATTCCGCTTACTTCTTCTTCATGCAGCTCCCAGTGCTCATCGTAATATTTAATACGGATATTGGGCTTGCGCATAACGTCTTCCCTGATGTCGGGAATACTCAGGCAACCTTCATTAAATGCCCATGGCTCACCTGTTTCTTCCAGAATTTCGGCATTGATGAATACTTTTTTAAACTTGTTCTTATCCCCCTCATCGGCCCCTGTATCTACAATGAACAGGCGTATAGGCAGGCCCACCTGCGGTGCCGCCAACCCAACGCCGTGCGCGTTATACATGGTTTCAAACATGTTGCTGATCAGTTGTTTCAGATCCGGGTAAGTTTGTTCAATGGGTGTACATACTTTTTTTAAAACCGGGTCACCGTAGGCTATAATGGGTAGTTTCATGCGGCAAAAATACGAATATTACGCTAAAGGATAAAAAGTTAGGGAAGTAAGATTACTTTCGTCCAATATTTCATGCGTAATATTAGCCATATCAGTAGTGCTAACCGCCTGTATTTTCCTGAAAACGGTTTGCAGATCGTCAATTTTATCATAGTCGATCAGGCTTTTTGCCATAGATATGATCAGGCCGATCCGGTTTTCCTCGCCAAGGGCAATTTGTCCGATGAACTTGTTTTTAGCTTTTTGAAGCTGTACTTCAGTAAGGGGTTTGTCTTTAAGCTTTTTAAACTCTTTAAAAATGAGCGCCCAGGCCTTGTTTACCTTTTCTTTATCTGTTCCGAAATACAGGGTAAAAATACCGGTGTCACTTAAAGGGCTGTAGCCCGTTTCAATGGTATAGGCAATGCCGTATTTTTCCCTGATCTGAAGATTCAGAACAGAACTCATTCCGGTGCCTCCTAACAGGTTATTTAACAATAAAAGACCTGTTTTGTAAGGGTGTTGCAGGGAATAGGCCTGCGCACCCAGCATGGCATGCGCCTGCTGAATGGGCTTTTGAAATGTTTGGGTAATAGGCTCTACTTTGAGCGGTGCAATCCTTGTTGCGGTATGCAGGTTGGCAGGAATGTCTGAATAATGCTTAGAGCCAATTTTTACCACCTTGTTTAGAGAATAATTTCCCAATACGGCAACCACTATTTTGTCGGTATGGTAATTGGTTGCAATGAATTGCAGAATGTCCTTTTTATTCAACTTGCCCACGCTTTCGGTAGTACCCAGAATGTTCCTTCCTAAGGGGTGCCCGGCAAATACAAGGTCTTCAAAATCGTCGTATATGGCCTCTTCTGGCTGGTCAAGGTAAGAGGCAATCTCATCCAGCACTACACTTTTCTCTTTCTCTATTTCCTCTTCGGGGAAAGTAGAGTGGAATACGATATCGTTAAACAGGTCCAGCGTCCGGTCTAAATAGGGATTCAGAAAAGAAGCGTGGATACAGGTATACTCTTTGGTGGTATACGCATTCAAATCGGCACCCACACTTTCCAGCCTGTTCAGGATCTGGTTGGTATTGCGCTTCTCCGTACGTTTGAAAATCAGGTGCTCGATGAAGTGGGCCAGTCCGGATTTGCTTTCTTGTTCATCCCTGGAGCCACTGTTAACAATAATACAGGCATGAGATATGGCAGATGCGGCCGGCACATGGAGCAGACGGATGCCGTTGGGTAAAGTATGAACGTTGTATTTCATTAAGGGGCAAAGGTACGGAGAAATATATCATGGCATTATAATTTTATTGTACTGTCAATTTGACAACAAAACCAATTTGGAATGCCCCTTGATATGTAGCTGATGTACTTAAAAATGAGTTAACATATGAGCATAGAAGAAAAAGGAACGATATCCATTCACACGGAGAACATTTTCCCAATCATCAAGAAATTCCTGTATTCAGACAACGAGATCTTTTTAAGAGAGCTGGTTTCCAATGCCGTTGATGCGGTACAAAAAATTAAACGCCTGGCAGCACTGGGCCAATACAACGGTGAACTGGGCAACCCACTGGTTGAAGTTGCGGTGGATGAAGAAAAAAAGACCATTACCATTACCGATAATGGCTTGGGTATGACCGCCGAAGAGATTAAAAAATACATCAACCAGGTGGCATTTTCCGGCGCCAGCGAGTTTGTAGAGAAGTTTAAAGATGCCAAAGATGCCAACGAGATCATCGGTAAATTTGGCTTGGGCTTCTATTCGGCCTTTATGGTTGCAGATCTCGTAGAGATCCAGACACTTTCTTATCAGGAGGGTGCCGAACCTGCCCGTTGGGTATGTGATGGCAGTACTGAGTTCGAAATTACGGCAGGTAACAGGACCAGCAGAGGTACCGAGATCATTTTACACATCAATGCAGAATCGGAAGAGTTTTTAAGCAAACACAAGCTGGAAGAGATCCTGGATAAATATGGCAAGTTTTTGCCTGTACCCATTAAGTTTGGTACCAAAACCATACAGGAACCGGATGGGGAGGATGAAGAAGGAAAACCGAAAACCAAAAGCGTTGAGACAGACAACATCATCAATACCACCAACCCGATCTGGACCAAGGCACCTGCAGATTTGTCAGACGAAGATTACCTTGACTTTTATAAGCAATTGTATCCTTTTTCGGAAGATCCGCTTTTTTGGATCCACCTGAATGTAGATTATCCTTTTAACTTAACAGGTGTATTGTACTTCCCGAAAGTGAAGAATGATTTTGATATGCAGCGCAATAAGATCAAATTGTTCTCACGTCAGGTATTCATTACCGATGAGGTGAAAGACATTGTGCCGGAGTTTTTAATGTTGCTGCATGGGGTGATCGATTCACCTGATATTCCTTTAAATGTTTCCAGAAGCTTTTTACAGGCCGACAGCAATGTGAAAAAGATCAACAGCTACATCACTAAAAAAGTTGCTGATAAGTTACAGGAGCTGTTCAATAAAGACCGTAAAGGTTATGAAGAAAAATGGGGCGATATTGGCCTGTTCGTAAAATACGGAATGGTGAGCGAAGAGAAATTTTATGAAAAAGCTAAAGACTTTGCCTTACTGACCAATACAAAACAAGAAAACTATACCCTGGAAGAGTACCGCGATAAGGTGAAAGACATCCAGACCGATAAAAACGGGCAGCTGGTTTACATTTACGCGAACGATCCGTCAAAACAGGATAGCTTTATACAGTCGGCCAATAAAAAAGATTACGACGTATTGCTGATGAATTCCCCAATCGATAACCACTTTGTACAGCACCTGGAGCAGAAGCTGGAAAAAACATCTTTAAAACGTGTAGATTCAAGCGTGGCCAGTAAACTGATCGAGAAGGATGATAACCTGGAATCGGTTCTGTCAGAAGAACAAGCTAAAAAAGTTGCAGCTATATTTGATAAGGCGATCAATAAGCCGGGATACCATGTTGAGGTTGTAGGCTTAAATCCTGATGAACTACCTGTAACCGTAACCATGGATGAATTTATGCGCCGGATGAAAGATATGGCCGCTATGAGCGGTGGAATGGGTTTCTATGGCAATATGCCGGATAGCTATAAAGTCGCCATTAATGGAAACCACAAGCTGATCGGAAAAATTATAGCTGCTGACAATGAAGAAGAGCAGGGCTTGCTGGCCAAACAGGCTGTAGATTTAGCATTGCTTGCACAAGGCATGCTTACCGGAGCGGAACTGACAGCCTTTGTGAGCAGAAGTGTAGAATTGATATAGCATATAGCTGATGCTTTTCTGAAGAAGATAAAAAGGCCTGGCTACTGCCAGGCCTTTTTATTTATAGCATGCTTTTAAGATCAGCAGGCGAATAATTGATGGATTTTAAGGTCTTGTCGTCATTGGACCTGTATACCAGGAACAATTCTTCTTCTTCCTTATGATAAGCATCGCACTGGTGGTTTTTTCTGTAATGCGCTATTGTTTCATTCGCTTCTTCAAGCGATTTACAGGCTTTGCTCATGTTGGAACGGTGGACTTCATCAAAAAGAGACTTGAACTTATCACCCAGTCCGAATTCGAGAATGGCACCAGCCAGCACATATTGCAGGTCACATAGTGCATCGGCAACTTCTACAAAGTCGTTCGCCTCAATCGCCTGTTTCAATTCATGGAGTTCTTCAGCAAGTAAAGAAACCCTTAAATTGGCCCTTTCCCGGGAAGGAATGCCTGGTGTTTCTTTTATGGGGTGCTTAAAGGTTTTATGAAATTCAGCAACCTGGTTTAATGAATTCGGCTCTTGCATAGCTTTATAGAGTTGTTAGTGATCTGATTAAATTACTTCCGGGCAAAATTAAGTATTCCCGCTTAATATTTCGGTCCCCAGGCTACATCCTTAAAAAAAATATACGCTGCTGTAGCGTTTTTGATGCGGCCATCGTTTTAAGAAGAAAAATAGTTAATGGCCATTAACCTATTGTTGTGTAAAATTTAATAAAGACTCTTGTCGGGCCCTGTCTGACAATTAAAAACAAAAAAGATGAAACTAACAATTAATTTAAAAACGATATTCAAAACATTTATAGCTGCGGTTACCTTATCAGTAGTTTTTGTGGCCTGTTCAAAAGACAGGAGTGAGCCTCAGCAGGTAGCGGGGCTTTCTATTATCATGGCCTATCCGGATACCACAACTTTAGATTTTATCGTCGATCAAACAAGGGTAAACAATGCTAAAGGGTTGAACTTTAACGGAAAAATTGATTATTTAAACCTATTTCCCGGAAACAGAAGGCTGGGCATCACCAAAAGAAATTCCAACAGGTTAATCATGTCCGAGAACTTTAACCTGCTTTCAGGGGTTGGCTATTCTATTTTTGTGGTAGATACCGTTAAGGATAATACCAAAAGATTTCTTTTGACAGAGGACGATCTGAGTGCTCCTGCTGCAGATAAAGCAAAAATCCGCTTCATCAATTTAAGCAAGGATGCCCCTGCATTGAGCCTTAGGATACATGGAAAAGATGCAGACCTGTTTACCGGTAAAGCATTTTATGAGTATACCAGCTTTTCTGCTGTTGACCCGGGCGAAAGTGTAACCTTTGATGTCAACGAGGGAACAACACTTAAAACCAGTTTGCCGAATGTTAAAATAGAAAAAGGGAAAATTTATACCATTTACGCCAAAGGGTTTCAGGCTGCTGCAATAGATAGCTTAAAACTGCGTGCTGCAATTTACACACACAAATAATATCTGTTTATATTTGAGGATGTTCTGTAATTTTATACGGGACATCCTCTTTTAAAATTCAGCTGAGGTCTATGAAAAACGTATAAACCCCTAATTGCCTAAAAAGGAATGCTCAAGTTTGAGGACGCTATAGCGGGGTGCTTAAGGAACGACAATAAGAGTAAAGAGATGGTGTATAAATCATTCTATGGATATTTAATGGGCGTAACTTTACGGTATGTTGAGGATAGGAATGATGCGGAAGAGCTTGTAAATGACAGTTTTATAAAGATATTTAAGAACATCTCCCAGTTTAGCGCACCTAAGTATAATGACCAGATGCAAAAAGCCTTTAAAGGCTGGATTGCCAAAATTTCTTCCCGTACGGCAATAGATTTTTTGAGGGGCAAAAGAACATTTCTATACGTTGATGACATGACTGAACTGCAGCAGCCCATTACCGAGCTGAATGCGGTTTCGCAGCTTAATGTGCAGGATATGATGAAGATGCTGAATAAATTACCGGAAACACACAAACTGGTTTTTAATATGTACGAAATTGAAGGCTTTTCGCATGAAGAGATTTCAAAAATGATGAATATCCCGGAAAGTTCCTGCAGGGTTTACCTGACAAGGGCAAAGAACAAGTTGAGAGAACTTTATAAAAACTCTTTGTTAAATGCATACGAACCGACAACACAAATCCGCAAAACATGAAACCGGAAGATGACGGGCTGATTGCCCATATAAGGGAAAGTTTGACGGAACACGAGGAGGCCTATAATCCTGGTGCATGGGAGCGCTTTGAAAAGAAAGAGCGTAAAGGGAAAGGTCTGCTTTGGCTAACAAGTTTAGCTGCGGCAGCAGTGGCCCTGATGATTGGTTTTGCTTTATTTTATACCAGCCATAAAACACTGCATAAAAACCCGGACCTGTATACTAAAATCAGTAAGCCGGTACAGGATACTATCGCTGTGTTGCCGGTCCCGGCAAAAGAAACAGCAGCTGCTCATGGCATAGCCGAAAGACTGAATACTGGAGTTGCACATAACCAGGCGGTAACTAAACAACGCAGCAACAATAACATCAGCAGCAGTCCTTTAATTGTGAATACACAACAGCCTGTGGCACCGATTAGCGCTGTAAGCCCCGTAAAAGAGCCGGCCGTTCAGGAGCCTAAAACAAGTACAGCACCTGTTGCGGTGACTATTGAGAAAAAAGAGGTTATTGTAACTGCTGCAGATTCGGGAGTTGTGGCTAAAACCCAGGAAAAGACAAATAAGCCACTTAGTTTTCAGGAGTTTCTGAACGCAGAAGTAAAGACCAACCCGCAGGTTGCCCAAACAAAATCGGTCGCCAAAAAGAGCGATAAATGGGAAATGGGAGTTGTTGTGGCCCCGTCTATAGGCAACGGTAAAAAACTGAACATGGGTTATGGTGTAAGCATGGCTTATGCATTGTCCAATAAAGTATCTATCAGTTCTGGAATTTCTTACAGTGAAATGGGCGCATCTAAAGACCTCACAAATAATGGTGAAAGAGCATTTAACAGTCCCGGTCCGGCCTCGGCAATGGTTAGGGAAACAAAAAGCCTGCAATCTGTTGATGCCAACCTGGTAGGACTGGATATCCCGATAGAGATCAAATATTACTTCAATAAAAAATTCTATACCAATGTCGGGCTCTCTGCCTTTGCCGTATTAAGCCAGAAACAAAGTAACAATTACCTGCAGGGGGTGGTAGAAAATGACCTGAGCAACCAATCGGGGTTTTCGGCTGTTTATACCACGAAAAGTGTTTCTGAGGCAGTTCCATCGGCTGAAGTGAGGAACGACAAATATCTCGGCTTTTACAACATCTCCTTTGGCTATAAGCAAAAAATATCCGACAAACGTGCTTTTGCTGTAGAACCCTTTCTGAAGCTGCCGGTAAAAGAATTTACAAAAGAAAACCTATACCTGCTGGGTACAGGTATAAGGTTAAAGTTTGATTTCTAATGGCGGGGGCCTTTCTTTTCCGGCATTAAGATAAATTCGGCCAGATTTTCGCCACCGGCATATTGCCGCGCAGCAGTGCGGACACTTTCAGGGCTTACTTCACCAAGAAGCTTATTGTAGGACGGTTCTGTTTCGGGTTTATCCCTGTTCATGTACTGGTTTCTCAGGTAATATACCCACCAGGTATTGCTTTCCACCTGCGTTTCGCGCATGCGCAGTTGCGCTGCCATAAACTTCTGTATTTCTGCCGGTTCGGGCCCTTCTCTTTTTAAGCGCTCCACTTCTTCTTTGCTGGCCTCAATTAAATGCTGTACATTTTCGGGGGCACAGTTAAAGCTGATGGTGATGCTGTATCTTTGAACGGGGATATTGCCATAACCCACATTTACAGATGGGGTATATACACCGCTTTCTTTTGCCCTTAAACGGTTCAGGATCCTGTAATTGATCATTTCCTTTAAGGCTTCCAACTGAATGTTGTTCAGGTCATTGTAGGTATAAGTGCCGCTATATACCAGCTGCACCCTGCTTTTTGCTTCGATACCCTTATAAACGGTTTTGCTTACCTGGCCCCTGGGCGTGCCAAAGCCAGCGTCTTTGTAGTGCTCTTTTCTGTGGATGGCCGGCAGGTTTCCCAGGTATTTTTTGATCAGGGGAATGGCCTTTGCCGTATCTATCGCCCCCACCAGTATAAAAGTAAAATCACTGGCATCAGCAAAACGATCCTGATAGAAACGATAAGCCTGGTCTATCGATGTACCATCCAGGTTTCCCGCTGTTTTTCTGGGGTTATAGCTGTTTAAAACAGCTGTAACGGTATCCTGAAAAACCAGGTTAGGACTTGCACTTCGGTTGGCCATACTGGCTTCCTGTTGTGAAATGATGGCCAACCAGGCCTCAGGATCTTTGCGGGGCTGTGTAAAATACAGGTATATCAATTGCAGTGCTGTTTCCAGTTCAGCCGGCGAGGCACTTCCACTCAGACCTTCTGTAAAGTCGCTGATGGAGGCCGAAAGATTTACCGAACGGCCGCTCAGCATTTTATTCAGCTGTGCCCGTGTCAGCTTGCCCAGGCCACTCCGGTTTACCAGTAATGCTGCCAGCGCGGCTGAATGATATATAGAATCTGCGGCAATAGATGTACCGCCATAACTGTATCCATTGATGATGATCTGGTCATTTTTAAAACGTGTCGGTTTGAGTATTACCCGGGCACCATTGCCTAAAATGAGTTCGGAAACCCCGGTGCCGACATTGGTTTTTGCCGCACTTATAACACCGCCCTCCGGTAGGTTGTCCAGCAGTTTTGATGGAACGGCCTCGCTCCGGTAGGGCTGCAGGTTCCTGCCGGAATCACTGATCCAGGAAAGCAGTTTTTTTTGATCAGGAAGCAGGGCTTTGTCCTTTTCCGGCGCTTCTATAATAATTACCCGGTTCTCTGTGCTGTTCAAAGCGCGGATCAGTTTATCCAGTTGCTCAAGCTTAATCTTAGCGAGGTTATTTTTCAGGAAATGATACTCATAATCGATGCCGGGAATGGCTTCTCCCTTTGTAAAGTGATTCAGGTATTCGGTCACATAAGCGGCAGAACTGTTCTTGTCGCGTTCTTTCCATTGTCTTTCTATGGTATTGAAAAGCGATTTCTTTGCACTTTCCAGTTCAGCCTGGGTAAACCCGAATTGCCTGGCCTGTTCATTAACCGCAAGTATTTTTTTTGCTGCCTGTTCCAACTGTCCCGGCTTGGCGGTTACCGCAATTGTAAAGGCATCAATATCAGCCAGAAAGCGGCCATAACCAATAGAGCCGATCAGCAAGGGAGCATTGGCCTGCTGTCTCAGTTCAGCAACACGGCTACCCAACATCCGGTTCAGCAGGCTCCGGCTTAATGATTCTATCAAATCGGCACTGGTTCTGACCGCTTTACCCTGGTGCCGTACAATGATCTGCATCCTGGTACTGGTCTGCTCGGGGTCTGTAATGATTTTTATTTGTGTGCCTTTATCAGGGGGAATGGAATAGTTTATTCTTTTCCTGCTGTGCATCGGATTTTTTAAAGTGCTGAAATTTTCCCTGATCAGCCTTTCTACCAGCTTCGGGTCAAAATCACCAACGGCAATAACGGCCTGAAGGTCGGGCCGGTACCAGTCCTTATAAAACCTTTTGATCACATCAGGTTTAAAGGTTTTTAACAGCTCATCTTTGCCAATTGGCATGCGACTGGCGTACCTGGAGTTGTTCAGCAAGGCAGGTATTACCTGTTTCTGAATGCGTTCTGCCACATTTTTGCCCCTTGAGCGTTCTTCTTCTAAAATGATCCCGCGCTCCCTGTTTATTGCCCCCTCTTCAAAAGTAACCAGTCCTGCCCAGTTGGCCATCATGCTGAAGCTCTTTTTAAAAACGGCCATACTATCTGTTGGCAAAGGGAGCTTGTATATCGTTTCATTAAAAGAAGTAGAAGCGTTTACATCCGCACCAAACTTTACCCCGGCCTTTTGGAGGTAATTGACCAGTTCATTTTTAGGGAAATCCCTTGTACCGTTAAAAGCCATATGTTCTGTAAAGTGGGCAAGGCCCAGCTGGTCATCATCTTCCATTAAGGAACCGACATGTGTAACCAGGTACAGGACAGCCCGTTTTGCCGGTTCGCTGTTTTTACGAATGTAATAAGTAAGCCCATTGGGCAGCTTCCCGATTTTAACTGCCGTATCTACCGGCAACAATCCGGCCTTAGCGGTGGTTTTTGTTGTATGCTGTGCCATTAACGGTACAGCATACAATAGCATTACAGTAAAAAATAAAAAATGATTCTTCATGCCAGGTGGTTAATTGTTTTTCATTCCCGGATTGGCATTGATCACGCTTTGAGGAAAACGAATGGCAAACCTTTCAGGTTTTAAAGTATAGGTAGTTACCGCCCCTGTTGCCGATACATATTTGTGGGTATAAGGCATTTTGCCGGCAAATAAAGGATCTTTATACAGACGGCGCATGTCAAACCAGCGATAACCCTGCATAGAAAGCTCCCGTGTCCGCTCGTCTATGATAAAGCGGATCAGCGCATCTTTATCGGTAATGCTTACGGTAGCGCTGGTTGCAGGCATCCTTTTCTTTCTCAGGGCCTCCAGGTCGGTTACAGCTCCGCCGATGTCGCCCGTACGGGCTTTACATTCTGCACTCAGCAGGTACATTTCGGCTAAGCGAACACCATATTGTGTGTTGTAAAAACCGATGGCCCGCATCGGGGCCGGGGCTCCGGGAGGATTTGGTGATAAGATGGTCCCGCCTCCGTAAGGTTGGCTGGAGAACAGCTTAAGGCGGGTATCATTTGCGGTATACAAAGCCACAACCTCGGGCGCCAGCAAAATGTCGGCCCCGTTTAACGACCAGCTATTGTTAAAGCCCCGGTCCAGCAAAGTCTCTTCGTGCAGGTCTCCAGAAGGTACACCTGATAAATAAGCTTTAGGGGTGGTGGTCACATTATAGCCCCAGGTACCACCTGTAGCCAGGGTTACATTGTAATCATATAATTTAACCACAAAATTAGTGGGCAGGTGCGTAAATGCATTGCTGATCTGGGTAAGGCCCTCCGTATAGCGGCCCATAAATACATATACTTTAGCCAATATGGCCTCTGCTGCGGCTTTGGACATCCGTACGCGGGCCGCAGATTGGGGGGGCAAGCCAGCAATGGCCTTTTTAAGGTCGTCAATAATAAAATCATATACTTCGGCTACCGAAGCCCGGGTAAATTTTGTTTCTGCCACATCTGCGGCAGTAATGATCGGATAGCCCGGATCTGTTTTAGAGGTTGTTTCATTGTAAGGTAGACCAAAATAATTGATCAGCATGAAATATGACCAGGCGCGGTTGGCATAGGCTTCGGCCTGCAGTTCTGCCTTTTGCTGCTGAGAACCGCCTTCAGAATCCATCACCTCATTGATCACTTTGTTGTAAATATAGATCTTGGGCATCAGCAGGCTCATCTCTGTGGCATTGTCTTCCGGTTCATACACCTCATCTTCCCAGCGGAAAAAGCGCTGCGTTCTCAGTGTGGCCTTGGCATAAAGCGGATCGGCAACAATGGCATCGTCGCCCATAATTACTGCAGAAGTTGGAAGGCCGATGCGGATCGCGCCCCAGTTAAACATCAGGTCATATTCAGCGGTTTTTGAAGCAATCAGTTTTCCCTTCGGATTAACGTTCAGAAAGTCTTTTTTGCAGGCATTTAAAGCAGTCAGCACGAACAGCACAACAGCTATTTTGGTTATAAATGATCTCTTTTTCATAATCGTTCGTTTAAAAAGTTACGTGAGCGCCCAGGGTAAAGGTTTTTTGGTTGGCGGGCATGTTCCTGGTACCCGATGCCGCACTTTGAAATTCAGGGTCTATGCCATAATCATTGGCTTTCCACAATAGGATGTTGGAAACCTGGAAACGGAAACTGATGCTTTCTGCCCTGATGCTGTTCAGCAGGGCCTTTGGCAATTGATAAGCTAAAGTAATGTCCCTCAGTTTGATATACGAGGCATCAACTACATTTTTATCTGCCAGGTAGTAGTAGTTCAGCTCGCGGGTGTCGGTTTTTGAACCCACATAGGCCGGGATATCTGTAAAGGCCTCATCACCTGAAGCTTTCCAGCGGTTTGCGAAATCAGAATGAACATTTCCGGTAGTGAATGAGCCTACATCAGGCACCAGCCTCCCGCCTGAATAAAAGCGGTTGACATCTCTGCGCATCACAAAACCAAGGTTATAAACGGCATTGAACTGCAGTCCGAAATCCCTGTACTTTAAACTGTTGCTAAAACCCCCGGCCCATTTAGGCTGAAAGCTGCCCATATAAACGATATCGTCTGGTGTGGCCACATTTTTGGCTGTACTTACGGTACCATCATTTAACCTTACCTGCGGCGCACCGGTATTGTCGAGCCCCGCGTATTGATAAGCGAATACGGCATAAGCAGAATATCCCTTAATAAAACGTTGTTCTACTTTCCCGCTGCCGGTAGTAATGGCGGTTTTACTGTAAAGGTCGGTCACTTCATTTTTGTTATAGCCCAGGGTCAGTAAGGTTCTCCAGCTAAAATCCCTGGTATTGATGTTTAAAGAACTGAGGTTCAGTTCAACCCCCCTGTTTTTTAGGGCGCCCTGATTTCCTTCTATGGTAGCAAAACCGGTAAAAGGGTTCACCTGCAGTTCGCCGATCAGGTTCTCTGTTTTTTTGCTGTAAACATCAACAGAGCCGTTCAGGCGTTTAAGTATGGAAAAGTCGAGCCCAAAATTGAGTGTTTTTGTCGATTCCCAGGATAAGCTCTGATTGCCAGGGGTAGACAGGACCAGCCCTTTACCCCCGGGGAAAATGGCATTGGCCTGTGCGGCAAAAATATCATAAGAAGCCGCACTACCTGGTATAGGGGCATTACCGGTAATGCCGTAAGTACTACGCAGGTTAAGGCGGTCTACCCATTTAACCTGATCCATAAAGCCTTCGTTGCTCAACAGCCAGCCCGCGCCTACACTCCATACCGGCCTGTTCTGGGCCGATTGGTCCTTCCCGAAGAGGTTAGATTCATCAATGCGCCAGCTGCCATTTAAAGTATACCTGTTGTTAAAGGTATAGCCAAGGTTGGCATAGTAAGAAAGGAAACGGACATCAGCTTCATTGGCCGAAAAATTCCTGATGTCCAGTTTATTGGCACCAGACCCTCTTGGTAAAACTCCGGTAACACCTGTTACGGCAAGCATTTTATAATCCACCTGGCCTGAAGTCAGTAATTGTTCGTCATAACCCCTTACAATGCTGCCATTGCCGGTGTTGAATGTTTTGCGGATTTCCTGCCCAAATAAAGCAGTGATCTGGTGTTTCTGGTTATCAAAAGAATGGTCAAAGACCAATTGGTTCCTAACATTCCAGTTTTCCTGCAGGTTGTTGGTCACTTCATAAATGGCCCCTGTTTCGGGCAGGTAATAAGTAGGTTTGGTTGCCGGGGCAACAGCCGCTACAGTAAACTGAGCCAGCTCACGTCTGAAGGTAAAGCTGTCGTCGCCATCATAGCTCCTGGTTTTGGTATTGCCTTTGACCAGGCCATACACGCCCTGGAACTTCAGGCCCTTAATCAGGTTTACATCTAAACCGGTGTTTATCCGCGCCAGCATGCTGTTGGAGTTGTTGTACCCGCGGTTTATTTCATCCAGCGGGCTGTAATTCAGGTCAATCAGACTTTTGCTTTCGAAAGTTGCCCTGTCTGCATCTGGCAGATATAGCCAGGGCATAGAAATGTTGCTGCCGTTCTGGTCCTGGAACAATGCATAAGGAAGGAACATATTGTTTGGGCGGATATTGCGTTTTGCCTGTGCCGTAGTATTGGTCAGGTCGGTGATGAGGTACAACTGGATCCTGTCCGAGAACTTAAAGTCCTGCCGTAAATTGATTTTATAAGTATTATTGCTGGCCCCCGGACTGCTATTGAGTGTTCCGGTATAAGCTGCCGAGCCGTAAAAGTTATACTTCTCCGTTCCTCCGCTTAAAGAAAGCGTGTGGTTGGTGAGTAAAGCGTTGCGGTACAACAGCTCGTTGATCTGTTTCTGATTGCTGGTATTTGCCAGATCGGTCAATTGCTGTTCATAAGCGGCTACCTGCTGCGGGCTAAGCGTTTTATCTGCAAGTTTATATAAGAGTTCTTCATGCGCAGGAACAGGTTTCCAGGTAGTAGGACTAAACTTTGTAACCGAAGCGTAAGTGTTCAGTACAGGATCAAAAATGTCTCGCGCAGCCTGTATAAACTGACTGCTGTTCAAGGCCGGCAGGTAATCGGTTTCAGGCCTGCCCTGAAAATTCACAAAACCGTCGTAGTCTATCCTGATCCTGCCGGTATTGCTCCCTTTTTTGGTGGTAATGACAATTACACCATTGGCGGCGTTAGAGCCCCATATAGAGGCCGCAGTGGCATCTTTTAGTACAGTAATGTCGGCCACGTCATTTGGGTTAATGGAGTTTACATTGGCGCCGTCCAGCACAATCCCGTCTACTACAAAAAGCGGCGAAGCTGTAGCATTGATAGAGGTAAGGCCCCTGATCAGTAAGGTCTCGGTGCCGGGGGCATTGTTAACTGTAAGTCCGGGTACCAGTCCGTCTAAACGCTGGGCAATGTTCATACTTGATGAACGGCTGTTCATGATATCCAGGTCTGGTTTGGCAAAAGACCCGGCACTCCGCTCCCGGGAGATGCGCTGGTAACCTGTCGATACCACCTCCACGTCTTTTAGCTGCGAAACGTCAGGTTTCATGTTTACATTTAAAATGCCCCCTGAATTGGGCGAAAGTTCTGCTACCTGATAGCCAACGAAAGTAAACAGCAGCAGATCTTCCCTGTCGGCCGCAATTACATAATTCCCCGAATTGTCTGAACTGGCCCGGCTTGTTTTATCCTTTACCGTAATGTTGACCCCTGGTAAAGGCAATCCGTTTTCATCAGTAACATTTCCTTTTATTATACCACGTACAGCAGTACCAAGTGTTATTCCGGCTGCGTTTTGGAATGATTTCTCATCTTTATTGATGATGGCATAGTGGTTGTCGCTTACGTAAAGAAACAACAGGTTGTTGGGATATAGAATGCCTTTTAATACCTCTTCTATAGACTGTCCATTTGTTTTTTCCAATGCGGCCGTGGTCGTTTTGCCACGCAGCACAGCCGGTTCGTAAACAAATTTGGTCTGGTATTTCTCTGTGATCTTTTTTAAGGCCTCTGCAACAGGCATTGCTTTATTCACCTGAGCATGCGCCTGGTTCAAATAGAGGACGGACAGTACAAGGCAAAATGCTTTAATAAGGCAGGTAATGGTTTTCTTCATCGTTTGGAGTTTAGTTTATTTATGTGATTTCTTATAATTGGTCTTATGGTGTTTTGCGCGGTTTAAACAAAATGGTGTCGCCTTGTTTCCTGATCTGTACGTTCAGGATATTTGCAATTACAAAAAGGGTATTGTCTTTATCGCCCATGGGTACCACCCCATCAATAACACGGTTATACAAAGTGGTATCCTCAAGAATGATCCTGCTGCCATACAAGTCTTCAAAATCCTTAATGATGCTGCCAACAGTTGTGTTTTCGGCAATTACTTTATGGTCCATCCAGGCGGTATAAACCTGGGGATTTGTTGTTGTTTTTACAGCTGTATTTGTGTTTTCATCAAAACGAAAAAGCTCAGCAGGATTCAAAATCGAAGGTTTTAAAGGGTTAATGGCAGATCCTTTTATGGCTACCCTACCCCTGATGAGGGCAACCAGTGTTGTTCCCCGCCTTTCTTTGATGTTAAACTCTGTTCCCAGCACCTGTACTGTCAGGTTTTTTGTATGTGCACTAAAGGGGCTTCCATGGCTTACCTTAAAATAGGCTTCCCCTTTTAAGAAAACTTCCCTGGTATTTTTCCAGTTATAAGCCCTCGGGTACCGGAGTTCTGTGTTGGCGTTTAGCAGGACCTGGCTCCCGTCGGGCAGAAAAACCTGCTGTGTTTTTCCGTAAGGTGTGCGCAGCGTAATGCTGGAATTGAAAAACCATAACGAAGCCGAGAGCAGCATCAGCGCCAGCACTGCTGCAGCCGAAAGAATGGCCATCTGTATTTTTCGCAGTTTATGCCGGTGCTCAGTTTCAATACTTCCGTTGATGTCTTCCCACAAACTTTCCATAAATACACTTCCGGGCTTTAGCCGTCGGGACGACAGGATCAACCGCAGCTGCAGTTCGGCAGCCTCATAGGCCTGCAGATTCGATGGGCCGGAACTTTTCCATTCTTTCCAGTAACTAAGATCACGTTCTTTATGATGCTTTATGGCATTTATAAAGGAAATATCATCCAGAAAATCAGCGGTTTTGTACGTGTCGTGTTTAGGGTTGATCATGTGATTACGTCTGTTCTTTTATACAAACCAGAAAGCCCGAAAAAACACCCCATGGTTTTGCATTTATTTTAAAAAAAGAAATTTATAAGGTTTAAAACCGTTCCCGGCCCATCAGCAACAGGAAAAGAAGGAGTGACAACGGAAGTTTCATAAGTTCACGCAAGGCCTCCAAAGCACGTGCAGATAATTTATATGCTCCTTTTACAGAGATGTTCATCATTTCAGCAATCTGGTTGTAATCCAGTTCTTCAAAATACCTCAGGTAAAGAATTTCCTTTTGTCTGGGGCTGATCTGGTTCAGCGCATCCAGCAATTGTATGGAAAGCAGATTAAGGTCTTCTTTCCGGATGTATGCCGACTCAAGGGTAAAATCAAGATGAAAAGCATCCGCCTCATTTAAACCGGTCAGCTGCATCCTGTTCTCTATGCCCTTTAATGTAAAAATAGTGTTGCGAAGCGCTGTGATAAGGTAATACTTGATGTTATTGGTTGTGCCAATGGATTTTCTGTTTTGCCAGAGCTTCACAAAAAGGTCATGGATGGCGTCCCTGGTCAGTTCTTCATCCTGCAGTATCCTCATCCCATATTCATACAAATTAGGGCTATAAGTGGTGTAAATGAAAGAAAATGCCTTTTTATCGCCATTTTTAAATAGCTGCCAGGTTACTGAATCATCTGTAAAAGGAAGTTCCATGATCGCCAAAATGCTTTAACATGAGCGCATTAATTTGGTGAAATTAGCAAAAAGCCCTAAGGTTTTAGCCCTTCAACAGCAAAATGTCAAAAGCCGGGCAGATTTGAGCGGTTACAGAATAATCCTGTAGCTTTACAAAAAAGATTGCCAATGGAGAAAATTTTCAATAAAAAGAATGGCCTGAACATCTTGTTTATCGCCATTTTTCTGGTACTTATTTTTGTTCCGGCAGCAAAAGCATTGATGATAAGGGGACTGATGGAAATCGGGCTTTTCAGGCCCGATGTAGCGCAAACCGAAGCGCCGCTGACTGCTGCTGTAAATGACCTTTCGGGTATCCGGTTTAAAGATGCTGCCGGTAAGGAAGTTGACCTGGGCAGTTTAAGAGGAAAAGTTGTTTTTATTAATTTCTGGGCTACCTGGTGCCCGCCCTGCCTGGCCGAAATGCCTGCGGTAAATAAACTGTACAGCCAGTTTAAGGAGGACAAGGGGGTGGTATTTATATTGGTGGATGCCGACAGTGATTTTGCAAAAGCACAACAATATATGGACAGAAAAGGCTATAAAATGCCAGTTTACAATGCGGCAAGCCCTATTCCTGAAGCCATTTTTAAAGGCTCACTGCCCACAACCCTGGTGTTTGATAAAAAGGGTCGTGTTGCTTATAATGAAGTGGGTGCAGCCAATTATGGAAGCGAAAAATTTATAGAATTCTTAAAAAAATTAAAAGCAAGTAACATTTAGGCGCTTAAACCCGTCTTATGTTAAAATAGGTTAAATCGTTACAGATCATTAAAAATTCTGTAATTTTATATACAGCTAACATCAATAAATGGGCCGCTAGACTAATGAAGGTTCATTTTGATAAAAAAACGGATACAGATGAAAACGAACTGGATTTTTGTATGGAGTTGTGCAGCGGCAATGGTTTATGGTACCGCAGGCTATGCACAAAAAACAGAACTGGTAAAGGATCAAAATCCAAGGTACCAGGAAAGCAGGGCCAAATACATTGAACTGGCCGATTCTTTGAACTGCGATCAGGGCACAACTGTTCAGCAGACTTATAAGGCTTACGACTGGTATGAGGCCCGGGAAGAGCGCAGAAAACTGAGGCGGGAACGGAACTATCAGCTGAACCTGAACAGTGGCTATTATTATGGCAGCCCATATTTTTATCCTTCTATAAGCTATGGCAACTATGGCTTTGGCAGGGGCTTTAATTATGGCGGATATCTGGGCTATAGCTGGGGTAACAGCAGGCCCTGGGGCAGATGGTAAAACAGCAAATAAAAACAATAAGATTCAATAATATGCAATTAAAAAGAACAATGACCATTGCGGCTATAGCCGTTTCCGGAATGATAATCAGCTCATGTTCGCGACAAGTTACCCGGGTAAACACAGACCAGGCCATTGATGTAAGCGGCAACTGGAACAATACCGATTCCAGGCTTGTGGCCGAAGAAATGACCCAGACAGTTTTAGGTGGCAAATGGTTATCTACCCATCTGGAAGAGAAGCAGGGCAAAAGACCGGTTGTAGTGGTTGGTGTGGTAAAAAATAAAAGCCATGAACATATCGATGCCGAAACCTTTGTTAAAGACGTAGAGCAGGCTTTTATTAAAAGCGAACGTGTACGCCTGGTGCAGGGTGGCAAGAAAAGAGAGGAGCTGCGTGCCGAAAAAGCCGATCAGCAGGACAACGCCACAGTATCTACCATGAAAAAGTTTGGCCTGGAAAATGGTGCAGATTACATTTTACAAGGTTCCATAAATTCTATCGTAGATTCCCATAAGCGTAAAAAGGTGGTGTATTATCAGGTAAACCTGGAGCTTACAGATATCCAGACCAATGAAGTGGTATGGATTGGGGATAAGAAAATAGCTAAATACGTTAAAAATTAGTTAGGGGTACCCGGCTAAATACCATAATGATAAATATCCGCAGGAACATTTTTAAAGCATCATTCTTTTTAGGACTGGTGCTTTTTCTTTCCGGCTGTGCCAGCTATAACGACATGATCGCCTCTTATTACAAGCAGATCGCTGCTGGTAATTATACGGAAGCGGTAAAAGAGCTGGATAAGAACAAACTGCTGCAAAAGCCACGCAACAAGCTTCTTTTTCTGATGGAAAAAGGGAAGGCGAGCCATCTTTCAGGCGATTACGAAAATAGCAACCGTTATTTTAATGAGGCCGATCAGCTCTTGGAGAACGGAATAGGCGGAGCTATGGATGCCGTAGTAGGCACACTGGTTAACCCCATGACGCAAAGCTACAAAGGCGAGGACTTTGAGAAGTTTATGATCCATTATTACAAGGCACTGAACTATGTGTACCTGGGGCTTAACGAAGACGCCATTGTAGAGGCCCGACGCATTACACTGCAATCGCAGGAGCAAGGCGATAAGTTCAATGATAAAGATAGCCGCTATTCCAAAGATGCCTTTTCATTGATGCTGCAGGGGCTGATCTATGAACAGGATGGTGATATAAACAATGCCTTTATTGCCTATAGAAATGCAGCAGAAGTTTACCTGAACAGTAAAGATCAGACTTATTACGGGGTGAAAATACCGGCTGAACTGAAACAGGATGTGTTAAGAATGGCCGACAGGAATGGATTTACTGCCGAATTGAGCCGTTTTGAAGCACTGTTTGGTATGAAGTACCAGGCAGAGCCCAAGCCGGAAGGTGGCGAACTGATCTTTTTCTGGGAAAACGGATTGGCCCCGGTTAAAAAACAGGAAGAGCTTTTCTTTTCACTGATCAAAGGCAGTAATGGCGACCTCTTCTTTACCAATCTTGGTGGAACGATCATTATCCCCTTTAACCATACGTACAGCAATAGTAATTTTAGCCTCAATGGGGTAGAAAGCCTTCGGGCAACGTATCCCAAATATCAGGCCCAGCCACCCCATTACAGTTCTGCAACACTGAGTAATGGAACACAGACTGTTTCATTTGAAAAGGCTGAAGACATCAACGAACTGGCTTTTAAGACCCTTGACCAGCGTTTTGTGAAGGAGATGGGCAAGGTGCTGACCCGCCTGGCTGTTAAAAAGAGTGCAGAATACGCCTTAAGGCAAAGCGCCAAAGGAAATGGTAAGGATGGGAAAGACAATTCTCTGCTGGAAGGCCTGGGCATTGGCATGCAGTTGTACAGCCTGCTTTCAGAAAAGGCCGACACAAGGAACTGGCAATCGCTTCCGGCCAACATCAGTTATACCCGTATTCCACTTAAAAAAGGTGAAAATACCCTGACCCTGGACTTAAAAGGCGCTGGTGGAAACAGTGATTCCAAAACGATAACCGTTAACGGTACAGGAAAACTTCAGTTCTATAATTATTCAACTTTACGCTGATTATTCCCAAATTTGCGTCAATTATTAACCTTACCAACATGCAACAACCTTTTGATATTGAAATCGGAACTACAGCTTATGCCGTGTTTCCGGAAGGCAACGATACTTACGTTATTTTTAAAGATGGCAAAGAATATGTAGAGATCCAGAAGGATACAGATGAGCAATGGCTAAAACTGGATCCTGAAACGGCATTGCCCTTATTTGAACTGGACGAAGAGATCAACGCCATAGGCCGTGCCATCACGGCTTACGTTCCGGAAGAAGAAGATGAAGAAGAGGATTAACCCGACCAGCTGTCTCGGTCTAAACTCCGGTAATGTATGGCTTCTGCAAGGTGCTCCAGCGTAATGACGTTGCTGGCTGCAAGGTCGGCAATGGTTCTGGCCACCTTTAAAATCCGGTCGTATGCCCTGGCCGATAAACCCAGCTTTTCCATTGCTTTTTTAATGAGTGTTTGCCCGGCATCGTCTATTTTGCAGATCTCCCTTACCATATTGGGGCTCATCTGTGCATTGTAATGCAGGTTGGACCGGCTGCTGAACCTGAGGTCCTGAACAGCCCTGGCCCTGATCACCCTTTCCCTGATGGCGGCACTTTTTTCCGCTTTTACGGCCGAAGTCAGTTCATTAAAATTTACCGGGGTAACCTCTACATGCAGGTCTATACGGTCTAACAGCGGCCCCGAAATTTTACTCAGGTACTTTTGTACCTGCCCGGGAGCACAGATACATTCTTTTTCAGGGTGGTTAAAAAAACCGCAGGGGCAGGGGTTCATTGAGGCGATGAGCATAAAGCTTGCCGGGTATTCCACACTCAATCTTGCCCTGGAAATGGTTACCCGGCGGTCTTCAAGTGGTTGCCGCATTACTTCAAGTACACTTCGCTTAAACTCGGGCAGCTCATCTAAGAAAAGGACACCATTATGGGCCAGAGAAATTTCTCCTGGCTGCGGATTGGCCCCGCCACCTACCAGGGCCATATCTGAAATGGTATGGTGCGGACTTCGGTAAGGCCTTTCTGTCATCAGCGCATCGGCTGCATTCAGCTTTCCGGCTACAGAATGTATTTTAGTGGTCTCCAGGGCTTCATGCAGGTTTAAGGGCGGCAAAATTGTAGGCAAACGTTTGGCCAGCATGGTTTTTCCGGCCCCGGGAGGGCCAATCAGGATCAGGTTATGCCCCCCGGCCGCGGCAATTTCCAGTGCCCGTTTGATGTTTTCCTGGCCCCTCACATCCGAAAAATCCTGTTCATAATTGTTGATGTGGTTTAAAAATTCGTCCCTGGTGTTCACCAGTACAGGGTGGGGCGCAAAGGAACCATTAAAAAAAGAAACAACTTCCATTAAATTGCACATCCCATAAACGGCAATGTCGCTTACAATGGCGGCCTCCCTCGAATTCTCCTTGGGCAATATAAAACCTTTAAATCCGGCAGACCGGGCTTGTATGGAAATGGGTAAAGCTCCTTTTATGGGCTGCAGGCCGCCGTCTAACGACAGTTCTCCCATGATGAAGTATTTGTCTACTTCCGGGATTTCCAATTGACCAGAAGCCGCTAAAATGGCGATCGCAATGGGCAGATCGTAGGCTGAACCTTCCTTGCGGATATCTGCAGGGGCAAGGTTGATGACAATCTTTTGCCGGGGCATTTTAAGCCCGGCCGACTGGATCGCACTTTCTATCCTTCTCAGGCTTTCTTTAATTGCATTGTCGGGCAGGCCCACAATGTGGTACCTGTTGCCGCCGCCTATACTTACCTCTATGGTAATGGTTAAGGCATCAACCCCAAAAACGGCACTGCCATAAGTTTTTATCAGCATAAAAAAATCGGTCTAAATCCACTACTGTGAATCTAGACCGATTTAACGATATGGTGGTCAAAAATCCTGAAATTATTTTCAGACAAGCCTACATTCTGCCCTGAGGCATTTTAGGCATGTTTTTCATCATCCTTGCTGCGGCAGCGGGATTAGAGAACTGCTTCATCACTTTACGCATGTCCTCAAACTGTTTGATCAGCTTGGTCACTTCCTCTATTTTATTGCCCGATCCTTTGGCAATGCGCAGACGTCTGCTTTGCTGGATACTATCGGGGTTTTCACGCTCGTATTTGGTCATCGACTGGATAATGGCCTCTACATTTTTAAAGGCATCATCTTCAATGTCCACATTTTTCATCATCTTCCCTACACCAGGTATCATGCCCATCAGGTCTTTCATGTTACCCATTTTTTTGATCTGCTGGATCTGGTTGTAAAAGTCGTTGAAGTCAAATTTGTTCTTACGGATCTTTTTCTGCAGTTCTGCGGCTTCTTTCTCGTCAAACTGCTGCTGGGCACGCTCAACAAGGGAAACCACGTCACCCATGCCTAAAATACGTGAGGCCATCCTTTCCGGATAGAACACATCAAGGGCTTCCATTTTTTCGCCTGTACCGATAAATTTGATCGGCTTGTTCACTACAGATTTAATGGAAAGGGCCGCACCACCACGGGTATCACCATCTAATTTGGTCAGTACCACCCCTGTAAAATCGAGCCTGTCGTTAAATGCTTTGGCTGTATTTACGGCATCCTGTCCGGTCATGGCATCTACAACAAAGAGGATCTCATGCGGTTTGGTACTTTCTTTTACAGCGGCAATCTCATCCATCATCTGCTCATCTATTGCTAAACGACCTGCAGTATCTATAATGATGACATTGTTTTGCTGTTTTTTACCCTCTGCAATCCCTTCCAGGGCAATCCCAACGGGATCTTTAGAGGCCGTGTTGGCATACACCGGAACACCGATCTGCTCGCCAAGGATCTGCAGCTGGTCTACCGCTGCAGGCCGGTATACGTCGCCTGCTACCAGTAAAGGTTTCTTGCCTTTGTTTTTCAGGAAGTTGGCCAGCTTACCGGTAAAAGTGGTTTTACCCGCACCGTTTAAACCGGCAATTAATATAATGGTTGGATTTGTTTTTAAATCAAGCTCCGTTACCTCACCACCCATTAAGGCTGCAAGCTCATCGTTCATGATCTTGGTCAGCAACTGGCCCGGCGAAACAGCCGTAAGTACATTGGCGCCCAAAGCTTTTTCTTTTACCTCATCGGTAAAGCTCTTGGCCGTTTTGTAATTTACGTCGGCGTCTAATAAAGCCTTACGGATCTCTTTCATGGTTTCAGCCACGTTGATCTCGGTAATGCTGCCTTGTCCTTTTAAAACTTTAAACGCACGGTCTAGCTTGTCCTGTAAATTTTCAAACATTTCTTTTAATGCTTAGTGTTCAATTTTTGTAGCTCCAAAGGTATTAATTTTGGAGGAAAAGATGGGGGAATAATAAAAAGTATTAGCGCGGGAAGATAAACATCACACCCAGGGCAAGTGTCTGGCTTCCCTGTATCTTGGTGTCGTTGTCCCTGTCAAACAAACCAACACCTGTAAGTGAAACATTCATCAGCCGGTTTAATTTAGAGGAAATAGAAACATCCAGGCGATGGTCTATGTTGACCAGCGCCCTGTCGTACGGGATAAACATCTGGTACCTGGATTTAAGCATGGTATTGGTGAAAATCTCTTTTTCAAAATTGCTCACAATCTGAAAAGCCAGCTCGTTCTTAAACTTTTTGTTGAAATCGACCCCATATTTTGTCTGACCTTTGGTCATGACCCCAGTACTGAAGTTTTTGGTATAATAAACGGCGGTATCCAGCACAAAAGTTTGTCGCGCGGTTCCAGTACCAATACGTGTAGAAAAGAATTTGTTGGGCTTGTACTCAAAACCGAATGATTCGGTGAGGTAGCCGGGGGCCATAAATTTAGAAATCAGGTATTTGTCTTCAGTTCCTTCTTTATCCTTGCCATAGGCAAAACCAGCATCAAATTGCGATTCAAAACTTACAGATCCAAAGAAATACCAGTTTTTAGACAATTGAATTGCCGCCTTATTGTCCCAGAAAATCCGGTCGCGTGTTTTCTTTTGCAACTGGTCTTTGTTCCTGATCTTCCCATATTCCAGGATCACCTCGCTTACATAGCTATAGCTTTCTTTGGAGTATTCAGCCTTGTAGTTTACCAGGCCGCCTATGGCCAGTGAGTTTACCCCGCCGCCTTTCCAGTTGTTGGAAAAAGTGGCCTGGTTTACATTGATGCCTACAGAAGTCCGGGTTTTCCAGTAGTTTACCCTTGCATCTATTACAATAGGAGTCAGTGGCACCGCTTTAAAAGGAATGGTACCGCTTCTTGAAGGCAGAGGACTCCGCTTTAATTTAATGTCAAGTCCTTTGGTATTGATCTGGATCGTGTCAATCTCCTGTGCTTGCAGGCTTGTCGTACCGATAAAAACTAAAAGTAAGTAGGCATAAAAAATCTTCATTCCTACAAAGAAAAACAAAAAAAATCAAACATACTTTATCCAGGCAAAAAACTTCCTTTTCTTCAGGTAAACAAGGTCATGCTCATGTGCATAGGCCTCTTTTTCAAAAAGGATATTAAAATAGGCCAGGTAGTGATTTTTAAAGCGGACAAGGTTAACCAGGTAATTCAGCAGGTATAACAGGTAAAAAGGCAGGATCAGTAACTCCAGCTGCTGCCTGAAATGGATGCGCTCGTGGTTTACCAGCACCGGGTCTGTTTTCATCCGTACATCTTTAATGATGATAAAGGGAAATATTGCCATCCCGTTTGCCGGGAGCCTGCTCCATATCAGAAACCAGGGTTTCAAAACTGCTCCACGTTTATTTTAGGCAATGCCGGTAGCCTGAAGGCCGAAGGATTGCGTTTATAGCTGGCATAACTGTTCCGCAGGTATACCACAAAGGCATAATCAGAAGCCGCTAAAACAAACTGATAGGAAGGCCGGTATTGCTGCATAAAATCTTCAGCTTCATAATCGCTGATCTGCAACACCCGTTTAACATAATCGGGTTTAAAACGGTAATCAATAATGGCCTCCTTATAGTCCCGTTCCAGTATTTTCTGCAAATGCCGGGCATTTTTCCCTTCACGGCTCAGCAGGTTATAAATGGCATCAATGCCAAGGCCTGCACCGCCCAGACCTAAATTGAGCAGATCTTTTGCTTTACCCTTGTCCAGTTTATACTTGTATTCCTTTAATGTTTTTTCATGACGTTCCCTGGGCGTGTATTTGTCGCCTATAATGGCCACCTCCTTTAAGGTAATCCCTAAAGATTTCAGCTGAAAATATACTGCTTTCTGTCCATTTAGCACAACTGTGTCCAGCGCATAACCCTGTAAAACAGCAAACAGCGTATCGCCGGGTTTCGCCTTAATACTGAACTCGCCTTTAGGGGTATTGTAAATCCCCTCATCATTGGCCGAATTGTAGATGTAAACTTTGGCCAGTCTCAGTTTGGAATCCTTGTCTACCACAAAGCCCTGCACAGTACCCTGCTGTGCAAATACCTTAAATGCCAAACCATAGAAAACGAGCAGGAGAATAAAAACCTTCATTTAATACAAAATTACAAGATAACGATAATGCCGTAATAATATTAACATTATTTAACTAAGACCAGCTTTTGTCCGATCTTAATCCCGGTATCTGTAAGGTTATTTAAGGTTTTAAGTTCATCAATGCTGATGTTGAACCTTTTAGAAATGCCATATAGCGTATCGCCCTGTTTAACAGTGTAGCTTGTGGGTTTAAATATTGGCGCAACATCAGGCCTGGCGGCCGAAGTGTCCTGTACTACAGGGGCTGATATCTTTAAGGTATCCGGTGTTTTGATCACTTGTTTTGACGGAGGGACCTCTACCGGTGTAAACTTCTTCTTCTCGTTAGGGATGTTGGCATTGATCTCTGTAAACACTTTATCTTCCCGCTTCAGCTTGTCCCTTTCCGATTCCGGCTGATCATACTGGTACAGCTGGTACTTATCGATCACATTGATGAGCATGTCGGGATACCTGGGATTTGTGGCGTAGCCAGCCTGCTTTAAGCCATAAGCCCAGTTTTTGTAATCGTTCTTGTCCAGCTCAAACAAAAAACTGTAGCGTTTTCTTTTCAAGAACTCCGAATGGTCTTTATACGATTCCCGGGCATCTTTATATACCCTGAAACAATCGTTTGCCTGGTCGTCATCCTTATAGTAAGCTTTGCCTTTCCATTCAGAGGTACACTTAATGCCAAAGTGGTTGTTGGCATACTTGGCCAGGCTGCTGTTGCCGCTTCCCGACTCGATAATGCCCTGTGCCAGGGTAATGCTGGCCGGAATGCCATATTTGTTCATTTCTTCTACGGCCACAGCTTTAAAGGCTTCAATATAATTTAGTGTGGTATAAGATTTAACATCGGGATTGGCTTTATTGGCTGCCTTTTCAATTTGCTTGTTGTTGCGGCTATACTTTTTAGTTTTACATGCGCTAAAAAAAACAAGGGTCAGTGCTAAGGCTAATAATCTGTTGTTCATTATAGTTTAAGTTTTTGTCCGGGTTTAATGGCCGGGCCTTTTAATCCGTTCTTTTTCATTAATGCTGCGGGCGTAGTGTGTCGCGCTTTGGCAATGTTGTGCAGGTTGTCGCCAGCCTTAACCGTATAGGTTTTTGCAGTGCTGCGCCTGTTGCGGCTGGTTACACGGACTTCCGGTGCTGCAGGTTCTGTATAATCTTCCGGCCTTTCGTCGTATTGATAAAGGTTGTTTTTTTTAATGATGCCAATGATCTGGGCAGCCCAGGTCCGGCTCCTCGCATACCCTCCGCGCTGTATCCCCCTGGCCCAGCTCTTGTAATCGTACTGGTCATATTTGTCAAACAAGGTCCTGAAAGCCATTCTGCTGGTCAGAAATTCTATAAAATGATCGTAAGATTCCAGTGCGCTGGGGTAATCTTTATAAGCAGAACGGATTTCATTGTTGCTGTTTGCCCCTTTTATTCCGAAATGGTTGTTCAGGTAACGGGCAATTTTACTGGTGCCGGCAGCCGATTCATGGATGGCAACCGCCAGGATCACACTTGCCGGAATTTTATATTCACGCATCAGGCCCTGTGCATGCTCTGCATAAGAATCGATGTAATCTTCTGTGGTCTGTGCCGCAGCACTAAAAGTAAGAATGGTAAAACATAGCCCGGTATACAGTAGTGTTTTAAACATAATTATTTTTTTCTGATGACAAATAACCCATCCCTGACCGGCAGGATCAGTTTTTCTATGCGGGTGTCTGCAGCAATTTTATCGTTAAATGTAGTGATATTTCTGGTGTCCTTATCGGGATTGCTGTTCAGTACTTTTCCACTCCACAATACATTATCAACAATGATCAGCCCCCCCGGCCTTACCTTGTCGAAGATCAGGTCGTAATACCTGCCGTTGTTCTTTTTATCCGCATCAATAAAAACCAGGTCAAATGTTTCGTCCAGATGGTTAACCGTTTCTGTGGCATCCCCCAGGATGTATTTTATTTTATCGTTATAGCCCGAGGCTTCAAAATTACGGCGTACCATTTCTTCCAGCTCCTCATTGATGTCCAAAGTATAAATGAGCCCGTTTGCTGTTAAACCTTCGGCCAGGCAAAGCGTGGCATAGCCGGTAAAAGTACCGATTTCCAGGATCCTGCCAGGATTGGTCAGTTTACTGAGCATGCTCAGTACGCGGCCCTGGTAATGCCCGGAGAGCATCCTCGGCATTAAAACCTTAAGGTTCGTTTCCCGGTCAATCTTTTGCAGTAAGTCGCTTTCCGGTTCACAATAACCGAGCAGCAGTTGCTGCATATCGTCGCTAATTAAACTCATATAATTTTCTTATAAACGGTGCTGTTCCATAAAATATTGCAGAATTATAGTTGCCGATATGGTGTCTACACGTTCTTTATTTTTTCTGTCCTGTTTTTTCAGGCCGCTTTGCATAATGGCCTGATGGGCAAGTTTTGAAGTAAAACGCTCATCTATCCAGTATTGCGGAATATCCGGAAAAGTTTTTTTCAAAGTTTTGGCAAAGCCTTTTACATGCTGGGCAGATTCGGAGGGTGTGCCGTCCATTTGTTTGGGGTCGCCAAAAACAAAGGCTTCTACCTGTTCTGCCAACAGGTATTTTTTCAGGTACTCCACAATGTCCTTAGGGTGTATGGTGTCCAGGCCTGTTGCAATAATCTGCAGGGGGTCTGTAACGGCTATCCCGATACGTTTGGTACCATAATCAAAAGCTAGGATTCTGGGCATGCTGGCAAAGATAATAAAACCTGGAGCAAATGGTTAGCCGGCCAGTACTTGTCAACTTTGGGGGCAGTACCACCCAAGTCTTAAAATTTTACTATTTTGCACCAAATGCAATTTAAAGAGATCACCGGTCAGGAAAACGTAAAGCAGCAATTGTTACAAACAGTTGCAGAGAACAGGATCAGTCATGCCCAGTTGTTTTTGTCGTGCGATGGCAGCGGGGCTTTGCCACTTGCTATCGCCTATGCACAGTACATCAATTGTTTAGACAAACAGGAAAACGACAGTTGCGGGCTTTGTTCATCCTGCCGTAAGTACGAAAGGTATATTCATCCCGATCTGCATTTTTCCTATCCTTTTTTTGCTTCCAAAGATGTAAAAACAGCAGTTGATGTGCTGGAAGAGTGGAGGAGCATGCTCCTGGCCGATGCTTATTTTGATATAGACATCTGGCGATCTAAATTAAATGCCGAGAACAAACAGGCCAATATCAACATTGCAGAATGTCATGATATCATAAAAAAATTAAGCTATAAAGCATTTGAGGCCCATACCAAGGTGCTCATTATGTGGCTGCCCGAATACCTGGATAAAGAAGGGAACGCCTTATTAAAAATTATTGAAGAACCGCCGCAAAACACACTGTTCATTTTGGTGGCCAATAACCAGGAACAAATCCTTTCTACTTTGCTGTCGCGCACACAGATTGTGAAAATACCAAAGCTTTCTCATGCTACCGTAGAAAACTATTTAATGGAAGCACATGGCTTACCCGAAAACCAGGCTACAGAATATAGCTTCCTGGCCGATGGAAACCTGATAGAGGCCAAATCGCTGGTAGCGAATATCCATAACGACAATGCAGATAAGTTTGCCGACTGGCTGCGGATGGGTTATGGCAACCGGGTGCTCGATCTGGCTGCTTTTACTGAGCAGGCCGCTGGCTGGGGAAGAGAAAACCAAAAGAATTTTTTAAAGTACGGCATCAGCTTTCTGAGGGAATGCAGCTTGTTGCTGACTGGGGCCGATGACCTGGTAAAACTGCCTTCAAGGGTACTTGAAACCGCGAAAAAGCTGGCTACCCATGTGCTCGACCTGAATATGGCGGATGCCATTATCTCGGAACTGGAGCAGGCGCATTATCACATTGAACGAAATGCAAATCCTAAAATTCTGTTTTTAGATGTATCTTTACAATTGGTAAAAATAATTAAGTTTAAAACGCTCCCGAAAGGGACTCAATATATATACAATTAATTATGGGATGTGGAAGTTGTTCTACAGGTGGCGGATGCGCCCCCGCAGGTTGCAAAAGTAATGGCTCGTGCCTTACAGGTGGCTGCGGAAAAATGGAAGTTTACGATTGGCTGTCCAATTTGGATATGCCTTCAAATTATAAGCCTTTTCCGATCATTGAAGTTAAATTTAAAGGCGCAAGAAAAGAATTCTTTGTCAATCATGACAACATTTATCTGGAAATCGGTGAGCTGGTTGCAGTTGAAGGCCCTACAGGAGGCTACGATATAGGTCATGTATCCTTAACAGGAGAGCTGGTCAGGATGCAGATGAAACGTAGAAAGACCAATGCTGACCAGGTAACCAGAAAGGTTTACCGTAAGGCAACAGAAGCGGATGTGGAAAAATGGAAAGTGGCCAAATCTATGGAGTGGGAAACCATGCATAAAGCCCGGACACTGGCCTTGGACCTCCGTTTATCTATGAAAATAAGTGATGTGGATTATCAGGGCGACAAAACCAAGGCTACGTTCTTTTATACAGCTGAAGGGCGTGTAGATTTCAGGGAGCTGATCAAGAAAATGGCCGAAGCTTTCCGCATCAGGATAGAAATGCGGCAGATTGGCATGCGCCAGGAAGCGGGCCGTTTGGGCGGTATCGGATCCTGCGGCAGGGAGCTGTGCTGCTCTACCTGGCTAACGAATTTCAAAACCGTGTCTACCGCTGCGGCAAGGTACCAGAACCTGTCTTTAAATACGCTGAAGCTGGCAGGCCAGTGCGGTAAGCTCAAGTGCTGCTTAAACTATGAGCTGGATACTTACCTGGATGCACTGAAGGATATCCCTGATCGTGTGGATAGCCTGCAGACCGAGATTGGGGTAGCCAGACATCAGAAAACAGATATCTTTAAGAAACTCATGTGGTTCAGCTATCCGAATACGGAAGACTGGATCCCATTAAAAGTAGACCGTGTAAAAGAAATCATGGCCATGAACAAAAAAGGCCAGAAACCGGTTAACCTTAAAGAGGAAGCGGTTGAGCTGGTAACCACCGCTGTATTGGATAAAATTCCTGATTACGAAAATGTTGTGGGCCAGGACAGTTTAACCCGCCTGGATGATAAGCCCAGGAACAAGGGCAATAAAAACAACCGGAATAACCAGAACCGCAATAAAAACAATGCAGAGCGGAATGATAAGACTGCGAGACCGGATAAACAGCCAAAACCTGCTCAACAAACAAAAAACAGGCCTGAAGGCAATAAAAAGGAAAATGTGAATGCCGGACAGCCTGGTGGAAATGCAGGGGCGCAGCCAGGTACAGGACAAGCTAACGGCGGCCAACCCTCGGGCAACAGAAACAACAGGAACCGGAATAACCGCAGGAAAAAGCCAACCGATAAGCCTACGAAATGAATAGATGGATAATTCTACTTCTGTTTTTTGCTGTTTTAGGGCTGCTTTTTAGTGGCTGCGACCTCAATAATATAGCGGACAGCAACCAGACCATGCCGGCACGTAACTGGAGTTATGCCGATAAGGTGAAGGTGATGGTTGACATTACCGATAGCAATAAATTATATAACATCTATTTTAAACTGCGCCATACGGCAGATTACAGATATTCCAACATTTTTATCCTGCTAAATGTAAAAACGCCAAAAAAGAAACGGAGCCGGCGTTATGAGTTTAAACTGGCCCAGGCCGACGGGCAATGGAACGGATCAGGATCGGGCAATTTATATACCTATACTTTCCCTTTGCTTACACGTTTTAAGTTTCCGGCGCCAGGTCGCTACGAGCTGGAACTGGAGCAGAATATGAGGGACAATCCCCTGAAAGAGATCAGTGATGCAGGAATAAAGGTCTCTTTAATTAATTAAAGCAAGGGCATCAGTTGCTCCAATGCCATTCCACGCGACCCTTTAAGTAAGATCAGGGCATTTTTTAGCGGGTTTGTTTTCAAAAATGCAGCTGCCTCTGCCGGGGTGGCAAAAAAATGGCCCTTGTGGTTTTGTTTCGCATGGTAAAAGTGTTTTCCAATAAAAATAAGCGTAGCAATATCTAGCTTTTCTGCCTGTTCAATAATGTTCAGGTGCTGTTTGGCCGATTCTTCCCCCAATTCAAACATATCTCCGATAATCACCGTTTTGTTGCTGCCCTTTAACAATTCAATATTGGTTAAGGCTGCAGCCATACTGCTTGGATTGGCATTGTAAAAATCGCAGATCACGGTGTTACTGGCGGTTTTGGTTAACTGTGAGCGGTTGTTGTTGGGGAAATAGCCCGACAGGCCGGCATTGATCTCTACCGGGCTTACTTCAAAAAACTGGCCGATACATACGGCAGCAAGGATATTTTCAAAGTTATAAGCACCGGTTAAGTTTAAGGCGATGTAGAATTCGCCGGCCTTGCTTTGCCAGGAAAGTTCAATAAAGGGATCTGTTTTTAAGAGCTTTCCAGCTACCGTATTGCTGCTTTCAGTACCATAATAAACAACTTTGCTCAATTGCGCTTTTTCGCTCATCTCTAATAAATAAGGGTTGTTGCGGTTGATGAACGCAAAACCCGAATGCTGCTTCAGGTAAGCAAACAGTTCTGCTTTCCCCTTTTTTACCCCTTCAAAGCCGCCAAATCCGTCCAAATGGGCCATGCCAATATTGGTGATCAGGCCATGTGTAGGCTGGGCTATGCCACAAAGAAATTCAATCTCCTTTTGATGATTGGCACCCATTTCTATCACAGCCATTTCTATTTCGGGTCCAAGGGACAGGATAGAAAGCGGAACCCCGATATGGTTATTCAGATTGCCCCTGGTGGCAAAGGTTTTGTATTTGCGGGAAAGCACGGCATTGATCAGTTCCTTCGTGGTGGTTTTGCCATTACTACCTGTAAGGCCAACCACGGGGATATGGAGTTGCGAACGGTGATGCCTGGCCAGGTCCTGCAGGGCGGTCAGTACATCGCTAACCAGCAGGCAACGCTCATTGGTTTGATAAGCTTCATTATCGATGATGCTGTATGCTGCACCAAGCTTCAGGGCCTCTTCTGCAAAGGTGTTGGCATCAAATTTTTCGCCTTTAAGGGCAAAAAAAAGACAACCAGGTACAATATTCCTTGTATCAGTACATACAGTGCTGTGGTTGAGGTAATGCTGATATAGGGAGCCTATGCTTGTCATACGTTAAAGTTAAAGCAACAAATTTATTCTAATGAACCCTAAACAAAGAATAATCTTTATTATTTTGGTATATTAAACAAGTATAGCCGGCCATCAAGAATAGTAATAACGAATCCAGATGATAAAATACTTTCTGTACCCCTTTTTGTTGTTATGGATGGGCGTTTTTACTGCGGAGGCACAGGTGAAATCACCTGATGAGTTTCTCGGTTATGCTTTGGGCAGTAAATTTACGGCTCATGATAAAGTGCTGGACTATTTCAGGTACCTGGGCAAAGCAGGTAAAAATGTGCGGATTGTAAATTATGGGAAAACATATGAGCGAAGGGAATTGCTGCTGGCCATTGTATCTTCCAAAGAAAACCTGGACAACCTGGAGCAGATCAGAAAAAACAACCTGATTTTGAGCCGTGGGCAAAAGATAACGGGGAAACAGTTTAAACAACCGGCTATCCTGTGGCTGAGCTATAATGTTCATGGCAATGAGGCCAGTCCGACAGAAACGGCCTTAAAAACTTTATATACCTTGGCCGAGGCCAGGACAGGTAACATACAGGAATGGCTAAAACGTACAGTGGTGATTATTGACCCCTGTCTGAATCCTGATGGCAGGGAGCGCTATGTAAATTATTTTAACAGTGTAAGCGGTCTTAAACCGAACCCCGATCCGATGGCAAGGGAGCATGTAGAACCCTGGCCCGGGGGGCGTAGCAACCATTATTATTTTGACCTGAACCGCGATTGGGCCTGGCAAACCCAGGTAGAAACGCAGCAGCGCCTGGTGTTATACCAGGAATGGATGCCACAGGTACACGTAGATTTTCATGAGCAGAACTACAATGAGCCTTATTATTTTGCACCTGCAGCAGAGCCGATACACCAGGATATTACAGCCTGGCAAAAGGAGTTTCAGGTAACGGTAGGCAAAAACAATGCAAAGTATTTTGACCAGAAAGGCTGGTCGTATTTTACCAAGGAACAGTTTGACCTGCTGTACCCCTCTTATGGGGATACTTATCCCTTGTACAATGGGGCTGTGGGAATGACTTATGAGCAGGGTGGAATAGGGGCTGGCCTGGCTGTAACTACCATTGATGGGGATACATTGACCTTGAAAGACCGGATAGACCACCATTATACCGCAGGAATGGCAACGCTGGAAACCGTGGCCCAAAATGCAGACCGCCTGCAGGAAGAGTTTAGAAAATACTTTGAAAAGGGGATGCTTGTCCCGCCCGGAATTTTTAAAACATACATCGTAAAAGGGAGCAATACTGGTCGTTTAAAGCGGATGGCTGCGCTTTTAAAGAAAAACCAGGTCGAATTTGCTTTCGGGGCAGAGGGAACTGTAAGTGGTTACAACTATGAAACAGGTAAGGTTGAGCCCTTTAAAATGGAGCGGAATGACCTGGTCGTAAACCTGCAGCAACCCCGTGCCGTGCTGGCCAATGTGCTGTTTGAACCGCAGACAACGGTAAACGACTCCAATACTTACGACATTACAGCCTGGGCCCTGCCTTATGCCTACGGTTTAAATGCTTACGCCTTAAAAGAATCCATTAAGGGCAGGTATCCGTTTATGGAAACGGAACAGGCTGTCGTTGCCCTGCTGCAGCGACCCTATGCCTGGATATTGCCCTGGAATTCGCTGGATGATGCCAAAGCATTGATTGCCCTGCAAAAAACAGGGGTTAAGGTAAGGGTAGCCGAGGAAAGCTTTAAGGTAAGTGGCCGGACCTATGATCCTGGGACCTTATTGGTTTACCGCTCCGAAAATGAACGTTTGGTTAAAGACGTTTCAGCAAAAATTGCCGCGGTCGAAAAAATAGCTAAAGTAGCTTTTTATCCTGTAGCGGGGGGCTTTGTGGACAAGGGAAAAGATCTGGGTTCTTCTGTTTACAGGGCCTTAAATGTGCCTAAAGTAGCCATAGTTGCCGGAGCAGAGAGTTCGGCCCAAAGTATGGGCGAGATCTGGCATTTTTTTGAACAGGAACTGGATTTCCCTTTAACCACGATTGGCTTGGATGATATTGGCAACCTGGATATCAATAAAGTGAATACCCTGATTTTTCCGGATGGGGCGTATGGGGACAGTATTGGAGAAAAGCTGCAGGAATGGATAAAGATTGGCGGCAAACTGATCCTTTTTGAGGATGCCATATTGAGTGCTGCGGGTAAAAAACCGTTTGACATCCAGAAGAAAGAATATTTTAAGGATGAACTGCCGGTTAATTCTATCCCAAAATATTTGAGCAGGAAACAAGCCAATTTATCCAATGCCATTCCGGGGGCAATTTTTAAAGTAGAACTTGACCATAGCCATCCCATATCAGCCGGACTGGGAAACTACTATTATACGTTAAAGACTGATGACAAGCTGTATGAATTTCTGAAAAAGGGCTGGAGTACCGGTATTTTGAAACCTGGGAGTTATATGGCCGGTATTGCCGGTGAAGGCGTGCTGAAAAAACTGGGCGCAGGAATGCTTTTTGGTGTACAGCCTGAAGGGAAAGGCTGTATTATCTACATCGGGGCGAATATCCTTTTCCGCTCTTTCTGGGAAAATGGGAAACAGATGTTTGCCAATTCTATTTTTTTAGTGAATTAAAACTTTAATGATTTAGGTATTCCTAATAGCAAGTCCTCACATAGTTCACACATTCTACACACTTTCTTCACAAAAAGGTACCTGTTTGTGGGTTTGGTGTGAAGGATAGGTGAACCAGGTGTGAAGAATGACTTTCTTTGTGAAGAATCCGGTTGGAAATATATCCTGGTAGATCAGCAAGCATAAGAGAACGGGCTGAATTTTACTTTATTGTTGTGCGGATGTTAGGAAGTGTTAAAAAAAGTTAAAATTTTGAAATTCAAACTGTTTGGCTTTCTGTTTGGTTTTTTGTTTTGTTATAGCAGTTTTTTGTAAAATAATATTCCGAATTAAAACTTTTTTCAGTTATTTGTTGTTTAATTGATGTGTCACTGAAGTGTCATATATAGGTTGAACTTACTGAATATGTTATGCTTGCATATCAAGTTTGGTATATTTGATCATTATTAACTAACCTAAATTTTTTATCTAATGAAAAAACTTCTACAAAGTTTGTTCATTTTTGTGTTCGTTGCAGGAGCAGCTATGGCACAAGATCGGACAATTACTGGTACGGTTACAGGAAAGGACGACGGATTGCCGGTTCCTGGAGTTTCCGTAAAAATTGTTGGTACACAGAATGGTACTTCAACAGATGCAAATGGTAAGTACGCCCTCAAAATTTCTTCGGGTGCAGCTTCAATCGAATTCTCTTCAATTGGTTATTTAACACAAACCATTGCTGTCGGCTCTGGTAATGTGGTAAATGCAGCTTTAGCTACTGATGCGCAGCAACTGGGCGAGGTGGTAGTTACAGCTTTGGGTATTTCCAGGGAGAAAAAATCGTTGGGATATAGTGCAACCACACTTAAGTCTGAAGACCTGACCAAGGCAAGAGAAACAAATGTTTTGAACTCTTTAGCTGGTAAAGCAGCAGGTGTACGTGTAAATGCCCAATCTGGAACGCTTGGCGGAGCTTCAAAAGTAGTAATCAGGGGTGTAAACTCTTTAGATGGCGGTTATCCATTGTACGTTATTGATGGTTTAACTGTTACAGAATCTAATGCTGTTGGTGGAACAACGGCAACCAACGTCGATTTTGGTAACCGTATTGGTGATTTAAGCTCTGATGACATTGAATCGATGACTGTGTTAAAAGGTGCTGCAGCAACAGCATTGTACGGAGCCAGAGCAAGAGATGGTGCGATCATCATTACTACTAAACGTGGAAAAAAAGGAGCTCCAAGCTCTATTGATATCAATTCTTCGTTTCGCTTTGAAAACCCATTGGTGTTGCCTGAACTTCAGAATGAATATGCTCAGGGAAATAAAGGAGTGTACCAGTTAACTGCAACAAACGGATGGGGACCTAGAATTTCAGATGTTCAAAATCAGACATTCCCTAACTTTTTAGGAAATCAGGTGACATTGCAGGCCTATCCTGATAATGTGAAAGACTTTTTTAATACAGGTACAGCAATCATGAACAATATTTCGTTTGCTGGTGCCGGAGACAATTCTGACTACAGGGTTAGTTTTTCAAGTGCAAATGAAAAAGGAATCATTCCTCAATCCACATTAGACAGGTATACACTTTCTTTAAATGCAGGAAAAGAATTTAGTCCGAAACTTTCATCAAGGTTTACCGGTTCATATACCAATCTTAAAGCTGATGGAAGACCTGCACAAAGTTCAAATAATACCAACGCAATTGTTTCTACTATTTATGGCCTGCCCAGAACTATTGATATCAATTTGCTGAAAAATAATTTTGAGGATAAAGAAGCAGGTACCCAGATCTTTTTAAGTCCTAACCGTAATGGTAATAACCCTTACTGGGTGATGGAGTATAACAGGAACAGCAACTCTGTAGATCGTTTTACCGGAACTTATAACCTTACTTATAAACCTTTAGACTGGATTACCATCAGCAACAACTTTGGTGCTGATATATATACAGAAAAACGCCAGCTCTTGGTGAGAAAAGGTACTGCAGGTTTTCTGCAAGGTAAATTTACCAATTTTGACCTGCTGAGTAAACAGATTAACGACGATTTAATTGCCACTTTAGAACAGAATAACCTGGTAAAAGATTTTAAATTTAAACTGATTGTGGGTGGTAACATTAACCAGCGTTTAAATCAAAGCACCAATATTGAGGCTGTTGGTTTAACCGTTGATCAGTTATACAACTATACCAATGCTTCCAGTAAAAACCCGACTTCAATTTATACACAAAGAAGATTGCTGGGTTTGTATAGCGCCTTAAGTGTGAACTATAAAGATTACTTATACCTGGATGTAACGGGTAGAAATGACTGGACATCTACACTTCCTATCGCAAACAGATCATACTTTTACCCATCAGTGAGCGGAGCATTTATTTTCTCTGAATTGTTGAAAGATAAAAATATGGATTGGTTAAGCTATGGAAAAATCAGGGCCAGCTGGGCGTCAGTAGGTAGTGATTTGGAGGCATATAAACTGGATTATCAGTATGACCCGATTTCAACAGTATTCTTACAGTATGTTTCTTCTACCGCAGTAGTTTTTCCTGCCGGACCAATTTCGACAGCGTTTACTGCGCCTAAAATATTACCAAATCCAGAGCTAAAACCACAGAAACAAAATTCTTATGAGCTGGGTACAGAGTTGAAATTTTTACATAACCGCATTGGTATTGACTTTGCTTTTTACAATAACTTAACAAAAGATCAGCTGATCCCAATCGATGTACCTATTGCAACAGGATATTTTGCCAAATATGTTAATGCGGGTGCAATCAGAAATAAGGGTATTGAGGTGGCTTTAAATCTGGTTCCGGTAAAAACTAAGGATTTTGACTGGAATATTGATTTCAATTTTGGAAAGAACAAACAGACTGTTGATGAACTGGCGCCTGGATTGATACAATACAGTCTTGCCAGCGGTTATAGTGGATTGTCAATTAAAGCCGAAGTTGGTGAGCCTTTTGGCTTATATGGCTCTAAATGGTTAAGAGATGACAATGGTAATTTTATAATTGATGAAGATAATGGCCAAAAGATTGCTAAAACAAACCAGCGTTTGGGTAATATTTATGCCGACTGGACTTTGGGTATCAATAACAGTTTTAATTATAAAGGGTTTAACCTTAGTGCATTGATCGATATTCGTAAAGGCGGTGTGTTTTATTCTGGAACTGTGGCCAATTTACGTGGTGGTGGTTTAGCAAAAGAAACCGGTGGCGACAGGGCTCCTATTGTAGTTCCTGGTGTTAACCTGGTAAGTCCCGGACAGTACAAGCCGAACACTACTCCAATGACCGCTCAGGATTATTGGGTCTGGGAATCGAGTACAACCAATACAGAAGGTAATGTTTTTGATGCCGGTTTTGTTAAGCTAAGGGAAGTAAGTTTATCTTATGTCATTCCATCCAAAGTATTTAAATCAGGATTTATCAGAGGTATTCAGCTGGGTGTTGAAGGGAGAAACTTATGGTTAATTAAAAGCCATGTGCCTCATGTTGATCCTGAGCTTAACTTTTTTGGTGCAGGTAGTGTTGGGGAAGGTGTTGAATTCAACAGTATTCCTACAACCAGATCGTTTGGTATGAATTTAAGGTTGACCTTGTAAAAAATTAAAAACACGAATGTTATGAAAATTAGAAATAAAATTTTTGCCAGTTCTTTGTTGTTGCTTGTCGCAATTGCAGGGATGTCGTGCAAAAAGTATCTGGATATAAATAAAAACCCATTGTCTGCCGAAAAGGTAGAAGCTAAATTGCTGTTTGGCTATGCTGTAACGGCCTGGGATGTAAGTAAAAATAGTGGTGATAATTACATTGCACTTGGATTTCTTGGGCAAACATTATCCTCTGGTGGTGACTTCTCTGAAAACTGGGGTTCGTCCAATTTATACAACATCAGTACCAATATCATCGGTAATGGCTGGAAAGTATATTACAGTACAGCCGGTTTTAACTTGAAACAAGCTATTAAAGCTGCCGAGTCTGCTAAACCTGTAAATAACAATGGGGCTGCACAATGTAAAATTATACTGGCCCAGCTATTGTTTGAGGGAACGACTTTATTTGGTGATGTTCCCTATTCACAGGCTTTTGATATAAATCAGTTTCCTTATCCTAAATATGATGCCCAGAAGGATGTCTTGGAATCTTTATTGAAACTGCTTGATGAAGCTAACGCGCAAATTGATGTGGCAAACACAACCAAGATAGCTGATTATGACATTTTTTATGGTGGTGTAATGGCAAACTGGAAAAAACTCGCCAATTCCATCAAATTTAAAATTTTGATGACAATGGTCGATAAAGATCCTAGTAAAGCTGCAGCCATTGGTGCACTTGTTCAGGCGCCGGCAACTATGATTGCTTCACCTGCTGATAATTTTAGGGTTTTGTATTCAGGAAATACAAACAATGAGAATCCTAAATTCAGGTTATTTGGCGGTCAGAATCCTTTTACTTATGCAAATAAGACTGTTACAGACTGGATGGTTCGAAAAAATGATCCAAGATTGCCAAAATATTTTGATAGGCCAGCAGGGGAAACTAACTATATTGGTGTTCCAGCCAATGTGGATGCGGATGAGCACACTTCTTTGATCAGTACTTATTTGTACAGGAAAACTGCACCTTCGCTTATATTCTCTTTTCAGGAAATGCTGTTTTTGCAGGCAGAAGTTTATGCCAGGGGAATTGGTGTTCCAAAAAATTTGACTACTGCGAATACTTTATATAAGAACGCACTTCAAGCTGCGTTTACTTTTTACGAAGCCGATCCAGCTAAGGTTTCTGCCTATATGACACCTGGAGGTGGCTTGGTTGATTTAACCACCGCTGCAGATCCGGTAAAAGAAATTCATATGGAACAATGGATTGATATGATGGACAGGCCATTGGAGGCATTTTTACAATGGAGAAGATCTGGACCGGACGGAAGTGAAGTGCCATTGCTGACCGTGCCTTTTGGCGCAACAGCTGGACCTCTTTTCAGAAGACTTCCTTTGTCTGATGATGAGATCCGCGCAAATCCTAACATCCCGAACCCACAACCAAAGTATACGGATAAAGTTTGGTTTGATCTATAAGGTTTTAATAAAGGTCTAATACTAAAAAACGAATGGGCTGTACTCAATAAAGAGGCAGCCCATTTTTTATATGATTATGTTTAATTACTATTTAAAAGACAGTGTTACTTCCTGGCCCTCTACTCCTAACTTAACCTGTTTCCCCAATACCATTGCCCGGTTGTCGTCAATATGTCCGGTAGGAAAATTAAAACAAACCGGATAGTTGTATTCTTTTACAATATCCCATATGACCTGCTCGGGACTGGCACCAAAGGGAATCGATTCCGGCGTAATTTCATTAAAAGCACCAACAATAAGGCCTTTTAATTTGGCCAGTTTGCCACTGCGCTTCAACATACGCATCATTCTATCTATGGAATATTCATGTTCACCAACATCTTCCAGAAACAGGATTTTATCGTTATAGTCCATTTCCGATTCCGAACCTTGTACGGCAACCAGCAAAGTTAAATTGCCGCCAATTAAAAGGCCCTCGGCATGGCCACTGCGGTTTTCGAATGTGCTGGTATGATGATAACTGACTGCGCCCCCAAATAAAGCGGCTTTTAAAGATTCGAGCGATGCCAGGCTTGCTTCATCAAATGTATAGGGCATTTGGCCATGAATGCTTTGTGTTTTTACTTCCGCAAACAGATGGGAGAGCAAAACGGTGATGTCGCTAAAGCCAACAATCCATTTGGGATAGCGTTTAAATGTGCTGAAGTCAAGGTCATCAATGATCCTGATGGTGCCATAGCCCCCTCTTCCGGCAATAACGGCCTTAATTTCCGGATCGTCTAAAAAGCCTTGCAGGTCAGCAGCCCTTAAAGCATCGTCGCCAGCAAACTGGTGGTGCACTGCACTTACTGTTTTTCCCCTGATCACGGTTAATCCCCATTGTTCAAGAAGGGCAATCGCACTTTCTATACTCCTGGGTAATTGCTTGGCCGGACAAACAATTGCAATTTTGTCACCTTTTTTTAAATACGGGGGCTGCTTAATCATTACGTAAAACACTTATCTTTGCCAAAATAATAAAAATAGTTTTGGATAACAGTAAAATAAAAAGATATACGGTAACCGCCGCGCTTCCTTATACCAATGGACCGGTACATATCGGGCATTTGGCAGGTGTTTATTTACCTGCAGATACCTATGTGAGGTACCTGCGCTCTAATAAAAGGGATGTAAAGTTTATTTGCGGCTCTGACGAAAATGGGGTACCCATTACCCTCAAGGCCAAAAAAGAAGGGGTAACCCCCCAGGTTATTGTAGATAAATACCATAAGATCATTGGTGATTCTTTTAAAGAATTTGGTGTTTCTTTTGATATTTATCACCGCACATCATCACTGATGCACCACCAGACTGCATCCGACTTTTTTGAGACCCTTTATAACAAAGGGGTTTTTACTGAAGAGGTTACCGAACAGTATTATGATGAAAAGGCACAGACGTTTCTGGCCGATCGCTACATTACCGGTACCTGCCCGAAATGTGGCAATGAAAATGCTTATGGCGATCAGTGCGAAAACTGCGGCAGTACGTTAAATGCAACTGATCTGATCAATCCGAAGTCGACATTATCAGGTGAGCCACCTGTAAGAAAGGAAACCAGGAACTGGTTTTTGCCATTGGATAAATATGAAGAGCAGTTAAGAAAATATATTGACGGACATAAAGAATGGAAGCCAAATGTATTTGGGCAATGCCAATCCTGGTTAAACGCAGGTTTACAGCCCAGGGCGATGACCCGTGATCTGGACTGGGGCGTAAAGGTGCCATTAAAGGATGCGGAAGGGAAAGTACTTTATGTTTGGTTTGACGCCCCTATTGGCTACATTTCAGCAACAAAGGAACTCTTTGAATATGCCCGTCTGGATGTGTGGAACCCAAAGGCCGAAGAATATTATATCAACCAGAGTGAGGTAGAAAAAGGCAGCTGGGAAGATTACTGGAAAGATGAAGAAGCCAAACTGGTGCACTTTATAGGAAAAGACAATATCGTTTTTCATTGCATCATATTTCCGGCAATGTTAATGGCGCATGGCGATTACATTTTAGCAGATAATGTACCGGCCAATGAATTTTTAAACCTGGAAGGGCAGAAAATATCTACTTCTAAAAACTGGGCCGTATGGTTAAATGAATATCTGGAAGAGTTTAAGGATAAACAGGATGTATTGCGCTACGTATTAACGGCCACGGCTCCTGAAACAAAAGATAACGATTTTACCTGGAAAGATTTTCAGGCCAGGAACAACAATGAACTGGTTGCCATATTGGGCAATTTTGTAAACCGGGTGGTGGTACTGACGCACAAGTACTTTAAGGGTAAGGTGCCAATGTGTATGCACATTACACCGGAAGACCAGCAGGTAATGGATGAGCTGGCTGCAGCCCCGGCAAAAATCAGCGCATCGATAGAGAATTACCGTTTCAGGGAAGCGTTGGGTGAGGTAATGAATGTTGCACGCTTGGGCAATAAATACCTGGCAGACACAGAGCCTTGGAAAGTGATTAAAACGGATGAGGACAGGGTGCGTACGATTTTGAACATCAGTTTACAGATCGCTGCCAATTTAGAAATACTGATTGAGCCGTTCCTGCCGTTTACAGCGGATAAGCTGATGAAAATGCTGAACTATGGTGGGCATACCTGGGAATCGGCAGGTAACGTAAATTTACTGCATAGGGGCCATCAGCTGAATGAGCCGGTATTGCTGTTTGAAAAAATTGAAGATGAGGCCGTACAGGCCCAGATAGATAAACTGAACAGGAGCAAAGCGGACAATACTGCTGCTGCTGCGGTTACAGCACCGGCAAAAGAAAACATTCAGTTTGAACAGTTTACAGCCGTTGATATCAGAGTTGCCACGATAATTGCGGCAGAGAAGGTAGAAAAAACCAAAAAGTTGCTAAAACTAACACTGGATACTGGAATAGACCAGCGTACAGTGGTTTCTGGTATAGCCGAATTTTATAAGCCAGAAGATGTGATTGGGCAACAGGTTAGCCTTGTGGTCAATCTGGCACCGAGAGAGATCAAGGGGATTGTTTCACAGGGAATGATCCTGATGTCGGAAGATGCAGAGGGGAAGCTGGCGTTTGTGGCGCCGGTAGTTAAGCATAATAACGGTAGTGTGATCAGGTAAACGGATCACACAAAAGTTAAGATAAAACTAAACCAATATAAACCTGATGCTATGACAAGACTAAACCTTAGTTTGCTGCTACTGCTTATGGTTCATTTTGCGCATGCGCAATGGAAACCTGTTCCTGGAAAAATTTCAACAGACTGGGCAGCTAAAGTAAACCCATCCAACCCTTTACCTGAATATCCGAGACCACAACTGGTCCGTAAAAGCTGGATAAACCTTAACGGGTTATGGCAATATGCCATTTTACCTAAAGGCAGTGATAAAATACCGGTAAGCTATGCAGGGCAGATCCTGGTTCCTTATGCGGTAGAATCTTCACTGAGTGGTGTGGGTAAAATGGTTGGTGAAAACAATGTATTGTGGTATAACCGCAGCATAGACCTGCCAGCAAAAATGATGGGAGGGAAATTATTGCTTCATTTTGGAGCTGTAGATTGGTCTTGTAGGGTGTATGTAAACGGAAAGCTTGCAGGCGAGCATGCCGGGGGCTATGATGCCTTTTCCTTCGACCTTACTTCGCTGGTCAGAAAGGGTGTTAAACAGAATATTTCCGTACAGGTCTGGGATCCTACAGATGATGGACCACAGCCACGGGGCAAACAGGTTAAACAACCCAAAGGTATTTGGTATACACCTGTTACAGGGATATGGCAAACCGTATGGCTGGAAAATGTACCTCAAACTTATATTGTAGCTACCAAACAAACGCCTGATATTGATAAAAAACAATTGGCTGTTCGGGTAGAAGTTGCTGATTTACAATCGGGCGATCAGCTGGAAGTTACTGCCTGGGAGGGTGCCAAGCGGGTTGCTTTACAGGCCGGTGATCCGCAAAGAGAATTGATACTGAACATTCCTGATCCCAGGTTATGGTCACCGGAATCGCCATTTCTATATGATCTGAAAGTAGCGGTTAAGAGAAAAGGGAAAACGATTGATGAGGTTGCGTCCTATTTTGGAATGCGTAAATCTGCTATGGCTAAGGATGCCGCCGGCATACAAAGGATGACGCTGAACAATCAGTTTGTATTTCAATACGGGCCTTTAGATCAGGGCTGGTGGCCGGATGGTTTATACACGGCCCCAACAGATGAAGCATTAAAATTTGATATCGAAAAAACGAAGGCTTTGGGATTTAATATGATCCGGAAGCATGTTAAAGTAGAGCCGGCCAGATGGTATTACCATTGCGATAAAATGGGCATGCTGGTATGGCAGGATATGCCAAGCGGCGATACCGGAGGAAATGTATGGGATGCGAAACCTGGTTTTATCACCGGCGGCAAGCTGGATAAGGACCGTAGCCCGGAATCGGAAAATATTTTCAGAAAGGAGTGGAAAGCCATTATGGATCAGTGCTATAATTATCCGAGCATTGTTTCCTGGGTTCCTTTTAACGAAGCATGGGGCCAATTTAAAACCAAAGAAATTGTAGACTGGACGATGAAATATGATCCATCGCGCCTGGTAAATGCAGCGAGTGGCGGAAATTATTTTATGGGCGCAGGACAGGTGCTCGACCTCCACATTTATCCGGCACCTGCGATGCCTGATCCTGCAATTTTTGGTGCCCGGCAAGCTTTGGTGTTGGGTGAATTTGGTGGATTGGGGCTGCCGATTGAGGGGCATACCTGGCTGGACAAGGGCAATTGGGGATACCAGAGTTATAAAAACAAGGAGGATCTGTTTGCACAGTATACCAAGTTTATCAGCGCTATTCCTAAATTGATCCGTTCGGGCTTATCTGCTGCGGTTTATACCCAGACAACGGATGTGGAAATAGAAACCAATGGCCTGTTTACGTATGATAGAAAAGTGTTAAAAATGCCTTTGGATGGAATGTATCAGCTGCATCGCCAGTTATACGATCCATCGCTTGTTAAATGGTAATCACTTAAAGATTAAACAGCGGATTAAGAGGTTTTTTTCTTTCCTGCTATTTAAACAAAGGGTTTTATTGTTATATTTGCGACCGTTACTTTTTAAGGTAACAATTGGTTTCGTAGTTCAACGGATAGAATAGAAGTTTCCTAAACTTTAGATATGGGTTCGATTCCCGTCGAGACCACTTCACAAGAAAGGTGCGAATTTATCGCACCTTTCTGTTAATCTGATATATTAGCCCTGCTGCCTCATTCAATTCTCCGCGACATCTTTCAATATTTAAAAAAAGGGCAAAAAGCAACTTGTGAATGTAAAATCTGAACTACTTGTAAATGATTACAGGTTGGATTTTAACCAAACGACCTTCCCGATTTTGTCGGGGTGTTCTAACCGAAGTATCACCAGTTTACGGCACCTTTTAGGTTTAATAAGCAATGGGTTAAAAGAAGAGCAACGATTAATCAGTGTTTGGTTTAGCGTGACGGGCGAAGTAACACTCATCTACGGCATCTTCTTTATTTATTAAGGGCGATAAAGTCCAATATGCGATTTTACTGCTCTACCAGCTGAGCTACATCAGCTTTTGCCAACGACCGGGTTCGAACCGGTGACACGAAGTAGCGCATATTTACGGCACCTTAATGCTTTTATTTCTTTTAAAAGAAAGGCAAAAAGCAACAAGTGAAATACACCTTGCGGTTTTCATGCTCTAACCAAACTGAGCTACACTGGCTAGGCCAATGGCCGGAATCGAACCGGCGACCTGGTCGTTAAGAGTCGAAGTAACACTCATCTACGGCACTTTCTTTTATATTTTATAAGGAGCAACAAGCGATTCGGGATGGGGGACCGCTTTTGGGACTCGAACCCACAGCATTACATGTGTAACACTGCCCACCCCCTCCAATGGTACGAAGTAACCCGTTTCTACGGCATCCTTATATTAATTTCTTTTAAAAGTATGGGGTGTTAGCCTCCCCATACTTAATTTATAATTCTATTTTATTGATCGCATCCAATGCGGACTCACCATTCTCCAAAGCGGCCAACACTTCAAAAACTTTATCACTCCATCCTGCGATCAGGTAAACGTCATTGCGCAATACTTGCAATGGTGCCTGTCCGTAACCCTGCAAGTCAAACAGGTAGAGCTTTGCGGCTGGTGATACTTCTGCCTTGTAGCGCAACCACAAGGCTTGTATCTGACTGCCTGATGCAGATGAGTCCCACAACTGACCATCAGTAAACAACATCACTTTATCCATCCTGACCCTGCGGGAAAGAATGTCTTTAATCACCAGGTAACCATTGGTTGCATAACCCACTTCCCCCTCCCGACGATAAAACTCCTGTACATTGCCCAATATATTGCTGCGTGGTACGGTGATCGTTTTCCAGGTATCACCAAACATACCAACCTCGACGTTTTTACAACGCGAATGCAAGAGCATGGCCAACATTAATCCCACATCGTAGAGCAAGAGCTTAGACTTTGCTGACACAGGTGTCTGCATGGACCCTGAAACGTCGCAGGCAATGAGCGCACTTGTTTCATGATCAAAACCTTTGATATTTGCCGCGCTTGCCTGAACCGCTTTTTCCAAAGCGTCCAACAGATCTCCAGTATATCCTTTATTGCTACCCTGAACCAAGGCTGCTAATTTTTTAACAAGACCTTGTACCGGACCCGTTGCAGACGGATCAATCAGTTCGCGATAGGCTGCCAGGTAGCGGAATGGGAACTGTTTTGCTCTTGCTACTTCTGCAGCATCGCTTAATCGCGCACATACTTTTTCAAAGTGTTCATAACTTATGCCTGCCTTCTGAATATTATGCAGGTTTCTCAGCAAGGCCATATAACCCAGTTTTCCGCTGTCGATCAGCTCCTCCCATTTGGTGCGGAACGCCATGGCTTTGGCCTCCTCACTGTCAAAATTCATTTGGCCCAATGCCGACAACTCGGTCTCCCAAGTATAAGGCGTTTGCAGATCACCTGTCACGATTTTGTTGAAGAGCAATTGCTGTAACTCATCCTTTGCCTTAGGGTGAACCAAAAACAAAGCATCACGGAGTTTGATGGCCCCATCACGGTTATATTTACCAAACTGATACTCATCGAAGCGATTGAACGCGGTCGACAAGCCTTTTTGCAATTGTTTCGACAAGCGGTTCAGCCTTTTAGTGCCTTTACGCTCGTTCAGCAATTCATAGCAAGCCAAAAGCTCGGTGATCTCATCGGCACGACCGATTACCCCGTCTGTAACCCGGGCGACCAGATTATCGCCCGAGTGCAGCTTTGCCAATTCGGTAACTAATACCAATGGCACAGAACGCATGTACATTTTAGTCCGTGCATATATAGCGAGTTTACCTACAAACAGCGGTTCGCATTGAGCGATCAGCACACGAAGACGTTCTATCCGCATTTCAAACTTTTCATAAAAGGAATCGTTTAAGCTCCAGGTAACTACAGTAGAATACAATTCCATTTCCGGCATCATTACAAACGCTTTAGCACCTTCGTGGTTTGCCGTCTGATTTTTTGTTTTGCTCAACAGGTTGAATTTCATTTTGAACCTCCTTTTATTTAGTGTGACTTTCTTTTGTTAATACAAAGATTGAAAGCCATTGCGCAGTGTATCTGCGCAGTAAAAATTATTTTAAATTATTTTTTAATCTTCTGGTTTTTCTCTTGCGTCCGCCATTCTTACAATCCTTGGCTCAAACTTCGCAAGGACCTCTACCAGGTCATTTTGTGCAGCCATTACCGCATGGATATCTTTATAAGCCATTGGTGCCTCATCCATATCACTACCCATCAGTGTAATTCGTTTTTCCACCAGATTGGCCGCAATCAAATTTTTATCCAATGTTTTAAAAGCGGCGCTTCTGCTCATTAAACGGCCCGCACCGTGGCTGGCCGAGTTAATGCTTGTTGCATTACCTTTTCCTCGCACCAGAAAACCTGGTGTACTCATACTTCCGGGAATAATCCCTAAAATACCTTCACCTGCTGGTGTTGCCCCCTTACGGTGTACCATTACTTCAGTACCATCAGCCAGTTGTTCCTTCCAGGCAAAATTATGGTGATTTTCAATCCTTTTAACTGGATTGACCCCCAGAGCACGGGCGATCTTATTGTGGATTTCGTGGTGATTTGCACTTGCATATTCACCGGCAAGATTCATAGCGATCCAGTACTCTTGTCCTTCATCTTTGTCCAGATCTAACCAGGCTAAATGTTTCGCCTCAGCAGGCAGCTTTGTTTTGGTCATGGCGATTTTGCTATAGTGGTCTGCCACTGAGCCGCCAAATCCACGGGAGCCGGAGTGCGATAACAATGCTAAGTACCTGCCTGCAGGAACGCCTTCTAAAGCGCCTCCCGCAAGGGTCAATTCGCCCCATTCTACAAAGTGGTTCCCTGTACCGCTAGTTCCCAACTGCGCATAAGCTTTATCTTTTAGCGTACGGATCACCTTGGTCTCATTCCAAGTTTTGCTGTCAAACAATGAGCTATCAAAATAGGATTTGGTGGTACATCCCATCCCGAAATAGGTATTGTCAACCAATATGTTTTTTAGTTTGTCAGTCTCTGTATCAATTGCTTCAGCAGGCAGATCAAAGATGCTCAGACACATTCTACAAGCTATATCTACGCCAACGGCAAACGGAATAATGGTATTCGCGGTAGTTGCCAGCACACCGCCGATTGGCAAACCATAACCCTGATGAGCATCAGGCATCAAGGCACCTGCAACAGAAATCGGCAATTGTACAGCCGTCCGCATTTGAGCCAGCGCACCCACCTCGATGTGTTCTAATCCCCATACCGGAAACTCGGCTATTTCTTCTTTCAACTTAAAGTTGCTGCGTTCTTGTTTTACGAATTTACCCTCCTTACGCATGGCGATCACTTCCTCGGCCAAATTTTTAAACTTGCCGCCTTTCTTTAAGGCATAAGGCATCGGGTCATTGATCAGTGCTTCTAAAGTGGCAAGGATTTCAGATTTGTCCATCACGTTATGTTTCAATAGACCGTTGGCCACACGACTGAAGTTTACCAGGATTTCTACATCGTTGATACCTAAAGCCTTTAATTCGTTGTTGCCGATTTTCTCTTTTTCCATGACTGTTTTATTATTTATTGGTACAAAGAAATATAGCATCTGCGCAGTGTATTTGCGTAGTTAAAATTAATTCATAAATTCATTGAAAATAATTTCAAATTCAATGCCTGTCAACAGAAACGCCCTCATCCGCTACCGCACCATAGACCAATGCCTGCAAAACCGCTATAAGAAATGGACGCTCGACGACTTAATTGAGGCATGTAGCGATGCTATTTATGAATACCAGGGAATTGACACAGGGGTAAGCCGGAGGACAGTACAGGCCGATATGGAAATGATGCGCAGTAATAAGCTGGGTTATGAAGCGCCGATTGTTGTAGTTGAAAAGAAGTATTATACCTATAGCGATAAAAATTACAGCATTACCAATAGCCCGCTAAACCAGCAGGATATGCAGGTGCTGAGCGAGGTATCCGGTTTGTTAAAGCAGTTTAAGGGCTTTAACCATTTTGCCGATCTCAATGAAATGGTGAGCAAACTGGAAGACAAGATCTATACGCAGAAAACCCATAGTAGTCCGGTCATCGATTTTGAAAGAAATGATAACTTAAAAGGACTGGAATACATTGAAGTAATCCGCAAGGCCATTGTGGCTAAAAAAACAATTTGCATCACTTATCGCTCGTTTAAAGCCCGGCAGGAGAGTAGCTTTTGTTTTAGCGGCTATCTGCTGAAAGAATACCGCAACCGCTGGTTTGTATTAGGCGTACAACACAGGCAGGCCGGAAGGAACCTGTATAATTTGGCGCTGGACAGGATCCAATCCATAACGGATCACGAGGAGCCTTATCAGGAAAATATCACACTGGATCTGGCTACTTATTATGACAATTGTATCGGGGTAACCAAATCTCCAGAACAACGTGCTTGCGATGTTGTTTTTTGGATAGACAAGGAAAATGCACCCTATGTCGTTACTAAGCCCCTGCACCATACGCAAACCTTGTTGACTGAAGACGAAACGGGTAAAATATTCAGTATAAGGGTAATTCTGAATTTTGAACTTGAGCGGGAACTGTTGGGCTTCGGCTCCAAAATGAAAGTGCTGGGGCCAAGGATTTTGGTAAAGCAAATGAAACAGCAATTGCAAAAAGCGATTGAGCGTTATCATACCCCAGCAGATCGTACAACTAATCCGGAAAATTAATTAGTAAAGCTTTTTAGTCAACGTGTGCTTTATCGCCTTCTTTGAGAGAAAAGCCAGTCAAACAAACCAGGCTCCTCATAAGCTTTAAGCCAGCTGTTGTGTTTAACGCCCTGATATTCCGTGTACTTCGGCGTTCCTTTACGGTTTTCAAGAGCTGTAATCATCAATCTGGAATATTTCACATCGTTTACATCATCCTGATCGCCATGAAAAGCCCATATCGGTATTTTATAAATCAACCTGGCCTTAGCCGTGTCTGACACAGAACATATAGGAATGGCTGCGGCAAATAAACCAGGGCGACGGGCTAAAAAATCAAAGGCCCCTTCGCCACCCATAGAGTAGCCCGTTACATACACACGCTTAGGGTCAATTGGAAGGTTTTTGATCAGTAGATCGAGTTTTGCCAGTACCGACTTAGTAGCAGGTGTAGCAAGCTTAGTAGTTTCTAAGCTTGCCGGAAAGTTCGGAAACTTAACCCATACATCTTTTTTACTACACTGGGGTGCAAGAATAAAGCAGGCATATTTCACCCTTCCTGCAGAATCTGTTAAACGTTTTGGCACTCCGGTTAACTGGGCCTCGTTATTATTTCCACGTTGCCCAGATCCATGCAAGAAAACAACAATTGGATATTTCTTGTTCTTATTATAGTTTAACGGATATAAAAGCCTATAAGGTAAGCTGTCCTTCGATGTTACATACACATCCTTTGTATATGTTGAAATTTGTTGTGCTTTTACAGACTGGCAAGCCAGGATGAAGGCAATAACCAATTTCAATTTATCTACCACCATTTTAACGGAAATTCGATCTGGTCAACAGAGCTTACAATTAAGTCTGGTTTAAAGGCATAATGACTTAAACGTTCCTTTTTGGCTATACCCGATAAAACGAGAATGGTCTTATAACCCATCTGTACCCCACCCTGGATGTCTGTTTCCATCGTATCACCTATAACAGTGGTTTCGGCAGTCTCCAGGCCCAGATATTTTCTGGCCGAGCGCATCATTACCGGGCTTGGTTTTCCAATTACAAAGGCTTTTCGGCCAGTTGCCTCTTCTATCATGGCCGTAGTGGCAGCAATGCCTAAATTGCTCCATCCTGGTTTTTTAGGTGAAGGGTCCTGATTGGTAGTAATGAACTTGGCCCCGGCCAGGATCATGTCTACTGCCCGCTGTACCATTTCCAGGGTAAAATTCCGGCCTTCTCCCAATACTACAAACTCAGGGTCGGTATTCACCAGGTTGATGCCATTTTCGTGTAAGCTGGTAATCAGACCACCTTCCCCCAATACATAAGCGGTGCCATTGGCAGCCTGGTCGCCCAGAAACTTGCCCGTTGCCATGGCGCTGGTGTACACATGGTTTTCTGTTACCTCAATTCCCAGCAGCTTCAGCTTGCGTACCACATCAAGGCGGGTACGCTGACTGTTGTTGGTCATGAAAGTAAAAGGAATGTCGTTTTTAAGCAGTCCCGCTATAAATTTATCTGCGCCTTCTATCAGTGTTTCCCCACTGTAAATAACGCCATCCATATCAATTAAAAGTCCGTGTTTCATATTGTTCAATTATGGTTACAAATATGCATATATCCATTTAATCTTGATGTTAAGATTCTTGTCAATAATTTAATCTTCTGAATTTCCACGCAGCTTTGTTTTTATATATTTGCCTTATGTCATCACACCATATCATAAGGGAAAAGCAGGAACCGGCACTGTATATCCATAATCCGGGTACTTTTAATGAAGAATACCTGGGGCAGCTGCTGGAATGGAGCCCTACATTGATTGTTAATGAGCCGGTTTATGAAAAGGTGCTGAGCATGGGCTTAAAGGTTGACGCCGTAGTAAGCCTGTTGGAGACACCTGCTGTGCAGGAAAATACTAAACTGATCAGAGCAAGAACAGAAGCTTTGGATGCGGTGCTCGACTATCTGATTGCCGAAAAATATCCGGCGGTAAATGTAATCGATACCGAAAGTAATTTAAGGGAACTGGGCAGTTACATTGCCGAGATCAATATTGTGGTGTTTACTGCAACAGAAAAGGCTTATGCCATTAAAAAAGGCTTTAAAGTATGGAAGCCAAAAGGCAGTGTTTTCAGGATAGAAGTGGTGTCTTACTTTGAAACCAGTAACCTGATGCAGCAGGAAAACGGTGATTTTGTGGTTATCAGCGATGGTTTTGTAGAATTCAATTTCAATACAGATTATTTATTTATCAGTGAGGTGTTATGATCATTTTAAGAAAGGCAAAGGAACAGGATATTCCATCTATTCAAAACATAGCCAATAAGACCTGGCCTGAAGCTTATGGCGATATGATCAGTAAGGAGCAGATCAGTTATATGCTCGATAAAATGTACAATAAAGGAGAGCTCCTGTCACAGTTTCAACAGGGTCATATCTTTTTAATTGCTGAAGAAGATGATAAAGACCTGGGCTTTGCGGGGTTTTCGGTAATTGATTCAAAGAACCAGGTGTATAAACTGCACAAGCTGTACATACTCCCCCAAATGCATGGTATGGGCGTAGGGAAACTGCTGATCAACGAAGTGGTGAATGTGATAAAGAAAGCGGGAGGGAAATACCTTCAGCTAAATGTGAACAGAAACAACAAGGCTGTCCGGTTTTACGAAACGGCGGGCTTCAAGATTAAAGAAACGGTTGATCTGGATATTGGCAATGGCTTTCTGATGAATGATTATGTAATGGAAAAGCGACTTTAAAAAAAAGCTATTCATGGCTGTCAACCAACTTTGGTATCCTGCTGGGCGTATCTGTACCTTTCACAATGCTGATGGCACTTTTTGCAATTGCTTTAATGGTGTACAGGATGTTTAAAGTGTCTAAAGTGCTGTACTCGTCTTTTACGGTATGGTAAAATTCATCCTTATCAATCTGATCTGTACTGATGGTATGTGCCGGTACACCCAATGCCGCTAAAGTGGCGTTGTCGCTCCGGTAAAAGAGATTTTGCTGTGGGTATGGGTCAGGATGAAAGGTAAATTCGGTACCGGCAAGGTTTTTCTGCAGTATTTTTCCAAAATCAGATTTGTCGTAGCCGGTAATAAAAGCGGTGTTTTTTCCGAACTTACTTTCCTTGCCGATCATCTCTATGTTAAACATGGCCGTTACCTGCTCGGGATCCAGTTTTTTGGAGAAATATTTGGAGCCAAAGCCTCCGATTTCCTCAGCGGTAAAGGCGATAAATACCAGTGTACGTTCATTGTTGTTTAAAGCCTTATAATATTTTGCCAAAGCAATTACGGCTGTTATACCCGATGCATCGTCATCTGCACCATTGGCAATGCTGTCCTGCAAATCGCCTTTTACTATGCCCAGGTGATCGTAATGTCCCGAAAAAATAACAATTTCATTGGCCCTGGATTTTCCGGGGATCATGCCTGCTACATTAAACAAAGGCCTTTTATCTGTCGAATCTTTATAAAAAGTTTGCCGGTAACCGGTTTCTCCCTTTAAAGGCTGTAATCCAATGGCTTTAAATTGCTGTTCAATAAAGGTAGCGGCTTTGTCAATACCCGGGGTATATAAACCACGGCCCTGCATGTCGTCGCTGCTCAGTGTTTTGATCAGGTGATCAACATATCCGGCAGTAATAATTTTATTGATGTCCTGGGCCCGGGATAGCTGGGCCGACAGTACAATAAGCAGGGCGAAGCAGATCTTTCTCATTGTTCGTATAGTTTATGCTTTCTTTTTTCAATTTCGGTATGTACGCGTGTGTCATGTACCCCATCTATTACCGCTGTTTCGTAATCTTTGTCCTTATCAGACTCATATACCTGGGTTTCTTCGGTATTTTCTACCGACCTGTCGTAAGGCCCCCGGCTACTCATCAGTTTTACAAAAACGGGCAGGCATTCGAAAAATATGAATAATAATCCAATAAAAGTTACAGCCAGATAAGTACTGGTATCGCGCGTGCCATCGCGGTTAAAGCTCAGCTGGCCCAAAGCCCAGTTGCGGTCGGCAAAACCGGCTAGGCTGGTCAGGCTGTCCAGTTGCTTTCCGGTGTATAGTTTTTCTGTCATCAGCCCATCAAATTCTTTTCTGCCGGCTACAAACGCTTCCTGTGAGCGTACGCTGGCCGTTAAGGTATCTAATTCCTGTTCACGTTGTTTCAGCTCAGCCTCTTTTCTTTTGGCATAAGGCCCATAGCCCATAATGCCCGAAGTTTCTTCAGTCTTATTTCCAAAAATCTCGAAATTCAGTTTTTGCCGGTCTGCCTTTATGGCGCTGGCCATAGTATCCTTTTGGGCTTTACTTTCATTCAGTTTGCCCATTTCTATCCGGTATTTATTTTCGAAAGCGGCATTCAGGGTGTCAATTTTTGAACGCTGGTTGTTCAGGTAACTTACTTTTAAACGCTCTTTGATCTCTTTGTCAAATATTTTAAGCTCCAGCGGGCGCGATATCACCACCCCAATCATAATGGCAAGCAAAATACGTGGGGTAGCCTGTAAAATCTGCTTATTGGTACTGGCATTTTTGTTGATGCTGGACACGATATACCTGTCCATGTTAAAAATGGCAAGACCCCAGATCAAGCCAAAAAACAGGGCAAAAAAGACAGCCCCGCTATCGCCCTTAAAAACGAAATACATGGCATAGCCACCAGATAAGGCCGCAAACAGGCCGGTAAAAAATATGGTAGCGCCAATGCCAATGTATTTGTTGTGTTCTGTAGGGTGTTTTTCCAATGTAGAAAGATGCGCACCAGAGCAAAACCAAAAGAAACGGGATATCGCATTCATGATATAATGGTTAGATTAATAAGCTTACCATTTAAACGCACGGGACCTCAAGTTGTTACAGAATTTTTTGTAAAGCTGTACAGAATTGCTGATGATTATCACTCTGATGTATTTTTAGCCACAAACATTCCCTATGACAAGTGATTTAATTATCTTTGAAAAAATCAAATGACATGATAAAAGAAATAACCGTTGAGGAGCTTAAAGAAAAGATTGACAATAAGGAAGATTTTCAATTGATCGATGTTAGGGAAACATTTGAATATGACACTTCAAATCTGGATGGCCTTAACATACCTTTGGCCGGCATTTTAATTGAAGCAGATAAAATTGCGCAGGACAAACCTGTAATTATTCATTGCAGAAGCGGAAAAAGAAGTGCAGCTGCTGTAATGCAGCTGGAACAGCAACTGGGTTTAACCAATTTATATAACCTGAAAGGTGGAATTCTTGCCTGGCAGGAAGCTTTTGATCCTGAAATGCCTGTTTATTAAGCATGGGAAAGAAAATTGCATTGAACGTTTTTTATAACCTGGGCCTTATTGTTTCCATTTTTGGCATCGTATGGGGTTATAACAATACTAAGTATCTGGCCATCGCCTTATTTGTGGCTACGGCTGCATTTTTCCTTTACTTAAAATTGAAATTGGTAAAAGAAATGCGCGAAAACCTTAAAAGGAAGTAAACAAAGAGGGCTTTATGCCTTCAAGACCCAGTCCCGGCAACTGATTGAAAAGATATTTACCTTCAAGCATTGCCGGGGCCTTAAAAGGATTGTTGCTGGTTAACCAGGGCCCATCCAGATCGGCCCAGTCGCACAAAGGGGCAAGTGCCATCCCCGCCTGGGTAGCACAGGAGGTTTCGCTCATGCAGCCAATCAGGACTTTCATACCAAATGACTTTGCTTTCAGGATCATCTGATGACCTTCATACATACCTGTACTCTTCATCAGTTTCATATTAATGCCATGATAAGCCCCTTTCAGCGTATCCATATCGGCCAAACGTTGTACGGCTTCATCGGCTAAAATCGGGATCGGGCTGCGGGCAGTAAGCCAGGCATTGCCATCGAGATCGGCCTTATCCATAGGTTGTTCAATTAGCTGTACGCCCTGGTCATGCAGCCAGTAAATCATATCTATAGCCTGTTTTTTATCAGCCCAGCCCTGGTTGGCATCTACATACAAAGGCAGGTCGCTTACACTCCTGATCGTATGGATCAGTTCCTTATCATTGTCCCTGCCCAGTTTTATTTTTAACACTTTGAAACCTTTGGCATCGGCAACCTTTTCCCTGATGACCTCTGGCGTATCAATACCTATGGTATAAGAAGTAACCGGCATTTTAACCGGGTCAGCGCCATAAATTTCATAGCAGGGCTTATTCAGCAGCTTTCCGTTAATGTCGTTTAATGCTATATCTATTGCCGCTTTGATGGCAGGGTGGCCCTTTTCTATACTGTCCAGATAGGCAATGATCTCTTCAAAATTAAAAGGATGAACAAACCGGCCCCAGTCTACCTGCTTCAAAAACTTAACCGCAGTTTCTTCACTTTCGCCCATGTATGGCACCATAGAAGCTTCTCCATAGCCCTCTATATTCTCATAGCTTAGCCTGATCAGCATAACCGGAGTGCTGGTACGGGAAAATTTGGCAATTGCAAAAGGGTGTTTCAGTTCCAGGTTATAAGCGGTATAAGCAAGTTTCATTGGAAAATAAGGTTTTGGTAATTTAAAGGTTATAAAAAAAATGCCAGGGGCTAATGTAAAAATAATATACCTAATATTGTGCCTTTATGAGCAGCATGATATACCAGCCTTTTAAAAATTTCGACTTTAAATATAAAAACTGTTTTTTAAGTGGCGATACATTCCCCTCGCCTGTTGAAGAACTCAATATCCTGCCGGCATGGCTGCTGGAAGTGGCCAATTTTAGTGGCGAGGAACAGATTAAATTGCTTGATGAAAGTGTGCGTTCCTATAATGCCTTAAAGGTTCCCTGTAATACTGAGGTTCGGGATCATTTTATACAACCCCTGGAAGAGAAAATTGCTGCAGCATTTGCAAAAGGTTATGAAGGGGTTTCGCAGCTGGATGAAGTTGATCTTTTTAACTGGATTGGCAAGTTTATGTACAGCCTGATCTATATAGAAATGAATGCTGCGGTGCGTTTGCAGCAGCTAAGTGCCGATGGGCTAAACATGTCGCAGGGCCTGATGCACAAATTTGGGAACCTGAACACCATGATCCAGGGCATTTACCTGGATGTGGTATTTGAAGATTTCGTGCCCTGGTCTGTCGTGGTGGTGCCCCTTGAAAATAAAGAAACAACTTTCAGCTTTAGGGACGAGATCAATACACTTACTTTTTCTTTAAAACTGAAGGACTTTGGCATCATTGCCTGTTTACAGGACAATGGCACCAATAAAAAATATCACCGGGAAGTCCTGGACCAGATCGGCAACACAGCTTTGTCGGCCGAGCAGTTTGAAGAGCTTTGTGCGCGCTTTTTTTATTCGGCATACCTGTTTAACCGATTGCCCGAATATGCCGTTATGCCTGTTGAAGGGTCGATATACATTGATGCCATGCCGCTAAAAGGCACATTGAACAAGGCGCTGTTTGACCACTGGCAGCATAAAACCTATGCCCAGGTGCTGCAGGATTTCTGGAAACCATGGGGGCATACGCTGTTCGAGATCATTAAAGACCCGACAAAGCCCATGAGCTATTTTAACCCGCCAGCATTACCCGAAACCAATTAAAAAATAAGGTTACCCGATTTTAGCCAGCAGCTGACCAATGAAATGAGGGATTGTTCCGGGCACTACCAATACGGTAACAATCATTCCTGCCAGTGCACCAAAAAAGTGTGCATCGTGGTTAATGTGGTCTCTGGCATTTTTAGAGGCATACACACAATAAACCAGGTACAGTGGCCCAAAAATAATTGCCCAGATGCGAATGGGTATCGGAAATATCATCATGCTGGAAAAAGGCTGAAACAGGATAAAGCTGAACAATACCCCGCTGATGGCGCCGGAAGCACCGAGGCTGTTGTACCACATGTCATTCTTATGTTTCATTACCGATGGAATATCGCTCAGTATCAGGCTTAAAAAATATACGGCCCCAAACTGCCATGAACCGATCATTGCCTCCAGCTGGAAGGCAAAGAAAAAGAAGGTCATCATGTTAAAGATCAGGTGCATCCAGTCGGCATGAATGAGTCCACTGGTAATCAAAGTATACACTTTATACCTGCGTGAAACGCTATAGGGATGCAGCATAAATTTGCCATACAGGCCATTGTCGTTAAACGCGTAAATGCTGGTGACTATAGTAAAAAGAAAGATGATCGAGGCAACAGGCGTATGTATTAAATATTCCATTTCTGATGATTTCCCGCTAATATAGGGATTTTATAGAGAGGCCCATCGGTCCGAAGTAATACTTAAGGCCAATAGAAACATAAGTATATACGTCAGGGTTGCCGCTTTTAAATTTAATTGGCGAATCGTTATAGCCATCCAGTCCCTCGCCCAGGGTAACATTGGCCTGGTAATTCAGATTGAGGCCATAGCGGGTATAGCCACTACGGTCCATGAAGTTAAAGGCAATGCCCAGGTTTAAAGGGACCAGCAGATCTTTGGAGCTGTCGCTTCCCGGAAATACATATCCATTGGGATCGTTCGGCTTTTCCCTCACCACAAACTTCATCTTATTCATGATTACGCCAGCACCAGCACCAACATATAGTCCTTTTATGGCATTGGTAAAACCACTCCTGTCGTAATCGATCAGGGCACCCAAATAGAGTTTGGCATTCAGTGCAAAGGCTTTGTAGCTGTTTATAAACTGGCGGTTGTTGGGGTCAGTATTGATGTCGCCCCCGTTAATTTCACCCATCTGACCTTCAATACCCATACTTACAAAGGGCGTAAAATAATAATCGAAAGAGCCATAACCGGCGAGCCCGTAATCGTGTTTGTTCAAATCAGCAAACGACTGGGTAACTCCTAATCCGCCGCCTATTCCCAGTTTGTAAAAGTTAGATTGTGCTGCGGCGCTTACATATAATAATGCGGACAGTAAGAGGGTTAAAGTTGTTTTCAAGTGATCTTCATTAAATTTTTAGGCAAAACTATAATCTTTACATAACTTTGAATTTTCATAAGAGTATGCTAATTTATATAAATAAAAATAAATCCCTTCAAAATAGATTTACAAAATACGTTCAAATCGACACACAGTCAGACCCTTCCTCGCCAACCGTACCTTCTACTGAAAAGCAAAAGGATCTGGGCAGGGTGCTGGTAGCTGAATTACTGGAGATGGGAATAGCAGACGCACACCTGGATGAGTATGGCTATGTTTATGCCACTATACCATCCAACTCCGACAAGAAAGTTCCGGTGATCTGTTTCTGCTCACACATGGATACCTCACCGGATTGCAGCGGCTACGGTGTAAAGCCGCTGATCCATGAAAACTACCAGGGGCAGGACCTGGTACTGCCAGACGATCCTTCTGTTGTTTTAAAAATGGCAGAACATCCCGACCTGAAACACCAGATCGGGAATGACATCATTACTGCCAGCGGTACCACTTTGTTGGGGGCCGACAATAAAGCGGGCCTTGCAGAAATTATGGAGGCTGCCGCATTTCTGATGAAAAACCCGGAGCTGAAACATGGCACCATCAAAATATTGTTTACACCGGATGAAGAAATAGGACGTGGTGTAGATAAGGTGAACCTGGAAAAGCTGGGAGCCGATTTTGCTTATACCATTGATGGGGAAACGCTGGGTTCTATTGAAGATGAAACCTTTTCGGCTGATGGGGCTGTGCTTAGCATTAGAGGGGTAAGTGCACATCCCGGCTTTGCCAAAGGAAAAATGGAAAGCGCCATTAAAATATTGTCTGATGTGATCAGTGCTTTGCCTGCCGATTGCCTTTCACCAGAGTCAACAGAAGCCAAGGAAGGCTTCATTCATCCGGTCAGTATCAGCGGTAATGTAGAGCAGGCCGAGGCCCGGTTTATCCTGCGGGCTTTTAACGATGAGGAGCTGGCTGCAAACGGAGAACTGCTGGACGCCACAGTCCAGAACATCATAGAAGACTTTCCAAACTCAACATACGAGCTGAAGATCACTGAACAATACCGCAATATGAAACAGGTGCTGGACCAATACCCTCAGGTAATTGAATATGGTATAGCAGCCATAAAAAGGACGGGTATTAGGCCTAAACAACAAAGCATAAGAGGTGGTACAGATGGTTCACGCTTGTCCTTCATGGGTTTGCCCTGTCCGAATATCTTTGCCGGAGAGCATGCCTTTCATGGCAAGCAGGAATGGGCATCGGTGCAGGATATGGAAAAAGCGGTAGAAACAATTGTCAATATCGCCACCGTCTGGGAAGAAAAGGCCTGATTGATCAGGCCAGTGTTAACCTGGCCAGGTACTGGTCCGAGTCATCTTCAAAGATGATATCGGTGTGCCATCCGGTTTGAGTGGCCAGCTCAGTAAGTGTTTGCTGATCTACATAGATCCATTTAAACCAATTGCCTTTAAGACTTTTGTATTCATATCTGAAACTTACTTCACCAAAATAGCCTTTTTCGGGAAAGGGGATCTCCAGGTACAGGTAAGAAAGGTCGGAGCTGTCGAAAACCAGCTGGCCATCTTTGTTGATCAGTTTTTTAACCTCTTGCAGAAAAGATTTTAGCCCCGCAACGGAGCCAGTAAGGCCAATGCCGTTCATCATAAACAACAGGGTGTCGTATTTGCTGCTCCCTTCAGGCAGTCTGTAGGTTAGGATATTCCCTTCAATGGCCTGCTTTAAGCCGCGCTGTTTCATAATGCTTACTGCAGCTGCCGAGATGTCCATTCCACATACGTTAATTCCCCTTTTTTGCAGAATTAAGGCATGGCTGCCCACACCGGCACCCACATCAAGTACTTTTCCCCTGCAAAGGTCAAGCGCTTTGAGCTCCAGCTCAGGCATCTCATTTTCATTCCTGAAATAAATATCGACAGGCATTTCTTCGGGTTCATCGTAAGAATTGTGTACCCATAAGGTTTCTGCAGGTGGTTTTATAAACTGATCTTTTAAGGCTTCTCCAAAAACGTCCATGCCGCGAATTTATGGAAATTACAGCTCAAATTCCTGATGGTATTCCGGAATGGATACATTTTTAAAGCCCGCATTTATGATCCGTTGTGCAAATTTTTGCTGTACTTCATATTCTCCATGTACCAGGAACAGGCGTTTAACCTTTGCAGGATCCTGAACAGACAGGAATTGCAGCAGGTCTTCATAATCTCCATGCGCGCTCATAGATTTAATGGCCCCCACTTCGGCAATAACATCATATTCCTGCCCAAATAGCCAAACCCTTTTCTGTCCGGCCATTAACCTGCCCGCTAGCGAGTCCGGGCTGGCATAACCCACCATTAAAATGGTGTTTTTCTTGTCGCTGATGTTGTTCCTGATGTGGTGCCTGACCCTGCCACCTTCGGCCATTCCTGAGGAAGAAATGATCACACAAGGATGCATGTCGACGTTTAGGGCTTTGGATTCTTCCACACTTTCTATGAAGCGCAGACCTTTAAAGCCAAAAATATCCTGATCAACCTTCAGGATCTCTTTTACCCCGTTGTTGTAAACCTCGGGGTGGCTCCTTAATACTTCCGTAGCTTCCATAGAAAGCGGACTGTCTACATAATAAGGTATTTCGGGCAGTTTATTTTTTAGCTCCAGGCCGTTCAGGGCATATAAAAGTTCCTGGGTACGGCCAACACTAAAGGCCGGGATGATCACTTTTCCTTTTTTTTCTATACAGGTACGGGTAATCACCTGCAGCAGCATATCTTCTATCGGGTCCAGGTCGGCATGCAAAGAATCGCCATAGGTAGATTCCATCAGGATATAATCTGCCTGGGGAAAGGTTTGCGGACTTTTAAGCAGCAGGTCGCCATAACGTCCAACATCGCCGCTAAAGGTAATACGGGTTGTTGTCCCGTTTTCATGGAGCTGTAAATGAACGGCAGCGCTGCCAACAATGTGTCCGGCATCCGTAAACCTTAGGGTAACGTCCGGATCTATGTTAAAGTCCTGATCGTAAGGTATGGTTTTAAACTGGCTAAGGGTTTGTTCTACATCCTTGTCGGTATATAAAGGCATTTCCTGATCTTCCACACGCCGGATCTTCTTGTTGGCGTATTCAGCATCCTGCATCTGGATCTTTGCCGAATCGAGTAGTAAAATCCGGGCCAGGTTTCTGGTGGCCGGAGTACAATATACCGGGCCACGAAAACCCTCTGCTACCAGACGGGGCAGTAAACCACAATGGTCTATATGGGCATGCGACAGGATCATATAGGTTACCTTTGCCGGGTTAAAACCAAAAGATTCGTTCAGGCCGTCGGTCAGGTCTCCCATGCCCTGAAACAGCCCACAATCCAGCAGTATTTGCACACCCTTGTCCAGGGTAATGAGGTGTTTACTGCCGGTTACCGCACGCGCGGCACCATGAAAAGCAATTTTCATTAAATAGTATTAGTGGTTAAAGGGAATTATGCGCGTACTTTTGAAATGGTGTCTTTAACCTGATCGGTTACATCAGCCAGTTTTTCTTTGGAAGCATCTAAAAGGTCACAAAACCAGTCCGACATTTTATCTTTTACATCTCCTGTTTTATCTGACGATAATATTAAAGCTATAGCAGCACCTAAGGCAGCGCCAGCCAATACACCTGCAATTATTTTAGTTTCTTTCTTCATCGTGATAATTTTAAATGATTTATACGCCGGGGCATTATCCCCTATCTGTTTGTAAGATAAACAAAAATGGGGCCGAATGGTTTAAGGTTCCGGACTAATTCATAAAAAAAGCCACGTAATATTTACATTACGCGGCTCGTTCATAGGGATGTGATGATATTATTTTACACTTGTGCCTTCAAACTTGAACATAGCATCCTGAAAGTTGTTGACCAGGGACATTTCTATAGTTCCGTTAGACTGAAAGGAGAATATAACCACCCTGCTGCTGCCAGATGAGGACATATACTGCTTGGTTGCGTCTGAATAGATGAAGTTTGAAAATGTTAAAGCGGTAAAATTACCATATTCCTGTCCGCTTACCGGCTCGATAACAACCTCATTGGCCGCTTTTCTGGTTACTTTAATTTTTGTATTGTTGAAGTCAACATTACCAACAGATAGTTTACCTTGATAGGTCTGCGATACTTCCGCAGATTTATCTGCGCCATCTGGTGATTTGTCTTTGTCCTTGCTGCATGCAGCGAAAACAGTAATGAGTAATAAAATTGGATAGATGATTGCTTTTTTCATAAAAGATTAAAAGTGTAAGGTTAAAAAATAATTAACCATGGCATTGGTAAAAACTGTGCCAAAGGGTAGGTACACATATGGTTTTCCTTTCAGATTTCTGCAGCTTTAACTTTTGGTTTATTTTAAATGTATTGACAATTAGCAAGCTGTGGCTAGGGTTCTCTTTGTAGGATAATTTTGATTTTTGAAGCAGGAATGTGTTTTTGGATTGGGAAATGTAGCTAAAAACAAACAGGGACCACCTGGCGGTGCGTCCCTGTTATAAGATGGTTGATCCACCACAGATCAACCTAAACCAAACAAACTGCAACTATAACGGAGAATATTGCGGAAAAGTTTTGCGCTGATATGTAAATATAATTTCCTGACAATATAATGACAGGAGGGGGAATAACCGTTGTTCAGATGTAATAGACTAGTCTTAACTTAAGTTCGGCTCTGCTACTGTGGGGAAGCCAAGGTTTAAACCAGAAATCCTGAAAAACCAATAGCAAGTTATAAGCAAAAAGTAATTAAAGTGTGTAAATTGTTTCAATGATTATTTTTTAAATTTGCACACCTTTATAATAAAAACTTGCACCTGGTATTCATCACAATTATTGGTTCGATTTTTATTCTTTGCCTGGCCATTGTAAAGCTGTTGCTTTTCAGTAAGGGAAGGCAGTATTTAAACCTTTTGCTGTGCATAGCCATTTTTGGGGTAATTTGGTACGGCATTATTTATTTGCTTACCAACTCTGGGCTGATAAAAAATCACCCTGTACTCTTTAATAAAGGCTTACCACTTTATTATCTCATTGCACCATGCTTTTTTCTCTACATCAGGGGGTCCCTGCAGCCAGATTACGCTGTTTTCAGGTTAAAGTACCTGTTGCACCTAGTCGTTGTTATTCCGGCCCTGGTTGCTATTGTCCCATATAGTTTTGCCGATACTGCTACACAACAATGGGTGGTAAACCAGATAGACAAGGATGTCGCTTTTGCCTTTAGTAACAACAGGTATATCGTGCCCAACTGGCATTGGTTCACTTTTCCACTATCTGCACTTTTATATACACTGGCGCAATTCAGTTTTGCAATAGGGTATGCCAAAACAAAAAAGTATGAAAAAAAGACGCTCACCTGGGTATTGGCATTTACGGTTATTTGCGGAATTATTTTCTTTGGAATGCTTGCTGTAAATTTAAGTGTGCTGTCAAATTTCAATGATATCTGGCGTATTCTGCACTCCGGAAGGCTGGTGTTATTCCTGGGTTTAGCAATGCTGGCGCTCAGTGGTTCTTTTTTTTTAAGCCCCAGCCTTATCTTTGGCTTTGTCCGCTTGAAACCAGCAAGCCAGGCCCGTACTGCTGAAGCGCGTTCAGGCCGCCTGGAAGGGGAGCTCCATGAAAACCGGGTTAAGATGTATGATACTTCCCTTATTGTAAGGGTCGAAAAATATATACTGCAGGCCGAGGTATTCAGAAAAACGGGTCTTACGGTCAGCGATCTTGCCTCTATGCTGGAAATACCCAATCATAAACTTTCCGATCTGTTTAACAATCATTATAAGCTTAACTTCAATACCTATATCAATAACCTGCGTGTACATTATGTAAAAGGGCGGCTTGATGCCGGTGAATGGAAGCAGTTTACACTGGAAGCTATTGCACAGGAAGCCGGGTTTTCTTCCCGCAACACTTTTCTGATCGCATTTAAAAGGATAATGGGGGTTACGCCCTCCAATTACCTGACAAGCCTGAAAGACAAAGCTGCTTAAAATACATGTACTGATTTTCAAAATCAGGACATCAATTCTGCCTGTTGCATAATAAAAGCAGATTTATTCATGAATTTTTGCAACGTGGAACTCTAATCCCCGATCCACCGTAAGCCAAACATTGTAACTTTTCATGAACAAACGTTTACTCATTTTTTTTATTGCGCAATTTTTTATCTGTACTACAGGTTTTGCACAATTCACTCTATCAGAAAATTTTAAAGGAAGTACTGCCAATGGTATTGTACTTGGCGGCTCTCCTAGCGCATCGCTGACTTCCGGGGGCGTTGATCCTGTAAATCAGGGATACCTCAGGTTAACTAAGGACGCGCTGGACCAGCGTGGTTACGCCTATATTGACAAAGCCTTTCCTTCTACCCTGGGGGTACTTCTTGATTTCGAATATAAAACCTGGCACTCGGTAACAAATGAAGGTGCAGATGGAATTGTGGTATTCCTGTTTGATGGTTCAATTACCCAATCTAATTTCAGGCTTGGCGGAACCGGTGCCGGCCTGGGTTATGCGCCAAGGGGCGATAAAAACGAAGCCGGACTGGGAGGGGCTTATCTGGGGATCGGGATCGATGAATACGGAAATTTCTCTTCTAATTATGGTACAGTAGGTGCGGCTACAGACCGGGCGGCATCACCCCTAACCCTGGGACGAAGAATAAACAGCATCACACTTCGCGGAAGAGAATCGGATGCTTACCGGCTTCTTGCTACGACTACACCAACTGCTTCTAGTCAGATTCAACACACGCCAACCTCTGGTTCACGTCCTAACGATGCAACTTTCTACAGAAGGGTACAGGTAGAGATCAAACCAAACGCAAATGGAAAATATGACATTATTGTCAGGTGGGCAATCAGCCCGGGCGGGGCGCTTACCCAACAGTTTAGTTATTCTCTGGTAGACCAGTCGGGCGTAAGCTATGCACCCCCTGCAACTTTAAAACTAGGGTTTACTTCTGCAACGGGTGGGTCGCTCAACAATCACGAAATCCGGAACCTAACGGTAACTACTCCAGGTAATATCCGGGTAGGAAAAAGGGCAGATAAAGATGTGCTGAGAACGATCCCTGCCGGAACAAGTGCCAACCAGGTAACTTATACCGTTGAGGTGGTTAACGATAACAGCGTTGCACTTAATAATATAGAATTTAAAGACAGGCTGACAGATGTTAACGGTACCTTAATTCCTTTAAGTGCTTTTAATATAGGTACTGTGAGTTTTACCGGATTTTTGGCCGGCACAACTGTGAATAAGTCGACCACTGCCAACGAAATTGCAGGCAGTCTGAACATGGCTGCTGGGGCTACAGGAAAAATTACCGTAACCGGGACTTTAAATGCCGTGCCTGCCGGAAACACACTCAGGAATACGGCAAGCATTAACCCGACAGACATCACCGATCTGGATCCGGACAACAACATTGCTGAAGTAAATACCCCGGTACTGGCCGAGGATGTAGACCTTACCATCGCAAAAACTGCAGCTGTTCCATGTCTCTCTACCAGCGGTAATGATTTTAACGTGGTGGTTTCCAATGTTGGTGCAGTAGCTACTACTGCTATAAATAAGATTGTAGTTACCAAAACCTATCCAACCAGTTATACTTTTACTAACCTGTCCAACCCAAACTGGACTTTAGGTACAAGGGAAACTTCGGGCAGTAACTACATTTATAAATATACTTATACTGGGGGTACTTTGGCTTCCGGGGCCAGCACTTCGCCGATAAGCTACCGGATCACGGTACCCACAGCTGTAAGTACTTATGCAGACGTTGCACAGGTGAGCTACTTAAATTCTTCCAATGCAAACATTGAAGTTACAGCTAACCAGGGTAACAATTCCACAAGCAATACCATTGCCACAGTTTCTGCCAAACCTGCAGTAGCTGATAAAGTTACGTATTGCTTAAATGCTACAGCAACCGCACTTTCTGCTACCCCTACCAATGGAAATACATTGTTGTGGTTTCGGACCAAGGGTGGTGTATCCTCTATAAATGCACCTGTACCCAGCACCGCAACGGCGGGAAATACAAGTTATTTTGTAAAACAAACCAATGGAAGCTGCGAAAGTGATTATGCAGAGATTGTAGTTACTGTACAGGCTGCGGTTAATGCCGGCGGCATTGGCAGCAACCAGACCATTTGCAATGGCGCAACGCCTGCAGCCCTAACTTCCTCAACCGCAGGAAGCGGTGGAACTGCAGGTTCGGGCACTGCTTACAGATGGGAAAGATCTGTGGATGGTGGCGCTACATGGACACCCATAGTTGGGGCTACGGCCAGCACCTATGCGCCGGCTGCGCTTACTGCCACCACACAGTTCAGAAGGGTTTACATTTCAACGCTGAATGGTGTAGCCTGTGAGTCCGTAACGGGGCCGGTTACCATTACTGTTCAGGATATCACCGGGGCCGGATCAATTGGTACCGACCAAACCATCTGTACCGGAACCATTCCTGCAGCTTTTACTTCAGTTACCAACGGAAGTGGATCGGCGGGTGCGGCCATCAGCTACAAATGGGAAAGCTCTACAAATGGAACGCTGTGGACTGCCATCAGCAATGCAACATCAGCTACTTATACCCCTACTGCAGCCTTAACGGTAACAACCCAGTTCCGGAGAACAGCAATTTCAACATTGAACAGTATGGCCTGTTCTTCCGTGCCTTCCAATGTGGTTACGGTTACAGTTAACCAAAACCCTTCGGTAGCAAATGCCGGCGCAGATGCAGAGCAATTTAATTCGGGGGTATTTACCTTGCAGGGAAATGCCCCTGCTGTAGGAACAGGCATGTGGTCTGTTGTAGCACCCGGAACGGCTACCTTTCAGGATCCTTCCAACCGCAATACGACGGTAACCATAGCAGAAAATACCAGTGCAATTTTAAGGTGGACCATCAGCAATGGCCCATGTGCGGTATCGGTTGATGATGTAAAGATTACCTATACCAAAAGGACCGATTTACAGGTTACCAAAACCATTGATAAAACCACACCAAAGGTTGGGGATAACGTAACCTTTACCATAACAGCTAAAAACAATGGACCAAGTAATGCAACAGCGGTTAAAGTTGCAGATGCTTTAAAAGCAGGATATACTTTTATAAGCAGTTCTTCCGCAAATTACGCTTCCTCAAATGGTGAGTGGTTGATAGGTAGCCTGGAAAATGGGCTTTCCCAAACCCTCACCATTATTGCCCGTGTTAATGCCAATGCCATAGCGGCAGATTATGCCAATGTTGCCACCATCTCCGGAGCAGAAACTGATCCGGATGGCAGTAACAATACCAGCACTTTAAATACCATAGTACCTGTTCCTTCGTCAGACATTGAGATCAATAAAACGGCAACACCAAAGCCCGCAATTGCAGGACAGGCACTTACCTATACCATTACGCTAAAGAACAACGGGCCAAGCACGCTCAGGACTTCTGACGTTTTTGCTCTTACAGAAAATCTTCCCGCAGGCTATACTGCCAGTAGCTTTACGGCCTCTGCCGGAACTTTTAATCCGGCTACCGGAAACTGGAACGGTTTAACCCTGGCTACTGGGCAGCAGGCTACTTTAACCATTGCAGGCGCAGTAACAGCAACGGCCAGCGGAACATTAAGCAATACCGTATCGGTTGCTGTTCCGGCCACAATTTCAGATCCTGATATCAGCAACAACAGTAAAACCGACAATACGGTGATCAGTCGCCTGCTTGATCTGGGCATTACCAAAACATCCGCACCAAAACCCGTAATTGCAGGTAGCAATTTAACTTATACCATTACCTTAAGCAACAATGGCCCGGCCAGCTTATTGGCTACAGATGTAGTAAAGTTAAACGAAAACTTCCCGGCAGGTTATACCGCCTCAACTTTTACTCCATCAACGGGTACCTTTGATAAAAATACAGGTAACTGGACCGGATTAAACTTAACACAGGGGCAAACGGCAACTTTGACCATTGCAGGTACAGTTGCCGCAAATGCTGTTGGAACGCTAAGTAATACTGTAAGCCTGGTTGCACCCACAGGTACAACCGATAACAATACCACAAACAATTCTGCTACAGAAACAACAGCCATTAACCGTTCAGTCGATTTTGAAATTACCAAAACCGCAACCCCAAAACCTGCGGTAGCCGGCGAGGCCCTTACCTATACCGTAACCGTTAGCAATAAAGGCGTCAGTGCAATGAATGCTGCTGATGTATTAAAAGTTACCGATGCTTTGCCAGCTGGTTTTACAGCATCCAGCTATAATGCATCAACCGGAACTTACAATGCGGCCAGCGGAAACTGGACAGGTTTAACTTTGGCCAGCGGGCAAAGCGCCAGCTTCACCATCACCGGAAGAGTGGCCGCTTCTGCAACAGGAAATCTGGTAAATAAGGCCGTACTGACCGTCCCGGCCGGAATAACTGATCCGACAGGAGCCAATAATGAGGCCACGGACAACACCGTGATTAGCGTGAAACCTGCGCTGGCAATTACCAAATCAGGTGCTTCAGGCTTAACCGCAGGCTCGGCAGTAAATTATACACTTAAAATTGTAAATACCGGAAGCAGTGATGCCATCAATGCGGCCATTAACGACGCAGTACCTACTTCAGTACAAAATGTGACCTGGACCGCCACTCCAAATGGGGCTGCTACAATTGTTTCCGGAGGGTCGGGAACCGGGAATACGGTAGCCGTTGGCGCAAATATACCGGCAGGAAATGCCAATAATTACATTAACGTCAACATCAGCGGAACATTGAGCCCTGCGGCTACGGGCAGCATAACCAATACCGCTTCGGTCGTACCTGCGGAGCCTCAGGGTTCCGGAAGCAACTCTTCTGTAAATGCCAATGTAACCAGTTCATCAGGAATTGTGATCTCTAAAGCGGGGGCTTCATCGGCATCGGCAGGAGATGCCATTACCTATAAAATTGAAATGGGAAACAACGGGCCGAGTAATGCAACCGCAGTACAGGTTGCAGACCTTGTTCCTGCTGCACTCAGCAATGTAAGCTGGACAAGCCAGACGCAGGGAGGGGCCAGCATAACCAGTGGTGCCACGGGTTCGGGGAATACCATAAATTTAATTGCAAATGTTCCTGCCGGTATACAGCATAAAGTAATTTTAAATGTAACAGGCACCATAAAGCCGGATTATACAGGCGCCATTACCAATACCGTTGTGGCCACACCCCAGGAAACTGGCAGCAGCCCTGTAAGTGCACAAGCGGTAACCAGCATCAACAGTAAGCCTGTATTTACCATTGTAAAAAGCGGTCCGGCTACAGTAATTGCCGGCAACACCATTGTCTACACCATCACCGTAAGGAACACCGGCCCTTCCAACAGCTTAAATACGGTAATTACCGATGATATCCCTTCGGGAATTACCAATGTGACCTGGACAAGCAGTGTCACTGACGGTGTTGCCAGCATTACTTCTGGCGCAAGCGGTACGGGCAATGCCTTAAGCTTAACCGGAAACTTTAATGCGAACAGTACGGTTCAGGTGCATGTAACCGGAAAAGTAAGTTCAGGCCTGCTGGGCAATGTCCTCAACTCGGCAACCGTAACCCCGGCAGAGGCCGGTGTTGTGCCGGTAACATCCGGACAGGTTATTACCTCAGTTCAAACCAAATCCGGTTTAACAGTTGCTAAAAATGGTCCATCTTCAGTAATTTCAGGCACCAATATCACTTATACCATTGAGGTTGGCAACACAGGGCCAAGCGATGCCATGAGTGCAAGGGTCACAGATTTAATCCCGGCTGAAATTCTGAACCCTGTATGGAGTACAGCCACGCAGGGAACTGCAGCCATCATTAGCGGCGGAACAGGAAGTGGAAATGACCTGCAAACTGTTGTAAATGTTCCGGCAGGGGCAGGCAATAAGGTCATTGTTACCATTACCGGCAAAGCAAGTGCTTCCTACAGTGGGGCCATAACCAATACGGCATATGTAACAGCAACCGAACAGAACAGCCCTTCGCCGCAATCTTCAGTTACTACAACAATAAACAGGCTTCCATCGGTATCTGTTACCAAAAATGGCCCTTCATCGATCGTTGCGGGTGCCGGCATTAATTACAGTATTGATGTAACGAATACCAGTACAGCAGATGCACAAAACCTGGAAATTAAAGACCTGGTCCCATCAGAAATCAGCGCGGTAAGCTGGACCGCCGTCACAGCAGGTTCTGCCACGGTAAACGGAACAGCTTCCGGAACCGGAAACAATATCGTTCTTACAGGGAATATTCCGGCTGGAGCGGCAAACAAAATAACGCTTAACATTAGCGGAAAGGTTAGCGCCGCTTATAGCGGTACCTTGAGCAACACCGCAACGGCAACACCGGCAGAAACAGGCACAGCAGTAAAAACATCATCGGTTAGCACAGCAGTACAAAAAATACCGGTACTGTCTATTGAAAAGACCGGCCCGGCAAACATCAATGCGGGCCAGGATATCAGCTACACCTTAAAAATTAAAAATAACGCTACTGCAAATGCAGATTTAGCTTTAATTACAGACAATGTTCCTGCGGCTATACAGAATGTAACCTGGTCTGCAACAGTTGCCGGTGACGCAACAATTAGTGGTACGGCAAACGGAACCGGAAATGCGATTAGCCTAACGGGCAATATTCCAGCAGGAACCGGAAATGAGATTTTGGTTATCATTAACGGAAAGGTAAGCCCATCGGCAAATGCCAGCCTGGTAAATGCCGCAACGGTTACACCGGCAGAAACCGGGGCTGCTGCCAAAACATCGAATACCATAACTACCCAGGTAAGCAAAACACCTTCTGTTAGTTTAATTAAAACCGGGCCTGCCACAGCTAAAGCCGGAGAAGTAGTTACTTATATTATAGATGCGGTTAACACGGGTCCTTCTAATGCAGACAACCTGGCCATAGCAGATGTGGTTCCGGCAATTTTAACCAACGTTACCTGGACAGCAGTTGCCAATGGGATCTCAACTCTGGCAAGCACTTCAGGTACCGGAAATCTGGCCTTAACAGGAAACCTGAATGTTGGTGCGGCCAATAAGATCCGGATCACCATTATCGGAACGGTTCCGGCAAATCAGGTAAATACAACCATTACAAATACCGCCAGGGCAATTCCGGCAGAAACTGGCCTGACGGTTAGTTCTAATACAATCAGCACAGTGATTACTAACCAGAGCAATATTTCCATTGTAAAATCTGCCCCGGTAGCAGTTAACGCAGGCGAACTGGTAAATTATACCCTACTGGTTAAAAATGCCGGTCCAAGTAATGCACTAAATGCCACTATTGCAGATGCTGTTCCCGCAGCTATCCAGAATGTAAGTTGGACCGCCGTTGCAAGCGGGACCGCAAACCTGACTTTTGGCGCTACAGGGACCGGAAACGCGGTGAATATGAGGGCCAACCTTCCTGCAGGTGATACCAATACCGTTCTGGTACAGATTACCGGTAAACTAAACCCGGCATTTAGCGGAACGGCGTTAAGCAATACCGCATCGGTTGCGCCTTCAGAAACCGGAAACCCGGTTGTCAATTCCAATACAACAAACACTTCGGTAAGCAAACAGGCGGATTTAAGGATTTCGAAAACCGGGCCCGCAAGCCTTTTTGCCGGAGAACAGGTTACTTATACCATAACCTTAGAAAACCAGGGTCCTGGTGATGTTACAGGTGCAGCAATCAGCGACTTGCTTCCTGCGTCCATCATCAATACCAGCTGGAGCGTAGCTACTCAGGGTACAGCAAGCACGAATGTTAATAACGGCACCGGAAACCTGAATCTTAGCGCGTCGCTTAAAGCCGGCGGTACAGATAAAGTTGTGGTTACGTTGCTGGGTACGGTTGATCCGGGATACCAGGGTGTAAATGTAACCAATACCGCCACCGCAACTCCGCCATCCGGGGTTACCGATCCGACTCCGGCCAGCGCCGTTGTAAGTACTGCCATCACACGTAAAGCCAATGTCAGGATGGTAAAGTCTGGTCCGGCAAATGCCAAAGCAGGGGAAGAAATTAATTATACCTTGCGGATTACCAACCAGGGGCCAAGTAGTGCCATTGGTACAGCGATAATTGATAACCTGCCTGCCGGAATTGTTGCCGGCTCGGTTACCTGGACTGCCACCGCCACAACAGGGTCCAGTGTAAGCTCAGCTTCGGGTACAGGAAATATAAATTTAACGGCTGATATTGCGCCGGTTTCCGGAGTGATAGAAGTGAAGATCAAGGCCTTGGTCAGTCCTTCATTAACAGATGGCACTTCTATTGCAAATACCGCCACCGCCACCGTGGCTGTAGGTATAACGGATCCGGAACCGGGAAACAATACTTCAACATTTAATACAGTTGTAGATAACGATCCAAACTTTACCGTTGCAAAATCCGGACCTGCAAATGCAAATGTAGGCGACCACATTACCTATACCATCCTGGTTAAAAATACCGGACCTGGCGATATTACCGAGGCCTTTATTGTTGACAATGTACCGGACGATGTTGAGGTGCTAGACTGGACAGCAACGGCTAATGGCTCGGCTGTAATTAGCCCGGGTTCGTCATCATCAGGTACAACAAATAATGTTTATACCGTTGCCGACATCCCGACAGGCAACAACAGTATATTAATTACGATTAACGGGATCATCAAACAAAGTGCAGGTTCATCTTTCACCAACAAGGCCGAAGCCACTTCTGGCGTTGTTAAAGGAAGTTCGGTATCAACAAGCGTTAACCGCTCTACAGATATTGCAGTGATCAAGGCCGGCCCTCAAAGTGCTTCGGCGGGAGAGACAGTTACCTATACCTTAAATGTGTACAATAATGGTTCAGTAGATGTTGACAACCTGGTGATTACGGACCTGGTAAATACATTGCTTACCGATGTAAGCTGGACCACAACTGCAATGGGTTCGGCCAGGGTCAGCTCTGTTCCTTACGGGGCGGGCAATACCGTACAGCTAACCGGAAATATCGCAGGTGGCCAGGGTAATTTTATTACGGTTACCATAAACGGAAAAATACCATCTAATGCAGCTTTGGGGCCATTATCCAATACGGCAACAGTAACCTTGCCTTCAGGGGTTACCGATTACAATACAGCAAACAATACCTCGCAGGTAAGTACAGCGATCATCAGCACACCAACATTGGTACTGCAAAAAACGGGACCAGCTACAGCTGCTGCCGGAAATCAGATCACGTATAGAATTAAAGTAGAAAATACCGGTCCAAGCGATGCTGCGGCGGTAAATATTGCAGATGTTTTGCCTGCCGAACTTAGCGGTGTGCAATGGCTGGCCTCGGCCGGGGGTACCGCAGCAGGTATTATTGGCACAAGCAGTGGTAATGGCAATGTAGCTGTAAATGCAAATATTCCTGCAGGTTCTTATATAACTGTTGATGTAACAGGAACCATCAGTGCTGATTTCTCCGGTACGATCAAAAATACCGCGTCAGCCAAAATAGGCAGCAGCCCTGCAGTTTCCTCACCCGAAGTCAGTACTGTCGTAAGCAAATTAACCAACTTAACCATTGCTAAATCTACTGCATCTACATTAAGTGCAGGTGAACCCATTGTTTATACCATCGAACTTGGCAACAATGGCCCCAGCAATGCTATAGGGGCAGTATTAACCGATAACATTCCGGCAACAATTCTGGATCCAACCTGGTCTGCCAGCGTTTCGGGTGGTGCCCTGGTTACCGCAAATGGAACAGGAAGCGGAAATACTTTGTCGCTAACCGGAAATATCCCGAAAGGTGGAAAAATCTATGTCACCGTTAATGGAACACTGGCGGCCAATGCCACCGGAAGTGTTTCAAATACGGCAACCATTACACCTTCAGAACCAGGAAATCCTCCTGTGGTTTCCAGTCCGGCAGTTGCGGTGGTTAAACAAAGCCCCAATCTGCTGTTAACAAAATCTGCCCCAACACTATCGTCGGGTGGCAGCACCATTACATATGCCCTTAAATTGGTTAACTCAGGACCTTCTGATGCCTTGAATACCATATTAACGGATGCTGTTCCGGGCAATGTGGCAAATGTGAGCTGGACAGGAACCGCTGCGAATGGTGCAAGCCTGTTGTCGGGCAGTATGGGTACCGGAAACAATGTTTCCTTAACAGCCAACATTCCTGCAAACGGAAGCGTAGATGTGGTAATCAGCGGTACAATTGATCCATTGTTCAACAATACATTGGTCAACACGGCAAGTGCAAGCCCGTCGGAACCTGGTATACCGGCTGTTCAAAGCACTGCCTCAACATTGGTTACACCAGCTGTAGATTTTGTGGTTTCGAAAAGCGGGCCGGCACGTGTATCTGCAGGTGAAACCATAAACTATCAGGTTATAGTTAGGAACAATGGCCCGAGTACCGCTTTAAATTCGGTTATTGCTGATGTTGTTCCGGCAGAAATCGGCAATGTAACATGGACGGCCACCGCAGAGGGCACAACAGCAATTCTATCAGCAAAACAAGGAACGGGAAATAACATTCAGGTGAATGCCAACCTTCCATCGGCAGCGGCTGACCGTATTGTTATTGATATCAGCGGAACGGTTGCCCCATCATTTAACGGAACCATCAGCAATACGGCAAGTGTTACACCGGCAGAAACCGGAACAGCAGTAACATCAGGCCCTGTTGCAACTGCAGTAAGCAGGCAACCGGTAATCAAGGTTACAAAAGGTGGCCCGGCCATATTGAGATCGGGCAACAAAATCAGCTACCTGATCAATATTGCAAACGAAGGTACCGGTGATGCACTTGACCTGGCCATAAATGATGTTGCACCATTGGCACTGGCCAATTTAAGCTGGACAGTGGAAAATATCGGTGCAGCAACAACTTCGGCAACCAGTGGGACTGGTGACATTAACATTAGGGCCGACCTTCCGGCAGGGGTGGCAAATGCAGTCAATATTTATGTAAGCGGAGAAATTCCTGCGGCTTTTGACGGAACAATCCTGAATTCAGTTACTGCACAGCCATCGGAAAGCGGGGCTTTGAGCTCAACATCTGCGGTAGCTACAACGGTTTACCGCTCATCTTTAACCCTGGTTAAAACGGCTTTAAATGCGGTTGGCAAAGCTGGGGACGTGATTGATTACGAGCTTAGCATTAGCAATACCGGTACTTCTGCTTTAACCGGTCTGGTAATTGAAGACGCAGGTGCTGATGCAGGGAGCATTACACCTGCCAGTATAGCAACATTGGCCGCTGGCGCCACGGTTAAGGCAACCGCCAGGCATACGCTAAGTCAGGCCGATGTAGACCTGGGTAAATTCAGCAATAGCGCTTCAGTTTTTGCAAAGGCGCCGGATGCATCTGAAGTCAGTGATATTTCCGGAAATACAGCAGGCGATGATTTGCCTACAGTGGTACAAATTATGCCGGTTCCGGCGGTTAGGCTGGTGAAAAAGGTAAATGGCGGAGTTCCAAACCAGGCTGGACAAGCCATAAATTATGATTTAACAGTTAAGAACACGGGTAATGTTACGCTAAACAATTTGCTGGTAACGGATGCAAATGCAGTAATTTCTGGCAGTCCGATCAGCCAGCTGGCACCGGGTGCAACCGCTGTTGTTACGGCAAGCCACGTACTTACACAAGCAGATGTAGATGCGGGAACTTATATCAATACTGCCGAAGTTACTGCAAGTCCGGCAATCGGGGCCAATGTTTCTGATAAGTCCGGAACAGAGGAAACGAACGACGAACCCACAGTAAGTACAATTGTACCAAGCGGTAGCATAAGCTTAACAAAAGCGGCAAACAATACCGGGACCAAGGCGGGCGATGTGGTTAATTACACCCTGGTTGTAAAAAACACAGGCAACATAACTTTAAGCAATGTTGTGGTAACTGACGCTGGTGCAGATGCAGGATCTGTTTTACCTGCATCGGTAGCCGTTTTGCCCCCCGGCGCCACGGCCACTTTAAGCGCCAGGCATACTTTAACACAAAGTGACATAGATAACGGAAGCTATAGCAACCAGGCCGCTGTTTCTGCTCAGGATACCAAAGGAACGATTGTTTCAAACCCTAAATCTGACGATCCGGCTACTCCGGCTGCTGATGATGCTACGGTGGTCAGCATTGTGGAAAGTGGGGCCATAACTTTGACCAAAGTTGCCGGTAACACTGGAAGCAGGGCCGGCGATGTAATCAACTACACCATGGTAGTGAAAAACACAGGCAATGTAACCCTAAGCAATATTGCCGTAAATGATGCGGGCGCAGACGCGGGCTCAATTACACCTGCAAGCCTGGTAAGTCTGGCGCCAGGTGTAAGTGCAACTGTAACCGCAAGGCATACCCTGACACAGGCAGAGGTAGATAACGGAACATACAGCAACCAGGCATCTGTTTCTGGCAATACGATAAAAGGATCACTTGTTTCAAACCCTAAATCTGATGATCCGGCTACTCCGGCAGCGGACGATGCAACTGTAATTGCTATTGTGCCAAACGGTGCTATGTATTTGACCAAAATTGCCGACAATACCGGAAGCAGGGCCGGCGATGTGATTAACTATACGATTGTAGTGAAAAATACAGGCAATGTTACCCTAAGCAATATTGCAGTAAGCGATGCAGGTGCAGATGCCGGATCAGTAAGCCCGGCAAGCATTGCTGTTCTGTCACCGGGGGCAACCGCCACAGTTAAGGCTAAACATACCTTAACCCAGACTGAAGTGGACAATGGCAGTTACAGCAACCAGGCATCGGTTGTGGCCAAAGACCCAGCAAATACAACGGTCTCAAATCCGAAATCTGATGATCCGGCTACTCCGGCGGCCGATGATGCCACGCTGAGCACGATTGTGCCAAACGGTGCTATGTATTTGACCAAAATTGCCGACAATACCGGGAGCAAGGCCGGCGATGTGATTAACTATACGATTGTAGTGAAAAATACAGGCAATGTTACCCTAAGCAATATTGCAGTAAGCGATGCAGGTGCAGATGCCGGATCAGTAAGCCCGGCAAGCATTGCTGTTCTGTCACCGGGGGCAACCGCCACAGTTAAGGCTAAACATACCTTAACCCAAACTGAAGTGGACAATGGCAGTTACAGCAACCAGGCATCGGTTGTGGCCAAAGACCCAGCAAATACAACGGTCTCAAATCCGAAATCGGATGATCCGGCTACTCCGGCGGCCGATGATGCCACGCTGAGTATGATTGTGCCAAACGGGGCCCTGCACTTAACCAAAGTTGCAGACAATACCGGAACAAAAGCAGGAGAGGTGATCAGTTATACTATAGTGGTAACAAATACGGGCAACGTAACTTTAAACAATTTGGTGATAAGAGACCCGGGTGCAAACGCAGGATCTGTTTTACCTGCAGTCATCGCTAATCTGGCGCCGGGTGCCAGGGCTACAGTTACAGCCAAACACACCTTAACCCAGGCCGAGGTAGATTATGGAAGTTACAGCAACCAGGCATCGGTTTCGGGCGATACACCAAAAGGGGCAACAATAAGTAATCCAGGATCGGACGATCCGAATACACCTGCACCGAATGATGCAACGGTGATCAGCGTTACTTCCAGTCCGGCCATTACCCTGCTGAAAAGCGGTATTGTAAGTTCAGATGCAAATAGCATAACCTATAGTTTTACTATCAAAAATACCGGAAACGTAACTTTATCGGCCATTACCATCAGCGATCCTAAGATCGGGTTGACCAGAACAGTTTCAGCGCCACTGGCCCCAGGTACATCAATTGTGGAAACTGCGGTTTATACTTTAAGCCAGGCAGATAAAAATGCCGGAACTGTGAGCAACAGCGCAACAGTTGTAGCCCGGGCCCCGGGTGGACAAACAGTAAGTGATGTGTCTGGAACTGCAGAGAACAACAATACCCCAACAGTAACGCTTGTACCTCAAAAACCTATAATCGCTCTGGTGAAGACAGCCAGCTTTAACGGCAACAAAATCACCTACACTTTCGGCATTAAAAACCTGGGTAATGTGACCTTAAATACGATTGAGCTGAGTGATATCAAACTGGGTATAAGCAATAAGGCTATAGTGGTAACAAACGGTTTATTGCCAGATGCTGCTGTTGTGGTAACAGAGGTATACACCCTGACACAGGCCGATAAAGATCTGGGTCAGGTAAGCAATACTGCAACCGTTCAGGCCAGAGGCCCATCGGGCGCTGTGGTTCAGGATGTGTCAGGAACAGCTGAGGGCAACAATACACCAACTGTAATTGCTGTTCCGAAATCACCTGTTGCTGTTGACGACAAGCTGGAAACTAAAGCCAACAGTCCTGTTGTGGTAGCTGTTCTGGACAATGATGATCCTGGTAATTCGGCCTTTGACCAGCTAACTGTTGAGATTGTAACACAGCCCCGGCATGGTACAGTAAAAGTCAATACAGATGGAACCATAACCTTTACACCCAATCCGGGATATACCGGGTCAGATTCCTTCCAGTATCGGGTAAAAGATGCTTTTGGATATTACACCAATGTGGCTACGGTAACGGTAAATTCAAACTTCTTTGAGATCCGTGTGCCGAACTTATTTACGCCGAACGGGGATGGAATAAACGATACTTTCGAAATAAGGGGATTGAACCAATACCAGGATAACGAGCTGAACATCTTTAACAGGTGGGGCAATGAAGTTTTTAAACAAAAAGGTTATGCCAATACCTGGACGGGAGAAGGCTTAAATGAAGGGACGTATTATTACATTTTAAGGGTAAAGCGTATTGGAAGTAACCAGTATGAAGTTTTCAAAGGTTATGTAACCCTGGTAAGGGCATTTAAAAAATAGGATAAAAGATGAAGAAACTCATATTATTAATTACAGGATTAATATTTTTCCTCCTGCATCCTGTCCAGGCACAACAGGATGCACAGTTTAGCCAGTACATGTTTAATGGCATATATATAAACCCGGCTTATGCAGGGTACCGGGAGCAGCTGAACCTACATGCTTTTTACAGGAACCAGTGGACGGGGATAGAAGGAGCTCCGAAAACCATGTCTTTAGCCGTAGATGCCATCGCTAATGGGGGAAATGTTGGTTTGGCTTTTCAGGTGTCTGGTGATAAATTAGGGGCACAAAGTAACCTTTCGACCTACGCAAGCTATGCCTATCGCCTGAAAATGAGTGCCGATGGCACCTCCAGATTGGCTTTTGGGGTTAGTGCAGGTCTGATACAGTTAGGAATAAACGGCGCCTTACTTAACCCTAATGACCCGGAACCCGATCAGCCCACAGGCCTGCAAAATACGGTTGTACCCGATGCTAAAGCAGGGGTATATTATGCCGATCAGCGTTTTTATGCAGGGTTTAGTGTAGATAACCTGGTATCGCAATACATTGATATTAAAAAGTATGCTTTTATGCCCCAGCCCAAGCCGCATTTTTATTTAACAGCAGGAATGTTGCTGCCCTTATCTACTGATATTTTGCTAAAACCTTCATTTCTGTTGAAAGATGACCGTGGCGGTCCCACAAGTTTGGATGTAAATGTTTTTTTTATCCTGGCCGATAAGTTATGGCTTGGTGGAGCCTACCGTACAGGAGTTAAGCTATACCATAAACAGTACGCCCAGCAAGGATTGTCCAACCTCAATTCGGCTGTGGCGGCAATACAAATTTTTCCGGGTTCCAATTTAAGGATTGGTTATGCTTACGATTTTTCGATGGGTCCGATGCAGGGCTACAGCAATGGTACGCATGAGCTGTCTATAGGCTATTTCTTTAACCGAAAAAATACCCGCATGCTAAGTCCACGGTATTTTTAAAAGTGTAAACAGATAAAAAAGTATAAAAATGAAGAGAACCCTGCCATTGGTATCAACCATTTCCATATTGCTATTAAATCTGGGCATTGTACAGGCGCAATATATTTTGAAAGAAGCAGATCAGCAATTTGACCTGTTTAATTACGATAAGGCAATAAATTTATATACACAGGCGTATAAAAAGAAAGCTACTTTACACACTGCAGAGCGCCTGGCAGAGGCTTATCAGCTGAAGAACGATTACCTGGCCGCGGAAAGCTGGTATGCCCTTGCTGCCAGGTTGCCAGGCAGTAAAAATGAAAACACTTTATATTACGCAATGGCGCTGCAGCAAAATGCTAAATACAGCGAAGCCAAAGCACAATATTTAAATTATTTTGCCAAAGAAAACACCATTTCTTCAGTCATAAAAAACAATTTGCTGGCTTCCTGTGATTCTGCGGAAAACTGGATGAAAAACCCGGCCCAGATCCAGGTCAATAACCTCGGTGCCCTAAACGGGCCGCAATCAGACTGGGGTAGTGTAATTTATCAGGATGCAATGGTATTTGCTTCTGACAGAATAAATATAGGTAAGGCGAATGTAAAAGCACCGTTTTTAAAATTTGACGGCACTAAATTTCCTGATAGAAAAATTTATGGCTGGACAGGAAGCGGGTACCTTAAACTTTATACCCAACATGGTGCTGATAGTGTCCGGGTTTTTCCTGTTAACGCAAAAACCAATTACCATATTGGCGCGGCAAGTTTTACGGCCGATGAAAATACCATGTACTTTACTTTGACCCGGATACCTGAAAAGCCGGGTAGGGGAAAAGACAACATTGCAACCATTAATGTAGAAATTTACAGCAGCAAAAAAAACGCTGGAAAGTGGGAAGAAGCCATTCCCTTTAAATACAATAAGGCGGATGCGTATTCGGTTGGTGATCCGTTCATCTCCAAAGACGGGAACAGGCTTTATTTTGTTTCAGATATGCCGGGTGGTTTGGGCGGAACAGATATTTACTACGTAGAAAAGCTTCAATCTGGCGAATGGGGAGATGCGGTAAATTTGCAGGAAGTAAATTCTGCCGGAAATGAGCGCTGCCCTTTTGTAGCCAATAAAAATACATTTTACTTTTCTTCAGATGGAAGGATAGGAATGGGTGGCCTGGATATTTTTAGGCTTTCAAAAAATGCCACAGGAGAAAATAAGATCGAAAATTTAGGATTCCCGGTTAATTCCCCCCAAGATGATTTTGCATTTAATACCGATGTAAATACCGGGATATCCTATTTTTCTTCAAATCGTTTTGGTGGCAAGGGTAGTGATGATATCTACAGTATGGAACGCCAGGTAACCAACAGTCCCGTCCTTATCGCAAAAGAACCAACAGATCCCGGAACCCTTAATAAGAAGGAGTTCCTTCAAACAAAGGAAAACAACAAGCCCATCAGACTGGAAAACATCTATTACGACTTCAATAAATGGGACATAAGGGCCGATGCTGCTGCGGAACTGGAAAAACTGGTGCAGATCATGAAAGACAATTCCAGGATCTGGATTGAACTGGGCTCACATACCGACAGCAGGGGAAACGATGCCTATAATTTTACCTTATCGCAAAAAAGGGCCGAATCTGCTGTTACTTACATGATTTCAAGGGGAATAGAGAAAAATAGGATAGAAGCCAGAGGATATGGGGAAACGCTATTGTTAAACCGTTGTGCAAATGGTATAAAATGCACTGAAGAGGAGCACCAGTTAAACAGAAGAACGGAATTTAAAATAACAGCCTGGTAATTAACAGGGTTTGTAAGTGCTTTGGTTTAACTAAAATAATTACAGATCAAATAAATATCTCTTCAACTATTTGACAATTAAATATTTCTCTCTATCTTTGCAGTCCCTAAAAATTAGGGGGAATAAACAATTGTTAAACAAATTAAATACAAGCAAGTGAATACGTTAAGTTACAAAACTGTCTCTGCCAATGCAAAAACTGTTAACAAACAGTGGGTTGTTGTGGATGCTGAAGGCGAGATTTTGGGGCGCTTGTCATCGAAGATCGCTATGATCATCCGTGGTAAAAACAAGCCTGAGTACACCCCACACGTAGACTGCGGTGATAACGTTATTGTTATTAATGCAGACAAGATCAAGTTGACCGGGAATAAATTTTCTGAGAAAGTTTACATTTCTTATACTGGTTATCCAGGTGGTCAGCGTTTCATTTCTCCAAAAGAGTTAATGGCGAAACATCCTAAGCGTGTTATCGAGAAAGCTGTTCGTGGTATGTTACCTAAAACTAAGCTTGGTGCAAAATTGTTCACCAACCTTTTTGTTTATGCAGGTGCAGAACATCCTCATGCGGCGCAATCACCAAAAACCATTAAACTTTAATTAAAGAAGAAATGTCAGTTACAAACACTTCAGGAAGAAGAAAAACAGCTGTTGCACGTATCTATTTAAAAGAAGGCAACGGCACCATTACCGTAAATGGTAAAGACTACAAAGTATATTTCCCAACATTGCCTTTGCAATACATTGTTAACCAATCGTTCGAAGTTTCTGAACTTGTTGGTCAGTATGATGTAAATGTAAACGTAGCAGGTGGTGGCGTAAAAGGTCAGGCAGAAGCAGTTCGTTTGGCTATCGCTAAAGCTATTGTTGAATTAGATGCTGAGAAAAAACCAGCATTACGCGCTAAAGGGTTAATGACCCGTGATATGCGTATGGTTGAACGTAAGAAACCAGGACGCAAGAAAGCACGTAAGAAATTCCAATTCAGTAAACGTTAATCTTAAGGAGACAAAACAATGGCAAGAACTACATATCAAGACTTATTGGATGCAGGTGTACACTTTGGTCACCTTACCCGTAAATGGAACCCAAAAATGGCCCCATATATTTTCATGGAGCGCAACGGTATCCACATTATAGATTTAAATAAAACTTTAACTAAAACTGAAGAAGCTGCTTCAGCGATCAAACAGATCGTAAAATCTGGTCGTAAGATCTTATTTGTAGCGACGAAGAAACAAGCTAAAGAAATTGTTGCCGATCAGGCGAAAAAAGTAAATATGCCTTACGTAACCGAGCGTTGGTTAGGTGGTATGTTAACCAACTTTGCTACTGTACGCAAGTCGATCAAAAAGATGTCTAACATCGATAAAATGACTAAAGACGGTACTTATTCGATCCTTTCTAAGAAAGAGCGTTTAATGATCCAGCGTGAGCGTATCAAATTGGAAAGCTTATTGGGTGGTATTGCAGACTTAAACCGTTTGCCAGCTGCTATCTTTTTAATTGACGTTAAAAAAGAGCACATCGCTGTTAGTGAAGCGTTGAAATTAAACATTCCAACTTTTGCAATGGTAGATACCAATTCTGATCCTTCAAACATCGATTTCCCAATCCCTGCGAATGATGACGCTACTAAATCGATCTCTTTAATTACTGATGTGATCATCAAAGCAATTGAAGAAGGTTTAGATGAGCGCAAACGCGAAAAAGATGAAGAAACCGAAAAAGAAGCTGTAGCTGCTAAAGCTGCTGCTGATGCCCCTGAAGCTGCTGCTCCTGGTGCAAGAAGGAAAAAAGTTGAGGCTGAGACCGAAGAAGGTACAAGCGAAGAAGCTTAAATAATATAATATGGGTTGTATGTTGTGCGTTGCAGGTTCTACTTACAACAATCTGCGTACAACCCTTAATTTTTTGATAAAAACTTAAAAAGAATTAAAATGTCGACAGTACAAATTTCTGCAGCTGATGTAAACAAATTGCGCCAACAAACTGGTGCTGGTATGATGGACTGTAAAAAAGCATTGATCGAAGCGAACGGTGATTTCGAAGCTGCGGTTGATTATTTACGTAAAAAAGGCGCTAAAGTTGCTGCTTCCCGTCAGGATCGTGATTCTAACGAAGGGGTTGTTATTGCTAAAGCTACTGCTGATGGCAAACGCGGTGTAGTAGTTGAACTGAACTGCGAGACCGACTTTGTGGCTAAAAATGCTGATTTTGTTGCTTTGGCCAATACATTTACTGACCTGGCTATCGATAAAAATCCTGCTTCTTTAGAAGAGCTGTTAGCTTTAGAGGTTGACGGACAAAAAGTGTCAGATATCATTGTTGAAAACACAGGTAAAATCGGTGAGAAAATCGGTATCTCTAAATTTGAAACCGTTACTGGTGATAAAGTTGTTCCTTACATTCACGGTAACTACCGTTTAGGCGTATTGGTTGCTTTAAACCAGGCTGGTGCAGGTGTTGAGGAAGCCGGTAAAGATGTGGCTATGCAGATTGCTGCAATGAGCCCTGTTGCCTTAGATAAAGCTGATGTGGATGCTACTACTATTGAGCGCGAAACTGAAATTGCTAAAGAGCAGATCCGTGCTGAAGGTAAACCTGAGGAAATGGTAGAAAAAATTGCTGCCGGTAAATTAAATAAATTCTACAAAGACAGTACTTTGTTAAACCAGGAATTTGTTAAAGATTCATCTAAGGATGTACGTAAATTCTTAAACGATGTTTCTAATGGTTTAACTGTTGTTGCGTTTAAACGCGTACAATTAGGAGCTTAATACTTAGTTAATTTTTTTAGAAGAGCCTTCTGTTTTCAGGAGGCTTTTTTTTTGTTTTATATTTGATGGTATAAATCGGATAACCGCTATGATCGCAATCACCAATTGTAAGCTCTTCAAAGAGGGGCTGCTGTCAGCAGACCAGCATGTACTTATAGAAAATGGAAAAATCACAAAAATTTCCAATGAAACCATTCCAGATGGGTTTGAGCGTATAGATGCCAGGGGTGATTACCTTTGTCCTTCTTTTATAGACCTGCAGATCTATGGCAGTGGAGGCCAGCTTTTTTCGGCCTATCCGACAGCAGATACCTTAAAACAAATGGACGCAGACCTGATTGGAAAAGGCACTACTGGTTTCCTGGCCTGTGTGGCCACCAATAGCATGGAAATCGTTTACCAGAGTATTGATGCAGCCAAAGCTTATCGTGCGGAAGCCCGGGGTTTTTTAGGCCTGCACCTGGAAGGACCATATCTGAATCCTAAACGCAGGGGCGCACATATAGCAGCTTATATCCATAAAGCCAGTTTAGATGAGGTGAAACGTTTGCTGGACCATGCTGATGGCACGGTAAAGATGATGACCCTCGCTGCAGAACTTCAGGACGAGGCGGTGATCAGCTGTTTACTGGAACATGGTGTGCTTTTATCACTTGGACACAGTGATGCCAGCTTTGCTGAAGCTACTGCTGCTTATAACAATGGATTTAAGACTACTACGCATTTGTTTAATGCCATGCCGCCCATACATCACCGGACGCCAAATTTACCTGTTGCTGTATTTAACCACCCCAGTGCAATGGCCAGTATCATAGCGGATGGCAACCATGTGGATTTTGAGGTAGTAAAAATGAGCCATAAACTGATGGGCGACCGCTTATTTTTAATTACAGATGCGGTAACGGAATGCGATACCGGTCCTTATCAGCATCAGCTGTCCGGCGAAAAATTTATTACAGCAGATGGCACGCTTTCTGGCTCTAATATCACCCTGGTCCAGGCAGTACAAAATTGTGTAAAATATTGCGAAATTCCGTTGTATGACGCGATAAACAAGGCTTCAGCATTGCCTGCGGGTTTAATGGGACTGTCTGATGAAATCGGTTCTTTGAGCGTGGGCAGCAGGGCTAACCTGCTGCTGCTGAATGCTGAACTTCAGCTCCGTAAAGTTTTTGTGGACGGTTTGTAGATTTCGACGCTTGTTAATTAAAACAAATTGGTATTTTTGGCCTCATGAAGTATAAACGGATCCTACTAAAATTAAGTGGCGAATCGCTGATGGGCGATAAGCAGTATGGTATTGATAACGAGGTAGTAAGACAATATGCGGAAGACATCAAAGCGGTACACGATGAAGGTCTTGAAATAGCAATTGTGATTGGTGGTGGTAATATTTTTAGAGGTCTGAGTGCTGAAAAATCGGGTATGGACCGTGCCCAGGCCGATTATATGGGCATGTTGGCCACTGTAATTAACAGTATGGCATTGCAGGATGCCCTGGAAAAAGTTGGCCTGAAAACCAGGCTCCTTACTGCCATAAAAATGGAACAGATCTGCGAGCCGTTTATCCGTCGCAGGGCAGTGCGCCACCTTGAAAAAGGGCGTGTTGTTATTTTCGGAGCGGGTACCGGTAACCCTTACTTCACAACAGATTCGGCTGCAGCGCTTCGTGCAATTGAAATTAAAGCAGATGTAGTATTGAAGGGGACACGTGTGGATGGAATCTATACGGCGGACCCGGAAAAAGACCCTACGGCCACAAAATATTCAGAAATATCTTTTAAAGAAGTTTATGCCAAAGGCCTGAATGTGATGGATATGACCGCCTTTACATTGTGTGAAGAGAACAACCTTCCGATCATTGTTTTTGACATGAACAAAACCGGTAATTTTATGAAAATAGCAAATGGTGATGGGATTGGTACGCTTGTAAGGAGCTGATGCTAAATAAATTTTATATTTTTGGTTAAATTTAATAATTATGAATGACCTCATAAAGAAACAATTACAAGATGCTCAGGCCACTATGGAAAAGGCTATTTTGCATTGCGAAGCTGAACTGACAAAAATTCGTGCAGGTAAAGCTTCGGCAGGAATGCTGGATGGCATCATGGTTGATTATTACGGAAATCCAACCCCTTTGAGCCAGGTGGCAAGTATCAATACTCCTGATGCGCGTACCTTAATTGTACAGCCATGGGAAAAGACCCTGCTTACACCTATAGAACGCGCCATTATGGAAGCAAATATAGGCATCAACCCCCAAAATGACGGTATTGTTATACGTCTGGTGGTTCCCCCGCTGACAGAAGAACGTAGGAAAGACCTGGTGAAAAAAGTGAAGGAAGAAGCCGAAAGAGGTCGCATTACTGTTCGTAACATCCGCAAGGATGCCAACGAAAAGATCAAAAAACTGAAAGGCGAAAGCGTTTCTGATGATGAGATCAAAACCGGTGAAGCTGAAGTGCAGAAGATCACGGATGCCTATATCATCAAAGTTGATAAACATGCAGAAGCAAAAGAAAAAGATATCATGACAGTTTAAAGATTATAATCTACTTGTAAATTAAAGGGAATGAAGAGAATGCTTCATTCCCTTTCTTTATTTTTGACAGCTATTTTTTAATAATCTACCCAAACCCCATATATGAAAATCTTGTTCAGCTATTTAAAAAACTATAAAGGTCTGATCGTATTGGCCTTGTTTCTGGCGGCGGTTAACCAGATATTTTCTTTTCTTGACCCCTACGTATTTCGCCTCATTATTGATAAATACGTAACCAATTATAAGAATTTTACTACGGATGAATTTATAAAAGGTGCAGGTGTGCTGATCTTGCTGGCCATGGGGGCTGCAATGGTATCCCGTATTGCCAAGAACTTTCAGGATTATTATGTAAATGTAATTACACAGCGCCTGGGTGCAAAGATTTATTCTGATGGTCTGGCCCATTCATTAGATTTGCCCTATCAGGTGTTTGAGGATCAGCGAAGCGGAGAAACGCTGGGCATACTACAGAAGGTCAGACTGGATACCGAAAAGCTGGTGCAGGCCGCAATTAACGTTTTGTTTACCAGTATCATCGGAATTGTATTTGTTACGGTTTATGCCATATCTGTGTATTGGGTAATAGCAGTGGTCTATTTCTCGGCCATTCCCTTATTGGGTTTTTTGAGCTCCTTTTTAAGCAAACGGATTAAACGTGTGCAGAAAAATATTGTGGCTGAAACCACTTCCCTTGCAGGCTCTACCACAGAATCCCTGCGTAACATTGAGCTGGTAAAAAGTTTGGGTCTGGCCAAGCAGGAGATCAACAGGTTAAACAGCACTACAACCAAAATATTGGGCCTGGAACTTAAAAAAGTAAAGTACATCAGGAGCCTGAGTTTTATACAGGGAACATTTGTGAACCTGCTGCGCAATGGCCTGCTCTTTTTAATGATGTACCTGATCTTTGCAGGACGCATTACCGTAGGAGAATTCTTTTCGCTGTTTATCTATTCCTTCTTCATTTTTGGGCCTTTGCAGGAACTGGGCAACATCATTAATATTTACAGGGAAACTGAGGTCTCGCTGAACAATTTTGAACGTATCATGTCTATCCCGAAAGATAAGAAACCTGAGCGTCCGGCCACACTGACTAAAATAACAGAACTGGAATTTGAAAATGTGGGTTTTAAGCATCAGTCGGCCAATACCAATGCCCTCAACAACATCAGCTTTAAAACCGGAATAGGAGAAACAATTGCTTTTGTTGGCCCTTCCGGTTCAGGAAAAACAACCCTGGTTAAACTACTGGTTGGATTGTACGGTCCTAAAACGGGCGACATAAAATACAATGGCATTCCGGGAAAAAATATAGACCTGGATGTACTCCGGGAAAAAATAGGCTTTGTAACACAGGATACGCAATTGTTTTCAGGAACCATCAGGGAAAACCTGCAGTTTGTAAGGCCAGGAGCATCCGACGAAGAATGTATGCGGGTATTGCATCAGGCTGCCTGCCAGAACCTGCTGTCCAGAGCTGATAAGGGGCTGGATACAGTAATTGGTGAGGGTGGGGTTAAGGTGTCAGGTGGCGAGAAGCAGCGTTTATCAATAGCCCGTGCCTTGTTGCGTAAACCGGATATCCTGGTTTTTGATGAGGCCACTTCATCACTGGATTCTTTAACTGAAGAAGAGATTACCGCTACCATTCGAGAGGTGTCGGATATAGATAACCACATTACCATTTTAATTGCGCACAGGTTGTCTACCATTCGTCATGCCGACCGCATCTATGTGCTGGAGAAAGGAAATGTGATAGAGGAAGGTACCCACAATGATCTGGTTGCGCTCAATGGGCTGTATTATGCCATGTGGAGACAGCAGATCGGGGAAAGGCAGGAAGTTTAACCAGCTGGTTTATGAGCCGGCGCTTAAGCCCTTTGTTCGTTAATTTCATTAAGGCTTAACCTGAGCAGGTTTTTTGTTTTTAAGTAAGTAAGTCCGGCTACCACTATGGTCATGCTGCCTCCAAATACCACTGCCGGAACAGTCCGCATCAGTTTGGCCGTTAAACCCGATTCAAAGGCTCCTATTTCATTAGAAGAGCCGATAAACATGCTGTTCACTGCCGATACCCTGCCCCGCATCTCATCGGGTGTAAGCAACTGCATGATGGTAGAACGGATAAGGACACTCACACTGTCAAAGGCTCCTTCCATAAACAAAAAGAATAAGGTAAGGTAAAAGTTTTTAGAAATGCCATAACAAATGATGCTCGTGCCAAAGCCGGTTACCGCGATAAGCAGATTTCTCCAGGGCTTGTTCATAGGTGAAAAGCGGGTCATGGCCAGCATGGTAATCACCGCCCCCGCAGATGCAGCAGCCCGCATAAAACCCAGTCCTTCAGACCCCACTTTGAGAATATCGTTCGCAAAAACCGGCAGCAGCGCAACGGCTCCGCCAAAAAAAACAGAAAAAAGGTCAAGGCTCATGGCGCCCAGCATCATTTTGTTTTTAAATACAAATTTTACACCTTCTGTAAGACTTTTGACAATGTTTTCTTTAGGGATGAACCTAGCCGGGATTGGTTTTAAAAGGAAAATGAAGCAGAGTGCAACAAGGATGAAGGCAATGATAACGGCATAAGTGACAGTTACACCAAAGAAAGCATAAATCAGCCCACCTACCGCAGGGCCCAGAATTGAAGCGGTCATATAGGCCGAGCTGTTCCATGTACTGGAATTGGGGTATAGCGCCTTAGGCACAACCTGTCCCATTACAGAAAAAGCAGCCGGACTGTAAAAGCCCCTGGCTATGCCAATCCCAAAGATCATCAGGTACATGACTGGCACCACATAATTTGCCGGCACATACGCGTGCATTTGCGGAATGGTAACCAGCATCATTACAAAGGAACAAAGGAATACGGTAATGAAAATTTTCATGAGCAAGCCCCTTTTCTCAGATTTATCGGCTACATAGCCTCCATACAAGGCAATGCCAATAGATGGAATGGCCTCACAAAGGCCTACCAGGCCCAGGGCCAGCGGATCTTTTGTCAAATGATAAATATGGAATCCGATGATAACGGCCTGCATCTGATAGCCAAACGTAAAGAAGAACCGCATACCCATATAATATCTGAATTCTTTGAGCCGTAAGGCTGCGTAAAGGTCGGGCTTTTCTGTTATGACTGTATGATCGTCCAAGGGTAGATACTTTAAACAAAGCTAAAAAAAGTATTTACATGATTCTGTCATAAAATGAGAGATAGGCCTCCCGCATATCATCTGCCCGGTTAATGGCAGCAGATGCCGCGATACCAAAAATACCAGTATTCATCAAAGGGTCAATGTCGTTAGCTGTTATGCCCCCAACTGCCAGTACAGGTAAATCTATTGTCTTTTCCTTCAGCAGGCCCATCGCTTTACGATAGCCTTCAATACCAAGTAAGGGCAGGTCGTTGGGTTTGGTAAGCGTGGTATAAAAGGGGCCAAAACCGGCATAGTCGGCACCTTCAGCGGCCAGTCTGATCAGGCCCTCAACCGTATTTGCCGATCCGCCAATGGTCAGGGCTTCACCCAGTTGCTGCCTGAGCTTCACAAAATCAGCAGCCATATCTTCGATATGAAAACCCTGTATGTCGGCCATGCCGTTCAGGTGCACATGATCTGTAACGATCAGGGTGGCTCCCCAGTCGTCACAGATCTCGGCAATGGCATTGATATCAGCCGGCAGCTCATTGTCATTTTTGGTTAAGCAACGGTATTGTATCCATTTTGCACCTGCAGTACAGGCAATCTGCGCCTGTTCCAGGTGGCTTAAGTGTTCAATATCATGCGTAATAAAATGGAGCTTCTCGATGAACTTCTTCATAACCGGGTTAAAATTTCAGGTTCAGCGAAAGTAAGAAATTTGTTCCGGCCTGAGGGAAATAAAAGTTTTCTGTTAGCATGCCCCATGGATAAATGGAGCTATAGGTATAGCCATTGCTCTCATATTTTTTATCCAGGATATTGTTGATCAGCAAGCCGATATTGATATTTTTTATCCCCTTTAAATTAAAATCATAGCCCAGCCTGGCATTGTTTACCCAGTAGGCATCCAGTTTACGGCTTTCATTCTGTGTATTGTCCATGTACTGTTTGCTTACATATTTGCTTTGCAGGGCCATTGCAAAGCCACTAAGCGGCTTGTAAACCAGCTCTCCGAACAATACGGTGTTGGGTGAGAAGGAAATATCAGGATTGGCATAGCTGGTAGCCTGTACATTGATCAGGTCAAAATTGGCATCATATACTGAAACGTAATCTATGTAATTTTTGATCTTGTTCCGGCTTAAGGCCGCATTGGCATTGATGATAAACTTTGGACTAATGCTATAGGATCCATCTATTTCAAGTCCCATGCGGGAACTTTTATCTACATTCTGTCGGTAAGGGTCTCCTCCATCATTCACCTCTCCAGTGAAAATAAGCTGGTCTTTATAGAACATTCCATAAACATTGATGCCCACATTAAAGTCTTTGTCTGTAATGCGGTAGCCTGCTTCAACATTATTTAAATGTTCTGATTTTGGAACGGGCAGCCCTGCCTTAAGATTGCTGAAGTCGTCGCGGTTTGGTTCTTTGTTCCCCACACTAAAGGATGCGTAAACGTTACTTTGTTGATTTATAAAATAAGTGGCACCAACTTTAGGATTGAAAAAATTGTATTTATTATGGAAATCAAGGGTGTTGCGATTTTTATCAAGGCCGGTAATGTCGTAATTTACATTTCTATACTGAAGATCAGCAAATAAGCTGAGCTGGCTTACAGGAGAATAATTCACCTTAGCATAGGTGTTAAAATCATCTTTATTTCCTTTTCCATCATAGTAATGATAATCATTTGCAGCAGTTGAAGCATATTGGGCCCAGATGATCTGGCCAAAGTGTTTACCTCGGTATTGATTATACGCACCACCTAAGGTAATGTTTAAGTTGGACGAGGGGACGTAATTGAACGCGTAGGTAAGGCCGTAAAAGTCATTGTCCAGCCAGCGGCGACGAACCAGGTTGGTTTTGCTGATGGGGCTACCACCAACACTTACATCCGGCAAACCATACTTGCTAAACTTCTGGTCGTTCTTATATTCTTCAAAATAACCGGCGCCATCGGTATAGTGCAGGGCCCCGTTAAACGAAAATTTTTCGTTCAACTGCCTGGCATATAAAGCCTGGTAATGGCTTTGGGTATAATTGTCGTTCTGGTCTTTATAAGTAAACTGGTTATAAGTTCTGTTGTTGGAATTGAACAGGTTTGCACGATCGGCATCTGTATAATACAGATAACCCAGGTTGTTGTTGTAGTGCTCTTCCAGGGCTACCAGGTCTCCCCTTAATTTTGCTTCGGGAACACCGTTCCAGGCCTGGTAGGTTTTTTCCTGTCCCGAAAATACATTGATGCGCAACAGGTCTTTTTTACCGTAATAGGCGCCCGACAAAAAGTATGATTTCAGGTCGGAAGCCGCCCGGTCTATAAAACCATCCGATTTTATCCTGGATAAACGCCCGTCAAAGCTCCATTTGTTGTCGATCATCCCTGTTCCAACCTTAACGGTATTTTTTAAAGTATTAAATGAGCCATAAGCGTTGTTCAGTTCGGCATAAGCCTGATCGGCAACAGATGCCGTTTGTATATTTACACTGCCACCAAAAGCACCGGCCCCATTGGTAGAGGTACCCACTCCGCGCTGGATCTGTATATTGTCTACCGAAGAAGCAAAATCTGGCATGTTTACCCAAAAGGTACCCTGACTTTCGCTGTCGTTATAGGGAATACCATTTACGGTCACATTTACCCTGCTGGCATCGCTGCCCCTTATCCTGATGCCGGTATAGCCCACACCTGCACCTGCATCCGAAGTGACCACTACACCCGGTGTATTGTTCAGTATAAAAGGCAGGTCCTGGCCAAAGTTGTTTTCTTCAATTTCTTTTTTACCGATGTTTTTATAGGTGGTGGCCGATTTTTCATTGGCCCGCGTGGCCCTTACAATTACTTCATCCGCAAGGAAGGCAGCGGGGGCCAATGTTATGTCTACTACTGCATCTGCATTTAAACTGACTGCCTTTTCTGTACTCCGGTAACCAATATAACTTACAATAAGCACATAATTCCCTGCTTTCAGGTTGTTAAAACGGTACTGCCCATGGGCATCGGAAGTAAGGCCTGTCCCTTTGTTTTTGAGCCTTACAGAAGCGCCCGGTAGTACCTGGTTTGATTTTTCGGATACAGTTCCCGAAATGCTGAACTGTGCCATTGATAGCAATGGCAGCATCAGCACAGTGAACACTGCGATAATTGATCTTTTCAATTTGCTTGATTTTAAATAATTTTCCATAACTCTTGTCCCTCCGCCGGCATTATCCGGATCAGGTGTTTATATCTGTTTGCAGATATAATGGGTATACTCTCAGCCTGTTTTCGTGTTTTTTACAAAACAAGGCACCCCTTTTTGATGAAGCAAAGGTAAAGCTTATTTTATCAATAGCAAACTTTCTACAGCAGCAATGGCATTGTCCAGCCGGTTTTCCTGACCGCCTATCACTATGTAAGCTGCATTTAAAGCTTTCAGTTCCTTATGCCATACCTGCATAAAATGCTCGCGTTTATGAGGGAAATCGCGCAGCGGATCTTCCTGCCAGGGCAGGTCGATGTCCATCAGTAAATAAAGGTCATAATGATAGCAGGGCAGGGCATCCAGCACTACCTGAGGCGTTTCGCCAAAAACCTCATCGCTCCATATTTTTACCGTCAGAAAGGTAGTATCACAAAAAATGAAGTCTTTTTCGGCAATAGACAATATCGATTCTTCCAGGGCTACCTGTCCGTGAAACATATTGGTCTCATCCTGTAAGTTACAGGGTTCGGTTAGGGCTGCACAATAATACCGCGCATATTCGGGCACCCAAAGTGTTTCGTAATGCCTGGCCAGCTGTGCAGTAATGGTCGATTTACCCGTGCTTTCCGGGCCTACAATGGCAATTTTTTTAATGTTCCTGTTCACGGTAAATCTTCCTCCAGTCCAAATAACCAACAATTGCAATATAAACATATAATGCATACATCACAGCTGTAGCATACAGGTCTTTCGACACGTACATCCCTACATAAATGATGTCTGCAAAAATCCAGATCAGCCAGTTCTGTATCACCTTACGGGCAAGAAATACCTGGGCAACCAGACTGCAGGCGGTACAAAAACTATCAATAAAAGGGAAAGAAGCATCTGTATTTTTATGCAGCAGCTGCCCCAGCAGGAAGGTGAAAACGACAACGCCAATTGCAGACAGCAGCATTTCTTTTTGGGTAATGTGCGCTATCGGTCTGGAGGCAGCCGGGTTGTTCCTGTTTTTGCTCCAGTAATACCAGCCGTATACATTCATAAAAAAGAAATAAAACTGCAGGCCCATATCGGCATACAATTTCGATTCAAAGAAAATAAAGATATAGATGATTACACTTACAATTGCAATAGGCCAGCTGTAAATGTTGTTCTTGGCCGCCAGCCATACACAAAGTATACCGGTAAACACACCAAACCACTCCAAGGCCCCGGTTTGAATAAAAAATTGAGTAAAGCTGTCCTTCAGTAATTCAATCATCGCCCAAAAGTACTAAATGGATCTTGCATGGTTTAAAACAATCCGGAATATTGTTTGTCTATAAATGAAAGATCATCATTACAACTGAAATAAAGGTTAAACTAAAATTGATTAGCAATGAAAAAGATAAGCTTCTTAGTGGCAGCGGGCTTGCTGCTCACGTTTTTTGCCTTCACATTGATTAAAGCGACTGGCATACAGGGTAAGGTCAGTCCGCCTGATGGAGCTGTACAGGTGCTTGCCGTGACAGGAACAGATACCCTTAAAGCAGAAATCAGGAATGGTAGTTTTATGTTCAGCGGAATAAAACCGGCCACCTATACCTTATGGATAAAGGCCAAAGCGCCCTATAAAGATACATCAGTAGAGAACGTGGCCGTTATAGACAGCGCCGTAACAGATGTTGGCGAGATTAAGCTTCAGCAATAACTAAAGTTTGTAGCATGATTTGGAGGGTATTTTATCCTCCATTTTTATTTATAAGGGTTTTTTTAAAAATAGCAGATTTTTAACACACAAAAGCGTAACTTTGCATCCCGACAGAAGAGTCGGGAGCTTTATACCCTGCAAGGGAAATCTCTGGACTATTCCGGTCTCAAAACTGCATTTTTTTATCCATAATACATTAGACTTTTTAAAGCCTTATGCCTAAAGACACCTCCATACGCTCAGTACTAATTATCGGATCGGGCCCTATCATCATTGGCCAAGCCTGCGAATTTGACTATTCGGGATCTCAAGCCGCCTTATCTTTAAAAGAAGAGGGAATTGAAGTTTCGATCATCAATTCAAATCCTGCAACCATCATGACCGACAAAGTGATTGGGGACCATGTTTACCTCTGGCCGCTAACGGTAGATTCTATTGAGCAGATTTTGCAGGAACGCAAAATTGATGCTGTACTGCCTACTATGGGTGGACAAACAGCGTTGAATCTTTGTATTGAAGCATCTGAACGGGGCATTTGGGAAAAATACGGTGTTAAAGTGATCGGTGTGGATGTTGCAGCAATCGAGAAAACTGAAAACCGGGAAGCTTTCCGCCAGTTAATGGTTGATATAGGTGTAGGGGTAGCTACTTCAAAAATTGCCAACTCTTTCCTGGAAGGTAAAGAAGCAGCCCAGGAAATTGGTTATCCATTGGTTATCCGCCCTTCTTATACATTGGGTGGTTATGGAGGTGGTTTCGTACACAAAAAAGAAGAATTTGACCAGGCTTTAAAACGCGGGCTTGAGGCTTCTCCTACCCATGAGGTACTGGTAGAGCAAGCCGTTTTAGGCTGGAAAGAATATGAACTGGAGTTGTTAAGGGACAGTAATGACAATGTGATCATTATCTGTTCTATTGAAAACTTCGATCCAATGGGTATCCATACAGGAGATTCCATCACCGTAGCACCGGCAATGACCTTGTCCGACCGTTGCTACCAGGATATGCGTAACCAGGCTATCCGCATGATGCGCGCCATCGGAAACTTCGCCGGAGGCTGTAATGTACAGTTCTCGGTAAATCCCGACAACGATGAGATCATTGCCATCGAGATCAACCCAAGGGTATCCCGCTCGTCGGCCCTGGCCAGTAAAGCAACAGGATATCCTATTGCCAAAATTGCGGCTAAACTGGCTATCGGGTATAACCTGGACGAACTGGAAAACCAGATTACAAAAACAACCTCGGCCTACTTTGAGCCTACTTTAGACTATGTAATCGTAAAAGTACCCCGCTGGAACTTTGATAAATTTAAAGGCGCCAATATGGAGCTGGGCCTGCAGATGAAATCGGTAGGTGAGGTGATGGCTATCGGCCGTACTTTTATCGAAGCCCTCCAAAAAGCTTGTCAGAGCTTAGAGATCAGCCGCGCAGGTCTGGGTGCAGATGGTAAGCACAAAAGAAACATCGACGAAATCATGTATGGCCTGGAGCATGCCAGCTGGAACAGGTTGTTCCTGATCAAGGATGCCATGAGTATGGGTGTGCCACTTGAGTCGATCCGTAAAGTTACCCGTATCGACAAATGGTTCCTGTCACAAATACAGGAATTGGTGCAGCTGGAAACAGAGCTGAAACGTTATTCACTAAATAATATTCCTAAAGACTTCTTCTTTACCCTAAAGCAGAAAGGTTTTTCTGATATCCAGATTGCCTATCTGCTGGGCAATGTAACCGAAGATGAAGTATACGAGCGCAGAAAGTCGTTGGGCATCAAACGCGTTTACAAAATGGTGGATACCTGTGCTGCCGAGTTTGCTGCAAAAACACCTTACTATTACTCAACTTTTGAGGAAGAGAACGAATCTTTGCCATCTGATAAAAAGAAAGTGATTGTACTTGGCTCTGGTCCTAACCGTATCGGGCAGGGTATAGAGTTCGACTATTCTTGTGTGCATGGTCTGCTTGCCGCCAAAGAAACCGGTTTCGAAGCCATCATGATCAACTGTAACCCAGAGACGGTATCTACCGACTTTAACATGGCCGATAAACTATACTTTGAACCGGTATTCTGGGAGCATGTACGAGAAATTATAGAACTGGAAAACCCTGTAGGTGTAATTGTACAGCTAGGCGGACAAACGGCCTTAAAGATGGCCGAGAAGCTGCACGAGAATGGCATTAAGATTATCGGCACTTCTTATAACGACATGGATGTGGCCGAAGACAGGGGCCGTTTCTCAGACCTTTTAAAGGAACTTGATATTCCCTATCCAAAATATGGTGTTGCAGAAAATGCCGAAGAAGCAATAGTTGTAGCAAATGAAGTGGGTTATCCGGTATTGGTCAGACCAAGCTATGTATTGGGCGGACAGGGAATGAGCATCGTGATCAACGATGAAGACCTGGAAAAAGCGGTCGTGAAATTATTGGGAGACCTTCCCGGTAACCGTGTATTGATCGATCATTTCCTGGATAGGGCAGAAGAAACAGAGTCTGATTCGATCAGTGATGGGGAAGATGTACATATCGTTGGATTGATGGAACATATTGAGCCAGCTGGTATCCACTCCGGAGATTCCAGTGCGGTATTGCCTCCGTTCAGCTTATCTGAAAAGGTAATGAACGACATGGAAACTTACTCTAAAAAGATTGCAAGAGCACTGAATGTCATCGGCCTGTTGAACATCCAGTTTGCAGTTAAAGATGAAAAAGTATATGTGATTGAGGCCAATCCAAGGGCTTCCAGGACGGTTCCTTTCATTGCTAAAGCTTATGATGTGCCTTACATCAATATTGCCGCCAAGGTGATGCTGGGTGTAAATAAACTGAAAGACTTTACCATCGAGCGCAAACTGAAAGGTTATGCCATTAAAGAACCGGTATTCTCCTTCAACAAATTCCCTGAGGTAACTAAAGAATTAGGCCCGGAAATGAAATCGACCGGCGAGGCCATCAGGTTCATTAAAGACACCGAAGATCCTTACTTCAGAAAATTGATTAAAGATAAATCGATGTATTTGTCCAAGTAATATAGAAAGTCCCGAAAGGGACTTTTTTATTTTACAGGCCTTCGTCAATTTCCCCCCTGAAATAAAAAATCCTCGTTACCTTACGATAACGAGGATAATCATCCCTATTGTTTGTTAAAATCCATAAATGAACGTTAACGATTGAATAAAGGCAATTAACAGGCCATTTTCAAAATACCTTTGTTTGATGGTGTAACTATCTTATAACTAGGTGGGTATGAAAAACAACAAAAGAAGTGTAATTACAATTTCGTGTAAATAAATCCCCGTACTGTAGAAATATGTGGTTTGTTTTCTACGTTTTAGCTGTTTATCCAAATAACTGGGAGAAAACATCTTCTATTTTGCTCACTGCAATCAACTCAATCTTATAACGTTCAACTACCAGCCCTTTCCTGTTGTAATTAGAAATAAAGATCCGTTCAAAACCAAGCTTTTCTGCTTCAGAAATGCGTTGTTCAATTCGGTTTACCGCCCTGATCTCGCCAGAAAGGCCAACTTCAGCAGCAAAGCATATTTTTGAAGAAATAAATATATCCTCATGAGAAGAGATAATGGCCACCAGGATGGCCAGGTCAATAGCCGGGTCCTCTACCTTTATTCCGCCGGCAATATTTAAAAATACGTCTCTTGTGCTCAATCTGAACCCGCATCTTTTTTCCAGCACGGCAAGCAGCATGTTCATCCTTTTGGTATCGAAGCCATTTGAGGACCGCTGGGGGGTTCCATAGGCTGCCGCACTCACCAGGGCCTGTGTTTCAATCAACATTGGTCTGGCGCCCTCTAAAGTGGCCGATATGGCAATTCCGCTCAGCTCTTCATCCCGCTGGGAAAGCAGTATTTCTGATGGGTTGGAAACCTGCCTCAATCCGCTGCTGTGCATGGCATAGATCCCAAGCTCGGCTGCAGCACCAAACCTGTTTTTTATCGACCGCAATATCCGGTATACATGGTGCCTGTCGCCCTCAAATTGTAAAACGGTATCCACCATATGTTCCAGTATTTTGGGCCCAGCAATCGTTCCGTCCTTGGTAATGTGGCCTATTAGAAATACCGGGGTATCCGTCTCCTTTGCAAAACGCAGCAACTCGGCCGTACACTCCCTTACCTGCGACACGCTGCCCGGGGTAGATTCTATGTGTGCCGAATGCAGGGTCTGTATCGAATCGACAACCACAATATCGGGCTCAAGCTCTTCTATCTGTTTAAATATATTTTGTGTGGAAGTTTCTGTCAGGATGTAGCAATCTGCCATGGGCTGTACAGTGATCCGCTCTGCCCGCATTTTAATCTGCTGTTCACTTTCCTCTCCGGATACATACAAAATCTTTTTGCCCGAAATGTTTAAGGCCAGCTGCAGCATTAAAGTGGATTTGCCAATGCCAGGCTCACCGCCGATCAAAATAACAGAACCAGCAACAAGGCCCCCGCCCAAAACCCGGTCAAGCTCTGTATCGCCGGTCAAAATGCGTTCTTCGGTTATAGACTGGATATTGTCTACCTTGTTGGGCTTACTAACGCGCTGGGTACCGGTACTTGTTTTCCAGGCGGGCACTTTAGCAGCTGCTTTTTCAATAACCTCTTCCACAAAAGTATTCCACTCATTGCAGGACGGACATTTGCCCAGCCATTTTGCTGATTCGTATCCGCAGCTCTGGCAAAAATATGCTGATTTTGTTTTAGCCAATTTATTTAATTTTAATGAACCATTTCGTTACCCTGAACCGGGCCCTCACTTTGTAATGCAACTTTCTCTTGCGATGTTCAGGAAGACACAATATAATGTAAGGGCTTACGAATTTAACTTAAATTCCAGTAAAATCAGCTTGAAAACAAAACAGGCCTGATCTCTTTTTCGAAATCAGGCCTGTTGAACAACCGAAAAGGTATTATAATTTGATCTCTTCGTCCTTTGACGAAATAAAGTGGAATTCAGTAAGGTTATACGAAGGCACAGCTTTAATCTTTATGCGCTGTCCAAATTTAAAGAACCACTTCCACTGTAAAGAAATAAATCCTTTTTTAATGTAGGCTTCAATGTAAGGGTGCACACAAAGCGTAATATTTTTTTCGTTTTGCTCCTGCAAAATATAGGTCAGATTGTTTTCAATGTCATCCATCAAAACAATGCTTGCCTTAATTTCTCCCGTCCCGTCACAGGCCGGGCATTTCTCACTGGTCACAATGTTCATCTCCGGCCGTACACGCTGACGGGTGATCTGGACCAGCCCAAATTTACTTGGTGGTAATATGGTATGTTTGGCGCGGTCTAACTGCATCAGGTCCCTCAAATGGTCAAACAGCATTTTTCTGTTTGCCGGTTTGTGCATATCAATAAAATCGATCACCACAATACCACCCATATCACGCAAACGCAGCTGGCGGGCAATCTCTTTTGCCGCCTCTTTGTTTACCTGTAAGGCATTCTCTTCCTGATTTTCCTTGCTGGCCGTTCTGTTGCCGCTGTTTACGTCAATTACGTGCAAGGCTTCAGTATGCTCTACCACCAGGTAGGCACCACCAGCCAGGTTTACCGTTTTCCCAAAAGCATTTTTAATTTGCTTCTCAATCCCGAAGTGTTCAAATATAGGCTCTTTATGTCTGTACAGTTTTACAATCTTCTCCATTTCCGGAGAGATCTCATGTACATAAGAGCGGATATCCTCGAACAGATTGTTGTCGCTTACATATACATTCGTGAAATCGGTACTCAAAATATCACGGATCAGTGTCGAAGTCCGGTCCATTTCTCCCCAAACACGTTTAGAAGGCTCCGCATCGGGCAACTTCTTAATGAAGTTTTCCCATTTGGCTACCGAATCTAAAAGGTCTTTCTGAAGTTCGGCAACACCCTTGCCTTCTGATACCGTTCGGATGATCACGCCAAAATTCTTAGGTTTAATACTTTCAATAATCTTTTTAAGACGATTACGTTCAGTATTGCTCTTAATCTTTTTGGAAATAGAGATCACATTTGAGAAGGGCACCAATACAATATATCTTCCGGCAATCGAAAGATCAGAACTTAAACGGGGTCCTTTTGTTGAGATGGGCTCTTTAGCGATCTGGACAGGCAAAACGAGGTTCTTACTTACCACCTCTGATATTTTTCCTGCTTTGTTAATGTCACCCTCTAATTTGAAATTATCTAATAAAGTGCCGTTAACAGAGCCATTACGCTTGATTTTCGTAAGCTTTATTAAAGATTGTACTTGCGGACCAAGATCAAAGTAATGCAAAAAAGCATCCTTTTCATAACCAACATCAACAAACGCAGCATTTAGGCCCGGCATAATTTTCTTTATGCGGCCTAAATAAATGTCGCCTACAGCGTAATTGTTATTGATCTGCTCCTTATGGAGTTCTACAAGTTGTTTGTCTTCAACTAAAGCTATGGTTACTCCCGAAGGAGATGAATCTATAATTAGTTCCTTTACCAAAAGCTACAGATTTTAAGGTATAAATACCTTATTAACACATGGACAATAAAAAAAACATTACTGCCAACAACTAAAGGCTACGATCACAAATCCTAGCCTTTATGTTGAGCAATACTTTAAGAAAAATTATTTTTTCTTATGTCTGTTTTTTCTTAAACGTTTTTTGCGTTTGTGGGTAGCCATTTTATGTCTTTTTCTTTTTTTACCGCTCGGCATAATTTTAAATTTTAAATATTTTTATAAATCTGTTTATTAATTTTTACTTTTTAATGCTTTCACCTTATCGTCAATAAATTTTGATAAAGTTGCATTGCCCGCTAATTTCTTGCTCTTTAAATAGGCGTCAATAGCCTCTTCGTTCTTGCCCAGGTTCTCATAAGCTGTTCCCAGGTAAAAATAGGCGTCCGGTGAAGGTTTTATGGCAATAATGTCGTTAAACCTGTTTACGGCCTTGTCAAACTGACCCGATTTCATCGCAAAAGTACCTAAGCTCATATTTGCTTTTAAATTCTTAGGATCTTTTTTAACCACATCCATCAGCATCGCTATACCCTGCATTGGCATGCCCATTCCATTAACAATGGTAATGCCCAGTCCGGTTTTTGCATCGGCACTGGCCGAATCTATTTTCACCGCATTGGTATAGGCCGTATGGGCCTTTTGTAACAATGCCGGTTGCAATAAACTATCGCGTGTGTTGTCAAATGCTTTTAAAAAACGTTCGCCTGTTGATAACCAGTGGTTTAATGTCGGCTCTTTCTCGGCCATCAGCTCTAAATACAGGGCGCTTGGAACAGCCTGTTCCACATCATCCCATTTTTGGGCCAACAGTTTTGCTGCGGCAGCTTTATTTGCCTCAGGAGCCGATTTATAGGCGTTTTCCAAAGCAGTTATTTCTGCGGCAAGGTTAGCACTCAATAGATTTTTACCGGTAACAGAAACCTCAGTTAAATTAATAACTGCTGTCTCGGCAGGGGCCATCTGACCGCCGGCTGGAACAGCAGCTGTAGGTTCTTCTTTTGGCTTCACCAAACCTTTAATATCCCTCGTAAACAAAAATGCAATCAGCAAAACCATTGCGCCAATTAAAATAATTTGTCTGGAACGGATACTGTTTATCATGGCTATTAAGCTTCTACGCTAAGTTTTTTAGAGTTGTTTTTCACTTTGTCTACAAATACCTTTGCTGGTTTAAAGCTTGGAACAAAGTGCTCAGGGATGATGATTGCTGTGTTCTTAGAAATATTTCTTGCAGTTTTTTGTGCTCTCTTTTTTACAACAAAACTACCAAAACCTCTAACGTATACATTTTCTCCACCGATCATACTGTTTTTGATGACCTTGAAAAATGCCTCAACGGTTTCTTGTACATCTACCTTTTCAATTCCTGTTTTCGTTGATATTTCTGAAATAATATCTGCCTTAGTCATATTTTTTGTTTTATTAATTTACTGTGTGTTGTATATTATAAATGTTTTGGGGTTGCAAAAGTATTGCTTTTTAATGAGATAGGAAAATAAAAGATGATTTATTTGTCGTTTCTTCTATCACCCGATTGCAAGTTTTACTAAAATCAAATAATTACGCCGTATTTTTACGGGCATGAGTTTTCAATCCGAAATCGTAAACTGGTACTTAAACCATAAAAGGGACCTACCCTGGCGGGGTACTACAGATGCATACATCATCTGGTTATCCGAAGTGATCCTGCAGCAAACCCGGGTAGACCAGGGCCTGCCCTATTTCAATAATTTTTTACAGAACTATCCAACTGTGCTCGACTTTGCCAGCGCCAGTGAAACACAGGTGCTTAAACTATGGCAGGGGCTTGGCTATTATTCCAGAGGCAGGAACATGCTTTTTACAGCCAGGCAGGTGCGCGACCTGCATGGTGGCGTTTTTCCGGTGCGCTATGATCAGCTCATTAAACTAAAAGGGATTGGCGAGTATACCGCCGCTGCCATTGCTTCTTTTTCTTCAAATGAATCAAAAGCAGTGCTCGATGGCAATGTGTTCCGTGTATTGTCCCGTTATTTCGGTATAGAAAGCCCCATAAACAGCAGCACCGGTAAAAAACAGTTCGCAGACCTGGCCCAGTCACTCATCAGTGGCCAGCAGCCTTCAGTATACAATCAGGCCATTATGGAGTTCGGCGCATTGCAGTGCAAACCCAAATCTCCCAATTGTGGTATATGTCCGGTTCAGGACAGCTGTTTTGCTCAAAAGCATCATCTGGTCGGTACGCTTCCTGTAAAATTGAACAAACTGAAAAAACGTACCCGCTATTTCAACTATTTCCTGTGTATGGAAGGCGACAATATCCTGGTCAAAAAAAGGAGCCCTGGCGATATATGGCAGGAATTATATGATTTTCCACTCATCGAAACAGACCGGCCTTTTCTGGAAGATCCCGAAAAGTTTGCCCCTTTGTTACAGGAAAGCTTTGGCGCAGCTTGTAAAGTCAGGACTTTATCCCATCAAAAACATTTATTAACACACCAAACTATATATGTTCAATTTTTTGGTTTAGATAATTATATCATTAACTTTAATCAGAATGCAGAAATAAAATGGGTCTCATTGCCGGAATTCGACGAATTGCCGCAACCTAAAGTGATCACCAATTTTGTTTGTAAGCATTTTATTACATAGAAAAACCAAAATTCATGTCAGGTATTAACAAAGTTATTTTAGTCGGGCATTTAGGAAAAGATCCTGAAGTCAGACATTTGGACGGGGGGGTAACTGTAGCAAGTTTCCCACTGGCAACATCAGAGACCTATAACAAAGATGGCAAGCGCATAGAGCAAACAGAATGGCACAACATTGTTTTATGGAGGGGCCTGGCAGAAGTTGCCTCTAAATATTTGCAAAAAGGCAAGCTGGTTTATATTGAGGGTAAACTGCGTACCCGATCTTTTGAAGACCGGGAAAAAATAAAGAAATACGTTACAGAAGTTGTAGCCGAAAACTTTACCATCCTGGGCAGGAAAAGTGATTTTGAACAAACACCGGTCAGCAGTGAGGGCACAACACCTAAAAGTGAAAGTGAGTATACCGATCTTACTGACCCATCCGGAGATTTACCTTTCTAAATAAAAAAGGGGTGTTTTTTTGAAAGCACCCCTTTTCTAAATTATTCTACGGTAACCGATTTGGCCAGGTTCCTTGGCTGGTCTACATTACAGCCTCTCAGCACCGCTATATGGTACGATAGCAATTGTAAAGGTATGGTAGCCAGTAAAGGCAAAAAGGCCTCACTTGCATCAGGTATCTCAATGCAGTAATCTGCCATTTTTCTAACCTCAACATCACCCTCGGTCACAATAGCAAGTACAATTCCTTTTCTGGCCTTTACTTCCTGTATGTTGCTGATCACCTTCTCATATGAAGAATTTTTAGTCGCAATCACCACCACCGGCATTTCCTCGTCAATTAAAGCAATAGGCCCGTGTTTCATCTCGGCCGCAGGATAACCCTCGGCATGGATATAAGAGATCTCTTTCAGCTTTAAAGCGCCTTCTAAAGCCACAGGGAAACCACTTCCCCTGCCCAGGAACAAACAGTTCCTCGAATCTTTAAATTTTTCGGAAATTTCCCTGATCATGCTGTCCGATTCCAGGGCCCGCTCAATCTTTGCCGGGATACAATCCAGTTCGGTCAGCAGTTCTACCAGTTTAGAATGGGTCAGCGTGCCTTTTTGCTGTGCCATGTAAAAGGCCATCAGGGTAAGTACCGTTACCTGGGCGGTAAAGGCCTTGGTAGATGCCACACCAATTTCCGGCCCGGCATGTGTATATACACCTGCATGGGTAAGCCTTGGTATAGAAGCCCCCACCACATTACATACCCCAAAAATTGTTGCCCCTTTTTCCTTGGCCATTTCAATTGCTGCCATGGTATCGGCCGTTTCACCCGATTGCGAAATGGCAATCACCACATCCTTCTCTGTAATGATCGGATTGCGGTACCTGAATTCCGAGGCATACTCCACTTCAACAGGGATGCGTGCATATTCTTCAATCAGGTACTCCCCAACCAAACCTGCATGCCAGGAAGTTCCGCAGGCTACAATGATGATCCGGTCTATGTTTTTCAGTTTATCTGCATACTCTTTAATGCCACCCAGCTGAACCTTGCCCTCATTGGGATAAATCCGGCCGCGCATGCAGTCTCTTATGGAGCGCGACTGCTCAAAGATCTCTTTCAGCATAAAGTGCTCATAGCCGCCTTTTTCCAGCATCTCAAGCTTCAGCTCCAGTTCCTGGATATAAGGGCTCTGTACCACATTGTCAAGCCGTTTAATGAGCAGTTCATCGCGTTTCAGAAATGCAATCTCATTGTCGTTCAGGTAAATTACATTTTTAGTGTATTCTACAATCGGCGTAGCATCAGAAGCAATAAAATACTCTCCGTCGCCTACACCGATCACCATAGGACTGCCTTTTCTGGCTGCAATCAGCTGCCCTGGCTGGTCTTCATCCATCACGACTATGGCATAAGCACCACTTACTTCGTTCAATGCCAGCCTAACCGCCTCTAAAAGGTCCGTATTGTCATTCTTATAAATCTCTTCTATCAGGTGTACCAGTACTTCTGTATCCGTATCACTTTTAAATTCATGGCCACGGGTCATCAGTTCTTCTTTCAGGGTGGCATAATTTTCAATGATCCCGTTATGGATAATGGTCAGTTTACCATTGTTTGAAGTATGGGGATGCGAGTTCCTGTCGGAGGGTGCACCATGCGTTGCCCATCGGGTATGCCCGATGCCAATGGTACCGTTTAGGTTTTTGCCGGCAGCAAAATTTTCCAGTTCCTGTACTTTTCCGGCTTTTTTATAAATGTTTAACCCCGTGTCATTGATCAGGGCAATACCGGCACTGTCATAGCCACGGTATTCCAGTCTTTTTAGTCCTTTAATAACAATGGGCCAGGCTTCTCTATGGCCGATGTAACCAACTATTCCACACATACAATAGGTTTATATTTTGTTGTAAATAAAAATCCCCCGAAAGTAATTATTCTCGGGGGATTTGACCACAAAATCAGGTGAAATTAATTTACCTGCGTGTAGTAAATATTTAATTTTAAGCTCTTTTCGCCTGTTGCACGCGGATATTTGAACTTGTTGATCACAGAGCGGGCAGCCGAGGTTACCGAAGGACTGATGTTAAATTCTGTTAAAGAACTTGGTGCCAAAAAGGTTCCATAGTCTTCCGTTTTTCCGTCCATTAAGTCCTGAATATAACTCGTTACCGTAAACAAATATCTTTTACGAACAGAGTCAAAATAACCACCAAATAATACCTCGCTGCCAAGCGCCCTTGGGTCGCCCGCATACTGTCCCTGTATGGCATTGTCATTATCCGGAATATTGGCACGTTGCGATGCAATGTCAAGTCTGTATAAAGAAAGTCTTTGTGCCGCGCTAAAAGGAAACACATCCGTCCCATCGTTCAGGTCAATCACCAGTTCCGCTTTATTGATGATGATCTTGGTATTGGGGTTGCCACCGTTCTCCGGTTTTTTTGCATTGGCCACAAAATTTTTCAGGTAAGGGAAAGAGATTTTATTCCTCAATCCACCCAGGGCCTGCAAATAAGTAATTGCATAAGGTGTAGCCGGGTTAGGTACATCCAGCTGGGTTTTAACCGGCGTACCCGTATAATCGTGCTTAATGGTCGCCGTTACTGGTCCGGTAGCCGTACCAATAGGGAAACTTGTCGCTACTGTGTCTGTTGCGGTAGTGGTTGTTGCATTTTGTCTTTTGTAGTATACCTCTATCTTGCCATCCGTTCCGCTCAGGTTAAAGAAGACGATCCCGCCTTTATCTGTCGTAGTGGCGGTCAGGTGCAGGCCTTTAAAAGCTTTAAAGAAGTTGGCCTGTTTGGATAAGGTAACCGAATCCAGGTTAATGATGTTGTTCTGGATAAAAGAATTATCCAGCTTGATCCGCATTTGTGGCACCACTGTTTTCAGCGTATCGGCTGCGCCGGCAACAATATCATAGATCTTTAATTTTGTATTGGGCTTAATCTTGCCGCTAAAAGTACCCAGTACGGTTGCAGCAGCAGGCCAGTCTTTATCTGTAGGGTACGATGTTTCTTTAGAGATGTCGTTCGTCAGCTGGTTTACCTTCACTGTGTAAACCGGTACAATGGTATCGCCATACAACTGGGTCGAATAAGGTAAAACAAGAACCGCCGAATCAATAACTGCGTTGGTGCCAAATTTATAGCCCGTACTTGGCAGGCCTACAGCCATGGCCACGGCCGCTTCCGATTTACCGAAAACAGGGTCTACCATTACCCCAAGCGGATGTCTGACCAGGCCAACGCCCGAAGCTACTTCATCTTTCAGGGTTTGTGAAGTCACCGTAGCCGAATCCATCAGCGTGCCTTTAATGGCATAATCAGGGTCAAGGTCCAAACCTATGGTATTGGAGTCTTTACAGGAAGCAAAAAGAAAAAGACCTATCAACAGGGTTAATAAGTCTTGTTTTGTAAATTTCATATATAATTTAATAATACCTGAGTTTATGCTATTGAAGCCAATTCTTCATTTGAAATCTCCTCGTATAAAGTGTAGAAGTTTTCAAAATTTTCGGTTAAATTATAAGCTAAAGTTGGTTTATTAGAATCTTTAACAAATTTTAACACATCGCTGCCAATATTTTCATCAGCCAGCACTACGGCGTCACTATAACTTACAGCACCTTTATGCAGGGTATCGCAATTTGCATTTTCGAACATCTTAGTGTCCTCAAGCGTCATTGCACTCATTACAGCCTTTTTATGCAGATCGGCATTTAAAGTTTCTGTAAAGCAGTTCTCGTAAATAGAATACACTACTTTCGAGTTTTTAAAGGTAGGGTCGTTTTTATAGGTCGTTTTAATATATGCAGGCACCAGTGCCGTCATCCAGCCATGGCAGTGTACAATATCCGGGGCCCAGCCCAATTTCTTAACGGTTTCCAGTGCGCCTTTGCAAAAGAAGATCGTTCTCTCGTCATTGTCGGCATAAAACTTCTCTTCTTTATCCCTGAATACATGCTTGCGCTGAAAATAATCTTCATTGTCAAGAAAATAAACCTGCATGCGTGCAGCCGGAATAGAGGCCACCTTTATAATTAATGGGTTGTCATTGTCATCAATAATAATGTTCATTCCTGAAAGACGGATAACCTCGTGCAATCTGTTCCTTCTTTCGTTAATGTTCCCGAACCTCGGCATTAAAATGCGGATTTCAAATCCTTTATCCTGCATTGCCTGTGGTAGTTGACGGGTAATTTCAGAAATCTTTGTGAGTTCAAGGAAAGGCGACATCTCGTGTGTAACAATCAGTAGCTTCGTTTTTGCCATCTCCATATTCTAAATAAAAATTTATGTTAAAGAAAAGATTATCAAGGGGCAAAGGTAAGCAAAATAATAACATTTATCAATAATATACGCAAGATGTTTTGTTGGGAATGTATAATTAACCAACTTTGCCCCTTGAAATTTTACAGGCTGGTTTGAAAGTTATAAATACCATAGCGGCATTAAAGTCGCTGCTTGAACCAATAAAGTTGGCTCAACAGAAAATTGCCTTAGTGCCCACCATGGGCGCTTTGCATAAAGGACACGTATCGCTGATCAACATTGCACAGCAACAGGCTGATGTGGTGGTATGCAGTATTTTTGTAAACCCAACCCAGTTTACCGATCCCAAAGACCTCGAAAAATACCCCCGCCCCCTGGAGCACGACATGAAAATGCTGGAAGATGCCGGATGTAATGTGGTTTTTATGCCCTCGGTTACTGAAATGTACCCCCGGCCGGAAGTATGGCACATAGACCTTGGCCCTGCCGAATTCCTTTTGGAAGGTGCATTCCGTAAAGGCCATTACCAGGGCGTAACCCAAATCGTAAAAAAGCTTTTTGATGCCGTAAACCCCGATATTGCCTTTTTTGGCCAGAAAGATTTTCAGCAGGTGCTGATGATCAAAAATATGGTGGCTTATTTTAATATGCCTGTAGAGATCGTTTCCTGCCCCATCATCAGGGAAGAAGATGGTCTGGCCATGAGCTCACGCAACATCCACCTCACAGCAGCCGACCGGAAAAACGCGCTGGTCTTGAGCAGGGCATTAGGTTATGTACAGGATAATTTTACAGCACACAGTATTCCTGAACTGTTAAAAGAAGCAGGAAAAATGATCAGCAATACCCCCGGTGTAGTACTCGATTATTTTACCATTGCCAACGGCGAAACCCTGCTGCCCGAAGAAGATAAGACCCATCACCCTATTGTGGCGCTGGTTGCCGCCAGGGTTGGCCAAACCCGTCTTATTGATAATATGATACTGAACTGAAATAAGAAAAAACGCTTATTCATAAAATTAGCTAACTTTGCATCATGATTATCGAGATCTTAAAATCGAAAATACACCGTGTTAGAGTAACACAGGCAGAACTGAACTACGTTGGCAGCATTACCATAGATGAGGATCTGATGGATGCGGCCCAGATCATCCCGAACGAGAAAGTACAGATCGTAAACAACAATAACGGCGAACGCTTCGAAACTTATGTCATCAAGGGCGCACGTGGCAGTGGTACCATCTGTTTAAACGGTGCAACTGCCCGGAAAGTCCAGGTTGGCGATATCCTGATCATCATGTCTTACGGTTCCTTGCCCATAGAAGAAGCCAGAAAATACCACCCTATCCTTGTATTCCCCGACGATAACAATCACCTTTTAAAGTAGTATCGTTTTCGCTTTGTAAAATAATGTTATGCAGCCATAGTAATTTGCCCCGAAATTATATAAATTTGGCCTAACTTATTATTTTACAATATTATTATGCTATTTCAACTCAATGAAGAACAATTGATGATCCGGCAGGCTGCAAGGGATTTTGCGCAGACTGAACTTAAGCCCGGGGTTATCGAAAGAGATGAGCACCAGAAATTCCCTGCAGAACAGGTAAAAAAGCTTGGGGAACTGGGTTTTCTGGGGATGATGGTGTCTGAAAAATACAATGGCAGTGGCCTTGATGCCCTGTCGTACGTCCTGGTCATGGAAGAGCTTTCTAAGGTAGATGCCTCTGCTTCGGTGGTGGTATCTGTAAACAATTCCCTGGTGTGTTTCGGACTGGAAGCTTATGGCTCCGATTTTCAAAAAGAAAAATATTTAAAGCCCCTGGCTGCCGGTGAAAAGATCGGTGCCTTCTGCTTATCAGAACCCGAAGCAGGTTCTGATGCTACCTCACAACAAACCACAGCTGAAGATAAAGGCGATCACTACCTGTTAAACGGCACCAAAAACTGGATTACCAATGGAGGTACAGCTTCTACCTACCTGGTTATTGCACAAACAGATAAATCTTTAAGACATAAGGGGATCAATGCTTTTATTGTTGAAAAGGGCATGGAAGGTTTTACAGTGGGCCCCAAAGAAAACAAGATGGGCATCCGCGGTTCAGATACACATTCGCTGATGTTCAATGATGTGAAGGTGCCCAAAGAAAACCGTATTGGTGAAAATGGCTTTGGCTTTAAGTTTGCCATGAAAACCCTTGAAGGTGGCCGCATAGGCATTGCCGCCCAGGCCCTGGGTATTGCTGCAGGTGCGTACGAACTTGCCCTGGACTATGCAAAACAACGTAAGGCCTTCGGTAAACCTATTGCTGAACATCAGGCCATTGCCTTTAAACTGGCCGATATGGCTACGCATATAGAAGCGGCCCGTTTACTGGTTTATAAAGCGGCATGGTTAAAAGATCAGGGGCAACCTTATACACTAGCCGGCTCTATGGCCAAACTTTATGCTTCTAAAGTGGCTATGGAAGTAACTGTAGAGGCTGTCCAGATCCATGGCGGTTATGGTTTTGTGAAGGAATATCATGTGGAGCGCTTAATGCGCGATGCAAAAATTACACAGATCTATGAAGGAACTTCAGAGATCCAGAAAATGGTGATCTCGAGGGAGATCATCCGGTAAAGTATTTTGGAGGTTCAGCTAAAAACAAAATTACCATTCTCTTCGTACGCGGATTTACTCGGAGCTTTTTATTTTGAGTTGTTGTCTCGTAGAGCTCCTTTCAGTCGGTTTTTAAGGCGCGAAAAGTGCATAAAAATAATGCATCCTCTGAGAAGGTAATTTTGTTTTTAAACGCCGAATTTTTAAGCGTTTAATCTTTATCTGTTCCCATCACCGCGTTAAATATCGCTTTGATCAGTGCCACAACAATGGCCAGGAAGGCTGCCGACCAGAAGCCCGAAGTGTTAAATCCGGTCATCATTTTATCGACCAGCAGGATCATCAGTACGGTAATGATAAATGAAACCAGGCCAAGGGTTAAAAAATTAACCGGAAAGGTAAGCAACCTTAAAATAAAGCCAAGGGTTGCATTAACCAGGGCAATCAGCACGGCAGCAATAATAGCCGATCCGTAGCCATCTACCTGCACACCCGGTACAATGTATGCACCAATCAGTACAGCCAGGCCCATCAATAAAATTTCTACAATCAGTCTCATAATGTTTAATTTAGCGGTATGGTTAAAAATTCTGTTAAGTTGTCAGTCGCTTTTTGTGCGCTGATGGCATTGTTTGCCTGTTCATCTGCAAATAATAAGCCACTTTTAATTGGTTTTAACACCGATAGTACCGCTATTGTTTTTAACCAGATTGAACAGAGCGGCTTACTGGAACTGCAGCAGCTGCAAGCCGGAGATTCTACTTTTAACAACCTGGTATCTGTTTTACAAACTCCTTCTGAAAAAGACAGCACAATTAAAGAAACCCCGGTTGAAGGCCGTTTTACCGTTACCGATAGCAACCTGGTCTTTATCCCCATCTCGTCTTTTGTAAAGGGAAGAGATTACCTGGTGATTACCCACCTGAATGCGAAGTTTGGCAATATGAAAGATTTGCTGAGCGGAGAATTGAAAAACAGGGTAAGACCAGTGCAGAAACTGTTGCGCAGATAAGGACATGTCCTCACATCGTACACACATTATTCACACTTTGTTCACAAAAAGGTACCTGTTTGTGGGTTTGGTGTGAAGGATGGGTGAATAATGTGTGAAGAACGGCTTTCTTTGTGAACAAGAGAACTCATTGTATTCTAGCATTTTTAGTTTTTAAAAATATTTCTTACATTTGCACAGTAATAGAGGTAAGAGGGGGCAGAAGTCCCCTCTTTTCTGTTATTGGCAAATTGGTTATGCAGGTAGAAAAAAGAGTTACAGAATTGGTTGAGGAGAAGATTTCGGACAGGCCGGAATTGTTTTTAGTTGAAGTAAAGATGCTGCCAAACAACAAACTTATTATTCATGTTGATGGCGATGAGGGGATCAGTATTCAGGATTGCGCCGCCATCAGCAGGCATGTAGGTTTTCATTTGGAAGAGGAAAATACGATAGAAAAAGCATATAACCTGGAAGTATCTTCACCTGGTGTTGGCGAGCCTTTAAAGCTGAAAAGACAATACCTTAAAAATGTTGGCCGCGAACTAAGCGTTAAGCTGGATGGAGGCGAAGTAAAAGAAGGTAAATTGCTTGCTGCAGATGAACAGGGCATAACCATCGAGGCAAAAATAAAAGAAAAAGGCAAAAAAGTCCAGCTGGTGGAAACCAGGATAGACTTTAATAAAATAATAGAAACAAAGGTTTTAATTTCATTTAAATAAAAATGAGCAATATTAATTTAATCGATTCATTTCAAGAGTTTAAAGACTTCAAGAACATCGACCGTCCTACAGTGATCAGTGTGCTGGAAGAGGTATTTCGCAGTATGCTGCGCAAAAAATATGGTACTGATGAGAATTGTGACGTAATTGTTAACCCGGATAACGGTGATTTGGAAATCTGGCGTACCAGAAAAGTGATGGAGGATGGTTTTTCTGAGGATGACGATCTGGAAATTGAACTTGCAGAGGTAAAACAACTGGATCCGGATATGGAAGTTGGCGACGATTACATTGAGCAGATCACTTTGGAAAGCTTTGGCCGCAGGGCGATTTTAGCTGCCCGTCAGACCCTGGTTTCTAAAGTTCTGGAACTGGAGAAAGACGAGATCTTTAAAAAATATAAAGACAGGGTTGGTGAGATTGTGACCGGTGAGGTTTACCAGGTATGGAAAAAAGAAACCCTGGTGCTGGATGATGAAGGCAACGAGCTGATGATGCCTAAAACAGAGCAGATACCGGCCGATTATTTCAAAAAAGGGGATACTGTACGTGCAGTGATCCTGAAGGTGGATATGGTAAATGCTACACCTAAGATTATCATTTCGAGGATTGCACCTGAATTTTTACAGCGCCTGTTTGAAATTGAGGTTCCTGAGATCTTTGATGGTCTGATCACCATTAAAAAGATTGTTCGTGAGCCAGGCGAAAGAGCTAAGGTTGCGGTAGAATCTTACGATGACAGGATTGACCCGGTGGGTGCCTGTGTAGGTATGAAAGGTTCGCGTATCCATGGGATCGTAAGAGAGCTGAAAAACGAGAATATTGACGTAATTAACTTTACCAATAACATTTCACTATACATCACAAGGGCTTTGAGCCCGGCCAAGATCACTTCTATTAAATTAGATGATGAAACCAAACATGCTTCGGTTTACCTGAAGCCTGACCAGGTTTCACTGGCCATAGGCCGTGGTGGGCATAACATTAAACTGGCCGGTAAATTGACCGGTTATGAAATTGATGTATACCGTGAAGCAGGTGAAGAAGACGAAGATGTGGACATCGAAGAATTCTCGGATGAGATCGATAGCTGGATCATTGATGAGCTGAAAGCGATAGGCTGTGATACGGCAAAAAGTGTGCTGGCACTTTCTGTAGACGAATTGGTTAAACGTACCGATTTAGAGGAAGAAACCATCAAAGAAGTGATGAGTATTTTAAAATCAGAATTTGAATAATACAAAAACTCCCCGCTACAGATGAAATAAACAAGAATAAACGTTACTTTTGTATAAGAATTAAAGAAAAAATAGGATATCAATGTCAGACGACAAACCAATAATTTTATTTAAAGCAGTTAAGGAACTTAACGTAGGAATTGCTACGGCCGTTGAGTTTTTAGAAAAGAAAGGCTTTTCTGTTGAGAATAAACCCACTACTAAGCTCTCCCGCGACATGTATAATGCATTGTTGAAAGAGTTTCAGGGCGATAAGATCGTAAAAGAAGAAGCCAATCAGATTGTTATTGGTAAAATTCGTCGTGATGAGCCTGAAGTAACTGAGAAAGTTACGGAAGCACCTAGAAAAAATGTTGAATTTGAAAACGAAGGGATTTTAGTTAAAAACCTTCATTCTTATACTCCTCCTGCTGCAGAAAAGCCTAAAGAAGAGGCTCCTGCCCCTGTTGAAAAACCGGAAGAAAAAGTGGATGAAGGTGCTTTACCTGGTGTGAAAATAGTAGGAAAGATCAACCTTGATGATTTAAATGCCAAAACACGCCCTGTTAAGAAGGAGGAAACGCCTGAACCGGAACCTAAAGCTGAAGCAGCCCTTGCTCCGGTCGCTCCGGTTGAAAAAGCGCCTGAGCCGGTTAAGGAAGTAGAGAAGCCGGTTGAACAGCCTGTTGCAGAAATAAAACCTGAACCTGTTAAGCCTGTGGAAACACCAAAAGCCGAGGAGCAGCCTAAACCGGTTGCAGAGGCACCGGTGGTAAAAACTCCTGAACCACCAGCAGCACCTAAAGTGGCTCCTGAGCCACCTAAAGTGGAAAAACCTGAAGAAAACGAGGTAATCAAAGCCCGCTCCGTAAAACTTTCGGGCCCAAATATCATTGGTAAGATTACTTTACCGGTAACTCCCGACCGTAAATCTCAGCCTGTAGCATCTTCTGGTGAGAGTGCAGATGCAAAAAGAAAGCGTAAGCGCAAAAAAACACCTGGAGGACATCCTGGTCAGGCTGGTCAGCACGGACAGCAAGGTAGCAACCAGCATGGTGGTCAGCAAAGCCCGCAACAGGGCGGACAGCCAGGTGCGGCTAAACCTGCACCAACATTTGGCAACAGACCTGATTTCAGGAACAACACCAACAATACAGCCAACAGGCCTAATTTCAGGAACAATAAGCCGGGAGCACCGGCTGGCGGACCTAAAGAAGAGCCTACGGAAAAAGAAATACAGGACCAGATCAAAGCAACACTTGCCCGTTTAAGCGGAGCTGGTAAATCGGGTAAATTTGCACAGCGTGCCAAACTGCGCCGCCAGAAACGTGACGATGTGGCTATGTCGGCCGATGAGGCTGCAATGGAGCAGGAATTACAATCGCGTGTACTTAAAGTAACCGAGTTTGTAACTGCAAATGAACTGGCTACGATGATGGATGAACCGGTTACAAAAATTATCGCGACTTGTATGAGTCTGGGTATGTTTGTTTCCATCAACCAACGTCTGGATGCTGAAACATTAACCATTGTTGCAGATGAGTTTGGTTACGAAATCCAGTTTGTTAAACCGGATGATGAAAGCGATATCCTGATTGAAGAAGAGGATTCAGAAGAAGATTTATTGCCAAGGGCTCCGGTTGTAACCATTATGGGACACGTGGATCATGGTAAAACATCTTTGCTGGATTATATTCGTAAAGCAAATGTGGTAGCCGGTGAGGCGGGTGGTATTACCCAGCACATCGGTGCATATATGGTAACTACCTCTACAGGTAAAAAAGTAACTTTCCTGGATACACCGGGTCACGAGGCCTTTACGGCGATGCGTGCCAGGGGTGCCAAGGTAGCGGATATTGCCATTATTGTTGTTGCTGCGGATGATGCGGTGATGCCTCAGACCAAAGAGGCCATCAACCATGCACAGGCTGCAGGTGTGCCATTGGTATTTGCCTTTACAAAAATTGATAAACCGGGTGCAAACTCCGATAAAATACGGGAACAGCTCTCGATCATGAATATTCTGGTTGAGGATTGGGGCGGAAACTTCCAGTCGCAGGAAATTTCGGGTAAGAGTGGTTTGAATGTAGACTTGCTTTTAGAAAAAGTTTTACTGGAAGCAGAATTGCTGGATCTTAAAGCAAATCCAAACAAGCGTGCCACAGGTAGTGTAATTGAAGCTACACTGGATAAAGGACGTGGTATTGTAACTACAGTACTTGTTCAGGCTGGTACACTAAAAGTAGGAGATCCGATCCTTGCAGGTAGTTATAGCGGACGTGTAAAAGCGCTGTTTAACGAACGTGGACAGAAGGTTGATAAGGCAGGACCATCAGTGCCGGTACAGGTATTGGGTATGCAGGGTGCACCTACTGCGGGCGACAGGTTCAACGCACTGGAAAGTGAAGTTGAAGCCAGAGAGATTGCAAACAAGCGTTTACAATTGATGCGTGAGCAGGGGCTTCGTACCCAGAAACACATTACTTTGGATGAGATTGGCCGTCGTTTGGCCATCGGTAACTTTAAAGAGCTGAACCTGATTGTTAAAGGTGATGTGGATGGTTCTATCGAGGCTTTATCAGATTCATTACTGAAGCTGTCTACTCCGGAGATACAGATCAATATCATTGGTAAGGCTGTAGGTCAGATCTCAGAATCTGATGTATTGCTGGCATCTGCTTCTGATGCGATCATTGTTGGTTTCCAGGTACGTCCTTCTCCGGGAGCACGTAAACTGGCCGAGGCTGAACAGATCGACATCCGTTTGTATTCTATCATCTACGATGCGATCAATGAGATCAAAGCAGCGATGGAAGGTATGCTTGCGCCTGAGTTTGAAGAGAAGATCACAGCTAACGTAGAGATCAGGGAAACCTTCAAGATCACCAAGGTGGGTACCATTGCAGGATGTATGGTGCTGGATGGTACAATTACACGGAACAGCAAGATCCGTATCGTAAGGGATGGTGTGGTGATCTACACTGGTGAGCTGGCTTCACTGAAACGTTATAAAGATGATGTGAAAGAAGTTTCAAGAGGTTACGAGTGCGGATTAAACATCCAGAACTTCAATAATATTGAAGTGGGCGACATTGTGGAAGCTTACGAACAGGTTGAAGTGAAAAGGAAATTGTAATACTTTAAAAACAGCATATAAAGGCGCTTCAGGATAATTTCTGAAGCGCCTTTTTTTATGCGCGTAATTGCTTTCTTTTTTTAAATTTGACGGGTATGAATATTAAGAGAAGCATTGGTAAAAGGCTCCATAAAATGTTTGGCAGGAAAAAAAAAGACCAGCCGGTAGGCCCTTTAACTAATTTGTACCAGACAAATTATGATAGAACGGTACTGATCTCTTACCTGACCACCCCCTTTTATAAGGCCAATGATTTTACGCATCAGAACTACCTGACCTCACATATTGTAGCGGAGAGTTTTTCAGCGCTTGGGTATAATGTGGATGTAGTAGATTATTCGGACAGCTCTGAGCTCAACTATGATAAATATGCAGTGATATTTGGGATGGGTAAACGGATGGAGCAATCTTTTTATGAGCAGAACAGGCTCATACCCAGAGTTTACTTTGTGACGGGTGCGCATGACGACCTGCACAACAGGATGGGCTTAAAGAGTATTAAGGATTTTTATGCCTTGTCGGGATTGTGGCTTCCCGAAGAAACAAATATTTTGACAGATAGCAGTTATTATACGGTGTTTAATGCTGATTTCGCCATTATTTTTGCCCGGGGTTATATCTATGAAGATTATAAGTCGCGCTTTGAGCAGGAAATTTTTTCTTTAAACAACAATATCCTGAATGTTTTTTCGGATTGTAAGCCTAAATCAGCAGCCGGACGCAGTTCGGGATTTCTATATCTGAGCGGGGGGAAGCAGCTGACCAAAGGACTGCCACTCTTTTTAGAAGTGGCCAGGTTACACAAAGACCTGAAATTTTATGTGGTGGTGCCCGATTTAAATCAAGCGTTGGAAGACTATTATAAAGATGTTTTTGCGCCCGAAGGCAATGTATCTTTGTTTAAGAACCTGAGGATGGATGGGAAGGAGATGAAAGCGATTGTGGAGGCCTGTAGCTATGTAGTTGCGCCAAGTTATATTGATGGCTTGCCCGGGGGTACGATTGAGCCTATGTCGGCTGGGCTGGTCCCTATAGTAAGCAGGTACTGTGGTTTCCCTAAACAAGATTTTATATTCGAAATGGAGACCCTGTCTGTAGCCGGGTTGCAGGAGATGTTTGCCAGGGTGCTGGCCATGGATGATGAGGCCTATATGAATTGCAGCAATGCGGTTAAAGCTTATACACAGAAGAATTTTTCTGCTGCTCAGGTTAAAGAGGAATTAATAGAGATATTAAAGGCAAAATTATCATGATCTTTGTATCATATCCAGATCAGAGAGCTTGATTTTTTTAATTAATTTGATGGCTGTTTGGATATATAAAAATTGGTAAGGGTTTGAGGTTTAATGGTATTAGGTTTTTCTTGATTTTTAGCTTTACCCTGGTGTTTAGCTTTACAATGTACGGACAGGTAAAAATGCCCGTATGTGGCCCGTATGCCCAATTTTATAATAAAGATAGTATAAACGTTACCAGTTTTGGAGCCAGTACTGTACAGGGAAACGGGGAAATGCTCAATTTTCAGACTCCGTTAAAGGCCTTTCTGGAGCGTTGTTATACAGGGAAACAGGTGCAGGTGTCTAACTATGGCATAGCCGGAGAGACCACCGCTATGGGTTTACTCCGCTTTGACAATGCTATAGCCCAAAAGACCGGGTTTTTATTGATTCTTATGGGGGCCAATGATGCCATTCAGATTGCCGATAATAAAGGAAGAGTAAGCTTAACCCTTGATAATATCCGTACTATGGTAAACAAGGCAAAAGAAAAAAAACTGGATGTCATATTAGGTACCCTTCAATATTTTGTTGAACCTGCGGGCAGGACACCTGAAGCCATACTTATGCGACGCAGAAACAGGATAATTGATCAGCTGAATGCAGGTTTTAAGAATTTAGCCAGAGAACTTGGGGTGTTTGTTGCAGACATTAATTCGGTAATTGGTAAGAATAAAGAGCTATATGCAGACATTGTTCATCCAAATGCAAGAGGCTATCGTATTATGGCGCTGGTTTGGTTTGATGCCCTGAACCAGACGATCAACGAGAATTATCTTTCGCCCGGAATTGTACAGAATTTTCCAAACCCTGCTAATGGCTTTACAAAACTTGGATTTAACCTTCCCAGTGCTTCAAGGACCAGGGTAACTTTATACAATATGAGAGGACAAAAAGTGGCCGTTGTTTTTGATGATTTCCGGAATGCAGGGTTTCATGAAGAACAAATATCAACAGAATTGTATCCTTCAGGTGTTTATATATTATATTACGAGCTATTGAACATGAAGTTTTCAAAAAAAATAATTATTGTTCATTAAACCATTTGCTCAATTGCTAATCCATTATTACTTGTTAAGACATGTTAATTTTTTTATATTCTAAATATAAAAGTGGATTTTGCCCTGAATGGAGAAATTAGAAGAAAAAGAAAATGTAAAAGAGAATTTTGACTTTGTAGATACGATCCGGTGCATTTCCATGATGGGAATTGTTTTTGAACATACTTCTGCTGTTGAAACCGGCATCTATAAATCTACTTTTGATACCCTGGTTGAAACCTCATTGATACAATCTTTTAAGTTTAGCACCATAGCTTTCTTTTTAATTGGGGGTATTCTGATCAATCATAAATTTCAGGAATATTCGGCAGGGCAATATTTGAAAAACAGGTTTAAAAAAACAATTAAACCCTGGTTGTTCTGGTTGTTCGTCTATATCGTGCTCATGTGCGTAGACCGCTACGTTTCTTATTTACGTGGAGGTGATACAATAATTGTGACAAATTTTTTTGGTTATGTCTGGCATTTGTTTGGATTTGGGCTATTCTATACCCCAAGCTGGTTTGTGTTAAATTTTTTAATATGTATTTGTATACTCCTTGCCTTCAAAAGATATTTATACAGTTGGATTTTCGGTGCAATTTTAGGATTGATCTCAATTACCTATAGTTTAAATTTATACCACGACTGGTTTATTGCCTCACATTCAACGGCCTTATTTGGCTTTGTATTTTATCTGTGGCTGGGTGTTATCATCAATAAGAACTTTGAGTTGGTTATGGGATACATCCGGCGCATCAGCTGGCCTGTAATAATTCTTCTTGTTGTTGTTACTTTTGGTTTAGCGATTTCAGAATCATGGATACTGATAAAAATTAAGGCCCTGGATGCATACAATACATTAAGAATAACCAATATATTGTATTCTCTTGCCATGTTTGCCCTGCTGTTAAAAATCGGGAAAATTAAATTGTTACATAAACTGGAACCCCGGCAAACCACATTTGGAATCTATCTGGTGCACTTTGTTATCATTGTAAGGCTTATGCCTCTGATTTTTCAACCTTTAAAGTTGAATTATGCAAAGTATTCCGTCTGGCTTAACAGTGGTATCCATCTGCTAACATTTATCGCCGTATATGGTATAAGCTTTGGGCTTGTACAGCTCATAAGAAAAACCAGGTACAGGTGGACCGTTGGATTATAAGAAATATTAATTTTATAAAGCAGCCAGCACATCATTGATCCTGTTAAAATAGGTATGGTTCTTTAGCAGGTTGGCCTGCATCTTTTTGATCATGTGCAGACGTTCCTGAGGATGTGAAATGTAATGATGCGTTTTTTCAATAAAATCGTTGCTGTCGGTTGCAATTACAAGCTCGTCTTCGTTAAAGTATTTCCGGGCAAGCAGGTTGTCGCAAATCTGGAAGCCGCCAAGCATGGTAGAAGTAAATACCCTTTCATTAAGTAATATGTTGTACTTGATCTGCGCAGCTGTATGAACATTTGGGGTGATGTAAGAACGGCTGTATAATTTTTTTGTTTCCGCTGTTTCTGGGTTGATCATGTTGTGCTCAGTATATTCCAGGTGGTTCTTAAACTCCTTTTTTAAAGGTAAAATAACGGAGTTATAAGTGCTGAGCCTATGGCTGACATTCCCGATCCAGAGGAAATCGAATTCTGGATTCAACATGGGTTCGGTAAACCTTGTTTTATCCGCGCAATGCAGCAACTGGATTACCTTAAGCCCCAGCTCCTTTTGATAGCCAGAGAAAAATTGCTCATTAATGAGCTCCTCGTGCTGAGACCAGATTAATATATTATGCCGGGAACTGTATTTATTCAATACACTTTTTGTCTTTTCAAGTATGGTGTCAATTTGTGGCTCATAATTGCAGGGTGAGTAGAACGATCCCCAAAGTACAAGCGCTGTCGGTTTGAGTGTATTTAAAGGGAGGTAGGGGATATTATCAACTGAGGTGAATATGATATCCGGACTGAAAGCAATAAGCTTAACTTTTTCTGCGGGCCAGAAAGAATTTTCCAACTTGGCAATGTCGAAAAACTTAAAAGAATCACCCCGCTCTATAAATGCATTTTTAAAACCATTGGCTACTGTTTTTGCAGCGTAACCCCATTTGTTGTCTGTTTGATAGATATAAGCGATTTTTTTCATTAAATTATTATAAGCTGATCCAACCTTGAGGAAATGACATGCGGACATTTATATCCTTGTCATTTGTCCATTTTTCAGGAGCAATGACAATTTTATCCGGATTGGGATTTAGCCATGCTGCCCACCAGCTAAAACTGCTGTTTGCAACAATATGATGTTTGCAGCTACTCATTAGCTGCATGTCGATATAACTTGATGTTCCTTTATTCCAGGATATAAAGCTACAATCCTGGAGCTTAAGGTTAGCGATACACCAGTCGATATCATCGGAGAAAATAAAGAATCTGGCGGCGTTGACTTTGGATGTAATGTAGTTGATCGCTGTCTGGTAATACTCGGGGCCGCACAGGCCACCAAGTAAAGGGTCTTTTATGTAGTCGCCCCTTCTGATGTGGAGGGATATGCTGTTACTGAGTTTAGTCTGATCTAAAACCTCCTGGTTTTGTGCGGACAGGGGAGCCCTGAACTGAAAATCTTTTCTCAGGTCATCTGCTATGTGCTCAAAATATTGAAAATTTTGCCAGTATCCCCAATAGTAAGCGCTTTTGGGATTGTTTAACAGAGATGGATCGAAAGAAAATAGTTTTTTTTCTTCTATATAGGTATTTCGCAGGTTGAGGATTCTTCTAAGCTTTCTGTACAACCATTTTTTGTTGTAAAAAAGATCACTTGTAAAAGAGGAGACGCTGTTTACTTTTATATTGAAGATATGTTCCAGTTCAAAGCCATTGTGAAGTGTATATTCCTGGTAACCTTGTAAATCTGCCTTAACATGGGGGAATCTGTGTTGCAAGGATTTATAGAATGCGTATTGAAACATCTGGTTGCCCAGTCCACCCAGAAATCTGATAATTTTCATTGAACAAGCCTCTCGATTTTTTTTCTGTTTTTAAGTTTGCCGAACATTTTATTTGGATAAACGACCAATTCCTTTAATGGAAAGCTTAAATGCTTTTCTAAGTTGACGCGAAGTTACAAAAGACCAGCTAAAAAGATGTTTGTTTAATAATAATGGAAGGGCATTCATTTTAGCTTTTTTGGTGTAAATAATTTTGAACCAGTAATTAAACAACATTTTTTCGAAAGGGATGATGGGATATTTGTTTAATGCCCGGTTTGCGTACTTTAATTTGGTAAACAGGTAAAGATAATCAGAAAGGTCTGAATTATAGCTCCACATCAGGATGCTGTATAAGGCATCTGTAAGCCTTTTTTCGGGTTGGATCTGTAAGTTGGTCAGTTGTATTTTTTTGATCTCATAGAGTTTGGTCCAGCTTGTATCGGCATGAAGTACGGAAGTATTACTCTCGTGGTCCCTGTATTTAACCAGCACTTCGTCCAGGTTATCAACAGGATATTTTTCTGCAATGCGAATAAACAGCTCGTAATCTTCTGCCGGTGCAAAATCTTTATAGCCATGTAGTTCCTTTAGTACAGTGGTTTTATACATCACTGTGGAATTTACATAGGTATTGATAAAGAGGAGCGTCATTTTGATGTGCTCGTTTCCGGTTGGCACAATTAGGCGGTTGTCATCCAGTAACTTTCCATCTTTATCAATTACTTTACCATGCCCGCCGCATAAAGCATAGCCTGGATTTTCCTGCAGAAAACGATATTGAAGCTCGAGCCGGTTGGGGAGGGCGATGTCATCGCTGTCCAATATGGCCAGGTATTCGCCCCTTGCTTCCTTTAAGGCAACATTCCTGGTATAGACCAGGCCACGGTTTTTATCATTGTGGACCAACCTAATGCGGGAATCATTAAATTCAAGAACAAGCTGAACGGTCTCATCTGTTGATCCGTCATTGACAATTAATAACTCAAAATCTGTAAAAGTTTGGCTTAAAATACTTTTTATTGATTCATTTATATAATTTGCCGCATTGTAAGCAGCCATAAAAACGGTTATTTTTGGGGCCATATGGGCAAAGATAGTGTTAGCGTTGCACATTAGGGAATTTGGTATGATATGAAGAAAAGGATATTGTTTATTACCCAGGATCTTGGGAGGACCGGATCGGAAATGGTGTTGTGGTATTTGCTGATCAACCTGGACCGGGAGAAATATGAAGTTTCGGTTTTTTGCCTGAGAAAGGGGGCACTATATGACCTCCTGCCAGACTATATAGAAAAAAATATCCTGTATAAATCCAGCCCGGATTGGTCTGACCGTGCGTTCAGGCGCTTGATTAAGCTGTTCGGCGTACACCCTTTAACTTACCAGTTAAAGAGGATCCAGCAACGCTTTAAGGCAGATGTATGGTATGTAAATACCATTGCGGTTCCTGAGGTACTGGAGATCCCTAAACCTGAAGGAGTAAAAATGATTACCCATATCCATGAATATTTATATGCTTTTAGTGAAATTAAGGCGAAGACCCTGCAAAGGGCAATGGATTATTCCGATGCATGGATCGGCTGTTCTGATATGGTATGTGCAAAACTGGTTGACCTGAAGCAGCAGAATGTGTCCCTGCAATATAGTTTTGTGGATACGGAAACCATTCATACGGATCCGTTGAAAATTGCTGCCATTAAGGAAAAGCTGGGGATTTTACCTGGAGACCAGGTCTGGGTGGTTTCCGGGGGCACGAAATACATGAAAGGTCTGGACCAGGTTTTACCTATCCTGGAGCATTTTAAAGCGGAGCCGGTAAAGATCATCTGGCTTGGGGCACAGGTAAGTAATGCGCTGGAGTTATATGTAAGAACCGTTGCGGAGGAAAAATATCCGGGCAGGCTGTTGTTTGCCGGGGCTTTAGCTGCAGATTATTACAACTATATGTCTGCTGCAACTGGTTTGCTGCTGTTGTCGAGGGAAGAGACATTTTCATTGGTGATGATCGAGGCAGCTTATCTCGGCCTGCCCATCGTTGCTTTTGATATCGGTATTGCCAGTGCGTTTATACAAAAGGACATGGGAACTGTGGCCAAAAACCGTAACCTGGATGAATTGATCCTGGGCATGGAAAAAGTTCATGAGGGGGCTGGCTATAGTAAAGTAAGCTTAAGGAATGCAGCAATGGCCTATAGTGCAAAGCAGCAGCTCCCGCTTTATGAGCAGTTATTGGCTAAGGTCATCGCGCAGCTTACTGCTGAAAACCAGGACTAAAGGTTTTTGCTAAGCAGCCGTTGAATTTTTGACTCTAAGCTGTCAAACTGATGGATGATGTATTCTGCAGCATGTGGTTGAAACTTAGGCTGGCTGAGGAACTCCTGGTATAATTTTGGATTGCGGTGCAGTTCTTCTACCTGTTTATTTAGGCCGGCCAGGCTGTCTGGGCCATTGTAGAACAGGATCGCACCTTTATTGAGTACATCTGGTTCGGGATTGTTGTTGCTGCCCCAATAAATGGGAATGGTATTGTTTTTTATGGCCTCAAAAACTTTTTCGGTTACGTAGCCAGTTTCGTTTGAGTTTTCGGGACAGATGTTAAATTTATAATGGCCAATAAATCGTCCTTTATCATCGTTAAATACTGTTTTAAGCGCGGGAGTGTTGTTCATGTATTTGCCCCCGCTGTCTACCTGGTCAATTTTACTGAGGCTATTGAACAGAATGGTCCTGATTTTTCCATCGTCGTGGCTGCAGACTAAGGAAGTGAACTTTTTGTCTTCATCTTTGCAGATATCCCTGTTCACGAAATTTGATATCATGGTCCGGATCAGCTGGCTATCGGTTTCTGAATGGAACATATGTTCCATCCAGTAGGGAAAGCGTTGGTAATGTTCATGATCTATGTAATCAAATCCTATGGCGATATCGGCAATGTGTTTGCAATGGTCTTTGTATTCCCGGTAGCGCATGACATTCTCTCCGGTATAGAATAGTTTGATACGGCTCTTACTTTTTTTGATCAGTTCCTTTGGGCCGAAAACTGAACTGATGAGCAGGGAGTTCTCTGCCGTTAGCAGATGCGAGAACTGACGTTTAAGACGTCTGTAATGCCAGATCTTTTCTGCGTCGTTTGTCCAGCAGTTTAAGATCTCGATATGGTTTTCATCAGGAAGATAAGTATAGGGTATTGGTTTTTGGAGTCCGAGGAATTTGAACAGCGATTTTAATTTCATGAACGTTTAGGATCAGGGATGTTATTTTTTAAACAGCTTTTTTTTCAGTTTTTTAAAAAATGATTTTTTTTGTGACTGGTTGTTGGCTGTATAGTAATTAGGCATTTTGATGTAGTGTTCATATTCATTTGCCTTTAATACTTTGTGGTATTCCTCCAGCAAAGGTTTCACATCCGGGCGCATTTCCGGGGTAAATAAGGTCCATTTAGAAATGTTTAGCGGGTGGTTATAATCCCAGCCGCTAAAGTGAAAGAAAGATAGCGGGGTGGTACCGTTTACCATAAATATGCCTTCTTTTTGTGAGATGGTCCTTTCATGTAAATTCCAGTAGGCCACATTTAAGCCTGTATTTTGCTCGACATGCGCATTTTTAAAATACAGGGGAACAAAGTTTAGCCACAGCTGCTCGCCATAGTAGCCCCTTTTAAAATCATAAATGCAGTCGAGCACGGATCTTTCCCTGTGCCAGTTTATGAATGCATCAACCTGTGCCGATTTTTTCAACTTGAAAAAACCACCATTGTATAACCCTGCATTTAAAACTTCGAGTTCCTGCCTTTTCATTTCAACAGGGGGAGGAGATGAAAAGTGTGGTGTAAGGATAATTTCATGTTCATTGATCACGTTTTCTGGCAGGCGGCCAAAGAAGAGCATGTCGGAATCACCAAATATCACCTGATCGATTTCCTTTTTATCGAGAAAATGGCGCGCAAACAATATTTTGGAACTGTTTGCCAGTTGCATAGGGTTATAGTTTTGGGTAATGAAGCCAAATTCTTCTGCCTGCAGTTCATGCAGCTGAAGAATGGGATATTTACGCATCAGTTTATTTTTAGCTATGGCATCAGGTGTTAAGTAATCTGTAAGGCAAATGCAGACCTCGAATTCTGGATGCTGCTGTTTTACAGAATCGATCAGCGAAACGGCAAAGGGCAGGTAATTGGTTGTCGCAATGGTGAAAAATAAGGTCATAAAAATAGCTGGTCTAGTTTCTGATAACGGGCTTCCTGTTCGTAATCTGATTCAAATGCCTGTTTTGCATAAACAGACTGCTGCCGATAGATTTCAGGTTGTTCCAGCAGGGTAATGATGTGCCTGCTGAATTCTTTTGGATTATCGCTCACCAGGCAGCCGTTATTGGTTTTATTGATCAGGCCGTCTACCCCCCTGGTGTTGCATACTACAGGCAGGTGATGGGATAGGGCCTCAATCACTTTAATTTTTGTTCCCGTACCTGAAAGCATCGGACATATCGCGATTTTTGCCTGATGATAGCAGGTGTCCAGCTCGGTTGCAAAAGGGATAAGGGTAATGTTATTGTAATTCCCTTTAATAAAAGCAGTAACCTGTCCGATGATACAGATGTTTATAGTTTTTGGAAGCAGAGGGTACACTTGCGTCATGAACCAGTTTGCGGCCTCTATGTTATGCGGGTTTTTACTGGCCACATAGATAAGATCGAACTTCCGTTCTGCTACCGGAACTGGACTGGCCTCTGACTTTTTGATCATCATTGGGGCCAGGGCGATTTCAGTTTTACAGAACTGACTGAAAAGATATTGTTCTTCAACAGAGATGGCCAGTACTTTATCAAACAGGGACAGCCTCCTGATCTCTTCCTGAAAGGAAGCACCTATAGGATATTTTTCCTGATGCTGGGCAGTTAAAAAATCGTGGGTGTCTAATAGGGTTGTTGCTTTTCCGAGGTTTGGGTTATTTTCTATCAGGGATGACCAGCTTGCATAGTTGATGAAGATGTAATCGTATTGGTTTTGCCGGAGTATTTTATTGAAAGCCCGTTTTAGGCGAATGCTAACCAACTCCGGAAAGTTTAGCGGGAACAAGCCCCACTTTTTCTGATAGAAAAAATTAGGCAGTTTGTAACAGAAGAAGTAGTAAAGCAGATTCTTTTTAGGAGCCTTTCTGGGCAGCACCCAGGTTTGACTGGCGAGCCCGCTGTTTTCAAATTCCCGGATGTCCGTTTCGTTCCATTCCCCCCAGTAGTACTCGCTTACAAAGTGGACCTGAAAACCCCTGGATTTAAAATAATCCAGGAAGCTTAATGCCCGGATTTTGTTGCCGGCATTTTTTTTTAAAGGATTATCGGGCATGAAAAACAAAATCTTTTTCATCTTATTCTTCAAAGGTCTGCATATCTATCAGCCTTCTGTACAGGCCGTCATTTTTCATCAGTTCGTTATGAGCACCCTGTTCTACCACAGTGCCTTTATCTAAAACAATGATCAGATCTGCATTTTGTATTGTTGATAAGCGATGTGCAATGATCAAAGAGGTGCGGTTTTCCATGAGTTTGTAGAGGGCATCCTGTACCAGTTTTTCCGATTCCGTATCCAATGCCGATGTAGCTTCATCTAAAAGCATGATAGGTGGATTGCCCAATACGGCCCTGGCAATACAGATCCTTTGTTTTTGCCCGCCTGATAAGCGGATGCCGCGGTCGCCTATAAAGGTTTCATAACCATTTTCCGTATCGAGGATAAAATCGTGCGCGTTGGCAATTTTGGCTGCACGGGTAACTTCTTCTAAAGTAGCGTCTGGTTTCGCGAAAGCAATATTATTGAAAATGGTATCATTAAACAGGATCGATTCCTGGTTAACAAAGCCCATTAGTCCTCTTAAAGAATTGGTATTTACGTTGCTGATGCTGACATCATCTATATAGATATCACCTTGCTGGGGCTCAATAAAGCGCGGCAACAGATCCATTAAGGTAGATTTTCCGCCTCCGGAAGGGCCAACAAGGGCAACCGTTTTACCTTTAGGGATTTCTATGTTCACGTGGTTCAATACCCTGCGTTCGCCATAAGCAAAGGATACATCGGCAAATTTAATGGCTTTTTCAAAAGACTTTAAAACAATGGCATCTGGTTTATCTACCATTTCGGGCCTGGTATCGATGAGGTCTAATACACGTTTGCCCGCCGCGAGTCCGGTATGTATGGCACTAAAAGCATCAGATAGTGCTTTTGCCGGACGTGTAACCTGCGAGAATATGGCGATATAGGCTATAAATTCGGAGGAGGTTAGGGAAGACTGTCCTGTTAATACCATGGACCCCCCAAAATAGACAATCCCTGCCACCATCATTACACCCAGAAATTCGGATACCGGCGAGGCGAGTTGCTGTCTGCGTACCATTTTTCTGGTAATGTTGGAGTAATTTACATTCTCCTGATGAAACCGCTCTTTTACATATTCAGTTGCATTAAAAGCTTTCACGATCTTAATGCCCGACAGGGCCTCATCCAGATAGCCCAGCATGGTGGCAAAAGTTTCGTGTGCTTTGGTAGCCTGCTGCCGCAAACGTTTTACGATTTTGGCTATAATGAGGCCTGATATGGGGATAACAAGTAATGAAAACAAGGTGAGTTTTACAGAAATGGCAAAAAGAAATATGATGTATACAATTAGTGTTACGGGTTCTTTAAATACAACCTGTAAAGTGTTGGTCACCGTAAACTGCACTACCTGTACATCTGAGGAGACTTTAGAGATGATATCACCTTTACGCTGGCTGTTAAAATAACCAATATGAAGGTTCATCACATTGTTAAATACAGATTTTCTTAAGCTTAACAAAGTATGGACACGAAGGTCTTCCATGATCCTGTTGGAAAAGTATTTAAAGACATTAGAGAGCAATACCGAAATCACAATGACAATGCACACAAACTTTAAGGCCCCCTGAGGTCCGTAGTTGGTGACATAATAATTTGTCTCTTCCCTGAAACGGGCCATGATGTCCCACCAGTCCTTATCTTGAACGCCAACCGGATGAATTGCTTTGGCACTAGCTACAACGGCCTGACTATTAAATAAGGTATCTAATAGGGGAACCAGTAAAGCCAGGTTTAATGTATTAAACAGGATATACAAGAGGGTGGTGATGACATAGGGGATAGCAAATTTTTCAATTGGCCTTGCATATGCTAATAATCTGAAATAGTCTTTCATTTAAGAATTTGAAATTTTTCAAAGGTAAGGATTTACAACCATGTTTAAAATACGGGCATAATGCGCACTTTCTCTACACTATTGGAGCGCTACAAAATAAATTTTGTTTATTTGTGCATACTCAATCCGGAATGAATACCCTTAAGTCACTTATTACAGAAATTGGGCGTGGGAGCTTTAATGCTTTGGCGAGGGCGATTACGCTTGTAGAAAATGACATTGCTCCGGCCGCTGAATTATTGAGGACCATAAACACAGACACAAAGGTTCCGGTAATTGGGATAACCGGTCCTCCGGGTGCCGGAAAAAGTACCCTTGTTAATGCAGTAACTGCAGCGCTTGTTAAGCAGGGCAAAAAGGTAGCGATCCTGGCCATCGACCCGACATCGCCCTTTAATTTTGGGTCTTTACTGGGCGACAGGATCAGGATGGCCCAGCTGTTTAACCATCCTGGGGTTTATATCCGATCGCTGGCTACCCGTGGTGCATTGGGGGGGATTTCAGCAAAAACCATTGAAATTGTGGATGTGCTGAAAGCCGGGGGATTTGATCTTATCCTCGTGGAAACGGTGGGCGTCGGACAATCGGAGGTAGAGATTGCCGGACTTGCAGATAAAACGATTGTAGTACTTGTTCCCGAATCGGGGGATGAGATCCAGCAGATCAAATCGGGATTGATGGAGATTGCACAGGGCTTTGTGGTGAATAAGGCAGACCGGGAGGGGGCCGATACTTATGCGAACAACCTGAAAAAACTGGTCCACCATCAGCAAAATCAGATTCCTGTTTTTAAAACGGTGGCCGACAAAGCGCAGGGGATTGCCGAGTTATGTGAATGGTTGTTGCAGCCCGCGTTAAGGGATAATGAGCGTAAATCTTATTTGCTGACAGAAAAGGCTTTTAAAATTATACAGCATTACCGCATGGCAGATGTGGACCGTAAACAGTTGCATGGAAAAATCAGGGAGGCTTTGAAAGATCCTGGATTTAATATCTATCGTTTTACTGATAACTGGGTATAAGAACAGGCAGAGTGTAGCATTTAAATTAATGACCTGTCTTAAAAACAGGACTTCAGTGTCTGCTGCATTAGGACATTAAATAAAATATTTTGGCATTTAATTACTTTTTAAGAAACCAATAATTGTACTTTATACACGATTTACGCCTGAAATGCTTTTTTAATGCGGTATGAAAAAATATTTTTTGGGGTTTAAATACTGTTTAGATGGCCTGTTATCGTTAAATGAGCTTATTTATTTATAATTTAGAAGTTTGGAACGGAGTTTGTGTAAGTGTTTTGAGAATTTAAAAATTTGTTTAATTTTGCTACACAAAAAAATTATACAATTAAAATTTGTTTAACCTTAAAAAAGAAAATTATGAATTATTCTACTTTAAAAAAGGGTCTAGCAGCTTCTTTTGTAGCATTAATAGGAGTAACAACTCTTGCTAATGCTCAGGACGCTTCGACTTCTTCTTCTTCAGCCAAGGTATTTGGTGGAAGAGGTCAGTACAGGACGTGGTCTTTAGGTGTTAACGGTGGTGTTTTATCTCCATTTGTTGCTATCGGCGGATCAAACGACTTTACTAACTTCGACGTTAACTTAGGTTACGGTATCTCATTGAGAAAACAATTGGGTCATGCATTTGGCTTAGAAGGTAACGTTTTCCGTGGAAAAGTTTCCGGTACTAACAAAGATGCTCCAGGTGGTGCAGTAAATGGTATCAGAGAATTCGAAACTGAATTGGCTTATGCTACTGACTTAAGAGGTGTTGTTAATGTGGCAACTGTTGACTTTTTACGTCGCGAAAACTCAGTTAACTTCTTCGTAACTGCTGGTTATGGTGTTGCTGCTTACAGAACTGCATTAAACGGTGCTGACATCAAAAACTTACCAGAAAACAAAGGTGATAACGGAGACAAAAAATACATCAAAGAAGCTTATATCCCAGTTGGTGCTGGTATTAAATTCAAAGTTTCTGAGCGTGTATCATTTAACTTAGGTTATACCATGCACTTTATCGACGGAGATAACTTTGACGGAGTTTACGCTAAAGCAACTTCTAAAGATAAATTCTCTTACGGATATGCTGGTTTAGAATTCTCTTTAGGATCTAAATCTAAACCGAACCTGGATTGGGTTAACCCATTGGCTTTAATGTATGATGAATTGAAAGATCCTTCATTACGTCAGGAAGTTGAAGCTTTGAAAAACCGTGTGTCTAACATTGAAAAATCTGTTGAAGATTTGAAAAAAGACAGCGATGGTGACGGTGTAGCTGATCAGTTTGATAAATGCCCAGGTACTCCGGCTGGTACTGCTGTTGATGGTTCAGGATGTCCTCTACCTAAAGCACCAGAGCCTACTGTAAAAGACCAAAGCACTTTAACTGGTTTTGAAACTATCCAGTTTGAATTTAACTCTTCAGTTTTAAAAACTGATTCTTACCCTACTTTAGATAAATTATCTTCAGTATTGCGTGAAAACGGTGGTAAAGTAACTGTAAAAGGTTATGCTTCAAGCGAAGGTACTGCTGCATACAACCTGAAATTATCTAAAGACAGAGCAAATTCTGTTAAAACTTACTTAGTGAACTCTGGCGTTAATGCTAGTCAGGTTGTAACTAAAGGTTATGGTGAAGCTAATCCAATTGCTTCTAACGATACTGAAGAAGGTCGTATCCAAAACCGTCGTGTTGAATCATCTAGAAACTAATTATTTCTAAATAAAATACGAAAAAAAGAGGGCTTCAATTTTGAAGCCCTCTTTTTTTTATTTATACCTTTGTATAAGTATGTACCTATTCAGAAAAAAAGACCCGAACAGGCCGGTAAACACTAATATCAAAATTATGCACATCATTAATGCAACAGCCATTATTGTGTTTATTGCAGGTATTTTATGGAAGCTGATTGATTGGTTTCTTTTAGGCTGATTTCTAAAAAAGCATAGCATACACTGATTTATAACTGCATAAAAATGAAGAAGATTATCAATACCACAAATGCCCCGGCACCGATAGGCCCCTACAATCAGGCGGTAATTGCCAATGGTTTTTTGTTCCTGTCCGGCCAGGTCGCCATCAATCCTGCCACAGGAGAATTAACCCAGTCTTCTATTGTTGAAGAAACGAACCAGGTGATGAGGAATATCAAAGCGGTATTGCTGGAAGCTGGTTATGGCTTTGAAGATGTGGTTAAGACAACTATCTTTTTGTCAGACATGGGGCTGTTTGCTGAAGTGAATGATGTATATGGTTCTTATTTCGAAACTGATTTCCCTGCACGGGAAACCGTAGCCGTAAAAGGCCTTCCCAAAGGTGTGAACGTAGAAATTTCAATGACAGCATTTAAAGGCTAAGCCCTTGCAACCATCGAACTTTAGGTATTTTTTTGCGGGTATTCTGTCTTTTGCAATCTGGGGCTTTTTCTCTATCCCTTTACGAAACCTGAAAGCTTTTCCTTCGGAAGAAATTCTGTATTACCGTATTTTTACCTCAGTCATTTTCATTTGGCTGGCCATTTTTATCTTCAGAAAAAAACAGCTAAGGACTGATCTGGTCTATTTCAAATCTCTTAAATTAAAAGGAAAACGAAATGTTTTATTGCAGCTTGTTGTTTCCACTTTATTACTGACGGGGAATTGGTATACTTATATTTATGCAGTAAATAATGTCAGCCTGCAATCGGCTGCCTTTGCTTATATGGTTTGTCCGCTCATTACGGCCTTCGGCGGATTTATCATTTTAAAAGAAAAACTTTCAGGCTTAAAACTCATCTCGCTGGGAATTGCCTTACTAAGTATCCTGCTGCTGGCAACAGGTTCTTTGGTAGAGGTATCGTGGTCTGTAATCATTGCCTCGCTATATGCATTTTATCTGATTATACAACGTAAAATGCAGTACCTGGATAAACTAAATGTGCTTGCAGTTCAGATAGGCCTGGCTGTTTTGCTGATGCTGCCTTTGTATCTTGCCCGGCATGCCGGATTTCCGCAATCGTTGTGGTTTTGGGAAAATATTACGGTAATAGCTGTTTTCTTCACCATTATTCCGTTGTTCATGAGCCTTTATGCTTTAATTGGAATCCCCTCGTCAACACTGGGTATTATCATTTATATCAATCCAATTATCGCCTTTGCAATAGCTATTTTTTATTTTGGGGAGCAGGTTAATGCACATCGGCTGTTTGGTTATACATTGCTCCTGGCATCAGTATTGGTATTTAATTGGGTCATCATAAAAGATATTCTTACATTTAAGATAAAAAAAACATAGAGCCTTGTTTGCATCTACCTTAGATACGACTATAGAATTTTTAAAGGGCGTAGGGCCCAGGCGTGCAGAGCTTTTACAGAAGGAGCTAGGTATCTTTACCTATGGACAGCTGCTCAATTATTTCCCTTTCAGGTATATTGACAGGACAAGGTTTTATAAGGTCAATGAACTGGATCCTGAGCTCCCTTACGTGCAGATTTTGGGAAGAATTACCGCTAAGGAACAGATTGGGGAAAAACACAAAAAACGTATTGTAGCAAAACTGACGGATGAGACGGGCTCAATTGAACTGGTATGGTTCCAAAGTTTAAAATGGGTTGATGAGCACATCGTAAAAGGCAAGGTTTACATTGTATTTGGTAAGCCTACTGTTTTTAATGGAAGCTTTAGCATTTCACATCCTGATCTTGAAAACTATCCGCGACCGGCCACAGTTACAGGGAATTTAAGGCTGCAACCGGTTTATAATTCGACAGAGAAATTAAAGAAATCTTTTTTGGATAGCAAGGGCATCCAGAAACTTCAGGCCTTGTTACTGGAGCAACATCTTCATGAAGTTAAAGAAACCATACCTCCTTATATCCTTCAAAAATATCAGATGATTTTGAGGAAGGAAGCAATCTTAAACATTCATTTTCCCAAAGATGTGGCGAGCTTAAAAAAGGCAGAGAGCCGATTGAAATTTGAAGAATTGTTCTTTATCCAGTTGCAGTTGCTGCATAATAAGCAACTTAGGGAACTGAAATTTAAAGGGCACCTGTTTGATAAAGTTGGTGAAGGGGTGAATACATTTTACAGGGAAATACTTCCTTTTAAACTAACCAATGCACAGAAACGTGTAATCAAAGAAATCAGACTGGATACACAGCGTGGGATACAGATGAACAGACTGGTGCAGGGGGATGTAGGAAGCGGGAAAACTGTAGTAGCCCTGATGAGCATGCTGCTGGCCAGCGACAATGGTTATCAGGCCTGTATGATGGCCCCTACGGAGATTTTGGCCCGGCAGCATTATGAATCTATCATTTCCCTGTTAAAAGACCGTCTGGTTAAGGTGGCCATCCTTACAGGAAGTTCAACTAAGAAACAGAGAACACAACTACATGCGGCGCTTGAGGCTGGTGAAATTAATATACTGGTGGGCACACATGCCCTGATTGAGGATAAGGTGGTGTTTAAAAGTCTGGGAATGGTGGTGATTGATGAGCAACACCGTTTTGGAGTGGAGCAAAGGGCCAGGCTCTGGCGTAAAAATGCGATACCGCCACATATTCTGGTCATGACGGCTACCCCCATTCCGCGAACATTGGCCATGACGATGTATGGCGATCTGGATGTATCGGTAATTGATGAGCTGCCCGCCGGAAGAAAACCGATTGAAACCCGGCACCTGTATGAAGGACAACGGCTGAGGATGTTTGGTTTTATGAAGCAGGAGATCGCAAAAGGCAGGCAGGTATATGTGGTTTATCCATTGATCAAGGAAAGTGAAAAACTGGATCTGTTGCATTTGGAAGCTGGGATAGAGCAGATGGGCTACCAGTTCCCGCGTCCTGACTATCAGATCAGTATTGTGCATGGTAAAATGAGCAATGCTGATAAGCAGTATGAAATGCAGCAGTTTATAAACGGGAAAAGCCAGATTATGGTGGCTACTACCGTAATAGAAGTTGGGGTAAATGTTCCGAATGCATCGGTGATGATCATTGAGAATGCCGAACGTTTTGGGCTTTCGCAATTGCACCAGCTGAGAGGGCGTGTGGGCAGAGGTGCAGCACAGTCGTTCTGTATCCTGATGTCGGGAAATAAATTAAGTGCCGACGGGAAGCTGCGTCTGGAAACAATGGTTAAAACCAATAATGGTTTTGAAATATCAGAGATTGACCTGCAATTGCGCGGACCGGGCGACATTACCGGTACACAACAGAGTGGGGTACTGGAACTAAAGCTGGCCGATCTGGCCAAAGATCAGCTCATTTTACAGGAGGCCCGAAATACGGTTATTGAAGTACTTGCCGCAGACCCGCATCTGGAGTTGCCCGAAAACAGCTTGCTGAAAACCTATTTGTCAAAAAGAAGAACCGGCATTGCCTTCGATAAGATCTCCTGATCAATCTTCATCACTGCCAGGTAAAGACCCGGATCCTGAATAAGCTCCCTTGCGAATAATTGGCATTTTAAGATATTTGTACAGTTCATCAAGATGCATCAGGCTGCCATTGGTTAAATTGCCTAAAAAGATAACCACAATGTTCTTTTGCACATCCCGCACATAAATGTGCCTGAAACCATGCCACCAGCCGGTATGGTATACTACCTTTCTGCCGTTTTCGCCATCAAACATCCTCCAGCCATAGCCATAATTGAAATGTCCGTTTACAGCCTTGTTGCGCCCTTTATAGGCAGAATCAATGCTTTTCTGAGTAAGTAAGCGGCCGTTTTTTAAATACTTATCATATAAGACCAGATCGTGTAAAGTACTGTAAATGCCCTTATCGCCCACCGGCCCGTCTAAAAAGTTTTGGGCTACAGAATAGCGCCAGGTACGGTCGTGGCCCACAACATCCACCGGAATTTTCTCATATTCTGTTGTTGAATAAACATGCGTGTGTTTAAGCCCTGCAGGTTTAAACACATGCTCCATCATGTATTGGGAAAAGCGTTGGCCGGTTACCTTTTCTATAATAGCGCCCAGCACCATAAAGTTGGAGTTGTTGTAGTGGAAACGGTTGTTGGGTTTGGTATAGGGGTTTGGCTTTTTATCGGCAATAATTTCCATGACTTCCTGGTTGGATACCCCTTTTTTCATGTTGCGTTTTTCCTTGCGCCAGATGTCATCAATAAAATAAACATAATTCATCATTCCGCTGCGGTGCGACAACAGCAGTTCTATGGTGATGCCATCATAAGGAAAGTTGGGATAGAATTTTTTTACGTCGTCTGTTAGCTTCAATTTTCCGGCTTCAACCAATTGCATAACGGCCACGCCGGTGAAGGTTTTGGTAATGGATGCCAGTTCAAATTCGGAGTTTATTTTCAGGCTGTCGCGGTGCAGGTAATCTGCCCAGCCGATTGCTTTTTCGTAGAGGATCTTTCCATCCTTTGCAACCAGCATATTTCCGTTGAAACCATATTTTTTATGCAGGTTCTGTACAAAGTCGGCAATCCATTTATCGCCTTTGGCCGGATTATATACCAGTAAAAGACTATCGGCCTTATCATCTTCTGCAACTCTTACTTTTTTATCAGCATCTGCTTTTTTCGCTTTTTCTTCGGGCGATGAACAAGATGAGAAGAATAAAATGGTTAGGGAAAGGGCTAGAGTTAACAGACGAGACTTCATGAAGAATTGCAATACAGGTTAAAAAGTCGAAAAATAAGGATTTTTAACCCTTTTAACGCAAAAGAGTTTTAAACATTATGTCATTTGTATTTATTAATTACATAAATAGAATCCATTGAGAGACAAAAACCTTAAATTTGTGACAACAAAAAAAGTAGAACAGATGAATTTTAGAACCGAACACGATACGATGGGTGAAGTGCAGGTGCCTGCTGATAAATATTGGGGTGCTCAAACTGAACGTTCAAGAAATAACTTTAAGATTGGTCCGGAGGCCTCCATGCCTAAAGAGATCATCCATGCCTTTGGATATTTGAAAAAAGCGGCTGCATTGGCCAATACTGAACTGGCGGTTTTGACATCAGATAAGGCAGATTTAATTGCCAGGGCCTGTGATGAAGTCATTGCAGGAAGTTTGGATGATCAGTTCCCATTGGTGATCTGGCAAACGGGTTCAGGTACACAAAGTAACATGAATGCCAATGAGGTGATTGCTTACCGGGCGCATGTGCTAAATGGTGGATCACTGGCTGACGAGAAGAAAGTGCTGCACCCCAATGATGATGTGAATAAATCTCAATCTTCCAATGATACTTATCCAACAGCGATGCACATTGCAGCGTATAAGCAAGCTGTGGAAGTTACCCTTCCGGGACTGGAGAAGTTGCACCAAACACTTGTTGCAAAGTCTGAAGAATTTGCCCATATAGTTAAAACCGGCCGTACCCATTTTATGGATGCAACGCCGTTAACACTGGGACAGGAGTTTTCTGGTTATGCCCAGCAGGTAAGCAATGGTATCAGGGCGGTTAAAAATGCCTTGGTTATGATTACTGAACTGGCTTTAGGCGGTACTGCAGTTGGTACAGGTTTAAATACACCTAAAGGCTACGATGTTTTGGTGGCTAAAAAAATAGCTGAACTGACAGGTTTGCCATTTGTGACTGCGCCCAACAAATTTGAGGCTTTAGCTGCACATGATGCGATGGTGGAGCTTTCGGGTGCTTACAAACGTGTTGCAGTTTCTTTGATGAAAGTGGCGAATGATGTCAGGATGCTGAGCTCTGGCCCGCGTTCTGGAATAGGGGAAATCATTATTCCTGATAATGAGCCCGGATCGTCTATTATGCCAGGGAAAGTTAATCCTACACAGCCGGAAGCCCTCACTATGGTTTGTGCACAGGTTATTGGAAATGATGTTGCGGTAAGTATTGGTGGGGCTACCGGTCATTTTGAACTGAATGTTTTTAAACCGGTAATTGCAGCTAATGTTTTACAATCGGGGCGCCTGATTGGTGACGCCTGCGTTTCGTTTAATGACCATTGTGCCGCGGGGATTCAGCCAAATCTGCCTGAAATTAAAAAACACCTGCAAAACTCTTTGATGCTGGTTACGGCCCTAAACCCTCATGTAGGATATGAAAATGCTGCAAAAATTGCAAAGAAAGCACATAAAGAAAATAAAACTTTAAGGGATGCCGCCGTAGAGCTGGGGCTGTTGACAGGTGAACAATTTGATGCCTGGGTTCGTCCGGAAGATATGGTAGGCAGTTTAAAATAATAGTTTTAGCTGGATGGATATGCTGAGACTGGTATTTTATCTGTTGCTTATTGTATGTGTTTCTGCTGCCTGCAGAAGGCTGCCAGATGTGCAGGGAAAAGGGGAAGCTTTTTTACAGGGGATATGGAACCAGGATAGTGTTCCAAATTCAACCAAGCTGTTAAATTATACACAGCATAAATTTAAGTTTACCTGTGATTCCTTTTATGTTGACCTGACTACACACTCTAAAGTAAATTACTATGCAGATTCCTGTTTTAACGGCGGAATATGGAAAGAGTACGCTAAGGGGGTGTACGCTGTAAGGGGGGATAGTTTATTTTTGGAAGGGACCTATACCAAAGCGAATTATAAACAGAAAATATCCGGCTGTTACCAGATTGGCCGGTATATCAGAACTTTTTATATCAAATCAGCCACAGCCGAAGAATTACAACTGGAAAGCATCAATGACCAACGCGAGTGTGACCTGGTTTTAAAGGAACGGATCGTTTGTGTGCCCAAGGAATTGTAATAAAATTAATAATTATATACCAATGAAAAATTATACAGTTACTAAGGTGGGTAAGGCCCTGCTGATCCTTGCCCTTGTTGTATATCTGCCGTTAAATGCTGCTGCCTGGGGCATGCTGGGACATCGCATTGTAGGTCAGATTGCAGAAGGCTATTTGAGCAATAAGGCAAAAAAAGGTATAAAAGATGTGCTGGGAAATGAGAGTTTGGCAATGGCCAGTAACTGGGGCGATTTTATAAAATCGGACCCTGCTTATGATTATCTATACAACTGGCATTTTGTAAACCTGCCGGCAGGTTTGGATAAGCAGGGCGTTTTTGACCAGCTGGATAAAGAAACATCACCCAATGTATACAATAAGATCCCGGAAATGGCCGCTGTGTTAAAGAACAGACAAAGCACTGCAGAGGAGAAAAGGCTGGCCATGCGGTTACTGATCCATTTGGTGGGCGACTTAAACCAGCCGATGCATACGGCAAGAAAGGAAGACCTCGGGGGCAATAAAGTTTTTGTGACCTGGTTTGGTGAAAAATCTAACCTGCACAGGGTTTGGGATGAAGGACTGATTGAGTACCAGCAACTGAGCTACACAGAATACGCAAATGCAATTAATTATCCTTCCAACGATCAGCTGAACAGCTGGAGAAACAATTCCTTGAAAGATTTCGTTTATGGATCCTATCAGGCATGTAACCGGATCTATGCCGATATCAAGCCGGAGGAAAGGCTGAGTTATAAGTATAATTTTGAATTTGTAGGGTTGCTGAACGAACAGCTTTTAAAGGGTGGAATCTGTCTGGCCAATATGCTAAACGATATTTATAAATAGAAATGAAGTTATTGATGGTTTGCCTGGGTAACATCTGCCGTTCGCCGCTGGCAGAGGGCATCATGAGACATTTGGCGGATGAACAGCAACTGGGCTGGGAAATCTCTTCGGCAGGGACCGGCGACTGGCATGTCAACCAGCCGGCCGACAGGAGAAGTATTGCAGTGGCTAAAAAGTTTGGATATGATATTTCAGCGCAAAGGGCCAGGCATTTCAATGCGAAGATGTTTGATGAATTTGACCATATCCTGGTTATGGATCGTCAAAATTTAAGAGATGTGCTGCAACTTGCTTCAAACGACCGGCAGCGTAAGAAGGTGAGATTGTTTTTAACAGATGACCTTGAGGTTACAGATCCGTATTATGACGATAACTTGTTTGAGCCGGTGTTTTTAGGTATAGAAGAACGGTGTAAACAACTCATAAAAGAGATAAAGTAAGGAATACGGAATGGTGAATATAATGGAACCTAAGCTTTTTATGGTTTTGCTGGGCTGTAAACCAGAGGGAAGGCATACGGAACAACACGATGTGTTTTTTGGAATAGGTCATTCTCTTGCAGAATTAAAACAGGATATGATCGGTTTTTGGCCGGAAGCCAAGGCTAAGCTACATATTGATGCCTGGAGGGAAGTAACTGCAGTTGCTGGCCACCAGCTAAAAATAGTGCCTGCAAACAAGCAAAATGACCAGCATGCGGCTAAACTTTTTTTCATCAACCTGGGTGGATACAAAAAAGGGGAATTTGATGAGCTGCATTATAAGATGCTGATCGTGGCGGATGACCTTGCCGGCGCTACCAGGACAGCGAAAGATACTGCTTTTTATAAGCATACTGGTTTTGAAGGGGCAGTTTCCCATATTGATGATAAATACGGCGTCGATGTTGATGATGTTTTTGAAATTGCGGATGTGCTTCCGGTAAGTGTTAAACATAAATTCAGTGTGCAGATTATGCCTTTTTCTGCCGCAGTAGAAGACGGGATGCAGCTCGGTTATATGCCCTTAAGTAAGGTTTAAACGGAATGCTTTTGATTTAGTTTACAGCCGTTTACTTAAAATTGTTATATCTTTATCGAATGAACAAAACTTGTTTAATGTTGATCTGCCTGTTTTTTTCGGTTCAGGCAATGTCTCAGAGCAATACTTTTTTGTCGCAACAGCCTCCTAGCGGTGCAGTGAACATCGTTGTTTCCAATCTGGAAGAAAATGATGGCGATGATTATTTTGCAGAGGCAGAGAAGAATGAGCGGCGGGGAGATTTAAATGATGCCATTACCTTGTTCGGTAAAGCCGCATTTGAGTACAACAGTTCTAAAAAGTTTACACAATATGGCTCTGCCCTGCTGAGACTGGCCAATGTTCATTTTTTACTGGCACATTATTCGGAAGCAGAGCAGGTTACCTTAAATGTAGCGCTTAAAAACTATTCAAAGATTGGCAGTAAAACCGGGCAGATGGAATCGTATGGCCAGCTGGGGAGAATATATTTTGCTGCCAATAAGCTTACGCAATCTTTATGGTTTTATACCCAGCAGGGTATTCTTGCACAGCAAATCGGAAATAATAATGCTTATATAGATTCCATATTGGGTTTGGCACAGGTTAAAACAAAGAAAAAAGAATATACACTTGCAGCAAGAGACCTGAACAGGGCTGAACTTTTGGCCAGGTCTTCAAGTCTGACCAGGTTCAAGACCCAGATCCGAGAAGCAAGGGCCCAGATTCCGGCTAAAGCAATGGCAAAGAAATAGTTGATTATGCCAAATAAATTGTAACAGAAATAGTTTTTTTGTATTATTGATGCTTAAGTAATTGACTACTTTCGGTATGTTTACAGAAAAGAGACAGTAATAATACTGTCTCTTTTCTGTTTATTTCTGAAATTGGTATCATATTAGTGCGAAATATAAAAATGGATTTTAAAATAGTAAAAGAGATGTTGAAAAAGATATTACTGGTAACGTTTACTGCCGCTGTTCTTGCATGTCATGCTGCACCTAAACCTCAGCCAATGGTTCAGGGGGTAAACAATATCCTGCCTGATGAAAAGCAGGCTTTGGTTTGTAAAGAAATAGTGGGGTTGATTGAGAACTACAATTACAAAAAGATCAAGGTGAACGATTCTATCTCTTCGCTTGTTTTAGACAAATACATTAAGGCACTGGATCCTTATAAATATTATTTCCTGGCAGCTGATATTAAGGAATTTGAAAAATTCAGGTATACACTTGACGACGATTTTCGGAATGGGGAATTAAGTGCGCCATTTTATATTTTTAATGTTTATTTAAAACGCTATAATGAATTTATAAATTATGCATTTACCCAGATCAAGGCAAAGCAAAATTTTAATTCGACTGAGACCTATGTATATGACCGTGAGAAAATGCCGTGGACCACTTCTAAGGCAACGCTCGATGATCTATGGAGGAAACGTGTAAAATATGAACTGGTAAACCTCAAAATTGCCGGAACACCTGAGGACAAAAATGTAGAAACCTTAACAAAACGTTACGAGGCACTTAAATCGCAGGCATCCAAACTAAATAATCAGGACGTTTTTCAAACCATTATGGATGCGTTTACGGAGACCATTGATCCGCATACCAACTATTTTAACCCGGCAAATGCACAACAGTTTAATGAAGATATGGCCCGTTCTTTTGAGGGTATCGGGGCAAGGCTGCAACTGGAAAATGAGATACTTAAGATTGCCGAGGTTATTCCTGGCGGCCCGGCGTTTAAAAGCAAATTGCTAAGTGCTGGCGATAGGATCATCGGTGTTGCGCAAGGTTCTGGTGAATTTGAAGATATCATTGGCTGGAGAATAGAAAACTCGGTTTCTAAAATTAAAGGACCTAAAGGCACCAAGGTCCGTTTAAAGATTATTCCGGTAGGTATGGAAATGTCGTCCAAGCCAGTAATCATAGAGCTGGTGAGAGAGAAGATCGTAATGGAAGATCAGTCGGCCAAAAAGAAAGTCCAAACCATCGAATCAAATGGCAGGCCATATAAAATAGGTATCATTACTGTACCTGCTTTCTATGCTGATTTTAAAGCTGCAAATGCAGGCGATCCTAATTATAAAAGTACCACACGGGATGTAAAACTGCTGATCGATACTTTAAAGAATAAAGATAAGGTAGATGCCATTGTAATGGACCTTCGGGCAAATGGTGGTGGCTCTTTGGTAGAAGCTATAGACCTTACCGGTCTGTTTATTGACAAAGGCCCGGTGGTACAGGTAAAAGATCTGAGGAACAATATAGAAGTTAATGAGGATACTAACCCTGGCGTGGCCTGGAGCGGGCCTTTTGGTGTAATGGTTGACCGTTTAAGCGCTTCAGCATCAGAAATTTTTGCCGGGGCCATTCAGGATTACGGAAGAGGGATCATCATGGGGACCCAAACTTATGGTAAAGGTACCGTACAGTCGTCGATAGACATGAATAAGCTGGTGAACCCTTCCATGTTGCAAAGACTTGCAGCCCTTGTAGGCAAGAATGCCGGGCTCACAGGAACAAATAAGGAAGGTGTTCAGCTGGGACAGATCAATCTTACCATGGCTAAATTTTACCGTGTAACGGGAAGCAGCACCCAGCATAAAGGCGTGATGCCGGATATTGAGTTCCCATCTATCTATCCGATGGATAAAATTGGTGAAGATACAGAACCTTCGGCCTTACCATGGGATGAGGTCAAACGGTCTAACTTTACAACGGTTGCGAACTTGGCACCAGTTAAACCGGAACTTATTGCATGGCATAAAGCACGGATGGCAAAGTCGCTCGACTATAAAATAATGGAACAGGATATCGCGGATGCCAAAAAACGCGAGGGGGAAGTTTCGGTTTCTTTAAATGAAGTGAAACTGAAGGCAGAAAGAGATAGTCTGGAAGCAAAAAATTTGGCCAAGCTAAATTCCTTAAGGGCTTCAAGAGGATTGGCGCCAATGAAAAAGGGCGAGAAAATCAAGAAAGAGGATAATTTCGATTTTATACTGGATGAAAGCTTAAGGATAATGACCGATTTTATGCAGGTTACTGATCCGGCAAGTAAAGGATTGGTAAAGAATCAGGGTGCTTTAAATTAGCAAGCCCATTTAAAACGAAATCCATTAAAAAAGGGGATCCAGATTCTGGATCCCCTTTTTTAATGTGGCTTATGGTTTATTTGCCTGACTTGTTTTGGGTCTCTTTTTGCATCTGCATAGCCATCATTTCTTTCATAGTACGGTTCATGCCTTCTGTAGAGCCATCAAGGAAGATGACGTTGCCTTCACTGTTCTCTGCAAATTGTTTAATGGATTCTGTCCACATGGTAAACAGGATTACAGAAATATCAAGATTTGCCTCTTCCATTTCCTGCGCAGCTTTTGTCATGCCATGTGCAACTTCGGCCCTGAATAAGGCAATACCCTGTCCACGTAACTGTGCGGCTTCACGTTCAGCGGCAGCAGCAATTTTAATGGCGTTTCCGTCTGCTTCTGCACCTTTTGTTTTGGTGATCAGCAAAGCCTGCCCTTCATTCTCTGCGGCGGCTTTTAAATTATTAGAAGCAACCACCCGGCTCATAGAGCGCATGATCTCTTCGTCGAAGGTAATGTCGTTCAGTTGCAGGTCTTGCAGGTGATAGCCCCAGGTTTCCAGTACCTGATCAATCTGATGCTTCACGTGTTCTACAATCTCATTGCGTTGCGCCAGTACATTGGCTTGCTTTTGTGTAGCTACATAAGCCCTGATCGAACCTTCTATGGTGCGGATGAGTGCCTGCATTAGATTGGTTGAATCGACGAATTTAAAGGCCACGTTTTTAATGGTCTCTTCATCGTGATTGATAACAGAATAGAGCAGCATGGCCTTAAAATATACATTGGCCTGGTCCTGTGTAACCGCCTGAAAGGACAATTCGACCGACCTGTTTTGTATAGATATGCGGGAATGGATAGCTTCTATTAATGGAATTTTTAAACTAAGGCCCGGACTAAGTAATCTCCTGTATTTGCCAAAAATTGTAATTACTGCAATTGTTCCCTGTTTAACCGTAACAAAAGAACTGAGCAGGATAACCACTGCGACGAAAAGAAAAATGTAAAATGAATAAGCCATAAGATTGTTTAATAGTGAATAGATCCTTCAAGATACGAACATTTCCTGGCCATCTAAAGATTAATTGTTCAATAGGGGTATTATTCTATATGCGGGCACAGATATTGCATACAATAACTGAACTAAATTTTAAACGTTATGAATGTTAAGCGGACTTTTGGAACAATCCTTACCATATTGGGTATAATTGGCCTTATTTATGCAGGTTGGGGCTTTGTGAAACATAGTTTACAAAGCCGTGAACTGGTAGTTGCCGGTATAATCGGTATTATTTTTTTTGTGTCTGGTATTGGCCTGGTTAAAAATACAAAGGACGAGTCCTAGTTTTTCTTCAATCCGATATGTCCTGATCCGGAAAAAAGTAAACTGTGATCAGGAAAGTCGGTATTTGTTAAGAATCTGATCTTTTTGAAAGCACCCTGAGCAGGGTCTAATGTTAAACGGTTTATTTTGTCCTGTTTTACCGAAACAATATCTGCATACAGAAAATCACCATTCGCATTTATTTTAAGTTGTAACAGCGGCGCCATGCCATTGGGCCCTTTAAGGCTAAACATACCATAAGTACAAAAGTTGCCTAAGCTATAGGCAATAAATTTGTTCTTGTAAACTTCAACGGCACGGGTTACATGAGGCCCATGGCCCAACACCACATCTGCACCGGCATCGATTACAGCGTGTGCAAAAGCATAAACGTCAGCCCTGTTCTCGCCATAAAATATCTCCTTTTTTTTGGGTACATGTTCAAATCTGGCTCCCTCTGCGCCACCATGAAAGGAAACAATAACAATATCAGCCTGCTCTTTTAACCTGGCAACCAATTGTTTGGCGCTATCGGTTTGGTTAATAGAGACTGTGTTTTCATTTGGCGCAAAGGCACAAAAAGCATATTTTACACTGTCTTTTTCAAACAGGCTTGAAGGATGGGACTGAAGGCCGGCATAATGGATGTTCAGCGAATCTAAAATTGCAGTGGTACGTGTCCTGCCCTTTAGACCAAAATCCCCAACATGGTTGTTTGCTATGCTTAAAAGGTTAAATCCTGCATTTTTAATGATGCCAGCATAGCGTTCTGGCATTCTGAAGGCAAAACAGCTGTTGCTGTTCGGATCTTTGCATTTGGTGGATTTACCATTGTCAAGCAGGCAGCCCTCCAGATTGCCAAAAATGATATCACCTTGCAACAGGCTGTCTACAGCTTTAAAGCTGGTTTTTGCATCATCAGGGGGTAATCCGGATTTATCGGGATATGCAGATCCAATCATGATATCGCCAACAGCAACAATTGATATGGTATCTTTCTTCGGGATCAAAGGGGTGTCAATAGCAACCTGATGAAGCGGAGCACTTGTGGTATTGCTTGCGCAGCTTAAGCTGAGCAGGGCGATGGTAGCGGTTAGCAGTAGCAGGGGTATGACTTGAAATTTCATTCAATTTTGGTAGGGTTTATTGCGGGCTGCAATATGCGGGGTTATAAAAAAGTCCTTCTAAAATATTTTAGAAGGACCAGTATTGTTGATGTTGGGGGGCAAAGGTTATTCCTGGATCAGGTCTTCTTTAACTTCATCCAGTATCCTGCCGCCTTTATAAAAATATCTTGAGTAATAAGGTTCATTCAAATTGCTGATGACCACCCCTCTGCTGGATGAGGCATGGGCAAAACGATTGTCGCCAAGGTAGATCCCTATATGGGTAATGCTCCTGCTTTTTATTTTAAAAAATACCAGGTCGCCCTCTTTCAGTTCGTCTTTCGGCAATGGATCAACCATGCTAAAGATATCCCTTGAATTGCGCAATATGGTAGTGTTGAAAACTTTGTCGTAGATCGCTTTGGTAAATGCCGAACAGTCTATTCCTTTCTGTGTATTTCCACCAAATCTGTAAGGTGTGCCAATCCATTCGTAAATGAATTTATACAGTTTTACATTAGAAGTTGCGTCTACAGCAACACCCATAACCTGTGAAAAATACTGGGAAGCTAAATTGTCAGGATCTGCTAATTTATTGGTCTCTTTTGTTTTTGTTTGTGCTTTAACAGCCGTTAAACTGCACAAACCAATGAGGGAAGAAAACAGAAACTTTTTTATCATGTTATACTGTTAAGTTTGGGTATGAATCACTTACACTTAAACGTACACCACTAGGGCTTATTGTTAGGATGTCAAAACTATGTATTTTACAAATGTTATCCAAATGTAATATATATAATTCCAAAAGTTATTAACATTTTTGGCATAGTACTGTGTTTTTTTGTACCATATAAGTTTCGGTGAGTTCTGATTTAAGTGCAACTTATGATGGTTTATGAACAATATGTTTGCTTTAAATTTGCTGAGATGTGTATAAGTGCTAATATTGACGGGGTTAGCTTAAATGTTTGTCGCTGTAAATTCTGTACGCTTAGTGTGCATTTTACATCAATTACTTCGATATATTGCAATAAAAAAGTAGATTTGCTCTCGTAAAAAAATCAATACCCAAATGAGTGCAGTAGAAATAAATAAAGATACCTATCTGAAGTGGTTTGAGTCGATGTTGCTGATGCGCAAGTTCGAAGAAAAAACCGGTCAACTTTATGGACAACAAAAAATCCGTGGTTTTTGTCATTTATACATCGGTCAGGAAGCGGTGGTAGCCGGGGCTATTTCTGCGATGCAGCAAGGAGACTCCATGATCACTACCTACCGCGACCATGCGCATGCACTGGCCCTGGGCGTAAGTGCAGATAGCATTATGGCAGAAATGTATGGTAAAGCTACCGGTGTCTCTAAAGGTAAGGGGGGCTCTATGCACATGTTTAGCAAAGCACATCATTTTTATGGCGGACATGCAATTGTTGGTGGACAGATTCCTCTGGGTGCAGGGATTGCATTTGCTGAAAAATATAAAGGCACTGATAATGTAAACATTTGCTATATGGGCGATGGGGCTGTTCGTCAGGGTGCTTTAAACGAAGCGTTCAATATGGCCATGCTTTGGAAACTTCCTGTAGTATTTGTTTGTGAAAACAATTTTTACGCAATGGGAACTTCTGTGGAGCGTACTACAAACATGACTGATATTTACAAAATAGGTTTGGGTTTTGACATGCCTTGTGCTCCGGTTGATGGTATGGATCCTGTTGCGGTTCACAATGCAATGGACGAAGCCATTCAGCGCGCAAGAGCTGGTGAAGGTCCTACATTCCTGGAAATGAGAACGTACAGATACCGTGGCCATTCTATGTCTGACCCGGCTAAATACCGTACAAAAGACGAATTGGAAGAGTATAAAGCCAAAGATCCTATTGAAACGGTAAGAGAAGTTATCCTGAAAGAGAAATATGCGGACCAGGCCTGGATTGAAGAAATCGAAAATAAAGTAAAAGAGATTGTTGACCAGTCTGTGAAATTCGCGGAAGAGTCTCCATGGCCGGATGCATCAGAATTGTATACTGATGTTTATGTACAGCAGGATTATCCATACGTAAAAGATTAATTAAGAACGCATTTCAATAGATATTATTAGTATGGCTGAAATAGTTAGAATGCCCAAAATGAGTGATACCATGACCGAAGGGGTGATGGCTAAGTGGCATAAAAAAGTTGGCGATAAAGTAAAAAGCGGTGATGTAATGGCCGAAGTGGAAACCGATAAGGCTACTATGGATTTAGAATCATACTGGGATGGTACCATTTTATACATTGGTGTAGAAGAGGGAAAAGCTGTTCCGGTTGATGCCATTATTGCAGTAGTAGGTAAGGAAGGCGAAGATTATAAAGCTGCACTGGCAGCAGAAGAAGGTGCTGCTCCAGTACCAGCCAAAGAGGAGAAAGCTGCTGAGCCATCATCAGAAAAACCTGCTGAAGATGGTTCTGGTACAACAGCTGGGTTATCGGAAGCTGAGCTTACTGCAAAAGGGGTTACCGTTATCCGCATGCCTTTATTAAGTGATACCATGACTGAAGGCGTGATTGCTGAATGGCATAAAAAAGTAGGTGATAAAGTAAAAGACGATGATATCCTTGCTGATGTAGAGACCGATAAGGCCACTATGGAAGTGATGGGTTATGCTACCGGAACTTTATTGCATATTGGTGTAGAAAAAGGACAGGCTGCCAAAGTAAATGGTATTATTGCCATTGTTGGCCCGGAAGGAACTGACATTAGTGGAATCCTGAGCCAGGGCGATGCGCCTGCCAAACCTGCCGCAGATGCAAAATCTGATGCGCCTGTTGCAGAAAAAGCTGTTGCTGAAGTAAAAGAAGAGACTCCTGTAGCCTCTGGTAGTGGAGAACGTTTAAAAGCATCGCCGCTGGCTAAACGGATTGCCAAAGATAAAGGTATTGATCTGGCCCAGGTTGCAGGTAGTGCTGATGGTGGCAGGATCATTAAAAAAGATATAGAAAACTTTAAACCTGCGGCAGCCCCGGCAAATACAGCATCTTCATCAGCTCCGGCTGCAGAGAAAGCCGCACCGGTTATTCCTCAATATGTAGGTGAAGAAAAATATACAGAGAAACCAGTCTCGCAAATGCGTAAGGTGATTGCCAAACGTTTGGCAGAAAGCCTGTTTACTGCCCCTCATTTTTACCTGAACATCAGTATTGATATGGACAATGCCATATCAGCCCGTACTGCAATCAATGCGGTGGCTCCCGTGAAGATTTCTTTCAATGACATTGTCATTAAAGCAGTTGCCGTTGCATTGAAACAACATCCTGCCGTTAACTCTTCATGGGGCGGAGATAAGATCCGTTTCAATGAGCATACGAACATTGGTGTGGCCATGGCTGTAGAAGATGGTTTACTGGTTCCTGTAGTTCGTTTTGCTGATGGCAAATCGTTGTCTCATATCTCTGCTGAGGTTAAGGCATATGGGCAGAAAGCAAAAGCTAAAAAACTACAACCGTCAGACTGGGAAGGTTCTACCTTTACCGTTTCTAACCTGGGTATGTTTGGTATTGATGAATTTACATCAATCATTAACTCTCCGGATGGTGCGATCCTATCTGTAGGTGCTATACAGCAGGTACCTGTGGTTAAAAACGGAGCGGTTGTTCCTGGTAACATCATGAAGCTAAGTTTAGGCTGCGATCACCGTGTGGTTGATGGGGCTACAGGTGCCGCGTTCCTGCAAACGCTTAAAGGCTTGCTGGAAGAGCCAATAAGATTATTGGTTTAAGCCAGACCCGAAAATAATAAGAAGGTTGTCTGCCCATAGTGCAGACAACCTTTTTTTATGCCCGTTTGTTTTGTACTTTTGCGCTCATGTCGAATATCAAACCCTCTTTAGCAAAAGGAACCAGAGATTTTTCTCCTCAGGAAATGGTTAAGCGCAACTTTATTTTTGATACAGTTAAAACTGTTTTTAAGAAATATGGCTATGCTGAGATACAAACCCCCTCAATGGAAAACCTTTCTACCTTAACTGGTAAGTATGGGGATGAGGGTGATAAGCTGATATTTAAGATCCTGAACAGCGGAGATTATCTGGCAAAAGTGAAGCCCGATTTGCTAACCAATGCCAATTCAAATGCCATACTTCCATCCATCAGTGAGAAGGCCCTGAGGTATGACCTTACGGTACCTTTTGCGCGGTATGTGGTCATGCACCAGAACGATATATCCCTGCCCTTTAAGCGGTTCCAGGTGCAGCCGGTATGGCGTGCCGACAGGCCACAGAAAGGACGGTACAGAGAATTCTATCAGTGCGATGTGGATGTTGTAGGTTCTGATAGTTTATTAAACGAAGCAGAATTTATATTGATTTACCAGGAAGCACTGACCGGTCTGGGTTTAAAAAACTTTACCATAAAGATCAACAACCGTAAAATATTGTCGGGGATTGCTGAAGTTGTAGGTAAGCCGGAGCTCATTATTGACATGACGGTAGCCATAGATAAGCTGGATAAAATAGGGCTTGACGGTGTGGTTAAAGAACTGCTGGAACGTGGTTTTACCGATGCAGACATAGAAAGGTTAAAACCGGTTATTTTATTGCAGGGTAGCAATACAGAGAAACTGGAAAGCCTGAAAAAGGTATTGTCTGCATCGGCAGCCGGACTTAAGGGCATTGAAGAGATAGAAACTGTTTTTGATTATGTAAACAGTATGCTTAAAGCTGAACCTGCCATAAAGCCTGATGTTGAACTGGACATTACCCTTGCCCGGGGGTTAAATTATTATACCGGTTGTATTTTTGAAGTGAAAACCAATGAGGTGGCTATGGGTAGTATAGGTGGCGGTGGCAGGTATGATGACCTTACCGGTATGTTTGGTTTAAAAGGTTTGACCGGTGTTGGGGTTTCATTTGGTGCCGACAGGATTTATGATGTATTACAGGAACTCAATCTTTTTCCTGAATCGACCGTTGCAGGTACAAAAGTGCTGATCAGTAATTTTGATAAGGAAGCGGAAGAGTATGCACTGCCGGTCTTACAGCAATTGCGCAGCGCAAATATTGCTGCCGAACTTTATCCTTCTTCAGCTAAGCTTAAAAAACAAATGAGCTATGCCGATGATAAGCATATTCCCTATGTGATGCTGATCGGCAGTGATGAAATGGAAAGCGGGATGCTGACACTGAAAGATATGCAGAGCGGACAGCAGCAAAAACTGACGGCCGAATCCATTGTCGAATTGCTGAAAAAGGATTAGTACTTATTTAACGGTTTAATAGGTTTTTCCGGCAAGTATCCCTTCAATCCTGTCCAGGAGATCATCTATGTCAAAAGGTTTTGGTAAAAAGCCATTGGGTTTGTATTCACCATGCTGGATGTTCTGGGCGGTATATTTTGCAGAAATCATCAGCACTGGTATGTTCTCAGTGGCAGGGTTGGTCCTGATCTCTTTTAATAAAGTCCTGCCATCACCATCCGGTAACATAATGTCTAAAATGATCAGGTCTGGCCTCGACTCGTTGATGTGCATCATCATATCCACGCTCTTATTTAATCCATTTACTTTATAGGACTCGCTTTGAAGGATTAATGTAATGACATCTAGTATGGCATGATTGTCTTCAATCACAAGAATTTTTTTATATGTTACTGTTTTTTTTTTCAAAGCGGGCAGTTTTTTGATTTACAAATATACCAATAGATTGATTTGTTTATGTATTATTTGCTTTTTGTAAACAAAAATATCCAATAATTTTTATGATCACGCTATCTATAAGCCAGGATTCTTTAATCATAGGTTTGTAATATTAAGATGAGCTTTGTGCAGGCGGTATCATATTGGTTTTGTTATCTTCCGGAATTCAGTAGTTTTGCCTGACTTGAGAAAAAAACATTTACATATTCATCGGATATTGTCGGTATTGCTGCTGTGGGTTTTTGCCATTGCACTTACGCCCTTTAGCGTATTCCACAACCACCACGACGATGAACCTCAGTGTGTTCCCCACGAAAAAACCTGCACACATAAAATACATATTGGCAGTCATAAAGAAGAGTGTCTGATCTGTGCAGCCCATTTCGAAAAAAATTATACCACAACACAGCAGTATTTTCAGGTATACCTTGTTAATAAAGCGGTAGCCCAGTACTTTGTAACAGCCGGTGGCTTTTACACCGAATTGATAGGGCAGTCGCTTCGCGGGCCTCCTCTGGCCTAAATTTACCAAAACAGGTGTTTATCTGTTTTGTGATTCAACATAATGGGCAGCATTCATTTGCCTGTGCCAATCGTATCAACAATTTTTAATGGTTAATAATAACCTTTATCGGTTCAGGATAAGGTCATTGTTTTCCGTCACACCATAAAAAATTATATTCCAATGAAAAGAGTATATCTTTTGCTATTCCTATATTTATTTATACCAGCTGCAGGCTTTGCTGCAGAACTTGCCCAATTTAAAGGGAAGGTGCTTGATGCGGCTAACCAGGCCCCACTTGCAGGAGCAACCATTTATATTACCGACCTTAAAGCCATTACGACTACCAATGCCCAGGGCGAATTTGTATTAAAGAACATCCCTGCAAAGGGGCGGTTCTTGCTGGAAGCACGATTTGTAGGTTACAAAACCTATGCTGCTGTGATTGACCTGGGGAGTCAAAAGGAGCTGACCATCTCATTATCTCCTTCTATCATAGAAAGTGCCGAGGTAGTGATCACCGGGTCCCCATTTAGTTCAAATAACAAGACCAACAGCTTATCGGTGGTTTCGGTAGGTAAGAACAAGCTGGCGCAGTCAGGAGGTACCAATCTTGTAGATGCGATTGCCAGAATACCAGGGGTTTCGCAGGTAAGTACGGGAGGGGCAATATCCAAGCCTGTCATCCGTGGACTGGGCTATAACCGCGTACTGACCATGGTGGATGGTGCAAGAGAAGAAGCCCAGCAATGGGGGGATGAGCACGGTATTGAGGTAGACCAGTTTTCGGCGGCAAGGATTGAGATTTTAAAAGGCCCAGCAAGTTTGTTATATGGTTCTGATGCCTTAGGGGGTGTAATCAACGTAATTGATGACCTTGTGCCGGCACCCGGTGTGCGCAATGGCGAGTTTACTTCGGCGTACAGCACCAATAATGGTCTTAGTGCCTCATCCCTGATGCTTCAGGGCAATGAAAATGGTTTCGTATACCGCGGCCGTGCGTCTTATAAAAATGCCTATGGTTTTGGCTATAAGGGGGCAACTGTACCCAATTCCGGCTTTAATGAACTTAACTTTAACGGGATGCTGGGGCTAAACAAAAGCTGGGGTTATTCCCATTTAACCTTTTCACGCTTTCATACCAATATCGGACTGGTAGAAAACGGGCCAGATGACCATGGAAATTATTTAAATGAGGATGGGGAAGTCATCTCAGCCGACGAAGCAAAAGAAAGAAGGCTGGGTCTGCCTTTTCAAAACATTAATCACTACCGGGCAGCCTTAAACAGCAATTTTATTCTTGGAAAAGGGCAGCTTAAAACCGTTTTTGCCTTTCAGCAAAACATCAGAAAAGAGTTTGAAGAAAGTATACAGGAGCCTGGATTGAACCTGGACCTTAAATCGTATACTTATGATATTAAGTATTACTTTCCCAACCTTGGGAAATGGGAGCCCGCATTTGGTGTCCAGGGGATGTATCAGGACAATGTTAACCATGGTGACGAGTTTCTTATCCCTGACTATAATAGCAATAACATTGGTGCTTTTGTGTACCTGAAGCGGAACTTTGATAAGGGGGCCATTAATATCGGGGCAAGATATGACTATAAAAAAGTGGATGGAAAAGATTTGAATTTTAACGGGGAGGAGGTTTTTGGTGGTTTCAGTAATGAATTTTCAAATGTATCAGGATCCCTTGGCTTCGCTTATGAAATTGCTAAAAACCTGGTGCTTAAAGGCAATGCAGGTTCTGGTTTCAGGGCGCCAAACATTGCAGAACTTGGGGCCAATGGCCGGCATGAGGGTACCTTCAGGTATGAAATAGGCAATAGTAAATTAAAACAGGAAACCAGTGTACAATTTGATCTTGGCCTGGAGTATAATGCGGAGAGTGTGACATTTGGATTAAATGCTTACGCCAACCGCATATTCAACTATATCTATCCGGGTAATTTTAATGATGAAACCATTCCTTTCGACAATAATGGCAGCATAGAAACATTGCCGGTTTACCGTTACGTACAAACGAACGCTGATTTGGTAGGTGGAGAGGCTTCAGTGGATTTTCACCTCGTAAAGTCGCTGCATTTTGAAAACTCCTTTTCTTATACCAGGGGTGTAAACCGGGCTACTGATACTGCCCTGCCCTTTATTCCTGCTGCCAGCATCAACAACGAAATCCGTATTGAACCGAACATTAAAGGTCTTGCTGATAGCTATATTAAGGTTGGCCTAACCAATACCTTTAAACAGGCCCGTTTTGATAGTTTTGAAACCCAGACCAATGGTTATACACTGCTTGATGCGGGGTTAGGAACCAGTATCAAAACTGCCAGAGGTAAACTTAACCTTTGGGTAACCGGACAGAACCTGTTAAATAAAGAATATTACAATCATTTGAGCAGGTATAAAATCGCCAATATTTACAACCCGGGGCGTAATGTCACTTTTGGTATCAGTGTGCCATTTTTATAAGCATTAAACTTTTTCCATGCAGTCTAAACCATCTACATGGTTTAGACTGTAATTTTTAAGCCAGGGGTAATGGGGTTTTGTAAATAATGCTTAAGTTTAGAAATCACTATCTTTGATTATTTTCAGAAACCTATTATGTTAAAAAAAATAGCATTGCCCATTTTTATACTTTGCTGCACAGCCTTAACGGCATTGGCACAAAAAACGGACACTTTATCCATCACTTTGGAAAATGTCAAATACGCCTATCCTGTAAAATATTTTCCGATAACAACAGAAGGACAGGATGTACGCATGGCTTATATGGATATTGCTCCAACCCAGCTGGCCAATGGACGTACTGTAATGCTTTTTCATGGTAAGAACTTTGGAGGATATTACTGGACGGAAGTTATAAAATCGCTGACCAGCAGGGGCTTCAGGGTGGTTGTGCCAGACCAGATCGGTTTTGGTAAATCGTCCAAACCCTTTATACATTACAGTTTCCATCAGATGGCCGCCTGGAACAAGGCATTGCTGGATGCGTTGGGCATTCAGAAGGCAAGTATCCTGGGACATTCCATGGGAGGCATGCTGGCCACTCGTTTTGCGCTGATGTATCCTGAACAAACCGAAAAGCTGCTCCTCGAAAACCCGATAGGATTAGAAGATTATCGTAGGTTTATACCGTATGTGACTACGGAGGAACAATATAAATCGGAGCTGAAAACTACGGCTGAAAGCGTTCGCAAGTATTATCAGAGTTCTTATTTTACCTTGTGGAAACCGGAATATGAAGAACTGGTACGTATAGCCGGTGGTGTTACGTATAGTGCAGATTTTCCACGCTGGGCAAAAGTTGCGGCCATGACGTTTACGATGATCTATGAGCAGCCAGTGGTATATGAGTTTATCAATATAAAGGTACCCACCGTGCTGTTTATTGGTAAAGAAGATAGAACTATAGTAGGCAAAGGGCTGCTTAGTCCGGATCAACAGGCTTTATACGGACAATACAGGTTTTTGGGCAAACAAACTGCAGCTAAAATTCCGGGTGCCAAAATTATTGAATTTGACGGTTGCGGCCATATCCCACATATAGAAATCCCTACTGAGTTTACTGTAGCCCTGCTGGGCAGTTTATAGCTATCTCTTTGCAGGGTCCTGCGAAAAAGTTTCCATCAGCAGGGCATACAGTCCGGGGTGTTTGTCCCTTAACTGTTTAGGCTTTTCAAAGAAATATTCTGATACAACTGCAAAAAATTCAGCTTCATTGGTAAGGGCATAAGGATTGATATCTGACCTGCCCTTTTCTATTTGCTGCATTTCCTGATGGATCATTTTTAACCAGGGCAGGGTATATTCATGCCGCATTAAGTTTTCGGGAACTCCGTCTGTTGCACCATCTGATTTGTCCAGCAGATGCACAAACTCATGTATGGCCGTATTTTCTTTATCTTCTGGATTGGAAAATCCCCGTAACAAAGCCGATTTAGACAAAATCATCTGTCCGTTCATGTAGCCTTCTCCTACCATACCTAAAATATTTCTTTCTCCTCCCTCAAATTGAAAATCCTTATTAAAGGTATCCGGATATAACAATACACTGCTCAGGTTTTTATATTTCCAGTCTGGAAATCCAAATACCGGTATTACGGCGCTCGAGGCTACCAACAGCCTGTCAACCTGGTCAACATTCACACCAACGCCCTCCAGCCTTATATCACTTAAAAAGGTGGCGACCTTATTTTCAAAAATGAACTTTTCGGCTGGCTGTAATTGCCGGTAAAAATGGACATGTGCTAAAAGCAGACTGCGATCGGTTGCACTAAGCGCAGCAGGAGCTTTTCCGGCTTTTGAATTGCCCCTTAAAATAAAATATAAAACGATGATCAGTAAAGGGATCAGGATAAATAATATCGTATCCATGCCTAGGCCTCCAGTATCTCCAGCTGTGTGATGATCTGCTCTTCAGTTATTGGATATGCCTTATCGTTGATCAGTGATTGGTATACGGCCTCAAAGAGGCCCATATAATTGCCGTTATCAGAATCGATATAACTCACATGGGGCTTGCCCTGCTCATCCATGATGGTTAAGCGGCCTTTACTATCCGGACTTTCTATACCAAAAGCAGGGTTGCTTATTTTCATTCCTTTCAGCAGCTGTTCTTCCTGAACATCTGAACGGCCTTTTACATAAGATCCTTTAGCACCATGCAACACGAAGGCTTTCTGCGGATCTGCAACCAGTAAACTGGCAGTCAGAAATACATTAAGGTCGTTCGGATAAGTCAGATGGATCATAAAATAATCATCTACCTGGGTGTTTTTGCGGTGTTTGCCAAGAACCTTATTAAAAGACAGGGGCTTGCCAAACAGGCTAATGGCCTGATCCAGCAAATGGGGTCCAAGATCATACACTAGTCCACTCGCGGGATGTGGTTCTTCCTTAAAAGTTTTTGGCCCTATGGCACTTCTGTAACGATCGTAGCGGTAATGAACCTCATTGAGCTGGCCCAGCTGTCCGCTTTCTACCACCTTTTGTATAGCTGTGCAGTCGCTGTCCCACCTCCGGTTATGGTAAACAAATATTTTCCTGCCCAGGGTTCTGGCCAGTTCAAATAGTTCTTTTGCTTCTGCTGAAGTCGCTGTAAAGGGCTTTTCTACAAGTACATGTTTTCCGGCCTGGAGACACTTGCGTGTATAATCTGCATGTGTAAAATTGGGTGTGTTTACAATGACCAGTTCTATTTCCTGATCCGCGATCAGCTCTTCAAAAGTAGCATAGCTTTTTACACCGGGATAATCTGCTGCGGCTTTTTTTTGGTTGCGTTCCAGGACTGCATGAAATTTAAAACCAGGATGCCCATCAATAAATGGTGCATGAAATACTTTACCCGACATACCAAAGGCCAGTAAGCCTGTTACAATTGCTTTTTCCATAGGGATAAAATTAGCAATAAGGATTCAATTGGCATTCATTTATTCGCATAAGCTGTACTGCTAATTGTATCTTTGTGTTATGAAACCATCAGAAACATATGCAAAATGGAAAATTTTGCAACAGAAAATAGCGGAAGAGTTTGACGCTGATGAACCTGATTTAAAGGTCGTCCTGTTTTTGATAGGCGTACAGGAGCTTGGAAAAGGACCTGGCAAATACAGCAAACGTCAGAAAGAAGAGCTGATGCACATTGCTACCTGTCGCTTATTAAGCGAAATGGGATTTTATGAGCTGGAAGGATTGGATCAGGATGGCTGGCCACATTGGAAACTGGTTAAGCCGGTTCCTTCTTTTGCCATGATGGAGCAGGAACTGCTGCTGAAATCACTGGCCATACATTACTTTGAAGAAATCTATTGATCTATCTCATAAAATCTAAAAAACCCGAAGTACATTGTACAACGGGTTTTCGCTTTTATAGGTAGATGTAAATGTGCTGAATTATTTTCCTTGTTGCTGAGCTTCTTTTTTCAACTGATCGTTCGCAACAATCACCACTTCAACCCTACGGTTAGCAGCCCTTCCGGCTTCAGTTGAATTGTCTTCAATTGGTTCAGAAAAACCTTTCCCGATGGTGATCAAGCGGGATGACGGAACACCCTGTGATACTGCATAGGCTTTAACTGCTGCTGCTCTTCTTTCAGATAAGCCCATGTTATATGCCTCAGTACCTTTATTATCAGTATGTCCAATTACTTTAATATCTGTTCCCGGATACTGATTTAATGACCCGGCTAGAGATTTGATATTTGTTTTAGCTTGTGCTGTTAAATCAGATTTGTCAAAACCAAATAAAATACCACTGTCAAATTTAACAATGATACCTTCACCTTCGCGGATTACTTCTGCATTGGGGATGGCATTTTGTATTTCAGCAGCCTGTTTATCCATTCTTTTACCGATAAACCCACCAGCTGTACCACCAACAGCAGCACCAATAATAGCACCTACTGCAGTGTTGCCAGCTTTTTTACCAATGATTGCGCCAAGTACACCACCGGCAGCGGCACCAATACCTGCTCCTTTTTGTGTTTTTGTTAAACTATCGCAACCTTGAAATGCCATGGCACCAAGGGCTAATGCTATACTAAATGTTGCTATTTTAAATTTTGAAGTCATCATAATTACTATCATTTGTTTAGGACGAAGATAAATCAAACCTAATGCCAAGTTTTTATGTTTCCTGATTTTATTGACGATATCCTCAAATGCTGTATAAAATATCCTTACCAAAGGTGGAGACGGACGAGGGTCATGGTAGTGTGACTATAATTCTATACAATAAATTTATTCGGAGAAGTAGGCTTCCAATGCTTTTAAGGTGTTTTCATCCTTATTGAAGTCTTTAATGACCAGACCTTTTTCCAAAAGGATGATCCTGTCACATACATCGGTCACATGATTCAGGTCATGGCTGGAAATCAGGGTGCTGATCTGATGTTGTTGTTTGAGTGATTTGATCAGGGTTTTAAGCCTGATCTGAGTGGTTGGGTCCAGATTGGCAAAAGGTTCATCAAGAACCAGCAATTCGGGGTTTTGCATCAGCGCAGCGGCAATGCCCACCTTATTTTGGTTCCCTTTGGAAAAATCCCTGATGTACTTGCCCTTATTCAGGATTTCTCCGTTAAAAAATTCTTCATACCGCTGCAGGTACTCATATACATGTGCGGCAGTCAGGTTGTGCAGGCTTCCAATGAACACGAAGTATTCCTCAGGTGTCAGGTAATCGATCAAAAAGCCCTCGTCCAGAAAAGAAGCGGTATAGTTTTTCCAGGCATCGCTTTGCATTACGTTTTCCCCTTTGGACAAGACTGATCCGGCAGTCGGACGGATCAGGTCCAATATCATCCTGAACAATGTGGTTTTGCCGGCACCATTGTTCCCTACCAGTCCTATTGTTTCCCCCTGTCCAATCTGCAAATGCGTAATGTTTACAACCGTTGTGCCGTCGTAAACCTTTTTTAAATCCTTTATCTCTAAAATCATAATTATGCTATGCTCTAAATCCTTCGGCTATCTTATACCTTTGCTGTTCAAATTTTCTGGTGATGAAATTAACCCAGTAACCACGCATTAAAATCATCATTAAGCCGAACGCCGAAACCAGGATTAAGCCCAGATAGGGTTTGCCCAGCAGGCCAAAAGGCAAGTAAATTAAAATGGGGGTTAAGGCATAAGGAAACATCAGCAGCCATTGATTGGCACTTATGCCCTGATAATTAAAGGTGGCGCTTTTGTTAATGTCTATCCTTTTATAATTGAAATTGGCCAGGTAAAGTACCATTACAGTTCCGAAGCCTACATTGTACAGATAGGCAGTTAAATGCAGCAATAATAATTTTGGGCTCAGAAAACCATAAAAACTGGCCAGTAATGTAATCAGGGTGCAGGCTATAGTAAAGAGTAAAAATTTAGCCTTTATAAAATCTCTAAAATTGACCTTATTACTTAGTAAGCCATCAAAATGCGCACTTTGCCAGGCAAACATAAACTGTCCGTACATGAGGATAGAAATGCCCGTCATAAATATGGCACCAAACATCATCTGTCCAAAGGCATTTGCTGCAATCACCTCCTGCTTATAAAAGAGAAACCCGTACAGCAGAAAAAGGAAACCCATAAAAAAGGATACACGGGAGCGCTTATGTCGTAAAATCAGTTTCAGTTCTAAAGCAGCAAGTTCTCCTGTCCTGCCAAAACGGTTTAAAAAAGGATAATCTGTACTTACTTTTTTCTCATTGTCACTACCCAGTTCTTCTACATATAAATTGCGGCCCAGATAGTGGCTGTTCATCTTAAATATCAGGATGGCGGCGATGCTGAAAACCAGGGCGCTAAGGGGTTGGCCGACAATTATCCTGAATACGGCATCAGAGCCCTTCATGATAGAGATCACTTTATAGTACTCAAGTACGGCGAAACCTGCAATGATTAACAATCCTGCAATGGTGTAAAATAAGTTAGTGATGGATTTCCGTTTAATATACAGCACAAAATAATTGTTAAACACCGCAATTGAAAGTATGGAAACCAGATACATGAGGGTTACAAAACCCCCATACTGAGCTGATATTTTTGTAAAGCAGAAAGGCAGGAACAAGAGGAAAGGCCATAGGTTGAAGGCCGAAAACAGGGCCTTAATGTTTAAAAAGCCGATAATTTTGTTTTTGGGAATTTTAAGGTGCAGATAGGGGATGACACTGAGTGTTGGCAGTTCCTGTAACTGAAAACGCATGACAAGATCAAAAGCAAAGTAGTATAAAATTATTCCGTTAAAGCTTTTGATGATGTCCTGGTGTGGGAATAGCTGCAGCAGAAAATGAGCCATTCCGAAACCTAAACCTACAGCTACGGCCAGAAAATAAAGGATAAAAAAGATGAGTACAATTTGTGTTGCCAGGCTGCCTTTACGGTTTCTGGAGCGCCAGAAAGCCTTCCACTGGTGATTTAAAAAGGTAGTCAGCATATCAATAATTGTATTTGTTTTTCCAGTTCTTCCGCAGTTGTTCCCTCAGCTTATCTTCTGCAGGATTTTTTCCGGGCTCATATAATTTGGTGCCACTTAGTGGTTCCGGTAAATATTCCTGGGCTTCAAAGTTCCCCTCATAGCTATGGGCGTATTTATAGTCTTTACCATAACCAATGTTTTTCATCAGTTTGGTAGGCGCATTGCGGATGTGCAGGGGTACAGGCAGGTTGCCGGTTTGTTTTACCAGGGCCTGGGCATTATTTATGGCTTCGTAAGCCGCATTGCTCTTCACAGAAGCCGCCATATAGGTTACTGCCTGTGAAAGTATGATCCGGGCTTCCGGATAACCGATCACATTAACTGCCTGGAAACAATTGTTTGCCAGTAATAAAGCATTTGGATTGGCATTGCCAATGTCTTCAGATGCAAGTATCAATAGCCTGCGGGCAATAAACAGCGGGTCTTCACCGCCTTCTATCATTCTGGCCAGCCAGTAAACAGCTGCATTGGGGTCGCTTCCCCGTATAGATTTGATAAATGCAGAGATGATGTCGTAATGCTGTTCTCCGGCTTTGTCATACAGGGCCAGGTTTTGCTGTGCATGGGCCAAAACGTTTTCATTGGTCAGCACAATCTTAGTCCCTCCAATTCCGTTAACGGCAATCTCCAGCACATTGAGCAGCTTTCTGGCATCTCCGCCTGATAAGCGGATCAGGGCCTCATGTTCCTTTATTGTGATTTTCTTTTCCTTAAGGAGTACGTCCTGCTTTATGGCTGTTTGCAGTAATCCCGACAGTTCTTCTTCGTTCAGGGCTTTTAGAATATATACCTGGCACCTGGAAAGCAAGGCCGAGATGACTTCAAAAGAAGGATTTTCTGTAGTAGCACCAATTAAAGTGACCAGGCCTCGTTCTACGGCACCCAGCAGGCTGTCCTGCTGCGACTTACTGAACCTGTGAATCTCATCAATAAAAAGAATGGGCAAACCCATCAGGCTGTCTTTGAGCAGTGCAGCCCGGTCTATCACGTCCCTGATGTCCTTAACCCCCGAATTGATGGCGCTCAGGTTAAAAAAAGGCCGGTCCAATGTTTGTGAAATGATATAGGCAAGGGTTGTTTTGCCTACACCCGGAGGTCCCCAGAATATCATTGAAGGCAATTGCCCGCTTTGTATGGCCTTTCTTAATACGGCATCCGGTCCTACTAAATGTTGTTGCCCTACATATTCGTCCAGGTTTTGTGGGCGCATACGTTCGGCTAAAGGAGGGAGGTTTTGCATAAAAGTAAAGATACTAAAAAAAGTAGCAAAGAAAATCCTTCTTTGATCTGCTTAGGCTCCGCCTTCTTTAGAACTTGCTTTGGGTTTTTTATTCCAGAATTTACGTTTTGGCTTACCCGATCCTGATTTTTGTGCTGCTGGTTTTGGCTTTGCATGGCGTTCAGTGGTTGCCTCTGGTATTGCCACAAGGTGCTCCGGCAAAGGAATCCTGTCAATCTCCTTTTCTATCAGTTTTTCAATACTGACCAGCTTACGCTTGTCCCGGCTATTTACCAGGGTTATGGCAGTTCCTTTGGTTGCAGCCCTGGCGGTACGCCCAATGCGGTGCACATAATCTTCTGCATCATGGGGCACGTCAAAATTCACGACCAGATCTATACCTTCCACATCAATCCCCCTGCTCAATACATCCGTACCAATCAGGATGGGCAATTGCTTGTTTTTAAACTTCAGTAAAATGCTTTCTCTTTCACTTTGTCCGAGGTCAGAATGAAATGCTTCCGCTTTAAGGCCCAGGGTACGGAATACCTTGCCCAGGTTTTTTACTTTTTCTTTGGTAGAGGCAAAAATAATGATGCTCTTATATTCACCTGTTTTTAACACATCAGTTAGCAAGGGTACTTTTTGTTCATCATGAACAAAATAGATCTGCTGTAATATGCCTTCTGCGGGTTTAGACAAAGCAATGTTAATTTGTTCAGGATGCTTCAGCAGTGTTGCTGCCAGTTTTCTGATCTTCGGCGGCATGGTAGCCGAAAACATTACAGTTTGCCTTACCTGAGGCAGGTAGCTTACTATGCGCATAATGTCATCGTAAAAGCCCATGTCCAGCATTCTGTCTGCCTCGTCCAGCACCAGGTGCTGTAACTGATCCAGCTTTAATACTCCTGATGAAAGGTGGGAAATCAAACGCCCGGGAGTGGCGATAATGAGGTCTACACCTTCCCGCATCGACCTTTTTTGCTGTTCATAGGCAATGCCGTCGCCACCACCATAAACCGTTAACGAGCTGATGTTGGTAAAATAAGACAGGGCTTCTACCTGCAGGTCTATCTGCTGGGCAAGCTCCCTTGTCGGGGCCAGTATCAGGGTATTGTTATGCCGGTTTTCCGTTTCCACAATCATATTCATGATCGGCAAAAGGTAGGCACCCGTTTTTCCGGTTCCTGTTTGTGCACAGGCAATTAAATCTTTCTTATTTAAAATAAGCGGAATAGCCTGCTGCTGGATTGGGGTTGCGTTGCGAAACCCCATGGCTAATAACCCTTCCAGTAATTCGGGGTTAAAATTAAAATCTTTGAAATCCAATATACTTCTATGTTGTTAGTATTTACCGTATAAAAGTAATCTTTTTTATTCTATTTATTCTTATCCGCGTAACCAAACACTTTCTGAAGCAAGGAAGATGACCTTGCACCCAGATTATCCCTTATTTTAAGCTCTTCCTGGGCCACCTGTATAAACATACCATCAATTGCTTTTTGGGCAACATATTCCGAAAGGTCTGTATTCACCGGCTTCATCAGGGGTATTTTATTGTATTGGCCGGCGGCCTGGCCCCAATATTTGGTAGCCCCTACATTGGCCAGACTGGTGGTGATCACCGGTTTAAACTTCTCCATCAGCTGAGCCGTGGTTACCCTTTTAAAATAATTGGTTGCGGCATCTTTACTGCCCAGCAATATATTGGTGGCATCGGTAATGGTCATTTGTTTAATGGCCGAAATAAAGATGGGTTTAGCTTCTTTGGCGGCGCTTTCGGCTGCACGGTTTAAGCTTACGATCACATTGTCGGCCAGTTTACCCATGCCTATGCTGCGCAGCGTTTTTTCAACTTTCTGGGCTTCCGGCGGAAAGAGGATCTTTACCGCCATATTGCCCAGAAAGCCGTCTTTTGCCGAAAGGAGGTCGGCCCCCCTGGAGGTACCTATTTCCAGTGCTTCTTTAATGCCCATCCCAATTTCCAGTGCGCTGGGTGTGCCCGTTGTAGCGGTTGTACCACTGCCTTTTCCAGTTACCTGTTTTAAAATATTGCCTATTTTAATCTGGCTCTGGGCTTGCAGGACAGGAAATGTTAACCCTGCCGTTAAAGCCAGGTAAAGAAACTTCTTTTTCATCAGTGTTATTTTTTGGCTGAAGATAGCAATTCTTCTGCCATTAATTTTGCCGACTTAGCCAGTTTTATAAATTCTGAGCGATAACCTTCTTTGTCTTTTCCCTTCGCATTTTCTGCAATGCCGATCAACTGGCCATAAGAAGCGTCCTGTTTAAATTCTGATTGCCTGAGCAGCATCCCGAATTCTGCAACGGCTGCTGCAAACCTGAAATTGTTACTGGTATGACTAAAAGGGGCCGACTGGTCAATCACTGCTTTCGAGATCAGTTTACTCGTATGGCCATCCGGGGTTTTATAACGCAGTTTTACCGTCAGCATTTCAGCACTCCCATTGCCCCTAACCGGGGTTTTATTGAACTGATATTTTAGTTTATCTACAGAATCCAGGAAACTGCTTTTGATACCAGCAGGTATGATTTCATACAAGGCCGTTACGGTATGGCCCGAGCCCATTTCACCGGCATCCTTTTTATCGTCATTAAAATCCCTGTCCTGCAGCAACCTGTTTTCGTAACCTATTAAACGGTAGGCCTGTACTTTGTCCGGATTAAATTCCAGCTGGAGTTTCACATCTTTGGCAATGGTAAATAAGGTGCCCCCAAATTCGTTGATCAGTACTTTTCTGGCTTCACTGATGTTATCAATATAAGCGTAATTGCCATTGCCCTTATCGGCCAGTGTTTCCATTTTGCTGTCTTTCATATTTCCCATGCCATAGCCCAGCACAGTTAAGAACACACCTGATTTGCGTTTTTCTTCAATCAGGCTTTCCATATCCTTATCACTGGATGCGCCCACATTAAAATCGCCATCTGTAGCCAGGATAATCCTGTTGTTGCCGCCTTTAATAAAATTATCTGTAGCTACCTGATAGGCCAGCTGAATGCCTGCGCCACCGGCGGTTGAACCTCCGGCGCTTAATTTATTTAATGCTTCTTTAATTTTTGTTTTTTCATTACCGGGTGTAGAAGGCAGTACCAGCCCTGAATTTCCGGCATACACCACAATGGCTACTTTATCCTCAGGACGCAGCTGCTCCGTCAGCAGCTTAAATGAAGCGATCAGCAGCGGAAGCTTATTGGGCTGGTTCATTGATCCGGATACATCTATCAGAAAAACCAGATTGGATGCAGGCAGGTTATCTGTTGGTATTTTCTTTCCCTGCAGGCCAATCTGTACCAGTTTGTGGTTTGCATTCCAGGGTGCATCTGCAATTTCTGTTACAATATTTACGGGGTCATTTCCTTTGGGCTGCGGATATTCATAGTCGAAATAATTGATCATTTCTTCAATCCTTACCGCATCTTTAGGTGGCATACCCCCATTGTTGATGAAACGGCGTACATTGCTGTAGGAAGCCGCGTCCACATCAACAGCAAAAGTAGAAAGCGGGTTTTTGCCGGGGTTCCTGAATCCGTTCTCACTAATGCCGGCATAACTTTCTGTATTTCGTTCAGGCCCTACCCAAATTCCTGAAGCCATGCCGCGTATCATGACATTTGCAGGGGCAGCGCCAACAATTTCACTTTTTTTCATCGTACCATAGCCCACTGCAACTACTTCATTCAAACTTTGGACGCTATGTTCCATTACTACATTCAGGCTGGAAAACTTCCCGATTTTTACCCTAAGTGTTTTATAACCGATATAAGAGAAGCTTAAGCTTTCTGCATCCTCTGCTACAGAAATGGAATACCGCCCATCTTTGTCGGTCCGGGTATAGGTTTTACCTGTGGGCAAACTTACCATTACACCCGGCAGTCCTTTGCCATCGGCTTTATCAGTTACCTTTCCGGTAATGGTCTTTACTGCGGCAAAGCTTTCCTGGAAACCCATTACCATCAGCATCAATAGAGGTAGCAATAATTTTTTCATAATCGTTTGTTTTTGGATATGATGTCAGCTTTGCAGAATTTCCATACCTTGTCGAAAAATATTTTTATACTTGAGCAGTTTTGCTGGTTTAATTGTATAGTTTAATGAAATCAATGTTTTAGTAAGCCTTGAAGTTTATAAAGAATAACGCCCGGATACAGGAGCAGGACGATGCTGCTTTAATTGCACGCTATAAAAGCGGAAGCGATCTGGAGGCTTTGGGCGCGCTTTATAACAAGTATATGCACCTGGTATTCGGGGTGTGCTTAAATTATCTGAAAGACGAGGAGCAAAGCAAGGATGCTGTGATGCAGATTTTTGAGGAACTGGTGGTAAAGCTGAAAATACATGAGGTGCAGAACTTTAAAAGCTGGCTGCATGTGCTTACCCGGAACCATTGTTTAATGGCTTTAAGGAAACAATCAAAACATACTACCGTTTCAATTGAGGATACTTTTGTGGAAAACACAGATTTTGTGCATCTTGATATGGATGATACAAAAGAGAGGAAGCTTACCGTTATGGAAAAGTGTATGGAAACACTTCCGGAAGAGCAGCGTTTAAGTGTAGACCTGTTTTATCTGCAGGAAAAATGCTATAAGGAAGTGGCCGATATTACTGGTTATGATATGCTTAAAGTAAAAAGTTATATCCAGAATGGAAAAAGAAATCTTAAAATTTGTATAGAAAAGAAGAGCAGTGAATAAGGATTGGTTAGATATAGGGATTTTAGAGGATTACCTTGATGGTAAACTGGATGCTAAAACCATGAACAGGGTGGAGCGTGAAGCGCTTGATGACCCTTTTGTGGCCGAGGCCCTTGCCGGTTTAAGCGAATCGCCCAGGCGCTCCCTGCAATCCATTTCCCTGCTCCAGAAACAATTGCACGAAAGGATTGCCCAGCAGCAGACAGTAAAAAAGACATCAGTGGTTACCTGGCAGCGTTTAAGCATAGCTGCTGCAGCAGCGGTAATGTTTATTGCGGTCAGTATCATGTTCTGGATGAGGGAAAACAACCATCAGAAAGAACTTGCCGGACGCGCTAAAAAAGTGGAAGTGAACATTGCGCCTCTGGACAGTATTAAGGCCGCGGCTCCTGTTGTTGCAGCAGCACCGGTGGTAGCATCTGCTGATAAAATTAAAGAAAAAGAGCTGGATAAGGCGATAAAAGCAGCTAAAACGAACAGCTATGCCGTAAGGGCAAAAGCCGAAAAAACAATAGCGCCGGAAGTAGCCCCGGCTGCTGCCCCCCCTCAGTTAAATGATGTGGTTATCGTTGGCTATAACACGCAGAAAAAAAGCGATTTGGTTGGTGCAATTTCCAGGGTTTCCCCAGCCCCTGCCAATGTATGGCGTGGAAAGGTAGTTGCTCAGGACGATGGTAAACCACTGCCTGGTGTTTCTGTAAAGCTGGAAGGGACAAACCTTGCTGCAGTAACAGATGTAAACGGAGAATTTAAGATCAGTGCAGATACCTCGGTAAAAGCAGGCATGATCCGTGCAGATTATATAGGTTTTAAGCGGACAGAAGCCCTGGCCACATTGAATCAGCCGCTCAATCTGGCCCTGGTACCGGACAATTCTACGCTGAATGAAACGGTAGTTGTAGGCTATGGCACCAGGAAGAAAAAAGAAGGCATCACCGATACTGCCAACATCAGCAAAGCTCTTGCCGGCCGGGTTGCAGGTGTCAATGCCCCTAAGGAAATCCGGATCAGAGGGATGAACAGCCTGCCCAAAACAGTGACTATGGTTTCCAGCCCTGTTGATGGCTGGGATAAGCTTTTTGCCTATATTAAAGCAAACAACAGTTTTGCCCATGCAGAAAAGACCGGACAGCGTGTTGAACTGAGTTTCAGGATTGCTAAAGACGGGAGCCCTACGGACGTGAAGATCGTTAAAGGGGCAGATTCAAAATATGAAGAAGAAGCCATCCGGCTGATCATCAATGGCCCTAAATGGGAAAGGCCAAAGAAATCGGGAAGCAGGATGACTTTCCAGATAGATTTCTAAAAGAAGAGGTGGATGATGCTGAAAACGATAGCCGCCAATGTAGCAGATACAGGGATAGTCAAGACCCATGCCCATAATAAACTTACGGTTACGCCCCATCTTACTGCAGATACCCTTTTTAACAGGCCAACACCTACAATAGAGCCGGTAATGGTATGTGTGGTAGAAACCGGGATACCAAAATGTTCGGTAATCCCTAAGGTTACCGCACCTGCAGATTCAGCAGCCACACCTTCAAAAGCATTTACTTTGGTAATTTTTGAACCCATGGTTTTCACAATTTTCCAGCCGCCGCTCATGGTACCCAGCGCAATTGCTGCGTAACAGGAAATCGGGATCCATTCTGGCATAGGGTCGCCTGTATTCAATACATTAGAGGCAACCATAGATACGTAAATGATCCCCATTACTTTCTGGGCATCATTACCACCATGGGTAAAGCTCAGTGCTGCCGAAGAGATCAGCTGTAAACGTTTAAACCATTTCTCGGCTACAGAAGGCCGGGCATTTTTTGAAATGTGTAAAATAATGATCGAAATGATCACCGAGATGACCATACCGATAACCGGTGCCAGTACAATAAAGGCGACTACCTTTAAGATTGGTGCAAGGTTAATGGCCGACATGATGCCTGCGCCCATTGAGGCCGCCTTAGCCATACCTGCTCCTGCAAAACCGCCGATAAGTGTATGTGAAGAACTGGAAGGGATACCAAACCACCAGGTAAAAAGGTTCCAGGTAATGGCCGCCAGAAGTCCGGCCAGGATAACCTCCAGGGTAATAAAGTTCTCTACAACAGTTTTGGCAATGGTATTGGCAACTTTATGGTCGGTAAAATAAAAATATGCAGCAAAGTTGAATACTGCCGCCCATAGTACGGCCTGAAAAGGCGACAATACTTTTGTAGATACAATGGTTGCAATAGAGTTTGCCGCGTCGTGAAAGCCGTTTATATAATCGAAGGCGATGGCCAGAACGATTACAACAACCAATAAGGTAGTTACCATTTTTTTGTATGTTTAAGCGTTCTTTACCAAAATAGATTCCAGCACATTTGCTGCATCTTCACATTTATCTGTAGCCAGTTCTAAAGTCTGCAGTACCTCTTTCTGTTTGATCAGCTCAATGGCATTGGTCTCAAACTCAAACAATCGGGCAATGGCAAGGTTACATACATAATCAGCCTGGTTTTCTCCGCTGTTGATGCGTACGCAGGCATCAGCAATTACACGGATGTTTTTAAAGCTCCTTAGTTCTTTAATGGCTTTTTCAAGGTCAGTGCACATTTCTACCAGCAATTCTGCCAGTTTGATCATGGCATCACCAATGTTGGTTACATTGTACAATTCTATATTGCTGGCCGATGCGTGGATATAATCTGCAATATCATCTACTGCGCTGGCCAGGGCATGGATATCCTCCCTGTCAAAAGGTGTAATGAAATTTTTACTCAATTCAAGGAAAATGGAGTGGGTAATGTCGTCGCCAACATGCTCCAAACGTTCCACTTCTTTAATGTGTTCTTTCCTTTTCTCCATATCAGTTGCACTAAGCGCAAGCAATAATGCCTGGGAAATCTTTAATACATTGCTTCCTGCCTGTTCAAATAAAGGCTGAAATTTCTTGTCTTTCGGGGTAAAGAACTTAAAAATGCTATTCATATTAATATTAAAATATGATGCAAAAGTATAAGAGTAATGTTAAGTTAGTGTTAAGTGTTAAGTTTATTTTAATTTAGCGCCTTGTTGTTAACCAATCTTTTCCAGGGTAAAGGCAAAGGTAGTCCCTATCTGCAGGGTACTCCGTACAGATATAATTTGCTCATGGGCCTCAAGAATATGTTTTACAATGGCCAGGCCCAGTCCGGTACCACCTTCCTCCCTTGATCTGTGCGAATCGATCCTGTAAAAACGCTCAAAAAGTCGCGACAGGTGTTTTTCATCTATACCGATACCATCATCAGTTACTTCTATCAGGTACTGATCGTGCAGTTCAAAGATCTTAATGGCAGTTGAGCCATATTCCTTTCCGTATTTTAATGAATTGTGGATCAGGTTGATCAGTACCTGTCTGATTTTTTCACGGTCTGCCCTTACAAAGGCAGGGTGGGTATATTTGTCTTTAAAAGAAAGGGTAATGTTCCTTTTACGGGCTGTATCTTCCAGACCGTCCATTACTTCCCGGGCAAGTGGCACGAAGTCGAACTTCTCATAATTGATGGGAATTTCCCCTGTTTCCAGCTTGGAAATAGAATCCAGGTCGGTAATCAGGTAGCTCAGCCGCTCTACATTCTTTTCTGCCTTATCCAAAAATTTAGCAGCCATCTCGGGGTCTTCCGTCAGGCAGTCCTGCAAAGTTTCGATATAACCCTGTATGGCAAACAGTGGGGTCTTAAATTCATGCGATACATTGGATAAAAACTCACGTCTGAACTGTTCCTGTTTTTTCAGCACTTCAATCTCACGTTTTTTAGCACCCGCCCATTCTTTTACTTCCTGTTCCACATCATTGATGGGGTCAGAACTTACATACTCGCCCAATGCATCTTTAAGGTCCTTACCCAGTTTCAGGTTATGGATCATCTTATAGATGAGCACTATTTTTGAATAGATATATTTCTCCAGCAGATAATAAAAAACAATAAAACTGGTGATAAAAGTTACCACAAAGGAAACCAGCATAAAATACCAGCTTTGCTGGAAATAGAAATTAACCAATCCGATAGACAGGCCCACTGCAAAGGCAGCAATTAACACCAAAACACTTAACTTCATCCTATTAATTTTATGGTAAGACAGCTGTCTATGCCAGGACCAATTTACAAGATAAATTCTATATGCTGATCTTTTCTGTGAGATATTTCCAATATCTTTTTGGTACATGCTGCACGTGTAGTTTCGTGTTTTTTCTGGCCGTAATATTGGTACTTTTGAAATAGTCTTTCCAGAGAACCGCATACAATGGTTCTTTTTCAGCTTGTATTTCAGTACATGGTTTTTGCAGTCTTCTTTCTGCTTCTGGTTCCAGGTAAATTTCTTCAACCCTTTCCAGGTTATAAAACAACCCGTAATGACGCTTTAAGTCGTAAATGACCCATTGCTGATCTGCATACCTGTGCTTAAAATGGCTCATAATTAAAGGCAGGACATTAAAGTCGGGGTCTATGCCGCAATAAAATATCCCATCTGCAGCATGTTGGAAACGGATAAAAGCCTCCATTCTGTGTTTTTCACGTTCTACCTTTTTCGCGGTTTGCGCTACATGAAGTACATACGCATTGCCGTAATTGCCTTCAGCTCCCGGCCCACTGCTAAAAATATAACAGGCAAATTCAAACAGGTAGCCGTAAGCCTCCGGCAGTTCAGCAAGAAAAGTGCAGTAAAATCTGCGCATCCATGCCTTGTCCAGTTTCTTTTGCAGACCTTTCCATACCCTGTCGGCCTTTTTACTGTCGTTATGTACAGCAAATACCTTGCTGAAAGCATCTGGCTGATGGTAATGTTCCAGTTTAAGTAAAACTTTTCCGGGCTTTCTTTCAAACCACTCATAAACTGCACAAAGCAGGCCTTCCAGGCTCCCATCTATCAGGTATATCATGGTTTAAAACAGGATCAGTTGCTGAACATCGTGCTTTAAATATTTGCTCTGGCTTTCTGCCAGGATAAACGTTTTGATCTGGGTTCCCTGATAATCTTTGAGCTGATAAGGTGTGTCTGCACAGGTGATGAAATGTTTTGCCCTGTTGTAAGCTACGCCTATTTTTTTGAGCTGGTCAATCCTTAATTTCCCGAATTTGCGCGCCTGTACAATTTTTTTCGCAGAGCTTACACCGATTCCGGGGATGCGCAGGATCATTTTATAGGCGGCCACATTAATGTCTACCGGAAAATACTGCAGGTTCCTTAATGCCCAGCTTAACTTTGGGTCAATGTCAATATCCAGGTGAGGGTTCGCCTCGTTGAGCAATTCATTCACATGAAATCCATAGAATCGCATCAGCCAGTCGGTTTGGTACAACCTGTTTTCACGGATCAGCGGTGGCTGGGAACCAAGCACAGGCAGCCTGTTGTCGTTGCTGATGGGGATATAGCCGGAGTAATAAACACGTTTCAGCGAAAAATCCTTGTAAAATGCAGCTGCAGTATGCATAATGTCCTTATCCGTTTCCGGAGTCGCCCCTATGACCATTTGCGTACTCTGCCCTGCAGGAACAAATGTTGGCGTACTTTTGAAGAGTTTCTTTTCGTCTTTTAACTGGATGAGCTGGCGCTGGACAACAGCAAGTGGTTTTTTTACCTCTTCATGATTTTTTTCAGGAGCCAGCAGTTTCAGTCCGCTTTCTGTTGGCATTTCCAGGTTAATGCTCATCCGGTCGGCATACAGGCCCGCTTCCCTGATCAGTTCTTCACTGGCACCAGGAATTGTTTTCAGGTGTATGTAACCATTAAAGCGTTCCTCCAGGCGAAGTTTTTTTACCACCCTGAGCAGACGCTCCATGGTGAAGTCTGCATTTTTAAAGATACCTGAACTTAAAAAAAGACCTTCTATAAAGTTGCGCCTGTAAAAGTTGATGGTCAATGATACTACCTCTTCTACCGTAAATGCTGCCCGCTCAATGTCATTGCTTTTGCGCGAAACGCAAAATGCACAATCAAAAATGCAGTGATTGGTCAGCAGGATCTTCAAGAGAGAAACACAGCGCCCATCCTCGGTATAGGTATGGCAAATACCGGAGGCATGGCTGTCTCCTAAGCCCTTATTGTCGTTTTTCCTGGTCCCACCGCTTGAAGAACATGAAACATCATATTTGGCCGCGTCGGCAAGTATGTTCAGCTTTTCCCTGATCCGTTCAGACATAATACTATAATTTACTAACAAATATAGTGATTATGCTAATTATATTAGTTTTTATTTAAACTTCCAAATAAAACTGATCCAGGTAGGCCAGCATAAAATCATGGCGCTGCCGGGCCATTTTTTTACCTTCCCCTGTTTTCATGAGGTCTTTTAACAGCAGCAGTTTTTCGTAAAAATGGTTGATGGTAGGGGCAGTTGTATTTTTATACTCCTCCTTGCTCATGTTTAGCTTAGGCTTAATTTCCGGGTCATATAAAACCCTGTTCTTATAGCCGCCATAGGTAAAAGCCCGGGCAATACCTATGGCACCAATGGCGTCCAGGCGGTCGGCATCCTGTACCACATCCAGTTCTTTAGACTGGAAGGTAACCAGGCCAAGGCTGGTCTTATAGCTCAGGTTCCTGATGATCTGTTGTACATGCTCAATAATTGCGGGTTCCAGGCCAATGCTCTTCATAAAGTCGCCAGCTATCCTTGGGCCAATTTCTTCATCACCGTTGTTAAACTTTGCATCTGCAATATCATGCAGCAGGGCAGCAAGGGCAACTACCAGTGCATCTGCTTTTTCGATGGCATTGATGTGTATTGCATTTTTATATACCCGCTCGATGTGAAACCAATCGTGCCCGGCTTCAGCATTGGCCAATGTTTTTTTAACAAATGTTATGGTCTGGTCAATCGTTGTATCCATTGGTATTTTGTATTAAGCTTTAACCGGACGCTCCTCTTCAGGTCTGCGGCTACCGTCGTACAGTTCGTACTCCAGCATACGGCAATCCAGCTTTCCATTATAAAACTCTACTTTACGGTCGGCCTTTAAGCCTATCTTTTTAGCCAGATCAGGGTTGCCGGTAAAAATATAGCCAGAATACCCCTTGCAATGCTGCTTCATAAAATCGCCCATGCGTTTATAGGTAGCTTCCAGCTTGGAATGCACGCCTAAACGTTCACCGTATTCGGGGTTAAATACGACTACGCCTTTTCCACCTTCGGGTACCGGTGTTTCGGCAAAATCGCAGACTTCAAAAGTGATCAGTGTATCTACACCAGCTGTTTTGGCATTTTTACGGCTGATGTCGACTGCATCATCCGATAAATCTGTAGCAATGATCTGCAGGTCCGTATTTTTAATTACCTGGTCCTTTAAAATTCTCCGCTCTGCAAAAAATACCTGTTCATCATAGCCTATAATGTGCATAAAGCCATAGTTCATGCGGAACAGGCCGGGCCGGCGGTTGGTCGCAATTAAAGCGGCCTCAATGGCAAGGGTTCCGGAACCGCACATTGGATTTACGAAAGGTGATTTCTGGTCCCACCTGGTACTCAGCACTACGGCTGCGGCAAGCGCTTCCAGCATGGGGGCCTTACCAGGGATTTTTCGGTAGCCATGTTTGGCTAAGGTCTCGCCCGAGGTATCCAGAAATATATCGGCCTCACTGTCTTTCCAGTACAAATGGACCACTGTTTTATTGGCATCAGAGCCCGAATTGGGGCGGATGCCTTTTTTTTCTTTAATGCGGTCAACAATCGCATCCTTCACTTTTAAGTTTGCAAAAAGCGGGGTAGTGATGGTGGGGTTATCCACATTGGAGGTTACTGAAAAATAACCCGAAAAATCAATCAGTTCTTCCCATGGCATATCCAGCAGCTCACGGTACAGCTCTTCCGGGTTATTGGCTTTAAAGCTGTTTAAGCTATACAAAATCTGGCTGGCACACCTCAGGTTTAAATTGAGCTTAATGCATTCGGTAAGGGTAATGTTCAATTCCAGGCCAGTTGGAAAATCCCTGACAATGGTATAGCCAAGGGCCTTAACCTCATCCAGAAGATAAGGCGAGAGCCTTTTGTTACAGGTAATGATAACCTTGCTTTTTGTGTGGAAAACTTGCATAATTTATTCTGCGAAGTTATCAATAAAAATATAGAGATTTGAACTTCGTAGTAGAATAAAAGAGTATTTGTTATGGAAATAAAAGGAAAAGTGCATGAAATTGGTGCATTACAGCAGGTGAGTGAAACTTTTAAAAAAAGAGACCTGATTATAGAGTATGCAGAAAACCCAACTTATCCTGAATACATCAGGTTTGAGGCTTTACAAGATAAAACCGCTTTATTTGACAGCTTAAAACAAGGCGATGATGTTGAGGTTTCATTCAATTTACGCGGACGTCCATGGACGGATAAAACCGGCAAAACTTCTTACTTTAACAGTTTGGTAGTATGGCGTATCAACGCACTTACAAACAGTGCAGCGGCAGCAACTACTCCAGCATATGCACCTCCGGCCGATCTGAACAGCGCACCGGGCGAGGAAGATGATCTTCCTTTTTAAGAGCTTTTTTAAATAAACAAATTGAACAATTTGCCGGAAATACCTTCCGGCATTTTTTTTGGCTTTATTTTTAAAAATAGTATTATTACACCTATAACAGCCTGTATCCATAATGGCATAAACAGAAAAATCATGGATAATAAACTAACAGAAAATAGCATCCTGGAACAGGAAAACAAGCTTCATAGTGCAATCAAAAATGGCAATATCACCGCGCTTGATCAGTTGCTGCATGATGACCTTTTGTTCATTCTCCCAAGCGGGGAAACAATAACCAAGGAGATGGATCTGAATACTTATCGCAATGGAGCATTAAAGGTTGACGAACTTCTACCTGATATTGAAAAGCTAAACATTATCGATGATATGGCGGTGATCACATTGAGCATTAAATTGAGTGGAAAGTTTAATGATGTACCGTTTGAAGCTAGCTATCGTTATATCAGGGTTTGGAAAAAATTTGGTGATGGGATTAAAGTAATAGGTGGAAGCGGAATTGCTATAAGATAATATGTCTATTCCTAAAATCTGTCTTGCTTCGGCCTGCTGCGTATTTTGCTCGTAGCTTGCGCACACCTGGCTCATAAAAAGGGTGCTTTTTACGAACAAGGTACAACCAAGGTATTGAGCAGCTGATAGCAAGGTGGCAGGTAAATCCTTTATTTAGAATAATTAAAAATAATTTGCATTGTAATGTTCCTTTTACATAGATTTGCTGCTGTTTAGAATCAGTCCAAACAATGTAATATGAAAAGAACTCTACACCTCTTAAATTTTTGCGCGCTCTTTTTGCTTTGTTCACTTACAGCCGATGCCCAGCAGACAGCTACAATTAAAGGAAAGATAGTAACTGCTGAAGGAAAACCGGCCGAAGGGATTTCTGTTAAGCTGAAAGGCAGAAAGCTTGGAGATGCCACCAATGGAAAAGGTGAATATAAGATTAGTAATGTGGCACCTGGTGATTACACCATACAAGTGTCGGCAATCGGGCTTTCCTATCAGGAAAAAAGGATCAGTATAGGAGCCGGGGAAGAACTGCAACAGAATTTTTCGCTGAATGAAACCAATGCCCGCCTTAATGAAGTAAACATTTCTGAAGGGCGTAAAAATAAATTTGCAGCCAGAAAAAGTGAAACGGTAGCTAAAATGCCTTTAAGAAACCTGGAGAACCCACAGGTGTATACCAGTATTTCAAAAGAACTGCTTGCCGATCAGCTGGTGACCAATTTTAACGATGCTTTGAAGAATTCGCCCGGGCTGGATAAATTATGGACCTCAACCGGTCGTGGTGGTGATGGGGCTGCTTATTATTCCTTACGTGGTTTTACCATACAGCCAACTATGGTTAACGGGGTGGCCGGTTTAACCAATGGTGACCTGGACCCTGCTGGTATTGAAAAAATTGAAGTGATCAAAGGTCCTTCGGGGGCACTGTTTGGGGGTACTTTAACCAGTTTTGGTGGTTTGATCAATATCATTACCAAAAAGCCACTCGATACTTTAGGCGGATCAATAAGTTATACAGCTGGTAATTTTGGCCTGAGCCGTCTTACGGCTGATGTATACGGCCCTGTAAATAAAGACAAAACCCTGCTTGCCCGTTTTAATACCGCTTATCATACGCAAAACAGTTTTCAGGATGCAGGTTTCAGAAAGTCGTTTTACTTTGCTCCGGCAATTGAATACCATGCTACAGATAAGCTGACCTTAAACCTGGATGCTGAGTTTTACAGCTATGAAGGCACCAACCCCTTAATGGTGTTTTTGAACAGGGGCAGGCAATTGATTGCACGTACACCGGAGGAGTTGAACTTCGATTGGAACCGCTCTTTTACGGCTAATGACATTACGGTTAAAACACCTGCCGTGAATATCCGTGGAAAGGCAAGCTATAAAATAAATGACCAATGGGTTTCGGAAACGAATTTATCGCGCAGTTACCGCCAGTCTGATGGCTATTATCAATATGTGATGTTTCTGGGTGCTACAGATACTGACCTGAGCAGGCTGGCCGCTTATCAGAACTCGACCAGTACGGCCATTGCCGCACAGCAGAATTTTATCGGCGACTTTAAAATCGGTAACTTAAGGAACCGCCTGGTAATTGGTTTAGACTTTTTGAGCCAGCACAACATCAATAACAATTCTCCTTATGTGACTTATGATGTGCTGCAGACCAATGACCTTACCTCGCTCAATGCCAATTATTCCAAGTTCAACCGTTCGGGACTGATTACCAAAATAGCAGCCAGTACCGGAGCATCTTCAAAAAGCAGCAATGTGATGAATGTGTATAGTGTATATGCATCCGATGTATTGAATATAACCGAACAGTTACTGGCAATGGCCAGCTTAAGGGTAGACCGTTTCCATAACCAGGGGACAGACAATTACGTTGCCGCTACAAATACTGGTGCTTACCTGCAAACAGCGTTTTCACCTAAATTTGGCCTGGTTTACCAGGTTGTGCCTGATCAGGTGTCTGTTTTTGCGAATTATATGAACGGGTTTAAAAATTCCGGGAATGCCATAGTACTGAGGAATGGTGTTTTCGAAGATAGTGCCCTTAAACCGCAACAAGCTAACCAGATTGAGGCTGGTGTAAAATTAGATGTATTCAGCAACAGGTTAAGCCTTACGGCCACCTATTATGATATTGCTGTAGACAATATGCCACTTAGCTTAACTGCTTCAGATAATGGCACATCACGTAATTATACCGTACAGGATGGTACCCAAAAAAGCAAAGGCTATGAATTTGACCTTACCGCCAATCCTGCAGAAGGCTTTAATGTAGTGCTGGGCTATAGCCATAACGATAGTAAAATGACCAAAGCCAGCCCAACTATTGAAGGGAGAAGACCGGTAAGTGCGGGGCCGGAAGACCTGGTTAACTTTTGGTTGAGTTATACAGTGCCTTATGGCGTGCTGAATGGTTTTGGTGCAGGTTTTGGTGGTAACTACGCCGGCAAAAATATAATTACCAGTACCACAACCACAGGCGATTTTACATTGCCTGCCTATACTGTATTGAATGCTTCCTTATTTTATAACATGCAGAAATTCCGTATTGGCTTAAAAATGGACAACCTGACCGATAAGCAATATTTTAAAGGCTGGACAACGGTAGAGGTGCAGCAACCAAGAAGCTTTCTTGCCAATATTTCCTTCAAATTTTAATTGGTGTGCTTGCTGCAAAAAAAAATAAAAAACCAAAAAGCCGGACCAGAAAGGTAGCCGGCTTTTTGCACCTCTGGCTCGGACTGGCTTCGGGGCTTGTGGTTTTTATTCTGGGGGTTACGGGCTGTCTCTATGTTTTTCAGAAAGAGATCTCTGATGTCATATACAGCGATCAGTTGTATGTAAAGCCACCCAAAAATGCCGTTGCCCTGCCGCTTACCCAATTGAAACAGATTGCAGAAAAAGCTTTGAATAGTCCGAATGTAACTGCAACCACTTATGCCGACCCCGAAAAAGCCTGGGAGTTTATGTATTATAAAGCAGGGAACGATAGGGCCTTAACTTTTTTTGGTACAGTAGAAGCCTATAAATCAGCTTTCATCAATCCCTATACAGGTCAGGTAACGGGTATCATGGATTATGAGAAGAATTTTTTTGTCATTGTCAAATATCTGCACTGGAGCCTGTTGTTGAATACCCAATACGGACAGCCTGTAGTAGGCTACAGCACCCTTGTTTTTGTAATAATGCTGATTACAGGAATGATTTTATGGTGGCCTAAAAACCTGAAGAGGAACAATCTCAATAAGAGTTTTAAAGTTAAGTGGAAGGCTAAGTTTAAACGACTCAATTATGACCTGCATAATGTGCCCGGTTTTTATGCCATGCTGATTACACTGGTGCTGGCACTTACCGGAATGGTATGGGCCATGAAATGGTTCCAGACCCTAGTCTATGTAGTGGCTTCACAATCTATAACACCTCCAAAACCAAACCGTTTAAGTTCTGATTCTACAGCTGTGGCCATAAAGGAACCTTTGAATATTGCTTTTGAAACCGCAAGGAAACAATTTCCGGATGCAAAAAGAATTGCCCTGTCTGCCCCAGACGGGAACAGTAAAGCCGCTGTGATCCGTGCTTTTGGCTACCGCGGCAAAGAAAACTATTACGATGTGGATGCCCTGCAGTTTGACCAGTTTACCGGGAAACTGCTTGGCCGTGAAAACTTTAAGGACAAGAACAATGGCGAAAAGCTCATCCGCATGAACTATGACATCCATGTAGGGGCGGTATTGGGCCTGCCAGGGAAAATACTGGCCTTTTTTGCCAGCTTAATTGCCGCCAGTTTACCCATTACCGGCTTTATCATCTGGTGGGGGCGTGGTAAAAAGAAAAAAGCCGCTATTTAGTATTCTTGCGCCAAACCTCGTAAATCTTAGCCCCTTTACTGCTCAGACCGCTATGGTGCCAGTCGCCATTTTCCAGCTTTCCATCAAATACCAGTGCTGCGCCTACACGACTGTTGTCGCGAGAAAAGAATTCAATGTTTTCGGTGTATTTGCCATCCTTAAAGGTATAGGAGCCACCACCGGTACCCGAGAACTGCTTCTTTGCAGGATCAATAGCCACCCATTGAAACTTAGTGCCAGTCAGCATTTTATAGGTCTGCCTGGTGCCTGTTTGGTGGAGAGGGGTAATTTTTCCGTCATCAGCCATGCGGCCCGTAATGCGCCAAAGTCCGGCAAGCGGAGCCTTGCTGTCGTCTACACGGTCAAAACTCACCTGGCCTTCCGGAACATCCAGCGACAGCTCGTTTGCTGTAAGGTTAAAGGGGATATCGGTTATTTTACCCACCTTAGTAGAATCGGCACTGTTAAATAAGGAAGTGCAGACCAGCTTGCTGCCCTTTGTTTCATAGTTGCCGCCCTGGGTCATGATAAACTGTTTTCCCTGGTATACAGTGTGAAAATAAAAGCCGTCGCTAAACAGCAGCTGGTGTGTTTTATTGCCTTCGCTCAGTTGCCAGGCCCCATTAACAGCTGTGGTTTGTGCGTTTAATTTGGAAAATGCAGTGCTACAGATCAGTACAGTAAACAACAATAATTTCATGGTCTTTGGGCCATCGCTTTTAATACTGGGGCAAAAGGCATTATAAATATAACAATTAAGCATCAGGAGCGTGTTAAAATTTGTTAAATTAAGGACTTATGTGTATCCGCTTCTTTATTTTTGATGAATAGTAAATGAAAAAAAGGAGCCTTTGGCTAATTACCGGACTCATGACCGTAGCATTGCTCGGTGTGTTTGTAATGCAATTGTATTACATCAGGCAGGCCTATAACCTAAATTCCCAGCTATTTGAACAGGATGTGAACCAGGCATTAAATGCGGTGGTTACCAAAGTACAAAAACGCAATGCAGCCTTGCACATCAGCAGGAAGGACAGGCAAATGGAGCTGGAAAGGAAGGCCGAGGTGCAGGACCAGGCCAAACAGCTGGTAGAATATAAGGACCGCTTTAAAGAAGAAGCGCAAAAGCGCGTACTGGAACGGCAGCGGCTCATTGTAGCCGACCTGAACCAGACCGATCTTGAGATCAGAAAGTCATACGCCAATCCCATCCTGATCTCTGAAGATGAATTTCGTGCTGCCTCCGATCTGGGTAATCCCAATAAATCGCCGGTGCATGTAGACGTAAATGTAGGGCTTGATGCTTTTGGAAATGTAGTTGCCGGACAGATCAAATCGACCTTTGTACAGGAAAGACCGAAGCTTTTTAATGTAGCGCAGACTAAACTGCCAGATAGTATCCATTACCTGGCAGTTGATCCCGGTACCGGGAAAAATGTGCTGATCAGTGTAAGAACAGTGAGTGCTGAACTGGAAAGGAAATTTATCCTGGAAGATAACCTGGCCAAAAGGAAGTACGATGAAGGCTTGAAAAGGTTGATGTCCGATACCATTCCAATGAAGCCGGGGGCCGATATCCTGTTGCAGGACGTGGCCAAGGAGATGCGCGATGCCAATGTGCCGCTGAGTAAAATGATTGCTAAAGATGTGCTGGATACCCTCATCAAGAAGGAGCTGCTGAACAGGAACATTACACTCAAATATGATTTCTGGGTAGGCCTGGCACAAAAGGATTCCCTGGTGTATCGGAAAGCGGCCAACACAACCGGAGAATTATTACCTAAAAATACCTATAAAGCAACACTTTTTAATTCTGTGATTCGCGATCCGGGTATGTTATACCTGTATTTTCCAAATAAAAACTCACTCATATTTGCTAATCTAAGTGTAACGATGGCCTCTTCTGCGGGATTGTTGTTGGTGCTGATCTTCATTTTTGCCTATACCATTTACACCATTCTGAGGCAGAAAAAGATTTCTGAAATGAAGACGGACTTTATCAACAACATGACCCATGAATTTAAAACACCCGTAGCCACCATTATGATTGCCAGTGAGGCCCTTAAGGATCCGGAGATTGTAGCGGATAAAAGCCGCATCAGCAGGCTCGCCGGAATTATCTATGATGAGAATGTACGTTTGGGTAACCACATAGAAAGGGTGCTGAGCATTGCACGACTGGAAAAGAAAGAGTTAAAACTGGAGCATAAGGAAGTGAATATCCACGACCTGATCACGGCGGTGGTAGACAGCATGAACCTGCAGCTGCAAAAGAAAAATGCCCGGGTAACCTTAAACCTGGAAGCCCTTCAGCCAGTTATTTTGGGTGATGAGCTGCACCTGTCCAATGTATTTTATAATCTGGTAGACAATGCCAATAAATACAGTTCGGAAAATCCTAAAATTACCATCACCACCAGGAATACTGACAAAGCATTGCACATTGAAATTGCCGATGAAGGTATTGGCATGACCAAAGAACACAGCAAACGTATTTTTGACCAGTTTTATAGGGTGCCAACCGGTAACCTGCACGATGTAAAAGGTTTTGGCCTTGGGCTTAACTATGTGCAGGACATCATCGAGCAAATGAACGGCTCTATAAAAGTACAGAGTGAAAAAGATAAAGGAACTACCTTTGAAATCAATTTACCGCTAAACCATAACCACAGCAAATGAAAAGAATACTATTGGTAGAAGATGATCCCAATCTTGGATTGCTCTTACAGGATTACCTTCAATTAAAGGGCAAGTTTGATGTGGTGCTATGTGCAGATGGGGAAGAAGGCCTCAAAGCATTTAGCAAACAGGAATTCGACCTTTGCATCCTGGATGTCATGATGCCCAAAAAGGATGGTTTTACCCTGGGCAAAGAAATCAGGAAGATCAATCAGGAGGTGCCCATTATTTTTGCTACGGCCAAGGCCATGATGGAAGATAAGGCATCGGCCTATGATCTGGGCGGTGATGATTACATCACCAAGCCCTTCAGGATTGAGGAGCTGCTGCTGCGGATCAATGCATTGTTAAAAAGGGTAGCTGTAAAAGAACACACTGATCCGGGACCCGCACAAACACAATTTCAGATCGGAGATTATACTTTCGATTATACCACACAGCTGATCCATTATGATGGGCTGCAGCAAAAATTATCTACCAAGGAGGCCGAGCTGCTGCGCCTGCTTTGCCTTAAGAAGAATGCCGTGCTTACCCGTGAAGAAGCATTGCTGAGCATTTGGCATGATGACAATTATTTTAACGGGCGCAGCATGGACGTGTTTTTAAGCAAACTGAGGAAATACCTTCGAGAAGATCCTAAAGTCGAGATCTTAAACGTCCATGGCAAAGGTTATAAGCTGCTGGTAAATTAAAGGAACAGCGTTTTTAATGCATACTTTCCCCAATTACCCGATTTTGCTGCAAAAGTGCTTACCGCCTCCTGAAGACCTTTCCGGTCTTTGGGCTTCCCTTTAACAGGGGGCTTAAGCTCATTGCCGGTAACCGGCCGGTCTGTTACTTTTGTGGCAAACCAGGTTACATGTTCATGGGGCATGGCCAGGCCAAGTATCATCCCCGGTAAACCGTTAAAAGACTCGGGGCCACCTGAAACCGGGATTTTATCGGTATAAAAAGCAACAATATAGATAGAGTCGGCAACAATTGCATTTGCCCGCCGGCATTCGTAACCTGCAATGTTGCGCATTTCTCCGGTCAATTTCCAGTTGATCTTTCTGACCGTATCTTTCAGCAGAAAGGTCTCTTCAAAAAATTTTTTTTGTGAGGTAAACAAACCTGTTGTCAGATCGGTATAGGTAATGTTGTCTTGTGTACCAAAAGGGATCTGGATAAAGTTGCTCCCGGCAGTTTCGTTGGCAATGGGGCTAAAAAGTGTTTGATTCCCGGCGAAATATAAGGTACTGTTTAGTTTTTTAAACTGTGGCTGGGTTCTTTTGTAATTTTCATAAGCATCAGAAAGGTAGCTGTTGCTTTGGTTTCCTACCATCTTTTTTAAAATGGCATGGGTATTTACAGAACGCTCAAATTCGATTACGCCCTGGTTGGTAAACCTTACGTTTTGTGCCTGTATGGGTCCTATGGCCAGTAACAGGTAAATAATTAGTGCAGGTATGTGTTTCATAATGCTTATTTGTTAACTGATCCGCCCATTTTATTAAAATCCCAGATTACAGAGAACATAAAGTACCGCCGTATAGTGGTATAACTGTTCTGGATGATCCTGTTGCTCCAGGCACTTCTGCTCTGGCCGGTATTCTGGTTCAGCAAATCGTTGCCTTTAATTTCCAGTGTCAGGTTCTCCTCCTTAAAGAATTTTTTGCGGATGGACGCGTTCCAGATGGTGCGTTCAAAATTGTTGTCAAATGAGGCCGTTGCTGCTGTAAACTGATAATCGGCATCGGTGTTCAGCTGAAATTTAGCCGGCAGGAACAGGGTAAACCCGGCCCTGGAGTTTAAGTTCCAGCCATTGTTGTTCACCTGTTGTTGTAAAGAGGACTGGCTGGTATTGTAACCCGGCTCGATCCGGATGTTGAAGCTGTATTTTTTTGCGTCCCATCTGGATACAGAAAAGCTGCCCGAAAAGTTATAAGACTCAGCCTCGTTCAGGGCTTTGTTGATGTAATTGTAGGCTGTATTGCCATAGGCGTTTAGACCAAGGCCTATCCTGAGGTCCAGCGATTTGATTTTCCGGTCGCCACCAAAATAAAAATTGAAGTTCTTGGGCATCTTGCTACTCAGGTTGATGGATTGATAAGTGTTTTTACCGGCAGCATCAGTGGTCATATTGCTTACTATGGCATTGCTGGTAAAACCAAAGGAGGCACCGATATAAAGGCCTTGTTCGCTGAGCACTTTATAAGAATTGTAATTCAGGTTAAAGCGGTTTGAAAATGATGGGTTCAGGTCTTTGTTACCTATGGTAATGTTTAAGGGGTCGGTGTTTACGCGTATGGGCTGTATATCGCTTAGCTGGGGCTGGGTATTGTTGCCGTTGTAGGCGAAACGAAATGTAGCCTGCTGCGAAATCTTGAGCAGGTAGGATGCCTGTGGGCTCCAGTTGATGAAATTCCGGTCAAAGTTCCGGTCATGATAAACATCATATTGGTTAAACCGTACTGCAGTTGCCTTTGTGCCAAAGTTGATGGTGGTCTTGTTTTGTTTGTAATTAAAAACTGCACCCAGCTGATTGGTAAGCTGGTTAAGTTCGTAATCGTTACTGTATAAGGTATCCAGGAGGTTATACCTTCCACTGCCTGCCTGGTTAAAAGACTTCCTGTCGGATGTCCCATTATTAAAGCCCAGGCCATAATTAAACACCAGGGCAAGGCTTTTGGAAAGCGGTTCTGTGTAGGTGAGGTTGGTATTTAATACCGAGTTTATCCCATCATTGGTCTTGTACTGGTTGATGTGGCTGACACTGTCCTGCCCGCCTGTTTCATTAAAAAAGGTATTTACAGAATTTAAAAAGCCGGCACTGGAGTTTTTGGTGAGGGAATAGCTCATGTTTGCTGAAAAAGTGCGGCGGGGTTTTTTAAATTTTAAGGTATATAAAGCACTCATGTTAAAGAGCTGATCTTTCCCATCATTGCTCAGGTTCCTTTCGCTGGTGTTGAGCAGGCCTATGCCTGCTTTTGTGCTGCTGGAATTAAATTCGGAGTTTGTTTCAGAATTTTTGAGTGTGCCATCTACGGATATTTTTAAGGTAGATACAGAATCAAGGTTGGCAAAATAACTGAGGTCCAGCTTTTGCCTGAAAATGTAATTGTCAAAGTTCTGATCGGAATTGCTGTTTAAGATCCCATCAGGCAGGTTGTTCTGGGTAAGCGTATTTTTGGTGCCCTTTACCCCCAGCGATCCTATTTTATAATTGGTGTTGAGGCTTTGTTTGTCCTTATTCCATTTGGTGTCATAATGCAGTCCACCAGTGCGTGCCAGAGGGATACCTTCATTGTTGTACCGTCCGTCATAAGATTCCAGCTCATCACCACGGCCCCCCATTGTAATCATCATGCCGCCATCATCACTAAACTCTACTGTTGTACCCGAATTGTATTTTCTGCTGTCCTGCCAGCTAAGTCCGGTTTTTCCGGTATTGGCCAGCGTACTGTAGACCGAGAATTTTTGTTTGGCCTTAAAAACATTGAACATGCCCTGCAAACCGTAAAAGTCATCCGTTCCTGCGCCGGCATCTATTTTTCCAAAGTATCCTTTTTTCTTGTCTTCCTTTAGCTTCAGGTTAATGGTCTTTTCGGTTTTGTCGTCATCTATACCAGTAAATACGGCCTGGTCGCTTTTTTTATCGTAAAGCTGTACTTTATCTACCATATCGGCCCGCAGGTTCTTTGTTACCAGGGTCGGGTCATCCCCAAAAAATTCATCCCCATCCACCAAAACTTTAGTCACCGTTTGCCCCTGGGCCGTAATTTTCCCGTCTTTGTCTACCTGTATGCCGGGCAGTTGCTGTAAAAGGTCTTCTACCCTTGCATTGGGCCGTACGGTAAAACTACCTGCATTAAATTCGGTCGTGTCCCCCTTCATTTTGATGGCGGCTATTTTTCCTTTGATGATCACATCATTCAGCAAAGTTGATTTCAGGATCATGTTCAGGCTGCCAAAGTCTTTAATTGCATGCGCGGTATCCAAGGTAAAATCTTCGGCATAGTCGGCATATCCGGGGTAGGTAACCAGTAAAATAAATTTACCGGGACGCAGCGTTGCTAAGGAAAAATTACCTTCAGCATCGGCCCTGCCAAACTTTACCAGGGTAGAATCTTGTTGGTTTAATACCGTAATAGTGGTGTTCACCAGTTTATAGGTGGCCATACTATCTGTAACAGAACCTTTAACAGCGTAACCTTGCTGGGCAGAAACTTTCAGAACAAGGCATAAGAATAGGGCAATCAGAGCAATTAATTTCATTTGGCTAGGTGTGGTTTAATCTAAAGTTATAACTAAAACTTTAGTAATAGAAATTTTTTTTTGTTAATTTTTGTTAATTTTTTTGTAATCCTGTCCTTAGCTTAAATATTGTTACTTTTATAAAAGACAATAGTTAACCGCTTTTATCTATTTATCCTCATGAAACTCAAATTGCCTTCTGTACATTCCTTATGGTTAAGTTTCCTTAGGGTCATATCCCGGTTTCCTTTACAGGTGTTACTCTCTATAACAGCTACACTGGCCTGGTGCATTGTGGTAAACCCTACCCGGGCCGTTAAACCTATAGAAGAGCAGCTGATAGAGTTTATTGCCATATGCAACCTGGGCTTGACCTTATTGCTGGCTGCCGATCTGTATGCCGAGGTAAACCATTATAGCCGGGCAAAGCAATGGGGATTGCGTTTGCTGATGGTCCTGATTTGTACCGGCCTGTACTTTTTACTGAACCCGTATTTTTACCTGGCCGATACTTACCGTATTGCCCTGCTGGCTTTTGCCTTTCACCTGCTGGTCGCTTTTGCCCCTTTTATCAGGCATGGCAATTTAAATGGTTTCTGGCAGTATAATAAATCACTTTTCCTGAGGTTTCTTACCGCTGCCCTGTATGCAGCCGTACTTTTTGCAGGGCTGGCCATTGCGCTGGTGGCTATCGACGGCCTGTTTAGTGTAAAGATTGGCTGGCAAACTTATATGCGGTTGTTTGCTGTCGTAACCGCCGGGTTTATGACCATTTTTTTCCTGGCTGGTGTGCCTGAAAGTTTTGAAGGGCCCGATACTGAAGAAACCTATCCTAAAGGCCTTAAAATATTTACCCAATATGTGCTGATTCCATTAATGACCATTTATCTGGCCATTTTACTGGTATACGAGATCAAGATCATTTTTTTGTGGGAATTGCCTAAAGGCCTGGTCTCTACGCTGATCCTCGGTTATGCCGTATTTGGCATTTTATCATTGCTGCTCATTTATCCCATTAAGGAAAAGGAGGGCAACGGCTGGATGAAATTATTTTCCAGGTTCTTTTACGTGATGATGGTGCCCCTGGTGGTATTGCTTTTACTGGCAGTGTGGAAAAGGGTAGGCAATTATGGCATTACCGAATCCAGGTATATCCTGATCATCCTGGCGGTATGGCTTACTTTTATTACGGCTTATTTCCTGGTCAGCAAAAAGCAGAACATCAAAATTATTCCGGTAAGCCTTTGTATCCTGGCACTGCTAACTACTTACGGGCCACAGAGTGCTTTTTCGGTCTCTGAATATTCTCAGCTGGCCCGCTTAAAAAAGCTGATGGCCTCTAAGGTTAAAAAAGATACAGACCAGCGTGCATCGGTTGTGCGTTACCTGGTAGAGCGGCATGGCCTGAGTGCTTTACAGCCTTTTACCCGGGTAGACTTAAGGGCACTGGAAAGTAAAATGGAACTGAAAGCGGGAAGCCAATCGCGCTATACTTTAAAAAGTGATAAAACGGATACCGCATTTGCACTGCTGAAGATTACAGACAATAGCTACAGCACAAACATAGACAACCGGCATTTTGCACCCGAAACAGAAAACCTGGTACAGGTTAAAGGTTATGATTATGTAATTGCAGTTGAAAATTATACCGACAAACAGACCTTTAAAATAAACAACATCAATCTGGAGCTTGAAAAGGTGAGGCAGTATGGTAACCTGAGGTTGAAGGTAGGGACAGCACCTGCAGTTGAATTTGATGTCAGAAAAATGGCCAAAACTGCGGTTGCCTTATATAAGGCCGGCAAATTAAAAGGCAAACCAGACGATACAGGTTATGCTTACCTGCCGCAGGACAGCCTTTCTTTAACGCATCAGCTGGGCAATATGGAAATTAAACTTTGCATCACTTCCCTCAATAGTTCCCTCAATACAGGTGATGAGGAAGACTTTACAAGATGGCTAAATTACAATGGTTACCTGCTGATTGGGTTAAAGTAGTCAATTCTTGTTAGCTTTGCAGTATGCTGAATTCAGAAAATGCCAACCCTGCGGAGCTTGCGGCCAGATTTGTAAACTATACTTCCAAACACATTTTCCTGACCGGAAAAGCGGGCACAGGCAAAACTACTTTTTTGAGGCATTTAATTGAACTTACCCATAAAAAAGCGGTAATAGCTGCACCCACAGGTATTGCGGCCATCAATGCAAGCGGGGTAACCATCCATTCTTTATTCCAGCTTCCCTTTGGGGCTTATTTGCCCAAACAACCGGCAGCAGAGGGCAACCATTACAACCAGCAGTACAATACGCCGAAATCTATTGTCAGGCATTTAAATATGACAGCTGCCAAGCGTAAGGTGCTGGTAGATATGGAATTGCTCATCATTGATGAGGTGAGCATGCTAAGGGCCGATCTGCTGGATGCGATAGATATGGTGTTGCGCTACATCAGAAGGAACAACAGCGCCAGCTTTGGTGGGGTACAGGTCTTGTTTATTGGCGACCTGCACCAGCTGCCACCCGTGGTAAAATCGAACGAGTGGACCCTGCTTGGGCAGTTTTACAACAGCGCCTATTTTTTTGATGCACATGCCCTGCAGCAGCAGCCACCTGTTTATATAGAGCTGGAAAAGATTTACAGGCAGGCCGACGATGTATTTATCCGTTTGCTGAACAACTTACGCAACAATGAAGTCAGCCCCCAGGATGTTGCCTTACTGGAAAAATATTATAAAGCTGATTTTAAGCCGGCTATTGCCGATAAATACATTACGCTCACCACCCATAACCATAAAGCCGATACCTTAAATAAACAAAGCCTGGAAGAACTGGATAGTCCGTCCTATCTTTATATGGCCAGGGTTGATGATGAATTTAGCGAATATGCTTACCCCGCAGAGCATATCCTGGAACTAAAAAAGGGCGCACAGGTGATGTTCATCAAAAACGATCCAACGGGTGAGCAGCGCTTTTTTAACGGTAAGATAGCTACGGTAATTTCCCTGACGCCTGACAGGATTGAGGTGCAGACGGAAGGTAACAACGAAAAGATTGTAGTTGAAAAATATAAATGGGAGAACATCAGGTATACTACTGATAAGGTGAGCGGCGAGATCAAAGAAGAGCTGATCGGTACCTTTACCCAATATCCGCTTAAACTGGCCTGGGCAATTACGGTGCACAAAAGTCAGGGCCTTACTTTCGACAAGGCCATTATCGACATAGGCAATGCCTTTGCACCTGGTCAGATCTATGTGGCCCTGTCGCGGTTACGTTCGCTGAACGGGCTGGTGCTCACTTCCCAGATCTCGGGTTCAGGCATCCGGCAGGACCAGAATGTTTCTTTTTTCTCCAGGCATAAACAGGAGCATTCGGTACTGGAAAACCAGATTGTACAGGAAAGTGAAAACTTTTTAAGGTCATACCTGCTGCAGTGTTTCGACCTGACTCCCCTGGATAATTATGTATATGAGCATGTCCATTCCTATACCAAAGACATCAACAAATCGGCCAAGCAAAAGCATGTAAAATGGGCTGCACAATTGCTAAAGGACCTGTCTGAAGTAAAGGTACATTCCAGTAAGTTTTTGGCACAAATCCAAAGGCTGTACCAGGATAAATCGGAAAGGGGGCTACAAACCCTGCTGGAAAGGACTACCGCTGCCGAAAATTATTTTAAACCCCTGCTTGCGGCGTTTTCAAAAAGAATATTTGAACGCATGGAACTGGTAAAACAGGACAAGCAGGTGGTGGCTTATTTAACTGAACTGCTTGAAATGGAAGCCCTGTTTTACGAACAGCTCAAAAAGATCCGTAAAGCTACCGCTCTATTGAACGCCACCATTAGCGGTAAAGAATTTACGAAACAGGATGTAAATGCCCTGCTGAGTCAGGCTGAAAGAGCAGCCCAGATGGAAACGGTTTTTGCTATGCCCGGCAAGCTGGACTTTACCGATAAAAAAACAAAGGCTAAATCGGCCGCCAAATCGAAAGCCCCTAAAAAGGAAAAAGAACCCAAAACAGATACCAAAGAACTGTCGCTCGCCCTGCTAAAGGAGGGAAAGACCATTGCCGAAATTGCCGAAGAACGCAAAATGGTTGCCGGTACCATAGAAGGCCACCTGGCCCATTATGTAGCTAAACAGGAAATATCAGCAAAAGAAATTATAGGGGCCAGAAAGTTGGAAGAGATCCTCGCCGCCATAAAAAAACTGCAAACCATACAGATGAACCCGATTAGGGAGCTGCTGGGCAGGGATTATTCTTTTGGCGAGATCAAGATCGGGATTGCTGCGCACCTGGCTGAAAGGGAATAGGAAGACTGTCTTAAAGGTCTTACCAGTTCAGCTCGCCTTCAAACACTTTTTCGGCAGGGCCACATAAAAACACATTTGTAAACTGCCGGCCATTGTAATCAAATTCTACACTTAAATCGCCGCCCAGCACCTTAACAGGTGTTTTGAGGTGTCCGCTTTGCTGTTTGTGCAGGGCCATAGATAAAGCTACTGCTGTAACTCCTGTACCGCAGGCATAGGTTTCATCCTCTACGCCACGTTCAAAGGTGCGTACAAACAGATGGTCGCCTTTGTCTTCTACAAAGTTTACATTGATGCCCTCTTTTTTATAGGTCTCATTGTTGCGTATAGCCTTGCCTTCATGGTAAACATCATAAGTAGCCAGGTTTTCCATGCGGGCAACATAATGTGGAGATCCGGTGTTCAGCACATAAGCTTCTCCATCCCTGCCGATGGTGTCAATATCTATCATCTGCAGCTCTACCCAGTTGCCCTCAGCTGAAATTTTGGCATAGTGCGGGCCATCTACTGCCAAAAAGTTAGTTTCTTTGTCAATGATACCCAGGTGTTTGGCAAAAGCTACAATGCACCTGCCCCCGTTGCCACACATACTGCCCGGCCTGCCGTCTGAGTTAAAATAAAGCATCTCAAAATCATAATCAGGATGGCTGGTCAGAAACATCAGCCCGTCTCCGCCGACACCAAAACGTCTGTCGCATATTTTTTTAACCCATTCATAATCAATATCTTTGATTGGACTTGCACTGTGGTCAATCAGGATAAAATCGTTTCCTGCGCCCTGGTATTTGAAGAAATGGATGTTCATTGGAGTGATATACGGGTATTTAACATTTTTTAACAGTATTCATGACTGTTTACAGATGCAAATATCGGTGATATGGTATTAAATTTGAATAAATCATTGAAAAAAGAATATTAACGATTTTTTAACAGATAAATTTAAACTGATATATAAATGAAAAGGATAGGATTAATAGCGTTGGCTGCATTTATAGGTGGTGCGGCTGCAATTGGTGGCTATAAATTATTAGAGACCAAAAATAGTGAGATGTTATCTTTTGCCGACCAGCAAAAGGTGCTTTTTGCAAATAACCCCAAAATTTCTTCAGCAGGTGCTGTTGATTTTGTAGAAGCTGCAGCATCAGTTTCTCCGGCGGTAGTTCACATTAAAACTTCGTACGGTAGTAATTCTTCCGAAGGGCAGGCAAGGTCCTCTTCTCCTTTTGATATGTTTGACGATCTGTTTGGTGGTGGCGGTGGCCGCCGAATGCAGCGTATGCCAAGGGCAGCTTCTGGTTCGGGAGTTATTTTAACCCCTGATGGTTATATTGTAACCAACAACCACGTGGTAGACAATGCAGATAAAATTGAAGTGATCTTGTCCAACAAACGGAAAGTAAGTGCCAAAGTGATCGGTAAAGACCCGAATACGGACCTTGCCCTGATTAAAGTTGAGGCCAATGACCTGCCCGTAGTAAAAATGGGTAACTCTGATAATGTTCAGATCGGTGAATGGGTACTTGCAGTAGGTTTCCCGCTTGATCTGCAAACTACGGTTACTGCAGGTATTGTAAGTGCAAAAGCAAGAAGTATTGGCATTTTGGGCAGACAACAACAAGGCCTGACAGAAGAAGAGTATGAAGAATACCGCAGAACCGGTAAAGCACCGGAAAGGGCAAATACCAGTATAGAATCTTATATCCAGACCGATGCGGCCATTAATCCTGGAAACAGTGGTGGTGCATTGGTAAATACCAACGGAGAGCTGATCGGGATCAATGCAGCAATTGCTTCGCAAACCGGTACCAATGAAGGATATGGCTTCGCTATTCCAATTAACCTGGCTAAAAAGATCCTTGATGATTTTAGAAAATATGGTAGTGTGAAACGTGGTTATATAGGTGTTTCCTTTGTTCCACTTGATGCAGATAATGCTGACAAACTGAAAGTGAACGATATCAATGGACTTTATGTAAGTGAAGTACTGCCAAATGGTGGTGGTGCTGCTGCGGGGATTAAAAAAGGAGATATCATTAAAAAAGTTGAGGGCGTGGAAGTTTTTGACTCTCCAGACCTTCAGGAAAGAATAGGCCGTTTGAGTCCTGGCGATAAAGTTCAGTTGACCTTGTTAAGAGACGGTGCCTTAAAAGATGTTAAGGTTACTTTGAAAGGTGATAACAGTGTAGGCCTGAATACTTCAAAACTGGCTGAAAAATCAACCGGTACAAGCCTGAGTAAGTTAGGGGCTTCTTTTGAACCTGCCTCTGCGCAACTTAAAGCACGTTATGGGGTGAAAAATGGAGTTGTAGTGAGCGATATCGAAGCAGGTAAACTGTTCGATTCATGGGAGATCCCTAAAGGCGTATTGATCACCGCTGTGAACGGTACACCGGTAAACAGTGCTAAAGATGTGGAAAGCGCTCTGCCAAGATCAAGAAACGGTATGACTACCATTTCAGGGGTTGGCCCTCAGGGTAGGTTTACCTATTCACTGACGAACGGAAGATAATTTAAATTCATTTTTGTGAAGAGCTGCATCGTGCATAACGGTGCAGCTCTTTTTTGTATTTAGCTGTATGACAGTTGCCATTATCCAGACTTTTTCTGTAGTTTTTCCTGCCCGAGCAAGAGAATAGCAAGACAATAGCAAGAGGAAAGCAAGACAATTTTATAATGGTGTCTTACTTCAGGAAGGTTTAGGCAGCTCAAAAGACAACAGGAGATTTGCCTGATTTTCAATTATCATTGAATTGTAAAGTTAGAATGTTTCTAAATAGCTGATTTGTGCTTGGAATTAACCGATTAATTCTTTTATTAAATACTTTTGCACATAACAGAAATAAAATAAACAATCTAATGGCAAGTTTCGGAAACGCTTTTTCCTCATCAATAGGAAAAAAATTAATAATGGGCATAACGGGCCTGTTTCTCATTTCATTTCTTTTAGTGCATTGTTTTCTCAATTCGCTGATTTTTGTTAATGATGGTGGCTTAACCTTTAACATGGGCGCACATTTTATGGGCACGAACTGGTTAATCCGGTCGATGGAAGTGGTGTTGTTTGCCGGTTTGCTGGCACACATTTTCCAGGGATTCAGACTTACTTTTCAAAACCAGGCAGCAAGGCCGGTTAAGTATGCGGTAAACAATGGTGCAGCAAACAGCAAGTGGTATTCCCGTTCTATGGGTTTACTGGGTACTTTATTGCTGATCTTCCTGATCGTCCACATTTCTAAGTTTTGGGTGATGTCCCGTTTTACAGGCATCCCAACTGTAGATGCAAATGGTAACCATGATCTGTTCGCAGTAATGGTAGAGACCTTTAAAAACCCATTGTTGGTGCTGCTTTATGTACTGGCTATGGTTTCACTGGCTTACCACTTGTTACATGGTTTTGCTTCGGCTTTCCAGACACTGGGATGGAACCATAAGAAGTATACCCCAATTATCAAATCATTGGGTGTTTGGTATTCGATTATCATTTCCCTGCTTTTTGCTGCCATGCCGGTAGCAATGTACCTGGGCCTTATTAAATAATTTTAGCATAAAAGACATGTCAGATTTGAATTCAAACATACCAGAGGGAGAATTAACCACAAAGTGGACTAAGTATAAGTCTTCTGTGCCTTTGGTTAACCCGTCAAATAAAAGAACGATAGAGGTGATCATTGTTGGCTCAGGTTTAGCAGGTGCTTCGGCAGCGGCAACACTGGCTGAAATGGGTTATAAAGTGAAGTGTTTCTGCTTCCAGGATTCACCACGCAGAGCACATTCCATTGCAGCACAGGGTGGTATCAATGCAGCAAAGAACTACCAGAACGACGGCGACAGTGTATACCGTTTGTTTTATGATACCATTAAAGGCGGCGATTACCGTGCACGCGAAGCCAACGTACACCGTTTGGCAGAAGTGAGTGCAAACATTATAGATCAGTGTGTGGCACAGGGTGTTCCGTTGGCCAGGGAGTACGGTGGTTTGCTGGACAACCGCTCTTTTGGGGGTACACAGGTGCAAAGAACATTTTATGCAGCCGGACAAACCGGTCAGCAATTGCTGTTGGGTGCATATTCTGCTTTGGAGCGCCAGATCGGTATGGGTAAGGTAGAAATGTTTACCCGTCATGAAATGCTGGAAGTAGTAAAAATTGATGGTAAAGCACGTGGTATCATTGCCCGGAACCTGATCACAGGTGAAATTGAGCGTCATTTCGGCCACGCTGTAGTATTGGGAACAGGTGGTTACGGAAACGTTTTTTACCTGTCTACAAATGCTATGGGCAGTAATGTAACCGCAGCCTGGAAAGCACATAAACAGGGGGCTTATTTTGCCAATCCCTGCTATACACAAATCCACCCTACCTGTATCCCGGTTTCGGGCGACCATCAGAGTAAGCTTACGCTGATGTCTGAATCACTGCGGAATGATGGCAGGATTTGGGTGCCGAAGAAAAAAGATGATCTGCGCAAGGCTTCTGAAATCCCTGAAGATGAAAGGGATTATTACCTGGAGCGCAGATACCCTGCTTTTGGTAACCTGGTACCGCGCGATGTAGCTTCAAGAGCGGCAAAAGAACGCTGCGATGCGGGTTATGGTGTGGGCGCGTCTAAACTGGCTGTATACCTCGATTTTAAAGCCAATACAGAACGTTATGGTCGTATTGAGGCTGCTAAGGCCGGAAACCACAATCCTGATAAGGAAACCTGTATGCGTCTGGGTACTGAGGTGATCAAGGCAAAATATGGTAACCTGTTTGATATGTATGCACAGATCACAGGCGAAAATCCTTACGAAACACCGATGCGGATCTATCCTGCAGTGCATTATACCATGGGCGGACTTTGGGTAGATTATAACCTGATGACCAATGTACCGGGGCTGTATTGCACAGGTGAGGCTAATTTCTCTGACCATGGTGCCAACCGCTTGGGGGCCTCGGCATTGATGCAGGGACTGGCAGATGGTTATTTTGTATTGCCTTATACCATTGGGGCATATTTATCGAAAGAGATCTCTGTGAAGGCCATTCCTACAGATCACCCGGCTTTTGTCGAAGCCGAGGCAAGGGCAAAAGGTATTCTGGATACGCTGATCAACATCAAAGGGACAAAATCGGTAGATCATTTCCATAAACGCCTGGGTCACATCATGTGGGAAAAATGCGGTATGGCCCGTAACGAAAAGGGATTGAAGGAAGCGATTGAAGAGATCAGAGCATTGCGTGCCGAGTTCTGGAGAGATGTTCGCGTGCCGGGATCGGTTGATGAGCTGAATACGGAACTGGAAAAGGCAGGCCGTGTAGCCGATTTTATAGAACTGGGTGAGTTGATGTGCATAGATGCATTAAACCGCAACGAAAGCTGCGGCGGCCATTTCCGCGAAGAATATCAAACGGAAGAAGGTGAGGCACTGCGTGACGATGAGCATTATGCTTACGTTGCCGCCTGGGAATTTAAGGAAGGAGTAAACTTTGAACTGCATAAAGAAGAGTTGAAGTTTGAAAATATTAAAGTAGCACAAAGAAGTTATAAATAGTACAATATCATGAGTACAGGAAATATGAACTTAACGCTGAAAGTTTGGCGTCAGAAAAATAACAAGACCAAAGGTGCTTTGGTGGATTATAAGGTGTCTGATATTTCGCCTGATATGTCTTTTTTAGAGATGTTCGATGTGCTGAACGAGCAGCTGATCAATAAAGGCGAGGAGCCTATTGTATTTGATCACGATTGCCGTGAAGGTATCTGCGGAATGTGTTCGATGTTCATTAACGGCAGGCCGCATGGACCAAAGGACCTGGTAACAACCTGCCAGTTGCACATGCGTTCGTTTAAGGATGGCGATACAATTGTGGTTGAGCCATGGAGGGCAAAGGCTTTCCCGGTAATCAAAGACTTAACGGTAGACAGAACGGCATTTGACAGGGTAATTGCTGCAGGTGGTTTCATCTCGGTAAATACCGGTAATGCACAGGATGCGAATAACCTGCCGATCCCTAAAATTCAGGCTGATGCTGCTTTTGAGGCTGCGGCCTGCATTGGCTGTGGTGCCTGTGTGGCGACCTGCAAAAATGCATCGGCCATGTTGTTTGTTTCTGCAAAGGTTTCTCAGCTGGCACAATTGCCTCAGGGACAACCGGAACGTTACCGCAGGGTACAAAGTATGGTTGCGCAGATGGATGCCGAAGGTTTTGGTAACTGTACCAATACAGGAGCTTGTGAGGCAGAATGTCCTAAAGGCATATCTTTAGAGAACATTGCGCGTATGAATAGAGATTTTTATTCGGCAAAATTTGTATCTGAGGAAGATATTTAATAGTTTTATACAACGAGACAAGGTATTACACAAAGAAACCCGGCCACATTATGGCCGGGTTTCTTTGTGTAATAGCGCGCTTTTTATTCGCCTGTCTTTTTATTCGTTGCAGGGGTTTTGGTGGCTTTGCCTGCTTTTGTGGTAATGCTAATGACACCGTTTGCAGCTCTGGCACCATATAGTGCTGTTCCTTTTGCATCTTTAAAAACACTGATGGATTCAATATCATCTGGATTCATGTAAGAAAGATCTGATTTGTCCTGTATTTTACCATCTATTACAACAAGTGGTGAATTTGCGGCATTGTCACCAAATTTCATCTGGCCGCCATTGGCATCTTTGAAGATAATGCCGCTATTGTTCCCGATTAAATTGACTGCCGGGACCTGGGTAGCTCCATTGTTTAGCGTGAAGCTGATGGGGATATTGTATTTAACACGTACTGCTTTGCCGTTCTTCATCCCTGGTGTCCATTTCGGCGATTCTTTCAATACCCTTATGGCTTCTTCATCTGTGCCGCTTCCCAGTTTTCTTTCCACTTTAAAGTCACTTAGGGTGCCATCCCTTTCTACAATAAAGGATAAAAACACTTTGCCCTGAATGTTGTTCTTTTGTGCTTCTGCAGGATAGCGGATCGCTTTTTTCAGGTAGGCATAGAAATTCTGCATACCACCCTCGAATCCCGGTTGTTTGTCGATGGACACGAAATCATAGACCTTGTCTTCATTCTCTGTCTCAGAACCGCCATAAGCTACCACCATGATGTCATTTAATGGGGTATAGTCCTTTGGGGCTGCTGTATTTTCATTTATTTTAGGGGTATTGGTATCACTGAGGATATACTTGATCTTTATACTGTAATTTCCATCCATTGTGCCTTTATACATCGGAAATGCGGTGATGGTTCTCATGGCCTCAAGGTCACAGCCTCCGCCTAATTTTGCTGCGATACCTATATTTTCGAGCTGGCCATCTGCTATGGTAAATTTAATGATGGTGCTGCCCTGTATTTTTTGTTGCCGGGCAATTGAGGGATAGCGTATAATTGTTTTAATGAACTTGTAAAAATTGTTCCAGTCGGGCGTTGCTGCTGTTTGCACAGGTTTTTCGGCAGCTGGCACAAGGACAATTTCCTGAGGTGTTTTTTTAGCGGTTTTCACCCTTTCAGTTACAGCCTGTTGCAGTACGGGGGTTACCACTTCTTTAACCACCTCAACCGGATTGTTTAGGGGGATCTCGTTTGCAATTTGCTGGATCTGGACATTGTTGCGGATGGTGGCCGACGACATGATGAGTGCGAGGGCTAGAAGCGGTACAAACATACCATATTTTAAAATGGCTGTTTTTCTGGATCTTTGTTTATGGAGCATAAATATTCTCTTTTTGATCAATGACTTACTAAAAAAACTATTGGTTAGTTTGCTGGCAGGTACGCCGAAGGCACTGCTGAGCAATAACAGGGCATAAGCTTTTTTATCGCCCTGAAAGGTAGCTGCTGCTTCATCGGCCAGGTACTCGTGGATATTCTTTAAGGAACGTTTGTAAAAATAGACGACCGGATTGAACCAGGTAAATATGCCCAGCAGCTCGAAAAACAATACATCGGCACTGTGCAGCTGGCGGATATGTACTTCTTCGTGTTTGTGGATGGTTTGCAGCTGGGGCAAATTGTTATCGATCCTTTTCTGGCCAAAAAAAGAAAATGCTGTACCCGGGCCTGTTTTTTTCAGAAGTTTTCCTACGGTAAGCAATTGCCAGATCAGTTTACCCGTAAAAAACAGGATGCCTGCCAGGTAAAGGATCACGATAAGGTTGCCGGGGCTATAGCTTTCAGGCTTTTGGGGCGCCACAATTACCTGGGTCATCAGACTGTTCAGCTGGTCTACCCCAACGTAGAGCGGTTGGGCAACAGGCTGCGTGGCAAACCATTCGAACCTTAAAAAGGGAATGGCCAGGGAAAGTAAACCCGCAGCAAGCAGGTAAATCCTGTTGAGGAGGAAATAAGTTTCTTTGTCTAACAATACCTTATAGCAGCCATAAAATACAATTAAGTAGATGTTGACCTGCAGGATGTAATGTGCTGTGCTCATCGTGGTCTGTTTTTAATTTTATTGATCATTTTAAGGATCTCGTCCACATCGCTCAGGTCGAGCTTTTCTTCTTTTACAAAGAAGGAGAACATGCTTTCTACAGAATTTTCGAAATAATTATCGAGCAGCTTTTCAGTAGCGTGGCGTTTGTAATCTTCTCTGCTGATGAGGGGGTAATACTGGTGCGACTTGCCGAAGGCTTCATGCCCGATGAAACCTTTGGTTTCCAGGATCCGGATAATGGTAGATACGGTGTTATAGGCAGGTTTTGGTTCGGGTAAATAATCCATTACATCTTTAACGAAACCTTTTTCTATTTGCCAGATGATCTGCATGAGCTGTTCTTCGGCTTTGGTGAGGTCTTTGATTTCCATATTAAGTTTTGTTTACACGTTTGTAACCATTAGTTGTTCCGGGTAATGCGTAATTTCCGGTATAACTAAGGATTTAGTATAAACGTATAACTAATATTTTAGTTTTCAAAATTTTTTACAAAAAAAGAATTGGGCGCTGCTTTAACCGCGCAGATCTGCCAGAGAAATTTAAGGGCATAAAAAATGGCGGCATCCACCGCCAGATTTTATTATTAACTAAACTAAATTGCGATTTTTGGGGTTTGCTTTGAACAGGCAAACAAGTGGAGCGTGAAGGTATACTTTTTCTTATTTAGAGAAAGGGTTCAATATTTTAATAAATGCACCTTTTATAGCCGGGGCCTTAGCTGCCAGGTCTTCATGCTGGCTTTCTGTACTGCCTGCGGCAAATGTCAGTAACATCATGATAAAGACCGGCACAAGCAGGAGTAAGAATGGCGATGTATTTGCTAACTTTTTCATAGTTGTATATTTATTCTTTAAGCCTTTGTTTTAAGCCGGCTTTAATGGCTGTTTGTAATGATGAAACAAATAGAATGATTTTTAAAATGCTGTTAAAATGTTTTAGACCAATTGTATTTTATCTTAGATAAACGGTTAAAATGAATAGTTTTGTGGATGATTGGTTTGTTTGGCCAGTTGGTAGAAGAAAAACGCCCGTTGGTCGAAAGCGAATGTTTTAAAACAATTAGATTGATGTAATTTGAAAGCCGGGTTTGGACGGTGGAAGGTTAAAATGAAATAGAAAAGCGCGTATTAAATGAAAAGCAGGGGCCCCTTAGTTGTACATCTTTTTTTCTGGTTAATTATACTATCCATATTGCTTTGGGATACTTTTAGCGGTCACCAAACACCGTCGAGGTATGAAGTTGCGGTTAAACTGGGGTATTTTGCCATTATCAACCTTTCTATATTTTACATCAACTATACACTGCTCATCCCCATTCTTGTTGAACAAAAAAAGAAGTATGGCCTGTATATCCTTTCTATCTTTTTGCTGATTGCGGTAATGGTGATCATCAAAACGGTGGTGGCCAGTTTAAACAGTGATTTCTTTTTAACCTATTTTAGCCAGGATTCGGGTAAGATCGAATACTACGAGATCACGAAGTACGTCGTGTTCGCTATTTTTGTATCCGGCTTTTTTGTGGTGGTGAGTGCTTTACTGAAGTTTGCGGTCGACTGGTTTGGGAGCGAACGGGTGCAGCGCGACCTGCTTAGCGAAAAACGGGATATGGAACTGCAGTTTTTGAAATCGCAGTTGAACCCGCACTTTCTGTTCAACTCTTTAAACAACATTTATTCGCTGGCTTATCAGAAATCGGATAAAACAGCAGATGCAATATTGAAACTTTCGGAGATCATGCGCTACATGATCTATGAGAGTAATGACAGCTGGGTATCCTTAAGTAAGGAAATTGCTTATGTGCAAAGTTTTATTGAACTGCAGAAACTGAGGTTTAAAGATGGTGCCGCGGTAGAGTTTACCATAAACGGTGAGATTGATGACCAGCCGGTGGTGCCCCTCATCCTGATCTCTTTTGTGGAGAATGCATTTAAACATGGGGTTGCCAACGACCCCAGCGATCCCATCCGCATCAATATTATAGCCAATCAGAAAATATTGCATTTCAGCATTACCAATAAAAAGAACAAACATAACAAAGACCAGATGGGTGGGGTTGGCCTGAACAATGTTGAGCGACGGTTACAGTTGCTCTATCCCGAGCGATATAAATTAAATATCGTAAATTCGGCTACTCATTATACCAGTGAATTAATGTTAGATATATGACAAAGTTAAAGTGTATTGCAGTTGATGACGAGCCTTTGGCATTAGACATTATAGAAGACTACGTTTCTAAAGTGCCTTTTCTGGAGCTGATCAAACGCACGGAAAATGCGATAGAGGCCTTACAGATGGTGCAGGCAGGTGGGGTTGACCTGGTGTTTCTGGATATACAGATGCCGGAGCTGACAGGGATCCAGTTTTTGAAGATCGCAAATGGCAAGTCCAATTATATTTTTACAACGGCTTATTCCCAGTATGCCCTGGAAAGCTACGACCTGAATGTTTCTGATTATCTGTTGAAGCCCATTGCATTCGACCGTTTTTATAAGGCGGTAGAGAAAGTGCACAACCAGCTGAAGGTAGGACAACCAGCTGAAAACGCTATTCAGCCACTTTTAACACCTGCAACGGCAGTGGCCCCTGCCAATCCCATACAGGATTTTATTTTTGTAAAAACGGAGCATAAAATCCAAAAGATTGAGCTGGACAATATCCTGTACATAGAAGGGTTGAAAGATTACATTTCTATTTTTACTAAGACCGAGCGCGTAATCACTTTACAGAACATGAAAAAGATGGACGAGACCCTGCCTAAGGGCCAATTTATCAGGGTGCATAAATCGTATATCATTGCCCTGGATAAAATTGAAAGCATTGAACGCAGCAGGATTTCTATAGGTGAAAAGGTAATTCCTATCGGGGATACCTACAGGGATGAGTTTTTCCGGCACATCGACAATAAAAATATCTAAGTAGCTATTCAGCAGGTTTTACTTGGTTCAGCTTTGATCTGATCGCGTTTTCAGCTTCCAGCACAATTTCTTCAGGATTTTTATTGGTGATGTCCAGCGGTTTCAATACCGTCCATCGTAGTTTTTCGCCAAAGCTTAGGGGGTAGGTGCCATATTGTACCAGTTTCCAGGAGTTTTCGATGGCAACAGGTACGATGAGTGCATGGGGCACAACTTTTAAGAGTGTGGCAATGCCGCCAACCTGAAAGTTTTTCATTTGTCCGTCTTTTGCGCGGGTACCCTCGGCAAAGATCATGGCCGACCAGTTATGTTCTTTCATCCTGCGGCCAAGTTTGATCAGTTCCGAAACAGCCTGTTTACTGTCTTTACGGTCGATATTGGCCCCGCCACCATATTTCAGGTTGTAAGAAATGGAGGGGATACCCTTCGTAAGTTCAATTTTTGAGATGAACTTGACATGATATTTCCTGAGGAACCAGATGAGCCCGGGGATGTCGTACATGCTCTGATGGTTGGCTACAAAGATAATGGGCTGATCTGTGGGCAGCTGCTGTTGGTTTAGGAAGGTAATGGATGAACCCAGCAGCAGATCGCTGTAGGTAAGGAAAAAGTTAAGCAGGTCTACTGCCGCCTTGTGTGCCCTATACCCAAAAAAACGGTAACAGATCCATTGTATGGGATGAAAGATGACCAGCACCAGTCCAAAAAAGATATAAAACAGGGGGCTGAAAATATAGCCTAAAAACTTATTCATAATTATAAATGACCTTCCTGAATCAATATTTTAGTTTTTAAAATAGCGGCTACACTGATACTGTCGGTAATTTCTCCGTTTAGTACCATTTGGTAAGCCTCATCAAAAGGGAGTTTGCGGATGCTCAGCTGTTCAGTCTCTTCTGGGGCCGACTCGCCCTGACTTAGGCCCCTTGCTATGTAAATAATGGCAAGTTCATTGCTTACAGAATTGGAGAGGTGCATACGCTGGACCTCTATCCAATCGCTGGCCCGCAGGCCGGTTTCCTCTATCAGTTCACGCTGTGCACTTTCCAGCGGATCGGATTCCAGTGGTCCCCCACCTTCTGGGATTTCCCAGCTGTAAGCTTTCAGTGGAAAACGGTACTGGCCTACCAGCCAGGTATTGTGGTCTTCATCGAGCACCATAATACCGATGGCATAATTTTTAAAATGGACCTCGCCATATATGCCTTTGCCGCCTGAAGGGTTGATCACGTTGTGCTCTGTTAAGCCGATCCAGTTGTTCTCGTAAATCTTGTGGCTGTCTATCGTTACCCAGGGATTGCTGTTTTCCATGGCTGCAATATACAAAATTCTGATTTTAGTGGCCTAATCTGCTTTAGGCGGAGTAGGCACTTTTTTAATTTTTGTAAAGCGGTAATTCAGACTGATGGTAACGTTGCTGGTATTGCTTTCGGAAAAGCTTTGTAACCTGAAATTACTGCCTTCACTAAATAAGGTGTAGTTACGTTTTCCAAAAGGATCGCTAAGGCTGATGCGGGTGCTGAGCCTGTTTTTAAGGAACATTTTTCGGGCAGCCATGGCAGAGCTTACCGAACCTTTGGCCCGACCCTGGGCGTTTACATTGTTGGCATAGTTTACATTGGCTTCGAAAGCGGTTTTTAGGGGCAGTTGCATAGACAAGCCTACAGCACTGCGTACACTTAAACCCTTCCGGTTTAAGGCCGAATTTAAAGTGGAGGTATAACTGCTTTGTGTAAGTGTTAAATTGGCATTGGCCGAGAGTTTTTTGTTTGGCCGGTAGTTTCCGATCAGGAATAGGCCGAAAATGTTATTGGAGCCTACGTTGTAAAAGGTGGTTTCTGATTTGGCTACCCCATTTACAACACTCACTGCGCGGTAACGTTCGATGACGCCGTTGCTGGTAGAATAAGACAGGCGGGGGGTAAATGACCATTTTTCGCCAAAAGCCCCAAAGCTGATGTCCATCTGGTGGGTATAAGCAGGGATAAGATCAGGGTTGCCATAAGAGACATTTAAGGTGTCGTTGTCGTTGATCTGCGGGTTTAAGGTATTCTCTCTAGGCCGGTTGATCCTGACGCTGTAAGTAGCCCCGATATTGTATCTTTTTTTAAAAAAATGGTTAACAGAAATGGTTGGGAACAGGCTTAGGTAAGGGTTGATGTGGTAACTGCTGCCGGTAGAAAGATCGAAGTTGACATCTGTTAGTTCGGCTCTCAGACCTGTTTTAACGCCAATACCCTTTCCCCTGTAATTGTAGGAGGCGTATCCGGCAAGAATACCTTCATTGTATAAAAACTCATTGGTCAGCTTCTCGGCAACCACATATTGCTGCGCATCAAAATCAAAATCCCGGACCAGCATGTCGTTGTTGTTTTTCCTGTAACTGTACATGATCCCGGCTTCCAGCTGATCACGTTTTTTAAAAACAGGGCGGTCGTAATCGAGGTTAATGGTAAGGCCGTTATTGCCGATACCAGTGGTATTTTCGCGTAGCGAAGGCTTGGCGGTTACGGGCAGGGTGTAATGCTGGTCCAGCAAACGCAGGTTGTCGTTATCATTGTTGTTAAAGGTTAAGCCCAGGGTCAGCTTTTCACCGCTTTCTGTTGCTTTCAGGCTATAATCGGCATTAAAAACAAAATTATGACTGGTTCCGTCACCTGTACTTAGCTGGTTACGTACACGTCTCAGGTCGAGTTCTTCACTTAAAAAATTGAAATCTGTACCGGCCCTGCTGCTGCTGCTGTTGGTATTGAAATTGGTATTTACACGAAAGTTTTGCTGCGGACTAATGTCCCAGTCGAGTGCCGCCCTGAAATTACCGCCATTGCTGTTACTTTTGCTATTGCTATAATTGTCGTAATAAAAAGTAGTGTCTTTAACCAGGTCAAAGTTTTCGCGGTAGCTGTGCGAACTGCTTCGGCCTATATTGCTTCTGTAGGCCGCACCTCCGCTTAAAGAATAGTTTTTACTGCGGTAGGAAGCGTTTGAGTTCATATTGGTATTGCCTTGCAGACCAGCTGTTATACCGGCATTGCCATTAAAACCAATGGCAAAACCCTTTTTCATCACAATATTGATGATGCCTTCCCCATCGCCTGAGTACCTGGCCGGTGGGTTGGTCATGACTTCTATTTTTTCAATCGCATCAGAAGGCAGCACGTTTAACAGGTCGGCAATATTGGAAGTCATGTAATCCGAAGGTTTGCCATCGATGAAGATGCGGGTAGCGCGTTTTCCGGAAATGCTGGCATTGCCGTCAATATCGACCTGCACCATAGGGACATTTTTGAGGATATCGGTAGCGGTGCTTCCTTCGGCGAGGATAGATTTATCTACGTTATAGGTGATCTGATCTGCCGAAAACTCTATCACCGGCTTTTCGGCGGTAATGGTAACCTCGCTTAAGTTGTTCTGGTCGCTGCCCAGTTTTAAGGTGCCCAGGTTACGTTCAAAATCTTTTTCGGTAAGGATAACCTCGTTTACGGTTAGGCTGGCGAAGCCAACAAAGCTTACCTTTACCTTATAGGTACCGTATTTTAGGGCATTAAATTTAAAAATACCATTTTCGTCTGTTGCGGTGGTTACCAAAGGGTGTTCAGAACCGGTTTCATAAACGGCTATTACGGCCGAAGGTATGGGCAGACCACCCACTTCTTCCACCACCTTTCCGGTAATTACCCCCTTTTCGGTAAAGGCATATCCATTCAGAGAAACAAGGCCGAGAAGGAGGCTGAAAATTAAAAATGCGTATTTTTTCAATGTCTGGTCTGGCTATTGGTGGCTAAAAGGACTCTTCATCCGAACGCATTTCCTGCTGGTCAGATTTTTTGGTCTTTTTAAAGTTAAAATCATTTTTACCAAAACGGTAAGCATAAGTTAAACTGGCCATGGTGCCCTGCATGTAGCGCCTGAAATCGGTAATGGCATTGTTGGCACCCGTGGTCATGCTCCACCGGCGGGTGTTAAATACGTCCCTTACATTCAGGCTTAAAGAGGATTTTTTGTTTTTAAAGTCGTACCGTGCTCCTGCATCTACTGCATACATGGCATTTCTTCTGCCCTGGGCCATGATCTCCCTTGAACGATAATCGCCTTTTACCTGCATGGTGATGTTGTATGGAAGGATAAAATTATTGGTCAGGTTGGCATTCCAGCTAAAACCAGAGTTGTCTACAATCCCAAACTGGGGTACGCCATCAAGCTTGCGCTGGTATAGATTTACGTTTCCGGTAAAGTTCCAGGCTTTGGCAGCATCAACCCTGGCAATAAGTTCCAGGCCGCTCGACAATTCCCGGGTTAAGTTCCGGGGGGTGACGATGGTAATCCCGTTTTCATCAGCCTCTGTCCGTATGCGTTGGATTACATCGTTGGTCTGGCGCATATAGGCAGTAGAAATAAAGGTAATCTTTTTCCAGTATTTACTGTAGCTCAATTCATAAGCATGTACATCTTCAGGTTTCAGGTTGGGATTACCCTGGCGCCAGATCAATGGGTCTGAGACATCCAGAAAAGGATTGGTATCCCATCCCCGGGGCCTGTTTACCCTGCGGCTGTAACTGAGCTGGAGCTGCTGATCGGCATTGAATTTCTGAGTAAGGAAAATACTTGGGTACAGCCTTTTATAAGCTACCTTTCCGGGAACATAACTCAAATTCCCTGCATTGTCGTACCTGCCCAAACGGGTGTCGAGTGTGGCATCTTCGCCCCTTAAACCTATCTGGTAGCCGAAGTTTTTTACCTGGTTCTGGAAATTGACATACAGGGCATGCACCTGGTCTTTGCTGTTAAATTCGTTGGTCAGTGCAAAATTGATGTCATATTCATCGTTAAGGTGGTTAAAGTTAGTAGAAAAGGTATTGTTGTCGGCATATCGGATCTGGCTGCGGTAGCCGGCCTCAATTTTTCCTGCTTTACCAACAGGCAGGGTATAATCGGTCTGGATGTTATAACTCCTGTTTGTCCCCTTTCCATCATTGATCTGGATAGCGGGCAGCAAATTGACGTCAGAACCATTGATGTTGTAAACATCGGTCTGGTAATTCTGGTAATTGTCGTTGGTCCCGTCCGAAAAGCTGAAGTTAAAGGTAAGCTCTTCCTTGGGTTTCTTAAATTTCTGAACAAAATCCAGGCTAAGGTCGTAGCTCCCACCTGATCCCGAATTGGAATTGTTTCTTCTGCTCAGTTCAAGCGGGTTTTTTGAAGCGTTTAATTTATCGATGTTTAAAAACTCATTCCTGTCGTTGTCACGGATGTTAAACCCGCCGGTAAAGCTGAGGATACTTTTTGGGGCAAGGTAATAATCCAGCCCGGCCTTAAAATTATGGCCTTTATCCAATGATTTTGAATCGGTACTTTGATTGGCAAAAGCAGTGGGAAAGCTTGGGTTTAAATACTGGATATTGCTGTAGCCACCACCCAGGCGGTTTCCGTAACGATAGCTGTAGTTGCCATAAATGTTAACCTTATTGTTCTGAAAGCTGAGACTGGTATTTGCATTGTAATTGTCGCGGTTGCCTGCAGTGAGTGCTACAGAGCCGTTTAGTCCAAGCTTTTTATTTTTCTTTAAAACGATATTGATGATGCCCGATTGTCCTTCTGCATCGTATTTTGCGGAAGGGTTGGTAATCAGCTCTACACTTTCAATGGAACTGGCAGGTATAGATTGCAGGATCTGTGCAACGTTGCCACCGGCAATCATGGAAGGTTTGCCATCTATTAAAACTTTAACGCCGGTTGAACCCCTGAGGCTCACATTTCCATCAATATCCGATTGAACAGAAGGTACGTTCTGCAATAGGTCTGAAGCCGACCCGCCCTCACTTACCAAGCTCTGGTCAACAGAAAAAACCTTTTTATCAATACCAAGCTGCATGGTACTTTTCTGTGCTGTAATGGCCACTTCCTTTAGTGCTGTGCCTTTGGCCGTTTTCATTTTTATGGTGCCCAAGTTAATTTCCCTGTGTGCATCGGTGATGGCAACAGAATCTCTTACCATGGTCTGATAACCCACATAGCTTACCTTAAATGTGAAAGCGCCTTTAGGCAGTGCGGTCATGTTCAGGTTCCCGTTGGCATCGGTCTGCATGCCCTTTACCACTGCTTTGGTTTTACGGTTGATGATCATTGCCGAGGCAAAAGGGATGGTTTCACCGGTTTGGGCGTCCACAACTTTGGCGGTTATTTTACCATCACTGGCAGACTGGGCATTAAGGGTTATGGTGGCAGAACAAAAGGCAAGCGTTAAAAGCAGAACTTTGTAAAAGTAATTGGTCATTAATTGGTGTTTATTTGTTTGTGTGTTTAGGTAGGACAAATAAACGACTACGAAGTTTAAAAAACGCGGCGTAACTATTTTATTACAGGTCTTTCTGTCTTGTGTTACTGCCAAATGCGCGCGAGGTTAGTCGACCGTTACAGTAAGTCCTTCCTGCTGTAATATTTTCCGGTAAACTTCCATTTCCGTAAAGGAGCCTTCCAGTACGGCACATTTTCCTTTGTTGTGTACTTCCCAGGCAATTTTTTCTGCCTGATGCTCAGAGTAGTCGAGGTATTTCATCATACAATGGATGACATGATCAAAAGTATTTACGTCATCATTCCAAAGGATTAAACGGTGAATGGTTTTTAACGAAGTGAGTATTTCTTCTAACGTAAATGTTTCTTCTTTTGTTTCTGTCGACATCCTGCAAAAATAAGCTAATTTCAAAATAATGTTGCAGTTAAAGTTATTTTTGCTTAAAATTAATCGTAAAGCCAAGGATTATGCAGCGTTCAAAGATTGCGGGGATAGGTTATTATGTACCCAAAAATGTTTATACCAATAAAGATCTATCGCGTTTTATGGATACCAGTGATGAATGGATACAGGAACGCACCGGAATCAAAGAACGCAGGTTTGCCGACCGGCTGGAAGAGACGACCACGACCATGGGCGTGGAAGCAGCCAAAATTGCGATTGATAGGGCAGGTATTACAGCTCAGGATATCGATTTTATCCTGTTTGCCACGCTTACTCCAGATTATTATTTTCCGGGATGCGGCGTATTGCTGCAGCGGGAAATGAAAATGAAAGAAGTTGGGGCGCTGGATATCCGGAACCAATGTTCGGGCTTTCTGTATGCGCTTTCTGTTGCCGATCAGTTCATTAAAACGGGTATGTACAAAAACATATTGGTGGTAGGCAGCGAAAAGCATTCTTTTGCGATGGATTTTGAAACACGCAGTCGTAATGTGTCAGTCATATTTGGAGATGGCGCAGGTGCAGTGGTTTTGCAGCCCACACAAGAAGAAGGACAGGGTATTTTGAGTACACATTTGCATAGTGATGGTGCAGATGCAGAACTGCTGGCCATGTTTTATCCGGGGGCGAGCGCCAATAAATGGCTGAAGGATAAACCCGGTTATCCGGATCAGGAGCTTGGGGGACTTTTTTTAACCAGGGAACAATTGGAAGGCGGTGCCGCACTGCCTTATATGGACGGGCCGGCGGTATTTAAAAAAGCCGTGGTCAAATTTCCGGAAGTGATCAATGAAGCATTAACTGCCAATCATTTAACAGCGGGAGATATTGACCTGCTGGTTCCGCATCAGGCTAATTTACGCATCAGTCAATATGTACAGCAGTTATTGGGACTGCCGGATGATAAGGTTTTCAATAACATCCAGAAGTATGGCAATACTACCGCGGCATCGGTTCCTATTGCTTTATGTGAAGCCTGGGAAGCCGGAAAAATTAAAGATGGCGACCTGGTTTGTCTGGCTGCATTTGGTTCTGGCTTTACCTGGGCCAGTGCTTTGATCAGGTGGTGAGGATCAGCTCCCTTTAGCCGATCGTGTCATTTGTTCAAAAGCGTCCCACATTTCATTGGGTACTGCCTCCAGACCATTAAACTGACCCGCGCCCTGCAGCCATTCGCCTCCGTCTATGCTGATCACTTCACCATTGATATAGCCGGCAAAGTCGCTGATCAGAAAGGCAGCAAGGTTGGCCAGTTCCTGGTGTTCACCAACCCGTTTCAGGGGCACCCGGTTTTTGAAATCAAACTTTTTGGCCAGATCGCCGGGCAGTAAACGCTCCCAGGCACCTTTTGTAGGGAAGGGGCCTGGTGCTATGGCATTGGTACGGATGCCATATTTACCCCATTCAACAGCCAGCGAACGGGTCATGGCCAGTACGCCCCCTTTTGCACAGGCCGAAGGCACTACGTAAGCCGATCCGGTAAAGGCATAAGTGGTTACAATATTCAGTACACTTGCGGCTTGTTTCTCTTTTATCCAATGTTTGCCAAAAGCAAGGGTACAGTTTACAGAACCTTTAAGTACAATATCGATGATGCTGGAAAAGGCATTTGCCGATAGCCGTTCTGTAGGGGAAATGAAGTTGCCGGCTGCATTATTTAAAAGGCTGTTTACACTGCCAAAAGTTTTAAGTGTTTCTGACAGCACGTTTTCTACCTGGTCGTAATCGCGTACATCACAGGCTACCGCCAGCACTTTGCCCCCGGTTTCCTGTTCCATTTCTGCAGCTGTTTTTTGCAGCACTTCCTGTTTGCGGCTGGTGATGACCAGGTTGGCCCCCAGTTTCAGGAAATAAGTGCCCATGGCCCTGCCTAGGCCTGTGCCGCCGCCCGTGATCACTATGGTTTTACCTTTTAAGGCATCATCTCTTAACATCGGTTCGTTAAACATGCGCTTATTTTTTTTGCAGGTTATCAATAATTGTTTTCAGGATATTTCTTGTAGTAGGTGCCCACCATTGCTTCAGCATCTTTTGCAGGGCTTCCGACTGGTCGGCACCGGTTGATGCAATTAGCCCCTGTCTGATGTTGAGCTTACTCTGTTCCCAGGTATTGCGCTCCATGGCCATATACTTCCTGATCTTTCGCTCTGCCGCGGTTAAAATACCGGCAGGATTGACCAGCTCATCTACCAGGCCAATCTGCAAAGCTTCATCCGGACTAAAGAGTTTCCCCTCCAGTAAGCTCCGCGACGCATTGGCCTGGCCCAGCCAGAACGCGTACAGGTTAAAAATGCTGTTGGGTACAATAATGCCTACAGGCACTTCATTCAGGCCAATGATATAGTTACCCTCTGCCATGATCCTGTAATCACAAGCCAGGGCAATTACACAGCCACCGGCAGGGCTATGGCCGTTAACGGCAGCTACCAAAGGTTTTTTAAAGGCCGTAATGGCTGCAGTGAAATTCAAAAACAAGTGCCAGAAAGATTCGGCCTCTGCTTCATTATAGTTGTAAAGTTCAATCAGGTCCAGGCCTGCAGAAAAGAAATTTTCTTTTCCGGTGATGATTACACCTGCAATATTGGGGTCTCCGGCTATATTGTGCAGCATGTCGCTCAGTTCGGTGATCATTTCCCGGTTAAGGGCATTGGATTTACCTCTGTCTAACGTAATGATGCTTAAATGGTCTTTTATCGTAACTTTTATGGTGTTCATGCGCTTGTTTATTTTACTTCGTAGGTATACACTGCCCTTGCCAGGTGTCCCATCATATCTATTCCTTCTATCACAACGCGGTATGTTCCGGCTTCGTCTGTATTGAAGTAATTAAATGTTGCTTTTCCGTTAACATCTGTTACCACATGAGGGTTCCAGTATACGGTGCTCCTCAGGTCGGGCCTGTTATCTGGTGTGGCCGCATCATATTTAGGAGAGTAAAATTCCCTGATGAGGTGATAACCCCTGGGTGAATAGGTAATGATACCGGGCGTAAAGGTAGATCCGGTGAAGCCTCCCCCTCTTTTGGTAGTGATGATGAGCACACCACCGCCGCCGCGGGAGCCATATATGGCCGTGTTGCCAATCGATTTTAAAACCTCTACACTTTCCACATCACTTGGCACAATGTTGTCCAGGAAATCGGCCTCCACATTCATGCCATCTAATATAATCTGCATCGGGGCCCTTCCCCCACTTCTGGTGAGGTAAGGAACGCCCATTTCAAAGATCAGTCCGGCTACACGTCCCTGCAGGCACTGGGAAAGTGTGGCGCAGTTCTCCAGCATTTTGGCAGTGAACACAAAATCTGCCCTGCCCGAACCGTTCAGGTTGGATGAATTTGGTGCGGGGTTCTTCTTTTCCACAATATTGACCTCATTGAGCATAATGCTTCGTTCCAGTACCCCACGTTTGGTAAGCTCATCAAAGTAACTGTTACTTTTTTGAAGGTAGCCTTGCAGGGCCTCATTTACATTTACTTCAATATCGCCGGTATTTTTGTTTTTGGTAACGATCTGTCCGGGAAGAATATCCAGCTTGATGTCCACATCCTTTTTGTTTTTAGCAGTCCGGGCCTGTACAATAAACTTGGTGCTGTCGGTAAAGATCAGCTTGTCAAAATTAAACCTACCCTGGGCATCTGTTAAAGTATCGATGGCAAAAAAACCTCCGGAAGAAGAGAACAGTGATACCTTACTGTTTGGAATGGGCTTACCCCCATAGCTGGTAATGACCCCACTGATGGCCAGTGATTTTTCGGGCTGATAACGGATGATGGGTGGGGTGTTGGCGATGATATTTTTCCACAGGATCCTTCGCCAGCCTTGTGTAAGCATCAGGTTGTCCAGGGCCTGTGCGGTTTTTTCGTCACTATTGAGGAAATAATAATTGGGATCTTCAATGTACCCGATCAGGTCGGAAGTAAGGAGTAAACTGCTCAGGATGTTGGTCTCATTTTCAGGGTCAGGTTTTACCGAGGCTGTATTGGTAACGGCAACAGAAAAACTTCCCTGCAAGGGTTTGTCGCTAAATTTACCCAGCAGGTTCAGCTCTACTTTTTCCCTTTTGGCATAAGTTGGTTTTAAATTTTGAAGGGTAGCATTGATCCGGTCTTCTATGTTGTTTACAAACGCAAGTCTTTCGCATACCGGGTTATTGGCCCCATTAAACAGGGTAAACTGCACGATGCCGGAAGGGAGTTCTTTTTTAGGGATGCTGGCCGTAATGATCTGTTTTTGTGTAGGGGTCCTGGTCACAAAATATACATTGCCACTATTCTGGGCCACCAGTTTTAACTCATTTGTACCTACCAGATCAGCTGTCATCAATATTTTTACAGCAATTTTTTCGGGGTTGCTGTTGTTTACAGTCAACACATATCCGCTGGGCAGGGCTTTAGGCAGGTTAAAAATTTGTTCTGAACCGTCTTTGAACTTTACTTTGGCCGTGTATGTTTTGCCAGGCTGCGGATTGACCACAAAGCTGCCCATGCCGAGGTGCAGGCTTTCAAAATGGTTTACTTCAGTACCGTCATTATCAACAATAGCCCCGCTAACCTCTTCTCCAAGGCCGGCAGCATTTACAGCTTTTAGGGCCACCTTATTGGGCAAAGATTCGATCAGGTTGCCTCCTTCAGGGAAAAACTGTACGTCTACAGCATTTGAAGTGGCTTTTATAGGGATACTTTTTGTTATTTTCTGTTTGCCTGGCAGGGTGATGGTTGCCAGGATCTTGCCCGATTTGTACAATGCCGGCTGCGTGTTTAAATAGCTGATGCTTATTTCGCCCTGGTTGTCTGTAGTGGCTTTCCCTTTGGCCAGGTTCCTGAAGTTGAGCTGAATTTCATAGCTTACATCACTGTTGGCATAAGGGAGCCCTTTCTTGTCTGTAAATTTGATGCTGGCACTTACTTTTTCTGCGGTGTTCTCTTTACTGTAAGTATACTGGGTATTGGTAAAAACCCTGTTTGCCCAGGAGTTTCCTATTTTTATGGTTTTGTCAAAGAAGAACTCCGGGCCTGCATTTCTCATCCACTGGGTATAGGCCCTTATCCTGTAATTGCCTTCGGTAAGGGTGTCCGGCAGTTTAAAATCCCCCCAGGTGATTCCGCCGTCCATAGGCAGTTTTAGCTGGCTCTTTATGGAATCCTTTTCGTTGATCAGTTCAACATACAGGGCCTTGCTGATATTGGAAGGGGCCGAGGTTTGGGTATTGATGACATAAGCCTTAAACCAGATGTCATCGCCAATGGCATAATAAGGTTTATCCAAATGCAGATGTACCTTTTCCTGTGCATACTGTTTGTTGTAATCCTGTAATCTTTTAAGTAGGTCGTTAAAAGGGTCCTCGGCCAGTTTATAGGCAAAAGAAAGGCAGGTTCCAAGGATGAATATCCCTGGCAGGATGAATTTGAATTTCATAATGTGAGCATATATAACAAAGCCTCAATATACAAATATTGAGGCTAATTTTAATAATTTAAAAACAGCGGTCAGCACGCTAAAATTTATTCTTCCACATCATACTTTCTACAGGTTTGGTGGTTTTATTGTTGTATTTAGCATTGCTTTTGGTGTTGTACAGTGTTCCTATGCTCCCCTCAACCATAAAATAAATGAGCTGGCCTATGGGCATGCCTGCATATATGCGTACGGGCTGGGCACAGGAAATTTCCAGCGTCCAGGTGTTGCAAAAGCCGACATCACCTTTTCCGGCAGTGGCATGGATGTCTATCCCTAAACGTCCGGTACTCGATTTGCCTTCTAAAAAAGGGATATGGGCATGTGTTTCGGTATATTCGAGTGTTACACCCAGGTATAAAGTGCCGGGCTGAAGTACGTATCCTTCTTTGGGGATTTCAAAATGTTCGACCTTGTTGTGTGCTTTTGCATCGAGTACCCTGTCTTTATATGTAGCAAGATATTTACCTAAATGTACGTCATAAGAGTTGGTACCAAGGCAGTCCGGATTAAAAGGCTCGATGATTATGGTGCCTTTATCTATTTCTTCAAGAATTCGTTTGTCAGACAGGATCATTATTATATAGTATTTGGACGAAATTATGATTAATTTAAGATACTTTTGCATTGTTTTCTAAAATAGAGATGCCTGTAGTTTTTAATAAAAATATTGACGAGGATACCATACTTGCTGTATGGAAAATTGAGGAAAGTGAAGAACAGCTGCGATCGGGCTTACAACTGAAACAGCATGAGCTGGATTTTATTTCTTCATTAAATAATGGCAAACGCCTGTTGCACTGGTTAAGTACGCGTGTGTTGTTAAGGACAATGCTCAATACCGCAGAATATATTGACTGCAGGATGGACGACCACGGTAAGCCTTATTTGCCCGATTTTAATTATCATATTTCTTTAAGTCATTCTTACGATTATGCGGCGGTAATTATCGGCAAGACCAAAAAGGTTGGTGTAGATATTGAGCTGATCAAACATAAGATCAGGAGTATCAGGCATAAATTCCTGTCCGATGTGGAACTTGCACAAAAACAGATCGGGGACAATATCAATGGTTTATATGTTTGCTGGTGCGCCAAGGAAGCCATTTATAAGTGGAACGGCAGGAGAGGCCTGGAGTTTAAGCAGGACATCCATATTAAACCATTCAGGTTAAAAAATGAGGGGAAATTAAATGCGCTGGTTGATTTACCGGAAGGCAGTGCCGAACTTACGGTTCATTATTTAAAAATGGGTGATGGGTATATGCTGGGCTATGTAGTAGCGTAATTTTCGCAAAATGAACAAGAAAGTTGAATTTACAGACTGGGGCCTTATAGATTATCAGGAGGCCTGGAACAGGCAGGAAGCTGTTTTTGAGGCTACTGTTACTTTAAAAACACAGAACCGGACCAACCGTACCCAGCTGGAGACACCCAATTACCTTATTTTTTGTGAGCATCCGCATGTGTATACCCTGGGTAAAAGCGGGCACCAGGAAAATCTGTTGCTGGATGAGCAGGGACTGGCCGGGAAAAATGCTACTTATTATAAGATTAACCGGGGTGGCGATATTACCTATCATGGGCCCGGACAAATAGTGGGTTACCCGATTCTTGACCTCGATAACTTTTTTACCGATATACACCTGTACCTGCGGACGCTTGAAGAAGCGGTGATATTGACACTGGCCGATTTTGGTATTGCAGCCGGGCGCTATGCCGGTTTTACCGGGGTATGGCTGGATGCTGATAAGGAGAAGGCGCGTAAGATCTGTGCAATGGGAGTAAGGTGCAGCCGCTGGGTAACCATGCATGGCTTTGCCTTTAATGTAAATGCCGACCTGGACTACTTTAAAAATATCGTTCCCTGTGGTATTGACGACAAGGATGTGACCTCTATGCAGCGCGAGTTGGGGTATGTGCTTGATATGGAGTTGGTTAAAGACAGGTTAAAACTTCATATCGCCAGCCTGTTTAAAATGGAAATGAAATAGGATTATTCGAAAAAACATTCTTCCGCTGTTCTTGTTTTTTGTAATTAGTACTATATTTATAATAAACTACTAAAAAACAAACTATGGATTACAACTCAGAGTACGCGGCAGCTGGTGCCGGAATTGGAGCCGGCATGATTATTTTTTGGCTGGCAGTTATGGTGCTGGTATATGCATCGTTATGGAAAATCTTTGTAAAAGCCGGAAAACCTGGCTGGGCAGCCATTATTCCAATTTATAATGCCATTATTTTAATTGAAATTGTAGGCAAGCCTACCATCTGGATACTTTGGCTGCTCATACCATGCGTAAATATCGTATTTGGCATTTGGCTGACGAACTTATTGAGCAAAAGCTTTGGCAAAACTGAAGGTTATACAGTAGGCCTCATTTTGCTGCCTATTGTGTTTTATCCTTTGCTTGGTTTTGGTGATGCCAGGTATTTAGGCCCATCGGCAGCCGAAGCACAACAAGGCTTCAATAATCCGAACAACCCTTTTGGCGTAAACAACCCGTTTAACGATCCTAAAGATCCGTTCAATCAGCCACCAACCACACCAAACGCTTAATTGCTGGTGATTAAAATATACATCATTTCCGTCTGGTCTTATTTATTGGATCAGGCGGATGTTTTTTTTCTGCCCTGTCCGTTTAAAGCACTTACCGGGTTTGATTGCCCGGGCTGCGGTTTCCAGCGTGCTGTTCTGGCGCTTTTAAAAGGTAACCTGCCGGAGAGCTTTCAGTTGTACCCGCCCGCCATTCCCATATTGATTACCCTTGCAGTGGCCTTATCTGCGCGGTACCTGAGCAAAAAAAACAATCCACTGCTTATTAAAACCTTGTTTTTAATTACCGGCAGTATCATTATAGGGAGTTATTTGTTTAAAATTCTCTATCCGCATATGCATTATCCTACTTAACAGCCTGCATGTAAAACGTATGCAGCTTAGCTATTGTACCAATGAGGTTTGATAGTTGTAATCTTTAACCACCGTTTTTAAGAAAGTCATTTCATTCATACCTTCAGGACGTTCTACCGACAGAAGCGATGCTACTTTTGCCGACATGGCGTAGATCAGATCGGCATTAAAGGTTTTGTAATAGGTGTCTATGACCTCATGGATCAGTTCAACGTCCCTGTCGTTCAGCTGGCTGGTGTTGTTGAACACCGGTGTATATTCTTCTTCAACAGGATGGAAGGCAATGTGGTTAAAGTTTGTGTGCGGCACAGTTTTGATGACTGTAGTACCTGCTACCATATCTCCTATTCTTTGTTTGTTCTGCGATACTGCAATACAGATTAAGCCGGCCATTTGTGCGGTAAGGGTAAAATCGACCAGTCTGAACAACCAGCGGATAAAGTACTGGCCTATACTGGCCTGACTGCCATCCAGACTGATCACTTTAATTTTCATCAGCCTCTTTCCGATGCTTTGTCCGTTCATAAAGATCTCGCAGATCAGGTCGTAAAATACATAAGCACCGAAGTAAATGCCAATCAGTATAAAAAATATATATGGTGAACCGCCTATGACACCAGAAAGACCACCAACAAGTGCAAGCAGTACAAATATCAGATATAAACCAATAAACAGGCCCAAATCTATCAGCGCTGCGGCTATTCTTTCTCCTAAACCGGCAACGGGGTAATCGATATCGACATGCTGGCTGGTATTTACTTTAATGGTATCCATAAGTTCAAATATAATACTGATGTTCAATTAATTCTTGTAAAATTGTTTTTTGTGGTTATTTTAACAGAAAATTACATTCTTACCAAAATTTATGAGAGAGGCGTTGTTTGTTAAGCAGAATTCAGGAAAATGGAGATCCTATGAGCAGCAGCAGACCGCCAGTCCGGATGAACTTGCAGAACGTTTTATCGACATTACGAACGATCTGGCCTATGCCAAAACATTTTATCCCCAATCTAAAACCACGGCCTACCTTAATGGCCTGGCCTCAGTTTTACATCAATCCATTTATAAAAATAAAAAAGAAGATACCAACCGGTTCCTCACCTTCTGGAAGTTTGAACTGCCCTTATTGTTCCATACTTACCGGAGACAACTTCTTTATTCGCTGATCTTTTTTCTGGTCTTCTGTGCTATTGGTGTGCTTTCGGCAAAGTATGACGATACTTTTGTAAGGCTTATACTTGGTGATGGGTACGTGAACATGACCAATGAAAATATTGCAAAAGGAGATCCCTTTGGCGTATATAAACAACAGGGGCCTGTAGAGATGTTTTTTAAGATAGCAGCCAATAATACTTATGTTGCATTGCTGATGTTTGTAAGCGGCATATTTTTTTGTATCGGCCCTGTTTTCTTTATGCTGAAGAACGGTATCATGATCGGTTCATTTGAATATTATTTTTTCAGCAAGGGCCTGGGAATGGAATCTATACTGGTGATCTGGATCCATGGCACTTTAGAAATCTCAGCCATCATTATAGCAGGGGGGGCAGGTCTGGTACTTGGACATGGCTTGTTGTTCCCTAAAACCTACACCCGATTTGAAGCCTTTAAAAACAGTGCAAAGGACGGTACCAAGATCGCTTTAGGCCTGGTACCTATCATTCTCTTGGCTGCTTTTTTTGAGGGTTTTGTTACCCGTTATACCAATATGCCCGCATGGTTAAGCATCAGTATCTTAGCTGGGTCGCTGTTGTTTATCGTCTGGTACGTAATTATATATCCATCAAAAATTTTTAAACGCAATCAATTCAGCCAAGCATGACAGAAAAACTGGAATTTAAGAAACTAAGAGAATTTGGAGAGATCATCAATGATACCTTTCTGTTTATAAAACAGAATTTTAAACCCTTGTTAAAAGTGTTTGTTTACTTCTGTGGATTCTTTATCATTGCCGGTACTGTTACTGCGGTCATGCAGCAAATGGAGGTAAAACAGGTGGCGTTTGGAAATGCCGGAGGGGGCAATCCATTTGGTGTTAGCAGGGTTACGCAATTGTTTACCATTAATTATCTGCTGGTATTTGTATTTTCAATGGCCAGTTACACGTCCATTTATGTTGCGGTATTGAGTTATATAGCTTTATATATGCAAAAAGGGAAAGTAGCCCCCACACCCGATGAGGTATGGGCTTACTTTAAGTATTACTTTTTCCGTGTTTTTTTTAGCAGTATAGGAATCACTTTCTTTTTTGTCTTTTGTTTCCTGCTCTGCCTGGTGCCTGGTATTTATGTATTCCCGGCGATGTCGCTCTTCTTTCCTGTCATGGTACTTGAAAACAAGGGTTTCACCGATTCTTTCAGCCGTTCGTTTCAGTTGCTGAAAGAACAGTGGTGGGTAACTGCCGGAGCCATTCTGATCATTTATGTGATCACTTATGCCAGCATGTCGCTGGCCTCCATGCCGGCCATCCTTTTAACCATGGTCAGTGTATTTACCAAGGGGGCGAATGGATTGAGCAATACGGTTATCATTCTTTCATCTGTGATACAGCACCTGTGTTATGTATTTTTGATCGTGCCGGTAATTGGCTGTACACTGTGTTATTTTAACCTGGCTGAAAGGCAGGAGAGTGCAGGCCTGATGGACCGCATTAACCAGCTGGGCGAAAAGAAAGATGATTTTAAAGGCTTAGAAGAGTACTGACCATGCGAAAGGCGCTTGTTGTACTTTTACTTTGCTGTTTAACTTTGCCGGTCTTTGCCAGTGTTCCGGCTGCAAAAGATCCGGTACAGCCTGCAAGGCTTATAAACGACAGCACCAACTTAAAGGTTAGGCGCTTTGACCTGCAGCAGATGGATGCCTACAGGGCACAAAAAGCCTTCAGGTACGATGATGTTGCGCCGTTACATGAAGGGTTGTGGGAAAAGTTCTGGAGATGGGTGTGGCGACAGATCAACGACCTGATCAGTAATAAATATTCGGGTGGGTTTTTAAAATACCTGCTCATTGCTGGAGTGGTGGCCATCTTTGTTTTTGTAATTGTAAAAATGCTGGGGCTCGACCTCAGGATATTTGCCGGTAAACCTAAAGTTGTTGAAGTGCCTTATACGGAATCGGCCGATAACATTCATGAGATCAATTTTAATGAAGAAATAGAAAGGGCAATTGCGGCTGCCAATTACCGGCTGGCAGTGCGCCTGTTTTACCTGTATTCTTTAAAACGGCTGGATGAAAGTGCACTGATCAGCTGGCTGCCTGAAAAAACAAACCAAACCTATATTGCTGAACTTGCCGACCCCGAAAAAAGGCAACAATTTAGCCGGCTTACCACGCAGTTTGAATACATCTGGTACGGAGAGTTTTTTATAGATAAGGAAACCTTTGGCTATGTTAAAGGAGATTTTGACCGGTTTAATGGTAAGGGCACATGAAAGGATTAAAGTTATATCTGATTGGCGGTGCTCTGGCAATGGTATTGTACCTGCTTGCACAATATTATAAGCCTAAGCCAACAGACTGGACCCCCAGCTATTTAAAAGAAGATAAAATCCCCTTTGGTCTTTATATTTTGTTTCATGAAGTGGAACGGTTGTTCCCTGATACGAAAGTAAAGACCACAAGATTGCCGGCCTATAATACATTAAAAGGGAAGCATTTTAAAAATACGGCCTACCTGTTTATCGCTGGCGAGGTAAAATTTACCAGTTACGATTACCGGGAACTTGTGCAGTACATGAAGGATGGGAATGACGTATTTATTGCTGCTTTTAATTTAAACAGGGCATTGAGCGACAGGCTGAAGATCAGGATCAGCTCTTCATTGAATTATACCAAAGAAAAAAGCACCCCGGTAAATTTTGTAAACCCTGTACTGAAAGGTCATCCAGACTATGTGTTTGATAAAGGCCTGGGCGACCAGTATTTTAGCAAAATAGATACCTTGAAAGCTACTGTACTGGGAAGGAATGCCAGGGGGGAGGTTAATTTTGTAAAATATACCTTTGGTAAAGGTGGACTCTATTTATTGCCGAACCCGCAACTGCTGAGCAATTACAATTTGCTGAACCTGCGGGGCGCGGAATATGCGGCCAGGGCATTGTCTTACCTGCCTGCTCCGGAAACCCTGATCTGGGATGAGAACAATACCCGCGGCAGTACCGATGATAGTGATATCCTACGTGTACTGTTTAAACACACTCCTTTGCGCTGGGCGTATTACCTGGCCTTAACAGGTTTGCTGGTATTTGTTTTTTTTGAAATGAAACGCAGGCAACGCATCATCCCGATAGTAAGCCCTTTAAAGAACAGCTCGGTCGACTTTGTCCGCGTGGTGGGCAAGGTATATTACCAGCAGCGTGACAACAGGGACATTGCCCGTAAAAAGATCAGCTATTTCCTGGAACACATCAGGGCAGCTTACCGGTTAAAAACAACGGTGCTAGATAAAGAATTTGTAAATGCATTGGCGGTTAAATCGGGGCTTACTGAAATTGCCGTTCAGGAGCTGTTTATCCTTATTAAAAGCCTTGAAAATGCCCCTATGGTGAATGATCAGCAGCTCATTGAGCTCAACAAATCAATAGAAAAATTTTATAAACAAGCCCAATAAATTATGGAAGCGGAAATGTTTAACCAAAGAACCGATCTTAGCGAGCTGAATACAGCAGTAGAACAAATCAGAACAACGCTGGGCAATATTATTGTGGGTCAGAAAGACACCATAGATTTTTTAATTGCCGCCTTACTGGCCGATGGGCATGTATTGCTGGAGGGTGTACCGGGCGTGGCCAAGACTTTAAGTGCCAAACTGATTGCTAAAAGTATTGATGCCTCTTTTTCCCGTATCCAGTTTACGCCCGACCTGATGCCCTCGGATGTGCTTGGGACTTCGGTGTTTGACCCCCGGTCGGCCACCTTCGAATACAGAAAAGGCCCTGTTTTTGGTCATATTGTATTGGTTGATGAGATTAACCGTGCCCCGGCAAAAACACAATCGGCCTTGTTTGAGGTGATGGAAGAGCGACAGGTGACAGTAGACGGGCATACTTATCTGATGGATGAGCCTTTTATAGTACTGGCCACCCAGAACCCTATAGAGCAGGAAGGAACTTACCGCCTGCCAGAAGCGCAGCTTGACCGTTTTTTGTTTAAAATAGAAGTAAAGTATCCGAGCCTGGAAGAAGAAACGGCTATTTTATTGAACCAGCACCAGCGTAAACTGGAGGATGAGCTGGCAGCAGTTAAAGCTGTGCTAAGCATAGACCGGATCAAATCCTGCCGGGCGCTGATCAAAGCGCTGCATGTTGAACCTAAGCTGATAGAATACATAGCAAAGATCACCCATGAAACGCGGAACAACAAATCGCTTTACCTGGGGGCCTCTCCGCGGGCCTCTCTGGCCATGGTAAATGGGGCCAAAGCTTTTGCGGCCATGCAGGGCCGTGATTTTGTGACCCCCGAGGATGTGATAAAAGTGGCTGCACCTGTGCTTGCGCACCGCATTATGCTTACGCCGGATAAAGAGATGGAGGGGCTTACCACCAGTGATGTAGTTGCCCAGATCATTCAAAAAATAGAAGTACCCAGGTAAAACATCAGGATCTTGAGAAACCTTTTAAAAAAATACTATACAGACCTGTTTCTGAGCAAAAGATTTTTTGCCGGCATTGGCCTGTGCGTAAGCCTGTTCCTGTTTTCGTTTTTTCTGCCCTGGCTGGCTGATCTGGCCTACCTGTGTTTTTGGATATTTGCAGCACTGGTACTGGTAGATGGCCTGCTGCTGTACCAGCCTAAAAAGACGGTGTTTGTGCGGAGGGACCTTCCGGAAAGGTTAAGCAACGGGGATGACAATGAGCTGCACATTTATCTGGAGAATTTCTATGCTTTTGGTATCCGGGCCGGACTTATTGACGAAATCCCTTATCAGTTCCAAAAAAGGGATCTGTGGTTTAAAAGCTATCTTAAATCGGGTACACAGAAAACCATCACCTATACTTTAAGACCAACAAAAAGGGGTGAGTATATTTTTGGGCAGCTAAGGCTGTATGTTCAATCGCCTGTTGGCCTTGTGGTACGCAGGTTCAATATCGGATCGGAAGTTACCGTTCCGGTTTATCCTTCTTTTTTACAGCTGCGCAAATACGAACTGATGGCTATATCGCACCGGTTAAATGAAATTGGGATCAAAAAGATCAGGCGTATAGGGCATAGCATGGAATTTGACCAGGTAAAGAATTATGTGCAGGGCGACGATTACCGTACAGTGAACTGGAAGGCAACAGCCAGGAAGGGCGAGCTGATGGTGAACACTTTTACCGATGAAAAATCGCAGCATGTATATTGTATCATCGATAAATCGAGATCCATGAAAATGCCTTTTGAAGGATTGAGCCTGCTGGATTATGCGATTAATGCAAGCCTTATCCTTTCCAATGTGGCCCTGGTAAAGGAAGACAAGGCAGGCCTGATCACGATAGCTGAAAAAACAGGAAGTGTGGTACCTGCAGATCGCAGACCGGCGCAGCTTGGTAAAATAATGGCTATTTTATACAAAGAAAAAACGCGGTACCTGGAAATGAATATGGAAGCGTTATATACCACGGTGCGCAGCGTATTGAAGCAGCGTAGCCTGGTTGTTTTTTTTACCAATTTCGAAAGTATGTCTGCCTTAAACCGGCAGCTTCCCTATTTAAAGCGTGTGGCAAAATTTCACCTGCTGCTCATTGTGTTTTTTGAAAATACAGAACTTAAAACCTTAACAGAAAAACCTGTGCAGGATGTAGAGGACATATACATTCAAACTATAGCAGCTAAATTTGCTTACGAAAAAAAGCTGATGGTTAAGGAACTGGCCAAACATGGGATACTGAGTATCCTTACCCCGCCCGAAAAATTAACCATAAATGTAGTGAACCGTTACCTGTCTATTAAGGCGCAGCAAAAAATCTAGCATTCCGGTAAACTGATAGGGATGTTTGTCGCCAGGCCTCCATCAGATGTTTCCTTGTATTTGGAGTTCATGTCCAATGCCGTTTCCCACATGGTATTTACTACAGCATCAAGACTAACCTTGGCTTTATCCGGGTTGCTTTGTAAAGCCAGCTGACTGGCTGTTATAGCTTTAATGGCACCCATGGTATTTCTTTCAATACATGGGATCTGGACCAGCCCGCCTATAGGGTCGCAGGTTAGGCCCAGGTGGTGTTCCATAGCAATCTCGGCAGCCATCAATACCTGTCGTTGTGAGCCACCCACACACTCTGTTAAAGCTGCTGCCGCCATGGCCGAAGATACGCCGATCTCTGCCTGGCAGCCACCCATCGCTGCCGATATGGTGGCGCCTTTTTTAAAGATGCTGCCTATTTCTGAAGCGCAGGTTATAAACTGGATAATCTTCTCCTCTGTAAAACCATCACAAAAGGTGATGTAATATTGAAGCACGGCAGGTATAACCCCGGCGGCACCGTTGGTTGGGGCTGTTACCACCCGGCCAAAAGAAGCATTTTCTTCATTTACCGCCAGCGCAAAACAGCTTACCCAATCTAAAGTATAATTAAAACCATTGCCCCCGGCCCTGATGGCCATTACCCAGCTGGTATAATCGGTATAGGCACTGTCGCCCATCAGTCTTTTATTTAAAGCAGCAGCCCTTCTGGCCACATTTAATCCGCCGGGCAAAAAGCCTGAGGTATGGCAGCCCCTGTAAATACAGTCTTTCATCACAGTGTAATGCTGCAAAATGCCCTTGAGGGTTTCCTCTTCCCTGCGCCAGGCCAGCTCATTTTCCATCACAATTTCTGATACCTTTAAGCCGGTAGACAGGCACCAGTGCAGCAATTCGCTCGCCTTTTCTATCGGAAAGGGCAGGTCTACCTGTTCCTTTTCATTACCTGTATCACCTTCTTTTACCACAAAGCCACCGCCTATCGAATAATAGGTTTCTGAAAAAGCTTTGCCATCGTTGAGGAAGGCCTGGAAAGTAACCGCATTGGGATGGAAAGGCAGGCTTTCGGAGAAAAGAAAGATCATGTCTTCGTTGTAATCAAAGCTGATCAGCTTTTCCCCGGCAAGGGACAATAGCTGATCTTTTTTTATTGCTGCAATGGCAGGGCCGATGGCATTTACATCATAGGTAACCGGATCGGCACCGGTAAGTCCAAGTAATGTAGCTATATCGGTACCATGGCCTATTCCGGTCTTGGCCAGGGAGCCATATAAAAGCACTTTTACCTGCAGTACCTGTGCCAGCAGCTCTTTTTGTTTAAGTGATGCCGTAAATTGCTGTGCTGCCCTCCAGGGTCCCAGCGTATGTGAACTTGATGGGCCTATGCCAATTTTAAAAATGTCGAATACCGAGATCTGTTCCCTTTGCATACTACAAAGCTAATACAGTTTCATGATATTGTTTATATGTTGCTTAAGTGGTGCCGACTAAAAATCAAAAGCAATGATATTTTTGTCCTGAAGCATTCGGTCTACAAAGGTTTTATGGTTTTTGGGACTGCCAATGGCGATCCATGTACCGCTAATGATGCCGTTTGCGAGTTCTTGTTTTCCCCGGGATAGCTTTAGCTTAGAGGTCTTGATGTCTTCTTCATACTTTTCCAGACTTTCGCCTTCATAGCGTTTTACAATGCGGTATATCCTTTTGGTGAAGCGGCGTTCGGCCATTTCTTCCAGAAAAGGGAAGATGAGTAAAGCGAGCAGTACAACCAGTGTTACGCCTACGGCCTGTTCATAAAAGCCCGAACCTATGGCCATACCAATGGCGGCAACTATCCAGATGACGCAGGCGGTAGTAAGGCCTTTGACCTGGTTGTCCTCTTTAAAGATAACACCGGCACCCAGAAAACCAATTCCGGTAACAATATTGGAAGCGATGCGGTCGTGACTGCTTAAACCTATTTTAATGGACAGGATGGTAAAAAGAGTAGAACCCAGGCCAATCATGATCATGGTTTTTAACCCCGCCTGTTTGCTTCGGAATTCCCGTTCTGCGCCAATAAGGCCACAAAGCAGGGTAGCCATTAAAAACTTGTTTACCTCACTTTGTGTAAGGAAGTGGTTGCTGTCAAGAATGTTCTCCATAACTGTTTAAATGATCTAATATAACAAAGATTTCCTTTGGATTGTTATTCGGTCATCAATAGAAATCGTAACACCTGAGGCCGTTAAATTTGTTATAACCGGAACTGTTGGGGAAATATTTTTCGTAGCCAATGCTGGCTTCAGTAGTACCACTGGTATTGGTATAGTTGATTTTTGAGGTAGTGGCATCATGGCTTATGCCCAGTCTTAGCTTTTCGCCATTCCTGTTGCCTTTAAAGAGGTCGAATATGAGGGAAACTACAATGGCATCCGGCCCACCCTGGCTGGCACTACGGTACCAGAGGCCGGTATTTAAGCCTCTGTATTTGAACTGGGCGCCTGCGCTGATAGAGCTTGAACTGGCCTGTTTATAGTAAACCACAGAAGGGATAAGAGAAGCACCTTCATCCTGGTTATAATCGTAATAGGGACTTAGGGGAATCTTATAACTGGCATTTGCAGTGATCCGCATGGGTAGTTTGGCCACTGTACCGCTAAAAGACTCATCGGGCTTGTTGATGTGGTGAACGGCAAGGCCGACCATTAAATTCCTGAATACGATATTGGTACCAGCGGCGGCATCAAAAAAGAATTTACTGTCCTGATCAGGGGGCTGTGCTGCGGATACACTTCCGGGAATATAGCCCAGGCGCATGTCAATCTGGTCGGCAAATACGAGCTTGCTCCAATCGATCTGCCTGTTGGTAAAGCCGGCCTGTATACCAAATGAGGCTACGAAATCGTCGCCGCCTACGCTGTAGGAATAAGTAGCGGCAGCATTATTTTTAACCAGATAAGCGGTTCCCTCGCTGCTGCGGGTAAACATGAGGCCTACACCGCCTGCAAACTTAGAGATGTTGAGGTCGGCCGAAGCGGTAATGTACGACAGATCGCCACTCAGTCCAGTCCACTGGTTTCTGTAAATGAGGTTCATCCTGATATCGCCTTCAAACTGCCCGGTTAATGAGGGGTTCAGGTAAATAGGCGCATTAAAAAACTGGGAATAGATGTGGTCCTGTCCTAAAGCCCCAAGGCTTACCAGCATGATTAACAACACAATTATAGGTCTTTTTCTCCCGCGCATAGCTATCTGATTAAATGTATTGGTCCTGTTCGTTTAGGTACAGATTTGTCGTAGGTCATGCCTTTCCATTCTGTTCCATTGATCATTTGCACATCTATTTTCCAGAAGTAAACTCCCTGAGGCATAGGTTGCCCTTTAAATGTGCCATCCCAGCCTTCGGCAGGCCGGCCTTCTTCCAGCTTGGTTGTTTCCCATAACAGTTGCCCCCATTTGTTAAAGATGCTGAAGCGCCAGTTAGCGATTCCCGATCCTTTGGCGCGGAACTCCCGCAGCTCCGGACGTGTATCGCCCGGTATAAAAGAATTAGGTACAAATAAATAGCCCGGAACACCTTTAATGGTTACATTTTTAAAAGTAGTGGTAAAGCAGCCCTGCTGGTTGGTTACCTTGAGTGTCACTTTATAGGTGCCTGTATCCAGGTAGGTATGGCTCGGGTTTCTTAGTGCCGAACTGGTGCCATCGCCAAAATCCCATTCCCAGATGGTAGGGGTATTGGTACTCTGATCTTCGAAATTAAAGGTATAATCCGGAATGCTGATCAGGGTAGAAGGGTTGACATTAAAGGCGGCAACAGGAGGTTGTACGATGTGGATGAAGTTGGTTTTGGTAACCGTCATTGGGCAGCCCAGGTTGTTTACAGCTGTAAGCGTCACGGTATAGTATTCCTGGCTGCCGGTATAGACATGGGTTGGTTCAACTTCTGTAGAAGTTGGAGAACCGTCTCCAAAATCCCATAGATAGCTAACCCCGTTTTGAGTGTTGTTTGTAAATTTAACGGCAAGGCCGGTACAACCTAATTTGTTTACTGCATCGAAATCAGCAATTGGCTGGGGCAGAACAGTAACGGTTTCTGTAGTAGAGATTTCTGAGCAACTGTTGTAGGCGGTCATTGTGATGGTGAATGTGCCTGGCATAGTATACACATGGGGAACCCTGCCGGTGGTTAGCACAGTCTGGATTGGACTGCCATCGCCAAAATCAAATGTAAACCGGGATGCACCAATAGAGTTGTTGTCAAAATTGACGGTATGTGGTGCGCAGCCTTCTTTTTCATTGGCATCAACTACCAGTTCAGGCGTAATGTTTTGCGGAGCAACACGGATATTGTACGCACGGATATCGGTACCACATTCGTTTACAACTGTTAACGTGGCCCTGAAGGTAGTGGTTACCGTGGTATTGTAGGTATGTTGTACAGGAGATTTATCCGGTCGCTGTATAACAGGGCTGCCATCGCCGAAATCATAAAAATAAGTAGTACCTGCACCACCCGGAGAAGTATTAGTAAAGTTGACAAGCATAGGTGAACAACCATCTGTTCTGCTTGGTGAAAATATGGCTACGGGCTTTGCTTTTACAAGTACGGTTGAAGTAACGGAATTACTTCCGCAAGAAGTAGTAGCGGTTAAGGTTACCACATAAGTCGTGTCTTTTCCGGTTGCTTCAGCCTGGTAGGTTACAGTGCCCGGATTGGCTTGCGTTGAGCTCGTGCCATTGCCAAAATCCCATGAAAATGTTGCTCCTGCAGTAAGGTCAGAAGTGTTTACAAAATTTACAGGTAATGGTCCGCAGCCTTCGGTGGTGTTTTGTGTAAATGATGCCGGTACAGCCTGGTTGGTACTAAATACATGACTGAATTCATCCTGAGAACAACCCAGGCTACTGGTTACCACCAGTCTGATCGTCACTGATTCATTACTGTTCTGAATGGTGTAAACAGGGAATGTTGTGCCGGTTCCAATAACTGTAGTATTCGCGTACCAAGTGTAAGTCGCATTCCTATCTACATAATGCACTACTGTGACAGGGAGGGTAAAAGGAACACAACCCTTGTCGTTTGTCCAGGTAAATTCGGCTTTTGCATTCGGGTTAACGGTTATTTTAACTGTATTACTAGGAACTTGCAGGGACCCGCAGGCAAGGGTGCTGGCATTACGCCTGTAAAAAGTGGTTGTGGTAAGGGCTGTTGGCTGATAATCTATGTCATTGGCACCCCCAATGTTTGTCCATACCGTTCCATCCGGACTGGATTGCCACTGATAGGTAAATGTTCCGCCGCCACCTGTTGGTGCAGGGCCAGTAAGTAATGCAGGTGTAGTGCCACTACAGATAATTTGGTCTGCGGAGATGTTATTGCCTGTTATTGCGGGTTGAACAACAATGGAATATTCATTGCTGGTAGAAGTACAACCCCCGCTAGTTACGATTCTCCTGAAGCTGACCGTTCCAGGCGTAGTGAGGGTAATGATCAGGTCTTTGTCGGTTGCATTATTTATAAGATTCCAGGGCCCTGTATCTACTTTAATTTCCCAGGAATAGGTGTAATTAGTTCCATCGCCGCCCGTTGGTGCACTGCCATTAAGGAGTACTTCCTGGCCGTTACAAACCACAGCACTGGTACTGCTAATGTTCTGGACAATTGGTGGATTGTTTCTTATGGTAACGTCGTCAAAAGTTGGCCCGCATGGCGCATTGCCTGTTATAGTCCATACGAAACGATAAGTTTGACCTGGTGTTAATCCAGTTACAGTGGTTTTGGGATTAGCAGGATCGGTTATGACTGCAATTGGACTGCCAGAGGCATGTGTCCATACCCCTGTTTCACCTGCAGCAGGAGTATTTCCATCCAATGTAGCAGTCGGCTCATTACACAGCACCTGGTCTGCACCTGCAGTTGCAATGGTGGATGCGGGGGATACTGTGATGGTTGTTCCGGTAGAATTTTCTACTGTACAACCGCCATTTTGAACAACAGCCCTAAATTGTGTAGAAACGGTAAGGTTATTAAAGGTATAGGTCGTAGTAGTATTATTTCCTGCAATCGGGATCCAGGTATTGCCATCCAGACTGCTTTCCCATCTGATCACATTGCCAATATTTCCACTCAGGGAAATGGTTCCGGTATTGTTATTGGCGCAAACTATTGTTGGGGTTCCAGCTGTAGTTCCTGGTATGGTGGGTTCGTTAACGGTAATGGTAACTTCGTCAAATGTCGGGCTGCAGGCACTTGTGGCATCAATTGTCCACCTGAAGGTATAGCTATTTCCAGGGCTTAGGCCGTTAACCACTGTAGTAGGGCTATTGGGATTAGCAAAGGTAACACCTGAGGCATTGGCTGATACGGGTGTCCATGTTCCTGTGCCAACATTAGCCGTATTTCCTTCCATCGTATAGCTGGTAGTAGCACAAATACTTTTATCAGCCCCTGCATTGGCAACTGTTAATGCGGGATCTACATTTACGGTAACAGAAACCGGTGTACCTGGGCATCCCGTAGCGGAGAATGGTGTGATGGTATAAGTTACTGAACCTTGGGTGGTACTGTTATTAATTAGTATATCATCGATTATACTGTTTGCTGTTTGCGTATTTACACTGTTATTTCCTGTAATATTACCAGTAACGGAACTTGTCCAGGTATATCTGGTATTTAGTAAATTAGAGCTTAATGTGATAGCTGAAGATTCATTACTGCAAATTGTTGACTTGGCAGCTATTGCTGTCAGAACAGGCCTTGGAGTTATCGTAACAGTGAAAGTATATGGCACACCGGAGCAGCCGTTACTAAGTGGAGTAATAGTATAGATTACAACTGCATTCGCTGTAGCACTATTGTTGATAATGACATCCGTAATTGCAGTTCCGGATCCAGGAAGTTGACCCGTGGCATTTCCATCTGGATTACTCACTGTCCAACTATATGTACTGCCGACGACAGTTGAAGCAGGGGTGTGGGAAACAGTATTGCCTGTACAGATCTGTTGAGTTGCATTTGTACCGGTGTTGTTCGGCCGGATGTTGACCACTAGTGGGAATTCAACCCTTGCACATGCACCTTGCAAACCAGTATTTACTCTTAATATTATTGTTGTTGTACCAGCATTTCTTTCGGCAATGCTAGGCGTATAAGTCGTTGTCAAATTCCCCGTTGCAGGTGAAAAACTGCCGCCGTTACCTACCCATTCAAATGAAGCATATGCCCCACCAGTAATGCTTCCCTGCAGATTAATTACCCCATCATAACAGATAGGATTTGCATTGGTGACAACATTAGGGACTGGTGAAGGAGAGAAAGTGATAAGTTGGAAATCATCAGTTTGTCCACAGCTATTAACGTGTACGACCTTTATTCTGTAGGTTTTAAACTGGTTGAATTTAATAATTGGAAATTTGGTGTGCAAATCAGTACCGCCCTCAAAACTAAAGTCTCCAGGCGCAAGAGCGCTACCATCGCTTTCCGTAACAGACCAGGTATATGTAGTAGCCAAGTCCTGTTGTGTTCCTGTAAGAATGGTTCTTGTAGGACCGGTATTATTGTCAAAGGTAAAAGTGTTTAAGGCACATAATGTTACATTATCGGATAATGTGGCAACCGGAGCTCCGTCTGCCAATACAATTTGCTGTGGTATCTGTGTTCTTACAGTTCCACAAGATGCAGTCTGAATTTCCAGAATGATGGTATAGGTTCCCGGATTATTAAACTTGAAAATAGGATTTTTATCTCCTTGATTTGTAATTTGTACACCTGCTGGGCCATTTACAATCCAGTTGTAAGCGTTGTTTGCATTACAAATGTTATCTATAACAGAGAGGTCCCTTGCCTGAATGGTAAATGGTGCACATCCTGTTTGTGGAGCCCCATTGAAATCAAACGCTGGCTGTGGAGGATCCTGAATACAGATTTGCTGCGTTATGGCGGCACCTTCACAAGAGCCACTTGTTACCGACTCCAATTTTACATCATGAACTCCATGGGTAGGAAAAGTATGAACTAAATTGGTAGATCTTGGTACGCCTGCCAGAACAATTTGTCCGTCAACATACCAGTTGTAAGTCACATTATTATTGCTGCAGACCTGTGAATTGGATCCGGGGTCTTGTCCCAATATCGAGTTGTTCACAAAAGTTACTGGCCTGCCCGTACAAGCAGCAGCGGGGTGGGAAAATTTATTTACGGGTTTATCAACAACTCTAACATAAGTTGATATGGCTCCGCCAACTTGTCCGCAAGGACTTACAACAGAGATGTTAATGCCAAAGACGTTATAAACTGTCCCCCCTCCTGTACTATAGGGGGGATTTCCACAAGAAGATCTCAAATATTCATGTTGAACTGATCCCGATTTTAAATCGCAAAATGTATAAGTATCTGTAACGCCATCTCCCCACATTATTTGGTAGGTATTACCAGGGTAGTTATTTTGGATGCCGGTTGGACCGTTTACATCTACACCATACTGGAGAAAACCTCCAGGTAAACAAACAAATGCATTTGATCCTGAAGTGGAAAAGTTGTTAAATACATTATTATTTATAACCATGTAAGCTCTTGTCCCAATAGTACCATCGGGCATTTGAGCCTTTATACTTACTGTATAATGAGCGAATGAAGCAGTAAAGGATTGTATGGCGGTAGTGAAAGTTAGATTTGCATCAATTGAACCACTCAGTTCATTTTTAATCGTACCGGTTACCGTACTCGTAGCTGTGGATTGGTTCGTGAAGTTAAAAACAGCATTGGGCCTGCCCGGACAATAACCAAATATGTAAGGGGCGGTTATCACTGGTGCTGAACTTACCGCGGCAGTAATAGCTGTACCTGTCTTAATTTCAAAAGTATTTGATTCAGCAATAGGTGTTAGAACGGGACTAGTCGTTTTAATTCTAAGCTTGTAACCTGTTCCTGGTAATGTTCCTTGAGGTATTGTCCCATTTATAAATGTAGTATAAAAACCAGTATAACTTCCAATTGTACTAAGTTCTACTCCTGCAGGTGATACTAACACCAAATCAAACTGATTGTCACGATTGATACAGGTTGTCGGATTTATACTAAAAGTTGCCGCAATACTCGATCCTGGTGTATAAGGTCCAGCGTCAACCGTTCCAATCGTTATCTGAGAAAAAGCCTCAGATATTTGAAGAAATAGGAGAGCAAATGTAAAAAAGAGTAAACGTTTTACCATATATACAGGATGCTGTATAAAAGTAAATAATTTTTTGCTCTAATTAATTATATTGTAGTAAAACGGTCTAAAATAAAAAAGCCACAGGAATTTTCCTGTGACTTTCTTTATATTCAATGAAGGGGTGAAACTTACATCATACCACCCATGCCGCCGCCGCCCATTGGAGGCATACCAGCACCACCGGCAGGAGCTTCTTCAGGATCGTCAGCCAATACAACTTCAGTTGTTAACAGCATAGCTGCAATTGAAGCTGCGTTTTCAAGTGCTACACGACCAACTTTAGTCGGATCGATTACACCAGCTGCAATTAAGTTTTCATAAACGTCGGTACGTGCATTGTAGCCAAAGTCGGCTTTACCTTCTTTAACTTTTTGCACTACGATAGATCCTTCGATACCAGCATTCTGGCAGATCTGACGTAAAGGCTCTTCGATAGCACGACGAATGATCTGGATACCAGTAGTTTCATCATCGTTAGATCCTTTCATGCCTTCCAATGCCTCAATAGCACGGATGAAAGCCACACCACCACCTGCTACAATACCTTCTTCAACCGCTGCGCGGGTTGCATGTAAAGCATCATCAACACGGTCTTTTTTCTCTTTCATCTCTACTTCAGAAGCAGCACCAACATAAAGAACAGCAACACCACCAGCTAATTTAGCCAAACGCTCCTGTAACTTTTCTTTGTCGTAATCAGATGTAGTGGTCTCAATCTGAGCCTTGATCTGGTTCACACGGGCTTTAATGTCTTCCGACTGACCAGCACCGTTGATTACAGTAGTATTGTCTTTATCAACAACAACTTTCTCAGCAGTACCTAAGTAAGTAAGGTCAGCATTTTCTAATTTATAACCTCTTTCTTCAGAAATAACAGTACCACCAGTTAAGATAGCAATGTCTTCCAGCATAGCTTTTCTGCGGTCGCCAAAACCTGGAGCTTTAACAGCAACAACTTTCAGTGAGCCACGGATTTTGTTTACTACCAATGTAGCCAGGGCCTCACCGTCTAAATCTTCAGCAATGATCAATAAAGGCTTACCAGTCTGAACTTGTTTTTCCAGAACAGGCAGCAATTCTTTCATGTTGCTGATCTTTTTGTCATAGATCAAAATGTAAGGGTTTTCTAATTCCGCTTCCATTTTATCGGCATTGGTTACAAAGTAAGGAGATAAGTAACCACGGTCAAACTGCATACCTTCAACTGTTTTAACTTCAGTTTCAGTACCTTTTGCTTCTTCAACAGTAATTACACCATCTTTACCAACTTTGCCCATTGCTTCTGCAATTAAAGCACCAATAACCTCATCATTGTTAGCTGAAATAGAAGCTACCTGTTTGATCTTGTTGTTGTCTTCACCTACAGTTTGCGACTGGGCTTTCAGGTTTTCAACAATGGCAGTAACTGCTTTGTCGATACCACGTTTCAAATCCATTGGATTTGCACCGGCAGCCACGTTTTTAATGCCAGCAGTAACAATTGCCTGTGCCAATACAGTTGCCGTAGTTGTTCCGTCACCTGCAATGTCTGCAGTTTTAGAAGCTACTTCTTTAACCATCTGGGCACCCATATTTTCAATCGGGTCTTTCAACTCAATTTCTTTTGCTACAGTTACACCATCTTTAGTAATTGCAGGTGAACCAAATTTTTTATCGATAATTACGTTGCGGCCTTTAGGACCTAAAGTTACTTTTACTGCATTGGCCAACGTATCAACACCTCTTTTCAGGGCATCGCGGGCTTCTACATTATATTTTACTTGTTTTGCCATTTCTTAAATGTGATTAAGTTTTAATGTTTAAATGTTACTCCAATTATCCTACGATAGCGTAGATGTCGCTTTCGCGCATGATCAAATAGTCTTTACCGTCAATAGGAAGTTCTGTGCCGCCATATTTGCCATAAAGCACTACATCGCCCACTTTAACTGCTGGTTTCTTACCTTCTGAATCTTCTTCCGAAACCGAAACAACAGTTCCTTTTGATGGTTTTTCTTTTGCAGTGTCAGGGATATAGATTCCTGAAGCTGTTTTTTCTTCTGCCGCAGCAGGTTCAACAATAACTCTGTTTGCTGTACCTGAAATTGGTTTAAGGTTTAAAGCCATAACTTGATATTAATTTATTTTTTAAGTTAAAATTTAAATTCGTATTGTACGTCAGTAATTACATCAGTTTTTATGCCAATGCAATTAGGGTTGACAAATTTGCACTGCATTGTCAGCTAACAGATTTTGTTAAAGTGTTTTTGTGTCAGAGTGGCAGAACATAAAAAAGCCCGGTACACTGTACCGGGCTTTTCTCTATAACCTTTAAGGTCTATTTCTTTGTGGTATCTGTAGCAACAGGAGCAGCAGCTGGTGCCGTTCTGTTTCCTATCGGAGATGGTGTTGGGGTTTTGTCCAGGTGTTCCTGGATTTTTGATGCGCCGCCGGTAGATGAACCTCCCGATTTTGCAATTGTGGTAATAGATAAGGTGATCACAACAATTAAAGTTAATAAAACCCAGGTGCCTTTTTCCAGTACATCACCTGTACGTTGAACACCAAACATATTGCTGCCCGCACCACCGGTAGCCAGACCACCACCTTTAGGATTTTGTACCAAAACAAACAGCCCTAAAGCAACACAAACAATGATCAATAAAATAATTAAAAAAAGCATAATATGTTATGTTGTTAAATTTTCTTTTCTATAGATTGGATAAGGTCGGCAAAGTAACGGCTTTTTTCTGGAAACTTCAAACTTAATTTTTCGTAGGTCTCAATTGCCTTGTCATAAAGCATCTGCTCGATATAAATTTTAGCTAAGGTTTCAGATACCAGATCGTTATGGTCTTCTGCACTTTTCTTGGCCTTGTTCTCATTGTCGATCTGCTCCGGTTTTGGCGGGCTGATCTGCGGATCATTTTTAATAAAGCTTTCTATAATTTCAGCGCCCTTGGTTGGCTTCCTGAAACCTTCGGTGGTATAGCCTTCTTCTTCCTCAAAAGGACTTTGTATATGAAATATATGTTCTACATACTGATGTTGCAGTTCACTGGGCCTGTGTTGCCTGTTATGTTGCTCAGGCTCCTCAGTTTCCTTTTTTTTTGGCGAGGCATAAGGCTGGAAGATCTGCTGATGCTCTTTCCTGGTCTTGGCCAGCCACCATAAAAAAGTATAAGGCAGCTGATCATCATCATATTTGCTGATCACCACAGGCTCTTCCTGTTTTAACGGTGCGGTCTGCTGTTCCGTCACAGGTGTCGGGCTTTCTTCTTCAGAGGCTTCTACAGTGAAATTATCCTGGAAAGCAAAGAAATCAGACGATACAATGTTTTCGATCACAAAATCATCTTCCGGCTTTAAAGGGGTATCATTTTGCCCAAATTCTTTAATGTTTACCTCTCCGATTTCTTCAAAAACCTCCTGTTCGTCCGCATTGCTCAATTTATTTTCTGATTCAGCAGGCACCTCATCAATCACATCCACATCAATCGGCTCCGGCTGTATACCTGCCAGGTCAACAAAAGGTACCGGCTGAAGATCGGTTTGCAGCAATTCTTCGGGGGCATAAAGCAGATTATAGAGCAGCTGCCCATTGGTGTATAAGGCTGCGGTGGCCAGGTTGTTGTTTTGTTCCGGACCTTCAAGTGTTGCTTTGGCCAGCAACAGGTGCAGGGGCTGGAAATAAGGATAGCGTGCTGTTAAATCCTTTAACAGGGCCTCATTTTCCCGGGTTACCTTTTCAGGTGCCGCAAGTAATACTGCCAGTTGTTGTTTAATGTCTAATTCCTGCTCCACGTTGCTAAGTTAATAATTGAAACGCCAAATTCTACCAATTTGCAAATGCACGGTTAAAAATGTCTTCAGTGAGCTGTGCGGTTACGTCTTTGATCAGCCCCTGTTCTATGCTCTGCAGGCTTTGTCCCTGTAGTTTAAAGTCTTTAAAGCGTTCAAAAGACTCCTCAAAACTCAATTTAGGGTTAAGGTTATTGGTGTACTTTACATTTACCCTGATGCTGAGCCTGTTGGCACCTGCTGTTGGTGCGTTGTTGTCCTGTATGGCAACCGGGCTTATGGAGTAACCCGAAATGTTGCCCGAAAAAACGGCATGGGCATCATTCTGTGTAATGCTCAGGCTGGTCTGGTTTCTGATCCTTGTTTTCAGCTCCTCTGTAAACTGTGAACTTAAATAAGGGACAACCAAAGGTGCGTTGTTTTCAAAAACAAGGACGTTAACGGTTTTCATCTCTGCCGGAATGGAAGCCCCGTTCAGCGCTATTTTACACCCGCTAAGTACGAAAGGTAAAAGCAACAGTATCAATACTTTTTTCATCACTAGTTTAAGTTCAGTTCCTTAATTTTCCTGTATAATGTACGTTCCGAGATACCCAGCTCCTGTGCAGCAAATTTGCGCTTGCCCTTGTGCTTTTTTAAAGCTTTTTTGATCAGGTCTGATTCTTTGTCGATCAGCGACAATGATTCTTCAACTTCCTCTGCATCCTGCGTATAGTTATATTCTGAGGGGGAGTTTTGTAAAGGGTTTTTAATGGTCAGGGTCGCCTCATGGTTCATTGTCTGGTCCACATCCTGGTAAAGCTGATTGATGTAATGTGGATTGTCGGCAATCACATGAGAGGTATTGCCCCCGCTTTGTATAATTTCAGCAACCAGTTTTTTCAGTTCCATCATGTCCTTTTTCATGTCAAAAAGCACCTTGTAAAGAATATCCCGTTCAGAAAAATCATCTTTACTGCCACCATTGCTGATCGCCATTGGCAGATTGCTCCCGCTTTCATTAGGGATATAGTTCAGCAGGGCTGCTGCGGTTACGTTCCGGTCTTTTTCAAGCACGCAGATCTGTTCGGCTATATTTTTCAGCTGCCTTACGTTTCCGGGCCAGCTGTAATTGCTCAGCATCTGTATGGCATCCGGCTCCAGCTGTATACCCGGACTTCTATACTTATCGCTAAAGTCGGCAGAAAACTTTCTGAACAGCAGGTAAATGTCTTCTTTACGTTCATGCAGTGCAGGGATCCGCAAAGGAACCGTGTTTAGCCTGTAGTAAAGGTCTTCACGGAACTTACCCGATTTTACCCTGTTGTATACATCTACGTTGGTGGCTGCAATGATCCGTACATCTGTTTTTTGTACTTTTGACGATCCTACCCTCAGGTATTCGCCACTTTCTAATATCCTGAGTAAACGCGCCTGGGTGCCTAATGGCAATTCTGCCACTTCATCTAAAAAGATCGTACCTCCATTGGCCACCTCAAAATAACCCTTACGGGCTTCATGAGCACCGGTAAAAGAACCTTTTTCATGACCAAACAATTCCGAGCCTATGGTTCCTTCCGGTATGGCACCGCAGTTTACGGCAATAAATGCCCCATGTTTCCGGGTGCTCATCTGATGGATAATATGAGAGAAAACCTCTTTACCACTACCACTTTCGCCGGTAATCAATACAGACATATCGGTTGGTGCAACCTGTCTGGCTATATCTATTGCCCGGTTCAGCAGCGGAGAGCCTCCTATAATCCCGAAACGGTTTTTAATGTCCTGTATATCCATTTATTATATACTTTCTTCCTTGTTTTTTGTTCCGTCATTGTGTTAAGCTTCAGCAACGAAGCAATGACGGAGGTTAATTAAACTGCTGCCTCTTCTTGTACCACTACAGTTCCAAGAAGTGTTGCAGAGGTACAACGGTCAATATGCACATTTACATATTGCCCGGCTTTAATTCCTGCAGTAGCAGGGAAAACAACCATTGCATTCTGATCATTTCTGCCACAGAAATCCCTGTCAGATTTTTTAGAGGTACCTTCTACCAAAATCTTAACAGTTTTTCCAACAAATTGTTGCAAACGGAACAAAGAAGTTTCCTGTTGTTTAGCTAAAATTTCTGCCAGCCTGCGTTTTTTTACTTCTTCAGGAACATCGTCCTCCAGTTTTCTGGCGGCCAGTGTTCCTGGTCTTTCCGAATAGCTGAAAGTAAAGGCAAAATCATAGCCCACATAGTCCATGATACTGAGTGTTTCCTGGTGTTCTTCTTCTGTTTCCGTACAGAATCCGGCAATGATATCCGAAGAAATGGCACAATCAGGTATAATCTGTCTGATGGCATCTATCCTGTTGATGTACCATTCTCGTGTATAAGTCCGGTTCATCAGTTCCAGTACCCGTGTACTGCCCGATTGTACCGGCAGGTGGATATAGTTACAAATGTTTTCGTATTTGGCAATGGTGTATAACACCTCGTCTGTAATGTCTTTAGGGTGTGAGGTAGAAAACCTGACCCGGAGTTCAGGACTGATCAGTGCAACTTTTTCCAGCAGCTGGGCAAAGTTCACTTCAATTTCCTGCGCTTCCCTGTTTTCATCAGTAGCGGCACCCTTCCATTTGTAAGAGTCTACATTCTGTCCCAGCAGAGTCACTTCTTTATAACCACGGTCAAATAAGTCCTGCGCTTCGGCAAGTATAGAGTGTGGGTCACGGCTTCTTTCACGGCCCCTTGTAAAAGGCACCACGCAAAAGGAACACATGTTGTCGCAACCCCGCATAATTGAAATAAAGGCCGTAATGCCATTTCCGTTCAAGCGGACCGGACTGATGTCTGCATAAGTTTCCTCACGTGATAAAAGGACATTAATGGCCTTATGACCGCTTTCAACTTCATTCAGCAATTGCGGAAGTTCGCGGTAAGCATCAGGGCCAACCACCACATCCACCAGTTTTTCTTCTTCCAGAAATTTAGATTTCAGGCGTTCGGCCATACAGCCCAGTACCCCAACAATAAGCTTTGGGTTTCTGCGCTTCTCTGCGCCAAACTGCGACAGCCTGTTGCGTACCCTTTGTTCTGCGTTTTCCCGGATTGAACAGGTATTAATGAACACCACATCCGCTTCTTTATAGTCGCCCGTAGTTTCAAATCCCTGGTCTAATAAAATCGATGCAACAATTTCACTGTCCGCAAAATTCATCTGGCAACCGTAACTTTCAATATACAGCTTCCTGCCATTGCGCACTAAAGGTGCCGCTGTAACCAAAGCCTCTCCTTGTCGTGCTTCATCGTGTTTCTTATCTGTCAGCTGTAAATCAATCATAAATATTAAACTTTTATGGGGCTTCAAAAATACGGAATAATATTTATAAATGACAAATTGGCAGAAATATTAATTACAATAGAATTGAGCCGGTCCTTTAAAAATTCTGAATCGTATAGGACTTTTTTAATAAAGCATTGTCTTGTAGCAAAAGGAATAATTAAAAAGGGTTTTTACTTGGTTAATTTATTGGTGTATGCTTAAATTTTGCACTTTATTTAATTCTGCTTATTTATCACGTGGTCTGGCCATGTACAATTCACTGGAGCAGCATTGCGACGATTTTCACCTGTATATTGTTGCGTTTGATGAAGATTGTTATGATGCACTTCTGGCACTTCAGCTAAGTCATGCAAGTGTTATCGCGCTAAAGGACTTCGAAAATGAAGCACTGCTGGCTGTAAAAATGGGCAGGACACCAACAGAATACTGCTGGACCTGTTCTTCATCTGCCATCAAGTATTGTATAGAGACCTACCAGCTTGACCATTGCACTTATGTAGATGCAGACCTGTTGTTTTTTAACAATCCCAAGGTTTTATATGATGAAATGGGGGATAAATCAGTCCTGATTACAAAACACAGGTTTACCCCATGCTTTGACCAGTCGGCAACCAGCGGGGTCTATTGTGTACAATACCTTACTTTTAAGAACACCCTGGAGGGCATGACCGCGCTGAACTGGTGGGTTGATGCCTGTCTGGAATGGTGTTTTTGCAGAATGGAAGATAATAAATTTGGTGATCAGAAATACCTGGACGACTGGACAGCAAGATTTAAGGGGGTGCATGAACTGAAACACCTTGGTGGTGGAGTAGCGCCATGGAATGTGCAGCAGTATGCCTTTAAACGTGTAGCAGGCAAAATACGCGGGACAGAGTTTTTTAGCAACAATAATTTTGACCTCGTTTTTTACCATTATCACGCCTTTGCCTATACCTGGAACAACAGTTACAGGTTAACCAATGAGATCTATCCCCTGAACAGAAATCAGATCAGGCACATTTACAAACCTTATGTGCTGGCACTCCTAAAGGCAGAAAAGACAATCGGAGCATTGGGTGAACATGTAAGGGCATACAAAAGAACTGAAGAAGGAATATGGATCAACCGGGTGATTGGCCGCTGGGCGGTATTCTTCCTCAAAGGTTTTTACAAACAGTATTATTCTAAACGCTTTTTTCAATATGGCATCTTTAATTAACTTAAAAACATTTACGGATAAGCGTGGCAACCTTACCGTTATCGAAAGGGCTGTACCTTTTGATATCAAAAGGATCTTTTACATTTACGGGGTGGATGATTCTGAACGCGGTGGCCACCGCCATCATAAAACGATACAGGCCGCCATTTGTATTCGTGGTAATTGTACCATTTATAACGACAATGGCCGGGATGAATGCACTTTTGTGCTGGATTCGCCCGACAAATGTCTGCTCATCCGGCCGGAAGACTGGCATACCATGTACGATTTCAGTGAAGATGCCATTTTAATGGTATTGGCTTCAGAATATTTTGACGCAAATGATTACATCAGCACACCTTATGTTTATCAATACAGCAGAGTATGAATACGATCATCATCATTAAAGACCAGGCTAAAAGGGGGCCTTACCCATATCAGTGCACATTCTGGGTAAAGGTTTAACCAGTCTGTTTTAACTAGGCATAAAAAAAGCTTAGAATTTAGTATTTTAGTCCTGGTTAAAATACTAAGATGAGCAAAAATATAACAGGTGGACTTGAATGGAAAGTTATAGCGGTGTGTATACTGTTGTGTGGACTGGGTTGTAAAAAAATAGACGGTATAGCGGATACGAAGATCAAACCCCCTGTCAGAACTTATGTAGTAACAGCAAGAATTGATAAAAAAGGCACCAATAGCAATTCTGAAGGTACAGCGGTACTTAAAGGCACTTATGATGAAGGTACGAAAGCGTTAAGCTATACCTTGGAATACAAAGATCTGGTGCCGCAGGTCATCACCCTTAGAAGCGGAGCTAAAGGGTCGGTTGGAACTTTGATACAGGAAATTTATAAAAAAAGCACTGAAAAAGAGGCTTCATTGCCTATAAAGGGGGGCTTTACATTGAGTCCTTTACAGGAACGTAATTTATTGAAAGGGCAATGGTTTGTTGCTATAGGCACTTTAACGTTAAATCCTGAAATTTCGGGCATACTTACACTAAAGCAAAAATAAGAGCAATAATGGAAAGGGAGTATGCGCGTCTTAATGAAGAAGATCAAAAGCTGGTTAACGCAATTGTGCAGCGCGATAAAAAGCTGTTTGAAGTGCTCTATAAAAAATATTATCAGCAGTTATTTGCTGTGGCCTACCGCTATGTAGGCCAGGCAGAAATTGCAGAAGAGATTGTTCATGATGTGTTTATAACTATATGGAATAAAGCAGATCAGTTAAATATTCAACATTCAATGAAAAGTTATTTGTTTAAATCGATCGTAAATTCATCCCTGAACTTTATTAAAAAAGAGAAGGTCCAGGCAGAAAAACAGCAGGTATATATGGCCATAGTAGATAAAGAAACTGCTGATGAACCGGATACGGATAGGGAGGAAGCACTGCTTAAAGACCTTGCACAGGCACTGGAACTGCTGCCCGATAAATGCAGACAAGTGATGTACCTGAGCCGTTTCGGGAAACTGAAACAACAGGAGATTGCCACACAGATGAACATCTCCATTAAAACAGTGAAAAATCACCTCACTTACGGTTTTCAAAAGTTAAGGGAACAGCTTGAGAAACGAAAACATATTGCAATTGTGCTGTTCCTGCTTTTAAACATTTTAACGCCTTAAAACTCTCCTTATGAAGCAATTTGAAACTAATGAAGAATTGATATACGCCCTGATCATTGATGATCTGGATGGATCAATTACAGCCGAAAATAAGCTGCTCCTGGAACAATGGAGAACCGCTGATGCGGACCATGAAAAAACTTATCAGGATTTTCTAGATGTACAGACAGGTATGGATAAACTGTACAAAAAAAACGGATATGACCCACAGGAATCCTGGAAATCGCTGGATAAAAAAATAACCCTGCTGGAGGATGACCGTTTTGCAGCGGTTAAACCCTTGCGCCATAAGGGTATATGGTATAAAGTTGCGGCCGCTGTGCTGCTTATTTGTGGATTGGGGTATTATTTTATAGTACAAAACGGGTATGTGGTGATCTCGACCGCCGGGAATGCGGCAATAACCCGTATTGTTTTGCCCGATGGCACAGAAGTAAACCTCAATGCAGCAACAAAAATAAGGTACAATAAAAATAATTTTGCAGGCGACAGAAAGCTCGAACTGTTAACCGGAGAAGTATTTATTCATGTGGTAAGCCATACTTCATCCCGTTTCAGGGTTGATTTAGGGGACATTGAAGCCGAAGATATTGGCACAAGTTTTAATGTGATCAGAAATGATGATAAAATAGCTGTAGTTGTTGAAGAAGGAAAAGTGGCTTTAAAGCACCTGGATTTAAACCGGGAAATCCTGTTAACTGCCGGAAAACTTGGTGTATATGATACAAAAAGAAAAATGCTGGTTGCGGCCGATAATTTAAATGTAAACTATAAAGCCTGGGTAGATAAGGATTTTATTTTTCAGGAAGTTCCGGTGGATCAGGTTGCAGAGCAGCTGGAAAAGGTATATCAGATCCCTATCGATATCAAAGGAGCGCTGAAAGATAGAAAGTTAACAGCAAGGTTACATTATCAAACTTTAGATAGTGCACTTGCCGTAATTTCCGCATCTTTGCAATGCAAAGTAATAAAGGAAAAGGACACTTATGTTTTATCGGATAATTAGACAGCAATCTTTTTTACCTGTTCTTTTTTTATTTGTATTATCCGGACAAAGCCTGTTTGCACAACAAAAGAACCTGCTTGCAAGTAAGGTGACGATAAGTTTACCAGCAGATTCGCTGATTAAAAACCTGCTGAGGCTGGAGCTCAAAACCAGGAACAACTTTGCCTTCGACCCGGATCAGCTGCGATCCATAAAAATACCTGAACAGTTTTTTGTACAAACAGCCTTAAGCACTGTCCTTGAAAAAATATTATCAGGTACCAACCTGGTTTTTAGCCAGATTGGGAACGATATTGTAATTGCCCCAAAAAAAGGGGTAATATGGACGATTCACGGACATGTACGCGATAAATCAAGCGGGGAAGAACTGATGGGGGCAACCCTGCAGATCCAGGCCCTGGAGGTCGGGGTAAACACCAATCAATATGGGTTCTATTCTATTTCGGTTCCCGAAGGTGATTACCTGATAAAGGTTTCCAATCCCGGGTACCTGGATTTTGAAAAACGGGTTAAATTAAATGGAAACCGGCAGGAAGAGATAGAATTGCTGCTTAAAGAACGTCAGCTGGAAGAAGTGGTCATCCGGCAATCCATCATTACCCCCAATCCGATATTGCGGAATGAACTGAACTTTGCCGCAAAACAACTGAACAATACACCTTATTATGCCGGTGAGACTGACGTAATGAAACGGCTGCAAATGGAAAATGGTATCAAAGCGCTAACGGAAGGCAGCTCGGGCTTGTTTGTTAGGGGTGGCAATGCCGACCAGAACCTGATCCTGCTGGATGAAGCCATTGTGTATAATCCTTCCCATTTGTATGGACTGGTTTCTGTTTTTAATGCCGATGCAGTTAATAATTTACAGGTTTACAGAGATTATATGCCAGCCAACTATGGGGGACGGCTTTCATCAGTAATTGTAAACAGGATGGCCGAAGGGAACAGTAAAGAATTTCATTTAAATGGGGGCATTAACCTGATGTCGGCCAGGTTGGCTGTTGAAGGACCAATTGTAAAGGACAAAGGCTCATTCATTGTAGCCTACCGCCGCAGCTTGCTGGATGTTTTTCACAGTAAGTTTAAACTGTTTAACCCAAACTCTGTTTATTACGACATCAATGCCAAGGCAAACTATAAGCTAAACAGAGACAACAGCGTATTTTATTCCGTATACCTGGGTAAGGACCACCTGCTTTCAGAGAATTCATATACAAACAACTGGGGAAATTTAACTTCTACACTGCGCTGGAACCATGTTTTTAGTTCAAGAGTGTTTTTAAATGTTTCTGCCATTTACAGCAATTACAGCAATCTCCTGGATTTGAACGCCGATACCCTGTCGCAGAAAAGCCAGTGGAGTACCGGTGTAAAAGACCTTACCCTGAAAGCCGATTATACCTATTACAGAACGCCCTCAAATCAGATCAAGTTTGGACTCTCGGGTATTTATCATCAGTTCTCGCCCGGCGAAATGTTCAATCAGGAAGCTTTTGAGTTTAATATATCCCGGGACAAATCGTTTGAATCCGCACTTTATTATTCCCAGCAGATTTCTCTGAGCAAGTTGTTCGAGCTGAATTATGGCCTCCGCCTTGGCTTTTTCAGGAATTCGGAAGAAAAGCGGAATATTTTTGATGCGGAGGGAAACAGGCTGAAGAAGTATGACCATAAATTTTTTGTTAAGCCAGAGCCAAGGGTCAACATCAGTTATCTCCCCACAGCAAACCAGCGTTTTTTTGTAACTTACAACCTCAATTATCAATACCTGCAACTGATCCAGAACAGTACACTGGCCTTTTCTTCACTTGAACCATGGGTGCCGGCATCGGCAAATATCAAGCCGCAACGCTCCAATCATTTTGCACTGGGCTATCGCTACTCTCCGGCCAATTATCTCTTTTCCATCAGTGTTTACTATAAGAAACTGGACAATCAGCTGGACCTGATAGGTCATGCGCAGATCATCAGGAATCCTGAAGTGAGAGATCAGCTCAGGGCAGGTACATCCAACGCTTATGGAGTAGAAGTGGAGATGAATAAAACTGCAGGTAAATTTTCAGGGACTTTAGCTTACAGCTATTCCAGGGTATACCGGAAAATCTCCGATATTAATTTCGGAGAACGGTTTGTAGCCAATTATGATATCCCCCATGAACTAAAACTAACGGCCAGGTACGAGTTTAACAACAGCCTCTCCGTCCAGTCGTTCTTTACCTATTCTACCGGCAGACCGCTTACCTTGCCCGTGGGCTATTATCAGCATGATGGCTTAAATGTGCCGATTTTTGAAGGAAGAAATACTTCCCGTTTCCCCGATTTTAGCCGCCTGGATGTTTCGGCCCAGTACCGCTTACAAAGCCACTTATCGGGGCGCCGCTCCCTGCAGCATACCATTTCAATAGGTGCATATAATTTATATAACCGAAAAAATCCCTTATATTACCATTTAAACTCCTCTTCGTTTGAGTCGAAGGGAAGTACAATTGAATATGGGTTCGGTTTTTATCCCTGGGTTGCCTATAGCTTTAAAATTTAATATGAAGGGTTTCAGGAATTATTTGGCTGTGCTGCTGTGTTTGCTGGTTCTTGCCGGTTGCAAGAAGATTGCAATGGATGATTCGTTCTTAAAACCCCGCAGGGTTTACGACCTGGCAGTTGAAGGAGGTTTTAATACCCTTGGCACAGCGCAGTACATCAGGCTGACCAAGCCGGCCTTGCATCCGGATTCTATACCAAAACCTATCGTAAAAGCCTCTGTTGTGGTGAATGATGGAAAAACAGATATTGTGTTCAGGGAAACCACTACACCCGGGGTTTATCAGGGCACCAACAGAAATGACCCTAACTATAACAATGCCTATACTTTAACCATTAAATACAACGGTAAAACCTATACAGCCGTAGATACACTAAGGCAGGTAGTGAATATTGTAGACGATTTTCTACCATTGTCTACCCACCTGCAAGCCGATAAGACCATACAGGGAACTATTCCTAAACATACATTTGGGTACCTTAATCCCAACAAATGGTTCATTGCTTACCAGGATATCCCTTTGTGGAACCCTGCAAAATTTGATCAGACCAAATACTATAGCTATACGCATCTTCTGGGCTCACCAAATTCGCTGTATCCGCTGAATAACCTCAAAAGGACCTTCACAGTAGGCCAGGAAGATTTTATCACCATTTATAAGATCTCACTTTCAGAAAATTATGCCCGGTATCTATATTCTGTATTTATGGAAACCGACTGGAGCGGGTTATTTTCCAGTGTACCGGTTAATGTGGAAGGTAATATATCGGGTAATGCACAGGGATATTTTTCTGTAAGTGATGTAGATGCCAGGCGATACAAGGCCAAAGAACTGTAGATTTAAACTTTGTGGCCCTGGTGTTGTTATTATTTTATAATTTAATCGCATGACAGATCATAAATCCGGAAAAAATAAAGTTTGGAAATGGATAGCAGGTATTTTAGCTGTACTCATTATTGCGGGGACAGGAACTGCCTTGTACCTGAATGCAAAATGGAAACCCATCCTATCACAGAAATTAAAAGATGCGGTCTTTAACCGTAGTTATAAACTGTATAAGCTTGATTTTAATGACATCAGCTTTAACCTGCTTACAGGAAGTGCTGCACTACATGAAGTGTCGCTAAGCCCCGACACGGCCGTTTACCGTCAACTGAAAGCCCTGGGCCTTGCCCCGGCAAATATTTTTCAGGTAAAGCTGAAAAAACTGCAGTTAAACAGGATTGCACTTTTAACAGCCTACTTTAAAAGAAAGATCGAAATGAATGCGGTAATACTGGAAAAGCCCTCTATCAATATGATCCATTACCAGGTAAAAAAAAGGCCGGAACTGGAAAAGGAAGCGCCAACACTGTATGAAATGATTTCCAACCGTGTCCGGTCTGTTGATGTGAAAGCCATCAGGATCATTGATGCTGATTTTGACTACATCAATGGGGAAAGTTCAAAAAAGATGCATTCTGTTAAACATTTAAGTATTCAGGTAAAGCATTTTCTGCTCGATTCCCTGTCGCAGTTTGATACTACCCGCTATTGTTATGCAAAAGACATCGGTTTTGAACTAACCGGTTACCGGGCTTTAAGCAAAGATAAAATGTATACCATGAAGGTAGATACCGTAAAGGGCTCCACGGCAGATCAATCCATCTCGGTTACCGGTTTTCAAATGATCCCTATGTATACGGATCTTCAATTCTCCCGTAAATATACTTACGGCAAAGATCGTTACGACCTTAAATTCAATAAGATCAGTCTTGAAGGGGTAGATCTTGTCCGACTGAATACTGAGGGCAGCATCCGGGCAAAATCTTTAAAGATTGGCCCCGCAAAAGTAAATATCTTTGTAAACAGGGAGATGCCACCGCCACCAGGCTTGGATAAAGTGAGAAATTTCCCACATATGGCGCTAAAACGTCTTTCGGTACCTGCAAGTATAGACACAGTGCAGTTAACCAATATCGACGTGGCTTATACAGAATATAATCCCATCAGTCAGAAAAGAGGGACTGTTTATTTTCAAAACCTGGCTGGCAATATCCGGAACCTTACGAACGATTCCCTGCAGCTGGTTAAAAATAACCATGCGATAGCCAACCTGGAGGCCTTAGTCATGAAGATCAGTAAAATAGCGGTTCAGATAGACTTTAACCTGACTGATAAAAATGCTGCCTTTCATTACAAAGGAAATGTAGGCCCGATGGATATGAAGGTGTTAAACCCGATGGCCAAAGATATGGGCCTGGTCGAGATTGAAAGCGGGCAGATGCAAAGCGCTGCTTTTGATATATATGCAAATGCAAAAGGTTCTTCCGGTAAGGTAAATTTCCTTTACAAGGATTTGAAGATCAAACTGCTTAAGGAAGGTGAAGATGGCGAGCCTGCCAAGAAAAAAGGCCTGCTTTCCTTCCTGGCCAATAGCTTATTGATAAAAAATGACAATCCTTCAAAGGGCGAAGCGCCCCGGACAGCAAAGGTCACTTTTCAAAGAACGCCGGCAGCTTCTTTTTTTAACCTGATGTGGAAAAGCTTTTTTATAGGTATGCGCGAAATTGTGGGCATTGGGGCCGTTCCGGTAAAAACGCCTGAACAGGCGATGGAAAAAGTAAAAGACAAGAAAAAGGAACGCCGGGAAAAAAAAGCAAAAAGAAACTGATAAAAATGTATATTAGGCTAAACTACCTTATTGTCTATGGTCTTGAAAGTCAGCAAGAAATACATGATACTAAAATGGTTTGCCGCGGCAATACTTTTTAGTGCCTTAATGTTAGGGGCAATAACCTGGTACCTTAGTATCAAGCTTAAGCCCATTCTTACTGCAGAAATTCAGGAACTGGTGGTAAAATCAACAGATAGCCTGTACCACATAGAGTTCTCTTCTATCAGTACCAATGTTTTAACCGGTATATCTGCCCTGGAGGATGTAAAGATCAGTCCGGATACCAATATCTACCATAAGCTTATTAATCTAAAGCGTGCACCCAATAACCTGTATAAAATAAAGCTTAAAAAGCTTGCGGTAAGAAATTTTCACGCTTACCGGATGTGGCGCCATAAGAAGCTGAACATCGACCTTTTGCTGTTTGATAATCCTTGTGTAGTGATGACCAACAGGCAGTTCGACTTTAATGAAGATAAGCTCCCTCAACCAAAAAAATCACCTTATGATTATATCTCCAAATACCTTAAAGAGCTCCGCATCCAGACAGTGGAATTTAAAAATGCGAGTTTTAAATATGTAGATAACAATGCTGCCAGGCCGGTAATAGATTCTGTTGCCAATCTGAACGTAACCCTGAAAGACTGGCTGATAGACGCCCATTCTGCTACAGATAAAAGCCGGCTTTATCTGCTGAAAGATGTACTGATCAATTTAAACAATTACAATTTTGCTACACCAGATAGCTTATACTACCTGAACCTCAACTATCTCGATTTTTCTGCCTCTTCAGGCAAGCTAAACATTAAAAGCTTTAACCTCAGCCCGCGTTATGAAGAAATGAAATTTGCTGATACAGCCGGCAATGCAAAAGAGCGGTATAGCATCCAGATGAGCAATATCAATTTAACAGGTATTGATTTGCCCCTGTATATCTTAAAACAGGAACTTTTTGCAAAAGAAATGAATATTGCAAATGGAACGCTGTCGGTGCTGAGCAACAACGCTTTCCCTAAAAAGCTGACAGTGAAAACAGGGCAGGACCCGCATCAGCTGTTACAAAAATTAAACGGACAGCTCTGCATAGAAAAATTAAACCTAAGCAATGTGGATATCAGTTATGCCGAGTTTAACCCGAACAGCGGACATAAAGGGGTCATCACATTTGAACAAACCTCCGGTACGGTTACCAATGTAACCAATGTTGAAAAGACAAAGGCCAAAAATCCGCTGATGGTGGCCGACTTAACTTCTTATTTAATGGGATCAGGTAAACTGGAAGTGAACTTTAAGTTTAACCTGAATGCTGCAGACGGGGCTTTCTCTTATTCTGGCGTACTTTCTAATATGGATGGCAGGACACTGAACCGCATGACCAAACCACTGGGGATGGTAAGGGTGAACAGTGGTGACATTAAAAAGCTTGAATTTAATATCGATGCAAACGATGAGCAGGCAAAAGGTAAGGTAAGATTTGCGTATAATGATTTATCAGTGGCTTTGCTTAAACGCGTAAAAGGGGAAGACCGATTGGTAAAACAGGGACTGATGTCTTTCCTGGCCAATGCGCTGATTATGAATTCAGATAATCCCAATGCTGCAGGTGTATTTGTGAGTGCCCCGGTAAGTTATACCCGTGTTAAAACGGCTTCTTTTTTCAACTTTATCTGGAAAACTCTTTTTCAGGGTGTCAAATACAGTGTAGGGCTTACACCTGAAAAAGAAAAAAAAGTAAAGGATCAGATCGCTAAATTCGGAAAGATGAAGATGGACAGGGAAGAGCGGATCAAAAGAAGAGCGGCACGCTTAAAAGGAAATAAATAAAGGATACCCGATAGGGTACCCTTTATTTATTTATTTTTTGCGATGCCAATTACACTACCCAGTTCCAGCCAAACTCATCCGGAGCCAGACCATAACGGATATCGTTTAACGTTTTGGCGATACCTGCAGAAATGGTACGGGTTGCAGGATCAGATAACTTATAAGTTTTACCCTGGTAGCCAATTTCACCTATTGGGGTAACTGTTGCGGCAGTACCTGCTGCAAAAGCATCAGTCAGGCTTCCGTTTTCAATTCCTGCAATTACTTCTTTTACACTTACCCGTCTTTCTTCTACTTCAATACCGGCTTTTTTGGCCAGCTGAATAATAGTATCCCGGGTTACCCCGTCTAAAACTGTACTCCTTACAGATGGGGTAACCAGTTTACCATTGATCACAAAGATCAGGTTTGCTGTTCCGGCCTCTTCAATAAATTCATGTGTAGCTGCATCTGTCCAGATCAGTTGGTCAAATCCCTCTTTCTGTGCCTCGGCAAAAGGGTATAAAGAACGGGCATAGTTTCCGGCAGTTTTGGCATAACCAACACCACCATCATCTGCACGGGTATATTCAGTTTCAATCTTTACTTTTAAAGCCTTGCTGTAATACGCCCCTGTTGGGGTAGTTAATAACGCGAAAATATACTTATCTGATGGTTTAACGCCCAAATAGGGGTCGGTAGCAAACATTACCGGACGGATGTATAAAGAGTAGCCATCCTGTGCAGGGATCCATTTTTCATCAATATCAATTAAAGCAGCAATCCCCTGCATGAAAATCTCTTTAGGAATCTCGGGCATAGACATACGTACTGCCGATTTATTAAAGCGTTCAAAGTTTTTCTCCGGTCTGAAGACACTGATTTTGCCATTGGCCTGACGATAAGCTTTCATCCCTTCAAAAATCGCCTGTCCGTAATGCAGCGCAGAAATTGCCGGGCTCATTGGAATAGGACCGTAAGGAACGACCTGCAGATTACCCCAGGTTCCGTTATCAAATTCCGCAATAAACATATGGTCAGAAAATACCTTCCCAAATGGCAACTGAGAAAAATCAGTTACCGTAAGCCTGCTCTGTTCGGCCTTAGTGATCGTCATATCAAGTGTATCATTCATTGTAATAGTAATTACCTGCTGCAAATTTACGATAAATATCTATGTTGTAGGTAAGGCAAAGGCAAATATTTAAGTGTTAACCCTTTAATTCTTTTAGTACAGCAAGTACCCAGCCCTTGCCCCATTCTTCCATTTGTTCAGTCGTCCACAAAAAGGGGTAGAAAATCCTTTTCTGAAAACGCGGTGGCAAGTATTGTTGCCAGTTGGTCCCACCGGTTGCGGCAATATCCACAGGATCACGTTCCAGGTACCTCACTGCCGATTTGTAATGCGATAAGGGCCATTCTACATTTACATAAAGGTCCAGTTTCCTCAGTTCAGCAGCAAGCGCGGCAAGTGCGGTCGCATCTGCGTTCGGAGCCGCCAGCTGATGGTATAGGGCCGAGAAGTTGCTTTCCTTCCGGTCTTTGATCAGTTGTAAAAACTGAGTAGCATATTTGCTGATAAACTGTTTCAGCGTAAGCGTCTGTTTTCCGCTGGCCAGTTCAGTTGCCCCAAACTTCCAGTAAATGTATTCAAACTGTTCTTCAATGCTGGCATTTGCCAGTTCTGTTCTTTTGCTTTTATCAATCAGGCGGTTAAAATCTGTGGCGCAGATCTCGATCATGCGGTACTGGGCCGACTGAAAGCCACTGGCGGGTAAAAGCGACATGCGGAATTTCAAAAACTGGTCCTTTTCCATACCGTTTACCATCACGTCGAATGAGGTTGTCAGGGCATGGAAATACGCATTGATGCGTTTTACCCTTTGAGTAAAGAAATCAAGGGTTAAAGCAGGATGTGCTGCAATTTGTTTACACTCGTGCAGGGAAAGCTTAAAATACAGCTCTGTGATCTGGTGGTACATGATGAAGATCTCTTCGTCCGGAAAAGGGGTTTTCGGGCTTTGTAAACTCAGCAAAGTATCCAGATGGATGTAATCCCAATAGGTCAGGAAATCTGCATACAACAGTCCGTCCAGATAGGCGGACATATCCTGGCCCATAGCCGCATACTTTTCCTGCAGCCGGTCTAATTTCTCCTTTATTTGTGGTGTAAGTTCCAATTTAATAAGTTAGTTTAACTCAAAGGTAAACAAAGGAACATTACCGCTGTTAATAAAGTACCCGGAATTTTATGGTATGCTCAATCTTTTTGAGCGATTTAAACAACTGCTTGTCGTATTGCGCATTGATGTCGGTAATCACATAGCCAATGCTTGGATTGGTCATCAGGAACTGCCCCACAATATTAATGTCATGTTTCGCAAAAATGGTATTTACCTTGGCCATAATGCCCGGTACATTTTTGTGGATGTGTATCAAACGGTGCGATTTATCAATCCTTGGCAACTGTAAATTAGGGAAATTGCTGCTCAGGTATGTAGTGCCGGTATTCATGAAATCAATCATCCTTTTAGGGATGAAGTTCAGGTTACGCGGGTTGTGCTTCACATCATCAAATACAACAATGCCCTGTTCGGTACAGGTACTGATGTCCACTTTTCCTTTTGCATTGCCCAGATAGCCCAGGGTTTTCAGCTTTACCGCCCTTTTTAATTGTTCCAGCCCCAGTTTTTCTCCATCTGCAAGCAGCATCATGTGTACATCAGCTACATATTTTTCTTCAAAAGTAGTCTTGTGGCGGATAGAAAAGCCGTCCTTTTTCAACAGATCGATACTCTGCGGGTCCACATCCCCGATCACCAGGCATAAAATCCTGTTTTTTGGATAAGAGATTGCCCTTGGCAGGTTATTTACATATAAAAACTCATCAAAGCTCGGTGTAACATGGTCGGCTTTTTTGACAATGCTTTCTCTTGAAATATTTTCTGTAAAGGCATAAAATTTCTTGATCAGACCACTTTCACGCAGCTGAAAATCCGAATACCCATCGCCAATACCATAAAGGTCGCCCTCCAGGTTCATTTGCTGCATCAGTTTAACCTTTCCACCTTCTTCACTTAAAGGGTTCGAATGGTCGTAATCTATAATTTTGCCGTCTCCTGTAGTTACAAAAGTGTTGGCATAAATGTTCTCTTTTTTGATGTGGTACTGGCTCACCACAGGGGTGATAAATTCTTTAAAGCCACCGGAAACGATCAATACCTCATCGGCATGTTTCTTAAAAAATGCGGCATTACGTGAAAATGAAGCCGATACTTTTTTCTTCAATACTTTGATCAGCTGTTTTAAATGGTCTTCCGTGGCTTCCAGCAGTTTTACCCTTTGGGCCAGGCTCTCCCCAAAAGAAAGCTTACCTTCCATAGCCAGGTTGGTATAATCTTCAATTTTCTGGAAAATGACCTCTTTTTCAGGGTGTTTTTTCAGGGAAATACGGGCCAGCTCATCTAAAGCTTCAACTTGTGTAAAGGTGCTGTCAAAATCAATGATGTAAAAATTCTTTTGCTTCATCCTTGTAGGAGTAATGATATTTTTAGGTGGTTTCAGGTTGTCAATAACCGGTCAAAGATATAAAATTCAATACTGCTGTTTACAGATTTCTTCAATACTTTGTTGCAATGGCTTAAAGTTGATGCCAATTGCCTTTTTTATCTTTTCGTTGCTGTATAAACTTTCATTTAAACTGCTGCGGGCAGCATCATTGGTTAAAGAAGCTGGTTTCCCGGTAAAGAGCGAGGCCAGCCAGGCTGCCCGCCAGGCAATACCCAGCATCCAGGGCCTGGCTTCTTTTGCAGGGGCTTTAATGCCATAAGCCTTGGCGATTTCAGCAAACAGCTGTTTATAATGGTAATTTTCTGATGAGATCGTGAACCGTTCGGCAGTTTCGCTGCTGTTCATCAGGGCAATCATGCTTTTTGCCACGTCTTCCACATCAACAAGTCCGGTAGCACCTCTGGTATAAAAGGATAAGCCATCCTTTACCAGTTTAAAAATGGCACCGCTACCCTTAAAACCCGCTCCTGCACCAATAATTACCGATGGGTTTACAATTACCGCATCCAGCCCTTCTGCAATACCCCGCCATACTTCCATTTCTCCTTCGTATTTAGAAATGGCATACGTGTGCGACTTCGCATCATAGGCCCAGAAATCTTTTTCGGTAATCAGGGCCCCCTTTTTAGCTTCGCCCAATGCGGCCACCGAACTCACATGCAGCAGTCTTGCCCCATAAGCAGCACAAAGGTTTACCACATTGCTGGTCCCTTCAATGTTAACGTGTAAAAGTTTTTGTTTGTCTTTAGGATTAAATGAAACCAGGGCTGCACAATGATATACCTGCTTAATCCCTGCATAAGCATCTTCCAGATCAGAAATGTTGTTGATGTCGGCAATAACCCATTCAACAAGGTCATTCTGCCTGATTAAATCAGGGATAACGGAACCCTCCCGTTTCAATGCCCTGACCTTTATGCCCTGCCTGCACAGCTGGCTTATCAATTCTGAACCTAAAAAACCAGTGGCACCGGTAACCAATATCATTTCATTTTTTTTAGGATGTTCATTAAAATATGCGCTCAAAAATAGATATTTGATGTCATACATTTATACTAAGATATGTCTTTATCAGATTTTTTTTCTCCGGTCAGTCCTGACAAATTTACGCCAAAACAGGGATTTTATACCAGTCAGCTAGGTTTAAAGGCAGGGTTTTTTACCGATAAATTTCCAGACCTGGAAGACAAACAATATGACATTGCAATTTTTGGGGTGCAGGACGACCGCGCTGCGGTAAACAATGAGGGCTGTGCACTTGCACCTGATTATTTCAGGAGCCAGTTTTACGGCTTAAACGAAGGACCGTTTACGTCCAGGATCATTGATCTTGGAAATATCAGGGCCGGGGCCTCCATTTCAGATACCTACGTGGCAGTAAAGACTGTAGTAGCTGAGCTGATTAAACTTGACATTCTGCCGGTAATTATCGGCGGGGGGCAAGACCTTACGTACGCCCAGTACCTGGCTTATGAGCACCTGGAACAAAAGGTAGATCTGGTGGTGGTAGATAGCAAATTCGACCTGGATGAGGAAGATCAGGAAGGATTAACTGCCAAATCAGATACTTATTTAAACAAAATCCTGTTACATCAGCCCAATTACCTTTTCAATTTCAGCAATATTGGTTACCAAACCTATTTTGTAAACCAGGATAGCCTGAAGGTGATGAGCAAACTTTATTTTGATGCCCATCGTTTGGGTGAGTTTGCCAGTGACATCACTTTAACCGAGCCGATCATCCGCAATGCCAGCATGATCAGTTTTGACATCGGTGCCATCCGCTCTTCAGATGCCGGCGCAAATGCCAATGCCAGCCCAAATGGTTTTTACGGCGAACAGGCCTGCGCCATTAGTCGTTATGCGGGCATGAGCGATAAGCTGACTTCAATAGGTTTCTATGAATTTAATCCGGCATTTGATCAGAACGGACAAACGGCCATGCTCCTGGCTCAAATGGTCTGGTATTTTGTAGATGGCTATTATAACCGTAAAAAGGATTTTCCGCTGAGCCCGAAATCACAATACCTGATTTACAGGGCCAGCTTAAACGATGGCTCTGCAGAAATGCTCTTTGTGAAAAGCAAAAAATCAGACCGCTGGTGGATGCAGGTGCCCTATCCTGCGGGAATTTCCAAAAATGAACGTTACCACCTGGTGCCTTGCCGTTACGACGACTATACTACGGCTGTGAATGGGGAAATGCCCGATCTGTGGTGGCGGACCTTTCAAAAGCTACTATAATATTACATTCATCCTTACGTTATAATTTTGGTCTATTAGTACATTTGGCCCGGAATAACCAAACTTTAACTTATTTTTTAATAAAAACTAAAATTATGAAGAAGATCGTTCTGATCGCAGCCTGCCTGTTGCCAGTAGCTGTTATGGCGCAGGAAAAGTTTACAATAAATGGCAAGGTAGGTAATCTGGGAGCCCCTGCAAAAGCCTATTTATATTATGGCCCCCGTGCTAACCCTGTTGTAGATTCTGCAGCAATTGTTGGCGGTAAATTTATGTTTACCGGCCCAATATCCGGAATAACGCAGGCTACTGTGGTCATCAGACACGACCTGGCAGCGCCCTCGCGTACCGTCGCCCCTGATGGTTATGCTTTGTTTCTTGAACCTAAAGTACTGGAGCTGGTATCGGCTACCGATTCAATAAAACACGCTGTGGTTAAAGGCTCAAAAGTAAATGATGACAATGCAAAGTTTAAAGCGCTGACCAAATCCGTAAACGAAAAGAACGCTGCTTTGATGGCCGAATACCGTAGTAAAACGGAAACCGAGCGTAATGATGAAGCCTATATGAAAACAGTGATGAGCCGTGACGAGGCCAACAGAAAAGAGATGGAAACGCTGAGCAAGCAATTCTACACTGCAAACCGGGATTCTTATATTGGTCTGCTTGCTTTTCAGGGGACTGTTAATGTGGATAAGGACCTTAGCGGGGCAGAAGCAGAGCTCAATAAATTTTCTCCTGCTATAAAAGCTACAGAGCTTGGTAAAAGTATAGCAAAGACTATCCAGTCGGCAAAAAGTACGGGTGTTGGACAAATGGCAATGGATTTTACACAGAATGATGTGAATGATAAGCCGGTTAAATTGTCTGATTTCCGTGGAAAATATGTATTGGTAGATTTCTGGGCTTCATGGTGCGGACCATGCCGTGCGGAAAATCCTAACGTGGTAAAAGCTTATACAACTTATAAAGACAAGAATTTTACAGTTTTGGGTGTTTCTTTAGATCAGCCTGGTAAAAAGGATGCCTGGCTGCAAGCGATTGAGAAAGATGGCTTAAACTGGACTCAGTTGTCAGATTTAAAAGGATGGAGCAATGAGGTCGCTGTTCAATATGGTGTTCGGTCTATCCCTGCAAATTACCTGATTGACCCTAGCGGGAAGATCATTGCTAAGAATGTAAGGGGTGAAGAGCTGCAGAAAAAACTTGCAGAGGTATTGTAAATAAGCTGATTTACTTTTTAGTCAAATAAAAGCGGTTAAGGCACAGTGCTTAACCGCTTTTTTTGTCGGCATTGGCCCCCTAAAATGGCGTTATAACACCCTGTTTGTTAGCATATATGTAGTTAACTTTAATTGTTCATTATTAAAACAAAAGATTATGGAAACTAAAACAGTTAGCAGCAAAATGCATGCGCTGGTGATCTTGTATGACATGCATACAGATTTTTTTATCAGGGCTTTGGACGGTATTTCTGATGAAGATGCACACAGCCGCTTAAATACAAAAGCCAACCACATTGCCTGGCTTACGGGAAGTTTGGTACAGCAGCGATATGAAATGGCCAAAGACTTTGGTATTAAGCAGCAGCAAAGTGCGGATGAATTGTTTAAGAACCATAAAGGCATTCAGGATGATGTGACCTATCCTCCGCTGGAAGTATTCAAAAAAGACTGGAAAAGCATTAGCCCACTTTTGAGGGATGCGCTGGTCGGTGCTACCGAAGAAAAGCTGGCCACTATGGTCGAAATGCCTGGGATGGAATACAGTTTATATGAATTTCTTACTTTTTTGATCTACAGAGAAGCAAATTGTATAGGACAGATAGCATTGTGGAGGCGTTTATTGGGGTATGAGGCCTTGAAATATGAGTAAATAGCGCATTTGGTATATTTTTTGTTAATATTTTGATGGGTTAGATAAGGTACAAACATTTACTAATTCTCTCTATGGCAACAAAATCTACCGATTTGAAAAAAGAGCTTTATCCTTCCCAGGATGAATGCTGCCCCGTATTTATTAAATACTTTGAAGGCTACAATTACAGGGAAATTGCAGAAGCCTTAAATTTGCCACTCACTACGGTAAAGGAAAGGCTTAAAACGCATAAAAGAAGGTTGAGGGTCAGTTTAAAATTGTTTGCCCGGCATTTCAGGGCTGCTATGCAGGAACTATAAATACAAAGAGGGCCAATTTATACCGGCCCTCTTTGTGTTTATATTCCAAAATAAATCCTGTTTTCGGAGAGAACTTAGGAGATCAGGTCAAATCCTATATCTTCCCTGAAATATTTGCCATCAAAATAAATGCGTGCCGCATCAGCAGTTGCTGACTGCAAAGCTTCAAACTGACTGTCCTGCAAACTGGAAACGGCGAGTACGCGGCCCCCATTGGTTTTGATCACACCACCTTCCAGGGCAGTTCCGGCATGGAACACCAGCGACTGGCGTACATTTTCGATGCCAGTGATGGTTTTGCCCTTTTCATATTCGCCAGGATAACCCCCGGCAACAATCATTACAGTAGCGGCATTTTTATCACTGATGTTTAATTTATAATCTTTTAATTTTTTCTTTGAGGCCGCAATAAAAAGATCTACCAGGTCATTTTCTATCCTTGGGATCACACTTTCCGTTTCAGGGTCGCCCATGCGGCAGTTGTACTCTATTACCAGTGGTTTTTCGTTTACCTTGATCAATCCGAAAAAGATGAAACCGGTATAATCAATTTGGTCTTTCTTTAAGCCATTGATGGTTGGGATGATGATGTCGCGTTCTATCTCGGCTAAAAAAGCTTTGCTGGCAAAAGGTACCGGAGATACAGAACCCATGCCGCCCGTATTCAGGCCGGTATCCCCCTGTCCGATGCGTTTGTAATCTTTCGCCTCCGGCAGGATCACATAATTGTCCCCATCGGTAAGTACAAATACCGAAAGCTCTATGCCGCTTAAAAATTCTTCTATTACAACGGTCGTCCCTGCGTCGCCAAACTTGCCGCTCAGCATCAGTTTCAGTTCCTCCTGGGCTTCGGCAGTATTGTCTAAAATCAGTACCCCTTTGCCGGCTGCAAGTCCGTCTGCCTTTAAAACAACAGGCAGGGCATGCGATTGCAAATAGACCAGTCCTTCCTCCAGTGTTTCCTTTGTAAAAGAGCGTGAAGCGGCAGTAGGAATTCCATGACGGGCCATAAACTGCTTTGAGAAATCTTTACTGCCCTCAAGGATCGCACCTTCTTTTTTAGGACCGATAACCGGGATGCCGGCCAGTTCCTCATCTGCTATAAAAAAATCGTGGATTCCATTCACAAGCGGCTCTTCAGGGCCAACTACCACCAGGCTTATATTTTCTTTAAGTACCAGTGCCTTAACAGCCTCAAAGTTATTGGGGTTAATGTTTACATTTTTACCGTAAGCATTGGTGCCGCCATTACCTGGCGCGATAAACAGTTGTGAGCATTGCGAAGATTGACTGATCTTCCAGGCAAAAGCACTTTCTCTGCCACCGGAACCTAATAGTAAAATGTTCATCTATGTTTGATTTGTTGTTTTAATTGTAGGATGGAATCTCCATCCCCGGCAAATATACCGCTTTAGCTAAATATACACAGTGAAAAATGACCATTCTCTTCACAAGCTGTGATAAGCTGCCATGAAGAAGGACAATAAAAATAAAAACCTGTATCTCTGTTTCCTTTTCCCTGGTAATTTTTTGAATTTAACCTGCCTGAGCAAGAGGATAGCAAGACAATAGCAAGAGGAAAGCAAGAGAAAAGCAAGACAATTTTATAGTGGACCGGCTGCTGATCAGGCTAATGTTAGGATTGCATAAAGACTCACAATTGATATGATTATCCATAAGGCAGCTCCCTGGACCAGCGGACTAAGACCTACACTTTTCAGGGTTTTAAAAGAAAGCCCCGAACCAATGAGGAATAGTGTTAAGCTTAATCCTGCCTTAGCTAAGGTAATCAGGTAGTGACTGTTTTTTGCGATAAATGGAATGTAAGTGCTGGCTATTACGGCTAGTACAAACAAGCCGATAAAATAGGGTATCTGCACTTTACTTTTTTCTGTTTTAAAAAGATAGGCCGTTACAATGGATACTGGGATGATCCATAATGCACGGGCAAGTTTAACGGTTGTCGCAATTTCCAGGGCCTGATCGCCATATTTGCTGGCTGCCCCTACAACAGAGCTGGTGTCGTGTATGGCTATAGCACACCAAAGACCAAATTGCTGCTGCGATAGCTGAAACCAGTGACCTATGGCCGGAAAAAGGAACAAGGCCAGGGAATTGAGGATAAATACCGTACCCAGTGCCACAGAAATCTGTTTTTCACTGGCTTTTATTACCGGAGATAATGCGGCAATGGCACTTCCTCCGCAGATGGCTGTGCCTGCTGAAATGAGTGAGGATGTTTTAAGGTCTATGTTGAGCCGCCTGCCTATAAAATAACCTAAGGTTAAAACGCCGAATATAGACGCGATGGTAAATAGCAGACCTTCTTTGCCTGCCCGAACGGCGCTAAAGGCATTCATGCCAAAACCAAGACCAATAACAGATATTTTAAGCAGGATATGGGTCGCCTTTTGGCTGGTTTGAGGGTAAGGGTGTTCCAGCACCTGCGCCAGTACAAGGCCAATTAACAGGGCTGCGGGTGCCGAAGTGGTTAAGGCTACCGCCGCTGCAATAAAAAAGATGACTTTAGGGAGTAAAAGGTTAGGTTGCTGACTTTCCATGGATAATTGTTGTATTTCTACTACAAAACTAGTTGGTAGTCTGCCCGGATGCTTATTCCCGTTATTTATCTATCATTACTTCAGGTTATAATGATTTTGGCAAAACGCATTAATTTCTCTGCCAGAGGATCTGGCTGGCCTTGTAAATGAATAAAGTAGAAACTCCTGGTTATATTGAGGCCTTTAACCTCTATCAATCTAAGTTCTCCGTTTAACAGTTCCTTTCCAATGGAATGTATCGATAAAAAAGCCAGGGCAGTGGAATGCATCAGGTAAGATTTAATACTTTCTGTATTGCCAAGTTGGATTTCAACCGGAAGATCGGCAATTTTAAGACCAACCGCCCTTAAGGCATGGTCAATTACCTGTCGTGTACCGGAACCTTGTTCGCGTACTACAAAGCGATAGTCGGTAAGCATGGCCGGGTCAATTTCTGCTGTTTTGGCCAGCGGATGGCTTTTGTTGCAGACCAGTACAATTTCATCCTTAATAAAATCAGAATAACTGATCTTCTGGTTTTTTGAACGTCCTTCTACCAGGCCGAGTTCGATTTCCTTGTCAATCAAGGCTTTTTCAATCTGTTCCGTGTTTCCTGTAACCAGCTGTATTTCTATGTCATTGAATTTCTTTTTGAAACCTGCAAGAATGGGTGCAATCAGGTATTGCGATATGGTGGTGCTGGCGCCAAGGTGCAGTGCTCCGGTGTGCTTCTGCAGCAGGGCATTCATGTCAAAATCTATAGCCCTGTAAACGGACAAAAGTGTTTCAGTGTGGTTCAATAAGATCAGTCCGGCTGGGGTAAGCTGTATTTTGTTTCCATTACGGTCAAAAAGCTTGCTGTTGTACTGTTGTTCCAGTTCGCGGATATGTTTGGTAACCGCTGGCTGGCTAATGTACAGTTCCTCGGCAGCTTTGGTAAAACTGAGTCTTTTGGCTACGGTATAAAAAACATTTAAGCGAAAATCGGCCATAGGCATTTTGGTATTTACAGCAATTTGAGGGCAATATCTGCAATATTTATGCTAATTTTAAGGTTTGTCAGGAGAATTTAACAGCGGGAGATTTCTTTATGTAAAAGATTAAATTTAGCTTTGGACCCTGAAGTATTGCATGTTAAAAGATTTTTGCTGCTGTAAATGAGACATATTGTTACTTTATCGTTAGTGTTTTTTAGTCTGACCCACCTTGCAAAGGCGGAGCGGATGGAGAGCCTGCGTGTGGTTACAAGGTATTGCAATAGCCAGCAGTCAGACAAGAAAACAGCTGCAATAAGGTTAGCCCAGCCAGACGATCAGCACCATCCTTTCTTTTTATCTTACAGCGCCTTAACGGCTATAGGTTTATTACCCGAAAGGCATATAGAGAAACATAGGATGAACAGCTATGTGATCGTTGACCTTACTATAAAGGAGCAGACCAAAAACAATAGCCCCTAAGCCCTGATCTTTAAAATACACCCCGGCTTTCATCAAAATACGCCCGTATTTTATAGGGTTAGCCATCTACAACTGCCATTGTGGCTTATTGAACTATATGGCCTGGTTGTTGTAATTTGATCATTTTAAAAAAAATATAAACACAAAAACATTATATGTTAGGATTTTTAACCAAGGTATTTGGAAGCAAATCAGAAAGAGATATCAAGGCTTTACAGCCTATAGTTGTCAAGATAAACCAGGAATACGAGAAACTGTCGGCATTGAGCAATGACGAACTGCGTAATAAAACAGTATATTTTAAAGATGTTATTGCCAAAGCTTTAGCAGAAATTGATGGCAAGATCGGTGGCCTGAAGGCAGATGCCGAGAGCCAGGATTTATCTTTGCCGGAAAAAACGGCTTTATATGATCAGATTGATGCTTTGATCAAAGACCGTGACAAGGAACTGGAAGTGGTTTTACAGGAGATCTTACCGCAGGCATTTGCTGTGGTGAAGGAAACTTCGAGACGTTTTTCTGAAAATGATACGCTGGAGGTTACGGCTACACAGTTTGACCGTAATTACGCGGCACGTAAGAAAAATGTAGAGATCAAAGGCGATAAGGCCTATTGGGCCAACCGCTGGGAAGCTGCCGGTGTGGAAGTATTGTGGAACATGGTGCATTACGATGTACAGCTGATAGGTGGTATGGTTTTGCACAGCGGTAAAATTGCCGAGATGGCAACTGGTGAGGGTAAAACTTTGGTAAGTACTTTACCTGCTTACCTGAATGCTTTGGCCGGACAAGGGGTGCACATTGTAACGGTGAACGATTACCTTGCCCGTCGTGACTCGGAGTGGAATGGTCCGCTGTTTGAGTTCCATGGCATTTCTGTAGATTGCATTGATAAGCATGAACCCAATTCGCAGGAGCGCAGGGACGCCTATCTGGCCGATATTACTTATGGCACGAATAACGAGTTTGGTTTCGATTATCTGCGTGATAACATGTCGCAAACCCCTGACCAGCTGGTACAGCGCAAGCTGCATTTTGCAATGGTGGATGAGGTCGATTCCGTTTTAATTGATGATGCCCGTACGCCTTTGATCATTTCGGGGCCTGTTCCTTTTGGTGACCAGCATGAGTTTCATGAGCTGAAACCAAGAATAGAACGTTTGGTTGCTGCACAGAAGGAATATGTGACGCGTGCCCTGAATGAGGCGAAGAAACTGATCAATGAAGGTAAAGCCGGAACCGAAGAAGGTGAAGGTGGTTTGGCCTTATTGCGTGCACATCGTGGCTTACCTAAAAATAAAGCATTGATCAAGTTTTTAAGTGAGGGCAGCGTGAAGCAGACCTTATTGAAAACGGAAAACCATTATATGGCCGATCAGTCTAAAAACATGCCTAAGGTTGATGCCGAGCTGTTTTTCTATATTGATGAGAAAAACAACCAGGTGGAGCTGACCGAGAAAGGTATTGAGCTGATTACCAAATCGGGTGAAGACCCGCATTTCTTTGTTTTACCTGATGTGGGTACAGAGATTGCAGATATTGAAAAATCGGCTTTGAGCAGTGAAGAAAAAATTGCACAGAAAGATGCTTTGATGCGCGATTATTCGATTAAAGCAGAGCGCATCCACTCTGTGAACCAGTTGCTGAAAGCCTATACCTTATTTGAGATTGATGTGGAATACATCATTGATGAAGGAAAGATCAAGATTGTAGATGAGCAGACCGGCCGTATTATGGATGGCCGCCGTTATTCGGATGGCTTGCACCAGGCGATTGAGGCGAAAGAGAATGTGAAGGTAGAAGATGCTTCACAGACTTATGCTACGGTTACTTTGCAGAACTTTTTCAGGATGTACCACAAGCTTTGTGGTATGACGGGTACTGCCACTACTGAAGCGGGGGAGTTCTGGTCGATCTATAAACTGGATGTGGTAGAGATCCCTACGAACAGGGTGATCTCGAGAAAAGACCATCAGGATTATGTATACCGTACCATCCGTGAAAAATACAATGCAGTAGCAGAAGAAATTGTTTCGCTTACCCAGGCGGGCAGACCGGTACTGGTAGGTACTACTTCGGTAGAGATTTCGGAATTACTGAGCCGGATGCTGAAGCTGCGCGGCATTAAGCACAATGTACTGAATGCGAAGATGCACCAGAAAGAAGCCGATATTGTGGCCGAAGCCGGACAGGCGGGCCAGGTAACGATTGCCACCAACATGGCTGGTCGTGGTACGGATATTAAATTAGGCCCGGGTGTTAAAGAAGCCGGTGGTTTGGCCATCGTGGGTACAGAAAGGCATGAGTCGCGACGTGTAGACAGACAGTTACGTGGCCGTGCCGGTCGCCAGGGAGATCCGGGTTCGTCACAGTTCTTCGTATCGCTTGAGGATAACCTGATGCGTTTATTCGGATCGGAAAGGATTTCTAACATCATGGTGAAAATGGGCATTGAGGATGGAGAAGTGATCCAGCATTCGATGATTACCAAATCTATTGAGCGGGCACAGAAAAAAGTGGAAGAGAATAACTTTGGTATCCGTAAGCGTTTGCTGGAATATGACGATGTGATGAACTCACAGCGTTCGGTGATTTATGCGAAACGGAGAAATGCCTTGTTTGGCGACCGTTTGGATGTAGACATGAGCAATATGACTTTTGATGTTGCCGAGGATATTGTGACCGAATACAAAGAAGAAGGCAATTATGAAGGCTTTAAGCTGGAGGTGATCAAAAACTTTTCGGCCGATACAGCTATAGATGAGGCGGAGTTTACTTCGAAAGGCATCCATCATTTAACCGATAAGCTGTTTGAAGAAGTGACTGCATTTTATGCCAGGAAATCGGATGCCATCATTGCCCAGGCGATGCCGGTACTGAACCAGGTTTATGCAGAGCGTGGTGAGCAGATTGAACAGATTGTTGTACCATTTACGGATGGTTTGCGCAGCATACAGGTTCCTGTTGGCTTGAAAAAGGCAATAGATAACGGTGGGCGTGAGATCAATAAATCATTTGAGAAAACGATAGTGCTGGCGCTGATCGACGAATCGTGGAAAGAGCACCTTCGTGAGATGGATGAATTGAAGCAATCGGTACAGAATGCGGTTTACGAGCAGAAAGATCCCCTGATCATTTACAAGATGGAAGCCTTTAACCTGTTCAAAAACATGCTGAATGCAGTGAACAAAGAGGTGGTAAGCTTCTTGTATAAAGGGGGCATCCCGGTGCAGACAGATCCTAATGATGTGCGGGAAGCGCAGGCACCAAGATCTGCACCAAGCAGGTTAAAAATGTCTAAACCAGAATTCGGACAGCAAGGCAGCAGTGCAGATGTGATGGAAGATACACGTGAGCTTGCTCCGCAGCAGCCTATCCGTAAGGAAGTTACTGTGGGCAGGAACGAGCCTTGTCCGTGTGGCAGTGGCAAGAAATTCAAAAACTGTCACGGTGCAGGATTGTAATTTGTAATAAACATATAGAATGCCGAGTTTTGTAAAAAAAATTCGGCATTCTTTTTTTATCCTCATGAAGAAATTATTTACTGGCCTGTTGTGTTGTTTTTCTGTTGCGGTATTTGCCCAGACAAAGGGTGTTGTTGCAGTAGTTAAAGACCCTATGATAGACAGTTTAATTGCCAAACGTATTGAACTCAATACAAAAGCGGCCGTTGCCACACCGGCAGCAAGTACGGGAAAAGTGGGAACTGCCATTGTTTCGCAAATGGGCTACCGGGTGCAGGTTTTTTACGGATCTGACAGACGGGAAGTTTTTAATGAACAGAGCAGGTTCAATTCAGATTTTCCGGAATACAATACCTACATTACATATAAGCAACCCAATTATTATTTACGGGTGGGCGATTTTAGAACACGGTTGGAGGCCCAGCACTTTATGAACGAGCTGAAACCCATGTACCCTACTTTATTTATTTTCAGGGAAAAGATCAATGCACCTAATTTAGAACCACATCAATGATAACCAAAGACAAGATACAGGCACTTTCAGGTAATATATTTGAACAGGTTGTTGGCTACCGCCAGCATTTACATGCCAATCCGGAACTTTCTTTTAAAGAATACCAGACTTCAGCTTTTGTGAAAGGCATTTTGACGGACTGGGGCATTCCATTTACAGAAATGGCTGATACGGGTGTTGTGGGGTTGATCAAAGGTGAACTGGCTTCGGATAAGATCATCGCCCTGCGTGCCGATATGGACGCATTGCCGATAATAGAGGCAAACGATAAACCTTATGCGTCTAAGAACCCAGGTGTGATGCATGCCTGCGGACATGATGTGCACACCTCTTCTTTGCTGGGAACGGCGCATATTTTAAATCAGTTAAAGTCGGAATTTGGGGGTACAGTAAAACTGATCTTCCAGCCTGCTGAAGAGATTTTACCGGGTGGTGCAAGCATTATGATCAAGGAGGGCGTGTTGGAAAACCCCAAGCCGCAGCACATTATCGGCCAGCATGTGATGCCACTGATTGATGCCGGTAAGGTAGGTTTCCGTTCGGGCATTTATATGGCCTCTACAGATGAGCTGTATGTAACGGTACGAGGCAAAGGCGGACATGGTGCGCAGCCACATCAGAATATAGATCCTGTACTGATCGCTTCGCATATTATTGTGGCTTTGCAGCAGATTGTAAGCAGAAATGCAGATCCACGTTTGCCTTCGGTACTTTCCTTTGGTAAGGTAATTGCCAATGGGGCAACGAACATCATCCCGAATGAGGTAAAACTGGAAGGGACTTTCAGGACATTGAATGAGGACTGGCGCAAGGAAGCGAAGCGCCTGATGAAAAAGATGGCTGAAGGTATTGCGGAAAGCATGGGCGGGAGCTGTGAGTTTACCATTATGGATGGCTACCCCTACCTGATCAATGAAGAAAAGGTAACGGCCAATACGCGCGCTTTTGCAGAAGATTACCTGGGCAAAGAGAATGTACTTGACCTGGACATCTGGATGGCGGCAGAGGATTTTGCCTATTATTCGCAGGTTACAGATGCCTGCTTTTACCGTTTGGGTACAGGGAACAAAGAAAAGGATACCTGTTATTCGGTGCATACGCCGAATTTTGATATAGACGAGGATGCACTGAAGGTATCTACTGGTCTGATGGCTTATGTAGCCCTGAAACAACTGGGCAATTAATTTAAATCGTTGCTATGAAGAAAATACTCTTGCTGATCCTGTTTATGGGGCCCTTTTTGAAGGGCTTTACGCAAGAGATCCCACGTTTTAATCCCGATACGATCAGGACCATCCAGCTGGATTCGGCAGTAAATATTACTACGCAGAAATTTGGTGTGGAGACCTTTATCAATGCGATCATTACAGATAAAAGTTTTTATCAGGCTTTCAGGAACATGAAACGCTATAACTTTATTGCTGAAAACCGTATTTATACCTACGATAAAAAAAATAAGGTAGAGGGCCGTATTTACCGCAAGATCAGGCACAATGGCGAAGGGCCCGATAAAATGGTATTTCTGGCCAGACAGGATACGGGAAAGGTGTATAAAAAGAATGGCAAATACCAGCTGTATACCATTGAAATGTTTGATTACATTTTTATGAACGCTTATCAAACCGACTTTGTAGCAGAACCGGAGATGGGCGAAGGAAAAGCCGGTGATAAAAATGAGAGTTATAAGGATAAACTGAAAACCTTGATTTTTGCGCCGGGAAGGCCGATTAAAGGCCTGCCCTTTATTGGCAGCAAAACCCAGATATTTACAGCCAATATGCGCCAGTATTACGATTATACTTATCATAGTGGTACTTACCTGGACTCGATACCTGTTTACCGTTTTAAAGTTACCCTGAAGAAGGATCTGAGTAACAGCACCAAAGATGGCCTGATGATCAAAGAGCTGACCACCATTTTTGACAAACGTAATTTTGAGATCCTGGGCCGGTATGTGGATATGAAATACAGCAATATGCTGTTCGATTTTGATGTGCAGATGAATATTGAGACCAGCTATTTTGGGGAAGATAAGCTGCCTACCAAAATTGCTTATCAGGGCAACTGGGACTATCCCTTTAAGAAAGAAGAACGGGCAAGCTTCCTGATTGTACAGAAAGACTATACACTTGGAAAGGGCAGGTAATTTTTTAACTTAGTTGTGCTAAATACAAACATACAAATAGGATGAAAAGAATTAAATTGTTATTGCTGCTGCCGGTTCTGATGATGGTACTGCTGTTTTCTGCCATGAATTACAAACCCAAAAAGGTGATCTTTTTTGGGGATTCCATTACTCAGGCAGGTGTGAAGCCCGGTGGCTACGTTGATCTGATAAAAAAGGATCTGGACCCGGCAAAGTACGAAGTAATTGGAGCGGGCATTGGCGGAAATAAGGTGTACGACCTGTACCTGAGGATGGAAGAGGACGTGTTGAATAAAAAACCAGACCTGGTGGTGATCTATATAGGGGTAAACGATGTATGGCATAAGCTGCAGCATAGAACGGGAACTGACTATCCAAAGTTCATTCAGTTTTACCAGGCCCTGATCAATAAGATGCAGGCTAAGGGAATAAAAGTTGTGCTTTGTACGCCAGCGGTAATTGGAGAGAAAAAAGCAGGGGCCAACGAAATGGATGCGGAACTGGATAAATATGCTGGTGCAATAAGGGAGCTGGCAGCTAAAAACAACCTGCCAATGGCTGATCTGAGGAAAATATTTACAGGTTATGACCAGGAAAACAATCCGGAAAATGCAGAGAAAGGCATTTTAACAACAGATGGGGTGCATTTAAATGAAAAAGGCAACCGTACACTGGCAGACACTTTGCTGCCACTTATAAAATAATAAATTAAAATTGCTGAAGGCAAGGTAAAGCAGGATAGGGAAAAGTAGAAATGATTAACCAGGATACCATAAACAAGATAATGGACACCGCCAGGATTGAAGAGGTGGTGGGCGATTTTGTTGCGTTAAAAAAGAGGGGTACCAGTTTAATCGGGAATTGTCCGTTCCACAATGAGAAAACCCCATCTTTTAATGTTTCGGTAACTAAAGGGATTTATAAGTGTTTCGGTTGTGGTAAGGGTGGAGATGCGGTCCATTTTATTATGGACCATGAGAAGTATTCCTATCCGGAAGCACTGAAATACCTGGCCCAGAAGTACAATATTGAAGTTGAGGAGACGGTACAGTCGCCCCAGAACATTGAGGCCCAGAATGCCCGTGAAAGTCTGTACATTGTATCAGAATACGCGGCTGGTTATTTTGCGAACGAACTTTGGACCGGCAATGATGGCCGTGCCATAGGCTTAAGTTATTTTAAGGAGCGGGGCTTCAGGGAAGATATCCTAAAGAAATTTCAGCTGGGTTACTCGCCCGATGTATGGGATGCGCTGATCCAGAATGCAGTAGGTGCCGGGCATAAAGAAGAATACCTGGAAAAAACCGGGCTTGCGATCAGGAATGATAAGGGTAAGCTGTACGACCGTTTCAGAGGGCGTGTGATGTTCCCGATCCACAACTTTACCGGCAGGGTAATCGGTTTTGGTGGAAGGACATTAAAGACGGATAAAAATGTTCCTAAATATGTAAACTCTCCGGAGAGTGACATTTACCATAAGTCCAACGTGCTTTATGGTTTGTACCATGCCAAAAAAGCGATCAGGGATCAGGATAACTGCTATCTGGTAGAAGGTTATGCAGATGTGCTGGCCGTGCACCAGGCAGGAATTGAGAATGTGGTGGCTTCTTCCGGTACTTCTTTAACCACGGAACAGATCCGGCTGATCGGACGGTTTACAGAAAATGTAACGATTTTGTATGATGGGGATGCTGCCGGCATCAAAGCTTCGCTGCGCGGACTGGATATGATCCTGGAAGAGGGGCTGAACGTGAAAGTGGTACTTTTTCCGGATGGGCACGATCCGGACTCGTACATGCACCATGTAGGCTCCGGAGAATTTAAGCAGTATATAGAAGGTAACCGCAGGGACTTTATTTTATATAAAGCTACGATTTTACTGAAAGAAGCCGGTACCGACCCCATAAAAAGGGCTGGGATTATCAGGGACATTATAGAGAGTATTGCGAAGATACCAGATGACATTAAGGCCGCTGTATTTATACGTGAATGCAGTAGCTTATTGCAGGTTGAAGAAAGGATCTTGCTTTCAGAGCTCAATAAAATGAGAGCGGCAAAGCTTAAGAAAGCTTCAGGAGGCAGCTCAAGTCCGCAATCACAATCTTTTCAGCAGCACCAGCAGGCACAGCAGCATGCAGAGGGGCCACCTGATAATCTTTTTGAAAATCCGGGCCCTTATGAAGATCCGGGTCCGGAAACTGCAGCAAGCAATGATCTCATTCAGGAACAGGAAATCGTTCGACTGCTGCTGGCTTATGGGCATGAACTGGTAAACTGGGACGGCATAGACAATATGTACATTGGTTCGTTCATTATACAGAACCTGACAGACGTGGTATTTGAAGACCAGCTTTGCAGCGGCATCATAGAGAATTACAGGGAAGAAATCGAGAACGGGCATTTGCCTGTTGCCAGCCAGTTTATCAAAAGTCCGGACCGTAATATTGCTGAACTGGCGATTACACTATCCACATCCCCTTATATATTAAGTGAGAACTGGGAAAATAAGCATAACATTTATGTAAGGGACGAGACCGTAAACCTGAAGGCAACGATTTTGGGCGGCTTGTTTCACCTGAAAAAAACGAAAATTGCCGGTATCCTTTCGGCAATTTCCAAAGAAATAAAAACAGAAACAGATCCGGTGAACCTGGAAATCCTGATGCAAAGGTTTGTATTGATGAAGGGCGTTGAGCGTGAGATTTCCAAGCACCTGGGCATCACAATTTTAAAATAGATGGCTACACATAACGACCTGGGCTGGCGTGGAGAACAAATTGCCGTTGAATACCTGGAAAACCTGGGTTACCGTATTTTAAACAGAAACTGGAAATGTGCCAGAGCGGAGGTAGATGTGATTGCAGATCAGGAAGGAAAGCTCATTTTTGTAGAAGTAAAGACCCGGAGCTCTACAGATTATGGCCAGCCTGAAGAATTTGTAAGTTATAAAAAGGAACGGCAGCTGGAGTTTGCTTCATCAGCTTATATTGAAATGAGGAACCATCAGGGAGAGATTCGTTTTGATATTATTGCAATTGTTTTTGAAAATAAAGACATTTATAAAATTAATCATATAGAAGATGCATTTTGGCCAAGTTAAAAATACCATAGGCAGGGCGGCACTGCCGTTTTGTTTGCTGTTTAGTTTATTGTTTGTGATCGCCTGTAAGGACAGCGCAACTGTACCGGGAATTGCGTTTAAATTTCCTGAGCAGGGCCAGTCGTTCGGACTTGGCGAGGACGTAAAGATTGGACTGGATGTTCCTGAAGGGACAACTATCACCTCTGCTACCTATTTGCTGGACGGCAAAGCAGTGGCCACAAAGCCCAATGGCGAAGCGGTTTCTGTAAATACCAAGGGGCTTTCATTAGGCTACAAGCTGATTACAGCAGTAGTGGACAATGGCAGTAAAAAAGATACGCTGACGATTAATATAGAACTTAAATCGGCCCTGAAGCCTGAACTGTATGGTTACCAGGTGGTAAAGACCTTGCCGCATGATACTTCGGCCTATACCCAGGGCCTGGAATATCATAATGGCCGGTTTCTGGAAAGTACAGGTCAGGAGCAGCATTCGACCTTACGCTGGGTTGATGTTGCATCAGGAAAAGTATTACAGCAGATCAAACTGGAAGACCAGTACTTTGGTGAAGGCTCGAGTCTGGTTGGGGATAAAGTGGTCATGCTGACCTGGCAAAATAAGCTGGGTTTGATATTTGATGCAAAATCATTTAAACAATTGTCTACTTTCCCTTATCAGTCCAGCATGGAGGGGTGGGGCTTGTGTTTTGATGGAATTCAGCTGATCAAATCAGATGGCACGAATAGACTCTGGTTCCTGAATAAAGATACCTATAAGGAAGAACGTTCGATAGAAGTTTATGACAACAATGGCCCTGTAGATTCGTTGAACGAGCTGGAATACATAGATGGTAAGATCTATGCGAACGTGTATACCAAGAATATCATTGTAGTGATTGATCCTGAATCAGGAGTAATTGAAAAACAGATTGATTTTTCAGGTCTGCTGCCTGCAGATTATTTTAAAACCGATGACGAGCGGGGGAACAATGTGCTGAACGGAATTGCCTGGGACAAGGCAGGTAAACGCTTGTTTGTGACGGGGAAAAAATGGCCACATCTGTTTGAGGTGAAGCTGGTTCCTAAGAAATAAGTATAAAAAAAGCCCTGCCAACCGGCAGGGCTTTTTTTATACTTATTTCTTTTTCTCTTTAGGCTCAGTAAGGTAGCCGTTAAAAGATATGGGCTGCCTGTTGTTGCTGTTCACGCTCAGGGTTGCATAACCGTTCTGGGAGACATTCAGAACCATTGACTGTGTGTCTTTAGCGTCTTTTGGAGTAATGGTAATGACCCAGGATCCTTTTTTCTTCTTGTCGGCCTTATATTTAAAATCTTTGGATTTAAATTTAATGCCCGAATCGTCGGGGTTCATGGATGCGGTATAAGCTCTGCCATAGTAAGGCAGGTAAGCTTCTATACTGTCTTTGGTTACAACCAGCTGGTATTGTGAGCCGGTAAGCTGTATCATCCCCGAGCCATTTCCGCCGGGCATTCTGCTCATTACCCTGTTCACATCGGCATTGGCCATTGGCATGGCAGAACTTGCGTTAAATACATAGTGCTGCGCATTGATGATCTTAATCGTTGTTTCCTTATCGGTTTGTGCATATAGCTGCGTTGTAATCAGTAGGGCGGCAAATGCCAGCATGTTTTTAATTGTTTTCATCAGCGTATCATTTTAGTTTTTTAACTATTTTAATGTTATGATGCGAACATCAGCTGTTTTCCATAAACAACATACCTAAAGATAAGAAAATCAAGGGATAATTTCTTTACCTCCAGCTTTTATATTGATTGATCAGTCCGTTTGTTGAGCCATCATGTGAGGCTACTTCATTATCATTGTCCAGTTCAGGCAATATGCTCTTGGCCAGTTGTTTGCCCAATTCTACACCCCACTGGTCGAAGCTAAAGATATTCCAGATGATACCCTGTACAAATATCTTGTGTTCGTATAGGGCAATGAGGCTACCCAGACTAAAAGGTGTAACCTTTTTCAGCAGAATAGAGTTGGTTGGCCTGTTTCCTTCAAACACTTTAAAGGGAGCCAGTTTTTCAATTTCTTCGGCTGTTTTACCTTCTTTTTTAAGCTCTGCAACAACTTCCTCCTTGGTTTTACCATTCATTAAAGCTTCGGTTTGTGCGAAGAAATTGGATAAAAGAATCGGATGGTGGTTGCCAATGGGGTTTAAGCTTTGTGCCGGTGCAATAAAGTCGCATGGGATAATTCGGGTACCCTGGTGGATGAGCTGGTAAAATGCATGCTGGCCGTTGGTGCCGGGTTCGCCCCAGATGACCGGACCTGTTTCGTAGGTCACATCATGACCGTTACGGTCTACATGTTTGCCATTGCTTTCCATATCGCCCTGCTGGAAATAAGCCGCAAAGCGGTGCATATACTGGTCGTAAGGCAAAATGGCCTGGGTTTCTGCATCAAAGAAATTGATGTACCATATCCCTATTAAAGCCAGTATAACAGGAATGTTGATCTCGAATTCAGCATTTTCGAAATGTTCATCGGCTGCATGCGCACCTGCCAGGAGCTGTTTAAAATTGTCGTAACCCACACTCAGTGCGATAGGGAGTCCGATGGCGCTCCATAAAGAGTACCTGCCGCCTACCCAGTCCCAAAACTCAAACATGTTATCGGTGTCGATACCGAAAGCAGAAACGTCTTTGGCGTTGGTAGATAAGGCGGCGAAGTGTTTGGCAATGTCTTCTTTTTTAGCGCCATTTGCCAGAAACCAGTCGCGCGCTGTATTGGCATTGGTCATGGTTTCCTGGGTAGTAAAAGTTTTGGAGGCGATGAGGAACAATGTAGTTTCCGGATCAACCTTTTTAAGTGTTTCTGCAATGTGAGTGCCGTCGATATTGGAAACGAAATGCATGTTCAGGTGGTTCTTGTAGGCGCGCAGTGCTTCTGTAACCATTACCGGCCCCAGGTCTGAACCGCCTATGCCAATATTGACCACATCGGTAATGGCCTTTCCGGTATATCCTTTCCAGCTACCTGAAATAATCTGGTTGCTGAATTTTTCCATTTTATCGAGCACAGCATAGACTTCAGGCATCACATCTTTGCCATTTACCAGGATCTCTTTGTTGCGCTGATTGCGCAAAGCAATGTGGAGTACCGGCCGGCCTTCTGTCTGGTTGATCTCTTCACCGCTGAACATGGCCTTAATGGCTTCATCAAGTTTACATTCGCGGGCCAGCTGGATGAGCAGCGCAAGGGTGGTGTCATCAATCCTGTTTTTGGAATAATCGACAAGGATCTCCTCAAATAAAAGAGAAAACTTCTCAAAGCGGGATTCATCTTCAGCAAAAAGTTCTTTCAGGTTTTTTTTATTGATGTCGATGAAGTGATCGGCAAGGTATTTATACGCAGAGGTTTCGGTAAAATTTATTGTAGGAAGCATAATAATAATGTTATATTTATTCAGCGATACAAGATAGTAAAACCTTTAAAAAAACACCTATGTTAGAAAATTTAAATCAACTCGTAAAAGAAAACGTTCAGGACGCTATTGTGAACAATAGTGCAGTGCCTGACGAACAAAATGAAGCCGCTATCAGTGCAGCTTCGGGGTCCATAATTGATGCACTTAAACAACAATTATCTTCAGGGAATATTGGCAGTTTGGTGGATGCATTTAAGGGGGGGAATGCAGAGGGGAGTGCTGTTGCCCAGGAGGCTACATCTGGCTTTTCTGATAAACTGGCTGCAATGGGTATCAATATGGATACAGCAAAAAGCATAGCCGCATCTGTTATTCCTTCAATTGTAGGTAAATTTGTGAACAAGACAAATGATCCGGGCGATAGTTCTTTCAATATCCAGGATGTAATTTCGAAGGTCTCAGGGCCGGATGGGAAATTTGACCTTTCGGATGTGACCAGAATGTTTACAGAAAAGACAGATGTAAACGGAGATGGTAAGGATGATGGTATTATTGATAAATTAAAGGGACTTTTTAGCTAGGGTAACAGCATATTTTTTTTAAAAAAGGCTATTTAATGTTATTAAGTGGCCTTTTGTATTTTGTACTTATGGATACTTGTATAAAATAATTAAGTTTGTGCTTATGACAAAAGAACAAATTCAGGATTTAAGGGACAGAGTAGCGTCGCTGAGGAGGTACCTTTGACGTCGAGAACCGATTAGAAGATATACGTATTGAGCAGGAGCTTACCCTGCAGCCAAATTTTTGGGATGACCCGAAAAAGGCGGAGCAGCATATAGCAGAAATCAATTCAAAAAAGGTATGGACTGATGCCTGGCAGCAGGCAAACAGTTTGCTGGAGGATACACTGGTGCTTTTTGACTTTTTGCAGAGCGGAGACGCAACGGAGGAAGAAATGCAGGAACAGTACGATGCTTGTTTGAAAGCGATAGAAGACCTCGAGCTCAAAAATATGCTGAAGAGCAAGGAGGACCAGTTGCCTGCGGTGATGCAGATCACTGCCGGAGCAGGCGGAACGGAGAGTTGCGACTGGGCTTACATGCTGATGCGGATGTACATGATGTGGGGCGAAAAGAACGGCTATAAAATTACGGAACAGGATTACCAGGAAGGTGAGATTGCCGGTGTCAAATCGGTTACGCTACAGTTTTCGGGCGATTTTGCCTATGGCTATTTAAAAGGAGAGAATGGTGTACACCGGCTGGTGAGGATTTCCCCATTTGATTCGAATGCCAGGAGACATACTTCTTTTGCTTCGGTGTATGTTTATCCTTTAGTGGATGATACGATAGAAATAGAAGTGAAAGACTCGGAGATTGAGTTTGAGACCTTCAGGTCTGGCGGGGCAGGCGGACAGAACGTAAACAAAGTGGAGACTGCTGTACGGCTGTACCATAAGCCATCGGGGATCATCATAAAAAACCAGGAGTCCAGGTCACAGTTACAAAACAAGGAAAATGCCATCCGTTTATTGAAATCGCAGCTTTACGAAGCGGAAATGCGTAAGCGGATGGAAGCGACAGCGTTAATAGAGGGAAATAAGAAGAAAATAGAATGGGGATCGCAGATCAGGAGCTATGTGCTGGATGACAGGAGGGTAAAAGATCACCGGACAAATTTCCAGTCTTCCAATCCACAGGCAGTTTTGGACGGGGAGCTGAACGACTTTTTGAAAGCATATTTAATGGAATTTTAAAATGAAATATTTAAGTGGATTATTCATGACAGTATTGATGTCGGCCGGAAGCCTGATGGCCCAGGAAGTATTACCAGTTTATCCGGGCGCTGTTCCTGGTGCAAAACCTACACCTGCTACTTACCAGGAAACTACGGTAATGCGTGAAGGGCGGGGCGCAAGCATTACAAAAGTTTCGGTACCTACGCTTACGGTATACCGGGCGGCTAAAGAAAAAGCAAATGGCACGGCGGTGATTATTTGTCCGGGTGGTGGGTATTCGGGACTGGCCATAGGCCATGAGGGTTATCCGGTTGCAGAACGGTTTGCGGCAATTGGCGTAACGGCTTTTGTGCTGAAATACCGTTTGCCAAGCGATGAGATTATGACCGACCGCTCTGTTGGACCTTTGCAGGATGTAGAGCAGGCGATATACCATGTAAGGAAGGATGCTGCAAAATGGGGGATTAACCCGGCGAAGATAGGCGTTATGGGCTTTTCGGCAGGTGGGCACCTGGCCTCGAGCTTAACGGTACATTATAAAGACCTGAAAATTGAAAATAAAGAAGGGTTGAGCTTACGTCCGGACTTTTCTGTTTTAATATATCCGGTAATTTCATTTACAGAATCGGAGCATAAAGGTTCTGCCCAGAACCTGGCAGGTACTGATGCGAAGCTGCGTGAGTATTTTTCTAATGACAAATATGTAAATGCAGAAACCCCGCCTACATTTTTAATCCATGCCAACGACGATAAGACGGTTCCGGTGCAGAACAGCATTTTGTTTAACCAGGCTTTGGTGAAGGCCAATGTAAAAGCGGAAATGCATATTTATCAGGCAGGCGGACATGGTTTTGGCCTGAACAACAAGACTACGGCAGAAGATTGGTTTAAAACCCTTGAAAACTGGATGCGGGGCAATAAGTTTTTATAGGTTATCGCTGCTCAGGATATTCTGCAGTTGTTTTAATTCTTCTACTTTTTCTGCAGAACCAAGGTTTTCGTAGGCAGATACCAGGTTGCGTATAATCCGCCTGATGATCTCTACATTGCTGCAGGGGGCGTAAAAGCCGGGCAAGGGCTCAAGATTAAGCTGACGCAGGAACTGGTCTACATCATGCTTGCCAAAAATGGCACCCTTATTAAAGGCATTGATATAAAAAAGCACGCCAAATTCATGTTCTTCGCGTTTGCTTTCGTCGATATAACCCAATATAAAGTGTTGGGGCAGGTTTACACCATAAACCGGGATGTCGAGTTTTTGGGCAAGTGTGGCATAAATAATAGCCAGCGAGATCTGGTTGCCTTTTTTGCTTTCGAGTACCTGGCTGATATAGGAGTTTTGGGGGTCGTGATGGTTTTTGGTGTTTCCGCTGAAGCCATATACACTGTAAAACACATGGTTAATAAGTTTGATCTTTTCAATTGAACTCATTTCATATTGGAGGCCCAGCCAGATTTCCCTTTTGATCTCTTCTATCTGCAGAATAACTTTTTGTTCGTCCAGATCAGGATACTGGTAGCGGTTAATGACCATTGCACCCTGTAAAAGATCGAAAGCCCCGCTCTGGTACCATAGGTTAAGGTCTTCTTTTACACTGCGAAACTGGATTTTGTGTACAATGTTTTCTATGCGTTCCTGTAGGAGGGTATCTAAAGAATGTTCCCATTCGTTTTCCAAATAATCGACTACCTCGGTTCCATACTCCAGCAGGCGTTTTTCAACATGCTCGTAAATTTCCAGATCAGGATCATCCAGTAATTTGACCAGTGCGCTTATTTCTTTACTATTTTCCATTAAACATGCAAATTTGAATGCCTATTTTTGCGGCTATGGTTTTTAATTTTATCAGTGATTATTTAAAGCACCGTTTTACTGCCAAAAGCAGACATGGTACCCATTCCCCATTTGTATACAAACTTACTGATGAGGTAATTTACGATTTTAAGTCCAAAACTGATTACAAAAGTATTGAAGCGCAGCGAAAAAAACTTTTCAATGACGGTTCATTGATCACAGTGACCGATTTGGGGGCGGGTTCCCATCTGAACAAGAACAGGACGAAGAAGGTAAAACAGATTGCTAAAAATGCATTGAAGCGTCCGCGGCTGGCCCAGCTGATCTATCGTTTGGCTAAAGACGTTAAGCCTGCCAGCGTTATAGAATTGGGTACCTGCCTGGGTATAACCACTGCATATTTAAGTAGGGCTTGTCCCGATGCAGCGCTGATCACGATTGAAGGTTGCCCGGAGACAGCTAAAGTAGCCTATCGTAATTTTCAGGAACTGGGACTGGATAATGTAGAACTGCTGGTAGGGAATTTTGATACTTTACTGCCAGGTGTAATTGCCGGGCAGCAAAAGCTGGATTTCGTTTACATAGACGGCAACCATAGAAAAGAGGCTACATTAAATTATTTCAGCTGGTGTTTGCCTAAAGTTCATGAAGGTTCGTTGCTTATCTTTGACGACATCTATTGGAGCAAGGGTATGAAGGAAGCCTGGGAAGAGATAAAAAACCATCCCGATGTTACAGTAACTATAGATTTGTTTTGGATAGGGTTGGTTTACTTTAGGAAGGGCCAGGTTAAAGAGCATTTTAAAATTAAGTTTTAAAAAGCAGCTATCCGGGCGAAGCCTTAAAAGGCCTCTGCCAGGCTGATGTAAAATCCGGTCTGGCGTTTTTCGTTAGGGCGTTTCTCACCGATTCCATAATCAAGGCGCACACTAAGACCTTTTTCGGGGTCAAAGAAATAGCGGCCACCTGCACCATAGGAAGGTTTAAAGTTTCTGACTTCGAAACCCCCGTTTTCAAATACCTGTCCGCCGCCACCAAAAACTACTGCACCAAAGCGGTTGTTGTACCGGTACCTGAGTTCGGCCTGTGCGGCCAGGAGGTTCCTGTCGCGGTAACGGCCGGTATAATAACCCCGCATCATTTCGTCGTTACCCATTTGTGGCAATAAGTAGAAAGGCGTGTTTTTACCCTGGATGGTATGAAAAAGTCCGTTTACACCGATCACAAATTTTGGGGAGAGCGACCAGAAACTGCGGACATTAGCTTTAATGAGGCTGCCGGTAAAATTTTCTTTGCCCCAAAAATCCGGTGCGTATTGAAAAGAAACTTTTGCCGTCATCCCTTTTGTGGTGTAATTGTTAGAATTCCTGGTATCATAGGTTTGGGAAATGCCTGCATAAACTACAGAGCCGCCTGTTTTGTGCAGGATAGCCTGATCGGTGGTAAATATACCGCCGACCTCTTTATCGGTAAAATGATAATTTTCAAATCCGAGGGAAAAGCCGGTATACATTGCCGGCCAAAACCTTTTTTCGGCTTCCAGAACCACCTTTACAAAACCCTGTACCAGCCTGTCTTTATTTGCTTCATCTGTTTCGTTACCTATGCCATAAAAATTAAAGGGCATCTGTTTGAAGCGGATTTCTGAAATGTAATGATGTGTATTATTTTTGGTCCAGATATCGCCTTTTAAGGATACATTATACTGGCCTTTGGTAGATGCTGACACTACACCTGAGAAATTGGAGCTGCGATTGCTGAGGTCCTTTCTGTCTAAATAAGTAGAATAAAGGAGGCCGGCACCAAATTCAACACCTATTTCCTGGCTGTACCTGAAAATTGGTACAGGCATAAAGCTGGGCCTTCTTGAAGAGTCTGTTTTATTGGATAAATAACGTTCTATCAGTTTTTTTTGTGCGAATGCATTTGCAGTGATCAGTACAAAAAGGGTACAAATTGAAAGTTTCTTCATCGGCCTAAAATAGGGGAAAGGATTTAATTACCGGTGTCTTTATCAACTTTAAGGCCAAATGGCTTTAAATAATAATATTTATCTATTTTTGCGGCTACAAAATTAGATCAAGATGAGTACAACAAGAGGACCGATATCTCAGTTTATGGAGCGCAATTATCTCCATTTTAATGCGGCAGCCATGATGGATGCAGCAAAAGGATATGAAACACATTTGGATGAGGGTGGTAAAATGATGATTACCCTTGCAGGGGCGATGAGCACGGCGGAGCTGGGTATTTCGCTGGCAGAAATGATCCGTCAGGATAAAGTTTCGATCATTTCATGCACCGGGGCCAACCTTGAAGAGGACATCATGAACCTTGTTGCACATTCACATTATAAGCGCGTGCCGAATTACCGCGACCTGAGTCCGCAGGACGAGTGGGACCTGTTGGAAAACCATTACAACCGGGTTACGGATACCTGTATTCCTGAAGAAGAAGCTTTTCGCAGGCTACAAAAACACATTTATAAGATCTGGAAAGATGCAGATGCTGCCGGTGAACGGTACTTTCCCCATGAGTTTATGTATAAAATGTTGTTGAGCGGCGACCTGGAGCAATATTATGAAATTGATCCTAAAAATTCATGGATGCTGGCTGCAGCAGAAAAAAACCTGCCTATTGTAGTACCGGGTTGGGAAGATTCGACGATGGGAAATATTTTTGCTTCGTACACCATGAAAGGGGAAATTAAGGCGACCACAATGAAAAGTGGTATTGAATATATGGGCTGGCTGGCCAACTGGTATATTGCGAACAGTGCGGGTAAAGGAATAGGCTTTTTTCAGATTGGTGGTGGTATAGCAGGTGATTTTCCGATCTGTGTTGTGCCTATGCTTTATCAGGATATGGAAATGGAGAACATTCCTTTCTGGAGTTATTTCTGCCAGATCTCGGATTCGACTACTTCTTATGGATCTTATTCAGGAGCAGTGCCGAACGAGAAGATTACCTGGGGTAAGCTGGACATCCACACCCCTAAATTTATTGTAGAATCGGATGCTACAATAGTGGCACCACTGATATTTGCATGGATATTAAAAATGTAATTTAAAATAACAAATCCGGCGGAAAGATGTTGCCGGGAGAAGGTCACTAATTTTTATAAAAAATTGGTGATTTTCTTTGTTTAAAGCATTAAAATGACATTATTTAGATTGATTATAAATTGTATTTACTGTCATTTCTTTGTCATTGGTACGTTAATAAATTTTACTTTTGTGGACGTTTTGGTGAAGGACTCAAGTTTAAACATCAATTACGTTTATAAAGTTTTTTAAAAAATAGCATAAAATACTCATTATGAGGGATATCTCATTGATCATTAGAAGAGTTTGGAAGTCGGCGTTCATGTTTACGGCTCTATCTGTTTTAATCGTTTCTGCAACACAAGCGCAAGATGTAGTGGAGGGAAGAAAAATATTTAAAGATAAATGTGCTTCTTGTCACCAATTAGACCGCAACAGTACAGGCCCTGCTTTAACACCTAAGCTGAATGAGCTGGATGAAGCCTTTGCCATTAAATGGATCAGGAACTGGAAAGCCCTGGTTGACGCTGGTGATAAAACTGCGATTGAGGCTGCGAAGTTCTCTCCGGCAGAAATGACCACTTTCCCAACTTTGACTGATGAGCAGATCAAAAGTGTGATTGCCTATGCAAAAGCAGGCGAGCCTAAAAAAGCAGAAGATCCAAATGCAGCGAAGGCCAGTGCGGGTTCCGATGAGGTTTCTAACTTCTCTATTGCAGGTATTGCTTTAATTATCCTGATCTCTATAGCCGTATTGGTTGTTTTAGGCCGTGCAGTGAAAATGCTGGAGCGTTTAATTCTTCAGAAACAAGGTGTTGAAATTGTTGAAGAAGACAATGTTTCCTTCAGCGTGGGTGTCCGCAGGTTGTTTAAAAACAAAAAATTCATTTTGTTCTTTATCCTGTGCATTGTTATTGCCTTAGGTTCATTTGGATGGATGGGGATGTGGAATACCGGTGTGCATACCGGGTACCAGCCGGTTCAGCCGATCAAGTTCTCTCATGAGCTGCATGCCGGGGTGAACCAGATTGACTGTCAGTATTGCCACGCAGGTGCATTTAAATCTAAGAATGCAACAATTCCTTCGGTGAATGTTTGTATGAACTGTCACAAATCAGTACAGGCTACTGAAAAATATAACGGGGAGATCTCTCCTGAGATCCAAAAGATCTATACAGCTATTGGTTATGACCCAAGTACACTGACTTACGACAAATCGAAAGAAAAACCAGTAGAGTGGGTTCGTGTACACAACTTGCCTGACTTTGCTTATTTCAACCACTCACAACACGTTGTGGTTGGTGAGGAAGCGATAAGAAAAGAAAAAGGTTTACAGCCAAATGAGCCGGTATGTTTTGCTTGTCACGGACCGGTTGACACGATGGAAGAGATTTACCAGTATTCTCCGCTGACGATGAAATGGTGTATCAACTGCCATAAAGATGCTGAGATCTCGGGTAAAGACAATGCTTTCTATACCAAAGTGATTGAAGCCCATGAGAAAATCAAAAAAGGGGAAAAAATTACGCCTGCATTGTTAGGTGGATTAGAGTGTGGTAAGTGCCACTATTAATAGAGTTTAATAACAAAGAACGTTCGATAACAGTAATATAGCTTAAATGGAAAGCAATAAAAAATACTGGAAAGGCTTAGAAGAGTATAACAACACTCCGGATTTTGTTGAAAACAACAAAAACGAATTTGCTGAGCCCCTTCCAATAGAAGATGTTTTAAATGAAGCAGGGTTAAGTACAGTAACTCCACGCCGCGACTTTTTAAAGGCTTTAGGCTTTGGGTTAGGTGCGGTAACACTTGCAGCTTGTCAGACCGCCCCTGTTCATAAGGCAATTCCTTATGTGATTAAACCTGAAGAGGTTGTGCCGGGTATCCCTAACTATTATGTGTCAAGTTTTAACGGGCAGCCTGTACTGGTAAAAACCAGGGAAGGAAGACCTATTAAAATAGAGGCAAATCCTAATGCAGGTGTATTTAACTGTGGAACTGATGCACAGGCACAGGCTTCTGTACTGGATCTGTATGATGTATCTAAACTAAAATCGCCTTTATTAAAAGAGAACGAAACTACCTGGGCAAAAGTAGATGAGTTTGTAAAAGGAGAATTAAATAAAGCACAGGCTTCGGGTAAAAAGATCAGGATTGTTTCTTCTTCTGTAAACAGTCCGTCTACCAAGGCTGTTATTGCTGATTTTGCTGCTGCTTATCCGAATACGAAACATGTACAGTACGATGCAGTTTCTTATACAGGTATCATTAAAGCGAATGAAAGTACTTTTGGTAAAGCAGTTGTTCCAAAATATAAATTTGATAAAGCTGATCTGATCGTAAGTTTTGGGGCAGACTTTTTAGGTACCTGGATCAGTGGAGAGGAATTTACGGCCCAGTATGTATCCAACAGGAACCATACTTCGTTGAAAAACGGTAAAATGTCGCGCCACTTCCAGTTTGAGGCAGGGATGAGCCTGACAGGTACCAATGCAGATACCAGGGTTCCGGTAAAATTATCGGAAGAGGGACCTGCACTGATTACCTTATACAATGCAATTACAGGGAGTAATTTAGCAGGAGCAGCGCTTCCTAACAATGTTACTGCCGATAAGGCGCTTAAATTAGTTGCGAAAGAATTACTGCAAAATAAAGGAAAAGCACTGGTTGTTTCCGGTTCGAATGATATATCTACCCAGATTCTGGTAAATGCGATCAATTCGGCAATCGGCAGCTACGGTACCACTATCGATCTGGATAATCCGAATAAGCGTTATGCAGGTAATGATGCCGAATTTGCTGAGTTCATTAATGAAATGAACAAGGGCGAGATTGCTGCGGTATTTTTCCTGGACAGCAATCCTGTTTATGATGTAGCAAATAGCAAAGCGTTTACTGAGGCTTTGGCTAAGGTTGCTTTAAAAGTATCTTTCTCTGACCGTAAAGATGAGACTTCAACTTTATGTGATGTGATTGCGATCAATCATAATTACCTGGAAGCATGGGGTGATGCCAATATATACGAAGGATACTATTCTATCGTACAGCCTACAATTAACCCGGTATTTAACTCGCGCCAGGCAGAAGAAAGCTTGTTAACCTGGTCTGATGCCCCTGTTAAAGAATACTATCAATATGTACGCAATAACTGGGAAAAAAACATACTGCCTACTTTTGGTAAAGGATGGAAAGAGGTATTGCAAGCAGGTGTGTTTGCTGCTGCAGAGAAACCTGCAGGTGCATATAGCGTAGGTTTATCGCTTGATGCAGCCGCTGCAGCTATCGTAAATAACAGTAAGGCACTGGCTAAGAACAAAGTAGAGTTACAGGTATACGAAAGTATCCCGATGCGTGACGGTAAACATGCAAATAATGCATTTTTACAGGAATTGCCAGATCCGGTTTCTAAAGTAACCTGGGACAATTACATTGCCCTGGCACCTAAATATGCTGAAAAGCTGGGTTATAAAGAGTTTGACATTGTTACTGTAAAAGGTGAAAATGGTTATACAATTGAATTGCCTGTGCTGATCCAGCCCGGACAAGCTATGGGTACTGCATCTATTGCTTTAGGCTATGGACGTACTAAGGTGGGTAAGGCTGGTGATAACGTTGGAAAAAATGCTTTCCCGTTTGTAAGCCTGGTTAACGGGACTTCAAAGTACACCACCACGGTAGAGCTTTCGGGAACGGGAAGAAGAGAAGAGCTTGCACAAACACAAACGCACTATTCTTTTGAAGGCAGGAATGTAATCCGCGAGGCTACATTTGCAGAATATAAAAAGAATCCGGCAGCTGGTTCAGGTAATGACCACGCTAAACATAAAACTTACGATTTATGGGATAAATACGAGAAACCAGGCAACAACTGGGTGATGGCAATCGATCTGAATGCTTGTACAGGTTGTGGTTCTTGTATTGTTGCCTGTAACGTAGAAAATAACATTCCGGTTGTAGGCAAAGACGAAGTACGCAGACGCAGGGAAATGCACTGGATCCGTATTGACCGTTACTACAGCTTCAACCAGGAAGGTGATGCCCATGCGGAGCATGCAGCACCTGGTCATGGTAATGGTATTAATGCCGTAACTAAAGAAAAAGAGATTGCGCACCTGGACGAGAACCAGATGAACAATGTTTCTGTTGTACATCAGCCGATGCTTTGTCAGCATTGCGACCATGCACCATGTGAAACAGTTTGTCCGGTACTGGCAACGGTACACTCATCGGATGGTTTGAACCACATGGCTTATAACCGTTGCGTAGGTACCCGTTACTGTGCAAACAACTGTCCATATAAAGTACGTCGTTTCAACTGGTTCAACTACTGGAACGATTCACGTTTTGACAATTACCTGAACAATGAATTTACACAGCTGGTGCTTAACCCTGATGTAACTACACGTTCAAGAGGTGTGATGGAAAAATGTTCGATGTGTATCCAGCGTATCCAGGCTGGTAAACTGCAGGCCAAAATTGAAAAACGTCCGTTGAAAGATGGCGACATCAAAATGGCATGTCAGCAGGCTTGTTCGGCAAATGCCATCATATTTGGTGATTCCAATGATCCGGAATCGGAAGTTTCCAAAGCATTACGTAGTGAGCGCATTTACTATGTTTTAGAGGAGATCAACGTTCAGCCGGGAATCGGTTATATGACGAAAATTAGAAATACAGATACAACAGTACAAGCGTGAGAGCGCGTAAGCTGATATTAAAAGAAATATAAATTATGTCAGGACATAACGAATCAATATTAAGAGAACCATTAATCACCGGCAAGGATATCACGTATGCAAAGATTACGGATGATATTTTAATGCCGGTTGAGAACAAGCCAAACAGGGCATGGTGGATAGGATTTACCGTAGCACTTTGCGGAGCCTTACTATGGGTGGTAGCTGTGAGCTATACCTTCTGGTTTGGTATAGGTGCCTGGGGATTAAATAAAACAGTTGGATGGGCATGGGACATCACCGGCTTCGTATGGTGGGTAGGTATTGGTCACGCAGGAACGCTGATCTCTGCAGTACTGTTGCTTTTCCGTCAGAACTGGCGTAACTCCATTAACCGTTCGGCAGAGGCGATGACGATCTTCGCCGTTATTTGTGCCGCAACCTATGTAGTTTCCCACATGGGAAGGCCATGGCTGGCTTACTGGGTATTGCCATTACCAAATCAGTTCGGTTCATTATGGGTTAACTTTAACTCTCCGCTGGTTTGGGATATGTTTGCGATCTCTACTTACTTCTCGGTATCACTGTTGTTCTGGTATACAGGTTTACTGCCTGATATCGCGACGATCCGTGACCGTGCAACAGGCGTAAAGAGAAAAGTTTATTCTATATTGTCATTTGGATGGGCAGGAAACGTAAAGACATGGCAACGCTTTGAGGCTGTATCTTTGATTCTGGCCGGTATTTCTACACCACTGGTACTTTCGGTACACACGATTGTATCGATGGACTTTGCAACCTCGGTAATCCCGGGATGGCATACTACGATCTTCCCTCCATATTTTGTGGCCGGGGCGATCTTCTCCGGATTTGCTATGGTACTGACGCTGTTACTGGTAGCACGTAAAGTATTGGGCCTGGAGAACTACATCACCATGTTCCACATTGAGTCGATGAACAAGATCATCATCTTAACGGGATCTATTGTAGGTGTGGCTTATTTAACAGAGTTCTTTATTGCCTGGTATTCAGGTTCAGAATATGAACAATATGCATTCATCAACCGTTCGACCGGTCCTTACTGGTGGGCATACTGGATGATGATGACCTGTAACGTGATCTCTCCGCAGTTGTTATGGTTTAAAAAGATCCGTACCAGCATCCCGGCTACCTGGATTTTGTCTATTGTAGTAAACATCGGTATGTGGTTTGAGCGTTTTGTAATTATCGTGACTTCATTACACCGTGATTATATCCCTTCAAGCTGGGCCATGTTCTATCCGTCGTGGGTAGATGTGAGTGTCTTTGTAGGATCGATAGGAGTATTCTTTACCTTGTTCTTATTGTTCCTGCGGGTTTTACCTTCAATTGCAATTGCAGAGGTTAAATTGCTGCTGAAGAGTGCAAGTGAGCAGGCTAAACTGGAGCAGATTAAAGGTGGACATTTAGATAAAGAACATGTATCGGAATACGTGGAGTCTTTAGAAAAATTTGATAGTGTTAAACAAGAAGAATACGCAAAAATATAACAATGAATAATATCAAATATATTTTAGGCAGTTTTGGTGATCCTGATGAAATGATGCATGGCATCGAAAAGCTGCAGGAAAACAACATTAAGATACATGATGTTTATACACCAATGCCTATACACGGCATAGAAGCTAAATTAGGGGTTAAACGTTCAAGGCTAGATATTGCTGCATTCTTTTTTGGAATAACAGGAACCTGTACCATGCTTACGTTTGTATATTTTGCAGCTGCTTACGACTGGCCGATCAATATTGGTGGTAAGCCACATTTTGCCCTGCCGGATTTTATTCCGATTACATTTGAGCTAACCATATTATTTTGTGCTTTTGGTTTGGTAGGCTCTTACTACGCATCGACACATTTATTTCCTGGAAGAGCACCGAGGGTGATGGATTTAAGGGCAACTGATGACAGGTTCATCATTGCGATTGATGCAAAAGAAAATACCGAGCACAGTAAGATAGATGATTTATTAAAGCAAGCGGGTGCTTTGGAAGTAAAGCATAATGAAAGGAAGTATGTTAGCTATGAATAAGAATAAAGTAGTTTTAGCCTCATTTTGTATTCTTGCAGGTGCTGTTATGTTCACAGCATGTAAGGATAAAAGAAGTACAGGTTTAGAATACGCCAGAAACATGTATGATCCGATTGCGCTTAATCCGGACCAGCCAGTTTCTACTACGAATGACTATTTAAAAAGTTTTAAAGGTCAGACTGCCCAGACGCCACCGGCAAATACTACTCCGGTAGGGTTTGATCGGTATGATGACTACCCGAATACCAAGGAAGGTTATGAAGCGGCCGGAGCCAATCTGGTTAATCCTCTTCCTGCGACAGCAGCAAATCTGGAATCAGGTAAACACTATTTCAAAGTATTTTGTTCTCCATGTCATGGTGAGCAGGGCGATGGACAAGGTCACCTGGTTAAAATTGAAAAGTTCAATGGTGTTCCTTCTTATCATGGTGATGCAGCTTCTTCACGTGGCGGTCTGATGAAAGATTTAACAGCAGGAAAAATTTATCATACAATTGAGTATGGTTTAAATAATATGGGATCACATGCCTCTCAGCTATCTCCTGAAGAAAGGTGGAAAGTAGTGATGTATGTTCAACAATTACAAAAAATACAATAGAAAAGCACAATATAAATGGGAACTCACAATTATAATTTAACTGAGCAGTTTGAGTTTACAGGTAAAGCCAAAACTTTAAGCATCGTTGCTATTGTAATAGGTATAGCAGCTATAGGTTATGGTTTTTCGGCAGAGGCGCTTCATGAGCGTACTTTTGCCAACTTGTTGCTGATGGCTTATTACTTTGCATGTGTATGCATGTCGGGAGCATTTTTCCTGGCTGTTCAATTTGTAGCACAGGCGGGTTGGTCTGCTTCTATACTACGTGTACCTCAGGCCATGGCCAGAGTTTTACCTATAGCCGTAATCATCTTATTGGTGGTAATGGGCTTAGGTTTATATACACATAATTTGTACCATCACTGGCATGCTGATGGATTAACAGATGTCAATAGTCCGAACTATGATAAACTGATTGACGGTAAGTCGGCTTTCTTAAACGTGCCTTTCTTTATGGCGCGCCAGGTGATCTTCCTGGGGGTTTATTCGATATTTGCCATGTTGCTATCCAAGTTATCTGCAAACGAAGATCTGGAAGGCGGTTTGAATGCTTACAGAAAAAGCTTCAAATATTCATGTATTTTCCTGGTAATTTATGGATTTACTACACCAATATTTGCTTTTGATACCGTAATGTCTTTAGAGGCACACTGGTTCTCGACCATGTTTGGCTGGTACAATTTTGCTGCCATGTGGGTAAGCAGTCTGGCTACCATAGCGATCATTATCATCCTGTTGAGAAAAGCAGGTTATATGAGCTGGGTAAACAACAGTCACCTGCACAATTTAGGACAGTTTATATTCGGTTTCTCTATTTTCTGGACCTATGTATGGTTTGCACAGTTCCTGTTGATTTACTATGCCAACATGCCTGAAGAGACTGTGTATTTTTACAAAAGGTTTGAGCACTATGAGTTCTGGTTTTACCTGAACCTGATCCTGAACTTTTTAGCGCCTGTATTGCTGTTGATGGATAGGGACAATAAAAGACAGGAGAATATTTTACTTACCGTATCGATAGTTGTTTTATGCGGTCACTGGGTTGATTATTATCAGATGATTATGCCAGGAACAGTGGAAGAACACCATGGGTTTGGTATAATAGAAGTGGGTACTGCAATAGGTTTTGTAGGTTTGTTTACTTTTACTGTTTTAAATGCGTTGAGTAAGAAACCATTGATTGCAAAGAACCATCCGTTTTTACAAGAGAGTTTAAATCATCACTTGTAGCAGGCGGCTTTATAGCGTATAATAAATAATAGTATAAATAGAAGTACATCGTTACTACTTTTAAGGAAATGAGTTTAAGAAAATTTATAAGTAACAAAACAATAGCGGCACTGGCAGTAATCATGACTGCATTTGCAAATACCAGCGCATTTGCCCAGGCTGCAGCTGCTGAGACCGCTAAGAAGCCCGTAGATATGGGACCGGTTTATAAATCGGCAATATTTTATGCCATGGCCTTCCTGCTGCTATGTTTATTCATAGCTATTATCGGAAAGGCATTAAAGGTATATGAGTTGACCAGAGCGGCTCAGGATAAACCTAAAGGCATCAACTGGAATGCAGTTAACGGAGTACTTTTTGCATTGTTCCTGATTGTAGGTTTATATGGTGTATATTGGGAATATACGGTTCATGGCAATATGATCCTCCCTGATGCAGCATCAGAACATGGTGAGAAGATTGATCAGATGTTTAACATTACGCTGATCCTTACCACCATCGTTTTTATCGCTACACATATTCTTTTATTTGGTTTTGCTTATATCTACAAACACAGTGGTAAAAGAAAAGCTTACTATTATCCACACAACAATACTTTAGAACGTGTATGGACAATTATTCCTGCACTGGTATTAACAGTACTGGTATTGATGGGCTTCCTTACCTGGAGATCAATCTTTTATAAGATTGAAGATCCGAACAACAAGCCCATCAGTATTGAGATTACTTCTTCACAGTTTGCATGGGCGATCCGTTATCCGGGAGCAGATGGAATTGTTGGTTTAAAGAACTACAAGCTGATCAATTCTATCAATGCATTGGGTATTGACTTTAAAGATAAGAACAACCTTGATGATCAGTCGGCCGATGAAATGGTAATTCCTGTGAATAAACCAGTTCGTTTAATCCTGACGAGTAAGGACGTGATCCACAGTTTTTACATGCCGCATTTCAGGGTTCAGTTGAACACTGTTCCGGGTATGACCTCATATTTTGAGTTTACGCCAACCATTACTACAGAAGAAATGAAGGCTAAGACCAATGACCCGACTTTCAAATATTTGTTCTTATGTAACAAGATTTGTGGTGATGGTCACTATAAAATGCAAAAGGAAGTTAAGGTGGTTTCTATGGCTGAATATGAGGCATGGGTGAAAAAACAACCTGCTTATTTAACTGACGATTTGAGGAAAGAATTTAACCTGCCCGTAGCAGCACCTGTTACTGCACCGGCAGATACAGCAGCAAAGGATACATCTGCAGTTAAAACCAATCAATTAGCTTTAAAAAATTAATAATACTGGAATAGCACATTATGTCAACTATATCATTACACGATACACATAACCACGATAACCATGATGATCATGGGCATCACAAAGAGACCTTCTTAACGAAGTATGTCTTTAGTCAGGATCATAAAATGATTGCCAAGCAGTTCCTGATAACGGGTATTATTATGGCTGTTATTGCGATGGGCCTTTCGATTCTGTTCCGTTTGCAACTGGCCTGGCCTGATAAAGACTTCCCTATTCTGGAGACTTTCTTAGGAAAATGGGCTGAGGGTGGACGTATTAAACCCGACTTTTATCTTGCATTGGTTACCATACATGGTACCATTATGGTATTCTTTGTACTGACAGCAGGATTAAGTGGTACTTTCAGTAATTTATTAATTCCGCTTCAGATTGGTGCAAGGGATATGGCCTCGCCCTTCCTGAACATGCTTTCTTACTGGTTCTTCTTCATGGCCTGTGTGATCATGATGAGTTCATTCTTTATACAAACCGGACCAGCGAGTGCCGGATGGACAGTTTATCCGCCATTATCTGCCTTGCCAACTGCGATTAGCGGCTCAGGTTTAGGGATGACACTCTGGTTGATCAGTATGGTGCTTTTTGTGGCTTCATCTTTAATGGGTGGTATCAATTATGTAAGTACGATATTGAACATGCGTACCAAGGGGATGGACCTTTGGAAAATGCCTCTGACGATCTGGGCATTCTTCCTGACAGCTGTGCTGGGTATTTTATCTTTCCCTGTATTGGTTGCGGGTGTGGTTTTATTGATCTTCGACAGGAGTTTCGGTACCAGTTTCTACCTTTCTGATATCGTTATGGGTACGCAGATCCTTCCCAATGAAGGGGGATCACCAATTTTATGGCAGCATTTGTTCTGGTTCCTGGGGCACCCTGAGGTATACATCGTAATTATGCCGGCCATGGGATTGTCTTCAGAGATCATGTCTGTAAATGCAAGAAAACCAATTTTTGGTTACCATGCGATGATCTATTCCCTGATCGGTATTACCATCTTATCATTTATCGTATGGGGACACCATATGTTTGTAACGGGAATGAATCCGCTGCTTGGTGGTGTATTTATGATCACTACACTGATCATTGCAGTGCCGTCGGCAGTGAAGACCTTTAACTGGCTGGCCACCTTATGGAGGGGTAACATCAGGTTTACACCTGCCATGTTGTTTGCCATTGGTATGGTTTCTTTCTTTATTTCAGGTGGTTTAACAGGTATTTTCCTGGGTAATGCTTCCCTGGATATCAACCTTCACGATACTTATTTTGTTGTGGCCCACTTCCACCTGGTAATGGGATCAGCAGCTATCTTTGGTATGCTTGCGGGTGTGTATCATTATTTCCCTAAGATGTTTGGAAGGATGATGAGCAAAAAATTAGGTTATCTGCATTTCTGGATTACTTTTGCCTGTGCTTACCTGGTATTCTTCCCATTGCACTTTTTAGGATTGGATGGGGTTCCGCGTCGTTATTATGCATTTACTGAGTTTGAATTTATGCACAAATGGGTTACAGTGAACATTTTGGTGACCTGGTCGGCCATTATCGCTGCACTGGCTCAGGTAGCTTTCTTATTTAACTTCTTCTATTCTATCTTTAAAGGTAAAGTAGCTACCCAGAATCCTTGGGGAGCAAATACTTTAGAGTGGACTACCCCGGTGGAGCGTCTGCATGGTAACTGGCCAGGAGAGATCCCAACAGTTTACCGCTGGCCTTACGATTATAGCAAGCCAGGAGCGGAGGAAGACTTTATTCCTCAAACTGTTCCTTTCTCGCAAACAATGAACTCAAATATGCCGCATGATTTTGAAGGCAACAGCGAGTCGGAACGCATACAAAGGGAATGGGAAGCAAAGAACACTCCTGAAGATGCGCCAAAATTAGATTAATACGTAGTATCTATATACAATGGGGTATCTGCAGTAGGTAAATACTTACAACAGGTACCTCATTTTTTTTTAATCAGACACATACCATGGTTCCTAAATCTGAAACGAGATTTATCAGGCTAAACCTTATCACAATAGTTGTAACCTTACTGCTTATTTTAGCTGGTGGTATAGTACGCAGCACTGGCTCTGGTATGGGCTGTCCCGACTGGCCGAAATGTTTTGACCAGTATGTCCCACCCACTTCTGCATCACAGCTTCCGCACGATTATAAAGAGAAATATGTAGCAGAGCGCGTTGCTAAAAATGAACGCTTTGCGAAGACGCTGGATAAGATGGGAAAAGGACACCTGGCCGACAGCATCAGACATGATGAATCTATTCTGATGCCGGAAACGTTTAATGCGGCGAAAACCTGGACAGAGTATATTAACAGGTTGATGGGTGCAACAACAGGTTTGCTGTTATTGGGGCTTGTAGTGTATTCATTTACTTACAGGAGCAGGGCCAGAAGGATCATTGTGCTCAGTCTGCTGAATCTGGTAGTTGTTGGTTTTCAGGCCTGGCTGGGTTCTATTGTAGTATCTACCAATCTGATGCCATGGATTGTAACTGTACATATGCTGCTTGCCCTGGTTATTTTAGGGATATTGGTTTATACCTATAATTATGCACGGGAGCTGGACAGGCAGGCCATCATGATTATGGGCAAGCTGGTTTGGCTTAAAGCGCTGATTTTTGGGGCCATAGTGTTAAGTGTGGTCCAGATTGTATTGGGTACAGAGGTTAGGGAAGCCATAGATGCAATAGCCAAACAGCTGATGTATAACAACAGGGCCAGCTGGGTTGCTAAAGTGGGGGATGTATTTTCTTACCACCGTGACCTGGCTATGCTGGTACTGATCTTGAATATTATTGTTTATAAAATAGTAAAAGATAAGTTTAGCGGTAAGGCTACGGCATTGCGGGTTGGTGGGGCTGTTGGGATAGTTTTGATCATTCAGATTGTAACCGGACTATTATTGTCTAACTTTGCGCTGCCGCCTTACGCACAGGCGATGCATATTTTATTTTCGACACTTTTATTTAGCTTACAATATTATTTGTATTTGTTGGTTTACAGAACAAATACCTATAACCAACAGGATTAATTATATATAAATTGAAACATTTTTTTTCAGATTTCTCTAAACTCATCAAATTCAGGCTCACCTTTCTGGTGGTGTTCTCTGCATCAATTACTTTTTTAATTGGTCAGAAGGCGCAGATCTATAGGGGGGAACTGGATGGGATTAACTGGATGAACTGGCTGATATTGGTTGCAGGAGGGTTTTTAGTGACGGGGGCAGCGAACTGTTTTAATGAGATCATAGAAAAGGATCTGGATAAATTGATGACCCGGACTAAAGACAGGCCTATGCCTGCAGGTCGTATGACTACCGGACAAGGCCTGGTACTGGGTTTAATTATGGGTATGCTGGGCACCTGGCTTTTGGGTAAACTTAATCTGGAGACAGGGATCTTGTCTGTATTCTCTATCCTGTTATATGCTTTTGCTTACACGCCTTTAAAGCGTAAATCGCCGGTAGCTGTATTTGTTGGCGCTATACCAGGCGCATTGCCGCCTTTACTTGGCTATCTGGCCTCATTTGGCAATGCCACACATTTTGTACCGATGGACTATACGATAGCAGGCATTTTGTTTCTGGTGCAGTTTGTATGGCAATTCCCACATTTCTGGGCAATTGCATGGGTGCTTGATGACGACTATAGCAAGGCCGGTTTCCGGCTTTTGCCAACTACCAAAAGGGATAAGACAAGTGCTTTTATTACTTTTTTAAGTACGTTGATATTGATTCCGGTAAGTTTGCTGCCAACGTTTTATGGCTTTGGTGGCTATTATATCGGAGGGGTTTCATTGATGGCAAGCCTTGTTTTTGCATGGCTTGGTTTTAAATTGTGGGTAAAACTGGATCTGGCGAGTGCAAGGAAGGTGATGTTTTGTTCCTTTTTTTACCTGCCCCTGGTACAGTTGGTTTTATTATTTGATTTTTTAGCTAAATAGATTTAAATGGTACATACACTGAAAGAGCAAGATTTAAAGATGGGAACGGAATTTAATGCAAAGCCAAAAAAATTCGTTCTTTGGTTATTTGTTGTCTCGTCGACCATTATGTTTGGTGGATGGACGAGTTATTATATCGTGTTCTCTGCCTCGAAGGGCAAAGGGCATGGATTGGTATTGCCCGATGTTTTTATATACAGTACTGCGGTATTGGTGGCCAGCAGCATCTGTCTTTTTTTAGCCTCTAGGGCCTTAAAAGTAGGGAATACGGGTAGTCAGAAGTTATTTTTATGGGCAACAATGGCTTTAGGCTGTGTGTTTGCCTATCTGCAGTTTGATGCCTGGAGCGTCTTGTTCCATACCGGTGCAGCCATGGTGAACAACAATGCGGCCATTTCTATGATCTATATTGTGTCTGGCTTTCACCTGTTGCACATTTTTGCGGGTTTATGTATTGTATTGAATGCCCTGATCGGGGCTTATAAAGAGATGTCTTTAGAGCAGCGCAAGTACCGGATGGAAATCGCTTCTATATTTTGGCATTTTATAGATATATTATGGATATATCTGTATGTTTTTTTACTTTTGAACAGTTAGAATTTTTAACAAACTATTACTATTTACAAAATGAGTTCATTATCACAATTAGATCAGGTAAAAACCACTCCATGGAGCGGAGGCCGCTCGCCGTGGTCTGTAGAGTACGGCAAAATAATGATGTGGTTTTTTCTGGTTTCTGATGCATTCACATTTTCGTCATTACTGATCTATTACGGAGCGCAGCGCTTTAGTAAGTTTACCTGGCCAGATCCGGATCTGGTTTTTCAATCCATTCCGGGTATAACCGACAGTGGTGCACCACTTGTATTCGTGGGTCTGATGACTTTCATCCTGATCATGAGCTCTGTAACAATGGTACTGGCAGTTGAGGCCGGGCACAGACGTTCTAAAAAAGAAGTGATCTGGTGGATGGTGGCAACCATTATAGGTGGTTTAATGTTCCTTGGCTGTCAGGCTGCTGAATGGACGCATTTATTCCACGAAGGTTTTGGATGGGGTAAAATTCCTCCTATGGAGACTTTGCACCACCTGTTTACCGGTGAAGTATCTACGGTATCTGCACTGCAGTTCTCAAACCTGTTTTTCACAATAACCGGATTTCACGGATTTCACGTATTTAGTGGGGTGATCATTAACATCATCATTTTATGTATGACCATTAATGGTTCATTTGAAAAACGCGGTCACTACCTGATGGTTGAAAAAGTTGGTTTATACTGGCACTTTGTAGACCTTGTTTGGGTATTTGTGTTCACCTTCTTCTATTTAGTTTAATTTTTCTCAATCAAGATATTATGTCAGAATTACATAACGAACACGCACATAACGAACATGCACACGGGGAGCATGCAGGTTTAGACAAAAAGAAAATTTGGCAGGTATTTGGAATTCTGCTGGCCATTACTGTAATTGAGTTTATCATTGCCTTATGGGCAATTCCAGGCGGACATATGCCTCAGCATATCGGTAATTATGTTTATATCGCTTTAACTTTATTAAAGGCCTTTTATATAGTTGCTTATTTTATGCACCTTAAATACGAGAAGGTTGGGCTTCAGGTTTCACTGACTGTCGTTTTTATTTTTATCTTTTACTTTATTGTATTGATGCTAATTGAAGGCGGATACTTACACCTGCATATGCCCTTGGTTTAATGAAGGCAGCTTCCATAAAGAAAATTTTAATCCTGGTCACCATATTAGCGGTACCAGGATTTTTATATAATTTACTAGTGGAAAAGGGTAAGAACCGTTATAAGCCACTGCCTTTTTTTGGGCCTAAAGAAGTGGCTTCAACATTCCACTCTGTACGGGGGAAACAGGTGCCGGATACCGTTTATCACCAGGTGGGTGATTTTAAACTGCTGAACCAAAATGCGGACACCATAACGGTAAAGCAATACGATGGCAAAATAGTTGTGCTAAACCTTTTTTACACCCAAGGCGATACCTATAGTGTTAATGTAGCAAACAAAGCCATGAAAGCTTTTGAAACAACTTACCATAAAAATAAAGTTGTGAATTTTGTAGGCTTAAGCATTGATCCGAAAAACGATACGCCTGAGGTTCTGAACAAATACGCTACTGTACTTGCTGCAAAACCCGGAAAATGGGATTTACTTACCGGAGACAGCACAACCATATATAACCTGATCAACAAGGGCTTATTTATAGATGCCCATAAGGAAGTTGTAAACGGCCTGCCGAAATTTGTATACAGCAATATGTTTGTTTTGCTGGATTATCAGCACCGGATCAGGGGGTATTATGAAGCCAGCAGCCAGGAAGCCCTGGCCAAACTGGATGATGAGATCAAGGTATTGATTACCGAAGAATTAAGAAACAATGAGGACGGAAGATAGTGTGTATTAAATATGACAGCAAATAACAATTCAGTTGAACAGAAATATAATAAATGGATCATTTTGTTATCTATTGTTATCCCGGTAGCCGTAGCGGTATTGTTCTATGTTAAAATCCCCAATGCAAGCCCTTTGCCCTTTTTGCCCCCAATTTATGCGACCATAAATGGCATTACCGCGGTATTGCTGGTGATGGCCGTAATGGCGGTTAAGAAGGGAAAACGGAAACTGCATGAGAACTTAATGAAGCTTGCCATTGGCTGTTCGTTATTGTTCCTGGTCATGTATATCGCTTATCACATGACCACCCCATCTACAAAGTTTGGCGGAGAAGGTACCATCAAATATGTTTATTATTTTGTTCTACTGACACACATACTTTTATCTATTGTCATCATACCCCTGGTGCTGATCACTTATGTAAGGGCTTTGGCCGAACGTTTTGATAAGCATAAAAAAATTGCAAAGATCACTTTTCCACTCTGGTTGTATGTTGCAGTTACTGGTGTTGTAGTATACCTGATGATCTCTCCTTATTATAATTTTTAGGCCTGGCTGTTTTTTAATACACATTGAAATGGTTTTTAGCTGGCACATGCCGGCTTTTTTCAAAATATTACTAAATTGCGTTTATAAGGGGGATTGTCTGTTGATTTCTTCCGCTATCGTATTAACGAAATAATAAGACTCATGGCTGCCCGCGGTGTAATTTATGATTTAGCAGGCGAGCAACAATTGTTGCAACAGATTGCCATGGGTAACGAAACTGCTTTTAAACTGATTTTTGAAACTTACCGGTCCCGCGTCTTTACATTTGTAGTCAATTTTATCCATTCTACAGCAGATGCGGAAGAGATTGTTCAGGATACCTTTCTTAGCCTCTGGCAAAATAGAGACAGCCTGGTAAAAGTAGAGCATCCCAGAAATTACATTTATACGGTAGTTCGCAATAAAACTTTACGTTACCTGAGTAACGTTGCCCGCGACGAAAAAATGTTAAAAGTTGTTTGGGCAAATATGCAGGTAGAGGTTAACCCTACCGAAGAGGCCCTGTTAATGAGAGAAAGCAGGGCGCTGATAGACAAGGCGCTTTCTACACTGCCTGCGCAAAAACAACAAGTATTCAGGATGTGCCGGGAAGAGGGGATGAGCCACGAGGACATTGCGCTTGAAATGGGCCTGTCCAAAAGCAGGATAAAAAATATCATGGTAGAAGTATTGCGGTATATAAAAATATTTCTCAATCAAAATTCAGCGATTCCAGCCATCATTCTGGCCTTTTATCTTTTTTTTATAAAATAATTCAATTCCAGGCGGTCCTTTAAGCCCTTCTATGTAACTATACTATATAACCCACACCAATAGCGGGTTATATATTCTTGATGAACAGAACAAAAGAGCAGTTTGAAAAGCTGTTAAATAAATACATTGATAAATCCTGCAGCCTTGAAGAACTTAAGGAGCTGTTTTCCTATATGGAGCTTCCGGAATACGAAGAACGTCTGAAAATCATCATGGATGAAAACTATACAAGCCTGGTGCCGGGAACTGCTGCTGAGCAGGTAGACTGGGAGGAGATGTTTGCTACGATTACAGGTACTTCGACACCTAAAAAAGTAAGACCATTATGGGCAGTAATGATTCCGGTGGCCGCCGCTGTTTTGCTCATTTTGTCTGTCGGCATTTTGATATGGGGCAACCAGGGACAAGTTAAAGATAGCAGTGGGGCCCCTGCGGCAAAGCTAAAAAAGGATATTGCCCCTGGTGGAAACAGAGCTGTTTTAAAACTGGCTGATGGAACAGAAATTGTATTGGACGGGCATGCAACAGGTGTGCTGGCCAATGAGGGTAAAACTAAGATCAGTAAAACAAAAGATGGAATGCTGCTGTACGATGCAAGTGGAACGGATGGTACTGAAAGTTCAGTTAATATCAATACCTTAAGTACGCCAAGTGGCGGACAGTATATGCTGATTTTGCCAGACCGTACCAGAGTTTGGTTAAATGCGGAGTCTGCCATATCCTATCCCTCGGTTTTTTCTGGTACTGAAAGAACGGTTACTTTAACCGGAGAAGCATATTTTGAAGTTACTAAGGATAAGCAGCATCCCTTTAAAGTTAAGACAGGAGCTGCAGAAATAAAGGTCTTAGGTACGCATTTTAATATCATGTCTTACGCTGATGAAGGACAGACCCAGATTTCTTTGGCTGAAGGATCTGTTCGTGTAGAGCTGGGTAAGGCTGCCCAGATTTTGTTTCCTGGCCAGCAGGCGTTGATTAAACCGGGGACTACACATATTGCTTTAAAGCAGGTTGACATTGATGAGGTGACCGACTGGAAGAATGGTTTGTTCCAGTTTGACAATACTCCTATTGAACAGGTGATGCGGCAGATTAAAAGGTGGTACAATGTGGATATCGTATACGAGGGCATTAAGCCTGATCTGTATATAACCGGAATGGTTTCAAGAAGTAATAATGTCTCGAAGATCCTGGAGCTGATAGCTGAAACCGGAGGAGTGAATTTCGAGATAGGCGATTAACAGATTATTGTTAAAACTAACAAAAGGAGGTAACGATGAGGAGATAAGTACTTAATCCCAACATTTACAGGTTAACCAAAAATAACCTTTCCGGATTGCGCTCCGGAAAGGCCTGAAATCCTGCTTGGCGGCAGGTTATAGGGTTACCCTTATTTAATCGTGTCAATCAACTAAACACCTTAACCCTACATTTCAAATATATGAATGATTATTCACATTCAATAACGGGCTTTATTGCTCATTTCTTTTCTGGTTTTGACCGAAAAAGAACAGTCATTGGAATAAAAAAACTGATCCTGATGATGAAATTAACTGCTATTGTTATTCTGGCCCTGACCTTCCAGGCAACAGCCTCCAGCTTTGCCCAGAAAGTCAGTATCTCAAAACGTGGGGCCAGTTTAAAAGAACTATTTAAAGAAATACGCCGGCAAACCGGTTACGATTTCATTTATAACAATGAAGTCATTGAACGCGCAGGAACCGTGAGCGTTCAGGTAAAAGAAAAAGACGTTTCTGAAGTGCTGATAAATGTATTCAGTTTAAAACGCCTTTCTTTTGCTATTGAAGACAAAAATATTATCGTAAAAGTAAGAGATGCAGCTCCCGAAAGGATCATTAACGGTAAAATTGTGGCTGAAGAAGATGGCTTGCCATTGCCAGGCGTATCCATTAAAGTTAAAGGCTCCACAAAATCGACTTCAACCAATTCGAACGGGGAATTTTCCATAAGTGTAAATGAAGGAGATGTGCTGTTGGTATCAATGATTGGTTACGTTATGCAGGAAATCAGTACCAATGGGAAAAACAATGTTAATGTACGTTTACGGCAGGATACCAAAGCCTTATCTGAAGTGGTGGTTACGGGTTTTCAGAACATCAATAAAAAACTATTTACGGGATCGGCTACAACCATCACCGGTACAGATGTAAAGCAGGATGGTGTGATAGACATTAGCCGGATGCTGGAAGGTAAAGTTGCCGGTGTTTCGGTACAAAACGTATCGGGAACTTTTGGTACGGCACCAAAAATCCGTGTACGTGGAGCAACTTCTATATCAGGAGAAAATAAACCATTGTGGGTTATTGACGGGGTAGTACTGGAGGATGTGGTGAACATTTCCAATGACCAGCTATCCAGTGGGGATGCGACTACGTTATTGGGCTCATCAGTAGCAGGGATCAATGCGGACGACATAGAAAGCTTTAATATTTTGAAAGATGCATCTGCTACAGCTTTGTATGGTGCCAGGGCTATGAATGGCGTAGTGGTAATTACGACTAAAAAAGGTCGTTCAGGAAATACACAGGTTAGTTACAGCGGTAACTTTTCTTCTTTTTTGAAGCCGAGCTATAATTCCTTCAACATCATGAACTCTGCTGATCAGATGTCGCTTTATGCAGAGATTTACCGTAAAGGCGGGTTCTCTCCCAATATAGTGAATGATATGAATGGTGGTGTATTTGCTAAAATGTACCAGAAAATTAACGCCTATGATGCCAGTTTGGGTAAATTCGGTGTTGAAAACACACCCGAAGGTCGCTCAGCCTATTTAAAAAGATACGCCTTAGCCAATACAGACTGGTTTGATGTGCTTTTTAAAAACTCATTTGTTCAGGAACATTCAGTGAGCATTTCATCCGGATCAGAAAAATCTCAGCATTATTTTTCTGTAGGTTATTACGACGACAAAGGCTGGACCCTTGCCGATCAGGCCAAACGTTATACTATGAATTTAAGAGGTAACTACACACTTTCTCCTAAATTGAGCGTAGGGATATTGGGAACAGGAGCTTTAAGGAAACAGCGGGCTCCTGGAACACTTGGCCGTACCAGTAATGTGGTAGAAGGAAAATATACCAGAGATTTTGATATCAATCCTTTTAGCTATGCCTTAAATACCAGCAGAACATTAACACCTTACGATGAGCAGGGTAATTTGGAATATTTTACCCGCAACTATGCGCCTTTCAACATTATTCAGGAATTGGACAACAACTATATTGACCTGGATATGATGGATATGAAATTGCAGGGCGAACTAAATTACAAATTCATTAAGAACTTCGAATTTAAGTCGGTTGCTGCGCTGCGTTATGTTAAAACCACACGCGAACATAAAATAACCGAATATTCAAATATGGCAAATGCCTATAGGTTTATGCCCAATTCAACTATTGCAAACAACAATATATTTTTATATGACGACCCGGATCAGCCACAGCTGATCGACAAAGAAAGTGTTTTGCCGCAGGGTGGTTTTTACAACAGGAATGACGATAACCTGATGAGTTATGACATCAGGAACCAGGTTGACTGGAAGCAAAAATTTGGCAAGCACGATGTTGGTGCGTTTATCGGACAACAAACCAAATTTGCTGATCGTCAGAATAGTTTCAGCAATGGATATGGGTATCAATATGACAAGGGAGGTGTACCATTTACGGATTACCGGATCATTAAGATGTTGTTGGAAGGGAACTACAACTATTATGGGATGAATAGGTTCTACGATCGGTATGCTGCGTTTTTCCTAAATGCCAATTATGCTTACGACTCCAAATATATATTTAACGGAACAGTAAGATATGATGGCAGTAACCGCATGGGCGAATCTGCTACAGCCAGATGGCTGCCTACCTGGACATTAAGTGCAGCGTGGAATGTTGATCAGGAAGATTTTATAAAGCAAATAGAACAGGTCAGTTATTTAAAATTGCGTGGTGGCTATGGCTTAACTGCCAGTCTGGGGGATGCAACCAATTCTTCCGTGGTGCTTAAAAACAGTACGACCCTTCGTCCAAGATTATCGGAAGTTGAACCCCGGATTGTGTTAGATGCTTTAGAAAACTCACAGCTTACCTGGGAAAAACAATATGAAGCCAATGTTGGTCTTGATGTAGGTTTGTTCCAAAGCCGTTTAAACTTTAGTGTTGATTATTATAACCGTAAAGGTTTTGATCTGATTGGCGATGTGATCACTTCCGGAATTGGTGGTGAGGCAACCAAAACAGCCAACTTTGCGGATATGAAATCTCATGGTATAGAATTTACATTGGGCGGATCGCCTGTTAAGACTACGGATTTCAGCTGGTCGTCAAATTTAACTTTTGGATATAATAAAAATAAGATCACCAGCTTAAAAAGTAAGCCAAGGATTTACGATTTAATTATCTCAGAAGGTGGAGCACTGGAAGGAGGACCGGTAAGAGGCTTGTACTCTATTGATTTTAAAGGCTTAAATGGTCTGGGTGTACCTACATTTATTAATGAAAATGGTACGTTGAGCACAAATGTATATGTTCAAAGTACCACTCCTCTATATTTAAAATATGAAGGACCTGTAGACCCGTTGTACACGGGTGGTTGGACCAATACTTTCAGGTATAGAGATTTTACCTTCAACTTTTTTGTTTCCTATCAGGCAGGTAATAAAATAAGGTTAAACAATGTATTCTCTGCCCGATATGATGATAGTGATGCCTTGCCAAGGGAGTTTTTAGACCGATGGACCTTGCCACTGGATGAGAATGTGACCAATGTTCCTTCCATTGCGGATTATCTGGTTAGAAAAGATATCAACGGAACCTATCCTTATACTGCTTATAATTACTCTACTGACCGTGTTGCAGATGGTTCTTTTGTCCGCCTTAAACAGGTGTCTATGATGTATAGCTTACCAAAAAAATACAGTGATGCCATTGGTGTAGGGTCTATGTCGTTAAAACTGCAGGGAAATAATATCTGGTTGCTGTATGCCGATAAAAAGCTAAAAGGCCAGGATCCTGAGTTTTTTGGATCCGGTGGTGTGGCACTGCCTATACCGAAGCAATTGACTTTATCATTAAAAGTTGGTTTCTAATCATTAACCCATCATATTAAATAGAATTAGAGATGAAAAAATATACGATATACTTCTTCCTTTTCATGGCCATTGCCGGTGTTGGATGTAATAAATATCTTGATCATGCTCCTGATGATCGTACCAAATTAAATACGCCCACTAAAGTTGCTGAGCTATTGGTTACTGCTTATCCACGAGGTAATGCTGTTTTATTGTCCGAATCTATGTCCGATATTCCGGCATTTGTGAGTGCCCTTGGAATAGACTTCCCGGTAAACCAGAATGGCTATTACTGGAAGGATGTAGAGGCTGTTGATCAGGATAGCCCAACATATTACTGGAACGCTTGTTACACTGCAATTGCAACGGCCAATCAGGCCTTGGATGCAATTGAAAAAGCCTCGGATCCCCAGCAATATGCTGCGCAAAAAGGTGAGGCCCTGGTTGCAAGGGCGTATGCACATTTTATGCTGGTAACGTTTTTCTCGAAATGTTATGACCCTGCAACAGCAGAAACCGATCCCGGTATTCCTTACGTCACCACGCCGGAATCGGTTGTTTTTAAAAGCTACGAGCGTAAAACAGTGGCTTATACTTATCAGCAAATTGAAAAGGATCTGTTGGAGGGTATTCCACTGATACAGGATAAATACACGGTTCCTGCTTACCATTTTACCCGTAAGGCCGCCTATGCTTTTGCCTGCCGGTATTATCTGTTTAAAAAAAATATGGACAAAGTGATTGAGTATGCCAACCTTACCTTTCCGGCAAATAATTTTGCAGATAATGTAAGGCCATGGAAATCTTATGCTGCCTACAATGTCCAGGAATTGGAAACGGCTTATATGAATGCTGGTAATCCTGGCAACCTCTTGATCGGGGAAACTGTCTCGCGTTTGGCCAGAAACTATAAAAGGCCGATATATTCGATCAGCCAGAACCGTTTAAGGATCATATTGGCACCTGTAGGGGTAACATTTACTGCATTACCTATTTATTCCAACAGCTCAACCTATTATTACCTGATCAAATTTGCTGAACATTTTGTGCGTACCAGCATCAATGCTTCCAGTGGCACCGGCTATACTATGGTACCTTTGTTAACCACCGAAGAGGTTTTGTTAAACCGTGCTGAGGCTTATATTGTACAGGGTAAATATACAGAGGCGCTGGCGGATATGAATACAATGATCAGTACCCGCGTAACTGCCTATAGCCCGTCTGCAAATGACTTAACCGAAGCAAAAATAAAAAGCTATTATGCCAATGTAACCACTGATACCAAGCAGGCCTATATCAATGCGCTACTGGATATTAAAAAAGCTGAATTTGTACATGAAGGGATGCGCTGGCTGGATATTTTAAGACATAAATTACCGGTAGTTCACCGTGATGCCGCTGGTAACGAATTTAATTTAGCTGCCGAGGATAAACGGAAAGTATTGCAGATCCCTTCACAGGTTACTTTATCAGGTGTTGAACAAAATCCACGTTAACGAATAAATCAAATAACATGAAAAACTTTATATATACACTGGGTATTTTTTCTCTTCTGGGCTTAACGATAAGCTGTAAAAAGAGTGAGAACCTGGATAAGGAAATTGTTGGCCTTGGGGGCGACACCTGGGTGCAGGGAGCACTTGATCAATGGTTGTATACTAACTTTACGCAGCCTTTTAACATGTCTGTTAAATACAGATGGGATGGTACGGAATATGATCCTGCAAAGACGCTAACACCACCAAAAGTTGAAAGGGTTCAACCCTTAATGGAAATGGTAAAAGCAGTCTGGATTGATCCATATGTATCGGAAAGTAATATGGATTTCATCAGAAAATACGGCCCAAAAAACTATGTGCTGGTAGGGAGTTTACAATATAATGTAGGTGGTACAGTAACTTTAGGGGAAGCAGAAGGAGGGGTAAAAGTAACCCTGTTTAATGTCAATAACTTCTCAAAAACCAACAGGGAGGTTTCTCAGCGGGTACTTAAAACCATCCATCATGAGTTTACGCATATTTTAAACCAAACCATTAGCTATCAGAAAGAATTTCCGCAGGTTACACCTGCAGGTTATACTGCCGACTGGAACAATACTACGCTGGTAAATGCCAATAATGCGGGATACATTACCCAGTATTCCCAGGCTTCACCAAATGAAGATTTTGCAGAAATGACATCAGTTATGCTGACAGAAGGAAAATCCTCTTACGATGCAATTGTAAACAGTATTGTAGTCCCTAAGCTCGATTCTATTCCCGATCCGGCCAATCCACCCTTCATCATTGTCAGGGAATTACCAAATACGGCTGCCCAGGCGGCCCTCAGGAAAAAAGAGCAATTTGTAGTTTCTTATTTCAAAAGCAGTTACGGAATTGAATTCGCCCGTTTGCAAAACAAAGTAAACTATGCTTTGGCAGCAAATGCACCTTCTGATTTAGCTACATTATTCGGTAACCGCAAAAAGTATACTTCAATTTCTGTCGATCCTGACAATGTTCCTGGCATGTCGGCAAATTTTATGTCTACCTGGGCAACAACTAAAACAGGTCTTGCAGCGGTTGGTGGTCAAGGCAGGGTATTAAATAATTTTGTGCTGTTTTTTTATCCCAGAGCTGGTGAACTGGTGTTGCGTATCAACTATGCCAATTCAACCGGTGTACTGGCCGCAAACTTTGTGTATAAGGTAGCTTATAACGCAAACAATCAGTTAACCCTGACTTATTTAAGGCGGGATGGAAATGCTGAGGTGATTGCACCGGGAGTGGTTGCATTAACCAATTACCTTACTTCAGGTAGTTTCGCGGTCAGCTGGCGTTATGATGCCAATTTCCTTGAATTCGGACAGTGGACAAAAGTTTCAGATCCTACTTCATCGTTTTTCGGGAATTTAGGTGTAATAAAATATTAGTCGTACATAACTAAAGCTAATGAAGATGAAAAAAATTTTAACATATATATTCCTGTTAACCGCTCTGATGTACGGTTGTAAAAAGGATAACGATCCGATTTTAGAGGATCCTGATACAAGACTTAGTGCCGAACTGGAAAAAGACCAGGCTTTATTGCTGTCTGCAAACGATGGCTGGCTGGCCACCATCTATCCCAAAGGGGGAAAGGGTTTTTCTTTCTATTTTAAATTTGCTGCAGATGGTAAGGTAACCATGCTGTCAGATTTTAACACCACTACCGCAGGAACCTCTGCCGAAAGTAGTTACAGACTTAAAGCCTTGCAACGGCCAACGTTGATTTTTGATGGCTATAACTATATTCATTTGCCGGCCGACCCAAATTCAGCAGTTAGTGGCGGTAGCAGCACGGCATTGGGCCTGACTTCTGATTTTGAGTTTGCATTTACCGGGCAGGCCGGGGATACAGTCAAATTTGAGGGGACATTTAATAAGAATTATATGTCTATGGTAAAATTGTCAAATGCCCAGGCACAGACGATTTTAGCTGGCGGATTAAAAAAGATGATCGATGATGCCAATGCAGCGGTAACAGGAAAGATCCTGTTCATCATGCTGGATAATAAGCAAATCCCTGTGTCACTTAGTGTTGCCGGCAAATCCGTTTCTATTGCCGGACAGACCAGTTCTGCCTTTGCTTTCGGTTTGAATGAACTGACGCTGAAAAACCCACTTAAATTTGGATCCTATAGCTTCGATAAAGTTTACTGGGAGCCTACAGACAAGTATTTTTACTTTTTAAACGGAAATGCAAAGGTTAAAATCGAGATTTCACCTGCACCGCTTCCATTGGAAACTACGCCTGCATTACATACCGTTTTGGGTACCCGCTGGACATCTATGCAAATAAATGTTGCCAATTTATCTGAGCTATCAGCCGACTTTCTGGCTAAATACAATGCAGCCAATACGTCCCTGGGTACTTTGCCTACCAATGGTGCACCAGGAGGAAGATATATAGAATACATCACCCTGTTGTTTAACCCTAATGGTACCGTCACGTTCCAGATCAGGTATAGAAATCCGGCGTCTCCATCCAGTTTCTTTAATGCAGATTTTATTTATAATATGGCGCTGGATGCGAACACAGGAATTGCGAAGTTTACCCTGGCAGCTACGCCAGCAGGGAATGCAAGTACCATCAGAACGTATGTTACTGCATTAACTGATTATTTTGCAGGTGCTAATTTTAAGATTGCTTACATCGCAGCAGGTGCTCCTTCGGGCGCAACTGTTGGCGGATTCTTAAATCAGAACAATCCCGCATCTTTCTTTTATGGGGTGTTGCAGCAATAACTGCTAATTAAAAATGGTAATAACGCGCTTAGCCAATAATAAAGCCCCGATTTGCATAGGGGCTTTATTATGAGAAAAAACTTATATATTCAGCCCATAGCTTTTTATGATTTAAATAGGTTTCAATGTCTTTAAATCGTTATTGTTAAAGATTGCAGACAGGCGAATAGATGCCTTGGTATTTACTTTTAAATAAGTGAGGAATTTATTACAAAATGAAAAAGAAACTTCTACTGGTTGTTATATATCTTGCTTTCGTCAGCCTTGGTTTACCTGATTCGCTATTAGGCCCAGCATGGCCGGCTATGTTTCGGGATTTACATGTTCCAATCCACTTTGCGGGCATCTTATTTATGATTATCGCTGGTGGTACTGTTATTTCCAGTTTGTTTAGTGGTCGTATTATAGACCATTTTGGGGTAGCTGCTGTTACTACTTTCAGTGTATTAATGACAGCGATAGCTTTATTGGGTTTTTCCCAATCTCAGCACTTTATATACTTGTGTTTACTTGCTATACCTCTTGGCCTTGGTGCCGGTTGTGTGGATGCCGCGCTTAATAATTATGTAGCACTGCACTATAAAGCAAAGCACATGAACTGGTTACATTGTTTTTGGGGTATTGGCGCAGCAATAGGTCCGATTATTATGTCAAAATATCTGGCGTTAGGCGGATCATGGTCAGAAGGTTATTTGAGCGTTGGCTGGATACAAATTGTACTTGTCGTAATATTGTTTATAAGTACACCACTTTGGATTAAAAACATTGAAGAAAACCCAACCAAAGAAGGAATAGTGAGTAAATTATCGTTTAAAAAATTAATCAGTATTCCCGGGCTTAAACAAGCTTTGATTGTCTTTTTTTGTTATTGCACTATTGAAGCAACTTTCGGGTTATGGGGAGCAAGTTATCTTGTTTTTATTCGAAACTTTGAGCCTGAAGAAGCGGCTAAATTGGTTTCTTTATATTATGCCGGAATTACCATAGGCCGTTTTGTTTCTGGCTTTATGACCGAAAGAATAAGCAACCGACAATTGGTTTATACCGGGCAAGCAATTATCGCTCTTGGCCTGATTATAATCTTTTTGCCTTTCAAGAATGCATTACTACCTGGCTTTTTTCTCGTTGGTTTAGGCTGTGCACCTATCTTTCCAGGCTTACTGCATGAAACGCCCCGTAATTTTGGCGAAAAATATTCGCAGTCGATTATGGGAATACAAATGGCAAGTGCTTATATCGGTATCATGTTGATGCCTCTGCTGTTTGGAGAATTGGCAGGCCATGTTGGCTATGGCTTTTTGCTGTGGTTTATCGTAATGGTTTTGATAATCATGTTTTATATGACTAACCGCCTAAATAAGACCGTACAAAACAAGGAAAACAGTATAATTGATCGATGAGGCCAAGGATAAAATATTTGATGCTTCCAAATCCATTAACGATATAGCCCAATGAGTTGGGTTTCAAATATCAGCAACACTTTACCAGGCTTTAAGCAAAAAAACAGGATGATACCAAATGAATACAGGAGTATGAATTAAGTATGTGCTATTGATTTTTCTGTGTTTTCTTCTTCATTTTGTAACAACCCGTCTAGTGCTTCAATTAAGCTGTATTTGTGTTTTTTAGTATTGGGCAAGTCAGAGATTTTGTTACAAAGTCCCGTAATTGGGTTACATCGGTCTTAATTTTCATTCAGACCTTTGTAGTACTAAAAAGTGTCAATATGCGTATTTTGAGGATTTTAATCGTTGTAACCAATATCAATATATATGAAAGCGGCAAATTACGAACAGGTTTGTGGCTGGGTGAACTTACGCACATTTACCACGAAGCAATAACCAATGGATACGAAGTAACCATCGCCAGCCCAAATGGTGGCAATGTACCGGTAGACCCTGAAAGCCTGAAACGTTTTACGCTTGATAAAATCTCCAGACGATATTGGGAAGATTCCTCATTTCGGAAATTGCTAAAAAACAGCAAAAGTTTAGCAAAAGTGTCGGGGCAACAATTCGATTGTGTGTACTTAGCAGGCGGACACGGAACCATGTATGACTTCCCGAACAACACTACTTTACAGAACATTATCAGAACGCATTACGAAACGGGCAAAATTGTTTCGGCAATCTGTCACGGGGTTGGCGGACTATTAAACGTCAAATTATCAAACGGAGAATATTTAATCAGAGATAGGACTATCACAGGTTTTAACTGGTTTGAGGAAAGTTTAGCCAAACGTAAAAAGGAAGTACCGTTTAGCCTTGAAGCCGAATTGAAAAAACGGACTTCAAACTATAAAAAAGCACTTATCCCGATGACCTCTAAAGTTATTGTGGACGGGAATATAATAACCGGACAAAATCCTTTTAGTTCAAAAGAGATGGCTAAAGTTATAATAGATGAATTGAAGAATAAAAGATAAACAATATGCAAACGATATTAGGTGCAAATGGACAGATTGGTGAAGAACTGGCACGGGAATTAAAAAGAAGCTATACTTCTGACATTAGGATTGTAAGCCGCAATGCTAAAAAAGTAAATGATACCGATACAGTTTTTTCGGCAGACCTTTCTATTAGGGAAAAAGCCATTGAAGCTGTAAAAGGTAGTGAAATCGCTTACTTCACTTTGGGGCTTCCGATAAGTTCTGAATTGTGGGAGCATCAATTTCCGTTAATTACCCAAAACGTGATCGATGCCTGTAAAATCCATGGTACAAAACTGGTATTTTTTGACAATACCTATATGTACCCGCAAGATGACCGTGTACTTACGGAACAAACGCCTTTCGCTCCTGTGGGCAGGAAAGGTAAAGTAAGAAAAGCAATGGCAGAAATGGTTTTAAGGGAAATGCAGACAGGCCGGCTGGAAGCCGTGATTTGCCGTGCACCGGAGTTTTACGGTCCCGGCAAAACACAGAGCATTACCAATACCTTACTTTTCAATAACATCAAAGAGGGGAAAAAATTGAAAGTACCGCTAAGCGATACCAAAAAAAGAAGTTTGATTTGGACACCCGATGCAAGCAGGGCAACGGCCTTAATTGGCAATACACCCGATGCCTTCGGACAAACCTGGCATCTGCCTGTGGATGAAAGCCATCCTACCTACAAAGAATTTATTGAATTGGCTGCCAATGTGTACAAGAAAGGACTGAAGCACGCTGTTATGCCGAAGTTCCTTTTTAAGATAGGCTCGCTTTTTAGTAAAAGGACAAAGGAACTGTTGGAGCTATTGCCAAGATACGAACACAATAATGTGTTTGACGACACAAAATTCAGAAGTCGTTTTCCTGATTTTGCGGTAAGTACGTACAGAGAAGGTATAGAACAGATTAGGGACGAACAGCTTTCATTACAAAAATAAATTGATAATTTAGTGATGTATAAATCTGAAAATCAACAAATGAAAGCCCCGGCAAAAGTTTCGTCGATAAGTGCATTGCATCAGTTTTTAGGATTAGCGAAACCGTCCAATCCTCTGATAAGCCTGTTTAATTTCGACGATGTAATATTGGAACCTGAAACGATTTTGAGTGCAATTACAACCGAATTTTATGTAGTTGCTTTAAAGAAAGATTGTGCGGGAGGAAAATGTAAATACGGACAGCAATATTATGATTTTGATGAAGGGATTATGTACTTTATTGCTCCGCATCAAGTGTTACAATTTGAAGATGTATTACTCAATGGTGTAAAAGGTTTTGTTTTGGTGATACACCCTGATTTTTTTCACGGCTATCCCTTGGCATCTGAAATCAGAAACTACGGCTATTTCTCGTATGTGAGCAATGAAGCTCTGCACCTCTCCGAGAAAGAAGAAAAATCCATAATGCACATTGTAGAAAATATCAGCAAGGAGATAGATGCCAATATGGATGCTTATACACAAGATCTGTTGGTGTCGAATATTGATTTGTTGCTGAAATATTGCGACCGTTTTTATAACCGTCAGTTTTTGACAAGGAAGAAAGCCAACAACGATTTGTTGACAAAACTGGAAGCCTTACTGGACGGGTATTTTAAAAACGATGTATTACCTGATAAAGGCATTCCTACAGTCAATTTCGTTGCAAGCAAATTAAATTTAAGCCCCAATTATCTTAGTGATATGCTAAGGGTGAATACAGGGCAGACAACACAACAACACATTCAGAACCGTGTCATCGAAAAAGCAAAAGAACTGTTATCAACTACTTCTTTGTCCGTGTCAGAAATAGCCTATCAGTTAGGTTTTGAACATTCACAATCTTTTCATCGCCTGTTCAAAAACAGGACTGCTGTTTCGCCCCTGGAGTTTAGACAATCCTTTAACTGATTGAAAGGATACAACAGTAAACGGGTTCCTTCATATTGTTTACTGTTACAGCAAATATTCAAAATGAAAATCTGTTAAATTTAAGAATTCAAACGGATTAATCATTTAACTGTAAAACGCGATTTATTTTTGGTGTTTTTGATTAAGAGTTTAGGTTTAACAAGATAAAACACATCTAATAGAAAAGCCCGTGCAATTTCCTGCACAGGCTTTCATATCAATTGAAAAAATTATCGGTTTAAATGTGATGTTGCAGGGCGGCTTCCCAACCAATGATTGCATGCTTACGAACTGACCCCCAATGATACTGACCAATTTCGCCAGTAGATTTAATCACCCGATGGCAAGGAATAAGGAATGCGACAGGGTTGTTTCCAACAGCGGTTCCTACTGCCCTTGATGCACCATCGTGACCTGTATTAGCAGCCAGATCACCATACGTTGTAAATCCGCCAGTCGGTACTTTAAGTAAAGTTTCCCATACCTTAATCTGGAAGTCTGTTCCTTTCAGGTGCAGCTTTATTTCATCCAGCCTGCTCCAGTCCTGTGTGAAGACAAATAAAGCATTCTGCTGCATCCTGTCAACCATTTGGACATACTTTGCGTTCGGGAAATTAGCTTTAAGCGCATCCAGTGCCATCTCACGTCCATTATCAACAAACATCATGTGGCACACGCCTTTTGCAGTAGCAGCTACAAGCATTTCACCAAAAGGACTATCGGCAAATGAGAAATTGATTGTTAATGCTTCCCCGCCATTTTTAAATTCTCCGGGCGACATCCCCTCCACTTTGATAAAAAGGTCATGCAGTCTGCTTGTACTGGATAGACCAGCTTCATATGCTGCATCAAACAAACTCATTCTTGTCGTTTTCAGCATATTTTTTACGTGTTCCGTAGTAAGGTATTGTAAGAACTGTTTGGGTGTTACACTTGCCCAATTCTGAAACATTCTTTGAAAGTGAAACGGGCTAAGGTGTACATGCTCTGCCACATCTTCCAGTTTGGGTTGCGACCGCTTTAATTGTCCTGAAAGTGATGTTTATCCGGGGCTTAGTAATGGAAATCCACCTGCACCATACCCAAGAATTAATGCGGTAGCTTTCTCTTGCCCGTTCTGCTTACATTGGTTAATAAACTCTTTATGTATTTCAGGATAACGGGTCTTTATTTTCAACACCTCAAACCATTTATTGGCAACAGGGGCGAGATAAGTATAAAAATTCTCTCTTAATTCCGTCAGAATGTTAGGCAGCGGATAATTGAAATATTTGTACACACCTTTGCCAAAACGATAACGTTCCATAACGACAGTTTTTCTGTACCGGTATTCTTCTTTAAATTCATGAAGCAGTTCTGCACATTCTTTATCGTTGATAAGGTCAGGGACAATTGCAAATCCTTTCCTGCTCAATTCATCAAGAATTACATCCCATTTTTTTGTCTTTAATCTTTGTTCTATGGTATTCATGACTACTATAATTAAAAATTGAAATTGTTTATTGATCTTCTGCTATATTGCGAATACTAAGGTTCTCAAATGAAGCATCGAAGCCTGATGACATTGGAGAGTCTGCCATTAAGCCTACCTGTGCAGACTTATAACCTGCTGGCATATTTAAAATACGGACCGTTTCGTATGCCCGTCCGTTGGTGGAACATTTTAAGCGAAGCACTCCGTTGTTACAGCTTACCTGTAACCATATCTTATTATCGTTGGAATGGAGCAGAGAAGTAGAATAATCTATATGGGTTGCATCACTGGCATAAACGGTATTGAGGCGCAGCACATTCGTTTCTTTGATTATGTACAGCTTTATCCAATTCGATTGCGATAACTTAATAAGCAAGCCAGCGTTCCCGTTTTTCCAGTCGTCTGTTAGCATTACTGTTGTCTGTGCCGTGAAATTGCCAGCTATATTCCGGTAGTAGGAATGAGAATATGGAAAGTCAAAATCAAATTCGTGACTATCTCCCCAAAGGTATTTTGCACTATTGGTACGCATGGTAACCGATTTTCCCTTGACTGTATAGGTTTCCGGTTTGTTTTCCCAATACATAGTAGTGTCCTGCCTAAAAGCAATGTTTGGTTGATTTTTCAAATTGAGCCCCGGGGCTTGTCCAAAGGAAAACTGCGCCAAAGAACATACTGCGGTAAAAGCTATAATGACCGCAAAGTGTCTAGAAAATATTGTGTACATAATGCTGTGTTTTTCTTGATTAATTCAATGGTACTATTGTAAAACAGTAGTTTAAATTTTTGAATGGCGGCATAAAAAAGGCCGGACTTTGCCCGACCTTTCTTTCACAAAAACTTTCCTTAGACAGTTTTCATCAAACCCAATTGAGTTAAAGCAGTAACACCATCATCAAGACCAATTTCTTCAACGATTTTTCCGTCTACCACTTTCAGTACCGTTGTTCCTGTGAAGTGCATTTTCCTTCCGGTTGCTTCGGGCAGTGAACCTGCAAGGAAATCGCCAAAGGCAATACCGGTATGGGTTCCGCCACCTTCCCATTGACCAACCACATAGTCTCCTTCAGCAATCAGGTCTGCAGTACCCCAAAAATTCAAGTCAGGGAATGCAGCACGGAAGTCCGTCATGAACGCCTTAATATCTTCACGACCGTTACGTGGCTCATGCAATGAATATTTTAACAGCATATCTGGTGCAGCAATTTCATCAACAATTGAAAGATCAACTGTTTCTCCCCAGAAGTGTGTAAACCAACGTACAACTACTTCTTTGTTCAGTTCTTCTTTTGATTTCTGATTTTCCATTTTTTTTAAAATTTTAGATTGTTTAAAAGTTTTTTACTCGTTTGATAATCTAAAATTAGCTTGCCTCTATGTCGTATGAAATCCGTTTCTTGCGGTTTTAAATCGACTTTTTTTAAAATAATAGCAAATTTCGGATTGTTTATTTCAGAGATAGACTATTGCTTTGGAGTATGGAGAATAAAAAGGTAGAAATCCCCGTATCGGGTTTGTTTAGTAAAGCGGAATGCCTATGGTTTTTAAGCCGTGATTTTGATGATTGCATGTACAGCGTTTTTGAAGACAGGGTTCGGCGGGGCTTTAGGCAGGGTAGCGGAATAATGATAGTGGACATTTACCCGATGTCAGATAAACTGATCTTAGAGTGGCTTAACATTTCCCCTTCGGCTGAAGATATAACGGCTGTAGTGCAGTTCGTTTCTGAATGGTTCGATTTGAATACCGACCTGATACCTTTTTATAAGACCATTGCAGCAGACAGACGGATCTCCTACATGGCAGAGGATTTTGCCGGATTAAGATTTATTGGAATGCCTGATTTCTTTGAGGCATTGGCATGGTGCATCATCGGTCAGCAAATCAATTTGTCCTTTGCCTACAAAGTAAAACGCAGGCTGGTAGAACGATATGGAACGTGTACCCAATTTGATGGCCAAAAATATTATTTGTTTCCTGGGCCCGAAATAATAGCGAAAGCAAGCATCAGCGACCTGCGGGAGCTTCAATTTTCCGAAAAGAAAGCCGAGTATATTATTGCCATAGCGGAAGCCTTTTTGAACGGTATGTTGAATAAAGAATTGCTACAACGGCTTCCAGATCTGGAAAGCCGGATAAAATTTCTGACCAATATAAGAGGCATTGGACAATGGACGGCTAATTACGCCTTGATGAAAAGCCTGAAAGAACCTGCCTGTATTCCTTACGGGGATGCCGGTCTTTTAAACGCATTACTCAATCACGGTATCATCAAATCAAAAGACAATAAGCCTGCAATAGCCAAATTCTTTAAGGCATTTGAGGGCTGGCAGTCGTATATTGTATTCTATCTGTGGCGAGCCCTATCTAAACCCAAAGAATGATATAGAATAAAAGCCGGAGCGACGCACTTTACTTCAGGCATTTTGCTGGCTTAATCTTGTTTGTTAGCTAAGCCCATCATGGAAGATGATACCAAGACTATGCCTGTTGCCCTCATGGAGCGGACTAACGCCATGTTTCATGTTCACCCGGTAATAACCTTTAGTGCCCTTCACCGGGCGGAAGTTCGTAGTGAAAATAACCATATCGCCACGATCAGGTTTTAATACATTTGCCTTAGATTGCGCACGGGGTATTTGTTCGGTTATCACAAATTCACCACCTGTATAATCCTGACCAGCCTGGTCAAGCATAAAAACCATTTGCATCGGGAAGAAAATCTCACCGTACAAATCCTGGTGCAGCGTATTAAAGCCACCCTTACCATATTTTAGGATTAGGACGGTAGGTTTTTCCTGCCCGTGTTCCCTGCAAAGTTCCTTCATCGCTTGATGGGTAGCGGGGAATTTTTTGTCGATGTTCAGTTCCTGCATCCACTGGTTGGCAACGGGCGCTATTTCGGCGTACACTTTTTCCCGCATGGTGGTAATCAGTTCGGGCAGTGGGTACTGAAAGTATTTGTACTCACCCAGACCAAAACGATAACGTTCCATACTGATTGTTTTACGGTAGGTGTCGTCTGCATCGTATTCCGCAATCAGCGCATCGCATTCCTCTTCATTCAACACATCCCGGACAATAACAAAACCCTTATCATGCAACTCCTTTGTAATTTCCTGCCAGTCCTTAACAGCTAACCGTGCTTCTATATTTCCCATAATCATGATTTTTAATGGTATAAAATTAGCTTTAAGGCATCGGGTAGGAAATCCGAAACTTGCGGTATTTATTACCTGTTCTCAATCCAATCTACCAACAGAGCTTGCGCCCTGAAAAAAAACATTGGCCGTTAAGCTTTACAAACTTGTCGTGGTAACGAATGGTGGCGACCATAAATTTTTGTCTGCCATCCTCGATGGTTAAATGATGGGCCATACAATAAGCGATACCTGTTGCAAGGTCGCCATTTAACGCTACCGAACTTTGTCCGTTAAAGTGCATGGTAGCGTTGATTTCAACTTTAATACCAAAGGCAATCTAAGGATAGAAAAAAACTTATATATTCAGCATATGGCTTTTTACGATTTAAATAAACAGGAGCGCTTAAACGTTGTGGCTGAAATTAGCAACAACATGCTTATTGAACTGGGTACAGCAGATTTGAAAAATACAATTCAATATTTTTCAGACGAGGATACCTATATCAGAAAATCGGCCTATTTATCTCTTGGTAAAATATACCTGGCTAAACCCATTCTTCGACCTAAAATAATAAGCAGCCTGGAAAAACTTCTTCCATCAACAGATTATAAAATCCGGCAAACGGTGATCAATGCGGCAGGAGAGATCGGTAAAACGTATTTTGAAAGTGTTCAGCATTTTTTTGATAGGGGTTTGTTCGATGAACACCATTCACCACGCAATGCCGTGATTGGTTCCATAAAAAAAATGGGAGAAGTAAACCCAGTTCCTGTGCTTGGATGGGCAAGGCTGTATTTGCAGCATGAAGATAAAGAGATCCGAAGAGAAATCTGCCATGGTATAGAACTGAGGGGACGCAAATATCCCGGAGACATTTTACCGCTGCTGCAGGAGCTGCAACATGACAAAACAGCAAGAGTCAGGAATACGCTGGTACATGTAATTGGGCAGATAGCTTATAAAAAGGGTTGTATTCAAACTGTAGTTGAACACCTTAAACAATGGGAAAACAAACAGCTTGTAACAGCTGCACTGGAAGAAATTATTGATGTTCATGACCGTTATAAGGACTTTGCTGTTTTAACACAGGAGCAGGCCAGACAGTATATTGAAGATAATTTTTAAATTTCTTCGGAGTGGGGAGAGGCAGCCTATAGCCAGGCCCTACCAAAGCTGCTAAACTTTCCTTATCTTTGCCCTATGAAAAGGATTGCATTTGTCTTCATTTTTATAGTGCTATCAGCAATAGCAGTAAGCAATACAGCCAATGCGCAATGTGCCATGTGTACGGTTAGTGCCGAACAAAGTGTTAAAAATGGCAATACCCAGGGTAAAGGATTAAATTCCGGCATACTCTATCTGTTAGCGATCCCTTACCTTTTAATTACCGGGATTGGAATATTATGGTATGTAAAATATCGTAAAAAGTCGGTAAGCTATGCAGAAAACATCTAAACTATATGCCATAGTACACGGCAAATGTCCTCAATGCCGCCGTGGCGATATCTTTACCGGAAGTTTATACGGTTTCAATGTACAGCGTACCAATACGGTTTGCCCGCATTGCGGACAGCGGTTTGAAATAGAACCCGGATATTTTTATGCCGCAATGTATGTGAGCTATGCGATGAACTGCGCAGAGATGATAGCCCTTGGCGTGGCCACTTATGTATTATCAGGCGGAAACCTTGAATTTGAATCGTTGTGGTTATACCTCACTGTAATTTTTACAGGATGTTTACTTTTGGCACCTTTTAACTATCGCTATTCACGGGTGATTTTATTACATTGGCTTTCTCCAAAAATAAAGTATAACGCCTATTACGATAAGCCATGATTAAGCAAGAAACACTCGCTTTTATAACCGACGTAGCCCAGAATAACAACCGGGAATGGTTTGCTGAGCACAAAGAAAGATATGAAGTTGCCAAAGCTGATGTGCTGTCTTTTGTTGAGCAGCTCATACCGAGGCTGGCGGCAGTAGATCCAGCTTTTTCTATAGATACCCCTGCTAAAAAATGTTTACTGCGCATTTACAGGGATGTGCGTTTCAGCAAAAATAAGGATCCCTATAAAAATAACTTTGGGATTTCATTTAACGTTAAAGGCAATGATATACATGGTCCGGGTTATTACCTGCACATACAGCCTGGCGAATGTTTTTTTGCTGCCGGATTTTGGATGCCGGAAGCTGCTATCCTGAAAAAGATAAGAGAAGAAATTGATTACAATGCTACCGAGTTTCTGGACATCATCAATGACAAAAGCTTTCAAAGTATCTATCACCTAAGCAAAGAGGATACCCTTAAAAATGCACCTAAAGGCTATGAAACAGATCATCCCCAAATCGAATTTTTACGGTTGAAGAGCTTTATCGCGATTTACCCTTTAAAAGATGAAGACTTTTTAAAACCGGGAATCGTTGATAAGTTGAAAACTGCTTTTGAAAGTGTTTATCCATTTCTCTTATTTTTGAGGAAAGCTGTTGACCAGTAAAGTTTATTATACACACACAAATGAAGAAAATCCTTTTATTTTTATTTGCCGGATTACTGGCCAGTGCTTTCAGTTCCTGCGTGATCCTTTCTCCGAAAAAATACAAGTCTCTGCTGGCCAAACAGGATTCCCTGAACAAGGGCTGGAATGAGTCGCAATTGATGAACGAAAACCTGGAAGGCCTGATTGCTAAACTCAGAAAAGATACTACTGGACTGAGCAGTGCGCTAAACGACATGAAGAGCAGGTATTCAGAAATGGACAACAACTATTCAAAATTACGCAGCAACAGCTCTACTGAGATCAACAAGCTGTCTGCCGATCTGAAAAAACGTGAGCAACGGCTAAAAGAAGTAGAAGAAATTTTGCGGAAGCGCGATGAAGCTACCAATAAGCTCAAAGAGAAACTACAGCAGGCCCTGCTTGGATTTACCCAGAGTGGTTTAACTGTAGAAATCAAGAATGGCAAGGTGTATGTGTCCTTAACCGATAAGCTATTGTTCCCTTCGGGAAGTATCATTATAGATGAAAAAGGTAAGCAGGCCTTAACGCAGCTGGCCGATGTATTGAAGCAACAGCCGGAAATAAATATTGCGGTTGAAGGGCATACGGACTCACAAAAGATTACCAACCTGGGGCAGATCAAGGACAACTGGGACCTGAGTGTGTTAAGGTCTACTTCGGTGGTGCGGTTCCTGACCGAGATCTGTAAAGTACAGCCGGTAAGGATGACTGCTACAGGCAAGGGAGAGTTTCAGCCATTGGGACCAAATACCAGCGCCGAAAGCCGCAGTAAAAACAGGAGAATTGAGATTGTACTTTCTCCGAAACTGGATGAATTGTACGACCTGATCAAGCAGTAAGAACAGCATTGATTTATAGAAATGAGCCGGTAGAGCAGAAATGCTTTTACCGGCTCATTTTTGTTTTATTTAATTTGTTTTTATATATTCGGGTACGTAACCAATCAACATGACCAGATCTACCTATGCTGATTTAAGTGACAGGCAATTGCTTGATTTATTACAGGAAGGTAATGAACGGGCCCTGTCTGAAATATATGAGCGCTACTGGTCTAAATTATATTTACAGGCTTACAATGTCATCCGGGACCGGCAGGTTTCAGAAGATATTGTCCAGGAAGTAATTGTACAGCTATGGGTAAAGCGTTCGGTAAACCAAATCGATTGTTTAAAGGCTTACCTGTACACTTGTGTCAAATATCAGGTCTTTAAAGCATTACCGCTGGTAAAACACAGACCTGTAATCTATCCTGATCACTTTTCTTTTGTGAACGACACAGATAGCCCGCTGATTACCAAAGATATTCAGCGATTATTGGACGAAGCAATAGCAAACTTACCTTTAAAATGCCGTAACGTATTTAACCTGAGCAGAAAGGACCACCTTTCTACCAAGGAAGTGGCCATGCGTTTGGGGATTACCCCAAAAACAGTTGAAAACCAGCTGACAATTGCATTAAGGCGCATCAGGTTTGCATTAGATAAAGTGCTGTTACTTGCCCTGGTAATTGGTAGCATCAGGCTGTAACAATTTCCTCAACCAATTTAAAATATTTTAAATCTCTTTTGGGGGTACAGACCATTATTTAGTACTTACAGTAATTAACCATGAACAGAACCGAATTTGAACATTTAGCGAAAGAATATCTGGAGGGTAGTATTAGCCCAGGAGACGAAAAACGTTTGCTTGCTTATTATGATGCCATACAGCAAAAGGATATGGACTGGGACGAGGAAGAAATGGGTCCGCAGCAACAGCTGAAAATGGAACTGTACCAGAAAGTGCTGGAGGATATTGCCCGACATGAGGAATTAAAGCCTGCAGGCAAACCAGGCCTTGTCCGGTTGAACTGGATTGCTGTAGCTGCCGTACTTGCGGTGGCATCGATGACCTTCTTTTTTTATGTTAAAAAAGCATCATTGCCTCCCGTTAAACATGTTAGTGCTGGTATAGAGGATGTATTGCCAGGAGGGAACAAGGCCGTTCTGACACTGGCCGATGGCTCTGAAGTAAGCCTTGACGATACCGAAGATGGCGTGGTAACCACCCAGGGGAATATCATTGTAGATAAAAATAAGGATGGACAACTGATTTATCGTGTCCGATCAGCAGGAGGAAACAGCGCCGAGGCGAAACCGGTTTACAATACCATCCGGACACCTCATGGTGGCCAATATCAGCTGGTGCTATCAGACCAGACAAAAGTATGGCTCAATGCAGGTTCGTCTATTAAGTTCCCTACGGTCTTTATAGGTAATGAAAGGTGTGTAACGGTTAAAGGTGAAGCATATTTTGAAGTTGCCAAAGATAAACGAAGGCCTTTCAAAGTGTTTAGTGCGCAACAGCAGATAGAAGTATTGGGCACCCATTTTAATGTGAATGCTTATGAAGATGAGGCAGAGGTAAAAACTACCTTGCTTGAAGGGGCTGTAAAGATAGTTTATGGCAATTTAAGTCGTGTGATTAAACCCGGACAGCAGGCCCGTTTATTGGAAGAAACCGGCAAAATGGAGTTGGCCGAGGTGGACATAGAAGAGGCCGTTTCGTGGAAAAACGGATATTTTATGTTCGACAATGAAGACATCCATAGCGTTATGCGCAAAATATCGCGCTGGTATGATGTAGAGGTAGTCTTTTTAAATAATCAGATCAGCGAAAGGTTTGGGGGTACGGTTTCAAAATTCGAAAACGTATCGCAGGTGCTTAAAATATTAGAAGTAACAGGAACTATTCATTTTAAAATTGATGGAAGGAGAATAATCGTTATGCAATAAAAAAAAATACCTATAAAATCGGGACAAAAAACAGGGGCGGTTGGAACGCCCCTGTAAAATTGAGCTCCCATTAAATAAAGCAAGCATTAATCACAACTCAAATTATTCAAATGTATGAAATTTTATCTATTACACTTATCGGGTGAAAGGTTGCCCGTATACCATAAATTTCTTTTAGTGATGAAACTTACAATGATTTTACTTCTGGCCGCAATAATGCATGTAAACGCTACCGGTTATGCTCAAAAAATCACTTTGCTAAAAAAAGATGCACCACTTGTACAGGTACTGAAGGCCATCAGGCAGCAGAGCGGCTATAACTTTGTATATAATCAGAAAAGTTTAAAGATTGCGAAGAACGTTAATATAAATGTAACAGACATTGATATTGAAGAAGCGCTTAAATTAAGTTTTGCCAACCAGCCCTTTACTTACGAAGTACTGATGAACACGGTAATTATTAAGCCGCTTAAAAGGGAAAGTCTGGTCATAGCCGATATCAGGATAACGGGAACGGTTACCGATGCAAACGGAGGGCCTTTGCCTGGTGTAAGTATCAAAGTAAAAGGAAGTACCGCAGGTGTTTCGACCGACCCTTCGGGTAAATATCAGCTCAATGCTCCGGCAAGTGGAACGCTTATATTCTCTTTTGTTGGGTTCATTACAAAGGAAATTGCTATAAATAACCAGAGTACCATCAATGTGAAGATGGAAGAAAGTTCGGGTGAATTGACGGAAGTGGTGGTTACTGCCCTGGGATTGACCCGTCAGAAAAAAACACTCACTTACAGTACCCAGAGTGTAAGTACGAAAGAACTTTCGCAAAGCCGGGACCTGAATGTGGTGAATGCCCTGCAGGGTAAGGTTGCCGGATTAAACATCGGATCGGGCTCCAGCGGGGTAGGTGCTGCAGCCAGGGTGATCCTGAGGGGTAACCGATCTATAAATGGCAATAGTCAGCCCCTGTATGTTATTGACGGGGTACCGGTGCGGGGGAACCCGGCCGACCTTAACCCGGACAACATTGCAGCCATTAACGTGCTTAAAGGTGCAAACGCCGCAGCATTATATGGTAGCGCGGGACAAAATGGAGTAATTATTATAGAGACCAAAAAGGGCAGGCAGGGTGAAAAGTCTGTTGATATTAGCCTGAACGCTACCTATATGGGCCAGGAACCTATCCAGTCAATTCCTTTTCAATATCAGTACGGACAGGGGGCGGGCGGCATTTACAACCGTTCGTCTGAGGAATCCTGGGGCCCTGCGCTTGATGGAAAAATGGTAGCTACCTGGTCGCAAGACCCGGCAAAGGCTGGCACTACTTATCCTTTTCTTGGGCAGAAAAATGTAAGGGAAGGCATTTTCCAGACCGGTCATAATTCGGCAACCAATCTATCTGTGGCCACTTCGGGCGAAAAAACACAGACTGCTTTTAACTATACTTATACGGATGCTACAGGCATTATTCCGAACAATGCTTTGCAGCGGCATAACCTAACAGTTAGGATGACCAATCAGCTGTCAAAAAGATTAAGTCTGGACAGCAAGCTTGATTATGCAAAACAAAATATTGACAACAGACTGGATGAAGGGGAGTCGAGCTACAACCCCATCCGTCAGATTTATACCATGCCCCCAAATATACGACAGGAGGACGTTGAAGATTTTGAATATGTTGATCCTTCTCTGGGTGTTACCAAACAGGATTACTGGGCACCTGGATCGGTTACCAGCGCCAACCCTTACTGGGCCTTATACCGCAATTTAAGATACAATAAATCGGATAGGGTAATTGCGCTGACCTCGCTTTCCTATCTTTTTACCGATGACCTTAAGCTGATGCTTAGGGGGTCTTATGATGGTGAATCTGTAGGTAATGAAGAGAAATCCTATTACGGTACCTACCGTGACCCGCTGGGGCGCTATGCTTTAGGTGCAGGAAATTCACAGCAGGCTATCGGTGATTTTCTGCTCAGTTATACAAAAAAATTCAGTGCCGACTGGTCGGTACAGGCTAATTTTGGCGGCGAGATCAGAAATAACAAAAGCAGTTCAGTTACCGCTTCAACAGGAGCGGGCATGAATGTTCCCAACCTGTTTGCGCTGAGTAACACCAGTTTGCCTACTGCCGTTAACACGTTAAGTAAATTTGAAACGCAATCGCTCTATACCAATGCACAATTTGGCTGGAAAGATGTTTTATTTTTAGATGTTAGTGCACGTAACGACTGGAATTCCACACTTCCGGCAAATAACAGGTCTTACTTCTATCCTTCGGCAGGTGTAAGTGCCATTATTTCCGAAATGGTAAAATTGCCCCAGGCCATTTCTTACCTGAAGTTAAGAGGGTCCTGGGCACAGGTAGGTAATGGGGCACAACCTTATCAGTTGCAACGTTATGGATCCGGACTGGCAGGTGGTCCGCTGGGTTATATCCTGTTGAATTCTGTATTGCCAAATACCGAGCTTAAGCCTGAAAGGACCACTTCAACCGAGATTGGCTTGGAAATGAGCATGTTTAGCAGCAGGATTGGCCTGGACCTTACTTTGTATAAAACCAATACAAATGATCAGCTGTTCCCGCAGGCCTTACCTGTAGGCTCAGGCGCGGCCAGCTTTTTTACCAACGGTGGTGATGTACAAAATAAAGGTATAGAAGTCATTTTAAATACAACGCCTGTAAAAACCGGGAATTTTACCTGGAACCTGAACTTTAATTATGCGGTGAACGAAAATATTGTAAAGAAATTATCAAAAGACCTTCCCAGATTGGTTGTTGGCAGCGACTCTTACATGCGTGAATTTGTTTTAGAGGAAGGAAAACCTTTTGGATTGATCTATGGCAAGGGTTATCTGCGCAATGCTCAGGGAAATGTACTGGTTGGTACCAACGGCCTGCCGCAGTTTACCGCAGGACGAACGGTATTACTGGGTAATATCAATCCGAAATGGACCGGCGGACTGTCGACTTCCCTGTCTTATAAAAACTGGACTGCCAATTTTGTGATCTCCCATAAACAGGGCGGAGTGGTAGCTTCATTTACAGATGCCATATTGTATGGCAACGGACTTGTTGAAGAAACATTACAGGGCCGTGAAGGCGGACTGATCTTCGGGCAGAATATTTTTACGGGCATTACTGCTGTAAAAGCAGCCGATGGTACACCCAATGACATTAAGGTAAACGCAGAGACCTTATGGAAAGGAATGGGATCGAGAACTGCACCTGTGGGAGAGGTTTTTACTAGAAGTGCCACCAATACCCGTTTAAGGGAAATGAGCATTGGTTACAAGCTGCCGCAATCTTTATTTAAACGTCTGCCATTTTCTGCAGTAGAAATTTCTGTAGTAGGCCGTAACCTTTTCTTTTTATACAGAGAGGATTCAAATATAGATCCTGATTTTACTCAGGGCATAGAAACCATCTCTGAAGGCTTCCAATCGTTCGCGCCACCTACTACACGTTCCTTTGGTGCAAACCTGAGAATTAATTTTTAAGTCAAATGCTATCCTTAAAATTTAAGAAAATGAAAGAAATATTGAAACATTATAAATCCCCGGTGATGGTTGCATTGTTGCTCTTTATCAGTGCGTTTATTGGCTGCACAGATAAGTTTGATGAATTGAACACACCCGAAAATCAATTACCGGAAGAAGAGATTAATTCTGCAACGGTTGGACAGGCCTTTGGTTATGCACAATATTACGGGCTGGGTGCTACTTATGTTCAGGTGCAGGAAAACCTGCATGCCCATCTGTTTGCCCAATATTTTACAACCAATGTAGCTACCTTCAGTACGGAACGTTATGTACCTAACGGTACCTGGGTAGATCTTTTCTGGAAAGAATTTTATACCAAGCCGGCATTAATGCAGTTTACCACAGAACAGGTAACTAAGGCCAACAATATGGTACTGGCCAATGCCATAGCAAAAGTTTGGCGTGTAGTGATCTACCATCGCATGACCGATTATTTCGGGCCGGTTATTTATTCAAAATTTGGCAACCAGCAAACCAGTGTGGCCTTCGATTCGCAAAAGGACATCTACTATGACTTTTTTAAAACACTGGACGAAGCCGTTGAAGTATTTAAACAAAATCCCTCGGGCAATGCATTTGGTACTTACGACCAGGTTTACGCCGGCAGTGCTGCTAAATGGTTAAAATTTGCCGGTTCTTTGCGGTTAAGGCTGGCCATGCGCCTGGCCTATGCAGACGGGCCCAAAGCGAAAGCAGAAGCTGAAAAAGCAATTGCTGACGGTGTTATCTTAACCAATGCCGAAAATGCAGGGGTATTATCCACCCTTAACAGCACCAATATCCTGTCACGCATTACCTATCTTGTAAATGATTTCCGTGCAAATAGCAGCATGCTGAGTGTGTTAAAAGGCTATAATGATCCGCGTTTAAGTATTTATTATTCTCCCGCCGCTACCGGCGGACAATATGCCGGGTTGCGCAATGGGCTGGCTGCTGCTGACAGGGGTGCTGTTGTAGCACCAACTACTTCATTTGTAGGCCCGCAATGGATTGGTAATCCGCCAAGGCCGGGAACGGTAAACCCTACACTTGTACTTACGGCATCCGAAGTTGCATTTTTGCGTGCGGAAGGTGCTTTAAGGAACTGGAACATGGGCACGGGTACAGCCCAGAGCTTTTACAATTCAGGGATCAGTCTTTCCCTTACACAAAATGTAACCGGTATCACCAATACGCAGATTACGGCTTATCAAAATACCCTTACCACACCAGTACCCCTGGCAGATAAATGGAATTCCCCGGCAATGAGCAATATTCCGGTATTGTACAACCTGGCTGGAAGTTTTGAACAGCAACTGGAGCAGATCATTACACAAAAGTGGCTGGCCATTTATCCCGACGGTTATGAGGCATGGGCAGAACGCAGGCGCACAGGCTATCCAAGGGGTTATGCACTCATCGGATCAGATAATCCCGACCTGTCGGCCACAGATCTGGCCAGAAGGGTAATTTATGCACCCTCAGAAGTTACGACCAACAGGGATGCTTACCAGGCTGCCCTGGGCTTACTGGGTGGGGCCGACAATATGAAAACAAGGGTATGGTGGGATCAGAAACCATTATCGGCTTATCCAACACCAACAAATTAAAATCTAATTTAAAATTTATGAGTTATGAAAACTTTAAAAAATAAGATTATAATGCTGTTTTTCCTGGTGCTGTATATTTTTACAGGCTGTAAGCAGGCAGATCTGCGTGAGCAAAAAGGTGCTGATGTAGCAGGCACAATGGCCGGGCCAATGGGCTTATTATCGGTGGTCAGCCCTGTTCAGCTCAAAAATTTTGATTATCCGGTGGGCAGCACCAACCGGCTTTTTCTGGGGGTGGCCTGTGGAAATTTTGATGGCAGTGGCATCGCCACCATGGCAATGGTCAAAAGGGCAACCAGCCATGTGATATTTATGCGCTCGGCAAACGATGGCAGTCATTACCAAATCCCTTTTTCTTTTGATGTGAGCACCGCTGGCAATGATTTTAAAGGGATTGCAGCCGGAGATATGAATGGTGATGGAGTTGATGAACTGATCATACTAAGAAATGGTGCCGGGATTACCAATATCCTGGTTTACAAAATCCCGCTTAATTTCTCGGGAGCTGTTACTTTGCTGGCTTCCATACAGGTAGGTTCCGGCCTTTACAATTATAAAGGAATTGCTGCGGGTGATTTTGACGGCGATGGCAAAGCTGAACTTGTGGTAGCAAAAGATGCACACTCGCAATTCATTTTTTATGCACTTTCTGGCAGCTCCCTGGTCTTGAAAGGATACATTAATCTTCCGGATGGAGCAGCGGTAAATCAATGGGGAGGGGTAGCGGCAGGCGATCTGGACGGCGATGGTAAAGCAGAATTCATGGCAGTACGAAATGGCAGCGGTAGTGATGATGATATCCTGGTTTATAAAGTTTCCGGTACAAGTACCTGGACTGTTAACGCAGCAGGAAGTTTTAATTATGCAGGTGGCACTACCCATTACCCATGGTTAGGAGTTACAATTGGTGAATTTGACCAGGATAAAACCAATGGAAAAGAATTTGTCCTGTACAAAAACAGCAGTTCTTATTTTAGCTATCATCATTACAATGGTACAGGAACTGCACCCAGCCTGCTGAGTACGCAGGATTTCTCCAGTGAAACAGCATGGCCCTGGACGGGTATTGCGGCCGGACAGACCATTATTAATGTGGGTGGCGACCAGCTGGTAGGTGTAAGGCAAAAAACGGGGGGTACTACCCTGGGTGTGTTCGGAGATATACAGACCAGATTTAATGCTAAAAAACTGAATTTATCCCGTAACGGTTTCAGTTTTGGGTCTTATCACCAGGCATTTATGCGAAATGCAGACGGCAGCCTGAATGTGGCCGGCCTGAAAACATTTTGTGAAACCAATAAAATCTACACTTTTGCCTTTATGGTAGCAGATCGCTGGATTGATCCCTCTACTGGTACCTACCCTCCCAAAGGGACGGAATATAAGGCCTTGATTGAATTTTTAGAACTGCTTAAATCCAGTGGATCGCCAATTAAGGTAATCCCTGTATTGGTTCCCCCAAGTGAAAGTGGCCCTACCCCAAGTTACCTGCCGCAGCCGGGAGATTCACCTTATATTGGCAGTACCGAACTTGGTGGCAGCATCAACGATGAACGTGCCCTTTTTTCTGGTGGCCCCGGCAATCCTAATGCGAATGACTTTGCTGCATGGTTTAAACTGTTGGGTATACTGGCCAATAAGTATCCAAATCTTGCCGGAATCAATATTGATGATTTTGACCACAATACCAATGAAACTGGGACGAAGATTTTTACCCGTGTAATGCTGGGTAAAATGATAAAGAACCTGCGTGAACAAAATCAGGATATTGCTTTTATACCTACTGCTTATTATGCGGTTACCACAGGTCAGAACTGGGTAAGGGAGTATACAGATGGTTTTATCTTCTACTTTAGAAATGAAAAAACAAAGAACCCCACTACAATAATCCCTCCTGATGTAACAAGGACAGGTACCGCATGGAATATGCACGGGGCAGTGGTGCTTCCTTCCTCAGATATTGCTGGCGGACAGAACCTGGTCAATACAGAGATTAACGATTTTTCAGCATGGCAGGCCAATGCATACAGACTGCTGTTTCTTGGCATTTATGCCTCTACGCATAGCCAAAGTACCACTGCACCCACTGCTTTTACAACAGATAAGTTGATGGGGGTTGCAAAAACGAATGCGAAGGTACACGGACTGATGATCTATACCACGCAAAGCCCCGGTACACCAATTGGCTCAGCGGTATATGCACGGTTTAATTCCTGGTGGTAAAATAATTTAATTTCGCTTTCAGGGGTGTCCGGTTTACCGGGCACCTTTTTTTATGATTTACGTACACGTTTGTGTAACAACTTAGTTTATTTTCGAAAGAAATGGTAGGCAAGCCTTTGATTTTTAAATTATATGATTATTTTCGGTAACGTTAACGTATTCGATTAGGTAACGAATACGGACGGTTATTAAAAAATAGTTTATCATTTAACACACCCCAAATGAAACTAAAATTTAGCCTGATCCATGTATTCATGGTCCTGATGTTATTGGGACATACTAATGCCCATGCCGGCCGGATCTATGGTGGCTTCTATACCGCTGAAAAAATAGCCAATGTAAGAAGCAATTGTAACAGATATGATTGGGCTGCAAAACAAAGGGACCGGTTTATTGCCCAGGCAAAATACTGGCTGGCCAAAGATGACGAAACGCTATGGGCCATGGTTCCCGGACAGGACCTGCCGCGATGCATAGATGTTACCTTTGACAGGCTGACCGAGGGCCCTAAATTTTTAGGTTGTCTGAAATGCGGACACAACATTTCAAAATATGGTAATTATCCATACAATCCTGAATTCGAGCAAAAGCCCTGGAAATTGACCTGCCCTTCCTGCGGCACTGTTTTTCCTACCAACGATTTTGGTAAATATTATAAAAGTGCCATTGATGAACATGGTCTTTTTAATCCGGCAAGTGGCGACAAGAGCCTGCTTTACAACCTGGAACATCCTGATCCAAAAGATCCGCTGCATAAATATGGTGTAGACGATGGATTTGGTTATGTAAATGAAAATGGGCGGTCGTACAGGTTCATCGGATATTATACCTGGAAGTACTGGGACCATATTAATGCAGGACTCAACGCCCTGGCAAATGCATTTTTGTATACCGGAGATCAGCGCTACGCACATAAGGCGGCAATTTTGCTGGACCGCATAGCGGATGTTTATCCCGACATGGATTGGGCGCCTTATTCAAAAAAAGGCTGGTACCATTCGGATGGAGGGACAAACAGAGGTAAAATAGAGGGAGCCATCTGGGAAACCGGTACAGTTCAGGGCTTTGCAGATGCTTATGATAAAATTTTAAGTGGTACGGTTAATGATGCTTCACTTTATTCATTTTTAAAAAAGCAATCGTTGAAATATAAACTGCCCGGGGCCAAAGGCACACGGGACCTGTTTGTAAAAAATGTTGATGACGGAATCTTGCGTACAGCTTTTAAAGGCGTGCTTTCAAAACAGATCTGGGGCAACCAGGGTATGCACCAGTTAACTGTTGCCAGATGTGCAGTAGCTTTAAATACGGCCCCTGAAACTACGGAATGGCTCGATTGGTTGTTTACCCATGATGGAGGAAACATTCCGGGCCTGATGATCCGTAACCTGGACAGAGATGGTACTACCGATGAAGGTGCTCCGGGGTATACTTATATGTGGGGAAACCTGATCGCCAAACTCGGGGTGCTCCTGGCTGACTACAAGAGTTATACCAAGCACGATATTTTTGCCGAATATCCTCAGTTCAACGCTACATTTATGGCGGCCTACCGCATGTCTGTATTAGGGATTTCGATACCTAATATCGGCGACGCAGGCGCTACAGGTACGGTTACCAACAGTTATATCGACCCCAATTTTATTGCCCTGGGGTATTTTTATACCAGAGATCCGCAAATGGCAATTGCAGCCTACCGGGCAAATGGTAATTCTGTAAAGGGGCTGGGAATGGACATCTATTCCAAAGATCCTGAATCACTGAGCCGGGAGATCAAAAGCGTTGCAGAAAAGAACCCCGCAAATGACGGAAGAGGGGGATTGATGAGCGGATTTGGCCTGGCCTCACTGGAAATTGGTAAAGGCACATCGGGCATTGCACTGGCCAGCAATTTTGGACGGAGCATTAAACATGCACATCCGGATATGCTCAATTTTGACCTGCTGGCTTATGGCAACTGGCTTGCGCCTGATCATGGATACCCCGAATATGCAACAAAATGGCCAAGTAACAACGAATGGACAGGCAGTACGCTTTCGCACAACCTGGTATTTGTAAACGGGCTTCCGCAAAAGGAAGTATGGGGCGGACATACCCGGATGTTTAAACAGCTGAAAGGATTTGGGGCTTTTGAACTTGATGGAAAAAAGGCCTATCCGGATGTAAAGGAATACAGTCGGACAATGTTGTTGATCGAAGGACCCGATACCGGCAATGCCTATGCAATAGATATATTCCGGGTATTGGGTGGTCATGATCATCTGTACAGTTTTCATGGCCCGCCAGGAACGATCAGTACCGAAGGATTAAAGTTAAAGCCCCAGCAGGGAGGAACTTATGCCGGAACTGAAGTAGCCAAAGGTACGCTTGCCAAAGGTTTTCCAATTGGTTATTCACATTTATACAATGTTAAAAGAGACACCATTCCTCCCCCACAATTTATGCTCGACTGGAAAGTGGAGGATGGCTACAGAAATGTTAAAGCAACAGACCATCTGCATTTGCGTATGTACGCGTTGAACCAGGTGGATGATGTGGCCTTGGCCGATGGTGATCCACCACAGAATAAAACGGGTAATCCTAAAACGCTCGGTTATGTTTTAATGCACCGCGCAGCACCAGCGCTAAACAGTAATTTCGTTAACCTGATTGAACCTTATAAGCAAAACCCCTTTATCAAATCCGTAAAACGTTTGGATGAGGGGAAAAACATGCAGGTATCGCTAAAGATAGAACATGTAAACGGAGAGATAGATTATATCCTTTATAATCCGGATTCAACACAAACTATGCAGACTGCAGATGGATTGAAAATGGATGGGACCCTTGGCTATGTGAGACAAAAGGGGGGTAAGCCTGTTGAAGGGATCCTGCTGAATGGCAAACGGCTCAGCTATGCAAACATGAACCTGATAGCTGCAGGACCGATCAGGGGAAAAGTGGTGAAAATGAACAGGGAATTAAAGGGGGGAGGATGGCTGCTGGTTGATCAGCAGCTACCTGTTGATGGAAGTTTAAACGGATCTCAGCTCATGGTCAGCACAGAAGGGAAACGCGATGCCTGCTATTCAATTGTCGGCATTGAGCGTCAGGGCAATTTAACCAGGGTTTACTGCGGCCCCATTACTTTTGTTAATGATTATAAAGGTGAAAATTATAAAGAAGGATTGATGTATGACTTTGAAGAAGGCGCTGCATTTACCATTACTTCTCATAAAATATGGAAACAAAAAATTTGATCAGCCGGCCTTTTAGAAAATAAATTTGAAAATACAGAATTTACTCCCTACCTTACGGGTACGTTACCGTTTTGTGCAGCTTTCTCCGTTAGCGTATGCTTGAAGATGGCCCTGCAGAGAGCTGGTTTTGAACGTTTTTTGACACATAAATAAAATTAAAACTAAAAAAATGAAGAGTGTTTTTGTTGGCAGACATGTCCGTTTATCCGTTCTGTTTACTTTATTCGGTGCAACCTGTCTGGCACAGCGTTATCCAGGGCCGCTTTCTCCGGAGCAGTCGTTGAGCAAGTTAAAAATTGTGAACGGGTTTAAAGTGCAGTTATTTGCTGCCGAACCTTACGTGCTAGATCCGGTAGCTTTGGAATTTGATGAACAGGGCAATGCCTATGTGGTAGAAATGCCCGATTATCCTTATGAGGTTGAGCCTGGAAAAGGAAAGGGCCGTATCCGTCTTTTAAAAGATACCAATGGCGATGGCCGTGTAGATAAATCGACAATATTTGCGGAAAATGTTACTGAAGCTACCAGTATTTTGCCCTGGAAAGGCGGACTTATTGTTACTGCAGCCCCCAATATCCTTTACTTGAAAGATACTGACGGAGATGGCAAAGCTGACGTTAGGGAAGTGCTTTTTTCCGGCTTTTTTCAGGACAATTCAGAAGCACAGGTTACCAGTTTGCGCCTGGGCATAGACAATTGGATTTATGCAAACAACCGTGGACAAAGTGGGATGGTCACTTTCAGCAAAACTCCCGGAGCCCCACCTGTTTCTGTACGCGGAGCAGATTTCCGGTTCCGGCTGGATAAAAATAAATTTGAGCTGGAAACCGGCCCGGGTCAGTTTGGCCAGGCCATTGACGATTGGGGACACCGGTTTTTTACAGAAAACTCTATTCACATCCAGCAATCCATCATTCCGTGGAGATATACGCACAGACACCCTTACCTGGGCCTTTCTAAATTTGTGGTAAACATTTCTGATCATCAGGAAATCATGTTCCAAAAAACTGAGGCACCATACTGGAGGGCCGAAAGGACCAGACGCCGTAATCAGAACTTCAAGGAAGCAAACGTAAATAGAGTAGAGTACGCCGATGGCCACTTCACTGGTGCCTCTGGCGGAACCATTTATACAGGTGACGGTTTTCCAAAAGAATACCAGGGCAATTTTTTTGTAACAGATGTATCAGGTAACCTTGTACATAGAGATATACTTAGTGCCGTAGATAAAAGCCCGGTTATGGTGGCTAAACGTGGCGCGCAGGAAAAAGATGTGGAGTTTTTATATTCTACTGATACCTGGTTCCGTCCGATCACCTTTACAACAGGTCCTGATGGATATTTGTATTTACTGGATTATTACAGACAACATATTGAGACTCCGGTTTCAATAGATGACGACCTGAAAGCGGATATGGATTTCATGGCCGGAAGTGATAAAGGCAGGATTTACCGCATTTTACCTGATAATGCAAATGTTAAAAATGTAAAAGTAGACCTTAAAAATACGAGCAGCGCCAAACTTGTTGCAGTACTTGCCCATCCCAATGGCTGGTGGCGCAGCCAGGCTCACAGACTCCTGATCGAGCGTGGCGATAAATCTGTAGTTCCGGCTGTTAAAGCCTTGCTGAATACCAGTAGGGATGCAAGGGCCAGGCTTCATGCCATCTATGTGCTGGAAGGATTAGATGCATTAGATGCAGCGGTGGTAAAAAAAGGGTTGCAGGATGCTGAGCCCGGTGTACGCGAAAATGCCGTTATACTGGCCGAACGTTTTCCTGAATGCTTGCCGCAGGTGGTACAGAAAATCAATGATCCGGCAAACAGGGTAGCCTTTCAGGCAGCCCTAAGTTTAGGCGAGTTCAATGGTAAAGACGTTGTTCCGGCACTTGCAAAGGTAATTGCCCAATATGGACAGGATTCATGGTTCAGAATAGCTGTTTTAAGCTCTAATGCAGGTTCTTCGGCAGAATTGCTGACTGCATTGGTTCAGCAGCCGTCTTTCTCCCAGAAAGAAGAGGCATGGAAACTTGGTTTTCTTGAAGACTTATCGGCAATTGTTGGTGCAAGAAATAACAAAGAGCAGGTGCATGCTTACCTCGAAACCTTATCACAGCCGGCCCTGGAAAAAGGAGCATGGCAGACAAGCCTGTTAAAGGGATTGAAAAAGGGCCTGGGTAAAGCTACTGGTGCAAATGCCGCATTAAAAGACGCTGTTGGCAATATAAAAACGGATTCTGGTGCTGATGTCAAAGCTTCAGTTTTGAAGTTGAAAACTCTGTATTAATCGTTAAAAAATTAAACTATACCCAAATGAAAGATCATAAATACTCACGCAGAAAATTTATAGGTAAATCCTTGTCCCTTGGTTCAATATGCTTTGGCGGGGCACTTTTACTTGGATCCAGTGCATTTAAGTCGGTAGCCATGGGCAGTAACACCAGGCCAGACTTATCGGATGATCCTGCGTCACTGAAGGATAATTTAATTAAGCCAACTCCTCAGGATAGTACCAAACAAACCAAAATAGATCCGTGTGACGACATGACCGGCGTAAGTCCGGCTGAACTTGCCAAACGGAAAAAACTGGCTTATGTAAACAAATCCCCAATCGAAGATAGCCATTGCAGCAATTGTGCACTCTATCTTCCTCCTGGAAAAGGCAAGTCCTGTGGCGGATGTGTACTGTTTAAAGGTCCTGTTCGCCCTACGGGTTATTGTGCTTACTGGGCTCCCATCAACAATTAGTTATAAAACCCATAAGGATGAAGAAAGTACTTTTAATGTTGTTTTTAAGTAGCGGTTATTTTTCGGTTTCTGCGCAAAATAACCGGTCATCATCATATGCTGATAAATCCAACACCGTGGTTAAACATATTGGAGCAGCTAAGGCAACCGGTGGCGCATCGGCTGTAGTGGTTAATGAAGTAGCCCTTGCGCATACTTCACAGTTTTTACCGGTAGATAAAACCGGGCAGCTGCTGGGCAAAAATGATCCTAAAAAACAGCTGGACCAGGTTTTTGAAAACATTGGCGGGGCCCTGAAAGCTGCGGGCAGCAGCCTGGACCAGATCGTAAAGATCAACATCTGTATTGCAGATGCCGGATTGATGCCAGAGGTTAAACGCTATCTTGGCAGCCGTTTCAGTGCCGGGAAAAAGCCGGCGGTTAGTTTTGTGTCGGGCGATCTGGTCCACCCCGATGCACTTATTGGTATGGACGTAGTTGCCGTAGCCCCATCTGCAGCAACAAAGGTAAAATACCTGCAGCCTGCAAATCTATGGAGCGCCAAACAGCAGGCATCAGTTGCCATTTTACCGGCCGGAGGTGTGGTGTATGTATCGGGGCAAGCGGCACAAGGAAAAATTGCGGAAGCAACACGGGAAACACTGAAGCAGCTCGAGGCAACCTTACATCATTTAGGATTAAAAAAGGAAGACATTGTGCAGCTCAAATCATTCATTTGTCCAGCAACCGACATCCGTATTGTGGAACAGGAAATGGCGGATTTTTTTGCAGGCATGACCATTCCGCCAACTGTGTATGTCGACTGGCTCAGCACTAACCCGGTGGTCGAAATAGAGCTCATTGCTGCGGCTCCCAAAAGTTTACAAAAGCCCGGAAAGCAGATTGATTTTATTACACCTCCGGGGATGACGGCATCACCGGTATATGCCAAAGTTACCCGGGTCAATTATGGCAAAAAAGTATACTTTTCCTCATTGTATGGCGAAAATGCAACCCATGCAAAAGCAGAAGTGGCAGAGATATATACCTCGCTGGAAAAAATAGCAAAGCAGTCGGGTACCGACCTCAACCACCTGGCCAAGGCTACCTATTATGTGGCCAACGACAGTACCAGCAATGAATTAAACGAGATCAGGCCAAAGTATTATAAAGCCGATAGTCCTCCGGCAGCCTCTAAGGCTAAGGTAAAGGGGGTAGGTTTAAAAGATAAAGGGATTTGTATAGATATGATCGGCGTATGTTTTTAATAAAGAGGCTTATACCGTTGCTGTTTTTCTTTCTGCAGGCCATGCAGCTCATGGCGCAGGGCAATGATGGCGTAACTGAAGTTACACTGAAAGTAATGCCGGGTTTACAGTTTGATGTGGTCAGGTTTACGGTAAAACCAGGCGCATTGGTAAAACTCAGTTTTACCAATACAGACGATATGAGCCATAATTTATTGATCACAAAGCCCGGAAAAAGGCTGGCAGTGGTCAATGCAGCACTGCAGCTGGAGGAAAAAGGCCCGGCAATGAATTATATCCCGAAATCTTCCGATGTTTTGTGGTCTGTTCCGATACTGTCGCCTGAACAAACTAAATCCCTTAGCTTCAAAGCACCGCTGCAGGCCGGGGCATATCCTTACGTATGTACCTATCCCGGGCATGGTTTTGTGATGTATGGCGTAATGTATGTAAATGCTGAGGGTAAGATGCCGGAGCTTAAAAATGATCCAAATATCCCTCCTGCAAGACAGGAGGACAAGCTTGCTGACGCCGGTAAACACGACATGCACCATGCACACCAGCAAGAAATGCCCAAAGCAGATCATCCTTATGCAACAGTACCACCCTATTTATACCGCATATTTATGGAGGATGCCAGCCCAGCGGCCATAGCGGTCAGCTTGCCCCAAAACCTGTCCTACTGCTGGGATGCCGGTGTATGCAGGTTACGGTACGCCTGGAAAGGTGGGTTTGTAGACAATACAGCCCTATGGAAGGGACATGCCGACGCTACGGCAAAAATAATCGGGACAATCTTTTACCGCGATAAAACCACCTATCCTTTGAGGGTCGGAGATCCGGATGCCATCCCTGTAACTGAATACAAGGGCTATCGGTTGGTTGAAAAATATCCGGAGTTTCATTATACACTCAATGGCATTGATGTATATGAGCTTATTTTACCAAAAGAAGACGGCAAAGGACTGGTACGGAAATTCAGGATCCCGGATGCAAACAAGGAGGTCTGGTTTGCCGCTAACCTACACGATGAGGCTGTCACATACGAAGCCTCGGCAGGTAACTGGGACCATGAAAAACTGCGGCTCAATCCGCAGCAGGCCCGCGAATTTACCCTCATCATGACCAGCTATCCTTTAGTTTACAGTAGAAAAAAGTAATCAGATGAAATTAAAGACCCTAGCCTGCCTGGTAATTCTGTTTTTTATAAGCGCTGTTCCTGCTGACGATAAAAAAGCAAAGGAAGCGTATACCGTTGAGAACATTCCTATGCCTGAGGGGCTGACCAGCGAAACCGGGGGTATCGATTTTTTACCGGATGGCCGTTTGGTAGCCTGCTTTATCCGGGGGGAAGTCATGATCTACAATCCAAAAAGCAGGCAATGGACTTTATTTGCAGAGGGCCTGCACGAACCGTTGGGCATTATGGCGGTCAGCAATTCTGAGGTTTTGGTGATGCAGCGTCCGGAACTTACGAGGATTAAAGATACAGATGGCGACGGCAAGGCCGATGTATATGAAAAAGTGACCGACGATTTTGGGCTGTCTGGCAATTACCACGAATTTAATTACGGACCTGTAAAAGATAAAAAGGGCAATCTTTTTATTGCCTTGAATACGGCGTCCCCTGGTGGGGCAGTAAGGCCCGAGATCAGGGGTAAATTTAATCCCCTGGGCAGGGATTTGCAGACTGGGTTATATGAGATGTATGCTGTAGTACCTTATCGTGGCTGGGTAATGAAAGTTACACCCGATGGAAAACTGCATCCTTACGCTTCAGGAATGCGTTCGCCAAATGGCCTGGGCTTTGACCAGGAAGGAAACCTCTTTGTTACGGATAACCAGAGCGACTGGGTAGAAACCAGTACGCTGTATCATGTAAAGGAAGGCAATTTTTATGGCCATCCTGCCAGCCTGGTCTGGAATAAAAACTGGCCGGCTAAAAACCCCTTCGCTTTACCCATTAACGAATTGGAACAGCTGCGTACAAAAGCAGCAGTTTTGTTTCCCCAGGGAATTATGGCCAATTCACCATCGCAACCACTCTGTGATGTTACAGCTGGTAAATTTGGTCCTTTTAAAGGGCAGTTGTTTATTGGCGAAATGAACAGGGACCGTATTGTTAGGGTTATGCTCGAAAAAGTAGGTGGCGAGCTTCAGGGGGCCTGCATCCCATTTATAGATGGGCATGGCTTAAGAAAAGGGAACAACCGGCTCGCCTTTGCCCCTGATGGGAGTTTATGGGTAGGACAGATCGCTTTTGGCTGGAGTGGGGATCTGGGTATACAGCGCATTGTTTACAATGGAACACCTCCTGCTGATGTTTATACCATGACCCTGACCAAAGATGGTTTTGACCTGAGCTTTACGCAACCCATGAATAAAACGGAGGCGATGAATCCTGATAATTACAAGTTCAGACACTATTATTATAAGTACCAGCGCAAAGCAAAAAACGAAGGCGCTGATAATTCCAGACAACTTGATGTTCAGGATGTAGCGATAACCGGTATAAAACTATCATCCGATCAAAAAAAGGTATCCATAAAGCTGTCGGCATTAAAGCCAGGCTATGTATATGAACTGAAACTGGGTAACCTGAGCAGTAAAGAAGGTACACCTCTGGCCAATAAACTCATCTGTTATACACTCAATAAACTCCTTAACAATTGAACCCAGTAACCCGGCTTTCTTTCATCAGAAATACGGCTGTTTCCACAGCCGATGCTATGCTGGGGAACAGGTTTGCCGGGCTGATGTCCGATAAGGTTGCTGCTGCCCGTTACGATGTAATGAAGGAAGCTTTAAAATATAGAAAGATCGATGCTTATGCCCATGCCTATACTCAGGATGCGCAGGCAAAAGTACAACTGGCCTATGCGGATGATCTGGGTATCGAAAAACTCATCATCTCTGTGCCCATAGCCAAAAAAATGGGCGAAACACCTGCAGAATTTAAAGCTTATAACAACCAGGTACTTCAGGCCATGAAGCGGTATCCCGGCAGATTGATCGGACAGGTGACCATTAATCCCGTATATCAGAAAGAGTCGCTGGAAGAGATCCGTCGCTGCACAGACCAGGGCATGATTGGTATGAAACTTTATAACCAGGTGAGGATCAATAACCCGGTTTTTTATCCCGTAATTGAAAATTTTATAGATTACAACATGATCATCCACGTACATGGCGAAAGTCAGCTTGGTGTTGGCGGTTACCGGATGAAATATGATGTAAAAACCACACCAGAAATATCCCTGCCTGAAGATTTTGCCGACATGGCAAAAAGGTATCCTGAGGCCATGTTTCAATATGCCCATATTGGCGGGGGCAGTGACTGGGAGTATGCCTGTAAGGCATTTAAAAATCTGCCCAACATTTATGTAGATACCGGGGGTAGCAACAATGAAGAGCACATGATTGATTTTGCGGTAAAAACACTGGGTGAAGACAGGGTGCTTTTTGGATGTGACGGAGCTTACTTACAGGGACTGGGCAAGATCATTTCGTCAGGCTTAAGTGAAAACCAGAAACAAAAGGTCTTTTTCGGAAACTACAATAACATTTTAAGAAAATCGGGACGAAACATCAGGTAATTTAAAACAGAAGCTATGATCAACCGAAGGAAATTTATTAATGCCAGTACCCTTTCTGCCGCGGGCATGCTGCTGTCCGCCGCATTGCCGGAAGAAGTCAGGGCCAGTGAAAAGTCCGGTCTATTTGCAGATAAAAAGCCGGCTTATGACCCTGTAAAAGAAATTTTAAAGTATAAAAAGATCGATGCCCATAACCATGTCCACCTGTTTGATGGCGGGCCCGAAGGGAATATCGAATTTGCCGAAAAATTTGGCATCACTAAAATGATCATCTCCAGGCCAATAACCAGCGGGGAAGGCACACCCAAAGATTTTAGAGGCTATAACGATCTGGTGCTGAAAGTGATGAAACAGTTTCCCGACAGGTTTACCGGGCAGCTTACCTTAAATGTAAACTATCAGAAAGAATCACTGGAAGAAATAAAACGTTGTGTAGGCGAAGGCATGATCGGCTTAAAAGTATATCACCAGGTTAAAATCAACGATCCGCTGTTTTATCCCATCATTGAAAAATTTATCGACCTTAACATGATCATCCATATGCATGCCCATTGTCAGCTGGGCTTTGCCGGCTACCGGATGAAATACGATACCAACAGCAAACCAAATACATCTATTCCAGAAGATTTTGTAGACATCGCCACACGGTATCCCGAGGCTATGTTTCAATATGCACATATCGGTGGCGGCGGCGATTGGGAATATGCCTGTAAATCGTTCCGGAACCATCCCAATATTTATGTAGACACCTCGGGGAGCAATAATCCCGAAAATATGGTAGATGCGGCATTGGAGATACTTGGGGAAGACCGTTTGTTTTTTGGATCGGATAACTGTTATTATCAAAGCGTTGGCAAAATCCTGTGTTCCGGTTTAACCGAAACACAAAGAAAGAAGATCTTTTTCGACAACTATAACAACGTCCTGAAAAAGTCGGGCAGGAATTTTTAATCTAAACACATTGCAAATGAACCGAAGGAAATTTTTTGCCAGTACCGGACTTTCAGCGGCCGGGCTGATCGTATCAGAAAGCCTTTTTGGAATAAATTCAAAGGTAGAAACTGCGCAGGCCAGCACCAGTGCCCTGGCTGGCAGGTACGACATCATGAAAGAAGTGATGAAGTACCCTAAAATAGATGCCCATGTGCATGTTGATCTTGGAAACAGTGATCCGGCGGCACAAAAGAAGTTTGCTGAAGTGCTGATCGATTATGCAGACCGGCTCAATATCCGGAAACTGGTCCTTTCAAAGCCGGTAACCAGGCTCATCAAAGGGATTCCGGATGGCAGCGTGGAAGCATTTATCGACCACAACAACATCATACTTGGTGTGATGAAGCTGCATCCCGACCGGTTTACCGGGAGCTTTACCTTTAATCCGGTACACCTTAAGGAATCCATGGATGAAATCAAGAGATGCGTTGACCAGGGGATGGTTGGCGCAAAAACCTATTACCAGACAAAGATCAGCGATCCGGCATTCTATCCGATAGTGGAAAAAATGATCGACCTGAAAATGATCATCCATACCCATGCCGAAACGCAGCTGGGCGTGGGCGGCTACCGCATGATATACGATGGGCGCAAACCCCTGAATGTGTCTATCCCGGAAGATTTTGTGGCCATTGCCAAAAGATACCCGGAAGGTATGTTCCAGCATGCGCATATAGGCGGTGGAGGCGATTGGGAGTACATGTGCAAAGCCTTAAAACACAGTCCGAATGTATATGTTGACACTTCGGGAAGTAACAACGAAGAATGGATGATTGATTTTGCATTGCAGGAGCTTGGAGAAGACCGTCTGCTTTTTGGTTCTGACAATATGTATTACCAGAGTGTAGGCAAGATCCTGGCTTCTAACCTGAATGAAAGCCAGAGAAAAAAGATATTTTTTGAAAACTTTAACAATATTTTAAGAAAAGGAGGACACCATGTTGATTGATATCAATGCGTATGTTGGCCACTGGCCATTTCAGCAGCTTAAGTACAATACCTGCGAGGGGCTATTGGGCCGGATGAATAAGTTTGGGGTCGATAGCTCTGTGATCAGCAACCTGAATGGCATTTTTTATAAAAATACAGCCTCCGCAAATGAAGAACTATACGATGAGATCAGGTCTAACCGGAAGTTTGGCGATCGGTTTATCCCTTTCGGTGTCATCAACCCCATCTATGCCGGCTGGAAAGATGACCTGGAGGTTTGTGTAAAGAAATATGGCTTTAAGGGCATCCGGATCTATCCCAAATACCACGATTTTGGCATTACCGACCCGGCATGTATTGAGCTGGTAAAAAGGGTGCGCGACTACGGCCTGCCGGTGGCATTCAATTTCCGGATGGTCGACAGCCGGCAGCGGTCCTGGATGGACATCGATTATGTGGTAGGCACGCCGAAACCAGAATGGAACCTGAAAAACATTTTGCCGATAGTAAGGGAAGTCCCGGATGCCAAATACATGATCCTGAACTTTGCCAACAATGCAGCGCTGAATGATGAAGAAATGGGCCTCGTAAAGAAAAGCAATTTGCTGTTCGATACTTCGGGACGGGCCATTACCAATATGGCCGAATTTATTGACCGCTACGGTAAAGATAAGTTTGCTTTTGGCACACATGCACCCATTTTAGATTACCTGACCGGACAATTGCGCATAGAATCTATGGGACCCTCTGAAACAGATGCACAGACCAAAGAGCTGTTAAGGTCGGGGAACGCAAAAAAGATGCTCGGAATATAAGGCTCTTTTTATCCAATTAATTTATAGCATTTAAGCAGATCAACAAGCTCAATGAAACACACAAATGACCGCCGCGATTTTATAAAAAAGATTTCTTTAACAGGTCTTGGCCTGGCGCTTACCAACGGCTTTACTAAAACGTATGCCGGCACAACCGGAAATACACTTGTTGACAGGAGGGCAACGATAGTTGGCCTGCCACAAAACCCTTCCGTACCTTTTGTGCCCCAGCGCGCTGCAAGCTGGTGGGTAACCATAGAAGACCTGCAATGGTCGCAAAAAAAGATCGTCGATAAAATAAAACGAAGAGCAGCCGCTTTTGCCGAGGCCGAAATAGATCTGGCCATCAATTACGGCTGTCATATCCGGTTCGACTTTTCAAATTATTTTGGGCAGCTGCACGGTTATATGGCCAATGTATGCGATGAACTCCATAAATACAACATCAAGTTTATGGACCACTACTCCTGTAACCATGTCGAAAGACCAAGAGGCGAGGAGGAGTTTAAAAAATTACACCGGGGGCAGCGCCATCATGTATTGTTGTTCCATGATCCCAAAGCCGCAGCATTTGCCCAGTATGAAGGCCATTTATTTAATGATATCTGTGAGGTCGACATCCGTGATGGCAGCAGGGGTTATGCCCGGCAGTATCAGATGGAAACTTTTTGCCACAACAATCCTGGTTTTCTGGACATGCATGCCAGGTACCTGGAAAGGCTTTTCAAAGAAGTACCTATTGATGGCATTGAAGTGGATGACATGTGTGATTACTCTGGCTTAACAACTTGTGGTTGTAAATATTGCCGCGACCGCTTTAAAAAAGATTACGGGCATGAAATCCCTGCATTTGGCGAAAAAAGCTTTTGGGGAGACGTTAAGAAGCCTATGCTGCAATGGGGCAATTATGAAAACCCTGCATTCAGGGATTGGTTAAGGATGAAAACGGATGTGATTGTTGACCATGTAAAAATGGTGAAAAGGATTGCAGGTGATAAGCCTTTGATGTCCTGTTGTTCCAGTACCGGCCCTATCGTGCTGAACGGCATCTCGCTCGATCTGGAAAAAATGGCCCCTTATCTCGACTTCTTTATGCTCGAAAATGTGGGTACCAATGTGAAGAGTGTCGACTGGACGCACATGGATGCGGAGGCCCTGAACCAAAAAGATATTGCCGATAAACGGGGTAATGCGCCTGCAATGGCTTTAAGTTATACCATTTACGAGAAAGGCGGATATTTTGGCTGGGCGTTAAGCCGCTTCTGGGGGGTAGCCAACTGGAGCAGTACGCACAACCAGCGCCTGGAAGAAGACCCTGCCGATGCCATGGAAATGGAGGATGTAATCCGCCCTTCTAATTTATGGGAAGTTAAGCACAGCCCCATGAAAGCAAGGGAAGGTAAAGATCTGGTAGAGGTAAGAGTGGTAAACAATAAATTGTGTAAAGACAATGGCTGGCGGGATGATGAAGGACAGGAGCATTGGACCCATGCCAAAACCTGGTCAAAAAAACTGCTCGAAAACAACATAGGTTACCGCTTTGTGCGCTATGAAGAACTGGCTGATGCTGCTGCGTTGAAAAAAGATCAGACTCCCCTGGTCCTGGACGGGGTAGGCTGTGTTTCTGATGCCCAGTTTAATGCCATAAAAAGCTATCTGGCTGCCGGGGGAAAGGCATGGCTGGCCCTTCCGTTTGGAACCCATGACGGAAAAGGATTTAAACGGACTGTTCCCCTGTCGGATGAACTGCGCAGCACAAAATATAAAAACCTTGTTTTTATCGATTCTATTACCAGATCAGATGTGCTCAGTAAACTCATTGCCCAGGGAAACCTGAAGCCGGTTATCAGGCAAATTGCCGGCGATAAAGGCTGGGTGGCAAGGATACGGATCTACAAGAATAAACCGGTTATACATTTGATGAATACGGCACTTACTGGTATACCGCACCCCAGCATAAAAGACAACTCTGGTATCAGTATACTGGCCGATATCAGCTCTAAGATAGAAAACAACAAACTGCAGTACGAAATACATACAGAACGGATAAAATTAACAGACCTAAAGGTATCAAGCCCTGAACTGGCCGAAAATCAAAGAAATGTAGCTGTATTTAAAAGTAAAAAGGGGTATTCTACTTTCAATGTTGACTTAAATGGCATTAAGGTTTATGCAGAACTGATAAACGCTGTGTAGGTTAGCTTATTTTTTGTTATAAAAACTTACCTTACAAAGTGTTAATTGTAAAATAATATTACTTTTCATTTGTTTTATAAAAATATTACCTATATTAGGGTACGTAACCGTAACTATCTAAACCATTCATATTAACATTAAGATGTACCATTGGGCATGTAAAATTATTTCCTATGAAAATTATTAATTTTACTAAAAAACTATTTGCAGCGGTGCCTTTACTGTTCTTTTTTGCAGGGGCTGCACTTGCTATAGCTGTCCCGATAGCATCATCAGGCCCGGAGCTCCTGGTTTACGTTAATAGATCCGGTCAGAAAAAGCCTGTCAGTACCAAGGCCGAATGGCAGATCAAGCGACAGCAAATCCTTGAGCGTATGCAGCAGGTAATGGGTAAATTGCCTGGACGTAAAGGTTTGCCTGCAATGGATATCCAAATTACAGATAGTCTTAAAGAAGATGGTTTTACCCGTTATACAATTAATTTTACTGTTGCCGAAAACGAAATTTTACCTGCCGACCTATACATTCCCCATCAAAGCGGGAAACCTAAGCGGCTGCCCGCTATGCTGGCGCTGCATGGAACCAGTGCATTAGGAAAAAGATCCATTGGCGGGGAAAGTCCGCTGGCCAACAGGGCTTATGCCAAAGAACTGGCCATGCGGGGTTATGTGGTAATTGCGCCCGACTATCCGAGTTTTGGCGACCTGAAAGACTATGATTTTGAAAAGGACAGGTATGAATCCGGTTCCATGAAAGCCATATTTAACCATATGCGCTGTGTTGACCTGCTGCAAGCCAGAAAAGACGTAGACCCCGAACGGATCGGGGTGATCGGGCATTCGCTCGGCGGGCACAACGCCATTTTTGCAGGTGCCTTTGATACCCGCATCAAAGTAGTGGTATCCAGCTGTGGCTGGACCCTTTTTGGCAATTATAACGCAGGCAACGAAGTAAGCCAAAAACATGGTGGCCGGTTAGGCCCCTGGGCACAAATGCGTTATATGCCCCTGGTAAGAGATAAATATCAGCTGGATGCAGCGCAGATGCCCTTTGATTTTGACGAAGCAATTGCAAGCCTGGCCCCAAGGCCTTTCTTCTCCAATTCGCCAAAAAGTGACGCCAATTTTGATGTAAAGGGTGTAAAAGAAGGAATTTTAAATGTAACTAAGGTATATAAATTTTTAAATGCTGATGATAAGCTCCAGGTAGATTACCCTGATGCAGGGCACGATTTCCCTCCGGAAGTCAGGCTAAACGCTTACGCATTTATTGACAAGGAACTAAACCATACAAGTATTCACAAAAAATTATTGTTTTAACCACTGGCGGCGCTGAAAAATAGGATAAGTTTCGTCCAAAACAATATAATTAAACAAGTAAATTAGGTTAGATATTTTTATTGGAGTAGATGGATAGGGGTCAGCAGTATAAATGGCTGGCCGGCCAGAGCTATTTAACTATCCGGATTTTTATACTATATTTCGGGTACGTACACTTATTAATAAAACTTAAAATTAAACCATATAACATGCTGAAAATTTACAACAAAACCAAACGACCATGGCGAATTCCCTGCTGGGGAATAGCCATGCTGATTTTCCTGACCTCCTTTATGCCGGGGCGGGTTTTATCACAAGATTTAAAATTAATTACCGGTACAGTTACTGAAGCTAACGGAGCACCACTTCCGGGTGTAAGTGTTAAAGTAAAGGGTACACAAAAGGCGACTTCAACAAGTAATGCCGGAAAATACAACATCCAGGCTAAAAGTACTGATGTTTTAGTTTTTTCTTTTGTTGGCTCAGAAACACAGGAAGTCACTGTTGGTGCCAGAACAACAATCAATGTTAAACTGGCTGATGATGCGAAATCATTAGACGAGACCGTGATCATTGGTTATCAGACGGTAAAGAAAACTGATTTAACCGGTGCAATCGGCCAGGTTAAAATGTCTGACCTTAATAAAGCTCCTGTGTCCTCATTTGCTGAGGCGCTTGCCGGACGTGTATCTGGCGTACAAGTGTCATCAGGAGATGGACAACCGGGTAGCAACATGAGCATTATGATCAGGGGGGCGGCATCAATCAATAACAGTACGCAACCTTTATACGTTATCGATGGTTTCGCTACGGAGGCGGTTGAAAGTACCAGCTTGAACCCTGATGATATTGAATCCATAACCATATTGAAAGATGCAGCTGCTACTTCTGTTTATGGATCAAGAGCAACAAATGGTGTTGTAGTGATTCAAACTAAAAGTGGTAAAGTTGGGAAACCAGTGATTTCCTATAACAGTTCATATGGTGCCCAGATCGTAGCTAAAGAAATTGATCTGATGAGCCCTTATGAATTTGTAAAATACCAGTTTGAACGTAACCCAACAGATGCAGCGGCAAACTATCTTACCAATGGGAAAACATTGGAGTCCTATAAAAACGACAAGGGTATTTACTGGCCCGGACAAATTCTTCGCACCGGTTCTGTGTTTATAAATAATATTGCGGTAAGAGGCGGTAGCGAAAATACCAAGTATGCCATATCGGGTGGGGGCTTTGATCAAAAGGGAGTGCTGATTAACACCGGTTACAAAAGATATCAAGGAAGGGCAAAACTTGATCAGACCATAAGTAATAAGCTTAAAGTCGGTATCTCTGCAGATTATATGGATGTTTCTGCTTTTGGGGTGCAGGCTTCCAGTATTCCTACCGGCGGTGGTGCTTCCAGCGCAATCTGGTTTAGGACCTGGGTTTACAGACCCACCGGCGGAAGTGCAACCACCTACGACATTTTGAATGAAGACGGAGATCCCGAGAGCATTAATAGCAGTGACATCAGGTTAAACCCAAGGGTAACCGCAGAAAATGAATACTCGTATAATACGTATGTGAACTTTAACGCGAACGCCTATCTTACCTATAATGTAACAAAAGATCTGATTTTAAAAGTTACAGGGGTAAAAAATGCACTTAGAAGAGGTCAGGATCGCTTTTATAATTCAAAAACGCCACAGGCAAGCCCATTAAATCCACTGGCTACTCAGGGTATATTTGGATCCGTGCTTCAATCTTTTGCCGACACCTGGTCGAACGAAAACACCCTTACTTATAACAAACTTTTTAATGATACCCATTCTTTAACGGTAATAGGAGGTAATAGTCAAACATCTTATAAAAGTAAGTCTAATGGATTTACCTCTACCTTTTTACCAGAAGAAAGTCAGGGTATGGCCGGCCTGAATGAAGGAACAGTTACCGCTCCTGTGGCAACAGCCAGCAGCAATACACTTTCTTCTTTTTTCGGGATCGTAGATTATAATTATAAATCTAAATATTACCTCAAAGCAGGATTAAGGGCCGATGGATCTTCAAAGTTTTCACAACGCTGGGGATATTTTCCATCGGGTGCAATTGCCTGGAATATGCATAAAGAAGACTTTATGAAAGACCTGACTTTTATTTCTAATTCTAAATTGAGGTTAAGTTATGGCGTAACAGGAAACAACAGAATTGGTGATTTTGACTGGTATGCCAAGCTGGAACTGGATGCCGGAGCTGGTTATTCCTACAATAACTCACCCAATATAGGGGCTTACATATCAGGCGTTGAAAACAGGAATTTGAAATGGGAGAAAACTGAAAGCTCTGATATTGGCTATGAACTGGGTTTATTTGACAATAAGATTGAACTTACGGTAGATGCCTATCGGAGAACTACAAAAGATTTGCTGATCACTAATGCCCCTATTGCGGCACATACAGGATTTGCAACGGCCACTAAAAACATAGGTTCATTGCGTAACCAGGGACTGGAATTTGGTTTAAATACGGTTAATATAAAAACCCGGTCATTCACATGGGAAAGTAGTTTTAACATCACTTTTAATAAGAATAAAATTATTGCATTAAACAGGGATCAGGGATTTATACAAACCACTCCTTCATTTGAAACTGCTTTTACCGATATGTATCTTTCAGAAGTTGGGCAGCCCTTGGGCATGATGTATGGTTATGTATGGGACGGTAATTACCAATATGCCGATTTTGACAATCCTTCACCGGGTACCTATATCCTTAAGCCATCAGTACCTACAAATGGAGCTTCAGTGATCCAACCTGGAGACATTAAATATAAAGATTTAAATGGGGATGGAACAGTAAATTCATTGGACCGGACAATTATTGGCCGTGGCCAACCCATTCATTTTGGCGGGTTCTCTAATAACTTCGGTTATAAGAATTTTAGCCTGAATGTTTTTCTACAATGGTCTTATGGAAATGACATTTACAATGCCAACCGGCTTATATTGGAAGGTAATGCAAACGGAAGAACGGATTTGAACCAGTTTGCAAGTTATATTGACCGTTGGTCCCCAACAAACCAAAACAGTAAAAACTATCGTGCCGGAGGCCATGGGCAGGTGGGTTACCATTCTTCAAGAGTTGTGGAAGATGGCTCATACCTGCGGTTAAAAACGGTTTCACTGGCTTATGCCTTACCAGCCAAATACATCAAAAGATTATTTCTGAGTTCTTTAAGTCTGAATGTTTCAGCACAGAATTTATTTGTTTTGACCAAATATACCGGTATAGATCCTGAAGTTTCAACACGCGGGCCATTCTCCGTATTGTCGCCAGGATTTGATTATTCTCCATATCCGCAGGCCAGAACAATTGTGGTAGGACTAAACGCAGCATTTTAATCATTATTTATAAAAGTATTGATATGAAAAAGAAATATTATTTATTAACCTTACTTATTTTAGTAAGCATAAGCTCATGCAAAAAGTTTCTTGACGGCCCGCAGCCAGAGGACAGTCTTGCCCCCGAGACCTATTATAACACGGCAGCACAGTTAGATTTTGCACTGAGAAGCGTATATGACATTCTTCAGAGTCCAGAAATATACAGAACCAAAATTCACTATTTGAAAGGGTTTGAAGCTGATGAAGGCTATGCCAGGGCAAGCAATTTTAATATTTATCTCAACAGTAATACACATACGGCCTCTACGGCCGATGCATTTGCTTATTGGAGAGATCTGTATAAAGGAATTGCCCGCGCAAATGTATTGTTGGCCAATGTAGATAAAAATACAGGAATCCCTCAGACTTTGAGAGACCAGATCAGGGGAGAGGCTACTTTTTTACGAGGCTATTATTATTTTATGCTGGTGCAAAGCTATGGCGGAGTACCTCTGGTTACCGAGCCAACAACTTCCATTGTCAATACAGATCTGGCAAAATCAACCGATGTAGAAATCTATGCACAGATTCTGAAAGATATGGTTGCTGCAGAAGCGTTGGTTCCTAAAATTACAACGTTGGGCTTCAATGGAAGGATCAGCAAGTCCGCTGTTCGCGGTATACTGGCCAGAGTTTGTTTATCAATGGCAGGAAATCCTATCAAAGATGTTTCCAAATATGAGGATGCAAGAAAATGGGCAAAAATGGTAATGGATGATGGGGAGGCGGGCCATCAGCTCAATCCTGTGTATTCGGACATTTTTATTAAAGTAGCCCAGGACAAATATGATATAAAAGAAAGCCTTTGGGAAGTAGAATTTTCGGGTAATGGCACAGGTACCTTTGGTGGAGATGCAGGACAGGTTGGATATAATGCCGGAGCTGTGCAACCGGCAGCTCCGGCAACAGTAGGTGCTGCCCCGGGTTACATCTGGACAACTGCAAAAATGTATAATTTATACCAACCTGGAGACGTACGTAGAGGATGGAATATCATGAATTATAGTTTTGTAGGTACAACTGATGTTAAATCTTTTAGAGCTGCGCCTGCAAATCAGGCGGCTATTTATAGCTTGCCGATAGCAAAGTGGAGAAGGGAATACGAATTAGTTTCACCTAAAAATGCAGCTTTAACACCTATTAACTTTGCTATTTTGCGTTATTCTGATGTACTCTTGATGTTTGCAGAAGCCGAGAATGAGATAAGTGGCCCTACACAAGCTGCAAAGGATGCATTAAATCTGGTTAGGCGCCGGGCATATGCAATTGGTGGTATTAAAGCATTTACCATAACCAATGGTGGAACTGGTTATACCACCGCTCCTGTGGTGACCATTACAGGCGGGGGAGGAACCGGAGCCGTAGCTACAGCTGTTGTTGCTGGCGGTACGGTAACTGGGATCAACTTAACGCCAAATGCGGTAACAGGGTTCAATTATGGTACTTATACATCGGCACCTACAATTGCCATTGCCGCTCCTCCTGCGGGTGGAACAACTGCAACTGCAACCAGTAGTTTGTATATGAATGCTGACGCTGATATATCTCCAACGATAAGCAAGGACGATTTTCGCCTATTTATCCGCGACGAAAGGCCAAGGGAGTTATGCTATGAGGCATTACGCAAATTTGATCTCATACGATGGGGAATATATGTGGAAAGTATGCAGGGGATTGCGAATCAGGCGACATTGGACGGACTTACCTCACACATGATAGCCTGGTTCCGTGCAACTAGCGAAAAACATCTTCTTTTCCCAATACCTGGTCAGGAACTCATCAACAACAAATTGTTAGTGCAAAATCCAGGATGGAATTAACTGAATTTAAAACGAAGATTATGAAATTAAAATATTATAACTTATTGGCAGGCGTATTACTAATGATATCCTGCGAAAAAGAATTACCAGGAGTGGATACCCCGAGTTTTGATGTTTCAACAGAGGCATTATCGTATAAAGTTGGAAGTGTGGTAAAATTTAAGATCACCGGAAGTGCAAATATCGTTTCATTTTACTCTGGAGAGCCTTTAAAAGATTATGCTTTCAGGGCAGGCCGTCTGGTAGATGCAGGCAATGCAGGTGCGAAGCTCTCTTTTATGAGCGCTGTAACGGGGGGCACACAAGGAACGCTTAGCAATACCGTTCCACCACACCTTAAGGTGGTAGCTTCCACAAACTTTAGCGGCAATTATGATATGACTAGTATCCAGGCTGCAACTTGGTTGGATATCACTTCCAGGTTCCGGTATGCCATTAACAATACGGCTGTAAGTTCCAATCCTACCCCTCCTGGTGTACCTGTGGATATTTCTGACCTGATTGTGGCCGGTAAACCAATCTATATTGCCTACAAGTATGTAACGCTGCCGCAGGCCGTAAACGGAACAGCAAGAACGTGGTCAATAACCTCTTTTCAGATAACAAGTAATAAGGATATCAGTGTTGCAGGGCCTGCTATAAACCCCATAGTAACCAATTACCTCAGCGCCGGTTTCAGATTGGTTGATCAAAATCCGCTTACTGCACCAGCAAGATCTTCCCTTACTACTACTACAATTAACCTTTTGGGTAATCTTTATGATGCTGTTAACGATGCCGGGAATGATCCTTTAAGTGAAAACTGGGCGATTAGTAAACCAATTTTTACAAATACGATTGATTTGGGTCCAGACAAACCGGTAGCGATAAAAGACCAGGCCAAGGCTACAGCTTTAGTAGAACATACCTATACTTACACGCAGCCAGGTACCTACAAAGCAACCTTTGTAGCTTTGAATGTTAATTTAGATAACAGGAAAGAAATAGTTAAGGAAATAACTATAACTGTAACGCCATAAAAGGAAAATCGATGAAAAAATTAAGCTTAAGAATCGAAAGCGCTCCAAGATCGCTTTCGATAAAGTCAACTTTGCTGCTTATGCTGGCTATTGCTTCATCTGTGATATCTTGTAAAAAGGAGAAAGACGCAGGTGAAGAGCAGATAAAGGCGGCAACAAGTATACGCCTTGTACACAGTTCATTTTTAACCAGTACTTCTACTGCCGATCTTTTTGTAGATGATGTTAAACTGAATAGTGGTGGCGCCATTACCTTTTCCGGGGCATCTGCTTATTTCCCGGCAACGGCCGGATCCAGGAAAATTGTAGTAAAAAATGCGGCAGGAGTTTCGCTGGCAGATACAGTATTAACGATTTCAGATGGACGGCAATATTCTCTTTTCCTAAAAGACCGTTCCTGGGCTGATGCAGTTACCCAAATCGTATCTCCCCTTAAAAGTGGATTAATTCCGGTTATTGACAACAATACCGGTATTCCTGCCAAGGGAAAAGCAAAGATCCGGTTTGTGAACATGAGTTCGCAGCCATTAAATTCGCTGGCTGCGCAAATTACCTTTTCCAGGTTAGATAAAGTGGGAAGCACAACAGTATCTACAACCCTCACTCAAACTCTTGGGGCTGATGCGCTAACCTTTAGTTCCGATTATACTACAGAAGAGGCCGGAGAGATTACGATTAGGGCATTAGGCGCCAACAGTAATACTGTCGACTTAACAACAACATTGGAAGCAGATAAGCTATATACTTTCTATGTGGTGTCTACACAATATACCGTGAAGACCCCCACTAAGTCGCCCATATCATTAATTGTAGTGCAGAACAAATAACTATTGCATACCAGGAGATTGTTTTTATCAACGCTCTAACAATCACCTGTCATGGTCACAACTCATAAAGATGTTTACCAAACACAATAGGCCGCCTACTAAAAAAACATAGATACAGTAGCGCTTATAGTTTAGCAACGTATGGACGAGTTGAACAGGAATATGCCCGGAAGAAAACTACGGTTTAACAACTGAATTCAAACAATTTGAAGATAGGGAAAGGCTCCGCCCGATCAAATGAAGCCGTTACTATTAACCATTTAAAACAATTATGGAAAATTTAATCAGTAAGTCGAAATTTATTGTAAAGTCAACTCTTGTAGCACTTGCATTCCTGTTTATGAATGCGATAAGTACAAGCGCGCAAACGGTCTATGTTCAATTGGGCTTTAGCCCCGATTATAGTAACTGGAGTTCCAGTTTCAATGGGTACACCACACATGTTCTTTATTGGCAAGATGCCGAAGCTACCATCCCGGCCTCAGATCCTTATGTTGACATTAACGTTAAGTATGTATCGCGCACCAATTGCGGCTATAAGTCTGAACAAAATTTTACAGGGAGTACAGCGCAGATTGAGGCGAATGGTTTTGGACAACCGTATTGGGCTGAAGACTATGATTACATCACACATGAAACGACAACCACTACTGCCTGGTATGAGTTAAGGCCAGGCACGGGGTATCAGATCGCTAACGAGCCATACCTGCTTGGTGGCCCGGCTGATTATTGTCCTTAAACGGATATCTGGTTACCCCGTAAGGGGAGAGAATGATGGATTTTATCAGTTATTTATCAATTCAATTAAAAGATGGGGGATGATTTACATGATCCCCCATCTTTGTTGTTAAATAAGCGCTGTTAAACCACTTCAACTACCCCTAAATATTCATTAGTAGCGGCAATCTTCATACTTTCCGAATAAAAGCTGATATAGCAATGTACCCCATGCCCTTTAAACGTGTCGGGAAGAATCAACCTGGCCGCTTTTTCACTTCTTAGCGCAGCATTTTCCAGTTTGCAAAACTGTTGAGTCACCGGGTCGTAAACAACTACCGTTACCTGGTCGGCAGCAGAACGCATGGGCGTAAAATTTCCATTTTCCCAGCTAAAGTCTATCGCATTACTGGTTGTCGACACTGCATTTGGCAGCCATGAACCCAACAACTCCCCTTTGCTGAACAACAATTGATCAAAAGCGATGCTTTGATCAGGATAAACACCTGCAATGGCATTTTTCATGTTGTAAGACAGCGCATCATTCATTGGGGTGTACTTTTCTATGTTTTGAAAACAGCGCGCTATGATGTCGTCCAGTCCCAGTAGAAAGCCCCTGAACAGGGCCATCTTATTTTGTTGCGCAAGTTGAGCTGTGGTAGCAGCTTTTTTACTCTTTTCAGGTAAGCTGCGCATATAATCAACGCCACGCCAGCTGGCGCCCACCACCGCGCCCACCTTCCCTGAGAATCCGCCAAGGATTCCTTTTTTTATTCTTCCCATGCTTTTTATGAATTAAGTTTTAATGTGTTAGTTATTAGCAATATACAAATATTATGCCTGTCTTATGAATTTCTATGATTTGGATCAGGTAGCCAAAAAAGCAAGGTCTTCCTGATAGCAAGTCCTCACGTCGTCCACACATTCTACACACTTTCTTCACAAAAAGGTACCTGTTTGTGGGTTTGGTGTGAAGGATAGGTGAACCAGGTGTGAAGAATGACTTTCTTTGTGAAGAACCAGGCCTTTCCAGGATCTGTACGGCTACCAAAGCGCAAAAAATTATTTATTTAAAGAATAAATAGGTGATCTGATTTAAAAATTATACATTAGTGCTGTTAACGTGTACGTACCCTTAACTATGATATCAGGGTTATTACCTTAAATTACCTGCTTGAAATGGTTATAATTTAGCTTATTTTAAGCCCTAAAAACAGCAGGTGTTTAACTTATAAAATAAATGAATGGACAATAAAGTAATAGGTTTTGGAATTGTGGGCACAGGTGCCATTGCTGGCATCCATGCCCAGGCCATTGCTGCCCTTAAAAATGCAAAGCTTTTGGGCGCTTACAGCTTAACAAAAGCTAAAGTAGATGAATTTGCTACCCAGTACAATTGCAGGGCTTACGATTCGCTGGATGAGTTGCTCAAAACAGAAGGACTGGATATCGTATGTATCTGTACCCCTTCTGGTGCACACCTGGAGCCTGCCCTTAAAGCCATAGCAGCAGGCAAGCATTGCCTGATCGAAAAACCGATTGAGGTTACCCTCGAAAAAACCGACCAGATCATTGCCGCAGCAAAGCGTAAAAATGTACAGGTGGCCGTTGTGTTCCCTACCCGTTTTTATCAGGCAAGCCAGCATTTGAAAAAAGCCATCGACAGCGGCAGGTTTGATCAACTGGCCCTGGCCAGTTCTTATGTAAAGTGGAGCCGTACCCATGAATACTACAGTTCAAACCCATGGCGTGGTACCTGGAAACTGGATGGAGGGGGTGCTTTAATGAACCAGGCCATTCATTCCGTGGATATGCTGCAATGGTGCATGGGCCCGGTCCAATCGGTAATGGCCATGTCGGGCAATGTAAAACATAAAAATATTGAAGTAGAAGATACCCTGGTTGCTGTACTGAAATTTGCGAATGGGGCTATGGGCACCATAGAATGTTCAACGGCTGTTTACCCGGGGGCTTATAAGAAACTTGAAATCATGGGCAGCGCTGGTACGGTAGTGATGGAGGACAACGACATTAGCCAGTGGCAGTTTGAACAGCAAACCGAACAGGATACAAAAATCAGCGAAGGGCCTTCCGAGCACCTTTCAAAAGGTGGTGTTGCCGATCCGAAAGCCATCAGCTATTCGGGGCATCAGAAACAAATGGAGAACATGATCGAGGCCATTTACAACAATGGCCAACTGCTAATAGATGCTGAAGAAGGACGTAAATCAGTAGAGATTGTACTGGCCATTTATAAAAGTGCCCAGACAGGACAGCTGGTAAAGCTGCCATTATAAAAACTGCCGATAACCAATTATACAACCTAAACTAACACATTAATGGAAAAAATAGATTATATCGTACTGGCCGGTTATTTTTTAGTCCTCGTTTTAATGGGGATATGGGGATATACCAAAATCAAATCCTCGGCCGATTTTTATACTGCCGGTGGTAAGTTGCCCTGGTGGCTTTCGGGTATTTCGCACCATGTTTCCGGCTATAGCGGTGCGGTATTCGTGGCCTATGCAGCCATAGCCTATAACTATGGTTTTACACTATACATGTGGTGGGCCCTCAGTATAGCCATTGCCATGGTGGGTACCGTATTTTTTATTGCACCAAGGTGGGCCAGGTTAAGGTCTAAAGCAGGTATACAATCGCCTACTGAATACCTGGCTACCCGTTACAACCTCAGTACCCAGCAGGTGATGGCCTGGAGTGGGGTAATCATTAAAATATTTGATGTAGGTGCAAAATGGGCGGCTATTGGCATCCTGTTAAACGCTTTTACGGGTCTGCCCATAGCTACGGGCATTTTAACAGCTGGTGTGGTCAGTATGGTATACATTACCATGGGTGGCCTTTGGGCCGATGTGGTGAACGATCTGGCTTCCTTTCTGATCCAGTTTACAGCGGGTATCATTATGATGGTGATGGTGCTGATCCAGCTGGGCGATGGTTTAAATGGTATATTTACGATGTGGGACCGCCTACCGGCGGCACATGGCCAGCTGTACAATGGCCCCTATACACCGGCTTTTGCCATTTCTTTTACGGTCATCTGCTTTTTTAGTTTCAGCGGGGGTACCTGGCACCTGGCCACCCGGTTTATCTCATCGCCATCTGGTACTGAAGCCCGTAAGGCGGCAACGCTTTCCATGCTGATGTACCTGATATGGCCATTGATCCTGTTCTTTCCCATGTTTGCCGCACCAATCTTTATAAAAGACCTGGCCGACCCCACACAATCTTATGCCATGATGGCCATAAAATTCCTGCCCCATGGTTTGGTAGGTCTGTTGCTGGCCTCTATGTTTGGCAATACCCTGGCCATGACAGCTGCGGATGCCAATACCATTTCGGCAGTAATTACCCGCGATATTATGCCGGTACTGTATAGAAAGATGAGCACCTTCAATCAGAAAAAAATGTTGGTTATTGCAAGGGTAACCACTTTTCTTTTCATCCTGACCACACTGATCATTGCCTTTCAGTCCAAATCTTTTGGTGGGGTGTTCGGACTGATCATTACCTGGTTCTCGGCTTTGGTTGGCCCTACTGCTATACCAATGATCCTTGGGCTGTTGCCTGCATTTAAACATAGCGACAGCAGGGCAGCATTACTTTCTATTTTTGGGGGACTGATCACTTTTGCTGTAATGAAATCGTTTATGACGGTAAGCTTAACGGCAGAGCTGGCCTCGCCTATTGTTACCTCTATGATTATTTATATCGGCTGCGGCCTGTTTTTAAGGAGCAAAGTGAAACCGGAAGTTGAAGCCCTGCTGGCTTCACTGAAAGAGGATTAAACAAAAGGCTGTCCGAACACACTTTTTCGGACAGCCTTTTTATATGGGTATGGATTTACAGTTTGTAACTGAACAAATGAGAACCGCTGACAAAGAAAATCCGGCCATTGGCATAATCCCCGCCAGCTTTGATGTTTGATGGGGAAGTAGCAATCAGTTTTAGGTTATAATTGTCGGGATTGATCTGTACAATTGCCCCATCGTTGAAAAGCAGGTACATTTCACCTTTAGGTCCTTCAACAAATATCCTCGGGCTTTGCTCTGCGGTTGTACGGCCATATTTAGGCAGCAGGTCTTCTTCATGGATAACCTGTTTTTTCGCCGGGTCGAATACAAAAAATACCTTTTTATCTTTAATGCCGTAAACCATCCCATTGGGCATTAAGCGCATGTCGCTGTATTCCTGTGCCTGAGGGAACAGGGCCTTTTGCCATTCTATTTTTTTGCTGCCCATGTCCATGATGTACACTACGGCTTCGGTAGCCTTCTTTTCGCCACCGGAACCTGGCGTGGTAGTGGTGCCACCGAGTATTTTGCCATTTTTAAGGGGCACAATGCTCATGGTCGACTGGTCCAGCACTACTTCTTTGTCGGTAAGCAATTTCTGTTGCTTGGTCTTATCGTCCCAAAACAACAGGCCGCCGCCTGTAGCACCATATTCCGGACTGCCGCTCATGATCATTGTTTTTCCATCGGGATGGGCCACCAGCCGGAATGGCCTGATGACAGTAGGTGATGCTACGGAGAGATACTGGGGGTTGGAAACAGTACCTTTTTTTGGCCAGCCTTTCCAGGGTTGAAAGGGGTTCCAGTCTATCAGGTAGCCCCCGTTATATACCGCGAAAAACACTTTGTTGTTCTGGTTTGCCAGTGCATTAAACTGCCCCAGGGCAGGGCGGTTTACCCAATTGTCGTTTTTCAAATCGTAATTAAAAAAGCGCATCGGAAAAGCTGTACCACCTACTATAGTCCCATCTGGTGCAGTACCCACGCCCATTACAATCGCGCCATCGCTGGAATAATTAAAGGTCACAGTGTTTTTTTTCCTGGTTCCCGGGTTTTCGGTAACCAGCACCCTGTTTACCAGGTCCAGGCTTTTCAGCAGGCTGCCATCCGGAAATTTATCATGAACAAGTACTTGTGAACCTGTAATAACAGGTTTTGGTTTCCGTGTCTGGTATTGCCCCACCTTGTTCGCTTTGCCTTTGTACAGTTCATACCAGGGGCCGTCTCCGCTGCTCAGGCTTTGTCCATAAACTTTTCCGTTTAAATCCCTGGATACAGACGCTATGCCTAATTTTCTTTCTGCCGGGGGGAGTATGCTTGTAATTTCGGCAGATACGGGATTAAAAGCAAAAATCTGGCTGGCGGCATTGCCTAGCCCAAAATAGATCCAGCCGCTGTCATCTGCTGTGATCGACCTCGGGTATTGTGCCCATTTTTCTTTGTTTACAGATTTATAATCTTTAAACTCACGGGTTCTGGGATCAAAAGAAACCAGGCCGCTGCTGGGATAAGTTGCCGCCCAGATCCTGCCGTCATCATCGGCGGTCATGGACATTGCCATTTGTGGCGTGGCCTTGCTCACAAAGGTAAATTTCCTTAATACGGGATCAAATTCTACAAAGTGGGAGCCATAAAGGCTATAGAGTTTGTTCCCTTCAGACAAGATGGAGGAAAATGGTGTATCCCCCTTGGTGTCAAAAGGGACCGGGAATTCTTCACTTTTGCCGGTCAGCGCATCAATCATCAATAAGGCATAGCCACCACGGTGGTCAAAAAGCCAGACCAGGACAATGTTGCGGCCCTGGCCATCTACGGTTGCGACCACGCCACGGTGATTGCTGATGGGCGAGGCAACACCATGATCGTAAAAACCGCCGCCCAGGTCTTTGGTCTTACTTTCAACGGTAAAACCACTCTGATCGGGAAGCGGGCTTACCTGGACATTTTTTTGTGCATGGGCAATGGGGATCAGGGCCATGTAAAGGGTAAAAAACAGGATTGCTTGTTTCATTTTAGTATGTGTTATGGTTACGTACACGTAAATATAAATATCCTGATTATTAAAGCAGTATAAAATCTGTAAATCGCGTAAATTATTTGATATATATATTTTTTTGTTTCAAAAGAATTCCTACCTTAGATATAAATCGGGTACGTACACTAAAATAACATCATTTATACTTCATACCCGATAAAAGAAATTCCATCATAAGAACCATTACAGAAGAGGGAGTTTCATTATAAATGACCAAAACTATATCCAAATGAAAAAATCTGATTTTTCGAGGAGACATTTCATCACTGCTGTTACCACCACTTCACTGGCAGCGGCGTTTTCCAATGTTATTCCCGCGTTCGGGCATTCTATAGCAAAAGACTATGGTAAACTGGCCATTCTGGGCGGTACACCGGTAAGGACCAAAGGATGGATCAACTGGCCGGCTGTTCTGGCCGATGAAAAAGTGATCGCTTCTATTGTAAATACCACCAAGAGTGGCAAATGGAGCCGTATCCAAAATGCTGCAAATGGTACTGTAGCCACATTCGAAAAAGAATTTGCGGCTTTACTGGGCGTTGGTTTTTGTGTAGGTACTGGTTCGGGCACGCAGGCACTGAGTACTTGTGTAGAGGCCCTGGGCATCGGCCCCGGCGATGAAGTCATCACTTCGCCCTACACCGATTTTGGCACGATATCTTCCATTATAGGCAGTCGTGCCCTGCCGGTGATGGCCGATCTGGACCGGGCATCTTATCAGCTTGATCCTGATGATGTGGAAAAAAAGATCAATAAAAATACCAAAGCCATTATGCCGGTGCACATGATGGGCATGCCTGCCGACATGCAGCGCATTATGGGCATTGCCAAAAAACACAATTTATATGTCATAGAGGATGCCTGTCAGGCTAACTTCGCACAATATCAGGGTAAGCAGGTGGGCACCATTGGCGATCTGGGCTGTTTCAGCTTTCAGGCCAGTAAACAGATTTCCTGTGGTGAAGGCGGTGCGGTGATTGGGAATGATGCCGCGCTGATGGACAAAGTATTTACGGTACAGAACCATGGCACAGACCGTAAGGGTAAAAATGTAACCATTGGCCCTAAATACCGCATGAACGAATTGGAGGGCGCCATTTTAATGGGCCAGCTATCGGGTGCCAAAGAGCGGTTTGCCCGCAGAAACGAAAATGCAGCCTATTTAAGCGCTAAGCTCAAAGGCTTCCCGGGGCTTATACCCCAAAAACAATATACGGGTACGCAAAGCAGTGGTTATTACCTGTATGCCATGAGTTATCAGAAAGAACATTTTAACAATGCCGACCGTAGCAAATTTCTGAAAGCGATAGCAGCCGAGGGCGTTGCACTGAGCCCTTATATTAAAGGCCTGCATACCGAGCCCTGGGTAGACCATATTTTAAGCTTAAAGGAATATAAAACGATGTATACGCCGCAAAGGCTTGTACAATACCGAGAGCAGGCCTTAAACCTGCCGAAATGCGATCTGGTTGGACAGGAAATGGTAGTATTGGGAGGCTCAGCGCAGTTGCTGGGCACTAAAGCGGATATGGATGATGTAATTAATGCGATTATGAAGGTTTATGAAAATAGAGACAAGCTGAATGCAATTGAATAACTATACTATACACTAACACAACACACACATGAACCTGAGTATTAAATGTTTTAGACTATTGTTTTGCCTGGCTGCGTTATGCTGCCTTGTGAACAATGCAAATGCCGTTCCTATTGATTCCTTAAAGCATGTACAGGCTGGTCAGCTAAGCTTGAGCACCTTTGATGTAGATGCTACGCCTCCGGTGGGCAGCGACCTGGCCTACGACCCCATGATCAATTCCTGGGACATGAGCCTGCGTGCCAAAGGCTTTGTACTGATGGGTTCGGGCAAACCAATTGTGGTATGCTCGGTAGACTGGATTGGGATTTCCAATGATAGCCAGGATGAATTTAAAGCTGCCATAGCCAGCGCTGCAGGTACGACCACAGACCGGGTAGCGGTACATGCCCTTCATATACACGATGCTCCGGCATGTGATTTTGGTGCAGAGCGGATTTTGCTGGCAGCAGGGCTGAAGCCAATCAGCTTTGAAGGCAGTTTTGCACGTGAAGTGATCAGGCGTTTGGCTGTTGCTGTACACAACTCAATAAAAAAGGCCCAGCCGGTTACCCATCTGGGACTGGGAAAGGCAGTAGTTTATAAAGTTTCTTCAAACCGCCGTATTATTGGGGCTGATGGTAAGGTAAAGGCCAGCCGTACTTCCGCTACCAAAGATTCGGCCATGAGGGCAGAACCCGAAGGTCTGATCGATCCGGAATTGTCGCTCATCAGTTTCTGGAACAAAGATAAACCGGTAGCCGTACTGAGCTATTATGCCACCCATCCTCAAAGTTATTACCGTACCGGGGTGCCAAACCCCGATTTCCCCGGCTTAGCCAGGTTTATGAGGCAGCTGGCAGTGCCAGATGCCCTGCACATCCATTTTAATGGTGCCGGAGGAAACATTACTGCGGGAAAATACAACGACGGGGCACACATCAACAGGCTGATCCTGGCAGAAAGACTTGCCGATGGAATGAAACGCGCCTGGGAGGCCACCAAAAAAGAGCCCATTGACGCTGCTGGGGTAGAATGGACAATTGAGCCCATCAAAATCCCTTTAAAAAAGGACGTGGTAACGATGGAACAGAAAATGTATACAGAAACCCCGGTTTTCCTATCCAACAATATGTCTAAACTCGTATTACTGCGCAGGGAAGAAGCGGGTAAAAAGATTGATATAACCTGCCTTAAACTGGGTAATGCACGCATCCTGCACCTTCCAGGTGAACCATTTGTAGAATATCAGCTGGCGGCCAAAGCCTATCGTAAAGATCTTTTTGTAGCGCTGGCCGGTTATGGGGATTATGCCCCGGGTTATATCTGTAATGAAGAAGGTTACCGCCAGGGCGGCTATGAGGCCGGACAAGCCTCGGCAGCAAACCCTGACATAGAAAAAGTACTGATGACAGCCATTCACAAGCTGTTAAAAAAATAAACAAACCAAATGACAATGCTGATGAAACCTAACACAAACAACCAAAACAATGAAACCAGAAGGAAATTTATCAAGTCGACCGGTATTTTTGCTGCTGGTTTAGCTTTAGTTCCCTCATTTTCCATGGCATCCGCTAAGGATAAAGGCGTATGGAGTTTTCTAACCGGAAAGCAGGACGATAAACTGGCTGTTCTTGGCGGTAAGCCGCTCCGTACCAAAGCCTGGCAAAAATGGCCCATCTGGAATCCGGAAACCGATGAAAAACGCGTTGTTGATACCATCAGGAGCGGCGTTTGGTCGCGCGCCGGGGTAGCCAATGAATTTGAAGCGGCATGGGCCAAAGCGCTGGATGTTAAACGCAGTTTAACTGTAGCTAATGGTACAAATGCGCTAATTGTTGCACTTCACCAGATGAATATTGGTGCAGGAGATGAGGTATTGGTACCACCCTATACTTTTATTGCTACGGTTTCTGCGGTACTGCTAAACGGTGCCATCCCTGTTTTTGTGGATGTGGACCTCGAAACTTTCCAGATGGACCCGGATAAGATAGAAGCAAAAATTACTCCGCGTACCAAAGCGATACTACCTGTACACATTTTAGGCTTGCCATGTGATATGGACCGAATTATGGCGATTGCCAAAAAACACAATCTTTTGGTACTTGAAGATGCCTGCCAGGCGCACTTGGCAGAGTACGATCATAAAAAAGTAGGTACCATAGGCCATGCCGGTTGCTTTAGTTTCCAAAACTCTAAAAACCTGCCCATTGGCGAGGGAGGCGCAATTGTGAGCAACGACGAAAAATTTATCGACAAATGTTTTTCTTATACCAATTATGGCTATCCATATGGAACAGCTGTAGGTACAGTAAGCGGCGGGAGCGCTATGCTGGGTACTAAAGTCCGAACTTCTGAATACGCATCGGCCATCGGGCTGTCGCTACTGAAATACCTGGACGCACAAACCACCACCAGGAATGAAAATGCAGCTTACCTGAAAGCACAGATTGCCAAAACCCCGGGTATTGTACCTTATAAACTATATGATAAAGTGACCAGGGCAGCCTATCACCTTTTTCCTTTCAGGTTCCAGAAACAGAACTTTAAAGGCCTGTCGAGAGATAAATTTTTGAAAGCGTTAAGGGCAGAGGGCATCCCATGCTCCAGCGGATATACCCCTTTGCTGGAAATGAACTTTATAAAAGATGCTTTTGAATCGAAGAATTTTAAACGCATGTATACAAAAGGAGAGTTGGATTACAACAAGTACCTGAAAAACAACAAATGCCCGAATAATGACATCCTGTGTCATGAAGAGGCTGTATGGTTTTCGCAGAGTATGCTTTTAGGCAGCAAATCTGATATGGATGACATTGCTGCAGCGATTGCAAAAATTTACAAAAATGCGGATGAACTTAACAAAATGGGCTAAACGATGAAGAGACCAATTTTATTTTCAACGCTTTGCTGTGTTGTTTTTTTAATTACTTCAGTATACGCACAAAAAACTGCTCTTGCTGAAGCGGCCGACTGGAAAGCTGGCGTTGCCAGGGTTGTAATTACCCCAAAGCAGCCCATGGCAATGGCCGGCTTTGCCAGCCGTAACCATCCTTCTGAGGGTACCCTGCACGACTTATGGGCCAAAGCACTTGCCCTGGAAGATGCCAATGGCAAAAAGGCCTTACTGATTACCACCGACCTTTTAGGTTTTCCAAAAGATGTGTCTAACCACATCAGGGACAGGATTAAAAGCAAATTTGGTTTAGACCGCGACCAGGTATTGCTGAACAGCTCACATACCCATTCGGGTCCGGTTTTACAGGATGCGCTGACAGACATTTACCTGCTGGATGCTGTACAACTGGAAAAGATCAAGCAATATTCACTTGCACTGGAAGACCAGATTGTTAAACTTGCAGGTGAGGCCCTGGGTAAAATGGAGCCTGCTGCACTTTATGCACAAAATGGGGTAACCAGATTTGAGGTTAACCGTCGCAACAACCCTGTAGCTACTTTAACCAAGGTTACAGAATTGAAGGGGCCAAGTGATTGGGCAGTTCCGGTAATCAAAGTAGTGAATAAAAAAGGAGAGCTGAAAGCCATTGCTTTTGGTTATGCTTGTCACAATACCGTTTTGGAACGCTATGAATGGTCTGGCGATTATGCCGGTTTTGCCCAGATAGAGGTTGAAAAATACCATCCGGGAACTACGGCCATGTTTTTTCAGGGTGCTGGTGCAGATCAGAACCCCCTGCCTCGCGGTACTGTACCTCTGGCCAAACAATATGGCCGGGAACTGGCAGCTGCGGTTGACCGTGTAATTGAAGAGGACATGCGGAAATTACCTGCTACCCTGTCTACCGCCTATTCGGAAATAAATTTGCCATTGGGTGCTGTTCCAAATAAAGAAGAGTTGACCCAAATTGCTAAAACAACGCCGGTAGCTTATCAGAAACGCTGGGCCGAACGTATGATCGGTAAGATAGATAAAGGAGAGCAACTGATCCGCTCGTACCCATATCCTGTACAGGTGTGGTCAATTGGGGGTCAGGCCCTTGTAGCCTTAGGGGGCGAACTCACTGTAGAATATTCCATTATCACTAAGCAGATGTTTGGCCAGGACGCCTTTGTTTTGGGCTATAGCAATGATGTGATGACCTATATTCCTTCCTGTTCCATTTTACAGGAAGGCGGCTATGAAGGTGATGCTGCCAGAATGGTATATGGTATGCCCGCAAAATGGGATGTAACAGTTGAAACCAGGATTTTAAACGAAGTGATTTTGCAGGCCGAAAAAGCTGGCGTGCCAAAAATTGTCAGATAATGAATTATGGATTTTAAAAAATCAAAAACGAAACCATCCGCATCCCTGTCCCGGCGCAAGTTTATTGCCGGGACAGGCCTGCTGCTGGCCGGAACTGCCTTAAAACTACAGGCGAACCCGCTCTCTACGCTCTCTACGCATTCTCCGCTCGATTCACTTTTTGCTGAGCCGATTATTGACATCCACCAGCATACCGATTACATGGGGCGTACTACCGAACAGCTGATTGCGCACCAGCGGGCCATGGGGATTACCAAAACCATTCTTTTGCCTTCAGGCCGTCCGGTTAATTCGGCCAGTACACACTTTGGCGTAGGCAACGGCTTGCAGGCCAAAGCTACCGGAAACACCATTTGCTACGGACTGGCAAAAAAATATCCTAAAGAATTTTTGTTTGGTGCCAATGAGGTGCCCGACCTGCCGGATGCCCTTCAAGAAATTGAAAAATATTTAAAGCTGGGTGCTTCTGTTATAGGGGAGTCTAAATTTGGGGTAGAATGTGATTCGCCGGAGATGCAGAAGATCTATGAGCTGGCACAGGCCTATAATGTTCCGGTGCTGATGCACTGGCAGTATGAAATGTACAACTATGGCCTGGAGCGCTTTTATAAAATGCTGGAAAAATATCCTAAGGTGAACTTCATCGGGCACTCCCAAACCTGGTGGGCTAATATTGACAGGAACCACCTGGACCAGAAGGTGCTTTATCCGAAAACAAAGGTGACCCCCGGCGGATTGACAGACCAGCTGCTGAGCAATTACGACAATATTTACGGCGACTTGTCGGCAGGTTCAGGACTAGGTTCCATGACCAGGGATGAGGACCATGCGCGTGCCTTTATAGAAAAACATCAGGACAGGTTGCTTTTTGGCAGCGACTGTACCGATATAACCGGGCATATAGACAATTGTTTCGGGGCAAAAATAATTGCCGAGGTAAGGAAATTATCGCCCACAAAAAAAATAGAAAGAAAGATCTTATACCACAATGCAAAAAAACTGTTCCGCCTGTAATGCCGCCATTACAGAGGAACACAATAAAACAGATTTAAAATGAGCAATACCTTAATAGCAAAGCGATACTACTCCGGATTTGAACTGGCCCACGATACTTACAATGCAATATCGGCCGCCAGTGATGGCAGGGTTTATTATGTGCTTTCATCAGAATCTTACGATATCGGCGGAAAAATTTATGTTTACGATCCTGAAACAGATACGACGGCATTACTGGCCGACCTGACCGAGATCTCCGGTGAAAAGGACAGTAAGGCTATTCCCCAGGGCAAAAGCCATGTGCGCTTTTATGAAAGTAATGGCAAACTGTATTTTGTGACCCATGTAGGCGTTTATGATATGATAGATGATATGGAACGCCTGCATGTAAAAGCACCTGAGGGTTATGCGCTGTATCCGGGCGGACATATCCTGTCGTACGACCTGGCTGAGGGTAAATTTGAAGACCTGGCCATTGCGCCGGAAGGCGAAGGGCTGCTTACCATGGCTATCGATAAAGAAAGGGGCCATATTTATGCACTGACCTGGCCATTGGGCTATCTGGTCCATTATGATATGAATACCGGCAAATTGCGGAATATCGGTTTACCCTGCGGCCGTGGCGAAGCGGGGGAAGTGGGTAAAGATTACCGGGTGATCTGCCGTTCGATGTTTGTAGACCCTGCCGATGGTACCTTATATTTTTCTACGGCCGAAGGCGATATCCTTACCTTTAAACCTGAAGAGACTACTTTTTCAAAGCTGGAAGATATTGACCTTAAACTGGACTATTTTGGCAGTTATGATGCTACCAGGCCAGGAAGCATGGGCTATAACTGGCGCAAAATATTCTGGCATGCTGCAGAAAAAGTTGCTTATGGTGTACATGGCAATTCGGGTTACCTGTTTCGTTTTGACCCCAGAAAACGAAGCATTGAAATTGTAGACCGCATTGCTTCAGCACCCTCTCAAAAGAGCGGTATGTTCGACCAGTTCAGCTATGGTTACCTGGGCTTTCAGCTTGGGCCGGATGATAAAACCATTTATTACCTTACGGGAGGGCCAATTTACATTGATGGCAAGCGTCTTAAAGGGAAAGATGCCATTGCCAAAGGTGCAGCCAAGGGATTAGAGAACCTGCACCTGGTTACTTATAATCTTTCCAACAGAAAATATACAGACCATGGACCCATTTTTTATGAAGACGGTTCCAGGCCAACCTATGTAAATTCAGTTACCATTGATGCAGCAGGGAATGTGTACACCCTAGCCCGGTTTATGCACAATGGAAATGAAATACAGGACCTGATCAAAATTCCGAATCCTTTTTTAAACACACATAAAACAGTAAATGCTTAAAATATGAAAGCTCTGAACCTTAAAAGAAACCTGATATGGATTACTATGGTGGCAGTTGTATTTGCCTCCTGTTCAAAAAAGAAAAAGTATGAAGAGTCCCGAACGGCCGAGGAATCTATCAGTACTTTTGATATGCTGAATGGTTTTAAAGCCGAAGTATATGCTACCGAACCGAATGTCACCGATCCTGTTGAGCTCACGTTTGATGAGGAGGGCAATGCTTATGTCATTGAGATGGGTGATTATCCGTATAAGGCGGTAAAAGGACAGGGTAAGGGCCAGATCCGTAAGCTGATCGATAAGGACCACGATGGAAAAATAGATACCTCTGTTATTTTTGCCAGCAAACTTGAAAGTGGCACCAGTATATTGCCATGGGAAGGCGGCTTGCTCGTCACCGCTGCACCCAATATTTTCTTCATGAAAGATACCACTGGCGACGGTAAGGCTGACATTAAAGAAGTGCTGTTTACCGGCTTCTTTGAAGACAATTCTGAAGCTCAGATTACGAGTTTGAGGTATGGTATCGACAACTGGATCTATGCCAATAATGGCGGGATGGCCGGTGAAATTACTTTTAGCCGTAAACCAAATGCCCCTGCCTTACAGATCAAAGGGGGCGACTTCCGGTTCCGACTGGATAAAGGCCTGTTTGAAGTAGAGTCTGGTGCCGGTCAGTATGGCTTGGATATGGACGATCTTGGACACCGGTTTTATACCAATAATTCCAGGCACATTTCCAATTCGCCCATTGCCGGCAGGTACCTGAAACGCCACGATCATATGAACTTTAAGTCTGTAGTGAACATTTATGCTGCTGAACCGATCATGTACCAGGCTACCCCTGCACCATGGTGGCGTGCAGAACGTACAAAAGCACGCAATGCGAATTTTGAAAAAGAAAAACTGGATAGAAAGGAATATGCTGAAGGACGTTTTACTGCAGCTTCGGGCGGAACGATTTATGCCGGCGATGCCTATCCGAAAGAATTTTATGGCAGTAGTTTTATTGGCGATGTAGCCGGAAGCCTGGTGCACCGCGATATTATTGAAATTGGCAACGACGGGCCTTTTTTTAATGCAAAACGCAGCGCAAAAGAAGAGAAACGTGAATTCATAGCTTCAACAGATCCATGGTTCAGGCCATGTAACTTTACCCTGGGCTATGATGGTAACCTGTATATGGTGGATATGTACCGTCAGCACATCGAAACACCAGTATCTATTCCTGATTCCCTGAAAATGGATATGGACTTTATGCGTGGCAATAATTTTGGCCGCATTTACCGTATTGTTTCTACTGAAGCAAAAGCACAGAAATCATTGCCACCGCACATGCGGAACCAATTTGGTCAGGAACTGGTGGCTTACCTGGGTCATCCAAACCGCTGGTGGCGTTTAAATGCCCAGCGCATCATCATTGAGCGTAAAGACAAATCGGCTATCCCGGCTTTGGTCAAAATGTTCAACGAGGATAAAAACCCGATCAGCAGGCTGCACGCCCTGTATACTTTAGAAGGCCTGGATGCCCTGAATGCCGAGCTGGTAGGTAAAGCATTAACCGATGCCAATGCAGGTTTAAGAGAGCATGGCGCCATCCTTTCAGAGCGCTTCCCGGAACTGGCGGGTCAGCTGGTAAAAACCATTGCTGATCCTGTAGGACTGGTTTCTTTACAGGCAACATTAAGCGCCGGACAGCTGAAGGCTGGACAGGTAGTACCTGCTTTTGCCAGTCTCATAGAAAAGAAATATAAAGACATGTGGTTCAGCAATGCCGTGTTGAGCTCAAATCCCGGTTCATCATTTGAACTGGTAGATCAGCTGGCCAAAAATGGGGCTTTCTTTACTGCTCCCGATTCTGCGAAACTGGCTTTTGTAAAAAATATTTCGACCATTATCGGCTCCCGGAAATCGGGTGCAGAGGTATCAAAACTGCTTGCTTTCTTCTCTTCGCCTGCTGTAAAAACAGATCAGAAATGGGTGCAGGAAGGTTTGAATGGCCTGGCTACCGGATTTAAAAAATCTAAAAACAAGGAAGGTAATGCAGCCATTGCCGCTACGCTTAAAAAGCTGGAAGGCAGTGCGGTTGCAGAAAATAAAAAGGCATATCAGGATGCTGCCGAAGCTTTAAAAGGAAGTTGATTTCAGACCTAAAACAGATACAGATGAAGATTCAAAATAACTCACGCAGGGCTTTCCTGCAAAAATTTCTTTCGGCCGGACTGGTGGTAGTTGCCGGTGGTGCAGTTTTAAGCAGTTGTAATGGTGACAGCCCTAAAGAAAGCGGAACAGTAACCGGGGAAACCCCTAAGGCAGGGGCGGATACCGCAAAATCAGCTTCGGCAGGGAGCGGTGCCGACGATTTTAAATGTGGTGATTATTCTAATGTAAGTCCGGAAGAGCTGGCCAAACGTAAGAAACTCGGCTATGTAGAGAAATCCCCTGATCCGGAAAGAGAATGCCAAAAATGTAATCTTTTTATTCCAAAAGGTGCGGAAAAAACCTGCGGAGGATGCATTCTTTTCAAAGGACCTGTTAACAAGGAAGGTTCCTGCACCTATTGGGCTGAACAGGTTTCCTAAACATATATAAAAACATAAATTAATGCTTCAGAATACTTATAAAATAGTTGGCGGAAAGATCATTACGCCTTATCGCATCATTGATCAGGGAACACTGTTAATTACAGGAGATAAAATTGCACAGATCAGCGAAGGGGATATCCATGCCCCCGGTGCTATTGAAATTGATGCCCGGGGGAACTATGTTTCCCCGGGTTTTATAGACATCCATATCCATGGGGGTGGCGGTCATGATTTTATGGATGGCAACGAAACGGCTTTTCTTAAAATTGCTGAAACGCATGCCAGGTTTGGTACAACGGCCATGGTACCTACCACGCTGACCAGCACCCGTGAAGAGCTGCTGAATACGCTGGATATTTATAAAGAGGCAGATAAAAAGAATACCATGGGTGCAAAATTTATCGGTATGCACCTGGAAGGGCCTTATTTCTCGCCAGATCAGCGCGGTGCCCAGGATCCGCGTTTTATCCGTAACCCTGACCCGAAAGAGTATGAAGCCATTATAGCCCATTCTGATGTCATTAAACGCTGGAGTGCTGCCCCTGAATTACCAGGGGCCATTCCATTTGGCAGGTACCTGAAAAGTAAGGGCATTATTGCTGCAATTGCACATACCGATGCCATTTATGAGGAAACACTGGAAGCCTTTGAAAACGGTTACACCCTGGCCACCCATCTTTATTCCTGCATGTCGGGCGTAACCCGCCGTAATGCTTACCGCTATGCGGGTGTGATAGAAAGCGCTTACCTGATTGATGAGATGGATGTAGAGATCATTGCAGATGGCATACACCTGCCTGCAGCCCTGCTGCAACTGGTGTATAAAATAAAAGGCACAGTAAAAACGGCATTGATTACAGATGCCATGCGGGGTGCCGGGATGCCGCCTGGCGACAGCATATTGGGCAACATTGCTACCGGTATGAAGGTAATTGTGGAAGATGGGGTAGCCAAACTGCCCGACCGCAGTGCTTTTGCCGGAAGTGTGGCCACTACAGACAGACTGGTACGTAACATGGTCCAAATGGCACACGTACCCTTAACTGAAGCTATAAAAATGATCAGCACTACGCCTGCGCGCATCATGGGTATTCAGGACAGCACAGGATCACTGATTGAGGGCAAACAGGCTGATGTGGTCATTTTTGATGAGAACATCGATATCCGGATGACCATGGTAAATGGCCATATAGTGTATACAAAGCCTTAAGATAAGAGCATCAGAAAGGGCTTTTAAAATCCTTAAAAGCAGAAAGGAGGAGGTCTTTATCAGACAAGAGCAGGTCCTGTTCAGGAATGCTGGCATTCCAGTTGATGTTCAGGTCAGGATCGTTCCACATCACCCCGATTTCTGAGGCCTTATCATAGTAATTGCTTACTTTGTAAGTAAAAATGGTCTGGTCTTCCAGCGTTAAAAAACCATGCAGAAATCCGGGGGGTACCCAAAGCTGTTTGTGGTTTTCGCTGCTCAGCTCAACACCAAAATGCTGACCATAAGTAGGGGATGCTTTTCTGATGTCGACTGCAATATCCCATACCGCACCCTGCAGTACACGGACCAGCTTTCCCTGCTCAAAGGGTGGACTTTGTGCGTGCATTCCGCGCAGTGCCCCTTTTTGTGAGAAGGACTGGTTGTCCTGCACAAAATTAGCACTGATGCCGGCCTCAGCAAATAGCTTTGCATTATAGCTTTCGTAAAAATAACCACGGTTGTCTTTCCATACCTTAGGCTCAATTACTAAAAGGCCGGCCAATGGTGTTTGTGTAATTTGCATAAAATTGATTAATCGATATATTCCATTAAAGTGCGGAAGGCAACAAACTGATTTTCGAAATGTTTGTTCACATCGGCCTGCAAGGCAGGGGCAAACTTTTCCTGATAATCCAGGTAATCGGCCATCTGGGCTGCAACGTACTGGGCACAATAAGTTACCCCTTCATTTGGGGAGTCCAATACCCTGAGCAAACGGTGTGAAACAAATTTTCCGGTGCCCATTACCTGTGGTATATGTACTTCTTCCATCCATTTCAGCCAGCGTTCGGCCGCGGCATCTTCAACTATTGTAGTTACGTTGTATAAAAACATGCTGCAAAGATAATATTATGTACCCACATTGTCTCCCCTAAGTTTTCTGAAACGTTTGCGTGCTTCAGCAGTATACATACTGCCGGGGTAGTCATTGATCAGTTTCTGATACAGATTTTTGGCCTGTTCATTGTCCTTCCCGCTTTTCTCATACAGATCGGCCAGGGTAAACAGGGCATCATCTGCCCAGATACTGCTATCCTTTAAATCTATAATGGCCTTCAGGGCCGCAACAGCCTTATCTGTTTCATTGCTTTTGATATAGATTTTTGATTTGGCCATTAAAATATCATCGGTGAGGCTGTTGTTTGGAAAGGCGATGTTGATGCTGTCCAGTTTGGCGATTGCTTTCATGGGCAGGTTCCTGAACTGCAGCATTTCGGCATCGGCATACATTTTAAGTGCATTGCTGTCTGTCGGAGTTTGCAGGTTATCAGCTATCAGCAGGCTCAGGTTCAGTGCATCATTGGAAATCAGTTGCGAGGTAGAGGCTTTGAGCACATCGGACTGCGACTTGGCGTAGGCAAAATTGCCCTGATAAAAGGATAAGCGGGCAGAGCGGTACCGGGCTTCGTTGCCAATTTCCTGGTTATCGAACTGTTTAGCTACCTGTTCATAGATCAGGAAGGCTTCCCAGGGCTGCTGAGTAAGGATATAAATGTCGCCCAGATCTAATTTAGCCTGACCTGCCTCGGTGGCCGGAATGCCAGGCGTTTTGAGTAGTTCTTCCAGTGCATTTTCAGCTTTGGGCAGGTCGTCCAGGTAATAGGCCTGCAGGTTTGCCCATTTCTTCAGGGCAAAGATCGTCTGCCTGCTCTTGCCATATTCGTCGATAATGGCCTGGTATGCTGCGGCCAGCTCGGTAATTGCTTTTTTATCAAAATGCCCGGCGATAACCAACTGATATTTGGCATTGATCATTTCCACTTTTGCAGGCAGGTACCAGGGGCTTTCCTTACCTTTGCTGAGGATGTATTCGTAAGCCTCAATGGCTGTTGGATAAGCTTTATTGTCTATAAAGGTACCGGCTGCATTAAATAAAGTTCCGCCGTCATCTCTTGTGCGTTTATCCTGTGCCATAAGCTGTCGCAGTGCCATTTCATATTCCTGCTGCTGCAGGTATTGCCAGATGAGCAATTTGGTATATACCTCTGTCTGCGGCTCTTTTTGTATCTTTTTGAGCAGGGCCGACTGCAGCAGCTGGTAATCGCTGTTGTCTTCAAATACTGTTGCCAAAACACTTTCGGCCTGTGGCAGCAGCTGTGGCATTTGTGGCAGTGCATTCAGGTATTCCTGCACCAGCATATGCTTGTCCTTTTTATAACGGTAAATGCTCAATAGTTCGTAAGTAAAAGGCTGCTCGTTGTTCAGTATTTTCCGGCCCTGTAAAAAAGCAGAAATGGCCAGGTCGTAGGCCTGGAAACTGTAAAAATGATTGGCAATTTCCCTGATCTTAAATTCGTCGGCAGGAAGGTTGGCAATCACCTGCATATATAACTTATTGGCAGCGTCGGTCTGGCCTTTGTCCTGATAAATACGTGCAAGTGCAATACCGTACTGCAGGTTTTTAGGATTTTGCCTGATCAGTTTCTTAACTGTTTTTTCTGCATCGTCAAAGCGTTTAAGTTTTAACAGTGAATTGAAATAAAGTTCAAAATAGGCATCGCTTCTGGTATTATTGAAGAGCTTTTCCAATAGGACAACAGCTTGCTGATACTGGCCCTGCTGGTAATACTGATAGGCCAGTGCATCGTCTACATTGTCCTGCGCCAGGCAAAACAAGTGTGCAAAACACAGCAAAACAATTACAGCTACTTTTTTCATTCTGTGAACTAAGATCGGGAATTTGGCTAATAAAATAGTAAATTCATTTTCTAATTCGTTCGCTATGCCAACAATAGATGGATTATTCGATCTTGAATCGCTTGAAAAGAAAGTTTTGGAGTTAAATTCAAAGTCCGATGTTTTACTTACGCGGGTACTGTCGCATTATGTGCAGGGTATAGAGTTGTTGTTCCCTGAAATGCATTGTACCATCATGCAGGTGAAAAACGGCAGGCTGTATAGCTGGGTTGCTTCTTCTTTACCTAAAGATTATGCTGAAGAAATTGAAGGAGGCCAGATTGCAGATAATGTGGGTTCCTGTGGCACAGCGGCTTTTTTAAAGCAAACGGTAATTGTAGCAGATATTGGTAAGGACCCGAGGTGGGAGGGCTACAGGGAAATTGCATTGGCTTCCAATCTGCTGGCCTGCTGGTCCAGGCCAATTGTGAATTCGGTGGGTGAAGTTATGGCTACATTTGCCATTTATTACAACGAGGTTAAAGTGCCAACTGAAGATGAGTTAAATATCATTGAACGGGCCAGTTCCCTGTTGCAGATAATTCTGGAGAGCAGGCAATACGCTGAAGCCTTGAAATCGAGCAATGAGCTGTATGATTATGTGAACAAGGCTACTAATGATGCCATATACGACTGGGATATCATTACCAACAACCTGGAGTGGGGAGGCGCTTTTTTCAGGATATTCGGCTACCTGCCTGATGGCGAAAAGTTTCCCATTCAAAGGTGGATTGAAATGATCCATCAGAGTGATATTGATCCGGTTACCAAAAGTTTGCGTGAGGCTTTAAGGGAGGTCACTACAACCCACTGGACGGCGCAGTACCGGTTTAAGCGGGGTGATGGGAGCTATGCATTTATAGAAGAAAACGGATACATTTTAAGGAATAATGATGGTGAGGCCATTAGAATGATTGGTGTTTTACGTGATATTACGCAGCGCACACAGCACGAACTGGAAATAAAAGAACATCTGGAACGTTACAATGCGGTGTCTAAGGCAACCAGCGATGCGATATGGGACTACGATTTGCTGAGCCAAAAAGTGATCTGGAACAATGGGGTCAAAGAAATTTTTGGCTATGAGCAGGTAGAAGAGGTTTACCAGTGGTGGTACGATCATGTGCACCCGGATGATGTATTGGAGATTACGGCTCTTGTAGATGCCTGTAAAAGTGAGAAGCGCTCGCGCTGGACTGCCGAATATCGCTTTAAGTGCAGTGACGGCAATTATAAGTTTGTGCTGGACAGGGGATTCTTGTTGTTCGACGACAATGGTGAGGCTGTAAGGATGATTGGGGCCATGCAGGACATTACCGAGCGCATTAATTATATCCATACCATTGAAACCCAGAACCACAGGCTTCGTGATATTGCATGGGCACAAACGCACCTGGTTAGGGCACCCCTGGCACGTATTATGGGCTTGGTGCAATTGCTTAGGGAACCTGGAGGTTATGTTACCGATGAGGATCAGCTGCTCAGTTACCTTCATGATTCAGCAACTGAACTTGATAAAGTGATCAAAGGGATCATTGAGAGAAGTGTTTAAGATGTTTTCCAGGAAATAGCCACCCTAATTGAAACAACACATACCTTCGGTTATTTTGCGTAACATTAAGGCTTTAAAGTAACAATATTGGTGTATTGCCTGCATACAAAGCCGGTGTTGCGTAGATTTGCGGGCTAGTAACTGTTATGATTGGACTAAAAAGATGTTTTTTCCTGGTACTGATGGTTCTTGCTGCTGGCTGTCGGCAGAAGGAAGTGTTGAGGACCATACCTGTTGATGATTTCTTTAAATCGCAGGATAAAATAGGCTACAGGCTATCGCCAGATGGGAAAAATCTTTCTTACCTTAAATTACAGGGGCAGGACCAGAACATTTATATTGAGGATATTGAAACTGGAAGAGGCAAAAATATTACCCGGTTAAAGGATAAAAAAATCGTTTTTTACTTTTGGGTAAGCAACCATGAACTGATCTATTATAAAGAGGTAGATGCAGCGAGCCGGCAATCGGATGTGTTTATTATTGACAAGGAAGGGAAAAATGAACGCCAGCTGGTAAACAATGAAAAGAGCAGGTTAAAGGTGATTGAAGATCAGCTGATCGACGATAAATACCTGTTGGTATCTTCTAATAAAAGGGATTCGACTGTTTTTGATGTTTACCGTTTAAACGTGCGGAACGGACAGATGGAAATGGCCGCTAAAAACCCGGGAAATATCATCGACTGGAGAACAGATGCCGAAGGGAAGCTTCGGCTTGCCATAAGCAGTGATGGGGTAAATTCTACGATCCTGTACCGGGCAAATGAAAACCAGCAATTTAAAAAAGTACTGACCAGCAATTTCAAGGACACGTTCTACCCTGTTGCTTTTAGTCATGAAAGACCCAATGTAATTTATGCCATATCGGATGTAAACCGCGACAAGACTGCCCTGGTTGAAGTGGATTGCAACACCGGCAAAGAAATAAAGAATATTTTTTGTAACGATAGCCTGAACATTACTGATGCCCAGTATTCAAAGAAAAACCAGCGGATTTCTTTCGTGGTGTATGAAACCTGGAAAAAAGAAAAGCATTACCTGGATGACTCCGTAAGGCAGGTTTACAGCAATCTCGACAAGCTTTTGCCAAAAACAGAGACCCGGATATTTGACAAGGACAAGGCAGAAACGGTATTCATACTGAGGACATTTACGGACAGGAACCCAGGTTCTTATTACCTGTATTTTGCCACTACGGGTAAATTGCGAAAACTGAGTGATTTTAATGCCTCGATTCATGAAAGCGAACTTTGTGAAATGAAACCAGTGGTTTATACCTCAAGAGATGGCCTGAAAATTCATGGATACCTAACCCTGCCCCTGAATGTAAAAGCGGAGAACCTGCCCGTGGTAGTGTTGCCGCATGATGGGCCGGGACAAAGAAATTTATGGGGCTACAATCCTGAAGTACAATTTCTGGCAAACAGGGGCTATGCGGTATTCCAGATCAATTACAGAGGCTCATCAGGTTATGGTAAAACCTTTGTGGCTGCTGGTTTTAAAGAATGGGGTGGCAAAATTCAGGATGATATCTACGATGGGGTAAAATGGCTGATCGACCGTAAAATTGCTGATCCTAAGCGTGTTGGTATATACGGTACCGGCTTTGGTGGTTATATAGCATTAAATGGCCTGTATTTAAATAAAGGTACTTATAGCTGTGCCGCATCAAATTCAGGCGTGATTAACCTGTTCACCTATTTGAAATCGATCCCCCCGTATCAAAAGCCAAATTTGCAGATGTATTATGAAATTATCGGTAATCCTTTAACAGATATTGACAAGATACGTAAGGTATCGCCCCTGTTTCAGGTAGATAAGATCAACGCACCTGTATTGCTGGCCGAGAACATTAAAGATCCGAACAACAATTCCGGCGAGGCCATACAATTTGTGAAAAACCTTAAAAAACGCAATGTCAGTGTTACTTATCTGGAAAATGACGGCGATATAAATATCTATTACGCCAGGAATCCGGAAGGAAGACGTAAATTTTATGATGCCCTTGAAGAATTTTTAGAAGTTAACCTGAAAAGGAAGTAAATTCACGTTTAATGGCTTCAGAGAAAAAAGACGGTTACCGTAAGAATTTTTCATTGATACTCACCTTCATCGTGCTGATGTCTGTCCTGTTCCTGCTTTCGCTGGGCCTGGCCTATAGGTTCAGTACAAAATACATTGAGAATGAGTTTGTATCGGAGAAGGTAAACGTGCTTGAAGAGAGTATCAAGGCGTATAACGACTTTTTTCAAAAGAAACTACCGGAAGTGTCTTATTATAATGGCTACCTGGATTCTGCAACGGCAGCCAGTTTTGTGGATACCGTTTTGCTGGAATATCCTTTTGTTTCGAAAGTTGTTTTTTATGATTCGGAAGTGAGCAATGCGCCGGTCAGCGATGGCTTAAATATTGGTAGATTCTCTTTCGGCCCTAAAAACATTTACCAGTTTGGCAGCCTGGTGCCCCTGGATTCAGTACAGTTGTTCTCGAGGAACAATACCCGTAATTTTATTGTTGGGGACGATTTCAATACCCTGGGTTTAAAGCTGGTGTCTTATATAGAAGGCCTGGATACTACCCGTGTACCAGGGCAGGATGAGCTGTTCAGCAATTTCAGTATTGTCAGGTCCAACAAGATCACCTACCTGAACATCCCCCGGATGGAGGACTTGAAAGTGTATAAGAAAATGATGCGCAGCCGCCTTGCAGCGAATCCTGTTTATCAGCAGGATATGCTGTCGTTCCAGCTGGATCCTTATAAAATAAAGATCAAAAATACCCGCCCGCTTTTATATCAGTACATTAAAATAGAGCCGCTTACTTACGACCCTTTGGATACAACCGAAGTATACCTGAGCACGGAGATCACTTTACCGGGCCCGTTTTCTGATTATAAACTATATTTTATTTCTTCAAAGTCTTTTATTGAAAAGGAAGTGTTTAGTTATTTTCTTCCTATTGCAGTGGCAATCCTGTTGTTTTACAGTATTGTGGTATTGGTAGCCTTTTTAATTTACCGCAACCTGAACATTAACCAGAAGATGTTTAAACTGCAATATGATTTTGTAAACAACCTTACACATGAGTTTAAGACACCGGTTAGCGTGATAAAGATTGCAGGGAACAACATTAAAAGTGCTGCGGCGCTGACAGACAGGGAACTGAAGATGTATGGAAAAATACTGGATGAAGAGGCCGACAAGCTAAATGGACTGATGAATAAGCTGCTTGCCTTTACACAGATAGAAAATAAGGCGATTGCCCTGAACAGGGATGAGATCAAGATGCTGGACTTTTTGGAAAGTACTGTTGAATCACATCGGTTAAAACACCCTGATTTCGACTTCAGTTATGAGGTTTCAGGGTTTACTACTTTTGTGACCGATCCGGTACTGCTGGGCAGTTTGTTTGATAACCTTGCTGAAAATGCCTATAAATATTCGCCCGCAGAACGTAAAAAACTACACATCAGTGCCAGGCTGATTAAAGGGAAAGTGGTGTTTAGGTTTACAGACCAGGGCATTGGTATACCTGCATCAGAAATTAATAATATATTTAAGAAGTTTTTCCGGATACAAAATCAGTACAACCAGAATGGGAGCGTTGGCTTGGGGCTGGCTTTTTGTAAGGAACTGGTTAATTTTATGAAGGGTGAAATTACAGTGAGAAGTAAGGTGAACAAAGGAACAGAATTTAAGATTGTACTACCATATAATGATTAATACTATGTCGAAAGGAGTTAAAATACTGATAGTTGAGGACGATGAGAATTTACGCTTTTTAGTTGTACATCGTTTAAAGGCCGAAGGCTACGAGGTTTCGGAAGTGGGCGATGGTGAGGCTGCGGAACGCATGATCCTGGCTGAAAAACCGGATATTGTATTGCTGGACTGGATGCTGCCCGGTAAACAGGGTGCAGAGGTGTGTGAAGAAGTAAGGAAACAGGGTTTTGATAACCTGATCATTATGATGACTGCCAAGGCACAGGATGTGGACAAGATTGATGCTTATAACTTTGGGGTTTCGGATTATGTAACCAAACCTTTTAACATGGATGTGCTGGTGGCCATGCTGGACAGTAAAGTGAAGTTTATTTTAAATAACGACCGTTCTGAAGTACACCGTTTTGGCAATATGGAACATCATCCTAATATCCATACTTTGTTCAGGGACGGAAAGAAAATAGAGCTGACCATTCTGGAGAACAGGATATTGCTATACTTTTTGCGGAACCCGAATAAGGTGATCAACAGGGATGAACTGATGCTGGTGGTATGGGGCTATAATTCTGATGTAAATACGCGTACGCTGGATATGCACATTGTGCGCTTGCGCAAAAAGATAGAACTGAACCCCGACAACCCGCAGCTGTTGCAAACTGTAAGAGGCGTGGGCTACCGTTTTAACCCTTCCTAAAACCGGAGGTTGATGAGTACCAGGGTTAAATATTGCAGCAGCATGGTGCCATCCAGAAAGAAGAAATAATAATATTCATTCTTTTTAATGTTGGATTTGAAAATTAACCAGCCTGTAAGCAGAATGGTTAAGGTTAAGGCAATGATGTCTGCATTTATGGCCTGATTGAAAAGGATCAGCAATGCCAGGTAACCCAGCAGTAAAAACTGGCAGAAGAGATAGGCTTTCTTCTCTCCCAACATTACAGGAATAGTTTTTAATGCATATAGCTTGTCCTGAAAAAGGTCCCTGATGTCAAATGGGATGGTAATGGCAGCAATGAACAGGAAACGTTTGGCTACCAGCAGCAGTGTTTCTGCAGAGGAGATGCTGATCTGGTAATTGTGTTCCAGTTCTACAATAGGCAGCAGCACACAGCTGATAGACCATACCAGTGCAATAAGGAAAAGTTTTATACCAGGGATGTTGCGCAGGCCTATCTTCTGGTTGTTGAGGGTAAGAAATGGAATGTTATAGCCCAATGCCAGTACAGCCGTAAAGATCATCAGCAGCTTGGCTTCAATGCTCAGGTAAAGCAGGCCCAGCGGGATCAGGCAAAGCATGGAGATCAGTGTGATGGAAATGATGAGCCGGTGATGGGAAAAAATCCACCTGACCCTTACATATTGCGAGTTCTCCGGGTTCTTAGGTTTGGACAGCAACATGCTGAAATTGTAAATGCCTATGGTACCAAAAAAGATAATGGCAAGAATGTACTTGTCGGGCTCGGCCTTTAATAAATGATAGGTGATCAGACCCTGGGCTACTGCACAGATGGCAATAAACAGGTTGCTGAACAGCAAAAAATCAAGAATAGACAAGAGCACTTTTTTGATCATCTGGAGAAAGCAATTGGTTAGGCGCGCTTCAGTTCAAATATCGTTATTTCCGGCAAAATTCCAACGCGGCCAGGGTAGCCTAAAAAGCCATAACCTACGTTGACATACAACTGCTGGTTTTGTTCCTGGTATAGACCTGCCCATTCTTTATAGATGTATTGTACAGGACTCCATTGAAAATGTTCCGTTCTTACCCCAAACTGCATCCCATGGGTATGACCGCTAAACATGGCGTCTATTTGCGGATAGCTGCCAAGCACCTGGCCACGCCAGTGCGAAGGGTCGTGTGACAGCAACAATTTAACAGGCAGGTCATCCGTATTTTTAACGGCCAGTTCCATCTTTCCATATTTAGGGAAACGGCCCATGCCCCAGTTTTCGATACCCAGGATGCCGATTTCTTCGCCATCTACCTTTAGCCTCCTGTTTTCGTTCATCAGCAGGTCCCAACCCATCAGTTCATGTGTTTTGATTACAGCCTGCAGGTTTTTTGCTTTTGCAGGCGAAGGTGTTCTGCCAAAATGGTAGTCGCCATAGTCGTGGTTCCCCAATGTGGAATATACGCCTAAAGGTGCTTTGACCTTCGAGAATATATCCTGGTAGTTGCGCATCTCGCTGGCCATGTCATTAACCAGGTCGCCGGTGAAGAATATAAAGTCTGGTTTTTCGCCCAGTAGCATTTCTACACCACCCAGTACCGCTTTTTTATTGTAAAAACTGCCCGAGTGGATATCGGATATCTGTGCCATTTTAATGCCGTCAAAAGCTTTTGGCAGGTTAGGGAGGATCAGCTTACGGCGTTTTATCTTATAATCATAGGCGCCTGATACCACACCCCAGCTTAAAGAGGCCAGGGGAATGGCCGCGGTTACCATTCCTGCTTTCATCAGAAAAGCTGAGCGGCTGATGGGTTCTCCGGTTGCAGCCTGTTTAGCCGCAGTTGCAGGCAGGGAGGTCTTTTTATTGGAGCGGGTGAACCGGATCAGGCCTCTGCGCAGGTCATCAATTAACAGGAAGGGCAGCATTACAAATTTGCACACCACAGTTAAAAAGAAAGCAACCAGGATAATGGCCCTGATGGCCAGATACAGGTTCAGGTAAATGCTTGCAAAAACGCCTATCAGCAATGCAATGGTATAGGCCCACCATAAAATACTGAATATTTTTTTTGTACCGGGCTTCCATTTTTTGAATACAGATAAAATGGCCCTATAGCAATAGTAATCAAATACCAGTAGAAAAACACATAAAAAAAGGATCACAGAGATTCTGCCCATAAAGCTGTTGTTGCGGTTTAATTAATAGTTGTCATCTTCGTCCTCTTCTTCCAGGTCGACGTTGAACAGGCTGTCGAACATATCGGAGAAGCCAAAGCCGCCTTCCAGATATTTTTTGTTAAGCTGAGAGTATTCGGCAAGACCATGCAGTGCAAATTCCATGAGCAGCAGCGTTTGATTGTCGCTTACTTTAGGGTGAAGCTTTTTGACCAGATCGTACAGGCCTGCCACCTTCATCAATTCTTTTTTATACTGTGCGTTGCTCAGGTCGTCGGAAATATCCAGGGTATGCCCTTCTGTAAACCATTCTGTAATGGCGGCATAAGGATTGGCGGTTCTGCTTTTCTTTGCCTTTTCAGGATCGGGGAAGTAGCGGGCAAAGAGGCTTTTGATGGCTTTACCGATCAGGGTATTGGCTACCTTTGCGGGGCCTTCCAGCTCCCCTTCGTAAACCAGCTCAATTTTTCCGGTTACTGCGGGGATAATACCAGTCAGATCGGATAGTCTCACCATAGTGTTTTTTTCTCTGTTAATGAGCATTCTGCGTTCTGCAGTGCTGATCAGGTTTTCGTAGGCAGAGATGGTGAGCCTGGCAGATACACCTGATTTCTGGTCAATAAATTCACTTTTCCGGGCTTCAAAAGCCACCTGTTCTACCAGGTCCTTTACCAGTCCGTCTGCTTCAATGTTTTTATTTTGTTCCGGACTGATCCTGGCTTCCTGGAAAGTGATTTTCCTGGAAATTGCTATTGTTTTAGGATAGTGGGTCAGGATCTGGCTTTCAATACGGTCTTTCAGCGGAGTAACGATGGAACCACGATTGGTATAGTCTTCAGGATTGGCTGTAAACACAAACTGCACATCAAGTGGCAGCCGCAATTTGAAGCCCCTGATCTGGATGTCCTTTTCCTGGAGCATGTTAAACAGGGCTACCTGTATGCGTGCCTGCAGGTCGGGTAATTCGTTAATGACAAAAATGCTGCGGTGTGCCCTTGGTATCAGCCCGAAGTGGATGACGCGCTCATCGTTATACGTTAATTTTAAGGTAGCCGCTTTAATAGGGTCTACATCGCCGATTAAGTCGGCCACCGTTACATCAGGTGTAGCCAGCTTTTCGGTATAACGTTCAGACCTGTGCTGCCAGCTGATGGGCGTATTGTCGCCATGGATCAGGATTTCATGTTTGGCATACCAGGAAATGGGGTTGAGCGGGTCATCGAAGATCTCGCTGCCGCTTATATAAGGGATGTACTCATCGAGCAGATTAACCATTAAACGGGCGATGCGTGTTTTGGCCTGTCCGCGTAAGCCCAGTAAAAGGATATTATGACGGGACAAAATTGCGGTTTGCAGTTCTGGTATTACCGTTTCATCGTAACCCAGGATACCATCAAAGCCTGCATCTTTATCCTGCAGCTGTCTGATCAGGTTTTTGCGCAGCTCATCTTTTACAGAAATTGAGGTATAGTTTGAGGCCTTTAGTTCGCCCAGTGTTTTTATGTTGATGTGATCCATTATCTAACTGTCTTTCTTCGGTTTTTAATGTAGTCTTCAAAAATGTATTCTCCCAGTCCGTTCAGTGAGCTATAAAACGCCCTGCCCCCGTTGATCTGTGTAAATTCACGTACAAATTGCTGCAGATAGGGGTCCTGGGCAATCATAAAGGTAGTGATGGGTATGCCCAGGCGTTTACATTGCGCGGCCATGTTTAAGGTCTTATTGATGACCTTTCTGTCCAGCCCCATACTGTTCTTATAATAACGGCCGTTTTCCTTTAAGCAGGTAGGCTTACCGTCTGTGATCATAAAGATCTGTTTGTTATGGGTCTTGCGCCTGCGCAATAGATCGGTAGCCAGTTCCAGACCTGCAAAAGTATTGGTATGGTAAGGTCCTACCTGTAAATAAGGCAAATCTTTTACGGTAATGGGCCAGGCATCGTTCCCAAAAACGACAATGTCTAAAGTGTCTTTGGGGTACCGGGTTTTAATGAGCTCGGCAAGGGCCATGGCTACCTTCTTTGCAGGTGTGATGCGGTCTTCACCGTAAAGGATCATGGAATGGGAAATGTCTATCATCAGCACTGTGGAAGTAAGGGTCTTATAGTCTTTCTCTTCTACTTCCAGATCGCGTTCGGTAAGGGTGAAGTTGCCGATGCCATGATTGATCTGGGCATTGTGGATGGAAGCAGTCATGTCGATCTGGTCCAGACTATCGCCAAAGGTATATTCCCGTCTGTCGGCATTTTTTTCTTCCCCTATGCCCGAAATGTTGCTGTTGTGGTTTCCTTTACCGGCCTTTTTCAGCTTGCCAAAAATCTCTTCCAGAGCCGATTGCCGGATGGTCTGTTCTGTTTTGGCGGTAATGCTCAGGTCGCCATTAGCAGGATTTTCCTGTAAATAACCCTTTTCTTTCAGGTCATCTATAAAATCGCCCATACCATATTCATTATTGGTAAACTTATACTGCTTATCCAGCTCGTTCATCCAGGCAAGGGTTTCCCCTGCATCGCCCGCGGTATAGTTGAGCAATTGGGTAAAGAGTTTGAGCAATTCATCAAATCCGCCTTTGGGCAGATCATCAGGTTTAAAATCAGAAAATTGGAACCCTCTCATGTATTCAGTATAAACGAATTATCGAAGGTAAAAGTTTGTAGTGGCAGTAATGTTAAACGGTTGTAAAAATACCTGCCAGGATTATTTAGGACTGCCTTCGGCCATTGCACTTTCAGCCCTTTTAACAGCCAAACGTTCCCGCCATTTTGCATAAGGTGCTTTAAAGGCCATTTTTAGCACGCTGTCGAGCCCGCCTTTTACAGCCAGGTTAAACACACTTTGCGCTTTTCGGGTGATGGAAGCATCCCAGGCCCTGAGGCTCAAGGAGAAAGAGCCATCCAGGTATTTCATCCAGTGCCACATTCCGGTAGGCATAAACAGGGTATCACCATGTTCAAGAAAGACCTCATAGCCCTCTACACCTTTTAAAGCAGGGAACTTTTCGAAGTCGGGATTCGCCACATCGTAATCTTCCAAAGCATAAGTGGCATTGGGTATGCAGTAAAGGCGTTTTTTCCATTTGTTGTCAAACAATATGATGTGTTTTCTGCCACCAAAATGGGTGTGAAAAAGATGGGGCAAATCGATGTCGTAATGTAAAAAGGTAACGGAGTTGGAACCACCAAAAAACATGGCTGGCATGCTTTCAATAAAGCCACCCATCAGGTCTTTAGGAATCACGATGTCATTTATAAGGTCGGGATAGTGTTTAAAAAGGTTAAAAAAGAAAATGCGCAGTTCTGTAGGCTCTTTTTTGATGAGGTCAAGATAATCGCCGAACTTCATTTCTGCTACCGAGGCGTTGATGGGTTTGGAGGGGTCGGCCTTTGAATTGTCCATCAGGCTTACAGTAATGTCGCCCCCAATCTGTTTCAGGTAGTCGGTTGTCCATTTTTCTCTGGCTGGCCAGGTTTTGGTTAAGCCTTTGATGATCAATGGACGGCGTGCATCCAGGTAATTCTTTTTAAAATCAGCAGGGCTGATGCTTTCAACGGTATCTACCGGCTTTAAAATAAAGCTCATATTGTTTCGTCATAAGATACCAGGAACGGCTCAATGCCTGTTGCCGATCTTATTTGCTAACAAATGTAAAATAAATTTACAAGATTAGTAAGGTTGCTGTCTGGCCAGGGCCCTGTTAGCCCTTTTAATGGCAAGGTCTTCTTTCCAGTTCATGTATTTTTCCCTGAAATTGGCCTTCATGAAATCATCAAACTTGCGCTGCAGGGTAAGGTTATATAAGCTTTTGGCCTTTACTGCCCAGGATTTATCCCAGGCACGCAGACTGATGGAAAAAGAACCATCCAGGTATTTCATCCAGTGCCAGTATCCGGTAGGCATAAACAGCGTGTCGCCATGTTCAAGGAATGCCTCTACACCCTGCACTCCTTTTAGGGCAGGGAATTTCTCGAAATCCGGACGTTCCACATCATAATCTTCGAGGGCATAGGTTGCATAAGGGATTTGGTACAAACGCGCTTTCCATTTGTTTTCAAAAAGGATAACGTGTTTGCGGCCATTAAAATGGGTATGAAAAATATGGGCAAGGTCTATGTCGTAATGCAAAAAGGTTACAGAGCCTTTGCCACCAAAAAACATATTGGGATAGCTGTCCAAAAATCCGCCCATTAAATCTTTAGGGGCGCGATAATCTTCAAGCAGTTTAGGAGCCTGTTTAATGGGGTCGAACAGGAATATGCGGAGATCCGTTGGTGTGGTTTTAATGAGTTCTATATAATCTTCAAACTTCATTTCTGCAGCAGAAGCGTTAATGGGTTTAGAAGGGTCGGCTTTGGAGCTGTCGTACAGGGGCACTGTTTTATCGCCAACCACAGTTTTCATATAGTCCAGATTCCATTTTTCATAAGCTGGCCAGCTTTTAGACATGTTTTTAATGATCAAGGGCTTGCGAGGGTTCAGATAGTGCTTTTCAAAATCTGTTTTGCTGATGTCATTAACGATATCAATAGGAGTCAGGTTAAACTTCATATAAATAAATTGTTAAGATGAAGCAAAATTATACAATCCGTTATCCGGAAGGTAAAGTTGGATGAAAAATTAAAATACCCTGACAAATGGTGTAAAAAAGTCAGGGCTTAGCGAAATAAAAAGCCGGGACTGTTAAAGTCCCGGCTTACACATATCCCCCTCAGCTTTTCAATTTTTATTTTGGCATCAATACGGTATCAATCACATGGATCACTCCATTTTTTTGCATTACGTTGGCAATGGTAACCGTTGCAGTTCCGCCTTTTTCATCCTTAAGTACTAATTTTTTTCCTTCCATCCATGCCCAGAGTTTACCGCCTTCAACAGTAGTCAGTTCTGTTTTGCCTTTTCCTTTTTTGATGGCTTTGTCAATGTCTGCCGCAGTCCATTTACCGGCAACAACATGATAAGTTAATACTTTGGTTAAGGCGGATTTGTTTTCAGGTTTCAGTAGGGTCGCTACCGTTCCGGCAGGCAGTTTGTTGAATGCAGCATTTGTTGGGGCAAAAACAGTAAATGGTCCTGCTCCTTTTAAAGTTTCGACCAATCCGGCTGCTTTAACGGCAGCAACAAGTGTAGTATGGTCTTTAGAGTTTACTGCATTGTCTACAATGTCTTTTGTGGCGTACATTGCAGCACCACCTACCATCGGATTTTTTTGAGCGTAAACCTGTGTTGTGAATGCCAGAGCTACTATGGCAATTGCTGATAAAATAATTCGTTTCATAATTTTTTGTTTTATACAGGCAGATACGAAGAAAAAAATGGTACGGATTTTTTCTTTATCAGATTTCTAAAAAAAGAGGAAACGACTATTCTATAATTTGGTAATGATAGAGGGCATAACTGTTGTTTGCAGGCAGGCTAAATGTTACCCGGCCTTCTTTATCCACATTGGCTGTGGTATTTTTGCCCTGCCCCAATTCGGTTTGCAGCCTTATTTTTTTACCGGCGGGTAACCAGGTTTGAACGGCGCATGTAGCTTGGGCATTGCGTTCCCTGATGACCAGCAGGTAACCCTGATTGCCTAAGATGGATTGAAAGCCGGTCCAGGAGGTGCCGCTGGGTTCTTCGCCGATAGGAAATATTTGTCCGGAATGCAATTTTGACTGAATGTCCCGGTATTTTTTCAGGGTTGGTGTGATGCTGTATGCCTTTTCGGGCAAACCACTTGCTTCCATCCAGGCCAAAGGTTGGGCCATCATGGTTAAAGCAAATTCGTAACCGAAACTTACGGTTGAGGGAGCCAGCAGATCATCTTTTGCATACTTGTCTGTATTTCTGAAGTTGTTCAAAAATTCTATCTGTAAATTTTGCGGAGGGACGTATCTGGACAACATCCATAGATTTCTCAGTGTCCAGGAAGGATAATAGCTACCAAAATCGGTATATCTGTTTTCAAGAAATATATTTCCATATTCATTAAAATAATGATAGCCATACCTTTTGCCAGCAGTTACATCCAGGTTAAAAACGGCTTCATTGTTTGTGACTTTCATCACGCTGTCCAGCATTTTCCGGATATTGATGTCGCTCTGTTTATCCATTACATGGACACCGTCAATTTTAAAAGTACGGATGCCATATTTGTTATATAAGCTGATCAGTGCCCCTGCATCATCCTGCCAGTGCACATAACTGCTGTCCTGACTGGGATTGAACCATACACAGATCTCTATTCCAAGTTTTTTACCCAAATTGACCAGGGGACTTAAGCCATCGGGGAATTTTTTGATATCTGGCAGCCAGTAGTCCCGTCTTTTCCAGATGCCTTCGAAACTTCCTTTAGACAAAGCAGAGGCGGCTGAACGCCCGGTTTGCCAGCCATCATCGAGTTGAAAATGGGTAATGCCCAGTTTATGTGCTGCCCTGATCTCGTTCAGGCTAAAATCGAGGCCAATCTTTTTATCCTGACTGCGGTCGCCCCAGGTATTTAACAAGATCATGTCGTCACGCCCCGGCAGGTGTGTGCGCAGGTTTTTCTGATAGCTGCGTAAAGCTGAGAGCCTGTCCAGTGTGCTTCCGGCAGTAACGCCGGTTACAAAGCCATAACAGCGTACCCACTCATTTTTAGGGATGTCAGAAGGCAATACACCTATGCCGGCGGCCTGGATATTTCCCCAGCGTGCCAGAAAATCAAATCCGGGATAGGCCAGTTGGGCTTCAGCGGTAGGGCTTTCTTTTAGAATAAAAATGCCTTTATCGCTCAGTACATCATTTATAAATAAAAGGTTGCCCTTCATCCTGCTTTCGCCATTGTACAACAATTGCTGATATTCCTGAACCAGGTTGTTGCGTCGGTCGGTCACATCAAAAAATTCGACTGAATTTAAACGCCAGTGTTTACCCGGTAGCGACAGATTTTCTATGACCGGTGCATTGGCTTTGCCTTGAGCTATGGCTTCAATTTTTTCAATATTGATGAGGTCGCCTACATTTACATTTGTGGAGGCCCATTTTTCGTTTACCGAGCCTTTTAAATAGAAATCGCAGGCAATGGCAGGGCTTTCCGGATATATTCTGAAAACCCTTCTTACAAAAAGCGACCCAAATTTGACCTCTACCTGTGCCCTTAAATAGGCGGGCGCAATAGAGGTTGCAGCCACTGCTTCTACGTGCAGACTGCCACTTTCAGCTTTTCCGCTGCCTGGCAAAATGCAATCGGGCTTGTTTCCGTTTAACAACCAGCTGTGTTTATTTTTTTTATCGGTTAGCTGTGTGCTGATCAGGTCGCCATTATTCCAGTTGTAACTTCTGCTCAGATAGTCATTTTCCAGGGTAAGTACATTATTGATCAGTATAGCCTTACAAGTGTTCAGTTCTTTTGGGGTACGTACCCGAGAATAGCTATAATTAAAAATGCCGGTAAAAAGAATAAGAAGGGAGATATGGAATAAATTGCCTGGTTTAATCATGGATTAGATTTTGCTTTGTGTGTATCCACCGAAATTAGGATTATAATACATCAATTACAAATATTGATTAATCCTTATCAGTTTTCTGTTGTCCTATCGTTATAATCAAAATAAACAAGGTATGAAAACACCGGTAAAAGTTATCTATTCATTTGTATTCCTGCTATTTATTGCAGGATTGTGTTCTTCCTTTGAAAAGGAGAAATCTGCTGCTGTGAGATTTTCTTTTCCGTATAAGCAGGCCGGACTGGATGAACGGCAGGCAGCTGCACATCTTTTAAGCAGGTTTACTTATGGGGCCAGGGCCGAGGACATTGATGAGGTTGTTAAAACTGGCCTGGAAAAATGGTTTCAACAGCAATTGGATGGGAAGCTTAAAGACGATTCCTTAAACAGGATGTTAAATCAGTACGAAGATATTAACCTGAGCAATACGGAAGTGGAGAACAAATATCCGCGTCCGGGTCAGGCTGTCCGCATGGCTGTTAAGGATGGGATCATCGATAAAGACTCAGTGAATAAGGCTGATGGCAAGGAATACCGGCAGAAGATAAAAGCTTTTATGGATTCCAAAGGATATAAACCGCAGCAGGAGCTGTACCGCCAGTTTTTTAACCAAAAAATATTAAGGGCTGCTTACACCAACAACCAGTTGCATGAATTGCTGACCGATTTCTGGTTCAATCATTTCAATGTTTCTTTAACAAAAAACCAAAGTGCTTCTTTTATTCCCGCCTATGAACGGGATGTGATCAGGCCAAATGTAACAGGTAAGTTTGAAACGCTGTTGCTGGCTACGGCAAAATCTCCTGCAATGCTGATGTACCTGGATAATTTTTCGAGCAGCGGGCAGCAGGTTGCCGATAATGATGGCATGCAAATGCAGATGGGAGAAATGCAGACCATTAAAAATCGCCAGGCTGCAAGGGCAAAACTAATGGCAAATTCTCCTGCTTTCAAAAAACAGCAGCAGAAAAAGAAACAAGGTGGGCTGAATGAAAATTATGCCCGTGAGGTAATGGAACTGCATACCTTAGGTGTAGATGGAGGATATACGCAAAGCGATGTAACCCAGGCAGCAAGAGTTTTAACGGGCTGGACCATTGCACCAATGGGTGATAACGGATATGGTTCTGCTGCAAAAAACCTGTTGAACAGGGTAGACGAAAATACACTTGAAAAAAGAGGCTTTGTACATGAGGGTGATTTTCTTTTTATACCTAACCGCCATGACAATGGAGAAAAGGTAGTTTTAGGAAAGCGCTTTCCGGCACATGGTGGATATGAAGAAGGGGTAACATTACTATCCATGCTTGCCCATCACCCTTCTACTGCGAAGTTCATTTCTAAAAAGCTCGCTACACGGTTTGTGAACGATAATCCTTCGCCGGCGCTGGTGGACAGAATGGCCGGGACCTTTACGAAAACTGATGGCGACATTAAGCAGGTGATGATTGCTATGGTAACAGCTCCGGAATTCTGGGGCAAGGATGCATTGAGAGAAAAAACAAAATCGCCATTTGAACTGGCCATTAGTGCTGTACGCAGTTTGGATGCCAAAATTACACAACCCTATCAACTGTATACCTGGATCAATAAAATGGGGCAGCGTATGTATTATTACCAGGCCCCAACAGGTTTTCCGGACAGGGGACAATACTGGATCAATACCGGTTCTTTGTTAAACAGGATGAACTTTGGCCTGGCCCTGGCTACACAACGTATACCAGGTATCAAAATTAACCTGGCTTCACTAAATAACAACCATGAGCCTGAAAGTGCGGATGCGGCCCTGCTTATTTACAGTAAGCTCATTATGCCGGAACGTAACCTGGATGAGACGGTAAAACGGTTAAAACGAATGTTAAATGATCCTGATCTGGTGAATAAAGTGGAAACTGCTGCTGCTAAGGCTGCACCGCCCCAGGTTGTGGAAACAAACATGGCAAGTTCTGATTCCGGAATGATGAATCAGGAAGATAAGGCGGGGGCTAAAGTAGCCAACAGGGGATTTGGTAAGAAGGCAAATAAGATCGCAACTGCTGCAGGCAACAATACCATGCTGGCACAGGTAGTAGGGGTAATTATCGGATCACCTGAATTTCAACGTAAATAAACCTTAAAATATATCATCATGACTTCAAGAAGAGGATTTATAAAAGCAGGGGGACTGGCCTTATTTGGAATTGGATTGGGCGGGATCCCGGGGTTTTTGGCAGAAGCGGTTGCCAGTACAAAAGCACCGGGTTTGTTTAAAAGAAAAAAAATACTTGTTTGCATTTTTCAGCGTGGGGCAATGGATGGGCTGATGGCTGTAACCCCATTTACAGATCAATACCTTAGGGCAGCAAGGCCAACATTGTTTATGGATGCTGCAAGAGGTAATGGAAAGCGCACTCCGCTGATTGATCTGGATGGCCGTTTTGGTTTGCACCCCTCTATGGCTGCATTTGAAAAAGTGTTCAGGGAAAAAAGAATGGCTATTGTACATGGCATCGGTTCACCAAATACTACCCGCTCGCATTTTGATGCACAGGATTTTATGGAATCGGGTACACCTTTCAGAAAGGGTACAGATAGCGGCTGGTTAAACCGTGCCGTAGGCTTACTGGGACATGAAGCGGCCACACCATTTCAGGGGGTGAGTTTAACCTCGTCACTGCCAAGGTCATTTTATGGTGATAATCCGGCGGTGGCCATCAGTAATCTACAGGATTTTAACATCCAGCTGCGTGGAAATGTGAAGGGGGCCAATATGGCAGCTAAAAGCTTTGAAGACTTATATGATACCACTTCGTCTGGTTTGTTAAAAGAAACCGGTAAAGAGAGTTTTGATGCGATAAAAATGCTTCAAAAGGTGGATACCAAGAATTACTCTCCTTCAAACAACGCCATATATCCAAATACAGCATTGGGCAATTCATTAAAACAAATTGCCCAGTTGATTAAAATGGATGTTGGGATGGAGGTTGCTTTTGCTGAATCTGGTGGCTGGGATACCCACTTTAATCAGGGTGCAGAAACCGGGATTTTTGCAAGAAATGTGAACGACCTGAGTAATAGTATAATGGCGTTCTGGACTGATATGGGAACTTATCAGGATGATGTTACAGTAATGACCATGACCGAGTTTGGCCGTACGGTAAAACAGAACGGGACTGGGGGAACAGATCATGGCAGGGGATCCTGTAACTTTATTTTGGGGAACGGGGTGAGCGGCGGCCTGGTGCACGGTTTGGTAAACCCGCTGGCAGTTGAGAACCTGGAAGATGGGCGTGATCTGGCCGTTACTACAGATTTTAGAAGTGTTTTTAGTGAAGTAGCGGATAAGCACCTGAACATCAATAACGATAAGGTGCTTTTTCCGGACTGGGATGGTAACAAAATTGGTGTAATGCGCTAGCTTATTTCCTGGTATTCATTTTATCGCTATTTTTACAAAGTGAAAAGAGTTATTTTATCCTTGCTGGTGGCGATGGGGATTGCCTCATGTAATCAAAAAAATGTTAAAACAACAGCCACCGGAAATGAGGCCGAAGGTATGGCTGTAAAAACGGATTCCAGTTGCTGCAATGCCAATCTGCCTAAAAGGTTTGGATCGATTGGTGCAATTGATTCTTTGGGTGCAAAGGATCCGAAGGCAAAAGCTTCGCATGAAGGGATGAAATTTATTCCGGCCGGAAGTTTTGCAATGGGTGCTGCGGACAATGAAGGCCGGCCCGATGAGTATCCTGCACATGAAGTGGTGATGGATGGCTTTTGGATTGATGAAACAGAAGTAACGAATGCACAATTTGCGCGTTTTGTAAAGGCTACGGGTTATGTAACGCAGGCCGAACGCAAACCAGACTGGGAAGAGCTGAAAAAACAACTACCGCCAGGCACACCCAAACCTGCTGATGAGTTGTTACAGCCTGCATCTTTAACCTTTTCAAAACCCACCAAGCGTGTAAACCTCAATGATGTTTCTCAATGGTGGCGCTGGACAGTCGGAGCCAGCTGGAAACATCCTCAAGGCCCTAAAAGTACTATTGTGGGTAAAGACAATTATCCAGTTACTCAGGTTTCCTGGATAGATGCTTCTGCGTATGCCAAATGGGCGGGTAAACGCCTGCCTACTGAAGCGGAGTGGGAATATGCTGCCAGAGGTGGCTTGCAGCGTAAAAAGTATCCATGGGGCGATGAAAGTCTGGATAAGGGAAAAGTTAAGGCGAATACCTGGCAGGGTGAATTTCCTTATACAGACTTAAAAACAGATGGTTTTTCAAGTACAGCCCCTGTAAAATCTTTCGCTGCAAATGGCTATGGCCTTTACGACATGTCTGGGAATGTATGGGAATGGACCGCAGACTGGTATACCGCCGACTATTACAGGGGCCTGAAGGGAAAAGTAAATAATCCGAAAGGACCAGCCGAAAGCTACGATGCCGATGAACCTACCATTCCTAAGAAAATTATCAGGGGCGGTTCGTTTATGTGCCACTCTTCTTATTGCAAGGGATATAGGGTAAGCTCAAAAATGAAGTCCTCTATGGACACAGGCCTGGAGAATACCGGTTTCAGGTGTGTAGCTAACTAAAAATTTACCTGGTTACTTTTGCTGTTCTCATGTATCTGGAAAACCGGAGTGGAAAGAAGCGCTTAAACCAGACACCTTTTATTTCTTTACCACCAATATATACCTCTTCTTTCTGCTGCTGAACAGCCTGAACGATTTGCCTTGCACATTCTTCAGGTAACATGCCGTTTTCCTGACCACTATCCATCGTACCTTGTGGACTGCCATTGGCTGTCAGGGCATTTATGGAGACCTGAGTTTTGATGAAGCCCGGGCATACGATAGTGATCTGTATGTTCTTGTCGAATACTTCTGAACGCAATGAGTCGAAATATCCATGCAGGGCATGTTTGGAGGCCGAATAGGCTGACCTTAAACGTGTGCCAAACTTTCCTACAAGACTGCTGATACAAACGATCTTTCCACCACCATGGGCAATCATGTTTTTGATGACAGCCTTGCTTAATATAACGGTTCCCCAGAAGTTTACGTTCATTAACCGTTGTTCTGTCTGCATTTCTGTGGTTAATGCCAGGCTTCTTTGACTAATGCCTCCACTGTTGATCAGCAGGTCGATGTGTCCGTAAATCCGTATGGCTTCTTCAGCTTTGCTCTCGAGAGCAGCGGTGTTTTCCAGATCTAAAGGCAGTACATGGATATTCACCGGACTTTTGCAGGCGTTTTTAACCCTATATAGTTCGTCGCGATTGCGTGAGGATAAGATCAGCTTTGCGCCCATTTTATCATAGGCATATACGAGGGCTTCTCCAATACCGGATGATGCGCCGGTAATCCAGACAACTTTGTTCTTCATGTTTTCTAAATTGGTGGTTAAAGATGGTCATCTTGTATCAGAAATAATTCAGATGCGATGTGATCAGCAAATAATTTACCTTCCTGTGTCAGAATCAGTTGTTGGTTTTGGTTTATGAGCCATTGTTTTTCTATAAAAGGTTGTATGCTTTTTAGGGTGCCGGTTAAAAATTCCTTTCCAAAATCTGCCATGATCTTTTGCAGACTGGTGCCCCAGACGGTACGGAGAGAAGTCATGATGTATTCATTAAATCTGTCGTATGTACTCAATTCCTCAATTGTTTCGGCCAGGTTTCCTGCCTGTAAGGCACTTAAATAAGCAGCATTGTTTGCTATGTTAAGGTAGCGGTTCTGCCCATCAAATCCATGCGCAGCAGGGCCGATACCCAGGTAAGGTACACCGCGCCAGTAATTGGTATTGTGCACCGCATATTTGCCCGGCTGACTAAAATTGGAGATTTCGTAATGTTCAAATCCCCCCTCTTTTAATTTGTTGATCAGGGTAAGGAACTGGGCAGCACTTTGTTCTTCATTAACGGGAACCTGTTTCCCCTTTTTAATGGCACTGGCCAGGGCAGTCCTGGGTTCAACGGTAAGCGAATAGGCTGAAATGTGCGGGGTTTGGAACTCAATCGCTTTTTGGATGTTTCGCTGCCATTTATTGTCGGTCAGTAAAGGGTAGCCGTAAATGAGATCAATGCTCAGGTTTTCAAAACCGGCATCCTGACTACGTTTGATACAATCTTCAGCTTCCTTGGCACTATGTGCCCGGTTCATCCAGATCAGGTCTTCTTCAAAAAAAGACTGGATGCCGATGCTGAACCGGTTTACAGGGAGCTGTCTCAGTTCAGTGATTTTTTTGGCATCCAGATCGTCAGGATTAGCTTCAATGGTAATTTCTGCCTCAGAAGAGATCGAGAAATGCCGGGTTAGGGTATGAAAAATCTTTTCGAACGATCTGGCCGGAAGCACCGAAGGAGTTCCCCCACCAAAATAAATACTGCCCACCTGTCCGGTTATCCTGTCCTGTTTTTTAATGATCTCTGTACATATCGCATCAGTCATTTCATCTATATATTTTAAAGAAGTGCTGAAATGAAAATCACAATAGGTACAGGCTTTTTTGCAGAATGGGATGTGGATATAAATTCCGGACATGGGACAAAGATAATAAAAGTAAAACTGTAGATGACCATAAGGATACCCTTCATACTGATGATACAGATGATTGGAAAAAAAGCCATGGTGAATTAATGCCGGAATAAGCTATTTTTGCGTTAATGATTTTAATGCGGATTGTTTTATTTGTTGTTATATTTTTTGGAACAAACTTTAGCCCGGTGCTGGCCCAGGAAGGTATTGCTCTGCCTGATACCACGGTTGCGGTTAAAAAATATTATACACAAAGAATAGTTAAGGATTCTGCCTATTTTGCCAGACAGAAATTTGTAACGGATTCAATCCTGATGCACACCTGGATCATACCAGATTCTTTACTGGATAAAAATATCATCATAGACAGTATTTTAAAGGCAAATACTTATGGCCGGTCAGGTCTGTTTACACGGTATAGGGAGTTTGAATCAAAGGTTAATGTAAACCCGTATCATACGGGTACACCAGTCCCTAAAGGAAATTTATGGGTACTTGGGGTAATTGCATTGTTGCTGGTTTTGTTCGCCTCATTAAAAGTTTCCTTTTCCAAACAGCTGCAAACGATAGTTCAATCTTTTTTCAGCAACCGGATATTGAATAATTTAAATAAGGAGGATAATCTGTTTACTTCCTGGCCATTTTTACTCTTGTTTGTGCAGTTTGGTTTTACAATAGGAATGTTTTTTTACCTGGTTACCCAATATTATCATCTCTCATTTTCTGACAGTGGGTTCCGTTTTTATATAAGCATATCTGTTTTGATTGTACTGCTGTATGTATTGAAAATCGTTTTGCTGCGCTTACTGGGATATCTTTTCAGCATCCAGAAAGCGATAAACGAATATGTTTCTATATTATATTTAAGTTATTTTAATATCGCATTAATGTTTATACCTCTGGTGATCGCTTTTGCCTTATCTCCTTTAAAGTATGGACCTTATTATATTGCTATTTCATTTATTCTGTTAATTATTGTATTTGTTTTTCAATTTATTAGAGCGGGAGTAAATATTTTATCTCATTATCGGTTTTCAAAAGTATATTTATTTTTGTACTTTTGTGCCCTCGAAATCTGCCCTATATTAATATTAATCAAGGCGATAGGATTATAAAAGCGGTAATTAGGTAAAATGCAAGAAATGACAGACGATAGGTTACGTAAAGTGAAAAGTATATTGGTAACCTTACCAAAGCCAGAAACAGAGAAGTCTCCTTATTTTGATTTGGCAAAGAAGTACAACCTGAAAATTGATTTTAGATCATTTATTCATGTTGAGGGGGTCCCAGCGAGAGATTTCAGAAAAGACAAAATTACTTTAAGTGATTTTACTGCCGTAGTATTTACCAGCAGGAATGCAGTTGATCATTTTTTCAGGATCTGTGAAGAAATGAGGTATGATGTTCCCGCTGATCTGAAATACTTTTGTATTTCTGAGTCAACGGCCTTATACCTGCAGAAATATATTCAATATAGAAAACGCAAGATCTTTTTTGGTAAACAAACTGCGGCAGATTTAGCTGAAGTGCTGAAAAAACATGCAGATGAAAAATTCCTTTATCCTTGCTCTGATGTTGCAACTGAAGACACAATGAATTTTTTACAGAAAAATGGGTACGATTTTACACCCGCAGTTCTGTTTAGGACAGTAGTGTCTGATCTTTCTGATCTTGCTGAAGTTTTTTACGATATTATTGCTTTCTTCAGTCCTTCAAGTATACAGTCGCTGTATACAAATTTCCCCGATTTTAAACAAAATAACACTCGAATTGCCGCCTTTGGGGTAAATACCCATAAAGCGGTTAAAGATGCCGGGTTAATTGTGGACATAGCAGCTCCTTCACCGGAAGCGCCTTCTATGATTATGGCAATTGAGAATTATATAAAAAAATCGAACAAATAAAGTTTCTCTGTTAGCTAATAGTTTAAAATTTTTCTTAAAAATATTCATCTTGGCAATAAAAATGCCAGACTTTAGTTTATTTTTATTTTAAGTCACATTTTTATGACTTAATAATTGTTTATATCAATCAAAATTGATAAAATTGTTATAAAATTGCTTGACGCTATATATGAGAAACGTATACTTTGTTGCTTTTATTACTATCGCTGCATTATTTTCGAGTTGTGGAAAAGGAGGACAGGGGGAGTTGGTTGGAGTTTATAATAGGAAATTCAGGAACAACAGAATCCCTTTGGGAATGGTATATATCCCGCCTGGAAGGACTTTAATTGGGATGTCTGATGAGGATATTAACAATACGCAAAGCTCTCCTGCCAGGATGACTTCTTTTAGTGCTTTTTTTATGGATCAGACTGAAATTACAAATGCTGAATACAGGCAGTTTGTATATTGGGTGAGAGATTCCGTTGCGGTAACTTCGTTAGGCCCGTCTGGGGCTCCTACATATTTTAAACCGGCACCTACGGGACCAGGTGGTGGGGCTGCCCTGGGTGCAAACAGAAATATAGACTGGAGAAAGATCGGTAATGGGTCTGCACTGTGGAGCAAAAAAAATAATGGATTAGGGAATAAGCTGACCGATATGTATTATAGTGGTGCAGATGCCCTGCCTGGGAGAGATGAGATTGACATCAGGAAATTAAGGTATGCTTACAGTTATGTAAGCTCCGATCTTGCCGTTGAGGGCAGGAAGGACCCATCCAAAAAGAGACAGGATTTTATCATTACTTATACGGACAATCCAGATCCAAGTAATCCAAACCATCATCCTTCTGTTCCTGTTTATCCTGATACTTTGGTGTGGAAAGTGGACTACTCTTATTCTCAGAATGATCCAATGGTTAAAACCTATTTTAACCATCCATCATATGATGACTATCCGGTTGTTGGGGTAACCTGGGAACAGGCCAGTGCTTTTTGCGTATGGCGTACCCGTTTTTATGAATCGGTTGCTGTATCCAGGAAACAGCCGATTAATGCCAGACCAGAATATCAACTGCCAAGTGAGGCTCAGTTTGAATACGCCGCCAGGGGAGGTAATGTAAAAACCAAATACCCATGGGGTGGCCCTTATGTACGCAATACAAAAGGATGTATGCAGGCAAACTTTAAGGTTGGCCGTGGAAATTATTCAGATGATGGTGGACTGTACACGGTAAACGTAAAGTCTTATTTTCCTAACGATTATGGTCTTTATAATATGGCTGGTAATGTTTCGGAATGGACAATAACAGCCTACAACCAATCTGCAGCCCCTATGCTGCTTGATTTTAACCCTAACTTTACTTATGTAGCCAAAACCGGTGACAGTAAATACATGAAACGTAAAGTAGTAAGGGGCGGATCATGGAAAGATATTGGCTTCTTCCTCCAAAATTCAGTGGGTACTTATGAGTACCAGGACCAGGCCAGATCTTATATAGGCTTCAGGTGTGTTTCTGCATATCCTGGAACTGACATCACTTACAGAAACTAAAAAACTAAAAATAAAATCTTAATCCTTTATTAACGAAGACAATGGCAGCAAAGAAAAAATTCGATTGGTTACATGTGGCAATATCCTGGGGAGCCAGTATTGTAATTTTAGGTGCATTATTTAAAATATTACATATTGGTGGTGCATTGGGTAACTACGCGATTGGTATAGGTTTGGGTGTTGAGGCTTGTTTGTTCTTCCTGACGGGTTTCAGACAACCAGAACAGGAACTTCCATGGGAGCGGGTATACCCAGAACTGAGTGCAGATTTTAGCGGTGAATTGCCTAAATCATCGGCAAGACCTGTTGCAGCTGCTGCAGGTTTTTCTTCTACTGCAGCATTGGATAAAATGCTGGTAGATGCTAAGATTGGGCCTGAACTGATTGAAAGTCTGGGTACTGGTCTCCGCACATTTGGGGATAAGGTTGCGGCAATTTCGAATGTTGCAGATGCTTCATCGGCTACCAACGAATTTACAGGGAAGCTAAAAACAGCTTCTGCAAGTTTTGATACGCTGAACGGTGCTTTTGAGAAAGCTACTTCACAGCTGGTAGAAATGGGGAACAGTAATACAGCTTCTACAGCTTATCACGACCAGGTAAATGCGCTTGCCAAAAATCTGTCGGCTTTAAATGCCGTCTATGAACTGGAACTCCAGGATTCAAGTGCACATTTGAAATCGATGAACAAGTTTTATCAGAACTTATCATTGACAATGAATAATTTCAATGAATCTATGGAAGACTCAAAACAATTTAAGGAGGAGGTTGGTAAACTTGCCAAGAATTTATCCTCATTAAATGCCATTTATGGCAATATGCTGTCTGCCATGAACCAGCCACGTGTATAATTAGTAATCAATTAGTTATTATTTAACCAAACAGACCTAATTAAAAATGGCCGGAGGAAAAGAGACAACGAGGCAGAAGATGATCAATATCATGTATTTGGTATTGTTGGCTATGCTTGCTTTAAACGTATCAGATACTATACTTAATGCTTTCAAAAACATTAATGACAGTTTGGTTACGTCTAAAACTAATGTAAATACAAGCATTGACCAGTTATTCTCATCGTTTCAGAATACAAAATTAAAGGATGAACCAGCAAGGGCCCAACCTATATGGGAAAAGGCCAATAAGGCTAAAGCTTATGCTGATGAACTGAACAGTTATGTTCAGCAATTGAAAGATAAATTTGTTACAGCTGGTGAGGGAATTAATGAGGAAACAGGCGATATAAAACTGCGGGAAAATATGGACATTGCCCAGGGAATTATGATAAACCAAAAGGAAGGGTTTAAGTTGAAAGCCAAAATTAATGAGACCCGTGAAAAGCTGATTGACTTATTGGACGAAAAGGATCGTGCTGGTGTAACCTTTTCTTTGGAAGCAAAGGATGCTGTAAAACAGGTAAATGGAAAAAAGGAGTGGGTAGACATTAATTTTGGTGAAGGAACCCCATTAACTGCTGCCAATACAATATTAAGCAAGATCCAGTCGGATGTAAAAAATGCTGAAGCCGAAGTAGTTAAGAAACTGTTTGGCAATATGGACAAGGCTTTGGTTAACCTGGATCAGTTTGATGCTGTTGCAGTAGCCCCAAGTTCGTACGTGATACAAGGTCAGCCTTATACTGCACAGGTATTTTTAACTGCAAGTGATTCCAGGTCCAACCCTGTTATTACTGTTAACGGAAGTTCGCTGGCTGTTAAAGATGGCAAGGGAACTTATACAGGTGGTACAGGAAGCGTTGGTGTTTTTAAATGGTCGGGTGTAATTAGGGTGAAACAAACAGATGGTCAGGTAAAGGAGTACAAAACTCCTGAACAAAGCTATCAGGTGGCCAAGCCTTCGGCAACAGTTTCGCCAGATAAGATGAACGTAATTTATGCCGGAATTGCCAATCCTTTTTCTGTTTCGGCAGCAGGCTTTGCTTTGGAAAGTGTGAATGCAAGCATCTCAGGCGGATCAATAAAAAAAGTTGGAAGCGGCCAGTATTCAGTGATGGTTGGTGGGGATCAGGTTGGCAAGACCTTAAGCATCAATGTTTCTGCAAGTAACGGGGGAAAGTCATTAAACCTGGGGTCGCAGCAGTTCAGGGTTAAAGCATTGCCTACACCAAGGGCCTATATTAAAGGTAAGTCAGGTGGGAATGTTCCTCTGGAATGGATTGAGGGAGCTGGTGCTATTGAAACGCAACTGGAAGATTTTGTATTTGATGTGAAATTTAGGGTGGTACGCTTTTCGGCTACTTTTATTAATCCACGTTCAGATGCTGTTACCATTGCAAACAACGGCGGTGGTTTTGGCGGACAAATAAAAGGGGCTTTAAACTCAATTAAGCCGGGTGCTACCATTATATTTAAAGATATTGTATGTGAAGGACCAGATGGAAGACAAAAAGTTTTAGATGGTATTACATTTGTAGCTAAATAATAGAATATGAAGAACATTGTAGGTATTATCGTATTTCTGTTGCTGAGTGTAAGTGCTTTTGCGCAGGTAAACAATACAGCAGCACCTGTGGATTCTGCTAAGAAGGCGAGGTTGAAGATAAAAACCCCGCCAAAGGACGGATATTCGGTTAGAACAGATGTGGATAGTGCTGTAATGGTTCCTTATGCAGATGTAAGGGAAGAAGATGTTTACTATGCAAAACGTATATGGCGTGAAATTGACTTGAGGGATACCATAAATTCTGTACTGAAAGCAGAAGATGCCAAATTGATTGACATATTGCTGGAGGCCGTAGGGAATGAAGAGCTTACCGTATATTCTCCAAAGGATACCACCTCGGGTAAAATCCTGGAAGATAACGATTCATTTAAGATTGCACTTACTGCCCAACAGGCTTTGCAAGGGGCGAGAGGGGTAACAGAAGGTGTAGCAGATTCGGTAACCGGTAAAATTGCAGAACCAAAACTGAGAAAACTAAGATCTGATGAGTTTTTAAAATTCAGGATCAAAGAAGATTGGATCTTGGATACCAAGCGCTCTATCTTTGAACCAAGAATAGTAGGTTTGGCTCCTATGAAGATGGTAGAGGGGAACTGGCAGCCGGTATTCTGGATCTATTATGACGATGCAAGGGAATTATTGAGTAAAAAGCGTCTGGTTAACCCCCTTAACGATGCTTCACAACTTACCTTTGACGATTTTTTTGTAAGGCGTTTATTTTCAAGTTACGTAGTAAAAGAAACAAACCCCGCAAATAAGAATATAGTGGATATTTTGGGCCAGACAGATCCTAAGGACACCAGAAAACTATATGAGTCTGAGCGAATCAAAAAATCCATTTCAGATTATGAGCAAAGTTTATGGGAATATTAATTTTTGTTTTTCATTAGATAAAATAAAAGCCTCAATGCATTACATTGAGGCTTTTATCTTGTAAAGTAATCTAAAAGGGTTTTTACCTGAGTTTTATTAAGTACCATAGTTAACTCTTCTTCTTTAGCCTCTTTTATTTTTTTAACAGATTTGAAATGCCTGAGTAGTTTATCGGCAGTGGTTTTACCAATGCCGGGAATTTGTTCCAATTCTGTTTTCAGTGTGCCCTGATCTCTCTTTTTTCGGTGGAAGGTGATACCAAAGCGGTGAGCCTCATCGCGTAGCTGCTGAATTACTTTTAAGGTTTCCGATTTTTTATCCAGGTATAAAGGATATGGATCACCGGGGAAAAACAATTCTTCCAATCTTTTAGCTATTCCGATTACAGTAACCCGTTTTTCTATGCCCAGTTTCTTTAAACTGTTCATGGCAGAGGAAAGCTGGCCCTTACCTCCATCAATGATGATGAGTTCAGGTAAGGTGTTCTCTTCTTCCAGCATGCGCTTATAACGCCTGTAAACAGCCTCTTCCATGGTGGCAAAATCATTTGGTCCTTCTACTGTTTTCACATTGAAATGCCTGTAATCTTTTTTAGAAGGTTTGGCGTCCTTAAAAACAACAATGGCAGAAACCGGGTACTTGCCCTGGAAGTTGGAATTGTCAAAGCATTCGATGTGTTTGGGGCTTTTTGTAAGCCCAAGGTCTTTCTGCATCTGACTAAGGATCCGGTCTGTTCTCAGATCAGGATTTAATTTCTCGTACTGGTTTAGCTTCTCTTTTTTAAAGAACAATACGTTTTTCTGTGAGAGTTCAAGCAGTTTTTTCTTTTCCCCCAGTTTGGGTAAAGTAAACTTAAGATTTTCATCCGTTAATGTAATGTCAAAAGGGACAATGATCTCTTTTGAGGTACTATTAAACCTGGTGCGGAATTCCATTATGGCAATAGTAAGAAGCTCTTCATCAGTTTCATCCAGGCGTTTCTTAATCTCAATGGTTTGTGTTTGAATGATACTTCCGTTCATTACTTTAAGGTAATTCACAAAAGCGTAACGTTCATCAGAAGCGATACTAACTACATCTACATTGGTGATGGCACTGTTTACTACCGTTGATTTGCTCTGGTATTTTTCTAATACCATCAATTTACGCTGGTACTGGTGGGCTAGTTCAAAATTTAATTCATCTACTGACTTTTTAATAACCCGTTTTACGTCTTTAATGACATTGCCGATTTTTCCATTGAGAATATCTTTGATCTCTTCAATATTTGAATCGTAATCGGGTTCGGTCTGATAGGCCTGACATGGCCCTTTGCAGTTCCCGATCTGGTATTCAAGGCATACCTTGAATTTACCATCGTCAATATTTTTTTTGCTGAGTGGCAGGTTACAGGTTCTTAAGGGATAGGTTTCTTTAATAAGGTCGATGATGGTGTGCATCATACCAACAGAAGCATAAGGGCCAAAATAAGTTGATCCGTCTTTTATCATTTTCCTTGTCCAGTATACCCTGGGGAAAGGTTCTTTTTTAATGATGATCCAGGGATAGGTTTTATCATCTTTGAGCAGGATGTTATATCTTGGCTGATGCTTTTTGATCAGACTGTTTTCCAGTAGCCAGGCGTCTATTTCTGTATCAACAATGGTAAAGGTAATTTTACGGATCCGGGAAACCAGTACCCTGGTTTTTCCGTTCATCTGATTGTCTTTGTTGAAATAGGAGCCTACCCGGTTTCGTAGATCTTTAGCTTTACCGATATAAATAAGCGTACCTTCTGCATCCCAGTACTGGTAAATACCAGGTTTATGTGGTATGTTGGTCAGGGCCTTTTTATGATCGAAAGCACTCATTGGGAAATAATATGTTTAAGGCTATTAAAAACCTAGTTTTTCGTCTAATTCTGTTTTTTGTTCCTGCTGTTGCTGGTATTGATTGCAATCGTATATAATTGATACACCGCTTTTAGGAGGCTCAAAATCGGCCTGAGAAATTTTTAACTTCGGATTGGCATAAACCCGTTTCATGAAACCAGCAAAAATTGGAAGCGCGGTAGTAGCTCCATCACCCTGTGCAGTGCTGATGAAATGAAAGGCACGATCCTCGCAGCCCGTCCACACACCCGCAACCAGTTGTGGACTGATGCCCATAAACCACCCATCTGAGTTATTTTGCGTGGTACCTGTTTTTCCGCCAATGGCAGCCTTAACCCCAAACCTTCCGGCCAAACGCCAACCTGTACCATTGGTAACCACACCCCTTAACATACGGGTCATTACATAAGCCACCTCTTCATTCATAGCCGGCACCGGAATCGGTTTTTCGCTATATAACACTACGCCGTTCCTATCTTCTATTCTTACAATATAGGTTGGTTTAGTCCACACACCCTTATTGGCAAAAACGCTGTAAGCACCAACCATATCGTAAACGGAGGCATCAAAAGAGCCCAGTGCGATAGATGGATAGGCAGGAACATCTGAAGTAATCCCCATTTTCTTAGCGAGCGTCGCCACTGCAGTTGGTCCAACCTGTTTCATTAAATAGGCCGCAATATAGTTCTGGGAAAGTGCCAGGGCTTTCTGCAAGGTTAAGTACCCCGGAACGGTTCCTGATGACCTTGGTATCCAGGGTTTACTTCCTGGCACCTCAATGGTTACAGGCTCATTAAGTACACTATAACAAGGAGAATAACCGTTCTCTATGGCAACTGCGTAGGTAAATGGTTTTGCCGTAGAACCAACCTGTCGCGTGCCCATTTTTACCTGGTCATATTTAAAGTGTTCATAATTGATGCCGCCAACCCATGCCTTTACCAATCCGGTTTGGGGATCCATGGCCATCATGGCATTCCTCAATAGCATTTTATAGTACCTTACAGAATCGATAGGTTTCATTAACGTGTCAATATTCCCTTTCCAGGTGAAAATTGTCAGCCTGGTTGGTGTATTGAAATCGGCTTTGATTTCCTGCTCTGATTTTCCTTCCAGCTGAAGTGCTTTATATCTATCGGATCTTTTAATCCCCTGTTCTATCTGCATTTCCTTACCTTTAAAAGGATCCCGGCCTTTCCAGCTTTTTATAAATGAAAGCTGCAGGGTTTTCATGTATTCTTTTTGTGCTTCTTCAGCATAGATCTGCATGTCGTAATTTAAGGTCGTATAGATTTTAAGCCCGTCCCTGTCCAGATCATAGGGAACACCATTGTTTAGTATAGAGCGTTCCTGAAAAATTCTTTTAATATCACTTTTCAGTACTGCTCTGAAATAAGGAGCAATGCCATCATTTACAGTTGCTGCACTAAATCTTAGGCCAAGTGGTTTTTCTTTCTCTGTATCCAGTTGCTGTTGGGTAAGTAAATCTGCTTTTACCATTAAACCCATAATTGTATTTCTGCGGGCAAGCGAGCGGTCGGGGTTACGCGTTGGAGAATACCGGCTGATCCCTTTCAGGATTCCAATGAGGGTAGCCGACTGCGCTACCGTCAGTTGATCGGGCGTGGTATTGAAATATACCCTTGCGGCTGATTTTATACCATAAGCCTGGTTTCCAAAATCAACCGTATTCAGGTACATAACAAGTATTTCTTCTTTGGTATAATTGCGTTCCAGCTTTACTGCAATTACCCATTCCTGAAATTTTTGGAGGATACGCTTTAAAAAATTCTTTTGTCTGCCCTCTTCCGAGAACAGGTTTAATGCGAGTTGCTGGGTAATGGTGCTGCCACCTTGTTTTTTACCTACAAGTGCATACAGAAATATCGTGAATGTACGTTTGAAATCTATACCCGAATGCTCTTTAAAACGAATATCTTCTGTTGCGATTAATGCATTGATTACATTGGGTGAGATTTCCTGATAACTTACATTAGAACGGTTCTGTACAAAATAGGTGCCCAGTACCCTGCTGTCATCCGCAAGGATTTCTGATGCCTGGTTGCTTTTTGGGTGCTCAATATCTCTGAAAGATGGCAGTTCTCCAAATAATCCGAATCCAATTGCCATAATGAACAGTGCAAACAATACCATCCCTCCAATCAATAACTTCCATAATCTATAATTATACTTCCTGATGTCCTCTTGTGAAAGTTTTTTGTTCATTTTAATAATTGTTTTTATAGAATTCCAGGTATTTGTTCAGAATATCTTTACTGGTTAATTTATCGAAGTTTTCTTTGCTGATCACGAAACCAGTATAAATACTAGCTGGAACCTTCATTATTTGTTTTAGCTGAGGGCTTATGCCATCTGCATAAGTTTTAGCCTCGTCAAAATTACTAAAGTTCCCTACATATATGAGCTGGTCATTGTCAAATTCTTTCAATTGATGCCTTAAATTCTGGCCCGAATAGTTTCCCCTGTTAAATTGCCCGATACCGAAACGTGAAGAGCTAAGCGTTAATGAGGCATCGGCTACATCAATAACATAATAATATACTGTCGAAACCGCAGTACTAAACATACCTTCTACTTTAATAGGAACGGCTGGTATTGGTTTTTCTGTTTTGGGTACGTTTGTTACTGCCGCAGATTCAATTTTATTGTTTTGCTGAACTGCGGGAATCACCTCTTGCCGGGCAGTTACACTTGGTGCAGGTGCCTGACGGATGGCAAAAGGAGGTTCATTCGGATCAAAGTCTATCAATGCAATTTTTCTTTTTTGAAAATCCTGGAGGTGTTCATTGATATAAGCAATATGATCTTTGACCAGGGGAGTGATCAGCTTGTCGTCTGGAAATGAATTCGTTATTCCATTAAATGTAGTTAAAAGTGTGTCCACGTGGTTTGTCCTGCCTATGGCTATTGCTTTTAAATAAGCGTATTGTGGGGACAGGTAATTTTCCTCTTTATTTTTTAGAACCTGATCAGCCATTTGCATTACACCTGTAAAATCTTTTTTCTGGTATTGTTCAAAAATGCTATTGTATTCTTTATTGAGGGTAGTTTCCAGTTCCGTTTGTTTTAAAGAAAATGAGGGATCAAGAATTGTTTTTGCATATACAGTGCCAGGAAATTCTTTTAAAATTTTGTTTTTATAATTTGTTGCTGCTGTTTGGTCTTTATTTTTATAAATGAGAAATAGGCCATAATAGGAAGCTGCCAGATGGTTGTTGCCTGGAAAACGGTTTAAAAGGATCTGGTATACCTCTTCTGCTTCTTCAGGGTCGTTAAGTTCCTGTAGATAGAAACTGGCAATATCGTAATAAGCATCAATGATTTTTTGATTGGATTGAGCAAGTTGTCCGGCAGTTAAAGGCAGAGCTGTCGTGTAGGCTTTTATTTCAGCCGTTTTATCAGAAAGCCCAGGATTGTCAATTCCTGCATTATTGGCCAAGGCGGTAGCCATGTTATTTGTAATGTCCTGATTGGTGGTCTGGGCAGATGAACGAATACTCTGGCGCCAGTTGTTTTCCAGTTTTCTGTTGCCCCATTTTTTCTTAAAGTCCGAATACCCTTTACTGAGTGCAGCAGCATTGCTAAAATAAAAAGTGCTGGAAGTTTGGGGCTTATTGCTTTCCGACAGGTTAAAGGCCAATGGGCTGGTATTAGGGCTAACCTGTGTATTTACAAGATCAGGTCTGCCAACAGGATTAAAGATTGCCTGTATTTTTGCCTCACGTTCCTTTTCAGGTAACCGGGCAATGTTTTGCAGCGTATCTTCCTTGGCAATGGTCTCATATCGTTTGGTCAGGTATTCTAGGTTTTGATTCTTTTTTACAATAAGTTCAAAACCCGGGTAGGTTTTAGGCAATGTATTAACAGCACTGTCATAATATAGTTTTGCATTCAGATAATCATGGAAATGCTTAAAATTCAGGTCGGCAATTTTTAAATAGGAAAGGCCTTTCTGATATTGGTTTTTTGTGCTTTTCTGAATCGACAGGAGATCGTACTTTTTAGCTTCCGCATAAGCTTCATCTGCAATTAAACTCTCTGCAATCTGATAATAGATCTGGTCAATATAATCGGTATTCTTATCGTCTTTTAACAATGCGAGCAATTCATCCTGTTTGTTAATTTTTTTGCCACTTAACAAGGCATTAATTTTAATGCGGTTCAGATTGGCATTGAAATACATTTCGAAAGGTGCATTGCTCTTTTGCACCTTACGGTAACTTAATAACGCTTCGGAATAGTTCTTTTGTTGTTCGGAAAGTTGGGCCAGGATATAGGTCCACCTGATTTTGTGCTGGCTATCATGGCTTGCCTTCACGGCATCTTTTAAGTAGGAGATTGCTACTGCATTTTTATGATGATATATGGATAGCTGGGCAAGTGTCGCTAATGGTTCAGCCGTATTTTTCTTTAAGTCGGGGATCATATAGGCAAGTGTATCTAGTGTTAGTTTGGCCTCATTTAACCTCCTCACCTGCATCAGGCTCCTGGCTTTCCAGTTTAAAGCCTCCACATAACTTTTCGTGTTGTTTTTATAATTCTTTATGACATAATCAAAATATTCGGCTGCATTAAAGTAATTACCTTTAAAAAAGTTGGCCTTTCCCAGCAGGATATAAGCATCATCCAGGTAGTTACTATAGCTTTTCTCAAGAATAATAATCTGTGCTTTTTTGATAATATCGTCCATTGTTTTAGCCCCGTTACCATCTTTCACTATAAAATTGCTATCGATTTCCGGACCAAGATAAACCGGCAAAACCTGGTCGTAATTTTCAGGGTATGCTTCGGCAAGCTCTTGCTGGTGTGTATTTAATATGACTTTGGCATTATAGATATAGTTATATCTGGCGGTTAAGTTTTGCATGCTTCTGGTGGTCGCATTGTCTTTTTGGGAACCGCAAGCATATATTATGCAGCTGCATAAGCTAAATAATATTACCTTTAAATTGTGGGTAGCGTAATTTTTCAATAGGACGAGTTAAAACTTATAAACAACAATATATATACAAAAGTATTTTATTCATCAATAATTTCTTAACAAAACACGTTTTTATTTATAGCACATTTGTTTATGAAAGACCCTAATCAAAGAAAAAAGAACCTGAATGCTTTTGCGAAATACTCTTCTATTAGCTTTCAAATGATAGTTGTTATTGGCGTGTTTGCCTTCATTGGACATAAAATTGATGTTTATCGCAATGCCAAAACACCAATCTTTACTGCGGGGTTCAGTTTGTTAGGTGTAGCCATTTCAATGTACCAGGTTGTAAAGCAACTAAATAAAAATGACTCCTGATTGTTGAAGCCAATAGTTATGTCTACTTTTGTGAAAAAACATAAAAATTGAGCCTGACCAAATTTACTTTTTTATATTTCTTATACGCTGCCTGTTTAGCAGCAGTTGCCTATTTTCTTCCTTTTTTTTTACCTGATGTGAAGTTGTTTGTTTCGAGCTTCTGGACTTTGTTTATTTTTTTTTCTGGTGTTACTTATATTGCTTATGTACTGGCTTATTTGGGGATAAAACGCCATCCGGAAACGGGAATCATGGCCATTATGGGATCTATTACACTGAAAATGCTTTTTTCTATGGCTTTTGTGCTGATTTACAGTCTAAACAGTAAAGAAAAAGGATTAATTATGGTGCTGAATTTTTTTTCTTTATATTTATTGTTCAGCTTCTTTGAAATATACGCTTTGTTACGTAACTTGCGCCACCAAAATAAATAGTAAAAATCTGCGACTAAATGGATTGTAGCCACGTTTTTGAGTTTAAAGTGAATAGGTTAATTGTTGTTTTTACGCTTTTTTTAGCGTTTTTTTCTGTTACGCCGCCGGCTTTTGCTCAGGTTGACAGTGTTGTTGCCGCTCAGGATACTGCTGCACTTGCCGCTCCTGAAGGTGTTTCGCATGAGGCGAAACATGGAAAAGAAAAATTTGAGCCTACTAAGGTAATTATGGAACATATTGCGGATTCGCATATGTGGCATTTTTGGGGACATGTTTCTATGCCGCTCCCGGTAATTGTATATACCCCTGCAGGATTTGATGTTTTTTCATCTGGTCGTTTTCATCATGGTGAACATGATTACACAAGTGCGAAAAATACTTACCGTTTGGTTGAAGACAGGATTAAAATTGTGGGTGCTGATGGTTTGGTTGATGAAGCCGCTTCTGCGAAGCTGATTGATATTTCAATTACAAAAAATGTTGCGGCGATGTTTATAGCCATCGCGGTTATATTGATCATTTTTATTTCGGTAGCAGGTACATATAAAAAACGTACGGGTAAAGCACCTAAAGGATTACAGTCTTTTGTTGAGCCTATCATCGTTTTTGTTAGGGATGATATTGCCAAGCCGAACATTGGTCATAAATATGCGAAGTTTATGCCATACCTGCTTACTGTGTTTTTCTTTATCTGGATTAACAATTTACTGGGCCTGATACCTATCTTTCCAGGTGGGGCCAATGTAACCGGTAATATTGCTTTAACTTTTGTATTGTCGCTATTTACTATGATTGTTGTAAATATCAATGGCAACAAATACTACTGGAAACATATATTCCTGCCTGATGTGCCTTGGTGGTTGTATCCCATTATGATTCCGGTGGAATTAATTGGTATCATTTCAAAGCCCTTTGCTTTAATGATCCGTTTGTTCGCGAATATTACTGCCGGTCATATTATCGTGTTGAGTTTAATCTGTTTGATTTTTATTTTTGAAACACTGGCTATTGCACCGGTTTCAGTTGCCTTCGTATTGTTCATGGATGTGCTGGAGCTATTGGTTGCATTTTTACAGGCCTTTATTTTTACATTACTTACTGCCTTGTTTATTGGTATGGCAGTAGAAGAGCATCATTAATTAGAAAACTATTTTTTACAAATTATATAAATTAAATTAGTTATGGTAGGTTCAATCGCGGCAATTGGTGCCGGTTTAGCAGTAATTGGTGCCGGTATCGGTATCGGTCAAGTAGGTGGTAAAGCAATGGAAGGTATTGCCCGTCAACCTGAGGCTGCATCAAAAATTCAAACTGCAATGATTATTGCTGCTGCCCTTATTGAGGGTGCTGCTTTATTCGGTGTGGTAGTTGCTTTATTAGGCTTACAAGTTTAATAGCAATTCAGAATTATTTAGGACCGGGAATTTAACGGTTGGTTATTTTTCCGGTCTAATTAAATTACATTAAGAATTTAAAAATATATGAACCCTTTAGTTCTCCCAAGTATAGGATTGGTTTTTTGGACAGCGATAGCATTTATCTGCTTGTTGATTTTGCTTAAAAAATTTGCATGGAAACCTATTTTAGCCTCTATTCACGAACGTGAGCAAAGCATTGATGAGGCTTTGAATAAAGCTGAACTGGCTAAACAGGAAATGGCACGTTTAACTACTCAGAACGAAGAGCTGCTTAAGCAAGCTCGTTCAGAACGTGATCTGATCCTTAAAGAAGCGAAAGCCCTTAAAGACAGTATTGTTAATGAAGCAAAAACACAGGCGCACAATGAAGGTGCTAAACTGATTGAAAAAGCAAAGATTGAGATTGAGAATCAGAAAAAGGCAGCTTTGGCTGAATTGAAAACCCAGGTTTCAACTTTATCATTGGATATTGCTGAGCGCGTATTGCGCAATCAACTCCAGGATAAAGCTAAACAAGAGGATTTAGTCGCTAATCTTTTAAAAGATGTTGAATTAAACTAGTTTTTAGTTTGTTTAGCAAGATATATCGTAAAAAATGTCAGAAAATAAAGCAGCATCGAGATACGCCAAATCATTAATTGATCTTTCAGAAGAGCGCAATGCCCTTGAAGAAATTAAAAATGATATGGTTTTTTTAGAGCAGGTAATTGATCACAATCCTGAACTGGAGGCTATCCTTAAAAATCCTATTGTCCCTTTGGATAAAAAAGCCGGGATTCTGGAGGATGTGTTTGGCGCAAAGGTCAACGAAGTTACTAGAGCTTTTTTTAAGCTAATGGTAAGTAAAGGCCGTTCTGCAATTCTATTTGACACATCAAAAGCTTTTGTTGCACAATATAATGCACTTAAAGGAATTGTAACTGCTTATGTAACCAGCGCTACTGAACTTACTGCTGAAAGCAGGGCCGAAATTATAGCAATCGTTAAAAAAGAAATCGGTGCCAATGAGGTTGTGATTAAGGAAAAAGTGAATGACAAACTGATAGGTGGCTTTATTTTAAAAGTGGGTGACAGGCAATTTGATGCCAGCATAGCCAGCAGTTTAAGTAAACTTAAAAAAGAATTTGCCCAGGGTGTTGTTTAACCTTAGGGAAGATATAAGATAACAAATACTGAATTTACAAAAGAAATAATATAAAATTATGGTAGAGGTAAGACCAGACGAAGTATCGGCAATTATCAGGCAACAATTGGCGGGCTTCAAATCAGAAGCAGAACTTGAAGAAGTTGGTACTGTATTGCAGGTGGGCGATGGTATTGCCCGTGTTTATGGTTTAACTAAAGTTCAATCGGGTGAATTAGTTGAATTTGAAACCGGCTTACAGGGAATTGTTTTGAACCTTGAAGAAGATAATGTGGGTGTGGTACTTTTAGGCCCATCTGACACGATCAAAGAAGGTGATACGATAAAACGTACTAAAAAAATTGCCTCTATCAAAGTTGGTGAAGGTATGCTAGGGCGTGTTGTGAATACATTAGGCGAGCCTATAGATGGTAAAGGACCTATTATTGGCGAGACTTATGAGATGCCTATTGAGCGTAAAGCTCCGGGAGTAATCTATCGTCAGCCAGTTACTGAGCCTTTACAAACAGGTATCAAAGCTATCGATGGTATGATTCCAATCGGTCGTGGTCAGCGTGAGCTGGTTATTGGTGACCGTCAGATAGGTAAAACTGCGGTTTGTATTGACACCATCATCAACCAAAAAGAATTTTATGAAGCAGGTAATCCTGTATTCTGTATATATGTAGCTTGCGGACAAAAAGCAAGTACTGTAGCAAATATTGTACGTACGTTGGAAGAAAACGGTGCAATGCCTTATACAGTAGTTGTTGCAGCTTCTGCTGCCGAGCCGGCTCCACTACAATTTTATGCTCCTTTCTCTGGTGCAGCTATCGGTGAGTTCTTCCGTGATACAGGAAGGCCTGCTTTGATCGTTTATGATGATTTGTCTAAACAAGCTGTGGCTTACCGTGAGGTGTCGTTGTTACTTCGTCGTCCACCGGGTCGTGAGGCTTATCCAGGTGATGTATTTTACCTGCATAGCCGTTTGTTAGAGCGTGCCGCTAAGATCAACTCAAATGATGAAATTGCACAGGCAATGAATGACTTACCTGAATCATTGAAAGGTATTGTTAAAGGTGGCGGGTCATTAACTGCGCTTCCTATTATTGAAACTCAGGCTGGTGACGTTTCTGCATATATCCCTACCAACGTAATTTCGATTACTGACGGTCAGATCTTCTTAGAGTCTAACTTATTTAACTCTGGTATCCGTCCGGCCATTAACGTAGGTATCTCGGTATCACGTGTGGGTGGTAATGCCCAGATCAAATCGATGAAGAAAGTAGCCGGTACTTTAAAACTGGACCAGGCCCAATACCGCGAATTAGAGGCGTTTTCTAAATTCGGTTCTGATCTTGATGCAGCTACTAAATCTGTATTGGATAAAGGTGCGCGTAACGTAGAGATCTTGAAACAAGGGCAGTTCTCTCCTATGACTGTTGAAAAGCAGGTGGCAATTATTTATGTAGGTACCAAGAACTTAATGCGTTCTGTCCCTGTAAATAAAGTGAGAGAATTTGAGGCTGAGTATTTACAACAATTGGAATTGCGTCATCCTGATACACTGAAAGCATTAAAGGCCGGAAAGTTTGATGATGCGATTACCAGTGTACTGGAAACTGTAGCAAAAGAACTTTCAAGTAAATATTAATCAGAAATATTAAACTGGCAACCGGTATCTTACATCTGTAAATTCAGATACCGGTTGCCAAATGCTAACAATAAATGGCTAATTTAAAAGAAGTAAGAATTCGTATCGCATCGGTGCAGTCAACACAGCAGATTACCAAAGCCATGAAGATGGTTTCGGCGGCTAAGTTGAAACGTGCAACGAATGCTATTATACAATTACGTCCCTATGCAACAAAGCTGAAAGAAATTTTAGGAAATCTTTCTGCTAGCCTGGAAGGATCATCATCACCTTTTATACAGGAACGTGAGCCTAACAAGGTATTAGTTGTAGTAGTTTCTTCTAACCGTGGTCTTGCCGGTGCGTTTAATATGAACGTAATTAAAACTGCCAATAATTTAATTGCAGAAAAATACAGCGAACAACTTAAAAATGGTAATGTAAGCATCGTTGCTATTGGCAAGAAATCGCAGGATTTTTACGAAAAGCGTAATTATAAAGTGGTTGGAAACAATAATGAAGTATATGCTGCGCTTACTTTTGAAAATGTAACTAAAATTACCGACGCCATTATGGCCGGGTTTGTAAAAGGAGAGTTTGACAGAGTGGAGCTGGTTTACAACAGGTTTAAGAATGCAGCGGTACAACTTTTAACTACTGAGCAATTGTTGCCTTTGCCAAAACCCGAAAGCGCTGAGCAGACAAAGACTTCTAATGTTGATTATATCCTTGAGCCTTCTCAGGAAGAAATTGTAGCACAGTTGATCCCTAAATCCGTTAAGACCCAATTGTATAAAGCAGTACTGGATTCTCATGCTTCTGAGCATGGCGCGCGTATGACATCGATGGATAAAGCAACTGAGAATGCTGGAGATTTGTTAAAAGCATTAAAACTGTCTTACAATCAGGCACGTCAGGCTGCGATTACCACAGAGCTTACAGAGATCGTAAGTGGTGCGGCAGCATTGAACGGTTAATACAGAAAAAATATTTTAAAGTCCCTGTCTCATCGACAGGGGCTTTTTTTATGGGATGAAGACCATTCAGAGATGCAGATGATAACTTGTTCAAAAAAGTAAGGGGTTATACTGCTTTTTAGCTAATAAATATTATTTTTGTGCCATAAATAAAAATAACATGGAACAGACACCAAAACACAATACAGAAAGCATGAAAAGAGCTAATGAGATCTCAATCTACAAATTGATGGTTGTAGGCATCTTAATTAGTATTTTGGGCGTTTATCTGCGTTTTGCAGGCGATTCGACAACCTTGTCAATTGTTTCATGGGTAATCCTTTTTGTAGGTTCTATCGTAGCATGTAAAGGTGTATTTAAGATACTGGCTGCATAAGCTGGATAAATAGTTTTTAAGAATTTAGACCCTCAACACTTATGCTGTTGAGGGTTTTTTGTAATATTTTAGTGAACAGAAATATTTTAAGGTTACTTCAGCCAGCCCTTGGTATTAAGGAGAAATCTAACCTTTAATATTATGAAATCATATTTTGTTTATCCTGTAATAATTTTTACTTTTTGGAGCTGCAGTAATACAAATAAGTCTTACGAAAGTGCAGATGTAACTGCTGCCAATCTGGAAAATGCGGATACTGCACTTACTAAGAAGATCATTAAGACTGCAGATATGCGTTTTAGGGTCAGGGATGTGCAAGATACTAAAGCACAGTTAAGTGCTGCAATAAAAGCTGAAGGCGGGGATATTGCAGAATTTACTATTCAAAGCAATATCCAGCAAACTGACAAAGTTAAATATTCTGCTGACTCCCTACTTGAGCTTACAGCTTACAGAACGGAGGGAGCCGTTACGGCGAAAATCCCTTCAGACAAACTGGATGAGTTTACCAATAAAGTGGCTAAAATGGCTGTCTTTGTTGATTTCCAGTCCATGAAACTTGATGACCAGAGCCTGGTTTACCTGAGTAACAAGCTCAAAAACCAAAACAGGGCAGAGGCTGCGAACCAGCTGGACAAACATGCCAGTAAGAAAAGCAATAGTGTAGGGCCGGCTTTAGGTGTTAAGGATGATTATGTGGATAAAAAGATCCAGAATATGCAGATTGACAGCCGCGTGCAGTACAGCAACATTACCCTTAACTTTTACCAGGACAATACCGTTAAAAAAATGATTGTAGCCAATGATTCACTTTATGATTACAAACCTGATTTTTTAAGAAGATTTGTACTTAATATTCAAAATGGCTGGATGATTTTTAAAGAATTTATCCTGATCCTGACCAATTTATGGATGCTGATCCTGTTGCTGCTTGCAGGTTATTTTACTTTCAGGTATTACCGGAAAAGGAGAGCCCAGGCATAGAATGAACGCTTCTATTTCAAGCGTTTTCCATTGTCTTTCACAAAAGATTCCCAACCCGAGTAGGTTTTGCCCTTACCGGCAGTACCTATTTTTTGAAAAGAGTGGCAAACTGCCACAGCCAGCCCGTCTGTCGCATCTAAAAACTCTGGGGTTTCTTTAAAATTCAGCAGTCTTTGCAGCATTGCAGCCACCTGTTCTTTACCGGCGCTGCCATTCCCTGTAATCGACTGCTTGATCTTTCGGGGTGCATATTCGTTAATTGGGATATTTTTTGATAAGGCCGCAGCCATGGCAATACCCTGTGCACGCCCTAATTTTAACATTACCTGAATATTTTTTCCGTAAAAAGGGGCTTCCAGGGCTAAAATATCAGGCTTATATTCATCAATTAATCTTACTGTTTTCTCAAATATCCGCTGAAGCTTTAAGAAATGATCGTCCAGATGATCCATCCTTACAATCCCCATGGTGATCAGTTCAATTTTACTGCCCCGTTCAAGTATTACTCCGTAGCCCATTATTGAAGTACCGGGATCTATGCCCATGATCACCCTTTCCTTTTTTTCAACCAACATAAAACAATATTAAGCATATTTGCACAGAGTAAATTAAAAAAGTTGACATCCAATTATAAAAAGACATTATCATACTTTCTTAAAACCGCAATTGTAATCATTGCATTTTGGTTTGTATACAAAAAACTGTCTTCCAATGAAAACTTACGTGCTTTTGAAGATCTTTTAAAACAGATTCCCCAAACTGAAATTATCCTTATCCTTGGTATAGTTTGTTTATTGATGCTGGTTAACTGGGGTGTCGAAGCATTAAAATGGAAAAGATTAATAGCCCGTATTGAAAGTATTAGTTTATGGCGGGCTATTGAATCTGTTTTTTGCGGACTAACCTGGGCTGTATTTACGCCTAATCGCATTGGCGAGTATGGGGGCAGAGTATTTTTCCTTTCGCCTAAACGGCGCATTATAGGTGTTGTAGCCATGGCCGTTGGAAATATTGGCCAGATGGTGCTGACAAATGTTTTTGGAGCAATAGCGATAAGCATATTTATTTATCGGTTTGTTCCGCTTGATTACAGACTGTTCTATGCTTTAATCGTGCTTTCTGCAATGTTCTGTGCTTTTTTTATGGTGTTTTACTTTAACATCAAATGGCTGAACGGGATTTTGCTTTCCATGCGGTTTACGCGCAAATACAAGAAATTTTATAGCATTCTGGCCAGGTATAGTAAAAAAGAACTGCTGTATATCCTGTTGTTTTGCCTGGCAAGATATTTTGTATTCAGCTCACAGTATTTTATTCTTTTCTTCTGGCTGATACCCGGAATCCATCCTCTGGATATTTTAACAATGGTATGTATATTATTTTTTGTCCAATCTACACTCCCTTCTCTCGATTTGTTTGATATAGGCGTAAGGAGTTATACCGCTGCTTATTTCTTTAGTTTTGTTACCGATCATGATGTAGCTGTTATTGCATGCACAGCAAGTATATGGCTGATAAATATTATAATTCCTGCTATATTAGGCTCTTATTTTGTGTTTAAACTTAATTTTTTTGGAAATACTCAACGCAATTAGCCTTATATCGTCTTTTTTAACGGTTTTATATGTGATGGTGGTGATCACCTTCATAAGAGGATGGCATAAACTGATAAATTTTAAACCGCAACCAGTAATTTTAACCACAAAAGTTTCTGTACTTGTTGCTGCCCGTAATGAGGCCCCGAACATTGCTAAAACAATAGAAGATCTGATTGCCCAAAATTACGCCAGGGATTTAACGGAAATCATATTTATTGACGATCACTCTACCGACCAGACTGCTGCCATTATCAGTTCCTATTCTGATAAAGGAGTGAAACTCATTCGTCTGAATGAAGATCAGCCCCTTAATTCCTATAAAAAGAAAGCTATACAAACTGCTATTGCCCAGGCTAGAGGTAGTTTGATCATTACAACTGATGCAGATTGCAGAATGGGACCAGATTGGCTTAAAACCATAGTTAGCTTTTATGAGGAGAAGAAATATAAGATGATCTCCTCTCCGGTTGCTTATTTTGAAGAAAAAAGTTTTTTTGAAAAGGCACAAACGCTTGAATTTTTGTATTTAATTGGTTTGGGTGCTTCAACTATAGGCAATAGAAAACCATCAACCTGTAATGGGGCCAACTTAGCTTACGAACGGGAAGCTTTTTACGAGGTAGGTGGTTTTAAAGGAATTGACGATCTTGCCTCAGGGGATGATGAGCTGCTGTTACATAAAATGGCCGCAAAGTTTAACGGCCATATCGGATTCTTAAAAAATGAGGATGCTGTAGTATACACACATCCAAAAGCCACATTAAAGGAATTCATTCAACAGCGTAAACGATGGGCATCAAAAAGTACCCGATATAAAAACAAATCGATCATCGTATTGGGCGTTTGCATCTGGCTATTTAATTTAAGTATTCTTTTAAATGCAGCTTCAGGTATTTTTAACTGTTTTTATTTTAAGCTGGCAGTGGTTCAGCTATTGGCGAAAATGACGATTGAATTGTTATTTTTATACGATGTAACCGCCTTTGCCAAAAGACGGAACCTGCTGATATTATTGCCTGTACTTAATGTATTGCATATTTTATACATTGTATACATAGGCGTTGCCGGAAATACCGGAAAGTATAACTGGAAAGATAGAATGGTAAAATAATGGAGATCAATAACAGTCCTTCAAGGAAAATATGGAAGCGCTTTAAGAAGAATAAGATGGCTTTTGGTGGCCTGCTGTTTATCTTATTATTAACCATTATGGGGATTTTAGGTTACCTGATCACACCAGATCAAACCCCGATGGCCAATACCATGCACCTCCAGTTAAGCAATAAGAAACCTGGCAGAACATTTAAATTTTTAATTGTCAGCCGGAAAGAGAGCGTTAAACAGCTGAACTTCATTGAACGGATGTTATACGGTCAGGAAGCTGATTTTAAAAGCGTTCCCATTACCTCCGGAAGGATAGATGGAAATAAGATCTATGTAAGGGAATATATAGGGGATGATGAGCTGGCAGAAGAATCTGCATACCCTTTATTGGGACAGGATCAATTGTATGAGCAAACCTTTTGGCTGGGTACAGATATTTATGGCCGCGATTTACTAAGCCGGCTTATTCTTGGTATCCGGGTGTCCTTATCGGTCGGCCTGATGGCTGTACTCATTTCCCTCTTTATTGGGGTAAGTCTGGGTGCCCTGGCCGGTTATTTCGGTGGTAAAACTGATGCGGCCATCAGCTGGTTCATGAATGTGATCTGGTCACTACCCTCCCTGTTATTGGTTATTGCCATTTCTTTTGCATTGGGGAAAGGCTTCTGGCAGATATTTATTGCCGTAGGGCTATCTACCTGGGTAGATGTGGCCCGTTTGGTACGCGGACAGGTTATGGCCTTAAAAGAAGTCGAATTTGTTGAAGCTTCAAAAGCACTCGGGTTCTCTACTTCCAGAACAATTGTAAAACATATCCTGCCCAATATTGCAGGGCCAATTCTGGTTGTTGCTTCAGCTAATTTTGCTTCAGCTATTTTGCTGGAAACAGGATTAAGCTTTTTGGGATTCGGTGCCCAGCCCCCTATGCCCAGTTGGGGCGGAATGATCAAGGAACACTACGGTTACATTATCATGGATGCCGCCTACCTGGCCATTTTGCCGGGCCTGGCCATCATGCTTACAGTATATGCATTCAACTTGCTGGCTATCGGCCTGCGTGATGCTTTTGATGTTAAATCGCAAAATATATCTGTGTAGCTAAAGCCGAATTTATTAACTTTGGATGTATGCTATTGAACTGTTATCAGCAAGAATTTATAGAAGCCGGATGCGATGAAGCTGGGCGGGGCTGTCTGGCAGGACCTGTATTTGCTGCTGCAGTGATTTTGCCGCCAGATTTTATTGCCGGGGAGCTGAATGATTCAAAACAGCTTAATCATCAGCAACGTAAAAGACTTAGGATCATTATAGAAAAAGAGGCCATCGCATGGGCAGTTGCTGAAGTTGACAATATAGAAATTGATCAGATCAATATTTTGAATGCCTCCTTTCTCGCTATGCACAGGGCCATAGAGAAATTACTGGTTAAACCCCAATATTTAAGTATTGACGGCAACCGGTTTAAAAAATATCCTGATATCCCCCATGCCTGTATTGTTAAAGGAGATGGTAAATACCTGAACATAGCAGCGGCCTCCATATTGGCCAAAACTCATAGAGATGAGTTTATGGAACGTATTTCAGATGAATATCCGCATTATCAATGGCATCAGAATAAAGGCTACCCAACAGTGGTACACCGTTCTGCTGCACTTGAGCATGGTTTATCGCCATATCATCGTAAAACTTTTACAGTTAGTCCCCCTCAACTTAACCTGTTTTCCGAAATAGAGGGATAATTAGTATTTTCACATAATTGAAAACACTGATTCTTACAAACAGAGTTCCCTTTCCACCCAACAGTGGTTACCCTATAGTGGTTTACAATACCATTAAAGGCCTGCTAAACCTTGGGGTAGACATTACCTTGTTCAGTATCAATACCAGTAAGCACAGAATAGATGTAGACGATATCTATGATCCTGTTTTTGAAAAGATAGAATTCCATTCTTTCAGCATTGATACCGAAGTAAATGTATGGGGGGCACTCCTCAACATCTTTTCCAATCAATCCTATAATGTATCCAGGTTTTTTGATGAAGATGCCGGGCGTTTACTGGAAGATATTTTAAAGGAAAATGAATTTGACATCATTCAGTTTGAAGGACTTTTTGTAGTGCCATATCTTGATACTGTTAAGGCCAACAGCAATGCCAAGATAATTTACCGGGCACATAATATAGAATTTGATGTTTGGGAGCGTATCGCGATGAGGGAACAGTTTACGCCCAGAAGGAGATATCTGCAGTTTTTAGCGCGTCGTTTAAAACACTACGAAACAGAACAGCTTAACCGTTTCCACCAGGTATTTGCCATTAGTGAACCTGACCGACAGCATATACTTAAATTTGGTTGCCAGGCTCCTTTGGATGTTTTTCCTGTTGCCCTTGATTTTGAAAAATACATTATTGACCAGACTAAAACCAGTTTCCCTACTTTGTTTCATCTGGGGGCTATGGATTGGCGGCCCAATAAAGAAGGTCTGGAATGGTTTCTGGATGAAATATGGCCCGATATAGAAAAACTAAATTCTGAACTTCGTTTTTATATTGCAGGCAAGAGCATGCAACGTCAGTTTTTTGAATATGATTCTGAAAACCTGGTTGTTGAAGGTGAAATTTTTGATGCCATAGAGTTTATAAACTCTAAAGCCATTATGATTGTCCCGCTATTGTCCAGCAGTGGAATGCGTGTTAAAATTATAGAAGGAATGGCTATGCGGAAATGTATAATTGCTACCAGTATGGCTGCCGAGGGGATCAGTTATGAGCATGGAAAAGATATTCTCATCGCCAACACTGCGGATGAGTTTTACAGGTCTATTTTACAATGTATCACCAATCCCAAAAAATGGCGCGAAATTGGCGATAATGCAAGAAAAACAGTAGAAAGGGATCATGATATCCATGCCATTTCTAAACGGATGCTGGATATTTACCACAAATTAATTAGTGCCTAAATTTATATACCTTTGCCACGCTTTTATTTATATTAAACTGTATGAAGAATACCGCACTAACCAATAAACACATTTCTTTAGGCGCCAAAATGGTGCCATTTGCCGGGTACAACATGCCTGTACAATACGAAGGCATCAATGCAGAGCACGCTGCAGTGCGCAACAGCGTTGGCGTTTTCGACGTTAGCCATATGGGTGAATTTATTCTGAAAGGTGAAAATGCTTTAGACCTGATCCAGCGTGTAACCAGTAACGATGCCTCAAAACTATATGACGGTAAGGTGCAGTATTCCTGCTTGCCAAATGAAAATGGTGGTATTGTAGACGATCTGCTGGTTTACCGCATTGATGAACTTACTTATATGCTTGTGGTGAATGCTTCAAACATTGAAAAAGACTGGAACTGGATACAAAAGTTCAATACCAGAGGCGTGGAAATGCATAATATATCTGATAAAACATCTTTATTGGCCATACAAGGGCCTAAAGCTGCCGAAGCCCTGCAAAGCTTAACAGATGTTGACCTGGCATCAATGGACTACTACAATTTTGTAAAGGGCAAATTTGCAGGTGTTGATAATGTACTGATCTCCGCAACAGGGTATACCGGTGCCGGAGGCTTCGAGATCTACTTTGACAACGAACACGCAGATGCCATCTGGAATGCCATTTTTGAAGCGGGAAAACCATTTAACATCAAGCCCATTGGCTTAGGTGCCAGAGACACCCTGCGCCTTGAAATGGGTTTCTGTCTTTACGGAAATGATATTGACGACCATACCTCCCCAATTGAAGCGGGACTGGGATGGATCACCAAATTCTCTAAAATATTTACCAATTCAGAAGCACTCCTTGCACAAAAAGAAGCCGGGGTGGCCAGAAAGCTGGTTGGTTTTGAAATGATCGACAGGGGTATACCACGTCATGATTACGAAATTGTTGATGGAGAAGGTAATGTAATCGGTAAAGTTACTTCTGGTACCCAATCGCCCTCCCTGCAAAAAGCAATAGGAATGGGATATATAGATAAAGCTTTTGCCAAAGAAGGAACGGAGATCTTTATTCATATCCGTAGCCAAAAAATACTGGCAAAAATCGTAAAATTCCCTTTTTATAAATAAATACTTTAACTGCCCTAAACCCTCAATTGTCTGTGTATGCATAAAAAAAGCATAGAAGTTTGTTTAACTCCTGCATTATTAAACCTGTACGATATTAAAGAAAGCGTTGTTGTCGTTATTGATATTTTAAGGGCAACATCTTCCATTGTATATGGTATTGACAATGGAGCAACTGCAATTATTCCGGTTGCCCATGTTGAAGATTGCTTAAACTATGCAGATAAAGGCTATTTATTGGCAGCAGAAAGAAATGGAGAAGTTGTAGCAGGTTACGACTTTGGCAACTCTCCATTTTCTTACGTTAGTGATAAGGTTAAAAATAAAACAGTAGTGCTGACTACCACCAATGGAACAAAAGCATTGCACCTTGCCCAGGTAAATGCGCATCAGGTAGTAATTGGTGCTTTTCTCAATTTAAAGGCACTATGTAGCTGGCTTAAATCCCAGGAAAAAGATGTACTGCTGCTTTGTGCCGGCTGGAAAGATAAATTTAACCTGGAAGATACCCTTTTTGCTGGTGCAGTAGTAAATGAACTTCGTAAGGATTTTACACATTTTGATGATTCATGTGTTGCGGCAGAAGACTTGTACCTGCTGGCTAAAGATGACCTTAGAAATTATCTTCATAAATCATCACACAGTCACCGATTGGCCGAGCTGAACATTGAAGAAGATGTGAAATTTTGTTTACAGCTTAATATATGCCAGGCAATCCCTGTACTGGTAGGGGAGGCGCTGGTAGCCTTAAAGGCTTAGCTCACTTAATTTCTCGTTGTTTTTTATGGTCTTTAGGGCTTCTTCATAAGCCAGCCAATAAATGGTTTCAGCTTTCGCCATGTCAAAAGTACTGATGCTCCCCATTCCTTTTGGCTCTACCATAATGTTACAAAGTGCAGTTTTTTGCTCCATGTCTTTGTTAATAGACATGATTCCGGCCCTGGTCACTAATGATGTGATCCCGGTCATCTTATCAACAGGATTTAAATGATTGCATGAAGAACCAATAATAAAATCACAGTTGTCAAGCAAAGGCTCAACAGGGAAATTATTCAATATCCCTCCATCTACATACATTTGCCCTTCAATCATAATCGGTTTAAAGATACCTGGAATACAGCTTGACGCCTGTATCGCCCTGATCAGTGGGCCTTTGTTAAAGTAAACCAGTTTGCCTTCGCTAAAATTGGTCGCCGCAATGGTAAGCGGAATCTTCAGGTGTTCTATTCTGTCATCAGGAAAATAGGCCTTCAGCAAGTCGGCAGTATGCTCTATATTGATGAGACCCAAAGCACCAACAGCAGGTCTTACAAAGCGAAGGAGTTTGGTTTTGATAAAAATATTTAAGCCTTCTTCAGGGTCGATGCCGGCGGCATAAAAAGCTCCCGCAATTGATCCTGCGCTTGTACCGCTGATGTGGCTAAACTGTATACCCGCATTAATAAATGCTTTTAGAACACCTAAATGTGCAATGCCACGTATGCCACCACCCGATAATACAATTCCAATTTTAGCCATATCAATTATTTAGGCTTGTATTTAGCAGCCTGTAATATCTTTTGCATATCTTTTTCCGTCATCAGCTGTTGCAACGTAACTGTGGGGTTTTCCCGCATATACTTTTTAACAATTTGCCAGCCTATCCATATACCTAGCTTTGGGGCCGACTCATTCTTTTCACCCAGTCCCGGGGTAAAGGGACCCTCACTTAAAAATACCTGTATTTTCTGATAATCAGTTTCAAATAATAAATCGTTTGCCAGATAATAGCCCCAAATGTCACTTTCAAAAGTTTTGCACCATTCCAGCTGTTTCGATGTATAGCCAATCTTAACAGAATCAGGTACTTCATCGGCCAATACCTGATCCATAAAATACAGGATTTTGCCATTGTATATCATTTTCGACAGTAATGACCGGTCTTCATCTTTTTCCCGAAAAAGTTCTTCCCTGGCGTAAGTTTCTGTAACTCTGGGTACAATATATGTGGGGGTAAAACGTCTGGACAAATACAAAGGCACACTTTCTACAATGGCCATATAAAATTTGCTGTCCTTACCTAAAAACATGTCCAGGCCAATCCCCATATAATTATCCCCAATGGGGGTTTGTACGGCAAAACCCGAGATAAACGAAATGAACCTTGGTACCTCAGCTTTAGGGTAGTAATATTTAATATATTTAAAAGTTTGTGTAAGGTCTTTTTCTATTGGAGTAAGACTACTAAAAACACTATCTTTTTCCTTGTTCAAATCGTAGTAAGCCTGGTCTTTATACAATGTAGAAAGAATTTCCTCATTGCTGTAATTAAAATTACCTACCATTCGGTGTACATAATCATCATAAAATACACCATATTTTTTTTGCAGCAACAAGTCTGTCTGTTTAAGGTCTTTTTCTTTTCCGGCATATAAATCCTGATCAAAACGTTCAATTTTTACATCCAGATGTATGGTGCTTACGTCAGGTTTACTACTTTGCTTACAGGAAAGAAAAGTTATTATAAACAGAAAAAATAGATAGCTTTGACTGATTTTTACGTTATGTATCATTAATCACAAATATAAATTAAGTAATAGAAAATATATCTATATTATGAAAAGACTATTTCCAGGCTTATTGCTATTGTTTTTAACCGGTAACCTTTTTGCGCAGAATTTAAGAATTCCTGATTATAGTTTCAGACTGGGTTTAACGGCCCATCCTACAATAGGCTGGATAAAACCAGAGGTTGGCAAGAGCAATAGTGTTTCACTTGGCTTCTCTTATGGACTACTTGGTGATTTCAATTTTGCAGAGAATTATAGCTTTTCAACCGGGTTAACCATTACGACCATCAATGGTAAAAGTACCGAGGTAAGGCAATTGGGAACACCTTCCAGTCAGGCCGAATATGAATTTAAGTACAAGCTTCAGTACATTGAAATCCCCTTAACGGTAAAGCTTAAAACAGCTAAGATGAATGAAATGCGCTGGTACGGACAGTTCGGGCTTTCGAATGACTTTAAGATTGGGGCCAAATTGGACAGTAAAGCTGCCGGCCAGCCGGAAATCAAAAACGGCGAAGCTAATGTTAAGTTTTACAGGGCTGGTTTAATTATTGGGGCAGGTGGTGAGTTTGACATCTCAGGCAACACCAGTATTATGGCTGGTTTAACTTACAACAATGGATTTACAGACATTACCAGCGATAAAAATACATCTGCGCGTAACCATTATCTTAGCCTGAATTTAGCCGTGTTCTTTTAAAATCATAACCATTAAAAAGAAATCAATCATTATAAACTCATGAAAATCGCATTAGCACAGCTCAACTATCATATCGGTAACTTCGAATACAATACCCATAAAATCATTGACCATATTGAGCAGGCCAAAATCCAGGGGGTTGATCTTATTGTATTTGCCGAGTTGGCTGTATGTGGTTACCCCCCGCGTGATTTTCTTGAATTTGATGAGTTTATTGAACTTTGTGAAAAGTCGGCCCAGCAAATAGCGGAGCACTGTAAGGGCATAGCCTGTATTGTAGGTCTGCCCGTTAAAAATGATGTACTTGCGGGTAAAGACCTGTATAATGCAGCTTATTTTATAGAAGATGGCCGTTTAAAAAGAGTAGTAAAAAAAGCATTGTTGCCCAACTACGATGTATTTGATGAATACCGCTATTTTGAACCCGCAAGTCATTTTGAATGTATCGATTTTCAAGGCATCAAAATAGCTGTTACCATCTGTGAGGATCTTTGGAACATCAACAACAATCCTTTATATATTGCTTCTCCAATGGATGAGCTGATCAGGCAAAAGCCCAAACTGATGATCAATATCGCAGCCTCTCCATTTTCTTATTGTCATGATGAGGAAAGGGTTGTGGTACTGTCAGACAATGCCAGGAAATACAATTTGCCATTGCTGTATGTAAACCAGGTAGGTGCACAGACAGAGATCATTTTTGACGGAGGCTCTCTGGCTTTCGATGCCAAAGGCAACCTGATCGACGAGATGCCTTATTTTAAGGAAGCCCTCCGCGTCTATGAATTTGAGGATAATAGGATTAAGGGCTATGTGCCCATGCAACACCAGGCCATTCCTGACATAGAACAGATTCACCAAGCACTGGTAATGGGCATTAAAGATTATTTTGCCAAATCAGGTTTTAGCAAAGCTGTTTTGGGTTTGTCCGGTGGTATCGATTCTGCTATAGTTTGTGCACTGGCCTGCCGTGCCCTGGGGCCGGAAAATGTAATGGCTGTACTGATGCCCTCAAAATATTCTTCAGACCATTCTATCCAGGATGCCTTAGATCTGGTGAAAAACATTGGCTGTGAGCATGAGGTCATTCCTATAAAAGAAGCTGCTGATGCGTTCGACAATATGATGGCCCCCGCTTTTAAGGACCTTCCATTTAACCTTACCGAAGAAAATATCCAGGCCAGGTGCAGGGGTATCGTCGTTATGGCCATGTCCAATAAGTTCGGCTATATTTTGTTAAATACATCCAATAAAAGTGAATGTGCTGTGGGGTATGGCACATTATACGGCGATATGTGCGGTGCTATCGGGGTAATTGGCGACGTGTACAAAACACAGGTTTATCAGCTGGCCAATTATATCAATAAAGACGGCATTGTAATCCCCGAAAACTCTATTGTTAAGCCACCTTCAGCAGAACTCAGACCAGGCCAGAAAGATTCTGATTCATTGCCCGACTACGATATCCTTGATAAAATCCTGTTCCAGTATATTGAACAGAAACAAAGCTCATCTGCTATTATTGCACAAGGCTACGACGAAGGGTTGGTCAGGCGGATCATCAAAATGGTAAATACAGCTGAGTTTAAACGTTACCAGACCCCACCAATCCTGCGTGTTTCACCTAAGGCATTTGGCATGGGCCGAAGAATGCCAATTGTAGGTAAATACCTTTCCTAGCCTGCTTTTTTTATCCACTTTTTATATGGAATAATAAGGGCCAGTAAAAGTGCGACAACACATAAAACTTTGGCAATCACATCACCTGTTTTGGTGTAAAGGGTAAGCTCGTCATTTAAATTGATGTCGGCCTTAAGCGCAGTCCTTGTCCACCATCCAGCTTGTTTAATTATATCCCCTTTCTGGTTAATGAAACAGGAAATTCCCGTGTTGGCCGACCGGACCACATACCTGCGGTTTTCTATGGCCCTTAATCTGGCATACATCAGGTGCTGGTCTTTTCCCGAAGTATTGCCCCACCATCCATCATTAGTTAGGATGGCAATAAACTGGGCTCCGTTTTTAACGGCCTGGCCAATCCAATCGCCCCAGATAGATTCATAACAGATCACCGGTGCCACGCCAATTCCGCTGTAAGCATAAAACACACCCGGCTCTTTTTGCGAGCCATAACCACCCACCGTACCGCCAAAGCCTTCAAAAACAGGGGCCAGTACAGCCAGTGCTGTAGGGAAAGGCATTTTTTCTACGCCGGGAACCAGTTTAGACTTATGGTAAAACTGTACATTGGCAGAATTTTCTATTTGTATGGCACCATTAAAAACATCAACATAATCGTTGTTGTACTTTCTGGCCGATAAGGTTTGCTGATCCGGATAAAACTTTATACTCTCTATGCCGGTAATCAAAGTGCCGTTCTTATATTTCTCCAGAAAGCGCTGTGCGGTCATGAAATCGGCATCACTACGGATCCTGTCCTCGTCTACCCTGCTTGGTATGGCTGTTTCCGGCCATATGAAATATTCCGTGTTGGGTTGTGCTACCGAATCAGAAAGCCGGGTAAGTATCGCTAACTGCTCAGCTGAAGAAAGTCCTCCGAATTTTAAATAAGGGTCTATATTGGGTTGTACAGCTACCACATTTACAGGAACTTCCTTTTCCTTATACTGGCTGTATTTTGTCAGCGATAAACCCGCAGGTAACAAAATAAACAGGGCCCAGCCTAAAACAGGCCTTAACCTGGTGTAACCTTTAGACACCGTTTTAAATTTCTTATAAGCTTCAAAAGCTAAAATATTGCTCAGCAATATCCATACAGAGCCTCCGTAAACACCAGTATATTCATACCACTGTGCCAGCTGGTGCATACCAGATAAGCCATTTCCCAGTGTCATCCATGGAAAAGCCAGGTCCCAGCTCTGGTGCAGGTATTCCATGGCAACATAAAAAGAAAGCAGGCCCAGGTAAGCAATGTTTTTACTGGCCACCCTGCTTAGCCGGTAATACAACCAAAAGGCAAAAGTCATTAGTAAAGCCCCCAGTCCAAAGGGGATGAGCGACACAAACGCAGCTACCACCGCATTGTTAACGGCACTAATGGCATTGTAAACCCAGTAAATACTGGCGGTATTCCAAACTAAAAAAGTTAATCCAGCCGTCAGGAATATCTTTTTACCTGTTTTCCCTTCTGCCTTAAGCATCAGCTTATCCAATGCAATCAATAAAGGAACCAGCCCAACTAACAACAGCGGGGTAGTATAAGGGATAGGTGGCCAGGCCAGCCACATTAAAAATGCACTTAACAGGGCCAACAGGGCAGTGTTTCCAGATTTCATCAACCGCCGCTTATAAACTGTCTAAAATATCCGCTTTTTTTGCTTCATATTCTTCCTGTGTAATCAGGTGTTTATCATATAAGCTCTTCAGTTTTCTTAATTTTAAAGTGGTTTCGTCTTCCGGTTCTTCCACAGGGGCAGAAGGTTGCGAAAATAAGGCATGAGACACCTCATCTGCTACAGGCTCAGCAGGAACAGTATTTACCGTAACCGGTGAAGTTGAAGACCGTCTGTCCTCCAGCTCTGCTTGTCTTAACTGCTCTTTAAAAGCTTCCAGCTGTTCATAAGCCGCCTGATATAATTTACGGGCCTGCGCTTTAGGTATATACTCTGTAATGATATTTTCACCATGTAGAGGCACACAAATAAATTTAGAACCAAAAATTTCTTCTTTAAAAGAGACCTCTTTAATGCTTTTCCAGGAAATGTCCTTAAAATTCATGGTGATGCCAAAATTGCCCGGCTCACAATAAAAAATACGTTTGTTACTTACCGCAATACAATCAGGAAGCAAATTTACAGCCGGTTTCTTCTGTACTGCCATATAAATCAGTTCCTCATTGCTGGTTAGCATGTCATTTAGTTTTCCTAAAACCTTTTCAACGGCCTTCGGATCCTGTTCGTCACTTAAAAATCTATCTATTAAAATCATGTTGTTGCTTTATAATAATTCTTTATACCCATCAAAAATTGAACCCAATTAATCCCGTTCATCTTTATATTTATTCTTCTTCTTCACCGGCTCTTCGGCTCCGGCCACACAAATTACGAATTCCCCCTTTAATATATTGTTTTCAAAATGTGATTTTATTCCGGCCAGGGTACCTCTTACGGTTTCTTCATATAGTTTGGTCAGCTCCCGGCTTACCGAAGCCTGTCGCTCAGGTCCCATATAGTTTATAAATTCTTCAAGTGTTTTTAACAGGCGGTGCGGACTTTCATAAAGTACAATTGTGCGTTCCTCTTCCGCCAGTTTTTTCAGGCGCGTCTGCCTTCCTTTCTTTACCGGCAAAAAGCCTTCAAAAACAAAAGCATCAGATGGCAATCCTGAATTCACCAATGCCGGTACAAAGGCCGTAGCGCCAGGTAAACATTCTACCTGCAGCTCGTTTTTTAAAGTTTCCCTTACCAGGAAAAACCCAGGGTCTGATATTGCCGGCGTTCCTGCATCAGAAATCAGGGCCACATTTTTGCCCTCTTTCAAAAAGCGGATAATCTCGGCAGTTGCCTGGTGCTCATTGTGTTGGTGATGTGAGTAGGCCTTTTTATCAATTCCAAAATGCTTTAATAAAGGTGCGCTGGTCCTGGTGTCCTCTGCCAGGATCACATCAGCTTCTTTTAAAATTCGGATGGCCCTCAAGGTCATGTCCTCCAGGTTGCCGATTGGGGTTGGCACTAGAAAAAGTTTTCCTGTTGTCATTTTTAAAGCTTAACTCTACTATCTTTGTCTAAAAAATAAATAATGCTGCAAGTTAACTATATCCGCGAAAACAGAGAGAAAGTTTTAGCAGGCTTAAACCTGAGAAACTTTAAACAACCAGAGCTGGTTGATGAGATTATTAAAACTGACGAAGAAAGAAGACAATTTCAAACTTCATTGGATAACCTCTCTGCTGTTGCAAATTCGAGTGCCAAACAGATTGGTGAGCTGATGCGCAATGGGAAAAAGGACGAAGCTGAAGTACTTAAAGCAGAAACAACAGCCAATAAAGAGCAGATCAAGACCCTGTCCGATGAACTGGCAGCAGCTGAAAGCAAACTGCACAACCTGCTCGTACAATTACCCAACCTGCCATACCATCTGGTAAAAGCAGGAAGTACGCCTGAAGAAAATGAAGTGGTGTATGTGCATGGCGCACCTGCAGCCATTACAGAAACTGCGTTGCCGCACTGGGAGCTGACCTCAAAGTACGATATTATAGACTTTGAACTGGGTACCAAGATTGCAGGTGCAGGATTCCCGGTTTATAAAGGTAAGGGCGCACGCTTACAGCGCGCATTGATCAATTTCTTTTTAGACCATTCTACTGCAGAAGGGTATCGGGAAATGCAGGTGCCCCACCTTGTAAATGAAGCTTCAGGCTTTGGAACCGGGCAATTGCCAGATAAAGAGGGACAAATGTACCATGTTGGTATCGATAACCTGTACCTGATTCCTACAGCAGAAGTACCGGTTACCAACCTTTACAGGGATGTCATTTTAAAAGAAGAAGAACTGCCGGTAAAAAACACAGGTTATACACCATGTTTTCGTCGCGAGGCAGGATCTTACGGTGCACATGTCCGCGGCCTAAACAGGTTGCACCAGTTCGATAAAGTAGAGATCGTACAGATTGTTCATCCTGAAGCATCTTATGAAGTACTCGAACAAATGAGCGCTTATGTACAGACCCTGTTGCAAAAACTAGGCTTACATTACCGTGTGTTGCGCCTATGTGCGGGCGATATGGGCTTTACTGCAGCCATGACCTATGATATGGAAGTATGGAGCGCTGCCCAGCAACGCTGGCTGGAAGTATCTTCTGTATCTAACTTTGAAACCTACCAGAGCAACAGACTTAAATTACGTTTTAAAGGTGCAACAGGAAAAACACAACTGGCCCATACTTTAAATGGTAGTGCTTTGGCGCTACCACGTATTGTTGCAGCCATTCTGGAAAACAATCAGACAGCTAAGGGAATTAAAATTCCAGAAGTACTGGTTCCCTATACAGGCTTTGAATACATTGATTAAAACATAAAAAGCTTCCCGGAAGGGAAGCTTTTTGTTTCTAACAGGTAGATGTTAGCTTGTTTATATATATGGGTAGTTAATAATACTATAGAATAAGGATCAGCAATAAAATAATAATGATGATTGCACCTACAGAAAGGTAAACACCACCACTCATTGCACGTGCCTGCGTTTTTAATTCTTTCAACTCTTTACGGAGTTCTTTTTTCTCCGACCTGGATAAATGTGACTTATCCATATCCCTGATCTCTTCAACACGGGTTTTAATCCTTTCCAGCTGAACTTTTTGCTCAGCAGTCATTTCTGTATTGGCCTTATTGTTTTTATCTGCAGCTGAAACAGTATTAGCCGTTGCAGTCAGTGTAAAAATGAGTACCAGTGCGTAAATTAATTTTTTCATAATCTTCATTTTTTTTGGTTTAATTGCATGCCGCTGTTATCTGTATTACAACAACAATCTTTAAATAACAAAAAACCTACCAAACTTAATTGATAGGTTTTTTTAATCATTTTTTATTAAAACTGTATACAGTTCTGGTCAGAATTAAATTTATTTGATCTCAAATACTACATTCATCACATAGTTCAGTTTTATTTTCTTAAAATCGATCTCTGCTGCACCTGCACCAGCCATATCTGCACTTTCAGCTTTCATCATTACATTAGAAGCACGGTACATGGCCTGAGGATAAACCTGGTTTTCAATTTCCTGAATATCCAGGGCACTGCCCAGTTTATCACCAATTGCTTCTACCAGATACGTTGCTTTTGCTTTAGCAGCCTGTAAGGCCTTAATTTTAAGCTCCTGTTTTAAGCTGCTGATCTTTGAATAATCGTAGCTGTCTATATTGGTATACGCTACGCCTTTGGCATCAATTGCACCGATAATCGCATTCCATTTATTCAGATCGTTCACCTTTAAGCGGTACTGTTTGCTGGCCAGGTAATCCGGATTTTTTTTCTTTTCTGTAATGGTCGTATAGCTCGACAGGTTATTGATCGTTAGGTTTTCTTTCTCCAGTCCGGCTTTCTGAACCGCACTAAACAGTTCATTTTCCAGTGTAGTAATGTCAACTTTTTTCTTGCTGTTGCCATCTTTCAGGTATTCCTTTAAAGAAATGCTGATGTAAATGATATCTGGGGTAACTTCGGTTTCTGCAGACCCGCTAACACTGATCTTTTTACGCAGGTCTACTTGTTGGGCCATAGCACTAACACTAAACAGGGCAACAATGGCAAGGCTTAATAACTTTTTCATAATGTAAATTTTTCTTTTGTGTATTTGATATATAGATGAAACTTTCATACCAATTCCATATCTATACGCATAATATTTACCAATTATTCTTCAACCATCTCATTATTAGGCCCAATTTCTTCAACTACTTCTTCCTTGAAATAAGATTTCTGGAATACAAGTATGAGAATCACGCCGACAGATATGGCTGCATCAGCAATGTTAAATACAGGTCTGAAAAATATAAAATCTTCACCGCCCCAAACAGGCACCCATTTAGGGAAAACACCTTCAATCAGCGGGAAGTAGAACATGTCTACTACACGACCATGAAACAAACTGGCATAACCATATATTTTACCATATAATACCGAATCGATGATATTTCCAAGCGCCCCGGCAAAAATCAATGCTACATTCAGGATCAGTCCCCTGTGGTATTTCCGCTGGATCAGATAGTGCAGGCCATAACCAATTCCCGCAACAGCAGCAATCCTGAATAACGACAAAGCCAGCTTGCCAAATTCACCTCCAAATTCTAAACCAAAGGCCATTCCGTTGTTTTCTGTAAAATGGATAATGAACCAGTTCCCAATGATCTTGAATTCCTGACCAAGATACATATTGGTTTTTATCCAGGTCTTTAAAAGCTGATCTGCAAGTAAAACAAAGAAGATAACTAATAAAGGTTTTGTATAGCCTTTCATTACGACTGCTTCAGTTTAGCTTCCATACTTAAAGTGGCATGTGGAACAGCGCGTAAACGTTCCTTTTGGATCAGTTTACCGGTTTCCCTGCAAATGCCGTAAGTTTTGTTTTCAATGCGCACCAATGCTGCCTCTAAATTTTCAATGAACTTTTTCTGACGGGCTGCCAGTTGGTTCAATTGCTCTTTTTCCAATGTTGCCGAACCATCTTCCAATGTTTTATAAGTACCAGAAGTGTCCTCAGTTCCGTTAGAGTTAGGGCTGCTCAATGAGTTGGTCAGGTCAAGAAATTCTTCTCTTGCCATTCTCAATTTCTCTAGGATCAATTCTTTAAATTCCTGTAATTCACTGTCAGAATACCTTGTTTTCTCTTTTTCCATAATAATTATTGTTGTGCAATCAAAATTTGTAGTTCAACCTCATCGATTACTATTTTGTTTCCGTTATCTAAAGTTTCCGTTAAGTTAATGTTATCCGCCAAAATTTCAGCGCAAATGTATGTTTTATTTTGTGCTACTGCTTCGTTTACCAGGTTATGATTTTGTAAAGTCACCGTAATTCTGTCTGTCACCTCGTAACCCAATTCTTTTCTTAAGTTCTGGATCCTGTTGATCAGCTCCCGCGATAAGCCTTCCTGTTTTAGCGCTTCAGTGATCGAAACGTCAAGTGCAACCGTTAAACTGCCCATATTGGTTACCTGCCATCCCGGAATGTCCTCTGCAATAATTTCCACATCGCCAAGCTCAATCACATAATCCGTGCCGCTAACCAGATATTTGCCTGTGTTTTCAAAATTTGCCAGCTCTTCCTGGTTCATATTGCTTACCCGTTCGGCAACCATTTTCATGTCTTTGCCAACCTTAGGCCCCAATGCTTTAAAATTAGGTTTTATTTTTTTCTTGATAAAGCCCGCAGTATCAGTGATGTACTCAATCCCTTTGATATTGGTTTCCGATAAGATGAGTTCTTTTACCAGCTCTACCCTTGCCGCAAATTTGTTGTCCAGTACGGGGATTAAAATTTTTGCCAAAGGCTGGCGCACATTGATGCCTGTTTTTTTGCGGAGCGACAATACCATGGAAGAAATGTCCTGCGCAAGCTGCATCCTTTCGTTCAGTTCAGTGTCAATTAATGTCGCATCAGCTTCTTTCCACAAAGCAAGGTGGATAGATTCTGCTGCATTGTTTTCTGTAGCCGAAAGGTTTCTATACAGCCAGTCTGCAAAGAACGGTGCCACCGGTGCCATCATTTGCGCTACACTGATCAGGCAGGTATACAGCGTTTCATAAGCTGCTTTTTTATCTGCAGTCATTTCGCCTTTCCAGAAACGACGGCGCGATAAGCGGATGTACCAATTGCTCAGGTGCTCATCCACAAAAGCCTGAATGGCCCTGGTTGCTTTGGTAGGTTCGTAGCTGTTATAGCTTTCGTCAACCTCTGCAATCAATGTCTGTAATAAAGATAAGATCCAGCGGTCAAGCTCGCTGCGTTCTGCCACCGGGGTAAGGTTATCCTGGTCAATTTCAAACTTGTCAATATTTGCATACAGGGCAAAAAAGGCATATGTATTGTAAAGTGTACCAAAAAACTTACGGCGGATCTCGGCAATCCCTTCTATGTCAAACTTCAGGTTGTCCCAGGGGTTTGCATTACTGATCATGTACCAGCGTGTGGCATCAGGACCGTATTCTTCCAGGGTTTTAAACGGATCGGCAGCATTGCCCAGGCGTTTAGACATTTTTTGTCCGTTTTTGTCCAGCACCAATCCGTTCGACACTACATTTTTATAGGCAACTTTATCAAAAACCAATGCGCCTATGGCATGTAAGGTATAAAACCAGCCACGGGTCTGGTCAACACCCTCTGCAATAAAATCAGCGGGGAAATCCGTGCCACTGTCAACTTTATCTTTATTTTCAAACGGATAATGCCATTGTGCATAAGGCATGGCGCCGCTGTCAAACCATACGTCGATCAGGTCACTTTCGCGTTTCATCGGTTTTCCTGAAGCAGAAACCAGTACAATCTCGTCTACCACATTTTTATGCAGGTCAACCAGCTCATAATTTTCTTCTGTCATGTTCCCGATCTCAAATCCTTTAAAAGGATTTTCCTTCATGAAGCCTGATGCAACAGACAGCTCCATGGCCTGGTACAATTCTTCAACCGAGCCAATGATCACCTCCTCCTTCTTGTCTTCAGTTCTCCAGATCGGTAGTGGGATCCCCCAATACCTGGAACGCGAGAGGTTCCAGTCGTTTGCATTTTTCAGCCAGTTCCCGAAACGGCCTTCACCTGTCGATTTTGGCTTCCAGTTGATGGTCTCGTTCAGTTCAAACATCCTGTCTTTCACATCTGTTACCTTAATGAACCAGGAATCCAGCGGATAATACAACAGCGGCTCATCAGTTCTCCAGCTGTGCGGGTAACTGTGTACGTATTTTTCAACCTTAAAGGCTTTATTCTCTTCTTTTAAGCGGATGGCAATTTCTACGTCTACCGATTTTTCCGGGGCCATACCAGCTTCGTAGTACTCATTTTTCACGTATTTCCCAGCCAGTTCGCCAACATGCGCAGTAAACTTGCCCTGTAAATCTACCAAAGGTACAGGTATCCCATTTTCATCCAATACCAGCATTGGAGGTACTTCAGGTACAGCTTCTTTTGCAACTTTCGCATCATCCGCGCCAAAAGTTGGGGCAGTGTGCACTATACCCGTTCCATCCTCGGTAGTCACAAAATCTCCGGAAATTACACGGAAAGCATTTTCAGGATTTTGGTAGGGCAGGGTATAAGGTAAAAGCTGTTCGTATTTAATCCCAACCAGGTCTTTACCTTTAAAACCTGCTAAAATCTGATAAGGTATTTTTTTGTCGCCTGTCGCAAAGTTGTCAAAATCTTCTGCAGCCTGGCTTTCAAAATAAAGCTTGCCAAATTGTTTGGCAACCAGGCCTTTGGCTATAATTACATTTACCGGAAGGAAAGTATACTGGTTAAAGGTTTTTACCAGTACATAATCGATTTTGGGTCCAACAGTAAGCGCCGTATTGGATGGCAATGTCCAGGGTGTCGTGGTCCAGGCCATCAGGTGGATGTCGCCAAACCCCCGTAAAAATACGGGTAATGTTTCAGGCAGTGCCTTAAACTGTGCAACAATAGTAGTGTCTGTTACATCACGGTAAGCGCCTGGCTGATTCACTTCATGTGAACTTAAACCTGTACCTGCTTTTGGCGAGTAAGGCTGGATGGTATAGCCTTTATACAGCAGGCCTTTATCATAGATCTGTTTTAAAAGCCACCATACAGACTCCATGTATTTCGACTTATAAGTTACATAAGGATCGCTCATGTCAACCCAATAGCCCATTTTCTCAGTCAGGTCGTTCCAAACATCCGTGTAACGCATCACCGTTTTTTTACAGGCTTCATTATAGGCTTCAATAGAAATGGTCTTGCCAATGTCTTCCTTGGTAATGCCCAGTTCTTTTTCTGTACCCAGTTCTACAGGTAATCCATGCGTATCCCAGCCTGCTTTTCTTTTTACCTGAAATCCTTTTTGTGTTTTGTACCGGCAAAAAATATCTTTAATGGCCCTGGCCATTACATGGTGAATGCCAGGCATTCCGTTGGCCGAAGGAGGGCCTTCATAAAAAGTAAAAGGGTTAGATTTTGATCTCGTTGAAATGCTTTTTTCAAAGATGTTTTCCGCTTTCCAAAAATCAAGTATCTCTTTGCCTATTTTGGCTAGTTCCAGTTGTTTAAATTCCCTATACATCAATCAAGTATCTCCAAAAATTAAGGATGCAAAGTTAAGGTTTTCAAATGAAAAATTGAAGTGTTTCTGATGTCCTTGTTTTATAACGTCTTAATTGTTTCTACGTTCAGCAAGAAGTATTTTAAACCCAGCAGAAAATTTAACGAGAGCCTGCAGTACATCTGAATCTAAAAGTACACCCTGACTGTCAAATTTGCCTTTAATACCCTTTATCAGCAATTGGGCATCTTCACTTAGTTTTGCGCCAAGGGTATGCATAATTAGTTGCAATTGTGCATGTCCCTGTTCCCCATTTGCTGATGCGGTAATTATGCCAACCGGTTTGTCTGTGAATACGGTTGTAGCGACACACCATTCCAGTAAGTTTTTTAGTCTGGCAGGTATACTGAAAATATATTCAGGCGTGCAGAACACGACACCATCTGCCAGTTCAATTTGCGATAGTATTGCAGCAACATTGGCAGGAAAAGATGAGGTTAACGAAGGATCAAAGTGCGGAAGGCTTTCCAAATCCTCCCAAATCCTGATCGTAAAATCCGGGACGGTAAGTTCCCCGAACATTGCCATCAGCCTGCTGCCCGAAGATTGCTTACCTGCACTTCCGATAATAACCAGTACATTCATTTTTAGATTATTTAGCTATCCGGTATTTATCCTGGTGTATTGTTTTGGAACTCTTTTGAAAGTTATAGGAATAAACTATTGGGATAATTATGATAAAACCAGTGACGTTTAAACAATTATCTAAATATTAATTCAAACTTCCAAATTGTCGCCATAAAAGATGACAGGATGCTATTCGGTGTTTACCGCACAGGGGCCTTGTTTCTGACATTGCTATATTTGCGTGCATTGATGGTATAAACGCCTGTTTTTTTTAAATTAGCAAACAATTGGAATGCTATGCAAAAAGAGATGACGGAACAGCAATGGTATGCTATAAACAATACCGACCAGTTGGATACACCAGCCCTGGTCGTTTACCTGGATAGGGTCAAAACAAATATTCAGCATGCTATCGATATCATTGCCGATCCAGCACGCTTAAGACCCCATGTTAAAACACATAAAACAAAGGAAGTTAGCCGTTTGCTAATGGATGCAGGCGTAAATAAATTTAAATGCGCCACTATTGCAGAAGCCGAAATGCTGGGAATGCTTGCTGCAAAAGATGTTTTACTGGCTTATCAGCCCTTTGGGCCTAAACTGGCCAGGCTGATCTCTTTGATCAGAAAATATCCGGATACCAGGTTCTCCTGCCTGATCGATAACCTTGAAACTGCAAAAAATATATCGGCTTTGGCCAGTTCCGAACAGTTAGAACTCCCTGTTTATATCGATCTGAATGTAGGAATGAACAGGACCGGCATCCAGCCGGATCATTGTGCCATACAGTTATTTGAGGATGCAGTTAAATTAAATGGCATTCAATTGCTTGGCCTTCATGCTTATGATGGGCACATACAGCAGGTCCCTGTTCAGGAAAGGGAAACCTTATGCGAAGAGATATTTTTGATGGTCGAATCCTTAAAACAGGAATTGGAAAAAAGAGGATACCAGCAGCTAAATATCATTATCGGGGGCTCCCCTGGTTTCCCGGTCTACGCCAAAAAGCCTGGTGTCGAATGTAGTCCCGGTACTTTTGTTTTTTGGGATAAAAGTTATCTGGATGACCTTTCTGAACAAGGCTTTCTTCCGGCTGCCCTGGTATTGAGCAGGGTCGTTTCCTTACCCGGCAGTACAAAAGTATGTATGGATCTGGGCCATAAATCTATCGCAGCTGAACGTGTTTTGTCGCAGCGGGGCTACTTTCTGAATGCTCCCGATTTTAAAGTTGAAAGCCAGAGTGAAGAACACCTGGTGCTCGACGCAGCTGAAAACCATCCCTGGAAAATTGGTGATCTTTTTTATGTCCTGCCCTATCATATTTGTCCAACCTGCGCCCTTTATGAAGCCGCAACACTGATTGAAGACAGGAAAGCCACCGCTAGCTGGAAGATCATTGCAAGGGACAGGAAAATATTTACATAAAGCCTGCTGTGGTGTTGCTTAATTTTTTTAAACGCATCATCCATATCCTGCCCAGTACAACCAGCTGAACAACAAAGATCGTAACTGCTACTATCAGCAATACATACTTACTGCCGGTAAAACGAATGTTATACGTAAAAAATAAAATAAAACCCGTCCAAAGAAATACCCTGGAAGCAACAGATGTAAGGGCATAAACTTTCAGCTTCAATAAATAATGCGCCAATGCTTTTTTAACTGAAAGGTCTGTCTCAAGGTACTTGGCCAGGCCATAGCCCATCAGGTTGTGAACAATTGAAAAAAGCACCCCTGCTATTAGCAGCAGGTTAATCAGCAAAGGTTTCTGCCCCCCATCAAACATGGTGTAATAAACCCCCAGAAAAAAAGACCAGCCCAATACCTCTATCGTTAACTGTTTCCTGATGCCCTTTAATACGGGATGATTGTTCTCCTTTAGCATAAAAAGGAGCTCGTCGGTTGTTTTTGCTGGTGCTGCTGCACGGTTCCAGGTAGATTTTAAATCGTCTAATTCCATGGTTTATAATTTTAAAAGTTTTTGAATCTTGTTTTTAATTCTGTTGAGCTTAACACCAACATAATTTTCATTAATGCCTGTTACTTCCGCAATCTGCTGGTAACTGAGTTCTTCAAAATAGAGGGTAATGATAGCCTTTTCACTCTCGTCCAGCTGTTTTAAGGCTGCAAATAAGCGCTCCTGCCTTAATGCCAGCTCTTCACTTTGCGGTTCTTCCAGTAAATCGGGTAAAGCAATAGTGTATTCAATTTCCGGTTTCTTTTTTCTGAAAGCGGCAATAGCAGTGTTCAAAGCTACACGATAGATCCAGGTACTTACTTTGGCTTCGCCTTTAAAAGAAGGGATCCCCCGCCATAGCTGATAGATGATCTCCTGGAACAGGTCTTCCTGATCTTCCGGGCTGTCACGGTAAAGCCTGCAAACCTTATGGATAATACCCTGGTGCCCATCAATTAATGTGAGGAACTGCTTTTCATCCATAACCTGCATTTTTATTAAAGATATCCATATCAATTGTTTTATCTATAAGTTGCAGAAAACAATGCTTCCTTACAGTTTGGTCAATAAATAAGATATTAAAACACTATTGGTTTGATTTTTGTTAATTATTCGGATCTAATCATACTTGCGCCATGATAAAAGTATTGAAACTTCAGAAAGCCGTATATGTCATTATTTTAGGCATTATCGGACTCATCGCATTTAAAATTATGGAACCCTCCAACTCTGCAGCCAGCGTTTGGGTGTTAAAGGTTTCGGGACTGTTGTTTTTAATAGGGGCCCTATGGTTTGTATACCCTATCCTGTTTGCTAAAAAAGTAAACGACGATGAGGTGCAGCTGGATCCGGAGAAACAACCTGAAACTACAGAGCCTGCTGCAACTACGAACAGGCCATAATCACCTGTTTTTATTAGGTATTCAGGGCTTTCCAGATCAGTTCATAAACGGCTGTAGCTTCCACATTTTCTGAATTTATGGCTTTGTCCGTAATTAAAACAGGATGAAATTCAACCGGGGTATTTATGCTGCCATGGGAACCCCTGATCAGCGTAGCATCCAGAGGGATCACATCCATCACATAGCGGAAACCGGCCTTTTTTCTTAACAGCTTATAAGCTGCACGGGGTTTGGAAGACATAAACATTTCAACCGGGTCATATCCGGGTTTTTTATGGATGTCCACACACCTTGCATAATCGGGTGCTTTTGCATCATCCAGCCAGAAATAATAGGTAAACCAGCTTCCCGGTTCTGCAACCAGTACAAAATCTCCTGCCCGCGGATGGTCCATTCCATGTGCTTTTTTGCCTGCGTCATCTAAAATTAAAGCAATACCCGGCGTTTTTTCAAGAAGGCTTTTAACCTGTACCCTTACCGATGGGTCATTAATGTACACATGTGCCACCTGATGGTCGGCTACAACAAAAGCCTTTGAAGCCCCGGCGTCCAGTAACTCCAGTCCACGCTCCACCCGTATCTGTAGCAGGCCGTTTTCCCGGAACACCCGGTTCAGGTGTACCGGTTTACTTACTGGCGTAATGCCATATTCGGAAAGTATCAGGATATGGGTATCCTGCTGCTCATAATATTGTACCAGGTTTTTCAGCACCTCATCTATTTCCCTGAGTTCTTTTCCGATCTGATCAAAATTGTGACTAAATTTTTGTAAACAATAATCAAGATGTGGCAGATAGATAAGGGTCAGGGTCGGGTCATACAGTTCATCTGTAATGAGTGCGGCATCGGCGATCCATTTTGAGGATTTAATGTTGGCACCAGGCCCCCAGAACTGAAATAAAGGGAATTGCCCCAGTTTCTCCTGCAAAATATCGCGCAGCTCGGCAGGTTCTGAATAACAGTCGGGCATTTTCCGTCCGTCGGCCAGGTAATTGGGCCTTGGGGTAACCGAATAATCGGCATTGGAATACATGTTATACCACCAGAACATATTGGAGCAGGTAAAGCCCGGGTTTTCTTTTTTTGCCCGGTCCCAGATCTTATCGGCCAGTACCAGTTTGTTGGATTGTTTCCAGAATTTGACCTCTGCATCGGCATGGTCGTACCAGCCATTGCCCACTATACCATGTGCTGAAGGTTGTTTACCTGTTAAATAGGTCGATTGCACCGCTGTAGTTACTGCTGGCAGCATGGGCGCAATAGCAGCAAGGCTTTTGTCCTGGATATACTTTTCCAGGAATGGGGTATATTTTCCAATCAGGTTTGCCGACAGGCCAACTACATCAATAACTACAGTTTTCTTCATTTTAGATCTCGGTATTTACAACCCATTGCAGTTCATTGCTGATGGATTGGGTAATGGGTAATTTTAAAGATTCGGGCAATACTTCCCAGGTATAGGTCTCTACCTCCAGGTGTTTGGTAAAAGGCTTTTGTTTCTGAATTTCCAGTACGGTTAAAATATCATCCTGCGTAGATTCCAGCAGGCCGATCTTCTTTATAGAAATGGGTACATGGAAATGTGCCCGCCATTGTGTAACTCCCTTTTCCAGCCCGGCTAATGCTTCCGGCAGGTCGGGATAGCGCAACAGGCTGCCATCATTTTTAAGCGCCACCACCTGGTGTAAATAAGTAGGTTCATTAAATGCCTCAAAGCTACGTTTAATGTTTTCCGGGGCCGGACCGGTCAGATCTGCCTTTAAAGCAGCACTGATCTGTATTTTCCCTACTTTAATGCCTTTTTGCTCCAGCGCTGTTACCACTGCTGCATGGTCTTCGTAGCCAATGGCAAAATGGCAAACATCATAACAAAGACAGAGGTGGTTTTTAATCAGTGTTTCTGCTTCTGCTGACGATAATTTAAACGCAGCCCGGATTTCCGGTATGCCCAGGGGCAGCAGGTCGTTTTCAAACCAGTCTATAAATTCCCTGCCGGTTTCCAGGATACCGTCCGGCTCAGGTTCAATGTCCAGGTGCATGTTCCGGCCTGTTTCCCGGTGTATCACAATGAGTTCCTTCAGTACTTCAACAAGGTGCAGCGTCGCTGTTTTCCTGGCTTCTTCCAAAGCTTCAGTACTTTTAAACCAATGCCTGTAACTTAGGGGCGAGGTGGATATGCCACCCTCCATTCCTTCGGGCAACAGCTGTTTTAAAATATGGAACAGCCTTAATGTATAATTTTTACGTTCTTCAGTAGTCCAGTCGGGCGCATGTACCTGCTCCTTAACAATGGTATGGTGAAATTCCCCGTAAGGAAAGCCGTTCATCGTAAAAACGTAAGCACTATTTGCTTTAAGCCATTGCGAAAAAGCCATTAATGGTGCTTCTCCTATCAACTCCAGGCTGGCGGCATTGGACAACCTTAAGCCCAGGCCCATTGGTTGCTCAGGGCTCAATGCAGCTTTTATGACAGGGAAATTTTGCTGCAAGGACTTAAAATCTTCTGCCCAGTTTTTACCGGCATGTATGTTCGTACAATAGCTCAGGTGTCCGGTATTAACTTTCATGGCGGATGCTATTTAATGCGGTATTTTCTTTTGTGAAACCAGCAATATAAGCGCTGGCATTGATCAGTTGCTGATGATCCATTTCATGTACTTCCTTTCCGGATCCGATATCGGTAAGGAGGGTAATGGTGAGCAGGCCACCCAGGTGCTCCTGGAATTCTGCCAGCCCTTTCAATATGGCTGAACCGCTGTCTTTGATCTGGATGATAGGGTCTGAGATACTGAAATTCAGTGCGCTCAGTACCTGGAGGATGCGCAGCGCTTTTTCTTCAGAGAGCAAACCCGTTAAAAAGGAATATACACTGTCAAGGGCAATCCCCATGGCAACAGCCTCGCCATGCAGCACTGTAAAATTACTCAGTTGTTCCAGTTTATGTGCACTCCAATGTCCAAAATCCAAGGGCCTGGCCGATCCGGTTTCAAAAGGATCATCACCGGCAATATGGTCCAGATGAAGTTTTGCACAGCGCCTGATCAGGTAGTTCATGCTTTCCGGGTCACGCGCAGCCAGGGCTGCGGTATGGGCCTCAATCCAGTAAAAGAATTCAGGGTCCTTGATCAGCGCTACTTTTATCGCTTCCGAAATTCCGGACCGGTAATCACGGTCGTTAAGTGTTTCCAGAAAGCGGTCATCGTTAAACACGGCAACAGGAGGGGCGAAAGTACCAAGGAAGTTCTTTTTACCTTTATAATTGATGCCGTTTTTAACCCCGATACCTGAATCGTTTTGCGAAAGTACCGTAGTAGGAATGCGGATATGTTTAATCCCACGGTGCGAAACCGCCGCAGCATAGCCCACCAGATCCAGCACTGCGCCTCCGCCAATGGCGGCAATATAAGAGTGCCGGTCTATCCCATATACATTTACCGCCTCTACAAGCTGCTCAAATAATGCAGTATCATTTTTTGAAGCCTCGCCACCAGGAACAATCCTGATTTCAGGGACCAGTTGGACCTCCTGGCATTGGTTAAAGTAAGTTTTAATGGCTTCTTGCAGATTGGGATGCTTTTCGGTAACGCCCCCGTCTATAACAAAAAATATTTTGCGCAGGGCTGCCGATGGCCTGCCCTTAAAAAAATCTGCCAGCAAGGGGTTTCCCAACTCAAATAGGGAAGAGGTAAAGTAGATTTTATAGTCAAATTTTACACTAAACGACTGTTCTAAATAATTCATGTCCTACGAAATTCTTGGCTAGGTTACGGCAAATGCCTTACCCAGCATTAACGATACTGGTAATAAAATAACAATAAATAAGGCTATCTGTACCATTCCAAATGCACTTGCCCAGGCTGCATTCATTAAAATTAAAGCAATTACACCTGCCTTTACTGCTTTGCCAATGTTGGGGCCAATGGGATTTTTCATCGCCCTTAACAATGGAATAAATATCATCAGTGCAAAGCCCAGTACAAATACGGCGGTAAGTGGCAGGTTGCCTTGTCTTATGCCAAAAAACAGGATGCTGGAAATGACAAGCGTATATAAAAGTGCGGCAAAATAAAGCATTTTCTTACTTCCGCCATGCACTTCAGCCCGGCTTACCATGGTAACCGAGGCAATGTAAATAATGGGTACTATAGCCAAAAACCACCATTGTTGTATAGCAGAGGGGATAATGCTCATGCCCAGCAGCAAATTCAGGCCCCGGCAAAGCCCCATATTCAAAGGTCCGAATATTGCGCTGTGCTTCAGGAATTTATCGTAAATGAGGCAGGAGACCATAATGGCCGCTGCCAGATACTGTGAAGCCGGGTTGTAAAGCCCTGCTGTAAAAATGCCGATAAAGAAGAATATCCCGCCAAATAGGGTGGCTGCTTTTTTTGAGATCAGACCGCTTGGAATTGGCCGTTCCGGCCGCTCCCTGGCATCCAGTTCTGCATCAAAAACATCATTTAAAATAATGCCCCCGCTATACAGGCCTATGGTAGATAAACAAAGCAGCAGGACGGGCAGGTAGCTGGCGGTGCCCATAAAATACCCTGCCAGGGCCATCCCCGCCAGTACATCGGCCACAGCAGTAACTACATTGGCCGGTCGCATCAGCCTGATATATCCTAATAATTTCTTCACGCTATGAAATGATGATGGAGTTTTTGTCTATTCTTGGTTGCTGCCCGCCACGTAAGATGGAATTGCTGGCAAACTTCTGGCTCTGGTCAATGTTTTTCACCCTTAAAAAGTCATTCTCATCAATCTGTCCGCTCTGTGCAAAAGCTGTAATGGCATTGCGGTAGGTAACCAGTTCAATGTCCTGAAGGCTAATGCCCGATCTTTTCATCAGGGCTGCAGTTTTAGGAATGGCCAGCGGATCACTGATGCCCCAGTCGGCCGCCGAATTGATCATGATCCTTTCCGATCCATATTGTTTCAGCACCTCTACCATGCGCTCATTCCCCATTTTGGTAAAAGGATAAATGGTAAAAGCAGCCCAAAAGCCCCTGTCCAACACCTCTTTTACGGTCTCCTCATTGTTATGGTCTACAATCACCATATAAGGGTCAAGGCCCTGCTCTATGGCAATATCCATACTGCGCTGGGTACCTTTTTTCTTATCGCGGTGTGGCGTATGGATCTGTACCGGCAAACCCGCTTCTTTTGCCAGGTCAAGCTGTAAGCGGTAATATTTCTCTTCAGCTGCAGTCTGGTCGTCAAAGCCAATCTCACCAATACCTACCACACCTTCCTTAAAAATAAACTGTGGTAAAATTTCCATCACCTGTTCTGCCAGCTGCTCATTATTGGCCTCACGGGAATTTAAGCCTATGGTACAATAATGCTTGATGCCAAACTGGGACGACCTGAACCGTTCCCAGCCAATCAGGCTGCTATAGTAATCGGTAAAACTGCCTAACTGGGTACGCGGCTGCCCCAGCCAGAAAGCCGGTTCAATCAGGGCAACAATTCCCGCATCGGCCATAGCCTGGTAGTCATCGGTAGTACGTGAAGTCATGTGTACATGCGGATCAAAGAACTTCATTCCGCTGATCTCGCTCAGGTCAAGCGAAGTCTGTATTTTTTCGCCTTTATTTCTCTCCTCAAAATTCTCATTACAGCACATAGTTATATTTTTTGGTTCATTAGTTCTATCAGTTCATAAATTTCCGGTGCCACCGTTCTGTGGGCGGCCAGCCGCTCCTGTACATAATCCTGTAAAGTAAATGCCAGGGCCTCGTTCATCCTTGTCTGCAGCCCAACAATAAGCTTAACGTTCTTTTCAGTAAAAAATGCTTTCAGTACCAATTGGTTCCATGCCTGTTGCGACAAAAAGCCGGCAGGGTAGGGATTGTGGTACATGATGGCCTCCAGTACAATGCCTATATTGCTCCTGATCCCTTCTTCACACCTGCCGATCCATTCTTCCGGATAAAAGTAAAGCGGCAAAGCCGAATAGAGCGCCACCTGCTCATTCATTTCTGCAGCGGCAAACAGGCCGTTTATTTTTTTCAGATAGGTTTCCTTATCATCCGAAGGCAGTTGCATCAGCAGCCATACCCTGCATAGCCGGTCAATGGTCCAGTTTTCCAGCCCATAACCTGGCAACAGCTTAACGATTTCCTGTGTTTCCAAAGTAGTAAACGTAACCGGAGTTTTCGATGCGATACGTGGCAGATGTGCAAAACAAAGATGCAGCTGTACCGATTTGTCTTCCGATACAACCAGTTTCGCTTTATCCTGTAACCATTGGAAAGCCTCGGGCTGCAGGTTTTGTTTAATGAGCTGCAGGAAAAGACCACTGAGCTTATTTATCCCCTCTCTATCTATTAAAAACATATTTATTTCATTAAACTGCAACAAAATAGTTAATGCCCAGCGCTGCACTGATGATCAGTAAACCAAAAAACTCCCTGGTTTTTTCGATATAAGGTTTTGTAGCCTGCATACTCTCTACCAGGCTCGGTGTCCGGTACTTCATGATCCAGTCGCGCACCCCATCTTTGGCAAAAAACAAAATGATTGCATAAATCAGATAGAAAGATATGGCAACCAGGTATACCGTAGGATAAAAATGATTAAAAATGGCAAATCCACAACAAATGGAAGCTAACATATAAATGGGTACCCAAAGCCAGGAATCGTTGTCGTTTAAATTTACATAGGCAAATCCGACAAATGCAACGCAAAAAATAGAATTTAAAATGCTCAACAGCATAACAATAAAGGTTAAGTTTGTGTGTTTTGTTTATTACTAATACAAATAAACAGATTATTAAGTCGATTTAGCAAGATCATATGTATTTTAGTTTTTTTATTGGTCATTAAACATTGCAGGTGGAGAAAGTGGTTTATACCCCGGCACACGATTATATTTTAGCAGATTTTAACCTGTCGGCACTAAACCTGTCGGATATTTTAAAGCACAATAAGGTTGGGGCAGATACCAGTGCCAAGGGTTTTTATGAACTTGTACCGGCAGAGATCAGCCTGAATTTTGCAGTTTTTGGAGATGCCGGGGGCGAGATGAACAATCCGCTTGTAACGGTCACACAAACACCCGACCGGGTATTGCTGTCCTGTTCCTGCCCCTCTGCTGCCGATGGCTTATGTGAATTCCAGGCCCGGGCCTTGTACAACATTATGGAGCGACAGCCATTGCGCCTTTTTTTTGATGCACCGCTAAGACATAAAAAATTAAAAGAGTTTGCGCAGGATTACGGGCTGGAGCAGGAAAAGAATCCGGATGATCATTTTGAGCTCAGCTATATAAAAGGTAGTCTCGGGATCAGCCCCAAAGTCAAAACCCTGTTTCCGGTTACCCAAAAAACAAAAGCGGAACTCGCAGCGTCCCTGCTCCCAAAAAAAGAATTTAACCTGCCGGTATCCGGTGGCCTCATCAAAAAGGAAATGCAGACGATTGTGGTGTTTAGCCAGCACCGTTATTACAGTCACCTTAACATCTCACTCTATGAAGGCCAGGCCAGTCGCGATGGCAAAATAAAGAACCCCTTAAAAGCCATTGATCCTTCCGATCTGCTTTGGACTACCGAGAACATCAGTGAGCTTAAATTTCTAAACGGTGTCCTTAAATTTCAGAATAACTACAATGCTGAAGCTTCCGGGTCCGACCTCGAAGGTTTAAGGGCACTGGCCAGAAACCCACTGGGACTCGACATCTACCTGCACGATCCTAAAATTTCGCCCAACATATCCGCCACTTCCATCAGCAGGATAAAACTTAAAATATTAGGGATAGACCTGGTCCTGTCGGTCAATGAAAAGGGCGATTTCTATGAAGTGTCGGGTAAGCTGATGCTTGATGATCAGGCTATACCTCTTGAAAACCTGAGCATCAAACATCATTATTTTATCCAGCTCGATAAAACCCTGCACCTGATCGATAAGCCCGATTTTTTAAGGGTGATCGAATTTTTCAAAAAGCATTACGATAAAATGCTGATCCACAGGTCTAAGTTTGATGATTTTTATGAAAACATCCTTTCTAACCTGGAAGAAAAGGTTCGCATCAATTATGCTTACCTGAAGCCGGCTACCAAAAAACAGATAGAAGACAAAGGCTATGACCTGGAAAACGAACAGCTGATCTATCTGTCAGAGTCGGAAGATTTTGTGCTCATCACCCCCGTAATGCGTTATAGCAATACCGAAATCCCGGTGCTTTCGCGTAAGCAGATCATCGCAAAGGATAAATACGGCCATACTTTCAGCCTGCGGAGGGATGAAGCCGCAGAATTGCAGTTTATTGCCGACATTGCAAAGCAACATCCTTTTTTTGAAGAACAACAGGATGAAGACCTGCGGTTAGATTGTTTTTACATGCACCGCAAGCATTTTTTGGATATAGAGTGGTTTTTAAATGCCTTTGAAGCCTGGCGCAGCAAAGGGATAACCATTCTGGGTTTTAATCAGCTAAAAAACAATAACCTGAGCCAGTACAAGGCCAACATCTCCATCAAGGTGATCAGCGGGGTCGACTGGTTCGAGACCAAAGCAAAAGTAGAATATAACGACCAGGCCATTTCTTTAAAGCACCTGCACAAATCTATCCGCAACAAGAGCAAGTTTGTAAAGCTGGATGATGGCACAATGGGTATTTTACCGGATGAATGGATAGAAAAATTTACCAGCTATTTTAACGCAGGAGAGCTTGTTGAAGAAAGCATCCATACCCATAAGATCAATTACAATAAGATTGCCGAGCTGTATGACGAGCAGCTCTTTGACGAATCGGTAAAAGACCAGCTGGCCTTATACCGGGCCAAACTTTCCGGCCCGGAAAGCATCCTGCCTGTTCCTGTGCCGGAAGGACTGAATGCAGAATTGCGGGGCTATCAGCAGGACGGCCTAAACTGGCTTAACTTTTTAGATGGCTTTAACTTTGGTGCTTGTCTGGCTGATGATATGGGCCTCGGAAAAACCATACAGATCATCGCATTTATATTGAGCCAGCGCAATAAGGGCCATCAGAATACCAATCTTGTGGTGGTACCGGCCTCTTTAATTTTTAACTGGCAGGCCGAGGTGGCCAAATTTGCACCTTCGTTAAAAATCCATACCGTTTATGGTGCCGACCGGCTAAAGGATATCCATCAGTTTGATCAGTATGAAATTGTGCTTACCTCTTATGGGACACTACTGGCTGATATCCGTTTTTTAAAGTCCTACTACTTTAATTACATATTTTTAGATGAGTCGCAGACGATAAAAAATCCGGATGCCCAGCGTTATAAGGCGGTGCGTTTATTGCAATCGCGCAATAAAGTGGTATTAACCGGCACGCCGATAGAAAACAATACCTATGATCTTTATGGGCAGCTTTCTTTCGCTTGTCCCGGCTTATTGGGTTCCAGACAACAGTTTAAAGAGTTGTATGCGGTGCCCATTGATCAGTTCAAAGACAGCAAACGGGCAAAGGAACTCCAAAAAAAGATCAGCCCTTTCATTTTGAGGCGTACCAAAGAGCAGGTAGCTAAAGAGCTGCCCGATAAAACCGAAATGGTCATTTACTGCGAAATGGGGACAGAGCAACGTGAGGTTTACGAAGCCGCAGTGCAGGACATTAAAGAATATATTGAGGGCAAGGCCGAAGATGAACTGGCCAAAAGCAGCATGTACGTTTTGCAGGGCATCACCCGCTTACGGCAAATCTGTAATTCGGCCACTTTATTAAAAGACGATAAGTTCTATGGCAATGCCTCTTCCAAAATGGAAGTGCTGCTGGAACAGATCGAAAGTAAATCCCCTAACCACAAGATCCTGGTGTTTTCTCAGTTTGTAGGGATGCTGGACCTGATCCGGGCCCAGCTTGGAGAGCGTGGCATTGCACATGAATACTTAACCGGCCAGACCCGCAACCGGCAGCAGGTGGTCAATTCTTTTCAGGACAATCCCGAGATACGTGTATTTCTTATCAGCTTAAAAGCCGGCGGGGTAGGGTTAAACTTAACCCGTGCCGATTATGTATACCTGGTAGACCCCTGGTGGAATCCGGCGGTAGAAAACCAGGCGATAGACCGGACTTACCGCATCGGACAGGAAAAAAATGTGGTGGCTGTACGTTTAATTTGTCCGGATACCATCGAAGAGAAGATCATGAAACTGCAAAATACCAAGAGAGACCTGGTAGATGACCTCATCAAAACCGATGTTTCCATCTATAAAACACTTTCCAAAAAAGATCTGCTCGGTTTGTTCAGTTAAAATTGTTGTTTCATTTTTTTAATAAAATACCTGTTTGTACAGCATATTTTTTTATCTTTAATTTTTGTCGTTAACGTACACGAGTAAACCAAACATAACAAAATGATGATCAAAAGAATGTTTTTTATGCTGTGCCTGATCTGGATGAGTGCAGCGAACCCGGCATTTAGCCAGCGGGTATCCATTATTCCGCAACCTTTAAGTGTTGCTGAACTTCCAGGAAACTTTAAAATCAATTCCCTTACCAAAATTACTTATGATGCGGGCAATTCCGACCTGAAGTCGGTAGGCCTTCAATTTTCCGATCAGCTAAAAAAGCTGTGCGGTTACGCCTTAAAAGTACTTCCGGCTACAGCTGCTACAGGGAGCAATGTAATTGTGCTGACCACAAAAAACGCCGTAGACAGTCTGGGTGATGAAGGTTATACCTTAATTGCCAATGCAAAGGGCGTTACCATCAGCGGTAAAAAAGCACATGGCGTATTTTATGGGGCCCAAACCCTGTATCAGCTTTTGCCGGTAAAAGGAAAAAATAATACCCTTGTTGCTGCACCGCTAATTCCGGCGGTAAAAATTGCCGATAAGCCACGCTTTGGCTGGAGGGGAATGATGCTTGACGTGGGCCGTTATTTTTACTCCGTGGAGTTTGTTAAAAAATACATCGACAACCTCGCTTTACATAAACTGAATGTGTTTCACTGGCATTTAACCGAAGACCATGGCTGGCGCATCGAGATTAAAAAATACCCCAGACTCACTTCAATAGGCGCATGGCGCAATGGAACGCAGTTTGCCAACAACCAGATCGATAACAACCCGCATGGCGGGTTTTACACGCAAGACCAGATCAGGGATATCGTTGCCTATGCGGCAAAACGTTATGTAACGGTGGTTCCCGAAATTGAAATGCCGGGCCATGCTACGGCAGCCCTGGTGGCCTATCCTAACGTTTCCTGCACAGGCGGGCCTTTTAAAATGCTGACAGGATGGGGTATCCAGAAAGAAGTTTTCTGTGCCGGAAAAGAAGAGACCTTTAATTTCCTGGAAGATATCCTTTCGGAAGTTGTAGCACTCTTTCCCGGTAAATTCATCCACATCGGCGGAGATGAATGTCCTAAAGACCGTTGGAAAGTTTGCCCAAACTGCCAGGCCAGGATGAAAAAAGAAAACCTGAAAGACGAGCATGAACTGCAAAGCTATTTCATCAGGCGCATAGAAAAATTCCTGACCACCAAAAATAAAAGCATTATTGGCTGGGATGAAATTCTGGAAGGCGGCCTGGCACCTAATGCTGCTGTCATGTCCTGGAGGGGCACCGAAGGTGGTATTGCTGCAGCCAAACAATTGCATGATGTAGTGATGACCCCCTACGATTTTCTTTACCTGGATTATTATCAGGGCGAACCCTATCTGGAACCAAAGGCAATAGGTGGTAATCTGCAGCTGGAAAAGGTATACAACTATGAGCCTGTACCAGCAGTGCTTACTGCCGAGCAGGCAAAATATATTAAAGGCGTACAGGGCAATGTATGGGCAGAATTTATCCATTCGCCCGAAAAAGTAGAATACATGGCCTTTCCACGCGCTGCTGCGATGGCCGAACTGGCCTGGACCATACCAGCCCGGAAAAGCTGGACTGATTTTAGCCGCAGGATAGAAAAGCAATACCAGCGCTACGATGACCTGGGCATCAATTACGCCAGAAGCGCCTATAATGTATGGCATACCGTAACGGTCGACAGTGTGGCCAATAAAGCAAGGGTATCCTTTAAAACCAATAGTTATCAGCCGCAGGTGCGCTATAGCCTGGATGGTTCAGAACCAACAGTAAATTCGCTGGCCTACAGCAAACCCTTCGAAGTTAAATTACCGGTCACCATTAAAGCAGCTACTTTTAAAGATGGCCGCCGCATGGGGGCAATCAGTTCAAGGTCAATATTTGTAGATCAGAATAAATAATTAAAACAAAGATAAATTGGTCGTTTGCTGTGCTGCAACCGCAGCAAACGAACCATTTTTGCTCTTAGGTTTAACGTTATGCTGATCAATCCATGCTGCATAATCCTCTTTTTTAATCGGCCCTGCCAGCAGCCCCGAGGCAAGCTGTATCAAAGCCAGTTTGTTTTCAATTACCTGACGGTATTTCTGTAACAGGTGCACAATTTGCTGCTGGATTTTATTCTTGGGCTTAATCCTGATGTTCTTGTTCACCGGATTTAAAAGCTGCATGGTAAGCTCTTTGGTAAAATAAGTATGTGCCGAAGTAATCCTTTCCTGCAAGGCAGTTAATGCTGCAAAACCTTCTTTTTGGTGCAATTGCCTTACCTGTGTTTGAAAACGTTCTGTCAAGGTCATCAGTGCCGTAAGCGAAGTATTCAGCTGTCCCATTAAAGCCTTAAATTCAGATAGGTTTGCTTTGTTTATTTCAGCGTTGCCCGAAACAACGTCCAGCCCCCTTAAAACACTGTTCAAAGAAAAATGATCAAGTACCAGCTGCAGGATAAATTTTTCCTGTTCCCTGATCAGGATGGCATCCAGCTCCTCTTCCTTCACCGGTTTCATATAATTGATCACCTCGGTATTCGACCTTAAACTTTCCGTGCCGATCCTTGATTTTAACACCAGTCCGTTCAGTGTTCTTACACGGCTTAAAGCCACATATACCTGGCCTGCTACGAAAGATTTGCCTGCATCAATCACCGCCTGGTCGAAGGTCAGGCCCTGGCTCTTGTGAATGGTTACCGCCCAGGCCAGCTTAACCGGATATTGCGAAAACTCGCCTACCTGCTGCTGTACAATGGCTTCTTCAGTATCGGTTTTGTATTCGAAAGAGGCCCATGAAGTTTTTTCAAGCAAAAGATCTTCCTCCTGTGGAAAGGAAATCCAGATCCCGGCCCCGTTTACCGACTTTACCTTGCCGATCTTTCCATTATAAAATTTTCTGTCTTCGCCGGTGTCGTTTTTGATGAACATGACCTGTGCACCCTCTTTCAGTTTTAAGGTTTGTTCGGCCTGCAGGCTCAGGTCCCTGAACTCTCCGCTCACTTCGGCTTCAAAAGTATATTCGGTGCCGGGCAGCTCCTCCAGCTTCTCTTTATTGATGGCATTGGCTTCCGCATTATGGGAAGTGATGATGATGGGGTTCAACCCATCCACAGCACTGAACTGCGGGTCGTACCTTTTATTTAACAGGGCCAGGCCGCTTTCATCGATCTGGTTGTTCCTGATGTCATTTAAAATCTGGATAAATTCTATTTCCGTTTGCCTGAAAACTGTGGTCAGCTCTATTTGTAGTAGTGGATAACGGCGGATCACCAGGGCATCGAAAAAGTAAGGTGAGGGGTAGGCGCGACTTAAAAACGACCAGTCTTCCCTTTTGGTTACCGGTGGCAACTGGTACAGGTCGCCAATAAGGAGCAATTGCACACCCCCAAAGGGCATATTGTTTTTTCTTACCGAACGGAGGATGGCATCAATTACATCCAGCAGGTCACAACGTACCATGGATACCTCATCGATCACCAGCAATTCCAGTTCATTAAACAGGCTGAGCTTATCCCTGGTATAGCTCAGGTCGGCAACCATCGACTGTATAGAAAGGAAACCCGACTGCAGGTTTTCCAGGCTAATGTCGCCCGGGAAAAAGGAACCCGGGGGCAGTTGAAAAAAAGAATTGATGGTACTGCCTTTCGCGTTCATGGCCGCAACACCTGTAGGGGCCACAACTGCCATCTTTTTGCTGCTGCTTTCTTTGATGCGTTTCAACAAAGTAGTTTTTCCGGTTCCGGCCTTTCCGGTCAGAAAAATGTTCTGATTGGTAAAGTCAATGAAAGATAAAACCTTGTCAGAAATTGAATGGGAAGCCGCACCGTTAGTCATGCCTCAAAAATAACTATTCTTGGGCAAGACTGCACAAATTCATTTTTTTCTATAGAAAAAAAAGCCCCCTCAGTGTTGGTCACTGCGGGGCTTTTTAATCTACTCAATTGTGTAGCTGCTTTTTTGTATAAACGAGCGGTTAAACATATCGGTAGCTTTTACTTCAATGCTGTGCCTGCCCGTTTGTAATCTGGTAGATATAGGGCCCTTCCACAAATGTGTACTTTTTGCCGGGTTAGAGGGGCGCCTGGCTTTTTTGGTTTTATCGGTAATGCTTTTCCAGGTCGCTACTTCGGCTATATAAAAAGGATCAAATTCAAATGTATGCTGTAAAGGCATCCAGCTGCCATCATCTATCCGATACTGCAGGATGTCATTTTTGGCACCTGTGTAAAAATTCACATACACATAGGCTGCGGTGTCCGTATCCTTTTTTAATTTTTCAGGTGCCGTAATGCGCATCTGGGTTGTTGCACCTTCACCGGCTACTTTATAGTCAATAATGTATTGATTTCCTTTAAAATGGATAAATCCATAACCTTTGGGGGTTCCATCCCGCATGGTAGAAACGGGCGTTCCGTTTTTATCGCTAAGCCCGGAATAAAAATCGCCCGAGGCCGTCCCGATATTGAAATGGTGATGGGGTTTGTCCTGCAGCCATTCTGAACCCTTTACATAAAAATCCTGGCGCTGCATGTGCGTATGCGCGGATATGGAAAGGGTATGTGGAAAATCTTTCAGCAGGTTGAACAACTTAAGCCGGGTAGTCGGGCTAAACAGGAATTCGGGTTCGCTAAGGGGGATATGCATGGTCATTACCACCAGGTAATCTTTAGGCACATATTTCAGGTCCTGCTCTATAAACTTCAACTGGTCGTCCCTTAAGCCACCGTAATAACCCCTGCCGTCGCGCGGGTCAGGATACAACACATCATCCAGCACCACAAAGTGTACTTTTCCATAATTAAAAGCATAAGTTGTGGGGCCAAAATGCGCTTCAAAAGATTCATCAGATAAAGAATCTGCAGGCGCATCTGCATTCAGGTCGTGATTACCCATCATGTTGTACCATGGAATCCCTACCCGTTTAACCGCTGCGGTATAGGCAGGGAAAAGGTCAAGCTTGTCGCCCACCTCATCGCCCATACTGATGCCGAAAGACATATTTTTAATGCCTTCTACTTCGCTGATGACGTCCTTTACAAAATAATCTACCTGCTCCTGGTTATATACCTGCGGATCACCAAAAATCAGGGCCGTATAGTTGTCCTGTTCCCGAACAGGTTTCAGGGCAAAATTTACAGCTGCCGGCAATGGGCCGGTAGGGGCTACACCTTTGTATTTGAATTGTGGGGAGCCCTGAGGTTTGTGGATGTAAAAGTATTGGGGCAGGTTGTCTGCATTCAGTGGAACCTGGTAGCCAGTGGGTTTGATGACACTGATGATGTTGTCGTTCCCAACCGGTAAAGTGTAATAACCCTTGCTGTTGGTTTGCACCACTTCCTGTCCGTTGGTCACCGCAACATTGGCAATTCCCTTTTCGGTTTTGTCTTTTTTGCCATTCCCATTGGCATCGGCAAACACATAGCCCGAAGCCGTGTTTTGGGCTTTTAACGCACAGGATAGGAGTAAAAACAGGAAGAAACTGAGTGGTTTCATTTGACTTTATATTAAAAGCCCTGTCTGGGTACCGAAGTGCCCAGGCAGGGCCGGGATGTTATTTCGTTGCCGAATATTTATAAACAATTACTTTATTGTCGCTGCTCGGACTTACAGCAAGATAAGGAATGCCATCCGGGGCAACCTGAAGGTCAAATGTGTTGATCTTCCCTGAAAATACTAACCTTGGTGTATTCCAGTTTTTAGTATGGTCGTTAAAAGTGCGCACATATAGTCCGGTCGTATTGGCAAAGCCGAAATATAATTTACCATCAGGGTCTATTGCCAATGCATACTTCTCGTTCTGGTCCTGGCTGTTTCCGGCCGAACCAAGTTCTTCCCAGGTGGTACCATTAAACTTCATGATCCGGTTTAAGCGCTGGTTGGCTGATACGGTCTGGAAACCAATATAAACGGTACCATCGGCCGATGCCGCACCAATTACAGAAGTATATCCCGGCAAACCGTCAGAAGTTCTGAAGCCTACAGGCCCAACCGGCGCCCAGGTATTGTTAGTTAATTTATACATACTGAAATTAGAGTTCCTGTCCAGCACAGCCATGTAACCTTTTCCGTCCAGCCCTCTGAATACCTGTACAGCACCAATCAGGTTGTTTGCGATTGCAGGGGTAATGTCATTCCAATTGTTATTGGTATAATTGCTTGCGTATATGGCACGTTTTAAATAGCCCGTAATGGCGGTAAAGGTAGAAGCACCTATTAATGGCTGATTGTTTTCACCTACAGTAAATGAAAATTTATCTACCCGCATCGGACTGAAATTTTTAGCCCCTACTGCAGTCCAGCTGTCATTGGTATATTTCAATACGGTTGCTTTCTGCAGCCCATCTAAATAATCTTTATAGCCTACATAAGGCGCTCCCTCTTCATCGAAAGCAATGTTAATAATATCTACCTGTTCGTTAGAAATCCCCATTGCACTGCCAATGTTTTTCCATATGGTTCCATTGAGGGCAATGACTGCAATTTTTTTCTCAGTGGCCGGAATAACAGCACCGCTTTCGTTTTTACCCGTTCTGATATAGGCCAGGTAAGGCTGTTTGGTAAAAGGGTGGATGGCCATTTTTACGTCAGTGGCTTCACTACCTATAATACTCTTATCGCCAATCATCCACCATTGTGCCCCTATAAATGAGATTTTCGCAGTAAAATCCAATGCTGTGGCTAAACCTGCTGCATTAAATGTGTAGATTAAATTACTGCTAAAATTGTTTACTGTTTTCTGGCTCTCCTGTGCTACGGCACCGATCTTTAAGGTAGCGCCAGCTGTAGTTTGAAATCTTGCAACCAGCTTTGTCAGGTCAACAGATTCAGGAATATCAATGTCAATCGTCAGGCCTCTTATTACGGCCTTGTAATCTCCTTCAAGTACGCCCGGGTTATCCTCCTTAAAAAAGCCAAACGATTGAAGGGCGATCTTTTTTTCTACCCTTACCGTATAACTCCTCCTGCTTTTGTCTTCAGCCTTTACACTATACGAAATCGCATTTGTAAAGTCCATTTCAGAAATACCCGACTCCTGCACCTCAGCACCAACCTGTACAATAGTTCTCGGATTATCCACTACAAAGCTGGCTTTCAGGTTGGTCACATCAACTTCTATAGGGAGTGAAACAACGATTTCATCACCGGTGATGACGCCTGGGTATTCTTTATCTGCACCTTGTGCATCCTTAACAACGAATTTGAAGGACTCAATGCCCTTGCCATACATCACAGGATCTTTTTTACAACCTGCATGTATACCTGCTACAATAAGCAGGAGCAGGGTTGTGATATTTTTAATGTTCTTCATAACAATTAGTTTAGGGTCTTAAAATTTTCAGGCATCAATACGGCTTTGATACCCGGCGTTTCAATCATGTATTTTTTTGCATAATCAGCTACCATAGCCGGACTGATCTTATGGATCATGTTTTCGTAGTCGTTAAAATAACTGTAGTCCTTAAAACCAAAGTAAAACTGGTTCCTCAGGGCCGAGCTCCAGAACAGGTTTTTATCGGCTTGTTTTTTATAGCTGTCAATTTGCTGTACTTTAATGTTTACCAGGTCGCTGGTAAAATATGATGGATCGGCAGCTACTTTTTTAACTTCTTCCTGTGCCTGTTTGATCAGGAACGCTGTCGATTCTGGTGCACAGGTAAAAGTAATTCTGGAACGGATCAGTGGAGCTGGTACATTGGTTGCCGAAACAGATACGCCAACACCATATACGCCCGAATTTTCTTCCCGCAGGTTTAAACGCAGTTTTACCTTCAATACTTCCTGCAACAGGGTCTGCACCAGAATTTCAGGGTAATCGTAGTTTACCTTATTGCTCTGGTAAAAGAGGTTCACGGTGCTTTTTGGCGCTGCACCGGCATACATTAAAATATCCTTAGCGGTATGACCGCCAACGGGGCCCTTGTATTCAAACTGTTTATGATAATCACCGGCAGGTAAACCACCAATATATTGTTCTATTAAAGGTTTAATGCTATCCGGCTCAAAGCCGCCAACAACCACAAACTGAAAATCCTTTGCTGAAGCAAACCTGCTTTTAAAAACAGGGATAATGTTTTCAAAACGGAGTTCTTTATTGATGCGTTCTTCCGATACCGCTGAAGCGTAATCATCATCGCCTTTTAACAGTTCACTGATGGCTTTATTGTAAGCATAATTTGGCGATAGCTTGTTGTTTTCCAGCTGTTCTATGGTCTGGCGTTTGGCCTGTTCAAAAGTTACCGGGTCAGCATTTGGGTACATCCATTTCAGGTACATTAACTGGAACATGGTTCTTGCATCTTTCCAGTCTGCACTTGTAACCACACCTTCTCTGGTACCCGAAAGCACCAGTGTGGCCGAAGCCGAACTACCGGTAAGGAACTGGTTAAGGGCAGGGCGGCTAAAAGGACCTGCGCCACTTAAACCGGTTACCGGCTTTACAAACTGGGCGGTGATGTATTGTGTAGAATCCAGTGCGTAAATACCACCTTTTCTAAAGCCAGATAAAGAAATGTAATTTTTACGTTCTGCAGTAGGTTTCAGGTAAACAATGGTACCATTGCTCAGGGTCCATTTGATGCCCCCCACAGCCTCAATTTTTTCTTCTCTGACTACTTTACCCGGTACAGGTTCCTTTGCCAGCAATTGATCAGGAACGCTAAGCTGATCTGACCATGGCCCAACAGGTTCTGCTGCGGCTTTGGCAAACATGGCTTTTAAAGCAGCCTCATCCGGTAAGCTGCTCTTGTCCTTTTCAGGGCCGGTAAGCAATACTACCGTATTTCCTGGCTGGTTTACCGATCTTAAAAAGTTCAGTAAACTTAAAGAATCAATTTGTGCTGCATATTTTAGCGCCAGCCTGTTGCGCTCTGTTCTGGCCAGCATGGTACTGCCATTGTAAAACACATCGTGGATCTCATTTACATAAGTTTCCGGTTGTGTTTTATCTTCTGCCGCTTCCGAACGTTTGATGGCCGCAATATATTCCGACTGGTATTTTTTGATCTCCCCGGCGGTAAAACCATAGCGGAAAATGCGCTGGGCTTCTGTAAGGTACTGGGCAATGCCTGCTTTAACCTGATCGTGGTACAAAGCTGCACCACCAGAAACAATGCCGTTCTTTAAAACAATGTTGCCGACCGATAAACTGCCTTCTTTAAAGTCGTTTTTTAGCTGCGAAACCCTGCTGAAGCGGCTTTTGGCCAGGGCATTGAAAAATGAACGCGTAAGCTGGGCCTTATAGTCCTGTTCGGTTTTAATGCCCTTAAAGGATTTGATTTTATTGAAAACACTCAGTTCAATGGCATTGGCCTCCTTATCCGTAAGGATAGAAAATAAGGTGTCCCTGTGTGCCGGCAGCTCATAATAAACCCTTGGGGCCTTGCTTTTGGCCTTATACTGGTTAAACTCATTTTTAATATAAGTTTCTACCTTTTTAGGGTCTATGTCTGTTACAATGGCGATAGACATCAGATCGGGCCGGTACCATTGCTCATAAAAATCAACGATGGTCTGGCGCTTAAAGTTTTTCAGGATGTCTACTTTACCTATAGGCAGGCGCTCAGCATACCTCGATTTATTGAATAACACCGGCAGGTACTGTTCCCGTAAACGGTTTGCCGCACCTTGTTTGCTGCGCCATTCTTCTATCACCACACCCCGTTCTTTATCAATTTCATTGCTGTCGAAGGTCACACCAAAGGCCCAGTCGGCCATAATGTCAATAGATTTCTCCAGGTTTTTCTCATCTTCAGTATTGATGCTGATCTTGTATACCGTTTCATCAAAACTGGTATGGGCATTTAAATCGGCACCAAACTTTACCCCTTTGGATTCCAGGAACTCAATTACATCATTTTTCGAATAATGTTTTGTCCCGTTAAAGGCCATGTGTTCAATAAAATGGGCCAAACCCAGCTGATCCGGGTTTTCCTGTAATGAGCCTGCATTCAAAAACAACCTTAACACCGAATTTCCGGGTGTTTTATTGCTTTTGTAGATGTAATAGGTAAAGCCATTTTTAAGCTTCCCTGTTACCAGATTGGGGTCTTGCTGTAATGGCTGGGCATAGCTGCGGGGACTTAAAAATCCCGTTCCGGCCAGCCACAACACCATTAAAATTATTGTCTTCCTCATCCTGTTGTGCTTTACTTTTTGATGATCAATAATTCCCTTTCCAACTGATCCGGACCCGGCATTCCGAGCGTAAAGTTCCGGGTGTTGCTAAGCAGGCGTATGGTTAAAGTGTTGTTTTTAGCGGGGTCAAGAACAGATTCCTTCCAGGCGATTTTAATAGGACGTTCGAAGATGCCCTGAGGGAAAGTAAGTGTTGGTCCTTTTGTAATCAGCACAAAGTCGCGGTTCTCCTGAAGCCCGTCACCTACGATCACTTCATAGGTCAGGTCTATAGGTTCAAACTGAAGACTGGAGCTCAGGTAAACTTTGTAACTCACGGTATCTTTACGGTTAGACAATACCTCAATCCTGGACCGGCTGTCGAAATTAATATGAAAGAAAGGGTGATCATAAGGAACCGTTTCCTTAGAGCAGGAAGAGACCAACACCAGCAGTAATAAGATTGCAGGAACTAATAAATATGTTTTTGTATGCTTCATTTTCTTAAAATTAATTGAAACCCGGATTTGGGATAAGTGCTTTATTTGCATCTGTTTCCTTGGCAGGAATTGGCAGGACAAATTTATCGTTGGGATAGGTAAGAAGGCAGGTAGTAGAATTACAATCGGTTCCTCTTACCATGCTTTCCTTGCGTCTGGCAAGGTCAAAGAAACGATGTCCTTCAAAACAGAGTTCGCGGTTCCTTTCATCAGCAATCTGTCTGTAAAGTAATGCAGGATCTGAATTGTAGGTAATGGTTACCGGCGATTTATGTGCCCGCTGTGCAATGACCGTCAGGTCTGCTGCTGCTTCAGGATATTGCTTTAAATTCCATTTTGCCTCGGCACGGTTTAAATAAAGTTCTGATAACCGGATAACCTGTATCATTGGCGGATTAACCGAACTGACTAGCCCGTCTCCATATTTTTTTGTTAATGAACTGCCTGCATTTTGTCCGCTTGTCGGAACGGTAAACATTTCCGTAAGCCTGATGTCATCATTGTTATTGCCAAACGATGATTTTATTTTTACCGAAGCTGCATATCCGGCAGTTGCGGCATCAGAAAATGTAGAAAATATACTTGATACCCCGCTGGTAAGTCCGTTATTGGTCAGTGCAAAAATATTTTCAATTTTAGGACTGGCATCAGCCTTGGGTGTCATCAGGAATACCGATTTGTACTCGGCCTGGGTAGCCAGTCTATACGCGTTATCGTTAATCACCATATTGGCATAATTGATACACTGCGTCCAGTCGCCTTTATACAGGTATACCCGCGAAAGCAAGGCCAAAGCCGCCTGGTAGGTAATTTTTACCTGGGTGGTGTGGTTGGCATATTTTTGCAGTAAAGGCAAGGCGTCATTAAGGTCCAGGATGATCTGGTCATAAGTCTGCTTCATCGTTTTCCTGGCAACGGGCTCGCCGGGGCTGGGTGTTTTGAGCAATACCGGCACACCTAAATGTGAGGCATCTGTGGTAAAATTATAAGGTTGTGCATAGGCCCTGCTCAAATCGAAATGGCATAGTGCACGCATCACCAGCGCTTCTCCTTTTATGCCGTCCAGGCTTGCTGCCTGATCCGGGAATTTTGAGGATAGCGATGGGATTGCAGCCAGAATATTGTTTGCACCATTTAAAGCTTCAAAAATATTTAACCAGATGTGTCCAACAGCAAAGGCATCGTCGCCACTTGAACTTTGGAAATTAAATTGTGGCAGCATTACCGATGTGCTGTTTCCGCGGATCAGGTTATCCGATGTAACATCGGCATACATGCCAAATTCATTTTTATAATAAAACAATATGGAATTATAGGAACCGTTAATGGCCAGTTTTGCACCATCTACTGTTTCAAATAAGGTATTTTTTCCAGTTTTTCCAATCGGTTCTTTTTCCAGGAATTTTTTGCAGGATACCATTGTAATGGCTACAATGACCAGCATAGATAGGGTATAGCTAATTTTTTTCATCTCTATTTTAAGCTAACATTTAAACCAAATGAAAGTACAAGTGGCTGTGGATATGGATTGAAAGAGTTTTTATAATCGTTGCGGTTTGAGGAAGTGGTATAGGGTGTCCAGAAACCTACATTGTCGGCCTGCAAATAAACATTCGCACGACTTAAACTGATCCGCTTCAGGAATGCTTCTGAAAAGTTGTAGTTTACACTTACGTTTTGCAAACGCAGACTGGTTTTTTTATGCAGGAACCGTGTAGAGTTACGTGCATTGTTCGCATTTTCGTTAAGTACGGTTTTGGGAATGTTGCTCAGGTCTCCGGGCTCTCTCCACCTGTCTAAAAGGTTGGTCGACTGGTTGTCGTCTTTGAGGTTACGGCCATCCGATTCTGAATCCCGCTGCAGGTCGCTAAAGGCATAACCACCCACGTTATAGATCATCAGGGCAGAAAGCGTAAATTGCTTATACTGGAAGGAGTTGGTCATCCCCCCAAAAAAATCAGGGGTAGAGGAACCTACAGTAACCCTGTTGGCCAGATCAAATGTTTTGGTAAGGTTACCACGTGTATCATACCAGAGCGGTCCCCCGTCGGCCGGGTCTACACCGGCCCATCGTACCAGGTAAAAAACATTCACGTCCTCTCCAACCTGACGGATCACTTTATCCAGTACCTTGGTATTGTTGTTGTACAACTTCAGGATCCGATTGGTGTTCCTGGCCAGGTTGAATCTGGTATTCCAGGTAAAATCTTTTTTAAGGATATTTTGTGTATTTAAGGTCAGCTCTATTCCCTTGTTTCTTACTGATCCTACATTCTGTAAGATATAGGTAAAACCAGTGGTACGTGAAACGTCTACATCATTCAGTAAGCCTTCGGTTACATTTCTATAGCCTTCTATCTCCAGTGAGATTCTTTTGAACAAGCCCAGGCTAAGCCCTCCGTTGATGATATAAGTGGTTTCCCATGATAAAACCGGATTTTCGCCACTGATCATTTTTGCACCCAACTCACCGTTATAGGTAGCATTGTCGGCATTGGTACTGTAAATACCTTTAGACCTGTAGGCCCCGATTCTGGAGTTTCCATTGGTACCATAACTCATTTTAAGTTTGGCAAAATCAACTTGTCTTATTTTCCAGAAGCTTTCATTGCTGATGGTCCATGCCGTGCCAATTGAACTGAATTTGGCCCACTTCACGTCAGACCCGAAGTCAGAATTACCATCGTTACGGAAACTGCCCAACACGCTGTACCTGCCATCAAATGTATACCTGAGCTGTCCGTAATAAGACAATGCCGTCTTTTCGTCGCCCGAAGTGGTATACCGGATTTTTGTGGCTTTATTGGCATCCCTGATGTCATCATTTTCAAAACCATTGCCGATGATGGCATTGGATTCCCTGTCCTGGCTTCTGGCTTCTGCACCCAGCAATGCCGATACGTCATGTTTACCGAAGGTTTTGTCGAAATTAAGGCGCTGCTGACTGTTCCAGTCGAAGTTCCTGGTTTTTGAAAACGCGGCCATACCTTCGCCCCTGTCGCTGTACGCAAACTGGGAGCTGTAAAAATCTTCTTTGATGGATTGATAGTCAATCCCATTTGTGCTGGTAAACGTAAACCCTGGCAGGATATTTATTGTTCCGCCGGCATTGCCCTGAAGCACATTTGCTTTTTGCCTGTTGTCGTTGTGTTCTGCTTCAAGTAATTTATTATAAAATGCCAGAATAGGCGTGCCGTCAGGGCGGAACGGGCTATCCGTAGGCCTGTTTGTATAATAATTAGTGCCAGGACTAAACATATTGTTGATGTTATAGGACGCGCCCACCCTCAGGAATAAATCAATGGATTTATTCACTTTCTGATCCAGGTTAATCCTGCTTGAAAACCTTTGGGTCCTGTTTTTGATCATGATAGGGCGCTCATTGTAATAGGCACCCGATACATAATACCTGGTGTTTTTGTAGCCGCCCGAAAAAGAAAGGTCATGTTGTGTATTTACTCCCGTACGGAAAAATACATCATACCAATCGGTATTGTTGCTGCCCAGATCGGGCATTTCTGCCTGGTTTAAAGCCGTATTGTTTCTATAAGATTCTGCATAAAGTTCCCTGTATTCATTGCCGTTAAGTACATGGAAACGATTGTTATTGATCAGGTTTATCCCTGTTCTGAAGGCATAGTTAATCTTTCTTTCTCCGGCTTTACCCTTTTTAGTGGTAATCAATATTACCCCGTTTGATCCATCTGCTCCGTAAATGGAAGTCGCAGTTGCATCTTTTAATACCACAACCGATTCAATATCGGCAGGGTTGATATAGGTTAACGGACTGATACTTGTATTTACGCCAAGCGTCATGTTGGTTTCATTACCGGTATTTATAGGAATTCCGTCCAGTACCCAAAGTGGCTCATTTGATGCCCCAAAAGAGGCTTCGCCGCGAACCCGGGTCTGATATCTTGGTCTGGGGCTGCTGGTACCCCCGCCTTGCACCTCATATTGTAAGCCTGGTACTATACCTTCCAGCAGCTCATCTATCCTTTTTGCCGGCCTGCGCTCCAGTTGTTCGCTGGTTACCTGAAATGCACTGCCGATCTGATTTTCTTTTTTCTCTGATGTACCGTAAGCAGTCACAATAACTTCCTGGAGTTCACTGGCGGTTTCCTGTATCAGTACATTAATGGTTTTATTGCCATTGACAGCGATTTCCCTGCTGCCGTAACCAATCATAGAAAATACCAGGGTTGCATTCGCCGGCGCCTGTATGGTGTAATTACCGTCGCCATTAGTCACTGTAGCTTTTTTAGTGCCCTTTATGGTCACCATTACTCCCGGCACCGGCATATCAGCCCGTCCCGAGCTTTCTTTGGATTTTACCGTTCCTTTAATGACGATCTCTTCCTGGGATACTTTGAGCTTAGAGATGATCACGGTCTGGTCTATGATTTTATAGCCCAGCCCTTTTCCTGAAGTCATTTTACTTAAGGCCTCGGTCAGGTCGGCATTTTTGAGTTCCAGACTAACATTACCCGATTTTTTAAGCACATCAGCGTCGTACAGAAAAAAATAACCGGTCTGATTTTTTATAGCTATGCATACGCTTTCTATACCTGCATTCTGTACAGATAAGTTTACTTTTTGGGCATATCCTGAAGCTTGTACAGCCAGGCAGCCCATGATTAATAAGAAAATAGTTAACCTCATAACTAATAGTAATTTTCTATTAAATGACCTGTATTTTCCCGCACACTTGCCGAGAAGGATTTGTTTCATATTTTTGTATGTGTTGGTTTTGAAAAATTGGTTGAATTCGATAACGATCAAATGCACACAGCCACACTTTTCCGGGAACACTGCAATGTTTCCGGATTTTTTATGCCTGCATTTTTAAATTTTGTGGGTTGTTTAGTAAAGTTATTTCATCTGGTTGTTGGGTTTAAGTTGTCAATTGTTAAAATCTACAGTTACTTTGCGGTTTTCCAGACTAAACCTGGCGCCGCTTACCGCATTCAGCATTTCCAGTACCTGGTTTAAAGTAGCCTGCCTGCGGATGTTCCCGCTATATCTTTTTGTATCAGGTTTCCCCTTATAAACGATCTCTACATCATACCACCTGAACAGCTGGTCCATGATGTCAGTCATTGAATCTTCTTTAAAATAGAAAGTGCCCTCTTTCCAGGCAATTGATTTGTAGGTGTCGGTCTTGTGAATGTTAACAGCGCCGTTGTCGATTACGGCTTCCTCGCCTGGCCTTAATAGCTGCTGACGGCCATTTTCTGTTACTTTAATGGAGCCTTCAACCAGTGTGGTCTTACTTGTTTTTCCATAGCTGTTGATGTTAAAATGAGTTCCGAGTACCTCTACTTCCGTTTGGTTAAAGGCGACTTTGAAAGGCATGGCCTTATTGTGTGCAACTTCGAAATAAGCTTCTCCGGTAAGCTCAACACGCCGCTCCGTTTGATTAAAGCTGGTTGGGAAGCTCAGTGTAGATACCGCGTTTAGCCAAACCTTTGTTCCGTCGGGCAATACCATCCTGTATTCTCCGGCCCGGGGGGTCTCTAATACATTATTGCCCGCAATGTTATTCCTTTTCCCTTTTTTCCCAAAATACAGCACGCCTTTTTTTGCCCCTAAAGCTATTCTTCCATTATCACCTACCAGCCAGAACGAAGAAGTGCCCAGATCCATTCTGGAACGGTCCGCCATCCTCAGTGTTGCTCTCTGGGTTCCCGGCATAATGTCGTGCACAGCTGCGCTTTGATTAAACTGCCGGGTTTTAGCTGTCGAAAGGTAATTGTAAAGCCCAAAGCCCAGCGCCACTACCAATACGGCGGCGGCGCTGTATTTTGTGAGCTTATTCCAGGAGAAGGTTTTTGCAGGCTTAACCTGAATTTGCTTTGAAACTTCTTCCCAGCCTTTGTTGATGTCGACAGCAGCTATATAATTGAGCTCGTGTTGTACGGTTTCTGTATTCCGGAAAGATTCTACCAATGCCCGGTTATCGGCCGATGCGTTGAGCCAAAGCTCAAAATCTTTCTTTTCCTGAGGGCTTAATTCGTTCTTAAGGAACTTAATGATGAGTTCAGCAGTTTGCTTAATGTTGTTTTGCGTTTCCATAGACAACTATAAGAAACCTGAAAAAGAAAAGCGGGTGAAAGAAAAGGGGATTATTTTTAAATATTTTGGTTATTTTAGCAAAAACAGAGAAATAAGCGCAAAAAAATCTGGATTTAAGCGCATGCGCAGCAATTGCAGTCCCCGTTTTTTCTGTGTTTTAACCGTATTTATGCTCAGGCCAAGTTCGGCCGCAATCTGTGGGTTCTTTAAACCTTCCAGATAGCCCATCCGGAAAATTTTCTGGCAGTTTTCAGGTAAGGTGGTGATCACTTTGTGCAGTTCGCTGATCACTTCTGATCTGATCATTGAATTCAGGGCCACAGCATCTTCTGATGGATCAGCATCCTGGGCATTTAGAAAACCATATTCCAGTTTTTGCCGGCGCAACTTATTGAGGCAGGCGTTTCTAACCGCGGCATAAAGAAAGGAGCTTATCCTGGAAGGATCATCCACCGGTTTTTCATCCATGTTCCAGTAACTTACAAAAACTTCCTGTACAATATCCTTGGCGGCATCATCGTCTTTTAAAAACTGCAGGGCAAAATGACACAGCCGGGCATAATTGTCCCTGAACAATTCTTCGAATGAATAAGCAGTATGGTGTGTTGATCCCGACAATTCAATTGATGTTGAATGAATTGCAAAAATAGTGTTTATGTAGGAGCAATACAAGATTAAAAAACAATGGGGCCTGGGCCTTCCAGAATGCTGACAGGAATAAGACAGTGTTATACAGTTGTCTTGCTTTTCTCTTGCTTTCCTCTTGCTATTGTCTTGCTATCCTCTTGGTCGAACAGTATAAAAGCAATTTTTTAGCAGCAAATCAGAAAGTATTTATAAAGATTACCTTATGGTTTATGTAAGTATTATTTGTTATCTTTACCTATAGGTGTCAATGCAGATGCCTGATAAACAGCTAAATATGGCGCGCTTAAAATTCGGACCATTCGGTCCGCTTATCGGTAAATTAGGCAATACTGTTGGTTACATCCGCAAAGGTGCGGCAGTATTGAGAATGATTCCCCACAAATCAAATAAACCCAGAACAGTTGGCCAGAAAACAACGACCCAGGCTTTTGGCCTGGCTATAAAATTCATTGCTAAAGTAAATCATTTTACCAATGTAGGTTTTAAACTGGCAGCAGATGGCACCACAAAAACTGCTCAGAATGTAGCGGTATCCTATACCATGAAACATGCCATTAAAGGCGAATACCCAAACCAGGAAATTGACTTCACCAAAGTGATGGTTTGTAAGGGTATGCTGGAAGGCCCGGTAAACCCGGTAATGAGCTATGAAACGGCGGGAGATACCATCGCCATAAAATTTGAATGGGCGGTTGATCCGGATGCTGACCGTAACAGGAAACGCGATCAGGTCATGATGCTGGCTTATCTTCCCGATAGCAAAAGGGCCTTTTACCTGGATAGCGGTGCACGCAGGTCTGCTGGTGTTGATGTGCTGGAGGGTAAATTTAACCTGGTAGCCCGTGGGAGCGATAAAAAGGATCATTTTGTAGAAACCTATATGGCTTTTATCTCTAACGACAGAACGCAGATTTCCGATAGCGTTTATATGGGACAGATTGTTTTGTAAATACCATTTTTTATAATTCTTATTTACAAAGAAAGCTTGTTAAAGCTGTCTTATGGGATTGCTATGCCCATTAACCATGCCGGGGAGAACGGCATATTTTTCAGGGAATGCCCTCTGCCAATATGATATACAAGTAAGCTAATTTGATTAAGCAATGCTCTGCTTTTTTTTTGTCAATTGCATCTACCAAATATTTTAAATTAACTAAACAGGTATGATGTGAGAACACATATGAATCAAGGTATAACCCAGGCCGTTATACCCAGCGGGGCAAATCCCCGAAAATCTAAATTTTTAATGACACAGCTTTATTTTTTTAAAGTATGAAAAAAGTTTTACAAAGAATACTAATGGGCATATTGGTGTTACTGTCAGCTTCAACATCAATTTATGCGCAGACTATCAAGATCTCAGGAACTGTAACTGATGATAAAGGAGAAGTGATACCAGGGGTAAGTGTACAGGTAAAAGGTACAAAAACGGCTGTCCAGACCGGACAGGACGGTAAATATTCGATTGCGATAAATGATGCGCAGGCGGTATTGATTTTTAGTTATATCGGATTCGATAAGAAAGAAGAAACAGTTGGTTCCAGACGTACGATCAACACTAAACTGACATCCTCATTATCAGATCTGGACGAGATAATTGTAGTTGGCTACGGGCAACAGAAAAAAAGGGATGTAACCGGGGCAATCAGTTCTATCAGTGCAAAAACTATAGAGGAAAAACAACCCATATCTATTTTTGATGCCATACAGGGAGCGGCTCCGGGTGTAAGGGTAATGAGTAGCTCTGGTGCGCCGGGAGACGAAAGTGACATTACCATTCGGGGTATGTCGACGCTATCGGATGATGGTGTTAAACCTTTGTACATTGTGGATGGGGTTCCTATGAAAAATATTATGTCTATCAATCCTAAAGATATATTATCCATCGAAATCCTTAAAGATGCCGCATCGGCAGCCATTTATGGTTCCCGTTCGGCAAATGGTGTAATCCTGATTACGACTAAACAGGGCGAAGATGGTAAACCAAGAATCAATGTTGATTACCTGAGAAGTTACAGTACGCTGTCGCGTCACATTCCGCAGTCCAACCGTTTGCAACGACAAATGTTTGATCAGCGAGGCAAAATCAGTCTGGACCCTCACCCGGATGATTCAACAGCTTACAATAAAAATGCAGATAATGATTACCAATCGTTAATTACACAGACCGCCATACGCAATCAGTTTGATTTGTCTATGAGCGGTGGAACACAGAAACTGAATTACTACAATAGCTTGCAGTATCTTGATGAGGAGGGGATTGTATTGGCTAGCTTTAACAAAAGAGCCACAATGCGTACCAACCTGAAATATCAGCCCTCTAAAAAGGTAGGCTTGTCTACACAGCTCAGTTTTAGTTACCAGAATAAAAACAACATTAACGAGGGTAAGGTCATTCAGCAGGCCCTTCAACGTGGCCCGCAGCAAACCCTGTATTTGCCCAGCGGAGAGTTGATTTATGACAATGGGGGAAGGAAAAATCCGATAGCAGAAGCTTATCTCAGAGAGAACCTGACTTCCATCTACAGGGCGGTGATTTTTCAGGGCTTTGACTATTCCTTTACGAACGACTTAAAGTTCCATGCAGATGCATCGGCGGACGTACAGTTTAACAGAAATACCACGTTCAACTCCAAATTATTGGAAAACGGGGCCAGCGCAGCCAGTACGGGTAAAGACGAAACAACTATACCAGTCAGGACCCAGGGAAATGCGGTGCTGAACTATAAAAAAACAATTGCCGTAAATCACAACCTTACGGCAATGCTGGGGGCCAACTTTGAAAAAAATAACCTGAGTGAAATACAAATTACAGGCAGAAAATTTGTAAGTGAAAACGTACATACCTTAAACGCCGCAGGCGAGTTGACGCCATCTGATACTTATTCCAAAGGCAGCGGATCGGCACTGGTAGGTTTCTTTACCAGGGTCGGTTATGACTATAAAGGACGTTACCTGTTGAATGCAACGTTAAGAAGGGACGGGTCATCTGTATTTGGTACAGAAAATCAATGGGGCTATTTCCCTGCAGGATCAATTGGATGGAGGTTTAGCGATGAGAACTTCATGAAATGGTCTAAAAAGATATTAACTGATGCCAAACTGAGAGGTAGCTGGGGTATTACCGGTAACCAGCAGATTGGTGATTTTGACGCTGTTCAGCAATTTATTTTTGGTAACTATTATTACAATAATGTTAGCGGGGTGCGTACCGATACCAGGTTGGGGAACAGTAGCCTGAAATGGGAAGAGACTACCCAGTCAAACGTGGGTATGGATTTAACCTTCTTTGACGGTAAATTGAGTTTTGTGGGTGATTACTACATCAAAAAAACAAAAGATCTATTATATGACGCACCACTTCCTTTAGAATCCGGCTTCCCTAACAAAGCCAGGATCAATGCGGGTTCGCTTCAAAACAAAGGTATCGAACTAATGGTTTCAGGATATCCTGTCCAAACCAAAGAATTTACCTGGCAAACATCCATCAACTGGTCAAGGGTAAGGAACAAAATCCTTAGCCTGCCGGGTGGTGATTATGTAGATGACAACTGGATTGTTGCACAAGGTAAAGAAGCCGGGAACTTCTTTGGTTACAGATTCCTGGGCATTTATCAGTACGATCAGTCCAATGCCTATACAGATGACTTTAAAGTCAGACTGATCCCACAATTTCAGAAAGATGAATTGGGTAATGTGGTCATCGGGAAAAATATGCAGCCAAATTTATTAGGTTATACTTATCCTGACGGGACACCTTACAGCGGAACGCCAAAACAATTGACTACCAATGGTAACATTTCTAAGGGTGGTGATGTGATCTGGCAAAATCAGCCCGATGCCAATGGGGTTTTAAATGGCAACATTGGTAACGAAGATAAGATTGTAACCGGATACGGACAGCCAAGATGGAGCTTGGGTTGGAGCAATAACTTTACTTACAAGAACTTCTCTCTGGCAGTTTCTCTGTACGGAAATTTTGGAAACAGTATCTATAATGAAAACAGAAGAAATACTGCTTCTTTTTCCAATAGCAATACGACTCCCGAGCCTTATTATATCCTGAACATGTACAAATATCCGGGACAAATTACCGAGTCATACATTGGTGGGACCCAAGGTTCTGATAACGTGCGTAAAACCAACGATTACTATCTGGAGGATGGTTCCTTTATACGTTTGCAGAATGTCAGACTGGGATATCAGCTGCCAAGAAAACTTATTGAGCGGTTCCATATTGCTAACTTTAACCTGTATGTTTATGGTAACAATCTGTTGACCTGGACAAAATACACAGGTTTTGACCCGGAAGTGAAACAAAATAGTGTGCTTAAACCTGGGCTTGATAACGGACAATATCCGCGCAAAAGAGAGATGGGATTAGGACTTGGTATAACATTTTAATCGTAGAAGATCATGAAACAGATTAGATTCACAATATTATTATTCGGGGGATTATTGATCCTGCTAACTGCTACAAGGTGTAAAAAGTTCCTGGAGGCTGATCCGATCTCGACCATCACGCCCGGAAGCTTCTGGAAAGATAAGGCAGATGCTGATGCCTGGATGGCGGGTATATACAACGCTGTGCAAACTACATTGAATACCAATTGGTTTGACTGGGGCGAAGTTCGTGCCGATAATGTTAAAGGTGCGGGCACGGGAACTGCACAAACCAAATTTTTAAATAATGCCTTATCGGCAAGTGATCCGGATATTGTGGGCTCAAATGGCACAACCGGCGCGGCCAGTTGGGCAAGCCTTTATACCACCATTTCGCTTTGCAACTATGGCATTAAATACTATCCGCAAATGACCAGCGAGAATATTGGTGGGGCTACGGCAACTTATACCGATTATCTGGGCCAGTGTTATGGGCTACGCGCTTTGATGTATTTCTATGGCCTCAGGGTATGGGGTAAAATGCCGCTGATTACTGAGCCGCTGGAAACCTATGGCCAGCCAACCCAGTTTCCCAGATCGCCTATAGCTGACGTGAAGAAAAGAATCCTGGATGATATCGATCTGGCATTGAAAAGTATAGGTACCAATAAAACAAATAAATATAACATGCAGAAAGCTGCGGTTTATGCTTTGCAGACTGATGTATACATGTGGTTTCAACAGTATGACCTTGCCCTGGTGGCTTCGCAAAATACAATTACTGAAAGTGGTTGTACCTGGGTTACCAATGCGCAGAGCTGGAAGAATATGTTTACTGATCCTTCAACTTCAACAGAAACCATTTTTAACCTGTACTGGGATAATATTGAACGTGGTGGTGGTGTAGGGGTATGTGGAAGACTTGCTTCTGGTTCCAATACCAATAATTACATGATTACGCCCCGGATTTTTCAGGAATTGTTTGACAGAACTGATCCGGCAACTTCATTACCCTCTGACGGCCGTTTAACCACAAGTTTCGACATGATCAGTTATAAAACCCCGGTCGAATATAATGCATTGAACGGTGCGTTTGGTAAATTTACCTTATATGATCCGGCTGCAAAAAGAAGTGATGGCCAGCCTGGTGGTGCATTTGTATATCAGGCCAATGGCGAATGTAATGTGAAACTGCCCATCTATCGTTTTGCTGATATCATGTTGTTAAGGGCCGAGGCCCTGGCCCATACAGGGAAATACCAGGACGCCCTGGATATTGTTAATACTGTGAGAGGCCGGGTAGGATATAAAACCCAGGCTAAGTTGACCGATTATACGGGGGATATTGTAACCGGTATTGAGCGTACCATTCTTACTGAGCGCCAGTACGAGCTGTTGGGCGAAGGTAAAAGATGGTTTGACTTATGCCGTATTGGAAAAATGTATGATTTTACCAATGGCTATACTTACTTAACCGGTATCATGAACCCAATTTTGGCCGGAAGATCAGGTGCAACCAAATACGAAGGAACAAATATCGGAAGAATCATGTTCCCGATTGCCTCGGCAGCATTTAATGCTAACCGTCAATTGGTGGGCGACCAAAATCCCCCTTATGATGAGTAAGGTATTGTACCATAAAAATGAGCTTACAACAGTTGAAAAATAAAATATATACTGATGAAAACTATTAAAAAACTAATCGCGCCGGCAGTCATCATTTCGTGCTTAGCATTTGCTGCATGTGATAAGCTACCGCTACAAAAAAATGATAAGTACGTACCGTCATATTATGATAATAAATTAAATTCAAATGTGATGGATTTTATGAAATCACGTCCCGATCTGTTTTCGGGAATGCTGGAGGCCATTGAATACGTAGATAAAAACCCGAATTATAAGGATGTAAAACCGATGTATACGGAATCTGGCAACACTTATTTGCTGCTTACAAATAATGCAACAACTAATATTGAAAGTGCCAACAGTTACTATTCAAGAAATCAGTTTTTGGATACCGATCCGACAAGTCCGACTTACAACCAGACCGTTAAAGGATCCGACTGGAGCCAGTATTCTGTTGACAGGATTGCTGCCTGGCTGAAGTACCACGTATTAAAAGGTACTTATGACTTTAAGAACCTAAATTCAATTGGGAAATGGGTTGATACTTATGGTTTAAGTGCAACAAATGATTCTGCAAAAGTCTGGATCTATATGCAGGCCAGCAGGGACGGCTACTTGTTTATTAATAATTATGTTGGCGGAACAGGCGAAAACAGGCCCCGTACACCAGACTTGCATGCTACCAATGGCGTGGTTCATGTAATGGACCGTTATTTTAGTGCACCAACCAGAAAAGATATTATCAATAATAAATAATTATGAGAAAGTTATATCATACAGGCATATTCATGATACTTTGCATAGTTGCAGTGTCGTGTAAAAAAGATGACAAAGTTGAAATTGTAACTTTAAGTAAGGCCGGAGAAGAGTTTTATTTTGGGGAAAAGGTAAAAGTATGGGCCGGAACACAAGGCAGTGACAATACCAAACTTTCCTATAAATGGGAAGCAACCGGTGGAACATTTGATGGCTGGCGTACCCAGAATTTATTTGAAAACCTGTGGATTGCGCCGGCAGCGGTTGGCGACTATACCGTTACAGCTACGGCTGATCTGAATGGTAAAACCACTTCACGTTCTACAAACCTGAAAGTAACCAGGTATTTCTTTGATGAGTTTCAAAGTAAATTCGCTTTTGACGGAAACGGCTGGTCTATTGCGGATGCTACTGCCAATCAGATTTTGGATAACGACCCCTTAAAAAGTATTATGGAACTTACGGCGATAACTGCTAGTAAGACTGCAATTTTAAGAAGGGATCTGAACCTGGCCGACTTGAAAATACCTTTTTCAATACGTACTAAACTGGGTTGGAAAACATTTTTCAGAGCCGGACAGCCAGTTATCATCTCGCTGTTTTTTAAACAGCCTTCAACACATACCGATTATCCTTTCCTGAGAGAGATCAGATGGGAATATTATCCAACAGTTGATCCGGCTACGACGGACAGCTATCAGATCAGGTATGAAACATTTGTACCTGCAGCCAATAAATCCGTATTTAGCACCAATACAGCTGTATTGCCAAATCCGCTGCCATTGATCAATCCGGTAAAGGGAAAAAGCCCGATATTTAAATCCTTGGCGGGTGTAGAAAAAAGTATAGCTTTTGCAATTGACGCAAATAATGTATTCACTACCTATGTTGATGGGGTGCAATGGTTCTCGAGCAATGGCATTAAAGATTGGCTCGCTTACTGTAAAACAACTTATCCTGGTTTCGAAGCTCCATTGGCTAGTCGTTTTCAGATTGCTTACCCTGGTAAGGCTAACGCCAACGAAACCGGTACCGTTGGGTTTGTAAACAGTGTATTCATTTCTAACGATGGAACGATTCTGAAATAGAACAGGAGATTCGTTAAAATTTTCAAATGAAAAGCGGCCTGGATCCATAGATCCAGGCCGCTTTTGCTTTAAACAGCTTGCTGTTTACTTTTTATCTTTTGCAGCATTTCGCTCTGCAATAACCATTTCTGTTCCGGCCAGTAAAAATGCCCCTAAACCGTGTGTATCATTCAATTCTGTGGGGCGCGTATAGTAAAACTTAAGGGCTTCGTCCATATTGGTGCCGATGCAAACATCCTGCATCTGACCATCGGGAGTAATTTTGGTAACCAGCCCTTTCCAGCCTTCATTGGCTATGGAAATATATTTCGGATGGATCCATCCCTGGTTTACCGCATGGGCCACTGTATAAATGTACATGGCCGTTACAGAGGTTTCCAGGTAAGAGTCGGGCTTGTCAAGCAGCTGATGCCATAAGCCAGTCTGGTCCTGGTAACGTGCAAATCCAGAGATCTGGCGCAACAGGAGTTTGATCAATTCCGGTCTTTTAGGATGGTTGGCCGGCAGCTGATCTAGCAGCTGCGCCTGTGCCACTGCAAGCCAGCCGTTGGCACGGCCCCAGTGGCCTACGCCCTGCAGGTTTACATCTTCATAATAGTTGTGAAAAAACAAACCTGTATTGGTATCGTACAGGTATTTATTAAAGCTTTCAACCTGCTTGATGGCATCATCAAAATACTTGCTGTCGCCTGTAACTTTCCCCATTCTTGCCAGCAGGGGTACACTCATGAACAAGTCGTCGGCCCACATGGTCCTGTAACGTGGGTTGGGCCGTGCCAGCGTTCCGTCGGTCAGGCGCAGCTGTTTGTTGGAAATATAATCGGCAGCCCTTTGCAGGTAAGCTTTATATTCCGGTTTATTGGCCAGGCCATTTACATCAGAAAGACCGGCCCCCATAGCACCGCAGGCATCTAAATTGGTGATGTTAAAGACAGCGCCAAATTCAGTCCTGGGGTTTTTTGCCTTGTACAGGGTCTCAAAATAACTTAGATTGTTAAAAATGAATTCAAAGTTATGTAAGGAGTAATCGGCATACTTTTTATCTTTCAGCACATCGGCCATTTGGATCATGCCGATAGTGAGCACCCCGTTCACATACATCCATTTGTTAAACTTGCTGGCTACTTTAATGTCGGGCGAAGATGCAAGTCCCTTTGTAGATTCGTAAGTTTCATTGGTTTTTGTATTTACAAATTTAAATGAAGTGTTTGCGATGATGTTATCGGCCACCTTACGGACAACCGCTTCTGTGTTGCTTTGTGCAAAAATGCTGCCTGAGCTTAAAGATGCAAGCAGGAATAGACAGGTTTTTTTCATTATTTTTTTGTGTTTTTTGCCCTTATGGCTTTTACTTCCTGCATAGAGATGGCTGCTGCCTTATTCTCAAAACTATTTCTCACAAAACTCAATACATCGGCAATTTCCTGGTCTGTTAAAAAGTTATGCGCAGGCATCACATTGGTATAGGTCTCTCCATCTATTTCTTCACCTGTAGCCAATCCGTTCAAAATTACTTTGATGAGCCTGGTTTTGTCGCCCAGCACATAAGACGTTTTGCTCAATGGCGGGTTCATGTTGGGTACACCTGCACCATCTGCCATATGGCAGGCCAGGCAGTATTTATTGTAAATCTTTTTTCCGTTGGCCATAACTGCCGCTGTAGCCATTTGTGGTTTAGCGGCAGTTGTTTTCTTCCCTTTTGTCTGCGCAGATAACTGTAAGCCGGCTGCGCTTAAGATCAATAAGGTCAATAAAATTTTTTTCATTGCTGTTTATTTCTTGTTGTATAGGATGCGATAGATCACTCCTTTGGAATCATCTGTTACATAAAGTGAGCCGTCGGCACCCTGAGCCAGTCCGCATGGGCGATGGTCGGCTTTATTCATTGCCGCTTTCTCCGGCGTACCCGCAAAATTGTCTGCAAATATTTCCCAGTCGCCCGACGGTTTACCATCTTTAAATGGTTGGAAAACCACAAAGAAACCTTTTTGAGGTTCTGGTGCACGGTTCCATGAACCATGGAAAGCAATAAAGGCCCCGTTTTTATATTTTGCCGGGAACATGTTGCCGGTATAAAACAATAAACCATTAGGTGCCATGTGCGCCGGGTAGGCCCTGGCAGGTTCTAAATATTTTGGATCTGCTTCTTTTTTCTTGTCACCCCCGTATTCAGGCGCAACAATTTTTTTATGTTGTATGCCATCGTAATACATAAAGGGCCAGCCGGCATTGTCGCCTTTTTTTAGGGCATACAGGCATTCTGCAGGCAGTTCTGCCGATTCTTTGGTATCATAAAGTTCCGGCCATGAGCTGTTCAGGTTATCGCGGCCATGCTGCATTACAAAAAGCTGGTTGTTTTGCTGGTTCCAGTCCAGGCCTACTACATTTCTGAGGCCTGTGGCATAACGTACACCTTCGGCATAGCTCTGGTTCAGTTTACTGGCTTTAAACTGCCAGATGCCTGCTGCAGAGTCTAACAGCGGGCAGCCTGGAATGCCTTTAGATCTGAGGCCCCGGTCTTGTTCCTGACATGAGTTTGAAGGCACACCGATGTTCACATAGATGTTCCCGTCATTGTCCAGTACCAGTGATTTGGTTTCGTGCTGGCGGCCCATTTTTAAGCCCTTAACAATCATTTCAGGTTTGTTTGGATCGATGACTTCATTTTTGTCGTTCAGCTTGTACCTGAATACTTCTTTGTTTGAAGAGGCGTAAAGGTAGCCATCTTTCATGTAAATGCCGGTGCCGCCATAATTGCCAAATCCACCGGTAATTTCGGCCCTGCCTTCACTGTTTTCTTTAAGTACGATGATCCCTTTTTCATCTTTTACCCTGGCAAGTTTCACATAAATAGTGCCTTGCGGGGTAACCACCAGGTGCCTTGCTTTGGCGCCTATATCGGCAACTTTTAAAGCGCCGAACCCTTCCGGTAGTTTTAAGCCTACATTGTCGGCGTCAGGTTTAGGCCCCCTCAGTGCAGAAATGTCTTTAAAGGCATAAAGGGTAAAAAAAATGAGGGCACTAAGTAAAACGGGTATAATGAGTATTTTTTTCATTTGATTTTTTTAATTAAAACTATTCATTTTGCTCCGGTTTTTATAGTTATTTAACGTAATAAAGCAGTTGCACACCATAAAAGAGGTGCCTGTCCGTGTAAATCCCCGATATTCCTTTTACGGTCCAGGTAATACTGCAGGTCGTCTTTTTTATTTGTGCCTTCGCAAACCTCTGTAATGTCGTTGTTTTCATTGATATAGGTGATCAGTTTAAGCCATGCTTTACGGGCAGCTTTTCCATAAACTTCTTTATCCAGCCATCCGTTTTTTACACCGGTGATAAATGCGAAGGTGAACATGCCGGTAGCCGAAGTTTCAGGCCATGATTCGGGCTTATCAATAAGCTGGCGCCACATCCCTTCTTCGGTCTGGTATTTGAGCAGGGAGGCCATCATGTCTTTATAGCCCTTCATGATCCTTTGATAATTGGGATTATTTTTTGGTACAGACCTTAGCAATTCGGCCATGCCTACTGCCATCCAGCCATCGCCACGTGCCCAGTAGTAAGGCACATCGGGAGCGTGGTAGAACAAGCCATTCGGTTTTTGGAGCTCATCCAGGTAAAATACCATTTCTTTGGCTGCACGGTCTATGTACTTCTGGTCGCCCGTAGCACGGTAAGCCTGGGCCTGTAAGGCGGTGATCATGAACATGTCGTCTATCCAGAGCCGTGTTTGCCAGGTATAGCCTTTGTTATAAAATTCGTGTGATTCAGGTTTAACCCTGGGGCCTTCCGGTGGTCCCCATTGTTTATCCGCAATTGAAATGCCCAGGTCAAGGTATTTTTTGTCCTTGGTCTGCATGTACAGTTCCAGCGGAACAGCGCCGAACACACTATAATCCACATGGTCCGGAACCGGGATCATTTTAGCTTCTACACCAAAAAGCGGCTCAAACCTGTCTTTCAGCTGTCCAAGTAGTTTAGCGTCCCTGGTTTCTTTGGCAAAGGTAAGGGCACCATACCAGGTACAGCTTTCCGGATAGGTAATTACTTTAGGAGGCCCCGGGCGGTTAAAGTTAGAATGGGGGGTGGTTACAAAACGTCCGGCTATTCTTGCTCCTATTTCTTTCGGGGAGCTGCCTTTAGGCCAGCTTTTTAAGTCGGCCGCTTTTGATTGTGCATGCGTACTTGCTATCCCCGTCAGGATCAATGAGGAAGCAAGACAGGCCATGCCTAAAATAGAATTTTTGTTCATAATTACTGCTCGGTTTAAGCTTCTTTGCTTATTGTGTTGTTTATTTATGTAATTAAAGTTAGCCGTTTATTTGAGGGTTTAAAAACGGCCCGGGGCATGTTTAGGCCGGATAGCGGCATTAGGGGCTATAATTTACCATTAATGGTAAGATTGCATATAACCTGGCTAAATTCGGACAATATTTTTTAGGTGATGATCAGGCAATTGTAACAACAAATCACGAATTTTAAGAAATTATGTACTTTAACACAATAATTACCTAATCTCTAATTTCAGCCAATATGAAACAATACCTTGTCGTTATTTTTATGGTTACTGCGTCACTGAGTTTGAAGGCCCAGCACAGCCTCGAAAAACTTTGGGAAACAGACAGTGTGATCAATTTACCAGAATCTGTTTTGCCCGATATAAAAGCGGGTATCCTGTATGCTTCTGTAATGGGCAATAATCCGAACGATAAGGACGGCATTGGTGGCGTTGCCAAGCTGAGTACTACTGGTAAAATGATTGATCATGACTGGATCACCGGTTTAAATTCGCCAAAAGGACTGGGCAGGTTTGGGAATACCCTATATGCTGCAGACCTGAGTGATGTAGTGGTGATTGATATGGCGAAAGGAAAGGTAAAACTCAAAATACCGGTAGACAGTGCAAAATTTTTGAATGACATTACAGTAAGTGATAAGGGCATTGTATATGTTTCTGATTCGAGGACCAAGCGTATTCATCGGATTGAAGGCAATAAGGTATCCTTATATATGGAAAATGTGAACGGCGTGAATGGACTAAAGGCAGTGGGTGATGAACTGTATATTGCCGGAGGTAAAACGCTTTGGAAGGCTGATGCAAATAAAAAACTGACCAGGATAGCTGAACTGCCCAATGGTGGCGATGGTATAGAGCCGGTTGGGAATGGCGACTGGCTGTTTTCCTGCTGGGGTGGTTATGTTTATTATGTGCATGCCGACGGCAAATACGAGCTGCTGCTGGATCTTCACCTGGAAAAAAAGAATACGGCTGATATCGGTTATGATCCGGTTAATCGTATCGTTTATATTCCTACGTTTTGGAAAAAGAGTGTAATGGCTTATCAGTTAAAATAACAGGTATTTTAATTTTGGTAAAGTATATTTAATATTTTTTAATAAAATATAACAAGAATTTTATACTAAATAAATGGTTTCGTAATTTAAAAGTGTGAAATTAGAATTCTTATTTAAGAATAAGTTTTCAAAACACACAACACAAATTATGGAATCAAGAAGAGAATTTATCAGGAAATCCCTGTTGCTATCCGGTGCTGCCGGGCTTTCAACTATGCTGCCCGCATCTATACAAAGGGCACTTGCCATTAACCCCAGGTTGGGCAGCAGCTTTCTTGATGCAGAACATATTGTGATACTCATGCAGGAAAACAGGTCGTTCGACCATTGTTTTGGTACCTTGCAGGGCGTAAGGGGTTTTAACGATCCGCGTGCAGTTACCTTACCTAATAAAAAACCTGTATGGATGCAAACCGATGCTGCAGGAAATACTTATGCCCCTTTTCGCTTAAACATTAAAGATTCTAAGGTTACCTGGATCGGTTCCCTGCCGCATTCGCGGGCAAGCCAGGTAGATGCTTATAACAAAGGCAAGTACGATGGCTGGCTGACCGCGAAAAAATCCGGCAACAAAAAATATTCGGGCATGCCTTTAACTTTAGGGCACTACAACCGGGAGGATTTGCCTTTTAACTATGCTATGGCAGATGCTTTTACGGTTTGTGACCAGAATTTTTGTTCGGGAATGACCAGCACTACACCCAACAGGTCTTTTTTCTGGACAGGTAAAATCAGTTATGACCTGGATGGATTGCAAAAGGTGAACATCAGGAATGATGATTTTAGCTATGGTAAATTGCCATGGCGCGCTTTCCCGGAGCTGCTGGAAGAAAACAATATTCCATGGAGCTTTTACCAGAACGACTTAAGCTGCGGTGGCGGTTATAAAGGCGAAGAGCGTGCCTGGCTGGCCAATTTTGGCTGTAACCTGCTGGAGTTTTTTGCTGCTTACCATGTTAAGTTCTCATCACGCTATGTAAAAAACCTGCAGAATCTGGTAGAGACCCTGCCTGAAGAGATCAATAAACTGCAGGAAGCAAGCCCTTCAAGTGAAGCCGCTGCAAAGAAGATAAAAGCCGATCTTAAAAATAAACTGGAGGCGCTGGACAATGCCGCTGCAGAACTGAAAAAATGGAGTACGGAGGAGTACAATAAGTTGTCTGATAAGCAAAAGCGCCTGTTTAAAAATGCTTTTGTGATCAATTCAGGAGATCCGGATTACCGCAGCATCACCACTTTAAGCTATAATGACGGCGACACCAAACGTGAAGTGACCGTGCCTAAGGGGGATGTGCTTTACCAGTTCAGAAAAGATGTGAATACGGGTAAATTGCCTGCCGTATCCTGGCTGGCCGGACCACAGAATTTTTCGGATCATCCCAGTGCGCCCTGGTATGGCGCATGGTATGTTTCGGAAATACTGGACATCCTGACCAAGAATCCGGAAGTCTGGAAGAAAACAATCTTTATCACTACTTACGATGAAAATGATGGTTATTTTGATCATGTAAAACCATTTTCTATCCCTGACAATAAGGTTGCTGGAACCGGCAAGGTATCTGCAGGGATTGATACAGAGGTAGAACATGTAAGGCTGGCCAATGAACTTAAACAGGGCATACCGGAAAAGGCCGCAAGAGAAGCACCTATTGGTCTCGGTTTTCGCGTGCCTATGCTGATTGCTTCGCCATGGAGCAGGGGGGGCAGGGTATGTTCAGAAGTATTTGACCATACATCTACCCTGCAATTTCTGGAAGTTTTTTTCAGTAAGAAGTTAAATAAAGAAATAAGAATTGAGAACATCAGTAAATGGCGCAGGGCGATATGCGGCGACCTGACTTCGGTGTTTACGCCTTTTAACGGGGAGAAAGCGGATCAGATAGCTTTTCTTAAAAGGGATGCTATGGTGGAAAGCATTTATAATGCTAAATTTAAAGACGACCCTTCAGGCTTTAAAAAGCTAAGCAATGGAGATGTTGCTGCTTATGTGGCCAATCCGCTTTCCGGAAAGGTTATGTCGGTACAGGAAAAGGGGATACGACCTTCCTGCGCATTGCCTTATGAGCTTTATGCCGATGGACAATTGCAGGCCGATAAGCAGAATTTTGAAATAAAGTTTAAGGCTGGTAATGCGGTTTTTGGCAAAAAAGCTGCAGGTTCTCCTTTTACCGTATATGCACCTGTTGCGTTTAGTGATGCCGAAACGGGTACGCAGGTGTGCCGGAACTGGGCTTTTGCCGCTGTAGCTGGCGATACAGTAACCTACAGCTGGCCGCTGGCAAACTTTGAAAATGGCAAATATCACCTTAAAGTCGATGGGCCAAATGGTTATCACCGGGAATATATAGGCTCGGGTAACAATCCGGATTTAACAGTGCATTGCGAATATGAGGCTGCAAATGGCAAGCTGACCGGTAACGTACTGTTAAAAGTAATCAATGCAAACCGATCAAAAAGTTATGCCATAGTGATTAAAGATCTGGGTTACCGTAAAAATGACCTTAAAAAGAACATTGCTGCGGGCAGCAATCAGGAGATTGTACTGGACCTGAAGCAGATGCATGGCTGGTACGACTTTAGTTTAAGCGTAGAGGGCGCCGAAAATTTTGTACAAAGGTATGCAGGAAGGGTAGAAACCGGTGTGGCCAGTTTCAGTGATCCGGTTATGGGAGGAATTGTTTAGTTTACTATAGCATTGATAAAGAAGAATGTTTAAATTGGTGGAAACAATAAAAACATCTTTATGGCTAAAGTACATCAATATCAGGCGACACTTACATGGGCGGGGAATAAAGGTTCGGGAACAATGGACTACCGGTCGTACGACAGAAGTTACATTATTTCTATTGCCAACAAGCCGGATATCCTGGGCTCTTCAGATTCTGCATTTCTGGGTGATAAAACGAAACATAATCCGGAAGACCTTTTGCTTGCCTCACTGTCTTCCTGCCATATGCTATGGTACCTGCACCTGTGTTCACAGCAGGAGATCATTGTAATGGAATACAAGGATACACCCATTGGGAGTATGCTGGAAAAACCTGATGGGAGCGGCCATTTTACAGAAGTTACTTTAAATCCTGTTGTGGTCATAACCGATGCATCGCAAATTGAAAAGGCAAATGCCCTGCACGAACAGGCCAATAAAATGTGCTTTATTGCCAATTCATGCAACTTTCCCATCAAACACCAGCCTAAGTGTATTGTAGAACGCGGTTAGCCTCGTTCTACATATGCTTTCAATTTGTTTAGTTTAATTTTATTTTGTTTTAAAAGTTTTAATTTAGTTATTTTAGGTATTCTTTCTTTAAAGTTTTAAACAGGAATTTTAAAGCGGACCAGATATATTAACCGGATTAGAACATGCCTGCACTACTTATGCCGAATAAACGGCGATGGTTTATTATTTTTATCATATTTCTGGCCATCGTATTTAACTATTTTGACAGGCAGATCGTATCTATTCTTAAGCCGGTTATTAAAAAAGAATTTGCGCTGAACGATGGCGGCTATGCGCTTATCCTGAATATTTTTACCGTGTGTTATGCCATTATGTATCCCGTTTCGGGCTGGCTGGTAGACAGGTTTGGCGCTAAAAAGGTCATGTTTGCAGGGATTATCGGCTGGTCGGTAGCCTGTATTGGGGGCGGTATTTCCAGGACATTTGGTCAGTTTACTTTTTTTCGTGGTTTACTCGGGATGTCAGAACCCACCAATTTTCCTGCACAGTTAAAGGTGGTTACCGTTTGGTTTCCGGGCAAACTGAGGGCTACGGCCAATAGTCTTTGTGTTGCAGGCAGTTCCATAGGTGCCATTATTGCCCCGCCATTGGTAGCCTGGCTGGCCATTACCTATAACTGGCATACTGTATTTATTGTTGCAGGGGTGGTTGGACTGATCATTGCATTGCTCTGGCTGTTGGTTTACCGCGACCCGCCTGCGGAGATTGCCCTTGAAGCTGCCGGAACTGCTAAAATTGAGGAAAGCCCTTCCTTTACCTGGAAGCAGCTGTGGGGAAGAAAAAGCTTATGGGGCATTTTGCTCATCAGGTTTGTAAGTGATCCGGTATGGTATTTTTGCCTGTTCTGGCTTCCCGGATATCTGCAGGAACAATCTGGCTTTTCCCTTGCCCAAATGGGCATGTTTGGCTGGATCCCCTTTCTGGTGGCCGACCTGGGGGCTATAGGTACAGCGGCCTGGTCGGACAGAATGGTAAGAAAAGGAAAGGAACCATTAAAGGCAAGAAAAGTGATGCTGACCAGTGTAGCTGTATTGGCGCCGCTCTGTGTGCTTACGCCTTATATTCCCAATCCCTTTGTCACCTTGTTTATTTTTAGCATTGTAGCGGTAGCTTGTTTAAGCTGGTTATTTACCATCAGCGTGGTTATAGCTGAAGCTTTTCCTGTCAAAAATGTAGCCAGTGTTTTGGGTATTGCCGGTGGTTTTGGCGCCCTGGGTGCAGTAGGCTTTAATTATTTTGTAGGTCAGTTTATGGGCACATTGGGTGCTGAAAAGATATTTATTGCCATGGCTTTCTTACATCCGGTTGCGGTATTGATACTGTGGACAATGGTAAGGCCCGAGAAGCCGGCTGTAGCTGTGGCAAAATTGGATAGTATAGCATAAGTTTTAAAATAGAATGGAAATGGAAAATAGAACGATGATTACGGAGCCGGCCAGAGATTTGCCGGTACGCCTGGACGTTGATGTATTGGTGGTTGGTGGGGGCCCTTCAGGAATCATTGCAGCCCAGGCTGCTGCTGAAGATGGGTTAAAGGTTACCCTGATCGATAGCCGGAGTTTTGTAGGGGGTAACATGACGATAGGTTTGCCGGTACTCGGTTTTCTGGGACAAAAAGGAAACCAGATCATCAAAGGCATTCCGCAGAAGTTTATAGCGCGCCTGAAAGAAAAAAATGCGGCCAGTGAACACAGGCCTTGTCCGCTGCACATGAGCCTGACCCTGGTGGAACCTGAAGCAGTAAAAAATGTGGGCCTGGAGATGCTGGTGGATAGTGGGGTGAATGTTTTGCTGTATGTATTTTTTGCGGGTGTGGTTATGGAAGGTAACGCAATTAAAGGGGTAATTATCGAAAGTAAATCGGGCAGGGAAGTTATCCTGGCCAAAACTATAATTGATTGTACTGGCGATGCCGATGTAGCCTTTAAAGCAGGGGTGCCCTGTGAGCAGGGCAATGAACATGGCGGTGCACAGCCTCCAACTTTAATGTTCTGTATGGCTGGCGTGGATACTGAAAAGTTGCGGATGTCTATTGCCCAGGAGCCCCGTACCTATTTAACCGATTTTATCCCTGCTGAATATTTCGGACAAAATAACCAGTTTATTGTAGTGGGCTTACGGAGTGTGATGGAAAAGGCCCGGGAAGCTGGGTATCATTTGCCGGTTGAGCGTACGATTTTGATCACCGGTTTGCGTGAGGGCGAAATATGGGTCAATATGTCCAGAATTAACGGTGTGGATGGTACCAATCCGGAGAGTTTAACCTATGGGGAAATTGAAGGGCGTAAACAGGTAGAGGAGATCCAGCGTTACCTGAATGAGTATGTACCCGGTTTTGAGCGGGCAGTGTTCACCAAGATGGCCCCGTTTTTGGGGATCAGGGAAACCCGTCGCATTGTGGGGCAGTATGTGTTGACTGCTGATGATATTCTGGCTTGCCGGCGCTTTGATGATGCCGTTGCGGTGGCCAGCTATCCTTTGGACATCCACCATCCTGAAGGCGGTGGCTGTACCCTCACCTGGTGCGGGGATTGTTACGACATCCCTTACCGTTCACTGATCCCGGAAAAGATAGAGAATCTGATTGTGGCAGGCAGGTGCATTTCTACTACCCACGAGGCCATGTCGGCCATCCGGGTAATGGCACCTTGTATGGCGATGGGTGAAGCTGCCGGAAGGGCTGCAAAAATGAGCATCAGAAAAGGCGTTTTACCTGCTCAGTTGAATGTGGCGGAATTGCAGGCTGAATTGCTGGAAAAGGGCGCTTACCTGAATCCAAAACAGCTGGTCACTTCATAAGTATGGTTTCAAGAAGAAATTTTATCAGGGCTGCCGGCCTGCTTGCTGCCAGCCCTGCAATAAGCAGGCTCGGCTATGCCGCTAAACCTTTGCTGCCGGCCATTGCTGCCGGAAAGCATAAAATGCTGACCTGCAACATCCGGGTCGATCTGCCTGAAGATGAGCAGGCAGGTTTTGGCTGGAATGGCCGTAAAGAGATTTGTGCCGCAATTATGCTGCAGCAAAAGCCCGATATCATTTGCATGCAGGAAGTATTGCGAAACCAGAATGAGGACCTAAAAAAGGCATTGAAAGGCTATTTTTCCTTTGGCTTTGAAGGCCCGGAAATGGATGCCTTTACAACCGGGTATCATGGCATAGCCAAAAATCCCATCTTCTTTTCAGAAAAAAGATATGAACTGCTCTCGGCTGGTGGTTACTGGTTGTCTGAAACCCCACTTATGGCCGGCAGTTTATCCTGGGATTCTGCCAGGGCCAGGAATGCCAACTGGGTAAGGCTGAAGGACAGGCAATCGGGCAAAGATTTCAGGGTAGTCAATCTGCACCTGGACCATAAAAGCCAGCCGGCCAGAGAGAAACAAATGGAGATGGTGCTCGCAGATGCAGCGCAATACCCAAGGGATTACCCCCAGCTGCTGGCAGGTGATTTTAATGCATCTGCCGAAAATAAGGTTTATGAGCTGGTGATATCAGCGAAATGGAAAGATATCTATACCACCTTGCATGGGGAAGCAGAACCCGGATATACTGTTCATCAGTTTCAGGGTGAAAACTATTCAAAAAAAGGAAAGAAGATAGATTTCATTTTTTGCAAGGGGGAGGTAACCGCTCAATCGGCAGGAATTTTAAAGGATAACGTTAAAGGTAAGTATCCAAGCGATCATTATTTTGTATCTGCTGAAGTGATGATCTGATCAGATCCGAGAAAATTAAGGTGCAATAAAAAAGCCTTTCAGAATAGCTGAAAGGCTTTTTTATTGTGGGAGATACTGGGTTCGAACCAGTGACCCCCTGCTTGTAAGGCAGGTGCTCTGAACCAGCTGAGCTAATCTCCCTCTGGGTTCTGCTCTTTTTTATTTGAAACAGCTGAGCGGCTGTTTTTGTGGGAGATACTGGGTTCGAACCAGTGACCCCCTGCTTGTAAGGCAGGTGCTCTGAACCAGCTGAGCTAATCTCCCCTTGGTTCTGCTCATTTGTTTAAAAAACCAGCTGAGCATGCTGTAAATTTATATCAAGGATCCCCTTGATTTGGGATTGCAAATATACATCCTAAAATGATTTTTGCAAAAAAAGATATCGTTTTTTACGAGAGCACATCCTCAAGGACCTGGTGCGAACGGATTTCTCCAAAAGACGCGGTATGTAAAGTGTAGTAAACCAGTATTTTATCTAGGATGGATCGTCTGGTTTTGTTTTCCAGGGTTATTTCATTTATTTTTTCAAGAGGCAAAGAAAACAGGGAAATAAATAATGCCGCATCGTCTTTATCCAGGAAATGGGCATGCACAGGGGCTGAAGATCTGAATTCCCCTTCTTGCAGATCGAAAAAACTCTGGTTACTTTTGGTTAGGGTGCTTGGTGCAAATCCCAGGAAACGGGAAAGCTTTAATAGGAAAGAAAGATGAAAATTTACGTTTAATTCTTCTGTTTCATCAAACCAGCATATCGCATTAAAAATAAAATCAAATAAATGCTCATCCGTGGTTTGCTGCCTGATGCTTTTGTACAATACTTCATTCAGGAAAAGTACAATGGTACTTTTAATGATGTCGTAAGGAATGCTGCGGAAAACCGGGGATGGCCTGAGCGCTGAAACACGCTGTATATTTGTATTGGCCTTATGGTAAACAATCATGTCTACCAGGTGCAGGGGCTGTAACATGTTCATACTGATTTTGGCCCTCGGTTTTTTAACTCCATTGATGATATAAGATTGTATGCCGAATTTTTCTGTAAAAATCTGCACGATCACACTGCTTTCACTGTATAAAGTGGTTTTTAAAACAATGCCCCTGGTTTTATGCAACATGATCAAGCAGCTTTGGAATGAATATGACGAGGCCTATAATTAAAGCAGTACCTGCAGCCAGCAATACTGCCGCTGCGGCCACATCTTTCACTATCCTGGCTTTTTCATGATAGGCAGGCGAAACGAGATCCACCAGTACTTCTATGGCTGTATTAAACAGTTCAGCAACGATCACCAGGCCCGATGCAGCGATCAGCCAGAGCCATTCGCCGGATGCCAATTGAAAATACCAGCCTGCAATGCCCGCAATAAGCACCGCTACTACGTGGAACTTAAAATTAAACTGCGTTTTAAAAGCGTAAGCAATACCTGAAAATGCATAGCTGAAGCTTTTAATAAATTTTTGCATCTTAAAGACAGATTAGGATTACAAAGTAAGGCATGCTTTCTTACATATCCAATTGTTTGTACAGAAGCTTTATCTTTGGTTAATTTTTAAAAGGAATGTCTGAAGAAAAAACCATCCTGCATCCAAGAAATAAACACCGTTCAAGATATAATTTCCCTGAACTGATCAAAACCTTACCGGAGTTGTATCCATTTGTTGCTGTCAATTCCTATGGCGGCGAATCTATCGATTTTTCTGATCCGGTAGCGGTTAAGCTATTGAATAAAGCGCTGTTAAAACATTTTTATGGAATTGACAACTGGGATATTCCAGCAAATTATCTGTGTCCGCCTATTCCGGGCAGGGCAGATTATGTGCATTACCTGGCAGATCTGCTTGCCCGGAATAATAAGGGAATTGTGCCAAAAGGCAACCGTGTAAAAGGCCTGGATATCGGCATTGGTGCAAATTGTATTTATCCGATTATTGGACTGCGGGAATACGGATGGAGTTTTGTAGGTTCGGATACAGACCAGGGAGCCATTAAGACGGCTAAAGCTATTGTTGCGGCGAATTCTTTGCTGACCGGTGCTGTAAGTTGCAGACTGCAGCCTAACCCAAAAGATATTTTTAAGGGTATTGTAAAGCCGGGAGAGCTATTCGACTTTACGATGTGCAATCCACCTTTTCATGCTTCGGCAGCTGAAGCGCAATCAGGGACCAAAAGAAAACTGCAAAATCTGGGCAAACATACAGGAAAAGAAACGGTGCTGAATTTTGGGGGCCAGCAGGCTGAATTGTGGTATGATGGTGGAGAACTCGCCTTCATCAGAAATATGATCAATGACAGCATGGCTATTGCCAATCAGTGCCTTTGGTTTAGCAGCCTGGTTTCAAAAAGCAGTAACCTGTCTTTTATCTATAAAGCGCTTCAGGGTGCCGGGGCTTTGCAGGTAAAAACAATAGAGATGGCACAGGGCCAAAAGATCAGCCGTTTTGTGGCCTGGAGCTTTTTAACTGAAGCCGCACAGCAGCAGTGGATGGGAACAAGGTGGCGCTAGTCGAGCATTAAGGGTTCATCGTCCTCATCTGTCAGGCTCAGCTGGATACTGTCTGTACCGGCAATACCTTCAATAGAACCACGGATGTGGGCGGCATTCAGCATCACCTTTTCAAGTTGTTTTTCCCTGGCTTTCCATAGTTTTTCCATAGCATCGCGCTCCCGCTGAATGGAAAGTTTCATGCTCATGAAGCCTTCACGTATGGCCTTCCATTGTTCAGAAAACTCATTACTGGTCAGGTAATCGTATAACATATGCATTTTATCGCCCCTGTTTTCCTGTGATTTTGCGGCGCTGAAGAGTTTAACGATGCCATCCCTTAAGATATAGGAAACGGCCTTTACTTCATCAAAAGAACAGATCCATACCCCATCTTTTTCTCCAAAACAATCCATTCCTTTAGGGTATGCCTGTGTTACAATTACGGCTACATCCACGCCCATACTGCGCATGTCCCTTTTCAGCTTTTCAATCCATTCCAGCGAGAAGTCCTTGGTACGTTTACTTTCATAGATGATCTTACCACATTCCTGTCCAAACTGGTTCCTGATGTGGTGCACGCAATCTGCACCCCTTACGCCTTTACCAACTTCAGTAACCAGGTCGAAGGGAAAGGCGTTGCGTAACAATTCTTCCAGGATCAGTTCCTGTACTTCGCCCTGTAGCTGCATAGAACCTTGTTCAGCTTTGCGCTTCATCTCTTCTGCAAGTTTCTTCTGATCGTCAAGCTGCTTTTCCAGTTCTTTTACCCTCAGCTGGTGTTCTGTATCCTTTAGGCTGGTTTTTTCTGCCTCCTGTTTACGGATCTGCTCTACCATTTCTGCCCGTTGTTCCTGCAGTTTGCGCTGGATCTGCAGTTCCATCTCGGCTTCCCGCTCCTTCATGGCCTGTTCTTTTTTCAGGAAGTCCAGTTCTTTTGAGCGGGCCAGCTTTAGTTTTTCTTCGCTATCTTTATTCGCGTTATCGAGCATTTGCAGCTTGTTCTCAAAATCAGCTGCAATACTTTTACGTAAATTCTCTTCTAGTATATGCTGTAACTGTTTTTTTTCTTCTTCCAGCTTTTGTTCAAAAAGCTGGGCCTGTTGTTTTTTCTGCAGTTCAAAAGCCTGTTCCTGTTGCTTTTGCTGCTGGGCAAACTCATTCAGTTTTTTGCTGTATTCCTCATCCTTTTGTTTGGTAAAAGATACCATCTTTTCGCGAAGGTCTTTCTTATACTCCTCTGCCATGACTTCCTCAATAGGGAAAGTATGTGAGCAATTAGGGCACTTTATTTCTGTCGACATATATTCGGTGTTATAGGAATTTAACGCTATCAGATCAATACAAATTTACGACTATCTCTTTACAAAAAGGCTTTCGCCAAATTTCATAGATACACTTCTGGATTCTTCTTTTTCAATCTGTATGTTCAATGAACCATCAAAATCTATCACTTCCAGTACTTTTATTTTTGTGCCTATGGTGATCTTTAGTTTTTCCAGGTACTGTAAAAAAAGAACGGAGGTATCTTTAACGGCTACAACTTTGCAGGTTTCTCCGGCCCTTACTTCTGCAAGTAAAATCTTGTCCACTATAGGGATATCTCCGTTAGCCTTCGGAATAGGGTCTCCGTGAGGATCGAATTCAGGAAAATTCAGGAACTCTTCGAGTTTGTCTACCAGTTTGGCCGAGTGGATATGTTCCAGTTGTTCGGCTACTTCATGTACCTCATCCCAGCTAAAATCCAGTTTTTCATACAGAAAGGTTTCCCAGAGCCGGTGTTTCCTCAATATGGCAATACCTTTATTTCTGCCCAGTTCTGTCAGCAATATCTTTCCGTATTTCTGATAGCTTACCAGCTCCTTTTCTTTCAGCTTTTTTAGCATATCGGTAGCTGTGGCTGGTTTTACGCCCAGGTGCGCCGCCATTTCGTTCGTACCTGCTTCCGGTCGTTCTTCGTTCTGGAAACTCAACATCAACAGGGCCTTTAAATAGTTTTCTTCAGTATAGGATAGCATGCTGCAAACTTAGATGAAATTTTCTTTTAATAAAATATTAAATATGTCAAATTATATTTGTTAGGTTTATCTAACTTTAATAGTTTTGTAAAATTGAATTTTAAATTAGATAAATAAAAAATATGCGTATTGTCCTTACTTTTGCTCTTTTTGTTAGTTATTTCCTGTCTGCTTCAGCCCAATCGGGCAGTATAGGCGGACAGGTCATTTCCGAAGGCCAGCCGCTCCAGGCGGTTACCCTGATTTTGCAGGGCAGCACTCTGGCTACAAAAACAGACAGTATGGGAAATTATGTTTTTAGCAAAATTGCCGCGGGTACATATCAAGTTCAGGCCACTGCAATTGGTTTTAGAAAAACACTTAAATCAGTTGTATTGAAAGCAGATGAGTACAGGGCACTGAATTTTGACCTCAGTAATTTTCAAAACGACCTGAATGAAGTAGTGGTTACGGGGACTTTAAAAGAGGTGAAGCGTTTGGAAAGCCCTGTTCCGGTAGAAGTATATACCCCCGCTTTTTTTAGGAAAAACCCTACACCAAGTATTTTTGAGGCACTTCAAAATGTAAACGGTGTAAGGCCGCAATTGAACTGCAACATCTGCAATACCGGGGACATTCATATCAATGGCCTGGAGGGCCCTTACACCATGATCCTGATTGATGGGATGCCTATTGTAAGCAGCTTATCAAGTGTATACGGACTTTCGGGGATCCCGAACTCACTGGTAGAACAGATAGAGATTGTTAAAGGGCCTGCATCGTCCTTATACGGAAGCGAGGCGGTAGGGGGCTTAATCAATATCATTACCAAAAAGCCGCAAAATGCCGCTTTATTTTCTGCTGATATTTTTACTACCAGTTATCAGGAATGGAATGCCGATCTGGGTTTTAAGTTTAAAGCGAATAAAAAAACAGATGTGCTGACCGGTGTAAATTACTTTAAATATGGCCATCCCGTAGACCATAACCACGATAACTTTACCGATGTGACCCTGCAGGACCGCATTTCGGTATTTCAGAAATGGAATTTTAAAAGGAAGTACAACCGGATCTTTACATTGGGTGGCAGGTATGTGTATGAAGACCGATGGGGTGGCGAGATGCAATGGAACAAATCTTACCGGGGTGGGGATCAGGTGTATGGGGAAAGCATTTATACCAACCGCTGGGAGCTGATCGGAAATTACCAGTTGCCGGCAGCTGAAAAACTATTCCTTGCTTTTTCCTATAATGAGCACAATCAGGATAGCAGGTATGGAACTACCTCTTATATTGCCAAACAGAAAATCGGCTTTGCCCAGCTAACCTGGGACAAGCAATTGCGGAACCACGACCTGCTGTTTGGCGCTGCACTGCGCTATACTTATTACGACGACAATACGCCGGCTACAACCGGATTGAACCAGGACTTAAAAAGCAATACCTGGCTGCCCGGATTTTTTGTTCAGGACGAGATCAGCCTGGCCGCGAAGCATAAATTTCTTGCGGGCTTCCGTTACGATTACAATTCTGTACACGGAAATATATTTACGCCCAGGCTGGCCTATAAATGGAGCATCAACGATAACAATATCCTGCGTTTAAATGCTGGTACAGGTTTCAGGGTAGTCAACATTTTTACGGAAGACCATGCGGCTTTAATCGGTGCCCGGGAAGTAAAAGTGGCCCATGAACTGAAACCTGAAAAGACCTATAATGTAAACCTTAATTTTTTGAAAAAGATGTATATGGAAAACGGCACTTTCTTTGGCATTGAAACCTCGGCTTTTTATACCTATTTCAATAACCGGATCATTGGTGATTTTGACAGCAATCCCAATGAAATTATTTATGACAACCTGGACGGTCATGCGGTAAGCAAAGGTTTCAGTGCAAATATGGATCTGAGCCTGAACAATGGGCTAAAGATCATCTTTGGCGGTACCTATCAGGACGTTGCTACTTATGAACATGGGCTTAAAAAGCAACAGATCCTGACGGAAAAGTTTTCCGGTAACTGGGCTGTTTCCTATAAGATTTCTCCGCTTAAGCTGAACGTCGATTATACCGGAAATATTTACAGCCCGGTGCGCCTGCCTTTATTGAGTGACACGGATCCAAGAAAAGAATATTCTCCAACCTGGAGCATTCAGAATATCCAGCTTACTTTTACTGGTTTCAAAAAGATGGAGCTGTATGGAGGGGTGAAAAATCTACTCAACTGGACACCCAATAGGGGAAATCCTTTTATCATTGCGCGTGCAAATGATCCGTTTGACAAACATCCTGAGGTAGACAACCCTTATCATCTGACTTTCGATCCTACTTACGTTTATGGGCCCAATCAAAATATAAGAGGTTTTCTGGGTATTAGATTGACAATTAAATGATGTGGAGGTTTGCCTTAAATCAATTAACTTTATGGCATGATCTACCGTACCACTTACCAGGCTGCAAGAGTTATTGCCCCAAAAATGGAAGCTATTTTTGCGCAGCATCTTAATGCGGCCAGTGAAAGCGGTGAGGAAGATCTGGCTCCGCTGCCTACAGCAAATGTAGTAGAAGCCATTATTGATGCTACTTTCTGGGCAAGTTTACGTAAAGAAGAAGGGCATTCCCCAAAAATATCTCTTGCTTTTTTACCACCGCAACAAGCCGGCAACCCCCTTCTTTTTAAACAGCGGCTGCCTTTAAACCCAGGTACACTTACTAAAATTGCACCAGGTGTAGAGCGTGCCGGTATCCACCTGGGTATCTGGATAGAAGAAGGAGAATTATATGTCTGGGGAACGACAGTCAGCATTCCTAATTTTTGTTTTGTAGTAGATGTTTCTGAACCAGCTTTACTGGTCATTAAACACCGCAGGATCTATGGTTTCGGAAAATTCACCAATCTGGCAGTTTTAAAGGGCGATCAGGTTAAGGTGGTTGATGGGCATCCGATCAGTTTACCCGATTGTCCGCCTGTGCTTTTGTCGCTGCTCGACCTCACTGCACCTTCCTACTGGAACGATTCGGTGAATGTGCTGATTCAGCTGGCCGTTTCTATGCGGGCGCATGGGCGTGGCGGTACTTTGCTGGTTGTGCCAAATGAAACCAGGAACTGGTTGCAATCCATTATCAAGCCCATACAGTATGGAATACAGCCCTCTTTCACCGGTTTGTCCAAATTGTTACAACAGGACAGAAAAGAAGCCAGCCAGATCTTTTGGCAAACAGCTCTGAAACGGGAGGTGGAACACCTGGCCGGACTTACTGCTGTTGATGGGGCGACGGTGATCAGTACAGATTATGAACTTTTGGCTTTTGGCGCTAAAATAGGCCGTGCCAAAGGCAAAGAGAATGTTGATGAACTCTCTTTCTCGGAACCGATTGTGGGGGGCGCTGCAATTGTCATGCACCCCGCAAAAGTGGGGGGTACGCGGCATCTTTCTGCTGCACAGTTTATTCATGATCAAAGGGATGCTACTGCATTGGTAGCCTCTCAGGACGGGCATTTTACCATTTATACCTGGTCGCAACACCAAAACCGGGTACAGGCACACCGGATTGATACTTTACTGCTGTAAGTTTTAAGAAAAAATTATTGCCCCAATGATCACGCTGAGGAGCAATGCGATCATTACCATGCGATCTACATTAATCCAGTCTTTTCGGCTCAGGGGTTTTTCTTTTTTTTCTTCCTTTTGCCTTGCAAAAACCTGAAGAATAGAATGGAGTTTGATTAACATAGGTAAATGTATTTAATAGATGTATTCAGATAATATCAAACTGTAAGCCATAATTCTCAAAACCTGTGGAATTGTTGATAACTTTTATTTTTTTATTTTTTCTCTGATAAAATCTGCTTTTTTTATTTCCATAATAAAATTATTGTACTGATAATCAGACTTCTAAATCTTGTTTTGTATTTTATATAGTACTATGTATTGCATATTACTATATAAAACATATAACTTTGTATAATGATAGCAGAAAATACGCAAACACAAATGCGGAAGGGCATACTGGAATACTGTGTGCTGCTTATAATATCGAGAGGTGAAATTTATGCTTCCGATATCATTACCGAATTGAAACAGGCTAAACTGTTGGTAGTAGAGGGTACGCTTTATCCACTGCTTACCCGCCTAAAGAACAATGGTTTACTGAGCTACAATTGGGTAGAGTCTACTTCCGGACCACCACGTAAATATTACGTGCTCACTGAAGATGGCAAGGCCATTTTGAAACAGCTTGACAATACCTGGCAGGAACTGGCTTATGCCATCAATACTTCAAAAAAAGTGGCTGACCAGAATTCAAAGGATCAATTAATTTAACCAGACCATGAAGAAAACACACAACATAAATATTGGGAACTCTATTGTTCATATAGAAGAGGACGCCTACGAAATGCTTACCCTTTACCTGAACGAAGTGAAGCAGCATTTTGCAAGGAATGCAGACGATTTTGAGATTGTAAAGGATATTGAGAATAGGATAGCCGAAATGTTTGCCGAAATGCTTGCTGCACAGCAAAAGCAGGTGATCAGTACAGCAGATGTGCAGGCTGTAATTCAACAGATGGGTTCTGTAAAGGATTTTGAAAACTCTGAAGAATCCGATGAGGGTTATACGGCCCCGCCAGAATTTGACCCGATTAAAAAACTATACAGGGATACAGACCAGGCCATGATAGCTGGTGTTTGTGCAGGTATGGCGCATTACCTGGATATAGACGTGAAGTGGACCAGACTGTTTACTTTTCTGATCATTTTTCTTTTCGGGGCAGGTATACTGGCCTATATCATTTTCTGGATCATGGTACCCAAGGCTACAACCAGATTTGAACGCATGTCTATGTATGGCGAAGAACCTACCCTTCGCGGCTTTGCCAACAGTCAGCACCCCCTCGTTAAACAGTCGCGCGGCTTTATTGCCGAATTTTTTGATGTGCTGGCCAACTTTCTCCAGGGTAGTGGTAAGCTGATCCTTAAAATTATTGCAGTGGGCATAGCCATTTTTGGATCGATGGTATTGTTAGGCCTTATTGTGACCATCGCTGCTTTATTTGGCTTCTGGGATGCCAATGTGTTTACTTATTTTCCACTGAACATCATTAACCAGGAATATATTCCGGCCATTTTCTTAGCCTTCTTTACAGTAATCGGCATACCTGTTCTGGCCCTTATCCTGTTTTCTATACGCGTGGCCTTCAATGGCAGGGCCATTCATAAAACCTTTTCTTTTGGTTTACTTATCGTCTGGCTTGGCGGTGTGGTGTTCAGCATCTTTTATATCGCTAAAATATCTTCTGAATTTAAAGAGCATGCCGAGTTTACGCAGGTGACTGAATTTAAACCTTATAAAGTCTATACCCTGGAGATCGACAGGTCGCGCTTTTTTACGAAGGAAGACAGCCTGAACTATCGGATAGATCCTAAGGATTATAAGGGAAGAAGAATCTTAAATGAACTTGATGGGGCTTTTGACATTCCCAGAAACATTAAACTGAAGATTGAAAAAAGTGAGGATGGTAAAGTGACTTTGGTCCAGAATTATAAATCTCAGGGAAAGACTTTTGAAATTGCCCTGCAGCATGCCAAGAACATTCAATACAACTACCTGCAGCAGGATTCCCTGCTTACCTTTAGCCCGATACTACAACTCAAGCCTGGACTGAACTGGCGCGGACAGGAAATAGAGCTGCTGCTTAAGGTTCCTGCAGGTACCATTTTGAACATCAGGCGCGAACTTGAATGGTACCTTGCCGGTTACGACTATGGGCGTTGCAATGAAGAGGCAAGAGGTGACCAATACAACGAATGGATCATGACCCCATCTGGCCTGGAATGTAAAAATCCAGTTGTGGCGCCTTCAAAACACGAAGATTAATTATTTAACAGTATAGCGGTAGACATAGCGGCCAATATTGCCATGCTTGTCTACCCCTTCAATTACAGCCTTATAAGTGCCCTTGCCATCTGCATTGTAAAACTCGAATGAAAGTCCCCCTTCAGCCGTGGTAACCACCTTAGGGTTCCAGTAAATGGTGGTCCGCAGGTCGTTAAAGTTATAGGTAGCAGCAGCGTTCACGTATTTCGGAGAATAGAATTCACGCTGTTTGCTGTAGCCTTTAGGTTTAAGCTTTAATACACTTGGGTCAGGAATCAGCTTTTTAAACTCTTCCATACTCATTTTGGTTCCCTTAGGAATTTTCTTGGTATTGATGACCAGTACACCATTGGTATTGTACATCCTGTTTACCGTACCCAGTTCGTCTTTTGTAAATACCTCTACATTTTCCACATCAGCAGCCTGTACACTGGAAAGTCCAAAGTAATCAATTGGCATGCCGTTCAAAAATATCTGTACAGGGACCCTGCTACCTTGCTGGTAATCCCTGCTTACATAAAAATTGTTCTCGTAAAAGGTTAAACCTGTAGCCATGCTCTGTAAACAAAGTGCCAGAATGTTACATCCCGAGAAACGTTCACCCTCTATGACAGTTCCTGAAATGGAGCTGAGACCCGATAAGGCGGGATAATCAGCATGACTGGGCCTTTTGGCTTTAGCGCCTTCAATTTTTACCTCTTTAAGCGTACGGAGGTAGTTGTATTTTCTTTTGCTGTTGTTCAGGTAGGAGGACATGGTACTGTCAATGTTGCTGATCTCATCAGCAGGATAAGGATTGCCGGATACCTGCGGGGCTGGCTGTCCATCCAGCATGATCATCGGCCCCTGTCCGTTAACACTATATTTTGCGTTGATCACTACATCTGATGAATCCTGAAAAGTAAGGTTCTGAAAGGCAAAGATTCCGGAAGGACTGGTTTGTATTTCTGCTGCCTGGGTGGTTCCGGGAACCGTTAAGCGCAATATCCCTTTTCTTACGGGCATACCCGTCCTGTCCCTCAGGGTTCCCGTCAAAGTCATACTTTGTTCAGGTAAAAAGGTAATCGGCGGATATTTATTGGCCAGGATCTCCTTATAGGCATAACGGCGAAAGCCCTGCGTCAGCATCAGTACATCCAGATCGGCCAGCTTCTTCGCATTGGTTTTGTTGAAATAATAATTTGGTTTTTCTACATAACCCTTCAGGTCAGAAGTCAATAACAATGAACTTAAAATGGTGATCTCTGAATTCTCGTCTACCGGAACTTTTTGCTCATCGGTAACAGCGATTGAGAAAAATCCTTCCGACAGCTGTGCACCATTTTTGGCGGTTACAGCAAGTTTAACTTTCTGGCGTGGTTTGTAAGTTGGCAAATCACTTTTAAGGCCCAGTTTCAGCCCATCCGGCTGATAGTTAAAGGCCAGCCTTTCACTCACCGGCTCACCGGCCTCATTAAACAAAGTGATCTGAACAATGCCTGCCGGAAATTTATCTTTAGGGATCTTTGCTGTAGTTACCTGTGTATTTAACCGGGTTTTTGCAGCGTAATAGATAATGGCACCATTAGTGGCTACTATAAAGAAAGTTTTGCCTTTACCGGCCTGAAAGTAGGCGTCGTTGGCAATGATCTTTAAATTAAAAGCAGTAGAATCTGTATTGTTTACCTGGGCTGTTATCCCGGATGCTATACTTTTAGGCAGGTCGAAGCTTTTGGTACTGCCATCATTAAAAGTAACATTTGCTTTATAAGATTTTCCTGCTTCTGCATTGATGTAAAAAGAACCCATACCCAGGTGGGTAGAACTAAAATCGATGAGCTTATTGCCCCCCTCATCTGTCACGCTACCTTTCAGATCAATGCCCTGCCCTTTGCCGTTAATGGCTTTAAAGCCGATACGTGAAGCAATGCCCGTAATCAGTTCGCCCCCTTCCGGAAAGAACTGGAGGTCGTTGGCTGCAGCAGTTACAGGTTTAAACTTAAAAGAATTGGTAACTATGTCTTTCTCTGTAAGACTAAGATCGGTGATCAGTTCTCCGTTTTTAATCTTTTCGCTCTTGCGGGGATCTATCTTGATCCTTAAAATTCCATTCTGGTCCGTTGTGCCTTTACCTTTTGCAATAACATCATAATTCGACAGCACTCTCCAGTTTACTGCTTTGTTGGTTTGCACTACATTGTCGCGGTTTTTAAACTGAATGGTCGCATCTATGACCTGGCTTTTGTCGGTCTCGGTAGCTTTATAACTAAAATGGGTGTTCAATTGTTTATCAATCGCCTCGCCAATGGCCATGTTCTTACTAAAAAAATAGTCCTCTCCAAAGTTCAGCATCCAAAGGGTATAAGCTTTTATGTAATAGTTCCCCTGCTGGTAAGTACCCACATTAAGCGGTATATTTCCGTAGGCCATACCACCCAGAACCGGTAGTTTTAAACTCTGTACCAGGGAGTCGCGGTCGTTGATCACATCAACATAAACGATTTTGCTAAGTTGGGAAAGCAGATTTTGTTCCATGGTAAGGTAGGCCTTAAACCAGATGGTATCTGCCACACTGTAATAAGGTTTATCAAAATGGAGGTATACCTTTTCTACAGGCCGCTCATCGGTCAGTTTTTTTGTTTTCTTTATGATGTTGTCTAAAACAACGCTATCCTGTTGCGCAAAGGCTGAAAACTGCAGGGTAGTAAAAAATATCAGAAAGGCAATTGTAAATTTTATAAATCTCATCAAACTGGGTATGTACAATTAATATTGCTAATATATTCATTTATGGAATGAATAGGTTAATAACCTTGCATCTTTAACATTTTTTGACAGTTAATTATTTTTTATTATGCATGCATAGTTATATATTAGCTAAAACATACCTCAGGCAAATATTGTTGTAAGGTATAATGAACAGATTTTTTTATTAACTAACCTAATTCCTAACAAAATCCATCTCTAACACAAATACCAATGAAGACAATTTTACTGAGTTTTTTACTGATAATTCCTGTATTGGGGTTCTCACAATCGTTCCAGGTTAACCTTCAGGGACAAAAGCAAACTGCAATGGGCGGCGCTGGTGCAGGTCTGGCACTCGACGAAGCTGCTGTATTTTTTAATCCGGGAGCGGTCTCTTTTCTCAAACAAAACGGGGTGCAGGCGGGGGCACATGCCATTTTCCTTAAAACGGCCTTTAACGAAACCGGCTCGCCGCTAACCGAGTACAATAAAAACAAGGTGCCGACACCTTTTGCAGCCTATGCTGTTTTTGGTTCGCCGGAAGGTCGTCTACGTTTCGGAATTGGCGCCTATACACCTTTTGGGGGTGCCATGCACTGGAACGAAGACTGGACAGGAAAATATACGGTTACTTCGCTTGATCTGCGTGCCATTTATATACAGCCTACCATCAGTTTAAAAATTACCGACAATATAGGTATTGGTGGTGGTTTGGTTTATGCACTGGGGCATGTAGACCTTAAGAAAGCCATACCTTATACAAATAACGGACAACAGACCACTGCCCAGTTAAAAGGCGATTCAAAAGATTTTGGCTGGAATGCCGGTATCTTTATCAAAACTGTCTCAGGAGTGTCTGTTGGTGTTACCCACCGTTCGCAGGTAACGGCCAAAGTAGAAAATGGAGAGGCCAATTTCTTTAATCCACCAGCTTCGGTTGTTCCATTGCTGCCCACTAAGTTTAATGCAACTTTACCCCTGCCCGCTACCAGTACCGTTGGCTTTGGCTTTTACCCTTCGGCAAAAACAACCATTGCACTGGACGTGAACTGGGTATGGTGGCATACTTATAAAGACCTGGGTTTTTATTATGACAATGGTACACAAACCGTATCGCCACGCAATTATCACGACGCTGCCACTTTTCGTGCAGGCATCCAAAATGAGACTACCTCTTTCTTAACCTTAAGGGCAGGTGTGGGTTATGCCTTATCTCCTGTCGGAGAAGGCTATGTTACGCCGGAAGTACCCGATGCAAACAGGTTATTGTTAAGTGCGGGTATTGGTCTTAAACCATCTGAGCGGTTCAATATTGATTTTTCTTTTCTGTATGAAAACGTAAAATCCAGAACTGAGACCAATATAGAGACCAACCTGAGCGGTACATTTAAAACCGTAGCCTATATCCCGGGGATGGCTTTATCTTATAAATTTTAATTTTCAAAAAGCAACATCATGAAATCAACATACTTTTATAAAGGACTGCTGGCACTTTCCATTATTGGACTTGCATCTTGTAAACCTACTATTGACACGGTTGCCCCCGTTAAAGGCAATGCCGATTTTACCCGTTATATTGCATTGGGCAATTCGCTTACAGCAGGTTTTGCAGATGGGGGCCTGTATTTGGAAGGACAAAAAAATTCTTATCCTGAAATGATTGCCGCACAAATGAAATCAGTTGGCGGTGGCAGTTTCAGTACCCCTTTTTTCCCGGATGCCCAATTTAACGGATCGGGTTACCTTAAGCTTACTGCCCTGACCAATGGCGTGCCTACCATTGCGAAAGAAACTTCCAACCTGGCTATCCGTGCGCAGGTGGGGGGTGTTAACTTATTTACACGGTATACCGGCAATATCGAAAATTTTGGTGTGCCGGGCATTAAACTGATCCATGCCAATATACAAGGGTATGGAACGCTGAACAATTACTTTGAACGTTTACTAACCGATGCTACGGTAGGTACAACTACCTATATGGATTTTGTAACTGCAAAGCCCTGGACATTTTTTAGTTGCTGGCTGGGGAACAACGATATCCTGAGCTATGCCAGTTCGGGTGCGGCGGCAGATGCGCCTACACCTAAAGCTACTTTCTCTGGTGCTTACAGTGCTGTAATAACCAAACTGACTTCAAAGGGTGCAAAAGGAGTGGTAGCTACCATTCCGGATGTAACGAATATTGCTTATTTCAGGACCGTAACTTTAAAAACATTACTGGCGGCCATTAATGCAACTCCGGCAGGAGCTGCCGTAAAAGACATTTATATTCAGCCAGGTACCGGAGCGGCAAGGGCGGCTACGGCAGAGGACCTGTTTACCCTGCCACTAAGTTCTGATAACGTAATGGGTAAGCCAAATGGTCTGGGTATTCCTTACGGTCTGGATCCGCGCAATCCGGTTGAAAGTAAGTATGTACTGGATAAAGCAGAAATTGCTGTTGTGAACGATTATGTTGCAGCTTACAATACCAGCATCAAAAGTATAGCCAGTGCAAATAATTTAGCCGTTATGGATGCCTATGCCTTGTTAAATGAGTATGCGGCTGGAAAAGCGATTAATGGCATACCCGTTAGCGCAGCTTTTATCCAGGGAAACATGTTTTCGCTGGATGGGATCCACTTAACCCCACTGGGTTATGCCATAACAGCCAACGGGTTTATTAAGGCCATCAATGCCAAATACGGTTCAAGTATTCCAATTGTAGATGTAACCAGGTACAGAGGGGTTAAATTTCCTTAATTTTTTATTGTAAATATAAGAAAAGCCCCTATGCGATGCGCTTAGGGGCTTTTTGCTATCTGGCAGTTTCGCTGTACCCGCTCAGGTTATAAGTAACCGGGACCGTGCTGTTACCGACCCTGTAAATTCCAAATTTGAAGTAATAGCCATCGTCATCGTTACGTCCGATCAGGATTTCCTGCTGGTTTACGATATGCGCTTTTTGTGGTTTCTTATTCTTGGTATAAGTCATCATCACATCCAGCTTACCGGGTTTCAAAATTGTATTGGCCTCTTTTCCATATTTCGTCCAGTCTATGGCGACATCAAAAGTAATCCAGCAATCTTTAGGGAACTGGGCAAAGGGCATTTTATAGGCAATGGTAGAAGTTTTGTATTCCGAGGAATAGGGCTTCATTACTTCACTATTCTCGGGATTGGCATTGTTACGGTCGGCTTTGTCGGTAAGCCACTGCCGGTCGGAGTTTGCCTTGATGTAAAAATACCCTTTAGAAAAACCAAAGGCCAGCGGTGGATAACCACCTTGTTCTACCTTCCAGCCATTTGGCTTTCCGGCTACATAAGTAATTTTTCCGTCCTTATCTTTTTTTTCAACTTTATCATGGGCGATATTTTTTTTGAAGATCATGCGGTCGTATAAGGCCAAAAACTCTTCTATGCTCAGTGTTTTAATTTCTCCCTCTGGTGTAGCTACAAGCGTTCTGCTGGGTGCACCATGCCATTGGGCAAAAATAGTAGTCGCATTGTCGGGGAAGGAGGAGGGTATGTACACTGAAAAGGTATAGCTGCGGGAGCTCCCCTGTTCACAAATCCCTTTGCCGTAATGATAAACGGTTTTTAGCTTTTGCGCATTTTGGTATACGCTTGGGGGAAATTTCTTAAAATCATTGGTGGTTGCATAGCTGTACGACAATTCTATACGGCCCTTTGTTTCTCCTGCAGCATAACCTTCAAGCGAATTGTCTTCGGCTTTAAGCTCAAAGCGATAGGATGGTTTTCCATTAAAGCGCAGTTTATCGTCATATTGTAATGCATAAGGTTTATTGATGCCTACTGCCACCCATTTGTTGTCAATAATCTCGCTCTGCTTAGCACTGTCGGCCTGCACATTTACCCGGTAAGGGATGTTACCGGATTTTTTTTGCTGGGCGTAAGCCGAACAGAGGAACAGTTGCTGAAGTACAATCAGATATAGAATTTGTTTTTTCATCCGTCTTTAGTTTTTATTGGTTATTTACCCAAAAATACGCTGAAAGGGAAATGCGACATTCTGGTATTGTATTAAATGCTTTCACTTTGGTTGAAAGCGGATGAATTGCTGTCTGTTTACAGGCTGGTTCTGCCTTTGTTCGGAGATGGTTCTGCCTTTGCTCCCAAAAGGTACCTTTTTCCAAAGCAAGGGCTAAGGAGAGGTAAACTAAATAATTGGTTGTCTGGCATGGTGCCTGTTTTTAGCTTGTCCAAAAAACAAAGCCACCAAAGATATGTTTTGGTATGAGGGTGTTAAAACAATAACCGATATATCTTTTTTATCCTATGGAAATCAAATACACTAAAGTATTAGCTCGAAACATCCTGCTTACTTTTCTGGTCTTCTCAATTATTTTTGCGGTAGCCGCACTTTTTTTATACAATAACATTACTAAAAAACTGGCGGGTATTTCTGAACTGGCCAGCCATATTGATCGTGAACAGGAAAAACCCGAACGGGCGCTGATCCTGCTCCAGCAAGCAGAAGATGATTTCCAGCAGTACCTTTTAGACATCAATAGCAAGAAGGATATAGATTACAGGAAGAATTTGTCTCTGGCTTTTTATGAAGTTGATGCATTGCTTCATGAAAATAAGAATATTGCCTACTTAACGGTGGCGCAAAGGGATAAAATGAAACAATTAAATCAAAAAAGGTTAAAACTATCGAAAGAATTTATCCTGCTCAAACATGATTTTGATTCCCTATTGTCGGTATATGCTAAATTTAACGATAAAACAAACTCAGATCTGAATGGTAAAAAACCAATCCTTTCACCGGCGAAAATAAATCAGACGGATACCATTAAAAAGCTAATACCGCTGGAAAAAAGAAGCTTTTTTAAAAGGATAAAAGATGCGATACTAAATAGAGATACTTCAAGAGCAACCAGGGTTATAGAAATTCGCCCTAAAGATTCCGGTAGCGCTGCCTTTATCGGCAAAAATACGATAAACATTTACGGGCAGGCTTATGCAAAAAGATTATTGCAATTGAACAAACAGAATGCTAAGCTTTTAGATATGCACAGAAACCTCATTTCTCTTAGTATTCATACGAGCAGTGAACTCAGGCGCATCAATAATGGTGTCAGAGAGATCAATGCTAATATGGCCGAAAACCTGAAGAGAATGGCTTTTAAAAACTACCGTGAAACTACAGCGCTGCTTACCAAGGTTCATCTTGCTGCGTTATTACTTTTGCTACTGTTCGGGACCTTACTGATCATATTTATTATTCAGCTTAACAGGTCGGAACAACATTTGAGAAAAGAAAATAAGCGTTCAGGGATTCTTGCCCAGCAAAAAATGGATTTGTTAAACCGGATGAGCCATGAAATACGTAATCCTTTGAATGCCATTAAAGGATTTCTTTACGTATTTAGCAGAACTAATCTTTCTAAAGAGCAAACAACGATGATCGACTCCATAAAACTCTCGTCAGACATGCTGCTTCAAACCCTTGACGATACACTGGATGCGTCAAAAATGGAAAACAGTGAGTTTAAGATAAACAAGGAGCCCTTTAATCCAGACCTGACCCTTCGAAAGGTTATACAAAATATGGAATATGGGGCAGCTGAAAAGAACCTGAACATAGCTTATTTTTATTCCGGAAACTCTGAGGCCATAGTTAACGGAGACAGTTTCAGACTTAAACAAATCCTGGTTAATCTACTCAGCAATGCTATAAAATATACTAAAGAAGGAGGGATTATTGTGACCGCAGAAATGAGCAATGACAAACTATATGTTGCAGTTAAAGATACAGGCGCCGGTATCAGTTTAGAACAACAATCCGGACTGTTCTCCAAATATTACCAAACAAATTCCTCAAAAGGACAAACAGGGACAGGATTGGGTTTATTTATTTGTAAACAACTCGTGGAATTACAAAATGGAAAGATTCATGTAGAAAGTACACCAGGCATTGGCAGTACTTTTAGCTTTTATATACCATACAAAAAAGCTGAACATAAGTTACCTATTAAGCATGATCAGGAAAATCCTTTGTTGTTTGCTGATGATTTGCTATTCCTTAATGAACGGAGTGTTTTGTTTGTTGATGACAGTAAGCTCAATCTGATTTTTCTTAAAATGATGACCAGCAAATGGAATTTAAAATTTCGGGAAGCCTCTAATGGCAAGCAGGCCTTGGCTATTATTGCTAAGCATAAAATAGATATTGTCTTAACTGATATTCAAATGCCTGAAATGGACGGATATGAATTGTTATCGGCTATAAGATCATTGGCTGAACCTTTTAACCGTTTGCCTGTAATCGCCGTTAGTGGAGAATCTGGTCTTGAAAGCGAAAAAAAACTCATTAAAAAAGGCTTTTCAGGCCTGATAAATAAGCCGGTTGATGAACAAATTTTGAAACAGCAACTACTTAAGGTAATAAAATCAAACTTGAAAGATCAGCTTTCTAAGTTTAATGTATAGCTATTTCAGGATAAGACATAGGCTTAAATAAAAAATTCCCGACACAAGGCCGGGAATTTTTTTATACAAGGGCCTGTTTAAAAAGCATAACGCAATGTAGCCCCATAAGTTCTTGGGTCGCCAAGTACACCTGCATACAAACCGGAGTTACCTGCTGCTGCCTGCAATTGTTCGAAGTACTTGGTATTTCCAATATTTCTGCTCCAGCCAAAAATGGAGATTTTATCCGATTTGAATCCAATTCTTGCGTTCACCAGGGTATAACCATCAACATTTAATACTTTTGAAGGTGTTGGGTTTGAAGAGTATTCTGAACGGTAGCTGATATCACCTGCAATAAAAAACCTGCCGTCTCTTGTACCTACTTTGCCAGGAGTACTAAACTCGGCACCACCGGAAGCATTCCATTTAGAGATCCCCGGCAATCGTCCTCCGGAAGCATCTTTAAAGGCCACCTGGGTAGCTACGCCATTAACAAGTTCTGTATGGCCGGTTTCTTCCAAAGGTAGCGGTGCATTGGTAAATTTTTTATATTTACCATCCAGGTAAGCTACAGCTGCATTTAAAGTTAAAAACCTTTCCAGCTGGTAACTTCCATCAACTTCCAGACCTTTTACGTTCACTTTTTCTGCATTTGCAAGATACCCCCTGTTTACACCCAGCTGAGGAGATTGTACATTGGTTTGGTAATCTTTAATATCTGTATTAAAGGCGGTTAAATTTACAATCGCACCTTTCACAGGTTTTGTTTTTAAACCGAACTCATAGTGCTGAACATATTCCGGTTTTACGACAGCAAGAGATAGATCTGCTTCTCCGGTGCTGGTAGTTGGCAAGCCCCCAACATTTACCCCAACTGGTTTATAGGCGGTAGAGAAAGTTCCATAAACGTTTAACTTGGTAGTAGGACGGTAGGACAAGGTAATGTTTCCAGACAAATTATTGTTATCTGTACTGGTATTGAACTGCTGATTGGCATACACAGCAGCTTTAAGGGCAAGCAGAGCAGGGTCAGTAGTTTGAAGACCACCATAAGTTACCCTGTCATAATCCACATCTTTTTTATCGTAAGTGAACCTTAAACCAGGTAAAACATGCAGGTGTTCTATAAATTCCCAATCGGCCTGTGCAAAGATAGCCGCACTTAACGATTTAATGGTTGAATTGGTTTTGATGCCAAAGCCATCCAGCAGACCAGGTGTAGTGTACCCTGCCTGAGCACCGGTTGCAGCTGTTTGTACAAATCTCCATTGATCTTTACCCACCTCTTCAGTCTGGGACAGACCCTTCAAATTCTGGGCAAGCGCAAATACACCGATCACCCCGCTTAATTTTTCTGTGAGATTACCAGCATATCTCACTTCTTGAGAATACTGGTCATGACGCGAGTTACCTTGTGATTTGGTTAGGGCCGACAACTCAGAGAAATCCCTGTCATTTGTAGGATCCCAGTTCCAGAATCTCCAGGCGGTAGTTGAAGTAAGTGTTCCGTTTCCGATCTTATAATCCACATTTAAAGATATCCCGCCAATTGACTGATCCTGTTTCCATGGCGTATTGGTGTTGATCTCTCTTGAAAAAGGGTCTATTTTAGGTTGCTGATATCCTAAATCAGAAACAATTTTGGCATACTGACGGTAAGCGCTTCTTTCTGTAGCAGTTACACCGGCAATTACCAGTGGATAGCCTGCCGGGTGCTGAATGCTTACATCACTGCTTAACAACACCTGTAATTTATCTGAGGGCGTAAAATACAAAGCGCCTTTAAAACCAAGATTGTTTTGGCCGCTGTATCTGCGTTCTTCTCTGGTATTGTAAATTGTACCATCTCTTTGAGTACCCGATATGGCTAACTTTGCTGCAAGATTTTTTGCTACTGCACCTGAAACCGAAGTTTTTGCTTGTATAAAATTGTAGTTTCCAACATTCAGTTCAACTTTTGCTGTTGGAACCAGGGTCGGTTTTGTGGTGGTGATGTTGAAGGCACCCGCGGTTGTATTTTTACCAAATAAGGTGCCCTGTGGGCCACGCAGGATTTCTATCTGTTCTATGTCAAGAAAATCTGTAGAAGTAGCTGCAGGACGGGCCTGGTAAACTCCATCAACATAAAAACCTACTCCCGGATCAATACCGTCATTGGTTAATCCAAATGTTGAGCCCAATCCCCGGATGTTAAGTGTAGTGTTTCTTGCGTTTGAAGCATAGAGCTGTACTGAAGGTACCAGTTCTTTTAAACGGTTAACGTTAAATGCCCCTGCGTTTTCTGCAGCCTGACCACCAATAACTGTGATTGCGATGGGCACATCCTGTAAAACCTCCGACCGTCTTCTTGAAGTTACAACAATTTCGTCCAGCTCTGCATTTTCAACCAGGGTTAATTCCAAAGGCGTATCCTGAAATTTCAGGATCTGAAAATCCTGGGCTTTATAGCCAACGGAGCTGACTTGAAGATAGAATGGGGGCTCCTGTTTTGTACTGATGCTGAATTCACCTTTATCATTAGCCAGTGTAGTGATTTTTGTGCCTCTGATGAGCACAGTGGCATTGGGTACAGGAGCACCATTCGCCCCCTTTATAATACCCGTTATCTGGCTTTGAGCAAAAGTAAAGCTTGCCGAAAGCAAAAATGGGAGGATGAAAAGTAATACTTTTTTCATAATTTGATATTTGATTGTTTGTTTAGTGATGCGGAAGTCCATAAAAAATCCATTAGGATATTTAATATCCTTTACAGGGTGTCTAAAAATTTGTGAATTGGGTTGGTATGCGTATCCGGTTATAGCTGATAACGGATTGCTATATGCTGCCTCAACAACAACAGTACTGGAGGAAGTTATTTAAAACTGCTTTCATTATCATTCTTTTTTTGAGCATTAAAACTAACATAGTGAGGCAAATGTATTAACATTTTTTGTTATTACAAATAAAATCTATAGAAATTGTAGTTTTTATTTAAAGCAGCTCTTGTTTAATGATATATTTTCCTTTATAAATGGGCAGTTACCTGATTTCTACTTCTAATAGCTTATCGATCTCTTTTGCAAGGTTTCTGTCTTTTTCTGTAACCACATCACCCGCGTCATGTGTATAAAGCCAGATTTCCACTTTATTCCATTCATTGGTCCATTTGGGGTGATGGTTGTTTTTCTCGGCCAGAAAAGCTACACGGATCATAAACAGAAAAGCTTCCTGAAAATCTTTAAATATGACAGCTTTATATAGCTTTTTATCTTTTTCTTCCCACTGTTTTTGCAAAATCCTTTCCATGGCTCAGCTGCTAAAGAATTGCCGGATTGCAATCCACAGCATAAAACAATGTTCAACTTCATAAGTTTTATGAAAGTTGCAAACAGATGGGGACAGGGCTTTTCAGTGTTTTAATTTTGCTTTAAAAACCTTTTCCAGCTTTTCCAGTTTTGGCAAAATCACCATCCTGCAATAAGGCTGGCTGCCATTCTTATTGAAATAATCCTGGTGATAGTTCTCGGCTTTATAAAATGGAGCTGCTTTTTCTATCGCGGTAACAACGGGTTTACCATAAGCATTGGAGGCATTGAGTTCTTTTTTATACTTTTCGGCAGTTTGTTTCTGCTCATCGTTGTGATAAAATACTACAGACCGATATTGTGTACCGATATCGGCACCCTGGCGGTTTAAAGTGGTCGGGTCATGACTTTTCCAGAAAACCTCAAGCAGTTCATCATATTTGATTTTAAGCGGATCGTAAGTAAGCTCTATCACCTCGGCATGGCCGGTTGTTCCGCTGCATACATCCTCGTAAGACGGATTGGGTACCTGGCCGCCTTCGTATCCGGAGCGTACGCTAACCACGCCGTTAAGCCTTTGAAATAAGGCCTCTGAACACCAGAAGCAGCCCATACCAAATGTTGCCTTTTGTAATTTCCCGGATTGTGCTTCGGCACGGTTTAAGGATAAGAGAACTATAATCATAATTGATAAATACTTCATGATCGTATCATTATAAAGGAGAACCATCTCTCTCCTGTAAAGTTACGTAACCTGGAGGCTTATGGTTTTAGCCATTAACCAGGTGGTAACTAACTTTACAATCAACTGATAATTTAAGCCATTTAAGTTTGCTTGTGGATAACTTAAAGCATTTGATTGCAGTTATTTATGCAAGATACGTTTTTGAAGGTAATGTTTATTAACAATAGTTTTCTTAAATTTAAATGTTGTTACCTATAAAAAAATACTATGTCAACACCTTATATTCCCTGTTTGGATCTGGGTTCCTACATTGATGGAAACGAAGCCCAGCGTAAAAAATTTTCTGATGAACTGGGCAGGGCCTTTAATGATTCGGGTTTTGTGACCATCACCAATCATGGATTGGACCAGGAGCTGATCGATAAGCTCTATCAAAATATACAGGCCGCATTCAGGCTATCGCCCGAACAAAAAGAGAAATACGAAAAAGCAGAGCTTGCAGGCCAGCGTGGCTATACCAGCCCGGGTAAGGAAACTGCAAAAGGTGCAAAAACTGCCGATCTGAAAGAATTCTGGCAAATTGGTCAGGAAGTGGAGGATGGCGACCCTATAAAGGAACAATACCCCGATAACGAATACCTGGAAGAAATTCCAGGGTTTAACGAGGTAACCAGAGAGATTTACCAGCGGCTGGAAAGCAATGGCAAACACCTGTTGCGGGCGATTGCAACTTACCTGAATCTGCCTGTTGATTATTTCGATAAGCATGTGCACAATGGCAATTCCATTTTAAGGGGGATCCATTATTTCCCCATTGAAAATCCGGATCTGTTGCCGGATGATGCGGTAAGGGCGGGTGCACATGAAGATATTAATCTAATTACTTTACTGATCGGAGCCAGCGCCGATGGACTGGAAGTGCTGACCAGGAGTAACGAGTGGTTGCCCATTAAGGCACACCATACCGATATTGTGGTTAATGTGGGTGATATGCTGCAGCGTCTGACCAATAACAAATTAAAATCGACCACACACCGCGTCGTAAACCCGCCACGCGAACTGATGAAGACTTCACGTTTTTCTGTCCCTTTCTTCCTGCATCCAAGAAGTGATATGGATCTGACAAGTCTGGAGTCCTGTATAGATGCCGCACATCCAAAAGTGTATGAAGACATGACTGCCGGTGAATACCTGGATGAACGCCTGAGGGAGATCGGTCTCAAAAAGTAAACTTTGGCAAAGCAGCTGAATGAAATAGATGCAGAATCGCTGACTTTTAAAGCCAGGGTAGCTGCACTGGGCAACCTGCCTGAATTTTTTAAGCTGGTATGGCAAACCAGCAGATGGATGACCATTTGCAATTTTTTGCTGCGCATTGCCCGTTCAATGATGCCACTGGCCATTTTATGGGTGGGTAAGCATATTATTGATGAAGTGGTGCTGCTGGGCACCGGCAGGGCTGGGGTTTCCCAGGAATTTCTCTGGAAACTGGTAGGGTTGGAGTTTGGTCTGGCCATTTTAACAGATATTTTAAACAGGTCTATTAACCTGATGGATGGCCTGCTGGGCGACCAGTTTGCCAATTACACCTCAGTCAGGATCATGAAACACGCAGCAACGCTAGACCTGGACCAGTTTGAAGATTCCGTTTTTTACGATAAGATGGAACGTGCCAGGCAGCAGACAGTAGGACGTACCGTGCTCCTGTCGCAGGTGATGGGACAAATCCAGGACCTGATCACGATGGGTTTTCTGGCAGTAGGCCTGGTGGCCTTTAATCCCTGGCTGATCCTGTTGCTACTGGCTACCATTTTGCCTGCATTTATTGGGGAATCTTATTTTAACGACAGAAGTTACGCCCTCTCGCGCAGACGTACACCTGAACGCAGGGAGCTGGATTATGTGCGTTACCTGGGCGCAAGCGATGACACGGCAAAAGAAATTAAGGTATTTAACCTTTCAGGATTTATCATAGACCGTTTTAAAACACTGTCAGAGAAATTTTATACAGAGAACAGACAATTGTCGCAACGCCGGGCAACCTGGGGAACATTTTTTTCTTTTCTGGGTAGCACGGGCTATTACCTGGCCTATGTTTATATCATTTATAAAACCATTAACGGGGCAGTTACCATTGGTGAACTTACGTTTTTAGCTGGTTCTTTCCGGCAAATGCGGGGTTTAATGGAAGGGGTGCTGCTGCGTTTCACGGCCGTTTCACAGGGTGCCATTTACCTGAGCGATTTCTTTGAATTTTTCGAGATTGAGCCCAAGATCAGGAAATTGTTAAATGCAAAGCCATTTCCAAATCCGATCAGGCTGGGTTTTGTTTTTGAAAACGTAGGCTTTCAGTATGCCCATTCATCCCGCTGGGCAAACCGGCATTTGAGTTTTACCCTTCATCCCGGAGAAAAGCTGGCCCTGGTAGGTGAAAACGGTTCGGGTAAAACAACACTCGTTAAATTGCTGGCCCGGCTTTACGATCCCACCGAAGGTCGGATATTGCTGGACGGGGTAGACCTGAAAGCATACGACCTGGATGAACTGCGCTTAAATGTGGGCATCATTTTTCAGGATTACCTGCGTTATCAGATGACCCTTGCACAGAACATTGCTGCCGGGAACATTATAGAGCAAGATAACAGGGCATTGATTGAATCGGCAGCGAAACAAAGCCTTGCGGATACCTTGATTGAAAAGCTACCTGCAGGTTATGATCAGATGCTGGGCAAGCGTTTTGCAAATGGGGTAGACTTATCGGGGGGCGAATGGCAAAAGGTGGCGCTGGCCAGGGCTTATATGAAAGACGCACAGCTGCTGATCCTTGATGAACCTACCGCCGCCCTTGATGCCAGGGCAGAGTATGAAGTTTTTGAACGTTTTGCCGAATTGACAAAAGGGAAATCAGCAGTGCTGATCTCCCATCGTTTTTCTACAGTAAGGATGGCCGACCGGATCCTGGTACTTGATAAAGGGCAGCTGATCGAGATCGGTAGCCATGAAGAGCTGATCCTTAAAAAAGGCCGCTATGCAGAGCTGTTTGAACTGCAGGCCAAAGGCTACAGGTAAACAGCCGGCTTAAATTCCCGTATCAATGGCCTTATTGACGGCATCCTGAATCCTTCCCCTGATTTTGAGTGTACCTAACTTTTCGCTTACGACAGGGTTTACACGGTTAGAAAGGAATATGTAAACCAGACCCCGTACAGGATCTACCCATACGCAGGTCCCGGTGTAACCGGTATGACCATACGTTTGTGGCGATGCCAGCGCTGAAGGATATGTTTTGGTCAGGTCCGGATCCCAGCGATCGAAACCAAGCCCCCGGCGGCTGATGGTAGATTGTTTGGAGGTAAACAACTCCACTGTTGGGCGTTTTATGTATTCTTTACCCCCATAACTGCCTTTATTCAGCATCATCTGGTAGATAATGGCGATGTCATTTGCATTGCCAAATAAACCGGCATGTCCAGCTACACCACCCATCAGAGCCGCAGTAGGGTCATGTACATAACCGTCAAGCAGTGCATTGCGGTCTTTGTCGTTTTCTGTTGGGATGATCTGGTCCGGGCTAAAACGCTTAAGCGGTAAAAAACCGGTTGTCTGCATACCAAGGGGTTTATAGAAATGTTCATCAACATACAGGTTTTCCGGCTCCGAAGTAATTGTTTCTACAATTTGCTGCAGCAGGCACATGCCAACGTCGCTATATACATATTTTCCTCTGGTCCTTAAAGGAGAGTTCAGCATATCAGGCTGCATCACCTCTTTAAAATAATTTTTTCTGAGGTAATAATTTTCATTGACCTTGGTAGGAAAGGACGCTGAAGAATCTCTGCTGTGATCTGAAGGTTTCACTTTGCCAAAAGTTTGAATATCCGGGATCAGCCCTGCCTGATGGAGCAGTAATTCACGTACGGTAAGGCTGTTTTTATCTGTTGGCCGTGCAAGTGCCACATAGCTGCCAAGTGTAGAATCCATACTTAATTTTCCTTCGTCGCTGAGTTTCATACACTCCATGGTAGTCGCAGTGATCTTGGTCATGGAAGCAAGATCAAAGATGTCCGTCAGGCGGTTAGGCTGCAGCTTATCATAAGTATGGTGTCCGTAAGCTTTATTAAAGATCACCTTACCATCTTTAGCTACCAGTACTACCATGCCGGGAGTGGCACGTTCTCTTATTGCCTCCTCAGCAATCTTATCTATCTCTTTCAGGTTGTTTGAATTCACGCCGGCGTCTTCCGGTACCGTATATTTGAGGCGGGTGGCTACCGTAGTGAAGCCGGATCCCCCGATATATTTGGGAGAATAACTGGCAACCAGTTTTTTGCTGACACCAATTCCACCAAAGATTACCTGGGGCAACACCATTGCTGCCAGAGGTGTGTTTTGATCGGTCCAGATCAGTGGTGCTTTCAAGTCGTCAAAAGCAGTTAAGCTGCGCCCCTCTCCGAGTAAACATACAATTACCTGCTTGTTTTTAGTCAGGCTCCTGATGAACCCCAGATTTCTGGCATCGCCGGTTGCTGTGGAAGGAATGGTAACGACAACTGTATTAAAATATTTCAAATCATCTTCAAGACTGTTTAGAGTGGTCTGGGTTTGATAGTCTGCCGATGAATAAGAGGCAACCTTTGCATATTTGTTGAGCAGGCTGTCAAATACCTGCTGACTGCCAAAGCCGAGATTAACGGATGCAATGGTTTTCTTTTCCAGGTCTAATAGCGGAATAATGTTGTTGTGGTTGTTTAACAGGATGGTATTGTTGCTGATCTTGTTTAAAGCAGCAAGTTGCTGCTCATTTTGCCGGTGGTCCTGTGCGCAAGCGCTAAGCCTGAACAGGACCATAAAACTGATGGTCATTAAGCCGAACAGATTATTTTTTTTCATATACTTTTTCTCCGTTAATATAGGTTTTTAGAACTTGTGTGTTAAGGATTTGTGCAGGGCTGGCCTTAAGAAGGTCCTGGTCAAGGATCACAAAATCTGCAAACTTGCCCGTTTCGATACTACCTTTCTCCTGCTCTTCAAAATTGGCTTTGGCGGCCCAGATGGTCATACCCCGCAGGGTCTCTTCTTTGCTTAGCCCATTTTCTTTTTGGAAACCACCTTCGGGATAATTGCTGGCGTCTTTGCGGATGGTGGCGGCATAAAAAGTAAGCATAGGGTTAATCTGTTCTACCGGAAAATCTGTGCCTAAAGGAATCCAGCCATTTTGTTTCAACAACTGTTTAAAGGCATAGGCCCCCTTAATGCGCTCGGGCCCCAGGCGGTCTGCAGCCCAATACATATCTGAAGTAGCATGTGTAGGCTGTACAGAAGGAATGATATTGGCCTTGCCAAAAAGATCGAAATCTTCGGGGGCAATTACTTGGGCATGTTCTATGCGCCAGCGCTTGTCATTTTTGCCCCCCAGCACCTTGTTGTATATTTTAAGAATGGTACGGTTGGCCGAATCACCTATGGCATGTGTGCACATCTGGAAATTCTTTTCAGCAAGTTTTTTTGCAATGGCTTCAAAATGTTCAGGATTACTGAGCAGAAAGCCACTTTTATCAGGCATGTCGTGGTAAGGATGCAGCAGGCAGGCACCCCTGGAACCCAAAGCCCCATCGCCCATTACTTTAAAAGCCCGCACGTTTAGCCGCTCTGTTTTAATGGCACCCCGTTTAAACAGGTAATCATAATTGGGCTGATGATCAGACAGCATCACATACATTCTCATTTTGAGCTTATGGCCGGCCTGCATTTTCTCTATTAAATTTACCAGTTCATAATTGCTGCCGCAATCATCAATGGTTGTCAGTCCTGCTGCAAAGCAATTCTGCTGGGCATCCATCAGTATCTTTTCCATTTGCTGCGGTGATGGTGCCTGTATTTTATTTTCAACAAGCGAAGTGGCATTGTCTATCAATAAACCTGTCAGTTTGCCGTTTTTACTTACAATTTCTCCGCCGGTCAATACATAACTCTTGGTAAGTCCGGCTGCATCAAGTGCTTTCTGATTGGCAATGGCCGCATGGCCGTCTATGCGGGTAAGGAATACCGGCCGCTCAGGAAACAACTGGTCAAGTTTCGTTTTATCCGGGAACTGTTTGCCCGGCCAGTCGTTCTGGTCCCAGCCATTCCCGGTCAGCCAGCCGTCAGGATGTGTTTTGGCAAATTCGGTCAGTCGCCCGCATACCTCTTCCCAGCTTTTGGCTTCTCTGAGGTCTGCATCCTGCAGGCTTTGTCCGTAGCCAAAAAAATGTGCATGGGCATCAATAAAACCCGGGTAAACTGGCTTTCCCAAGGCATCAATTTCCTCCGGAGCAGTATAAGATTTCCTGATTTCTTCTGTATTGCCCGTGGCAAGGATCTTCCCGTCTTTTACCGCAAAAGCCTGAACAGTGTCAAAAGCACCGTTAACGGTATAAACCTGTCCGTTGTATAAAATAAGATCGGCCTTTTGTTTGCTGCATGAAACAGAAAGCAATGCTGCGGCAGATAAAACTGTAAGAAAACCTTTCATAATTTAAAGATAGTAAAACCTTGCAAAAACACGCAAAGTACGGCAAATAAGTGCAGACTGATTTTTTAACTGTACGCCGACAAAATATTATGGAATGAAATAAAGGATGCGTCTTATTTTGCCTAAATTAGCAGCTTTACCGAAGATAGATAAATGTCAGATATTATACAGCTTTTACCCGATAGTGTGGCCAACCAGATCGCAGCAGGCGAGGTGGTACAGCGGCCTGCGTCGGCTGTAAAAGAGTTATTAGAGAACGCGATTGATGCGGGGGCAAATAAAATACAGCTCCTAGTTAAGGATGCCGGAAAAGCCCTGATCCAGGTGATAGACAATGGTTGCGGAATGAGTGTAACCGATGCCCGGATGTGTTTTGAACGCCATGCAACCTCTAAAGTACGTAAGGCTGAAGACCTGTTTGCGATCCGCACGATGGGTTTCAGGGGCGAGGCCATGGCTTCTATTGCAGCCATTGCCCAGGTAGAGATGAAGACCCGCAAGCATGATGAAGAGCTGGGGACCGTAATAGAGATTGAAGGCTCTGTTTTCGTAAAACAGGAGCCTGTTGCCTGTTCTGAAGGTACCAGCATCAGCATCAAAAACCTTTTTTACAATACACCCGCCAGGCGCAATTTTCTGAAAAGCAATCCGGCCGAGATGCGCCATATTATTGATGAATTTCAGCGGATATCACTGGCACATCCTTCAATCGCCTTTAGTTTGCACCATGATGGCGTAGAGATCTATCGCTTGCCTGCTTCGGTATTGAAACAGCGGATTGTGCATTTGTTTGGTAATAATTACAACGAACGGCTGATCCCTGTTGAAGAAGAAACCAGCATCATTAACCTAAAAGGATATATTGGCAAGCCAGAATTTGCCAAAAAGACTAGGGGTGAACAGTTCTTTTTTGTAAACAACCGCTTCATTAAAGACGCTTATTTAAACCATGCGGTTAACAAGGCTTATGAAGAGCTGCTTGCAGATGATCATTTTCCGCTGTATGTGCTCTTTATAGATATAGATCCGGCAAATATTGATGTAAACGTACACCCAACAAAAACAGAGATCAAATATTTAGATGAAAAATCTATCTATGCCATTCTGCATTCGGCCATAAAAAGATCTTTGGGCAGGTTTAACATTAGTCCGACTATAGATTTCGATCAGGAAACCGGCTTCAGCAATATGATCACGCATAAAGCCCCTGAAGAAATTGTGCCGCCAAGCATTAGTTTCAATCCTGATTTTAACCCCTTTGCTGAAGATAAACCTAGCCCATCCAGGGATGCGGCTTATGCAAGTTTCCCTAAAAGTTATGGTGGGGGCGGGGGTAATATCAAGCCCAGCACAAAAAACTGGGGCTCATTGTATGAGATTGCAAACCATAATCCTGAAACCCAATCGGCACTTGACCTCCCTGCCGATCCTGCCGGTCATCAGTTTAGTCCTGTGCAAAAGCAGCTGATGCAACTGCACAACCGTTATATCATTTCACAGATCAAGTCTGGATTGATGCTGATCGACCAGCAGGCTGCGCATGAAAGGATACTTTATGAGCGTTTTACCCTGCACCTGGAAGACAGAAAGGGTGCTTCACAGCAAAGCCTGTTCCCACAAACGGTAACTTTAAGCCCCAACGATTACGAACTGGCCAAAAGTTTGCTGGAAGACATTAAAAGCTTAGGTTTTGAAGTAAGAGAGTTTGGGAAAAATACCCTGGTGATTGAAGGGATACCAGTTGATCTGGGCGGAGGAAATATCAACGAAACGCAATTGTTTGAACACCTGATAGAAGGATTTAAAAACTCGCAGCAGGAACTAAAACTGGACAAAAGAGATGCTCTTGCCAGAAGTATGGCCCGGAACAGCGCCATAAAAAATGGCACCGTACTGGGACAGGAAGAGATGAATACGCTGATAGAGCAACTTTTTGCCTGTAAAACCCCTAACTTTAGCATCAGTGGCAAGCCGGTTATCCAAACCATCGGCCTTGCAGAACTGGATAAAAAATTTGATAAATAGAGCCGAATGAACAACATCCATATACCTCCTGTAGTAAAGAACCTGCTGATTATAAATGTAATTTTTTATGCGGCTATGTTCATGTTCAGAGATGGACAGGGTAATTATTTACTTGTAGAAAAACTCTCTGTATTTTACTTTGATTCGCCCCATTTTAAAATCTGGCAGCCCATTACCTATATGTTTATGCATAGCCCCGGAACTTTTATGCATATCTTTTTTAACATGTTTGCCGTTTTTATGTTTGGAGGGGTACTGGAAGCCAGGTGGGGGGCAAAGCGGTTTTTGAACTTTTACCTGATCACTGGTCTTGGTGCATTGGGCCTGCAATGGGCAGTACAAGCTTTTGAAGTGCACCAGATTGTTGGTACTGCCATTCCCGGAGAGGCGCTTTTCCAGATGAAAAATTTTACACAGGCACAGGCAGAAACATTAATGGGCATTTACAACGGCCCAATGTTGGGTGCATCCGGAGCCGTATTTGGTTTGCTGGTGGCATTTGGGATGTTATATCCAAATACCGAGCTCTATATTATGTTTATTCCCATTCCGATAAAAGCCAAATACATTATCCCGGTATACATCATTTTTGAGCTTACCATGGGTGTAGCACAGGTACAGGGCGACTCGGTAGCACACTATGCCCATTTGGGGGGTGCATTAATTGGCTTTATTTTGGTTAAGCTTTGGGGAGATAAAAATAACGATAGATTTTATACCTACTATGAATAATAACCTGTTTAAAGATTTAAAGTATAAGGTATTCCAGTCCGGCAATCCTGTATACTTTTATATAGGCATCAATGTCATTATTTTTGTGGCATTTGCGCTGATCAATATCCCTTTCTTTCTTTCTGGAAATGGTGGTGGCATTTACAGCGGATGGATCAGGGAATATGCAGGCTTTCCGGCCGATTTGGCCAAACTGCCAGTTCGGTTTTACGCCATTTTAACCTACCAGTTTTTTCATGATGGCCTGCTGCACATTTTATTTAATATGTTGTGGCTGTTCTGGATGGGAAGAATTTTTCTAGACTTTTTAAAGCCACGTCAGTTTCATTTTGTATACCTGGCAGGTGGTTTTGCCGGGGCATTGCTGTATTTGCTGGCCTACAATATTTTTCCTGTATTTGCAACTGCTTTGCCGCAGGCCACAATTATAGGATCCTCAGCTTCAGTAATGGCCGTTATAGTGGCAGCCGCTACCTTAGTGCCCGATTACAGCATCAGGCTGCTTTTTTTAGGTGATGTAAAATTGAAGTATCTTGCATTGGCATATATCGTATTGGACCTGATTGGGATGGCAACTACAGATGCGGGCGGAAGCTTTGCCCATCTTGGCGGTGCTGTATTGGGTTTTACGTATATTAAACTGTTGAGAAAGGGGACAGACTGGAGCAGCCTGTTTAAACGTAAACCAAAATTAAAAGTGGTTAGAAATGAGTTTGCAAAACAGGGTGCTAAAAAGGCAGATGCCGTAAACCAGGAAGAGATAGACAGAATATTGGATAAAATCTCAAAATCTGGTTACGATAAACTAAATAAGGAAGAAAAGGAAACTTTATTCAAGGCGAGTAAACATTAATGAAGCGTTCAAAACCAACATTTATAGATAAGTTAGTCCGATTAGGGGCTATAGGGTTGGCCACTGCACTTGCGCTGGGGATTTTGGCAGGTAATATAGATCCGCGCAGTTTTCAACTGATCGCTTTTTTTGGACTGGCCTATCCTTATGTCCTTTTGCTCAATATAATAATGATTGCATGGTGGTGCATTCGGAGAAGGTGGCTGTTCGCCGCCACTACACTTGTCCTCATTTTGCTGGGCTGGCATTCATTGACCACTACTTTTGGATTTATTGGTGAAAAAGGGCTCGGTCCCAAGGCAGATCCGGGACTGATCCGTATGATGACCTATAATGTGCATAGTTTTAAGCCTTATGGAGAGGGAAACATTGAATCTGTAAAGCAGCAGATGTTAGATCTGATAGAAAACGAGAATCCGGATATCATCTGTTTTCAGGAGTATTTTACCCGTAAGAAAGGCCCGTATGACATTACAGACAGTCTGAAAAGGATATTAAACAAACCCTATCATTATTTTGAACCCATTTCTCAAAATGATTATGAAGCTACCGGGCTGGCCATTTTTTCCAAATATCCTATTAAAAATAAAGGTACCATAGCTTTTAATAAAGTTTACCGGGGCAATAGCAGTATTTATGTTGATGTTACAGTTAAAAATAAAATGTTCAGGATTTATAATGTCCACATGCAGTCTATATCCTTTCAGGAACAGGACTATATGTACCTGGACCAGGTAAAGTACCAGATGGATCCTAAACTTTATGCCTCAAAAAGAATCCTGGTAATGTTAAGAAACGCCTTTTTGAAGCGCAGTGAACAGGTGGACATCATGAAGGCTCATATAAAAACCTGTGAACTGCCTTTCATTATTGCCGGTGATTTTAACGATACCCCTGCATCTTACGCCGTAAAGCAAATGACAAAATCATTAAAAAATACTTTTAAAGAACAGGGAACCGGCTTTGGGAAAACTTATAATGGTAAATTTCCAAACTTCCAGATCGATTATATTGCCACTACACAAAACTTTGATGTGATGAACTACCGCATCATTGAAGCTAAATTATCAGATCACTTCCCTGTTCGCAGCGACCTTAGATTAAACCCCTAAAATATTTACCTTTGCAATATGGATAAAGGCTTACACCTGTACAATACACTTACACGAACAAAAGAACTTTTTGAACCGCTGCACGCGCCTAATGTAGGCATGTATGTTTGTGGACCAACCGTATACAGCGACGTTCATTTGGGCAATTGCCGTACCTTTATCTCCTTCGATTTGATATTCAGATATTTAAAATACAGCGGATATAAAGTACGCTATGTGCGCAACATTACAGATGCCGGACATTTGGAAGGTGACCGTGATGAAGGGGATGATAAATTTGCAAAAAGGGCCAAGCTGGAGCAGCTGGAACCTATGGAAATTGTACAAAAGTATACCCTTGGTTTTCACGATGTGCTGCGGATGTTTAATACCCTGCCGCCAAGTATAGAACCCACTGCAACCGGACATATCATTGAACAGATAGAAATGATCAAGGTGATAATGGACAATGGTTATGCCTATGAAGCCAATGGAACGGTTTATTTTGACGTAGAAAAGTACAGTGCCAGTTACAACTATACCATATTGACCAACCGTAACCTGGAAGATATGCTGGCCAATACCCGGGAACTGGGCGGACAGGACGAGAAACGCGGTCGCCTTGATTTTGCACTGTGGATAAAAGCCAAGCCCGAAACCATTATGCGCTGGCCATCTCCGTGGGGTATAGGTTTCCCGGGCTGGCATATAGAATGCTCGGCCATGAGTGCCAAATACCTTGGTGAAGAGTTTGATATCCATGGTGGTGGTATGGATCTGGCCGCTACGCATCATACCAACGAAATAGCCCAGTCGGAAGCCTGCAACCACAAACAACCGGCAAAATACTGGATGCATACCAATATGCTTACCGTTAATGGTGCCCGCATGTCTAAGTCGGCAGGCAATGGCTTTTTGCCAGGCGAACTTTTTACTGGCGACCATCCGCTGCTCGATAGGGGATACAGTCCTATGACCGTTAAGTTCTTTATGCTTCAGGCACATTACCGCAGTACACTCGATTTTTCCAATGAAGCATTGGATGCCTCTGAAAAAGGCTTCAGACGATTAATGAACGCCGTAACCCTACTCGATAAACTGGTTCCTGCTGCAGAAAGTGATTTTGAAATAGATCCGATAGCCAGCAATTGCATCAGGGCTATGAACGATGATTTCAATAGCCCTGTGGTCATTGCCGAACTGTTTGAAGCTACCCGCATCATCAATATTGTATACGATGGTAAAGGAAAGATCTCTGTTGCAGAACTCGGTAAGCTGAAAAAGCTGGTAAAGGATTTTGTATTCGATATTTTTGGCCTGAAAGATGAAGAAGCATCCAATACCGAGTTAAATGATGTACTGGAAATGATGATCGACATCAGGAAGGCGGCAAAAGAAAATAAAGATTATGCCACCTCTGATAAAATCCGCGTTGGCCTGCAAAGTATGGGCATTCAGCTTAAAGACAGTAAAGAAGGCACCACCTGGAACAAAGTGTAGCATTGTGTAATTGTTAATTACTTTTTAAACCAACACAAACATCCAAACCCTATATTCGTATCCTAACTATTTAAACATGATGATGAACAAGTTTTTTTATACCCTTATTGCGGCAGCTTTTACAGTAAGTGCATACGCACAGAAATCTGATGGGAGCACCAAATCATTAATAAAAGCTGAAAAAGAATTTGCAGATAGCTTTGCAAAGCATGGCTCTAAAACGGCATATACCAGTTTTGCCGCTGCCGATGGTTTGGTATTCAGGCCAAATCCTGTAAATGCAAAAACCTTTTATAGCGCACAGCCGGAAAGTAAAGATGTAAGCTGGACACCAGTTTATGCCCGGGTATCAAGAAGTGGCGACTGGGGCTTTACCACCGGTCCTTATACCATTGGGGGTGATAAACCTGCTTACGGGCAATATTTAACTGTATGGAAAGCAAAAGATGGAAAATGGGAATTGGCTCTGGACCTCGGCACCTCTACCAATAAACCCTTAAATAAGGTAAGCCCTGAATACATTGAACCTAAGGATTTTTATAAGCCTAAATTTTTAAATGATAAACAAAGGGCAGCAGCAGCAGATATCATTGCCACTACCGAGAAAACCTTAAATGCTTCTCTGAAATCTTATGGCATTGCTGCTTTTGGTGGCTTTTTAAACCCTGATGCAAGATTACTGTTTCCTGGCTATGAGCCCATCGTGGGTAAAGACAAGATCCTGCCTTTCTTTAACAGCATGATCAGCAAAGTATTTTTTAAAACCACCAAGGTGGATAAAGCAGATGGGGGCGACCTGGCTTATACTTATGGTGTGGCTACTGTAGATTACAAGGCTGAACTAAGAGAAAGCTTCAATTATGTGTTCATTTATGAACGTCAGGCAGACCACAACTGGAATATCATTTTACAGGTATTTGCTCCGGCAGAACGTTAACCTGATTACCTGAAATATACAAAAGGTCTCTTAAGTATTTAAGGGGCCTTTTTTGTGTTGCTCCCAATAAATCCTTATTTTATGCCGTTATTACCTGATAAATGAAGAAGATACTACTGACGATTATACTGGGGATGGCCCTTCAGGCACAGGCCCAGAAATTTATGCTGATAGGGCACCAGGGTGCCAGGGGAATTATGCCGGAAAATACCATCCCGGGAATGATCAAAGCGCTTGATCTGGATGTCAATGTGCTCAATATGGGAGTGGTGATCTCTAAGGACGGAGAGGTTGTGCTTTCTCATGAACCTTACTTTAACAATGAGATCAGCACCAGACCCGATGGTAAACCCATTACCTTTAAGGATGAAAAGAAGTACAATATGTTTGAAATGGATTACGAAGAGATCAGGAAGTTTGATGTCGGCACCAAGGTCCATAACCGTTTTCCGGGACAGATGAAAATGAAAGTCTATAAGCCTCTGCTGGCTGAAACGATAGATTCTGTGGAAGCCTATGTAAAGGAAAAAAATCTGGAAAAACCTGTTTATTGTATCGAAACTTCGTTGATCAGGAAGGGTGACGGCATATTTCAGCCCGATGCAACAGTGTTCATTGAAAAGATCATGGAAATTATAAAAGAGAAAAAACTCAGCAAAAGGGTCATCATCCAGTCGCTCGACATGCGTACCCTGCAATACCTGCATGAATATTTCCCCTCTGTAAAAACAGCATTGATGATCGACGAGAAACAGGATTTTGAAGAAAGCATTCAGACACTGGGCTTTACGCCAACCTATTACAGCCCTTATTATGTGCTGGTAGGAAAGGGGCTGGTAGACCGTTGCCATGCTGCAGGCGTAAAAATTATCCCCTGGACGGTGAATACGGCCAAGGACATGAAATATTTAATTAACCTTGGTGTAGATGGCATTATTACCGATTATCCCAATCAGTATACCCGCGTTATGCAGGAACAATAAAAGACTGCTTAGTAAAGATTTTTAATGATGTGCTCTACCGACAGGCCTTCGGCCTCTGCACGGTAGTTGCGCACTATCCTATGGCGTAAAATGGCTTCGGCCACCGCCTGTACATCTTCTATATCTGGTGCATATTTACCCGAGATTGCGGCATGGCATTTTGCGCCAATCACCAAAAACTGCGAAGCCCTTGGACCGGCACCCCAGTTGATGTATTTATTTACCTCTTCGGTTGATAAGCTGGTACCCGGACGGGTTTTGCTTACCAGTTTTACTGCATACTCCACTACATTGTCTGTTACCGGAATATTCCTGATCAGCTTCTGAAAGAACTGGATCTGACTGGCATTAATGATCTTGTTTAAGCTAACTTCATTATTGCTGGTGGTATTTTTTACAATGGTCAGCTCATCGGCAAAACTGGGGTAGCTTAAATGTACATTAAACATAAACCTGTCCAGCTGTGCTTCAGGCAGGGGGTAAGTGCCTTCCTGCTCAATCGGGTTCTGGGTAGCCAGTACAAAGAAAGGGTTGGGCAATACATGTCTCAGGCCCGCAGCGGTTACCGCTTTTTCCTGCATGGCCTCCAGTAAGGCAGCCTGGGTTTTTGGGGGTGTCCTGTTGATCTCATCCGCAAGGATGATGTTCGAAAATACCGGTCCGTTGATGAATTTAAAATTCCGGTCCTCACCCAGTATTTCAGCCCCGATAATATCACTGGGCATCAGATCGGGTGTAAACTGGATCCTGTTGAAGTTCAGGTCCAGCACATTTGCTACGGTTTGAACCAATAACGTTTTAGCCAGCCCGGGAACACCAACCAGTAAACAATGGCCATTGCTAAATATGGATATCAGTACTGATTTAATGATGTCATCCTGGCCAATAACAACCTTTCCTATTTCGGCTTTAATGTTGTTGTACGACTGATGCAGGGCATCAACGGCTTTAATGTCATTGTCAAACTGCATAAGCGTTTATTTTTTGGCAGACTTGGATGCAGCTGTCCAGATTTTCAGTTCATCACAGTCATCATAATCCTCGTCAATCCGGATGTAAGTATTTTCCCTTCTCTTCTCAAACCATTCACTTAAAACCTTATCGGTTTTTTCCTGCTGTGCCTTTTCTTTAAACTTGGCATAATCCTGGTCAAGGTTTCCTTTATGGGGTGGGATCTTTGATTTCAGGTAAAGGATTTTGTAACCGTCCTTGCCACTCTGGTCTGTAAAAAGTGTTGGTGCAGAAATCTCTCCAACTTTCATCGTATCCACAATCAGGAATACCTTAGGGTCAAGTTTATCTGCAGGGATAAAAGTTGTTCTGGCGGTCACATTGTCGGCATAGAGCAACATTCCTCCATTATATTGTGATTCCTTATTGTCTGAATATAAAGATGCTGCAGTAGAAAAAGGGATTTTTTTGCCTACCAGGTTTTTATATATGGTATCGGCCTGCAGCTTAACCCGGTCTAAACTAGCCGGTGTATTTTGTGGCCTGATCAGGATATGACGGGCCTGTACCTGCTCTCCGCGACGTTCAACTACCTGTAAAATATGGAAGCCATGCTCAGTTTCAAATACGGGCGACATCTCACCCGGTTTTAATTTAAAAGCCCATGCCGTAAATTCTTTTACCATTCTGGTACGGTCAAAAAAGCCAAGGTCACCACCATCAGCAGCCGATCCGGGATCTTCTGAGTACGACTTGGCAAGGAAAGCAAAATCTTCACCGCTCTTTACCCTTAAACGCAAAGCATCAATTTTATCATAATACTTCTGTTTCTCTGCTTTGGTAAGTTTTGGGTACATCACAATCTCACCAATCTCAAACTCAGTAGGGATATCAGGCAGGCTATCCTTTTGGTAGCCGTCAAAATATTTTTTAACCTCCAAAGGAGTGATGCTGACATCCTGGGTAATCTTAGCCTGCATCTTGTTAGAGATCAGCTGTTCCTTGATGTCCGGTCTGATCTCATCCTTATATTGCAATACCGACCTGTTCAGGAACTGCTCCAAACGCTCCTGTCCGCCCGCACGCTGTATCTGGTAGCGCATACGTTTTTCCACCTCTTCGTCTACCTGCCCGTCATCTACCATTACCGAATCAATCTCTGCCTGTTGCTTCAGGAGTTTCTGGGCCAGCATCTGCTGTAGGATATAACATTTTACCTTTGGATCATCCGTATTGCCCGAATTCAGGAATTGTGCATATTGCTGATTTAAATCAGACAGCAGGATAATGTTGCTTCCAAGCACAGCTACCACTTTGTCTATATTTTTCTTTTGTGCCTGCGCATTTAAAAACAAACAGATAAATCCGCTTGCAATCAAAAAAATTTTCTTCATTATATATTTCTTACAGTTGTATTCCTTTTGCAAATTTAATATTCTCAGTCGGAGAATGGCAGGTTTAATCTAATTTTGCCAGTTTCTTTACTTCCGCCTGGTTAATTTTTACCGTATATTTTTTTCTCAATGTATTGATCCATTCCTTTTCAAGACGATCCTGATAGTCTGCAATTACTTTTCCTTTAACTTCTTCAAAGCTTCCGGGTAAATAGCTGCTTTTGTTTTTATCATAAAAAACGCGGAGTTGTGCATCGTCATTCTGTGCCTTGTCCCATATTTTTATTTCAGATACGTTAAACATCAAAGCCGCATCCCGGTATTCATTCCTGATCAGCTCATACTCCGGATTGGTTTTCGCTGGCCTTTTCTGAGCAGCAAGGGCTGTTTCATAATGCTGTACCTCTGCCAGATAAGCGGTATCTTTGTCCAAGCCCATTTCTTTAGCATCCAACACTTTAAGTTTGAAGTTGATATATTGATTTAAATAAGCATCCAAATCTTTATATGCAACACCTGTATTGCCCAAATGATTTTTTTTGTAGAACCAGATGAACTCTTTATTACTTATAGGCTTTCCATTAATACTGGCTACATTTTGTGCAAATGCAGCGCCAATAAAAAGGCATAAAATAATAGCGCAATAAACTTTTCTCACAAAAGCGTGTATATTTTTAAGGCATAAAAGTAATAAATAAAGGCACTATAATAAGATATTTAACTAATTTTAACAGAAAAAAGATTCCCAGTAAAATTAGCACGAATGGATAGCCCACTAACCGCCGATAGCAGCGCCCTGCATATGTTTTTTACCGATGACGTTTATTTAGTGAATGAGCCCGGCAAACAATTGGATAAAGTTATGGAACCAATGCCGGAGCAGGTCACATTTAAATTCCTTGGAAAAAATAAGCGCAATATACTGATCCTGGTAAATGATGCACAGCATGATGTAAGTGATGAAGCCGGGCGCGAACTGCTCAGAAAGATAGTGAAATCTGTAAACCTGAGCGCAAACGATTTTGCCTTACTGAACTATGCCGGCTATAAGGGTGCTGATTTTAAACAGTTAATGGATTTTTTCTCCTGCAGGCTGATCTTTGCTTTTGGGGTAACACCATCCCAGTTGTCAGTAACAGACCATCCTCAAAATACAATCGTAACCCAGGGGGATGTAAAAATGATCTTTTCCGCGGAACTCAGAGCACTTGATCAGGATCCGGCCGGTAAAAAAGCTTTATGGGGCAGTCTGCAAAACCTTGGATTATAATGAAAGAACTAGTATTTGCTACCAATAACGAACACAAAACCCTCGAGGTCCGCGAGCTGCTGTCCGGCCGGTATAAAGTGCTTAACCTGCGTGATATTGGTTGTACCACTGATATACCTGAAACCGGAAATAGCTTTGCCGAAAATGCAGCGCTCAAAAGTCAGTATGTGATAGATCATTATAAAATAGACTGCTTTGCCGATGACAGTGGTCTTGAAATTGAAGCCTTAAACCAGGAGCCGGGAATTTTCTCGGCCAGGTATTCCGGAAAGAAAGACGACCGGGAAAATTTAAAGCTGGTGCTACAAAAAATGGAGGGCCAGGAAAACAGAAAAGCCCGTTTCAGAACGGTGATCTCTTTGGTCAGGAACAACGAACATTTTCTATTTGAAGGGATTATTTACGGAAACATACGTGAAACCCCTTCGGGAGATCAGGGTTTTGGTTACGATCCCATTTTTGAACCTTTAGGTTATACCCAAACTTTTGCTGAAATGAGCATGGTCCAAAAAAATGAGATCAGCCACAGGGCATTGGCCATGTCCAAACTGATTACTTTTTTAAAGGAACAGGCCTAGCCGTATTGGCTTTTAACGTGTCTTTTTGTTTTGCAGGCAATGTTTTCATCAGGCTATCTGCTTTCAGTAAAACAGGCTTAACCGCAATGCTATCTTTTTTAGATACAGGAATGTTTTTAATTAAAGGTTTGTCCTTTGCGTTCAGTCCTTTGCCAATTGTTTTTGGGTGCGTTTGTACCCCAGCGGCTTTCTTAGCCACAGGTTTGGATTTGGGCTTGCCATTGATCACTTCTTTTTTAGAAAGCGGCCTTTGCTCAGGCCTCCAGATAAATCCGGTAAGAAAAACATCTTCTTTTAACTCCGGCATCGGCGTCCTCACCCCTTCAGGGTCTCTTATGGTTACAATTTTTTCAATCTGCTTTTCTTTAAATAGTATTTTTATCCGGCTGCTTACCGTCTGGTTCATGTCGGTATAAGCATTTTTGTCGTCCTGGTTGTAATAAATACTCTCCGCATTCCCGTCTACAAACATGTTTTTTAATTTCCCATCTTTAAAGAAGGCAGTGATGAGCTTTCCTTTGATCTGGTTATGCCTGGCCGAATCGGCATTGACGTTGACCAGAAAAGCTTGCTGCAACACCTGCAGTGTATTTAATTTTTTGTTTTTCAGTTGTAAATAAATGGTGTCACCGGTTTGCTGCGAGCCTTCCGACCACAGGATAGGGTTTTTGTACCACCGCAGGGTAGAGTCGGCACTGGTATAAAACAATGAATCGGCTTTGGCCTGCATGTTCGCTTTGTATACCCGAACATTATGGTAAGCTTTAATGACCCTTGTCCTGACCGTGTCTTCAGGGTTAAAGGGGATCGAATCTTTGAGCAGGGGCTTTTTAGCCTGCGCCTGGTTAGCCAGTTGCTTTGCTGCCGGAACTGCATTTTTCAACTTTTCAGCACTGGCTTTTCCTTTTGTCAAAGTGTCGGTCCTGGCATTCAGTGCAGGTACAGCTTTCAGGGATTTTGCCAGGCTATCCTTTCCGGTCTTAACCAAAGCATCAGCCTTTGAAATCAGCAGGGAATCTTTTACCTGCGGAGGGATTTTATGAAGAATGGTGCTGTCTTTCGAGACACTATCTTTCGATATGCTCTCTTTTGTCAGGGTATCTCTGGCTTTTTCAGGCAGGTTTTTATTCTTCTCTTTATCCGTTTTACTGTTCTTTTTATCGGGTTTGTCCGGTCGCTTCTTTACGCCGGTATCTTCTGTTACCGCTGCTTTTTTAGTTGCGCCCACCTTGGCTTCTTTTTTCCCCTCTTCTTCTTCAGCCTCGCCCAGTTCATTGTCCTTTTTGATGACCGGCGAGGAAATCAGTACCAGTGATTTCTTCAGCACCATTTGTGTTTCCAGCGTATCAGCGCCCATCCATAAGCTGTCTGGTTGCAATTTGTTGTTAACTTTTATAGAATCAGCGGTACCCATACCTACGTAAGGATTTTTGGTAACCAGAGTCCTTTCATCTTTTTTGTAATAAAAGCCGAGCTGTCCGTACATCACTGTCTTGTCTGCCGTATCCTTAAATACAATGTTCCTTACCGCTTTTCCATAGCCGGCAATGCCGTCATAGTACAAGCTGTCCCCTTTTAACGATTTGGTATTCATCGTGTACAGGTTTTTTTTCCCGAAATAGGCATATTGGGTACGGGTGTTGTAAGCTCCGTTTTCTGTATATAAATTATCGTCCTTGCCTTTAATATTGGTAGGCCCGTAAAAATAAGTCCAGTTGGTTAAGGTATTGTACCTCAGTGTATCAGAAGTGATCCGCGATTCAGGGGTTACCACCACCACATTGTACCTGAAATAGGCATCGCGGCTATTTGAAAAATAATAGCCGTTCTTGCTTGTGAGTGTTACGTCCTTATTTACAATTTTGCCACCACTAACGTACGTCCCAACTTTCGAGGCCATGTTATAATCCAGGATATTGGTGGTCAGTACATTTTCATTATCTACCATCCGCACATTACTGGTTAAATGCGCCATCTTGGTATTTCCGTTATAATTTAAGCGGTCGGAATAAATGTTGATGGTATCAGCCTGGTTGATGTGTACATTTCCGAAGGCATCGAAAATATTCTTGTCGGGATAAAAAACAGCGCTATCACAAAATAACCTGGCATTGTCCTGCCGGAAGACGGGTTTTCTAAAATAAGAAATTCTATTGGCCTTATCTGCAGCATTGGTTGTAGTGGCATCCCATCGCTCAACAATGATCTTGGTCTTCTGCTGCGCCAGCACAGAGAAGGGGAATAGCAATGCGATCAGGAAATAACGTAATGTATGCACGCTGCAAATTTAGTTTTTTAATGTGTATAAAGTCGCCATGAATTTTTATTCCTTATTTTTGAAACATGATCCTCCTTCAAAACCTTGAATCATACATCCGCAAGCATGCGCTTTTCCAGCCAGGCGATAAAATTCTGCTGGCCGTTAGTGGTGGCAAAGATTCCGTTTTGATGGCGCATTTATTTAAACTCTCCGGATTTAATTTTGGTATAGCACATTGCAATTTTAATTTGAGGGGAGCTGAGTCGCAAAGGGACGAAGCTTTTGTGAAAATGCTGGCTGCCAGTATGGATGTCCCTTTTCACCTGGTCCATTTTCATACCAAAGCTTATGCAGCCCGGCATAAAGTTTCTACGCAAATGGCGGCCAGGACCCTGCGTTACCAATGGTTTGAAGAGGTCAGGTTAGCACAGGGTTACAAGGCAATTGCCCTGGCACAGCACCAGAACGACGCGATTGAAACCGTATTGCTCAATCTGGTACGGGGTACGGGAATTGCCGGTATGCATGGCATACTCCCTAAAAGAGGCTGGCTGATCCGGCCATTGCTTTTTCTTTCCGGCGGGGATATCGCTGCACTGGTTAAATCATTTGAGCTCGACTATGTAGAAGACAGTTCCAATAAAAGTACGGATTACGTCAGGAACAAACTCCGGTTAAAGGTCATCCCTTATCTTAAAGAGATGAACCCCAACCTGGAACTTACTTTTGAAAACAACATGCAGCGCTTTGCAGAAACAGAATTGGTTTTACAAACTACGGTAGCTGCACTAAAGAAAAAGCTGTTTGCAGAAAAGGAAGGGAAATATTATCTGGCAATGACCAAGGTAAAGGAACTGAAGCCCCAGCGTTTATTGCTCTTTGAGCTGCTCAGGCCGTTTAACTTTACAGAATCGGTTGTTGATGAGCTTATAGCTTCGCTAAACAAACAAAGCGGCACTTCATTTTACAGTAATTCGCACCGCATTGTTGTAGACCGGGCCAGTCTCATCCTCAGCTCAAGGTCAGGCGGGCAGCCAGGGTTATCCCATCAGTTAATTCATCCCCAGGATGAGCTAGTGGACCTGAAGGCCGGTCGGCTGCTGATTTCCAGATCAACCCATACTGGCTTTGAACCAAACCCTGACAAAGCTTATGTTGATGGGGATAAGCTCCTTTATCCGCTGGTGCTGCGAAGCAGGGAGCCGGGCGACAGGTTTAAACCAATGGGTATGAAAAGCTTTAAAAAACTGAGCGATTTTTTTATAGACGAGAAAGTGCCACTTAGCCACAAAGATGAAGTCCCTATACTGGTTAATGGCAATGGAGAGGTGATCTGGGTGGCAGGCCTAAGGCAGGACAACAGATACCGGCTTACAGAAGGCACAAAAAATGTAACAATCTTTGAGCTGAAACATCTACTTATTACAATTCCTAAACAAAATAAAACTGTTGCAGACAAGGATGGAACTAAAAAACCTTAACTTTATTGCAGTACAATAAACACATATAAATGAGTAACCGATACGCTTTTTTTGAAAAACAGTACATAGGCCGCGATTACATCAGGATCTGTATCAGATTGGTAATGGCTGCATTCTGTTTTGCTGCCTATGTTTATGAACGTGACCGCGACAATACACAAGACCTTTTTCTGATTGTGGGCTTCGGTATCATTGGTGTTTCTATCCTGTTGCTTTTCCTTATCCAGTATAAAACCACTATAGACCGGAAAAAGATCATTATAGACGGGCTGTGGTCTGCAAAAAAAGTAGAGATTGACCTGAATACCATTGTTAAAGTCAGAAAAGACATCTATAGCAATTACCTGTTCAACAATCCGGTATACAACCTGCACCGCAAGGGAAGCGTCAGGTTTTATTCATCAGGAAAAGATGCCGTGGTGTTAACAGACCGCGATGGTTTCGAATATTACATCGGTACCCAAAGACCCAACGAGATGTACCTGGTGATACAGGAAGAGATGAAAAACTAGTTCGGCAGCAGGATTGCAGTTCAGTTAAATAATTGCAATTGTTTAACATAAAGCTCAGTTTAAGTACAGTACTTTGCAACATTTCATCACCATTAAAAAGAAATATGTATTCATGAAAATAGGTATTGTTTGTTACCCAACTTTTGGAGGGAGTGGCGTAGTGGCTACTGAACTTGGAAAGGCGCTTGCCGATGAAGGTCATCAGGTGCATTTTATCACATATAGCCAGCCTGCACGACTCGACTTTTTCTCTGCCAACCTTTTTTATCATGAAGTTTCCGTAAGGGATTATCCTTTGTTCGATTATGCACCTTACGAATCGGCACTGGCCAGCAAGCTGGTAGATGTGGTGCGTTTTGAAAAGCTCGATATCCTGCATGTACATTATGCCATCCCGCATGCTTCGGCGGCCTTTATGGCCCAGCAGATCCTGGAAACGTATGGTATTTTTATCCCTTTTGTAACCACATTACACGGAACCGATATTACTCTGGTAGGTAAAGATCCAACCTATAAGCCGGTAGTTACCTTCTCTATCAATAAATCTAATGGCGTAACCACCGTGTCCGAAAGTTTAAAAAAAGATACAGAAGAGCATTTTGAAATTACCAATGAGATTAAGGTAATCCCCAATTTTATAGATTTCAGCCGCTTTAGCTTAAAACCTAAAGATCATTTTAAAAAGGCCATTGCGCCAAACAACGAGCGCATACTGATCCATACTTCCAATTTCAGAAAGGTTAAACGTACTGCCGACGTAATCAGGATTTTCCAGAAGATCCAGGAAAAGATCCCTTCCAAATTGTTAATGGTAGGGGATGGACCTGAACGTGCCTATGATGAACAGCTTTGCAGAAGCCTGGGCATTTGCGAGCATGTCCGTTTTCTGGGCAAACAGGATGCAGTAGAAGAAATTCTTTCTGTGTCTGACCTGTTTTTAATGCCTTCAGAGTCTGAGAGCTTCGGTTTGGCGGCATTGGAGGCCATGGCCTGTAAAGTTCCGGCTATTACTTCTAATTCTGGTGGTTTGCCGGAACTCAATATAGATGGTTTCTCGGGCTTTATGAGCAATGTCGGGGATGTGGAAGATATGGCCAATAAGGCCATACATATTCTGGAAAGCGATGGGGTGCTGCAGCAGTTTAAAGAAAATGCATTTGCAAGGGCACAGGATTTTGATTTGAAAAAGATCCTTCCGGATTATGTAAATTATTACAATAAAGTTATTGAGGAATCGCACAAACTACACAAAGTGTAGAAAGTTGTCTTATTTAACCGGTGTAAAAAGCAGACAGACCGGCGCACCTATTTCCATTCTTTTACCGGTATCCTTTAAGGTGCCGGTTTTTTTATTGCGCTCAAAAATTACGATGTCGTTGGTATATTGATGTCCAATCAGCAAATATTTTCCCGAAGGGTCAATAACAAAATTTCTTGGGCCTTTGCCCATCGTGCTAATGGTTTCTATAAAAGACAGCTTTCCATCGGCCTGAACAGCAAAAGCAGAAATGGTATTGGCATCCCCACGGTTGGTCTCGTATAAGAACCTGCCATCTGGCGATACATGGATATCTGCCCCATCAATTCTTCCCGAAAAATCTTTGGGTGCAGTACCGATCTCCTGGATTTTGTTAAGGTTGCCGCTGGCATAGCTAAATGCTGTAATGCTGCCATTAAATTCATGCGCCAGGTAAGCAAATTTACCATTGGGGCTAAAGGCAAGGTGTCTTGGTCCGCTACCTGGGGTTGTTTTTACCGTGTTTTTTACCCTTAGCAACTGGTCTTTTCCTTCAGGATGATAATTGTAGATGTATACCTGATCCTCACCTAGGTCTGTACATACCAGATATTTGCCATCTGGTGTAAACTGTACCTGGTGTGCGTGTGCGCTTTCCTGACGTTTTTTAGGGTCGATACTTTTACCGGTATGCTGTACAAGCTGTTTCAGGGGGCTTAGCGAACCATCTTTTTCTATGCCAAAGACAGACATACTGCCACCACCGTAATTGGCAGAAAAAACATTTTTACCGTTGGTGGTTACAAAGCAGGGGCCCTGACTGTTGGTGGCCTGCTTATTTAAAAATCTAAATTGGCCTTTAACGCCGTCAAAGCCGAATGCAGCTACTGCACTGATGCCGGGGGCCTCTGCTACCGAGTAAACAAATTTGTTATCCTTGCTTAGGGCAAGATAGCTGGGGTTGGTTACATCTTTAGCTACACTCCTGAACTTGAAATCAGCAGTGTTCACATCAAAGTTATAGAGGTAGATCCCCTCACTTTTACCCGGACTGGTGTAGGTGCCGATAATTAAATTATAGTTATTTTTCTGTGCAAAGCTTTGCAGTGTAAAAAAGGTAACCAGTAAAAGTGAGCAGATCTTATTCATATTTAATTACTTTATCAGGTGTTTGATCTGGATCAGCTCATGCTCTTCCAGGTAGCGCCATCTTCCACGGGGAAGGTCTTTTTTGGTCAGGTTTCCATAAACCACGCGGTCTAGTTTCACCACATCATATCCAAGATGTTCGAATATACGACGTACAATCCTGTTTTTTCCGCTATGGATCTGGATACCTACTTCGCGCTTAGAACCCCCGGTTACGTAAGATACAGAATCAGGTTTAATGATCCCATCTTCCAGCTCCAATCCGAACTGAATTTTGTTCAGGTCGCCCTGGCTTAAACTCCTGCTCAGTTCTACATGATATATTTTGGTGATTCCGTTTTTAGGATGGGAAAGCTTATCGGCCAGGTCGCCATCATTGGTCATCAGCAATAAGCCTGTAGTATTCCTGTCTAACCTGCCTACAGGATAAATGCGTTCGCGGCTGGCTTTTTCTACCAGTTGCATTACTGTACGGCGTTCCTGTGGATCGTCGGTTGTGGTGATATAATCTTTAGGTTTATTGAGCAGTACGTAAATCTTTTTTTCACGTTTCAGCAGTTCGCCATTATAGCGTACCTGATCTTTTACCGGGTCTATTTTGTGGCCCAGTTCCGAAACCACTTCACCATTTACAGAAACTACGCCAGCTTCAATCAGTTCATCGGCTTTACGGCGGGAGCAGATGCCTGAATTTGAAATGTAACGGTTTAAACGGATCAGGCCGTCATCTTTCTGGACAGGGGCATTTTTTCTGCCCCGCATGGTAGGTGCCTTTTCCGGGCCGTTCCAGGTATTGTTGCGTTCCTGGCGGCTGCCACGCTCTCCACGCTCTCCACGCTCTCCGCGTTCTTCCCGCTCGGGACGGCCTTCCCATGGCTTAAAGCCTTGTTTGGCTTGCTCATCTTCCCTTTTTCTAAAGGGCCTGCTGTCAGTACTTCTTGGGCTCTGACCTTTTTTATCATCGAATTTCCGGAAAGGTTTATCCCCTCCGGTACTAAAATTATCTTTCTTTATATAGCTGCGTTTACTTTCTCCGGCAGGATTTTCTCTTGAACCGCCATCTTTAGAAGAGCGGGGTTTAAAATCCCTGTTGTCGCTGTCTCTGTTGCCAGGTTTAAAGTCTCTAGAGCCTGTGCCTCTTGAACCGAAGCTTTTTGAATCACCGTCTTTTCCTGCTCTTGGTTTGAAATCCTTTCTGTCACTTTCTTTTGGGCCTCTCGAAGCACCAAATGCTCCTGGGGTTCTCGACGTTCTCGGTTTAAAATCCTTTGAGTCACCAAATTTATTGTCTTTCCCCTCTTTATCGTCAAACTTGCTTTTTCCCTTGTATGAAGCACCTGCTCCATCTGGTTTTTTGCCTGTTGTGCTTCGGTTTCCCGGTTTGGACTTGTCATCCCGACTGTTCCTGTTGTTGTTTTTGATCATGATACGCTTTTAACCGCATAATTTATGCGGCCACAAAATTACATAAAATTGCGCTGATTCGCAATTTTAGTATGTTACCCGGTGAGTGCCTACTTAGGTAACTGACAATTCTATTGCCCTAGAGGTATGGTGGAGCGTTATGTGTTTTTTGAATTTTATTAGGTCCTTACTAGGACGTTGCTAGGTCCTTGCTAGGTCGATTTGACCTAAGTAAGATTTAAAAATGATCTAAAAAAAATCTAATAAGGACCAAATATTTAGCAGCACAGCTAAAACACTATTTTAACTGTTAGATTTCTGGTTCAAAAGCGCGGAGTCTGCCTTGGCAAGTCTATATTTTTTATGGGTTTCAGGGAGTAGACCTGGCATTTTGGGAGGGCTGTTTTGGCCTTAAAAAGTAGAACGCATAAGCAGGCCAATATCGCTTGCTGAAGATAAATATAAATCATCGTTTAAAGGTATATAAACCGTGATTTTAGCGCTTTAATTTGTAATTACTTGATAATTAGCCAAATATGTTGTATGTTTGCAGGCGTTTTAAAATTGTTAACCAAAAGAAGGAGGAAAATGATAAAGAAACACATCATACCATGTACGGTAATTATTGCATTACTGGTTATGGCAAAAGTGTTTGCTTACAACATGCCCCAAGCAGCGGAGAGTATTTCAAAAGAAGAAAAAAGTACAACAAAAAAAGACACAGTAACAACAAAGATCAGGAAGCCATTATCTCTTATGGCTCAGTTAAATTTTGCAGAAGAGTCGCTACCTATTGGTGATGCCAGGGTAGAGAAAAAAATGAAAAAGACACTCGCTGCACATTATTTCAGCAATTTACAAACCAATATGCTGCACAGAAAGGCAGCGGAATGGTTTCCGATTATCGAACCTATCCTGGCCGCTTACGGCATTCCGGAAGATTTTAAATATATGCCTTTGGTAGAGTCGGGGTTAAATAGTGGGGTTTCGCCTAAAGGTGCTGCAGGTTTCTGGCAATTTATGCCCGGAACTGCCCGAATGTATGGCTTAAAAGTGAATTCAAAGGTAGATGAGCGCAACAACTTACGTAAATCTACTATCGCGGCAGCCAAATACATTAAAGAGCTTTATGGCATTTTTGACAGCTGGACACTGGTTGCTGCTGCTTATAATGTAGGCGACAGCCACATGAAGCGCCAGATTAACAGGCAAAACCAGGATAATTATTTTAAGATGAAGCTGAACAATGAAACGGGGGGCTATGTTTATAAACTGATATCCATGAAAGAGATCATGAAAGATCCGGTTCGTTATGGCTATAGGGCCCCAAGGGCCTTGCTGGCTTATAATGCAGAAAAAGCTGAAGAAAAACGTTCAGAATAAGAAATAGAAATACACGCAAATGGGGAAAGAGGTTGTATCATCGATAGAAGATGATCAACCTCTTTTTGTTTTTTAGATCGTTTCCATCAGCAGATTTGTTTTACCGCGAAAGGTGATTGTTGGATTTTATTAAGTAACTTTAAGCAATAAGCATAATGAAAGGTAGTATTTTTCTTAAATTTTCTTTTGTACATCTATCTGGGGTAATTCTTTTTGTCTTTTCCTATTCAATGGGTTATGGTCAGGATGCTGGTCGGGAGCCACGTCCATTATTGGATTATAAAATACAGCTGGATGTGGTCAGTTCCGGTTATAATGGTATCGACAATTGGTTTCATCCTCATGCTGGAATTGTTCCTAAAAAGGGGCTGAATGAGGTCGTCTTAACCATGCAAAAATGGCTGATTGGCAGGAGTGACGTTTTTTTTGCCCTGTCACATTTAAAAAGTAAAGACCTCGGTAAAACCTGGTCGGATCCTAAGGAAGATACGCAGACGCTAGGTCGCGTGCCCATGGGAACTGAGCTTGAAATGGGATTGTCAGACTTCAGTCCAAAATGGCATAAAAAAACAAAGAAATTACTTGGAACCGGCCATACGATCCCATACAGAGACAATCATCATGCTCAAAATGAGAAGCGTTACACCGCCTGGTCCATTTATGACACAAAAGACAACTCCTGGTCTGCATGGGCAACTTTGAAGCTGCCAGATACCAATAGGTTTTATAATGCCGGTGCAGGAAGTACACAGCGGCTGGATTTACCCAATGGCGATATTTTGTTACCCATTTATTTTAAAGCAAAAGACGTTAATGTGTATAGCGCGACGGTCTTGCGCTGTAAATTTGATGGCAAACAATTGAGCTATTTAGCCTATGGAGATGTGCTCAGTTATCACATCGGTAGAGGGTTTACAGAACCATCCCTTACATTTTATAAACAAAATTTTTACTTGACGTTACGTAATGACTCTGCGGCATATGTAGCAGTGAGTAAGGATGGCTTGCATTATTCCAAGCCAAAAGTCTGGCGTTTTGATAATGGAGAAGATGTAGGAAGTTATAATACACAACAGCACTGGGTAACACATAATAATGGTTTATTTCTAGTTTATACGAGGCGCAGTACCGACAATGAAAACGTAGTTCGCCACAGAGCCCCGCTCTTTATTGCTGAAGTAGATCCTGAGCGGCTGGTAGTTATACGTGAATCTGAACGTATTTTGGTGCCAAATAAAGGTGCACAATTGGGCAATTTTGGAGTGGTCAATGTCAATAAGAACGAAACGTGGATTACCACCTCGGAAGGGATGTCGGGACGTCAGCCAACAAAATATGGCGCAGACGGAAGGGTATATGTTGCGCGGATCATTTGGTCTAAACCCAATAAAAATTGGGATAAATACTAAGTAGAGATAAAATAAGTTGGCACCAACAAGATGCCCGTCAAATGCATTCCTTCTTTAGAATTTACTTTTAGAAAGAGGGTTGAGGAAGCTAAAAACATTGGACTAAAAACGTAGGTAACATAAACAGCATCGCTTACGATCTGGGATTATCTTCTTCACAGCACTTTGCAGGGTAGAAAGCTGGGAGCAGCTGATCCATAAGTTTTTGCTGCTGGTCTTCCGGAGTCCTGTAAAAAAAATTACTTTGGAAACCGTTTTTTGTAGTATACCTGGTAAAGCTAGCCCGGTTAGTGGGCTATATGAGAAGAGCCTTATGATGCGGGAGCATCAGGTACGGTCTATGAGAATCTCAGGCTGAAATGCCTGGGTTTACTTGACAGATTTTCGGCATATTCGCTACATTTTGAGACAAATTGCACAACATTTGATCAGCTGGATCAAAAATTAATTCATCTATTAGCGTTACCAATTCCTAATCAAACCAAACTAAAACTGCCATCATGAAAATTACGATACCCAGTCTTACTCAAATTTAACAGCCCGGAAGAAGGCGGAAGTTTATTCCCGTGATTTTATGGCAGTGTTTCCGGCAACGATCTTATTTTTCAAAACCGGGTACGTAACCATAAATACAATTTCTTCGACAGATATTTAAATAAGCAATTAAAAGAACATGATCCGCTCTTGAAATAGACAGTAAAACCTAGTAATAAACCATATAAACAATTAATTATGACAAAAAAAACTACAAAATTTAGTCGAAAGGACTCAATCAGGTGGTTAGGTACAGTTCTATCTATGGCTGTAGTAATCGTGCCGCCTTTTATTCCCCTTTCACTTAGTGCAAAGGCTGTGGATATTGGTAAAGTGGCGTCCGTTACCTATGGTCTTAATGAACGCAGGTCCTTGTTTCAGGAGCGTGTCATAACCGGCCGGGTCAGCGACGTTAATGAGGCTGGAATAATCGGAGCGGGTATAAGGGTTAAAGGGACAAAAATTGCTACTGTTTCGGATTTGAATGGAAACTTTTCTATCACAATTCCGAACAACGATGCCATACTGGAGTTTACCTCTATTGGCTATGCCTCAAAAGAAGTGGCTGTTAAAGGCTTAAAGGAAGTTCGTGTCACCTTGCAAGAGTCAACATCTACGATGGACGAGGTTGTCATCACCTCTTTTGGTACACAGAAAAAGGAAAGTGTGGTTAGTGCTATTTCAACAGTTCGACCTTCTACCATGAGAAATTCGTCAAGTAACCTGACGACCGCTTTGGCAGGAAGGGTTGGTGGTGTGATTGCCTATCAACGGTCTGGAGAACCAGGACTGGATAACGCCGAATTTTACATCCGTGGCGTTACGACTTTTAGTACATCGGGTAAACGGGATCCGCTGATCCTGATTGATGGGGTAGAAATGGCAACAAACGACCTTGCCCGGTTGAACGTAGACGACATCGAATCCTTTTCCGTACTAAAGGATGCCAGTTCTGCGGCACTGTATGGCGCACGTGGAGCAAACGGCGTGATTCTCGTGACAACAAAGGTAGGAGCGGTAGACAAACTGGCGATCAGTGTAAGAGCTGAACAGTCCAACTCTTATAATTCTAAGTTAGCCCAACTGGCCGATCCTATTACCTACATGAAACTTCACAACGAAGCGGTGCGAACGCGCAACGCCCTGGTAGACTTGCCCTATTCTTCTTCGAAAATCAGGGAAACAGAGCTGGGCACCGACCCGCTTCGATATCCATCCGTAAACTGGTATGACTATTTAATAGACGATAAGGCGATCAACCGCCGTCTTAACCTGAACCTCAACGGTGGGGGACAATCTGTACAATATTACCTGGCTTCCAACTTTCAGAATGACAAGGGAATACTAAAACAAAGCGAAGAAAATCTGGTCGAGAACAACATCAATATCAATCGGCTTCAGATACGCTCGAATGTGACCATTAAGTTTGCGCCAACCACTACTGGTGTTGTGCGTGCATACGGATCATTTGATGATCGGACTGGCCCTTATATTCCTAATATGGTAGACGAGGATAATAAGACAGTATCGGGCGGCGCTGCAGTATTCCGCGCTGCCCGAAATGCGTCGCCGGTACGGTTCCTCCCATTTTATCCGGCAGACGCAGCCAACGAATATACTAACCATATCCTTTTCGGGATGAATCCGGAAATGAGTTTTTCCAACCCCTGGGCGCAAGTGGTGAGCTCATTCCAGGAATCAAAAGAGTCCATGATGCTGTTGCAAATGGAAATGGATCATAAATTTACCGGGAATCTGGAGGGTTTAAACGTAAGAGGAGCATTCAACGCGATGCGAAAAGCGTATTATGCGCAAACCCGTGGCTATGTTCCATTTTTTTACAGTCTTGCCAATACCATAGACGGTTCCTACCAATTGACACCGCTCAATCCAGACAGTGGTACTGAGTATCTGAACTTTGTAAGTCAGGGCAGGACGGTCAATGCGTCCCAGTACGGTGAACTTCGCCTAACGTACAACAAAATCTTTAATAAAAAGCATGATCTCAATGCCACATTGGTTGGTACGATCAGGAATGAAACTGGTACCATTCAATATGATGCGAGAGTGTCTGATGACCTTCAGGCCTCTCTTGCACGAAGGAACATCTCTTCAGCGGGCAGGTTATCTTATAATTATGATACCCGCTACGTTCTGGAGCTAAACTTTGGATATAACGGTACCGAACGTTTCGCCGAGAAGAACCGTTGGGGATTTTTTCCTACTGCCGGAGTTGGGTGGATGATCAGCAACGAACCGTTTATGAAAGGTGTGAAGGATGTGATATCTAAATTACAATTACGTGCTACGTATGGTAAGGTTGGAAACGATCAGATAGGGTCTTTGTATGATCGGTTTTTCTACCTGTCTCAGATCGATATGAACGGGACCGGATATTGGTTTGGTTTGAACAGAAACTACCGTTCGGGTATTTCAATCAATCGGTATGCCAACGACCTGATCACCTGGGAAGTTGCAAAAAAGTTGAATATAGGTTTAAATATTGGATTGTTCAACGATCTGACGCTTATCGCTGACTTTTTTCAGGAAACCCGAAGTAATATTCTTCAGGACCGGGTAGATATACCAACTACTATGGGTCTTCGGGGGATCCCTCAGGCAAATGTTGGAGTGGCACAGGGAAGGGGATTTGATTTGGAGCTAACCTACAACAAAATGTTCAATAACGGTTTATCGTTAATCGTAAATGGCAATTTCACTTATGCAGCCAGCACAGTTAAGAAGTGGGAAGAACCTGATTATAGTGATGTTCCCTGGCGTACCCGCGTTGGACAGAAGATCAATCAGAAGATAGGTTATATCGCCGAGCGACTGTTCATTGATGAGGAAGAAGTAAACAACTCGCCCAGACAATTATTTGGAGAATACGGTGCAGGAGATATTAAATACAAGGACATCAACAATGACGGTCAGATCAATACGGACGATATGGTAGCCATTGGTTACCCGACTGTTCCTGAGATCATTTACGGAAACTCGATCTCGTTAGCTTATAAAGCCTTCGACATCAACTTCTTTATTCAGGGGTCTGCCAGATCCTCGTTCTTTATAAACCCCGCTGGTATCTCTCCCTTCCTCAACCAGGGACAAAAAGCGCTGATGCAGACGATCGCAGACGATCACTGGTCTGAAACGAACAGAAATATAGAAGCATTCTGGCCCCGCCTATCTGAGTACACCATCTCAAATAACAATCAGACGAGTACGCATTGGCTGCGAAACGGAACCTTTATAAGACTAAAACAGGCGGAAATAGGTTATACTTTACCCAATCGCCTGACTAAAAGAGCCCGCATGAGTATGATGCGGGTGTACCTTAGCGGAACCAATTTGTTTTACCTTTCAAAGTTTAAGATGTGGGATCCGGAAATGGGCGGGCTAGGCCTGGGATATCCGGTTCAGCGCGTGTTTAACTTAGGTTTGAATGTTAAATTTTAATAACGATCTAAGAATGAAGAATATAATGAGAATAATAGTAGCCTTTTCCCTGATGGGAATGATGAGCTGCAAATACCTGGATGTGGTACCAAATGACACAGCGACATTGGACCACGCCTTCTCCAATCGCTCCGTAATGGATAAGTTTCTGAGGACATGTTACTCACACTTGCCAGATCCGACCAATCCATTTTACTACCCTGCCTATTTTACCAGCAGGGACGAGTTTGACTGGAGGAGCGATAGCAGGGCTGGAAATACGCCCGCCGGCCAGATTTCCCGTGGACTTCAAAACACCAATAATCCACTGCAGGATTACTGGACGGGAGGTCAGGGAGGTAATTCAATGTATAGGGCCATACGTGACTGCAATATTTTTCTGGAAAACGCACATATTCCCCGTGATATCGATGAACTGGAACGCGCCCGATGGATCGCTGAAGTGAAATTCCTAAAGGCCTATTACCATTTCTTTTTAATGCAATTGTATGGCCCCATCGTGTTGGTGAAAGAAAACCTGCCCTTATCGGCTACTCCTGAGGAAACGAAAGTATATCGCGAACCAGTGGATGAATGTGTAGACTACATCGTGCAGTTGCTGGATGAGGCTGCGGTTGATTTACCATTGGCACTTCCAGATCCGGCGACAGAACAAGGCCGGATTTCCAAAACTATTGCATTGGGCATCAAGGCGAAAGTCTTAGCCTGGGGAGCCAGCCCATTATTTAACGGCAATCCGGATTATGCAGGTTGGATCGATAAACGCGGGAAACAATTGATATCCACTACTGCTGACCCTAAAAAATGGGAGAGAGCTGCTGTAGCCATAAAGGAGGCAATTGATGCTGCCCATGCTGCCGGACACCGCTTATATGAATTCAACAAGTTCGCGGGTGGCGCCCAAACATTCGCGATGAATGACAGTTTGGTGCAGTTGATGACTGTCAGAAAGGCGATCACTGAATCGATCGACCGAAATACAGGAGTAATCTGGGCCACACAGGAACAATTTGCAAATGGTAAAGGTGGTTCCAGCTTTGCTCCGCTAGGAAATATGCTTGCAAGTCTTTTTCCGGTATTGTATAGTACGGATCAGCCTAGTTATGTCAACTACATGTCTGCTTCCTGGCATATGGGTGAATTGTTTTATTCCAACAAGGGTGTTCCGATTAATGAAGATAAAACGTATGACTACAATAACAGATATAGCTTAAAACGGGCAACGTTGGCAGATCATCATGAATCTTATATTGCTACCGGCGAAGTAACCGTCCTTCTTCACTTCTTCCGGGAGCCGCGTTTTTACGCCAATTTAGGGATCGACAGAGGATTCTTTGAGCTATCCACTACTACAACCAATGGCGGTGTCTCATTTGCCCCCTTCATTAAGAGTCGTCCCGATGAGGTTGGACCTGCAGCGGGCCATGGTGCATATACGCCTAAAAAGATTATCCCCTTTGAGTCATCCGCCAGCCAGGGAGATGTGAATAAGCGATATACAGCATATCCTTATAACTTTCCTTTACTACGCTTATCAGATCTTTATCTCCTTTACAGCGAGGCACTGAACGAAACAAAGGGCCAGCCAGATGCAGAGGTCTACAAATGGATTGACGAGGTGCGCGCTGTGGCGGGATTGAATGGCGTAGTACAGTCGTGGCAGCAAGCGGCCTTTAATCCTGACGCACCATCAAATAAAAATGAGATGCGTAAAATTATTCAAAGAGAGCGCCTGATCGAGCTCTCATTTGAGGGACAACGCTTTTGGGATATACGTCGATGGAAAATGGCTGCTCAGTATTGGAACCTCCGTCCAATGTCCTGGACTCCATCAAGAGAAACTGAAAAATTTTATGTTCCTTTCGTCTATAGTCCAGTCGTACGCCAGGTTACATTTAGAGATTACTTGTATCCAATCAGAGACTACGACTTACGGATTAATCCAAATTTGGTTCAAACATATGGTTGGGTAATAACGCTAAGTACAGCATTGGAATTATTAATAAAGATTAATTTATGAAAAAATATACATTTATAATGGCGGTATTGGTTTTATGTACCTTTTTCGCCTGCAAAGAGGAAATTGACAAGCCGGGCGGTAAATGGTCTTCCGGACCGATAGAGGTTGATCAGATCACTCCTATTAACGGGGGAGCGACGATTACCTACAAACTCCCGAACGACCCCAACTTACTTTACGTGATGGCAGAATATGAGCGGAACGGGAAAATGTTTACCGAGAAATCCTCTGTTCATAAAAATATGCTTACGATCGAAGGATTTAACACAATGGGCAAAGTGCCATTCCGCCTGTACATGGTTAATAAACAGGAACAGCGTTCAGAGCCTCTTGAATTGGCGTTTGAGCCCCTGGAGTCACTGATTAGCATTGCCAGGAATTCCTTGAATATGGTGCCGGGATTTGGCGGTATTGTTGCGGATTGGAGTAATCCAAAAAAGACAGAATTTGGTGTCCGGTTGATGGTTAAAGATGAAAAAGGCGCTCTGGTAACCAAGGAAATGTATTTTTCCTCGAGCGAAAAGGAACGCCGTTCGTTTCGGGGCTTTAATCCAAAAGAGACTACTTTTGCGATCGCTTTTGAAGATAAGTGGGGAAATATATCGGACACGACATTGCTTAAGACAACTCCATTTTTTGAGACGGTGGTACCGAAACCATATGCGGATTTTCGGTCAAGTATCCCTTATGACAATGTCACAAATCTTTCTGGCAGAAACATTAGTTCACTATGGGACAACATTGTTAATACTGCTTCTCACGGATGGTTGACCCAATCCGGAGGCGGTAGCGGCATATCTATGACTATTGATCTCAAACAAGTTGTCAAGCTCAGTCGGATTGTTATTCATGGTTATCATGTCAACTCCGTTTACGGACAAGCAAATATTACTCAATTTGAGGCATGGGGATTAAAAAAAATAGATTTTGCCAAATTAGCTGACCGTCCGTACTGGCTGGACGAGTATGCCGTTCGCAATAAGAACATCAGCGGCCTCGATGGGATTACCGAAACCACCCAGCTTCCTGCCCGGACATTTAAAGATGACTGGCAATATTTGGGTTGGCATGCCATACCTCGCTATGACAGAATGGTTCCGCCAGATCCCCAGGGCGCATTAAACCTTGCAGCAAACGGTACGGAATACGAAATTCCACTGGAGGCCGGCCCCGTGCGATATATTCGGATATTTGTACGTGAAATTGCAGGCGCAATGCCACCTCCCGTAAACAACTATTGGTCTATGGGAGAGATTACTGTTTATGGCGATAACACAGTTCCACAACAATAGAAATGGAATAAACTTTATACAGATGAAAAAGATAACTAAAATAGTTCCAATAACACTAGCCTTCGTAGCGGTCGTTTTATTATTCTTGTCCTCTTGCGACAAAATGGACGACATTCAGCGAAAATATGCTGAGAAAGAAGAGCAAGTCTATTTAGGAAAAGTAGACTCCATTAAATATTTTTCGGGATTCGGAAGAGCAAAGATAACATGGTATATCGGTTCCGATCCCAAGGTAGAAAAGACCATTATCTACTGGAATAGGAGGAAAGATTCAATTGTGAAAGAATTTGTACGTAAAGGAGCAGGAGTCCAAAAGGACTCGGTGATCGTTGAAAACCTTCCTGAAGGCTCCACACTTTTCGAATTCAGGAATGTAAACAACAGAGGAGAAACGTCATTATATTCGTCTTCAACCATCAATGTATGGGGTTCAGAATTTGCAGATGGCTTGCGTGCGAGAAATTTAACAGCATTTAATTTCGACTATGCAAAGTCGCTTTTCACGCTAAACCTTTCGCCATCGACCCGCGGGGATAGTGTTATCTATTCAGAAATTGTTTACAAGGACAAAGCCGGCGCGGAAAAAACAGTGAGAATAGAACGGGCTACAGTGGAAGTTCAATTACCTAACTTTCCCGATGCCGGTGAGTTTAAATTCAGAACTGTTTTCTTTCCACCTCAAGGCTTAGATATCGTTTACAATAAGTTTAAAACCTATCGGGCACCAGATGCAATCTCTACCAGAGGTACAAAACTTTCAGTTACAGGAAGGATTGCAAGTAAATATTTTACGGGTGAAGGGCAAAGTTTATATGAGTGGAATGCTACAGGCGGCATCATTCGTTATGCTGTAAACGCAGACGGATCGTTAACCCAAACAGCATCCATGGCTTCGCTCGTTCCCCGCGCTACTTATCGCGATTTCTTCTACTACAATGAGGATCGGTTTATCGGTATTAATACTGCCGGTGCTGTATCCATGCACCAAATTCAAAATGCTCAGCTAATTTTTGTAAAAGCGACTTCCACCTCAGCAAACACTTTCGGAACCGGATTTACTATGCCAAGGTTTGTACCCGGTAACGGCTTCTTCTTATCAGTGTTAGCCGCCTCGGCAGACCCATTGACCTCAGGGGAGGTTAAGGCCTGGTATGCAAAAAATGACGCTACATTTGGCGCGCCTAACGGAGTTACCGTAGGAACAGGGTATGCTATTTATGAGCCCCTTACTATGTTCAATAATCAATCTCTTTTGGGGGTTGACGCCAATGGAATTTTATGGAGCATTCCAGTTACGGCGAACGGTGCTCTGGGTTATAGAAGTCGTATTGGTACCGGCTGGAATCGATTCAAAAAAATAGTAGCTGTTGGAACATCGTTGATATGCATGGAAGAAAATGGTGATTTTTATGTGTTTAATAATTTTAATTCTACTGATAAGTATTGGATTGTAAATTAAGGAATAACTAACAAGTATGGTTCATATGAGGTATTCTGTTGATTCTCATATGAACCGTACTCTGTAACGGAGATTTAACAAATGTATGCACAAAACACATCTTGTTGACCCCTTCTCGCCAAAACTGAAATGACCCCATTTGATTTTTATAATGAATCAGTTAGGACTGCAAGATTGACCAGCTATAGTCAACTGCTTCGAAGCAGCATATTCAGAAGGTGTCATACCAAACTGTTTAAGAAAAGATCTCCCAAATTGGGTCTGAGAACTGAAACCCGTCATGGAAGCGATTTTCAGGATCTTATGGTTTCCTTCAGCCAGCAGTTCGGCTGCCCGTTTAAGCCGGGTGATGTTGATGAGCTCGTGTGGTGAAAGGTTAGAAATGGCCTTGATTTTCCGGTATAGTGTTGGTCTGCTCATGTGCATGATTTCTGCCAGTTGATCTACATCCAGGGATTTGTTGTCCAGGTTTTTATGGATGGCCTCATAAAGTGTTTCCAGAAAAGCCTCATCTGCTTTATTGTAGGCCATACTCTTGATGTGAACCAGCGGAGAACTTGCAAAGTAGTTTTTAATTTTATCCCTGCCTGCCAATAAATTGGAAACCTGGGTTAACAAATGATCCGGAGAGAAAGGTTTTTCCAGATAGGCATCTGCACCAACCTCCAGGCCTTCTATTTTAGACTGTAAAGTATTTTTTGCGGTGAGCAGGATGATCGGTATGTGTGCATATTCCAGGTTCTCCTTCACCGCTCTGCACAATGCTATTCCATCTAAAACCGGCATCATGATGTCGCTGATGATCAGATGAGTGCTTTTTTCTTTTAAGATATCCAGCGCCTCCTGTCCGTTTCCAGCTTGTAATACCTCAAAATCTTTAGCCAGTTTACCTGCAATGAAGGTACGGATCTCTGTATTGTCTTCTACCACTAAAATGACGGGACAATTTGTCGCATCTTTTTTTTGTGAGATGCTTTTTGCAATAGGGCTTGTTTCTGTTAAACTGATTTTAAATTCTTGTTCATGGCGTATGGGTAGGGTCAATACAAAGTTGTTGTATTTTTTATCCTCATTTTTTAGCCCCAAAGTCCCCTCGTGCAATTCAGTAAGGGATCGGGCCAGGGCCAGGCCAATGCCTGCTCCTCTTTCCGATCCTGCACTGGTCATTCTGAAGAAGGGTTCGAAGATCTTTTCCCGGAAATTTTCTGGAATAACTTTACCGTCACTGGCTACGGTGATCACGAAATTGTGCTCATAGGTGACCAGCTTTACCGAAATTTCGCTTCTGGAATATTTTACCGCATTATCGATCAGGTTACTGAATATCTTGTTTAGTGCTTCTGGATCGGCATAAGCATAGAGGGGCATCTCTGGTAAATCTACAGTTAATTCCAGTTTTTTATGTTCAATAGCTGTTTTGAACCTGGAACAGTTCTCTTTCAGGATGTCGTTGATGTTTACATTTACAAAACTGAGGTTAAAGCCTTCAATCTCAGTTTTTCTGAAGCCCAGGAGTTGATCGGTCAGTTCTATCAGACGATTGGTGTTTTTTTCCATGGTCGTTAGGTTTTCTTTGACCTGGGGTAAGGCTTCTGCATGGCGCATCACTTCCTCTAAAGGACCTTTGATCAGGGTTAGGGGTGTTTTAATTTCATGGGTAACATAAGTGAAAAATTCGATTTTAGCCTGGTAAAGCTCCGTTTCCTTTTTAGATTCCCAGCGCTCGATCCTTCTTTTATTTCTATCGCTGGTTCTTTGATGGTAATATTTTATGCCGTAGTATATGGCAGTTACCACAATGATGAAGTAAAGCAGATAAGCCATAGGACTTGCCCAATAAGGAGGGCTGATGACAATTTTAAGGCTGGCCACATAGGGATTCCAAATGCCACTGCTGTTCGTGGCCTTCACCTTAAATGTATACGTACCCGGCGCGAGGTTAGTAAAATATACTTTCCTGTTTGTTTTAAGATAGGTCCAGTTTTGGTCCAAACCTTCCATTGTATAGGTGTATTCTGTCATTTCGGGTGCCGTGTACCCTAGCGCAGCGAAATCAATACTAAACGTGGATTGGTGGTGTTCAAGGTTCAGTACCCTGGTAAAATTGATCGATTGGGCCAAGGGAGAATTCTTTTGACCGATTTGCAGTTCTTTGTTGTACACCTGGAAGCCTGTAATGTAAATTGGCGGAACAAACTGGTTTTTTCTAAACTCATCTGGCAGGAAGCTGATCATTCCTTTAACGCTGCCAAAATACATCCGGCCATTCTTATTCTTATACGCCGAACCATAGTTGAACTGATCGTTCAGCAAGCCATTGGATCTGGTATATAGTGTTATCTTTTCATCCGGACTAAAACACACAAGTCCACGAGAGGTACTGATCCACAGGTTCTGCTTTTGATCTTCGAGGATCCTATAGAAAACATTGCTTGGAAAGCCATTTTTGGTAGTATACCTGGCAAAACTTTTGTCTTTTTCATTAAAGCGGTTGAGACCATTTTCTGTTGCAACCCAGATGTTACCTTGGCTGTCCTGGAAAATGCTATTTATGGCATTGCTGCTCAGGCTTTTGGTATTATTTTCTTCGAACTTATAGGAAGTGGATCTTCTGTCGCCATTATTATAAATATACAGGCCATCCCTTAATGAGCCTGCCCATATATTGCCGGAATTGTCTTCCATTAAATATTGGTAATGCAGATTTCCCGGCACTTCATTCAGCAGGCTGAAGTCATCGCTATGTTTATTATATCTGTACAGTCCATAAGAACTGCCCAGCAGTATGTCTCCTGAACGGGTTTTTAATATGGATTCAATAAAATTGCTTTTTAACTGGTTGGGCTTATTTCCTACCTGGTAATGCCTGATTACTTTTAAGGTATTGATGTCTATGACGTCCAGTCCACGTTCAAAAGTTCCTACCCAAAGTTCATCATCTGTAGCCAGCAATCCGTGGATATTGGTATGGCTAATGGTGGTTTTGCCTCCACCTGGTTTAAAATGTTCAAATACCCCGGTTTTAGCATTCAGCCTATTTAAGCCGGCATCTTCTGTGCCAATCCAGAGGTTCCCATATTTATCATTGCATATTTCTTTAACCGCATAGCCGCTTAGACTATTGCCGGAAGCCTGTGGGAAAAATTTATCAAAGGAGGTAAATTCCTTTGCATAATAGTTTACGCCCCCGAAATACGTTCCTACAAAAATCCCGCCTTCTTTGTCTTTACACAGGGTATAGACTGCATTATCTGAAATAGAATAAGGATCGTTGAATTTATTGCGCAGGTTTTTATATTTACCTGTCTTCATATCATAAATAAACAATCCTGATTCTGTCGCTATCCAGTATCTATCATTTCCTATATCCATAAAATCTCTTGCATAGATGGCTGTGTTGTCGGGATTAGAGGTTAACAGGTCCCGGTAGGACAACGTATGGATATCAAATATTTTTATTCCCTGATTTGAAGTCCCAACCAGTAGATATCCTTTATTGGTATGATATACCTTTTCTATCCACGGGGAGATGGCCGGTTTGGATTTATCAAATACCTTATAACTAATAAATGAGTCGGTGGCCGGCTGGTATCTTTGGATGAAACCATCAGCTGATGACACCCAGATATCATCTTTTTCACTGATGCTGATAGAGGTTGTACCGGTATGTGATTTGTTCCTGTATGTGATGTTTTGCTTTGTTTTTACATTATATCGTGAAAGGAACAAGCCTGTTATATACCATATATTTCCGCGGCTGTCTGCACTTACATCTCTGATGTCATATCCTTTTGAAGGGGGAACCAGGCTAAAACTTTCTTTAAGTGGATCGTACTTATAGAGCCCGGTAAGTGTGCCAATCCAAATGGTCTGGTTCTTATCTTCATACAGGCTATGGATAAAATTGTTCCCGATGCTTTCCGGATTATCGGGATCATTTCTAAATATTTTAAATGTATAGCCATCAAATCTGTTTAAGCCATCTTTTGTGCCAAACCACAAAAATCCTTTCTTGTCCTGTAAACTGCAGATCACGGAGTTGTAAGATAGACCATTCTCTACCTGGTAGTGCCTGAAGGAGTACGACTGGCTGTAGCCAATGCTTACCACACTGAACAGCAAAAAAAATACAAGGAATAGTTTGGTTAGTTTGGTGTACATATCTGGTTTGTTGTGGTTATCCTAAAGATAGTTCTAAAACTCAGATAAACGAAGATAAAATGTATCAATTACTTGATTAGACCAATTATAGATACATTTTTGATACAAATTGTACAACATTTGATCAGCAGGATCAAATGTTAATGCTTCTATTAGCACCATTAACAAATAGACAACTAAACCAAATAAAAAATGTCAGTATGAAAAAACTACTACAAGCAAAGGTTTTCACGATCTGAATTAATTCTATTAAAGTGGCCAGGCATACGCTGGTCCGCATTGGTTTTAATTGCATCTGGTATAAAGGTTGTCAGCATGGCCAATCCTGATGCATTAAAACCGGCGGATCATCCGTTTGCCTGTCTGCTATTACTGCAAAATGGGATTATATAAAGCCAGTTACCAGTTGAAATGGAAGTATACTTATCCGCGCATACGGAGATATGGATGATCAAAGGACGTGTAGAAACGGACACTGATCTGTTATAATTAGAAAATAATAAACGAGAATAAATAAAAATTACAAACAATGAAAGACCTAAAAACCTATCTATCACTGCTGATATTTGTCCTGATTTTTCAGGCCTGTGCGCAAAAGCAAACCGGACAAACAGATCAAAAACCAAGAGAAATATGGACGGTAGAAAAAGCTAACAAATGGTATGAACAATGGGGATGGCTGCGTGGAGCGGATTTTATTCCGAGTACAGCAATTAACCAGCTTGAAATGTGGCAAAAAGAAACTTTTGATGCGGCTACAATAGACCGGGAACTTGGGTTTGCAGAAGGTATAGGAATGAATTCTATGCGGGTATATCTGCATCATGCGGCCTGGCAGCAAGACAGGGAGGGTTTTAAAGAAAGAGTAAAAACCTATCTGGATATTGCCGATAAGCACCATATTTCTACCTTGTTTGTGCTGTTTGACGATTGCTGGAACCCAACCTATAAAACAGGTACGCAGCCTGCGCCTAAGCCAGGTATACACAATTCGGGCTGGGTTAGGGATCCGGGAGATCTTTATCATCAGGACCCTAAATTGGTGGATACGCTGGAAGTTTATGTGAAGGATATCCTGACCAGTTTTAAAGATGATAAACGCATTGTGCTATGGGACCTTTACAATGAACCTGGTAATTCAGGTTATGGCAATAAGAGCATGGACCTGCTTAAAAAAGTATTTGAATGGGGACGTACCGTTGATCCTAGTCAGCCACTTTCTGTAGGGGTATGGAAGCGTGACCTGAAAGAACTTTCAGATTACCAGATCCAGAATTCTGATGTCACCACATATCACAATTATGGAGATCCTAAAGACCACCAGTTTTGGATTGATACCCTCAGAAGCGTATCTAAACGACCACTGATCTGTACGGAATATATGGCCAGAACAAGAAATAGTCTGTTCAGCAATATTATGCCTTTGCTTAAAAAAGAAAATATAGGCGCTTATAACTGGGGCTTGGTAGCGGGCAAAACCAACACCAAATATGCCTGGGACACTCCTCTGCCCAATGGTGATGAACCAAAAGTTTGGTTCCATGATATATTTAATCCTGATGGAACACCTTATAAAAAGGATGAGATCGATCTGATCAAGTCACTAACGGGAAAATAAATGAGTCTGCAAGCTTAATTTAATAAAAAGAACAGAATGATTAGATATAAATTGCTTCAGCTAATGTTGTTGTTGGGTTTTCCTTTGCTTGTCTGGAGCTGCGGCAGGGATAAAAGGACGGAAGAGGACAAGAGCAACAAGGGTATAATTAACCCGGTGCTCGATATAAATTTTCCTGATCCAACAGTGATTAAGGTGGGTGATAACTATTACGCGTACGCTACCAATACCTATTACAAAAACAAGAATTATAATATCCCTGTTGCAGTATCTACAGACTTAAAGACCTGGAGAGTTGCAGGAGATGCTTTGCCGAAGAAACCGGATTGGGCCACTAAAGATTTCTGGGCACCACATGTACTTTTTGATAGCAAACTAAATAAATATGTGATGTTCTACTCGGGTGAACTGGGACCCAACACCGGCAAATGTATCGGGGTTGCTTTTTCCAATACACCAGAAGGACCTTTTACAGATTCCGGAACACCGATCATCAGTGGAACCGGATTTATTAATATTGACCCTTTTGCTTTTATTGATCCTAAAACAGGGAAGAAACTGCTTTACTGGGGTTCTGATTCTAAACCAATTAAAGTTCAGGAACTTACTGATGACTGGAAGGCCTTTCTGCCTGGCAGCGTAGCAAAAGATGTAATCCCAACAGGTAAAGAAGCAAAATATGACCGTTTGGTTGAAGGTGCATGGGTAGATTATCAGGATGGTAAATACTATATGTATTATTCCGGAGACAATTGCTGTGGGGCAGGTGCCAGTTATGCGGTTTTGGTTGCCCGTGCTGATGACGCATTTGGGCCGTTTCAAAGATACGGAGAAGCCAATGGTACAGGTAGCAGTGTCATTCTTGAAAAGGATACCAAATGGATGGCTACCGGACACAATTCTATTTTTCGCGATGGGAGTGGAACTGCATACATTGCTTATCATGCTTTACCAGTTAACCAGACTACCGGAAAAGCTGTGGGAACCGACCGGCAGATGCTGATCAATAAAATTGAATATGTTAACGGCTGGCCAAAAGTAATCAAGTAGTTTAAATTTCTAGTAGCGTTTGTAAGCGTTCAGAGACCCAGGGTTTCTGAACGCTTTTTTTATTATTTTTACCAGCCTATGGTATTGATACAACTGCGCATTACTGAAATGACATTTTGTCCAGGTGAAACACTGATTATAAGTTTTGAACCTGTGGATGGAATAAAACCCAAATATCTTGCAGGCCAGTTCTTAACACTCGTTTTTAAAGTGAATGGCAGAGAATTGAGAAGGTCTTACTCTTTATGCAGTTCGCCTGATGTAGACGAGCCGCTTTCTATTGCCATAAAACGGGTTGAAAATGGCGAAATATCCAGGTTGCTGCACCATAAAACGGCCGTAGGGGATGTGCTTACTGCAGTTGAACCCAATGGCCGTTTTAGCTATGTACCTGAAGTGCAATTGAAAAGAACAGTTTTTCTTTTTGCTGCGGGTGTAGGCATAACCCCATTGTACGCCATTGTTAAAACTGCACTCATTGCTGAACAGCATACAAATATCATTCTGATCTATAGCAGCCGCTCGGCCGATCAAACCCTGTTTTATAAAGAATTAAACAGTTGGCAGGTGCAATATCCAGGACGTTTCAAGATTGTTTATGTGTTTAGCCAGTCGCAAAACCTCCTGATGGCCCGTTTAAATGGACCACTAATAGAAAGGCTGGTGGCTGAGCATCTGGAGTTCAATAAGGAAGATGCTTTGTTGTATACCTGTGGTCCGGTCGACTACATGGACGTATGTCGTATTACACTGCTCAATTTAGGATTTGACCAGGACCAGATCAGGAGGGAGACCTTTGTGCTCCCCGAAGATGAGCAGGACGAAGATGATGCCACCGAGAAAAAGGTAAGACATACCAATACCTATTCGGTAGTTTTGAATTTTAAGAACAATATATATCATTTAAGCGTTCCTTATAACCAAACCATACTGGATGCAGCATTGGAGAAAAACATTAAACTACCCTATAGCTGCCATGCGGGAATATGCAGCACCTGTACCGCAAATTGCATTAAGGGTGGTGTAGAGATGGATTATAATGAAGTACTGATGGACGATGAAATTGCAGCTGGAAGGGTGTTGGTTTGTACCGGCCATCCTACGGAAGACGGTACCACAATTGTTTGGTAAATTTTTAGTTTTGGTACAATGTTTTGATAAAATTTTTAGCAATTTTGTGCCGTAAAAAAATGTGATCTTAAACGTTTAAAATCAGTATCATTTTTAAATATATATGAGCAAAAATACTGTTGACCTTGGCGAGCAAAAAGATGTGGAAGTGTATGGGGCCAGGGTGCATAACCTTAAAAATATAGATATCTCCTTTCCGCGGAATAAACTGGTAGTGATTACAGGTCTGAGTGGGAGTGGTAAATCATCTCTGGCTTTTGATACTATTTATGCCGAAGGGCAGCGTAGGTATATGGAAACCTTTAGTGCCTACTCCCGGCAGTTTATGGGCGGGATGGAAAGACCTGATGTAGATAAGGTATCTGGTTTAAGCCCCGTTATTGCCATAGAACAGAAAACGACCAGTAAAAACCCACGCTCTACAGTTGGTACCATTACCGAAATCTACGATTTTATGCGGCTCCTTTATGCCCGTACAGCCGACGCTTTCTCGTACAATACGGGTGAAAAGATGGAGCGCATGAGTGAACACCAGATTCTTGAAAATATATTCGATAAGTTTGGTAATATGCCTGTAAATATTCTGGCCCCGGTAGTAAAAGGACGTAAAGGGCATTACAGGGAATTGTTTGAACAGATCCGCAAACAGGGTTATGTGAAGGTGCGTATTGACGGAGATATCCAGGATATTACACCAAAGATGCAGGTAGACCGCTATAAGATCCATGACATTGAGATTGTGGTAGACCGTCTGATCATTGACCGGAAAGATGTAAAGCGCTTACAGGACTCTTTACAAACTGCCATGCGTTTGGGCAAAGGCATCATTAAGATCAGTGATAAAGACAACAATGTATCACATTTCAGCCGTTTTCTGATGTGCCCCACAACCGGCATCTCTTATGATGAACCCCAACCCAATAGTTTCTCATTCAATTCCCCATACGGTGCGTGTGAAAACTGTGATGGCCTGGGCTATATATTTGTGGTAGACAAGGAATCGGTAATGCCCAATCCTAAGCTGAGCATTATGAACGGAGGATTGGCCCCATTGGGTGAGTACCGCGATATATGGATGTTCCAGGTATTAAAGGCATTGGCCAAAAAATATAATTTCTCTTTGTCTACCCCGATAGAAAAGTTGGGTGATGATATCATCAATATCATTTTAAATGGATCACATGAACTGATTTCTGTAGCGGTAGAGTATAATAAATGGAATGTACAAAACTATCAGATCACTTTTGACGGCATCATTAAACTGCTGGAAGAACAGCAGGAACGCAAAGGGGAGGCCGCAGTAGATGATATGGAGGCTTTCAGAAAACTGAAGACCTGCCCGGTGTGTAATGGCGCGCGGTTAAAGAAGGAGAGCCTACACTTTAAAATTGATGGCAAAAATATCTTTGAACTTGCAGAGATGGACATCAGCAGCATTAAAGAATGGTATGTTGATTTGGAAAGCAGATTAACGGAAAGACAAAATACCATAGCTAAAGAGATTTTAAAAGAGATCAGGTCCAGACTTGGCTTTTTGAGTGATGTTGGGCTTAATTATTTGTCGCTGGACCGTACGGCACGGACCCTTTCCGGAGGGGAGGCGCAAAGGATCAGGCTGGCCACACAGATCGGTTCTCAGCTGATGAATGTGATGTACATTCTGGATGAGCCAAGTATCGGGCTTCACCAGCGGGATAATGAACGTTTAATAGGAGCGCTAAAAAATCTGCGGGACCTGGGCAATACGGTGCTGGTGGTAGAACATGATAAGGACATGATTCTGGAGGCCGACCATGTGATCGATGTTGGCCCGGCTGCTGGTGTACATGGCGGGCAGATTGTCGCACAGGGTACACCTGCCGAGATTTTAAAGTCTGATACGCTTACAGCAGCTTATTTAAATGGTAAAAAAGGGATAGAAGTACCTAAAAAGCGCAGAAAGGGAACCGGGCATAAACTTTCTATCATCAAGGCAAGCGGGCATAACCTGAAAGACGTGTCTGTTGATTTCCCTTTGGGCAAGTTTATTACCGTAACAGGTGTATCCGGTAGTGGAAAGTCGAGTTTAATCACCGAGACTTTGTATCCAATTTTAAACCATCACTTTTTTAGGGCTAAAAAACATCCTTTACCCTATGAAAAGATCAATGGCTTAAAAGAAATAGACAAAGTGATTGAAATTGACCAGGCACCCATCGGGCGTACGCCGAGGTCAAATCCCTCTACCTACACAGGTGTTTTCTCTGACATCCGGAACTTATATGTGCAATTGCCCGAGGCTAAAATAAGGGGTTATAAGCCCGGCCGCTTCTCTTTTAATGTGAAAGGCGGACGTTGTGAAACCTGTCAGGGCGGTGGAATGAAGGTCATAGAAATGAATTTCCTGCCTGATGTACAAGTGCCCTGCGAAGAATGTCAGGGAAAAAGATATAACCGGGAAACGCTGGAAGTACGTTACAGAGGTAAATCCATCAGTGATGTGCTGGATATGAGTATAGAAGAGGCCTGTGATTTTTTTGAGAACATGCCGGCCATTTATCGCAAGATCAAAACCCTTAAAGATGTGGGGCTGGGATACATTACACTGGGCCAATCGTCTACCACCTTGTCGGGCGGTGAGGCCCAGCGGGTTAAACTGGCTACGGAACTTTCTAAAAAAGATACAGGTCGTACATTTTATATTCTGGATGAACCCACAACTGGCCTGCATTTTGAGGATATAAACGTATTGCTGGGTGTGCTGAATGAGCTGGTAGAGAGAGGAAATACTGTACTGGTTATTGAACATAACCTTGATGTAGTAAAAGTAGCGGATTGGGTAATAGACCTGGGCGAGGAGGGTGGTGCCGGAGGTGGAAAGATCATCTTTGAAGGTACGCCGGAAGGCCTGATCCAAAATCCGATAAGCTTAACCGGCAAATTCCTGAAAAAGGAAATGGGCCTGTAAATTAATTATTATGGCAGTCTTTTTAAGTACTTTTCTGCCCGATTCAGATGCTTCAAGCAAATTGCAGGTTGTAGATGAAGGACTGGGCAAGTTAAGTTCCGAAGAAGAAAGTTCGCCCTATAAGCTAATAGGCGATAGGGATATTAAAGCGATCCTAAAGCCAAGAAGGCCCTTTTCTCATAAGGGTAATTACGGACACGCCTTGATTATTGCCGGCGATATGAAAACCATGGGTGCTGCTTTATTGTGTGCCAGCGGTTGTTTACATGCAGGTGCGGGATTAACTACAGCAACTGTCCCCGAAAGTGGACTAACTGCCTTAAATTCGGCGCTTCCTGAAGTCATGTACCTGGACAGAAAGCACCTGGTTAAAATAAAATCATTAAAAAAATACGATGCTATTGCTGTTGGCCCGGGGCTGGGTAAACAGCTGGAAGCAGTATGTATCCTTGAGGAACTGATGGTATTAAAACAAGCTGTAATCGCAGATGCAGATGCTTTAAACATCCTGTCGAAAAGGGAGGACCTGCTTTTTCACCTTGCCAAGGATTCGATCTTTACCCCGCATTTAAAGGAGTTTGATATCCTGTTTGGTAAACATAAAAACTGGTGGGAAAGGCTGCAGACGGGCAGAACGATGGCAAAAAAGCTGGGATCTGTTATTGTGCTCAAGAACCAGTACACTTTTATCATTGATCAACAGGGCGATGTGCTGATCAATTCTACAGGAAATCCTGCTATGGCACAGGGTGGGATGGGTGACGTGTTGACCGGTATGATAGCAGCTTATGTGGCCCAGGGCTACAGTGCAAAGGCAGCAGCAATTCTTGGCTGTTATTTCCATGGTAAGGCCGGAGATGAGCTGGCTACGGGCCGTTACAATATCACTGCTTCAGAGCTTGCTGCACAGGTGCCTGTAACGGTTAAAACATTCCAGGATAAAAGCGGATCTTAGATAGAGACCCCACCCATTACGATCATCTGGTCCATAGTAGGAGCAACACTACCACCACGTTTTTCAATGGTTACTGCAAAAGCCTGGGCACCTGTAATTTCTTTCATCTTTAGCAGGATATGTGTACTGTCTGCCTTCACATCAAATACACCAAGGTCTACAGGTTTGCCATTTACCAGGGCCCAAAGCTGATACTGATGGTTTTGATCGTTTACAGGTAAGGCCATTTTTGCATTGTCGACCATTACATGCTGACCGGTTTTATGCCAGTACACTACCATTTTTGCTTTGGGATCCATAGCAGTGCCTGCAAGTTTAACAATTTTCCAGTCCGGATCATCTGGCATGTCGGCAATCTTTTGAAGATCTGTATTACTTTCTTCCAGGTGACTTACAGTAGCTGCAAATTTTTGCTTATCGAGGTTAAGTGCGAGGATTTCACTTTTAGCTGCACCCAGTTCTGTACGGGCAGAGAACAAAGCAACTACACTGATCGCCAGCAAGGCAATACAAGCCACCAGGGCTACACGTAAAGTTCTTATTTTTGATTCATAAGCTTTGGTTTGCAAAGGTATAACAATACTTTCTTTTACGGGTTGGTGCATTTGTTTCGTATTATCTGCAACCTGTTCAGGTTTTGTTTCAACCGGTTTTGCTGTACCGATCTGATCCAGAATTTTTCCTTTCAAATCTGCAGCAGGCTCAACTGCATGCCTCAATGCATATTGTTCCATAGCAATTTCAATGGCATCGATTTCCTGTTTTACTTCAGGATATTTCGCTGCCATCGCTTCAACTTCATGTTGCTCCTGAACGGTTAATTGTCCAAGAACATAAAGTTCAAGAATGCCTGATTCGATATATGCTTTTCCTTCTTCCACCTTAATTAAAATTCTTTCTTAATTCCATAATAGCCATCCGGATTCGTGTTTTTACGGTACCCAATGGCAAATTTAATTCTTCTGCCGCTTCTATATGCGTATATCCCTTAAAATACACCATGTTCAAAACTGCATTAAACTCAGGTTTAAGTGCATTGACCATGTCTTTTACGCCCAAAGTATCTGCATTAAAAGTAACTTCTTTCTGCGCGTCAATGAAATCTACGTTATTTTCTATATCCTGGTTTTTACCAGCATTCTTAAAATCTTTTGAACGCAATTTATCGATGGATAAGTTGCGGGTAATATTTAACATCCAGGTAAACAAACGTCCTTTTGTTGGATCGTAGCTATCAGCCGAATTCCAGATTTTTATGAATGCCTCTTGTAATAAGTCTTCCGCTACTTCCGTTTGTACTATAATTCTGGATATAACGCCTAGTAATGCGCCTGAGTACATGTCGTACAGGGCTTGAATAGCAACAGTGTCGCGTCTTTTTAGGGCGCTAACCAGCTCTTCTTCGGAGAGGGATATTTTTTTTGCTGTTGCCAATGATCTGCTAATATACAGAAAACAACAAAGAAAAAGTTAAAGTGTTTTGGCTAAAAATTGAACAGGTGTTTTTCTGCGTGATAAGAGGAACGTACAAGCGGCCCGCTCTCAACATACCTTAACCCTTTGGCCAATCCGATTTCTTTATATTTGGCAAACTGGTCAGGATGTATCCAGTCTACCACAGGGTGATGGTTACGTGTAGGTTGCAGGTATTGTCCGAGGGTTAAAATGTGTACTCCATTGGCTACCAGATCGTCCATTGCTTCCAAAACATCTGCTTCAGTTTCACCTAGTCCAAGCATGATGCCAGTTTTGGTTCTTAACCCGAATTCAGATATGCGTTTCAGTGCTTCGAGGCTCCTGTCGTATTTGGCCTGGATACGTACCTGTTTGGTCAAACGTCTTACAGTTTCCACGTTGTGCGACATCACTTCCGGGCGTTCTTCTAAAACCCGGTAAAGGTTATCCCACTGACCTTTAAAATCAGGGATAAGGGTTTCCAACGTAGTTTCAGGACTTTCTCTTCTAATCGCCTGCAGGGTCTCGGCCCAGATGATGGATCCGCCGTCTTTTAGGTCGTCCCTGTCAACCGATGTAATTACACAGTGTTTTACCTGCATCAGCTTTACAGAGTTTGCTACACGATTGGGTTCATCAGTGTCAACTGCCAAAGGCCGGCCTGTGGCCACTGCACAGAAGGAACATGACCTGGTACAGATGTTGCCAAGAATCATGAATGTTGCTGTTCCTGCACCCCAACATTCGCCCATATTGGGGCAATTGCCGCTTTCACATATAGTGTGCAGCTTGTGGGTATCTACAAGGCTACGTACCTGTGCATATTCTTTGCCAACAGGAAGCTTTACTCTAAGCCAATCTGGTTTACGTTGTACTTGGTTTTCTGAAACAACCGGTAATGCGATCATGGTACAAAGTTACGCAATACGGTTTGAATTTTATAAATATGAAATGTTTACCTGATGTAAACTTGATAAACTACTTTTTTGTAAAGCGCATCAATGGCAGATCACCTTGCAGCATAGTCAGTGTATTTTCTTTAACTTCATAGGCATTCACTTTTTTTAGCATATCTAAAAAAACCTTTTCCCCTCCGCCTTCACAGTACCGCATGGTCATTGGACCTGGTTCAGCAATAGTCATTTTATTGCCATCGATGGTTAGTTTGCAGCTAAAACCGTTACAGCTGGTATTGCCATTGATCTCTTCGGGGTTCTCTTTAAAATTAATGATGGGCTTGGCGTTAGGATATAATCCGTTAAAGGCAATCCTTGGGCCGGTAATGTAATTTAGTTCCCACTGGCCGGTTAATTTTTGGGCCGACTGGTCGTGTTTTCTCATGTTGCAGGCAGTTAATGCACTTACACTGAAGAGCATAACAAAGATGATTGTTTTCATAGTATTTGTTTATTCTTACTTAAAGTTAATAATTACCGCTATACTTTTTCATATAATGTTTGATTTGCATTGTATTGCTTAATTTTACAGCATGAGCACTTCAAAAATAACTTATAATGGTGGTTTAAGAACCACGGCTGTACATCAGCGTTCCGGTAAGGAGATAATTACCGATGCACCGGTAGACAATAAAGGAAAAGGAGAAGCTTTTTCACCAACAGACCTTTTGGCTACATCGCTTGGAAACTGTATGCTGACCATCGTAGGGATTGCAGCTAATGAACATGACTTTAATATTGACGGCACTACTTGTGACATCACGAAGGTTATGGCGGAAAATCCACGAAGGGTAGCCGAAATTGTAGTTAATTTCCAATTTCCTGCAAATGATTATTCCAATAAGGATAAAAAAATCATTGAAAGGTCGGCAAATACCTGCCCTGTGATGTACAGTCTGCATCCTGACATTAAGAAAACGGTTACTTTTAATTATTAATCCCAAATAACCGCCTGATAACCTTTCAGTAATTTTTTTGTTAACAACAGACATTTTTGTCTGTTGTTAAGATTTTTTTGTTGAATTAAATTTGGAAAGCAAGAATAAATACTTTTATTTGTAATGTAAACGATTACAATTTTGTTTTTCGTTAACCTAACCAAATATAGTATGAAGACAAGAAGCGATAATGGGGCATACTACCCAGGTGCAATAAGTTGTACCATCCAAAAGAGCAGCAGTAATTTCCCTGAATTTATAATAAATCCAAGGGAATATGGTGATGCAGTAGAGAAAATGTATGAGTTTCTATTTTTTATCTACCAAAATGTAATCGATTACATTTTAGAGAAATGATTTAATCTATATTGCTAAAGAGCAGTTTAAGTTAGGCTTATGAGCAAGCTAAACAACCAATAACCAAATATAAATCAGACTATGAGTAAAAAATTTCCGCCTTAGGGCCTTACATCAGTTGATGCAAATTGATGGCGAACCACCATATCTCTTAACGCAAATGCTAATGTTTTAAATCGCATAACCTATCTGGGTTATGGTATTACTTAATTAAAATGATTGAAGAAAATAATAAGCAGCTTTTTATAAAAGCTATACGCAAGCTGGCCCTGATGATGGGTTTACTGATAACTGCCATGCAGCTGTATGCAGGTGTACGTGTTGAACCTGGTTTGGTTAATGGGCCTACAGTTCTTTTTGCGGATATAAAAGTGAGCGGACGCGTATCTGATGATAAAGGTTTAGGTCTGCCTGGTGTAAGTGTAAAGCTTAAAGGTACAAATACCGGAACGGTAACAGATGCAAAAGGGAATTACAGTTTAATTGTACCGGATAATGGTATTTTGGTATTCAGTTTTACAGGTACCATAACCAAAGAGGTACAGGTTAATAACCAGAAAACTATTGATGTTAAACTGGCAGAAGATGTGAAAACATTAAATGAAACCGTAGTAATAGGCTATGGAACCCAGTCTAAAAAAGCAGTTACAGGTTCTGTGGCCTCTATTGGTTACGATAAATTTAAAGACCGTTCTTATTCCAACGTTACCCAATCCCTTGCCGGACAGGTAGCAGGTGTAAACATCAGTCAGGGCCAGGGCGCACCCGGCGTAGCTCCAATCATCCGGATCCGGGGTGTAAGTTCGATTACCGCTGGTACCAACCCGCTTTTTGTAGTGGATGGTGTACCACTGGAAAATTTTAACCTCAACCTGATCAATTCCCAGGACATTGCTTCAGTAGAAGTACTAAAGGATGCTTCCTCTGCAGCTATTTATGGATCAAGGGGTGCCAGTGGGGTTATCCTTGTTACTACCAAAATGGGAAAATCGGGTAAGACTGACATCAATGTTAACCTGGAATACGGCAGCCAAAAAGTAGCGCGGATGATCGATATGATGGATGCCCAGCAATGGATCCAATACTACATTCTGGCTAAAAACAACTCCTGGACGGATCTGGGGGGTGGCAGAAAGGCTTCTGACCCAAATAGCTTGAGGGGAAATGCTTCTACGTATAAAATTCCTGAAGAATTTATCAATAGTCCGGAGCAGTTCGGGAAAGGTACAGACTGGCAGGACGTGATGTTTAGGGTGGCCCCGATGAAAAGCGGGCAGTTGTCCGTTTCTGGGGGTACAGACAAAACACAATTCCTCTTCTCGGCTTCTTATTTAGACCAGGATGCGGTACTCGACCAAAATTATTATAAGCGTTTATCCTTGCGCTCAAATGTAAAACACAATGTGTCTGACAAATTTACCCTTGGCATGAACCTGAGCTTTACCGGGATTTACGACCGTACTGACGGCACCCAGGGAAAAAGTGATGTAATTGGCTTAGCCCTGCAAAGCGACCCGTTTTTTCCATTGTACAATGAAAATGGAAATCTGGGAATGGCCGACCCTAACTCCATCTGGAACCGCTACCTGCAATATAATCCGGTCAATTTATGGCACCCTTATGCCACCACCCGGTTTACCGATAAGCAAAATAAAGCCTTCAATACGCTGGCCATCGGTTATGCAGAATATAAAATACTCAATAACCTGAAGTTCCGCACCAGTTTAAACGGAAACCTGGGCAACAATCGGTACAACTATTACCTGATCAAAAACCAGGGATATGGGTTCAACCAATCGCTGACACCTTCTACAGGAACGGCATCCAGTGGCTACCTGCTCAACTGGTTAAATGAGAATACCCTGAACTACGATCTGAAAGTTAAAGATCATACCTTCAATGTGCTTGCAGGGTATACCGTTCAGAAACAACACGATGAGTTCCAGTCGGCCACGGCAACCAATTTTCCTAACGATCTGGTCCATACCTTAAATGCAGGCACTGTCACCTCCGGAACCTCTACCATCTCTGAATGGTCGATGATCAGTTACCTGGCTCGTTTGAATTACAACTACAAAAACAGGTACTTTTTAACTTCCACTATCCGAAGAGATGGCAGTTCCCGTTTTGGTATCAACAACAAATGGGGTTATTTCCCATCGGTATCCGGTGCATGGATTGCATCTGACGAAAGTTTCCTGGCAAACATCAAAACAATTTCCTTATTAAAATTAAGGGCAAGTTACGGTGTGGCAGGTAACAACCAGATCCCCAATTATGGCTCGAGTAGTTTGCTTGGTCAGGGCAATTATGTTCAGGGTGATGCGCTTGCCAGTGGTCTGATTACCCTTAATATCAATAATAAAGACTTAAAATGGGAGAAAACGACCCAGCTGAACCTGGGGCTTGACCTTGGTCTCTTCAGCAACCGGTTGAACTTTTCGGCAGAGTACTACAAGTCCATTACCAAAGACATGCTCTTGAATGTGCCTGTACCTGATATTTCTGGATTTGGAACACAACTTACCAATATTGGTAAGATGCAGAACGCAGGGGTAGAACTGAACGTCAATACTAAAAATTTTACGGGTGACTTTAAATGGAGTACGGACTTTAATTTCTCCCATAATAAAAACAAGGTGCTTCAATTGGGGCCTAACAATGCGCCGATCTATTTTACAGATAATGAAACGATGGTAAAAACGGAAGTTGGACAGCCAATCTCAAATTTTTACGGCTATAAGTTCGATGGAGTATACCTCAACCAGGCGCAAATTAACAACAGCGTTCATGAAGCCAGTACCGTTCCGGGTGATCCGATCATACGGGATGTGAATGGCGATGGTAAAATAACAACCGACGACAGAACAGTTATCGGTAATTACCAGCCTAAGTTCACCGCGGGTATCGTCAATACCTTTTCTTATAAAGGAATAGAGTTATCCTTCATGTTCCAGGGATCTTATGGCGGAGAGATTGTGAACCAGAATTATAGGTTCCTGGGGTACTGGAACAGCGGCAGAAACCTTTATGCAAAAGTAAACAATTATTATAGATCCGAGGCTGAACCTGGCGATGGCGTCAACCCAAGGCCAACTATGGTCCGCAAAGCCTTTCAATCTGCATTCTCTACTTTATGGGTGGAAGATGCTTCTTACCTGAGGCTAAAGAATATTAACGTTTCTTATGCCCTGCCGGAAAGGCTGTTAAAGGGTACCTCTCTAAAAACATTGCGTATTTACGCAAACGCAGACAATGTTTACTTATGGAGCAAGTACACGGGGTATGATCCGGAAAACACCACTTTCAGCGCCACCTCTTATTCTTCCAATGGTACGGCTGCCAATTCGGGTACAGTTTCCTCAGCAACCCCTCCGGGTGCACTGATCGGACTGGATTATGGTTCTTATCCGGTACCACGTGTGATTACAGTTGGCTTAAGGGCCAGTTTTTAATAAATGGTTTTATCAATTGAACATAAAATGAATGTCATGAATATCAAACATAAAATCCTGTTGATGGCCCTGGTGCTGCTATCTGCTTCGGGTTGTAAAAAGTCTTTTCTTGAATTGGCACCGGAATCCAATGCAAACGCCGAAACGTTCTACAAAACGAAAGCAGATATGGACCTTGCTGTAAATGCCGCCTATTCTACACTTTATAATGTCTATGATCCTGAAGGTCCGGTATCCTATACTGCAGAAATGATGGGTGACAACACCACACTGTACATCATTGCCGGAAATCAGACAGATAAATTTGCATTTAAAGATTACAACCTGCAAACCAACAATACGATGGTATACAGTTTCTGGAGGACCTATTATTCCTCTCTGTACAGCATCAACATTATTTTGAGTAAACTTGATGATTCGGAGCTGACGGCGACAGAAAAGGAAAGTGTAAAAGCGCAGATGTCTTTTCTGAGGGGATTGTATTACTTCAATATGGTGCGTTTATGGGGAGATGTTCCCATCGTAACGAAACCGCTTTCAGTAGAAGAAACCTATAAGGTAGTCCGTTCGCCCAAAGCAGACGTGTATAAGTTGATTTTGGACGATCTGACTTTCGCTGCAGAAAAATTACCGCCGACTGCAGTTGGAAGAGCTACACAAGGCGCAGCTTTAACCGCTAAAGGAGAAGTTTACCTCACTTTAAACGATAAGGCCAATGCAACAACGGCTTTAATGTCGGTATACACCAGCCAGAATTATAAGTTGCAGGGTACTTATGCCGCGGTATTTGGTCCGACAGTGAAAAATACTAAAGAATCCATCTTTGAAATTCAATATCTTGGCGGGGCAAGCAGCATATCGACTGGTACCTACAGCAAATATTACCGCAATTATTCTCCAAATGTAAATGTATTTGGGTTTAGTGGGATTGGTATGAACCAGGTGACCGACGATCTGTACAATGAATATGAAACGGGCGATCCAAGACGTGAGCTCAGTATAACCCTGGGTTTTCAGAACGGGGCGGTATTCCAGGAACAGAAATATCCGATCAAATGGATAGATCCAACTGCGGTTAAAACAGATAACAATGTGCTGGCCAACAACAATTTCATGGTTTATCGCTTTGCAGATGTCTTGCTGATGCTTTCGGAAGCGACTGACGATCCGAAATACCTCAATGAAGTCAGGACAAGGGTAAACTTGCCTTTATTTGGAACGCCGGGTTATCCTTCTGCAAAATACCCTACACTGGCCCTCGCCATTGAACATGAAAGAAGGGTAGAGCTGGCCATTGAGTTTCACCGCTGGTTTGACCTGAAAAGAACGGGTCGTGCGGTCGCTGTTTTAAGTGCAAAAGGAAAGCCGGTTACTGAGAAAAAGCTTTTATTGCCGATTCCGGAGACCGTTAGGTTGCAAAATGGAATTATTACACAGAACGACGGCTACAACTAAACATCAATAAATCATGAAGTCATCTTCCATTAAATTTTTAATTGCTGCTTTTATACTGCCCTGCAGTTTTGTAAATGCACAGGATACACTCAGATATACCGGAAAAACGATTGTTAATGTTGATTATCACCATGGTCAGCTTCCTCCGGCAGTTGGAGTCCATAATATACAGGTGTTCCGGGCCGACCGCTCCAATCCGGACAAGGCCACTGGGTTAAACTGGACTTACAGTCACCAGCCCATGCTGGCTTACTGGAACAATAAATTTTATCTGCAATACCTGAGTAATCCGGTTGGGGAGCATATCCCCCCCGGACAAACACTCCTGACCACTTCTTTGGATGGAAAAACCTGGGAAACACCCAGGGTAATTTTTCCACCCTATAAAATAGCCGATGGTACCAGGAAAGCGGGGATTGATCAGGTGGCAAAAAACCTTACTTCGGTGATGCACCAGCGGATGAGCTTTTTCTTATCCGGAAAAAAGCGTTTGCTGGCACTGGCTTACTATGGGATTTCTTTTAACCCTAAAGATAGCCCGAATGATGGAAACGGGATAGGCCGTGTAGTGCGGGAAATTTTACCGGATGGGAAATTCGGTCCGATTTACTTTATCAACTATAACCACCTGTACAGTGAAAAAAACACAAACTATCCCAATTATAAACGTAGTAAGGATAAGGGCTTTGTTGCAGCCTGCAACGAGCTGCTGGGCAATGCTTTGATGGTGCAGCAATGGGCCGAAGAATCTGATGACAATGATCCGCTGATTAAATTAAAGGGTGATTATAAGGCTTTTAGTTATTACCACCTGCCCGACAACAGGGTTGTTGGGCTTTGGAAAAATGGCTTGACCAGTATCAGCAAGGATGAAGGCAAAACCTGGGAATATAAACCTTTGAGGGCGCCTAAAGTGGTAAACAGTAATGCCAAGATCTGGGGGCAGCGTACCTCAGACGGAAAGTTTGTTACCGTATATAATCCATCAGAATTCAGGTGGCCGCTTGCCCTTTCTGTGAGTAATGAAGGGTTGAATTATGATGATTTACTGCTGGTGCATGGAGACATTACCGCCATGCGTTATGGCGGTTCATATAAGTCCTACGGCCCCCAGTATGTAAGGGGAATTGAGGAAGGTAACGGCGTGCCGCCGGATAAAAAATTATGGGTTACCTATAGCGTTAATAAGGAAGATATCTGGGTATCTTCCATTCCCGTGCCAGTAAAAGCAAAGGCCGATCAGCAGGCAAATGAAGTGTTCAATACCATGCCGGATGCTGAAGAACTTGTAAACTGGAATACCTATAGCCCCCTAAGAGCACCTGTAAAAATAGTTAAAATGCCCGACGGGAATAAAGGACTTTCTTTGGCTGATTTTGACCCTTTTGACTATGCCAAGGCAGAAAGAGTTATTCCTGCGTCCAAAAAACTGATTGCTGCCTTTTCAGTTATTCCGCAGCAAAATGACAATGGGCTGCTGAATATAGAATTTCAGGATGCCAGGGGAGCTGCTGGTATCAGGCTTTCTTTTGATGATAAGAAGGTCTTAAAGCTAAAGGCGGGTTATAGAGATAAGCACCTGATGAATTATGTGGCCGGACAGCGTTATGATATTGAGGTGAAACTGGATGTGGATACCAGATTGTATACCGTAACCGTAAACGGGCAGCAAATGGGAAACAGCTTTTTGTTTGCACCATTGGAAAGTGTTTCCCGCATTGTTTTTAAAACTGGTGACGTGGTACGTTTTCCAGATGCGGATACGCCTACCGATCAGAATTATGATCTTCCGGATGCCGATGGCAAAACTAAACCTGCTGGTTTTTATATTCCATCCCTTCAAACAAAAACTTTTTAACTATGTGCACCAGATGCTTTTAACATTGAAATACGTACACCTATCGGTTCTCCTGTCAAAATGTTTTTTAAAACAAACACCTGATTTTAGAAAAGTAAACGATTACATTTAGCATGTCTATAAAAAATATATTATGTCAAGTCTAAAAAATGTAGCCGATCTGGCAGGTGTTTCTGTGGCCACTGTATCCAGGGTTTTAAATTCAGATGAAGTGGTTAAGTATGAGACTAAGGTGAAGGTGATGAATGCGATAAAAACACTGAAATATTCGCCCAATCGGGTTGCCCAGCGTTTGCGTACCACCAGGAAAAGCAGCAGGTTAATTGGTTTGCTAATCCCTGATATCCAAAACCCTTTTTATGTAGATGTGATCAGGGGGATAGAGGTTTTTGCTTATGCAAATAATGCCGCTGTGGTGATTGGTAACTTCTCTCAGGATGAAAAAAAGGAAAAGCTCTACCTGGATATCCTAAAATCAGAATCGGTAGATGGTTTTATTGTAGCGCCTTCAAATGAAAAGGACATTTACATTAAAGAGCTGGTGAAAGATGGGTTCCCTGTTGTTTGCATTGACCGTGGGCTTAGCGATATTGAAGTTGACCTGGTGAAAGTGGATAACCAAAAGGGCGCCTTTAATGCCATTGAACATTTAATTAAATTACAACATACACGGATCGGGCACATTACGGGAAATCAGCTGATACCGACAACAATGGAGCGTTTGGCAGGTTATGAACAGGCATTGAAGCAATACAACATTGCTATAGATCCTGAAATTATTGTAAGCAGGGAATCAGATTATGAAAGTGGTGCTGAGCTGGCCGCTTATCTGCTGGACCTGGAAAATCCCCCGACCGCTATTTTTACAGGGAATAACCTGCTCACACTGGGCGCTTTGGAAACCATTAATAAAAGAGGTTTAAAAATTCCGGAGGATATAGCCATCATCGGATTTGATGATGTTTATTGGGCAAATTCTTTAAATCCGCCCCTCACGGCGGTCAGACAGCCGGGTTTTGAGATCGGCAAACGTGCAATGGAATTGCTGATCCAGAGGATTCTCTCGCCGGAGCGCGAAGTGGCCAGTATCATTTATAAAACGGAACTCATGATCAGGAAATCCTGTGGAAGTAAAGAAAAACGACTGTAATATCAATAAGCAAAAATATAATATGCATCATACATCAGTAATAACATTGTTAAATCCTAACAGACTGGTTTTTGGAACAAATTGTTTTGATCAGTTTATACAAGACTATCTGGAACTGGGCCTGAAAAGGCTATTTGTTTTAAGTTTCACTGGTCTGGAAGGGCAGCTGGCAAAGAAAATGGAAAAACTGGATGCTGCCGGAATAGTGATTAAACAAAATACTTCCATTGCCAAAGAGCCTTCTTTTGAGGATTTTGAGGAAATTCTGGAAGAAGCAAGGGCTTTTAAAGCGGACAGTGTAGTGGGAATAGGCGGGGGAAGCATATTGGATGTAGCTAAACTGGTAGCTGCACAACTGTTAAACACACAAAGTACCACAACTGTTATAGGAAAAGGAAATCTGGCAGAAAGAGCAACCTATTTAGCCTGCATCCCTACCACATCGGGTACAGGAAGTGAGGTTTCGCCCAATGCCATCTTTGTAGATGCAAATGGAAATAAAGTTGGTGTAATCAGTCCTTTCTTAGTCCCTGACGCAGCTTATATTGATCCGGTACTAACTGTTTCTGTTCCGAAAGCGATTACGGCCGCAACCGGAATTGATGCCCTGACACATTGCCTGGAAGCTTATGCCAATAAATTTTCGCATCCGGTAACCGATTTGATTGCCCTGGAAGGGATAAGCTTAGTGGCTAAATACCTGAAAAGGGCATGTGATGACGGGACAGATCTTGAGGCAAGGTCGCAGGTTGCCCTGGGCAGCATGTACGGTGGAATGTGTCTGGGCCCGGTTAATACCGCTGCTGTTCATGCACTTGCTTATCCGCTCGGGGTGAAATTCCATATCAATCACGGCTTATCTATAGCGCTTTTACTCCCGGCAGTTATGGAGTTTACCCTTTCCGCTGCACCGGAACGCTATTCGGCGATCGCTATAGCACTCGGTGCTGAACCTAAAAGTACAGCCCTGGAAACGGCAAGAGCTGGGGTAGAGTTACTGAAAAGACTGATCCGGGACTGCGGTTTACCAGCTTCACTTGCTGAGGTAAATGTGCCGTTCAGCGCCATTGAGGCCATGGCTATAGATGCCGTTAAAATAGAGCGGCTACTGAAAAATAATTTAAGAGAAGTGGCATTGGAAGATGCAAAAGAAATTTACAAATCGGCATTTTAAATGATGATGGAGAAAAAATTTAATGGAGTAGTGGTGCCTATGATCAGCCCATTTACACCAGCGTTTAAAGTTGATGTAGCAGCTGCAGCCAGGATAACCGAACATTTATCCAGCTATGGGGCACACCCGTTTTTATTGGGTACAACCGGAGAATCGGTTTCTATAGCGAAAGAGGAAAGGGCCAGGTTAGTTTCGGCTGTAGTGAAGGCTAACGCAGGAGCAAAAACAGTTTATGCAGGTATTTCGGGAAATTGCTTTTCGGAGGTAGTTGCCGAAGCAAAGCTGTTTACCGACCTTGGGGTGGATGCCCTGGTATCTACCATGCCCTCCTATTATCCGGTAGAGCCTGACCAGCAGTTGAGGTATTTTGAACAGCTGGCCGATGAGGTACCCCTGCCTTTGATCATTTATAACATTCCGGCCACTACACATCTGAGTATTCCGCTTGATGTGGTAGAACAATTGAGCCATCACCAAAACATATTGGGATTTAAAGATTCAGAAAAGGGCGAGGAACGTATGATTGATGCCATTTCCAGATGGAAAGACCGTCCTGATTTTGCTTACTTGCTAGGCTGGGCATTAAAATCGCAGCAAGCCCTGTTTTTAGGTGCTGATGGCATTGTGCCCAGTACTGGAAACCTGGCCCCCGGACTTTATCAATCTATTTTTGATGCGGCTGTAGCTGGGAATAAAGTACTGGCAACTGCTGCGCAGGTCAAAGCAGATTACCTGTCAGAAATTTATCAGAAAGACCGCGTATTAAGCAAGGCGCTCCCGGTACTCAAAATCATGATGTCTGCTTATTCACTTTGTGGAACAGCAATGTTGCCGCCTTTATATCAGTTGCCGGCCGAAGAAGAAAAGTCAATTGTAACCAGGATGAGGGCGGAGTTTGATCACTTAATTAATGTAAACACTAGTAATGAAAACGAATAATAAAAAACCTATTTTAGGTATAACGATGGGAGATCCCGCAAGTATTGGCCCTGAAGTAGCTGTAAAAGCGCTGGCTAATGCTGGTATATATGAAATCTGTAAGCCACTATTGGTGGGTGATGCAGAGATCTGTAAGGACGCGATCAGATTTTGCGGACTGGATCTGGTTGTCAACGCTGTAAAGGATGTTAAAGATGCAAAATTTGAGTTTGGCAGTATTGATGTATATGATCTTGAATATGCAAGTGCCGATATTGTGACCGGACAAAATTCTGTTGCAGCAGGTGCTGCCGCTTTCAATACAGTAGTTAAAGTGATTGATCTGGCGATGAAGGGTTTGGTAGATGCTACGGTAACCGGACCGATCAATAAAGAATCTATTCATCTGGCAGGGCATAAATTTTCAGGGCATACCGAGATTTATGCACATTATACAGATACGAAGAAATACGGGATGTTGCTGGTGGAAGATGACCTGAGGGTAATCCATGTGTCTACACACGTTTCCTTAAGACAGGCATGCGACCTGGTAAAAAAACAAAGAATACTGGATACCATTGAACTGATTGTTTCTGCCTGTCGGCAATTGGGCATCAGCAATCCTAAAATTGGGGTTGCCGGATTAAACCCGCATGCCAGCGATGGCGGCCTGTTTGGCGAGGAAGAACAGCTGGAAATCATTCCGGCTATTGAGGAGGCAAGACGCAGAGGATATACGGTAGAAGGCCCGGTGCCCGCCGATACGCTATTTCCTAAAGCCATAGGTGGCGTATATGATGGGATTGTAGCGATGTACCATGATCAGGGCCATATCCCTTTTAAAGTGGTTGGGTTTAACTGGGATAAGTCCGCCAGGCAAATGAAAAGTGTTAGGGGAGTAAACATTACCTTAGGGCTGCCTATCATAAGAACTTCAGTAGATCATGGTACAGCAATGGAAATTGCCGGAAGGGGAATAGCCAGCGCCGACGCGATGAATTTAGCAATCGAGTATGCCGTTAACATGGTGCGTACCAAATAAAAAGAAAGTATATGATAGCAGTTATTGCGGATGATTTTACAGGAGCGGCAGAAATTGGGGGAATTGCTTTAAGACAGGGTTGGAATGCTATTATAGATACACGCGTACAAAAAGGCACGGAAACAGATATCCTGATCATTGCAACAAATACCAGGTCAAAACCTCCGCAGGAAGCAAGAAAAACCATTCGTGAGCTTACTTTACAGCTCCTCAGTCTTAGTCCGGAAATCATTTATAAAAAAATAGACTCCGTATTGAGGGGCAATGTAGGGGAAGAGCTTTTAGAGCAGATGGCTGTTTCCCAGAAAAGAAGGGCTTTATTGATTCCGGCCAATCCATCTTTAAAACGTGTTATTAAAGATGGAATATACTATTATGAAGGGCTGCCTTTAAAAGACTCAACCTTTGCCCGCAATGTGAAACACCAGATTGGCTCTTCCAGGGTGATAGATCTGATGGGTGATGGGGCTGGTAAGGATACTGTTGTCATTTCAAGAGCTGAACTTATGCCAGACAAGGGCTTGATTATTGGCAATACTACTGATGAGGCCGACCTGGACCATTGGGCGGGCCGGGTTGATGAGGAAACCATAATGGCAGGCGGATCCAGTTTTTTCAATGCGCTACTGAGAAAAATTAAAGTACATCCGTATACCGACCCTGCCGGTTTTGCATTTGGAAAGAAGGTAATTTATGTATGTGGAAGTGCTTTTCCATTGAGCAGAAGTGTAGTAGAGGATGCCCGTCAGGCAGGGCAATATGTTTCATACATGCCCTCAAGGATGTTTTGCAAGCCAGCAGAAAAATCGGCATACATGGCGCATTGGGAAAGAGAAATTCTAAAAGGGGTTCAGCAGTCGGGAACAGTGATAGTAGCCATTAATGTTATTGAAGAACCCAGGGTAGAAAATCTTTCGTCCGAGCTGGGAAAAACAATTGCAACAGTAATAGCCAATGTCATGCAAGGTGTTCAGCTGGAGGAACTGGTGATAGAAGGAGGGGCAACAGCATCTGCCATCATAGAGAAACTGGAATACAGAAAATTTCATCCTACACAAGAACTGGCTCCTGGTGTGATCAGAATGAAGGTTGAAGAAAATAAAAGTTTACACCTAACAATGAAACCTGGCAGCTACACCTGGCCATCTTCCATATGGAAGTATTCACATAAACCCTAATCAATAAAACCTTATAACCAAAACCAAGTATGAACTCATCACTGCATGTATTAGATTACATCATTATTATAGTATTTTTGATAGGAACGCTCGTGTTCGGACTGGTATTTGCCAGGGGACAGAAAACGACAAAAAATTATTTCCTTGCGAAAGGCAAGATCCCTTCCTGGGCAATAGGGATCTCGCTGCTCGCCACATTGATCAGCAGTGTAACATTCCTGGCTTACCCGGGTACGGGATATTCTTCTAACTGGATCTTACTGGTTCAGGGCTTAATGGTACCTGTAGTGCTGCTTGGCGTAATCTGGTTTATTGTTCCCTTATACCGGAAAGTGATCAATTTGAGTACTTACGAATATTTTGAGCAGAGATTTGGTTCTTTTGCCCGATATTACAGTTCACTGGCCTTTGTGCTGAGGCAGTTTTCTGGTATGGGCACAGTTTTTTTTCTGCTTGCGGTGGCCTTAGGTAGTATGATCCATGTCAATACCGCTATAATTATTCTGGTTGTGGGGGCTATAATTATCATTGTCAATTTACTGGGAGGAATTGAGGCAGTAATCTGGCTGGATGTATTTCAGGGCTTTATGCTTTTTGCCAGCGGGATCATTTGCATCAGTATATTGCTCTTTTCTGTAGACGGAGGTCCGGCTGAAGTCTGGAAAATTGCTTCTGCTAACGGCAGAACAGGTTTTGGACCTTATGAATGGGACCTTACCAAATTGACTTTTCTGGTGATGGCTATAAACGGGGCTTTTTATGCGGTACAGAAGTACGCAACAGATCAGACGGTGGTGCAGCGTTACCTGACTGCAAAAACTGACCGGTCGGCCATCCGCGCATCACTGCTGGGTATCTTGTTAACCGTTCCGGTATGGATCTTGTTTATGTTTATAGGAACTGCATTGTTTGTGTTTTATAAGCAAAACCCAATTCCGGCAGATATAAGACCTGATGCTGTTTTCCCTTATTTTATTATGACCAAACTGCCAACAGGTGTCATAGGGTTAATTCTTTCCGCAATGATTTCTGCAGCCATCTGTAGTTTAAGCGCCGATCTGAATTCTCTTGCTGCAGTGGGGGTAGAAGACTATTATAAGAAATTAAGGCCCGGCAAAACAGATAAGGCTTATTTAAAGGCATCGAAATATATTGTTGCCTTATCTGGGCTGATCTCTATAGGAATAGCCATGTTGTATCTGAATGCCGGAAATGAAGGGGTGCTGGGGATCGTATTTACGCTGTACGCCATATTTTCAGGCGGCATTGTAGGTATGTTTTTACTGGGTTTATTTAGTGCCAGGGCCAATAATCAAGGAATTACCATTGCCATTGTAGTCTGCATTCTTTTTACGGCATATGCATTTTTAACTTCTACAGAAATCGGAATTGGGGCAAATAAATCGCTGTTGTTAGATTTTGGTAAGTATAACTTTACACACCATAAGCTGATGCTGGGTGTATACAGCCATCTCATCGTTATTGTTGTGGGTTATGTGGCCAGCTTATTTTTTCCAAAACCGGTTCTGGATACCAATTTGCTTTATAGTGGCTGGCTGGCGGTTAGACGGGAAGAAAGGGCAAGGGCAGACAAATAGCTAATTGTTGTTGATCACTTCGGCAACTTCTTCTGCCGAGATATCGCTGTGTGAAGCATCTAATATGCAGTCGCCGTTTTTCACCACCAGGATTTGCGGCGACTCATGCTGCACCTGGAAGGTATCAGCTATTTGTGCAGAAATAGCCCGGTAGCTGATGAGGTCTAAAAAATAAAGCCTGGTATTTTCGGGGATAACAGACCAGTCCATTTCAAAGCGTCTTTTAGCCATTGAGCTTACGGAGCAACGCGTACTGTGCTTAAAAATTAAGCTGTATCCTTCTTGTTGCTGTATTTCGCTAACTTGTTCCGGATTAGTAATATTTTTCCACTGCATCTTTATCCTGATTTTAGTAATTACCGGTTTTATCCCCTTCTTCTTTTGCCTTCCGGATACGAACTGTAAGCCGGGCAAATTTTGTTAGAACAGGCTTCCAAAATGGTTATTGCAAAAAACACGCCAAGCAATAGTATTGCAACTTTTTTCATTTGTTTATAATTGAATATGACTACTAATCTACAGTTTTTAATAAAAGAATCAAAGTTTGTTATACTGTAGCTAAAAGTTCTGCCATTTTTAATGCTGTAATGGCCGCTTCATCACCTTTATTTCCGTGTTTACCACCGGCCCTGTCTATCGCTTGCTGCTGGTCGTTGGTGGTCAGTACACCAAATATCACTGGCTTGCTGTGCTTAATACCAACATCGGTAATGCCATTGGCTACCGCATCACATATGAAATCGAAATGTTTGGTCTCACCTTGTATAACACATCCAAGACAGATTACTGCATCAAGATCTTTGTGTTTTTGTAAAAGAATTTCTGCAGCAGCAGTTAATTCAAAACTGCCGGGTACAGGTACAGAAATGATGTTTTCTGCAGGTACCCCATGTTTAAGCAGGGTTTCCAGCGCACCCTTATAAAGGCTGCCGGTAATCTCAGCATTCCATTCTGCTACGGCAATAGCAAATTTAAAAGTACTGCCATCAGGTACTGTAGTATGAGAAAAATCGGATAGGTTTTTTAATTGTGTTGCCATGCCGCAAACTTAGGGAAAAATCAGTTAAACTACACTTTTGTTTGGATTTTGCTGTTAAACATTTTAAGCCTGGCGCTGTTATTAACGTGGTGATTTTGCCAACCTAAAAGAAAATTAAATGCTGAAAAAAGGAGAGAGGGCACCAGATTTTACATTGTATGCCACACCCGATCAGAAAATTGTATTGAGTGAATTAAAAGGAAAAAATGTGATCCTTGCATTTTATCCGGCCGACTGGAGTCCGGTTTGCAGTGATCAGATGGCACTTTACAACGAAACCCTGAAATATTTTTCAAAACATGATGCGATGCTATTGGGTATATCTGTGGATAGTAAATGGTGCCACCTCGCTTTTTCACAGTCGAGAAACCTACATTTTCCGCTACTGGCTGATTTTGAACCTAAAGGTGAAGTGTCAAAAAAGTATGGGGTTTATGATGACGAAGAGGGAGAATGCAAAAGGGCATTATTTGTAATTGATAAGGAAGGAAGGATTGCCTGGAGCTATTTGTCACCCACTGCAATTAACCCAGGTGCTGACGGCATACTGGATGCACTTGAATCATTAAAGAAAAAATAATATGGGATCTTTATTAAAACCCCCGGTAGGGCCGGGTGATCATGTCATTGGTCATGCTGATGCTGCTGTAGAAATTGTAGAATATGGTGATTTCCAATGTCCGCATTGTGCTGCGGCACATCCGGTAACTAAAGAAATACTTAAAGTATTTGGTGACCAGGTCAGGTTTGTATTTAGAAATTTTCCTTTAGCTGAATCGCACAGATATGCAACAATCGCTGCTATTGCTGCCGAAGCCGCAGGGCTGCAGCATAAATACTGGGAAATGCACGATATGATATTTGAACATCAGGCTTCATTAAGTTATGATAGTTTATTTGTGCTGGCCGGTAAGCTCGGTTTAAACCCCGAGCAGTTTGAAAGGGACCTGCAAAATGAGGCCCTGCGTGATAAAGTAGAATCAGATTTTGAAAGCGGTATCAGAAGTGGGGTGAACGGTACGCCTTCTTTTTTTGTAAATGGGAATAAGTTTGATGGCGCTGCCGGCGATCTGTTCGCTATGCTGAAAGAAAGCAGTAATTAGTGCCCTGTAGGCATTTATAAAGCAGTTTTAACGATTGTTGAATATAAATACTTGATTATCCGATAATTATATTTACATTTGAGGATAAATTAAATACAATGCAACAAGGAACAGTAAAATTTTTCAATGAAACAAAAGGTTTTGGATTTATCGTACCAGCTAATGGTGATAGCGAAATCTTTGTACACTCTTCAGGTTTAATTGATAGCATTCGCGAGAATGATTCAGTTAGCTATGATGTTGAGCAAGGTAAAAAAGGCTTAAATGCCATCAATGTTAAGATCAGCTAATCAACTTATTTTATAATTGAAAAAAGCATCCATTTTATGGATGCTTTTTTGTTTACGCCAGGTTCATCAGTTCCTTTACCATTTCTGGTACCCCTATGGTGGCCGCCTTCTCTATTCTTTTAAAATTGCCCTTTATCTGAGGGATATTTGGATCTACGGCGTATTTAAGCGCTGTGTCCGGTACATAATCTGTAAGCCCGGCAGCCGGATAAACCACAAGAGAGGTTCCGATAACTGCAAAAATATCAGCTTTCGCACAAATTTTTGCAGCTGGCATCAGGTTAGGTACATTTTCTCCAAACCATACTACATGGGGGCGTAATGGCATACCGTATTCACATACAGCTGAAGGTCCGATCTCCCAGCCCTCAATGGGATAGGTTACCGCCGAATCCACATCAGACTGTGAACGGGTGATGATCCCATGCAGGTGCAGTACATTTTCAGCACCGGCCCTTTCATGCAAATCATCTATATTCTGGGTAATGATGTGAACATTATATTTCGTTTGTAATAGAGTCAGTGCTTTATGTGCCGCATTTGGTTGCGCTTCTATTACAGATTTACGCCTTTCATTATAAAAACGTTGCACCAGTTCCGGATTGCGCTTCCATGCTTCCGGAGTTGCAACATCTGCTATGTTGTATCCTTCCCACAAACCATCAGCATCCCTGAAAGTCTTTAGACCGCTTTCAGCGCTGATGCCCGCATCAGTTAGTATCACAACTCTTTTCATGCAAGTAGAAATGGTATGTTTCGTGCTTTTATTTTTGGTTATCCAGATAAATCGTTAGCAGGTGTTTTAAATAGAGTTCTGGTTTGGGCATTTTAACAACAGTTCCTATTACTTTATCCTGATTTTGTTTGATATAATTTGCCTTTATCTTACCCCAGTCCCGGGAATAGAGCTTAATAAACATGGCTACAAAATCTTTATCTGTATAATCCTTAGGAAGTTCTTTTAATACCGCCTCAATTTTCTCTTCTTTTCTATTTAATACTGCCATCTGATTTTAATTGCCGCTAAGTTATGGAATAATTCTCTTATACTTAGAACAGGCTGATGATCATGTTTACTGCAAAAAAAAGGCCCTGCATACAAACGTATACAGGGCCTTTTTAAAGTGTCTCTTTTATTTTACCTGCGCAGCAGCACGTGCAATGTATTCATCTATCATTGCTGCTTCCTGACTTTCAGGATACTGTGTTTTTATCTTGGTGTAAGCCTCTTCAGCCGATTTAAAATCCTTGTTATTTTCATAAACCAAACCTAGTTTTTTAAGAAACATTGGTGAAGTAAATTTATTGCTGGCTTTGTCGGCCGCTTTTTTATAATAAGTGGCTGCCTGCTTGAAATCTTTCAGCTCACTGTAAGCATCGCCCAAAAGTCCCAGTGCCAGCGGATCTGCAACTACACTTCCGGTTTCCGAATATTTTCCTAAAACTTCAGTAGCTTTTTTATACTCACCTTTACGTAAATAAATACCGCCAAGATATAGATTGGCAAGATTTGCAGATTTGGTATTGTCATACTCATCAGCTATTTTTTCTAAACCCGGGTAACCACCTTCACCATTTATAGCCTTGTTGGCCAGTGAATCCGGACCACCAATGTATTGTTCTGCCCTATACATTTTTGCAGAAGCTTCTTCAGCTCTGTTTTTAAGGTATACATTCTGGTACCAAAAGTAAATGGCTACCAATACAACAACTGCACCTGCAATGAATAAAAGACTTTTCGAATTTTCTTCTAAAAAAGAGCCTTTTCTTACCGGTTGATTTATTTCTTTTTCTGCTACAGACATTTTATTTAAAAAAATTAAGGATTGCAAAAATACGTTTTTACATCAAAGTATCAACCCCTTTTTTAAGTATTTAACTAAAATTAATGAACTGAGTGTGAATTCAATAAAAACAATTCATAGAATTCACAAAGCTAAACGGTAACTTTGAGTATTGATACTATGTGGTTAAAAAACATTACCCTTCTTAATTTTAAGAACTATACAGATGCAAATGTTAGTTTTTCAAAAACAGTAAATGCTTTTGTAGGGGATAATGGAGCGGGTAAAACCAATTTACTCGATGCCATCCATTACCTTTGCCTGTGCAAAGGGTACTTTAATCCAATCGATACACAGCAGATCAAGGCGGGGCAGGACCTGTTTTTAATTCAGGGAGATTTTGATCGTCAGGAAAAAAATGAAAAGATCACCTGCGGGGTAAAAAGAAATCAGAAGAAACAGTTTAAGCGAAATAAAAAAGAATACGACAAACTGGCCAATCATATCGGACTTTTTCCACTGGTCATGATCTCGCCCTATGATACCAATATTATTATGGAGGGAAGTGAGGAAAGACGGCGTTTTATGGATAACGTGATTTCGCAGACTGATACAAATTACCTGGATGAACTGATTCTGTACAACCGACATTTGTTGAACCGGAACGCCCTGCTAAAACAAATAGCGGTAACCAGAAGTTATGATCCTACCTTGCTGGAAATCTATAACGATCAGCTTGTGGCTTCAGGTTTAAAGATATATGCCAAACGGCAGCAGTTTATGATTGAATTTATTCCCTTGTTTGATAAATATTACCAGTTTTTAACAGAAGATCAGGAAAGGGTAAGTTTGCAATATCAGAGTCAGCTGAATGATGCTGCCTTTGAGCAATTGCTGCAGCAGTCTGTAGAAAAAGACAAGGTGCTGGAAAGAACGACTACGGGTATTCATAAGGATGAGCTGATATTTACCATTAGCGATATGGCGTTAAAGAAGTTTGGCTCACAGGGGCAACAAAAATCTTTTTTAATTGCACTGAAACTGGCGCAATATGCTTATCTTCAGAAATATAAAGGCTTTAAACCTTTGCTGTTGCTGGACGATATTTTTGATAAACTGGATGATAAGCGGATGCATAAACTGATGGAAATGGTATCACACCATGATTTTGGACAGATCTTTATAACAGATACGGGGAAGGAAAGGGTGCTGGCGGTATTTAATAAAATTCAGGTACCGGTAACTTTGTTTGAAGTCAATAACGGGGCAATCAACCATGCGTAAACCTAATGACATTACACTTAAAGAGGGCATTGGCAAGCTGCTAAATGTATATAAGCTTAAAGGTAAGTTTGATGAAACTTCTGTAGTGGCTTTATGGCCCGAACTTATGGGGAAAGCTATCGCAAACCGGACTACTCAAATCTATGTTTCACAGAAAAAACTGTTTGTCAGGATCGAGTCCTCAGTGATCAAAAATGAGCTGTTAATGGTCAGATCCGGCATCATTCAAAAAATAAATGAACGTGCCGGATCAGAAGTGATTACAGATATTGTATTTCTTTAATAGTTGGCTATCCACCAAACACTTTACTGATCAGCCAGATAATAAGTGCCAGTACCAGGACAACTACAATTACGCCTGTCCACATCCCAGCTTTAAAAATGCCCTCTATCAACTTGCAGCTCATCAGTGTCGTAGATAAAAAGGCAATGAATGCCAAAGGAAAATATTTTTTTGTTGTCATAGGTTTTATGTTTTTCTACAGTGTTTAACAAAAAACAATGACAATGGTTTTTATTCCGCTTGTTTTCCGTTTACCTTAAGCAATTCAATTTCGAATATCAGGGTGCTGTATGCAGGTATGTCATCCCCCATTGCACGTTCTCCGTAGGCCAGGTTATAAGGAATAAAGAACTTATATTTTGAACCTGTCTGCATCAATTGAACACCCTCCGTCCAGCCTGCAATTACTCCATTTAATGGTAATGAAAGTGGTTCTTTTCTATCATAAGAGCTGTCAAATTGTTTGCCGTTCAGCAGGGTTCCCCTGTAATTTACCAGTACGGTATCTGTAGCTTTAGGCCTGATGCCGGTACCCCTGTTGATGACCTGGTACTGCAAACCGCTCGGTGTAACCTGTACGCCGGCCTGTTGCTTGTTTTTTTCTAAAAAAGCTTTTCCTTCAGCAATGGTAGGGGCATTTTTTTGCCTGCTTACACTAACAAACAGGTTATTTATGGCGGCCTGCGACTTTTCTTTGCTGATTAGCGGGGTAGCCCCGCCAAAAGCATCTTTCAGGCCTTTGATCAGCAGGTCGTAATTAAGGCTGTTTAAACCATCGTTTTTCATACTGCTGGCCATGGTATTACCAAAAGCATAGCTGGCCGAATCTAAAGTGGATTTAAATACCAGGGTTGTTGAGTTACTTTTTGCCGGTGCCTTGGCGGTTGTTGTCGTTTTTTTCGGACTTGTGTTTTTTGCTTTTGTTTGTGCATTTACAACAAATACGCAAAAAGGGAGCGCAAGTGTGATGATGATCTTCTTCATTATATTTATTTGTTCTGGGTTGAAAGGTACAAACTTTAAAAAAAAATAAGCATCTTTTTGGGATGCTTATTTTTAATGGGTTAGTGACAATAATTGCGATAATGTTTAAAAACGTTCTGCAGCAGTAAAAAAGAAGTCTCCTTCAATTTGTGCATTTTCATCAGAATCTGAACCATGTACCGCATTTGCGTCGATGGATTTAGCATATTTCTGACGAATGGTACCTTCAGCGGCTTCAGCGGGATTGGTAGCACCGATCAGTTTTCTGAAATCTTCAATTGCATTGTCCTTTTCAAGAATGGCAGCCACAATAGGACCCGATGACATGAAGCTTACCAGATCTGCATAAAAAGGGCGTTCCTTGTGAACAGCATAAAATTCACCAGCATACTCTGGCGTTAATTTAGTGTACTTTAATGCAATTATCTTAAAGCCGGCAGTAGTAATGTCATTGATTATAGCACCAATATGGCCATTAGCAACAGCATCAGGCTTAATCATGGTAAATGTTCTGTTTGTACTCATCTTTTATATTAATTTTTGCAAAATTACGTTTTATACTGCTAATATTAAAGCTGGAAACCCAGATAATTGGGCCTGCCTTTAAATATAGATTTACAGGTTAAATATTATAAGCTTCAATTATCATTAAATTACTAGCTTTGCACCGAAACTTATGCTATCTATTTCAGAATTAAAATCTTTACTGGCCACGCCCCAGAAAATTGTAATTACGACACATCACAAACCTGATGGTGATGCGATGGGTTCGTCTTTGGGGTTATATGCCTATCTGATCCAGAAGGGACACCATGTTAAATTGATTACCCCAACAGACTATCCTTACTTTCTGCATTGGCTGCCAAATAATGCCGATGTGCTTATTTATACAGAAGATCAGGAACAATCGGCAAGACTGGTAGAAGAAGCTGCAATTATTTTTTGTCTTGATTTTAATACCCTGTCAAGGATCAATGAGCTGGGTGAACTGGTGCGTGCTTCCAATGCTTTTAAAATCATGATAGACCATCACCTGGAACCTGAAGATTTTGACGATTACCGCCATTGGAGCATTAACGCATGTGCTGCTGCCCAGCTGGTTTACGATTTTATTGTGAATGAACTGGGAGATGGGGCGATGATGAACAAAGACATTGCTACCTGTCTGTATACTGGTATTATGACAGATTCGGGCTCATTCAGATTTGAATCTGCAAATGCTGCCGTATATCGCATCGCGGCCGATCTGATTGATCTCGGTGCAGAACACTGGAGAATCCATCAGCTGGTATACGATAATGCAACAGAAAACCGTTTACGCTTTTTGGGTTATTGTTTAAGCGAGAAACTGGAAGTGCTGAGAGAGTTTAATACCGCGGTTATTACGGTTACAAAAGAAGAACTGAACAGGTACAAAATCGTAACCGGTGATACAGAAGGTATTGTAAATTATGCATTGTCAGTTAATGGTATTAAATTGGCTGCATTTATTATTGAAAGAACTGATAAAGTTAAATTATCTTTGCGCTCCACAGGGGATTTCCCTGCGAACGAGATTTGTAAGAAATACTTTAACGGCGGAGGGCACAGAAATGCTGCCGGAGGTTTTTCGGATAAAAATTTAACAGATACTGTACAGGAGTTTAAAGCACTTTTGTCAGATTATAAAAATCAGTTATTGCAATAAAGAGTGACAATAAAAAGAAACATATAAAAAAAATAATTTAAAAAACCACATGAAGAAAGGTATAGTAATTCTCTTCGCAGCTGCACTTGGTTTAGCTGCCTGTAACAACTACAAAAAAGGTCCGGGTGGCCTTTCGTACATCATCCATAAAGATGGTGGTAACGCAAAAATTAAAGAAGGTGATATTGTTAAATTAAACTTTATCCAGAAAAGCGAAAAAGATTCCGTGATGTTTAACACTTGGGACATGGATCAGCCTCAGGTTTTTCCTGTTGCTAAAAAAGTGTATGCAGGTGATATGAACGATGTTTTAACCTTGTTTGGAGAGGGTGACAGTGCTACATTTAAACTGGATCTGGATACTATGGCCAAACATTCCGGTCAGCCAAAACCTCCGGGCACAAAAGATAAGTTCATTGTGTTTACCATTAAAGTAGAAAAGGTATTGGCTAAAGCAGCCAATGAGGCAGATTCTACCTTCCAGAAAAAAGCAAGGGATTTCTTTGAAAAAGATTACAAAGCCAGCATTGAGAAAAAGAAAGGTGCTGAAGCCGGAAAGATCAAAAAATATATTGCCGACAATAACCTTAAAACAACCACTACGGCTTCTGGTTTACAATATGTGATCAGCAAACCGGGTGATGCTGTAAAGCCAGTTTTAGGTGATACCATGATGGTTAACTATACTGGTAAATTAACTACTAAAAAATCTGATGGTAAAGACAATATTTTTGATACCAGTGATGAAAAAGTAGCTAAAGAATCAGGTAAACACAATGCTATGGCTCAGTACGGTCCGCGTCCTATTACCCTTGGAAGAGCAATTCCGGGATTTGACGAAGGTTTACAGCTAATCGGTAAAGGTGGAAAAATCACCCTTATCATCCCTTCAAACCTGGCCTATGGCGAAGGTGGTATGCCTCAGGGTGGTATCAGTCCTTTTTCTCCGCTTGTATTTGAAGTAGAGTTAACTGACATCAAAAAACCTGTTGCGGCACCAGCAGCAGCTCCGGGAGCAACAATTTCTCCTGTTACCCCGGCCCCGGCTACAAAAAAATAATCAAATAGCTCTGCCCCCGGCAGCAGATGAGGAAATAAAAAACCCTGCAGGCAAAAGCCCGCAGGGTTTTTTTATTTGTTAAGCTCGGATGGTTTTTATTAACTTCGCCAATGCTTTTAACAGATACCCATACACATCTGTATTATGAAACAGATGAGGAAAAACTGAACCGGCTCATGCAGCGCTGTTTTGACAATCAGGTCGGACGGTTGTTTCTGCCAAATGTAGATACCGCCTCTATTGCCAAAATTGATGCGCTGGTACAGGAATTTCCACAAAATTGCTTTGCCATGGCAGGCCTGCATCCATGTGAGGTAAAGGAAGATTATGAAGATATTTTAGACGAGATCTGTCAAAGTATGGTAGATCGTGATATTTATGCCATTGGAGAGATCGGTATTGATCTTTACTGGGATAAAACTACACTGGCTTTTCAGCAGGCTGCTTTTCGTGAGCAGATCAAATGGGCTAAGGACCTGGAACTGCCTATTGTAATCCATTGCAGGGAAGCATTTGACGAGATCTTCGAAATACTGGAGGAAGAAAAAGGAGAATTGCTGCGGGGAATTTTTCATTGTTTTACAGGAAACCTGGAGCAGGCCAATCAAGCCATCGCACTAGGGTTTTACCTGGGAATAGGTGGGGTGGTCACCTATAAAAAGGCCGGGTTAGATGAGGTATTAAAGCATGTACCCCTTAAAAATCTGGTTTTGGAAACCGATTCTCCATATCTTGCACCGGCACCTTACAGGGGTAAACCCAATGAAAGCAGCTATCTTGTACATATTGCCCAAAAGCTTGCAGAAATATACGAAACCAGTATTGAAGAAATTGCAGCAGTAACCACAGCCAATTCCATCAGTATTTTTAAAATTTAAGAATGACCAAAATACTCATCATATACACCGGCGGAACCATAGGTATGGTAAATGATGCGGATACAGGCGCGCTGATCCCTTTCAATTTTAAGCAGATCCAGCAAAATGTACCGGAACTGGCAAGGCTAAACTATAACCTGGAGGTTTATTCTTTTGATCCAATAATGGATTCGTCGAACATGCACCCGGATATCTGGGCCGAAATGGCACAGCTGATCTTTACCAGATATGATGAGTTTGACGGATTTGTTATCCTTCATGGTTCTGACACCATGGCGTTTACCGCCTCTGCACTTAGTTTTATGCTTCAAAACCTAAGTAAACCGGTAATTCTTACAGGTTCTCAGCTGCCTATCGGAGAAATCCGGACAGATGCCAAAGAGAACCTGATCACTGCACTTGAAATTGCTGCAACCAAAGAAAATGGTAAAGCAAAAATACCTGAGGTCTGCATTTACTTTGATTCCCAGCTGTTCCGTGGCAACCGCTCTATTAAGTACAATTCTGAGAAGTTTGAAGCTTTCCGTTCGCCAAACTATCCGGTCCTGGCCGAAGCTGGTGTGCACCTCACTTTTTTTAACAACTATATACTACCCCAGCCAGAAAAGGAACTGCAGGTATTGTTGGATTTTAACTCCAATATTGGCGTTTTAAAAATGTATCCCGGCATTTCAGAACAGGCGGTAATGGCCATTACCCATTCTTCGGTTGATGCCATAGTTTTGGAAACTTTTGGTTCCGGAAATACCACTACTGCCGAATGGTTCATTGCTTGTTTACAGGAAGCCATCACTAAGGGCAAAATCATAGTTGATATTTCTCAGTGCCAGCGGGGGTCGGTGGAACTGGGTAAATATGAAACCAGTAAAAAGCTGCAGGAAATGGGCGTAATAAGTGGTTATGATATGACCTTTGAAGCTACTGTTACCAAGTTGATGTACCTTTTGGCACAGGGCCATGGCAAAGATGAGGTGATTAAATTAATGGAGCAATCGTTACGTGGAGAGCTAACGCTGAGCTAAAATACTGATTTATGGCCATCAGAAAGCCATAAATCAGATGTCCGTATTCCTTAATACCCGAATTAAGCTTATTTTTGTATTTCATAAGAAAACAGATGAAAATAGAGCAAATTTATACCGGTTGTCTGGCAGAAGCTGCCTATTACATTGAGAGCAATGGCGAGGCTGCAATTATAGATCCTTTGCGTGAAGTAGGACCCTATCTGAAAAGGGCGGCAAAAGACAATGCGGTGATCCGGTATATTTTTGAAACTCATTTTCATGCTGATTTTGTTTCCGGCCATATAGACCTGGCCGAAAAATCTGGAGCTGAAATAGTATATGGCCCTACTGCTAAAACCTCTTTTAAATCTCATATTGCCAAAGATGGAGAACAGTTTAAAATAGGCGAACTGACCATTACGGCTTTACATACTCCCGGGCACACGCCGGAATCAACTACTTATTTGCTTACTGATAAACATGATCGGCCTTATTGTATTTTTACGGGTGATACCCTGTTTATTGGTGATGTGGGGCGGCCAGACCTGGCCCAGCAGGGCAACCTGACTATGGAAGATATGGCGGCGACTTTATACGATTCTTTACAGCAAAAAATATTGACACTGCCGGATGAGGTGCTGGTTTATCCGGCACATGGCGCAGGTTCGGCATGTGGTAAAAGCATGAGTAAGGAAACGTTTGATACCCTTGGCCATCAAAAAGAAGTAAATTATGCATTAAAGGCAGGCAGCAAAGCCCAGTTTGTCAAAGAGGTTACAGATGGCATTTTGCCGCCGCCACAATATTTTGCCAAAAATGCAGCCATGAACAAGCATGGCTATGAAAGTGTAGATGATGTTTATGAAAAAGGGCTTAAGCCCTTAAATCCAGAGGAATTTGAGGCGCTTGCCAATTTAACCGGCGCCCTGATCCTGGATACCAGAGATCCGCAGGTATTTGCTAAGGCCTTTGTCCCATCTTCTATAAATATTGGTTTAAACGGGCAGTTTGCTCCATGGGTAGGTGCTTTGATCACTGATCTGCAACAGCCTTTATTACTGGTTTGTGAGGATGGAAAAGAAGAAGAAACCATTACCCGTTTGGCCAGGGTAGGGTACGACAATACCATCGGTTATTTAGCCGGAGGCACTGCTGCCTGGCAAAAGGCAAATAAAGAGCTGGATACAGTTAAATCCATAACTGCAAATGAATTTGAGGCTATCGCAAACGAGGATCCATCGGTTCAGGTACTGGATGTAAGAAAGCCAGGGGAATATGAGTCGGAACACCTGGAAATGACCCTCACAAGGCCCCTGGATTACATTAACGACTGGACAAATGAGATTGACCATGATAAAACTTATTACGTACACTGTGCCGGCGGTTACCGGTCAATGATTGCCGCCTCTATACTTAAAGCAAGAGGAATAGAGCAGGTGGTCGACATTGCCGGCGGATATGGTGCCCTCAAAAACACAGATTTGAAGCGTACAGATTTTGCCTGTCCCTCAAAAGCAATGAAACCTTAAGGTTTTATCTTCAAGGTATTGTGTACAAAGCCATCTATCGCCCCTTCTACCCCAGGGATATCTTTCGAGGTAATGTAAGAGCCTAAAACATGATCTCCTCCATTCGGGATAGCTACCTTTGTTTTTAATCGAGCAGGGGTGCCTAGCTGGTCGAACATCCAGAGTTCAGCACTTACCTTAACGGTTTTATCCTGCTCTTCTTCATTTTTATAATAATACAATAACAATGTGGGCTGCTTTACTTTTTCAAAGGTTGCCTTGTTCATGCTGGTCTCTACCAGTTCCTGTAGCTGTACTGCCGACTCTAAACGGTAGCTGGTGTACCAGTATTTTGCATATTCGGGTTTTTTCTCTTCCGAAGTCCTTTCCTTGCCTCCAATTACTATCCTGGCAATCTGTAGCCCCCAGGGATTATTGAGCATAAAGGCCAGGTTGTCATTTATCCTGACATTGGGCGAGATCAGGATGAGGCTATATACCTCGGGATAAGTCGCTGCAAGCTTAAGCGCCAAAGTCCCCCCAGTAGATGTGCCTACAAGAATAACTTTTTTGCCTAGCTGTTTTCCTATTTCGTAGGCCTGTTTGGCACTTCCCCAAAGCCGGTCTGCTGTCGAATATTCCATTGCGGCAACGGTATCAATACCATGGTCGGCAAGTCGTGCAAGGTACAGGTTGGCATGAATGTTTTTGGCCAGGTGGTAGTGTACAGGGTTTCCTTCTTCCTTAGAAGCAGTATAACCGTGCAGATATACGACGGCATATTCAGATTGCTGTTTTAAGCTGCTGTCTGCCCAAACGATCTCGGCCTCATTACCTGGTTTTATTTTATGTTTCGACTCCAGTTGCCTGACATAATCGTCAAGCCGGGCAATTTCCGGAACAGCCGGAAGATCGGTATTGTAAATGGGGTGCTGTGGCCTTGGGCCTGATAAATAAATGATTGCGCCTATTAAAATGACTGCAATAAGAACCTTAAGTGCTTTTTTCATTTTAAACTTTTTACTAAAAGTACGCTTTTAAAGATATTTAATTTATGTTTGCACACATATTTTCGTAACCTGAATGCCGGGAATAAATCAGATAAAACTACCAATAGCTGCAGACATAGCTGCCTTCGAAGAAAAATTCAAGGCCTCCATGCATAGTGATGCACCTTTGCTTGACCGGATTACCCATTATATTGTGAAGCGGAAAGGTAAGCAGGTCAGGCCAATGTTCGTTTTTTTTGCGGCTAAGCTTTGCGGTGGGATCATAGAATCGACCCATAGGGGAGCTGCACTTGTAGAACTGCTGCATACTGCCACACTTGTTCATGATGATGTGGTAGACAATGCCTATGAACGCCGTGGCTTCTTTTCTATCAATGCCTTATGGAAAAACAAGATTGCGGTTTTAGTAGGAGATTACCTGCTGGCCAAGGGGTTATTACTTTCTGTTCATAATTCCGAATTCCGTTTACTGCAGATTGTTTCAGAAGCGGTAAAGCAAATGAGTGAAGGAGAGTTGTTGCAAATAGAAAAAGTCAGAAGAATGGACATTAGCGAAGAACTGTATTTTGATGTTATCCGTCAAAAAACGGCTTCCTTAATTGCTTCCTGCTGTGCATGTGGTGCTGCGTCTGCAGGTGCTGATGAAGCAACTATCGAGAAGATGAGGCTTTTTGGTGAAAAGGTAGGAATCGCTTTCCAGATTAAAGACGATACATTCGATTTCGGTACGGATGATGTAGGCAAGCCACTTGGGATTGACATCAAGGAAAAGAAAGTTACCCTCCCTTTGATCTATGCCTTGAACAGGGCAGAAAAGTCGGAGAAGAAAAGAATAATTAACCTGGTAAAGAATCATCAGGACGATCCTGTTAAAATACAGGAAATCATCGATTTTGTAAATGCCCGGCAAGGGGTGCACTATGCCAATGAAAAGATGATCCAGTACCAGCAGGAAGCTTTTGATATTCTGTACAGCTTTGAACCTGGTGATGCCAGGACTGGTCTTGAACAGTTGGTACGTTACACTACAGAGCGGAAAAAATAGTAAACCTCAATACACTATTTTTTAACAGTTTTTGTAACTATTCAGGTTGTTGTTATAAGAAGTTCATAAGGAATTGGAAGCTAAAAAGCAATATCATCAAAATATTTCACAGAAAACATTTTTAAATATTATTGTAAACTTGAAACCTGTGAATTTATTCGTCTAAATAAAATTTTCATTTACTGGTACGATACAATCAAACCGACTCACTCCTTCAGAAACTACAGAAATATTTTTTTAAGTTGATGCCAAAAGTGAGTATTGGTTTATTCATAAATAGCATTTAATAAACGAGTAATTTCTAATATAGATATCTAGTCATTAGATATTAGTTAGTTGAAAATTTTCGAACCATTAAAAGACTTTCTGGCGTAGACGTTGACATTAATTAACCTCCCAGATTTTGTTGAAAATCATATAGCATTATACTCTCTCCCGGCCCCGAATAAAAAAGCAACAGAAAGGAATGTTCTATCTTAAGACATAAAGCCATTTTTTCCCGACACATATAGCTGAGATTTGATGACACGTCTCATTCTTTGTACATTTTGTCTCAAAACGTTGACAATGTTTCTTAACCATCTGATATTTTAGTATGTTTAGCTAAACCAAATATCACTTAACATAAAGATATTCCTTTTTCTTAATCAGCACTCCATTTCTGTGAGTAGCTGTAGCAACGCTTTAACCCCCTCTTAAATATTATGGAAAACGCTCAACAAGAAAAAAACTGGTATGTTGTGGTTACGTACCCGAATCTGGAAAGAAAAGCTCTTTTAAACTTATTAAAAAACAATTTTATTGCCTTTTTACCCTTGCAAAAGGTGCAAAGAAAATGGAGTGACAGGAAAAAAACTATAGAAATTCCGTTGTTCCCTAATTATTTGTTTATCAACATAAATGAAAAAGACCGGTTCGAGGCGCTAGATATTTATGGAGTAAAACGCTATGTCACTTTCGGTGGTCGTCCGGCTTTTATTTCAGAAACAGACATATTAAATATTAAAAGAATTGTGGAGAGTGTTGATTTGTATATTGAGCACTCTTTAGTGAAAGGAGACGCGGTTAAAATAATTGGAGGGCCTTTTAAAGATATGATTGGGATTTTGTTTAAAAAAAGCGGTCAAGCCAGATTTGGAATCAGGGTAGAATCGATGAATCAAACACTTTCTATTGAAATATGTCATACTTTAATTAGAAAGGTTTTTTAAAATCTTGAGATAATAAATTTGTAAGCATTAATCAATAAAATAGTGTTGTTATACATTTTTTTAAAAATTGGTTTAATTAAAAAAAAATGTAAATAGCATATAAATAGTAAATTTATAATTAAACGCTTTAGTGGCACTCCATTCTGTGAGCAGCTTTAGCAACGCTTTTATCCACTTCTTTTTAAAATTGATAAACAGCTCTCATCCAAGAAAGCACGCATGTTGTTTGTGCGTTGCCGAATCTTGAGAAAAGAAATATTCATTTTTGTTAAATGTAGTTTAATTACATTTTAGTAGCAGAAGGAACGAAGAGATCTATTTTCAAAATATCTACATAAAGACAGTATGACGCAGCCAACTTTAAATGAACAGCGATGTCAAATCAGCATTGTATCTCCACTGCACCTAAATAGACTTGACTATAAAAGTAGCTACAATCACATGTTAGTCCTGATAGAAGGTCAATCGGAAAACATTGAGGTGAAAATTTGCAATAACCGTAAATTACGTATTAACCTGGATCACATTGGTATGCAATATGTGGTAAAATATTATGTCTTTCTATCTTTAGGCGATCAGTTTAAAGCTGAAGATCTATTTAAAAAGATAACGCACTTTTTGAACCAGCCGGTTCATGAAATTATCTTATTATTACCTTATCTTTTAGCACCATCCGAAAATTTTAGGATAGATAGTAACGTACGTTCGTTTATAATCTCGAAAAAAGTATTCGACAGTAAGATTTTCTCGTTGATTAATCCTGCCAGATTTATTTATGAAATGGTAAATTTCTATCTCAATTCGCCGCAAAGCAACAACATTGAAATTGTGCAGGTTGGTAAGCCCGAGCCTCTTTCTGAAGTTAATGAAAATGGTATTTCAACCGAAATAAATGAGTCTTCTGTGCAGATTACTCATAAAGGACCGTTAAAGCTTTTAAAGCGGTGCCTGACCCATTTAGATAAGACAAAAATGCTCCCTCAAAAAGTGGAAATATGTTTTGATGACAATTCTTACAAAAGGTTAGATCTTAAGCAGTTTAAAAACATTATTGATAACACAACGCTGTACAAAAACTCGCCTTTGGCAGTAGGCCCATTTCTGGCCAGACAGTACATGGTAGAACAATCAGCCAATGAATATATTTATCTCCTGGATTCTGATGACATATCTGTACCATCGCGTTTCAGTAAACTAATGCTGGAGCTTAAAGAAAGAAATTTAGACCTTTTAGGTTCTCACGAACTAAGAATTGATCAGATCGGTAAGAAACTGGTTATTGCCAGATTTCCACTTAACGTAAATTATGCCTTAGCTAAAAGATCCTTCCATCCCATGTTACATGGCACCTGTATCATGACAAAAGCCGGGTTCCTGAAAACGGGCGGATATTCAACAGAAGGAAAGTTTGGTTATGATACACAGTTCCTGTTAAGGGCAGGTTTTTTTCTTAAAATCGGCAATGTGGACGACTTTCTTTATCTAAGGTTCCAACGCCCCAACTCCCTCACTACTGCTAAGAAGACGATGTATGGAACCAAACGGAGAAAATTTATGGGCTGGCGGTGGCAGGTCGATTTTAACCTGGTTTGTTCGGGAAAATTAAATCTATCCGATTCATCTTTACGTGAAAGAAAGCATGACTTCAATTTTAAAATAGATGAAATTACCAAATAAAAAGGATATCCGGTTAAGCATAGTAAACCAGAAAAAAATTTACGCTTTCCTGTCCAAAACAATTTATAATGAACTGATCGAATACGGCGTGGAGGAGGAGTATACCTTCCCGTTTTTATTGTATCTCCATTGGACTGTGATAAAAAAATATACTGACGTATCCAGAAACACCATTATTTATAATACGGAAAAAATCCTCCATAAACTCCAAAACACAATTGAGGCTGAAAAAGAAATATATAACCAAGAACTGACTGATTTTATTGAGACTCTTTTTGCAGATAATTCAGAAATTTTAATCTCTATATATCAAGATGTCTGTGAAACAGACTCGCCACCGATATGGCTGCAGGAATGGCAGAACCTTTGCGAGTTTTGCTATACTACAAAGTCCCAAAGACTAATATGTCTAAGCTTATTGAAAATAGTCAATGAATGTTTAAATATGCCGCATCATAAAACAAATATTTCGCTCAACATTCTACTCAAAATCGAAAAAAACAAGCAGGACATGATGTGCCCGGATCGCCAGGTCGGTTATATTTTAGGTAATTATGGATAACATACAAATGGTTGATCTTAAAGGTCAGTACCTGAAGATTAAAGATGAGGTCGATATGGCTTTATTGCAGGCCGTTGAACGATCGATTTTTATTAACGGTGCAGAAGTAAAGATGTTTTCTGACAGTCTGAAGTCTTTTTGCAGAGCGGAGCATGTGGTGACATGTGCTAACGGCACCGACGCACTTCAAATAGCGATGATGGCTTTAGGGTTTAAGCCGGGAGATGAAATTATTGTGCCAACATTCAATTATGTTTCGTCTGTTGAAGTAATTGCATTACTGGGACTGGTACCCCGGTTTATTGATGTTCGGGAAGATACTTTTAATATCGATGATCAGCAGCTAGAGGCAGTTATTTCTCCAAGAACGGTAGGCATTGTTGTCACCCACCTTTATGGACAATGCTGTAATATGACAGCAATCATGGAGATTGCCAGACATTACAAGCTGAAGGTAATCGAAGATACCGCTCAGGCGTTGGGTGCTGAATACATTCCTGCAGACGGGAAAAGGACGTTTGCCGGCACAATAGCAGATATCGGTACAACTTCTTTTTTTCCATCAAAAAATCTGGGATGTTTTGGAGATGGCGGAGCAATTTTTACAAACGATGAGGCGCTGGCTCAGCGCATCTACATGATTGCCAATCACGGACAGGGGCAAAAGTATCTCCACGATTATGTCGGTGTTAATTCCAGGCTAGACACTATTCAGGCTGCGGTACTAGGCGTGAAAATAAAATACTTGAATGAATATACGGTTGTGCGACAAGAAGTGGCGGCAAAATATGATGAATTGGAAAACATAGATGGATTAACAATACCAGCAAGAGCCGGTTATTCTTCACATGTATTTAATCAATATACCTGCCGGATAGCTGACGGAAAAAGGGATAAGCTGAAAGCTTATTTAACGGGAAATGGTATTCCATCTATGATTTATTACCCGATGCCTATGCATTTGCAAAACGCTTATATCACTTATAATAGTACAGGCAGAATCTTTCCTGTAGCTGAAAAATTATGTAAGGAAGTAATATCACTACCAATACATACAGAGATGACAATGGAAAAGCTAGAGTATATCGTTGAACACATCAGGACATTTTTCAAAAAATGAGTTTAAAAAAATATTATTGTCATCCTACAGCAATTGTAGATGAGGGTGCCATTATTGGTGATGATGTGAAGATCTGGCATTTCTCTCATATTATGCGGGATGCAAAAATTGGTAGTCGTTGTAATATCGGGCAGAATGTAATGATTGCAAGCCAGGTAGTTTTAGGTCAGAATGTAAAGGTTCAAAATAATGTATCTATTTATGAAGGTGTGATATGTGAAGATGATGTTTTTCTGGGGCCTTCTATGGTTTTTACCAATGTAATTAATCCTCGTAGCGCCGTTAACAGAAGAGGTAAGTATTTAAGAACACATGTTGGAAAAGGAGCAAGTATTGGAGCCAATGCAACAATTGTTTGCGGCCATGATATTGGTAGTTATGCGTTAATTGGAGCGGGGGCTGTGATTATCAAACCAGTGTTACCCTATGCCTTAGTGGTTGGAAACCCGGCTAAACAAATAGGTTGGGTAAGTGAATACGGTCATCGGTTGATTTTTGATGAAGGATTTAAAGCCATTTGTCCGGAAACTCAACAGCAATATGAATTGAAAGGTAATCTTATCATCAAGATCAGCTAATGGCACATATAAGCTCAAAAGTAAAATTTGCAGTTATCGGTTTTGGCTATATAGGAATGCGGCATGCAAATACCATTTTAAGTAACGAAAGTTGCGAATTGGTCGCTTTGATTGATGTTAAACAGCAGGATCCTCTGGCGATTGAGAAATATGATGTGCCTTTTTTCTTTTCTTTAGATGCCTTTTTTGATTCCGAAATTCAGGCAGACGTCATAACTATTGCCTCGCCAAATGGATTGCATGCAGAGCATGCAATGAAATGCTTAAATAGAGGAAAGCATGTCGTTGTGGAAAAGCCGATGGCATTAAACAAATCTGATGCGGAAAAAATGATCTCCACTGCGCTTAGTGTAAACCGCCAGATCTTTGTCGTGATGCAGAACCGGTATGCTCCTCCTGTTACCTGGATTAAGGGATTACTTGAAAAAGAGCAGCTGGGAAAAATTTACCTGGTCCAGGTAAATTGCTTTTGGAACAGAGACGAACGATACTATAAAGCTGGCGGATGGCATGGTAAACAGGATATGGACGGTGGCCCTCTTTTTACGCAATTTTCACATTTTATAGATATCATCTATTGGCTTTTTGGTGACATCATTAATATTCAGGGCAGATTTAAAGATTATAACCATCAAACACTTACCGAGTTTGAAGATAGTGGCTTTGTGAGCTTCGATTTTATAAATGGAGGCATGGGAACCTTAAATTATTCAACTGCTGTTTGGAACCAGAACCTGGAAAGTTCCATGACAATTATTGCAGCAAACGGATCTATAAAGATTGGTGGTCAATACATGGATAAGGTCGAAATCTGCAATGTAAAGGGTTATGAAATGCCAGAGAATGATCATGGGGCCTCCAAGGGTTCAGTGGCTAATCACCAGTATGTGATCAGGAATGTGGTGGATGTACTAAACGGACGGGCTTCAATTGCAACCAATGCATTGGAAGGGCTGAAGGTTGTGGATATCATTGAACGGATTTACAATTGCAAAATTCACATTTATAATCAATAGTGGGTTTATATATTGGAGCCACACCTCCTTAATGAAATCCCGGAAAATACATTTTTCCATGTGACGCATTTAATTGAGAAAATCAAAATCAGAACAGGGAAACTTGGTGCATTTCTGATAAGCGAAAAATCCTGGACGGACATCGGAGGATGGGATTTTTATTCCAAATTTCTAAACAATAACATATTGATCTAAATAGCTAGCTATATAGTTGCCCCGGATGCCGAAAAGGGTTTAGAGTAGGCAAAACTTAGACAGAAAACAATGAAAAAATTAAGATTAAACAAGAGTTTTATTTCGAATCTTACCAGGGATGAAGCAGGTAAGATTATGGGAGGGAATGACGCAACCTGGGAGGAATGCTCGGACAGGTGTTCTGATTATTGTACGACTCCTACTTACGGTGATGACGCCACTTGTTATACTGCAGGGGCTGGATGTCCAGGAACCGGCAGCTATGGCTGTGCTACCGACAACGGATGTCAGTCAGACCTATGTCCGGATTCATTACAAATGACCGAATGCGGCCCGATTTGCTAATCATGTGAGCGAAGTAAATACCTCAGGGTATTTACTTCCTAAAATTATTGTAAATTCATTTTATTAGCTTTTTCAGATCAAAACTTACATTTGATATTAATCATAGGTTTATTAAATACGAATACATCATGAAACAGCTTATCTTCGTTCTATTATCTGTAGTCACAGCACTATCTGCGAAAGCTCAGGAGAATGATCATGGCGCTGAGCAATTAAAAAAGCAGCTATCCCTTTTCTTAACCCATCACCCATCCAGCAATCTTTATCTGCAACTGGATAAGAACATTTATTCACCCGAAGAAACCATCTGGTTCAAGGCGTACCTGCTCTCTGATACCGTTACTGCCAACAAAGTATTATATGTGCGCATTACCGACGAGGATAAAGAAATAGTGCTCAACGCCCAGTTTCCCATGTACGATATCCGCTCGCATGGCGATATTCAGCTGCGCAGCAATCTGGAAGAGGGCAAATACACCCTTTATGCCTATACCGACCGAATGATCAGCTATGGAGATACGAATGTGTTTGTGCAGCGCATTCAGATTAAAAAGATGACCGGCAAGAAACTGGAAGCCGAGGCCCAGGTAAGCGACACCACCCAACTGGTAAGAGGCGGTAAGGTGCAAGTGGTGACTGTTATCCGTGAAAGCGGCAAACCGGCAAAAAACGTTAAAGGCGAATACGAGCTGCTTGCAGGAGAAAAAGCCATTAAATACGGCAGGTTGAGTACCAATTTGTTTGGCGAAGCCTTTATCAATTTCACTTACCCGGAACTAAAAGACAATCAGTCGCTGAAAATCAATATGCTCTTTTGCCGGGATAATGATTACGCCGAGCTGTCGCTGAATCTGCCCCATGAAGGCAATCCGCTGAAAGTAAGTATTTATCCCGAAGGCGGACAGCTACTGGCTGGTGTCAGCGGCAAAGTAGCCATCGAAGTACTGGATATCCATCAGAATCCGATACCTACCGAACTGCTGGTAAAAAACGCGGGTCGACTTATAGCCAAATTAAGAACCAATAAACAGGGAATCGCTACCCTGAGCCTGAAGCCTGAGCTTGGTGCCACTTATACTGTAGAAACAGCAGGCAAAAAGAAGCAAACAATTGCCTTTCCAGAAATTATAAAACCCGCAGGCTATAGCCTAAAGCTGCACAGGAATAAAGAAGAGATAGAAGTAACGGTCTACAATAAAAACAAAGCAGGCAATGCCTTACTGGTACTTCGCTCAGCAAAAGAAGTGCTGTGGAGTCAATCCTTAAAGATTCCACCGGACGACTCGGTAAAAGTCACTATACCGGCAGCAGGTTTCCCCAAAAATATCCTGAGCCTGGCGGTACTTGACGGGGAGAATAAACCGCAGACAGAGCGTCTCTTTCTGAATAAAGCCCAGGAAGATTATAGGGTAAGCATCAGCACCGACCGGAAAGATTACGGCCTTCAAAAGAAAGTGACAGTTACTGTAAAGATATCCGATACCCGGGGTAATCCCGTTGTGGCTAATCTTGCAGTAGGAGCTACGGAAAAGAACCGGATCGACAGCGCGGGTTACCGGACCATTTTACAGTCCTGGTATTACCATCCCTTTGAGCATGCCAGCAGGAACAGGTTGCTGTCGGCCAAATCAGCAAACGAGACGGACGCTTTACTGATGGCAAACACCTGGGGCAACAACCAGTGGAAAACCATCAGTGATTACCAGCCCACAAGCCCTCCATTGCGCCTGGATAATACAGATGCTGCAATTGGAATGGTGATACCGACCGGTAAGAAGGAGATAGAGGAGATTGACATCAAATCCACCGATATTAATTTCTCTCTAGCGGAGTTAAACAAAAGAAATATTCTCCAAACCAGGCGATTTACCATTAAACTCGATAAAAATAGGATGTTTATGATACCGGCTTCTGAACTGTTGTCCCGTAAAGGGAAAGAATGGATGTTGGATATATACAAAGTAATAAAACCTGCTCCCCAGGTCAATTTTGAGGTGCAATGGAAGGATCATGATATCCATTATGATAACATTGTAGTAAAAGGAAGATCACTATTCGTGCCGGAAATTGTAACCTTTTTTTCGAGGCTCAAAAATCCTGGGGTATCTGATTTCAAAATGAACGGGATAAACCAATTAGCAGAAGTTACTGTAGGGGGTAAAGATGAGATAATCAGAAAGAGGCTAAAAGATAAATGTGCAGATTGGGTGTGTGGATACAATAACATTAATTGTTCAAGACATCCCACAGGTACCAAACCAGTAAAGGGCCAAACTTATTTTAAAAGGTCTAAAGGCATAGTGAACCTAGTCACCAATATAGGTTGCGACAACTACAGAGATGTCAGTTATATCAAAAATATCACCATTCCGGAGGAGTTTTATTTGCCCGATTATGATAGTGCACCATTTGGAAAATTCGATCCCCGTTCCACTATTTACTGGAACCCTAATTTGGTTACCGATGCAAACGGAACGGCAACATTTAGTTTTTTTACCTCAGACATTATGGGCGAATTTGAGATCATAGCCCAAGGACTGGAAGTAAATACTTTTACACCGTTAATGGGGAAAGGAAATTTTAAAGTTGCTGGTCAATGATTTTAAAAAAACATACTTAATAATAGATACGGAATGAATAACAGGAAATGGGAACCCCTATTTAAAAAAGGAGAAAAGCAATTGGGGGTAATTATCAATGTGCTTGAAAATACAGTATTTGAGAAAAGCTACTCCTTGTTAGGAATTGGAAGTACAGGAGCGGCCATTTTACTATATTATTATTGGCTGTATTCGAAAGATGATAAATACCTTGAAAAAGCGAATGCCATTATCCTGAAAAATTTTGAATTATTACCCCACAGCACACATATTCATAGTTTATGTAGTGGCACTGCAGGATTTAATTGGGCCGTAAATCACTTAATCAGTAATGGGCTTATTGAGGGAGATAGCAATGAATTATTTTCTGAAGACGATCCTTTTTTATATTCGGTAATGAAAAAGGATATCAACGAAGGCAAGTATGATTTTCTTCATAATGCCTTAGGTATTGGCCTGTACTTTTTAAATCGAAACACCACTCAGTCACTGGCTTATTTAGAATCGTTGATTTCAAGTCTCGAAAAAAGTGCTGAAACAGACATTAAAGGAATAAAATGGCGATCATTAGTTAACCAGGAAGGACCAAAAGAAAAAAAAGAAGTTTATAATCTGAGCTTATCTCATGGTATGGCAAGTATCATTGCTTTTTTGAGTAAAGCATGCCAGGCTGATATATTCAGGGAAAAAACAAAAGATTTACTTTGCAGGGCAACCACTTTTATTTTAAGCCATAAGCGGGATGCTCCGGATCCAGAATATGGTTCATACTTCCCTTCTACTATTTCTGTGAATGGAGATCCACCCATTAGCGCTAGTAGGCTGGCATGGTGTTATGGTGATCTTGGGCTTGGCTATGCTTTATGGCAGGCTTCAAAAATTATACAAAATACTGAATGGGAACGTCTGGCTTTAGACGTATTAGTACATACTACTATCCGAAAGGATGTTGTTAAAGAACGTGTCAACGATGCAGGGATTTGCCATGGGGCTGCCGGCATTGCCCATATTTATAACCGTCTTTATCAACACACGGGCATCAGCCATTTTAAAGATGCTGCCATCTATTGGCTTGAAGATGTGCTAAACAAAGCTGTTTTTACTGATGGGCTGGCAGGCTATAAATCATGGCATCCACCTCAATATGGAGGATGGAAAACTAGTGTAGGATTACTGGAGGGTATTTCAGGAATCGGCTTAGTGCTTCTTGCAGCGGTGAGCGATATAGAACCTAAGTGGGACGAATGTTTATTATTGAGTTAAATGAAAAAAACGAATCCTTACCTGCCCTTTGAGCAGTTTGTTTATAGAAGTCCGCTTTTACCGTTCAATACATTTATTCAACACCTGACCGAAATTTCTGCTTCGGAAGAGCGCTTCAAAAACCTGTTATCCAATAAAATAATCTGGGAAGCTATTTATTTGGCCTCTCCGGTGCTTTTTGAAGAGCTGCTGAAATACTTACAGAAAGGTTTACCGGATAAAAAAGAGGAGGAACGGATCAAATATTCTATGGTTCGTTACCTTGGCCGGATGTCTACAAGATGTACCCCATTTGGGCTGTTTGCAGGCTGTTCGGTGGGCCGCTTCAATGAACAAACAACTATTGCATTAAATAAAACAGAACAGTACCAGCGCCATACCCGCTTAGATATGACTTACCTGTGCGCCCTGGCACAGGAGCTGGCCGGTTCGCCGGAAGTAAAACCATACTTCCGCTATTTCAGCAATACCAGTATTTACAGATTTGGCGACAAAATCAGGTATGTTGAATATTTCTACCGGAGTACGAGGCGAATTCATAGAATTTCGGCTGTAGATTATTCGGAATATCTTGACAAGATTTTGCGCGAAGCTTCCCAGGGAAGAAAAATAAACGAACTGGCTGAATTAATAGTAGATGATGAGATCAGCATGGAAGACGCTTCAGCGTTTATTGACGAACTTATCAATTCTCAGTTGCTGGTGAACGAAATGGAACCCTCGGTTACCGGAAAGGAATTTCTTTATCAGGCCATTCAGAAATTCGAAGAAATAGAAAAAACTATTCCGGGCAAAAAAGAATATATATCCGGTTCGCTTCAGCTATTAAAACAGGTTAGCAAGGTATTGGAAGATATAGATAAGAACGTTATTGGTAATACACTTCATCTTTACGGCGATATAACTTCAGAAATAAAAAGATTTAAAACCACGTTTGAACCTAAGTACCTGTTCCAGACGGATATGATTAAACCCGCCGATACATCGTTCCTGGGAAGAGATGTAATTGATGATCTGAAGGGAGCCATCGAATTTTTTAATAAAATTACAGCTAAGCCCGGGGAAACAAATTTGTCGAAATTTCGGGAGGCTTTCCGGGATCGGTACGAAGACAGGGAAATGCCTTTGCTACAGGTGCTGGATAATGAGGCCGGTATCGGGTACACTCAAGCTGGAAGTACAGGCGATATTAACCCACTGGTGGATGATTTAATGATTCCCCAGCCAGGTAGCAGTAATGGCAATAAAGTTATATGGAGTGGGTTACAATCTATATTGCTTAAAAAGTATATAGAGGCAAAAACAACAAATCAATATACTATTGAGCTGTCAGACAAAGAGTTCGAACATTTAACGACCCAATGGAACGACTTACCGCTAACTATATCTGCTATGTTCCGGATAGTACAGGACGATAAGAATGGCAGGACAGTTTATATGAAAACAGCAGGAGGATCGAGCGCCGCCAATCTTTTGGGCCGCTTTTGCTATGCCGATAAACGGATTGAAGAACATGTACTGGATATTACGCAGAAGGAAGAGGAGCTTAACCCCGATGTCATATTTGCTGAAATCGCGCATCTGCCCGAATCACGTACCGGGAATATTTTATTGCGCCCGGTTTTACGTCCGTACGAAATTCCGTATCTCGCCAAACCGGGAGTCGAAAAGGATTATCAAATTGCTTTGTCTGACTTAATGGTTTCTGTACGAAATGGCAGAATTCTGCTTCGTTCAAAGCGTTTGAATAAAGAAATAATACCACGACTGAGCAGCGCGCATAATTATAGCTTTAAAGCCATGCCGGTATATCATTTTTTATGCGACATGCAGGTACAAAATGGCCGCTCTGCTGTAGGATTTAACTGGGGAACTCTGGCGAATGAACACAATTGGTTACCCAGGGTAAAATATAATAATATCATTTTTTCGGTAGCAAGGTGGACCATAAAACGCGAGGAAATTAAAGTCTTTATAGAAACAAAAGATGACCAGGTTTTAGTGGAATCAGTTACTGCATGGCGACTGCCATTGCAAATACCAAAGCATGTGGTGTTGGACGATGGCGACAATGAACTCTTTGTTGATTTAACCAATGCGCTAAGTGTCAGGACTTTATTTTCTGTTGTTAAAAAGCGAAATTCTTTCTTATTGGAAGAGTTTCTTTTTAACCCTGAGACAGCGGTAGTTAAAGGTGAAGAAGGGGTTTTTACCAATGAATTTATTGTATCTTTTTATAAGGAGAAACAAAATAACATCAATAATTATGGATAAGGGGATAAAAAGGACATTTATACCAGGGGATAAATGGATTTATTTTAAATTGTATACCGGGTATAAAACAGCAGATAACATTTTAAGTAAAACATTACCGGCTATTATCTCTCAGCTAAATACCGAAAATGTGTTAGATAAATGGTTCTTTATCCGTTATTCTGATCCTAAATTTCATTTGCGGCTGCGGTTCTGCTTAAAGGATGCAAAAAACATTTCCTCTGTAATCTCCCTGTTTAACCGGGAAATGAGCCCTTACATTGATGAAGATCTGATATGGAAAGTGCAGATAGACACTTATCAGCGGGAACTGGAACGTTACGGTACAACAACCATGGAACATTCCGAATCTATGTTTCATTTTGATAGTGAAGCAATACTTAGCATACTTAGTATACTTAGTATCCCTGAATATAATGAATCCGATCAACAACGATGGCTGCTGGCATTAAAAATACTCGATGCCCTGCTCTTTGATTTTGAACTCGGCATGGACCAAAAAATTGCATTATTAACTGAGTTAAGCGAAGATTTTAAAAAAGAGATGGGATTTACCATAAAAGGATATAAACTGCAATTGGATAAAAAATTCAGGACTCATCGTAAATTAATAGAAGAAATAATGGGCACACCCGAACAAGCATCATGGGCAATCCCTTTAATGGAAATTATCAGACAAAGATCCTTAAAAGTAAAGCCAATTGCCGGGACATTGTTGCAAATGGAAATGAATCAGAAATTAGAAGTTTCGTTACATAGTTTATTGAGAAGTTATATTCATATGACGATCAATCGCTTGTTCAGGTCAAAGCAACGTGTATATGAGCTGGTTATTTATGATATGCTGGAAAGATATTATTCTTCTTTAAAAGCAAGAAGCAAAAATACTGCAGGCAAAATGCACCGGGCTTCCATTGAGGCATTACCACAGGTTGTGATAACTTAAGTCGCTGTAACGATCGTATAAAATAAATAAATTAAAGCAGCAATTTTACAATTCTAATAATACTAAATTGAAGTTTCCTCATTACAAACAGCACGACAAAATGGACTGCGGCCCTACCTGTTTACGTATGGTTGCAAAATATTATGGACGAAACTATAGCCTTCGGCGTTTAAGAGAGCTTTGCCAGATTAACCGAGAAGGAGTTTCTTTGCTGGGAATCAGCGAAGCAGCAGAAAAGGTCGGTTTCCGCTCTTCCGGTGTTAAAATAGATCTGGAACAATTAAAAGAGGCCGAATTGCCATGTATCTTGCACTGGCGCCAGAATCATTTTGTAGTGCTTTACCGGATAGAAAAGGGGATTTATTATGTAGCTGATCCGGCTAAAGCATTGATTTCCTATACCGAAAAAGAATTTACCAGAAACTGGGTAAGCAATAAAGAACTTTACGATGGGATAGCGCTGTTTATTTCTCCTACACCTAAATTTTATGAAGAAGAGGGAGAAAAAAACAGAGGGCTTAGCTGGTCATTCCTGTTGCGGTACCGCTATGCTTACAGCCGCCTGATTGTTCAGCTATTTTTTGGTTTAGGTATTGGCAGTATCTTGCAATTAATCACTCCCTTTTTAATGCAATCTGTAGTTGATATCGGTATCAACACCCGGAATATTAACTTTATTTACCTTATTCTGATTGCCCAGGTGATGCTTTTTTTAGGGAGTGCCAGTGTTAATTTTATTCGTTCCTGGATCATGTTACACATGACCACCCGCATCAATGTGTCCATATTAACAGACTTCCTCACCAAGCTGATGCGGCTGCCCATGAATTTTTTTGATACAAAAATGACAGGCGATATTATGCAGCGGATGGGCGACCATAAGCGGATAGAAGGTTTTTTAACCGGTACTACTTTAAATACTTTGTTCTCTTTCGTTAACCTCATTGTATTTGGAGTTGTATTGGCTTATTACAATACTGGTATCCTGCTTATCTTCCTGATCAGCACCTCTTTGTATGCTGCATGGATACTCCTTTTTATGAAACGCCGCCGTGAACTGGACTTTAAGCGTTTTGATAACTCGTCTAAGAATCAAAGCAATATGATCGAGTTAATTGGCGGTATACAGGAAATTAAACTTCATAATTGCGAACAGCAGAAACGCTGGCAGTGGGAAAGCATCCAGGCTACTATGTTTAAAGTCAGTATTAAGAGTCTGGCATTGAGTCAGTACCAGCAGGCCGGGTCGATGTTTATTAACCAGGCAAAAAACATACTTATTTCCTTTATAAGTGCCAAAGCCGTTATCGACGGTCACCTCTCACTTGGAGGCATGATGGCTGTGCAATATATGGTTGGGCAGTTAAATAGTCCGATAGAACAATTCTTAGGATTGATCCAGAGCTTTCAGGATGCTAAGATCAGCCTTGAGCGATTAAATGAAGTTCATCAGATGGAAGATGAAGAATCTACTAATAAGCACTGGAACCAGGCGCTTCCAACAGATAGAAGTATCCGGATTGCCAATCTAACATTTCGTTACCCGGGGGCAGGTAATGAGCCTGTTCTGGAAAAGATTAATTTAGATATTCCCCAAGGTAAAACCACTGCCATTGTGGGGATGAGCGGGAGCGGTAAAACTACCATATTGAAGCTACTCATGCGTTTTTATGAACCGGAAAAAGGGGAGATAGAAATAGGCACTGCCAAATTAAGTCAACTTAGCTTTAAAGTATGGCGGAACCATTGTGGAATGGTAATGCAGGATGGTTTTATTTTTTCGGATAGCATAGCGAATAATATTGGCGTAAGCGATGAATATCCTGACCTCGATAAACTTCAGCATGCAATTAAAATAGCTAATATTGAGGAATTTGTGGATAGCCTGCCGCTTGGGCTCAATACCAAGATTGGTTCCGGTGGGAATGGCATCAGCCAGGGACAAAAACAACGGATACTCATAGCCCGGGCAGTATACAAGGATCCGGAATATATTTTCTTTGACGAAGCCACCAATTCGCTTGATGCTAATAATGAACGGGTGATTATGGATAATCTGCAGGACTTTTTTGCCGGAAAAACCGTAGTTGTGGTAGCGCACCGCTTAAGTACAGTTAAAAATGCCGATAACATTGTTGTACTGGATAAGGGCAGGATAATTGAGCAGGGAACCCATGCTGAATTATCACTGCTTAAGGGCGAGTACTTCGGACTTGTTAAAAATCAATTAGAACTGGCAATGTAGACGCGGATACATTTAAGGCCGGAGCATATTGATTCACAATGATTAAAATTCAATAAATAAATTATGCCAATTCTATATCAGGAGCCCGAACAGTGCCATTCTGAAGAAATGCAGGATATTATCTCAAAACCCCCAGCCTGGCTTTTAAGATGGGGGCTTTCAGTAATTTTTGCTGTTTTAATATTAATGATTAGTTTATCGGCACTGATAAAGTACCCTGATATAGTAAAAACACAGCTAAAAATAACTTCTGCCAATGCTCCTAAATCGGTTATAAGTAAAATTTCCGGTCAATTGGTTAAAGTAACGGTTCAAGAGAATCAGGCTGTCATAACAGATCAGCCGCTTGCTTATATTGAAAGTACGGCAAGCCATGAGCAGGTCCTCCAATTATTGGATGAATTGAAAAACTTGCAAGCCAATCTGTCTGAAGGGATGATTCCGCTAAAATTATTAGCTACTCCAAAAAATGTATTCTTAGGAGAATTGCAGAATGCATACCAAAGTTTTTATCAATCGTTTTTAATGTATCAATCTTCCATTGCAAATGGATTTTATTTGAAAAAGAAAGTGTTTTTACAAAAAGATCTCTTGTCGATCCTTGATCAAAAAGAACAATTGCTGGTACAACAAAAGCTTCAGGAAAAAGACTATGAATTGGGAAAGAAGGAATTTGAAATGCACCAAAAGCTTTTTGAACAAAAAGTAGAAGCCCCAATGGAATTGAAACGGGAGGAGAGTAAATTTATAGCTAAAAGATATCCGCTTCAACAAACCGAATCGGCATTGCTTTCCAATAGCATCATCTATTCTGCTAAGGAAAAGGAGATTATGGAACTGGAGAACCTGATCAGCGAAGAAAAATTAAAGTTTATTCAAGCGCTGAATAATTTTATAAGCAATATAGAAGATTGGAAGAAAAAATATGTTCTTACAGCACCACAACCCGGTAAAGTAGCCTTTTTGGGGATAGTACAAGAAAAGGAGTTTTTAAATGCCGGGCAGGAAGTACTATATATCAACCCGGGCAGCACTGATTTTTTCGGCGAGATACATATACCGCAATATAAAATGGGAAAGGTATATAAAGACCAGGAAGTGCTGATTAAATTAAAAAGCTATCCCTTTGAAGAGTATGGAATAATCCGGGGAAACATCCAATCTATAGCTGATATACCTTATAAAGACAGTGTTTTTGTTTCGAGAGTAAGTATTAGCAACAAAGGCATGTCTGGCCTTAAGAGAAACATCCGGTTAAAAAATGGCATGATAGCAGATGCCGAGATCATTACAGAAGACGCCACTTTATTAAAAAGATTAATACATAATATCATTAAGATCATTAACAAGTAATGAGGGACTATAAAATATCATTTTGTACCGTCTGTATGAACAGGCTGCACCATCTGAAACAAACACTACCTGTTAATTTGCTTGATAACCAAGCTTACCTCAACCTGGAGTTTATACTACTGGATTATAATTCTTCTGACGGACTTGAGCATTGGGTTAAAAAAAATATGCAGGAACACCTTGAAAGCGGAAGGCTTGTTTATTACAAAACCTGTACACCTATGCACTTTAACAGAAGTCATTCCCGTAACCTGGCTTATAAATTGGCTGATGGCGATTTAATTTGTAACATAGATGCTGATAACTACACGGGAGATGGCTTTGCCGCTTATATAAATGAGGAATTTAAAAAGAACGAGAATATATTTCTGACTACGCTTAACTCCATTGAAGCCAGAGGGAAAGATGTATTGGGAAGGATGTGTGTCAAAAAAAGTGACTTCTATAAGATTGGAGGATATGACGAACGAATGGTTTATTACGGTTTTGAAGATTATGATTTTGCAAACCGATTGGAGTTCAATAATGTCAGAAGGACCTTCATAACAGGTGATCAGGATTATTTCAGGGCTATTACCCATTCCAATACGGAAAGGCTCTCAAATGAGTATGCATATGGAAATCTGACAACCTTATTGGTTAATTATCTTAGTCCCTGCAGTACAGATTTTTTATTCTTGTTTAGTAACAAAGAATATAGGAGAAATATTATTATTGATCCTAAGGCTTACCCATTTTCTGAACCCTTATCAGAATTTCAGAAATCTCAAATAAGGTATCCGCAATCAACTTTAAACGCTTTGTGGCTGGAAGGAGAATGGAGTGGGGATGAAAGCGAAATAAATTTGAAAAGTAAAGAAGGGATTCAAGAACGATTATCCTTTAACGAAGAAAGAAAATGTTTTATTTCTGATTTATGTACCGAAGCATCAGACTTTTATAAGATTCTTAATCCGATGTTTATACAGCAAGCCATTATGTTTTACAGTCAATTCACTAACAGAGTAATCATGCATCAAAATAAAATAGAAAGGCGGATTATTGTGAATGGGCTTAGATTTGGTAATGACGTAGTCTATAAAAATTTCGATGATCAAACACCTATCACTACCTAATTATGGATGTATTGCAAGAAGCTGTTATCGTAGCTGCTATTTATTATAACCGATCATCCTGGCATGAGCTGATTAAATTTATAAACCCTCTTTTAAAGGAAGCACATAAAAATGGGATCCTTGATACTTATTATATAAATTTTGGCCTTAATGGAGGAGACCATATAAAGCTTATTCTGAAGCCTTCAGGCAATGGAAATGAATTTGAGAAAGAAACCGGCTTGTTGATTAAACAGTTTCTATTAGGCAATCCTTCTGAAACAAGGGGCATTGAGTATCCGCTCAATACCTTTTTCATGGACCATCCTAATAATTCAGTCAGGTTTTATCAAACCAACGAGTCTACTTTTTTCAATTCAATTGCGTATAAAGATTCGGAAGATATGCGATGGCAAATATCACAAGCTTTACTGGAAGCATTTGGGAGTGAGGAAATTGATTTAGCAAGTATTTATACATTTATAAGCTATATGCAAATTGGGATTCTTAAAGCTGCTTATCCGGACATCAAACTAGCACAAGCTAAATCTACCGACCTGATCTGCTACTTGAATGAGCTCAAAGATTTAGAAGAAGTTGAAACAGATATTAGAGGGGAAAAAGACAATCAGTATTTTAAACAACTGTTTGAAGAAAATCAGGATATTTTGCTTGAAATTGTAAGAGATATATGGGAACCTGGTGGCGCTGATTCCGAATTAAAATGGATGGAAGTCTGGGAGGCTGCTTGTAAAAACTTTTTAACAGGGGTAGACTTTAAATCTTCCTTTATTTTGTTAAGCAATCTTGTCTATGAACAAATAGGTTTTATGCACAATAAAAATTCAGTTCGGTTGTCACTAAAGCTTATATCTGCATCGTTTCGGACCGGTGGCCGGTAGAAAGTATTTTACAATAAAGTAATGAAAGAGTTTAATGAAATTTTATAATTCAGGTTAAAATAAAATCATCAAATATGCAGTTATTAGTTATTGGCGATGCCTTTAGTCCATACACAGTTGCCTTTTCCCGTTTCTTGAAACAGCATTCCCCAATAATCACGATTGATATTATTAATACTCGCCATAATGTATCAGATATTGACCTGACGGACCATATCCGGGGCGCCTATGATCAATTTTATCCAGGTCAGTCCATCAGTGCTATAACTAGCCAGATAAATGAAAAAATATGCCAATACGATGTTATTTGCCTGCATGGTTTTTGGGATGTAGTTTTATCCATTTATGAAAGGCTAAACCATAAAGATCTATTTACGGTAGGCGTGATATGGGGATCCGATTTTTATCGAAGAAATCATGATACGATGCCTCTGTCCGGCATATTTGACCGGTGCGATCGTGTTCTGGTGCAGACAGATGAAATGGAAGCGGATCTCCTAAAAGTTTATCCCCTTCTTCCGAAAAAAATACGCAAGTGTCTGTTTGGTATTGAGCCGCTAGAAAGTTTGACGGCTATGAGCGGTATATCTTCTGCAAAGGCTAAGCGTTCTCTTGGCTTGGCGTCAGACTCTTTTGTTTTAACATGTGGATATAATGCCAGTCCTTTTCAAAATCATACAGCAATCATTGATCAGCTGACTGCCATAATATCAAGGCTACCGGCGAACCATGTTTTAATTTTCCCCTTTACCTATCAAAAAGATACGCGCTATATGTCTCTTATTGAAAATGTAATGAAGAAATCACCACTTACTTATTATTTTATTGAGGACTTTATGGATAGTGAGCAAGTAAGCTTATTATGTTTAGCTACTGATATTTTCATTCAGGTTCAAACAACCGATGCATTATCTGCTTCAATGCGCGAGCACCTGTTTGCAAAAAGCATTGTAATTACTGGAGGGTGGCTTCCATACCAGATTTTAGTACGAAATGGTTTTTATTTTGAAACGATTGATGAACTGAATTCTTTAGGAACGACGATTACCGGCATTTTAGATAATTATACCGAAGTGAAACGAAAAGTTGAATTATACAATACGCCTGATAAATTTGAACAGTACAGATGGCCTAAAGTTATCCAACCGTGGTATGAAGCCTTTTTGGAATATCAAACGGAGAAACGGGATTAGTATGTGTATCAAATTAATCGGTTATGTTTAGCATCATTACACCACTTCATAATAACGCTTCAACACTGTTAGAACACTCTATTCTTTAAAGAACCAATATTATCAAAATTGGGAGTGGATTATTATCGATAACTATTCGGAAAATAGCGGCTTAGTACTTGATCGTGACCTTTCACATGCTGATAAAAGGATCAGCATATACCAAAATAGTGTAAGAAATGGTGCTTGTGTGAAACTTTAATGCCCATACTTTGCAGGCTCTTCTGGTCTGTTCAGGAATACCGCTGTCTGAAGATGTAATCCACTTCTTCTAGCCACCAATTCTTCCGACCATGCTTACCGAATTTGGTAGAGTTGGCAAAGAGAAGGGGCTCCTTCGCAGTAGCCCCCCAAACTGGATAATTTTAGTGTTAACATGCCCAATTAGCCGTTGATAGTTAAAAAGCAGTTAACTACCGAACGATCTCGATCCGTAATTCCTCCTGCATCGTCTTTACCACGTTATTAATGGTGTACTCATACGACAATAAAAAGACATTGAATTTTCGGCCAAAGGATTCTTCAATCCTAAATACATTGGGATATCTTGCATCACCATTAATTTGCTTCACCTTTATATCCTTATATGGTTTAATAGTGACACTTTTGTCAGCTGCCACTTCTAGTACGATGGAAGTCTTATTGATCATGGGTTCTGTACTTTCAAATGATTCCGTTCCGGCAATTACGCGAACACTATTTGCCGATAAAGGGAACAGCTTCTTATTACCCGCTGTTACCATTCCGTTTACCAGGCCAGTCATGGAATAAAAAGTATTTTGTGCCTGAGAAGCATAATCGTTCTTGATGAGCACCTGGTAAAGAATCGTGGTTTTCTTCGAGTTGATCTCAACTCCAGGGCCAGCTGTAGCTTTTAATCCGATAAAATAAGTCGAATCCGGTGATAGGCCGTCTGGGCGCAGCTTAACCATGGTCCTTCCGGTACGGTCTCCGGCTTTGATCTGGATTTTTGGATCTAAGATTTCATATTTGTTCCGGGGCAGCAGTTTTGCATATAATTTGGTGTCAAAATCAAAAAGAGACCGGTTATAAAAATCCAGCTGCGTAAGGTCGTCTTCCAATTGGATCACCAGGTCCTTTGTAGATGCATGTGTCCCTCCTGCAGAAGCTGCGATATATCCGGTTACTTCATTGCCTGTCAATGGAACGATTTCCTGAAAGGTATTGTAATAGCTGCTACTGATCAAAGCAACATCATTTTTGTACATTTCCTTTTCGAACAATTCATTGTCTTTGCACGAAGAGAGCACGGTAGCGAGTGCGAGCATCGTTATATACTTTTGTTTCATCTTTTTATATTTATAATTTAACCTAATAGCCCGGATTCTGATCTAAAGAAGGTAACCTTCTCATTTCGGCACGTGGTATGGGTACAAAAACGGCTTTTTTGTCTACTACACGTGTCATAAATGACGATGTTCCCGGTATAACACGTTGGTAATAGGCATCTTTGGTAGCGCCATCCGGATTCATACCGCGCATAGGTTCGCGTTCTGTTTCTTCATAAATGCCCCAGCGACGTACATCATAATAGCGTCTGTTCTCCCACAGCAGCTCTACCATGCGTTCACGTTCAATCTGTTTTTGAACTAGCGCAGCAGTACTGATTTGGGTGGCGCTCAATCCAGGCAGCCCGGCACGATAGCGAACGAGATTAAAGGCACCCTTTATCTCTTCCTGGTTTCTGGATAGGGTATATTCTTTATCCCCAAGCTTTACCGTGTGACTACCTGTCAAATTATTAAGTGCCTCGGCATAGGATAAGAGTATCTCCGCATAGCGGATGATGGAGTAAGCTTTTTTGATGTGACGTGCACCTGTACCTGAAAAAGCATCCATCGGGTGATTGAATTTTTTGATCACGTAGCCCGTGATCGGGTAGTTGGGTGAAGTAGCAGCCACTCCGCCACGACCATCGGGGGCCTGGTAGTAGTATTTGGCAGTATAGTTGTTGATGGTCGTACTGGACTGTGCCTGCCATACGGCCTCGTTAAATCCAATAGATGCATAAAAACGCATTTCGCGGTTAGCATACATATTGTAAACTCCGGAATTGAGTGGATATCCTGAAAAATTTTTGGCCTGTGTAGTATAGCCTGTTTCTGAATAATACCCATTGCTGGTGGCCTCTTCTTTGGTACGGCCGTCGGCCATCAGATAGGCATCAACCACTTTCTGTGTAACGCAGAAACGCCCCCAGCCACCGAGAGAAGGCGGCATAGAGCCCTGACTGATGGTTGTTACCATATAACCTGTATTTCTGCCCCAGATGATCTCTTTATTAATTTCAGCAACAGCCTCGCCATTAAAAATATCCGAATAGGATCTTAACGGATCTATTCCTCCTGCTCCATTTGGATAATCAAGATAGAAATTTGGATCCGAATTGACTCCGGCAGGAAGCGCAGGGGTTTTGTCATCTTTCACTGCGGTATATAACCTGTACTGACCAAGATCCATCACGCGCTTGGCTGCGGCTGCAGCTACTGCCCATCTTGCTTCATTATATTGCTGTGATACGTAATTGACATTATCGGTTTTGCGTTTCCAGTTGCCAAAATAAGAACTGGCTACCGGTCCGCCATTAAACAGCGGACTTGCATGGATCAGCCGCAGGCGGGCAATCAAAGCAAGTGCAGCTCCTTTACTCGGGCGGCCAAAATCCAGTAGCGAAACTTCTGCAGGCATAAGCATTGCTGCTTTTTCAAGCTCATCGCAGGTGTAGTCCATCGTTTCATCATAGGTCGCTCTGGGACGGTCATAATATTCAAGGGATTCATTGGTGTTGATCACTTCATCACCCAGCAGGATCGCAGGACCATAATCTACTAAAATGTTGTAGTAAGCATATGCACGGATAAAACGCGTGTATCCTTCAATCCTGAGCCGATCTAAATTGCTCATGCCCTTAGGGCGATCAAGGTTTTGCAGGACACTGTTACATTTACGGATAATCTTGTAGTATTTTGCCCATTGATTTAAGTTAGGGTTGCTGTCTCCATAGAAATCTGAAGTAATGCGTCCGGTGGCAAAATCCATTCCATAATACACATTGCTCGAGCCACCTCCGGTAAGCCCGTTCAAGGCTTCATCGGTTGCCATAGGGCCAGGTGTATAACCAAAGCGAATGGTATTTGATTCATCTGGAAACATGGCCGCTGCACCCCACATATAAGCTTCCATATTTCGAGGGTTGGCAAAAGCGGAATCGATGTTAAATTCATCGTCAAAATATTCATCGATATTTAGGTACTTCTTACAGGATGTTGTCATCGCAATCAACTGGATGATGACCGCTACGAATGCTAATCTTTTTATGATTGACGTTTTCATATCATTAATTTCTTGTTTGTATTAAAAATTGACGTACACTTGAAAGGAATAGGTTGTTGGTATCGGGTATTTACGCCCGTTCCAGGCGGCTTGTTCCGGGTCATAAAGCTTAACATTATCCCATATGTATAAGTTATTGCCCACAAATTGCAGGTCCATAGACTTAATTCCAAGGCGTTTCAGGATCGATGGATTAATGTTATAATTCAACGTAATTTCCTCCAGGCGTATATAGCGCGCATCTCCCTGCCAGAAGGACGACAACTGGCTGTTGTTGGTGTTATTCCCGTATTGCAGGCGTGGGTAGCGGGCATTTGGGTTTTCGGCCAATGCAGGGTCTATTCCGTTTGCCAGGGCATAATCCCTCGGGATCCAGCGGTTTTTAGGATCGGCAGCCAGGCTGAGTACGTTGCCCAGGTTACCATTAAAGAATGGCATATAACCCATTCCGTTAGTTACCGTTACATTGTTTATTGTGGTTGGCTGTCCTACATAGAAAAAGGATGTTTTTCCTGTTCCTTTAAACAATACACCTAATGTCAGCTTTTTATAGCGGAACTCGCCGCCCATGCCAAACATCATCAAAGGATAGTTGCTGTGGGTTAAAGGAACCATGTCCAGTTTGTCGATGATGCCATCACCGTTTACATCCTTGTATTTGATGTCGCCAGGCAGTACATCTCCAAACGTTTGTTTAGGGCTATATTTGATGTCGTCTTCGTCTTTAAAAAGTCCCAGCGACTGGTAGCCTCTTATAGAATTATAAGGGAAACCATTGTACTCCAGGTAAGGATATTCCAGGTAAGCTTGTTCCCAGTTCTGTACTAGGTTTTTGGAATAGGTGAAGTTACCTCTTAAGGTAAAACCTATGTCTTTGGAAAGATTGCCAGTATAGCTGATGTTTCCATCTATTCCGGAACTTTTCATGCGGCCCACATTGGCGAAAGGATTGGAAATGACGCCCACGTAATCAGGAACCTGTACCCTTTGTTGAAAAATACCGTTACGCTGATCTTTGAAAAAGTCTACCACAAAATCTACTTTACTATCAAAGAGCTTACCTTCAATACCTAAATTGGATTTAATCGCTTTTTCCCAGGCCAGGTTATCTGCACCAATCCTTGTCTCATTAATTGTCTCGATATCGGGCACGCCCCATACCGTGCCATTACCCTGGTTAGCCTTGGTCAGGTAAGGGAAACGGATAGTTGAAATCCGGTCGTTACCCACCGTACCGTAGGAAGCCCTGATCTTAAAATAATTAAGCCATGGTGCGGCTTCTTTTACAAATTTGTAGCCAGTAGGTACCCATCCCAGGGCTATTGACGGGAAAAAACCATATTGCCTGCCGGGCTGGAAGTTCTCAGAACCGGTATAGCCAAAATTGACATCTAAAAGGTAAGTGTCCCGGAAACCATAGGTCAACCTGCTCGATACACCCTGATAACGTAAGGGGATGGCGTCCAGGTTACTGGTCGCGTCTTCGGTATCTTTGGCATCGCTAATGTAGTAATAGACCAGTGCGGAGGTCCTGTGGTCACTGTTGAATACTTTATCATAATTGATAACAGATTCAAAGTGGTATTTACGGTATTGACGGGTAGATCTGGTGTAACTCGCTTTTTGTTCTTGTACGGTTTGCAAAGTAATGAGCGAGCCATCGTAGGCCCGTCCTAAGGCATTATAAAGCGCTGGCTGTACACGCCTACGCTCGCTAAAGTAACTGTATAGATCGTAAGCTCCCTGAACCCGGAATTTAAGTCCCTCCAATACACTGGAAAGGTCTTGGTTTAGGGCTAATGTGGTTTTGCCTTTATACACCTCATCTGAAGCCTTACCTGTGCGGTTGATCATGACATAAGGCGATGACTGCTCTCCACCTCCCAGGCCTGGAAGCAGGCCATTGGAATATCGTGTAGGGATGGTCACCGGGGTAAGTACGGATTGTGCTCCCCATATGTAATCTGTATTTGCTAACCCAGGCTGAGCCAGTTTAGATAGAAACCCATCAGAACCCAGGAAAATTTTAGTGGTCTTGGTCAGGTTAACATCCAGATTGATCCGGTAATTATAGGTATTAAAACCCACATTAGAACTGTATTGGCTATTTTTGTCTACTTTGTAAGCTGCACTTTCACTTTTGCCGCCAAGGCTAAGGAAATAGCGTGCAACCTCAGACCCACCACGGCCACTCATGTAATAGCTCTGGCGCCAGGAAGTCTTATTGAGAATTTCATCCTGCCAATCTACATCTGGATACATATCCGGATCCAGTCCATCGCGGATAATACCTAATTCCGTTTGATTGTACAAAGGACTCTGCCCACGGACCAAACTTGCTTCATTCGCCAGCTGTGCATAATCATACGCACGCAGATATTCTGGTAAGCGGTTGAGACTGGATAAAGTGGTATTGGCGCGTGCGGTGAGCTGCATGCGGTCTACCTGACCGCGCTTAGTGGTAACCAATACTACCCCATTGGCTCCCCTAACGCCATACACTGCGGTAGCTGATGCATCCTTAAGGATCGAAAAACTTTCCACATCCGCCGGATCAATGGTATTCAGGTCGCCCTCCAAACCATCGATGAGCACCAATGCACTACTGTTGGCTCCAAATGTACCGATACCACGTACCCAAAACTCAGAAATGTTCTTTCCTGGTTCACCACTGCCTAATCTGGAGATTACACCGGCTGCCCTTCCGCCAAGAAGGTTTGCAATCGATGGTGCAGGGGATTGAAGGTCCTTAACATCTACCGTTGTGATGGCTCCAACCGAACTTATCTTCCGTTGTACATTTCCCAGTCCAACTACCATTACTTCCTCCAGGGCCTCGTTATTGTCTTTAAGTACTATGGTTAAATTCTTTTTTGTTTCGACAGCAACATGTTCTGCATTTTTAAAGCCGATATAGCTAAATGCGACTTTATCGCCATACGAGACCTGAATGCTGAATTTTCCTTCATTATTGGTAGCGGTACCGGCTGAGGGCCGATCTTTAATGTAAACAGATACCGCTGGGATAGCTGCTCCCTTTTCATCGGTAACAATACCGGCAATGGTGAGTAACTGCTTGGTTTCCTGTGCATGTAATGTCGTCAGGGACAGACACAGCGACAGCAAGCACAAAATTCTAAAAGTCTTTGTCATCTTATATGTGTATTATACTTAATATGTTCTAATGGGATAGTTTAAAGCACATTATTTCTGCCTTTAAGCAAAAGCTCATGAATAGGATAAATGCTTTGTAGTGATTATTCAATAACTAATTTGCGTATCCTGGCGTTACTCCAGTCTGCAATATAAATGTCACCTTGCTCATTGACAGCCACTCCCCAGGGTTGGTTAAATAGAGATTCTACCGGTCCGCCATCTTTATAGCCTGATTTGCCCGGTTGGCCTGCTACCGTTGTTACGATATTATCAGCCGATACCATACGGATACAATGGTTGCCATAGTCTGCAACAAACATGTTTCCGCTGTTGTCAAACTTAATCTCTTTAGGATCGTTGAACAGTGCGTCTGCCAACGGCCCATCGCGGAAGGCACTACCTCCAGGGGCATTGAGGCGTTTAAAGCCGCCTGATCCATTAGGGTCACGAAGATCCAGTACCATAATACCTTGTCTGAAATTGGTCGGTGTGGCATTGGTAGTGAGCGTGATGTACAGGAGCCATGGTTTTACTGGATTAATGGCCTGACCATACTGCGATCCATAAGGTCCCTGGTGAACAATTTTTGCTTCGAATGTCTGAGGATTTATTTTGGCAACCTTTCCATCTCTGTATCTCGTGTAAAGATACCCATCATACGGACAATAAGTCACGAAGTTTTTGTACAGATCCGCAGTAACAATGGAATTATAATCTGCCGTAGAGTATTTGATGTTACGCTGACGCGGGTACCAGGCCTCCCTGGGGTCGAATGTAAAAATAACCTCCTTTGTAGACTCATGAGCGGCTGTTAGCATACCAGTAACACGATCCACAGTTAAGCCGTTGGCATATAAGATCCGACCGGCAGCGACCGACTCGATCAGTGGAGTAACTATATTTTGCTTTTCATTTATCCTGGCTACACCAAATGTAGCCGGATTGCCACCATCCCGCCAGGACATAAATATATTTCCCTCGGCATCCAGTTCCAGGTATTTACCATAAACTTCAGCTTCAGAGAGCGTTCCGGGTTTAAAGTTTTTTTGCCCGTTACCCGTAACTGTGCTTACCTGAGCCTGAATATGGTAAGTAAAAGTGTCTTTATAAACAACCGAGTCAGTACCCACAACCACAGAAATCTTAGGATTATCACCTGGAAGCCGGGGTACAATGGCATAGATCCGGTTACCACTTGACGAGATAACTGAAGCTTTTGCATGGTTAAAATAGACTTTGATTTTACTTGGGTCATTTCCAAAGTTTTCCCCGTCTAAAAGTATTTTATCGCGCGCTCCTCCCTCATTCGGAGAAAAAGAGGAGAGTACAACGGGCTTTGAAGAATCATAGGTTTTACTAGGGCCTTCCTTTTCGCTTTTACAGGAAACAAAACAACAGGAACTGAAGCATACCCATAGGAAGGCGGCAAAACACCTATCCATACTCTTTCGGTAGTTTTTCATTTAAAAAGGTTTAAATTTGGTTAGTATTTGGTTTATTGAAATCGAATATATTAAATAAAAAACAATAAAACGAAATAAAAGAAAAGAAAAAAAGGTTTTAAACGTCATAATTAGTAATTTGATCAGATAAGAATAGTACAAAGTAAAGGCTTTGTAATTATCTTAATATTAAGATAAAATCAACTTACAAATTGAAAATTGCGGGGTAAGAGAATATGATGACAGTAGTTGTCGAATGAAAAAACTATGGTCAGCTTAGTAAATTACTGATAGTTCGCGTTTTATAGGAAAAGTAAATTGTGTGCAAGCTAAAATTGCATTAACCATTAAATAATAGAAACCTTAATGCCCATGCTTTGCAGGTTTTTCCTGGTCTGCTCGGGGATGCCACTATCTGTAATGATATGATCTACTTCTTCAATGCCGCATATTCTTCCGAAGCCACGTTTTCCGAATTTGGTAGAGTCGGCAAGTACAATTATTTTTTGAGAGGAATCTATCATCTGCCTGTTTAAGTGAGCCTCATAGGCATTTGTTGTCGTTAATCCAAATTCCAGATCAATGCCGTCAACACCCAGGTATAATTTGCTGCAAAAAACATTGCCCAATACATTATCGGAATAAGGGCCTGCAACAGAAGAAGAGCTTTTCCTCAACAGGCCTCCCAGCTGGATGATCTCAATATCATTGTGGTGCAGCAATTCGAGGGCAACATTTAATGCAGAGGTAATAACAGTTAAATTTCCTTTGGGTTTGATGCAGCGCGCCATGGCCAGAACCGTTGTTCCCGATGCGATGATAATGGAATCATTTTCTTCAATCAGTTCAGCAGCCATTGTGCCAATCTTCATCTTTTCTGCCGATTGCAGATGTTCTTTTTCATTTACAGGTTTATCAACCGTATAAGGGTTGTTTAGTGTGGCTCCTCCATGGGTCCTGAACAAGAGGTTCTTGTCTTCGAGTAGTTTCAGGTCCTTCCGGATGGTAACCGACGAAACTTTTAACTTTTTACAAAGTGACTGTACATCAATAGTGCCGTCTGTTTGAATTTTGTTTAATATATATTGGTGTCGTTCAGCTATGTTAATCATTTATCGATATATATGGCAATATTAAGATAAACATAATTTTTAAATTACGTTTTCAACAAACTTAATGCTAAAAAATAAATTTCCCAATTTGTTTTTTATAATAAAATACTTTTTTTAGTTTCGTTTAGGTATATTTGTCCTGTAAACGAAAGTTTACGAAATATCAGTATTTTAAATTGAAAACAAACGAAATGGTGTTTAGTCGCGAATCATTCATAAAGCAGGTAGAAGAACGGAACAGTTGGGATGTGATAGTTGTTGGCGGTGGTGCTACAGGGTTAGGAACCGCTGTGGATGCGGCAAGCAGGGGTTACAGTACTTTGTTGCTGGAACAGTCGGATTTTGCAAAAGGAACCTCCAGCCGTAGTACAAAATTGGTGCATGGCGGGGTAAGATATTTGGCTCAGGGAGATGTTGCGCTGGTTTATGAGGCATTGCACGAACGTGGTTTGCTGTTAAAAAATGCACCTCACCTGGTTAAAGACCAGGAGTTTATCATTCCTGTTTATTCCTGGTTGTCTAAATATAAATACCTGATCGGCTTAAAACTTTACGACTTGCTGGCGGGGAAAAGCGGTTTTAAAAAATCTTCCTTTTTATCAGCGGATAAAGTATTAAAAGCAATACCTGGATTAAAACCTGATGGCTTGATTGGTGGGGTGAGTTATAGCGACGGACAATTTGATGATGCCCGCTTGGCTTTAAATCTGGCGCAGACGGCTGCCGAATATGGCGGGGTGTTACTGAACTATGCGAAGGTTACCGGGTTAACGAAAGAAAACGAAAACATTAGCGGACTAAGTTTTGTAGATACCGAGACCAATAAAAGCTATACCCTGAAAGCGAAAGTAGTGGTCAATGCTACCGGAGTATTTGTAGATGAGATCCTGAAAATGGATGTTCCCTCAGGAAGAGCAATCGTCCGTCCAAGCCAGGGTGCCCATGTTGTTTTAGATCCTTCATTTTTGAAAGGGGACAGCGCCCTGATGATTCCAAAAACACCGGATGGAAGGGTCTTGTTTGCTGTGCCATGGCACGGAAAAGTATTGGTAGGAACAACAGATACCCCATTAAATGAGCATAGCCTGGAGCCAAGGCCCTTGGATGAAGAGATAGAGTTTATATTGACAACGGCAGGCAAATACCTGACAAAAGAACCTTCAAGAAAGGATGTATTGGCTGCATTTGCAGGTTTAAGGCCATTAGCTGCCCCGGGTAAGGATACCGATAGTACGAAGGAAATCTCCAGAAGCCATAAGCTCATCATCAGCAAATCAGGAATGATTACGATTACCGGGGGCAAATGGACCACTTATCGTAAAATGGCTATGGATGTAGTAGATAAAGCTATTGAATTGGGCAAGCTACAGGCAAAAAAATGTATTACCCAGAATGTTAAAATCCATGGTTATGTTGCTAAAATGCAAACCGGAGATCTGGGCTTATACGGTGCTGATGCTGCTGGTATACTGGAGCTGATAAGCCTACAGCCTGAACTTGGCGCCCGTTTGCATCCTGATTACAAATATCTGCAAGCTGAAGTGATCTGGATGGTTAGAAATGAAATGTCACGTACGATTGAAGATGTGCTTTCGCGAAGGATGCGTCTGTTATTCCTGGATGCGAAAGGGGCTTTAATACTTGCTCCGGCTGTTGCACAGGTAATGGCTGCCGAATTGCAAAAAAATGAGGCCTGGGTGAAAGAACAGATTGAAGCCTTTACTGTGCTGGTAAAACAATATTTGTTGTACGCACCCGGAAAGGAAACTGATAATGTTCATCAGGTGAAAGTTACGGCCTAACTTAATGAATGCTTAACATAAACTTAAAACTACAACCTTGATATTTGCAGCAAATCAAGGAGAATCGAAATGAAACGAAATGCTGCAAAACAAAAAGAACTAACCAAATAATAAAATCTGATGAAGGAATATTCCTGTATATCATTTAATTGTACCCAATCGGCTATTCAGAGCTGCTGGGAGGTTTTTTCTGTGCTAAGAAAAAGAAGTCATCATGTCGAAAAGCATAAACAAAAATATTGCAACTAAAGGGGGAACACCAAATTAATTAAGATTATGAACAAAAAATCTACTCACAATGTGCAATTCAAAAAACCACTCACCTACCTTGCTTATGCATTGGTAATGGTTTTTATGCAATTGCCGCAAATGCTCAAGGCAGGAACAGTACCTGTTGTAGCGAACCTGTTTTGGCAGGAAATAGTTACTGTAAAAGGAACGGTCAAAGATGCAAAGGATGGCGGTGGGCTACCTGGCGTTACCATTTCAGATGGGCAGAGAAAAGTGCTCGGCGTAACCGATGGTAACGGTGCATTCACTATTAAAGTAGCAAAAGGGACTGAAATCTTGTTTAGTATGTTGGGCTATACCCAGGTTAAACGAACAGTTACCATGGCTACCATAACAATGGCCGTCAATATGAACAGCTCAAGTGCAGATCTGGATGAGGTAGTTGTTACTGCATTAGGAATCAAACGTGAAGAAAAATCATTGGGTTATGCTATTACTAAGGTAGACAGTACACAGCTTACAGATGCGGTATCGAGTAACTGGACTGATGCTTTGTCAGGAAAAGTAGCTGGTTTAAACCTGGTGCGTAACGGTGGCCCGGCCGGATCCAACAAAATTATTCTGCGTGGCGAAAACAACCTTACAGGAGACAATGAAGCACTGATCGTAATTGATGGGGTGGTGGCCAGCAGCAGCGCCAGGCGTACAGCGGCCTCGTCGGGTGGTGTGTATGGAACAAGCGGTGATGTTATGCCTGCAGATTTTGGTAGTGGCCTGAATGACCTTAACCCAGAAGATATAGAAAGTGTTACGGTATTAAAAGGCCCGGGCGCATCAGCTCTTTATGGTCAGCGTGGTGCCAATGGTGCAATTATCATTACCACGAAATCTGGCAGTTCCAAAAGAAAGGTAATGGGGATTACTTTTACATCTAATACCGCATGGGAAAGTGTAAACCGCGGACCAGACATTCAGAGTGAATTCGGTCAGGGTCAGTTTGGAGTCCCTTACTTTTCATATGGCAATACGGAAGATGGGGCTAGTACAAATTCAACAAGTGCCTCATGGGGAGCACCATTTGTATCTGGGGGCATGTTTTATCAATATGATCCGGCTACCAAAACAAAAGGTACTACACGTACACCATGGATAGCTTATCCAAATCCTATCAATGCTTTTTTTAGAACCGGACTAGAAACCACCAATTCTGTAACCTTGGATGGTAGTGTGAAAAATGTAGCTTTACGTTTTTCTGCAAACCATGGAAGTAATGAATGGATAGTTCCTAATACCGGGCTGGAGCGTACATCCGCATCCTTATCTGCCAATTCTCAGATAACTAAAAAACTCAACATATCGCTAAAAGCAATGTACAACAATAGGAATAGCGATAATTTACCAGCAACAGGATATGGCAACCAGTCGTTAATGTACTGGTTTATGTTTGCACAACCCAACGTAAATGTCGACTGGTATAGAGATTATTGGGCACCTGGAAAGGAATTTACCCAGTTTGTAAATATTACTACTACAAATCCCGAAAGTCCTTATGCCATATCAGAGCAATACCTAAACGGACAGAAGCGTAATGGTGTTACAGGGAATGTCCAGGCTACTTATAAATTTACCAATGAACTGAGCTTGCTGTTGCGTACTACACTCGATCAGGTATGGGACAACCGTACAACAAAACGGCCGTGGGATGCTGCGGGTAATAAGTTTGCACACGGTTCCTACCGTGAACAGAAGATCAACTCTTATGAGTGGAGTGCAGATTTCATGGTAAAATACGATAAGAAGATCAGTAATTCGGTTAACATAGCTGTTACCGCTGGTGGTAGCCAGTTAAGAAATGAATACCGTAAAGGTGAACTTAGGGCCGACGGACTCATTATCCCTAATGTTTACAGATTAGACAACAATGAAAATCCGTTGATATCAGTTCCAGATACAGCCAGGTACAGACTCAATAGTTTTTATGGTGCAGCTTCTATCACGTTCAAAAACTATCTTTACCTGGACCTGACCGCCCGTAATGACTGGAATAGTGTTTTGGCAACGCCAACCCGTACAGATAACGTGGGCTTTTTCTATCCATCTGCCAGTTTAGCTTTTGTAGCTTCCGATTTCTGGAAAATGCCTAAAGCGATCAGCTTTGCAAAATTAAGAGCTTCGATTTCTCAGGTTGGTAGTGGTACGACAGTTCCCTACCGCACGGCTTATAATTACAACCTCGCATCAAATGGAATCTATCCAGATAGTGCCATGACCAATCCAACAACACTACCAAATCCGAATTTAAAGCCACTCAAAACAACAACCATTGAATTAGGGGCCGAAATGAAGTTATTTAATAACAGGCTTGGTTTTGATTTGGCTGTTTATGCTGGAAATACGAAAAACCAGATTCTTAGTCGTTTGGTTGATCGTGCTACCGGATATAACGTAGGTATTTTCAATGTCGGTCGGGTAGACAATAAAGGTATTGAGTTGTCAATTAATGGTACACCATTACAAACCAAGAATTTTAAATGGACAACCTATGCTACTTTTTCGGCAAACAGAAATAAAATTAAAGAGTTGGCCGACAGTGCAGTAGTATTGCGTACAGGAGCATTGGGAGGCGGTCAGGTTGTAGCCAATATAGGTGGTAGTATGGGCGATTTATATGGCATTGGCTTTTTACGCTCTCCTGATGGCCAGATCGTATTTGATGCAGTAACCGGTAATGCCAAAGCCGATAAAACCAGTGTTATTTACTTAGGTAATACTATGCCTAAATTCAGGTTTAGTTTTGGTACAGGGGTGAGCTATAAGCAGATCAGTACAAATATATTATTTGATGCGCAGATTGGTGCTGTAGGACACTCACTTACATTTTCCAGGATGGCGGCATTGGGTAAGTTAAAAGCAACCCTTCCAGGCAGATACAATGGTATCATCGGGCAGGGGGTAGTGCAGAATCCTGATGGCAGCTATCGCCCTAACGATGTGATTGCAACTGATTTCGAACAATATTATACTTCAGTTTATGGGTCAGACCAGGCAGAGGGTAGCGTATTCAGAACCGATTACCTGAAATTCAGGGAAGCAAACATCACTTATACTTTTAACAAATCATTCGTAAAAAAATTGGGCATGAACAAGATCACCATAGGTGCTTACGGACGTAACCTGTTTATCTGGTCACCATGGCCGGCATTCGATCCTGAATTCGGTACTTTATCCGGATCAGATATCGTTCAAGGTTTTGAAACAGGTCAATTACCTTCTACAAGAACTATAGGCGCACGTTTGGTTGTTGGCATTTAATTATAAAGGAAATGAAAAATATTAGAATTAAAATCAGTTATATAGTGTTGCTGGCATTTGGTATCGTGCTTTCTTCCTGTGACAAGGACTTTCAGGAAATTAACACTGATCCTATTGGAAAAGGAACCACTACGGCAAATCAGTTACTTGCACCTGCGCTAGTAAATGTTTTGTCTGCTAATATGTTGCGTAACCGCAATTTTAACAATGAACTCATGCAGGTTACAGTTACACTTAGTGATGCGGAGGCCCAGGTATTCAGGTATGATTTCAGGCGAAACTGGTCTGATTATACCTGGAATGTATGGTACCCTGAACTTACTAACCTTGCAGATATCTATACCATTGCAAGTAAACCGGAAACGCTTAATAAGTCATACCAGGGTATTTCACTGATCACTCAGGCCTGGGTTTACTCTTTAATTACCGATGCGTATGGCGATGTGCCCTACTCTCAGGCTAATAAAGGTAAGGAAGGCATACTTGAGCCTGCTTATGATAAACAAAAAGACATTTATCTTGATCTTTTTAAAAAACTGGAAGAAGCAAATACGCTGTTGAGTGCAGGTACCGCAATTGTTCCTACGGGTGATCCTGTCTTTAACGGAGATGTGAGTAAATGGCGCAGATTCGGCAATTCATTGTACTTACGTTTGTTATTGCGCATTTCACGTAAAGCGGAAGTTGCTACCACTGTTATTGCTAAAATTAAGGATATTGTGGATACCAACCCGGGTAATTATCCGATTATGCAAGATAATACCCACACTGCAAAAATACTTTGGAATGGAACCAATAGCAGTTCGGCGGTTTATTCATCCCCATATATGGTAAGCGTTAGGGCTGTTGATTTCAGGGGGACTGCGATTACCGATTTCTTTATCAACAACCTGATAAACTGGAACGATCCAAGGATAAGACCAGCACTAGGTAAAAGCGGCACACCACGCTGGGGTATTGCCCAGGGGCCTAATGGTTATGTTGGTGTACCAAGTGGGTATGCGCCAGGGTCTGGAATTATAAAACAAGCTTATTTTTATTCAGACACACAAACTGCAGGATATATTTTGCAAACAGATCCCTATACCGGAATTCTGATGAACTGTGCTGAAGTAGATTTCATTTTAGCCGAAGCAGCTGCAAGAGGGTGGATAAACGGAACCGGTGAGGCTTATTATAACAAAGGAATTGTAGATGCCATTAACTATTGGATTCCATCCTATATGTCAAAAACTACAGATGCAAACTTCCTTAATTTTATAAATGAAGCAGAAATTTACTGGCTTGATTATTTGCCTTTAGAAAGTACTGCCCCTGGAAGTAACAGTAAACTGGAAATGATACATAAACAAAAGTATTATGCCATGTTCCTGGTTGATTTTCAGCAATGGTTTGAATATCGCCGTACGGGCCACCCATTCTTACCTAAAGGAGTTGGATTGGCAAATGGCGGCGTGATGCCTGCAAGGTTGGCTTATCCGGCTATCAGTCAGTCTACCAATCCTACCAGCTACAAAAATGCTGTTGCGGCCCAGGGCCCGGATGAGATCAGTACACAGGTTTGGTGGCAAAAACCTTAATTTTTGGATGATATTAATAACATAGTTATGAAAAAGATATTAATAAATTGTTTCATCATAGGCGCCTGTGCTGCTGTCTTGATGGGCTGTAAGCGGGATAGTGATTACGTCGCTGCAACCCCTAGTATATATATTGCCAATTTTGATTTAAGAAAAATATACACGGGTACAGATGTAACCCTAACTACAGAAAATATGCGTGGCGCAACCTATTTAAGAGGTCAGGTCATTTCAGATCACTCAGGTAATAACATGCCTGCTGGTTTGCTGGTAATTCAAAATTTGAGAAAGACCGGAAATGGCATAGACTCACTTAGAGGGATGTCTGTAAATATTGGTGCAGATGCAGCCAAATATGTTCCTGGCGATTCAGTACATGTAAAAATTGAAGGAGGAGTGTTGAAAAGAGTTAACGGGATTTTACAGATTACTGGGGTCTCTGCATCAGATGTCACTAAAATTGCTTCAGGTAAACCAATTATGGCACCGAGAGGATTTGCTAATCTGATCGCGGCCCTTCCGGATAGATATGAAAGTACATTGATTAATATTGTAAAAGGGACTTATAATCCATTGCTAGGCCCGAATGATATATTAGCCGGGGATAAAATACTTAATGATGGGTCATCAGACATTATTTTACATACGGAAGCCAATGCTACATTTGCAAATATCAAGCCCCCTTTTAAGGGCAATTACCTTGGAGTGCTTTTTAACAGAGTGGGTCAGGATGGCAAGCTGATACCGGAACATAGGCTTCGTACGGCTTCTGATCTGATTGTACGTGGTTCTACGGCAGATGTTCCTGAATTTGTGATTACAGGATTTATTAACGATCCGGCCGGTACAGATGCCAATAATGAATACATCCAGTTCAGAGCTACTAAAAATATAAATTTTGCTGTTACGCCATTTTCTGTTATTACCACAAACAACGCGGGCTCAGCACCACCAACAGGTGCCCCTGTAAATGGATGGGCCACCGGACAGCTTAGAACTTATAAGATCAATTTAACATCTGGTTCTGTTGTAAAAGGTGAATTCTTTTATGTTGGAGGTAATAAAAAATTGATTAACAGTACAAGTTCTACCTCTATGGCCGCATCAAAGTGGATTAGCGCAATTGATTATAATAAAGCGAGCGACAGGTTTAATTCAGGCAGTACCACAACAGGGACAGCAACAACCAACCTCCTTGCAAACAGCGGGAATGCATTTGGTATGGCGGTATTCAGGGGCATAGAAGTTACGCTGAACACTATACCAATTGATGTTGTATTTGTCCACGATGGAGGCTCATTGTACCAGGCCGGTCCTGCACCAAGTTACGGAGTTGGATACCGCATTGGTGATACCGATGTTTATGATGTGATAGAGCCGGTTTCAGGTACACCACAACCTTATTTCCTTGCAGGTACAAATAAACAGAAGTTTACTTATGTAACTCCTGGTGTTTCAAATGATGATGGGTATTTCTATATACTTGGAGGTACTTTTGATACGGTACAGGGAAAATGGGTCAATGCGAGATCGCAAACAATCTATCAGCTAAGTAAGACTTCAACCGTAGCTGAGATTGAAGGTGGAAATGCTACTGTAATTAAATAAATATTCCTATAGCAGAAATTGCTTTCAGGAATAACAGTTAATGGAAGCCATTGCCATGGCTTCCATTAACTTAATTATTAAAGAAGACAATTGTTGATCGGATAAAGTGTCGTAAGGACATAGTGTGGTGTTAAAAAGATACTATTAATGATAATTAACCTAACATTTTAATCAAAAACAGTTATGAAAAAATCATCCCTTATGAAAGCCTGTTTAAACATAGGCTTCCTTTTTACTCTGTTATTCCTTTTTTCATTTGAATCTTTTGCTTCCGTGCCAGTTGGCAAACCAACCGGTAAAGTTATTAAAAGTGCAAGATGGTTCAACTATCCTTATGCAATCAATGGGCAAAGGGCAATGTCCTTTTGTTCAGATGTCGTTAATGAATCCACCGTTGGATTCCAGTCCAATGATTTACAAGATGGAGCGACTGTTTGCCGGTGTCAGCTTTATCGCATAACCGTGCCAAATTTATCCTGTGCCCCTATATCATGGGGGGTATTCAATGCGACGATAGCGTATTCTTATTCTAATTACGACAAACTGGTTCAATTTACCAACGGCATTCTTGTAGATGGCTATGCAAATGTTTGGATTACTGTTACAGATCCTGTAACAAGCGATCTTTATTCTGTTGAGTGGGCATTTTCTGGCGGTTATTGCTGTGAATAAAATTTATATGTAATACAATATCGGAGTTCTTATTTTTTAACATCATTAATGGTTGTTAAGGAAGCCGATATCTGGCTTCCTTAATGTTTAATTAAAATTATACAATTGTGAACAGAAGATCCTTTTTACAAAGCGTCGGTTTTATAACCGGCAGTGCTTTTATCAGCCTCCAATCCAATGCCTTCAATAAACTTAGCCGCGATAAAACCGTAACGGGCAGGGTAACCGATGGCAAAAAAGGGATAGCAAATGTAGTGCTCTCTGATGGTTACAGTGTTGTGTTAACGGATAATAATGGAAAATACAGCATCACACCTGATGCAAAAGCAACAAACATCTTCATGAGCACGCCTGCCGGCTACGAGTTTAAAACGGATTACAATGTGGCCCGGCAATACGAAACACTGGGCAGTCGCAATGCATACGATTTCACCCTTAAAGCGCTTAAAAGGAACGACAATAAGCACAATTTCATCATCTGGGCCGACCCTCAGGTAAAAAACAAAAATGATGTAAAACAGATGATGGATACTGCTGTGCCTGATGTACAGCAACTGCTGAAATCGATGGGCCCTGATGCATTGGTACACGGTGTTGGGGTGGGCGACCTGGTATGGGACAACCATGCCCTGTTTCCTGATTATAACAGAGCTGTGGCACAAATGGGCATCCCTTTCTTTCAGGCACTTGGCAATCACGATCAAGATTACAGACTGGGTGGCGATGAAACGGCTGATAAAACATTTAAAGAAATATACGGCCCTACCTATTATTCTTTTAACCGTGGTAAAGCACATTATGTGGTGCTCGATGATGTACGCTATCTTGGCGTAGAACGTACATACGATGGCTATATTATGGAAAACCAGTTGAACTGGCTTGCCCAGGACCTGAAACATGTAAACAAAGATCAGCTGCTGATCATCTGCCTGCACATCCCTGTTCACAATGCCGTTAAAAATAACACTGATTTTTATGCCCTGCTGGAAGGTTATACAAATGTACACATCATGTCGGGCCATACCCACTATAACCTCAACAACATTACCAATGGAATATACGAACACAACCATGGAACGGTTTGTGGCGCATGGTGGACTGGCCCTATCTGTAGCGATGGTACACCTCGCGGCTATGGTGTGTATGAGGTAAACGGCAATGAACTGAAATGGTATTATAAATCGACCGGTTTCGACAAAACCAAACAGCTGAGTGTCTACACAGAGGAACTGACCAACCAGAAAAGACTGATTGCAAATGTATGGAACTGGGATCCGGAATGGAAAGTTGAATATTTTTTAGACGATAAACCAATGGGAGCACCCGAACAGCAAAAAGGATTTGACCCCCTTGCTGTGCAGTTGTATAAAGGTGATAAGCTGCCTGTTAGCAGGCCTTTTGCCGAACCCAAAAAGATGGACCATTTATTTGTTGCCCACTTTAGCCCATCAGTTAAAAAAGTTAAAGTAACGGCAACAGACCGTTTTGGAGAAAAATATACCGTGATCACCGAATGCTAAAAAACAGTATAAAACTGCTTCAAATCAACTAACAACCTGAATCAATGAAAAAAATCGTAACCTTACTTTGTGTGTTGTCCTTTTGGATAATTGCATGCTCTTCAAAGAAAGCGGTATCTGTACCTGATCATTCAGCGCCATCCCTTGATTATAAAAATACCAACCTGATCATTACCGATCAGTCGCAAAACCGGATAGCCAAGGTAGACCTCAAAACGCAGGCCATCGTTTGGGAATGGAAGGCCGCTACAGGCATTCCGGCAAAAGATGTGGCCTGGTTTAGCAACATCAGCGAAGGGAAACTGGTGTACAGCGGAAAATATATGCTCATCACCGCTTCTGGTGGCGGTGTAGCCCTGGTTAGGATTTCTGATAAGGCAACCGTATTTTATTGTTATGTAGGTGGCAATACACATTCGGCCGAGATCCTTCCAGATGGAAATATTGTTACTGCTTCGAGTACAGGAAAACTGCTTACCCTCATCCATGTAAACCTGAACAGCTTCCCCGATAATGTTTATAAAAAAACAATGGTACTGGATGATGCCCATAATGTAGTATGGGACAAACAGCGCCAGATACTTTGGTCGGCAAACAAAGACAAACTTGTAGCCTATACTTATAACTTTAACTGCAACGCTCCCGACCTTACCGTAAAAGAAAGTATAAATTTGCCGGCTAGTGGTTGCCACGACCTGTTTCCTGTATATGGCGAAGATGCTTTATGGGTGTCTACAAGTACCAAAGCCTGGAAAGTTGACCTTAAAACCCGGAATATAAAAGAATCATCGGCCCTGCCGCGGATTAAAAGTGTGGATTCAGGCCCTGAAGGCTATCCTGTAATTACCCTTCAGGGAATAGATACCGACCAGCAATGGTATAACGATAAGGTTCAGGACCTAAATGGTAAAACCATTTTTCAAATGGCTGGCTTAAAAATGTACAAAGCAAGGTGGGATCTTAAAAATGATTTTAGTTATTCCGCAAATGATGATATAAAAACCTGTAACTAATGAAAAATATAATCTGTGTAACCAGCCTGGCGCTGTTAAGCCTGTCGGGATGTAAAACCATGCAAAACACCAAGTCAATCACCAAAGCTGAATTCCCGGCTTTCAGCACCGAAGCCCATAGGGGGGGCAGGGGGCTAATGCCCGAAAATACCATTGTAGCGATGCGCAATGCCATCGATATTGGGGTAACTACCCTCGAAATGGATACCCATATCACCAAAGATGGCCAGGTGGTGGTTACACACGACGATTACCTGAGCCCGTCCTTTATGCTTACACCCGAGGGTAAGGAAATCCCTAAGGCCGATGCTAAAAAATACCCTATCTATCAGATGGACTACAATTTGCTGAAACAGTTTGATCTGGGCAGCAAATTTCTGGCAGCTTTTCCTGAACAGAAAAAGATAAAAACGAATATACCTTTGCTGGCCGATCTGATTGATGAGGTACAAACTTACTCTAAAGGAAAAAGGCAGCTATTCTACAACATAGAAACCAAATGTAGCGCAAAAGGTGATGGCATTGTAAACCCCGGGCCAGAGCAATTTGTAAAACTGCTGATGGATGTGATACAGAAAAAAGGTATTACCCCTTATGTAGTGATCCAGTCGTTCGACAAAAGGACCCTGCAGATCCTGCATAAAAAATATCCCGAAGTAAGAACATCCTTTCTGGTAGACAACAAAAATACAGTAGCCGAAAACCTGGCCGACCTTGGTTTTAATCCATTCATTTTGAGCCCGGCCTTTAAAATGGTAAATGAGGAACTGGTTAAGCAATGTCACGACCGGAATGTTAAAGTTATTCCCTGGACACCCAATACCAAAGCGGATATCGACAATTTAAAGCAGCTAAAGGTAGATGGCATCATTTCCGATTACCCTAACCTGCTGGTCAATTAGCCGCAGGCAAACCAATTAAATTAAACAACTAACCAAAATAAAAGAAATAAATGGGCTTTAACCTTTTCCCGCCACCCGCTCCACACAAACCTTTGCTGCCAGAAGAGCAAGTTAATTCCAGCTACTGGAAACTTCGTTTACAGGTCTTTGCTGGGATATTTTTAGGATATACCGCATACTATTTTGTACGCAAGAACTTCTCATTCGCTATACCGGACCTCATTAAAAATGAAGGTTATACCAAAGGGGAACTGGGATTTGCGTTCTCGGCACTTTCTATCGCCTATGGCTTTAGCAAGTTTTTAATGGGTAACCTGTCCGACAGGAGCAATGCGAGGATATTCTTATCGGCAGGACTGATATTGTCTTCCCTTACCATGGTTTGTATGGGATTTTTCCCTTTCGCAACATCGTCTATAACCGTCATGTTTGTTTTGCTGTTCATAAATGGCTGGTTTCAGGGAATGGGATGGCCACCTTGTGGCAGGGTAGTGGTACATTGGTATTCTGTAAGGGAACGCGGAACGGCAATGTCCATCTGGAACCTGGCGCACAATGTGGGCGGTTTTTTGGTAGGCCCATTAACCATTTGGGCCATTGAAATATTTATGGATTGGCAAAGCAAGCTGTATTTTCCTGGCATGGTTGCCATTGTATTTTCTATAATAGCTTATTTCCTTGTCAGGGACACCCCTCAATCCTGTGGGTTGCCGCCTATAGAGGAATACAATAATGACTATCCGAAAAGTTATGATGCAAGTCAGGAAAAGGAATTTACAGCCAAAGAGATATTTTTTAAATATGTGTTTAACAATAGGATGCTTTGGTATATAGCCATTGCCAATGCATTTGTTTATTTGGTCAGAAATGGAATTGTTAACTGGGCGCCAACTTTTTTAGGAGAGGCAAAAGGTTATACCCAAACACAGGCAGCCTGGGCATCTTCAGTTTATGAACTGGCAGCAATTCCGGGTACCATATTGTGTGGCGTGCTGAGTGATCGTATTTTTAAAGGGAGAAGAGCCCCGGTAACGATTATTTATATGGCCTTAACATTGGTGTTTGTGCTGGTGTACTGGAAAAACCCTTCAGGTAACCAGTTGTTGCAAAACATCTCTTTATGGGGTATCGGCTTTTTGATTTACGGACCTGTAATGCTGATCGGCGTGCAGGCCCTAGACCTGGTGCCTAAAAAAGCTGCAGGTACGGCAGCTGGTCTGACAGGCTTGTTTGGCTATTTCATAGGAGACCTGATGGCCAATGCAGCAATAGGTAGCCTGGTTGACAAATATGGTTGGGATGCCTGCTTTATTGCCATCGTAATTGCCTGTTTACTGGCTATATTCTTTACTTCGTTTACCTGGAACAGAGAAAAACGGAACCTTGCATCCAAATAAAATCATTAATTTGTTGTCCTTAAAATATAGACTAATGAAACATACATGTTTTAAAATTGTACTGGCCCTTATATTTACCTTTACCTGCTGCCAGTTAAATGCCCAGGAAGTTAAATACGACAGTACTTACCGCCCGGGTGCTTACGTTAAAAAAATAGAGGAATTTAAGAAGGAAGGCATCACCAAAAAGGATTTTGTTTTTCTTGGGAACAGCATTACTGCAGGTACCAACTGGGCAAAATTACTTGACCTTCCCAATGCAAAGAACAGAGGCATATCCGGAGACATCACTTTTGGTGTTTTAGAACGGCTGGACCAGGTCATATCCGGTAAACCTGCAAAGGTCTTTGTACTGATCGGGATCAACGATATATCCAGAAATATCCCGGATAGCCTGATCCTCAGAAATTATAAAAACATCATCAGCAGAATCAAAACAGGCTCTAAAAAGACCAAAATCTATTTTTATACCCTACTTCCGGTTAATGCATCGTTCAATAAGTTTAAAAACCACTATGGCAAAGACGAGCACATTTTATGGTTAAACTCAGAAATCAGAAAGCTGGCCGATAAAAAGGTAACGGTTATAGACCTGTATACACATTTTATTGATGGAGAAAATCATTTAAAAGCAAATCTGACACACGATGGATTGCACCTGAAGCCCGAAGGCTATCAGGTTTGGGCAGAGGTGCTCAAAAACGGTGGTTATTTAAAATAGCCGCCGTTCATTATTTTTCAACAACCAATAGCACGGGTATCTGCCTGTTGATATAAGGTGTTTCCAGGTAGGTTTCCCTGCCCAGTCTTTTCAGGGTTTTGTAATGTGATATCAGCGCAGTTCCAAACGAAGAACTTTCTATATAGTCCAGGTTAAACTCTGCAGCGGTCTGCTTTACGATAGCCCCGATGGCAGGGTAGTGAATGTGACATATTTTAGGAAACAGGTGATGCTCAACCTGTCTGTTTAAGCCCCCGCATAAAAAGCCTGTCAGCTTACATTCTACGGCAAAATTTGCAGTTGTCCGCATTTGGTGCACAGCCCAGGCTTCTTCAATATTGCCTTCGTCATTGGGAAAAGGAAAGCTGGTGCCTTCAACCACGTGTGCCAGCTGAAAAACCAGGCCCAATACCAGTCCCTGAGCAAACTGCATCACCAGAAAACCAATCACAAACTGCCACCAGCTAATGTTCATGACCAGTAATGGCAGTACGATAAACAGGAAGTAATAAATGGCTTTATAAAAGAAAAGGTTGAAATATTCAATTTTTGGATGGTTATGTACATGCTCGCCAATTTTTTTCTGAAAAAACTTCTTGTAATCTTTTCTGAATACCCATGAAAGCATGGCGAAGCTGTACAACACAAATGCATAATAATGCTGATACGATTGCACTTTGCTTACTGTTTCAGCTTCCGAAAAGCGGATAAGTCCGGGTGCAACATCGATATCCTCATCATGCCCTGCAATATTGGTGTAGGTATGGTGAACAATGTTATGGCATATATTCCATACATAGGGGCTTGCGCCAATTAAATTAAAAATAAAACTAAACAGTTTGTTTATTGTGGCATTGGAGGAGTAGGCTTTGTGAATGGCATCATGACAAACATTAAACCCCACAAAGGCTCCAAACATACCAAGCAGTACACACAACAGGATGCTGATTGTGGCGTTAAAGCCACCCAGCAATATCAGTAAATAAATGCTAAGCAGTCCCGTCAGAAAAAAGATGGTTTTGAACCACATGGCCCCGTTGGCATGTATCGAAATATCATTTTCAGTAAAATAAGCATCTACCCTTTTCCGCACAGTCACATAAAATGTTGATTGCTCAACATTCGTGAACTTAATCTTTTTTCCCATAAATTCTTTTATCCCCCCTGGGTTGACGACCTCATCTTTATTTGTATTTGGCTAATGTACCATAATAATATATATATCAGGGTAATGTCATGTTATATTTAAGATCGTCCTTGTTATTATTTAGTTACGAAAATACAGCTTGCCTGGTTTTCATCATATGGATTTTCAATTTGTGTGTAAAACTCCTGTGGATTCATTTATATTTAACTTAAATTAATGCTGTATGGTCAAAACTGTTTTTTAAAATAAAATGTCTATTTTTACAGCCCGATTATGGAACAGATAAAAACATCATTTGATTTTGAAAAGCCTATTGCTGAGCTGGAACAGCAAATTGAAAAGGTTAAACAAGTTGCCGATAAAACCAAAGTAGATATGTCTGCTACCTTAACTGAACTTGAAGAAAAGCTGGACAAGACCCAGCAAACACTATATAGCAACCTTACGGGGTGGCAAAAAGTTCAAATGTCCCGTCATCCTGAAAGACCGCAGACCCTTGATTATGTCAGTATGATCTGTGATGATTTTATTGAGATGCATGGCGACAGGACCGTTAAAGATGACAAGGCTATTATTGGTGGTTTTGCAACTATAGATGGCCAGACCGTAATGATCATTGGACACCAGAAAGGTAAAAACACCAAAGAGCGGCAATACCGGAATTTTGGTATGGCCAATCCGGAAGGTTATAGAAAAGCACTTCGGCTGATGCGCCTTGCCGAAAAGTTCAATAAGCCTGTGATCTCTTTTATTGATACCATGGGAGCCTACCCGGGCCTTGAGGCAGAAGAACGCGGACAAGGAGAGGCCATTGCCCGCAACTTGCTGGAAATGTCGGTACTAAAGGTGCCTATTTTGTGCTTTGTAGTAGGTGAAGGTGCTTCTGGTGGGGCCTTGGGTATTGGTATTGGCGACAGGGTGTACATGCTTGAGCATACCTGGTATTCGGTCATCTCTCCAGAATCCTGCTCATCTATCCTTTGGAGAAGCTGGGATTATAAGGAACGCGCTGCTGAATGCCTGAAACTGACATCTGAAGATATGTTTAAAAATAAACTGATCGACGGAATTATTAAAGAGCCACTGGGCGGTGCACATCAAAATCCTGAACTGATGGCACAAACTTTAAAGCAACAGATCCTGGATGATCTGAAAGTATTAAAGAAAGAGAAAACAGAAAAGATGATCACTGCCAGGATTGATAAATTCTGTGCAATGGGGGTTGTTAATGAGTAATAAGCTCCTATACTGTTCTCCGGCTGCATAATTTGGCTCTGAAGGGAGCCAAAAGACGCCAGGCCGGTTCACAGCATACTCGCTTCTACCGAACAATAGCATGGCACAAAATTTAATTGCTTTTACCGAACTATGATGGTAGAAAATAATGGATAAGGACAGAGAAAATAAACGAAAGCGGCCTGTAGTATACAACTACAGGCCGCTTCATTTTATTACGTGTCATTATAAAAACAAAGTGCAGTGATATAGAAAGCACTGCACTTTGTTTTTATGGTGAGCAGAAAGCGAGTATGCTGTGAACCGGCCTGGCGTCTTTGCGCCCCTTCGGCGCAATTATGCAGCCGGAGAACAGTATAGGAGCTTTCTTACTATTGCCCCTGTGAGAAATACATTGAGAACCTGGCTTCCATTCCTTCAAACTGACGGGTTAAGCTTTCACTCAGTTTTGTCTGCTTATACTGGGCAGTAGTTCTGGCCATCTGGTTCAGGAAGGATAATCCGAGCTGAACATTCTGATTGCCTATAAACCTCCGCTTGCTTTCAGAAACATCGGCCAGATAGGTCAGTTCTTTCTGGATATAAGCGGCCGATTTTTCAATTAATGCATTTGCCCTTGGTGCTTCGTTAAGCAGGTAAAGGTTTTCAGCCATAAAATAAGTGCCCATCATAGAACGCATGCCATAAAATCTTTCCGGCATTACTTCAAAATAACGGTTTACAACTTTCTTTGCATCTGCTGTTTTACCTTCTTTAATTAAACCGGTAATGGTATTGTTGAATACATTGGTAAAGATCGAGATGTCATCAGAAGATTGTGGATCAAGATATTTTGCATTTTTTACATTGCCCCAAACAAATTTGTCCATTACATTTTTATAAAGTACAGGGGTATTGATCAGTTCTGATCTGTTTGCCGCTGTATCAGGTTTTAAAGGAAGCAGGCGCAGGGCAAGACCTTCATTATATAAATACTGGTCCAGGCCATTGTATTGGTCTGAAGGCACCGTGCTGGCAAAGTAAACAGGCCTTTTCCAGTCATTATGCACCAAAATATCAATCATGGCCAATGTACCTTTGGTTACATAGTTTTTGTTAAAGGTCCATTCCAGTGCCGGTGCGATTTTACTGGAGTCGGTAGCGCTTACCACGCCATTTTTAAGTACATCAGCACGGTTTACAGTAAGTTTGAAGTTTTTGGTAGGGATGAAGTTTTCCTTGCTGCCATCCTGCAGTGGTAATTTATCTTCCGGATCATCTGATAAAAGGATGGCAAGGATATTACTTAATTCTACAGGGCCGGCAACTTTGTAATCCTGATAATACATCACATCTCTTACGCCCTGCACATATTGCTCAGGCTTCATGGATATAGGTAAAGGAGCCGACTCATTTTGTTTATGCCGCATACCATTGATGTACCAGTCGGTATCAAATAAACTTAAGTTTACCAGGCGGATATCCGGGCGTATATTTTCTACCTCCTGGGCATACCATAAAGGATAGGTATCATTGTCGCCATAAGTGAAAAGAATTGCATTTGGGGCACACGACTGCAGATAATCGACTGCAATGTCATGGGCTACCATTTTGGTTGAACGGTCATGATCATCCCATCCCTGGGCCGCCATGATCACGGGTGCTGCAAATAAACCCGCTACGGTAGCCAGAACAGCCCCGGTTGCAGGGCTTAATTTTTTGAACAACCATTCCCTTATGGCCAGTACACCCAAACCTACCCAAATGGCAAAGGCGTAAAAAGAGCCTGCATAAGCATAGTCCCTTTCTCTCGGTTCCATTGGTTTTTGGTTAAGGTAAAGTACAATGGCCAGTCCTGTAAAGAAGAACAGGAGGGCTACTATTCCGGCATCTTTCTGGTTGCGTTTAAAATGCCATATGGCACCCAATAACCCCAGTATTAATGGTAAAAAGAAGAAGCGGTTATAAGCATTACTGTCAGTTATAGAAGGGGGCAGGTTTTTCTGATTGCCCAGCATTAAAGCATCAATAGGTTTTATGCCGCTTAACCATTGTCCTTCATACAGGCTGCCCTGTCCCTGATCGTCATTTTGTCTGCCTACAAAATTCCACATAAAATACCGCATGTACATCTGACCTATCTGGTACTTGAACAGGAATCCAATATTGTCAAACAGATTAGGGAAATGATCATCACTAAAGCCCATCATGTCTTTATAATAACCTATATGCCGCTGGTCATCACTATACATCCTCGGAAAAGGCGTAGTTCTATCGTACTCATAATCTGTTTTTCTGCCCGCTGCTTCATACTTCTCGGCACCTTTTCTATATAAAGTTTTGCCTTGTGTAAGGTTAACCTTCTGAGAATTATAGTTAGGGCCAAACAACAGGGGCCTGTCGCCATATTGCTCCCGGTTTAAATAGCTCAGGAATGAAAAAGCATTATCAGGATCACTGTTGTTCAGGTTTGGATCAGCTTTGGCCCGAATGATGATCATGGCAAAAGAGCAGTACCCAAATATGATCAGAACTGTAGAAAGTAAGGCGATATTCAGCACCCTTTTCTGGTGTTTGATAGAATAACGGATGCCCCATACCAGGCCGCCGATTAGCAGGATGGCAAAGCACATTACCCCGGTACCAAAGCCCATTCCCAAGGTGTTTACAAAGAAAAGATCGAAATAGGCGCCAAATGAAACCAGGTATTGTATAATTCCGTATTGGATAACAGCAAGTATAAGTATTCCTATAATTCCGGTTTTAATGATGCCGCTGGTAGTTGTTTTTGATGTCTTTTTGAAATAATAGACAAAAGCAATGGCAGGGATGGTTAGTAAGTTTAACAAGTGAATACCAATGGAAAGCCCCATGATATAGGCAATAAACAACAACCATTTGTCGGCACCTTTTTCATTGGCATGGGCTTCCCATTTTAAAATGGCCCAGAAAACTATAGCTGTAAATAAGGATGACAAGGCATACACTTCAGATTCAACAGCAGAAAACCAGAAACTGTCAGAAAAAGTATAAGCCAATGCACCTACGATTCCTGCACCCATGATAGAGATCATTGTAGATCTGCTGATCTCTTCATTTTCTTTAACCAGCAGTTTTTTGGCCAGGGCAGTGATGGTCCAGCATAAAAACAGGATGGTGGCAGCACTGGCTATGGCAGAACCTACGTTCATAAAATAAGCTACTTTCTGAACATCGCCCAATGCAAACAAAGAAAAGAACCTTTGGATCATTAAAAACAATGGGGCACCGGGCTGATGAACAACCTGCATTTTAAAGGCCGAAGCAATGAATTCGCCACAATCCCAAAAACTAACGGAAGGCTCTAATGTTAAAATATAAGTTACAGCGGCTACAAGGAAGCAAAACCAGCCGGTAAGATTATTGATTTTTGAATAATTCATTTCTTTATTGAATAGTTAATGTTCTGTTGAGGCGATTAAAATGCAGCCGAAAATAAAGAATAAGATTGAGAATAGCACAATTTAAGCTTAGTTTAACATTTTTAATAGCCATGTATAACTTATTGTTACAAAAACTTGCTGTTTGGGCTTGGGCTGGATAAGGTTTGAAAAAGGATTTGGTTGGGCTTTGTTCGGAAAACAGGTACCTTTTTCCGAAGCCACCTGCACGCAATCCCGAATCAAACCTTAATCTGGTGTATGCTGTCTGTGCAGATAGCCGAATGGAAGCCGTGTGCCTGGCTTTCTTGAGCTATGATCCAAACATGATAACAAAATGGAATAATATTGCTGTAATCCGGCTTTTGTCTTGTCCGAGCAAGAGGATAGCAAGACAAAAGCAAGAGGAAAGCAAGAGAAAAGCAAGACAATTTTATAAAGGTGTCTTATTCATATATAGATTAACGATGTTTTTTTGCTGCAATCAAATTGCTCATTTTAAAGACTTTATTTTACGCCCGAATAAAAAGCTTAAAAATATTTTATTTTTTTTCCGATGGCGCTTGCAAAAACGAAAAATCTGCGTAGATTTGCATTCCATTTCAAAGGAAGCCTTTTAAAATGGAAGATTGTCCGATAGTATAAGGGTAGTACAACGGTTTTTGGTACCGTTTGTCTTGGTTCGAATCCAGGTCGGACAACTAACAATATTCGGATTGTGGGTTTTATTCACAATCCGATTTTTTTTAACCAGCATTGATATACCTTTAATCATGCCATTGCAATTTAATCCAGTTAAGCTTTTTGCCGGTACCGGTACTAAAGAATTAGCAATAAAAATTGCCGAACATTACGGCAAGCCATTAGGCGTTGTAACCCTGAACAAGTTTAGCGATGGTGAGTTTCAGCCTTCTTACGATGAAACGGTGCGTGGTTGTGATGTTTTTTTAATCAATTCTACTTATCAGCCTAATGACAATTTGATGGAGCTTTTGTTAATGGTTGATGCTGCAAAGCGGGCATCAGCACATTACATTACTGCGGTTGTTCCTTATTATGGTTTGGCAAGACAGGACAGAAAAGATAAGCCAAGGGTGGCAATCGGGGCCAAGCTGGTGGCTAATTTATTAAAATCGGCAGGAATACACCGGATCATGACGATGGATCTTCATGCTGCCCAGATACAGGGATTTTTTGATATTCCGGTAGATCACCTGGACGGTTCTGTCATATTTGTACCTTATATAAAAAGTTTAGGACTGGAAAACCTGACCATTGCTTCACCAGATATGGGGGGCTCTTACAGGGCACGTACTTTTGCAAAATTCTTTAATGCAGAAGTGGTAATTTGTGATAAAAGGCGTAAACGTGCCAATGAAATAGAATCGATGTCTATCATTGGTGATGTTGCCGGTCTGGATGTAGTGCTGATTGATGATATATGCGATACTGCTGGTACTTTGGCCAAGGCTGCAGCTTTAATTATGGAAAAAGGGGCCAACAGTGTAAGAGCGGTTTGTACACACCCGGTATTGTCTGGTAAAGCGTATGAAACAATAGAGCATTCTATGCTGACCGAGCTGATTGTGACAGATACTATTCCATTGAAACAACAGAGCCCTAAAATAAGGGTTTTGAGTACAGCACCTTTGTTTGCAAAGGCAATTGCCAATGTAAATGAACATGGGTCTATCAGCGACCTGTTTAATGTTTAATATTAATAATTATATATAAATGAAGCAATAAAGCTTCAGACAATTAAAGCAAATAAAAAAGATGAAAACAATCGCAATTAGCGGTTCTCCAAGAGAGAACGTAGGGAAACGCGATGCTAAAGAGCTTCGCTACGAAGGTAAAGTTCCCGCAGTATTGTATGGTGGCAAAGAGCAAGTGCACTTTGCTGTAGTAATCGCAGATTTAAGGGATGCTATTTACACTCCGGAAGCGAATTTTGTAGAAATTGCCATCAATGGCAATAAAATTAAAGCAATCATTAAAGAATTGCAATTTCACCCATTAACAGATGTATTGTTACACGTAGATTTTCTTCAGTTGTTTGACGATAAGGAAATCTTAATGGAAATCCCTGTTAAATTGACCGGTACTTCTCCAGGTGTTAAAATGGGTGGTAAACTGGTTCAGAAATTACGTAAACTTCGTGTTAAGGCTTTCCCTAAAGATATGCCTCAGGCTGTAGAAGTAAGTATTGCTAAATTAGAAGTTGGTAACCTGTTCCGTGTACGTGATCTTGAGAAAGGCAAATACACAGTAACCAATACAGGTGAAGATACTATCGTTTCTGTAGGTATGTCAAGAGCATTGAAGCAAGCAGAACAAGAGGCTAACAAAAAATAATCAGTTTAGCTTGAAATAAAAAGCAGCACCCAATCGGTGCTGCTTTTTTTATGGATTCATTTCGGTGAACGCTGATGTCGTGTAAACTATTATCTTTGCAGGTAATGAACAGGGCTGATCAAAAGATAATTTAAAGATGAAGTACTTAATTGTAGGTTTAGGAAATATTGGCCCCGAGTATGCCTGTACACGTCATAATATCGGTTTTATGATAGCAGACGAGCTGGTGAAACAACAGGAAGGTACATTTACCAATACCCGGCTGGCTTATTATGCTGAAATTGGTTTTAAAGGCAGAAAGCTGCATGTAATTAAGCCCACTACTTATATGAACCTGAGTGGAAAGGCCGTAAATTATTATATGCAGGAATTGCGTATCCCGCTGGAAAACGTACTGGTTATTGTAGATGACCTTGCTTTACCATTGGGTAAGCTGCGCCTGAAATTGCAGGGCAGCAGTGCAGGACACAATGGGTTAAAAAGTATAGAAGGACTTTGTGGCGGGCAAGGGTATCCACGTTTGCGGTTTGGCATCAGTGATAATTTCCCGAAGGGCAGACAGGTAGATTATGTGCTGGCACCCTTTGATAAAGATGAGTTACCCGAACTGCCAGGACTGATAGATAAGAGCACCGAACTGATCAAAAGCTTTGTAACCGTAGGCCCTGCCAAAACGATGACGGCCTTTAACCAATAGTATATTCCTGTATTTTTTTGTACAGTACAGCCGGTTCAAATGGTTTGCTGATCACATCATTGGCGCCGGCCGCTATTGCTGTTTCTTTATCGGTGTCGAGTACTGCCGCTGAAAATGTGATGATGGGAATATTTTCCTTTCCGGGAGCATAACCTTCCCTGATCAATCGGATGGCTTCCAGCCCGTTCATCACAGGCATAAAAGTATCCATTAAAATGAGGTCGTAATGCTTTTCCCTGAGCTTGTCTAGGGCTTGCTGTCCGTTTTCTACCACTTCCAATTGTACCTCCCAGTTCTGCAGGATTTTAATGATCAGGAATTTATTAATGGGATTGTCTTCCGCTACAAGAATATTTAAATTTTTAAATGGCATCAGTTTTTCTTCCAGTTGTTTTTCGGGTACATCAGCGTCTTTTAATACTTCATACCAGTTGCTGAAACTAAAAGTACTGCCAATATTTTCTTCACTTATGACTTCGAGCGTACCTCCTTTTAATTTGGCCAGATTTTTAACTATAGATAAACCCAGGCCTGTACCACCAAATTTAATGGTAGTCTGCTCATCTGCCTGTTCAAAGGTTTCGAAAATTTTGTCAATATTCTCTTTGGCTATCCCTATGCCGGTATCTGCAACAGAAAACCGGAGTTGAAGGTTGTTTCCCTTTCTGTTCAGTATCTCAACCTTTAAGGTTACACTACCCTGGTGGGTAAACTTAATGGCATTTCCGATTAGGTTCATCAGGATCTGGTTGAGGCGGAGGGAATCGGCCAGGATCATTTTTGGCAGTTCAGAATCGAGCGCCAGCTTAAGGTCGAGTTTCTTTTCGATAGATGGGATCCGGAGCAGATCTACCACCGATTCACATATTTTAATGATATCGGTTGCAGTACGGTTGATCTTGAACTTACCCGATTCAATTTTTGACAGGTCGAGTACATCATTGATTACGCCCAGTAATGAGTTGGACGAAATTTCAAGCAGGTTAACCATCTCCCTTTGTTCATCTGTCAGCTCCGTCTTCTTTAAAAGCTGTGCAATACCGATGATTCCATTGATTGGGGTCCGGATCTCATGGCTCATATTGGCCAAAAAATTATCCTTAATTCTTTTACCTGTTTCGGCAAGTTCTTTGGCCTTGATCAGTTCTTTCTGATAAGCTTCAAGCTCTTTGTTCTTCTTTTTTACTTCTCTTTGGTTTCTGATAAACTGGATAAAAGAATCCACTTTTGCTGCTGTAACATAAGGGTCGAGGGGTTTATACAGGTAATCAACCGCCCCGGTGCTTAGCCCTTTAACGGCATATTTGGTTTCTTTGGATATGGCAGTAACAAATATGATCAGGATCTCTTTGGTCCTGGGATTGCTTTTTAATATTTCTACCAGTTCAAATCCATCCATTTCCGGCATTTGAACATCAATCATGGCAATGGCAATATCCATTTCCCAGGATAAGCGGAGCGCTTCATTGGGATTGGTGGTGCTGATGATATTGATGTCATTTCTTTGCAGCAATGCTTCGAGGGCAATAATATTTTCGGGTCTGTCATCAACAATTAATATGTTAATTTTTTCCATGTTTTTGTTCTTGATATGATTTAAGCCTCTAAGCTATTTTCTGATAAATGTTATTTTTTTTGTCTATTATTTTAAAGCGCCCCAGCTCTGTGCTCCTCAATGTTTCTTTTGAACCTAAACATAAAAAACCAAAATTAGCCAAACTATTGTAAAATAATTCAATTACCTTTTTTTGAAGTTCTGTATTGAAGTAGATCATTACATTGCGGCAGGAGATGAGTTGAAATTCATTGAATACACCATCTGAGGCTAAGTTATGTACAGAGAAGAGCACGTTCTTTTTTAAGGAATGGTTGATGGAGGCTGCGTCGTATTTTGCCGTATAATAGTTTGACAAGGTATTTGTTGTTCCCGTTTTTTGAAAATTTTCCGAGTATTGCTTCATTTTCTGTAAATCATAGATGCCTGTTTTTGCATGTTCCAGCACATCAGCATTGATGTCGGTACCATAGAAGAAGCACCTCTCGTATAGGTTTTCTTCGGAAAAAAGTATGGCAAAAGAATAAAGTTCTTCACCGCTGGAACAACCTGCATTCCATATTTTAATGCGTTGATAGGATTTGAGATAGGGGATGATGTTAAGGCTTACAGATTGGTAAAATGCAGGGTCTCTGAACATTTCGGTCACATTCACCGTTACCTCAATTAAAAAAGATTCAAAGTAATCCTGATCGTTGGTTAGCAGTATACGAAGATCAAAAAGGCTAAGTCGCTGCAACTGCATAATTCTGCTTACCCTTCTTTTTAAGGATGCTGCAGAATAATCGCCAAAGTCAAATCCATGAATGTTTTTGATGAGCGCGACCAGGTTACCCAGTTCCTCATAAGTGATGATGTCAGTTTCTTTATGCATATTAACTTAACCATACCCTCAGCATGGAAAGTAATTTGTCCATATCAACAGGTTTGGAAATATAATCATTTGCTCCTGCTTCAATACATTTTTCTTTATCGTTTTTCATTGCTTTTGCTGTTAAGGCAATAATTGGCAGTTTGGCAAACTCTTTTTTACTGCGAATGGTTCTCATGGCCTCATATCCATCCATTTCCGGCATCATGATATCCATCAATACCAGGTCTATCGGTTCAGTTTCTTCCAGTTTGCTGATGGCTTCTCTGCCGTTGTTGGCGATTACAATTTTCAGGTCATAGGCCTGCAGTGCGCTGGATAAAGCAAAAATATTGCGCATGTCATCATCAGTGATTAAAATAGTCTTATCTTTCAAAACCTTTTCCATGGTGGATGAAGCTTTGTTTTTAGGTGGCCTGCCATTGGCTGAAGTGGGCGGGGGACCTTCTTTTTTCAGTTTGTTCATGAAGAGGCTCACTTCGTCAATCAGCCTGTCATTCGATTTGTTAGACTTTAACACCATTGCCTCTGTATACTGCATGATGTGCGCCATTTTATCCTGATCAAGCTCCATTGCAGTATTGATAATTACGGGTACCTGTACCAGTTTTTCCTGCGACTTAATGCTGTCCAGCAGGTCGAAGCCCGATATGTCCGGTAGTTTGAGATCCAGGATGATGCAGTCAAATGTCTGTTCATCAAGCAGTACCAGGGCTTCTTTTCCGGTGAAGGCCTGTTTTACATCGACTCCTTTTTCTGTTAATTGCTGGGCGAGCAATTTGCTGTGTAGTTCCTGATCTTCAATAAGGAGTACTTTGTTCAGGTTATATTTTAGGTGGGCGGCACTGAGCAGATCAAAAGCTTCGTCGAGCTGTTCTTTTTCGATTGGTTTTTTTAAAAATCCGATTGCTCCCTCTTTTTTGGCTTTGCCGGCTTTTTCATTTCCTGCCGACATCATGTGTACGGGTATGTGTTTGGTTCTTGGATCGGCTTTTAATTTTTTAAGAATGGTCCATCCATCCATAACAGGGAGCATAATATCGAGAACAATGGCATCGGGTAATTCTGAAAAGGCCATTTCCAGTGCCACATCACCGCTGTGGGCAAGTATGGGTTTAAAACCTTTTTCTATTGCATAATCATTAAGTACGTCTGCAAAAACCAGATCGTCTTCTACAATTAACAGCTTCTGCGCATCTTTGTGACGGTTTACAGGCATTAAAACAGGATCCGGAACTAAAGGTATAATTGTCGCTTCTTCAATTTCCGATATGTTTTCCTGATTTTCAGGGGCAGTGGCATTGTTTTTTGGAAGGTACAAGGTAAAAGTACTGCCTTCGCCCTGTTTACTGTTTACCTGTATCTCGCCGCCAAGGATGTGTGCCAGTTCTTTGCTGATGGACAGGCCCAGACCGGTGCCACCATACTTTCTGCTGGTTGAGCCGTCTGCCTGTTGAAAAGCCTCAAATATCAGTTTTTGCTTATCGGCAGGAATACCTATCCCTGAATCTTTTACACTAATGGCAATGATATCTTCAGTTGTGGTTTTTAATTGCCGGGAGAAGAAGAGGGTCCCTGCGCTGGCCTTGCTGATGGTCATTGTAATCTCGCCATGCTCTGGTGTAAATTTGAAAGCGTTGGAAAGGAGGTTTTTTACGATCTGTTCCAGTCTAGACTGATCGGTAAGCAGCGTTGCTGGCAATTCTTTATCCAGAACCGTATGAAAGCTGATCTTTTTGCTTTTTGCAAGCTCGTTAAATAAGGCTTCCATATCTTGTTTGATGACAAGAGGTTTTAAAGGCAGGATAGAAAGATCAAGTTTTCCGGATTCAATTTTGGAAAGGTCCAGGATGTCGTTGATCAGGGTAAGCAGATCGGTGCCTGCATTGTGAATTACACCAGCGTATTTGATCTGGTCTTCATTCAGGTTTTCCGGTCGGTTCTCTTTTAATATCCTGGCCAGGATAAGAATGCTGTTTAAAGGGGTTCTGAGTTCGTGGCTCATGTTGGCCAGGAATTCAGATTTGTACTTACTGGAGATTTCCAGCTCTTCGGCCTTTAAACTCATGGCCTCTTTGGCCTGGTTTACAGCAATGTTACGTTCTTCCAGCTGCTGGGCCTTTTCTTCGAGCTCCGAATTGGTCTGGCGTAATTCTTCCTGCTGTACCCGTAGTTCCTCTTCCGAAGCCTGAAGCTGCTCGGATTTATAGACCAGTTCTTCATTGGTGGTGCGCAATTCTTCCTGCTGACTTTCCAGTTCTTCTGCCTGTTGCTGGGTTTGCTCAAATAAAGCCCTTAATTTTACACGTGCTACAGCACTGTTTACGCCTACCCCTATACTTTCGGTAATGGCCTGAAGAAATAACGAAATCGAATCGTTGGGTTGCTGATTTAATCCAAGTTCAATTACAGCCAGGGTCTGATCTTCAAAAACGATAGGCATGAGATAAATGCAGGCCGGCGGGGCTTCGCCTAAACCTGAATTGACCTTAATGTATCCGGCAGGTACGGGTTCCAGTAGTTTTCTCTTCTTTTCAACGGCAACCTGACCTACAAAGCCTTCCCCAAAATGATACTCCTGCCGAATGCTTTTTGTATGTTGATAAGCATAACCACCTTCAAATCTGAGCGTCTTTTTTGAAGGGTTGGCCAGGAAAAAAGCACCAATGGGCGCATGGATATAATTGCAGATCTGTGTAATGATATTTGAAGCCAGCTCTTCGATTTCCTGTTCTCCCCGCATGGCCTCATTAATTGCTGTAGTGCCCAGTAGCAGCCAGTTTTTTTGTTCATTTTCTGCCGATATCCTTTCGAGCTGAAGATTAGAATCCCTGATCTGGCTTTCGGTTTCTTTTTGCTGATCAAAAGTACGCCTGATATAAGAAAAAAGAAAAAGGATGAGGCAAAATATGATAAAGGCGCTAAGCAACACCACAAACTCGCTCTGTTTACTGCTTTTGATAATGTCGGCTTTCCTTTTTTGGAGCAATTGCTTTTCTTTACTGATGATTTTTCCACTCAGTTCAAGGATTTTATTTTTAAAGAACTGGCCTTGCCCGGCCATTACACGAAATGCAGCAGCATCCTTTCCTTTTGCATCATAAAGTTGGAGCACAGCCTTCATTTCATCTACTTTTTCGTGGGCGTAATAGTCGAGCGAATCGATTAATATTTCCTGTGCAGTATCCTGGTCCAGTGTCCTCTTCAGTTCCTGGATGGTGGGCAGGATTTTGACCGAATTTTTTTTGTAGGGCGCGAGGTATTGTGGCTTTCCGGCCAGGATGAAACCTCTTACCCCCGTCTCTGAATTCAGGACCTGGCCTTCTACGTCTTTGAGCAGGCTGATCACATCATAAGTATGGCTTTGCCATTTTGTGTCGCTGTTCAGCTTATCAATGCTGAAATAAGAGGTTATTGCAGAAACAAGAACAAACAATAAGGAAACAGTAAAACCTGTTAATACTTGTTGTTTAAAAGTCAGTTTAAACATCTGGTGTATTGGTTAAGATCAAAATCTTTTATAGCCAACAATATTAATAAAAATCTAGCAAACATTGTGCGTAAGTGGAACCTATGGGTATAGTCTGACTACCTATCCATACCTGAGCGCGGTCAAACTTACTGATCTTATCCCTTGAAATGATAAAGGCACGGTGTGTTCTGATGAATTTTTTTGCAGGGAGCAGCAGGAGCATTTCATTTAGGGGGACTCTTGTGCTGAGTAGCTTTTGCTCGTTCAGGTGTATCTGGGTATAATTTCCGGAGGCTTCGATATATTCAATGTCATTGATCAGGACTTTGATCTGTTCATAACCATCTTTAATGAAAATATAAGCAGGGTCTGTGATTTCGGTATTGTTCCTAAGTGTATAAAGTTCCTGCGCTTTATTGCAGGCTTTTAAAAAACGGGAAAGGGAAAATGGTTTTAATAAATAATCTATGGCATCGAGTTCAAAGCTTTTTACCGCGTGCTCTGAATAAGCGGTAGTGAAAATGACCATTGGCGGATTGCTTAGGCTGTTCAGGAAGTCGATCCCATTAATATCCGGCATTTTAATGTCCAGGAAGATCAGGTCGGTTTTGTTTTGCTGTAAAAAGCTAATGGCATCGAATGCATTTGTAAAGCAGGCTTTTAATTCAATAAAAGGGACTTTGGAGGCATGGGATTTCACTACATCCAAAGCTATGGGTTCGTCGTCTATTGCAATGGCAATCATTTTTAAAATTAACTATTTCTTTGTAATTGCAGGGTAAGGTGGATAAAAAACGTTGTAGCGCTTTCACGGATGAGGAGTTCGTGCTGATTTGGATAAAGCAGTGTTAGCCGGCGTTTTACGTTTTGCAGGCCGATACCGCTTTGCAGTTTCTCGGGATCATTGTCGCCTTTTAAATGGATGGAATTCTGTACATCAAAATATAGGGTACTTTCTTTAGTCTGCAAAGTGATTTTTATATGGGATGGCTCCTGCAGACTGATCCCGTGTTTAAATGCATTCTCTACAAAGGGGATCAAAAGCATGGGGGCAATGACAAGATTGTTTAACTGCTCATCAATCTGGGTTTCGATCACTATTGAGGATGAAGGGGAAGTCCTGAGTTTTTGGAGGGCGATGTAATTGTTGAGGTAGTCTATATCGCGTGTTAAAGAAATTTTATCCTGAAGGTTTTCCTGTAGCATGAAACGCATCATGTCGCCCAGTTTTTGTATGCCTTCTCCTGTGCGTTCGGCTTTTTCCTGTAAAGCAGTTCCATAAAGGGTATTTAATGCATTGAATAAGAAATGCGGATTGATTTGCGAACGGAGGAAACTTAAACTGGCATCTGAGCGGCCGAGTTCTGTTTTTAAACTGGTCAGTTCTGCATGGGTGGCACTGCGTTTTTTGTAAATAAACCAGGATAGGGATGTACTGACAATGAGTTGAGTGGGGACATGAAAGGCGATAACTGCTACAGCCATTTCCGCACGGTTATTATACAGGAGTGCGAGCAGGACCAGTGGCACACTGGATAGGATAGCAATTAAGCATATTTTCCAAAAATAGTGACGAAAGGTCTTGCCTTCACGTTTTACCTGAGGAATGAGGTAATAAATGGAAAAGATGATGATGCAAACAGTGGAGCAGGTAACCAGTGTCCAGCATAACATTACTGCAAAATTGCCGTGACCTGCAATCAGCAGGAGCAGGCCTACAAACCAGAATGCGCCGCCAAATACTGCCTCCAGCTTCATGCGGTTATTGGGTTCATACTGAAGGCTGTCATTATCGTTAAAATAGATGATCAGTTTTTTAAGGGCCGCGTAAATGCCGATGATCAGAATCAGCCAGGTGGAGTAGCTAAATCCTCTGAGAAAAAAATAATTATAAGCCTCGTTTAAGGTACTAAAGTCAGAAAACATATATTCCTTACTATAGGTATAAACAACGCTGGTAACCAGTCCGGTTACCAGAAACAGGCAAATTAGCATGATTATTGCCATGGCCCTGTCTTTCGGCTTAAACAAGGCGGGCAGGATACAAAAGTTTAAGAGCAAAAAGCTGAAGTACAAAATAGAAAAACGGAACAATTCAGGGAACAGGTAATTGGAGATATAGGAATAGTGCAGATTTGCTCCTTTCATGAGGGACTCCGTATGGTTGGGTGTTCTTTCTCCGGAGTTGGAGATCAGTAATAAAATGGCGAAGCCATAAAGGCCTGTAGCAACCCAGAATTCTATTTTTGAAAGATCTTTTAATTTCATTCCTACCTTTTTTTGTTTGTCGGCACAATAGTACAAAGACTATAAGTTTCAAATTCTAAAATGTGATGAAACCTGCGAAAAAAGTGATGAAATTAAATCCTAATTTTGTAAACATGATCATATACGGAATACCCAATTGCAATACAGTAAAAAAAGCCAGGACCTGGCTGGAGGAAAATGGTTTCAATGCTGAGTTTCATGATTTTAAAAAGAAAGGCATTACTGCGGAAAAATTGAATGAGTGGTGTAAGGTTTTTGGCTGGGAGCAGGTTTTAAATAAAAAGGGTACTACCTGGAGAAGTTTAGGGCCCGATGTACAGCAAAGCGTGAAAGACCAGCCGACGGCCGTGGCTGTGATGCTGCAGCATAATAGTGCCATTAAACGTCCTGTGATTGAGGTTGAGGGGAAGGCTCTGCTGATCAGCTTTAATGAGGATCAGTATGCTGCAGTTTTGAAATAGGCTGAACTTTTCTTGTTAATTTTTGTTAAATTATCATTTTACCTGCTAAACAGCCTTACATTTGAGTATGCTTAAAAAATTGTTTCTGTTGCTGATATTGGTTGCGCCACTTTGGTTAATGGCACAAAGTTCTGTTTCGGGAACAGTATTCGATTTTGACAACAATACTTTTCCGTTGCAGAATGTAAAAGTCAGAAACTTAAGCAACAATCAGCTAACTTTAACCAAAGCAGCGGGCCAGTTCAATATCACTGCTAAAATGGGCGATCTGCTCGAGTTTTCGTTAATGGGCTATCATACGGATACTTTATTCCTGATCAACCTTTCGCCAAAAACCATATATCTTCCTGGCAATTCAACCGCTTTAAAAGAAGTAGAGATTGTTGGTTCAAAAATAAATCCTTCTATTTTATCTCCGGATCCTTTGGCCAGACCCTATAAACGTCTAGCTCCGGATGGGCTTCGGGGTAAAGGGAACAACGACCGGGCAGGGGGCTTGCTGTTTAACCTGGGCTATGGGAAATATAAACGGCAGCAGGAAAAGATCAGGGTGCTGGAAGAGCGTGACCGTTTCCAGGCAGAGATCAATGAAGTTTTTACAGAGGCTTATGTAAGTGATCTGGTAAAGCTTAAGGGACAGGAGCTGAAAGATTTTATGGCCATGTACAGGCCACCTGAAGAACTGGTTAAAAGTGAACGCCCGTTTAATTATGATTTATATACCGTTAAAGCCTATCATACCTGGTTAAAGTTGCCGCCGGAACAAAGGAAGGTAGTGCCGATCTCTTTCCAAAAATAACCATTCTCTTCATGCACTGATTTTTAAGGCGCTGAAGGGCGCATAAAAATGATGTGCCTTCAGAGAAGGTAATTTTTGTTTTATACAGGGAATAAAGAAATGTGTTAGATTGGAATTTTAGCGTTATTTAAAAAAGCTTGCCTTTAACTTTTCAGCATCAATAATCGATTCAGGTTCCTCCAGACTGATTAACCATCCCTTTTGTTTAAGTAATGTGATCTCTTGCTTGGCGACAGAAAGGTCTTTCCCTTTAATGTTTTTGTTAAAAATGATGGGTGCTTTTGGTTCCACATTTGCGGTAGTACTGCTTAATATCTCCAATCGGAACTTAGGCCAGAGCTGTATATCACCCAGTTGGGCGGAGTAGATCTTTTTTGTGGTGTTTGGCGCAACAATGCCGGCAAATTCTCCTTTAAAGGCACCTTGTTTTTCGGTGGTCAGACTGGTGAGGAGCTGGTAGGAGGTTTCATTGATCAGGTGGAAGTGGGCGACAGAGCTGCTGTGCTGGTCTGTTACAAGGGCGAGATAAATCCCTTCTTTTTTAAATTCTGCTTCAGGAACGGCAGGAGCAGGTTTATTGCTGACCACATCATTGTCATGGACGTCGCCATATACCAATGTTACTTTAGAGGCCAGTACAGGTATTTCAAAATCGTTGGTGTCTGTTACGCCAATGGTGTCCTTATCGATTATCCTGGTAATGTATCCTTCAATGTTCTCGTCTACAAAACGAACAAAATCACCTAATTTTAAATTCATGGTACGTTGGGATTGTTTTTTATACAAATCTAGTTATTCTTATTATTTTTGCGCTATGGCAGTACAGGAACAGGCAAATAATCCACTACATGGTAAAACGCTGGAATTTATATTGAAGCAGCTGGTATGGCATTATGGATGGGAGGAGCTGGGGCAACTGGTCCGCATTGCCTGTTTTAACAATAATCCAACTATGAACTCCAGCCTGAAATTTTTAAGGAAGACCGACTGGGCACGTAAAAAGGTAGAGAAGTTATACCTGAACACTTTTCATTAAAATCCATGTTTGAGCCAGCTAAATTTAAAATGAGCATTCGAAAATCAAGTAAACCCTATATTCTTGTTTTATTTTTAAGTTTTTTAATGGTTGCGGGGGATTTGCATGCCCAGGAAACAGCCGACAGCAGAAATAGTATAGAGTTTTCTCCTCAGGTATCGCTGGGTGTATTTACAGCCCAGAATAAATTGACGGGAACGGCTTATGGTGGTGAGCTGATTTATCATATGAGCACCATCGCCCATCCGAGGCCATGGATGAAAATGTTGAATTTAAAGAGTCTTGACCTGGTATTCAATTATAAGAATATGGGTGATATTGTGATGGTCTCGGATCCGAGACCTCGTAGATTTGGGGATTCTTATGCTTTGATTGCTGCGCTTAATTTTTCGCTGTTTAAAACAAAAAGTACAGAACTGTTTGTTACACCAGGACTAGGAATGGGGTATTTGGGGGAAACCTGGTTTACCAATCAGAATGTGCTGGTGGGAAGCCACCTGAATTTTTCTTCGAGGATTGCGTTAAAGCTGGCTACACGTATTGGCCCGTCTACAAAACTGGCGGCAGGCCTGGATATTCTTCATTTTTCGAATGGGGGAACCCGGGTGCCGAATAATGGGATGAATATAAGCAGCGTGAGTTTTGGACTGGTTCAATCTTTGAAAAACAGTTTGGACCGGGATACGGCTTCCTGGAGAAAACCAATGGATTATAAGAAGCACAGTATAGATATTGGGATTAATATTGGGCGTCGTGGGGTTTACAGGAGTAAGGATGGTTTATATAAAACAGGCTTATACGCAGGGTACAATTATCGGTTGAATACTGTTTTGGGCTTTGGGGCAGGAGTTGATGCTGTTTACTACCATACCATTTATGATCCGTTACGAAATGTAGAGACTTTTCAGTCGAAAGCCAGTTCTTTTGACAGGTGGCGTATAGGCCTGGCGGTGGGTCCGGATTTATGGATGGGCCGGATGGGCCTGATGGTTAAATATGGGTATTACCTGCATTATAACAGTTTAATGGAAAATAAAACCTACTGGACGCCCGGATTGAAATACAATGTACTGGACTGGGCAGCCGTTCAGGCTAAAATATATATACACCAGACAGAGGCAGATTTTGTTGGTTTTGGATTCATTTTTACCCCATAGTAATTATGCCTTTGTTTTTTAAGGGATTAAATTTCTGTTAACCCCTTGATTTATAAAATGTATTGTCTTACCTTTGCAGTCCCTTATTGAGGGGTATAGTTTTTAAACATAAATAAAAAAGTAAAAAAGGAACAATGCCAACCATTCAACAATTAGTTAGAAAAGGTAGAGTAGCACTGGAGTTCAAGAGTAAGTCTCCGGCGTTGGACAGCTGTCCACAGCGAAGAGGTGTATGTACACGTGTATATACCACTACCCCTAAAAAACCAAACTCAGCAATGCGTAAAGTTGCACGTGTACGTTTAACCAATGGTAAAGAGGTTAACGCTTACATCCCTGGAGAAGGTCACAACTTACAGGAGCACTCGATCGTATTGATTCGTGGTGGTCGTGTTAAAGATTTACCAGGTGTACGTTATCACATCATCCGTGGAGCATTAGATACTTCAGGTGTTGCGGGTCGTAACCAACGTCGTTCAAAATATGGTACTAAACGCCCTAAACCAGGACAAGTAGCTGCGGCTCCTGCAAAAGGTAAAAAGAAATAATTAGGAGGAAAGAAAAATGAGAAAGTCAAAACCAAAAAAGAGAATTATCCTTCCTGATCCAAAATTTAACGACGTTCAGGTAACAAGGTTTGTAAACAATATGATGTTTGATGGAAAAAAATCTATCGCTTATTCTATTTTTTACGATGCTGTTGAACTTGCTGAGAAAAAAGCAGGTGAAAATGGTTTAGAAGTGTGGAAACGTGCTTTATCTAACGTGATGCCAGCTGTTGAGGTAAAATCACGCCGTGTAGGTGGTGCAAACTTCCAGGTTCCTACCGAGGTAAGACCTGACCGCAAGATTGCATTGGGCATGAAATGGTTAATTTCATATGCACGCAAACGTGGTGAAAAAACAATGAAAGAAAAATTAGCAGGTGAAATTGTTTCAGCAGCTAAAGGTGAAGGTGCAGCGGTTAAGAAAAAAGAAGATACGCATAAAATGGCTGAAGCTAATAAAGCGTTCTCTCATTTCCGTTTCTAATCATATAGAATCATAAAATGTCAAGAGATTTAAGATTTACAAGAAATATTGGTATTGCCGCGCACATTGATGCGGGTAAGACCACCACTACTGAGCGTATTCTTTATTATGCCGGTGTAAACCATAAAATTGGTGAGGTTCACGAAGGTGCATCTACAATGGACTGGATGGTACAGGAAGCGGAACGCGGGATAACCATCACGTCTGCAGCAACTACTGTTGGCTGGAAATACAGAGGACAGGATTATCACATCAATATTATTGATACCCCGGGTCACGTGGATTTTACCGTAGAGGTAAACCGTTCATTACGTGTATTGGATGGTTTGGTGTTTTTGTTTTCGGCAGTTGATGGTGTTGAGCCTCAATCTGAAACGAACTGGCGTTTGGCAAACAATTATAATGTTGCCCGTATCGGTTTCGTAAACAAAATGGACCGTTCAGGAGCTGATTTCTTAAAAGTTGTTGGACAGGTTAAAAGTATGTTAGGTAGCAATGCAGTTCCATTGCAATTGCCTATCGGTGCTGAAGATAGCTTTAAAGGTGTGGTGGATCTGATCAACAACCGTGGTATCGTTTGGAATGAGCATGATAAAGGTATGACCTTTACTGAAGTGCCAATTCCGGAAGATATGTTAGACGAGGTTGCGGAGTGGAGAGAGAAATTACTGGAATCGGTAGCTGAATACGACGAATCTTTAATGGAGAAATTCTTCGATGCGCCTGAAACGATCACTGAACGTGAGGTTTTAGATGCATTGCGTCAGGCTGTTTTGGATGCCAAAATTGTACCTATGGTTTGTGGTTCATCTTTCAAAAATAAAGGTGTTCAGACCATGCTTGATTATGTGATGGAATTATTGCCTTCACCTATGGATCAGGAAGGTATTGTAGGTACCAATCCAAACAATGGTGAAGAAGTTTTACGTAAACCAGATGAAAAAGAGCCTTTTGCAGCTTTAGCATTTAAAATTGCAACAGATCCTTTTGTTGGTCGCTTATGCTTTATCCGTGTTTATTCAGGTAATCTTGAAGCGGGTTCTTATGTATACAATGCACGTTCTGAGAACAAAGAGCGTATTTCACGTATCTTCCAGATGCACGCCAACAAGCAAAACCCGATTCCTAATGTAGGTGCCGGAGATATTGCTGCGGTAGTAGGATTTAAAGATATCAAAACAGGTGATACACTTTGTGATGAGAAAAATCCGATCATCCTTGAATCTATGAATTTCCCTGATCCGGTTATCGGTTTGGCAATTGAGCCTAAAACTCAGGCAGATGTTGATAAATTAGGTATTGCTTTAGGTAAACTAGCTGAAGAGGATCCTACATTCAAGGTTCAGACTGATGAAGAAACTGGTCAGACCGTAATTTCAGGTATGGGTGAGCTTCACCTGGACATCCTTATCGATCGTCTGAAACGTGAGTTTAAAGTAGAAGTAAACCAGGGAGCGCCTCAGGTTGCTTATAAAGAAGCAATTACAGGGACTACACAGCACCGTGAAACTTATAAGAAACAAACTGGTGGTCGTGGTAAATTTGCTGATATTCAGGTGATCATTTCTCCTATTGATGCTGATTACGAAAAAGGTGGATTACAATTCGTAAACGAGATTGTAGGTGGTTCAATTCCGCGTGAGTTTATCCCTTCAGTTGAGAAAGGTTTTGCTGCAGCCATGTCTAACGGTGTTGTTGCAGGTTATCCGCTTCCAGATATGAAAGTTCGTTTGATCGATGGTTCGTTCCATGCGGTCGATTCGGATGCGCTATCTTTTGAGATTGCGGCACGCTCTGCTTTCCGTGAGGCTTTACCTAAATGTAAGCCGGTATTGATGGAGCCGATCATGAAAATTGAGGTGCTTACACCAGAAGAGAACATGGGTGATGTTATGGGTGACTTAAACCGTCGTCGTGGTCAGCTGCAAGGTATGGACACGCGTAACGGTGCACAGGTTATTAAAGCCCTGGTTCCACTTTCGGAAATGTTTGGGTATGTGACCCAGTTGCGTACCATTACTTCGGGACGTGCAACTTCTACTATGGAGTTTGATCATTATGAGCCAGCTCCTAAGAATGTTCAGGAAGAGGTGATTGCAAAATCAAAAGGAAAAGTTAAATCATTAGATTAATTTTTAAATAAACTTGCTGCCGGTTATTAATAGCTCTAACCGGCAGCTTTAATTCATATATATCATGAGCCAAAGAATCAGAATCAAATTAAAATCTTACGATTATAATCTGGTAGATAAGTCTGCCGAGAAAATCGTAAAAACTGTTAAGCCGACAGGTGCAGTGGTTAGCGGACCAATTCCCTTGCCTACAGAGAAGAAAATTTTCACTGTTTTGCGTTCACCACACGTGAACAAAAAAGCACGTGAGCAGTTCCAATTGTGTGCTTATAAGCGTTTGTTAGATATTTATAGCTCTAACTCAAAAACAGTAGACGCTTTAATGAAACTTGAATTGCCTAGCGGTGTTGAAGTAGAAATCAAAGTATAACGATATTGAAGTATCAAAAAAGCCTTCCCGAGATCATCGAGGAAGGCTTTTTAATTGTTTAAGTTTTTATCGCCCCCGGCTTTTCAGTTCTTCGAGTTTGTTGCGCTCATCCTGCAGTTCGCGGGCAAGTTTCTTTTCTTTATCGTTTGCCTTGGTTTTATAGCTCTGATATTCCTGAGAAATCTCTTCATATAATGTACTCCGGTACTTCGCTTCATGTATGTGTTTGGCCGACCTTAATATCACAACAGTCAGGGCTGCCGCCAGGCCGATGATGAGGCTCCATACGATCGTATTGTAGGTGCCTTTTGTAAAGGAAATGCCTAAAAAGCTGATTTCATTTACTTTGGCATTTGTGCTGGCCAAAGAACTTTCCTTTCCACTGATCTGGGTTTTTAAATCAGCTATGCTCTTTTCCTGTTCGGCAATTTTTTGGGTGGCTGAGCTCAATTGCCGGCGTTCTGTACTCAGGGTATCCCTTACATTTTGCCAGAAGGATGACATCCGGTTTGGATTTACCAATTTATAGCCATCCAGGGTTTTTGATTTGGAAAGTATGAGCTGGTATTGTCCTTTCAGACTTGGATCAACTCTAGCTGAATCCTGGGTAATCTGGCCCTGGGCACTTATGCTAAGTATTAAAGCCGAAATAACTGGGAATATAATTTTCTTCATATCGGATATTGGTTTATGTCTAATTTAACAATGATATTTTAATTTTATTGTGTTCGGACTGTAGATAGTATATTTGTAGCAATGTCGGTATTACTCTTCACAATCATCGTTTTGGCAGGGGCTTTTTTAGCCGGACTGGTTGGCTCACTGACAGGACTTGGAGGTGGGGTGATCATTATTCCACTGTTAACACTTGTGCTTGGCGTTGACATTCATTATGCTATTGGTGCATCTATTATATCTGTGATCGCGACTTCATCGGGTTCGGCGGCAGCCTATGTTAAAGAAGGGATTACGAATATACGGATAGGGATGTTTCTGGAAATAGCGACTACAATAAGCGCCATTATCGGAGCTGTGGTTACTGTATTTATCAATCCAAGTTATATAGCTGTTATTTTTGGACTGATCCTTTTGTTCTCTGCCGTAATGATGGTAAGGAAGAAAGTAGACCATTCTGATAACGATACTTCGGGCAAACTGGCTGTTTTCTTGAAATTGAACGGCACTTACCCTGTTGATGGAACTGTTAAAAAATATGCAGTGCATAATGTGCTGGGTGGTTTTTTAATGATGTTTGTGGCTGGTATCATTTCAGGTTTGCTGGGGATTGGCTCGGGCGCCCTGAAGGTGGTGGCTATGGATAACATCATGCGGATCCCTTTTAAGGTCTCGACTACCACCAGCAATTTTATGATGGGGGTTACGGCAGCGGCAAGTGCAATTGTTTACCTGCATCGCGGACAGATTGATCCGGGGATTGCCATGCCTGTAACCATAGGTGTATTATTTGGGGCTACAATCGGATCAAAGATTCTGGTGAGGACCAATACAGATAAATTAAAGGTGGTTTTTGCAGTGGTGGTTACTTTTTTAGCACTTCAAATGATTTATAATGGCTTATCGGGCAGATTATGAGTAAAAGCAATAAGAATTTTTTTGCGGACAAAGATATACAGATCATTCTGGGGACACTGTTGCGTGTTGGGGTGATCGCATCAATGAGCGTGGTGCTTATAGGAGGGCTTATTTACTTGTTTTTTAACCATAATCAGGTAGTTGACTATAAGGAATTTAATCCGGGAAGGTCTGGCTATTCTTCAATAGCAGCCATTCTTCATGGCCTGACCAAGATGGATGGTGCGGCAATTGTGCAGTTTGGAACGGTTTTGCTGATCTTTACGCCTATTGCACGGGTGGTTTTTTCAGTTTTTAGCTTTCTGATTGAGCGGGATTATCTGTATGTTGTGATCGGATTATTCGTTTTGTGTATTATCTTATATAGTTTAAGTGATAAGTTAGTTGGATAAAACTTACTTTAATTGCTTGCTACCCGGTCAAAACAAATTTTTAGCATTTATTTGAAAAAATAATTAGCTAACTATTTGAAAATTAAGATTTCTTTCCTATTTTTGCCGTCCCTTAACGGGGATGTGTATCCACCTTGAACGAAGCCCTACTGCTTCGATGGGTGTTAAATTAAAAAAAGAAAATGTCAGGTATTATTGGAAAAAAAGTAGGAATGACCAGCATTTTCGACGCCGATGGTAAGAATATACCATGCACGGTGATCGAAGCTGGGCCTTGTGTTGTAACACAGGTAAAGACCGAAGAGAAAGACGGTTACGTTTCAGTTCAGTTAAGTTTCGACGAAGCTAAAGAAAAGAACACTACCATGCCGCTTAAAGGCCATTTTGCGAAAGCGAAAACTACACCAAAACGTAAGCTGGTTGAATTTGAGCCGTTTGAAGAGTCGTTGAACTTAGGTGATACGGTAACGGTTAACATCTTTAACGAAGGTGATTTTGTTGATGTAGTTGGTACATCAAAAGGTAAAGGATTCCAGGGTGTTGTAAAACGTCATGGTTTCGGTGGTGTTGGTGGGCAAACTCACGGACAGCACAACAGGATGCGTGCTCCAGGTTCATTGGGTGCTGCTTCGTATCCTTCTCGTGTATTTAAAGGTATGCGTATGGCGGGTAGAATGGGTGGTGACAGGGTAAAGGTTCAGAACTTACAGGTTTTGAAAGTTTATGCTGATCAAAACCTGGTTGTAGTTAGTGGTTCCGTACCAGGAGCTAAGGGTTCTTACGTAATCTTAGATAAGTAAGCAGATGGAAGTTAAAGTATTAAACATTTCAGGAAAAGAGACAGGTGCCAAGGTGCAGCTTCCTGAGTCGGTATTTGGCATAACGCCTGTTGACCACGCAATTTATTTAGATGTTAAGCAATATCTGGCCAATCAACGTCAGGGAACGCATAAGTCTAAACAACGTAATGAGATTGCTGGTTCAACCCGTAAATTATATAAACAAAAAGGTACTGGTGGTGCGCGTGCCGGAAGTATTAAATCTCCATTGTTTAATGGTGGTGGTCGTGTGTTTGGTCCTCAGCCACGTGATTACAGCTTCAAATTGAACAAGAAATTAAAATCACTGGCACGTAAGTCAGCTTTATCTTATAAAGCAAAGGACAATAACGTAGTGGTTTTAGAAGATTTTACTTTTGATACGATCAAAACTAAAAACTACATCAATTTGGTTAGCGCATTAAATCTGACTAACGAAAAGACATTGTTGGTTTTACCTACGCAAAATAACAATATCTATTTATCAAGCAGAAACATTCAGAAAGTGAAAGTGATTACTGCAGATCAGTTAAATACTTATGATGTATTGAACTGTGGCAAGCTTTTGTTGACTGCAGATTCTGTTAAAACACTGGAGGAGGCATTTGCCAAGTAATATGGAATTTTTAAAGAAACCAATATTAACAGAGAAAGCTTCTGCATTAACAGAAAAGTCTAACCGCTTTACTTTTAAAGTAGAACACAAAGCAAATAAATTGCAGATTAAGCAAGCCATAGAGAAAATGTACGGCGTAAACATTTTAGCCATTAATACAATGGTTGTAAATGGTAAAGTTAAGTCCAGAAATACTAAAGGTGGATTAGTTACGGGACGTAGCCCGAAATACAAGAAAGCGATTGTAACCCTGGCAGCAGGAGAAACGATTGATTATTACTCGAATATTTAATAAGAATTGAATTATTTATAAACTATGGGCTTAAGAAAATTTAAACCAGTCACTCCGGGAACCCGCTTTAGAGTAGGTGCCAGTTTTACGGAGATTACAGCAACCAAGCCCGAAAAATCATTGGTTGTATCTTCTAAGAAATCGGGAGGACGTAACAATACAGGAAAGATGACTATGCGCTATATGGGTGGTGGTCACAAGAAATCTTATCGTTTAATTGATTTTAAACGTGAGAAATTTGATATTCCTGCAACAGTAGCTACTGTTGAGTACGATCCAAACCGTACCGCTCGTATTGCATTGTTACATTATGCAGACGGTGAGAAGCGTTATATTATTGCACCGGAAGGTTTGCAAGTTGGGCAAAAGGTAGTGTCGGGTGATACTGCAACTCCAGAAGTAGGAAATACATTGAAATTGAGCAATATTCCTTTGGGTTCTATTGTACACAACGTGGAGATTCATCCTGGTCGTGGCGCTCAGTTGGCACGCAGTGCCGGTGCTTATGCACAATTGGCTGCCCGTGACGGTAAATATGCTACATTAAAAATGCCTTCAGGTGAAGTAAGGTCAATCTTAGTTACTTGTTTGGCAACGATAGGAGCTGTTTCCAATTCAGATCATGCAAATGAAGTATTAGGTAAAGCTGGTCGTAACCGTTGGTTAGGCCGTCGTCCGAGGACACGTCCGGTAGCAATGAACCCGGTAGATCACCCTATGGGTGGTGGTGAGGGTCGCTCATCAGGAGGTCAGCCCCGGTCAAGGAACGGTGTTTATTCGAAAGGATTTAAAACCCGTCAACTTAAAAAATACTCAAATCGTTTCATCATAGAGAAAAGGAAGAAATAATGGCTCGTTCGATTAAAAAAGGACCTTATATTGACCATAACGTAGAGAAGAAAGTAGTCTCTATGAATGATTCAGGCAAGAAGTCTGTAATTAAAACTTGGTCTCGCAGATCAATGATCTCACCAGATTTTGTGGGTCATACATTTGCAGTACACAACGGTAACAAATTTATACCGGTATACGTAACAGAAAACATGGTTGGTCATAAGCTGGGAGAGTTTGCTCCAACCAGAACATTTAGGGGTCACTCTGAAAAGAAAAAATAATTAAGAGATGGAAGCAGTAGCGAAATTAAACAATTGTCCAACCTCACCACGTAAAATGCGTTTGGTTGTAGATCTTATCAGAGGTGAGCGTGTTGAGAAAGCTTTACATATTTTAAAGTTTACCAATAAAGATGCAGCAATAAGGGTTGAGAAACTATTATTATCGGCTATCAAAAACTGGGAAACTAAAAATGAAGGTTCTCGCCCTGAAGAAAACCAGTTATACGTGAAAACGATAATGGTAGGCGGTGGTCGTCAGTTAAAAAGATTAAGACCAGCACCTCAAGGACGTGGTTACAGAATACGTAAGCGTTCAAACCACGTAACTTTGATAGTAGATAGTAAAAACGTTGAAACTCAAACTAATTAACAGAAATGGGACAAAAAGCACATCCAATAGGTAACAGGTTAGGAATCATCAAGGGTTGGGATTCTAACTGGTTCGGTGGCAACAACTATGCTGATAAATTAGTTGAGGACGAAAAAATAAGAAAATACCTTTCTGCACGTATCGCAAAAGGCGGTGTAGCTAAAGTGGTAATCGAGCGTACGTTAAAACGTATCACTGTAACGATCCACACAGCTCGTCCGGGTATTGTGATTGGTAAAGCAGGACAGGAAGTTGACAAGATCAAAGAAGAGTTGAAAAAATTGACTAAAAAGGAAATTCAGATCAACATATTTGAGATTAAGCGTCCTGAACTTGATGCACAATTAGTAGCAGAAGGTGTTGCAAAACAATTAGAAGCAAGGATCTCATTCCGTAGAGCAATGAAATCTACTATCGCATCAACTATGCGTATGGGTGCTGAAGGTATCAAAATTATGACTTCTGGTCGTTTAGGTGGTGCTGAGATGGCTCGTAGTGAACAGTATAAAGAAGGAAGAATTCCTTTGCATACTTTCCGTGCAGATATTGACTATGCGCTGGCAGAAGCTTTAACTACTTATGGAAAAATAGGTGTTAAAGTATGGATCTGTAAAGGTGAAGTTTACGGTAAACGTGACCTTTCTCCAAACATCGGTGCAACGAGCAATGCTCCTGGCAAAGGTGGCAGACCAGAAGGTGCTTTCGGTGGTGGAAGAGACAGGGATAACCGTGGCGGTGGCGACAGAAGAAACGATAACCGCGGTGGTGGTAATCGTGGCGGAAGAGGCCCTGGTCAAGGTGGTCCGGGTGCAGGAAGAGATAATAGAGGTGGAAATTCTCAAAACAGAGGTCCTCGTAAATAATTAGTTAACAGATCGTTTAACGATAATATTAGAATAAAATGTTACAGCCAAAAAGAACGAAGTTCAGAAAGATGCAAAAGGGCAGAATGAAAGGTTTAGCAACTCGTGGTGCTGAATTGTCATTCGGATCTTTCGGGATCAAATCTCTAGAGTCGACCTGGATCACCAGTCGCCAGATAGAGGCAGCCCGTATCGCGGTAACTCGTTTCATGAAACGTGAAGGTCAGGTATGGATTAGGATATTCCCGGACAAACCGGTAACTAAGAAACCTGCTGAGGTACGTATGGGTAAAGGTAAAGGTGCGCCTGAGTATTGGGTAGCTGTTGTTAGACCCGGACGTATTATTTTTGAAGCTGAAGGTGTGCCTTTGGAAATTGCCAAAGAAGCCATGCGTTTAGCCGCACAGAAATTACCGATCCAAACAAAATTTGTAGTACGTAGAGATTACGTAGAAGCATAATAAGGGATGGGTTGAATGTTGTAAGTAACTTGTTATTATAACCGCTGGACCCACAATATAAAAATTAATAAAATGAAGAACTCAGAAATTACAGGGCTTTCACAAGAAGAGCTAGTAGCCAGGATTGCAGAAGAGACAGAAAACTTAGTAAAGTTAAAGTTTGCGCATACAATTTCGGCTATAGAGAACCCAAGCCGCATTAGCAAGGTTAGGAGAAATATTGCCCGATTAAATACTGAAGTGACTAAGCGTAAAGCTCAGTCTGCTACTGAAACTAAATAACTTTAGAGTCGAAATGGAAAGACAATTAAGAAAAACAAGAACCGGGTTGGTGGTAAGCAACAAGATGGAAAAATCTATTGTTGTAGCGGTAGAACGTAAAGTGAAACACCCGATCTATGGTAAGTTTGTTAAGAAAACTACCAAATTTATGGCTCATGACGAGAAAAACGATTGCGGTATTGGTGATACAGTACTGATCATGGAGACTCGTCCGCTGAGTAAAAACAAGAACTGGAGATTAGTGCAAATTTTAGAAAGGGCTAAATAACATGGTACAACAGGAATCAAGATTAAACGTAGCCGACAATAGCGGCGCAAAAGAAGTATTGGTTATCCGTGTACTTGGTGGTACTGGAAAGCGTTATGCTTCTATTGGTGACAAGATCGTTGTTACCGTTAAGAGTGCTTTGCCTTCCGGAAACATCAAGAAAGGAACAGTTTCTAAAGCAGTTGTAGTAAGAACAAAGAAAGAGATCAGACGTAAAGATGGTTCTTATATCCGTTTCGACGACAATGCAGCAGTATTATTAAATGCACAAGATGAGCCGCGCGGTACACGTATTTTTGGCCCGGTAGCAAGAGAACTGCGTGAAAAACAATTCATGAAAATTGTATCATTAGCACCGGAGGTATTATAAAATGAAAAATAAAGTAACTACACCAAAAATAAAAATCCGTAAAGGTGATTTAGTAAAGGTTATAGCCGGAGATTCAAAAGGTCAGCAAGGCACTGTGCTTTCAGTATTAATTTCTAAAAGCAGAATACTTGTAGAAGGTGTTAACCTTGTATCAAAACATACAAAACCAAATGCTGCTACCCCTAATGGTGGTATCATTAAGAAAGAGGCTGCTCTTCATATTTCTAACGTGGCGTTAATTGACCCTAAGACAGGAGCAACTACACGCGTTGGCAGAAAGCTTAATGCTGATGGGAAATTAGTTAGGGTATCTAAAAAATCAGGAGAGGAGATCAAATAATGGCTTACGTACCAAGATTAAAAAGTAAATATAAAGAGGAAATTGTAACTGCACTTAAAGATAAGTTCAATTACAAAAGCGTTATGCAGGTTCCTAAGTTAGAGAAGATTGCTATCAACCAGGGGGTTGGTCGTTTCTCTGTAACTGACAAAAAGATTATGGACAGCTCTATTTTAGAGATGACCACGATCTCAGGTCAGCAAGCAGTTGGCGCAAAATCTAAAAAAGATATCTCAAACTTTAAATTGCGTAAAGGTATGCCGGTTGGTGTACGTGTAACTTTACGTGATAACAACATGTATGAGTTCTTAGATCGTTTAATTTCTGTAGCTTTGCCACGTATCCGTGACTTCAAAGGTATCAACGATAAAGGTTTCGATGGAAAAGGAAATTACACTTTAGGTGTAACTGAGCAGATCATCTTCCCTGAGATCAACATAGATAAGATCAGCAAGATTTTAGGTATGGACATTACTTTTGTAACCACTGCGACTACAGATGTTGAGGCATTGGAACTTTTAAAACAATTTGGGTTACCATTTAAAAATCAAAAAACAGAGCAATAATGGCAAAAGAAGGTGTAAAAGCTCGCGAAATTAAGCGCCAGAAGCTGGTTGCTAAGTATGCAGAGAAACGTGCAGAACTTAAAGCTGCCGGAGACTATGAAGGATTAGACAAGTTACCAAAAAACTCATCGGCTGTACGTTTGCACAACCGTTGTAAATTAACTGGCCGTCCTCGTGGTTACATGCGTACTTTCGGTATATCAAGGGTATTGTTCCGTGATATGGCTTTGGCAGGTAAAATACCTGGGGTAAGAAAAGCAAGCTGGTAAACAGCTGATGTGTTTAAGGTTCAATTCCTTAAACTGCAAATAAAAGAATTAACCGATGGCAGGTCGTTCCGAATAGGTCGGAAAGGAAACCACTATCACAATTATATAAAAATGAATACAGATCCAATAGCAGATTATCTTACAAGAGTAAGAAATGCCATAAAGGCAAATCACAGAATTGTAGAGATTCCTGCATCAAACCTTAAAAAGGAAATTACTAAAGTACTTTTTGACAAAGGTTACATTGCTAACTACAAATTTGAGGATACTACAACTCAAGGCACTATTAAAATTGCATTGAAGTACAATGCGATCACTAAAATCCCGGCGATCCGTACGTTAACACGTATTAGCAAACCAGGTTTAAGGCAATATGCCGGTGTGGATAATATGCCAAGAGTATTAAATGGTTTAGGTATTGCAATTTTATCTACATCTAAGGGTGTTATGACCGATAAAGAGGCTGCTAAACTAAACATTGGTGGCGAAGTTTTGTGTCACGTTTATTAATTAAAGGAGGATAGCAAAATGTCAAGAGTAGGAAAAGCCCCAATTAATGTACCTGCAGGTGTAACGATTACCGTTTCTAAAGATAACGTAGTAACTGTTAAAGGCCCTAAGGGAGAATTAACTCAAGCAGTAGATTCAGATATCACTGTAAGTCAGGAAGATGGCGTGTTAACAGTACAACGTCCGTCAGAGCAAAAAAGACACAAAGCATTACATGGTTTATACCGTGCTTTGATCAATAATATGGTTGTTGGTGTAACAGAAGGTTATAAAATTCAACAGGAATTAGTAGGTGTGGGTTACCGCGCTACAAACCAGGGAAATACACTGGATCTTGTTTTAGGTTATTCTCACCATTATGTTTTCCAGTTGCCGGAAGAGATTAAGGTGACCACAACCTCAGAAAAAGGTCAGACACCTAAAATCATTTTAGAAAGTATTGACAAACAATTGATAGGACAGGTAGCAGCGAAGATCCGTTCGTTACGTGCACCGGAACCATATAAAGGTAAAGGTATCAAGTTTGTAGGCGAAGTGTTAAGAAGAAAAGCAGGTAAATCAGCTTCTAAAAAATAATCATCATGGCAGGGAAAAAATTATCTCGTAGAGATCGTATAAAAAAAGGCATCAGAAAAAGATTAACAGGTTCTGAAAGCCGTCCACGTTTATCGGTTTATAGAAGCAATAAAGGGATTTATGCTCAAATTATTAACGATGTAACCGGTAGCACAATTGTATCAGCTTCATCTTTATCTAAAGATTTTTCAGGTACAGGCAATAAATCTGAGCAATCAGTTGCCGTAGGTAAATTAGTAGCTGAAAAAGCTATCGCAGCAGGTATTAAACAAGTTGTTTTCGATAGAAATGGCTATTTATACCATGGTCGCGTTAAATCGCTGGCAGATGGTGCCCGCGAAGCTGGTTTAGAATTTTAATCTGAAAATTAGATAAGAATGTCAACTATCAATATAAAAAGAGTTAAGACTAGCGAGATCGAATTAAAAGATCGTTTAGTTAGCATACAACGCGTAGCCAAAGTAACCAAAGGTGGTCGTACTTTCAGCTTCTCAGCAATCGTAGTTGTTGGAGATGAGAACGGAATCGTTGGATACGGATTGGGTAAAGCAAAAGAGGTAACAGAAGCAATTGCAAAAGGCATTGATGATGCTAAAAAGAACCTGGTAAAAGTTCCTTTGTTGAATGGTACTGTTCCTCACGAGCAAATCGGTAAATTTTCTGGAGGTTTTGTATTGATCAAACCTGCAGCTGTAGGTACCGGAGTTATTGCTGGTGGTGCGATGCGTGCTGTATTGGAGAGTGCTGGAGTACATAACGTACTGGCAAAATCAAAAGGTTCATCAAATCCTCACAACGTGGTAAAAGCAACTGTAGATGCTTTAACTAAAATGCGTGATGCTTACACTGTTGCACAACAGCGTGGTGTTGATTTAAATAAAGTTTTTAACGGATAATATTATGGCTAAGATCAAAATAACCCAGGTAAAAAGCATTATCGACAGAAGTGAGCGCCAGAAAAGAACAATGCAAGCTTTAGGTTTAACTAAAATGAACCAAAGTGTAGAAGTTGAGGCAACTGATGCCATTATTGGAATGGTAAGAAAAGTGAATCACTTAATCGCGATAGAGCGCATATAAATTATTTTAAAGGTTGTAAATGTAGTTAATATAATTACATTTGCAACCTTTGTATATTGTTTAACCGTTGACCCTGATTAGTGAAAGCGAAGGGCAACACAATAAGTTTCAAGAAATGAACTTAAGTAATTTAAAACCTGCAGCAGGTTCTGTTAAAAATAGTAAGAGAATTGGTCGTGGTACCGGTTCTGGTCGTGGCGGTACTTCCACCCGTGGTCATAAAGGGGCCGGATCACGTTCAGGACATTCAACCAAGGTTGGATTTGAAGGCGGTCAGATGCCATTACAGCGTCGTGTGCCTAAAGTAGGTTTCAAACCTATTAACCGTGTTGAATACGTAGGTGTAAATTTAGATGTGTTACAAGGATTGGCTGAGAAGTTTAACTTAACAAGCATAGATTTTGCTGCCTTACAACAACATGGTTTAGCATCTAAAAACGATCTGGTTAAGATTTTAGGTCGCGGTGAAGTTAAATCTAAGATAGAAGTTAAAGCACATGCTTTTTCTGCAACTGCACAAAAAGCTATTGAGGCTGTTGGAGGCTCAATCGAAAAATTGTAATTAATGAAGAAGCTGTTTACTACTTTAAGTAATATTTGGAAAATTCAAGAATTGAAAGAGCGTATTATTTTTACGCTCATGATTCTTTTAGTTTATAGGTTTGTATCTCATGTGGTATTACCAGGTGTAGATGCAACACTTTTAGGCGATAATACGAAGTCTGGCATTTTAGGTCTGTTGGATATGTTTGCGGGAGGATCATTTTCCCGGGTATCTATCCTGGCCTTGGGTGTTATGCCTTATATTTCTGCCTCTATTGTAGTTCAGCTATTAGGTATTGCGGTTCCTTCTTTTCAGAAGATGCAAAAGGAAGGTGAGAGCGGAAGAAAGAAACTCAATCAGATTACCCGTTATTTAACCGTAGCCATTACAGCTGTTCAGGCTGTGGGTTATGTTAAAACACAGGTTCCAGCTGAGGCTATCATTATAGACCACACCTTATTTTTTGTGCTTGCAACATTTGTTTTATCTGCAGGTACATTATTTGTAATGTGGTTAGGTGAGAAAATCACTGACAAAGGTATTGGTAATGGTATATCACTGATCATTATGGTTGGTATTATTGCCCGTTTGCCTATTGCGCTGCAACAGGAGATCAGTTCAAGGTTTGTAGGTGACGGGGGCTTAATTGCCCTGGTTGTTGAGATTGTTGCGCTTTTTGCTGTTGTAATGTTTACGATCATGATTGTACAGGGCGTTCGTAAAGTGCCTGTACAATATGCAAAAAGGATTGTAGGCAACAGACAGTTTGGTGGGGTTAGGCAGTATATACCTTTAAAAGTAAATGCTGCTGGTGTGATGCCGATCATTTTTGCCCAGGCATTAATGTTTATTCCCGCAACTTTGACAGGATTTTTTCCATCCTTGCAGAATACCTGGCTGATTCAGTTTAGTGATTATACTTCTTTGGCCTATAGTTTAACGTTTGCATTTTTAATTATTGCATTTACATTTTTCTATACTGCGATTACAGTTAATCCTACTCAGATGTCTGATGACATGAAAAAGAATGGTGGGTTTATACCGGGCATAAAACCGGGTTTATCTACTTCATCATTTATTGATGATGTGATTTCCAAGATCACCTTTCCAGGAGCAGTTTTCCTGGCGATCATTGCAATTCTTCCTTCTATTGCAGTTAAATTTGGGATTAAATCTGAGTTTGCACATTTTTATGGAGGAACGTCTTTGCTGATTCTGGTAGGGGTTGTTCTAGATACCTTACAACAGATTGAGAGTTATTTATTAATGCGTCATTACGATGGATTAATGAAAACAGGTAGGGTTACTGGTCGTACGGGAATTCCTGCAGCGAGTGGTAGCAATGCTGTGATTTAGTAAATACAATGTCTAAAATCTATTACAAATCTCCGGAAGAGATAGAGTTAATAAGAGAAAGTTCTTTGCTGGTATCAAAGACCTTAGCTGAAGTTGCTAAGGTCATTGGTCCGGGAGTAACAACAAAGAAGCTTAATGATCTGGCTGAGACATTTATAAAAGACCATGGTGCGATCCCTGCTTTTTTAAATTATAATGGATTTCCTTATTCTTTATGTATTTCACCAAATGAACAGGTTGTTCATGGATTTCCTGGGGATTATGTAATTCAGGAAGGAGATTTGATCTCTGTAGATTGTGGTGTGATCAAGAATGATTTTTTTGGGGATTCGGCATATACTTTTTCTATTGGAGAGATCGACAGCGAGCGTCAGAAACTTGTGGAAGTAACACAGGAATGTCTGAAACTGGCTATAGAAAAGGCTGTGGTTGGTTCGAGAATTGGTGATGTGGGATTTGCAGTACAAGCTTATGCAGAGGCAAATGGATTTGGAGTAGTGAGAGAATTGGTTGGTCATGGTGTTGGAGTTAAATTACACGAAAAACCCGAGGTGCCTAATTATGGCAAAAGGGGAAGTGGAATTAAACTGGAAGAGGGAATGGTGATTGCGATAGAGCCGATGATCAATGCAGGTACGGCAGGGGTTAAATTTTGGTCTGATGGATGGACTGTAACCAGTAAGGACAATAAGCCATCGGCACATTTTGAGCATACTGTTGCGGTTAAAAAGGGGAATGCAGATGTTTTATCAACCTTTTCATTCATTGAAGAAGTTTTAAAGAAAAAAAGTAAATAATTAAATTTTTTTATTTAATTTTGCATCCCTGTTGAACAACAGCTAATTAAGTAAAAATCAATATTATATGGCTAAACAAGCCTCAATTGAACAAGACGGTGTAATAAGGGAAGCATTATCGAATGCCATGTTCCGTGTAGAACTGGAAAATGGTCATGAGATTATTGCTCATATCTCTGGAAAAATGAGGATGCATTATATCAAAATTTTACCGGGGGACAAAGTCAAATTAGAGATGTCGCCTTACGATTTATCAAAGGGCAGGATTACTTATAGATACAAATAAAATGAAAGTTAGGTCATCAATTAAAAAACGTAGTGCGGATTGCAAGGTTATTCGTCGTAAAGGTAAACTTTACGTAATCAACAAGAAGAACCCTAAATTTAAGCAACGTCAAGGTTAATTAAATTTTAGATTTTAGATTTACGAATTAAGATTACGTAATTGGGTTGCACAGCTTCCTGATCGTGAATCGTAAATCAAAAGATCGTAAATCAAAATCGCTAAATACAAATATGGCAAGGATATCAGGTATAGATTTACCAAGAAACAAAAGAGGTGAGATCGGGTTAACCTACATCTTCGGAGTAGGAAGAGCAACTGCGCAACGTATATTAACGGAGGCAGGTATCGATTTTAACAAAAAAGTACAAGATTGGTCTGATGATGAGTTATCGGCAATTCGTACCATTATTAACGACGGAGTAAAAGTTGAAGGTGCTTTACGTTCAGAAGTTCAGTTGAACATTAAGCGTTTAATGGATATCGGTTGTTACCGTGGTTTACGTCACAGAAAAGGTTTGCCGGTACGTGGTCAGCGCACTAAGAACAACTCTCGTACACGTAAAGGCAAGAGAAAAACAGTTGCAAACAAGAAAAAAGCTACTAAATAAAATTAGTACTGAATAATAATTATGGCTAAGAGTAAAAAAGTTACCAAAAAGCGTATTGTTGTTATTGAGCCTGTTGGTCAGGCACACATCAATGCTACTTTTAACAATATCATTGTTACCTTAACAAATAACAATGGTCAAACTATTTCATGGTCTTCTGCAGGTAAAATGGGCTTTAAAGGTTCTAAAAAGAACACGCCTTATGCAGCAGGTCAGGCTGCATCTGATTGCGGTAAAGTAGCATTTGATCTGGGGCTGCGTAAAGTAGATGTTTTTGTTAAAGGTCCGGGTTCTGGTCGTGAGTCTGCAATTAGAACATTGCAGGTTTCAGGTATAGAAGTAACCTCTATCAAAGATATTACCCCGCTTCCACACAATGGATGTCGTCCTCCTAAGAAGAGAAGAGTTTAATTTATTAATTTTTAAAGCTAAGAGTCTGCAGCGTAAGGTTGCATGATACTTTAAAACAAAAAACAATGGCAAGATATACAGGACCAAAGTCCAAAATCGCCCGTAAGTTCAGAGAGCCAATTTTTGGCCCTGATAAAGTACTAGACAGAAAAAATTATCCTCCTGGGCAGCACGGTGCTTCAAAAAGAAGAGGAAAACAGTCAGAGTATGCTGTACAGTTAATGGAGAAACAGAAGGTTAAATATACTTATGGTGTATTAGAGCGTCAGTTCCGTAACTTATTTACCAAAGCGTCTTCACGTGGTGGTATTACAGGTGATAACTTATTACAATTATTAGAAGCTCGTTTAGATAACACAGTTTACAGATTAGGTATTGCTACAACACGTTCAGCTGCCCGTCAGTTAGTTAGCCATAAACACGTAACAGTTAACGGTGAAGTAGTAAATATTCCATCTTATCAATTGAAAGCTGGTGATGTTATCGCAGTGCGTCAAAAGTCAAAAACTTTAGAAGCTATTACCAATTCAGTAGCAGGCAGAGTAATCAATAAATTCAATTGGTTAGACTGGAATGCAAGTGAATTATCAGGTAAGTTTTTAGCTTATCCTAATCGCGACGAGATACCAGAAAATATCAAAGAAAATCTTATAGTAGAGTTATACTCTAAGTAATATATTTAGTTAACTGTTACAAAGCAGTTAACTTTTTTACGTTACATAATTTTAATAACGATCTAAAAACATTATAAATGGCAATTTTAGCATTTCAGAAACCCGATAAAGTAATCATGCAGAAATCAACTGATTTCGATGGTACATTTGAGTTCCGTCCTTTAGAGCCCGGTTTCGGTGTAACAATTGGTAATGCCTTGAGAAGAATATTGCTTTCTTCTTTAGAAGGTTATGCCATTACAAGTATTCGTTTTTCAGGGGTATCTCATGAGTTTTCTACCATAAAAGGCGTTGTAGAAGATTTAACAGAAATCATTCTTAATTTAAAACAAGTGCGTTTTAAAAAATCAGGAGATGCCGGTGACTCAGAGAAAGTTTTTATTTTAGTTAATGGACAGGAGCAGTTTGTTGCTGGCGACATTACTAAATTCTCTAATAACTTCGAGGTGCTTAACCCTGATTTCGTTATTTGTAACATGGAGAAATCTGTTACTTTAGAAGTGGAATTGACCATTAATAAAGGACGTGGTTATGTACCTGCAGAAGAGAATAAAATAAATGATGCTGTTGTTGGTGTGATCGCAATCGATTCGATTTTCACGCCAATGAAAAATGTAAAGTACACTATAGAAAACTATCGTGTTGAACAGAAAACAGATTATGAAAAATTAATATTGGATATCTCTACAGATGGCTCAATCCATCCGGAAGAAGCATTAAAGGAAGCTGCGAAAATCTTAATCCAGCATTTTATGCTTTTCTCTGATGAGAATTTGGTATTGGAGTCTCAGGCGAAAGAAGAAACGAAAGAGGTTGATGAGGAAATCTTGCACATGCGTAAGATCTTAAAAACTGAATTGGTTGATTTAGATCTTTCAGTACGTGCATTGAACTGCTTAAAGGCAGCTGATATCCGTACGCTTGCTGATCTGGTTTCTTATGATGTGGCTGATATGTTGAAATTCAGAAACTTCGGTAAAAAATCCTTAACTGAGATCCAGGAACTTGTTAAATCTAAAAGTTTATCGTTTGGTATGAACTTGTCTAAGTTTAAACTGGACGAAGAATAATAGGTATAAAAAATAAATAACATATTGTTAATAGTGTATAATTCCCTCAGATAAAATCAAAGAGACGGTATACACTGAATAAATTAAAAAATGAGACACGGTAAAAAAGTAAATCACTTAGGAAGAACAGATTCACATCGTAAAGCGATGCTGGCTAACATGGCTTCATCGTTAATTAAACACAAGAGAATCTCTACTACACTGGCAAAAGCTAAAGCTTTACGTATGTATGTTGAGCCGATCATTACAAAATCTAAAAATGATACTACACATTCACGTCGTATTGTATTTGGTTATTTGCAAGATAAAGAAACTGTTACTGAATTGTTCCGTGATATTGCTGCAAAAGTAGCTAACCGTCCGGGTGGTTATACCAGAATCATTAAATTAAACAACCGTTTGGGAGATAATGCTGAGATGGCATTGATCGAACTGGTTGATTACAATGAGGTTTATGGTAAAGAAGCAGAATCTGCTGAGAAGAAAACAACCCGTCGTGGCAGAAGCAAAGCTAAAAAAACTGATGCACCTGCTGTTAAAGCAGAAAAAGCAGAAGTTGTAGCTGAAGAGGCACCTGTAAAAGAAGAAGTGGCTCCGGAAGCGCCTGCAGCTGAAGAAAAAACGGAAGATAAAGGCGAATAATTATTCTTTTATTCCTGATAAAGAAAACCCTGACCAGAATTTGGTCAGGGTTTTTTGTTTTATAGGTTCATTTTATATTGTTCTTCCTGTGGTCTGGATTCAAATTCTCTGAACAGGTTCCACTTCTTTCCGTCATGCTTTAACAGTGCAAATTTACTGACCGTAAAATGAGCGTTAAAACGGCGTTTGCTGTAGGCTTCCATGATCTGTTCGTAAATGATTGGTTCAACGTCTCTATAAGCAATAGTGATGTGTGGCTTGATTGAGCCAGGGTCTTTCTCCAGATATATTTTTAGGTGTTTCCTGAGTATTTTATGTAAGGCTGTAATCCCAGGATTTTTTAAGGCGTTGATGAACACGACTCTGGGTGAGAACCCGGCATAGTCCTTAAGTTCTTGTTCGAATGGCTGGAAATTTCTGCACTGTTCAAGGCTCGAGATTAATTTGTGTTCAAGCACCGGCGCTAAGTTGAACGGAGGGATCAATGTAATGTGTACGGGCGGCTTAAGTGCACTATAAACCCTATAATCCATTGCGCATTGTTTCCTGATTTCATCGATAGCGTTACTGATTGAGCTTGGTGGAAGAATGGCGATGAAAAAAAGGGATTGCATAAAGCGAATTTACTATTCCTTTTCTAAAAGGCTATCTTTGTGGGGTAATCAATTTTCATGTCCAATCAAGTCTATTTACAGCAATTTAAAGATCAGCTTTCGGAAAGCATCACTGCCGGCGTATTTGTCAAAATTTCAATGGGTAATTACCAGGGGAATGAAAAAGAATTGAAGAATATCTATGTGCGGCTGGTTGAAATTAAAAGAACAGCTATGCTTTCGTTTACTTATCGGTATAAAACCCGGGATATCATCAAAAATTTTCCGATAACAGAAGGGATCACGTTAATGGGCAATTTTATAAGTAATGACTTTAGAATAGCGACTTTATTTACTACTGAAAAAGAAGTGATCCTTGAACATGGTAAGAAACAACTGATCGCTTTAAGGGAAAAAAAAGTGAAAACTGCAGTACAACCCACATTGGCTCATAATAAAGAAAAGAAACGCATTATTGTACCAGCCGGAAAGACTTATTTACAAGAACTGAGGATTAGTGACGCGGACGGGAATGTATTTAAAAATGCCCAGGATAAATATCGTCAGATCAATCAGTACATAGAGATCCTGAGTTCTCTCATGAGAGAGTTACCTGGAGAGGTAAATAATGTGGTAGACATGGGCTCGGGTAAAGGATATCTGACCTTTGCTTTATATGATTATCTGCATCATGTGCTAAACCAAAATGCTAAAATAACAGGGCTGGAATACAGGGAAGATCTGGTTGCTTTGTGTAACAGAATCGCGGAAAGTTCGGGATTTGATAAACTTGATTTTGTTCAGGGAACGATAGCAGATTATGCGCTTGAATCCATCGACTTATTGATCGCCCTTCATGCCTGCGATACAGCAACAGATGATGCGATATACAAAGGAATCCTGGCGAATGCAGGGCTGATTGTTGTGGCGCCATGCTGCCATAAGCAGATCAGAAGGGAAATGGAAAAGAACAAATCGAAAAATGAAATTTCATTTTTAACAAAATATGGTATTTTCATGGAACGTCAGGCAGAGATGGTAACAGATGGGATCAGGGCTTTAATTATGGAATACTTTGGTTATAAAACCAAGGTATTTGAATTTATCTCTGATGCGCATACGCCTAAGAACGTGTTGGTAGTAGGAGTCAAGACCTCGGGTTCAGATACCTTTGCTAAAGATGGGGACGCCAGGAAAGCAGAGATCAAACAAAAGATCCTGGAATCGAAAGCTTATTTTGGTATTGGCTATCATCATTTGGAACGATTATTTGGCCTCGATAAATTGTATTAAAGACTGATTTCTGTCATACTGTCACATTTTTGTAACAGCTTTCGGCCATAAATTTCTTTAATTATTCTTTGTAAGTAATATTTTCTGCCAAAAACCAATTGGCACATTGCTTGTTAAACAGATACTAAATAATAAGATTTCATAACATAAACAGAGATAAATAGCATGTCAAAAATTATTGGTATAGACTTAGGAACAACAAACTCTTGCGTAGCCGTAATGGAAGGTAACGAACCTGTAGTTATAGCCAACAGTGAGGGTAAACGTACTACGCCATCCATTGTTGCATTTGCAGAGAATGGTGAGCGTAAGGTAGGTGAGCCGGCTAAACGTCAGGCCATCACTAACCCAACAAAAACAATTTATTCAATTAAGCGCTTTATGGGCAGCAGCTTTGCTGAAGTTTCAAAAGAAGCTGGCCGTGTACCTTATAAAGTTGTAAAGGGCGACAACAATACACCTCGTGTAGAGATTGACGACCGTAAATATACGCCGCAGGAAATTTCCGCCATGATCTTGCAAAAAATGAAGAAGACTGCGGAAGACTTTTTAGGCCAGGAAGTGACTGAAGCTGTAATTACGGTTCCTGCTTATTTCAATGATGCGCAACGCCAGGCAACAAAAGAAGCAGGTGAGATTGCGGGCTTAACTGTAAAACGTATCATCAATGAGCCTACAGCTGCTGCTTTGGCCTACGGTTTGGACAAAGCACATAAGGACATGAAAATTGTTGTGTTTGACTGCGGTGGCGGTACACATGACGTTTCAGTACTTGAATTGGGTGATGGTGTATTTGAAGTTAAATCTACCGATGGTGATACGCACTTAGGTGGTGATGACTTTGACCATATCATTATCGAATGGTTGGCTGAAGAATTTAAAAATGAGAACGGTATGGACCTGCACCAGGATCCAATGGCTTTACAGCGTTTGAAAGAAGCAGCTGAAAAAGCAAAGATTGAACTCTCAAGTACTACTTCAACCGAAATCAATCTGCCTTATATTACTGCTGATGCTACAGGACCTAAACACCTGGTAAGAACACTAAGCCGCGCTAAATTTGAGCAATTGGCCGGAGATCTGATCAAACGTACAATTGATCCTTGTAAGTCTGCATTAAAAAATGCTGGTTTAAAAACAAGTGATATTGATGAGATTATTCTTGTGGGTGGTTCTACACGTATTCCTGCTATCCAGGATGCGGTTAAAGCATTCTTTGGCAAAGAACCATCAAAAGGTGTAAACCCTGATGAGGTTGTGGCTATTGGTGCTGCAATTCAGGGTGGTGTTTTGACCGGAGAGGTTAAAGATGTATTGTTATTAGATGTTACCCCACTTTCATTAGGTATTGAAACCATGGGTGGTGTAATGACTAAATTAATTGAGGCCAACACCACTATCCCGTCTAAAAAAGCAGAAACTTTTTCTACTGCTGCTGATAACCAGCCATCTGTAGAGATACATATTTTACAGGGTGAGCGTCCTATGGCTGCTCAGAACCGTACAATTGGCCGTTTCATCTTAGACGGTATTCCGCCGGCTCCACGTGGAGTTCCTCAGGTAGAAGTCGCGTTTGATATTGATGCCAATGGTATTTTACACGTAAGTGCAAAAGACAAAGCCACTGGTAAAGAGCAGAAAATCCGTATAGAGGCCTCCTCCGGTTTGACTGATGAAGAAATCAAGAGAATGAAGGAAGAAGCTGAAAAGAATGCTGATGCAGACAAAGCTGCGAAAGAAGAAGCTGAAAAAATCAATAGTGCTGATGCTTTAATCTTCTCTACAGAGAAACAATTAAAAGAATTTGGCGATAAACTTTCTGCTGATAAAAAAGCACCTATTGAGGATGGTTTGAAAAAACTTAAAGATGCGCATGCAGCAAGAAACTTTGCTGATATTGATGCTGCTCAGGAAGCTTTACAGAATGCATGGAATGCTGCTTCTGAAGAGATGTACAAAGCTGGTCAGGATGCTGGACAACCAGAGGCTGGTGCTGAAGCACATGCTGATGGACAACAAGCAGCCGATGGCGGTGATAACGTTACAGATGTAGATTTTGAAGAAGTGAAAGACGATAAAAAGTAATTGTTAATCCTATATAAAACAAAAGGCCCTGATCATTATGATCAGGGCCTTTTGTTTTATATCATCAGGTATTAATTATTCCAAAGATTTTCAGGATATGTACCGTCTTTTACCAGCTGGTCTATACTGTTTTGCACAAAGGGCTTGTCTTCTTTGTAGGTTACACCAAACCATTGGTTGTCTGTTGGGATCACTTTAAAGCTGGCCGTGTTGGTTTTAACCAGGTTTTCTCCAATTAAGGGAATAAAGAATTCTGCTTTTGGCTTGTCTTTATTTTCTAAAGCAAATACTTTAAATAAATCCTCAGTCAGTTTAAAAACAGCAGGTGTAAATCCCCAAAAGTTCATAGAAACAGGGGTATTGAATTCTAAAGGATATTCTACCCCATTTTCTTCATATACGATACCATCGCCTTTTTTATAAACCTGGGTGCGTTCAGTGATTTCTTCCAGATAACCTGCAGCATTGGTTTTACAAACACCACGGGAAACTGATCCGAAGTCTGATAAGGTTTTTCCGATCTGATAACCTACAATAGAATAATTGCTGTCTGTAGCCTCATTATTTAAGAAATCTACCATTTTTTTGAAAGCATCAAAGCCATAATAATCATCTGCATTGATTACGCAAAATGGTTCTTTGATTACTTTTCTCGCAGAAAGAATGGCATGTGCCGTTCCCCATGGCTTTTCACGGTAAATTTCTTCTTCGATACCAAACTGCTTTAAATCGAAATTTTGGAAAACGTAGTCGGTTTCAATTTTTCCTGTTAGTTTTGGTTCAAAAATCGCCTTAAAATTATCTACAAATTCTTCTTTAATAATGAATACTACTTTGCCAAAGCCGGCTTTTATTGCATCATAAATAGAATAGTCGATAATGGTTTCGCCATTTGGACCAAAGCCATCAATTTGTTTCATACTGCCATAGCGGCTGGCCATACCGGCTGCTAATATTAATAAAGTAGGTTTCATTCAATAAAAATAGTAATTAGGTTAATATTCAATGTAGTAAGGTAATATTTTATGTGCGCTAAAATACATTTTTTGATTTAGTAAAGGTAGCTTTTTATTTAAAATCCAAACATACCTTTACCTCCGCTTCTTGGTTTTTTACCAGTAAGCATACCAAATATACCACGCACAATTTCTTTCCCTATCTGTCGGGTTATGGTAGCGCCCATTACTTTCTCTATGATACTTTTTTCGTCTTTTGCAGGTGTTTGTATTTCTTCAGTTTCATCCTGTACTGCCAATCTATCATTTATTCTTTTGGTAAGTATTTCGTAAGCACTTTCCGGGTCAATCGTTTCCTGATATTTTGCTGTCATGGCACTCGACCGGATAAGGTCGTTATATGCTGCTGCTGTTAACGGCCCCATAATTGCCCTTGGCGGAGTAAGCATGGTTGCTACCACTTCTGTAGGGATACCTTTTTCGTTTAATACTGTGATGAGTGCCTGCCCTGTTCCCAGAGCAGTTAATATTTCATCGATCTTATAAAAGTCTGATCTGGGATAAGTATTGACTGTTTTTTTCAATGCATCTGCATCATTTGGGGTAAACACTCTTAAGGCATGCTGTATGCGGTTCCCTAGCTGAGACAATACGCTTTCTGGTACATCTGTGGGTGCCTGGGTACAAAAGAAGACACCTATGCCTTTAGATCGGATTAATCTTATAATGGTTTCAATCTGCTCTAAAAATGCTTTGGAAGAGTTTTTGAACAGCAGGTGCGCCTCGTCAAAAAAGAAGACCAGTTTGGGTTTATCAAGGTCGCCTGCTTCAGGCATACTATAGAATATTTCTGCCAGCAGGCTCAATAAAAAAGTAGAATACAATACTGGCTGATTCTGTACATCAGAAATATTTAGCAGACTGATGGTTCCCTTACCATCAATTTTTTCAAAAAGATCTTCAATGTCAAAGGAACGTTCGCCAAACATAGCAGCGAGCCCCTGTTGTTCTATGGCTACAATCTTTCTTAAGATGGTGCCTGAAGTAGCCGAGGATATTTTTCCATATGTACCTTTGATCTCTTCGGCACCTTCTCCTTCCGATAAATAAGAAACCAGTTTTTTGAGGTCATTGAGATCTATAACGGGCATTTTATTGTCATCTGCATATTTGAAGATCACTGCCAGAACCCCTGTTTGCGTATCATTCAGGTCCAGGATTTTTGCCAGCAAAGTGGGGCCGAATTCCAGCACGGTTGCACGCATCTGTGCGCCAAGCTTACCAGATAAGGAATATAGCTCAAGTGGAAAGCCAGCAGGGGAGAATGGCTTATTGAGTTGCTGTGCCCTTTCTTCAATTTTAGGATTGATCGGCCCGGGTTGATTTAATCCTGAAAGATCACCCTTTACGTCCAGCATAAATACAGGGACACCAGCATCCGATAACTGTTCGGCCAGTAGCTGTAATGTCCGGGTTTTTCCGGTACCGGTTGCACCGGCAACCAGACCATGTCTGTTCATCATCTGCAGCGACAAGTTTACTTCAGCTTCGGCCAATACCTCGCCATTTAATATGCCGGCACCCAGGTAAATATAAGATCCTGTGGGTTGATAAGCGGCTTTAACCTTTTCTGTAAAATTTGCTGACTGATTGCTCATAGGAGGAATTCTTTTATGGGTAACGAAAATAAAATACCAGGGTTTTTATTACTTTGAGTACCTGAAATCATGGTCTTTTTTGATGTTCAACAGCGAGTGATAGATCAGGCTGATCACATTGTCTACATCTTCTTTATGGATCATTTCAACAGTTGTATGCATATACCTGAGCGGTAGTGAGATCAAAGCCGAAGGAACACCTCCGTTAGAGTAAGCAAAAGCATCTGTATCGGTACCAGTTGAGCGCGATGAAGCCTGGCGTTGAAAAGGAATATTGTTCTTCTCAGCGGTCTCGATCAGTAATTTGTTCAGATTGGTTTGAACAGCAGGTGCATAAGAAACAACAGGTCCTTTACCACAGGCCAGGTCGCCCTGTGTAATTTTATTGATCATTGGGGTTGTGGTATCATGTGTTACATCGGTAATAATTGCAACATGTGGCTTAATGCTATCAGCAATCATTTCCGCTCCCCGTAATCCGATCTCTTCCTGTACCGCGTTTACGATATAGAGACCAAAGGGTAATTTTTGCTTATTCTCTTTAAGTAAACGGGCAACTTCGGCAATCATAAACCCACCTGCACGGTTATCTAAAGCCCTGCCCACATAATAACGGTCGTTCAATGTCATGAACTCGTCTTCGTAAGTGATAACACATCCTACATGGATACCCAGTTTTTCTACTTCTTCCTTGCTGGTGCAGCCACAATCTAGGAATATATTTTTCAGTGCAGGCGCCTCTTCTTTGTCGCCGCCATTACGGGTATGTATTGCAGGCCAGCCAAACACCGCTTTAACCATTCCTTTATCTGTATGGATATTAACCCGTTTAGAGGGTGCAATCTGATGATCAGAGCCACCATTACGGATGACGTAAATAAGGCCATCAGCAGTGATGTAATTTACAAACCAGGAGATTTCGTCTGCATGTGCTTCGATAACTACCCTATATTCAGCTTTAGGATTAATTATGCCCACAGCAGTGCCATAGTTGTCTATAAAGCTTTCATCTATATAAGGTTTTAAATAATCCAGCCATAATTTCTGGCCTGGATATTCAAAGCCTGTAGGAGAAGGATTGTTGATATATTCTTCAAAAAACTGGAGCGATTTTTTAGTAACTACAGCAACATGCTTCTGTTTGTCGTCTTTCTTTTTAGCCATTATTTTGTATTTAAGATAAGCAAATATATAAATCGGGCATTAAGCCACGGGTTAATTGTCAAGTTGTAACTCCATAATGACAAAGTCGATCTCCTTGCTCACAGATCGCTGATCCGTTTGCACAAAGCCAAATTTGCTGTAAAAGTTTGCCGCCGACAGCCGGGAATTACACCAGAGTTTTTCGGCACCCATAAGTTTTACATAACTGATGATGTGTTTTAACAGAAATGTCCCATAGCCTTTGCCCTGTGCGCTAACGATTGTTGCAAATTTTCTGAACCGGTACACTTTACCCTCATTAAAGAGGGAAACCACAGCGGTTAGCAGACCATCAACAAACAGGCCAAAATGTATACCGTTTGGATCATCTTCCAGTTTAATCACCTCATAGGGCAAGTCGGGATACATTACCTCATGTCTGATGCGCCAGGTTAAATCGAATCTGATCTGTTCAATCTGCAGGGTCTCCATGGTCAGGTTTTAAGCTTGTGGCTGTAAAAATTGTAAATTAATATATTTAACCCAACAACCAAAGCCGTGCCCAGACAAAATAATGGCCACTGGCCTTTTTCCCATAGCCATAAGCCAAATGCTGAGCCAACTGATGCACCGACAAAACTGACAGACATAAAAATAGTATTCAGTCGGTTGCGTGCTTCGGGAACCAATGCATAAATCCTGGTTTGGTTGGTAACATGAATGGCCTGTTGCCCTATGTCAATCAAAATTATTCCGGCAACAAACAGATATAGATGGCTGCCAGTAAAATAAAAGGCAGCAATACTGATTAACTGTAAAATAAGTCCTGTTAAGAGGTTTTTGCGCGGATTTTTACCAGTGCTCAGTTTACCTACCAATGGAGCAGCCATGGCCCCGGCAGCACCTGCAATGCCAAATAAGCCGATCTGCAGACTTTGAAAACCAAAAGGCGGATTGGCCAGGAACAATACCATAGTAGTCCAGAAGCCACTAAGTATAGCAAAAGCCAAAAAATTAATAATTGAGGCTTCACGAAGAACAGGTTGTGTTTTGATATAATGCCACATGGATAACATCAGTGCTTTGTAGCTACCATTAAAAGCTGGTCTGCTTTGCGGAAAGCGTTTGGCCATTAATAATAAAAGGAGCGAGCAGATACCTGCGGCAATAAAATACATGGTACGCCAGCCCCATAAATACCCCACACTACCACTCAATGCCCTGGATGCAAGTATCCCTATCAGCAAGCCGCTCATGATCACACCAATTGTCTGACCCCTTTTTTCATTGGAGCTGAGGTTGGCCGCCATCGGTAAAATTAACTGTGGGATGATGGAACTGGCCCCAATTAATACGCTGGCCACCTGCAACAGCAGGAAAGTATGAGCAAGCGCTGTCAGCAACAATGCGGCTATAGCTATAGCTGTAATCAGCAGTATTTGTCTGCGGCGTTCAAACATGTCACCCAGCGGGACAATTAAGAACAGGCCCAGTGCATAGCCGGCCTGTGTCAGATAGGTGATCCGGCCGGCATAACTTTCTGTCAGGTTAAACTCACGGGCTACCAGTATGACCAATGGCTGGCAATAGTAAATATTGGCAACAATAAGCCCTGTGCAAAAGGCCATCAATAAAACATCAGACCGTTTCAGCTCCATTATAAAGGGATATTTCCGTGTTTTTTACGGGGGTTGTTCACCACCTTGTTTTCTAACATTTTAAAAGCCTTGATCAGCTTATTCCTGGTTTGAGCGGGTTCTATCACCTCATCTATAAATCCCCGTTCTGCTGCGCGGTAAGGATTGGCAAAAGTGTCCGAATAAAGTTTTTCTTTCTCCAGCCATTTTTCTTCAGGCTTTTCAGCTGTGCTGATCTCTTTTTTAAAGATAATTTCGGCAGCCCCTTTTGCACCCATAACTGCTATTTCAGCAGTTGGCCAGGCATAATTTAAATCGGCACCAATATGCTTGGAGTTCATTACATCGTAAGCACCGCCATAAGCTTTTCTTGTAATTACGGTAATACGGGGTACTGTGGCCTCACTAAAGGCATAAAGTAGCTTAGCCCCATTGTTAATGATGCCATTCCATTCCTGATCCGTTCCCGGTAAAAAACCTGGTACATCTTCAAAAACAAGCAGAGGGATATTAAAACAGTCGCAAAAGCGTACAAACCTTGCGGCTTTGGCAGAGGCGTGGTTGTCTAAAACCCCGGCCAGGTAAGCCGGTTGGTTGGCTACAATACCGATACTTCTGCCTGCTAAACGGGCAAAACCGACTACTATGTTCTCTGCATAAGCGGCATGCACTTCTAAAAAACTCTCGCTATCTGCTGTTTCTGCAATTATACCCCTTACATCATAAGGCTGATTGGCATTTTGGGGCATGATGTCGTTCAACACTGCCCTGTTTTCGTCTGTTGCTTCATAAGGTAGCCGTGCCGGAATTTCCTCGCAGTTTTGCGGCATATAGCTCAGTAACCTTCTAACATGATCAATGGCATCCAGTTCATTTGCGCATGCAAAATGCGTTACACCAGATTTAGTTGCATGTGCAGATGCCCCTCCAAGTTCTTCAGCGCTTACTTCTTCATGGGTTACCGTTTTAACCACATTTGGCCCCGTAACAAACATGTAAGAAGTATTTTCAACCATTAAAATAAAATCTGTAATGGCCGGGGAATATACAGCACCCCCGGCACAGGGCCCCATAATGGCAGACAGCTGGGGCACTACTCCTGAAGCCTGAACGTTCTTGTAAAATATATCGGCATATCCGCCCAATGAAACCACACCTTCCTGTATGCGTGCACCACCACTGTCATTTAAGCCAATAACCGGCGCCCCATTTTTCATGGCCATGTCCATAATTTTACAGATCTTTTCGGCATGAGTTTCAGATAATGAGCCACCAAATACGGTAAAATCCTGTGAGAATACATAAACCAGGCGACCATTAATATTGCCATAGCCTGTTACCACACCATCACCCAGATATTTTTCAGACTCCATTCCAAAATCGGTGCTTCTATGGGTAACCATCATTCCAATCTCTTCAAAAGAGTTTTCATCCATTAAAAAATGGATCCTTTCCCTGGCTGTTAATTTCCCTTTTTTATGTTGACTATCAATCCTTGCAGCACCGCCACCAGCATGAGCTTGTTTAATCTTATCCTGTAATACCTCTATTTTATTCTTCATTTAAAATGATTTTGTCAAATATCATCAATATATCATTACCAGCGGTATTGCAGTCTTACTGTAAAAACATCGTCTTTAAGGTCATTCATATACCCTGGCAACTGCGTAGGATCATTTACAACATGTTCATTGTATACAGTGAGCTTAACCCTTGTGTTAACCAGGCAGGTCATGCCATAGCCCAATGTATTAAATTTAATGTCTGCAGCGGTTGTATTGTTGTTTGCCCCAATTTCTGTTTCTTTCACATCTTTATTCGGATCATAAACATCATAAGCAAGCAAAGCTGTAAACCTGCTTTTGGCTATACGCTGGGATAGCCAAAGGTAATATCCTTCAAATGGGCGCAGGTACAGATCAGTGTTGGGCTGGGTAGAAAAGCTGGTACTGGCTGCGGGCCCCGTTATGAGTGCTGTGCTGGCTACACCGGGTTGTGTTCCACCAATGTATTCTGCTTTAAATGAGGTGGCACCAAAAGTATTGTCGTATTGCAATTGCAGGTTTGCCCCATAATAATCGCGTTTTGCATTCCAGTCTATATTATCCGGGCTTGTATTTTTAAAAAAGCCATTTCCATTGCTTGTAAAATAACTCTCCGTGTCGCTACGTACAGATCCTTTATAAAAAGAGCCTCCAAAGCCCAGCTGAAGTTTTTTATTGGCAAGACTATCAAATTTAAAGCCGAGGTTGCCTACAAAATCCTTTTTTGAATCATAGTCCCTGGCCGAATGCCCGCTTCCGTTTATTACAGCCAATTCGGCAGTAAGAAAATGAAATTTGCCATCTGGCCTGAACGTCAGCATTGCTCCCAGATCCCTTTCACGGGGCATCAGTGTTTGGAATACCCTTGCCCTTTCAGGGAAATCCCTGTAACCTGATGAATAAACAATAGAATATCCAAAAGGACGGTTAAACAATCCGGCTGTAAATAACAATGCTTTTGACTCCGGTCGGTGTAACTGTATAAAAGCATCCATTAGCTGTACTCCGTTTTGGGTAGCATCAATCTGAAAAACAATGCTCGAATACTTATCTGCCCGGTCAATTTTTAACCTTCCCCTGCGGATCATAAAACGATCTTTCGAGTTTTTTGCAAAGTCGCCTCCAGAAAAGGAAGAAATCCCCGCCGATTGTGCCCTTTGATATTGTGTTTGCAGATAGCCGGTAATGGCAATTTCATGCGGATCGTAAGTTGATGGTGAGTTATTGCTTTGCCCAAAGGCAAAACATGAACAGAAAAGCAATAAAACGGATAAAACCTGTTTCATAAATGACCGAAAGTATTTGAGTGCCCTAAATTACGCTTAATGCTTTATTTTCCTATAATAAGCCAGCTGATTTTACAAGTTTAACTGAGCGCTTCTTACATTTGATAACAACTAAATTACATTTTTATTACACGACAATTTGTTAGTTAGCCTATTTTGGCGTTATTTTTGGAGAATAGCAATAAAAAAACACGGATATAAATGTTCCTTAGGAAATATCGCTTATTGATTATTATAGCCTTTCTGGGCATCTTTTCAGCAAAGATGATCATATCTGGCGCGCCTGTGTTTTTTAACCATATCGACAAAGAGATCATGAATTCCGTGATTATGCAGATAGAAGCGGAGCATAGTGCAGATGGAGATAATGGCAAAGCAAAAATAAAACTTTGTGATTTTAAGATTGATATGCATTATGACTATAGCTTTTCGGCTGTACTGAGTCATTTTGGCATCAACAACAGTTTTATTGATCACTTCAAACGGCATGTTGATCCATTTCATCCCTCTGTGCCAACACCGCCTCCTAACAGGTGCTAATTTTGTAAGCATCATGTTCCTTTAGCAGGATCATGATGTAATGATTAAAAAATTAGTTTAAAACATTATAAAACTTAGTTTTATGCAAAGCGGAAACTCAATCTTTTCAAGATTGGAAGTGAAGAAGTATATATTAAAAAAGAATTTAAAGCGTGACCTGCCATCCAGTATTGTGGTATTCCTGGTGGCTTTGCCACTGTGTTTAGGTATAGCATTGGCTTCGGGGGCGCCTCTTTTTGCAGGCCTGATTACAGGTGTTGTGGGCGGGATAGTTGTTGCAAGTGTAAGTGGTTCCCAGTTAAGTGTAAGTGGACCTGCAGCTGGTTTAACGGCTATTGTGTTAGGTGCAATTGGTCAGCTTGGTGCCTATCAGACTTTTCTCCTTGCTGTAGTGCTTGCAGGGGCAATGCAGTTGATACTTGGGCTATTAAAAGGCGGTACAATAGGTAATTATTTTCCTTCAAGCGTAATTGAAGGTATGCTGGCTGCAATCGGGCTTACGCTTATTCTGAAACAACTGCCGCATGCGCTTGGTGTGGATTCGGATTTTTTTGGGGATGAGAGTTTTTTTCAGAAAGATCATGAAAATACATTTTCGGCCATTGGGGGCGCATTAAGCCATTTTAGTATAGCTGCGATAGTAATCAGTGGTCTGTCTATTGGAGTTTTGTTGTTGTGGCCGAAATTTAAAAAATTAAGTGCTGTTCCGGCACCACTGGTGGTAGTTATCCTGGGTATCGGGTTAAGTGTTGTCTTTCAGGGAACCGGCTATGCCCTTCAGGATGCGCAAATGGTTAAAATTCCCGTTGTAAATGGATGGTCAGAATTTACTGCCCTGTTTACCGCACCCGATTTTTCTCAGCTACTCAATGGTAAAGTATGGATGGTAGCTGTAACAATTGCTGTAGTAGCCAGTTTAGAGACATTATTGAGCATCGAAGCTGTGGATAAAATAGACCCCATCAAAAGGGTCTCGCCTACAAATAGAGAGCTGATGGCACAGGGCACGGGAAATATTGTAAGCGGATTATTGGGTGGTTTGCCCATGACCTCGGTAATTGTACGCAGTTCAGCCAATGTGAATGCTGGTGGAAGGACCAAAATGTCGGCCATATTTCATGGTGTCTGGTTACTTTTATCCCTACTTTTCATTCCAGGTCTGATAAATATGATACCTTTGGCCTGTTTAGCAGCTATACTATTGGTAACAGGTTATAAACTTACAAGAGTAGCTTTATTTAAGCATATGTACCATAAGGGCTGGGACCAGTTTGTGCCCTTTGTGATTACAATTATAGCCGTTCTGCTTACCGATCTGCTGAAAGGTGTAGCCATAGGTATGCTGTTCTCGGTATTTTACCTGCTGCGAACCAATATGAGGAACCCTTTCTTCTATAAGATCCAGGAAGAGGGTGATAAGAAAAACATCAGGATCAAACTGGCCGAAGAGGTATCATTCTTAAACAAGGCTGCCATACAGGTAGTGCTCAATAAAATTCCAAAAGAGACCAATGTGATCATTGATGGAACCAATTCCCGGTATATAGATCCGGATGTACTGGAAACCATTTTTAATTATAAGCATAATGCTTATACTAAGGGTATTATTGTAATTTTAGAGAATATCAAAGAGCAATATACCGTGCCAAAACTGAACAATAAAGTCATTGAAGAAATTAATAATTAAATTATCATGTGCGCAAAATTAGAAAAACTAGAAAGTCATCAAATCACATACGAGAGTTTATTAAAAGGTAATAAAGAATGGGTTGCGGAAACGCTTAAAGAAGACCCTAAATTCTTCGAAAAGTTATCCGCGGGCCAGGCGCCTCCAGTATTGTGGATAGGCTGTTCAGACAGCCGTGTGCCTGCCAATCAAATTACCAATACCATGCCTGGAGATATCTTTGTGCATAGGAATATTGCCAATGTAGTTACCCATACAGATATGAACCTGCTGAGTGTACTGGATTATTCTGTAAACGTATTAAAGGTAAAACATATCATTGTATGTGGTCATTATGGCTGCGGCGGTGTAAATGCCGCCCTGGGCGATAACCAGGTTGGTCTGATCGACAACTGGTTAAGGAACATCAAAGATGTGATCCGCTTACACGAAAGAGAAATGCAAACCATTAAAGATCCTCAGAAAAAGTCTAACCGTTTGGTTGAGCTGAACGCAATAGAAGGAGCGGCAAATGTAATGAGTACTTCAATTGTACAGAACGCATGGGCTACGGGACAGGAGCTTTCTGTTCATGCCTGGGTATATAGCCTGCAAACAGGTTTGATTACCGACTTACAGGTTAGCGCTTCTAATGCGGATGATATTTCTCCGGTGTTTAAAATGAAGACGGGAAAATAACCAGAAGGTAATTTTGCGGTTAAACAGGGTACGGATAGTATGGTACCTAACTGAACGAATATTGTCATAAAAAAACTCCAGGCCATAAGCCTGGAGTTTTTTTACTCTTATTTTTCCTCTTTTAAAAAGGGATACCTGTAATCTTTAGGCGGGTCAAAAGTTTCTTTTATTGCACGGGGAGATACCCAGCGTAAAAGATTGATCATAGATCCGGCTTTATCATTGGTTCCGGAACCTCTGGCACCTCCAAAAGGCTGTTGACCAACAACTGCCCCGGTACATTTATCATTGATGTAAAAATTTCCGGCCGCATTTCTCAAAGCATGCGTTGCTTTTTCGATAGCATAACGGTCCTGTGCAATTACTGCACCCGTTAAGGCGTATATGGAAGTGGTATCAATCATGTTTAACACCTTATCGAATTCTTTGTCTTCATATACATAAACGGTTAAAACCGGTCCAAAAAGTTCTTCACACATGGTGGTGTATTTCGGATCGTCAACCACCAGAACTGTAGGTTCAATGAAATAACCTTTAGTCTTATTATAGTTTCCGCCGGCAATAATTTCTACACCTTTATCTTTCTTTGCCTCGTCAATGTATGTGGCCAGTTTATCAAAAGAATTCTCATCAATAACTGCATTGATAAAGTTGCTGAAATCTTCAGTACCACCCATTTTGAAAGTGGCCAGGTCACGCTGCATAAATTCTTTTACTTTTGGCCAGATGCTTTTAGCGACATACACACGCGACGCTGCCGAACATTTCTGCCCCTGGTATTCAAATGCTCCACGGATAATTGCCGTGCTCGAAGCTTCGGCTTCCGCAGATCCATGTACCAGGATAAAATCTTTACCACCTGTTTCACCAACTATTCGCGGATAGGTTTTAAACTTGTGGATATTGTTGCCTATAGTTTTCCAGATGTTCTGGAAAACCCCTGTAGAACCGGTAAAGTGTATGCCGGCAAAATCAGGGTGGTTAAAAATAACATCCCCTGCATCAGGGCCTGAAACATACACCAGGTTAATTACCCCATCCGGTAATCCCGCTTCCTTAAAAATCTCCATCAGCACATTGGCTGCAAAAATCTGTGTATTGGCCGGTTTCCATACCACTACATTACCCATCATTGCTGCCGATGTGGGCAGGTTTCCGGCAATGGCTGTAAAATTAAAAGGAGTTAACGCAAATACAAAGCCTTCAAGTGGGCGCTGTTCAACCCTGTTCCAGGATCCCTTTGGCGATACCGGGGGTTGCTGTTTGTAAATGTCGGCCATATAACTTACGTTGAAACGCAGGAAGTCGATCAGCTCACATGCCGAATCAATTTCAGCCTGGTAAGCATTTTTACTCTGGCCCAGCATAGTGGCGGCATTTAATTTATAACGGTAAGGCCCAGCAATTAGCTCTGCCGCTTTTAAAAAAATGGCGGCGCGGTGTTCCCAGGCCAGGTTTTCCCAATCTGCTTTAGCAGCCAGCGCAGCATCAATAGCCTGGGCTACGTGTGCTTTATCACCTTTGCTGTATTGTCCCAGAATATGTTGATGATCGTGCGGCGGGCTAACCTTTCCTTTATTATTGGTATGGACCTCTTTCCCCGCAATGTGCATTGGTATTTCTATTTGTTCTGAACGGGCCTTGGCTATAGCAGCCATTAAAAGTTCACGTTCTTTACTTCCAGGTGCATAACCCAAAATGGGTTCATTAACAGGGATTGGTACGTTAAAAAATCCTTTAAGCATGATATAATAAGTTGTTTCAGCAAAGGTAAGGTAATTTTTAAATAGGCACTTAATAATTGCTATTTTTGGATTCTGAATATGATCAAATACCTTAGGCTAATATTGCTCCCTTTTTCTGTGTTTTATGGCCTGGTGGTTGTATGCAGAAATCAGCTGTACAACATGGGGCTGTTTAAATCAACCAGTTTCGATATTCCGGTAATCTGTGTAGGAAACCTGGTTGTAGGCGGTTCGGGTAAAAGCCCCGTAACCGAATACCTGGTTAACTTATTGGGCGGTTATAAAATAGCTATTTTAAGCAGGGGATATGGCCGTAAAACCAAAGGTTTTATCCTGGCCGATGAAAGGGCCACTGCAGAGACTATTGGTGATGAACCCATGCAGTTTTATCATAAATTTGCCCATGTTACCGTGGCCGTATGTGAAGACAGGGTAAAGGGAATCCGTTTGCTAAAAGACCAACATGATGTGATTATACTGGATGATGCCTATCAGCACCGCGCAGTGCGGGCAGGTTTCAACGTTTTGCTGTTTGAATACGAAAAGTTGTTAAAACGCCAGTTTTTGTTGCCAGCAGGAAACTTAAGGGAGCCCTTTAGCGGCTATAAAAGGGCCGATTTGCTGCTGGTTACCAAAGCACCTGGGCAGCTTGACGCTATAAAACGATCAATGTGTAAGGATAGATTTAATGAAGGGCCACCAAAGCAGCTGTTTTTTTCATTTATTACCTATGGCAACCTGAAGCATTTATTTTCCGGGCAGGAACAGGTGTGTTCGGCATTGCCGGCCGATACAAGTATTTTTTTGCTTACCGGAATAGCCAATCCAGCTCCTTTAGTATCGCATTTGAAAAATTATTCGGCCAATATCCGGCACTATGACTATCCCGATCATTACCAATTCGGCAAACAGAACATCTTGCAGCTGGTAAATGCCTTTAACAGTGATCCTAAAAAAGAAAAGATCATTGTAACAACAGAAAAGGATGCACAGCGTTTATTAGCTATTACCTTAAAAGAATTACTGTTAAATTTACCCGTCTTTTATTTGCCAATTAAAATAGCCTTACAAGACGAAGATAAAACTACCTTTGATCAAAAGATTTTAAATTATGTTTCAAGCACTACACGAAACCGTTGAATATATAAAGCGTAAGACGAATAATTTTCAACCTGAAATTGGAATTGTTTTGGGAACTGGACTGGGAGCCCTGGTAACAGAAATAGAAGTGGAATACAACTTGATGTATTCCAATATTCCTAACTTCCCTATTTCAACGCTGGAATTTCATTCGGGAAAGCTAATCTTTGGAACATTAAAGGGCAAAAAAGTAATTGCCATGCAGGGTCGTCTGCATTATTATGAAGGCTATAGCATGCAGCAAATTACCTTTCCCATCAGGGCCATGAAGGCATTGGGTATACACTGTTTGTTCGTTTCAAACGCAGCGGGGTCCTTAAATCCCAATTTTAAAAAAGGCGACCTGATGATCATCAATGACCACATCAATTTACAACCTGAAAGTCCGTTAAGAGGACATAATGATGCAGATATGGGCCCGCGCTTTCCTGATATGAGCCAGCCCTACAGCCGCGAACTGATTGACAGTGCTATGGCAATTGCCGAAAAAGAAGGGATCAACTGTCACCAGGGTGTATATGTTTCTGTAACCGGGCCTAATTTAGAAACAAAAGCAGAATATAAGTACCTTAGGATTATAGGTGGGGATGCCGTAGGCATGAGTACAGTACCAGAAGTCATTGTGGCCAAACATTCGGGGATTCCTGTATTTGCCATTTCGGTACTTACCGATGAAGGCTTTACAGAAGTACTGGTGCCGGTTAGCCTGGAAGAAATCCTGGAAACCGCAAGAGAGGCAGAGCCTAAGATGACTAAAATATTGAGCCAGTTAATTTCAACATTGTAATGTATAAACGCATTGTTTTATTTGTTTTTTTGCTGATCAGTTTGGGTATTGGGCAGGTAACTGCGCAGGACTTAAAAACTACGGTTAAGGACAATAAGGAACTGGACTCTTTAAGAAAAAAGGAAGAGGAGGGGCAGGATTCAGTAGTGTTTACTTCTAAATATGTACGGTATACAACACTTAAACTTACTAAAGACAGCATACAGACCCTGGCCCTGGATACCAGTTTAAACGGCTTTCAAAACTTTAGTGTGCTTGTTCAGCCACGCAGGCCAACAGTTAGTACCGGAAACCTAGGCCTGGCTGCCATGCCCATGTTGTTTGAACCACTTAAAACAATAGGCTTTGATGCCGGATTTCATGCGCTGGATTATTATGCGATGACCCAGGATGATGTGAAATATTATCAGGCCCGAACCCCCTTTACCAGTCTATACTACGTTGCTGCGAGCGATGTGGAACAGGTTTTTAGGGTTATCCATTCTCAAAATGTAAAGAAGAATTTTAATATTGGCGCCAATTTTAACCGGATAGGTGCCAATGGTGTTTATGCCCGGCAAAGGGGCGACGATTTAAATGGTGCACTTTTTACCTGGTATCAATCGCCCAACAAACGCTATAACCTGTGGAGTAATGCTATATTTAATACACTAAAAGCAGCAGAAAACGGGTCCATCACCAACGACAGCATTTATACCAGTGCTTCGCAGCTTGGCCTTAACCGGATAGCCGAACGCATAAGGTTAAACAATGCCAGGCAAATATGGCGGCAAGGTTCTTTTATGCTTAAGCAAACCTACTTTGTTGGCCGTATAGATAGCCTTGCCCAGGAAATATCAGACAAGATACTGCCCACTAACAAAATCTCTTACACATTTAAGTACAGTAAAAATTCTTATGCCTTTCAAAAGGATGAGGCTGATGACCACTCAGTATTTCCGAAAGGCTATGCCGACAGTACCTTTACAAATGACAGTACCAGTTACAAACACATCCAGAACGAATTCATTTATAGCTTTTTTCTCAGGGCCAAGGCCAGTACCATCATAAAAAATGAGCTGAAACTGGATGCCGGGATAAGGCATGATTATTACGATTATACCCAGCTTGGACGGTACAGGGATAAAACCAATTTTTATAATTACACCTCTTCTTTTCAGAACATTACCCTGCTGGGCGCTGCCGGTTACAGGTTTAGCAACAGGATAGACCTGAATGTTGATGTTGAACAGATTTTTCAGGGCCTCAATACCGGCGATTTCCTTTATGAAGCAAAAAGTAACGTATTGCTCAGCAATTCCGTGGGTAGGGTAGTTCTGGGGACTTATTTTCAGAATAAATCACCCGAAGAACTTTACAACAGATATGTGGGCAACCATTACAGCTGGTTAAACAATTTTGACCGCACCAAAACCATTAACCTTTCTTTTAAATATTTTAATGATAGGCTGAAATTTGACGCTACCGCCGAATACTACCTGATCAATAATTACCTGTATTTTGAGCAGGATACCCTGGGTTCAGTTACCAAAAATGGCATTAAACCAGTTCAGCTAAGTGGCAGTATCAACCTGCTTAAAATTGCATTAGGCAAGAAATTTAAATGGGGTAAGTTTCATCTGGACAGTTACCTGGTTTATCAGAAAACCGATAATCCCGGAATTCTGCGTACACCTGAGGTCTATACTTTTAACAGCTTTTACCTGGACCAGACTTTTTTTAAGGTGCTCAAAACCAACGTAGGTTTTGATGTACGTTACAATACCTCCTATAAAAACTATTCCTATTCACCTGCAGCAGGGCAGTTTTATGTGGGCAGCAACGACAAGACCTTTGATACCACGCCAATTGTTGACGTTTGGGTAAAGGCCAGTTTAAGAAAGGCCAATCTGTTTGTAAAATGCGATTATGTAAACCAGGGCTTCCCTGTTAATGGCTATTATACCATTAACCAATATCCTATGCAGGATAGGCTATTGTTCAAATTTGGTGTACAATGGAATTTTTACGACTAGGTTTTTTGCGGTTTCTTTTTAGCCGCGGGAAACAGAACATTGTTTAAGATCAGGCGATAGCCCGGAGAATTCGGGTGCAAGTTCAGGTCTGTCGGCGGATCGCCCACGGCATGCTGATAATCTTCCGGGTCATGGCCCCCATAAAAGGTGAACTGTCCCTTTCCAATTTCTCCATTTAAATACCTCACTTCTTCTGCACCTTTATTTTCGCCAAGTACGGTAACCCCGGGTTTTACCAGGCGTTTTCTGAAAGCTGTAGTCTGCCCCATAAAGCCTTTGATCACTTTGTCGTGGTTCTGGGTCAGCATGGTAGGCACCAGGTCCCATTTGGCCGAAAAATCGAACAGCGTAAAGTAGTCATTACTTTGGGTTAAGGTGCGGGTCTGGGTAACATCAATATCCGAAAACTCATAATTGGCCGGGTTCAGGTCCAGCTGAAAATCCTTAAAGGCGAAAGTCTGGTTAAAGTTTAGTTTTGACTGTGCCTGGGGGTCGGCGGCATCCCCGTCAAACATGCTTTCGCATATATCTACCCCTTCAGCACTCAGGGCAATGTCAAAGCTGTCGGTTCCGGAGCACATGGCAAACAAAAAACCTCCTCCTGCACAAAACTCTTTTATTCTTTTTGCTACAGCCAGTTTCATCTCCGAGACTTTTTTAAAGCCATTTCTTTTTGCAGCAGCCTCCTGGTTCTTTACATCTTCCCGGTACCAGGTGGCATTTCTGAAAGCGCTCCAGAAACGGCCATATTGTCCGGTAAAGTCTTCATGGTGCAGGTGCAGCCAGTCGTACCCCGTTAGTTTATCTTTCAATACTTCATCGTCGTATACCACATCATAAGGAATCTCGGCATAAGTGAGCACCAAGGTTACGGCATCATCCCATGGTAGTTTGCTTTTGGGCGAGTATACCGCAATTTTAGGTGCTTTCTCCAGTTTAACCATTTCCATGTTTACCTGTGGATTGCTGATCTCGTTTAAAATTGCAGTTACTTTTCCATCAGGCAGTATCTGGTAAGATACCCCCCTGGCCTTGCATTCATCTTCTACTGCTTTATTGTATTTAATTAAAAAACTGCCGCCCCTGTAATTTAAAAGCCAGCTTACATCGGCCTGCTGTTTAATACTCCAGTAAGTTATGCCATAAGCTTTTAAATGATTTTTCTGATCCTCATCCATATAGATCAGGATAGATGATGCCCTTACCATGATGCTGCAACATAACAGAAAGAATAAAAGAGGGATTTGTTTAGCGGTCATAAAAGGCGTATTGATACGAATGTAACGATATAACGCTATAAAAAAAAGTAAATTATAGGCTTCGGGTACCGCTACATCAGATGTTGTTTTTTGCCAGGTTGCTAAACTGCTGCAACAGGTCCTGCTGCTTTTCATTGATCAGTTTGCAGGCTTCTTCAAAGCAATGCCATTCTGCACGATCTATTTCAGGGAAGACCTGTTTTTTTGCCGAATGTGGCGGCCATTCCAGTTCAAAAGTGTTGCTGCGGATGGCTGTAGCGTCAAGGTCGCCTTCAACGGCCCAGCAATGCACCTGTTTGCCACCTTTCTGGACAATAGGGGTTAATGGAATAAAATGACCAGATGGCCGATAGCCTGTTTCTTCCTCAAATTCCCTGATGGCCGTATGTAGTGGGGCTTCGTCCACGTTGGCCTCACCTTTAGGGATGGTCCAGCTTCCGGCATGTTTATTTACAAAGAAAGGGCCGCCGGGATGCACCAGAAAAAATTCTGGTTGGCCCGATCTCCACCTGTATAACAATATGCCGTAACTCTGTTTCATTTAGCATAAACAACTTCAAACCCACCATATAAAGCCATCTCGGCAGAATGGTGAACAGTTAGTTTGAGCTTCATTTTTTCAATCAGTTCTTTCGCAAAAGTAATGCTGCGGTGCAAGTCATTGTTACCCCTGATCTCAATTCCTCTGGCCAGCAGCTTAAACTTGTTGGGTTCAAATTTTTCAATAAATTTTTGAAGGTCTGTACTCGTGTTGGTCTCTTTTTTCTGCATAAAATCTGAAAGTTTAATATGTGTTAAAACTGAAAGCAACATAAAATGTTTGAATGATGTTTTGAACATTGACAGTGTTATCCACATTTAGGCAGAAGTTTCCGCAACGGAGTAACGCTATTTTTACCGGCAAATCTTAAACCTTTTTGTATTTCTTTTGTTCTACACTAAAATCTAGATCATGAAACGAATAATGTTATATATCATGCTGCTGATCAGTGGGATGATATGGTCTTGCAGCCCCATTACCAGGGTTACAGGATCCTGGGTGGATACTTCTGCAAGGGGTAAGACCTTATTGAGCGGACAAACCATTTTCATCACCTCGCTAACCCGGAATATGAAAGTGAGAACAGAACTCGAAAATGGGTTTAGCACATTGGTTGGAGAGAAAAATGTAAAAACAGTAAAAGGAAACGATTTCTTTAACCCTGAATTTTATCAGAAAATACCGGCAGAAAAACAAGTGCTTTCAAAAATCAGGAACTCGGGTGCAAACTATATCCTTACGATATCTCTGATCGACAAAAACAGTGAGACCAGGTATGTTCCCGGAAATAATATGTATGCTCCCTATCCTTTTTACAGATGGTATGGCGGATTTTATAGTTATTACAATTACTGGGGCCCCAGGTTTTACGAGCCCGGTTATTACGTAACCGACAGAACTTATTTTATGGAAACCAATCTGTATGATATAGACGGAAATAAGCTGGTATGGTCTGCACAGTCGGAAACGGTTAATCCTGGTTCTATTGATAATTTTGTAAGAACTTATCCTAAAGTAATGGTAGATCAGCTGGTTAAAGATGGTTTATTAGCTAAATAAAAGTATTTTTTGGTATCTGATCCTAAAAAAGCGGCCATATCAATTGATATGGCCGCTTTTTTATATTTAACGCTTTTTAACATCATTCGCTTCTGTAATCGTATGATTTTACTATTTTTGCCATTTACAAAAATGATCATGAGCAAAGCAATAATTAAAACAGATAAAGGTGACATGACGGTTCAGTTTTATGACCAGGATGCACCAAATACAGTTGCTAACTTTTTAAAATTAGCAAAAGATGGTTTTTATAACGGTGTAACCTTTCATAGGGTAATCCCTAATTTTGTTGTTCAGGGTGGAGATCCTACCGGAACAGGTGCAGGTGGCCCGGGTTATAAAATTGATTGCGAGCTGACGGGTGAAAACCAATATCATGACCGTGGTGTATTGTCTATGGCACATGCCGGAAGAAATACGGGCGGTTCGCAGTTTTTTATCTGCCACAGCAGAGACAATACCGCGCACCTTGACAGAAACCATACCTGCTTTGGTAAGGTAATTGAAAATGTTGATGTTGTAGACGACATCAGACAAGGTGACAAAATTTTAGGAATCGAAGTAATAGAAGATTAATATGAATTTAAGAGGAATTGTAGCAGTATCTGGAAGACCTGGTTTATTTAAACTGGTTGGTCAGAACAAAGCAGGATATGTTCTTGAAAGCCTGGATGCCCAGAAAGTAAAAATTGTAGCTAATATCACTACAACCAAACTGGCATCGTTAGAAGACATTACAGTATACGGCGAAGATGAAGATCTGAAGTTAACGGATGTTTTGGCCAATATGGTAGCTGCAAAAGGAGAGGTCCCTGATGCAAAGGCAGATCCTAAAGTGCTGAAAGCATTTTTTTCAGAAGTAGCCCCAAACCACGATCAGGAGAAAGTTTATGCTTCTGATATGAAAAAAATTGTGAGCTGGTACCATTTGCTTAAAGACCTTCCGCTATTTAATGAAGAAGCCCCTGCAGCCCCTGCAGAAGGTGAAGCCGTTAAAGAAGATAAAGCAGAGAAAAAACCTAAAGCTACACCTAAGCCGGCCAATGCAAAGGCCCCGAGTAAAACGGCCCAGCCAGCTAAAAAGGCCAATATGACGAGCAAAAAAGGAGTTTAATTACCTCCTGATGAAATATAAAAGGGCGCCTTTTGGGTGCCCTTTTATATTTACATCCTTTTTGTTTTACTAAAACAGGTACCAGATCAGCAAAAAGGCAATAATAGAGACCACAATTGCTATAATATAGCTGAGCCTGTCTTTTTTGGTGTCACTTTTAAACCTGTAATCCCGCTTATAATCCGATGGTAAACGCATAATAACCTCCTTTTATGTCATGATGTTTTGCGGCTCTGATTTCCACAAAACCTTTTTTATTATTCGTGGTGATAGGGCTCACCTTTCAATATGCTAAATGCCCTGTAAAGCTGCTCTACAAAAAACAAGCGCACCATCTGATGCGAGAAAGTCATGTCTGACAGCGACATGCTGCCGTTGGCCCGCCTGTAAATACTTTCGTCAAAACCATAAGGCCCCCCAATCATAAAAACCAAATGCTGAACACTTCCAATCATCTGTTTGTTTAAATAATTTGAAAAAGAAACGGAAGTATACTTCTTTCCTTTTTCATCCAGCAAAATTACCGAATCCAGATTACTGACCTGCTTTAAGATCAGCTCTGCTTCCTTTGATTTTTGCTGGGCCTCTGTCAGGTTCTTTGTATTCTTCAGTTCAGGGATCACTACCAGGTTAAAACCAATATAGTGTTTCAGCCTGCTCAGGTATTTTTCAATCCCCTCAACCAGGTATTTATCCTCTGTCTTCCCTACAACCAGTAACGTAATCTTCATTTAATTGATCTATTGTTTATCTTAGCACCTAAACGTTCCGTAACACTTTGTCCTGATTCTGGTCAAAGTACAGCGCGATAAATTATTCAGGAATTCAAATATAATGGTAAAAACAAAACATAGCATCCTTAACGGTTATCAAAATAAAGCTGCACAACAACAAAAGCAGATTGACGGGCTTAAACGCAAATTAAATAACATCTCCTTTTCGAGGTTAGGGCTCTTTATTGCCGAGATCCTTATGGTAGCCCTGATCATTAATTTTGGTTTCGAATGGTTTTTTGGGGTATTACTTTTTGTGCCGCTGGTACTTTTTCTGGTCCTGGTCAAAAAACAAACTACCGTTCAAAAAGAGCTAGCTTATACCAGGGCCTTGTTATGGGTTTATCAGAACGAGATAAACCAGTTAAGCGACGGTAAGAACGGATATGACAATGGTAACGCTTATGCTGATGAATACCATCCGTACGCATCCGATCTGGATATTTTTGGACAGGGTTCGCTGTATTCGTATGTTAACCGTTGCAATACCAATGACGGACTAGACCTGCTGGCTGCCAATCTGAGCAGGGCAAACGATAAAGCTACCATCCTGCAAAGACAGGAGGCCATAGCCGAATTGATAAACCACATCGCACAAACCTTTCATTTCAGGGCCGAGTTACAAGACCATAAACCGGAACAGCTGCGTGTGATAAAAAATAAACTACAGCACGAATTGCCAGGGCAGCTTAAGTTTGCCCGCAACCGGACCCTCAGGTTATATGTTAAACTTGTTCCCTTTGTAACCATGGGTATGCTGGCCCTGGCTATAGGGTATGGTGGCTTGTTGTGGCAGTTTTTTGCCCTGGTCCTGCTTTTCAATTCCGGCCTTACTTTTTTTAACCTTGCTGCCATTAACCGGGTTTATAATGGGTTTGGTAAAGGATCGGCCATGCTCAATGCATTTGCTGGTACCGTAAAATGGACTGAGGATGTAAAATGGAACAGCACTTACATCAAAGGCTTTTTTGACAGCAGTAAATCCGATCAGCCGGTGAGCGCACAGATCAGGAGCTTGTCGGCCATTATCCAGGCTTTTGATGCCAGACTAAACATCATTGTCAGCGCATTCCTGAACCTCTTTTTACTATGGGACCTGAAGTGTTCCATTAACCTGAGCAACTGGCACGACAAGTCGTCCATACAGTTGATCAAAGGGATGCTGCGGATCAGTCAGTTTGAAGAACTGATCTCTTTTGCTACCTTAAGTTATAACCAGCCCGACTGGAACTTCCCTTTAATTGAAGACAATTTTCATTTTAGCGCCAGCAAACTTGGTCATCCGCTCATTCCTGAAAAGGTACGTGTACTAAACGATTTTAATGTAACCGCTAATCCAACTGTTGATATTGTAACAGGCTCTAATATGGCCGGAAAAAGTACTTTCCTGCGTACAGCGGGTATCAATATGGTACTTGCTTTTACCGGTGCAGCGGTTTGCGCAGCCCAAATGTCGGTATCCATTTTCAATATCCTGTCGTATATGCGGATCAAAGACTCGTTAAACGACCAGACCTCTACCTTTAAAGCAGAGCTGAACCGCTTAAAAATGATCCTGGATGCGATACAGACCAACCAGAATTCTTTTGTGCTGATAGATGAAATGCTGAGGGGAACCAATAGCAAAGACAAATACCTCGGCTCCAAAGTGTTCATAGAAAAAATGATCGAACAAAAGACCCCTGCATTATTTGCTACACATGACCTGCAACTGTCTGAGATGGAGGAAGACCATCCGGAAAAGATCCGTAATTATCATTTCGATATCCAGATCTCGGAAGGAGAGATGAACTTCGATTATAAGTTAAAACATGGGCCCTGTAAAACTTTTAATGCAGCTTTGCTGCTGAAACAGATAGGCTTAACGTTAACTTAATATAGGATTACCATATTGCCTTTTAATAACAACAGATATGATCAGGGCCTCAGATTTTGGAAATGATTTTTTATGGGGTGTGGCCACGGCTGCGGCACAGATTGAAGGTGCTGCCGAAGGGTATGGTAAAGGTTTGTCTATATGGGATACCTTTTCCAAACGATCCGGGAAAATCAAAAAAGGACATCTGCCAACTCATACCTGCGATTTTTATCACAGTTATAAAGCAGATATTGCCCTTGTAAAAATGCTGGGTTTCGGTATTTTTCGTTTCTCTATTTCCTGGCCTCGCATCCTGCCCAACGGCAAAGGGCGCATCAATCCGGAAGGGATTCTGTTTTATCATCAGGTTATAGATGAATGCTTGCTGCAGGGTATTGTACCTTACATTACTTTATACCATTGGGACCTGCCCGATGCACTGGAAGATGAGGGTGGATGGACGGCTTTTTCTGTCAACAACAGCTTTAACCACTTTGTTACCGTATGTGCAAAAGCATATGGTGATAAAGTGAAAAACTGGATCGTATTGAACGAGCCTTTTGGCTTTACTTCACTGGGTTATATGCTTGGTGTACACGCTCCAGGCAAAACAGGACTCACTAATTTTTTCTCTGCCGTTCATCATACGGCAATTGCACAGGCCGACGGAGGCCGGATATTAAGAGCTGAAGTTCAAAATGCACATATTGGTACCAGCTTTTCCTGCTCCGAAATTATTCCCTATACACAAAGTGATTCCGACCTGCTGGCCTCAAAACGGGTTGATTGCCTCATGAACCGTTTGTTTATAGAGCCAGCATTGGGTATGGGTTATCCGACGGCCGACTGGGAGCTGATGGAAAAGTTTTCTATCCAGCATTCTACCTGGAGGCATACTGAACGCCTGGCCTTCGATTTTGATTTTATAGGCCTGCAGAACTATTTTCCACTAACCATCAAATACAATGCTTTTATTCCTGTGGTACAGGCCTGGGAAGTAAAGGCCAAAAGCCGTAAAAAGCCGCATACTGCCATGGGCTGGGAAATTAATGCCGGCAGTTTTTACAACATTATCAAACAGTTTAGCGCCTATCCCAATATCAAAAGTTTAATGATTACCGAAAATGGGGCGGCCTATCACGATAAACTGATCCATAACCAGGTGCATGACCAGGACCGGATTGATTATTTTCAGCAATACCTGGGCGCGCTGTTAAAGGCAAAGCAGGAGGGGCTCAACATTACCGGCTATATGGCCTGGACACTGATGGACAATTTTGAATGGGCAGAAGGTTTTAATGCCCGCTTTGGCCTGGTGCATACCGATTTTAAGACCCAACAGCGTACTGTTAAAGATTCCGGACTTTGGTTTAGGGACTTCCTTCGCCGTTAAGGTTTTTTTAGGTATATTTAGCTAAAAGGCAATAAAAAATGGATAAAATTGTAGTATTTGAGACCTATTATAACCCTATAGAAGCCAATATTGTAAAAGCAAGATTAATAGATAGTGGTGTACAGTGTTTTTTGTCTGACGAAAATACAATTACGATTAATCCGCTGTATACACAGGCATTGGGTGGTGTAAAGTTGCATTTATTTGAAAAAGATGTGGAACTGGCCAGAAGTATACTACAGGATGAGCTGGCCGAAATTCCATTGACAGCAGAAGCCGAAGCTGCTGATATTGAAGTATGCCCTAAATGTGGTTCCTCTAATGTGGGTTATGTACAGGCTACCAAAAAGCGCTTTGGTATATTTACTATAATTGTTTCTTTACTGTTGATGGTTTATCCTTTTCATGCCAGAAAAACCTATCATTGTTTCAATTGCGAAAATGAATTCTAAAGTAAAAACCCTCCAGGACGCAGTCATGAAGGGTTTATTAAATAATTTTTCTGGTCTAGAAGCCGAAACCAATGGCAACGCCGGTGCGAAGGCCAAAACCTTCTATGCCACCTTTGATATCCGGTTCATTGGCGCCTGAAGTAGCTTTGTACTTACCGTTGTTGTAGCTGGGGCCGAAGAAGAGGTCTAAAGTAAACCCACTACCATATACCCACTGATAGCCCATCAGCGCACCTCCGCCAAATGAAGTGTATTTACCTTCATCTGATCCGTCAGAAACAGTATAATTCTGATACCTTAAAAACGGTGCAGCATAAAGACCGGCAGGTGCATTTTTTTTGAGATAAAAGCGCAGTTCTGGTGTAAGGGCCAGGCCCGTAAATTTGGTATCACTGATTTTGATACCAGTATAGGCAACACCAAGCTGTGCAGACATACCATCGCTGATTTTGCGTTCGTAAAATACCGATCCGGTTCTTAACAGCGCACTTAGAGGATTAATTTTAATGGTATTTTGTACGTCCTGAGCTTTCGCACAAAAAAAAGTGAGTGCCGTTACAGCACACAACAATAACTTTCTCATAATTTTAATTCGTTTGATTTAATTTGTTTGAGCCGCAAAAATAATACTTAAATCGATTAACGCAAATAAAAAGCCTCAGCCTGGTTTATCAGGCTGAGGCTGTACGGTATTGTAATTCAATTGAACTACAGGATTTTTGTTGTTGCTATGCGTTTTTAGCAGCAGCTTCTCTGCGGATGATATTTAGTGCACCACCTGCTTTAAACCATTCAATCTGTTGTGCATTGTAGCTGTGGTTAACAGAAATTTCCTCTTTAGAACCGTCAGCATGGTGCAATACCAGTGTTAAGGGAACATTAGGGCTAAAAGTTGTCAAACCTACAATGTCGATAGTGTCGTCTTCCAGGATCTTATCGTAATCGTCCTTATTGGCAAATGTTAAACCGAGCATACCTTGTTTTTTAAGGTTGGTTTCATGGATACGGGCAAAAGATTTTACCAGTACGGCACGTACACCAAGGTGACGTGGCTCCATAGCTGCGTGCTCGCGGCTTGAACCTTCACCATAGTTTTCATCACCTACTACAATAGAACCTATTCCTGCTGCTTTATAAGCACGTTGTGTTGCCGGAACCGGACCATATTCGCCAGTCAGTTCATTCTTAACGTTGTCAGTTTTGTCGTTAAAGAAGTTTACAGCACCGATCAGCATGTTGTTGGAAATGTTGTCCAGGTGGCCACGGAATTTTAACCATGGGCCAGCCATAGAGATGTGGTCTGTTGTACATTTTCCCTTTGCTTTGATCAGGAGTTTCAGGCCTTTAAGGTCCGTGCCTTCCCATGGTGTAAACGGATCAAGCAATTGCAACCTGTGCGAAGTAGGAGAAACAAGCACTTGTACACCGCTGCCATCTGCAGCTGGCTCCTGATAACCCGCATCTTCAACAGCATAACCATTTACTGGCAGTTCATCACCTTTTGGCGGATCTAATTTAACCTGTTCGCCTTTATTATTGGTTAAAGTATCAGTTAAAGGATTAAAACTAAGATCGCCGGCAATAGCAATTGCAGCCACAACTTCCGGAGAGGTCACAAAAGCAAAAGTATTGGGGTTACCATCGGCACGTTTGGCAAAATTTCTGTTAAACGAGTGTACAATGGTATTTTTCTCTTGTTTTTCGGCACCAACTCTGTCCCACATCCCAATACATGGTCCGCAGGCATTGGTAAAGATGGTAGCATTCAGATCTTCAAAAGTTTTTAATAAACCGTCGCGGTTCGCTGTATAGCGTACCTGCTCCGATCCGGGATTGATCCCGAAGTCGGCCTTGGTAGTTAAACCTTTGTCGATGGCCTGTTTGGCAATAGATGCGGCTCTCGACAAATCTTCGTAAGATGAATTGGTACATGAACCGATCAGGCCCCATTCTACTTTTAACGGCCAGCCGTTTGCTGCTGCAACCTCTTTCATTTTAGAAATAGGGGTAGCCAGATCCGGCGTAAAAGGACCGTTCAGGTAGGGTTCCAGTTCAGAAAGGTTGATCTCGATCAGCTGATCAAAATATTTTTCAGGTTCTGCATATACTTCTGCATCACCGGTCAGGTGTTCTTTGACTGCATTTGCAGCATCAGCCACATCTGCCCTGTTTGTTGCACGTAAATAACGCTCCATGCTCTCGTCGTATCCAAAAGTAGAAGTGGTTGCGCCAATTTCAGCACCCATGTTACAGATGGTGCCCTTACCTGTACAGCTCATGCCTGTTGCACCGTCACCAAAATATTCAACGATGGCGCCAGTGCCACCTTTTACAGTTAAGATACCTGCAACCTTAAGGATTACATCTTTTGGCGAGGCCCAGCCATTCAGCTTTCCGGTTAATTTAACACCAATCAGTTTAGGGAATTTAAGTTCCCAAGGCAAACCAGCCATTACATCGCAGGCATCAGCACCACCAACACCAATGGCAACCATACCCAAGCCACCCGCGTTAACGGTATGTGAGTCGGTACCAATCATCATTCCACCCGGGAAAGCATAATTTTCCAGCACCACCTGGTGGATGATACCTGCTCCTGGTTTCCAGAAACCAATACCATATTTGTTAGAAACAGATGCTAAAAAGTCGAAAACTTCTTTACTCTCTGTATTTGCAGCAGGTAAATCAATTGCTGCACCAAGTTTAGCTGTAATCAGGTGATCGCAATGAACGGTAGAAGGAACCGCTACCTGAGGTCTGCCTGCCTGCATAAACTGCAGTAAAGCCATTTGTGCAGTAGCATCCTGCATGGCCACACGGTCAGGAGCAAAATCTACATAATCCACACCCCTGTTGTAAGAAGTATTTGCAGTGCCATCCCAAAGGTGGGTATAAAGTATTTTTTCTGAAAGTGTTAAAGGTCTGCCTACTAATTTACGGGCCGCCTCTACACGGGGGCCAAAGTTTGCATACACCTTTTTGATCATTTCTATATCAAAAGCCATTGATAATATGTATTAAAAGGGTAAGTTATTACAATAATTGGTAGCGAATTTACAAAAAAAAACAGCCCTTCATGATCATCCGCAGATCATTATATTATTTATACCTATTCTAAATAACGCAGGGCGGATTTTCTGCTGCTGCACAGCGGGCGGCGGGCTTGTGGTGCGTGGTAGCATGAGCCTGTTCATATCTCGGGATTTTCCTGCTTTAATCCTGGTTTTATCCTGTCCGACCAAGAGGATAGCAAGAGGAAAGCAAGAGAATAGCAAGAGGAAAGCAAGACAAAAATACCATCAGAGTAAGGCAAACTCAAAACCCTTTTCCTTAAAATACTGCAGGCAGCGGGGCAAAGCATATTCCAGCCTGTCAAAAGCCTTCAGGCTGTCGTGGAATACAATGATAGAACCATTACGTGTATGTCTGATCACATTTTGGTAGCACTTTTGGGGCGATAGGCCGGTGTCAAAGTCCCCGCTCAGTACATCCCACATGATCAGCTGCATTTCCGGCATTAAAGCCCTGATGCCCGAGGCCTGTGATTTTTTGATGCGGCCATAAGGGGGGCGGAATAAGCTGGTACCCGTGAGTTCCTGACATTGCCGAAAATTATCGAGGTAGTATTGGTCCTCAGTTATCCAGCCTTTCAGGTGGTTAAATGTGTGGTTGCCAATCTGGTGTCCTGCTCTTTTAATCTGTTCAAAAATATCAGGATGCTTAACGATATTGTCACCGATGCAAAAAAAAGTTGCCTTAGCATCAAAATTTTTTAAAGTTTTTAAAACAAAAGCTGTAACATCGGGTATGGGTCCATCGTCAAAGGTTAAATAAATAACTTTTTGATCGCGGTTTTTATTCCATGTTAACTTTGGGTAATACCATTTTAACAATAGTGGTGATTTGACCAGGTACATATCCAAATGTAAGTTGTTTGTATTAATATTGTGAAAAAAAAATCTATGAAGACAGTCATCTCCTATAATACATTACTTAAACTTAGCTTTGCTTTGTCTTTTATTTTACTGCTGGGCCAGCCACAAAAATCGGTTGCGCAGGAAGTAATTACCATTCAGCAGGCAATTGAAGAAACATTGCACAATAACCTTCAGATCAAACAAGCTAAGCTTACCGAAAGCCTTTCCGACGAAAACCTCAGTCAGGCCAAGAATGCGCTTTTGCCAACACTAAATGGTAGCGGGAGTTTCAATACCAATTTCGGACGAAGTCTGGATCCTTCAACACAATCTTTTAACAGCCAGAAGTTCTCTTCTTTTAATGGTGGAGTTTCTACTAGCGTAACTGTATTTCAGGGCTTTCAGAAGCTCAACCAGATTAAGCAGAACAAGCTTTTACTGGATGCCGACAAAACTAATGTAGAAAAAATTAAAAATGACCTGGTGCTGCAGGTGGTTACGGCTTATATGCAGATCCTGTATAACAAAGATTTTTTACAGGCAGCAAAGCAGCAGCTTACTGTAGCCCAGAAACAATTGAAACAGCAACAGGAATTACTCGATGTAGGCAATAAAACACTGGCCGACCTGGCTGAATCTAAGTCGCAGGTGGCAACGGCAGAACTGGATGTAACTACTGCTGAAAATGCGCTCACCATTTCTTATTTAACCCTGGCCCAGTTAATGGATATTCCGTCTTCAACTAAATATCAGGTTAAGGCCCCTGATGTAGCTAACTTTGAAAATTCGGCATTCATTTATGATCCTGAACAGGTATATACAGATGCACTTTCTTTTTTCCCGGATATTAAACTGGCTGGTTTAAGAAGTGAAGCCGCTAAGAAGGGGATTACGATAGCCAAAGGGAATTACTACCCAAGCCTGTCTTTTGGGGCAGGTCTGAACTCCAACTATTCAAGTGGCAGACAGCGGATAACTTCTATACAGGCGAACGGCTTTAAAGAAATTGGGAGAACACAGACAACAAATGAGGCTGTAGTAACGCCCGATTTTACAACGTTTGCAGAAAACTATAAGTTTAAAGACCAGCTTACAGATAATTTTGGCCAGTATGTTGGTGTAAGGCTGGAGATTCCGATTTTTAATGGCTTTACTGCGCGGTCCAGTGTAAGAAAGGCAAAAATCAATTACCAGCAAAACCAGACTGATGAGCAACTGACAAAGAATAACCTGAATAAAGTAATATATCAGGCTGTTGCAGATTTAAAAGCTGCCCGGAGTACTTTTGAATCTTCAACCAGAACGTTTAATGCCAGAAAAGAAGCTTTTTCTGTAATTGAACAACGCTATAATGTAGGTCTGGTAAATGCATTGGATTACAGTACTTCCCAAACCAATAAAAATAAAGCAGAAATAGACATGATCAGGGCTAAATACGACCTGCTTTTCAAAGCAAAGGTGATTGATTATTACCTGGGTAAACAGATTGTTTTTTAACCGTTCACAAGAAATTATTATATAACACACATCAGCATGAAATTAAAAACCATATTAATTATAACAGGCGTTCTCATCGCCCTTCTGGCTATCGGTGTATTTACCGGGGTGATTGGCGGCGACAAGAGTGAAAAGATTACCACAGAAAAAGCTGCAGAAAGAAAAGTTGTGGAAACCGTTACCGCAAGTGGAAAAATACAGCCCGAAACAGAAGTAAAACTAAGTTCAGAGGTATCGGGAGAGGTAACCGAACTGCTGGTTAAAGAAGGTGATGTGGTAAAGAAAGGGCAGTTGCTGGTCAAGGTCCGCCCGGATGTATTGAAATCTGGCTACGACAGGGCTATTGCTTCAAACAGCTCGCAAAAGGCCAGTGTGGCTGCTGCGCAACAGATGTTACAGCAAAATCAGGCCAACTTTATAAATGCGGAAGCTACTTACAAAAGAAATGTAGAACTGTTCAATAAAAAGGTAATCTCTGCATCCGAGTTTGATGCTGCCAAAGCGGCTTACCTAACTGCTAAAACAAATTTAGGACGATCAAAAGAGGATTATACTGCTGCCAAATTTTTATTGGAACAAACAGGGGCAAATGTACAGGAGGCAAGTGCCAACCTGGCAAAAGCAACCATCTTTGCGCCGGTAGACGGGGTGATCTCCAAATTGTCTGTTGAACTGGGCGACCGTATCCTGGGAACCATCCAGAATGCAGGTACCGAGATCATGCGGATCTCCAATCTTTCTTCTATGGAAGTGAACGTGGATGTAAATGAGAACGACATCAACAGGGTTAAAGTGGGTGATAGCGCTGCTATTGAAGTAGATGCTTTTGCAGATAAGAAATTTAAAGGGGTGGTTACAGAGATTGCCAGTTCTTCGAAGGATGTTGGTTCGGCCACCAGTACGGTAGACCAGGTAACCAACTTTAACGTAAAGGTGCGTATCCTTGCAGAATCATACAGCAACATTACCGGTGGGGCCAAAGACCTTCCTTCGCCATTCAGACCAGGTTTGTCTGCTACTGTGGATATAGAAAGCGAGACTGTAAACGGGCTTTCTGTTCCTATTCAGGCTGTTTTTACAACTGATAAAAAGAAAGAGGGGGATAAGAACAAAAAAACTGATGACAATCAGGAAACTGCTGATAAGCAGAAGTCTAAATTAACAGATAAGAAAGTAAAACAATATGTTTATCTGTACAATACAGACCAGACCGTTAAACAGGTAGAAGTAAGCACAGGCATCCAGAACGATCAGTTCATCGTTATTAAATCCGGACTTAAAGCTGGCCAGGAAGTGGTAACCGGTCCATATTCTGCCATACAGAACAAATTAAAGGACGGAATGAAAGTAAAGAAAGTAACTAAGGATCAATTGTTTGCTGAACCAGGCAAGAAGTAAACTTTTTCAATACTTTTTAAATAAGTAAATTGTCCCGGTTTAAAACATTAAGCCGGGATTTTTTATTTATAATGTATGATACCTAAAGTCGCAGTGATTGGTGGGGGTAGTTGGGCTACTGCTATTATAAAAATGCTCTCAGATAATTTTTCAACAAAAGAGATCTATTGGTGGATGCGGAATGCGGATGCCATTAACCATTTGCAAAAATATAAGCACAACCCGAATTACCTGAGTTCTGTAGAGATCAGGATACCGGAGGACAACATCTCTGATGATCTTGCCACTATTGTTAACCTGGCTGATTACATCATACTGAATGTTCCGGCTGCATTTCTTAAAGAAACACTCAGTAAGATCAGCCCGGAACAGTTCAAAGGCAAAAAGATTATCTCGGCAATTAAAGGCATCGTTCCAGAAGAAAACCAGATTATTGCCGAGTTCCTGAACCAGAAATACCAGGTTCCTTTAGAGCATATCCTGGTCATCAGCGGACCCTGCCACGCAGAAGAAGTAGCGCTTGAAAAGCTGTCCTATTTAACCATTGCTTCTGTAAATGTAGGCCTTGCGGGTTTTTTTGCCAATCTGCTCAACACCAGATATATCAAAACCAATGTTTCGGACGATATTTTTGGTACGGAATACGCTGCTGTCCTGAAAAACATTTATGCAGTAGCCAGTGGAATTTGTCATGGTATTGGCTATGGTGATAATTTTCAGGCTGTTTTAATTTCAAATGCGATCAGGGAGATCAAAAGGTTTGTAGATGCTGTACATCCCATTTCGAGGGACATTAAGGAGTCGGCCTATCTTGGCGATCTGCTGGTTACTGCCTATTCACAATTTAGCCGTAACCGTACATTTGGCAATATGATAGGGAAGGGCTATACGGTAAAATCGGCACAGCTGGAGATGAATATGATAGCCGAAGGTTATTACGCGGCCAGCTGTATGCATGTGATCAATAAAAAGTATAAAGTAGATATGCCAATCAGCCGTGCAGTATATGCCATCCTTTACGAAAAACATTCCCCTCAGATTGAAATGCGTTTGCTTACTGAACAGCTAAACTAAGCTGCAAACAAAATCATAGGTTGTTTGTTATAAGAGACAAAAACTTATGATGATGAAAACAAAGTATTTATCAGGGATATTAACCCTGGCTATTTGCGCCGCTCTTACTTTTAATGTTAAGGCTCAGGAAAAGAAAGAAAGCGGAGTAGGCAAAGCACTTGATAAAACCGGTAAAGCCATTGGCAAAACGGCTACAAAAGTAGGTAATAAAACGGCGGAGGTTGCGGTAAAGGGGACTTCTAAAGTTGCCGATCAAACGTTTAAAGGCAAAATGGCACCCGACGGATCTGATGTATATATTGATGGTAAAAATCAAAAATACTACATCAATAAAAAAGGGGCAAAGGTGTATCTGAAAGCTTCGCAGATTAAAGACAGGCCAGAGCCTAAAAAGAAATAAAATAAAAAGCCCTTCAGCAAATACCGAAGGGCTTTTTTTATAAAGAAGATCTGTATGTTATGATCTGCGCCTTCTGTCGCTTCCGCCTTCGCGTCTGCCGGCACCACCAGCACCTCTGTCTTCACGGCTCCTTCCGGAAAAATCCCTGAAACCACCGCCACTGCTACGTTCTCCGCCTTCACGTCTTCCGCTGCCATAGCTTTTTCGCTCAGCACCGCCGCTTCTTCCGCCCCCGTAGCCGCCGCCTTCGCGTCTGCCACCGCCACCAAAGCCACCACGGCTACGGCCACCGCCGCCGCCATCAGTATCAGCAGTTTTTTCGATCCTTACTCCGCGGTTGTTAAATTCAACGCCTTTAAAGTTGTTGAATAAAGATTCCACAGTTGCATTTTCAACCTCAAAGAAAGAATAAACCCCTTTCAGGTCAATCTTGCCAATTGCTTTTCCGCTGATCTTACCATTGTTGCAAACAAAAGACAAGAGGTCGCCACGGGTAAAATCGTCAACAGAACCCAGGTTAATGAACAGACGGGTATAACCTTCGCTCGTTCTTGATCCTCTCTCGCCACGTTCACCGCGCTCGCCACGTTCACCGCGCTCGTCTGTAGAAGAGTTCAGGTCGGGTGCGTTTTTGTAATACTCTAAAAAGCGGTTAAACTCTAAAGATGCAAAACGCTTGATCACGTCCTCTTTGCTCAGTTCAGCAAATTCATCCATAATTCTGGGGATGTATTGCTCAATCTGGTTTTCGTTTACTTCTACATTGTGTACCTTGTGTACCAGGGCAAACAATTGTTTTTCGCAAACGTCGAAACCTGTAGGCAGGGCCGCTTTGGTAAACTGCTTTCCTATGATCCTTTCAATCTGACGAATTTTGCCAATCTCTTTCGAGTTTACGATACAGATGGAAATACCCGTTTTACCAGCACGACCGGTACGGCCGCTACGGTGGGTATAACTTTCAATTTCATCCGGCAAAGAGTAATTGATTACGTGAGTTACATTGTTTACGTCTATACCACGTGCAGCTACATCAGTTGCAATTAACAATTGCATGTTGCGGTCGCGGAAACGTTGCATGACCTTGTCGCGTTGTTGCTGAGAAAGGTCGCCATGCAAAGCATCAGCATTGTAGCCGTCTTTGATCAGGTGTTCAGCCACATCCTGCGTATCCAGTTTGGTTTTACAGAAAACTACTGCAAAAATTTCCGGATTGAAATCCACAATGCGTTTTAAAGCAGCGTATTTATCTCTTGCACGTACAATGTAGTACTCATGCTCAATATTTACGTTACCCGTGTTTTTCGTACCCATGGTCAGCTCAACCGGTGAGTCCATGTAGTTTTTAGCTATTCTCCTTACTTCAGGAGGCATAGTAGCCGAGAATAACCAGGTTTTTTTGTCGTCAGGTGTAGTAGACAAAATGTCGTTAATGTCTTCCTGGAAGCCCATGTTCAGCATTTCGTCAGCCTCGTCAAGTACTACATATTTCACATTGGTGAAATCTATAGCCTTACGGCCAATAATGTCTAACATACGGCCCGGTGTAGCCACTACAATTTGTACACCGTTTCTAATTTCACGCAATTGCTGCATAATGTTTGCACCGCCATAAACGGCTACAACATTAGCACCAGAGGTGTTCTTTGAGAAATTCTTGATGTCGCTAGTAATCTGCAAGCAGAGCTCTCTTGTTGGGCATAAAATCAATGCCTGAGGCTTATTGCTCTTGAAGTCTATCAATTCTAACAGCGGCAAACCAAATGCGGCTGTTTTTCCTGTTCCTGTTTGGGCCAAACCAACAAAATCGTTATTGCCCTCTAACAGCACAGGAATACTTTGTTCCTGAATAGGTGTTGGATTTTCGAAACCTAAATCCTTTACAGCATTAACAACGTCATCACTTATCCCCAATTTACTAAATGGGTTTATCATGTATTATAATTTATTAAGCCGCAAAGGTAAGTTTAATTTTTGGTATTTTATTGATTCGTAACTAAATAAAAATCAATCAATTAATTATCTGAGCCTGTCGGCCGACCTGAGTAATTGCTCATCTTTTCTGATTCCGCGGATAGCAAGTGTACAAAACAGGAGGGCAAGGACAAACAGTGCAGAGCCTATATGCAGGGAAGAACCGCTGATTCCGCCGGGGAATAAAGATGCATTTAAAGCCGATAATACAGCTGTAGCAGCAATAAGTACCATGTTGATCATGATCAACCGCTTTTGCATCGGACGGTTTCTGAACTGAAAGATACAAACAAGGCATAATAAAATGGTTATTCCGTTTAAGACCATTGCGCCTATAGGTGTGGTTGAAATGCTTGTTCCATTTGCCTCTTTTACAGTTTGATGGTGTCCATCTATATAGAGTAAATATTCGGTATTGTTTACACTTTTAAATAGCAGAGGAAAAAAAAACAGGCAAATCAGCGTTAGGGCCGCCAATAAAAGCCATATAGATTGCACGCGTTGTATCATATCAGTTCAATAATTTTAACAAATATATCAAAAGGCAGATACTAAGCAATCCGATATCCGATTAAAAAGATAATTTTGTAGCCTTGAACATGCAGCGTTATTTTATCGAATTGTCTTACGACGGCACCCCATATCATGGCTGGCAGATCCAGCCAAATGCGACCACTGTGCAGGAATATTTGGACAGCGCACTGACTGTTTATTTTAGGCAGCCGGTAAGTACGTTAGGCTGCGGACGTACAGATACCGGTGTCCATGCCAGCCAGTTCTTCGCACACTTCGACCTGCAAACTGAAGCCGAACAAAGTGAGGCCACAGGTATACCGGCCTCAAAATGCCCTGACCCATTGCGTTCAGTTAATGGTATTAATGCCCTGCTGCCTTACCAGATTGCAGTAAAACGTGTTTTTGAAGTTGCAAATACCGCCCATGCCCGTTTTGATGCTACAGCGCGCGCCTACCATTACCACATTCATTTTCATAAAAACCCTTTTAAGCTGAACCGTTCCTGGTTCCATAAAGGCGAACTGGATATGGATGCCATGAACCGGGCTGCCAGCATACTTTTAGCTCATAGCGATTTTTCCTGCTTCAGCAAATCACATACCCAAACCTTTACCAATAACTGCAAAATAACGGAGGCCTTTTTTGAAGAGATGGAAGATGGCGCTTTGCGGTTTACCATAAGGGCCGACAGGTTTTTAAGAAATATGGTGCGGGCAATTGTAGGTACACTGATCAGAATTGGCAAAAATGAACTTAACTTAGCAGAATTCGAACAGATTATTAAAAGCAAAAACCGCAGCAATGCCGGGCAATCTGTTCCCGCCTGTGGTTTGTATTTAGTAAATGTAATTTATCCCTTTGTGAAATAATATGTCTAAAATAACTGGTGATGCGTTTAATGTAAGCTTATTGAAAAGGGTTTTTCAGTACGTAAAACCTTACCGCAGCATTTTTATATGGTCTGTTGTACTTACTATCCTGCTGGCAGCCATTGCTCCGCTCAGGCCTATTCTTATTGGCTATACGCTCGATCACCACATTCTTACCGGAGATGGTCATGGTTTATTGAACATGACCATACTGATGCTCGTACTCCTGGTACTTCAAACGGTATTCCAATATAGTCATACACTGCTTACCAATACCCTTGGACAATCGGCCATCCGCGATCTGCGCATCAACGTGTTTAACCACATTACCAAATTAAGGCTGAAGTATTTCGATAATACACCTATAGGTCAGCTCATCACCCGTACGGTATCGGACCTGGAAACCATTGCTGAAATCTTCTCCGAAGGCCTGATTGTCATTATCGGGGATGTGTTGATGGTAATTGTCATTATTGGTGTAATGGTGTATAAGGACTGGGCACTTACGCTTGTTGTATTGTTGCCTATGCCGCTGCTCATTATGGCCACTTCAGTTTTTCAGAAAGCGATTAAGTCGGCCTTTCAGGAAATCCGGACAGAGGTATCCAATTTAAATACCTATTTACAGGAACACATTACAGGCATTTCCATTATCCAGTATTTTGCCCGGGAAGAGCAGGAATATAAAAAGTTTGTAAAGATCAACGGTCGTTACCGCGATGCGAATATCCGCTCTAACTGGTACTATTCTATATTTTTTCCAGTTGTAGAGATCATTTCTGCTATGTCGCTCGGTTTACTGGTATGGTATGGGGCTAAAACCATATTGAACGATTCAACCATTAAGCCAGGCATCATCACAGAATTTATCATGTATATCAGTATGCTGTTCAGGCCTATCCGCGAGCTTGCCGATAAGTTCAATACCCTGCAAATGGGAATGGTAGGGGCGGAGCGTGTTTTTAAAGTGCTGGACACCGATGAGGTTACGGTAAATGAAGGTTCTTTTGTACCCGAAAAAATGAAAGGTGCCATTGCCTTCGATAAAGTGTGGTTTGCCTATAATGATGAAAATTATGTGCTGAAAGACATTTCCTTCCAGGTACCAGCTGGAAAAACCATTGCGCTTGTTGGGGCTACAGGAGCCGGAAAGTCTTCCACCATCAACATCCTGAACAGATTTTATGAGATACAGAAGGGAGAGATCAAAGTAGACGGGGTGAAGATTCAGGATTATGAGCTCAATTTTTTACGCAGTAATATTGCTACCGTATTGCAGGATGTTTTCCTGTTTTCTGATACCATTTTCAACAACATTACTTTAAATAATGCCGATATCAGTATGGAACAGGTGGTTGATGCAGCAAAAAAGGTAGGGGCACATGATTTTATTGAGCGCCTGCCCGGCGGTTATCAGTACAATGTAATGGAGCGGGGTGCTACACTTTCTGCGGGGCAGGCCCAGTTGATCTCCTTTATCAGGGCGCTGGTGTATAATCCTGCAATACTGGTATTGGATGAGGCTACTTCTTCGGTTGATACGGAAACGGAAATGCTTATTCAGCGGGCTATAGAGAATCTGATGCAGGGGCGTACCTCCATTGTAATTGCGCACAGGTTGTCTACCATACAAAAGGCAGATAAAATACTGGTGCTGGATAAGGGGGAGATCAAGGAAATGGGGACGCACCAGCAACTGCTGAAGCTGAACGGCTATTATAAGAAACTGTATGACCTGCAGTTCAATTCTACCGGCATTTCTGCATAATAGCCCTTACCTGGCCAGTTTTGCCTTGGCCAGTTCTGCTGAGGCTAAAAAGTTTACTAGTTTACCCTTGTTACTCTCGTAAATAAAATCCTTTATACTTTTTCCCGGATACTTATCAAAATCGCCGATGATGAACAATTGCATCCTGTAATTGGAAAACTTCTGCAGAATTTCTCCGGCAATGCCGGTTTTAAGGTCAAAAAAATCAGGTATGATATGCTGCTCGCCAATAATGATGGCATCAAATTCCTGATAATAAAGATCTGCCATGAGTTGTAAGGCTTCTTCAACATTACTGATCAAAATAGTTTCGGCGCTAACTTCGGCAACTTTTTTTGTGCCGGTTTGATGTGTTTCTATATGCATGGCTAATTGGTGCTGTTTTTTGAGGAGACAAAGATATCATACAATTTTTTAATATTTTGTTTGGACTTTTGAGGGGGCGGCGGACTAAACAATTTCTGTTCCGGTTTGTTAATCAGATAGATGCGTTTGTCTGATGAAAATACAGCTCAATATATGCCTTATGCTGCTGGGGATATCAATTCTTTTGTCCTGTACCGTAAAGCGTGCTGTCGTAAATCCGCCTGTCAGCAACCAGTCGTCAGACCCGGCGCCCCAAAAGTTTGCGATAAAACCAGATTTTCCTGATTTTGAGCTGGAATTTAAAAAGATACTGGAGCAGCATTCAGCTGATTTAAGTTACCCTGAAGTTATTGAGGCCTTTTATCAACTCCACAAGCTACAGCCTGTGCTGGTTCGGCGCTTTATGGCTGAAGGCCAGCTGGATACCCTGTTGTCCAGGCTGGAAGAATCGGCAGAGCATGGCCTGGATCCGGAACTTTTTTTTACTGCCGGCCTTAAAAAGATGAAGAATAGGCTGAGCAATAAAAAAGCGGGGAATGTATTGAGCAAGTACAGGGACACTGTTGAGCTGGAATTGAATGTGGCCAGTTCGCTGTTAAAATACAGCAATGCGTTGCAGTTTGGCCTTACTGATCCACTGAAGATTTATAAGGAATATTTTGCTGAAACCGCCAGGCCTGATAGCACTTTTATGATGCAGGTACTGGAGCACAAAGAACTTAAAGGTTATCTGGACAGCATACAGCCAAAATCGGGGCAGTATCTGGCCTTACAGGCGGCTTTAAAAGCACAGGTGCAAGCTCAGGAAAAGACCATATCCCAAACGGGGGAACTTTTAAAGCTGAACCTGGAACGCCTGCGGTGGAAAAACAGACCTCCAGGCCTAAAGTATGTTAGGGTCAACATTGCCGATTTTAGCCTGGATGTGATTGATAAGGGGAAGCTGGTACTGCGCATGAAGGTTTGTGTAGGTGAGGCTGCCAGGCAGACCCCACAGTTGAGCAGTATGATTTACAGCGTACAGGTAAACCCGGTTTGGAACATTCCTGAAAGTATTGCCCGGAATGAGATTATAAAATATGCTTCCCGTGATAAATATTACCTGGCCAATAACAGCATCAATGTATTCAAAAATGGTAAGCGGGTGTGGGACCTAGAAGCGATAGACTGGGGTAAGGCCGAGCCGGGCAGTTACTCTTTTAAACAAAGGCCCGGAATGAAAAATTCACTGGGAAAGATCAAATTTCTGTTTAAAAACGAAAGTAGTGTTTATTTGCACGATACGCCTGTTAAATCAGCTTTTAACCAAAAAAACAGGGCCATAAGCCATGGTTGCGTAAGGGTAGAAAAGCCATTGGAGCTCGCTTTTGTCCTTTTCGGTAAAGGCCCCAAATATGATCAGGTCAAAAATGCCATGCAAAGTGGTTATCCACGCGAAAAATATATTGGCCTGCCAACGGCCATCCCCATTTCCATTGCTTATTATACCGCACTTGCTGATCAGCAGGGAAAGGTGATCTTTAACAAAGATATTTATGGATTGGATGATATGCTGGCTGAAGAACTTAAAAAATGACCGATGGTAATTTTTTGCCGGGCAATACCATAAACCCTTATCTTTGTTTCATGAAAAATGTCAGGTGGATCATTCTCTTTTCGGTCTTATCGCTTTTTAGCGGGGTTTTCCCTGTTGGCCTGTCTACTTTCAAAGCCCAAAAACATATCACTGAGCGTGTATGGTCTGCCAGGAAGGAAAGTGTTTCCCGCAGGGCCGGTTATCATTGGTTACAAATTCAGACAGCCAAACCACCCCTTCATGGTACTTTAAGTGCCAACCACTGTACAGCGCTTTTGCACTATGCCCAACTGACCGGCGTTCGGTTCATTCATCAGCAAGAGCAGTTTAAGGAGTTGAAAACCAGTGTTTTGATGGTTATACTTTTCACCCCAGCTGCAAAATATCCATGCAGGCCAGCCTTTGGCTAATTAATTTTCTGATACCTCAGGTAAATTAATTCTGGTCTCCTTACAGGAGGTCATTGCTGAATATTTAAATCTTAAAAATGGAAAGTTTAAAAAAAGCTTTCAGGTCATTCTGTTTTATATTGATGATCCTGCTGGCTGCTACAGGGATTGGTTTAGCCGGTGGTGTGCCGCTGCCAACCCTCAGAAGACGTGAAGATAATCCCGTTTCTATTGAATTGTTTGAACTGGATAAAGTAAATGAACAGGCCAATCTGGATGAAGCAGAAGAAAAAACTTAAGGATTAAATACTTATCGAATAAGTGATCTCAACACCTCCTGCTACCAGCATATCGTGTACCGAACAATATTTCTTTACGGCCAGTTCTGCTGCACGTTCTGCCTTTTCCCTGTGAATATCCCCTGTAAGGGTAAAAATCATATGGATTTTAGTAAAGATGGTTGGGATCTGTTCCCGGCGTTCGCCTTCTACTGACACGGAAAAATCCCGGATGTCCTGTTTCTGTTTTTTGAGAATGTTAACCAGGTCGAGCGAGCTGCAGGAAGCCAGTGCCATCAGTACCATTTCCATTGGCCTTACACCCAAACCAAGCCCGCCAATTTCCGGTGAACCATCTATTTGAACTTTTACAGTTGACGATGGGGCTGAAGCTTCAAAATGTACCGCATCGTTTACTCTCTTTAAATCTACTTTCATCTTTTACTGCTATCGTATAATATTGTTTAATTGTCTTCAGGCTGCTTTTGACAGTTGTTCAGCCAGAAATTGATTGTTCAATGTTAAAATTTCAGCTAAAATACGGGAATTTGGCCTTCATATCAAGTTTGTATGTGTAATCTTAATTTAGTTGAAGATACTGGTTTTGCTGTTTTATGCGTTGTTTAATTTATGGTTTGGATGTTTTGCAGCTTTTTTTAGTTAATTTACGGGTCTGATTGCGTTTTTTTGCGATATTTAAATTATTTAATTAATTTAGTTCAGCTTTTAGGATGTTTTTCTTATAAGTAGTTGTCCGGTAGTTGGTCAGAAAGAATGGTTATTTAATAAATTATGCACAAATATATGGTGATGTACATCCGCAAAATGAGCTTATTTTTTTCTTTCTGCTTTCTGCTCTATACTTCTCAGGCTGCGGAAAGCAGCGGAGCCTGGATCAGGATCAATCAGCTTGGGTATTTGCCCAAAGGAATTAAAGTAGCCGTATGGGTAGGTAAGCAAGGTACAGCAGCAGAAACTTTCCAGGTATTGGAAGCCAAAACATCGGCCCTGGTTTTTAGGGGTAAAACAAGTGCAGCCTACGGAGCTTATGGTCCTTTTAACCAATCTTATCGTCTGAATTTTAGTGCTTTTACCAAACCTGGTCATTATTATATCCAATGTGGCGAGGTTAGATCCCCTGTCTTCCGGCTGGCGGATAACATTTATGAAGGAACAGCAGATTTTAGCCTCAGGTACATGCGGCAGCAGCGCAGTGGCTTTAACCCCTTTTTAAAAGATTCCTGCCATACTAAAGATGGTTTTACGATGTATGGACCTATGCGGGACAGTACACATATAGATGTATCGGGTGGCTGGCACGATGCAACGGATTATCTGCAGTATGTAACCACTTCGGCAAATGCTACTTATCATTTGCTTGCGGCTTACCGGGATTTCCCGGAAGTATTTTCCGACCGGCACCAGGCCAACGGCCTTGAAGGGAGCAATGGCACTGCTGATGTATTGGATGAAGCAAAGTGGGGACTGAACTGGCTTTTAAAAATGCATCCTAAAAAGAACTGGATGTTTAACCAGCTGGCAGACGACCGTGACCATGCAGGTATGCGGCTGCCCAATAAAGACCTGGTTGATTATGGCATGGGCCAGGGAAATGCAAGGGTGGTGTATTTTGCCAATGGAGAACCACAGGGATTGGGCAAATATAAAAACCGCTCAACGGGCCTGGCCTCTACAGCTGGTAAGTTTTCAAGTGCCTTCGCTTTGGCGGCTTCAGTCTATCAAAAAACTGATCCGGGCCTGGCCAAGCTGTTCCGGGAAAAATCATTGTCGGCCTATAGCCTTGGTTTGGCCAGGCCCGGTGTAAGCCAGACAGCCCCAAACCGGGAGCCTTATTTTTATGAAGAAGACAATTGGGTGGATGATATGGAGCTTGCATCGGCTGCTTTGTACAGGTTAACCGGTGGGCAGCACTACCTTAAGCAATCGCTCCAATACAGTTTAGCAGAACAGGTTACGCCCTGGATGGGTGCCGATACGGCAAGACACTACCAATGGTACCCGTTTCACAATTTCGGGCATGCAGAGCTGGCTGCTGCTACCGATGGAAAAACAAAGGCGGCATTGATCGGTTATTACCGGCAGGGAATTGAAAAGGTGCTGGGCAAGGCAAAGCAAAATGCTTTTTACCGCGGTGTGCCTTTCATCTGGTGTTCCAATAATTTAACTACCTCTTTTGCCATTCAATGTGCATTGTATAGAAAACTGAGTGGAGATGAACAGTATGCCGAGCTGGAACAGGCTTGTGTTGATTGGCTTTTTGGCTGTAACCCATGGGGAAAATGTATGGTATATGGGATGCCGGCCATGGGAGATACCCCTGGAGATCCGCATTCTTCCTTATCCTATCTGTATCATTATCCCCTGGACGGGGGGCTGGTAGATGGCCCGGTATACGGGAGTATTTTTAAGCACCTGCGCGGACTGACATTGAGCAAGCCTGATGCCTACGCCGAATTTCAGTCAGACCTGGTGGTTTACCACGACGACAAAGGCGATTACAGTACCAATGAGCCTACCATGGATGGCACCGCTTCGCTGGTATACCTGCTGGCCGGCAAAGCCAGTGAAGCCAGACACAACATTACCTTTCCCGAATCTCATGGTGCCATCATCAGAGGAGATACGAGTTCAAAAAAACTGGCCCTGGTATTTACAGGTGATGAGTTTGGTGATGGGGCTGCATTTATTGCAAATGCTTTAAAACAGGAACAGGTACATGGCTCTTTCTTTTTGACAGGTAATTTTTACCGCAACAAAGATTTTAAAAAGGTGATTGCACAACTGAAACAGGATGGGAATTACCTGGGCTCACATTCGGACAGGCACCTGCTGTATTGCGACTGGGGCAAAAGGGACAGCCTGCTGGTCACAAAGGCACAATTTGAAAAGGATATTGCAGCCGGATATCTGGAATTGAAGAAGTTTGGGATTGAGAAAAATCAGGCCCCTTATTTTTTACCACCTTATGAGTGGTATAACGATACCATTGCTTCCTGGACCAGGAGCTTGGACCTTCATCTGGTTAATTTTACACCGGGTACCCGTTCCAATGCCGATTATACCTATCCGGAAATGGGGGCTAAATATATCAACAGTGAAACGGTGCAGCAATCTATTCTCAATTACGAACAGAAAGACAAGAACGGGTTAAATGGTTTTATTTTATTGGTACACATAGGAACAGACCCCAGAAGGAAGGATAAATTTTATTCCAGGTTGCCCCGGCTGATCCCTGCTTTAAAAAGCAAGGGCTACCAGTTTGTGCGGATTGACGAATTGCTGAAACAAGAACCCGCCGGTATTCCGGCAGCTTACTTAAAAGACAGCCTTCCCGCATTGGTTGCAAAATGTAAAAACCTGTTGGACCATGCTTATATGGCCCAGACCCTTATTGCTGAAACGGATACCTTGCCAGGCTGGGAAGGTTTGCCTGTAAAACTGTATGCCTATAAAACAGGGAAAGACCTGTATACGGGGCAGCCCAAAACAGGTAAGGTATATCTGCTGAACCCTTCGGCAGAAAAGCTGGCCACCTGGATCATGACCACCTGCTGGGAAGTTAAGAAAAGTGTGGAAGCAAAATACATCAATAAGGTATTTGAAACCATACGTGGACAATCGGGTGCCCAATTTCCGGTAAAGGGGGTGGTTTATGAAGACCAGTATACCCGTAATTTTCAGGAGCCATACATTTTTAAAGATGGGGTAACGGTTTATGTGGCCGACAGTACCATGTTCCCGAGAGATAAAACCTGTACCCCCGCGCAGCTGGATTTTTATTTAAGGATTGAAAACAAAGATTTAAAGGCGCAGACCGGAAGGTACGGCCGCATCATCAGTACCACCAGGGAAATGTATCTCGCCAATGGCGGAACGGCAGATGTGGGCGATGCAGAACACAGGAAAATAAAATGGCTGGATATTGTAAAAGACCTTTATAAGAAAGCATGGCGGTCGGACAAAAATGAGCTGATGATTGCCTGGGCCAGACAAAACCTGTAAATTTCTTTCATTTTATCATTATACTTAGCTTTGTTGCAAAGATGTAGCGTATGCGTATACAATTATATGATATTGTTCCCGCTCTGCAGCCCTATATAAAGCTGATATGTGCTATGGAATGTGACGAAGAGGCAGATACACAACATATTAGGGTGCTGCCCGATACCTGTGTTGAACTTTTTGTGAATTATACGAGTTCACCGGTAGCAATTATTGACAACAAATTGCATAAGCGGAGCATCATTACCTTTCGCATGAGCCGTCATACAGACGTGCAGATGCGTAAGGGAGCTGGTTGCCTTGCGATATGTTTTTATCCGGGAATGGCATGCAGCTTCTTTCAGGTTCCGATGAATCTGTTAACTGATACTACCCTGGCCTTATACGATATATGGCATGAAATGGCTACAGAAATAGAGGACAGGCTGGCAGGCAGCCTTAATGATGATGAACGTGTAGAGATAGTGCAAAAATATTTGTTGCAACAGTTAGTTCTGGACAAACACGATGTGCATGTGGCCTATTGCCTGAGCCGGGCACAGCTTTCGGGTGGACTAATGTCTGTAAGCATGCTCGCGAATGATACAGGCCTCAGCCAACGGCATCTTTCACGAAAGTTTCAGCATTGTGTAGGCTTATCGCCGAAAGAATATTTGCGTGTATGCAGGTTTATCCGGTCATTGGATCATTTGAAAAAATATCCTGAGCACTCACTTACTGAAGTTGCTTACGAAAGTGGATATTACGACCAGGCACATTTTAACCGCGATTATAGAACCTATACTGGCCATACACCGGCTGAGGTGGCGAATTCGCAGTACATACTGTACTAATGTCCGTTTTGTACAATTTTTGATCATTGAAACTATGCAATTTTGATGTTTAAAACATTAACGATATGCGTAAAATAATATTAGGATTAGCTGTAACATTGGATGGCTATATTGAAGGGCCTAACGGAGAATTTGACTGGTGTTTTACAGACCAGGACTATGGTTTGAAAGCGTTTTTTACCCGTATAGATGCTATCTTTATTGGCCGTAAAAGCTACGAAATGGCTCAGCAATATGCGGATAGCAACAATGGGGAGTTGGTGCCGGGTATGCCGGCAATGGTAGAGTATGTATTTTCTAATACGCTGAAATCGGTAAAAGAAGGTGCTGAGCTTATAGCTGGGGATAGTATTGCCGAAGCAGGAAGGATTAAGGCGCAACCAGGGAAAGATATATGGTTATTTGGTGGTGCCTCGCTTACCGATGCCTTAATGAAAGAAGGATTGGTAGATGAGTTATGGATGTCGGTGCATCCTATACTCCTTGGTAACGGTAAACCCTTATTCCGTACGCAGGATACCCGTACGCAATTAACGCTGCTGGAAAGCAAAACTTATGAAACCGGCCTGGTATCGCTTCGTTACAGCATCAAAAAAGAGTAACTATAACATGATGATGTTGTTACGGTATCCTTCCAGCTGTTCATCTTCAGGATCTAATTCTGTAATCAGGTGATGGATTTTTTTGCTGTCGCATACCCGCATTTTATGTGTGGAATTCAGCTTCTCGGAAATGGTCAGCACTACCAGTTTGGCAGCAGATTTGATCATTGCTTTTTTTACCTGGGCAACCCGCCAGTCTATCTCGGTTAGACCTTCATTTGCATCAATCGCATTTGCTCCCAGAAAGCAGAGGTCAACATTGATGTCATTGAGCTCAGTGACCGGTTTTTCACCGATGCAGATCTGTGCCGACATGTCCAGCTGTCCGCCAATCAGCACTACAGTCAGTAAAGGGTATTCAGCAAGCTCCAGAGAGATAGAGGGACTAATGGTGAAGAAGGTGGCTTCAAGCGTCTTGGGAATGAGCTTTACCATTTCCATCATTGTCGTGCCTCCTTCTGTGAGTACGATGATGCCATTCCTGAGTAATGAAACCGCTTTTTTTGCAATTTCCTGCTTGGCTTCCCTGGCATAGACCCGGGCTTCCTGTTTGGGGAAATGGTAGGAAATTGACAATGCCCCGCCATGGGTTTTGATGACCTGTCCCTGAGCTGCCAGTTCAGACAGATCGCGACGGATCGTGTCTTCAGATACTTTAAGCTCCACGCTAAGATGAGAAGACAACACCTTGTTGTGTAAATTTATCTGTTTAATGATTTGGGTATGACGCTCTTTTTTTAACATATACTTAACGCAAACTTTAAGCTAAGTTAATATTATTTATAAAATGTTATTGTTTTTTGAGGCTTAATGTTTGCCTTGCATTGTCTTTTTGCTGTTTTGTGCGGCTATCAAATAAATATTTGCTGTTTTATGCTGCTTTATAAAATAATGTATTTATATTTATAAGGTAAGCAGCAGCATTATGAGATTATTAGCAATTGATCTTGGAGGAACAAAATTAGCCCTGGCTACATTTACAGCAGATGGCAATGTGACCAGTAAGGATACTGTACTTTTAAGTGGGAGACAAGGTAAACAGGTTGGAAAGCTGATTGTAGATCTGGTTGCTGACCAGATTGCTCTTGCCGACCGGCAGGCTGATGAAATTGCAGCTATTGCGGTTTCCATTCCAGGTATCAGTAATGTTAAAAACAGCACGGTTTGGGCACCGAACATCTCCGGATGGGAAGCTTATCCGCTTTTACAGGAAATCGAGACCGTTAGCGGACAGATTCCTGTAACTATTGAGAGCGACAGGAGCTGTTATATTTTAGGAGAGGTATGGCAGGGGGCTGCAAAAGGCTGCAAGGATGCTATTTATTTGTCGGTAGGCACCGGGATAGGCGCAGGAATAATGGCAGGCGGCCAAATTTTGCGCGGTGCAAATGACATTGCCGGTGCCATAGGCTGGCTGGCTTTGAGGCCTCCTTATCATGAAAAATATAAAAACCACGGGCATTTTGAATATTATACTTCCGGAGAAGGTATTGTAAGGCTGACAAGGGAGCTGCTTCATACAAAGCCAGCGTATAAAGGAGGCTTACGCATGAAGGATCCTGGCGAACTTACTACACAAAAGGTGTTTGCCGCTTTTATGGCAGAAGACGAAATCGCAATCCAGGTTTTTAAACATTGTATTGAATACTGGGGAATGGCAGTAGCCAATCTGGTCAGTCTGTTCAATCCGGAAAAGATCATTATAGGCGGCGGGGTATTTGGCCCGGCAAGCGCTTTTATACCTGCTATTTATGAAGAGGCAAAAAGATGGGGCCAGCCTATAAGTGCCGGTTTGTTTGTCTTGGAAGGGTCGGCATTAGGAGCAGATGCAGGTATATACGGTGCAGGTTATGCTGCCTTAAAAACTTTCAGGGAATTTAACGCCAAAAACAATGTTCAATAAAAAGACCGTCTTTCTCTCCGCCTGTTTTGGTATGCTGTTGTTTGGCATTACACTTATCACGCTCGGTTCGGTTGCCCCCATGCTGACCAGCAGGTTTAACCTCGACCAGATTGCTTCAGGCACCCTGTTTTCTATACTTCCTTTTGGTGTGCTCACCGGTTCCCTGTTGTTTGGCCCTTTTTGTGATAAGTACGGCTATAAGTATTTACTGGCTTTTTCGGCTTTGCTGATCGGCATAGGTTTTGAGGGGATTGCATTTTCCGCTTCCTTTTTATTGCTCAAGGTCTGTATTTTCCTGTTTGGTTTAGGTGGTGGAGCAATTAATGGGGCTACCAATGCAGTAGTCGCAGATATCAGTACAAAAGATAAAGGTGCTAACCTTAGTCTGATTGGTGTGTTTTTTGGAATTGGTGCCCTGGGCATGCCTTTTATCCTGGGTTTTCTGGAAAATACAGTTTCTACCCGGCACATTGTAGCAAGTGTTGGTTTCCTTGCTTTTCTGGCAGCGGCAGTTTTTGCCTTTATTACCTTTCCGCTGCCTAAACATATCAATGGTTTCCCCATCAGGCGTAGCCTGTCCTTATTAAAAGACCGTGTGCTGATCATTGTTGCACTTTTTCTGTTTTGTCAGTGCAGTTTTGAAGCCATTGTCAACAACTGGACCACTGCTTACCTGATTAAACAAGTTGGGGCTTCCCAAAGCATGGCCCTGTATGCCCTTTCTTTATTTGTGGTGGGTATGACGGTTATGCGCCTGCTCATGGGCAGCGTACTCAGAAATCTGAGTGTAAAAGCAATACTTGCTATTTCCTTTGTGTTGCTGCTGGCCGGAATTGCCTTATTGAATACCTCAGTTTACCTTAGGGCTGTTACAGGTCTCGTGCTTGTTGGCGGTGGACTGGCAGCAGGTTTTCCGGTAATGCTGGGTATTGTGGCTACGCGTTATGCCGACCTTTCGGCAACGGCTTTTAGCCTGGTACTGGTTATGGCTTTATTTGGAAATATGCTTGTCAATTACCTTATGGGCATAGCTGCCAATGCTTATGGAATTCATTACCTGATTTATGTAGCTCTTGCAGAACTGGTGCTGATGACCACATTGGGAATGCTGGTATTGGGGCGCCACAAAAGTAAAACATCTTAAAATTTAAAAATAAATATTATGCTAGCAAAAGAATGGCTCAATAATGCACGTGCAATTATGACCCAAATTGAAGAAACACAAATGGACAATATCCGCAAAGCAGCAGAGATCATGGCCGATTCCATTGAAGCCGGCCGTTGGGTTCATACTTTTGGATGTGGGCATGCGACCATACCCATAGAAGAGATGTATCCCAGGATAGGAGGTTTCGTAGGCTTTCACCCCATGATCGAATTGCCGCTTACCTTTTTTACCAGGATTACCGGAGAGATGGGGGTGCACCAGTTTGTTTTTTTAGAAAGGGTAGAAGGTTATGGCATTGAGATCATGAAGGGCTATAACTTTGATACCCGTGATACGATGTGGTTGTTTTCGCATTCGGGGATAAATAATGTGAACATAGATGTGGCCCTGGAAGCGAAGAAAAAGGGGATGAAGGTAATCGTTTTTGGTTCTGCTGCAGAAGCTAAGGGGAAACAGACCCGCCATTCAAGCGGAAAAAACATATTTGATATAGCCGATCTGGTAGTCGATTCCTGTGCACCCATCGGCGATGCTTCTGTATCGCTTAAAAACCACCAGGATAAAGTAGGGCCTGTTTCTACAATGGCCTTTATTACCTGTGTATGGATGACGGTGACCACTGTTGCCGAGATACTGGCAGAAAGAGGAGTAAAGCTATATATCCATCCTTCGCACAATGTTCCGGGCGATGAAACTGCAAAGGACCGTCTGGAAGAGGCTTTAAGGGTATACAAAGAAAGAATTACAGGGGTATAGCAACCCCTTTTTGTTATTTGACTTTGAAGAGCTGCCGGTATTTTTCCAGTTTTGGATCGGCTGCTGGAAGCTCTGTAATAAGGTAATCAACTGCATTTAAGTTGCAGACCGTTAAATTTTGTACAGAGCCGATTTTTTCTGCAATGGTTAAAATGGCCGTCTTTCTGGCCGAACGGATCATTTGTTGCTTCACCTGTACCACTTCCCAGTCCATATCTGTTACCCCCTCCTCTATAGAAATTCCATTGGTACCCAAAAAGCAGAGGTCTGCCCTGATCTCTGATAACTGCCTGATTACAGTAGAGCCCATGCAGATGTAAGAGTTTCTGGAAAGTTTGCCCGCCAGCAGGATCACATTAACTGTTGATCTTTGGGTAACTTCCAGTGCAACCAGGGGGCTAACCGTAAAAAAGGTACCTTTTAAATCTTCAGGGATCATTTTTGCCAGTTCAAGCATTACCGTTCCCCCTCCGGCAAGAATGGTCATCCCGTCCTCGATCAGCTCTAAAGCCTTTCTGGCAATTTCTTTCTTTTTTTCTTTTGCATATACCGCTGGTTGCTGAAAAGGATAATGAAAGGATTTTGAGATTGCACCTCCGTGCACTTTAACCAGTTTACCTTCATTTTCCAGATCGCTAAGGTCCCGTCTCACTGTGTCTAACGAAACATCAAGCGCTGCACAAAGGTCGGATGTATGAACCTTGCTGTAAATGCTGATCTGATTTAATATGTAGTTTTGTCGCTCTTCTCTTAACATGATGTTTTATCTCTCCTAAATTGTGCTCATTAAAAGAGCGCAAATATAATTCAGTTTGGAATCTAAGATGCATTTTAATCCCAACCAATAAAGATAATTATTTTGAAACAGATATTTCTTTCGTGATAAGGGGATAATTTTTTAAATTGCGGGGGTAGAGTGCATATCATCATGAAGAAATATATTTTAATTGCGTTAGTGCTATTGGGCATGAATACGCTTGCAATGGGCCAGCAAAATAAAATGCCTACAGCTCAGGAAATGACAGCAAAAAATGTCGATGAGCTGGAAAAGAGGTTGAAACTAAGTCCGACCCAGAAAAGCGTAATCTATACTTATGTTTTTGACATGTCGAAACAGCAACTCGATCTGATCAAAAGGCAGCAGGCCGGAACTTCGAAAGAAGATGATGTAACTAAATTTTATAAACTTCAGAACGAAACAAACGATAATATCCGTACTATTCTTAAAGGCGATCAGTTGCCTGAATTTGAAAAGGTTTTGGAAGAAAGGCTGAGTGGTGTTGACCGTAAAAAGAAAAAAAATAAAAAAGGGAAACAAGATAAAGAAGAAGAGGTAGTTTCGGATATTTCTGGCTTAAAAATGAAACCTTAGGGCTGTGATTTATATTTTTTGCAGGTATTTTTCTGGTTTTGTTAATGTATTGGTGTTTTGTGAGCGTTTTTTAAGTAAATTTTGACTGATATTTTTATTTGTGCTTTGATTTTTTGAAATCATATAGTTTTTTTGCTTCCGTCTTTGATCGATCGCTGTTTTTATAAGGAAAAAAGGATAACTTTGCGATGCTAACCCTTATTGTATGGTCAACAAAAAAGTACTAAAGGTCGGATTGGATTCGGCAGCACCATTTCCAATGCATTCCGATTATAATGCAGAAAATTTTCAAGGATTTGAGGTTGATCTGCTCGGGGCCATTACCAACCATCTCGGACTGGCCATTGAGTACGAAGTTTCACTGTGGTCTACCATACTCGAAAAACTATTTAAGGGCGAATTGGATATCATCTGCTCTGCTGTAACCGTTACGGCTTCGCGTCAGCATATCCTTGAATTCAGCAATCCCTATCTGCACTTCAGGTTATGTGCTGTAGTGGGGCAGGAGGATACTTTGAACAGTTTACATCACTTTAAAAACAAGACCATTGGTGTAAGGGAGGCTACTGAAGCTGAAAAATATGTGAGAGAGCAGTTTCCAGCCAATAATATTGTTTATGCTGTAACCAATAAAGAATTGTACCGAAAGCTGGCTTCAGGTAAAATTGATCTGCTGGTTGATGATTCGCCAATTGCCGGAGGCTTTCTCCAGAAGAATAAAAAGTTAAAGATCGGCATGTTCCTGCCCAAAACGGATTCATCTTATGCAATAGCGATGAAAAAAGGTGATGTACAGCTTAAAGCTCAGTTCAATGAAGTCTTAAGGTTGCTGAAAGAAAACGGCACCTATCATACCATATACAAAAAGTGGTTTAGCGACATCCAGTTTTAATCTTCCACCACCACTACAGTGATGTCTTTTTCAAGTTTAATGGTGTGCAGCACTCTTGTCTTTTCACTATACACCACCACTTTGTTTTCATCAAGGTATTGTACCAGACGGTAAGGTGCTGAAATCTGGACATAGCGCCATTGGGTATAGAACTGCTCCTGGATGGCTTTTTCTTCCGGTAAAAAAGTCACAATTACTTCTATGTCTGTTACTTTGCTGATAAAGAAGCGGCTGCTGGTTTGTAGTACTGGTTGTGCGTTATTGCTGTGGAATTCTTCGAGTGCGATTTCACGGAGCCGGTTTGCTGGTTTGCTGGGGTTGCGGTTAATCACATCTACAATCAGGTTGTTCACCTCATCTTTGGTTTTCAGGAATTTTCCGTTTCCCACTTTCAGTATTTTAAAATAGATTTTTAATGGCTTCATGTATGGCTGTAATTGTGTTTACAAAGAAATGAGTATTTAGTTAAGTTTAGGAATTAATGTGGCTAAATGTGTGCATAAAAACAGACTGAAAAAGCAATTGCCCAATAAATGTAATAAAATTGGGATTGCATTTGACATTGCATTTCAATTACCTTAGCTTTGCACAAAAAAATAGAGATACATGAGTGTTTTAGTAAATAAAGATTCAAAAGTTATTGTTCAGGGTTTTACTGGAAATGAGGGTACTTATCATGCTTCGCAAATGATTGAGTACGGTACGAATGTTGTTGGTGGAGTAACACCGGGCAAAGGCGGACAAACTCATTTAGATAAGCCGGTATTTAATACGGTAAAGGATGCGGTTGATAAAGCCGGCGCAAATGTATCTATCATATTTGTTCCCCCAGCTTTTGCTGCAGATGCCATTATGGAAGCTGCAGAAGCGGGAATTAAAGTTATTGTTTGTATTACTGAAGGTATTCCTACAAAGGATATGATTCAGGTTAAAGAATATATTTCTGACAGGGACTGCCGTTTAATTGGTCCTAACTGTCCTGGTGTAATTACTGCTGATGAAGCTAAAATTGGCATCATGCCAGGTTTTATCTTCAAAAAAGGTACAGTAGGTGTAGTGTCTAAATCAGGTACTTTAACTTATGAAGCAGTAGATCAGGTAGTAAAAGCCGGGTTGGGTATTACCACTGCAATTGGTATTGGTGGCGATCCGATTATTGGTACAACTACCAAAGAAGCAGTTGAGCTATTGATGAACGATCCGGAAACGGAAGGGATCATTATGATCGGCGAAATTGGTGGTGGCATGGAAGCTGAGGCTGCTCGCTGGATCAAAGCAAACGGTACAAAACCTGTAGTTGGCTTTATTGCCGGACAAACTGCCCCTGCAGGACGTAGAATGGGTCATGCTGGTGCTATTGTTGGCGGTGCTGAGGATACTGCTGCAGCTAAAATGAAAATTATGGCCGAATGTGGTATCCATGTTGTAGAAAGTCCTGCAGAAATAGGTGCAGCTATGGCGGCCCTTTTAAAGAAATAATAAAGATCTTCTTGTATAATGTAAAGGCTCTGGTGATTTATTCATCGGAGCTTTTTGCTTTTAGTACCATAGTGACCTGTTCCATTTTTTTCCAATGTTGTGATCCCTTATAAAGTAGTTTACTAAAAGGGAGGCGGGGCTTGATGGCTTTCTGATAATCCTGTCCAAAAATGCGGTATTTTATTTCCGGATCCTCTGTTATGCATTCCAGTATAGCTTTAGAATAAGCTGTGGGACCTGTCATCCAGTGTACACTATTGGGATAAGCATTCTGCTGGATGTTCTGGATCACAATATCGAGTGTCCTTTTTAAAAAGGGGTGTCCCGGTTCGTAAATCAGTGCCCATTGTACAAAGATATTGGGGAACTTTTCTCTTGAAATAACGGCAACATCACCGGGTTTAATGATATTGTCCAGTTTGCCCAGCACATACGCGTCAATGTCCAGGTAAACTCCGCCTTTTTTATAAAGAATGGCATACCTGAAAAAATCGGCCTTGGCTGCGCCAATATTGAGTTTGTCGTATACGTCAAGTACATCCTGTCCGTACGCTGTTAAAATAAATGTCCTGATCCGTGTATCGTCATAAAACTCATAGATGTAGTCTTTATTTCTTAACTTTAACCATTTAATGGCAAGCCTGTTAATAAAGGGTAGTTTGGTATTTTTGAAGGTTTGATAAACAACTTTGGGTATAGACATTGTGAAAAATTAAAAACCAAATGTAATATGTTTTACTGCTTTATTACAATGTAATGATGCCGATTTTTGAGCTTCGACAAACCAAAGCCATATTTTGAGCGTATATTGTATAAAAACTACGAGGATGAAAACCTGGATTGATAAAACATTTGTGCTTGCAGGGCTGTTGGTGTTGTTAAACCTGGCAGCCTGTGGCCAGCAGCCTAAAAAAGAGGATATAAAAAAAGCAACCAATACTATGGAATGGAATAAATTAACTAAGGAAGAAGAAGATGTGATTGTACGTAAGGGTACAGAATACCCGGGCACAGGGAAGTTGTTGAACAATAAGGAGAAAGGGACTTATGTTTGTAAGCGCTGTAATGCGCCGCTGTACCGTTCGGAATCTAAATTTGAATCGCATTGCGGATGGCCCAGTTTTGACGATGAAATTAAAGGTGCTGTAGAAAGAATTCCTGATGCTGATGGAATGCGAACTGAAATTGTATGTGCAAATTGTAAGGCACATTTGGGCCATGTTTTTTTAGGAGAAGGCTTTACCGCTAAGAACACCCGCAACTGTGTAAACTCTATCTCTATGAATTTTGTGCCTGATAAGAAATAATATTCCTTTTAAGGAATATCGTTGTATGCCCGGTGATAACTTATCGGGCATTTTTTGTTTTTAAGGATTTAGTTTACTTATGTTTGTCGGTTCACCAACTATAGTAAATATGAAGTATTGTTTATTGTTATGTGGTATGCTAATTTCTTTTATGGGTTTTACCCAGGATTTTTCAGACGGATCAGGCGCAGTGCCGGTATCTGACATCTCAGCAGCCACCACATCCAATCGCTCTTCTAAATTAATCTCAAAAACAGTTTACGCAACCTATTACGCAAGGAAATTTGAGGGCCGCAAAACAACAAGCGGAGCAAGGTACCGCAGAAGCAAAATGACGGCTGCACACATGACTTTGCCTTTTGGGACTATAGTAACGGTTACCAATCCTGAAAACGGCGAATCGGTAGACGTTGAAGTAAATGATCGGGGCCCGCATTCTCGGAAATTCAAAATAGATCTTTCTGAAGCTGCGGCAAAAGAACTTGGTATTTACGGAAAAGGGGTGGCAAAAGTTGAAATCAGTTATTTGCCCGACGAAGACTAAGCTGTTTAACTTTAATGTTGTATTAGTCAGTTTCTTGAATTTATTAACACATTCTTTTAAGGATCCTCATTTCTGAAAAGAAATAAATACCAAATTTCAGGCGTAATTACTGTGTCAATTTCTCCTTTTAGTGTTGATAAAAATGCCCGCTTGTTAACAACTATTGTTCTCTTATCAGGGGTCGGTACTTTATATTTGTTTACATAAAGTTCTTTAATAAATCACACATAGATTTTTAGTTAAAGTTTTAATATTTAGTTGTTTAAGGTTGCCGGAGAATTTCGTGTCTTTTTAAACTTTATAAACTGGGTACGGATAGTCTGGCTACTGGATTTATGGAGGCTTTAAGAATCAAAATATACATTTACCCTATTAAATAGATGCTTATGCAAGAAGAAGAAGTATTATTAAAAGAAAACAAAGACAGGTTTGTTCTTTTGCCGATTAAATATCCTGAAATCTGGGAAATGTATAAGAAGAGTGAGGCCAGTTTCTGGACTGCCGAAGAAATTGATCTTTCAGATGATCAGAAACACTGGGATAACCTGAATGATGGGGAAAGACATTTTATTTCTCATATTCTGGCATTCTTTTCGGCCAGTGACGGTATCGTAAATGAGAACCTTGCCGTAAACTTTATGAGTGAGGTGCAATTGCCGGAAGCACGTTGCTTTTATGGCTTCCAGATCATGATGGAAAATATCCATTCTGAAACTTATGCCTTGCTTATTGACACATATATTAAAGATCCTGATGAAAAGGACAGGCTGTTCCATGCCATTGAAACCGTTCCATGTGTAAAGAAAAAAGCAGAGTGGGCCCTGCGCTGGATTGATAATGGCTCTTTTGCAGAACGTTTGGTAGCTTTTGCTGCGGTAGAAGGAATTTTCTTTAGCGGTAGTTTTTGTTCTATCTTCTGGTTAAAGAAACGTGGTTTAATGCCGGGATTAACTTTCAGTAATGAACTGATCTCGAGAGACGAAGGTTCGCACTGCGAATTTGCCTGTTTATTGTATGGCATGCTGAAAAATAAATTAAGCCAGGAGCAGGTACATGGTATTATCCGTGATGCGGTTGAGATAGAAAAAGAATTTGTTACCGATGCATTGCCGGTTGCACTGATTGGTATGAATGCAAAGTTAATGTCGCAGTACATTGAGTTTGTGGCCGATAGATGGTTGCAGGAATTGGGCTATAGCAAAATATATAATGCCACCAACCCGTTTGATTTTATGGAAATGATCTCTTTACAGGGCAAAACTAACTTCTTTGAAAAAAGGGTTGGTGATTACCAGAAAAGCGGAGTGTTGACTTCAACAGAAGATAAAGCAGCAGCTTTCTCTTTAGATGATGACTTTTAGTACTTATTGGGGTTAGACAATAAGAAAATAGATAATAATTAATTCGGTGCCGATGCTGGTTTTTTTCGCTCTGAAATCCAATATGCACCATAAATACCTGAAAATATGTTTGTAATAAAAAGAGATGGCCGCAAGGAAGCGGTAAGATTTGACAAAATAACAGCTCGTATAGAGAAGTTATGCTATGGTTTTAATGCCGAACTTGTAGATCCGATCGATGTTGCCAAGAAGGTGATTGAGGGTTTGTATGATGGGGTTACTACCTCGGAACTGGATAATCTTGCCGCAGAAACAGCAGCTTCTTTAACTACAAAGCACCCTGATTATGCTTTGCTGGCCTCCCGCATAGCGGTATCTAACCTGCATAAAAATACCACAAAGTCTTTCTCCAAAACAATGGAGATGTTATATAATTACGTAGATTCCAAGACAGAAAAACCGGCATCTTTAATTGCAGATGATGTATGGGAGGTGATTGAGAAAAATGCGGATATTTTAGACAGCACCATTATCTATGACCGGGATTTTGGTTTTGATTACTTTGGCTTCAAAACTTTAGAAAAATCCTATTTACTGAAAGTTGACGGACAGATCGTTGAGCGCCCTCAGCATTTATTTATGCGTGTTGCTGTTGGTATTCATAAAGGAGATATTGATAGTGCCATCGAAACGTATAACCTGATGAGTGAGCGTTGGTTTACCCACGCTACCCCAACCTTGTTTAATGCAGCTACACCTAAACCTCAAATGTCATCCTGCTTTTTGCTAACCATGCAGGACGATAGCATTGAAGGTATTTATGATACGTTAAAACAAACAGCTAAAATTTCTCAGAGTGCCGGTGGTATTGGCCTGAGCATCCACAACATCAGAGCTACAGGTTCTTATATTGGTGGCACCAACGGAACCAGCAATGGTATTGTGCCCATGCTGAAAGTATTTAATGATACTGCACGTTATGTAGATCAGGGTGGTGGTAAGCGTAAAGGCGCCTTTGCCATTTATTTAGAGCCTTGGCATGCTGATGTACTCAGCTTTTTAGACCTGCGTAAAAACCATGGTAAAGAAGAACTGCGTGCGCGCGACCTGTTCTATGCCCTTTGGGTATGCGATTTGTTTATGAGACGTGTAGAAGAGAATGGCGACTGGAGCTTGTTCTGTCCGCATGAAGCACCAGGCCTGGCCGATTGTTTTGGAGAAGAGTTTGATGCCTTATACGAACGTTATGAACAGGAAGGACGTGCCCGTAAAACCATTAAGGCACAAGAGTTATGGTTCGCCATCCTGGATTCACAAATTGAAACCGGTACACCATATTTGTTGTATAAAGATGCGGCTAATAGTAAATCTAACCAGCAAAACCTGGGCACCATTAAAAGCTCCAACCTTTGTACCGAAATTATAGAATACACCTCTAAAGATGAAGTTGCGGTTTGTAACCTGGCTTCACTGGCCTTGCCAAGATTCGTGATCAATGGTGAGTTTGACCATCAGAAATTATACGATGTAACGTATCAGGCTACTGTAAACCTGAACAAGATCATCGATTACAATTATTATCCGGTAGAAGAAGCCAGAAACTCCAACATGCGCCACAGACCAGTTGGTTTAGGTGTGCAGGGATTGGCCGATGCATTTATCTTAATGCGTTTGCCTTTTGAAAGTGAAGGGGCCCGCATCTTAAATAAAGAGATCTTTGAAACGATCTATTTTGCTGCCATGACTGCTTCTCATGATCTTGCCGTTAAAAATGGCCCTTATGAAACCTTTAAAGGTTCTCCTTTATCGCAGGGTAAGTTCCAGTTTGACCTTTGGAAGGTACAGCCTGACAGCGGCAGATGGGATTGGGAAACTTTACGTGAAAAGGTAGTAAAAGACGGGGTATACAACTCTTTACTGGTTGCACCAATGCCTACAGCTTCTACTTCGCAGATTTTAGGTAACAACGAGTGCTTTGAACCATATACTTCTAACATTTATACCAGAAGGGTATTGAGCGGAGAGTTTATTGTGGTAAACAAGCACCTGCTGAAAGACCTGGTAGCTTTAGGCTTATGGACCCCGGCCATGAAAGACAGGATCATTTTAGCCAACGGCTCTATTCAGGACATTGCCGAGATTCCTGACTACATTAAAGAGTTATACAAAACAGTTTGGGAGATCAAAATGCGCAGCATTATTGATATGGCGGCCGACAGGGGTGCATATATCTGCCAGTCGCAATCGCTAAACTTGTTTATCAATGCTCCAAATACATCAAAACTAACTTCAATGCATTTTTACGCATGGAAGAAAGGGCTGAAAACAGGCATGTATTACCTGCGTACGCAGGCGGCTTCGCAAGCAGTTAAGTTTACTGTAGAGAACCAGGCAGGCAAGAACATGGAACCGGTAATTCCGGAACATATTGAACAAAGTGCCGAAGAGATCGTTGAAGGTCCGGTTTGTTCAATGGAAGAAGGCTGTATCAGCTGTTCAGGTTAATCGTTCATATTGAATATATATATCGCGAAGGAGTAAGGATTCATTCTTACTCCTTTTTTATTACCTGTCCATGAAAAAGTATATCAGATACTTCCTGTATCTTTGTACCGATGGCAAAACACGAGATCATACCTTGCGAACGTTGCAATACTCCTATAGAATGCAAGGCAAACTCTTATACCAAATGCCAGTGCAGCGTGGTTCAGCTGAACCTGAATGAGGTACAATACATCAGTGAGCTTTATGATGGCTGTTTGTGTGCAAAATGCTTGTTCGAATTGCAACAGGAATACCGTGAAGGTATTGCTTCCTGATACGCTACAGCTTGCATTCTTGATAACAGGGCCTCATTTTTGTTTTTTTTGGCTAACTTTGCATCAAATTATTTGTTGATAAAGTATGGCTAAAGTAAAGGTTGGAATGGTACAGATGAGCTGTACCGGCAATAAACAGGAAAATTTAGATAAAGCGATTGTAAAAATCCGGGAAGCTGCAGCAAAAGGCGCACAGATTGTGTGCTTGCAGGAACTTTTTACTTCATTGTACTTTTGTGATGTTGAAGATTATGCAAACTTTGATTTAGCAGAAGCAATTCCAGGCCCTTCAACAGATAGCTTACAGGTTGTAGCAAAGGAATTGGGGGTAGTGATCATAGCGTCGTTATTTGAAAAACGTACGGCAGGGTTATACCACAATACCACAGCTGTGCTGGATGCCGACGGGGCTTACCTGGGTAAATATCGTAAAATGCACATCCCTGACGATCCCGCCTTTTATGAGAAATTCTACTTTACACCCGGAGATCTGGGCTATAAGGTTTTTCAGACAAAATTTGCTAAAATAGGGATCCTGATCTGCTGGGACCAGTGGTATCCTGAGGCATCGCGTATTACTGCGTTGATGGGTGCAGAGATCATGTTTTATCCAACTGCTATCGGATGGGCTACAGATCAGGATGAGGAAACCAATAAAGACCAGTACAATGCCTGGCAAACCATTCAGCGCTCACATGCAGTTGCAAACGGAGTACCTGTTGTTAGTGTAAACCGGGTGGGTTTTGAACAAAATGGCGCCATGAAATTCTGGGGGGGGAGCTTTGCCGCAAATGCCCAGGGCAAAATACTTTATTTAGGTTCACACGACCAGGAAGAAACTGAAGTAGTGGAGCTGGACCTGACGGAGTCTGATTTTTTCCGTAAGCACTGGCCTTTTTTAAGAGACAGAAGGATAGATTCATATCAGCCAATTACCAAGAGGTTCATTGATGAGGACTAGTGTATTTATTATATTGACCAGGATATTGCTGTTCAGGACATCTGGATAACAACAGGCGCTTTGGAAAAAACTTTAGAACTACTAAAAAATAAAAATTGAAGGATATAAATTTTTCAGCTTCCCCTAAAAAGCAGGGCTATTCATTTCCGGCCGAATGGGTAAAACATGAAGCAACGTGGTTAAGCTGGCCACATAAGGAAGCTTCATGGCCGGGTAAAATTGAAACGATTTATGCACCTTACTGCCAGTTTATAAAGATTGTTGCGACAGCTGAAAAAGTGCGCATTAATGTAAAAGATGAAGCCATGAAAGCAGAGGCTGCCCGTCATCTGCAGGAAGCCGGTGCAGATTTGACACAGATTGAATTCTATTTTAATGAAAGTAATGATGCATGGTGCAGGGATCATGGTCCGGCCTTTGTATTAAATGGCCGTGAAAAGGCGGTGGTAGACTGGCGCTATAATGCCTGGGGTAATAAATACCCTCCTTATGACCTGGATGATGTAATACCAACTAAAATTGCCCAACATTTTGACCTGCCCTTATATACACCAGATATTGTAATGGAGGGGGGCTCGGTAGAATTTAACGGTGCAGGTACCATCCTGACCACTACGGCATGCCTGCTGAATGAAAACAGGAACCCAGAGCTGAGCAGGGAACAGATTGAACAATACCTGCTGGAATTTTATGGTGCAGAGCAGGTATTATGGCTGGGCGATGGAATTGTAGGCGACGATACGGATGGCCATATAGACGACATTACCCGGTTTGTAAACGAAGATACTGTTTTAACGGTGGTAGAAAGTAACCCCCTTGATGAAAACTATCTTTTGCTCCAGGAAAACCTGGAAGCTTTAAAGGCCATGCGCTTACTGAACGGTAAGCCGTTGAACATTGTCCAGCTGCCAATGCCCTCACCTGTAATCCATGAGGATACCCGTTTACCTGCATCGTATGCCAACTTTTACATTGCCAATGCTGCAGTAATTGTTCCTACCTTCAGGGATGTAAATGATGAAAAAGCATTGAAAATTATTCAGGATGTATTTCCTGACCGGAAGGTCATAGGGATAGATTCAACAGATATCATCTGGGGGCTGGGCAGCTTTCACTGTTTAAGTCAGCAGGAACCAGCAATTTAACCATACGAACAGCTAAAATATAACCAAACATAAAAATACAGATGAAGTTATTAGAAGGAAAAACAGCACTTGTAACAGGTGCATCTAAAGGAATTGGCCGCAAAATAGCCGAGAAATTTGCAGAACAGGGTGCCAATGTGGCTTTTACCTATTTGTCGTCAGTTGAAAAAGGACAGGCTTTAGAGCAGGAACTGCAAAGCTTTGGTACTAAAGTTAAAGGCTACCGTTCTGATGCTTCAAAATTTGATGAAGCCGAAAAACTTATTACAGATATTGTTGCTGATTTTGGTGCCCTGGATATTGTGGTCAACAATGCAGGGATCACTAAAGATGGCTTATTGATGCGCATGAGCGAAGAGAACTGGGATGAGGTGATCAATGTGAACCTTAAATCGGTATTTAACGTGTCTAAGGCCGCGTCTAAGGTCATGATGAAGGCACGCAAAGGCTCTATCATCAATATGAGTTCTGTTGTTGGTGTACAGGGGAATGCCGGCCAGGCTAATTATGCAGCGTCAAAAGCCGGTATTATCGGATTTTCGAAGTCGCTGGCCAAAGAGCTAGGCTCGCGTAATATCCGTACCAATGTAATTGCCCCAGGTTTTATCCGCACAGAAATGACAGATGTACTGGATCCGAAAGTCGTGCAGGGCTGGGAAGAAGGTATTCCATTAAAAAGGGCTGGAGAGACAGAGGATGTAGCTAACGCCTGTGTGTTCCTTGCTTCGGATATGAGTGCATACATTACCGGGCAGGTATTGTCTGTTTGCGGCGGAATGTTGTAAACTTTATTTAAACAGGTATTTACCCTCCTTTTCCGTCACAACAGGAAGGTTGTTGTGCTTTTCAAAATAACGATATCCGGTCTCAAGGTTTGTCCACAATGCCCGCTGGGCCGGATATTGTTTCAGCTGGATATTCAAATTCACACTGGTCATTTTAAAAGGAAAAATATGAACCGGGATCGGGTCCTGACCGGCGTTTTTTGCTTCAACAGCCAGCACATAAACTTCTTTAATTTTATCATCTGTTAAGGGGATGCAACCTACCGTTACACAGTTGCCATGTATATAGATGTCGCCACCCGGCCTTTCCTTTCCACTTCTTCGTTCATCAACCTTATTTGGATAATTTACCCCCAGGGAAAGGTGAAAGCTGCTTTTGGGGTTAAAGACATTGATGTAATAAAAACCCTCAGGTGTTTGCAGGTCGCCCTCTTTTACCTTTGGGCCCAAGGTTCCCGAATGGGCACAGAAGTCGTATATTTTGAACAATTTATAGGCTTTCTGCCCGTTTGTTTTTAACCATAGCTCAAGCTTGCCCTCATTTTTATAAGCGGCGATATATAGTTTAAATGGCCTGGTTATACCTGCAGCACTGAGTTCCGTTTGCAGATTTGCCCATTTTTCATCATAAGCAGCTTTTACCCTGTCAAATGTTAACTGCTCCGTTTTAAATTCAGATTGTGCAAATGCAGGGATAGTCATGGTCAGCAATAAAATGAGTTTAAACAATAGCTTCATATTAATGGTAGTTTATAAAAACAAACTTAAATAAAATGCCTAGCAGTTTATTTTAAAATTTAGCATCTTTATCCAAATAGATATGAGCGATTCCTTTACGATATACAGTCTGCTGACCTTAACCGGAGCCCTGATGATAGGTGTATTATTTGCCTGGTTATTGTATGGTAAAACATCATATCTGAACACAAAGTTGCGTTATGCGCTGGCTGCAATGCGGGTTGTAAGCCTTACTGCAATTGGTTTTCTCTTGTTTTTTCCCTTAATCAGAAGTATCTCTTATACACCAGAGAAGCCATTGATCATTATTGGGCAGGACAATTCATTGTCGATAGGCAATATAATACCCGCAGGCTTTAATAAAGCGAAGTATGAACAGGATATACAGCTGCTGGCCCGAAAGCTTGGCGAAAAGTATGAAGTGAAAATCTATAACTTTAGTGACAGTATAAAAAATGGTTTTGATTTCTCCAATAAGGGCAAATTGAGTAATGCTGCCAGATTGATTGCAGGGCTGAATGATGAATATTTGAACCGGAACGTGGGGGCTGTAATTATTGCCTCAGATGGGATATTTAACCGTGGAGGTAGTCCACTTTATGAGGTGAATAAACTAAAGGCGCCTGTATATACCATTGCTTTGGGAGATACCATTCCTAAAAAAGACTTGCTGATAGCCAATATTAACCATAACGACCTGGTTTACCTGAACAACGAATTCAATATTGAAGTTCAGGTGCAGGCTTTTGAGGCAAAAGGGGAAGAAAGCAGTATTGCTGTATTGGAAAACGGTAAAAAGGTATATGAAGAGCGTTTGTCCATTACCTCAGATGCTTTTGTGAAAAATATTCCTGTCAGACTTAAAGCTTCAAAATTAGGCCTGTTAAAATATACAGTTCAGCTGCGTCCGGTACAGCACGAGGTTTCGGAAAAAAATAATGAACAAAACCTGTTTGTTGAAGTCATTGATACCCGTATGAAAGTGCTTATTGCGGCGGCCGGCGCTCATCCCGACATTGCCGCATTGAAGCAGGCCATTGGCCTGAACAGAAATTTTGAGGTTAAAATTGCCCTGGCAGAAGAGCTGAATGCGCTGAACCTTAATGATTATGGTCTGTTGGTGCTGTACCAGCTGCCATCTCTGGCATACGATGCCAATCTGTTCATGAATAAAGTTGCCGCTGCTAAAGCTGCAGTATGGTATATATTGGGTGGCCAAAGCAATATTAATGCTTTTAACCAGGTTCAGAAACAGGTGAATTTTACCGGAGGGAACAATACCATGCAGGAAACTTATAGCCACGTTAACCCTGGTTTTACTGCATTTGATCTGGATGAGACCATGAGAAAAAGGATCGAGGTTTTTGATCCCTTGTTTGCTCCCTTTGGAAAGCCGGTGGTTCAGGGTAATGCTGCCATTGTCCTGAACCAGCGCATCGGCAAGATCAGTACCGATTATCCCCAGTTGTTTTTTATGACAGAAAACGGGCGGAAAATGGGGTTCTTAATCGGCGAGGGCTTGTGGAAATGGAAACTTTCTGAAGCAGGAGAGTCCATGCCGGAAACCCCTGTTTTTAACAGCCTTCTGTCAAAAGCGGTACAATACCTGTCGCTGAAAGACGATAAACGTAAGTTTAAGGTGTATACTTCAAAAAACACTTTTGACGAGAATGAAAACGTATTGCTCAATGCTGTACTTTATAATGACAGCTATATTGCCATAAACGCACCCGACGTTAGTATATCCATTAAAAATGATCAGGGAAAGGAGTATAAATTCTTGTTTTCAAGAACTGAGATGGCCTATCAGCTTGATGCAGGGGCCTTACCACCAGGTAATTATACCTATGTGGCCACAACGGCATTTGGTGCCCATAAGTATAGGGCACAGGGTATATTTTTTGTAAATACCATGGTTGCAGAATACCAGCAAACAACAGCCAATCATCAGCTATTGAATAGTATTTCGGTCCAAACAGGTGGTAAAATGTACATGCCCCAGCAATTATTGGGACTGGTTGATGAGATAAAAGAAAATCAGGAGATCAGGACTTTGAGTTATGAAGATCGTAAATACGAGGAATTGATTAACTTTAAGTGGTTGTTTGGATTCATCATGGCTTTACTGGCCCTCGAATGTTTTTTCCGGAAAAGAAACGGCGAAATTTAAATCAGACCGGATATGCAGATCAATACCATGGAAACAATTGAAACGCTGGGAACCATCTCATTTGCGATATCAGGTACTTTTGCGGCCATGCAAAGAAGACTGGACCCCTTTGGGGTATTGATCATTGCTTTTGTAACCTCTATTGGCGGAGGAACGGTACGGGATCTGTTGATAGGGGATACGCCGGTAGCCTGGATGAGGGATGTGAACTATTGTCTGCTGATTTTGCTGACTTCCATCGCTACCATCTTCTTTAAAACACATATTAAGAAATTTAAGGTCACACTTTTTCTTTTCGACTCACTGGGGCTGGGCCTGTTTACCATGCTGGGTATTCAAAAAGGGATGATGTTCGGGTTAAGCCCGGGTATTTGTGTTGCCCTGGGTACAATTACCGGATGTTTTGGAGGTGTGATCAGGGATACGCTTTTAAATACCATTCCTTTAATCTTTCATAAAGAGGTTTATGCTACGGCCTGTATTTTAGGTGGAATCCTTTATTACGCTTTAAAATATTTCCACTTGAAAGATGATATCGCTACCATTGCCGTGATCTCGTTTATATTTATATTAAGGATAATTGTAGTGCGTTATAAGCTGGCATTGCCTAAATTTGTGTATTAATCTTTAGGTGCTTCTTTAATGATGACAAATACATCCTCATTGTCCTTTTTCATGAAGTATTTTTCACGGGCAAACTTTTCAGCTGTATTTAAATTGGTGCTAAGCTCATTAAGGTCTTTTTTAACCTGGGAAATCTCTTTTACATAGAAATCTTTTTCTTCCTGAAGTTTGTTCACTTCAGCCCTGAACTCATATTGGGAGATCATATCATTCTTATCAAAAAATAGCATCCATACCACAAAAGCAGCTACAGACAGGAAGTATTTGTTACGAACAAGTTCTAATATGCGGTTCATAAAGTAAAGATATAAAAAATAACTATCCGGGATAATTCTAACAATTTTTTTATACCTGGTACAACTGTACGATAAATACGATACTGAATACAATTGCTGCTATTGCACAGACAAGGGATAAGGTGTTTATCCTGTTTCCCTTAAACCATCCAACTACAATAAATAGCAATGCCAGTGGTGGAAATACACTGAGCAGTGAGGGTATAGCTGATATTTCTTCTTTTTTGCTTTTAACCATGATCACAGAATTAGGTAGTAGTACTGCAATATAACAAAAAAGTCCTGCAATTGCTTGCAAGACTTTTTTGTCTGGTCATTTAACCAGGTTTATTTCTTAGCGTATTTGAAATCTTTACCAATAAATTTCGCAGCGGCACCTAATTCTTCTTCAATGCGCAGCAACTGGTTATATTTTGCAATCCTGTCCGAGCGGGAAGCAGAACCGGTTTTAATCTGACCACAGTTTAAAGCTACAGCCAGATCAGCGATGGTCACATCTTCAGTTTCTCCAGAACGGTGAGACATTACCGAAGTATAGCCATTGGTCTGGGCCAAAGTAACTGCATTAATGGTTTCAGTTAATGAGCCGATCTGGTTTACTTTTACCAGAATAGAGTTCGCTGTATGGTTGTCTATCCCGGTTTGTAATCTTTTAACATTGGTTACAAACAAGTCATCACCTACCAGTTGAACACGGTCCCCGATTTTCTCGGTTAACAATTTCCAGCCATCCCAGTCATCTTCTCCCATTCCATCTTCAATAGAGATGATCGGGTACTTTTCTGTTAACGAAGCCAGGTAATCTGCTTGTTCTGCACTGCTGCGAATGGCACCTTTGTTGCCTTCAAATTTAGTATAATCGTATTTGCCATCTTTGTAAAACTCAGAAGCTGCACAATCAAATGCAAGGCAAATTTCTTTACCTGGTTTGTAACCCGCTTTTTCAATCGCTTTAAGAATGGTTTCTACCGCATCTTCAGTCCCGTCAAAAGTTGGTGCAAAACCACCCTCATCACCTACTGCTGTAGAAAGACCTCTGTCGTGTAATATCTTTTTTAAATTATGAAAAACTTCTGTTCCCCATCTTAATGCCTCAGAAAATGAAGAAGCGCCAACCGGCATGATCATGAATTCCTGGAAAGCAATAGGCGCGTCAGAGTGTGAGCCACCATTTACAATGTTCATCATCGGAATAGGTAGTGTATTGGCATTTACGCCGCCAATATAGCGGTATAATGGCTGACGGCTTTCCTGGGCAGCAGCTTTGGCAACAGCTAAGGAAACACCTAAAATTGCATTTGCTCCCAGTTTACCTTTGTTTTCTGTTCCGTCAAGTTTGATCAATAAATTATCGATGGCATTTTGCTCAAATACGTCAACACCCTTTAATTCAGCAGCAATCTTATCGTTTACATTGGCAACAGCTTTTAAAACACCTTTACCCATATATACAGCTTTATCATTGTCGCGAAGCTCTACAGCCTCATGAATGCCGGTAGAAGCACCTGAAGGTACTGCCGCACGACCAAGGATACCATTTTCTGTAATTACGTCTACCTCTATGGTAGGATTGCCGCGGGAGTCAAGTATTTGCCGCGCATGAACATCGATTATTAAACTCATTTTTATTGGTTTTTATTAGTTAATCTGCCTTAGTGTAAAAAGTACAATTACTAAGACAATATCCAAAGTTATAATAAATTTTAAATTATAAGTAAAAAAGGCCGTAATTACTTACGGCCCTTTATTTTAATATGTTTTCTAAGTGTGGTTAAGCAGTTTCCGAACCTGCTGCGAAAAATGCCTTATATACGATTCCAGCTAAAATAGCACCTACAATAGGGGCTACCCAGAACAGCCAGAGCTGACTAAGCGCCTCGCCACCTACAAATATAGCCTGACTGGTACTCCTTGCCGGGTTAACAGAAGTATTGGTTACCGGGATACTGATCAGGTGGATCAGGGTAAGACACAAACCAATGGCCAGACCGGCAAAACCTTTTGGCGCACGGTTATCTGTTGCACCTAATATAACCAGTAAGAAAATAAAGGTCATAACAATTTCACAGACCAGGGCTGCAGTCATGCTGTATTTCCCTGGCGAAAGATCGCCATAACCATTGCTGGCAAAACCACCAATGTTGCTCCCGTTTCCGGTGGCAATTACATACAGAATGCCTGCTGCCGCAATACCTCCTAATACCTGCGATATAATGTATGGAATAAGGTCTTTACCATCAAACCTTCCGCCTATCCACAGCCCCACAGATACTGCCGGATTTAAATGTGCTCCCGAAATGTGTCCCAAAGCATAGGCGATGGTTACGACAGTTAATCCGAAGGCAAGTGCAACACCCAGAAAGCCGATGCCTGCATTAGGATAGTTACAGGCTAAAACGGCACTTCCGCAACCGCCTAAAACCAACCAAAAGGTTCCAATAAATTCTGCTGCTAATTTTTTCATAGTTAGGATTTTTTTAGGTTAGGCATCCATCCACTACAAAAAAAGCTGTTGCATAAGATGGGTCCATAACAGTTTGTTTGTTAAATAATTAAGGTTTATCTTAATGAATTTAACAACAAATAATCAATATTCCTAATACAAAATTTCAGACCGTATTTTGCTTATTCCCACTTAAATACTTTAACTGCAACCGTATAAATGCCAATACCCCAGATCAGCATGATCAGGATCTGGTGTTTTACATCCCATAGTCCAGCACCTTCAAAGGCTACTTTTCTCATGGCATCGTTTAAATAGGTAAGTGGTAAGGCATGGCTGATTGGTTGTAACCACGACGGAAAAGCATCAATGGAAAAAAAGGTGCCCGAAAGTAAAAACTGGGGCAGGGTAATGATGTTTGAAATGGGTGGAATGGTACTTTCACTTTTCGCTATGCCTGAAACGACAAAGCCGAAGCCCATAAATACGATAAGTCCGATCACCGAAAGCAGCAGCATGTTTAGCACCGTAACCACTCCATGTATCAAGGTAAAATGGAAAAAGAAATGACCGATAAGGATGATAAAAACAGCACCCAGTAAAGCAAAACCTATCCTGGCCAGGCCTTCTCCAAAAACAATGCTGGAGCGTTTAACAGGTGTTGCAAAAAAACGCTTGATCACCAGGTTTTGCCTTAAACTGAAAAATACAAAGGCGGTTCCAAAAACACCTGTACTCAATAAGGAAAAACCAAGCTGTCCGGGTAAAATAAAGTCTATGGTACGGTAAATCCGCCCCTGTACTGTACTTTCATTCAGCTGTGCAACAGTAGGTTTTACATCCCTGGCATTCAGGTTATATAGTAAATTGTTCAATATGGATTTCAGAATGCTGCCTTTATCCAGGGAAGCAGAAGTGTATTGCACATTTGCGAGATAAGCAGGGGTACCGGCTTCATTCTTTTTTACATCGATCAAAGCATCAATATTGCCTTTTTCCAATCCGGTCTTTATTTCTTCCCGGGATTCATCTTTAACCAGTTTTATAACGGGTATCTGTTCCAGTGCCAGTATAATGGGGTTTTGCAGGTCAGACCCTGGGGCTACAGCCAGTTTAACTTTTACACCACCATTGCCCAGAAAGCCAAAGACAAGAATAAATATTAAAGGGAAGGCCAATGTAAACACAACTGCAGAGGGGCTCCGCATAATGGAACGGAAGCTTGCTTTGGCAAGGGCCAGTGTAGCTTTAGTGTTGTTGTAAGGTTTGCTCATGTCTATTTAATTGTCCTCCCGCCATTCTTTACCGGTAAGGTTAATAAAAACATCTTCCAAGTTGGCTTTTTTAACTTCTTTTTTTCTTTCAAAACCACTGTTGACCAGTTTGTCTATCAGATTGTCAGGGGTGTCCAGGGCAATGATCTCCCCGCGTTCCACAAAGGCAACACGGTCGCACAGTTGCTCAGCCTCGTCCATGTAATGGGTTGTGATCACTACGGTTGTCCCGTTGTTCCGGATATCAATAATGAGGTCCCACAAATTGCGCCTGGCCTGTGGGTCCAAACCAGTTGTAGGTTCGTCCAGGAAAATTATTTTGGGCGAATTGATTAGTGTGGTAGCGATAGAGAAACGTTGTTTTTGTCCACCCGACAAAGCTTTGTATTTGGCTTTGGCCTTATCCTGCAGGTTTACCTTTTCCAGCATTTCCATCGGTTTGATATCAACATTATACAATCCTGAAAAGAGTTCCATCAGTTCAACCAGGTTCAGGTTTGGATAATAGCCTGCGGCCTGCAGTTGTACGCCAATGATCCTTTTGATTTTGCCGGCATCCTTTTCTACCGAATACCCATCAACAATGATCTCTCCTGAGGTCTTTTCACGGAGGGTCTCAATGATTTCCAGGGTTGTCGTTTTTCCTGCTCCGTTAGGACCTAAAAGCCCGAAAATCTCGTTTTCATATACGTCAAAGCTAAGGCCTTGAACGGCAATAAAATCGTCGTATTTTTTTACCAGGTTCTTTACACTGATAATGGCATTTGTTTTATCCATGTTATAAATGTAAGAAGGTTTAGCCAAACAGAAAATGCGATTGGGCTAAACCTTCTAAAATGTCGGTAATATGATAGATGATGTCGGTAAACAGGGATTACCAGGTCAGTTCGCCCTTAATCATTCCAATGAAATCATCGAAAAGGTAGCGCGAATCGTGAGGGCCCGGAGAAGATTCAGGATGATATTGTACTGAAAATGCTTTTTTACCTTTTACACGGATACCTTCGATAGACTGGTCATTTAAATTAACGTGGGTTATTTCTACCTTGTCAGAGCTTCTTACTTCATCAGGGATTACACCAAAACCATGGTTCTGCGAAGTTACCTCGCAGTGATTTTTAATGATGTTTTTTACAGGATGGTTTAAACCACGGTGACCGTTAAACATTTTCATGGTACCAATTCCATTGGCCTCAGCAAGTAACTGATGGCCTAAGCAAATGCCAAACATCGGCTTTTCGGCTGCTAAAACTTTTTTTACCGTCTCTATGGCATAAGGCATAGCCGAAGGGTCGCCGGGACCGTTAGAAATAAAATAACCATCTGCACCCCATTTGTCCATCTCTTCAAAACTGGTTTTTGCCGGGAAAACCTGGACATAGGCATCCCTGCTGTCAAAGTTGCGCAGGATGTTCTTTTTAATACCCAGATCTAACGCTGCTATTTTATAAGTGGCCTCAGGCGAACCATAGAAATAAGGTTCTTTGGTCGAAACCTGCGAAGACAGCTCCAGTCCGTCCATAGAAGGCACTTCAGCAAGTTTAGCTTTTAGTTCTTCCAGATCAGTAATTTCAGAAGAGATGATCGCATTCATTGCTCCCTTATGCCTGATGTGACGTACCAGTGCACGGGTATCTATATCGGAAATACCAACAATGTTTTCATTCTGAAAATAATCCTGTATAGATTCTGAAGCTTCTTTACGGCTGAAACCGATGTTGTAGTTTTTACAAACCAGTCCTGCTATTTTAATGCTGTCCGATTCGATCTCTTCTTTGTGTATCCCGTAATTTCCAATATGCGCATTGGTGGTTACCATGATCTGACCGAAGTATGAAGGATCAGTAAAAATTTCCTGATATCCAGTCATTCCGGTGTTAAAACAGATCTCGCCAGTGGTAGTGCCTATTTTTCCGGCAGCTTTACCGTAATATACAGTTCCATCGGCCAGTAACAAGATAGCAGGTAACTTGGTGTAGTTAGTCATCGTAATTATAATGAGAAATTAGGGGTTTGAAAAAAGATAAAAAGGGGGATTCTGCTGCGGTTTTGATGCCGTTTATGTCTTTAACAAATGTGCTGTTAATTAACCCCTTCATTTCAGGGTACAAAGATAGGAGTTTGTGGGGTTTTATTCAAGATATTTTTTGAGATAGTAATAGTACATTGTCACAAAAACAATAAAACAGTCTTTATTTCGATTGTAAAAACTAATTTTGCTTTAACAAAAAATAAAAGTATGTCGGTAAATAAAGAAGTAAAGCGAATAACGACTCATATATTACAGGAAATGAAACAGCATGGCGAAAAAATCTCTATGTTAACAGCTTACGATTTCTCTATGGCAACCATTCTGGACGATGCCGGACTGGATGTCTTATTGGTTGGGGATTCAGCTTCCAATGTAATGGCAGGTCATGAAACCACACTTCCGATCACCCTAGACCAGATGATTTATCATGCGGCTTCTGTTGTCAGGGGTGCTGCACGTGCTTTTGTAGTTGTAGATCTTCCCTTTGGTTCCTATCAGGGAAATTCTAAAGAAGCCCTAAACTCTGCCATCCGAATCATGAAAGAGTCCGGTGCACATGGGGTAAAGCTGGAGGGAGGAACAGAGGTAGTGGATTCTATACAACGCATCATTACTGCAGGTATTCCGGTGATGGGACATTTAGGCCTTACCCCCCAGTCTATTTATAAATTTGGTACTTATACCGTTAGGGCGAAAGGTGAGGCTGAGGCTGATAAACTGAAAAGCGATGCCCTGGCCTTACAGGAAGCCGGTTGCTTTGGTATAGTCCTGGAAAAGATCCCCGCCAAACTGGGCGCAGCAGTTTCCAAAAGTCTTCATATCCCAACTATAGGTATTGGTGCAGGGCCTGATTGTGATGGGCAGGTACTTGTGGTGAACGACATGATCGGCCTGACCAAAGGGTTTAAGCCCCGTTTTTTACGTCAGTATTTAAATCTCTATGATGGCATTAAAGATGCAGCGCAGGCTTATATCAGGGATGTTAAGGGCAATGATTTTCCAAACGAAAAGGAACAGTATTAATGCCGGTAACTGATAAAGATGTATTGTATGAGGATAATCACCTGATTGCAGTATGTAAAAAGGCGGGGGATATTGTACAGATTGACGAAACGGGGGATGAGCCTTTGGATGAGCAGGTAAAAAAATACCTGGCGATAAAATACAATAAACCCAATAGTGCTTTTCTGGGTGTGGTACACCGGCTGGACCGGCCCGTTAGCGGCGTAATTTTATTTGCTAAAACCAGCAAGGCCCTGGAAAGGATGAATGCCATTTTTAAAAACCGGGAAGTAAAAAAGACCTACTGGGCCATAGTACGTAAAAAGCCGGTAAAAACATCGGGTACCCTGATCCACTGGCTGATCAAAAACCCTCAGAAGAATGTGGTCACTGCTTATGCCGAAGAAGTTCCGGGCAGCCAGCGTTGTGAATTGAGCTACCGGTTAATCGGAACTTTAAACGATTATTATTTAATTGAGGTAGACCCGCTTACGGGGCGTTCGCACCAGATTAGGGTCCAGTTGTCTACCATGGGCTGTCCTATTGTAGGCGACAACAAATATGGTTATCCCAGGGGAAGCCGCAAAGGCAGTATCTGCCTGCATGCACGACGGCTGCAGTTTATTCACCCTGTAAAAAAGGAGCCGGTAAATATATTTGCCGAATTGCCTGTTGATGGCTTCTGGGAAAAGTTTGAGGGATTTTAAACATCCCTTTTTTATTGCCTTAAAATTCCTTTCCATTGCTTCTTTATTGGCCTGTTTTTCTGCTGTTCTGTAAAAAAATGCCAAGATGTTTGAGAACTAAGCACATTAAGCAGAATTTTATTCCTGTGCCGATATGTAATTTTATTTTAATTAACCAAATGTAAACCATTCCTTATACCTGAGTGCTCCTGCATTGGTATAAAGAATATGATTTTATTGCCTATGCACGCTTTTTCTATCTAAAGATAATGAAGGCTTTCCGGATATTATCTGGAACAGCTGATTGCCTGAATAACCAACAGGTACTTTGAACAATAAATCCTAAACTAAACCAAACCAAAATTATGACGTTGTGCTTTGAAAGCCTTAATGTAATTAAAAAAGGCAATGACGCTTTATCGATCAAAGCGTTGTTGATTAAATTGACCAACCATGATCATCATTCTTTTCATGAACTTTACAACAGGTTTAGTGTGCAGCTCTATGCAAATATCTTAAGAATGGTAAGGGATCAGGATCTGGCACAGGAGATTTTGCAGGATGTGTTTGTAAAAGTATGGGAAAAACGCGAACTTATTGACCCAGAAAAGCCTTTTAATGCTTATTTGTTCCGGATTGCCAAAAATACGGTTTACGATCATTTCCGAAAAATAGCGATGGAAAAGAAGCTGGAAACACATATGCTTAGCAATGGCACCGAAACCTACAGCCATATCGAAGAAGAACTTATTTATAAAGAAAGCAGTCAGCTATTTTTAAATGCTATTGATAAGCTTTCACCACAGCGAAAACAGGTATTTACTTTATGTAAACTGGAGGGTAAGAGCTATCATGAGGTGAGTAACCTGCTGAGCATCTCTACTTCAACAGTGAGCGACCATCTGTTGAAGTCAAACAAATTTATCCGGGCCCAGTTGCTGATCTCAGATCCGGTAGTTTTTGTGCTGATAGGGTATGTGTTAATATCATGAATTTTTAGGCGCATTCAGGTCTGGAAAAAAAAAGAAAAAAAATAACATTCAGAGCAGGGACTTTGTCGCGCCCAACCGTATTATCTGTAAATGGCATATATACCAAATGGATAAACAGCGGGAAGAGCTCACATTATTATTTAAACGTTACCTGGCAAATGAATGTTCTGAAGAAGAAGAACAGGTATTTCTGGAACTGTTAAGGTCTGGGGAACATGAAGTGTTTTTCAAGGATTTGATCGATAGCGAGCTAAAACAGCAGCCTGATCCACAGTTTAAGGATTTGCCCCAGGTTAAAGAAGATTTAGCGCAAACGAAGCGGCAGATTCTTCTGCAGATCAATGCCGGGAAAATTCATCAACATCCTGCTAAAAAGAGATTATGGTTTAAAATAGCGGCCGTATTCTTATTGTTTGCCGGGGCCATATTCTTTAAAGTACATTTTGACAAACAAAACCTGCAGGCAGACGTGGCACCTGGCGGAAATAAAGCCATTTTAACCCTCGCCGATGGATCGGAGATCATCTTAGATCAGGTAGGTAAAGGTAACCTGGCTCGACAGGCCGGTGTTCAGGTTGTTAAAACTACAAATGGGCAGCTGGTATATACCGTCAAGGAAATTTACGATTCGGGTAAGGGTATCGCGGGCAATTTAACCAATACCATTTCAACACCAAGAGGTGGACAATATCAGGTAAATCTACCCGACGGTACCCGGGTTTGGCTCAATGCCGCGTCCTCACTCAGATTCCCTTTAAGTTTTGCTAAACTGAATGAGCGGAAGGTCGAGTTGAAAGGAGAAGCTTATTTTGAAGTAGAAAAGGATGCTACAAAGCCCTTTATAGTTCGGTCAGACCGGCAAACCGTACAGGTATTGGGTACTCATTTTAACATCAATTCTTACGAAGATGAGCCAGATACCAAAACTACCTTATTGGAAGGTGCTGTAAAAGTTACTGCATTAAGCGGAGCAAAGAGCGAACAGGCTTTCTTAAAACCCGGACAACAGTCGCGCATCAGCGCTGGTTCAAAACCTATAAATGTCATGCGGGTAGATCCTATGGCCGAGATCGCCTGGAAAAACGGGCAGTTCTTTTTTGAAAATGAATCTATTGAAAATATTATGAAGCAGATTTCGCGCTGGTATGATGTAGAGGTGATTTATGAGGATGATGTAGCAGGCAAAACTGTGTGGGGTTCAGTAACACGCTACGCCAATGTATCGAAGGTATTGTCCATACTGGAATTAACAGGGGAAATCCATTTTAAAGTTGAAGGAAGGAGGATCATTGTGCACAAATAATTTTACCTAAAAATAGTACAAATCCGTGACTCAGATTGCCCTCGGAGCCACGGATAATATCAGGCTTTTGCTAAAAATGTCTTTACAATTAACAATTATAACCAATAAACCCAATAACCAAATGTATGAATTTTTACGATCTATTTAGGTCTGCATCCAGTGTACGCAGAGCTAATCAAATATTGCGTATTATGAAGTTGATCATCATCATCATGACTACACTGTTAATGGAGGCAAGTGCCTCAGGCTTTGCCCAGAAGATAACTTTTTCTCAGAAGGGCAGCTCCATTAAAACAGTATTTAAAGAAATTACAAAACAAACCGGCTACCAGGTAATCTGCGATGGCGAACTGATTAAGGCCGCCCGGGCAGCTGATGTCAGCTTTACAGATGCCAGCTTACAAGAGGTATTTGACGAGTTTTTTCCAAAAAGGTCCATCAAATGGACCATCGCTGACAAAACACTCATTATCCGAAAAGACAGCAGTCAGACGGTAACTGAAGTACCTGTTGTGGTCAAAAAAACAGACCGGGTTTATCCTGTCATGACCATTGCCAAAGAGATCAGGGGTACGGTCAGAGATACCGTTGGCCCTTTACCAGGTGTTTCTATCTCTGTTAAAGGAAAAACGCAGATCGGAACCACAACCGACCTGAATGGTAAATATATCCTTGATGTACTTGATGAAAGTGCTGTGGTTGTGTTCAGTATGGTAGGCTATGTTTCACAGGAAATTCCGGTAAGAGGGAAGACCATTATTAATGTAACCTTGAAACCTACTGATAACCAGCTTGAGGAAACTGTTATTGTTGCTTTTGGTAAACAGAAAAAAGAATCTGTTATCGGTTCCATTACCACCATCAATCCTGGTGAATTGAAAGTGCCTTCAAGTAACCTTACCACAGCCCTTGCGGGGCGTTTGGCAGGGGTTATTGCTTATCAGAGAAGTGGTGAGCCCGGAGCTGACAATGCCGAGTTCTTTATCAGGGGCGCAACCACTTTCGGTTACAAAAAAGATCCCCTGATCCTGATTGACGGTATGGAATATTCTACCCAGGATCTGGCCCAGCTTACACTGGATGATATTGAAAGCTTTTCCATTTTGAAAGATGCTTCTGCAAATGCTTTATATGGTGCAAGGGGTGCCAATGGTATCATCCTCATCACTACCAAACAGGGTAAAGAAGGTAAGCCAAAAATTAATATCCGTTACGAGAATTCTATATCTTCGGCAACAAAGAATGTGGAACTGGCCGATCCGATTACCTATATGCGCCTGCACAATGAGGCCTATATTACACGCCAGCCCAATGTCCCTACCCCTTATTCAAGAAGCAAAATAGACAATACCATTGCCGGTACAAATCCGGTGGTATTTCCGGCTGTAGACTGGCAGGACCAGTTGTTAAGGAACAACACCATGAACCAGCGTGTCAATTTCAATCTGGGTGGTGGCGGTCAGGTCGCAACTTATTACGTTGCAGGTGCACTTAACCAGGACAATGGTATCCTGAAAGTAGACAACCGCAATAACTTTAACAATAACATTAACCTTAAAAAGTACAATATTCGTTCTAATGTGGGGCTGAATGTATCCAAATCTACCCATGTAGATATCCGTTTGAACGGTAACTTTGAAGATTACAACGGACCTCTGGACGGTGGTCAGGGAATATACCGTAAAATTATGCGTACAAGTCCGGTACAGTTCCTGCCTTATTATCCGGTTGTTCCGGGTACCGGCGGAACGGCCAAACACATTATGTTTGGAAACCTGGAGCAGGGGCAATACCTGAACCCTTATGCCGACATGGTAAAAGGGTATAAAGAGTCTGCAAGGTCTTTAATGCTGGCACAGATAGAATTGAAGCAGGACCTGTCCTTTATTACGCCAGGCCTGGCTGTTAATGCTATGGGTAACATTAACCGTGAGTCGTTCTTTGACCTCCGGCGTCAGTATGTTCCTTTCTGGTATACTGCCGGAAGCTATGATAAGCTAACGGATACCTATAAATTAACCCCTTTAAATCCTGATTTTGGTACAGATTACCTGAATTTTGTACCAGGAGAAAAAAAGGTTTCTTCTGTTATCCATCTACAGTCGGCATTTACTTATAACAGTACCATTAAACAAAAACATGCTTTAGGGGGTACACTGGTCTTGCTGATGGATTCCAAACTGGATGGAAACTCAAACGATTTACAGGAATCGCTGGCCTCACGTAACCTGGGGGTTTCTGGAAGGGCAACCTATAGTTACGACAACCGCTACTTTGCTGAATTTAACTTTGGTTACAATGGTTCGGAACGTTTCTATAAAACCGAAAGGTTTGGTTTCTTCCCTTCTGCAGGTCTGGCCTGGCAAATCTCCAACGAGAAATTCTTTAAACCTTATACTGACGTGATCAGCAAGCTGAAGATCCGTGGAAATTACGGACTGGTAGGTAATGACGCCATAGGTGGCAAGGACGAACGCTTCTTCTACCTTTCTGAAGTAAACATGAACAATGGAGCTATGGGGGCCACTTTTGGATCAAATGGTGGTTATTCAAGGCCAGGTATTTCTGTTGGCCGTTACGAGAACAGGGACATTACCTGGGAAACTGCAGCCAATTCCACATTCGGACTGGAGCTGGGTTTATGGAACAAGCTTGACATCATTGCAGAATATTTTACAGAACATAGATACAATATCTTAATGTCAAGAAGCTCTATCCCTAAAACCATGGGATTGCAGGGGGCTACGCCTAAAGCAAACGTTGGTGAAGCCAATTCCAAATCCTATGAACTGCAGCTGGACTACAACAATAATATTGGAAAAAACCTGATTTTAGGAGTAAGGGGTAACTTTACTTATGCTAAAAATCATTACCAGGCTTATGAAGAGCCAGAGTATGAATATCCGTGGAGGTATAGAGTGGGTTATTCCACTTCACAAACCTGGGGCTATATTGCCGAACGTCTTTTTGTAGACGATGAGGAAGTAAGAAGCTCCCCTAAGCAGAATTTTGGAAATAACCCAACAATGGGCGGCGATATCAAATATCGCGATATCAACGGAGATGGCGTGATCAACATTAATGATCAGGTGCCGATAGGTTTTCCTACAAGGCCCGAAATTATATATGGATTTGGTTTTTCCGCATCTTATAAAGGCTTCGATTTTAATGCTTTCCTGCAAGGCTCGGCACGCTCTTCCTTCTGGATAGATCCTGAAGCTACTGCACCATTTGTAGAATACCGGTCCAGCAGTACAGATCTGGTGGGGTATAAGCTTCAAAACCAATTGCTTTCGGCTTATGCCAACGACCACTGGTCTGAGCAAAACCGTAACCTTTATGCCCTATGGCCACGTTTAAGTGCTTATCCTGTGCAAAACGGAACTGGTGGATCTTTATCTTCAAACAACACCCAGACAAGTACCTGGTTTATGCGTAACGGATCATTCCTCAGAATAAAACAGATCGAGTTTGGTTATTCGCTTCCTAAAAGACTGATACAAAGGGCTAAAATAGACCGATTAAGGATTTACGCAACCGGTAGTAACCTTTTTGCCTTTAGTAAATTCAAACTATGGGATGTGGAAATGGGTGGCGAAGGATTGGGCTATCCTGTACAAAAGGTGCTGAATTTTGGTCTACAGGTAGGATTTTAATAAGAAACGATCATGAAAAAAATTAATATCATATTGCTCATTACCCTTATAGGCACTTTCATGTCCTGCAAAAAATTTCTGGATGTTGTTCCGGATAACGTTGCTACGATAGACTATGCCTTTAACCTGCGCTCATCTGCAGAAAAATATTTATTTACCTGCTATTCTTATATGCCGGCCAATGGTCATTTCAATACCAATACTGGTTTTTCGGCTGCTGATGAGATCTGGTATCCAAATCCACCAATGGATGTGAGTACCAATTTTTACAGCATCGCGTTAGGTCTGCAAAATTCCGACAACCCTTTTGGTAACTATTGGAGTGGCAGTCGTGGAGGCAAACCTTTGTTCCGCGGTATACGGGACTGTAACATCTTTTTGGACAACATCAATAAGGTAGAAGAGATGAATACCTGGGAAAAGGAACGCTGGATTGCAGAGGTGAAATTTCTGAAAGCTTATTATCATTTCTATCTGTTAAGGATGTATGGCCCCATTCCGCTGATGAAGGAGAATTTGCCAATTGCCTCTTCTCCCGAACAGGTTCAGGTACGCAGGGCACCTTTAGATAGCTGTGTAAACTATATTGTCCAGCTATTGGATGAGTCATTTGACAATCCCAATCTGCCGGAAAGTGTTGCCTCAACAGAAGTTTCAGAGCTCGGAAGGATCACCAAACCTATTGTAAAAGCTTTAAAGGCTAAAGTACTGGTTACTGCAGCAAGCCCCCTGTTTAACGGAAATCCTGAATATGCAGGTTTCAGCGACAAGCAGGGTGTACCACTTTTTACACCTGCTTATGATGCAACCAAATGGCAACGCGCTGCCGATGCTTGTAAGGAGGCTATCGACTACTGTCATGCTCAGGGCTACAGGTTAAGCACTTTCCCGGGACTGGCTACTTATGTGATCAACGATACGATCAGGAAACAACTGGAAATCCGCACAGCCATTACCCAGCGTGAAGCTAACCCGGAAGTAATCTGGGCAAATACCAACAGCAGGGCCGATGTAAACATGCAACGCTGGTCTATGCCTATCATTGCAGGTGGTGCTACCAGTGGTAGTGGCCCTAAAGGTATTCTTGCCCCTACATTGAAAATGGCTGAAATGTTTTATACGGAGCACGGACTTCCGATTAACAGCGACAAAACCTGGGACTATGCCGGACGCTATGAACTTAAGGTTGCTGCAGATAAAGACCGGTTTTATGTGAAACTGGATTCCAATACTGTAAAACTACATTTTGACAGGGAACCCCGTTTTTATGCCAGTATCGGATTCGACCGTGGTATATGGTTTGGCAACTGGGTAAACAACAACGATATTACAAAAAACCTCAATTTTGTACAGGCCAGGGCTTCAGAAATTTCGGCACGCCAGGGTATCAGTAATTTTTCTATCACAGGTTACTGGATCAAAAAACTGGTAAATATCGAGACTTTTTGTGCTGCTGACGGAAACATTACCAGCAATACCGTTACCTACCCATGGCCGGAGCTGCGGTTATCGGATCTGTATTTATTGTATGCAGAAGCATTAAATGAAGTAAATGGCTACAGTCCTGCAACAACAGCATACCTGAACCTGGTAAGGGAACGGGCTGGCGTCCTATCTGTTGAAGAAGCCTGGGACAGGTTCTCTACACAGCCTGGGTACTACAACGATAAGACTAATTTAAGAAAGATCATCCATCAGGAGCGCAGCATTGAGCTGGCTTTTGAAGGCCAGCGTTTCTGGGACCTGCGCAGATGGAAAGAGGCACATAAAGATTTGAACCAGCCGGTAAAAGGTTGGGACATTACCCAAAAAAGTGCGAATTCATTTTACCGTTCGGTCTTGCTGTACAACCAATACTTCACCATGAAGGAATATTTATGGCCAATAGAGCTTGGAGAAATGCAGATCAACAAAAATCTGGTCCAAAATCCAGGCTGGTAAACAAATTATTGATCCTAAAAATTAAAAATATGAAACAGTTTAAAACGATACTTACCCTATTCATGCTGGTATCGGTGGTGATGTCTTCCTGTAAAGAAGAAACCCTTAAGCCGCTTTACGGTGAAAAAGGTGCACCCAAACCAGTTACAAATGCTTCGGTTGAAAACATTGCTGGGGGGGCTATAATTAGTTATACCCTTCCCGATGATGCAAATCTTTTATATGTAAAAGCAGAATATGAGCGCCAGGGTAAAATGGTGGTCTCGAAATCATCTTTTTACAAAAAATCAGTCCTTATTGAAGGCTTAGGTGATACCAATCCGCGCGAGGTTAAACTTTATGCAGTTGGAACCGGTGAAGAAGCATCCGCACCAATTAAAGTAACCATTAACCCCTTAGCCCCTCCAATCTTTGGCGTGATGCAGTCCCTGGCCATCAGAGAGTCCTTTGGTGGAATGAATGTGAAGTTCCTGAACCCGGCATCTACAGGCGAACGCCCCTACAATATTGTAATTGGTGTAGTGGTATGGGACGACAAGCTGAGCGAATGGAAAGATGTAGATGCCTATTATACAGGTTTGGCCTCAGGTGGTTTTTCAGTACGTGGCCTGGAAGCTAAACCCCGTAAGTTTGGTTTTTTCGTAAAAGATACCTGGGACAACCGAACAGATACTTTGCAGAAAGAAATGACGCCAATATATGAAGAGCAGTTAAAAGCAGCTGTAGATGTCAGGAAAAAATTTCCGATCCCGCAGATAAGACCGCTTCCTGTTGACGGTTCCCTGCTGGCAGAACCTGGTAACCTGAGTTCATGGCCGTTCACCAATTTATTCGACAATCAGATCGGTAACAATGGTTTTCATTCCAATGAGAAAAATCCCTTACCAGCCTGGTTCCCTATGGATTTGGGTAAAGTTACACGTTTAAGCCGCTATAAGATCTGGCAACGTATGCACGATGACAACTCGACTTATTTTTATAGCCATGGAAACCCCCACGAATGGGAAATATGGGGTACCAATACACCTGCCGATCAAAACAGCTGGGTAATGCTCGATCACCAGATCATGGTAAAACCTTCAGGATTGCCAGTCGGACAGGTATCCAATGATGATGTGGAGATTGCCCGTGCCGGTCATGAATATGAATTCCCGCTCGATGCGCCTGCGGTAAGGTATATCGCCTGGAAACACATTGATAACTGGGCATCCATACAGGGTACACTAGGTTTTCTGCATATGTCCGAGTTAAGAATATGGGGACAGATTCAACAATAAATACACTTAGATTAAAAAGATCATGTATATAAAATCAATTATCCGAAATTTCCTTTTTCTCCTGCTAGCGGGTGTGTGCTTTACCTCTTGTGAGAAAATGGACGCCACCTACAAGGATTTCCTGAATGGCGGCGAAATCGTTTACAATGGTAAGCCCGAGCTTTTACAGGTTTTTTCAGGTAACAAAAGGGTTAAATTAAAATGGTATATCGTATCAGACCCAAAAATAACCTCTGCAAAAATATACTGGAACAATCCGGCGCATATAGAAGGAGAACCTGTTATTCCGGGTCAAAGACCTGCAGGCCGCGACTCTGTTGTTCTGGCTATACAGCGGGGCAGTGGTACCGATTCAGTGCAAACATTTATTGACAGGCTGAAAGAAGGAATCTATACCTTTAGTGTTTTCATGTACGACGATAAAGGACATTCTTCAGTTAAATCTGAAGTTATTGGCGATGTATATGGCGATAATTATCAGGCATCCATTACCAACAGACCCCTTGATATGCCCCAGCTCAATATTTTAAATGGTAAGAGCGACTTATACATTCCATGGTACGGAGTAGCCCAGCAGGCAGTAAGGATAGACCTTATTTATACCAATACTGCAGGCCAGGTTAAAACTGTTCAGAAGAAAAAGATTCCCAATCCTGCCGATGCCCGCAGGGGGATGATCTGGCTGGACAGGGATACCCTTTTCAACTTTAAGGATGCGCCAGGCGCAAAAGTAAGATACAGAACTGCTTATTTGCCGGAAGAAACGGCTATCGATACTTTTTTTACAGCATATACAGATATAGGTTACAAGTATTATGTACCGCCAACCCCTCCGTCAAAAGATGAAAACCTTGCGTTAAAGAAAAAGGTAACCACCAGCAGTGGAACAGGGACTACGCTTACCGATGGAGATCGTACAAATGCAACTGTTTGGCAGCCAAGTAGTTCTGAGCGTGCTGATCTGAACGTCTGGTTCTATGTCGACCTGGGCTCTGCTGTTGATTTTAATACGGTACAGACTTATTTTATTAAAGATCCGGGTAAGATTACCTATTATGAGGTATTGTATACTGAAGCCGCAACTATAGCAACGGATACGAAATGGAAAAGAGCTTACATCAAGTTCGGTGCACCTGAAACAGAAGATATATTTGTTTCCACAAATGCAGATAATACAGCGCTTGTTAACCTGAAAGGCCGGTTTATAAAAATCAATATTGGTTTAAGAGATGAGGCCACAAATATTAACGTCTCTGAAATTGAAGTTTATAAGAAAGATAAACTATAATTAACAACCTCAGATTTTGAACGCACCGGAAATACCCGATGCATCATGCTTAATCATTAAGGCCTGTAGGATCACCATCCTATAGGTCTTAATGCTAAGCTTATGGTTTTCCCCACATCAGCCGGCCTTTTTGTATGGAAAATTCTAATCCTGATTAAAAATTATGAAACTAAAATATTTTTTTCCAGCCGTACTCCTGTTAATGTTTTTTTTCCTGGTGAGCTGTAAGAAAAAAAAGATTGACCCTATTGATGAGTCAGCCGCTGCAACAATAGGAAATGTTACAGCACTAAGCATTAACAGTGGAAAATCCCGTGTAAAATTAAGCTGGAAACAACCCGCTGCATCTGCTAATGTCAGCATCGCTAAATACCGCGTATTCTGGAACAATAATACCGATTCTCTTGAACTGCCGGCACCTGCCCCAACAGAAAATGTAACAACTATAATCAATAACCTGACCGAAGGAAATTATAGTTTTTTTGTATATGCCTACAATAACAAGGGTAATAAATCACAAGGCACATCTGTGAGCGGACAGGTTTATGGTGACAAGTATGAAGCGTCATTGGTAAACCGGCCTGTAGACCAGGTAGCTCATACTGCGACAAATGGTGCAGCAATCATCAGCTGGAAAAATGCAGCAGCAGGAGCTGTTCATACAGAAGTTACCTTCACTGACAGTCAGGGCGCCAACCATAAAGTAAATGTTTTACCAACAACAGCCAGTACTACACTAACAGCGTATAAAACTGGCAGCGCTTTCTCATTCAGAACAGCATACCTGCCACAAACATCTGCTATTGATACATTTCATACTGCTTACAGCACTATGGTCGTAAATCTTGCAGGGCAGGTTGAAGAAGATAAATATGCCTCAATGATTAACCTGGAGGCAGATGGCCCTGGTGATACTTACGGACTTATAAACCGGATATTAGGTGGTACAGCTTATGAAGTGCCTGATTGTGGACACCCGGTTCCACACATTACAGAAGAATTTGAGAATGGGCTAAATAAAAATGTATTTGCTTTTTTTGCCCATGTAGCCCTTGATGACGACCGTTGTGGTGCTACTGACAGGCAAAGAACAGAAATTAAAACATATGGGTCTTCTCCATCAGCCGGAAAGGCATTTAACGGTGATGAAATGATCTTTAAATGGAAGTTTAAACTGGATGCAGCTTTTCAGTCCTCATCTGGTTTTACACATATACATCAAATCAAGGCCGGGGATGGTACCAATGAAGATTCTCCGTTAATTACCATTACACCACGTTATGGCAGTCCGGATAAACTGGAAATCATTCATACCGGCAATACTGATGCTACTACGCTTGGCAAGGTTAAAATAGTTGACCTTGCACCATTCAAAGGGAATTGGATTGAAGCTACAGAAAAAATAAAATTTGGTACACATGGTACTTATGAGCTGGTATTGAAGAAAGTAAGTGATGGATCGGTATTGTTATCGTATGCTATAAGCGATATGGATCTGTGGCGTACAGCGGCTACATTTTGCCGTCCGAAATGGGGTATATACCGCAGTTTAAGTAATGCGGTTCGGTTGAGGGATGAAAAAGTCCTTTTTGCGGATTTTGCAATTGGAAAAAAGTAAAAAGAAATTGTTGATGTTGAAAAATCAAAGGGGTTAGAAGAATGAATTGTGTTAAATCAGGTATGAAAAAATTAATCGGGTTGTTATGGGTATCCCCCTGGTATAAATGTTTTGCAGGTATACCCATATTTTTACTTTGTGCATTAAGTGCAACAAATTTATGGGCGCAAACAAATTCAACATTTATTTTAACACCGGCAGCCAAACCGGAACCCCGTATCAACGGCCCCAGAGTATTTGGTGTCCGGCCCAATCATCCCATCTTGTTTACCATTCCGGCATCAGGCAACAGGCCCATGCAGTTCTCTGCTAAACCCCTGCCCAAAGGTGTAAAGGTAGATGCTAAAACCGGGCGCATTTCAGGATCAGTTGCCAAACCGGGTACTTATACCCTCAACATCGAAGCTTCCAATTCTCTGGGTAAAGCCAGCCGGGAATTCAAAATAATAGTAGGAGAAGAAGTGGCGCTTACGCCGCCAATGGGCTGGAACCATTACAACATCTATGGCACCAGGATTACCCAGGAACAAGTATTGACGCAGGCAAAAGCCATGGCCAGTACCGGTCTGATCAATTATGGATGGTCGTATATGAACATTGATGATGGCTGGCAGGGCAAACGTGGTGGTAAACATCATGCCATTCTTCCGGATAGCAGCCGGTTTCCGGATATGCAGCAACTGGTGGATGAGGTTCATGGTCTTGGCCTTAAAATTGGCACCTATTCTACCCCCTGGGTAGAGTCTTACGGTCACCGTACAGGTGGTTCGGCCATGAATGCCGAAGGAACATTTGAACGCACTAAAGAGAACATCCCCAGAAATAAAAAGCAGCTGCCTTATGCAATCGGGACCTATCATTTCTGGGATAATGATGCCAGACAATTTGCAGAATGGGGCTTTGATTACCTGAAGTACGACTGGAACCCTATAGAGTTAAACGAAACAAAGGCCATGTATGATGCACTCAGGAACAGTGGCCGCGACCTGGTTTACAGTTTATCCAACAGTACCCCCTTTGAAACCATTGCTGATCTGTCACAGGTATCAAATGCATGGCGTACGGGTGGCGACATTAAAGACAACTGGAAAAGTTTAAAAAGCAGGATTTTTACACAGGACAAATGGGCAAAGTTTGCCCGGCCGGGTCACTGGAACGATCCGGATATGATGATATTGGGGGTGGTAGGCTGGAACTCGGCAGAAAAATGGCCCTCCAAACTAAGTTCCGATGAGCAATATACTCACATGACGGCCTGGTGCCTGATGTCGGTACCCCTGTTGCTGGGGAACGACATTTCAAAACTGGACAACTTTACCTTAAGCCTGCTCACAAACGATGAAGTGAATGCTGTAAACCAGGATCCATTGGGTAAACAGGCCATTGTAATTGCCAAAGAAGGGGATATTGGCGTAATGGCAAAAGATATGGAAGACGGGAGCAAGGCTGCAGGTCTGTTTAACCTGGCTGACGATGGAAGTCAGCAGCTAACCCTAAAATGGTCTGATCTGGGTATCAAAGGTAAATATAAGCTGCGCGACCTGTGGCGCCAACAAGATCTTGGAATTTTTGAAAATGAATTTAAAACTGAAGTAGCACAACATGGAGTGGTTATGCTACGCTTGTTTCCTGTTAAATAATTATGATGAAAAAATTGTTGCTAATCGCATTTATGGCAGTAGCTGTTATTGGATGCAAAAAAGATAATTCCCAGGTGGTAAAAATGAACAACAACCTGATGGGCAAATGGTCTGTGTTGTCAAACAAGATCATTTACTATGATCAGTCTGGCCAGAAAGAATATGAAGAGGTACTGGAAAGTACCAGTATAGCAGAGCAGCTCAGTTTTATGAAAGAGCTGAAAGCCAGAGTGGTTACCCGTAGTGCTGAGGTTTTGGATACCAGGTATAACCTTGTGGAAGAGAACAATGTCATCTATATTGAACTATATGATGCAGCAATTTTTGATGCCCATATCTGGAAGATAGCTGCTGCAACCGCTACTGAGATGACCTGGACTGCGGGTTTCACAAACATCAAATATGAAGACAAGGATACGGGTGAAATTATAGAAGCACCAAAAGCTACACTTACATTAGAATTTAACAAACAATGATCAATCAGGAATCATCAGACCAGCTTTCGCGCCGCGCCTGGCTGGGCAAAGTTTCTGTTCCGGCCTTAGCACTTGGGGGAGCAGCGATGATCAGTGCCACAATGCCGCAGGAAATACCTAAACAGGATATTTATAACATCAGGGACTACGGAGCAAAAGGGGATGGGGAAAGCCTGGATACTGTTGCCATACAAGCTGCAATTGATGCCTGTAATGCGGCAGGGGGTGGCACGGTGTTCATTCCCACAGGTGTATTCTTATCCGGAACCCTGCAGCTTAAATCCAATGTAACCTTTCATTTATCAGCCGGGGGTAAATTACTTGGAAGTCCGAAAAGAGCCCATTATACCGCAGGCAAAGGTGTGCCGGCAGGAAATGGCAACATCGTTTTTCTGTATGCAGTAAATGCAGAAAGGTTAAGCATTGAGGGTAAAGGTACCATAGACGGGAACGGACTGGCATTCTATAACGGAAAAGGCGACAATACCGGGCCCGGACAAAAAGGCATTGATGGCAATTTCGACCGTCCGCATCTCCTCATTTTTTATCAATGTACCGAACTCCGTTTACACGATGCCTTTTTACAGGCCAGCGCCTACCACTGTATCCGTTTACTGCAATGTAAACAGGTATATATAGATGGTGTAAGAATTTATAACCGTGTAAATAAAAATAACGATGGTTTTCATTTTAGCAGTTGCCAGTACGTACACATTACCAATTGCGATGTACAATGCCAGGATGATGCCTGCGCTTTGTTTGGCAGTAATAAATTTGTAACCATTACCAATTGCAGTTTTAGTACCCGCTGGTCTATATTTCGTTTTGGCGGTGGCGAATCGCAGAATATTGCAGTATCCAATTGCCTTATTTACGATACTTATGGCTGCCCGATAAAGATCAGTGCAGGGAGGGCCAGTATAGAAAATTTTAGCTTCTCCAATATCATCATGAAAAATGTAACCGGGCCCATCGGGATTGGCTTTAGTGGTACACCCGGCAACATTCAAGGAGGCAGCAATCAGGTTGCCGGCAAGCCCTTTATCCGCAACATTTCGTTTAATGGTATAAGGGCCTCTGTAGTGGCGGCACCTGTCCCTCATCCCGATATCCATTTTGAACTCAACTTTAAAGAAGGAGAAAGAAACTCCTGCATTACCCTGAATGCTATGGACGATCATTACCTCGAAAACATCAGTTTTACGGATGTGCATGTAACCTATGCCGGGGGTGGTACACTAGCTCAGGCCGGTAAACACGATGTTCCGAAAATTGCTGCCGAATATTTTGGTGTCTGGGATACGGCGCCGGGAGGTCCCCCCGCCTATGGCTTGTATGCCAGAAATGTAAAGGGTTTAACCCTGCAAAATGTACGGTTCGAATTTGAGCATAATGACAGTCGGCCCGCTATTGTTTTTGACAATGTACAGGATGCAGCTATCAATGGCTTAAGTCTACAGGGCAGTACTACTGCGCCATCCCTGTTAAGAATAGTGAATTCAAAAGACCTGCTGTTTACCGCCACCAGGGTGTTAAGCCCTTGTAAGGTGCTGCTCAGTTTAGAAGGAAAATCCAATGAAGCCATAACCATTGACGGGGGCGAATTCATAAAGGCAATTACAAAAGTAGTTTACAGTGGAGGTGCGAATGAAAAATCTCTGAAATTAAGAACCTGAAATATGAAAAGAATAATGCTCCTGGTATTGTTTATGCCGCTTATGGGCCTAAGCCAGATCAAAACGGTCCCGGCACCTGTAAAAAAGAACCCCATTAAAAAACAGCTCATGGATTCGGTACTTTTCAAAGGCGTAAACAAGCTCCTGATAGAAAATGATAAGTCCGTTAACCAAAACTTATTCCTCCTGCAAACAGCATTGGTAAATAGAGGTTATCAGGTAAGCATTAACCGGAAGTTGTTTAGGATTTCAACAAAAGATTCTATTATAGAAGGCGGCAGGGCGGCTTATGTTTTCAATGGACAGATCAATGCCAATAGCATTGAATTAAGTGGGAAATACAATTTAAAGGCCGTAACTTCCATATTGGGAGAAAGCGATCATATTTTTAAATACGACATTGAATATTCGGGTGCAGAAAAGGCACTATCCAAAAAATTATTCGCACTTTTAATGGAAATAGCCAATGACATACATGGTAAAAAGATTTATATAGATGAAACAAGGAAAAAACGCGGTACGATTTTTTAATTTACTTGTTTTATTTATAATCCTGTTTTCCAATAACGCTGTTAAGGCACAAAAACAACCCGTTTATAGCATCTCCCAGGCCAAACAGTTCAAGACGCTGATGGATACGGTAAGGAAAGATATGCCGGTAGAGAAACTATACCTGCACCTGGACAAGTTCAATTACCTTGCGGGCGATACACTTTGGCTTAAGGCCTATTTACTGGAAGGACCTTTTTTAATGCCATCCAGCAAAAGTGGACTGTTTTATGTTGAACTGGTAAATGCTGAAAATAAAGTATTGAAACGGATGAAATTTCCGGCTAAATATGGGATGGGTTGGGGTAACATCAGCCTGGATGAAAGGGACTTGCCAACAGGCAATTACCTGCTGCGCGCCTACACCAACTGGATGCTTAATTTTGGTGAGGCCGCTGCTTATACCGCAAACATTTATATCAGTAATGCAACGTTACCGGGCAATGCTGCAGTTTTAAAAAAGGCTGTTAAAAACCTCAATACACCTCTTATTCCAAACACCGGAACTACTTTAGGCATAAATAGTTCTCCGGAAAAAGCAGATATGGAACTGACCATTACTGCTGAAGGGGAAGCTAAAAATTTATCAGGTTATTACCTTGTTGGCCAGTCCAGAGGTGTAGTTTGCTATGCCATTCCGGTTAACTTAAAAGACGGAAAGATTGTAAACGCTGTTCCAAAGAGCCTGTTCCCTACCGGTATTGCAAGGTTTACCCTTATTGATAAAAATCTGAAAGCACTGAATGAAAGGATGATCTATATTGATCAGCACGACCAGCTGAAGGTCAACGTCAATACGGTGCAGGCCGTTTACAAAAGCAGGGACAGTATTGCGCTGCGGATAAAGGTTACAGATAAGAACAATGAGCCTGTACAGGGAAGTTTCTCCCTGTCGGTAACCGATGACAGCCAGGTTGCTCAGGGCCCTACTAAAAACGGGGACCTGAATACCTATATGCTGCTTTCCTCAGAACTGCGCAATCAGCCTAAAAGTGCAGATGCATACAGCAACGGTACTGTTGCTGCCCAACAGGCATTGGATAGTCTGGCACTTACCGCTGGTTGGTTGGGCTATAACTGGAACGAGCTGTCAAACTATAAAATACCTAAATATAGCGCCGAACCGGAATTTATGATTACAGGAAAAGTAAGCTCAACTTTTTCAGGATTGGCGGGGGCAAAAGTTAGTTTATTTGTAAAAAAACCTCTACTGTTTATGGATACCGTTGCCGGCCCAGATGGAAGGTTCATTTTCAAAAACCTGCCCATTGCAGATACGGCAGTTTATAAAATACAGGCCACTAATAAAAAAGGTAAAAACTTCTTTGTGAACCTGGAAGTAGATGAATGGAAACCGCCCGTGTTCAGCCCTTTACTTGTAAATTATTCAACCGAGGCCCAGGTAAAAGACCCCGCTCTTGAGCAGAAGGTAGAAAAAGCCCTTGCGCTAAAACAACAGCAGGATAAATCTACCGGAAAGCTATTGAATGAAGTGAACATTGAAGCAAAAAAGATAGTCAAGGGTTCACATAATTTGAATGGATCAGGCGAGGCCGATCAGGTTTTAACGGAAAGCGACCTGTTAAAAGAGGGTAAAAGGCCATTATACGAGTTGCTAATGGCACGTATACCCGGTTTGGTTATGGGCAGCTATTTATATCCCCCATCTAAAATAAGAAAGTTTGGCTTGAAGCTTAAAAATCAGCTGGTTAAAATTATCATAGATGGTATAGACCTGGACCAGAGCTACGAGTACTGGCAGCTGATGGCAGATGCCGATGATTCCGCAGAAGGTTTGCAGGAGCGATATACGCACATCAAAACGAACCTTGACAATTTTACAGCCGAAGATGTGAAAGGAATAGAGGTAATGTACAATGCTTCTTATAATGTAAAATACAACAATAAGTTTTTAAGTACGGCCGAAACCTCATTTAGCGGAAAAGGTGGGCTAACCGGAGTTGGTGGTGCTTCGGGCATAGATTATACCTATATAGAAATCACCACCCGAAATGGCAGAGGGCCTTTCATGAAACAAACACCCGGAACTTACCTGTATAAACCGCTCGCTTTTTCACTGCCAAAAAAATTCTATAGCCCAAAATACCTTAACAAGGATAGTAGTGTAACCGATATCCGTTCTACTATTTATTGGGAACCCAATATCATTACCGATGAAAAAGGGGAAGCCACTGTATCATTTTATGCCGCAGGGCAACCGTCCAGTTATACCATTGTTGTGGAAGGGAGCGATATGAACGGACAGCTGGGCTCGGCACGCATGCCTGCCCTTATAAAAATAGCGCCTTAAATACTATTTGCAGTTTGTTTTTGTAAACACCATTGCAGGGCTGAACTTTAAGGCCGAGCGGTTTTTAAAAACCATTTTTCCACTTTTTTCCATCACCTCACCCGTACCTTCATAAATGTTGCCATCGTCTTTTTTAACAAATACAACTTCCCTCACAGATCTCATTCCTTCAGAGTCAAAAGTGTACTCGGCAATAATGGTATCACCTTTCATTTCGCCTGCAATTTTACCCTTATTGCTGTCTTTTTCAAATAGTTTATAGTCCAGCTCACCTGTCAGTTCTTCGCCTTCTATATTCAGTTTAAGCGAGGCGGTGTCCCGGTTTTTTATATAGACATAGCAGTCGCTACTGCTCTTTTTGGGGTGTGCAGCAGTAAAAGTCGTATCTACGGCAATTACTTTGGACGAACTGTCTACACGCTCTTTACCTGCATTGTCACTGTTACAGGCTGCCGCAATCATTATAAAGCAGGCCAGTATTAAAATGGAAGGTCTCATATCTTATCTGTTAGGTTTACCAATTAAAACAAGCCTGTCGTTCAATTGTTTTTGGCTAGCCTATCTTTGCGGCTTCCCAGCCAATCATGGCTGTTTTCCTGGTATTGCCCCAATGGTATTCACCCAGTTCACCTGTCGACCTGATCACCCTGTGGCAGGGAATTAAAAAGGCCACGGGATTGTTGCCCACTGCTGTTCCAACGGCCCTGCTGGCCTTGGCGCTGTCAATACTCCCTGCAATGGCGCCGTAGGTGGTCAGCTTCCCCATGGGTATTTTAATAAGCGTTTCCCATACCTTAAGCTGGAAGGGCGTTCCCTTTAAATGCAGCCTGATCTCCGAAAGCCGTTGCCAGTCCTGCGTAAATATATACAGTGCATTTTGCTGTATCCTATCCAGCACCTGCCGGTATCGCGCATTGGGAAAGCTCTTTTTCAGTTCTTCAACAGCCAGGGTTTCATCGTCTGCGAATGCCATATAACAGATACCTTTTGCTGTTGAAGCAACCAGGACTGAACCAAAAGGACTTTCAGCAAAACTATAATTGATCTGCAGCTGTGCTCCGCCATTTTTAAATTCTCCAGGGGTCATGCCCTCAATATTGATAAAAAGATCGTGCAGGCGACTGGTGCCAGATAAGCCTGTCTCATAAGCAGCATCAAATAAAGTGGCTTGCTTATCTTTTAAAATCCTTTTTGCATATTCCACACTTAAATACTGGAGAAACTTTTTAGGGGTTACCCCGGCCCATTCCTTAAACATCCTTTGAAAATGAAAAGGGCTCAAATGTACCTGTTCAGCAATGGCTTCCAGTGAAGGCTGTGCTTTAAAATTAACCTTTAAATACTCAATCGCTGCTGCAATTCTGTTGTAATCAATTGTATTCAAACTTTCCATGATCAGAATTTTTAAACAAAATTACCATCATAAAGAAAGGGATAAAACCCGAAACTTGCTAAAATGTGCCAAGCGCTTAAGGATTATAAGGCTATTTCCTTTTCCAAAGCCTCGGCAAGCTCAGTTTCATTGTGTAGTGCCCTTACCAGTTTACCGGCTTTATCAATTAAAAAATGAGTAGGGTAGCCTGTAACGTTTAATTTTTTGCTCATATAGTTTTCCTGGTCAGGAATGGTGGCATAATCAAACCGCGTCTTGGCTAAAAACTGCTGTAACTCTTTTTTACCATCTATTGCCAGGCTGATAAACAAGATGTCTTTCCTGTCCTTGTATTTTTTTACCAGATCATTTAATGCGGGCATTTCCTGTACACAGGGCAGGCAGCTGATAAACCAGCATTTAAACAAAACGATTTTTCCCTTGGTATTTTCCGATGTATAAGTATTCCCATCTATAGCGGTAAAATTAAAGGAAGGAATGTTTTTGCCCTGCATTTTGTAATAGGTCAGTTCCTGCTTTGAAAACTGCTTCATATAAGCCGGGATCATGGTGTCTGCTGTGGCCGGAATTTCCTGGAGCTTATAACCCAGTTCTGCAGATTTGGTGTAAACTCTTAAAGGAAAGTACAGGCCGCTGTTTAAGTTTTTTAAGAAAATTTCTTTAGTAATTAATGTGCCCTTGACGTCGTACGCTTCAAAATCCTGATTGAGCTTTACATTACCGGAATAATAGTTCCAAAAAGTCATAAAATCAGTCAGCAGCTCGCGGGCTGGGGCAACAGGCTTACCTGCTTTTGAAGGGTCGGTAACAGAGGGGCTTGTGCTGGTTTTACTTTCCCCGGGTATTGGAGGCGATTTTTTAGCATCCTGGTTACAGGATAAAGTTGAAACTGTAAGTAAGAGCAGGAAAGCGTAAAAGGGTTTCATATACAGGATATTAGGTTTACCTAATTTAGTATAAAGTATGTATATATCCTGATCCGGTTAAATATTATCCAAAAAAAGAAGCGGGAATGATCATACCGATACATTCCCGCTTAATCTAAATTAACGCTCTCAGATATATAGACGCTATATCAGACAGATTATTGTGCAGCCCTGAATTTTTTTTGCAATCTGCTTATTCATCAGACAAATAAGCACTATTTATAAAATTCGTATCTTCGTGTGGGGGAATAATAATGTATGCTTGAGTATCACAAACTCAATGATAACGAACTGACCGACCTGGTCAGAAAAAGTGATGAACTGGCATTTGCCGAAATTTACCAGCGTTACTGGACCATCATGTACATGCATGCCCTTAAAATGCTGAAAAATGAAGAAGATGCCAGAGATGTGATACAGGAATTATTTACAACACTATGGAGCAAATGCCAAAGCCTCACTTCCAGCATTAACCTTTCAGGCTACCTTTATACCATTGTCAGAAATAAAGTGCTGGACCTGATTGAACAAAAAAAAACAAGAAGTATCCACCTGGAATCTTTGGCACTTTATCTGGAAGAACACCACAATAAAACACTGGAAGACCTTACAGAAAGAGAAATGATGCAGGCACTTGACCATGAGATCGGTCAGTTGCCCGGTAAAATGAGGGTGATCTTTCAGATGCGTGTAAAAGAACATAAAACTTATAAAGAAATTGCTGAAGCGCTTGAAATATCAGATAAAACGGTGAAAAAGCAGGTCAGCAATGCCATTAAGCTCATTAAACCTAAATTAAGCGGCTTTACAGGCTGGCCCCTGCTGCTCTATTTTTTAAGCAGGTAAAATTTATTTTATTTTTTCTACTACTTCCGTTCTCGTCATCCGTTTATATAATAAACACCACAACAATAAGGGAATATGGAGCAGGATGTACAACAACTACTCAGTAAATACAAAGCAGGAACCGCCACGGCACAGGAAATTGCCCTGGTTAATCGCTGGTATGCCACTGAAGCAGCCCGCTTGAACATGCCGGAGGGCCCTCCAGAACCCTTGCTGGAAGAACAGCTGATCTGGGACCGCATCAAAGCGGCTATCCCGCTAAATTCCGAATTACCTGTAAAGGAGGCAAAGCCGAAAAAATTGAATGATCTTAAATGGCTTGCCATCGCTGCGTCCTTGTTGATATTGCTTTCTGCAGGCTTCTACCTCTACAAAAATACCTATAACCATGAGGCTGAAATGGCCAGGTTAAGAGCACACGATATTAAACCTGGTGGGAATAAAGCAACGCTTACCCTGGCCGATGGAACTCAGCTTGCTTTGGATGATCAGGCCGATGGAGAGATTGCGAAACAAGCGGGTACCAGTATCAGTAAAACTACTAATGGTCAACTTATTTATACGGTTAAAGACAACCCTACCGGGGAAGTGACCAACAATACCATCAGTACACCGAGGGGCGGGCAATACCAGGTCAACCTTCCTGATGGTACTAAGGTATGGCTAAATGCCCAGTCGTCTTTAACCTTTCCAACTGCTTTTACCGGTAACCGGAGATTGGTCAATCTTAAAGGAGAGGGATACTTTGAAGTAGCTAAGTTAAAAAAAATGCCTTTTATAGTGGTAGCTAATAAGCAGACCGTATTTGTTTATGGTACACATTTTAATGTAAACAGTTATGTTGATGAGGAACGTACAAAAACAACGCTATTGGAAGGCAGTGTGGATGTATTAAGTACAGAGCGTGAACAAGCTCCGAAAGCCATATTTAAAATCGCAACGCTCAAACCTGGCCAACAAGCAGAATTCAGCAACGGACACCTCAAAGTTCAGCAGGCGGATGTTGAAGAGGCCATTGCCTGGAAAAATGGTAAATTCAAATTCAGCAACGAAAACATAGAAAGCCTGATGCGTAAAGTAGCACGCTGGTATGATGTAGATATTGAATACAAGGGCAAGATATCTAAAGAAGGTTTCGGCGGACAGGTTTCCCGCTCCCGCAATGTTTCTGAAATTTTAGAGGTTTTACAATTAACCCGATTGGTCCACTTTGAAATAGAAGGAAGGAGGATTATCGTTTCATCAGAATAAATACCTGGTAATCCTGAAAAAAGGGCCAGATTCCGACGGCCATCGGAACCCGGCCAATGTCTGGTTTATCATTTACTATTGCGTCTAAACAATTTATCAACTCAAACCAAAACGTATCAAATGTACAAAATTTACTTACTGATTTTATGCAGGCTTAACGTTTGCATGCCTAAACTTTTAAGGGTTATGAGATTAGCGATCCTACTGCTTATTGCTGCTGTTTTCCAGGTCCAGGCAGGTACCTATGCACAAAGAGTAACCTTAAATGAAAAAAACAGCAGTCTTACCGAGGTATTGGAAAAACTGGGTGCACAGAGCGGTTACGACTTTGTGTACGGACATGCTCTGCTAAAAACTGCAAAACCGATTACCGTTGAACTTAAAAATGCGCAGTTTGGCGAAGCCCTGAAAAAAGTATTTGAAGGGCAGGATTTTACCTATACCGTCCGGAACAGGACCGTAGTGGTGTACCAAAAGGAAAATTCTCTTTTTAACCGTATCAGCGATTATTTTAAGGCCATTAGCATCAACGGCAAGGTAACCGACGAAAAAGGCGGTGCCCTGCCCGGCGTAACTGTACAGTTAAAGGGTACATCTACGATTGCCTATACCAATGCTGCTGGTAACTACGCCATTACTGTGCCCGATGAAAATGCCGAACTGGTATTTACCTCTATTGGTTTTACTACACAGGAAATTAAGGTGGGCAATAAAACTACTATTAACCTAACACTTAAAGAAAGCACCAGCCAGCTGGAAGAGACCGTGATTGTTGCCTATGGCAGCCAAAAGAAAAAAGATCTTACAGGATCTGTTTCTACCATTTCCGGCGAATCCCTGCATGATCTTCCCTCTACCATTAATCTCGAACAGGCTTTACAGGGCCGGGCTGCAGGGGTGCAGGTGATCCAGGAAACGGGTCAGCCAGGTGCAGCTACAAAAGTAAGGATCAGGGGTTCTTCTTCGTTACTGGGCTCTAATCAACCCCTCTATATCGTTGACGGTGTTCCTGTAGTAGCTGAAGGAAACATTCCCGCTAATGGAAATGTGATCAATAATGACCTGATCACGCAGGGATTAAGCAGTCCGCTTAATAACCTCAGTCCGAATGATATTGAAACCATAAGTATTCTTAAGGATGCTTCTGCTACAGCTATTTATGGTTCGAGGGCAGCAAACGGAGTGGTCATCATTACTACCAAAAAAGGTAGTGAAACAAAAGGCCCGGTATATTCTTTTAATACCTCTATAAGCTATCAGAAAGCACAAACGCTGGATGTACTGAATGCCGACCAGTTCAGGGAACTATGGACAGAGGCTGCCAACAATTCTACTTCTACTGCATTGGTAGTACAGCAAATGCGAAACGGTACTTACTTTAAAGATGCAAATACCGACTGGGAAAAGGAACTGAGTCCCATTAACCCGCTCTCCAGAATTATAAACTTTTCCGCTTCCGGGGGAAATGAAAAAATGCGGTATTATGCCAGTATTGGTACAACCGCACAGGATGGAACCTTTAGAAATTCAAACTTCGACAGAAAAAACCTATTGGTCAACCTTGATTTTCAGGCAAGCTCTTCACTCAAATTTGGCACATCTATCAATCTCTCCAACTCTGGTCAAACTTCGCCAGATGCTAGTTTATTTGCCAGAATGTATACCTACAGACCAGATATGCCGGTTTATAATCCTGATGGGACGTTTACATTTTCTGATGGTGGCGTTTCTGAAAACCCGGTTGCACTGTCAAAATCGAGTAACATCAATAAGACCAATCTGTTGATCGGATCGGCTTTTGGAGAACTGAACTTTGCCAGACATTTTGTACTGAAGTCTACGCTTTCTATCAATTACAATACGGGAAATTTAAAAAGCTTCTACCCAAGTCAGACTGTTAAGGGAGGCTGGGCAAAGGCCACAGGCGATGGCACAGGTTTTGGACAGCAAAACAGTAGCCAGGCTCTTTCACACCTGTGGGAAAATATATTAACCTATAACCAGAGCTTTGGTAAACATGTGCTGGAAGGTATTGCCGGTGCTTCATGGCAAGGAAATGAAAACGAATATATGTCGGCTTCGGGTATGGGTTTTCCACAGGACGATATCCTGAACAACCTGTCTAGTGCCACCAGCAACTTCCTTATTTACTCCGGAAAAACACAAAGTGGCCTTGTATCCTTTTTTGGCCGTGTAAACTACAGCTATGCCGATAAATACCTTTTGTCCGTTTCGGCACGAACCGATGGTTCTTCCAAATTCGCAGTTGAAAACAAATGGGCATTTTTCCCTACAGTATCGGCAGCATGGCGACTTTCAGAAGAGAATTTCCTTAAAGATGTTAGTTTTTTGGATGAGCTGAAGATCAGAGGAAGTATAGGGCTTACCGGGCAGCAAAACTTTGGTGTATACCAATGGAGGGCTTTATTTGCTGCCGATCAGTATGGTGATAATCCGGCAGTAATACAAACCCAGCTGGGCAACAACCGCCTTAAATGGGAATTGACTACGCAAACTGATATTGGCCTGGATTTTTCTTTGTTTAAGGGACGTTTAAACGGTGCATTGGATTATTATGTAAAAAATACCAAAGATTTGCTATTTACCGCTTTGTTGCCGGGTAATGCAGGTTTTGCCAACGCTATCAGCAACCTGGGCAGGTCACAGAATAAAGGCTTTGAACTTGCCCTGGATGGTGACATCATCCGAAGTAAAGATTTTACCTGGAACCTGGCTATTAATGTGGCAACAAATAAAAACAAACTGGTTTCCTTAAACAGCGATTTCCTGAACCCAGCCAATGGCAACATCACCCCCCCCTCAGGTGGTGGAGTATTAAGGGTTGGAGAATCTTTAGGTCTGATGTACGGACGCGTGGCAGAAGGGATCATTCAGAACAAAGCGCAACTGGATGCATTAAATGCACTGGCGCCTGATGGTATTTACCAGGTGGCTGGGACAGCACCCGGTGATCTATGGTACAGGGACCTGAATGGAGATGGAAAAGCAACTACATTGGACCAGACGGTTATAGGTAACGCTTTGCCGGACTTTTCAGGTGGTTTTACCAATAGTTTCAAATATAAAAATTTCAGGGTAAATGCCTTATTTACCTATTCTGTGGGGAATGACCTGAACTGGACGGCCCAGGCTGCAGCCATTACTTTTCAATCCCAGGCTTCCAGTGAAAACAAACTGGCCATTGCCATGAACAGGTGGACGCCGGAGAAACCCACCAGTCAGCCACGTGCAGTATATGGCGATCCCAATTCCAATTATTTTGGTTCAAGTTACTTTGTATATGATGCCTCCTTCCTCAGATTAAAAAACCTTACAATCGCCTATGCTTTGCCCGCCAGACTGTTACAAAAAACCAGGTTTATTAAAAACATAGAAATTAATGCTTCAGGTACCAACCTGCTTACGTTTACCAGTTATCCGGGTGCCGATCCCGAAACAAGCAACGCTTCCGGAAACGACATCAATGTTGGTTTGGATGTTAGCAGGTATCCAATAGCAAAAGTTTATACACTTGGTATAAGAGCTGGTTTCTAAAAATTAAAACTCATCACGATGAAAAGAATTCTATATATACTCTTGCTCAACATCCTTTTTTGTGGCTGCGGGAAATTAACAAACGTGCTGGACGTAGATCCACCAAATAACCTTACACCGGAAAACGTTGCAAAAAATAAAGAAGGATTGCGCAACTTGCTGAATGGTGCTTATGCACAGTTACACAACCAGAACTATTACCTGCACGTTGAAGCTATTCCGGCTACGTTGGGCGGTACCATGCAAAGAGGGGCAAGCTTTCCTGATGTGCAGTATCAGGATAACAATTTAAATCAGACTATTGCCAACGTAAATAATCTTTGGATGGCTTTTTATAAAATGATCAACCAGGCCAACTGGGTGATACAACTGGCCAACGAACTTCCTGCCGGGGAAATTTCCGATATAGAAAAGGAACAGATCATTGCCCAGGCACAGGGATTAAGAGGAATGGCCACATTTGATGCCTTGCGTTTTTTTGGTCAGTATTACGATGTGAACAGCCCGTATGGTGTGTTGGTTAGGACTGAAGTAGTAGATTTTACCAACAGGCATCTTAAAAGAAGTACAGTGGCTGAAACATATACGCAGGTTTTAACCGATCTGGACGAGGCCATTGCTAAAGCGCCAAATTTTACTAAACCTATTTACATTTCTAAAACAGCAGCCAAGGCCTTTAAAGCCAGAGTGATGCTGTACAAAGGTGATTATGCCATGGCGGCCCAGCTGGCGGAGCAGGTGATTACAGATGGCACGCGGAGTTTAAGCCCAACTTTTGCAAGGGTGTTTTCTGATGGCTTTAATTCTTCAGAATTGATCTTTATGCGGGCCACTGATGCGGTAACTTATACCGCCGATCGGAAAAAGCTGACCTATTCTAATGGTGGGGTGTTGGTAAGTGCATGGCTGAAAACTTTCATGGCTGGTGATCCGAGAGCTGCATTGTCATTCAATGCCACCAGTAACCTAGTCTTAAAAGTAAACAATACTACTTTCTTTGCACCTACTTATTTCATCAGGATGGCCGAAATGTACCTGATCAAGGCCGAAGGCCTGGCCCGTACTGATGCAGCCCTGGCTGATGCCAAAATACCTTTGCAAACGGTACGTTCCAGGGCTTTTGGCACCCCGCAACTTTCGCTGGCTACTACCAAACCGGCTTTACTTGATGAGATCCATGCCGAGATTATCAAAGAACTGTGCTTTGAAAATGGGAGCGACTGGTTTGCAAATCAGCGTTTTGATAAGATCAAGACCATTAAACCCAAGGTTACCAGTGTAAATCAGTACATATTGCCTATCCCGCAGTCTGAAATCTTATCCAACAACCTTTTCGGCCCCCAAAATCCGGGTTACGAACAATAAGATTAATATATAGGCACTCCCTTTTAATCAACCTAACACACAATTGAATGAACAAAACCTATTTATTGCTCCTGTCTGCGCTACTATGTTTTAGCCTTCAGGATACAAAGGGGCAGGCGGGTAAAAAGAAGACCGATACGGCCGGCTTTACCAAAGCCCCTGCCGATGCCATTAAATCCTTTCAGGCATTTTTTAAGGATGGGGTAGCTTCTGATACCGGGCTTTTTATAAGCCATCGTGCCCAAAACACATACTTTTTCGAGATTCCCGACAGCCTGTTAAAAAGAGATATGCTGATGGTAGCCACCAGGATTTCTATGAGCAGCAGCGATTTTGAAAACATGGTTGCCGGAGAAAGGGCCCAGCCCGGAATGATGCTGCAATGGGACAAGTCACCAGATGGCCGGTTTATTTTCCTGCGGAAAGTGACCTCAAGACTGGCCATCCGCTTTTCGGGTGCCGACAGTGCCTTCCGTAATGCAGTGAACCTACAGACGCTCGATCCGATTATCATGTCCTTCCCGGTTAAGGCCAGGGGCAAACAAGGCAAAAATGCCATTATCGATATACAGCAACTCTTCCTGGCCGATGTAAAAGAGATCAGCCCCTTCGCACAAAACCCGATCCAAAAAGCAATGGGAGTACCCGATAAAAAGTATAAGGTAGAAACGGACCGCTCCTATATCGCCTCTGTGCAAAGTTTTGAGAAAAATATAGAGGTGCGCAGTATGATCACTTTTACCAATGCTGAAGACGTATATACCCTGCTCATTAACCGCTCTATGGTACTGTTGCCCAAAAAACCGATGATGGGCAGGTATGCCGATGACAGGGTGGGTTATTTTACCAAATCCTTCAGTGATTTTAACGAAAGTGAACCGGTGAAAGATAAAGCCTTCATCAACCGTTGGCGATTGGAACCTAAGGAAGAGGATAAAGCTAAAATGGCGCAGGGTCTGTTGGTAGAACCCCAAAACCCGATCGTATTTTACCTGGATGCCGCTACCCCGAAAAAATGGAAGGAATATATCCGCAAAGGTGTAGAGGATTGGAAAACAGCCTTTGAATCCGCAGGCTTTAAAAATGCCATCATTGCTAGAGATCTACCTGTAAATGACCCCTTGTTTAATGCCGAGGACATTCGTTATTCAGTAATCCGTTACACTGCATCGGCCATCCCCAATGCCAAAGGCCCTTCAGTTATTGATCCCCGTTCGGGCGAAATCCTGGAATCCGATGTGATCATTTACCACAATATCCTGCAGTTGCTTACTCAATGGCGTTTTGCACAAACGGCGGCCAACGACCCTTCCGTACGTTCGGGAAAATTAACCGATGATGCCATGGGCGAGGCCATCCGTTATGTGGCCGCACATGAAGTAGGTCATGCCCTGGGTTTAAGACATAACATGGGTGCTTCCTACGCTTTTCCAGTCGATTCTTTACGCTCGGCCAGCTTTACCCAAAAGTATGGCACCACACCTTCCATAATGGATTATGCCCGTAACAACTATGTGGCGCAGCCTGAAGATAAGGGTGTAAAATTAACGCCTCCTTTATTGGGTATTTACGATCAATATGCCATCAACTGGGGTTACAGGCCAATTGCTGAAGCCCAATCGCCAGGTGAAGAACTCAAAACATTGAACAGCTGGATTGCCAGGCATCAGGGCGACCCGCGCTATCGCTTTGCTGAAGGTGACCTGAATGGAAGTGATCCCTCGTCGCAAAGGGAAAGTCTGGGCGATGATGTGGTCAAAGCTAGCAGATACGGGGTGAAAAACATCCGCTATATCCTGCTCAACATGAAAAAATGGATGACAGTGCCTGGTGCAAAATATGATGAGTTGGATGATGCTTATCTGGCTGTATTGAGGCAATATGAAAGGTATTTAGGCCATGTTGGAACTGCCATAGCTGGTGTTTACCAGAATTATCCGGTGCAGGGACAGCAGCAGCTAGCTTATCAGTATTCCTCAAAAAAGGAGAATAAAGCCGCAGTGGCCTTCATGCTGGAACAGTACCACAATTTTCCTTTGTTGCTGGAAAGTCTGCCTAAAGACATGATCATTTACGATAAGGCCGGGGGTGCGAAAAGGGAAGTGCCTGTAAGTACGTATATAGAAAGGCTGTTCAAAAAACAATTTCAGGCTGAAGTGCTTAATTTTGGTAAGCTGGCCTTTTTAACAGATAACGGGTTGCAGGATGGGGATGCTGCTTATCAGGCCACAGATTTGCTGAATGACATCCGTAACGACCTGTTCAGCGCGGAACGGGCTGTACCTAAATACTACGATCAGTTGCTGCAGGCCCTGTACCTGGACCGGGTTATCGGACTTTCAAGTTTAAACAAAACGAATGTGGGTACAAAGGCCTTTGCTGAGGCAGCAATAGCTAGAGTTCCTGAAAGCGCTTGCTTTGACTTGGACGATCTGGTACTCCCTTCTTCCAAGGAGCTTTATTTTCAGTTCATGAGCATGGCTGTAAATGATAAACAGTTTAAAATTGAAAGTCTGGCACTTGGCGAGATCAAAAGGATTAAGGCCATTGTAGAGCAACGGATACCCGGAGCAAAAGCTGAAGTTCTAGATCACTATCAATACCTGCTTAAAAGGATCCAGTTGTTCCTGAAATAAATAAAAAGAAGCGGGAATGATCATACCGATACATTCCCGCTCATCTAAATTAACGCTCTCAATTATATATACGCTGTATGATGCTTATTATTGTGCAAGCACTGAAATTTAATCATCCTTTTATACATTTTAATAATCTGCTTAGACCTGTTCCGGCACGACCATGATTACCTTTGATATGCATGCGTATCTAATGCGTAATGGCTAAGACATGAGTCCGCCTTTTCTGTGGAAAAAGTCGGACTCACCTCGGACTCATGTCGGACTCATACCGGACTCATTCAAAAGACAGATCAGCTCAATACTTGTTATTATAACTTTTAAAATACCCACATTCTTTTAAGATTTCCTGATAAAACCTCGTGTCTTTATACTGGTTTTTTAAGGCTGCGAAATGCCTGCCAAAAAATACCGGTTCAATGTCTGAATTCCAGTAGTTCATGTCTTTTTTATCGGGATTGATATAACCTTTGTTGTAGCTTTCGTTTCTTTCACACTTGCTGGCCATAAATATGCACCTGGCTTTCTGTTCCTTACTATTGGCAGCACTTGCGGCAAGTAAATAATATTTTTCGGCTATTTTAGCCGAAAGCAGCATAGGTTTAAAAACTTCCGGGATGTCAAAAGGGGTAGCCCCATCGGCATTCATGATACGGGTCTGAAAAAAGGTCCTTGCATTACCATAAAAGGTAATGTTATAAAAAGCATTGGCCAACAGGAAAGCATTGTTGTACACATTTTTGCCTGCTTTTATTTCTGCTTCCATTTTTTGCATGGCTTTTAGTACATCAAGTGCATACAGATCTTTTGACTGTTTCAGGGCATGGTCACAGTCGTGACAATCATTTATTCGCATGTTAAAAGGATTTGAGGGCATGAGATAACCACTGCTCTTGCTTTTGTTCATCAGGGTAATGGCAGCATCAATTTTGTCCTGATAAACCTGTACGAGCGACTGGTGGTAATAAAGATCGTGTTGTTCAAAAGGATAATAACGGAGCATGGTCTGCTCAAAAGCTGTTTTACCTGGCTTTTGCAAAAAGGCAATCATCTGCACAATGTTCTGGTTATTCATGTAAAACTCATGATAACTTTTAAAAGCATTTGCTTTCACAACATCTCCCTGTTTTTTGTAAAGTTCGGCAATGTCACTGATACTTTCCCGCAGTGCTTTATTAAATCTCAGGGAAGCAATGGTGTCCTTACCCTGGTAAAGGTCCGAGAACCAGTTTAAAGGTTCGATCATTTTTATTTCAGCATTAGCGTCAATCTTTTTTAGTTCCTTTACAAATAAAGTCCAGTCCAGTATTTTATATTGGGCCATGACCAATTTATCCCCTTTGGGCAGCTGTTTTTTTGCGGTCTGATAAAAGGTTCTGCTTGCAGCATAATTGCCGCCCATGAAGTTCAGGTAACCTGCGGCCAGGTTCCAGAAATAAGGTTTTGCAGTATTGTTTTTTAATGCAATACTGCTTACCAAAGTTGTATTTTGTTTAAGTGTGCTTTTGGCTGCGGTGTCGGGTTCAGTCTGGTAATAATTGTCGCCCTGATACTCGGTGATGTTGATGATCCTGGCCAGCAAAAGATCAAGCTTTTCTGATTTCGGATCCAGCCGGACAATTTCGGTAACTGCCCGCTGGGGATCGTAATTGATGCCCAGCATCTGCCAAAGAGTGGCCTTTTCGGAACTGGTTTTAGCCAACTGAAGGGTTTTTTGCCAGTCGGCCTCTTCCTGGGGATGAAAACTCCATTCGCTCGGGATTTTTGCTTCCGTTGAATAATCGTAACACAGACTATTCAGGTAATTGGATAGCGCATAATTTTTGTGTTTGTAGTGCCAGCCAGCTACATATCCCAGGGTTCTGTAATACATCATGTTATGTGGAAAGGCATTTTTAAAGGTATCAAAGGTTTTTAATGTTTTAGAAACCGCTGCATGCTGGGTTGAATCTGATTTTTCGGCAAAATAATAATACCTGACCAGCTGGAACCACAACCGCTGCTTTATAAAAGGATCTTTGGCCTTTTTGAAATGATCTAGCAATTGCACTTCTGCCGAGCCGGGTAGGCTTGGCTGGGGTTGAGGTTCCCAGGAATAAACAACATCAGTTGCAGCAAAGCTTTCGCAAGACTTGGCCAGCAGCAGGTAGTCGAAAAATGCACTTGTTTTTTTCTTGTTTAATTTTACCGCATCTAGCACCGGGGCAAGCCCGGGCAGTTCTTTTATTTTTCCCTTAAAATTGTTGTAAACAGAATCAATCCCGTTATATGATGCTTTAAACAGCAGATATTCCAATGTGGGCTTTTCAATTTTCTGGTCAAAATAGCCATACCAGTCGTTGATCACCTGGTCGTTGTACCGGGAAGGATTGTTCTCATAGGCCGAGCCCCAGCCACCGCCATAATAAGAAATATATTCTGTGTAAAAGAAAGGGGTGTAGTCTTTTGCTACGAAGGCTTCCGGACTAAAGCTGGAGTATTCGTAATCGAATCCATAGTCGGAACAGGCCCATACCAGACCACCTGCAAACAGGCTCGAGATGCTAAAAATAAGCAGAAATTTCTTTGAAATCAGTTGCTTTATACGCCGATAGGTTGAGGTTGCCAAGTTCATAATAGATAATTGTTCGTTTGTGTTTTTTATTTAAATGTGCCGACAGCTGCTGTGCTGCCTGGTCTAGGGTGTTTTTATCAGTTTGTTCCAGTTTAAAAATATCTCCGGTTTTTATGTAAATGCCCCCGGTAAAAAAACTGCTTGCAGCACGGTATACCATTTTGCCTGCTGGTGTAAATTTTGCCGTGTTGCTCAGTTCGGCGCTTCCTATTTTTCCATACACCTGTATGATTTTGCCGTCCCTGATTTGCAACGACCACGAAAATACAGGTAAAGCAATGTCTAAAGGCAAAAGATACCGGGGTAAACTGCTGATGTAAGTTGCTGCATCCCCTGGGTTGTAAATAGAATTTGGTGCTGCAGGATCGGGCGAGAGTTTTCCCATATTGTAAAACATCAATATGCCCCTGTCTACCGGTGGTATGCCGGTTTTAAACTGGTATTTTACCTGGTGTAGTCTTATCGTGGCTTCGAGTTTTTTTTTACTGATGGCTTTTAAGGTACTTAAAAAGCTGAAATAACTTTCCTTGCTACGCATTGTCCAGTCGCAGTCGACCTGAATGGCCTGGTAAGCAATATGCTGATTTTTTGTCAGACGTTCAATAAGGGCCAGGCTTTTTATGGCCAGACTGTTGATGCTGTCTTTATCCAGTTTTTCAAAAGTCTGGTTGGTAATGAAGATTACTGGTGTAATGTTTTGAGCGGGTGTCAGGCCGTTAAAATTTACGATAGCTTCGGGATAGGGACGATTGTTTTTTGTATCCCATTTAATGTCGAAAAAGCGTATGTAAAGTTTATTGCAACCTGCATTTTTTAGCAGTTGGACCTGTTTTGTGCCTAATGCAAAATTTTGTTTCCAATAATAAAATGCAGTAGGGGCCTGATCATTATTTTTACAGGAACTACAATAAATTGTCAGAAAAAGCATACAGCTGATGAGGCGAAAGTGTAAACCCGCAGAAATAATGACCATAAATTTAAATTGCTCAATAACTTCGCCAAGTTATGTGAACAATGGCCTTGAAACAAAATAATTTAGACTAGAGTATTGCTGGATTTAATCTTAATTTTGCGGCGAATACAGAAAAGAGATGCCCGGAAGAATCATTAAAAAACAATACCGCAAAGCCAGATACATATTATATCGCGAAACTTTAATCGATGCTAAAGAGCATGTGCTTACTTTTCTCGGTTCTTTTGTTGGGATCGGCCTGATTGGTTTACTGAACAGTCAATACCTGGTGGCCAGCGATAATTTATTCCTGATCGGGTCATTTGGAGCCTCCTCTGTATTGGTATATGGCCTGATCAACAGTCCCCTTGCCCAGCCCCGCAACCTTATTGGAGGGCATGTGATCTGTGCTATTATTGGTGTTACTGTTTTTAAGCTCTTTTCGGCCGAACTCTGGTTTGCCTGCGCACTGGCGGTTTCTTTATCTATTGTAGCCATGCAGATCACCAAAACCCTGCACCCTCCGGGCGGGGCTACTGCGCTCATCGCAGTAACCGGTGGAGAAAAGATCAGGGCACTGGGTTATATGTATGTATTGTCGCCCGTATTGTCGGGTGTACTGATCCTGTTCCTGGTGGCACTGATATTCAATAACCTGAGACACCGTAAATACCCTTCAAAACCAATTTTGAAAAGACGGAAAGCCCCCAGGTTTGCCCGATAGGTGCTTGTTTACTCCATCTTTTTTACACCCATGGCATATTGGATGCCACCCAGCAGATGCTGTAAAAAAAGCGGGTCGGTATAAGATTCATCCACATGGCCCAGTTCAGTATAGAAAGAACGGCCACCTTCGAAATCATGGTACCAGGCCATGGGGTGAACAGGCGAATTTTTACCACCTTTATAGCTGTTTTCGTCTATGGTAATGAGTACTTTAACCTCTGGGTTCAGGTCTTTGAAATTGTACCATTCATCTTTTCGTTTCCACACTTGGGGCAAATGTCTGGTGGCGATGGTATTTCTGTTTACCACATTTAATACGGCTTCCTGCTGGGCGGGGTGGTTGATAAAATAAGCACCGGCCAGTTTACCGTACCATGGCCATTCATATTCAGTATCTGTAGCGGCATGAACCCCAACGTAACCACCACCGTTTTTAATGTATTGTTCAAATGCGGCTTGCTGTTCATTGTTCAATACATCGCCGGTTGTGTTCAAAAAGATAACTGCAGCATATTGCTTCAGGTTTTTTGCGGTAAACTTGCCCGCATCAATAGTGCTATCCACTTCAAATTTATTTTCCAGGCCCAATTTCTGGATAGCAGGTACGCCAACCTTTATGGAGGCATGATGATAGCCCGCTGTTTTAGAAAATACAAGGACCTTTTTTTTCTTTGCAGCAGCAGGACCGACAAAAAATAATACCAATAAGGTGGCAATAACAAGGGTATGAAAGTTTTTAAACATGGTTCAATTTTTGAGGCTAATGTAGTAAATCTTTTAATGATGACAAGGACCTGTTTGTGCGCCTGACTGACAATTATAAGTGGTTAAGCCGGAGCAGCAGGCCGGCATAAAAAGTACGTTTGGCGGCTGCATTGTAATAGCGGTCGTTAAAGGCATTCAGGTCATTGCCCAGGCTGTATCTTTGGTTGAGTATATTGTCTGCACCGGTAAAGAGTTCTGCAGGAGTACGGCCGATACGTAAATTTTTCCAGCTGATTTTGGCCTGCAGGATGTGGTATTTTTTTGCATAGGCCGTATTGGCATCATTTAGCGGGATCTGCGAAGTAAAGCTATGCTGCAGAAAGATGTAAACCTGATTGGGCAATTGTATGTCGGCGCTGCTAACCAACATGGTTTTAGGTACTCCGGTAAGGGCATTGCCCGAAAAGTTATTGGTTTTGTCGATGTAGTTGTCAAATTTAAAGCGACTAAGGGTATAGGTATTGCGGAGTTGCAAACCTCTTACAGCGCCTGAGGTACGGGTAGGTATCGGCCAGAATGAAACTGTGCTTTCCAGGCCAGGTTGTTTTGTACCGCCGGCATTGATAAAATATCCTGCATCATTTTGGTCCAGACGTCTTACTATTGCATTTTTCAGGTTGTAATAGAAAGCAGTAACATCTATGAGCAGCCTGTTGTTCAGGGCCTGGTACCTTAGTCCAGCTTCGTAATTCCAGCCATATTCTGGCTGCAGATCTACATTGATCACATTGTTGGAGGCTCTTATTTCGGCCAGACTAGGGGCTGAATAACCTTTGCTTATGGAAGTTCTGACTGAAAACTGTGTGCCGATCAGATAAGATAGTGCTGCCCTTGGCATAAACTGGGTATCAAAGCTGTTTTTTCGTTCGGCAATGGCCACAGGGGCAATGCTCTGATAGGCATATTGGTATAAATTGGCGCTTGCCGAAAGTTCGAACAGCCATTTCTGCCGTACATCGATACTTAAGTGTGCGAAAGCAAAACTGGAAGCAGCCTTTAATTTATCTGAGGCTTTCAGTGCGGCAGTCAGCCCCTTGTTATTGTCGTAATTGCTAATGTCTGAACGGGTTTCCATACTTTCTATGCCCAGGTCAAATTTCCAGTTTGCTTGAGTTAGCTTCTTTTCATATTCCAGGAAGGTGCGTAAGCCCAGGGTAAACTCTTTGCGTTTTTCGTAATTGCTGATGAAGGGATTTTTAAAATCGGTATAAGAAGAAAATATGGAGACTATATGTTTAAACCGATCGCTGAGCTGCCAGTTATGGGAAAGCCCCCCATAAAGGGTTTTGCTGTAAATGCCCGCCTGCTGTTCTATTGCACTTTTTGAAGGGCCGGCAGCGGGCCTGGAGAGTTTAGGGTTTTGCAGATATTCGGCTGGGGTAAGGCCACCGGGAGTATTGTAATGTAAGTCGGAATAAAATAACAAAGCCTTCAGTGCGGCATTTTTAGTATAGTCCCATTTGTGCAGGGTTTGAAAATACTTGCGGTCCATAGCACTATGGTCGCGGTAGCCATCGCTGCGCTGATAGGCCTGGGTAATGTTCAGGCTGTATTTGTTGAACTGCTGGTTTAGGGACAGGCCTTCCCTGAAGGCACCATAAGAGCCGCCTTCCAGGTTTAAAGACAGCGCAGTGCTGTCGGGCTGACTGCCCCGCGGCTGGATCAGGATTACACCGCCCGAATTGGCGCCAAATATACTGCTGTGCGGACCTTTTAATACCTGTATTCCGGAGGCTGCCGATACATCCAGCGCATTTAAGTAGCTGTTGCCACCCGCATCTGTTAAAGGAAAATCGTCAAAATAGATTTTTACATTTCTTATCCCAAAAGGAGAGCGCAATAAGCTGCCGCGGATAGACAGACGGTAACTGCCCGGAGAGCGTTCTTCCATCCGTACACCGGAAATGGTATTGATGGCAGAGACGAAGGATCCGGCAGGCTGTTTGTCCAGTGTGGTCTGATCCAGTACCCCAATGGCTCCTGTTGACCGGATCAGTGGCTGGGCAGAGAAGTAGGGGCGGATCACAACCTCATTAAGTTTTTTTGTGCTGTCGGATTTGACCTGGGCTATCCCTGAAAAACAAAGTGCAGTTAAACAGCCGGTAAAAAATGTTTTCATCTGAAACAAAGCTATAGTTTAGATTTTAAAATCTATGCTCAGAATCTGGCTATTTACTCTTAAATATATTCAGTTTGTACTGGTAAGTAAGCAGGAAATACCTTCTTAAGATTTCATTTTCAGATGTACTGACCACATTATTGTAGGCATAGCGGTATACAGGAATGTTCTGATCGAGCAGATCATAAACAGATAGTTTCAACTGTCCGCGGTCTTTTTTCAGCATTTGAAGGGTAAGGGACAGATTGAGGATATTGGCACTTTTTGAAAAGCCCTGTGCCACCTGTGGGTTGTAATTGAAATTGTATTTTCCATCAATGATTACTCTTTTTGGCCATCTTAGGCTTAAATCGGCACCTAAAGTATGGGTATTGGAGCTGATGTTCCTGTAATTTACCTCTTTATATTCAGTGCTCGAGTTTCTAAAATTATAACTGGTATTGATGCTTAAAAGTTCATTGTAGTTAAAATTAATGCCCTGTCCGACATTAAAGTCATAATTGTACTGAACACCCTCGTCGGCATTCAGAAAAAATGCGCTTTTACGCATGTTCAGGTAAATGTTGGCATTGAGGCCGATCTGCCAGTGCCGTGATTTTTTAAACTGCTTACCTGCATTTCCGCTAAGATAGGCCCTTAAACCCCCGTTTCTATTGACATAGGTTGAGCTGGTTGCCCCATTGCCATCTACTGTAGCTTTTTGTACGATGTTATTTTCGGATAAGGTTACAGAAGAATAAGCATTGTAGTTGAATTGACTGGCATAATAGTATTTATAGAGGTTGCCGGAAAACTGATGTACACGGCCTGCTTTCAGGTCGGGATTACCGGAAAACCTGTACAGCTGGCTATATTCTCTTACTATGGGTTGCATTTGACTGATCGCAGGCAGGTCCAGCCGCTGGTTATAGCCGATGGAAAAGCCCGGCCCCCTGAAATTAAATACAGGAAAAAAATTGTAATACTCCTTATTGATATCGGTTACGGTGCTGTTGAACTTATTGCTTACATTTTGATATTCAGCATTTACACCTGCGCGGAGGCTGTATTTTTTATTGAGCTGATAATTTAACTGGGGACGTAGCGACTGGGTAAATGTAGTCCTGTTCAATTCATTACTTTGGTTGGGCAGGGAGAGGTCGTATGTATCGTTCAGCTTATTTTTATCAAAGGTCTGCAGGATATCGGTATTGCGGGCATACCTGCTGTCGGCACTGAATTCTGCTGTAATTTTTTTGGTCAGGGGCAGGTTATAATTTAAGGATATATTTCCTGAACTGGTTTTGGTATGGTGATCCGCAAAACGGTCCAGGATCTCTGATCTGATGCTGCTGGTAAAAGAAATCAGTTCATTATAGGAAAAATTGTCGGACGTGTTCTGGTTGAGGCTTAAATTATGATTAATGCTGAAAGATTCGTCTTTTCGTTTGAGCCTTTTGTGAAAGGAAAAAGCATGGGAGAAGCTGTTTTGGCTAGTGTTTTCAGTTTGTTTGGCATTGGTTTCGTTTAGTTTTGGCGTAAAATTGTTAAAGCTGTTGCCGAAGCTGGTATTTAGGTTTTTATTGGAGGAAAGGTTCAGTTTAGGCTCATACCTGAACCTGAGCAAAGTATCGGGCTTCCATTCGATGAGACCGCCAATGGCATGTTTGTTTTCTGTACGGTCTGAATTGTACAGAGATGAAGAGGAGAGCAGGGTATCTGTCAGTGTCCGTTCGTTAAAACCTTTCTGGTTGTTGATCCTGTTGGTATTGGTATAAAAATAGAGCAGGTTCATTTTTAATTTTTGCCCGTAATCGTTATTGATGTTGACACCTGTGGAGGCTACTTTTTCCATGCCGCCCCAGCTTTGGCCACCAAATGTGCCGTCGTAGACCGGATCGCCGCCCGACCTGCCAAAGCCGCCCATACTGTACAGTTCATTTCTGGAAAAGCCTGTTTTAGAGAGGTTGTTGGCCATGCCTATTAAGCTGACCTGCAGGGTATCCCTGAAATTGCTCAGGATTCCTGCGGCCTCATACCTGTCGCGGCTGCCCCCGCCTGCATATATTTTTCCGAGCGTGCTCTTCTTGATTTTACTTTTAAGTTTCAGGTTGATGATCTTTCCGACTTCCGTGTCGCTGAGCTTATGGTCGGGATCGTTCTCCCTATCGTCATATACCTGGATCTTATCGATCAGATCGGCATCAAGGTTTTTTGTAGCCACCCTTGTATCGCTGCCAAAAAACTGTTTGCCATCGATGAGGAGTTTGTTGATGGACTTGCCGTTCACTTCGATGGAGCCGTCTACGTTGACCTGCACGCCGGGCAGTTTTCTGAGCAGTTCCTCGACCACGGCATTGGGCCTGGTCTTAAAAGCTTCAGCATTGAATTCAATGGTATCTTTTTTAATTACCACCGGCGATCTTTCGCCATGGATCACAACTTCTGTCAGGTTTTTTCCACTAAGCAGCAGCTCGCCGAAATTTTTAACAGGTCCGTTTCCATAATCAAGATGCTGCCGGAAGGTATGGTAACCCACATAAGAGATGATGATTTTAGTGGCGGTATTGAGGGGTAAGTTGTTGAGGGTAAAAGTTCCCTTATTGTCGGTCAGCGTATAAGCAATCAGGCTGGTATCTTTGGCATGCACAACGGCAACTGTTGCATATTCCAGTGGGGCATGGGTAACAGAGTCGACAAGCCGGCCCTTAACAGAGGCTTTGTTTTGTGCAAAAGCTGATGTAGCTGCAAGCCATAACAGCAGGAGAGCGATAATTTTAAACATGTATTCAGGTTCGTTTGTGGTTCCTCAATATTACAAAAATAGAAAACAAATAGCGAGCTAAAAATTGTTAAAAAATCATCTGTTTATCCTATCTTTAGGCGATTTAATCGAAAGCGCGTTTTATCCTAAACAATCAGCTTTTATTTTCATTCACATAATCGTATTTATAAAAATATGTCAGACACATCAAAAATTATCTATACCAAAACAGATGAAGCGCCAATGTTGGCAACCTATTCACTTTTACCGATTGTACAGGCTTTTACCGCCTCTGCAGGCATTGATGTAGAAACCAGGGACATTTCTCTGGCCGGAAGAATTTTGGCGAACTTTCCTGAGTTTTTAAAGGAAGACCAAAAAGTTGGAGATGCATTGACTGAACTGGGGCAGCTGGCCACCACACCGGAGGCCAATATCATTAAACTGCCAAACATTTCAGCTTCTATTCCACAGCTTACGGATGCAATTGCCGAATTACAGTCACAGGGATTTGCCATTCCAAACTATCCGGATAATGCACAAACTGAAGAAGAGAAAGCGATAAAGACAAAGTATGCAAAAGTATTAGGTTCCGCGGTTAACCCTGTTTTGCGTGAGGGTAACTCTGACCGCAGGGCACCTAAAGCAGTTAAAAATTATGCAAAGGCCAATCCACATTCGATGGGTGCCTGGTCTGCCGATTCTAAAACAAGGGTAGCCAGCATGAGTGAAGGTGATTTTTACGGATCTGAGAAATCGGTTACTGTAGCAGAGGCTACGCAGTTTAAGATCGAATTTGTTGGTGCCGATGGCACTGTAACGGAATTAAAAGGGCTGTCGCCTTTAAAAGCAGGAGAAGTGATCGACAGTTCTGCACTGAGCTTATCGGCCTTAAAATCATTTGTAGCCAAAACCATAGAAGAGGCCAAAGCAGCCGGGGTTTTACTTTCAGCACATTTAAAAGCAACGATGATGAAGGTTTCTGACCCGATCATTTTTGGTGCGATAGTAGAAGTTTATTTTGCAGCAGTTTTTGCCAAATATGCCGAGCTGTTTGCCAGTCTGAACATAGATACCCGTAACGGATTGGGTGATGTGTATGCTAAAATTGCAGGAAATGCAAGGGAAGCAGAAGTAAAAGTAGACATTGAGGCGGCTATTGCAAACGGGCCTGCACTGGCGATGGTAAATTCTGATAAAGGCATTACCAACCTGCATGTACCTTCTGATGTGATTGTTGATGCTTCTATGCCGGCAATGATCCGCACATCTGGTCAGATGTGGAACAAGGACAACAAACAGCAGGATACGATTGCGATTATTCCTGACCGTTGTTATGCCGGTGTGTATACGGCTACCATAGACGACTGTAAGGCACATGGTGCTTTTGACGTAACCACCATGGGTTCTGTTCCGAATGTTGGTCTGATGGCACAGAAAGCAGAAGAATACGGTTCTCACGATAAAACTTTTCAGGCGGCTGCCAATGGCACTATTCGTGTAACGGATGCCGATGGTAAAGTTTTCTTTGACCAGAAAGTTGAAAAAGGCGATATTTTCCGCATGTGCCAGACCAAGGATGCACCGATCCAGGACTGGGTTAAACTGGCCGTAAACAGGGCCCGTTTATCGGCTACGCCGGCTGTTTTCTGGTTGGACGGGAACAGGGCGCACGACAGGGAGATTATTGCGAAAGTGAAAAAATACCTGGCAGATCACGATACTTCAGGTTTGGATATCCGTATTTTATCGCCTGTTGAGGCTACTAAATTTACTTTGGAAAGGATCCGTAAAGGAGAAGATACCATTTCGGTAACTGGTAACGTATTGCGTGATTATCTGACCGATCTTTTCCCGATCCTGGAATTGGGTACTTCGGCAAAAATGTTGTCTATTGTTCCTTTGATGAATGGCGGTGGTTTGTTTGAAACCGGAGCTGGAGGTTCGGCACCAAAACATATTGAGCAGTTTATCCATGAAGGATATTTGCGCTGGGATTCATTGGGTGAGTTCCTGGCACTGGCGGTATCATTGGAACACCTGGGCCAAACGCAGCACAATGCGAAAGCATTGGTGCTGGCCGAAACTTTAGATGCTGCAACAGAGAAATTCCTGGCCAATGATAAATCGCCCGCACGTAAAGTAGGGCAGATTGACAACAGGGGCTCACATTTTTATCTGGCTTTGTATTGGGCACAAAACCTTGCTGCACAGACCAAAGATGCCGATTTGCAGGCCAGGTTTACTGAACTGGCTAAGGTGCTGACTGAAAACGAAGCGAAAATTTCGGCTGAACTGATTGCTGCACAAGGCAAACCGCAGAACATTGGGGGTTACTATCACCCGGATGACCAGCTGGCCGCTGCTGCAATGCGCCCTAGTGAAACCTTAAATACTGCTTTGGCGGGATTGTAGGCTAAGGCACATCATCTTGTAAAAAGGCTGTTCATGTAGGTGAACAGCCTTTTTTGTTTTAGTGCTGTTGAAAGCAAAACATTCGGTCTTTGTTGGGTGTTATATTTGATATAAAACTTACCATTATGATGACGGGCCCAAACGATGAGAAAGGTGCTGGAAAAGCAACCGACAAACTACACCCAATGAATCTGGGAGAGACAAAAGATTTTGAAAATTTATCGTACGACAAAGATAAAAACAGCTTTGAATTTGACGTAAGGGGTAAAGATGAAGATTATGACCACCCATTGCCCTATGACACCTCGGCACCTAATGGCGAGGATAGCATTTCTACTTATGACGAATCCAATCCTTACATTGGTACGGAATATGACAATGAAAAAGAGATGAGTGAGCGGCTGGACGGGGCGGGGATGCGGATAGACAACAACGGGGAAAGTATTGAGCTGAGCCCAGAGGATGAAATCCTTTCACGCACTCCTGAAGATGACCGTGAAGATCTGGATGAAGAGGGTTATCCTGTAAATGATAAACCGGGCAGGTGATATTTAAAGCATCTTGAAGAGCGTATTTGAAGAGGCTTAAGGGTTTACATCGAGGTTGAACCTTCTGCGCATTTCTTCCAGCTTTGGATTTTTTTCTACCAGGTACTGGTATTTTTCGGTGCTGGTATATAGACGGTTTACCACTTCTTTTACCACTTGTTTGGTTTTGATATAGATGCTGAAGTTTTTAAGCCTTGGCCTCAAAAAATTGAGCAGGTCTATCATTTCTTCCTGAAGCAGGTCTTCCTGTAGTTTGTGTTCTACCTGTACCAGGATTTCATCCGGTTTTTCGAGGATGGGAACTGAGGTACTCATCAGGGTATATACATTGATCCTGTTGGCTTCTTTCACCATACTGGTGTATTGGTTCCAGTAAAGCAGCAACTGGTCCTGTGTGAAAATTTCTTTATCACTTCCGGTGATGTATTTAGGTTCATCGCCATCTGCTCCTTCTGCGTTGTTCTGGATGCCGTTTAATGAAGGTACAAGCATGGCAACCTTACTTTGCTGTGCCAGGGATATTGGGTTTAATACAATTTTGGAAGATGGTGGGGGCGTTTTTTTAGGTATATTGACTGTCGGGTTAACTTCAGCGGGTATAACAGGGGGTAGATTTACAGGGACTGGACTTTCGGCTACCGAAGTGGCCGGAGCTGTAAATGAGGATTGTTCAGTACTTATACTAGTTTTTTTTTTAATCTGATCTGGGTCAGTCGCGGTATTGGTTAAGGGTTGGCTGGCTAATTGGAGTACCGATGGGATGTGGCACATCTTGATCAGGGCCATCTCTACCTGGAGCCGCTGGTTTTTACTGTTTTTGTAGTTCAGATCGCACTGGTTAGCCAGGTTTAAGGCCGTCAGAATAAATGAAACCGGCGTTTGCTGGCTTTGGCTAATGTATTTTTGTTTGATGTTCTCGCTTACTTCCAGCAGTTTGGTGGTTTGCGGGTCTTTGGCAACAAGCAGGTTTCTGAGGTGGCTGGCCAATCCGTTGATGAAGTTATTGCCATCAAAACCATTGTTCAGGATTTCATCAAAGAGGATGAGTGTATGGCTTACATCTGTAGCCGTAAGGTGTTGGGTAAGCTTAAAATAGTAGTCGTAGTCGAGGATGTTGAGGTTGTCGATTACCGATTTATAAGTTAAGTTCTTATTGGTGTAACTTACAATCTGGTCGAACATGGAAAGTGCATCCCTTAAGCCACCATCTGCCTTTTGGGCAATAATGTGGAGCCCATCAGCCTCTACGGCTATGTTTTCGCGCTGTGCAATTTTATTTAAATGGCCTGATATGTCCTCTACCTGGATGCGGTTGAAATCAAAGATCTGGCAGCGCGACAATATGGTGGGCAGTATTTTGTGCTTTTCGGTGGTAGCCAATATAAATATGGCATAGGAAGGTGGTTCTTCCAGTGTTTTCAGGAAGGCATTGAAGGCATTTGCCGAAAGCATGTGCACCTCATCTATGATATAGATTTTATATTTTCCTGCCTGCGGCGGGATTCGGACCTGTTCGATCAGGCTCCTGATGTCGTCGACCGAGTTATTAGAAGCCGCATCAAGCTCGTGAAAGTTAAAGGAATGGCCGGTTTGAAAGGAAACGCAGGACTCACAGGTGCCGCAGGCTTCCTGTTCGGCGGTTAAGCTGGTACAGTTGATGGTTTTGGCAAGGATACGTGCGCAGGTTGTTTTACCTACTCCCCTGGGTCCGCAAAATAAAAAAGCCTGTGCCAGCTGGTTGTTTTTAATGGCGTTTTTTAAAGTGCCGGTAATGTGCTGCTGGCCAACAACGGTTTCAAACGTTGCCGGACGGTACTTACGGGCTGATACTATAAAATTCTCCATTCGCCTACGAAAATAGGAATTTTTGTTGAGCTTGGAATGCCGGAAATCCGGATTGTTGAAAATTTGACGGAAAGAAGAGGGGTAGGGCCTGTTTTATTTGAATACTGACTTTAATTCTTTTCGGTATTGTGAGGCACTTTTGCCGGTAAATTCTTTAAACAATTTATTAAAGTGGCTGAAATTATTGAAGCCGCTTTCGTAGCAAATATTGGCAATGCTGATCTGTTTTTCGGCTAAAAGCTTTGAGGCGTGTACAATGCGGTATTCATTTACAAATTGTGTTAAGGTTTTTTTAGTGATTTTTTTGAAATACCTGCAAAAGGAGGGTACGGTCATGCTGGCCATTTCTGCTATGACCATTAAATTTAATTCTTCCTGGAAATGATCTTTTATATAATTAAAGACCATATTGATGCGATCGTTGTCCTGGAGCTGCATTTCCATAGCAAAGCCCGAGGCATTTAAGATTTTATAGTCGCCGGAACTATCCAGTTCCTTTAAAATGTTCAATAAGGTCAGAAGCCTTTCAAATGGTTGCTGGTTGTCCATCATTTCAATCTGACGACCCACAGTTTTTTTTGTTTCAGGCCCGAATGCAATGCCGCCCCTGGCTTTATCGAAGAGGTCAGAAATGCATTTTATTTCTTGTAGCTCTAAAAAAGAGCTGCCAAGAAAGTCTGGCTTCATCTGGATAACGGTTTCGTTTTTATTGCCGGTATTGGTGTTGGTAAAGCCGCAGTGGGGCAGGTTGCTGCCAATCAGGATCAGGTCGCCATCGGTGTAATAGGATACATAGCTACCGATTTGTCGTTTGCCCGTTCCGCCATTTATAAAAACCATTTCAATTTCCGGATGGTAATGCCATACATGCGCCTTATTGTTCAAGTTTTCTTCGTATTTTGAGTAATAAAAAGAACTTCCGAACGAAGGTTCGATGATTTCGAAGCTTGGTTTTGAATTTTTCATGATATTTAATATCAAAAATACGAAATTCAATGTTAATTTGTTGTTAACTAATGAATTTGTAGTGTTAATCTAGCATATATATTGGAAAATGTACTGGTGATTTTTGGTTTTTATGAGTTTTATCTTTGGTGTATGAATTAGTTGTTAAAATTAAACATTACAGCCATGAGAAATTTATTTAAAATCGGTGTTTTTGTAGTTTTTTTGTTGAATTCTGCAATGTTGCATGCAAATGATGATGGTTTTTCGTTCAAAGTTAAGCGTGTGGATAAAAAATCAGTCTCTTTTTTCATTGAAGGGGGGCAGACTGTTGCCCTTTCCCTGTATGATGACACTTATGAAGTTTTATATCAGCAAACCATAAAAGCGTTGGGTTCTTCCACTAAAATATACAATCTGGATGCTTTTCCGGATGGTAATTACGTGTTCAGGTTAGTAACTGAACAGCGGAGTGCCGAATATAAGGTGTTGATTGCCGATGGTAAAGCTATAGTTGCTGAGCCAGTAGTGGTGGAAAGGTTTAAGCCGGTTTTTAGCAGGGACAATGAATTTGTAACCCTTGAACTGGAGAATGCACCTGCTGATCAGATAGAGGTTCAGGTTTTTGATAAATACAATGACCTGTTGTATAGCAAGATTTTTGATGTAAAGTCGAAATTCATTAAAAAATTTAATGTTGCACAGGTATATGCACGGGATTTGACTTTTACGGTTAAATGTAAAGACCAGGAGTTTAAAGAAGTAGTTTCTATGTATTAGTACATTGGAAAGATACTTTGAAGAGATTGCCTCAAAAGGGCAGTCTCTTTTTTTTAAAAACCTTTGTATTTTAGAGATTTATCACTACTTTTGCATCCCCTCATTGATGCGCGTTGAGCACATCAGGAGAGGATTAATTAAAAAAACAAATAAATAACAATGAATCAGTACGAAACTGTTATCGTTCTAACCCCGTTGTTGTCAGAAGAAGTTGCGAAAGAGGCGATTGCCAAATTCAGCAAGATCATCGCTGACAGCGGAGCCGAAATTGTTCAAGAGGACAATTGGGGTTTGAGAAAATTAGCGTATCCGATTGAAAAAAAAGCAAGCGGATTTTTCCACCTTACAGAGTACAAATCTTCAGGTGAATTAATTAACAAGTTGGAGTTGGAGCTTAAGCGCGATGAGCGTGTGCTACGTTTCCTTACCATTAGATTAGACCGTCATGCGGTTGCCTATAATGAGAAGAAACGCAGTGGTGCTTTTAACAAAAAACCTAAACAGGAGGCTGCAGTATAATGGCAAAGGATCAGATACAATATGTTACCGCTCCAAAGGTGGACGATAACAGAAAAAAATATTGCCGTTTCAGAAAAAACGGGATTAAATATATCGATTATAAAGACGCAAACTTCTTATTGAAATTTATCAATGACCAGGGTAAAATTTTACCTCGCCGTTTAACCGGTACTTCATTGAAGTTTCAACGTAAAGTGGCTCAGGCGGTAAAACGTGCACGTCACATTGGTTTGTTACCTTTTGTTGCTGACCAATTAAAATAGGAGCTGAGAGATGGAAATTATTTTAAAACAAGATATCAAATCCCTAGGGGAAAAAGATGATATCGTGAATGTAAAGCCAGGATACGGCCGTAACTACCTGATTCCTCAGGGATTTGGTGAGCTGGCTACTCCTTCAGCTAAAAAGGTATTAGCAGAAAACTTAAAGCAGGCTGCTTTTAAACAAGATAAAATTAAGAAAGATGCGGAAGGCATTGCAGAGCGTTTAACTGAGGTTAAATTAACTATTGGTGCTAAAGCTGGTGAGACAGGTAAGATTTTTGGTGCAGTAAATACCATTATGATTGCTGAGGCATTGAAACAAAAAGGTTTTGATGTTGACCGTCGCCGTATCACTTTCGAAACTGAGCCTAAGTTTGTTGGCGAATATGTAGCCAACTTAAACTTGCACAAAGAGGTGAAAGTTAAAGTTCCTTTTGAAGTTGTAGCTGAATAATTAGCTGTAAACAGAAATAGAAAAGCGCCCCATAACCGGGGCGCTTTTTTTATAGGTATTTTTTGCAATTAAGCTTTACCTTTGCACTGATGTCAAAACGTAAACGGACAAACACACGAAAGTCCGCCCCCTCTCTGTTCAAAAGGACCATGTCGGTCGTAACCCGGGTTTTTCTCTGGTTTTTAATGGTAAGTGTATTGTGGGTATTGATTTACCGCTTTGTGAACCCGCCCATTACCCTATTGATGGTGCTGCGCAATATAGAGCTTACAACCGATGGTAAGCCGGCTAAAATGGAGAAAGAATGGGTGGATTTTGAGGATATTTCGGATAACATGAAGCGCGCCGCTGTTTCTGCAGAGGATCAGCTGTTTTTAAAACATATAGGTTTTGATGTAAAGGCGATAGAAAAAGCTTTTCAAACGAATAAAAAAGGGAAGAAGATAAAGGGTGGCAGTACCATTTCGCAGCAAACGGCCAAGAATGTTTTTTTATGGCCGGGTCGTTCCTGGCTGCGTAAAGGCTTTGAAGCTTATTTTACCTTGCTGATTGAAATGCTGTGGAGCAAGGAACGAATCCTGGAAGTTTACCTGAATGTAATTGAAATGGGGGATGGTATTTATGGTGCTGAAGCCGCTGCACAAGCCTATTTCGGTAAATCATGTACTAAGCTGAGCCGTTCTCAGGCTGCATTGATTGCTGCCTGCTTTCCGAATCCCAGAAGGTGGACACCGGTGAGACCGACGCAATACATCAAACACCGCCAGTATCTTATCCTTAAGAATATGAGAAGGTTAGGTCCGCTTGATTTTTAATTACAGTAAATGTGCAAATACTTTACTGTGCCAGCTTTGTTCAAATGGCGTTTCCCATTTGTCTTCAAACTCCTGACGCGTTTGTACCAGATTGTTGAAAACTATAGTCTCGGGCGTAACGGTTTTGATGTTTACCAGGGTCTCAAAATCTTCTTTGTTCGTTACAATTACCTTATCGTCAATTTTGTAGGCAATGTTAAACCTGTCGAACAGGTCTACATTATAGGTCTGTTCAATTTCTTTAATGATGCGGACAGAGGCGTCTATAGAACATCCGGTAACACCGGCAGCGGCCTCATCAACGGTAAATACGATAAAGAAATTGTGCAGTATTTCGGCTTTTGCCTTTAACTGATGTCCATGCGCTTTCCAGGCCGAAGCAAAGTCGTCTAATTTTTGTTGTATAGCAGTTACTTCGTCATTTGTGAATGCGCGGTTACTTTGGTAGATCCAAACTTTAGATTGTGGAGAAAAACTCATGTTCAAATTTAAGAAATTATTTAAATTGATACTGCTAAATTCTTAACGTGATGAATAAGTTTACATTGAGCTTAAAAATGTCCTTCTTTTTGCTGATTTGCCTTGTTTTTATGGGCTTTAACGAAAGGATATCAGATGAATATACGGTTTATATTCAAAAAAAGCTGGCAGAACATTACGATAGCCGTCTGGATGAAGCACAAATTAAGCGTTATGAATTAAATGTTACCAACAGAGGCTTTTGCCGTTACAAACGCTATTTTAACAGTGGAAAAGTAGAGTATTTTTCTTTTAACCTGGTGAAATTTAAAGATCTTGACTATTACGGGACAGACAAAAGTGGGAAACTATACCTGCGTACGAAGGGAGAGGATGTAATTGTGCAGACTTATAACGATAAAAGTGGCGGTGATATTGACAGTATGGCGGCTTATATGATGATCCCCTTAAAAGATATAGAGCCGCAGGACCTGGCGGATCTTTCGGAGCGGCTGGTTAAAATGAATGCGCAGCTGCTGGCTCAAAAATAGTATACACCTGGGTTTCTTCATACCTGGAGGCCACGATGATTTCGGTGCCATTGGCCTGTTGCCGGAACAGCTCCAGGGCCAGATCGGGGCAGTTGTTGTCTTTAGACAAGTGGGCGAGCAGCAGGTGCGTCATGAAAGCAGGCCTATGGCTGCTGAAAAGATCAAGTGCTTTTTTATTGGATAAGTGGCCCTTGCCCCCGCTGATGCGCTTTTTAAGGAAATAAGGGTAAGCACTTTTTTCCAGCAGGGCATCGTCATAATTGGCTTCGAGGAAAGCTGCATGACATTGTCTGAAATGAAATATGAGCTGGTCGCAGGCTTCTCCGATATCTGTAAATACACCAACTTTGGTTTCCCCGCAGGCCACCACAAAGCTGTAGGGCTCTGAGGCATCGTGTATTTTAAGGAATCCTGTAACCGTAAGGCTGCCTATCTGAATGGTCTCGTTGTTGTTTAAATAGTTGATGAGCTCTTCTCTAAGGTTGAAGCGGCAGCCGGAAAGGGTACCAGGGCTGATGTAAACAGGCAAGTTATATTTCGCGGCCAGGGTACAAAGACCTTTAACGTGGTCGGTATGTTCGTGGGAAATGAATATGGCTTTTACCTTTTGCATAGATAAGCCCAGCCGGAACATTCTCTTTTCAGTTTCCCGGCATGAAATACCGACATCCACCAATATGGCTTCCCTTTCGTTACCCACATAGTAGCAGTTACCGTTACTTCCGGAATTTAAGGAGGCAATAAAGAGGTGTTTACAATCCATTTGCCCTGGCGGTGATTTCTGCAATGTCCAGCACCTGTACATTCTGTTCCTGTTCTTTCATTTTTACGCCGTCCCTAAGCATGGTCATACAGAAAGGGCAGGAGGCTGCAATAACCTGGGGCTGGGTTTCCAGTGCTTCCTCAATCCTTTCTATGTTGATGTCTTTGTTGCCTTTTTCTGGTTCTTTAAACATCTGGGCACCGCCTGCACCACAGCACAGGCCGTTTGATCTGCAGCGTTTCATTTCCACAAGCTGGGCATCCAGTGCTTCCAGTGCTTTTCTTGGCGCTTCGTATACGTCGTTGCCCCGGCCCAGGTAACAGGGGTCGTGATAAGTGATCTTTTTGCCTTTAAAGCTTTCTCCCCCTTCAGCTTTGAGCTTTCCCTCATTTATAAGCTGCTGGATGAGCTGGGTATGGTGGATCACCTCATAATTGCCGCCCAGCCCCGGGTATTCATTTTTGATGGTATTGAAACAATGCGGGCATCCGGTAACTATTTTTTTTATGTTGTAGGCATTCAGTACTTCTATATTGGTCATGGCCTGCATCTGGAACAGGAATTCATTTCCTGCGCGTTTTGCCGGATCGCCGGTACAGCTTTCTTCGGTACCCAGTACAGCATATTTTAAGCCTACATGATGTAATATTTTACAGATATCGCGTGTGGTTTTCTGTGCCCTTTCATCATAACTTCCGGCGCAGCCTACCCAGAACAGGATTTCAGGTTCTTTGCCTTTGGCTATCATTTCTGCCATTGTTGGCACTTCAAAATTTAGTTGTGCGCTCATGTTTAAAGCTATATTGTAGATTTAAAATTCAATTAACTCTCTTTTGCCCAGTTGAACCTGTCGGACGGTGAATATTTCCAGGGTGCCCCATTGTTTTCTATATTGCCGAGCATGGTATTGATGCTGGCGGGCGATTGGGATTCTTCCATCACCGCATACCTTCTCAGTTCGGTGATGATGGACAGTGGGTCTATATTGATAGGGCAGGCCTGTGTACAGGCGTTGCAACTGGTACAGGCCCAGATCTCTTCACGGGTAATGTAAGTATCGATCAGCGATTTGCCATCCTCAAGTCCATTCTTTCCAACTTCTTCCATTCTGTCGCGGGTATCCATCATGATCTTTCGGGGTGAAAGCAGTTTGCCGGTGATGTTTGCAGGGCAAACAGAGGTACACCTTCCGCATTCGGTGCAGGTATAGGCATTCATCAGGTTAACCCAGGTCAGGTCGTTTACATCTTTAGCACCAAAGCGGCCCGGAGCAGCCTCTGGCGGTGTAAATGATGGGTCCAGCATAGCCTTTACCTCATTGGTTACACTTTCCATATTTGTAAATTCACCTTTAGGTTCCAGGTTGGAGAAATAAGTGTTTGGAAAAGCAAAGATGATGTGGAAGTGTTTGGAATAGGGCAGATAGTTTAAAAAGGCAAATATGCCAATAATGTGGAACCACCAGCAGCCCCTTTCTATAGCAATTAAGCCTGCCGCCGTATCGGGTAAAAGGTTTTGCAGGAACTGGCTTACCGGAAATGCACCAGCGGCCGTATAATGTCCAAGGCCCATAGCCTGTAATTTTGCGTCAGCTGCATTCATGGTTAAAAAGGCGGTCATGAGTAGGATTTCTGTGATCAGGATGTAATTGGCATCCGATCTGGGCCAGCTTTTCATTTCTACACCACTGAACCTTTTTAATTTAAGGACGTTTCTGCGGATTAAAAAGATGGCGCAGGCCAGCCATACGCCAAGGGCCAGGAATTCAAATGAACCGATGAGTATATTGTATAGGGTGCCCAGGCCACCAAATATGCGGTGGGTGCCAAAAATACCATCTATCATAATTTCCAGTACCTCGATATTAATGATGACAAAGCCAGCATAGACAATGAGGTGCAGGAAGGCCGGGATAGGCCGGAAAAACATTTTTGTTTGCCCAAATGCTACTTTGAGCATGGTCATCATTCTTTTTTGTGGCTGATCGGAGCGATTGGCAGCTCTTCCAAGCCGGATGTTACGGATAACTTTTTTTAAGTTATAACTGAACAAGGCGATGGCAGCCAATGTAATGACAATAAACAGGATTTGTGACACCATTTGAAATATCTTTTATTGTGTGGCTAAGTTAAAATATTTAGCCCAAAACAAATTATTATGCATGCATAAAACTGTAAAATTTAGAAGGGATTTAAATAAAAAGGGTTTATTTTAAATTATTTTGAAAAAAGATTTTGATGTTCAAAAAAAGACACTACATTTGCACTCCCAACCGAGGGGAACATGGTAAAACATGTGGAATAAATAAGATGGTACGGTAGCTCAGTCGGTAGAGCAATGGACTGAAAATCCATGTGTCGCCGGTTCGATCCCGGCCCATACCACACTTAGATAAAAAGGCCTTTATTCGAAAGATAAAGGCCTTTTTTGCGTTTAACACGCTATATTTGTTCGAACTCCACGTGCGTCTATTCAGACTTATTTTACGAGTTAAATTGCTATATTTAGCCGTTTATATCATCCCAGCTATGACAGAAAATCGAGGAAGACCTAAGCAGGTTTCAACAAGCCCAGTTCTTTTTTTATCCTGCATATTAATATTCCTTTCCGGCTGCGCATCGCTTCAGCAGGCCTCTACCACAGGAATTAAGAACATATCAAGCCTGAATGCCTTCGACGGCATCTATGAGAATCTGTCCATCAAGAAAAGCGAGTCGGAATTCTCTTCGCTATGGAACCAGCTCAACCTAAGCGGGAAATCCGATACCCTTGATTTCAGCAAGGCAAGAATAGGGCTCAAGGCCGTAGGGAAAGACCAAATCAGGGCTACCTGGGTGGAGGGCGGCATCGAAAAAAAGAGTGTCGTTCTGAAAGGGAAGCTCAGGGACAATTATTTCGTGTCGCGGCATAAGCGCACCGTCATACCCATACCGCTGATATACGGACAGCTAAAAAATAACCAGTTCCAGCTGTGGCTGGACAAGGACAATCAGCTCCATGCCGACAGGCTGCAGAACAGGTGGGGATGGGTATTCGTGTTCCTTGCCAGCAACGACAATACGAGTAGCCATGAATATAAAAGGAAATCCGAGTAGGGACCATTGACCAAGATAAAATGGACAAGATTATCAGAAAGCTTATGATGGCAGCGGCCTGTCTGCTGTTGGCAGCATCGGCGGATGGACAAGAATATAGAAACGATACGCTGAGATTCGATATGGATCTCGACCGAAGATTGGATACTGTAATTTTTGACAAGGCCAAGGGCATAATCGTATGTAAGCTATCAACCCAGGCATTCAGGGAAATCAAAAGCATGAAGCTGATTTTTGACGGGCGGCAGTCGGGTATCGAAAAAAAAGGAAATGGGTTTACCTACACTGTTCCGCATATGCGGGCGGGCTACCACTGCGATTTTGCGTACAGCAAGGCGCTTAAGAAAGTACAGATCATCGGAATGAACCGGTACGAATTTGGCCCGGCCAATAATGACGGGAGCGGAGAATCAAGCGTCAATCTGCTGACGGACAGCTATTCTGGAATATGGAATTATTATGACATGGAAAACAGCAGGCTGGTTGAAATGCCGACAATAAAAAGAAAAATGGTGTTACCCAAGACTTATCTGGAAACTTTTGACGACAAGATCATCAACCAGTACATCAGCCGGTGCGTAAAGCTTTTCGAAAAGGAAAAAGCAGATCGGATAGGACAACGCAAGACAGCAAACTTTAAGCATTCTTTTTCAGATGCATCGGGCAAAAACATGGTATCGGTAAAAGTATATAATCCCTGCGATCTGGCAGCACCGCCCTGGGATGCCGATAAAAATTTTATAGAAGCCAGCCTTGTCAACAGAAAAAATACCCTGGCGGTAAGATACGATAATCCTGCGCCGGAAATGAGCCTGATATTTTACGACCACAAGGAAATATCCGTTCAAACCATAAACGGCATCAATGCCGTCTTTATCCCATTTTATTACTGCGGAAACAGCGAGGACCATGACAAGGCAGTTTCTTACCTGATTTTTTACAATGGCAGATCCTATGCCCGTCACTTGGCCTATGCATGCACGAAAACGGGATGCAAACTGCAGCAGGAACAAAAAACAATAAAGGGACTGCCTGTCGCGTTAAGCAAGCATTTGATCAAATATTCAAACTCCAGGCACAAAAACAAAAGAAGCTTTCACCAGGACTGAGCCGAAAGTAACCCTAATTGTGTCCGGTTTTATCGTCGGCTGGGTCCAGCCTTCCCAGATAATAGGTGTACTTCCTTGTCCTGTTCTGGCCCGCAATTTCTACGGTATATGCTTTTACGATAAAGGAGCTGCTGCCAGCCCACCTGATATTCTCGACGCCCCAGTCTTTAGTCTGGAAGCTCATCAGCTCCGAAATGTGGCCTTTCGTGTGGCTGTCTTTGGCATCCACTGCAAGAACGCCTATAAAGGAACTGTTTCGTTCATAAATTGGATTATAATAGTAGGCGAGGAACCGCCCATCTGGCGAGGGTATCGGTACCTCCACTGCATCATCCCCGATGGAAACGATGGAGTAGCGGTCAGCAGTAATGCTGTCTATGAGTACCAGATCGCTGAACCCGATGTGTTCGGAAACACTGTGGCTGAAAAGCGCATGCATCTTTAGCAGCGGAAAATACCCCGCATATTTCCAGCCGCGGAACCCGTCGCCCTGTCCCGGTGAACCGTTGTATTTCTTGAGCCTAAGCCTGCCTTTGCCGCTGGGAATAGCAAGCATGCCCTTATCCATCGCAATAGCCTTAGGAATGAGCTGTCCTTGCTGGGGAAGCCTATCAAAGCTTTCCTTCGATGTCACCTCAAAGCGTATCTTGGGCAGGCTGTCATAGCGGCCGGCATAGCCTACCTTTATTTCGCGGCTTCCCTGACCGTAAGCGGTACCTATAGACAAGAGAAAAATGAAGATCAGTCTCATGTTATTTTTTCTTTGGTTTGACGATATAATAAGTTTTCTCATCCAGCCTGAGGAGTGCAAAATCCAGGCCCTTGGCAGGGTAATAATCTACTGGGCGCGCCCCGCATCCGCCATCGGCATTCTGAGCGTACAGGTTGTCAATCCTGAACCTCGCCGTATCGCCATGATGAAAAATCTGGAAGTAGCCCGTACCGTTCCACTGTATCTTCGAACCGCTCCCGCATTCCAGCCTGGCGGTCTTATGGAAGTGCTCCAGCCTGATCGCGGCCATGTCTTTCTGCAGTTCAGCTATCTTATTTTTGCTGTCTTGTCTGCTTTCCTGCACCAGCGTCTTTGCGCCGTCGAATACCCAGAAATATGCGTTCTTGGAATTCGCCGGCCTGATAAGCCCCTTGTCGAATATCAGGCTTCCACTACCGACAGTCAGCTCTTCCGCATCCAGACTGTCTGCGATCTTGCCCTGTCTGTCGATTTTGAAGACCTTGAAAAGCGGGGCATTCTTATTTGAACTGGCGTAGTGCAGGCTAATAATGAACTCGCCTCTTTCCTCGAGGTAATAGGGCTGCGAGGCGGTATAGTCTGGACCGGCATCCAGCAGGAGCGATATTTCCAGACCCTGATACTGAACGTCCTCGCCGAGGCTTTTATAGGCAGTATATTTCGGATCAAGCGCGGGCTGGCTTATTTTTTTCGCCCAATAGAAGCCCGCAACGCTCAGTACGAATGCCCCTGCCATAGAAAGCGCAAACAGTAGGTTGGCATTGAAAAGAGACCTGGCCGCTGGGATATCCTTCGGAAGCGAAAAATATAAACCGCCTCCTATGATGACTGATACAACAGCGATATACAGCAGGTGCGACTGAAAAAAGCCTTTCAGGATGGCCGAATATCCGGGGAAGTCTGCGAACGCAGGGATGGAAGAGGTTCCGTATGCCAACCAGAAGAGCAGCAGGATGCACAGGAATGGAAGCAATACCATAGAGACTGCGTTCGGATAAATCAGCCCGGAAATGGCCATATGGGCAACGAGCCTTACCATTAGCGTGCATAGGACAAGCGCCGCGCCGCATAAAAGCCAGAATACGATTGCGCTGCCCATGCTCAGGAAGGAACCGCCCTTGCCGGAGTAATAGAAATAGGTGAACAGGAGAATAGCTGCCGCAAGCAGGGCTGACTTGATATTCATGCTGAGATTGTCCATACACAGGAGTTTATTTGGCAACAGGGTGCTTTTTTAGTTTAAAATGGCTGCACGCGTACAGGCCAGTCTGTATGCTAAGTTAAGGATCAGATTGTGATTTTAGCTATCGCCTTCGTATTTAATGGGAATACACCCATGTATGTGCCATCGTTTTTTTTAATGGGGGATTTTTTCAAAGATCATACAACATGTAAGTTCAGGTCTATATCGCAGAATTGTTAAGGGCCTTAAAGGCTGAGATGTACTTGTCTATATAAAACTGTTTACTGGCCGTTTTATATTGCATGATAAATCTTGGATGTTCCAGTGCTACAATCCTTTTAAAGAATTTGTATTGGGCATTAACCTTCATCAGGAACTTCTCGTTTTTGCCGGTACCTAAGCAAAAGCAGGTATCGGTTGTGATACCGAGTGTTAGCTGCTTGCGGATATTTTCAATGATAAATTCATAAACTGCTTTTTCCAGCGCTTTGCTATCGTAATAATTATAGTTTTTTTCTTTCCCGTTTGCGGCAATAGAAGTAAAGCCAAGGGGGCAGGGTGAACTGATGTAAAACTGTTTGTAAAAAGCTTCAGCGCCACCAAAAGCATTGATCATTTCATAGATAAATACTGAGGAAGGTTCGTGTGATAATTTGCCGGAATAGGGGATGTTACATTCCGTGATCAATCGTTTTGGGTCGGTAAAAGGAATTCCGGTCAGTCCCGAGCCAAACCGGCCAGGGTTGATGCCTAAAATGAGGTATCTGGACTGATTGTCGTTGTAGTATTTATGATAAAAGGCTTCTACAATGTGCATCGTTTGCTCATGTTCCTTAAATGGGTTCATGATACGTATGCCGGGAGGTAATGTGCTGCCGGTATAGGACAGGTCTTTATTGAACTGGATAACTTTGTCTGCAAAGGTCATCATTATGTCTTACTCTTTTCGGCTTTCAACGGTATATACAAAACTATCGGCCTTATAATAGCCCAGGTTGTATTCTATAGGCTTATCGCTCTGGTCAAACACAAACCTTTTACGGAAAAGAATGGGGCTGTCGGGCTCTATTTCCAGTTTGGCAGCAATAAATTTGTCGGCCGCTTTTGCGCTGATCTCTTCTTTGGACAATTGGGCAATTACATGGTGATCTGCTTCCAAGATTTCGTATAAAGGTCTTCTGAACTCCTCCTCGCCTGTTAAGCCGATCCGCGGATGAAAATATGAAACAAAATAAACAAAGGGCCCTTCCATCCGGCCTCTTAGCCTTTCCAGTTTAAGGATTTTCTGGTCTGTCGAAATTTCGAAGAAGGCAGCGATTTTATCATCCGGATAAACCCAGCTGACATGCAGTTCGAAGTTCTTGATGGCAATACCTCTGGCCTGCATTTCCTGGGAGAAGCTTAGCCAGTTGTTGGATTTGGAGCTTACCGGCATATCGGCAACTTTGGTGCCGACACCTTTTTTTCTGATCAGGAGTCCTTCATATACCAGTTTATTTAGGGCTTGCCTTAAAGTAGTCCTGGAAATACCTAGCTGCCTGGCCAGTTCAACCTCATTGGGCAGTAACTTACCATCCTTAAACTGAGGGTCGTTGATCAGTTTGCGTACAAGTTCTTCTGCCTGCAGATGTAAAGGAACCTGACTTTTGTGATTGATTGTAAGTTTCATATTAAAATGTTCATCAAAATCTATGCAATAATATTAAAAATATATGCAAGTACATATTATATTTATATGTGTGTACATATTATTGTTTTTAATGGTTTTTATTTTTTGTTACTGAATTTATAGAATTATTTATTTAATGCTTTATAGAAGTGTTTTTTCAGCTTTAAATTGGTAATTGATTAATAAATAGATAGTAGCAGGTGTTTTGTTTAATGGAAATTGTTGTAAAGAATATTTGTTTTTATAAAATATTATAATTAACTATGTATGTACAAACCAAATATAAACTTTAGCCTGTTAACCAAATTCTTTACTTAATCTCCACGATGATGTGTATTAGATTTATAAACGAGCATGAACGGAAAATCCTGTTTTCTTTTTTTCTGCTCCTTAATTATGCCTTTCCGGCCTTCTCCCAGTCTGCCATTACCGTGCAGGGTAAAATTACAGGTGCCAAAGGGGAGGCCCTTTCTCAGGTCACTGTTGTTGTAAAGGGAACAAAGGCCAGTACCAGTACAAACCCTGATGGCAATTATGCCATCCAGGTGCCTGGCAACAATGCAGTTCTCGTATTCAGTTCAATGGGCTTTTTGAAACAGGAGATTCCGGTAAACGGCCGGAAACTGATCAATATTGAACTGATGCAGGATGTTAAAGCGCTGGAAGATGTGGTGGTGATCGGTTATGGTATAGCCCGGAAAAGCGATCTTACCGGTTCCGTATCTTCTATAAAAGCTGAAGACCTTAAAAAAACACAGGTAACTTCCTTTGATCAGGCCCTGCAGGGGCGTGCTGCAGGGGTGCAGGTAACCCAGATTTCGGGTAAGCCAGGTGCTGAAACTTCCATCAGGATACGGGGCACCAGTTCTATCAATGCCGGAAATGAACCTTTATATGTAATTGACGGGATGCTGGTGAGCAGCGATGGTGCAGATATGAGTACCGGTGCAACCCGGGGCCCCAGGATCAGTCCGCTGTCCTCCATCAATCCCAGTGATATCGAATCCATAGAAATATTGAAAGATGCTTCTGCAACGGCGATATATGGTTCAAGAGGTGCGAACGGTGTAGTGCTGATCACGACTAAAAGGGGCCGTACTGGTGCCGGCATTGTCACTTTTGAAAGCTATTATGGCATTCAGGAAATCTCTCACAAAGTAGAGGTGCTGGATGCCGAACAATTTGCCAACCTGGTGAACGAAGCAAAGCTGAATTCCAACGCAACGCCCATATATGTAAATCCTAAAAACCTGGGCAAGGGAACCGACTGGCAGGATGAGCTGCTACGTACAGCACCTATGGCCAGCTATCAGCTGTCGTTTTCAGGGGGCGATGAAAAAACAAAATATGCGGTATCTGGTGGTTACTTTACACAGAAGGGTATCATTTTAAATTCTGATTTTAAAAGATATGCATTCCGGGCCAATATGGACCGTGAGGTGAGTAGCAGACTGACCATTGGCAACAGTTTAAGTTTCTCAAGAATAGCTTCAACAGGGGTGCTGACCAATTCAGGAACCATTGTTCCGGGGGTAACCAGCGCTGCGCTTTTGTTCAATCCGGTATTGCCTGTTTATGATGCCTCGGTGGCAGGTGGTTATACCTTCGAGAACGACAGGGGTAAAACACTTGGCAATCCTATTGCAGAAGCTAAAGAATACAATTCTTACAGTACCATAGCGCGGTTGCTGGGTAATGTATACGCCAAATACAAGATTGTTGAGGGACTCGATTTTAAGACCAGCTTTGGTATAGATCAGTTTACTTCCAAGGAAAATGCTTTCGGACCAAACTTCCTGAAAAGAACACAGGCCAGTAAAGGTGAAGCTTCTGTTGGTGATATCTCTGGGTTAACCTGGCTAAATGAAAATACACTTACCTATCACAAGACGATTAAGGAAGATCATGTATTTGATATTCTGGGCGGTTTTACCATGCAGCGTTTCAATAACGAAAGCCTGTTTGCCTATGCGTTTGATTTCCCTGATAACCTGACGGGCTATCATAATCTGGGTACTGCCCTGAACCCGCAGAAGACAACCAATAATGAATCTCAATGGAGTTTGATCTCTTACCTGGGCAGGATCAATTACAGCCTGAAAAACAAATACCTGTTTACAGCAACAGGTCGGATAGATGGTTCTTCCAAATTTGCGGAAGGAAAAAAATATGGTTTCTTCCCATCGGGAGCGTTTGCCTGGAAGGTGGTGGAAGAGGACTTTATGAAAACAGTAAAACAGCTCTCTGACCTGAAACTAAGAGTAAGTTACGGACTGATCGGCAACCAGAATATTGCGCCCTATCAGTCGCTCGCCCTGGTGGGCCCTTATGGAGAGGGTGTTTTTAACGGTTCGGAGATCTATACCGGACGTGAGCCGCTTACCTACGTCAATAAAAACCTGAAATGGGAGAGTACACGTCAGTTTGATATAGGGATGGATGTGGCCTTTTTTGACAACCGCATTGCGCTTACTGCCGATTATTACCATAAAAAAACGAATGACCTGTTGCTGTCGTCGCCCATTCCGCTTACTTCCGGCTTTACTTCAACCCTGTTAAATATTGGAAACATCGTAAACAGAGGCTTTGATTTTGACCTGCGTACGGTAAATACTACCGGGGCATTAAAATGGAACAGCTCTGTCAATTTTTCTATCAACAGAAATGAGATAACCAGTCTGGCCAATAAAAATGCTGATATCCTTTCTTCCGGTAGTCTGCTACGTGTAGGGCAGCCCGTAGGTACATTTTACGGATATATCTTTGAAGGCATCTTCCAGTCTGACGCAGAAGCTGCAGGCAGCCCTGTGTTAAAAGGACAGGAAGCCAATTCGGCCAATGTGGCCTCGAGGGCTAAGGCTGGCGACAGAAAATACCGTGACATCAACAAAGACGGGGTGATCGATGAGGGTGACCGGACGATCATCGGCAGTGCGCAGCCTGATTTTACCTGGGGATTTAACAACACGCTTTCCTTTAAAAATATAGATCTGAGTTTCTTTTTTCAAGGTTCTCAGGGCAATAAAATGGCCAATCTCAACTCCTACGACCTGCTGAACTTTAACGGGCAGACCAATGTGCTGAAAGAAGGGGGGCTGAACAGATGGACACCTGAAAACCACAGCAACAAATACCCGAGGGCGGTATCCGAAGGCAGTCTGGACCAGGGCGTATTTTCTACTGCCATTGTGGAAGATGCTTCTTATATCAGGTTAAGAAATGTGACGCTGGCCTATAACCTGCCTAAAAGCTGGGTACAGAAAATAAAACTGAACAACGTAAGGGTGTATGCCAGTGCAACAAATCTCTGGACACATACCAAATACAGTGGCTACGACCCTGAGGCCAATACTTTTGGACAGAACAGCTTTGTAATTGGCTACGACCAGGGCGGTTACCCCATTGCAAAAACATACAGTCTTGGAATTAACGTTGGTTTTTAACCTTAAATACAGCAAAGATGAATTGTTATTTAAACTATACCAGAACAGCAGCCCTGCTTCTTTTAACTGTGCTGATGGTGCCATCCTGTAAAAAGTTTTTAGAGGAAGACCTTAAAAGCCAGGTTTCTGTAGGCAATTTTTATAAAACAGAAGCCGATGCCATTGCCGCAGTAAATGCGGTGTATGCCTATTTAAATTCTACCAGTACAGGTTCAACTGCAGGTGTTTACCATAGCTCTTTCTGGGTTACTGCCGGCCTGGCATCGGATGAGATGCTGAACAATCAGTTGGGTACGCCCGATCTGGACCAGTTGTCTTCCTTTACCAATGGCCCGCAAAACAAAACGCTGCTCGAGATCTGGCAGATGAATTATAAAACCATTACGGTGGCCAATATTGCCATTGAAAGGATCCCGCTGATCAATATGGACCCTACATTAAGGACCAGACTGGTTAATGAGGCTAAATTTTTAAGGGGCCTGATGTACTTTAACCTGGTGCGTTTATTTGGGGATGTGCCGCTGTTAACCAAAGAAGTGGAAACGCTGAAACCTTCGAGAACCGCTGCAGCGACGGTGTATGATCAGGTGATTGCCGACCTTAGTGCTGCTGAAGCTTTACCACTGAGTTATCCTGCGGGCAATGGAAAAGGCCGTGCGACTTCGGGCGCAGCAAAAGCCATTCTTGCTAAAGTTTACCTGACCAGGAAGGTGTATGATAAGGCTGCAGCAAAAGCTTTGGAAGTGATCAATTCCAAACAATATCAGCTTTGGGACGATTATGCTGATGTATTTAAACTGTCGAGCCGCAACGGCAAAGAGGCTATATTTTCTGTAGGGTTTGGTGATGGCGGCGGTGCAATTTCCTTTTGGGAAGTAGGACAGTTCAATGTGCGTTTGTTGCCTGCAGCATTGAGTGAAGAAGGGGTAGAAAATGCCCAGGGCTGGCAAATCCCGACGTTGAACTTATACAGCACTTATGACATCGACGACCGCCGCAGGTCGGTTACGTTTGTAACCGAGATCCACAATAAAAATAGTACCACCAGCCAGATCAGGCCTTATATCCAGAAGTATTGGGACAGGGTTGCAGAACCTAAAGCAAATGGTTCGGCCAATGATTTTCCGGTCATCCGTTATGCCGATGTATTGCTGATCTATGCCGAGGCATCGAGTGAACAGAATGATCCGGGAACGGCGGCACAGTACATCAATATGGTGCGTAAAAGGGCGCGCTTTAATGGTACGGTGTACCTGAATACAGTACCCGATTATGGTAATTTAAGCAAAGAGGCCTTCCGGACAGCGGTCTTAAAAGAAAGAAGGATGGAGTTTGTGGCCGAAGGGCAGCGCTGGTTTGATCTGGCACGTACCGGAACACTTGAAACTTTGGTACCCCTGGCCAAGCCAGGTGTAACGCCAAAAGCAAAAAATTACCTGTTCCCGATTCCACAGCAGGAGCGGGACATCAATGAAAATCTTACCCAGAACTTAGATTTCTAGGCAATGGATCTGTTAAACAATAAATTATAAAAACCGGTTTTGAAAACATCAAACTTTGAAAAATTTCCAGCGTTAACCATTAAAGGGCATGTCTGCATTTCGGGATGGACAGCTATATGCGCGTTCATCACCAGCCATGTGGAACAAAAAAATAAAAGTATCATTGCTATAGATACTTATCAGGGGGTATACGCCAATGAAATAGAAAAACAATTACAAGCGGCGCTGGCTCCGGTTAAGTTACTGCCTGTTGCAAAGACTTTTCTTTCAGCAGAACAAATCAATACAATGGTACAGCCTTTTGTAACTGATGATCCTGTTTTTGGCTATGTGAGTGCATTTACCGTCAAAGACTTTTTAGATCCGCAAAAAGTGCAGGATCTGCAAAACGAACTTTCTGCTGTAACAAATGGTCTTGTTGTAGTCATAGGTCCGGGAGCTTCTTTAATCGCGCCGGATGCGGATCTGTTGATCTATGCTGATATGCCAAGATGGGAAATTCAGCAAAGGTTCAGAGCAAATACAGTTAGTAACTTGGGTATTGAAAATCAAAATGATAAGTTTTCTTATCAATATAAGCGTGCTTTTTTTGTAGACTGGAAGGCATTAGACAGGCATAAAAAAGAAAGCTGGTCTTCTATTGATTATTTTCTGGATACTACTGTCCCTAACCAGCCAAAAATGATCAGCAGTGCTGCAGCAAAGCAGGCATTGGATACGGCTGTAAGTCGGCCGTTCAGGGTGGTCCCGTTTTTTGATCCCGGACCATGGGGCGGCCAGTGGCTTAAAGAGGTTTGCGATCTGGACAGGACCAAATCCAATTATGCCTGGGGCTTCGATTGTGTGCCGGAGGAAAACAGTTTGTTGTTCCGTTTCGAAGATCAGGTGTTTGAAATGCCAGCCATCAATCTGGTATTTATACATCCGGAAGCTTTGCTGGGCGAAAAAGTTTTCGATGCTTTTGGTGATGAATTCCCTATCCGTTTCGATTTCCTGGATACGATGGAGGGTGGAAATCTGAGTTTACAGGTACATCCTTTAAAGGCCTATGCAAAAGAACACTTCGGAATAGCCTATACGCAGGACGAGAGTTATTACTTTATGGAAGCCCGGGATCATGCCTTTGTTTATTTGGGTTTAAAAGAAGGGATCGAACCAGAAAAAATGCTCGAAGGATTGCAGCAGGCCCAGGAAGGTGATCAGCCTTTCGATGCAGAGCGTTTTGTAGAGAAATGGCCGGTTAAAAAACATGACCATATCCTTATTCCGGCAGGTACCGTACATTGCTCGGGTGCTGATAGTGTGGTACTGGAAATCAGTGCCACGCCATTTAATTTTACTTTTAAGCTTTGGGACTGGGGACGTATGGGACTGGATGGTAAGCCAAGGCCGATTTCACTGGAGCATGGCAGGAATGTCATTCAATGGGACAGGACAACCGATTGGGTTAAAGATCATCTGATCAATCAGGTTGTGCCTATTGCAGCAGCTGAGGGCTGGAAGGAAGAAAGGACAGGTTTGCACGAAGGTTTATTTATAGAAACCAGACGCCATTGGTTTACAGGAACAGTGCCGCACAATACCAATGGGATTGTGAACGTACTGAACCTGATTGAGGGTGATGCTGCGCTTGTAGAAAGTCCGACTGCAGCTTTTGAACCATATATCGTACATTATGCTGAAACCTTTATTGTGCCGGCCGCGGTAGGCGCTTATACCATCAGACCATATGTTTCCGGTAAACCTTGTGCAACCATCAAGGCTTATGTGCGGACAGAAAATTTAATGAATTACAAACTTTAAACACATCCAGGTGGAAAAACAAGGAAATATGAGTTATGTATATAAGATCACGATTGTTGCGGCAGTAGGTGGCTTATTGTTTGGTTACGATACGGCAGTTGTGGCCGGAGCCATTGGTTTTATCCAGCAGCGGTTCGACCTTTCGCCGGCTATGATGGGCTGGATCGCCTCCTGTGCCCTGGTAGGCTGCATTACAGGAGCAATGTTTGCGGGGTACCTGAGCGACCGCTTTGGCCGTAAAAAGATCCTCATCCTTTCCGCCATCCTTTTTGCGGTATCATCTGTAGGTACTGCGATGCCGCATGAACTCAGTTGGTTTGTGGTATTCAGAATTTTAGGCGGACTGGGTATCGGCATTGCATCTATGATCTCGCCCATGTACATCACAGAATGTGCACCGGCAGCTATCCGTGGCCGCCTGGTTTCCATTAACCAGTTTGGCATTGTAACGGGTATCCTGCTCATTTATTTTGTAAATGCGGGCATTGCCGGCTTGTATGACGAAGCCTGGAACATCCATACCGGCTGGCGCTGGATGTTTGGCTCGGGCATCATACCTTCAGTGGTTTTCTTTATCCTGCTTATGTTTGTACCTGAAAGTCCGAGGTGGCTGATACAGGCGGGGAAAGCTAAAGAAGCAGAAGAGATCCTGACTAAAATTAATGGGGCAGCAAAGGCTAAAACAGAATTAGCTGAAATTGAAGCGGCTATCCATACCGAAACGGGTACCTTCGCCGAACTCTTTAAACCGGGATTAAGAACCGCACTGATCATCGGTATTATCCTTTCTATCGTATCACAGGTTACCGGCATCAACGCCATCATGTATTATGCACCCGAAATTTTTAAATCTACCGGCGATGGATCTGGTTCAGCCTTATTGCAGACTATACTGGTTGGGGTGGTCAACCTGTTGTTTACCATAGTGGCTATTAAATATGTAGACCGCGCCGGTCGTAAAGGCCTGCTCATGGCCGGCTCAGCAGGCATGGCCATTTGTCTGGCCATTATCGGCATGGCATTTCATATGGATGCCGTTAAAGGATACCTGGTATTGGTAGCTATCCTGGCCTATATTGCCTGTTTTGCCTTGTCATTAGGGCCTTTGACCTTTGTGGTTATAGCCGAGATCTTTCCAAACCGGGTGCGTGGCCGGGCCATGTCCATCTGTCTTTTCTTTCTCTGGGCCTCCGTTTATTTCGTATCCCAGTTTTTCCCCATGTTGTTAAAATCTATCGGCAGCGCTTATACTTTCTGGATCTTTATGGGCACTTCTATCGTCGCTTTTCTGTTTGTATGGAAGCTTGTTCCGGAAACCAAAGGGAAAAGTCTGGAAGAAATTGAAAAATCATGGCACAAAACCGGTACTGTTTAATTATAAACAATAAAAAAAATTGAAGATGAAAAGAGCTTATTATTTGATTACTGCCCTTGCACTATTTGCAACTGTTGTTTTTAATTCCTGTAAAAAGGATGCTGAACCAGACCCAAACCAACCTAAAATTACCCTGTCTTCCGAGAAATTTTTAGGAAAATCAGGTCAGGAGCTTGAGGTAACTGTTAATGTAACGTCACCCAATGGCTTATCGGCCCTTTTGATTACCAAGGGGGTAAACCTGAAACCCGATAATACCTTTGGAACTGCTGGTGTATTGAAAGTTGCCGGTACTGGCAGTACGTTAACATACATCTTTAAATATACACTGCAGCCCGAAGAAGTAGATAAGCTGGTTGGTTTTAACTTCAGGGTCGAAGACAGCAAAGGACTGGCCTCAGAGAAAGACTTTACATTGAATACCACTGTTTCGGCCGCCCAGCTTTTGTACAGTTACAAATGGAACCTGAAATCCAAGATGTGGCAGAAAAATCCCCCCATAGAAAATATCACGGATTGTGAAAAAGACGATGCTTTTCTTTTTAACCGCGATAGAACGATGTCTGTAAATTATGGTACATCTGCCTGTACTTTTGATGGATTTAATGTCTATGACGGCTGGAGCTTATCTGATGATGAGAAAGAACTGACCATTACTTATCATGCGTTGTTTAATCCGGCACAAATAACAAATGATAAATACAAGGTAATTTCTTTAACCAAAGAAAAACTGGTGATGAGCATCACATATGACCTTACAGCATTTGGTGAAACCGACCATGAACTTTTTGTTTTTACCTATGAATCCAGTGGTCGTTAATGTTAAATTTATTGGTGATGAGGCATAGCATTTTAAAAAATAGCAGACTGGGACTTATAGCAATACTTGTGTTTTGTGCGGGTATTGCGGGCAAAGCACAGCAAAAGCAGCACGAGCTTACACAGGTTAAGTTCAGTGTAGAAGAGGCGCCCGAATGGAGCAACATTTTTAAGCGACAGCTGGGCTGGTTTGGGGGAGATGGAATTTTTGCCATTCCGGCAAACGGGAACGATAAAGCCGTAGGCGGTGAAATTACGCTATTGTTTAGCGATACTATGGTGGGCGAAATTAAAGCAGACCAACTGAAACCCGGTTTTGTGATGACTCATAATTCTGTGGCCACTTTTAGAAAGGGCACCGTACCTAAGGGAAGTATTAAATTTCATATCGATAAAAAAGCAGACGGCAAACCGGAATCGCTTTTTATCCCTAAAACAGCACGTACCAAAGCGGGTGATTATTACTGGCTGGGCGATGGTTTTGTAAATCAGGAACTAAAGGGACAGACCTATATTTTTGGGTATCGGATCAGGGATATTAAAGGAAAGACCCCTTTTGGTTTTGAGCATGTGGGTACTACCCTTATTGTATTGCCTAAAGGCAGTAAACCACCTTATAAAGACCAGCGGCAATTGGATGTTCCTTTATTTGTTGCGGCTAAAGACGGTGGAGAGCCAACTGCTTATGGCAGCGGTATATTTGTAAATACTGCAAAAGCTGGCGCTAAAAACCCCGATGGTTATGTATATGTATACGGGGTTAAGGGACCAGGTAAAAGCCTGATCGTTTCCAGAGTACTGCCAAAAGATTTTGAGGATTTTAAGAAATGGCGTTTTTGGGACGGAAAACAGTGGAATCCGGATATCCAGGCCTCTAAAGGGGTTACCGACAGGGTGTCGAACGAGCTGAGTGTAAGCGAAATCCCTGATGGGCGCTATGCCCTGGTTTTCCAGGTAGATGGGATCAGCTCAGTGATCGGCATGCGCCTGGGTAGCAGTCCGGCGGGGCCTTTTGGCCCCATCATCAATTTATACGATAGCAAGGCTGATCTGCTTGCACCCAAAATATTCTCCTATAATGCGAAGGCACATCCCAGCTTATCCAAACCCGGTGAACTGCTGATCAGCTATAATGTCAATTCCTTTGATTTTGATAAGGACATCCTGCTGTACCCTAACCTTTACCGACCAAGATTCATCAACGTTAAATTTAAACCTTAAAAAGATGGCTGCGTTCAGGAAAGTTTTTCTGCTGATATTGATGGGTAGTATGGCTGCAACTGCTCATGCAGGGTTAAAACTTGCGCAGCTCTTTCAAAGCAATATGGTATTGCAGCGCGATAAACCAGTACCTATATGGGGTTTTGCGGCTGCAGGAGAAAAAATTACACTGCGCTTTAAGGCGCTCAACTATACTGCCATTACCGGTAAAGACGGGAGCTGGAACATTAAATTGCCCGCACAAGCCGCAGGAGGACCTTATGAAATACTCATTAAAGGGAAATCAAAAAGCATTACTTTAAAAAATGTACTATTTGGCGATGTATGGATTTGTGGCGGACAGTCGAACATGCAATACACCTTAAATCAGATCGGCTACACTCCAAAAGATACAGTTGCAGCCAATAACCCTAACCTGCGCTTGTTTACTGCAAGCATAGATATGGATTATGTGCCTAAAAAAGACCTTGCCGGTGGCAACTGGACAAGTGCCTCAGCAGCAAGTATCCATAATTTCTCGGCCACTGCTTATTTCTTTGGCCTTGCGCTGGCCGATTCACTTCATGTGCCGATTGGACTGCTGAGCATTAACCTGGGGGCTACCAGTATAGAAACCTGGATGAGTGCTGCTGCACTTTCTCCCTTCCCGCAATTTAAGCCTTATGCCGATGCTTACCTGGCACCGGCCAAAAGTTTTAAAGAAATTACTACGGCATTTGAAAAGATGAAGCCCGAATGGGAGCAAAAGTATTATTGGAAAGGAAAGGGGATGGAAGAAAAATGGTACCTGCCCGAAACTGACATTTCAACATGGAAAACCATAGAAGTCCCCTCCTGGTGGGAAGACCAGGAGCTGCCGGGTTTTGATGGGGCGGTTTGGTTCCGTAAATCATTCGATCTGCCTAAAGATTTTAAAGCTGAACATTTCCTGCTCCAGCTGAACCAGATAGATGATTATGATATGGTCTGGATCAATGGTGTAAAAGTTGGCGAAGGTTTTGGTAACCAGAACTGGCGCAATTACCAGGTGCCTGCCCATATGCTAAAACCAACGGATAATGTGATTGTAATAAGGGTCTTTGACATTGGCGGTAAAGGTGGAATGTATTCAGGTGCCATCTGGGGCAATCCCATTTTGCTGGGTAAATGGAGTTACCAGCAAGACCTGAAAATAGATGCTGCTACCTTTCCGAAACCTCATGTGGTAAATGTAAGCCCTTTTTCTACACCTGCAGTGTTGTATAATGGTAACATTGCCCCGGTTACACAAATGGCCATTAAGGGTTTTATCTGGTATCAGGGCGAATCCAATGCTGGCCGTGCAGTTGAATACCGGCAGCTGTTTCCGGCTATGATCAGGGACTGGCGGAAACAATTTAAACAGGGTGATGTACCTTTTATATTTGCCCAACTGGCCAATTATATGGCGGAAAAGCCTGAGCCGGGAGAAAGCGACTGGGCAGAACTGCGTGAAGCCCAGGCAAAAGCTTTGGCCTTGCCCAATACCGGTATGGCCGTGCTTATCGACATTGGTGAGGCGGGTGATATCCACCCCAAAAATAAAATGGATGTAGGCCGGCGGCTGGCACTTGAAGCTTTGCATACCGCCTATCATAAAAATATTATCAGTAAAGGCCCAACCTATGCGGGTATGGAAATCAAGGGGGATTCTATTGTCGTCCATTATGCGAAGGGGACAGATCAGCTTTATAGTAAACATGAATATATCGAAGGTTTTGCCATCGCAGATAGTAGCAACAAGTTTCACTGGGCAAAAGCCTTTATCCGGAACAATAGCGTGATCGTGTATTGGGATGGGATTAAAAAACCTGTTTCAGTGCGCTATGCCTGGTCTGACAATCCCGGCGAACTTAACCTGTACAACAGCAGCGGATTGCCCGCAGCTCCTTTCCGGACAGACCAGCTGCCCGCCAAAACAGCTCATAAATTATTCTCTGAAGATCCCTGGGTCTTTTAAGTACGCACATTATGTTAAGAAAATTCCTACAACGGGCCATTTGCCCTGCAGTCTTATTTTTAATTAGTTTTACTGCTGTGGCAGGTACAGATAATATTGCTCCGCTGGCCAGCATTTCTGCTTCCTCAGTGCTGAATGCCAGCTTCAGCGCAAATCATGTTAAGGATGGCCTCACCGGCATTGAAAATAAAGGTGAATGGGCTTGTGAAGGTGTAACAACAGATTGGGGGTATGTGCGTTTCCCATGGATCAGGCTAGACTGGGATAAAAATTATACCATTGACAGGATAGTGCTGTACGACCGGCCTTCATTGAGTGAACACATTGCAAGCGGCCGGCTGGAGTTTAGCGATGGCACAGTAGTATGGGTAAACCAGATCCCCAATAACGGAACCGCCAGGTTGGTACAGTTTAGTCCCAGAGCCGTATCCTGGGTAAAATTTGTCGTAACCGATGGCAAGGGCAAAGACCTGGGTTTTTCTGAAATAGAAGTGTTTACGGCCAGAACCGCGCAAAGCGATTATGTAAGCTGGGTTGATCCTTATATAGAAACGAACAGGGGGCGGTATTTTTATTTCATAACCGGATCCAGGCCGTTTGGAATGGTAGGTGCTGCCCCGCATACCCGCAATAAAAACCAGAATGGCGGGGGTTACAATTATAACGAAAATGAGATCCTGGGTTTCGGGCAGATCCATACCTGGATGATCTCAGGTATTGAAGTGATGCCGGCATCAGAAGCAGTTGATCCGCGGGGCGGGGAACAGACCTGGAAATCGGAATTTAGCCATGATGACGAGATTGTCCAGCCCGGATATCAGCGGGTATACCTGCGTACACCCAAAACCTGGGTGGAGCTGACAAGTACAGAAAGGGTTTCTTTTTACCGGTTTAAATATACGCAGGATATGCAGGCCCAGGTTTTGGTAAATCTGGGTGGTTATATGGGCAACAGTACTATGGCCGATGCCGAACTGAAAAAGATCAATAACCGGGAGTTTCGGGGTTCTTTCAGTTCTGTAAAAAGGTATTGGGGCGGCCCAAAGGATGTCAAAGTTTTTTTTGTGGTACAGTTTAACCGTGATGTGGATGCACTGGATGGCTGGAAGGGGAAAGACCTGTTGAAGAATATAGCTGCTTTACAGGGCGATGAGGCAGGTGTGAGTGCAAAATATAACGTAAAGGCGGGCGATGAAATTAAAATGAAGGTTGCCCTATCCTATACCAATATAGCCAATGCCCGGAAAAACATGGATACAGAATGCCCGGGCTGGGATTTTGATGCAGTGCGGCAGGATTCGAGAAAGGTATGGAACGAATGGCTGGGTAAAATTGAGGTGGAAGGTGGCGCCCAGGATCAGAAAATCAAGTTCTATACAGATTTATGGCATGTTTTGCTGGGCCGCCAAAAGCTTGATGATGTATCCGGTGATTATCCCGACCGCACTACCGGTAAGCGGGAAGGCAATTTTACCGATGCCATTTTTAAAGTAAAAACCTTGCCTAAAACTAAAGAAGGCAAGGTAAAATACCATATGTACAATTCGGATGCTTTCTGGCTAAGCCAATGGAACCTGAATATTTTATGGGGGCTGGGTTGGCCTGAAGTACAGGATGAACTGTCGGCCTCTATGATCCAGTATGCGGATAATGGAGGTTTGCTGCCCCGAGGGCCTTCCGGTGGGGGTTATTCATACATCATGACCAGTAACCCGACGGCCAACCTGGTGGCAGGAACCTATCAGAAAGGGTTACTGACAAAAGTGGATGCCAGGCATGCTTTTGATGTTTTAAAACGCAACCAGATGCCAGGCGGAATGCTGGGCAGCAATACTGATGTTGAATTTTACATTAAGAACGGCTGGTGGAAAAACAATGCGGGAATTACCATTGAGGCTGCATTTCAGGACTGGGCAGTTGCGCAGATGGCGAAGAAGCTGGGCCGCAAAACCGATTACAATTATTTCTTAAAACGTTCTGAAAGCTGGAAAAACTGTTTTAACCCTGCACAGAACCTCTTGTTTCCTAAGGATAGCCTTGGGCATTTTACAAGTAATGATCCTTTAAGTGGCGCCGGTTTTATAGAGGCAAATGCCTGGCAGGCTACCTGGGGTGTATCACATGACATTCCCGGCCTGGCAAAACTAATGGGTGGCAATGACAGTTTGTGTAATAAGCTGAATTACGCTTTTGAAAAAGCAGCCCCCCAGGATTTTGTTTTTGCCTATAACGATGGTTATGTAAGTTATGCCAACCAGCCTGGTCTTTCCAATGCGCATGTGTTTAACTATGCGGGTAAGCCGTGGTTAACACAATACTGGGTACGCAGAGTAAGAGAGCAGGCTTATGGAGGTACCAGTCCGGATCTGGGCTATGGCGGACATGATGAGGACCAGGGACAAATGGGGGCACTGAGTGCGCTGATGGCTATAGGTCTGTTCAATCTGCAGGGCAATGCAGCAGTTGCGCCTGTTTATGAAATCACCAGTCCAATTTTTGACAGGATAAGGATCAGCCTCGACCCCAGGTATTATACCGGAAAAGAATTTGACATCATTACCTATAACAATTCCAGAGAAAACAGGTATATCCAGAAAGCAACACTAAATGGTAAGGCGCTGAACCGTTTTTGGTTTAGCCATGCCGATTTTGCAAAGGGAGGTAAGCTTGAAATCTGGCTTGGGCAGGAGCCCAATAAAGAATGGGGGACTAAATGAGATCAGCACAGATAAAACACAGTTAAAAATTCTGAAGTTTAAAACAATTTTGGGTAAATGCAGTTCAATAAATTAACTTGGCATTAAATCCATTTTTTGTAAAAATGAAGCATCCCCTTTTTTACGTTCTTTTTTCCTTAATAACCATGGCTGCCTGTGGCCGCAGTGCTGACCAGCGCCAGCCACCCAGGATTTCGAAAAAGGACAGCTTAAAGATTCAGCAATATATTCAAAAGAGTATTTTTTATCAGCAGGGCAAGCCTGATTCGGCACTGCATTATGCCCGGGAAGGCCTGCAGCTTTCCCAGAAATTGCATTACAGGCTGGGCGAAGCTTTGTTGATCAACCAGCTTTCGGCTATTAATGAAGTGTATGGGAACCTAGAACTTGCCAGCCGTTACCAGAAAGAGGTACTGGTCATCTATAAGCAATTAAAAAACCGATCCGGGCAGGCTGCGGCACATGCACAGCTGGGCATGCTGGAAGCCGGGCAGGGGCGGACGAAATTGGGAATGAAGCAATTGGGGCAGGCTTTAGCCCTTTATAAGACCCTGGCCGATACACCGGGTATGGTAGCTGTTTATACCCGGCTTGGCGAGGTAAATGAACTTGATCACCAATTGAAGCAAGCTATGGCTTTTTACATAAAAGCCAAACAACTCAACAAAGACCAACCAGTTAAAGACGATTATTTTGTGTTGCTGAACAATATGGCCCGCCTGAATGTGAAAAAAGGACTTCCGCGGGAAGCTTTGCGGTATTATAGGGAAGGAATTGAAAAAAGCAGTAGTCCGGCAGCTGTTAAAACACACATCCGGTTTTTGCACAGTGCAGGCCATATGCTGGATACGCTTGACAGTGCCAAAGAAGCCTTAGTTTATCACCGCATGGGTTTGCAAAATGCCAGGGCTCACAACCTGAAGGAGGATGAAGCAAGGTCTTTGCTGGTAATGGCAAGAGCGGTGAAAGATGAAGATGCACAAAAAGGAATTCAGCATTTGAAAACTGCATTGGACCTTGCACAGGAAATTGGCCATAAACAATTGTCGGCAGAAATTTATAAAGGCCTTACCGAACTGTATAACCAGCAGTCTATGCATAAAGAAGCGCTAAATGCTTTAGAGATGCACCACCGGTTAAACGATAGCCTGTCCAATATAAACAAAGCACATAAGCTCCTGGTATTGCAAAACAGTTATGAACTTGCGGCCAGAAGGGCGCATATTGAAAGCCTGGAGTTAAGCAACCAGGAAAAAACCTACCAGCGCAACATCGGTATCGGATTGGCCATTGCAGCATTTGTTATTTTGGCAATTACAGCTTTCTATTTTTATAAGACCCGTATGTTGAACAAAAGGCTTATAGAAAGCAACAGGATCAAAGATCAGTTATTTTCTATTATAGGGCACGACCTGCGTAATCCTGTGGGGGGGATTACCCAGCTGCTTGCGGTAATGGACGAACAGGAACTGAGCCTGGAAGAGCTCCATCAGATGATCTCGGCCATGCGGAAACAGGGCGATGTAGCACTTGAGATCTTGAATGCCTTGCTGAACTGGGGAGAAGCCCAGCTTAAAGGTGTCAATGTGAAAGCCAGCCATTTTAGTCCCCTTACCTATATCCAGAAAAATCTGGCCGCATTGAATAAACAGGTTACAGATAAGTCTTTGCGGATAGAAAATACCGTTGCAGCAGAGCTTAGGATCAGTGGTGATGCAGACCACTTTGATTTTATCATCAGGAACCTGCTTTCCAATGCCATCAAATTCAGTTATCCCGGAAAGACAATATGGGTCAATGCAGATGTATCTAATCCGGAAAAGGTAATATTTTCAGTAAAAGATGAGGGCAAAGGAATTACTGAAATGCAGCAAGCCCTGTTTTTAAAACAAAATCTGGACATTACCTACGGAACAAGCGGAGAAAAGGGTACAGGGATAGGTTTAATGCTTTGTCTGGAGTTTATAAAAGCCAACCATGGCAAGCTGTGGCTGATCAGTACTCCTGGAAATGGCACTACTTTCTTTTTTTATTTTTAATAAATCTAAATAGGTCTATATTTGCGCGCAGATAAAATCAACGCATGAAATATATTCAGGTTAACCTTGCGCTCTTCCTTCTCGTGTTCATCCTTCCTATAAATATCATGGCCCAAAGCGGTAGGGGTACGGTAAATGGCAGTCTTACAGATTCTTTGAAAAATGCGATTGCTTTTGCCAATATCCAGGTAAAAGGATTAAAGCTCAAAACCACTTCCGACAAATCGGGAAAGTTTACTTTAAATGATGTTCCCGCAGGAAACCGAACTATCCGTGTTTCTATTACAGGTTACAACAACCAGGAACAGCAGTTGCTTGTAAATACAGATCAGGTTTCGACAATTGATTTTACACTTACAGAAGCGAATGCAGATTTACATGAAGTCATTGTTTCTGCAAGCAGAAGGGCAGAGTCCCTGGCTCAAACGCCATCTTCGGTTACTGTGCTTACAGCAAAAGATATTGCAACACAATCCATTATCAGTCCTAACCTTGCCAATATCCTTTCTTATAGTGTACCCGGACTAGGTGCATCAACCAATCAAACGGGTAATTCGGGGCAAACGTTGCGTGGCAGAAATGTACTGGTACTGATTGATGGTATTCCGCAGTCGACCCCATTAAGGGCTGGAGGCAGGGACATCCGGAGCATAGACCCATCTGTTATTGAGCGGGTAGAAGTGATTAAAGGCGCTACTGCTATTTACGGCAATGGTGCAGAAGGGGGACTGATCAATTATATCACTAAAAAGGCGAACACAGGAAAATCTTTTGGCGGGTATTCGCAAATTGGCTTAACAGGCAACCTGAAGGGAGACAGTACCATTGGTTATCGTGCAACCCAGCAGTTTTATGGTAAAGTAGAGCAGTTCGATTACGTTGTAAGTGGTATGTTTGAGAAAACAGGGGTGTTCCGTGATGCGGAAGGACTGGTTATTTCGCCGGAATACGGACTTGGAGAAACAAAATCCTATAACGGCTTTGCAAAAATAGGCTACGACATTACGGCCAAACAAAGGCTGGAGCTGATGTATAATTATTTTAGTTCCAGGCAGGATTCCAGGTATGTTACCAAAGCAGGTGTTTATGGAGAATCTCCTGCCATTGGCGTGGCGGGCAACAGGCTTGGCGTAGATGAGGGAACCCGATTTAACCACAATGCAAACCTTCAGTATAGCAATCGCGAAATTTTTGGGCATACCGATCTGACAGCGAACCTGTATTTTCAGGACTTTTATACCATTTATTCTAATTCAACGTCTTTTTATGAAGGCGGGCAATCGGCCATCACCTCTACAAAAAAGGGTGCACGTGTAAACCTGAATACGCCATTTAGGCTTAGGCCATTGGTTCCGATGCAAATCAACTATGGCCTGGACCTGATGAATGATAAAACCGCCCAAAACCTGGTTGATGGGAGAAGCTGGGTGCCAAAAATGAACATGGTAAACTTTGCACCTTATTTTCAGGCATCGGCAAACCTGTTTACCGACCTGACTTTAAAAGCGGGGGCAAGAGCAGAGAATATCAATATTGACGTGGATGATTTTAATACCCTGGCAACGGGGGCCAATGGCGCCGGAAGCATTGCTGTAAAGGGAGGTGCTTTAAACTACAATGCGCTTGTGTTTAATGCAGGTGCGCGGTATTCTAAATTTAAGTTTTTTAACCCTTTCATCAGTTATGCGCAATCGTTCTCTGTATTTGAACTGGGCAGGGTGCTTAGGGCAGCAGAAAGCAATACCCTTGCCCAGCTGGAAACCAAGCCGATTATTGTAAACAATTATGAGGGTGGTTTTAGCAGCACTATTGGCAAGTTTAACTTAAGTGCAGCTTATTATTACAGTACTTCTAAACTGGGTGCAAATTTACTGGAGGTTAATGGAAAGTATATTTCTCAAAGGATTCCCGAAGAGGTTTATGGTTACGAGATCCAGGCCGACTACCAACTGCTGGAATCGTTAACGATAGGAGGTAACTACGCAAAAGTGGAAGGAAAAGGTGATGTTGACAATGATGGAAAGTTTGATGGACCCACAGATGTTTATTTAAATACGACCCGTATTCCCCCGGCAAAAACTACTGCTTATGTGAAGTATTCCGGGCTTAAAAATCTGCTTATTGATGTAAACTGGATGCGCATAGGCAGCAGGGACCGTTTTAAACCCAATGCCAGTGGCAAATACCTGATTGGTGAAGGGCCCGTAAAGGCATTTGACCTCTTTAATATCGCTGCCTCGTATCAGCTTATTCCTTCTTTAAAAGCAAATCTGGGCATAGAAAACCTGTTGAACAAAAGCTATTATCCGAGCATATCCCAATTTTACGGAAGTGGTATCAATTATGTAAGGGGAAATGGCCGGAGGTTTAACCTTTCCATTGGCTACGCTTTTTAGGGATGAATAAAAGGTTCAAAAAAATAATCAGACAAATACACTTGTGGCTGGGCTTAGGCACCGGTCTAATTGTATTTGTGGTTAGCATTACCGGTGGCCTGTATGTTTTTGAAGAAGAGATCAGGGAAGCTACACAGACTGATCGACTGTATGTTCCGCTGCAGCAAAAACCCTTTATAGGACTGGATAAAGTGATTGGCAATTTTGAAAAACTGGCACCAAAAGAAAAGATCACCGTTTTAAGAATTACCAACGGACAAGCAAATGCTACGGTAGAAATAGCAGCTAAAAATAAAATCTATTACTTTAATCCTTACACCGGAGAATTGGTGTACAAAGGTGGACGCGATTGGCTGGAGACGGTTAAAGAGATCCATATGACCCTGTTGATGGGTGAAACGGGCAAATTTATTCAACGCTGGTCGGTAGTCATATTTGTATTCATGCTGATCACCGGTCTTGTTTTATGGTTCCCCCGTCAGTTAAGGCTGCTAAAACAGTCGCTCAGCATTAAATGGAAAGGCTCATTTAAACGGATAAATTATGACCTGCATAATGTATTGGGCTTTTATGCTTCCTGGCTGCTGCTCGTAATTTCGCTGACAGGTCTGTTCTTTGCCTTTAAGGAAGTTAAAATGGTGGCCAGTTTTTTTACCGGCTCAAAACTCAGCAGTGGAAAAGTGGAACCCTCCCTTAAGCCTGCTGTAATTGAACCGCTGGCAATAAGGTACAATAGGCTTTATGAAAACATGATGATTAAATATCCTGGTGCTGTTACAACCAGTATTTCGGTAAGAAAAGGAGGTGAACTTCGGCTCAGGATGATCTACCCATACCGATGGGCGCGTAACCAGAATACCTTTTTCTTTGATGAGGCAAGCGGACAGCTGTTGCGTGCAAAGCTATACAAGGAGTATAATGGGGCTGATCTGGTAGAGGCCACAAATTATGACCTTCATACCGGCAGGTTATTCGGCTTGCCCGGTAAAATTATTGCTTGCCTGGCAGCACTGATCTCGGCCAGTTTGCCGGTTACCGGGTTGATCATCTGGCTGAAAAAAAAACGTAAGCGCAGGTTTATCTGATGTCTATCCGTTTGATGCAGCCATTAAAACCAGTCACAGAATCGGGCAGGCTGCCTAATGCTATAGGCATATTGTTTTCAGGCATAAAAGTATTGAAGCTGAAATTTTTAGGCGTTTTAACTGGTATTTCAATGATAGAATAGGCTTTTTTTGCAGGCTCCTGATGACCTAGGATAGGACGGGGGCCATTGCCAATACAGCCGGCATTGAACAATATCACCCCATTTTTATGTGCCGGGAAATAGGCATGCTGATGGCCGCTGATATACATATCAATGTTGTTGTCTTTAAAGAAATTAAGGCTCTGGTCTGCATTTTCGTTTACTTCACCAGGCTTGTTTTTATCAGCCACAATTGCATAAAGCGGTAAATGACCCAACAAGATGCGAAAGCCTGCGTTTGTAGCTGCTTTGCTTTTCAGCTGCACCTTCATCCATTCCAGTACTTCGGGTTTTATTTTTGCCGATGAGGCATCCCAGCTGACGAAGAATACATTATTGCTCACGTAGCTAAAATAAAAAGGATAATGCGTATTGTCGGCAAAATCAAGATGGGTAGCTCCAATGTGTTTGTCCCAGAATTGTTTGGCGGCTATACGGTCCTTTACAAATCCCGGGGAGGCATCATGGTTCCCCAGAGTAAAGCCGAAAGGGATTTTTAAATCGCTGATAGGTTTTAAAACAGTTTGATCAAAAACTGTCCACATACTGTCAATGCGGGTTTCCGTAAGTGAAGCTTTCTGGCCGGCTACCATATCCCCACCACACAATATGATATCAGGTTTAATGGTTTTGATGCGGTCAATTACAGTTCTGATATCGGGGCTATAGCTAAGTGCGCCATAACTGGCATTCAGATCGCTGATTACCATAATTTTTAAGGCTTTCCCTGGTTTGGGTTGACCGCTGTTTTGCTGTACTTTGAAGGCCGTAATTATGGTAATGCTAAAGACCAGAAAAGCTGCTTTAATGAGGTTTGAGGTGGTCATGCCTTAAAGATACAATTCGGATTCCTTAAGCTTTTATATACTTTCTTCATACGTTGGACCGTACATACCTGGTACTTTATTTCCTGTAGCACGCAGGTAAACAATCATTTCACCACGATGGTGGTAAATGTGGTTAAAAAGAAATCCACGCGATACAATGCCCCTTGGCATAGGACCGAGAACCACCTGCTCACCTATTTTCATTGTCCAGTTGTCCTGCAGCTTCTCTTCAGTAAGCGATTTTAGTGCAGCCCTGGCCTTCTCTACATTACTTTCAAAAAGTGCAAGGGTAGCTTTGATATCATTAGGATCGCCGCGCTCAAGATGGTCACCTGCCATGTCGTACACATCTTTAGTGAGTGTACCCACATACCAATAGTAAATAATGGCAATATGCTGGGCAAGCTGGCCCATAGTCCAGGAAATTTCTGATGGTTTATAGCCTAGGTCTTTTTGAGGGACCGCCTGTAATAATTTGCGCGTGCTGGTTACTTCATGCTCAAATTCTTGTGTGAGGTATTGCAGTATCATATCATCATAGATTAGAATAATAAAGATAGTGAATAAATTGTTTAACCTTTAAAGATGTAAACCATTTTCATGCTGAATTGTTATTTGATCACATCGATCTGTTGCTTGTTGATCTGCTTTGGTTAATTGAAGGAGGAAATACTGTGGAAACATTTTCTGTTGAGTTTAAAGTGGGTAGTCTGGAGCTGGAGGCCATAGTAACGGCTTTTGACTACCATCGCCGTTTTAAAGTTGAGTTTGTGACGAATGAAGATAACCCGATCATCCTGCTGCGTTCGGAGGCTGGGGAATGGAAGGTGGAACAACCCGGACAGCGAACAATCCCGGAAAAGGGTTTTCAGGAGCTTGGAGAGGCCATAGATAAGCACCTTGATAAAATATACTCCATAAAAAACATATTGGTGCTGATCGACTTTTCTGCGGCTGCATTGAATGCTGCAAGATATGCTGCTGTAATTACGACAAGGTTTAAAACTTCCAGTATTATTTTATACCACTCCGTTTCAGTCCCGCTGGCTACCGATGTTCCTTTGCAAAATCCGCCGCCTGCTATAGATTTTCAGACTGAAAGTATTAGGGAGCTGAACAAGCTAAAAAAGGAAATAGAACTGATGGTTGCTGATGACATTACGGTAACTGTACGTTGCGATGAGCGCCCGCTGGCAGCAGCGGTGAATATCCTTGCCGAGCAATTACAACTTGGCCTTGTGGTTATGGGTACGACAGGCAAAAGTAACCTTGAAAAAATATTTATAGGTAGCAATGCCGTTCATATAGCCGATGCATGCAGGGTGCCCCTGCTTATTGTACCTAAAGAGGCTGTATTTGCAGATATACAGCGGGTGCTGTTTGCCTGTGACCTTAAAAAGGTAATTGAAACTATACCCACACGGCCTATAAAAACCTTGATTCATGCGCTGAATGCAAAGCTGTATATTTTAAATGTTGCGAAAAATACCGCCAGCTTTAATCCTGATACCATAGCCGAACTGGCGGCCCTGCACCGCCTGTGGGACGATGAGGAGCCTGAATATCATTATACTGACCATGAAGATCTGGTAGCCGGAATTATGGAATTTGCCAGTGAGCAGCAAATTCAGCTGTTGGTTACCGTGCCCAGGGCTTATGGTTTTTTTGAGGGATTGTTTCACCGTAGCCTGACCAGTAAATTGGCCTATCATACCAACCTTCCCCTGTTGCTGTTCCGTGAAGATAAATAATCCTCCTGCCTGCAACGTTCTCCCGGCAACGTTCTCGCTGTTTTTATTACTCTTATCCTGAAAATGACAAGGTGATATCAATATTTTTGAAGCTATGAAAACTTTACTTTACAGCTTCCTTATCCTTTCAGGAACCACCCTGTTTGCACAGCATAAGCGCTCAGATCCATTTCCGGAAATCCCTTCGGGAGGAATAGCCCTGGCACAGGTCTTTGATTCTAAAGTTACTGATCCCAGTCAATATACAGCCCATCTGTCTAAGGTCTGTTACATCTGGGGTGCTTTGAAAGCTGAACAGCCGGCGGGTGTTATCGCAAGTAAGTATTTTCCCTCTATCCGTACCCCAGATAAAAAACTATCCATAGCCTGGTATCAGGAATATCATCCCGACTGGGTCATGTACCAGGAAGACAGGATTACACCTGCTTATGGCTACGTTTATAGTTATGGCGGTTTAACGCCACTGGATGTTTCCAATCCGGAAGTTCAGGAGTTTTATTTCAATACGTTTATTTTACCTGCTGTAAAAAGTGGCTATAAAATGGTTGCTATGGACAATGTTGACCTGGGCAACTGGCCAAAAAGTGCAGGCCATTTTAAAGGGAAAGAATGGGTGCAACTGTATACCGGTAAAAAGGATGATCCTGTTTTTCAGCAGAACATGATCAGTTGGATGCAGTATTTAAGTGCTAAACTCCGGCCCCTTGGCGTCCGTGTCTCGGCTAATATCAAGGCCACCACTGCCAGTGCAGAAGTGATATTAAAAGTAATTGATGCTGTTGACATGTGGGTTGATGAAACTGGTTTCTGCCATCGCGGAGAAAACATTACAGGTGGTGCCTGGAAAAAAGCCTTCCTTTTTTTAAGAAAGGTAGCACCTGTAAAGGCTTATGTATCCATTAATCAGGTAAAGGGGCTGGTGCCGCAAGCACCGGCAGCACAAATAGAATGGGTATTGGCCAACTACCTGTTATCGCGTGGCCCTCAAAGTTTGCTTGCGCTTGCAGAATATGGAAAAACTACTGTTTATCATTATTTTGATTACCGTAAGGAAATGGATGTGGCCATTGGTGAACCCGTTGCCGAGCCTGAAGAAAGCGGCAGCGGTGCCTGGATCCGGCCGTATACCAGGGGACTCTGTCTGGTAAATCCATCTGCGGTTAATGTCGCTGCAGTTCAACTCCCCAAAGGCAAATGGAAAACATTGCGGGGAAATGTAATAGAGAACGAGGTAAATATGGATCCGGCTTCAGGACTTGTTTTAACCAGGTAAAGTTCAGCCCTGAAGCCGGCCAGAGCATTATTTCAGATAGCCGGCCAGCGGCGATTTTATTTCTTTTAGCCCTTGTGCGGCAAGACGCGCCATTTCGGTAGCACCAAATACACACAAATGGCTGTCGTCTTTTTTACCTTCAGGCAGTTTGGTAAATTTTCCCGGTTCAATATACAGGAATAGTTTTTTAGATTCCTCAGGACCATACCCTTCAACAAGGTCCCACGATTTTTGATACATATCTATCAAAGGGACGTTGATTTCTTTGGCAAGGTTGCGTACCGCTGTCACATAATCTCCGTAAGTATCGCGCAGCTTGCCATCTTTACCAAAGCTTCTGCGTACCAGTGAGGTAAACAGAATGGGATATGCCCCTTTAGCCTTTGTTTCATTTACATAATTCAGCAGGTTTTGCCTATAGGTGGTTTGCGGATCTGTATGTCTGGCAGTATCGGGTTTCTGGTCGTTGCCGCCAAACATAATGAATACATAATCACCGGCTTTTACCTGGTCTATAACCGGTTTCCAATGACCTTCGGTCCTGAAGCTTTTAGAGCTCCTACCGCTGCGGGCCGCATTATGGATCAGCACTTGATCATTAAAAAAACCGGGCATCATTTGCATCCAGCCCCTGATGGGATAATTGTCGCCACCAAATTGTGAAAGGTAACTGGGGGCAAAATCGCACATGGTAGAGTCGCCGATAGAATATATGGTTATCTTTTTCCGCTCGTTCTTAAAGCTGACCAGTACAAACAATATTATTAATGAGGCGATTAAGGGTTTTAATGTCGGTTTCATCATGATTTAAATTTAGGGTTTTAATCTTTACGAAGATACTTTTCAGGCCCTTGCCGAAAGCCAATCCAATGTATAAAATTAATGAGAACGCTATCGATAACGTTCTCGGTAACGGTTGCATACTTTTTTAACCTCAAATCGGTTATATCTTCATCAGAATAATGTAATCTTGTTATAAAACGATAGGTCAATCGTGCTAAACCAGCTATAACCAAACATTATGAAAAGATCTATACCACTACTTTTTATTTTGCTGCTCTTTGCAGGCATTTCTTTTTCACAGCAACAGAACCGTACAATCTCGGGTAAAGTTATGAGCCAGGCAGAAGATGAACTGCTGGCTGGCGTATCTGTGGGTATAAAAGGAAAACCTACGGCAGTGAGCACAGACATCAACGGGGCTTTTAAAATAACCCTTCCCTTAAACGGAGAAATAACGCTTGTATTTAAATACATGGGCTACAAACCCAGAGAAGTAAAAGTTACAGATGAAAAGGAGCTGACGGTAAGGATGCAGCCAGAAGCCTATATGCTGAACGAGGTGGTTAGCATTGGTTACAAAACCTTGCAGCGCAAAGACATTACGGGTGCAGTGGCTTCAGTAAATGCAAGGCAACTGAAAGATATCCCCATTAACTCGGCAGCAGAAGCGCTGGCAGGCCGGTTGGCTGGAGTTCAGGTTACCGCAAATGAAGGTATGCCCGGCTCGGATGTGAGGATCCTTGTTAGGGGTGGAGGTTCCATTACGCAAAGTAACGCGCCTTTATACGTCATAGACGGGGTGCAGGTAGAGGATGGGCTGTCGAACATTGCACCATCAGATATAGAATCTGTTGAGGTTTTAAAAGATGCTTCAGAAACTGCTATTTATGGTGCAAGGGGCGCAAACGGAGTAATTGTGGTGACTACCAAAGGGGGGCGGGAAGCTAAGACCAGGATCAGCTATGACGGTTTTTTCGGACTGGCACAATTGCAGCGTAAACTGGAAGTGATGAGCCCCTATGATTTTGTACTCAGACAATATGAAAGGAGCCGTGGCCTGACCAATAATGAAACTGCCTTTCAGCAGGTTTACGGCGATTTTGCAGATCTGGGCCAGTATAAAAACATTGCAGGAATAGACTGGCAGGAAAAAACCTTTGGCCGCGATGCAGTTTCGCAGACCCATACAATTGCCCTAACCGGTGGAGGAAAGGCCACCACTTTTAATGTGAGCTATACCAACAATGCGCAGCAGGGCATCATGCTGAATTCGAAGTTCAACAGGCAGCTGATCAATTTAAAGCTAGACCACCGTGCCAGTGAAAAGCTGAGGGCAGGCTTCGGCATGCGGTACAACGATCAGAAAATCAATGGCTCTGGTGTTTCCACCAGCGAAACAACAGCTACCTACAGCCTGCTTAGGCATACCATTAAATACAAGCCTTTAAACACCACCGGTTTAAGTGATGACGTACAGGACGAGGATTATTTTAATGATACCAATACCGGCAATGGCCTGGGTGTACTGAACCCTATTCAGTTGAGTGATGCCCAATACCGGAACCGGCCTTCAAACAACCTGAACATCAATGGTTACCTTAATTATATATTAACCAAAGGCCTTTCTTTCAGATCTACCGCAGGAGTTAATTTTACCAATACTACCATCAATTCCTTTGATGATTATTTTACTTCCAATGCCCGTCAGAACGGTGGCGGTCTGCCCATTGTTAACATTAACAATACCAAACGTTTCAGCCTCAACAACTCTAATGTATTCACCTATACTTTAAAAAAGAAGGCCCATAACTTTAGTGCATTACTCGGACAGGAAATCTATAATTTAAGGGACGAGGTGAAGCTGGACCAGCTGAAACAGTTTTCTATGGGCATTACACCCGAAAAGGCTTTGGGCCAGCTTAGTCTGGGCGTCAGCTCGCCACTGTTCCCGGCCAATGTCATCACCGAGAGCCACCTGCTTTCGTTCTTTGGTGGCCTGAATTATGCCTACAATGATAAATACCTGGCAAAGCTGACCTTCCGTACCGATGGTTCTTCAAAATTTGCAACAGATAAACGCTGGGGCTATTTCCCTTCCGGGTCAATAGGATGGCGCATCTCAAAAGAAGATTTTATGAAGGATGTGCATTTTATTTCTGACCTGAAACTCCGCGCCAGCTATGGGGCTTCGGGCAATAACAGGATTGACGATTACCTTTACCTGACCACTTTTACCACCAATGCCAAATATGCTTTAAATGAGATCGTAAACGCTGGTTTTACCTCTTCTTCATTGGCCAATAAAAACCTGAAATGGGAAACTACAGTAACACAGAATATCGGTTTGGACATCGCCCTTTGGGATAACCGCCTGCAACTGAATATTGATGCGTATAAAAACAAGGTGAAAGACCTTTTACTGAATGTGCGGATACCATCTATTTCCGGTTACACCACACAACTCCAGAATGTAGGGCAAACCTCTAATAAAGGACTGGAATTTCAGTTAAATGCCATTCCGGTACAGAACAAGAATTTCTCCTGGACAACCAATTTCAACCTTGCCTTTAACCGGAATAATATTGACAGGCTGTCTACCGCCTCCAGTTATCTTCCTGCACCAGCCGTATCTTTTGTTTCCGGTCAGCCTTCCGACTATATCGTTAAAGTAGGTAAGCCCGTAGGTTCTATGTACGGTTTTGTATCGGATGGTTTTTATAAAGTAGATGATTTTAACTATGATCCAGCTACGCAAATTTATACGCTTAAAGCAGGGGTAGCCGATGTATCTGGTGTAATTGGTACAGCACAACCGGGCTGGATGAAACTGAAAGACCGTGATGGCGATAACATCATTACGGAAAATGACAAGGACATCATCGGCAATGCCACACCTAAATTTACAGGGGGCTTTAATCAGCAGTTTACTTACAAAAATTTTGACATGAGCATGTTTGTGAACTTTGTTGTTGGCAATGATATTTACAATGCCAACAAAGTGGAGTTTACCAACAGCTATACACCCAATACCAATATGCTGGCCATTATGAACAACCGCTGGAAAATGATTGATGCCAATGGTGTGGTAGTACAAAAGGTGACTGTAACAGGTGGGGTGGCCCAGGTAACCGGCATAGCACCGGACCAGCTGGCGGCACTGAACAAGGATGCGAACATTTGGATGCCCATCAGTGGTACAGGTGCTTTTTATCCTACCTCATGGGCAGTTGAAGATGGTTCTTTTCTACGACTCAATAACATTACCCTGGGGTATACTTTTCCGGTTAAACTGCTGAGCAGGGCAAAAATAAACAAGCTTCGGGTATATGTTACGGCAAATAATGTGGCCGTTATAACCGGCTATTCCGGTTTTGACCCCGAAGTGAATGTCCGCAGTTCCAATCCGGTAACGCCGGGGGTAGATTATTCCGCTTATCCGCGCAGCCGCACTTATCTGTTTGGCATTAACCTTTCCCTTTAACCTCAACCACACAAAAGATGAAAAAGAAATCATTTTTATCCGCAATAACCTTTCTTTTTTTTACCAGCATACTTGGCCTGGTTTCCTGTAAAAAGTATCTTGACCTGTCGCCACCATCCGCATTTGATGAAAAGTTTGTGTTCAGCAATGTGGCCAATACTACCAGTGCCCTGATGGGTGTTTATGAACAGCTGACCGGCGACAATGGCTATGGAAGCAGGTTGAGCATGATGTACCCCTACGATACGGACGAATTTATAGGTGTTACCAATGCTTCTGCACCTGATAACAATTCGCGCGACCTTTCGCGGTATAACCTGCAACCTACAAACGGACAGCTTACCCTGCCTTTTCAACAATTGTATACCGGAGTGGAGCGGGCCAATATCTGCATCAAGAACATTCCGGCAATGGCCATGTACAGCAGCGGCTCGGAAACTGAGAAACAGCAGCTCCGCAGGTTATACGGCGAGGCGCTTACCCTGCGTGCGCAGTTTTATCTGGAACTGCTCAGGAACTGGGGGGATCTTCCGGCCATATTTGAACCGGCAATTGACCAGGCAGATCTTTACCTGCCAAAAACAGATCGCGATGTGATTTACGACCGTTTGCTGGATGATCTTAAATTGGCCGCCGAGCTGGTGCCCTGGCGTAATGATCCGGGTGTGGTAGCGGATGAACGCATTACCAAAGGAGCTGTAAAAGGCTTAAGGGCACGTATTGCCCTTTTCAGAGGTGGATATGCGTTAAGAAGGGAACCACAGCAGATGGAACGGAAAGCAGATTACCTGAAATATTACCAGATTGCGCGCGATGAATGTAATGAGGTGATGCAGCGCCGGGATAAACATACACTCAATCCGAATTTCCAGGATATATTCAAAAATAATATTGATGCTTTTAAAATAGAGCCCAACGGTGAAGTAATGTTTGAAGTGGCCCTGGGTAAGGACATTAGCGGACGTATTGGTTATTATGACGGCCCGCGCTTTTATGTTTCTTCTACCACTGCTCAACAGGGTAACAGCTCTGTTAGGGCTGTGCCCGTATATTTTTATGCATTTAATGAATTGGATACCCGAAGGGATGTTACGCTGGCGCCTTATTACAACAATGCCGACAAGACCAAAGCGGTGCAAACCATGGTAAACATGACCTGCGGTAAGTTCAGGGCCGACTGGTGGAATCCGGCGCCAACTTCTGCCAGTCAGCAAACCGGCATCAACTGGCCTATTCTTCGGTTCTCGGATGTACTGCTGATGTTTGCTGAAGCTGAAAATGAACTAAACAATGGTCCAAGTCCGGCTGCAAAAACAGCGTATGAAGAGGTGAGAAAACGTGCTTTTAAAGGCAATGAAAGTGCTATAGGCATTACCCCGGGTGGTAAAGCCGATTTTTTTAATGCCATTGTAAACGAACGGTATTTTGAGTTCGGCGGAGAAGGAGTTAGGAAATATGACCTGATCCGCTGGAACCTCCTGGCTGCCAGGATCAGTGAGACAAGGGCAAATTATACCAAAATGCTGAACAAACAGGCCCCTTACAATAATCTGCCACAGAATATGTATTATAAAACAGCCTCTCCGGATGTGATTTTCAGCAATTCATTGTATGCTCCAACTCCGGCAACTTTACCTACCGGATATACCAGGGTAGCCTGGGTAAGTTCCATTACAACTACCTGGATTACCAATTTTGCCCAGTATTTTAAGCCCGATCACAGCGAACTGATGCCTTTGCCACAATCTGTGGTAGAATCGAATCCAAAGCTAAAGCAGGATTATGGCTACTAAGGTATGGTGCTTTTTTCTCTGCTGGTTTACACTGGGTAATTTGCATGCACAAAGTCCGGCTACGGTAAGCTGGGCCTTAACAGCTAATCAAAGTGCATCCGTAACGGGCAACATTACAGCAGCTGTTCAGCAGCTTGCGGGCTTAACCATCCAGGACTACATCAGCGGGGGACAGCGGACTTTGCCTCCTGGGGGTACTTGGCCTGCCCAGACTGTGCCAGATACTACACGGTTTATGCAATTTGCATTGAGCCCCCTTAGCGGAAATGATTTAAATGTTAGTTCGGTAGCCTTGATGATCAGTTTTTATGGTTCCAGTGCCGGACGTGTAAACATGGCCTGGTCTACCGATAGTGTTCATTTTACAAACCTGACCTCAAACTTTTCACTGGTATCAGGTACAACACCTACATCCTATACTTTTGGCGGACTGAACATTACTGTGCCAAGCGGCAAAAAGTTGTATTTCAGGATTTCTCCCTGGACAGCCAGTGTCATAAATAATAAATACCTGCTCATCAGGAATGTGTCCATCAGCGGAACTACCAATGTTTCCCCATTTGCCAGCTGGAGCTTAACTGCAAACCAGACAGCCAGTGTTACCGGTCAGGTTACTGCACCGGTACAGGTGCTTTCCGGACTTAAGGTAAACAATTACATTTCCGGCAGCGGAGGTCAGCGCATTTTACCGCTGAATGGGAACTGGCCTGCTAATACCGGTGCAGATAGCAACAGGTATGTGCAGTATGCTGTAAACCCGGCCGCGGGCTATAATTTTGTGGTAAGCCAGGTTAAGGTGCCCCTTAGTTTTAATTCCTCTGCTTATGCACATGCGCGGATCTGCTGGTCAACAGATGGGACCACCTTTACCAATTTAAACCCCGATGTAACACTGACATCTGGTTCAGTACCTGCTGTAATTACCTTTGCAAACCTGAACATTCCGGTTACAGATAACCGTACTTTTTACCTCCGGGTATATCCATGGACAACCAGCGGATTCAGTGATGGCAGATACCTGGTCTCAAAAGATGTTGTCGTCAGTGGCAGTAGCGAGGTTAGTCCGCAGCTGGCCTTTCCAGGAGCGGAAGGTGGAGGACGTTATACCAAAGGCGGTCGCGGAGGGGATATTTATTATGTGACCAATTTGAACGACAACCTGGCCGGAAGCCTGCGCGATGCGGTATCGCAACCCAACCGTACGGTACTGTTTAAAGTATCTGGCACGATCAATCTGCAAAGTGCCATAACCATTACTAAAGATAACATCACTATTGCTGGTCAGACTGCTCCGGGAGACGGTATTTGCCTGAAGAATTATGGACTGGGCATACGTGCAAACCAGGTTATCGTAAGGTATATCCGTTCCCGTCCGGGAGATGTGATCACAGTGCCGGGTGATTCTTCTAAAGTGGTGGATGCGATGTACAACAATTTTGGCAGTCCCATCAGTCAGCCTTACAACAACATCATGATTGATCATTGCTCTATGAGCTGGTCTACCGATGAAGTAGGCTCTTTTTATGCGGTTTCGAAGTTTACCCTGCAATGGAGTATGCTGAGTGAAAGCCTGTACCAGTCGCTCCATACCAAAGGTACCCCACACGGATATGGTGGAATATGGGGTGGCCAGAACGCCTCGTTCCATCATAATTTACTGGCAAGTAACTCTAACAGGAACCCGCGTTTTTCCGGGAGCACTACCAGTTTACAGCCGGAACTTGAATATGCAGATTTTAGAAATAATGTGATCTTTAACTGGGTAGGATCGCCTTATGGCGGTGCCGGGGGGCATTATAACATGGTGAACAATTACCATAAGGCCGGGCCGGCAACTACAGGTGGGGCTGGCAGTTCGGCCACGAACCGTAAAAACCGCATCCTTTTATTCCCCAGCTTCAGCACTACCCTGGCGGGGGACACTGTGTTTGGTGCTAAATTTTATATTGACGGCAATTACGTACATGGCTTTCCGGATGTTACAGCTGATAATTGGACAAAAGGTGTGCAGTTAGATAGTTATTATGATGCTGCAGCAATGAAGGCTGCAGGAAAGGTATCGACCGCTTTTCCTTACAGCCCTGTAGTAACGCAAACCGCTGAAGCAGCTTTTGATGCGGTCATGAACAGTGCCGGAGCCATTTTGCCCCGCCGCGATACGGTTGACAGACGGATCATTAAAGAAACCAGAACGGGCACCGCAACCTATGAGGACAGCAGCTATGTGGCTGCAGGTATGGGACACCCTTCGGGTATCATAGACAGCCAGAACACTGTTGGAGGCTGGCCTGTACTGAGCAGTACCACTTATGCTAGAGATACTGATAATGACGGCCTGCCGGATTGGTGGGAAAAAATGACACAGGGTTCTGCTACAGATTCGACCGGGCTGGATAGGAATACCTATGCTGCAGATGGTTATACCCTGCTTGAAAAATACCTTAATGGTATACCCTCACCCGATCAACAGGTTACGTTTATGGCAATCAATGCCCAAAAAGGCGGACTGGATACCGTTAAGGTCGATTTTAATATTGACTGGGCAAAGGACCAGTTTAAGCTCGGATTATACAGGTCTACAGACAGCCTGTCATTTACAAAAATTACAGAAATTACGGCTTCAATAAATCAAACTGCTTATCTGTTGAAAGATAATGCCGCACCCGGGCAAACTGTTCATTATAAAATTGGGAGTAAACGCATCGATGGTACGGGAAGCACCGTTTACAGCAATACGGTAAGCATTCACCATAACCCTTTAATGCTGAAACGTAGTTCAACACTGCCTAAAATGCCGGATACCAGTATTGTAAAAGAACTGAAAAAATTAAAGCTGTATCCAAATCCGGTGACAGGCATATTAAAGGTTAACCATTCAAAAGCCAACCCATCGGCAATGATGACTGTTTATACCATAACCGGCCGAAAAGTAATTGTCAAATCCATTCAAAATGGCATAATGCAAACTGAAATAGACGCTACTGATTTGCCGCAGGGCTCTTATATCATCGAGTTCAATAATATCAGCGAAAGGCAAAGCGGGCTTTTCATAAAAATATAACCTTAAACTTTATTGAGGGTCTTAACGTTATATATAAAAATAAACTGTTATGAGAACGCCTGCCAAAATTGTCTGTTTGTTTGTATTCCTGTTCATCGCGACTGTATTCTGTACTGCTTTTCAAAAGGGAAGGCCAGCAGCAAAATCTGTCTTTCCTTATAAACAGGCAGGGTTAAACATACGGCAGGCTGCGGCACATCTTTTAAGCCGATTTACCTATGGGGCTACACCCGGTCAAATTGATGAGGTAGTAACCATGGGACTTGAAAACTGGTTTAACAAACAACTGGAAGGAAATTTGCCGGATGAGGGGCTGCAGGGCAGGTTAAGAAGTTATGATGCCATTCAACTTAGCAATACAGAGGTGCTGAGCAAATATCCGCCGGGCTTTGTAGTATTGCAAATGGCACTGAAAGACAGTGTGATCAGTAAAGATTCTGTGGGAAAGGCCGTAGACAAAAAAGCTTACAACGAGCAGATACAGGCTTATATGGCCAGTAAAGGGCTTAAGTCCGATCAGGAGCTGTATAAGCAGTTTATATCACAGCACATATTAAGGGCTGCCTATACCAATAACCAGTTGCAGGAAGTGATGTCGGATTTTTGGTTTAACCATTTTAATGTCTCATTTACCAAAGGGGAGTGTGCGCAGTTTATACCTGCTTATGAAAGGGACGTCATCAGACCAAATGCGCTGGGAAAATTTGATCAGTTGCTGATCGCTTCTGCCAAATCTCCGGCTATGCTGTATTTTCTCGACAATTTTACCAGTCAGGGTGCAGCAGTTCCTGCCAGTCAGCCTGCTATGGGTATGATGATGGCATCCGAAAGCCCGCAAAAGACAAAACCGGTAAATATGGCAGCTGTGCCGCCTAAAAACGTGCCTGGGCTGAATGAAAACTATGCCCGGGAAGTAATGGAACTGCATACTCTTGGTGTTGATGGAGGTTATACCCAGTCGGATGTTACACAGGCCGCCCGCGTTCTGACAGGCTGGACCATTTATCCGATCAGCAGTTCAGGTTATGGCAGTGCGATGAAAGGCCTGGTCGCTAAAATCGGGGAAAATAACCTGGCTGCGGAAGGCTTTGTACATGAGGGTGACTTTTTGTTTACACCTAACCGGCATGATAAGGGAGAGAAGGTGGTATTGGGAAAACGTTTTGAGGCAAATGGTGGCTATGAAGAGGGGGTAGCACTTTTAGAGATGCTGGCCCATCATCCGGCCGCTGCTAATTTTATTTCCAGGAAACTGGCTGTACGTTTTGTAAGTGACAATCCTCCGGCCAGCATGATCAGGAAAATGGCCAAGACATTTACCTCGGCAGATGGGGACATCAGGCAGGTGTTGCGTACCATGGTAAATTCGCCTGAATTCTGGGATGCCAAAGCATTGAGGCAGAAAACCAAATCGCCTTTTGAACTAGCTATAAGTAGTGTACGGGCCGTAAATGCCGACATTCAGCAGCCTTATCAGTTGTTTACCTGGATTTCAAGAATGGGGCAGCGGATTTATTATTATCAGGCCCCTACCGGTTTCCCCGACAAGGGGCAATACTGGATCAATACGGGTTCCTTACTGAGCCGGATGAACTTTGGCCTGGCACTCAGCTCAGGACGCATTCCGGGGGTGGTGGTAAACCTTGCTGCGCTGAACCCGCAAAAGGGTACTGAAACTGCAGGAAAGGCATTGGTCAGTTATAGTAAAGTAATGATACCTGAGCGAAACCTGGATATGGCTTATCAACAGCTGATCCCCTTGTTGCAGGTGCCCGTGCCAGCGGCTAAGATGAATAATGAAGCTGGTAAAACAACCGCTGTCTCCCAGCCTGTGTCTAATAAGTTTTCCGGCATGGATGCCGTATCAGGAGCAGAAGAGCTAAATGAGAAGAAGAAAGAAGTTGTTCCGGTAGTGAATAACAACATGTTGGCCCAGGTGGTGGGTATTATCATTGGTTCTCCGGAATTTCAAAGGAGATAAGCTATAATAAAGAATGATAAAGGCGCTTAATAAAAGCGCCTTTTTTATTTAAGCTTCACTTAACAGTTCGGCAGATGCCTTGTCGAAGAAAAATCTGCAATCAGGGTGCAGCTGTAAGATGCTTGAAGGGTATTGATTGCTGACAGGCTGTTCCAGGCTATCTTTTACCGCCTGTGCTTTTCTGCTGTCGGGTACAGAGCATATAATGTGTTTTGATTTTAAGATCTGTTGGACAGACATGCTAATGGCCTGTGTAGGTACTTCCTCAATGGTTTTAAACCAGCCTTCACCAAACTGTTGTCTGCGGCACTGCTCATCTAAATTAACGACCAGGTAAGGTCTTTTGGTCTCAAAATCGGCCGGTGGATCATTAAAGGCCAGGTGGCCGTTTTCGCCGATACCTACCAGGGCAACGTCTATTGGGTTTTGGGTAATGATCTCACCCAGTCGCTGGCATTCTGCTTCCGGATCGGTTTCTCCGTTAACCAGGTATGCTGCTTTTAAAGGGGATACTTTTTCGAGAAAACGTTCTTTCAGGTATTTTCTGAAGCTGGCTGGTGCCGATTCTGATAATCCTATGTATTCATCCAGGTGAAACATAGTCACTTTGCTCCAGTCGATCTCTTCGCTGATCAGTTGATTTAAAGTTTCAAACTGGCTTGCCCCTGTGGCAAGAATGATGTTTGCTTTACCATTTTTTGCAATGGTTTCCCTGATCAGCGCTGCGGCAGCTTTTCCTGCAGCTTTTCCCAGCTCAACAGGGTTGTTTGTTACACTTGTTTCCATTTTTATTGTCATCCGTATTTTTTCAGTGGTTGTATGCTTTTTTAAATTACACCTGTTGTTCCTCCTTTAGAAAGGGAAATGTCTACCGGCAAATTTTTCTTCCAGGACCCGCCGGTAAAATCAGGCACATCGATAGAATTGGAACGGTTGTTTACAGACCATTCACTAAGTGGAAGAATAGAACTCCATAAGGCTGCATCGTAAACATCCTGATCAAGCGGCAGGCCGTTGCGCAGGCAATCTATCGTCCGCCAATCCATTAAAAAGTCCATTCCCCCATGTCCACCAACCGCTTTGGCCATTTCACCGATCTTCCGAACCAGGTTTGGCGTATACTTTTCTTCCAGTGCTTTCATTTCAGCATCTGTAAGCCAGCCTTCATGACTGTTAGAAATCCGGCCCGGCAGGGGGTATTTTTGTGCCGTACCTTTTGTTCCGCTTATCAGGTGCAGGCGGGAGTATGGCCTTGGCGAAGTCACATCGTGCTGCACCATAATGGTACGCCCAAGATGTGTTTTAATTGTGGTGGTACTCATGTTTCCCCTATAGGCTTTACCTACATAAGGTTTGTAAAAAGGATCCTTAGCCGCCAGTTCTGTAGCCATTTCGTTCATCATAAAGTCATTGCTCGAAACAGATACCAGAAACTTCATCTGGTCGCCACGATTAATGTTCATGACCTGACAGATTGGACCCAGACCATGGGTAGGATAAAGATTTCCCTTGTGTTTAATGTTTTCTTTCAACCTCCACATCTCGTAGTATTTGGACTTCGAAAAGTTCCCTTCCAGCAGGTCGTGGATGTAAGCACCTTCACCATGGATGATATCGCCAAAATAACCTTGTCTTGCCATGTTTAAGGTCAGCATTTCAAAAAAATCGTAGCAGCAGTTTTCCAGCATCATACAATGTTTCTTTGTACGTTCTGAGGTGTGTACCAGTTGCCAGCATTCTTCAAGTGAAGTAGCTGCAGGCACTTCAGTACATACGTGTTTACCATGGTTCATGGCATATACAGCTATCGGGGTATGTAAATCCCAGGGTGTGGCAATATAAACCAGGTCAATGTCATCACGTTCGCACAGTTTTTTCCAGTCTTCTTCCTTTTTGGTATAAACTACAGGCTTATGTATGGTGTTTTTTAAGTTCTGAAAAGAGGTATCCGTTCTTTCCGGGCGGATATCACATAGGGCATTGATGCTTGTGCCGGCAATCCTTGCCATTCGTTTTACAGCTGCGGTACCCCTGTTGCCCAGGCCTATAAAACCAATGCGCACCGTATCCAGTTTTGGGGCCGCGTAGCCACTCATGTTAAATTCCTGTTTGTGCAGCTTTGTGGCCAGTTTTAGGGTCTGGTCTGAAGTTGGCAGTTCCCGGCCGGTATATGCAGATAAAATACCCGAACCTGCCAGTCCCAGACCTGCCATACCACCGAGCTTTAAAAAATCTCTTCTGTTGTTCTTCATTAACTGTATGATTAAAATGATGGTTGAGTTTTGATTCAAAGCTATTAAATGACTTTTAAGAATCTGACCATATCAGGGAATAAAACAGCGAGAACGTTATCGGTAACGTTGCCATTCATTTATCTGTACTATAGCCTTTTATTGTGTATTGATATCATTAGTTTCGTTTTTCAAAAAAATTATAAATAACCTATTCCAAGATGAACCAACAAGTCAGTTCTGTAGCTGTAAGTTCGCTAAGTAAGCGTGATACCCTGATCTCGATCCTGATTATAGGATTGCTGTTTTTTATATTCGGTTTTGTTTCATGGGTAAATGCCATTCTGATCCCTTATTTTAAAATAGCCTGTGAGCTAAGTAACTTCGAGTCTTATCTGGTTGCTTTTGCCTTTTACATTTCTTATTTCGTAATGTCGGTACCCTCTTCCTTTTTGCTAAAATCTGTAGGTTTTAAAAAGGGGATGATGATCGGTTTCTGGACAATGGCCCTGGGCGCTTTCATATTTGTTCCGGCTGCACTTGGCCGTACTTATGAGGTTTTTTTACTGGGCCTTTTTTCTCTGGGGGCGGGTCTGGCCATCCTTCAGACTGCGGCCAATCCTTACATTACAGTTTTAGGACCAAAGGAAAGGGCTGCCCAGCGCATCAGTATTATGGGGATCTGTAACAAAGGGGCTGGTATACTGGCACCCCTATTATTTGCAGCAGTAATTTTAAAAGCTACAGACGGAACACTGTTTAAACAATTGCCGCTGATGAATGCAGCAGAGAAAAGTGTGGCACTGGATGAGCTGATCAGGAGGGTAATTGTTCCTTACACCTGTGTAGGTATTGTATTGGTTGGCCTGGGGCTGATGGTGCGGTATTCGCCATTGCCGGAAATTGATACCGAACAGGAGAGTGAGGCGGTGGCGGCGGCAAATTCAGGAAAGACCAGCATCTTTCAGTTCCCGCACCTGATACTCGGTGCTATTGCCATTTTCCTGCATGTGGGTACGCAGGTAATTGCCATTGACACCATCATCGGGTATGCCGGTTCTATGAACATCCAGTTGCTCGAAGCAAAGGTATTTCCTTCTTATACATTATTTGCAACCATATGTGGATATACCATAGGTATTCTTATTATCCCAAAACTGATCAGTCAGGTAAACGTACTGCGCATCTGCACCATACTGGGGGGGCTATTTACCTTACTGATCATTTTCGGGCATGGACCGGTACGCATTCTTGGGCATACGGCCGATATATCTATTTGGTTTGTAGTGTTGCTGGGACTTGCCAATTCGCTGGTATGGGCAGGTATCTGGCCTCTGGCCCTTGATGGGCTGGGCCGGTATACGAAACTTGGGGCCTCTATTATGATCATGGGACTTTGCGGCAATGCAATTATGCCACTTTTTTATGGTTACTTTGCTGATCTTTATGATCTTAGGACGGCCTATTGGGTATTGTTCCCATGTTATCTATATTTAATGTTTTATGCGTTTAAGGGACACCAGCTCCGCAGCTGGGGGTTGAAGTAAAAAAGAGCAGGATATGAAAAAGGAAGAACTTTCGAGAAGACAGTTTTTAAGCAAAAATGCGATTGCGCTATCAGGGATCGCCTTAAGTTATGCTGGTTTGCCTTTATGGGCACAGGCAAAGGCTAAAAATGAAGTGATCAGGGTTGGACTGATCGGCACGGGGTCAAGGGGCACAGGTTTAATAAAGCTGATACAAGGTATTCCCGAGATGCAGGTTGTTGCCTGCTGTGACCCCATTGCCGAACATCTTGCAAATGGTATCAAACAGGCTGCAAGAGGGGCCAAAGCTTATACCGACTACCGTACGTTACTGGAAGATAAAAATATTGACGCCGTAATTATCGCAACACCACTTTATTTGCACTATCCGATGGCTGTAGCTGCTTTGTCTGCAGGAAAACACATCTACCTGGAGAAATCCATGACTTATGACATAAGCCAGGCCATAGAGCTGGAAAAAAAAGTGAACCAATCTAAACTTGTATTCCAGGTAGGTTATCAGTACCGTTACTATGGCCTGTACCATAAAGTAAAAGAAGTTATGACCCAGAACTGGCTGGGTAACATCACACATTTTGAATGTCAGTACAACAGGAATTCCAACTGGAGATTTCCGGTGAGCGACCCTAAAATGGAACGGGCCATCAACTGGCGAATGTATAAAGCATATTGCGGGGGACCATTATCAGAACTCTGCGCCCATGCCATAGATGCAGTACATTACCTTACAGACAGCCATCCTTTAAAGGTGACGGCCATGGGCAGTGTGAACTACTGGAAGGATGGCAGGGATACCTACGACAACATCAGGGCCATTTATCAATACCCTAAAGACATTAAAGTGAGTGTTACTTCTGTACTTTCCAATGCCTATAATGGCTACGGCATCCGCATTTTAGGTGACAAGGCCACATTGGAAATACAACGCGATAAGGCTTTTATTTATCCGGAGGTGCTGAGCAATAAACGGGGCACGGTTGATGGAGTAACCGGGGCAACTATTGCTGTAACTACGCAGGGCAAGGGCAATGAACTGGTTTTTGAAAAACCAGGAGAAAAATCCTTAGAGCCAACGGTGTATGCATTGAAAGATTTCGTAAATTGTATTTTAACAAAAAGCAAACCTGCATCCAATGCGACTACAGCGAAGGATTCGTCCATAGCGATTCACATGGGCAATACAGCGGCCGAAACGGAAACGATGCAAATTTGGAAACCTGAATATTCTAGCTAGTTAATTTATGGACCATAAAAGGTTAAAAATATATAACGGAAAACTGATCACACCCTATAAAACAATTCAGCAGGGAGTCCTGCTGATTGAAGATGGAAAGATTGTGGGGCTGCAGGAAGGCAATGCAGATTTTCCCGACGCCCATGAAATTAATGCCAGGGGAAATTATATTGCACCTGGTTTTATAGACCTGCACATCCATGGTGGTGGCGGGCATGATTTTATGGACAATACAGTGGAAGCTTTTTTAGGCATTGCTGAAACACATGCCCGCTATGGAACTACGGCAATGTGCCCTACAACACTGACCAGCGAAAAGCAAGATCTGCTGGAAACCTTAAGGATATATGAAGAGGCTGCTCAATTAAATGATAAAGGGGCACAATTTATAGGGATGCACCTGGAAGGCCCTTATTTTGCGCTGAGCCAGCGAGGGGCACAGGATCCACGTTATATACGTGATCCAGATCCGGCCGAGTATAAGGAAATACTGGCCGCTACCCGGGTGATTAAAAGGTGGAGCGCTGCACCTGAATTAAAAGGGGCTATTGAATTTGGCAAGTATTTAAAGACTAAGGGAGTACTTGCTGCGGTTGCTCATACGGATGCCATTTATGAAGAGGTGCTGGAAGCTTTTGAAAATGGCTATACGCTGGCTACGCATTTCTATTCCGGTATGTCTGGCGTTACCCGACGGGAATGTTTCCGTTATGCAGGGGTAATTGAAAGTGGTTACCTGATTGATGAAATGGATGTAGAGATCATTGCTGACGGCATTCATTTGCCTGCACCCTTGCTAAAGCTGATCTATAAAATAAAGGGAGCATCCCGTACGGCACTGATTACAGATGCAATGCGTGGAGCTGGAATGCCGGCAGGCGAAAGTACCCTGGGCAGTTTAAAAAACGGATTGCCGGTGATTATAGAGGATGGGGTAGCCAAGCTGCCCGACAGAAGCTCTTTTGCCGGTAGTGTAGCTACTGCCGACAGGCTGGTCAGGAATATGATCAATATGGCAAACGTTTCTATAGAAGAGGCGGTGAGGATGATCACTAAAACCCCGGCCAGGATTATGGGGATTGAAGATATAAAAGGCTCACTTACTCCTGGGAAAGATGCGGATGTGGTGATATTTGATCAGCAAATCAATATTCAGTATACCATTGTAGGCGGGCGGGTGATTTACAGCCGTTAATGTTTAGCTTTTCTCATACTGGATTCCCTCACAATCAGCTTGCCTGGCAAAACAATTTCTTCGCCATGAAAGTATTTGGGTTTGGTGATGTGTTTGATCAGCAGCTCGCAGCTTAATTTGCCAATTTCGAAAGCTGGCTCTGCAATGGTTGACAGCGCAGGAGAAATGATGGTAGACATGGGGTCATTGGTAAAACCAATTACCCCAAACTCTTCTCCAACTTTTATGCCTTTGTTTTTAAGTGCAATCATGGCACCAATCGCTTTTCTATCATTTACCGCGAAAAGGGCATCGGGCTGTTGTTTCAGCTGCAGCAATTGATAGGTATCCTGTTCACCATATTCCTGTGAAAAGCCGGAGTAGACAATCCAATCTTCATTTATCCTTAAATGGTGCTTGGTCAATGCATCTATATATCCTTTTAGCCGTGCTTCTGTAAAACTCATGCCTTTTGGGCCGGCAATATGCGCTATTTTTGTATATCCGTTCAGGATCAGGTGTTCTACTGCCTCAAAAGCACCATTGTAATCGTCCTGCATTACTTTTGAGGTGTCAATTTCGTTGGCTACCCTGTCAAAAAACACGACTGGTACTCCTTCATCTATGATTTCCTGAAAATGGTTACAGGAGTCGGAATCGGAAGAAATAGAAACCAGCAAGCCATCCAGACTGGAAACAGAAAGATTTTCCATAATAGCCAGTTCCCGCTCCGGTGAATCATTGGTTACGAACAGCGTGATGTTATATCCATTGTTATAAGCCACCTCCTGGATGCCGGTGATAACGGTAGAAAAATAATAATTGGTAATAAAAGGTAAAATTACGCCTAGGTTGTGCGTGCTGCCTTTGGCCAGCCCGGTTGCATTAAAATTGGGTTTGTAGTTCAACTCTGCAGCCAGTGCCAGTACTTTTTCCTTGGTCTCCTGGTTTACATCATAAGTATCTCTTAAGGCCCTGGACACTGTAGAAACAGAGATGTTTAAAATTTTTGCAATATCCTTTATTGTTACATAATGACGGGCCATACTGATGATACGGGAATTAAGGTTTGGTTACAGTTGTTTATACCCGAAGTTAATAAAAAAAAGGAAAAGCGTTAAGTAATTGTTAGGGGCTGACTATATGATGAGCAGGTATTGGCTAAGCCTTTCTTAAGCCTGGGGGTATAGCAAGGGTTAACCAACCCTTGCTCAATGGTTATTCAAGGCATACTCAACATTGAGTGGATAACCAATCAAATCCTAGTGATGGTATGGATATAGAATTAGAATAAAATACTAATTGTAAAATACGGCTTTGAAAGCGTTTCTGCAATCTTTGCCAATTTCAAGGGGCAGACCCTCTTTCAGGTAGAGTTGAATTTCTCCTTCAGAATTATAAAAATAACGGTAATAATTATTGAGTTTATCAGGCCCGTCCGAAAATGCACTTATCCGGCTATTGAACCATCTCGAATATTTGCTGTCGATTTCCTGCATCTTTTCTTCAAAAGCCAGTTTCTTTTTATCGGTATTTCCGATTTGCGTTGTAGGTGTATTTTCGCTCATGTTGTGAATAAGGCACAAGGTAGTGTTTAATTACCAGAGTGTTGGGTTTTTTCTTGAATCTTCCATCTGAAGTAAACGGGCTTTGTTATCAAGTCCGCCAGCAAAGCCGGTTAACTTACCCGATGCACCTATTACACGGTGGCAGGGTGCAATAATGGAAATCGGGTTTTTACCATTGGCAGCACCTACGGCGCGCACTGCTTTTATGTCACCCAGCTCCCTGGCGATTTCACCATAAGTACGGGTTTCCCCGAAAGGGATGTTCAATAAGGCTTCCCATACTTTCTTTTGGAATGGCGTGCCTGAAAAATCCAGCTTAACTGTAAATACGGTTCTCTTTTTTTCAAAATATTCGTTCAGTTGTTTTTCTGCTTCCTGTAATATCAGGTTGTTGCTGCTTGCTGTACTGTCGCCAATTGGCACCCTTTTAGGATCATCGTTTTCCCAAAGTACTGCTGCAAGGCCTTGGTCACTTGCAACCAGTTTTAATTCTCCTACAGGTGACTTTATGATTTTATGGTAATATTTCATGGGCTTCTTTTCTTTCATAAAGATAAGTATAATTCATAAAACAGCCGGTAAAACCCGTCTTGCTGATTTACCATTTCGTCGGGTGAAATTGCCTTTCTGCCTATTCATCATTTCAGGGCTTATTGGGCCGGTCTATTTTTGACCCATCAATTAATTAAAATATAAAACTAAATATCCCTATCATGAAAATTTTAAAAACAACTACAACTGCAATTGCACTGTTAATCGGTATCTCATCTGGCTTCGCCCAGTCGGACGTGATGAAAGATCCGGTAAGCTATACTTTAAAAAATGGAATGACCATTATTGTTGCTGAAAACCAGGCCACACCTAAAGTATATGCCAATCTGAGCTTTGAAGCTGCAAAAGTATATGTAGCTGAAAAGGCTGCAGTACAGGAAGTGACTACCACTTTATTAAACCAGCAACTGACTGCATTAGATGCAGGTTTAAGCTACAGCGATAAGGGCCTTAACCTGGCTACAACAAGTGCCGGCCTTGAAGCTGCACTGCAAACAATGTATGCTTATATCAACGCACCTGGGTTTACAGAAGCAGCTTTAGCCAAAGCAAAAGCTGAGTTACTTGCCCACCTTACTGCACAGGACAGGTATTTTCCTGAAACGGTAAATGCAGCGAGTCTGAACAAACTGAGCCTTGCCGATGTAAATGCTTATTACAATGAGATCAATAAACCGGCCCTGACTTTTCTGACCATTGTGGGAAATATTAACCCTGCTGCTGCTAAAAACTATACTAAAACGGTAATGAATCAAGTGAAACCGGCTGCCGACCTCAGCAAAAACTATTTGGTCTCAATTAATTAATTTCAGCAACAAACCAAACAAAATAATATAGGGTGTCTGAGGCTTAGGCCGAGGACACTTTTTTTATGTCGCTTTTTTACTCTTCATGCAGGTGACAGGTTGTACCTGGATATGTTTTTTTTGCTTTATCTTTATAACCCGCAATGAGAAGGTACTTAACCAGAGAGCTATTAACCAAATGGATGGTATTTATGCTATTCCTGTTGCTTGGCAATACCGCATTTGCCCAGCTCTCATTTGACCATTTATCTGTTGGCAATGGCTTGTCCCAAAGTACGGTTTTGTCTATTTGCAAAGACAGCAGGGGCTATATGTGGTTTGGAACACGCGATTGCCTGAACAGGTATGATGGTAAAGGTGTGAAGATCTACAGAACAGATCCTGATGATCCGTCCACCATAAGTGCGGAAGATTATATTTATGCGCTGCTGGAAGACCGGCAAAAAAACCTATGGATTGGTACCCAGAATGGGCTTAACCGTTATATCCCCGAAAAGGATGCTTTTGAAAGGATTGCATACGAACCTAAAAACCCAAACAGCATCAGTGATAAAATTGTTCTTTCTATACTGGCAGATAGCAGAGGACAGGTATGGTTTGGGACCAATAACGGGTTAAGTATGCTGGAGAATCCGGCCTCAAGAAAATTTAAAAAGTTTCATCAGAAGGATGGCATAGCGGGAAATTCGGTATATACTGTATTTGAGGACAGTAAAAGAAATATATGGGTAGGCACTACGGAAGGGCTGACGATGATGACACTAAAAAACGGGCGTTATACATTTACTTCCTTTCGTCATGACCCCGCAGATCCGAACAGCATTAGTGGCAGTTCAGTAAAAGCCATTGCAGAAGATAAACAGGGCAGAATCTGGATAGGATCGGAAACCGAGGGGCTCAACCTTTATGTGCCGGTATCGGGTTCCTTTGTCCATTTTAAATATAACCCTCTTATTGCTGATGGTTTAAGTAACAACATCATCCGCAAAATTATGGTGGCCAAAAATGGCAGTCTATGGGTAGCCACAATGAATGGTCTGAATATATTAGATCCGCAAACATTCCGTTTTACGGCATATAAGCATGATTCCGATAGCCGGAAAAGCCTGAGTGACAATTCCATCAAAGAGATCTATGAAGATGAACAGGGCTCGGTATGGGTAGGTACCATGTTTGGAGGGGTTAATGTTACCCATCACAATACCATTCCTTTTACGGTATACAAATATAACAAGTACCGGAACAGTATCAGCAGCGACATCATCAGTGTGATTGAAGCGGATGCACAGGGAAACCTTTGGATTGGTACCGAAGGGCAGGGACTGAATTATCTAGACCTTAAAACAGGGCTGTTTAAAAAATATATAAATGACCCCGGAGATCCTGGTAGCTTAAGTAACAATACGATTAAGGCTATTTTTAAGGATAGCAAAGGCAGGGTATGGATCGGACTATATCAGGGTGGACTGGAACTTTTTATGCCGGCAAGCGGTAAGTTTAAACACTATCCGCATGATCCGCGCTATGCCAACTCTCTGAGTTTTGGTTACGTGAGCAGCATTGCTGAAGATGAACATGGCCGTTTGCTGGTGGGCACTTCTTCAAAAGGCCTGAATATTTTTGATCCTGAGCAGGGAGTACTTAGCCTGCTCAGCGATTTACCAACCAAAGGATTAAAACTCAGCAGCAGTTATATCAGATTTGCTTATCAGGATAGTAAAAAGAATGTATGGGTAGGTACACCAAGAGGACTGAATCTTTTAACACCCGGAGCTGCTCAGTTCAAGGTTTTTTTCAGGGGTAGTCATACGGATAGCCTGAAGTCTAATCAGATCAGTTGTATCAGGGAAGATCACCGGGGGAATATCTGGATTGGTTCGTTACGTGGCGGCCTAAGTTTATACCATCCTGAAAGCCGTTCTTTTACTACCTATTCCAGGGCGAATGGTATGGCGAGCGATAACATTATTGACATTTTGGAAGACAATGAGCGTAACCTCTGGATCAGTACAGACAGGGGGCTGACCAAGTTTGATGTGCGCAGAAAAACTTTTAAGAACTACAATACGGGGGATGGCTTACCTACTAATGAATTTAATATCAATTCGGCCTATAAGGATAAGTCAGGCAAGTTATATTTTGGTAGTTATAACGGACTGGTGACTTTTACACCACGTGACATCAAAGAAAATACAGCTTTGCCTAAAACCGTATTCTCAGGTCTGCGGCTGTTTAACAAGCCAGTAGCCATTAACGGACCGGATAAACTTTTGAAAGAAGATATCAGTTTTACTAAACAGATTACATTTTCTGCCGATCAAAACATTTTTACCATCGATTTTCTGGCACTTAATTATATCCAGCCACAGCGTAATAAGTATGCCTATAAACTGGAAGGTTTTGAAAAAGACTGGAACTACGTCAACATTCCGTCTGCAACCTATACCAACCTGCCTTCAGGAAAGTATAAACTGCTGGTAAAAGGGAGCAATAACGATGGTTTATGGAACAATACGCCAACCGCTATGGAAATCCGTATTCTGCCACCCCTGTGGCAAACCTGGTGGGCCTATTTGCTTTACTTTATTGTGGGCAGTGCCTTGCTGTACTTTGTACTGCGTTTTACCCGGCGGCAGCAAAAGCTGGAATCGGAATTGTATTATGAGCACCTGAACAACGAACGGCAGCAGGAGCTTTACCAGATGAAGCTTGATTTCTTTACCAGGATCTCGCATGAGATCCGAACACCACTGACACTCATTTTTGCACCATTGGAGAAACTGATTCAGCTGACTAAAGAAAACGATACCGTTAATCAGCAGTTATTGGGTATTAAAAGAAATACTGACCGGTTGTTACGGCTGATCAGTGAGCTGCTCGACTTTAGAAAGATAGAAAGTGGCAATGCCAGTATGCAGGTCTCAGAAAATGATCTGGTGGCTTTTTGCCGTAACATTTATAATGCCTATCAGAGTCTCGCAGAGGTTAAAAATATCACTTATAGTTTTTATAGTCCCGAAGAGCGGATCCCGGCATATTATGATATCAGTCAGCTGGAGAAGGTCTTTTTTAACATCCTGTCGAATGCTTTTAAATATACACCCGATGGCGGAAAGATCAGCTTTAACCTAACAAAAGAAAATGACCGGGTAAAAGTGGAGATTACTGATACGGGCATCGGCATCCCTGTGGATGCACAGGCAAAGATATTTACTAACTTTTATCAGGTAAAATCGGGTACTACTGCTGCTGAAGGCTGGGGTATAGGCCTGGCCCTGGTAAAAAACATAGTGGACCTGCATAAAGGAGAGCTTACTGTTTTCAGTGAACCTGCAGCAGAAGGTAAACCAGGAAAAACCAGTTTAACCGTAACATTGTCTTTAGGAAAGGCTCATTTTAAGGCTGAAGAGCTGACTGATACACCCCTGCTGATAAAAACTGTAACAGATGTTCCTGTAACAGAAGGTCCGGTACCGATGGAAGAAGGCGGGCTGGAGGTACTTGCGGAGAAAAAATATACCGTCCAGGTGGTAGAAGATAATGACGAACTCAGGGGTTTTATTGTACAGTCGCTTCAAAATACTTATCATATACTGGAAAGTATCAATGGCTTACAAGGTTGGGAAACTGCAATTGAAAATGTACCTGATATTATCGTAAGCGATGTGACCATGCCTGAATTAAACGGACTGGAACTTTGTTTAAAATTAAAACAGGAAGAAAAGACCAATCACATTCCGGTGATCATGCTGACGGCCATGGCCTCACATCTGCACCAGGTAGATGGGCTGGAGGCAGGAGCAGATGTATACATTACCAAGCCTTTCAGCATACAGGTGCTGGAACTGAGCATCAGGAATCTGTTGCAGGGTAGGGAAGGGCTGAAACAAAAATACATGAAGCAGATCATGCTGAGCCCCAGAAAGCTGGAAATTGAATCTCCGGATGAGAAGTTTTTGAATAAACTCATGCAACTGGTGGAGGATAAGATGGAAGATCCGGATTTTAACGTAGGTAGTCTGGTTGAAGATATTGGAATGAGCCAGACCGTGCTGTATAAAAAGATCAAAGCGCTTACCGGTTTGTCCATTACTGATTTTATCAAATCACAGCGTTTAAAAAGGGCAGCTCAGTTACTGTCAGACCATCAGCTGAACATTGCTGAAGTGGCCTATTCTGTAGGATTTAACGATAGAAAGTATTTTAGTAAAGAATTCCGCAAGCAATTTGGCGTTGCTCCTTCAGATTATCACGGAAAAACAGATTAGTACCCCCTTTTGAACCGATCTGTCGCCCGCCGCCCAAGCAGATTAATTCAATATTTGGATCTTGTATGAACACAATTTTCAGAGAAAGACCAGATATGAACCGCCTGTTGTTTGTTTTTTTATTGATTTGCAGCATCACTGTAAATGGTTATGCGCAAATGCAGACCGATATTTGCGAAAATATACTGCCCAAAAACTGGCAGGTTGTGAATGGGAAATTATCGCTTAGCGACCAGCATTTTAAGCTGGGCAAACAAGCTGTAAAATGGTCCTGGACAGCAGGACAAAAAAGCCGGTTGCACATTAGTGATAAAGCTTTTGAAGCGGTTGCCGGCAACCCGAGAAGTACTTTTGTAGTTTGGATATACAATGAAACACCAATAAATGACAAGTTGTTGTTTCAGTTTGGCAATGGAGTTAAAACCGCCTCTGGTTTTGAATTTAAGCTGAACTTTAAAGGTTGGCGTACGGCATGGGTAATGTATCACAGGGATATGCAGGGTAAGCCTGTTGAAGGAATGAATGCCATGCAGGTCATAGCGCCTGCTTCCGTAAAAAACGGGACCGTTTTTTTAGATCAGCTGATGTATGATGTAACCATCAACCCCCGCTCCCCCATGCGTGATGAACAATTGCCGTTTATTAATCCCGATGCCGATAAAGCGGCCAATGCGCATTGGAACGCACTGTATAATTTTAGCCATAGTCCTCATTATTTAACACTTGCAGAAGGAGTAACCAGGCAGGAACTGCTCGACCTGGAGCTGATCAGCAGTCGGTACATAGACATGATCATGCCTGTAAAAGGTACTTTGGTAAAAAACATGCTTGAAGAGATAGAAAAAGGTTTTGCCTACTGGAACATTCGCCGCGAAGGCAGCAGAATAAGTGGCAGGCCGGTCTATTCCATGAACGATACGGAACTGGTATCTTTATCACCTGCAGAAAATGTAAAGGAAGCCAACCGCTTATCTGGCATCAAGCGGTATACACAATTGATGTTGCAGGTAGCACAGGCTTTTCATGCCGGTACTGATGCGAAAGAAAAGCTGCGGCTGGAAAATATTTTTATGGATATGCTGGACCATCTTGAAGATCAGGGATGGGCCTATGGCAGTGGGATGGGGGCTTTACATCACCATGGTTACAATCTGGAAGGCTATTATCCGTCGTGTTTGCTAATGAAAGACGTAATTAAAAGACAAGGTAAACTGGAACGTACTTTTCAGAGCATGAGTTGGTTTAGTGGTTTGGGCCGTACTTTACAACGGCCATTGCCATCGTCCAATATAGATGTATTTAATACACTGCTGGGCAGTATGCTTTCCAGCATTTTAATTATGGACAACTCGCCCGAAAAACTGCGTTATCTGCATAGTTTTTCCAATTGGTTGTCGGAAAATGTTAAGCCAGATCATACCATAGAAGGGGCCTTTAAACCTGATGGGGCTGTGTTTCATCATGGAAACCTGTACCCAGCCTACGGAATTGGTGGTTATACAGGCATTTCGCCAGTCGTTTTTGCACTAAGCGGTACAAGCTTCCGGATGGACCAAGAGGCCCATGAAAGTTTAAGGAATAGTTTGCTGATGATGCATTATTATACCCATCCATTTAAATGGCCGGTTAGTGTGGCAGGGCGGCATCCTACGGGCAGCTGGCGCATTGCCGATCTGCCTTATGCCTATATGGCCATGGCAGGTACACCCGACGGAAAAAACAAAACCGATAGCCTGATGGCGGCAATTTATTTAAAGCTGAATGAAGGCAAAAAAAACAGGTGGATTGCTGCTTTTAAAGCAGCTAAGATTAAACCGGCTGGCTACAGCAGCGGGCACTGGAACCTGAATTATGGCCTTTTCGACATTCACAGGAGGAAGGACTGGTTGCTGACCATCAGGGGGCATAACCGCTATCTGATCAGCAATGAATCCTACCCTGGGGCAAATGTATTTGGAAGGTATGTAGCCTATGGACAGCTGGAGGTGCTCTTTCCGGAAACCAAAACGGATGATGGCAGCAATTTTCGGGATGAAGGCTGGGACTGGAACAACATCCCCGGTACTACTACCCTGCATGTGCCCATCGCAAAGCTGAGGGCAAACATCATCAATGCGGATGATTTTAGTGGCATTGAAGAAATGCTGATCACTGATGAGCGCTTTGCCGGAGGAACCACATTTAAAAAACAAGGTATGTTTGCCATGAAACTGCATGGACATGATAAATATGATATGGGAAGTTTCAGGGCTACAAAATCCTGGTTTATGTTTGATAGCCTGGTGGTATGCCTGGGCTCGGATATTCGCAATACTATCCCTGATTATCCTACACAAACTACCCTTTTTCAAAACTATTTGAAAAAAAACAGTGATACGGTCGTGGTTAATGAGCGGGTAGTAACTGCATTTCCCTATAAAGAAGAAGGACAAAAAGGGAAAGCCTTAAGTGTGATAGATAACCGGGGTATTGGTTATTATCTTCCAGATGCTACAACGGTTTTACTTACAAAAGCAAAACAATTGTCGAGAGACCAGAAAGATACACGTGAAACTACTGGTAATTTTGCTAAATTAATACTTGAACATGGAAATGCACCTGTAAATGCAGGCTACGAATACGCCATGCTGGTTAAAACAGATAAGCAGGAAATGGAAAAAATGGTCTCGTTGATGCAAAGCAAACAACCTTTGTATAAAGTGCTGCGGAAAGACAGTATTGCCCATACCGTATGGTATGCGCCGGAACAACTTACCGCAATGGCTGTTTTTAACAGCAACAAACAGTTGAATGATTCCCTGCTGATCGGCAACAACAGGCCCTGTCTGCTCATGTACCATAAGGAGGGCAGTAGTTTGTCTTTGTCGGTCACCGATCCTGACCTTGCTTTTTATGAAGGGCCAGATGATAGTCCGATTAGTCCATCCGGCAAAAGAGAAGAAGTAAGTATTTATTCGCGCAGCTGGTACAGATCACCCTCAAAGCCTTCGGTAGTAAAGCTGCTGATCAAGGGCAGATGGACTGCAGATCCAGCTAACAAAGCATTAAAAGCAATACCTCAGGCTGGCGGAAACACCCTTGTCAGTATAAATTGTAAAGATGGCCTGGTGTCATCTGTCCAACTAATTAAAAGTAATAATAAGGAGAATGTAAAATGAAAGGAATAAAAACGATAAGTACTTTGTTGCTGGCCCTTTGGACAGGCATTAGTGCTGCACAGGTAAAAACTGCGGCCAAGCCCAACGTGATTGTCATTGTTAGCGATGATGCCGGATATGTAGATTTTGGTTGTTATGGTGGTAAACAGATCCCCACACCCAATATTGATGCCATTGCCAAACAGGGTACGCGGTTTACTGATGCATATGTTTCGGCTTCAGTATGTGCCCCCTCAAGGGCCGGAATTTTAACCGGACGTTACCAGCAGCGCTTTGGCTTTGAGCACAATACATCAAATGTTTTGGCCCCGGGGTATAAAATAACTGATGTAGGAATGGATCCTTCGGAACAGACCATTGGAAATGAAATGCAGGCAAATGGGTATAAAACCATTGCAATTGGTAAATGGCACCAGGGTGATGAACCTAAACATTTTCCGCTAAACAGGGGCTTTAACGAATTTTATGGTTTTACAGGGGGGCACCGTGATTTTTTTGCCTATAAAGGCAAAAGAACCAATGAACATGCTTTGTACAACAATAAAGAGATCGTTCCGGAAAATGAAATTACCTATCTGACGGATATGTTTACCGATAAGGCTACGTCTTTTATTACAGCAAATAAAGACAAGCCCTTTTTTATGTACCTTTCTTACAATGCAGTACACACGCCGATGAATGCGAAAAAAGACCTGATGGAGCGTTATGCAAGTATAGCCGATACCGGGCGCAGGGCCTATGCAGCCATGATGACCTCATTGGATGATGGAATTGGTAAGGTAATGGCCACACTTAAGGCAAATCAGCTGGATAAAAATACACTGATCATTTTTATCAACGACAATGGTGGCGCTACAGTAAACTCTTCTGATAACGGGCCGTTAAGGGGTATGAAAGGGTCAAAATGGGAAGGTGGCATCCGTGTGGCCATGATGATGAAATGGCCTGGACATATTGCTGCAAATAAAACAGATAGCCGTCCGGTAAGCTCATTAGATATCCTGCCTACGGCCATTGGTGCCGGAAAAGGTAAACAAAAGGGTACAAAAAAGCTGGATGGGGTAAACTTACTTCCTTATTTAAGTGCGGGTAATAAAAAGACACCCCACGAGGCGCTATATTGGCGAAGAGGCGTAGCCGCAGCCATGAGAGAAGGGAACTGGAAGCTGATCCGGGTTAAGGAAAGCCCCACCGTACAGAATGTATTGTTGTTTGACCTGAGTAAGGACCTTTCAGAGACTAAAAACCTGTCGGAAAAATATCCTGCCAAAGTAAAAGAGCTGCTTGTCAAACTTGCTGAATGGGAAAAAGGACTGGACCAGCCGCACTGGTATAGTTCTTACGGCGACCAGAACCAGATCATGAAGCACCGTATGGAAACTACAGGCCGCGAGATGGAGAGAATGTACCCTTAAACCAATAAACAAATCCATGAAGAAATTATTTGTAACCTGTATAGTCTTTTTCTCTATTTTAAGTCCTGCTCTGCTTATTGCACAGCAGACCGGTACTGCAGAACTGATTATGAAGCGGGTGATGCTGGACCTTAAAAAGCCTTTGCGCAATATGGATAAGGTGGCGGAAAAGAACCTGAATACGCTGCAGCCTGACGGTAGCTGGAAGGATGTGCCTTATAAAGATGATGCCATGACCAATTGGTTGCCAAACAACCACCTGCTACAATTGGAAACTATTATACAGGCTTATATTGAAAAAGATAGTCACTATTATGGCGACGATAAAGTGTTTGACCAGATTTCCAAAGCTTTTAAGTATTGGTATGACAGCGACCCGAAAAGCCGCAACTGGTGGCACAATGAAATTGCCACTCCGCAGGCCCTTGGTGAAATGCTGATCCTGATGCGTTACGGTAAAAAGCCGCTTGATGAAGCATTGGTGCATAAATTGACCGAAAGAATGAAGCGGGGCGAACCGGAGAAGAAAACGGGGGCCAACAAAACAGATATCGCCCTGCATTACTTTTATCGTGCTTTGTTAACGTCTGATGAGGCTTTGCTTTCCTTCGCCGTAAAAGAATTGTTTTATCCCGTACAGTTTGTACACTATGAGGAAGGCCTGCAATACGATTATTCCTACCTGCAGCACGGTCCGCAATTACAGATATCGAGCTACGGTGCCGTATTTATTACCGGGGTACTGAAACTTGCCAATTACGTTAGGGATACCCCTTATGCTTTAAGTACCGAGAAACTGGCTATATTTTCAAAGTATTACCGCGACAGTTATCTGAAAGCTATCCGTGGAAGTTATATGGATTTTAACGTAGAAGGCCGCGGAGTAAGCCGGCCAGACATTCTAAATAAAAAGGCAGAAAAAAAGAGGTTGCTGGTGGCGAAGATGATCGATCTTAAGCATACTGAAGAATGGGCTGATGCGATAGCCAGGACAGATAGCACAGTTGCGGCCGGCTATAAGATTGAGCCCTATCACCATCAGTTCTGGAATGGTGATTATGTGCAACATTTAAGACCTGCCTATTCTTTTAATGTTCGTATGGTGAGTAAGCGGACCCGACGCAGTGAATCCGGCAATAAAGAAAACCTGCTGGGCAGGTATTTATCTGATGGGGCTACTAACATACAATTGCGCGGACCAGAATACTATAACATTATGCCGGTATGGGAATGGGACAAGATTCCTGGCATAACCAGCCGTGATTATTTAACCGACAGACCTTTGACGAAGCTTTGGGGAGAGCAGGGGAGCAATGACTTTGCAGGAGGGGTGTCTGATGGTGTATACGGGGCCAGTGCCTACGCATTGGATTACGATAGCTTACAGGCAAAGAAAGCCTGGTTCTTTTTTGACAAAGAGATTGTATGTCTTGGTGCCGGTATCAACAGCAATGCCCCTGAAAACATTACCACTACCCTTAACCAGAGCTGGTTAAATGGCCCGGTTATAAGTACTGCAGGTAAAACCGGCCGGGGTAAAATAACAACGTTTAAAGCACAGGGACAGTTCTGGTTGTTGCACGATGCGATTGGTTATTACTTTCCTGAAGGGGCCAACCTTAGTCTGAGTACCCAGTCGCAAAAAGGCAATTGGTTCCACATCAACAATTCACATTCAAAAGATGAAGTTTCTGGTGATGTATTTAAGCTTTGGATCAACCATGGTGCCAGGCCAGAAAATGCGCAGTATGCTTATATCGTTTTGCCGGGAATAAACAAGCCGGAAGAAATTAAAAAATATAATGGAACGGCACCGAAAGTCCTTGCCAATACCAACCAGCTGCAGGCAGTTTATCATCAGCAGTTAGATATGGTACAGGCTATCTTCTATACAGCTGGAAAATTAAGCGTAGCGGGCATAGAAATTGAAACAGATAAGCCATGTGCAGTGCTGATCAAGCACATCAATGGCAAGCAGGTAATTTGGGCTGCCGATCCATTGCAAAAAGAAAAGACTGCAGTGTTGAGCATCAGGGATTTAAAAACAGGAAAAACAAATCGGGTAAAAATTGATTTTCCGCAACAGGAATTTGCAGGTGCAACGGTTGAACTGAAATAGAGCCCAATATTAACTGATTATTACCCTTATATAAATTAATCTGTACCCCCTTTTTCCATGGGTTCATGCGCAATTTTGATGGTAGTAATCTAGGGGGATTATTACGAGAAACCAAATTTTAAACTTTTTAAGTATGAGAAAGATTTACCTTTTTTTAATGTGTATGATCTGTGCCTTTAGTGTTCTTGCCCAGCAAACACGAAAGGTTGAAGGGAAGGTGACAGACCAGACCTCGGGCGATCCTTTAATTGGTGTCAGTGTGCTGGTTAAGGGAACTAAAACAGGCGCAACTACGGATAGGGATGGACGTTATGCCATCCAGGTTCCGTCGCAGGGAAACAGCACACTTGTTTTTAGTTATATCGGCTATCTTCAAAGGGAGATGAGCGTAGGCGATAAAGGTGTGGTTAATCTAAGCCTTGCCGAAGATAGTAAAGTGCTGAACGATGTAGTGGTAATTGGTTATGGTACGGTCGCAAAAAGAGATCTTACTGGTGCTGTAGGCAGCGTAAATATGAAAGACCTGCAAAAGGCACCTGTTAAATCTTTTGATGAAGCTTTGGCGGGCCGGGTTGCAGGGGTGCAGGTGGCATCAAACGACGGGCAGCCTGGTAATTCATTTAACATTGTAGTACGTGGACAAAACTCCATCACTCAGGACAATTCGCCATTATACGTGGTAGATGGTTTTCCTTTGGAGGTATCTAACAACAATGCCATTAATCCTGCAGATATTGAATCTATTGAAGTATTGAAGGATGCATCAGCAACAGCAATTTATGGAGCAAGAGGTGCGAATGGTGTGATCCTGATCACAACAAAGGGCGGAAAAATAGGTGCGCCTGTTATTTCGTATACCGGTACTGTGGGCTTTCAGCAAAACACAAAAAGAATGGATGTGATGAGCCCATACGAATTTGTACGGCTGCAGGAAGAGATTGACCCGATCAATACCCCGCTTCTTTATTATAAAGACGGAAAAACACTCGACTCTTATAAAGACATTAAAGGAATCGACTGGCAGGACCAGGTATTCAGGACGGCCCCTTCAACAGAGCATAACCTGTCTTTAACTGGTGGAACCGAAAAAACACAATATGTTATATCAGGGTCTATCAATTCCCAGGACGGAGTGATCATCAATTCAGGCTTTAACCGTTACCAGGGCAGAATGGCCATTACTCAAAGAGTTAATGATAAACTGAAGGTTTTCGCGAGTATCGATTACAGCAATATCAAGGCCAGCGGTACTATTCCTACTTCCGGAACCAATTCGGCTACCAACAACCTGTTGTATAGTGTATGGGGCTACAGACCTGTTATGGGATCGGACGGTAACCTGCTGGACCAGCTGTTTGATCCTGATATTGATGGGTTGAATGATTACAGGATAAATCCGGTATTGTCGTCAAACAACGAATTGCGGAATGCAACAACCAATAATTTACGCATAAACTCTTATGCACAATATGCTTTCAATAAAAACCTGACCCTGAAGGTTTCGGGTGGTATTTCCAATAACCTGCGCAGAAATGATGTTTTTTATAACAGCCAAACTTATTATGGTGGACCAAGCAGTACCAATAAAGTAAACGGATCTATCATTTATACACAAAATACCAGCTGGCTAAATGAAAACATCTTAACTTTTGCCAAAAGATTTAATAAGGTTCACAACCTGAACATAGTAGCAGGTATTACCATGCAGGAGGATAAATATTCGCGATATGGTTTGGCTGCTATACAGTTACCGAATGAGTCGGCCGGTTTGGATGGTTTATCTCAGGGTACACCGCTGCCGGTTACAGCAGAAAGCTCGAACAGCAAGCTGCTCTCTTTTTTAGGCCGGGTTACCTACGATTATAAGTCTAAATATTTATTAAGTGCTTCTTTCAGGGCCGATGGTTCTTCTAAGTTTTTACCAGGTAAGCGCACCAGTTATTTTCCTTCGGGATCAATTGCCTGGAGAATGAGCAACGAAGACTTTATGAAAGCCCTTCCATTTGTAAATGATGCCAAACTGAGGGTGGGCTATGGCGTAACCGGTAATAACAGGGTGGGCGATTTCTCTTACCTTTCTGTATTGGGATTCCCTATTGGTGGGTCTTATGGTTTTAACAACACGGTGAGCATAGGTGCTATTCCTTTAACTTATGGCAACCCTGACCTGAGATGGGAAAGTACAGCCCAGGCCAATATTGGGTATGACCTGAGCCTGTTTAAGGACAGGATAGGTTTTACTGCCGACGTTTACCGTAAAAGCACTTACGATTTATTGCTGAATGCTGATTTGCCTTATACTACCGGTTATGAAACAGCATTTAAAAATATTGGTAAAGTAAGAAACGAAGGCCTTGAATTTACCTTAAACACAAGGAACATCGACAATAAAGATTTTAAATGGTCATCCAGTTTTAACATCAGCTTTAACCGTTCAAAGGTAATGGCCCTGAATGCGGGACAATCGTTTAAAACCACACCGATCAGCTGGGAGAATTCCTATAATGCCACACCATTGTATATTGCAAATGTTGGCCAGCCAATTGCCCAGTTTTATGGCTATGAGTTTGATGGTGTATACCAGTACAGTGATTTTAATGAAAACAGTCCCGGTGTATTTACACTGAAAGATGATGTGCCAAACAACGGGAATGCGAGAAACAGCATTAAACCTGGCGACATTAAATACAAGGATCTGGATGGGAACCTGGTTGTAGATGCTAAAGACCGCAAAGTAATTGGTCGCGGCCAGCCCATTCATGTAGGTGGTTTTACCAATAACTTTACCTATAAAAACTTTGACCTGAGCGTATTTTTGCAATGGTCTTATGGCAACGATATCTACAACGCCAACAGGATGTTGTTTGAAGGAAATATGCTGGACAAAAAGAACCTGAACCAGTTTGCGAGCTATGCAGACCGCTGGACACCAGATAACCCAAGCAATACACTTTACAGGGTTAAAGGACAAGGCCCGGCAGTATATTCTTCAAGGGTAATAGAAGACGGATCTTTCCTGCGGATCAAAACAGTTTCCCTGGGATACAATTTTAGCGCTGATGTGCTGAAAAGGATTAAACTGAAAAGTCTGAGGGTTTCGGCTTCGGGGCAAAATTTATACACTTTTACAAAATATACCGGAATGGATCCTGAAGTATCTGTAAGGAATTCGGCATTGACCCCTGGATTTGATTACTCGGCTTATCCAAGGGCAAGGGCAGTTGTTTTTAGCCTGAATACTTCATTTTAATTTTAAAAAACTCAAGATATGAAAGCTTTAAAATATTTATCGATCCTGCTGATTATAGGATTCAGTTCCTGTAAAAAGTTTTTGGATACCAAGCCTACAACCGCTGCTCCTGAATATTATTATTCTACTGAGTCGGAAATGAATGCCGCCCTAACTGGTGTTTACGATGTGATGGGTAGTGAAAACGTATATGGAAACTCAATTTTTACCCGGATCACTGCAGCAACAGATGAAAGTTATTACCAGCGTAATACCCAGTCGACCGGTATCCAGGTACTAAACTTTGATGCATCAGATACCGATGTAAGGCTATTATGGAAGTCCCTTTATGAAGGGATTGAACGGGCCAATCTGGTGCTGGCAAATATCAATAAACCTGCAATGGATGAAACAAAAAGAGGGGCAATAGAAGGCGAAGCCTTATTTTTAAGGGCGTATTATCATTTTTTACTGGTAAGCAACTGGGGCGATGTGCCTTTGATCATCAAACCTACCAGCTCTATCACCACTACAGATGTGGCCCGTACACCTGCTAAAGAGGTGTATAATCAGATTATTGCAGATATGACAAAGGCCGAAGGACTGGTCAAATCTATTTCTGATATTGGTTTTGGTGGCAGGGTAAGCAAAAGTGCAGTTCAGGGCATCCTGGCCAGAGTAAATCTGTATATGGCTGGTGCCCCTGTAAATGATGTTTCCAGGTATGCAGAAGCATTGAAATGGGCAAGGAAAGTGGTTTCCACAGTTGGTTTACATAGTTTAAACAACGACTATAAGCAAATTTTTATCAATTATGCCCAGGATAAGTACGATGTTAAGGAAAGCATCTGGGAAGTTGAGTTCTGGGGTAACCGCATCGGCAACGCCTATACAGAAGCAGGTAGGGTAGGTAATACCAACGGTATTTTATGTTCTAATGAAAAAGAAGGTTATAGCTATGGTTTTATTGCTGCTACACCTACTTTGTTTAAATTGTATGAAGCTGGCGACCTGCGCAGGGATTGGGCAATTGCGCCATTTAAATATGTGGGAGCCACTACTGCCAGAACAAACTGGACACCTGCAGAAATCTATCAGCGCAATACCGGCAAATTCAGAAGGGAATATGAGTTGCTTGAAAAGCAAAAAAACTATACACCTGAAAATTTTCCTTTATTACGCTATGCGGATGTATTGCTGATGCTTGCCGAGGCTGCAAACTATGTAGACGGGCCAACAACAGAGGTCATTGATGCCATCAACCAGGTAAGAAAAAGGGCTTTTGGTAAAGTACTGGCTGGCGAACAGGTCCGCAGCATTAACGTTACTAACGGCGGTACAGGTTATTTAGCTACTAATTTACCTACTGTTACCATTAGTGGTGGTGGTGCTACACGTAATGCAACAGCTACTGTAACCATAACAAGTGGTAAAATTACAGCCATAACCCTTACAGACAATGGTGCTTTTTATACTTCTGCACCTACGGTAACGATATCTGGTGGCGCCGGTAGCGGTGCTGTGGCAACAGCTACCATTTCTGTTGCCAATGATGAAGTGCTTAAACCAGCTCAAACAGCATCTAAAGCAGCTTTACTGACAGTAATTAAAAATGAAAGGGCCAAAGAACTTTGCTTTGAAGCTTTACGCCGGAATGACCTGATCCGCTGGGGTGATTTCATGACCAATATCCAAAGTACAGCCGCAGAAATTACTGCAGGTGCACCAACGGCATTTAAATATGCAGCTCTTGCAGGCAACAATGCCAACGTCAGACACCTGTTGTTGCCGGTACCATTATATGAAACTTCTGTAAATCCGGCTTTGCTGCCTAACAATACAGGCTGGTAATACTGGTTAAGAAAATTGGATGAAGATGCTGAATAAACTAGCCGGATACTTATTGCCGATCATGGTGCTGCTGAATGTGGCACCATGCTTAGGTCAGGTTGTTGCTTCAAATGAAACTTTATACCAGGTTGTAAAGGAGGTAAAACCCGGTGGTCTGGTACAGATTGCCGATGGGACTTATAAAGATGTTCAGCTGATTGTCAGCAATTCAGGAAAATCTGGTTTGCCCATCACTATTAAAGCCCTGAACCCGGGTAAGGTTTTTTTTACCGGAGATGCTAAAGTAGAGCTGAGGGGCGAGCACCTGATACTGGAAGGCATCTGGTTTAAAGACGGGAACAGAGCTATTCAGGCATGGAAATCACATGGACCCGGATTGGTGGCTATATATGGTAGCTATAACCGCATTACCGCATGTGTATTTGATTGTTTTGATGAAGCCAATTCTGCTTACATTACTACTTCGCTTACCGAAGACGGAAAGGTACCTCAACATTGCCGCATAGACCATTGCAGTTTTACCGATAAGATCACTTTTGACCAGGTAATTAACCTGAACAATACAGCCAGAGCTATTAAAGACGGTTCGGTGGGAGGACCGGCGATGTACCATCGTGTTGATCACTGTTTTTTTTCCAATCCGCAAAAACCGGGTAATGCCGGAGGGGGAATCAGGATTGGCTATTACCGTAATGATATAGGCCGTTGTCTGGTAGACTCTAACCTGTTTATGCGTCAGGATTCGGAAGCAGAGATCATCACCAGCAAATCGCAGGAAAATGTTTATTATGGTAATACTTACCTGAATTGCCAGGGCACCATGAACTTTCGTCACGGTGATCATCAGGTGGCCATTAACAATTTTTATATAGGCAATGACCAGCGATTTGGATACGGGGGAATGTTTGTTTGGGGAAGCAGGCATGTCATAGCCTGTAATTATTTTGAGCTGTCCGAAACCATAAAGTCGAGGGGGAACGCCGCATTGTATTTAAACCCCGGTGCTATGGCTTCGGAGCATGCTCTTGCTTTCGATATGTTGATAGCCAACAACGCTTTCATCAATGTAAATGGGTATGCCATCCATTTTAATCCATTGGATGAGCGCAGAAAAGAATATTGTGCAGCCAATAGGCTTAAGTTCGAAACCCCGCACCAGCTAATGTTAAAAGGCAATCTTTTCTTTAAGGATAAACCTTATGTTTACCCATTTTTTAAAGATGATTATTTTATAGCAGGGAAAAATAGCTGGACTGGTAATGTAGCCTTAGGTGTGGAAAAGGGAATCCCTGTTAACATTTCGGCCAATAGGTCTGCCTATAAGCCGGTAAAAATTAAAGATATCCAGCCCATAGAAGGAATCGCTCTTGATCTCAATGCGCTGATCAGCAAAGGCATTACAGGAAAGCCCCTTAGCTGGGATGAAGTAAGGCCCTACTGGTTAAAAGAAATGCCCGGGACGTATGCTTTAACGGCCAGGCTTTCTGCAGATAGGGCTGCAAAGTTTAAAGCCGTAATTAAAAGAAATAAAGAGCACTGAGATAGATCATCCCGGTGAATTGATAACCTATAAAACAAATACAAATGAAACCAATCAATTTCAATGGTAAAAGGCGTAGCCTTCTACTGGCTTCTGCGCTTGCTGTCTCGGTATCGGCTTCTGCATTTTTATGGCTTTCGCCGAAGACGGAACTGATCAAAAAAGATTTTACCGTTGCAGAAAAACAATATACCCAGCTGCTCAAAACATCAACAGATCTTACAGCTTTTCCCCGCACGACAAACAAGGATGGCTCAGTAAAGACGACCGATGTTTGGGATTGGACACAAGGTTTTTTTGCAGGTAGCTTGTGGTATATTTATGAATATACGAATAAACCGGAATGGAAAGCTGCAGCGACCAAATGGACAGAAGCATTGGAGCAGGCACAATTTTTAACGCAGCACCATGATGTGGGTTTTGTGATGTACTGTTCTTATGGCAATGCCATGAAGTTTGAAAAAGACCCTGTGAAGTTAGCACAATACAATAAAATATTGATCCAGTCGGCCGAATCGGCTTTAACCCGCTTTGATCCTAAAGTAGGCTTAATTAAATCCTGGAATGCTAAAAAATCATGGGACAATAAAACGACCTGGCAATACCCAGTGATCATAGACAATATGATGAACCTGGAGATGCTTTGTTATGTGTCTAAGTTAACAGGTAATCCGAAATATAAGGATGTGGCCATCAGTCATGCCTTAAACACCATGAAAAATCATTTCAGACCCGATTTCAGTACTTATCATGTAGTAGATTATGCGCCTGATGGAAAAGTGCTGCACCAGCAAACCAATCAGGGCTACGCAGATAACTCTACCTGGTCGAGGGGACAGGGATGGGCCATATATGGTTTCACTATGATGTACAGGGAAACGAAAGATAAACGTTTTCTGGAGGCAGCTCAAAAAGCGGCCGATTTTTACATCAGCCACCCTAATTTGCCAAAAGATAAAATTCCTTACTGGGATTTTAATGCAGGACAAAAAGGTTATACTCCGGATTTTGATTACAATGCCAATAAGCTGTCTTATATTCCGCGTGATGCTTCGGCCGGGGCATTGACCGCATCTGGCTTGCTGGAATTAAGTACTTTTGCTAAAAACGGAAATAAGTATTTCAAATCTGCGGAGCAGATGCTGAAATCTTTATCCGGAAGTGAATACCTGGCTAAACCAGGTACCAATTCAGGTTTTATCCTGAAGCATTCAGTAGGCAGTCTGCCACATAATTCTGAAATTGACGTACCCTTAATTTATGCCGATTATTACTTTTTAGAAGCCTTGCTGAGGTATCAGAAATTGCAGGGTTAAACTTTGCTGAAGCAATGAAGGCGAGGTATAAAAATACCTCGCCTTTTTTGTTTGGGGCAAATAAACTTGTTTTTGTAACCTGATTCCACCTTTGTTCGGGGATGATTCGGCCTTTGTTCTCAAAATTACCTTTTTGCGAAGAAAAGGCCGAACCATAGGATAATCAAGAACGAAGGAGGGAGCTAAAATGTGATAAATTATTACGTTCTTTATGCGTTACAAAAATTGATCATGGAAACTGTTAACATCCTGGACGATCTTAATGCTACCGCCCGCATTGCTGCAATAGATTCAATATTGGAAATTATTTGCCGCGCTACTGGTATGGGCTTTGCCGCAGTGGCAAGGGTTACCGAAACGCAATGGGTAGCCTGTGCGGTAAAAGATGAAATCAGTTTTGGATTGAAACCGGGAGGGGAATTGGTATTGGAAACTACCATCTGTAATGAGATCCGCAGGCACCACGAGGTAGTTGTGATTGATCATGTAGCCATAGACGCTGCTTTTGCAGATCATCATACACCAAAAATGTATGGTTTTCAAAGCTATATCTCTATGCCGATTATGTTAAGTAACGGCACTTTCTTTGGCACACTGTGTGCCATCGACCCCTTGCCCCGAAAACTCAGGAATGAACAGATCATGGGTATGTTTAAGAACTTTGCAGAACTGATTGCGGTACAGCTGGAAGCTCAGGAAAGGGTTGATGATACAAGGTCCAGTTTACTTGAGGAAAGAAAAACCTCTGAACTCAGGGAGCAGTTTATTGCTATTCTTGGTCATGACCTGCGTAATCCTGTAGGGGCGGTATCGAATGCTGCACAGCTCTTACTCAGGATGCCGCTGGACGACCGGATGAGAAGACTTGCAGGTATCATACAAGATTCTTCCTTGCGCATTAAGGGGTTGATTGAAAATATTCTTGATTTCGCCAGAGGCCGGCTTGGCGAAGGGATCCAGGTTAATTTCAAACCAGAACGTTCATTGGGAACAATGCTTTTTAACGTCATTACAGAACTCCAGCTCAGCTATCCCGACAGGAGTATTGAAACTGATTTCAGGTTAAGTTCAGTGGTAAGCTGCGATGGGTTAAGGATAGCCCAGCTGTTTTCAAACTTGTTGGGAAATGCATTAAGTCATGGCGATCCGGAGCAACCTGTTAAAATCAGTGCGGTTACAGGGCAGGAAATATTTACACTTTGTGTGTCCAATTTTGGAGAAGAGATTTCCCCGGCAGCTATGGGACGTCTTTTTCAGCCTTTTTCCCGCGGTGAAGTAAGACCAGGGCATGACGGCCTTGGGCTAGGGCTTTTCATTTCTTCAGAAATTGCGAAAGCACATGGAGGGACACTTGAGGTCGTGTCGGAAAACTATCAAACATCTTTTACTTTGAAAATCCCATTGGTTAAGGAACTGGACTAACTTACAATAAAATATGGTTAAACATTTTACTCCGAGCGACCTCGCTGCTTTTGTTTTTAAAGAACTGAAGCGCGCTAAGATCAGGGAAGAAAAACCTGCTGAGGCCATCCTGAATGAGTTGTTTAATACGTTGTATTATACCAGTCTGCAGACTGAAGAAGGGCAGTTCATCAGAGTTACTGTCACCTTGCTTGACCATAAAACTATTGATCTTTCTGAAGAGGGAATGGAAAGGTTTGACAACTGGAAATTTTTCCCTTTTGAACCTGCTATAGAATTTTCAATCAAAAATCTGGTAAAATTGTCAAAAGCCGCTGATCCATGGAGCTCGAGCCTGTCCGTTTATTATGATGAGCACAATAAGCTTTTTATTTACGGTATGGTTGATCAGACAGTGCATTATCAGAGCTTTCTGAATTACGAGCGGGAAGAAAAACCTTTATATCCGGGGATTATTCAAACGATGATCAATGGCATTGGTATTCTGAACGTGATGTTGGATTACCATCCTCTTGCTACGCTGAACCAGCATTCGCTGGTCAAACTCTATCCTAATGTTTTTGAATATGGTCCGGTCTCGACATTTATCCAGCAAAAAGCTGAATATTCAAATGCTTTTCTGGAAAAAAAGTTTGAACATCGGCTAAATGCAAATGAAACCGAAATATTTAACGACATTATTTTTGAATATGTGATCCAGTCGATCAGCAGGATCCTGCTCAAAATAAAAAATTATGATCATGGCGGCGCAATATTAATCACGGAAGATTTTGAAACGGACCTGAGTACCAAGTACCGGCTGACATACGACAGGATTGAATCCGCGATCATGAACATCCTCACCAGTGTTACGCACAGCGATCTGCTCGCAGAAGAGATTAAAGCACTGAACCGGCAAAAGGGATTGATGCCTGTAATATTACACGAAGAATGTGAAGATAATGAGCTGGACATAGAGGATAGCTATAATGAGCTGATCGGGGCCATCAGATTTGTATCATCCTTAAGCTGTGTAGATGGTTTGGTACTGATGTCACCCCACCTGGAAGTTAAAGGCTTTGGCACTGTCATTACTGAAAAAGAGCAACCACCCCAGGTTTGGGTAAACAGATCTTCTAAACCCACACAGGCCAGTATTAAAATTGACCCGTCCCATTTTGGCACCAGGCACCAGTCTATGTTTGCCTATTGTTATAAACATGCCGATAGTCTGGGGTTCGTCGTTTCACAGGATGGGGAAATCAGGGCAATAAAATGTGTAGACGGTAAAGTTATGATGTGGGAAAATATTAAGGTTTACCAGTTCCTGAGGAGCAATAAAATGCCTAGGCTGACATCAAGAAAGTTCTCCCGCTAAAGTTGATAACTTACCAAAGGTTGAAAAGTATTGTAAACATCTAAAATTTAGCAATGTTAAGCTTATACATCAAATTCATGATGTGTTGAAACCATTATAAAGACTTCAACACCATTGGACATAAATTGTATAGAGATGAAAAAATGTATTTATGTTGTAGAAGACAACGCGGCAATCAGAGATATCATTGAATACATGCTGACTGAAGATGAGTATGAAGTAGTGGCATCGCCTACTGTTAATGATTTCTGGAAACAGATGCAAAAGCGTAATCCCGACATGGTAGTTCTTGATATCATGCTGCCGGATGGGAGCGGACTGGAAATTTGTGAAACACTGAAAAGAAATGTAAAGACCCATGACATTCCGGTAATGATGATGTCGGCCAACAATTACCTGAATAAGGTAAAGGCGAAATGTATAGCGGATGAGTTTATCAATAAGCCATTTGACCTGAATGATTTTGCCAACAGAATTGAGCATTATGTGCACAATTAATTTCATTAATGCCAAAATCACTGAAGCTATAGCCAATTTGAAAAGCGGTTAATATATTAATTTAGAGATTTCTATTAACCGCAATTTAATGGCTGTATGAAGTATAAATCATTTTCTACGCTGGCTTTTTTGTTTTTGGTAACAACTGCCGGTGCGCAGCTCAAAAATATCTATCATAAGGGCTGGGTAGATTTTAATAAAAATGGGAGGATGGATGTTTTTGAAGATCCGTCAAGGCCTGTTGATGCAAGGGTGAAAGATTTGCTGGGGCAAATGAACCTGGACGAGAAAACCTGTCAGACAGCAACACTTTACGGTTACGGAAGGGTTCTAAAAGACGAAATGCCGACAGCGGAATGGAAAACGAGTATCTGGAAAGATGGTATCGCAAATATAGATGAGGAACTGAATAGCCTGCCTTATAATAAAAAGGCCGTTACACAATATTCTTTCCCTTTTAGCAAACATGCCCATGCCATTAATACCGTGCAGAAGTGGTTTGTAGAGGAAACCCGCCTGGGTATTCCGGTAGATTTCAGTAATGAAGGTATTCATGGTTTATGCCACGATCGGGCTACCCCTTTTCCGGCCCCTGTGAATATCGGCAGTACCTGGAACAAAAGTATTGTGTACCAGGCAGGAAGTATTGTTGGCCGTGAAGCAAAGGCATTGGGCTATACCAATGTATATGCACCGATCCTTGATGTTGCCCGCGACCAGCGCTGGGGAAGGGTAGTGGAATGTTATGCAGAAGACCCTTTTTTGATTGCAGAATTAGGTAAACAAATGACCATGGGTATCCAGGACCAGGGAACTGCTGCTACCTTAAAGCATTATGCTGTATATAGTGTGCCTAAAGGCGGACGCGACGGACAGGCACGTACTGATCCGCATGTAGCGCCAAGGGAAATGCATGAAATGTTCCTATATCCGTTCAGAAGAGTAATCCAGGAAGCTAAACCTATGGGCATCATGAGCAGTTATAATGATTGGAACGGAGAACCTGTAACCGGAAGTTATTATTTTCTTACAGAGCTGCTGCGTAAACAATACGGTTTTGATGGCTATGTGGTTTCGGACAGTGAAGCGGTAGAATTTATTTCGGGTAAACATCATGTGGCAGAAGATTACAAGCAGGCTGTTAAACAGGCTATAGAGGCTGGCTTAAATGTGCGTACCCACTTTACCAAGCCCGAAAACTTTATCCTTCCGCTAAGAGAATTGGTTAAGGAAGGTTCGGTATCTATGAAAACGCTTGATGAACGTGTGGCTGATGTATTGCGTGTAAAGTTCAGACTGGGCCTTTTTGATGACCCTTATGTAAAAGACCCGGCCGCTGCAGACAAAAAGGTGCATACCAGGGCGGATGAAGAGCTGGCGGTACAACTGAACAGGGAATCTATGGTATTGTTAAAAAACGATAAAAACCTGTTGCCACTTGATATTGCTAAATATAAGCGCATCCTGGTTAGCGGACCATTGGCTACCGAGATAAATTACACCACCAGCAGGTATGGCCCCTCAAATAACCCTATTGTTTCTATCCTTGATGGAATAAAAGCTTATGCAGGTAAAAATTCAACAATAGCCTATAGTAAAGGCTGTGAGGTGATTGACGCCAAGTGGCCGGAAAGTGAGATTATTCCTGTCGAACTTACCACTGAAGAACAGCTGCAAATTGACCAGGCTGTGGCAGCTGCAAAAGCATCAGATGTTATTATTGCTGTAGTAGGAGAGACCGATGAACAGGTTGGGGAAAGTAAATCCAGAACCGGCTTAAATTTGCCGGGGCGCCAGTTAATGCTGTTACAGGCCTTGCATGCTACAGGCAAGCCTGTAGTAATGGTTATGGTGAACGGACGTCCTTTGACCATCAACTGGGAAAACCGCTACTTGCCGGCCATCCTGCAGGCAGGATTTCCCGGGCCATCAGCAGGTAAAGTAGTAGCCGAAACATTATTCGGTGATAACAATCCCGGAGGTAAACTGACAATGACCTATCCAAAATCTATCGGGCAAATTGAGCTGAATTTCCCTTTCAAACCAGGATCGCAGGCTGGTCAGGGTAAAAATGACGATCCAAACGGGAACGGAAAAACCAGGGTGCTTGGTGCGCTGTACCCATTTGGATACGGCTTAAGTTATACCACTTTTGAGTTCAGTAATTTAAATCTGGACAAGAAAGAAATCCATAACCAGGCCGATGTACAGGTCAGTGTTGATGTGAAAAACACCGGTCAGCGCAAGGGTGATGAAGTGGTACAACTGTACCTGAAAGATGTAGTCAGCAGCGTGACTACCTATGAATCTGTATTGAGGGGATTTGAACGTGTGAGTCTGGCACCCGGTGAAACCAAAACCCTTAAGTTTACCCTTCATCCGGACGATCTGGCCATCCTTGATAAAAACATGAACCGGACTGTTGAACCCGGAAAATTCATTGTCATGATTGGTAACTCTTCAGAAGATATTAAACTGAAAAAGGAATTTACAGTAAAATAGAACCCGAGCAGATCATGCAACCTGCAGGACCTCTCTGCTTTGAAACAAAAATTACCTTCTCAGAAAGAGCCTAAGCGTTCTTCGCTTCTTCAGCGAAGTAATGCGGCTCTTGAAAAGCATGGTTATTTTTGACTTGCCGCTGCTGCCTCTGCTTTAGCTTTTTTCTTAAAGAATCCCCTCAACAGGAAGTTATGCTGCAGTGCCTCCATATTTTCGTCTAATTTCTGGCTGCTGGTTTCCAGGTTTTTCATAATGCCTTTTATGTGGTCGGCGGTTTGCTGGTCATTGATGAGTAAACCTACTGCATTATCTGTCTGGTTAAATTTTGAGGTTGCCTTATTCAGGTTCTCTGTCATTGCAGAAGCAGATTCCGCAGTTTTTTGCAATTCATTTACCGCAGTTTGCAATTTTGCAAAAACAGCCGTATCTGTCATAAGTTTATCTGTTAAGCCACCCTTGGTGTTCAGGGTTTTGGTAAACGTATTCATCTCAGCAGCCATTCTGTTTGCCGATTCAGTTGTAGTTTTCAGATTTTCTACAATAGCTTTAAAATTCTTTGCAATCTGCTCGTCAGTAAGCAATGCACCCGCGGCGCCTTTGCCCTCTACAAGATTTTGTGCCAGTACTTTAAAATCAGAAGTTACATCAACCAGGTTTTTATTGTTCACCTGGAAAGTTTTCATTATATCGTCTGTAGACAGTGTGCTGGCCACCTGAAGCTGATCTCCATCTTCAACAAAAGGAAATTTCGGATTTCCTCCACTGATGACTACAATTTTGTTTCCGATCAATCCGTCAGAGCTGATGCTTGCTGCCGCATTTTTATGAATATATTTGTGGGCATCCTCTTCGATGTTCATAAACACCTGGACCTGGGAAATGCCATAAAACTGGATCTTTTTGATCGTTCCGATCTTAACACCTGAAAACCATACATTATTTCCGGCTTTAAGACCTTGTATATCGCTAAAAACAGCATTCACAGTAAAGCTTTTTACAAACGCTTTTCGTTGGCTTCCTAAAGTGAAAACCCCTAAAACGAATATGACCAGGCCCAGGAGTATAAAAACTCCTACTGTTATCTGTTTACGGTTGTCTGTTACTTGCATATATTATTGAATAAAATTATAATCGTAAAAGGGTTTCACCCTTTCATCGTTTGTGTTAAATACTTCTTCAAATGTACCCAGGCGCTGAAATTGCCCGTCCAAAAGCATGGCCACCCGGTTTCCTACCGCTTTTGCGCAGGTAAGGTCGTGTGTGATTACAATTGAACTGGTATGGAAACGCTCCTGTACCTGGTTAATCAGGCTATTGATCTCCAGGCAGGTAATGGGGTCAAGACCTGCTGTAGGTTCGTCGTACAGCATAATTTCAGGCCGTAAAATAAGTGTGCGCGCTATACCAATCCTTTTTCTTTGTCCACCCGATAATTCAGATGGCATTTGATTGATGGTTTGCAATAGGCCAACGGCATCCAGCATTTCTTCCACAGCAAGGTTTACTTCAGCTTTGCTGAGGTTTCTCTGGTTTCTTACCAGTGGGAATTCAAGGTTCTGCCTCACAGTCATACTGTCATAGAGGGCACTGTTCTGGAAAGAGAAACCCACTTTTAGCCTTAAGGCCAGTAGTTCTTTATAAGTGATCTGATCTACATACTGGTTCAGTACTTTAATCATACCGGCGTCTGGAGTAAGCAATCCTACTATGATTTTAATCAGTACTGATTTCCCGGTTCCGGATTTTCCAAGAACAACCAGGTTTTCTCCTTTATACAAATCCAGGTCTACACCTTTAAGTACATGGTAGTTGCCGAAAGATTTGTTCAGTCCTTTGATCTCTATTACCTTTTCGTTCTGATGAAATGATTTCTTTTCCATAATTTATGATCAGCTTCTGAATAAACCAAAAAATTGTACGGAAACCACTTCTTCTATAAAAATGAGGAACATGGCAATCACCACGGCAGAATTAGCCGCTTTACCAACACCTTCAGTTCCTTTAGACGAATTATAGCCCTGATAGCAGCCAACCATACCAATGGTAAAGCCAAAAAGAATAGCTTTAACTGTGGATGCAGTGATATCCAGGAAAGTGATCTGTTCCAGGGAGGACTGAAAAAAGGCTCTTGCACTGGTACCCTCACTTAAAGAAACATTAAGTAAAGCACCCAGCATCCCCACCATCGCAGTATAAAAAGTAAGAATGGGTATGGTAATGGTTGCTGCCAGTACGCGTGTAGAAACGAGGAATTTAAAAGGATTGGTTGCCGAAACTTCCATGGCATCAATTTGTTCTGTAACGCGCATAGATCCAAGTTCGGCCCCTATACTTGAACCCACTTTACCAGCTGCAATCAAACCGGTTAATAGGGGGGCCAGGGTTCGCAATAAAGCTATTCCAACAAGAGAGGGCAGCCATGAAGTGGCACCAAACTCAGATAATGAAGGGCGGGATTGTTTGGTAAATACAATACCGGTAATGAAGCCTGTGGTAGAGATGAGCAAGGCCGAGCGATAACCAATTTCATAGCATTGGCGGAACAGTTCTCTTGCTTCATAAGGTGGAAGAAAACCCTCTTTAAAAAAGCGGGCAATAAACTTATAAACATCATATAAGGTTAAAAACATTCGGGCTAATTTGCCCGGTCCCTTAACTTCTTCTTGCATTAATGCTGGGCTTTCGGCTTTTTTCTCCATGAATCAGGCTCTTGCTTTAGGGCGTTACTATCAAACCATAAGCCAGAATTTTGTAAAGTTAGTGCTTGCATTATAAATTGAATGTAAATTTATAGTTTGGTTTACCGTTTTTTATTTATTTAGAATGATTATAAAAAGTTGGTAAGTTTGTATCAGAATCAGCTCATTATGAAAGAACCACTTAGTGAAGAAGTATTGATGTATATTGCCAGCCAGCTGAGCAAGCCGGAAGGGGCAGATGGTATTTTAACCGCCGAACGTATGGCGCATACCAATAATAACATGACAAATGCAGCCATTAAAGCATTGAATATTGTTGATAAAAATGTAGTGCTTGAAATAGGGCCGGGTAATGGCAGACATGTCATGCATTTAATGAGCACTGCGGCCGGTTTGCGCTATTATGGGGTGGATATTTCCGATACCATGATTACCGAAGCGCATAAAATAAATGAAAGGATAGTGAGCAGCGGACAAGTTTCTTTTGGACTGACCAGTGCTGCCCAACTGAATTTTACTGCCGGGTTTTTTGACAGGATTTTAACAGTAAATACGCTTTACTTCTGGGAGAACCCGCTTTTGTATGCCCGGGAAGTGCTGCGGGTGTTAAAGCCTGGTGGTGTGTTTTGTCTGGCCATTGCAACAGCCGCTTTTATGAAAGGACTGCCCTTTACAAAATATAAGTTTAAGCTGTATGAGAAGATGGAAGTTGAGCAGCTTTTGAAGACAGCAGGTTTTGCTATCTTAAATATAGTGGAAGAAAAAGACCTGACCACCAGCCATACCGGAGATGAGGTAGACCGCGACATTATTCTTGTAACGGCGACAAAAGACAAAAGATTAAAAAATAAGTCCTGAACTGATTTTTTTAAAAAAAATACAAAATTCTTTCAGTTGATTTGGAATAAATCTAAATAATAATCACCTTTGTGTCAATCCATAATGATCAATGCAAAACTTAACCATTCAGTCTTCAGTCGATTTTGTTGAGGTGTTTAGTACTAGTGCCGGTGCTATTTTTCAATCGGATAGCGAGAACTGCTGGTATGTAGACTTTGCAGGCAAGCTGGCCCGTTTTGATTATCGTAACATATTGAAGCTAAAAAAGGCAGTATACCATATCGATATTGAGGCCATGCTGCTTGATAACACCAAATCGCCCGATGTAGAGATCATTTTTATATGTGCCTGCGATCACTGCTATGTGTTGTCCTTAATACAGATCATTGAACTGAAGGAATTGTTGCAGGGCATGTTCGTTATGCTTGAACTTAACCACATCATTCATGACCGGCTTTGCCGCCTAATCAGCTGATCAGGCTGGAATTAGATTCTTTCCATATTAACCTTATTTTCACCATTGTAAATTCTTAGCCGTATTTTTGTATAAGGAAATAAGAAAATTAATATATAGTATTATGAAAGACATCATGCGTGTTAAGTGTTTACTCTCTTCAGATGTAGAGACACTTATAAACCAACAAATAAAAAAAGAAGCACACTCATCGGCTATTTATCTTTCAATGGCATCATGGTGCAACAGAAATGGCTATGATTTTTCTGCTGATTATTTCTTTAAACAGGCAGAAGAAGAAAGAATGCACCAGCTTAAATTCTTTAAGTATGTACTCGATATGGGTGGCAATGCTGTTTCTCCTGAAATAACAAATGTTAAAGCTGAATACAATTCTTTCCGTGAAGTTTTTGAAGAGGCCCTGGAACAGGAGATTAGCGTTACACAATCCATTAAGAACATTGCGGCCCGTTGTCACAAAGAACAGGATTATGTAACCCTGGAATTCCTGAACTGGTTCTTCAGAGAACAAAGAGAAGAAGAATACAAAGCACGTCGTGCCCTTGAATTGTTTGATGTGATTGGCGAAGAAGGAACGGGAAGATGGCAGATTGACAAGCATGTGGGACAAATTACCTACAGCAGCGAAGCCTAATAAATATTGTTCCCGGGTTTTCCGGTGATAAAGGTACATACTCATGCAACAGGCAAAACAGTATGTACCTTTTTTTGTTTATAATTTATCCATGGGGCCATGTCAAAGAAAAAAGATAAAAAGAAGAAAAAGGATAAAAAGAAAAAGGAATGCTGTGAAAAGTATCTGACAGGAAAAAGGTGTAAAAACTGTCCAAATGCCTAGATTAAATGTGATAACCCTGGCTGTGCATTTCTGTTGCAATAAAACGCTGATATTGCTTGTTGTTTAAAGGATAATCCCAGCAACCCATTCTGTGGTACAGCTGTCCGCCAAAACCACTTTTAAACTTATACAATCCATACAAGGGATGAGCAGGGTCTGGCCTGGGCGCCACACCAAACAAATCATATTCTATGCAGCCTTTTTCTTTAGCAATTTTCATGGCTTCCCACTGCAGGGCGTAGGTGGCCATGTAGTTGCGGTTTGAAGAAGAAGAGGCCCCATACAGATAGGTACCTCTGTTGCCAGAGATCACCAGGAACATTGCGGCCAAAGGCTGTCCATCCAGTTCAGCCAGCAAGAGTTCCACATCGGCAGGTGAAGCGGTATTTTCGGCGCGTGCAGTTAATACCGTTTTGAAATAGGTAATGTCGTTGATATGGATGCGGTTGCGCAAGGCTGTTTCCTGGTACAGTGCATACCATACCTGCAGGTTCTCCATCCCTACTTTTTTAACATTAATCCCTTTTCTGTACGATAGGTTAATGTTGTATCTTGTTTTTGGCTTCATGGCGTCGAGCAGCAGGGTGCTGTCGCCCTGCAGATCCAGGAATATAGTGTTTGACGGAAGGATATCCGAATTTGCTTTTCTCAGGTTCCAGTTAACCGTGTTAAAATTAAAGCGGAATTCCTGGTATTTCTTTTCAGGAGGTCCATTCCAGTTACCCAACTGATCAAAATCATTATTGTCTTTAGCCCAATGGGACTGCCAGGCCAGATCGTACCTGATCAATATGCATTTTGAGGGCAGATGGGGACGAAGAGATTCTGAAAGTTCTTCCAGAAATTTGCCCTGGTATTCTTCATTAGGTTCTATTTCCGGGCCATATGGTACATAGGCCACAGTATGTTCACGGTCTAAAGGTTGTAACAGTACCAGGAAATCGGCATGGGTATAGGTATTGTTTAAGGCACTGGTATAAATGCTTCCATCTTCTACCTTAAAATTAAATGCTTTTGATTGCAGGCCTTGCTTGGCTTTTACTTCAGACCAGAATGCTGTTTGCTGGATAATGGCAGTTTCATAAACTTCTTTAATGTCTTTTTTCTCAATAACAATATTCATCTCATTTGCTTAACCTGCAAAGTTCGGGAATATAATTGTGATAAGCCAATAATCACCTAAGCCATGTCGCCCAAATGATAGCAATGCCTGCACCTGGGTTCATAACTGTCCTTTTCGCCTAGCAGGATCGTACTTTCACTGGCAGCTGTACGGTAAGAGTATACAGCCGGACTTCCACAACGTACACATACTGCATTTACCTTGGTTACCAGCTCGGCAATAGCCATTAATGCGGGTACTGGGCCAAAAGGTTTGCCCTGAAAGTCCATATCGAGACCAGCAACGATTACCCTGATCCCTTTCTGGGCAAGTTTATTACAAACTTCAGGCAGGTTATCATCAAAAAACTGTGCTTCATCAATACCAACAACCTGTGTATTGGCACCCAGCAGCAGAATTGCAGCAGAGTTTTCGACCGGTGTAGACTGGATGGAATTCAGATCGTGCGAAACTACAGCGGTTTCATCATAGCGGGTATCTGTTTTGGGTTTAAAGATCTCTACATTCAGTTTAGCAATCTGCGCACGTTTTAGCCTTCTTAACAATTCTTCGGTCTTACCCGAAAACATAGAGCCACAAATCACTTCAATGCTGCCGCAATACTCACCCCGCCTGTAATTTTGTTCGCTGAATAACATTTATAATAGGATCTTAAAGCCTGCTAATATCGAAATTTTGTAGTACTTTTGAGTGTCAAGTTACTAACATAAAACATCAATTCTACCGTTATTAAGTTATGATGAACCAAGAGGATATTTTCAAAAAAGTAGGGCAGATATTAAACGAACTTCAGGATCAGTACGAGTTTTTAGCTCAAAATCCGAAGCAACTCAATGAATTAGAACTGGAGCTCTTTCTGGCGAATGCAAACTTTTTATCAGATCATGTTCAGATAGTAAGAAAAATTAATAGCAATAAAGTAATAAAAGCAATTCCTGAGCATACGGCTGCTGAGGTTAAAGAAGAACCTCAGCAGAAGGTTGAAAATGAGATTTCTTTACCTGAACCTGTAACAGCAACAGAAGAAGTACCTGTGCAGGAGGCTGAAGAAATTGTTGAAGAGGTTTATGAAGAAACACGGGAACCTTTAAAGTTTGAATTTATATTAAGTGAAACACCGGAGACCGATAAGTTTGAGTTTGAAGAGAAACCAGTTGATGCTATTTTTGACAGGCCCTTAAGTAAAGAAGAAGAACAGATCATTGCGCAAAAACAACAGCAGATGTACAGCCGGGTTGAGCCGCATACAGAAAAAGAACCTGAACTTTTCCCGGCATCAGGAAAACCTGAACCCATAACAGAACTGATACCCGATAAGGTTGAGGAAAAAATTGTGCTCCCGGTTACACCAGAACCCTTAATGGATCAGGCAGCAGAAAAAATAATTGAACCCAATCCGGTAAAACCGACTTTAAACGATCTGCTGGCGGGTAAAAATCACCAGCCTGCCAGTTTTAATGAGGGCAGCAGCAAGCCGCCGATAACTGATCTGAAACAGGCCATCAACCTTAATGAGAAGTTATTATATATTAAAGATCTTTTTAATGGCTATAACCTTGCTTATGCAGAGGCCATTGAACTGATCAATAAAATGCCTGATTTTAAAACGGCCGATGCTTTTTTAAAGAATAACTATGCCGTTAAAAACAACTGGGCGGCAAAACAAGGCACTGTTGATCAGTTTTATGAACTGCTGAACCAGCGTTTTCCTTCTAAATAAAACCCATCCTGTTTGAATCAAGTTTCAGGAAGATAAAGAGCAATACGGTAAAACTCCATAATGAAGAACCCCCATAACTGATAAAGGGCAGGGGAATCCCTATTACAGGTACAATTCCAATGGTCATACCGATGTTGATGAATACATGGAAAAAGATAATGCAGGCTACGCAGTATCCGTAAACACGTGAGAAGGTAGAACGTTGCCTTTCTGCCAGGTTGATGATCCTCAACAGCATAAACAGGTATAAGGCAATCACAACGAAGCAACCTGCAAACCCCCATTCTTCCCCGATAGTAGAAAAAATAAAGTCTGTACTTTGCTCAGGTACATAACCATATTTGGTTTGCGTACCTTCTAAAAATCCACGGCCGGTAAGCTGTCCTGAACCAATGGCTATTTTTGACTGGTTTACGTTATATCCTGCCCCACGTGGATCAGTTTTAAGGCCAAGTATCAATTCGATCCTTGTACGCTGGTGCGGTTGCAATACATTCTCGAACATTAATTTGGCAATAAACAGATAGCCTATTGCCGCAAGGGTAATTACACCGATGGTAATCATCCTTTGCTGTTTTCTTTTGTTAAAATAAATGAACAGGCCGCCAATAGCCAGAATGGCAGAGATCAGTATCCAGGGGGTAAGGAAAAGGTTAAGAATAAACAACAATACCATTCCCCAGAAAATCACCAGCAGATAGCCTGGTAAGCCTTCACGATAAAGCGGAAACATAAACGATAAGAATACCAGCATAGAGCCTGCATCCGGTTGCAGCATAATAAGGCACATGGGCAAAATAATAATTATTGCAGCCATCAGCACTGGTTTCAGGGTGGTGAGTTTTGGGCTAAAGGAGCTGATATACCTGGCCAGCAGCAGGGCTGTGCCAAATTTGGCCAGCTCAGAGGGCTGTAACCTAAAAGAGCCCAGTGGGATCCAGGCCTGGTTGCCACCCACATTGCGGCCTACAACCAGTACTATAAGCAGCAATAGCATGGTAACCCCATAAATGATGGGCGAGAAAACACTGAAAAATTTGGCATCAAGCAGTAATATAGATAAACCCAGTATCAGGCCGGTGATGATAAAAATAAGCTGTTTGCCATAGTTGGACGCGAAGTTGAATGTGGCCGACTCATCAGGGTTAAATACTGAAGCATAAATGTTTACAAAACCAATTGCACACAATGCGATATAGATCAGAACGGTTACCCAGTCTACATTAAAAAAGAACCTGTTGCTTTGCTGATTGCTCATTTTGTAGTGGGTTTGTTTACCGTTTTTTCTGTTGATTTATTGTCTGGCTTTATTACCTGCGGAATTATTTTTAATGTCGAGTCGGTTGTATCTACTTTGGGTTTTACCTTTGGCTTAGGCGGTACCGGAAGGATCACCTGTTTTTTCATCCATTCTACCTGGGCCAGTTTATTTTTAGGCAGGCTTCCTTTCAGGTATTGTTCTGCAATATAGCTGGCTATGGGGGCAGCGTAAGTGCTGCCATAACCAGCATTTTCCACAATTACGGCAATCGCAATTTTTGGATTGTCCCGCGGGGCAAAACCAATAAATACAGAGTGGTTTTTACCACGTGGATTTTGTACCGTTCCGGTTTTACCACACATCAGAATGCCTTCGATCCTCGATTGGATAGCGGTTCCCCATGGTGCATTTACAGCATCCTGCATACCATCAATTACAGGGTCAAAATGTACCGCATCCACATCTACGTAATTCTTTTTGACGTATTCTTTTTTGATCACCTTGTCTTTACCGATGGCTTTTACCAGGTGGGGTTTAATGTAATAGCCCCTGTTGGCGATAATGGCCATAATATTGGCCATTTGTAGTGGGGTAGCATCCATTTCTCCCTGTCCTATGGCCAGGGAAATCACTGTGCCAAAGTTCCAGTATTTACTGTATTTTTTAGAATAATAGGCGGCGTCGTATAAACGTCCAGCACGTTCAGATGGCAGGTCTATCCCTGATTTTTCGCCCAGACCAAATTTTCTGACCTTCTTTTGCCAGTCGTCATAGGCAAGCTTCTGGTTTGCGTATTTCCGCTGTGTAATCAGCTTTTGAAACACATAGCAGGCATAAGTGTTACAGGATCTGGCAAGCCCCCTTCGCAAAGCGATATTGCCATCTACGTGCTCACATTTTACTGTGTGGTTCCCTACGCGGAAATATCCGGGACAGTTGAATGTGGTGTTTGGGTCTATAACACCTTCCTGCAGACCGATCAAAGCGTCCAAAGGTTTGAAAGAAGATCCAGGTGAATAGTAACCTTGTATCGGACGTATGGTGAAAGGTCTGTTCGGTGCAACCAATATTTTCATATAATTATTGCCTGATTGTCTACCTACCATCAGGTTGGGGTCGTAACTCGGACTGCTTACAAAAGCCAGGATTTCCCCGGATGCTGGTTCTATGGCTACAATGCTGCCCACTTTATTGTGCATCAGCTCTTCACCAAGCTTCTGGAGCTTAAGGTCGAGAGAAGAGATGAGCCTGTCGCCAGACACCGCTGCAGTATCAAACCGGCCCTCTGCGTAGCTTCCCTTAGGAACATTCCGGGCATCGTACAGCATGTTAACCACGCCCCTTTCTCCCCTTAACAAAGTCTCGTACGATTTTTCTACTCCTGATTTACCAATGTAATCACCAGAGCGGTAATAGCCTTCAGAGTTTTGAATGTCGGTAGAAGATACTTCTTTAATATACCCAAGGAAATGGGCGGCTACACTATCAGGATAATGCCTGATCGTTCTGCTTTGTACAAAAAAACCGGGAAACCTGGAAAGCTGTTCCGATAAAGTGGCATAAGTTTCGACGGATAATTGCCGCTCAAAAATGCCTGGCTGATACCTCGATTGGTTGGAAACTTTTTTCAGGTTTTTTCTGAAAGCGACCGTATCTATACCTATAATATTGCACAGCGCTAATGTATCCATTTCCTTTACCTGGTTGGGAATCACCATTAAATCGTATACAGCTTCATTCTGGGCCAGTGGTTTTTCATTACGATCAAATATTACCCCCCGTGCCGGAAAAGTATAGATCTTGCGCAGTACGTTAAATTCTGCAGAAAGAAAATATTTATCACTCGCTATCTGAATATAAAACAGGGTACCCAGCAAGATTAAACCAATGGCAATGAATAAACCCTGTATTACATATTTACGGCCAAACAGATTATCCATCAGCGCATCTTTCTGTTATAGAATATGAATTCTATCAATACAACACTAAACAAGGTAAATATACTGCTAAACAAGCACCTGATCAAGGTGTAAGAGAACTCTGCCAGTCTGAATGTTTCTAAAAAGAACAGCACCAGGTGGTGGGAAAAAGTGCAGAGCAGGGCATAGATGATAAACCATTTAAAGCCCATGTTACCTAAAGTTGGTTCAGGCTCATCAAAGCCATCTCGGTTTACGGTTACTGATATGAACAGGATGCGTACAAAGGCCAGAGCTATGCAGGCAGCAGTATGAACACCAAGGGTATCGTAAAAAGCATCCAGTGCAAGGCCGGTTATAAAGGCAATCAGGTACAGCAGGAGGTTAGGGATACCAAAGGGCAGCAATAATAAAAACAGGATGTATACAAAGGGTGTAGCGATGTTGTAAAAGCTCAGGTTCCTCAGCAACAGGATCTGAATTAAAAGGAGTACAAACCACCTGACTATGTTTACCAATACTAATTTACTATTCATTTGGCAATTTTGCTTCTAATTCTTTCTGTTCTGCGGCATATTTATCAAGAATTACGTACACATATTGTAAGGTACTAAAATCGTTGAAAAGTTTAATTTCTACGGACATAAAATTATCACCCGTTGGTACTGCTGTATTGGTCACTATTCCTACCGGGATCCCCGGAGGAAAAGATGAAAAACCGGAAGTTACAATGGTATCTTTCAGGTTTACCTTAAAATGATTGGGTACCTCTTTTACATAAGCCTTTGTAAAATCGGAATTGCCAATGCCCCAAACCAATGAGCCAAGGGCATTATTACTTTTTATATTTACACTTATTTTGGTATCCTTGTGCAGTAGGGAACGTACTGTTGCCAGGTGTTCCGAAACATCCATTATAAAGCCCACTACCCCTTTGCCCGGCGATATTACCGGCATATTGCGTGCAATCCCATCTGCGGTACCTTTATTGATAGTGATGACGTTGTTTCTGAGTGTAATGGAATTCTTAATTACCCTGGCCGACAAATAGGTGTATTGCGGATTATTTAGCGTATCCTTAACGGTAATTTTTTTAGCGCTGTCTATACTTTTGAGTGTAAGCAGTTCTGTTTTCAGCTTTGCATTTTCCTGAGCAAGACTGTCGTTCACATTTCCCAGGTTAATGTATTTCTTCAGAACATTCAGGTTTTGGTATACCTCGCCAACTACCTCGTTGGTAGAGTTAACAGTTACACTGCGCTGGTAGGCGTTGTTTTTTACGGTAAGGATAATTCCAATTGCAAAAAAGATAATGAATAGAAAAAATGCGTTATATCTGTTTATGAAAATCCAAAGGTTACGCATTTTGATTTACAGTTTAGGCAGTAAAGTTTGGGTTAAACCCAAACTTTACTGCATTAAAAATTTAAAACCGCCAATGTTTTTTAAAGCTATACCTGTTCCGCGTACCACGGCACGAAGCGGATCTTCGGCAACGTGTACGGGCAGTTTGGTTTTAGCCGCTACACGTTTATCTAAACCACGCAGCAATGCTCCACCACCTGTCAGGTAAATACCTGTCTGATAAATATCAGCAGAAAGCTCGGGTGGCGTGATCTCTAAGGCTTTAAGGATAGCTTCTTCAATTTTAGAGATTGATTTATCCAGGCAATGTGCTATTTCGGTATAGGAAACGGTAATCTGCTTAGGCACACCAGTCATCAGGTCACGACCTTGAACGGCAAAATCTGCCGGTGGATCTGCCAGTTCAGGCAATGCAGCACCAACCTCTATTTTAATTTTTTCGGCAGTCCGGTCGCCAATCATGATGTTGTGCTGGCGACGGATGTAATTTACAATATCGGAGTCGAAATTGTCACCCGCAACGCGGATACTCTGGTCGCACACAATACCCGATAAGGCGATAACTGCTATTTCAGTAGTACCACCACCTATATCGATGATCATGTTTCCCATTGGTTCTTCTACATCAATCCCTATGCCTACTGCAGCAGCCATAGGCTCATGGATCAGGTAAACCTCTTTGGCACCGGCAATCTCTGCCGAGTCCCTTACCGCGCGCTTTTCAACTTCTGTAATTCCTGAAGGGATACAGATTACCATTCTCAGCGAAGGGAACATCCAGCCTTTACCACCGTTTAGCATCCTGATCATTCCTTTGATCATGGCTTCAGCAGCATTGAAATCTGCTATCACGCCATCTTTAAGCGGACGGACGGTACGGATATTATCATGGGTCTTACCTTCCATCTGCATGGCCTGCCGGCCAATTGCAATAATTTTATTTGTCTGTCTGTCAAAAGCAACTATTGAAGGTTCATCAACTACTACTTTGTCATTATGTATAATCAAGGTGTTTGCCGTGCCTAAATCGATAGCAACCTCTTGTGTAAACCAATTAAATAAACCCATTTATAGGTGATAATTTAAGTATTAATAATTCTGTGTACTATAGTAATGTAAAACTACGGCTTTTTATTGTATTCGTGGATAAATAAATTAGTGTTTAAAATGTCTTACACCTGTAGTAACCATGGCAATTCCTTTTTCATTGGCCATATTTACAGAATCGGCATCTTTAATAGAACCACCCGGCTGTAAAATGGCAGTAATCCCTGCTTCGGAAGCAATTTCTACACAATCAGGGAAAGGAAAAAAGGCATCCGAGGCCATAACTGAACCTTTCAGGTCAAAGCCAAAGGCATCGGCCTTAACAATAGCCTGCTTTAAAGCATCAACTCTTGAAGTCTGGCCTACACCGCTGGCCAGTAACTGATTGTTTTTAACAAATACAATGGTATTTGATTTGGTATGTTTTACAATTTTATTAGCAAAATAAAGGTCTTTTAATTCCTGTGTGGTCGGCGCCTTATCAGTTACCGGGCTCATTTGTTCAGGGCCTTCAATAATCAGGTCTTTATCCTGCTCAATCACGCCGTTCAATAAAGTCTTGAACTGTTTTTTGCTCAGTTCAACATCATTACGCTGCAAGATCACCCTGTTCTTTTTAGCGCGGAACAGCTCAATTGCTTCAGGTTGGTAAGATGGGGCGATCAATACTTCGAAAAATAATTTATTGATCTCGGTAGCCGTAGCCAGGTCAATTTCCCTGTTGGCGATCAGCACACCGCCAAATGCCGATACCGGATCGCAGGCCAAAGCCACATTCCATGCATCCAGCAGGTTTGGTTTTGAAGCCACACCGCAGGCATTGGTATGTTTTAAGATGGCAAAGGTAGGCTCCTCAAACTCATCAATTAAGGCAACGGCTGCATCTACATCAACCAGGTTGTTGTACGAAAGCTCTTTACCATTCAGTTTGGTAAACATGGCTTCCAGATCACCATAAAACACGCCTTGCTGGTGCGGATTTTCGCCGTATCTTAACGTCTGTGCCTGTGCAATGCTGTGTTTAAATACTGTAAGTGGTTCTTCTGTATTAAAATAATTAAAGATGGCCGTGTCGTAGTTAGAAGAGGTATGGAATGCTTTTTTAGCAAAAGCCTTACGCTGGGCTAAAGTCGTTTCACCATTTTGTGCTTCCAGCTGTTGTTGTAAAGTGGAATAATCATCTTTAGAAGCCAGGATCACCACATCATTAAAGTTCTTGGCTGCAGCCCTGATCAATGAAATGCCGCCTATATCTATTTTTTCGATGATCTCTGATTCAGAACCACCAGCTTTAACAGTTTCTTCAAATGGATAAAGATCTACAATAACCAGATCAATTTCAGGTATTTCATATTGGGCAATCTGCTCCTGGTCCGATCCGAGTGCCCTGCGGTTTAAAATGCCACCAAAAACTTTAGGGTGCAAAGTTTTCACACGTCCTCCTAAAATAGAAGGGTAGCCGGTAAGGTCTTCAACAGCAGTAACAGGTATATCGAGGTCTTTAATAAACTGTTCTGTACCTCCGGTAGAGAATAGCTGTACACCCTGGCTGGCAAGTAAACGAACCAGAGGTTCTAAACCATCTTTATAATAAACTGAAATTAAAGCGTTTTTGATCTTTTTAGATTGACTCATTGGTGAAAAATTTTGAGCCGCAAAATTAAGATTTATTTTTTACTTTTTTATCTTCCTGACAATTGAGTCAATTATACGCGGATAATGCTGATGTTCAAGTTGCTGTCCTTTAAATTTGACCATCTCCAGATTGTCGTCTTTTTCAATTTTATAACGTGCCTGGTAAATGTATTCACCTTCATCATAATTTTCATCCACATAGTGTATGGTAATGCCCCCTTCGGATTCTCCGGCTGCCATCACGGCATGGTGTACATGGTCGCCATACATGCCCTTACCACCATATTTGGGCAACAATGCGGGATGAATGTTGATGATGCGGCCCGGATATTCTGCAATCAGGTTTTTAGGAATCAGCCATAGAAAACCGGCCAGTACAATCAGGTCTATTTCTAAGTTTTTAAGCATATCAATCACGCTGTCTGTTTGATAAAATTCCTTTTTATCAAAAATATGTGAAGGGATCTCAAAGTTATCTGCGCGCTGTAATACATAGGCATCGGGGTTGTTGGTCAGCACAAGTGCAATTTCCACATCAGGACTTTTTTTATAAAGTTCCATAAGTTTTTGAGCATTTGATCCTGATCCTGAGGCAAATATGGCGATGCGCTTTTTCATATAGAGATGGTTTTTAGGCTATATAGCAATAATAGGCCCATTTATTGGTGTCCAAAGATAAAAATTTATCACAATTTGAAATAGTTTTCGGGCTGATTAGGAATTTCCGAAGGTTTGTTGGGCTTTTAAGGGTTAAAAGTACCTTTTATCCCCACAGTATCCCGGCCTTCCATTACCTTAACTGAAAATGGAAAAAACAATCAAATACAAATAAAAGATGGTGGAACACCAGCATTATTGTTAAATTCACAATTATGAAAAAACTAGGTATAACCATTATATTGTGCATCATTTGTGGGACTTGTTTTGCGCAGAAAAAGATACACATCCTGATCATTACCGGGGGACATGGATTTAAGCAGGTACCGTTTTACCAGATGTTTGATTCATTAGGTAGTCATATTAGTTACGATAAACTGGAACAACCGGCAGCCAATGCACTGATCGCCTCAGCAGCTGTCGACAAATATGATGCACTTGTTTTTTATGATATGTACAATTCTATTACTGCATCACAAAAACAGGCTTATCAGCAATTGTTAAAGAAAGGAAAGGCAATGCTATTTCTGCACCATTCTTTGGTATCTTACCAGGATTGGGATGAATTTCAAAAGATCATTGGGGGTAAATATTATGAGCAGGCAACACTTGTAAATGGTGATACCATAAAATCGAGCTACCAGCACGATGTCATTATCCCGGTGAAAATAGAAAGCCCTAAGCACCCTGTTACCAGAGGGCTTAAAGATTTCGAAATCTACGATGAAGTATATGGGCATTTTGGTACGCAGCCAAATATCAGGCCATTGCTTAGTACCACTCATCCGGGGAGTTCCCGTTACATCGCATGGATCAATACTTATGGTCGCACTGATGTCCTGTTTATCCAATTGGGACATGGACCGGAAGCCTTCAAGAATCCCAATTACAGGAAATTGTTAAAGCAGGGTATTGAATGGTCGGTATTGCGGCATAAAAAAAATATGGATTAAACAGTAGGCTGGTTGAAATGCCCACTGCAAATACAAAAAAGGAAATTTTTTGTATAGGGTTTGTTACAGTTGCTGTTTTTCGGCCCAATTTGTTATTTTTATAGGTAATCAATTCTTTAAGCGTATGGAAGATCTAAAAGAAAAAAAGAAAATTCCGGCTTTTCTTAGCAGGATCAGGGCAGAATGGCCGGGAAAGATGAACGTTTTGAGTTTAAGACCGCTACAGTGATCTATGTGTATCTGAAAGAAGGGATCTCGAGCCTGGATTTTTCAGAATCCCTTTCTATGAAAATGGACCGATTGGTTGATTTTAGTATCCCGTTGATTCTTTATCATGTAGAAAGTGATGGATTTAGGTTAAGGTCTCAGCCGGTAAACTGGTATTCTAGTCTGGAGGTTAGAAGGTAGGTATTCCTTTAAACGATACTATTCATTGCTGGCAGCATTTTGTAAATGCCGGGGGGAACGTTGTAAGTGCAACTGTTTATTTAGGAGCAATGGTGCTTGTTTGAATTGTTAAACTGCCTCCAGGTTTAAGCTGAATTTCTTTTTTTACTCCGTTATAGACCAATTGTGTCTTTCCTCCTTTTTTTGAGTGATGGTATATTTTTTTACTGACTTGTTTTGCCACTCCATCTCGATCTCAAAACCTCCGCGGGCACAGATGCCCTTAATTTTTCCGGTATCCCAGGCATCAGGAAGTGCAGGAAGCAGTCTGATCTGGTTTTCGTTTGATTGCACCAGCATCTCGGCTACAGCAGCTGCCCCACCAAAATTTCCATCTATCTGGAAGGGGGGATGTGCATCCAGCAGGTTAGGATAAGTGCCTCCTCCTGTCTTTTTATCAGGGCCCTTATATTGATCAGGATCTACATAGCTCAATAAAGTACGGTACATCTGGTAGGCATGATTTCCATCAAGTAACCGCGCCCAAAGATTGATCCGCCATCCTTTAGACCAACCTGTTGTTTCGTCTCCTTTAATTTGCAGTGTTTTTTTACAGGCATTTGCCAGCTCAGGGGTTAACCCGGGCGTGATATGGTGTCCGGGAAACAGACCAAATAAATGAGACTGATGCCTATGTTTTGGATCGGCATCGTCCCAGTCGTAATACCACTCCTGTAAATTGCCGTTTTTCCCGACCTGATAGGGCTGAAGTTGCCTGAGTGCAGATTCAACTTCCTTTCTGAAAGTGATATCTGTACCTAAAATTTGCGATGCCCTGATGGTTTGCAGGAAACATTCTCTGATCATCGCAAGGTCGGCAGTTCCACCATACAATGTTGAACCTTTAGAACCATCTGCTGTAATAAAGCTCGCTTCCGGTGAGGTTGAGGGTGAGGTGATCAGGTTTCCTTTTTTGTCTTTTACCAACCAGTTCAGGCAAAACCGGGCAGCACCTTTCATCAGGGGGTATGCCTTTTGTTTTAAAAAATTCTTGTCAAGCGTAAATATATAATGCTCCCATAAATGTGTGCTAAGCCAGGTACCGCCCATATTCCAGTTTGCCCAGACCGGATCGCCCTGGCCAAAGCCCCCAACCGGATTGCTCATTGCCCATATATCACTATTGTGGCAAAGTGCCCAGCCCTCAACACCGTAGAATGTTTTTGCCGTTACCTTACCGGTATGGGCCACATGCCCTATAAATTTCATCAATGGTTCATGAAGTTCAGAAAGGTTGGTGTTTTCTGCCAGCCAGTAGTTTTCCTGCAGGTTGATGTTGGTGGTGTAGTTGCTGCTCCAGGGTGGCCTGATGTAAGGGTTCCAGATGCCCTGCAAGTTAGCGGGTACACCGGCTGTTCTGGAGCTGGATATAAGCAGGTAGCGGCCAAACTGAAAATAAAGGATCTCAAGGTTTTTGTCTTCTTTTCCTTCTGCATATCGTTTCAGCCGTTCATCAGTGGGTAGTTCAGGAGCATTTGTTTTTCCCAGATTGAAGCTAACCCGGTTAAAATAATTTTGATAATCGTTGATGTGGGCATGCTTTACGGACTCATAGTTGACTGGGACAACCTTTTTTAAACAGCTGTCGGCCAGTAAGGCATCACTTTTGCCTTCAGTGGCAGGATTTTTATCAAATCCATTAAAACTAGTTTCAATAGCGATGTATAGGATTGCTTCAGTACCATTTTTTAACCCTATAGATCCATGCTGTATAATGACTTGTCCATCTGTATTTTTAATACGGAAAAGACTGCTGAAACGGGTGCCGCGGTTTTCGTCAAACTTTACTGAATTTGCGATGTTGCCCCTATATACAGGTTCTGCATGATAGGGGGCATAACCTTTAACCCTCAGCGTGTTTCCCTGGTTTGTTATTTCAAATTTTAAAAGGCTTTCAAAATCGACATTGAAGCTCAAGGCCCCCTTCTTACTACTGGTAAGTTTTATCATCATTACCCTGGCTGGTTTTGAAATAAAGTATTCTCTTGTAAAAGTGACTCCCGATACATTATATGTTATTTTTGAAAGGGATTTACTGATATCCAGTTCTCGGCGGTACATGGATGCAGAGTCGGTATGGTTAAATTTAATGTGCATAGTACCTAAAGGTGCATAGGACTGGGAGAAAGCGCCCTGTACTTTCCTGTTCAGTTCGTTTGCAAGTTTGTAATTTTCGTTTTTAAGTGCCTCTCTTATTGACGGAATTTGCTTATAAGCCTCAGGGTTCATATATGGATTTACGGGTTCTCCAGACCAAAGGGTTGCATCGTTCAAAAAGATCTTATCAGATTTTATACCTCCAAATACTGCCGCACCAAGCTTGCCATTGCCAAGCACCATAGTTTCTTCAAAAAATTGAGCAGGTTTGTTGTACCAGAGGAGGTGATCAGATTGTGCGGAAGCTGGATTTTCTATTCCAACAAATAAGGTAATTGCTGTAATTATCAGGTGAATCCGATTAATCATCTTCTATAATTTAAGGTATTTTATTGGTCCTATGATCGAAATGGTATAAACCGCTGTTAAAATACCCATTATTACTATAGAACCCAATGCAAAACTGGTACTCATTTCATTTTTAGGTTTGCCGGGGTAAAATCAGGGTGTTTAAATTAGAATGCTTTTGGAAAATATTGCTGATGTTTTGTAAAAATTATAAGATCAAAGAACATTTTACTGTAAAATAAAGTTACTTTGTTTTATACCCATAAATATATTGATCATGGAAACAAACACGCGTAGAAATTTTATTAAAAATACATTAACTGCTTCTTTGGCTGTTGCCATAGGGACACCTGTTCTGTTAGAAGGGGGCACTGCTGCGGCTGCGGGCCTTGCTGCTGAAGAAAAATATACAGGTGCTGCATTGAAGTTTACGCAGCTTCCTTTAAAATATGCATACAATGCTTTAGAGCCTAATATTGATGCGTTAACTATGGAAATTCATTATACCAAGCACCATACGGCTTATATTAAGAATGTAAACGATGCCATTGCAGCTGAAAATATACCTTATGCAACAGAAAAAGAATTTTTTGACAATGCTTCCAAACTTTCGGCCAAGGCACGTAACAATGGTGGTGGTGCCTGGAACCATAATTTCTTTTTTGAAACATTAAAATCAGGCCCTTCGGCCGGCCCGCAGGGAAAACTGAAAGCTGCTATAGATAAAACCTTTGGTTCTTATGATAAATTTAAAGAACAGTTTTCGGCAGCTGCAGCTTCGCGTTTTGGCTCTGGGTGGGCCTGGCTGGTAAATGATAAAGGAACTTTAAAAATTACTTCCACAGCCAATCAGGACAATCCTTTATTTGACAATGCAGAGGTAAAAGGTACACCTTTGCTGGGACTTGATGTTTGGGAACATGCTTACTATTTAAAATATCAGAATAAACGTCCGGATTATATTTCTAACTGGTGGAATGTAGTAGATTGGGATGTAGTAGCAAAAAGGTTAAAATAACATAAGCTAATTTAGCTTCAAACAAAAGGGCTGGGCATTTTTATGTCTGGCCCTTTTGTTTTTACCCTAAGAAAGCCTTGGTTTTTGTCGGTTATGTTTCGGGTTTGTCGAGAAGTTTCGGGAGTTTGTCGTGAGGTTTAGATAGCTGGTATAATGCGACAGAAGAGGCTGAAACGTTTTGCTGTTGATGTGGTCTTAATTACAAACAATTAGGAAAAACCTTAAAACATAAATTATGAAAACCCTTACAAAAACATTATTCGCAACAGTATTCGCAGCAATACTTTTAACCTCTTCATCTATAGCAACCTTAGCTGCAGGTAAAATAGAGCTTGTAAAACCTGCCAAAGGATTTAAAAAAATATGGGTGAGCGGAAACGTTAAAATCATATTGACACAAAGTGAAAAAGAAGGCGTATTTGTAGGTGAGGACTTTAACGCTGAAAAAACATCAGTGTTGAGTAAGGGAGAAACATTATATGTCAATTCTTTCGAGCGTCAGCAGGTGATCATCAGGGTTGCTATGAAAGATCTGCTTAGGATACAGGCGGCGGGAATGGCAGTAGTGGTTACAGATAACAATTTTAATTTAAAATGTTTGCAGGTGATATTAAGCCAGAGTGCTGTTGCAAAAGTAAATGCTGTAACAGGGAGTTTGTACACCAATATAAGTGACGATGCCAAATTAAGAATGAGTGGCACGACAGATCAGCATACTTTAATTGCCAGTAACCCGAAAAATGTGAGGTTTGATAATTTTGTATGTCTGGGTGTAAATCAGCAAGATACACTGCTGGCACTGGCAGTTAAAAGTAGATTGTAATTAGATAAGATGAGTGGATAGAGCGGGTAAGTATAAAGCGGCAGGTGAAAATCTGCCGCTTTTTTATTTTATTGCCATGAATTAATTTTATCTGGATTAATTTTAAATAGTGTTGTTTAGAATTGTTTTAAATAGTAGGTTTGTGCCAATCAAACAATATTCACCATGATAAAAATCATTACCAATTGTATAGCCTTGGTCTTACTTTCTGCAAGTCTGTCCTTTGCACAAACAGGAAATATCAAAGGTTCCGTAAAAACTTCAGATGGAAAGCCAGCTGAACTGGTGACGGTAAACATTAAAGGCACAGGAAAAACAGCGTTGACCGATAAAAGGGGAGCGTATCAGCTAAAGGGCATTAAGCCGGGTACATATAGCTTAATTGCAACATTTATCGGTTTGTTAAAACAGGAACAGACGGTTGAAGTGAGAACCGGTGAAGCAACAGCAGCCGACTTTATCCTGAACGAAAATTCGGATCAGTTGCAAGAAGTGATCATATCTTCAAGAAATGTAAATAAAGTAACAGCTTCGATAGCAAAAATGCCTCTAAAAAACCTGGAAAACCCACAGGTGTATAGTTCTGTTTCTTCAGAAATATTGAAACAACAAGCCATTAGTAACTATGATGATGCGATGCGGAACATCCCTGGGATATCGAGAACGTGGGAATCTACAGGAAGGGGTGGTGATGGCGCCTCTTATTTTGCCTTACGTGGTTTTGAAGCACAGCCAAGCCTGATCAATGGGTTGCCGGGCTTAACCAGCGGTAACCTGGATCCTGCCAGTGTAGAAGATATACAGGTAATGAAAGGCCCTTCAGGTACCTTATTTGGCGCAAGCTTTTATGGCTATGGCGGGATCATCAATACCATTACCAAAAAACCTTATGATCACTTTGGTGGGGAAGTGGCCTACAATTTTGGAAGTTTTGGATTAAACCGGATTACGGCAGACATTAATGCGCCTTTGAGTAAAACGGAAAAAATAGCACTGCGTGTAAACACGGCCTACCATACAGAAAATAGTTTCCAGGATGCAGGGTTTAAAAAATCTTTTTACATTGCGCCGAGTTTAGCTTATGAGGTGAATGACCGGCTTTCTTTTCATGTTTTTACTGAGATTTTGCAAGAAGAAAGGGCAGTTGCACCGGTATTTTTCAACTCCAATAGAGACACTACACTCATTTTTAAAAACCTGAAGGAGTTGAACCTGAACAGGAACCTCTCTTTTACCAGTAATGATGTTGGGATAAAGAATCCGAGGTATAACCTTCAGGGCCAGATGCTGTACAAATTGTCGGATCACTGGACCTCACAAACTGTGATTTCCAGAGGAAATGTAAAATCAGATGGCTATTATACCTATATCTGGGATGACGCATATCTGGAGACAGGAGGTGCCAACAGGGATAATTATTTTGACCAGTATTTCCACAAAGAACAGCAAACTACCAATACCACAGACATACAGCAAAATTTTAATGCTGATTTTAAGATCGGAAACCTGAGAAACCGGCTGTTGATAGGCCTGGATTATTACAGCCGCAATGTGATTGACAATGGCTCTGGATGGGCAGCTGTAAGACAGATTACTCCTCAAAGCAGCGAAGTTGAACTTGATAAAGATGGCCATGAAATTGACCCGGTATTTTTAACCCAGGCGGTGGTAGACAAAGCATTGGCAGAGGCCGGGGGTGGAAGCCACACCAATATTAAAAACAGTATATCTAGTGCTTATGTATCGAACGTGCTTAATTTTACCCCTTCGTTAAGTGTAATGGCTAGCCTTAGGATGGATTATTTTGATTCTAAAGGCGATATCAACAAGCCTAAAGATCCTACAGATGCTTATCACCAGTTGACGCTGTCGCCTAAATTTGGCGTGGTTTTTCAGCCTGTTCTGGATAAGGTATCTGTTTTTGCGAATTATATGAACGCATTTTTTAATGTAAATCCACGTGAAGTATTTGATGATAATAAAGTAAGCCAGGGCGTAAGGTCATTTAAGCCGGAACAGGCCAACCAATGGGAATTTGGTGTGAAAGCCAATCTGTTTGCTGATAAGTTGTTTGCCACTTTCTCTGTATATGACATTAAGGTATCAAACAGGGTTTATGATACGCCCATTACTGCTGTGCAAGGTGGAAAAACAGGAAGTAAAGGTTTTGATTTTGATTTAAGTGCAAATCCTTTTCCTGGTTTTAATGTGATTGCAGGAGTTAGCCATTCGAGCATTAAGGTGCTTAAAGGTAATACAGGTACGCCTACAGATTTTTACAACGAGGTGGGCAGAAGTCCGGGCGGACAAGGCCCTCAGGACCTGGCCAATTTATGGGCCACCTATAAATTTGGCTATGGCAAATTGAAAGACTTTGGTATTGGGTTAGGCGGAAACTATGCCGGGGTATATAAAGTAATAGACAATAGTGTAACGGGAGTTTTTGAATTGCCAGGTTATACCCTGATCAATGCCAGTTTATTTTATAATTCAGATAAATACAGGTTTACTTTTAATATGAACAACCTGACCAACGAAGATTACTATATTGGTTACTGGTCTGTTAACCCGCAGAAACCAAGAAACTTTGCTGCTAGTTTTGCTTACAAGTTTTAATTAGAATATTACATAATCCATGTTCCTATCGTGTACATATGAAAGCTAAAACAATAAAGAAGTGGTTTGATGTTCATAAATGGACCAGTCTGATATGTACGGTCTTTTTGCTCATGCTGTGCCTGACGGGTTTGCCGCTTATATTTTATGAGGAAATTGACCATTTGCTGGGCAGGGAACTGGAATTGCCTGCCGTTGCGCCCGGAACACCGGCAATTTCGAAAGATGTTGTGCTGGAAGAGGCTGTAAAACAGGTGCCCGTAAAGGCGGTGAAGTATGTGTCATGGGACCTGAAGGAGCACCCTGGTCAGATGTTTGTTGTGGTGGCAGACTCAAGTGAGGCACCTGTTCAGGCCGACCATTATTTGACAATGAATGAGTATACGGCAAAGGTAATGGCCACGCCGCCTAATGAAATGGACTTCATGCTGGTGATGTATTACCTCCATGTTGAAATGCTGGCAGGTATACCCGGTAAACTTTTTCTGGGTTTAATGGGCTTACTTTTTATTGTGGCCATCGTTTCGGGTGTGGTGTTATACGGTCCGATCATGAGGCGTTTTGATTTTGGTATGATCCGTACGGAGAAATCATTAAGGTTGAGATGGCTGGACCTGCATAACCTGCTTGGAATTGTAACACTGGCCTGGGCATCGGTTGTAGGGCTTACGGGAGTGATCAATACACTGGTAGATCCGGCACTGGACAGATGGAAGGCAAGTCAGCTTGCTGAAATGGTTGCCGGATACAAGGATAAACCAAAGGTAACAGGCACATTAAGTTCCCTGGATGCAGCTGTTAAAACAGCTAAGGCTGCAGCGCCCGGCATGGATGTGTCTTTTGTAGCTTATCCGGGTACGCTATATTCCAGTAAATATCATTATGCGGTGTACATGACAGGGACTACTCCCTTAACTTCAAGGATCATTAAGCCCGCTTTAATAGATGCCAAAACAGGGGAGCTGACAGCTATTCGTGATCTTCCCTGGTACCTGAAAACAATCTTTATCTCTCAGCCTTTTCATTTTGGCGATTATGGGGGAATGCCTATGAAGGTGCTTTGGGCTATTTTTGATATCGCTACCATTATCGTATTGATTTCAGGGATTTATCTCTGGCTTGCCAGGCGCAAATCGAGGTCCGCACAGCTGAAAAGACTGACGGGGGAATCCGGATCGTTAACTTTATCAACCGTTCATGAAAATGCAGAAAAAAAATAGATCGTTTTTTAAAGTATGGGGTGTCCCTGTTTTGTTGTCGGTGATCACCTTTATAGGTCTGTTGCTGGCTATAATGGGTATAGGCATATGGCATGTTTTTTCATGGACGGCACTAAGTATTCCGGTTTACATCATGGTCAGGTATGGGCTAAGGTTTTTTAAATAGCGGACATGGTATGTTTTTCTACAGACAAAAAAATATTTGCATAATGCTTTTGCATTTTAAAAACATTAATTCTATATTTGCAGTCCGAAAATTAGAACAATAAAAGGGCGTAAGCCTGAATTAAAATATTAAGAACAAAAAATGGCAAATCATAAATCTTCACTAAAAAGAATTAGAGCTAACGCAGCTAAACGTTTACGTAACAGGTATCAGGCAAAAACAACGCGTACGTTTATCAAAAGATTGCGTGCTGCAGAAGATAAAAAAACAGGATTAGAATTACTTCCTAAAGTAGTTTCTATGCTGGATCGTTTGGCCAAAAAGAATGTGATCCATAAAAACAAAGCAGCTAACAATAAATCTAAGCTGACTAAATTTGTTAATGGCTTAAAATAAACATAGTTTTACAATATGATAAACGGGATATGCATTGCATATCCCGTTTTTTTTGTTCTAAGAAATTAAAAATGAAGCCATATACGGAGAAATTAGGTATTAAACTATGGGCAGAAGCCGACAGGCCCCGAGAAAAATTATTGCTGAATGGAAGGCGGCACCTTACCGATGCAGAGTTGATAGCCATTTTAATCGGTTCGGGTAATAAGAACGAAACGGCGGTTGACCTGAGTAAGCGGGTGCTTTTGTTTTATAATAACGACCTGGACGCCTTGGGTAAGGCCTCGGTAAAAGACCTTTCTAAGTTTAAAGGGATTGGCGGGGCAAAAGCAATTTCCATAGTGGCGGCTTTGGAGCTGGGCCGGAGAAGAAAAGAAACCGAAGGGCGGGATGTGGTTAAAGTGTTTTCTTCAAAAGATGCCTTTGAAGCTTTGATTCCGGTATTTGCCGACCTGAACCATGAGGAGTTTTGGATATTGATCTTAAACCAGGCCAATTATATCATCGGCAAACAGCTGATCAGCAAGGGTGGAATGGCCGGTACAGTAGCAGATCCGAAGGTTATCTTTAAAACTGCGCTGGAACATAATGCCACTTCTATTATTCTGGCACACAACCATCCTTCGGGCAACCTGAAGCCGAGTGCGCAGGACCTGAGCATCACTAAAAAAATGGTTGAAGCCGGTAAAATGCTGGATTTACCAGTGCTTGACCATCTGATTGTAACGAATAAATTATTTTTTAGTTTTGGGGATGAGGGCTTAATTTAACATTGAAGCTGTAAATTGGCATTATGAAGATCAAGATTCAATTGTGTATGGCTATGCTGTTGCTGGTGGTAACGGTAAAGGCCCAACGGAAACCCGCTGATTATATCAATGTAATGAGTTATAACATTCGTTATAACAATGATAAAGATGGGGAGAATGCCTGGCCAAACAGAAAAGATGAGGTAAAGGCACTCGTAAGGTTTCATGATGCCGATATTTTATGTGTGCAGGAGGCCCTGGCTTTGCAGGCAGACCAGTTGCTGGAAAATACAAATTACGAAATGGCCGGTGTAGGGCGCACTGACGGAAAACGTGAAGGGGAATTTTCTGCTGTTTATTTTGACAAAACCAGATTTGTTAAAAAGGATGGAGGTACCTTCTGGCTGTCGGATACGCCCGAAAAACCATCTAAAGGCTGGGATGCAGCCATAGTAAGGATCTGTACCTGGGTCAGGCTATATGACAAATGGAATAAGAAGGAATTTATGGTTTTTAATACCCATTACGACCATGTTGGTGTACAGGCCAGAATTGAATCGGCCAAACTTATTAAAAAGAAGATCCAGGAAATTGCACCAGCTTTGCCGGTCGTTTTAACAGGTGATCTAAACGTTACACCTGAAACAGAAGCCATAACTACCATAAAAACTTTTTTAACGGATAGCAAAGAAGTGTCGGAAGAGCCAGCTTATGGGCCGGAGGGAACCTTTAACGGCTTTAAGTTTAATGCCCCGCTTAAAGAGAAAATTGATTATATCTTTATAAATAGAGGTTTTAAGGTGCAAAAGTTTGCCGTGCTTACCGATAGTAAAAACCAACGCTATCCATCCGATCACCTGCCTATCATGGCGCGTCTGTTTTTTAAGTAACAGGCTGGTATTTTGACTTTCCCTGTTCAGTTTACTATTTTCGGTGAAACCTATCACTGGCACTACATTTTTGAAGTGATTGCCTTTTTTGTGGGAGTACGGCTTTACTATTTTTTAAAGAAAGGGATTAAAGATCCTATTTCTGATGAGGATCGGTTGTGGATTATGTTAGGTGCAATGCTTGGAGCCCTGATTGGTTCGCGAATAGTTGCTGTACTGGAAGACCCCGCGCATATAAGGCAGATCAGCTTTTTTACCTTATACCAGAGTAAAACCATAGTGGGGGGCTTGCTGGGCGGTTTGTTTGGGGTTGAACTGATCAAAAAGATCATCGGGGTAAAAATAGCCTCAGGTGATATTTATGTTGTTCCCATAATTGTAGCACTGTTTATAGGTCGGATAGGTTGTTTCCTGATGGGGGTTGATGAGCCGGTATTTGGCAAGGAAACCTCTTTTTTTATGGGAATGGACCTGGGGGACGGCTTAAAAAGACATCCTGTAGCGCTATATGAAATGATTTATATGGTGCTGTTGCTCCTCTTTTTTATTGGGATAAGAAAGAAAGAGCTGCTGAATGGCGACCGCTTCAAGCTATTTATGGTACTGTATTTTTCGTATCGTTTTGGTATTGAATTTATTAAGTCTTACCAGTCGCTGGTGTTAAATTTAAGCAGCATCCATTGGTCTGCTTTGTTTATATTGCTGTATTATTATAAATTCATCATCCGCATTGTGAAACAATTATGAAAGTAAGAGATTATATTTATTACGATTATACCAAAAGTTTGTGCCCGGAATGTTTACAGCTCTGTGATGCCAAAATTGTGTTTCAGGACGCAAAGGTATTTATGCTGAAGAACTGCAGAACGCATGGTGACAGTAAGGTAATGATTGCTGATGATGTGGAATATTATAAACAGATCAGGAATTATAACAAACAGTCGGAAATGCCTTTAAAATTTAATACAAAGGTGCATTATGGCTGTCCCTATGATTGTGGCCTTTGTACAGATCATGAACAGCATTCCTGTTTAACCATTATAGAGGTAACCGACCGATGTAATTTAAGCTGCCCGACCTGTTATGCCATGTCTTCGCCAAATTATGGCCGGCACCGTAGCCTGGAAGAGATCAATAAAATGATGGATGTAGTGGTGGCCAATGAAGGAGAACCGGATGTGGTACAACTTTCCGGTGGAGAGCCTACTGTACATCCCGATTTTTTCAGGATATTGGACCTGGCTAAAACCAAGCCCATCAAGCACCTGATGGTGAATACCAATGGGATCAGGATTGCGAAGGATATTGGTTTTGTAGAGAAGCTTGCAACTTATATGCCCGATTTTGAGATTTACCTGCAGTTTGACAGTTTTAGTGCTGAGGTGCTGGAAAAATTGCGTGGGGAGGACTTAACGGAAGTAAGGAAAAAGGCAATCGACCATTTAAACCAGTTTAATGTATCGACCACCCTGGTAGTCACTCTTCAGAAAGGGGTAAATGATCATGAAATTGGCGATATTCTGAATTATGCCCTAAAGCAGAAATGCGTGCGGGGGGTAACTTTTCAGCCAACCCAAGTTGCGGGAAGGAATGACAATTATAACGACCAGCAGGGCAGGATCACCTTGACAGAAGTACGGCGGAAAATTTATGAGCAATATCCTTTATTTACCCCTCAGGATCTGATTCCGGTGCCCTGCAACCCGGATGCCCTTTGTATGGCCTATGCATTAAAGCTGGATGATGAAGTGATCCCGATGACACATCTGGTTAATCCGGAAGACCTGCTGAACAATTCAAAGAACACGATTGTATTTGAACACGATGAAAGGTTAAAAGAACATCTGCTCAATTTGTTCAGCACGGGCGTCTCAGTTGATTGTGCAGAAGGTACCTTTGGTGAACTGATGTGCTGTTTGCCGAGGGTACAGTCGGACCATTTAAATTACAATAACCTGTTTAGGATTATCATCATGAACTTTATGGATCCACTTGATTTTGACGTGCGGGCCGTTAAAAAATCATGTGTGCACATTGTGAGCGATAAGATGAAGATCATTCCTTTTGAGACCATGAACATTTTCTACCGTGATCATAAAATAGATACCATCCGTGAAAAATTAAATCTCAATTAATTATATTTACCATATGGAAGGCATTGTTTTATTATCTGTGATTTACTGGATTGTTGTTGCTGTGATTTTTTTAATAGGGATTATTAAGATTATTGTAGCTTCTGCAAACAATAAGCCTGTTAAGCCTGCCTTAAAATTGGTGATCGCTTCAGTCATCATGCTGGTTATTGGTGTGGGTGCATGTGCTGCCATTCTTGGTGGTATTAGTGTCAGATAGGCTTTCTGCTTTCAGCATTAAATAATATCTTTGCGTTTTACAGCATAAAAAATGAAGATATCATACAGTTGGCTTAAACAGTTCATTCAAACAGATCAAACACCACAGGAACTTTCATTAATATTGACCAATATAGGTTTGGAGGTGGAGAGCCTTGAGACAGTACAAGCTGTTGCAGGTGGATTGGAAGGGCTGGTTATAGGTCATGTACTGAGCTGTGTGCAGCATCCGAATGCCGACCGCCTGCGGGTAACTACAGTTGATGTTGGCGGACCGGAAATTTTACAGATTGTTTGTGGAGCTCCTAATGTGGCCCAGGGCCAAAAGGTAGTAGTTGCAACAGTGGGCACTACAGTTTATCCGAATGAAGGGGAACCTTTTAAGATCAATAAATCAAAAATAAGGGGAGAGGTCTCTGAAGGTATGATCTGTGCCGAGGACGAGATCGGTTTGGGCATTTCTCATGATGGCATTATGGTATTGCCGGAGGATGCACAGGTAGGTACCCCCGCTAAAGTATATTTTAAGCTTGAAGATGATTTTCTTTATGAAATTGGCCTTACCCCAAACAGGGCTGATGCCGCATCGCATTTAGGTGTAGCCAGAGACCTGGCTGCTTATTTCCGTACGGACATCCGGATGCCTGATATTTCCGGCTTTAAGGCAGATGAGGAAAGTTTGCTGATAGACGTTAAAGTTGAAGATACTGCTGCCGCCCCAAGGTACAGTAGCGTAACCATTAGTGGAGTTACTGTTAAGGCATCACCAGACTGGTTGCAGAATAAATTAAAAGTAATCGGTATCCGGCCAATCAATAACATCGTAGACATTACCAATTATGTGTTGCACGACCTTGGTGTGCCACTTCACGCTTTTGATGCAGACCAGATCAAAGGAGCTAAAGTTATTGTGAAAAAATGTGCAGCAGGAACACCTTTTGTAACACTTGACGGTGTAGAACGCAAATTATCTGCAGAAGACCTGATGATCTGTAATGCGGAAGAGCCGATGTGTATTGCAGGTGTTTTTGGCGGAAAAAGCTCTGGTATAAGCGACACCACAACCAACATATTTTTAGAGAGCGCCTATTTTAATGCGGTATCGGTTCGTAAAACCTCGAAAAGACATAGTTTAAAAACCGATGCTTCTTTCAGGTTTGAGCGTGGTACCGATCCGGATATGACGGTTGTTGCTTTAAAGCGTGCTGCTTTGCTCATCGCTGAACTTGGGAATGGGAAAATCTCCTCCCCGGTTTCTGATATTTATCCTGAACCGGTAAAACCTTATGAGGTAGATGTAAATTACAGCAATATCAACAGGTTAATCGGTGCCGAAATTCCTGCTGAAGAAATTAAAGCCATTATCATTGCACTAGGAATTCATGTTGCAGCTGAAACTGCAGATGGCCTTAGCCTGAAGGTTCCTGCCTTTAAGGTAGATGTGACAAGGGAATGTGACATTACCGAGGAGGTGCTCAGGATTTACGGTTACAACAATATCGAAATCCCAAGCAAAATAAATGCTTCCTTATCCTACAGCTCGAAACCTGATAAAGAGCAGACACAGCATGTGATTGCAGATATGCTTACTGCAAATGGCTTTTTAGAGATCTGGTGCAATTCATTAACTAAAGGGGCCTATTCAAAAGCTCCTGATGAAGCCGTACAGATCTTAAACCCTTTAAGTTCAGACCTGAACGTAATGCGTCAGGAACTGTTGATGCCTGCATTGGAAAGTGTTGCCTATAACCAAAACAGGAAAACAGCCGACATTAAGTTTTATGAATTTGGTAAAACTTATCATTTAATAGCTGGTAAATACGTAGAGCGTCCGCGTTTATTGATATTGCTTTCTGGTAATAACCAGGCCGAACAATGGAACCAAAAACCGGCCCCGGTTAGTTTTTATCATTTAAAGGCTGCTGTTGATGCTGTTATTGGTCGCTTGGGTATTGCTACTTATCAGCTGGAGGAAGTAAAAGATGAGCGTTTTGCTTTCGGGCTTAGGTATTTCAGAGGGGATAAAACGCTTGTAAGCTTTGGTGCGGCAACAGCGGCAGATAAAAAGAAAGCCGATGTAGATAAGGATGTTTATTATGCAGATTTTGACTGGGCTTTGCTTTTAGACCTGGTAAGGAAAAATAAAATTGTAAATAAAGAAGTGCCGAAATACCCGGCAGTACGCAGAGATCTGTCTATGCTGGTGGATACAGATGTAACGTTTGACACGTTAAAGTCTATCGCATTTAAGACCGAGAAGAAGCTGATCCGGAATGTACAGGTATTTGATGTATACATCGGAGATAAACTGCCGGCGGGTAAAAAGTCGTACGCCCTTAACTTTACACTTCAGGATGAAGAGCAGACCTTAACCGATAAACAGATTGATGCAGTTATGCAAAAAATTATGCATAACTTAGCACAAACAGTTAATGCAGAAATTAGAAAATAAAAAATACTTTCATGTCATCAGTTGCAGATCAATTAACCTCCGTATTGCAGAAAACAGCTCGCTTAATAGAGCTTTGTAGTGCATTACAAGAAGAAAATGACCTGTTGAAACTGGAAAATGAATCGGTAAAAGTAGCGCTAAATGCTTCCAGAAATAAGCATACAGATCTGGAAGAAAAGCTCAGGGTTTTAAAGTTGGCGAAAAGTATTGAAGGTACAAGTGAAAAGACACTTGATATAAAGCAAAAAATTAACGATTTTGTGCGTGAAATAGATAAGTGTGTTGTATTGCTTAAAAAATAAGTAATATCAGAAAAGTGAAACAAAGCTAAGAAATGGGAGAAATCTCGATAAAAATAACTATTTCTGATCGTATTTATCCTTTAAAGGTGAATACGGAAGAAGAAGAAATTGTAAGGCGGGCAGCCAAAATTATTAATGAGCGCATAAAAGACTATCAGGAAAATTATGCGGTCAGAGATAAGCAGGATTTACTTTCTATGGCAGTATTGCATTACGCAACGGCAGTACTGAGGGTAGAGAATAAAGTTCAGCACCAGGATACAGCTGTTGCCGAGAAGGTGGAAGAACTGGATAGTTTATTAAACGATTTTTTTTCTAAATAGAGGTACGTTCTTTATATAAGTTAAGATTAGCACAAAGATATAGCCGCAGCTAGGTTTTTGGGTTTCACTATTTTTAAAACTTAACACTTCAATATTTATAGGATTGAGAGGGTGTATTTCATCTGCATTCGTGCACCTGAAAATGACTTAAATCCTAATTTTAATTAGTTGAGGTTTTTAAAACGAGGGGCCCAAGGAATTAGTTGCGGTTTTTTTTTAAATAAAATATAAATGATCAGATAGGATTAACGTCCCGGAGGGATGATACTGCTCAAAGGATTGTATCTGATTAAACAATAAATAAAAATAGAGAATGGAAATATTAGGATATGTACTGGCCGGCCTTGTGGTTGGTGTTCTGGTGGGGAGGTACCTGTTAAGGAACCTGCTCAAAGCGCAAGAAATTGCAGCCCAGACCAAAGTAAAAAAGATGCTGAAAGATGCTGAAAGCAAGGCTGAGATTTTAAAAAAGGACAGGCTGCTGGAAGCAAAAGAGAAATTTTTACAATTGAAGTCGGAACACGAACAGGAAGTAAATGCAAAAAATAACCTGATCAATCAACGCGAAAACTCACTTAAGCAAAAAGAACAATCTTTAAATTCTAAACTGGAAAATGCCAGCCGCAAAGAACAGGAACTGGATAACCATAAGAAGAATCTGGAAAAGCAAACTGAAATTGCCATAAAGAAACAGGAAGAGGTTGACTTACTAAAAAACCAGCATGTTACCCAACTGGAAACAATTGCCGGTTTAAGTGCTGAGGAAGCCAAAAGCCAATTGGTAGAGACCATGAAACAGGAAGCCCGTACGCAGGCCATGATCCAGGTAAAGGACATTGTGGATGAGGCTAAACTGACTGCGACTAAAGAAGCTAAAAAGGTGGTTATCCAGACCATACAGCGTACTGCGGTAGAGGCTGCGATCGAAAACACGGTGTCTATCTTTCATATTGAAAGTGATGAGATCAAGGGCCGTGTAATTGGCCGCGAAGGTCGTAACATTCGTGCACTTGAGGCTGCTACAGGAATCGAGATCATTGTAGATGACACTCCTGAGGCCATCATTTTATCGGGATTTGACCCGGTAAGGAGAGAGATTGCCCGTTTGGCCCTGCACCGTTTGGTAACAGATGGCAGGATTCACCCTGCGCGTATTGAAGAAGTGGTTGCCAAAACGAAGAAACAGATTGAAGATGAGATTGTAGAGATTGGCGAAAGGACGGTTATTGACCTAGGTATCCATGGTTTGCACCCTGAACTGATCAGGATGGTTGGACGTATGCGCTACCGTTCTTCTTATGGACAAAATTTATTGCATCACTCGCGTGAGGTAGCAAATTTTTGTGCTACTATGGCGGCCGAGTTGGGTTTAAATGCTAAAATGGCCAAGCGTGCCGGATTGTTGCATGATATAGGTAAGGTGCCTGATGATAATCCTGAATTGCCACACGCAATTTTGGGTATGCAGCTGGCAGAAAAATATAAAGAGCATCCGGAAATATGCAATGCCATTGGCGCTCACCACGACGAGATCGAAATGACTTCAATGATCTCGCCGATTATCCAGGCTTGTGATGCCATATCCGGTGCCCGTCCGGGTGCCCGACGTGAAGTTGTTGAAAGTTATATCAAACGTTTAAAGGAACTGGAAGAACTGGCACTTTCTTATCCAGGAGTAGAAAAGACCTTTGCCATACAGGCAGGTCGTGAGCTTCGTGTAGTGGTAGAAAGTGAAAGGGTAACAGACCAGCAGGCGGAACTGCTTGCTGCAGATATCTCTAACCGTATACAAACGGAAATGACTTATCCCGGACAGATTAAGGTAACAGTAATCAGGGAAACAAGATCGGTAGCTTTTGCAAAATAGCGATCTCCTGAACTGCAGATAAGATTTAGTAAAGCGATGGATTATTCCATCGCTTTTTTTATTTTTACATACCTAAATTAAAATAAGATGAAGAAGGCGAAAAATAAAGGAACGGTTGCTGCAGCACCTAAAAAGGCTGTGGATGTGCTTTTTGACAAGTATGCAGAAAGTCACCAAAACCCTACCAATGAATTGATTCACTGGATTTGTGTTCCGCTAATTGTTTTTAGTCTGCTTGGTTTGGTATGGGCAATTCCGTTTCCATATCTTGAGTTTCTGGGTAAGTTTAATGGCTTTCTGAACTGGGCATCATTTCTGATTGCATTTTCCCTGTACTATTATTTTACTTTGTCGCCCGTATTGTCTTTTTTGATGCTGTGGGTAATCAGCCTGATGAGTTATCTCATCGTTCAGCTGGAATATTGGCAGGCCGGTGGAGGCCCTGCGGTCTGGTTAGTTTGTCTGGTGATTTTTGTACTTGCTTGGATCGGACAATTTATCGGGCATAAAATAGAAGGAAAGAAGCCTTCGTTTCTGGAAGATGTTAAGTTCCTGTTAATTGGCCCTATTTGGTTATTGCATTTCATCTGCAAAAAAGCAGGCTTGAGGTATTGATCTGAAATGGTATTAATATTAAATTAACATTTGGGTAAACGAATGGTAATTTGTTGCTAACACATAGCTAACATTGTGGTAATAGCTTTGCTGGAAATTAATATACGGCAAATTGAAATCACAACTACACCTCAAAAAAGCATTAATTACGGCTCTATTTGTAATTATCGGCGCAACGGTATTTGCGCAAACTGGAAAAATTTCGGGTAAAGTATCGGATAAGAAAACCGGTGAAACACTGATTGGTGTTACGGTTAAAATTAAGGGTACAACAAAAGGGATGGCTACCGATGTAGATGGAAAATATTCTATAACCGGATTGGCAACAGGAAAATACATCCTGGTTTTTCAATATGTAGGTTATACGGGCAAAGAGATTAGCGGGGTTGAAGTGGTGACAGGAAAGAATACCATATTTGATGTGATCCTAGATGAAGCTGGAGGGCAGAAGCTGAATGAAGTTGTGATCCAGGGGAGCTTTAAAAAGGAGAGCATCAATGCATTGTATGCACAACAAAAAAACAGTGCGGTAATTTCTGATGGTGTTTCATCTGAGATTATTAAACGCTCACCAGATAAGAATACATCGGATGTTTTGAAACGTGTAAGCGGAGCAACAATACAAGACAATAAGTTTGTAGTGATCCGCGGTTTAAGTGACAGATATAATACTGCCACACTTGACGGTGCTTCATTGCCAAGTACAGAACCTAATCGTAAAGCATTTTCTTTTGATATTGTCCCTTCAAACCTGGTAGAAAATTTAATAGTGAGTAAAACGGCTACACCCGATCTTCCTGCCGATTTTACGGGTGGTGCAATCCAGATCTCGACTAAAGATATTCCAGATAATAACTTCATCAGCATTGGTGTGGGTGCAGGTTATAATTCTGCTTCTACTTTTAAAAATTTTAAAAGCGGAGTAAGAACAGCAACCGATTATTTCGGCTTTGACAATGGCGATAAATCATTACCTTCAAATTTTCCGTCACGTAATAGGATTATAGGTGGAGCATTAACAACAGAACAGGGTATTGCCGCGATGAACCGTCTTCCGTCTGATTGGAAAACGTACAATAATACTGCTTTACCCACTCAAAACTACCAATTTACATTGGGTAGGGTTAAGGATTTTAAAGATAGCAACAATAAGTTTGGTGCGCTAATCTCGTTGACCTACAGAAATTCGCAGACAATCAGTAATGATGTAATACGCGATTATGTAAATGTTGATTATCATGATAATATTTATAAATTCTCAACCAATATAGGTGCACTGGCAAATTTCGCTTATACCTATGGTAAAAGTAAGATCACATTTAAAAATATCTATAACAGAACTTTTGATGATCAATATTTGAGTAGAGCTGGGTATAATAGTGATAGAAACCGGGATATCAAGTTCTATGCATTCGATTTAATGCAAAAATCGTTATTTAAATCTACATTAGAAGGTACACATGCATTGGGTGAAAATAATTCAAAAATCAATTGGTCCTTGAGTTATGCCAACATTTTAAACGATCAGCCAGATCAGAAGAAGATTTCTTACCAAAGAAATCCGTCAGATATCGGTACTGATAACTATGCTTATATAGCAAGTACAGGTACAGTAAGTAAAGAAAATTCGAGGTTGTTCTCAAAATTAAATGAAAACAACTTTAGTGGTGGATTAAATTATACGCTACCTGTAAAGATGTTTGGTCAGGGGGCAACATTTAAGACCGGCTTAAATTCTATCTATCGCGATCGTAAGTTTGATGCAAGATTCATAGGGTTTAGGGCAAACTCAAGTTCGCCAGATGCAGATGCGATAAGCAGAAGACCGTTAAGGAGTTTGTATGCTAAAGATGCAATCAATAGCGGCGCCTATTTTTTGGATGATATTTCGGCGGATGCAGATAGTTATACTGCTCATTCATTAACCAATGCAGGTTATTTAATGTTGGATAACAAATTCGGAGAAAAATCCAGATTGGTATGGGGTGTAAGGGTTGAACAATTTAATGTAGTATTGGACGCTAAAGTTCCTACTCCACAAACATCAGTTGATGACAATTATATAGATGTTTTACCATCGGCAAATTATACTTATAGCTTAACAGATAAAATCAACTTAAGGGCCTCTTATTACCGTACCCTGGCAAGACCAGAGTTTAGAGAGTTGGCTTCTACTTCTATTTACGATTATGAATTATTGGCCCTGCAACAAGGTAATCCAAATCTGAAGGAGGCAAAAATTGATAATGCTGATATTCGTTTCGAATTCTATCCACAGGCAGGGCAAATCATTTCGGTATCTGCTTTTTATAAAAAATTCAACAATGCTATCGAATCATTTAACAGCGACGGCGGCTCATCAAGAATCATCACTTATATTAATTCAGATAAGGTGAATGTATATGGAGTTGAACTGGAATTCCGTAAATCCCTGGATTTTATTGCCAAAACCGATTTCTTGGAGAAAACTATTTTTTATACCAACCTTTCCTTAATTAAATCGAAAGTTGAAACAAATAATACGGGTATCAACCTAAAAGATACAAGCAGACCAATGGTTGGGCAAGCACCATATATTATCAATGCTGGTTTACAACATAGTTTTTTAAGCGATAAACTGAATTTTAACGCACTTTATAATAGAGTAGGCCGTAAGTTAAATGTTGCTGGGGGTGTTTTGTTTCCTGCAATTTGGGAAGCACCTAGAAACGTGGTCGACTTACAGGTGGCGTTGAAAGTAATCAAAAACAAAGGGGAAATTAAATTTAACGCAGGCGATATTCTGAATAACCGTATTACGCAATATTACGATAACGATTCGGATAAAAAATACAACCGAGCTAAAGGTGATGAAACGATCAGCAGCTACAAGCCAGGCAGCAATTATTCTGTATCCTTTAATTACACATTCTAATGTTAAGTAAAGATTAATAGTGACCGGTAATATTTAATGATTATTTAAACAGCTATTAATGTCTGATTTACATCTAATTAACAGTTTTGTATATAATAAATTAAAACATATAAAAATGAAAAAACAGTTACTAGCTTCTATTTTTGGCCTGCTTGTATTCTTAACAAGCTGCTCAAAAAGCACTGATGATGATGGAGATATAAATCCACCTGCCACGGGTACGGTTGAGGTTTCAGGAGATATTACGACAAGCACAACATGGAGTGCAGATAAAATCTACCTTTTAAAAGGAAATGTTTTTGTAACCAATAATGCTACATTAACCATTGAGCCAGGGACAATTATCAAAGGTGATAAAGGTACTAAAGGTGCTTTAATCATTACCAGAGGCGCTAAAATTATGGCTGTTGGTACAGTTGAGAAACCAATTGTATTTACTTCAAGCATTACTGCTGGTGCCCGTAAAGAAGGAGATTGGGGCGGTGTAATTTTATTGGGTAAAGCGCAAAATAATTTGGGTACCTCAGTGCCGATTGAAGGTATTTCTGATGCAACTGATAAAGGTAAACACGGTGGTACCGATAATACTGATAATTCGGGTATAATGAAATATGTACGTATAGAATTTGCAGGTATTGCGCTAAGTCCGGATAACGAAATCAACGGTTTAACTTTTGGGTCTGTTGGGTCTGGTACTACAATCGATTATATCGAGGTGTATCGTTCGGGTGATGATGCTTACGAATGGTTCGGTGGTGCCGTTAACTGTTCTCACTTATTGGCTATCGACAGCTGGGATGATGATTTTGATACAGATAACGGTTTCTCTGGTAAAGTTCAATTCGGGTTAGCACAGCGTTTAGCTGTAACTGCCGACGTTTCTGGTTCAAACGGTTTTGAATCAGATAACAATGCCGCTGGTGATAACGCTACACCACAAACATCAGCTGTGTTTTCAAATATGACCATTTTAGGTCCGGTAGCCTCTGGTGGCAGCAGTATTAATGCTAACTTTCAGCATGGCGCTCAAATCCGTCGCAACTCTGCAATGAGCTTATTCAACTCAGTAATTGTTGGTTACACAGAAGGTGTGTTTTATGATGATGGATTGCCAACTACACCTGTAGGTGGTGTTCTTTTGAATTCCTCCCTTAACCTTACGGCGGGTAGATCTGTATTTGCTAACAACTTAGTTTATAACAGCAATAGTAAAAACAATCAGATTAAAGCATCTAATGCAACAGCGCTAGGTGTAATTACTCCATTGTTAACAGTTGCGAATACATTTGATGCAAGTGCTACAGCAGAGAGTATCTTTATCAGTCCTTATAAATATTCTGCAGATTTAGTTGCAGCCGCCAGAGTTGGTACACCAGATTTTACTGTAAAAACTGGCTCTGCCGCAGCTTCAGGTGCTGCATTTACCAACGCAAAATTAGCGTCAGGATTTACATCTGTAGCTTACAGAGGTGCTTTTGGTACTGATAACTGGGCTGCAGGCTGGGCTCATTTCGATCCGCAATCTTTACCTTACACTACGCCTGGTGCTGTAAAATAATATTTTAAACTATATAAAAAGGGCCTTCATGCATTTACATGGAGGCCTTTTTGTTTATCCTGCAGGATATATATAAAAGTAGTGGATGAATACCTATACGGCTGTAGTTAGTAAAACTTAATATAAGCTTAACACAGCAACTGTAGCATTAACAGGCATACTTGCGTATAAGCTATAAATAAATCAAAACAAATTATGAAAAGAACACTTATTCAGCTGGCAATGCTATTCACCATTGTTTTAATCAGCTTTTCCTGCAAGAAGAAAACGGAGCAGGAACCTAAAATTGAAATTGATGAAACCAATTTAACTGTATGTCCGGAAAAGGGCACCTGTCAATACCTGTTTACAGAGTATGCCGATGTCAGCGAGCAGCCTGCAATATTTAAAAGTGGCGACTACAGGATATTCTGGTCCGAAGTTCAAAGTCCGGGAATGACTGCAAGAATTTATGTTAAGGCACCTATGCATAGCAACACATTTTTGCTGGGAAAAGCTGATATACTGGATGGTAGGGTGGAATTGTTCACTTCATGCCCTGCTTGTTTAACGGCCCCTTTTAAACCTGTAGACGGATATGTTAAAGGAATTAACTTAACGCCAGACAGACCTGCCGATCAGACAAAATGGCTTTTGGAGATAAAGATAGTCAGCAGGATTGAGGGATCTCCAAATCTGGAAACGTTACTGATTAAACAATATTTTTATCCGAATTTTGTTTACAATTAAAACAATAAAGGGGCGCCGCCCCTTTATTGTTTTAAACCCGGGTCATAAGCATAAACAACCTTATAAGGTGTATTTTTTAATTTAGTTGAGATTTGTCCTATGCTCAGGTCCTCTTTTTGCGGGGTAGGTTCACATACAGAATAAGTTTTGCCATTGTAAAATATAGGTAAACCAACAGGTTTGTCAAATTGAACGGCCATGGTAATGTGGGTAGGATATAACAAGGCAATCATAGGTAGGTTATAAATTTCTTTTACCAGGTAAAAGAACAAGGCTGCCCTGTCATCGCAATCACTGTATTTTGCAAACAGCGTTTCTTCGGGTGATAAGCGTTTCTCTTTACCAAAGTTTTTATCATCATCTTCATATAAAAAAGAGTACCGCGTAAAATGCATCAGATAGTCAATACCCTTTTTCTGGTTCATATCTTTTACATTCTTTTTTAAGATTGGGATCAGGGAACCGTAGGTCTCCTTGCTTAATGGGATATTAAAATATGATTCAAAATCTACAACCGGATAATTGGCAAAAATGGTTTCAACTTCAGGGTTTAGTTTAACGTTGAAGTGGTAAACTTTGTGTTTGTAGCTAAACTGCAGTTGTTTTTCATAATAGGCTTCAGGTTTAAAGTCGGGCATGCGGGTTACTTTGTAAGAAAAGGCACCCTTTGCTTCGGGCATACTGATCATGCCGTAAGGTGGGACCTTATTTAAATCGGCATAGGCATAATCATGATGGTTTAAACACATATATTTTTTGTTTTCAAACATCACAAAAGGAATATCCGAAATGTCCTCATCGTTGTATACATAAAATATGATCCGATTTTCGGCAATGGTTAGCCTTGCATCATAGCCAGATTTGCACAGTAAAAACCATTTATAAAAAGTATAACGTTCATAATTCTCCTTCTTTGGGCTAATGGCCTGGGCGGTTTTCCGGATCAGTTGATAATACATCCAGTCGTTTAACTGTTGCCGGTTTTTGTAAGTTAGCAGGGTGTTGACTATATCCCTATACCTGCCCTTACTAGCCTTTTCGTAGCAGGTATTAATGTATTGTTCGGATAGCGTTGTGCTGTGATCAACAATTATTGAAGAATCAACCTCAAGGTTAAACGTATCATTATAAAAGTCAAAGCTTGTGTAATAGCCCGATTGCTGACCAAACACCTGTTGCAGGGCCAGTATCAAGCAGAGCGAACCGAATATTTTGAGCAAATGGTTCATGATACATTGTTTTAATTATAAGATAACATTAAATATACATAAAAGTAACACGATATGTGTATTAAGCTTTCAGTTGCTTATTGGCAATAGTTAACAAAAATTTAATGAGCTTTTTATTAACACACAGGAAATCTTTATCATAATTAATTTTTAACAAAGCCTTAACATCATGACCTTACTTTTGTGATATAAATATTTGGTTAGTATTTATAAAGTTTAGGTTTAGTTGATACAAAAAAGCCACGATGGATGTCGTGGCTTTTTTGTTTAAAAATTCTTTCCGATCTTCTCCAGCATTTCGGCTGGGATATTCTGCATATCAACTACCAGAAAGCCATCCAGGCAATCGGAAAACTTAGGGTCTATATTGAAGCAAATAATCTTGGCATTCAGGTTCATGTACTGCCTTAACAGTACGGGAATTTTGATGTGAGAGTTTTCAATATCAGAGATCAGGCTGTCAAGATCTTTTAAAGATTCACTGCTTTCAATCAGCAGGTCCTTATCAATGGCGGACAGGTCGGCCTTAAATTTGTTCTTTGGTTTTACGTAATGGGCCAGTTCGTAATCAAAGTGGTTTTTAGTGATATAATCAACGATCAGCGATTTAGAGAACTTGGAAAAGTTGTTGCTGATGCTAACCGGCCCGAACATGTACCGGTATTGGGGGTTATCCAGCAGGTACTTTAAAATGCCTTTCCACAATAAGAACAAGGGAAGTGGCTTTTGCTGGTATTCTTTACGGATCCAGGAGCGTCCGAGTTCAATGCCTTTTCTTAGCAAGGGATAAAAAGGCTCTTTAATTTTAAAAAGCTCAGAAAGATAAAAACCTCTTCTGCCCATGGTGTTTAGGATCTCATCTCCTTTACCAATGCGGTAAGCCCCAACAATATTCTGCAGCTCTTTGTCCCATATAAATAAATGGTGGTAATAGATATCGTAATTGTCGAGATCTATTTTTTTATTGGTACCCTCACCAACCTCCCTGAAGGTGATTTCCCTGAGGCGGCCAATTTCCCTTAAAACGTTAGGTATGGCTACTGTAGGTGCAATATATACCTCATAATTTTTTTCCTGCCATACCCTGAAACCTTCCAGCTCTTCAATTTCGTTAACAATTAAGTTACGGTCTGTTTCCTCAATAATAGGCTCTGGTTTTTTCTTGATTTTAAACAGGTTGATGGGGTTGAACAGTTTTTTTTCTTCTTCCAGTCCGGTACCCAATGCATAAGTACGCGCACGTAAAAAATCGAGCAGCTTATTCGTATTTTTATGGTAAGAGATGTCTTCTATATTTATAGGTTTGCCAATTCTGACCTTTATTTTAAGTCCCTGTTTGTTTAAAAATTCAGAAGGTAGTTTTGCTGTTCTTAAGGTGGGGTGTATAAAACTTAATATATTAAACAATACCCCATTGTTGCCATGAAAATAGATGGGTATTACAGGCACTTTTGCCCGGGCAATCAGTTTACCCACTACAGGATGCCATAACCTGTCGGTAATTTCCTGTTTATCCAGGCTAAAAGTAGAAACTTCGCCTGCGGGGAAGATGCCAATGGGTGTGCCACTCTGTAACAGGTCGAACGTTGCTTTTAACCCGCTGATGCTGGAAGTGTGCTGCACGTTTTCGAAGGGATTGACCGCAACAAAGAACTCACTTAGATTGGGGATCTTTTTTAGAATGAAGTTGACCATAACCTTGGCTTCTGGTCTGACTGTACAAAGTAGTTTTACTAAAGCAAGTCCCTCAACACCACCATAAGGGTGGTTGGCAATGGCTATAAAGCCCCCGGTTTTTGGTATATTTTTAAGGTCATCTTCATCAAAATCGATACTTACACCAATAGTTTCTAATATTTTGTCGACAAATTCAAGTCCGTTAAAATGTTCATTCTGAGAAAAAACTTTGTTGATGTCGTTTAATTTCATCATCTCCATGAGCAGAGCTGCCAAGCCTGGTACACCTAATTTATCTATCTTTGTGGCTTTTGCAAACTCTTTGGTAGTTATGATCTTCATTTAAATTTTGATTAATGAATCGTAAAGCAATTTCAAAAATAAGATTTATATTTTTAAAGATCATGACAAGCTAAAAATAACCTGGAAATAACAGTATAAAATGCCGGAAGCTGTGGAGGGTGTTAAATTATCTGGTTAGATTAGCTATAGTTAATCAGGTTGCAAAGATGATGAAATGGCTAAACCTTTACTTTGATTTTACAAGACGGGAATTTAATGGGCTGATGGTGTTGGTATCGCTTATTTTTCTGGTGATGCTGTGGCCATACACTTATGGATGGATAAGGGGGGAGGAAACCTTTACTGAGGAGGAACAGCTGGCTGTACTGAAACTTTTGGCAGCCGAGAAAGAAAAGCCGGCGTACAAGGGCTATGACAAGAAATATTTTAGATACCCGGCAAAAAAGAAACACAGTCTGTTTGTTTTTGATCCGAATACCATTGGGCAGGCCGGTTGGGAAAAGTTTGGCCTGTCGCCTGGACAGGCCAGGGCAATTTTAAAATACAGGGATAAGGGTGGGAAGTTCAGGAAAGTAGAAGATCTGCAAAAAATGTATACCATAAATGATGCTTTATATGCAAAACTGATTCCTTATGTAAAGATTGTAGCCGCGGAAGTACCTGATCATCCGGGAAAATTTAATTTAAAAACTAAGTTTGTAAAACCTGATATTGTTGTGGAGATAAACGGGGCCGATACTATTGAACTGGATAAAATAAAAGGGATTGGGATGAGCTTTGCCAACCGGATTGTGAAATACCGGGAGCGCCTGGGTGGATTTTATAAAAAGGAACAGCTGATGGAGGTATTTGGTCTGGATTCTGTAAAGTATGAGGAGATTAAAGGGCAGATAAAGGTTGATGCCGGCAGGGTTAAAAAAATAAATGTCAATGCAGCCCTGTTTGACGATTTCAAAAACCATCCTTATATAAGGTATAAACAGGTGAATGCACTGATACAATATAGAAAACAACATGGAAATTATAGTAATATTGCAGATTTATATAAAGTTCTCATTATGAACCAGGAAACAATAAACCGTTTGGCACCTTATCTTGAATTCTAACCATGATCGAAACAAAAATAAAATCCACTGTACGGGATGTGATCGATTTTCCGAAACCTGGAATCGTTTTTAAGGACATTACCCCGATATTAAAGGATCCGGCTTTGTGTATAAACATTACAAGGGAACTGGCGGAACAGCTTAAGGGGATTGAAATAGATGTGGTTGCCGGTATTGAAAGCCGGGGTTTCTTGTTTGGGCCTGCGCTGGCGCAGCTGTTAAATGTGCCTTTTGTGCCGATACGTAAAGTGGGAAAGCTGCCTTATAAAACCGTGCAGCAATCTTACGACCTGGAATACGGCAAGGCAACGATTGAGGTTCATGAAGATGCCCTGTTGAAAGGGCAAAAAGTGTTGATCCATGATGATCTGCTGGCTACCGGGGGCACTGTTGTGGCGGCATCTAAACTGATCATGCAGCTGGGAGCAGAAGTGACCGGTTATTCTTTTATCATCGCGCTTGACTTTTTAAAGGGAAGGCTGCGGCTGGAGCCTTATACCAAGCAGATCTTTTCGCTGGCTTCCTATTAAAAACTTCCCTTTCCACTTTTGTGCAGTGTCAGCTGTTACTAACCGCCGGGAAAAAAATAATAAAAATCTTTTTTGGCTGTAATTATTTTGTCTAAAATAACAGGGTAAGGTTAATGGACTAAATACCATTTCGTTCTATCTTTTAGCGAATTTTTGACTGGTGATGCTCTGGTTTTATTTGTTTATAATTGCCTGGATTCAAACAATAAGATATGTTAGAAATGATGGATGGTTCTGTAGGATACAACTTTAGTATCTCAGAAAATCAGGAGATGATCAGGGGCATGGTAAAAGATTTTGCCGAAAAAAATATCAGACCAAAACTGATGGAATGGGACGAAGCACAATATTTTCCTGTTGAAGTTTTTAAAAAGCTTGGTGAACTTGGACTGATGGGTGTATTGGTTCCGGAAAGCTACGGCGGTTCGGGGTTCGGCTACCAGGAATATGTAGATGTTATTGTAGAGGTAGCAAAAGTTTGTGGTTCCATAGGTTTATCTGTAGCCGCACATAATTCTTTGTGCACAGGTCATATCCTGGCTTTTGCCAATGAGCAGCAAAAACAAAAATGGTTGCCTAAGCTGGCAACTGCAGAATGGATAGGGGCCTGGGGATTAACAGAAGCAAATACCGGATCGGATGCTTTAAGGATGATGACTACTGCCGTATCTGATGGTGATGAATATGTAATTAATGGCGCTAAAAACTGGATTACGCATGGTAAAACAGGTGATGTGGCTGTGGTAATGGTCCGTACCGGTGAAAAAGGTGATTCAAAAGGAATTTCTGCTATTGTTGTAGAACGTGGTACACCTGGTTTTTCGGCAGGTAAAAAAGAGAATAAACTTGGCATGAGAGCCTCAGAAACGACGGAAATGATATTTGACAATTGCAGGGTTCCGGCAGCAAATCTTTTGGGGAAAGTTGGTGAAGGCTTTAAACAGGCGATGAAAGTATTGGATGGTGGCAGGATTTCGATAGCTGCATTGTCTTTAGGTATTGCCAAAGGTGCCTATGAGGCTGCAGTTGCATACGCAAAAGAACGTCATCAGTTTGGACAGCCTATAGCCAGTTTTCAGGGGATTAGCTTTAAGCTGGCAGATATGGCCACTGAGATTGAGGCTGCGGAGCTGTTGATCAGACAGGCGGCCGATTTAAAGAACAGAGGACTGCAGATGACGAAGGAATCGGCAATGGCTAAATATTTCGCCTCGGAAGTTGCCGTAAGATGCGCTACTGAAGCAGTTCAGATTTTTGGGGGCTATGGGTATACCAAAGATTTTCCTGTTGAGAAGTTTTATCGCGACAGCAAATTGTGCACAATAGGAGAGGGAACCTCAGAGATTCAGAAAATTGTAATTGCACGGGAAGTACTGAAAGACTAGTATTCCATTTGCATTATGCTGATTCGTATAAAAAGGGTACATCCGGCTATTTTACACGCCGGATTTATCCTTTTTTATTTTACTGAAATGATGCTGTCGACCACAAAGGGGCTATATCCTCTCCAGGGTAAGCTGCTTACATATTCTTTATAATGCAGTTCGAATACTTTTCCGCTGTTTAACATCATTTTTTCGGCAACGGCCTTATCTGCAACAGAAAATTCAAACTCATTGGACTGGATGGCTCCAGGTTGTCCGGTGCGGAATCCACTTTGGATAAGCTTGCCTTCATAAGTTTTAAACATATAGCCTTTTTTTACTACATAATTGAGTTGACCGGCTTTTACGCCTTCTCCAAATACAAAATAGTACCGGTAATACAGAAAGCCTGCTAAGATCAGGAAAACTATGCCGAGTACAATGAACAGTGTTTTTTTAGATTTCATAGCTAAACAAATTGACGTTTTATAAAGATATATAAATAATATAGTTATAAGATGATGGATGGTTATTAATTAAAATGAATTTATTGTTTTGATTATCGTATAAAAGCTTTATCTTTGCAGTCCTAAAAACAACGAGAGGAGGTATTTTACGTTATGATCATTATTAATATTAAAGACGGCGAATCATTAGATAAGGCGTTAAAACGTTTCAAAAAGAAATTTGAAAAAACAGGGGTGTTAAGAGAATTACGTAGCCGCCAAGCTTATGAGAAAAAATCTGTAGCACGTCGTACACAGGTGAAACACGCCATTTACAAGCAAAACATGCAACTTGAAGGAACGATCTAGTTCTGAATGGTTTATATAATATTAAAAGGCCGCCGGATTTAGGTGGCTTTTTTTTTACTTTAAAAAAACGCTTATTAAATTATTGTTTTGTATATTCACTTAACGAGCATTACTAAGCGTTTCTATGACTGTTGAGCATTTTCTGACCTACCTTCAGCACGAGAAGAGATATTCTTCACATACCATCCAGTCTTATCAAACAGATCTGCTACAGTTTACTGATTTTATGCAGCAAACTTTTGAACTGCCCTTAACTGAGGTGAAGTATGTGCATATAAGAAATTTTATTGTTGCACTGATGGAAGATGAAATTTCTGAGAATTCTGTGGGCCGGAAGCTATCTGCCCTACGCAGTTTTTATAAGTATCTGTTGCGCGAAAATGTATTGTCCTCAAATCCAATGGCGCTTGTTAAGGCACCAAAGGTACCTAAGAGATTACCTGTATTTGTGGATGAAGGTAAACTTGACCTGCTGCTGGATTCAGAAGAATTTTTTGATGGTAGCTTTCCTTCACTGCGCGATAAAACGGTTATAGAAACTTTATTTGGTACCGGGATCCGTTTGGCCGAACTGCTCTCGTTAAAGGAAACAGATATTAATTTTTATGAATCTACGATCAGAGTGATGGGGAAAAGAAGTAAAGAGAGGATCGTTCCAATAGGTAAAACGCTTAGGGAACAGTTCAGGGTTTACATGGAACTTAAAACATTACAAAATTTTGATAACAAAACGACCATGTTATTCGTTACTGATAAAGGAGCTGCTGCTTACCCTAAACTGATATACAGAACTGTGCAGCGTTATTTGACTTATGTTTCGACACAAGATAAAAAAAGTCCCCACGTGTTGCGCCATTCTTATGCCACTAGTTTATTGAACAGAGGGGCCGATTTGAATGCCATTAAAGAATTATTGGGACATGCAAGCTTAGCGGCAACGCAGGTTTATACGCACAATTCAGTAGAAAGATTAAAAACAATATATAAACAGGCCCATCCAAAGGCGTAAAAAAGGAGGAAAATATGAAAATTACAGTTCAATCGATCCATTTCAATGCAGACCAGAAGTTATTAGATTTTATTCAGAAAAAAGTGGATAAGTTAGATCAGTTCTTTGATCAGATTATCAGTGGTGAAGTGTATTTAAAATTAGAGAACGTAGAAGATGAGGCCAATAAGATCAGTGAGATCAAACTGATTGTTCCTGGGGGTACGATGTTTGCGAAAGAGCAGTGTAAGTCGTTCGAAGAAGCGACGGATTTGGCGATAGAATCCTTGAGAAAACAAATAACCAAACATAAAGATAAGACAAGAATTAAGCTGAGTGAGCACAAGGTGCTTTTGAATGAGAATGAAGTGTCTGATTATTAGATACATATTTTCAAGCTTTTTAATATGAAACTGGCAGATTTACTTCTGCCAGTTTTTTTTTGAAAATAATTTTGTGTAGTATATAAATTCTTGTAGATTTGCATTCCATTTCAGAGAGGGCGTTGCCCTGGTAAGAAAAAGGGAATGTTCTGTGAAAGATTAATATTGTAGAATACATTGCTTAAATTGACGCAGTGGATAATATAAGCCTCCTTAGCTCAGCTGGTAGAGCAACTGACTTGTAATCAGTAGGTCATTGGTTCGATCCCGATAGGAGGCTCTTTTAATATAGTATAGGAATATGCGATAATTAAAAGGGGGAGATACCAGAGTGGCCAAATGGGACAGACTGTAACTCTGTTGTCGCAAGACTTCGAAGGTTCGAATCCTTCTCTCCCCACAATAAAGAAGCGGAAGTAGCTCAGTTGGTAGAGCGATAGCCTTCCAAGCTATAGGTCGCGAGTTCGAACCTCGTCTTCCGCTCAAAATGGAAAAAGCTGGGCAGATTGCAGCGAAGAATAAAAAGCCGAAGTAGCTCAGCGGTAGAGCACTTCCTTGGTAAGGAAGAGGTCGTGGGTTCAAGTCCCATCTTTGGCTCAAAAAAAAGAGATGCTTTGTGAATCTGTTTATAGACAGCAGCTGAACAAGGTTTTTCGTGTTGAAATAGTATCAAAACAAATAATAAATAAAAAGTTAACCTACTAATAAGTATAAAAACATGGCAAAAGAAAAGTTTGACCGCAGCAAGCCGCACTTAAACATCGGCACAATCGGTCACGTTGACCACGGTAAAACAACCTTAACAGCAGCTATCACTAAAGTGTTATCTGATGCTGGTTTATCTGAGGCGCGTTCATTTGATTCTATTGACTCTGCTCCAGAGGAAAAAGAAAGAGGTATCACCATTAATACAGCACACGTTGAATATTCAACGGCTAACCGTCACTATGCACACGTTGACTGTCCAGGTCACGCGGATTATGTGAAAAACATGGTTACTGGTGCTGCGCAAATGGATGGAGCTATCATCGTTGTAGCGGCTACAGATGGTCCGATGCCACAAACTCGCGAGCACATCCTTTTGGCTCGTCAGGTAGGTGTACCTTCATTGGTTGTATTCATGAACAAAGTGGATATGGTTGATGATCCTGAGTTACTAGAATTAGTAGAGATGGAAATTCGTGAATTGTTATCTTTCTATGAATTCCCTGGTGATGATATTCCTGTTATTCAAGGTTCGGCTCTAGGTGGCTTGAACGGAGATCCAAAATGGGTTGCTAAAATCATGGAATTAATGGACGCTGTAGATAGCTATATTCCAATTCCTCCGCGTTTGACAGACCTTCCATTCTTAATGCCTGTTGAGGACGTATTCTCGATCACTGGTCGTGGTACTGTTGCAACTGGTCGTATTGAGCGCGGTGTAATCAACTCTGGAGATCCTGTTGAGATCCTGGGTATGGGTGCTGAAAATCTTAAATCAACTGTAACAGGTGTTGAGATGTTCCGTAAGATCCTTGATTATGGTGAGGCTGGTGATAACGTAGGTTTATTATTACGTGGTATTGAGAAAACTGATATCCGTCGTGGTATGGTTATCTGTAAACCAGGTTCGGTAAATCCGCACACTGATTTCAAAGCTGAGATCTATGTATTGTCGAAAGCAGAAGGTGGACGTCACACTCCATTCTTTAATAAATACCGTCCGCAATTCTATTTCCGTACTACAGACGTAACTGGTGAGATTTCACTTGCTGAAGGAACTGAAATGGTTATGCCAGGTGATAACGTTACGATCACTGTTAAATTGATCAACGCTATTGCAATGGAAAAAGGTCTGCGTTTCGCTATCCGTGAGGGTGGTAGAACAGTAGGTGCCGGTCAGGTAACTGAAATTTTGAAATAGTCAATATCTCCTTAGGGAAATAGAGATGATAAAGCAAAGTACTTGGGCTTTGATTGCCTGAGTACTTTGTTCTAAAAAAAGTTCTGATTCTTAAAATAAGAATTTAATACACACGGGAATAGTTCAATGGTAGAATAGAGGTCTCCAAAACCTTTGATCAGGGTTCGAATCCTTGTTCCCGTGCAAAAAAATAATTATGGCTAAAGTAGTTCAATTTATTAAAGAATCATACGAGGAAATGACCCAGAAGGTTACCTGGCCTACATGGGGAGAATTGCAAAATTCTGCAGTGCTGGTTTTGGTAGCTTCGTTAATCATTGCATGTGTTGTATTTGCAATGGATAAAGGGTCTACTTTTGTGTTGGATACTTTTTATAAATCACTTTCTAATTAATATAGCTAGATGGACGGTCAGTTGAAATGGTATGTAGTTAGAGCTGTTAGCGGTAAAGAGAAGAAAGTAAAACAGTATATAGATTCTGAAATCAGTCGTTTAGGTTTTTCTCATCTGGTACCTCAGGTACTGATACCGATGGAAAAATACTATCAGATGAAGGACGGGAAAAAGATTGCCAAAGAGCGCAACTTTTATCCGGGTTATGTTTTGATAGAAGCTATTTTAGATGGAGAATTGGAACACATTATTAAGAATATTAATAGTGTGATTGGCTTTTTAGGGGATAAGGGCGGAAATCCGGTTCCTATGCGCCAGGCGGAAGTTAACCGTATTTTAGGTAAAGTTGATGAGATGAGCCAGCAAGGTGAAACCATGAATGTTGCTTATTATGTTGGAGAGAACGTTAAGGTTATGGATGGACCATTTAATGGTTTTACCGGCGTTATTGAAGAGGTTAATGAAGAGAAGAAAAAATTAAAAGTTATGGTTAAGATTTTTGGAAGGAAAACTCCGCTGGAACTTAACTATATGCAGGTAGAAAAAGAATAAAGACCTTAAATGTTACATGCTTCCAACATTATAACATTGAGTATTACTATTAACAAAACAGAAAATGGCAAAAGAAGTCAGTGCGCTTGTTAAATTACAGATCAAGGGTGGAGCTGCAAATCCATCGCCGCCGGTAGGACCTGCATTGGGTGCTAAAGGGGTGAATATCATGGAGTTTTGCAAACAGTTCAATGCTCGTACCCAAGATAAGCCCGGTAAAGTATTACCAGTTGTAATTACTGTTTATGCTGACAAGTCTTTCGAATTTATCATCAAAACCCCTCCGGTTGCTATCCAGTTAAAGGATGCTACTAAATTACAGAGTGGTTCTGCTGAGCCCAACCGTAAGAAAGTTGGTTCGGTGACTTGGGATCAGGTTAAGTCAATTGCTGAAGATAAAATGACTGATTTAAATGCATTTACTATCGAATCGGCAATGAGTATGGTTGCCGGTACAGCACGCAGTATGGGAATCACCGTTAGCGGTGATGCACCTTGGACAAATTAATTAACAAAAAACAGTTTACAACAGTGGCTAAATTAACAAAAAATCAAAAAAAGGCACATGCTAAACTAGAATCTGGTAAAACGTATTCTTTAAAGGATGCGGCTGCTTTGGTAAAAGAGATTACTACAACTAAATTTGATGCATCGGTTGATATCGATGTAGCTTTAGGTGTAGATCCGCGTAAAGCGAATCAAATGGTTCGTGGTATCGCTACTTTACCGCACGGTACAGGTAAAACTGTACGTGTATTAGTTCTTTGTACTCCTGATAAGGAAGAAGAGGCTAAAGCAGCAGGTGCAGATTTTGTAGGTTTAGACGAATATGTAGCTAAGATTGAAGGTGGATGGACTGATGTTGACATTATTATCACTACTCCTGCTTGTATGGCAAAAGTAGGGAAACTGGGCCGAGTTTTGGGTCCACGTAACCTTATGCCAAACCCAAAATCAGGTACTGTAACCAATGAAGTTGGTAAAGCAGTTACTGATGTAAAAGGCGGTAAGATTGATTTTAAAGTTGACAAAAGTGGTATTATACACGCTTCAGTAGGAAAAGTATCATTCCCGGCAGAAAAAATATATGAAAATGCATTAGAAGTACTTCAGGTAATTTCTAAGCTAAAACCATCTGCTGCAAAAGGAACTTATTTTAAGAGCATTCATGTTTCTTCAACTATGAGTCCTGGGATTGCAATCGAAACTAAATCAGTAGCGGGGATCTAATTATGAACAGAGAAGAAAAACACGAATTAGTTTCTGCGCTTCAAGTGAAGATGCAGGAGTTTGGCAATTTTTATATTGCTGATACATCGAGCTTATCTGTTGAGAAAGTAAACAGTATCCGTCGTAAATGTTTTGAAAGCGGGATTGAAATGCAGGTTGCAAAAAATACTTTGATCAGAAAAGCGATTGAAGGATTGGAAGGCGATGCATCAGAGATTTTCGTGGCACTTAAAGGTCAGTCAGCCTTATTATTCTCAACAGTAGGCAATGGTCCGGCTAAGCTGATCAAAGCGTTGAGGAAAGGTTCTGATAAACCTGTGCTTAAAGCAGCTTATATCGATTCGACAGTATTTATCGGTGACAACCAGTTAGATACTTTAGTAAGCCTGAAATCAAGAGAAGAGCTTATTGGAGATATCATTGGATTACTACAGTCGCCAGCTAAAAACGTTATATCGGCATTACAGTCTGGTGGTAGCAAAATTGCAGGAATTGTTAAAACTCTTCAAGAGAGAGAAGGTTAAGGACACCTTAAAAGTTCATATTAAATAATTATTTTTACGTAAATTTTTAAAAATCTATAAAAATGGCAGATTTAAAAGCGTTTGCTGAGCAATTGGTAAACTTAACAGTTAAAGAAGTTAACGAATTAGCTCAAATCTTAAAAGACGAGTATGGTATTGAACCAGCTGCTGCTGCAGTTGCTGTTGCAGGTCCTGCTGGTGATGCTGCTCCTGCAGCTGAAGAAAAATCTACTTTCGATGTAATTTTGAAAGAAGCTGGTGGTCAGAAGTTAGCAGTTGTTAAATTGGTAAAAGACCTAACTGGTTTAGGTTTAAAAGAAGCTAAAGATTTAGTTGATGGTGCACCAAAAGAATTAAAAGCTGGTGTTGCTAAAGACGAAGCTGAAGCTTTGAAAAAACAATTAGAAGAAGCTGGAGCAGTAGTTGAAATTAAGTAATAGCTTAATTTTAATATAACTTAAACATAGACTCCGACTATATAGTCGGAGTCTATACCTGTTTATAAACATTTCATTTAGTTTGATTGATGAGATGCATTTAACGGCAAATCAAACAAATAGTTTATTCTTAAAGTAAATTAACTTTAGTCCATTGGCAAATAAAGTCGACCAAAGAGTAAATTTTGCACGTAGTAAGCATATTATAGATTACCCGGATTTTCTAGATGTGCAGTTGCAATCATTCAGAGAATTTTTTCAGATAGAAACCACTTCGGATAACCGTCATACAGAGGGTTTATTTAAGGTATTTGCTGAAAATTTTCCAATCACAGATTCCAGAAACATCTTTGTTTTGGAATTCCTTGATTATTTTATTGACCCGCCGCGTTATGATATACCTGAGTGTATTGACCGTGGGTTAACTTATAGTGTTCCGTTGAAAGCTAAATTAAAGCTTTCGTGTAATGATGCTGAGCACGAAGATTTTGAAACCATTATTCAGGATGTGTATTTAGGGACCATACCTTATATGACCCCAAAAGGTACATTTGTGATTAACGGAGCAGAGCGTGTAATTGTTTCACAATTGCACAGGTCGCCAGGTGTGTTCTTCGGCCAAAGCCGCCACACAAATGGAACTAAATTGTACTCAGCCCGTGTAATTCCTTTTAAGGGTTCATGGATCGAGTTTGCTACAGACGTAAACAACGTGATGTATGCTTACATTGATCGTAAGAAAAAGTTCCCGGTTACCACCTTATTGCGTGCTATTGGTTACGATTCTGATAAGGACATTTTGGAGCTGTTCGATCTTGCCGATGAGGTAAAGGTCAGCAAATCCGGCTTGAAAAAATATATCGGGCGTAAGCTTGCAGCAAGAGTATTGAGGAAGTGGGTAGAGGATTTTGTAGATGAAGATACTGGTGAGGTAGTTTCAATAGATCGTAATGAAGTGATCTTAGACAGGGATACTGTATTGGAAGACGACCACATTGATATGATCATTGATGCTGGTGTGAAGACGATCATCTTATCTAAGGATGATGGTGCTAGCCAGGCTGATTATACCATTATATATAATACTTTACAAAAGGATACATCTAACTCTGAAAAAGAGGCTGTTGAAAACATCTATCGTGCTTTGCGTAATGCAGAACCACCTGATGAGGAAACTGCAAGAGGTATCATTGAGCGTTTGTTCTTTTCGGATAAACGTTATGACTTGGGTGATGTGGGCAGGTACCGCATTAACCGTAAGTTGAAAATGGATACTCCCGATCATGTAAAAGTTTTAACGAAGGCTGATATCATTGCCATTGTTAAGTACCTGATCAAACTGATCAACTCTAAAGAAGAGGTGGATGATATTGATCACTTGTCGAACCGTCGTGTTCGTACAGTAGGTGAGCAATTGTACGCTCAGTTTGGTGTTGGTCTGGCACGTATGGCAAGAACCATCCGTGAGCGTATGAACATCCGAGATAACGAGGTATTTACACCAACTGATCTGATCAATGCCCGTACTTTATCATCGGTGATCAATTCATTTTTTGGTACAAACCAGTTGTCACAGTTCATGGACCAGACGAATCCTTTGGCAGAGATTACGCACAAACGTCGTTTGTCGGCCTTAGGCCCAGGTGGTCTGTCGCGTGAGCGTGCAGGTTTCGAGGTACGTGACGTTCACTATACGCACTATGGCCGTTTGTGTACAATTGAAACGCCAGAGGGACCAAACATTGGTTTGATTTCTTCTTTGTGTGTTCATGCGAAGATCAATAATTTAGGTTTCATTGAAACTCCTTATAAGAAAGTAGAGAACGGTATTGTTTCGGTTGATGAACCGGTGATTTACTTATCTGCTGAGGATGAAGATGGTAAAACCATTGCGCAGGCAAATGCAGCTTATGATGATAAAGGTAATTTCACCACTTCACGTGTAAAAGCACGTTATGAAGGTGACTTCCCGGTTATTGAACCAGAGAAACTGGACTTAATGGACGTGGCGCCGAATCAGATTACTTCAATTGCAGCTTCCTTGATTCCTTTCCTTGAGCATGATGATGCGAACAGGGCCTTGATGGGATCGAACATGCAACGTCAGGCCGTACCATTGTTACGTCCTGAGGCTCCTATCGTTGGTACAGGTTTGGAAGGTCGGGTAGCCCGCGATTCAAGAACGCTGATTAACGCTGAGGGTGACGGTGTGGTGGAATACGTTGATGCAAATGAGATCACCATTAAATATGTGCGTAATGACAGTGATCGTTTAGTTTCTTTTGAAGGTGACAGTAAAACCTATAAGTTAATCAAATTCAAAAAAACCAATCAGAATACCTGTATCAATTTAAAGCCAATTGTTAAAAAAGGCCAGAAGGTTGTAAAAGGACAGGTGTTGTGTGAAGGTTATGCTACTGAAAATGGTGAGTTGGCATTGGGAAGAAACTTAAAAGTTGCTTTCATGCCTTGGCAGGGATATAACTTTGAGGATGCGATTGTAATCAGTGAGCGTATTGTCCGTGAAGATATCTTTACTTCTTTACACATCGAAGAGTTTGAGCTGGAAGTACGCGATACCAAACGTGGGGAAGAGGAATTGACTCCAGATATTCCTAACGTTTCTGAGGAAGCAACTAAGGATCTTGACGAGAACGGTATCATCCGTATCGGTGCTGAAGTGAAAGAAGGTGATATCCTTATTGGCAAGATTACCCCTAAGGGAGAATCTGATCCTTCACCGGAAGAGAAGTTGTTGCGTGCTATATTTGGAGATAAGGCAGGAGATGTTAAAGATGCATCTTTGAAAACCCCTCCATCTATCAGGGGTGTGGTAATTGATACCAAATTGTTCTCAAGAGCTAAGAAAACTACTAAAGCAGAAGAAAAATCTGCAATAGAAAAACTAGATAAGAAATATGATCTGGCTGTTTTAAACCTTAAGAATGAGCTTGTAGATAAATTGTTCCAGATTGTGAACGGTAAAACGTCGCAGGGGGTATACAATGTTTATAAAGAGCTATTGTTCCCTAAAGGTGCGAAATTTACGCAGAAAAGCTTATCAGACCTTGAATACGCACACATCAATCCATACAAATGGACTACTGATGACGACAAGAATGAGCAGATCAAAATGTTGTTGCACAACTACGGTATTCGTGTAAACGAGGAGCTGGGTGCTTACAAACGTGATAAATTTGCCATTAGTGTTGGTGATGAACTTCCATCTGGTATTGTACAGATGGCCAAGGTTTATGTTGCCAAGAAACGTAAGTTAAAAGTAGGGGATAAGATGGCCGGACGTCACGGTAACAAGGGTATTGTAGCCCGTATTGTTCGTGATGAAGATATGCCATTCCTTGAAGACGGAACACCTGTTGATATTGTGTTGAACCCACTGGGTGTACCTTCACGTATGAACTTAGGTCAGATCTATGAAACTGTACTGGCATGGGCAGGTAAAGAATTGGGTGTAAAATTTGCTACTCCGATTTTTGATGGTGCCAAACATGACGAAGTAGAGGATTGGATCGCTAAGGCAGGAGTACCTGCTTCGGGCAGAACTTATTTACATAATGGTTTAACGGGTGAGAAATTTGACCAGCCAACAACTGTAGGTATCATCTACATGTTGAAATTGGGGCACATGGTTGATGATAAGATGCACGCCCGTTCAATCGGACCATACTCATTGATTACACAGCAGCCATTGGGTGGTAAAGCCCAGTTTGGTGGTCAGCGTTTTGGTGAGATGGAGGTTTGGGCATTGGAAGCATTTGGTGCGGCCAATATCCTGCAAGAGATCTTAACCGTTAAGTCGGATGATGTGATCGGAAGGGCCAAAACCTATGAAGCGATTGTAAAAGGCGAGAACCTTCCTACTCCAGGTGTACCGGAATCATTTAATGTATTGGTACATGAGTTACGTGGATTAGGTTTAGATATTACGTTAGACTAAGTATTTAGTATGAAGTAGTTGGTATTTAGAAATAGGCATTTAGCTGATCTAACTACTAACTACTAACTACTGGCTGCTAAAACAAAAGAGCTATGTCTTACAAAAAGGATAATAAATTAAAAAGCAATTTCACCTCGATTACCATTAGTTTGGCATCACCGGAAGCTATCTTAGAGCGTTCAAGTGGTGAGGTGTTGAAACCTGAGACTATTAATTACCGTACTTACAAACCTGAACGTGATGGTTTGTTTTGTGAGCGTATTTTTGGTCCGGTAAAAGATTACGAATGTCATTGCGGTAAATATAAACGTATTCGTTATAAGGGTATTGTTTGTGACCGTTGTGGTGTTGAGGTAACGGAAAAGAAAGTACGTAGAGAACGTATGGGACACATCAATCTGGTGGTTCCTGTTGCGCATATCTGGTACTTCCGTTCATTACCAAATAAAATCGGATACTTATTAGGCTTGCCAACAAAAAGACTGGATCTGATCATTTACTACGAGCGTTACGTGGTAATCCAGCCTGGTTTCATGGCAGAGGAAGGTATTCAGTATATGGATTTCTTAACTGAAGAGGAGTACCTGGATATTCTGGATAAGTTACCTAAAGAAAACCAATATCTGGATGATAAGGATCCCAATAAGTTCATCGCTAAAATGGGCGCTGAAGCATTAGAGGATTTATTAAAACGCATTGATTTAGATAGTTTATCGTACAATCTTCGTCACCAGGCTGCAAACGAAACTTCTCAGCAACGTAAAAATGAAGCTTTAAAACGCTTACAGGTTGTTGAGGCTTTCCGTGGTTCAAAAACGCGGATCGAGAATAACCCTGAGTGGATGATCATCAAGATCGTTCCGGTTATTCCACCGGAATTGCGTCCATTGGTACCATTGGAAGGTGGTCGTTTCGCGACGTCGGATTTGAATGATCTATACCGTCGTGTGATCATCCGGAACAATCGTTTGAAGCGTTTGATCGAGATCAAGGCTCCGGAAGTTATTTTACGTAACGAGAAACGTATGTTACAGGAAGCTGTAGATTCGTTATTCGATAATTCACGTAAGGTTAATGCGGTAAAAACTGAAGGTAACCGTGCTTTGAAGTCCCTGTCAGATATTTTGAAAGGTAAACAAGGTCGTTTCCGTCAGAACTTATTGGGTAAACGTGTGGATTATTCGGCCCGTTCGGTAATTGTTGTAGGTCCTAACCTTAAATTACACGAATGTGGTTTGCCTAAAGATATGGCAGCTGAGCTGTTCAAACCATTTATCATCCGTAAGATGATAGAAAGGGGTATTGTTAAAACAGTGAAATCTGCAAAGAAAATAGTAGACAGAAAAGATCCTTTAGTTTGGGATATTCTGGAAAACGTTTTAAAAGGACACCCTGTATTGCTTAACCGTGCTCCTACTTTGCACAGGCTAGGTATCCAGTCTTTCCAGCCTAAACTGGTTGAAGGTAAGGCGATCCAGTTACACCCATTAGTGTGTACAGCTTTTAATGCGGATTTTGACGGTGACCAGATGGCGGTACACTTACCATTGGGACATGCCGCAATTTTAGAAGCACAGGTATTGATGCTTGCTGCACACAATATCCTGAACCCTGCAAACGGTACACCGATTACTGTACCTTCCCAGGATATGGTTTTGGGGCTTTATTACATTACCAAGGGCCGCAGAACTGATGCATCCCGTATTGTTAAAGGACAGGATTTCTCTTTCTATTCTCCGGAAGAGGTAATCATTGCTTATAATGAAAAGCGTGTTGATCTTCATGCATTTATCAAAGTTAAGGTAAATGTGAAACTGGAAGATGGCACGATTGCAAATAAACTGATTGAAACTACTGTAGGACGTGTATTGTTTAACCAGATGGTACCGGAAGAAGTAGGCTATATCAATGAATTGCTAACGAAAAAATCTTTAAGGGATATTATCGGTGAGGTAGTTAAGATTACCGGTATGGCACGTGCATCAAGATTCCTTGATGATATTAAGGAACTAGGTTTCCAAATGGCATTCAGAGGTGGTTTATCATTTAACTTACAGGACGTAAATATCCCTGTAGAGAAACAGGCTTTATTGGAGCAAGCTTCTGCAGAAGTTGATGAGGTAAGGAATAACTATAACATGGGATTCATTACCAATAACGAACGTTACAATCAGATTATTGACATCTGGACACGTATCAACAATCGTTTAACCTCATTCGTGATGAACCAGTTATCGAGCGACAATCAAGGTTTCAACTCGGTATATATGATGTTGGATTCAGGGGCTCGTGGTTCGAAAGAACAGATTCGTCAGCTATGCGGTATGCGTGGTTTGATGGCTAAGCCCCAAAAATCAGGTTCAGGTGGTGAAATTATCGAAAACCCAATCTTATCTAACTTTAAAGAAGGATTGTCAGTATTGGAATACTTTATTTCTACCCACGGTGCGCGTAAAGGTTTAGCTGATACCGCTTTAAAAACTGCCGATGCTGGTTACTTAACACGTCGTTTACATGATGTAGCCCAGGATATGATCGTTAATTCTGAGGATTGCGGTACATTGAGGGGTATGTATACTACTGCATTGAAAGATAATGAAGACATTGTAGAACCATTATATGACAGAATTTTAGGTCGTATTTCTCTACATGATGTATTCAATCCTTTAGATGGAAAATTATTAGTTGGTGCAGGACAGGATGTAACTGAGGAAATTGCGAAAGAAATTGAAGAATCGCCGTTGGAAGGTATTGAGATTCGTTCGGTACTGACCTGCGAAAACCAAAGGGGAGTTTGTGCACTGTGCTACGGGCGTAACCTTGCAACTGGTAAACGTGTTCAGAAAGGTGAAGCTGTAGGTGTAATTGCTGCACAGTCGATCGGTGAGCCAGGTACGCAGTTAACCTTACGTACTTTCCACGTTGGGGGTACTGCATCTAACATTGCTGCGGAATCTCAGATTATTGCCAAGTTTGATGGTATCATCGAATTTGAGAACGTTCGTACGGTAGCTACTAAAACTGAAGAAGGCGATACACAAATTGTACTTGGCCGTTCAGGTGAGTTTAAAATTGTTGAGCCGGGAACAGGTAAAGTGATTATGACCAATAATATTCCTTATGGTTCGTTCTTGTACGTTGAGGATGGAGCAAAAATCGCCAAAGGTGACAGGATTTGTTCATGGGATCCATACAATGCGGTTATTATCTCGGAATTTGCTGGTAAGATTGAATTTGATGCCATTGTTGAAGGGGTAACCTTCCGTGAGGAATCAGATGAGCAAACTGGTCACCGTGAAAAAGTAATTATCGATACCCGTGATAAAACGAAGAACCCTTCTGTAAGAGTTGTAGATAAAAAAGGTGAACTGATCAGAGGATATAACATTCCTGTTGGTGCACACATTGCGATTGATGAAGGTGAGATGGTTCAAACCGGTCAGATTTTAGTTAAGATACCTCGTGCAACCGGAAAAACAAGGGATATTACAGGTGGTTTACCGCGTGTAACAGAATTGTTCGAAGCACGTAACCCATCTAATCCAGCTGTAGTAACAGAGATTGATGGTGTGGTAACTTTGGGCGGTGTGAAGCGTGGTAATCGTGAGATGACTATTGAATCTAAAGATGGAGAGGTTAAAAAATACCTGGTTCCATTGTCTAAACATATCCTGGTACAGGATAATGACTTTGTTAAAGCAGGCATGCCTTTATCAGATGGTTCAATTTCTCCTGCTGATATCCTGGCCATTAAAGGTCCGGCAGCTGTACAGGAATACTTAGTAAATGGTATTCAGGAAGTTTACCGTTTACAGGGTGTGAAGATTAACGATAAACACTTTGAGGTAATTGTACACCAGATGATGCAGAAAGTTCATATCGAAGATCCGGGAGATACCAGTTTCTTAGAGAATAACTCTGTTGACCGTTGGGACTTTATGGTTGAGAATGATGAGATCTACGACAAAAAAGTTGTGGTTGAGGCTGGTGATTCCAATACTGTAAAACCTGGTCAGATCATTTCATTACGTAAATTAAGAGATGAAAATTCTCAATTGAAACGTAAAGATCTGAAACAAATAGAGGTTCGTGATGCAAGACCTGCAACTGCGAGTTCTATGCTGCAAGGTATTACACGTGCTTCATTAGGTACTAAATCATTTATCTCTGCTGCATCGTTCCAGGAAACTACAAAAGTGCTAAACGAAGCTGCAATTGCCGGTAAACGTGATAACATGCTTGGATTGAAAGAAAACGTAATTGTTGGACACTTGATTCCTTCAGGTACTGGTGTACGTGGATATGAGCGTATTATTGTAGGTTCTCAGGAAGAATACGATAAATTATTAGCTTCAAAACAAGAAGAAATAGAAGCTTAATTATCAAATACATTTTTCTAAATCCCCCGGCTTTAAAAGCCGGGGGATTTTTTTTGAAACCCAATACTAAAATTTTATCTAAGTTTGCTTTATGGAAGAACAAAATAACGACAATCAACTGAATATTGAGCTTTCTGAGGAAATCGCAGAAGGTATATTCTCTAATCTGGCTATCATTACACACTCTAATACAGAGTTTGTACTTGATTTTATCAGGGTAATGCCTGGTGTACCCAAGGCCAGGGTAAAATCAAGGATTATACTTACACCGGAGCATGCGAAACGGCTGGTAGCAGCGATGCAGGACAATATTGAAAAATATGAAGCAGTAAATGGAAGGATAAAAACGCAGGAAGAGCCCCCAGGTTTTCCAATGAATTTTGGTGGGCCCACTGCCCAGGCTTAATTTTTATTTTCTATGATATATTTGATGACAGCAGCACCCTGTCCGGGTTGAAACCAGGCAGTGCTGTCATCTCTTCTAAACCAGGTGAGCTGTCGTTTAGCAAACCGGCGTGTATTTTGTTTGATATGGTCTATAGCTTGCTGTAAAGTGATTTCACCATCCAGGTAGGAGAACAGTTCAGTATAACCAACTGTGTGGAGTGCATTATATTTTCTGTACGGCAGTAAACTTTTCACTTCATCCAGGAGACCCATTTCCATCATCTGATCTACACGTTGGTTGATCCGCTGATAAAGTTCGGGACGCTGCATATTCAAACCGATCTTTATGATGTTAAAAGGTCTGACTTTTTTACTGTTGGTGAGATGGGCAGATAGTTTTGTCCCTGTTGACAGGTAAAACTCCAGGCCCCTGATGATACGCTGGGGGTTTGACTGGTCGACTTTCTGATAGTATTCAGGATCGGCTTCGCTCAGCATTTTTTTTATAGATTCCAGGCCTTCTGCTGCCAATTGCTGGTTCAGTTGTTCCCTGATGTTGAGGTCGGTTTCAGGCAAATCATCCAGTCCTTTACATACGGCATCAATATAAAGACCAGAGCCTCCTACCATGATCAACAAATCATGTTCTTTAAATAACTGACTGATGAGCTCAATTGCCTGTACCTCAAAATCACCAGTACTGAAAAAGGTTTTTATACTATGGGAATTGATAAAATGATGGGGTGCTGCACTAAGTTCTTCGGCTGAAGGTTTAGCTGTGCCAATTTCCATCTCTTTAAAAAATTGTCTCGAATCGGCCGATATAATTTCAGTGGAAAAATGCCTGGCCAGGGAAATGGCCAGCGCAGTTTTTCCTATTCCTGTAGGGCCAACAATTACAATTAATGTTTTATTTTGTGCCATCGCTGGCATTAATAATCCTCTTCTTTGTATTCTTCGTCTTCGTAATTGTCATTTTCGGAGAATTCATCGCTATCATCAGCTTCTTCATCGGTATCATCATCAGCTTTTTCTTCTGCATTGATACCTCTCCCGCCCATTGCTTCAAGTTCTTCAGTATCTTCCGGTACAAAATCCATTTCGTTAAGGAAATCAAACTCTGTAGACACCGGGTTTGCCGATACTGCAATAGCACCAGTATTATTTTTGTCGATTATTTTAGGTGCTTCACCTGTACTTTTTACTAAAAAAGGATATTCGATATTCGGATCTGTTTCCAAGATGATCTTAATCAGTTCTACATGGAAATCAAAGGGGCGATCGAAATTATAGATATAATAGAATTTCTGATGAGGATCTTCAATAAATTTATTCAATTTAGAGTTTTCCATTAATGCAACGCCCCTATCTATTTTGCGTTGAACCGGCAGATAGGCAATCTCATCACCTTTTATCCAATTGTCTGTACTTACAAAGAATGAAGAAGATTTTTCAGCGGAATATCCGGTTGAACGATGAACTGCCTTGTGTAAATCTTCAAATGTTTGGGTTGATTTGATATCTATTTCCCTTACTACTTCATCGAAATCTTCGAAACTTATTCTAAATCTATAAATTGCCATTTGAGCCTCTTTTCTAGGTATAAAATTAAAAAATAAAATATACTTTATACAATTGTGTTAACGCTTTATTGGATGAAGTCCGAACTCTTTAGCTTTTTCGAGCATAAACTGTAATGCGTTATCATACGTATTGGTTATTTCGCCTTCAAGAATCGCTTCTCTGATGGCATTTTTGATTAAGCCCACTTCCTTTCCTGCGCTTAACCCGAATGTCTCCATAATATCATTGCCTGAAATAGGAGGCTGCCAGTTCCTGATCTTGTCGCGTTCTTCTACATCCCTGAGTTTTTGTTTAACCAGTTCAAAATTATTACGGTATTTTTTTACCTTATATTCATTCTTTGTAGTTACATCAGCATTGCAGAGCAGCATGAGGCTTTCAATATCTTCTCCGGCATCAAATAATAATCTTCTTACTGCCGAATCTGTTACCACTTCCTGGGCCAGGACAATGGGACGGAGGTGGAGTTGTACCAGCTTCTGCACAAACTTCATTTTTTCATTAAGTGGTAGTTTAAGCTGTGCAAAAATTTTTGGGACCATCCTTGCGCCTTTGTCCTCGTGACCATGGAAGGTCCAGCCATGGCCTTCTTCAAAGCGTTTGGTAGCAGGTTTAGCAATATCATGTAAAATTGCTGCCCAACGGAGCCAGAGGTCTGAAGTGGTTCCACAAATGTTATCCAGCACCTGTAAGGTATGATAGAAATTATCTTTATGTCCTTTTCCGTTAATGATATCAACGCCATAAAGGTTGGCCATTTGAGGGAAAACCAGTTGCAAAAGTCCGGTGTCAAATAGATACTTAAAACCAATGGATGGGACTTCAGATAAAATTATCTTATTCAGTTCGTCGGTAATCCGTTCTTTGGATACGATGCCAATGCGTTCTTTTTGTTTTTTAATGGCATTTATTGCTGCAGCATCTATGGTAAAATTGAGTTGGGTAGCAAACCTGATTGCGCGCATCATGCGCAGGGGATCATCAGAAAAAGTAAGCTCAGGATCTAAGGGTGTCCTGATCAGCTTATTGTTCAGGTCGGCTATTCCATTAAATGGGTCAACCAGTTGCCCGTAATTTTCCTTGTTCAAGGATATGGCAAGCGCGTTAATGGTAAAGTCCCTTCTCAGCTGATCGTCCTCAATTGTTCCATTTTCAACAATTGGTTTGCGGGAATCGGAGCGGTAAGATTCTTTTCTGGCACCCACAAACTCTATTTCCAGATCCTGATATTTTAACATGGCAGTGCCAAAATTTTTAAAAACCGCTACTTTACTCTGAAGCTGTTTACCAACAAGCTCGGCAAATTCAATACCATTTCCCAGCACAACAATATCAATGTCCTTAGACGGCCTGTTCAGAAAAATATCCCTTACATACCCGCCAACAATATAAGCCTCGATGTGATGCATGTCGGCTATACGGGCAAGAGATTTAAAAACAGGGTGTTGTAAATGTTGTTCCATTGATGAGTTTACAAAAGTAGTAAAACTTACCTTCTAATAAAGGAAAATTGCCCGCCGGGAGCCAATTTCATAATAGTTGATGGTTTTTTACTGATTTTTAGCTCCTGTTCCCAATCAATCACATAATCCACAGCTACTTTTATTTCTTCACTGATTTCGTCAAAAAAGCCTGGAGTTGCTGCACCTGATACATTGGCAGAAGTAGAGGTGATGGGTTTTCGAAAACGCTGGATAAGTTGCTGACAGAATTCATGTCTGGCAATTCTGATCCCAACGCTGCCGTCGGCATTGATTACATTTTTTGCCAGGTTTTTTGCGCCTGGAAATACCAAGGTAAGCGGGTTTTCTGCATACTCGATAAGGTCATAAGCTACATCAGGTACTTCAGTAACATAACTTTGGATTTTAGCGTCAGTATCTAAAAGTACAATAAAACTCTTATCCTCCGCACGGCCTTTAATTGCATTTATTTTTGCAGCAGCCTGTTCATTTGTGGCATCACAGCCCAGGCCCCATACGGTATCGGTGGGATAAAGTATAACGCCTCCATCCTTTAAAACAGCAAGTGCTTTTTCAATTTCTGTTCTTAGCATAAGGTAAAATTACAATTTTATACTTACTGTTTAGACATTCAGGCTTTCGTAAATTGCCCAATATGCTTTTGCACATTTTTGCCAGGTAAATTGCATGGCATGACTGATAATAGCCTGTTGGGGATTATTTTGCTGATAATGTTCCAGGCCATTTACCAGTACTTTTTGCATGGCCTCCGGATCAAAGCTCTCAAAATAATAGGCCAGGTTGCCGCCTATTTCCGGAAGAGAGGTTTTGTTGGAGATAAAAACAGGCTTCCCAAAAAACATGGCCTCAATAACAGGTATGCCAAAGCCTTCGGCAATGGAAGGGAAAAGAAAGGCTTTACAGTTCTTATAATACAGGTATTTGTCCTGGTTTGAAACCGGGCCGATTATTTTTACCCGTTCGCTTACCCCATACAATTCAGCCTGTTCCATGATCAGGCATTTGTAAGCTTCATCGGCTTTACCTGCAATGATCAGCTCAAGATCATTATTTTGAAGTAAAGGAACCAATACGTGGAAATTTTTCTTTGGTATTACTGTGCCCAGGGCAAAAAAGAATGGTTTTGCATCCGTAATTTGTGTGTTTTTATAGTCGGGAAAAGATTTTACCTCACATCCGTTATAGACAACAGAGATGGGTTTATTTCCAACTTTCAGATGTTTGATAACATCCTGTCTGGTAAATTCAGATATGGCAACAATGTGATCTGCCCGGTTGATATTCTGTTGAATTTTTTTCAGGTATTTTTGTTGCTTTTGAACGGTTTTTTTTTCGTACAGAAAATTAAGGTCGTGTATAGTGAGTACTTTTTTAATCTTCTTATCCTTAGGGATGTATGAGGTAGACTGGTAAGTAGTATGCCAGATGTCTATATGTTTATACCCAGGAAAAATAAACTTGTGGAAGCTTTTTTGGTTTAATGTATGAATGGGATGACCAAAATATTCCTCATCTTCCCTGCGCATGTAAAATGCAAGTCTATCGTCTTTAGGTTTGATCTGAAGAAGGGATTCACCCAATTGCAGGCAATATTCGAACAGTCCTGTAAATGGATATTTCATTCTTTCTGCATCAAAAACAATTTTCATAAAGCATTTTTTGAGTTATTTATTTTCTAATTGTCCTGATGTTATGGAGCGTTTTGAGATATAATTGCATCAACTGCGCACTGATGTCTTCATTGTTAAATTTCTGAACATAAGCACTGCCTTTTTCTTTCATCTCCATTTGCAGTTCAGGGTTATCCAGTATTTTATTTATAGCCTGGGCTAAAGCCTTATCATCTTCAGGGGCTATATATAAGCTACTTTCACCACCCGCTTCTTCCAAACAGGAACCCCGGGCTGCGACTACCGGAACCTTACAGTACAAGGCTTCTATAATCGGAATGCCGAAACCTTCATATAGAGAGGGATAAATAAAAGCTGTAGCCAGCTGATATATGGCAGGAAGGTCGGTAAATGGAACATGCTGTAAAAAAAGAACCCTGTCTTTCAATCCGAGCAGTTCTATTTCATTTTCAACCAGTGTGAAGTATCCTGTTTTTTTTCCGATGACTACCAGTTTATAATCCGAATTGACATTTTTAAGTGCTTTTATTAAGGTCAGGAGGTTTTTTCTCTGCTCAATTGTACCCACATTTAAAATGTATTGATCAGGTAAAGTATAATTTTTTTTAACCTGCTCTTGCAGCGCTTCAGTAGCGGGCAATTTAAAGCTGTCATCGCAACTCTGATAAATTACTTCTATTTTATTTGCAGCTATGTTATATAATTCAATAATATCCTGTTTGGTGCGCTCGCTGATGGCAATGATCCTGTTGGCGTGTTTACAGGCATATTTCGTTTTAAATTTATAAATAAGCCGGTCAATGAACCCATAATACTGAGGGAACCTGATAAAAATAAGATCGTGTATGGTTACGATGGATGGGATGCCCGTTTTGTGGATGCCGATTGGAAGTTCATGGCTAAGGCCATGATAAAGGGCAAGCCTATCTTTTTGCAGCTGGGTTTTTATGCCCAGGCTTCGCCAGAACAGTCCTTTGGATTCAGGTAGTTTTAAATGAACCTTTGGTGTTTCCTTAAAAAGCCTGATCTGCGGATGGTCTTTTACTTTCGGGCTATAAACAAAATATTGGTTTTGAGGGAAATGTTTTGCCAGATGAGCAATTAATGAGCGGCTGTAATTGCCTAAACCCGTCAGGTTATTTGCCGCTCTTTTTCCATCAAAACCAATATTCATCAGCTTATACTGCTACATTATTTTCTCTCAATGCATCATTAAGCGAAGTTTTTTTATCTGTTGATTCTTTACGCTTACCAATAATCAGCGCACAGGGTACATGGTATTCTCCTGCAGGGAATTTTTTTGCATAAGAACCAGGAATAACCACAGAGCGGGCCGGCACAATGCCTTTATATTCAACCGGAGTCGGACCAGTAACATCTATAATCTTTGTAGAAGCTGTTAATACTACATTGGCACCCAATACCGCTTCTTTTTCTACTTTTACACCTTCAACTACAATGGCCCTTGATCCAAGAAAACAATTGTCTTCTATAATTACCGGAGCAGCCTGTATAGGTTCTAAAACACCCCCAATACCCACGCCACCACTCAGGTGTACATGTTTTCCAATCTGCGCACACGAGCCTACTGTAGCCCAGGTATCGACCATGGTACCCTCATCCACGTAAGCACCAATGTTGACATAAGAAGGCATCATAATTACCCCTTTTGCTAAATATGCACCGTAACGTGCACTGGCACCCGGCACTACTCTTACACCCAATTCTTTATAATTGGTTTTAAGTTTCATTTTGTCGTGATAAACAAAAGGGCCGGTTTCAATCACCTTCATTTGTCTGATAGGGAAGTAAAGAATAACTGCTTTTTTGATCCATTCATTTACACCCCAGGAGTTTAAAATAGGCTCTGCCACACGCAGTTCTCCTTTATCCAACTGCATTACTACAGTTTCTATTGCTTCGCAATGCTCACTATATTCTAATAAAGTTCTGTCTTCCCAAGCGGCTTCTACTAACTTTTTTAATTCTGCTATCATGATTGTTTGTTATTTTTTTGACAAAATAAATGAATTTTATCATAATCCTTCAATATTATCTACTTTTGAATGTTATGACTGAGCAGGAAAAATTAAGAATAGATAAATATTTATGGGCAATAAGACTGTTTAAAACAAGGAGCCTGGCAACGGAGGCCTGCAAAGCAGGGCGCGTTAAATTTAAAGGTCAGAACCTTAAACCTTCGGCCATAGTGAAACCCGGCGATGTGTACCAGGTATCAAAAGGAATAGAAAAAAAAATGATTGAAGTGGTGGAGTTACTGTACAACAGGGTGGAAGCAAAAATTGCAGTCACAAAATATAAGGACGTTACACCTGTTGAAGAGACACATGCATTTAAATCGATGTTTCATGCCCCAACATTAAAAAGGGACCGGGGCACGGGCAGGCCAACCAAAAAGGACCGCCGTGAAACGGATGACCTGATTGGCGGGATGTTTGAAGGAGAGTAAGGAAACGGGATCAGTAATCTGCACGTCTGGCCGATTTTTCCCACAACCTGAATGCATGCATGGCCTCATCCCTCATCATTTGTTTAATGGGCAACTTCCTTTTGTGCATAGATTTATCCAGTTCATCGTAAATGAATTTGTCGCTAAAACCAATATTAGCCGCATCGTCTTTGGTATTGGCAAAATAAATCGCATCTATTTTGGCCCAGTATATGGCGCTCAGGCACATAGGGCAGGGTTCACAACTTGTGTAAACGGTACAACCGCTCAGGTCGAATGTTTTTAATTTTTTACAGGCCATCCTTATGGCCGATACCTCTGCATGTGCCGTAGGGTCGTTGGTTGAGGTTACTTTGTTGGCACTTTTTGCAATCACTTTTCCATTTTTCACAATTACTGCGCCAAAAGGGCCGCCAACTGTATCCAGCACATTTTCTTCTGAAAGCTGTATGGCCATTTTCATGAATTTTTCGTGTTGATCCCTCTTCTCCATAATTATAAATATACAAAAAAAAATGCCTCCGGTTTTACCGGAGGCATTTCATATCATTGTGAGTGTTTATTTTTTGTAAGCTTCATTTAAGCCAATAATAACTTCGCTGGTTACATCTAGGCTTTCATCGGCAAATAGAATTGTACCGTTTCCTTTTGAGTAGCCCAACACCATTTTATAGCCTTTCTTTTTTGCGTATACTTTCAAATAATCAGCCACTTTATCATACAGTTTTTCATTTTCGGCGGCCTGTTCATTTTGAAGTGCAGCACCTGCATTTTGCGAATAGGCCTGTAATTCCTGTTGCTTGCGTGCCAGTCTTTCTTCTGTGGCGGCGCGCTGATCCGCAGGTAGGGTATTTGCCTGCTGCTGATACTGTGCTACTTCGCGTTTAAAAGCATCCTGTTTGGCTACCAGGTCTGATTGTGCTGTTTTAGATTTTCCATCTAATTTTACTTTCAGGTCCTTAAAATATTGATATTTTGTTAGCAGTGAGTCTGAATTTACGTAAACAATTTTCTCACTGTCAGAAACAGCCACAGCATCAGTTGTTTTAGTTGTAGTGCCTTTTGTTTCTTTGTTCTGACACGATGCCATCACTGAAACTATGGCTACCGCAGTAGCAATGCTGCTTAATTTTAATGTTGTCTTCATCTATTTAAATTATTCTAATTGTCAAATGTAGCGTTCTTTATAAGCCCTGTGGCGCTCATTTGAATCCCGCATGGTATATCCTTTACCGATAAATTTCAACAAATATAAAATTTCAAAATTAGTATCCTAAGGAATATGTTTTTTAGCGCGTTTTTCAATCCTTATTTACTCAAATAGTTATCCACATTTGCCTTAAATTGACCATAATTGGTTAAATTTGAATCTTATTGTTTTATTAAAAAATATGAGCGAAGAAAAAGATCCAAAGTCAAATTATTCGGCAGATAATATACAGGTATTAGAAGGTTTGGAAGCGGTGCGTAAGCGCCCTTCGATGTATATAGGAGATACCGGAATTAAAGGTTTGCACCACCTGGTGTATGAGGTTGTAGACAACTCTATAGATGAAGCACTGGCAGGACATGCTGATACCATTTATGTAAATATTTTAAAAGATAACTCAATCAGGGTTGAAGATAACGGACGTGGTATCCCTACCGGGATCAACACCAAGGAACAAAAGTCGGCTCTTGAAATTGTAATGACCGTATTACATGCCGGTGGTAAATTTGATAAGGATACTTATAAAGTATCCGGCGGATTGCACGGTGTAGGGGTAAGTTGCGTAAATGCCTTATCTACCCATTTAAAAGCCGAAGTTCATCGTGAAGGAAAGATCTGGGTACAGGAATACAATATCGGTAAACCACTCTATGAGGTAAAATCTATAGGTGACACCGATAAACTCGGTACCATTATAACATTCACTCCCGACCCAACCATCTTTACCCAAACAACAGAATACCGTTATGATACACTGGCTTCAAGATTAAGAGAGCTTTCTTTCCTGAATAAAGGTATCAAACTTACGCTGACTGACGAGCGTGAAACCTTGGAAAACGGCGAGTTTCTTTCCGAACTTTTCCATTCCGAAGGCGGCTTAAAAGAATTTGTCCAGTTTCTGGATGGTACAAGACCATCTCTGATTCCTGAGCCTATTTATGTTGAGGGCATAAAAAATGGTATCCCAGTAGAGCTTGCCCTGCAATACAATGACAGTTATTCCGAAAATGTGCACTCTTATGTGAACAACATCAATACACATGAAGGCGGTACACATATTGCTGGTTTTAGAAGAGGCTTAACCAGAACATTAAAAGCTTATGCCGATAAATCAGGCCTGCTGAAGAATGTGAAGTTTGAGATTACCGGTGATGACTTTAGGGAAGGCTTAACCGCAGTAATTTCGGTTAAAGTACAGGAACCTCAGTTTGAAGGGCAAACCAAAACCAAGCTGGGCAACTCTGAAGTGATGGGGGCAGTTGATATTGCCGTTGGTGAAGCTTTGGGTATTTATCTGGAAGAGTATCCTAAAGAGGCCAGAATGATCGTTAACAAGGTTATTCTTGCCGCTACAGCACGTGCAGCGGCCCGTAAGGCCCGCGAAATGGTACAACGTAAAAGTGTAATGGGTGGTTCGGGCTTACCAGGTAAGCTGGCCGACTGTTCTGATAGTGATCCGGAAAAATGTGAACTCTACCTGGTAGAGGGTGACTCGGCCGGTGGTACTGCCAAACAAGGGCGCGACCGTAACTTCCAGGCTATATTGCCTTTGAAAGGTAAAATCCTGAACGTAGAAAAGGCAATGGAGCATAAGATCTATGAAAATGACGAGATCAAAAATATGTTCACGGCACTGGGTGTGAGTATTGGTACTGAAGAGGACGATAAGGCTTTAAATTTAGCCAAGCTGCGCTACCACAAGATTGTGATCATGACGGATGCTGATATTGACGGCTCTCACATTACTACGCTTATTTTAACCTTCTTCTTCCGGTATATGAAAGCCCTGATTGAAGCAGGTTATGTATATATTGCTGCACCACCGCTTTACCAGGTTAAAAAAGGTAAGGAATTTGAATATTGCTGGAACGATAAGCAGCGCGATGACGCTGTACAGCGTTTAAAGGGTGCAGGAAAGGAAGAAAGTGTGCACATCCAACGTTATAAAGGTTTGGGAGAGATGAATGCAGAACAATTGTGGGATACTACCTTAAATCCGGCTACGCGTACATTAATGCAGGCTACAATTGAAAATGCTGCTGAGTGTGATCATACTTTCTCTATGCTGATGGGGGACGAAGTTGCACCACGCAGGGATTTCATTGAAAGAAATGCGAAGTATGCGAAGATTGATGCTTAGCAAAATTTATTTCAATTTATAAAAAGAGGGGTGCTGATCAGTACCCCTCTTTTTTATGCTTCGTAAAGAAAAAGTTTCATCTTTTTGTAATTGATGGTGGCATTATATTTCAGTAAAAGATCACTGCCAATAATAGCTTTAATGGTCGGGTGGCCCAGACTTTCATAAGCCTGGTTAACCGCTTCCAGGTCCAGTGCCACAGCTTCATAGTCCTTTAAAACCAACCTGCCTATCTTTATTTTGGGAATGACAGCCTGTAAGGTGCTCGAAGTGGTAAACAGGGTAGTGGCCTGGGTTTCTTCGGTATGCTCCAGGTCTCTGATATGGTTTTTGACCAAAGCCATGTCAAAAACAGATCTGGAAGCTCCGGTATCAACCACAGCCAATAATTTTTGTCCAAAAACAACAATTTCCACCAAAAGGTGGAAACCGTCGTCTTGTAAATTTATTAATGTTAAGGGAATTGAAACAGACCTCATTTATTCCCTATATCAATTTCATATCTGTAAGTACATTGTTCATTGCGCGTACAGCATCGGCACTTTGGTTAAAAGTGGCCTGCTCTTCGCTGCTCAGTTTAAAGTCAAGGATTTTCTCTACCCCGTTTTTGCCTAATATTACAGGTACCACCAACGAAATATCTTCCTGTCCGTATTCACCTTCCAGATATACACCAGAAGAAATCAGTTTTTTCTCATCCCGTACAATGCTCTCAACCATTGCAGCAGTACCAGCACCAGGAGCGTACCATGCAGAAGTGCCAATTAGTCCTGTTAAAGTAGCGCCGCCTACCATTGTAGCTTTTACCACTTTATCCTGTTGTTCTTTGCTCAGCAATTGTGTAACCGGGATGCTGTTCCAGGTAGCGTGGTTTATTAAGGGGATCATGGTTGTGTCACCATGTCCGCCAATAACCACTGCATTCAGGTCAGAAGGGGAGCAGTTCAGCTCCTGGCTCAGGTAATATTTAAATCTTGATGAATCTAAGGCACCACCCATACCTATAATCCGGTTTTTAGGAAGACCGGAAGTTTTTAAAGTTAAATAGTTCATGGTGTCCATTGGATTGGAAACAACAATGATAATTGCACCCGGAGAGAATTTGAGGATATTCTCGGTTACCCCTTTTACAATCCCCGCATTAATACCTATCAGTTCTTCTCTTGTCATTCCAGGCTTACGAGGCAATCCGGATGTAATTACAACTACTTCCGAATCCGCAGTACTTGCGTAGTCGTTGGTAACACCTTTGATTTTGGTGTCAAAGCCCAGTAAAGCGGCTGTTTGCATCATGTCTATTGATTTACCTTCGGCAAAGCCATCTTTAATATCCAGTAAGATCAATTCTTCAGCTAGTTCTTTTCTGGCAATATTATCTGCACAAGTGGCACCTACGGCACCGGCACCTACAACCGTTATCTTCATATAAGTAATTTTTTTTATGTATGTTACCTTCCCTTCGAAGTTATAAAATTACATGAGTTTAAAAAATGGTTTTGAAAACTTTATTCTTCCTTGCGGGTTTTATGATAAAGAATTTACATTTGCCAAATACTAGATCATCGGAGGAAAATTTATGGAGAACCAACCTGTACAACGAGTAGATATTATGGCATATGCGGGAAAATGGTATTCGCTGTATTCTATTCCAACCTTTATGGATAAACATTGGAGAGAAAAGGTAGAAACTTATGTAATTCACCCTGATGGATATTATGCCGTGTTTACTACATATAAGGTTACAGGTCAGGACAAACGCAAATACATACGGTCCAAACTTTTTGTGGTAAGGGGCAGTAACAATGCGGTATTCAAGGCCCAGTTTGTATGGCCTTTTAAGGAAGATTATTGGGTTATAGAGCTTGCAGATGATTATTCCTATGTAGTAGTTGGGCATCCCAAACATAAGCACTTATTTATCATGGCCCGGAAGCCTGAAATATCTGCAACATTGTATGCAGAAATTACAGAACGCTGTACAAAAAAAGGCTATGAAACTTCTAAACTTGTATCGCAGGAACATAAGGCCGTTCAGCAGGCCCCTGAGAAAGAACATGTTTAAATCTTTTCCCATATAAATTAAAACCGCCAATATAAGCGCAGGTAAAATTCTGTATTTTTGTTCCTGCTATGTATTTAATATTTGACACCGAAACCACAGGTTTACCACGCAATTGGAATGCGCCAATTACCGATACTGACAATTGGCCAAGGTGTATTCAAATCGCCTGGCAATTGCATGATGAGCTGGGAAATATGATAGAGCATCAGGATTACCTGGTGAAGCCCGATGGTTTTAATATACCCTATGACGCCGAGCGTATTCATGGAATCTCTACAGAGCTGGCTACAGAGCAGGGGATAGAACTGGCTGAAGTTTTAGAGAAATTTAATATTGCTTTATCCAAAGCTAAATTTGTTGTTGGCCAAAATATAGGTTTTGATGTCAACATTATGGGCTGTGAGCTTTACAGGCTGGGTGTAGAAAGCCCGATGGCGCAAATGCCTGTGCTGGATACCTGTACCGAAATTACAGCCGAGTTATTGAAACTTCCAGGTGGGCGTGGGGGTAAATTTAAACTGCCTAACTTAACAGAGCTTCACCAGTATCTTTTTGGTGAGCCTTTTGCCGAGGCCCACAATGCTACAGCCGATGTTGAGGCTACTACCCGTTGTTTTTTACAGCTGATCAAAATAGATGCCTTCAGACCAGAGCAGTTGCAGGCCGATCAGCAATACATAACCCGTTTTAAACAAAATACCCCGCAGGTATTTGAACGTGTTGGCCTGAACCACATCAACCTGAAAGCGGCCTCTGATGAGATCAGGAAACGCCTGCAAAAAGATGATGGAGGAAAAATCTCCAAACGTACTTTAGAAGAAAATAAAGAAGCGCTAAAAGATGCTGCTTTTGTGCATTTGCATAACCATACCCAATTTTCGGTATTGCAGTCTACCATCAACATCCCTTCCCTCATCAAAGCTACGGCAGCCCATAAAATGCCGGCCGTAGCCATAACAGATCATGCCAACATGATGGGGGCATTCCATTTTGTAAGCCAGGTGCTTAACCACAATAAAGGGGTAGAAGCCAGAAATGCTGCTGCAATAGAAAAAGGTGAAACGGCAGAGGAGCAGACCATTAAACCAATTATAGGCTGTGAATTTTTTGTCTGCGAAAACCATGAAGACAAAAAGAGAAAAGACGATGGTTACCAGGTGGTTTTCCTGGCCAAAAATAAAGCCGGTTATCATAACCTGGCTAAAATGTCGTCCATTGCCTATACCAGGGGTTTTTATTACATCCCCCGGATAGATAAGGCCATAGTTGAACAATATAAAGAGGATATCCTGGTTTTATCTGGTAACTTATATGGAGAGATCTCCAGTAAGCTCTTAAACATGGGTGAAAAGCAGGCCGAAGAAGCACTGCTCTGGTGGAAATCCCAGTTTGGCGATGATTTTTATATCGAGCTGATGCGGCACAACCAGGAAGATGAAGATATTGTAAATGCCACACTTGTAAACCTTGCAAAAAAACATGAGGTAAAGCTGATCGCTACCAATAATACCTATTACATCAATAAAAAAGATGCCAATGCGCATGATATTTTATTGTGTGTAAAAGAAGGCGAGAAACAGGCTACCCCAATAGGGCGCGGAAGGGGTTACCGTTTTGGTTTACCTAACCAGGAGTACTATTTCAAATCTCCTGAAGAAATGAAAAGCCTGTTTGCTGATTTGCCGGAAGCGATTAGCAATATACAGGAGGTAGTAGACAAGATCGAAGCCTATAAACTGGCCCGGGAGGTACTTTTACCTAAATTTGATATTCCTGAGGAGTTTTTAGTTAAGGAAGATGAAGAAGACGGAGGCAAAAGAGGGGAAAACAAATTCTTAAGGCACCTGACTTATGTTGGGGCAAAAAAGAGATACGGAGAAATTACAGACGACATTGCGGAGCGGCTGGATTTTGAGCTGCAGACCATTGAAAAGACCGGTTATCCCGGATATTTTCTCATTGTACAGGATTTTATTGCCGAAGCACGGAACTTGGATGTATCTGTAGGCCCCGGAAGGGGATCAGCTGCAGGTTCTGCTGTGGCCTACTGTTTGGGTATCACCAATATAGATCCAATTAAATACGATCTCCTTTTTGAGCGTTTCCTTAACCCCGATCGTGTATCCATGCCCGATATTGATATCGACTTTGACGATGAAGGCCGTGGAAGGGTTATGGATTATGTAATCAAAAAATACGGATCTAACCAGGTTGCCCAGATCATCACTTATGGAACCATGGCCGCCAAATCTTCTGTAAAGGATACGGCCCGTGTGCTCGACCTGCCACTTTTTGAGGCAGAGAAGATCGCCAAGCTGATTCCGAATATGAAGCTGGCTAAGATTTTTACCCTCGATGAAAAGAGTTTAAAAGAGGCACTTCGTGCTGATGAATATGAAAAGATCCTGGAGCTTAAAGCCCTGGCGGGTGCCAAAGACCTGGGGGCGAAAACACTGGAACAGGCGCAGATTTTAGAGGGCTCTTTAAGAAATACCGGTATCCATGCCTGTGGGGTAATTATTACACCAAGCGACATTACCAATTTTGTTCCGGTTGCTACCGCTAAGGATTCAGATCTGTATGTTACCCAGTTCGACAACTCGGTGGTGGAAAGTGCAGGTCTGTTAAAGATGGACTTTTTGGGGTTAAAAACCTTAACCCTCATTAAGGATACCGTTAAACTGGTTAAATCCAGGCATAACATAGACCTGGATCCCGATAATTTTCCGATTGACGATGAGCGGACATACGAGCTTTTCCAGCGTGGGGAAACCATTGGTATTTTCCAGTACGAAAGTACGGGGATGCAAAAATACATGAAAGAGCTGAAGCCTACTGTATTTGGCGATTTAATTGCCATGAACGCCTTGTACAGGCCGGGCCCCCTGGAGTATATTCCGAGTTTTGTGCGCAGAAAAAATGGTGAAGAGGAGATTAAATATGATCTGGATGCCTGTGAGGAATATTTAAAAGAAACCTACGGGATTACGGTATATCAGGAGCAGGTGATGCTTTTGTCGCAAAAGCTTGCTGGCTTTACCAAAGGCGAGGCCGATGTATTGCGTAAGGCAATGGGTAAAAAGCAAAAGGATGTACTGGACAAGATGAAGCCGAAATTTATAAAGCAGGCAGCAGAGAAGGGCCATGATGCGGTGATATTAGAGAAAATCTGGAAAGACTGGGAAGCTTTTGCCTCTTACGCCTTTAACAAATCACACTCTACCTGCTATGCCTGGATTGCTTACCAGACCGCCTATTTAAAGGCCCATTATCCTGCCGAGTATATGGCGGCAGTACTGTCCAACAATATGAGCGACATCAAGCAGGTTGCATTCTTTATGGAAGAATGCAAGCAAATGGGTGTTCAGGTACTGGGCCCTGATGTAAATGAGTCTGACATTAAATTCTCGGTAAATGCACAGGGCGAGGTACGCTTTGGCCTTTCGGGTATTAAAGGGGTAGGAGAAAAAGCCGTAGAAAGTATTATAGAAGACAGACTGGAGAAAGGCATGTATAAAGACCTTTACGATTTTGCCAGAAGGTCTAATACCCGAACCGTAAATAAAAAAGCCTACGAAAGTTTTGTGTATAGCGGGGCTTTTGATGCATTTGGATATCATCGTGCCCAGTATTTCTTTGTGGGCATTAACGATAAGATGAATGGCATAGAAAAAGTAATTAAATATGCCAATGATTTTCAGAACAATGAATCTTCTTCCCAATCTTCCCTGTTTGGCGGTTCTGTAGCCGATCTGATCCTGGAGCCAGCTTTACCTGTTGCGCCTGAATGGAGTTTAATTGATAAGCTGAAGTACGAAAAAGATGCCATCGGAATCTTTTTGTCCGGGCATCCCCTGGACAATTATAAGCTTGAATTAAAAGAATTCTGCCAGCATAAAGTAAAATGCCTGTCACTGGTAAATAAAATCAGGACAGGCGATACCAACGAAGAGGTACTGGCCGAGTTTGAAAGCATAAAAAACAGGGAGCTTGTGGTTGGAGGCCTGGTGGTAGTGGCTGCACAGCGCATGACAAAAACAGGAAAGCCTTTTGGCACATTGGTGTTCGAAGATTATGACGACAGTTGTGAACTGGCTTTATTTGGCGATGATTTTATCAAATTTAAGCAGTTTTTAACCGATGGTTATTTTTTACAGATCCGTGGAAGGGTAGCTGAACGGTTTAGAAAAGAGGGCGACTGGGAGTTTAAGATTACTTCCATTAATCTTTTGTCAGAACTAAGGGATAAACTGGCCAAAAGTGTAACCATCCAAGTACCTATTGAACGTGTTAACGACGACTTTATGGGGCAGATCCTGGCCATTCTGGAAAATAATAAAGCAACTACCGAGCAGCAAAACTGTCAATTGCTGTTCGATGTGTACGACAGGGAACAGAATGTGATGGTCAAATTGCCTTCAAAATCGTTAAAAATTAACCCCACCAACGATTTTCTGAGTCAGATAGAAGCCTTAAATGTGAGTTCTAAGTTGAACTAATGTCATAATGGCACTGGCCGGATTGATGGCATCACAATTGATGATATATTTGTAGTCTGCAAGACCTGCATGTAAACAGATCGGGCAAGCTAAATAAGAGAACTAATATTAAAAAATAGAATTATGGCTTTAGAAATCACAGATGCTAACTTCGAGGAAGTTGTATTAAAATCAGATAAACCCGTTTTAGTTGACTTTTGGGCAGAATGGTGTGGTCCGTGTCGCATGGTAGGTCCGGTAGTAGATGAAATCTCAAAAGAATACGAAGGTAAAGCGCTTGTAGGAAAAGTGAATGTTGACAACAACCCTCAGATCTCTACTCAGTTTGGCATCCGTAATATCCCTGCTTTATTGTACTTTAAAAATGGGGAAGTGGTAGACAAACAAGTTGGCGCCGTGCCTAAATCTGTACTGGCCCAAAAATTAGACAAACAGTTGTAAAAACAATTATATACGAATGAAAAGCGTTCATAATTATTATGAACGCTTTTTTTATATTTACAGCATGCAGTCGCCAATTGATGAAACAACCTTACATTTTAATGGCAACCTTGAATTACTGGCCAGGCAGGTAGTGGAAGGTTTTATTACCGGATTGCACAAAAGCCCTTTTCACGGTTTTTCTGTTGAATTTGCAGAACACCGGCTTTATAATGTTGGCGATAATGTTAAAAACATCGACTGGAAACTTTATGCCAGGACCGACAAGCTTTTTAGCAAACGCTATGAAGAAGAAACCAATCTGCGCTGTCAGTTCATCATCGATGTTTCTTCGTCCATGTATTTCCCTTTAAAAGCATACAATAAGCTTAATTTTTCTGTACAGGCGGTTGCTGCATTGGTTTATTTGCTAAAAAGGCAGCGCGATGCCTTTGGCCTAAGTCTTTTTACCGATCAGCTGGTATTGAATACCCCGGCTAAATCTACCACCACCCATCAAAAATACCTGTTCGCAAGACTGGAAGAAATTTTAAAAGCCGAGCAGATGAACGTAAAGACCAATCTTGACCAGGCTTTGCACCAAATTGCAGAGCTGATCCATAAACGTTCCCTGGTGGTTGTGTTTAGTGATCTGCTCAGTACTGCTCAGGATGAACATCAGATCGAAGGTTTATTCTCGGCCCTTCAGCACCTGAAGTTCAATAAACATGAAGTCATCATTTTTAATGTGACAGACAAAGCAAAAGAAGTAGATTTTAAATTTGAGAACCGTCCTTATCAATTTGTTGATATGGAAACGGGTGCTATACTAAAAGCACATACCTCAAAAGTTAAAGATGCCTATCTGTTAAAGATGCAGGCCTACAGGCAGGCCATTCAGCTTAAATGTGCACAGTACAAAATTGATATGGTTGATGCAGATATTGCCAAAGGATTTTACCCCATATTACAGGCTTATCTAATCAAGCGTCAAAAAATGAGTTAAACCAGGGCGTCTGCATTCTTCAAAATCACTGCACAGGCCCATTTTATCTCTTCCTCGCTAATGATAAGCGGTGGCGCTATCCGCATGGCATTGCTGCAATGTAAAAACCAGTCGCTGATCAGCCCGTCTGCAATACAGGCATCGATGATCTTTTTATTGAGCTCAAAATTTTCAAATGCTATGGCGATCATCAGACCTTTGCCCCTTACTTCTTTAATTGCCGGGTGTACCAGTAGTTTTTTAAACAGTTCAGCTTTAGCCGTAACCCCCTCTACCATGTTTTCAGTAATGATGGTCTGTAAAGTTGCCAAACCTGCTGCACAACTCACCGGATGCCCTCCAAAAGTGGTGATATGGCCCAGTATTGGATTTGTTGCCAATGAAATCATGATCTCCCGCGAGCTGATAAAAGCACCTATGGGCATACCGCCACCAATGCCTTTTGCCAGCAACAAAATATCCGGAACAATGCCAAAATGTTCAAAGCCAAACATTTTACCCGTCCGGCCAAAACCACACTGTATTTCATCCAATACCAGTAAAGTTCCTGTTGCTGTACATTTTTTTCTCAGCGCTTCAAAATAAGATGGATCAGCCACCCTAATCCCTGCCTCACCTTGTACGGTTTCTATAAACACTGCCGCGGTGCGGGTAGTAATCTGGTCCAGATCCTCAATCCTGTTGTAATTTATAAATTTAATGTCTGGTAAAAGCGGCCGGTAGGCCTGTTTAAATTCTTCGTTGCCCATCAGGCTTAGGGCACCTTGTGTACTGCCGTGATAAGAATTATGGCAGGCAATAATTTCTGAACGTTGTGTATATCTTTTGGCCAGTTTCATGGCACCTTCTACAGCTTCAGCTCCCGAATTAACAAAATAAGTGCAGTTCAGGTTTTCCGGTAAAACAGCTGCTAGTGCTGCTGCAAAATTTACCTGCGGGTTTTGCACAAATTCGCCGTAAACCATAATGTGCATATAGCTTTCTGCCTGTTGCTGTACCGCATTTACCACAGCTGGGTGGCAGTGGCCAACATTACTTACCCCAATACCGGCAATTAGATCCATGTATTTTTTGCCATCTGCATCATAAAGATACATTCCTTTGGCCCTGTTAAATGCCAGTAGAAGCGGATCTAAAGTGGTTTGGGCATTGTGCTGCAGAAATAATTGGCGTTGTGTAAGCATGGCCAAAAATACAAAAATTTAATTTGGCTGCGGTTTGTTGTTAAATCTGTATTTAGCTAAAATTTCCTTTTTAAAAGTCTCCTGGGCCCTGTAAAACTTACCTACTATTTTAATTGGTAAATTCGATTTTAAGCGGTAATAATATTTTTTTTCCAGATTTAGTTCACGTTGCTTAAAACTAAAGTCGTTCACAATCAGGTTCTGTACCTCAGTGTCCGACAGTTCTTCAATTTCGGTGAGCTTTCTAAAGCTGATCATTTTTTGCACACGCTCTTTACGTAAAGCGGTCTGTTCTTTTTGCCAGTCGTTATAAATGGGCCAGAAAATCTTCGCTTCTTCACTCGAAAGGTCAAGTTTCTGGGTTAAATAACCTATTTTGTACGATTCAATTTCATTGTTGCGTTCTCCATACTTTTGCGCAGTTGCAATAATGGGGAACATGAATAGAAAAGCAATAATTACCTGTTTCATTTGATGATATTTATAAACCCGAAGCAATGTCACTCTGCGTATAGTTGTTAAGGATATAATTTTCCAGCGCTACTTCAGTAGGCGATGGTTTTGTTTGTTGTAAATCGTTGGCTTGTATATGGTCAATGATAACCTGTTCATCTATATCATACAACAGCTGTTCAGTTGCAAAATCCCTGTAAACTGTTTTTTTATGTGGCTGCAGTATATCGTAAAAATAAAAACCGGTTGCACTTAAGATTACAAAACAGGCAGCTGAAGCATATTTTAACAGGCCGGAACGCCATAAACGAAGCACCTTCTTTTCCTTCGTTGTTTTATTTAATATGCTGGCCTGTAGTTGTTCAAAATAATTTTCAGGAACACTATAACCATCGCTGGCTGCAACAGCTTTAAGCCGTTCCGTTACAACCTTAGCCTGTATGGCATTGCCAAGTTCACTAAAATAGTTGTCGGGGGTAGTAAAACCGCTTTCTGTTAATTTCTCATCCATCTCAGATATATTGATACATTATAGCTCAAAAGGTTTAAAAGGTAATGTCTTCATTTAGCATAAAAACTTCAATTTTCTTTACAGCGATATGAAAGGATGCTTTTAAGGCACCTACACTAGTCCCTGTTATTTCCGAAATTTCTTCATACTTCAGCTCATCAAAATACTTCATGTTAAAAATCAGGCGTTGTTTTTCCGGTAGGGTAAGTAAGGCCTGCTGAAGTTTTAACTGAACTTTATCACCATTAAAATGAGAAGAAGCAATCAGGGTTTCTGAAAGTTCGGCCGATACTTCATCCAGGGGTGTATTGTTTCGTTGTTTCTTTTTGTTTAGGAAAGTGATGGATTCATTGGTGGCAATCCTATAGATCCAGGTATAAAGCTGCGAATCGCTGCGGAATTTTTCAAGGTTCTTCCAAACCTTTATAAAGGTGTCCTGCACCAGGTCGTCAGCGTCATCATGATCGATGACCAGCCTTCTGATGTGCCAGTAAATCTTTTGTTGGTATTTATTTAGAAGCAGGTTAAAGGCTTCATCCCGAGTTTTTATATTGGAGAACTTCTCTAAAATCTCTGAATCTTCAACCTGCTTCATTATGATGTGCTTGTCGCTTATTATTTTTTGGCTCTTTTAATGACCTTTTGTGCAGCTTCAACAATGTTTACACTGTCTAATCCGTATTTGGTCATCAATTGATCAGGTGTTCCGCTTTCTCCAAAACTATCGTTTACGGCAACAAATTCCTGTGGTGTAGGCAGCTCTGTTGAAAGTAACCTTGCAACACTTTCTCCTAAACCACCATATTTATTATGTTCCTCGCAGGTAACCACGCAACCAGTTTTCTTTACTGATTTAAGGACTGCTGCTTCATCCAAAGGTTTAATCGTGTGGATGTTTATAATCTCAGCATCAATGCCCAGTTCAGCAAGTTTCTCTCCGGCCTCAATAGCTTTCCAAACCATATGGCCGGTAGCAATAATGGTTACATCTTTGCCTTCATTTACCATCCAGGCCTTTCCAATTTCAAATTTCTGGTCAGGATCTGTAAATACAGGGATTACCGGGCGACCAAAACGCAGGTAAACAGGGCCATGGTGTTCAGCAATAGCAATGGTAGCAGCTTTAGTCTGGTTATAATCGCAGGTGTTGATTACTGTCATACCAGGCAGCATTTTCATCAGGCCTATATCTTCCAGGATCTGGTGGGTTGCACCATCTTCGCCCAGGGTCAAACCTGCATGCGAAGCACAGATTTTTACATTTTTGTCAGAATAAGCTACCGACTGGCGGATCTGGTCGTAAACCCTTCCGGTCGAAAAGTTAGCAAAGGTTCCGGTAAAAGGAACTTTTCCTCCAATGGTTAAGCCAGCTGCAATACCAATCATATTGGCTTCAGCAATACCGATCTGGAAAAAGCGTTCAGGAAATTCCTTAATAAATGCATCCATTTTTAATGAGCCTACCAGATCAGCACAGAGTGCTACTACTTCAGGGTTCTTTTTTCCGGCTTCAAGCAATCCAGCTCCAAAACCAGAACGCGTATCTTTTTTTTCAGTGTATGTATACTTCTTCATGCTTAATAATCTTTTAGGGTACTACTTAATTGCGCCAAAGCTGCGGCAAGCTGCTCATCATTAGGGGCAACGCCATGCCATTTGTGCGATCCCATCATGAAATCAACGCCATAGCCCATCTGTGTGCTCATTAAGTTCAGGATTGGTTTACCTTTACCAGTCAGTGATTTTGCATAATGTAATGCTTTAACAATGGCATCCATGTCATTACCATCAGAGTTGATCACATGCCATCCGAAAGCTTCAAATTTAGCTTGCAGGTTTTCCAGCGACAATACCTTTTCAGTAGGGCCGTCAATTTGTTGTCCGTTATAATCAATTGTCGAAATCAGGTTGTCTATCTTGTTAAAGGGAGCATACATAATGGCTTCCCAGTTCTGACCTTCCTGTAATTCGCCGTCTCCGTGTAAAGAATATATAATTGAATGATCTTTGTTCAGCTTTTTTGCCTGGGCTGCGCCAATAGCTACCGACATGCCCTGGCCCAAAGAACCAGATGCTATCCTTACACCAGGAAGCCCTTCATGTGTAGTAGGGTGCCCCTGTAATCTTGAATTTAATTTTCTGAAAGTAGCCAGTTCACTTACCTCAAAATAGCCTGATCTGGCCAGGACACTGTAAAAAACCGGTGAAATGTGTCCGTTTGAAAGAAAAAACAAATCTTCGCCTTTTCCATCCATTTTAAAATCAGTAGAGTGGTTCATGATTTCAAAATACAATGCAGTCATAAAATCTGCACATCCTAAAGATCCTCCCGGGTGTCCCGATTGGCAGGCATGTACCATTCTAACGATATCCCTTCTTACCTGAGCAGCGATATCTTCTAATTCATTAATTGTATGTTTCATTAATTGGGGTTGTTGATTAATAAGGCAAATGTAATTAAAAATACTTTGGGCTTAAGCTATTAAGTCGCAAAGTTCAGTTGATAGCAGTGAAATCCGGGGAAAAATTCTGTACTCCTTCATTTTAAACAAACGTTTGCGTTAAAAAAGTTAATTAAGCACGGAATTCCATGAAATTTTATATTTTTAGAGCTTCAAGTTTTTAAAATAGTTAAAAAAGTAACCAACACCCAAAAACTAAATCTAATCATGACAACCCAAACAAAATCGACTGTAATTTCTCCCATTGTAACCATAGGAGCCTTGTTTTTTATTTTTGGCTTTGTAACCTGGGCCAACAGTACCTTAATTCCTTTTCTTAAGCTTGCCTGTGGTTTGAAAACCGATTTTGAAGCCTTTTTAGTTACTTTTGCTTCCTATATCGCCTATTTCTTCCTGGCTTTACCTTCCTCATGGATATTAAAGAAGCTGGGATTTAAAAACGGATTGGTAACTGGTCTGCTTATTTTGGGTATAGGCTCCCTTGTTTTTATTCCTGCTGCAAGTACCAGAAGTTTTGGTTTGTTTTTAACCGGCATCTTTATTCAGGGTGCTGCCCTGTCGTTATTGCAAACCGCATCCAACCCATACATCAGTATTATAGGCCCTATAGAAAGTGCCGCAAAACGGATCAGTATTATGGGGCTTTGCAATAAATTTGCCGGTATCATTGTACCTATCATTATGGGCACGCTGTTCCTTAAAAATGCTGCCGGTATAGAGGCAAAGATCAATGATGCAGCTACTACAGTTGCCGAAAAAGAGGCTCTACTTGCCGAAGTTTTAGGCCGTGTTTACACACCTTATATTGTACTGGCAATTGTATTTGTTGCTTTCGCGCTATTCATTAAATATTCAAATTTGCCAGAGGTAGATGTGGATAAAGAAGAAGTAATTGAAGGAGAGGAAGTGAAGACTGCCAAAACCTCTATCTTCCAGTTCCCCCACCTGTTCCTCGGCGCCTTCTGTATTTTTGTTTACGTTGCTGCCGAAGTAATGGCAGGAGATATCATTGGGGTATATGGTAAAGAATTGGGCATCAGTGCCGATATCAGCAAGTATTTTACTACGCTTACTTTAACCAGTATGCTTGTCGGTTATTTCATCGGTATTTTTACCATACCAAAATACATTACACAACAGGCGGCATTAAAAATATGTGCCATTATAGGCGTTATCTTTGTTTCGGCAGCTTACTTTACAGATGGTTATACTTCGGTCATCTTTGTAGGTCTTTTAGGTTTGGCAAACTCTTTAATGTGGCCGGCTATTTTCCCTCTGGGTATCAAAGGCCTGGGTAAATTTACTAAAACAGGCTCTGCCATCATGATCATGGGTATTGCAGGTGGTGCCATCTGGCCTTTAATTTATGGATATCTAAAAGATTATACCGGTATGCATTTTCAGCTGGCATTTTTCGTTAGTGTATTGCCTTGTTACCTTTATATCTGGTATTTTGCCGTTGCCGGCCATAAAGTAGGAAAACACGCCTCAGCGTAGTTGAACAAAATGAACAGCTCTGGCACGCCTGCTATTATGCGGTAAAAGATTACTTTTATCTATATTGTAATAAAATACAGGGGATTTTAAAACTATTAACGAGCTTGTCTATGTTCATTTCTGTTTTATTCAGGAGGTTGAATGATATATCTATATCAAAGCGATTACTTTTTATAAGCGGCCTTGTGGCCTTATTGCTCATCGGCGGACTTTGTGCTTTGTATTTTCCACAAACAATAGCCCGGACCTATCTGGCTATATTTTTTTTAGCGGGCACTATCGCCAGTTTAATTTTTATATATTCCATAAAACTGAGCCTTAAAAACGGGATCAGCAGCATTGTAACAGGAGCCGGGCAAATTAAAAATGGCTTACTTAAAACCAGAATTGATGCTTATGCCAAAAACGAGATCAATATTCTGGCTTTTACTTTTAACGAACTGGCTACTAAACTGGAGCAAAATATAGATAAGGTAGAGCGGATTAGTTTAAGCCTGGAAAAGGAACAACAAAGGGCAGAACATTATGAAAAAGTAAAACAATATTTCCTGGTAAATATGAGCCATGAGATCCGCACACCTATGAACGCCATATTGGGCTTTGCGCGACATCTTCAGGAATCCCTTAAAGATAAAGATCAGATGGAATCCATTAAGATGATCATCAAATCGGGCGATCATTTGCTGGTTACCTTAAATGATATTCTTGACTTTGCCAATATAGAGACCGGAGAGATCAGTTTTGTGTGTCTTCCTTTTAATTTAAGGGATACCATACAGTCTATCTGCATGCTGATGGAGTCTAACGCAAGGCTTAAAGAAATAGGATTGAGTTATACCATAGATCCCAATATCCCGGATTCTATTTATGGTGATTCCGTAAGACTTACCCAAATTTTACTGAGCCTTACTTCTAATGCAATTAAGTTTACAGAAACAGGTGGGGTTTCTATCTCGGCAAAGGCGGTAACAGATCATGATGACCATGTTGTTGTTGAATTCAGGGTTAAAGATACCGGCATTGGCATACCTTTAGATAAACAGGAAAAGATCTTCAACCCTTTTGAGCAGGGAACTAATCATATGAAACGGAAATTTGGCGGTACTGGGATTGGATTGAGCATTGTAAAGCATTTAATTGCCCTGCAGGATGGGGTAATACAGTTAAACAGCCTGCCCGATGAAGGTTCTGAGTTTTATTTCAGGTTGTCTTTCCTTAAAGCACATGCGGGTAAAGACTGGCAGCAATCGGCACACAATGAATTTAACCTGACACCAGAATCAGAAATCGGAAAGGACATCAATGTGCTAATTGTAGAAGACAATGCCATTAACCAATTGCTGGTAATTAAGTTGTTGCAAAAAAAGGGATACCATACTACTGTAGCCGAAAATGGAAAGATAGCGCTGCATAAATACGCCAGCGCTGATTTTGACATTATTTTAATGGATCTTCAAATGCCTGAAATGGATGGTTATGAAACAACTATCCACATCCGTAACATGAAATCCGGTAAAAAAGACATTCCTATTGTAGCCATGACGGCACATACCATAAAAGGGGAACGCGAAAAATGCCTCAGCATTGGTATGAACGATTACATCTCGAAGCCTTTTCATGCCAGTGAACTGTATGAAAAGATACAAGGGCTGGTGGCAATAAATGTTGCGGGTAGAGATCACTTCGCCTGATCGGGGAGATGATCCTTTAGGACAACCCATACCGGTGCGTGGTCGCTGGAATGGTCCCAGCCGCGTACATGTTTGTCAACACCAGCCGCGTCCAGCCTGTCTACCAATTTGTCATTCAGCAAAAAGTGATCGAGCCGCAGGCCAGCATCACGATGATAGGCATTGCGCAGGTAATCCCAAAAAGTATAAATGCGATCCTTGGGATAAAGCTTTCTAAAGGCATCGGTCCAGCCTTGCTTTAAAAGTGCAGTCCATAATTTTCGCGCTTCGGGACGGAACAATGCATTTTCCAGGTATTTTTCTGGCTTATACGTGTCCAGATCAGTGGGTATAATGTTGTAGTCGCCAACCAGGGCTACAGGCAAACCAAATGCATTCAGCTTTGCTGCATGTTTAGTAAGCCTTTTGATCCAGTTGAGTTTATACTCAAACTTAGGTCCGGGAAAGGGGTTGCCGTTTGGCAGGTATAAACAACCAATCACAACGCCATTTATAAATGCCTCAATATATCGGCTGTGCAAATCTTCAGGATCTCCTTCTAAGCCCCGCCGGGTTTCCTTGATCTCAGCGTACCGGGATAGGATAGCCACCCCGTTCCAACTCTTTTGTCCATGCCAGATGGCGTGATACCCGGCATCCAGCAGCAGCTGAGCGGGGAACCTGTTATCTGGCGCTTTAAGCTCCTGCAAACATACCACATCGGGCCGGGCCTCTTTAAGCCAGCGTAGTAAATTGTCCAGACGCGCGTTGATACCGTTGATGTTATAGCTTGCGATCTTCATCTTTTACTTGAAAGGGTTAGCATCACCCGGCGCCCCGCTCATAATAAAGCGTTACTGCACCACCGCTAAAAGTTTTTGTCTTTATCAATTTAAGAATGGTCCTGTCTTTTAGGTTTTCAAATAATGGCAAACCTGCTCCCGCTATAACAGGGTAAATACAAAGCTGCAACTCATCAATCAAATTAAGTTTCATGAGCTGTATAATTAAACTCCGGCTGCCCACTAAAATGTCTTTACCCGATTGTTGTTTGAGTTCTAAAACTTCTTCTTCAAGAGTTCGATCTGACAATTGAGCACTGTCCCAGTCTGTGCTTTTAAGCGTATTTGAAAAAACAATTTTTGGAATTTTGTCTATAGCAATGGCAAAATCATTCATTGATTTTTCATCGGAAGGATTTTTTAACAGTGTTTGCCAAAATTGCATGAGTTGATAGGTTATCCTTCCATATAGAATGCTGCCTGCGTTATTTAGCAGGTTAGTATAATGATAGTGTATTTCTTCGTCGGGAATTCCTGCTGTATGGTCACAAATTCCGTCAAGTGTCATATTGAATGCGGCAATTACTTTTCTCATTGTACTTTGTTTTAAATCAATTCCTTATTCTAATCTATATATCCAAAATCCCACCCGTAGCGGGTAGTGTCTCTTAGGTTAATGATCACCCAAATTTAAAAAAGGCGAGTTACACAAATGAGGGGCAAACGCGACAATATGAGGGGGTTTTACAACCTTGCTTACGGAAAATACCTTTTCGATATAGCTGATGAAAAAGCTGCTCCGAAAAGGTATTTTTGATTAAGCCAGTGCTAAAACCTGTGCTGTTGAATTTGCTGTATCTACTTTTTTAATGATGTGTGCAATATTGCCCTGTTCATCAATCACAAAAGTAGTTCTTACGGTACCCATATATTTTTTGCCATACATATTCTTTTCAGCCCAAACACCATAATCGGTTACTATTTTCTGATCCGTATCGGCCAGTAAAGTAAAAGGCAGGTTGTGTTTGGTTATAAACTTCTGATGCGATTTTTCATCATCAGTGCTTACGCCTAAAACAACATAGCCCTTAGCAGTTAAGCCCTGGTAGTTGTCCCTGAAATCGCAGGCTTCAGCCGTGCAGCCCGGAGTATCATCTTTAGGGTAAAAGTAAAGCACAACTTTTTTACCGGCAAATTGTGCCAATGTTACTGTGTTGCCATCCTGGTCTTTTGCAGAAAAGCCTGGTGCTTTCTGGCCCTCTTTTAATTCGCTCATTGTTTTTATCTATAAAAAGTAATTGTATAATTCTTGTTGTTATCTTTCATATCAGTAACAATTACCTCCAGGGTATGTTTTCCAGGAGGTGTCCTGTCGTCAAAAGTATGCCATAAGGAAGCGGTTTTGGTATCAAATTCCATTAATATCCATTTGCCGTCAATATAGCCATTAAAGCTTTTAATACCCGAAAGGTTATCCCTTATTTTGAAAGACATTTTGCCAATACCGGCCATGCTTTTGCCATCGGCAATATTTACAGGTATAATGGTAGGTGGAATGGTGTCTATCGCAATAAAAAAGCTTCCAAAATTGCGTGGTTTTGCTTTAACATACCCATTTTCAAAATAACCGCCCTGCGACGATCTGCCTGTATTCACAATCAGCGCCTTTTCCTTGTATTTGTTTAAAGCACTGTCAGCCTTAATCCAGAGCTCGAAACCTGAGTGCAGTGGTGTAAGCGTATTGTGGATTTGGTGTACTTCAGAATAAGCATTGCCCGGTGGCTTTGGCAAACGTTTATATACAAAATTCAGGTCGTTGTATAAACTGCCTTTAGGGATAATTACCTTAACTGCATCATTGTTAAACTCGTTTTGATTTGCATAAGAAAAGCTTAGGGAGCCGGCAGCAGGTTCCGGTACATTGATCACTGCAGCAGCGTTTGCCTGTACATTAAAGGCCAGGGTGCTTTTATTGCCTGCCCCATCGGTAACTGTATATTTTAATTTGTGCAAGGCCCCGTCGGTAAATTCGATGCGGCCATTGTTAACCAGGTTGCTGTAAATTTTAAGGGGATTACCAGGGTCTACAAAGCTTTTTTGTATGCTTCGTTTGGTATTCAGATAAGTAGGATAGTCTATATGTGAATTAATGGCTTTACTGTTCTCAAAAGAAAATTTTTCAAGGGCGGATACGTAAACCAGCTTGCCATCCAGTTCAAGTTCTATGGAATATACACCATTGGTTCCTGATGCACCATTGTGCTTATCGGTAGTAATGATGCCAAAGCCCACTTCGCCACTTAAATTAATGGTGCTCACTTTATTCAGGTGGTAAGTGCCTGCCCCGCCAATAACCTGAAAGTATTGTTTCGGAATAAACTCGTTAAAGGGCCTTTTGTTTAAGCGATATACATACATGGAATAGATAACCGGAGAGATGTTGTCGGGTATTTCCAGTCCAAATAGCAGCGGGTTGATGGTGGCTTCTGTTTTGGTGTCCCTGATCTCGAAATGCAGGTGGGGGCCACCCGAGCTTCCGGTATTGCCGGTATAGGCAATTACATCTCCTTTCCGTACCGGTATTTGTATGGAATTTGGAAACTCATCTATTTCGTATGATTTTTTCTGATACTGGATGGCTTTTACCTGCTGGGCTATTTTAGGGTTAAAACGTTGTAAATGTCCGTAAACTGAAGTAAAACCATTTGGATGGTTAATGTATAAGGCCAAACCAAAGCCACTGTTCTGTACACGCAAGCGTGAGATATAGCCATCGGCTATCGCATATACCGGATAGCCTTCGCGCTGGTTGGTGCGGTAATCCATTCCCGAATGGAAATGATTGGCCCGTAATTCGCCAAAAGAGCCTGCCAGGGCGGGTGGTACAATGTCTAGGGGCGACCTGAAATCTACCAGCGGATATTTGCTGCCACTAAAGATTTGCTGACTGTATGCGTTTATTGAAAATAAAACGATAAATGCAATAATTATATTTCTTTTAATCATTAAAGCACTATTTTATATCAAAATTAAGTAGTTGTTGGCCCTGCAGCCAGCCTTCCAGTTTATCACCTGGTTTAACCTGGCCAACCCCTTCCGGGGTACCGGTAAAAATCAGGTCTCCCTTTTTAAGGGTAATGTATCGGGATACAAAAGCGATTATTTTTTCAAAGGAGAATAAAATATCCCTGGTATTGCCATTTTGCCGGGGTTCTCCGTTAATGTTTAAGGTAAAGGAAAGGTCAGAGAGATCTTTAATGGCTGTTTTAGGAATAAAATTGCTGATGGCTGCTGAATGGTCGAATGCCTTGGCCAGTTCCCAGGGCAATCCTTTTGCTTTATGTGCACTTTGGATATCCCGGGCGGTAAAATCTATACCCAAACCCAGTTCTTCATAATACTTGTGCGCAAATTTTTCAGCAATGTGCTTTCCTTCTTTTGCTATCTTTAATACCACTTCAATCTCGTAATGGATGTCGGAAGAGAAATCGGGAATGTAAAAAGGTTTGTTGTCTTTTAAAACGGCGGTGTCGGGTTTTAAAAATATAACCGGCTGATCGGGTATGGGGTTATTTAATTCTTTGGCGTGTTCTGCGTAGTTGCGTCCTATGGCAATTATCTTCATGCGGGATCGGTATTTTATATGAAATAGCTAACAAGGATTAAGCCATGATAGCATGACATTACAAAAATAATTATAAAACTGAGATTCGTTTTACAACTGTTTCTGCGCCGGACATGATTTTTAGAAAATATATACCGCTGTTTAAACGGTTTGGAATGGTATAACTTTTGGTTTGCTCACCTGCAGGAATCCGTTCGTTAGAAAGTGTGACCACTTCATTGCCCAGCAGGTCCATGATTTTTACAGAAAGGTTGGATTCCCTGTCTATACGCAAGATCAGGTTGATCTGATCATCAACCGGGTTAGGATAAACTTTTAAAACTGTAAGTATCTTTTCCTGTTTAGGATTGGTTAAACTCTTATTGCCAGAAATTAAATCATTGTATTGCAGGTATCCTACGGCATATTTAGGCTTATAAGTGGGTACACTGGCTTTAATCTGAGGGGTTTTATTGATTTTTTTTGCCCTGATACTGGTGGTTGAACTGTCTGTCCGCTGACCGAAAACACTAACGCTGCACAAAACACTCATGCTTATTAAGCAGGAAATATTCAGGAGATGCGCTATTTTTCGTTGTATCTTCATGTTTGGTAGCCAAAAATATAAATAATAAAATTAAAAAGTCAATGATTTTAGATACTAATTTAATATTTAACAATATTTAACATGTTTAACCGTTTAATAGCCTTATTGTTTTTTTTAATGGTTTCTGCTGTTAAATTTCTTCTTAAATATTAATAGGCTGAATTTTATTTATTTACTGTACTTTTGCGCTCTGATTTTGATGGTAATCTAATCATTTTTAAGAACAAAAACGCGATGGTTTTGTTAAATAGTGTCAATTATATTATAAAATAGTGTCGAGTCATAAGAATTTTAACACGCTTTCCGCCGGTGGATTATTAGTAAGTTTAGGTATAGTATATGGCGATATTGGTACTTCACCACTCTATACCCTCAAAGCAATTTTCAATTCAGTAGTAGGGGGCGGGCAGGAGGTTACATCCGATCTGGTTCTTGGCGCGCTTTCCTGCATCATCTGGACACTCACCCTCCAAACCACCATTAAGTATGTTGTTATTACATTAAGGGCCGATAATAAAGGTGAGGGTGGTATATTTTCATTGTATTCCCTGGTGCGTAAAAACGCCAAATGGCTGGTCATCCCTGCCGTCGTTGGTGGATGTGCCTTATTGGCAGATGGAATTATCACCCCAAGTATTACCGTAACTTCGGCCATAGAGGGTTTGCAGTTAAAATTTCCTACAGTAAGTGTTATTCCTATTGTACTGGCCATCATTACTGGACTGTTTGTAATACAGCAGTTTGGTACCAACCTGGTTGGAAAGCTTTTTGGCCCCATCATGTTTCTCTGGTTTGGTGCACTGGGATTGGTAGGTATCTTATTTGTGGTGCAGGATTTTAGCATTTTTAAAGCCCTTAACCCATATTATGCATTTAATTTACTGGTAAACAATCCTATGGCCATGCTCATTTTGGGTGGTGTATTTTTATGTACTACAGGAGCCGAGGCACTCTATTCAGATATGGGGCATTGTGGCCGCTCCAACATCAGGGTAAGCTGGATCTTTGTTAAGATCATGCTGATCCTGAATTACCTGGGACAAGGTGTATGGATTTTACATCATGGCAATTATGATACGGGTTTAAACCCCTTTTTCGAGATAGTCCCACCTTCTTATCTGTTGTTTATGGTTGCGCTTGCTACTGTGGCTGCAGTAATTGCCAGCCAGGCCATGATCACAGGTTCCTTTACCCTGATCTCTGAAGCGGTAAGATTAAACCTATGGCCCAAAGTACGGATCAACTATCCAAGTAACCAAAAAGGGCAGATCTATGTACCATCCATCAACTGGATCCTCTGGGCAGGATGTATTGCCATAGTTTTAATCTTCAAAAATTCAGGCGCAATGGAGGGGGCTTATGGTTTGGCCATTAACCTCACTTTCCTCTCTACCACTATATTGATCGCTGCGTACATGAAACGCAAAAAGGTACCGGTATACGTTATTGGCATTTTCCTGTTCATCTATGTACTGCTCGAAATGACATTTTTAGTAGGTAACATGGCTAAGTTCCTTCATGGTGGCTGGGTAACTGTTTTAATTGGTTCTGCACTGTTTACCGTAATGTGGAGCTGGTATGTATCCCGGAAAATTAAAAACAGGTTTGTTAAATATGTGGAGATTGAAGACTATTACCAGATCATTAAAGAATTGAGTGAAGACATTTCTGTTCCAAAATATTCCTCTCAGCTGGTTTACCTGACCAGTGCCAATTTTAAAACAGAAATTGAATCTAAGATCATTTATTCCATCATTCAGAAAGAACCAAAAAGGGCTGATGTATATTGGCTGGTACACGTTGATGTGGTTGATGAGCCTTTTACAAGAGATTATAAAGTTGAATTTCTGATCCCTGGTAAACTGATCCGTATCGATTTTAAACTGGGTTTCAGGGTAGAGCAGCGGGTTAACCTTTTGTATAGAAAAGTGATTGAAGAACTGGTTAAAAATGGAGAAGTAGACATTACCAGCCAGTACACCTCATTAAACAAGCATAAAATTGCAGGCGATTTCAGGTTTGTACTGTTGGAAAAACATTTGTCCAAGTTCTCTAAGCTGAGCCTTTATGAGCGTACCATCATGGATTATTATTTCATACTAAAACGCTTAAGCCTTTCGGAAGAGAGGAGTTTTGGCCTGGATTCCAGTTATGTTGATGTAGAAAAGGTACCACTTATTTTTGTTACACCGGATGATATAGAACTGAACCGCTTACCGGTTTAGGGAATCATAATTAAAGGTAGTTCTATTTTCAAGTTTATTCCAAACGATAGAGTTGGGTTGTTTTTCCCAATCCCAATTTATATAAGTTTGGCTGTTTAATGTATGGTTTTTACTTTTGAAGGGCCTGGATTTCTTCTTGACTTAAGCCTGTTGCTTCAGAAATGATGTTGAGATCAATGTTCTTTGCTAATAAAGCTGTTGCAACTTCAATAACTTTTTTGTGTTTTGCTTCTTCTACAGCATAATCCAACACATTTTTACTGTCCCATTTCTGCTTTAAACTTGTATTGTACATATCTCTTTCCTCCTTAGTCAGGTTGGCGTATTTAGCTAATGCAAAAAACTGATCAAATTCCGGGCCGGATAAATATGCAGGACGCTGTTTAAATTCTGTTAAATGTTTTAATGCATATAACCATTTATCCAGTTCTGTATGCAGTTCATGAGGCTTCTTCACAAAGTTAAGCATCTCTATAAATATAAAGCTGAGTTTATCGTAAAATATTTTTCCTGTATGCCTGTTGGCCAGGCATATATCCTGCAGGTATTCATATCTGGGGGTGTCGGGGAGGTTAAAGTTTTCCAGGAAGGCCAGCAGGTAAACTTCTGAGATGTTATAAGCCTCTGAAGAGTATGATTTTTTAAGGAGCCAAAATGGCACCTTGAAAACAAGGAGAGAATGTCAAATGGATTGGTTGTAACAAATAAATAAAACATTTTCCTTTAATAGAAAGTGGTATAAGCAGGAAAGTTTATACCCCTTAAGACCTAATTTACAGATTTTTTATTTCTGTAATGCTGAGTTCGGTTAGTTCCTGGATTTCTGTAAATGGAACTCCTTTGTTTTTAAGCTTGATGGCTATTTGCGCTGCTTTTTGATGAGCTCCTCTGGTTTCTCCCTCTTCGCGCCCCATTATCTTTGCCCCGTCAATTGCATAGTAGTAATCCCAGCGGGCTTTAGTTTTTGCACTAATCATATTCTTTTCCTCCTTTGTTAAGTTAATGTATCTGGCAGCCTGGCAAAACTGGAGCAATTGGGGCTCTGTAAATGCAGCAGGTGCCTGTTTTAAATGTTTCAGGTTTTTGAGGGCGTAAATCCATTTTTCCAGGTCGGTTTCCAGCTGGTTTTCTGTTTTTTTAAAGCTGAGCAGTTCAATGTAGGTAAAACGCAATCTTTCGTTAAATACCTTTCCTGTATCTGTATTGACTAGTGCTATATCATGCAGCCATTTACCTTTGTTTCCGGCATTAATAGTAAATTTTTCAAGCAATGCAATTACATATACATCTTTCAGGGAGTATGCCCATTCTTTGCGATTGCCGTGTGGCGCCTGTTCGGTAATAAGCCTGGAGGCATAAAACAGGGATCGTTCCTTAAAGTTTTGATTCCAGCTTTTTTGCATTTCGACCAGAAAGAAAGCCCCAATCTGGTCTTTGCATACGATATCAATTATCACTCCGCCTTCTTCCTGGGTTTCGCCGGGATATTCGTTCTTTAGAAATTCGAGCGATACAACCTCACGTTTTCCTTTGAGTACATGGTTCAGGAAAGTTATGGTAATGTCTTTGTTCTGCTCGGCACTAAACAGGCGTTTGAAGCCCAGGTCTTCCAGCGGATCAATAAAATAAGGCCTGCCGTCCTGGCCTTTGCTGTAAACAACAACAGGTTCGGCAAGCAGATCTTCTGTAGCATCTTCTCTGCGCATGACTAGATTGTTTTAAGCAAAAGTAAATCATTTCTATCGTATTTACAAGTTAAAATACACTTTAATGATTTAATATTTCTTTATGATTAATGCTTTGAGGTTTATTTCGGAATTCTGGAGCAGAATTCAAAAATTTGATGCTGTAAACGCAGAGGGTAGCATACCTCATCATCGATTCATTTATCTATTATTGAATTATTAGCTAAATAATTTTCAATTATTTTGTTTTTTGAATTAAATTCTTAAAATTTGAATTAATCAGATAACCAAGACGCTACTCCTTCATGAAAAATCTTTCTTTATTAGTACTGCTCAGTTGTTTTCTTTGTTTGGCAAGCTTGTCGGCATTTATAGACACGACACATATCGACCAGCACGCAATATCAAAAAAGGGGATGGTATTGGTTAAAGGTGGAACTTTTTATATGGGATTGGATAGTAGCCAGCTAAAGGATCTGGTTGCTAAATTAAATGTACCTGCGTCTTCATTCTCGCAGGAATTTCCGGCTAATAAAACAATGGTACGCTCTTTTTATATGGATAAGCATGAGGTTACCAATGCCGATTTTAAAAAATTTATAGATGCGAATCCGGATTGGGCTAAACGTTATATTTCTGATAGTTTCCATAATGGTAATTACCTGAAGGAATGGGATTTGGACAGCTATAAAAAGGGAACAGAAGACCAGCCGGTAGTTTACGTATGCTGGTATGCTGCCAAAGCTTATGCAAAATGGAAGGGTAAGCGCCTGCCCGTGGAAGCAGAATGGGAATATGCCGCTAAAAATGGTGTTGGCTTGCAAGATATGGATGGTAGTGTTTCGGAGTTTTGTGTAGATCAATGGAAGAAGGATGCTTATGCTGAGCGAGCAGAACGCGTAAAGGAATTACTTTTATCTGGTAAAAGATATAATTATCAGCATAGAAGCCTGAAGGCATACAGCGCTGATAGTATAGTTATTCGTGGAGGTAAGGTGAGCGGCCCCGCGGCAAATCATCATCATACCTGGCGCCAGGGTTATGGTAATAAAGACTGCTCTGCAACAGTAGGGTTCAGGTGTGTGGCAGGTAATGATAGTCAAATCTAGACTATGTTGAATATCATCATTAGCCTATTATTAATCAGTTATATGATTTATGGAATTGCCAATATTGTAAAGAATAAATCTTTAAACCGAGGTCAGAAAGCTATTTGGATTGTTATAGCAGTTTGTATACCTGTACTTGGTCGGTTAGTGGACCTTACAAAATATCCAGATCCCGGGCTACATAAAAGCTGGGTACCAAAGGCCTGAAGCCAATTTTTCGAAGTTTGGAAATATCCATGATTCCCTCGAATGGATCGGCCAGCGGCCCTTCGTTACCATCATAGATTTCGGCCGCTTTTCCAACGGAATCAGCTAACTCATATAAGGTGATGGGCGCGTCATCTACGATGTTAAATATTTCGCCGTTGAGATTATCCTGTTGTAATAATAAAAACAGGCCCTGTGCTACATCCAGGTGATGTACCATGTGCATTCTCGAACCAGAGTGGCGTCCCCAGTTTTTCAATATGGGTATGATCTCTTCAATATGCGGATCCTTGTCGCCATAGACAAAACCCAAACGCAATACGCGCACATCAAGATCAAGTTTCAGCAATGCTTGTTCGGCTGCGATCTTGCTGGAAGAGTAAGGCCTGGGATCATTGATATTGACGCTATCGTCTTCTCTGGCGGGATGGCCATATCCTGAACCATATACATTGCTGGTGCTCACAAAAATGAATCGTTTAACACCTGCTGCCATCGCAGCCTGTGCCAAAGCCACCGTGCCGGTATGATTGGTCTTAACGATGCCTTCATTATCCGTGAAGGTACGGAATAAGGCGGCTAAGTGAATAACCGCATCCATACCTGCAACCGCAGGTGGCAGCGTGTTGGCGTCATATAGATCGCCCACCACCACTTTGGCTCCCGGTAATGTTTTGGCCGCATCCCTAACCAATATCGTAACGTCATAACCTTTCGCTATAAGGCGGGGAACAAACCTGCTCCCAACCTTTCCTGTTGCTCCTGTAACTAAAATCTTCATGAAACAAAGCTCCGGTTAAAACATACACCATGTTAACAACAATCAAACCAATAACTATGATTTTCAAACTTTCCTAAAAGAATTGGGTGTGGTTCCGGTAACACGTTTAAAGTAGTTGTTAAAATAAGCCGGGTATTCAAAACCTAAAGCATAAGCAATGTCGGCAACGTTCCAGTCGGTATGCTTTAAGAGCGCTTTTGCTTCTGCTGTGATGCGAGCTGCGATATGTGTTGAGGTAGGTTTACCCGTCACCTCCTTTACAGCGCGGTTAAGATAGTTAACATGGACAGCAAGTACTTTTGCAAAGGCCTGTGGGTTTCGATACCTAAGCGGATCATTGCTGCGCTCGATCGGGAATTGCCTTTCCAAGAGGTCCATAAAAAGGTGTGTGATGCGGCCCGTGCCATTTCTTAAAGGCGTGGTTTGTTGCGATGGCTGTAACCGCAACGCTTCGTGAATCACTAATGCGATGCAGCTCTTGATCAAATCCCCTTTATGAGGATAATCGCCATTATAGGCCGTCAGCATTTTATGAAAGATTCCTTGCATAAATAGCGCCTCGTCGCTATCAAGCGGAATTACCGGGCTATCACCCACACGGAATAGTGGTGAGTCCTTCATTTCCCGGCTGCTGATAAAGCTTTCGGTAAATATGCAGGCATAGCCGCTGATCCGATTGATGCGGCGAACAATGGAATGAGGTACAGCTGGATTCACAAAAATGAGGAAGGCACCTTTAACCTCAACTAACCGGCCATCCTGATCTATCGTCATGTCACCATATACCAGGCCCATTTTGTAAAAGTCGCGCCGGCCTGTCCTGACCGGCACATCTACCGAGGCCGATAGCTCATGTACCTTAAAACCTTTGAGCTTCAACTCGTCCCAGCTCAATCCGGGGATTCCTGTTTCCATGCGTCAAAATTAAGAAAATCAAACGTTTTATCATTTTTATAATTTATTTAAAAATTTACAATTGACGCTAACCCGGGGCAGCAACCATGAGATGAGTGATAACTGACGAATAATTTTTGATGACGCTGAAGCAGAAAGGTATTCCATCATAAATGAAGATCACGGAAAAGAGTAGGTTTTACCGTAAGGAGGGTGACCTCTGGAACGCTGATTACTGGTACAACAGGGCAGGGAAGCCTAGCGCTCAGGTTTCACTTGAAGAGGAGTGGGAAAATTTGGTAGTGTTATATAGTCAATAATACCGCATAAGGTCACTTTCGCTTAAATTTAAAGCCACAGCCTTCAATGCAAGGGGGATTTAGCTCCAGATCTTTAGCAGAAACTTTGTACCTGTAAATGACCGGTTGAGGATTATTTGTATAGGTAACTAATTCTTCATGGTTGAATGGTTTTTTTATATAAACGAGAGGGATGGAATAAACACTACATATCAACAGTCTAAAACCATCGATAGAGCAGAAACTCAAATCATTTCTTATTTTGCATTAGATAAGAATCCCTAACGCAAGATGAATGGACATATTAAAATGGATTAAATACTGGCGTGATAGTTTGGCCGATGCTGAAAGCATCAATGTAGATGTTTCAAAAATAGATGCCAAATACAAAACTGAAGCTTATAACTTTGAGCAAGCAACGCTTCCTGATCAACTATTTAAAGAACTTTGGCCAAAAAATGAACTGGAAGCCCTTAAAGAAGGCCAGGTTCTGGATAAAGAAATACTCATCTCGCCATTGTCACTTGTTCCGCGGTTAAACCATGCCATTCCCAAAGCCAACGAAGAAGAAATATCACCTTTCTGGATACCTGCACTGCTGAGTTCTGAAAATGAACTGAAACCCAGGCAAGACATGTATCCCCTGATCCCAAGAAAGATATTAGACCCCGTTTCTTACAGGGATATTGTATTTTCAAATGTAGATCAGGTAGACGAGGCACTAGCCAAAGTAGAATTGAGCACCGATACCTGGAAAGTATACCATCAATCGCTCAATAAAATTTTCAATTATATTACCGGCACAGACATCCAGGATTTTAAAGCCCAGGAATTCTTTGAAGTAAAATACCAATGGGTTTTTATACCCGATGAAGTGGTTAAAGGCACATCACATCATATTCTTGAGCTGTACAGAAGCCTGATCAAACAATCCAGCTTTCCAAGGCTGTTGAAAACAATCATTAAAGAAGCACGCCCCGTTCTTAACCAGCAATACACAAAAGATGAAGTTTTTAACAGATCAGCAGGCCACCTGGGGCAAATGAACAATGGTTTTGGTTTATCACCATCGCAACGTAAAAGTCTGGCCCATAACCTTGATCTGAAACACGGTGAAATATTGGCTGTCAATGGCCCTCCCGGAACAGGAAAAACCACATTGATCCAATCTGTTATTGCCGATAATTTCGTTAAGTCTGCCATGACCGGGCAAAACCCGCTGATCACCGTGGCCAGTTCTACCAACAACCAGGCCATTACGAATATCATTGACAGCTTTTCCAAAGGCAATTCCGGAACTTTGCTTGAACAAAGATGGCTGCCAGATATCACTTCATTTGCTTTATATATGGTTTCCGGCGATCCCGAAAAGATTAAGAAATCGAAGGAGCGGAACTGGATGTACCATAGTTCTAAAAAAGGGGATAGCGTACTTACTGAAATTGAGAACGAAGTTTACCTGCAAACCGCCAGAGCCTCGTTCCTCGAAAAACTGTCAACTTTCAGCGGCATTGATTTTACCGACATTACCACTTCGCAGAAATACCTTCAAAAGCAGATTAAAAAATCATCTGAACTGATTGCAGAAGGACTTAAAGTCTGGAAACAGTTCAAATCGGTTTATCATTTGCTGGTTGATTATGATGCTGCAGCATACGAAGGGAAAGACTTTTCAGGAGTTAATGACCAGTTTTTTGAAAGGGAAATCTCGGATGTCAGCAAGCTGATCACAAAGCTTGTGGAAGCCAGGCAGAAAGAACCCTTTTATTTTTGGTTGCTGTCCTTTTTAAAACCAGTCAAAACACAACGCAAATTATATTATGAATCCATATTTGCAGATTGTTCTTTTGATACCTCAACCTGGGATTTTTCTTCCTTTAGTACGCTTCAACCCAATTTAATAGGTAAATCTGAAAAGATAAAAAAAGCTTTTTCACACTATAAAGCCTTCTTCAAATGGCTGAATTCAACAGAAGGACTTAAAAATGAATATTTTTATATAGACGATTATACCGAAGATGATCGCTTTCTGGATAAACTGGATACCAAAATCCGATACCAGAACTTCCTGTTTGCCGTACATTACTGGGAATCCAGGTGGATTGAAGAAACCTCATCGGCACTTCAGGATGATTCTAACTGGAAGAATACAGAAGCTGGTACAATGAACAGGTTACACCGTTTTGCCATGCTCACACCTTGCTTTGTATCCACATTTCACATGCTGCCCAAAATGATGCAGTATACCAGATATCCTTCCAGGCAGATTGACTACTTATACGATTTCATTGATCTGCTTATTGTAGATGAAGCAGGGCAGGTAAGTCCGGAAGTTGGTGCCCCATCCTTTAGCCTGGCCAAGAAAGCATTGGTAGTAGGAGATAACTATCAAATTGAACCGGTCTGGAATATTGACGGACGTACCGATGAAGGCAACCTGTTAAGAAACCAGTTGATAACAAAAGGAGATAACAACAGAATTGAGCAATTGATGGCTTCAGGCTATATGTCTTCAAACGGAAGTTTGATGAAACTTGCTCAAAAGAGCTGCAGTTTTGCCTACAGCAAAAAGGACCGGGGGCTGTTGCTTACAGAACACCGCCGTTGCCTCAACCAAATTATAGCGTTTTGCAATGAGCTGGTTTACAACAATCAGTTGGAGCCGCTTTCCAGCCTGAGGTACGAAAAATCTGACTTCCTGCCACCCATGGGCTTTTTAAAAATTGCAGGGCAATCCGATAAGTCTGGTACCAGCAGATTTAACCGGGCAGAGGCGCAAGGTATCATCAAATGGCTTAAAGCAAATGAAAGCAAAATCGTTGAATTCATTTACAGTAAAGAGCTGAAAGAAAGTAAAAGCCCTGAAAAAGTTAAACGTAAAGCCCTCCATGATCTGGTTGGAATCGTTACCCCTTTCAGCGCTCAGAAAAGGTTTTTAACAGAGGCCATGCATTTAAATGGCTTACAGCCTTCATTATTTCAATACGGTACTGTACATTCCTTACAAGGAGCCGAAAAGGATATTGTGATCTTTTCTCCGGTATATACCAGTGATGTAAAATCAGGTTATTTTTTTGATATGGGGCCCAATATGTTAAATGTAGCAGTATCCAGGGCCAAAAGAAGTTTTATTGTAGCCGGGGATAAGGACATATTTCGGCTTGGTAACAAAAACGTGCCATCCAGTTTGCTTACAAAATATATTAAAGATGAGATAAAGTAAGCTGGTTTCCTTGGTTATGCGATTTGAAGTTTTTCCAATTGTTATAAAATTTATAATTTTTCTATTTCGTCAATAGAAAGACCAGTCGTTTCAGCGATTATTTCAAAAGCTATTGCTTTGCTCTTGAGATTGCGGGCAATTTCCAATTTCTCTTCCAGCTTGCCTTCTAGCTTACCTTCCAGCTTACCCTCTTTCTTTGCCTTTTTTTCTGCGTAACGAATACCCGCATTCCAATCAGATTTTGCTTTCACATCTGATTCGTACAATTCACGTTCTTCTTTAGTCATTTTACTCATCTCCGCAATTTTAAAAATTTATAATCATTTTTGTTTTCTGAAGCGTCCTCTCGACGACAGGAGAGATCTCTTGAAGTAGCCTGTAAATAAGTTACCATTGCTGTATCTCCTCCCAAAGGTCATTCCATTTAGGGTTCAATGTAGTTATCAGTTTAATTTTCTTGCTTCTACTCCATTTTTTGACCTCTTTTTCTCTGGCTATTGCTTCTTCAATTGATGGCTGCATTTCATAGTAAATGCAAAAATGTAATTTATATTTTGCAGTAAATGAATTGGGATACTTTTTAGTTTTGTGCTCCTGTATTCTGGCGTATAAATCTGAAGTGACACCGATATAAAATGTTGTTCTGGCAAGATTGGACATGATGTATATGCAGCCGCCTCTATCCATGATCTTCAGTCATTACGTCATCTCGACGACAGGAGAGATCTCTTGTTTGAGCATGCTTTAACGTGGATTTGCATAGTTCAAGAGTTTTCTCGTCGCTTCGCTTTCCTCGAAATGACGTGAAATACTCGACGTCGGTAGGGCTGTACCTGCCAAAATCAATAAAAGCTACCGAATAACCGAGACGCAGGAGAGCTCATGAGGACCAAAGTCAATAAAAGCTACCGAATAATCGGTGAGTGGATCAATGTAACGGCTGTTCTTTTTTAATACAGACTACCTTAATACGGTAGCCATAACAGCAATATCTTCATAAGATGCGCCCAATCCAATTGGTCATGATATCTAATACCTCTGGAGAAATCGTTTCTTCGATAACAGCATATTCGTTTACTTTTGGTCTTATAATTTTCCCATTTTTTTAAATAATTCATCATAGATATGCTATCTTCATGGCATGAAATACCTGATCACTTTTGCACTCCTGACATTATGCCTGAGTTCTAAAGCGCAAAAAGATGCTTCTTTCTTAATTGGTAGCTGGAAAGTGATAGATGCCTACGTGCCAGAAAGTACCAATGCCCGTCAAAAACAGGCTTTAAATATCGTTAGGGCAAATCTGTTAAAAACACTATTTAAATTTGATAATGATGGTAATGGGAAATTTAAGTTCCCAATGACCAATGTACCTATTGATAAAACAATTATTCCTTCGGAAGATATTTCCTGGACATATTCTGCAGCTAAACAATATGTAGAAATTACAGAAAGATCAAAACCCAAAGAACTTATTGCACAGCTTCATGTAAAGGTAGAGAATGGAAATACCTATTTTATTATAGGCGAGACTTCGGTAAAATTGAAGGTGGTGAAATACTAAAGGAAGGGAATTGGAGCTGCCTATTTTAATGATCCACTTTAAAAAGCCCTGAACCCTGGGCGGCTTGTTAGTGGCGAAAATGACCAGGGAATGGAAGAAAGGATCAGAACCAATCCGATAGAAAACCATAAGGCCATGATCCGATATTTTTGTTCAGAAGTTTTTGCTTTGCTGACTTTCTCTGCTCCGATAGTAATCACGAAAACTGCGATGGTCATCATGGTGATGTGTTCCATTCCAAAAAACCTCATTTCCCTGAGGTGTACTGCTGTTTTAAAATTATTCAGAAAATACCTGACGATTGGACTGATAAAATATAAAGTAATACCGATGCAAAACTGAATCTGCAAAATTTTTACAGCGATGTGCATAATCGTATTGTCGAAAGTAGAGAAATCCAGTTTTTTGAACCTTCCGTAATATGCCCTGTAAATGGCAAAAAGAAGAGAAATAAGCACCAGCCAACGGATCAACGAATGTAGAGGAAGCAATATCTGATACATGCTGTAAATATAAAAATATATTTTTCCTGATCTTTATCGAAAGGCTTGCAATCACCTTTCCTGGCATGGACTTAATCAAGTCCAGCCAAAGTAAATCATTAAACCCAGAACATTAACTATTTTAGGCAGTGGTAAGGCTGGAGCCAAGCCCTTATTTAAGTTTTATTCTGAAGAATCTTACATTGGTTTTGTAAGGGGACTAAATATTGGAATGAGTGTAATTTCTGCACAGTCGCACTATATTGAATATACCAATTAAGCGGGGAAGTTATTTTCAACTGACTACGACAATGATGGTATATATCTTTTCATAGCAGAGGTTTCTTATGTGGCCGGAGGAAGTATAAAAGGATCATTTACCGGAACTGCTAAAACAGCAAACGGTGAAATGGTTAAAATTACTGATGGAACCTATAACGTGAAGTTTGTAAACTAAGTTACATTATGGATCGTATAAGCCTGCCCCAGTAAATGGAACTTATATCATCCAAATGAGAAAAAATTAGTAATCTGAATTCCATGGATCATTCCATGGAATTCAGATTGTTATAAAATTTATAATTTTTCTATTTCGTCAATAGAAAGACCAGTCGTTTCAGCTATTATTTCAAAAGCTATTGCTTTGCTCTTGAGATTGCGTGCAATTTCCAATTTCTCTTCCAGCTTACCTTCTTCCTTTGCCTTTTTTTCTGCGTAACGAATACCCGCATTCCAATCAGATTTTGCTTTCACATCTGAGTCGTACAATTCACGTTCTTCTTTAGTCATTTTACTCATCTCCGCAATTTTAAAAATTTTCTGGAACACCCTTTTGTCCAAAAAATCAGGAATTTTATCCAGATGGCTCAGGTTCTTTAACAAATAAAACCATTTGTCCAACTCTGTTACCAAGTCGCTTTCTTTTTTATCAAAGTTAGGTAATTCAAGAAACTTATAGCCCATTCCTTTGTAAAAAACCTTACCGGTGTCTCTGTTCATGAGGGCAATGTTGTGCAGGTAATTGCTGTTGATGTTGTTAAACTGGAACTCCATAATACCAATCAGGTAAACCTCTTTGAGCGGAACATCCCAATTGGATGTACCCCTGGGTAGCTGGGCGCTGATGAGCCGTGACATGTAAAACACGCACCTGTCTCTGAAAAATTCCTGGTCTGCCCGCTGCATCTCGATGATGAAAGTCTCACCGTCGGCGCCGGTACAGGTTAAATCGAAGAGTACCTTTTTTTCTTTGACATCTTCTCCGGCATGTTCGGTGGGGCTGTATCTGATGTCGATGACGATTTTTTCGCCTTCAAACAGGGCATTTAAAAATTCGATCATAATGTCTTTGTCTGGTTCGTTTCCAAACAAGCGTTTAAATCCGTAGTCGGTGAGTGGATCAATGTAACGGCTATTCTTTTCTGTCATAAATTATAAGATTAGTTTAGGTGAATCTAGACAGATTTGAATTGTCGAACCACAGAAAATGCGATATTTATTTTTGTAAGGTATTGATATATAGCAATATGTTGTGACGAAAATCAATGTTTTGAGATGAGTGATAACTGACGAATAATTTTTGATGACGCTGAAGCAGAAAGGTATTACATCATAAATGAAGATCACGGAAAAGAGTACGTTGGTACAACAATATGATCTAAAATATTAAATTTGAACATGATTGATGCAATTGATTTTAAACAGTCTATAATGAACAGGCAATTGCCAGAGGGTTTAGCTTTGCATCTGCAGGCTTTATGGTATGACGGAACTGGAGATTGGAAAACTGCGCATGATTTGATTGACCAGTTAACAGACAAAGCTGCGGCTCATGTTCATGCATATCTGCACCGTAAGGAGGGTGACCTCTGGAATGCTGATTACTGGTACAACAGGGCAGGGCAGCCTAGCACTCAGGTTTCGCTTGAAGAGGAATGGGAAAATTTGGTAGTGTTATATAGTCAATAATATTAAAAATGGAAAAAGGGATCTCAGACAGGATTATGGTTGAAACTGACCGCATCATTTTAAGGGAGATTACTATAAACGATGCTCCGGCAATGTTTGAAATGGATGCGGACCCCGAAGTGCATACCTATTTAGGCAAGTCTCCTATTCAAACTATAGATCAGGCCATCAACCAGATTAAATACATCAGGCAACAATATCTTGATTATGGTATCGGCCGTTGGGCCATTGTTGACAAAAGCACAGATAATTTTGTTGGGTGGGGAGGTTTAAAGTTCAGGACTGAAGAAGTAAATGGCCATATTAACTTTTATGAGGTTGGATATCGGCTGCTTAGAAGGTATTGGGGGCAAGGCTTTGCTACAGCATCTGCCAGAGCAAGTTTAACTTATGCATTTAATGAATTGCAGCTTGATGCGGTATATGCCATGGCCAATGTAGAAAATCTGGCGTCAAAAAATGCTTTGTTAAAATCAGGCCTCGTCATTACCGGCCAGCTCAGTCATGAAGAAATTGATTGCGATTGGTTTGAAATTAAACGGGAAGACTGGCGAAGTTCCTTGCAATTGTTTTAGTCTACCCAATATTCATAGAAAACGCTGCCATTAAGTTTAACCAGCAAAGTATCCAATCAACGCTGACTAACCGTCCAGTTATATAAGAAAATTACTAAATTAGGCTGCAATTTACATTAGCGCTTTTAATTTGAAATTACGATTATTTCTACTATTTATTTTTCTTTGTCAAAGCCATGTGGCTTTTTCAGAAATTTTTGTGGTAATTAGCAACGCTGATGCGGGAGTAGGCACTTTAAGAGAGGCATTAACAAAAGCGGCCTCAAATGGCATAGCAGAAAAGGATTATATTCATTTTAACTTATCTGGAAATACTGAAGCTGACAGGACAATAACATTGGCAACGGCGTTGCCCTATATCTCTTCAAATCTTGTAATAGACGGGACAACGCAACCTGGCAACAGTTTTGGAGTAAGTAATGCAAAAGTTGTTTTACAACCACAAAATAGTTCATCACCATATAATGCATTTGTACTAATAGATATTGACGGGTTTGAAATCTATGGATTTTATGTACGAGACTTTATGGGACCCATTTTAAACGGGCCAACCCAGAGCATCTATTCAATATCTGCAGTACTATACGTAGAAAATGCCAGAAACATTCAAATTGGTGCACCAGGAAAAGGAAATGTATTCGTCAACAATGGGTTAATTTTATCGACACTTTATGTTTCCTTAAAAACAGGAGTTGGGGTGCCACCGATGGGGGTAGAAAACCTTAAGGTTTATTCAAATTTCTTTGGGTTTGAACCTGACGGGAAAACATTCCGCGGAACCCCAAGGGGATATCTAGGGGGGATTGACCTGGCCTATTGTAAGGGAATTATCGAAATTGGTGGCAAAGAAGACAGTAAGCGCAATATATTCGGAAACGGAACCCATTATATTAGTGGTAAAAACACCACACCTGACAAATACTTTCCGACCGAATTTCTCATTGAAAACAATTACTTTGGGTATTCAGTAAATGGCGATCCCGTACTTTTACCAAATTTTAATGGTAGTACGATTAATGCAGTTCATTTTAGTTTGAGCGGTTATATTGGTTACACTGCCTATGCTCCTTATTCATTTAAAATCCTGAATAATAAAATTCAGGGCTCTCATAGTATTATGATTGAGGATGTCCTTGGGCAAATAATCTTGCAAGGAAATGTAATCAAGCGCGAGGCATTACCAAACAACCCTTCTTATAAACCCTTTTTTTGGTTGTTCACAAAGGATATAGTAAAAATAGGAGGGCTGCTTCCTGGTGAAGCAAATAGCATTGAAAACGGTCAACTCATGTTGGATGCCGTCAAGTCTCTCCTTGTTCAACGAAACAGTCTTTATTGTGTAGATATTCGCTTAGGTGAAGAGGTTTATAATGGTCCTGTTAACTTACTTCCCCATATAGAAATTACCAATGTATCCGCTGGTTCAGTATCAGGAACCGCTACTCCGAATTCAAAGATAGAGCTGTTCTGGGATGATGATTGTGAGAAATGTCACCCATTAACTTATTTTGCCACAGTAACAGCAGATGAAAATGGATTGTGGAAATTTGAAGGTGCTATTGAACGTGGAGTAATTGCATCAGCTACATATAACGGTTTTACTTCCCAGTTTACAATTACTTATAATAACCAATACGCACAGATTCTGCATAGTTCTTGTGGTGAAGCGAACGGCTCTATTATTGGCCAGCGTTACAAAAATGCAGGAGGTTATGAATGGCGTAATGAAGCTGAGGAAATAGTAGGTTCTGATGCAGATATTTCAGGGCTTTTGCCCGGTAAATATGTGCTTTCGGTGTTAAACGGTAGCTGTACACAACGATTTACCTTTACCATTTTAGATGGAACTCCAAAATTTAATACCTCATCAGTTTATAAGATAAATCCTTCATGCGGCATCAGTAACGGTGCTATAACAAATCTTTCCATTAATTATAATGGAATAAATTATTCCGTAAAATGGTATGATCAGGAAGGGAAAATCAGAGGGACAGACTATAATTTAAGGAATGTGGAGGCTGGTACCTATCATGCTGAGGTAACTTATAACAATTGTACTGTAAAATCCCCATATTATACCTTATCCAACCAAACAGGACCTAATATCGATCAATCCGCACCAGATATTAAGGGCAGTTTATGTAATAGCCCTACAGGATCTATTAAAAACCTGGCAGTTACAGGATCAGGAACATTAATTTATAAATGGAAAAATGCCGCAGGTCAACTTGTAGGTAGTTCATCCGAACTCTTAGATGTACCAGCAGGATCGTATACCCTCGAAGTAAAGGATGGCAGTGCCTGCCCGGCATTGGTATCGGCGCCTATAATGGTTCCCGAAATCAATGGCGTTACCGTCAATACGGCAAATAAGGTTATTGGAAAAGCTGCCTGCAACACCAGCAATGGCAGCATTACGGGAATCATTGTTGCCGGCGCTACCAGCTATCAGTGGATTGATGCAGGTAATACCCCGGTGGCCAATACACTGAATTTGACCGGTATGCCTGCGGGTAAATACCGTTTGGTGGCATCAAATGCTACTTGCAATAAAACCAGCGAAGAATTGACGATAGAGCTGGTACAGACTACTAAGGATTACGCTACTACAAAAGTCAGTACATCTGCTACCTGTGCGTTAAACAATGGAAAAATTGAAGCCATATTTACAAAGGACCAGCCTGCCGCATGTTTCTGGAAAAATAATGCCGGTGTTGTTGTAGGGCATTCCAGGATACTGGAGAACCAGGGGCCGGGCACTTACGACCTTTATGCGATAGACGACTTGGGCTGCGAACATCTATTGCAGCAATACAGCATTGGAAATATTTCGGGGGCAACAATTAACAGGAACCTGGAACAGATAACTAACGACCAATGCGGATTGGGAAGAGGCCGGATCAAGGCCCCTGGATTAACTGGCGGGCAACTCCCTTATTTTTACCAGTGGAAGGATAAAGATGGGCATGTGATCGGTTCAAATGCTGTACTTGACGGACTTAAAGCCGGAGATTATCAGCTTACCATAGGTGATGCGCTGGACTGCAGCCGGCAGATCATCCCTTATAGCATTGAAAATGAAAGCAGCACATTGCCTGTTCCGGTGGTAAACGATGTAAAGATCTGCTCATCGGGCAATGCATTGATCCAGGTGCAGCAGGCCCAAAACGGAACCTATGTACTGTACAATGCCAATGGAACGTTAATCGCCCAAAATATTACGGGTGCATTTAATGTAGAGATAAAGGAAAGCCAGCACTTTAGCATTGTGTTGCGCCAGGGAACCTGTGAAAGCCTGGCCGCAAGTGCTAAAATTACCATAGAAAACGATGGAATTGGTGTATTTGCCAATGCCTTTTCGCCAAATGGTGATGGCCATAACGATGAGTGGCTGATCCCGGGGATGCAGAGCTATCCGGAGGCTACCATAGCCATCTATAACAGATACGGACATAAGGTATTTGAATCTACAGGATATAAAACCCCATTTAATGGTCGATGGAACGGTGCAGAATTGCCAGTAGGTACTTATTATTACATTATTGATCTCAAAAGAGGCTGTGGTTTACAAAAGGGGAGTTTATCCATTATACGGTAGAGAAACTGGCAGCGAATAGCCTCTACTTCTGCACAGGCCACACTTACCTGCTTCAGGGTATAAGGTAAATTTTACCTCAGACGATGCCCGATGAAATTTATTTTCTTTTAAAAACAGGCTTTGAATAAACCTAAAGGCCTGTTTTGTGGCTAAGTGCCTGAGTGTCAAAAGTACACCATTTGGTTTATTTGCGTAAAAATGTATAGAATTGCAGAAAATATTCAGTAATTTTAATAGGGAAAAATAGAAAGGGAAATGGGTGCTTACAGTACTTATACTGATCAGGAACTGACGGCTTTGTTAAAAAGTGGGGACAGCCATGCGCTTACTGAAATTCATAGCAGGTATTATGCGGTATTGTATGCCCATGCTTACAAACGGTTTCCATATCGTGAGGAAGTGCTGGATATTTTGCAGGAGCTTTTTACTTATATGTGGGATCACAGAATGCAATTGGTTTTTACTACAACATTGCCGGGTTATTTATATGCTGCTGTTCGTAATCGTGTGCTTAATTTGCATAGGAGCCAAAAAGTGCGGGGAGAATATGCGGTTTCTTTACAGGAGTTTTCTGAGCAGGGTGAAAGCATTACCGATAACCTGATACGGGAGAAAGAACTTTTACAAATGGTAGAACAGGAGATTGCAAAACTGCCCACCCAAATGCGGATCATTTTTGACCTTAGCCGTAACGAGGCCCTTAGCCATAATGAGATTGCAAAAAAACTCAATTTAAGCCCTCAAACCGTGCGTACGCAGGTACGTAATGCCTTACGTATTTTAAGGGTAAAACTTGGTGCTAACATATTTTTAATCTTTTTGTAATTTACATTTTATGATGGCGCGTATTTACATCTTTTAGTGGCCTAGTTTTACATTGTTTAATGACCCAAATAAACTTAATAGTTATCTTATGGATATTTATGGATATTCTTTTGGGTGTTAATATTTTTATGGGTATTTTTGGGTATATTTTTGGATAATGAAGATTAACTCACTTAATATAACGTCCGAGATTTTAAACATTATTGCCGGCATAGACGAATTTAAAGGCAGCTGGAAGGTATTAGGCAATCTCGCACCTGAACAATTAATATCGTTGCGTAGGGTTGCTACTATCGAAAGTATAGGCTCATCAACCCGTATAGAGGGGAGTAAGTTAAGTGACAAGCAAGTGGAGGTACTGCTTTCTAATTTACAAATTCAAAAATTTGAAAACCGAGACGAGCAGGAAGTTGCAGGATATGCAGCTGTAATGAATACTCTTTTTGAAAATTACCAGGAAATTCCGCTTACTGAAAATTATATACGTCAGTTTCACAGAGATTTATTGAAATATAGTGATAAAGACTCCCGACATCGCGGTGAATATAAAAAGCATAATAATCAAGTGGAAGCATTTGATGCAAGTGGAAAAAGCGTGGGAGTTGTTTTTGTTACGGCCACGCCATTTGATACTCCATTACGAATGCAACATTTGATCGCATGGACAAATGATACACTGGCTAATAAATCCTTGCATCCAATATTGGTGACGGCTATTTTTGTTGTAGAATTTTTGGCCATACACCCGTTTCAAGATGGCAATGGAAGGCTTTCAAGAGCATTAACTACTTATTTATTGTTATCAGCAGGATATGCTTATGTCCCATACAGTTCATTGGAATCTATTATAGAACATAGTAAAGAAGGATATTATCTGGCACTTAGACAAACTCAGGGTACCTTAGAAAATGATAATCCTGACTGGCAACCCTGGATCATGTTTTTCCTGAAAGCTTTGTTAAAGCAAAAGCAAAGACTGGAAACTAAACTCGACAAGGAATATCTGCTATTGGGTCAACTTCCCCAATTGTCTTTAGATATTTTAGAACTGGTAAAGTCCCGGGGTCAACTAACGATTAGTGATATTGTAGTGATTACAAAGGCCAATAGAAATACAATTAAAAAGCATTTAGAAAATCTGGTATTGCGAAACCAGATTCAAAAACATGGAATAGGCAAAGGCACCTTTTATACCCGATAGATTTCTAAACCTGGAACAGGCCATTAAGTATGTAAAAATGGGCCATTAAACAATGTAAAAACTTTTTTTTAATTCATCTACCCCATAAGGCGGTATGTGGTGTCTTTAGAGTATAGGAGTTAATATAACCTGTGCAATGAAAGAGATTAACAAAGAAGAGTTATTAGACCGTTATGTTGCCGGTACTGCTACCGAAGCTGAAAAAGCTTTGGTAGAAAGCTGGTATATTAAAGCTCCGTTTTCTGCAAAGGTGCCAGATGCAGATCAGCTATTAATTGATCAAAAAGTAAGCAGAGATGAATTGGTTAAATATATGCAGCCGGCAGGGGTTTTTAAACTTTGGCCACGCATTGCAATTGCTGCCGCTGCGGTAGCAGCGATTGTTTTTGGTGTATTCCTTTTTAAAGCACCCCGCAATCCTAAGCCTGCTCAAGGAGCTACAAACTATACAAACGACATTGCCCCGGGTAAAAACACCGCAACCCTTACCCTTGCCAATGGTAAAACCATTCTCCTAAGCGATGTTAAAACCGGGGTAATTGTTGATGCGAACAGTTTGAAGTATAATGACAACACTGTTATCCCGACCGAAGGGCGAGATCTCTCGTCGCTTCGCTCTGTAGAGATGACGATTTTAAGCACCCCGCGTGGCGGCACCTACCAGATCACCTTGCCCGATGGCACACGTGCCTGGCTAAACGCCGACACAAAAATTTCTTTCCCTTCACAATTTATTGGTAAGGAACGCAAAATTTTGCTAATAAATGGAGAGGTGTATTTTGAGGTGGCGAAAAACAAGGAGAAACCGTTTATTGTAGAAACCAGCAGGCAAGTTGTAGAAGTTTTAGGAACACATTTTAATATCAGTGCCTACAAAGAAGAAGGCAGCACTAAAACTACCTTGCTTGAAGGCAGTGTTGCTGTAACCTCTACCAGGGCGCGGCCTAAAAAGCCAAACGAACGGGCAATTGTTTATCCGGGTACTGTGCTCAAACCCAATCAGGAATCCGTTTTGAATGAAAATAACGAGCTGGTTTTGAAACAGGTTGATGCCAGTGAAGCCATAGCCTGGAAAAACGGTGAGTTTATTTTTAACGACGAGCCTTTAGAAAGTATTATGCGAAAACTGGCCAGGTGGTACGATGTAGAGGTAATTTATCAGGGTGTGGATAAAGACAGACTCTTTGGAGGTGGGGTATCACGCTACGACAACATTTCAAAAATCCTGAACAAAATGGAAAAGACAGGTGGCATACATTTTAAAATTGAAGGGAAAAGTGTAACGGTAACAGGTAAATAAATTACTATACAACAAAAACATTAAATATTTAACCAATTAAAAAAGTCAAGAGAATGATGAGATTCGATTACTGCCGTAAAAACGACCCTTAACCGGGTATAAAAAACAACCAGACCTTTGGAAGACCTGGTTGAAGTTTGGCATCAGCCAATAAAAATATCAACTATTTAACCGCAGCATGCCTGGTTTTCGACGACAGGGGCATGATGCAAGAACCAAACTATAGCGTAAATGTACGATATTAAACCACGAATTGGTAGGCCTGTACGGCTATACCATAAAATATTGCTAGTTATGCGACTAACCACCGTGATATTAATAGCATCCCTTATGCAGGTCAGCGCAACAACGCTGGCCCAGCGTATCACTATAAAAGGCAATCCAATAAGCCTGAAGGCTATTTTTACCGAGATTAAAAAACAAACAGGCTTTCAGGTACTGTACCAATCTGCACAATTGAATAAAGCTAAACCCATAAAGATAGCCTTAAACAATGTCCCTCTTGAAGAGGCCATGCCACAGATTCTTGCTGATCAGCAGCTGGATTTCGAAATAGAGGATAAAACCATAATTATAAAAGAAAGATCCCCTTCTCTGCTTGATAAGCTTAGTAACGTCATCTCGAACATGGTGAGGAATCTTACCATAAAAGGCCGGGTAGTTGATCAGGACGGGAAGCCACTCCCAAACGCCAGTATCCGGGTAAAAGGGAAAAGTGCTGTTACGAATACTAATTCGGAGGGCGAGTTTGAGATCAAAGGTGTAGATGAAGATGCGGTTTTGCTTGTGAGTTATGTGGGGTATAAAACTTTGGAGATTGCGTTAAAGGATGCGGTGATGCCATTGGAGATTAAGCTGAATGCAGCGACTGGCGAACTAGAAGAGGTGAAAGTTGTTTATAATACCGGTTATCAGGAGCTGAATAAAGAACGTGCGACGGGAAGTTTTGTTCAAATTGATAATAAATCAATCAAACGTGGAGTGTCAACCAATATTCTCGATAGAATCTCTTACCTGACAAGTAGTTTGAGAAAAGGAGGAAATGGGGAAGCCAGTGTCAATGGGACAGATATCAGTATAAGGGGATTGAGTACGGTTAATGCAAATCAAAAACCACTTATAGTCATTGATGGTTTTCCTTATGAGGAGTATATTTTTGGTTTTGGAGGACAAATTATTTTAAACAATTTAAACCCAAATGACGTAGAATCAGCAACAATACTTCGTGATGCTGCGGCAGCAAGCATTTGGGGTGCTAGATCCGCAAATGGGGTAATCGTAATTACAACCAAGAAAGGTAAGTTCGATCAGAAAGCTAATGTGTCGTTTTTTAGCAATACAACAATTGGAGAAAGGCCTGACTTGTTTAAAGCAAATATTATGTCTTCTAATGATATGATCGACTATGAGAAAAAGCTTTTCAAGATTGGAGTATATAACGATTACGATGATTTATATCCTTCTTCTAACAGTTTTCCTTCATTGTCTTCAGGCATTGAGCTTCTTCTAGCAAATCGTCGAGGTGAAATTAGTGATTCACAGACTATTATTAATCTTGAGAAACTTAGAAATAATGATGTGCGCAATGATGTAAATAAATACTTGCTAAGATCGTCTGTAAATCAGCAATACAATTTAAACGTAAGCGGTGGTAGTAATAAGATGAATTATTACGGTTCTATTGGTTATGATAAAGAACTAAAGTCAGCAATCGGGAATGAATACAATAGATTAACATTAAGATTAGACAACAATTATCGTATTACTAATAACATAGAATTAAATACATATGTATCTTATACTCAAAGCAAAACTCAAAATAATGGTATAAGTTATGACCAATACATTGCCAATGGGATTAACCAAGTTTCTCCCTATACTATGCTAGCCGATGAAAATGGAAATCTACTATCGGTTCCTAAAAGATTAAGATCCTCATATATCGATACTGTTAAAACTAGAGGTTTGGTGGACTGGCATTATAATCCAATAGAGGAAATAAGTAACCAAGACAATACAGATAAATTATCCACCATAAGATTTGGGGGTGGCTTAATATATAAGATCATTCAAGGATTAAATTTAAACCTCAAAGGTCAATACGATCATTCATTATCAAATTCAGAGGATTATAAAAGTATTAGAAGCTATGAAGTTAGAGATAATATAAACACCTATATGTTTCTCAATGCTCTGGGACAACCACAATATCCAATTCCCCTTGGGGGCACTTTAAACTTCAGAAGTATGCGCCAAACATCGTATAATTTGCAAGGTCAGTTAAACTTTAGCAAAACTTTTGATGCACATGCTATTTCAGCTATTGGTGGTTTTAATGTTAATGAGTCTCAAAGAGATTTGAATTCAAATAAAAAATGGGGGTATGACCCTTTGACTTTAGGCTTTGCCAACAATATGGATTACAACACAAGGTATGCCATGAGAGCATCCTCAGGCAATACCGGAACAATCCCCAAAGATAATGGAAGTTTGAGTGGCTCCTTAAATCGAAGTTTAAGTTACTATAGTAACGTGGGATATACATTGTTAAATAAATATACGTTAAATGCTAGCGCCCGTATTGATGCCGCAAACCTTTTTGGTGTTAAAGCTAATTTAAAAGCAAAACCGACATGGTCTTTCGGAACTGGTTGGAACATAAGTAAAGAAGATTTTTTTGATGTTGGTTCTATCTCTTCTTTATCATTAAGAGCGACTTACGGTTATAATGGAAATGTAGATAATAATGCAACTTCTTTTCCCGTGATAAGGTACCAGTTGGCCTCGTTGCCATATAGTATTCCTCAGCAATATGCAACTTCAGTCAGTCCTCCTAACCCAGGATTAACATGGGAGAAGGTCAAAGTCATTAATTTAGGTTTGGATATATCGATGTTTGGTAATCGTTTAATAGGATCTGTTGATTATTATATTAAAAAGGCAGGCGATTTAATAAGTTCCCAACCTGTTGATCCAACCGTTGGAGTAAACTCCTATACTGGCAATTTTGGGGCTTTAAAAGCGGAAGGTATAGATTTAAACTTAACAGCACTTGTTTTAAATTACGGTATTAAAGTAAATTCTGCCATTTCACTAAGTTATAATAAGGAAGAAATAACTGATTATTATTTAGCCCCCAGTTTACTTATTCAGCCTTTAAATTATTTAAGCAACCAGGTACTAGCTGGAAAACCTCGTAACTATTTATATAGCTATCGTTGGGCTGGATTGAATAGTCAAACTGGAGATCCAATGGGTGTTGTCGATGGTCAGATAGTTCCCTTCACAACCGTTCTAGGGTCTACCGGAGTTGCTCCCAATACACATCCTACAGATCTTATCTATCATGGAAGAAGTACAGCACCTGTTTTTGGGAATATGCTAAATACTATCAGCTATAAAGGCTTTTCTACTTCCTTTAATATTACCTATGCTTTTGGATATTACTTCAGAAGGCCATCGGTAAATTTTAGCCTGATTCAATATACTTGGGGAGGACATGGAGATTATAAGAACCGCTGGCAAAAACCAGGTGACGAATTGTTCACAAATGTGCCTTCACTACCTTTAATGTCAGACGGTAGAGATGAATTTTATGCCTATTCGGAAGTATTAGTTGAGAAAGCAGATCATATACGTTTACGCGATATTCGTTTATCTTACGATCTAAATAAAGGACAAGTAAGAAAATTTCCTTTTACTAATATTTCCTTTTATGTGTTAGCGAATGACTTAAACGTTCTCCTGTGGAGGGCCAATAACCATAACATTGATCCTGAAAATCTTAACAAAGTTCCCAATCCACGTTCGATATCTGTTGGTTTGACATTAAATTATTAAAGCTATGAAAGTAAATAATAAATATATGAAATCCATTTTAAAAGTAATTGGATGCATGTTTGTGTTGATATTGGTAGTTTTTTCGGGCTGCAAAAAAGAATGGCTGGATGTTAAGTCTGATAAGATGCAGACGGTACCAGAGACAGTAGTAGATTTTCAGGCAATATTGGATAATTTTACGCTGATTCTAGTTGGGTTGGGAGAAGTTGCCGCCGACGGACATTATTATACTGAAAGTGATTTCACGTCGATGTTACCACTCAATGCTCATATTCAAAATGCATATGTCTGGACTTCTATAAATCAACACGAAAATATAACTCAAAATACTACTTTCTATACTTCGATTTATAGACGAATCTTAGATATGAATATTATTCTAGACTATGTCGAGAAATCAAAGGACAAGGACCATGCGGGGCTGGGACAGGTAAAAGCCCAGGCATTGTTCAACCGAGGTCTACTATACTTTGAACTTGCGCAAGTTTATGCTCCTGCATTCAAGACGAATAGTGCCAATTCAGATCTTGGACTAGCACTGAGATTGTCGACTGATATCACTGAAACATCTGTTCGATCAACCGTCAAACAAACCTATGATCGAATTATTTCCGATCTAACAACTTCAAAAGATGCTTTACCTAATACATCTGAGTATTTATCAAGAGCATCAAAATCGGCTGCTTTAGGGCTACTTGCCAAAGTATATCTTTCTATGGGGGATTACTCAAACGCATTTACTTATTCAAATGAGTATTTAAAGATCAAAAGTGAGTTGTTAGATTATAATACACTTTCAGTTGTAGCGAATTTTATCGGAGTAAACAAAGAAGTCGCATTTTTAAATCTTTTGAGTGCCAGTTCTTATCTAAATAGTCGTTACAGAATAGATCAATCATTATTTGATAGTTATGATAATAATGACTTAAGAAAGAAAATATTTTTTAATGTCACTTCATCAGGAATACTGTTTAAAGGCCACTACAGCAATAGTGCCTCTCATATGTTTATCGGGCCAGCAACAGATGAAATGTATTTGATACGAGCAGAATGCAATTCGAGGGCGGGAAAATTATCGGATGCTATGAAAGATTTAAATGACTTGTTAAGGACGAGGTACGCAAAGAATCCTGATGGCTCAAGCAAATATGTTGACAAGATAGCGTTAAGTGAAACCGATGCTTTAACTAAGATCTTTGCAGAACGAAAAAAGCAATTGATATTGAGGAATGTGCGTTGGTCTGACTTGCGGCGTTTAAACCAAGATTCTAGGTTTTCGGTAACATTGAACAGAACTATTGGTGGCAAACAGTATACTCTAGAACCAAACAGTAACGCCTACACATTTCCTCTACCTTATGAAATCATTCGGCTATCGGGAATGAAACAAAATCCTGGTTGGTAATAACAATCCATTTGCAAAAAATAACAAATCCAGTATTTGGCTGATGATATAACGGCAATAATCTTTTTAAAGAAATAACATGAAAAAAATAAAATTAGTAATTGCACTGCTATTTAGTGTGATTAGTATGGTCTCTATTGCTCAGGAAAAGCTAAGCAATAGTCACAAAAGCGAAGCGGATCAATATTGGGAGACAAAACCTATATGTTATCCTCCAGCAAGCGGGGTTACGCTTCCTGATAAATATAATCAAAAGGATTTTGATAGATATATTGAATCAAAGACAGAGGTAAATATCTATGACGAATTGTTTAGACGTACATTGAGAGAATGGGGAATTAGATTTTGGACTCTTTTTCCAAATGATCAGAGAAGATTTGAATGGCTAGTTACCTCTAGACTATACGAGCCCGCCTATTTCGCAAATGTAAGAGAGGGCGCAAGAGCTAAAGCTGAAAAGAAATATGTTGTTCAATTAGATACATTAGCGAAAAACGGATGGAAAATCCTCTATTGTCAATATTTAAAAGAGTTTTTATCTTCTAATGAAGTAAGTGAGCAGCGGAAGGAAATATTGTTTAGACAGGAATTATCCTTTGGATTTTTTAATAAAAAATGGCGCAATTCTAAACAAGAAAAATTTGATTTACAGCAACATGTTTTGCAATCTGTGGATTTTGCAAAACGATATGGGGCGGAGGGTCCTGTTGTAAACATGTTAGGCGTACTATATCGCGATAGAAATGATTTTGGCTTGGATGACCAGGATATTGATAAATACTTGGCCTTATTAAAGGCTACAGAATTCTCTGCCTTCCATCAGCAAGCAAGAGGTATTGAAAGCGTTAGGAAGCTTTATAAAATTCCTTTGAAATTGCAGACAAAATCCGTTGATGGAAAGTTGGTTGATCTTGAAAAATATAAAGGGAAATTGGTATTGGTTGATTTTTGGTCTTTGGGGTGTACCGTTTGTATTGAGAAGATGCCAGAAATTAAGCAAGTCTTTGACAAATACAATTCAAAAGGATTCGAGGTAATTAGTGCTTGTATTAGTGGATATATTAATGAGGATAAGAAAAAAATTGAACAAATACACCAAAAAACAGGCGCGAACTGGCCGCTTGCCATTTTAGATTTTCGACCAGGCGGCTTAGGAAGAAAGATCTTTGACACTTACGGTTGGCAAGGAGTTCCACAATTATTGTTGCTGGATGAAGAAGGTAAGTTATTAAGTTCTGGTAGTGAGTTTCGCACGAAAGGAAGTTTAGAAAAGTTGGTAAAGCAACACCTAGATAAAAATTAAGAAGATAAATAATGGAATTTAAATTAGAAAATATGATGAATAGTAGATGTATAGTGATATTAGTTGCTTTGTTGTTTGGCATTTCAACCCACAATAAAGCCCAGACAAAAGATGAGTTCATCCTAAGAGGAGAACTTAGAGGCCTCCCAGATAAAACTAAACTTTATTTAATAACACAGGAAAAGGACACTGTTGCTGGTACAATCTCTAATGGAGAGCAATTTTCCTTCAAAGGAACACTACTTAAAAATGGCAGATTTCATTTTATCCGTATGGATACTTCTGTATCTAAATTGTTTTATGGTGAAATATTTATAGTTAATGGCGATATGACCGCCTCTGGCGTGTTAAACCAGAGACAATTAGTAATAACCGGATCTAAGGGGCAGGATGATCTTAATTACTTAATAAGTAAAATGGCTTTTGTTAAGATTAAACAAATCGACAAGCAACTAGAATCGATGAACACTCAATTGGACAACAGAGGTAAGAATGTTGATTCCACTCAGATCAAAATCGAGAAGAATAGGTTATTAGTCAAGAGAGAGCAATTATTTGAAGACTGTAAGAAAATGGCACTTGAGTGGCTCACCGATAATCCTGCATCTTTGTATGCTCCGTATTTTATAATTCAATGCAAGGGACTTTTTGGCTCGAAGGCGATGGGGAAATTGTATGACCAATTGTCAGCGCAAGCCAAAAATAGCTACTATGGAGATAAATTAAAGAAGGAAATTATGTCATTGAATCTGTCTTTATTGATACAAGAAGGTGCCTTGATTAACAATTTTAGTATCACAACTCCGGAAGGTAATCAACTACTAATTCACGATATAGCAGCTAAAAGTAAACTTACTCTTATTGACTGTTGGGCTTCGTGGTGCGGGCCTTGTCGCCAAGAAATCCCAGAGTTAAAGAAACTGTATAATACTTATAATAAAAATGGATTTAATATAGTAGGAATTTCTTCAGATAATAAAGAGAATGATTGGAAAAAGGCTCTTGCTGAAGATGGCACTCCTTGGATACATGGTATAGACGGAAAAAATAAGACGGTTCTACACATGTTTGATATAAGAGCTATCCCCGCATATATTCTGATAGATGATGAGGGTAGATTGATTGCTTTTGATTGCCCACTCTCGAATGTGCCTTTATTTGGAGGTAGATTGAGGGGGAATGATTTGGAGAATAAGATCAAAAATTTGTTAAATGTAAAAGGAAAATGAAATGAGAAATTTTGTCATTTATTTATTTATCATAGCTCTTTTGTTAGGTTGTAAAGATGAAAAGACGAGACCTGAAGAAATTGGAACTATCCTGGTAATTAACGCAATTACAGGTGCAGGGGCAGTTAAAGTTAATCCGACAGGAAAATCAAAAGCCTGGAGTAGTTTCGTTTTGCAAACGGCATATCCGGCAGGTACATTATATTATGCAACTACAGGGAATGCGAACTTTACAATAGTTCCTGTTAGCGATACAACAAGAATATTGTTCAACAGGTCATTTAGCCTGAAAGCCAAAATGTATACATTGTATTTAAGCGGTACGAGCGCAGCAACTGATACCATGTTAAGGGAAGAAGTAAATTACCCGAATATCATAACGGCAGGATCAAATATACCGTCATCTGCTGATAGTATTGTCAACGTCCGGTTTGTGAACTTGTCAGCTAACAGCCCTAATTTGAAGGTGAGGTTATCTACCGTAACAACTAATGAAGTTGACAATTTACCTTATAAGAGTATTACTGCATTTAAAGCCTATCCTGCCAGGTTAGCATCAACAGTTTACAGTTTCCAGATCAGGCGTGCGGATACGGATGCGTTGATTACCACCTTTAATTTTAGTGCTACATCCGCAAACAGGTTTAAAAATGTAGTATTGGTAATGAGGGGCGTATTTGGGACGACCACTGGGACGGCTCCATTTGGAATTACTACTATAAATTACTTTTAAATAATAAACCTTCTGAATTAGAAAAACATGATCAAAATCAGGATGGCGAGGGTAATATCTATTGAGATTATAACTGCGCTTTTTGTGTTGCTTTGGTTCTATACCGGATTAAATAAGATACTTGATTATAACAACTTTAAGTCTCAATTGGAGAAATCACCTTTTGTTGAATACTTCGCTTCATTAATCAGTTGGACACTACCTGCAGGGGAAGTATTCATTGGAGCGATGCTGGTTTACAAAAGAACTAGGTTACTTGGTTTATACGCATCTTTTACCTTAATGCTATTCCTTACGGGGTATATATGGATGATGTTACGATATGCTTACGATTTGCCCTGTAGCTGCGGGGGCGTACTGGCCCAACTTTCTTGGGATGATCATTTATGGTTTAACAGCGTTTTTGTCCTGCTGTCTGTTATTGCAATAATATTTGAAACTGAAACTTTATTCATTCCTAAAAGAAAGGAGGTTGTATTCTGAACAGCATACCAGAACTAATTCATTAACGATTAAAAAACAAACTTAAATCATGAACAAAATAAGAAACTCATTTACATTAATAGTAGCACTGGCCACTATAGGAATTACCTTAATGTCGAACAAAGCTGTCACTGAAAAGAATAACCATCGAGAATCCTTTAGGTGTTTTAAAGGCCCTGTTACTGTTAAGTTATTCTGTGCAGGACCTTCTCAAGTACTTAGTTCCAGTACTACCTGTGAAGATGCCCAAACTTCAGAATTTTATAAAGCGCATGTATTCAACCTTGATCCAAATAATTACATAGAAGACGCTGATATACCACAAGAATGTGGTGGTGGAGATGTTTTTTGCTGCGTACAGGTACTGCCAGATGTAAACTGGTCTGGAGGGAATTTTGAAGGCCCATGTTCAGGACAGCCCTATTTTGATTTAGAAGGAACATATGCCCAGTATGAAGTATGGCAGGTACACTGTAAATATAACTAGTTAAATGAAAAACAAAGTTATTCTCCGGTTGCTGTTAATTACCACATTGGTTCTATTGATTTTGGCTTGTTTATATGTATTTACCGATATGCCTAATAAACACAACAACGGCTTTTCAAGAAATATGTTGACTTCAGATTTGAAAGTTTTAAAAGAAACAGATTTTGTTGAGCCATTGAACAAGATCTGGAGTGTTTCTGGCAATCAGATTTACCTTACAGGTGAAACGCCAAAATCCATCCTGATGATAAGTAAAGATCTGTTGAAAAAAGATACCATAGGCATTAATTTAACAGCACCGGAGGATAAACTTGTTCCCTATACCATCTGTGTGGATACCCCTTTCCTGTATGTACACATGAATAACCTGAAATCGGTTATACATGGTAAATATCCGGACCAAAAATTAAACAAGAGGGAACTAAAAACCCAGGTGTTTACCAAATCGGTACAGGTATCCCCGGCCTCAATGGTGATCAGGACCTTTGACCGTTTCGGTAAAAAGCAGGTGTTTCAGAAGATTAGTACCATAAGTGGCGAGGTCGTCAAAGAAGCGGACATTGTACCGGGCCAGGGTGAAGATCTGGGAATGGCCAGTGATGGGGCTATGCATTATGAGAAAAGTACTGGCACCATCAGCTATGTAGAATACTTCCGCAACCGTTTTTATTTGATAGATACCAACCTGAATGTAAAGGTGTCTGGCAAAACCATTGATACAGTAGCATTTATTGATGTAAAAAAACAAATGGTAGATGAAGGTGGAGGTAAGAGTAAGATCATCCCAGGTAAAGCCAGGGTAAAAGTGAACAAGGATAGTTTTATGGATGGAGCTTATTTGTATGTGGTATCGGCATTCCGCGCAGATAATGAAAGCAGGGGCGATTTTAACAGGTACAGTGTAATAGATAGGTACAGACTAGCGGATGGTAAATATGGCAGCAGCTTTTATGTAGATAAGGTAAAAGAGAAGCCATTTAAATCGGCGATAGTCAGCGGAGATACTTTGTTTACGCTGTATAATGGTAAAATGGTGTTGTACAAGTTGCCGAAATAGAAAAAACAACCTGGATTAACACTCTCTAGGTGGTTAAGCTAAGAATGTCCGGAGCAGTAAACGAGCGTGCTGTTCCGGCTTCTTAAAAAAATAAATTATGAAGGAAACTCCAGGCAAGAGGCGAATGCGCTGCTCCGGAAAATACTTGACGATGACATCATAGACCTGATACCCACGCTGGGTGGCTGAAAGTCGGGGTGGTAAAGAAGAATTTAATGCTTTTATAATAAAATTTGAAATTAATGGGATCTGAAAAAATGAAATATATCATAGCAAAGCCAGTTCGGTATGATATTGACCGGCATGTCACGGTATTGGAAAAGGTACTTTCGGCATTGCCCAACAATGGGCATTTAACCACGCTACTGGAATATGCGGTTGATGATGAAACCTTACGGTATAAAATGGTAGCGCGTTTTGTACCGCTGGATTATCTTGAGACTATTGCTTTACTGCAGGGCTTTGTCCAGAATGAAAAAAACGGTGGGCATACCATTACCGAGGATAGTGAGGATGAAGTGGAAAAAATTACAGAGGCTTTGCTCTTAAGGGCTGCAAGCTGCAGTGCTGATGGCAAGATTGATGAAGCAATGGATATCGCTTTTGCGATACTAAAGGTGATTGAGCCTGCAATGGAAAATGTATATGATGAGGGTTACACTTTTCAATGCATCATGGAGGAAGCCTTTGATTTTATCACCAAGATGATTGATGAGCAGAGTTCTGTTAAAAAACAACAGCATTTACGTAATCGGTTATTGAAACAGCATGAAGAAAGGACAGATGCGGAGCGGTATTGCGACCATATGTGGGATGAGAATTGTTGGTTAAACGGTGAAGATGTCCGGAGCAGTAAATAACATCAGCCAAAAACTAAGGGCCTTGCGAAAAAATCGGGGCTGGACACAAAGCGATATGGCAGCGCAGCTGGACATTTCTGTTCCGGCCTATTCGAAGATAGAATGTGCACAGACGGAATTGACGTTGAGCCGCTTAAAACTGCTTGCTACTATACTGAAGGTAAAGGTTTGCTGGTTGCTTGACGAAGAAGAAGCTGTGTTGCACCAGGAGAATGAGGAGCTGAAAGAGAAACTGAGGATGAGCAATATAGAAGTGATGGGCTTGCAGAAAAGATTGCTGGCTTGTTTTGAACAAAGGTAAAATTAACGTCTCTCCTTTCATAAACGGGTGGGTTTATATTGGAGCCGGGGGTGTAAGCAACTCCCGGTTTTTTTAATCGCATCACATCAAAATATTGGAAATACAGACAGAAAAATTATGATAAAATGTATAACAAATTAAACCTATGATTGATAAAAACATTTTACTGGCCCGTTTCTGGGCAAATGCCAACCAGTTTACAACTGCCGACGGAATTGAGATTGACCTGCATGGTGATGACATCGTAGTGGTATCTACCACATTGAAAAATACAGCCGGAGCGCTTCGCGAAATACAGATGATGGCAGAGTTTGCCCTGGATGCTTTTTTAGCGGAAATGGAAGTTCAGCTGCTGGATGATGTAATGGAAATTGACCTGAACATGTTGTTTGCCTGGCTGATTGGCGGCACAGCAGGATACCATATCATGAAGGGAAACACTGAATAAATGAACATACTGCCATACATTGCTGCTTTGGAAAAGGTACTTGCAGAATTGCCGGAAAAAGGGCATTTGCTTACCCTGCGTGAATATGCCATGGACGACCGGATCTTGCTGCACAAAATGATATTCCGTTTTTTAGACTTTAGCTACGCGGAAACAGTTTACCTGCTGAAAGGGCTGATCATTTATCAGCAGCGCTGGGGTGAGTTAAATGAAATAGCAAAAGAAGGGATAAGAGAAGTAAGCACAGTGCTGATGCGGCGGGCCAGGGAATACCAGCAAAGCGGAGAGCTGGTAAAGGCTATGGAACTGGCCTTTGCGATACTGGTTACCGTTGAACCGGAAAAGGACCCTGAAGACCTGGTTTACTACGCCGTAGTAATGGATGTGGTTGGCTTTATCACCGAACTGGAAAAAGATTACTGATAAAACCCTGGCCAGGAACAGCTGGGAAAGTTCTTTGAAAAACAGCCTCATCGGCATAAATGAAGCTTTTTTGCTGTGGGCTAAGGGTAGCAGGGATTAATTGTGGCGAATTCGCCATAATTAAAATTTGGATTATGAACCTTTTCCCAAATACCTAAAAACTCAATGGTATTTCTGTTCCTTAGCCAATCCGAGATAAAGAAATCGCCGTCCTTAGCTTTAATCATATCTGTTAATGATATGTAATCTGACTCATTTTTCTGAAAGATAGAGATTTCTATCCCCTTTACTGTGATTCGTTGGTTTGCTCTCATGTTGATACTATAATATTTATGCTTATTGTGAATCTGAACTATTTTGTTCAATAAGTGGTCAGGAATCGAACAATTTATTTTTAAACAACATCAATTAAAATATCTATTCATTTAAAAAAACAAGGATTATGGAAAACACTTAACTCAAATGATTGACGGGAGATTTTAAGGGAACGTTTGTACAAGGGGAAATAAACAACAAACGATTAAATTTTCTAATTAAATTATGAATAAAAGACCATTTAAATTAACCGAAGCTCAAATGACAGCCTGGAAACAGGAGGTAGTAGATTACTTACGCTCTTTATTGGACAACCCGCTTTTGCTGGGTAAGCTGTCTGTAGTACTGATGAATAGTTTAAGGCCGCATTTTAAACGGAAAGGCTATATGTTATTGCAGCCTGACATGTTGATGACCGAGGCCCATTACCTTAGAAAAGGCCTGATTAAACTGTATAGCATTGATGCACAAACAGGCGAAGAAAAAATCCGCTTTATATGGAAAGCCGGTAGCATTGTTGTTTTACTGGAAGCTTTTAGGGAACGCCTGGTAAACGAGGTATTGTATATAGAGCTGATAGAAGATTGTGAACTGGTAAGCATCAGCAATTTTTGCATGGACGATATTTATGAAGGACATACTGTTGCCTATAAACTGACCGAGAAAATAAGGGCAGCCGAAATGGCACGTAAGGATTTGCAAACAGAAATATTGCAGATGGTGGATAAGAAACAGCGCTACTGTGTGTTTAAGGGGAAATTTCCGGAATTTTTTGTTGACGGGGAATGGAGATTGAGCAATAAGGAGATCTGTAGTTTTACCGGTATTACTAAGAGCACATTGATTGATGCTAGATTGTTATGCCCGGATACGCCAAAAAATACCTGAAAAGGTAGTTTTAAGTACCTAAATCGGTTTTTAGCCTTCCTTCGGGGAGGCTATTTTTGGTTTAAAACTAAATGTTATTGATTTAATGAAGAAGTTAAATAAAAGATTTTGGTACCTGCTGTTGATTGATGTGATCAGGTACTTATTTATCCTGCTGTTTTTATATGCAGCATTTAGCAAAGTTTGGGACTTTCAGAAGTTTAAAGTGCAGCTGGGGCAGTCGCCTATATTATCAGATTTTACTTTGCTGGTTGCCTTGTGTATCCCTGCGGTTGAGATTTTGATTGCTATAGGTTTGGCGTTTAGACGGACTTTGCTGCCGGCCCTTTGGGCCAGTTATGGCTTGATGATCATGTTTAGCTTGTACATCATAGTGATTTTGAAGTTCAGTGACAGGTCGGTTTGCCATTGTGGTGGTGTTTTAGAACAGATGCAATGGTCGGAACATTTATGGTTTAATGTAGGGTTTGTGGGGTTGGGGATAGTTGGGTTGTGGTTGGGGTTTTACCGCCGGTTTCGTAATGCTGGTACGTCACGTCATCTCGAACCGCAGGGAGAGATCTCTTGTTTAGGCATAGTTCAAGAGATCCCTCGTCGCTGCGCTTCCCTCGGCATGACGGGGTGTGTTAAGGACGACCGCTTTAGGCATGACGACGAGGTGTGTTAAAAATATTCAATGCGCGTTGAACAGGTGGAAGCCGAAAAACCTGATTGAAACAGAGTAGGCATTAATCTTATCATTCAAACAAAATGAAAAAACAATTTTTCACATTCGTTATTGCGGCCGTATGTGTCGTAAGCACTGTATTTGCCACGGCAAAACCAACAACAAGTGTTTTACTGGGATCGCCTTACAACGATCAGGGTGAGTGTACTACCCCGGGCAATGTAATTGGCACCTGTGATGTAAACTACACAGGCAATGCCTGCCAGCTACTGGCAGGTGGCGATGCTTACCTGCAGGATACAGAGACTGGCCTTTGTACCATTCCACTGTACAGACAAAACTAGATCTCCCAATTTAGTTTGACCTCCTTAAACGGCCCGCTGCATTAGCGGGTCGTTTATTCCAAAGCTTGTAATCCATTAGCCTATGAAAAAATTCTACTACTTACTGATCATTGTTGCTGTACTTTCATCTTTACCCGTCCTGTATCTGACCATCCGCTATGCGCTTAAACAGCGTGCAGCTACCTATAACTTTAAAAGGAACCTGCTTGGGGTGGTTAAGGGCCATAAGGCCATCGATATAAAATACAATTCCTATTACCTGGCCGGTGAGGCCGGAAGTTCCGTTTACCTGGCCAGCGCAACGGCCATAGGCCATTTGCTGAAGGTTGGCCCTTTGTTAAGGGATACGGTAAGCATTAACCTTGAGCTGAACAGGCAGGAGGTAAAAGTAAAGGGCAGCTATAAGGCTTATGTAGATTCGGCTTCTTTTTACCTGTACAATGGATTGGAACGCAGCATCCTGAAAGGCAAAACAGGGATTTGGAAGGCATCGGTTTATGGGATAAAGGCGCCATACTTTGCACAGCTGCAGCCCTTAGGCACACAAACGATGGTTTTCCGTTTTATAGACACCGATACCCGGGCCAATAGTTTGCGCAAGGTAAGTGTACGGGGGGAAAGCATGAGCAATACCGGGATATTTGAAAAGCAGGTAGATGGTTTGTTTTGTACAGACGGCATGCTGAGGTATAACCGGCAGTTGCACATGCTGACCTATGTGTACCATTACCGCAACGAGATCTTGCTGATAGATACGAACCTGAACCTGGTAAAGAAAATAAAGACCATAGACCCGATTGATTCGGCCCGCTTTAAGGTAGACCAGCTGCGTGCTGAAAAGTCTTTCACTTTTGCTTCGCCCACTTTAATGGTGAATGCAAACTGTTCAAACCAGGGCAAATATTTGTTTGTGCAATCGAAACTGATGGGTAAAGGTGAAGACCTGACCTTGTTCAGGAAAAGTGCGGCAATAGATGTGTACGATCTGGAGAAACAGGTTTACTGCTATTCCTTTTACCTGCCCAAATATAAGGATGTACCCATAAGCAGTTTTAAAGTATTGGGGAACAGCTTGTATGCAGTGGCAGGGCAATACCTGACCAGGTATGCGCTGAAATTGCCCTATTGAGGGCGCCCTCGGTTGCAGTGTATTATTAATAGGATTTTCATTCGGGTATCCAAGGCCTCTCAAAGGCCTTGCGTAGGACAGTCATGGCCTTTGAAAGGCCTTGCTGATCCGGGTATGGGGCGATTGTTCAGATCGGCAGAACAGCAGGCCATCACCCTGTGAACTACAAATGGCAATTATCATAAACCTTATAAAAAACAAAAGATATGGCAAAATTAAAGAAAGGGATTTTCGGCCCTTTATCCGGAAAACTGGGCGCAATAGTAGGGGCCACCTGGATGGGGATCCCCTACATCCGTCAGGCACCCAAACAAAAAACTGATCCTGCCCCGCGGTCGGCCGCCAGGCTTGCCAATGAGGAAAAGATGAAGTTTGTAAACAACCTGCTGGTGCCCTTCCATCCTTATGTAAATATCGGCTTTGCCAACCTTGCCATTGCCAAAACGGCTTTAAATGCAGCTTATTCGCGCAATTTTCATCAGGCAGTAACCGGTGTTTATCCCAATTTGGGGGTTGATTATACCAAAATGGTGATCAGTGCCGGGGATTTGCCGGGCTTAAATAATCCTGTGATGGCCTTAACCGCCCCCGATGTGATTGGCCTGACCTGGGCACACAACACCGATGCAAGGGCTGCCTTTGATGACCAGCTGATGCTGATGTTGTATTGCCCCGCACTGAAGCTGGCCGATGGCTTTATTGGTGGGGTTAAGCGCATAGATGAACGTTTGGTGTACCGGTTTTTACCGGCGCTGGTTGGTAAAACCCTGGAGGTTTATTTGGGGCTAACGTCTTTAAACCGCAAAAAAATAGCCGACAGCGTTTATTTAGGGAGGATTGTGCCATGAAAACGCATACTAAAACCAGCCTGCAAAAACTGGTGTTGGAAGCTTTGGATATACAATATCGCAAGGCCACGCAGCAACTGCAAGCGCAGTTGGATGCAATGGTGGCCGGAATGATGCGTTGCCAAACCGACAAAACGCTGCAGGCATTGCTGGTAAGTAAAATGGCCCGGCTGGTACAGCAGGAAAGTACGAGCTATCAGCAGGTCGGCTATCTTCAAAACCTGCAGCAATGGATTCTGGAACAGTGCGAGGGTAGTTGTACAGGAGACATGACTGGCAGCTTATACCGCCAGCTGATCAGGACAAACTTTAATGCCAGCTCGTTTATAGCTTACTGTAAAGCAAGAATTGAAGAAGAGCTGGCCGGTATTGCCGGGGTTGAAAGCAAATATATAGCGCTTTGTAAACATGAAAGGGATTTTGGCCACCTGATCTACAAAAAGAAGAGCTTAAAATTTGAGCCTGGTTTAGCCGATGTAAAAACGGTAATGCTTAGGTATGTACGTACAGAACTGGCTTATCTGAAAAAAATACATGAGTCAATTGTGGTAAAAATGCCACCCGTTGCTGCACCATTGCAGGCGGATAAAATAGCGTTCAGCTTTTCTGTAGATGCCCTGGCCTATTTTTTTAAACTGCTGGTAAATGCCGGTGTGGTTGTGGCTGAGCCCAAATCGCAGTTGTTCAGGTTTGTTGCAAAAGTATTTACTACCCCCGGCACTGCTGATGGGGGCATTGCCGAACATAGTTTTACCAATAAATACAACCAAACGGTACAGGCTACAGCCAAAATTGTAAGGGCGGCACTGGTTAGGATGCTCAGGTTGGTAGACAAGGAGTTTGACCTGGCCTGAATTTATCACTAAAATTTAATGGCGTTTGCAGCTTGCTGAGCCTGTTTTTGGCACTTTCGGGGTAGGGGTGTTGCCACCCCCTGACACTACCTGCCGCCTGCCTGATTGCCTTTCTTTGTGGTGTTGTTGCTGATGTTTTACAGTGCTGCTATCCCGGGTTTGCAGCAAAAGTACAGACAGGAACAACGAGACAACAGATTTATTAACCTTTTAATCCTTAAAAATCATGGGTATTATCAGACAGGGGATCCTTGGCGGGTTCCGAAACAAAACAGGAAGTGTGGTGGGGGCTTATTGGCGCAACCGCGATGTGATCAGGGGTTTGCCCCGGGTAAGCAACAAGCCGGCAACCCAGGCGCAGATTAACCAGCGGTTTAAATTTGGCTTGGTTACGGGCTTTTTGGCACGCCTTTCCAGCTTTATTGACCTGGGCTTTGGTTCGGGGAATGGCTCAGTAAGTGCGATGAATGAGGCCGTATCCTATCACCTGCGTGAAGCCATTACCGGTGCAGCGCCCAATTTCAGTATCGACTACAGCAAATTGAAGATCAACAAAGGCAAGCTGTTGCTGGCCAATGGCATAGAAGTGGCCATTACCGTGGCTGCCCGTATTGACTTCAGCTGGCTGAACACGGTGCCCGACGGCAAATACAAGGATGCGACAGACAGGGCCAATGTGGTGGTGTATAATCCGGCAAAGAACAGCTTTGTGACTTTGCCTGGTGCTGCTGCCCGTTCGGCCTTAGGTTACAACTTGTTGCTGCCCGCCGATTACAGTGGCGATGAGGTGCATTGCTACATCAGCTTTAGCTCGGTAATCCACAAAAAACTGGTATCTGATACCTTTTATGTGGGAGAGTTTATTGTGCTGTAAGCTGAATTGAAATGGAAGGCTGTTTGGCTTGCTGATTTGCAGTTTAGGCGGACACAGGGTGACGTGCAACGTGCAAACAGCGCCCGGACAGCCTTCTTTATTACAATCGTCATCTCGAACATTGTGAGAGCTCTATAATCTTAAATTAAAATTGAAAAAGATGAATACTTTGAAAATAATAAAGAATGGTGTTGCGGAAAGCGAGCCATTTGTAAATAGATGGCCCGGTTATACAGGGTATGTATTGCTGGGTATACTGCTGTTGCTATGGCCCTTGGTAAGGCAGTTGCTTATGCATTCGGATCCTACGGCTGGTTACATCGACCAGAGCATCTGGTTGCTGGTACTGTTTAGCATGATCTGCTTTATGCTGGTTACCGGATTATGCTGGTGGTTGCTGCAGCGGTTTTGGCTGAGTTTGGGTTTGCCCGCTTTGGGCGATATGGTTGAACAGTTTAATTCGCTTGTGTTATGGCAAAAATTGGTTTTTTATTGGGCATCGTTTGGCTTGCTGCTGCTGGCAGCAGTTGGAGCTTTGGCCGCAATATTATAAGTTATGAAAAGAATAATTTCATCGAAATTGCCCGTTCGCAAATCGGGATTAGGGAAACAAATTGTGAAAATTGCGGTGTCGCTGTTAAGGGATATCTTAGTTACGTGGGTATCAAATCGCCTGCGCCCTGGTGCGCGGCGTTTGTGAGCTGGTGTTTTGGGCAGGCCGGTTATGCACGGCCCCGAACGGCCTGGTCGCCCGCGCTGTTTCCGCGTTCTAGGCTGGTTACTGCAGCTAAACCGGGTATAGTGTATGGAATTTTCTTTGCCAGTATGAAGCGTATTGGTCATTGTGGGATAACGGAGCGGTTACAGGGAGATTTTATAGTTGGTTTGGAGGCGAATACCAGTCTGGCCGGATCAAGGGAGGGCGATGGGGTGTATAGAAAAGTAAGGCACAAGCGCAGTATTCATCGCTATGCGGATTGGTTGTAACAAATAAAAAACTTATTCTTTTAAAAGAAAGGGGTATAAGCAGGATGGTTTATACCCCTTAACTATTTACAGATTTTTTATTTCTGTAATGCTGAGTTCGGGCAGAATTCAAATGCCTCTCTGGGCAACAATTCTAAAATTCTGACCATAAACTTTATTTTTTATACATTTATCTCAAAATATTGGATAAAGACTCAATTATCTGTGCGTCTTCATCTATATAATTTGACGCTAAATGAACAGAATAATTTTACAGCCTGCTGCCAATAAGCCTTCTCAGGAGAATTATAAGAATACGGTGATTAATTCGGTAAGTATTGCCAGTATTGTTAAATACATCAGGCCAGAACAAGAGGCTGAATTGAGACAGCTGTACCCTTCTGGTGAGCTAAGGGTATGGGGTGTAGACCGAGACGCAAAAGGCAGAAGCACCAAGGTTAACGATTGGAACAGAATCACAAAAGGAGATATAGGTCTGTTCGCAAAGGATAAGTTCGTTTACGCTGCGGCAACAGTTACCACCAAATTTCAAAATGAAGCACTTGCGGTGTTTCTTTGGGGTTATAAGGAGCCTGGGATTACCTGGGAATATCTTTATTTTTTAGATGAACTTAGGCCGTTAAACATCCCATATGCAAGTTTGAACGGTGTTATTCCCAAAGGGAAAATCAAAGACAATAAGTTTTACGAACCCAATAAAAATATTCAGGGCTTCCAGGTTTTATCCGACCTGCAGAGTGAGTATGTGTTTGCTGCTTTTGCTGATCTGGAAAGCGAGACCTATTTTGATGATACCATTACCGGCAACAGAGACGCTACAATAGCCAGGTTAAATAACCTGGATGGTACCGATAAAAACCAGGTTACAAAAGCACGGAAAGAGCAAAGGATCTTGAAGGAATGGTTGTTTGGAAAACGCAAATACGCTATCTGTGGAATTTGCAATAAAGAATACCCGGTTTCTTTGCTGGTTGTGGCGCATATTAAAAAGCGCTCAAAATCCAGCCATGAAGAAAGAATAAACCTTGACATTGTGATGCCTATGTGCAAAATGGGCTGCGACGAATTGTATGAACAAGGATATATTGGTGTTAAAGATGGCAAGGTAGTGGCCATTAAGCAGCCTTATACCACAGCAGCCATCAAAACCCTGACAGAATCTTTAAAGGGCAATACCTGTACGCATTACAACGATCAGACAAAGGGATATTTTGAATGGCAGCTAAAAGAGAATAAATTTCAATAAATTAGCCTGATGAGTAACTGGAAAGAACTACAAGAAGCTTTAATTAAATTCAGGAACGAGCGTGACTGGGAGCAGTTCCACAATCCGAAGGACCTGGCTTTGGCTTTATCTATAGAGGCAGCGGAGTTAAATGAGCTTTTCCTTTGGAAAAAGGCCGAGGATGCTGACCAGGAGAAGATCAAAGAAGAACTGGCCGATGTGCTTGCCTATGCCATATTACTTGCCGAAAAGTATGATCTGGATATCAATGAAATTGTATTGAACAAGATCAAGAGTAACGGGGAGAAGTACCCGGTTGAAAAAGCCAGGGGCACTGCCAAAAAGTATGATGAATTGAAATAAACCCTGGTATCAGTGGGCACATATTTGTCCAGTGGTCTCAATATTCTGATTATTATTTTATAATTTAGAATTTTAATCATTGTTTAAATGATAATCTCATTTTATTGGTTATCATTTTAAAGATTCAGACCTATGAGATTATACGCTGGCTCCTCAACTGAATTTATAGCCCTATGCAATAACAATAAAATCGCTGATCTTCTGGAAGAAGCATACTTAGCGGAATTTTTGTGTACACCCTCAAAATCTGAAATAACTTCCTGGAAAAGTTCATTATGCCATTTGGCGGAGCTGCTTGACCGTGCAGGCCTAAAAGACCTGGGTATAATGCTGGAGTACAAACTGCCACTGAGTGGCAAAAGAGTTGATGCCATCCTTTGCGGTACAGACCATGCACAAAATAAACAGGCTATCCTGATTGAACTTAAACAGTGGGAAGAGTGCAGGCTCACAGATTATGACAGTGATTATGTGGTAACCTGGATTGGAGGGAAAAACAGGTCTGTGCTCCATCCCAGTGTTCAGGTAGGTAATTACATGTATTACCTCTGGAACAATAGTGAGGTTTTTTACAGGTCCGACAGGCCTGTGAAACTTTCAGCCTGCAGTTATTTGCACAACTATAGCCTTTTAGACGATGACGTAATACTTGATAAGCGTTTTGAAAATGCCATCAGAAAGTTTCCGCTGTTTACTGCTGATGAAGCAGCAGCCTTCATTGATTTTATTGCCGAAAGGGTGGGTTCGGGAAAGGGGATGGAGGTGCTGGCGGAAATTGAAGAGAGCGAACTCAAGCCATCGCAGAAGATTCTGGATAAAGTTTCTACAGCAATCAGGCAAAAGCTAAAGGGCGAACTCACTTTATTCGGGAGATGTAAATCTAAAAAGGATTACATATTACTGGATGAGCAACTTGTGGTGTACGACCTTGTGATGAGCCTTGCGCTCAAGGACATAAAAGGTAAGCATGCAGTTGTGGTAAGAGGCGGGGCTGGTACGGGTAAATCGGTGATTGGCCTGCAGCTCCTGGCCGACCTGACTGCTTCCCGGTTAAATGCCCAATATGCCACCGGATCTAATGCATTTACAGAAACCTTAAGAGAAATACTGGGCCAGGGATCATCGTCGATACTCAAATATTTTATGTCGTACACTACTGCTGCACCTCAGTCTGTTGATGTTTTGCTTATGGATGAGGCACATCGGATCAGGGAGAAAACCGCAGGATTTTCTAAACGTACAGACCTTCTTCAAATTCAGGAATTGCTAAATGCAGCTAAGGTCTGTGTGTTTTTTGTTGATGATTACCAGGTGGTCCGCCGCGAGGAAATAGGAACATCAGGCTTTATCATTGAGCAGGCGGAAGCTGCAGGGTTTAAGGTTTACGAGTTTGACCTGAAAGCCAATTTCCGGAATGGAGGGTCTGAACGGTATAGCCATTGGATTGACCATATGCTCCAGATCAGGGAAACAGCCCATACAGAATGGGTAGATGAAACAAATTTCAAATTTGAGATTGTGGATGCTCCGGAAACCCTGGAACGGATTATCCAGGAAAAGGCTATGGAAGGATCAACTGCAAGAATTACCGCCGGGTTTTGCTGGGACTGGACGAAACGACTGGATAAAGACGGGCAATTGGTTAAAGATATAAGAATTGGCAGCTATCACAGGCCGTGGAATGCCTACAATAATTTAGAGGGACTACAGAAAGAAATTCCCAAAGCCAAATTCTGGGCCTATCAAAGGGGAGGAATTGATCAGATTGGGTGTATTTTCACTGCACAGGGATTTGAGTTCGATTATACAGGTGTCATCTTTGGTAAGGATATCAGATATAATCCAACTACGGGCCAGCTGGAAGGTTTTGAAGAATTTAGCTATGACTATCAGGTTAGAGGAACACATTTTCTTCGCTTAATTAAAAATACTTATCGGGTGTTGTTGGGAAGGGGAATGAAGGGTTGTTATGTGTATTTTATGGACAAGGAGACGGAAAGTTATTTTAGGAGCAGGGTGAGGGAAAATAAAGGGTTATGACAGACGTACACTCAAAGGAAACCCGCTCTTATAATATGAGCAGAATAAAAGGGAAGGATACTAAACCTGAACTTTTAGTGCGTAAATTTCTGCATAAAAACGGATTTCGTTACCGTATTCATGTTAAAGATCTTCCGGGCAAGCCAGATATAGTTTTACCAAAATATAAAACTGTTATTTTTGTGCACGGTTGCTTTTGGCATGGTCATGCTGGATGTCGGTACTACGTCATTCCAAAGACCCGAACTGATTGGTGGTTAAATAAAATCAATGGTAATGTAACTAAGGATCTTAAATCCAAACAGGCACTAATTGATAGTGGATGGAATATAATTGAAATTTGGGAATGTGAGCTTAGGAAGGCCAGGATTGAGAATACGCTCTTAGCTTTAAAAGAAAGTTTTGGTATAATCAAATAAAAAGTTTAGCTTTCCGGATAGAAATACGTAAACGCTATAGTTATGTATACCAACGAATTAAGGCTCTCACCTGAACGAAAAATATATTCATTCCGGTTCCGGTCTTTCATTAGACGGATTAATCCATATTCTATAAAACAAGCTAAAAGAAAGTACTCCATGTTAGAGTTTTATTATAAATTTCATAACAAAAAGTTTAAAATCAAATCAGAAGAGCTAGCCAATGAAATTGAAAAAATTCTTATTAACGAAAATCTGACTGTTATTGAATCTTCTGATAATCATATCCCATTAGGGTACAAATCTCTTCTTGGTGATTCATTATTCAGGCGTTTGAGTAATATTTACTATACAATCAGGCAAAATGATGGTAAAAACCATTTTTTGCTAAAAAAATATTTACCTGAAAAAAAACGAAAACCGAGATCTGCCAATCAATTTGCAGATTTTTTCAGTGGCGCCGGTGGGCTGAGTCAAGGGCTTATCAATGCAGGTTTCCAACCCGTATTTGTAAATGACAATTATACTGATGCATTGGAAACCTATTATTTCAATCACAGTTTGCCTCTCAACCAGTTTTATAACGGTGACATTAGAAAACTGGTTGAGAATTTCTCTCAGTATAAACATTTATTCAAAGGAGTGAAAATAATTTGTGGCGGGCCACCTTGCCAGGGTTTTTCAACTGCTAACAGGCAAAACTTTGAAGTTGAGGAAACAACAAAACAGAAGCGTTTTATTGAAGATGAAAGAAATGTTCTTTATAAGTATTTTGTAAAGCTCATTGGTCTTATTCAACCCGACTATTTCATTATGGAAAATGTAAAAGGGATGATGAGGGTTGAAAAACAAATTGAAGAGGACATACAGCGTGAAACCAATCATGAATATTCATTTATTCCTTTGGAGCTTGATGCGCAGAATTTTGATATTCCGCAAAGCAGGAAGCGATATATTCTTATAGGGGGTAAGAACTTTATGTTTATTGAACAAATTAAAAAGAATATTTACAGTAAAAAAAATGGAACCAGCAAATATAAACTTGCTGATGCTTTATACGGTTTGCCTGGTATTAAAACAAATCCCTATAAACTAAATCCGGATTACGAAAGCGAGGTTCATGGATATGCTATCAGAAAGCTGAAATTGGAGCAGAACAAATTTTTGAAGGAGATAAATGGAAGTAAGGAAATGAATTACCTCTTTAATCACAAGTCAAGATACAATAATGACAATGATCTGGAAATATTCAGGACCTTACCTGAGGGAGAGAACTCATTGCATCCCAGTGTACAGAAATTGAGTAACTATAATAACCGCAATCATATTTTTAAGGATAAATATTATAAGCTCAAACGGAATGAAGTATCTAAAACCATTACATCACATATGAAATATGATTGTCACATGTACATTCATCCGGATCAAGCGCGGGGATTAAGTCCACGAGAAGCAGCACGGATACAAACATTTCCGGATGATTATGTATTCAGAGGATCACTAAATGACTGGTACAAGCAAATTGGCAATGCCGTTCCAGTAAAAATGGCCCAGGTAATAGCGCAAGAATTGAAGAAATTTTAGAAATGAGATATATAGAATTATTTTCCGGTATTGGAGGATTCAGAAATGCGGCTGATCACCTAACTGTTGATACTGATCAACCATTTGAATGTATCGCTTTTTCAGAGATTGATAGACATGCTAAGTCTACCTATCTGGCAAACTATAATACGGAGGGGGAAGTCCAGATGGATGATATTATCAGTTTTACGGATGAAAAAAAAAATATCGAAAACTTACCTGATTTCGATCTATTACTCGGAGGATTTCCGTGTCAGGCTTTCAGCTTATTAGGAAAGCAACTTGGCCTGGAAGATGAAAGAGGAAAAATACTTTTCAGTATACATGAAATTCTAAAGGAAAAACAACCTGAGTTTGTAGTTCTCGAGAATGTCAGAAACATCATTAAACATGATAAAGGTAAAACCCTGGAATTGATAATTAATTTCTTTAGGGAACATAAATATAAATATGTAAACTATGTAGTTCTCGACACCCAATCGTTTGGACTCCCGCAAAGACGTAGCCGGATCTTTTTTGTCTGCAGTAAGAAGGAATTGGAAATTGAGCTTACAGAAGAAGCAATAGTCAGGAATTTTAACAATATTGATCATCATGGTTTACATACTTACTCGAATGTCCTGGATATCCTTGGAAAAGATGCTGATCAGAAATATTATCTGTCCGAAAAAATAAAACACACTATATTGGATGGTGGCTCTAAAAATTTCTGGAGTAAATCACAGATTGATCTGGATATAGCCAGAACGCTAACTGCTACAATGGTGAAAATGCATCGTGCCTGTCAGGATAATTATTATTCCGATGACTATATATTAACTGGCCAATCCCATATGGATACTTCGAAAGAAGTGTTATTTAAAAAGCCTGTAAGAAGATTAATGCCGTCAGAAGCTCTGAAGCTTCAAGGCTTCGATCAGGTTTTTTTTGATAGGGCCAGAGCAGCCGGTGTAAGTGAGCATCAACTTTATAAGCAGTCAGGTAATGCCTTGAGTGTTAATACAGGTTATGCATTATTACATTATTTATTTGTTCATCTTAGAATCCAGGATTAAAATGATACGTTCTCAAAATTTTTGGCTGGTAGCTTTGTTTCTTTCAAAATTCGGAGATCTTAATAAAGCAAACAAATCTGTTCCTCCTCAGGAAGTGGGCGGAACTTTATGGAAGGATGCCTATCAATATTTTTTTAATGATTTGGGAGAGGGTAGAACGACCTCTTCATTTGAACACAGTTTGAAGAATGCCAGAGATGCATTTGACAGTCACCTGAAAAAATCAACACGGATAGGATGGAAAGATTTAAGGGGCAGGGCGGCTATTTTACCCAAAGAAGCATTATATGTTTTTAAAAAATATAAAAATGTAGAGAGAAATGATTTGTGGAAGGAAATTCAATTATCAGTTCTGAAAACTAAAAATAATAATTCACTAAAAACTGAGCAAATAGCTAGTCCGAGTAGTAAAAATCCTAATTGGGTCAGACAAGAATTGATTCTTGCGCTTGATTTGTACTTCGATCTTGATCAGGGACAAATGCATAGATCAAATGAAAAAGTTATTGCGCTGAGCGATTTGCTTAGAAAATTGTCCGTACATAAGCATATTCCAGATATAAAGAAATTCAGAAATCCGAGTGGAGTTGCCAGAAGATTAGGCAATTTTAAAGCAATGGACTCAGGTTATACGGGTGATGGTTTGTCAAATTCAGGTAAGCTGGCGAAAATAATATTTGATGAATTCCGTATGCATCGTGGGAGGTTGAAAGAGGAGGCTGAATTAATTAAACAAATTGCAAATAAGGCGGTAGAGGGGAAGTTAGCCGAACCAGCTGTATCATACACTTCATCCAAGGAACAAGAATTTAAATACAATTACCATAAAAATCTGGAGTTGAATCCACTAACTTTCAGAGTAAAAAAGCAAAGCATTAACAACAGCGAACTAATCACCTGTTTTTTATGTAAAATGAATTCACAGGATGTATATGGTACCTTGGGAAGTGACTTGATGGAATTACACTATGTCGGCAACATTGATGAAACATCGTTAACAAGTGGCTTCAATCCTGAGGATTTTATATTAGTCTGCCCTAACTGCCATAAGCTGCTTGATACCTATTACGCAATTATAACATATGATGACTTAAAGAATATTCTATCAAGTAAATAACGATTCTCATGAAAGATAAAGATGCGAAATATGATATTGTAAGGCCGGAGGCAGAATTCCAGTTTCAAGCAGCAAGATCTTATGGATATTCAATAGAAACATCCATCGCTGACTTGATTGATAATAGTATTTCTGCAAAAGCAACGAAAATAAATATATCCTTTGGCGTGGACCGCTACGCATCTTTTGTAAGAATTGAGGATAACGGCACTGGAATGAATGAAAAACAATTGCGGGATGCAATGAGACTGGGTAGTTTAAACCCTCTTACTGAACGAAGCGATGATGACCTTGGTCGGTTCGGCCTGGGTCTTAAAACGGCGTCATTTGCACAATGCAGAAGATTCACGGTTAAAACGAAAAAAGCCAGGTTAAGGGAGTATGTGAGGTGTTGGGATTTGGATTTCGTTTCTAAAAAAAAGGACTGGGTGTTATTGAAAGATTGTATAGATCAGCATTCCAGGACTAATATGGGCGAGCTAACACTTGGCAATAATGGTACAATTGTACTTTGGGAGAAAATGGACAGACTGATGGAGTCCGAGGAACATAATCTGGATAAAGAAAATTTCTATAGAAAATTTGAAAATGTTAAAAGACATCTTGGATTAATATTTCACCGATATATAGAGCGGGGCAATTTGGAAATTACAGTGATGAATGAGATTGTCAACGCAATTAATCCATTTGATATATCTCCTGAATATCCCTCTCAAGAATTACAGGAAGAAAAATTATCAATTAAGGGGCAACCCATACTTATTCAGCCTTATATTTTACCCCATGAATCTAAATTGTCTGCAGAGGAGAAGATACAAATTCAAATGATAAAAGGATGGACTGCACATCAGGGGATTTATTTATATAGAAATCAACGGCTAATTTCTGATGGTGGTTGGTTGGATTTAGATTTCAGATTAAAAGAAAACCAACGTCTGTGCAGAATTTCCATTGATTTACCAAACACTTTAGATAAGGAGTGGCAAATCGACGTCAAAAAAGCATCTGCTAAAATTCCGGATTTAATCCGGAAAAGAATTAAAGAAATATGTCTTTCTGCAATTGAGAAAGCTGTTAAGGTCTATACACACAGAGGAGCATATATAAGGAGGAGGGGTGAAAAAAAAGATACAACCTTTTTGTGGATTGCAAAGCAAAAGCAAGGAGTAAAGACATATTCTATCAATGAACAACATCCTTTGTACGAGCTGTTATTCAACCACCTTGGTACTCAATCACTAATCTTTAAAGATTATGTGAAACTTCTTGCTGAAGCGATCCCGGTTAATCTGATAATAAATGACTTTGCTGATCCGAGATTGACAATAGGTACTCCTTTGCAGAATAAAGTGGATGTCCTTGAAGAAATATATAAATCTGCTCTCAAGGTATTAGTTGAATCGGGATCTTCTGAAAAGAATGCAATAGCCCAACTGAATGCAATGGATGTATTTCAGAAATTAAAATAATATATATGATACATTTTAACCAACTGAAAGCAAATATAAGAAGTCTGTTTGAGACGTTTAAAAAAGCAATGAACTATGATAGTGCTATGTCGCAGGCAATTGATGCGGTATGCTCTCCTTTCTCCTTTGAAGATGTAATTCTTCAGGGAAAGGCATTTGCGTCATTAAATGAGTTAAAAGACTATATCCGTGAAGAGCTTGAAGAAGAGGTAAACCTGATAGTAGATGATGGAACACATTTTTCATTAACAGATAATGAAGGACATATAGACTGGTACCGATCCAAAAAGGCTGATGATGAAATCAGATTTCGTTTCTGGAACAGATACCGTAAATATCTCACACACATCAAGGGATGGGCTGAATCTTCGGTCGATAAAATCGATACTATATCTGACGAAATTTTGGAGAACATTGAGGATCCCACTATTCCTAACCGGGCGTTTGACCGCCGGGGGCTTGTTGTCGGATACGTGCAATCCGGTAAAACAGCAAACTTTATGGGCATTGTCAATAAAGCGATAGATTCTGGTTACAGAATCATTATAATACTTGCCGGTACGCAGGAAAGTTTACGACAGCAAACCCAGGAAAGAATTGACGAAGAAGTGTTAGGTATTGACACCAATCCTGAAGAGAAACAGAAAAGAATAGGGGTGTCCACGCTTCCGGGAGAAGCTTATATTCCGATTGATTATTTCACGGAATCCAACCTGAAACCCAATAAATCAGGTGATTTTAATATCAGGAAATCAAGAGGAACGCCGCCAAGCAGTGAACGGCCGATTTTGTTTGTAGTGAAAAAGAACAAATCCATACTTACCAATCTCAGGAAATACCTGGAGCACTGGATTAATATTTTTGACGATGATCTTACGTATAAAAACGATACGGTTAATCAGTTCAATAATCTACCCTTACTGATCATTGATGATGAGTCTGATCAGGCCTCAATCAATACCAAGAGAACCGTCAGTCCCGATGGGGACGAAGTTGACCCCACTGCCATCAATTACTGTATAAGAGAAATTCTGAACCTTTTCCGTCAAAAAGTTTATATAGGTTTTACTGCCACACCGTTTGCCAATATATTCATCAGACATGATATGGATCACAGGGTACTCGGAAAAGATCTTTTTCCTTCAGCTTTTATTAAAACCCTGGGTGCCCCATCCAACTATTTTGGTCCAAAGGAAGTTTTTGGCTTAAATAACGATGCTGATTCCGGATTGCCAATCTATAGAAGTGTTGTTGATGCGGGAGGATTGCATACTGTTTTACCAATTGGCCATAAAGCAGACTATGTATTGACGGAGCTACCACAAACATTAAAGCTGGCATTGAAATCCTTTCTGATTTCATCTGCTGTACGCTGGTCAAGAGGACATGATAAAAAACACAATACAATGCTGGTCCATTGTACCAGGTATAATTTTGTACAATCTGCACTGGCAGAACTGATCAACGACGAAATGAGTTTGATCCGGACAGCTATTCTGGCTGATGACGTTGAGGTTTTATCAGAAATGCAGCAATTATATATCACCGACTTTATCCCCACTTCCGGAGAAATGGATAAGAACACGCCTGAATGGATAGACATAGTCCCGTTCATTAAAAAGACCGTGAAAAAACTGGAACGGGGAATGCCGCATTATAAATGGTACTGTAGGTGATATATTTGATTATAAAACCAAAGCTATTACCGGCTTGTGGAGCATTGCAATAGGGGGAGATAAGTTGTCCAGAGGGCTTACGCTTGAAGGACTAACGGTGAGTTATTTCACAAGAAGTACTTCATTGTACGACACGTTGATGCAGATGGGAAGGTGGTTTGGTTACAGGAATGGCTTTGAAGATTTGTGCAGGATATATACTACCCCCGAGCTATTCAGATGGTACCGTCATATATCAACCGCATTTGAATCATTGCGGGAGGAATTTATCGAAATGTCCCGCCTGCAACTCACGCCAATGGATTTTGGCTTGCGGGTTGAGGATCATCCGGATATGATGGTAACAAGCGTAATGAAAATGCGGGCCGCAGATAATATGCGGCTAAACTACCAGGGCACCCTTACAGAAACATCGACACTCCCTGCTTCTGATACCATACTCAAATCCAATTTTGAAGTGGCCGAGAACTTTATTTTATCCCTGGGCGAAGCTGATGCAGATTTCCGACCTAAAAAGGTATGGTTCAACATTCCGGTCGCCCAGATACAAGAGTTTTTAAAGGGGTATCAGACCTACAAAGGCTTACCCACCGTAAACTCCGCACGAATAAATAAGTATATTGACATACAAAGAACAAAACCATTGCCGGAATTTATGGAATGGAATGTCGCATTGATTTCACTGAATGAAAGTACTGACCTGGAACCCGTATCATTTGCCGGTTTCAGCATTTACCCACACTCCCGCTCAGTGAAAGAAGAGCGGACAAACAGTCTTTTTATAAAGAGAATGATTGACCGGAAGGACGAGATAGAAGATTTTAATCCTGTTGAGAGGAAAGCTGTTGAAAACAACAATCTGTCCAACATAGAAATCAGAAGTATTAGTCCCAGAAAACAAAGGCCTTTGTTAATGATATATGTTTTAAATATTACAGATAAAACAAAGTCTGAAAATATTCCCTTTGAAAAACAACCGGTTGGATTTGCTATAAGCTGGCCTGTGTCAGAAACGGCTGTGCCAATGAATTATGTAATTAATTCAGTTTATGCGGAACTTGAATTGAGTGAAGATGATTAACTACCAGGAAATATGGAAATCTATCAATGAAGAGTCGGCCAGTAACCCTAATAGGGTTCAGATTGCCAGGATGATTCCTTCAAAAGGTGCTTTCTCTGCTTTTTTGGCTACAGATTTTAAGAAAAAAATACGATTACTATACGTCAAACTGGATAGAGATGTGTTTCTTACCATAAATGATCTTCCGCGATTCAGGGGTTTTGATATTTCATGTGTTATATCATCAATAGGGAGATTTAAGAATACAGAATTTCTTAAATTGACACAGGCGATTCCAGAAACTGACAGTATTTTTGAATTAGTAATTTCTGATTTGTGTGATCATATCATCAGGATTGAGGAAAAACAGAGTCTCAAACCAATATTGGTCAACGTTCTTACGGAATGGAAGTTTTTTTTCGACCGTTCAGAAGACAAAATTCTTACTCTTTCTGAGCAGAAGGGCCTTTTTGGTGAATTGACTTTTCTGAAAAACTATCTTTTAAAAATTTATACCCCAGAACAAGCATTGGTTTTCTGGACAGGAGGGAACAGAACAAACCATGATTTTCAGCTTGATAAAAAGGCAGTTGAAATAAAAACCACATCAGGAAAAATGCCCTGGAAATTTATGGTTTCATCTGAAAAACAATTGGATAATACGGGCTTGGAGTTTCTGTATCTGGTGTTATTTATCTTAAATGTGCATGATAACAGGGTTTCTGACAATCTTTCTACGCTTATTGATGAAATTTTCAATATGATTAGACAAGATAGTTCTGCTTTATTACAGTTTGAAATCAAACTTGCCAAATATGGTTACAATATTTTATACGCCGGAAAATATACAACAGGCTTTTCAATAACCCAGGCGAAATTTTTTGAAGTCAGAAACGACTTTCCCCGTTTAATAAATACTAATATTCCTGCTGGAATAGGTGATATCAAGTATACCATCATGGCATCAGCATGTGCTGAGTTCGAAACAAAAACCGATATAATTAATCTCATATAAAATGACTCTTTCAGATTTTTCCGTTGATTTTTTAGAAAATGCTTTATTAACCGTTGAGGATGAGAAAATCTCTCAGGAAGACGCGATTACCCAGGATATATTGGAGTACACCATTGATTCGGGCGATGTAGTTGCCGGAGAGTTATGTCATTATAAAGTTAGGGGGATTAAGATTAATGCCTGGAATTATGATGAGGAAAATGAAGTTATTGATTTGTTTGTAACAATTTTTAAATCAGAAGCGAAACTTCAGAAGGTCTCTGATAAAGATATTGAAGATGCATTTAACAAAGCCAGGAACTTTTTTTGGGCCGCAAGAGAAGGTAAACTCTTAACAAAGGTGGATGAGTCAGAAACGATTGTTTTTGATCTTGTTCAGATAATTGAACAAACCAGAACTACCGTTAAAAACGTACGTATATTTGTGTTTACAAATGGACAGGCATCCATTGATGTAATTCCTGAAGCTGGAGAAGAGAAAAATATATATTTTGATTTTCAATTATGGGACATTGAAAGACTGTACCAGCAATACCTTATACGGAGTGATAAACAGCCAATTGAGATTGATTTCATATCAGACTATAATTATAAACTTAAATGTCTGTTTATGGATAATGTTAGTGAAAACGTAGACTGTTATCTCGCTATTTTACCTGCAAGTATTCTGGCGAAGATATATGGAAAATATCGTCAAGGCATTCTGGAAAAGAATGTCAGGAATTTTTTGCAGTTTAAGACAAAAGTTAACAGGGGAATTCGTAAAACCATTATAGGTTCATCAGACATGTTTCTTTCTTATAATAACGGGATCTCAACTACAGCAGAAAAGGTTTACATTCAACATGATGATAATATTCCATACATTACAAAAATTGAAAACTGGCAGATAGTAAACGGTGGACAAACAACTGCATCTATTTTTGCTACTTCTATGGAAAAAGGGATTGACCTGTCGAAGGTATTCGTACAGTTAAAAATTTCCAAGATTAAGAATGTCGAAGAAATGGATACAATCGTCGGATATATTTCGCAATATGCAAATAGTCAGACAGGGATTAAAGATTCGGATTTTGAAGTGAATTCTGAGTTTTTTGTAACTATTCAGCAATTTTCACGGTCGGAGTGGGTACCAACATTGACTGGTGGCAGAGCAACATCGAAATGGTATTTCGAACGCACAAGAGGTCAATATCTGGAAGATAAGGCAAAACTCACCTCTTCTGAGTCTAAAAAATTTGATAAAGAATATCTTAAAAACAGAAAATTCACTACGCCTGATATAGGTAAATATGAAATGAGCTGGCAACAGAAACCTTACGATGTATCAAAGGGGGCCGAAAACAATTTCAAAATATTTATTGAGGAAATAAAAAATGATAAACCAGTTGTTGATAAACGTTATTATCATCAATTAATAGCAAAGGCGATTCTTTTCAAAGAAATTGATTCTATTGTTGCTAAAGAAAAGTTAGGCGGATATAAGGCCAATATGGTTGCATATCTGATCGCATGGATATCTTACAAAACCAATAAAAGGTTGTCACTTGATTATATCTGGGAAAACCAACGAATATCTGAAGGTCTAGCCGTTACATTAAAAAGTATGATTCCTATTGTATGGGATCATATAAATTCGCCGGCAAAGGCAGGTACAAATATAGGAGAGTGGTGTAAAAAGCCCGAATGTTGGGTCGCACTCAAAGACAAAGCGGCTGATATTGAGGAGCTGACAGCAGAGTTAACAGAAATAAACACACAACGTTTAAATGAGCATATTTCTGAACAGTATACCTCTGAATTTGATGTTAAAGTGATTGAGGAAGCATCTTCAGTTGATGCGGAAGTTTGGTTTAGTATATCAAAATGGGCTAAAGAGAATAATAAATTTACCCCTTTTGATCGTAAGCTACTTTTTAATCTTGGTGTTCTTGCCAATAGAAAAGCTGCTTTAACTCTTAAGCAAGCAAAAAATGCAATTCGATTAATAAAATCTTCGAAAGAACAAGGATTTGTATAATGCTTGTAGTAAATAAATTTATTAATACCATGACTACCTTTGTAGGAATTGGTTTTGCGGGTATAGCACAAGGACAGGCTTTTTCGGCCAATAACGCGGTCAAATCCTATCAGTTAAAAAATGCGCTGGACGGAGCATATCCTGATTTGGTTATAAATTACAGTAAGGTAATGCTGAGTATGGGCACTTTACAGTCGGCAGAAAATGCGGCTGTTGAATGGGATGGCAATCGGTTGAGGTTTTCCTGGCACTGTGACGCCATTAGCGAGCGTTTTTACAATCAATCGGTAGCCATGCTTTTGGTGCATTGCCGCGAATTGAACAAGAGTTTTTATGACCTAAGCGGGGTAAAGCGCTTAGCAAAGGAACAGTTTGTTGAGCTACCCTCAGATTTTAACAGTCGGGTACTGCATGCTTACCTTACGTTTGTAACGGATGACAGGGTAATGGTTTCGGATAGTGTGTATGTAGGGGAGAGCTAGGGGGCTAGGAGGTTCTTCTTAAGCGCTTATTTCAAGCTTATATCCTTTGCCGCGTATAACAACAATGTTGATATTCGGATCATGTTCCAGTTTTTTTCTCAGTTTTGATATGAACATATCCAGACTGCGCCCTACTATAACACCTTCATCTTCCCATATCTCTTTTTGTAACCGGCTTCTCTCTATAGTCACGTTAGGAGATAATGCAAAAATGCGTAGTACACGGGTTTCGGTTCCAGTTAAGTCTGTTGTTTTTCCGTTTATTATGAGCTTACGATTCTTCGCGTCGAACCCCACTGTGCCTAAAGTTAACATGTCAGTATACTGACCATTAGGTAAGGCTCTTTGCGGCTTAACAGAACTCAAAAATATAAATCCAACAAATGCTAACAAGGGGAGGCCACCGAGAATACAACCTTTTGTTGTTGCATTTATACCTGTCGGTTTGAATTTAATGCTAATCCTGTAACATGCTCTCGGTTGCACTCTTCCTCTACAGGCTACAATATCATCATTTTTATTTTTGGATATAGCATATCCGTAGGCTACACTAGCGTTGCCGCAGTTCAGTACGTTGACCACATAATCATGTGCCAGCGGGTCTTTGACCAGCAAACGCCGGGTGGTATTCACCAGGGAGTCCGGTAGAAAAGTAAGCTCATTCTCAAAGCTGATCAGGTATTCGTTGTCAGCAATCTTTTTTATCGGAAGTACCCTTGATTTACTATCACCTGACTGTAAGAGCAGTTCATGTCCGATCCTGCGCAGCAAAACTTCCCTTCTGGAGATATCAAAATCTTCATTGTCCACCATACTGAAAGCCACGCAGATTACAGAGATAAACGAGAGGAGTAATAATCCATACAGGTATTTGCGTTTTCCGGAGAGGCGATTTCGGTTAAGATCCATAAGATCAAGTTTTTATTTACAAAGTTTACATTTTTATTTACAATACAAATTACTCAAGCTGAAAAATATCAAAGTAATTTTGCTGAATCAAATTGATAGCATATTCCGATCCGAACTTATCAAGAGAATCTATATGTAATTTAATAAACTCAAAAAAATTATGAAAAAAGTAATTTATGCGCTGATGTTACCACTGGTTGTGCTGAGCGGACTAGTATTGGCTAATCGTGAAATCAAGAATGAAAGTACTGCTGAAAGGAAAACCGAAATGAAAAAATGGGAGGTTACCCCTGATGGTATAAAGTTCAAAAAATGGAAAGCGTCTGCCCGGGGTAAAAAAGTGCTTAACGGTGCTGCTAAAATAAGGAACCATATAAGTGCTTTTACCAATATGGAGGCTGTTGTAACTTCTCTTACTCTCCCGGTGGGATCAAGATTAGGTTTCGGTGTTATGGCCAGGATTAATGGTGATGATTATATTGTAAAATTTGAGCCGGAAAAGTCTCAACTTGAGCAATTGCATAGCCTGAAAGTTAACGACAAAATAATTATAAGAAGCCATGTCGTATCGTATGCGCCTAAGTATTCCTATCCAATAGTGTCCTGCGACTATGTAGAACGAGATCGTAAAGTAATTTTTAAACGTGTCCCCCACAAAGGCGGTTGCTGAGTTTGGTGGCGACTTTCTCCAGGCAGACTGTTGAAAGGTAGATGGTTAAGATTTCCCTTTTTTTCGCCATGCTATTTCTCACTAGATTCCATCAAAACAACCGGCCCCAACAATCCTGAAGGTAAAATTTTCCATGCAGGAGTAACTTTAATATTCGTTTTCGTCAACCTTTGATCGGCTGGTAAACTGTCATCCCCGATCAGGCGGTTCCGCCAGCTATTCACAACTTCAACCTCAAGTTTATTATCACCGGTTTTCAACGCAGCTGTAATCTCCACCCGGAACGGCGGGCTCCACAAAATACCCAGATCTTTCCCATTTAATTTTACTTTAGCAATACCTACATCCTTAACTTCTCCAAGGTCCAGAAAAAGCCTTTTTGATTTTGTTTTCGTTGCCTTAAAATTTTTGGCATATACTGCTGTCCCCGAATAAAAACGGATCCCATCCTCCGGCCGTTCTGTCCAGCTTTGCAAAGTATCAAACTTTACTAAAGCAGGACCACCCCATCTGGGATCAAAACGCACATCCCAGGCACCAGAAAGCTGCTCCAGCTCCTTGTATCCGGGATAATTGTCCGTTTTCTTTCCTTCTTTACTGCCAAGAGGCTTTCTGAAAACCACAAACACTGAACCATTCGGGTCAAAAACCAAGGGTACCGTAATCAGGCCGTCCTTTTGTTGATAAGCCTTTGCATCCCTGATTTCGCCCTTTAAGGGATCCCATAATTCGGGCATTCTGTCAGCAATCCGGAAAGTACAGGAAACGGCTACCTGCTTATTGTTTTGATTGGAAATAAAATAAATGTCTGTTCCATCAGGCAAATAACGGTGGATATAATCAAACTTATCTGTTTTGTTTTCAGCCACAATCTTAACATCATAAGGAAGGCCACTTTCCAGCAATACATTGGCCGCAGTTTTACCCCAGATTACTTTCCCTTTTCCCAGTACTTTTTCGCCAGCTGAGGTATTGCCCTTTCCCCATAGTTCATCTGCCAGCAGATTGAGTTCCGTTTCAGCAGCCGGATAACCCACCAGGCTACTGGTAGATTGGGGCTTTAAACCAATCACCGTTGCCCCGGCATTTACCAGTGCTTTTACTTTTCTGATCACTGCCAATGACAAGATCTTATGGTCTGGTAAAACAAGCACCCGGTAATTTACACCATGGGGCAACTCGATTTTGCCGTCCCTAACCGTCAGATCGAGCAGGCGGTCTTCATTGATCAGGTCGTAATCATATCCCGGCAATGCCCCCGCAGGGTCATCTTCTTTCAGCCTGCCCAGATTGGGCACATGGTCTCCATAATAATACAGTACATCCGAAAGTGCTGTTCCCTTTTGCAGCAGGTAATGGCAGCGGGTCAGGTAACTCAGAAATGCTGTCGAATAATTCCACCAGGTCACATTAGGGTTAAAGTGCGTACCGGCAAAATACTCCTGGCCGGGCATTCCCATTTCTTTAGGAGAAGAAGTGAAGGTATGAAAATATACCAGGTTCAGGCCGGCACAAAACTCATGGTCTACACTCGGCTTCATGTCTGCCCAGATCACATCGTTCCAATGCTTCCCGATCGTGGTAAAGGATTCGGCACCAACCAGCTGCTTATTGAAAATCTTAGCTGCACTGGCAGCTTGTTTAACAAAAAAACGGTCTATCGGCCGCGGACGGTGAGGGCTGGGCGACCAGAATTCACTCATCATCACCTCACTGTGGCTGTAGTTCTTAAGCCCGTCAAAAGGACCTGCGTGTGGTCCTGCAGACTCTGGTAAAATACCTATTCCATGGGCTCTGGATCTTTTTGCGAAAGTACCGTAATGTTTTTCTGAAACCAGGTCTCCTATTGTTTTACGGAAATCGTTCAGAAAACGCACACTTACAGAACGGCTTTCAATTATTTTACCAGTCAGTACCGGTAAAAAGAGGGTCAGGTCATAGCCTCTCCTTTTCTTGAATTCATCGGCAAAGCCATCCGTCCAGTTCATCCCCCCACCTTCAAAACTGTCCGTTTGCAGATAACGCAAGGTTGTACCTGCCATAGGGCCAATCAGGCGCAGCAGCGGCTCCACATGCGTGTCCCAGTACCGGTTAAATGACTTTTCACTCAAAAAATCAAGTACCCTGCCATCCCATTTCCCGCTGGTAGTTGAAGTCCGGGCATCTGTAGTGGTATACCCTATGCGGATCACCTTCCAGTTGCCAGCAGGCGCGTCCCAATTCAATACCCCATCCTTAAAATACTTACTGATATTGAGTACTTGTTTGCTCAGGGCATCTTCCTCACCAGGCACCCCGGCAATGTCTGTTAAAAATGGCCGGGTATCGGGAACAGAGCCTCCGGCTTCTTTGGAAGCAGTTTTGTTCTCCAAATCATGTATAGGTGCATGTGCTTTGTTTTTATCTGGAAAGGCGAGCACCGCAATTTCTTTATAGTAATCGTCCCTTATTGCTGGCAGCACTAATTTTTGGTTAATCTTTGTTCCCCCTTTAATGCCCAGTTCCGAAAATGTAACCTGTTTAGCTGCCTCTTCCGGGCTAACATCAGGGCCGCCAAGATTCCAGCCACTCTGGATGTTCATAGACATCACCAGGCCCAGGCGCTTGGCTTCGCGAATGGCATACAGATAAAGTGCCCGCCAATCCGGGCTGCCAAACATAGGCCCTTCGGGCACCTGTCTGTTCCCAACCTGGTTGGCTCCGCCAGCATCAAAAATACAGGCACCGCTAAAGCCCTTTGCCTTCATCTCCTCCAGGTCGCGGGTAATAGACTGCTGCGTTACATTGCCGTTTAACCACCACCACCAACAACGCGTACCATACGTACTACCGGGTCGCTGAAATTCTGCATCAACTATAACATTCGTTTCTTTTGGCAATACACTTTTCGGGTTCTGCCCGCAAACCGGAAGTGCAAAAAATAAAAGGATAATAGTTTTTACTATAATTCTCATGCTTATTCAACTAGGGTGTCAATTGTTGTGGTATTTATCTTGGTTAAGGTATTGAATCTTCTTGATATGAGATCTAATGTGTTCATTACTTATCTTTTGGACAATATAGTTACTAATTTCTGCTGCATTGGCGTACACCATAAAATGCCCGCCGTTATTTATGATTTTATCTGGTTTATAATACCTGATTGGTAAAATGAGATCGGCGGTACCATGTATATGGGTAAGATTAAGGGGGAGATCTTTATTTCTCCAGGTTAAAATACAGGTCAATGCCCATTTCATAAAGGCAGTATCGCTGTCAACTACAAGTTGTTTCAGTAATATGCGTTCTTCATCGGTTCTGGCACCTAAAAACTTCAGCCCAATCCCATTGCCTTTTTTTAATAAGCGGATTGGTATAAGCTTTTGTAACCTTAAACTACCCGCCAGGCGGTAATACCAGGGCAATTGGCTGTAAACGGGTGAACTGGAGATCAGAAAAGTATGTAAAGGCTTCAGTTTCTTAGCGATTTCAGTAGCCAGCATTCCGCCAAAGGATAATCCGATCAAGTAAAACGGGGTAGAGGTATCTATGTTAAGCGCCAGTCTGGTTGCATAATCATCTAACGACTCGTTCTTTTGGGGAGAAATCCAATCCAGATAAACCAACTCAAAATCCTGAGGGAAAATCAGCTTCCTGAAAGCACGTCTATCGGCCCCCAAGCCACTGATCAGATAGATTTTTTTTGACATTACACGAATATAAAGATAATCGCTAAAATTATAAGAAGCCATAGCGTATGCGCCTAAGTATTCCTATCCAATAGTATCGTGCGACTATGTAGAACGAGATCGTAAAGTAATTTTTAAACGTGTCCGCCACAAGGGTGGTTGCTGAGTTCGGTGGCGACTTTCTCCAGGCAGGCTGTTGAAAGGTAGATGGTTAAGATTTCCCTTTTTGGCATTTAATTAAAAAGAATGGCTGATGCTCATTGATTTCTGTAATCTCAAATAATCCGGCTTTGTCAAATTCTGATTTTATGGAATCCCTGTCATAAAAGAACATTTTAACGCCATCAAATATTTCGTAGCGATCCTTACTAACAAATTTGCCTTGCCTATAAGTATGCGCTGCTTTTGAAATAACCGTAAAGACCATATAGCCATGTACTGACAATTGATTATAACAGTCCAGAATGAGTTTTTCCCTTTCACTGCTATCCAGCAAATGAATTAAAGCATAGCAAAATATCCCATCATACTGACAGGTATCAAATGGCATGTCGTTTACAGAACCATGATAGATAACCATATCGTTTCCGTAATGTTTTTCGGCCATTTCAATGGCAGTTTTTGAAATCTCAATCCCGGTTACAGCCATTCCGTTCTCTTTGAAAATTTGTGCATTCCTCCCGTAACCGATTCCAGGTATCAGGATACTTTTCACTGAGTTTTGGACAAAAAAATCTTTTGTTAATACAGCAGACTTTGCGGGTTCAAAGCCCCACATTTCCTTTTTTTCGCCAAAGGCTGATTCCCAAAATTCTGGTTTTTCGGTTTCCTCTTTCATGATCGTAGCTTTATACCATTGCTTATGCAATTTACCAAGAATAGAGTGTCAGTAACTGATTTTAATACCCTTCATGATGATGTGAATTAAGATGGATAAAGAATGAGAATTTGTAGGTTCGTTGTATAAATAACGTAGAAATTACTGAGATCGTACGTCGGGAAAAATATACTTTGAAATGCTGTTTTTTATGGTTTTTAAGTACTTATTTTAGCGAAAAAAGAAGACTATGAGTACTGAATTCCATCCGGACAACGCGATTGTTAAGCGCTGCATGCAGGGTATGAAATTAGAGGAAGAGGGTAAATTTGAAGAAGCTGGGCTTGTTTTCCTTCAAGCCTGGGATACTGCGGCTGGTGATTTTGAAAAGTTCCTTGCTGCCTGGTTTTTGGCCCGGACACAGCCTGCTGTTTCCGGGAAAATTTTGTGGTATGAAAGGGCTTTGGAACTGGCATCCAGGGTAGATAACGATGCTGTTAAAAGCGCTTTTCCTTCGCTGCACAGAAATTTGTCCGGGAACTATGAGGAGGCTGGTGATTTTGAGAAAGCTGCGGCGCATCGGGAGCTGGCCCAGGCTTGCGTAAGCCAGCCTACCGATAGCGGGCCGTTTTATCATGGGACACGGGCGCAATTGAATACCGGTGATTTACTGACTGCCGGCCGTGTGTCTAATTATCAGTCGGAGCTGGTGATGAACCACATTTATTTTAGCGCGCTGGCTGGCGGGGCGGGGCTGGCTGCTGCGCTGGCGCCAGGGGAGGGCCCGGAAAGGGTTTACATCGTGGAGCCTACCGGCAGTTTCGAAGACGATCCCAATGTGACCAATATGAAATTTCCGGGCAATCCAACGCGTTCGTACCGGAGCAGGGAACCGTTGAAGATTGTTGGGGAATTGGCAGAGTGGCAAAGATCATCGCCGGAACAGATACAGCGGATTCGGGACAGGTTTGCTGGTAAGAAAGATGAAATCATCAATTGAGTATAGTAAACAAAGGAGGGAAGAAATTCCTTTAACTTATGGACTGATGGTTTCAACCCCATGTTCATCCGTTGTGCTTTCACCTCCCTCATTCTCCGATATTTCTGGTTCATGTTTTTCCTCTTCTGTTATTTCCGGTTGGTCCTTTTTCTCTTCCGTTACTTCAGGCTTACCCCCCTGATCGCTATCGTCAGCATTGTCACCAGTATCTGAAGGCTTTTGATTAGGTTCAGCTGCAAGCGGTTTAGCCCTCTCATCGGAGTTTTCAGTCGAAGCCTCTGTTTTTTCCTCATTTGGAATCACTGTCTCAATTTCAGCCCCTGGATCGGCATTCGGTGCAGGATGTGTATGATCTTGTTTCAGCTCTTTATTCTTATCATTTGAGTTTTCCATTGTCGTAGATTTTATCTTATATCAACAGATCAAAGCGCAACATGTTTGAATAATTAAGAATACTGTTACCCCGTGTGGCGACAGATGTTTAAAGGCTTTTATTAGCTTGGTGATTATGTGATTTTATCCATATGATGAACAGGTATCATTAATTTGAAGCAGACTTGATTATCTTATACTAGATATTCACAGGCTTTTTCTTCGTCAATAGTGCAATTCCACCGCCAATGAGTCCCATTATACTGGCAATTATTAGCATTGAAATAGCCATCAATTTTTCGATAGGTATTAATTTATACGAAGCGTCCGTAAAGCACCATATGGAGCTGTCTATTTATTGATCAGGTCCATAAATTTATTCCAAAGGTCAGTTATCAATTTTTTTGTTTGTTCATCGATCAGGTTTCCCTGCCCGTCAAATTTATCGGCAGCTCCTGCCAGGTAAAATTCCGGTTGCTGTACAGGTTGCATATTGAGATATACCAATACCTGGCGTAAGTGCTGCACTGCTCCGAAAGCGCCGAGGTTATAGGGAGTGCATCCTAAAACAACAGCCGGCTTTTTGTCCCATTTATTTTGTCCCTGTGGTCTTGAGCCCCAGTCTAAAGCATTTTTTAGAACAGGCGAGTAAGATCTGTTGTATTCTGGTGTTGCGAGTATGATGGCATCTGCATTTTCAATACTTTGGTGAAGATCTCTAACAGCGGTGGGTAAATCGGCTTCCAGGTCCTGGTTTAATAGAGGCAGCTGGCTGATATCTATAATTTCTACCGTTACCCCGTCTGGAGACAAATGTTTAAAGGCTTTTATCAGCTTGGTGGTATAAGAGTCTTTTCTCAAACTTCCTGAAAATGCAGCTATTTTAATGCTCATGACTATGTGATTTTTATCCATATGATGAACAGATATCATTAATGATTGTTTCATTTTAAATCATCTTTGCAGGCTTTGGTTAACTTTGTGAATTTTATTTACCTTAGTATCGGGGTTTGCAATAATGATGGATTTACGTGGCGTTTCTGACCAGGAACTGTTTGCCTTGCTGAAGGAAGGTGACCAGTCTGCCTATACCGAAATTTTCAGACGTTATGCGCCATTGATGGTTTCGCACGCCTATCGTTTATTGGGTGACCGAGATGAGGCCAATGATGTGGTTCAGGATGTCTTTATGGCACTTTGGCAGCGGCACAAATCACTAGAGCTGATCACTTCGCTTTCCTCATACCTGTATACTGCCATCCGTAACAGGGTATTCACCAGAATGTCCCACGAGAAGGTGGTGTCGAGATATGCCGATTCCATTATGGAGCACATGGGCAAGGCGTTTACGCTATCCGATGATAGTTTTATGGCCAGGGAATTGCAGAAACTGATTGATGAGGAGATTGCCGCACTGCCTGAAAAAATGAGAGAGGTTTTTTTGATGTACCGTAAAGAGGAGCTTTCCTATGGGGAGATTAGTGAGCGTTTGGGTATTTCCGATAAAACGGCGAAGCAGCAGGTCTATAATGCCACAAAGATCCTTCGTTCCAAGTTGCAGGTTTTCCTTGCAATTTTTTTAGTGTAAATTATTCTACTGATTTACAATACCTTACGAATTTTATGAATTTTATTGCTGTTCTGTCTATGACTGGAGGGTGACTTGGCAGTCTTTACTTTAACATCTCCCTAATATTAGTTTAACATGAACGAACAGAAAGCCAAAGAACTCTTAGAGCGCTATAACAGTGGTTTGCTATCCCCTGCCGAAAAGCAGCAGTTGGATCTGTGGTATTTGGAGCAGGCCCGAAAGAGCAAGCTGGAATTGACAGAGGAAGAACTGTTGGATAGTGTGCAGCATTTAAGCAGTAAGTTACCACTTGTTCAGCCAAGGACAAGAAGGTTATGGCCTCGCATTGCTGCGGCTGCTTCGATTGTATTGGTATTGGGTTCTGCTGTTTATTTTTATAACGGCAGGAATGAGAAGGCTGGTAGTGCTGAAGTGCTTGCCAATGATGTGGCGCCTGGAAAAAATGGTGCAACATTAACTTTGGCCAATGGGCAGAAGATTTTGATCAATGATGCATTGGCAGGAAATATCGCCACACAATCGGGCGTAAAAATTTCTAAGACTGCAGATGGCCAGATTGTATACGAAATTACGGATAATGGTGCTAATAATTCAGAATACAACCTACTGTCTACTACACGGGGGCAACAGACACAGGTGCGTTTGCCTGACGGAACCCTCGTGTTTTTAAATGCTGAATCTTCATTAAAATATCCAACAAGCTTTACAGGTTCAGGGAAGCGTCAGGTTTCCTTAACTGGGGAAGGATATTTTGAAGTTGCCAAGGATAAAAAGCATCCATTTATCGTTGAAAGCTCGAACCAAAAGGTTGAGGTGCTTGGAACGCATTTCAATATCAACAGTTATGCCGATGAACCTGAGGTTAAGACGACCCTGCTCGAAGGTTCGGTAAATGTCTTTAATTTAAAAGGTAAATATTCAAAAGTATTAAGCCCAGGTCAACAGGCAATAGTAAAGGGCGAAGATATAAAAGTTGGTGATGCCGATATCGATCAAGCCATGAGCTGGAAAAATGGCGACTTCGTTTTTGTCGGAGAGGACCTGAAAGCGGTGATGCGTCAGGTTGCCAGGTGGTATGATGTAGAGATCGGGTATCAAGGTAATATAAATTCTTCTGGTGTAGTCAGTACAATTTCCCGTGATAAGAAATTATCACAGGTATTAAAAGCCCTACAGATCAATCAGGGAATCCATTTCAAAATTGAGGGAAGGAGGGTTTTGGTTATGCCTTAGAACTTTTTGAGGTTGGCCAGAATAAGAACGGAGGCGTTGGAACCGCCCCCGATCAAAAGTCTAGCTAATCGGATAAATAATGCTACTAAACAGAATTTCAACAAAAAACTAAACAAACAAATGTATAAATTTTACTATACAAATGGGTATGGTGTAACCAGCTATATCCGAAAGTCCATGGCTAGTCTGTGGCAGATTACATGGAATCCCAATATCAGAAAATGGCTTATGAGGATAAACCTGACATGGTTGATGTTATTGATAGCGTTTATGCAGGTTTCTTTGGCCGCTAAAGCTCAAAAAATCTCTTTGTCCAAAAAGAATGCACCACTTACAGAAATCTTTAAAGAACTAAGGAAACAAAGCGGTTATGATTTCGTGATCAACAAGGATCAGATCAAGATTGCAAAACCGGTATCCCTTTCAGTAAATGATGATGATTTGGTAAATGTGTTAACAAAATGCTTTGAAAATCAGCCATTCACTTATTTGATGGAGGATAAGATGATCATAGTGGTTAATAAAAAACCTGAAAAAGTTAAGGTTGGTGTTCTACCGATAGATGTAAAAGGACGATTGGTAGATGAAAACGGGAGTCCGTTGGTTGGGGCATCTATTTCTGTAAAGGGCAGTGAACGCAAAACAATAACTAACGAAAAAGGAGAATTTTCATTAACGAATATAGATGACCGAGCATTTTTGGTAATTTCATTTGTTGGCTACGAGGTGAAGGAAATTTCTGCAAAATCGGAATTAGGAACGATAAAAATGTTTGCAATTGTGAGTGCCTTAGATGAAATTCAAATTGTAAATACTGGATATCAAAAACTACCTAAGGAGCGGATGACAGGTTCATTTGTCTATGTTGATAGAGAGTTAATAGAAAGGTCTGTTAGTACTAACATCCTTACCCGTTTGCAGGATGTGGTTCCAGGCATGATTTTCAACCGTAATCGTTCGGCTTCAAACCTGTCAGGGGAAGGGAATATTTCAATTAGGGGACAAAGTACAATTTTCGGTAATACCCAGCCGCTGATTATTTTAGATAACTTTCCGTATGATGGGGATTTGGCTAATATCAATCCTAATGACATTGAAAATATCAGTGTGCTCAAGGATGCTGCAGCTTCTTCGATCTGGGGAGCCCGTGCAGGTAATGGGGTTATCGTATTGACAAGCAAACGGGCTAAGGCCGGACAGGCTTTAGTCATAGCTGCCAACACGAATCTAAGCTATATCCCTCAGCCAAACCTGTTGAAAAACCAGAACATGAGTTCCGGAGATTTTATTGACCTGGAAAAAATCTTGTTTTCCAGGGGATTTTACAATGGCGCTGAAAACTCTGTTGTAAGAACTCCATTAACCCCGGTAGTTGAGCTTCTGATTTCTGAACGTGACGGGAAGATCAGCACTGCAGATGCGGATAGGATGATTCAGTCTTTGAAAGGCTACGACATCCGTGAGCAGTATATGCGATATATGGGGAATTCTGTGATCAACCAGCAGTATGCAGTAAACGCTTCTGGGGATGGTAATAACAACAGCTATTATCTTTCTATTGGTTACGATCATAACCGCCTATCGGATAAGCTCAACTATGCAAAAAGGCTTAACATGAACTTTAACGACCGGTTGAGGTTCCTGGACAACAAGTTAGAGGTCAGTGTTGGATTGCTTTTGACCAGATCTATCAATGAAAGGCCAAACAATGGATTCAATGCCCTTAGCTGGAACCTAGGGGATAAAGTTTATCCATATGCAAGGCTTGTTGATCAGATGGGAAATCCAGCAGCTATCGTAAAAGATTACCGTATGGCTTTTTCGCAGACAGCTCTGTCATCTGGCTATCTAGACTGGGAGTATCGTCCGGTAGAGGATATGGAGGCAATTGAAAACCGTGCCCAGGCACTCGATTATAGGATCAACACTAATGCTAAATATAGAATCGCAACATTCCTGGAGGCTGAGGCTGCTTTCCAATATGGACGCAATAGCTGGCAGCAAAGGATGGTACAAGGCGCCGGCTCTTATTATACACGCAACCTAATCAATAGGTTTACGCAGATAGTGGCTGGGGGAACCAATGTTTATCCGGTTCCAATTGGCGCGATACTGGACCAGTCGGTCAACAATAGCGAAAGCTTTAATTTTCGTGGACAGCTGAATTATAGGAAAACAATCTCTGGGTTTGAAATTGCTGCACTTGGAGGTTATGAGTGGCGGGACCTTAGCACTAGTGGATATTCGAATAGGTATTATGGCTATAATGATGACATTGCACAAGTTGGTTCAGTAAATTACGTAGGGGTTTATCCGGTATCCTATTATTTGCCCGGATCAAGCGGAACGGGCAGTATACCGGTGATGGACGGGGTATCTGGAACAACTGACAGGTTTTTATCGTTTTACTCCAATGCCTCAGTATCCTTTAAGTCAAAATACGTGTTATCCGGGAGCGCAAGGTTGGACAGAAGTAATATTTTTGGGGTAAACTCGAACCAAAAAGGAGTTCCTTTATGGTCAGCTGGCCTGCTGTGGAATCTTTCCAAGGAAGACTTCTATGGTTCCTCTGGTTCTTCGCTTTTCCCGATGCTGAGCATCAAGGCAAGTTTTGGTTATAATGGGAATATAGATAGGAATACTTCTGCATTTACAACAGCCTCTTATTTCAGCGGCTCTTCTGTACTTACCCGACAGAATTATGCGGCGATCATCAACCCGCCCAATCCAGATTTGCGATGGGAAAGGGTAAAAGTGGCTAACCTTGGTATCGATTTCATCGCTAAGGATCATCGGATTTCGGGAACCTTGGAGTTTTACCGCAAGTCAGGGCTGGATCTGATCGGAGAAATACCATATGCTCCATCTTCTGGCATTACCTCATTTCGCGGCAATGTTGCCAATACGAGGGTTTCCGGGGTGGATTTATCTTTGAATACTGTAAATACCAATGGCAATTTTAAATGGACTACCAGTTTTTGGGCCAGTTATAACGACGAGATCGTTACCAAATACGTACCTGGTCCAAATGCCAATGTCGGCAGTTATACCCTGCAAGGGGATGCTGGGATCATACCGATCAAAGGTTATCCTTTGTATTCTATGTTCAGCTATAAATGGGCCGGGTTAAATCAGCTTGGTGATCCACAAGGCTTTTTAAAGGGAACGCCCAGCGCAGACTATACTTCAATTTTTGCCGCCTCGACTCTAGATAATATTGTCTTCAGCGGATCGGCAAAGCCAAAGGCTTTTGGCTCGTTGATCAACAATCTAAGTTTCAAGGGTTTTAATTTTTCAGCAAACCTGACCTACAGGCTGGGGTATTATTTTAGAAGGAATTCTATTAATTATTCCCAGGCTCTTTCGGGAAAGGGTGGGCACATGGATTTTTCAGCACGCTGGAAACAACCTGGCGATGAATCTTTGACCCAGATCCCGGCCCTGCCGTCATCATCGAATACCAATCGGGATAATATGTACCTGTATAGCGATGTTCTGGTAGAAAAAGGAGATCATATCAGGTTACAGGACCTTAGGATGGGCTATCAATTTCCAAATAAACTGCAGCAAAGGTTTGGGGTCAATCATATGGAGGTATTTACCTATCTCTCAAACTTAGGCCTTATTTGGAGCGCAAATAAAAAGGATATCGATCCTGACTATGTAAATGGGCTTGCTCCGGAAAAATCATTTGCGATAGGCGTAAAATTCAATTTTTAGAAAAACAAATTAGAAAACAAAATGAAAAATCAATCTCTACATATTTTTTTGATAGCGGTAGCTATTTTATTAACTAATATCCACGTAAATGCACAAAGGAATGAAGCATTCGATCTCACTGCTAGGGGAATTATCGTCGGGCAGGACGTGCCCCATATTGAAATCAGCAATCTGCATAATTATTTTGATAAAGATCGAAAACAGCGCTCAACGGTAAATATTTCCTCGTTCAGGGGGAAGCTGGTGATCCTTGATTTCTGGGCAACTTGGTGTTCTCCATGCATCGGCATGATGCCAGTGATGGACAGCTTGCAAAGACGTTTTGAAGGCAAAGTGCAATTTTTGTCGATAACTGCCCAGCCCGATACTATCGTAGTCCCTTTTTTAAAAAAGCTCTTTAGAGGGAAAAAAATGGACATCCCGTTTGCGACGTCGGATGTGCTTGTTTCAAAGGTATTCCCGCATAGGCTGTTGCCACATTATGTATGGATAGATGAAACTGGAAAAGTACTTGCGATCACTTCTCACGAGGAGGTAAATGCCAAAGAAATAGAATCTGTGATCAATAAACAGCCTACTGTCATGCGTCAGAAAAAAGACATGGCAGTAAAATACGACCGTAACAAACCATTGTTTTTAGCTGAAAATGGTGGCAGTGGCAAGGGGCTTATCTATCATAGTATGCTCACTGAGTGGGGCGAAGGGCTATCGATGGGGTCCTGGATAAATCCAGCAATGGGAAAAGCCACGGTGGCGAACCTTGGTATAAAGGAAATGTATGCTGCTGCCTTCAGTGAAAAGCTGATCATAGGGCAGCATCGGGTGATTAATCAAATGAAAGATCCCGGAACGATCCATTATGATGGCCCAAGGGCAGAAGCCGATAGCTGGATGAAGAAAAATATGTTCTGTTATGAACTGGTTTTGCCCGAAGGAAAAAGAGAGACGCTCCGTTCGCATATGATCGGTGACCTCAAGAAGCTTTTCCCAAAAATTTGGGCAGATACAGCCCATGTGGAGACTATGTGTACGGTACTTGTAAGTACGGGTGACAATTCGGCCATGCGGTCCAAAGGAGATAAGCGTGCTATTGAAGTCAATAGTTTAGGGATTTCTGTAACCAATATGGGAATTGTGGCGCTGACAAGTAGGCTTGATATTGTTTATCTGCAGGAGAATCCATATCCCATTGTCGATAATTCAGGTATAAAATTTCCTGTTGACTTTAAGCTGGACTGCGATCTTGGGAGCGTCACTTCGATCAATAAGGCGTTGTCGCAGTATAATTTAAAACTGGTGAACCAGCGATTTACAACCAACATGTTGATTTTTAAGGATGCCCAGGCCAAGGTAGTTACACATAATCAATAACCTTCATAACCTGACAGAAATATGAAAAATCAAATATTTTACCTGGCCCTCTTATTGTGTACATTCAATAGCTGCAAATCCGACTATCTGGAAGTCAAACCAAGGCAGTCTCTACTGGTGCCCACTACCAAAACTGAGCTGCAGGCCTTGCTTGATAATTTAGACGTGATGAATAATGCACCTGGTATCGTTCAAGTAGCTACAGATGATATTTTGATTCCTGACGCTTCACTGCCCTCACTCGCATCCCCATTTGAAAAAAATGCCTACATATGGGAGAAAGATGTTTTTCCAGACCCCAATGTCCCAGAGTGGACTTTAGCCTGGAGGCAGGTCTTTTATGCAAATGTAGTACTGGAGATGATCAGTGGTAAAAGCGAAACCGAAAAGCCCACTTTTGATGAGTTGAAAGGCGCTGCACTATTTTTCAGGGCAATCGGCTATTATCATCTTACCCAAATGTTTACCAATGGTTTTGATCCCGCAACTGCTGCTTCAGAAAAGGGTTTACCTATCCGCACTGTAGCAGATGTCAACCAGTCGCCGCCAAGAGGAAAATTGTTGGATACCTATAATTTCATGACCGGTGATTTGTTAGAGGCCAGCCGCCTGCTTCCAAAATTATCGGCTTATAAAAGTAGGCCAAACCAAGTGGCCTCATTTTCTCTGCTGGCAAGGATATATCTGGTGATGCAGGACTATGATAAGGCTTTTGAGTATGCTGATAAAGCGATACAGTTGAATGGTACCCTTATCAACTTCAATACCTTGAACTCCGCTAGCGCCAGGCCTTTTCCAGCAGTACTACCAAATGGTAATGGTGAGGTAAGTTTTTATGCGGCACAAATATCTTATTCTTTTATGAGCTTTTTGTCTTCATCGGTCAATGTCAACCCTGCGCTTTACCAGCTGTATGATTCGAACGATCTGCGAAAAACTATTTTTTTTAATGCAAGTGGGAAAAATTTTAAGGGTAATTATAACAATGTCAGCAGGTTGTTTGGCGGCATAGCAAATGATGAAATTTATTTAATCCGGTCTGAAGCGCAGATAAGAAGAAATAAGTTACAGGAAGGACTGGACGACTTGAATACATTGTTAATTAATAGATATAAAACTGGAACATTTTTTTCTTATACAGTTTCTAATACCCCTGATCCGCTTTCACTGGTTTTAAATGAACGCAGAAAAGAGCTTCCCTTTAGAGGTCAGAGATGGACAGATCTAAGGAGATTAAATCAGGATGCAAAATATAAAACGATCCTTACAAGACAGGTGAATGGTATAGACTACAATATTTTGCCATTGGATAAAAGGTACACTTATCCAATTCCCCAGTCTGAAATTTTGAATTCCGGCATGGAACAAAATTAAGGTTATTATAATAGTTAATAATAGTATGAGCCGGATGGATTTCCGGCCATATTTTCTCAATGCTTCTAATGAATTAATTTCTTTAAACCCTTAATTCCCCACTTGGGGTATAAACTGTGTCGAACTTGCTTTAAAAAACAGATATGCATGAAAAATATTGATTTTGAAAAATCTATTTATTGATCAGGTTCATAAATGGCTGATATCTACACGATTTTATCCATATAATGAACAGAGACCTGATTATTTTTTATTAAAAATTAATCATGAACTAACGGGAATACCTGTATGAGGTGTCTTATTCTTATATGATCAGGTGGCTTGCTGATATAAACAGATTAAACCCGAATTAACAAATGTATAAGAACCAATTAGCAGGGACAGAATGAAGTTTACATTATCATTGTTGATAACTATAATAGTCAGTTTAAAGCCTGTTTTTGCGCAAAATGATGATGTCATTCTGGTGGATCAAAATGCCCTGACTTGTTTTAAAGGAACGTATGGTAACAACATTAACGGGCAAAGCTTTCAGCAGGATGCACTAACCAGTTATAAGGGATGGCAATACATTGCCTATTACAATGCCGAGCGCCGGATTTGCCTGGGAAGACGGAAGCTGAGGAGTTCTGAATGGGAAATTCTCAGTTTTAATGATTACCGTTTTTCTTATGCTAAAAACCAGGATAACAATACACACAACGTGATCAGTATTGGACTTTGTGCAAAAGACGGGACCATACATCTTTCTTTTGACCAGCATGCAGGGCCACTGCACTATCGTGTTTCAGTGAAGGGGATTCTGGATAATCCCGAACGCTTTAAATGGACCAGTAAACTTTTTAACCCTGTAGCAGACTGGCTGGAAAACGGAAAGCCCATACCTGTAGTTTCGTATCCAACTTTTATCAGTACCCCGGATGGCAATCTTTTGTTTGCATACAGAAACGGGTATAGCAGTAATGGAGATTGTCTGATTGGGCAGTATGATGCTTCATCTGGTACCTGGACTAACCCGCATGTATTTATTTCACGGAGTGGTGTTTACGGCGATCCCTTTAAGGGGGAGAGTCATAATAGAAATGCGTACCTCAATAACCTGAGTTATGACCGGAAAGGCATGCTGCACATCAGCTGGACCTGGCGGGAAAGCGTTGCAACGTTGGGTAACCGCGATATCTGTTATGCCTATAGCAAGGATAATGGCAAATCATGGTTTAATAAAAAAAATGATCAGATAGCGGTTCGTGGTACCGCTGAGCCCGAAGCTATCAATACATTAAGTGCCGGAATTACCGTGCGGCATCTGGATCGGGGCTGGGGAATTATGAACCAGCAATCGCAGGTGATCGACAACAATCTGAACCCGCATATCGTAATGTACCATAAGAAAAATCATGGAAACCCCGGTTGGGCAGTAATGGAAAACGGGGCCTATTTCCATTATTATCTGAAGGATGGTCAATGGCAACAAACCCAATTACCCTTTATGGGTAACAGACCTAAGCTGATAGTTGACCGGAACAATAATTTATACCTCGTTTTTATGCGTAAAGATCATTTTGATGTGAAAGACCAGGGGGCACCACTGGTTGTGGTAAAAGCAACTTACAAATCGGGATGGCAGGACTGGAAGGAAGTGTATGTATCAAAATCGGGTTATTTCAATGAGCCCCAGCTTGACCTGGCAAGATGGCATAAGGCAGGTATTTTGTCTGTAATGGTCCAATTGCCACCTGCCACCGAAGGCCAGGCCTCAGCGCTTCAGGTGCTCGAAATGAGCGTCAAGCATTTGAAGTAGTGTGTGTGCTATAAAGTTTGTTGACTGAGCTTTCCCCATTAACGGAGCATAATGCAAACATAAATGACCACACCCAGCTCTATGAGTTGTCCGAGGGACATTCTGAGTTTACTGATAGCTTTTCTGATGTGTTGTTCTACCGTATTTTCTGAAATATCAAGTTTTGCTGCGATCTCTTTATTGGATAAAAATCCTTTTCTGCTTAAGATGAATACTTCCCGGCATTTTGGGGGCAGCTTTTCAATTTCCATATTGATCAGCGCAGCCAGCTCGCGGCTTTCGATCTGTTCGATGAGTGAATGATCTTCAGCATTCGCATGCTTTGCTATATGCAGCTCATATTTATTTCGTACCAGCTGACTCCGGTAGTGGTTAAGGATCTGGTTTTTAAGGATTACAAATAAATAGGCCTGGATGGAGGTATTGGTTTCAATAGACCTTTTATGCTCATATAATTTTACAAATGAGTTCTGGACTAGTTCTTCAGCTATTTCCCTGCTGTTGGTTTTCGAAACGGCCAGCCTCATCAGTGGCATGACGTACATTTTGTAAAGATTAGAGAATGCCTGTTCATCGCCTTCTTTCCAGGAAAGGATTAAATCAGCATCGCTTAATGTAGTATAATCTTTGATGGCTTAAAGTATATTTGGTTTTCTCTAATATAGGAAAAAATAGCTTTAATTGTGAATTGTTCAATGTTTTTAATAATTTTTTTTCAAAAAAAAATTAAAACAGACTAACGGCAAGACCGGCTTTAGGTGTCTTACTATTTACAATGCCAAATATAACATCGTGTATTTATGGAAAAAGATAGACTGAAATATCTATTAGAAAATTATGTGGATGGGGGGTTATCCGGGCCGGAGCTGACTGAACTGGAAGCGTGGTATCATCAGCTTAATTATGGTGAGCAGAAACTGGACCAGTACATCATGGAAGCTGGCGGGCAGGAAGTGATTATAAACCGGATGGAAGAAAGCTTTAAACAAAGAATCCGTAAACCGGTAAACATTAAATCTATTTCAGTAAGAAAAATGATTGCTGTGGCGGCCGCTATACTTTTGATGCTGTCTGCAGGCTTATATTTTTATCAATCCCGTTCTGCTAATCCGGCAAACAGGATTTTAGTGGATATGGAAGCTGCGGTAATTAAACCAGGAGGTAACAAAGCGGTACTTACACTGGCAAATGGAAAACAAATTAACCTGGAGACTGCTTCGGATGGACAACTGGCAGAAACAGGTGGTGTAGAAATTGAAAAGTCGGCTGACGGACAAGTGTTTTATAAAGCCATTTCCGGCACAAATCACAACGGGGAAAGCAATACCATCAGTACACCTAACGGTGGGCAATACCAGATCATTTTAGCAGATGGCACGAGGGTTTGGTTAAACGCCGCATCAAGTTTAAAATATCCAACTGTATTTTCGGGAAATGAACGCAAAGTTGAGCTTATTGGAGAGGCATATTTTGAAGTTAAAAGTAACCAGGAATCTCCGTTTCTTGTGGTGAGTAATAAGCAAACGGTTAAAGTGCTTGGCACCCATTTTAATATCAAAGCTTATCCTGATGAAAGTTTTGTTAAAACCACCTTACTTGAGGGCCGTATCATGGTGAGTGCTGAGCGCTTCCCTGATGCTAAAATACTTTCGCCAGGACAGCAGGCTGTATTTGACGGGCATCAGATAGATATAAATAAAGGCGATTTAAAGGAAGCTATGGCATGGAAGAATGGATATTTTATGTTTAAAGATGAAGATATTTATTCCATAATGAACCAGGTTTCGCGCTGGTATAATGTTGAAGTGGTTTACATGGGCAGGTTTGAGAACAAACGGTTTGGGGGCTATGTGTCCAGATCGAAAAAGATAACAGATTTACTGGATATTATGGAAAGTACAAAAGGAATCCATTTTAAAATAGAGGGGAGGAGGGTAACCGTGATGAGATAATTTTTCCTCTGCTACACACCAGACAAAAAACAGGAGTGCTGGAACACCCCTGTCCGTTGCCAAAAGGCATTTGTCAGATCTTAAATCTTTGAACCAGTTAAAACCTAACTAACCAAATGTACAAAAAATATTTTGCATATAAGCGTGGTATGCCCTATGGGAACCTACCCAAATTTTTTCTTGCGATGAAATTATTATCAGTTTTAATATTCTTAGGCGCTTTCCAGTTAAATGCAGCTGTGCATGCACAGTATATTAATATAGATGTTAAAAATACCTCCTTAAAGGAAGTATTTTCTATGCTCACAAGGCAAAGTAACTATGAGTTTATGTACGATTCTCAAACGCTGCAGAATGCCAGACCGGTAACCTTGAAGGTGGTGAATGCTACGCTTAAAGAAGTGCTGAACAAGTGTTTTGCGAACCAGGCAATTACTTATCAGATAAAAGAAAATACCATTATTGTTGCAAAGGCCGATGACCAGCCGCAGGTCTGGATGCAGGTTAACGGAATAGTATTGTCGGGAGAGGATGGGCTGCCATTACCCGGTGTAATTGTGAGGGTGAAGGGAACGAATAAATCGATTGTGACCAATAACAGCGGGCAATTTACCATCAATGCGGAGATTGGAGATGTTTTGGTTTTGAGCTTTATTGGCTATAAAACCCAGGAAATTGTAATAAAGGATGACGTTGCGCTAAAGGTAAGATTGATCAGTTCGCCTACCGATCTGGATAACGTGATTGTGACAGGTTATGGGACTACGCAAAAATCAGATGTCATCAGTTCATTGGGGGTTATTAAAGGTGAAGATTTACAAAAGGCCCCTGTTAAATCTTTTGAGGAGGCGCTGGCCGGCCGTGTGTCCGGTGTTCAGGTTACTTCTTCTGAGGGCGGGCCGGGAGCTACCACCAATATTGTAATAAGGGGTAACAATTCCTTGTCTCAGGACAATTCACCACTATGGGTCATTGATGGGTTTCCAATTGAGAATCCAAACAACAATACGATCAATCCTGCTGATGTAGAGACTATTACTGTTTTAAAAGATGCCGCGTCTACTGCCATTTATGGTTCAAGGGGGGCTAACGGGGTTATACTCGTTACTACTAAGACCGGAAAGTCGGGAAACCCGGTGGTATCCTTTGATGGTTCATATGGCTTTCAGCGAAGTTTAAAATTGATGGAACTGTTAAAGCCCTATGAATATGTACAACTTGTAATTGAAAGGAACGGGGTGGTTGCAAAAGAGCGTTACACGCCGGGTGATCCTGAGCTGGATGGAAGGCCCGCTTATGTTCCTGGCGGGAGAACAATTGATTACTATAAAACCCAGCCTTATACCAATTGGCAGGATAAATTGTTCCAGACTGCACCTTTTCAAAATTATTCGTTGTCACTTTCTGGCGGGACAGACAAAAGTAAATATTTAATCTCAGGGTCGACCACAGACCAGGACGGGACCATTTTACAAACTAATTTCAAGCGTTATCAGGGTAGATTTGTTTTCAGCCAGGAGGTGAACAAGAAAACAGACTTTAACCTTAATGTAAATTACGCCCGTACCAGGACAACCGGCACATCGCCTTCAAATATACCAACCAATGGCTCTGCATCATTGAGTTTATTATATGGAATATGGGGTTACCGACCGGCCGTTTCACCTTCATCTTCTGTAGAAGATCAGCTTAACCTGCCCATCGATCCTGATGGACAGAATGCTTATTCGTTTAACCCTATTGTTCAGAACAACAATACTACGATCAATGCGCACCTGAATAATCTGGTGGCTAATGCTGGCATAGACTATAAAATCCTCCCCGAGCTGACGTTCCGGGTAACGGGTGGTATCAATTATACACAAAGACTTAGCAACGCTTTTTATTCTGCACTCACCTATCAGGGTGGGCCTGGCAGTGTACTGGGGCCTAATGGTTTTATTGACAATTATGCCCTCACTAATCTGGTAAATGAAAATACACTGAATTATAAAAAGGTTTTTAATACTGAACATACGCTTAATTTGCTTGGTGGTTTTTCTATACAAGGCACTAAACTGACCACCAGCAGGGCGCTGGCGAGTAAAGTGCCAAATGATGTATTGGGTGTAAGCGGACTAGACGAAGGCACTCCTTATGCCATTTCATCTGGTTCGACACAGAATTTTTTGAGTTCGTACTTTTCCAGGATAAACTACAATTATAAATCTAAGTACTATTTTTCAGGGGTGATCAGGGCTGATGGATCTTCAAAATTTGCCCCGGGTAACCAGTGGGGTTATTTCCCTTCTGCTGCTGTATCCTGGAATATTGGGCGTGAGGATTTTATGAAAAATATCAGTTCAGTTTCGGCACTAAAGTTCAGGGCCAGTTATGGTACTTCAGGTAACAACAGAATTGCTGACTATGCCTATCTGTCGCCCATCAACCAAAGTGATATTTCCAGTACCTATACCTTTGGTAATACTTATATAAAAGGTTCCTATCAATCTGGTCTGGCCAATGAGGCCCTGAAATGGGAAACAACTGCCATCACAGATCTGGGCTTAGATTTTGGATTTTTAAAGAACCGCATTGAACTTACAGTTGATTATTATCGTAAAATAACTTCTGACCTGTTGCTGCAGGCAACGATACCAGGTCATATCGGCTATACTTCAGCGATTCAGAATATAGGCTCGGTAAGAAATTCCGGCTGGGAGTTTTCATTGAATACGGTAAATTCAGATAAGGCTTTGAAATGGTCCTCTAATTTTAACATATCCTTTAACAGGAATGAAGTACTGGCGTTAAGCAGTGGCCAAAGGGGGCTTATTTCCCAGGTTTCCTACAATATTAACCCGGCTTTTCCTTACGTTGCTATTGTAGGAGGCCCGATTTCGCAGATTATAGGTTTTAAATGGTTGGGCAATTACCAATATGAAGATTTTGATCTGCTTCCTAATGGGGCGTATGTGCTAAAGGGCAATCTGCCAGCAAATGGTTCTGCAAGGACAGCGATGCAGCCTGGTGACATTAAATATGAGGATATTAACCAGGATGGTACGATTACAGATGCGGATAAAGTAGTCATAGGGAATCCAAATCCATTATTTACCGGGGGCTTTTCCAATAATTTTAATTTCAAAAATTTTGACTTGAGCATACTACTGACCTTTTCTTATGGAAATGATATCCTGAATGCAAACCGGTTGATCTTCGAAGGTATGCCAGACTCCTATACCAATCAGTTTGCCTCATACGCCAACAGATGGACACCAGAAAATCAGACTAATTTATATCCCAGGGCTGGCGGCGCAACTACTATTCCGGCTGTTTCTTCCAGGGTAATTGAAGATGGCTCTTTCTTGCGTCTGCAAACGGTTTCCCTTGGATACAATCTGCCGCAAAAAATTTCTGAATCCCTTAAAGTAAAAAATGCCAGGATTTATGCTTCGGCACAAAACCTGGCGGTATGGAGTAAATATCAAGGTTCAGATCCCGAAGTTTCTACACGTCCCGGCGCTTTGACACAAGGATTTGATTATGCCGCATATCCGCGCTCTTTTACGATGACTTTTGGTCTTAATTTTTCTTTTTAAATATTGACATATGAAACACAGCGCATATTTGTTGTTGATAATTATCATATTATCTGCTTTTACTTCATGTAAAAAGCAATTGAATAGTTTACCCACAGATTTTATCACTTCGGTAAACTACTACACCAATGAAGAACAGCTTAATGGTGGGTTGGCCGGTGTATACAGTATTTTAGGTTCTTCCTATTTATATCAGGATGCGTTGTTACATAACATGTCCCACAATAATGATGAAGCTGTTTTTGTATTCAACCAGGCACCGCTGGTTGTTCCATCAAATTTTAGTTATTCTTCCAGCGACCCTAACATTACTGGTATGTGGAATGTATTGTACCAGGGCATCAACAATGCCAACATTATCATTGCAGCTGCAGACAATCCAAAGGCTCAGGTAAGCCAGGCAGTAAGGGACAATATCCGCGCACAGGCATTGTTTTTAAGGGCTTATTATCATTTCCTCCTTGTAGATAAATGGGGTAAAGTCCCGATGATGCTGGCTCCGGCGAAAAGTTCATTTGATGTGAATCTGGCAGCTTCTCCAATAGCTGAAATTTACGAACAGATCCTTAAAGATATGACCGCTGCAGAAGCAGTTTTACCTCAGGCCTCGGTACTTGGGGCCAATTCAAGTGGCCGTTTGTCAAAAAACACTGCCCAGGGTATTTTGGCAAGGGTTTGCCTGAGCATGACAGGCTTTCCTTTAAATGATGAGTCTAAATATGCAGCAGCCCTGGCCTGGAGCTCAAAGGTGATCAGCACAGGAGATAATGCATTAAATCCAAGTTATGCTGATCTTTTTGTAAAACAGGCCCGTGATGAATATGATGTGAAAGAAAACATGTGGGAGGTTGAGTTTTATGGCAATGTTTCTGACAACTACCGCGAACAGGGTTATGTTGGTATCCGAAATGGCATTCAGGCCGCAAACGGGAGGACATTTCCAGGTTTTGGGTACAACTTTTTACAGGCATCAGTAATATTGTATAATAAGTATCAGGTGGACCCGCTCACCAGTCTTTCTAAAGATTTGCGGCGCGAAAGGAACATTGCACCTTACCAATGGGTTGGTGGAAGCGCCGCAGTACAGGTTATGACCAAAAGCTACTGGCCTAAAAACGGGAATCTTTATCAGCGCTGGCCTGGTAAATGGAGAAGGGATGAGGAGTTGCGTTTACCCAGGTTTCAAAATGGTAACGGGACCAACTTTCCCTTGTTAAGGTATGCTGATGTTTTGCTGATGTTTGCTGAGGCTGAAAATTATATAAACGGGCCAACTGTTGCCGCTTATAACGCAATGAATAAAGTACGTGAGCGCGCATATGGTACAGGTTACAGGGTAAGCGACATTGTCATCACCAACGGGGGAACAGGTTATACTGCTGCACCGGTTGTGACGATCGGGAGTAGTGGAGATCCAAATGGCGCGAGTACCGCAGAAGCTTATGCTACAGTAACAAATGGTGCAGTAACCCAGCTTACCCTGGTAAATATGGGTGGGTTTTATACGGCTACACCACCAACGGTTACCATCACCAGCGCAAATGGCCTGGGCTCCGGAGCGACTGCCACGGCAACTGTAAGCCCTATAGTAGTTGCTGAGGCGGATTTGCCAACCGGTTTAACCAAAGCCCAGTTTTTTGAGCATATTGTTGATGAAAGGTCAAGGGAATTGGCCTATGAAGCTTTGAGATCGCACGATTTACGAAGATGGGGGAGGTTGATATCTACGATGCAGACTTTGGCAACTATAGGTCCATCGGTACCGGGTGGTGTTATCCGGAATGGATATACTTCGCCTGCTGTTAACATTACAGCCAAACATTTATACCTGCCTATACCTCCGGCAGAAATTGCAACAAACGCTTTGATTGTTCAGAATCCGGGATGGTAGCCATAGCGCGCGGGAAAGGGAAAATTATTTAAATATCAGAAAATGAAAATACAGCAAAGTATAAGGTTAAGGATGCTTTTACTAATAATATTCTTAACGGCATGTGAGAAAAAAGAGATCGAAACGCCCCATTTTGATGTGCAGACTGATGCGCTCAGCTATAAAGTTGGTCAGGAAGTTACATTTAAATTTAGCGGAAATGCAGAAAATGTAGTCTTTTGGAGTGGGGAAAAAGGCCGTAATTACGCTTATAAGGACCGGATAACAGAAAAGGGTGTTTTGCAGACCCTGCAATTTACAAGTGCCGCCGGACAGGGTACGCAGAATGACAATTTATCCATAAAAATTTCCAGGGATTTTAACGGAATATATGACGCTGCCAACATCGCAAAAGCATCCTGGACAGATATCACCTCCAGAGCGGTACTGTCCCCTAATCCTGTTACCGGTGCGGCAGGGGCAGCAACATCTTCAGGGGCAGTGAACATCAGTGACCAGGCAACAGACGGAGATGTACCGGTATATTTTGCATTCAGATATGCTTCGGCGAGTAATACTTTGAAGCCAAGACAATGGACAATCAGCAGTTTTGTGGTAAGCAATACACTTGCTGATGGTACAGTGAATAACGTAGTCGCAAATTTGGGACTGGCAGGGTTTAAAGGTATTGATGTCTCAAACCCGTCTTTTCAATGGGCATTTACACCAAATGCGCAGAGCCCAACATCAGTGACGATGACTGCCGGGAACGTAGGTGAGGCGGCCAACGAGGACTGGCTGGTTTCAGTACCTGTAAAATTGAACCAGGTATCGCTTTCTGATTATGGCATACCAATCATCTCTATCACTACTTTATCACCGCCGAAAGACTATAAGTATGTTTTTACAGCTCCGGGAGTTTATAAAGTAGTTTTTCATGCCTTTAACCAGGATGTGGCGGAAAAGACAGGGATAATTAAGGAAATGACGATTACCATTGTTCCATAGATTTTTGAATATATAAAATGAAAAGATACCTTGTTTTTCTTTCTTTGTTAACCTGGGCGTTTACCACTGTGACGAATGCTCAGTTGCCGCCAGTTTTTAAACAGCCAATTGCCACCGGTTTAAAAAAAGATCCTAGAGTTCGCTATTATTTACCTCCGGAACGGATGATATGGCGGTCTGACGCGACTGGAAAATACATCCAGCATGCAGATAGGTTGCTGAAAGTTGGCAATGGCCAGGCCGAGCTGGTCAATAAAGACCTAACGGTGCTAAAAAATGATAAAAGCTCAAAAACAGGTTTCTTAATTGATTTTGGCAAAGAAATTTTTGGCGGTCTGCAAATTACTACGGGTTTAATGAGAACGAAAACACCGGTGAAAGTAAGGGTTCGTTTTGGAGAATCCGTAACTGAGGCCATGTCTGATGTAGGTGGTACAGACGGTGCAACTAATGATCATGCCATGCGCGACTTTATTATAGAGTTGCCATGGCTGGGTGGTCTGGAAGTAGGTAACACAGGCTTTAGATTTGTTAGAATTGACCTGCTGGAGGCTGATACTGAACTTTTGTTAAAAGAAGTGAGTGCGATATTCATGTACAGGGATATTCCTTACCTGGGGTCTTTTCATTCTGATGATGAACGTTTAAACCAAATTTGGGCAACCGGGGCATATACTGTTCATTTAAATATGCAGCAATATTTATGGGATGGCATTAAACGTGACAAACTGGTATGGATTGGGGATATGCACCCTGAGATGATGGTGATCAACAGTGTATTCGGTTATAATGAAGTTGTTCCAATGAGTCTGGATCTGGCTAAAGCCGCTACACCACTGCCGGCATGGATGAATGGAATCAGTTCTTATTCTATGTGGTGGGTCCTTATTCAGCGCGACTGGTATCTTCATCAGGGGGATATGAAATACCTGCAGTTGCAAAGGCAGTACCTGATTGGGCTTTTGAAGCAGTTGATGACTAAAATAAAAGACGGGAAGGAAGCCCTGGACGGCAATCGTTTCCTGGATTGGCCTTCCTCTGAGAATAAGCCGGCTATACATGCCGGGCTGCAGGCCATGCTGGTAATGACCTTAACAGCGGGATCGGAGCTGTGCCATATTTTAAAGGAAGCGGAAACTGCCCGAGCCTGTGATGAAGCTGTTGCAATTTTAAAGAAAAATGTCCCTGATATAGCTGAAAGCAAACAAGCAGCTGCATTGCTTGCCTTAGCCGGGCTTTTGCCGGCTGAACAGGCTAACACTATCCTGTCAAAAGACAGCACCAGGGGATTCTCTACTTTTTATGGCTACTATATGCTCCAGGCTAAAGCAATGGCTGGTGACTATCAGGGTGCTATCAATAATATCAGGGACTATTGGGGCGGGATGCTGGATTTAGGTGCCACTACTTTCTGGGAGGATTTTGATCTTTCCTGGAAAGAAAATGCCGGAAGGATCGATGAAATTGTTCCTAAAGATAAAGTTGATGTCCATGCAACATACGGGGCTTATTGCTACAAGAACCTCAGGCACAGCTTGGCGCATGGCTGGGCTGCAGGACCCACATCCTGGCTTACTACACATGTACTGGGCATAAAAGTTATGGCCCCGGGTTGTAAAGTTGTTAAGATTGAGCCCCATCTTGGCGATCTGAAATCAGTAAGCGGCAGCTTTCCTACGCCCTTTGGATTAATAAAAGTAAATCATTTAAAAATGCCTGACGGGAAAATCAAAACGACAGTAGACGCTCCAAAGCAGGTTAAAATTATTAAATAAGTATCATCAGATTTTTATGGTAAATAAATTAAATATTGCCTGCTGTTTAGCCTCCTTTTTATGTTTTTTTTTTGCCGCAGACTTACAGGCGCAAAAACGCAAAACACTTAAAGCTGATCCTGAAATTTTAAAGATCACAGATTCGGCCTTATCGCGTTCAGCGGGCCAATACCTGCAGTTGATGGAAACTGTTCCTGATACCTTGTTTCCCAGGACCTTTCAAAACAACAGGCTGTTAACAGCCACTTCTCCCAGTTGGATCAGCGGTTTTTATCCGGGTACGCTATTGCTGTTATACGAATTCAACAATAGCAATAAGTTTAAGGAGGAAGCTTTGAAAAAGCTTAAAGTATTGAAAAAGGAACAGTTCAATACCGGAACACATGACTTGGGGTTCATGATGTATTGTAGTTTTGGAACTGCAAAAAGATTGTTTAAAACCAAAGCATATGATCCTGTTCTGTTGAACAGCGCTGCATCATTATCTCAGCGATTCCATGATGAAGTAGGGTTGATCCGGTCCTGGGACCATAAGCCTGAAAAATGGAAATACCCGGTGATTATTGACAATATGATGAATCTTGAGTTGCTTACCTGGGCCAGTCGTTTGTCAGGTAATCAAAGGTTTTATAACATTGCAAAACAACATGCCGACCTGACCATTAAAAATCATTTCAGGCCAGATTATAGTTCCTATCATGTTATAGATTATGATCCTAAAACTGGTAAAGTATTAAACAAGCTTACAGAGCAGGGCTATAGTGATGAATCGGCATGGGCCAGGGGGCAGGCATGGGCCCTGTATGGTTATACGATGATGTACAGGGAAACCGGAGATGCAAAATATTTGGAAATGGCCATGCACATTGCGGATTATATTTTGAAGCATCCGAACCTGCCTGCAGATAAAATTCCTTACTGGGATTTTAATGCGCCTGACCAATCCGCTGCGCCCAGAGATGCTTCTGCTGCTGCTGTAATGAGTTCTGCATTGATAGAATTGAGCGGATTTAGCAAAGGAGATAAGGGCAAGGTTTACTTAAAAACGGCCGAAGCTATGCTCAGGCAGCTGTCGTCACCAGAATATCTTGCTCAGCCAGGTACAAATGGAGGTTTCATTTTAAAGCATAGTGTCGGTTTTTTACCGGCAGGCAGTGAAGTGGATGTGCCATTAAGCTATGCTGATTATTATTATGTAGAGGCTATGCTAAGGTATCGTACACTTAAAAAATGATAAAGTTGTGAAAATCTATTTGTTCGTTTATTTATTCTTATGGGGTATTTTTACCAGCACTGCCATAGATGCACAAATTGTGCAGCGAAATTTTTTAGAAAAGGAGTATCGCCTGAAGGCTGGGGCTGAAAGCCTGGATGTAAGTTCATGGAAAGCGCTTAAAAAAATAAACGTGGGTAAAGGCTTGGCATCAATTCCGGATGCTGTAAAAGCCCATATCCTATCTGCTGCAAATAAAGTGCTGGGAACACCATGGGAAGTAGCTAAAGCAACTGATTATCTGCTGTTCAATACCGCAGGTAACCGTTCGGTATATGAGGCCCTTTATTTTGCGAGGCGAAAAAAGCTGAACGCATTGGTTATAGCGGAGCTGATAGATGGAAAAGGCAAGTATCTTCCTGAAATTGCGAATGGTTTATGGTTAATCCTGGAAGAGAGTTCCTGGGCCCTGCCTGCGCACATGTATTTACAAAAAGAGGGAGCCGGCTTACCCGACCCTAACGAAAATGTAGTTGACCTGTTTGCCGGAGAAACATCCATGTTATTGTCCTGGATAAAGTTTTTGCTGAAGCCAAAACTGGATGAAATTTCTCCAATCCTGATCAAACGGATAGACTATGAGCTAAACCGACGCATCCTTACTCCTTATTTGCAGCGTAACGATTTATGGTGGATGGGCTTTCAGGATCCTAAACGTAAAATGAACAACTGGAACATATGGATAAATACCAATATTCTGCTAACCGCCTTATTGGCCGTTGAAGATCCGGTAAAACGTCAGGAAGTCATCGATAAGAACATAAGCAGTGCGGATAAGTTTATCAACAGCTATCCTGCTGATGGCGGTTGTGATGAAGGACCGGGGTACTGGGGCGCTGCCGGAGGCAGGTTGGTGGAGTATGTCAACTTATTAACTGAAGTTTCCAAAAACAAGCTCAACTGGGGCAATAATGAGCTGATGCACCATATTGCTGCCTATATTTATAAAGCGCACATTGCTGACCGATGGTTTGTTAATTTTGCTGATGCACCTGCAAAACTTATACCTGATCCCGCAATAGTTTATATGGGTGGTCTTATTTTTAAGGATGAAAAACTGCAACAGTTTGCAAGTTATTTATATGATCTTTCCGGTTCGGAAAAATACGGGTACGCCCAGGACGACCTTAATAAATTTTTAAATAATCTTCAATTGCATAAACAATTGAAAGGAATTCCCGCCAGGGCACCAATGGAGCAGACCAACTGGCTGCCCAATCTGGAAGTGTTATTTACCAGACAAAAAGCCGGCAGTAAAGATGGTTTATTTATGGCTGCAAAGGGTGGCAATAATGGTGAAAGCCACAATCACAATGATCTGGGCAGTTTTATCATATACCTGAACGGATTACCGGCATTGGTTGATCTGGGCGCTGCAAGATATACTAGGGAAACCTTTACCCAAGACCGGTATAAATTATGGGTCTACAATTCAGACTGGCACAATTGCCCGAGTATCAATGGAAGCGTACAAAGTCCGGGAACATCATTTAAAGCCAGAAATGTATCGTTTAAAGCCAACAGACATGGCAATACCTTGGTAATGGACCTGGCACCTGCTTATCCAGAAGCTGCTGCGGTTAACAAATGGGTCAGAAAATTGGATTTTAATTCATCTGCCGGAAGCATTGATTTGACCGAAGAATATGAACTAAAGGAATATAGGCTGCCCTTTGAGCTCAACTTTGTTACAGCAGTTCCTGCGCGCCTGATAAGCCCGGGCGTATTGACACTGGTTCTTTCCGATTCAGCTGCATTGCATATCAGGTTTGATCCTGAAACTTTTGAAGCAGTTATCAAAAAACAGCCGAACACAGACCCCGGTTTGGCGGTTTGGGGCAAAGAAATTTATCATCTGTCTTTGCGCTCAAAAAGAAACGTGTTAAAAGCAAAGCATAATATCCGATTTTATAGATAAGCATATGGAATCTATCGTAACCAATTATAAACCTAAAATATGAAAAAGAAAAAAATCAATTGGTCAGTAGCCGTAATGCTCCTGGCTGCAGCTACAGTAATCTGCTCCTGTAAGCGTGAAATCACAAACCTTAGTGCCGATAGCCCCTTAGCCGAGGGCGGAAGATTGGCTAAACTGCTAACCGGAAGCACTTCAAGCCTGGCTACTGTTGGATCAAGCTATACCATACCTGCGGATACCATCACCGATCATGGAAACGCTGCCACTACAGGGAGTATCGCCTGGTATCTGGCCACCTATTCTGGCGGTTCAGTTGCTCAGCCAAATACTTTTTATTTGCAAAAAGGCGCCACATATATGTGTAAGCAACGTTTGTTTATTCCGGCCAATGCGCGGATATCCCAAACGGGTACGGGTACACAAGCGCTGGTTAAAATTGATGCGGCTAGCTATAACGATGCCGGAAGTAACCATGAGTTTATCCGCATGTCGTCAAATTCCATTTTACTGCATTTTAATATTGATTTGAAATGGATGCCAACCAACGGCATTTTTTTTCCCGCCGGAGCAGATGATGCACAATTGATAAACATCACTGTTCAGAATGGCAAGCGGATAACTGGAGGAACTTCAACGCTGATTTACATTGCAGCCAACAATGTGACGGTAACCAGATGTCAGCTGAGACGTGCCGGCTGTGATGCAACTGAAGAAAACACCGTTCAGGGCGGGCAGATGATATCTGTTTACGGTCAGGATATTGAGATTTCACACAATAATATGGCCGTGTCCGCACAGGCAGGAATAGGTATACAAGCTTCTGCCAAAAACATTACCATAAATAAAGACACGATTTATGATACCGGGCGGGCGGCTGCAACCCAGGATGCCATTACTTCTTATCACGTAGGTACAGGTACAACCAATCGGAATATATCTATTACCAATTGTCTGATCTATAACAACCGTAACCATGGCATACATGTTTCTGGTTATGGTTATACGATAATGTGGAATAAAGTATATAATGCAGGTTATTCCGGCCCGACTGGAGGATACACTGGCAGCCATATGGGAGCAAATATCTGGCTGGGTGATTATAAGACCCCGCTTGATTGTAGCGGTAACAGTACGATTACCAACAATGAAATTGGTTGTACACTGGGGGGCGGTTATGTATTTAAGGTAACAAATTACCATAGTGCTTCAACAACTATCCAAACGACCAATATTTGTAACAACAATAAATTAATAAGCGGGACTTGTAATTAATGAAATATTTAAAGCTCATCCCGGTTTGTTTTTTGATGGTATCAGGATGGATATTTACCGGCCATGCGCAAAATGTTAAGCGCAGGATTTCAGAAATGATCGGTGCAGGAGATGTAATCCGGACAAGTTTTACCGATACGGCCCAGATCAATCTTTACCAGGGAAATGGACGATCCGGGAGTTCATACGGTGCTTTAGGGCTGCACAATAATCCGGCCTGCCAGAAAAACACAAACCGGTTTGGAAAGACCCAATATATGCATATCAGTCATTGGGTGCGGGCCAAATTTAATGCCGATTATCTGATACCTGTACTGAAAATTTACTGGAATGAGGAGCCTCCTGCTGTTGTCAGTTATAAGCAGCATCAATCATTTTACAACGGCTTTATCAAGACAAGTTTTGGAACCGACAGGGGTAAAGTTGCTGTTGAAACCTGGTTCGATCAGGTAGATCGGGAGCTTTCGGGGATTACGATTGATGTTGAAGGACAGGTTTCGGATGTGATTATTGACCCCATGGAGACACTTAACGTGCATTATGGACAGAAAATAATCCAGACAGCCAAGATCATCAAGCATGAGAAGTATTTCGAAATCCAGCTGAATTGTATGGACAGGAAGGCTTCGGTTTTTTTATTGACAAATGTTAGTGTTGAAGAAAGCCGCAATAAACTGGTGTTGAAATTGCATCCCGGACAAAACCAGATACAGCTTTCCTACAACCGACCTGTTTCAGCTGCCGTAGCAGTTTCAAGAAGGAGGACCGTAAACTGGTGGAATGCCAGATGGAAGCAGACAAGTACACTCATGCTGCCGGATACAAATGCACAGCAATTATGGGTGAGGTCAATGGGATTGATACTTTCTACAGTTAATGAAGATAAAAAAGGATTTCCTGCCCCAATGGGTTTTACAGGGAACTTATGGCCTTTTCCTTTTCCGCAGGACCTGTCTTATATCCATTCCCTTTTACTCAGTACCGGTAATATCGGAGTTGCCAAAGCCTGGGTAGAGCAGTTTGCTGCTGAGATTGAGGGCATGAAGGATTATACCAAACGGCTTTATGGTATAGCCGGTGTATTTTGTCCCTGGGTTTTTCCTTATGGTGATTTTAAGGGCTACCACACCCCCGGACCGCCAAATATTTTTAATTACGAGATCCATAACTCTGGATATTTATGCAGGATGGCTTATGAAACCTCAAAATTTGTGAATGACGAAGTCTGGAGCAGGAGGTATGCCTACGACCTGATTGAACAGACTGCATTATTCTACAGGAATATGGCTAAAAAAGGAAAAGAGGGGTACTGGCACTTGTATATAAAACCTGCAATGGGACAGGATGAAATGGGGGGCGCCAATCAGCAAGACTATTTATGTGCCCTTTTTAGTGCAAAATACTGTTTTCAAAAAGCGGTGGAACTTAATTTAGATCCTGAAGGGGTTTACAGGACAATATTGTTGGATGGTCTGGCATTCCCGACGTTAAAATCGGCTAAAGGTGTATATTTTACCAATAAAGCGGGCAGAGATGGAGACCTGGGCAAGCAAAAACATCCTGTTCAGTTGAATGACCTTGCCTATTTGCCTGTTAACAAGCAAGCCAACCCGGCCTCAATAATGGCATATCAAAAAAGATATGAAATTACTCAGGATGCTTGTAAACCTCATTTTTATGGATGGACCCTTGGAGAATTTCTGCTTGCGGGTTCAAGGGCAGGTGATGTGGATGGTTGGAAAAGAGATTGGGCCAATATAAGAAAGGCAGATTATACGGACGACGGATGGATTCAGTTATATGAAACCAGTAGTGCTTATGATGCCACGTTTTATACCACAACCAATGCGCTTATTGTGCAGTCTTTATACTCCAACCTTGTAGACGACTGGTTCAATAAACTAGAGATCGCGAAATGTAACCCCTGGGAAGGGAAAGTCTATTTGGACCGGGTATATTCCATACTTGGGGTTAAACTTACAGGTGAAATTAATGGCAGGGACGCACAGTTAAACCTGTATGCCTGGAAAGACTGCCAGTTTGAGCTATGCGGCAGAAAGTTAAGTTTAAGAAAAGGAAGGACGGTAAAGGTGAAAATCATCAATAGCAAACTCATCCTTAATAAATAATTTATGATAAATCAGATTTTTAAATTCAGCTTTTTTGCATTAAACCTGCTTGCCTGGTACAGTTTTACCGCCAAATCCCAGGATTTAAAGGTGTTTGATAAAGCGACAAGCTGGATTACTTGTGATAAGGCCCAGGACCAAAGTAATTCCTGGATTGCATTCAGGAAGGTGGTGCAATTAGATGAAAAGCCTGTTAAAGCCTTGCTGGACATTAGCGTAGATTCTAAATACTGGTTATATATCAATGAAAAATTAGTTGTATTTGAAGGTGGCTTAAAGCGTGGACCAAATCCGGACGATACCTATTACGATGAGGCAGACCTTACTGAGTACTTGAAAGCGGGCACCAATACCATTGCTGTATTGCTTTGGTATTTTGGCAAGAACGGCTTTTCTCATCATTCGAGCGGGCGGGCCGGGATGTTTTTTCAGCTTGATATGGATAAACAAGGTAAGATTTGTTCTGACCGGTCATGGAAATGTTCTGTCGTACCTGCGTATCTCAATGTGTATAGCGGCGATCAGCCGAACTACCGTCTGGCTGAATCTAATGTAATTTACGATGCAAGGTTGGCACTGGGGGATTGGACCAGTGCATCCTACAACGATAAGACATGGCGAAATCCGTTTGTTGTTGGGCCAGCGGGCTGTATGCCCTGGAATAAGCTGGTCAAACGGCCAATCCCGCAATGGAAAGACTATGGCATCGTAAATTTTAACCTGAATTTTCCATTTAATGCAACCGGGGATACGATAAAAGTTAAGTTACCTTATAATGCGCAATTTACACCTTATTTAAAAGTTGAAGCTACAGCCGGAAAAACAATTGAAATGTTTACCGATAATTATTCTGGAGGTTCTGAAAACAATGTTAGGGCAGAATATATCACAAAAACAGGTATACAGGAGTATGAGTCTTTCGGTTGGATGAACGGGCATGTTATGATGTTTGTGATACCAAAAGGCGCTAAAGTGTTATCGCTGGGGTATCGGGAAACAGGTTATCATACCACATTTGCGGGGAGCTTTAATTGTAATGATGCATTTTACAATAAGCTTTGGGAAAAGTCATCCCGGACGCTTTACGTTAATATGAGGGACAGTTATATGGATTGTCCGGACAGGGAGCGGGCCCAATGGTGGGGTGATGAGGTAACTGAAATGACGCAGTCCTTTTATGCTTTGGATCCTGATGCTAATCTTCTTGCAAAAAAGGGAATTGATGAACTGACAGGTTGGCAAAGATCAGACGGAGTATTGTTTTCTCCTATACCTGCAGGAAATTTTGACCTGGAGCTGCCTGTACAAATGCTGACCAGTGTGGGATATTATGGCTTTTGGACTTATTATTATTATACAGGAGATCTGGAAACCATAAGAGCGGCCTATCCCAGTATAAGAAAGTATTTAAGTTTATGGGAAATGGATAAAAACGGATTGGTTATCTCACGAACGGGCGGCTGGAATTGGGGCGATTGGGGAAAAAACGTTGATATAGATCTGATGTCAAATGCGTGGTATTACCTTGCCTGTAAAGGTTATTTGGAGATGTCAAAAACCTTAAACCATGCAGAAGAAATTAAATGGGCTGAAAATCAAATGAGTGTGATGAAGAAAAGCTTTGACACTCGTTTCTGGACGGGAAAGGCCTATCGCTCTCCCGATTATAAAGGACAAACTGATGATAGGTCAAATGCCCTGGCGGTACTTGCAGGATTGACAGCGCCTGCCAAATATCCGCTGCTGAAGGACGTATTTTTAACCGAAGAGCACTCCAGCCCTTATATGGAAAAATATGTGTTGGAAGCCCTGTTCAAAATGGGCTATGCGGACATCGCGTTGGAGCGGTTAAAGAAACGTTACACAGCAATGGTCGACAGCGAACTAACTACATTATGGGAAGGATGGAAAATAGGGGTGAACGGCTATGGAGGGGGTTCTTACAATCATGCCTGGAGCGGTGGTGGGTTAATATTGTTATCCCGATTTGTGGCTGGAATAGAACCAGCTTCGCCTGGTTATGAAACTGTTAAAATTGCCCCACAGATGGGCAGTTTAATTAATTGCAGTGCAACCGTAAGCAGTGTTGCAGGCTTAATAGCTGTTAAAAATACTTTTACAAATGAAAAGGAGTTTAATCAGCTTATCGAATCCCCCTCGCCATTAAAAATTTACTTTCCGTTTGAGGTTTACCGGATCAAAAAAATCAGGGTCAATAACAAAAAGCTCAGCGAGGCCTTAATGCTGAAGTTTAAAAATGAAGGGAAGCTTGAATTGAGCAAGGGCAAGTATAAGTTAACTGTAAACATAAACTAAACATAAATGAATGGAAAAGATTGCATTTAAGATGAAACTTTTACCTGGTGTTAAAGCAGAATACAGAAAACGGCATGATGAGATCTGGCCGGAGTTGATTGAACTGCTAAAAAGTAAGGGCGTCAGTGATTATTCTATCTTTTTTGACGAAGAATCAGATACGCTTTTTGGGGTTCAAAAGACCGCTGGTACGGGCTCTTCACAGGATTTAGGAACTGCATCGATAATGCAGCAATGGTGGAAATACATGTCTGACATTATGTATACCAATCCCGACTATTCCCCCGTCACCACCCCCCTTGAGAAATTATTTGAAATGGAATAATCAGACGTTAAAATAACTTGTGTCCGGCATGATTTAGTGCAAAGTAAAACTTATCTAACTTAAATAATGAACAATAGTTTAATCATTTTTATCCTTTTCTTCCTTACTTCGTGGAAGCCTGTACATGAATATGATGTAGTGGTATATGGTGCCACGCCTGCAGGTATTACTGCGGCTGTAGCTGCTGCACGGGAAGGGAAATCAGTTGTTTTAATCGAACCATTACACATCGCCGGGGGCATGATGAGTGGCGGGCTTGGATTTAGTGACTCCAATCAAATGTTCAGGGAGACCTTAGGCGGTCTTTTTGAGGAATTTCACAAACGTGTAGAAAAAAAATACAAAGACAAAGGCGTGAAACTTACCTACCAGGTGGAGGAAAAGGATACCAGACACTGGACTTATGAGCCCCATATTGCTGAACTTGTTTTCAATGAGATGTTAAAAGAAACAGGGGTAGTGGTATTACTTGGCGAAACATTAAAATCTGCACGATTAAAAGACAAAGCTATACAAATTCTAAAAATGAGATCTGGAAAGCAGCTTTCAGGCAAAATGTTCATCGATGCCAGCTATGAAGGCGACCTGATGGCCGCAGCAGGTGTAAGTTATAAAGTGGGCCGTGAGGGAAGAGATGAGTTCGGAGAATCTTTTGCCGGTGCTGTTTATCAGAAAAAGCCAGTAGCTGTAATTTCATCAGATGCGGATAAAAGACCCCTTCCTTTAATCACCGGTACAGTCCTTACACCTGAAGGAACCGGTGATCATAGAATTATGACCTACAGTTTTCGGCTGTGCCTGTCTGAAGATCCCGCAAACAGGATCCCGTTTAAAAAGCCTTCGGATTATAATCCCCATCAATTCGAACTGTTCAGACGTTTTTATAAAGCAGCGCCTAAAGCTGGTATTCCTATTGATCTTTACCCGATTCCGGGAAATAAACTGGATGCAAACAATGGCATTGTGGGGCAATTGTCTACAGGACTGGTTGGCGGGAATTGGGATTATCCAGATGCCAATCAAAAACGCAGAAAGGAAATATGGACTAACCACCGTAATTACACAGAAGGGCTTTTATATTTTCTGATGACCGATCCGGATGTACCAGATGAGGTACGAAATCGCATGAAAAAACTGGGTTATGCAAAAGATGAATTTACCAAGTTTGGTCATTTTCCTCCGGTCCTATATGTCAGAGAAGCAAGACGAATGGTGGGTGAATATTTTTTGACACAGAAAGATATCCTGGAGACCAAAGAAAAACCTGATCCCATTGGCATTGGCTCGTTCCCTATCGATTCTCATGATTGCCAGCGAATTTTAACTGCTGACGGAGGCTTTATTAATGAAGGAACGATATTTCCAGCAAAAACACGCATAGAAGGCCGGGGCATCGCTTATCAAATTCCATACAGGAGCATAACACCAAAGGCCGCTGAATGTACAAACTTACTGGTTCCCGTTTGCATATCTTCGTCACATGTCGCTTTTTCATCACTAAGAGTAGAACCTGCCTGGATGGTCATTGGTGAAAGTGCGGGTATTGCTGCAGCCCTGTGTATTGAAACAAGATCAACAGTGCAAAATCTGAACGTGAATAAACTTGCCGGACGTCTGAAAGCCAGACGACAGTTATTGAGCCTTCCTGATCAAATAAACTGATAAACAGGAGCAGCGACATATTTACATGCGTGGCCTGGACCTCCTGTGTGCAGCAGTTATAAAGCCTGGTTTTTTATCATCATGTTTTACTAAAGCTACAAAATTACCTGATCGATTTCCCAAAAGGCGTAAAAGCCAGGTTCATCAATTTAAAATGTTGTCTTCCAAATGGAATTCCAACAATTGTAATACAGAGAAGCAAACCGAAAAACAGATGGGTTAGCACAATCCAGAATCCACCAAATAAAAACCAGATGATGTTCATTAGCGTAGATAAACATCCCGTATTGGATGAAGTATCGGTAATTTTGACGCCAAAAGGAGCAAGCCCGACGATAGCGAATTTAAAACATTGTATGCCAAATGGAATTCCTACAATAGTTAGGCATAGGATTAAACCGCCAAATATATATTCAAAGAAGATAAATATGCCGCCAAAAATAATCCAGATGATATTGCCAATTAAATTCATGCAGTATAGACTTTAATAATGCAATATAGTTACAGTATCGGAAATGTTGAGTTGCACTGGATGGCATTTTTCTTTTTTATCCATAATATTTCGTGAATATAATTTATCTTACAAATTATATGGTTAACCGACCACGTGCCTGTAAAATTTATTAAAAGCGACATGAATACATGAAATTGAAATATTACATTTTGACGCTAATCATTATGGTGTTAACAATAGGCAGTTTGAAAGCTCAAAAACAAGAATTTGAATTGACTATTCCTTATAATAGCAATTGGCAGATTTGCCATAGTCAAATTGCTCAATACTTTAGGAACGGAAAACTGGTAATTGATAAATTTACTTATTTTACAGGTGAAGTTATTGATACTTACAAAAATGGCGCTGTGCAAATGAGGGGTGTATATGATGAAAGTGGCATGAAGCAAGGGCTGTTTACTTATTATTATCCTGATGGCAAAATAGAAAGAGAAGGCCACTTCGAAAATGATGATATGAAAGGACTATGGTCATTTTACAATTCTTCCGGAGAACTCATTTTAAAAGCTAAATGTGAAACAAGCAGGGATTTTACGCCACTTTTTTATAGGAATAAAAAGGGTGCCACACTAATTAGTGAGGGCAATGGCAAATTTGAATTAGATCCGCAAGAATACCCAAAAGTAATTGCCAATACTTCTTTTTTTAAAATAAGAAGTTTAGAAGGTGAGCTTATAAACGGCAAAAGAGAGGGGCAGTGGAAATATTATACGCTGGATGCTCCGCTTAGCAAAAATAGTAAGGTAAAAAAACTATTTTACGATGATACTTTTAAGGACGATAAATTCCTTTATGGGAAAAGCTACGGCATGTATGATAACGGAAGAAAATATGTAAAACCTGAAAATCCATTGAGTTTATATCCACTAAAGGATTTACCAATCAGCAAGTTTTTAGCAGATTATGCATTTGGGGATTATATAGCCTCACAAAAGACATTATCCGATTTCCTGTTTAAGAATGCTGAGCCCTTTAGAACTGCCGAATCATTTTTTTATGGCAATAATATGAAGGAATATGAATCTGCGGTACGAGCTGCTATGAATTTATCCGGTGATTTTCAAATTGAATCGATTCCTGAAAAATACTATAATAAAGATTATTGGGTCTTTTTTAATAATGTAACTTTAATGAACAGTAATGATACCATACCCGTTAGCAGTGAAACAGAGATAGATTTTTTGCTGCTTAAAGATGGAGCTATTAAAGATGTAAGCGTGAAAAGTGAATTGCCTGAAGAAGTAACGAAAGCAATGAAATACTATTTTTCACATTTAAAGAAACTTTCTCCTATGCCTTATGCCGATAGTGTTTCAATCCAACTCAGGCTTTCGGTTGAACATAAAATGGGATTTTTAAATGGGGAGAAAGCGTACACTTCGTATGTAATTCTTAGAGATAGAAAGAATGATCAGTCTTACAGAAATTATCTGGTAAAGGACTCTGTTGTACTTACAAGGAAAGCACCTACCTTTGCAGGTAAGGTAACATGGGATACTTTTCTGCAAACCAGTATAAAAAAGTACGCAAATACCATTTCCAAAGGTTCAGGACAAGGTGGTTCCAAATTTATTTTTATCAACTACGTGATAGATGAGCAGGGGAATGTAGTTGATGTAAAGAATGATATTGAACATATGAAAGGGGCATCTGAGTTTTCTGAAGTGTGTGAAAATATAATTAAGAATAGTCCTAAATGGATTCCAGCTGAATTGAACGGGAAAAAAATCAGATATGAAATGAGGCAGGCTTTTCATTTGGATTAGCAGGCAATATGTGTAAATTATTTAACATGAAAATATCCATCTTAACAGTTCTCCTTGCGTTGGTTACAACGTTTTCTTTTGGTCAGGAAAATAATACTTACAAGTCGACATTAACTAAAATGATGCAGGTATCGGGGTCGGAGGTGACCTTTAAAACTGCGATTGACCAAATGATCTCCATGATTAAGCAACAGCAATCAAATATTCCCAACGAATTCTGGGATGAGTTTGTTACCGAGATAAATAAGGATGCAATCGGTAAGCTTGTTGACCTGATATTACCGGTTTATCAGAAGCATTTAACTGAAGCAGATCTGCGCCAACTCATAGCTTTTTATGAAACGCCTATTGGTAAGAAATTTGCAGAAAAAACTCCGTTGATTACCCGTGAATCTATGGCTGCCGGCCAGGAATGGGGACGACAAATAGGGGAAAAAGTAGAGAATAAGCTTAAGGAAAAAGGTTATCTGAAACAATAGAGTGGTGTTTTTTTCCAGGGGGTAAAAAATGCAAGAAACTTCGTTATAATCCTATTTTTTTGCCTTACTTAATATCACGTAAATTAGTACATGCTGAAGATATTGTCCTATTTAAATATTGCGCTTGCATTGGCCTATTTTTTCGGTTACCTGCTCAACAGCTATTCCTGGCCAATTGTCGCTATTTTAATAGTGATTGTATTTAATGGGATGGTACTGCGCCATCTTGAAAATGAGAAAGCATTTAACCCCGTTCATTATGTGCTTGCATTTTTAAACATGGTGTTTGCTATATTTCTAAGCATTTGGGCATTCCATATCTTGCAATCATCTATTGAACACAATTATTTTGTGGACAGTGGCATCTATCTTGGCTTAACGACACTGTTTGTACTCAGTATCATGCTTCATTTGCTGCTGCTGTTTAGAAAACAATATTGAATTTCATACAAAGACAGGTTTTAAATTTTGAAACTTTTCTGTTTGAACTGTGTCTATTGGGTATGAAAAAGCTGGTTGTTCTGTTTGTTTTACTTATTGGTTGTAAGTTTGTTACAGCGCAGGTTGGGGGTGCTAACCCCATGCGGACAGGGTTGGACTCTGTTGTTGATAAAACAGCACAGGCTTACATGTTAAAAAAAGGCAGGGTAGGACTTTCTATCGGTATTGTAACGGCCCGGGGCATACATAAGTACCATTATGGTGAGGTTGCCCCAGGTACTAAAAAACTACCTGATGACTATTCCATCTATGAGATAGGTTCTATTACCAAAACATTTACAGGTTTGCTGGTAGCACAGGCTATTGTTGAAGGTAAAATGGAAATGAATGCGGATATCCGCAAGTATCTTCCCGGACGCTTTTCAAACCTGCAGTATGCGGGGGGCGAAGCGATAAAGCTAGGCAGTGTACTTACACATACTGCCCAGCTACCCTTTAGCTTTGAGGCCGGTGATGAAGCTTCTTTTTTGAAACAATTGGCGGAACTTAAGGTAGATTCGCTGAAACCCAGATATGCCTATTCGAATGTTGGTTATAAATTGCTGGGCTATGCCCTGGAACAGATGTACCAGCTTCCTTATGATGAACTGCTGGCCCGGAACATAACCAGTGTATTAAAAATGAAGGATACCCGGGTAAGCTATGCCAATAAGGACAGGCTGTTGCAAGGCTTTGATAAGGATGGAAAACCGACCAGCCCTATATCGGCTGTAATGCCTGGTGCCGGGGCTATACATTCGAACCTGGAGGATATGCTGAAATATACGGTTTATCAGCTTGCTGAAAATGATGCAGCTGTGAAGCTAACCCACCGGGTGATGTATGGGAATGTAGACCAGAATGCAAAAGGTTTGCAATGGGATATAGGAAAAACCAGGAACTGGGATTATTATATCCGCGCAGATGGGGGAACTGAAGGTTTCAGGACTTTTTGTGCATTGTATCCCGACGAAAGCATAGGCATTGTGCTGCTGAGCAACCAAACAGATGATATGACCGGAGGTGATTTGTATGGTATAATTGTGGCCGTTTTAGGGGAACTGAAAAGCAAGAAAAATTAAAACTAATCCCATTGAGCAACAGGATAAAATAACTACACTTTAGCAGAAGCTAGGACTTTTGCTAAAATAATTTGTCTAGTTTTGAGCAATTAAACATGTTCATGAAGAAAAAACTCTTATTAGTAGCGCTACTCGGATTATCTAAGTTAACCAACGCACAAGAAGCCAAAGTCGAAAAATCTGTATTCGGTGTTCAAACCGGGTATCTTGGACTTTGGGTAAACAATGAAAGCAGACTTGCCGACAAATTTGTAATAAGAACAGAGGTAGGTTTTGACGCTGGATTCTGGGCAAACAGTTTTTACGATCAGACTGGATTTTTAATGGCTCCGGTACTTATAGTTGAGCCAAAGTATTATTACAACATGGCCAAACGCCTGGAAAAAGGAAGGAATATTTCTGACAATGCCGCCAACTACTTGTCGATAAAAACAAGTTATCATCCGGATTGGTTTGTGGTGTCAAACTACGACAATATCAATGTGATCAGCGACATTTCTATAATACCAAGCTGGGGCATCAGAAGAAACCTGGGTAAAAATTTCAACTATGAATTGGGACTGGGACTTGGAGTTCGCTATATTTTTGCGAAACAAGCTGGCTATGCTGAAAATGAGATTAATTTAGCAGATAACATAAGTTTTAAAATAGGGTATAAGTTTTAGGAAAGAAGATCCAGGTATCTGGCTACTGGTGCTGCTGGTTGATGAAACGTTTTTACCAAACAAATAAGGCTCCGGGGAGGAGCCTTTATTGTTGGTCGTCCGACCAAACAATTATAGGGATAATTAGGAGGGCAACTTAATCCTGTTCAATTGATTCCACACCGGAATTAACTTAACATTTGTAATATATAATAAATTACTAATCTAATGTAAAGATATATTCTCAAATTTTATAATAAAAATCGAAAATTTTTCTATTTGGTAATCTTTTCTACATTGAGTTTACTGTTTTTAAATCCATATAGAAAATAAACTACCAGGCCAACGATGAGCCAGATGCCAAATCCGATCCAGTTAGAGATGCCCAGCTCGCACATCATATACAGGCAGCTGATCAGGCCCAGTACCGGTATAAGTGAAAGGTTTTTGGTGATGCAGAACCAGATAATATACAGGCTGATAAAGAAAAATATCCACATGGGTATTTTGTGCCTGAACAGTGCCCATCCCTGTTCATATTTCTTTTCGGGGCTTATGGCAGATTTATCTATGAAACGCTGGTATTGCTGTGCAGTTAATTTATTCAGATAGGCCTCAGCATCAATATTATGTCCAATCAGGTTTACTTTGGCCTGTTCGGCTTTAATTTCATCCTTAATTGTTAACCTTTCAGCATCATTTAATAAAGTAATGATCTTTACAGGGTCGTTGATAACAGGTTTGTTGAAAATGAAGGCACTGCTTTCATTTTTATATATGGTAAAGCCCAAAACAAGTATCCCAATGAACAATGGTGGAACAATATATTTTGAATTGATGTAAGGGATTTTAAATTTTCCCCTTTTTACATCCGGTTTGTTTTGTAAAACCAATACCCCTGCGCAAACCAGAACAAAGGCAAACAAAGTGCCTATGGAGCACAGATCTGTTACTATGGTGAGGTTCATGAACAATGAAGGTACGGCCACCACAAAGCCCACCACAATGGTAGCAAAAGAGGGTGTTTTGTATTTGGGGTGGATTTTAGAGAATGATTTGGGCAATAGACCGTCCCTGCTCATGCTCATCCAGATTCTTGGCTGCCCCATTTGGAATACCAGTAATACACTGGCCATGGCAAAAACAGCACTTACAGCAATGATGCCGCTCATGAGTTTCAGATCGATCTGATCAAATACAAAAGCTAAAGGGTCTCCAACAGATAAGAGACTGTAGTTTACAATTCCGGTTAGCACCAATGCAATGGCGACGTATAAGATGGTACAGATAATAATTGCCCACATCATCCCCCGGGGCAAATCGCGTTGCGGGTTTTTACATTCTTCGGCAGTGGTAGAGATGGCGTCAAAACCTATGTAAGCAAAAAATACAGCCGATACACCTTTCAGCACGCCCGATACCCCATTGGGTGCAAAAGGGCTCCAGTTTCTGGTGTCTACATAAAATACGCCTACAGCTAGTACCAGCAAAATGACAGCGAGCTTTACGACAACCATGGCGTTGCTGGCATTTCTGGATTCTTTCATTCCTCTGTACACCAGCCAGGTAATGAATATAATGATGCCCAGCGCCGGCAAATCTGCAACAAGATGGAAATTGCCGATTCTTGGTGCCGTGTTCCAGGCACTGCTGGCTATTCTGGTGGCATCGTCAAGGTTGGCAAAGTTTTTCCCCGCATGGATAAGGGCCTCAGCATGTTTATGGCCGTTATAGGCCGTAAGGTAATCCATCGTCATCCAGTCGGGCAAATGGATCCCGTTTATATTCAGGGCCGGGATTCGTATAGAGGAGAGGAGCCCGGTAAAGTAATCGGACCAGGAAATGGCCACGGTAATGTTGCCTATGGCATATTCCATAATGAGCGACCAACCAATGATCCAGGCAACAAGTTCACCAAAAGCTACATAAGAATAGGTATAGGCACTTCCGGATACCGGTACCATTGAGGCAAATTCTGCATAAGCAAAGGCGGCAAAACTGCAGGCAACGGCGGTAAAAATGAATAAAAAGATAACAGCAGGCCCCCCTTCGGCGCTGGCCTTGCCAATGGTGCTAAAAATACCTGCTCCTATAATTGCAGCAATCCCAAAAGCAGTAAGATCTCTTACACCTAAAGTTTTATGCAGGGAAGTTCCATGCTCATTGTACCCTTTCTCAGCATCCGCCAATATTTTGTCAATAGATTTTTTCCTGAACAGTTTCTCCAGCATAAATTTGGTCTTTAGTTTAATTTCTGCAATTCATCTTTTACAAAACTGGCAAGCTGTTCTATATAACTTAAACTAAAATCGAATTTTATCCCTGCAGTTTCATAAATTTCATTAATTGGTTTTGTATAACCTAATGAAAGTGCATTAAGATATTGTTCCAGCGCTTTGGAAGGATTTTCTTTATAATTTTTCCAGATGGCAATGGCCCCTAACTGGGCAATGGCATATTCAATGTAGTAAAAAGGGACCTCAAAAAGATGCAGCTGTTTTTGCCAGATGTTTCCAAATTCCTTTTCCTGGCCATCCCAGTTGGCAAAGCCTGCCCCAAAACGGGTGTAAATTTGTTTAAAGGCCTCCTCACGGTCGGCCGCATTATGACTGGGATTGGTATAGATCCAGTGCTGGAACTGGTCGATAACAGCCACCCAGGGCAAGGTTTTGAGTACATCTACCAGCTGTTCTTTTTTTGCACGGATCAGGTCTTCTTCATTGTCGAAGTAAATGTTCCAGTTGTCCATAGAGATCAGCTCCATACTCATTGAAGCTAACTCTGCAACTTCGGAAGGACAATGTTTAAAGTCGTTCAGCTCCAGGTTTGCAGTGAGGAAGGTATGTACTGCGTGCCCGCCTTCATGTACCATTGTTGTTAAATCGCGCAAAGAATTGGCCGAGTTCATAAAAATAAAGGGGGCTCCGGTTTCTGCCAGTGGGTAGTTATATCCACCTGGTGCTTTGCCTTTCCTGCTTTCCACATCAAAAAGGTTGTTTGCTTTCATGATGGACAACATTTGTCCGAGCTTAGGATCAATAACATTGAAGCAGGCTATGCTTTTATCTATCAGTTCCCCGCCATTTTTGAAGGGCTTAAGCGCAGGTTTTCCGGTGGTGCTCACCTCCATATCCCATGGCTTAAGTGGGGCTATATCCAACAGTTCTGCCCTTTTTTCTGCCTGTTCTTTAAGGATTGGTACAATCTGCTTTTCAATGGCCTCATGAAAATGATAGCAGTCCTGAGGGCTATAGTCAAAGCGACCCAAAGCCTGGAACATATAATCGCGGTAGTTTTCGAAACCGGCATTTAAAGCTACTTCATGACGCATCACGATGAGCTCATCAAACAGCATGTTCAATTCGTCCTTGTCCACCATACGACGTTGTTGTATAGTTTCCCAGGCCTGTTGTCTGACTTGTCTGTCTGTATCTTTAATAAAATTCGCGGCCTGTTCCAGGGTATATTCCTGGCCATTGAGGGTTACACTCATGGCACCTGTAATGCCCTGGTATTTTTGCTGGGTAACCTGCAGCCTGGTCAGCAGCTCCACGTTTTCTTCCCTGTAAATTTCGAGTGCTTTTCTGATTGCCCGGATATAGACAAAAAACTTGTCCTGGTCCAGTTCATCAATAAATGGGCTATCGTTAAATTTCTGGTTCAGCTTGTTGGCAACCGGAGAAATTTTAGGTTCAATTTCGGTAGCAAAATACTGGAAATCCTTAACCAGGCTTTCATTTGCTGTATCACAGCTCATCCTGATGTATCGCCAGGCAAAATCTTCTTCCAGGGCTGCTTCCAGTTCACTTTTGTCTTTAAGCCATTGTTCCAGTTCCTGAACATTCCCGATCGGACGTTCCAATAGCTCATTTAAAATAACTTCCAGGTTTTCCCATTTGATTTGAAGGTCCTGCGGGATATAAACTCTTTTTTTCTTGGGTATGGTAAGGTTGATCATAGGATCTAAAAATTATAATTGGTTCTTAAAAAAGCATCCAGTAAAAAACAAATTGCAAAAATAACAGAGGCCATGCCGTTTGTGGTAGCAAAAGCTTTGTTTACTTTACTAATGTCGTTAGGTTTTACCAGCAGGTGCTGGTAGATGAGCATGAAGCAAAAAAATGCAACACCAACATAATACACCCAGCTAAAAGTAGTAAAACATACCGGCAGTATCACACAAAGCGCCGATAAAACGTGAAGGCCTATAGAAAGGTTTAAGGCATTTTTAATGCCCAGAGCTGCAGGAATGGAGTGTAATTTTTCGTCCCTGTCAAAATCTTCATCCTGCAGGGCATAAATGATGTCGAAACCACTAACCCAAAACAATACGGCAAACGAATACAGTACCGGTACCAGGTTAAACACTCCGGTTACCGCAATGTAAGCACCAATAGGGGCCAATGAAAGCCCCAGGCCTAAAACCAGGTGGCACAGGGCGGTAAATCTTTTGGTATAACTATAAAAAAGTACCACAAACAGGGCTACCGGCGAAAGGTAAAGACACAAATTATTGATAAATGCAGTGGTAAGGATAAAAAGGATACAGTTGATGATGACGAATAGCAGTGCTTCTTTTGCAGATACCTTACCGGCAGGGATGTCGCGCATTTTTGTCCTGGGGTTTTTGGCGTCAATATTCCTGTCCAGATACCGGTTAAAAGCCATGGCTGAATTGCGTGCAAATACCATGCACAACAAAACCAGGACGAGTTTAAGCCAGTTAAATGGATTTTCGGTGGTGGTTACGCCAAGAAAGAAGCCGATCAATGCGAAAGGCAGGGCAAAGACAGAATGGGCAAACAGGACTAGTGAAAAATACTTCTTCATGGCATTACAAAGTCTAGGTTTACCTGTTCAATAAATTCCAGCACTTTTTCCTTTCCGGTTCCTTTTTCGGCTGAGGTGACAAAATAAGGAGGGATCTCTTCAAACCATCCACCCAGGGCTTTTTTAAATAAAGCAACATTCTTATCCGTTTTTACGGTAGATTGTTTGTCGGCCTTTGTAAAGATCAGTGCAAAGGGGATCTGGATTTCTCCCATCCAGCAGCAGAATTCAAGATCTATCTTTTGTGGTTCCAGCCTGCTGTCTATCAAAACGAATACGCATTGCAGGCTTTCCCTTTTTGTGATGTAGTTGCGGATAAATTTTTCCCAGTTTTCCCTGCTGGTTTTGGATACTTTGGCATAGCCATAACCGGGTAAATCGACAATATACCATTTCTCGTTGATCAGAAAATGATTGATGAGCTGGGTTTTACCGGGCCTTTGTGAGGTTTTGGCCAGTCCGTGCTGGTTAACCAGCATGTTGATCAGTGATGATTTTCCTACATTTGACCGTCCGATGAATGCATATTCGGGCATGTTGGCTACAGGTAAAGCGGAAACCTTTGTATTGCTGCAAATAAAAGTTGCTGATTTTATAATCATTTGACAAAGGTAGAAAAATAGAATTCAACAATACTTATCTTTGCACCATACTATGAACGAAAACATTACACCTTATCAATCTCAAACTGCAACAAAGAAGGAGCAGGTAGCCAGTATGTTCAATAATATTTCGGGAACTTATGATTTTTTAAATCATTTTATGTCGCTCGGAATAGACATCCTTTGGCGTAAGAAAGCGATCAGAGAACTTAGATCCATTCGGCCGCGTGTAATGCTGGACGTAGCAACCGGTACCGGGGATTTTGCTTTTGAAGCGATAAAGATCCTGCAACCGGAGAAAATTATAGGTGTCGATATTTCGGAAGGCATGCTGGATGTGGCGCGAAAAAAAATACAGGAAAGGAATTTGCAACACGTTTTTTCTGTGCAACCCGGAGATTCTGAAGGCTTGCAGTTTAACGATGACCATTTTGATGCCATTACTGTGGCCTTTGGGGTAAGGAATTACGAAAACCTGGAGAAAGGGCTTGCTGATATGTACAGGGTTTTAAAACCGGGCGGTAAAATGGTGATCCTGGAATTTTCAAAACCAAGGGCTTTTCCTGTTAAACAGGGATACAATTTTTATTTTAAATACATTACCCCCTTATTTGGAAAGCTGTTTTCGAAAGATCAGCGTGCTTATGAGTACCTGCCGGAATCTGTAGCGGCATTTCCTGATGGTGATGATTTTCTTCGCCTGATGGATAAGATTGGTTTTAAAGAAACCAGGGACATCAGGCTTACTTTTGGAATAAGTGCAATATATACTGGTATTAAATAAGTTCCTAGCTGAACAGAAATGCTGATAAAAAAAATATACCTGCTGCTTTGTTGCTTTTTAGCCTTTTATAGTGCTAAGGCCCAGAACTGGGGTGGGGGCGTAGATGACGCTGGTTTGCATTTCGGTTTTACTTTTCAATACATTGCTTCTGAGTATAAAATATTAAAGAAAGAAAACTGGCGTGACCCTTTTATTGATCCCGATACCGGATTGCCCGTATCAGGATCTTTAAAGTCGATCTCATCCAAATCTTCACCGGGCTTTGGAATTGGCTTTGTGGTAAACCAGCGCATCAATGAAAATGCCGACTTCAGGTTTACGCCGAGCCTGGTTTTTAACGACCGCCTGGCTTATTATGATTTTGAGGGAGAAGAGACGCCGATAGAAAAGAAGGTACAGGCTACAATGGTAGAACTGCCGCTTAGCCTTAAAATAAAATCTGACAGGAGAAATAATTTCCGGGCCTATGTAATTGGGGGAGCGAAATATGCTATAGACATTGCATCAAAGAAAAGGAGCAATGATGCACCGAATGCACCGATGGATAAATTTTTAAAGAACAGAAAAAACTTTTTGTCCTACGAGGCCGGCTTTGGTTTTGACCTGTACTTTGAATATTTCAAAATGTCGCCCGAAATTAAACTGTCCTATTCCTTTAACGATGTGCTGAAAAACGATCCAAGTCCTTATTCGGCACCAATTGATAAGCTCCAGTTGCGTCATGTGACTTTCAGTTTATTTTTTGAGTAAGCTGCCAAATAAAATTTTAATAGCTTTGCTTGTTCAAAAAATATTGGGAAGACACATTGTCATTTTGTTCGGTATTAAAAAAAATACATTGATAATTACAGCATGTTACAATACACTCGTACCTTTTCAGATATTTTTTGATTAAAAACTTATTCAGATGGACCATCATGAGTTTAGTTCGTCAACACATTAAAAAATGATACAGATGAAAACCGCATTAATTACCGGGGCAACTTCGGGTATCGGAGCCGCATGTGCCCATTTATTTGCCGCTCAGGGTTACAATTTAATTTTGGTAGCCCGGCGGGCGCAGCTGCTTGCAGATCATGCAAAGCATCTTGAAGATAAATATGCCATTGAAGTAAAAAAGATTGTGGCCGATGTAAGGGATTTTGAGAATCTGTCGTATCACCTTGAAACTTTACCCGCACAATGGAAAAAGGTAAACGTACTGATCAATAATGCCGGTTTGAGCCAGGGCCTGGAGCCCATCAATAAAGGAAGTGTGGAGGATTGGGATACCATGATTGATACCAATATTAAGGGCTTGCTTTATTCCACAAAGATCGTATCTAACTGGATGGTAGCTGAAAAAAGCGGGCACATTATAAATATTGGTTCTATTGCCGGTAAAGATGTGTATCCTAACGGGAACGTTTATTGTGCAACCAAACATGCCGTAGATGCATTGAATAAGGGGATGCGGATAGATTTATTGCCGCATGGTATCAAAGTTACTGCAATTCATCCGGGTCTGGTAGAAACAGAATTTTCTATTGTACGTTTTAAAGGAGATGAGGGAAGGGCCAAAAAAGTTTATGATGGTTTGGAGCCCTTAATTGCAGATGATATTGCGGAAGCGATATGGTTTGCGGTAAGCAGGCCGGCCCATGTAAACATAAATGATATGCTGATTATGCCAACTGCACAGGCAAATGGTACAATAATAGACAGGAAATAATTTAAAATGATATGATATCGAATACAATAGATCAGGAAATAAAACAAGCCATGCTGGCTAAAGACCAGGCCAAACTGCGGGGCTTAAGAGCGATAAAAGCAGCTTTGTTACTGGCCAGAACAGAAAAAGGGACGGCAGAGGAAATTACTGAGGAAACGGAACTGAAACTTTTACAAAAACTGATCAAACAAAGAAAAGAATCGGCCGATATTTATAAACAACAGGGCCGGGAAGACCTGAGCAGGGTAGAGGAAGAGGAAATAGAAGTGATCAGTGTATTTATGCCAAAGCAGCTTGGAGCGTCGGAAATTGAAGCGATTATTGCAGGGCTTATAAAAGATTCGGGTGCAGTTTCTGTTAAAGATATGGGTAAAGTAATGGGACTTGCCAACAAGGAGCTTGCCGGCAAAGCAGATGGGAAATTAATAGCTGAAATTGTAAAAAAGCAATTGGCATAAATTGTGCTGCTGCTTAGTTGATATAGCTGTTTTCAATAAATTAATATATTATATTACATTAAATTAATTTTACTCTACTAACTTAGTAGCAATAATCATACACAAAATACTTATATGACATACGAAGTAATAGACGAAGGTGGGTTTAAATATATAGAAGCCGGAAAAGGTGAAACCCTGGTATTACTTCATGGTTTAATGGGAGAATTGAGCAACTGGGAGCCGGTAATTGACCGTTTTAAAGAAAATTACCATGTTCTGGTGCCTATTTTGCCTATTTATGAGCTTCCTATCCTGACACTGGGGGTGAGAAGTTTGTCTAAATACATCAACAGATTTTTAAAATATAAGAAAGTTAACCAGGTGGTTCTGATTGGTAATTCCCTTGGTGGCCATGTGGGGCTGGTATTTACCATCGCGCATCAGGAAAATGTAAAGGCCCTGGTACTTACGGGCAGCTCTGGTTTATACGAAAATGCTTTTGGCGGTTCTTTTCCAAGAAGGGAAAGCTACGATTACATCCGTGAAAAGGTAGAGTTTACCTTTTATGATCCGGCAACGGCAACCAAGGAACTGGTAGACGAGGTATATAAAACGGTAAATGAACGTTCCAGGGTAATCCGGATTCTGGCCCTGGCCAAATCGGCCATAAGACACAATATGTCTAAAGATCTTTCGAGGATAACCATACCTGTTTCCTTAATATGGGGAATGCAGGATAAGGTAACCCCACCGGATGTGGCAGAAGAATTTCATGAGCTTTTACCCAATTCGGAACTGAACTGGGTAGATAAATGCGGACATGCCCCTATGATGGAGCGTCCGGAGATCTTTAATGAATACCTTCAAACTTTTTTAAACAGAATTTTACTTAAATAATGCTGGCAACCGAACTCATATCTAATTCAATACCACCGCTTAGGACTTCTGATTCAGCGCAGAAAGCTATGGAACGGATGACTGAGTTCAAACTTTCCCATCTGCCCATTGTAAACGAAAGCCAGTTTTTAGGATTGCTTGCAGAAGATGAACTGATAGAGGTTAGAGATTTGGGGGTGCCCATAGGGAGCCTTTCTTTGTCGCTCTTAAACCCTTTTGTTTATGAGGATGCACATATTTACGACATCATCAGGTTGCTGACCCAGTTGAACCTGTCAGCTGTTCCGGTATTGGACTACAAAAAGAATTACCTGGGCCTGATCACCATCAATACCCTGATTGCCTCTGCAGCCAGTATCTTTGCCGTTGCCGCACCAGGAGGGATTATTGTGTTGGAAATCAGTAACAGGAACAATTCTTTGGCCCATATGGCGCAAATTGTTGAGGCCGATAATGCACAGATCCTTTCTTCTTATGTGCAATCATTCCCCGATTCTACAAAACTTGAAGTTACCCTGAAAATTAATAAAACAGAATTGTCGGGCATTATTGCCTCTTTTGAACGGTATAATTATCAGGTGAAAGCCGTATTTAACAGTACAAAAGCAGATGACGGAACCGAAGACCGCTTCAATTCATTTATGAATTATTTAAACGTATAATGAAAATTGCTATCTACGGTAGAGAGTTCAATAATAGTGTATTGCCTTATGTACAGGAGGTTTTTAATGTTCTGGAACAGTATAAAAGCCCAATTCTTGTCTACAAAAAATACCTCGATTTTATAAAGGATAAGATTAAGCTCCCCGACCATATTAAGGTTTTTTCATCGCATACGGAATTGCCCGGACAGACTGACGTATTGGTCAGTTTAGGCGGGGACGGGACTTTGCTGGATACACTGGCGCTGATCCGTGATTCGGGTATACCTGTTATAGGTATCAATTTTGGCAGGCTTGGTTTCCTGGCCAGCATCAATAAAGATGAAATAAAAAAGGCAATTGATGCCTTAAAGAATAAAGAGTATTCACTTGATAAAAGAACCTTGCTAAGTTTAGCATCTACTTATGACCTTTTCGGAGAAGCGAATTTTGCGCTGAATGACATCACCATACACCGGAGAGATAATTCTGCGATGATGATCATCCATGCCTACATGAACAATGAGTTTGTGAACTCTTACTGGGCTGATGGATTAATTATTGCAACGCCGACAGGGTCGACAGCTTATTCTTTAAGCTGCGGCGGTCCTATTATTTATCCCAGCTCGCAGAACTTTGTGATTACCCCCATAGCCCCGCACAATTTAAATGTACGGCCGGTAATTGTTCCTGATGATGTGTCTTTAACCTTTGAGGTGGAAGCAAGAAGTGCAAAGTTCCTGGTGTCTTGTGATTCGCGCACAGAAACGGTAGACCGGTCTGTGAAAATAACTTTAAATAAGGCTAAATTTCATGTAAACCTGATCAGGCTCAATAATGAGAGCTACCTGACCACATTGCGGAATAAATTACTTTGGGGTATTGATACCCGGAATTATTAATATGCGTTACAGCCCACAACTGACTTGCTTTCTTGTCCTTTTTGGGACGGTGACGGCATTTGCCCAGACTTTCGAGCTTGGGGTAATGGCGGGTGGAGCAGGTTATATGGGCGATCTGAACCCGGATAAGCCATTAAAGATAAGCTGGATTTCGGCAGGGGCCTATGCCAAACTGAACCTTGACCCGTATTGGGCCGTAGGTTTGCATTATACTTATGGTAAGATCAGGGCCAATGATGCTTTTTCCGAAAATGCAGATTTTAAAAACCGGAACATTAATTTTAAGACCCCATTAAATGAGGTAAGTGTACAGGTTGATTTTAACTTTCTCAATTATTTTGCGGGTGGAGGAACAAAGAAGTTTACACCTTATATATTTACCGGGATAGGGGGTGTGTTTTATAGCCCAAAGGGTACTTATGACGATACTGAATACAATTTAAGGTATTATCAGACCGAGGGCCAGGCGGCAACTTACAGGAATTATGCATTAACCATTCCTTATGGTGTAGGGATAAAAGTACAGATGAAGGAGAACTGGGGATTGTTTTCGCAGATTGGATACCGGACAGCGCATACCGACTACCTGGATGATGTTAGTGGGGTGTATCCTGATGCTGCGGTATGGCCGGATGACGGATCAAGGGCCTTGCGGCAACACTTATCAAACCCCTCAGTTATACCAAATTATGGTGCTCCTGGTACCCAGCGGGGCGATTTTAGAAAAAGAGATACATATATGTTTGTAGGTATTGGCATATCTTATACCTTTGTGTCCCAAAAATGTTATACATTTTAAGCATATTTGCGGTAAATAAATGGGATTTAAAGAACAAATAGACATTACACGCTTACCAGAGCACATTGCCATTATCATGGATGGGAATGGAAGATGGGCAAAAAATCAAGGTAAATTCAGGGCTTTTGGTCATGAAAGCGGTGTGCTGTCTGTAAAGGATATCGTTGAAGGTTGTGTAGACATCGGGATCAAATACCTTACCGTTTACGCTTTTTCAACAGAGAACTGGAACAGGCCTGTTGAGGAAGTGAATGCATTGATGGAACTGCTGATCACAACGATCAATCAGGAAACGGAAACACTGACCAAAAACAACATCAGGCTGAATGCCATCGGAGATATTGCCTCGCTTCCTCAAAAATGTATTGAAGATTTGAAGAGCGCAATGGATAAGACGGCCAATAATACCCATTGTACCTTAACACTGGCTTTAAGTTACAGTGCCAAATGGGAAATTATTGAAGCTGCAAAGAAACTTGCGGTACAGGTAAAAGCCGGAAAAATAGATATTGATGAGATTAATGAAGCCCATTTTTCGGCCCAGTTGACCACCATAAATATGCCCGATCCTGAATTGATGATCAGGACCAGCGGTGAACATAGGATCAGTAATTTTTTATTGTGGCAAATGGCCTACACTGAATTGTATTTTACGGATACCCTGTGGCCAGACTTTAGAAGGGAAGACCTTTTTGAAGCGATTGTAGACTACCAGAAACGCGAACGCCGCTTTGGTAAAATTAGTGAACAATTGAACTAATTTTACTTTTAACACTTTTTAACATGTGTTTAAATTAACTTAGCATCGATTTTTAGATTGTAAATGAAAAGAATATACCAACTTATATTATTGTTGTTGATTGGTTTACCAACAATGGCACAGATCACCCGCCCCCAGTCCAATCCTGCAGCTCCTACTTTAAAAGTAAAAGGACTTGAACTGGATTATTTTAACCCGAAAGAGTATATCATTGGTGGTACTACCCTAACAGGTACCCAATATCTGGATAAAGACGTGATCATTACCTTGTCAAAACTGATCAAAGGCGAAAGAGTTATACTTCCGGGTGAAGCTACGGCCAATGCAATCAAAAATCTTTGGGCCCAGGGGCTGTTTGATGATATTCAACTGGATATTACTAAAATAGTAGAAGATACCGTGTATTTTGATATTGAGGTAGTTGAGCGTCCGCGTCTCAGCTCTTTTGAATTTACAGGGGTAAGTAAATCCCAAAAAACGGATATCATTGAAAAACTAGGTGAAAAAGCAGGAAAAGCCATTATCAACGATAACCTGTATAACAGCACCACTGCTACAATTAAAAAGTTTTTGCTGGAAAAGGGGTATTTCTTTACCAGTGTTGAATACAAGACCAAGCCAGACCCCAGTCAGGACAACAGTGTAATATTACAGGTTGCCGTAAATAAGGGCAGGAAAGTTAAAGTCCACGAGATCAATTTTACAGGCAATAAGGATTTTTCTTCGGCCAAACTGCGTAAGTATCTGAAAAAAACAAAACAACAGGCTTTTTATAAGGTATTTGGTTCAGGAAAATTCAATAAAGAAAAATACGACGAAGATAAGACCAAGCTCATTGCTAAAATGCACGATAAGGGTTATCGGGATGCGGTAATTCTGAAAGACAGCATTTATCAGTACAGCGATAAAGCGGTGGGCATTAAGATCGATCTGTTTGAAGGACCTAAATATTATTTCGGGAACATTACCTGGGTAGGAAATGCAAAATACAATACCGACTTTTTACAAAGGGCTTTAGGCATTGAAAAGGGTGAGGTATTCAGCGAAGAGAAGTTAGAAAAAAAATTAAGGGGAAGTGCCAACGGGGATGACGTGTCCAGCATTTATTTGAATGATGGTTATTTAACATTTAACGTTGATCCGGTACAGACCAAAATTTATGGTGATACTGTTGAAATGGAGATGCGGATTTATGAAGGCCCACAGTACACCAATAACCGCATTACGGTTAAGGGGAACACGATTACAAATGACCGTGTTGTTTTACGTGAGGTGCGTACAAAACCGGGCGAGAAATTCTCTAAAGACCTGTTGATCCGGACAGTTCGTGAGATCGGTCAGCTGGGTAATTTTGATGAATCAAAAACCAATCCTGTACCGAAGCCAAACCCTGCAGATGGGACAGTGGATATTGAATATACGGTAGAAGAAAAACCTTCAGATCAGATTGAACTTTCGGGTGGTTTTGGTGGTGGTAACATCATCGGTACATTGGGTTTAACCTTCAACAACTTCTCCTTAAGAAACCTGTTTAATTTAAGTGCCTACAAACCTTTACCTAAAGGGGACGGACAAAAGCTAAGCTTGCGTGGGCAAACCAATGGTAAATACTACCAGTCGTATAGTTTCTCTTTCTCTGAACCATGGTTAGGTGGTAAAAAACCGATCAGCTTTGGGGTAAGTGCTTTTACTTCCTTACAGTCTAACGGAGGAAGAAGTTATTATGGTACAATTGATCCATCCAGCAGTCAGTACCAAAAGATTCGCCTGAATGGGGTTACAGTAAGTTTGGGAAGAAGACTGAACTTCCCGGATAACTATTTTCAGTTAACACATGCGATCAATGTACAGCAATATATCCTGAACAATTATCCAGGGTTCCTGTTTAGTACAGGTACTTCATACAACCTTAACCTTACACAGGAACTGAGCAGGGACTCAAGGGATTCCCCGATTTTCCCGACAGGTGGTTCTTATTTTAAATTTACGGTACAGGCTACACCGCCTTATTCTTTACTGAATAACGTAAATTATGCAACAGCATCTGATAAACAACGTTATAAATTTACGGAGTACCACAAATGGAAATTTGAATCGCAGTGGTTCCAGCGGTTAGCTGGTAAGTTTGTTGTGAAAGCACAAGCCCAGTTTGGGTTCCTGGGTTCGTATAACAGTGCGGTTGGACAATCGGCTTTTGAAAGGTTTAAACTTGGTGGAGATGGTATGCAGGGATTTGATTTCCTTCAGGGATCGGAGCTGATCGCTATGCGCGGATATGCCAATAACTCCGTAATACCGGTAGGTGCCAATCCTAATATTGCACAACAATCGGGTAGCCCTATATTTACCAAATATGTAATGGAGTTAAGATACCCGGTAATTGCAAGTCAGCAGGCTACGGCATTTTTAACGGCATTTGCCGAAGGTGGAAATACCTGGAATAAGTTTGCCGACTTTAATCCGTTTAACGTAAGACGCTCTGCAGGTTTTGGTGCAAAAATATTTTTACCGATATTTGGATTGCTGGGAATAGATTGGGGATATGGATTTGATAAGATTCCGGGTTCACCAGATGCCAACAAAGGACAGTTCCACTTTAGTATAGCACAGCAGCTTGGCGGATTTAATTAATAAAACACACAATAAACCCGATACAAAATAAAATCATCGTACTAATGAAAAAGTATATTTTAATTTGCATCTTGCTGTTTACAGGGATGGGTGCATTTGCACAAAAGTTTGCTTATGTTGATACAGAATATATTCTGAAACATTTACCTGATTATAAATCGTCATTAAATCAGTTAAATGTTTTGTCGCAACAATGGCAAAGACAAGTGGACAACAACTTTACTGAGATAGATAAAATGTATAAAGCCTATCAGGCAGATCAGGTGTTGCTGACTGATGATATGCGCAAAAGGAGAGAGAATGACATTATAGAAAAAGAAAAGCAGGCAAAAGAATTTCAACGCAAAATATTTGGTCCGGAAGGTGAATTGTTTCAGGCCCGTGCCAAATTGTTACGCCCTATCCAGGATGGCGTAACAAAGGCGGTAGCAGAAGTAGCAAAGGCCAAGCTCCTTGACTTTATTTTTGACAAGAGCAGCGAGGCTACGATGATGATCTATGCCAGCAGTGGTTATGATGTAAGTAACGATGTGATTAAAAGATTAGGCTATAAGCCAGATTCGACGATTAAATAAATATATTAAACATAAATTAGAAACAATTATTAAGAAAAATAGGATGAGAAAGTTAATTAACGCATTTTTTTTAGCGGCAGGATTATTGTTTACTGCTAATATTGCAAATGCACAACAAAAATTGGCACATTTAAACTCTGCAACGATTATAGAGGCTATGCCAGAGGTTAAAACTGCACGTACTGCATTGGAAGCTTTTCAAAAAACAAAACAAGCCGATATCGAGAAAATGATCTCGGAATATCAGACTAAACTGAAAGCAGCACAGGACAAAGAGAAAACGATGAGTGAGGCTAACAAAGAAGCCATTACTAAAGAATTGCAGACGATGGGTGCTGAACTTCAGGATCTTGAAAAACGTATTGGCGATGCCAGACAAAAAGCACAGCAGGAACTGGAAACTAAAAATGCTGAGTTGTTTAACCCTATCCAGGTTAAGGCTGATGCAGCCATTAAAGCTGTTTCTAAAGAAAAAGGTTTTGCTTATGTATTTGATACAGCCAACCAGGCTTTAATTTACTGGGACGGCGGTGATGACATTACTGATCTTGTAAAAACTAAGTTAGGTATTGCTAAAACAACAGCACCTGCACCTAAAAAATAAAATAAACTTATTTGAAATATTTAAATTGCGGGATGGTTGATAAAAACCATCCCGTTTTTTTATAATGAACGATAATCAATCCATCGGTGTTTTTGATTCTGGCTATGGCGGCCTGACCGTGTTTAAGTCGATCGCCAGTAAGCTGCCCCAGTATAATTACATTTATTTTGGCGACAATGCGCGTACACCTTATGGAGACCACTCTTTCGAAACCATTTATCAGTATACCCTGGAATGTGTAGAATGGTTGTTTGCGCAGGGGTGCCCGCTGGTTATCCTGGCCTGTAATACCGCTTCGGCAAAGGCGTTGCGCAACATACAGCAAAATGTATTGCCTTTTAAATATCCGGACAGGAGGGTGCTGGGTGTAATCAGGCCAACAGCCGAGATTGTGGGTGATTTTACCCTGTCGAAGCATGTTGGGGTAATGGGTACAAGGGGTACAGTCAATTCCGAGTCTTACCTGATGGAGATCAATAAATTCTTTCCCGAGATATCAGTTTCCCAGCAAAGCTGTCCGATGTGGGTACCCCTGATAGAAAACAATGAACACATAGCCGCAGGTGCCGATTATTTTGTTAAAAAGTACATTGATGAATTATTGGCAAAGGACAATCAAATCGATTGTATTGTTTTGGCATGTACCCATTATCCGCTGCTGGTACCTAAAATAAAGACGATCCTTCCGGATCATATTAACTTGCTGGGACAGGATGATATTGTTGCCGATAGTTTGGCATTGTACCTGGAAAATCATCCCGAAATGACGGATAGAATTGCCAGGGAAAACAAAACCATTTTCTTTACATCTGGTGATGCTCAGGTTTTTGATACCCAGGCCTCTGTCTTTTTTGGTGAAAGGGTAGTTTCCAGGCATGTAGCGCTTAAGGCAAGCGCCCGGTAAATGCAGGTTTTTTGATAGGATTGATGTTTAAACAGCAATTATAATCTAAAAATAAACTTTCTATTTCTTTCTAGGTTCTCATTATTATTAACGGTAAATTTGCCGCTTAAAACAACACACACGAATGAGTGACTCGATAAAACATGAATGCGGAATTGCCTTTATCCGCCTTTTAAAACCGCTCTCATACTATCAGGAAAAATACGGTACTGCACTTTACGGATTGAACAAGCTTTATCTTTTGATGGAAAAGCAACACAACCGTGGACAGGATGGGGCCGGAATAGCAACCATCAAGCTGGATGTTAAACCAGGTCACCGTTACATCAGCAGGTACCGTTCCATGGCCCAGAATGCAGTTGCAGATATATTCGGCTATGTACAGCATAAATTTGTAGATATCCAGAATGAAACGCCTGAATTGATGCAGGATGCGGAGTGGTTAAAACAAAATGTGAGTTTTATTGGTGAGGTTTTACTGGGGCATTTAAGGTATGGCACGCATGGCAAGAACAGCATAGAAAACTGTCACCCATTTCTACGTCAGAATAACTGGATGACAAGGAACCTGGTTATTGCAGGTAATTTTAACATGACCAATGTAGATGAATTGCTGGAGCAGTTGTATGAACTTGGTCAGCATCCAAAAGAAAAGGCAGATACAGTTACAGTACTGGAAAAGATCGGACATTTTTTAGATGATGAAAACCAGGAACTGTTTGATGAATATAAAAAAGAAGGGCTAGACAATGTAGCCATCACACATAAAATCTCTGAAAACCTTGATATCGCTAAGATATTAAAACGCTCTGCAAAAAACTGGGATGGTGGTTATACCATTTCAGGTATTGTTGGTAATGGGGATGCTTTCATTCTGCGCGACCCTTCCGGCATCCGTCCGGCTTATTATTATGCCGATGATGAAATTGTAGTAGCAGCTTCAGAACGTCCAGCCATTCAGACGGCATTTAACATACAGTTTAAAAATGTAAAGGAAATAGAACCGGGCCATGCATTGATCGTTAAAAAAGACGGTACCGTAACACAGGAGATCTTCCGGGAACCTGAAGAAAAAAGGGCCTGTTCATTTGAACGCATCTATTTTTCAAGAGGAAGCGATGCTGAAATCTATAAAGAAAGAAAACATCTGGGTGCGTTGTTGTGCAAACAAATTCTGGATGCGGTAAGTGCCGACCTGAAAAATACAGTTTTTTCTTTTATCCCCAATACTGCCGAGGTTTCTTTCTACGGTATGGTTGATGGGCTGCACGCTTACATCAGGGAAGTACAGAAAGAAGCATTGTTGCGCCGTAAAGATACGCTGAGTGATGCAGAACTGGATGAGCTGCTGTCTATGCGCCCAAGAGTAGAGAAGCTGGCCATTAAAGATGTTAAGCTCCGGACTTTTATTACCCAGGATGCTGACAGGGGAGATATGGTAGCGCATGTATATGATACTACTTATGGGGTAATCAAAAATCATACAGATACACTTGTAGCTGTAGATGATTCTATTGTAAGGGGTACAACTTTAAAGCAGAGCATCATCAAAATAATTGACAGGCTGCATCCTAAAAAAATCATTATTGTTTCTTCTGCACCTCAGATACGTTATCCTGATTGTTATGGTATTGATATGTCTAAAATGGGGCAATTTGTTGCATTTGAAGCTGCCATACAATTGCTGAAAGCGCGCGGTATGGAAAATGTAATAGAAGAAGTATACCAAAAATGTAAGGCTTCGCTGCTGTTGCCTAAAGAAGAGATAGTAATCATGTGAAAGATATTTACAGACCTTTTAAACAGGAAGAAATTTCTGCACAGATTGCCAGGATCATTACACCAGCAAATACGGTAGCCGAAGTTGAAGTGATTTATCAGACATTGGATAATTTACACATCGCCTGTCCTAATCATAGTGGCGACTGGTATTTCTCTGGCAATTATCCAACGCCAGGTGGTAATAAGGTAGTAAATAAAGCATTTGTAAACTGGAAAGAAGGAAATAACCAAAGGGCCTATTAAAGGCGCAAAAAAGCTGTACTACTCGAAGGCTGGAACAAGTGATGCTGAAGGGCATCAATTATTCCTATGCCTTCTCCCAGCAAGCATTTTTGCTGTCAGGCGATTGTCTTAGGCAGCTGTATTAGCACTTTCATCTGCACAATGTTATTGATCTGCATTATGCTATTGAAAAAATATGCCTTCTGTGAACAGGCCTAGGCGCTGTTTGCTCCCCTTTAGGAGCCTAACAGATGCCAGACTGTGAACATAATGGCTTATTTACTTTTATTTGTAATGCTTTAAAACAACCTCAATAAACAACCTGATTGCAAATATCAGGATTACCGCACCGGCAATTCTGTTCAGGTTCTGTATAGTCTTTTCTTTGATCCTGTACCTTAACTTTGCTGCATAATAGGTTTTAAAGCCATCAACGGTCAGCTGGGTAGCCATGGCAATGATGAAAAAGATTATTTTTTCTGAAAGGTTATAATGGAGCTGTACGGAAATGATGCCTCCAACCATTATCCAAAACATCAATGTTGTTGGAGATAATAGGCACATTAAAAAGCCTTTCAATACATAACCCCGTTTTTTTACCTTGGCAATCTCAGCAATATCATAATTCACTTTAACGGTATTAAACAGATAATATAAACCTACTCCCAGTAAAAACAGGCCACCAACTATTCCTATGTATTCGAAATATTCAGATTTATAATCCACAAACTGCGAACTGAATATGGTTAAGCTGATAAAAATGATATCGCTTAGAATGACGCCGATTGCCAGCGCAAAGCCTGCCTTAAATCCCTTTTCAATGCTGGTCTTGATCATTGAAAAGAACACTGGTCCTGTTAAAAAAGAAAATAAAATACCCGCACCTATCCCTTGTAATATTGCTTCAAACATTCACCTAAAGTATATAATTGTGCTAATATGCAATTTTAAACATAAATTAGCCCAAAAAAAATCCATTAACAATAATTATAAATAAACGCCACTGAGCTATTTAAAGTATCAGGGCTATAAGCTTAGAATGACAGTAAAACCAAGTTTTAACCATATTTTTATGAATTTAGCATCCGACCTGGCAGGCCGTTCACATTGTGTGCGTGCGCAGGTAGGGGCTGTTTTAACAAAAGATACACGTATCATCTCGATCGGTTACAATGGCCCTCCGGCAGGGACACACAATTGTGATGAAGAATGGCCGGAAGCAGGTTGTGCCAGGGATTCCCGGGGAAGCTGCTCTCTGGCCCTGCATGCAGAAGAGAATGCCATATTGTATGGTATAAAGAACGGGTCTAAAATTGAAGGTTCAACATTATACACCACTTTATCGCCTTGCATTGCCTGTGCCCGCCTCATTTTATCTTCGGGCATAAGGGTGGTTCATTACCGGGATTCGTATGCAGCCTATAAAGGATTGCCCAGCGATGAAGGCGTTGATTTTTTGAAGAGATTTGGCGTGGAAGTGATTAAGTATTCTTAACTTTGGCCATGCTAGAAAAAATCATAATTCTCGATTTTGGTTCCCAATATACACAGTTAATTGCCCGTAGGGTGCGTGAGTTAAACGTTTATTGTGAAATTCACCCATTTAACAACATTCCTGAAATCGGTTCAGACGTTAAAGGTATCATCCTGTCAGGTAGCCCATATTCTGTCCGTCAGAAAGACGCCCCACAGGTAGATCTTAACAAATTTGACAAACATCCTATGCTGGCGGTTTGTTATGGTGCACAATACATCGCACAACATGCAGGCGGTGAAGTACAAGCCTCTTCTACACGTGAATATGGCAGGGCCCACCTGAATTTCGTTGCCGAAGGCAATAAATTATTTAAAAATATTACTGCAGGTTCGCAGGTATGGATGTCACATGGCGATACCATTACGAAAGTACCTGCAAACTTTGAACTGATAGCCAGTACAGATAGTGTAAAAGTTGCAGCTTACCAGGTTAAAGACACACAAACTTATGCCATACAGTTTCACCCTGAGGTTACACATAGCACCGATGGTAGACAATTGCTGGAGAATTTTCTTGTCGGCATTTGCGGATGTAAGCAGGAGTGGACGCCCGATGCTTTTGTAGAAACCACCATTGCTGATTTAAAAGAAAAACTGGGCAATGATAAAGTGGTACTGGCCCTTTCAGGAGGGGTAGACTCGAGTGTAGCTGCTATCTTATTGCATAAGGCCATAGGTAAAAACCTGCACTGTATATTTGTAGACAATGGCTTGTTAAGAAAAGATGAGTATGCTGCCGTACTGGAACAATATAAACACCTTGGTTTGAACATCAAAGGTGTAGATGCAAAAGATCGTTTCTTGAGCCAGCTTGCCGGAGTTTCTGATCCTGAGTTGAAACGTAAAGCCATTGGAAGGGTGTTTATTGAAGTGTTTGATGATGAAGCGCACCAGGTACAGGATGTGAAGTGGCTGGCACAGGGTACCATATATCCTGATATCATAGAATCCGTTTCTGTAAAAGGACCTTCAGCTACCATTAAATCGCACCATAACGTAGGTGGTTTGCCCGATTTCATGAAACTTAAAGTTGTGGAGCCCCTGAATACTTTGTTTAAGGACGAGGTGAGAAGGGTGGGGACTTCTTTGGGACTGGAGCACTTTATCATCGGACGTCACCCTTTTCCGGGACCTGGATTAGCGATAAGGATACTGGGCGAGGTTACTGCTGAAAAAGTAGCCATTCTTCAGGAAGCAGATGCCATTTATATCAATAACTTAAAAGAAGCAGGTTTATACGATAAGGTATGGCAGGCCGGAGCCATTTTCCTGCCGGTTCAATCGGTAGGGGTAATGGGAGATGAGCGTACTTACGAAAATGCAATAGCCCTTCGTGCTGTTGAATCTGTTGATGGCATGACTGCCGACTGGTGTCATCTGCCTTATAACGTACTCGCAAAAATTTCTAATGAAATAATTAACAAAGTAAAAGGAATTAACCGCGTTGTATATGACATTAGCTCAAAACCACCAGCTACTATTGAGTGGGAATAAATATTGGATCCTGATACTTTCAGTTCTTTTTTTATCGGCCTGCTCGCCAAAAATAAGAACTGAAAGTAAGCAGCCGGAAGTTCCAAAAGAAGTGCCGAAAACAGAAAAGCCCGCTGCAAAATTTGAGCAGGCCAGTATTTCGTTGCTTGCCCCCTTCAGATTAAATGAGATCCGGTTAAAAACTGCCACAAAAGCCGAGGTAGAGAGGGCTGCCATGGCCATCGATTTTTATCAGGGTTTTAAGTTGGGTATAGACTCTGCCGCTGCATCAGGTCAGAATTTTAAGCTGAAAGTATACGATACGCAGGACAACAATGCCCAGATAGGGGCACTGATTGACAATGGAGGGCTAATGGGCAGCAACCTGATTGTAGGGCCTGTTTTTCCGGAAGGATTAAAATACATTACCAATTATTCCATTTCCAGGAATATTCCGGTAGTAAATCCATTATCGGCAGCCCATCCGGACGAATTTACAAACCCCAACCTCATCTCAATTGTAAACAATGTTGATCAGCATGCAGCGAAAATTGGGAGTTACATCAGCAAAAATTATAATCCGGCAAATACCGTAGTTGTACTGATCAATCCAAAGGGTTCCAGTGATGAAGTAATGGCCAAACCTTTAAGAGCCTATTTTACTGAAAGGAATAAGTTCAGCTTTCAGGAATATGCTTCTGTTTTTACCATGGAGCCAAAAATTGTAAAAGGAAAACAATACGTAATTATTGTCAGTTCATCCGACAGGAAATTTGTTGTGCCCACACTGGATAAATTGATGAAAATCAGGAAGACAGGGTTAAATATCTCGGTTTTCGGGCATCCGGACTGGATCAAACAGAACTACAATACCGAGCAGCTGCAAGCTTTAAATACCATCATTTCCTCTTCATATAAAATTGACTATACCAGACCTGAAGTCAACACCTTCATCAGAAAGTACCGGGCCTCATTCAATTTTGAGCCTGGAGAGTATTCGTTTAAAGGCTTTGACATTGGTTTTTATTTTGGTAAGTTACTTTCCAGCTATGGTGTTGATTATTTAAAATACCTGACCAAAGAAAGATATAAAGGTCTGCACAATTCTTTTCGTTTTATGCACAACAATACATTGGGGTACATTAACACCAGTTTAATGCTGCTTAAATATAAAAACTTTGCTTTAAATATTGTTGAATGAGGGTAGAACACCAGTTAAGGGCATTTGAACAGATCTTTAAAAGTTATGATGGCGTATTGCCGCTGCATCGTTTTTTGTTTGCTTATTTTAAACGGAACAAGCAGATGGGTTCGTCAGACAGGCGATGGGCAAGCCGTTATCTGTATAATTTTTTCAGACTTGGGAAAGCTTTGATCAAAGAAGAGTATACCCTTCGTCTGGCCGTGGCCGACTTTCTATGTAGCCATACCTCAAGTCTGGTGATCGATACTTATTTGCCAGGTTTAAAGGATCAGGTAGTGCTTTCTCTTCCCGAAAAATTAGCACTGATCAAACAACAATACCCTTCATTTGAATTGGATGATGTTTTTAGTTTTCATCATAAGCTATCTGCAGGTATCGATCAGCAGGATTTTGTGCCCTCCTTTTTTATACAGCCGGACCTGTTTATCAGGGTTGATACCGGTTATATAGAGAAAGTTGCTGCTACACTGAGGCTGGAGGAGATCGATTTTGAAAAAATAAGTGAAACTACACTGGCATTGCCCAACGGAACAAAATTAGATTCCGTTTTAGCAGCGCATAAACAGTACCAGGTACAGGATCTTTCTTCACAGCAAACAGGCAGTTTCTTTAAACCGCAAGCCTGGGATAAATGGTGGGACTGTTGTGCGGCATCTGGTGGTAAATCGTTATTGTTATATGATCTGGAGCCAAAGGTTGAGTTGCTGGTGAGTGATGTAAGGGAAAGCAGTTTACATAACCTTGATGAGCGTTTTCAGCAGGCGGGTTTAAAAAAATATCAGAAAAAAGTATTGGATCTGCTGCAAAATAACGAACAGGACCTTCATCATTATGAGTTTGATGGCATCCTGTTGGATGCACCTTGTTCCGGATCGGGAACCTGGGGAAGAACTCCCGAAATGTTATATTATTTTGAAGACCATAAGATCAGTTATTTTTCGGGGCTGCAAAAAAAAATAGCAGCTAATGTGGTCAAATATCTGAAGGAGGGCAAACCCCTGATCTATATCACCTGTTCGGTATTTAAAGAAGAAAATGAGGATGTAGTAGCTTTCCTGTTAGAAAACTTACCTTTAAAACTGGAAAAAATGCAGGTAATTAAAGGTTATGCAGCTAAGGCTGATACCATGTTCGTTGCCCGTTTGATCAAACAGTAATGAATGTTATAAACCTGTATTGTTCCGGAACAGTTTAATGGCAATGGCCAGCAAGATAATTCCAAATGCTTTTCTAAGTACGTTTAAACCTGATTTACCAAATAACCTTTCCAACCGCTCTGTATTTTTTAATACAAAGTAAACAAACATCATATTGATGAGGATCCCCACTACAATGTTTTGAGTTGCATACTCTGTTTTTAAAGACAACAGGGTAGTCATGGTGCCTGCCCCTGCAATCAAAGGAAAGGCAAGTGGTACAATAGATACCGTTTCAGGTGCATCACCTTCTTTAAATATAGTAAGCCCCAATACCATCTCCATGGCAATAAAAAAGATTACCATAGAACCTGCTATAGCAAAAGAGGCAACATCCAATCCAATTACCTTTAATAAGGTTTCACCTGCAAATAAAAAAATGATCATCAATACTGTAGCAACAAGTGTGGCTTTCTCTGACTGGATATGTCCGGCCTTCTTTCTGAGTTCTATCACAATAGGAATGGCACCCAGGATATCAATGATGGCAAACAAGACCATCGATGTTGACAGGATTTGACTGAAGTTAAATTCCATAACAGGATTGATTTAGTATACAAAGTACGGAAAAAATAACCATTCTTTTCGGAGTCTGTATAATTGCGCTGAAAAAGCGCAAAGCTAGCAGGGCTCTTCTAAGAAGGTGATTTTTTATTCAAAACAGGTTGTATGCTGCTACAAACCGCCGGTACATATGAACCAATTGCCCTGTTTATGCGCTATAACTATAGGTAACTTAGTAGGAGTTAAAGCTAACCAAATTTTATTTTTTAACTGTATGAAACTAATCTTCAGAAACTGGATTGCGCTTGTCTTGTTGTTTTGTATTGCTGCTGTTGTACCTGCTTTTTCGCAGGAAAAGCTAGTGCGTGGGAAAGTAACGGATCAAAAAGATAAGGGTGTATTGCCCGGTGTAACTGTGGCGGTAAAAGGAACCACTAAACGTGCCGCTACAGACCCTAACGGTGACTATCAGATTAGTGCGGGGGCAAATGATGTTCTTATATTTAGTTTTATCGGTTATGGAACTAAAGAGGTAAATGTGAACACGGCAGCGGGCAGCGTACTAAACGTAGCGCTCTCGTCAGGCACAAACGAGCTTGACGAACTGGTGGTTGTGGGCTATGGTACACAAAAACGCAAAGATGTGACCGGGGCCGTTGCCTCAGTAGATAAGAGCAGACTTGACCAACTGCCTAATACTAATTTTGCCCAGGCCCTGCAAGGTGCCCTGCCAGGCGTAAGTGTTGATCAGAACAGTGGTGGTGCTGAGGGTAACAATAATTCCATAGTGATCAGAGGTAAGAATTCCATTACGGCCACCAATGATCCGCTTATTATATTGGATGGTATTCCCTATAATGGCAGCATATCTGACATTAACCCTCCTGATATCGAGTCTATTGATATTTTAAAGGATGCTTCAGCATCAGCCATATATGGTTCCAGAGGATCTAATGGTGTTATTCTGATCACCACAAAAAAGGGGAGTAAAGGTAAAGCCGTTATTTCCTATGATGGCTTTTACGGACTGCAGTCTTTTGCCAACCTGCCGGATATGCTGAGCCCTGAAGAATTTTATGCTTTTAAACGTACACGTGAACCTAATACTGCCATTACAACCTCAGAGCAGGCTGTATACGATTCAAAAGTTTTCCCCGACTGGGTTGATCTGGCAACCAGGATGGGTAGTCGTACCCAGCATACACTTGGTGTGAGCGGAGGAGGTGAAAATTCGAAGTATTACGTTTCTGCCACCTATTTAGGTGTTAAGGGTATTGCCCTAAATGACGATTTTAAAAGAATGTCTACCCGGGTAAACCTGGAAATGAATGTAACCAAGTGGCTTACCTATGGCACCAATACCCAATTGTCTTACAACAATAGAAGTGGGTTGGCGGCTTCCTTTACAGGAGACTATGGTGCATACCGCTTTAACCCGCTTACCACTGCATATGATGCCAGCGGAAACCTTACGGTTTATCCATGGCCGGATGATGTTTTCTTTGCCAACCCCCTGGCAACAACATTGGCAAGTAATGATGATGAAACCTATAAGGTAGTCAGCACCAATTACCTGAATGTACAATTGCCTTTTGTAAAAGGGCTTTCTTATCGGTTAAATACAGGCGTTGAATACACCAATCGTGATCAGCGTACTTATTATGGCAGAAATACACGGACAGGTTTGAAAGATAACGGCAACCTGAGTCTTGGGCAAACGCTGCAGAGAAACCTGCTCATAGAAAATATATTAAATTACAACAATACTTTTGGCAAACATTCCATTAGCTTCACCGGCTTATACAGCTATCAATATGACAACATAAAGGGCAATAGCTTAGACGCAACTGGTTTTCCTAATGATGTGTTAACCTATTACCAGGCTAATGTTGCCCTCTCTAAAACACCTGGTGCCTCTTATTCAAAGCAAACACTGGTATCTCAGATGGGCCGTATCAATTACACTTTCAATAACAAATACCTTTTAACGCTAACCGGTCGCAGGGATGGTTTTTCGGGTTTTGGGGCCAACAAAAAATATGGATTTTTCCCTTCAGTAGCGCTTGGCTGGAATTTATCAGAAGAACAATTTCTCAGGAATGTAGAGACCATCTCCAATCTCAAATTCAGACTTTCTTACGGCAGCAACGGAAACCAGGCTGTAGGTACTTATCGTACACTGGCAAAATTATCAGAAAGATCTTATGTAAATGGATCTGCAACAGCACCAGGTTATATTCCTACCAGTCTGGCCAATCCGGATCTTGGATGGGAAACAACCAATAGCCTTAATGCGGGTATTGATTTTGGCTTGTTCAAAGGCCGGTTAACAGGCTCAATTGATGCTTACCTATCTAAAACACATGACCTGCTGCTAAAGCGGCAAATCTCTCCTGTGCATGGTGTGGATACCATTACCCAAAATATTGGGAAAACAGCTAACAGAGGGATTGAACTAGGCCTTAACAGCATCAACATTAAGTCTGCAGATTTTAGCTGGACCACTACTGCCAATATTTCGCTTAACCGGAATAAAATAGAAGAACTATACGGCAATGGCAAAAATGACACTTTAAATACCTGGTTTCTTGGCAAGCCGATTGATGTGAACTTCGATTATATTTACGGGGGAGTCTGGCAGGTAGGGGAAGACTTTAGCAAGTCGCCCCAGCCCAATACCAAGGCCGGGTATGCCAAAGTAGTGGATTACAATAATGACGGTAAGATTGATGCAAGGGATAAGACCATTATTGGAAGCCGGCAGCCAGATTTCAGCTGGGGAATGGGTAATAATTTTACCTATAAGAACTTTTCACTCTATGTATTTGCACAGGGGGTAGTGGGTACAAACAGGAGAAATACTTTTTTGGCAGACAATGTAAATTCTGGTGTACGGTATAACACCATGCGTAAAAACTGGTGGACGCCCGACAACCCTACCAACGAATATTATGCAAACGACGTTAACGCGAACATATATGGTGTTCCCATTTTTCAAAGCGACAGCTATTTGAGGGTTAAAGACATTTCATTGTCCTATAACCTTTCTGCCAGGATGCTGGAGAGACTTAAGCTGGGCAGGTTTAAGGTGTATCTTAATATGCGGAACCTGTTTACGATAACCAAATGGACCGGCCTGGACCCAGAATTGAATACCCAGGATGCCATTCCGCTACAAAAAGAATTTATACTGGGTTTAAATATTGGCTTATAGCATTATAGATTTTATTATGAAAGCACTAACCATAACATTGCAGCTCGCATTAACCATTTCACTTATTTCAAGCTGCTCAAAAGATACACTCAATGAGTCCTCTCCAAATATATTACTGGCAGATAACTTATATAAAGATAAAGCCGGATTTGATGCAGGATTAAATGGCCTGTACGATGAAGCCCGTCGTTCAAGGTCTGGCAGTACGTATGGCGGTTCGACCAATTTAATGCTTGAACCAGCGTTTATAGGTGTCGACAATGCCTATGGAAATTATGAAGACACCTATGAAAAGGTATTTAACAGCTGGGGTGCCAATAATAATGCCTCGGTCATTCATTACCGTTATGTGTGGTCCTGGTTGTACGAAACGATCAATGCTGCAAATACCATTATCAACAGGGCCGGACAGCCGAACAGCCTAACCGAAACAGAGAAAAACCAGGTGCTTGCCGAAGCCAGGTTTTTCAGAGGCTGGGCTTACCGGCACCTCATTTATTTATGGGGAGATGTTCCGTTAACACTGGAAGAATCTTCTGGTACAAACATCCGGACTGACTGGCAAAGAACTCCGGTAGCAGAGGTTAGGGCAGCTATAGAAGCAGACTGGTTATTTGCAGAGCAGTTTCTTCCGGAACTTTCTGCTGCCAATCCCGGAAAGGTGTTAAAGGGGGCTGTGCAGCATTACCTGGCAGAACTATATCTTGCAGAAGGTAAAAATGATAAGGCCAGGGATTATGCTTTAAAAGTAACTACAAATCCCAACTATAAACTGGTTACCACGCGTTTTGGTGTAAATGCAGCTAAACCAGGTACAGCATTCACGGATCTTTTTGTTGATGGAAACGCCAATCGTTCAGCAGGAAATACAGAGGCCCTTTGGGTTTTACAGAACGAATTGAATGTAGCTGGAGGAGAAGGAAATAATATCATGCGCAGGTATTGGGTTAACCGGTATTATTCTATTGCAGTGAGTGGTACCGATGGCAAATCAAAGAACCCCTTTGCCGTAAGTGCCGATTATGGAGGTCGTGGCATTGGACGCTTGTCGCCAACAAAATTTGCACTTACTTTGTATGATGCCAATGACGATAGGGGCTCTGATTATGCCTGGCGGTTTTCGTATGCCATTAATAACCCTGCAGGCATACCTGTCGGGAAAAATCTTGGTGATGTCATCCAGTTGGATAGAACCTCTAACGAGAAAGTCACCAATCCGAATTGGCCAAGCACGAGAAAATGGGATTACGTAAGCCCACAGGATGTAACTGTAGATCGCCAGTATAACGATCAGATGATGGTCAGGTCTGCCGAAACCTTCCTGATACTTGCAGAAGCTTATCTGAAGTTAGGTGCAACAGATCTGGCAAAAGATGCAATTAATGCATTGAGGACCAGGGCCCATGCAGCACAGGTTAATGCAAGCCAGGTAACTCTTGATTTTATTCTGGATGAGCGGTCAAGAGAGCTTTTTTCAGAAGAAGAAAGACGATATACTTTGCTGCGGACCGGAAAATGGCTGGAAAGGGTAAAGCTTTACAATAAGATTGCCGGGCCGGTAGTTCAGGCCAGGGATCTTTTACTGCCCATTCCACAAAATGTGATTGATGCAAACCTGACCAGTAAGATGGCTCAGAATAAAGATTACTAAGGATTTGTTTACCGGCGTTTTTTTGTAGTTCACCGAATCTTTAACGCGGCCTGCCATTTTCTGCTTTCCGGTGTAGGTTTTATGACCCATCTTTATGCTATAATTTAAAAAGCAATGAACATGGTTATCTTTAAAACGTCAGTACAAAGCAGGATAGACCTGATAGCTGTAAAACCAATTTTTAATCTGTTGTTTGGAAAAAAGAACTGGTTGTTCACATTTGAAGATAAGCTACTTAGGATAGCTTCTTCAGTTCCCTGTGCAGATGTTGTGGAATTTATTCTTGCAGAAAACGGCGTTTTATGTGAAGAACTGACCTGAGTAGAAAGAGAAAGATAACATGCTTATAAAAAAAGCGGCCTGGAAACTCATGTACCAGGCCGCTTTTTTTATAAGCATATAAATTTATTGTTTAGCTTTCACCTGTCCGGAAGTAGCTGCCTTAACCACATAAAGGATTAAGTGTGCAGCAGCGAAAACCAATGAGAAATAATACAACCCTGTATCAGCCCCATCTGTAATGTGATGGTGTATAATGGCTACGATGATCAGCAGTATGGCCAATGCAAAACCTATATAAGAAACGGTTTTGGTGCTTTTAGCCAGTGTAAGCTGGTTGTTATCCGAAAGCAGGCTGTTTCTCATTCCATAAAAAAGATAAACATTAATACCGATGATCATCCATACCAATAAGCGTACCCAGGTATCAAGCGGTAAAAATACCATCATGCCCAAACAAACGGCTATACCCAATATAGGGATTAACGGAACCATAGGCACTTTAAATGCCCTTGGCAAATCCGGCATACGTTTCCTTAAGATAACTACACCAATGCATACCAGAATAAAGGCCAGCAGGGTACCTATACTGGTCATTTCACCAACTACAGTGGCAGGCACAAAGGCGGCAAATAAACTTACAAATACCATAAACAGTAAATTGCTTTTGGCAGGTGTGCTATATTTATGATGTACTTTAGAGAAAACTTTAGGTAACAGACCATCCTTGCTCATCGAGAAAAATACCCTCGATTGTCCAAGTAACATGACCAGGATTACTGAGGCGTAACCACCTAAAATGGCCAGAATGATCAGTTTGTTTAACCATGGATAGGCGGGTGTTACTATGCCGGCTGCATCTTTTGTCCCCATATTGTCAATAGCAACAGCAACAGGGGCAATTCCATCCTGACCTTTAAACATATCGTAATTGGCAACTCCTGTCATTACGTGTGCAAAAAGGATATACAATATGGTACAGATAAACAAAGAAACCAGAATGCCGATGGGCATATCTTTCTTGGGATTTTTAGCTTCCTGTGCAGCTGTAGAAACAGCATCAAAGCCTATGTAAGCAAAAAATACAATTCCTGCGGCCCGGATTACCCCTCCCCAGCCGTGTGTAAACACGCTTTCGTGGCCAGGCTTGTCGGCCGGAATAAAATATGGCGAATAATTATCCGCATTGATGTATTTCCAACCCAAAAAGATAAAGATGAAAACGATCACTACTTTAATGGCTACAATGAGGCCGTTCACAAATGCCGATTCACTGGTTCCCCTGATCAGTACGAAAGACATGATTACAATGATGAATACTGCAGGCAGGTTAAACATACCGGAAACTACGGTACCATCAAGCAGGGTGGCATGTTCAAAGGGCGACATAGTGACCTGTGCGGGCAGATGTATATCGTAATAAGCCAGAAACTTGACCAGATATCTGCTCCAGCTAATGGAAACAGTTGCGGCTCCCAGTGCATATTCCAGCACAAGATCCCAACCAATTACCCAGGCTACAAACTCGCCCATGGTGGCATAAGAATAGGTGTAGGCACTACCGGCTACCGGTATCATGGAAGCAAACTCTGCATAGCATAATCCTGCAAAGCCACATCCCAGGGCAGCAATAATGAATGAAATTGTGATGGCAGGGCCTGCATTGTTGGCTGCGGCAGAACCGGTGATGGAGAACAGTCCCGCACCAATAATAGCCCCAATACCTAGGGCAACCAGATTTACCGGCCCTAATGTTCTTTTTAGTGTTCCCTCACCGCTCTCAGCTGCTTCCTTAGTGAGTAAGTCAATCGACTTTCTAAAATTCATAGTTTGTGGTTTAGTTTAATAAGTTGTTTTTTTTATGCCGTTTAATTTTATTGTTCTTTATGATTGTCATAACCGTATCATAATCTTGTCAAACCTAAAGAAAATATATCTAAAAATAAAAGGGATTCTTTTCTGAATCCCTTTTGTAAGCTTATTACTAAACTAGAAATTTTTAATGGCTGCTTTTTTAATAGCTGTTACATTTTGCGTAACCCGGACAACTTTTAAACCGTTTGTCGGTTTAACGGACAGCTCGGTTGGTGTTACCGGTGCAGTTAGCTTTACCGTGGCCCCGGTACCGGTTACTGCAATATAAGGAGCAATCACCAGCGAGACGATCGACATCAGTTTGATCAGAATATTCATGGACGGGCCTGAAGTATCTTTAAAAGGGTCTCCAACGGTATCACCTGTTACTGAAGCTTTATGGGGTTCAGATTTTTTATAATGCATCTCACCATTGATCTCTACGCCTTTTTCGAATGATTTCTTGGCGTTGTCCCAGGCTCCGCCGGCATTAGACTGGAAAATACCCATTAAAACGCCAGAAACCGTAACGCCAGCCAGCAGGCCACCCAGTATTTCGGCTGAGCTTACTGATGGGAAAACTCCTTTAAAACCAAAACCAACCAGAATAGGTACCAATAGTGCGATTGCGCCCGGCAGCATCATTTCCCGGATAGAGGCTTTGGTTGAAATGGCTACACATTTTTCATATTCAGGTTTTGCCTTATATTCCATAATACCCGGAATTTCGCGGAATTGACGGCGTACTTCCTGTACCATATCCATCGCAGCTTTACCAACGGCTGCAATACATAAAGCCGAAAAGATGAAAGGGATCATTGCACCTACAAATAAACCGGCAAGTACAGGCGCTTTGTAAATGTCTATTGCCGAAATGCCTGCAACGCCCACAAATGCCGCGAATAAGGCCAGTGAAGTTAAGGCGGCAGAAGCGATGGCAAAACCTTTACCCGTAGCAGCCGTAGTATTACCCACAGCATCCAGGTTATCTGTACGTTCGCGTACTTCAGGTGGCAACTGGCTCATTTCGGCTATACCACCAGCATTATCTGCTATTGGCCCGAAAGCATCAATAGCCAGCTGCATGGCAGTGGTAGCCATCATACCGGCAGCTGCAATGGCAACCCCATATAAACCTGCAAAGGCATAAGAAAAAATGATACCACCGGCCAGAACAAGAATAGGGGCAACGGTAGATTTCATCCCTACAGACAGACCACCGATGATATTGGTGGCATGACCGGTACCCGACTGCTGGATAATTGAATTTACCGGCCCTTTGCCCATTGCCGTATAGTATTCGGTGATGATACTCATTAAAGTACCCACTACTAAGCCAACTATAATGGAATAAAATACATCCAGACTACTGAAATTAACACCACGCAGGTGCAGATGTTCAGGAAGCATGGCCGTAACTACAAAATAAGAAGCAATGGCTGTAATTACAATTGAGCCCCAGTTGCCTAAATTTAAGGCCGTTTGCACATTGGAGTCTTCACCTTTAATGCGCACAAACCAGGTACCTACTATAGAAAAAAGAATGCCTAAGCCACAGATGACCATTGGGAGCAGTACCGGTGAAAATCCGTTCAGGTTGTCAACTGCGATTCCATTTAATTTATCGACCACAATTTCCTGTCCCAACACCATCGTTGCCAGAATAGTAGCTACATACGAGCCGAACAGATCGGCACCCATACCAGCTACATCGCCTACGTTATCACCTACGTTATCCGCAATGGTAGCAGGGTTACGTACATCATCTTCCGGAATTCCGGCTTCAACTTTACCTACCAGATCGGCCCCAACATCAGCAGCTTTGGTATAAATACCGCCACCTACACGGGCAAATAGAGCAATAGATTCTGCCCCAAGTGAAAATCCTGTGAGTACTTCTATGGCAGTTTTCATTTCTGTGCTGTTGGGCTCAACTACATTAAATACCTTAAGAAAAACAATAAAGAGGCCGCCCAAACCCAGTATGGCCAAACCTGCTACACCAAGTCCCATTACGGTACCGCCTGTAAAAGATACTTTTAAAGCCTGCTTTAGGCTGGTCCTTGCTGCCTGGGTAGTACGGACATTAGCTTTTGTTGCGGCCTTCATTCCTATATATCCTGCCGTTGCAGAAAATACAGCACCAATAATAAATGCGATAGCAATGATCCAGCTGGAATGTAAGGCTACACCATTTACCTCGTGTATGGTTCCTGAATAGGCCAGCAATGCTGCAGTAAACACCACAAAAATGCTGAGTACCCTCCATTCAGCTTTTAAAAAAGCCATGGCGCCATCGGCTATATATCCGGCCAGCTCCTGCATGTTCTTATCACCCGCATCCTGTTTGTTCACCCAGGCGCTTTTAACTGCCATTACAAGAATGCCAATCAGCCCCATTGCAGGGATCAGATAAATTAAATTGTTTTGTAAAAACTCCATACTGTAATTCTTCTCGTTTAGGTTATTTAACTCGTTTTATTTTTTTGTTTGGTTTTCCTTTTCGTGATTTGCTGTGGTTCATATAAGCGTTTTGATCACAATCAGGGGACAGCAAAAATAACTGTGTAAACGTAATTAACAAATTTTTAATCAATTGATTGCAAACCTTTTTTTAAAATTTAAGACATAGTGCTTTTTTAGCGGTTTAGCGGCTGTTTTAATTTTAAACTGCGCTTCTTTTTCTTTGCAGATGAGCGCACTTAACACCTGGATATGCCTTAGTTATTACCTTGATCGTACTTTGGTCGTACCTTGTTCGTAAAAAGTACCTGTTTTGCAAACAAAGTACGACCAAAGTACGACCAAAGTATGCCTGAGGTTGAAGAGAGGCGCTAATTTACCGTAGTCATGAATGACTTAACAGCAGTTGCAGGTAGGAGCTGGAAAAAATAATAGCCGGCCTATGTGATACAACAGTGATTTTTAAATATATTCGCCTAAGTAAGGGCTTACTATGATCCGAGTTTTAAGCCATAAAGGCCCTGATGAACCAACCAAACCAAAACACAAAATGAAAGAAGAAATTCAAGACGGATCTTTTAAAAGAGAGCTTGGCCTGCTGGATGGTACAATGCTTGTTGTTGGATCGATGATCGGTTCAGGGATATTTATAGTAAGTGCTGATATTACCAGACAGGTTGGTTCGGCCGGATGGCTGATATTGATCTGGGTGCTTACCGCCCTGATCACCATTATCGCCGCAGTAAGTTATGGCGAGCTGAGTGCAATGTTCCCTAAAGCGGGCGGACAATATGTTTACCTGAAAGAAGCGTACAATAAACTCATTGCATTTTTGTATGGATGGAGTCTGTTTGCCGTAATACAAACTGGTACTATAGCTGCGGTAGGGGTGGCTTTCTCAAAGTTTGCTGCTTATCTGTTTGAACCTTTTAGTGAAAATAACATCCTGTGGCAAATCCAGACCGGGATCGGCGATAAAGGATTGCCCCAATATTACAGTATCAGTGCAGCACAGCTGGTCTCAATTGTAACTATTGTATTGCTTACTTATGTGAACAGCCGTGGGGTTAAGGACAGTAAGATCCTGCAAACGGTACTAACGATCATTAAAATTTTATCGCTTTTCGGACTTATCGTATTTGGTTTTACCCTTGCTGCTAAGGCCGAGGTATGGAATGCCAACTGGGCCAATGCTTTTGAGACCCGCTCTTTTAGTTTGGAAACTATGACCTGGACACCCATTAGCGGTAGTTTATTGCTTTCGGGTATTGCGGCAGCCATGGTAGGCTCTATTTTTTCGGCCGATGCCTGGGCCGGTGTTACTTTTATCGCCGGCGAAATTAAAAATCCGCAACGTAATGTGGGTTTGAGTTTATTTTTGGGTACGCTTATCGTAAGCATCATTTACGTACTGGCCAACCTGATGTATGTGGCCGTATTGCCCCTGGATGTGATTACCACCGCCAAATCAGATCGTGTAGCCGTAGTGGCCGCACAATATATTTTCGGACAGGCGGGTACCATTATCATCGCTGTAATGATCATGATCTCTACTTTTGCCTGTAACAATGGATTGATTATGGCGGGTGCCAGGGTATATTATACGATGGCCACCGACGGATTGTTCTTTAAAAAAGCAGCCAAATTGAACCGCTTTGATGTACCGGGCTGGGCTTTATGGGTACAGGGGCTATGGGCTTCGGCTTTATGTCTGACAGGAAGATACGGTGCCCTGCTTGATTTTGTGGTGATCATTGTACTGATCTTCTATATCCTTACCATTTACGGAATTTTTATTCTGAGAAGAAAGATGCCAGATGCGGAACGCCCATACCGGGCTTTTGGTTATCCGGTACTGCCTTTTCTGTACATAGTAGTGGCCTCAGCTTTGTGTATTGCCCTGCTCATCTATAAAACGGATACCTGTGGCTGGGGTGTGCTGATTATGCTGATCGGAATTCCTGTTTATTACATGACCAGACAAAAGGAATAGATTTATAATTGCCGTTATTTTCTGTTTGTTTTATGGAGCTGTGAGAGATCATAATGACCTGCCGATGTCAATTATTTCCTTAATAATAATTACTTTTGCTAAAAATAGTAGTATTACTGAGATTTAGCAGATGACCGTAACTGTACTCCCAATTATAGAACCCGATACCAAGCCGGCTGCACCCCTGGCAAAAGTGATGAACGAAAGACTTACCCGTTTTGCAAGAGCGCTGCAGGAAGTACACCTTAAAAGACTGGAATCTGCTGAGCCTTTGTTTGAAGATGTAGTGGTTTATATTAGCTACAACAGTAAATACAGCATCCGCTGGAAAATTGTGAATGATGTACCTGCAAATATTGAAGCAGAGGTTGCAAATGAATGTGCGAAATTGGGTTATATCAAATGGAGAACCACCGCATTTGGAGTGATCGATAAATCCTGAACCATAAATTTGGTATTCATCAGCACTATTTGTGTAAATAGTTCGTTTTAATTGAGTCTCTCCTTTAAAACCCGCTACATATTTTTTATTATTAAGGACACAAACACAAAAACAAATGAAATTTTTAAGAACCAGTTTATTCTTGGCAGTCATCGGCTTGCTTGCGATCTCGGTACAGTCCTGCAAAACAAAAAAAGTTATTGCCAAACCTGTACCTGTTGAAAAGCCTGCGCCAGTTGTTGAAGAGAAAAAGCCTGAACCGGCTCCGGAACCAAAACCAGAGCCTGTCCCGGTAGAAGAAAAGCCAAATTACAATTTTAGTAATGTTCAGTTTGAATTTAATTCTGGAGTGTTGAAAACAGCTTCTTTTGAAGTACTTGATAGGATTGCAGCAGAAATGAAAAAAGATCCTGCAGTAAAGTTTGTTTTAAATGGCCACTCCTCTATTGAAGGTTCTGCTGCACACAATATGTCTTTGTCGGTAGACAGGGCAAATTCTGTAAAGCTTTACCTGGTTAACGCAGGGGTAAGTGCGGCTAACCTTTCTATAAAAGGATACGGTGCCACACAGCCGGTTGCCAGCAACAGCACGGAAGAAGGCAAGGCCCAGAACCGCAGGGTTGAATTTAAAAAACTAAATTAAAATAGTTCAACAACACATTGAAAGGGGAAGCGTTACAAAAGGTGTCCCCTTTCAGTTTATTTAAAATTAAAAGCCGTACTTTTGCAAAAAAAAAGAACAGCATTGGGAACTCCGGTAGATTTAGGTATAAAAGGATATAACAATTACGGTACGCACCTTAAAGAGAAATACAAAGGACAGCGGGTATTTAAAGTAATTGTTGACGGTGGCTTTACCTGTCCCAATCGGGATGGCAGTAAAGGCTATGGTGGTTGTACCTATTGTAATGTAGATTCTTTTACACCCGAACTTTCCCGTAAACTCCCTACCGTTCGCGAACAGCTGGAACAAGGCATGGAGCGCGGAAAGAATTTTTATAAAGCCGATAAGTTTATTGTTTATTTTCAGCCAAATACCAATACTTATGCACCTGTACATTATTTAAAGATGATGTACGATGAAGCGCTTTCTATAAATACTGCAGATGTGGTTGGGTTTTCTGTTGGTACAAGGCCGGATTGCATCGACGCTGAAAAAGTGGCCTTACTGGAAAGTTATGCTGACCGTTTTGATGTAGACCTGGAAATGGGTATGGAATCTATATATGATGAAACTTTAAACCAGATCAACCGGGGCTGCAGTCACGGAGAATTTGTAGCTGCTGTTAAATTACTTGAAAATTCTAAACTTGATCTTTGTGTACATACCATTTTTGGTTTTCCCTGGGAAACCGAAGAAATGATGTTGGGTTATATTCATGAAATTAACCGCTTTCCGCAAATTAAATTCGTAAAATTCCACCATCTTCACATTGTTGAAGGCTCAATAATGGGTGTTAAATATAAAAAACAACCCTTTAAGCTGTTTTCACTAGAAGAATATACCGATCTGTTGTGTAAGCTGATCCCTTTGCTGCGTCCGGACATAGTCATACAACGGTTATTTGGCATTTCCGACTGGGATTTATTGATTGCGCCCAATTGGGGCATGAATAAGTCTGCCATACAGACTTATATTGATAAAGAAATAGAAAAAAGAGGAGTTGTTCAGGGAAGTGCTTATTTTCCTGTTGCTATATAAGCCCTAACAACAATTAACTAATCCTACATTATCCTTTCTCCCCGCTGGCCATGCAAAGCATTGGTCAATATTGTCATTTACTTTCGTTTCACCTTCTGTTTTCTTGAAACCTTACACATGTTAGGTGTTTTTTATGGTTTTTCTGTTTTTGATTGATATTTTTCGATTTTAATTCTTATTTGTTGTGATTTTTATCTGTTTTCATGTGATTTTTATTTTTTTATCAAAAAATAACCATGTTTTGGTGTATAATATTAGGAATATATAAAAAATAACCTTTGAAATTATTATTTTGTTATGTTTTTAATTGATTTTTAATGAATATTACAACGTTTTCGTGGAAAATGTTTGATTTAAAATGCTAATTGTTGGAATTTATTACTAGTTTTATAAAAAAAATCAAATAACTAATAATTATAACTAGTAAAATCTAACATTATGGCAAAAGTTTTATTTAAACAGTGGGGCCCCTTTGCAGTTTTATTAATAATTGCAATTCTTGCTCTATTTATTCCCTTACTTCCTAATTTTGATGAGGGAAAATACAATGCAGCTGACGTTGCATTCGTATTGGTTGCTGCAGCATTGGTATTTTTGATGACTCCAGGCCTTGCTTTCTTTTACGGAGGAATGGTGCATCGTAAAAATGTGCTTTCAACTATGATCAAAAGTGTGGTTGCTGCCGGAGTAATTACTGTATTGTGGGTGGTTGTAGGCTTTAGTCTTGCATTTGGAGATTCGATTGGTGGCTTTATTGGTAACCCTTCTACCTATCTCTTTTTTCAGGGTGTAAATTCAGGTCCGGCATGGGGAACAATCCCACTCTCGCTTTTTGCTGTTTTCCAGTTGATGTTCGCCATCATAACTCCGGGTTTGGTTGTAGGGGCAGTAGCAGAACGTATCCGTTTTACATCTTACATCCTGTTTATTGTAATGTTTGCTTTGTTTGTGTATTCTCCACTGGCGCATTGGACATGGCATCCGGAAGGCATGCTGTTTAAAATGGGTGTGCTTGATTTTGCAGGTGGTACAGTTGTACACATCTCTGCAGGTATGGCAGCTTTAGCAGGCGCCCTGGTGTTAAAAAGAAGAAAAAGTCACCTGGAACATAAAGAAGTTCCACCAGCAAATATTCCATATGTACTGATCGGTACAGGTTTACTCTGGTTCGGATGGTTCGGTTTCAACGCTGGCTCTGCGCTGGGTGCAAATGCTTTGGCTGTTTCTGCTTTCTTAACTACAAATATCGCTGCTGGTGCTGCTGGTTTATCCTGGATGTTCTTTGATGTTTCCAGAGGTAAAAAACCTTCGGTATTGGGCTTCTGTATTGGTGCTGTTGTTGGTTTGGTAGCCATTACACCTGGTGCCGGCTTTGTGAGTATTCCTTCCAGTATTTTCATTGGTGTAATTGCTGCGGTAATCTCTAACCTGGTTGTTTCATGGAAGCAAAAAACCTCATTGGATGATACTTTGGATGTGTTCCCTTGTCATGGTGTAGGTGGTATTGTGGGCATGTTGTTAACTGGTGTGTTCGCTACCAAAACGGTAAATCCGGCAGGTGTGGACGGATTGCTTTATGGCAATGTTGAGTTCTTCTTTACGCAGCTTAAAGGTGCCGTTATTGTGATCATATTTAGTTTTGTAATGTCATTCATCATCTTCAAACTGATTAACCTGGTGCAGCCAATCCGTGTTACTTCAGAAGAAGAAGAAGAAGGTCTGGATGCCTCTCAACATAACGAAAAATATACTCAGGGCACATTGATTGTTGCCGGTCAGGAAGTCGAAAATACCTTTTAATCAAAATTTTTAACCATCTAAATTCTCAACCTCAAACCGAAAAATTATGAAATTAAAATCCGTATTCACCTTAGCCTTACTCAGCCTGGCCTCTGCTACTTTTGCGCAAGAGACCGCAGAAGCACCTTTGCAAATTTCAGGATCAGTAGATACCTATTTTAAGTATGACTTTGCAAAAGCACCAAATATCAAAACTTATTTTGCAAACGAGCAGAATTCGGTTTCGATAGGTATGATCGATCTGGCTTTAAAAAAAACCACAGGTAAGGCATCATTTGTTGGAGAACTGTCTTTTGGACCACGGGGACAGGCCCAGTCAATTTTGCCTAGTGGGGATGGTGAGTCATTTCACATTCAGAACCTGTATGTAAACTATGCTTTTACCGATAAGTTTACAATGACTGCTGGTTATATGGGCACATTTATTGGTTATGAAGTGATATCTCCGGTAGCCAATTTCAATTATTCAACCTCTTATCTTTTTGGTGCCGGCCCTTTTCAGAATGCTGGTATTAAAGGTACTTATGCGTTCTCTGATAAAGTTAGCCTGATGCTGGGCTTGTTTAATGACTGGAATGCCTATCAGGACCTAAATGGCGTATCTTCTGTAGGGGCACAGCTAATGGTTTCTCCTGTTAAAGGCTGGACAGCTTATATCAATGTATTGAACGGATATCACTCAGCAGGCGGCTATGGATCGGGAACCATTGTTGACCTGACCACGACTTATCAGGTAACAGACAAATTTAAATTAGGTTTAAATGCGGCCGACTATTCTGCATCTAATGATAATGGTGGTTATACGGGTGCGGCTTTGTACCCACAATATGCATTTACACCGGCCGTTTCCCTGGGTTTAAGGGGCGAGTATTTTAACCTCAAAGGTGTTGCAGGTGCTGCTGATGCAGGGATCATTTCAGGAACATTATCTGCAAATATCAAAGCAGGTGGTTTAACTTTTATTCCTGAAGTTCGTTTTGATAATGATAAAGATTATACGCAGTCTTTCTTTAAAAGCGATGGTATTACACCTACAAAGTCGGCTTCACAATTCTCGCTGGCTGCGGTTTACGCATTCTAGTCTCAATTACGTTTATCTTAGGCCACCGGTATTCATCCGGTGGCTTTTTTATATCTTTATGTTATGAAAGTTCTTATGCTGACAATTTTATTTTTTTTTACCGCTTTAGTTTTCGGACAGGAAAAGCCATTGGCTAATGACGACAGGGGGAAGCTGATCTATTACGAAGTGGTGGAGTCAAAGGGACAGTCGGGCGACATTTTGAACAGCAGGGCAGCTGCTTTTTTTAAAAAGTCGGCCAAATCATTGAAAGTGAGATCTGCCACTACAGATTCATTGATCCGGGCTTCCGGAAAAATGATCATCAATAAAACAGCATTGGTTTTAAGCCGTCCTTCCGGTGAGGTACTTTACAATTTTTATGCAGAAACAAAAGATGGTAAATATCGGTTTTGGTTAACGGATTTTAATTTTATCCCTTATCAAAGGGATCGTTATGGAAATTTCGTGCCCTCAACCACAGTAGAAACCCCACTTGAAAATAAACCGGGTAAGTTAAATGCAGCCGAGTGGAATGCCTATATAAAAGCCACAACTAAAGAGGTGAATGCGATAGCGTTACGTTTTAAGGAGGATATGGCAAATAAGGCCGTTGTTCTGCCTGCAGTTAAGGCTGCACCAGTTAACCCTAATAAAAAATGGTAATCAGTGTACCATTTTATCAGCACAGGTTGAACTGGCGAAAGCTTCAGGTTTTGCCTTGAAGATGAAGCCCATGCTTAAAATATAACCCATGGCCTCGTTCAATGCTTTGTTTGATTTAAACACCGGATTGGTGTTGATATCGGCATGCACCTCAAGGTCTACATTGTACAGGTCCAGGAGGTCGCAGATCGAATAAGCAGTTTCAATTGATTTCTGTACTTCAACCAGCATTCTTTCTTTAATGCTCATTTTTTGAGCGGTTTTTTCCTGATGGATATACATGAAGCCCCCATGATGCTCTCTTAGCAAGACAATTACTGTAGCGAAATCGGTAAGAGGGCCTTTAACCTGCGAATCTGTACCGATGCATACTTTAAGCCGGTAACCGTTGTCACTTTCTCTGATGATGGCGTTTTCTACTTCTTCCAAGATGGACGAGTGAATGATCTCGCCACTAAATTTCTTCCAGGTCATACGTTATGGTGTTACAGTTTAAACAACCCGTATTCAGGTTTCCTAAAAATAAGTTGATAAAATTAAAAACGTGTTAATTTGCTATTGTTTAATTGCTAACAATTATCTAGTTGTCAACACTTTATTGCTATATTGAAACCCTTTTAAACAAGGATTGTCATAATAAGATAGATAGGTCTGCGTTTTATAAGTGAACCATAACTAAATATAAGCATTATGAAGACAGAATTGTTAAATGAATTTTATCTGTTACAACAAAGCCGGGCTCCGATGGCTTATCAAGAAATAATGGAAGAAAGGGTTTATACACCGCTTGAGCGGGTAAATAATAAAATGACTACCTGGATTTCGGAAAGAGGGCATATGCTGATGAACCTTGATGTGCGATTAAACAGCTCATTAAAGCACCTTAGAAAGAAGTATCTGAAATTTTAATCCCTTAATTCCGCTATCTTTGCACCATGATGGTAAACAAGGTACTGGAACGGTTAAAGATTGACAGGCTGAATCAAATGCAGCTGGAAACCCTGGCTGCAAGTAAAAAAGGGCAAGATGTACTGTTGCTTGCGCCTACAGGATCTGGTAAAACCCTAGGCTTTTTACTGCCCTTGTTAAATAATTTAGACCCAGCTATAGTAGGTGTACAGGCTTTAGTGCTTGTGCCTTCCCGTGAACTGGCTTTGCAGATAGAAATGGTATTCAGGCAAATGGGTACAGGCTTTAAAGTAAACTGCTGCTATGGTGGCCATCCTGTTAAAACAGAGCGGAACAATTTTGAACAGCCCCCTGCCGTACTTATTGGTACACCTGGAAGGATTGCCTATCATCTCCGTCACGAGAATTTTGACGAATCCGGAATTACAACACTGGTTTTGGATGAATTTGATAAGGCCCTGGAGTTTGGCTTTCAGGAGGACATGTCCTATATCATACGGAAATTACTTTCCTTAAAACAACGTTTATTGACCTCGGCAACTTCGATGGAGGAAATACCAGGTTTTACCGGGATTGATCAGCCTGTTGAGGTCAATTTTTTAAAGGATGTTGCAGCAGCACCCGATCTGGAGCTGAAAAAGGTAAATACTACAGCTGCCGATAAACTGGATACCCTGTTAAGGCTGATCTGTAAGATCGGTGATAAAAGAACATTGATCTTTTGTAACCACAGAGAAACGGTAGACCGGATCAGCGACCTGCTGATCGATCAGGATCTGGCACACGATATTTTTCATGGTGGTATGGAGCAGGATGAGCGGGAACGTGCATTACTGAAATTCAGGAATGGGAGCATTAAAATCCTGATCACTACAGATCTGGCTTCACGGGGGTTAGATATTCCCGAAGTAGAATGTATCATCCATTACCAGCTGCCTTATACAGAGGATGCATTTTTGCACCGTAATGGGCGTACAGCCCGTATGAATGCAAAGGGAACGGCTTACCTGGTCATAGCAGAGGACGAAAAATATCCTTTTCTGAAAACTGACATCAAAACAGAGGAACTCAAAGGTAATTTTCAGCTTCCTAAAGACAGTGAGTGGCAAACCCTTTATATTGCTGCAGGCAAAAAAGATAAGGTGAACAAGATAGATATTGTTGGCCTGTTGCTAAAAAAAGGGGGGCTGCAGAAGGACGAGGTGGGTTTGATAGAGGTGAAAGACCAGGTATCTTATGTTGCTGTAAAACGCAGTCTGGTTAACCCTGTGTTAAGGGCGCTGGCAAACGAAAAAATAAAGAATAAAAAGGTAAAGATTGAAATAGCAATGTAATATGAGTAATAACGATATTTTTAAAAAGCTGCGCGTGGCGCTGGCGCTTACCAACGATGACATCATTAAAATAATGGAGCTGGTAAATTTTAAGGTAGGTAAAAGTGAGCTGGGGGATATTTTCAGGAACAATGACCATCCTAATTTTAAACCTTGCGGGGATCAGATCCTTCGTAATTTTTTAAATGGCCTTGTGATCTATAAACGAGGACCGAGGCCACCCAAGCAGGAGCAGGAGAAAACGAAAGCTTAAAATTTTCTGTCGAGTTCCTTGGCGTGCAGATTGATCTTTTTTACTATAATATCCAGTTCGCTGGCCGAAACACTCAGCAGGTCTACCAGTCTGGGGTCCAAAGGCTCCATAGGGTCGCATGTTTTTATCAGTTCCGCCAATCCCAAAATATTGCTGACAGGCTTTCTGATCTCGTGAGAATTGGTCCAGGCTATTTCACGTAACCTTTTTTCATTCCTGATGTTCTGGTCAATATCTATGGCAATAACCGCGTAGGCCTCTTGAGCCTGGAATTTCACAGAGTGGTGGGAGATGAGTACATAAAATAAGTCCCCATTTTTTTTCTGATGTAACCAGATGCCCGTGTCATGTCCTTCATCATGGGCTGAATACAAATAGTCTTTTAACTTTTTACGCTCCACTTCGGGCCGTATATCCAGGGCCGACATTTTGAGCAGCTCTTCACGGCTGTATCCATATTTTCTCACCATCACGTCGTTTACAGCCAAAAACCTGAATCCGGATTTCTCCATAACATATACAGCGCCCGGTGAGCCTTCAAATAATTTATAATAATTGTCTTCAATGGTTGAGAGATCTTTATAATGTATGCCAAGTAATATATATAATGCCACTGCAGTAATCAGGATGAACAAGATATACTTATAATGGTGCAGAAAGCGAAAATCTGTTTCCGGATGCTTGCTGTCGAAAACATTGATCAATACGCTTGCTACAAACAGTAAGGTAAAACCAATCAGCAGGTAGAGCAGGACAATCTTTTTTTTAATACGGATATGATTAGCTAAAAGAGGTTGAGTGCGGGTTTTCATAGGTTAAGGATGTATGCTTAAAAATAGTGAAATAACATGAATGTGGTGATAAAAATCTCAAGTATATATTACCTTTCATCAGATTGTTAATGCAAACGTTTGCAGTTTGCGATGTTTTAGACTTCCTTTTATTTTTAATCTATCTTCTTGTTAATGATGAAATCTGAAATTGAAAAAAAATATTCATGAAAACTTTGTTTTTATATTATTAATATATTGGTAATTAAATGATTATGATTTTTTTTGGATGGATAGCTCAAGAATCTGTTATTTAAGTAGGATAAAATTCATTAAAAAATCACTTAATTTGCAAACGTTTGCATATACTATGAAAATGAAACAACAGCAGGTAACAATTAAAGATATAGCTTTGGAAGTAGGAATGTCGACTTCTACTGTCTCCAGGGCCCTTAGTGATCATGAGCATATTAGTGAAGAGACTAAAGCAAGAGTTAATGAGGCCGTACAAAAGCTTGGTTACCGGTATAACGCACTGGCAGCTGCTTTAAGGAACAGCAAATCCAATACCATTGGTTTGATAGTACCCAGGATTTCCATGTTTTTTCAGGCTGCTGTTATTACTGCAATTCAGAATACCCTTCATAAATATGGTTACAGTGTAATTATCTGTCAGTCTAATGAAGATCCTGAACAGGAAAAGAAGCTGGTTAGTTTGTTGCATGCTTCAAGAGTAGAAGGAATAATCGTATCCTGTAGTATAAAGACTGAAGATTTTTCACATTTTGACGATTCGGTAGGGAGTGAAATCCCGATCATTTTTTATGATCGTGTACCTAACAATTATCCTGCTCATAAGATAAAAGGGGACGAGTATCATGGGGCTTATCTATCAACAGTGCACCTGATAGAGCAGGGTTGCAAACATATCGCGCACATCGGAGGGCCACTTTCCTGTAACCAGTACCAGGAACGCTTTGATGGTTATAAGGATGCTTTAAAAAAGCATAATATGCCATTTGATAGTTCTATGACGTTTTTTCATGAGTTGAACAAAGAGAATGCAATGAATACCTGTGACTTGATATTTAAGCGAGACCAGGTTCCGGATGGTATATTTGCAAGTAATGATACCACGGCGCTTGCCATCATAGAATTTGCTAAAAAAAATAACCTGGCCATACCTGGAGCATTGAAAATTGTCGGTTATTCCAATGACAACCGGACTGATATATCTTATCCGACAGTAACTTCGGTAGAACAGTTTCCTCATGAAATGGGAGAACAGGCTGCCAACCTGATGATGGACCTTATCCAGAAAAGAGTGAACCCTGGCCGGAGTTTCATTTCTTTAACTACTCCAGTTGAATTGGTGAAAAGGGCTTCCAGTGCTGTAAAATAAGCATTTTGATGTCTATTTTATAGCTTTATTCAAGTATTTTCTTAAATGCTACTGTATCTTTTTTTAAAATTTAATGCTTAAATATTTTGGTTTCTAATAAATAATGTATAAATATGCATACTGCAATCGTTTGCAGTCGTAACCATTTCTAACCAAAATGGTCGTTAACAACCAAGTATAAATTAAACTAACCGGGCATCATGAAATTTGGATTATTACCTAAAATTCTACTTATTGTCAAATATGGCTATGTTTTGCTGCTTATTTATGGCAGTTTGGCTATAATTGGACACACCGAAGCTTTCTGTCAGAAGCATGAAGGCATTACCATCAATGGGAAAGTTTCCGATGAAAAGGGTGAGACTTTACCCGGAGTAACGGTAAAAGTAAAAGGAACAGCCGTTGGCACAACAACAGATGCGGATGGAAATTATACCGTTAAGGCCCCAAAAGGGGCCATGCTTACTTTCAAAAGCATTGGCTACCTACTGAAAGAGATTGAAGTGAAAGACCAGGTCGGGATCAATGTGGTTTTACAAACTGATACTAAAACATTAGAGGAACTCATCGTAGTTGGTTACGGAACCCAGAAGAAAAGTGATGTAACAGGTGCTGTAGCATCCATCTCTAAAGAAAGATTAGACAACATGGTAAGAACAGATGTGGTACAGCTGATACAGGGGGCAGCAGCCGGACTAAATGTGTCTACTACTGCAGCCGGGGCAGATCCTGAAAGTGGTGCTGTGCTGTTGATCCGTGGCCGTAAATCTATCAGTGCCAGTAACGATCCATTGATCATTCTTGACGGGATCCCTTATAATGGCATCTTATCTGATATCAATTCCAATGATATTGAAAGCCTGGATATTTTAAAAGATGCTTCTGCAGTTGCAATTTATGGTTCCAGGGCTTCAAATGGTGTAATTCTGATCCAAACGAAACAAGGTACCAAAGGAAAGGCAGCCATTAAATATGATTTTTTGTACGGGTTACAGAATGTGGCCAATTTCCCACACCTGATGAACGGTCAGGAGTATTACGATTTTAAAAAGGGAGTTACCAATCCTGATGATGATACCGAAGCTGCAATTACCCCATCAGAACTGGAAGTATACAATTCAGGTTCCTACAATTCATTTACCTGGAAAGACCTGATCCTGAGAAGGGGGAACAGTCAGCAGCATAATCTATCTGTATCTGGCGGTGCGGAAAAAACGACTTACAATGTAAGTATGTCTTACCTGGGTACAAAGGGTATTGTCATTAATGACCAGTACAAACGCATCAATACCAGGATAAATGTTACTTCAAATATCAAAAGCTGGTTAACACTGGGCAGCAGCAGTATGGCTGGGTATATCAACAACAGCGGAGCCAAGCCCTCGTTTATCGACCTGTTTAATAAATCGCCTCTGGCGGTCCCTTTCAACCCTGACGGTTCTGTAAACATTACACCGATTGCCGATGACCCAAGGAAGATCAATCCGATTGAAAACCTTTTGTATGACGATTTAAAAAGGAAGTATTCCGTTTCCAGCAATAACTACTTAAATGTTAACCTTCCTTTTGTAAAGGGACTTTCTTACCGGCTGAATACAGGTGTGCAGTATGAATCAGCTGAGAAAAACTGGTACCAGGGCACCAATACAGGTAAAAGCGGAGCCCTGAAAGGGGAGAGTGAAACCAATTTGGGGGTTAAATATTCTTATACCATTGAAAGTATCTTTTCCTACAAAAGAGATATCGGAAAACACAATATTTTCCTTACCGGCCTGTTAAGTGTTGAAGAAAAGGAAAATAAGAACAGCATTTTAAACGGACAGGGTTTTGCCAACGACTTTTTATCTTATTACGGCATTACACAGGCCAGCAAAATTGTTCCTTCCTATAACTATTTTAAAACTAACCTCTTGTCGCAGATGTTCAGGGCAAATTATGCTTACGACAACAGGTACCTGTTCACGTTTACCGTGCGCAGGGATGGCTTCTCGGGTTTTGGTGCAAACAGAAAATACGGAGTTTTCCCTTCAGTGGCCCTGGGCTGGAATATTGCCAATGAAAAATTCCTCAGTGGCGTGAAAGAAACGCTTAGTACATTGAAACTGCGTGCATCTTACGGCCTTAGCGGAAACCAGGCCATTAGTCCTTATCAAACCCTTTCGCAGCTTACTGAAGGTGATTATATTGACGGAACAGTACCTGCACCCGGTTACATTCCTTCCACGCTGGGAACTGCCGGCCTGGGCTGGGAATCTACACGGGCATTTAATATTGGTTTAGATTTTGGCCTGTTTAATTCCAGAATTACCGGTGATGTTAATGTGTATAAAAATAAAACGAATGATTTGCTCCTTAAACGTGCTATTTCTGCAGTACACGGGGTAAACAGTGTATTTCAGAATATTGGTAAAACCATCAATGAAGGGATAGAGGTCAGCATTAACAGCAGGAACATTACCAAATCTAAATTCACCTGGGACTCAAACATTAACTTCTCATTCATCAATACAGAAATATTGGATCTATACGGGGACGGGAAAAATGACATTGCCAATAACTGGTTTTTAGGAGAGCAGATCAAGGTAAATTACGATTACAGATTTATTGGGGTCTGGCAGGAAGAAGATACGGAGCTGGCAGCTAAATATGGTGCAAAACCCGGATATGCAAGGTATGAGGATCTAAATAATAATGGAGTTTATGATCCTGACGACCGTCAGCTCATCGGTTCGCCAGAGCCTAACTTTACCTGGGGCCTTACCAATAATTTCAAGTATAAAAACTTCGGTTTATCGGTATTTATGTACGGTAAGATGGGCACACTGAAGGCCAACCCCTATAAAGACAGAAATTATTTAATTGCCAGGACCTACTGGACACCGGAGAACAGAAATAATGAGTTCTGGGCCAATTCCAGTCAGGCTAACCGTTATCTGGGAAAAGGGATAACACCTAGTGTCTACGACAATGCAGATTTTATCAGAATTAAAGATATCACGCTAAGTTATTCCTTTGCACCAAAATTACTTTCAACAGCAGGCCTGAACAGGCTTAATGTATTTTTTAGTGGGAAAAACCTCTTCACCATCACAAAATGGGGCGCGCTCGATCCGGAGCTGGATGCGCAACGGGCTATCCCTTTACAGCGCGAATATATCATGGGTTTAAATCTTAGTTTCTAATAAATATAAATGTTAAAAGACATGAAAAAGATTAAGAACGTTTTTGTTGCCATTGTATCGGTAACCTGTTTAATAAGCTGCTCAAAGGAACGGCTGGTAGAAAGTCCGCCAAACTTTATAACTGCCGATGTATTATATACCACTGTTGAAGGTTTTGATGCCGGCCTTAATGGCTTATATGCGTCGGTAAGGGATGAAAGAAATGGATTGAATTATACCAGCGGATTTGGCACCATAGATCTGAGGGCAGCCATCATGATTACCGGTACAGATAATATTGGTGCCGGAAGTAATACCGGGGGATTGTCGACCATTACTGCCGACTGGACCAAAAATACGCCGGCCGACCCCAATATTGACAAATTGTTTTTATGGTTGTATAAAGTAGTGAGTGCGGCCAATACCATCATTACCAGAGCAGAAAATCCGGTGATAAAATGGGGTGCCGGTAATAAAGAAAGGGTATTGGGCGAAGCCAGGACGGTAAGGGCCTGGGCATACCGTCACCTTACCTACTTATGGGGCGATGTACCTTTATTAACGGAAGAGGTATCAGGCGAGAATATCAGAACAGACCTTGTACGTGAAAAAGTAGCTACCATCAGAAGGGTGATGATTGAAGATTTTAAATATGGAGCCGAAAACCTTCCCTGGTCGCCCACCAAAGCAGGCCGCTTAACCAGGGGAGTGGCGCAAACCTACCTTTCAGAAATCTACCTTGCTGTGGGAAAACCGGATTCTGCATTGTTCTGGGCAAATGAATGTATCACCAAAGGACCTTATAGTTTGGTTAAGACCAGGTATGGTGCTGGTTCCGACCAGCCTGGTGTAGCTTTTATGGATATGTTCAATCCGGGCAAAACAAATATTTCAGATGGAAATACGGAAGCCCTTTGGGTAATGCAGTGGGAAAGGAACGCGATTGGGGGAGGTGAGAACCTGATGCGCCATGAAACAACAATGAGGTATCCGAATGCGAGGTATGTGAACCGTGTAGGTTTTCTTACGGCAACAGATGCCCGCGGTGGCCGGGGCTGGAGCCGTCAGACCATTACCAAACAGGCTTTATTGTGGTACACCGCTTCGAGTGACGTTCCGGCAGGTAAGGTTGACCAGAGAAGTTCTGAATTTGCACTGCGTAAATATTTTATCCTGGGGGCCGATGATAATTTTGCAGGTCTGACCAATACGGCGACCAAAGCACCATGGAAATTAGGGGATACCGTATGGCTGGCAACCGGGATATCAAGAAGTATAATTGCTGATCCTGGTATGAAATCTAAAAGTGGTGCGGTTAATTTTTCCTTACTGCCGGATGGTACTGCCAATAACAACGACTGGCCATACAGTTTGAAATTTGCTTATAATGATGCCGGCTTTGCCAATACAACAGAGTCTCACCAGGACCAGATCTATATGCGTCTGGCAGAGACCATTTTGTTAAGGGCAGAGGCTAAAGGCCGTTTGGGTAACTTACCTGGAGCTGCAGATGACATTAACCTGCTGCGTGACCGTGCGAATGCCAAACGGGTTATTGTGTCCAACTTTGGTGCAACATTAACTACTTTCCTGGATTATATCCTGGACGAGCGCTCCCGGGAATTGCTGGTGGAAGAACACCGCAGGTATACCTTATTGCGTATGGGTGGGGCCAGTTTTTTCTACAGGAGAACCAATACCTTCAATACCATCAGTAAAAACCTTGCACTAAGGGATACATTGTTGCCTATTCCGCAATCGGTAATTGATGCAAACCTGACTTTAAAAATGCCTCAAAATCCTGGATTTAACTAAATATCACCTATTAAAACAATAAGACCGAAGATGAAACGGACCACAAGTATTTTAAAAATGACAATGCTGTTGCTGCTGACTGCATTTACCACTTATGCTCAGCAGATTGGTAAGGACAATCCTTTACTGGGCGACTGGAAGACCAGCGATAATAAATATTATCTGCAGGTATTTCTGACCAAGGAAGGTGCCTGTAAGGCCAATCTGATCAATAAGCTAAATTCGCCTGAAGCGCCGCTTGCAGTGCTTTCTGCTGAACTTGCAGGAACTGCCCTTAACTTTAACGGGGATGGCTGGAGCGGAAAAGCAGAAAAGGGTAAGTTAAACCTGGTTAAAGGAACAGAGAAACTTGTGTTCAATCATTATGTCCGTACTTCCCCAACCATGGGAGCAGCGGCACCTAAGGATGCAATTGTATTGTTTAATGGTAAAGGCCTGGATGAATGGGGCAAATTGGCCCCTAAAGAATGGTTAAAACCAGATGGCCCTGTTGATGGCTGGAAAATTTTACCCGGTGGGATTCTTGAAGTTACCCCAGGTACAGGTTCCATCGTTACCAAAAAAGTGTTTGGAGATTTAAAACTTCATTTTGAATGTCGTTTATTGGGCGAAGTGACCAATGGTGGTGTATATTTCATGTCCAGATATGAAATAAATATCAAAGATTCTTATGGCCAGATCGGAGGTTCTCCATCCGGCGCTTTTGGAAACATTTCCAAACCGGCTGATTTTTATCCCAGTGTAAATATGGCGTATCCGCCTATGGTATGGCAAACATTTGATATCGAGTTCAGGGCACCCCGTTTCGATGCTTCGGGTACTAAAAAGATAGAAAGTGCCCGCATTTCAATTGTGCACAATGGGGTGCAAACTTATAAAGATGCCCCTATGGAAGAAGTTAAAGGCGCAACAGGAATTTTGGGCGAAGCAGGTGTAGGTCCGATTTATTTACAGGAGCACGGTACAGCTTATCAGTTCAGAAATATCTGGGTGGTAGATAAAACAGTTAAGGGTACAGAAAATGCGCATACGCCCGTAGTGGCATCTGCTGATGGCGCTGTGAAGAAAGGCGGTGGCGGTAAAAAAGGCGGTGGTGGCAAAAAGAATGGCACAGGTAAAAAGCCTGGTGCAGAAGGCGATACGGCTGCTGCCGGTGAGCAACCTGCCAAAAAGAAAGGCGGAAGTAGTAAAAAGAATGCCACTGCAGATTATGAAGGTGAAAAGAACCCGGCTTATGCCGCGGTAACCGTAATGATCACACCAGATTTAAGTGGAAAGCCGGCAAAACCTGTTGGTTTTAACCATCCCGGCGTATTGGTAAACCGTGCACAGCTGGACGAAATTAAGAAAAGGGTAGCTGCGGGAACCGAGCCACAGAAGTCGGCTTTTGAAGCCTTAAAAGAGAGTCCCCTGGGTGCTTTGGGTTATACCCCTCAGCCAAGGGATACCGTTTCCTGTGGTCCTTATTCTAAACCCAACCTGGGCTGTAAAGATGAACAGAATGATTGTGCAGCAGCCTATACACAGGCTTTGTTATGGTTCATTACCGGCAATAAAACCTATGCTGAAAGTGCCATCAAAATTATGAATGCCTGGTCAACAAATCTCGTAGGTGGGCATAATTATGCCAATGGCCCTGTACAGGCAGCCTGGTGCGGTTCGGTATGGCCAAGAGCTGCTGAAATTATCAGGTACACTTATAAAGGTTGGTCTGATGCGGATGTGCTAAAATTTCAAAACATGCTCAGGGTACAATATCTGCCATCTATTATTCATGGCGATTGTGAGAACGGCAATAAGGAACTGGCCATGGCCGAAGCAATTATCAATATTGGCGTGTTTAATGATGACCGTACAGTGTTTGACCTGGGTTTAAAAATGTGGAGGGGGCGAACTCCTGCTTATATCTATTTGAAAACGGATGGGCCAAAACCAATAGACCCTCCGGGCTGCGGACCGGCAATATGGAGCAATAAAGGCTATATGCCAGAACTTGTTGATGGTTTGATGCAGGAAACGGCAAGAGACTCCCATCACCCATGGATGGCTTTTGCTTCGATGGCAAATGCTGCCGAAACGGCCAGGCAACAAGGGGTCGACCTATACGCCGAAGAAGGTAAAAGGATGGTGGCTGCTTTGGAATTCCAGGCACAATACTTAAAACCGAATAAAGCTACACCACCTGCAGAATTACAATTTGCATTGCAGCCAACCTGGGAGATCGCCTACAATCATTTTCACAACAGAATGGGTATGAATTTGCCAAATATGAAACTGGTTCTACCTACCAACAGGCCAACCAAAGGCGATCACCATATGCTGTGGGAAACCCTTACGCATGCTGAAATGGGGAAAATAGGTGTTCCTGAACAGGTTAAAAAAGCAAAATAATAAACTATGATTTTTAAAAAACTGATCCCTGTAATGTTGCTGTTGTGCATAAGTACACAGTTAATGGCCCAGAAAACCAGAGCAGGTATTCCCGTAAAAATTGCACTGCAAGCTTATTCATTTAGTAAATTACTGAATGACAATGCCAAAGGCCGTGGTGCCGGAATGTCTTTGCCAGATTTGCTTGATTTTAGTGCTGAAAATAATTTTGATGCGGTTGACCTTACCGGCTATTTTTTTCCGGGTTACCCCAACGTTCCTTCCGATGAATACATCAACAACGTTAAAAGAAAAGCATTTCAACTGGGCCTCGACATTTGCGGAACAGGGGTGAAAAATGATTTCGCCAATCCGGACCCTGAAAAACGGGCAGCAGATGTAAAACATGTTAAAGAGTGGATCGATGTGGCCGTAAAACTGGGAGCACCTGTAATACGGATCTTTTCGGGCAACATTCCAGAAGGCTATGAAAAGCGATGGGACGAGATTGCCAGATACATGGCTGCCAGCATTAAAGAATGTGCCGACTATGGTAAAAAGCGAGGAGTAATGGTAGGTGTCCAAAATCATGGAGATTTTTTGAAAACAGGTGACGAAACCATCAGGCTCGTTAAAATGGTAAATTCCGAATGGTTTGGGGTAATTGTAGATTCAGGTTATTTTTTAACGGAAGACCCTTATGCCGACATGGCAAAGGTAATGCCTTATGCAGTTAATTTTTTGTTAAAGGAAAGCCCCATACCTGGTGGCAGTGATGTACGCATTGATCTTCCGAAAGTGATGAAGATCCTTAAAGACAGTAAGTACATCGGGTATCTTCCCATAGAAACGCTTTCGGCTAAAGGACCTGGAAAGGAAGGAAATAAATCAGCAGTAAAGAAACCGGCCTATGATCCTTATCAGGTAGTGCCTGTTTTCCTTAAGGAGGTAAAAGCTGCAGTTAAAGAAGCTTATAAAAATTAATATATCCGGTATGAAAAAATATACAATAGCCCTATGCCTGTTCAGTTCGGCGCTGTTTGCCCAAAATGCAAAACAGCCGGGTTCGGCAGTTAAAACAAGCTTAAATGCCTATTCATTTAATAAGAATATGACTGTCAGCAAGTCGATGACCCTTTTCCAGCTGCTGGATTATGCTGCGGAACAGAATTTTGATGCCATCGACATTACGGCTTATTTCTTCCCCGGATATCCAAACGTTCCCAGTGATGAGGTAATCAATAATGTGAAGAGGAAGGCTTTCCAGCTGGGCCTTGACATTAGTGGTACAGGTGTAAAAAATGACTTTGCCAATCCAGATCCTGCAAAACGCGCAGCAGATGTAAAGCACGTTAAGGAATGGATAGATGTAGCTGTAAAGCTGGGTGCCCCGGTAATCAGGGTTTTTGCAGGCCCTGTTCCAAGTGGTTACGAGGGTAAGTGGGATGAAGTGGCTAAATACATGGCCCAAAGTTTAAAGGAATGTGCCGATTACGGCCGGCAAAAAGGAGTGCTGGTTGGCGTACAAAACCATGGCGATTTCTTAAAAACAGCCGATGAAGCGATAAAGATCGTTAAGATGGTCAATTCTGAATGGTTTGGTGTAATTGTAGATACCGGTTATTTCATTACAAAAGATCCCTATGCAGATATTGAAAAGATAATGCCTTATGCGGTCAATTTTCAGATTAAGGAAAGCCCTTTTGGCCCGCGCAGTACCATAAAAACCGATTTGCCAAGGCTCATGAAAATCATCAATAAGAGTGGTTACAGGGGATACCTGCCCATAGAGACCTTAGAGATCAAAGGAGAACCACGCCCGGTACCGGACATTCCGTACAACCCCTTCGTTTTGGTGCCTGCTTTTTTGAAGGACTTAAAAGCAGCTATCCATTCTGAATATAAAAGAGAGCATTAAGTATAAATCAGAACAACAATGAATATTAGAAAAAAAAGAATGATGCGAAATGTATCCGCTGCAATTTTAACAGCTGGTATACTTTTATGCGGGGAGGCATTATTTGCCCAGGATAACCTGCAGATACAGAGAAAGGGGAAGGCTAGTGTTAAGATCAGTTTAAATGCTTATTCCTTTACAAAACCGCTTTTAGATAAAGTACGGGGCCGTGGAGCAGGAATGTCCTTATTTGAATTAATGGACTGGTCGGCCAAAAACGGTTTTGATGCGGTAGACCTTACCGGCTATTTTTTTCCGGGTTACCCGGCAGTACCCAGTGATGAGTTTATCAATGAGATAAAAAAACATGCTTTTAAACTGGGGCTTGACATCAGTGGTACAGGGGTACGCAATGATTTTGCTGATCCTGATCCTGTAAAAAGGGCGGCTGACGTAAAACATGTAAAAGAATGGATAGATGTGGCTGTAAAATTAGGCGCGCCTGTGATCAGGATCTTCGCCGGGCCAATTCCGGCTGGTTATGAAAATAAACGTGCTGAAATTGAAGCTTATATGGCTGCAAGTATGAAGGAATGTGCCGATTATGGAAAATTAAGGGGCGTACTGATTGGTGTGCAGAACCACGGCGATTTTCTTAAGACAGCCGACGAAACGATCAGCCTGGTAAAACGTGTCAACTCCGATTGGTTTGGTGTAATTGTAGATTCGGGGTATTTCATTACTGAAGACCCCTATGTAGATATAGAAAAAACTATGCCTTATGCCGTTAATTTTCAATTGAAACTAAGCGCTTTTGGCGCAGCAAGCCCTATAAAAATAGATTTGCCAAGAATCATGAAAATTGTTGAAAAAACAGGATATCGCGGTTATCTGCCTATAGAAACACTATCGCCTCAGGGCGGTAACAAAAACAAGAAAAATACACCAAACGCTGCAGACAAGGCCGCTTATGACCCTTATACGGTGGTGCCGGCATTTTTAAAAGAAGTTAAGGCTGCACAGCTGGCACAGTTTGGAGATTAGATTTTTACAACAGACATGACCAATGAAAAGATATAAACTATTGATACTGGCCTTTTTTGGTTCAGTTTGCGGTATAGCAAATGCCCAGGATAACATTAAATGGGAAAACCTTTTTGATGGAAAAACTTTAAATGGCTGGGAACAGGTGCAGGGTAGCGCCAGGTATGAAGCTAGGGATAGGATGATCATAGGTACAACTACTTTGAACTCGCCAAACAGTTTTCTGGCTACAAAAAAAAACTATGGAAACTTTATCCTTGAGCTGGACTTTAAAGTTGATGCGGGCCTGAATTCCGGAATACAGTTCCGGAGTCAAAAGGACAAAAACTACAAAGATGGAATTGTTCATGGCTACCAGGTAGAAATTGATCCCTCGGAAAGGAGCTGGACTGGGGGGATTTATGACGAAAAACGCAGGGGCTGGCTGGCCGATCTGAGTAAGAACGAAGAGGCAAGAAAAGCTTTTAAACCGGGCGAATGGAACCATTTCAGGATTGAAGCTTCTGCCTACCGGATGTATACCTGGATCAATGGGGTACTGGCCTCATCCTTAGTGGACGATATGTCCTCATCCGGATTTATCGGTCTGCAGGTACATGCCACCAAAGAGAGTAAACCCATGAAGGTTTACTGGAAAAATATCAAAATACAGAACCTGGATATGAACAGCGCCAGTCTGAACAAAGCTGCACAGGATTTGAAAAAGAAAGCCACAAAATCTGCTGTCAAGACCAGCCTAAATGCCTTCTCTTTTGCCAAAAAACTGAATGACAAATCGATGTCGCTTTTTGACCTGATCGACTATTCGGCCGCGCAGGGCTTTGATGCGGTCGACTTAACCGGATATTATTTCCCGGGTTATCCGGCCATACCCAGTGACGAATACCTGAACAACCTCAAAAGGCATGCTTTTAAAATGGGTATTGATATCAGCGGAACTGCCGTAAGGAACAACTTTGCCGATCCTGATCCGGCAAAAAGGGCAGCCGATGTAAAGCATGTAAAAGAATGGATAGATGTAGCCGTAAAATTAGGTGCCCCGGTTGTACGTGTATTTGCCGGCCCGGTACCTGCAGGATATGAAAACAAGTGGGACGAGGTAGCGAAATACATGGCCGCAAGTTTAAAGGAATGTGTAGCCTATGGAAAAGCGAAGGGAGTGTTAATAGGCATCCAAAACCATGGTGATTTCCTGAAAACAGCCGATGAAACCATTAAACTGGTAAAAATGGTAGATTCAGACTGGTTTGGTGTAATTGTAGATACCGGTTACTTTATCCAGGATGATCCTTATATCGATATAGAAAAGGTAATGCCTTATGCCGTAAATTTTCAGGTTAAGGAAAGCCCGTTTGGCGTATTGAGCCGCATACGGATAGACATGCCAAGGTTGATGCGTATCGTCAACAACAGCGGCTACCGTGGCTACCTCCCCATTGAAACACTAGGCGATAAAGTGATGAAGGGCCAGCCTAAACCAGCATTTCCCTTTCGGCCTTATGAACCAGATAAACTGGTGCCAGCACTTTTAAAAGAACTTAAAACTGCCATTGCAAACGAATATCAATAATCAAAACATTTCAATAGATCAGCTGAAGGAACATTTCCTTCAGTTAAGTAAAATACAATATGGACAAGAAAATTATACGTGCCGGAATAGTAGGATCTGGCTTTGCCGCAAGGTTTCATTACGATGCCTTACAACGCGTGTTTAGTACCAAAGTAGAAATAGCAGGTGTGTATTCTGTAGCCGAAGCAGAGCTGGAAGAATATACCCGGTTAAGAAAATTAAAAGCTTACCACAACCTGGATGAACTGATAGCAAATTGCGATCTGATCCATGTATGTACACCTCCTGTTACCCACGAACCTATTGTTATTGCTGCACTCAAACAAAACAAACATGTAATTGTAGAAAAACCTTTCACCGGCTATTTCGGGGATGGCAGTGCAGATTTTAACGGTGATACTTTTTCGAGGGAACTGGGCCTTGAACATACCCTGGCCAGCATCAAAAGAATGCTGGATGCCGAGCAGGAAAGTGAAGGCCGCATCATGTATGCCGAAAACTGGGTTTATGCGCCGGCAATTCAAAAAGAAAGGGAAATACTGGAAAAAACAGGGGCGCAAATTATCTGGATGCATGGCGAGCAATCCCATTCCGGTTCCCACTCTCTGGCTTACGGGCAGTGGAAATATTCCGGTGGTGGCTCTATGATCGGTAAAGGCTGTCATCCGCTTACTGCGGCCATCTATTTAAAGCATGTTGAGGGACGGGTACGTAATGGTGCCCCTATACGTCCGGTAACCGTATCTTCCCGTACACATGCCATTACACGCATGCCCGGCTTTAAGGATGAAGGACATTTACAGACCACCTTTAAAGACATTGAAGATTTTGCCATGCTGCACATTGTATTTGAAGACGGTACAATTGCCGATCTGTTTGCCAGCGAGCTGGTATTGGGTGGGGTAAACAATAAGCTTGAAGTAAATACGAGCAACCACCGCACCATTTGTAACATAGGGCCAAACGATGCCATGCAGGCATATACCCCAAATGAAGAAAAATTTAAGGATATTTATGTGGTAGAAAAAACAGAAACCAAGCAGGGCTGGTCTTCCATCTCTCCTGATGAAGGCTGGTTTAATGGATATCAGCATGAAATGGATGCTTTTTACAGGTCGGCCGCTTTTGGCGATCCTATAGAAAGCAACAGCAGCCTGGCTGCCGATGTGATGGCAACCATTTATGCCGGCTATGTTTCTGCAGAACGTAAAGGTACTGAAGTAACAATTACTAATTTATAGCTTTATTCCTTCGGGAATAATTAAACCGATAAAATTGATACATGGAAACGACTAAAATTGGTAATTATCGCTGGATTGTTTGCGGACTGCTCTTCTTTGCAACAACCATTAATTATATAGACCGGCAGGTGATCGGGTTGTTAAAACCCACGCTGGAAAAAGAGTTTCACTGGACAGAGGTCGATTACGGCTATATCGTGATGGCCTTTGCCGGTATGTATGCACTGGGCTATGTGGTTTTTGGTAGTTTTATTGATAAAGTTGGTACCAAGATCGGTTATAGCATATCTGTTATAGTGTGGAGCATCGCTGCCATGCTGCATGCTGTAGTTAAAGGCACAGTAGGTTTTGGTATGGCCAGGGGATTACTGGGGCTATCAGAGGCCGGTAATTTCCCTGCGGGTGTTAAAGCTGTGGCAGAATGGTTCCCTAAAAAAGAACGGGCCCTGGCTACAGGAATATTTAATTCTGGTACCAGCATCGGTGCAGTGGTGGCCCCAATTCTGGTACCCTGGATTTTGGGTATCTACGGATGGCAGGAAGCCTTCTGGATTACGGGCGCGCTGGGCTTTATCTGGCTCATATTCTGGTGGATCTTTTATGAAATCCCATCCAAACAAAAGCGGCTTAAAAAGGCCGAGTATGATTTTATACACAGCGATCCAGATGATGAGCTGCAGGAAAAGCCGGTAAAATTGAAATGGATCCAACTGCTTGGTTTACGCCAAACCTGGGTATTCATTGTAGGTAAGGTACTTACCGATCCGATCTGGTGGTTTTTCCTGTTCTGGTTACCGGCCTATTTTGCAGATACTTTTGCCTTAGACCTTAAAAAACCCAGCCTGCACCTTGCCGTAGTTTACGCAGCCACAACGTTTGGCAGCATTGGCGGGGGCTACCTGTCGTCTTATTTTATCAAACGCGGATGGCCGGTACTTAAAGCCAGAAAAACCACCCTGCTCATCGTGGCCATTGCAGTGGTGCCTATATTTTTTGCCCAGTTTGCTCCCAATATCTGGGTAGCGGTGGCCATCATCAGCATTGCAACCGCTGCGCATCAGGCATGGAGTGCCAATATTTTTACCATCGTTTCAGATATTGTGCCTAAACAAGCCGTAAGTTCTGTGGTAGGTATCGGTGGTATGTCGGGTTCCATTGCTTCAACTTTATTTCCGCTGCTGGTGGGTTCACTGCTTGCCTATTATAAAAATATTGGTAACATTGGTGCTGCTTACAATATTTTGTTCATCATCTGTGGCTGTGCTTATTTCCTGGCATGGTTCATTATACAAATGCTTACCAAAAAAATGAAACCTGTTGATTTTAGTAACCTATAACAATGAAATACGCTAAATTTAATTACCTCATGGTATTTTTGTTCGCCCTTTCCTGCAAATCTCCTTCTACGGAAAACGATGCAAAAATTAAACTGATTACACTGGATCCTGGTCATTTCCATGCAGCCCTTGTACAAAAATCCATGTATCCTGATGTAGATTCAACAGTTTACGTTTATGCAGCAGCGGGGAAGGACCTTGATCAGCACCTCGAAAAAATCGAAGGATATAACCATGCTGCTGAAAACCCCACTCATTGGAAAGAAGAAGTTTACAGGGGAAAGGACTTCCTGCAACGTATGATTGCCGATAAAAAGGGCAATGTAGTGGTAATAGCTGGAAATAACCATTTTAAAACTGCCTATATTGATGCTGCAGTGAAAGGAGGCTTCAATGTGCTGGCCGATAAACCAATGGCTATTGATGCAGCAAATTTTGAGCTGCTTAAAACTGCTTTTTCGATGGCTGCTGATAAAAAACTGCTGTTGTACGACATCATGACCGAGCGGTCTGAAATTACCAATATCCTGCAGCGCGAGCTGGCCGCCATACCGGAAATTTTCGGCAGCCTTCAGAAAGGTAGTCCGCAACAACCTGCGGTAGAGATGGAAAGTATACATTATTTTTATAAATACGTGTCCGGTAAAATCCTGACCAGGCCATCCTGGTTTATGGATACCAGTCAGCAGGGCGAAGGCATAGCCGATGTGGCCGTTCACCTTGTCGACCTGGTGCAATGGGCCTGTTTCCCCGATCAGGTTATCCGTTACGAAAAGGACATTCAGTTAAACAGCGCCAGTCGCTGGCCCACTGCAATTACTTTAAGCCAGTTCAATGCCATCACAAAAAGCAATGGTTTCCCCGATTACTTAAAGAAAGATGTAAAAGATACCCTGTTAAATGTGTTTGCCAATGGCGAGATCAATTATAAACTACGGGATGTATATGTAAAGGTAAGGGCCCTATGGGATTACAAAGCAAAAGCCGGTGGCGATTCACACTATGCTGTTTTCAGGGGCACAAAAGCCGATCTGGTCATCAGGCAGGGAGCAGATCAGGATTTTAAACCCAGCTTGTATATTTTGCCATCTGTTTCACCGGCAAATCTGTTTGCTTACGAACAAGCGCTTAATGATAAGATAAATGTTGTTAAAGCCAGGTATCCTGGTATAGAACTGAAAAAAATAGATAAAGGCTGGGAAGTACTTATTCCTGAGCAATATAAAAATGGGCATGAGGCACATTTTGCACAGGTAACCACCAGGTTTTTAGCTTATTTAAAAAATGGAAATATGCCAGCCTGGGAAGTTCCGAATATGCTGGCCAAATATTATACCACTACGCAAGCCTTATCATTGGCCATTAAAGAAGGAGAACTGAAGAAAAATGGGAAATAAAGTTAAATGGGGCATACTGGGCAATGCTAAAATTGGCAGGGAAAAAGTGATCCCTGCTTTGCAAAAAAGTCCTTACTGTAAAGTGGTGGCTATTGCTTCAAGGGATAAAGTACAGGTTAAAAAAACAGCCAGGTTATTAAAGATTGGAAAAGCTTATGGCAGTTACGAGGAACTGTTAAATGATAAGGACATTGAAGCGGTATACATTCCCCTGCCCAATCATTTGCATGTAGACTGGGCAATTAAATGCATTGCAGCAGGTAAGCATGTACTGTGCGAAAAACCAATTGGCTTGTCCTATACTGATGCGCTCCGTTTGATGGAAGCCTCGGCAGCGCACCCAAAAATTAAAGTGATGGAAGGCTTTATGTACCGTTTCCATCCGCAATGGATACAGGTTAAACGGCTGATCAATTTAAACAGGATCGGAGAACTTAAAATGGTACAGTCATTCTTTTCTTATTACAATGCCGATCCGAGTAACATTCGTAACAAGGTTGACGTTGGTGGCGGGGCATTGATGGATATAGGCTGTTATGGTATATCTCTGTCCAGGTTTTTATTTGGAGAAGAACCCGATAGTGTAATGGGTTCAATAGAACGTGACCCCGAAATGCATACGGACAAGATAACTTCCGGTATGCTGGAATTTCCTAAAGGCAGGGCCATTTTTACCTGTGCTACCCAGCTTATGCCCTACCAGCGTGTAAATGTGATGGGTACTGCTGGCCGGATTGAAATTGAAATGCCGTTTAACCCGCTTCCCGATCAGCAAACAAAAATAACCCTCTATACAAAAGAGGGCCAGGAGGACATGATCTTTGAAGCCGCAGATCAGTATACCCTTCAGGCCAGCGCATTTTCAAAGGCAATTGTAAATGATGAAGCTGTACCATATCCTATTCAGGATGCGTTAAATAACATGAAGGTAATTGATGCCATTTTAGAAAGTGCCCGGGTTAAAAGGGAGGTAAATTTTCCTGCTACAGGTGATAAAAGATAAAAAACGTGATATGAGTGAGTTAATTAAAAGTCAGAATTTTCAGCAGGGGGACAATATACCCTGGGAATATGCATCTCCGGGAATTCAACGGCAGATCTATGGATACGACAACCGTGTAATGCTGGTAAAGGTAAAGTTTGAAAAAGGTGCGGTAGGAACAGTTCATGAACACCCTCATACGCAGGTAAGTTATGTAGAAAGTGGCGTTTTTGAGCTGACCATTGACGGGGAGGCACAGATATTAAAAACCGGTGATGGTTTTTATGTTCCACCCAATACCTTACACGGATCAGTTTGTCTGGAAGCCGGTGTATTGATCGATGTGTTTAGTCCGCACCGTGAAGATTTTTTACCGCATGATGAAAAAGCATAAAGAATTAAGGGCCATGATTGATAAGATCATTGATGGCGTATCCGATCTGGTTCCCCTGTATCTGGAAAACGAGGAAGACCGGGCTAAAAGCAATGGAAATCTGGCCATCTGCCTGATCGATGCAGAAGGTATGGTGCATGGAAAAGTTTTCGGAACCGATAAGATCAGGGGCCGAGAAGCTTTTAGAGTAGCCTGGGTCAAAGCCAGCCAGGTTTGGATCACAGGTTTCAAAACCGGGGAGTATGAAAGGCTGGTCTTTAATAAAGAGATTGAAGAAGACAGGTTTGGGATCAGAAAACCCGACTATATAGGTTGGGAAGGGGGGCAGCCCATTACTTTGCCAGGAGGTAGCATCGTATCCGTTGGTGTCAGTGGCTTACGCAGTGTATCCGATCTTGAGATCGTGCTCCGCGCCCTTGACAGAATTCCAGGAGCAGTTATAAACAATGAGTTAAACAATATTTATCAAACCATCTAACAGAAAAAAAATGAAAAAAATTATTTTATCCATCTGCATCATACTTGCAGCAGTAACATTTGCATCCGCACAAGGCGGGGCCGCCAAACGTAAAGCAGAAATTACCCAGGGACTTAAAGAAGAGGTAAAACTTACCGATGCCCAGATTGCTTCAGTTTTAGCCATTGAAGCCGAATTTAAGCCTAAAATGAGTGCCATTAAAGCCGACCAGACTTTAGATGAAGTGGGCAAAAAGGAAAAAACAAAGGCAGTAAGGTTAGAAAAAACGAAAAAGATGGAAGCTGAACTGGGTAATGAAACTGCAAAAAAGGTAGAAGATTTTTATTCAAAACTGAAAAAGAAAAAACCTGCCGATGAGAAAAAAGAAAAATAATATACATTTTTCTGCAACTCAGCTCAGGGAATTCAGTACCCGGACGTTTACCTATTTTGGTGTGCCTTATGATGAGGCCGTACTGGCAGCAGATGTGCTGGCCTATAGTGATGAACACGGGATAGACTCGCACGGCATTGCCCGGTTAAAAACCTATTTTGATCTGCTGCGGGCAAAAAAGATCAATCCCAGACCGGAACTGAGGATGCTGAGAGAAAGGGCAAGTGTGGCCACCATTGATGGTGATAACGGTCTGGGCCTGGTTGTAGGTCCAAAATGTATGGAAATTGCCATTCAAAAGGCAAGGTTACATGGTTCAGGCTGGGTTAGTGTGTGTAACACCAACCATTATGGGGCCGCAGGCTATTATCCGGTAATGGCATTAAAAGATGACATCATTGGCCTGTCAATGACCAATACCACAAAAGGGGTTGCCCCCTTTAATGGTGCAGAAAAAATGCTTGGGACCAATCCCATTGCCATTGCCTTTCCCGGACTTAAAGAGCCGCCTGTGGTTATTGACTTTGCTTCCAGTGCCGTAGCTTACGGCAAAGTTGAAATTGCCGGAAGAATGGCAGAAGAAATGCCCTTGGGCTGGTGTATTGATAAACAGGGAAATCCCACTACATCACCAACCGACATGATGCAGGGCGGGGCCCTCTTGCCACTCGGTGCCGATAAAAATGGAAGCGGGCATAAAGGGTATTGTCTGGCAGCTATGGTCGATATGCTTTCCGCAGTTTTAAGCGGGGCCAACTGGGGCCCTTTCACTGTCCCGTTTGCTATTGATTCTGCACCAACAGAGCGGCAGGTAGGTAAAGGTATCGGACATTTCTTTGGTGCAATGGATATTGACGGGTTCAGGGATGTCAACGAGTTCAAAAGCAATATTGACGACTGGATCCATACTATGAGAAATACTGCTCCAATCCCAGGCACTGGAGGTGTTTTAATTCCTGGGGATCCGGAAAGAGAGGCTTACACACTAAGGATGAAAGAGGGAATTCCATTGCATCCCGAAGTTGTCAGCTCATTAAAAACTATTGAAGAATATACCGGGATTAAGTTTGATTAGTCGCCACAGCTAAAAGGGGTGTGGCAGCCAATACCTTAAAACCCCGAAAGCGTGAAATGTTATTATTTACCACTAACTTTAGACCTGTAAAAGGCATCAAAGATTATTACTGTTTTTCACGATGCATTGAGTTAGCATGGATTTATTTAATACAGGTACAGGAGCAGATCTAAACTTATTGCCACATGGGGGCATTGTAAATTATTATGGCAAACTTATGTCCCCGGCAACAGCAAACCATTACCTGCAGGTGTTGTTAAATACCATTGAATGGAAAAGTGACGAGGCCATCATTCTTGGAAAACATATTTTTACCAAACGTAAGGTAGCCTGGTATGGCGACCGAGAATTTGAGTACACCTATTCTAATACCACTAAAAAAGCTTTAGCCTGGACTGCTGAGCTGCTAGAATTAAAAGCAATGGCCGAACAAAAAACCGGAGAGACTTTTAATTCATGTCTGCTTAACCTTTACCATAGCGGCGAAGAGGGCATGGCCTGGCACAGCGATGGAGAAAAGGACCTGAAAAAGAACGGCGCCATTGGCTCAATGAGCTTTGGAGCTGAACGGAAATTCTCATTTAAACACAAGCAAAGCAAGGAAACTGTTTCCCTGATTCTGGAGCATGGCAGCCTGCTCGTGATGAAAGATACTACGCAAAGCAATTGGCTGCACCGCCTGCCACCTACAAAAATGGTGCACAAAGCCAGGGTAAACCTGACTTTCCGTACCATTACCACTTAAAACTTCCAGATTTCCCAAATCATTCCCGGTTGGATACCTTGTCGGGCACATTTTATTGATTTCTTTGTAGCATCATCTATCTGCATTTCAAAAATGATAAATAATGCAATCACAAATCAAATTACATCTGGCTGCCATACCATCAGGGGGCCAGACGGATGATCCGTTCTACAGTTGCAGCGCCATGCCCTTACGGATGGCGCAGGTTCAGAAATTTGGTATGAACCAAGGCTGTCTACTTGTTCAGTCGGCCAGTCATTACCTGGCCCATATTGAATTGTTCGAGTATAAGCTTGAACAACAGGCAAATATTCATTTCTCTGTAAATGAACCTTCTTTTTTTATGTATGCCAATCTGAATCAGAATTCCTGCTGGCTGTGTTACCGACCGGCCGGTAAATACCAAGAAACCATTGCTTCGGGGGCTCATCAGCTGCTGCTGATCACCTTCAGGCCCGACTGGCTAATCTATAAATGTCATAAAATGGAAGAACTGAAACCCTTTACGGCATTTTATCGCAACGCGGAAAGCGCATACAACAGGCTGCCATCCTTTGATATCGCTGCAAACCTGTTCAACGCTTTACAAAAAATGGATGCCAAGGGCAGCGATTTAATAGCCGATGCAGATGGTTATATTTTTATTAACCACTGCCTCAATAAATATTACAGGAAGCTTGCCGGACAAAATCCTACACACAACTATCACTTAGAGAAAGCAGCTGCCATTGCCCGTTTTGTAAAGGAAAATTATGCCTCAGCAATGGTAGATGACCTGCCAAAGATTGCTGATAGGTTTATGGTTTCAGAGCGGAGCCTGGCGCGTCTGGCCAGACTGGCTTTTGGTATTCCCTTACACGAGCAGGTAATCAATTTGCGCATGGCTTCGGCTTTTTCCCTGCTTTCTACTACCAACAAACCCATCTATGAAATTGCTCAGCTTAATGGTTACAATGATCCGCATTATTTTAGTAAGGCCTTTAAAAAATACTATGGCATATTGCCAAAAAGTGTTGAAAAAACATCTAAAAAATTAAGTGTTCAAGAAAAAATAACAGGCTAATATCATAAAAAAAATGGGGGTACAATCCTGCCATTCAAACCAATAGTTTTTTTGGCAGAATTGTACATTTTTTTTAAAAAAAATGTAAAGCAATTTTGAAACAGCAAAACGATAAAAAATACCCATTATGCAAATTACACTGAACAAAGAACCCAAATTGCAGTTGTCTGATAAAACAAGGGCAATTATTACAGACATCGCCATTTATCTGTTTGTCATACTTTTTATGTATACAGCAGCAAGTAAATTGTTGACCATAAAATCTTTTGCGAGTACCCTTGCCAAGTCGCCCTTAATCGGGAGTTACAGTCTGATTGTGGCCTGGGCCATACCGATCATTGAAATGGTGATCAGTATTTTGCTGATCATTCCGCAAGTTAAAAAATGGGGACTCTACGCATCATTTTTTCTGATGATCACCTTTACGGCATACCTGATGTACATGGTTTTTTCCGGCAGCAAGCTTCCTTGTCATTGCGGAGGGGTAATCAGTGAAATGACCTGGCAGCAGCACATCTGGTTTAACTTGGGTTTTGTGGCGCTGGCTATTACAGGATTGGTTCTAAACTATAAAAAGAAATAAAGATTTACGCGTAAAAACAGGGAGTTGCCGTAACCTGTATAAATAATGTACAGCAGGGAAAAATCATAAATAATTAATTACAAGCACATGAACAAGTTTAAAAAAGTAGCATTTGGCGTGCTCATCGCCGGTTTAGCGTTTGGGTTTAGCGCCTTTACAACAGTTAACAAAAGAGGAATAGTGGTGTATTATAAAATAGATATGACCAACCCATTGCCCAACAACCCTAATGGTTATTATTACTTTTCTGAAGACAGGTGTGAAGCAGGTGGGGATATATGTACCGCGCAATGGAATATAGGGGGCAATCCTATACCTACCCAGGATGGAGATGCATTACCTAGTACAGGCGTCACTTTCCAGCCAGGTTCGGTCAGATCAGGACATTTCGAATAATATAAATGGAGAGGTGAATTTTAAAAGGTTCACCTCTTCTAGTAAAAAATTAACGCTCATTTTGCTGGATGCCACTTAAGCGAAGCTCTTCCTCATCAATCGGAAAGACATAGCGCTTATCATTCGGTAACAGGGTATAGGTCTGGCCATTCAATACCCTGGTTAAGGTTACTGCAAACCTGCTGTCCCTGTTTAACCTTCTCAAATCGCTCCACCGGATGCCTCTAAAAATCAGCTCTTTTCTTCTTTCTGTCAAAATAAGTCTTAAAACCAAATCCGGATCATTACTTACCATATCTGTATATACGCCCTTCCACCTGCTTTTCAAAAGATGGTTCAGGTCTGCTAAAGCAGAGGGCAAATCTCCGTTTCTTGCTTTACTTTCTGCCCTGATTAGATACAGTTCATCTGTAGCCAGGCCGCCAAAAAAGTTTTTGTCGCCACTGTAATTCCCTCGGTAGGTTACACCAGCAGCTACACTTTTGAAGAATAATTGTTTACGATAGTCATCCGCTGCATACAATTCAAACAAACCGGGCTCTACAATCAAACGCGTAGCATTAAAAATTCCATAACTAAAAGTACTGTGAAAAATAACTTCAGTATTAAACCTTTCTACAGGGTAACTGGCATTGTTGTTCAGTTTAGAAAAGTCGAGTAATTCCGATTGGATCTTTAAGGCAGCATCTGCCTTTATTCCGGCTTGGTCATAGTTTTCCATCGCTAAGTAAACCCGTGCCAGCAAAGCATAGACAGCCTGCTTGGAAGGTCTGGTTTTATAAGTTGGATGACTACCCAGTAAATCTACAGCCAGGTCAAGATCTTTAATAATCTGATCATAGGTTTGCTGAAGCGTACTGCGTTTAACCTGAATGTTTACATTGTATTCCAGCCTTAGCGGTAAGCCCATTTCTGTAATTGCTGTAGATGCTACATAACTTTTGCAATACTCCTGCGCCAGGTGAAAAAAATCAAAAGCCCGTAAGAATAAAGCACTTCCCTTTACATTGTTCCATTCCTGTTGCTCGTTGGCAGCGGGTTTTATCTTTTCAATGCCTTCTAAAATCACATTGGCATTCAAAATGCGTTTGTATGACTCTACCCAATCCGTACTCGCTTCCCCGTTATAAAATTTTGACGTTTGTTCCCAGATATAGGCTGATTTTTCCTGGATAGAAAACAGATTTAGCCATGAGGTATTCGTTATATAGAAATCACCAGCTGCCATTTCCGCTAAACCAGAAGCCTGAAAAATGTTAAAAGTAGTGGAAGTGTTATCCAATAAAGCCTGATAATCTTTTATGGTATTGGGCACAACCAACGATTTATCCGGTTTAGCTTCCAGCCAGGTATTTCTGCAGGATGAGGAAAACATCAGTGGAAACATTAATAACCATATGAAATATCTTGTGCCTTTATTCATCATCATGATTAAAGTTAAAAATTTGCCTTTAATCCAAAAGCAAAACTTTTGGATAGGGGATTGGACAATCTTTCCTTAATAAGCGGAATCACATCCGGGTCTAATCCGAAATCATTTGCCTTCCAGATCATTCCCAGATTACTGGCATAACAGTAAAGCTGAACTTTTTTAAAAGGTATCCTTTTCCAGTTGGTTTGATCAAGGTCATAGCTCAAGCTCACATCCTGCAAACGGATATGATCTCCTTTGGCAACTGTAACAGAAGAATTGTTATAAAAAATATCCCTGAAACTGTCTGTTGCATAACTGGCCATAGATGGTACATTGGTAATCAGTTCATCCCCGGTTTTTTGCCAGCGGTTCTCATAATCCCTATTCATAAAGAATCCCATATTGCCAGTATATAAGTTTGTATAATTTATACTAGGTTTTCTGAAATAATAGCCTAGTTTATAGCTGATGTTAAAACCCAAAGTAAACTTACGATAAGAAAAAATATTGTTTAAGCCACCGAATACAGTTGGTCTTGCCGGCCCGTTGTATTCCAGATCATTTACAGAAGTGGTATTGACAATTGTACTGTAATTTTTGCTGACCTCATCATTTAAATAACCACGCGGATCACCATTTTCCGGATCAAGCCCCGCCCATTTGTAGCTATAAATTCCATATACTGGCCTTCCCAATACAGGTTTGGTGCTATAAGTCCCCACATAATAAGCACTTCTTGGCTCTATCACATCGTAAGAAGTCACTTTATCGTGTACAAATGAAAACAAAAAGTTAGTAGTCCATTTCAGTTCACCTCTTAAATTTTGTGAAATTAAAGAAACATCCATGCCATTGGCCTTCATTTTCGAATAATTTCCTCTTAAGGTTTTGATCCCTGTACTCGAAGCAAAAGCCTTATCGCCTAAAATATCCGTTCCGTTTTTAAAATAGTATTCCAGTTTTCCTGTAACAATCTGATCTTTCAGGCCAAAATCAATCCCGAAATTGGCAATACCAATTTTCTCCCAGCGCAGCTCGGGATTCCCAATATTAAGGATTCCCGCGTTGGGCAGCCCGGTGTAAAGCGCGCCTATTCCATTGTACCGGAAAGTAGTAATTCCGGTATTCGATTTATCCAGGTTTCCATTGTAACCATAAGAAGCCCTTAATTTTAAAATGGGTAACCAGTTTAGCTGATAAAAAGTTTCCCTGTCTACGTTCCATAAAGCACCGGCCGACCAGAGCGGGACATTTTTCTGATTGGTTTTTACCCCAAAATAATTCGATCCATCAATCCTGGCACTAGCCGATAATACGTATTTGTTGTTAAAACTGTAAGCTAGATTGGCAAACACAGACCTGATCCTGTCCAGCTTTCCAAAAGGCGCAACTCCGGTATTGATTTTACCCGTACCTGAAGGGTTTAAATTAAAGGTACTTGTAGAGTCAACAGGTATGGATGTACCTGTTTTCTGATCATAACCATAATCAAAATGGTCACTGATATCAGAAGAAAATTCTGACAATTCATAACCCAATATAGCCGAAACTGCAGAATTTTGTAGATCTCTCTGATAAGCCAGCTGAGCCCGAAAATTATTGGAAACAGCTTTGCCATTTGCACTATAAAGAATTCCGCCCAATGGAATATGATACCCGCTTACCCTGTCTGAAGTCAAAACAGAATATTGATTGATCAGGTTCCTGCTCTGGTAAGTCTCTAAACTATTGTAACGTTCGGTTTTGTTGTCAAGCAACTGGTACTGGTATTTTAGTGCGGCACTTAAGCCGGGTATTATGGTATATTTCAAAGCACCATTTACACGAACATCATTATTTTTTGATATAAATGGAGATTTTCCCAGTTCGGTTAAAGGTACATAAGACCAATCCAGAAATCCCTTTGTCAACGCCTGTTGTTTATAATCAGCGCTGAAGTTCTTATCAAATACAGTTGGATTGCCATTGGCATCCCTGAACTGATAATAAGGTGTAAAATTGACATCAGAGGTTTCTCGTATGGTACTGTCCACTCTTGATGCAATCCTTGTATAGTTAAAACCAGCTTCAATTTCCAGGTTCTTTATTGGCCTGAAGGTATTTTGACTATTGATGGTTATCCGGTCATTGTCATTGTTAACCAGGCTGGAAAGTGTCTTGTCATAGCCCAGTGAAAAATAGTGACTCGATCTAGCTGTTCCGCCACTTGCATTCAAAAAATATTGCTGGGAAACCGGTTTGCGGTAAAAGTATTTCAACTCTTCATTACGGATGTCATTTCCACGCAGGGCATTTAATTGTTTTTCCGTTTCGGCGGCAGACTGTCCCTGCCTTTGTTTGTTCAGGATTTGCACTACCGGCGAAACAACCGGATAATTAACCTGGTCTGTCAATGCAGCATCGTACTTTCCATTGTTAAACAGAAAAGTTTCAATATCGATGAAATCCGATGAAGACAGGTGGTTCGGATTGTAAAAAACATCCGGTTTGCCTGCAACAGTAATGTTGGTATTTAAAGAAATGTTTAATGCTTGTCCGGTCTTTCCCCGTTTGGTACTGATCACGATTACACCATTTCCAGCCCTTACGCCCCAGATAGAAGCTGCTGCTGCATCCTTCAATACCGTAATATTGGCCAGATCATTCGGGTTGATGGAATTGAAATCACCATTAAAAGGAAAATTATCCAGGATAATCAGGGGCTGATCATTTGCAAAAATTGTACTTCTGCCCCTTATAGATAAATCCAAATTACCAGAATTGCTGTTTACTGTATTTTTATTGAACAGCAAACCACTGGTTATACCTTCCAGCCTGCTAAATATATCAGGACTAACCCTCCGGTTTAGTTGCGCACTGTCTACGAGTGCAAAACTTCCTGTTGCGCGTTCTTTAGGGATGTTTTGATAACCTGTACTTACAATTTCAACCTGTTGCAGGAAAAATTCCCTTTCCTGAACAATAGGGATAGGATTATTCGCGGGTTTAGGATTTGTGGTTTGGTCAATACCTGCTGCAGGTCTTTTATCTTTTACAATAATTGCCTTACCCATAATGGTATAACTAAGCTGGAGTCGGGCCGAAATGTCATCCATTACTTTCTTAACATCGGCATCCTTGTAGCTGATGTCTATGCGCTGGTTCACATTGAATTCCTTTTCATTCCAGGCCACACTAAAACCGGTCTGCTGTTTGATCTCCTTAAAAAGCCTTACCAGGGAAACATTCTTTTGTGTATAATTGAGTTTCTGGGCCTTTACGGCCACACTGAGTACCAATAAAATAAAAATGACAAACCCCTTTTTTAAATGCATTATTGTACAACAGTAACCTTTCTGCCTTCCACTTTAAACTTAACATTTGCAATTACTTCAAGCATATCCAGCACTTCTACAATATTTGCGGTTTTAGAGATGGTACCACCTAAAAGCGCATTATCCGGAGTTTTGTTCTGATAAACAACATCTACATCGTACCAGCAGGCAACTATGCGCATAACATTTTCCAAAGGCATATTCCTGAATGCGAATTCTCCGTTTTTCCAGGCCAGGGCTTCCTCAACATCTATACTTTTTACAGCTAAAGCCGAGCCTGTCAGGACGGCTTGCTGATTGGGCTTAAGCACCACTGCCTGGCTTAATTTAAGGTAGTAACCAGCTGGTTTAACACCATTCGTACGCATGGGATCGAGCAATGACGGGTCGGGGCTTTTAGCAAGTTCATTATTTCGGGATGATGGGGTAACCCTTACGCTTCCTTCAACCAAAGTAGTTTTTACTTCAGCTTCATTGTTGTAGGCCCTCACATCGAAGTGCGTTCCTAAAACCTCTATTTCCTGACCTTTGCTTTCCACAATAAAGGGTATCCTGCGTATTTTACCATTTGTATTGCTGCTTATTTTAGCTACTTCAAAATAAGCTTCCCCATCCAGGCTCACCCTCCGTTCGGTCAGTCCCGCAAAGGTTGAAGGAAATTTCAGGTGGCTGGTTGCATTTAACCAAACTTTTGTGCCATCGGGTAGGGTAACCTGATACTGCTCTCCACGTGGAGTATGCAATGTCAGCCCTGCAGCTTGTTTTTGGGAGGTAACAGGAATGGAAGTTCCATCATTGTAGGTTAAACTACCGGCGTTTATAACCACTCCTTTTTTGGTATCATCCAATAGCAGCTGTTCGCCACTGCCTAAGGTTAATGCAATTTTATCGGAAACGATGGTGGTAGTATTTTCATCAGGCAGGGCTGTATTGGATTTAAAAAACATCCAGCTCAGGCCAATTAACGCCATAGTAATTACAGCTACAGAACTTAAACCTGCAACCAATTTTTTAGAGATGGCCTGTTGTGGTTTTTTATACTTATCGGTTCGCATGTCCCTTAGGGCAACCAATACACTGCCAAGGTCAAAATGCAGTTTATGAGAATAAATGTTGCCCGCATCTTCCTTATGGTCAAGAAAAGCCATCAGCTCATTGTAAGATATTTTACCAATAACATGGCCATTATGGTACACAGGCCAGTTGTATGCCTCATCATTACGCATGAGCACCAATACTTCAGCAACCAATTGCTGGGAATGTAATTTAATCTGATTCAGTTTATAATGCGTTAAATTTAAACTCTTTTCATATCCTCAACTCAAAAGTATGGAATTTTACTGCTTTATCCGCAAAGCAAAGCTCATTTTATTGGCAACTTTCATTAATAGACAATAAAATAAGTTATTGCTTATCACATTCTTAAAATTAGATAATTTTATGGATATCCCCTAATGTTTCTTAAAAATTAAGTCCTGCTAGTCAGTACAGTTGATTTCTTAACCATAATTGTTGCTCCTATTTTCATAAAAAACGTTATCTTTCCGCCTGCATATGGGCTTTTTGAATTTTTTAACCAGCATTATCTGCTTTTTTTTATTGCTGTTCTCCTTCAACCTGTTTTTCGCCAAACGGGGTAATCCTGTATTGAATTATTTACTGGGAGTTATCTTTTTTTCGAGATTCGGTCAAATGTTGGTCCTTTTATTGGTAAACTCAAAACAGCAGACTTATTTTCCTTTTTTTCATCAGCTTTTTACCCCATTGTACTTTGCCGCCCCGGCTTGCTTTTACCTTTATGTCAGCCATTTTATTAACCCGGATAAAAAATTACCCTACAAGGAGTGGCTTCATTTTATCCCTGCTGCCCTGGCCATTATCCATGTTATCCCATGGCCTTTTGCTCCGGTTATCAACTGGCACGATATCTTAAAACAGATCACTGATAATAAACAGCTTTTTATTAACGAAAGGAGCGGGATATTACCGGCCTATTTATATTCTGTAGGCAGGCCTGCATTGGTACTTGGTTATTTAGCCGCCACCTGGTATAGGGTGTTAAATTCGGAGGTATTGAAAGCAAAACCCAAAGCAGATACTGGTAAGAAATGGATCTTACTTTTTGTAAAGGCAGCAACGTTTTTCCAGCTCGTTAGTTTTTTGCCATTGCTCAGTACAAGCCAGGACAGAACTTATGCCAATTCCATATTTGTGATCATCAGCTGTCTCGTTTTGATTGTTATTGTTGTGTTCATCCTACATCAGCCGGATATTTTTTACCGTTATTTAATAACGCCTATTGATGGTATAAAAGTCGCAGATAAAGGCCAGGAAAGGGTAGAAGATACTACATTGAATACCGGTAGTACTAAAAAAATCATCTTATTACCTGAACAATCAGCTGCATACGCAGCTGAGATGGAAGCCTTAATGGCAGCTAAAAAGTTATACCTGATATCGGATTTTCAGATTGTTGACCTGGCTGCTGAAATGAATATTTCTGTTCATCACTGCTCATTTGTAATCAACAACGTAATCGATAAAAACTTTCGTGATTGGATAAATGGTTACCGCATTAGCTATTTTAGCACACAATATCCACTTCACGCGCACAAAATGACCATTGAAGCCATTGCTCATGAATCTGGCTTTAAAAGCCTGGCAACTTTTTACAATGCCTTTAAAAAAGAGACAGGTTTGATGCCCAAAGCCTATTTCTCACAAAAGAAGGTATCATAAATATCATCACTTTTTATACAACTATTGAATGGTTAGAGGAATTTAATCCCCAGTTTTAACTATTAATTATAATAAGCTGGGTAATTTTGACTACAATTATATATCGAATTTCAATTCTGTAAAAACGTTGTCAAAAATCTAAAATCGCTTAATCCATTTATATGCAAAGAAATCTACTTATTTTAATCGTTCTGATACTATGCTCATTTTCTGCAAAAATAAGTCATGCACAGTTAAGTCCTGGCGATATCGCCATTATTGGCGTTAACGGTGACACCAGGCTAAGTCCCACAACTCCTTACACAGGAACTATTGCATTGGTTACACTCGTGGATATTCCTTCCGGGACGGTTGTTAAAATTACAGACTATACTTATAACGGAACTGTTTTTGGAGCAAGCTCCTCAGATGGACTCCTTACTTGGACCATCAGTCAGGCCATTCCGATAGGCACCGTTTTCTCGATTTCCTTTACCAACAACACATTAGCGGCTCCGGTAATTCAACCTTCCACATATGGATCTGTTACGAAAGTCGGTTGGACAAACTCAGGCATTCGTCCGATTAGCAATGTCAGCGGAGACAGCTGGTTGGTTTATACCACAAATCCAGACAATAGCTTTAATTTCCTTTATGGATTTTTAAATACAAACTACACCACGCCTCCCATAGGTGGCACTGATACTTCAACCGGATGGGCAACAACGGGCACCACCCCTGCTAACCAGACCTCTGTTCTGCCCGCACAATTGAGCGGAACAAATGCTTATAACACATTAGTCACTTATTCAGGCGGACCTGATTTAAGCAGACAGTTCAATTCTTATTCATCTTTGTTTAGCGGAACAAAAGAACAACTGTTAAATAACATCAAAACACCTGTCAATTGGGCCAGCACAAATACGGAGGCTGACGCAAAAGACCTTTCTCCGGGAGCAAGTGGTGGTGCTTTTCAAGGTACTCAACCCATTTATACGATTACTGAACTAACCGTAACCTCCAGTACGGCAGATGGCACCTATAAAATAGGTGACGTTATCCCTGTACAGGTTAATTTTTCTGCGGCAGTAACTGTAACGGGCACGCCCCAGCTTCTGCTGGAAACCGGATCCACAGACAGGACAATCAATTATTCATCAGGAAGCGGTACATCAACGCTTACTTTTAATTATACTGTACAGTCAGGAGATGTAAGCGCCGACCTGGATTACCAGAGCACAACTGCTTTAACCCTTAATGGCGGTACCATCAGTGCCAGCGGTACAAATGCCACACTAACCTTACCTGCAACAGGTGCCGCGGGGTCTTTAGGTGCAAATAAAAATATTGTAATTGATGGCCAGGTTCCAACGGTATCTTCGATGGTCAGAGCCAGTACTAACCCTACTAATGTATCAACACCTGTCAATTACACGGTTACCTTTAGTGAACCGGTGACAGGATTAAATGCATCAGACTTTACATTTACTGTCTTACCTATAAGTGGTGGTCCTACACCATCCGTTACTACTGTAACCCCGGTAAGCAGCACAGTTTATACTGTCACAGTAAACACAGGTTCAACAAGTGGACAATTTCACATGGATTTACCCGCTTCCGGATCAGGAATAGCTGATCTGGCAGGAAATGCGATGATAGCCTCTTTTCAGGGCAATGTTTACTCGATAACCGCACCACCAACTACCGTTACCAGCGTAACCTCCAGTACGGCAGATGGCACCTATAAAACAGGTGACGTGATCTCTGTACAGGTTAATTTTTCTGCGGCAGTAACTGTAACGGGCACGCCACAGCTTCTGCTGGAAACCGGAACCACAGACAGGACAATCAATTATTCATCAGGAACCGGTACAACTGCGCTTACTTTTAACTATACTGTACAGGCAGGAGATAACACTGCCGACCTGGATTACCAGAGCACAACTGCTTTAACCCTTAATGGCGGTACCATCAGTACCAGCGGTACAAATGCTACACTAACCTTACCTGCACCAGGTGCCGCAGGATCTTTAAGTGCAAATAACGATATTACAATTGATGCCATAGCCCCGGTTGCGCCATCTACACCAGATCTGGTAGCCGCAAGTGATACCGGTATATCCTCCACCGATAATCTTACGAATGTAACCACCCCCCGTATTACCGGTAACGCAGAAGCAAATACGACCATTACCCTCTACGATACTGATGGTATAACTGTAATCGGGAGTGCTTTTGTGAACGGCGCCGGCAAATGGACGGTAAACATTTCAACACCACTTAGCCAGGGAGACCATACCATTAAAGCTACGGCCACCGATGCAGCCGGTAACATCAGCGTTCTGTCTTCCGGTTTATTATTTACTATTGATACCACTGCCCCTACATTGGCTATCACAAGTAATGTCAGTACTTTAAAAGCAGGAGAAACGGCAACAATAACCTTCACTTTCAGTGAAAATCCTGAAACATCATTTACATGGGACGGCACAACAGGATCTATAGTAGTCTCGGGAGGTACACTGGATGCTATCACAGGTACAGGACTAACCAGAACAGCAACCTTCACACCAACAGCAGCACAAAACAACGGAACGGCTAGTATTACCGTTTCAGCTGGTGCATATACAGATGCAGCAGGCAATAACGGTGGTGCAGGTATTACACCAGCATTGTCTTTTGACACACAGCTTCCGGCTGCGCCTTCAACTCCTGTCCTGGCATCAGCAAGTGATACAGGTATACCAGGCGACAATATCACCAAACTGGCCACACCTGCTTTTACAGGTACAGCCGAAGCAAATGCTACCGTTATCTTATATGATACTGATGGTACCACTTCACTGGGAACCATCGCTGCTGATGGCAGCGGTAACTGGTCAATCACTTCTTCAGCACTGACCCAAGGATCTCATACCATTAAAGCTACAGCCACCGATGCAGTTGGTAACGTCAGCATTCTCTCTTCCGGTTTAGTGGTGACCGTAGATAATACTGCCCCTACACTGGCCATTACAAGTAATGTCAGCACATTAAAAGCAGGAGAAACAGCAACAATCACTTTCACATTCAGTGAAAATCCCGGATCATCATTTTCTCTGGGAGATATAACGGTCTCAGGAGGTTCACTGGGGGCGGTCACAGGTACAGGACTGACCAGAACAGTAACTTTTACACCAACAGCAGCACAAAACAACGGAATAGCCAGCATTACTGTTACAGCCGGTACTTATACAGATGCAGCTGGCAATAACGGCGGTGCAGGTACTACACCAGCATTATCTTTTGATACACAGCTTCCGGCTGCCCCGTCAACTCCTGTACTTGCAGCAGGAAGTGATACCGGTATATCAGGTGATAATATCACCAGCGTAACCACGCCTGCTTTTACAGGTACGGCTGAAGCAGGTAGTACTGTAACACTTTATGATACAAACGGTACTACTGTACTGGGAACTATCGCTGCAGACGGCAGCGGTAACTGGTCAATCACTTCTTCAACTCTGACTGCAACTTCACATACCATCACTGCAAAATCTACTGATGCAGCTGGTAACACCGGCCTCGCATCAGCAGGTCTGACGATCATTATTGATAACACTGCGCCGAATGCACCATCAACCCCTGTTCTTGCAGCAGGAAGTGATACAGGTATATCAGGTGACAACATCACCAGCGTAACCACACCTGCTTTTACAGGTACGGCAGAACCAGGTGCTACGGTTACCTTATACGATACAAATGGTACGACTATACTGGGCACTGTCGCTGCTGATGGCAGCGGTAACTGGTCAATTACTTCTTCAACTCTGACTGCAACTTCGCACACCATCACTGCAAAAGCAAAAGATGCATCAGGAAATACCAGTACAGCATCGGCGGGTCTGACGATCATTATTGATAACACTGCGCCGAATGCCCCGTCAACTCCTGTACTTGCAGCAGGAAGTGATACAGGTGTATCAGGTGACAACATCACCAGCGTAACCACACCTGCTTTTACAGGTACGGCAGAACCAGGTGCTACAGTGACACTTTATGATACAAATGGTACGACTATACTGGGTACTGTCGCTGCTGACGGCAGCGGTAACTGGTCAATTACTTCTTCAACTCTAACTGCAACTTCACATACCCTTACTGCAAAAGCAAAAGATGCGGCTGGTAATGTTAGTACGGTATCAGCAGGTCTGACGATCATCATTGATACCACTGCTCCAAATGCACCATCAACCCCTGTTCTTGCAGCAGGAAGTGATACAGGTATATCAGGTGACAACATCACCAGCGTAACCACACCTGCTTTTACAGGTACGGCAGAACCAGGTAGTACTGTAACACTTTATGATACAAACGGTACTACTGTACTGGGCACTGTCGCTGCAGACGGCAGCGGTAACTGGTCAATCACTTCTTCACTGCTGACCGCAACCGCTCATACCGTCACTGCAAAAGCAAAAGATGCATCAGGAAATACCAGTACGGTATCAGCAGGTCTGACGATCATCATTGATAATACTGCGCCGAATGCACCATCAACCCCTGTTCTTGCAGCAGGAAGTGATACAGGTATATCAGGTGACAACATCACCAGCGTAACCACACCTGCTTTTACAGGTACGGCTGAAGCAGGTAGTACTGTAACACTTTATGATACAAACGGTACTACTGTACTGGGAACTATCGCTGCAGACGGCAGCGGTAACTGGTCAATCACTTCTTCAACTCTGACTGCAACTTCACATACCATCACTGCAAAATCTACTGATGCAGCTGGTAACACCGGCCTCGCATCAGCAGGTCTGACGATCATCATTGATGCCACTGCTCCAAATGCACCATCAACCCCTGTTCTTGCAGCAGGAAGTGATACAGGTATATCAGGTGACAACATCACCAGCGTAACCACACCTGCTTTTACAGGTACGGCAGAACCAGGTGCTACGGTTACCTTATACGATACAAATGGTACGACTATACTGGGCACTGTCGCTGCTGACGGCAGCGGTAACTGGTCAATTACTTCTTCAACTCTGACTGCAACTTCGCACACCATCACTGCAAAAGCAAAAGATGCATCAGGAAATACCAGTACAGCATCGGCGGGTCTGACGATCATTATTGATAACACTGCGCCGAATGCACCATCAACCCCTGTTCTTGCAGCAGGAAGTGATACAGGTATATCAGGTGACAACATCACCAGCGTAACCACACCTGCTTTTACAGGTACGGCAGAACCAGGTGCTACGGTTACCTTATACGATACTGACGGTATTACGATATTGGGAACTGTCGCTGCTGATGGCAGCGGTAACTGGTCAATCACTTCTTCAACTCTGACTGCAACTTCACATACCATCACTGCAAAAGCAAAAGATGCATCAGGAAATACCAGTACAGCATCGGCAGGATTAGCAATCACTATAGATGGTGCTGCTCCTACAATAGCCATTACAAGTAATGTCAATACATTAACAGCAGGACAAACAGCAACGATCACCTTTACTTTTAGTGAAGATCCGGGAACAACATTTGCCTGGAACGGTTCAATAGGAGATGTGGTAGTTTCAGGAGGTACACTGGCTACGATATCAGGAACAGGATTGCTTAGGACAGCACCTTTTACACCTGCTCCTGGACAAAACAACGGGACGGCCAGCATTACTGTTACAGCAGGTGCTTACACTGATGCTGCTGGTAATAATGGTGGGGCAGGAACATCACCAGCTTTAACTTTTGATACTGCATTACCTACCTTAAGTGTTGTAAATATTTCATCTGGCAATGCAGTTCCCACAATTGCGAAGGTGGGGGATGTAGCTACACTGACCTTTACTTCCAGCGAAACAGTAACCCCGGTAGTGACCATTGCAGGGCATACAGTTATCCCAACAGCTTTGGGCAACAACTGGACGGCTGCTTATACTTTTACAGGTGCTGATGCGGAAGGACTGGTTGCTTACAGCATTGCTTTTAGTGATGTGTCGGGAAATACAGGAACTGTGGTTACCACAGGTAACGGGTTGATCACTTTTGATCAGTCTGCTCCGGCCACACCGGCAGGTTTGGCTGCAACACCAGGTGATACGCAGATTGTACTGAACTGGACAGCTAGTCCGGCAACAGATCTGGCCAAATACAGGATCTTATCGGGAACTACTGCCACCCCGTCAACAACTTTGGCAGATGTCCCGGCAGGGACAACAACCTATACAAATGCAGGTTTAACCAACGGTACAGGTTATTATTACCGGATTCAGGCAATTGACCAGGCTGGTAACATCAGCGCAGCAAGTGCAGATGTTACAGCAGTTCCGAAAGCCAATCAGACGATCACTTTTACTACTATCGCTACAAAAACTTACGGTGATGTGTCATTTGCCCTTGGCAATGCGAACTCATCAGGTGGTTTAACGGTGACCTATACCGCTGCAGACCCTTCAGTGGTTTCCATTACGGGAAATACCGCTACGATATTAAAGGCGGGGAGCACGGTGATTACGGCGAGCCAGACAGGAAGTGCCAGCTATAATGCAGCATTGAATGTCCTGCAAACACTAACGGTAAATACGAAAGCTTTGGTTGTAGTAAATACCGACCGCTCAAAAGCCTATGGTGATGTACTGGCCAATGCTGACTTTACAGGCAGCATCACCGGTATCCAGAACGGAGACAACATTACTTTGACTCGCAGCAGTACGGGAGCAGCAGCTATGGCAGTTGCAGGGACTAACTATCCAATCGTAGCCACACTGGCCGATCCAGACAGCAAGCTGGGCAACTATACAGTCACTAACCCCAACGGAACTTTGACAGTAACTTCAAAAACATTGACCATTACCGCTTCGGCAAGGACCAAAACCTATGGCGATGCCGTAACTTTTGCAGGTACCGAGTTTACCACAACAGGACTGATCAATGGCAATACCGTCACCGGTGTGACCCTGACCAGCACAGGAGCAGCTGCTACAGCGAGCATTGCTGGTGGGCCTTACCCGATTGTGGCAACAGCAGCTACTGGCACAGGGTTAAATAACTACACCATCACCTATGTAAACGGTACTTTAACGGTTAACCCGAAAGCTTTGGTTGTGGTGAATACCGACCGCTCGAAAGCCTATGGCGATGTACTGGCCAATGCTGACTTTACAGGCAGCATCACCGGTATCCAGAACGGAGACAACATTACTTTGACCCGCAACAGTACAGGGGCAGCTGCTACGGCAGTTGCAGGGACTAACTATCCAATCGTAGCCACACTGGCCGATCCTGACAGCAAGTTGGGCAACTATACCGTTACCAACCCGAATGGGGTATTGACTATAACGGCAAAAACACTGACCATTACCGCTTCAGCAAGGACCAAAGCCTATGGTGATGCCGTAACTTTTGCCGGCACCGAGTTTACCACCACAGGACTGATCAACGGCAATACCGTCACCGGTGTTACTTTAACCAGTACAGGCGCTTCGGGTACTGCAACTGTAGCAGGTTCAACCTATCCAATTGTGCCCGCTGCAGCTGTTGGTACGGGATTGAGCAACTACAGCATCGTTTATATGAATGGAGCTTTGACGGTAGGCAGGAAAGTGCTGACCATTACTGCCGATAACAAAGAACGTTTTGCAGGAACAGCAAACCCGGCATTAACAGTAAATTATTCTGGTTTTGTCAATGGTGAAAGCAATTCGGTATTGACTACTCTACCAACCATAAGCACAACTGCAATTACCACAAGTCCGGCTGGCACTTATGACATTAATGCCAGTGGTGCAGTAGCAGCCAACTACAGTTTCAGTTATGTAAAAGGAACACTGACGGTTAAAGGAGGTGCGCCAACCAATATCAATCTGGCTGGGGTAGCGCTTTACGAGAACAGCGCAGCAGGTACCAATGCCGGAACCTTAAGCAGTACTTCTGATGATCCTTCGGCAACCTTTACCTATACTTTAGCTGCCGGAACAGGCGATACAGACAATGCATCATTTGCCATCATCGGTAACAAGATCAATACTGCATCAGTACTTAACTTTGAAAGCAAAGCCAGTTACAGTGTGCGCGTAAAAAGTACCACACAATATGGCCTGAGCCTGGAAAAAATACTGACCATTACCCTTATTGATGTAAATGAGATTCCTACACTTGCAACGATAGCTGATCAAACGATCTGCTTTACCACAGCAGCACAAGCCTTAGCTTTAACTGGCATTAGTGCCGGCCCTGAAACTGCACAGAGCACTGTTTTAAGTGTGAGCAGTAACAATGCTGGTTTGTTTGAGGCGCTGACAGTAACCGGCAGTGGTGCTACCGCAACCTTAAGCTACCGCGTAAAAGCCGGTGCAATAGCTGGAACAGCTACTGTAACGGTAACAGTGAAAGACAATGGTGGCACTGCAAACGGGGGAATAGATACTTACAGCAGGACTTTAACCATTACAGTTAATGCCCTGCCCGTGGTGGCTATCAACAGTGATAAAGGAACGGAGATCAGCAAGGGAGAGACCGTATTGCTTACCGCAACAGGTGGTAGCAGTTATACCTGGGCAGCCAACAGCAGTATCATAGGTACAACGAACGCTCCGGTAATAACCGTAAGGCCAAGCCAGACTACAACCTATACTGTAACGGTGACCAATGCCAGCGGATGTACAGAAACAAAAACCATTACTTTAACTGTACTGGAAGATTTTGTGAAGATCAAAGCCACCAACATCATGTCTCCAAACGGCGATGGGATAAATGACAAATGGGTTATCGATAACATTGATTTTTATCCGAATAATGAGGTGAAGATCTTTGACAGGACTGGTCGTCCGATCTATAGCAAAAAAGCTTACGACAATAGCTGGGAAGGTACCTTAAATGGAGCGCCACTGGCTGAAGGCACCTATTACTATATCATAGACTTTGGGACGAGCAGGCCACGTTTCAAGGGTTTCATTACCATTACCAGACCAGAGTAAAACAGCATAAAACAAGAGATGAAAACGATATATAAAACCTTAGTACTGATTGCAGTTAGCGCAATCAGTACCACAGTAAAGGGGCAGTTGAACCCACTGTCCTCTCAATATTACACCAACCAGTATTTAATTAACCCTGCTTTTGCCGGAGCCGGACAAGGTTTAAAACTGAATGGTGCTTACCGTAAACTCTGGAGCAATGTACCCGGATCGCCATTGACCCAAAACCTGACCGCTGATTATGGCTTCAGCAAAGTAGGCCTGGGCCTTACGGTAAACAACGAAAGTGCCGGCCTGCAGCGCCAGACCAGGGTAGTGGGCAGTTATGCCTATCACCTCAAACTAAACGAGGATAACCATCAGTTACATTTTGGGGTATCCCTGGGTTTCATGAGCCAGCGCCTGGAAAATGCCGATATTTATGGCAACCCCAGCGACCCGACGGTAGGACAGTATAACGACCGTAAAACCTACCTGGATGGCGATTTTGGGCTTGCCTATACTTCAGATAAACTGAACATCCAGGCAGCTGTACCCAATCTGAAAAGTGTACTGAAAAAGGATGTGATCAAACTGGCCGATGTCGCTACTTTTTATACAGCAGTAAGCTATAAGATCCAGATCAGCGAAGGCGCTGAAGGCATGGATGTAGAACCTAAAGTAGCCTACAGGGGTGTAAAAGGGTTTGACAACATCTGGGATGCAGGGGCACAGTTTGGCATTGCCAATAAGCAGGTATTTTTGCTGGCCATGTACCACAGTACAGAAAACGGAACATTTGGTTTGGGCATGGACTTCAAAAAGAAATACCTGATCAGCGGAACTTATACCACGCAGACTTCAGCTTTAAGCAGCTATACCAATGGCAGTTTTGAACTGAACCTTAGGTTAAACCTGAGCAAGTAAGACATTGAAATTTTAGCAGTCGCTGTGAATTATTTTCACAGCGACTTTTTCTTAAATTTAATTTCGATGTGTACTGGGCAATGGTTATTTTGCGCCGGAAATAATTTAACATTTAAACAATGAGTAATCCAAATACAGATCTGCCGATATCCCACAATGTATATTTTGAAGGTAAAGTTCAAAGCCTTGGCCTGCAAACAGAAAAAGGTAAGGCAACACTTGGTGTAATGAAAAAAGGTAACTATACCTTTTCAACCTCTTCACCTGAAGAAATGGTTATAGTGGCAGGTGTAATGAACGTTAAATTAGACGATAGCGGATATAAGGCCTATCATGCCCAGGATAAATTTGATGTGGCAGCCGGTGCTTCTTTTGACATTATATGTGATACAGATGTAGCCTATCTGTGTTATTACGGTTAAGTTATTAATTCGGTTTTAACGCAGCAATAAACTCTATTTCAAAAATGAGGGGGGAATAACCCCATCTGCTCCGGCAACAGTGTGCCAGTCTACCTTGTTTGTGAGCGTCCAGTTACGGTAAAATGTACAGAAGCGAAGCATCAGATAAACAGGAGAACGGAGTTCAAAATTTTAAAAAATTGGTAAAACATTTTAATAAAGCAGTTTAATTAGCTTTATTTGAGAAACAGAACCAAATTTTTAAACAGAATCCATGACCTTAAACAGTTTCCTGCCCTTTATTGGGGTAGACATAGGCGGCTCACACATTACTGCAGCGCATATTGATTCATCTACCTATCATGTTGTTGAAGACAGCCTGGTACGCCAGCGTGTAGCACCCAAAGAAAGTGCTGAAATTATTCTAAATTCCTGGGTTGAGGGGATTTTACCGCTCGTAAACGGCTTTCCGGCAGGACAGATAAAAATAGGCATTGCCATGCCTGGCCCTTTTGATTACCAAAGCGGCATTGCTTTGTTTAAAGGTGTGCAGAAATACGATGCTTTATATGGTATAGATATAGGTGAAGCCTTATCCCGACATTTAAACCTGCCCCTGGAAAACATCATTTTTATCAATGATGCAGAGGCTTTTTTACGTGGAGAGCTGGCTGCTGGTGCTGCTTCTGATGTAAAAAAGGCTATTGGCATTACTTTAGGCACAGGTTTGGGATCGGCCAGTAATTGCAAGGGAGCGCCAAAAGACGTAAACCGTGCGGCCCTGCCTTTCCTGGAGCAAAATGCCGAAGAATACATTTCTACCAGGTGGTTCTTAAAACGTTACCATGAGCTTACCGGAGCAGATGTAAAGAATGTGGAAGAATTGCTGAATGTTGCAGCGCCGGCAATAAAGAATCAGATATTTGATGAGTTTGCTACAAACCTGGGCAGTTTTATCAATGATTTTATAGCAGATGAGGATCCTGAAGTATTGGTTATTGGTGGCAACATTGCCCGGACCTGGGCCCATTTTATGCCTAAGCTGGAGCAGCTGGTGGTAAATAAAAAAGTAAAGATCAGGCAAACCGAAATGTGGGAAAATGCTGCATTGGTAGGTGCAGCCTGTATATGGGTAAATAAATAATCGTTCAAAAAATGAGAAGATCACTTTTTCTTGCCGGCGTGATGCTGCTGTTTGGTATACAGCTAACTTTTGCCGCTAAGGTAGATACGGTGCAGACCTACAGTGCATCGATGAAGAAAAACATTAAAGCTGTTGTCATTACACCAGATAGCTACGCTGAAGGTAAAACCTATCCTGTTGTATACTTATTGCACGGTGCGGGTGGCAATTATGCCAACTGGATCAATATTGCACCCGAACTGGGTCAATATGCCGACCAATACCAAACCCTCATTGTTTGCCCGGATGGTAATGTAACCAGCTGGTATTTTGACAGTCCGGTAGATCCGGAATGGAAATATGAAACTTATGTGGCCACCGAACTGGTAAACTGGATAGATAAGAACTATAAAACGGTAAAAGACCGTAAGGGACGCGCTATTGCGGGCCTAAGCATGGGAGGACATGGTGCCTTATACCTTTCTTTCAGGCATCAGGATACTTTTGGGGCGGCCGGTAGTATGAGTGGCGGGGTGGATTTTACCTCTTTTCCCCTGAACTGGAATATCGCCAAAAGGTTGGGCGATTATGATAAGTTCCCGCAACGCTGGAAAGACAATACCATCGTTAATATGATCCATTTGCTGGTGCCCAACCGCCTGGCACTGATCATCGATTGCGGCAAAGAGGATTTCTTTTACGAGGTAAACATGAAACTTCATGAAGCGTTGCAGTACAGCAATATCCCGCATGATTTTATCATCAGGCCAGGTGCGCACAATGGGCAATACTGGAACAATGCGGTTAAGTACCAGCTGTTATTTTTTAATGGTTTTTTTAATAAGAAGGGAAAATAAACCGAAGGTATATTTTCTGTTAGTTTACCCATATACTTACTTAAATGTTTAGAATTCTTACGTGTACAATACACATTTAGATAAAAATACACACCTATAAATACACATTATGGAAACAAAAGACCGCAGAAGTTTTATTAAAGATTTAGGGATGCTGACAGCAGGGGTAGGGCTTGCTTCGTTGCTGCCATTGGAAGCTTTAAGTGCTTTTAAAAAGGAGCCTTATCTCATTTCCCTGGCCCAATGGTCGCTGCACAATACCTTGTTTGCCAAAAAACTGGACAACCTTGATTTTCCGCTGAAAGCGAAAAGGGATTTTGATATTCACATTGTAGAATATGTAAGTATATTTTTTGATAAGAAAGAGAAAGACCCGGCTTACCTGAAAGAACTCAAAAACCGGACTGATTCTGAAGGGATCCAGAACCACCTGATTATGGTAGACCGGGAAGGTAACCTGGGCGATACCGACGATAAAGCAAGACTAACTGCGGTAGAGAACCACTATAAATGGGTAGATGCAGCCAAATTTCTGGGTTGTAAGACCATCCGTGTAAATGCAGGGGGAAAGGGAACAGCTGCGGAAGTAAAAGCTGCGGCCATTGATGGTCTGGGCAGGTTAACCGAATACGGTAAAAAGAACAGGATCAATGTTATTGTAGAGAACCACGGTGGTTATTCTTCCGATGGCAAGTGGCTGACGGATGTAATCAAAGGGGTAAACAGCTCTTATTGTGGAACCTTGCCCGACTTTGGGAACTTTGCCCTGGGGAACGGAAAGGAATATGACCGGTACCTGGGCGTGGAAGAAATGATGCCTTTTGCCAAGGGGGTAAGTGCTAAAACGATGAAATTTAATGCTGATGGTGAAGAAAGCGACATCGATTACAGCCGCATGTTCAGGATCATTAAAGCCGCAAAATGGAATGGAATAGTAGGGATTGAGTATTCAGGGGCAGGAGAAACGGAAGACGAAGGGATCAGGAAAACGAAGGCCCTGTTAGAGAAAGTGTTTAAACAGGGATAATCCTACCCGATCGTTTCAATAGTTTATATCAGCTGAGTTTTGCAGGCAAAGCTTACCAGTTCGGCAACATTTTTCGTGTTTGTTTTTTTTAGCATGTTCTTCCGGTGGTTGGCTACCGTATTTTCGCTGATGTTGAACCTGGAAGCAATCTGCTTGCTGCTCAGCCCGTCGGCCATATAACATAGGATATCTCTTTCATGGTGCGATAGCAGTTTATCTTCTGCATAAGGGAAAAAGTAGTTCTCATCAATGATCTGTTTGGTGATGATTCCATTGCTTTCTTCTATTTTTTCTATACTGTGGTAAATTTGCCTGTCTTTCTTAAAAGGGCTGATGTCTGTAACCATGCCCAAACTGTAGAGCGGTAAACCTGTTTCTCTGGAAGTTATATAGCTTCCCCGCTGAAAAATAGGGATATATTTTTCTTCGCTGTTTCTTACCCTGAAATTATACGAAAAAACAAATTTGTGGTGTTCAGACTGGGGCTGCAATTTTAAAAAATTGGCATTCGCCGTAAACACGTTTTCATTATAAATCCTGAAGTCATCTTTCTGATAGATATCAATCAGAAAGGGCATGCCACCTTCCAGCAATTGCTGAGGATGGTGTCCTGTGATGATCCGACAACTATCTGTCATGACCAGGTACTGGGATTTGGTATAATCAATCACAAAAAGCAAGGGTGTGATGTTGTTCATAGCCATGCTCATCTGCTCAAATCTGGACATAAGCCCCTTAATGTGCTGTTCATCAATGGCATCATTGGTGTAGTAGATGTTTTGCAGATGCCCTTTGAAAGTAAAATTGAGCGGACGCGCAATGTTCATGATACTTTAACAATATGGAGATTAATGTAGTATATCAAATATAACGCTATTTTTTAAAAAATAATAATGACCACATCAATAGCTATTTATGGCTATTGATGTGGATGGCAGGCCGACCTAATTTAGCTGACAATTATTATAACTAAAAAGATGAAATTTATTTCGATCTGTATCGTTTTAACAGGTTTGTCTGTAGCTACAGCATATGCACAGCATAAACTGCCTGAAGTACCGGCAGTTCACATCAAGAGTTGTAACATCAAAGGAACATACGTTCCCAGAGATGATTTTCAAAAAAAGTTTCCCGATTTTAATCAGGACGGACGGTATGTTTTTGATAAAGCAGATGTCATTCCTTCTCCTATGGGACTTGATTACGACGGGTATTTTTTTCTTGACCGGTTTGATCAAAAAGAGTTTCCGGCATTTTTTGCCAACAGCAATAATACCTTAAATGGTTTTAACAGGATCATTGTCCAATTTACCCCCAGAGAATCAGGGGTGCAATTTCATCTGGACAGGGAAAATTACATTTACAATAGGTTTGATATCGAATATCCCGAATTGTATAACCTGAAATCAAACTCAAGGGCTGCATACGATAAGATGAATGCGCTGTATAAATCGGAAGTGCGCAAAGTCCTGGAAAAGAAAGGGGCAGTAAAGGTAGTTTTTTCAGACCTGGCAAATTCAGCCTATGATACAGATTCTCTTTTTTACGATGACCTGGTACTGGATTTTCAATATGTACAGAGCAATACCTGGATGCAGGCCAAAACGGCGGCTAAATTTCCTTCCCATTCCCTGTACCAGCTGGTGGTAAAAGATGTTTCCGGAAAAGTCCTGAAAACCTATGGTCAGGCCATATTCTTTGAAGGCGAACATGGCAAGATGTCGCGACCAAAGCTTACGGAACATTTTGTTTTTGCCACTACCTTTCCAGTAGCGCTTACCTCGTTGGTAAACCAGTTTTTAAACGATGAAACGTTGTGCAATGAAATCAAATCTGCAAATGCCCTCAGCCAGAAAAATATAAGTTCCAATCAGGTATATGCCAATCTGTTGCGGTTAAGAAGCGGATACAATTTAATTAAGGCCAAAAAAGCTGAACTGGTTAATATTAGTTTGAACCTGGGTGTTAAACTGATTGAAATAGAAGGTGGAATTGCAGGTGTAAAGCAAGCAAACGAGCAGCAAAATGCAATTAATTCATTAACAGGTAGCGATGTTTCAGGTGCTATTGGTGGCCTGTTTACGAATATGATCCTTAAGGCTGGGCAAAATAAAAACATGGGCAGGATAAACCGCATCACAACGATGCTGCAAAAAAGGGCGGAGGATCTGAAAAATGAGGAAAATATATTTTTAAGCCAGGTATCCCAGTACCTGATCCACCCTTCGGATCTGGAAATGCTGTTGCAGGATAAAAATGAGATGGATACGCGCCTGGATGCGATCTTAGATCGTACGGTTTCGGACAAAGCAACCGTTTCCAATTCTTTAAATGAAACCTACAGATCGCTTAACCAGACATTTATTTCGAATATCAATACCGGTCTGCAGTTTGCAATTCAAAACAATACAGCTACTGCAGGTAGTCAGGCAAGTGGTGGAAGTAACAATAACAGCGCGCAGATCGGGGGAGCTGATGCTTGCAGTAAAGTATCGGAAAGTGAATGGAAATCATCGCCTGAATATAAAAAATGTTCGAGCCAGACCGTGGTAAATACCAGCCAGGCAAGTTGTGAACGGGCCAAGGCTAAACTGATAGAGATCACTTTAAAAAATTGCCGTTCAAAGCTACCGGCAAATGAAATTAAGCAATTGGAGCAGACCCGTCAGCAGCTGTTGCAGCGTGCTGCGCAAATGGATAGCGGAGCCTTTAGGATGTGATTTTATTAAAACTTGTGACTTTCCAGATAAGCAAAAAATGAGGCCTTGTACTGCTTTCCGATGACAACCTGGACATTGCTGTTTTTCATGACCACCATATTGTTCTCTACCAGTTCAATGTAGGCTTTTGAGATGATAAAGGATCGGTGTACTTTTATGAAGTCATTTCGGCCGGCAAGCTTTTTTTCAACTTCGTTGATGCCCAGATAAATTCTGTAGCAATCGTTTGGGGTATAAATTCTGATGTAATTTTTGTCGCTTTCAAATGCAATGACCTCACTGTATAAAAACTTTAGGTATTTAGATTGCGTACCTGATATTTTTATAAAGAAAAAATCGTTGTCTGTATTTTCCTGCACTGCAGGAGTTGTATGACCTGTTATTTTTTTTATCGACTGCTGAAGTCTTTCTATTTTAAATGGTTTATACAAAAAATCATCGGCTTCCAGATCAAAGGCATTTACGGCATACTGTGCGTGTGCGGTAATGAATACCAGGAATTTGCATTTCTTTTTTAAATGGGGTGCAAGTTCAATACCACTGATGTGTGGCATATGAATGTCCAGGAAAATGATATCTGCTATAAAGTGCTCTGCTGTAAGTTCGGCAATGGCCCTTGTCGGATCGTGGAATGTTTTGATCAGTTCCAGTTCAGGTAGCTCAGCAATATATTCTTCCAGTAATGTTGTAAAGTGGCGTTCGTCGTCAATTATAATACATGTGTAGATCATTATTTAGTAAATCGAGAATAAAAAGTCAAAAATTAACTCTAAATATATACCATTCACTAATGGTACATATTTTCTTTTCGTATCGGCAAGATGGCTTTATGTCCCTGCAAGCCTGCATTTCGTATAAAGAGTTACGTTTTTAAAAAAAAAGTATTTAACTAAGTGCAATAATTGTTCACCTTACTAAATTAAACGCTACATGAATTTACCGCTTTATCAAAGACTAAATGAGTTAATCTGCATTAGAAACACCGGACCTGTTGAGGTTCTTGCCGAAAAACTGAATATTTCACCGCGGCAGGTGAAGTACATCATCAAAAAAATGCGACAGGATTGCGAAGCACCTATATGCTTTGACAATGTCAGGCAAAGTTACGTTTATACGGAAAAAGGGCGATGCGATTTTAAATTCCGCGCCAATAATAAAGAAATTGTTACAGAGGCTATAGATGAGGCATTGAAAAAATACTTCTCACCACTGATTTTAGCCTGGTGTCTTTTACCAGACCTGATCAAAGAAATTGCCATTTTAACATTGGCTGTTTAAACACGGGGATAGGTAAACAAAACCATTTTTCAGGAAGAAAAAATCTGGCCGGGGCAAAAAAATGTCCCGGCTTTTTTGTGGAAATTGCTGAAACTTGCCTTGCTGTGTTGCAATAAACATGGCTTTATTGGGTGTTAAAGTGTGTTTTTGAATCCCGAAAATCTTTTTCAAAATTATTTTCAAAAAAAAAGAGAGTGCAGTGTGGCTGCACTCTCTTTTTTTAGTATTGGGGGTAAATTTTAACGAGTAATGACATTATAAATTATATACCAATGAAAAAGCATTATTGTATTCTATTATTCATTTTTAGTTGCCTGTCTGTTGTTAAGGCACAAACTAACTATAATAAATTGCCGGTTTATATCCCCCCGGCACCTGATGCTGCAGCCCTTTCCAAATATGGCAATCTGGATGTGGGTTTACAGACAGGTTCATTAAATTTTAAAGTGCCCTTGCTTACTTTAGAGGGCAATCAGTGGGCAATGCCTATTGATATCCAGTATTTTACTTCCGGGGTTAAAGTAGACCAGATTGCATCCAGAGTTGGCATGGGCTGGGCTTTAAGTGCAGGTGGGGTGGTAACCAGAAGTGTTAACCATAACCCGGATGAATTAAGTACCCGATCTACCCTGCCTTCAGACTGGAACAGTTTTGGTCAGAATTTCCTGACTTATCTAGAGAATGTAGCTGTGAGCAATAGCATGGATACTGAGCCAGATGAATTCTCGTATAATTTTAATGGCTATTCCGGTAAATTTATATTGGATGCCAACAAAAACCCAATATCAATTCCGCATTCCAATCTGAAAATATCTTTTATTTTCAATAGTACAACCTCATCATCAGTAGTGATAAAAACACCGGATGGGAGTGTATATTATTTTGAGGATACCGAGTATACTTCAGCTACCTCGGTGAGTGGTGGTGTAAACCAACCTATTGGCGCCTCCGTTCCTACCTCCTGGTACCTGACAAAGGTTGTCCTGCCGAATAAAGAGACCGTTAATTTTACCTATCAGGGTATAGCTTATGATTATGTAGCCGGTATTTCACAAACGTTAACCAGGTCTTTTGATATTGAAAACCAGAACCCCTGTCCCAATCTGCAATGTGACATTGTAGACCATGAAAATACCAGTTTAAGTTTATTGTATATAAATGGAAAAATGCTCTCAAAGATCAAATTCAGGTCTATGGAAGTGAAGTTTGATTACATCACGCGTTTGGATTTACCATCAGCAAATAATGGTGATAAATTGCTTGAAAAAATTACCCTTAAAAATAATAATCAGGTATTGAAATCATTTCAATTTGATTATCAATATGGAATATCTTCCAGTACTTATGAGTCCTGGAATGGCAATGAGACCAGTTTAAAATACAGGCCGTATTTGACTTTTTTAAAACAAAAGGGAAAAAATGGAGAGGAAGAGGGAAAACATACATTTACCTATGAGGACATTAATGCAATGCCTCCAAGGTTGTCTTTTTCGCAGGATGTATTGGGCCACTTTAATGGGAAGTTAAATTCAAGTTTAATCCCAAAACCAGTCAGTACAATTGATCAGCAGATGTTTTTGAGAGCTACTGCCGACAGGGATCCAGATTGGGGAAGTTCAGTTAAAGGGGCCTTGATTAAAATTGAGTACCCTACAGGGGGTACTGATCGTATTTTTTATTCATTGAACGATTATTTTACCACTAAAACGGTGCAGCAACGAGAAAGCCTGAATTTAAGTGTCCCAAGAACGAACACCATTTACCCAATAGTAAAAACGTCTCCCAATTTTACAACTACCAATTCTCAGACGGTGACATTGGCCGCCCATATGTGGATTGAAATGGGTCCAGATGGTTCATCATCTTATGATCCGGATCAGGACCTGATGATCGTAGAAGTGTTGCGCAGTTCAGATGGGCAATTGGTTTTTTCAAAAACGCTTAAAGCGGGGCAAGATGTTTCAGAAAACCTGACCGGGATTGCATTAACAACATCTTACTTTTACAGAATTACCTGTCTTGTTCCAAATTTAAGATGTACTTCAGTGATTTCTTATGATGGGGTTCCTCTGGAAGTTACAACAAATGTCCAGGTGCCCGGGCTTAGGGTGAGCAGTCTGATTAGTAAGAGTAGTGCCGCTGAGCCGGAGTTGGTTAAAAGTTTTTATTATGCGAAGTTATCAGATTTAAGTAAGTCATCAGGAAATGTTGGATATGCCCCATTGTTATTTCAGGATGTTACCTCTTATAACTCGGGTTTTTGTGCGGCAGAATCATCTATGTTGGCCTATTTCCCCTGCCGAAATATGGTTGCGTATTCTAATTCTTTGGTTAATCAGTATCCTTATTCACAAAATTATATGTATTACAGTAATGTGATTGAAGCACTGGGATCAAATCTGGAAAATGGTGGAACTTCCCATGAATATATAGTCGAAAGAGATTCCCGGTCTATGCCTGTCATAGGGAATAATGTAACATTAGGTGTAAAATTATCTAATAATGGCTTTTCAAATGGTCTTGAAAAAGAACAGATCATTTTTAAAAAAAAGGACAGCACTTTTGTTAATTTAAAGAGGACTGTAAATCATTATCATGAAAGTGTTCGGAGCATTACTGATGCATACGTAATTAATAAAACCTATGATTACCCTACCCACTCCAATCCCCCTGCTTATCGGGAGTTTGAGGGTTTTAATATACACAAATACCGGTTTTACTCTGCCTGGGTTTATAAGGATACCAGCACTGTTTATGATTACAATGAGAACGGTGGCTATGTAAAAAGCAAAACAGTGTATGAATATGGCAACCCTTTACATACGCAGCAAACCAGGGTAAGCACAACTGGCAGTGATCAAAAAACGATAGAGATCAAATATAAATACCCTCATGAAAAGGTTTCCTTAGGTGAAGACCCAGGTGGTGTATACCAGGCAATGGTTAATGATCATCTGATTCAGCCGGTTGTTGAAGAGCAGCGATTAAAAGATGCAGTACAAACCGATTTTACACGCATTAATTATACCCAGCCTTTTACCCATTTGTTTTATCCGGATAGTGTGCAGGTGCAGTCGGTTGCAGGCAGCCCTGTCGAAAGCAGGATACGTTACCATAAATATGACGATGCCGGGAATGCATTAAGTGTGTCGCAGGAAAAAGGCAGCAAAATATGTTACGTATGGGGATACGGAAGAAGTAAGCCTATAGCTGAAATTAAAAATGCAGATTATGCCACTGTAGAGGCTGTTCTTGGTGGATTGGGGGCAATAAACACATTTTGTGGCAGCTATACGAAAACCGATACAGAGGTAAGAAATTTTCTGGCCGTTTTAAGGACGGATTCTAGGCTGAAGGATGCCCAGGTAGCTAGTTTTACCTATGATCTTTTTATGGGGACAACCAGCGCTACCGATGCCAAAGGCATGACCACCTATTATGAATACGATAGTTTCCAGCGGTTAAAGTATATCAAAGACCAGGATGGGAACATTGTCAAATCTTACGATTATCATTATAAACCTTAATGCTCCGTATCATGAAATTATATCAGAATTTAACGCCCCAAAGGGCATGGAAATATATCGCTGTTTGCTTAGTGGCAGGTTTTACCAGTTCAAATGCCCAGCACCTTACGCTGAACACTTACAGCAACCAGACTGAAATTAAAGCTACCGGGAGTATAACGCTGACGGATGGATTTTACATCCCTGCGGGCAAGAATGTAAGGATCTTTACCGGGGCGAGTTTCCAGCAATGTGTGGACCTGGTAAGTACCCCAAGTGCAGATCAGAATTACATCAGTACCAAGGTATTTAAAAAAGAAGGGGTAAATGAAGGGAACATCAATGCCACACTGAGTACCTGCGAGGTAAACCAGACCGTACAGTATTTTGATGGATTGGGCAGGCCTTTGCAAACGGTGACGGTACAGGGCAGTCCCGGCTTTAAGGATGTGGTGCAGCCTGTTGACTATGATGCCTTTGGCCGGGAGCAGTTCAAATACCTGCCTTACTCTACTGTTACAGGTGCCAATGGCAGCTTTAAGCCTTCTGCAATAACCAGTCAGGCAGGTTTTTACAACAGCCCCCCGGCAGGTGTGGCCACGATTACAAACACGGCCTTTTCAGAGAGCAGGTTTGAACCTTCACCTTTGAACCGGGTACTGGAACAGGGATCCCCCGGTGCCAGCTGGCAGCTTAGTGCCGGTCATACCCAGAAAATGGAGTACGGCTCCAACAACAGTACAGACTATGCAGTACGGTTGTATCAGGCTGTACCCTCTGCAACCCCCGGAGAAGAACACAAACGGATACTCAGCGGAACAGGTTATTACACTGCCAATGAACTGTACCTGAGCATCAGCAAGGACGAGAACTGGGCAAGTACCGATGGCAAAGCCGGTACCACAGAAGAATATAAGGACAAAGAGGACAGGGTAGTGCTGAAGCGTGTATTTAATTATAAAAATGATGTGACTGAAACCCTAAGCACCTATTATGTGTATGATGACCTGGGGAACTTAAGTTTTGTGCTGCCACCAGGTGCAAACCCGGATGCCCTGGCCCTGCCTTCCCAGACACTGCAGGACCAGTTCTGTTACCAGTACCGTTACGATGGGCGTAAAAGGCTGATTGAAAAGAAGCTTCCGGGCAAGGACTGGGAATACATGGTGTACAACAAACTGGACCAGCTGGTGCTGAGCCAGGACTCCTTGCAAAGGGTAGCTAACCAGTGGCTGTTTACCAAATACGATGCTTTGGGCAGGGTAGCAATTACCGGTGTATACGGAGATGGGGCTTCCAGGAGCAGCCTGGCCGGTACATTGAACAGCCAGAGCGTACTTTGGGAAAACAGGCTGGGTAGCGGGACCGATTATGACAACGGTTCATTCCCTCAGAACAACATTGCCTGGTACCATACGATCAATTACTACGACGATTACAATTTTCCGGGCAATAGCTTTCCCCAGCCTGACGGGGTTACCCAGATGTCGGCCTCCAGGGTAAAAGGACTGCAGACGGGCAGTTTTGTTTACCAGGTGAACAGCAGTACCCGTTACCTGAGCGTGAACTATTATGACAAAGATGGCCGGGTGCTCAAAACAGCAGCAGAGAACCATTTGGGCGGTACAGACCTTACGGAGAATACCTGGAACTTTGCCGGTGAGCTGACGGGCAGTACCCGTACCCATAGTAGTGGCTCGGGCCCAGCCACTACTATTGCCACCCGGCATGAATACGACCATATGGGAAGGAAGAAGGCGACCATGGAATCCATTAACGGTCAGCCTGAAGTGGTGCTGAGCAAGCTGGACTACAATGAACTGGGGCAGCTGAGCAAAAAATGGCTGCACAGTACGGATAATGGAACAAGCTTTTTGCAACATACGGATTATGCCTATAACGAACGGGGCTGGCTGAGCAACAGTAGATCAGACCAGTTCAGTATAAGGTTGAAGTACGACGATGGCACCGTACCGCAGTACAATGGCAATATCGCTAACCAGAACTGGGGAGCAGCGACGACCTACCCCAATACTTTTACCTATGGATACGATAAGCTGAACCGCTTACTGAGCGGGGTAAGTACCGGGGCGATATCGATGAGTGAAGTGCTGAGTTATGATGTGATGGGCAACATCAGTACCCTGAACAGGGATGGAGCAGGAGCGGGCAGCTATATTTACGAAGGCAACAGGCTGAAGAGCATCTCAGGTGGCGGGCTGGCTGCCGGGAGTTATGCCTATGACGGGAATGGGAATGCGGTTACCGATGGGCGTACCGGTGTAAACTTAACCTATAACCACCTGAACTTACCCATCACTGTTAATGGATCGGGACTGAACATTGCCTATACCTATGATGCAATGGGCAGGAAACTGAAAAAGGTGAGTAACATGGAGGCCCCTTCAGATTATGTGGATGGGGTACAATACACCGGAGGGGCAATAGAGTTCATCATGACCGAGGAGGGTAAAGCGAGGAGCAATGGTGGTACCTACAGCTATGAGTATAACCTGACAGACCATTTGGGTAATGTGCGGTATACGTTCTATCAACACCCATCCAGTGGTTTGCTGGAACGTTTACAAAGTGACGATTATTATGCTTTTGGTTTAAGAAAATCAGGAGTTCCAATTTCTGGAAATAATAAATATCTTTACAATGGCAAGGAGTTGCAAAGTGAGCTGGGACAGCTCGATTATGGTGCAAGGTTCTATGACCCGGAGATTGGAAGGTGGAACGTGATTGATCCGTTAGCTGAGAAGGGAAGAAGATGGTCACCATATACCTATGCATTTAATAACCCAATGAGATTTACGGATCCCGATGGTATGTGGCCAGACGATGGCTATGGCCCGGGAGATGACGAATTGATTGGTGTTCAAACCGGAATGGCCATAGGGGGTGCGATTAGAGATGGTATACATGGACTCAGAACACTTGTAGCAGCTGCTGGTGACGCTTTAGGTATAAACAAGGCTGCCCCCGGAATGAAATGGCAATCTGTAGACAGTGAAGGTGGCACATTAGGGTACAGTATGGCTCAGGTTCCTAGTGAAGGTGGTTTAAAAGATGCCCTAGGTCATCTGGGTGATGGTGCAAATGCTTTAGCTTTCAATGGTTCTCTGGCTAAAGGTACAACGGGTACATTATTGGCTAAAACAGGTCAGGAAGGTCGAGCGGCAAGTGAAGGTGTGAAAATTATTAAGGATGGAGATGCTGCAAGTAATATGCTTAATCCTTTTGATTTAACGCCTACACATGGTACAACAGGATCAAACTTAAAAAAAGTGGAAGCGTTAATTAAAAAAGATGGCGGGATAACTGACCCAGTAAAATACATAGAACATAAAGGCAACAAATATATAGTTGATGGTCACCATCGTGTGCAGGCAGCTAAAAAGTTAGGGTTTTCACAAGTGCCGGTGCAAGCAGAGCAATTGCCTTACGGAAGCTATAGGACAACGGCAGATTTTCAATTTACAAAACACTAATGGCAATTTGGCAGTATACAATTGAAATAATACCGAGAGGAGCTTTATCTGATTTAGGAACTTCGGGTTTTATTACCTTAGATGATTATAATAACTTTGATTTTTGGGGGAATTTTGATCTTGGAATTGAATTTTTTGACTCTTTAACTGCTGGGTTGGAGCGTAGTAGAAGTTGGAGTGATGAAATTATTTTGTATGGTGACAGCGAATCCACCTGCATTAGATTTTTCCTGGAGGAGAGTAAAATATCTGGAATCGACGTACGTATTGATTTCAGATATAATTATTCTGAAATCTTAAATTCTGTAATTGAATTTTGCCATTTGAACGGATTTGTTATTCTAGATAATCTCGAAATCTTAGGTCTTAATTCAACATTTATTGTTCATCACATTGAAAAGTCTGAGCAATTTATTACCTATAAAAGATTGTTTGGAGATCCGATATAAAAAAGCCGGGCGTTTTTGTTATATTACGAATATGCTTTACCTGTTTTGGCGTCGCGAATAATTGCATTAGCCAGGAACAGGAGTTTACCTTTAATAGATGGATCGAGTTCTTCGATCTCATCAATGAGTTTGAGTGTCTGCTTGTCAAAGCCTGTTTTGTTGCCTTCTCTGGCAAGATAATAAAAAAACCTGGAATACTACCTGAACTTCTCCAGGCCTTACCTGCTCAGCGGTAAAAAGGAACCGGCGTTATTACTAAATGCCAACGGAAAAAGATTAAAGACTGCTTTTGAGCGGATGCAGAAACTACGGTCAGCATCAGGGATAAAGAAGCCAATCGGCCCACATACTTTACGACACAGCATTGCTACACACCTGTTGCAGTCTGGTATGAAGCTTGAACAGATCCAGCGGTTCTTAGGACATAGCAGCCTGGAAAGCACACAGATCTATACACATATTGTCCATGAACAGCTTTGAGGAATACTTAAACGAACAGGGCTTGAAACCTGACACCATCTATCAGCACCGGATGTATGTGAGTTGCTTTTTGGCCTGGCTGGCTATAGAAAATGTGAGCCTTGTACACGGGGGCCTATTTTAATTGAAAATGGATTTATATATGCACCAGCTCATATAAAAAGGTTTTTAGGAACTGCTTTTAGATTATCACGTATAAATGCAGAAACATTAGAGATTGAGTATATGGGTAAATCTAGGGATTTGATTTGGCTGCATAAAATTGAGGGAGATCAGATTTATTTTTTCGAGGATATCAATAAGACATCTTACAATTATGATGAATTGGGCTAAAGGCTGTTTTTACTTTAGGCCAAACTTCAAAGAAAATCGTTCGGCGTGCCTTGAGTTAAAATTAAGTTTACTTCTGCGACGATATACTGTAAATCATCAGGGCAGTTAGCGGGACAAATATAATGGCGGCAATGATTAGTGGTTTCCAAATTGGTTTTGCACGGTACTGGGTATCTGCACCTATATGCCTGGCCCAAAACAGTTCGTACATTGCCAATACACCAATGCCACTGGCAATAAATGTAAAGGGGCTATTGGCATTAAAGTAGTTTAATATGGCTACAGCAATTACCGAATAAAATAAACCAAAAAGTATTACAGGCCAGCCCGGTTTACCGGCATCTTTACAATTTGAAGCCAGCATAAATGACCCAAAAAATGTAGAGAATAAAATGGAGAACACATAGATAGCATTTTTCGAATAATATTGAGGAGCTTCCAGATTCTCTACAACATTACTTTTCCATGCATTTCTATTTTTCTGATGTTCAAGAACAGTTTTTGCGTCTAATTGTCTTTGAATATCATCATCAATTGTTTCGGGAAGTTGAATACCCCTGCTTTTTAATTCGGCCAATGCCAGGTGTACTGCTTCTTCTGTGTGTTTGTCAACATTGTTGATGTAAAACATCAATTCATGATCAGTTTTACCTATTATTTTTTGATTAAGGGCACTCATTTTGGTTTGTAATGGTCAAAACAAAGATACATTTTTAGTGACTACATGATAACTATATCGACGCTTCATTGCTAATTCTGATTGACTTCCTGCTATTAAAATCAATGGATGATGTTGTTAAATTTATTTTCAAAAAAAAGTAGAGTGCAGTGCGGCTGCACTCTCTTTTTTTAATATTGTCTGGTTCAGACGCTAATGGTAGATATTAGTTTGGAACGAATTGAAAATTTAGAGTAATCATTGAATAATAGATATGAGAAAATATTTTTTTACAGTAGTGCTGGCCATGGGAGTATTGGGGGCATCAGGACAAACGACAAATATATTTCCAGCGTCAGGTAATGTAGGGCTTGGAACAACAAGTCCAGCTTATAAATTGGATGTCGATGGGGAAGTCAGGATCAATAATACAATTCTAACAAATTCCAATTCTCCATTTGACAATTCCAGCGTTATGTATACGCAAGCTGGGGCTCATAACATGTTTGGTGTGGATGGGGGCTGGATAGATAAATACTTTGGTATGAAAACCAATGGTGATTTCTTAACCATGGGAGGGAATTTTGGAATCGGTACAAGAAATCCTGAAGCCAAATTACACGTTGTTGGTAACGTAAAACTGTTTGGTAATTATGATGGAACAAACAATGTTCAGTTTGTTCCATATAACGGGCTTGGGAATACCTGGGAATTGTATCCGCAACCGGAAGGATATGGTATTTTTAACCGCAATGCTTATACATTCCCTTTCTTCATTAGTAATGGAGATAATATCGGAATTGGAACTTTAACCCCTACAGAAAAACTCTCTGTAAAAGGAAAAATCAGGGCCCAGGAAATCAAAGTAGAAAATACAAACTGGCCAGATTATGTCTTCACCAAAGATTATACCCTCCCAACCCTTCAGCAAACCGAAAATCACATTAAAGAAAAAGGTCATTTGCCTGGCATCCCGTCCGCTGCAGAAGTAAAAGCCAATGGAATTGATTTGGGGGAAATGAATGCGAAACTGCTGCAGAAGATTGAAGAATTAACCTTGCATTTAATTGAACAAGACAAGTTTAACAATGACCAAGCTAAATTAATTGGAAAACTTCAAGAAATGAGTAAGTACCAACAAATAGAGATAAATAATTTAAAAAATAAAAAATGAAACGAGCAGGGATTTTATTAAGTCTGATATGCAGCTGTTGTTTTGCCAATGCCCAAACACTACAAACAGTAACAGATAATGGCGCCTCTACAACCAATACAATCAATTCTTATAATCCTAATGGTTTCCAGATTACTGGCACTGTAGGAAGCGCCGCTTACTTTGTTATTGATCAGACAGCTAACACTGGTGGTAAAAGATGGAGATTTGGACACACTGGTGGTGCGCCTGGTTTTGGCAGTTTTGATATTAGCAATTTAACGGATGAAATTGTGCCTTTATCTATAGCTTCTGATGGGAAAGTGACTACTGGAAGATTATTGGTAAATACCCCTCCGGTCGATAATACTAATGAAGGATTACAGGTTAAGTCTGGGCTATCAATTTATGGCAGTGCAAATAATTTGGGAAATCACATTATGTTTAAAAGGTCAGAAGGTGCTGAAATGGCTTATTTAGGATGGGAAGATGAATCATCAGGGAATTCCCCTTTTATAATTAAATCTTCTAACGGGAATGATATAAAATTTATGATTAATGACGGAGAACAGATGAGGTTAAAGAATGGTAATCTAAGCATCGGTTCTCCAAATTCTTATGGCTACAGGCTTGCAGTTAATGGCAACATACGAGCTAAAGAAATCAAAGTAGAAAATACCAACTGGCCAGACTATGTCTTTACCACAGACTACCAACTCCCAACCCTCCAACAAACAGAGCAACACATTAAAGAAAGAGGTCATTTGCCCGGCGTCCCATCAGCTGCAGAAGTGAAAGCCAATGGTATTGATTTAGGGGAAATGAATGCAAAGCTGTTGCAGAAGATTGAAGAATTGACTTTGTATTTGATTGAGATAAAGAAGGAAAGTGATGCACGCAATGATAAACAAACTAAAGAAATCGAATATCTAAAATCAAAACTTAAATAATATGAAAAGAGGTTATTTATTAATTGGTCTATTATTGAGTTCTACAACCATTTTTGCGCAAATAACAAACACTTTTCCAGATAATGGCAATGTAGGCATCGGAATTACTACACCAGCTGCCAAATTGCATATCGGCCAAAGTAATCAGGAAATAAGATTTGACTATAATGGCACCAATGATCACTACGGTTCATTAAGATGGGCCGCCTTGCAATTAGGAAATAATGGAACCAATCGGATTGTTGCCGGGCGTACGGTACCTGGAGGCTTGTTAGACTTTTATGTAAACAATACCAATGATGGATCCAATTATGACATAGGCCCCAATGGTATTTTGGCCATGCGAATTAACAACAATGGTAAAGTTGGCATTGGAACAACAGCTCCAGTATCTGAACTTCATGTTAATGGCACCACAACAACCAGCTTACTTACTTTTTCTGAAGGAGTAGTAGAATTAGGCTATTTAGGACGCGGGCTGGCAACTACAGGTGCATGGAGCCTAAATCCAGATGTTTTTGCCTTAACTTATCAATCACGAGACTTTGCTATTGGAGGTTGGAGCAAGTCAACCAATACCTGGATGGGCCCCTCATTTTATATCAACTCAGATAATGGCAATGTTGGTATAGGAACAACTGTACCAACAGATAAGTTATCGGTTAAAGGCAAAATTCGTTCTCAAGAGATCAAAGTAGAAAATACAAACTGGCCGGATTATGTCTTCACCAATGATTACCAACTTCCAACCCTTCAGCAAACTGAAAACCACATTAAAGAAAAAGGTCATTTGCCCGGTATCCCTTCTGCTGCGGAAGTAAAAGCCAATGGTATTGATTTAGGGGAAATGAATGCGAAGCTGTTGCAAAAAATAGAGGAACTGACATTGCATTTGATACATCAGCAAAAGGAAATAGAAAAGTTAAAAATTGGTCAGAGTGGTTGCAAACATTAATAAATATGAAAAATAAGCAAATATCATTTTTATGTATAATATTAGTTTTGTCTAAAATAGCAATGGCTCAAAATGCCCTTCCAAATAGCGGAAACATAGGCGTCGGGCTGTTAAATCCAACCAAAGCTATACAGATTGGTGATTATGGATACGGTAACGATAATTCCCAGATTCTAATACCGGGAGTATATAACTTTGAAAAGGTTAGACTTGGCCAATTGGGAAATGGAAACAGTACTCTGGAATTTGTAAATCATACTGGAATTGGAAGTTCGTATGGCGTAAGGTTATTGGCAAATATAGATTCGGGGGGGCAAGGCCTTCAATTTCAGTATGCTGCAACGAAGGGGGCTTACGAGGAGTTGAATTATCAAACAGGAATGTTTTTAACAACTAATGGCCGAGTAGGGATAGGAACACTAGGTCCTGAATCCATCTTTCACGTTCAATCGGATGCAAATACATCTGGAGCCCCACAGAACTCGCAGTTATTAGTTTCGGGAACCACGAATCCGGGTAAAAGACTTTCAATAGCATACAATACTTCTTCTAATTACGCTGAAATGCAGTCTCAAGCTTATTCTGGCACTTACACTCCAATATTGCTTAATCCAAATGGTGGTGATATAGGTATCGGCACAACGGATCCTAAAGGATATAAACTTGCCGTTAATGGAAATATACGTGCCAAGGAAATCAAAGTAGAAAATACCAACTGGCCAGATTATGTCTTCACCAAAGATTACCAGCTCCCAACCCTCCAACAAACAGAAAACCACATCAAAGAAAAGGGCTATTTACCCGGAATTCCATCAGCTGAAGAAGTAAAAGCCAATGGTATTGATTTAGGGGAAATGAATGCGAAGTTATTGCAGAAGATCGAAGAGTTAACCTTGTATTTGATAGAGCAGAATAAGAAAATGGACGGAGTTCAAAAGGAAAACGAAAGTATGAAGGAAAGGATTTTAAATCTGGAAAAGAAAATCTAAATATTAACAAACTTAAAATTTATGAAAAAAACGGCTATTATCTGTCTCTTGTTCTTCATATCAATAAAGGGGATTTCGCAAACCAGTCTGGATCAGAATGGGCTTAAAACAACAGTAACCAATACATTGCTGAACTCAAGTCTACAAGCTATGCGGTATGAAATAGCGGCGGTTGGCTTTAATCCATATCATTGGCAATATGGGGGCTCAATTATAATTGAATTATTTCACCAATACTATGCAAGTGGTTATGAAAAATATTCATTGGGAATTAGCTATGGAAGTCCAGCTTTAAGATTAATTGAATCGCATGGGGTTATGCATACAGCGATGATTAGTCTGGGTACGACAAGTGATTTAAGCACCTCAACCAGTGGTGTGATAAATAAGGTACTACCTGTTTATTTAGATCTGCAATCTTATGCCGGATATAAGGTAAGGATAACATACATGCAGGAAAAAGTTGACGAAGTAACCGATCGAAACCAAATACAAACCAATACAAACCCATCAGGTGTAATCATTCCCGACTTTGTTGTTTCAACCGTCTTATACAATAACATATACTCTTCCGGAAACTTAATGCTTAGCGGAAATGGACCGCACTATATAGAAAATGGTGATGTAGGCATAGGCACTACCGACCCTAAAGGTTATAAACTAGCAGTTAATGGCAAAATACGAGCTCAGGAGATTAAAGTAGAGGCTTCCCCATGGCCGGATTATGTCTTTACCAAAGATTACCAACTACCTACCCTTCAACAAACAGAAAACCACATCAAAGAAAAAGGCCATTTGCCCGGCATCCCGTCCGCTGAAGAAGTAAAAGCCAATGGAATTGATTTGGGGGAAATGAATGCGAAGCTGTTGCAGAAGATTGAAGAGTTGACGCTGCATGCAATAGAGCAGAATAGGAAAATAATGAATCTGGAAGAAATTATTGGAAGAAACAATCTCAAATAAAATGAAAAGATTATTTTTTATTGCGATTTTTTTTATTGCATCTTATTGTGCTACGGCACAAAACACTTTACCCTCCAGCGGAAATGTTGGTATAGGGACAACCACTCCAATTTCAGAGTTGCAGGTAAAGGGAACAGCTATCATTGGTAATAGTGCAGGAACGAATTATAATGAAAATTTAAGACTCCCTAGTTCTGCTGGGGGATATTCCTGTCTTGCTTTGGGAGCTATTCCTGGTAGTTATGGTAGCGGACTAGGACAATGGTCATTACTTAAACATCCTGAGGATCAATTTTACAGATTTAGTATAAGGCATTTTAATACTGAATGTCTAACAGTTTTGACCAACGGAAATATGGGGGTTGGAATCGAAAATCCTGCTGAAAAACTATCCGTTAATGGGAAAATACGTGCCCATGAAATCAAAGTAGAAAATACAAACTGGCCAGACTACGTCTTTACAAAAGACTATCAACTTCCAACCCTTCAGCAAACAGAAAAGCATATTAAAGAAAAGGGCCATTTGCCCGGTATCCCGTCAGCTGCGGAAGTAAAAGCTAACGGAATCGATTTAGGAGACATGAATGCGAAGCTGTTGCAGAAAATAGAGGAGCTGACTTTATATCTGATTGAAAAAGATAAGGAGATTAAACAATTGAATCATTTAAATGATAGAGTTAAAGAGCTGGAATTAAAAATTAAATAACAATAAATATGAAAATGTTTAAGAAATATATCATTTTGGCCCTATTGGTATTAATAGGATTAAAAGGGAGTACACAAACTAACTCATTTCCTACGCCTTATGGATATGCCCAAATAAGAGATGATGCAAACTCACCAATAGCTTTTATACAAAGTACCATTGATTGTACATATTTTGGAAATATTGGCAATAACCCCATTGCTTTTGGAAATGCTTCTGGCTATAAAAAAATGATAATTCAAGACAATGGCAATGTGGGTCTTGGTAATCCTAACCCAGGATCGAGATTGAGCTTTCCTAACGTTGATGGTACCACAGAAGCAGAGGGAATCACATGGTATAGTCCCACACGTACTGTATATGGTATTCACAGAACAGAAGGGGCATGGACTTCTCCCAATTACCAGCAATTAAGATTAGGTTGGGAAACTGGGATTATACTAGATCCAGGGCAGGGTTATGGTAAAAGTTATGTAGATGTGCAAGGTGCGGGATTAAGAGTAACTTCTGGTGATATTGGAATTGGAACTGTAGATACTAAAGGTTATAAACTAGCTGTTAATGGAAACATTCGGGCCAAAGAAGTGAAGGTTGAAACTGCCAACTGGCCCGACTATGTATTCACGAAAGATTACCAGCTACCTACCCTCCAGCAAACCGAAAACCACATCAAAGAAAAAGGGCATTTACCCGGCATCCCATCAGCTGCGGAAGTAAAAGCCAATGGTATTGATTTGGGTGAAATGAATGCGAAGCTGCTGCAGAAAATAGAGGAGCTGACATTGCATTTGATTGAAATGAAGAAAGAAATAACAGAGCTTAGATCAAATAGAAACAAGCTTTAGCTAGTAGATTTTAACTATTCTATACTGTGAATCTAAATGGATTTCATAACAGTAACCACAGAAAAGCAATAATATTTTCAATAAAAAAGAAGAGTGCAGTGTGGCTGCACTCTTCTTTTTTAATATTGTCTGGTTCAGCCATTAAATATGACCGGAAGTTAAATAGGGCGTAAAACCAATGGTTGATGTTAAGAAAATTAAATACTGACAATATGAGAAGATATCTGTTAATGGGGATGCTGACAACTATAGTTTACAGCTCATTTGCACAAACGAATACTTTTCCTACGAGCGGAAATGTTGGGATAGGGACGTTAACTCCTACTGGTAACCTTGAAGTGATTGGATCCACTAATTATAATTGGGTCACTACAATAGTAAATAACGGAGTCACAAATGCACATGGGTTATACGTAAACATTAATTCATCCAGTAATGGTGTCCCTTTTCGGGTAGATAAGGGCAGTAGTCCTTTATTTGAGGTTACTAATAGTGGTATGGTAAATATTAGCGGAGTGACTAGTTTGAGGAGTAGTGTGCCAACAGATGGCTATTTAACTATAAATCCAGGAGGGCCTACAACACAGGGATACATCAATTGGTGGAAACCGGGAAATACTAGAGTGGCATACATGGGGTATAATGATGGATCAAGTTATAATAATTTGGGTTTAACCTTGGAAGGTGCAAATTTTATTGTAAATGGTGGCAATGTCGGCATTGGTACTACAGATCCAAACGGGTATAAACTAGCCGTTAACGGAAAAATTAGAACCCAGGAAATCAAAGTAGAAAATGCCAACTGGCCAGACTATGTATTCATGAAAGATTATGAACTTCCAACCCTCCAACAAACCGAGCAACACATTAAAGAAAAAGGCCATTTGCCCGGCATTCCTTCAGCCGAAGAAGTAAAAGCCAATGGTATTGATTTGGGAGAAATGAACGCGAAGCTGTTGCAGAAAATAGAGGAGCTGACTTTATACTTACTCGAACAGAATAAACGGCTAAATGACCAACAAAAAATGTTAGTCAACCAGCAATTGGAAATTCAAGGGCTTAAAAAACAAAACAATGAAAATCATAAATAAAATAATCTGGTTCATACTTATATTCCCTGTGGTTGGAAATGCACAGGTTCTGGGACCTGATCAGGGAAATAATGTCGAAATTTCATCAATCGCAGGCGCTAGTCAGAATTCATTCATGAATAAACAGTGGTTGTATCGCAGCCAGAACGGGAATGATTGGACCAGTACAAGGTTACACAACGGGATTAGCATAGACAATTCATTTCTTGTGCCAGGAGTTAGCTCAAAAACCTGGTGGGAAAGAGATCCGTATAATAACGTTCAATCCTGGGGAAATGCTGCAAATACATATTTAACAATTAATCAGGGTAATATTGGTATTGGTACAGCAGATCCAGGAAGCAGAAAGCTAAAACTTGTAACCGCTTCAGCAGAAACCGACGTTGGTATAGAAGTTGAAATTGGTCGCACAACTGGAACCAATTATGGCGTTGTTGGCAAAGCAATAGGTTTTGGGGCCAACACCAATATAGGTCTTTTTACTGCTGCAACCGGGGCTACATCTAACCTTGGGTTAAGAATATATAATGTTGCCAGTGCAACTGGTAGTTATGCAATTTATAGTGACTCACCAGCACAATCTTATTTTCAGGGAAACGTGGGGATTGGGATTGAAACACCTACAGACAAACTTGTAGTAAATGGAAACATTCGTGCACGTGAAATCAAAGTTGAAAATGCCAACTGGCCTGATTATGTATTTACAAGAGACTACCAACTCCCAACCCTCCAACAAACAGAAAATCACATCAAAGAAAAGGGCCATTTGCCAGGCATCCCGTCCGCTGCAGAAGTAAAGGCCAATGGAATTGATTTAGGGGAAATGAATGCAAAGCTGTTGCAGAAGATTGAAGAACTCACTTTGCATTTAACTGAAAAAGAGAAACAGTTAAATCATGAAAAAAACATCAATCTAAATCAAGAGGATAGATTAAAACAGTTAGAGTTGAAAATAGAACAATTAAATAAATAACAATTGAACATAGGTATTATGAAAAATTTAATTTGGGTTTTAATTATGCTAGGCAGTTTAACTGTGAGGGGGCAGAATACACCGGTCTTTAACGGGAAGCAGATGATTGATGTAAGCCGTATTTCTCCATGGGATTTTACGACCCGGCCTGCAGGCTGGTATCGAATAGCAAAAGTTTTGGGGGGTGCCAGGGCAAATGCCACTTTTGAATTGAGAGAAGGGGCCGACCATTCTACATTAAGGTTCGAAATTGGAGTAAACTATAATAGTTCTGCGGGTTCATCTTTCACACTTACTAATCATAGCTATTATATGAGACCTACATTCCCTAAAATAAGGCTATTAAATGGGGGAACTTATAATGATGCATTTCTGGAAGTTTACGTCGATCCTCACAACAACAATGATCAACATTTTGATGCCTATATAGTTAATCCCCTTGCTGAGGGAGATTGGCAACTTGTAGAATGGACAATTGGCGATATTCCTTCAGGTTATGTAGTTACAGAGTACAATACGGATAAGCTATTTAGTGTGGGAAATAATCCTAATGGCAATATTCTATCAGTTGGAAGAGATGGAAATGTTGGTATAGGAACTATTTCTGCAGCAGAGAAATTGGCCGTAAAGGGAAATATCAGAGCAAAAGAAGTTAAAGTAGAAAATGCCAACTGGCCCGACTATGTATTCACGAAATATTACCAACTTCCAACCCTTCAGCAAACCGAAAATCACATTAAAGAAAAAGGTCATTTGCCTGGCATCCCATCAGCCTCGGAAGTGAAAGCCAATGGAATCGATTTAGGAGACATGAACGCGAAGTTATTGCAGAAAATAGAGGAGCTGACATTGCATTTAATAGAAAAAGACTCAGAACTGAAACTTCAAAAGGGTATGCTCAACAAACAACAGTTGGAGTTGAATAAACAACAAGAGCAAATTAATTCGATTATGAACAAGCTAAAGTAATACTATATGAAAATTTCAGTGTTAGGTGTGCTAACCTTATTTTTTATTTCTTCCGTATATGCTCAGGATATGAGTTACAATACAATAACTACAACATCTATAGATGCGAATAACCCAAATTCGATTAGGATAATTGGACAAAATAATCCTGTAGGCCCAGTGAGTGCGAGAAATATATCCTTTGATTTTGAATCTGCAGGTAAAGCGCAGATTCAAGCTTACCGAAATAGTTCTATGGGCACTACCTTACAATTTTTAACAAATGATGATGGAGATCCATTTATGGGAGCGCCAACTGTAAGAATGCAGATCAGCAGGAACGGTAATGTTGGCATTGGTTTAACCAATCCAACTGCGAGATTGTCTGTTGTTCACGGAGAAGGTTATGGCAAAGTCGCAAATTTTAGCAGTGCACTTGGTGATGAACATGTGGGAATTGGAACTGAAAGTAATGGATTTTCGTGGATTGGTACTACTTCTAATCATAATTTTCAGATTTATGCAAATAACGAAGCAAAGTTATCTGTGCTTGCTAATGGATCCGTAGGGATTGGAACGATTGCTCCAGCACATAAATTAACCGTATTAATGGATGCATGGACAAATGGAGAGGGGGTAGCTGTACAGGCCGTTACTAGTACAGGTACTGGCTCACAACCTGGTTATGCGCTTTTAAATTCATCTGGTAATAAAAGGATGTATAGCTATTTAGATGTATTTACAGATACTTATAATATTGGAAATGCTTCTGGTACTAGTTTAATGACACTGAATCAGAATGGCAATGTAGGAATTGGAACGGTAACTCCCGGAGAAAAACTCTCTGTCAATGGCAATATCCGAGCTAAAGAGATCAAAGTTGAAAATGCCAACTGGCCGGATTATGTATTCACGAAAGAATACCAGCTCCCAACCCTTCAGGCAACAGAAAACCACATCAAAGAAAAAGGCCATTTACCAGGCATCCCGTCAGCTGTGGAAGTAAAAGCCAATGGGATTGATTTAGGGGAAATGAATGCGAAGCTATTACAGAAGATTGAAGAACTGACTTTGTATATGATTGAACAGAACAAAAGAATTCAAACTCAGAATGAAAAATTAGCTCTTCAGGAAATGCTGAGCATTGCCAGTAAAAAAGATTCTGAACTGCAACAAAAGCAAATTGATCAGCTTAAACAACAGTTGCGGGAAATTAACCTCAAATGATATGATGAAACAAGAGGAGAACGTCTGAATAGTAACAATGATAAATAAGAACACTAAACAATAAGAATTAGGTAATATGAAAAAGTATTTATTTACCACAATGCTATCTACCCTAGTATATGCTTCATTTGGGCAGGTTACCAATGCTTTCCCAGTGGACGGAAATGTCGGGGTTGGAACAGCCGTTCCTCAGTTTAAATTTCATCTTGTAGCTGGTCATGCGAATACAAGTATGAATTTACATTATCCCGATCCAAATCCGGCAAGGGTAGCAGATCTTACCTTATGGGCAAGTGAACCCGGCTGGACATATACAGGAGCTGGAATAGGAAATAATGTATACAATCACATTTCCGGGCCAGGAGTGATTAGAATTAGTGAAGCTAAAGGGGGGTCATATATGAGATTATTAGATCAGGAGCTTCGGTTGAACATTGTCAAACTAGATGGGACAGATATTTCTGCGTTGGCGGTTAATCCATTAGGAAATATAGGGATAGGAACAACAAACCCTCTAGCCAATCTGCATGTAATAGGTGCTATTAGATGGGGTGGTGAAAACACCAATTATCTCCATACCGGACAGGATGTAAGTGGGGCATATTTCGAACAGGTAGGAACTGATGCAGATAAAAGTAGGATTAGGTTTCAAACATCAAAAAATGGTTCTGGATCAAATTATGCACAACTTTTAATAGATCCGGAAAATGGTTTTAGTTTCCTGAACCTGGGAGCAGCCAGTTCCAATGTAGGCATAGGCACAAAGGATACTAAAGGATACAAACTTGCAGTTGCAGGAAATATGATTGCAGAATCGGTTAAGGTTCAACTTCAGGGCTCATGGCCGGATTATGTTTTTACAAAAGATTACCCACTTCCAACCCTCCAACAAACAGAGCAACACATCAAAGAAAAAGGGCATTTGCCCGGCATTCCTTCTGCCGAAGAAGTGAAAGCTAATGGTATTGATTTAGGCGAAATGAATGCGAAGCTACTGCAGAAGATTGAAGAACTGACTTTGCATTTGATAGCACAAAATAAGATGATTAAGGCTCAGCAGAAGGAAATGGACATTTTAAAAACAAGTTTAGCAACTAAGTTAAAGTAATTATGAAAAGATCATTTTTATCATTCGCACTATTTACAATTTGGATTTTTTCTGCCCAAGCCCAGATACCAACGGCAATAGTTACTGGTCCGGGTACAACCTATGTGTATGTAGGAAGTTTATTAAAAAGCACCGATGACACTGGGAATTCTCAAAAAATAGCTATTAAAATAATTGGGGGTTCCTGGTTTTCAGATTCTAACGGAGAGACCAATTTCTATATATCAAACAGAGAAGGTCTTGACATTAAACAAGTAAGTATAGGAAGCTCTTTCGGTGATAGATTAAGCTTGAAAGCTTATCAAAATAGCACAAGCATTGACTTTTACCTTGAGCCCCGCGCAGATAGTTATACCTCCTTTGCGGTAACTTCTTTTACTTATGGGAGTGCTGTAAGTTCACAGTTTATAACAATTACAAGTCAGACAACGGCGCCAACTGCGACAGATATTACTTCTTCTTTGGTTATATCTCCAATCACAATGACTAACGGAGCAGGCGATATGGGGATTGGAACAAACGATCCCAAAGGCTACAAACTAGCCGTTAACGGCAAAATCAGAACGCAGGAAATCAAAGTAGAAAATACTAACTGGCCGGATTATGTTTTCACCAAAGATTACCAACTCCCAACTCTCCGACAAACAGAGCAACATATCAAAGAAAAAGGCCATTTGCCCGGCATCCCGTCAGCTGCTGAAGTGAAAGCTAATGGTATTGATTTAGGGGAAATGAATGCGAAGCTATTACAGAAGATTGAAGAACTGACTTTGCATTTGATTGAACAGAATAAGGGCCAAAAAGAACTTCAGGAAGAAGTTCAAAGCTTAAAAAATGAAGTATCCAATTTAAAGTCTAAACGATGAAAAGAACATTTACCATACTGACACTATTTCTACTGTCCAGCTTAAATAGCGAAGCTCAGGAAACACTCCAAACAGTAACAGATAGAGGAAATACGACAAGCAATAGAATATCTTTAAACCCTGTTTATCAATTCGGAAGCAGGATAACTGCATACGGAGCTGGAAGTGGTTATTTTGATATCTATAATAATTCCAATAGTTCAATTTCTTTGGCACTTAAAAGATCTGATGGAGCTTCTGTATTTGAAGTTGATGGACATTCAATGAGCTCACATTTTGGGGGAAACGTTGGGATTGGAATAGCCGATCCGACTGCAAGGCTAGATATTTCTGGTGGTATTGCAATTCAGTCTTCACTTACCAATATATCCACTCGTCCACCAGTTAGTTCGAGTAAAATATCAGGGGAAATCAGAGCATATAGTCTTACTCATTTTATGGCAGATGATGGGTTTCTAAGGTTGAGCGCTGGTGCCGGAACTACACACAGTGTTCAATCATATATTGATCTTACTGGATATTCGACTGTGCCTGATATGAATATGAATATAGTTTTAGGAGCAGGCGGGGCTGAGAGAATGAGAATACTCGGTTCTGGAGATGTCGGAATTGGAACAAACGATCCCAAAGGCTACAAACTTGCCGTTAACGGCAAAATCCGCGCACAGGAAATCAAAGTAGAAAACACCAATTGGCCAGACTATGTTTTCACAAAAGATTACCAGCTTCCAACCCTCCAGCAAACCGAAAATCATATCAAAGAAAAGGGGCACTTGCCTGGAATTCCTTCTGCTGCTGAAGTAAAGGCCAATGGAATTGATTTAGGGGAAATGAATGCGAAGCTGTTGCAGAAGATTGAAGAACTGACTTTGCATTTGATTGAACAACAGAAACAAATTAAGGATCTAAATGAAAGGGTGGGAGATAAGGCGACTATTTCTAAAAAGGATCTAGTACGTAAGTAATAGTTATGAATACAATTTTATATGAAAATGAAAAATACGCTTTTATCAATGATTTTTGCTCTTGGGGTCAGTCAGGTAGCTTTATCCCAAACTAATGTATTGCCAGCAATTGGTAATGTTGGAATTGGTACATTAACTCCTCAATATAGCCTCGATGTAAATGGTAAAATCTTTGTAAGGGGAATTGGAACCTATCATTATCCAGATAACGCAGACCTACAAATTGGTTATGGTTTGGCTAGTTCTGGGACAAATGGGACAGTGTCGAGACTATCAATGCAACCATTTGGACATACTGGAGGACCTTGGAAGTTCAATGCGAGAGATGACGCGGCTAGCGCTTATTTAGATCTCAATTATGGAGTTCAAAATGCCATAACAATTCATCATGCAGGTAATGTGGGGATTGGCGTTTTAATCCCAGATTCTAAACTCTCTGTCAATGGAAACATTCGTGCACGTGAAATCAAAGTTGAAAATGCGAACTGGCCGGATTATGTTTTCACCAAAGATTACCAACTCCCAACCCTCCAGCAAACCGAAAATCATATCAAAGAAAAGGGACACTTGCCTGGAATTCCTTCTGCTGCGGAAGTAAAAGCCAATGGAATCGATTTAGGGGAAATGAATGCGAAGCTATTGCAGAAGATTGAAGAACTGACACTACATTTGATTGAAAAGGAAAAAGAGATCACTAATCTAAAACAGAGAGACCAGCAGCAAGAGGATAAAATCAATTTTATATTGAGCAAGTTGAACCATTCCAATTCACAAAAGTAATAGCTACTTTGGCTGCGTGTTCGTCAGAAAAATCGAATTGCCAGATCAGATTATCAGGGCTCTTATCAACATCGTTAAGGCTAAAGATTATTGGGCTGAAAGAGCCTTTAGAGCAGATTTGGTTGAGGTTTGCTGGAGTTTGGGTACCATTTAGCCCAACAAACCCTAACTAAACCCTCAGGCAACCCCCATTGAGCTGAAGCAGATCTGTGCCTCCTTCCGATGGATGATCTTTAATGCTTAGGGGTAAAATTTAAAAACGCTGGAAATTTATTTTCTTTTAAAAACCCGCTTTGAAGCCTGCTAAATCCGGTTTTTTCAGGTAGGTGGCCGAATGTCATTATATATCCTTTGGTTTTTTTGGTTAAAAATGTATAGACTTACATAAAATACTCGGTAAATTTAACAGGGAATAAATACAAAGGGAAATGGGTGCTTACAGCACATACAATGTAACTAATTCAGCACTTAAATATGGATTTCAAGCCTTACTTGCAAGAGATTGGACTAATAGAGGAAAGTATTGAATCTTTTGCCAATTATCCATTTAACATTCCTGCGATAAAAATGATGCCTGTAATTAAATTTCATGCAGATGTTACTTTTATCGTTGGCGAGAATGGATCGGGAAAATCTACATTTATCGAATCCCTGGCACAGTGGCTAGGTCTGTCCAGGGAAGGTGGCTCAAATCAAAGCAGAGTGACAGAAAGGGCAGGTTTGTCGCTATCAAATCATTTGAGAGGGGTAAAGGGGGTTCGTAAACCCTCGGATTATTTTTTTCTACGTGCAGAAAGTTTGTATAATGTGGCGACTTATCTTGATGAAGTGGGACGCGTAGCTCAAAACTACGGAGTCAATTCTCTACATGAATGTTCGCACGGAGAATCTTTCTTAGCAATAATGGCAAATAGACTAGGGGGTAATGGTCTTTATCTCTTTGATGAACCGGAGGCTGCGCTTTCTCCAACACGGCAACTGACTGCTTTGAATCTTATTGATACATTAGTAAAAAAAAATCACAGTTCATAATTGCCACACACTCTCCAATACTGCTGGCATATCCAAATTCGAAGATTTATCAATTTGATGAAAGTGGCGTAAAACAAGTTAGCTATGAAGAAACAGAACAATTTATGGTTACAAAGGCCTTCCTGAATAATTATAAATCGATGGTGAAAAGTTTATTAAGAGATGATTAATACAAACAGCAACCCCATCGTATTTTATAATTTGGAAAATCCCAAAACCCCCGAATGGATGTTCTGGGTTTTATTTTTGAAGGGCCTGGATTTCTTCTTTTGAAAGTTTGGTATATTTTATAATCTGATCAATAGGCAAGTTGTCAGATAACATTTGACGGGCAATTTCAACAGCTTTTTTGTGTTTTGCTTCTTCTACAGCATAATCCAACACATTTTTACTGTCCCATTTCTGCTTTAAACTTGTATTGTACATATCTCTTTCCTCCTTAGTCAGGTTGGCGTATTTAGCTAATGCAAAAAACTGATCAAATTCCGGGCCGGATAAATATGCAGGACGCTGTTTAAATTCTGTTAAATGTTTTAATGCATATAACCATTTATCCAGTTCTGTATGCAATTCATGCGGCTTCTTCACAAAGTTAAGCATCTCTATAAATATAAAGCTGAGTTTATCGTAAAATATTTTTCCTGTATGCCTGTTGGCCAGGCATATATCCTGCAGGTATTCATATCTGGGGGTGTCGGGGAGGTTAAAGTTTTCCAGGAAGGCCAGCAGGTAAACTTCTGAGATGTTATAAGCCCATCCTTTTATTTTTCCTTTTGGTGATTGTTCGCTGATGGCCCTTGAAGTATAGTACAAAGCACGTTCTTTAAAATATTTCTGGTAACCGGTTTGAACCTCGATAATAAACCTGCTTCCGTCGGCATCGGTACAAACTATGTCGAATACCACACCTCCCTCTTCTTTTATTTCGCCATGATATTCGTTTTTTCCGAACTGGATTTCTGTAATGTACTTTTTACCTTTATACAACTCATTTAAAAAACCGATGAGTATTGGCTTACTTTCATCTGTGGCAAATAACCGTTTAAAAGCGACATCTAAAAATGGATCGATATAAGTGGTGGTTTGTATAGTTTGGTTTGGCATTTATTACTGGTTTAGTTACACAGCAAAGCTACTCTGGTAAAAATTGGAAAACCTAGGTTGGCCGAAATTCAGCTAAAATCGCGGTTTTTTATAAGTATTGCCTAATAAAATATGTTTAGAGCTTATGCTGGTAGAGGCTTACAGAATGTTGTTTGGTAGGAAAATAATATATACCCGACTATGCGAATCTTTTGTTGCGGTATGGCTTAAGGGGGAAATTTAAAAATGCTGGAAATTTTATTTTCTTTTAAATTTGGTTTGGCAGTATGCCAAGGCATGTTTTGTACCAAATGGGCTGATAGTCACTTCAGGATATGTGGTTTTTAGCGCTGGTTTGTATAAGTTTACCTGAGGATTGGGTTTTGATTTATTCGAAATTTTAGTTAACTTAATATTGGGATTTAAACATAACAAGGAAATGAGTGCTTATAGTACTTATACAGATCAGGAGCTACTCGCTAAATTGCGTGGTGGAGACAAGTTTGCATTTGATGAAATTTACACAAAGCACTGGAGCAAGGTGTATAACCAGAGTTTCAAAAAATTACATGACCCGGAACTGGCCAAGGATATTACACAGGAAGTATTTATCTATTTATGGCAACACCGGGAAAACAATCTTATTGAAAACCTACCGGCCTATCTTTTTACTTCGGTACGGAACAATGTGTTCAGGGCATTGAAAAAACAAGACCGTTTTATTCCTGTTACGGATTTGATTATAGAGGCCCGGGCATTTTACCCGGATGCAGATGCGGATTTGCTTGCGAAAGAATTTTTTAAAACCTACGATATATTGGTTAATGCAATGCCGCCTGCACAGCAGCGGATTTTCAGGATGCATTATCATGACGATCTTTCGACCCAGGAGATTGCAAAAATACTAAAGCTTTCGAGAGGAACGGTACAAAATCAACTTACCAGGGCAGTAACGTTGTTGAGGGCTTCGTTGTTGAGTATTGCTTTGATGATAAGCCAGCAGTAGTATTATTGAGACTGTTTTCTGCTTCGCAACTGCTACTTGGTCAGCAATTCTTCCATTATGCCGCAAAGAGAGATCGCAGTTATATTTTCTGCCATTGGGAATCTATCCTGGCCTGAATAAACAACAAACCTCTTACTTGGGTTGATGTCCTGACAGGCTATATGAAATCCTTTAGACAGTGTTGGTGCAGAGTTCCGCTTAATTTCTATAGCCCATTTCTCATTACCGGAGAACTCCAAAACTAAGTCTATTTCCGCCCCATTAGAAGTTCTGTAATAATATGGAATAACATTATTGGGCGCAACCGATAAGATATTTTCAATCACAAATCCTTCCCAGCTTCCTCCTGCTACTGGGTGGCCAAGCAGATCATTATAGCTTTCCAAATTAAGCAAGGCATGCGTAATTCCACTATCTCTTACATATACTTTTGGAGTTTTTACCAGACGTTTTCCAACATTTTGAGTCCAGGGTTGTAAGCGGCGTACTAATAATAAATCAACCATCAGATCCAGATATCTGCTCACTGTTGTTGAAGTGACTTCCAGACTTTTAGAAATTTGTGAAGCATTGGTCATTCCTCCCTGAACATGCGCAAGCATCGTCCAGAATCTTTCCAGTGTGACAGCTGGAATGCGGGGTCCTAAAAGTGGAATATCTCGTTCAAGGTAGGTTCTGATAAAATCACGCCTCCATGCCATACTATTCTTATCACTATCAGCGAGCAGGCTTTCAGGAAATCCCCCTCTTAACCAAAGCTGGTTTTGGTTTTCAGCATTGTTAGCCTTAAATTCTAAAGCATCAACACCTTGGAGTTCTATATAAGCAATCCTACCTGCAAGCGACTCACTGGACTGTTGAAGCAAATCCATAGAGGCGGATCCCAGAAATAAAAACTGTCCATATTTATGTCCTCTCCTACGCTCTTTGTCAATGATTCCGCGAAGTGATGCAAATATTTCAGGTACCCGTTGAACCTCATCCATGATAATCAGATGATCACGATTTTCTTCGTGGAACGCACTTACATCCTGGATTTTTTGAAGATCAAGGCTATCCTCCAAATCAAGATAAACAGCAGTTGTTGTGTCACTGATGTTCATTGCAATGGTTGTTTTTCCAACCTGACGCGGTCCCATTAATGCTACAGAAGCGCTTCTTTTGAGTGCTTCTTCGACTTGTTTTTCTACTCTTCTTAAAATCATCCATGCAAATTTAATATTTAATATTGAATTTGCATGGTTAAATTCTGGTTTTAGCACCAAAATATTTTTTCATTTCTTATGTGACTTTTTCATTTTCATGTCTCATGTATATAAATGGCATGTTATAAACAATGGAAAAGAAGCAATTTATACTGATACTTGGAAGGTACTTAAAGCAACAGGCTACACCTGATGAGGAAAGGCTTTTACATACCTACTATCATTTGTTTATGGCAGATAGCGATGTGCTGTTACTGCTGAATGATGCTGAGAAAGAAAAATTGAAACTCCAGATCAAAGCAGGAATTGATGCTGTTATAGAAAATACAGCCAACAAACCAGTTAAGCCAGTTTATAAACTTTGGCCACGTATTGCCATAGCTGCCGCTGCGGTAGCAGCGATTGTTTTTGGGGTATTCTTTTTTAAAGCACCCCGCGATCTTGAGGGAAGCGCAGCGACGAGAGAACTCATGAACGACATTGCCCCGGGTAAAAACACCGCAACCCTTACCCTTGCCAATGGTAAAACCATAATCCTAAGCGATGTTAAAACCGGGGTAATTGTTGATGCGAACAGTTTGAAGTATAATGACAACACCCTCATCTCGACCGAAGGGAGAGATAACGGCCCTGGCGGGGATGACGTGGTAATGAGCACTCCACGCGGCGGCACCTACCAAATTACCTTACCCGATGGCACACGTGCCTGGCTAAATGCCGACACAAAAATTTCTTTCCCATCACAATTTATTGGTAAGGAACGCAAAATTTTGATAATAAATGGAGAGGTGTATTTTGAGGTGGCTAAAAACAAGGAGAAACCTTTTATAGTAGAGAGTGATGGACAGGAGGTAACCGTACTGGGTACGCATTTTAACATTAGTGCTTACAAGGATGAAGGAGCGATTAAGACGACTTTGCTGGAAGGCAGTGTGAAAGTGTCGTCATCTGGACAGCGTGTAGTAATCCTAAAACCCAACCAGCAATCTACTGTTGGGGCCAATGCCGGTATAACGGTTAAACAGGTAGACCCTGAAGATGCAATTGCATGGAAAGAGGGCTATTTTATTTTTAACAGTGAGAATCTGGATGAGGTGATGCGACGGGTATCAAGGTGGTATAACGTACAGGTGGTATTTGAAGATGAGAGTTTAAAACACGAAACTTTTATTGGAACAATTAGCAAATATGAACAGGTTTCGAAGGTGTTAAATATGCTTGCCAGAACCAAAGTAGCGGAATTTAAAATAGAAGGTAATACTATAATTATAAATAAAAAGAAATAAGACGGTTTAACCAGCCGCAGGGCATCATCTCCCTATTGATTTAATGATTAATTTATTCAACTAAAACTAACCGAAAACATGAACAACCAGAAAGACATTCCATAGCATAGGACGAAAAAATAAAGGGCCCCGATTTGTATCGAAACCCTTTAATATCTGCTTCCTGAAAACATTGATAAACAATATTTTGTAACCTGGTGATTGCTCGTCCTTCGAAAAATTTGCAATCATCATAACAGATACGTAAATGTATAAAATTTCTACCAGATATGGTATGCCGAGGGGCTACCTTATAAAACTACCTGTAATTAAAAGAAAATGGCTTATGCGAGTTAACTTGATCATACTCTTATTAATTACTACGCTGATGCAGGTAGGCGCAGCTACTTTTGCCCAAAAAGTGACACTGAAAGAGAATGGGCTTACCATGGAACGGATGTTTAAGGAAATAAGAAAACAAACCGGCTATGATGTTTTGATGAGGAATACAAGTTTAAAAGGGCTAAAAGTTAATGCAAATTTTCAGGATACCCCTTTAGAAAAAGTAATGGATTTCCTGGTTCAGGGAACCAATTTGACCTATAGCATTGAGGAAAAAACAATTGTTATAACTGAAAAATCTCCCTCTTTTATAGACCGGGCCAGGAACGTCATCTCGAATATTGTGAGAGATCTAACTGTAAAAGGAAAGGTAACAGACCAGGATGGGAAGCCGCTCCCAAACGCAAGTATCCGGGTAAAAGGGAGAAGTGCTGTTACGAATACTAACCAGAATGGTGAGTTTGAGCTTAAAGGCGTGGATGATGATGCGGTGTTATTAGTGAGTTATGTGGGGTTTAAGCCCTTGGAGATTAGTTTGAAGGATGCGTTGATGCCCTTGGAAATTAAGTTGAATATTCAGACTGGGGAGTTGGAGGAAGTAAAAGTGGAATATAATACTGGTTACCAAAAAATCCCTAAAGAAAGGGCTACTGGCAGTTTTGTGTTTATTGATAGTGCAACGATTAACAGAAGGGTGGGTGGAAATATTTTGGCGAGGTTAAAAAATCTTGTGCCAGGATTGCTGTTTGATAAAAGCTCGACAGAGGCTGGGAAGGAAAGGCTTCAGCTTAGAGGAATGTATTCCTTCTCTGAATCAATGGCAATACCATTAATCGTTGTCGATAATTTTCCTTACGAAGGAGACATAAATAACATCAATCCTAATGATGTAGAAAACATCACTATTTTGCGTGATGCGGCGGCCGCGTCCATTTGGGGTGCAAAAGCGGGTAACGGGGTAATTGTGATTACTACCAAACAAGGTAAATTTAACCAAAAAGCAGAGGTTTCTATAACTTCAACTATTTCTTTGGCTGGAAAACCCGATCTCTTTAAACTCCCTATTGTATCCTCTGATGTAATTGTTGATCTGGAACAATTTCTTTATGAAAGAGGTACTTACAATTACGGCTTAAGTGATCCATATATCCCAGTGTCTAAAGTGGCTTTGATTTTAGACGAGTTAAAAGCAGGGAAGATATCAGACGAAGAATCAGAACGTCAATTGAACATATTGAGAAATACAGATATAAGGAATGATTTATTAAAATACAGTTATAGAAATAGTGTGAATCAGGGTCATGCTTTAAATATTTCGGGAGGCTCCAATGCCATCAAATATTTCATATCTGCGGGATACAATAAAGACTTAACCTCCCTTAAGCGTGATGACAATACTCGATTTACATTAAGTTCAAATAATACAATTCAGTTGGCCAAGAATCTTGAAATGCAAACTAGTGTTAATTTTATTAGTGGTCAAATTTCAAACAACAACACGGTTGAATATGGTAAAGGCACATTAAATGTTCCAAATTATTATAACCTTTCGGATGCTGAGGGCAATTCACTATCGATACCATATTATTTTAAGCAATCTTTTTTAGATACTGCTGGACGAGGAAAGTTGTTGGATTGGAGTTATAGACCACTTGACGAATTGAGAAATAATGATAACACTCTTAGAAGCCACACTTTTATAGGTCGTGTCAATCTGAAGTTCAACATTTTAAAAACACTGAAGCTTAGTGCAGATTATCAATACTCAAAGGGTACAGTATCGAATCGTACATACAATTCCATTGATTCATACTTTACTAGGGACTTGATAAATATGTTCTCCAATCTTCAAGCAAATGTGTCGAGTGATAAAAAGTACCCCGTACCAATGTCTGGAATTCTTGACCTAACGAATAGTGAGCTTTCAACTCAAAACTTGCGCTCTAACCTTAATTTTAATCAAAGCTGGTGCAATAGACATGAACTGAATTTTACTGGGGGAGCAGAGCTTAGTGAAAAGAAAACGAGCTTCTATGCAAATCGTAGTTATGGTTATAACAAGGAATTGTCGGTAACTTCCAATGTAGACTTCATCAATCCATACCCTACCTATTATGGCTTTTTATTTCAAATTCCAGACATTGGCGGTAACAAAATTAATTCTCAAAATAATCGGTTTGTTGCATTATATGCAAATAGTTCCTATACGTACAATAATAAATATACTATTTCAGGAAGCATTAGAAAGGATGCGGCTAATTTGCTTGGTGTGAATACCAATCAAAGAGGAAGGCCATTCTGGAGTACAGGTTTATTATGGAAGATTAGCCAAGAACAATGGTATTCATCGGCTATCCTACCTTCGCTTAGTACAAGGATGAGCTTTGGTAATGGTGGAAATACACGCTTTAATGGTTCTGCGTTGACAACAATTAACTATTTGCCATCATCTCTTAATCCGAGTATTAATTTGCCCTCAGCTAGAATTAGTGGGAATGGCAATCCTGATCTAAGATGGGAAAAAGTAGCCCAATTAAATATCGGGATAGACTTTGGCTTTAAAAATGATATCGTTTCAGGAAGTATTGAATACTATAAAAAAAAATCAACAGATGTTTTAGCTTTTCGACCTCTCGATCCGACAACAGGTATACTATCAATCACCTCAAATTCTGCAAGTATAAAAGGGAGTGGCATAGATCTAAAGGTTAACGCTAACCTAATTAGATCTACAGCTTTTAACTGGTATCTAGCCGGAAACTTTAGCACAGCTAAATTTCTCGTAAATGAGTATTTGTATGAGCAGGATTTAACAAGTAAGATACTAAACGGGACGCTTGATCCCATAAAGGGGTATACTCCATATTTACTGACTAGTTATAAGTGGATGGGCCTGGATCCAAAAAACGGCGATCCGCAAGGTGTATTAGATGGTCAAGTCAGTAAAGATTGGGATAAAATAACAAATTCTACTCCATTTGATGGGATAGTTAAACATGGTTCAGGAGTTCCTACATCATTTGGAAATTTAGTGAATAGTATTTCTTATAAAAGCTTTACATTTTCGGCCAATTTGATTTATAAATTTAATTACTATTTCAAAAGCCCTCAATATTCGGCTAATCAACAACAACAAATTGGTATAACCAGTTTAAGCGATGAATATAATAAAAGGTGGCAAGCGCAAGGAGACGAAAAGCATACAAATGTCCCTTCATTCTCATATCCTACTCCAATAAGTAGAGATATATTTTTTAACAGTTCAGAAGCACGTGTTGAAAAAGGTGATCATATCAGAATTGACGACTTTTCTTTATCCTATATCATTAATAAGTCTGCATTTAAGATGCTCCCATTTAAAAGTCTTGGCTTAACCGCAAATGTTTCTAACCTGAATTTAATTTTATGGAAAGCTACGAAAACAGATCTCGACCCGGAAAATCCGGGAGGAAATATTGCTGGTAAAATCGTTTCTCTTGCTGCTAATATAATTTTTTAATAAATAAGCGATGAAAAAAATGAAAAAAATGAGATTTATGCTTATTGTTTTATGCATACTCTGTTTTTCCTGTAAAAAATACCTGGATGTAAAACCTGATTCCTCACTAACGGTACCTAGTACTGTTGTAGACCTCCAAATGCTGATGGAAAATTATTCAACGCTTAATTCTCAATATCCTATTGCTGGAGAATTAATGGCTGATGATTATTATACCGAATCCTGGAATAATTTACCTGATAATTATAGAGATGCTTATATCTGGGGAGGAAGTGAATTTGATCAGGACGCTTCTTGGTTGTTCTCTTATCGACATATACTAACATTTAACAACGTGCTAGACAACATCGATAAGGTTTCTTTTAAAAAGAATGAAGCTGAATTGGTGAATTATGTAAAAGGCAGCGCTTTATTTTTTAGAGCCTTTTATTTTTATGGATTGACACAATTGTTTACGCGACAATATGATCCCAATACAGCGAAAAATGATCTTGGGATTGTAATTCGAAATACTTCTAACTTCAATATACGTTCTGTGAGGTCTACAAATGAAGAAACTTATGAAAAAATCATTTCAAATCTTAAAGAAAGTATGGATTTACTTCCAGAAAGCCAGAGCAGTCCAAATCGACCAACCAAAGCAGCTGCCAGTGGGTTACTATCTAGGGTCTATTTAAGTATGAAGGAGTATGCAAATGCAGGAAATTACGCAGACAAGGCTTTGGCTGCTAAAGCAGAACTAATGAACTTTAATGAATTGAATGTAATCAGTAATGCGCCGATTGGTAGGTTTAATAAGGAGGTGATTTTTCCAATGACCTCAGGGTCTTTGATGCCTGCAGTTGCGTTAGTCGATAGTACGTTGGTGAAATCATATCATGAAAATGACTTGAGAAAAAGCTGTTTCTATCGACCTTTTGCAAATGGTTATGCATTTAAAGGTGATTATGATGGAACAGGCTTTGGTGTTCGCCCGTTTATATTTGCAGGTATTGCTACTGATGAAATGTATCTAATTAAAGCGGAATGTCAGGCAAGGGCTGGAAATGTAAACAGCGCTATGCAAACTTTAAATAATCTTTTGATCACAAGATGGAAAACAGGGACGTTTATACCCCTTACAGCCCAGAATGCGAACGAGGCTTTAATTCATATTCTAACTGAAAGAAGGAAGGAATTGGTCTTCAGGACAGTAAGATGGGGGGATTTGCGGCGATTGCAAAATGATCCTTTGTTTTCTGTAACACCTAAACGTATAGTGAATGGCCAAGAATATACCTTGCGACCTAATAGCCCACGCTATGTATTGAAAATTCCACTCAAAGTAATTCAGGAATCGGGAATTCCACAAAACCCATAATGTAAAATAACAAACTATGAAAATACAATTAAAATTTCTTGCTGCCATAATGGTTGTAAGCATGCCGTGCTTTGCACAAAATTTAGCCTTGAGGGTAGGGCAACAACTGCCAGATCTGGAAATCAATAAAATCTTATATCATATATCTGGGACGGCTAAATTGTCTGATTTTAAAGGCAAGCTTGTTATCCTAGATTTTTGGTCAACGGCATGTGGCCCCTGCATAGAAGGAATGCCAAAAATGGATTCATTGCAGAAAGAGTTTAGCGATAAAGTAGTTATTCTACCCGTCTATGCATTTGGGAAGACCTTTACTGTTGATATTATTGAAAGAATAGATTCATTTTGGAAAACAAATAAGTATACGTCAAGTACAAATTTACCTTCTGTTTTGGACTCGGCTTTTGGTAGTTTTTTTCCTGTAAGAGTAGGATATCAGGTATGGATTGATAGCAATCGAATTGTTCGTGCTGTAACAGGACCCGAATATGTAAACAAAAAAGAAATCCATAAAGTAATAAATGGTTTATATCCACAATGGGAAAGTGAAATAAAGGAAAACTCATTGAATAAAACGGTAAGTGAGTATTTATCCAGAGCAGAATTTTCAGGATTGAAGGATCAGAACTATTCTTTTTTTACAAACTACTTAAAGCGAGTAGACACTAATAGCGATATCGTTAAATCAGATTCGCAAGTTCTTGTGAGTTATAAAAACTGTCCAATAATAAGTTTTTATTGGAAATACATACGTGCTAATAACTTGTTCCCTACGAATGTTGTAATAGAAACTAAAGACTCTGTCCGTTATTTCAAAAAAGGTTATACAAACGAATGGTTGAGAGATCATAGTTATTGCTATGAATTGAAGTTAAACCACAAAGTGGCTGATAAGGATGTAGCTGATTACATTAGGCAGGATGCCAATAAGTATTTTGGCTTGAATGGTAGATTGGAAACTAAGCGAGTAAGTTGTTTGATACTTAAAAAAGTAAAAAAAAGTGCTGGAATGCCTAATCCAGGCAGATTGTCGAAAACTCCCATCTCACAATTTTACGAGGAACTTAAGAGTAAGCAAAATTCATTATGGCAGACGGGGAAAAATGCTTTGCCTATACTGAATGAAATAGATCAAAAATCCATTTCAGAAATAAGTTACCCACAGGCACTTGATTTAACAAATATCCTGGAATTACGTAAAGTATTACGGAGCCAGGGTTATGATATAGTTGAAGAAAAGCGCACATTAAAAACCTTTGTGATATCAGAAATTAACTAATTATTCACCAATAAATAAAAACTAAAGATTATGAAAATTCTAAAATTCAGTTTAACAGCCATTCCCATTCTCTTAATTTTGGTAGGTGTGTTTGCTTTTAAGCCTTTACAAACCAAAACTACTGTTGAGTCTAAAAAGCAGGAAGTAACGTCAATAGGTAGATGGTACATTTACAATGGAATTGCGTATGGCCTTACTGATGCTCTAAATCCAATCAATTATCGTCCCTTAGCAGGCGGTGAAAATGTGAACATATTGTGTAATGGGTATCAAACTCTATGTGCTATTTATGCCGAACCAGATCCGATGATTCCTGGAAGACCATTGATAACTATGACTCAAGCTGTTTATTTAGCTTTGCTTGATTACTATGCTTATGGAATACAAAGCTTTAGTTATATGAAACTTAAAAATTATCAATAACGCTTCTATGATCAATCGTAACGTAGTCTTCGCATTTTTTTTCCTTGGCAGCCTTTTGTGTTCTTTTTTCTCTTACGGACAACAAAACGGACTGAATATAAATCTTAAGCTAAAGGGCTTAAGTTCGTTAAATTATGCTGTATTGTACAAATATAATGGAAACATAGCGGATTCCATCGCAAAACAAAAAATGATAAATGGTACTACAGTAATCCATGCATCTGTACAGATTGAACCGGGATTTTATTTTCTTAAAGTAGGTAATTTAAAGGAGACTTTGCCTTTGTTTATAGGAGCAGGAAAAGTCGATGTAACGGGTGAGGCGTCCTTGTGGCCAAAAGTACAGGTAACTGGCGCAGTGGACCACAAGGATTACCAGGATTATCATTTATTGACAGATTCTTTGGAAAGTGCTGGGCAGGCATTGTTTAAGGTCTGTACAGCTCTTCAGGATTCAAAAGATACAACCGCCCAGTCTGCTTTGCAGAATAAGATAATGAGTAACATCACGTCGTATGAGAAAAAACAGTTGGACTTTGTAAGCAGCCACCTCGATTCTTACTACAGCCCAGTAGTGATTAATAATGCTAAATGGGATTGGACAAGGAAGAGAGCTGCTTACGATAGGTTGACCCCATCAATTAAAGCCAGCAAATACGGGGTTTTCCTTGCTGAAAACATTGCCAAATGGAAAAAGGCTTCTGGCTTACTGGAGATAGGTGATACTGTTCCTGAGTTCATTGCCAAAACTGCCAACAATGCTGATCTCTCTTTACAAAAAGAAATAGCTGATAACAAGCTTACTTTAATTGACTTCTGGGCCAGCTGGTGTGTGCCTTGCCGGCAGGAAAACCCTAACCTCGTCAAGACCTTTCAGGAAAACAAATCTAAAGGTTTTGACATCATAGGGATATCACTGGATGAAAAGTCAGCAGAATGGAAAGCGGCCATTTCGAAAGATGGGCTGGTATGGCGGCAGGTTTCAGATTTAAAGGGCTGGGCATCGCCTATTGCCAAGCTTTATTTTGCGGGAATGCCTTTTAATTATATCCCCCAGAATTTTCTGGTAGATGGGAAAGGAAAGATTCTTGCCAGGAACCTACGTGGCGATCAGTTGAGCAAAAAGGTTGATGAACTATTAAAAGGGAACAGCTTATGAAAAAGGCACTGATTTTACTATGCTGCTTTTTTATGGTAATGGCAGCAGATGCACAGGGCAGGAAAGCCCGCTGGAACTTTTCAGCCAAGAAAATAAAGCCGGGCTTCTATGAGCTGCATTTTACTGCTGAGGTTGAAGATGGCTGGAATATTTACAGCCAGTTTACACCGAAAGGTGGGCCATTGCCAACTTCCATCACCTTTAGCCCTAATGACAATGTATTGCTAGGTGGCAAGGCTAAAGAAGTAGGTTTCAAGCGGGTAAAGCATGAAGAAGTGTTTGGGGTAGATGTGCACTACTTTGCTGAAAAGGTAGATTTTGTACAGGTGATGAAGTTGAAGGTGGTAAAGCCGGATCTAGTAAAAGGTAAGATCAACTTCATGACCTGCGATAAGCATCAATGTATAACCGATGAAGTGGAATTTAATATTCCACTTAAATAAAAGATCCCGTTGGTTAATGCTCGAATATTGGTTAAACGGTGAAGAATGTCCGGAGCGGTAAAGAGCGCTCCGTTCCGGCTTCTTAAAAAAAATAAATTATGAAAGAAACTAAAATGATACCCTTTAACCAGGAACCGGTATTGGATACCGAGAGCCTGATGGCAGGATTAGGCATAACCAGACAAGAGGCCAATGCGCTGCTCTGGAAAATGTTTGATGATGATATCATAGACCTGATACCGAGACTGAATGAAGGAAGAGCTGTTGTTTAATGAACCATTTCCTGCCGGTATTGAGCAGCACATCCCTGCTTTGGAAAAGGTGCTTTCAGCGTTGCCGGAAAAGGGTTACCTGACCACCTTGCATGAATATGCCCTTGACGACCGGGTTTTGCTGCACAAAATGATATTTCGTTTTTTATCCTTTAGTTTCGGGGAAACGGTTAAGATGCTGCAAGGGCTGATCCTTTACCAAAAGCGTGGCAGCAAACTGAATGAAATTGAAAAAGAAAGAATAGAGCAGGTAACCCTTGTACTGATGCGGCGTGCAAGGGATTACCGGCAGGCCGGCGATTTGGTAAAGGCTGTTGAACTGGCCTTTGTGGTGCTGACAACAATTGAACCGGAACTGGAATATACAGAGATTACGGACTGGGTTTACGATACCATCCTGGAAGATGCGTCGGATTTTATGACAGAGCTGGTAAAGTGTGAAATAGCACTGGATTTGAAACAGGAGCTATACGAAATGATACAGGCTTACCTTAAAGCATGGAAGCCCAGGTGCGGCTATATGAAAGGGGATTGTGAAGAGTGGCTGAAGGCTTTGGATAAAAGGCGTTTTTTTAAATGGTAGTTGAGCAAAATTTTGATAAAACAACCAGGGAATTTATAGCATTACCCTATTCCGGATTGGGGGCGACAGGCAATCCGGTAGTATTAACCTTAAACAAACAATTATGGAAAACTCTACTTAAAGCAAATTCAGTTTCAGGATTATTTATATGAGAACGCACGAAATCAATAAACCAAGTATAAATAATATAAAAAACTAACCATGAAAAAACTATCTAAATTAACCGATCAAATGATCATACTGTGGAAACAATGTGTAATTGATTACCTGGAAAGGCTGTACGGAAAACCACTAAAGGAACTGGCCGAAGCTTTGCTGATGCCGGGGGCTTTAACACCCCGTTACAGGCGTAAGGGCTATATTTTGCAGTACCAGGATATGCCGGTGTTTGAAGCGCATTACCTGAAAAGTGGCCTGGTCAAACTGTACAGCATTGATGCGCAAAGTGGTGCCGAGAAGATCTTTTACATTTGGGAGCCCGACAGCGTTATTGTGATGTATGAAGAGTTTAGGGAAAACCTGCCCAGTGGTGATTATTTCATAGAACTGATAACCGATTGCGAGCTGGTTAGCATTACCAATATGTGTATGGAGGGGATTTATGAGCAGCACCCTGCTGCGCACGACCTGACACATAAAATAACCAGTCAGCAGAAAAGGCGCAACTGGCAGCAAATGAATATTTTACTTACTCCAGCTAAAAGCAACCGGTTTGCGATGTTTGAACAACGGTTTCCGGGTTTAAGGGGAAAGCTGTCGAATGATGAGATTTGCAGCTTTATAGGGATAGGTGTGGCTACACTTACCAATTCGAAAAACGAGTAGGTTGGTAGAAATAGCTTCTGTCTGTGTAAGGGCGGGAGCTATTTTTTAAGAAATATGACCGAATCCAATGCAATATATAAGTGCAGAATGACCTGTGTTAGAAGATGTGGTGATAATTGCAAAAAATCTCATCGACGAATTAATATTTACTCCGGATATGTAAATAAGAATTTCGATACACTCGGAAAAGAGTTTGTATTTTATGGTGGTTTAAATGATGCTGATAATAAGATTGTTACCCAAGAGTATGTGCCCGGTGAAAAATATGATGCTGTTCTTGTTCTAAGAAAATAATAAGTAAATTTGAATTATGAAACCAAAGAAAAAAAACAAAGAAAAAACGGTTGAAGTGCCGGAAAAGGTTTTATTGTCTTTAGTTGCTGCTAAACTAAGAGGCAGGGACTTATTCCCTGAGCTTACGAAAAGAGCCAAAGAGTTTATGGAAAAGGCTGATTTTAGTGGAGTGTTATAAAGCGATAGAAGCATACACCTACATAAAGCCAAACCCAATCATTAATGCAATGATAGACTAAGGATTTTCGCTGTTGGCTTTTATATGTGATAAAACTCTTTCATGAATTTTATGAACGATATAATTGCTCCATAAACGCCAATAGAACGCGGGTTTGATGTTGTGATAATACCAGGTAGTACCCTCAAGTCTGGTATGCCCATTAGCTAGCCTGGTTAGCTTGAACTGACCTTTTTTAGAAACAAAATAATCATGCAGGTGAGGTGCATCTACATCCCAAAAGCTAATTTCTTTCATTGGTGCTGGTTGGGCCAATACCTTAAACTGCAATAACCGGGGCTGGTTCCATACAGTGATTGGTTCTATAAAACTTCCAGTAGTAAAGTTGCAGTGCCTGATTGCGCCAACCCCTTTACCTTTGATTACCGCGTTTATTGGGTATGCTATTCCTGTTTGAAATATGAATTCTGTTGGTTTAGCAAGCTCTGGAAATTCAATGACGTTATGCCAAACTACTTCCGGACTTGCTTTGATCTCTATCGCTGTGCTAACAGCGTTTAACTCTGGTAAAACTTCCTTCTCTACAAAAGCTGTTGTAGGTATGGAGCAGATTAAAATAAGCAGCAGCACCTGGGAACCATTTTCCCGCTTATAGAAAAGATTAGCAAGTCCGCTTCCCATCCAGGTAAGTAACAGTGCAATTGGAAGCGCCATGGCAATACAGATTAAGCCCTCTATTGCGAATAACAGAAGCAGTAAGCATAGCACAAAGAATGATAAAAAGGCAGCGCTATGGCTTCGGGGAACATTTCTTTTGTGGTGGTATAGTGTTGTTGCGCAAAAGCCAATAAGTATTGGCAATAGAATAAATAGTGCTATACCATAAGTTTTGAAGTAATAAATTGTAATGATACTGAATAAGCCAGCCATGACAACGGTAATTGCCACTGAGACCAGCAGCCGCGCCCGGCTGTCTTCTGGTAAAATAGATCTGAGGTTAATCATATCCAAAGTTATTTGTTTTATGGATAAGTAGGATGGCCAGAACAACAGCTGGAGCATAAAAAATTAAATTGAACCTCGTATTTTGGGTAACTTAATTATGGTTCCATGAGATATATACTATTTTTCGCTTTCTACTTTATAGTCATTTGTACTGTTGATGCTCAAGATACAATGGTGGTAAGAAAATCAGCCATCATAATGTCTAATGCAATGATAAAAAATGATCTGGAGACATTGGCAGACTACACTCATCCAAAGATTTTAGCCGCTATGGGTGGGAAGGATAAAATGATTGCACGGACAAAAGCTTCAATTGCGGAAATGAAAACTGGTGGAGTGACTTTTCGGGGTGCTTCAATCGGGAAAATAGGTCGGTTTTATACCAGTGGAAAGGATTTGTATTGTCTTATTCCTCATGAAATATTAATGAACACGGAAGGTGGTTATTTGAGTAGTACTTCTTCGGTGTTGGGCATTAGCCATGATAAAGGTAAAACCTGGAAATTTGTGTCTGCTGGTAACATTGGCAAAAAAAGGCTGAAAACCATATTTACAACATTGCCGGATGGACTGCAAATTTCGCCGCAAACTACGCCGGTTTTCCATAAGGAGTAATATGGCTGGAACAATATTTCTTCTACGGACATTGTATTGTGGTTTCTTCAATGTACCGGTTTAGTTGCTGATTGCAGTAAGATGACGCTCCAATATTAAGATTTCGATTCTCTAAAAATAGCTTCTGCTCACATCGGGCGGGAGCTATTTTTGTTTTAAGCTTAAGGCAATTTATTAAACAAAGAATGATAAAAAGATTGAATAAAAGATTTTGGTTTCTGCTGGCGATTGATGCGATCAGATACTTGTTTATCCTGCTGTTTTTATATGCAGCGTTTAGCAAAGTTTGGGACTTTCAGAAGTTTAAGGTGCAGCTGGGGCAGTCGCCAATATTATCAGATTTTACTTTGCTGGTTGCACTGCTTGTGCCTGCGGTTGAAATTTTGATTGCTGTTGGTTTGGCTTTTAGAAAGACTTTGCTACCGGCCCTTTGGGCCAGCTATGGCTTGATGATCATGTTTAGCTTGTACATCATAGTGATTTTGAAGTTCAGTGACAGGCCGGTTTGCCATTGTGGTGGTGTTTTGGAGCAGATGCAATGGTCGGAGCATTTGTGGTTTAATGCAGGATTTGTGGGGTTGGGGGTATTAGGGTTGTGGTTGGGGTTTTACCACCGGTTTCGTGATGCTGGTACGCTAACCCGTCATCTCGAACCGCAGGGAGAGATCTCTTGTTTAGGCATAGTTCAAGAGATCCCTCGTCGCTGCGCTTCCCTAGGGATGACGGGGTGCGTTAAAGACGACCGCTTTAGGCATGATGACGAAGCGGTTTAAAAATATTCAATGCGCGTTGAACAGGTGGAAGCCGAAAAACCTGATTAAAACAGAGTAGGCATTAATCTTATAATTTATAACAAAATGAAAAAACAATTTTTCACATTCGTTATTGCGGCCGTATGTGTCGCAAGCACTGTATTTGCGACTGCAAAACCAACAACAAGTGTTTTACTGGGATCGCCTTACAATGACCAGGGTGAATGTACTACCCCGGGCAATGTAATTGGCACCTGTGATGTAAACTACACGGGCAATGCCTGCCAGTTGCTGGCCGGTGGTGATGCTTACCTGCAGGATACAGAGACTGGCCTTTGTACCATTCCACTGTACAGACAAAACTAGATATCCCAATTTAGTTGACATCCTTAAACGGCCCGCTGCATTAGCGGGCTGTTTATTCCAAACCTTGCTTTATATCCCATAATCCATTTGCCTATATGAGAAAATTCTACTACTTACTGATCATTGTTGCTGTACTTTCATCTTTACCTATTCTGTATTTAACCATCCGCTATGCGGTTAAACAGCGTGCTGCTACCTATAACTTTAAAAGGAACCTGCTTGGGGTGGTTAAAGGCCATAGGAACCTGCTTGGGGTGGTTAAAGGCCATAAGGCCATCGATATAAAATACAATTCGTATTACCTGGCCGGTGAGGCTGGAAGTTCGGTTTACCTGGCCAGCGGAACGGCCATAGGTCATTTGCTGAAGGTTGGGCCTTTGTTAAGGGATACAGTAAGTATTAACCTTGAGCTGAACAGGCAGGAGGTAAAGTTAAAGGGCAGTTATAAGGCTTATGTAGATTCCAGTTCTTTTTACCTGTACAATGGATTGGAACGCAGCATCCTGAAAGGCATGACGGGTGTTTGGAAGGCAGCGGTGTATGGGATAAAGGCGCCATACTTTGCACAGCTGCAACCTTTGGGTACACAAACGATGTTTTTCCGTTTTATAGACACCGATACCCGGGCCAATAGTTTGCGTAAGGTAACAGGGAACGGAGAAAGCATGAGCAATACCGGGATATTTGAAAAGCAGGTAGATGGTTTGTTTTGCACGGATGGCATGCTGAGGTATAACCGGCAGCTGCACATGCTGACCTATGTGTACCATTACCGCAACGAGATCTTGCTGATAGATACCAACCTGAACCTGGTAAAGAAAATAAAGACGATAGATCCGATTGATTCGGCCCGCTTTAAGGTAGACCAGCTGCGTGCTGAAAAGTCTTTCACTTTTGCTTCGCCTACTTTAATGGTAAATGCAAACTGTTCAAACCAGGGTAAATATTTGTTTGTGCAATCGAAACTGATGGGTAAGGATGAGGATTTGATGCTGTTCAGGAAAAGTGCGGCAATAGATGTGTATGATCTGGAGAAACAGGTATACTGTTATTCGTTTTACCTGCCCAAATATAAGGATGTACCCATAAGCAGTTTTAAGGTATTGGGAAACAGTTTGTATGCAGTGGCAGGGCAATACCTGACCAGGTATGCGCTGGAATTGCCGGAGTAACTATTATGGTCGATTTCCCGGAAGGGGCTGTGGGATAGTTCTTTGATTTATGATTTGGTGCAAAATTTTGAATATTGCATCAGTATTTTGTGATAATAAATTAATTAAATTTCTTTTTGATTAATCAATCTCTTTTGTTTAGCTTTGCTTTAGCAGGGTGCAGATAATAGGATTTTTAAACTTAAATAACGAAATTTGATGAAATACCAATTGATTATGCCATCGTCTATAGATCATTTAAGGAATGCTATAATTGATAAGCTCATGGCTATTTCTGATAAAGACTATTTAACTGCATTAAATAAGCTTATAGAAACTGCAGTGGCAAACAATGCGGCTGATAATTCAGACAAAGAAGAACTGCCAAAACATGTAGTTGAGGGGATTAAAAGAGGGCAGGCAGATATGCAGGCAGGTCGCAGCATTTCACTCGAAGAGTTTAAACAAAAGCTAGCTGCGAAATAGTGAGTCACCCAATTTCAGTCTCAAAAACTGCTTTAGAAACTTTTGAGACAATTCGGAATCAAATACGGGAGCGTTTGGGAAAAAAAGCAGTTGAAGATTTTGAACGAAACACAATTAAGATTTTGACGCTTATACAACAATCGCCCTATATGTATAAGGAAACGGAACTAAATCCTAATATTAGAAAAGGGTTAATCAAGAAAGTATCATCTGTATTTTATGAAATTAAATCGGACAGAATAGAAGTTCTTTTTTTCTGGGATAACAGACAGGAACCGATGTTGTGAGTTGCTTTTGTAATCTGCAAAAGCGAAGGTGCCGGAATGATCGGGCCTTCAATTGAAATTAACGTTTAAACATAATGGGCAATAATGAATTGTTGCTTAACATTTACAAGATGAAAGACCGGCAGGCTTGCCTGGTTTTTAAAAGCACGGGTAAGCCCTGTAAGCTCTTTAACTTAATAGAAGTACTGCACTTTGCAGGCGAAATGAAACTATTAAGTGCAGCAATGGATACCGGAGCCGCACAAAACTATGCTTATACTTTACGGAGTGCCGATGGGCTGGAACGCAGGTTAATCTGTTGTTTTGTACAGGAGGTGGTAAAACTGGAGCTTTGGTTTAAAGCGCAGCTGAAGTTTAGCTGGCAGGGCACGGCAAAGGAGTTCCGCGCTGCAGTAGATAGGATGCTAGCGAAACTGCCGCACTTCTTTTAAAAAAACTGGCATGATGCCAGGCTGATGCTATCGTTGCTAACCACAGCTAAAAAAGGTTGCAAACGTCAATGAACCCATAAAATTTAAAGACATGGGCAAGTACAAAAAGGGCATCCTCGGCCCCTTCAGAGGAAAGGTTGGCACGACCGTAGGATCTAGCTGGAACGGAATTTTTTACCTGAAAAGTTTACCAGATTTTGGGGACTATGTGCCCAGCACAGCACAGTTAAATGTGCAGGCCAAAATGGCCTTTGTAACCGGCTTTTTGAAGCCACTTAAACCACTGCTGAACATAGGTTATAAGCTGTTTAACAAGGGCATTACGCCTATGAACAAGGCAACTTCTTATCACCTGAAGAATGCGGTTACGGGTAGCAGTACCCTGAACTATGCCATTGATTATACCAAGGTAATGATCAGTGAAGGCAATTTGCCTGTAGCCGATGATCCTGAGGTGAACGTTACAGTTGCCAACCAGCTGAACTTTAGCTGGGTTGACGATTCGGACCCGGAGAGTACCAACGATACGGATATGCTTACTGTACTGGCGATTAACCCCACAAAAGGGAATTATACCAAAAAGGTTAATGCTGTACCAAGATCGGCCCAAGCTTATGTGCTTCCGGTACCAGGGTATAGTGGTGATGAGGTGCAGGTGTATCTGTTTTTTGTAAGTGCTGATGGTAAGCAAGTGAGTGATAGTGTGTATGTAGGGGAGTTTATAGTGCTTTAATTTAAAGGGGTGGTGCGCGGCACCACCCTTGATTGCTAACATTAAAAGTTGATGATGCTGTTATGAACCATTTACAAACAACAATTAACCATACCGCCTGGCACCTGATGAACTTTATGATGATGCAGATTATCGGGTATTGTTTCAGGCTTGCATTTGAAAAGGAACTGTCCGATTTGAAAGGCCTTGTTCATCCCGATTCGTTTTGCGAAATGGAAAACGACAAACGTGGTGGCATAGATATAGAACTGGAACTGCTGGATGCTTTGGAAGACGAGTCTAACAGGGTATTGTTGGATTCTATACACCGGATTGTGAATTGCCGGAATGTACTGGCGATGATCAATAACATAGACCCGGAAAAAGCTTTGGTAGATAAGCTGGCCATTCAGTACGCCAATAACATACATGAGTTTGGTGAGATAATGCCCGAAGATTGTAGCGATTACAATACCCTGGTGCTTTGGGGGTACGAGCTGTATATGGATATGTTTTACCAGTTGTACCTCTGTTCGGAGATGTTTAACCAGGGCACCACAAATGTAGTGACCAAAAAAGCGTATGATGAATTTAATGCTGCGCTTGATCAGTTGATGATGGGAAACCTGGTTCCGGAAAATAAGAATGCGCAGCTGCTATTGGGCCTTATTGAAGACTTGCAGGAAGATTGTGACAGGATTTTTGAAAACGACTAAATTTTAAGAAATGGCTAGGTATAAAAATGGAATAAACGGGCCATTTAGTGGCAAAATAGGTAATGCGGTAGGAGTAAATTACCGCGGTATTGATTACATGCGCAGTTTACCAGAGTTTACGCAAAAACAGCCAACAGTAAAACAACTGAATCAGCGTGTTCTGCTGGCTATGGTAAGTAGCTGGCTGGCACCTTTAAAAGCGCTGATATGGATTGGCTATCAGGTTTTTACCGGCAGTAAAACACCAATGAACGGCTGTGTGTCCTTTCATTTAAAAGAGGCGGTTACAGGTAATTCGGCCGCCGATTATGCCATCAACTTTGCAAAGGCCGTGTTTAGCCGCGGAGAGTTATTGATCTCTTTAATTAATCAGGTATTGGTGTTAATTGATGGGATACTGCGCATTGAATGGGACAATGCCTTGCCCTCGGCTTTTAACAGGGATGACGATAAGGTTAATGTGGTTATTTACAATCCGGCAAAGCAGAAGTTTGTAACCTTTAAGGATGTGGCACAAAGAGGGGATAAGCAGGTGGATTTACAGCTGCCGGCAAACTTTACCGGGGATAGCCTGCATGTATGCACTATGTAAATGTGGAAGGAAATGCGGTGAGCACGACGGTTTATATTGGCGAGCATTTGCTGGCTTGAGGTTCTTTTTTGTGTTTTTAGGAGGGGAACGGTATAGCATATTGCCCAGGTAATTTTGGAAAAGCCAATCGGACTTAGTGGAGATGTTTTCGAAATGTGTGTTTCTATGGGCTTGGTGCGTGTTTTTTAGCAGAAATGTTTAGCAGAAAATTTTTTTTCAAAAAAAAGTAGAGTGCAGGGGCGCTGCACTCTGGTTTTTTAGGTTTGGGGAGTTCTGTTAAGTATCAGCAGGATGATTATTAACATGAAAGTATTTATGTATATGAAGCACTTCGAAAAAAAATGGATTAAAACTATCGCTGTAATGTTTTGTTTTTTTATGCCTTTTATAGGATATACACAAACATCGCAAACAAATATAATAGCTCCCTCACCAACAGCCGCGGCACTTGGTAAGTACGGGGATATGCCAGTATCTACCTATACCGGCATACCCAATATTAGTATTCCATTATATAATGTAACAAGTGGGAGTTTGAACCTTCCATTGAGTTTAAGTTATCATGCTTCCGGGATACGGGTAGAGGAAGAAGCTTCCTGGTGTGGTTTGGGCTGGAGCCTAATTTCTGGCGGGGTTATCACAAGGTCTGTTAGAGGACTGGATGATCTTGCAATAAGTTCCGGTTATACCTCATATCCTGATTACATTTTACCGGTTACAGCAAATGAGTCGAATGATTATTTGCCAGGCAGTAATATTTGGAGCGATCTTTATTATTTCCGAGATGTGCATGGTGGTGCTAAAGATGCAGAACCTGATGTATTTTACTTTAATTTTTCAGGTCATTCTGGTAAATTCTTTATAAACCAGAAGGCGAATATAAATGCTCCATACACTTTTAATGTAGAATCACAGGAGAAAATAAAGATCAGTGTAGCACTAACGGGAGATAAATATGTATGGACTTTTATAACCGCTGATGGTACAAAATATATATTTGGCACAGAAGAAAAGACACAGACATTTAATGGGTCGTTTAACTATTACGAACCGTCCCCAGATGCAATACCAGGAGATTACAATCCTAAAATCATTACTTCATCGTGGTATCTGGATAAGATTATTTCACCGAATGGCGATGCCATTGATTTTGTGTATACGGCTCCATCTTTAAAGGGAAGCAGAAAAGCGATCAGTAAAAGTGAAGAACGAATCTATGTACTAGGGGTCACATCAAATGGTACTCCCGGCTGCCCGCCTGACCCAATCCCTCCCAGACATTCCTATATGAGCTCTTTAAGTATAGTTTTTGATGTCTATCTGAGCGAGATCAATTTTAAGAATGGAAATATTAAATTTAATACTTCTGATAGAAATGACCTTCAACCTATGCCCGGCAGTTCAATGCCTAAGAAACTGGATAATATAGTTATATCGGCAGTAGGGCTTGATGGAGGACTACAAGTAATTAAGGAATTTGAATTTGGATATGATTATTTTTTGAATTCGGATGCACATTTAAGCTATACTTTAGCGCCGGGGGTGCCTACATATAGCTATTCTACCACTTATAGTGGTAAGCGGTTAAAGTTATTAAGTTTAAGAGAAAAAAACGGTTCAGTTCTCTCTTCTCCTTATGAGTTTTCTTACCAAACTACTTCATATGTTTATGGAGATATACCCGACAAGTATTCTAAATCCAGAGATCACTGGGGCTTTTTTAATAATGCAAATAACGTTAAAATCCAGGATCCCATTAGTACTTACGGATATGTAAGCACGTTATTGCCTCCTTATCTTGATGTTGCTGCAAATAAATATTATACCGGTGCTGACAGAAAAATTAATGAGGAGCAAATTACCTTGGGCATGTTGAAGGATATTAAATATCCTACAGGTGGTACAACGAGTTTTGTTTACGAAAGTAATGATTATTCAAACTTCCCACCTGAAAACAGGAGGGATACAATTAGTCATGTACTATTAGCTGTTGGGGAACTCGTTCCGCCGGAAGAACTGGAGGATCCAGTTATTGTAGGAACTGCCAATATTAATATGAGTGAAACAGCACTTGTTAATTTACTAGGTTATGCCTTTTATTCTGAGGAATACTGTAATAATCCTTTATCTCCATATGGTGGTACTTGCTCCGTAACTATTAAAAATACAGGGACTACGCCATATTTTCTTAAGACGATTGTACCCGTTTTTGATTGTAATAGTGGGGGAGCTGCTATTACCCAATCTGTTAGTTTACCAGCAGGAACTTATGAAATAAAAGTATTTGCAGATGCATATGCCGTAATTGGATTTTCAGCAACATATGAACAAATACTTGCCGAGCCATTACTATCCAAGAAAGGTGGAGGTGTACGTATTTTAAGAACCATTGATTACGACGGTATAGACCATGCCAACGATGTTATTAAAAAATACAAGTATACCCGTACAGAAAACAACATTGAAAAGTCCAGTGGACGTTTAATGACACCCCTAAATTATGAATATCTATATAGTATGCAAGGAACCAGAGGATGTGGAGATTCTGGCTCCGGAGTTGTTTTTGAGGCCACTTATCTTAGCAGGTCTTCCCAATCTAATATAGCGATGGGAAATTCTGCACAGGGGAATCCTATTGGATATAATGTTGTAACAGTATTGAATGGAGAAAATGGGGAAAATGGAAAAACCGTTTATACCTATAGAAATGGTGCTGAAGAATTAAGCAGTTCTTTTTTTCCTAACATCCCCAATCAGCCAAATCCTGGAAATGGGTATTTGCTAAATCAAACAGATTATAAAGCAGTTCAAGGTGGCCTCTTTCGGAAAGTTAAGGAAATCCGAAAAGAATATATAGATGAGCCAGATTTAAAGCGAACTGTAAAAGGATTCAGGATGATGGGTGGGGAAACAATTGATGGGGCTATTTTAAATGGGACACCTTATGTGCCGCCAATTAAATTCTATGATAGCGTTTCTGAATGGTGGCATCCATTAATAGATACGGTAATAACTTATGATCCAAATGATGAATCGAAATTTTCGTTGGCCACTACAGAATATTTCTATGAGAACCTTACACATCAGCAACTCACTAAAACTATACAGAGCCAGAGTGACGGTAGTAAGATTATAACCAAATATACTTATCCAGCTGATTATGTTTCTATAAATACCGGAACTATTGGTTATATGAAGGGAGATCTTCATATGCATAATGCAGTTATAGAGAAAGTTGTAGAGAAAGAAAAGGACGGTGTAACTAAAACAATTGGTGGAACTTTTACGAATTACAAAGACGTAGATGGTAATGAAGCTGCTGGAAGTGCACTGCCAGCTAAAATTAATGTTTTAAACTTAAATGCGCCTAAATCATCTTTCGTTTCTTCTTTAGCTACTGGTACTGCTGCTGATCCGGAGTATATACAAGTGCAGTCAATTAAGTACGATACCCATGGACATACAATAGAAACAACTAATAAGGAGCATTTTACGACTTCATATATTTGGGGATATAATGGTGCCTACCCTGTAGCAGAGGTAAAAAATGCTAAAAAGACAGACGTATATTATAACGGTTTTGAAGACCTTACAGGTAATAGTACCGATAGTAAAGCAGGGTTATATAGTCGTACTGGAGGTTATCTGTATACGATAAGCGGTTTAAGCAATGGTACTTATAATTTAAGCTATTGGCAGAAGTCTGGAACCAGCTGGAATAATATTAATGTTAATAATATAGTTGTTACAGGCAATTCATACACCATTAACCTGGCAGGGCATATTGATGAAATTTGGTTCTATCCAGAAAATGCTCAAATGAGCGCTTATACCTTTTCACCTCTTATGGGTATGACCAGCGCTACCGATGCCAAAGGCATGACCACCTATTATGAATACGATAGTTTCCAGCGGTTAAAGTATATCAAAGACCAGGATGGGAACATTGTCAAATCTTACGATTATCATTATAAACCTTAATGCTCCGTATCATGAAATTATATCAGAATTTAACGCCCCAAAGGGCATGGAAATATATCGCTGTTTGCTTAGTGGCAGGTTTTACCAGTTCAAATGCCCAGCACCTTACGCTGAACACTTACAGCAACCAGACTGAAATTAAAGCTACCGGGAGTATAACGCTGACGGATGGATTTTACATCCCTGCGGGCAAGAATGTAAGGATCTTTACCGGGGCGAGTTTCCAGCAATGTGTGGACCTGGTAAGTACCCCAAGTGCAGATCAGAATTACATCAGTACCAAGGTATTTAAAAAAGAAGGGGTAAATGAAGGGAACATCAATGCCACACTGAGTACCTGCGAGGTAAACCAGACCGTACAGTATTTTGATGGATTGGGCAGGCCTTTGCAAACGGTGACGGTACAGGGCAGTCCCGGCTTTAAGGATGTGGTGCAGCCTGTTGACTATGATGCCTTTGGCCGGGAGCAGTTCAAATACCTGCCTTACTCTACTGTTACAGGTGCCAATGGCAGCTTTAAGCCTTCTGCAATAACCAGTCAGGCAGGTTTTTACAACAGCCCCCCGGCAGGTGTGGCCACGATTACAAACACGGCCTTTTCAGAGAGCAGGTTTGAAGCCTCACCATTGAACCGGGTACTGGAACGGGGATCCCCCGGTGCCAGCTGGCAGCTTAGTGCCGGTCATACCCAGAAAATGGAGTACGGCTCCAACAACAGTACAGACTATGCAGTACGGTTGTATCAGGCTGTACCCTCTGCAACCCCCGGAGAAGAACACAAACGGATACTCAGCGGAACAGGTTATTACACTGCCAATGAACTGTACCTGAGCATCAGCAAGGACGAGAACTGGGCAAGTACCGATGGCAAAGCCGGTACCACAGAAGAATATAAGGACAAAGAGGACAGGGTAGTGCTGAAGCGTGTATTTAATTATAAAAATGATGTGACTGAAACCCTAAGCACCTATTATGTGTATGATGACCTGGGGAACTTAAGTTTTGTGCTGCCACCAGGTGCAAACCCGGATGCCCTGGCCCTGCCTTCCCAGACACTGCAGGACCAGTTCTGTTACCAGTACCGTTACGATGGGCGTAAAAGGCTGATTGAAAAGAAGCTTCCGGGCAAGGACTGGGAATACATGGTGTACAACAAACTGGACCAGCTGGTGCTGAGCCAGGACTCCTTGCAAAGGGTAGCTAACCAGTGGCTGTTTACCAAATACGATGCTTTGGGCAGGGTAGCAATTACCGGTGTATACGGAGATGGGGCTTCCAGGAGCAGCCTGGCCGGTACATTGAACAGCCAGAGCGTACTTTGGGAAAACAGGCTGGGTAGCGGGACCGATTATGACAACGGTTCATTCCCTCAGAACAACATTGCCTGGTACCATACGATCAATTACTACGACGATTACAATTTTCCGGGCAATAGCTTTCCCCAGCCTGACGGGGTTACCCAGATGTCGGCCTCCAGGGTAAAAGGACTGCAGACGGGCAGTTTTGTTTACCAGGTGAACAGCAGTACCCGTTACCTGAGCGTGAACTATTATGACAAAGATGGCCGGGTGCTCAAAACAGCAGCAGAGAACCATTTGGGCGGTACAGACCTTACGGAGAATACCTGGAACTTTGCCGGTGAGCTGACGGGCAGTACCCGTACCCATAGTAGTGGCTCGGGCCCAGCCACTACTATTGCCACCCGGCATGAATACGACCATATGGGAAGGAAGAAGGCGACCATGGAATCCATTAACGGTCAGCCTGAAGTGGTGCTGAGCAAGCTGGACTACAATGAACTGGGGCAGCTGAGCAAAAAATGGCTGCACAGTACAGATGGGAATACCTTTTTGCAACATACGGATTATGCCTATAACGAACGGGGCTGGCTGAAGCGGAGCATTTCAGGCGAGTTTAGCATCAGGCTTGGTTATGACACCCTGGGTACTCCACAGTACAATGGCAATATTACGAGCCAGGAATGGGGCACTGGCTATACCTTTCCGAGCATTTACAATTATGGATACGATAAGCTGAACCGTTTGCTGAGCGGGGTAAGTACCGGGGCGATATCGATGAGTGAAGTGCTGAGTTATGATGTGATGGGCAACATCAGTACCCTGAACAGGGATGGAGCAGGAGCGGGCAGCTATATTTACGAAGGCAACAGGCTGAAGAGCATCTCAGGTGGCGGGCTGGCTGCCGGGAGTTATGCCTATGACGGGAATGGGAATGCGGTTACCGATGGGCGTACCGGTGTAAACTTAACCTATAACCACCTGAACTTACCCATCACTGTTAATGGATCGGGACTGAACATTGCCTATACCTATGATGCAATGGGCAGGAAACTGAAAAAGGTGAGTAACATGGAGGCCCCTTCAGATTATGTGGATGGGGTACAATACACCGGAGGGGCAATAGAGTTCATCATGACCGAGGAGGGTAAAGCGAGGAGCAATGGTGGTACCTACAGCTATGAGTATAACCTGACAGACCATTTGGGTAATGTGCGGTATACGTTCTACCAACACCCATCATTGGGTACCTTACAGCCGCTTCAGGCAGATGATTATTACGCTTTTGGTAAACAAAGAGTTGCAAGTGCAGGAGTGAATAAATATCTTTACAATGGCAAGGAGTTGCAAAGTGAGCTGGGACAGCTCGATTATGGCGCAAGGTTCTATGATCCGGTGATTGGAAGGTGGAATGTGGTGGATCCGTTGGCGGAGAAATATCATAGCTATTCTATATACTCTTATGTAGTCAATAACCCGATTGCTTTGATTGATCCAAACGGTATGGAAATACAAGAGATAGCGGGCGGGGTTAGATTCACGAAAGAAGACGCACAAAGTGCTTATCGTGTATTGACTAGTAAGGCTAAAAATGTTTATATGGCAATTGTTGGGGAATCAAGTGTTAGAAGCCGTATTAATGAGTATCAAAAGAAGAATGGGAACGGACAATGGGCTGGGTTTGCAGCCAAAAATTTTTCTCAGGCTAATTTAGCTATGAGTGTTTTTGGTGATAAGAGCATAAATAATTTCGTTTTAGAAACGCATGGTGGAAATGATGGTGCCGAATCTTTCATGAGGATTAACGAGGATGGAAGCAGCAATCCAGAAAGTTATATCTACAATAATGAAGTAAGTGATTTTAATAAAGGCATTCAGAATCCAGAGGTTTCTCAACTAAGTGCAATGGCCAGTAAGGTAAAAGACGGAGGAAATTTTATATTAGCAGCTTGTTATGTAGGTATTGGTGAACCTGGGAATAAATTTGGACAAAATTTAAGTAAGCTAACTGGGGATAGGTTAAATATTTTTCTACCTCAAAGTTTTGTACATACAGGAAGGATAAGTAATCCCAGCGGGACAACAATCCAATTTGATGGAAGTTTAAAGGTTGATAATGGTAAAGGGTGGTTAGGGGTGACTCCTAATGGGAGTATGCAAAATATTAACAAAATATTGCTTTCACGAACTACGTACCCACCGGTAAGGATAATAAAATAGAGATGAAAAGTTTAATTGCATTAGTCATTATTGTATTCGGTTTTACCATAGGTGTAAAATCTCAGAATCTGGGGACTTCTCCTCAAAAACCAATCAAGCCGACTCTTTCTATGCCAATGTGTAAAGACAGTTTGAAGTTAAGAAAAGATATTAAAAAACTTAAAACATTGAGAGAGATTTATAGTAAGTTAGAAATGGAAAATATTAGCATAGTTTATCAATATGAATTTTGTATTGATAAAACTGGAAGTGTGATATTGGGAAAGCAAGATGATCGTATTTATTTCAGTGAGTTAAATAAATATATTGAAACTGTCTTTAAAAATTATAAATGGGTACCTTCTCATAAGCTAAGTTGTAAGACATGTGTTGTTAAGAGACTAGCTGGCGTTGATATTGTTTTTGATACAACTGAAAAGTACATCAGTTTTGCTGTTACAGTAAGTGGAACAGGCCAGAATGCTTTTTATGAGAAAGTAAATATGAAATAATATTCAAACTTTTACAGCTTGTACCTCCAAATTAAGAATACCCGGGGCAGTTTTTTAGCCCCGCATTTTTTGGGTTAAGCTCCATTTTTTTGTCTGTCTAATGAAAAAAACCTGCTTAATGATATCTTAAAGCCTGTTTTTTCTTCAAAAAATCGTTTTAAAAATTATTTTCAAATAAATGTTGCGGGGCAAACTGGTTGCCCTTTGCTGTTTTATATTGGTCGGTACCAGGATGCATGTAGCACCTGTTATTTGAAACCATATAAATGAGAAGTACCAAATTAAAAGCCTATACCCTTACGGAGATCCTGGTGGTACTGGTGATCATCGGAATCCTGATCCTGTTGGTTCTGCCCAACCTGATGCCCTTAATTACCAAGGCGAAAAACACAGAGGCCAAAATGCAGCTGCAGCATGCCCATCAGCTGGAAAAGACCTTCTTTTATGAGAAGTCCAAATATTCAACCGATCTGGCCGAGATTGGTTACATCCAGGAAAAGCTGAGTACAGACGGCAAGGATGGCAAGGCCAATTACCGCCTGGAAGTGGTTTCGGCCACGGGCAACACCTTCGTGATCCGTGCCACAGCCGTGGTCGATTTTGACGGCGACGGGTTATTTAATGTATGGGAGATTGACCAGGACAAGAATTTAAGGGAAACCGTGCAGGACTGATGTTTAGTATAATTTTGATAAGGCTCTTACTGCTGCTGATCTTATTGGTGATGGGCATCCAGGATATGAAATTCCGGGCCATTTCCTGGTACCTGTTTCCCGTACTGGCTATCGTTCTGTTGTTGCTTAACCCCTCGTTAAGCCTGCAAAACTGCTTGCTGAACATTGGCTTTGTTGCCTTTGTACTGGTACTGCTGACCGCTTGGTTTTCTTTAAAGCAGGGGAGCATGGTAAACCTTACCCGGCGGCATCTGGGTATGGGCGACATCCTGTTCCTGTTGTGCCTGGCCCTTTTCTTTTCGCCGGTCGATTTCTTTCTGTTCTACCTGTTCAGCCTGTTGCTGATCTGTATGGGTACCGGGGCATACCTGCTTTTGCGCAGGCCTGCAAATTTTACAATCCCACTAGCGGGGTTGCAGGGCTTTGTTTTGATCCTGCTGCTGCTGGCTTCCTGGATCTGGAAAACAGCGCCGGGCAATGGCGATTTTTTAACTGATCTTTTATCAAATGCTTATGAAAGAGGTTAAACAGGAACTGAGCGTAAACCCTGCATTGATCCATGAGCTGACCATGGAACAGGCCTGGTATTACAGGATTTTTCCGGAAGAACTGCTGGCGGATACCTTATGCCTGTATTGTGAGGAGGGTGCAGATGTGGCCGCCTTAACAGATGAGCTGGAGGTTTTACTGGGCAGAACCATTGTTTTGCAAACGCTTGACCCGCTGGTAATGGCCAGGCTGCTGAACCAGTATTACATCAGGGAAGAGCAGCAGACCAGCATCGGCAACCTGACGCATGACCATGCTTCTGATGATTTCCTGGAAAACCTGATTGCTGAGGCCAAGCGTTTAAAAAGCAGTGACATCCATATTGAAACTTACGAAGAAAAATGCAGGGTGCGGATCCGGATTGACGGGATGTTGATTGAGCGTTACCTGTTGAGCCGCCTGGAATACCCGGCCATCATTAACCGGATCAAGATTCTGGCTAACCTGGACATTGCAGAGAAAAGACTGCCGCAGGATGGCAGGATCAACTTTAAGACTGCCCAGCACCAGTTTGACATCAGGGTATCGGTGCTGCCCACGCTTTATGGCGAAAAGGTGGTGCTCCGCTTATTGAACAATGATGCCACCAATATAGACCTGTATACCCTTGGCTTTGCTGAAGGGGATCTGAACAATTACCTGGAAGGGGTAAAAAGGCCCAATGGCATTGTACTGATCAGCGGGCCAACAGGCTCTGGTAAAACCACCACCCTGTATGCTACATTGAAACTGCTGAACAAGAACACCAGGAACATCCTGACCATTGAAGATCCCATTGAATATACGCTGGACGGCATTAACCAGGTACAGCTGAAAGAGAACATAGGCCTGACCTTTGCTGCGGCACTCCGCACTTTTTTAAGGCAGGACCCGGATGTGATCATGGTTGGGGAGATCCGCGATCCGGAAACGGCCAATATGGCCATACGCGCTGCATTAACGGGTCACCTGGTGCTTTCTACCATCCATACCAACTCGGCCTGGGGCACCATATCGCGTTTGATGGATATGGGCATTCCGCCTTTTTTGGTGGCCAATACCTTGAATACCTCGGTAGCGCAGCGCCTGGTGCGCCTGCTTTGTCCGCATTGTAAAACCCAAAGCAGCATGGAACACAGCCTGTACCCTAAAAGTTTTAACCCGCCCGAAAAGGTGGATGTGCATTGGATGGCAAAGGGCTGCGACCAGTGCTATTTTACCGGTTATAAAGGCCGTAAGGCAGTATATGAAGTGATCCCGCTGGACCAGGAGCTGGCCTTCCAGATCAAGGCAGGCAACCAGCAGCCTGAGGCCTTATTAAAGGAACGGGGAATTTATACCATTGGTGAAAATGCTTTTGCGCTGTTTGCCCATGGCCATACCTCATTAGAAGAAGTTTACCCGCTATTGTATAATTAACATGAAGAAATCGATTTTTAAACCCTTATTCGTGCTGTTGTTTTTGTGTGTATCGTTATTGGCACAGAAACCGGTTTTTGGACAGCAAAGTCAGCAGGAACGGATGGAAACCCTGGAGAAAAAACTGGTGGGACTTTCGGCCTTTGTACCCGGCTTAAAGCAAAAGGTGCAGCTGGGGCTGTCGGGTGCCTCCATTCAGGAGTTTTTAAGGGCGGTGGCCCAGGCCAATCAGCTCAACATCAATGTAGACCCGATGCTGAACATCAAGGTGTCGAACAATTTTACCAATGAGAATGCCTTGAATGTGCTGCTTTTCCTGGCCAAAAATTATAACCTGGAAGTGAACGTGATCGGTTCTATCATTACGGTTGGGCCCTATAACCCACCGGTGATCAAAGCCCCTTATGTGCCAAAAGTAATTGCCCTGAAATACAATGCGGCTGCAAATACCCTATCGATGGAACTCAGCAGCGACAGCCTGGTGCTGGTGGCCCGCAAGATCAGCCAGCTTTCAGGAAAAAATATTGTGGTGCCGGTAAGTTTAAACAGCAAACTGGTAAGCAGCTTTTTTAACGAGGCCCCATTGGAGACGGCCCTGGAAAAACTGGCATTTGCCAATGAGCTGAAGCTGACGAGGACCAGCGACAATGTATATGTTTTTCAGGCCCTGGAGGAAGGGGAAGAAGTTTTTATCAATGCAGATAAGGACACTGACATCAGGAAGAACCTGAAACCAGCCGCCGGGGCCGGGGCTGCTAAGGGCACGTTTAATGTTTCAGGAAAAAGCGATAAAAACATTAAAAGTGGTAAGCTGCTGAACATTGATGCCATCAATACCCCGATCATAGACCTGGTGAAATCGGTCGCTAACGAGACGAATATCAACTTTTTCCTGTATTCGGAACTGAAAGGGAACATCAGCACCAAGGTGAACAACATTACCTTCGATAATTTTTTGACGGCGATGTTTAACGGAACGGATTATACCTATAAAGTGGATAATGGAGTATACCTGATTGGCGACAGGAAACTGGAGGGGCTGCGCAAGAACAAAGTACTGCAATTGCAGTACCGGTCTGTAGATACGATCATGAACATGATCCCTATGGAATGGAAAAAGGGGGTGGACATTAAGGAGTTTAAGGAGCAGAACACCTTGCTGCTTTCCGGTTCGGCCCCGCAACTTGCGGAAATTGAGACCTACATCAGGGAGCTGGATAAACTGGTGCCGATGGTGCTGATTGAAGTGACCCTGCTGGATATCAGGAAAGGGCATACCACCAAGACCGGCATAGAAGCCGGACTGGCAGATTCGGTGGTGCGGACCAGGGGTACTGTGCTGTCGGGTGTGGACATGACCCTGGGTGCAGGTTCTATCAATAACCTGCTCGGAAAAATTGGCTCCAACAGTGTATTTAATATCGGAAAGGTAACCCCCAACTTTTACGTGAAACTAAATGCACTGGAAGCCAACAACAATATCGAGATCAGGCAGGTGCCCAAACTGGCCACCCTGAATGGTCATACGGCCAATTTAAGTATAGGCACCACCCGGTATTACGTGACCAAAACGCAGAACGTGTTTTCATCGGTTAATACCCAAACGGTATTTACCGAACAGTTTAACAAGGTGGATGCCAACCTGGCCATTGGCATTAGTCCCGTGGTTTCGGGTGATGACCAGGTGACCCTAAAAATTAAGGTAGAGATATCTGACTTTATTGGTACGCCGCCCGCAAATGCACCGCCACCGACATCGACCAGTAAGTTTGAGTCGATTATCCGGGCACATAACGAGGATATGATTGTACTGGGTGGTATGGAAAGGTCGGAAAAATCGGATAGTGGAAGTGGCGTACCCCTGTTGTCGCGTATACCGGTCCTGAAATGGATATTTAGCAGCAGGGAGCAAACGAAATCGAAGGTAGTAACGCTGGTCTTTATTAAACCGACCATAATTTATCAATAGTATGCTGAAGGCCATGATACAGGATTTAATGAGGCTGAGCACCCTTACCGGTGTGCAGGTACATACGGAGAAGGATGGGCAAAAGCTGATACATGCCTGTACCCTTAAGCTAAGCAAAGCGCAGCTGGGTTTTGAGCACCAGCACAAAGGCCTGAAAAGTGTAGTGCACTTTGCCAAAAATTTTAAGCCTGGTCCGCTTGCAATTGTGCTGACGGGAAAGGGCATCATCACTAAAAAAATTGATAAGGTACAGGGCCTGGACCCGCAGGTGCTGAACCAGGTATTGCCGAATGCGAATCCGGATCATTTTTATCTGCAGCATTATAGCAATGAGGAGTATTCATTTATCTCGGCCATCAGGCGTAATGAGGCCGATGAGCTGATGGCCGCTTTCAGGGAAGAGGGATTTATGGTGTTGTCGCTCAGTTTGGATGCTTTTGTACTGGATGATGCGATGGAACTGAAAGAGGGGCAGCTGGAAGAGGAATTGTTGCCCGCCTACGCCGCGGCTTTTCAGGTGCTGCTGGGCGGAACGGAAGGAACCTATGTAGCGGTGGAGCAGCTGAGGGTTAACCGGGCGCAGGCTTTTGCCAGGGCAAAACTAAAAGGGATAGGCTTGCTGGCCGGACTGGTGTTAATGGTTTTGCTGCTGCTGAATTTTGTAGGGTACAGCTATTACAGCGAGCAGGTTAAGCAGCTTTCGGCTGCCAGTAACAGCAGTACTGCAGAAATAGGAAAATTGAGAGGCCAGGAAAAGGAGATCGGTAAAAAAACGGAATTGATTAAGGCTGCCGGCTGGACGGGTGGCTTAAATTATGCTTACCTGTGCGATGCACTGATGGCCTGTATGCCAGCTAAAATGAGTTTGCAGGAATTTAGCATTAACCCAGCCGATGAGGAGTTGAGCAGGGCCAGGCATGAAATGGTGTACCAGAACAGGCAGGTAAAGGTGAGGGGGGCCTGCAGGGATGCCAGCATGCTGAACAACTGGATTTTTGCCATCAGGGCGAAAGACTGGGTGGAAGGCTGTAAAATATTGAATTATGCGATTAACCCCGATGATGGCAGCGGATCTTTTGCCATCGCCGTTCAACTGAAAGCCCATGAAGAATAAGACCCTGGATTATACCCTGGTACTAAAGCTGGTGATACCTCTGATGCTTTTGCTGCTGCTGGCCAGTTACCAGCTGGCTTTTAAAAGGACCTGGGAAAGCTACCGGACGTATACTTTACTGAAGGAGCAGGGCCTGGGTACAGATCGGCTGAGCGTGAGCCCGGTTTATACCCTGGCACGCATTAAAAAAGTGGATGAGCTATACCGGCGCTTTAGAGTGGATACCCTGGCCTGGAAAAATACCTTATGGAACAGCGCAGCAGGTTTGGCGCAGAAATATGCCTGTACGATAAATGCCTATCCACCAGTGAAAACGGTGTTGTACAACGAACAGCAGTTTTACAGGCAGGCTATGGGGTTTAACGGCGAATTTGGAAACCTGCAGCAGTTGCTGCATGAGTTGAGTTATTTAAAAAATATAGGCGTGCTGAGCGGGATCACTTATGTGAAAAAGCCCAGGGAAAAGCAGCTGATGCTGAATGTAGAACTACTGGCACTGCCGGACAAAGATTAAATGTATATGAAGAGAAGAACAAAATTTTGCGCTATTGCGCCCGTGCTGCTGATCATGCTTTTGATGGGGATGGTCATGTCCTGTAAAGATTTCATAGAACCTTCGCTGGAAAAACGTAAGGTAGTATTGCTGGCCCCTGCAGATGGGGCTGAATCTGGAAAGTACCAGGTAGGTTTTTGGTGGGAACCGGTTGAGGATGCACTGTATTACCGGCTGCAGCTGGTAACGCCAGATTTTGCCGGTGCGAGTTCGCTGGTTGCAGATACGCTGATGAATGGTTTAAACAAGATCAGCTTAACGCTTGACCCCGGCCGGTACCAGTGGCGGGTAAGGGCTGAAAACGGGAGCAGCCATACCGCTTATACCAGTGCTGGCTTTATCATCCATGAATCTTCTGTTGAAGAGCAGAAGGTGATACTCAGTTTGCCGGGAAGCGGTTACCTGAGTAACCAGGAAACGGTGCAGCTGAAATGGAATGCCCTGTTTGGTGCGGAACAGTATCGGTTGCAGATTGATACGGAGAATTTTGGGGATGAGGCAAAAATGGTTTACAATGGTACCTCGGCCGGTCTTTCTTACAGCTTTACTTTTCCGAAAGAGGGCTTGTTTAAATGGCGGGTAAGGGCAGAAAACGCCGCGGTGCAATCGAAATGGTCGGACATATTCAACCTCAGTTATGACATTAGCCCCCCGGGCAAAGTAACGATTGTTGGCCCCGCAAACGGGCTTGTGGTAACTAAGCCGGTTACACTGCAATGGACGGGTGTAGCCACGGCTAAAAAGTATAAGTTATACGTGTTTAAAAATGATAAGACGTTATACAGTTCCGGTTTCCCGGCGTTGGTGAGTGGTACCAGCTATGTGTTTAACCTGGGCGAACCGGGTGAAAAGGTTTACTGGCGTGTTTCGGCGGTTGATGAGGCAGGTAATGAGGGGGCCTTGAGTGATGAAATGAACTTTAGCATTCAGTAAGGTATGAAGCACAAAAAGGCATTGCTGTATTTACTGGGGTTTTTGGTGATCTGCATCTGGGGCATCATCATTATGCGGGTTTATGCTGCAGTTGGAACAGATAAGGCGCTTTTGCCGGCGTTAAATATTGCCGGGGATACGATAAAAACCCATGTGCCTGTGTTGCAGCCGGATACTTTTCAGTTGCAGCTGGGCTATGCTGATCCCTTTAAAGAACTGGAAACCGAAGGTCAGCAGTCTGCCGTTTCTGTTGCTCAGGTTGCAGCAGGTACGGTGCAGCCCATCAGGCCGGTGCCTGCAGCGCCAATGCTTAAGCCGGTAAACACCAGATACCTGGGCTATGTATGGAATGCAGGGAACAGGAAAAAGGTGGCCATTATGAACCAGAATGGCAGGGAACTGATGCTGGAAGAGGGCGGGCTGATCGATGAGCTGCAACTGATCAGCATCAGCAGCGATTCTGTTAAAGTGAAGTATAAAGGTAAAACGAGTTTTATAAGGATAAATAAATGATGAAGGTAAACAGAATTTTAACAATTGGCTTGCTGGTATTTTCGGCCTGTAAACCACAGGAGCTGAGCCTGATTGGTAACCTTGGCCGTAAGGTAAGGGTAAGTAACGCCGATGGTTTTGTTTATGCAGAACTGGCAAATACGGAGGATAAGATATTTACGGCCAGTAATAAAGTATATGCCTGGTATGGTAAAGGATTGATACACAGCAGTCAGGGTGATTATTCGGGTAAACTGCTGCATGGGCAATACATAGCTTATTATGCAGTAAACAAACAATTGAAGGAAAAAGGGGAGTACGCCTATGGACTGAAAAAGGGGAAATGGCTGATGTGGCAGCCTGACGGGACTTTGCTGGAAACGCAGCACTGGTATCGGGGCTTAAAAAATGGTCCTACCCTGCGGTATGACAGCTTAGGTAAGCTAAAAGAAAAAGTAAGGTACAACAATGGGAAGCTGCTGGAAAAGAAAAAAGGGACAAGCCTGTTGGTGCGGTTAAAGAAAATGCTGAAAGGGAAAAAGAAATGATCCGGTCCTCTGCGTTATACATTTCTTTGATCTTATCGATGCTGATTGTGCTGATCTGCGGATCGGTATTGCTGATCGGCTATACCTACAGGATGGAAAATAAGAAGCTGGAACGCAGGGATAAGCTGGAGCAAAACCTGGAATCGGGATTGACCGTAGTGCTGCAGGCCGATTTTAATACAGATACTTTGGCAAAAATGAGTTTATATGGCCTGGATGATGACAGTGTATTGCTGGATAAACAAGCCTGGGGGATTTATGAAATGGGGCTGGTGAAGGCCTGGATAGGCAGGGATACCTTACAAAAGGCTTTTTTAATTGGCGCCGGGGTAAAGGACACATTAAAGGTGCTGTACCTGTGCGACGAGGACAGACCGCTGTCCATCAGTGGTAAATCTTTGATCAGGGGAACAGCATACCTGCCCAAATCGGGCATAAAGGCCGCTTATGTTGAAAATGCAACTTATGCCGATAAAACCCTGGTTTATGGCAGCATAAAAGACAGTGGGCGGTTACTGCCGGAACCTGAGGGAGTTTTTTTGCAGCAGGCTGTTGATTTACTGGCTGTGCTGGACCATAAGGAGCTGCCGGCCGAAGAAATGAATGGGCCGGATAAGGACAGTACGCTAAACTCTTTTTATGCACAGGTAAAAAGGGTTTATATGGGGGAGGCGCATGCCACGCTTTCGGGTTATAAGGCCAGGGGCAAGGTGATGATCTTTGCAGACAGTGCTATTGTGATTGATGAAAGTACCAGTTTAGACCAGGTGATCCTGGTGGCGCCTTATGTACAGATCAAAGATGGCTTTAAAGGAAAGCTGCAGGTATTTGCCAGCGATTCTATCCGGGTGGGTAATAGGGTGCAGCTTGACTATCCTTCGGCATTGCTGGTATTAAAAAATGATACGGCAAAATTTCAGGTAAGGATAGACATTGGCAAAGACTGTAAGGTTGAAGGGGTTTTGTTTGCCTACGAAAAGGAGCGGAGTCAGCTGATGCCCGTGATTGCCCTTGGCGAAGGTTCAGTGGTTAAAGGCGAGATCTATGTAAAAGGATATTTGAACCTGGCTAAAGGCGCTGCTGTTCAAGGTTCTGTTGAACTGATCCGTTTTATGGCCAGGACCAGCAGTTCCCTGTATGAAAACTACCTGATCGATGTGCAGCTGAACAGGCCTGCACGTTCAGGGTATTACCTGAGCTCGAAATTGTTTAACGGCCAGGCCGATCAGAATAAAGTATTGTGCTGGCTATGGTAAGGGGAGGGAAATTGAGTGGCTCATCCATCATAGAAACCATTGTTGCTGTGCTGATCCTGCTGTTGAGTTTTGCAGCTGGCATAAGTCTGTATAGCCAGGTGATGCTGAGCACGTATTCGGACGTAAAACTGCGTGCCAGCCTGGAACAGGGTTTTGTAGCCGACAGCCTGATCAGTGCCGGTGTGTTTGAAGACCAGGTATTGCAAAGAGGGGAACTGCATTTTGAGCTGGGTTATAAACCTGTTGAACGATACCCGGGGCTGCTGCTGATGCAACTGCAGTGTTACGATCTGTCGGGCACTAAATTATCGGAGTTGAGACGTATGATCAGGAGGGACGATGGGCAGTAAGGTTAAGGCTTTTACCCTGTTTGAGTTGGTGTTGAGCATGCTGCTGGCTACTATAGTTATTGGCATGGCCTACTATGCCAGTTCCATTTTTATGCGCCTGCAAGAGGGCTACAGCAAAACCAACCTGGCGCAGGCAGAACTGGTGCAGTTTAAAAAGGTGATGGCTAAAGATGTGGAAAGGGCTGCCAGGCTGGAGCTTTCAGAAGGAGAATTGCTACTGGAGGATCTGAAAGGGGGGCTGCTGATAAGCTATGAACTGGGAAAGGACCGGGTACTGCGTAAGGCTTTACTGTTGGATACTTTTAAGCTAAAAGATTTAAAGGTACAGGGAAGTTTTGAGGGGCAGGTACAGGAATCGGGTTTAGCTGACCTGTTGGTTTTCAGTTTTAGCCATGCGGGTGAGCCGGCCTTGTTTCGGGTGAAGAAGCAGTATTCGGCAGAGGAGCTATTTCAACTAAAAAAATAAATTATGGTCAGGGTAGACATTTCAAAATATCAGCAGCGCAGTAAGACCTTGAAAAAGGAAGTACCCAAAACTGGTTTTTCCTGGGGCGAAATGCTTTCCAAAGACATCAGTATTGGTTCGGGCAGGTTATCGGACAAGAAGAAGGACGGTTTCTTTTTTGAATTGAGCACGTTGCTGCAATCGGGCATTGATTTGAAGAACAGCCTGGACCTGATGACGCTGGAACGTATTAAGGGGACAAAAGATAAACATACGGAGCTCATCAGGCAGATTAAGGAGAAGGTTATTGCGGGGCAATCTATGGCTTTGGCGGTGCAAAGTTCGGGCAAGTTTTCGGACTATGATTTTTTTAGTATACAGATAGGGGAAGAGACGGGCAACCTGGCCGAAGTGATGAAAGACCTGGCGGTATACTACCGCCGTAAGATTGCCCAGCACAGAAAGATTGTGGGGGCGCTTACTTATCCGCTGATCGTACTGAGCACTTCGGCCGGAGCGGTATTTTTTATGCTGCGTTTTGTAGTACCTATGTTTAGTGATGTGTTTAAGCGCTTTGGGGGCAAACTGCCCTGGATTACCCAGGTAGTGATCTCTTTTTCTGCTTTTGTGGAACGCTTTTTTATTCCTGGTTTCTTGCTGCTGGCGTTGCTGGCTTACCTGGTTTACCGCAACAGGAACGGGTTGTTGTTTAGACGGGTTACCTCTGATCTGGTGTTGAAGATACCGGTGCTGGGCGAACTGGTGAAAAAGATTTACCTGGCCAGGTTTTGCAATACCATGCGTTTGCTGGTGAGCACCAGGGTCCCCTTGCTCAGGGCCATTGACATGGCCGGACAGACTATTGTGTTTTACCCCCTTGAGGTTTCTTTAAAGAAAGTAGAGCAGGGCATAATGGAAGGCAGGGCATTGCATGAATGCTTAAGCGATTTCAGCATTTATCCGCCCAAGCTGGTGCAGCTGATCAAAGTTGGTGAGGAGATCAATAAACTGGATTATTTTTTTGAAAGTATAGCCGGGCAATATGTAGACGAGATAGAGCACCAGACCAATACCCTGAGTAAATTGATAGAGCCATTGATCATTATTTTTTTAGGGCTGGTGGTAGGGTTTATCCTGGTGGCCATGTACCTGCCAATGTTTGAAATGAGTAACAGTTTTTAACGCTTAATATGAATGCTATGAAAGTAGATTTAAATCGGGTAATTACCATTGACGCCTTAATCAGGCAGAAAGCAACGGGCAGTCCTGACTGTTTAGCCGAACATTTGAACATTTCGAGACGTGCTTTGTTTGACACGCTGAATTTTATGAGGGTGCAGCTGGATGCCCCTATAGTTTACAGTAAGATTAGAAGGACATACACTTATCAGGAGCATGGGAGTTTTAGCTTTAAGTACAGGAAGGTTTAGTTTGGGGTATTGACATATTTCGCTAAAAACTGTAATGACTTTTTCAGCGCGAGCTGCCCATCTTTTCCCTCAAGGTTAAACTGGTACTCATGTGGTAATGCCGGTTGATGGTCGTTAGCAAAAAACAAGCTATCTACTTTTACACCAAGATTGTTGAGCCTTGAGGCCAAGGCATAGGAATGAGCGGCTAAAGGATCATTATTGCCTACAGAAATAAACGTAGGCGGGAATGCCGGAGTTACTTTTCCAGTGATGGAAATGGCGTTAAAAGCCGGATTGTTCATGAAGTGCTTATCTCCAGTAAACGACCATAACACTGATTTTAAAAACCAGCCTGAGCTTCCCTTTAAATTTACTTGACTGATGTCGTAAGCGCCACAATACAACAATACAGCAGCAAGTTGATTTCTATTTAACGAGGGTTTAATTTTTATTGCTTTGGCATAATCCTGATCACTGATTGTTCCGGCCATTTGTGCGGCCATCTGGGCACCACCGGAATCTCCTGCCAATATGAATTTTGAAGTGTCAATGTTAAATTTTCCGGCATTTTTTTTCAGAAATGCGAGTGCCTGGTTTACCTGGAACAATTGAGTTGGATAGGTACTTCCAGGTGCCAGGGAGTAATCCACCGCCGCTACAATGTATTTTTGTCCTGCCAGTATTTTACAATAGTTACCTACATCATTTTTACTGCCGGCCAGCCATGCGCCTCCGTGTATCCATATAATAAGGGGGGCGGGATTGCCCTGGTGTTCATCTTTAGGGGGGAAATAAAGATCTAACCTGGTCTCCTTATTATTTATATCTGCATAAGGGATATTGAGTTCCTGGGAAATGTTTTTGGGCGTAAAGCGATCAAGTGCAAGATTTGTTGCCTTACCCCCTTTGTTAAAAGCGTAACGGATTAGCATAGCGGAAGGCCAGGGACTTATCTGGAAAGCAATATAAGTTAGTAATAACAAAAGACACAAAACGCTGAAGAACCAACTCAGTATTTTAAGTCCACGCCTTTTTGCAGGTTTTGAGGTATTTATAGTTGGTTGGTTCATGTTTATGCAAAACTCATATTTCAAATATAAATTTATTACAGTTATAAAAATGTTGAAGGTTAAAGAATGATTTGTAAAAAATGCCATATAATATACTTAAAATTTTAAGTACCTTTGCACAGCCTGGGTAAGAACCTGGGTAATTAGAGCAATAATCAAATACTGCGCATTATGGATTTTATGAAACTAACCCTGGGCGAAAAGTTCAGAATGTTAAGGGAGCAGGCAGGCACTTCCGTAGAAGAAACGGCTGCGCTGCTGAAGACTGCGGCAGGGACGTACAATAAAATTGAAACTGATTTTATTTATCCTACGGAAAGTATGTTAAATAAGGTTGCAAGGTTGTATGGGATAAGCTATGATGAACTGCTGAATGTAGGGGAAGGATAGTTAAGCGTTATCCAATTCCTTGATGATTATTCTATTATTAATCATTTGTCAGAAAAATGATGAAAAAAGAGGCAGAAAAATGAACCAAATAGTATAAAATTATAAGATCACAATAGCTTCATCACAATTGAAATAACAATAAAAAAACAGATGAAAAAGGATGTTATATTAGTGCCAAACAAAAAAAATGAGTAACCAAAACAGCCCTGTTGTCGAAAATCACCTTGTACGTATTGGCGTGTTGTTGATTGACATGCAAAGGGATTTAATATTTGAGATTGATAATGAGCAGCTCGTATTTTTGGAGTGTGAATTTATCAGAATACAGGAAGCCGTTACCCAAATATGGGCCGAAAAGCCAATTGGCCTTTCTTATTTTCTGTCATTTCATCTGGCAGAAGCCAGAAGACTGAAAAATCAGATCAAAATTAAAGAACTGCTTAAAAACAAACCGGAAATGACAGATACTGCTATTTTTAGGTTAAATGTTTATACCTTGTTAAGGTATAGCCTGAATGATCTGATTCGTTTGCTGAACAAATTGATAAAAGGAGAGGGGATTCATTTGAAAATGGACTGATGCTTTAAAAAAACTAAAGACATAAGGATCAAAAAGGGCTTGCTAAATTTAATTGGCAAGCCCTTTTTAATAGTAATGGTATGGTATTATACCAGTTTTTTATACCTGATGCGATGTGGGGTTACATCGCCCAGACGTTTCTTGCGGTTCTCCTCATAATCGCTGTAGTTTCCTTCAAAAAAGTAAACCTGTGATTCACCCTCAAAAGCGAGAATGTGTGTACAGATACGGTCTAAGAACCAGCGGTCGTGACTAATTACTACTGCACAGCCACCAAAGTTTTCCAGTGCTTCTTCCAGCGAACGTAATGTATTTACATCGATATCATTGGTAGGCTCATCCAACAGTAATACATTTGCCCCCCTTTTTAAGGTAATGGCCAGGTGTACGCGGTTACGCTCTCCACCGGATAATATTCCTACTTTTTTCTGTTGGTCGCCACCATTGAAATTGAACTTGGATACGTAAGCTCTGCCGTTTACCGCTTTGTTGCCCAACTGGATATTATCAAGTCCGTCTGTGATGTTCTCATAAACAGTTTTATTGGGGTCAAGATCGTTGTGCATCTGGTCTACATAGCCCAATGCAACTGTTTCACCCACGCGGAAAGTGCCGCTATCGGGAGTTTCCTGTTCGGTAATTAATCTGAATAAGGTAGTTTTACCGGCACCATTTGGACCAATGATACCTACGATACCTGCAGGAGGCAAAGAAAAGCTCAGGTTTTCAAACAAGATCTTATCGCCATAGGCTTTGGTTACATTATTGGCTTCGATTACGACGTTACCTAGTCTTGGACCTGCAGGGATAAAGAGTTCCAGTTTGTCTTCCCTTTCTTTGGAGTCTTCTGAAGCCAGCTTGTCGTAATTGGATAAACGGGCCTTAGACTTTGCATGTCTGGCTTTTGGCGCCATACGTACCCATTCCAGTTCACGTTCCAGCGTTTTCTGGCGTTTGCTTTCTGTTTTTTCTTCCTGGGCCAGGCGCTTGGCTTTTTGGTCTAACCAGGAAGAGTAATTTCCTTTCCAGGGAATGCCTTCGCCTCTGTCGAGCTCAAGGATCCATCCGGCAACATTATCCAGGAAGTACCTGTCGTGTGTTACTGCAATAACAGTTCCTTTATAATTTTTCAGGAATTGTTCCAGCCAGTCGATGCTTTCTGCATCCAGGTGGTTGGTAGGCTCATCCAGTAACAATACATCCGGTTCCTGGAGCAGCAGGCGGCACATGGCCACACGGCGGCGTTCACCTCCTGATAATACCGCAATTTTGGTTTCAGGGTCCGGGCAGCGTAATGCGTCCATGGCACGTTCCAGTTTGGCATCTAACTCCCAGGCGTTCACTGCATCTATTTTATCTTGCAGTTCACCCTGGCGGGCCATTAATTTATCCATCTTATCGGGATCGGAATAATTTTCCTCTAAGCCGAATGCTTCATTGACTTCCTCATATTCTTTCAGGATAGCTGTTATTTCGGCAACGCCTTCTTCTACAACCTCCCTTACGGTTTTATTTTCATCCAGTTCTGGTTCCTGGGCCAGATAGCCAACGGTATAACCTGGAGAGAAAACAACTTCTCCCTGGAAGGATTTATCCAACCCGGCTATAATTTTTAAAAGAGAAGATTTACCGGATCCGTTTAAGCCGATTACGCCAATTTTGGCGCCGTAAAAAAAGGAAAGATAAATGTTCTTTAAAACTTGTTTCTGTGGTGGGTAAATCTTATTTACCCCTGCCATCGAAAATATAATCTTTTCGTCCATGCTAGGTATTTCGTGTAATTAAGGCAAAGATAGCAAAGGTAATGGAAACTCATATTGCTTATGATTTTACTGCCGGCAACGTAAACGTTAATACAATTCGCGTGCTGGTTTCAAATCTATTTTAAAACCACCTACTACCAGGGTAGTAGATTAACTGTTTTATTAATACATAGCTTAAGATTAATGAATAGGAAAGAAGCGCAAGGGTCATTTGACGGGTATAGAGCAAATACTGTTGCTGCTAACTTTTGCTTGCCAAAATGGGTGTACAAGTACGCGTATAGAGGAGATTATTTATCACCTGGCCATCCAGGATATGACAAGGCAAGTAGGGTACGGTAATGGACTTACCAATAACCATAGCAAACCACTTTATTACTTTTTGAGAAGTATTGCATGCTTCATTTATGATGCAGATCAATAATGGATAAGAAACAATTAAATAGATTAATATAAACCAAATGAAAAAACTAATTTTAAAATCATATGCTTATCGCAAAGTAGATATTCAGCCTCGCAGATCTTCTTCTTCTGTATTCAGTTTAGTTGTGATGTGCTTAACAGTAGTTGTTTTATCCCTGTCTTCCTGTGAGCAAGACAAAGAATCACATAGAGACCTAATCCCATCTGACGTTTCCGGAAAGGTAGCTGAAATTGCTTCCGCTCAACCGTTGCCTGGTGGTAAAGCAAGGTTTACCTGGGTAAATGGCAACTTTGATACAAACGGTTATACATGGGAACGAATAGTGAATCTTGAGTTTAATGCGTCAGCAGGTACTGTAAATGCAACGTTGTATAACTGGCAAAGCGACGTTAAATTTGGTAAAACAGCTTTTAATTCTCATAGGTGCACTTTTGATGGAGTGACCAAAACCTGCCCCACGTGGTCGCCGACCGGCTGGATTGTTGGAGGAAGTGTAAATCCATATAGAAGCTGGTCAGGTACATACGTATATGATGTAGCCACCGGCCGTCTGGATATTTCCTGGACTACTGGCGCTATAGCAACTGAGAGTTGGACAATAACCAACCCAACACCAACCATTGCAAGGGCTTCGCTAATAACATCCAGTTACACACTTACCCATGGTCGTGGCTATGGAAGCAATGCTTCATGGAGTACTTATAAAAATATGGGTGAAATTTACACCTTTGCTCAGGCCCTTACTATTCCAACCTTTAAAAGTACTACCAGTAAAAGGGTAGCGGCAAGCGGTGCTACAGGAACAGCAACGCCTGTTATAACAGCTGGAACAGGATTCAATGGATGGGCTAAAACTTCTCTTAATCTTCAATCATTTACTAGTCCTTCCTCACCAACTCCAACAAACAGCTTGCATGTTTGGGATATGGGTTCAACTGCATGTACACCGTCTGCCTGCAGTTCAACTCCTCATCCCGGAGCAACCGGTATTATATATCATTTATCTAGCAATAATGACTCTAGACAATTGGCTTATACTAACAACTGTGCCTGCTTGTCTACCGCTTCTGAATTCCCTTGTTATCCAAGAAATCTTCATCCTTCTGCACTTATGCAGATCATCGATGACAATGGGGATCTTGTAGCTTTAGTAGGTATTGAAGCTCAAAATCCAGTGACAGGAGATAGTGGTAATCCAGCTTATCAATTTCATTTGTGGGATTTTAATAACATCCCCTGATTGTTTAGCAATATTCATCTTGCAATAAAAATCCAGAGACTTGTAGTGTCTGGATTTCTTAGTAAGCAAAGATAGCAATGCTTATGGGAATTCATATTGGTTATGAATTTCGTACCGGCGACGTAAACGTAAATACAATTCGTATATTGTTCCGAATTTATTTTAAAACCATCTACTACCTGGGCACATGTTAACTGTTATTTATTACTACACGACTTAATGATTAATGAATAGGAAAGAAGCGCAGGAGTTATTTGACAGGTATACAGCAAATTTATGTACTCCGGAAGAAAGAGCAATTGTAGAACGATGGTATGCTAAAGAGTCAGATTTGCAGCAATTACCGGAAGTTAAAGATGTAATTGGGGCAAAAAATGAAATATGGGATGGTGTTTTGAAGCAGGCTGGTTTAGCTGAGCCAGCCCGGAAATCGCCATTAAGAATCTGGATCAGTTCTGCTGCTGCAGTGTTCATTTTAATGGCTGCAGGCTTCTACTTTTATATTTCAAAGTTTAGCCCGGCACCTTTAGATAAACAGCAAACGATTACTGATGTGATGCCCGGCGGTGATAAAGCAGTACTGACGCTGGCTGATGGTTCGACTATTATTTTAGACCAGGCAAAAAAAGGCATACTTGCTAGTGAGGGCAATACATCGGTAAGTAAAACAGACAATGGCCAGTTGAAGTATGATGTGATGAAAAATGGACCTGGTACTAAAACTGCCGTTACCTACAATACAGTGAGCACACCAAAAGGTGGGCAATATCATGTCATTCTTCCGGATGGTACCGGCGTTTGGCTAAACGCCGTTTCATCTATAAAGTTTCCTACGTCATTTGCGAATAAAGAAAGAAATGTGGAGATTACAGGGGAAGCTTATTTTGAAGTAAAAGCAAATGCAGCTAGCCCTTTTATTGTAAAGGCCGGAGAAACCAATGTGCGGGTATTGGGTACTCATTTTAATGTGATGGCCTACGCAGATGAAGTGTCCGTAAATACTACTTTGCTGGAAGGCAGAGTTAAGGTTTTTGCAGGTAAAAATGCAAGTACAATTATGCCAGGACAGCAGGCTGTAACGGCAAAGGGTATGATCAATGTGGCCAATGTTGATGTTGAAGAGGCCATTGCCTGGAAAAATGGCTATTTTTACTTTAAAGATGCTGATGTGAAAACGGTGATGCGACAGATTTCAAGATGGTATGATGTAGATGTGGAATATAAAGGAACTGATTCTGAAACTGCATTTTCCGGAAAAATGCATAGAAATGTAAATATATCGAAGGTGCTTGAAATGTTGAGCTATTTTAAGATTGATTATAAAATAATAGATTCTAGATTTCATAAAGGTAAAAAGACCATAGTGATTAACTAAAATATCCTCTCCCTGGTTATGAAATTAATAACGTTATTGATAACCATAGCTTTTATTCATATCAGTATCAAAGGATACGGTCAGATTACGCTGAACCAGAAAAATGCAGCACTGGGAAAAATATTTCAGACGATTGAAAAGCAAACGGGTTATGTGTTTTTGTATACAGATAAAGAGCTGACCAGGATAAAGATTGATATACAGGTAAAAAATGCGCCGATTGAGGTAACGCTGAAGGAATGCTTCAAAAACCTGCCTTATACCTTTAAGATCGTTGAAAACAATATCCTGCTTAAAAAAGAGGATGACATTGTCGTATTGCCTGAAACAGCTGCTGCCGGATCGGAGATCCAATTACAGGGAACGGTGAGTGATGATAAAGGTGCGGCCCTGCCTGGCGCAACGATAAGGGTGGAGCACAGCAGCATTGGCACAATTGCCGGTTTAGACGGTACATTTACCCTCCAGGTTCCGGATGCGAAAGTGATGCTGATTTTTTCGTATGTGGGTTTTGTGACAAAAAAAGTAAGACTTAACGGACTGGCCAGAATGGAGGTGAGCCTGACGGAGGATGCGGCTGCTTTTGCAGAAATCCAGGTGGTGGGTTATGGTATTCAGAAAAGAGCCAATGTGGTAGGAGCCATTTCCAATATTAACATGAAGGAACTTAGAAAAGCAGCACCATCAAATTTGAGCAATGCGCTCGGGGGCCGTGTTCCTGGTATAATTAGCAGAATGGGAGATGGAACACCAGGGGGTGTGCAGAATAGATTCTCGAATGGAAACGCTGATGATGCCCAAATTTATTTACGCGGAAGAGCCAGTATGAACAATACAAGTGCCCTGGTCCTGATCGATGGTGTGGAAGGTTCCTTGTCCAGAATAAATCCGGAAGATATTGAGCAGTTCAGTGTGCTGAAAGATGCATCTGCAACAGCAGTTTACGGTGTACGAGGGGCTAATGGCGTGATCCTGATCACGACCAGAAAAGGTAGCATAGGGGCACCAAAGATCGGTATAACCAGCCAGATCAGGATGCAAAAGGTATTGGATTTTCCGAATTTTCTAAGATCCTATGATTTCGCAATGTTAAATAACGAGGCTCGTAAAAATCAGGGTCTTCCTGAAATTTATTCAGCGGAAGATCTGGAGCATTACCGTACCGGTGATGATCCTTATGGCTGGCCGGATGTTGACTGGAAAGAAGTATTGCTGAAAGACCAGTTTTATGAACAACAGTACGTTGGAAATGTTTACGGTGGGACAGAACGGGTATCCTATTATTTATCCGGTGAGTATAACCAGTCGGGTGGCGCGTTCATTGAAAATAAAGAGAAGAATACACAGTATAGGTACAGACGTTATAATCTTAGGACCAACTTTGATTTTAAGATCACTAAAACTACTGATCTGGGTGTGAAATTGAATGGCAGGTTGAATGACCTTCATTACCCACTAAAAGGTGAAAGTAGCGGACAGCGGGTAACTGGTCCCGGATGGAGCGATATTACGGCAAGAGCCCCGCTCACTGCCCCGGTATACAATCCTAACGGTACTTATGCAAATGGTGGTTCGGACCTGCCGGGTAACCCTGTGGCTGAGTATATGGAGGGCGGTTTTGCCCAGCGGCTGCAAAGCGGTCTGGAATCCAACTTTACGCTGAACCAGAAGTTGGATTTTGTAACACCCGGGCTTTCATTCAGGGGCTTATTTGCTGCGAACTTTGGATCGGGCAGTGCAAAAGCATTAAATTCAAGGAGTGCTGAGATCTGGGCGTATGATAAAATTACCAAGACCTATACATTAATGTTTGGGGCTGGAATTCCAACCTATACACTGGGTAGTAATTTCAGTGATTTCAACCGTATACAACAGGTTGAAGCTGCCTTGAACTATGATAAGGCGATTGGCATGAACCACAAAATAACCGCCATGGGCATTGCTACCCAGACCACCAAAGAGGCTTCGTTCATTGTTCCTACTATTTTCAAAGGAATGGCAGGCAGGCTTACCTATGCTTATAAGGATAAATACCTTGCTGAAGGAAATGTAGGCTATAATGGTTCTGATGCATTTAGTAAATCGAAACGTTATGCATTTTTTCCTTCCGGTGCCCTTGGATGGGTAGCTTCAGAAGAAAGTTTTATAAAGGATAATGTTAAGTTTCTGGATTTTCTGAAGTTCAGGGGCTCCTATGGTGAAGTAGGGAATGACAGGCTCGGTTTCGGATACAGCAACTTGTATATCTATTCATTTAGAAACCCGCTCGCGGCTGAGACTCCCGGTACCTCTACTACAGTTAACGGCTATTATAGCCTGGGAACTACACCTAATCAAATCCTTCCGATCTTAGAAGGAACGTTGGGAAATCCAAACGTGACCTGGGAGGTTGCCCGCAAGGCAGATATCGGGGTGGAGGCAAAATTGTTTAAAAGCCGTCTCAGCTTTGAAGCAGATGTATTTCTGGAAAAGCGTAATGATATTCTGATCAACAGATTCGATATACCGTTGATTTCTGGTTTAGTACCAGCAAAGCTTCCTGCATTGAATGCCGGAAAGGCAACAAACAAAGGATATGAATTATCGCTTAGTTATTCTGACAATATTGGTGGCTTTGGTTTTACAGTAGGGGGTAATTATACTTTTGTCCGCAATACCATCGATTACATGGCTGAAACGCCGAAGAAATACCCATGGCAGGAACAGACGGGCAAACAAATTGGCATGCTTGCACCTCAATTTATCTGGACGGGTAAATTTTACAGTGAAGAGGATTTGACCAATAATGCTGTTCCCAAACCGGTTGCAAAAGTTTGGGCCGGCGAACTGATGTTTAAAGATCTGAATGGCGATGGTAAAATTGACTCAGATGATAAGGCATATACTGGTTATGGTCAGATTCCGGAGAAGATATTTGGCATTAACCTGAATATGGATTACAAGAATTTTTATTTGAATACGTTCTGGCAAGGTGCATCCAACGTGGTCATTAACCCTACTGCCGGGATGCGGCTTGAATATGCTGGTTATGGATACAATGTTCAGGAGTTCCATAAAGAAGATCGTTGGGTATATGATCCTTCCCGCGGATTGGATACGCGGGCAACGGCAAAATATCCCCTATTGATGCTCGGAGGCGCACCGCAAACCAGGGAGCTTTCTACCTTTCATGTGCTGAATGGCGAGTATTTACGTTTGAAAGCAGCTGAATTTGGGTATACTTTTCCTAAAACCCTAATCACAAAGCTTCATATAGCAGACCTGAGAGTGTTTGTAAGTGGTTCAAATCTGCTGACTTTCTCTCATTTAAAGAGATATCACATCGATCCTGAATATCTTGGAAACAATATACCGGGTCAGATGGTTGCTGGTCAGGGTGAGGCCAATGGACTTGGATCCGGAGCTTGGTCGCCCCAAAATAAATTTTATGCCTTTGGGCTTAACGTTACTTTTTAACAAGATAAAAGTTTTAGACAGTCTATAACTTTTATCTTTGTTTTATGTTTCGGTGACGTAAACAATTGTTGTTTATTAAATATTCCTTTGGTATATTCGTTTTCAACTAAACCTCCATGCGGACCGTCAAATCATACACTGACCAGGAACTGCTTGATTGTCTAAAATCAGGGGACCAGCAGGCTTTTGCTGAAATTTATAACAGGTACTGGAAAGTGATGTATTTTCATGCTTTGAAGATGCTGGGCGATGAAGATGATGCAAAGGACCTGGCACAGGAACTTTTTGCTACTTTATGGACCAAAGGAACCAATCTTCCCTTTAACAGCAACCTTTCTGGTTATCTGTATATCACTGCAAGAAATAAGATCATTAACCTGATCCAGCAAAAAAAGGTAAGGCGAGATTATTTAAGTGCCTTATCTGCGTTTGCTGAAGAGGCAGGTAATGGGACTGTTGAGCAAATTGACGAAAAGGAATTGCTGCTGATCGTAGAAAAGGAGATTCAGAATCTGCCTGTTAAAATGCGCCAGGTTTTTGAATTGAGCCGAAAACAATTCTTATCCCATAAAGAAATTGCAACCCAACTGGGGATATCTGATAAAACGGTGAAAAAACAGATCGGATACGCAATAAGGATGATTAAACTGAAACTGGACGTATTGACAAGGATAACCATCATATTATTCTTTTTAAAATAAATATTTTTTTTCTTCCGCTCTACTACCGGGTACAGTCTCAACTGTTTTACCATTAACAAGGCAATATAAGTCTGCAGGGTTAATGAGAAATTGAGTTTACTGAACAGCATGCAGTACGGTTTAATTTAAGTTGATAAACTGCAGATTTTAATTGCCCCAAACAAACTAAACCAAAATAACCACTACAATGAGGAAACAAAATTTAACCTGCTGTACTTTCAGGTACACAATGATTTTTTTAGTTTTTCCGCTCTTATTTCAATCTTGCAGTAAGAGCCAGCTACCTGGAGCCAGCGATTTAGAAGGTTCACAGTTAAAAGAAGGCAATCTGGAGGCTATGATGGCTTCGGAACAGCCCCTGCCAGGAGGCAAAGTCCGCTTTTCTGCGGTAATGGGCAATATGGATCTTACCGGCGAAACCGTTGTTAGAATTTGCAATTGGACATTTAATGCCAATGCCGGGACAGTGGCTGCTACTTATTGGGATTGGAATACCGCAGATGAAAAAGGGAAAACCTTGTTTAATGCACATACCTGTACTTTTGAGAACATCAGCAAAACTGCCAATCCTTACACGCCTACCGGATGGATGGCACCTGCAGGCATGTACTTTGGCCGGACAGGTATCTATACTTATAATGCTACCACCGGCGTACTTTCTATTGCATGGGATGCGCCCTGGGCGGGGGTTACTGAAAGCTGGAACGTGACCAACCCTGATGCGTTTAGCGCAAAGGTATCACTCAGAAGTTCCAATTATGGACTTACCCATGGCAGGGGCTATGGCAGTAATGCTTCGTGGAGTACTTTTAAAACAGTTGCGCAGGTGCCCCGTATTCTTTATCGAGGCTTTAGGATAGCTGTTTGGTCTACAAATGGAACTACCATATCTATAGACACTACTGTGACCGGGGCGTGGAAAGCTGACAAATTAAATTTAACTCCTTTTACATCTTCAGCCAATGGCAATACCTTGCATGTGTTATCGCCAAGCTCTGCGGATGTGTGTAATTCGGGTTGCACCACAACCAGAACGGGTATTATTTATCATCTTGCCAGCAATAATAATGGTAGAAGCATGGTTTACAATCATTTTCGTGCCTGTCTGCCTACAAATGCTGAGTTCCCTACTTATGACCGTAATTTACATCCCTATGCTTTTCAACAGATCATTGACGATAATGGTGATATGAGGGGTTTTATAGGAATTGAACAGCAAGACCAGCCTGGGTCTGTTGGTTACCAGTACCAGCTTAAAGAATACTTTCAGTAAAGGATTTAAAGCAATCGTCCTGAATATTTTAATGTACTAAACTTAAATATATGACTAAAATAATTACTCAATTTACCAGACGAGTCTTTACAGGAAGCGTGTTTCTGCTGATGATTGGTTATAATGCCAACGCACAGGAGCCGAATTCACAAGACTCAACCAAAAATTTATCACTTGGTAACCAGGACCAGGAGATTAAAGTTCTTTACGGATCTAAGTCGAAGAGGTATATTACAGGTGCCGTCTCTTCTATTTCAGGAGATGTGTTAAGTAATATTCCCGGTACTAACCGGCTAAGTGCGTTGTCAGGTCGTTTACCGGGTCTTTCAATAATCCAGGGTAAAGCTACTCCTGGAGCTGAGAGTATTTCGTACCAGATTCGGGGCTTTCATAATCTAAATGGTTCGGATTCACCCTGGATAATTGTTAACGGCAGGGTGGATGATGCAAGCCAGATTGAACCTAACGATATTGAAAGTATCACCATACTGAAGGATGCAGCGGCTACAGCTTTATACGGCATGAACGCTTCACAAGGCATTATACTTGTAACCACTAAGCGGGGTAAAGTAGGAAAATTAAAGATTAATTATAATGTTGAATCGACCTTTCAGCAACCAACCAGAATGCCTAAATTCCTCGACGCTTATAATTATGCAGTGCTTTATAATGAAGCACAACTAAATGATAATCCGATTGCTGTGCCGAAATACAATGCTACAGCACTACAGGCTTACAAAGATGGAAGCAATCCTTACTTGTATCCGAATGTGGATTGGTCTGATGAACTGGTGAAGGACCATTCATTGCAAATTCGAAATAATGTAAATGTAAGTGGTGGTTCGGATAATGCAAAGTATTATTTTTCAGCAAGCTATCTCACGGATGATGGTATCTTTAATACGGATAAAAGTATAAATACATACAGCACTAACTCTAATCTTGATCTTATTAATGTAAGGGCTAGTGTTGATCTGAAAATAACCAAAAATCTGAAAATATTTGCAGACCTCCGTTCAAAAAGGGACAAGCGTAATGCCCCGGGAGCCTACAATACACTTTTCGACGAAAACCTTTTTAATTCAATATACGCAACCCCGTCTAATGCTTATCCGATGAAAAATGCTGATGGTTCATTGGGTGGAAATATTACTTATCAGAATAACCCTTATGGAGGGCTTAATTACGCTGGCTATAATAACATTGTCGGAGCTTCGATGTCATCATTCGCTGAATTGGACTATGATTTTAACAGCTTATTGAAGGGATTGACGCTCAAAGCCAGACTCGGTTTTTCCAGTATATCATCATTTTATACAAACCGTGCCAAGAATTTTGCAGTATATTCACTAAATCCTGCCGGTTCCGCCACGCCTTATACTCAACTTGGAGCAACTACTGTAATCGTACCAGGTGGCGCATATATTAATCGGAACCGGATCTATGACCATTCATTAGCAGCGAATTATCACAGGGTTTTTGGCAATCATAATATCAGTTCAATGCTGATGTATGAACGGCAGCAATTTGATACTAATTCTGGTGATGGCAATGTTGCAAACTCGGGAAGACAAACTAAAAATTACCAGGGGCCAAAGGGAAGCGTATCATACCGGTTTAAAGATAGGTACCTGTTGGATATTGCAGCTTCTTATATGGGAAATGAGCAATATCCTGAAGGTGACCGCTATGGCTTTTTTCCTGCGGTATCTGCAGGCTGGATTGTTTCAGATGAATCTTTCATGAAAGGAAGTTTAATTGATTTCTTAAAGATCAGAGGCTCATACGGAAGAACCGGAAACGTTGCGCCAGGAGACTTGAATTTTAGCTATTACGGTTCTTATGCTGTTGCGGCAGGATATGGTGCTTATTTCGGTACTACTCCCACAGCAAGTTCTGGTGTATATCAAAGCCAGATAGCCAATCCTCTGGTCACCTGGGAAAAGACACTGAAATCTAATGCAGGATTGGATATAGCCCTGTTAAATAATAAGTTTAATGCTTCTTTTGATTATTTCAATGAAGAAACTAAAGATATTCTTATTTCCGGTGATATTACAGTGATGTACGGAGGCGGAAGTACTACTTCGGTTCCTTCCGGCATTTTCAAGAACAAGGGGTTTGAGGTTCAGGCAGGATGGACAGACAAGATCAAAGATTTTCAGTATTCTGTAACAGCCAACTATTCTTTTGCAAAAAATAAAGTTATAGAAAACGGTGAGGTAGAAAAGCAGTATTCTTGGATGCAAACGATAGGAAATCCTTTACAAACCCGAATGGGATATGTTTTTGACCGGTTCTATACCGAAACCGACAACATTGCAAGTTTACCCAGCCAGTCATCACTGGGCACACAGAAACCGGGTGATCTGAAGTATAAGGATCTGAATGGTGATGGAATAATTAATGAGAACGATATTACCGTTATTGGCAAGGCCAGAATACCACAAAGTAACTTCGGATTGAACCTTGGAGCTCAGTACAAAGGGTTTGATTTGAATGTGTTCTTTCATGGAACGCAAGGAGGTACAACCTATAATTCAGGCCGTACTTATTATGCATTTGTTGGACAAACGGGAAATGCGTTGGAGCATCACCTTGGCAGATGGACTCCTGGGTCGGGGCAATCAGCGACGTACCCTCGATTAAGTCTGACTAATACGAATAATACCGCAGTTAGTTCATACTGGGTAAAAGATAACTCTTTTGTAAGGCTTAAATACGCAGAATTGGGGTATACACTCCCAGCCAGGCTTGTAGGAAAGATCGGAATAACCGGCACACGGATTTTTGTAAATGGCAATAATTTATTCCTATGGGATGAGGTCAAACTAAAAGATCCGGAAATGGAAAATCCGGTAGGCTATCCATTGCTGCGCTCTTTTAGTGTAGGCCTTAATGTGAAATTTTAATCTTCAAATACTAATGGATATGAAAAAAATACTATTTTCTATTATATGTCTGACGGGAGCATTCTTGCTTCAATCCTGTTCTGATGAAACAATTGATACAAAGCCAGCACAATTTGTCAATAAAGATGTCATTTATACTAATAGTGCAAGGATATTGCAGTTTGTAAATAACCTCTATACCTTTCTTCCCAAGGGTTATAACCGATTGGGGTCGGTGGCTGATGTGGGTGATGATGTGGGACCAACTCCAGGTGCTAATGTTCTTGGGTCGATGGTTGCTGCTGCAACGGATGAAGCTGTACATGCATCCCCGAATTCTGGTGCAGAAAAGTGGGGAACAGGAAATTGGGGAACTACATCTTCAAATAACTGGGATGCCCCCTTAAATACAATTTATACAGGCATTCGCAGAACGTATGATTATACAAATGATATACATGCCAATCTTATTGTAGCACCGGTCTCATCCATAAGTCAAATAACTGCTGCTCAGCGTGATGAGTACTATGGTCAGGCTATTTTTATCCGTGCTTTGTTAAACTTTGAGCTGCTGAAGCGTTTTGGAGGTTATCCTATCGTTAGAGAAGCCCTGAGAGCTGATGGCAATCTGATTATCCCAAAAAGTTCATATGATGAATGCGTGGAATATATTGCAGGCTTGTGCGATGAGGCGGTGGCAGTATTGCCGATTACCTACGCAGCGGGAGATTTTGGCCGTGCAACAAAAGGTGCGGCCCTTGCTTTAAAAGGCAGACTGTTATTATATGCGGCGAGTCCGCTAAACAATGCAGGAAATCTGCTTACGAAGTGGCAAGCTGCTGCTGCAGCTAATGCCGCAGTTATTAACCTGAAAAATGGAGCAGCCCCTGTATATAGCTTGTATACAGCTGGTACCGGTTATGATGCATTTTTCACTACGCTTGTCGGAAATAACGAGATCATTCTCTCCAGGATAGAACCGGCAAACGCTGCCATAGAACAAGTGAATGGCTTGCCTCAACTGGTAGATGGTGGGGGTGGAACTAATCCTACCTTAGACCTGGTTAATGATTATGAAATGAAAGACGGTACGCGTTTTAACTGGAGTAATCCTACTCATGCAAATGCTCCTTTTGCCAACAGGGACCCACGTTTTGATAAAACTATTTTATATAATGGCGTATCCTGGATGGGCGTTACAGTCGAAACCTTTGAAGGTGGTAAAGACAAAACAGGTATAAATCCTACCCGTACAGGGTTCTTCTTACGTAAATTCATGGGCAATTCAACCAAAGCTACCTGGATAGCACCGGTAGTAAATACATTGCATTGTTTTCCAATTTTTAGATATGGAGAAACATTGTTGAATTATGCGGAAGCTATGAATGAAGCGTATGGCCCAGATGATCCGGCTACCTACGGATTGACCGCACGTCAGGCCATTGCACTGATCCGTACACGTGCAGGTTTAACTGCTAATCAAACAGTCCCTTCTGCAACCAGTCAGTCATTAATGCGGGATGCTATCCGTCATGAGCGCCGCATCGAGCTTGCTTTTGAAGAACACCGTCATTTGGATTTAAGAAGATGGAACCTGGCAGTAACCGTACTGAATAACAAACCCGTTTCAGGTTTGAAAATAGTGAGAAGTAGCGGTCCGCCCTATACATTTACATACACTCCAGAGGTGGTAGAAAATCGGGTATTTACCGAAAACATGTATCGTTATCCCTTCCCTAGGGAGGAGGTCAGCAGAAATCCAGGTATTCAAAATCCAGGTTGGTAATCATTTTAAACTTAAAATTATGAGGAGATTTTTAATACTATTAGTTTTTAGCTTGGCTTGTATGAGCACATATGCTCAAAATGTACAATTAAGCGGTACTGTAACCGATAAAGATGGAGTTTCACTTCCTGGTGTCAGTATTCTTGTTGAAGGCACCAAAATTGGCGCAGTTTCAAATGCAAAAGGCCAATATTCCATTAGCCTGCCTAATCCTAACTCAGTTATTGTTTTTAGTTTTTTGGGCTATATTTCTCAGAACGTAAACGCGAAAGGCCGCTCAAAAATAGATGTTAGCTTATCAGAAGATTCTAAATCCTTAGATGAAGTCATAATGGTAGGTTACGGCGCCCAGAAAAAGGCAAGTGTAATTGGAGCCATTTCCAATATTAACATGAAGGAACTTAGAAAAGCAGCACCTTCAAATTTGAGCAATGCGCTCGGGGGCCGTGTTCCTGGTATAATTAGCAGAATGGGAGATGGAACACCGGGGGGTGTGCAGAATAGATTCTCGAATGGAAACGCTGATGATGCCCAAATTTATTTACGCGGAAGAGCCAGTATGAACAATACAAGTGCCCTGGTCCTGATCGATGGTGTGGAAGGTTCCTTGTCCAGAATAAATCCGGAAGATATTGAGCAGTTCAGTGTGCTGAAAGATGCATCTGCAACAGCAGTTTACGGTGTACGAGGGGCTAATGGCGTGATCCTGATCACGACCAGAAAAGGTAGCATAGGGGCACCAAAGATCGGTATAACCAGCCAGATCAGGATGCAAAAGGTATTGGATTTTCCGAATTTTCTAAGATCCTATGATTTCGCAATGTTAAATAACGAGGCTCGTAAAAATCAGGGTCTTCCTGAAATTTATTCAGCGGAAGATCTGGAGCATTACCGTACCGGTGATGATCCTTATGGCTGGCCGGATGTTGACTGGAAAGAAGTATTGCTGAAAGACCAGTTTTATGAACAACAGTACGTTGGAAATGTTTACGGTGGGACAGAACGGGTATCCTATTATTTATCCGGTGAGTATAACCAGTCGGGTGGCGCGTTCATTGAAAATAAAGAGAAGAATACACAGCATAGGTACAGACGTTATAATCTTAGGACCAACCTTGATTTTAAGATCACTAAAACTACTGATCTGGGTGTGAAATTGAATGGCAGGTTGAATGACCTTCATTACCCACTAAAAGGTGAAAGTAGCGGACAGCGGGTAACTGGTCCCGGATGGAGCGATATTACGGCAAGAGCCCCGCTCACTGCCCCGGTATACAACCCTAACGGTACTTATGCAAATGGTGGTTTGAACCTGCCGGGTAACCCTGTGGCTGAGTATATGGAGGGCGGTTTTGCCCAGCGGCTGCAAAGCGGTCTGGAATCCAACTTTACGCTGAACCAGAAGTTGGATTTTGTAACACCCGGGCTTTCATTCAGGGGCTTATTTGCTGCGAACTTTGGATCGGGCAGTGCAAAAGCATTAAATTCAAGGAGTGCTGAGATCTGGACGTATGATAAAACTACCAAGACCTATACATTAACGGCCGGAGCCGGAATTCCAACCTATACACTGGGTAGTAATTTCAGTGATTTCAACCGTATACAACAGGTTGAAGCTGCCTTGAACTATGATAAGGCGATTGGCATGAACCACAAAATAACCGCCATGGCCATTGCTACCCAGACCACCAAAGAGGCTTCGTTCATTGTTCCTACTATTTTCAAAGGAATGGCAGGCAGGCTTACCTATGCTTATAAGGATAAATACCTTGCTGAAGGAAATGTAGGCTATAATGGTTCTGATGCATTTAGTAAATCGAAACGTTATGCATTTTTTCCTTCCGGTGCCCTTGGATGGGTAGCTTCAGAAGAAAGTTTTATAAAGGATAATGTTAAGTTTCTGGATTTTCTGAAGTTCAGGGGCTCCTATGGTGAAGTAGGGAATGACAGGCTCGGTTTCGGGTACAGCAACTTGTATATCTATTCATTTAGAAACCCGCTCGCGGCTGAGACTCCCGGTACCTCTACTACAGTTAACGGCTATTATAGCCTGGGAACTACGCCTACTCAAATCCTTCCGATCTTAGAAGGAACGTTGGGAAATCCAAACGTGACCTGGGAGGTTGCCCGCAAGGCAGATATCGGGGTGGAGGCAAAATTGTTTAAAAGCCGTCTCAGCTTTGAAGCAGATGTATTTCTGGAAAAGCGTGATGATATTCTGATCAACAGATTCGATATACCGTTGATTTCTGGTTTAGTACCAGCAAAGCTTCCTGCATTGAATGCCGGAAAGGCAACAAACAAAGGATATGAATTATCGCTTAGTTATTCTGACAATATTGGTGGCTTTGGTTTTACAGTAGGGGGTAATTATACTTTTGTCCGCAATACCATCGATTACATGGCTGAAACGCCGAAAAAATACCCATGGCAGGAACAGACGGGCAAACAAATTGGCATGCTTGCACCTCAATTTATCTGGACGGGTAAATTTTACAGTGAAGAGGATTTGACCAATAATGCTGTTCCCAAACCGGTTGCAAAAGTTTGGGCCGGCGAACTGATGTTTAAAGATCTGAATGGCGATGGTAAAATTGACTCAGATGATAAGGCATATACTGGTTATGGTCAGATTCCGGAGAAGATATTTGGCATTAACCTGAATATGGATTATAAGAATTTTTATTTGAATACGTTCTGGCAAGGTGCATCCAACGTGGTCATTAACCCTACTGCCGGGATGCGGCTTGAATATGCTGGTTATGGATACAATGTTCAGGAGTTCCATAAGGAAGATCGTTGGGTATATGATCCTTCCCGCGGATTGGATACGCGGGCAACGGCAAAATATCCCCTATTGATGCTCGGAGGCGCACCGCAAACCAGGGAGCTTTCTACCTTTCATGTGCTGAATGGCGAGTATTTACGTTTGAAAGCAGCTGAATTTGGGTATACTTTTCCTAAAACCCTAATCACAAAGCTTCATATAGCAGACCTGAGAGTGTTTGTAAGTGGTTCAAATCTGCTGACCTTCTCTCATTTAAAGAGATATCACATCGATCCTGAATATCTTGGAAACAATATACCGGGTCAGATGGTTGCTGGTCAGGGTGAGGCCAATGGACTTGGATCCGGAGCATGGTCGCCCCAAAATAAATTTTATGCCTTTGGGCTTAACGTTACTTTTTAGTAATAATTAGTAGAAATTATATGAAAAAGATATATTTAATCATAAGCATCCTGATTGCTTTTTGTACAGCCTGCAAAGATGCAGAAGATTTCCTGGACCCGGCGGGCAGCACAGGATTAAACAAAGAAATTGTTTTTTGGCAATGCCCGGAATTCTGAAGCATTTTTAATGGATATTTACCGCCAGATATTGCCTGTATTAATGCGGACCGATAATGCAGGATCACGCTGGAGAAATCAATTACTTTTGGAAACCGGGACAGAAAATGGTACTTCCAACAACCCTGCCGGCGGCCTGAATGTTCGCGATTTTAATTCAGGTTCATTTACACCCGGTAGTACAGGTATGTTCTGGCAGTCTGACTGGAGAGAGTATTACGCAGGTATCCGTGCATGCAATATGTATCTGGAAAATGTTGACAACATCCCAGATGATTCGACAATTCCGTTTACGGCGGCTACACGGAAAATCCGCAAAGCGGAAGTTAAATGGATAATGGCCTTTTTTTATGCAGAACTTGCCAAACAGTTTGGTGGGATGCCCATTATCACAAGGGTGATAGATGCTTCAGAGAATCTGGAGGTTGCAAGGAGCACCTTTGATGAAACGATTGCATTTATTGTTAAACTCTGTGATGAGGCTGCAGTTGATCTCCCTGTACAACCACTTGTGGATCCTACTCCTGATCCTGACTTAGGCAGAGTAACTAAAGGCGCTGCGCTGGCTTTAAAGGCACGTATGTTATTATATGCTGCCAGCCCTTTGTGGAACGATCCGGCAAACCCTGTTGCATCAAATGAAAACGGTAAATACGATGAAAATAAGTGGCAGCTTGCTGCGCAAGCTGCACAAGATGTAATAGCTTTGAATAGATATAGCCTTCATCCGGATATTTCAACATTGTTTACTACACGTACCAATAATGAGATTATTTTTGCCCGTATGCAAGAACCCATGGCCTATTTTACGGCCACTCATGTTCCGTTTAAATTGTTTGTAAATAGCACACCCTATGTTATTGGTGGAAATAACCAGGTAACATATAATATGGTCAAACAATATGAAATACTCAATGGAGGTGTTGCATATACTGTTGACGATCCGCCATCATTATCCGGCTATAATGATCAGGATCCGTTTAAAAGACGGGATCCGAGATTTTATCGTGACAATATATACAATGGGGCTAAGTTAAGATTAGCGAATACGGACCGGGTAGCTGAATTTGGTCGTGTAGCCCCAGGGGTTGCTAAATCTCCAGCTCATAATACGCTGGAAAGTCCATACGATAGCTTTGTGTATAGCGTGAAATTCTGCGACCTTACGCTTAATATTACCACTGACGCGCGTAATCCAAGCGCAAATGGTAAAACAAATCAGAATTATCCATACCTTAGGTATGCTGAGGTTTTGTTGAACTATGCAGAAGCCGTGAATGAAGCATACGGGCCGGACGTTGTTCCACCTATTGCTGGGGCTACAAAAACAGCTAGAGCTGCGTTGAATGAAGTGCGTGTAAGAGCACAATATCCAGCAAATACAGCTACATCTAAAGTAGAATATATGGGGTATACTGGCGGTATGCCTCCTATTGTAGGAGGTACAGATAAAGTTTCTTTCAGAACAAAGTTACAGCACGAGCGTCGTGTTGAATTTTGTTATGAAGAACATTGGTTCTGGGATTTTCGTCGTTGGAAACTTACTCCGGAGACAGTTATTAAAGTGCAGATACCGGTTTGGACGTCACCCACTACGGTGAGATACGACATTAATACTATAGAGACCCGCTTTTGGAATCCTAAGATGTATCGTATGCCAATACCCGAATCCGAAGTATTGGCGAACCCTAAGATGGTTCAGAATTCGGGCTGGTAATAGTCCAATTACTATAATATGATTATTTTAAATGAAAAATAATAAATCTACTTGTGAGAAAGGTCTTACTTCTTTTTCACGCCGCAATTTTTTAATAGGATCGGGCTTGCTTTTTGCAGGCTCGGTTTTAAAGGTTAATGGTGCAGGATTACTGGATGACCCTGAACCCATCATTGACATCCATCAGCATACTGATTTCAGCGGGCGTACTCAGGAGCAGTTAATTGCACATCAAAGAAAGATGGGCATAACTACAACTGTACTTTTGCCTGCGGGGAGACCTTTAAATTATGGTTCTACCTATTACGGGGTTGCCAACGGTCTGCAGGTAAAAGCTACCGGAAATGAAGTTTGCTATAAACTGGCGCAGCAATATCCAAAAGAATACAGGTTTGGGGCAAATGAGGTACCGGATTTCCCTGGTGCTATTCAGGAAATTGAGAAATATCTGAAATTAGGCGCTCCGGTGATCGGTGAATTGAAATTTGGGGTTGAATGTGATTCACCGGGAATGCAAAAGATTTATCAGCTTGCCCAGGCTTACGATGTTCCTGTGCTGATGCACTGGCAATACAATATGTTTAACAGAGGATTTGAACGCTTCTACAAAATGCTGGAAAAATATCCTAAGGTAAATTTTCTTGCACACTCACAAACTTGGTGGGCAAATATTGGAAAAGAACATAAAGACGAAAATGTCCTTTATCCAAAAGGTAAAGTAGTTGCAGGAGGGCTAACTGATCAGTTATTGAGAAATTATTCAAATGTATACGGTGATCTTTCCGGTTTCTCTGGTCTGTATGCAATGACGCGGGATGAAGACCATGCACGTGGATTTTTAGAAAGGCATCAGGACAAGCTGCTCTATGGCAGTGATTGTTCGGATATATTTGGTAGTGGAGAAGGATGTACAGGCGCCCAGGCCATTGCTGCTATCCGGAGGTTTTCAGCAACAAAGGAGATAGAAAGGAAAATACTATTTAGCAATGCTAAAAAATTATTGCGATTGTAAACGCTGGTTAATCGTTTATTTTATATATTCGTGTACGTTAACGAAATTTATAATCATGGCAAATAAAATCAGCTTCCTTGTAATTGTTTTAAACATAACAGGAACTATTGTGTATGGAACACCTAAACCACCAATTAAGAAATCGGTACAAGCAAAAACCAGTTGGATAAGTTTGTTTGATGGGCAAAGTTTAAAAGGCTGGCATATTTTTAATAAAACCGGACAAATTGAAAACTGGACAGTTGAAGATGGCGCAATGGTGTGTCATGGGTTTAAAGGCCCAAGTGGTGCTGGTGATATTGTGTCGGACCTTAAATTTGAAAACTTTGAACTGAGCTGGGAATGGAAGGTAGATAAAGGAAGTAACAGTGGTGTTTTTTACCATATTTTAGAAGGACCAAAATACCATAGAGCTTCTGAAACCGCACCGGAATATCAGATCATTGATGATGCCGGGTTTCCTGCAAAACTGGAAGAATGGCAAAAAACAGGTGCAGATTATGCAATGAATGTACCTAACGACAAAAAGAAGTTACAACCGACGGGAACCTGGAATACAAGCAAAATCATCTTTAATAAGGGCCATGTAGAGCATTGGCTAAACGGAAAGAAGATTGTTGAGTTTAATGCCTGGACTGAAGAATGGAATAGACAAAAGAAAGAAGGAAAGTGGAAGGATTATCCTGATTACGGAATTGCTAAAGCCGGATCTGTTGGTTTTCAGGATCATGGGAACAAGGCCTATTTTAAAAATATAAAGATCAGGGAAATAAAATAACATTAAGTACTTATGAGAATTAGTCTGGTTGTTGGAATCCTTTTGATCCCTGCAATACTTATTGCGCAAAAAAAGAAATCCGGAAAATTTGATCGGTTAAATGACACACATGATATGCTGCTTTCTCCCTGGGGCCCATATTCGAAAAGGTATGCCGGGATATCGCATATCCCTGAGTTTAAATCTGGTATACGCTTTGATTTTTCTGTATTTCCAGGTCTGTACCGTTATAAGCCATCTGTACCGCATGTATTGCTGCAATCGGATTATTTTCCCTGGGAATCTAATAACGACTTAACTAAATATACGTTCAGGCACGAGCTGCTTTGGAAGGATGAGGCCTATTCGGATGTAACTTATCGTGTGATAGATTCTGCTACAGTTTTGGTTGCAATACGCTGCGTAAACAATACAGCATTGCCACAGTATATGGACGTAAACCTGATGTCTTATCTGGATTATCCCGAAAATTATCCTGTAAACACCATGCGCTTAAGTGGCAGTTCGATATGGAAAAATGCAGTCGGCTACCAATCTCTGGATTTTGCGAAGAAAGGGCTTAGAGATAACCTGGTACAAGATGGCTGGATTGCCGGAGAGGCCAGAGCTGCTGAATATATTGATGGAAGGGCGATTGGGTCTATATTTGGAAATACAAAAGGCAATAAAGTAACCTATAGCATAGCCTTAAAAAACGATCAGCTAAAAGGTCGGATAAGTGTGCTTTACAGAATGAAGAGTGGCAGCAGCCAGACTTTTTATACCGGTGGTTTAACGACTGAAGCGCTAAGGTTAAAGGGCACCGGGAATTTTGAGCAGATCAGCATTCCATATCATGCTGCCAAAGCGGGCGCACAGTTATTGTCATTTGAAGCTGAAGGTGGCAGTGCTGTTGAATTTAACGGTTTTTCCATCATTCCTGAAAAAGAAGCATCAGCGGAAATTATTGCACTGGAAAAGAAATTCAAACCAGCAATAACGGAGAATATTGATGCTAAAAATGTGATACTTAAGTACCAGGAAATTGCCGGCTATTATGGGATAAGCTGGGATGATGCCCATGGTATTGTACGTGAATTTAGAAATGATGAACTGGATTATTACTTTAAAAGGCATGTAAACAACCATACGACCAAAACATTTATCGGGAACGATAAAGGAAATTTTGCCAATGTTTACATCAGGCCGGTAGAGCTGGATGCCCACGAGGAGAAAACTGTTTATGCATTGGTATGTACAGGGAAGTATGAATATGTTAAAAAACGCCTGGGTAATTTAAATGAGATAAAGAACAAGGTATTGCAGGGCGACGAGAAGCCGGTTGTTGCAGAAGTACTTCCGGAAGGAAAAAAATATGAATTTAGCCAGAAGATATTAAAGGCTACCCTACTAACCAATATCATGTACCCGGTTTATACCGCTAATAGTTACATCAGGCATTTTACACCGGGAAAATGGTATAATTCTTTGTATACCTGGGATTCAGGTTTTATTGCAGTAGGTTTAAATGAGATCAGTACTGAACTGGCCGCTGAATGTATAAACGTTTATACTACACCGGAAGGGAATCAGAATGCTTTCATTCAGCACGGTACCCCATACCCTGTACAAGTTTATGCATTTTTTGATCTCTGGAACAAGACTCAGTCAAAGGAAGCCCTGGCTTATTTTTATCCGCGCCTGAAAAAGTATTATGCGTTTATGGCAGGCCGCTACGGGAGTTCCAATACAAGGCGGCTGAAATCGAACATGCTGACCTCCTGGGACTATTTTTACAATTCTGGCGGCTGGGACGATTATCCCCCGCAGGTAACGGTGCATGAGCAAAAAGCTACCAAGACTGTTGCTGCAGTGGCCAATAATTCCTATAGCATCCGTATTGCTAAAATGCTGCGGCTGGTTGCGCAGGCTTTAAAGAAAGAAAGTGACATTGCGGAGTATGATAAGGACATTAAATTGTTTAGTGATGCCTTGCAGAAGTATTCCTGGAACGATACGGCCGGTTATTTTAGCTATGTAGTGCATGATGAGCAAGGTAATGCAACTGGCCATTTTAAAGATCCACTGAGTGGTAAAGACCACAATATGGGATTGGATGGTGCTTATCCATTGCTTGCCGGTATTTGTACACCGGAACAGGAAGAAAAGCTGATAGAAAAAATTTTCTCACCACAGCACATGTGGACACCTTCCGGTATTTGCGTGGTTGACCAGTCGGCCCCTTATTTTAAACCCGTAGGCTATTGGAACGGTTCCGTTTGGATGCCCCACCAATGGTTTGTGTGGAAGGCGATGCTTGATCTGGGACGACCTGATCTGGCCAGAAGAATAGCGCAAAAGGCACTGGACATTTTTAAAAACGAAGTGGACAATTCTTATGCTACTTTTGAATATTTCTCTGCAAAAACAGGAAGGGGCGCCGGATGGCATCAGTTTGGTGGATTATCGGCCCCTGTGCTCTCCTGGTTCTCAGCTTATTTTAAGCCCGGTACAGTTACTGCAGGATTTGAAATCTGGATAAAAGACCAAACATTTAATCCTGCTCAATCTGAATACAAGGCCAACCTTTCTTTAGATCAGACTACTTTGGCCCGTCAAAGGAGTTTGCTTGTCTGTATGAACCCTGCTTTCCAGTATCAGGTTACGTTAAACGGTAAAATTATCAAGGCTGAATCACCTTATCCCGGTCTGCTTCAGATTACTTTGCCAGCTTCCAATAAAGATGCCGCGCTGAGTATAATACCCTCAAAAGAATAGAAATAGTATTTTTTATTTAGTAGCTTTATATAAAAACTAACAAAGATTGGAGAAGTTTTCTGCCATTTTGCTAGGGCTGCGATGTTTAAACGCCACTTTTGACAGAGAGGAAAAAGGGGACATAATGATTACAATTTGGGGACAATTCAGATTTTAAATCATTCTAGGCTATTTTAAAATGATACCTAAAGGTTTTTAAATCGTTTTGTTTTAAATACATTGCCGCAAATAACGTCAGAAGACGGTAAGTTTTCTGAAATAATGGCAGTTGTAACATCTATTTCCACTGCTGTGGCGTAATTGTTGATAAAATAATAAAAAAGCGGGTGCTCATTTATAAAACAAATTTTATAGTTTAGAGCATTCCCGATTTAGAAAGGTATATATGGAAGCTAAATTTTCTCCACAAGTAAAAGACGTGATATCTTTTAGCAGGGAAGAAGCCCTGAGATTAGGTCACGATTACATAGGCGCAGAACATCTTTTGTTAGGCCTTATTCGCGAAGGCGATGGTATGGCCATTAAGATATTAAAATCACTAGGTGTTGATACTTCAAAACTTCGTCGCTCGATTGAGGATTCGGTTAGGGGTACGTCGAGTGTAACGGTTAACCTGGGAAACATCCCCTTAACCAAACAAGCAGAAAAAGTTTTAAAGATCACTTATCTGGAAGCAAAGATCTTCAAAAGCGATTTGATAGGTACAGAACACCTGTTGCTTTCTATTCTTCGCGATGATGATAACATTGCCTCACAGATTTTATTACAGTTTAACATCAATTACGAGATATTTAAACAGGAGGTTGAAGTGAACAAGAACGGTTTTAGAGACGAAACGCAGAACAGTGCATCAACAGGTGGAGATGATGACTACCGCGAAGAAGAATCATTCAGCAGCCCTAAAAAGGTGTCGGACATTAAATCTAAAACCCCGGTTCTGGATAATTTTGGAAGAGACCTGACCAAGGCAGCGGAAGAGGGCCGTTTGGATCCTATTGTTGGCCGTGAGAAAGAAATTGAACGCGTGTCGCAGATATTATCACGACGTAAAAAGAACAATCCGATCCTGATTGGTGAACCTGGTGTAGGTAAATCTGCTATTGCAGAAGGTCTGGCCCTCCGTATTGTTCAACGTAAAGTTTCCAGGGTACTGTTCAATAAACGTGTGGTAACATTAGACCTGGCTTCATTAGTTGCCGGCACAAAATACCGCGGACAGTTTGAAGAGCGTATGAAGGCGGTGATGAATGAGCTGGAAAAATCTACCGATGTGATCCTGTTTATTGATGAGATCCATACAATTGTAGGCGCAGGTGGTGCTTCAGGTTCTTTAGATGCATCAAATATGTTCAAACCAGCTTTGGCCAGGGGCGAAATTCAATGCATTGGGGCAACTACGCTGGATGAATACCGTCAGTATATAGAAAAGGATGGGGCTTTGGACCGTCGTTTCCAGAAGGTAATGATCGAGCCGGCTTCACCTGATGAAACCATAGAAATTCTGAACCGTATCAAAGAAAAATATGAAGATCACCACGGTGTGACCTATACAGATGAGGCGATTGCTGCCTGTGTGGCGCTTACTTCAAGGTACATTACCGACAGGTTTTTGCCGGATAAGGCAATTGATGCTTTGGACGAGGCCGGATCAAGGGTGCATTTAACAAACATACATGTTCCTGATAACATCATTGCGATTGAGAATAAGATTGAAGAGATCAAGGTTGAAAAAAATAAGGTTGTAAAAAGCCAGAAATATGAAGAGGCCGCCAAATTAAGAGATACTGAAAAAAATCTGTTGGAAGAGCTTGATCGTGCAAAGGCAGAATGGGAGGCTGAAACTAAAACGAAACGTTATACAGTTACAGAAGATAATGTTGCAGAGGTGGTTTCAATGATGACCGGCATTCCATTACAACGTGTTGGACAAACTGATAGTGTAAAGCTGTTAAATATGTACGATACTGTTGCGACCAAGATCATTGGACAGGATGATGCAATTAAAAAATTGACAAAAGCTATTCAGCGTACCAGAGCGGGATTAAAGGACCCTAAAAAACCGATCGGTTCGTTTATATTTCTTGGGCCTACCGGTGTTGGTAAGACTGAGCTTGCAAAGGAACTTGCACGTTTCATGTTTGACAGTGATGATTCACTGATCCAGATTGACATGAGTGAGTACATGGAGAAATTTGCTGTATCGCGTTTAGTAGGTGCGCCTCCGGGATACGTGGGGTATGAGGAAGGCGGACAGCTGACTGAAAAAGTACGCAGAAAACCGTATGCGGTAATTTTGCTGGATGAGATTGAGAAAGCACACCCGGATGTGTTTAATATCCTGTTGCAGGTATTGGATGAGGGACAGCTTACGGATAGTCTTGGTCGTAAGGTTGACTTCAGAAATACCATCATTATTATGACCTCTAATATCGGGGCCCGTCAGCTGAAAGATTTTGGGCAGGGAGTAGGTTTTTCTACCGCTGCAAAAAGCAACCAGGCTGATGCACATTCGAGGGGAGTAATTGAAAATGCGTTGAAACGCGCTTTTGCCCCTGAGTTCCTGAACCGTGTAGATGATGTAGTAGTATTTAATTCACTGGGTAAAGAAGAGATCTTCAAGATCATAGACATTGAGTTAAAATCGTTATTTGGTCGTGTACATAATTTAGGTTACGAGGTTAAGCTTACTGAGAAAGCAAAAGAATTTATAGCCGATAAAGGGTTTGATTCTAATTTTGGTGCAAGACCGCTTAAACGTGCGATCCAGAAATATCTGGAAGATCCGATCGCTGAAGAGATCCTTAAAGGAGAGATCCATGATGGAGATATTCTCGAAATCGATTACAACAAAGAAAGTAATGAAATAGTTGTAGAGAATAGAAGTCCGGGTAAGAAAAAGAAAAAAGAAGAGGGAAGTGTAGAATAATATCCCGGAACAATGCATAAAACCCCAGTTGGCGAAAAGCCAGCCGGGGTTTTTTTATGATACGATTTTGGCAGTATATGATGCGATCTTTACACTTAGTGTGATTTTTACACATTTTAGGAAATTATATGGCTATAGATTTTGGTTTTAACATAAATGCCTCTATTTTAGATAGAAAATAGGTTAGTTTACAATATCAATTGCATCAATACTTAAAAATGGAATCTAAATTATTGGGAGTGCTATTCTTTGTTTTTCTGGCCTTTCAGGTGCCGGCCCAGGAAAAACATGAAGCTTATACGCAGCAAATCAACGGGACTAAGCTGAGCTTTGAAATGAAAGCCATTCCTGCCGGAGAATTCTTAATGGGCAGCAAAAAGGGCAAGGCAGATGAACAGCCGGTACATCCTGTTAAGCTTGCGCCCTTTTGGATGAGTACCTTTGAGGTTACCTGGGATATTTTTGAACCCTTTTTATATAAAGATTATGAAGCTAACCATAGCACAGGCGCTATACCTGCAAATGTAGATGCAGTTACCAGGCCTACAAAACCTTATTTAGATATGACTTTTGGTATGGGTAAAGAAGGGCAACCTGCTTTGGCAATGACCCATTATAATGCCATACAGTTTTGCAAATGGCTTTATGCAAGAACAGGAGTATTTTACCGATTGCCAACAGAAGCCGAATGGGAATATGCCTGCCGTGCTGGTAGTATTACAGAATATGCGTTTGGGGATGGAGCTGCTATGCTCGGTGAATATGCCTGGTATAAGGACAATTCTGAAGGTAAAACACATAAAGTTGGTCTGAAAAAACCAAATGCCTGGGGTTTACATGATATGTATGGAAATGTTGCTGAATGGACTTATGATCAGTACATTCCGGATTTTTATGCTAAGGTGATAGGTGATAAAGTAAATAACCCTGTAGCTGTACCGGATAAATTGTATGCGCACGTAATCAGAGGTGGCTCTTACGAGGATCTTGCTAAGGATTGCCGTTCGGCAACAAGATTACCTTCTGATCCTGTTTGGAAGCAGCTGGATCCGCAGATACCTAAAAGCAACTGGTGGTTTCCTGAAGCACCTTTTATAGGTATGCGTTTGGTGAGGCCGCTAAATATACCTGCTAAAGAGGAAATAGATGCATATTACAATGCTGCCCCCCTAAAAGATTATTAAAGAAAAGCACAAAAAAGAACCAAATAAACCTAAATCAAATGAACAAGGAAGGATTGCGTGACCAGCGTCGTGAATTTTTAAAAACCTCAGCACTTGTTGCCGGAGGGGTAATGCTAAATGGAGTTGCCTTTGCTGGTGGCGGAGCGCATTCATCAGTAGATGATACCATTAAAATTGCACTTATTGGTTGCGGTGGTCGCGGTGCAGGTGCCGCCACGCAGGCATTAAGCACTAAACAAAATATTAAGCTGGTAGCCATGGCTGACGCTTTTCAGGACAGGCTTGATGAAACTTACCAGACACTATCTGCAAAATTTGCAGCTAAAGTTGATGTACCTCAGGAACGCAGGTTTGTTGGATTTGATGCCTATCAAAAAGCGATTGCATTAGCAGATGTTGTACTGCTGGCAACGCCTCCGGGCTTCAGGCCTATGCATTTTGAAGAAGCCATCAACAAAAATAAACATGTCTTTATGGAAAAACCTGTGGCGGTAGATTCCCCGGGAATCCGTAAGGTACTGGAAATTGCTGAACTTGCGAAGCAAAAGAAACTAAATGTTGTGGTGGGCTTGCAGCGCAGGTATCAGGCCAATTACAGAGAGGCGCTTAAACGGATTCAGGACGGGGCAATTGGCGATATTACCGGGGGACAGGTGTACTGGAACAGTGGTGGTGTTTGGGTTAAACCACGTAAACCGGGCCAGACAGAAATGGAATACCAAATGCGTAACTGGTATTATTTTAACTGGCTTTGCGGAGACCATATTGTGGAACAGCATGTACACAATATTGACGTGGCAAACTGGGCGAAAAATGCGTATCCGGTTTCTATTCAGGGCACAGGGAGCAGGGCCTGGAGAACCGGAAAAGATTATGGCGAGATCTATGACAATCATGCAGTAGAGTTAACTTACGCAGATGGTGCTGTGATCTATAGCCAGTGTCGTCATTTTGAGGGTACTTCTAACCGTGTTGATGAAACTTTTCAAGGTACAAAAGGACGTTCTTATTTAGCCGCTGGTGGCAATAAGGCTGTATTGTGGGACCATAAGGGTAAGGAAATATATAACCACCCTACAAAGGATAATCCGAATCCCTATCAGACTGAACATGACGAATTGTTTGCAGCAATAGCTAAAGGTGAATACAAGTTTGCTGATGCAGAACGTGGCGCAAAAAGTTGCCTTACTGCTATTATTGGCCGGTACGCGACTTACTCTGGCCGTGTAATTAAATGGGATGATGCCCTGAAAGCAGACAATAGTTTGTTCCCTGCCCAATTGAGCTGGGATGCGAACCCTAAATTAATGCCCGATGCAAATGGTTTGTACCCTATCCCTACTCCTGGACAAACCAGGGTGATTTAAGCTGTTGTGTTGGTAATAGGTAAATATATCAGCTTGTTTTTGCTCTCGCTGATGAATTTCTTTTCTGGATATGCTGACTTGCGGGAGTATACCATTAAAGGTTATGCCCAGGGAACTGACTATACGGTTAAATATTTTGCAGCAGACAGCATTGTTACGAAAGCGGATATTGACCGTATTTTGAATGCTATAGATTCCTCTATGTCACTTTATAAACCTTATTCTTTAATATGCAGGTTTAATGCAGCTGATGAGGGTTTGCATCTGGACCAGCACCTTGTGAAGGTGATGCGCAAGTCATTTGCCGTTTACAAAGATACCCGGGGGAAATTTGATGCCACCGTTGAGCCGTTGGTACAGGCCTGGGGATTTGGTGCCAAGCCCATCATTAAATTCCCTGATAGTGCGGAAGTTAAAATGCTGTTAGCTTGTGTGGGTATGAATAACCTGAGTTTAAAAGGAGATTATCTTAAAAAAAGCAGGCCTTGTATAAAACTGGACCTGAACGGGATTGCACAGGGCTATAGTGTAGATGTTATTGCCGATTATCTGCAACAAAAAAAAATAAAGTCCTTTGTTGTGGAATTAGGAGGAGAACTTAGAATGAAAGGACCTAAGCCTGACGGAAGCTCGCTACGTATTGGTATTGAAGGCCCCGCAATGACTGCGGATGCTGAACCTGTGATCAAACATGTCGTCCGTATTAATAATGGCGCAATAACAACTGCAGGAAATTATAGAAAATACCTGCTAAACGGGGCAAAAAAAATTGCACACCTTATTGATCCTAAAACGGGCTATCCTTTAGACAATGCATTGATCAGCGTAACGATTTATGCAAAGGACGCCATTACTGCCGATGGTTATGATAGTCCGATTATGGCAATGGGCGTTAAAGAAGCCCTGGATTTTGTCAAAGCAAGGAAGGGAATGGAAGCTTACATTATTTATCACAAGAAAGATGGTAGTGTGGCCGACACACTGACCAGTGGTTTCAGGAAAATGCTGGTAGACTAAACTTTAATTATATACCAAACAACCAAAATATGAACAGAATAGATTTTATAAAAAACAGTTTGGCGGCAGCAGGAGCAATTGTTGCAGGTTCTGCTATACCAGCAATCGCAGCGGATAAGACTGCTTTGCATAGCAGCAGATGGTCTGCTGGTAAAATTTTTAACCTGGATTATGCGCCACATCAGGGGATGTTTAAGCAGCATGCCGGAGACAACTTTCTGGATCAGATCAGGTTTATGCACGACCAGGGTTTCCGTTCTATAGAAGACAATGGTTATTTGAAAAGAACTATTGAAGAACAAACAAAAATAGGTGAGTTACTGGCCAAGCTGGGCATGAGAATGGGTGTATTTGTGGTAGATGGTGGTGACAACTGGAAAATATCACTAACCACTGGAAAAAAAGAATTTAAAGACAAATTCATAGAGACCTGCAAGCTTTCTATTGAAGCTGCTAAAAGATGTAATGCGAAATGGTTAACCGTAGTACCGGGCTTTTATGAACGAAAGCTGCCTTATGGCAACCAGTTTGCAAATGTGGTAGATGCGATGCGGGCAGGGGCTGAGCTATTTGAACCTCATGGCCTGATCATGGTGTTGGAAACGCTAAGTGATACACCGGAATTATTTTTGCAACAAACACATGAAACTTATGCGGTTTGTAAAGCTGTTAAAAGTCCGTCCTGTAAAATTCTATACGACATTTATCACATGCAGAAAATGGAAGGACAGCTGATGGTGAATATGGACCGTTGCTGGGAGGAGATTGCCTATATACAGATAGGTGATAATCCAGGTAGAAAAGAACCTACAACAGGAGAGATCAATTATAAGAACCTGTTTAAACACATTTATGAAAAAGGTTACAAAGGTGTTATGGGTATGGAACATGGCAATTCCAAACCCGGTAAGGATGGAGAGCTGCGGGTGATACAGGCCTATAGGGAATGTGATGATTTTCTTTCGTAACCATAGCAGTGATGTTAAAATAAATTGAGCTGAACTTTAGGAACTTTGAAAAGACTGGAATCCAGCTTTGGTTTAATTTCATTGAGGTGGTTCAGGCGGCAATGAAGTTTAAAGCTATCCTTGATCAATTTGGCAATATTTCCGTCTCCCCTCATTCTGTCGCCAAACCTGCTGTCATTCACGCTTCCTCCATGACAAGACTGGATGGCATGCCATACTTTTTCAAAGCGGTCGGGATAGTTTTTTCGTAGCCAGTCTTCAAATATTCCGCCTATTGCACCATTCAGCCTTACTACAGTGTATCCTGCTGCTATAGCCCCACAATTGGCAATTGTTTTTAAAATAACAGGGATTTCATGATCGCTTAAACCAGGTACCAATGGTGCTACCATTACACCCATAGGGATACCAGCCCCACTCAGCTGTTCTATTATTTTGAGTCGCTGTTTTGCTGTGGTAGTCCTGGGTTCCATTTTCTGACGCAATTTTTCATTCAGGCTGTTGATGGATACATAAACCATACAGAGGTTTAGTTTGGCCATTTCAGCAAGCAGGTCTATATCTCTCAATATCAATGCATTTTTTGTGATCATGCCAATCGGTTGCCGGTATTCCAATGCAATTTCCAGTAATTGTCTGGTGATCATAAATTTTCTTTCAGCAGGTTGGTAGCAATCTGTATTGCCAAATAAAGAAATAACGGAGGCGTCCCAGCCTTTACGTTCAAGGAATTTTTTAAATAAGGCCGGAGCATCTGTTTTTACGACGATCTTTCGTTCAAAATCCAGACCTGCACTAAAGCCCCAGTATTCATGTGCGTTACGTGCATAACAGTAAGTGCAGCCATGCTCGCAGCCCTGATAGGGATTAAGAGAATAGGCCATGCCAACATCCGGGCTGTCTACCTTGTTGACAATTGACTTTGATTTTCCAAAAATGAAAGTAGTTTTCCGGTCTTCTTCTTCCCATTCATCAATTCCTTCACTATGCTCCTTTGCATAATCATTTTTAGCAAAACGGTTATTTGGATTGAGTTGGGCCCCACGGCCTTTAACATAATTGTCAGGTTTTTCGTTGTCTAATATCATTAGTTAAAATTGCTAATAATATTAGTAATATGCAAATTTGTGTTAAACTTTAGATAGAGGGAGGCTTATGATATCAGTCTAATTTTATCATTATTTTTCTTCAATTCCCATTTTTTGCATCACCACATCACTTACTCCAGTCGAAGAGTAGCCCCCATCGTGGAAAAGGTTTTGCATGGTAACCATTCGGGTAAGGTCAGAGAACAAGGTAATGCAGTAATCTGCGCAGGATGCTGCATCCGCATTGCCCAATGGTGCAATGGCATCAGCATAATCATAGAAATCTCCAAAACCTTTGATGCCCGAACCGGCGGTAGTTTTTGTAGGTGATTGGGAAACCGTATTGATACGTACTTTTTTCTCTAATCCATAATAGTAGCCGAAGCTGCGGGCAATGGATTCCAGCATGGCTTTGATATCGGCCATATCTGTATAAAAAGGATAGGTACGCTGTGCGGCCATATAGCTCAAGGCAACCACACTACCCCCTTCATTAATGGCATCTAATTTTTTTGCTATTGCCAGCATTTTATGAAAAGACAAAGCCGAAACATCGATGCCTTTCAAAAAATAATCATAGTTTGATTCTGTATAAGGAATCTTTTTGCGAATATTTACGCTCATGCCAATAGAGTGCAGTACGAAGTCTATTTTTCCACCTAATATTTCTTGTGATTGGATAAACAGGTTAGTCAGGTCGTCCACATTTGTAGCGTCAGCCGGAACAATTTGTGCATTTGTTTTTTCTGCCAGTGCATTAATTTCTCCCATGCGCATGGCAACAGGTGCATTGGTCAAAACAAAGGTTGCACCCTCTTCGTGAGCTTTCTCAGCTACCTTCCACGCGATTGAATTCTGATCTAATGCACCAGTAATAATGCCGCGTTTACCTTTTAATAAGTTATACATAAAATTTTGTTTTTTAAAACAGGCCGAAGTTAAGGAAATTTTCTTTTGTCAAAAGCCTAGCTTTTATAACCAAGCAGATCTCTGGCATTTTCTATAGCTGGTGCACCAGGTGTTTTGCCACTTAACATTTCTGCAATCACTTGTATGCGGTCTGTTTTATTCAATTTGCGAATCCCGGTGGTCGTGCGTTCAGTTTCCTCATTTTTATAAACAAAATAATGCGCATCGCCTTTTGCTGCAATCTGAGGAAGATGGGTAATACAGATCACCTGCATGTTTTTTTCAAGCGCTCCAATAACTTTACCTACGCGAAGCGCTGTTTCTCCGGAAATACCGGTATCTATCTCATCAAATATTAAAGTAGGTAAGGAAGTGTATTTGGCCATAATAGATTTAATAGCGAGCATTAAACGCGAAAGCTCACCTCCGGATGCTACTTTGCCCACAGGAGCAGGAGGTTGACCTGTATTTGCCGAAAACAAGAGACTAATAATGTCTTTTCCGTCCTTATTCAATTCAGCACTTTGCTGCTGTTCGATTTTTATTTTAGCATTGGGCATACCTACCTGTTGGAGCAATTCTCTAACGCTACTTTCCGTATGAAGAATCGATTTGTTGCGGTTAAGGGATAATTTACCTGCTGTCTCCTCAAGTTCCCGATGGAGTTTTTCCTGCGCTTTATTCATACGTTCAATCTCTTCATCACCGCTTAAAAGATTGGCCAGGTTTTCTGAAAGCTGTGCCTGAATGGCAGTTAATTCTTCAATGCTGTTTACCCTGTGCTTTTGTTGTAAACTATAAACAAGGTCTAAACGGGTATTGATCTCTTCAATCCTTAAAGGATTAAAAATTATGTTTTCTTCCAGTGCAGATGTTTCTTCAGCAATATCTTTGATCTCGATCAGGGCAGAACGTAAACGGTCATTTAATGCTCCGTATGCAGGATTAAATTTCTCAATGCTTTGCAGTTGATTAACCGCTTCTTTGAGGATTGGAAGTACGGCTGTTTCCTGCTCGCTTAATAGGTTATAACTGGTCAGCAGGCTTCTTTTAATACTTTCCGAATTGTTCAGCATCTGCAGTTCGGTCTCCAGTTTTTCCTGTTCACCGGTCTGAAGATCTGCATTTTCCAGTTCATTGAACAAAAACTGCTCATAATCCTGCCTGTTTCGTGCTTCATCTGCTTTGTTCTGCAATTCGGTTAACTGACGTTGTTGCTGTTTATATAGCTTAAACTGATTGCGGTAATCCTGGAGTAAAGGCTGATGTCCGGCAAGAGTATCTACTACTGATAATTGGAATTCAGGATCATTAACTTCCAGTGTGGCATGCTGTGAATGGATGTCTATCAATCGTTCGCCTACCTGTTTCATTACAGTAAGGGTTACTGGTGTATCGTTAATAAAGGCCCTCGATTTCCCATCTGTAGTGATCTCCCTTCTTAAAGTACTTTCTTTATGGAAATCGAGGTCATTTTCTTCAAACAAAGCCTGCAAATGAGCGCTGACCAGTAAAAAATGTCCTTCAATGATGCATTTCTTATCCTGATTAAAAAAGTACTTAGTCTCGGCACGCTGCCCCAGTATCAGCGATAAAGCACCTAGCATGATTGATTTACCTGCGCCGGTTTCACCGGTAATGATATTTAAACCACTGTCAAGTTCCAGCTCAACACTGTCAATCAAAGCATAATTGCGGATGGAAAGTTTTTGTAGCATATACATTGCTAAATTATGAAAACTTAGCGATGAACAACAAAAAAAGGCAGAAGATTATCTACTGCCTTTTTTATCTTGTATGTTGGTCAGGTTAAAATGATGTGGTATCCGCTTTAATTGTTTTTTTCTTCAAAGTTTCTACATCCTCATCAAACTTTTTCTTCAGGTCCTGGTATGCTTTAGAGGCTTCGAGTGTTTTAGTCTCTTCAGATTTTTGCTTAAAAATAGGGGCCGAGAAGTGCAGTCGCATCTTTTCTGATAACTTGGCCTTATCCAATTCTTTTTTAAATTCAGGTGAATTTAATTTTATCGCGATTTCCCGGCTATGTTCAATAAGCTGTTTTTGCTGATTTTTCCATTCAGCAGAATTAAAAAACAGCTGGATTCTTTCTGAATTTTTTTTAATATCCTGCTGTTGTTTTTTCCACTCTTTCGAATCAAAGAATTTTTTCATCTTTTCTGAATTCTTTTTAATGTCCTCACTGTTTTTTGTCCATTCTTCAGCACTGAACTGTTTTTGCAGGTCTTCAGACATTTTTTTGAAACCCGACTGCCATTCCGGAGACATGGTAAACGTCAGACTTTTATTGACCACCGAATCGATATTGAAATCGAAATCGCCCTTGCTTACAAAGGTATCTTTGATCACTTCTTTTCTTAAACTGTCGGGCATTTCCTTTACAGAATTGTATTCCTGCTTACGGCCACTGGCATCAATGGTCACAATTTTAAACTTGTGTTTCTTTCTGGTTGTGTCCTGTCTTAAGAGAGGCAGCACATTCAATTTTACTAATGGATTGCTGAAATGTCGAATTTTTGCTTCAGAAAGCGGAGCCGGGACAGGAGGCACAGGTAAAACAGGTACCTGAGGTTTTAGGAAGGCCGGTTCGGTTTTTTCAGGACTGATCCAGGCCAGCGATATTACGGTAGCTATTGTCAAAGTGATGGCAAAAATCTGCTGTTTGGCATTCATATAATTGGTCTTCATATCTGTAATTCTTTTAATGCGCTGGTATAAATGTTGGTTGCTGCCATTTGCTGCCATTGACAAAGCAGGTGTTGTTTTGTCTTTAAGGATTTCAAGTTTTAACAACGCATGTGCATAAGTTAATGGTGTTCCTGTGAGTTTAAGTACAAGATCGTCGCAGGCATGTTCACGTTCTATATTGATAAACCTGCTGCTTAACCAGATGAAAGGATTAAAAAACATTAAGGTCTCGATGGCAGTTTTAATCAGATTGAGCAGGTAATCGTTTCTTCGGATATGCGAAAGTTCATGGATCAATATGGCTTCCACCTGCTTGATGTCCAGTTGCGCCACAAGCGCTATGGGAAACAATACCATTGGTTTAAAATAACCTATTACGAGCGGTATATTTACCTGGTCAGAAAGGTAGAAACTGATGGGCTGACGGAGCCCCAGCCTGGATAGCATTTCCTTAAAAACCTTTAACCAGGCTTCGGGAACAGATGTTTTGTCCGCCTCCTTAAGCTTATGCAGCTTTCTATAGCCCGCGGCAAGGATCAGCAGCTGGCACAACAGGCCAATGGCGTAAACATTAACAATATAAGGAAAAAACTGCTCTGTTTTCTGGTTGATCCCATCAGACAGGTCCGATGCATATTGCATCAGCACAATTTCTTTATTACCTGCAGAAATAAGCATATCATTAGCAGGAAGCTTAAAAATTGAGAAAAAAGTAATGCAGAAGCCTGCAAACATCAGACTTATGGCACCATAAGCCAGGTTGTGCTTTAGTTTTGCCGTCATTTTTGGAAAAAAGGCAATTAGAAGTAAAAGTACTCCATAAATAATTGCAGCTTGCCATAAAGAATGAAAGATACTCCATCCTGTTGCTTTGATCAGGTTGTTTACAATTGTTTCCATGTTATTGATTACTTAATTCATCCAGATATTTCTTTATCGAATCGATCTCATCTTTACTAGCCTTATGGTTACCCAGGGCCTGTATCACCATGCGTGCGGCTGAACCATTAAAAACATTATCGATCATTTTATTCACCAAATGTTGCTGGGTTTTTTGCTGATTGATCAATGCGCTGTAAATGTGTGTTTTAGCGGAAGTATCCCGGGCTACCAAACCTTTTTCATGCATAATCTGCATCAGTTTTAGTGTAGTTGTATAACCTGCGTCCTTATTTTTTTCTAAAACTTCATGTACATCCCTTACTGTGCAATCTCCTTTTTCCCATAGGATCTGCAAAATTTCGAGTTCACTTTCTGTCGGTTTCAAGTTTGCTGTTCCTGTCATAATATCATAGTACGAATGGTTTCGTAATCAAATATACGAATCTATTCGTAGATGCAAAATATTTTAACAAAAAAATTAAACAGGTGAGGATTAACGCTTTCCTTTAGTCCTTAGCGCTTCATATTTATTGATGTTGGCCGGATCCACTTCTGCCAGTAAATTATATGCTTTGATTACATCCTGAGGGTCGGGAAGTACGGCAATTACATTCACAAGCTCATCAGCTTTGGTAGCCAGGTACATATTGGGGAAAATAGAGCCCAGCTTTTGTTTATCCATAAGTTTTAAGCCCGATAGAAGGGCTGCAATTTTTTTAGCCGCTTTAGCAGGATCTTCCTGCATCTGGTCTAAGCCAGTATAGTGGTAATCATAAATGAACTGCCTCAGTTCCTCAAAGCTTTTGTTCTGCAAGTTCTCATTTAACCAATATCTGTTGCGCAGTCCATCAAAGGCTTTCCAACCCTTATTCCCTGATACCTGGGCTACATTTAAGATATTTTGTGCTTTGTTGTAAAAATGTGTGCCGCCAAGTTTGCTGAAACTATCTTTATCCAGGCCAATAATGGTATAAGCATAAAAGCTCAGCAGCGAACTTAAATTAGAGATGAAATTCTGATCGGAGAAATCCAGCGACTGGCCTTCATTGAAATTAAAATCAAAGTCTTTGTCGCTAATGTTCAGCAAAGTGCTGTTGTAAGCGGTGTTGTAAACTGGCCTGCTCGATTGGATCTGTGCTTCTGCTTTATAGGCCGAACTTCCATCCCAGGCAGTTATAGTAATTACGAAATTGCATTCTATGCGTTCTGGTGGAGTATAAGTTTCGTTACTCCACTTATTGTTGTTTAAAAACTCTCTGATGGTATTTTGTAAAATCTCTAAATTCCTTTTGTTGATGTTTGGAACAGTAGGGGCCATCAATTGTACCCTTGTATTTAATTCCTGGGCTTGCAGTGCCGCAGCACACAAAATACAGAGTAAGACAAGAGCGCAAAGTTTTCTCATACATTAACCAGCTTTAATATTTCATTGCAAATATCTTTGGCCACCTCGGTTTTCGATTTCATTTCAAAAACTATTTTTTCGGCGGCTTTATTAAAGATAGTTATTTTATTGGTATCCATTTTAAAACCGGCACCTTTATCATTTAAAGAATTGAGTACAATGAGGTCCAGGTTCTTTTTTATCAGTTTTTCTTTGGCATAGGTTTCCTCATTTTGTGTTTCGAGTGCAAAACCTACCAATATTTGCCGGTCAGTTTTTAATTGACCCAGGGTAGCCAGAATATCCGTTGTTTTTTTGAGCTCCAGGTTAAACTCATTGCTGGTTTTTTTTATCTTTTGCTCAGCCCTGGTTACCGGTGTATAATCTGCCACAGCAGCACTCATTACTGTAATGTCTGCCTTGCCAAATTCAGCTTTGCAGGCACTAAGCATATCGGCAGCACTTACCACATCAATCCGTTTGAGCTCATAATTGCTTTTTTCGGTAGTAGGACCAGTAATCAGCGTTACATCTGCACCCAGGCTTGCAAACCTGTTTGCAATAGCAAAACCCATTTTACCCGAAGAGTGGTTTCCTATAAAACGAACAGGGTCTATGGCCTCATAAGTAGGGCCCGCCGTAACCATGATCTTTTTTCCCAATAAGGGTAGTGAAGATCTGACCTTATCCGTTAAAAAAGCCAAAATATCTTCAGGTTCTGCCATCCGGCCTTCACCAAACAGGCCACTTGCCAGTTCTCCGCTGCCAGGCTGGATAACCTGGTTTCCATAGGTCAGTAATTTTTGGACGTTACCTGCTGTACTTTCGTGTTTCCACATATCCAGGTCCATTGCCGGAGCAACATATACCGGACATTTGGCTGATAAGTAGACGGCAGTAAGCAGGTTATCGCATAAACCGGAAGCCATTTTGGCCAGGGTATTGGCACTTGCAGGGGCAATTACCATAAAATCTGCCCAAAGGCCCAATTCAACATGATTGCTCCATACACCTGTTTCTTCTTCGAAATACTGGGTATAAACTGGATTTTTTGAGAGGGTGGCCAGGGTAAGTGGCGTAATGAAGTTGGCCGCACCAGCCGTTAAAATTACTTTGACGTTTGCACCAGCCTTTACCAACAGCCTTACCAGTATGGCTGATTTGTATGCTGCAATGCTGCCGCAAACGCCAAGAATGATCTTTTTATTTTTAAGCATGGTTTTAAGGAATGCAGAGATGCAATTTAATACCTATGCGTAGTTTTATTGTTGCTCTTTAGCAGGATTTCTGAAATAGATCTTATCGTTCAGGAACTCGTCAATAGCAATTAAGCTTGGCTTAGGCAAACGCTCATAGTGCTTACTGATTTCAATCTGCTCCCTGTTTTCGAAAATCTCTTCCAGATTATCATTAGAAGAAGCGAATTCAGCCAATTTGCCGTGCAACTCTTCTTTCATGTTGTTAGAAATCTGGTTAGCCCTTTTTGAAATAATTACTAAAGACTCGTAGATATTTTTTGTTTTCTGATCTAAATCATTAACATTTCTAGTAACCGTAGTATTCGGTACAGCGGGTTTATTCGTGTTCATCATTTGATGGGGGTTTTTATTGTCGTAGTGGTACTGTCTGATCTGGCATCTTTTGCCATTAATGCTCTGTATTTTTCCTGATTTTTGGCCAGTTCAGCCAAAAAATGTTTTGCATTTTCTATACCTTGTTCGCTATTTTTCTTTAAAGCTTTTGCATCTTCAAGCAATTTACTTTGCGGATGTGCCTCTACAAATTCATCTGCATAAGTAATGGCTTCGTTGTAACGGTCTTCCTGGCGTGTTTCCAAACTGTTCTTTGCATAAGCGAACTGAGATTTGATAATCAGGAAATCCATTTCTTCAGCATATTTAATATCCGGGAAATCAATCTGCGCATTTTTCAATGCTATAACAGCAGCCTTATAATTACTTACATCATAACCACCCAGATCGTAATACAACCGGGCATTGTTATATGCTTTATCTTCAAGCTTGGCACGCAAAAGTCCTATGTATTTTGCAGCATCGGCGGCACGCTCACTTTTAGGATAAAAGTTAATGAACAATTGCAAGGCATCTATTGCTTTATACGTGTTCTCCTGATCAAGGCTTGGGGCCGGAGAATCCAGGTAATAGCAATAGGCACCCATGTATCTGCATTCTTCTGCATATTTACTGGTTGGGTAAGTATCTGCAAATGATTTAAACTGATACCTTGCAGTAGTGTAGTCCTTTAATTTATACAGGGTTAAAGCATAATGGTAGTTTAACTCTTCAGCTTCTGCACGGCCTCTGTATTTCTGAGAAAGATCTTCAAATAAGATCAAAGCCTTTGCATAGTTCTTTTTGTTATACAAACGCATTGCCTCCTGATACTTTTTGGCTACATCGTTGCTCAGTCTGATCTTTTCAAACTGGCTTTTGCAGCCCGCAATGGTCAGGGCTATAATGGTAAAACTTAATAGTAGTACGTGTTTAACTTTAAACATTGTGCAAAGATAAGGTAATAATACGATAACGTCAATTAAAAATAACAGGATGCTAAACTATGTAAAGGCTTTGATGTAGGCAAGGCGTTAACATAATTTAACATCTTCAAATTTTCCCATGTTCTACGTTGTATAAGCTGCAGTTTCAATGGTTTTTGAGTGGGGATTCCGATGGCTTTGGATAGGGATTAACCATAGGAAAGCCCTTTCAACACCAAGCCAACACACTTGCAATACCAATATAAATATAAGGCGAAAAGAAATGATAAAGATCTTAAGTATAAGAAAGCCGGGATGGATTCCGGTTACAAACAACATAAACTATTTCGTAATATCCAATATGGTGGTAGCCGCACAATAAACAGATTTGTATTCCTTATTGTTCAATGTGCCTGGGCTTTTGTCCTTATAAACAGCTTCAATAAAATAGGTTCCCTTATCCAACGCCTTAAATTCAGCTTTTCCATTGGTATCTACTTTTGTATCCAGTTTCCAGCCAGCCTGGTTGAAAATACTAATCGTTACTTTTGAAAGATCGATGTCCTGATGTTCAACAGTTATGAGGACAGGCTTGTAGGCTGTTGTAGCTGTCGCAGAAACGTTCAGTTTAAATCTTCCTGTTTCGGGAACGGCTTTTTCGGCACCTACCTGTACCGCTGCACTTGCATAAAATTCAATTCTGAGTGATCCGGAAGGGAATTCCAGCACTTCCATAGCGTCGTTTTGCAAGATGATGCGGTATTCACCATTTTGTTCAGGAGTAAAACTTGCTTTATAATGGTCAGTTGCTGCAGTGGTTTGTAATTTGATCTTTTCTTTTCCGGGCATCAACAACCATAAAGAAAAGTTTTTGACATTGGCCATTTCCTTACTGTCCAGTAGTTCTGGTTTTTCTGCTGGTTCTGCATAAAACACCTGCACTTCATGTGCCTGTCCTTTTTTTCCTGAAGGGTTTGTTTTAAGCCAGAAAGCATGCGCAAAAGCACTGTTTACACCAATCGTCATTAACACGAGCAGGGCCCATGATTTTAAATTTGCTATCACCATATCATATTAAAATTTAGAAGTCAGACACAGTTAAATTTACCTAAAGTCGGTTTTTATTTAGACTGCATCTTAATAAGTGACAAATCTAATATTTTATTTCAGTATTAATAAGAATTATTCTAAATAACTGGATTTGCTGTCAAGTACCCTATCCTTATCCTAAGCGATGGTTTCAATGCCCTGGATGGGTTTATATTAAAAGCTGTCGCAATAACCCCTGTTTAATGTCGTTTTCACACAGCTTTTCTTTAATCTATAAGGGCTAGCTTTATATGGTCCAACCAAAATAATATCTATCAAAAAGGTAAGTGTTAAAATAAATCATCATGAAAAAATTAGAATTTAGTATTGCGATTAATGCAAGCCCCGAAAAAGTTTGGGAGATTATCATTGGAAAGGAAACTTACAATGATTGGACAGCACCATTTGCTGAGGGTTCAAGTGTAGAAACGGATTGGAAAAAGGGTAGCAAAGCTTTGTTCCTGGATGGTAAGGGAAACGGAATGGTCTCGGAGATTGTCGAGAGTATTCCTGGTAAATTCCTTTCTATCCATCATCTGGGGGAAGTGAAAGACGGTGTGGAAGATCTTACTGGTTATCAGGGAGAGCAATGGGGAGATGCCCTGGAGAATTATACCCTGAAAGAAGTTGAGGGCAAAACCGTTTGGCTGGTTAATATGGATATGAATGAGGAGTATGTAAAATATATGGAAGATACCTGGCCGCTGGCAATGGCAAAAGTAAAAGCGCTTGCTGAAAATGGCAGTTAATCCCTGGTCGATTTAACGACTGCGCTGAATAACCCTTCACCAGTAAATTTAGAGTTACAAACTGAAAGCTGCGCGTCCTGATCATCAGCGGAGGAACAATTTTGTATCGAGTACCTTATTCTCAAATTCTGTTACCGGCCTTTTGCTTTCTATCAGTTGGAGCAGCATGGTTGTGGCAATCTGTCCCATTTCAAAGGCCGGCTGCCGCACAGAGGTAAGCGGATACTTCAGTAGATCCAGCATATCAGAATTGCTAAAGCCGGCAATGGCCATGTCATTCAGCGCATCTACATTTAAACTCTTAAATACAGTAAGACAGCCCATCGATAGCCGGTCGCCTGCCACAAATATGGCATCCGGTTTTTCTTTAAGGTTTAGCAGCTCTAAAACTGCACTTTCCGTTTCTTCCTGAAACATACCGCCATGCGGACAATTTTTTATGTAATCAGGGTTGAGTGCTATTCCATATTGGTTTAAGGCCTTAGTATATCCCCGAAGACGCTCTATACTGATAGACAGATGGGCTGAACTGCTTAAATGTGCAATTTTTTTATAGCCAGCTCTGATCAGGTGTTCAGTAGCCTCAAAGGCACCTTTTTCATTATTTGCACTAATTTTATGGGTATGTATCTCCTCCGCAATGCGGTCGAAAAATACGATAGGTAATCCTTTATCGTGTAAAGCACTAAGGTGACCGGTATCTTTTGTTTCTGCGGATAGTGAAATTAGTAAACCATCTACACCCCTTGAGGCCAAATGTTGGGTATTGATCATTTCTCTTTCATACGATTCATGTGTCTGGGTAATGATAACATGGTAACCCTTATCGTAAGCAATGGATTCAATGCCATTGATGGCCTGAGAAAAATACTGGTTAGCTACTTCACTTACAATAACGCCAATTGATTTTGTACGGCGTTCTTTTAAACTTTGTGCAATAGGATTGGGGCGATAGTTAATTTTTTCTGCGTATTCCAGTACCAGTTTTTTGGTTTTGGGGCTGATCTCGTAAGTATCTCTTAACGCCCTTGACACGGTAGAGGTAGACAATCCTAAAGCAATTGCAATATCTTTTAAAGTAGCTGGCTCAAACATAAACTAAAGCGTAGTTGACAAGTAATTCCGAGAACGATTGCATAAATATAATGAATTTGATCGACATGTTATTTAATCGAAATTCGTATGATTGTCATACCAAATATTAAACCAGAGAACTTACCTCTTGAAAAGCAATCGATTGCTTCGTTTTTATTGGTTAACATTTATATTTTGTAGTTGTATCTGTTGATTTAAAGTAGCGTGCTAAAACAAATATTTAATACATGCAATTTGAATACGTAAAAAAGAGCCTTAAAATTTTAAGCCTGGTGGTTTTAATGGCTTTACCTGATATTGCCCGGGCCCAGCAAAAATTTCCTGCGCTGATCATTGTAGCGCAGGATGGTAGCGGCGACTTTAAAACCATACAGGAAGCAGTCAATTCGGTTAGGGACCTTGGACAGCTTCAGGTAAAAATCACAATCAAAAAAGGTATTTATCATGAAAAACTGGTTATACCTTCATGGAAAAAACACATTTCACTCATAGGAGAGAATGCTGCAACAACGATCATTACCAATGCGGATTATTCAGGCAAAGCTTATGTTTCCGGTCCTGATGCTTTTGGAAAAGATAAATTCGGCACTTTTAACTCCTACACTGTACTGGTGCAGGGCAGTGATTTTACTGCCGAGAATTTGACCATTGCCAATACTGCCGGCAGGGTGGGGCAGGCTGTTGCCCTGCATGTAGAGGCCGATAGGGTGGTAATAAAAAACTGCAGGCTTTTGGGTAACCAGGATACTTTATATACGGCAAACCCCGACAGCAGGCAGTATTATGTGAACTGCTATATAGAAGGGACTACCGATTTTATATTTGGTGAAGCTACGGCAGTATTCCAGACTTGTACCATTAACAGTCTGAGTAATTCCTATATTACTGCTGCAGCCACCAGTCCGGCGCAACAATATGGCTATGTATTTTTTGATTGCAGATTAACGGCGGATGCAGCGGCCAAGAAGGTTTTTCTTGGCAGGCCATGGCGCCCTTATGCCAAAACAGTTTTTATCCGGACAAACATGGCAGGTCATATTGTGCCCGAGGGATGGAACGCCTGGCCGGGCGACGCCATGTTTCCAAACAAGGAAAAAACCGCTTTTTATGCAGAATATGGGAGTACAGGTGAAGGGAGTTCCCATACAAAACGTGTAGCCTGGTCTAAGCAGCTTAGTACCAAAGCAGTTAAACAATATACACTAAAGCATATATTTTCGGGTAAAACTGCCTGGGTACCGAATAGTAATTCATCCGAATTTTAAGATCCAAAATTTTATGAAGCCTTGTTTTTCTATTTTAACTCTTGCTTTTTTTAGCCTGTTCTATATACCCGGCATTGATGCACAGCAAAAAAAGAATTTAAACATTACTCCTGCTCCTGCAGGGTATGTTTCAAAAGTATGGGTGGCCGATCAGGGGGATGGTACCTACAAAAATCCTGTGCTGAATGCTGATTATTCTGACCCCGATGCCATTCGGGTAGGTGATGATTTCTACCTGATCGCTTCCAGCTTTGATGCCGTTCCGGGTTTACCCATTTTGCACTCTAAAGATCTGGTGAACTGGAAAATTATAGGGCATGCGTTAAAAAGACAATTGCCTTTGGATCATTTTCAAAAAACACAGCATGGAAATGGCGTATGGGCACCTGCTATCCGTTACCATAAGGATGAATTTTATATCTATTATCCTGATCCGGATTTTGGCATCTATCTTACTAAGGCCAAAACGATCACCGGTCCCTGGACTGAACCCGTACTGGTAGCGCCTGGTAAAGGTTTGATAGATCCATGCCCCCTTTGGGATGCGGATGGCAGGGTATACCTTGCTTTTGCATTTGCGGGAAGTCGTGCTGGTATAAAAAGTGTGATTGCAGTGAAACAGCTGAATGCAGAAGGCAACCAAGCCATAGATGAAGGTACAATTGTATATGATGGACATGAAATTGACCCAACCATAGAGGGACCGAAGTTTTATAAACGCAATGGTTATTATTATATTTTTGCACCCTCGGGTGGCGTTGCTACAGGCTGGCAACTGGTGCTCCGTGCTAAAAATATATATGGCCCTTATGAGCGTAAAGTAGTCATGTCACAGGGAAAAAGCCTGGTTAACGGACCTCATCAGGGTGCCTGGGTAAATACACAAACGGGCGAAGACTGGTTCCTGCATTTTCAGGATAAAGATGCGTATGGCAGGGTGGTACACCTTCAGCCTATGAAATGGGTAAATGACTGGCCGGTAATAGGTATGGATGCAGATGGTGATGGTAACGGAAATCCGGTTATGCACTATAAAAATCCTTCAGTAGGCAAAGTCTACCCCATCAATACCCCGGCAGAAAGCGATGAATTTAACAATGTCGGTTTGGGCCTTCAATGGCAATGGCAAGCCAATCCCCTGACCACGTATGCTTTTGCAGATGCTGCCAAAGGAAGCCTTAAATTATATACCCAGCAAATTCCTGCTGAGGCCAAAAACTTATGGGATGTGCCAAATGTATTGCTGCAAAAATTTCCGGCAGATGAATTTGTAGCCACCACAAAGCTCACTTTTAATCCTAACCCAAAGCTGGAAAATGAAAAGACCGGATTGGTGGTGATGGGTTTAACCTATGCAAACATCGCCATCAGGAGTAAGAAAGATGGCTTGCAGCTGGTTACCGTAATCTGCGAAAAAGCAGATAAGGGAAATGCGGAAAAGGAAAGTCTGGTTACCAAATTAAAAACACCCACAGTTTATTTACGCTTAACAGTACAAAATGGGGCAAAATGTAAGTTTAGTTATAGCCTTGATGGCGAAAGGTTTATAGATTCCGGACTTAGTTTTGAGGCTAGCCCCGGCAAATGGATTGGAGCCAAAATGGGTCTTTTTGCGACAAGGGAAGACCAGATCAATGATTCGGGGTATGCAGATTATGACTGGTTCAGGGTGGAGGCATTAAATCTTACTTTTTAACGTCGACTTTCGGATGATCAGTTCCGGCTGGATGTTCACAACTTTGTCTTTACGTCCATTTGTAACTGAATCCAGTTCCTGAAAATAAAGCTGGGCAATAGTTTTACCCATGAGTGTGCTATGCTGATCAATAGTGGTTATCATAGGAGTGGTAATTTCTGTAAAAGATTCATTTGAATAGCCGCAAATGCCCAAATCTCGCGGTACACTGATGTTCATTTCGTTGGCTACCTCCAATACACCCAATGCTGCAAAGTCGGAAGTAGAAGCGAATATCGCATCAGGTGGGTTAGGCAATCCGAGCAACTTTCTGGTAGCTATAGCCCCTAAATCCTTCGTCCAGGCATTTTCAACAATCAGTTCAGGAATTACAGGCATGCCATTTTTGCGGAGCGCCTTTAAGTAACCGGCCTTACGCTGCCTGAAAATGTTTAAGTTTTGAGGGCCTTCCAGCAAGGCAATACGTTTATACCCTTCGGCAATTAAATGTTCCACCGCTTCCCTCGAGGCACTTTCATTGTCGTTTGTCACTTTAAATGTATCCAGTTCATCTGCTACACGGTCAAACTGGATCAATGAAATGCCCTGTTCCTTGATGTTCTTTAAATGGTCATCACTCTCGAAATCTGCACTTACAGAGATGATGATACAGCTTACATCCTGGTTAACCAGGGTGTTTATACATTTGATTTCCCTTGCGGCCAATTCATTAGACTGGCATATAATCAGGTTGTAGCCCTGCTGATAAGTTATCTCTTCGATACCAGCAATTACATTGGCAAAAAAATTCTGGTTAATTCTGGGTACAACAACACCAATGGTACGGTTATGGCCTTTGCGTAGGTTAGAGGCCATGCTGTTGGCCTTGTAGTTCAGCTCTTCGGCGGTTTTTAAAATTAACTCCCTTGTTGCGGTGCTGATGTTCCTGCTGTGATTCAATGCCCTTGAAACTGATGACGGATTTAAATTAAGCTTTTTGGCGATGTCATATATCGTTGCCCTTTTTGGCTGTTTCATGGTTGTTCCGGTATAATTTTATAAACTCATGTAATCAAACAAATATGCTGAAATTATTTTTAAGCAATCGATTGCGATTTTAAGTAATCTTTACTTATTTTCGTTCAACCAAATTAAATCAATAAACAAATTTATGAAAACTCTTGGAACACTCGACTATGCCGTATTCCTGGTCTACTTTTTAATTGTTGCATGTTATGGATGGTGGGTGTACCGTCAAAAAAAGGCACAGAAAGAGAATTCCAAAGACTTTTTTCTCGCTAAGGATTCTCTGACCTGGTGGGCTATAGGGGCCTCGCTCATTGCCTCTAATATTTCTGCGGAACAATTTATAGGTATGAGCGGTTCAGGATTCAAAATGGGTCTTGCCATAGCTACCTACGAATGGATGGCAGCGGCAACTTTAATTATTGTGGCCGTTTTCTTTATCCCCGTATACCTTAAAAATAAGATTTATACCATGCCTCAGTTTCTGCACCAGCGGTATAACGGTACGGTAGCCATGATCATGGCTATTTTCTGGCTGTTGTTATATGTGGTGGTAAACCTTACTTCAATTCTTTACCTGGGGGCACTGGCCATACACAGCATATCGGGCATCAATACCCAGGCCTGTATGTATATACTGGCGGTTTTTGCCATTATCATTACACTTGGAGGGATGAAAGTAATTGGTTATACTGATGTAGTTCAGGTGTTTTTTCTGATCCTCGGTGGTTTGGCCACTACTTATCTTGCCCTGGATCTGGTTGCCACACATTTTGGCTCAAGCGGGGTGCTAAAAGGTTTTAACCTGCTAACAACACATGCAGAAGAACATTTCCACATGATCTTTAAAAAAGACAATGAAAATTACCTGGACCTGCCGGGGCTTACCGTGCTGATCGGGGGGATGTGGATTGTAAACCTCAACTATTGGGGCTGTAACCAGTATATTACGCAACGTGCCCTGGGGGCCGATTTAAAAACAGCCCGTTCCGGTATCCTGTTTGCCTCTTTTCTGAAGTTATTAATGCCGGTAATTGTTGTATTGCCAGGAATTGCCGCTTATGTACTCTATAAAGAAGGTTACGGAGATTTTAAGACCAGTATGAGCCAGGGTGGGGAAGTTGTTCCGGATACGGCTTATCCCGTATTGCTGAACCTGCTTCCTGCAGGGTTAAAAGGATTGTCATTTGCAGCGCTCACTGCCGCAGTAGTAGCCTCTCTTGCCGGCAAGGCCAACAGCATTGCCACTATCTTTACACTCGATATTTACAAAAAGGTAATCAACAAGGATGCGCATGAAGATAAGCAGGTCGTAATTGGCAGATGGACGGTAATTTCTGCGATGCTCATTGCCATTGTGATTGCACCATTTCTAGGCATTGATAAAAAGGGAGGGTTCCAGTTCATACAGGAATATACAGGCTTCTTTTCTCCTGGTATCTTTGCGATGTTCATTTTAGGTTTCTTCTGGAAAAAAACCACTTCAAATGCAGCATTATTTGCTACTGTAGGTGGCTTTGCCCTGTCAGTAGTTTTAAAGTTCCTGCCTTTTGTTATGAACCTGGAATTTTTAAGTGCCTCTGGCTTTTCAAAGCTTGTGCAACAGAAAGATGGTACCATGCTTTACGAGATCCCTTTCCTGGACCGGATGGGCCTTGTCTTCATCATCTGTATGGTAGTTATGTTCCTCATCAGTATAGTTGAAACCAGCAGGGGGGTAGTGGCCAAAGGACTTGAAATAGATGGCAGTATGTTTAAAACCAACAAAGGTTTTGCTGTAGGTGCATTAATTGTCTGCGGTTTGCTGGTGGCCTTATATACCATTTACTGGTAAGCTGTTAGCTTCCAGTTTCTTGAAAGCCAGATAAGCCATGGTTGTTTCCGTTAAAAGCAGGAAACAACCATGGCTTTAGTTTTATTGAAAATCCTTCTTACGTGGCTGATTATCAATATGAAATCCTTCCTCTGATCTCCGTTTTTCCGGCAACGATTGCACAAATTTACTTGTCGAAACGTATAATTTGTGTTAGAAAACAATGTAACTTGTTTACAGGAGTACCGGTAAGGTATTCTTTACTAACCAAATATAATTAACGTATGAAAAGAATTTTACTATTATTTAGTATGCTCATCCTATGTTTCGGATTAGCAGATGCCCAGCAAACCAGGCAAATAACGGGCAAGGTAACAGACAAAACGAGCAAACAATCTATTCCCGGAGTATCTGTAACTGTAAAAGGTGCCGGCAATGTGGTCAGCACAGATGAAAAGGGACAATTTAAAATAAATGTTCCTGCAACCGGAAACATTGTTTTGATTGCCAGATACGTAGGTTATAAACCTCAGGAAATTACGGTAGGAAATGAGTCCAAAATTAACTTCGTACTCGAAGAAAACATTTCCTCATTGGATGAAGTGGTGATCAATATTGGTTACGGTACAGTACGTAAAAAAGACCTGACGGGTGCTGTTTCTTCTGTAGGTGCAGATGTAATTGCTGCTGCACCGGTTTCTTCAGCTTTAGAAGCTATTCAAGGGCGTGTAGCGGGGGTAAACATTACTTCAACAGAAGGCTCGCCTGATGCCGAAATGGTGGTAAGGGTAAGGGGCGGTGGCTCAATTACACAGAGTAATTCTCCGCTTTACATTGTAGATGGATTCCCGGTAGCCTCTATATCTGACATCGCACCGCAGGATATCGAATCGGTTGATATCTTAAAAGATGCTTCTTCCACAGCTATTTATGGTTCAAGGGGTGCCAATGGGGTGGTACTGGTTACCACAAAAGGTGGTAAAAGTGGTAAAACGAATATCAGCTATAATGTATTTACCGGTACCAGAAAACTAGCCAATAAACTGGATGTTTTAACACCTTTTGATTATGCATCCTGGCAGTACGAAAGAGCACTTTTGAGCAATGCACTCGATGTGTATACCAAATATCTGGGCAACTATCAGGATATAGACCTTTACAGAAATACACCGGCCAACGATTGGCAGGAGCTGGTTTTTGGCAGGACAGGTACTACTTTTAACCAGAACCTGAACATCAGCGGAGGGGGTGAAAAAACAAAATATAGCCTTAGCCATAGTTTTGTAAAAGACAAATCCATTATGCAGCTCTCCAGTTATGAACGGCAAAACGTTAACTTTAAAATGAACCATAAACTGTACAGTAAGCTTACACTGGATGTTGGACTACGTTATGCAGATACTAAAACAAAAGGCGGGGGCGTAAATGAACAGAATGAGGTATCTTCTGCAGATTCGCGTTTAAAAAACGCCATGATCTATCCGCCATTTCCAATACAGGGGCTTACTACAACTACTGAAACGGATGATACATTTAATTTGTATGATCCATTGGTATCTATTTCTGATAATGACCAATACATCCACCGTAAAACCTATAATTTAAGTGCTGCACTTACCTACGAAATCATAGATAACCTTAAGTTGCGCTCAGAAGTCGGTTATGACGGTTACAGAAATGACCAGGACCGGTTTTATGGTACAACAACCTATTATGTAAGAAATGTACCCACCAGCGAAAACCAGAACCTTCCAGCAATTATTTTTTCCAATACCAACAGGAACAGCCTGAGAAATACAAATACGCTGAGCTATAGCTTCAATAAACTGTTGAAAAAAGACCACAATCTTACCGTATTGGCCGGACAGGAATTCATTAAAATTGAGGAAGGTACAATGACCAATGTAGTACATGGCTTCCCTAAAACATTTACTTTTCAGAACGCCAGGGTTTTGTCTACCCAGGGTAAGGCAAACTCCATAGATAATAATTTTTCCCCTGATGATAAGCTTTTGTCGTTTTTTGGCAGGGCCAATTATGATTATCTGGGCCGATATTTGTTAAGCGCGACATTCAGGGCCGACGGCTCTTCGAAATTTTCAACTGAAAACCGCTGGGGATATTTCCCTTCTGTTTCTGCAGCCTGGAGAATTTCAGAAGAGAGCTTTATGGAGGATACTAAATCATGGCTGGCAGACCTGAAATTAAGGGCCAGCTATGGTACTGCAGGGAATAACAATATTCCACCCGGACAAATCGCTCAAACGTTTCAAAATTCTACCACCACCTGGGTAAATGGGTTTAACAGCTATTGGGCACCATCCAAAATTATGGCCAATCCGGATTTGAAATGGGAAACCACTGTTACAAGGAATATTGGTGTCGATTTTGCCCTGTTTAATTCTAAAGTTACAGGTACAATTGATGCCTATTTGAACCGCACAAACGACCTTTTAATTCAATTCCCGGTTTCAGGAACTGGTTATGATTTTCAGTTCCGGAACATTGGAAAAACCCAGAATAAAGGTTTAGAGTTCTCGGCAAGCTGGAACGCGGTAAAGAAATCCAATTTTGATCTGTCTGTGAATGCAAATATAAGTTTCAATAGAAATAAGGTAATTTCATTAGGTACAGTAAAAAACATTAACGGTACATCCGGATGGGCCTCAACAGAAATTGGTGTGGATTATCTGGTAGAAGAAGGAGCCTCGATTGGCAGAATTTACGGCTACCAGAGTGATGGCAGGTATGAAGTTTCAGATTTTACGGGATACAATGCTGCCACAGGGAACTGGACATTAAAAGATGGTGTAGCCGATGCAAGTACGGTTATTAGTACGCTGCGTCCGGGATCTATGAAACTTAAAAATCTTACGGGCGACCTGAAGATTGATCAGAACGATAAGACTGTAATTGGGAATGCCAATCCCCTGCATACAGGTGGCTTTTCTATCAATTCCAGAATCTATAGTTTTGATATAGGTGCTTTCTTTAACTGGAGTTATGGCAACGATATCTATAATGCAAATAAAATAGAATACACTTCTACCAGTAAGTACAATTCAAGAAACATGATCTCAACTATGGCAACGGGCAATCGCTGGACAAACCTGCGGGCAGATGGGACGATCAGTAACGATCCGGCCGAATTGACTGCTATGAACGCGAATACCACGCTCTGGTCGCCCTATATGAGGTCTTTTGTGTTGAGCGACTGGGCCATAGAAGATGGATCTTTTTTAAGGTTGTCTACCATAACACTGGGTTATACCCTACCCAGAAATTTATCAGCTAAACTAAAAATGCAAAAATTAAGATTATATGCATCAGCTTATAATTTATGGCTGTTAACCGATTATTCAGGGTTTGACCCCGAAGTTTCGACAAGGCGCAAAACAGGGTTAACGCCGGGAGTTGATTATTCAGCTTATCCAAGAAGCAGATCTTTTGTTTTTGGATTGAATGTTAATTTTTAGGACACTATTAATTTTAAGAAAATGAAAAAGATTGTCAATATTATATATATCCTCACCGTATTGATGGTGGTGAGTAGTTGCAAAAGTGCTTTGGAGGCACCAACCAAATCATCCTTAGATGAATCTGTTATTTTTTCTACGCCCAGCCTGGCTGAAGGGGCAGTAGCAGGTATCTTTCATTCCTTTGGTGAAACCAATTCTTATCGTGGCAGGTTCTTGGTCTATTATGGGATCAACACAGATGCTGAGGTTTACAATACCTTAAAATCCGTAGATGATGATAAAGCTAAATTATCCAATTACAATACCAATGTAGCCAATGGTCAAATGAATACGAGCGACAATGCCTGGGCCAAATTTTATGAGGCAATTGAAAGGGCCAACCTGGCCATAAGGGGCCTAAGAGCTTATGGAAAAGTAGAAAGCAATGCCCAGCTGGCACAAACATTAGGTGAAATTCTGACTTTAAGGGCTGTGATTTACAATGACCTGATCAAGGGTTGGGGAGATGTGCCGGCCCGTTTTGAACCCATTACTACAGAAACAGCTTACCTGCCAAGAAACGATAGGGATGTGATATATAAACAGCTCCTTGCTGATCTGGATGAAGCCGCAAATTATCTGCCCTGGCCTAATGAAAACGCTTTGACAAGTAAGGTAGAGCGGATCAGCAAAGCTTTTGCAAAGGGGTTGAGAGCGCGTTTGGCATTAGCAGCCGGGGGCTACGCCCAGCATCTGGACGGTACGGTACATTTAAGTACAGATCCTGACCTGGCCCGCGACAAAATGTATGCTATCGCAAAAAAGGAATGTCTCGATATCATTGGCAGTGGTAAATTAAAACTGCTTGGCTTTGAAGAAGTCTTTAGAAAATTAAATGAAGAAGGAGGTGCTGCCGGTTTGGAATCGATGTGGGAAATTCCATTTAGTGAAGGTAGGGGAAGGGTAATTTTTGATCTGGGTGTCAGACATACTACTATTGATAAGTATACCGGACAAAACAAAGGCGGTACCAATGGTCCAAACCCGATTATGTTGTATGAGTATGATGTAGACGATGTAAGGAGGGACGTTACCGTAGTTCCATATGAATGGACAAATGGAATACAGGTGCCTTCTGCACTTGGGCGTTTGTATTTTGGAAAATACCGTTACGAATGGATGAAAAGGAAAGTTACCTCTACCAATGATGATGGGTTAAACTGGATGTATATGCGTTATTCAGATATATTGTTAATGGCAGCTGAGGCCATTAATGAACTGGATGGACCGGCTGCTGCTGCACCATATTTAAAACAGGTGCGCGACAGGGCCTTCCCAACCAATCCTGCAAAAGTTACCGCCTTTATGGCTGCGGCGACAGCTTCTAAACCTACATTTTTTGATGCTATTGTGAATGAAAGGGCATTGGAATTTACTGGAGAAATGCTTAGAAAGGCCGATTTGATCCGATGGAATTTATTAAATACCAAACTGACAGAAGCAAAGGATAAATTAAGACAACTAGAGAACAGGCAAGGTAAATATGCTAATCTGCCAGCTAAAATCTATTATAGAACCGCTGCTGATGGGGAGACGGTACAGATTTATGGTTTAAAATTTGGCGATACAGATGCGGCAGGTGCTGCTTTGGGTTATACTTCAAATAAAACATGGACTATGGTTTCATCCGGTGATACCAAAACTTTCTGGGATGCCCTTTTTGTAAAAGATCCAAATGCACAGCAGGTATGGCCAATATGGCAGGTGTTTTTAGATTCCTCTAACGGATTGTTAAATAATGCTAATCTGGGACTATAATTTTAATGGTTATGAAAAATAATAAAAGATATATCAGTATTCTTTTCCTCGCAACTTTGATCGGATTTTCAGGCTGTAAAGAGGATCAGCTCGATCCAATAACTACCCTTAAAGTAGACCGTGCATTTTCTCCTACCGGCTTAACTGCCACGGTGGTAAATAAGATCTCGGTAAAGCTCGACTGGAAAGCCGTAAACAACGCAAAAACCTATACGATAGAAATTTTTGAAAATGCAGATTTTTCTGGCACACCTGTAAAGACAATCGGCAATATTGCCTTTACGCAGGTTCCTTATACGGTTTCAGGACTTGCTGGCGATACTCAATATGCCATAAGGGTTAAAGCTGCTGGTGAAGATGTAGGGGATTCCAAGTGGGTAACAGCAACAGTGAAAACTGATGCAGAGCAGATATTTAACGCAGTTAAGTTAGCAGATATTTCTGGTAACTCAGCGATATTGACCTGGCCTGCCGGCGAAACGGCAACAACCATCACCCTTAGCCCAGGTAACCTTAGCCATACGGTAACCCCGGCCGAAATTGCAGCCGGTTCTGCTACGGTAACAGGCCTGACAGGCGAGACCAATTATACCGCAAAACTGCTAAATGGAAACAAAATACGCGGCACAATAACATTTAAAACCTATGTTGACATTCGAAATGCAAAAATAATCAATTCTGTAGCCGAATTTAATACCGCCCTGACCACTGCGGTTAACGGCGATATCCTGGCCGTAAAAACAGGGAATTTTGATTTTGCAGGGGCAACAATTGCCGTTACAAAATCTATATCAGTCGTAGCTTTTCAAGCTACAGAACGACCTGTACTTAACAACCTAAGCTTTAATGTACAAAGCGGCGCTTCCCTGAAAATCAAGAACCTGGTTATTGACGGTGGGGCTACACCTACTTTTGCCATTACTTATGCTGCAGGTAATTTTGGCAATCTTGAAATTGATGGTTCAGTGATAAAAAATTATGGTGGTGGTATATTGGGCTTAACAAGCACAACTATAGTCAGTACAATTTCATCGGTTTTAATTAACAATAATGTGTTCAGTACATTTGGTGCAGGAGGAGAGTTTATAGATTTTCGTGGCAGTTTTGCCAATAGTCTGACTTTTACCAATAATACGTTATATGCACAGGGTGCCAGGGAATTTATACGTATGGACAATTCTGCAAGTGCCAGCTATCCGGCAGCTAAAGTAATCATTACTGTAAGTAACAATACATTAAATGCTGTAGCAAGTGGTGGCAAACGGTTATTTTATGTGCGTATCCCTGCTGCCAGCCATGAAATATATTTTACAAAAAATATAGTTGCCAGTACCGACGGCCTGCTGGCCAACCAGGCACAGACCAATCTGGTTACCTTATCAGGAAATAACTATTTTACAGCACCAAATATGGTTTCTTCTGCTACTGTCGGGGTTAAGGTAGATGCCAGTGGTACAACGCTTGACCCAGGGTTTAAATCTCCTGCAACTGGTGATTTTACCATCAGTCAGGTAGATTTAAAAGCCAATGGAATCGGAGATCCGCGATGGAGATAAAAAAAATGATAAAATGAGTGTATTAAATAAGTTTATGTTGCTTGCAATGATCAGTACTTTACTGTTATCTTTCAGGAGCCCACCTAAAAAGATTAAAGTTTACCTGATCGGTGATTCTACCATGTCCGTAAAACAAAAAAGGTATTATCCGGAAACCGGTTGGGGTATGCCATTTGCAGGTTTTTTTGACGCTGAAGTGGAAGTGGATAATCGTGCCCAGAATGGAAGAAGCACAAAGAGTTTCATAAATGAGAAACGCTGGCAATCTGTGATGGATAGTTTAAACGAGGACGACTATGTATTTATCCAGTTTGGCCATAATGATGAAGTGGAAACAAAGAAGAATTATACCAAACCAGAAGAATTTAAGGCTAACCTGATCAGGTTCATTACCGATACAAAAGCTAAAAAGGCAACACCAATATTGTTAAGCCCGGTTTCCAGGCGAAGGTTTGATGTTGGGGGCAAAGCTCAGGAAACACATCCCTATACCTATTTGGTAAAAGAAGTGGCCTCCGAACAAAAAGTAGCTTTCATTGACCTGGATGCCAGGAGTATTGCACTTTATCAGAAATTTGGCCCTGATGCTTCTACTTTGTTGTTCAACCACCTGGAACCCGGTATACATCCCAATTATCCCGAAGGCAAAATTGATGATACCCATTTTAATGAACTGGGTGCCCGCGAAATTGCTCAGCTGGTATTGCAGGAACTCAGGAAGCTTAATTTAGATCTCAGTAATCACATTGTTAAACCACAACCAAAAAAATAAGATGGCAAAATTGGGTCTTAAATGCCTTACTATAGCCCTGGTAGCCCTGCTATCGGGAACGAATATTTACGGCCAGGATAAAAAGATCATTGTTGCACAGGATGGTAGTGGTGATTATAAAACGGTACAGGAAGCTATAAACGCGGTGCCCGATTTTAGAAATGCCACTACGGTTATCCTGATCAAAAATGGCAATTACAAAGAAAAACTTAACCTTTCGGCCTCTAAAAAGATGGTTAAACTGATTGGCGAAAACCCTGAAAAAACTGTGCTTACTTATGATGACTATGCACAAAAGAAAAACAGTTTCGGAGAAGCAATGGGTACTTCAGGATCTTCCTCATTCTATATTTATGGGGATGGTTTTGCTGCAGAGAACATCACCTTTGCCAATTCTTCAGGGCCGGTCGGACAGGCTGTTGCGGTATGGATCGCATCGGATCAGGCGGTATTCAAAAACTGCAGGTTCCTTGGTTTTCAGGATACACTTTATACCTATGGCCGTGGCAGCAGGCAATATTATAAAAACTGTTATATAGAAGGGACAACTGATTTTATTTTTGGGTCATCTACTGCAATGTTTGAAAATTGTATCCTCTTTTGCAAAAAAGGTGGGTCATACCTTACCGCGGCCTCTACCCCCGATACAACCAAATATGGTTATGTTTTCAAAAATTGTAAAATAACCGGCGATGCACCTGAAAACTCTTTTGCATTGGGCCGTCCATGGCGACCGTATGCTAAAACTGTTTTCATCAATTGCGAACTTGGAAATATGATCAAACCCGCCGGCTGGGACCATTGGGGTAAAGAGAGCAATAAACAGACAGCCTATTATGCAGAATATAAAAACACCGGACCTGGTTATAAACCCGATAAAAGAACAGATTGGTCGCAGCAGCTTAGTGATGACGAAGCCAAAACTTATAATATAACACAGGTTTTCCGTGGCTGGAACCCTGTACAATAATTTAAAACGGCAACGATTGCGCAGTTATTTTCCTGCTTTTTGTTCCAATCTTATTTAAAACTATGTAGACTTGCTTTATTAAGTATAACCCAAATATAAATTCTAATTTCAAATATGAAACAAATAGTATCCGCCATATTAGCCATTCCTTTATTGATCAGCACATTCCAGGCAGGTGCACAAAATAAAAAAGCGTATTCGTTCGATAACCTGCCGGTAATCGCAAAAACATTCTTTAAAAAGGATACCATTAATATTCTTAAATATGGAGCAAAAAATGACGGGATCACTTTAAATACAAAAAGCATCAACCAGGCCATTACGGATTGTAATAAACGTGGTGGCGGTGTAGTGGTGATCCCTGAAGGTCTGTGGCTTACCGGTCCGATTGAACTGAAAAGCAATGTAAACCTGCACCTTAAAAAAAATGCGCTGCTGCAGTTTACAAAAGATATGGATCAATATCCTTTGGTAGAAGGCAACTGGGAAGGCTTACCTCAAATGCGTAACCAATCGCCCATTTGGGCCAGTAACCAGCAAAATATTGCCATCACCGGTTACGGTATTGTGGATGGTGGTGGCGAGGCCTGGCGCATGGTAAAGAAAGATAAACTGACCGAAAGTCAGTGGAAAAGTCTCCTTGCCTCAGGCGGCGTAGTAGGCGAAGACAACAAGTCCTGGTACCCCTCAGCAAAGTCCTTGAAAGGTGCAAAGATGAAAAATGCGGGTGTCATTACTAAAGATAAAGATGCTGCGTTTTATGCAGAGATCAAAGATTTCCTGCGCCCGAACCTGTTGGTGCTTAATCGCTGCAAACGGGTTTTGCTGGAAGGCGTAACCTTTCAGAATTCACCCGCATGGAACCTGCACCCACTGATGTCGGAAGACATTACCATAAGAAATGTATATGCCAAAAACCCATGGTATGCCCAGAACGGTGATGGCCTTGACATAGAGTCCTGTAAAAATGTACTGGTAGAAGGCAGTACATTTGATGTGGGCGATGATGGCATCTGTATCAAATCGGGCCGTGATGCAGAAGGCCGCAAGCGGGCAATGCCAACCGAAAATGTAGTAATCCGCCACAGCACGGTGTACCACGCACATGGTGGCTTTGTGATCGGTAGTGAAATGTCGGGAGGCGCAAAAAACATTTTTATTTCCGATTGTACCTTTATAGGTACCGATATCGGTCTGCGTTTTAAAACCACAAGAGGAAGAGGTGGTGTAGTGGAAAACATCTACGCCAGAAACATCAACATGAAAGACATTCCGGGCGAGGCCATCCTTTTTGACATGTACTATGCCGCAGTAGACCCGGTTCCGCTAACAGGCGAAAAAAGAGAAACACCTAAAGTAGAATTACTGCCCGTTACCGAAGAAACACCTGTTTTCAGGAAGTTCTATATCAGTAATGTAGTTTGCGACGGTGCAGCCAAAGCTGTATTTATAAGAGGATTACCTGAAATGAGCATCAGCGATATTTTTCTGGACAATTTAACCATTAAAGCAAAAGAAGGACTGGATATACAGGAAGCTAAAAACATCAGCCTGTCCAATGTTCACCTCGATATAAAAAATGCAAAGCCCCTGATCTATATCCAGAATGGTAGCTCTGTAACCCTCAGCAATATCAGTTATACCAATGCCGAACTGCTGTTCAGAATTAACGGGGCAAAAAACAGCAATATAAAATTAACCGGTACAGCTACTTCAAAAGCAGCAGTAAAAACTGAATTTGGTCATGGGGCACAGGCAGATGTACTGGAAATAAAATAACCTTAAAACATAAAAGGTATGTCAGAAAGAATGATTAAAACAGTATTGATCTGTTTGCTAAATGCGGGTTTCACATGTTTAAGTGCCAGGGCACAGGTTGCCGCCAAAACTGATCATTCAACAGATCCGGCTGCCGAAAATATGTTGGTTTACCAGCGCAGTGTTGGCGGATGGCCAAAGGCCGTGGGTAAGGTAATAACAGATCAATTATACAATAAAGTACTGTCTGATGCCGAAAAAAGCCTGATAAGGGCTGATTCTATGCATAACGATGCTACCATCGACAATAAAGCAACTTCGAAAGAACTCCGCTACCTGGCTACTGCCTATAAGCATACACAAAACCCGGCCTATTTGAAAGCTGTGGAAAAAGGGGTAAACTACCTGTTAAATGCCCAGTACGACAATGGGGGCTGGGCCCAGTACCACCCCGACCATAGCCTGTACCGTGGACAGATAACTTATAACGACAATGCAATGGTCAATGTATTGAACATTATGCAGGACATTGCAGAAGGGAAGAACAATTTTGATCAGCTCCCGGCTGCTTTTCGCCCTAAAGCCGAAAACGCAGTTAAAAAAGGAATTTCCTGCATTTTAAAAACACAGGTAAGGGTAAATGGCAAACTAACGGTCTGGGCGGCTCAATACGATGAACACACCTTAAAGCCCGCCAAGGCAAGGGCATTTGAACTTGCTTCTTTAAGTGCGATGGAATCTGTTGGTATTGCCGAGTTCCTGATGCGTATTAAAAACCCTGGTGCAGAAATTAAAGATGCCCTGAGTGCAGCCATGGCCTGGTTTGAACGGTCGAAAATAACAGATCACGATTTTGTATTTATTGAGGATGCGAAACAACCCAAAGGTAAAGACCGTATATTTATTGAGAAACCCGGATCAGTCTTATGGGCCCGTTTTTATGACATCGATACCAATGAACCCATATTTGTTGGAAGGGATAGCCTGCCAAAAAAGACCGTTGCCGAAATAGAACAGGAAAGGCGCATTGGTTATGCATGGTATGGTAACTGGGCCAGTAATTTGCTTCAAAAGAAATATCCAGCCTGGTTAAAATCCCTTTAATCCAGCCCCTTAATGCTGCGCAATATAGCAGCGGGCATATGGCCATTTCCAAATCCTGTTCCTGGCGGTCTAACGAAAACGTTATCGAGAACGTTTGCGTAAATAATTACCGTATAACAGGGTTTTTTACTAGTAATAATTATGTAGACTTGTTTTACGACCTTATATAAATTGTAAAAATGACTTTATCAAAAGATACCTTAAATAGCATTAAACCAAATCAAGTGGTTGCTCCCGATGAAAAAATATTTAACCTGCCGGAAAAAGTGCTGCAATTTGGCACGGGTGTGCTGCTGCGCGGATTGCCTGATTTTTTTATCGACAAGGCCAATAAAAAAGGATTGTTCAATGGTAGGGTAGCTGTAATCAAATCGACCAGCAAAGGCGGTACCAAAGAATTTGATGATCAAAACGGTTTATATACCATCTGTGTAAGGGGAATTGAAAACGGACAGCCTGTAGAAGAGAATATCATTTCTGCGGCCATCAGCAGAGTGCTTACTGCCGATCAGGATTGGAACACTATTCTGGATATTGCGGCATCACCTTTATTAAAGGTGATCGTTTCTAATACTACCGAAGTGGGGATACAGCTGGTAGAGGAAAGTATAGACCAAAGCCCCCCGCAATCTTTCCCCGCAAAATTACTCGCAGTGTTGTACGCACGCTATAAGGCATTGGGAGCAGCTGCCGCCGCCGATATAGCTGTAATTGCTACTGAACTTATTTCGGATAACGGAAAAAAACTGGAGGCCATTGTATTGCAGCTAGCTGCATTTAACAAGCTGGACGAAGCATTTTTAACCTGGTTAAACGCCCATGTCCATTTCTGCAATTCGCTGGTAGACCGTATTGTTCCCGGAAAACCTGATGCAACCACACTGGCTAACCTGGAAACAGAACTGGGGTATAAAGATGAACTGGTCATTATGGCCGAACCTTACCGCCTTTGGGCCATTGAAGGAGGACAAAAGGTTGCTGAACTGCTTGGCCTGGAAGCCGCTGATAACGGTGTAATTGTGAGGCCCGATATTGAAATATTTAAAGAACTGAAAGTACGCCTGCTGAATGGTTCGCATACCCTAACCTCGGGCATTGCTTATTTGCTGGGTATCGATACGGTAACCAAAGCCATGAACAACAGCCTGACCAGGAATTATGTAAATGAGCTGATGATGCAGGAAATTGTTGGTGCCATACCTTATGATGTAGCGCCTGATGAAGCTATTGCTTTTGCAAATACGGTGATAGACCGCTTTGCAAACCCAAGTATCCAGCACCTCTGGATCAACATTACCTTCCAGTATACCATGAAAATGAAAATCAGGATTTTGCCTGTCCTGCTCAATTATTATAAACTCAATCAAAAAGTACCTGCTCATATTGCCTTTGGTTTTGCCGCATTCCTGCTGTTCATGAAATCGGCCAGAAAAGATGGTGATCAGTACTTTGGCAATTACAAAGGTCATGAATACGCAATAACCGATGATGAAGCTGCTTATTTTTACAATATCGCACAGCAAAATGAATCGGAATACGTAAATTTAGTACTGGCAGACAGTAAATTATGGGGTACTGACCTTTCGTCATTGCAGGGCTTTAATGAAACGGTAAAAGAAAACTATAACAATATATTGAAACATGGTGTGGCCGACGCTTTGGCCAGGCTGGAAGAGACATTACAAATTAAACAATGAAACAAAGAATATTAAAGGTTCATCCTAAGGATAATGTGTTGGTTGCACTTACCGATCTGGTAAAGGGAGAGGAAGTGATTTATGAAGGTGAATCTTATTTGCTGACAGACAATGTGCCGGCCAAGCATAAATTTACCACTGCCGATCTGGCTGCGGGGGATAAAGTGATCATGTATGGTGTATTGGTAGGTAAGGCCCAGATGGACATTCCGGTAGGTTCAATTTTAACTACCAGTAACATCAAACATGCCGCTACTGAGTTTAACACTACAGATGCACATGTCGACTGGCAAAAACCGGATGTAACAGAATGGAAAGACAAAACCTTTCAGGGCTTTCACCGCAACGATGGTCAGGTGGGTACCGCCAATTACTGGCTGGTGATCCCTATGGTGTTTTGTGAGAACAGAAACCTGGAGGTTTTACAGGAAGCCCTGATGAACAACCTGGGCTACGGCCGGAACGAGACCTACCAGTCGCAAGCCAAAGAACTGATGGCCCTTTACGAAAAAGGAGCCAGTGTAAACGACATTTTAAATGCCCAGCTTACGTATTCGGAAAAGGCACAAAAGCAAAACCGGATGTTTCCGAATGTAGACGGTATTAAATTTTTGACACATACGGGGGGCTGCGGCGGAACCCGTCAGGATTCAGAAACTTTATGCGGATTGCTGGCAGGATACATTACCCATCCCAATGTAGCGGGAGCAACAGTGTTAAGTTTGGGTTGTCAGAATGCCCAGGTAAGCATCCTTAAAGAAGAAATTGAAAAGCGGAGCAGAAACTTCGACAAGCCTTTATATATACTGGATCAGCAAACCGTTGGAAAAGAATCGGAACTGTTGAGCCAGGCGATCAAGCAGACCTTTGCAGGTTTGATCCAGGCCAATGCCAATGAAAGAAAGCCGGCACCTTTAAGCAAACTGTGCATAGGACTGGAATGTGGTGGTTCTGATGGCTTTTCAGGTATCTCTGCAAACCCCGCAATTGGGTATGCCTCCGATCTGCTGGTGGCACTGGGTGGATCGGTGATCCTGGCCGAGTTCCCTGAACTCTGTGGTGTAGAGCAGAACCTGAGCGATCGGTGTGTGGACAAAGAAGATGCTGAACGTTTTGAATACCTGATGAAAACCTATAGCAAAAGGGCAACTGAGGCCGGTTCGGGCTTTGACATGAACCCTTCACCAGGAAATATTAAAGATGGTTTGATCACGGATGCCATTAAATCTGCCGGAGCAGCTAAAAAAGGAGGCACTTCTCCGGTGGTTGCTGTACTGGACTACCCCGAAAAAGTATTTAAACCAGGATTGAACCTGCTCTGTACCCCGGGTAATGACGTGGAATCGACCACGGCCGAAGTGGGCTCGGGTGCAAATGTAGTGCTGTTTACTACCGGCCTGGGTACCCCCACAGGCAACCCTATTGCCCCGGTAATTAAAATATCAAGCAATACCAAGCTGTTTAATAAGATGAGCGACATTATAGACCTGGATACAGGTCCTATTATTGATGGCGACGAGACCATTAAAGATGCCGGTAGCAGGATCTTGAATTATGTGATCGACGTGGCCAGCGGTCATACTACCGTGAGTGCAGTACGTCACATTCAGGACGATTTTATTCCATGGAAAAGAGGCGTTTCCTTATAGAAACGCGTAAATACATTATATACTTATTTGCATGAAGAAATTTTTAGACGAAAACTTTTTATTAGAGAGCAAAACAGCCGAAATGCTGTACCATAACTTTGCCAAACAAATGCCGGTGATTGACTATCACAACCATCTGATTCCCGATCAAATGGCAAATGACATTAATTTTGAGAACATTACCCAGGCCTGGTTATATGGCGACCATTATAAATGGCGCGCCATGCGGGCAAATGGTATCGATGAACATTACATCACCGGTGGGGCAAGCGATCTGGAGAAGTTTAAAAAATGGGCAGAGACCGTTCCCTATACCTTAAGAAACCCTTTATACCACTGGACACACCTGGAACTGCAAAGGTATTTTGATGTGCATGAGGTGCTTTCTGCCGAAAATGCAGAACGTATATATCATGAATGTACCGCTAAATTACAGACGCCCGAATATTCGGTGCTGAACCTGCTGCGCAAAATGAATGTGAAAACATTGTGCACTACCGATGATCCGCTGGATAATCTGGAGTTTCACCAGAAACTAAAAAATGACGGGGTAGATATCAAGATATTGCCTGCCTTCAGGCCGGATAAGGCCATGAATGCAGATGATACTGCCGGGCTTAACCAATATATAGATAAGCTGGCAGCTTTATCGGGAGCGGAGATCAATGACCTGGATACTTACCTTTCGGCTTTAAAAGCACGCCATGATTATTTTGCGGCCAATGGCTGTTCGGTTTCAGACCACGGATTGGAGCAGATCTATGCAGAAGACTATACTGCTGAGGAAGTGAAATCCATTTTTGTAAAGATCAGAACGAAAGCTGCTTTAAGTATGGATGAAGTGTTGAAGTTTAAATCGGCCCTGTTGTTTGAATTTGCGCTGTGGGACCATGAAAAAGGTTGGGTACAGCAATACCACCTGGGCGCATTAAGAAATAACAACAACAGGTTACTGACCCAGCTTGGACCAGATACCGGCTTTGATTCTATAGGTGATTTTAGCCAGGCGAAGCAGCTTTCGAAATTTTTAAACAACCTGGACAGCCAGAACCGTTTGGCAAAAACCATATTGTATAACCTGAACCCTGCTGATAATGAGCTGATGGCCACCATGATTGGTAATTACAATGATGGTACAGTTGCTGGTAAAGTACAATGGGGATCGGGCTGGTGGTTCCTGGACCAGAAGGATGGCATGATCAAACAACTCAATACTTTGTCTAATATGGGACTGCTGAGCCGCTTTGTGGGGATGCTTACAGATTCCAGAAGTTTCCTTTCTTATCCCCGCCATGAGTACTTCAGAAGGATACTGTGTAACCTGTTTGGAGCCGATGTGGAGAATGGTGAACTGCCAAATGACCAGGAATGGCTTGGAAAGGTGATACAGGATATCTGTTACAACAACGCCAAAACGTATTTTAACTTCTAACATCGTTTGTTTTAATTTTAGATATGCCCTTGTAGTAGCAATACTGCAGGGGCTTTTTTTAGGCCATGTTGTTCACAAGAAGTGTGATTGTTCACACCTGGTTCACATCTCCTTCACACCAAACCCACAAACAGGTACCTTTTTGTGAAGAAAGTGTGTAGAATGTGTGGATGATGTGAGGACATGGCCTTACCAGGAGCGGGCTTTGCCTTCAGGGATTGCCTGGTTTGGCGGGGTATAGAATGTTGTTTTTGGGAGCATAAGCAGTAAAACAATAAAAAAGGCAGCATTTTTTTCAATTTTTCTGATTGTAATTAAGGCAGTTAGGATAAAAGTTGATTTAATGGTGTGATATAGTTTGATTGGGTTGATAATTTTCCTACTTTTGCAACCCGCTTCGGAGGAAGGGAAAAGGTGAGGTTGATGTTTAGGAGGTTGATTTGAGGAGATGATGAGTAGAGATTTGTATTTCTTTAGGACCTGGTTTAGCGCCATGAGAAAAAAGGAAAAAAAGTTTTAAAAAAAGCTTGACAATACTAAAAAGATTTCTACCTTTGCAATCCCAAACACAGGGAGCCTGATTGACGGAGTTGATCAGGGGAATAAAAAAGATTGAAGCGCTGAGATTTGAAACAGAGATCTGGAATAATAAGACCAGGCCGAAACTGAAAAAGGAAGCGAAGATATATACAGGAGACCCGTGAGGCGATTCGAGAAGTTCATTAAAGAGATGTCATTTATAAAGCGTAGCGAGGTAAGATAGTACGATTTCAAAGTACATGAATACGGAGCTATTTTTTCGAGTTGAATTCTAACTGGACAATACAATTAGAATAAGACTATTATTAATTAAGTTAAGAATGGTCAGCGTTCAAACAACACATTTACAATGGAGAGTTTGATCCTGGCTCAGGATGAACGCTAGCGGCAGGCCTAATACATGCAAGTCGAACGAGATTAAGGGGCTTGCTCCTTATGAAAGTGGCGCACGGGTGCGTAACGCGTATGCAACCTACCTTAATCAGGGGGATAGCCCGAAGAAATTCGGATTAACACCGCATAAAAACACAGGATAGCATTATCCAATGTTCAAATATTTATAGGATTAAGATGGGCATGCGTGTCATTAGCTAGTTGGCGGGGTAACGGCCCACCAAGGCGACGATGACTAGGGGATCTGAGAGGATGACCCCCCACACTGGTACTGAGACACGGACCAGACTCCTACGGGAGGCAGCAGTAAGGAATATTGGTCAATGGAGGGAACTCTGAACCAGCCATGCCGCGTGCAGGAAGACAGCCCTCTGGGTCGTAAACTGCTTTTATTCGGGAATAAACCTACTTACGTGTAAGTAGCTGAATGTACCGAAGGAATAAGGATCGGCTAACTCCGTGCCAGCAGCCGCGGTAATACGGAGGATCCAAGCGTTATCCGGATTTATTGGGTTTAAAGGGTGCGTAGGCGGCCTGTTAAGTCAGGGGTGAAAGACGGTAGCTCAACTATCGCAGTGCCCTTGATACTGACGGGCTTGAATACACTAGAGGTAGGCGGAATGTGACAAGTAGCGGTGAAATGCATAGATATGTCACAGAACACCGATTGCGAAGGCAGCTTACTATGGTGTGATTGACGCTGAGGCACGAAAGCGTGGGGATCAAACAGGATTAGATACCCTGGTAGTCCACGCCCTAAACGATGAATACTCGCTGTTAGCGATATACAGTTAGCGGCTAAGCGAAAGCGTTAAGTATTCCACCTGGGGAGTACGCCCGCAAGGGTGAAACTCAAAGGAATTGACGGGGGCCCGCACAAGCGGAGGAGCATGTGGTTTAATTCGATGATACGCGAGGAACCTTACCCGGGCTTGAAAGTTAGTGAATTAGATAGAGATATTTAAGTGAGCAATCACACGAAACTAGGTGCTGCATGGCTGTCGTCAGCTCGTGCCGTGAGGTGTTGGGTTAAGTCCCGCAACGAGCGCAACCCCTATGTTTAGTTGCCAGCACGTTAAGGTGGGGACTCTAAACAGACTGCCTGTGCAAACAGAGAGGAAGGAGGGGACGACGTCAAGTCATCATGGCCCTTACGTCCGGGGCTACACACGTGCTACAATGGATGGTACAGAGGGCAGCAAGCTGGCAACAGCAAGCGAATCTCAAAAAGCCATTCACAGTTCGGATAGAGGTCTGCAACTCGACCTCTTGAAGTTGGATTCGCTAGTAATCGCGTATCAGCAATGACGCGGTGAATACGTTCCCGGGCCTTGTACACACCGCCCGTCAAGCCATGGAAGTTGGGGGTACCTAAAGTACGTAACCGCAAGGAGCGTCCTAGGGTAAAACCGATAACTGGGGCTAAGTCGTAACAAGGTAGCCGTACCGGAAGGTGCGGCTGGAATACCTCCTTTCTGGAGTAGGTTTGACTACTCGCTACGCTAAATGATATAAATGACTATATATCTCAAAACAAGACAACCCATAGGATGAAGCATGGTTTAGTGCTCCATACTGAAAAGGGGACATGAGTAGATCAAAAGATTTGTGAAAATGAGAAATCAGTACTCATAAACCTTAAGGAATCCATAGTCCCGTAGCTCAGTTTGGTTAGAGCACTACACTGATAATGTAGGGGTCAGCAGTTCAAATCTGCTCGGGACTACATTAAGAATAATCTTAAGGGGGATTAGCTCAGCTGGCTAGAGCGCCTGCCTTGCACGCAGGAGGTCAACGGTTCGACTCCGTTATTCTCCACCATCACCGGTGCCTAAGATAAAAGGTACAGAAATAGGTAGCAGGAATGCAACCCGGGATAGAAAAGTTCTTTGACATATTGGAAGAAGTTAAAAAGAAGAGCAAACAACAATAGAGACGTTGTTTGATTGGATGAAGGGATGAAGTAAGCAATTACGACAAACCAACTGAAGGTTTAACAACAAATCAAAAAAAGCATTTCCATAGGCGCAAAAGGCTATGGAGAGAAGAAAGTAAATAAGAGCACACAGGGGATGCCTTGGCTCTCAGAGGCGATGAAAGACGTGATAAGCTGCGATAAGCTACGGGGATTAGCAAATATGAATTGATCCGTAGATTTCTGAATGGGGAAACCTGGCTAGTTGAAGACTAGTCGTACAAAGTACGCAAACCTGCCGAACTGAAACATCTAAGTAAGCAGAGGAAGAGAAAATAATAATGATTTCCTAAGTAGTGGCGAGCGAAAGGGAAAGAGCCCAAACCAGCCTTGTTACGGCAAGACTGGGGTTGTAGGACTACGATATGATTATAATGCAATGAAGTGGAACAGGATGGGAAGCCTGGCAAAATAGAGTGAGAGCCTCGTACACGTAAGTACCATTAGTCTAGTAGTATCCTGAGTACCGCGAGGTCGGAGACGCCTTGTGGGAATCTGCCGGCACCATCCGGTAAGGCTAAATACTCCTGAGAGACCGATAGTGAACCAGTACCGTGAGGGAAAGGTGAAAAGAACCCCGAACAGGGGAGTGAAATAGAACCTGAAACTGTGTGCTTACAAGCGGTCGGAGCGTCCAGGTGGCGTGACGGCGTGCCTTTTGCATAATGAGCCTACGAGTTACTCTTCTCTGGCAAGGTTAAGTGTTTAAGACACGGATCCGAAGCGAAAGCGAGTCTGAATAGGGCGTATAGTCAGGGGAGGTAGACGCGAAACCTTGTGATCTACCCATGGACAGGTTGAAGGTGCGGTAACACGTACTGGAGGACCGAACCGATAAACGTTGAAAAGTTTCCGGATGATCTGTGGGTAGGGGTGAAAGGCTAATCAAACTGGGAAATAGCTCGTACTCCCCGAAATGTTTTTAGGAACAGCGTCGTGGTAGAGTTAAATAGAGGTAGAGCTACTGATTGGGTGCGGGGGAGTCAAATCCTACCAAATCCAGACAAACTCCGAATGCTATTTAATATACACGGCAGTGAGGCGCGGGGTGCTAAGGTCACGCGCCGAGAGGGAAAGAACCCAGACCATCAGCTAAGGTCCCCAAGTTACAGTTAAGTTGAACTAACGAGGTCCGATTGCACAGACAGCTAGGATGTTGGCTTGGAAGCAGCCATTCATTTAAAGAGTGCGTAACAGCTCACTAGTCGAGCGATCGGGCATGGATAATAAACGGGCATCAAATTGTACACCGAAGCTATGGGTAATATTAATATTACGGTAGGGGAGCATTCCAGCGGCAGCGAAGGTATGACGTAAGTTTTGCTGGAGCTTCTGGAAAAGCAAATGTAGGCATAAGTAACGATAAGGCAGGCGAGAAACCTGCCCGCCGAAAGGATAAGGTTTCCTGATCAACGCTAATCGGATCAGGGTTAGTCGGGGCCTAAGGAGAACCCGAAAGGGATATTCGATGGACAACGGGTTAATATTCCCGTACTTTTTATAACTGCGATGTGGGGACGGAGTAGTGACACTGCCGCGATCTGACGGAATAGATCGTTGAAGGCTGTAGGTATAGGACCGGTAGGCAAATCCGCCGGTCTTGCTAAAGGCTGATAGTACCGCAAACCTTCGGGGGCGTGGATAGTGCAGGTAATCAGACTTCCAAGAAAAACCGCTAAGCTTCAGGTTATAAAAACCCGTACCGCAAACCGACACAGGTATCCGGGAAGAGAATTCTAAGGCGCTCGAGTGAATCATGGCTAAGGAACTCGGCAAAATGGCCCTGTAACTTCGGGAGAAGGGGCGCTGGTAGCAATATCAGCCGCAGTGAAAAGGCCCAGGCGACTGTTTAACAAAAACACATGGCTTTGCAAAATCGAAAGATGAAGTATAAGGCCTGACACCTGCCCGGTGCTGGAAGGTTAAGAGGGGATGTTAGGGTTAAACCGAAGCATTGAATTGAAGCCCCAGTAAACGGCGGCCGTAACTATAACGGTCCTAAGGTAGCGAAATTCCTTGTCGGGTAAGTTCCGACCTGCACGAATGGTGTAACGATCTGGGCGCTGTCTCAGCCATGAGCTCGGTGAAATTGTGGTCCCGGTGAAGACGCCGGGTACCCGCAACGGGACGGAAAGACCCCATGCACCTTCACTACAATTTAACATTGACATTGGATACAGGATGTGTAGGATAGGTGGGAGACTATGAAGCGGTGTCGCCAGGCATCGTGGAGTCAACGTTGAAATACCACCCTTTCTGTATTCGGTGTCTAACTTCACCTAGTGAAGGACATTGTTTGATGGGTAGTTTGACTGGGGTGGTCGCCTCCAAAAAGGTAACGGAGGCTTTCAAAGGTAAGCTCAATACGCTTGGTAACCGTATGAGGAGTGCAATAGCATAAGCTTGCTTGACTGTGAGGCATACAAGCCGAGCAGGGTCGAAAGACGGATATAGTGATCCGGTGGTTCTGCATGGAAGGGCCATCGCTCAAAGGATAAAAGGTACGCTGGGGATAACAGGCTGATCTCCCCCAAGAGCTCATATCGACGGGGAGGTTTGGCACCTCGATGTCGGCTCGTCACATCCTGGGGCTGGAGAAGGTCCCAAGGGTTCGGCTGTTCGCCGATTAAAGTGGCACGCGAGCTGGGTTCAGAACGTCGCGAGACAGTTCGGTCCCTATCTGTTGTGGGCGTAGGAATTTTGAGTGGGGCTGACCTTAGTACGAGAGGACCGGGTTGGACTAGCCTCTAGTGAATCTGTTGTTCCGCCAGGGGCATTGCAGAGTAGCTACGCTGGGAATAGATAAGCGCTGAAAGCATCTAAGTGCGAAACTAGCCACGAGATGAGAATTCCATATAGGACCGTAGCAGACTACTACGTTGATAGGTTACAGATGTAAAGGTGGTGACATCAAAGTCGAGTAATACTAATCATCCGAAGCTTTCAAAAGCAGAACACTGTTGTTTGTTCTTCCTAAAAACTTCTTTCAATAATATGTCATTGTTATCCTGCTGAATCAAGCGGTTCCTGAAATTGAGATCAGGGATTAAAGCTAAAAGATATAAAAGCTGAATAACATTAAAAATATTTAGGTGCCTATATCGGTGGTGTCCACCTCTTCCCATTCCGAACAGAGAAGTTAAGCCCACCAGAGCCGATGGTACTGCGGTAACACGTGGGAGAGTAGGTCGGTGCCAAATCTTAAAGAAAGCCGGTAGTCCAGATGACTACCGGCTTTTCTTGTTTCAATACAGCACCCTGGCTAGCCCAATATTACTGAAATTCTATAACCGGATACCCATGGGCAAGATCAACCAAACTTAGCCCATAACCTATGCGCGGGCCGAGTTTCCGATGCCGAAATTATTGCTATTTAATGAGATAGGATGGAACTTTATTGTGAATAAATGACGCTTATCACTTATTTTGAACATTTTTTGGTTATATTTGATACAAAATTTAAAATATAAAACGAATGAATTTTTTCGCAGAGAAAAGAAGGGAAGTAATGCTGCATATAGAGAACTATATGCTTGAAATGATGGATACCTATTTGAAACCGATTGATACAAATTGGCAGCCATCTGATTTTTTACCCGATTCTACAAGCGAAACATTTTATCAGGATATAAAAATACTACGTGAGCATGCAAATGATCTTTCTTATGATCTTGTTGCAGTTCTGATTGGAGATACCATTACTGAAGAGGCTTTGCCTACTTATGAGTCGTGGTTAAGTATGGTGGATGGGATTTCAAGGGATGAAAAAGGCGGATGGATGAAATGGACCCGTCACTGGACTGCTGAAGAAAACAGGCACGGTGATTTGTTGAACAAATACCTTTACCTATCGGGAAGGGTAGACATGCGCCAGATGGAAATTTCGACACAATATTTAATTGCTGACGGTTTTGATATCGGTACAGGTCATGATCCCTACAGGAATTTTATCTATACCAGTTTTCAGGAACTGGCTACAAATATTTCTCATAGAAGGGTAGCTTCACTGGCTAAAAAGGATGGTGATGCCCTGTTGTCTAAAATGTGTGGTGTGATTGCTTCTGATGAGGCCCGCCACGCTAAAGCTTATAAGGATTTTATGAGTAAGATCTTTGAAGTAGACCCCAATGAAGCGATGATTGCTTTTGAGGACATGATGCGCCAGAAAATTGTTATGCCAGCACACTTCCTTCGTGAGATGGGCTTAAAGATTGGGCAGACCTTTGGTCATTTTACTGATGCGGCACAACGTCTTGGTGTTTATACGGCCATTGATTATGTAGAGATTATGCAGCAGCTGATTGAAGAATGGAAGCTGGAAAGCATGAAAGATTTAAATGAAGCCGGAGAGAAAGCCCGTGATTACATCATGGCTTTACCTGCCAGGTTACTGCGTGTTGCCGAACGCATGAAAAATCCTACCATGGATTATAAGTTTAGCTGGATACACGCCTAAACATCACATGTTTCTGCGGTATTGCCCGCCAACTTCGTATAGCGCATTTGATATCTGCCCTAATGAGCATATTTTACATACTTCCATAAGTTGCTCAAAAATATTGTTGCCAGCTATAGCCGATTTTTGAAGGTTCTTTAAAGCTGTTCCGGCTTTATCCGCATTTCTGGTCTGAAAGGCCTGAAGTGTGTTGATCTGATATTGTTTTTCTTCTTCCGTAGCCCGAATCACTTCGCCAGGTATGATGGTAGGGGAGCCATTTTTATTCAGAAAGGTGTTTACCCCAACTATAGGGTATTCGCCTGTATGTTTTAAAGTTTCATAATATAAGCTCTCTTCCTGTATTCTGCTACGCTGGTACATGGTTTCCATGGCACCCAATACTCCGCCCCTGTCATTAATGCGTTTAAATTCCTGCAATACGGCCTCTTCTACCAGATCAGTAAGGTCTTCTATAATGAAGGCACCCTGTAGGGGATTCTCATTTTTAGCCAGGCCAAGCTCCCTGTTGATGATGAGCTGAATGGCCATAGCCCGGCGTACAGATTCTTCTGTTGGTGTGGTAATGGCTTCATCATAAGCATTGGTATGCAGGGAATTGCAATTGTCGTATATGGCATAAAGCGCCTGCAATGTGGTACGGATATCATTGAAATCAATTTCCTGGGCGTGTAAGGAACGGCCGGAGGTTTGAATGTGGTATTTCAGTTTCTGCGACCTGTCGTTCCCTTTGTATTTGTTTTTAATGGCTTTGGCCCAGATGCGGCGTGCTACACGCCCTATTACAGAATATTCCGGATCGATACCATTAGAAAAGAAAAAGGACAGGTTGGGCGCAAAATCATCAATGTTCATTCCCCTGCTGAGGTAATATTCAACAAAAGTAAAGCCATTGCTTAAGGTAAATGCCAGTTGCGAAATGGGATTGGCCCCTGCTTCGGCAATGTGATAGCCCGATATGGATACAGAATAAAAATTGCGGACCTTTTCGCTGATGAAATAGCTTTGGATATCGCCCATCATCCTTAAGGCAAATTCTGTAGAGAAGATACAGGTGTTTTGTGCCTGGTCTTCTTTCAGGATATCGGCCTGAACGGTTCCGCGAACGGTGCTGATGGCATGGCTCCTTATTTTAGCATACACTTCAGCAGGCAATACCTGGTCGCCGGTAACACCTAACAGCATTAGGCCCAGTCCGTTATTTCCCTCGGGCAGGTTACCACTGTAAACTGGTCTTTCCTGTCCAATGGTTTTATAGATAGCTTTTATCTTGGCTTCAACTTCTTTTTGTAATCCATGTGCTACAATGTATTTCTCGCATTGCTGGTCTATTGCCGCATTCATAAAAAAGCCGAGCAGCATAGGGGCCGGGCCATTGATGGTCATAGATACTGATGTAGAAGCCGCACAGAGATCAAAACCTGAGTAGAGTTTTTTTGCATCGTCTATAGTGGCGATACTGACCCCGGAGTTGCCTATTTTTCCATAGATATCGGGCCGGATGTGCGGATCTTCTCCATATAAGGTAACGGAGTCGAAAGCAGTAGACAGGCGGTGTGCGGGCTGGCCCAGGGATACATAATGGAATCTTTTGTTGGTTCTTTCAGGCCCGCCTTCTCCGGCAAACATCCTGGTTGGGTCTTCACCCTCCCTTTTTAAAGGGAACACACCTGCAGCGTAAGGAAATTCTCCGGGTACATTTTCTGTTAACAACCAGCGTAGGATATCTCCCCAGTCTTCATACCTGGGCAGGGAGACTTTGGGGATCTGGAGTTTGGACAAGGATTCATAAAATAAAGGTTGCTTAATTTCCTTATCCCTTACTTTATAGATAAAATCTTTTTGCTTGTATTTTAACCTGGTTTCCGGCCATTGGCGCAGTAAACGACGGCATTCCCCGTCCAGTTGTTCTTCCAGGTGTTTGTATACTTCCTGTAGCGCCCCTGTAATGTTTTTACTGTTTGGTAGAGCTGCTGTTATTGTACTTTCTTCTTCTGCGAGCTGAATTACACCTTGTAGCTGGTATAGTTTACGTGCAATACCGCTTTGTTTGTCTACCCATTCATTATAACTCTGGCTGGCCTCAGCAATTTCGGCAAGGTACCTGATCCTGTCTGGCGGAATGATGTAGATCTTTTCTGATTGTTCGGTTGTAAGCTCCATGCGGGCATCGAATTTAAGCCCTGTTTTTTCCTGGATTTTACTGATCAGCGCACTGAAAAGGTTGTTCATGCCCGGATCGTTGAATTGTGAGGCCATGGTACCAAATACCGGGATGCTTTCATCGGGGGCATCAAAGAGGTTATGATTGCGTTTGTACTGCTTACGAACATCTCTTAATGCATCTGGGGCACCTCTTTTATCAAATTTATTGATGGCAACGAGGTCTGCAAAATCAAGCATATCGATCTTTTCCAGCTGGGTGGCAGCTCCAAATTCAGGAGTCATCACATAGAGGGATACATCGCAATGCTCGGTAATTTCGGTGTCTGACTGGCCGATGCCCGAGGTTTCGACAATAATGAGGTCATATCCGGCAGCCTTACAGATGTCTATACTCTCCTGTACATTTTTGGACAGGGCCAGATTGGCCTGCCTGGTGGCCAGGGAACGCATATATACCCTGGGGCTATTGATGGCATTCATGCGGATCCTGTCGCCCAGCAAGGCGCCGCCTGTCTTGCGTTTGGAAGGATCAACTGATATGATAGCCAGGGTTTTATCTTTTACTTCGATGAGGAATCGCCTCACCAGTTCATCGACAAGGGATGATTTACCTGAACCACCTGTGCCTGTTATGCCCAAAACGGGTGCCTGGTTGGCCAGGGTTAGTTTTTTGAGTTCATTTACAAATTGTTGTGCTGCTTCGGGATCGTTTTCTGCTACCGTAATTGCAGCAGCAATACTTTTTATTTCTTTCTCTGGGATGGATTTGAGTTCCCCGTTCAGTGATTTGGTTGTAATATAGTCTGTTTGTTCCAGCATGTTATTGATCATGCCCTGCAGGCCCATTTTGCGGCCGTCATCCGGAGAGTAGATCCTGGTGATTCCGTAAGCCTGCAGTTCTGCAATTTCTGATGGAAGGATGACCCCGCCTCCGCCACCAAATATTTTGATATGTGTGGCCCCGCGTTCCTGCAGCAGGTCGTACATATACTTAAAATATTCAATATGCCCACCCTGATAGGACGTCATGGCTATTCCCTGCACATCTTCCTGAATTGCACAGTTTACTACCTCTTCTACAGAACGGTTGTGGCCCAAGTGGATGACTTCGGCACCCGAGGACTGCAGGATGCGGCGCATGATGTTGATGGTGGCATCATGACCATCGAAAAGTGCAGCAGCGGTAACAAAACGGATTTTATGTTTGGGTTTATAGATTTCAATTTGCTCCATATCAGGTTTTATAATCGGTATACAAAGGTAACAAAAACTGAGTGCTGGCTGGTAAGGATGTACGCATCAAATGGTAGGGGTACTAAAAACAAAAGGCTGTTCCGGTTTTTGTTCCGGAACAGCCTTTTATATAGGTTTAAATCAGCTCTGTTACTGATGTGTAAGCTCTGTAATGGGCTCACCAACACATCCGCTTGGCATTTGTATCTGTAGCATAGCAGCCAGTGTTGCCGAAATATCTGTCATGTAATGCGTTTTATTGGTTTTCCCGGCTTTTACCTTCCAGCCCATAAATACACATGGGATATGGGAATCGTAAGGGTTCCATGAACCATGTGTTGTTCCGGTGCTGCCGCCGCTAAAGTAGCCGGATTGCAGGAAATAATAGATATCGCCACTGCGACGTGCATTGTAACCATTGGTTACGGCCATTTTTAAACGTTCGGGCAGGGTAGTGCTGCTAAGTTTACTCAGGTCAACCGCGTTCATTACGCCTGGTTGTTTTTTGAGGTAATCAATAGTCATGGTTTTCATCTGTTCATAATCGGCATTTGCTTTTTTGATGGCATCGTGGTTAAATACGATCTGGCTGTTCATGCCAGTGATGATGGCTTTTTTTACTTTGAATTTTTCTTCAAACTGGGCATTTAAGGTTTTTATGATGTTGGCATCAGAAAATGTTCCTCCAGGCAGTTTGTTTTCCGTCATGAAACCTGCTACGTGTGCTGCACCATGATCGGCAGATAAGAAGAACAGGTAATTTCCTTTGCCCAGTTTATTGTCTAAATAATTAAAGAATGCTTCAAGGTCCTTGTCTAAGCGAAGATAGGTGTCTTCAGCTTCAATAGAGTTGGGGCCATACTGGTGACCTACATAATCGGTAGCAGAACAGCTTACTGCAAGGAAATCAGTGGTATTGTTCTGGCCCAGGTTTTCGGCTGCAATAGCCTGTTTGGCCAGATCAAGTGTAATGGTATTTCCATAAGGTGTACTTTTGATCATCTCATAATTCTTACCCATATATAGTTTCAGTGGATGAGGAAAGACAGGGTTTTCTTCTCCTCTGTTTTTTCTTTCATAAACCTTATTGTCGCTTGTACTTTGGGTATAGCTGTCAATCGGATAAAGTGTATTCCAGTTTTGTGCAAAAAACTTATCGGCTTCTTTCTTTTTGTTGTAATCCTGCATCCATGCCGGCAGCTGGTTCATGTAATACGTACTGCTGATCCAGTCGCCCGTCTGTCCGTCAAACCAGTAAGCGGCATTGGCAGAATGCCCGGCCGGTAAAATTGAGCCCCTGTCTTTAAGCGAAATGCCTATTACCTTGCTCTTGAAATTGGTGGCCAGGCGAAGCTCGTCGGTAATGGTGGTAACCAGCATATTTTTAGGCGACATTAAGCCTGCAGCGGTATTGCTACCTACCGTTTTAACAGTAGTATCTTCGGCGCAATACACACTTCTTTGCAACTGAGGGTCGTACCAGTCGTTTCCAATAATACCATTAATTGAAGGTACAGAGCCGGTATAGATGCTGGCATGACCACATGCGGTATAGGTTGGTGTATAAGGGATAAAGGTGTTTTCGGCCGAGAAACCCTCATTAATCAGTCTTTTAAATCCTCCATTGGTATACCTGCTGTAATACCGGTACAGGTAGTCCCATCTCATCTGGTCTATCACCAGTCCAACAACCAGTTTTGGTCTGTTTAAAGTTCCCGGATTTTCTTTTTTTGATTCGTTTTTAATGGCCTTTTTTTGAGCAGTTGATACCTGGGTAAACAGGATAAGCGCAGCAAACAGCAAGTAAATTCTTTTCATTTTTGTTTTTTGTGTGTTTCGTTTTTTAATGGGTTTTGGTACCCATTAAATATTGATTAATGTTCTGAAACTTTTTGTAAGTAAAAATATGGAATTTTGTAAGCTTACGAAAGAATCAGCAAAGGTTTAATTGTTGCTAAATATAGAAAGTTGATGATAAGTATTCTTTATTATTGTGTAAAGATTTTATAGCACTTCGGCTACAACAAAGTTACTGCCCCCAATAAAGATCAGATCGTCTTTACCTGCATTTTCTTTTGCTGCATTGAGTGCAGCTGTAACGGTATCAAAAACATTTCCATGTAGCTGCTGCACTTTCGCCTGCAGGGCAAGCTCCTGGGCGGGAAGTGCCCTTTCCAGTTGTGGCTGGCAGAAATAATAAATGGCTTCGGTAGGAAGCAGGGTAAGCACGCCGCTGATGTCTTTATCTTTTACCATGCCAATAACGATGTGCAGTTTTTCGAAAGGGGTTTCTTTCAGGTTTTGTACCACTTCTTTGATACCGGCCATATTGTGTCCGGTATCACATATAACGAGCGGGTGTTCACTGAGTTTTTGCCATCTGCCCTGCAGTCCTGTTAAGGTTTTTACATTTTTTAACGCAGTGTAAAGGGCCTTGTCATTTAAGGTATAACCTTTATTTTTTAGAATGTCGACAGCCTGCAATACGGTAAGGATATTTTTTAACTGATAAATGCCGTTAAGGTCTAATTGCAGGTCCTTATAAATAAGTATTTTATTTTTCAGAATGGAAGTAACCAGGTATTCTTTTTCACGGAAGGTGTTTGTGGTACTCAATTCCTGATCGGCAAAAACAATTTTACTATTGGTTGTGCTTGCTTTTGTAAGGAATACCGCTTCACTTTCAGTTTGTTTTTCGCCGATGACCACTGGTATACCGGGTTTGATTATTCCGGCTTTTTCTGTAGCAATTTCTGTCAGGGTATTGCCCAGCATATTGGTATGGTCTAAGCTGATATTGGTAATTACAGACAATTCTGGTGTAATGATATTGGTAGAGTCGAGCCTGCCACCCAGGCCAACTTCAATGATGGCTATGTCTACTTTTTCTTCGGCAAAGTAAGCAAAGGCCATAGCTACGGTTACTTCAAAAAAAGAGGGGCTGATGGCTTCAATAGTTTCTTTTTGCCGGTTCACAAAATCGGTTACAAAGGTTTCCGGTACCATTGTACCATTGATCCTGATCCTTTCCCTGAAATCCTTCAGGTGAGGCGAGGTGTATAAACCTGTTTTATAGCCGGCCTGCTGAAAAATAGCAGCCAGTGTATGCGATGTGGATCCCTTTCCGTTTGTGCCCCCAACGTGTATGGTTTTAAACTTGTTTTGCGGATTATCGAGTTGTGCGCACATCAAAATGGTGTTGTGCAGGTCTTTTTTGAAAGCAACAGCTCCCACACGTGTAAACATGGGGAGCCTGCTGTATAAATAGTCTATGGTTTGCTTATAGTTCATCTGTAAATACCTGATGAAGCAAAATTACCAAAGCTGTATGATTATTTTACTTTAAAGTTGAAAACAACTACACCAATCTGAACGTCGGGAGCAGAGTCGGACTGAGTTAAACGGGCGCCCATTACGGCATCCTTACATTTTTGCCAGAGTTCCCTGTCATTTAATGTAGTGCCCTTAACACCTGGTGTGGCATCTATAACCACCCCGCTTTTATTGATCTTTATCCTTACCGCAATTTTTCCGGTTTTTTGTCCGTCATCCTGGGGGGTTACCAGATTGGTAAATTTCCGCAATGCAATGGGGGTTTCACCAAAGCCGGAGCCACCTTCGCCATAATTGTTAGACAGGGGATCGCCATTTACACTGCCCTGATTACCAGGGGTACTGCCAGTGCCATCCCCGCCACCGGTTCCTTTATTGGTTTTGCCCTTGTATAAAGCATTCTGATTGATGGCCGGCTTTTCGGGCTTGGTCTCAGTTGTAGTGGCAACAGGCGTTGAAGTGCTTTTGGTGGTTTTTGTTTTTACACTTACGGCATCCTCGGTATTTTGGGTTACAATATCCTTATCGCTGGTCTGAGCTGTAGATTTTTGGGGAGTGGGCTCGGCAGGTACTACTTTGTCCGGGGGCTGATTGTTGGCATTGGGATCGGCCGAGGGTTCCTCTATACTCGTATAATCTGTGCCCATGCCTTCTACAGAAGTTCCGTAATTGACCACTATACCGCCCATGCCCGCTTCAACTTCAGGCTGGAAAGTCCCTATGGCAATAAAAAAACTTAAAGCAAGTAAAACAGCCATGATCCCGGTAGATATGGCCAATGCTTTAGGGTAATTATTTTCTTCGTTAGGGTAGGTCATCATTTCTTAGGTTCTACAGCAAGTACAACTTTCAGTTTCAGTTTATTGGCTACATCAAAGACCAGCATGGTATTTTCTATGGAAACCCCCCTGGCCACATACAGGACTATTGTCAGATCTGGTGATGCTTTCTGGAAGCCTTCTATAGTAGTTTGCAGCTGTTCCAGGCTCACCTTTTGCTTGTCTACAAAATAATTCAGTTTTTCGTCTATAGATACAGTAACGGTTTTTTGTGCTGAAGATTGTTGTCCGGATTCGGAACGTGGCAACAACAGTTTTACTACCTGCGGGTTAACTACTGCAGAAGCCAGCAGGAAAAACAACAGCAGGAAAAACATGATGTCGTTCAGTGCAGAGGTATGTACCTCTACAGTCCCTTTATTTCTTTTGCGTAGATTCATTATTTCCCTGGCTCTTCTAATAGATCAATAAACTCAATGGCATCGGTTTCCATCCGTAATATGATGCGTTCAACCATCATGTTTAAGATATGGTACAGTACATAGGCGATGATACCGATGATCAGTCCGGTTGCAGAAGTAATCATTTTGGTATAAAGACCTCCTGATATGGTGCCGATTTCGATAGCACCTTTAATAGAAACATCATGGAAAATGGTAATTACACCAATAATTGTTCCTACGAAACCAAGCATAGGGGCAATACCGGCAATGATACCCAGTATGCCAATGTTCTTTTCCAGTTTGGAAACTTCCAGCTTGCCGTTATTTTCAATAGCAGCCTCGATGTCTTTAATGGGTCTGCCAATACGCTTTAAGCCTTTTTCCAGCATTCTGGCCAAGGGTGAATTGTTGTTTCTGCACAATGTTATAGCATTTTCCAGTCGGCCTTCGTGTATGTACTGCCTGATCTGGAGCATCAGATTGGATTCTGTTTTTGATGCTTTTCTGATGGTCAGGTATCTTTCAACAAAAATTACCAGGCCCAGGAATGCTAAAAAAGCAAGGGGCAGCATTACCCAGCCTCCTTTTAACAGAAGGTCGATAAAATGCAGTTCAGGGGGGGCAGGTGTAACTGCCTGGTTTAATGCATTTGCAGTATCAGTAAGTTGTTTAACGGTATCAGTGGCACCTTGGATTAATGCGATCATAATTATTTAGGATTGTTTGTGTGTCTAATTGGGGTAATGTAAATTCCTGGAATCTTTGTTGTTTTTTTCAGGATCTCAAGTTCTTTTTTTGCACTGTCTTCATCCAGGAAGGAGGCGATGCTGATCTTAACCCTTTTGCCACGCATTTTTGCAACTTTTGCAGGAATGCCTCTTTTTTTCATATCGGCCAGAAAACGGTCTGCTTCTTTTTGGTTTAACAATGATGCGGCTATGATGTCGTAAGAGATGATGGTGTCTTTAACGGAATCAATGGCCATGATGGCTTTTTCATTGCTGATCCTGATGCTGTCGGCCCGGGCAATAGAATCGGCTTTTAATCGGTCGTCTTGTACCTTAAGCGCTGTAGTATCCTGTACTGGATTATTTTTTACCACAGTACCGGTAAAAATTTCGGGTTTAGCAAGATAGGCAATTGCAGCAATTACGGCCACTGCCAGCAAAGCAATGATAACCTTCAGGTAAAGTGGCATTGCTTTTTTCTCTTCCAACTGTTCTGTAATATAATTGGTATTTACAGGTTCCAGTGGCTCAAAAACTATGGTCTGCTCTTTTTCTTGGTTTTGGTATGCTTCATTTATACCTTCCGGAGTTTCTATCTGGGGTTCATATGCTTGCTTGTATGGCTCAGGAATATTAGGTACTTCAGCTATTTCTTCGTATACCGGCTGTTCATCATTGTTTGTTTCCTCAATAAGCGGTTCAGCAGGGCCTTCAAGAGGATCAATCAGCGCGTCGTCTTCAATAATTTCTGTACCATCACTTAAATCGGCATTGTTGTTCTCCAGTTCCAGCTGTTCCGCCTTAACGGGAAATTCTTCTTCTTCCAGCTGGATTGCCTCTTCTTTTAACGGTAGTTCTTCGGCAGGCAGGCTTACTGCTGGCTCTTCTTCCCCTAAAACCTGTGCCTCCTTTAAAACAGGTAAACCATAAAAATCAAAACCAAAGTTCTGGCCTTGTTTCGGGATGAAGCTGAGGCTGCCGGATACGGTAGAAAAAGTGCCCAGGTCGCCAAAATCTGATTCCTGCTGGTTAGACAGCTCATCCAGTACGTTTTGAGAGAACTGTTCTACGAAATAGGTAGCTGCATCGGCCGAAATGTTCTTTTTTTTACTGATCATACCCCTTAGCAGCTCCTGTTCCTTTAAATCTGAGGTAAATGCGAGCGTATAGCTTGGTGGTAAAAACGAATGCGTTTCTGTATCATACCTCCCAGGAGATTTCCTTTTATAAATGGTTCCCAATCCGGGGATTCCCACTTCTTTATGGGTTTTTATAAGTGTTGTCAGGTATGATAAGATATCCATTCTGGTAAAAATAAATTTTAATTCCGTATCAACCAATTAATAATTAAAAAGCATTTAGAACGAGTAGCTCAGGCCTCCAAATATATTCATGCCAATAACCTCATAATGTAAGTACTTACTGTACTTTGTATTCAGCAAATTGTTGGCCCTTGCGAATGCAGAAAACTTATTGTTGATCTTATAAGTTGCCCCCACACCAAGGTCTACAAAGCCTTTAACGGTTACTACGGTCTCATTTGCCAGATCGGGTATCAGATAGGGATTTGCGGGGGCAGCTGTGTAAACCTTTGCTTTGCTGTCGCCCTGGATAGCGAGGGCAGCATTTAAGGCAAGTTGTTTGGTGATGGCATACATCAGATCAGAACTTAAACGCATTTGCGGTTTAAACCAGCTTTGTGTTTCAGCGGCAGGTTTATAATCTTCAAAGTTTAATTTTCCAGTCCATTTTAAGGCATCACTTACCTGTACCGACAATTCACCTTCCAGGCCTGTTAACTTCATTGTTCCGAAATCGTAGATGACATCAAACTTGTTAAAGCTTGTAAAGTTGTTTACAAATAGAGGCATGTCTTCAATCCGTTTGTGATAGAACCTTGCTTTATACCCAAAACCAGGACCGCCTGTACCTTTGATTCCTCCGCTGATGCTTAATTTCTCGATTGAATTTTTGATGGAAATGTTGCTGTTCAGGAAAGGGTTTTCATCTGTAAACTGTTTTAGGGAATTGCGGTTCACATCACCTTTTACTTCTCCAAAAATCTGCAGATAATCTGGGATCAGGGTAAAATCTGCCGTAACTGCAGGGAATATCCTACTGGAAGAAACCGTTCCGAATTCCTGTACAAAATTAATTCCTGCATTAATTTTAACCCCATTGGTCTGCAGCCTGATGTAAGGGTTTAACCTTAACAAATTATTGCCAACATCGGTCAGTGCGTCCTTGGTTTTGCCAAATTCAACAGCAGCGGCAAGCCCCAGGTTAAAGCTGCTGATCCTTTTGTTCAGGTAACCGTTCAATACGATGGCACTTTCTTTGGCATCGTATTTATCGTTCCAGAGGTAACCATTCAGTTTTGCAGCATAGCTTAAGGCATCAGGGTCTTCCGTAAATTTATTTACAACTTCGCCTTCTGCTTCTATAAAATTAAAGGCCTGTTGCTCCGGGTTCGGGTTTAGGGCAGGGTTGTTCTTATCTGTTCCATAAAAATATAAGCCGTTTCTTTGATAATTTAAGCGTCCGCTAAGGGTAGCCTGTTCACCAATGCTCCGGCCAAATACACTCAGCTGTTGTTGGTTGGCAATTTGCTTGTTCAGGCTTCCCGACTGTCCAAAATGCTTAAAAAATGCACCGGCCTGTAAAGCTTCATCACGGCCAGTGTTGACATAGGCCTCAGCCAGTATTGTTCCAGAAGAACCAAAGGCCCCTTTAACGTAATTGTTGATCAGTTCAGCCTCTTTTTCAGCAGCCAGCTGTTGTGCCTGCAACTTATTGATATCTGAATTGAGTTCCAGTTTCCTGTCGGTCAGGCTATAATTGAATTTGGCCTTATAGGTTTTAATGTCATTTAGATCCGGGCTTCTTCTAAGTTTTACGGCTTCTGCCAAAACGGGTTTATAGGGCCTTACCACTTCAATTTCTTCGGTCACAGCTTTTTCTTCCGGTTTCTTTTCTGTCGTTTTCTGATCCTGGGCCTTTGTACTTAATGCTCCGGCAATAATAAAAAACAGGGTTGTATATATTAACTTGGTCAATTTCATGTCGCTTTGTCTTATTTAATTTTTTCTAATTTGGCCTTGGCAGTAGGTACAATGTCATCCTTGCCTTCGTAATTGTCGATGATGCTCAGGAGCGTGCTTTTTGCCTGTAAATTATCTTTCAGGGCCACATAGTTATCGGATAACAGGATAAATGCCTTTGCTACCCAGTAATCATAAGAAGGCATGTTGTTGATGAGGTCAAAACAGGTTTTTGTAGAGGTTTTATAGTCTTTTTTATCATACTGTATGGCAGCCAGATTGTACTTGGATTCTGCGGCAGCCAGGGTTTTGGTTTTGCTAATCACACTGTTAAAGGCTTTTATAGCTTGTTCAGTATCACCTTTTAATAAATAAGCTTTACCCGCATATAGATCTACGCTGTTTTTTTCTTCTTCAGAAGCTTTGTCAGATTCTTTGACCAGCTGGACATATTTCAACACATCATCAGGCATGTTCAGCTCACTGTAAGCTTTTAGAAGATTGTTCAGTGCATATGTATAGTGCACTTTGTAATCGGCCGTAGTTTCCAGGCGTTTCAGATAAACGATAGCCTCATTGTATTTTTTCTGATCAAGGAACAATTTGGAAATGCTTACCAGCGAGCGTTCGGTATAATCACTGGTCCAGTCGTTCAGAATATATTCATAATCAGGAACAGCTTCATTCGGGCGGCCTAATTTTACCAGTGATTCTGCTCTGATGAACTTGGCTTCTTTATCGTGGATTGCCTTAGGGAATTTGTCAAAGTAAGCGTTAATTGCTTCAAAAGCACCCTTTGCATCTCCTTTCAAATAAAGATTGTTGGCACCCTGGAACAGGATATTATCCTGTTCTGCGTTTGAATAGTTGCCAAGTGGGGTTGTGCCGGCATAATTGATGAAACCCTGGGAATCGCCTTTGTCTACATAGATATTTTTGATAGATTCCAGGGCCTGTTTGGCTTCTTCAGTACTCGGGTAATCGCGGATCACCTTTTTGAAAGACTCAAGGGCAGCATCATCCTGGTCCTGGTTGTATTGCACCAGACCTATGGTTACCAATGCACGTGGTACATAACTGCTGTTGGGGTATTGGCTTACCAGACTGATCAGATCGGATTTTGATTTGTCGAGTTCCCCCTTATTGAAATAGGTATAGGCCATCTCGAAACCTGCATCATCCGCATAATTGGAGTTGGGAAACTGTTTCAGCAAATTTTGCATGGTATTGATCTTGGCGTCATTCTGGTTATCCAGTCCCTGGATCATCCCACGTTGAAACAATGCATAATCTTCTCCGCTGGCTTTGCTGTCGATGATCCTGTTGTAGTTTACCAGGGCATTACCATAACTTTTGTTTACAAAATACGAATCGGCAAGCCTGATGGTGGCATCATTTACTGTTTTCTGGTCTTTATCATTACCTTTTAAAAAGCGTTCAAAATAAAGTGCCGCCTTTCCATATTTTTCATCTTCAAATGCTGAATAGGCCAGGGCATAATTGGCAAAATTGTAAACACCCGTTTTGCTGGCACCCGGCATATCCAAAAAGGTTTCAAAATGCCTTACTGCTTCACCAAATTTTCTCAGTTCATAGCAGGCTTCGGCTTTCCAGTAAGTACTCAGCGCTAAAATTTCATTATCTTCAGGAAACTTTTCAGAGCGGAGGAACATAGACAGGGCATTTGGAAATGCGCGTTCATTGTAAAACTCCAGCCCCCTGAAATAGGTTACTTTCTGGTAAGCTTCCCTGGCTTCGGGCGATTTGCTCTGAATGGGTTCCAGAATATCTATTGCTGCCTGGTAGTTTTTGCTGGTCAGCAAAATCTCGCCCAACAGGGTTTTCGCTTCATTGATTTTACGTGAAGAAGGAAACTGTTTCAAGAAATTTTGAGTTGCTTCCAGCGCCTGCTGGTTAAACTCGAGTTCATAGCTCAGTCTGGCATAATTGATCCAGGCTTCTTCTTGTATTACCTTGTCAAAATCAAGCCTGGATGCCCTGAAGAAAGCACTTCTTGCTTTCTCCTTGTTTTTTAACTGCAGAAAAGAGCGGCCCAGGGTGTACATACCGCTTTGAAGGTACACATCATCGTTGTCCAGTTTTTCAAGTACAGTTACAGATTCGCTGTACTTTTTCAATTCAAATAAAGAATAGCCATATTGGTAAATAAACAGGTTATTCTTATTGTTTGATTTGTCTTTAGCATAAAACTCTCTGAAGTATTTTTCTGCATTTACATAATCAGATTTGGCAAAATAGGATGCCGCAATCAGGCTCAGCATTTCTGCTTCGTATTGTTGTTTAGAGGTTTTTAAGATGGGTATGGCATAGCTGATCACATCGTCATACCTTTCATCCAGGTAATACATGGAGGTGATGTAATAGGGATAGCTGGCTTCGTAAGTTGGCGATCCTTTAAGCTTTTCAAAATTGCTTAGTGCCGTTTTATATTCTTTGTTCAGGTAATTGATGTAGGCAAAGTAATAGGTTGCACTTTCCTGAAAAGGTGATTTTTCTTTTTTTACGGCTTCAAATAAAGGTTCAGCTTTTTCCATGTTGCTGAGCTGGAAGTAGGCATAGCCCTGTTTAAACTGATATTCCAGCCGCTGTTTGCCGGATAGCGTAGAAGGATCGGTTTTTTCAAACCATTCCAGTGCTTTCTGGTAATTTTTTTGGGCAAAATAGGATTTGCCTACATGGAAGTAAGCCAGTTTGGTATTGGGGTTAAGGGGATAATCTTTAATGAAGTTCTGAAACAGGCTTTCCGCATCACTGTTACCGAGCTCAAGGGCACAAACGGCAGCATAGAATTTGGCATTTTCTTTAAGCATAGACAGTTCGGCATTGCTTTCCTGTTGTGTGCCCGGTTTTTGCCTGAGCTGCTCAACCAGTCTGAACTGTTGCGCAGCTGCTACATATTTTTCATTATCCAGTAGTTCCAGACCAGTTTGGTAATTCTTGTTCAGGTTAACCAGTACGCTTGTCTGGGCGTAACCGGCTGTAAAGCCACCTGCTAGCAGTAGCGGAATAAAAAGGTATTTTTTTGACATCTGATTTCAAATATGGTTGGTACTAATATAAATATAGTATTGTGTCTTATTAACATAAGAAATTAACAACTGTTGATAACACAGGTTTAACGGTTATAAAAGAAAGTTCGTATTGATCCTTGAAAAATATCCTTGTGATATTTTATCCTAAGGTTTTTTAACCGGTAATTTTAGTCGTTTTGGGCGGCCAGCAGGTACAGGACAGCCATACGTACGGCAACCCCGTTTTCAACCTGCTCCAGGATGATGGATTGTTTGCTGTCGGCTACGTCACTGGTGATCTCTACGCCACGGTTTATCGGTCCGGGGTGCATGATCACAATTTCTTTATCCAGATTGTCAAGAATCTGTTTGTTCAGTCCGTACATCATGGCATATTCTCTTAAAGAGGGGAAGTATTTGATGTCCTGTCTTTCCAGTTGTATGCGCAGCATATTGGCTACATCGCACCAGTTCAGGGCTTTGATCAGGTTGTGTTCAACTTTTACACCTAAACTTTCAATGTGCTTTGGGATCAGGGTAGTGGGGCCGCAGACCATTACTTCGGCACCTAATTTTTGTAAACAAAGAATATTGGAAATGGCTACCCTGGAGTGCAGGATATCGCCAACGATCACTACTTTTTTTCCGGCCACATCGCCAAGCTTCTGCCGGATTGAAAAAGCATCCAGTAAAGCCTGTGTTGGGTGTTCATGGGCACCGTCGCCGGCATTTACAATCTGGGCTTTAATGTGTCTGCTCAAAAACTGACCTGCACCCGCATAAGGGTGTCTCATCACTACCATGTCTACTTTCATAGCCAGGATATTGTTTACAGTATCTATCAGCGTTTCACCTTTACTTACAGAAGATGAGGATGCAGCAAAGTTGACCACATCGGCCGAAAGTCTTTTTTCTGCCAGTTCAAAAGAAAGTTTGGTCCGTGTGGAGTTCTCAAAAAATATATTGGCAATGGTGATGTCCCTTAATGAGGGCACCCTTTTTATGGGCCGGTTAATCACATCTTTAAAATTATCTGCAGTCTCGAAGATCAGTTCGATATCATTCCGGTTAATATCTTTGATGCCTAAGAGATGTCGGGTTGATAATTTTTCTACTGCCATATTATTTATTGCTTTCTGATATTAAGATAACTTTGTCTTCTCCTTCGGTTTCCTTCCAGCTCACCCTTACCATTTGCGAGTTCAGGCTGTCCACCTGGTGTCCTATGTAATTCGGTTCTATAGGCAGTTGTCTGGAAAACCTTCTGTCTATCAACACCATGAGCTCTACTTTTGCCGGCCGGCCATAAGCCAGTAAGGCATCCATTGCAGCCCTGATGGTACGGCCGGTCCACAAAACATCATCAATTAAGATGATGTTCTTGCCTTCAATGATAAAATCTATGGTATTGCTGCTTGCTGAGACCAGCCCGTCTTTCCGCCTGAAATCGTCCCTGAAAAAAGTAATGTCAAGGTTACCTTTCAGGATCGTACTTTTTTTCAGGACTTCTGAAAGTTCATTTTTTACCCTGTCGGCAAAATAACTGCCACGGGGCTGTATACCTATTAAAGCAGTATTGGAAAAATCGTTGTGGTTCTCAATTAATTGATGACAAAGTCGCTTAATTGTGATCTGGAATTTTTGACCGTCTAGCAGTGTTCGTTTTTGCATTGACTTAAAGATTATGCAAATATAGCCAAAAAGTTGTAACCCCAAATGTATAAAGCAGGTTTAATTGCAAATGGCATAAAACAACCAGGTAGCTTGTTGTGCGTAAATGTTTTAGTGCTGAATTTAATTTGTTAAATATCTTTTACTGTAATTTACCTTCATCAGGTCGTAGCGTTTAAACTGCATTTTCAGTCTGTTCAGAAAATCATTATAATTGCGCTTTTCTTTAGGACTCCATAAAATTTCACTTAAGGCATCCAGGCGCGGGAAAAGCATGTATTCCGCTTTTGCCGGATTGGCAATATATTCAGACCATAAATTGGCTTGTCCGCCCCAGATGTATTGGGCTTCATCAGCACTAAGCACAGCCGGAACAGGTTCATAATCGTATACCGTTTTTAAAGGCAGGTATTTATTGGCGGTAAGCGAATCATCTTTTAAAAACTGACTATGGTTAAAGTACATCATGTTTTCGGGTGTCATAATTACCTTATGCTGCTGCTTTGCAGCAGCTATACCCCCTTTTTCACCGCGCCAGCTCATGACTATAGCATTGGGTGCCAGTCCACCATCTAAAATTTCGTCCCAGCCGATAATGGTTTTGCCTTTACTGTTCACAAATTTCTCAATCCTGTGGATGAAATAACTTTGCAGCGCACTTTCATCCTTCAGCCCATTTTCCTTCATGATCTGTTGTGAAAGGGCAGATTGTTTCCACCATATTTTCGAACCTTCATCGCCGCCAATATGGATATATGGAGAAGGGAAGAGGTTCATCACTTCAGTTAAAACCCCCTCCAGAAATTTAAAGGTTTGATCGGTAGGTTGGAACACATTGTTGAATTTGTTAAAAATACCCCAGGTTTGGGCCACTTCGTATTTTTTGGAAGGTTCAGTGCCAAATTCAGGATAGGCGGCCAGCACAGCCATACTATGGGCCGGCATCTCAATCTCGGGGATGACATTGATATAACGATCGGCTGCATACCTGATCACTTCTTTTACCTCTTCCTGGGTATAATAGCCGCCATAGCGCAGGCCATCATTGCCGGTTCCGGGGTAAAGACCTATAATGGTACCATTTCTCCAGGCGCCTATTTCGGTAAGTTTAGGGTATTTTTTAATTTCAATTCTCCAGCCATGATCATCAGTAAGGTGCCAATGAAAGTTATTGAGCTTATGTAAAGCCAGGTAATCGATGTACTTTTTGATAAAGGAGACATCAAAAAAGTGCCTGCTTACATCCAGGTGCATGCCGCGATAGGCGAAGCGTGGGTAATCCACAATTTCTAAGGCTGGTATCGAGAGCGATTTGCTGTTGTTCTTTTCTGCAGGGAACATTTGGATCAGCGATTGGATGCCGTAGAAAACTGCTTGTGGGGAATTGCCACTCAGCTTGATACTCCGAGGATTTACCGTAAGCGTATATTGGCCATCTCTTGGATTTTTTCGCGGATCGATACTGAGACTGATAACCTGATTACTTTCGGCGGATGATTGTTTTAAGTCAAAACCATAGTAGTTTAAAAGGTATTCATTGAGGAAGTTTGCGGATCTGGTTAAGGTATCGGCCAGAAGTCGGGTTTGAGGGCTAATGTTAAAGAATGCTTGTTCAATGCCATATTTGAACTGAACGGGTTGTGGAATGATGTTATTGAACTGCGAACTGGCTGATTTGGTAAATAGGATACAAGTTAGTAGAAGTCCTGCGGCTATTTTTTTCATAAAAAGGGTAATTGGTTGATCAATTGCGTGTGGATGCAAAATACAAAAAAGATTTGATCAGGGTAGGACAAAAAAAAGCCCCTCGGTAAAGAGGGGCTTTGAATATACTATAGTTAAAAGAAACTAGCCTTTTTTAGCTTTGTTTTCTTCACCTTCCATTTGTTGTTTCAATTGTGCAAGCACACCTAAATCGCCCAATGTAGATTTTTCAACTGAATCTTTAACTTTTTTAACTGCGCTGCTTGAAGCTTTAGCTTCTTTTTTCTTAGCGTTTCTTTCTTCAGCAACAGCTTCAGCTTTAGCCTCTTCCCAGATACGGGCATGAGAAACAACGATACGTTTGGCATCTTTGTTAAACTCAATGATTTTGAAGTCATTGGTTTCTTCAGCTTTGATTACAGAACCATCTTCTTTAGCCATGTGTTTAGTTGGCACGAAACCTTCTACACCATAAGGTAAAGCAATAACAGCACCTTTATCAGTTACTTTAACAACAGTTCCCTGGTGAATTGAATCTAAAGTGAAGATAGTTTCAAAAGTATCCCAAGGGTTTTCTTCCAGTTGTTTGTGACCTAAGCTCAGTTTGCGGTTATCCACGTCCAGTTCAAGTACAACTACGGCTAATGTATCACCAACTTTAGTGAATTCGTTAGGGTGGTTAACTTTTTTAGACCATGAAAGATCAGAAATATGGATCAGACCATCGATGCCTTCTTCGATTTCTACGAATACACCGAAATTGGTCATGTTTTTAACTACTGCAGTATGTTTGCTTCCGATCGGATATCTTTCAGCAACGTTTTGCCAAGGATCCTGAGTCAGTTGCTTAATACCTAAGCTCATTTTACGGTCTTCTCTGTCTAAAGTTAAAACTTCAGCTTCGATCTCATCGCCAACTTTCAGGAATTCCTGAGGGCTGCGCAAGTTTTGTGACCATGACATTTCTGATACGTGGATCAATCCTTCAACACCAGGAATGATTTCTAAGAAAGCACCGTAATCAGCAACAGTAACAATTTTACCTTTCACTTTAGAACCAATAGCCAGATCAGCATTTAAAGATTCCCAAGGATGTGGTGTCAATTGTTTTAAGCCTAATGCAATACGTTTCTTCTCATCATCAAAATCAAGTACTACAACATTGATTTTCTCGTCTAAGCTCAATACTTCTTTTGGATGCTCTATGCGGCCCCATGAAATATCAGTGATGTGAAGCAGACCGTCAACCCCACCTAAATCGATGAATACACCGAAATCAGTGATGTTTTTAACAGTTCCTTCCAATACCTGACCTTTTTCAAGTTTAGATACGATCTCAACTTTTTGGCTTTCTAAATCGTCCTCAATTAAGATTTTATGAGATACAACTACGTTTTTAAATTCGTGGTTGATCTTAACAACTTTGAATTCCATTGTTTTACCCACGTATACATCGTAATCGCGGATAGGTTTGATGTCAATCTGAGAACCTGGTAAGAAAGCCTCAACACCCATGATGTCAACGATAAGACCACCTTTAGTACGGCTTTTAACAAATCCGTTAATGATTCTGTCATTGTCAAGGGCTTCATTGATAGATTCCCATGATCTTTGGGTTTTGGCTCTTTTACGAGACAAGATTAACTGGCCGTTAGCATCTTCAGGGGCTTCCACGAAAACGTCAACTTTGTCGCCAACTTTCAAATCAGGTGTATCGCGGAATTCAGAAGTAGATACCAGGCCGTCTGATTTAAATCCTACGTTCAATACCACATCTTTGTTGTTGATTGAAACAACAGTACCGCTGATGATTTCACCCTGAGTGATTTGATTGAAAGTATCGGTATACATGTCTTCAAACTTTTTACGGTCTGCATCACTGTAATTACCGAATGCTTTATCATCTGCATCCCAGTCAAAATCCTGATCTGGAGTTGCCAATGATGATTTGATCTGTTCGATCGATACTGAATCAGCTTCTGACTCAATAGTTTCTTTCTCGGAGAGACGAGCGTCTGCACCTTGAAGTTCGGCTGTTTTAGCCTCTAGTTCTTTTTCTGCTACTTGTTTTTTAGCCATTAAAATTAAATCTCCTTTTCCCGTGAGGGACGGCAAAGATAGAAATTAATAATTTTACAGCAAAGATTTTTTTGATAAATGTTGTTGATTTAGAACAGATTGTATCCCGGATAGTTGTTTGTACACCAGACCTGCGCTTCATTACAGCCGGCCTTTGTAAAAAATACAGACCTTAGTCGGTCTGAAACCTTCGGTAATTCCGGTATCATGTGCGTTGTATCGTCCTCGGTTTATATTTTTTTAAAGATTTGTAAGAGGAGGTTGGCTGGTTTGCCAATTTCAGCATAAGTTTACTTAAATCAGAAAGATGTTTTAAGAAAATTTTATGGAAAGAAGTGGTTTAAATAATTATTCTCCTCCTGTTGGCAGTTTGCTGACTTATTTGAATGGTCATCTAAATTTATCGCAGGAATTTAATGATGCCCTCAGGCGGATGCTGGGCGCAGAAACTTTGGCTGCTAAACTTGATGTGGTCAAATTCGGGGAAGTTTGTGTAACAGCTAACTGGATAGAAAGAGGTTATGCACGCTTCTTTAAAAGGGTGGCAGATGACAATGGCATATTGACCGACGTAACGATTGATTTTTGTCGGTGGGGGAAAATATTGGTGATACCGGAATGTTTTTTTAACGGACAACCTTGCGGTTACAATGCTGAAATACCAAAAGGGTCGGTTATCGTTCCCTTTTCTAAAAATTGCTTTGATACCTTTAAACTGTCTGCTCCCGAGGCAGAATCCCTGGCCAATAAAATTCTTTCGCTGGAAAGAGCAGAAAGTCTGGAAAAAAGGGAGTTGATGAAAATGAAACCAAGACCCAGATACGATGCATTTTTGAGGATTTTTGGAAGGGAAATAGAACAATATTTTGCTGTAAAGCAGATTGCGAGCTACCTGGGCATGCAGCCTTCCTATCTGAGCAGATTACGTAGTGAGATTAAAAAGTATCCCACTGATCATCTTCAAAATAAAGTATCTGTAGTCATTTTTTTATTACTCACAAGTAAAATAGATTTGTTATTTAACTAACAAAATTAACTATGTGTATGCAATTAGACGAAATTGATGCTAAAATTCTGTTTCACCTTCAAAAAAATGCAAAAATACCGATTAAAGAAATTTCTTGGAGGATACATTTGTCCCAGAGCGCTACCCTTGCAAGGATAAAAAATCTTGAGGAAAATCAATATATTCAGCACTACGCAGCGGTGCTGAATAAAAGTAAGCTCAATAAAAAGCTGATTTCTTTTACCGGGTTGCAATTGAGAGCACATGCGCAGGATAATCTGATCAGTTCATCGCGGCTCATCAGTGAATTTCCTGAAGTGATCAATTGTTACATAGTAAACGGAGGTTTTGATTTTTTGTTACACATTGCTGTTGCTGATATGCAGGAGTACAATTCATTTTATTTAAATGCATTGTTAAAAATTAAAAATATTGAGACGGTCAGAACTTTTTTTGTGATTGACGAGTTAAAGGACGACAATAGCGTTGACCTGAGCAATTTGTTTAAGATGTATTCCGGTAAATCGCTAAGATTAGATTGATTAGCTGGTTAATCCCGAAAGATTAATTAGTTTAGTCCAATTAATCAGTTAAATGGAAAGCAGACGAGATTTTATCAGGAAGGCCGGTTTATTAACCGGTGCGCTGGGCATTGCAGGTATATTGCCCGCATCTATCCAAAGGGCAATGGCCATTGATCCCAGGCCGGGTACTACCTTTTTAGATGCTGAATATGTTGTTTTTTTAATGCAAGAAAACAGGTCGTTCGATCATGCTTTTGGTAGTCTTAAAGGGGTACGGGGGTTTAATGATCCAAGAGCAATTACCTTACCTGATCAATATCCTGTCTGGTTGCAGCGCAATAAAAAAGGTGAAACTTATCCGCCGTTCAGGCTTAATATTAAAGATACCAGGGCGACCTGGATGAGCGCCCTTCCACATTCCTGGGAAAATCAGGTAGACGCAAGAAACAACGGTAAATATGATGGCTGGCTGGAAGCAAAAAGGTCAGGTAATAAAGCCTATGCTGATATGCCCTTAACGATGGGGTATTATAACCGCGAAGATATTCCATTCTATTATTCCCTGGCTGATGCCTTTACCGTTTGTGACCATAATTTCTGTTCTGCACTGACAGGAACAAGTCCTAACCGGTGTTTTTTCTGGACGGGCAAGATCAGGGAGCAGCAAAATGCAACATCCCTGGCACATCATTCCAATGGATATATCGATGGTGCTGAAAGGCTTTCATGGAGCACTTTTCCCGAGCGTCTTTCCAAACACAATGTAAACTGGAAAATATATCAGAACGAACTGAGTGTAGATGTGGGGCTTGAAGGGGAAGCAAATGGATGGCTGTCTAATTTTACAGATAATGATATGGAATTTTTCAAACAATATCATGTAAAAAGGCATCCGGAGCACCTTGTTTATCTGCGTAAAGCCAAAGTTCAGCTCGAAGAACAATTCAAAAATAAACCCGACCCCAAGCTAAAGGAAAAACTCGATTTTGTAACCGGTGAAATAAATTTTTTGGAGATCAATACCCTTGATACCTTAACACCTGAACAGCGTGATCTGCATAAAAGAGCCTTTGTTACCAACAGGAATGACCCCGACTTTCATCAGCTTGAAACCATTACCTACAATGACAAGGGTACAGAAAGAACTGCCAAAATTCCAAAAGGAGACGTATTACACCAGTTTCGTACCGATGTAGATGCAGGTAAATTACCTGCTGTTTCCTGGCTTGTTGCGCCCTGTAATTTCTCTGACCACCCAGCTGCCCCCTGGTATGGTGCCTGGTACCTTTCGGAAACAATAGACATCCTGACCAAAAATCCTGAAGTTTGGAAAAAAACAATTTTTATTCTTACTTATGACGAAAATGATGGGTATTTTGATCACCTTCCACCATTTGTGGCACCCGATCCAAAAGATCCTGCAACCGGGAAAGTATCAGCCTCATTAGACAGTAGTGCAGAATACATTTATAAAGGAGCCGACAGCAACAGGAAAAGTCCGGTAGGTTTAGGTTTCAGGGTGCCAATGGTGGTGGTTTCTCCCTGGTCAAGAGGTGGCTATGTAAATTCCCAGGTATTTGATCATACCTCTTGTATCCAGTTTTTAGAGCATTTTTTGAGTCATAAAACAGGTGAAAAAATCTATGAAGACAATATTAGTTCCTGGAGAAGAAGCCTGTGCGGCGATTTAACTTCTGTATTCAGGCCTTATAACGGCGAAAATATACCTTCACCAGAGCCAGTGCAGCGCATACCATTCCTAACGGGTATTCATAAGGCTAAATTTGAAAAGCTACCTGACAATTTTAGATCGCCGGATAAAAACATCGTAGCGGATATCCTTAAAAGTCCAATACTGAATCCGAACCTGGCCCGGCAGGAAAAAGGGATTAAGCCTGCCAATACCATACCTTATGAGTTATATGCAAATGGTGTGCTGGATGTTGTAAATAAACAGTTTAAAATTGATTTTACAGCAGGTGACAGGTTTTTTGGCGCCAAAGCCAAGGGTGCCGGTTTCATCGTTTACGGAGCAGACAACAACTGGTCGTTTACTGTTGATAAAGGCGATACCCTAAGTTATCAATGGCCATTGCACAGTTTTCAAGACCAGGCCTATATGCTAAAAGTTTACAGTGCAAACGGCTTTTACCGCTGTTATAAAGGGAATGCAAAAGATCCTGAAATTGCGCTAACTTTAAGTTACCAGACGGAAAAAAATAGCCATCGGGCATCCGGCAATGTTTTGTTGCACATTAAACGTTTGGCCAAAGGCAGACAGCTTAAACTGACCATAACCGATAACAGTTACGGGAAGGCAGCAGTCCATGTTGTTTTAAATCAGGAACAGCATGAAATATTTGTTCCACTCGACATTAAAGCAAATCATTGCTGGTATGATTTTACAGTTACCTTAGCACAATATAGCAGCTATAGCCAGCAATTTGCAGGACATGTAGAACATGCAGGAGAAAGTTTTACCGATCCCTTAATGGGTAATGTGATGTAATCCTATGCGTTTTCCAGATCGGCAATGATCAGTTTCTTCATTTTCATCAATGCCCCCATGGCGCGCTGGCCACGTTCAGGATCTGTCATCAGTTTACCTAACATTTTAGGAATAATCTGCCAGCTGATGCCATATTTATCTGTCAGCCAGCCACAGGCCACTTCATGTCCGCCATCTGCAGTAAGTTGCTCCCAGTAGTTGTCAATTTCTGCCTGTGTATCACATTCTACTACCATGGATATGGCATCGTTAAAGCCAAACCCGTGGTCTTCAGAGCTATCCATAGCCATTGCGGTAAAGTTATTGATCTTAAATTGTGCATGTTTTACAAAATCAGTGCGTTCCCCGTCTTTTTCATCATACTTCATGATGCCCTCAATATGGGATTGCGGAAACAGGCTGGTATAGAAATGAACTGCTGCTGCAGCCTTGCCGGCACTGTTGCCGGTAAACATTAGGGTAGGACAAAATTTCTGAAAACTATCTTCTTTACGGCCTGTATACAGTTGCCAGGAAATACCATATTTGTCGACCACCCAGCCATATTTAGGGCTCCAGTCGTAACTGTCAATGTCCATTAATGCATTTCCGCCTTCAATTAATTTGTTCCAGTATTGTTCGGTCTCTTCAGCTGTGGAGCACATCACCATGAACGAGACAGAGGGGTTGGGAACTGAGCTGGGCCCGTCATTAAGTAGCATAAACTTTTGTCCGCTCAGCTCAATCTGTATCACAAAAGGAGAGGTTTGTGCAATTCTGCCTGCTCCAAAGGTTTTGATATAAAAATCTGATGCTTCCGCAATTTTACCTTTTAGTGTAAGGCATGGATAAATGGAATTGTTCATGACATTTCAAATTTGGTTTTTTAATAAAGTAAATATACGGGCTCTATAAACAATAAACGCTTGTAAAAGCGACATTAAGAGGGGTGGAATGCGACAAAAAAAGACCTGGCATTTTGTAAATAATTTAAAGGCTATTTACGTTAATCTTGTATCTTTATAAAAACAAAAACCATCTGTTAACATGAAAAGATCTGTTTTATTTTTCCTTTTATTGATCTCCTTCTCGGGATATAGCCAGACTACGATCAACAATTACAAATACGTATTGGTGCCCGAAAAATTCAGCTTCCTTAAAGAAGTGAACCAATATGGATTAAATACACTTACCAAGGCACTCCTGGAAGAAAAGGGCTTTACTGTCTATTTTGACAATACACAATTGCCGGCCGAAATAGCCACTAACAAATGCAGGGCATTAAATTTCGAACTGTTACAAAGGAAATCAATGTTCACAACCAATCTTACCCTTTTATTAAAAGATTGCCAGGGCAATGTTATTTTTAAAGGTAAGGAAGGTAAAAGCAGGGAGAAGGAATTTGAAACTTCCTATAATGAGGCTTTAAGAGAGGCATTTAAGTCATTAAATGAAGTTCAGTATGTTTATAGTGAAATACCCGCACCACCGGCAGTTGCAACCCCTGTTGCTGTGCCCGCCACTGCAGCGGTAAACGAACCGGTAAGCAGTACTGCAACAGCAGTACCGGCAGCGCAGGTAACCGGTACCTTATATGCACAGCCAACAGCCAATGGGTACCAGTTAATAGATACCGCCCCTAAAATTGTTTTAACCCTCTTAAAAACCTCGGTGCCGGATTATTTTATTGCAGGTAATGGAGCGGCGCAGGGCATTGTATTGAAAAAGAATGAGAACTGGTTTTTTGAATACTATCAAAACGATAAGCTTGTTTCAGAAAAACTGGCTATTAAGTTTTAGCTGCCCCATATGAAGGAAGTAGTAGTTATGCAATCCGCGCTTTAAACTTATCGCGATAATCTTTAGGGGTCATACCAGAGCTTTTTTTGAACAGTTGTCTGAATGCTTTTAAATCATTGTATCCTGAGTTCAGCATAACTTCCAGAATACTTTGATTGGTTTGCTCCAGCAGCTTTTTAGCCTTTTCTATCCGGGTTTTCTGTAAATACGCGATCAGCGTATTTCCTGTTGCCTGCTTAAAACGGCGTTCAATATTTCTGCGGCTTGCCGGAATATGCTGCAAAATATCTTCAACTGTTGCTGCTTTATTATAGGCATTTTCTATGCACAACTGGGTTTTAGTCACCAGCTCATCGCCATGATCCCGGGTCGGGATAAAAGTACCGAAATAGCTTTGCTGTTCCCGGTTCATGTCTATTGCAAACACTTTGGCCGTCCTCACCGCAATTTCCCTGCTGGCATAATTATGTATCAACTTAAGCAATAAATGAAAAGTACTGGTGGCACCCCCGCTTGTATATATGCCCTGATCGTAGGTAACCACCTCGTTGGGCCTTAAATATACATCAGGAAAGCTGGAAGCAAAGGAAGTACTGGCATGAATGTGTGTGGTCGCACTTTTGCCGTCCAAGAGGCCGCTGGCTGCCAATAAAAAGGCACCAGTACAAAAACTGGCCAGTTCCACACCTTTTTGGTGCTGTTGTTTTAACCAGGGCAGGAATTCAAGGTTTTCCTGAATGGCGGCAGACATGTCCGCCGTACCGAAGGCGGGGATCAGCACCAGGTCCTGTGTGTTTGCCGGATTTAAAGGTCGGGGTTTATGCGTGTTAAAAACAGGTACTTCATTGTTGCTGTTGGCAGCGTAAAGTATGCTCAAATTAAACAGGGCCTCTTGTCCCTCGGCCTCGTAATAACTATTTACAGTATCAAATACATCCAATATAGCCGCTACACTTAACAAACGATATTTATTGGTCAATAATAAAGCTACTTGTATCATTTCATTCGGGCTTAAACGAAATGCAAATTAAAAAAAAATCATGCTTTTACTGTTTTTTCTTTTTACATGACACCCTGAAAATCAAAAGCCCCAAATTATTGACATAAAAAAGGCCGCCTGCTATGGATGATGCAGACGGCCTAAAACTACAGTTGTAATTATTATTTACCTGATTTTTTAGTTTCAGCTGGTTTAGCCTCTGCTTTAGCTGCTTTTTTAACTGCTTTTTTGTGATGTTTTGGTTTTGCAGTTTCAGTTGTAGCTGTTGCAGGTTTTGCCGCTGGAGTAGTGTTTTGTGCAAATGCGCCGAAAGTTGTTGCAACTAATGCTAACGCTAAGATTGTTTTTTTCATGTTTATAATTTTTTAGTGTTTTTTGTTATATCAAAGTTGCAAACACAACATGAAGATTTGATGAAGAATAAATGCTGGTCTTTTTTATGCAGGAAAGCTAATGTATACCTGAGTGCCCTGGCCTTTTTTTGATCTGATGTCAATCTGCAGGTCATGAAAAGCGGCAATGCTTCTTACAATGGCCAGGCCCAGACCATGACTGTCTTCTTTTTCCGATTGAAGTTTTTCAAAACGTATGAAAGCATCCTGTACCAATTCGGCATCCATGCCTATCCCGGTATCAGCTATAACCAGCATATAGGCCCCGGCGGTTTCTTCACTGTAAATATTTACGTTACCGGATGGTATATTGTATTTTATGGCATTATTGATCAGGTTCATCAGCAGGGTATGGAACAACGATTTATTACCCCTAAAGCTATGGTCTTCAGGCAGGTCAATGTTAATTTTAAGCTTCATCATCAATAACCGGTGTTCCAGTTCTTCGTATACTTCCTCCACTGTGTGTTTTACAGAAATGAGGTCGGGTTTACTGTACTGGTTATTTTCTACTTTTGAAATGAGCAGCAAACTGTTGATGATTGCTTTCAGGCGGTTTAATGTTTTTAAACTGGCAAAAAGTTTATTCTCTCCCTCCTGTGTCAGCTGTTCATCGTTAAGCAGGTTTTCCAGGCGCGTATTAAGTACTGATATGGGGGTAAGCAACTCATGAGAAACATTGGCAATAAACTCTTTTTCGGTCAGAAAGAGTGTCGCAATCTTATTCATCAGTACACTGATGCTGCGGTCAAGGATCCTGAAGTCTTCTGTAGTGGTTTTTACCGGCTGATAGTTAAAATTTATAGGGTCATTCACCTTGTTTAATTTCTGATCGATGATCTGATAAAAGGGGGCCAGTAAAAATTGGGTAAAGGCAAGATCGGTAATCAGGGTAAGAATGACGGCCGCGACCAGGATGCCAAAAGTAAACATGGATATGGTCCGCTCCAGTTGGGCCAGGGTAGACATCGTTTCGCCAAGTTCAAGCCGGTAGTTTTTTCCCCCGTAAGTAAAGTCAGACATCAGGATCTGAAATTCATCCTGGTTCCCTTCAATGCTGCGCAATTCTCTGCTGAACTTTTGCTTTATGGGCTTTTCACTTTTTTTAATCTCTTTTAGAATGATGTACTCTTCACGCAGCAGGTTATAATCTGTATAGATTTTCTGTGTGAGCAGGTCGTTGATCTCTATACTGGAAAGATTGGTTACCAGTCGGGCCTTTTTTTGCAAAAGTCGCCGCTGAATGTGATTTACAGAAATCCGGTTGATGGATACCAGGATCAGGATGCCGAGCATGGTAATGATGGCTACCTTGGTTAAAGTATTATATAAAGCAAGTTTGAACTGGAGCTTCATCGGGCCGTTTTTCTCATGGTGCACTAAAAATTAATCCTGTAACCAATGCTCCTTACGGTTTCAAACCAGTTTATCGTAGCATATGCAGTTAGTTTTTTACGCAGGTTTTTTACATGAACATCCACAAAATTAGAATCCGAATTCACTTCAAGTATATCTCCCCAAACATGTTCGGTTAAGTTCACTCTGGATATTACTCTGTTTTTGTTCAGCACCAGGTAGTTGAAGATCTCAAATTCTTTATTGGTAAGGTTAACCCGTTTCCCTTCAAAACTTACCTGATGGTTTTTAATGTCGAGTATGAAATCATGCACATTTACTTCATTCCGCTCCAGTTTATGTTTGCGCCGGATGATGGCATGCATCCTTGCCAGTAGCTCTGTTAAGGAAAAGGGCTTTGCCAGGTAGTCATCTGCCCCAGCTTCCAGTCCTTTAATGCGGTCGTCAACCTCGCCGCGTGCAGTAAGTATAATTACTGCATCTTCACGTCCCGGCATCTTTTTTAACTGGTGCAGCAGCTCAAATCCATCTCCTCCGGGCAAACCCAGGTCCAACAGTATAAAATCGTAGGAGTTGACAAAGATCTTCTCTTCTGCTGAAGCTTTTTTCCAGGCATGTTCAATGGTATAACCTTCTTTACCTAAAAAATCGGCCATTTCTAGGCCCAGGTTTTTTTCATCTTCAACAATCAGGATGTTCATTGGCATTACAATATAATGGTATGAAGCTAATAAAAATAGCTGATAAAAAAAGAAGCGCTTTAAGCGCTTCTTTTTTTATTCCTTCCATCCACCTCCCAGCGCCCGGTATAAATTTACTACCGATTGTAGCTTTTGCAGCCGGTCGTTAATGCCGCTCAATTGTGCTGCCAGTAAACTTTGCTCAGAGGTGAGCACATCAGTATAATTTGTAGCTGAACTGTAGCGCAGGAGTTCCTTGGTATAATCTACGGCTTTGGTCAGTGATGCCACCTGCATTGCCCTTGTTGTTTCTTTCTCTGCTGCCGTTTGATAGGCATATAAAGCATTCGACACTTCCTGGCCACTGGTCAGCAGCGTTTGCTGAAAGCTGTAAAATGCGATCTGCTTTTGGGCTTCAGCTGTTTTTAACCTGGCCTTATTCTGTCCTTTATTAAATATCGGCTGGGTAATGCCGCCGATTAAATTGTAGAAAACCGAATTGTCGAAAAAGTTTTTGAAGCTCAGACTGGATAAGCCACCATTGGCTGTCAAAGTTAAGGCGGGATAAAAATAGCTCCGGGCTACATTTTTATTCTCGAAAGCTGCCCTGAAGGCAAACTCAGCGGCCTGCACATCAGGTCTGTTCTGTAACAGCTGGGCCGATACGCCTGTTTGCAGGTTGCTGTAAACAGTTTGCTGATCAATTGTGCCCCGTTCAATTTTTCCAGGGCCTTTTCCTAAAAGGATACTCAAAGCGTTTTCTGTTTCCCTGATGTTTCTTTTCAGATCGGGCAGGGTTACCTGTGCGGCATATAAATTGGCCTCACTTTGCACCACGGCAGCACCATTTACCACGGCACCTTCCTTTAAAGATTTCATGGTCTCTACATCTGTCTGCCTGATCCTGATGGTCTGCTCTGTAATGGCCAGCTGCTTATCTAAGGCCAGCAAATTGTAATAGCCATTGGCAATATTGGCAATCAGTTGCGTTTGCACAGCCCTTTTTGCAGCATCACTTTGCAATAAAGAGGCATAAGCCGATCTTTTAGCACTGCTCAGTTTGCCCCATATATCGGCTTCCCAGCTGGTGCTCAGCTGTGCTTTGTAGGTTTGGGTTTCCGTATTGATGTTGATGCCGGGAGGGAAGTTTAAAGCTGCCCTGGACTGTTTGGCATCTGTTACCGATAAATCAGCGGTCAGGCTCGGCAATAAAGCACCCTTGCTTTGCAATAAGGTAGCTTCGGCAATTTTAATCCTTTCAATGGCCTGTTTTAAATCCAGGTTTTCGTTGATACCCTGCTGTATCAGTGCCTGTAAAGCCGCATCAGCAAACAGGTTTTTCCAGGGAAGGCTGGCTATGGTCGTACTGTCGCCAGTAGTATTGTCGCGGTATAAATCGTTACTGTTTACTGCCGGGCGTTCATATTTTCTGCTTACGCAGGCCGTTAAGGTCAGTATAGAAAAACCGATAATGAAATAATATTTATGATATCTGGTGTTCATGTTCTTTAAATTAATGTTCACGGGTGTCAACTTCAGGAAATTCTATAACCTCTTGCCTCGGACCGTAGCCTTCATCGAAAGGCGATTTGCTGCTCACTTTTTCCTGTATGCTCTGGAAAACGATAAATAATGCAGGAATCACAAATACACCAAATAAAGTTCCGATAAGCATGCCACCTACTGCACCTGTACCGATAGATTTATTACCTGCAGCACCTACACCGGTCGACAGCATTAAAGGTAGCAGACCAAGGATAAAAGCAAATGAGGTCATCAAAATGGGACGTAAACGTGCGGTGGCACCGCTAATGGCCGCGCCTACAATGCTCATTCCTTTTCTTCTCCGGTCTACTGCAAATTCAACAATCAAAATGGCATTTTTGGCCAGCAAGCCCACCAGCATGATCAGTGTAATCTGGGTATAGATGTTATTGTCAACTTTAAAGATCTTATCGAAGATGAATACACCTGCCAAACCGATAGGAAGGGATATCAGTACTGCCAAGGGTAAAATATAGCTCTCATATTGAGCACATAGCAGGAAATAAACAAAGATCACGCAAAGCAGGAAGATAAAGATCGTCTGACTGCCGCTCGACATTTCTTCACGCGATAAACCTGAAAATTCATAACCATAACCTGTAGGCAGGTGTATCGCTGCTTCTTCCTGCACTGCCTTCAGGGCATCGCCAGAGCTATAGCCCGCATTCGGGTTTCCGGTTACGGCAATAGAAGTGAAGAGGTTAAAGCGTGAGATGGCCTGAGGACCGTATACCTTTTTTAAGGTAATGAAATTGCTGATCGGCGCCATTTGTCCACCCGAGTTTCTCACGTAAATATTGTTCAGTGTCTGCTCATTTGCACGGTACTGGGCATCTGCCTGGTACATTACCCGGTATTGTTTTCCAAATTTGTTAAAGTTTGAAGCATATACCCCACCATAATAACCTTGCAGTACGGCCAGCACATCGCTTACCGATAAGCCAGCCTGTTTTACCGTAGCCACATTTACATCAATCTGGTACTGGGGGAAATTGGGGTTAAATGAGGTAGATGCATATTGGATCTCGGGCCTTTTGGCCAAAGCTGCCAGGAAGCCGTTGGCAATATTACTGAATTTATTGATATCGCCACCGGTTTTATCCTGTAGCTGGAACTCAAAACCACCACCGGTACCAAAACCCTGGATGGTTGGGGGGGCAAAGAAAATGATCCTGGCTCCTTTTATACTGGCTGTTTTGGCAAAAAGTTCTGCAATAATCGCTTTTACATCCCGCTGGCGTTCATCCCAGGGTTTCAGTTTTCCGATCACCATTCCATAGGAACTTCCCGTACCACTGATCATACTTCGGCCCACTACGGTCAGTGAAAATTTAATCTCAGGAATGGTATGGGCTATGCTGTCAATCTTTTTAATCACCAGGGCTGTTTGCTCCTGTGACGTGGCCGGAGGTAAAGAAATATCCGACATCACTGTGCCCAGATCTTCGTTGGGTACAAAGCCTTTTGGAGTGGTACTCATTGTCCAGATCAGCACTATAGTAAACAATACAATACCCAGGCCTGCAATCCATTTTCTGCGCGCTAAAAAGCTCACTGATCTTTTGTACCTGTTGGTCATGGCATCAAAAGAAGCATTAAAAGCGGTGTAAAAACGCTGCATAAAGTTTTTAGGCTTGTTGTGGTCTTCTGCATGTGGCTTTAAAAATAAAGCACAAAGTGCAGGGCTTAGCGTTAGGGCATTGATGGCTGAAAGAATAATTGCAATGGCAAGGGTTAAACCAAACTGTTTGTAAAATACGCCTGATGAACCTTGTATAAAACTTACAGGGATGAACACTGCCGCCATAACCAGGGTAATGGAAATGATGGCACCTGTAATGTCCTCCATCGCATCAATAGTTGCCTTTTTTGCCGAGGTATAGCCATGGTCGAGCTTGGCATGGACTGCTTCTACCACCACAATAGCATCATCTACCACAATACCGATGGCCAGCACCAGTGCAAAAAGCGTAAGCAGGTTAATGGTAAAGCCAAATAAGCTCAGGAAAAAGAAGGTACCTATAATGGCTACCGGTACACTGATGGCCGGAATTAAGGTAGAACGGAAATCCTGAAGAAAAATAAATACAACAAGGAAAACCAGGATAAATGCTTCAATCAGGGTATGGATCACTTTTTCGATAGAAGCGTCCAGAAAGTCGTTTACGTTGATCAGCGCCGTATAATGAACGCCTTTAGGGAAATTGACAGACGATTCATCCAGTACCTTAATGGCCCCTTCAATTACCTCTTTGGCATTGGAACCCGCAGTCTGGTTAATGGCGATACCTAAAGCCGGTTTACCATTAAACTTTACCGAACTGGAATAACTTTGTGCACCCAATTCGATACGGGCGATATCTTTTAGCCTTAAAACCTGTCCGTTTTGGGCAGTTCTTACAATGATATTGCTAAACTCGGTCTCATTTTTTAAACGGCCGGAATATTTTAAAGTATACTGGAACGACTGGTCGCCCTGCTCTCCAAACTGGCCCGGAGCAGCTTCAATGTTCTGCTCGGCAAGTACCACACTAATGTCGTTAGGTACCAGTCCATAAGTTGCCATTACTTCCGGCTTCAGCCAGATGCGCATGCTGTAATCCATCAATCCGAATGCTGTAGCATCACCAACCCCGTTGATCCGTTTGATCTGGGGGATCAGATTGATATTGGCATAGTTCTGCAAAAACTTCTGATCATAAGAGGCGCTATCGCTATAAATAGCAAATATCAGTACGTTACTGGCTTGTTTCTTTGCGGTAATTACACCGGCACGCGTAACCTCTGCGGGTAGCAAACTGGTAGCCCTTGCCACCCTGTTCTGTACGTTTACCGCTGCCAGATCAGGGTTAGTGCCCAGCTTAAAGTTTACAGTAATGGTTGCTGTCCCGTCGTTACCGGCGCTGGAAGTCATATAGGTCATGTCCTCCACACCGTTGATCTGCTCTTCCAGCGGTACCACCACACTACTCATTACCACATCGGCATTGGCGCCCTGGTAAGAAGCCGAAACCTGCACTGTGGGCGGTGCAATTTCAGGATATTGTGATACGGGCAGGGTAATTAAACCCAATATCCCCAGTATAACAATGATAATGGATATGACCGTTGATAAAACCGGTCTTTCTATAAATTTCTTAAACATATCGGATAATTTTCGATTGTGGATTTAGGGTTTACGATTTGTTTATTTGTTTTGGAGATCAGCAAAGACAGAATCTGCACTTTTTTCTTCAGGTTTGATCTGTGTACCATCTTTCAGGGACTGGAAGCCTTCAAGTACCACTTTATCGCCGGTCTTAAGGCCTTTGGTAACCACATAAAAATTACCTTTCGTAAGCTCCATAACCTCCACTTCCGTATTTTTTACATTTCCCTTTTCATCCAGCACATACACAAATTTTTTGCCCTGCAGGTCGGTCGTAACCTTTTGGGGAATAAGGATGATGTTCTCCAGGTGCTGCGGAATCCGCACGGATGCACTTGCACCACTCCTTAAAAGCGTTGCCGGGTTCGAAAAAGTAGCCCTTAAACTGGCCGAACCCGTGCTGGTATTGATCAGGCCGTTTATAGATTCTATCTTACCGTTTTCAGCATAAATTGTGCCGTCTGCCAACACCAATGATACCGCAGGGATGTTTTTTAATTTGGTTGCAAGGTTAGTGCCTTTATAATGACGCGAAAACTCCAGCAGTTGCTTTTCATTCATAGAGAAATAAGCATATACCCTGGAAATGTTGGATACTGTAGTTAAAGGGCTTGCGCTACTGCTACTTACCAGGCTTCCGGTTTTAAAAGGAATGCTGCCTATTACACCGTCAACAGGACTGGTGATGCGGGTATAGCCTAAATTTACTTTGGCATTTACCAGTTCTGCTCTGGCTTGTGCCAGGGCTGCCTTGCGGCTTTGCAGGGTTAACTGGGCGGCATCAAGATCGTATTTGCTGATGATGTCCTTATCTACCAAGGGCTTGGTCTTGTTAACCTGCAACTGGGCACTGTTTACATCGGCCTCGGCACTGCTGATGGCAGCGGTGGCTGTTCTTACCAATTGTTCGTATTGTGGTGCATTGATACTGAACAGCAGCTGGCCTTTTTTAACGGTAGCTCCTTCGTCAACATATATCTTTTCAATAAAACCATCCACCTTCGGTCTGATGTCTACATTCTGAATCCCTTCAAGTGTAGCCGGGTAATCTGTTTCCAGGTCGGTAGATTGTGTTGTTATGGTAAAAACCGGGTACGACTGTACCTGGTCAGCAGCTGCACCGGGTTTTTTCTGATCGCTGTTGCCACATGAACTGATGATCAGTAATACAGGGATTAATAAATAAAAAGATTGGATTGTAGTTTTCATATTTTAGCGTGGTATTGTGTATGTATTTAGGGAAATATAAATTCAAATATCAGTTGTTTTCTTTCTTCCATTAAGATGTTGTATTCATCATCCTGCATGTCATAAAGTATTTTATAGAGCGGTGCGGTAATCAGCGGGTAGGCCATTAGCGAGAAAAGATTCATACAAAAATGCCTTGGATTCATTTTTTTGATATTACCCTTATCCATCTCCTGCTGAATTTCTTCCAGAAATGCGTTTACCTTTTTAACACGTGCCCGCTTGGCATCGATCACATCGTTCCTGTTCATTTGGGTAATGATAAAGATTTCCCGGTAGGGGAAGTGCATGGCTTCTTTGAGAAATACATCGATCAGGTTTGCGATCTTTTCTTTGAAAGGCCGTTCAGATTCCATCACCCCGTCAAGAATTTTTACTACTTTTTCCTGTGCTTCATTGAATACCTGGTCGAACAGCGCATCCCTTGATCTGAAATAATAATTAACAAGTGTACGATTTACACCAGCTGCATCTGCAATTTCCTGTGTGGTTGCATGTATTTTGCCTTCTGCAAAAAACAGACGTTTGGCCGTATCCTTAATTAATTGTTCTGTACCGGTATCTTTTGCGGTCATTTACCTGAGTTTGACAAAATTGTTAAACAAAAGTATTGATCGGATATTTTAGTTAAAACATCGAATTGTAATGTTTACATTAAGCTGCTTATTGTAACCAAATATTTGCAGAAAAGAAGAAGGTATAATTGTGGGATTTAATACTAAAATTATTAAGGGAGATGCTGGTGTACCATGTTCAGGGCAAAATCAAGTTGTTCTGTTTCTGTAAGCTCGGTGTTGTCCAGTACAATCGCGTCTTCAGCCCTGGTAAGCGGACTTTCTTCTCTTGTGGTATCGGCATAATCCCTGTGGGCCAGGTTCTCAAATACTTCTTCCAGTGTGGTTAAGGTATCGCCCTTGCTCTGCAGTTCCTTATAACGGCGTTCGGCCCTTATTTTTGGATCAGCGGTCATAAAAAATTTAACCTGGGCATCTTCAAATACTGTAGTACCTATGTCACGCCCGTCCATTACTATGTTTTTCGATTTTCCCATACGTTGTTGCTGCCTTACCATTTCCTTCCGTACCTGCTTATTGGCCGAAACTTCACTCACGTATTCAGAAACAGGCATTTGCCTGATCTCCTCAGATACTTCTTCACCGTTAAGCGTAATGTGCGACTGATAGTCCCTGGAATGAAAGTTCAGTTCTATATGTTGCAGGGCATCGGTAACCGCCTCAGGATTTTTTACGTCTACCTTGTTGCGGATAAAATAAAGGGTTACTGCGCGGTACATGGCACCGCTGTCAATATAGATAAAACCCAGTTTCTTAGCTAAAGCTTTTGCCAGGGTGCTTTTTCCACAGGATGAATAGCCATCAATGGCTATAACGAGGTTTTTTCTCATACAGGGCAAAGTTAGCGTTTTGCCCAATTGTTTTAGCTGAATTTTAATTAAATGTATTCAATTTGCATGGTAATGCCGGGATTTCTTTCTTTGGATAAAGAAAGAACATCACTGACCACTTTTTCACGCAATTTATTTACTAGGGCAAGACCTATCCAAATGTTCTGGTGCTGGAACTGTAGTGGATTGGAGGGGCTGCATACACACCAGTCTGTTATCAGGACAAAGGCTACAGGGTAACGGAAATAGAATAAATTGCTATTTTTGCGGCATGATACCCGTTAAAGAAGATATACTCAAGGCTGTTACATTCAAAACTTCGCGTAGTGGAGGAAAGGGTGGGCAAAACGTGAATAAAGTTTCCAGTAAGGTTGAGCTGATATTTAACATTGCCGAAGCCCCCTTTTTTAATGAGGATGAAAAGGCTTTGTTAAGCCAAAGACTGGCCGGGCGTCTGGATCAGGAGGGTAACCTGCATGTGGTGTCACAGGAAGACCGTAGTCAGCTGCTCAATAAGGAAAAAACAATTGCCAAGCTGATTGTTCTTTTAAAATCGGCACTGCATGTTCAGAAAAAGCGAAAGCCTACTAAAATACCCAGGGCTGTAATCAGGAAAAGGCTGGCAGACAAACAAGTTGTTGCTGAAAAAAAAGCCTCCCGAAAACGTCCCGCTATGGAGTAGGGTTTATAACCTTGTGTGCCTAATTAAACCTGTAAAACATACTGATAGACCCATACTGATGGGCCTTTGCCGTACTTTTTACTTCTTTGGTTTTGAAGATCATCCCAAAATCAAAGGTAAAGCGCTGTGAACTGTAGTTAAAGCCAATTTGCTGGGCAAATACTATGGGTTTTACGCCGAAGGTAACCGGATCGTTGTTGCTGAACATACTGCCTTGTATAGTGGCATCGTAAGCCACAAAATTAAGCTGTGGTTTAGCATAAAAGAAAACCTCTCTTTTTACCAGCCCTTTGGTTTTTGGGTTATGGCCAATTACAGCATTGGTATAGGCCGAATTGAACAGTTGGTTCAATCCGCCAGCCCTGAATAAAATACCTGCACCTGCCCCGCTAAATGTTGTTCCTGCATTTGCGTAACCCTCAACAGAGAAATCTGTTGCATTGTTTGAGTCCCGGTGCAGCAATTTGGTGTACTGGGCCGAGAGGTTAAGGGCTATTGCATTTTTGATCTGGTACTGCCAGCCGTCAAGCGCATAAAAACCCACTACATCGTGTAACAGTTCCTGTCCGTCTTCGGCCAGTGAATTCGGACCTGTAGTACCCACTTCAGCACTTATTTTTAAAATACTTTCATTTTTGCGAAACCAGCTCAGCGCCCCGCCCGCATATAAATAACCGGCAAAAGGCCTGTCCTGTCTGGCTGGATCGGGGGCATAACCAGACATGGGGTTGTACATTTTCTGACCTGCCGAGATCTCGTAAGTCTTTTTCTCCAGTTTATCGTTCAGCTTTTCCTGGTTAAGGGCATGGCGAAAATAAATAAACAGACCGTTGGTATAATAACGGTCTGACCCCTGTGCCAGGTAAGAATCGTTGTCACTGCGAAAGCCAAACTCATTTTTATAAGTTTGGGCACAGGCAGCTGTGCCCAACAGGATCAATATAACAAGTGCCGGAAATTGGTATTTCATTTGGGCTTTACAGTTAAATTTTGCGGGTTCCTTACTTTTTCTTTAGTTAAGGCCAGGTCTATCACTTCCTTCATTTCTGTAACATAATGGAAATTCAGGTCTTTGATATAGCTTTCTTTAATTTCCAGAATGTCCTTACGGTTCGACTTACATAAAATAATGTCTTTGATATTGGCACGTTTTGCCGCAAGGATCTTTTCTTTGATACCACCAACAGGTAAAACTTTTCCCCTAAGGGTAATCTCGCCAGTCATTGCCAGGTTAGATTTTACTTTACGCTGGGTAAAGGCCGATGTAAGTGCTGTTAGCATGGTTATCCCTGCCGACGGGCCATCTTTAGGTGTTGCACCTGCCGGAACATGCACATGCACATCCCATTGATCAAACAGGGCATAATCTATGTTAAACAATTCGGCATGGGCACGTAAATAGGCTAAGGCAATAATAGCTGATTCTTTCATTACCTCGCCCAGGTTACCTGTAAGGGTCAGTTTGCCCTTACCAGGGCTTAAGCTGGCTTCAATGAACAGAATGTCGCCACCTACCTGTGTCCAGGCCAAACCGGTTACCACACCCGCTACTTCATTGCCTTCGTATAAGTCTTTATCATAAAGGGGGGCACCTAAAATGCGCTCTACATCATCCAGGCTAAGTGCCGGATCATAGCTTTCCTCCATAGCAATTTTGGTGGCCACACCGCGTACCAGTGAGCCGATCTTTTTCTCGAGTCCCCTTACACCAGATTCCCTGGTATAGTCTTCAATCACCTTTTCAATTAAATTATTTTTTAAGGTAATATCTTTTGTTTTTATGCCATGTTGCTCTTTTTGCTTAGGTAAAAGATATTTTTTGGCAATCTCTATCTTTTCTTCAATGGTATAACCGTTTACTTCAATGATCTCCATACGGTCTAACAGTGCCGGATGGATGGAACTGAGTGAATTGGCCGTTGCAATAAACAGGACATTGGACAGGTCATAATCTGTTTCTACATAATGGTCGTTAAAAGCACTGTTCTGTTCCGGGTCCAATACCTCAAGCAGGGCAGAAGAAGGGTCGCCCCTGAAGTCTGAGCCCACTTTATCAATCTCATCCAATACAAATACTGGGTTAGATGCACCTGCCTTTTTGATCGACTGTATAATACGGCCCGGCATGGCCCCTATATAAGTTTTTCTATGACCACGGATTTCAGCCTCATCCTTGATACCTCCTAAGGCCATACGCACATATTTACGGTTCAACGCTTTGGCAATTGATTTTCCCAGCGAGGTTTTACCTACTCCCGGAGGGCCAACCAGACAAATAATCGGGGCCTTCATGTCACGTTTTAGCTTCAATACTGCTAAATATTCTATAATGCGCTGCTTCACCTTTTCCAGTCCGAAGTGGTCTTTGTCGAGTACACGCTGTGCACGTTTAAGGTCGAAATTATCTTTGGTAAACTCGCCCCATGGCAGGTCAAGCAACAGTTCCAGGTAATTGATCTGAACAGAATAATCGGGGGCAGCAGGGTTCATTCTGCCCAGTTTTTCCAGTTCTTTGTTAAAATGGTCTTTAACATGAATGTCCCATTTTTTCTTTTTTGCGCGGCTTTCCAGCGCTTCGTATTCCAGGTCGGAAGAGTTGCCTCCCAGTTCTTCCTGAATGGTTTTTAACTGTTGGTTCAGGAAATAATCCCTTTGCTGCTTGTCGAGGTCGGTACGTACTTTCGACTGGATCTGGTTTTTAAGTTCCAGCATCTGAAGTTCCAGGGTAAGCAGCTCCATTACCATCATGGCACGTTCGCGCAGGTTTGTCATTTCCAGCATCTTTTGTTTATCAGTTACATCTGCATTCATGTTAGAAGAGATGAAGTTGATTAAAAAAGAGGTGCTTTCTATGTTTTTTAATGCAATTCCGGCCTCGCTTGGAATATTAGGCGATAGCTGGATGATCTGGGCAGACATTTCCTTGATAGAGGCCACCAATGCTTTAAATTCTTTATCGGATTTGTGCTTGGTCTCGGCAAATTTGCTGATGGTAACTTTAATATAAGGCTCAGATTGTACCTCTTCCAGTAAGCGGAAACGTTGTTTTCCCTGAATAATTACCGTAGTGTTGCCATCTGGCATTTGCAGCATTTTGATGATATGGGCAACGGTACCTACACTGTTCAACTGCTCAAATGTAGGGTCTTCGATAGAAACGTCACGCTGGGAGACCACGCCAATGATCCTGTCACCTTTGTAGGCTTCCTTTATAAGTTTGATAGATTTGTCGCGGCCCACAGTAATGGGGATAACCACACCCGGAAAAAGCACCGTGTTCCGGAGTGGAAGTATAGGCAGAATTTCAGGGGTATCCTCATTATTCATCTCATCTTCATCCTGTTGGGACATCAATGGAAAGAATTCAGTGTCTTCGTTTATGATAGGTAATGCATTGCTAAAATCGAACGGATCTTGTTTACTCATTAAATAAGTCTTTCTAAATAAAAAACGACAATCTGACAGCATGTCGTTTAAAAATTATTAATTGTATTGTACAGGGATATTTTCAACTCCTGTGCCAAAAAAGGTTTAGGGGCTTTTCCCTGTTAAAAAGTCATGCCGGCAATAATAATTAATTAGTATATCATAATTTGAATTATTTGACGTTTTAGTTAGATATTTGCAAATGGTATGATAGTTGACAGTATCGAACCTTTTAGATATATTTATTTTTTAAATAAAAATTGATGAACTATTTCAAGCAAACAATCTTATTGTTATTTGTTTTTTCTGCAGGTACCACTTTAGCGCAAAACAGCGGATACGACAAACTGGGTATGCAGGCAATGATGAAGGGCGATTATAAGGTAGCCGTTAACCAGCTGGAGAAAGCGGATGCGAAAAGCCCAAACAATGCAGCTGTGCTGAAAATGTTGGGATATTCTTATTTTCAATGTGGGGATTTTGAAAACTCTATTAAAACCTATAGCAATCTGATTACGCTGAAACCTTCGGATTACTCTGCTTATTATTACAGGGGCAAGGCCAGACAAAATGTAGCCAACGATCCTAAGGAATCTTTAAATAACTTAAGAGAGAACTTTTATCTGGCGGCAATTAAAGATTTTGGCAAAGCCATAGAGATCAATGGGGAAGAAGATCCTCAATTGCTCCAGAACAGGGCATTGGCCTACAAGGACTACGCCATCTACAAATCGTATAAGATTAAAACAAAAGCCGAAAAAGCGGCCTGTATTGCCCTTTTTAACAATTCTATTGCCGATTTTCAAAAGGTTTTATTGGTTCAGCCGCAAAGAAAGGACATACTTTCTTTAATCGATTATGTAAAAGCCCAGGTGGCCAGTTTAAAATAGCCGGCGGCTATCATTTAAATTTTCCTGTGATACTGTAATTTTTTTCAGAAAGCAGTTTGATGTGTTGCTTTTTCTTCACCTGGTACAGGCTGTCGGGGTAATAGGATAGTGTGTCTGCAGAACTGTATAAAACATTGGCATTCCTGACAAGGATTTGTATACCATACAGCTGAGCACCCTTTTTTAGGATCAATACTTCTTTTACAGGTACCTTTTCATTATTGGACGTGTAAAGCTCCCTTTCCTTACTTTTTTCTGTGCTGAACAGGCCTGCCCATGCTGCCCGGTTGATGTCAGCATCCAGAAATATGGCAAATTCTTTTTCCCAATCGGCAATTCTGATCTTTTTTTTCTCAGCAGCGCCATTCACCGATACGGTTTTTGTAAGCACAGGGTTGTTTTTTTTAAGCCTTTGCGCTTCTTTCTGAAAATATCCTTTAAGGTCAAAATAGGTTAAATTGTCCTGTTGTTTTTTTACGGATGGTGTGCAGCCGTAAAAAAACAACAAGACAAGGACTGATGATAATTTTTTCTTCATTATACCAGACTGTTACCAGTCATAATTGCCGGTTTGGGAATGTCCATAATGCTTAAAATGGTAGGCGCAATATCACCCAGTTTGCCATCAGCAATACTGCTGAAATCTTTATCCACCAAAATACAGGGTACCAGGTTGGTGGTATGGGCAGTGTTTACCGAACCGTCCCCGTTGATCATAAATTCAGAATTTCCGTGATCGGCCAGGATGATGAACGAATATCCGTTTTCAAGACCTTTGTTTACCACAATTTCAGCGCAGCTATCGGCCGTTTCAACAGCTTTAACTACTGCGTTAAAAACACCGGTATGACCAACCATATCCGGATTGGCAAAGTTCAGGCATACAAAATCTGCCCAGCCGGTTTCCAGCTCTTTGCAAATGGCCTCGGTAATTCCCGCTGCGCTCATTTCAGGCTGTAAATCGTAGGTAGCTACTTTAGGAGAGGGGATCATGATCCTTTTTTCGTTTTCAAAAACCTGTTCCCGGCCTCCTGAAAAGAAAAAGGTTACATGCGGGTATTTTTCAGTTTCCGCAATGCGGATCTGGTTTTTATGGTATTTCTCTAAAACTTCTCCCAGGGTTTCAGAAAGGTCATCTTTGGTGAAAATGACTTTTACATCTTTAAAGTTTTCATCATAAGTGGTCATGGTCACATAATACAAGGGCAGTTTATGCATCCCAAATTCAGGATAATCGTTCTGGGTAAGTGCTGCCGTAATTTCGCGGCCACGGTCTGTCCTGTAGTTAAAGCAGATGACCACATCGCCAGGTTGTATAGTGGCAACAGGTTGTCCGCTGGACTGTGTAACTACAACGGGTTTAATAAACTCATCCGTTATGCCAGCTGCATAAGACTGTTCAATAGCCATAGCCGGATCCGTAGCCGGTGTCCCGATGCCCTGGGTAAGCAGGTCGTAAGTCAGTTTAACCCTTTCCCATCTGCTGTCCCTGTCCATTGCATAATAACGGCCAATCAAACTGGCTATTTTAGCTGAGGTATTTTGCAGGTAATGCTCCAGGTCTTTAATAAAATTTAGCCCCGAGTTCGGATCTGTATCGCGCCCGTCCATAAAGGCATGTACAAACACTTCTTTCAGCCCCTGTTCTGTTGCCGCATCACACAAAGCCTTTAAATGGTTGATGTGGGCATGAACGCCCCCATCAGAAGTCAGGCCTATAAAATGAACCGCTTTATTGTTGTTTTTTGCATAGCTAAAGGCAGCTGTTAAAACAGGGTTATGATGCAATGTCCTGTCGCTGATCGCTTTATTGATCCGGCCAAGTTCCTGATATACTATTCTTCCTGCACCAAGGTTCATGTGGCCAACTTCAGAGTTTCCCATCTGGCCGGCCGGTAAACCTACTGCTTCACCGGAGGCTTCTAATTTCGAATTAGGCCATTTTTGTAATAAAGAATCAAAAAAAGGGGTGTTTGCCGCATAAGCTGCATCAGAATTGTCTTTTTTTCCGTATCCCCAGCCATCAAGAATAAGTAGTACTAGCTTTTTATTGTTCATTCACGTCTGCTTTAATTAAGGTGTCGATAGACACCACAAATATAAGGGTATTGCTTGTTTTTTTTGAACCAATTTGAGTTTTATGATCTATTAATGGCATAGTTTATGTGCGTTCAAAACATTAGCTATATAGAGATGATAAAGCCCTTACTTTTTTTGTTTGTTTTTTTTCTTGAAATCCCCCACTCTTATACGCTTCAAGGCGATATTATAGATAATTTATCTGCGCATTTTAAGGCCGGGAACGCAAAAGAGATCGCGGCAAACTTCTCTTCTTCTGTCGAATTAATCATCATAGATGAGGAGGATGTCTACTCAAAAGCTCAGGCCGAACAAATTTTAAGAAATTTTTTTACCAAATATGCACCCCAGAAATCGACGGTGATCCATCTCATTAATACCAATCCAAATTTCCGCTTTGGTATACTTTCGCTCCAAACTAAAAATGGTAAATTCAGGGTCTCCATCACCATGAAAAAATCAGGGGCTGCTTTTTTTATTACAGAATTAAGAATAGAACCTGATAAATAATGCTAAAAATACTATTTTTGGGTTTAAATATTAATTTTGGATAAACAAGTCATAGATCAATTCATAAAGAATGCTATTGCCGAAGATCTGGGCGATGGCGATCATACCTCTCTTTCTACCATTCCTGCCGATGCAAAAGGACAGGCAAGGCTGCTGATTAAGGACAACGGAATTATAGCCGGAGTAGAACTTGCACTTGAAATATTCAGGCAGGTTGATGCAGGCCTGGTTACGGAAGTATTTATTCATGATGGTGCTGAAGTAAAGCACGGAGATGTGGCCCTTACTGTTTCAGGAAATACGCGCGCTATTCTTTTGGCCGAACGTTTGGTATTGAACTGCATGCAGCGCATGAGCGGGATTGCCACCAAAACCCATCATATTGTAGCGCTGCTGACAGGTTACGGAACGCGCTTACTGGATACCCGGAAAACAACCCCGGGGTTAAGGTATCTGGAAAAATGGGCGGTGCGGATAGGTGGCGGTGTAAATCACCGTATTGGCCTGTACGATATGATCCTGATCAAAGATAATCATGTAGATTATGCCGGCGGTATAAGCAATGCCATTAAAGCCGCCAACCAATACCTGGCAGAAAAAGGCAAAAAACTCCAGATAGAGATCGAAGTCAGAAATATTCAGGAACTGAATGAAGTGATGGCAACAGGTGGTGTAAACAGGATCCTGCTTGACAACTTTAGTTTTGCCGACCTGAAAAAAGCCGTTGGTATCATTAATAAACAATACATTTCAGAAGCATCAGGCGGCATTACAGAAGAAAATGTAGCTGAGTATGCTGCCTGCGGGGTAGATTACATTTCCATGGGCGCATTAACTCATTCTGTTAAGAGTTTAGACATGAGTTTAAAAGCCTTTTAGGTTATGATTTCTATCTATTCTATTTCAGCGGTTCTCCTGGCCTATTTATTTGGCTCTATTCCTACTGCGGTTTGGCTGGGACAGGCATTTTATGGTGTTGATGTAAGGGAATATGGCAGTGGCAATGCCGGTGCAACCAATACATTTAGGGTATTAGGTAAAAGAGCAGGTATTGCTGTAATGACCATTGATATTGCAAAAGGGTACACTGCCACTAAACTGGCCTATTTTATAGGCCTGTCGGTTACGGGGCCCCAGCACTCGGCCCAGTTTGTAAATTATGAACTTGCATTGGGTGTAACTGCTGTAATGGGGCATTTGTTCCCGATATTTGCAGGATTTCGGGGCGGAAAAGGGGTGGCCACGCTTTTTGGAATGATTTTGGCAGTTAACTTTCCGGCAGCGATGCTTTGTGTTCTGGTATTTATTACCGTCCTGTTGATTACAAAATATGTATCTCTGGGCTCTATATGTGCAGGTTTTACCTTTCCATTGAGCATAGTGTTCATATTCCAGTCGTCCATAAAATCAGAAGTACTGTACGGTATGTGTGTATGTGTCCTGATTTTGGTAACCCATCAGAAAAATCTGGAACGGTTGCTTAAAGGAAAAGAATCCAAAGTATATCTGTTTAAGAAGAAAACTAATTAAACAAAACTTATGAAAAGATTATTGATTGTTGGCACAACCGCTGTATTGCTGGCGCTATCATCCTGCTCTACAGTTCCGCTGACCGGCAGGAGCAGATTAAACCTGGTTAGCAATGATCAGGTATTACCGATGGCCTTTCAGGCTTACAACGAGTTTTTAACGGAAAATAAAGGTGCGGTGCTCTCGGCCTCTAATGCAGATGCCCAAAGGGTAAAGCGGATCGGGAATACCCTGATCGCATCGGTTAAAAATTATATGAACAACAATAACTATGGCGATCTGATCAAAGATTATAAATGGGAAGTGAATGTAGTTCAGAGTAAAGAGTTAAATGCCTGGTGCATGCCGGGCGGTAAAATAGTCGTTTACACAGGCCTGTTGCCCGTTACAAAAGACGATGCTGGTTTGGCTACTGTAATGGGGCATGAGATTGCCCATGCCATAGCCGGGCATTCAGCCGAACGGATGTCGCAGCAAATGGTTGCGCAGGGGGTTGGTGTTTTAGGTAATGTGGCTACAGCCAACAATGAAAAAAAGCAATCTGTATTTAATACGCTTTATGGTGTAGGAACACCCCTGGTGATGTTAAGTTATGGTCGTAACCAGGAGCTCGAAGCAGATAGGCTGGGGCTGATCTTCATGGCAATGGCAGGTTATAACCCTCAAACTGCTATTGCTTTCTGGCAAAGGATGGCTGCAGCATCGCAAAGCGGACAAAAACCACCTGAATTTTTAAGTACGCACCCCAGTGATGCGACCAGGATTGCGCAGATACAAAGGATTTTGCCCGAGGCCCAGCGATACTATAAATCTACCAACGGGAAACCGGTTAACTGATAGAGAAAAAGACAGCCTAAGGCTGTCTTTTTATGTTTTAAGGGTTTGGATAATTGCTGATGCCTTGAGCAGGCATTCTTCATATTCATCCGCTGCATTGGATGCAAAGGTAATAGCCCCGCCTACCTGAAAGGACAGGTAGCGTGTATCAGCATGATACAATATACTGCGTATGATGACATTAAAATCGAAATCACCCTGGGGATTGATATAGCCCATTGCTCCTGAATAGGCACCCCGCTTGCTGGATTCATAGGTTTCTATGAGTTCCATGGCTTTAACCTTTGGTGCCCCTGTCATAGAGCCCATAGGGAAAGCCTGTTTAATGGCATCAACAAAATGGACAGCAGGGTCCAGTTTACTGCTAATGGTAGAGATCATCTGGTAAACCTGCGGAAAGCCGTAGATGCCAAAAAGTTCATCTACTTTTACACTTCCTTTTATGGCACTTTTAGTCAGGTCGTTGCGCACCAGGTCTACAATCATCACATTTTCTGCCTGTTCTTTTATATTTTTACGCAGTTTATTTTTAATGCGGGCATCTTCTTCCTTATCCGGGCTTCGCTTTGCTGTACCTTTAATGGGCTGCGAAATGAGCTGACGGGCCCTTTTACAAAGGAACCTTTCCGGACTGGCAGAGAGGATATACTGGTCTTTTATTTTAAAGAAGCCCGAAAACGGGGTGGGTGAAACTTCTGACAGTTTGCAGTAAATGGCTACAGGATCTACGGCAGCGTGCAAGGCGTAGAATTCCTGACAAAAATTAATTTCATAAATGTCGCCGCGTGCAATGTGTTGCTGTAACGTTTCAACGGTTTTTAGGTACAGTTCTTTCGAAATCCGGCTTTGTATAGAAATATCTTTATTATAGGGGGCAATAAGTGGGGATATACGGTCAATGGTATCAAGAATTGCTGGCTCGCCAACCAGTACTTCTGCTTTTCCGTCTTTAACCCTCAGCAGGTAACGTGGTACAAAGAAAAACAGGTCGGGGAAGCCAAGCTGATCAGCATTGCAAGAGCTGAGCTGTTCTACCTCATTTTTCAGGTCGTAACTCAATAAGCCAAACATCCAGCTTTTGTGTTGTTCGTAAAATGCTTTCAGTTCCGTAAACTTATCTTCAGACCGCGCATTTAACTCTTCTTTTACCCCTACTGCCAGTATCAGATCAAATGCACTGTAAGGGTCGGTATAGTCGTTGGAATCGAGCACACAGCATACTTCAAAGGAACTGGCCCAGGTCAGCGCTTTTTGCTTAAATGAATATAAATCCTGCAGGCTCATTTTATTTGCGCAAATGTAGAACAAAAAAGGCAGCCAATGGCTGCCCTTTGCTAATTTATGTATATAAAATTAGTTCAATATTAATGTTTGTACCCTGTCTGGTCCAACAGAGAGGTACTTAACAGGAACTTCCAGTTCTTTTTCCAGAAAAGCAATGTAATCTGCCAGTTTAGCCGGAATTTCTTCAACCTTGCTTACCTTGGTGACATCAGTTTTCCAGCCTTCTATTGCTTTTAACACAGGTTTTGGTTTAACTGTAATGATGTCATAGGGCATATAGTCGATCGTTTCCCCATTGTGCTCATAATGTGTACAGGCATAAATGGTATCAAAACCATCCAGTACATCAGCCTTCATCATGATCAGTTCCGTAACCCCGTTCAGCATAATGGCGTATTTTAATGCAGGCAGGTCAATCCACCCGCAACGGCGTGCACGTCCGGTTGTTGCCCCAAATTCATGGCCAACTTTACGCAGGGTTTCGCCCACTTCATCATCCAGTTCTGTAGGGAAGGGGCCACCGCCAACACGTGTGCAGTAGGCTTTGAAAATGCCATATACACTGCCCACTTTGTTTGGTGCAATACCCAATCCGGTACATGCACCGGCAGTTGTGGTATTAGAAGAAGTTACAAAAGGATAAGAGCCGAAATCCACATCCAGCAAGGTGCCCTGGGCACCTTCGGCAAGTACGGTCTTTCCTTCTTTCAGATAGCCATTTACGAAATGCTCACTATCTACATGCGGAATATTTTTAATAAATTCTATGGCTTCAAAGAAGGCTGCTTCTTTCTCTGTAAGATCGTATTCAAACTCATAATGAGAAAGTATTTCTTTGTGTTTTTCAACCAGCTTGTTGTAACGTTCTTTAAAATCAGGAAGGGTAGTATCGCCAACCCTTAATCCGTTGCGGCCGGTTTTGTCCATATAAGTAGGGCCAATTCCTTTCAGGGTAGAACCAATTTTATCTTTACCCATTTTTTGTTCGTTTGCTGCATCCAGCAACTGGTGCGTAGGTAAAATCAGATGGGCTTTGCGGGCAATAACCAGTTTGCCTTTGGCAACAGGATCATGACCTGCTTTTTTCAGGTTATCCAGTTCCCTTTTTAAAATGATGGGATCTATCACCACACCATTTCCGATCAGGTTCATTGTTTTTTCATTGAAAATCCCGGAAGGAATGGTGTTTAAAACGAATTTTTTGCCATCAAACTCTAAAGTATGGCCGGCATTCGGACCGCCTTGAAAACGAGCTATCAAATCATATTGCGGACTCAGTACATCAACAATTTTTCCCTTGCCTTCGTCGCCCCATTGCAGGCCCAGAAGCACGTCTACTTGCGTCATTATTTAAATTTAAAAATGGAAATATTATAATTGGTTAACTTGCATGCTTAATACCTGCGGCAGTTTGATTGTTCATTGATGCTTTTGCAGAGCAATCAAAACAAACGCCATAAAGATTTAAAGAGTGGTGCTTGATGTCAAATTTCAGCAGTTCACCTACCATACTCTGGATTTGCTGGATACGCGGATCGCAGAATTCCACAACTTTGCCGCAATCAATACAGATCACGTGGTCGTGCTGGTGGTAACCGTAAGATTTCTCAAACTGGGCCATGTTTTTACCAAACTGGTGTTTGGTAACCAGGTCACATGAAACCAGCAACTCTAAAGTATTGTATACTGTAGCCCTGCTTACACGGTATTTCTGGTTTTTCATGTGGATGTAAAGGGTCTCTACATCGAAATGGTCATCTCTTGAGTAAATTTCTTCTAAGATGGCAAAACGCTCCGGTGTTTTTCTGAGACTTTTATTTTCGAGGTAGGCTTCGAATATTTTTCTAACCAACTCGCTGTTGTGGTTTGTCGACATAGTTTTTAAACTCCTTTCAAAGGTATCAATTTTTTATATAAACGCTATGATTTATTGTTATTTTTAGGCATCAAAACGTGTAACTCCCGTTACCCCTTTAACTTCTAACAGATTTTTAATCAGGTTGTCCAGGTGGTCCTTGTCGTTTACAAAGATCATGATAGAGCCATCGAAGATCCCATTATCAGTGTCTACAGTTATAGAGCGCATATTTACCTTAAAATCGTTCGAGATCACCTTGGTGATGTTATTGATCAGCCCCACATCATCAATACCTATAATGTGCAGCCCGGTCAGGAAAGTAAGCTCTTTTTGTCTGTTCCATTTTGCTTTAACCACCCGATAACCATAGTTCGCCATCAGCTGTGCCGCATTCGGGCAATTGGTGCGGTGTATTTTTATGCCTTCATTAACGGTTACAAAACCAAAAACATCATCACCCGGAATTGGGTTACAACAGGCTGCCAGTGTATAATCTATTTTTTGCAGGTCTTCGCCAATCAGTAAAATGTCCGATTCAGGTCCTTTTACCTTGTTCAGCAGCGCATCTATCTGCTGGTGCTCATTTTTCTCGGCACCACGGTTCTCTATTTCCTTTTCACTGGCCAGGTAATCTTTCAGGTCTTTTAATTCAATTTTTCCCTTTGCCACCGCAATAAACAGTTCCTGGGTAGAAGGCAGCTTAAAGAAGTAGCTGAGTTTATTTAAATTATCGGTGTTGTAGGTGATCTTTAATGATTTCAGCTTACGTTCCAGTGTTTCCTTGCCCAGTTCGGCAATTTTTCTCTTTTCTTCTTTTAAAGAAGATTTGATCTTTGATTTTGCCTTGGCAGTAACAACGATATTGAGCCAGTCTTCTTTTGGGGATTGCTTGCTGGAGGTAATGATCTCTACCTGGTCGCCGTTCTGCAATTTATAAGACAGGGGCACCAGTTTATGGTTTACCTTGGCCCCGATACATTTTGCGCCTACATCTGTATGGATCTCAAAGGCAAAGTCGAGCGCAGTAGCGCCCAATGGCAGCTGGAGCAAAGCGCCCTTGGGTGTAAAAATAAAGATCTCATCCGAGAAGAGGTTCATTTTAAAATCGTCCAGAAAATCTAAAGCATTGGCTTCCGGGTTGTTCAGCATTTCCCTTACTTTCATGATCCACTGATCCAGTCCGTTGTCGTTGCTCGACTCTTTATATTTCCAGTGCGCAGCAAAGCCTTTCTCTGCAATTTCGTTCATGCGCTGCGTACGGATCTGTACTTCAACCCATTGCCCTTTAGGGCCCATTACTGTGGTATGTAACGATTCATATCCGTTTCCTTTGGGCGATGATACCCAGTCGCGCAAACGGTCGGGATTGGGCCGGTAAAGGTCGGTCACAATCGAATAGGCTTTCCAGCAATCTGCTTTTTCATTTTCAGGCGGGCTGTCCAGAATAATCCTGATGGCAAAAAGGTCATACACTTCCTCAAAAGGTATGTTTTTGCTTTTCATTTTGTTCCAGATGGAATGGATGGACTTTGGCCGGCCATAGATATCAGCTGTCAGGCCCTGTTCTGCCAGGATCTCGTTGATCGGTTCCACAAATCTTTTGATGAACAGTGTCCGTTCTGCTTTTTTCTCGTTCAGCTGAGTGGCAATGTACTTATAGGTATCCGGTTCCAGGTATTTCATGGAAAGGTCTTCCAGCTCAGACTTAATGGCGTACAATCCTAAACGGTGCGCCAGTGGTGCATACAGGTAAATGGTTTCAGATGCAATTTTAAGCTGTTTTTGCCTCGGCATAAAATCCATGGTACGCATGTTGTGCAGCCGGTCGGCCAGTTTAATCAGGATTACCCTTACATCATCTGCCAGGGTCAGCAACATTTTTCTAAAATTCTCTGCCTGCAAAGAGCTGTTATAGTCAAAAACACCCGAGATCTTTGTCAGCCCATCAATAATTTTTGCTGTCTTTTTACCAAACTCCCGCTCAATGTCCTCCAGCGTAATGTCTGTATCTTCCACCACATCGTGCAATAGCGCACATACTATGGACGTGGTGCCCAGCCCAATTTCTTCTGCTGCAATCTGGGCCACAGCAATTGGATGATAGATGTAAGGCTCCCCGGATTTTCTCCGCATGTTTTTATGGCTCTCCAATGCCATGTCAAAAGCCTTCCTGATTTCCTTTTTATCCCCTCTTTGCATTGTTGGCTTACAAGCACGCAAAAGGGCACGGTATCTTTTCAGTATCTCCTGCTTTTCTGCTTCTAAATCAATAACTAATGCATTCTTCATTTATATTCCTTTGTTTTTCGTTAACAGTTGATCCCCTTAATATAATGTTTTTCTATGGCATTGTGTAAAATAATCCATACAGCGGGGTTTTTAGGGGTACTACCCCATTGCTGTTGGTCAATTGTCATTTTGTATTATTTACGTAAAAATTATACCCGTTTATCGTTAAATGGGTATATTAGATCAGTAAAGGAACAAAAATATAAAATTAGCCCTAAATTTGCCTGGGTATAAAATTATGAATTTTTATAGGCTGTTTATTCTTTCAATTGTCATTATTTCAGGTGCTTCCGCTAAAGCGCAGGTGAGCACTGTGCCTGTTAAAATGCCGGTATTGGGAAAGAATGATACGATCAGGGTGGCCTCAACAAATGACAACGGAGAAATGATCCCCTGGATCCCGCTCAATGAAGTAGAAATCTTTGCCATGCGGCTCTTTAAATCGCCGGCAGACCGGGCTGCATTTAACAGGTTGCGTTATAATGTAATGAAGGTGATGCCTTATGCCTTATTTGCCAAAAGAAGATATGAGCAGCTGGAAAGGGACCTGGCACTGACAACGGAAAAAAAGGAACAGAAAAAACTGGTTAAGCAGTGTGATAAAGAGATCAAGGAAATGTTTAACAGGGAGATTAAGGAACTGACAATTACCCAGGGACAAATTTTAACCAAACTTATAGACAGGGAGCTGGGCAGAACTACCTACGATATTATAAAAGAAACAAAAGGAGGGGTTACTGCGTTCCTGTACCAATCGGTTGCAAGGGTGGTAGGCCACAACCTGAAAAGCACATATAGCCCGCAGGAAGATAGGGACATCGAATCCATTATCGTTTCCTCTGGGTTTTATCAATAGAAACTATGTCTGACCAATCTAAAAGCATACACCAGTTTAAGGTGAAACTTATTAATGGGGCTGAAAAGAACCTTTCTGCATATAAAAACAAAGTGCTGCTGATTGTAAACATTGCTTCAGCCTGTGGTTTTGCTCCGCAGTTAAAGGATTTACAGGAACTCAGGGAACAATTTGGGACAGAACATTTCGAGGTACTGGCTTTTCCTTCTAACGATTTTGGCAGGCAGGAGCCTTTAGAGGGGGCAGCCATTGGTAATTTTTGTGAAGCAAATTATGGTGTACACTTTCCGGTTTTTGAAAAGATTATGGTCCGGGGTGAGCAGGCACACCCTCTGTTTAAATTTTTAACACAAACGGCTACGCCACGCTGGAACTTTCACAAATACCTTGTAAATAAGGAAGGCGAGGTGGTAGATTATTTTTTTCCCTTCACCAAGCCGCTTTCTTCCAAAGTGAAGAAAAAAATTCAACGCTTGCTTTAAATTAAAAAGAACTTTATGAAGTTAGATCTATTGGTGCTCGCTGTCCATCCGGATGATGCTGAACTGGGCTGTTCAGGAACGATTGTAAAACACATTGCCATGGGCAAAAAAGCTGGGATAATTGATTTTACAAGGGGCGAACTGGGTACCAGGGGTACTGCCGAAACCCGTGACGAAGAAGCTGCGGATTCGGCGAAGATTATGGGCCTGCATGTACGTGAGAACCTGAGGTTCAGGGATGGTTTTTTTAAGAACGACGAGGCCCATCAGCTGGAAGTGATCAGAATGATCCGTAAGTACCAGCCCGAAATCGTGCTGACCAATGCACTGCATGACCGGCACCCGGATCATGGCCGGGCAGGGGATCTGGCCGAAGAGGCCTGTTTTTTATCGGGCCTGGCCAAAATAAATACAGCACTGGATGGGGCTGCACAAGAGGCCTGGCGCCCGCGGCTAGTGTTGCAGTACATTCAGGACCGTTACATTAAACCGGATGTAATTGTAGACATCACGCCTTATTTTGAAACCAAACTGGCTGCCATTAAAGCCTTCAAAACCCAGTTTTTCAATCCTGATCTCGACGGACCGGATACTTATATCTCCTCGCCGGAGTTTTTTGAGAGTGTAATTGGCCGTGCAAGGGAATTTGGCAAAACCGTTGGGGGTACTTATGGTGAAGGATTTACTTCACGTAAGCTTTTAGGGGTTGACAACCTGTTTAACCTGAGCTAGTTTTGGTAAAAATTGAGGCCGGGCCAACAAAAAGTGGTATATTCTGTTTTATTCTAAACAATTTACTATGGCCAATATTTTCTCTTCCTTAAAAAATGCTTATACTCTTTTTAAACATGTAGACTTCCGGAAGCTGGAAGCTTTATCTAAAAAAGTAGACCTCACCAAAATGATTGATTCTGTTTCCAACCTGGATGAGACCCAGTTACAGGGGCTGATGAAAATGATGGGCGGCCAGGGTAAAAAAAGGGAACTGCCACCAATTGAGGGCGATTTTTATCAACTCGGAGAGGAGGCCTTAAAAGATGAAGACCGGGCCCTGCAGCTAAAGGTAAGGGCGTTTTTAGAAAAGGAAGTAAAACCTGTAGTGAACAAATACTGGCTCAAAGCGGAATTCCCATTTGAGCTGATCCCTAAAATTGCTGAGTTGAACATTTGTGGTTTAACCTATCAGGGCTACGGCTGTCCGGGTAAATCCAACCTGATGGAAGGCATGCTGGCCATGGAAATGGCCCGTGTGGATACCTCTATGTCTACCTTTTTTGGCGTACAAAGCGGACTGGCCATGGGCGCTATCTATTTATTGGGTTCGGAAGCTCAGAAGCAGCAATGGTTACCGGATATGCAGCAGATGAAAATTATTGGGGCCTTTGGCTTAACAGAACCTGAAGTAGGCTCTGGTGTTGCAGGGGGCTTAACCACCACAGCCAAAAGGCAGGGAAATAAATGGCTGTTGAACGGACAAAAAAAATGGATAGGTAATGCCACGTTTTCAGACATTACCGTAATCTGGGCAAGAGATGTTGACGATAACCAGGTTAAGGGCTTCCTGGTAAGAAAAGGGAGCAAAGGCTTTGCAGTAGAAAAGATGCAGGACAAAATGGCTCTGCGTATTGTGCAAAACGGTCTGATTACCTTAACCAATTGTGAGGTAGATGAGGAAGACCGCCTGCAAAATGCAAATTCCTTTAAGGATACAGCCAAAGTGTTAAAAATGACCAGGGCAGGAGTAGCCTGGCAGGCTGTGGGCTGTGCCAGGGGTGCTTATGAAAGTGCTTTAAATTATACGCGGACCAGGAAACAGTTTGGCAAACCCATTGCCTCTTATCAACTGATCCAGAATCACCTGGTAGAAATGTTGTCTAACCTTACCGCTATGCAAACGCTGTGTTTCAGGCTCTCGCAACTGCAGGACCAGGGCCTGTTGACCGATGAACATGCCTCGCTGGCTAAAGTATTTTGTTCAATGCGCACAAGGGATGTAGTAAGCAGGGCCCGTGAAGTAATGGGTGGCAACGGTATTTTGCTGGAATACGATGTCGCCCGCTTTGTAGCCGATGCTGAAGCCATCTATTCCTATGAAGGTACGAAAGAGATCAATACCTTGATTGTGGGGCGGGCCATTACTGGCTTTTCCGCATTTGTATAAATTTTATCTGAAAGGATTTTTTTCAATACTTGCATTGCCCATAGCTGTTTTCTCATACAGGGCAATGCAATAAGGATTAAATGCCGGGTCGAAGTTCGGCTTTCCCGGATATAGCTCATCCGGCACTGGATTTCCTGCTGCAAAGAAATAAACTTTGGTATTACCGCCCTTATGGTGAGGCATAAAGTTGCCATAGGCCTCAAGCTGGGCCGCCGCCGTATCTTTTACCGTAACGGTAAAAACATGCTGTATCGGGCCGGTATTGTTCTCGTTCCGGTAATGGGCTACTTCTGTAAACCCACCTTTAAGGCTGCTGATGCCGGGTTGCATAAAGGTACCCCTGATCATCCATACCACTAAAACTACAACCAATATCCCTAAAAAGGTGTTCAGTTTTTTATTACCCATTATAAGGCAGGTAATATACGTTCCATCACTGCCATACCTTCGTCAATGTGTTTTTTCTCTATACATAAGGCCGGCCTGAAACGTATGGTCTGGTTCCCGCAGCCTAAAAACATCACATTGTTTTCCATTCCTTTTTGTATGAAGGCATCACGCATGGCCTTACTGGCAAAATCGAAGGCACAAAGCAAACCTTTTCCGCGCACATTGCCCATTTTATCGTATTTAGCAGCAAGCTGTTCCAGCTGCTCCTGCAAGTAACGGCCAACTACAGCGGCATTGTTACATAAATTGTCTTCCGCTACAATCTGCAGGATCTGTGAAGAACGTACCATATCTACCAGGTTACCACCCCAGGTAGAGTTAATGCGCGAAGGAACTTTAAAAACATTACCTTCCACCTGCTCCACCTTATGGCCAACCAGGATGCCACATACCTGCATCTTTTTGCCAAAGGCGATAATATCCGGACGTGCTTTTTCGCTGAAATGCTGGTGGCACCAGAATTTGCCGGTCAGGCCAACTCCGGTTTGTACCTCATCATAGATCAGGAAGGCATCCTGCTCATCAGCAATACTTTTCAGACGTGCCAGAAACTCTTCCCGCAGGTGGTTGTCGCCCCCTTCAGATTGTACAGGTTCTACTATAATGGCGCAGATATCATCTTTATGTGTGGCAAAAGCCTGTTTAATCTGGGCAATTGAGGTCTCTTCAGTTTCGATGGCCAGTTTTAAGTTTTCAGCCTGTAAAGGAAATTTAACTGTGGGTACCGACACCCTTGGCCAGTCGAACTTGGCAAACCATTTGGTTTTATCGGGCAGGGTATTGGTCAGGCTCAAAGTATAACCGGTACGGCCATGAAAGGCTTTTTCAAAATGTAAAACCTTAAAGCCTTTTTCTTCTTTATAGCCTTTGGCAAAATTCTTTTGCACCTTCCAGTCCATCGCTACCTTAATGGCATTCTCAACAGCCAGTCCACCGCCGGCAATAAAAAAAGCATGGGGCAGGTATTCAGGAATACCATGTTTAGAAAATGTATCTACAAACTGTGCATACTGCTGCGTATATACATCAGAGTTGGAAGGGTTGGCCAGTGCTGCCTGCAAAAGGTTACTTTTGAAAGCTTCATCATTGATCATTTTAGGATGGTTGTAACCTAAAGGGACCGAAGCAAAGCAGGTAAAAAAATCGAGCAGCTTACGGTTATATTTGGAATCATAAATATAAGCCCCCTGACTTTTTTCCATGTCGTAAGTCAAATCAAAACCATCAGCCAGAATGTGTTTGCTTAGCGTTTCGTTTACCTTATCGGGAGCTACAGTGAGTTGATACATAAATTCTGTTCTTGGTGTATTCCAAATGTAACTAAAACCGCCAAATTAACAAATCCGGCCCATTTAGTTTTACACGATTCCCTGCGCAATCATTGCATCAGCTACTTTAACAAATCCGGCAATATTGGCCCCTTTGCCGTAATTGATATAGCCATCTGGTTCTTTGCCATATTTCACGCAGGCAAGATGGATCTGTTCAATGATCAGTTTTAGCTTGATGTCTATTTTTTCCCGTCCCCATGAATAGCGTAAAGAATTTTGGGACATTTCCAGTCCGGAAACCGCTACACCACCTGCATTTGCGGCCTTACCTGGCGCATATAATATCTTAGCCTTTTCAAATACGTGTATGGCTGCAGGTGTAGTTGGCATGTTTGCCCCTTCAGCTACACAAAAACAGCCATTTTCCGTTAGCAAAACGGCATCTGCCTCGTCCAGTTCATTCTGTGTAGCATTCGGAAATGCAATGTCACATTTTACGCTCCATGGTTTCTGGCCGGCAAAGAATTCGCAGTTAAATTTATCTGCATATTCTTTAATGCGTCCCCTGCGGTTGTTTTTAAGGTCCATAATGAAAGCAAGCTTCTCCTTGTCAATTCCCGCCCGGTCATATATATAACCATCTGAATCTGAAATGGTAAGTACTTTGGCGCCAACTTCAATACATTTTTCTACCGTATACTGTGCAACATTTCCTGATCCCGAAATGATGACATTTTTACCTTTCAGCGAATCGCCCCTAAGCTTCAGCATTTCTTCTACAAAATAAACTACGCCATAGCCGGTTGCTTCAGGTCTGATCAAACTACCGCCCCATTCAGGTCCTTTGCCGGTTAACACTCCTGTAAACTCACCCCTGATGCGTTTATACTGCCCAAATAAATAGCCGATCTCTCTGGCACCTACACCAATATCTCCGGCCGGAACGTCCATGTCAGCGCCAACATATTTATACAGTTCGGTCATAAAGCTCTGGCAAAATTTCATGATCTCATGATCTGATTTTCCTTTCGGATCAAAATCAGCACCACCTTTTCCGCCACCCATTGGCAGTCCGGTCAAACTGTTTTTAAAAACCTGCTCAAATGCCAGAAACTTCAATACACTCAGGTTTACCGAAGGATGAAAACGCAAGCCTCCTTTATACGGGCCTATGGCACTATTCATCTGTACCCTAAAACCACGGTTCACTTCTACCTCGCCTTTATCATTCAACCAGGGCACCCTAAATATGATCACCCGTTCAGGTTCAGCAATGCGTTCTAAAATTTTATGGATCTTATATTTTTGATTTTCTTCACTAAACGGAATAATTGATTCTGCTACCTCAAATACTGCCTGTAAAAATTCTGGTTCATGTGCATTCCTGAGTTCAAGTTTATCCATGAACTCCTTTATCAAATTATTCATTGCTCGTTTAAATTTTTAGGTTTTTTTTATTGTTTGTCGGCTAAAAATAGTTTTTTTTAAAAAATAATAGTGTAAAAAAGAGATTTTTATAATTAATCTCATCGTTGATCATTTTTTATAGCTCCTTTATTTTCTGACGGATGAGCTGTTGCTCTGCCGATGTCTTTGCCAATGCCAGTGCCCTTTCAAAACAGTTCATCGCTTTGCTTTTGTCTATGTTTTTATAGAGTTCTCCCAGCAATACGAAATAGAAATGGTTGTCTTCAAGTTTTAACTTTTCTGCTTCCCTCAGGGCCGGTTCTGCTCCGTTTGCCTTGTATAAGGCAAATGTCCTGTTCAGTGCAGCAGCAGGAGAATAGCTGATCATTAAAAGCTGGTTATAAAGCTGTAAGATCTCTTCCCATTTTTCTGCAGTATCTTCTTTGCTGCAATGGCAATAAGCAATTTTGGCCTCCAGGTGGTAAGGGCTCAATTCTTTGCCGCTGGCAGATAAGTTCAAAAAATGGATGCCCTGGTTGATGAGTGCTGTGTCCCAGCGTTTTTCATCCTGCTCTTCGTATAAAACCAGCTCGCCTTCAGTATTTCGCCGGGCATCAAAACGTGAAGCGTGGAAACACATCAGGGCAATAAGGGCATTTGTTTTTGGCAGATTTGTCTTTTCGTATTCCGTAAGCATTAAGCCCAAGCGTAAGGCTTCTATGCAAAGTTCTTTTCGCAGGATCTGGTTCTGGGTTTTGGAATAATAACCTTCGCTAAACAGCAGATAGATGATATGGAGCACATTGTCCAGACGTTTGGTGATTTCATTCTCAGGAGGAAATACCAGCTGTATCTTCTCTGAACGCAGCTTTTCTTTGGCCCTGAACAGCCTTTTGTTAATGGTCTCTTTGTTAGACAGGAAAGCTTCTGCAATTTCATCGATACCAAAGCCGCAAAGGATGCGCAATGCAAGGCCTATTTGTGCCTCACTGGCAATTGCTGGCATACATATCGCAAAGAGCATTTGCAGCTGGCTGTCTTTAATATTTTGTTGGGAGAAATTCAATACCTCAGGTTGGTCCGGCAGTTCTTGTTTACGCCGGATTTCGGGAATTACCTTGTCTTCAAAAATTTTATTTCTCCTGAAATAGGAAAGGGTCTTTTGCCTGGCTACAGTATACAGCCATGCCGCCGGATTTGCCGGCAGCCCTTTCGTTCCCCAGGTCTCCGTAGCCAGCAGAAATGTTTCACTCACAATGTCTTCTGCTGTTTCTATGTGCTGCAGGCCAAAGCGCCTGCTGATTACAGCAACCATTTTCGAAAACTCCTGCTGAAATAAATGCTTTAGAAATTCCTGTTCCATCCAAATGATCAGCGCAGCCGTAGCTGAACACGGCTGCGCTATAATTTAAGCAAAAATAGGCCTTATTTCAACGCTGCCATCCGCCTCCAGGGCCGGACAGCCATGCGCCAATGTAGTTGCCTCATCAAAATTGTCGGCTGTAACCACAATAAAACCACCTAATCTTTCCCTGATCTCAACGAAAGGGCCATCGGTAACTACGCCACCTGGTTTAAGTACTTTACCAGCCGGGTCCAGATGGGCGCCGTGATTTTTTAATTTTCCCTGTGCAGCTATCCCGCCTATCCAGTCGTTCCATTTCTTGTTAATGGTGTCCGCCTCTTCGGCTGAAACACTGTTTTGTCCCGAATCGGCCTGGCGAAATATGAATACGAAATCTTTCATCCTATTTGTTTTTATAATGTTTGAAGATATGAATTTGATCTGTTGTACTGCTATTTATTTTACCTGTACTTTATGCTGGCCTACGGTATAACTGCCGGCAACCGTACGGAAAGCAATATTGATGCGGTTATAAGTATTAATGGTTGTAATGCCTAGTGTCAGGTCGATCAGTTCTTCTTCAGAAAACTGTTTGCGTGCCCTTTCATATACTTCATCGGCTACATTGCCATCCCTTATCCGGGTTACTGCTTCGGCCCATGCCAGGGCTGCACATTCGCGCTCACTAAACAAGGGGGCCTCTCTCCAGGCATCCAGCACATACAGGCGCTGTTCTGTTTCTCCCGCTGCACGCAGGTCTTTAGAATGCATATCCAGGCAATATGCACAGCCATTGATTTGCGATACCCTGAAATAAAGCAGATGTAAAAGTTTCGGTTCAATTGATGATTTGCTCAGATAAGCACCTATACCGTACATTGCTTTCATTGCATGCTGACCTTTTTCGAAGGCATTGATTCTCTGTTCCATGTTATTGTTGTTTTTAAATTTATTGATTTATACCACCATAATGCATGGCTTTAAAGAAATTGGACAGCAAGCTTAATTTTTTTTTAAATAAAATATAAAAGGCTGATCATCAGGCATACCGGCTTTCAAGAAAAAACACGATATTTAGTGTTAAACCCTAATCAGAAAAGAAATGCCACATATTGCCATCCTATCCGCCAGTGTAAGAAAAGGGCGCAACAGTCACCGCACCGCCCTGTACTTCAAAAAATTCATAGAATCGGAAAACCTGGCTTCGGTCGAAATTCTGGACCTGCAGGAATATGATTTCCCCATTTTTGAAGAACGCCTGCGTTTTTTTGAAAACCCGACTACGGAGATGCTGGATTTTGCTGCAAAAATTAAAGCTGCTGACGGAGTGCTTATCGTTACACCGGAATACAATGGTGGCTATCCGGCAAGTTTAAAAAATGTGGTCGATCTGCTGTATGATGAATGGCGTAAAAAGCCTGTTGCCATCTGTACCAATTCTGCCGGCCCCTTTGGCGGGGCACAGGTGATGGCCTCTATACAGTTTTCCTTATGGAAAATAGGGGCCTGGACAGTTCCTGCCATGTTCCCTGTGCCAAAGGTGCAGGAAACATTTGATGAAAATGGCCAGCCCGCTGATCAGGCTGCAACAGATAAGCGCGCTACTGTATTTATAAATGAACTGCTGTGGTGTATTGAAGCAAAAAAAAGAATGACATGATCTAATGAAATTTCTCTTTCATGCCCAGCAGGCCTAGTAAGCCGCCGGTATGCAGGACTACTATTTTATCATCAGGGTTGAAATGGTTATGTTTCAGCAGATCAGCCAATGCATAGCACATTTTTGAAGTATAAACCGGATCTATCATAATGCCGGTATGTGCAATGAAGTACTTTATAAATTCAATTAAAGCCGGACTTGTTTTGGCATAGCCACCAAAATGGTATCCGGTATGTACCCTGAGCCGATGGTCAGGACCCGTATATTTTAAAATTTCAGGGCTAATAAAATCGTCGCCTTTTAGCACGGGAACCACATGCAATATGGTTTTTAGCTGAGCAGCCTGTATGCCTTTTAGTAAACCAGCTGCCGTAGTCCCGGTTCCGGCGGCACAAAATAAATGACTTGTATCTGCAGGCAATTCCGCAATAATTTCTGCGCAGCCCTTCACCGCATGGGGGCCTGCACCGCCCTCGTCAACAAAAAGAGCGGTATGGTCGCCCCCAAAATACCGGTCAAATAATAAAGGTTTATTCTGGTAACTTAAGCGGTCGGTAAACCGCAGTTGCATACCATAAAGTTTACATAGCAGGAGCATTTCATTTTCAACTGCTTCTCCACGTACAAAGGCGGTACTTTGTAAGCCATTCCTGGCACAGGCGGCTGCGGTAGCTACCAGGTGATTGGAATAGGCACCACCAAAGGTAACCAGGTGATTTTTTCCGGTCCGGTCAGCTTCGGCTAAAATGTATTTCAGTTTGCGCCACTTATTCCCCGATATAAAAGGATCAATCAGATCATCCCTTTTTACCAGTACCTGATAGCCATGAAAGAAATTTAAGGGTTGTAAGGGGCTATGTATATCTGCAAACATGCTGGCAAATATAAATCCCTTTTACGCTACAGCTATATTTATTGTTTAAAATAAATCTTTTTAAGCAGGTAGGGGAAGAAGTTAAGTATGATTTTGACGTTTTGAGTAAAGTTTTTCATAAGCGTAGTCTTTTGTTTTTCATTGTTTATACAGCCTTATCATTAGCTCCATAAACGTTTATATTAGGTATGTGGGTAGGGTTCACAAAAAGCAGACCAATTTCTTTTTTAAATATGTAATTGTTAAAGATTAGTTTTGCAGCCTGGAACCTGTAAAGCTATGAAAGCGGCAGAGGCCCCCATTATCTGATCAAAACAATAGAAACTCAATGGAAAACAGTTATACCGGACCGGAATTAGAAGAGCAGGATTTATACGAACACTTTAATATTGTTGTTGATAAAGGACAGTCTTTATTGCGGATAGACAAGTTTTTGATGCACCGTATGGAAAATGCGTCACGAAACCGCATACAGAATGCAATAGAGGCAGGCAACGTACTGGTCAATCAGAAAACGGTTAAAGCCAGTTATAAGGTTAAGCCTGCCGACGAGATTTCTATCGTGTTTCCCCATCCGCCACGTGATACCGAAGTTTATCCGGAAGACATTCCTCTTGACATTGTATATGAAGACAATGACCTGCTGGTGGTTAATAAACCTGCAGGTATGGTAGTGCATCCCGGATATAACAATTATACAGGCACACTGGTCAATGCACTTGCCTTCCATTTTGAACAACTGCCCCAGCTGCCGGGCAACGAGGGCCGTCCGGGCCTGGTGCACCGGATTGACAAGGATACCTCCGGATTGCTGTTGATCAGCAAGAATGAAATTACAATGACCAGGCTGGCCAAACAGTTTTTTGACCATACCATTACCCGTAAATACGTGGCGCTTGCCTGGGGCGATATCGAAAAAGATGGCACGGTTACAGGCTATATTGGTCGCAGCGCAAAAAACAGGATCGTGATGGATGTATACGATGATGAAGAAAAAGGTAAGTGGTCTGTAACACATTATGCCGTGTTGGAACGTTTAGGTTATGTAACCTTAATCAGCTGCCAGCTTGAAACTGGCCGTACACATCAAATCAGAGCGCATATGCAACATATTGGCCACCCTTTGTTCAACGATGCCAACTACGGCGGTGATAAAATTTTGAAAGGCACTACTTTTAATAAGTACAAACAATTTGTACAAAACTGCTTTGAATTACTCCCCCGACAGGCACTTCATGCACAAACACTAGGGTTTATTCATCCAGGTACTAAAAAGTATATGGAATTTGAGGCACCTTTGCCTTCCGATTTTGACTCGGCACTGAATAAATGGAGAAATTATATCGTACAACCCTAATACATCGTACCCAATAAATGCAGGAATATATTTTACATAATGATGAGTTTGTGGCCATCAGCCAGCCTATCCTTACAGCCCATAACCGGGGGTTTAAATATGGCGACGGCCTCTTCGAGACCATGCGCATGTGTAACGGTAAGCTGCAGTTTGCCGGGCAGCATGCCGACCGGTTACATGCAGGGATGAAAGCCCTGAAAATGGATGGCAGCACTTTGCTGGATGAATATTTTTTAAAACAAAAAACCGCAGAACTCTGTAAAAAGAACAAACTGAAAGAGAATGTGCGTTTCAGGCTGTCAGTTTACCGGGATGGCGACGGGTTATATACCCCAAACAGCAATAAGTCGGGCTATGTGCTGGAAGCCGGTCCACTCCCCGATAACCATTATGAACTGAACAAAAGAGGACTGATCATTGATGTATACGATGAAATTACCAAACCGGTAAACAAATTGTCCAATTATAAAACCACCAACTCCCTGTTGTACGTAATGGCTGGCCTGTACAAAAAACAGCACCGCTTAGATGATGCATTTATATTGAACCAAAGCGGATTTTTATGTGAAAGCATCAGCTCAAATGTATTTGTTGTCTATGATAAAAAAATATATACACCGGCCTTGTCCGAAGGCTGTGTTGCAGGTGTAATGCGGGCTGTGGTCATGAACATGTGCAGGATAAACGATATTGAAGTGATAGAGGCACAGATCAACCCCGAGATCTTAAAAGCAGCAGAAGAGGTATTTGTAACCAATGCGATCAGTGGCATCCGCTGGGTAATGGGCTATGGCCGCAAACGGTATTTTAATGAAATGACCAAACTGCTGAGTGTAAAGCTGAACCTGCTGTAAGCACATTTCTTTTTGTAGCTTTTACAAGCGCATCCCTCTCAAAAATTCATCTACGGTCATTCGTTTTTTGCCTTCATATTGCAGATCTGTGAGTTTAATGAACCCATCTTTTGCGGCAAACTTAAGATAGCTCTTTCCGTCAGACAGGAAGGCACCGGCAGCCAGGCCTGTTTCTTTTTCTTCCAGTTCTGCTTTAAATATCTTAAGGACCTTGTCGTTCAATCTGGTAAAAGCGGTAGGATAGGGGCTTAACCCACGGATAAGGTTGTAAATGTTTTTTGACGGCTGGTTCCAGTCAATCAGGCAATGCTCCTTAAATATTTTAGGGGCATGTTTTAATTCCTCCTGTGCTGCATCAGGCTGGGGCTGTTCTTTATAGTCCCCGGCTTCAATGGCTTTTACGGTCCTTACCAACAGGTCGGCACCTGTATGCATCAGTTTGTCGTGCAGATCTCCGGCGGTATCTTCATCAGTAATTTCAACTTTTTCCGAAAAGATCACATCACCCGTGTCAATTTCGTGTTTCAGGAAAAAAGTGGTTACACCGCTCTCTTTTTCGCCATTTATGATGGCGTGGTTAATGGGCGCAGCACCCCGGTACTGGGGCAGTAGTGAAGCATGCAGGTTAATGGTGCCTTTTGGGGGCATGTTCCATACCACTTCGGGTAACATCCTGAAAGCCACCACCACCTGTAAATCAGCATTTAGTGCTTTCAGGTCTGACAGAAACAAAGGGTCTTTTAATTTTAAGGGCTGCAGTACTTTCAGACCATGGGCAACAGCATATTGCTTTACCGCACTTTCCTGTAGTTTTTGTCCCCGGCCGGCAGGTTTATCCGCCGCAGTAACCACACCTGCTACCTCAAATCCGGCTTTTACAAGCGCATCCAGCGCAGCAACAGCAAAATCGGGCGTACCCATAAAAACTAATCTCATTGTCCTTTGTTTTAGCTAACAAAATAACTAAAAATTTAACGCATTTTTTAAACAAACCGTATGACAGGCAGTCCCGAGGAAATTAAAGAAATTGGTCTGGTTTACCTAACAGATAGCCAGCCAGGGATATACAGAAAGGGGAAGCCCGGAAAATTTTATTATACAGACAACCATGGTAACCGCATTACCGATCCCGGTCAGCTCGACAGGATCAAAGCATTGGTGCTGCCCCCGGCATGGACCGGGGTTTGGATTGCACCAAAGAAAAATGCGCATTTGCAGGCTACCGGTATGGATGCAGCGGGTCGGAAACAGTATAAATATCATGCAGTGTGGACTTCCCGCAGGTCGGACAGCAAATATTTCAGACTGCTGGAATTTGGTAAAGTTTTGCCCCAGGCCCGTAAAAGGATAGCTAAAGATTTGCGGAGAAAAGAGCTGGATGAACAGAAAGTGCTGGCAATTTGTGTACAGCTCATGCAAAAAACATTGATCCGTGTGGGTAATGAGGCTTATAAACAGCTATATGGGAGTTACGGATTAAGTACTTTAAAAGACAAACATGTGAAAATTAATGGCCATGCCATGAAATTGAGTTTTGTGGGAAAAAAAGGCGTGAAACAAGAGGTCGTACTGAACGATAAAACCCTCAGCAGGTTGGTAAAAAAGTGCAGGGACATTCCCGGGCAGGATCTTTTTCAGTATTATACCAATGGCAATGAACATAAGCCCGTAGATTCCGGACGGATTAACAATTACATCAAAGAAATTACCGGAAGTGATTTTACGGCAAAAGATTTCCGTACCTGGGGTGGTACACTGGAGGCCCTGAGGCAGCTGGCAGTTTGCAGTATTGCCGCTGATGAAAGGCCAAAAAAGAAATTGGTAGTGGAAGTGCTGGATTGTGTGGCCGCAAAACTGGGCAATACGCGTGCAGTTTGCAAAAGTTCGTATGTTTATCCCTTACTGCTGCAGACCTTTGAGGATAATCAGCTGGACAAATACCTGAAAATGATCAGTACAGATCAGCCGGATACAATTAAGGCCCTGGAAAATGATGAAAAAGTATTGATGAAGTTTTTAAGGGCCGCCCAAAAGAATAAATTGTAGTTTATTCTTTTGGCGCTTTTTTTATAGGATGTACGGGTTGCTCGCTTTCCTCGCGTTTTTTAGCCAGGTTTTTAAAGTGTGCGTTTTCCCGGTTATAATCTTTGTCTTCCGGTTTTTTTACGGCTTTATTCCCGGCAGGAACTTTACCTTTTGGGATTTCTTCCCGGTAGTTGCTGCCCGGGCTTTCGTTTTTCTTTTTCGCTGTGTTGTTCATCGTGGTATGCTTTAGTTGTTAGCAGATACTACGGATACAACAAATATTTTTTACGCATTGTTTTATACTTGCTTAAGCCGGGTTCCCAGCTGGCCCTGATCTCTTTTTCTGATTTACCTGCAATGATCTGTTGCCTGAATTCTGCCACCCCGATCAATTTTTCAATAGTGCCCATCTGATTGCTCAGTTTGGAGTTAAAAAAATCTGCCTTATTTGGCGAATTCTTATAAAGTTCTATCATCCAGCCCAGATTGATCTGTTTGGTCTTCCTGAAGTTACCGGTGTCATAATTTCTAAGGTCCAGCCCGTAACAAACCTGGTTCATGAACAATGGGCTTTCCGACATACCCTTGATGCTTACAGGTGTAAAAGAAAAACTGTATTTACCTTTTAAGGCGGGGGCACCTACAATGGTAAACGGAAACTGGGTGCCGCGGCCATAATTTAAGTACGTGCCTTCAAACAGGCAGGTAGTTGGGTAAAGTAAAATAGATTGCGGGGTATTTAAGTTTGGTGAAGGGCTTACCGGCAGCTCATAGGGGGTATCATGGGTATAATTGGCTACTTTAATGATCCTGATCTTGCATTTTAGCTTGTTGTCCAGCCAGTTTTCACCATTTAACATCTGGGCATATTCACCAACTGTTAAGCCATGTACTGCCGGAATTGGTTTTAAACCAATGCCCGATTTAAACTTGGGGTCCAGTATAGGGCCATCAATATAAAAGCCGTTGGGGTTGGGCCTGTCCAATATCAGTACCTCTTTGTTATTGGCAGCACAGGCTTCCATTACGTGTTGCAAGGTATTGATATAGGTGTAAAAACGTACACCAACATCCTGTATGTCGAACACCATAATGTCTATGTTTGCCAGCTCTTCTTTAGTCGGGATAGCATGCTTTCCATATAAGGAGATCACCTTGATCCCTGTCTTTTGGTCAACTTCATCGTCTACATGTGTACCGTTACTGGCGTTCCCCCTAAAACCGTGTTCGGGGCCAAATATATTCACAATGTTCACACCAAGCTTCAGCAGGCTGTCCACCGTAGTTTCTTTGCCAATAATTGAAGTAGGGTTTACCACCATCCCTACCCGTTTACCTTTTAAATAAGGTACGTAAAGGTTTGTTTGCTCTGCACCGGTAAGTAGTTTTCTTTTCCCTGGATTGGCTGCAACCGATGTTGAAGGACCACAAGCCTGAAGCAGGATCGATACCAGAACAATGTGCAGGGTGTTTGTGAAGAATTGTGCCATTTAAGAAGCTTTTTTATTTTAAATACTTTAAATCAAAATCAAATAACCATTTTTGCTAAGTTACAATTTATTGCAAAAGATTGAATACAGAATATTTTATTGCAGGACGCATAGCCATTAAATCGGAGCGTACCTTTTCTAAACTGATTGTTCGCATTGCCATAGCGGGGGTAATGCTCAGTCTGGCTGTGATGATGCTTTCTGTAGCCATTATAAAAGGTTTTAAAACCGAGATACAGGAAAAAGTAAGAGGATATATAGGCGATGTAAGGGTTTTTAAATATGATCTGAACAATTCTTTTGAACTCTCCCCTTTTGTACCTGCCAAAGAGACTTTGGCCCAGCTTAAAAATAACCCTGATGTTGAGTTCTTTCAGCCCTACGCTACTAAACCAGCTATAATTTCAGCCAACAATGAAGTTGAAGGGATCAATTTCAAAGGGATCGACAAGACCTTTAACTGGGATTATATCCGCAGACACCTGGTTAATGGTAAGGTCATCGATTTTACCGATAGTGTGAAGGCCAGTAAAGAGATCCTCATCTCGCAGTTTACCGCCAACCGCTTAAAGCTAAAGGTAGGCGATGATTTTATCATGTATTTTGTACAGAACCCACCGCGTAAGCGACCTTTTAAGATCGTGGGGATTTATGATATCGGCGTAGAAGAAATCGATAAGAATTTTGTAATCGGTGATTTAAATATCATCCGCAGGTTAAACAACTGGAAAGCCAATGAAATAGGCGGACTGGAAATCAGGATTAAAGATTTCTCCCGATTAAAGGAAGTCTCAACACACATTTACGAAAATATGGAGCTGAAGCTGAAATCGGAGTCGGTTTCTGATTATTTTCCTGCAATTTTTACCTGGCTGTCCTTACTGGATGTGAACACCAAAGTGTTACTGGTTTTAATGATGGTGGTTGGTGTCATCAATATGGTTACCGCCTTGTTGATCATGATCCTGGAACGCACCAATATGATCGGTATCATGAAGGCATTTGGCATGACGGATTACAGTGTGATGAAAATATTTTTGTACAATGCCGCTTATCTGGTAGGGCTGGGCTTATTGCTGGGCAATATACTGGGGCTGGGGCTGGGCTTCCTGCAAAAATATACACATATTTACAAACTGGACCAGTCTTCTTATTACCTGTCGTATGTGCCCATCGAGCTTCATTTGGCAGATGTACTGCTCCTGAACCTGGCTACTATGGTGATCTGTGTGCTTGTACTGATCCTGCCCTCTATGCTGGTCAGCCGGATCAGCCCTTTAAAAGCCATCAGGTTTAAGTAAGCAGCTTGTTATAAAGTTACATCATCCACGATCTTTACTTCCCCAACTTTCATTACACGGTCTTCAAACAGGTGGGTTTGCGGACCGCAATAATCTCCGGACAGTCTTTACCCAATACCAAACTCTTTAAGCTCATTTAGATATTTGTATTTAGTTGGTGTAAATAACCGATTTTTTTTCGAAGAAACCGGTAAATGGAATTATAGACTAAAAATATGGTGCAGTACTTTCCTGTACAGCTCATCAGGCAAAAAGGGTTTGATCACCATATCGTTAATGCCCGCTTCCTTTACCCGTAATGCTATTTCATCAGGCAAGTTGGCTGTAAGGGCAACAATAGGGATGGTCACTCCATTTTCACGCATGGTTGCAGCAGCTTTATAGCCATCCATTATGGGCATGTGCAGGTCCATCAAAACCAGCTGATGCCTGTTCACATCCAGTTTTTCCAGGGCTTCCTGTCCGTTTAGGGCAACATCTATCGTTGCTCCCCAGCGTTCCAGATATTTTTGCGCTACCAGTACGTTCATCAGGTTGTCCTCTACCAGTAAAATAGGTATGCCTGTAAGCGGTTTATCATTCTCGTTGGGCAGGTGTTCCGGATCCAGACGCTTTAAAATTTTGGTGCTTTTCTCAAAAGTTTGTATAAAATAGAAAGTAGAGCCCCTGCCCTCATCGCTAATCAGGTTTAGGGATGAATTTTGGAGTTCCAGGATCCTTTTACAAATGGAAAGGCCCAGTCCTGTACCGCCAAATCCCCTTGATGTAGAAGAGTCAACCTGCGTAAACCTGTCGAAAATAACTTTTTGCTTATCTTTTGAAATGCCGATACCGGTATCTTTAACCTGGATATTTAAGGTAATATCAGTTTCCGTCTGCGCAGCTACAATCAATCTCACTTCTACAGAACCCTTATTTGTAAATTTTATGGCATTGTGTACCAGGTTGGTAATGACCTGAGAACTGCGGGTCGGGTCGCCCATTAGTTTGTTCTTTAAAGCCGGGTCTACATGCAATGTCAATTCAATCCCTTTATCATGCGCAGAACTTTGAAGTCCCGAAACAATATTTCCGGCAATGGCCGGAATGTCCATTTCTATGTGCTCAAAAGAAACTTTTCCCGCCTCAATTTTATTATAATCCAGAATGTCATTTACAATAGAAAGCAAATTATTGGCAGAAAAGAGCATCACATCAAGCTGTTCTTTCTGGTCTTCCCTTGGCCCGTTTTTCAGTAGCAAATGACTCATTCCGATCACCGCATTTAGTGGTGTCCTGATCTCATGGCTCATGGTACTCAGGAATTCGCTTTTGGCTTTTAAGCCCTGCTCTGCCTCGGCCCTGGCCTTTTTCTGTTCAAAAGAAACCCTGTGCGAGAGTATCAGTGACTGAAGGAAGAAAAAACTGATGTAAAAAATGAAAGAGACCAGCTGAAAGGCGGGGATGACATTCCAGTAATGCAATAATGAAATGGCAAATACAGGCATAAGGGCAACTGCGCTCATTAAGGTATAAATAGCTCCCGGTCTCTTTTTTCTATAGGCCATTGTATATACATAGGGAACGTACACCAGACAAAAGATCATGATAACCAGAAAAGGATTTATCAATTGGGTAAAATACAGGGGTTTCAGACAAAGTACTGCCAGGGAAAAGCCAAAGCAAAGGCTGAAAATGGTGCCTATAACAATTATACTCGTATCCTGAGGGTATAAATACCGGGTATACAAGGCAAACATGCCTATGCCTAAAAACAAGCTCAGGTATTCCATCCTTACCGTAAGGTACCAGTCCATCTGGGGTAGTACGGTATGCAGTACATAATTGTCTATCCCAATAATCCTGTAACTGTAAACAATAGAGTATAAGGCAAACAATAGGATGGCCTTGTCCCTGCTCCCCATCAGGTAAAGTCCCAGAAAGAAAAGTCCCCCCATCATCAGACAGCCGGTCAACAATAGGTCAACTGCTTCAGCTTGTTTTCTTTTTAAAATGACAAAACCTTTTTCCCCAATTAACAAGGGCTTTTTAATTCCGCCTTTGCTATGGCTAAAATTTGCAATTTGCAGCAGGATGTTTAAGGTATCGGTATGCTGCGGGATTTCTATGATCTTATTTTCCCAGTAGGGAATAAAATCGGTTGCGGTCCTGGCCACACGTCCGTTGGAAGCGACCTCCTGCGCATTGATAAACAGGCGATAGGCCGAATAAGCTTCGGGCATGGACAGGCGTAATGATGGCGTGTTTTTTGGCAGCAATACAGTAAGCCGGTAAGTGGCGTAACCATACGAAGGATAGGTTTTTCCGGAAGGTGAGCGGTCGGTCCACCTGTAAGGAAAGTCTACCAGTTCCCCTTTATGTTTAAGGTGGTCATTTGGACCTATAAGCTGGCCCCAATAAAAAAGCCACTGACCATTGAGCGCAATTTTTCCATCCATTGACTGCGCACGAAGATCTATTATGCCACCTTTTGCAAGTTGAACTGTTGTCTCAGCTGCAAAACCATAATTTGTCAAGCAGCAAAGCAAAAGCAATGCGCTATAAAAATATTTCCTTACCCTCATTAAGAATGATTATCTCACTTAATTAAAAATGTAGTGTTTTTAATTTGCGCGCAAAGATATGGTAATTAAAAAGTTAATAACCAATGAAATTTACAATATTCACCTGACATTCGTCAGGAAATATCTTTTTAAGAGAGTAAGGCGTATGGAAATTATCCCTGAAATACTAAAAAATATTGCAGGGGTAAGTAGATTATTGTGCCTGACCTGAATTGTAGCTGATCATCCACTGGGTGCCAAATTTATCGGCAACGATGCCAAAATAATCGCCCCAGAACATGTTTTCCATAGGCATTTCTACCTTACCACCATCCGCAAAGGCCGCAAATATACGGTCTGCATCTGCAGTGCTTTGTACGCCGAGCGACAGGTAAAAATTATTGCCCGGGGTTAACTTCTGGCCCAGAGATTCCAGCGTATCGGTAGCCATCAGCATGGTGCCGTTAGGAAGCTGGAGCGACATATGGCAGATTTTGTGCTTTTCATTTTCTGGTGTCTGATCATCCGGCATATCGCTGAAACGCATGGTCATCACAATTTCGCCGCCAATTACCGATTTATAGAAATTAAAGGCTTCTTCGGTTGTTCCCGGAAAGTTTAAATAAGGGTTAAGCGTGATCATAGTATCTGGTTTTATTTTGTTTATCCAAATGTAGTGTCAATAACCCAATATTCAGGGGTGCTAATACGCCAATATGAGGGGTTGACTGCGACAGATTTTTACCTTAAATTTGATAGAATGAAACACATATCAGTTCTGGTACCAACAGGGGCTGCAGCATTAAGCTGTATTGAAGGCCCGTTTACTTTGTTCAATAAAGTGAATGATTTTTTAGCTGCTATCGGTAAACCCCCAATGTTCATTGTCCAGCTTGTTGGCCTCAGTAAAGAGCCCCGGGTTTACGACAGGTTGTTCAGGGTGTACCCTGATCTGGTGCTTGCTGAGGTTTACAAAACAGACCTGATCATTATACCCGCGGTAAATGGGGATATGGAAACTGTCATTGCCGAAAACAATGATTTTTTTCCCTGGATAACGGCCCAATATAAAGCAGGGGCAGAAGTGGCCAGTTTATGCGTGGGTGCTTTTTTACTGGCGGCAACGGGACTGGTAAAAGGAAAACGCTGTGCCACGCACTGGCTGTCGGCCCATCAGTTCAGTAAGATGTTCCCCGATGTGGAAATGGTATCTGATAAAGTGGTAACCGATGAAAACGGAATTTATTCGAGCGGCGGGGCAAACTCTTTCTGGAACCTGTTGTTGTACCTGATCGAAAAATATACCGGCCGCGAAATGGCCATCCTTTCTGCAAAATACTTTGCCATTGAAATAGACCGCAGTAACCAGTCCTCCTTTATCATGTTTAAAGGGCAGCGCGACCATCAGGACGATTCTGTAAAAAAAGCCCAGGATTTTATAGAACTTAATTTCCAGGAAAAAATAAGTGTAGACCAGTTGTCGGATATGCTGGCCATTGGCCGTAGAAGTTTTGAACGCCGTTTTAAAAAGGCCACCACCAATACGGTGGCCGAATACATACAGCGTGTAAAAATAGAAGCGGCAAAGAAGGATTTTGAGACCAGCCGTAAAAACATTACAGAAGTGATGTGCGATGTGGGCTATTCAGATACCAAGGCCTTTAGAACGATTTTTAAGAAAAACACAGGGCTATCACCTATAGAATACCGCAATAAGTACAATAAAGAGGCCCTGGCGCTGTAAAGGCACCCTGCTTATTGAAGTAATTTCCGTAAATTTGCAGCTTCATCAATTAATTAAAGATACTGTGTCCTTAGATAAATTAAAATTAAGCAAGCCGCTGGTAACAGCAATGAATGATGCCGGGTACATCTCTGCAAAAGAAATTCAGGCAAAAACCATGTCCCGTATTATTGGGGGGCAGGATATCATTGCGGTTGGTCCCGAAGGCTGTGGTAAAACCACAACTTATGTGCTTGGCGTTTTAATGAAGCTAAAATACAGTACAGATGAGGCACCAAAAGTGCTGATCCTGGTGCCTGATGGCGAACGTGTGGAAGCGGTAATTGCAGAATTTATGCTGCTCAGCAAAAACAGGGACCTGCGCATTATAGGTTTGTATGGTACCGGCGGGATGGAAGAAGAGATCAATACGCTTTTAGATGGTATCGACATTGTGGTGGCCACGCCCACGAGGGCAAGGGCAGTTTACCTTAAACTGGGCCTGAACCTGAACAGGCTGCAGACCTTTATTGTTGATGATGCTGAGGTAATTGTAAAACAAGGAATGCAACTGCCTGTGGCCGAGCTGGCCAGAAGTGCGGGTAAAGTGCAGCACCTGATATTTACTACAGTAGTGCACGATAAGCTGAACCTGATGATCGATCAGTTTATGAATTTCCCTGTTACCATTGAAGTAGAAGACCTGGGTGAAAGCAAGGCTGAAACGCATGCGCTTCTGTTGTACCAGGTACCTAATTTTAAGACAAAGATTAACCTGCTGAACCTTTTGTTAAGGGATGATGAGGTATTTGATAAAGTGATCGTATTTGTAAACAGCCGTTTAACGGCACAAAAACTGTCCAATAACCTGCATGCTGCAAAGCCGGGCGCTGTTGCTGTATTGAACCCCCTGTTTTTTGATGAGGAAGGTTTTGACCATATTGACGATTTTAAAGTTACACCTGAAGCAAGGGTGCTGATTGTGGCCAATGAAGGCTTTTCCGGGCTAGACCTTTCGGGCATCCATTTTATGTTCCATTTTGAGCTGCCTGAAGAAAAGGAAACCTTTTTAAGCAGGGCCGTAAAAGAGGGGGAAGAGGAAGTAGTGGCCATTACCTTTGCTACTGATCTGGAGCTTGCAGAAGTAAGAAAGATAGAGCAGTCGCTAGGCAAAAAGATCGAGGTGGCAGCATTGCCGGACGACCTGGTGATTGATAAATCGGTAAAGGTGCAGGCCGTTAAAACCAGGAAAGAAACTGAGGACGCGCCTAAAGGCGGCGGTGCTTATCATGAAAAAAAAGAAAGCAACTCCAAAAGCTACAATTACGGAATAGGGCAGAAGGCCAAAATGACGATGAAGAAAAAGCACGGTTAACTCCTGGTTACTCATACAGCTCCCCAACATATAAGCTATCCCCCTGCAATTTCCATTGGCCGAGGCAAAGCTCTTGTGATAGTATTAAATCAAGAGAAGGCCTAATACAGGGTTACATATAAAGATATAGTAACAATTAAATGATTATAATATGAATACATAATTATGATACTGTTAAAATACCCTTGAGATACCGTTGGAATACCCTATATGGTATTCCAACGGTATCTCAAGGGTAAGGGAAAGGTAAGTTAAAGGTATTTTAATTCTGTATTCATTATGTTTTGATATTGTACTTACTATATCTTTATATGTAACCCTGTAGTAAGAGAGATCCGATCGTTTCCGTTAGCTCAAAAATTGTTTATATCTTCTTCGCCTCGTTCCAGTATACATCCATTTCTGCAAGTGTCATGTCCTGTAAAGCTTTGCCATTTTCTTTGGCCTTGCTTTCCAGGTACTGAAAGCGCCTGATGAATTTTTTATTGGTTTTCTCTAAGGCATTCTCCGGATTGATGTTGATAAAGCGGGCGTAGTTGATCAATGAAAACAGCAGGTCGCCAAATTCTCCTTCTGCCTTTTCAATATCAATGGCGCTATTGTCCACCACATTAAATTCTGCTTTAAACTCCTGCATCTCTTCTTCCACTTTTTCCCAAACCTGGGCTTTGTCTTCCCAGTCGAAGCCAACACCACGTGCCTTTTCCTGGATGCGGCTGGCTTTCACCAGCGAAGGTAGTCCTGCAGGTACACCCGCCAGAACAGATTTATTGCCCTCTTTTAGTTTTATCTTTTCCCAGTTTCGTTTCACATCCTGCTCATCGGCTACTTCAACATCGCCATAAATATGCGGATGGCGATTGATCAGCTTATCGCATACACTGTTCAGCACGTCTACAATGGTAAAATCATCGGTTTCTGAAGCAATACGGGCATAAAATACCAGGTGCATCATCACATCTCCCAGTTCCTTTTTCACTTCTTCCAGATCGCCTTCTAAAATGGCGTCCGACAGTTCATAGGTTTCTTCAATGGTCAGGTGCCTTAAAGTTTCCATCGTCTGTTTTTTGTCCCAGGGGCATTCGGTACGCAGGGTATCCAGAACATTTAACAATCTGAGGAAGGCTGAAGCAGGGTCTGCGGCAGTTAAAGGTGCAATGTGGTTGGGCATGGGGAACAAATTATTTGATGACGTTAAAGGTAACCATCATTGTGGTTAAAAAAAGAACAATGAGGCCGGATAAGAACATAAAATCTGCTATCTTTTCTAAATGGTCTTCCATACCTGCATCTTTTCTCATCGAAAGAAAGGAAAAAATGGAACTTGCCATAAACAAAATGATGGCCAGGGCAGTGGTTTCATCAATCAGGGTGCTGTCCTGCATTTTCGACACTTTAATTGAGGTAAGCACAATAAAACACAGGCCCAGTAAAGTTGCAGAAGTGTTCAGGATATGCGGTGATCTGTTCTCGGCCATAAATTATTCTTTTTCTTCCAGTTTGATCTTTTTGGTAATGCGGTATACCCTTCGTTTCTTTTGCGGCTTCTCTTCCCCACCCAGTAAAATTCCCCAGGGCCTAAGCTGCTCTACCTTATCAAAAATAATTTTAAGCATGGCCAGGTAGGGGATACATAAAAACATACCAGATATACCCCAGATCATTTCGCCCACTACAATGCCGATGAAAGCAAACAGTGCATTGATCTTTACTTTAGAGCCCACTACCAATGGCATCAGCACATTTCCATCAAGTGCATGGATGCTTACAAAAGCAATTAAAACCAGCAATACCTTGGCCGCTCCGGCAGTCGCAAAAGTGATCAGCACACTGATCAGTAATGCGGTAAATATGCCCAGGTAAGGTACAATGTTAAAAATCCCCGAAATCAGGCCCAGCAAAACGGCATATTTTACGTTCAATACCCACAGGGTAAATATCATCAATACGGTAACGATAAACATTTGTAAAAAAAGCCCTGTGATGTATTTTTTTATGATGTACTGGATCTGTCTTACAATTTCGCTTACTTTTTGTTTATGTTTTTCCTCGAACACAGAACTCAGGAAGTTAAACAGAATGCCCCTGTAGTTGAGTATAAAAAAAGTGAACAACAGAAGGAAAGATAAGAACAAAAGGGTAGAGGATACGGTAAGCAACGTAGCGCCCAGCACCGTTGCACTGGTGGCTACAGCGCTGCTGGCACTATTCTTAAGGTAATCTATCTGTTTCTGTGCATTTACGCCAAATGTTCTGGAAATCCAGTGTTGCACATCATGGAACGAGGTTTCGGCCTGGTGCTTAAGCAAGGGCCAGTCTTTCCACAAATCGGTCAGCTGGTTGGCCAGGAAGTACAGGATGGAAGAGATTACCCCAATCATCAGTACCACTGATATGATGGCTGCAATGCTCCTTTTAAAGCGCCATTTTTGTTCCATAAAATTGGCCATCGGTAACAAGAGCAGGGCCAGTAAAAATGAAGTAAGCAGTGGCGCCAGGATGGTTTGTCCTAAAATGGCCAGGTAACCTGCACTTATGATGGAGAACAACACCATAGCCAGTTTGGTGTAAAAGGGTAGGGAAACTTGTGTCATGAGCAGCAGGATTAATAATGATGTAAATTAACCAAAAACAAATGCCCTGCCAAAATATTTTGACAGGGCATTCTATTCATTTTTCGGGATGTGTTTACTGCCAGTCGCTGGCCTCGTCAAGTATCGCTATGTCTTCCACATTTAATTTCAATGTGGCGGCTTTAACCAGGTCTTCCAGCTGCGCCAGGCTGGTTACACTGGCAATAGGTGCAGTAACGGATGGCCTTGCCAGCAGCCAGGCCAGGGCTATACTGGCCGGATTGGCATTGTACTGTTCGGCAACCTGGTCCAATGCCTTTAATATTTTAAAGCCCCGGTCGTTAAGATATTTTTTAATGCCGGCGCCACGCTTGCTTTTGTCCAGATCAGCTTCAGACCGGTATTTTCCGGTTAAAAAGCCACTGGCGAGTGCATAATAATTGATTACGCCCAGCTGATGGTCTACCACTACCTGTTCCAGCTCTTTTTCATAAGCCTCGCGCTGGTAAAGGTTATATTCGGGCTGAAAACTCTGGTACCTGGGCAGGCCCAGCCTGTCGGCAGTTTCCAGTGCAGTGCGCAGGCGTACCGCCGAAAAATTGGAGGCACCTATCCAGCGTACCTTTCCGGCCCTGATCAGGCGGTCATATACTTCAAGTGTATCTTCAATTGGTGTTTCCGGGTCGTCATAATGCGACTGGTACAAATCGATATAATCGGTTTTCAATCTTTTTAAAGACGCATCAACAGATTTAAGGATATAATCTTTGGCCAGGCTTTTTTTATCTGAACCTGGTATAGAACCTACTTTGGTGGCCAGGATTACCTGCTCCCGGTTTTTTCTCTGTGCCATCCAGTTGCCGATGATGGTTTCAGATTCACCACCTTTATTTCCGGGTACCCAATGCGAATAGGAGTCGGCCGTATCAATAAAATTGAACCCGGCTGCGGTAAACCCGTCCAGGATTTCGAAGGATTGCTGCTCATCTATGGTCCAGCCGAATACGTTTCCACCAAAGGTGATGGGATAAACCTGCAGGTCTGACTGGCCTAATTGTCTTTTCTTCATGAATTTAGATTTATGGTCTTTAGCTTAACAACCGAACCCGCCTTTTGTTGCCCTTAACATCTCTCTTTTTCCGGGAGCGCCGGGCAGTTTTTCTATGCTGAACCCAATGGCCTTCAGGGCACGTTTAAGCTTACCGGTAATGGCATAAGTAACAAAAATACCGCCTGGCCTTAAAAAACTGCAGGCATGGGCAATCACCTCATCTGTCCACATTTCAGGCTGGTGCTGTACTGAAAAAGCATCGTAATAGAGCAGGTCAAACCGACGGTCCGTTTCATAGCGGTGAAGGTAGGTATGCACAATCCTGAGCTGCTGATCTGCACCAAGGTTTACAGCTTGCTGAAAGGCTTTTCCGTAGTTGCCGGTCAGGCCATTCCATATATTTTCGGGTACGTACTGATCGTAACCTGTTGATTCCAGTTCTTCTATCGTGAGCGGAAAAGCCTCCAGTGAAATGTATTTAAGCGCGGTTTGATGTTTTTCACACCAGGCGGCACTCAGCAAAAAGTTTAACCCTGTGCCAAAACCAATTTCCAGCACCTTGATTTCCTGGCCGGGAAAACAGCTGAGGGCATGTTGTAGGCCGGCATCAATAAATACGTGTTTGCTTTCCTGCAGGGCACCGTGTTTGGAATGGTAATGTTCGCCAATGGTTTCATTGTACAGCGTATTTGAGCCATCGGCAGTTAAGGTAATTCTGTTCATTGCCTACAAATTTAACCAAAACTGGTTAAATTATTTGAACTTATACAGATCGATCCCTTTCCAGGCAATGTAGCCCAGCTTTGCACACTTGTCTGCCACCACTTCAGCAATATATGCCGGAACATCACTTACAATTGTCCAGCGAATGGCATAGTTGCTATTGTAACTCATATAGATGACCAGATCGTCGCCATCGGGGCTTTCCAGCAGTTGTTTATCCAGATAGGCCTGTAAATCTGCTGCAAAACCCTCCAGCCGCTCATTCATCATTCTTGTCAGGGGCGCTTTAGGCCTGGCCTCAAAATCAATAATAGGTACTACGGTAATGGTGGTCATCAATTGTGGTTATGGTTTCAAATATGCAAGAACTTTGCCAATATAGGAAGGGAGGCCAGCTATAAATTGAAATATTTATCCGGATTGCCCTTATGCACCTTTAATTAAAAGGAATGCTTATATCCAAATAATCCAAAACCTGTATCGCGGGAAGATTTTAAACGGTTATATTTAAAGGCGCTTTAGTCATGGTAGAATTTTTAAAAGCAGCTAATGAAGAAAAAAATAGGCATAAGTTACACGGAAACCAATTTTCAGAACTACTGGAACTGGTTTACACCAGAGGATCTGGGAGGAGAGCTGGAACTGTTAGAACTTTCATTTGAAAAGAACAACAGGGACGACATTGAAAAATGTGATGGCTTTGTGCTTACCGGTGGTATTGATGTACTACCAGCTATATACGGCGGGGCAGAAGCATATCCCTACCGCCCCGACGAGTTTTTACCGGAAAGGGATGAATTTGAACGGTTGATCTACAACTATTCGCAGGAGGCAAAAATTCCGGTATTGGCCATTTGCAGGGGCATGCAGTACATCAATATCATGGAAGGCGGAAAAGTTTTTGAAGACAATGGCGAAAAGCTGAACCGCTTACATAAAAAGGGAACGGAGGATAAGGTGCATGAGGTAATTGTGAATACCCATAGTTTGCTTTATGCGGTAACTGGCGAAAAAAGGGGGCTGGTAAACAGTGCGCACCACCAGGCGGTAAGGCCCGATAAACTGGGCAATAACCTGATGGTTAGTGCTTATGCGGATACCGAGGACCCGATTATTGAAGGCTTGGAATTTAAGGATAAAACGGGCAAGGCCTTCATGATAGGCCTGCAGTGGCATCCGGAAAGGATGAAAGAAAAGGAATCGAATCCCTTCTCCCAGAAAATTAAGGAAGAGTTTGTTAAGGAAGTGAAAAAACATACACGATGAACATTGTAAACCCTGCTACAGAAGAAATTATTGCAAGCGTAAAAGAAGATGACAGTAAATCGCTTGCCCATAAGCGCAACCTGCTTAAAGTAGGGCAAAAAAACTGGGCAGCCAGAAGTTTAGCAGAACGTCTGAGGATAATTACGCAGTTTTATAATTTGCTGGATGCAGAAAAAGAGAGGCTTGCAGCGATGCTTACTTCGGAAGTGGGTAAACCTTTGCAGCAGTCGCGCAATGAAATTAACGGGGCCGGAACAAGGATCAAATGGATGCTGGACCATGGGGCAAAGTACCTGTCGGACGAGCTGGTAACCGATACGCCGGAGCTGAAAGAATACATTTCGTACAATCCGCTGGGCATTGTCTGTAACATTTCGGCCTGGAATTACCCTTACCTGGTGGGGGTAAATGTTTTTATCCCGGCCTTAATGGCGGGCAATGCTGTGCTGTATAAACCATCCGAATATGCCACTTTAACAGGATTGGAAATAGAAAAACTGCTGAGGCAGGCAGGTGTACCCGATGATGTGTTTAAAGTTGCGATTGGGGCCAAAGAAACCGGCGAACATTTGCTGGACATGAACTTTGACGGGTATTTTTTTACCGGATCTTACCGTACCGGAAAGCATATTTATGAGCGTGTGGCACCCAAAATGGTTCCCTGCCAGCTGGAACTTGGAGGTAAAGACCCACTGTATGTGGCAGGGGATGTAAAGGATGTTGCAGCGGTAGCTGTGGCGACGGCCGATGGGGCTTTTTACAATAACGGACAAAGTTGCTGCTCGGTAGAGCGTATTTATGTGCATGAAAAAGTGTATGACGATTACCTGGCTGCTTTTGTAAAAGAAGTAGAATCGTGGAAAACAGGACTGCCTGACGAAGAAGGGGTGTACATTGGGGCGCTGACCAGGAAGGAGCAGCTTAAGGTACTGGAACTGCAGGTTAAAGATGCGCTGCAATATGGTGCGGTATTGCTGAGCGGAGGTAAAAGAAAGGGAGAAAAAGGCAATTATTTTGAGCCTACGGTATTGACCAATGTGACCAACCAGATGAAGGTGATGCAGGAAGAAAGTTTTGGCCCCATCATTGGTATCATGAAAGTAAATGATGATGCAGAAGCACTTTATCTGATGCAGGATACAGCTTACGGACTAACGGCATCAGTTTATTCTGACAGCTGGGAAAGGGCGGAAAATATTCTTTCACAGATAGACTCGGGCACGGGGTACTGGAATTGCTGCGACCGGGTAAGTGCTGCACTGCCATGGAGTGGCAGGCGGCACTCAGGAATTGGCGCAACCCTTTCCCATCAGGGCATAAGGGCTTTTACCAGGCCGAGGGCCTGGCATTTAAAGCGCTGAGGGCTGGTTACCACAACCTGATCCGCTCTTCCGGTTTTTTATAGAGTTTATCCCCTGGCTGCACATCAAATGCGCTGTACCAGGCATCCATATTTACAGGGGCACCAATGGTTCTGTACGGGCCCGGGGAATGCGGATCTGTTTTGATCATCTGTGCAGCTATTTCGGGTAAGATATTGCCTCTCCATACCTGTGCCCAGGAAAGGAAGAAACGCTGGTCTGGTGTAAAACCATCAATTTTTTCGTCAGACTGGCCTTGCCTGGTCATTTTAAACGCTTCATAAGCTGCGTTTAAGCCACCCAGGTCGCCTATGTTTTCGCCCATTGTAAACTTGCCGTTCACAGGGATGGTGTCCAGCACTTTGTAGCCATCAAACTGTTCGCCCAGTTGTTTGGTCTTAGCATTGAATTTTTCACGGTCTTCGGCAGTCCACCAGTTGCGCAGGTTGCCATCTTTATCGTACTGGCTACCACTATCGTCAAAACCATGCGACATTTCGTGACCGATAACGGCACCAATGCCGCCATAATTTACGGCATCATCGGCATTTGGATCAAAGAAAGGGAACTGCAAGATCCCGGCCGGAAATACGATCTCGTTCATGGTAGGGCTGTAATAGGCATTCACTGTGGGTGGGGTCATCCCAAATCGGGTACGGTCTACCGGTTTACCCAATTGGCTAACCATTTCCTTATAAGCCCAGGTGCCGGCATTCCGCAGGTTCTGCAGATAGGCATTAGGGCTGATGACCAGTCCCTGATAAGTTCTCCATTTTGAAGGGTAGCCTATTTTAGGTACAAAAGCATGCAGTTTTTCCAGGGCCTTTTGTTTGGTCACTTCGCTCATCCAGTCCAGGTTTTTGATCCTGATCTCGAAAGCTTTTCTCAGGTTGGCGATCAGCTCGTCCATCCTCACTTTGGCATCGGGCTTAAAGTACCTGGCTACATACAGCTGTCCTACCAGATCTCCGATGGTACCATCTGTGAGCTGCGACATCCTTTGCCAGCGTGGGGTTTGTACTTTTTGTCCGGTTTGCGCCTGGTTAAAGGCAAACGTTGCATTTACAAAGGGGCTGCTCAGGTTGGCTGCGGCACTTTTCAGTACGTTCCATTCCAGATAGGTTTTCCATTCGTTCAGCGGGACACTTTCCAGCATGTCATTCAGGCTGACAAAAAACTTTGGAGAGGAAACAAGTACTGTATCCTGTCCGTTTACCAGAAGTTTGCTGAACAGCTGGGGCCAGCTGATCCTGGGTGTAGTTTTGTTAAAATCAGTCAGCGTAAACTTATTATAGGTTTTATAAGGGTCACGCATTTCCAGTCTGCTCATCTGCGCTTCAGCAAACTGCTTTTCTATCGCCATTACCACTGCTGCTTTTTTGGTAGCCTCGGCCGCAGTGCTTCCCGTTAATTTAAACAGGGTAGTCAGATAGGTGTTATAAGCTTCGCGGATCTTTACACTTCTGCTGTCATCTTTCAGGTAATAATCGCGGTCGGGCAGGGTGGTCCCACCCTGGCCCAGCTGTGGAAGGTATTTGTTTACATTTTTGCGGTCCTGGCCAACACCAAAGCTGAACATAGGAGCGGCAATGCCATTTACACGCAGGTAAGCGGTCTGGTCAAGTACCCCGCTTATATTTTTGAGCTGCCTGATCTTTGCCAGTTCTGCTTTGATGGGGGCATAGCCCAGCTTTTCGATGGTCAGGCTATCCATTGCTGCAGTATAGAAATCGCCCACCCTTTTGACTACCGAGCCTGGCTGGGCCGATTTGCTGGCGGCGGCATCTTCTACCAGGCCTTTTACGGCATTGATGTTGAAATCCCTTAAGGCATTAAAGCTGCCCCATCGGGTTTCTTTAGCAGGGACTGGATTGTTTTTGATCCAGGTGCCATTCGCATACCGGTAAAAATCATCTCCGGGTTTTACGGAGCGATCCATATTTGCAGGGTCGATAAATTTTGTGGCAGATTGTGCATGGGCAGAATAGCTGATAGCAGCAATTCCCAAAACGGTAAAACAAGTTTTGAGTGATAAAAATTTCATAAATGATAATTGAAAGGATAAAAGTAGTAATTGTGCCTAAATAAGCACCTTGTATCCCAAAATTATTACTTGTTAAACCAATAGTAAAGCTTGGTGAGGCCAAGTTTTCTGAGGATGGTATGGGTTATAGAAAATACATTTATAGATTTCATCTCTTCGCATTTTATATCTATTTAACATATTTTAACAAAAAATATTGTGCAGACCTTTAAATTTTTGTTATAGCCGCTACTGGGTTTAGCAGGTAATTTTAAGCTTTCAGCTTTTTGCGCTGACCAATATATAAGCCAACGATAACCAGGCAGGTTCCGAAAACTGTATACAGTGTAATGGGTTCATTGAGCAGCCACCAGGCATAAAAGAAACCGAAAAGCGGACACAGGAACAGCCACAGGGAAGCTTTTACGGTATCTATTTTTAAGAGGTAGAACCAGCAGATGAGGCCGGCTACAGATACGGAAAGGCTAAGCCACAATACAGAAGAGATGAACCTGTGGTCGAAATTTAAAGCAGAGAAATCGCTAAATGCCAGGGTAAAGGGTAAAAGGAATAATCCACCCAGGGTTACCTGCCAGCCATTGATCAGCAGGTTGGGTAAGGTCCATTGTATCCTTGCATAATAAACACTGGCAAAGGAAACGGCAACCATGCTTAACATGAGTATGGCTACACCTGAAATGGTAGTATTGCTGTTTTTAAGCAGGGGATAGGTAGCCAGTGCAATGCCCAGCATGCCAATGATGATGCTGATGATTTCTGCCTTTGCCGGCCTGCGGCCCATCAACCAGGAAGAAAGCAGCACAATGAGCAAGGGATTGGTAGAGGTAGACAAACTGCCGATGCCTGCTGCAGTATATTTCATGGCGTATACATACAAACCAAGGTATACTGTTGTGTTCAGAAAGCCAAATATGGCCAGCTGACGCCATTCGGTATACGTAGGCAGGCGGTATTGCTTGTCCCTGCTGATCAGGTAACAAAAGCCCAGCAGCACAAAACCTGCGATAAAAAAACGCAGGTTGCCCAGGATTAAAGGGGGCGATGACAATATGCCGAATTTAGTTGCTACAGATGCTGATGCCCACAGCATGGCAAAAAGTAAACCGATAAAGATGTTCTTCACACATCAAAGGTAAGGCAAGAAAGGATGATAATTGCTACATTTTATCTAAGTTTGGCGCAACTAATTTTTTTTTATAATGAAAAGACTGATTTTACTGATCTATCTGTTGGCTGTAGCATCTGGTAGTTTTGCACAGCAGCAGCAGCAATTGAGCATGCAGGATGCGATGAGCAATGCCCGGACAACGCTGGCACCCGAAAACTTATCCCAACTTCAATTTATTTATGGAACAGAGGATTATGTATATGCCAAACGTATCGGCAATAGTCCGGTTTGGTTAAGTGGCAATGCCAAATCAAAGGAAGACCAGCCTTTTCTGACCTTAACACAATTAAACCAGAAATTAAGGAACGCGAAGAAGGATACTTTGAAGATGATGCCCGTGATCCAGTTTAACCAGGGGCCGGAATGGATTTTAAACCTTAACGGTAGTAAAGTAGCGATCAACCCGGTTAAAAATACGGTAGATGTATTGGTAGACCAGTCGTTAATGGCAAAAACAAACGCAGAGGAAAGCAAGGCCGGTTATGTGGCTTATCTGGATAATTTCAACTTGTTTGTTGCTAAAGACGGGGATCGGAAACAGGTTACTACTGATGGTAACAGTGATATTGTTTACGCTTCTTCGGTACACAGGGAAGAGTTCGGGATCAGTAAAGGAACTTTCTGGAGTAATAATGGTAAGGTGCTTGCTTTCTACAGAATGGACCAGCGAATGGTTACAGATTATCCGATCATCGACTGGACCAGCCGGCCTGCTCACAATGTAAACATCAAATATCCTATGGCGGGTGACAAGAGCCATCATGTTACTGTGGGGGTGTATCATGCAGAAACTAAAGCTGTAGTGTATTTGAAAACCGGCGAGCCGGCAGAGCAGTATTTAACAAATATTGCCTGGAGTCCGGATGATAAATATGTTTATATAGCGGTATTGAACCGTGGACAAAATCACATGAAGCTAAACCAGTACGACGCGGCTACAGGCGATTTTGTGAAAACCTTATTTGAAGAGAAAGATGATAAATATGTAGAGCCACTGGTGCCGATGTTATTCCTGAAAAATGATCCTTCAAAATTTATATGGCAAAGCAACAGGGATGGCTGGAACCATTTATACCTGTACGATTTAAAAGGCAGGGTGGTAAAACAACTAACCAGGGGGGCATGGGAAGTGCTGGAGGTAAAAGGTTTTGATGCTAAAGGTGAGCGGCTGTTTTACGTTTCAACGGAAGAGTCGCCGGTAACCAGGAATTTATATGTATTAAATGTGAAATCTGGTCAGTCGCGCAGGCTTACATCTGCTTTTGCGGTACACAATACGCAGGTAAGCATTTCCGGAAATACTGTAATTGATGTTTACAGTACACCTGATGTGCCCAGGGTGATCCAGCTTGTAGAAACACCTGGTTCAAAAGCTAAGTTATTGTTGAAGTCTGCAAACCCCTTGTCGGCTTATGCTACAGAAAACTCATCGATATTTACCATTAAAAGTAAATCGGGTGAGGACTTGTATATGAACCTGTACAAGCCGGTAAATTATGATGCCGGTAAAAAATATCCTGTAGTGGTTTACTGGTATGGCGGTCCGCATGCACAGCTGATCACCAACAGCTGGAATGCCGGTGCAGGCGATTACTGGTCGCGGTATATGGCGCAACGGGGTTATGTAGTGCTTACGGTTGATGTAAGGGGTAGCGACAACAGGGGCAGGGCCTTTGAACAATCTATGTTCCGCAGGGCAGGTGAGGTACAGATGGAAGATATGATGAGTGCCGTGGATTATCTGAAAGCTCAGCCTTATGTAGATGCAGCCAACATGGGCTTATTTGGCTGGAGCTTTGGTGGCTTTGCCACTACAGATTTTATGCTGACCCACCCGGGTGTGTTTAAAGCTGCCGTAGCTGGCGGGCCGGTAATAAACTGGGCCTTTTATGAGATCATGTATACCGAACGTTATATGGATACCCCACAGGAAAACCCTGAAGGTTATGCCGCGACTTACCTGAGTAACCGTGTTGATCAGCTGAAAGGAAAGTTATTGCTTATCCATGGATTACAGGATCCGGTTGTAGTACAGCAGCATTCGGTCGATTTTGTGAAACATGCGGTTGATAAAGGTGTACAGGTAGATTACATGATCTATCCTGGTCATGAGCACAATGTATTGGGTAAAGACCGGGTGCAGCTGTATCAGAAAGTAACGGATTATTTTGAACTGTACCTGAAAGGGGGAAAATAACCAGCCATATTTTTTATTTTCTAAAGAATGCAGCTTTTTTTAGGTACGGACTAAGGGATTGTGTATTTTCAGGAGACCTATGGTTAAAGGAACAGAAATATGAACCATTCAGATGAAAATGACCATTATCCTGAACTTGCAGCCAGATGGCTTGATGGAAGTATAAGTGAGCAGCAAAGGCATACGTTTAATGCCTGGTATAACAGGGATCAGGATCAGCCGCTTATTATTCCGGCTTCTTTTGCCGCCGATGCGGAAATCCACAGGGCACGCATCTACCAAAAAGTCCTGATGGGCATGGAAGATAAAAATACACCTGCGCCGGTAAAGTTTTGGATTAAGCTGGGCATTGCGGCATCAATTTGCATTTTGTTTTCGGTTGTCCTGTATTTTTATATGCACCAGTCTCGGGTATTTGACCTGGACCAATTGGCCAGACAATATGGTTATGGCAGCAATGTAGCTGTTTTAACAGATCAGAATGGGAAACAGCACCTGCTGGAAGGTTCTGTTTTCAATATGTCCGAAGGGAAGAGCAGCCTGACCTCCGGAAATGGCTTTGCCAGAATTGCAACACCCCGGGGATCACGTTATCAGATACAGCTGGAGGACGGGACGCAAGTTTGGCTGGGGGCCGCCAGTTCCATTACTTATCCTGTTACATTTAGGGGCCAGACCAGGACCGTCCGGCTTTCGGGAGAAGCTTATTTTGAAGTTGCACATCAGGCAAAAAAGCCTTTTCAGGTTAAAATGATGTCCGATAAACATCAACTTGATCTCACCGTAATCGGAACCAAATTTAATGTAAATGCTTATCCGGAAGATCAGGAAGTACAAACACGTGTTTTTGAAGGTTCGGTAAAACTGAGTTCGGGTAGGTATACCGCTGTTTTAACAAAAGGGGAAAAAGTAGTTTTTAAGAATGGGATGCTGCAGCCTAAGGTACAGCACCTTGAGGAAGACTGGATGCGGTCTGGAACGTTGCATTTTGATAACGATAATATGAAACAGGTGATGCGTATGCTGGCGAGGGAATATAATGTAGAACTGGTGTATAATGGCAGGGGAGGGAAGAGGATGTATCTGACAGGTGAGATTAGCCGGAAAAATCCACTGAAAAAGGTTTTGCATCTTATTGAACTGGCAACTGATTATCAGTTTTTGCTTGAAGACGGGCGTGTAACAGTTTTTGAACCCCATAAAACCCCTTACTGATATGGACCGATACAAGATTTTTACAGATGTTGAATTGGTAGCGTTATTAAAGAAGGGCGATAAAGTAGCGTTTGCAGAAATTTACGACCGTTACTGGGATAAACTTTTTAGTATAGCCGGGCATAAGCTGGAACAGTTGGAAGATGCAGAGGAAGTGGTACAGAACATCTTTATTGCTTTGTGGAACCGGCGTGAAACTTTGAACATCACCTCTACCTTGAACAGCTACCTTGCGGTATCAGTGAAGTATCGCGTAATTAAGATGCTGGAAAAGCAGTATCGTCAAAAAAAATATGCAGACAGTTTGGGAAAGGAATGTGGGCTGGATGATTCTACCCAGGAATGGCTTGAGTTTACGGCACTTAAAGCATCGTTGGAACAATTGGTAAAAAAACTTCCCGATAAATGTCAGCTGGTTTACCGGATGAGCAGGGAAGAGGGCTTTAGCCAGAAAGAAATTGCCGGAAAACTGGATATTTCTGAAAAAACAGTGGAAGCTCATTTAGGTAAAGCTTTAAAAACAATCAGATCAGGTTTGAACATTTTGATATCAATGCTTTTGTAAGCTCAAAGCTTTGTATTTTTTTCACTAATTTTACGCCTTCAAAAATCTGATACTTTTCAAAATAATGAGCATTTCAACAAAATACGATCCGGCGGCAACAGAAGATAAATGGTACAGTTACTGGCTTTCAAAGAAATTTTTTCACTCTGAGCCAGATGAACGCGAACCTTATACCATTGTTATCCCTCCGCCAAATGTGACCGGTGTTTTGCACATGGGGCACATGCTGAACAATACCATTCAGGACGTATTGATCCGCAAGGCACGTATGCAGGGTAAAAATGCATGCTGGGTTCCGGGTACCGACCATGCTTCTATTGCAACGGAGGCAAAGGTGGTTGCCATGCTTAAAGAAAGGGGTATCAACAAGGCTGATATCAGCCGCGAAGAATTTTTAAAATATGCCTGGGAGTGGAAAGAGAAATACGGAGGTATTATTCTTGATCAGCTGAAAAAACTGGGAGCCAGCTGCGACTGGGACCGCACGCGTTTTACCATGGAAGACGATCTTTCGGATGCCGTGATCGATAGTTTTATCCACCTGTATAAAAAGGGCTGGATTTATAGGGGGATCCGTATGGTAAACTGGGATCCGGCAGGCAAAACCGCTGTTTCTGATGAGGAAGTGATCCGTAAGGAAGTAAACCAGAAACTGTATTACATTAAGTATACGGTTTCCGGGTCAGATGATTTCATTACGATAGCCACTACACGCCCTGAAACCATTATGGCAGATGCGGCAGTCTGTATTAACCCAAATGATGAGCGTTATACCCATCTTAAAGGCAAAAAGGTGTTTGTACCTTTAATTAACCGCGAAATTCCGGTAATTGAAGATGAGTATGTGACGATGGATTTTGGTACGGGCTGCTTAAAAGTTACGCCTGCGCATGACCTGAACGACTATGAACTGGGTGTAAAACATAAGCTTCCGGTAATTGATATTTTAAATGATGATGGTACATTAAACGAACTGGCTGTTGTTTTGGTTGGTGAAGACCGTTTTGTGGCCAGAAAAAAGATTGCTAAACTATTGGATGAAGCCGGTCATTTAGACAAGGTGGAAGACTATAAATCGCAGGTAGGTTTTTCGGAACGTACAGATGCGGCTATAGAACCTAAACTGTCTATGCAATGGTTCTGTAAAATGGACCAGATGGCAAAACCAGCTTTGGAAGATGTATTGAATGGTGATGTAAAGCTGATCCCTGAAAAGTTTGTGAACACTTACCGTCACTGGATGGAGAATGTGCGCGACTGGAACATTAGCCGCCAGCTGTGGTGGGGCCAGCAGATTCCTGCCTGGTACGATAACCAGGGCAACTGGGTAGTGGCCAAAACCAAAGAAGAAGCTTTAGATGAGTTTTTAAAACTCAAAGACCCTGAGGGACAATTTACAGCAGAAGAGAAAGCAGGTTGCAAAAATCAGCTTGCAGCCTTTATCAAACAGGATCCGGATGTAATGGATACCTGGTTCTCGTCCTGGTTATGGCCAATCTCGGTATTTGATGGTTTTAAAAATCCTGACAATAAGGATATCAACTATTATTATCCGACCAATGACCTGGTTACTGCACCCGAGATTTTATTTTTCTGGGTAGCCAGGATGATCATGGCGGGGCATGAATTCAGGGGGCAGAAGCCTTTTACCAATGTTTATTTAACAGGAATTGTTAGGGATAAACTGGGGCGTAAGATGTCTAAATCTTTGGGGAACTCTCCTGACCCGATCGGGCTGATAGAAAAATATGGTGCAGATGGTGTCAGGGTAGGGATGTTATTGTGTTCACCTGCCGGTAACGACCTGATGTTTGACGAAAGCTATTGTGAACAGGGCCGTAATTTTGCCAATAAAATCTGGAATGCCTTCCGTCTGGTGAAAGGCTGGGAAGTAGAGCCTGCATTGGAAAACCCTAATCAGCAGGCCATATTGTGGTTTGAAAACCGCTTTAATGAGGCCCTGGCTGAAATAGAAGATAATTTTAAACAATATCGTTTATCGGAAGCCTTAATGGCTACCTATAAACTGGTATGGGATGATTTCTGTGCCTGGTACCTGGAAATGGTTAAACCGGCTTACCAGCATCCTGTAGACGCAGAAACTTTAAAGGCAACCATTGCTTTCTTTGAAAAGATATTGACATTGCTGCATCCATTTATGCCCTTTATTACAGAAGAGCTATGGCATGATGAGCTGTTTGGTGAAAAAGGAGAAATGGACTGCTGCATTGTAGCCAGCTATCCTGCTGTAGGTGCTGTTGATACAGCTTTGCTGAAAGATGTTGAAGTTGTTAAAACACTGGTTGCAGAAATCAGAAATGTGAGAAATACAAAGCAGATCTCGCCTAAAGAAGCTTTGCCATTGGCTATTAAAGTGAACTCTGCACTGGATTATGAGAAATGGCTGAACATTGTTTTCAAACTGGCCAATATCAGTGAGGTAGAACTGGTGAATGATAAGATTCCTGGTGCCGTAAGCTTTATGGTAGGAAACGACGAGTTTTTTATCCACCTGAATGAAGCCATTGATATAGATGTGGAAAGAGAACGTTTAAATGCCGAACTGGTGTATTTACAGGGTTTTTTAAAATCTGTAAATGCCAAGCTTGGAAATGAGCGTTTTGTACAGAATGCCAAGCCGGAAATTATCCAGAATGAGCGAAACAAGCAGGCAGATGCAGAAGGGAAGATTAAGATCATTGAAGAAAGTCTGGCGGCTTTAAAATAGAAGGTATGTACAACTACACAAGATTTTTTATCCTGTTGCTGCTGGGCATAATCTTGAGTGGTTTTGGATTAAAAGATAATGTGCTGAAGGGAAAAGTGATTTGTATAGATGCAGGACATGGAGGTACCGCGCAAACAGATCTTTACAGGCAGGGACCAACTGGTGAACGTGAAGAATGGGTAAATTTAAGGGTAGCCATTTTACTGAAAGCGCTGCTGGAAGCTGAAGGTGCAAAAGTGGTCATGACGCGTACCAGCGATGATTTTGTACCCCTGGCAACCCGTTCCAAAATAGCAAGGGAAAATAAGGCGCAGCTGTTTCTGTCCATTCATCACAATGCTACTGCCGATTCGACGGTAAATTTCCCTATTGTTTATTTTCACGGCAAATCCTCAGAAAACAAAGCCGGGGTTGCTTTTGGAAAGGAAATTGCCAGGGCCATGCAATCGGAATTTTATGAGGTTAAAACTCCGGTAAGTGTGGTCTCAGACCATACCGTTTTTGCTCTTGAGGGTGCAAGTGTGCTGCGCAATACCTACGGTATCCCGGGTGTACTTTCTGAAGCTTCATTTTTTACCAATCCAAAGGAAGAGAGACAGCTGAAAGATCCTGAGCATAACAGGAGGGAGGCTGTAGCTTATTTAAAAGCCATAAGGTTTTTTTTCAGCAATAAGGTCGAAATCATAAAAGACAAGGACCCGAACTTTGTTATTCCGCCCTTTCAGGGCTTACAGGAAGCTGAACGGATGAGTGAAGTGGCTAAAAAATGGCTGGATGATTACCGGAAGGGATCATTGCTGATGAAAAGTAAAGATACTGCTGCCCTACAGGAGGCTTATGAGCTATTTACGCGTTCCGCACGATCTTTTCCTGATTCCTATGTAGCCAGGCAATGCCATGAGCAGCGGGTTTATTTATTGAAAAAGTTGGGGAAAAAGGAAGAAGCCAGACAGGAAAAACTGCGTTCAGCTGAGTTTTATGTAAAATAAGGCTTTAAAGAGAAATCCTGTAGGCGCATCTTCTGTCGCCGGCAATGATGTGGCTTACCCTGCTGATGTTTACATCTTCTCCAAGTACAAATTTAAAAGTGTTGAGTTCTGAAACACAGAAGCCCTGACAGATCTGGGCTGCGGCACAGATAGGGCAGTGGTTTTCTATCAGCAGAAAACCTTTGTCATCTTTGGTGTATTCGGCCATATATCCTTCGCGGCTTCGGATTTCGGCCAGTGTACGGATTCTTTCTTCCAGTGAATTGTTTTGGTTCATTTGCTGCTGATAGCGTTGTTTCGCTTTTTGTTCTCCGGCTGATATGACCGTTTGCAAGGCTTCCTCTCCAAGTGTATCTTTCATCAGCTGGATGAGCTTTACGGTAAGTTCTGCGTGCGTGTCCGGAAATCCCTTATTGCCCAAATCGGTTAGACTGAAATATTGGGTAGGCCTGCCTACGCCTTTCGACTCCTGACTGGATTGGATCAGTCCTTCTTCAGTTAGTTTAAGCAGTTGAAGCCTGGCACCCTCAGTGGTGATATTCAGTTCTTTAGAAATCTCGGTCGCCGTTAAAGCACCTCGTGTCTTCAACAACATCAAAAAACGATTTGTCTTCATAATCTAATAAAACAAGTCTTTACTTGTTTTATTGGCAAAAGTACTAACTTTGCTGAACAATTAAGCACATAAAGGAATTATAGTTTCGCCATGCAAGTCAGTATACTTCTTTATCATACCGGACCACCGCTAATTTAACCCTGGCCGTAGCAGGTATCCAGTACTAATTTTAATGATAGCTGATTCCGGAAACCCTGGTTTTTTGGGTTGAAGGGAAGTATTGGCTTTTTTTTTTAAGACAATGCATAAAACAAACACAATAAATATGAAAGCAACAATACAATTACCACTATTTATAACCCTGCTTTTTTTAATACAGTCATGCGGACCAGAGCAGCAGACTGCGCAGCAGGAAAGCATACAGGAATATCCTGTGACAACGATCGTGAAGGGGGAGACGATCATCAATACAGAATATCCGGCCACAATTGAGGGGCAGCAGAACATAGAGATCCGTTCTAAGGTAGACGGTTTTGTGGCGCAGATTTTTGTAGATGAGGGTGCGGCCGTAAAAAAAGGGCAATTGCTGTTCAGGATCAATGCCCCTCAATATGAGCAGGAGGTAAGGACTGCCAGTGCGGCCATTAAAAATGCGGAGGCTGAAGTAAATACGGCTAAAATGCAGGTAGAAAAAACCTTGCCACTTGTAAGGGAGGGTATTGTAAGTGAGTATGAACTGAAGTTGGCAAACTTTAATTTACATGCCAAAGAAGCCGCACTGCTACAGGCGAGGGCTGGTCTGGCCAACGCCCGTACCAATTTAGGCTATACAGCGATCAGCAGTCCGGCCGATGGTGTTGTAGGCAGTATTCCTTACAAAACCGGCAGCCTGGTAAGCAGTACCTCGGTGCAGCCACTTACTACAGTATCCAATATCGCGCATGTTTTTGCCTATTTCTCTTTCAATGAAAAGCAATTTCTGGACTTTACCGACAGTTTTACAGGAAAAAATATGAGAGAAAAACTGAAGCACTTTCCCGCCGTTACGCTGTTACTGGCCAATGGAGCTGAATATAAAGAAAAAGGCCGTATGGAAAGTATTGGCGGACTGATCAATACAGAGACCGGTGCAGTAAATTTAAGGGCAGGTTTTCCTAACCCCGAAGGCATCATCAGAAGTGGCGCCAGTGCTACCATCCGTATCCCTTTGCAGGTAAAAGATGCCTTGTTGATTCCGGCCAAAGCGACCTATGAAATGCAGGAAAAGCTGATGGCTGTAACCGTAAATAAGGATGGAACAGTAAAGGTTACGGAGATAGAGGTTATGGATAGCCCTGCAGGTGAATTTTATGTGGTAAAAAAGGGCCTGAATGCGGGCGACCATGTGGTAATTGAAGGTAAGGGTGGTTTGAAAGATGGTACAAAGATCAAACCCGTATTTGCCAGTAAGCTCAGCACTGCTAAAAAATAGATCACATTTTAGACAAAATATTTAAACAACCATGTTAAAGAAATTTATAGACAACCCGGTATTATCTACAGTAATATCGGTGATCATTGTCATACTAGGCTTATTGGGCCTGTTTTCCCTGCCCATATCCCAATATCCGGATATTGCACCGCCCGCTGTTGAGGTCAGTACAGCTTATCAGGGCGCAAGTGCGGATGTGGTGATGAAAAGTGTGATTATCCCTCTGGAAGAGCAGATTAACGGGGTGGAAAACATGACTTACATGACCTCTAAGGCCAGCAATGATGGCAGTGCAAGCATTACGATTAATTTTAAGCAGGGTACCGATCCAGATATGGCCGCTATTAACGTACAGAACAGGATTACCAAGGCAACCAGTTTATTACCTGCAGAGGTGGTAAAAATGGGTATTACGACCAGCAAAAGGCTGAACAGCGAGGTGTTTAGTTTTCTGCTGTATAGTGAAGATGGAAAATATGACCAGAAGTTTCTGGACAATTACCTGAAGATTAACATTATCCCTCAGATCAAAAGGATCCAGGGTATTGGAGATGCACAGGTTTATGGGGGTAAAGATTACAGCATGCGAATATGGCTGAAACCGGATGCCATGGCAGCTTATGGTCTTATTCCGGCTGATATTGTGAATGCCCTGGCAGAGCAGAATATTGAAGCCGCACCAGGTAAGGTGGGTGAAAACAGCAACCAGAGCTTTCAGTATACCCTAAAGTACACCGGCCGCTTTGAAAAAGCGGAAGAATTTGAACACATCATCCTGAAATCGGTAGGTAACGGGCAGGTGTTAAAACTGAAAGATGTAGCAGACATCAACCTGGGTTCATTTACCTATTCCAGCACACTGACGGCACAGGGGCAAGAGTCACCTTATGTTGCTGTGAGCCAGACTTCAGGTTCGAATGCGCATGATATTATCAGGCAATGTGAAAAGATATTAAAGGATGCAGAGAAAAGTTTTCCAAAAGGGGTGAAGATAGGGGTATTTGCAAATGCCAATGAATTTCTGGATGCTTCCATTTCCAAACTGATCTTTACCATTATAGAAGCCTTTATCCTGGTATTTATTGTGGTATTTATTTTTCTTCAGGATTTCCGTTCTACGCTGATACCGGCCATTGCAGTTCCGGTAGCTATTATTGGTACTTTCTTTTTCCTGAAGTTATTTGGGTTTACCATAAACCTGCTTACTCTATTTGCGCTGGTACTGGCCATTGGTATTGTGGTAGATGATGCCATTGTAGTGGTAGAAGCGGTGCATGCCAAGCTGGACCATGGGGCTAAGTCGGCCAAAAAAGCGACCCTGCATGCGATGAGCGAGATCAGTTCGGCCATCATTTCCATTACCCTGATCATGGCTGCGGTATTTGTTCCCGTAACCTTTGTGACAGGATCGGTAGGTGTATTTTACAAGCAATTTGGTTTAACACTGGCGGTAGCCATTATCATATCGGCAGTAAATGCGCTTACCCTGAGCCCTGCTCTTTGTGCTTTGTTGCTTAAGCCACATCAGGGACATGACCAGGTTAAAAAAGGCTTTATGCAGCGGTTTTATGACGGCTTTAACGCCTCATTTTCAGCCATGACCAACCGCTATAAAAAATCTGTGGTGTTCCTGGTGAACAGGAAGTGGATTGCTTTTATGGGTATAGCCTTGTTTTCGGTATTGTTCTGGTTTTTGGTGAAGACTACCCCAACTGGTTTTGTACCCAATGAGGACAGTGGTTCTATTTATGGTAACGTGATCCTTCCACCGGCAACATCACTGGAGCGAACAGAGGTAATTGCCAACCAGATTGACAGCATAGCACGTTCCATCCCTGAAGTAGAATTGTCGTCGCGGCTGGCGGGTATGGATTTAATGAGTGGTACGGGAAGTTCTTACGCCGCTATATTTATCCGTCTTAAACCCTGGAAGGAAAGAACAAAGGAGGGGCAGGACATTAAAAGCATAGTGGGACAGCTGTTTGCCAAAACTGCCAATATTAAAGGAGCCAGTATTATATTTTTTGCAGCGCCAACCTTACAGGGCTTTGGAAATAACGATGGGTTTGAATTTCAGCTGCAGGATAAGACCGGCGGTAGTTATAAGGCTTTTGATGCTGTAATTGGCAAGTTTATGGGTACGCTGAACCAGCGGCCAGAAATCATGTATGCTGCTACATCCTACAATACCAGCTTCCCGCAATATGAAGTAAGTGTAAACGTAGCGAAATGTAAGGAAGCCGGTGTTGCGGTGAGTACTGTATTGGGGACCTTACAGGGGTATCTGGGTGGTATTTATGCTTCTGATTTTAACCGTTTTGGTAAGCAATACCGTGTCATGATCCAGGCAGAGGCCGGACAGAGGAGCAATAAAGAAGCGATCAGCAAAATATTTGTCAGAAATGAGCGCGGTGTAATGGCGCCGATATCAGCGTTTATAACTTTAAAGAAAACCTATGGTCCGGAATTCATCAACCGCTTTAACCTGTTTACGGCTGCTGCGGTAAATGGTGCACCTAAGCCAGGATACAGTTCTGGTGATGCAATTAAAGCCATACAGGAAGTGGCGGCGCAGACTTTACCACAGGGCTATACTTTTGAATTCTCGGGACTGACGCTGGAAGAACTATCGAGCGGAAACCAGACCCTGCTGATCTTTATACTGAGTTTGCTGTTCATTTACTTTTTGCTAAGTGCCCAGTATAAGAGTTATATTCTGCCCTTTTCGGTTCTGCTTTCGCTGCCTATTGGTTTGGCCGGTGCGTTTTTGTTCGCCCGTTTATTTGGGCTTGACAATAACATCTTCCTGCAGATCAGCCTGATCATGCTGATCGGATTGCTGGCTAAAAATGCAATCCTGATTGTAGAGTTTGCCCTGATGCACAGGTTAAGTGGAAGAAACCTGGTCCAGTCGGCCATAGCTGGTGCCACGGCCAGGTTAAGGCCTATTCTGATGACCTCATTTGCCTTCGTTTTTGGTTTGCTCCCTTTAATGGTTGCAACAGGTGCGGGGGCCATCAGTAACCGCTCGATAGGTACTGCAGCTGTTGGCGGGATGCTGATCGGAACAGTGTTTGGGGTGTTTGTGATCCCTGTGTTATTTGTGGTTTTCCAGGCCCTGCAGGAAAAGATCAGTGGTAACCCAAAAACTGTTGACATTGAATAATAAGAGAAATAAGAACTAAAATATACACTGATGAAACCATATATAGGACTACTGCTGCTATTGATAACGCTTGCTTCCTGCCGGATATCAAAACCCTATCAGCAACCGGAGTTTGATACGGGTAAACTGTACCGGGATGCTGAAGGTAGAGATACCACAAACATAGTATCGGTACACTGGAACAAGTTTTTTGGTGATACCATTCTGACAGGGCTGATTGCAGAAGGTTTAAGCCGGAATATTGATATGAAAATTGCTTTGCAGCGTATTGATGCGGCAAGGGCTAATTTTCAACAAAGCAAAGCGGCCTTTTTACCGGATTTAAATGGCAATGCCAGTATTAAACAATCTAAACTCGCTTTTCCGCAGGGCTTCGGACTCATCAACTCGTCTACGCAGTACGATATTGGCCTGAGTGCAAGCTGGGAAGCCGATATCTGGGGTAAACTAAAAAGCACCAAACGAAGTGCCCTGGCAGGACTGCTGCAAACAGAGGAGGCACGAAAAGCTGTGCAAACCCAGTTAATTGCGGATATTGCCAATCGTTATTTTACTTTGCTAGCCCTTGATCAGCAATTGCAGGTTTTGGAACAAACTGTAAATAACCGGAAAACTGATGTGCGTACAATGAAGGCCTTAAAAGCCGCCAATATAGTAAACGGTGCAGCAGAAGTGCAAAGTGAAGCCAGTCAGTATGCGGCTGAAGTGGCTGTCCCACGCTTAAAAAAGCAGATCAGGGAAACGGAAAACGCATTAAACATATTGTTGGCGAGACCTCCATCGGCAATTTATAGGTCATCTTTGGATGAACAACAACTTTTGATAGATTTAAAAGCCGGTATTCCGGCACAACTGCTGCAAAACCGCCCGGATATTAAACAGGCTGAGTATGCTTTTATGGCTGCTTTTGAAAATACCAATGCTGCCCGTAAATTGTTCTATCCCTCGTTTAACCTAACAGCAGCGGGTGGTTTTACCAGCTTCAGTTTAAAAGACTGGCTAACGCCAGATGGTTTATTTGGCAATATTGCGGCGGGCTTAGCGCAGCCAATTTTTAACAAAGGCCTAAATAAGGCAAGGTTAATCACTGCCCGGACTGTGCAACAGGAAGCGGCCTTAAATTTCCAGCAATTTTTACTGAAGGCCGGAGAGGAGGTGTCTAATGCATTGTTTGCTTATCAGACGGCTAAAACGCAACAGGAAATCAGGGTTAAACAGTTAGCCGCACTTCAGAAATCAGTTGATTTTACAAAGAAGCTACTGCGTTACAGTTCGGCTACCAATTATACGGATGTGCTGACCTCTGAGCAGAATCTGCTGTCGGCACAAATGGAGGATATTGACGATAAACTGCAGCAGTGGCAGGCGGTAATTGCATTGTACCGTTCTCTTGGCGGAGGTAGTGAAAATTAGGTATTCTCTTCGAAGTCTGCATAATTGCGCTGAAGAAGCGCAAAGACGCCAGGACTTCTCTGAGAAATCAAATTTTCTGTTGAGCAGGGGTACTAGCTTGGTGTCCGGTTATGCGGTGTTGACGTTACATTCAGTTATATGGGTTAGCATTGCGGTCAGTTATAATTGTAATACAGGCCATTAAAACTGGATGGTGTTTTTAAGCTGTCCGTGTTTTGCCTGAATGACCGAACAATAGATGGTGCTATAGTGTTAAGCATCCCGCTAAAAGAAAAATATGCCTTCTGCTCAGGGGCATAGCGTCTTCGCGCTTCTTCAGCGCGATTATGCCCCTGAGCAGAATGGCTTTATTTTTCTCAGAAAAAGCTGGGAAAATCTTCACAGCATTCCGTAATCTGGTAATTCGGAAACAAACGCGAACTGCCCCTCCTGGTGGTTTATGGTAGCGTAGCAATGCTTTAAACCATTGGTTACCACAAGCCACCTGGTTTTATGAACTGAATTGTACCTGGCGGCCTGGTCAAATACCGACTGGGTAATTTTTACAGCGGGAGCCTTACATTCGATGACCATGATCCTTTGGCCCTGGTTGTTAAAAATTACAATATCTGTTCTTTTTTGCAACTGGTTGAGATTAAGCCCGCCTTCTATCTGGATGAGGGATTTGGGGAATCTTTTTTCAAGGATAAGGTACTGGATAAAATGCTGTCTTACCCATTCCTCTGGTGTCAGTACCAGGTGCTTTTTCCGTATTTCATCAAATATAAAATGCCTGGTGTCCTTTAAAGTGATTTTAAAAGGATATTGGGGCAGGTTTAGCGGGGTTGGTATAAATGACATTTGTGCAAAAGTAGATATTTTTTTTATCTAAGTTTTATCTAAGTTTACGCCATCATATGAGTGCGGCCGACATAATAAAAGACATCAAAGCAAGGAAGTTTAAGCCCATTTACCTATTACATGGTGAAGAGCCTTATTATATAGATCAGATTATCCATTATATGGAAGAACATATCTTGAATGATATGGAAAAGGGGTTTAACCAGACGGTATTATATGGGAAGGATACCGATATGGCTACCATTATGAATGCAGCCAAGCGTTATCCGATGATGTCTGATTACCAGTTGATTGTAGTGAAGGAGGCCCAGGACTTAAAATGGGCCAAGGAAACTGAGGGTAGCAGTAAGCAGGCAGAATTTGTACTGAATTATTTTGAAAAACCTTTACCGAGTACCATTCTGGTACTGGGATATAAGTATGCCAATTTCGATAAGCGTAAAAAGATCTATAAGGCAATAGACAAGCATGGGGTGGTTTTTCAGTCAGACCTGGTGCGAGATTATAAACTTGCCCAGTGGATAGAGGAGCTGGTTAAGGAAAAGGGCTATAAAATAGCACCTCAGGCATCGGCATTGATGGCTGAATACCTGGGCGCCGATCTTTCTAAAATAGCCAATGAGGTTGAAAAGCTGCTGTTAAATATTGGTAAGGAAACTATTATTGATACCGATATTGTTCAGAAAAACATTGGGATCAGTAAGGAGTACAATGTTTTTGAACTGCAAAAGGCATTGGCTGTAAAAAATGTATTGAAATGTAACCAGATCATCAATTACTTTGGTGATAATCCTAAAGCCAATCCAATGGTGATGGTAATGGCTAACCTGAGTGCTTATTTTACTAAAATACTGAAATACCACTACTTACCGAATAAAGGCGATGCAGCTAAGGAGCTGGGTGTGAACCCCTATTTCGTAAAAGATTTTGAAACAGCAGCCCGAAGTTACAGTTTGCCCAAAACTTTTGATATCATTAGTCTGTTGAGGGAATATGATTTGAAAAGCAAGGGTGTAGACAGCACAGGAAATACCACTGATGGTGAACTGTTAAAAGAATTGTTGTTTAAAATGTTGCATTAATTTTTCCGACGTTTTCAAAAGTCAGGGTCATTTTGCTGAAACCCAAACCGGTTAAAATAGGTCTGAGTACATTTAAAGCATTTACACGGGTTTGTTGCAGGATATCAGATTTGCGAACTTCATCTGCAATTTTTTGTTCCGCATTTTTATAGGCTTCATCCACCAGATCAGCCTCTCTAAAAAATGCCATTTTTGTATCGTATACACGCGAAGCTTTATGGTCTATTTTAATGTAACAAATTTCAGGTTGTGGCAACTTGATCACTGCTGAATCTCCATAGACCTGGATGTCTTCCGATTTGAGCTTGGTTAGGTCTATACAGCCCACTGCATCGGCCTTAATGATCAGTAACACACTGGCCTCCGGTAAAAAGGGGGTTTTGTTTTTATGTTCCAGGATATCACTGATGCGGTATTTTATCAGTTCCAGCTTACCCATGGATTCTACACGGTCTAATAAAAGCTGATGTTTGCTTTCTACTGTTGTTTTTAAACTGAATTTAGCTGCAATAAACCAGGCGATGGCACTGATAACCGCTACAACAATTGATATTTTTAATAACTTAATCATATTTTAAAGCTACCAATTTACAGACCAGTTTTTGTGTTTTCATATAAAATGTCTTTGTTTCTGTTAATGCCGGTAATATTGCAAGATATAATAGGATAGGGTATTATTTTACCGGAGCAGCAAAAGAGTAGATAGATATTTGCAAATAGTCTAAAATATTCATTATCTTCGGTTACGTAACCGAACTAAACCCAGTCCGTTAATTTGAATAAACTTCAAATTAACTGGATCAACCATAACTATGACCAAACCTGAAATCCAATCGGATGAATGCTTATTCAAATTGCTGAAGCTGGGTGGCAGTATTGCGTTGTGCTTTGTCATTTTTGCTACAGACCTCCCGGCACAGCAGGCCCATAGGCAACAAACTGCATTAAGGATCTCGAGTAGAAAAGTAACCAATGACATGCCGCATATCCATGGAAGTATATATACCGATAGCAAGGCATCCAGTTTGTGTTCGGGAGATTTTATTTCAACGGATAATGGAGAAAGCTGGGAAAATCGTCCAATGACACCTGATTTTGCCCTGAGACTTCCTGTTGGTTTTCGCAGAGACCTTGTTGCCTCTATATTTGATGCACGTCATGGAAGGATCTTGGCAGTGCTTAACGCCTTAGATCTTGAAAATCTGGATCCTGGTATCCGCGAACCCCCTATAGCGCAAAAGTCCTATTATCTGAGATACAGGGTATCGGATGATGGGGGTAAAACCTGGAGGTTTGATGAACCTATTATTCAAAAAGGTGATTTTACGGCAAAAAATCCTTTGCCCGGTGTTTTTATCGGAAAGAATTCTATCTATATTGGGGATAAGGGATCAATGCCCCTCATTACCAACAAGGGAAAAATTCTTGTGCCTGCGCAAACGACTATAATAGGGGAGAAAGGAGAACTGTTTAATCCCGGCAATGGCCATACTTATACCGATGCGGTTGTATTGATCGGAAGCTGGACAAAAGACAATAGGATTGCCTGGAAAATGTCTGAACGTATAGTAGGTGATCCAAAACGGTCAACCAGGGGAATGATTGAGCCCACGCTTATAGAACTTAAAAACGGGCATTTGGTTATGGTAATGCGGGGTAGTAACGAGCAAAAAGGGAGCAAGAGTCATACCTTACCCGGCTACAAATGGTTGTCGGTCTCGAAAGATGGCGGAGAAAGTTGGACCAGGCCTGAGCCACTTACTTTTGAAGGTGGAAAAGAACTATATTCTCCTTCTTCCATGTCTACTTTATTTAAGCACTCCAGTGGTAGATGCTTCTGGATAGGAAATATGACTAAGGATAATAACCAGGGAAACCTGCCCAGATGGCCGCTGGTCTGTGTCGAACTGGACACAAAAAGCTTTAAGTTAAAGGATAAGACTTTATTGATCTTAGACACCCAGCAGGAAGACGATAAGTCCAAAGGAAGGTTAGATATTTCGCATTTCTCGGTGATGGAAGACCGGAATACAAAAGAGATCATCATCACGTATCCACGGTCCTATAATGCTTATAAGTCACAAGAATGGGTCACTATCCGTATGACAAATGAATTTAAGAAATAAACTGTTTTTGACCATAGCATCCGTAGTACTTAACATTGGATTTGCCAAAGCCATGGATAAGGCTGTCCAACCGATTCAAAAGCCTTCAAAAGCAAATATTTCCAAGCCACATTATCAGCCAGTTTCTTTAGGTGATATTAAGCCTAAAGGCTGGCTTTTAGAACAGCTAAGGGTAATGAAGAACGGCTCTACCGGCCAGATGGATAAAATTTATGATAAAATAAAAAATGATAATGGCTGGTTGGGCGGCAAAGGGGACAATTGGGAAGAAACACCCTATTGGCTGGATGGTGCAGTTCCATTGGCCTACCAGTTGAATGATACAGAACTAAAAGCTATCGTACTCAAATATATCAATTGGTCCATACATAATCAGCGTCCATCTGGCTATTTTGGCCCGATCACCAAATGGGAAAGAAAAACAGGAAAGCAGATTGACCTTGCCAATTGCGAACAGGCAGAAGACTGGTGGCCTAAAATGATTATGTTAAAAGTGATACAGCAATATTATTCTGCTACACAGGATGAAAGCGTAATCCCTTTCATGACCAAATATTTCAACTATCAAAAAGAGGCATTAAAAAAATGCCCTATTGGAAAATGGAGTGAATGGTCACAATCTCGCGGAACAGATAACGTAATGATGGTACAATGGCTTTATGGCCATACAAAAGATGAGTCCTTATTGGAGCTGGCCGGCCTTATCAATTCTCAGTCTTTTGCCTGGAGCCAATGGTTTGGTGGCAGAGATTGGGTAATCAACGCTGCCGCCCGCCCTAATGGAAAGAAATGGATGAGCAGGCATGGTGTAAACGTTGCTATGGGTTTAAAAGATCCGGCTATTAATTTTCAGCGAACGGGTGACAGCACTTACCTAAAAAGTTTAAAAACTGTTTTTAATGATTTGATGACTCTGCATGGCCTGCCCAACGGCATTTTTTCGGCCGATGAAGATTTACATGGCAACCAGCCAACACAAGGCACTGAGCTTTGTGCTACGGTAGAGGCGATGTATTCATTAGAAGAAATTATAAACATTACCGGAGATACACATTACATAGATGCATTGGAAAGAATGACTTTTAATGCCATGCCTTCGCAAACAACCGATGATTATCATGAAAAACAATATTTTCAGATGGCCAACCAAATAGAAATCAGTCGTGGTGTTTTTGCATTTACTTTGCCTTTTGACAGGAAAATGAATTGCGTTTTAGGCGCAAAAAGCGGATACACCTGTTGTTATGTAAACATGCATCAGGGCTGGACAAAGTTTAGCCAAAATTTATGGCATAAAACCGAAAATGGTTTAGCTGCTTTAATTTACGGCCCCAATACCTTAAGTACAAAAGTTGGTGCTCAACAAACCGATGTAACAATTGAAGAAGTAACAAACTATCCTTTTGAAGATCAGATCAATTTCAATTTATCATTAAAAAAAGCAGTAGCTTTTCCTTTCCAGCTACGCATTCCGACCTGGTGTAAAGAAGCGGTGATTTTGATCAACGGTAAAATATACAGTAAAGAAAAGGGCGGAAAGATTATTACCGTAAACAGAACCTGGCAAAATAAAGACCGGCTGACTTTGCAATTGCCAATGGAAATCGCTGTTTCTGAATGGGCAGATAATTCAAGAGCGGTAGAACGTGGTCCATTGGTTTACGGTTTAAAAGTTCAGGAAAAGTGGACTGAAGGAACGGATGAAAAAGAGGGAAAATATTTCGAAGTTCATCCGGCATCGGCCTGGAATTACGGCCTTTTAGAGGCAGTAAGTAAAAATCCTGTTAAAGAAACAACAATAACGGTTAAAGCGCTTAAAAAAGATTTTAGGTGGAATTTAGAAAATTCTCCCATAGAAATTATAGTAAAAGCGAAAAAAATACCGGGATGGAAATCACAGAATGGTTTGGCCTATCTTCCGGTTACTGGTCGGGAGGGGTTTTACAAAGGAGCAGTAGACAGCGATATAGAAAATGTTGCTTTAGTTCCTGTCGGCTTTACTAAATTAAGAATTATAGCATTTCCGATAGTAAAATAGGTGATAGGAATAAACGCTGTACTATTATGGGAAAGAGGCTTATAGCTGCCTTTGCTTCATTTTTTCTGCTGCTGCCCGGAGCCTTGCAAGCCTTTCTTTTGCATTTTTTTGTTTAGCCGCAATCTCAATTGCCTTGTGCTGGTTAATCAAGGCCTCATCATAGAGCTGCATGCGGTAAAATATATGGGCCATGGTATCGTAGTACTCTGCTGCCGGTACCAATTCAATAGCGCGTTTACTCCAAAGTAATGCCTTGCTTAAATAATCTGTTTTACCGGTACCTAAAATATAAAAATCCCATGCCGCATTATTCAGGATCATTGCTAAGCTTTTTGCCGGATCAGGACTGCTACCTACTGACGTATAGGTGTAAGTAGTGCTTTCTGTTTGAGGGGCCTGCTTATCGGCAATTATTTTACGTTCTTTAAATGAGGCCATCAGACTATCTCTTTTGCCTTTTAATCTTTTTGTCAGGTTGTTGATGGAATCGGCAGTAATCCTCATATAATACTGATCGTAGTAATACTGGGCCTGGCGATAATAATTGTTGGTGTCTTTTACAGCTTTGTAATAATTGAGCAGAATGTAGGCGGACTGCTTATTTGCTGCTGCATAATTTTTTGAATAGGCGCCACGTACAAAATTGGACAATGAGTTGGCCAGCGTTAAATTTTTGGTAGCAATTGCTTCGTTTTGGGTATTGTTGATGATCCTGGTGTTCAGGTCAACCCGTTCCCTTAAAGGAAGCGTCTTATAAATGCTATCTACGATCTTGCGGTTGGTATACGCCAGCCGGTATGCTTTGCCATAGGCAAATGGTCCTGCTTTTAAAACAAACAGTACCTCATTATAATCGTTAAAAGAACCTACAGTTAAATATTCAACATATTCATCAATTAATTTAGCATTATCGAACAGGCCAAGTTGCTGTTTTGCACTGATGTATTCTTTTAAAAAATCTTTATTCCGGTTTCCATTTTTGTATTTCTCTTCATAATCGGCCAGGGAAGAACCACTTGAAAGTCTGGTTAATGCCTGATTTGCGAGTTCTAAATAATGTTTTGATGCGTTGCTGCTTTTGGCACCTTTGGCAATTAACTGTCCCTTCTGATCAAGGAAAATATAAGCAGGGAACATTTTAAGCTGGTATTTTTTCATGAAAGCTACTGCTTCTGTATTGGGCAGGCTAACCATATAACTCACAAAATTGTTATTGTAAAACTCAATTACATCGGGATTATCAATTGCACTTTTACCCGGTACCTTGGTGGTGGCTCCTATATTTAAGAATAAAGGTTTGTTGGTTTCGGCAGCTTTCTTTTGCGCGCTGTTAAAATCTTTCTGGTATTTGATCTGGGCGAATGAGAAACTGGTTTTAACCAATAGGAGAGATAGCAGCAGGATTTTATGCATAGCGCAGTTCTGTTAAATTTTTGGTTAAGATAAGTATTATGGCGAATATTTCTTGGATAGTAAGTTAAAATTCTGTCGTAAATAGCCCTTAAATTGTCGTATTATCCCCCGCCTGATATCTGTTTTTACCAGCATCTTTGTTAAGTAATGGTGGAGCAGCAACCACTTGTAAAAACGGGCGGGCCGAAAAGCCAAAAGAGTAGGAACACAAAAAAATAATTTTATGTCAGAAAATAAAGTTTCATTGCACAGAGTTATTAAAGCATCTCCTGAAAAGGTATATCGTGCTTTTACGGAAGCCTTAGCTATCGCTTCATGGTTGCCACCTTATGGCTTTCTTTGTACTGTACACAGTATGGATGTTAAGGTAGGTGGTACATTTAGGATGTCGTTCCAAAATTTCACAACCGGCAATGGCCATTCATTTGGCGGGGAATATTTAGAGGTTAAACCAGCTGAGTTTTTGAAATATACAGACAAATTTGATGATCCAAACCTGCCAGGGGTAATGACTACATCGATATGGCTTCAAAAAACATTGGTAGGTACGGAGTTAAAAGTATTGCAGGAAGGGATTCCTGCTGTAATACCAGCCGAAATGTGTTATCTGGGTTGGCAGGAATCACTGGAAAAACTGATTAGATTGGTAGAACCTGAGATACCGGATGCTTGATAAGAGATTTGGTATTGGATGAAAAACAGGCTTTAGGTGTACCCTAAGGCCTGTTTTATATAATCTGGTTTTTGAAAAAGCCATTTATGCGCCGGCCCGCAAACAAATCTGTATATGCGGATAGCCTGAATATCCCTGCCACCAATGCTGTGTATTCAGGCAGATTTTTGTAAGTTTATCCGAAAACAGGAGAACGACAATTATGAAGCCGATATACATCCCTCTATTTTTTTTGGCAATTTGTCTGCAAAGCTGCGGATTAAACGAACGTGAAAAGAAAGCTGCTCAGAAAGAACAGGAACTGCTGGCCTGGGAACAACGTTTAAAGATAAAAGAGCAGGATTTAGACAATATTAAACATGCTTTGGACAGTGCAAAAAAACAAATTGATTCGGTTTCTACGGACAATCCGGCAATTATTGGAAAATGGAGTGTTAAAATGAGCTGCACTGAAACTTCTTGTGAGGGTTCTGCGTTAGGAGATACGAAGACAGAGCAATGGGAAATGAGTTACAAGGAAAATCACATCGTCGTTAAAGCATATTCGGGATTGGTGCTGACCAGGGTATATACGGGCAGTTACAAGGATAACGTATTAAAAATAGTAGAAGAGAAACCAAATTCAGATGCTTTAATTAGCGCTACGCTTAATTTCCTCGCAGAAGGAAGAATGGATGGAAGCAGGGAAATTGTACAAAAGGATTGCAAAATTGTTTATGCATTGAACGCCAAAAAGTTAAAATAACGTTCACAACAGCTGCTTATGATCTTATTATCTTCATTAGACTTTTCCTTACCACTGCAAAATCCAGTGATTATTTTTTCGCTGGTTTTGTTTATCATCCTCTTTGCACCTATATTACTGAACAAAATAAAAGTACCACATATTATCGGACTGATTGTTGCCGGGGTAATTGTTGGGCCTTATGGTTTAAACCTGCTGAAAAGGGACAGCAGTATTGTTTTGTTTGGTACAGTAGGTTTATTGTATATTATGTTTCTGGCCGGACTGGAAATTGACCTGGCCGAGTTTAAAAAGAACAGAAAACGAATCCTGGTATTCGGACTGCTCACCTTTGTATTTCCGTTGGTTTTTGGCTCACTGGCCAGCTATTACTTGCTTGGATATGGATTTTTGTCATCATTGCTGCTGGCCAGCATGTTCTCTACGCATACACTGGTCTCTTATCCCATTGCCAGTAAATATGGTGTGATCAGGAACAGAGCGGTAAGCATGACGGTAGGGGGTACCATGATTACCGATATACTTGCCCTGCTTATTCTGGCCGGGATTGCCGGGATGACCAAAGAAAGCGTAACCACGTCGTTCTGGGTACAACTGGCGGGCTCTACCATTGTTTTTGTAGTTATTGTTTTTGCGGTATTTCCAATCATCATCAGGTGGTTTTTTAAACATTTTGAGGACAGCATTTCTCAATATATTTTTGTGCTGGCAATGGTGTTTCTGGCTTCATTTTTGGCGGAAGCAGCTGGTATTGAAGCTATTATCGGGGCCTTTTTTTCGGGTTTGGTGCTCAATAAGTTTGTTCCACATACTTCGCCCTTAATGAACCGGATAGACTTTGTAGGCAATGCCCTGTTTATTCCATTTTTCCTGATCAGTGTGGGTATGTTAGTTGATGTTACCGTGCTGGTAAAGGGCTGGGGGGCACTTAAAGTTGCCGGTATCATTATTACTGTTGCCCTGGTAACCAAATACCTGGCAGCCTGGCTTACACAGAAAATATTTAAATTAAGTACAGCTGAAGGAACAATGATATTTGGTTTGAGCTCTTCCCATGCTGCGGCTACACTGGCAATTATCCTGGTGGGTTACAACATTATTACCGGTGAAACAGCTGCAGGTGAGCCCATCAGGCTGCTGAATGAGGATGTGCTGAACGGAACAATTCTGCTGATTCTGGTTAGCTGTGGAGTGAGTTCTTTTGTTGTAGAGGGTGCATCAAAAAAACTGGCATTTGAACAGGATGAACTGGACACAAATGTGGTGGATGGACAAGACGATGAAAAGATCCTGGTTTCGCTGGCCTATCCGGACATGGTGACCCGGTTGGTAGATTTTGGGATCGTCCTTAAATCAAAAAAAAGGCACACCTCAGTGTATGGTCTCAATGTAATTGACGATGAGACACCTGGAAATAACCATGCGGGGGCTTCAAAGAAGATATTGGAAAAAGCGATTTCGCATGCTGCTGCTTCGGAGAACAACATTATTCCCGTAACCAGGTACGATTCCAGCATCAGCAATGGGATTGTATATACCATTAAAGAGCACAATATAAGTGACATTGTCATTGGTATGCACAAACAGGCAGACCAGCATACTTTTCTAGGCACCAAGGCAGAGAATATCATCAAAAGGGTATATGAAACCATTTATATCTATAAGCCCACCCAGCCGCTGAATACGTTTAAGCGGATTGTAGTAGCCCTGCCGCCCAGAGCAGAAACCGAACCCGGATTTTTACATTGGCTGAAGAAACTGGTAATGATTGCCAGGGAGGCAGCAATACCGGTGATCTTTTATGGCCATGAGGAAACAAATGATGCGATAGCCAGGATTGCGGAAAGAACACCTGATATGGTGAAAATACAGTTTAATGAATTTAACAACTGGGATGATTTTCTGATATTTACGAGGGAATTGAAGATGAATGACCTTTTTATCATCATATCGTCCCGTAAGGGGCACAATTCTTATGTCCCGCAAATGAGCAAGCTTCCTTATTACCTGTCAAATTATTTTGTGGAACAAAGCCTGATCGTCCTTTATCCTAAACAACTGGAATCTGGTATCAATATGGGAAATATAGAGCAGACCGATAGTTACCTGATAGAAACCATTTCTGAACAGTTTGGTGTCATCGGAAAGGCCGGAAAGTTTGTGAAAGGCCTTTTTAAAAAGTAGAATTTGAACGGCTTCGGCTACCGTTTTGCTTCGTGTTAAAGCGGGTAATCGAAAAAAAAAGAAAAAAAAAGAAGATTTTCGAAGGTTTTAAATTTGGATTATAGAAATATTCTGTATATTCAACTATTGTTTACCGGAGGTATGGATAAAAATGGGGGTGATTGATTGTTAATGTAAAGTAATCGAAGATAATCAAAGGAAATAGAAAATACTTGCTGAGGGTAAACAATAGTTAAAAATATTAAAAGGATACTGCTTTATTCAGGACCCTAAGACCAAGTATAAACATCGCTGCGGCACTATTATGAATGTAGTGTTCATAATACGAAAATGAAATGTTTTTCTTCTGGTTGGTAAGGTATTGGATTTTGCGTTTTATAAACCAAATATTTAACCAATTATTGATGAAAACTATGAAAAAAAAACTACTCAGTAAATGCCATTGGAGAACACAAACAGGTGCCAGGTTACTGGTAGCGATGGCAATTTTACCACTTGCCTCTTTTGCAGCAGAGAAATCTACATCGGCTAAACCTAACGGTGCCGTTTTTTTTGTGCAACAACAGATAACTGTCAAAGGGACGGTTGTTGATAGTAAAGGTCTTCCTCTTGTTGGGGTAAGCATCAAAGCTAAAAATGCAACTGGAGCTGCCTTAACCAATAGTAATGGTGAATTTACCATCAACCTGCAAAATCAAAACAGCATACTCGTATTCAGTATGATTGGTTTTAAACCTGTGGAGGTTGTTGCATCGAACAACATGAAGGTAGTATTGGCAGATGAGGTATCAGAGCTGGACGATGTGGTGGTGATCGGTTATGGTACTGTCAAAAAACGTGACCTTACGGGAGCCGTTGTTTCGGTAAAGCCTGATCAAATTACTGCCCGGCCGGGACCGAATCCTATGGAATCCTTACAGGGAAGGGTGGCCGGTCTGGACATTACACGTACATCCGGGCAAGCCGGTGAAGGTGTGACCTTACAGTTGCGTGGGAACAGATCTATTGGCGCCAACTCTTTACCATTATTTATCATCAATGGTTTGCCAGGTGACTACGCTACTTTAAATCCTTATGATATCGAATCGATCGATGTGTTAAAAGATGCGGCATCAACGGCTACTTACGGTGCCGCAGGAGCGAATGGAGTAATTATCATCACCACAAAAAGTGGTAAAGCAGGAAAGCTAAACATCGATTTCAACTCTTATTATGGTTATAATGGCTGGTCGGTTGTTCCTGATGCTTTGAGTAAGGACCAATATCTGGCTGCGAAAAGAGAGATCTATAAATATAACTTCGATGGTGCAACCAGGAAATGGGTGACTACTGCAGTTGCTGCGGCAAATGGATTTCCTGCAGCTGCCCAACCGCTATGGCAATCGCCGGCAGATGATGAAAAAGTTTTTGGACCGGAAAGATATAAGCTGTTCAATGAAGGCAATTTTGTGAATTGGGCAGATATTTTCATGAGGGACAAGCCGGTTTTGCAAAACTATAGTTTAGCTGCTTCTGGTGGTACCGATGCTACAAAAGCTTATGTTTCATTGAACATGAATAATGAGAAAGGGCAGTATATTGGTGACGATTACAAGTTGTATTCTACCAGCATGCGTCTGGACCACAAGATCAGGAACTGGCTTTCTATAGGAGCTAACCTTCAGGCCTCTTATGTAAATAGAGACAAAGCCCAGGACAAACTGGAAAATGCAATTGTTACCGATCCGTTGGTACAGCCTTACAAAGCGGATGGATCGATAAACCCTGACCTGGGTAGTAACGTATACAATCTTTTGCTTGACTACCAGCCGGGCGTTTATGGAAACGTAGACAACAACACAAAAGTGTTTTTTAATCCTTACATAGAAGTAAGACCAATTAAGGGCTTATCTATATTAAGCCGTGCCGGTGTGCGTATGGATTATTCTAATACTTATCGTTTTGATGGGGTGGGTTCTGTAAATTATACCTATGTAAATGCGAATACGGCCAGGGCAAGGGTCAATCAGAACCGTTATCAGGAATACCAGTGGGAAAACGTGCTGACGTATAACTACCTGCTTGGAACCGATCATGATTTTACCTTTACCGGTGTTACTTCTTACCTCCACAAACAGTGGACAGAGACGGAAATGAACCAGAGCAACATTGCCAATAACAATTTTAAATGGTACAGGTTTAGCGGCGATGTGAATACTACAGCCACATCCGCTTACAGGATGCAAAAGACACTGGGTTTGTTAGGCCGTCTCACTTACGCTTATAAAGGCAAGTACCTTTTGTCGGCTTCAGTACGCAGAGACGGGGCTTCGGTATTGTATAAAACCAACCAATGGGATACTTTCCCGGCAGTGTCTGCAGGCTGGAGGGTTTCTGATGAAAAGTTTATGGAGGGTACGAAGAAATACATCAATAACCTGAAAGTTCGTGCTACCTGGGGTGTTGCAGGAACCGCCTTTATTCCACCTAATTCTTCTGCTAATTTTGTTGAACAAACCAATATGGCACTGGGTGGTGAGCTGGTTCCCATTTACAGGAGTTCGCAATTTATTACCAATCCAGACCTGAGCTGGGAGAAATCGAAAACCTTAAACCTTGGTCTGGATCTGGGTATGTTTAACAACCGTATTGATATGGCCCTGGATTATTACAATACCAATACGGATGGGGTAATTTATAACGTCAGTTCCCCAATCCTTAACGGGGCGTACAGATCTGGCAGTACACCTTACCAAACCTATCTCAATGTAGCGAAAACGAATAACAAGGGTTTCGAAGTGAGCATGAATACACGTAATATCGTGAGCAAGAATTTTGAATGGAGCTCTTCTGTTGCTTTTGCCCGCAATAACGAGAAAATTTTAAAATTAATAGGTGGGACAGCCAATAATATCACCAATAACGTAGCGGCAGGAGAGAATCGTACACCTGGAAATTACGTATTGAGCATCGGAGAACCAATTGCCTCATTTAGAAATTTCAAGATCGATGGCATCTGGCAAATAGGTGAGGAAATAGATGCTGCTGCATTTGGAAGGCGCCCGGGGGACATCAAAGTAAACACTCCAGGTATTGTGAAACTGGCTGATGGTGTATTTAAGAGAGAGGGCACAGACCTTTACTATTATACCAATCTGGCTGATGCGCAAAAATTTAATCCTGCCTTAACTGCTGCAAGTTCTACTTACCTCTATAACAATACCAATGACTATCAGACTATTGGACACAATACGCCAGATTTTACATTGGGTTTTCAAAACAGTTTCAAATACAAGAATTTTGATCTGGGTATTTATTCTTTTGTGCGATGGGGACAGACCATCAATTATGTGATGATGGGCTGGTACAATCCAGGTTCACTGGCAACGGTTGCCAGTCCGCCAAGAACGATGCTTGCTAATTTTAACTATTGGACACCAGAAAACCCGTCTAATGATTTTCCGGTTATGAATATCCAGACTGGTACCAGCATGTTGGGATTTTCGGGATTGAATTATGTAGACGGTTCCTTCTTTAAGATCAAGAACATCACACTGGGTTATACTTTACCACAAAATATAGCAAAAAAGGTGGCCATGCGTAGTGTACGTTTTTACAGCACCATTACCAATCCATTGGTGATTACCAAAAGTCACCTGTTAAAAGATTACGATCCGGAAATGAATGGGGAGATGGATTACCCATTGACCAAGCAACTGGTGTTCGGTTTAAATGTGTCATTTTAATCGTTAAGTGATAGAAAAAAAATATTAGAGAGATGAAAAATCAATTTATAAAGAAAGCATTTAGTGCATGTGGTTTAGGTTTAGCTTTACTATTGACCACACCATCATGTAAGTTAGATGAATACAATCCTAATGCGCTTGCGGAAGAGGATGTGCTCAGGGATTTTAACGGGTTCAGATCGTTTCAATCTAACATTTATACCGGGCTTTGGGGCTCATTGATTGGCATGCCGTATGGATTTTTATCCGAAACCGGAACCGATTTATGGACATCGCCAACCAATGGTGTGAGCAACAGACAAGTGATGCGGTATGAGGAGTTTACCAACAATTTTAACCTGGTTACCAATACCTGGGATTTTGCATGGGGCTCGATCAAAGATTGCAATAAAACCATAGAAATTGCTCCGCTGATCAAAGATGGAAATGCCAATGATATCAAAACTTTAGTTGCAGAAGCAAAGGCGATGCGGGCTTACTATTATTCTGTACTGGTAGTACAGTTTGGTAATATCCCGCTGATCACAACAACTGATGATCCCGTAAAAAATTTAAATCCTACCAGAAGTACTGTTGCCGAAATTTATGCCCAGATTGTGGCAGATTTAACTGCGGCAGCACAAGATCTTCCTGTAGTACCTTATCAGGGCAATCTTCAGCGTGTGACCAAAAAAGGAGCGCTGGGTTTGCTGGCCCGTGTATATGCACAAGGAGGGGGAGAAGGATTAATGGAGGGAACCAAAAGTTACTGGCTTAGGGCAAAAGAAGTTGCTGAGGATCTGATTTTAAATAAAGGGGCCTACGGTGCTACTTTGTATACAGATTTTGCCCAGGTATTTGCTTATGCCAACAATAGAAATAATGCGGAAGCCTTATTTACTGCGTATGGCCTGAATCCTTATAGTCCATCGTATGATGTGGCAACATCAAATTCAAAACCCAACTGGTACCTGCACTTTTATCCATCACTTGATAATGCATTTGGCGCAGGTACAGACCTTTTAAAAAGAGGTGTAGGTTCTAATACGTCAAACGCATATTATGGACGCCTGAACCAATCGTTTATTGCGCCTACAAAATACCTGATCAATTGTTTTAATGCGACCTATGATAAGCGTTGGGAAAATTCATTTCAGACAGCGTTTGCAAACTATTCGGGGGTACAGGCAAAAACAACTAATCCGACCCCACCAAGTCCTGCAAATGTAACCTACGCTGATGCTACAGTTACGCTGACAGCTGCCATATGTACCAAATATGGTATTAATCCTGCATTTGTTGGTCAAAAGATTTATCCTTTTGTAGATGTAGATGCTAAAAATGCTTCTGCGAATGCAACCTGGCAATATCCGCCAAAAGTTTGGCCAAAAGGAGTAACTACCGGTGCTATTACTTCTTTGCAAACCGTTGCAAATGCCAATGTGCACCCCTATCCGCTGGATGTTGATGAAGACAGGTTTTTCGCCTATTTAAGTAAAGATCCGCTAACGCCAGCAGAAAAAGCACTGCGCAAATATGCAGTGGTGAATATCAATGATCTTTTTGATCCGGCAGATCCGACAGGGGCTAAATACAAAGACCCTACAGGTAATGGTTTAACGCCGATAAATATGGCAAATCTTTTCCCGGCTTTAAGTAAGTTTAATCATAATTTTGATGGTGGATGGCTAGGGGGTAACTTTCAGCAAAAACTAGGTAATATTATGGTGATGCGTATGGCAGAAGTTTACTTGCTTGCAGCTGAGGCTACGCTTAAATCTGGTGGAAGCGGGGCAGTTGCTGCCGGATATTTAAATGAGTTGCGCAAACGTGCATGCCGCAATGCTGCCGACTTTAATACAGGTACCGGAATGCAGTTAACCAATGCGACAATGAACGATGTTTTTGATGAATATGCACGTGAATTATGTGGTGAGTTTACCCGTTGGGCACTTTTAAAACGTCATAGAGCATTCGAGGCGCGCCTGGCACAATATAACGGTAGGGCTGCAGCCAGCTTTATTCCAGCAAAGCATTATAACAGGCCTATTCCTTTCTCTTTCCTGAATACCATCAATAATGGAAGCGAATTTGGGACCAATGGTTACTAGTTAAAATAAAACCATTTAAAATGAGCAGAGGTTGTATCACATGATACAACCTCTTTTTATTTGTAACTTAAGGTCTTCAGACTTGCGCCTTTAGCCGACCCTGATTATGGACTGCTCCTGCCTTTCTTCCAAGAAATGGTACTGTTTGAGAGCAATGGCCCTATGATCTCCGAACAAAAGGAGAAGCTGGATGATTTATAGGACAAAATATACAAATGGTTAGTGATAGTTTATTAATTTTGGACATTCAGAAATCTTTTTAAACTATGAGTAAAACACAACATTGGCTGGTAAAAAGTGAACCTTTTAAATATAGCTGGGAAAAATTTAACAAAGATGGCAGGACCTTTTGGGATGGCGTGCGCAATTACCAGGCAAGAAACAACCTGAAAGAAATGAAAGAAGGCGATCTTGTGCTGTTTTACCATAGCAACGAAGGTAAAAATGTTGTTGGTATCGCTAAAGTGGTTAAAGAGTTTTATCAGGACCCTACAACTGACGATGCCAATTGGGTAGTGGTAGACCTGGCACCAGTTGAAGCACTTAAAAATCCGGTAAGCCTGGAACAGATCAAGGCAGAGGAAAGTCTTAAAGATATTTCTCTGGTCAGACAAGGTCGTTTATCTGTAATGCCGCTCAAAGCCGAAGAATTTGATAAGATACTGGAAATGTCGACTGGGGAATAACACAAAAGAATGGTTTATTTTTGCTTTATTCTTCAGGAAAAAACAACGCCTTTAGCTCTTTTGCATCATTAGGTTTCATTTTACCGCCTAATATCAAGCGCAATTGCCTTCTTCTTAAAGCTCCGGCAAACAATTCCTTTTCCGCTTCGGTTTCCGGTTTTAGTTCAGGAACAGGTATGGTCCTGCCGCTCTGGTCTACCGCCACAAAAGTATAATAAGCTTCGTTGGATTTGGCCCTGCTTCCAGAAGGGATATTTTCAGCCCATACATCCAGTCTTACTTCTACTGAAGTATTAAAGGCACGAGTTACTTTAGCCTCAATGGTAATCACATCGCCAAGTTTAATGGGCTGCTGAAAGGATACATTATCTACTGATGCAGTAACTACAATCCGGTTGCAATGTTTCTGAGCAGAAATGGCCGCTGCAATGTCCATCCAATGCAGTAAACGGCCTCCCATTAAATTGTTCAGCGTATTGGTGTCATTGGGTAATACCAATTCATTCATGATGGTGAAAGAGTCTTTCGGGCTTTTTATTTTTATACTCATAACTGCTGCAAAAGTAAGTAAAATTGAACAGACAGCCCAAATTGTAAAAATACCGCATAAAGATTTAATAATTTGCAACTGCCGACAAACAATTCATGTCTGCTGATGTATATTCATTATATGGATAATCAAACGCTGTTGCAGTATTTTCACTGGTATTATAATGAAAATGAAAAATTATGGGTAAAGGCTATGAAAGATGCTGTTACATTAGCTGGTGCTGGTATAACCGGTGTTTGGTTGCCACCGGCTTATAAAGCAAATTCGGGCGGACAATCAGTTGGGTATGATCCTTATGATCTTTTTGATCTGGGGGAGTTTGACCAGAAAAATACGTTGGAAACCCGTTACGGAAGCAAAATGGAATATCAGCAGGCAATAAAGGCATTTCAGGAGCATGGCATTGCGGTAATTGCCGATGTGGTGTTTAATCATAAAGCCGGTGGTGATGAACTTGAAAAAATAATGGTAAGGACAGTAGACCCTGATAACAGACTGGAATTTACTTCTGATATATTTGAAATTGAGGCCTGGACTAAATTTACATTTCCGGGCAGAAATGGGCAGTATTCGGAATTTATATGGGATAAAAACTGTTTTAGTGGAATAGATTGGGCAGAAAACCTGAAAGAAACAGGGATTTACTCTATTCAAAATGAATATGGGGAAGGTTGGGAAGAGGTGCCCTCAACCGAACTGGGTAATTATGATTATCTGATGTATAACGATATTGAATTTAGAAATCCGGCTGTAAGAGCAGAATTGAAGTATTGGGGGGAATGGTATATTAAAAATTGTGGCATGAACGGTTTCCGGCTGGATGCCGTAAAACACATTTCGACGGATTTTTTAACAGAATGGCTGGATCATATAAGAGATACCTTTAGCCGGGATTTCTTTATCGTAGCCGAAAACTGGAACATTGAAGATCCTGCAGCCTTAACGCACTATCTGGAAATTACTGAGGGGAGGATGCAGCTGTTTGATCCTATGTTGCACCACAATTTTTATCTGGCTTCTACAACAGAAAATTACGATCTGACCAGGATATTTGACCATACATTGGTTCAATCCCATCCCGAATTTGCTGTTACATTTGTGGACAATCATGATTCTCAGCCCTTACAGGCCCTTGAATCTTATGTCGATTTCTGGTTCAGGCCCCTGGCTTATGCCTTAATATTGCTAAGGGAACAAGGCATACCCTGTGTATTTTACCCAGATTTGTATGGTGCAAAATATACCGATAAAACAGAAGAAGGTTATGATGCAGGTGTTGAACTGGTTGCGTTGGCTGCATTGCCAGATATGTTACGCATCCGTAAGGACCTGGCTTATGGAGAACAGCATGATTACATGGATTTTCCTAGCTGTATTGGCTGGACTAGGGAAGGAGTACCTGAAAAAGAAAATTCGGGAATAGCTGTATTGATGAGCAACGGAGATACAGGACTGAAACTGATGGAAATTGGCAAAGTACACACAGGAAGAGTAATGGTTGACGCACTGGGTATTAGGGCAGAAGAAGTATTGATTGATGAAAATGGTTGCGGGGAATTTTATTGTGATGCAGGCAGTGTTTCTATATGGGTTTTATCTTCTTAAAGTATTGACACTGCTATAGCCGATTAACTCTTCCCATCTGGCGCCCGGCTTTCTGTAATAGGCAAATACCTGGTAGGTATTGGCAGTTTCAAAATAGGAGCCTTCAAAAACAGTTTGGTCGGTTTGGCCTGTTTCTTTATTTACCCAGACATATTTATAATCGTACAAACCCTGTTTAAGTAAGACCGTTCCATAGAAACGTTTTTTCGAAGTGTCGAAAGTCATTTTACTATTTTCATCAAGGGTGTAGTTGTTAAAACGGCCAACTACATAGGCATCTCCGTTTGCAGTTGGCGGGCTGGCATTCAGCGTAAAAAAAATACGCGCATAATCACCATCGGTATTGTTGTCCCGGCCTTCCTGGTTACGTATGAAAAAGCTGCCATTCTCATCTACCAGGTTGGTGTATTTTGGTTTATTGCCATTTATGTCCTGAAAAAGGACTACTTCATTGATCGCAGCTTTAACGATTTCCTGTACATTTTCGGCTTTATAGCGCAGGCTGCGGATGTCGAATTTTCTGAACTCATTGCCTGCCGGAAAATCGTTGGCCATCAGGTCGTTGTATACCAGCGATTCTGGTCTTATAAAAGTAGGCTTGGTATTTAATATCGCTGTTTGCGGGATGCCATTCTGCATAACTACGGCCTTCAGGTCTACATATGGATTCTGAATAGGGATTTTATGGAAAATACTGAAGTTTACCTTCTGGTTACTAAAACGTAAAGGTACCTGTGAACTTGCAACTACTTCCGTACCTATATCAACCAGGTTTTCTACTACATAAAACCTTTGCGATATGACCGGCTTTTGCTGATTGCCATCTTCATAGATTTTGAGCAGGTAATTACCGGATATTTTTGGCCTAACCTGTGAGTTGGGCAGGCTAAGCTCATAATGTGTAAATTTTTGGAGGGTGCCAAATGAATATTTATAGTCATTGATCCTGTCGTCGGGCAGACCATCAAGGTAATCCAGTACGGACAAACGCGAGGACTTCCAGTCGGATGTACAATGCTCTATCGTATACCAGTAAATTTTGCTGCCTCCGTCTAAATCATCAAATGAAAATAACAAACGTTCATTTGATCTTAATGTGATGACCGGAATAGATTGTTCTTTTTTAGTGTTGTAACATTGTACAGTTTTGATGTTGGGTAGGTATACCTTATTATCGTACACAAAAGCCTGGTTTTGTGCGAACGTACCCTGAATGCTGAACACCAGCAAAAAGAACAATCCTATCCGTTTTGTCATTTACTTTCCAGTTCCATAATCTGCGAAGCCAATTCTTCCCATGTATTTTGTGCGGTGTCCAGCAAAAACTTGGCCGTGGTATATGCTGCATTGGCCTCTGCTAACTTATTCGCATTTGAATAGGTTTCCTCGTCGGCTATTTTAGCTTCTATGGTTTTTACACTTTGCTCAAAAGCAGTAATTTCCTTTTCTGTTTTTTGCAGTTGGTCGTTTAGTTTTTTAAGCTGCTGCTGTGCATTTAAAGAAACTGGTTTCTCCTCCGCTTTAGGTTTTACTTCCTTTTCCTGTTTTACAGGTATTGGGGTAGCAACAGGTTGCGGCCTTTTGGCATTCCACTCTTCATATTCGGCATAGGTTCCAGGATATTCTTTAATGTTCTTCTCTTCTATGAACCAGATCTTATTGGCCACATTATCCAGGAAGTACCTGTCGTGGGAAACGGCAATAAAAGTACCTTCATACTGCTGCAGCGCCTGGATCAGGATATTTACAGACTGGATGTCCAGGTGGTTGGTAGGCTCATCCAGAATCAGGAAGTTAGAATCCGTCGTCAGTGATTTTGCCAATGCTACCCTCGATTTCTCTCCTCCGGAAAGTACCCTGATCTTTTTGAAAACATCATCACCGGTAAATAGAAAACAGCCTAATATGCCACGTAGTTCTGTGTCGGTATGTTTAGGTGCAAAAGCCTGCAGTTCTTCTAAAATGGTATTGTCCAGGTGCAGCGATTCCAGCTGGTGCTGTGCAAAAAAGGTAGTGGTAACGTTATGACCGGTTTCGCATTTCCCATCAAATTTCTCTGTGCCGGCAATGATCCTTAATAAAGTAGATTTTCCCTTACCATTGGCGCCGATCAGGGCAATTTTATCACCTTTTTCGATTACCCCTTCAGCATTTTCCAGAATTTCTACGTTAGGATAGCTTTTGGTGGCATTTTCAATGCGGACAACATGACGACCTGAAGGTTTAGAAAATTTAAACTGGAAGTTAACTGTAGGATTATCATCGTCTACATCCTCTACACGTTCCAGCTTGTCCAGTGCTTTCATACGCGACTGTGCCATTTTAGCTTTGGAAGCTTTAGCCCTGAAGCGCTCGATCAGCCGTTCTTCCTGTTTGATTTTGGCCTGCTGGTTTTTAAATTCACCTTTCTGGATCTCGCCCCTTAAAGCTTTCTCTTCAAGGTAAAATGTATAATTACCTGCATAAGGTGTCAGTTTACCCTTGCGTGACTCTACAATTTTATTGACCACTTTATCCAGGAAATATCTATCGTGCGAAACGATAACTATGGCACCTTCAAAGCTTAATAAATAAGTTTCCAGCCACTTAATGGAAGGTAAATCCATGTGGTTGGTAGGTTCATCCAGTAACAGGATATCTGGTGTTTGCAGCAGGATCTTGGCCAGCATTACGCGCATCCGCCAACCCCCCGAAAAGGTATTCAAGGGTCTGTGCTGATCCTGGGTACTAAAACCAAGACCTGCGAGGATTTCGTTGGCACGGTATTCAATGTTATAGCCATCAAGTGCTTCAAACTCCTGTTGCTTGTCGCTCAGTTTATTTAAAACTTCTTCAGAATAATCAGTCTCAATTTTTTTTAAAAGTGCTTCAATCTCATCATGTAGCTGGTTTTGGCGTTCAAAAGCCTCCATTGCTACATGTAAAATGCTATGATGCGAATCATAAGAAAGCAGATCCTGGTTGAGGTAGCCGATCTTGAGGTCTTTCGACATAGAAATCGTTCCCGAAGAAGGTGCATATTCGCCAACAATTATTTTTAATAGTGTAGATTTTCCTGTTCCATTGGCACCAATCAGTCCAATTCTCTCTCCCGGTTTAATGTGCCAGTCTGCTTCGTCGTATAATGCCCTGGAGCCCAGCAGGAATGTTAAGTCGTTTATTGAAATCATTTGGCTGCAAAAATACAACTTTGCAGGTAAAAATGAGGGAATTAGATTGCCTGAATCGCAAATTTGTGCCATTTTTTTTATCTTTGCAGCATGTATCAGCTCATTAAACCTATATTTTTCCGGTTCGATCCTGAAAAAGTGCATTATTTTGTTGTGAAAAGATTAAAATGGTTTCATGATCATTTTCCGCTGGGGAAGACAATTTTGCGTAGCAGCTTTGATGTTAACATTAAAGGACTGGAACGGGAGGTTTTTGGCATTAAATTCAAAAATCCAGTAGGTCTGGCTGCGGGCTTCGACAAAAACGGGGAATATATTGAAGCTTTGAGTGACCTGGGCTTTGGTTTTATAGAGGTAGGTACGGTAACGCCTTTACCTCAACCGGGGAACGATAAACCAAGAATGTTTCGTCTGGAAGAAGATAGTGCGCTGATCAACAGGATGGGATTTAACAACAAAGGGGTGGATACACTTGCTGAAAGGTTAAGGTTGCTGAGAGGTAAACATAAAGATATTGTTGTTGGTGGTAACATTGGAAAAAATAAGAATACCCCCAACGAGGATGCTGTTAGTGATTATGTCAAATGTTTTGACCGTTTGTTTGATGTAGTTGATTATTTTGTAGTGAATGTAAGTTCGCCCAATACGCCTGGTTTAAGAGCATTGCAGGAGAAGGAACCACTAATGAACCTGTTAAATACCCTGCAGCAGCGAAATCAGAAGGATGGCATTTCCAGGCCGATCTTATTGAAAATTGCACCTGATCTGACCAATGAGCAGCTGGATGATATTGTAGAGATTGTAATGCATACAGGGATTGCAGGAGTTATTGCTACCAACACTACCATAGACAGGAACGGTTTATATACTGCTGAAAAAGTAACAAATGAAGCCGGCGGCTTAAGTGGTAAACCTTTGACAATACGTTCTACCGAGGTGATTAAATATCTGTCGGACAAATCAAATAAAGCTTTTCCGATTATAGGTGTAGGTGGGATTCATTCCCCACAGGATGCCAAAGATAAATTGGAGGCAGGCGCATCTTTGGTACAATTGTATACTGGTTTTATTTACGAAGGTCCTGCAATCGTTAAACGAATCTGTAAAGAGTTGCTGGTAAAGTAATACCGGCAAATAAGTTATATGTAAAAGCCTTTCTGTTTTGCAGAAAGGCTTTTAATTTTGTTTGAAAAAAACTTATGCTTTTGCAGTTAATTGAGCAATAACAGCGTTGTTTTTAGCCAACTGATCTTTTGTAGATTGTTTAGATCTGCTGCCTAATTCGATGTTGGTAGCTAATTTTAAGAATTTCACATCTAATTTTGCGAAAGTTTTATTTCTTCTGTCTTTTCTTTTTAATCTGGTAACTGCCATGTCAATCTTTTTTATTTATTAATAAATCTGGAGGTCGAGAGCGGATTCGAACCGCTGTAGGAGGTTTTGCAGACCTCTGCCTAGCCACTCGGCCACTCGACCTGTTGAAATTCAGGCTGCAAAAATAGTAAATATAAGTTAGGATGCAACTTATTTGTTTAAATTTCTGCTAATATCTGCACATAATATAGCGGCAGATATGGCAACGTTCAAGGACTCAGCACCTCCAATGCGTGGAATGGTTACCGGGTGTGTAATTAATTTCATCACCGGGGGGGTAATTCCTTGCCCTTCGTTGCCCAAAATAACCAGTCCTTCGTTGCCCCAGTCCGTCTTATAAATACTTTTGCCATCTAAAACTGCACCAAACACAGGCAGTTTGACGTTTGTTAAAATTCCGGGCAGGTCTTCATAAAAAATATTAACCCTGCTTAAAGAGCCCATTGTTGCCTGTACTGTTTTTGGATTGTATACTTCCACACAATTGTTGGAGCAGATGATGTTTTTAAAGCCGAACCAATCGGCTGTACGGATAATGGTACCCATATTGCCCGGATCCTGTACTCCATCCAGTACTAAAGAGAAAAGATTTTTAGGTGTAGCAGGTTTAAAAAGAGGTGGTTCGGGAATGTTTACCAATGCTAGAATGCCCTGTGGGGTTTGCAGTGTACTAATCTTATCAAGTTCAGCGTTGTTTACTTCAAATAACTTTATATTTGCTGGCAAAGCTGGAAGTAATGATTGGTATTGTGCAAGGTAATAGATGCTGTGTACCTGGTAATTGGAGTGAATAAATTCTTCAATAGATTTTATACCTTCAATAATAAATATCCCGTTTTCTTTGCGGTACTTTTTTTGATGTAACGATTTTATAAAACTTATCTGAGATTTTGAAAGCATACCACGATTATAAAAATAATGTTCTGTTTCCTGCAATATTACTATTTATTATTGTTTTTGTGACAGCTTGTTCATCAACAAAGTACATTGCCGATTACCAGTCGATCGTTAAAAACGTAGAAATAGACAGTATTCCGAAACAGTTTGAAGAAGAAGCTTTTAATTATATCCAGAAAGATATCAGGCCTGCATCAAGGCTGGGTATCAATGTGTTGATATATAATATGTTCAATACCAAAGACGGTAAGTATAAAACAACCAATATTAAACCTTTGGGCACCCCGCCACCAATTTTAGACAGTGCACTGGTAGAGATTTCACGTAACCAAATAGAAAAATACCTGATGAGTAAAGGTTATTTTAATGCTCGTGTCAAATCTGATATTGAAGTGAAAAATCAACGGGCAGCAGTGTTTTTTAAGGCTAATACAGGTTCGTCATTTGCAGTAAATAAAGTTTCATATGAAATTCCCGATGAAAATATCAAAGCGTTGTACCTGTCAAAGAAAAATTCTTTCAGCCATCTGAAAGAAGGGCTGCGTTATGACGATGATTCGCTGGCTTATGAAAGGGATCAGATCTATCAGGTGATGAAACAGAATGGTTATTTTGATTTTGCGCGCCCTTATGTGAAGTTTTCTGTAGATTCTAACCTGAACAACAGTAAGGCTAATGTAACACTGATCATCGACAATCCTATTGATAAACCTAAACATCTTCCCTATGCAATTGGTGAAACCAATATTATCGTCGCGCCAAATGCCGATGGTTTTCCGGATTCTATTCCGATGAACAAAAGGTTATTTAATGGGGTAAGGTATACCGATCTTTCTAAGAAATTCAGGCGAAATCCAATTAACCGATACAATTTTCTGCATCAAGGTGATATCTACGACATCAGAAATGAAAATTTAACCTATGACCGTTTATATGAACTGAATGTTTTTAAGAATGTTAAAATAGATTACAACAAAGCCAAAGACAGTTCAAATCATGTAGAGCCTGTGATTCAGCTGATCCCTCAAAAGATCATGAGCAACCGTATAGAGGGTGAGATCCCCTTTAATGCGGGTACTGTAGGATTCACCCTGAGTAATACCTATACCAATAACAATTTGTTCAGGGGAGCGGAAAAGTTTGAGTTTCAGATTAAAGGCGGCTTACAGTCCAGGCTAGGGGCAGGTACTTCTATTTTTAAAGACATTTATCAGCGGGACTTTTCTGTAAGTGCCACGTTAACTGTTCCACGCTTAATGATTCCCTTTGCCAGAACTAAGCCAGGAAGGGGTGGTATGCCACATACGATATTTTCTGCCAGTTATCTTTACGGACTGCAAAAAAGTGCTTTTCAACGTAAAGTAATCCTTACATCTTTTGCTTACGAGTTTAGGGAAACAAGGTCTAAATTCCACGTTGTGACACCATTAAATTTTGAATATCGTTTTGGAAACTTGTTGCTGGATTCGACCACGACAAATGTGGGGGATTTGATTAACAATTTATATACACTTGAATTATTCAGTAGGAAAAGTGTGACGTTTGGAATTAAGTATGCTTATTCCCTTAATGCAGAAAAACTATCGACGAATAGCAATTTCCTTTACTTTAGGGGAGATATTGATCTTGCCGGTAACCTATTGGAGGGCATTTCAAAGGTATTAAAAACAAAGGTTGATACTGCGGGCAATGCAACTATTTTTGGTGTTCCGTTTAATCAATATGTACGACCTGACATTGATTTTCGCTTGTATAGAAGGCTGGGTGGAGACAGACAGCTTGTTGTCAGGTTAAATACAGGGATCGGTTATGCCTATGGAAACTCTAAGTACATCCCTTTTGAGAAATTATTTTATGGTGGTGGATCAAGCGGGGTAAGGGCCTGGCAGGCAAGAACTTTGGGGCCGGGAAATTACAATAGGGGAGAATCGTTAAAGACCGAAGAGGAACGTAGGTTGTATTATGGTCTTGATCAGACAGGCGAACTGCATATTGAAACAAACATTGAATACAGATATAAACTACTGAATAAGTTTTTTGGTGCTAAATTAAAGGGTGCTGTATTTTTAGATGCTGGAAACATCTGGAATGTTTCCAATGGAACATCAGAAACGAGATTTGATTTTAAAAGGTTAGGCAGCCAGATTGCGCTGGGTGCCGGTACTGGTTTCAGGTACGATGTGCAATATTTTGTTTTTAGATTTGATGTAGGCTTAAAGCTTAAGGACCCCCAGTTTTCCGGTTCCGAGCAATGGGTTATCAGCAAGTTTTTAAGTGGCGGTAAGGCCTTTAGAAGTGCTTATGATGCAATGAACAGCCCGGATAATTACCGTTTTGTACAGTATAATTTTGGTATAGGAATGCCTTTTTAAAACATTCCTTTTAATCCGTCAAAAATGGTTTCAAAAAAAGTAGAAAGATTTAAACCGTTACTGTGGTTGAAATAAATAAAGATTATAAGTATGATGACTGCAGCTATGATGAATTTTCTGAAGGCAAAAGCCAGAAATATAATAAGTGCGGGGAAAATAATGAGCCACATACTATTGATGGTATATGGGTTAAGTGAGCCATCTTTTTTATAAACGTATAGTAACTTACTGTGCGTGCCGCTTTCGTTCTGATGTTTGATGTAAACAAATGCAGAACGTTCTAGCTGAAGTGGTAAAATAGCCACACCATCATTAAATGTAACAGGCTGTGTAAAACCACTTACAGTAAAGGTATAGAGTCCGTTGATCTTTTCTATAGGATTGTCCAGAGAATCAGCTGCTATAATAGCAAGTTTACTGTTTTTAAGCAGGCTTTCTTTAACTATGAAATTATTGATGGCTGCTTTTTGTGCAAAGGCAAAACTGCTGAACGCCAAAAACAGAAGCAATAAATAGGTTCGTTTCATTCTGTAGATCGTTTATTGTAAATTAAGTACCCCAAATGTAACAAAACACCGTTTCTTTTTATGGGGTCATCGTATAAATTATAACTCAGGCCAATGGGGCCCAGGGGAGTATGGTAAACCAGTCCGGCTGTTCCGGCATAATGCCATTTGGTAAAGGCGGTTTTATGCGTAATACCCTGAAAACCTACTTTTTCAAATTCCCGGTAAGGTAAGAATACATAGCCTTCTATCCGAATATCCAGACTTCTTTTTAAGCTGTATACATTTTTAATGCCTCCTGCGAGATAGGTAGTTGCCCTAAAATTTTCCAGAAATACGGACCTGCTGTCCTGTAAGGGATAAAATGCCGGGGCAGCCAACAGGGTTGAATAATAGTTGGAGAATAACGGTTGATTGGAGTACACTGCTTCTGCCAGGTAACCCATGGTATATTTGTTCAGGTGCAAAAAATAGTTTTCCTCGCTCATTTTAATTTTTATCCATTGCCGGAACTGTTTATTTACACTGACTTTAGTATTAGCCAGCAGGGGTAAACTGGTGCCGTTAATGTTGCCTGGTGTATAACTTTCTCTTCCGGCAAAATAATTAAAGCTGAGCAGGAAATTGCGTCCTTTATTTGCATATTGTTTACGGTTAAAGGTATATTGTTCGAAGGCAAGGGTAGACATAGCGCCGTTTAACACTGTTTTCTCCAGTATATCGCCAATGGAAAAAGTATTGTTAGGGCTATAGCGGTCGTTATTGTTAATGAAGGCCGTGCTAAGTGTGATTTTGGCATTTCTGTTTAGGGGCATGCCCATTTTTAACTCTATTTTTCTATCCGACTGCTCAATATAGGTTGGGCGTGGGTTTTCTATAAAAATGGAGCTTGTTTTGTAATAATCAAAGTGGTTATAAGTTACATCTGCTGCCAGGAATAGGGGAAGGCCGGAAGGGTAATCTATTCGGCCATTCATCTGTAAAGATTCATAGAATCGACCTGAATAGAGGTTTAGGCCAAAAGTATAGGCTTTTCGTGCCAGATAATTGTACTGTAAACCTAAAAATACATTGCTGATAGGTCGGCTGGAAATATTTCCGCCGAAATCAATTTTCAGGCTTTTCCTGGGCTGGGCAATGATTTCGAGGTTGTAGTTATCTGATACCGGATTATAGGATATCCGGGGATAAATGGTTTCAAATGTCTCATCGGCTACCAGCTTATAATACCCTTGTTTGATGTCATTAATATTAAATGTGGGTTTGTTGTCTCTTTTAAAGAGCCGTTCAACGTATTTCTTTTGCTGGTCGTTGACGCCTGATACTGTTACATTGCTGAAAACCAGATCAGGTTTTCTATTGTTGAAATCGTTGCGCCTGGTCATCAGATCATTGATGTTTACCCGTCTTTTTATCTTTTTTTTAATTTCATCCATATTGGCCATCGTTGCATCATAACCTTGTTTGATCAGGGCCTGGACAGGGTTAAAATTAGTCACATTGTAATCTTTAAGGTCGGGTTGTATATAAACGCCGTTATCGCCAATCAGGGTAGAGTCAGATTTGGAAAGGAACATAAATACCATTAGCCTGTTTACCAGTCGCTCATCCCGGTTTTTAGGATATTCGTTATAAGTTTTGGAAGAAACATTGGCACCGATCATGACTTCGGGGTTAAATTCCTTTTTCATTACATCAGCCGGAAAGTTGTTGTATAAACCTCCGTCGAAAACATATTTCCCCTCGAGTTTTATGGGGCGGTAGATTAGTGGAACAGTCATGGTTGCCCTGACTGCCTCGGCCAGGTTCCCTTTTTTTACTGTAATGCTGGTTTGCGATAAAACATCAGAAACCATACAACGATATGGAACAAACAGGTTGTCGAAATTGTCTTTAGATATCGCCGAAGCCTGCGAAAAAAGCTCAAGCAGCGCAAAATTCAGTGGAATATCGTTCACCAGGTTAGACCTGAATGTCATCCTTAAGCTGGTATCCAGGGATAGCTTGGCCGTAACAATAGAGGGGTTTAGTGGTTTCTTTTGAAAGAAAAAAGTATAGTCGCTTTTAAAGCGGCCACTTACCCAGTCTTGAAAGTCCGGACTTAAAGCAATTTTTTCAATCTGGCCAGGGGTATAGCCGGCAGCGTACATAGCCCCCACTATGCCACCCATAGAAGTTCCGGTGATGTAATCTATCGGAATGTTATTTTCTTCCAGTGCTTTTAGGGTGCCAATATGCGCTATTCCTTTTGCGCCGCCGCCACTTAATACCAAACCTACTTTTTGAGCATATACGGGAAATGTCAAAACAGCAAGGGTAAATACAAGTAGTTTCTTTAAAAACATCACACCCTAAAAATAGGGAAATTAGTTCAGAATGAAGATATTATAAGTAAGTACAGTTGCAAAAGCAACCCATAAAATATAAGGGATAAAAAGCAGGCCCGCCAGTTTATCAATTTTATAAAATACAAGGGCATTGATGATTATTACAATAAGCAATGCTATAATTTCGAACAATGCTACGCCAAGCTGATGGGCATAAAAGAAGATGAACGACCACATCAGGTTTAAAACCAGTTGTATGAGGTAAATGGCAATGGTACGTGGGAAGCGGGTTATGGTATGTCTTTTTTGCCATACCAGGTAGGCCGAAATACCTATCAATACATACAGGCTGCTCCACACCGGAGCAAAAATCTCATTTGGAGGGTTAAACGAAGGCTTTGTAAGGGTTACATACCAGGTTTTTACAGAACTTGCCGTAAAAAATGCTCCTATTGCCCCAATAATAAGTGGCACGGCTAGGTTAACAATAAAAGCAATTGGATTAAATTTCATAAGTTAGTTTCGTAAATAACAACAGCGGATATTAAACTGTTTGCTATTTTGTTTTTTGACTGGCCGTAATGGACATGCTGAAGTTATAATAAAGTACATCTCCCTTTTTCATCCGATGCTCACCACTGTAGTTATCAGCCAGAATGGCTTTGCCTTTTTGTTCGATATGGATGCCTCCTTTATCTCCATTTGACCAGGAGATGGGGGCAGTTTTATGTTGATTGTCTTCCAGAGTATACAACAGGCCACCAGTTATATTGCCAACCCATACTTTAGCCTGATCTTTGCCGGCAGCATCCCATTTCCAGTCAATTACCGGATCACGTTCATCACCCTTTTGGTTAAGTCCTCTTATATATTTTGCTGCTTCGGGTGTAAAGGGAATGTGTAGCCTGATGTTTTCCAGGTCTATATTATTTAATGCAGTGATTTTGACTACATAAATCATTTTTCCATGTAAGTTAAGGCTGCCACTTACTTCCATGTCAAGGCTGTCGGATGTGTTTTTTACGATCCAGCTTGCTTTGTCTGGCCTGCCTTTAGAGATCTCGAGCGGTGTGCTTTTAAATTTAATGTCTTTGTGGTTAGTTAAGCGGGGTATATGAAAATGAATAGGCTCTGTGACGAGTTTAAATGAAGTCTGGATCATTGCAGGAAAGCCATCTGTATTCAAATCCAGTTGCTTACCAGGAAGGTAAATACTAGTGCCTTTAACTGTAAGAGGGGGGTAAGCAGCTTGCAAATCCTGTGCGCCAGAGTTTTTAAACAGAAAAAGAATGATAGATAGGGTAATTATTTGTTTCATCATAGTTATGTCGGGTTTATCCGAAAATATTGAAATGGTAAAGATTTCTAAAAGTAAAACATTTTAAGCTTAGTTTATACATCCTATGATTCAATTTTCCTGGTCAGATGAACAATTTCCTTAATAGATTCATCCATTTGTATGGCTGTATGCTTAACCCTGGCCAGGAGCTCCAGGTTATCCGGATCGTCGGGCTCAATATTAAAAAGATCTACCAGCCCCAGTAAATTAGATACCGGGCCACGGATCTGATGTGCCTGTACCCATGCTATTTCTTTAAACTTCTTGTTCTGGACCTCTATTTTATGCTGATAATTCTGCTGGGCTGTATTGTCGGTAAAATAAACTGCTAAGCCTGAATCTGTAGGGTAAGCATTAACCGAGAGCCATATATTTAATGGTGGATAAAATTCTTCAAAGTGAACTGAAACATTTTCTGATAAAGCTTTTTGATACAATTGAAAATAGGCCAGGTCTCTGGCCTCTGGAAAATATTCCCAAAGATTTTTTCCAATTATTCCTATCCTGCTTGTTTGAATGATCTTTTCGAATGCTTTATTAATATAGGTTAATTCCCAGTTTCTGTTTACGGTAAAAAAACCATCTGTTATGCTTTCCAAGATATTTTCTATTTCTTTTGCTTTTTTCTTAAGTGCATTTTCAGCCTTTACTGTGACATCAATATCTATGGCCGTCACCAGTTTACAGATTTTACCGGCAAACCGGATCTGGTGGGTGAATATATGTACATAAAAAATTTCTCCGTTTTTTCGTATATGCTGCCAGATACCCGCATTTGAATAAGCTGCAGGCAGTTCTTCATTGATCTTATAAAAAGCTTCCAGTTCGTCGACTGGCCTGATGTCTTTTGCAGTTAGTTCGAGAAACTCCTCTCTGGTGTATCCATATTGACGCAAGGCTGCAGTATTTGCTTCCAGAAATTGAAAGGTGCCCTTTTCATAAATGTACATCGGACTTGGATTTTCTCTGAAAATACTCAGGTAGTTGCAGGTGTTTTGCTTTCTTTCAATAGCCAGTTGTATGGTTTTTTTTAAGAGTAAAGGTTGCAGCCAGGATTCGAGCAACCAATCGTCTGTACCAACAGGGAATGGCTGTTCTGCAGTAGTTGTACCAATAATTAAAATCAGGGGGACATCAGGGAAATCTGTATTTATTTGTGGGATGAATACGGCCGTTTGCTCCATGGCTTCCGTAAGTAAGAATATCACTTCGCAGTCAACGAAAGGAATTTTTTGTGCCGGAACTGAAACAATCTGGCTTTGCTCATATCCTATATTTAGGAGCAGGTTGATGAGGTTTTTATCATTGTCAGAGACACTTTCTCTAACAATTAATATATTCTGATGGAACATAAACGGTAGGTATTAACATCAGCTGATGGTATAGCTATTGAATTTAAAGAATTATATAATGAGATCAAAATATGTTTCTATAAATTATTGCAGATTTGATTTATAAAGTATTTTTTAGCATTTTAGGAATAAAAAAGAATATATATGAAGAAAATAATCGCATTAACATGGGTAGCCCTGTTGTTTACTACCTTCACTGTTTCGGCGCAACAGGACAAAAGTAAAAGGCCAAGTCCACCAGCTAGTGTAAAGGGCACACTAGGTTCCGGAATAGTTGTGAGCATTGATTACAGCCAACCTTCGGTAAAAGGGCGTACAATAGGTAAAGAAATTGCCCCTTATGGTAAAGTCTGGCGTACCGGTGCCAACGAGGCAACCATATTTGAAGTGAGCAAAGACGTAAAGATTGATGGTAAAGTGCTGGCTGCAGGCAAATATGCGCTGCATTCTATTCCCGGTGAAAAGGAGTGGACATTGATCTTTAACAAAAAATGGCAAAAATCGGGAACAGAATATGCTGAAACTGACGATGCTTTACGTGTAGTTGTTAAACCTCTAAAGGCTACTTCCTTCACAGAAAAGATGACTTTTACCATTGATAAGAATGGTAAAATATCCTTAATCTGGGGTGATGTTGTTGTTCCTTTTACAGTAAAATAATTTGATGTGGATTTTAATTAAATGAATCCCTATATTTGCGCTCCGGTTTCCGTAGTTCAATGGATAGAATTTTAGATTCCGGTTCTAAAGATGGGGGTTCGAATCCCTTCGGGAACACAAAAAAAGCGGCCTAAAGCCGCTTTTTTGCTATAATAGAGATTTTAGTTCCATACGAGGTAAAAAAGAATTACTCAGGTACCATCATTCCAAATTCTTCCCATTCTTCTTTTGAAGGACCATAAAGTCCAGGTACCAATAATCCCAAGACGCGCATGATCACAGTCATTTGCCCCCTGTGGTGTGTTTGATGTGCAATCAGTACACGCAATATTTTTCCTTTTTCCCATTGTTCATTGTACATCTCTACCTGATCCGTTAAGCCAGAGTCGGTCCATTTCAACCGAACAGCATTTGCTAATATTCTACAATATTGATGATACAGGCTTAACAGTTCTGTATAATCAGATGGTGGCAAAATATATTCCAGTTCATCCTCTGTAAATAGTCCTGCTTTATGTCCCATTTCGGTAATGGTTTGTGTTAAATGCCAGCCAAGCCGCGCAAGCGAGCGAACGTCAGGGTGGATCTTTTCTTTACGGGTACGCTCTGTAATCGCGGAAAGTACTTTTAGGGTTCCCTGGGTTTCCAATTCCCAATCTTTTGTGAAATCTTCAATGCTCCTGTACATGTTTTAAAAAATTAAAATCTATCTCACAAATTTATAAGTTAAAATCATAAATGCTAAATTTTTTGGCATAAAATAATTGTTAAAACTAAAATTGTTAGCTTGTAGCTGTGTCTTTTAATGACTGAAAAATGCCAGCATTTGTTCCAATGCGGTTTTTGAGTGCATTATTTCGCTGTTTTCTAATGTATCCTGTGTGGCTTCCGCACCTCTTTTAATCATTTGTTTTTCAAAATGTGAGATTGCAGTTTTCATATTTCTGAATTTGGTGCCGGCTAAACATTCTGCCAATTCAAATGCGTCTTGCATAGCTACGTTTGCACCCTCGCCGGCAAATGGCGGCATACAATGAGCCGCATCGCCAATCATGGTAAGGTTATCCTGCGTTTCCCAGGTTTGGTTGAGTGGAAAATAGTATTGCGGACGCGGAATAAAATGTACATCATCGTTAGTGAAAAATTCATGCCATTCCTCACTCCAACTTGCATATGTTTCCTTAAACCATGCAAAGACTTGCGCTTTATTTTTAAAGTCAATGCCACTTTGTGTAACCGAATTTTCAGGTGCTTTGAAGCTTGCTACAAACATAATCGAGCCGTCGCCTTTTGTGCCATATCCTATAAATTGCTCATTACCAAAAGCCATAACTTTTCCACCTTTTGTAAATTCAAAAAGTTTTGGTGCATTTTTTTCTGCATCATAAATATTTCCTTCAATCAATGTAATACCTGAATAGACCGGCTTTTCAGCGCTTAAAAACGGACGAACTTTTGATTTTGCTCCGTCGGCTGCAATTACCAGATCGGCATATATACCTGTTCCGTTTTTGAAATGCAGCAGCCAGCCCTTGCTTTGTTTTTCCATAGATTGGAAATGACTGTCCCACACGACTGTATCTGGTTTTAATGCATTCAATAAAATATCACGCAAAGGCGCGCGATCAATTTCAGGACGATCCTCTGAAATTGTTTTTCCACTGTTATGATCATCAAATTTTATTTGGAGGGCTTGATCCACAATACGCATCTTGCTTGCAATTGGGCGATGATATGCGTAAAATTCATCAATTAAACCTGCTCGTTTCATCGCTTCCAAGCCCGAACCTTCGTGTAAATCTAAGGTAGAACCCTGAACCCGGACATCACGATTCATATCTCTTTCGTAAACTTTTACGTCAGTGTTTTTCATTTGTAATAGCCGAGCTAAAGTTAATCCAGCCATTCCTCCGCCAACAATTGCAACCTTTTTATTTTCCAGTAACATTATCTTAGAATTTGTTTTATACTGCAAAACTATTTCCTGGGTAGCGTTGATAATAGTATAAATCGGTCGTTTTTATTTTTAAATAATTCTTTCGGTACTACGCCCGAAAATTTCTTTATTTCTTTGATGAAGTGATTTTGGTCAGTAAAATTCTCTTCAGGAAAAAGTTTTCCTTGTGCAATGTGTTCCAGCGACGCCCTAAACCTTAAAATGTTGCAATATGTTTTCAGGGAAATACCGAATTGCTGATTGAAATAACGGTTGATTTGGCGGCTGCTCCAAAATACTTTTTCGGAAAGTTCTTTTACTGTAACAGCACCTTTTCCTACGTAAATGAGTTCAAACAATTTGAGTTTGCGTTTATCAATATCTTTCGGCAAAAGCGATTGGATTTTTTTCGTAGCTTTTTCTACAAAAAGGTCAAAATCCTGTAAGTCATCTTTTGTAAAGCCCCAAAAACCTTCGGGTAATAATTTCCCATTATTTACGATGTCTGAAATGGTGTCATGAAAAATATATTCTATCGCAAGTAATTTAAAACTAATGGAAAACATCAATCCATTGGCAGGTATAACAGCTGATTCGTGTTGTGCTGTCCCCAAGCCAAGAAGTGCGATACGGAAAGGTTCTGTGGGCGATTGAAAAAGGAATAAATCAACGCGTCCATCGGGCAATCCTGTAGTTTCTTTATTGCTGTCAGATTGATTGTGCAAAAACCAAAAACTATCTACAAAATCCGAAAGCGGTTTGTGGGGTTTTATGATTTCATAATGCAAATCATTGTCCATGTTGTCTGTCCATTAGCAAGGTTTCGCCTTTTAATGACGCCCAAGAGTTTAGCTTGGTAGTCCGGTTTATATTTGAAAAAAGTCAGTTCAAATTTAGCACTAAAGTTTAATAATAACACAAAGCTACATCTTTGCACATCAGAGTTATACCATTCCAGGCCATAGGATGGGGCTAATGCAATTTCTGTTCATTATGTTGGCAGGTTACACTAAAACAGGAAGGTTACTTTATCCCCTGGATTATTTAATTTATATTTTCTTTTGTTTCAAAATATTTCATACCTTGGTTGTAATTCGTGTACGTACACTTAAATACTGTTTCATTTATGGTCGATAGCGCAGAAATTATAAAAAATAAGCAGAAAAACCCATAATAAAACTTAATGAATATGCCGGAAAAAACAGAACTGAAAGGTGGACTTGCCAAGACCAAGGCACAGGAAATGCTTTTTAGTGAACTGTTCCGGACTTACGAACACCCACTTTATACGCTGGCATTGCGTTTGTCAAAAGATGATTTCGTGGCAAAGGATATCATTCAGGAAGTTTTCCTGACTTTATGGACAATGCGGGAAAAACTACACGAGATCAACAATATTGAAGCTTATCTTTTCCGGATTACAAGATTTAAGGTAATTAAGTATTTACGTAAAGTTTCGGCCGATGACCGCTTAAAAGAAAAGATCTGGATCGCTTTAAAAGACCTGGAGGAAGATGGTGATGCAAGAATAGAGGCTCGTGAATTTGATTCCATCCTGATTTTGGCCATAGCGCAGCTTCCTGCTAAAAGAAAACAAGTGTACCTGTTAAAAAATACTGAGGGCAAAACGTATAAAGATATTGCCCATGAGATGAAAATATCACAGCACACCGTAAAAAACCATTTGTCTTCCGCCAGTGAAGCCATCCGCAAATTTTTTGACCTTACCTTTAAAGCCATAGTGGTTGTGCTCACGACCTTCTGGAATATGTAAATATTTCCGACTGATTTTCAGTTGTTTACCTTTCTTTTTAAGCAATCAGCTGGCCTACAATAGGAAATTGCCCTGAGCTGAAGCTACTATATATAAAAGCTTGAGATGAAAGACCGCATAACATACCTTTTCATGCAGTATTACACAAATAAATCGACTAGAAAAGAACTGGAAGATTTTTTTATGGTCATCAATGCAGCAAAGAATGATAAAGAGCTTAATGACCTGATTAAGCGTGTATACAATGAAATCAAAAAAAACAACCCATCGCTTACCTATATAAATGAAGCCGGTAAACTTGTACTCAGAGAGCCAGACTGGTTATACGAACCGGAGGTTGAAACGCTGCAAACAAGGGCAAAAAAAAGAAGCTTTCATGTATGGCCTGCTGCAGCCTGCTTATTTGTAATTGTTTTTGGTGCAGTAATGTTACAGAAGTTTAATACTGATGTTGTTGAAATTGCCGTAGTGCAAAAGTTTACGGAAAGGGCCGAACATAAGTTTTTATTGCTGAGTGATAGTACCCAGGTGTGGCTCAATGCCTCCAGTACAATTAATTATCCTGAGCAATTTAACGGAAAAAAACGTGAGGTATACCTCAATGGTGAAGCTTATTTTGATGTGAAACATGCCGATAAGATTCCTTTCGTTATCCATACCGGAGAGGTAACTACAGTAGTGCTTGGTACTGCTTTTAATATTAAGGCATACGACGGTCAGCAGCATATTACTGTATCTGTTAAAAGGGGTAAAGTCCAGGTATTGAAACAGGATAAAGTGGTTTCTACTTTAATTAAAGGGCAGGAAATAAAGATCAATAAAAAAGACCTGCAGCAATCTGCAGACAAGGTAATTGAAAATAACAATGCAGGATCATGGCAGTATGGATATTTAACTTACGAGGATGAAAACTTTGGTGACATCATCAGCGATATGGAACGGGTATACAACACAGAGATCATCCTGATGAAGGGACAACTGGAAAAGCTATCTGTAACTACCTCCTTTAACCGTGACATTGGTGCAAAAAAAGCGCTTGAAATCCTTTGTGAGCTAACAGATTCAAAACTGGAAATTAAAAACAACCAATACCTTATAAAGTAACCAGACAACTAACAGAATGTTAACTAAAAGATGAATTGATGAAAGGAACCAGCTAAAATAAATAAACCGTTCCCGGGTACCAGCCGGAGAACGGTATTACGATTAATTAATAACCCATTCGAGAATTATTAAAAACCATTCAAAACTATGCAATTAATCTTTACATACAAGTTTGCTATTATGAAACTTTTTTATCTGATATGCTTTTTAACGCTTAGCGGAGTACTTCAGGCAAACACTTTAGTAGGGCAGGATCTGAACAAGATTGTCGTCTCTTTAGAACTAAAGAGTGCAAGCCTGAAAGAAACGTTGAAACAAATAGAACAACGCAGCAAAATCCGTTTCACTTATAAAAGTGAAGACCTTTCAGGATCTGATCTTGTTACCTATCAGAAGAACAACCAGAAACTGTCAGATGTACTTCAGGAACTGCTGGCCAACACCGGGCTTACCTATGAAAAAATCGCTACAAACGTGCTGATCATCAAAAAAGAATCTGTCTCTAAAGATGCAGAAACAGCACAGGTATCAGCAGTTGTCATACGTGGTAAAGTCACTGATGATAAAGGAATGCCTATCCCTGGCGTTAACGTGTTGATTAAAGGGACCACTAACGGAACTGTAACTGCCCAGGATGGGACTTATACCCTAAATGCTCAGCAAAATACAGGTACGCTGGTTGTTTCCTTTATTGGATACATTAAACAGGAAATCAATTTTTCAGGAGCAGGAACTTATAATGTGAGCCTCGTAAATGAGGATAAAGGCCTGAATGAAGTAGTAGTGATCGGTTACGGTACAACCACCAAAAAAGACCTTACAGGATCGGTAGGCCAGGTAAAAATGGACGACCTGGTAAAAGCTCCGGTTTTCACTTTTACCGAAGCGCTTGCAGGCCGGGTGGCGGGTGTGCAGGTGTCTACAAGTGATGGACAACCAGGCAGTGCACAAGACATCGTAATACGAGGCTCTGGTTCGCTAACCCAAAGTACTGCCCCATTATATGTAATAGATGGTTTTGCGATGGAGAGTTTTCAAAGTAATTCTTTGAACCCCGACGATATTGAATCGATCACCGTACTAAAGGATGCCTCAGGCACAGCAATTTATGGCGCGCGCGGGGCCAATGGGGTAGTCGTAATACAAACCAAAAAAGGAAAAGCAGGAAAACCTGTAATTACACTAAACAGTTCCCTGGGCGTGCAGGAGTTGAGAAAACAAATGGAAATGATGAGCCCTTATGAATTTGTTAAAACGCAATCAGAGATGATCAACACCAATCTGGTAAACCAGGTTTATTTTCCCAACGGTAAAACTTTAGAATCGTACCGGGATGTGGCGGGTGTGAACTGGCAGGACCTGATATTTCGCCGTGGAACCATGCAGACCCATAATTTTGCCGTCAGAGGAGGCGGTGAACAAAGCAGGTATTCTGTATCAGGTGTGTTAAACGACCAGGAAGGTTTAATGATCAATTCAGGATATACCCGTGCGCTTGCCCGGGTTTCGTTAGACCAGGATGTAAGTAAGAAGTTGAAGGTTGGTTTTAATGCCAACTACAGTAATGCCACCTCTTTCGGTTTGGCTGCAGCTTCCAATACCGGGAGCTCGAATCTCTCCAATTATATATTTGCCAATGTATATGGCTACAGGCCGGTTTCGGCAGATGAAAATGCCAATCTGGAAGAAGAACTGATCGACCCTGATGTGGCGGTTAGCAGCAATAATGTACGTATAAACCCGGTTATCACTGCCCAAAATACACACCGTAAAACCATTAACAGCGAAATTGTTGGCAATGCTTATCTTACTTATAATTTTATCAAAGAATTGGCTTTCAATTCAAGAATAGGTTATAGAAAACGCGTGGTCAGAGGTGAAGCTTTCTATAATTCACTAACTCCGCAAGGCTCCCCCCTAAACCCGGTCAATACCCGTGGGATAAATGGAAATTTCAGTTTTGCTGAGAACAATACCTGGACAGCAGAAAATACGCTGACCTATCAAAAAACTTTTAAGGAAGACCATAAACTTACCGCATTAGGAGGCTTTTCGCTTGAAGGGGTTGGTACAAATACTTATGGGGCTACCTCACAGTTTGTTCCAAACGAACAGCTTGGAATGCTGGGATTGGATGAAGGGACACCTTTAGCAATTGCAGCTAGCGGTGGAGATAATAAACTGATGTCTTTTTTTAGCAGAGTGGACTATAACTACAAGTCAAAATATATGCTCAGTCTTGTTGTCCGTGCTGATGGTTCTTCAAAATTCAGGCCAGGCAAACAATGGGGATATTTTCCATCTGCTGCTTTTGCCTGGAACATGACAAGTGAAAGTTTCATGAAGTCTGTTCCTTTAATATCCAATTCTAAACTTAGGTTAAGCCATGGTTTATCTGGTAACAACAGGATTGGTAACTATGAAACTTACAACCGCATCAGTTTTGACAAGATCGTAAATGGTGTTTCCTTTAATGATACTCCACAGCAAACCTCTGCCTGGCTGTCAGAATTGGGTAATACTGATCTTGAATGGGAAACCAGTATTACCACCAACATAGGATATGACCTGGGCCTTTTCAGAAACAGGATTGAACTGACTGCAGAAATATACCGGAAGACAACCGACAACTTGTTGCTTAATGCCCAGATCCCATTCATTTCGGGATATTCGAACACCACCAAAAATATTGGTAAAATTAAAAATGAGGGTTTGGAACTTTCCCTCAATACGGTAAACATTTCTACACCTTCATTCAGATGGGAAAGTAATTTTAACATCAGCTTCAACAGAAGCAAAATTCTTGAACTGACAGAGTCAAGTACTTTATTCTCTGACGTTTCAGGTGGTTTTTCACCGGCTCCCAGTTTGTGGGTAGCAAAAGTGGGGCAGCCGATATCTGTTTTTCACGGTTATGTTTTTGATGGTGTTTATCAGTATGAAGATTTTAATAATCCTGTACCTGGCCTTTATTCGCTGAAGCTTAATGTACCTACAAATGGAAACGCCCGCGCCTCTATACAGCCTGGTGATATCAAATACAGAGACCTGAATGGTGACGGGATTGTTAACGGTTTTGACCAGACCGTAATTGGCAGGGCCGAACCTGTACATACCGGTGGTTTTTCCAATAATTTTTCTTATAATGGTTTAACGCTGAACCTGTTTTTTCAATGGTCGTCCGGAAATGATATTTTTAATGGCAATAGGCTGGTATTTGAAGGTAACTCAAATTATTATTACCACATGAACCAGTTTGCGTCATGGGTAGACAGGTGGTCGCCTACGAACCCCACCAATAAGAATTTCAGAGTAGGTGGCCAGGGCCCCGCGGCAATGGGCTCTTCAAGGGTAATTGAAGACGGTTCTTATCTACGGTTAAAAACGGTATCACTTGCCTATCAGATCCCTTCAAGGTTCATTAATAAACTTTACCTGAAAAACCTTTCAGTTCATGCATCGGCACAAAACCTGCTTACCTGGACCAGTTATTCCGGCCTGGACCCTGAAGTATCTGTTAAGAGTTCGGCCTTAACACGTGGTTTCGACTATTCAGCGTATCCGCAGGCACAGACTATAGTTTTTGGATTGAACGCAACCTTTTAAACCGTATTTAAAAATATTCTCATGAAACAGATCACTTATTTATTAATGATCATAGCTTGTTTAAGTGCAAGCTCATGCAAAAAATTCCTGGAAACAGACCCTAAGGACTTTATTTCTCCTGAAAACTATTATCAAACAGAAGAACATCTCAATCTGGCTTTAAATGGTGTATACGTTCCACTATATTCAAGGCCCGTATATGGCAGCGTATATATGGGCAGGATGAATATGTGCGCAGATGAAGCGTTTTACGCGCGGCAGGAAATAGGCTTGCGTACCAACTCACATGCCGCCGGTGACACAGAACTGGAAGGCATCTGGAAGAGTATGTATACCGGTATAGATCGTGCCAATGCGCTACTTGCCAACCTGCATAAACCCACAATGGATGAGGGTAAAAGACAGATCATCCGCGGACAGGCCTTATTTTTAAGGGGTTATTATTATTTTATGCTGGTGCAGAATTTTGGTGGTGTACCGCTTGTGATATCGCCTACAACCTCTCCGGAAAGTGCCGGGAAACCGCGTGCATCTGTTGCAGAAGTGTATGCCCAGATTGTTAAAGATATGGAAGAATCTGAAAACCTGGTACAGCCTATACGCACATTGGGCTTTGGCGGCAAGATCAGTAAATCTGCTGTACGTGGTATGCTGGCACGTGTAAACCTTTATATGGCTGGCTATCCGTTAAATGACCAGTCGAGATATGCTGAAGCCAGTAAATGGGCAAAAAAGGTAATAGATGATCCAGAAGCTGCACATGTGCTGAACCCGGATTATAAAAATATTTTTATCCGCTATGCCAATGACACTTATGATGTAAGTGAAAGTATATTGGAAGCCGAATTTTACGGGAACAACTCAAACAGTAACAACACTTTTGGTGCTGTTGGCAGTCTGATCGGAATCGCGACCACAAATACTACAATAGGAGGTGCATATGGTATGCATCAGGTTACGGCAAAAATGTATCGTAAATACGAACCCGGTGATGACCGCAGGGACTGGAACATTTCTGCTTTTAACTATAATGCTACTACCGGTGCCAAGGTGTTTTTTAGCCAGGCGCTTTTAGATAACCCACCAAATACGAATATTTATACCAGATATGCAGCAAAATTCAGAAGGGAATATGAAAAGGTACTGCCAAAAATAAATTACAATACGCCCCAGAATTTCCCTATCCTCCGTTTTTCTGACGTATTATTAATGTATGCAGAGGCAGAAAGCCAATCTAAAGGAGTGGTTACCACTGATGCAATTGAAGCTGTTAATAAAGTAAGGAGAAGGGCTTGGTCGCAGGGGATCAAGAATATTGCGGTCACCAGTGGCGGAACTGGTTATACTACCGCACCTTCGGTTACGATTTCGGGTACGGGTGGTGCTACGGCCACGGCAATAATATCAGGTGGTGTGGTAACTGCTATAGTATTAAACCCCGATGCCACATACGGCATGGGCGCAGGCCGGGGTAAATATGCCTCTGTACCTACTATAACATTTAGCGGAGGGGGCGGAAATGGGGCTGCAGCGGTTGCAACAATATACAAAACAGAGGATGCCAATCTTACGAATACCCAAACCGCGTCTAAAGAAAGTTTTATGGAAGTAATCCGTGATGAACGGATGAGGGAACTTGCCTATGAAGCGCTTAGGAAACCCGATCTGATCCGCTGGGGAATGTACATGGCAGAAATGAAACAGACATTAGCCATGATGCAATCAGACAATGCCGTGCAGCCGCTTACCGCATCATGGTATACCCTAACCTATTCAAATGTAGAAGAGAGGAATCTGTTATATCCTATCCCTACCCGCGAAATTACATTAAATCAAGCCTTAGTCCAAAACCCTGGCTGGTAATCATTGACATAAGATGAAGCATATGAAATTTATATATCAAAAACTATTCTTAGTATTATTTATACTATCAGGTTGTTCAAAATTTGATGAGGTGGGCCTGCCTGATTTTGAGGTCAGCACAACCTCATCTACATTTAAAAAAGGTACTCCTGTTGAGTTTACTTTTAATGGAAATCCTCAGTTGATTTCTGTATATACCGGTGAAACTGGCAGAGATTATGCTTATAAAGATGGGAGGGTAATGGACATAAGCAGTCTTAACCTTTCTTTTAACAGTGCAGTAACAAATAGTGCAACAAGCAATCTTCAAACAGGAATGTTTTCCCTTTTGGTTTCTACCGATTTTAATGGTGATTATTCAAATATTACCAGTGTTGAAAATGCTACCTGGACTGATGTAACCAGCAGGTTGAGCAAGCTGGAAGCGAATACGAATGCTACATCCAGTGCGGCCACACCAGCCGCAGGAATAGCACTTACCGATCTTAGGGTAGCAGGAAAACCATTTTTTATTGCTTTTAAGTACAACATCCGTCAGCAAAGCATTTATGGTGTCTGGAAAATATGGACTTTCCAGGCCTTTAGTCTTACCGCTACGGGATCTGCTGGTACACAAGTACTGGGCAATATGACCACTACTGCTTTTCGTGTTGTACAGAAAAATCCCGAGATCATTTCCAGGACTACTGCTACAACTACTGCGCTAACCTTGCAGCATGCAGATCTGACGCTTAATCCCGCAGCTGCAGAGATACCAACACAAAACTGGCTGATCACACAAGGGTTTACAAATACCAATAAGATAGACTATGGTCCCGATCTTGCTATCCCTATACAGGGGGGTACCAGTGCTGTAGAAAAAAAGAACTATACCTACACTTTTGCCAACGCTGGCAAATACAAGGTTTATTTTGTAGCTGCGAATGAGAATACAAAAGACAGAAAAGAAGTGGTAAGGTCAATCGAGCTGACCATTACTGAATAATAAAATACAATACAGGCCGCCATTATAGGTATGAAGTACCCAATCATTGGTGCTGAGGGATACAAATGCCGCTTCAGCAGTAATGGTGTGCCCTTTTCAGAGTGCGTCTGTTTATGGTTTGACAGACGCCTCTATTTTACAATCCTTTTAGATACAGTGCCGGAGAAATTAGGGAAAATATCATCATCATTAACATAATCTATTTAGAAATGAAAAAAGTATTCCTGTTTTTAACAATTGCATTGTGCTTTTCACAATGTAAAAAGGCTGGCAACACCCAGTCAGCTGAATCCGCCAACAGCCGTAAACAGTCTGTCACACAAACGCCGACATCACTCCAGGCAGCTGCAGCAACTGATTTTACGGTTATTTTTATACCAGATACCCAGTATTATATGGATGAAGATAGTCATGGAGGCACTTACTCCATGTTTGTCAAACAAATCGATTGGATCATTGCCAATAAAACCAGTCAGAACATCGTTTATGTGGGCGGGCTTGGAGATATTGTAGACAATGGGAATAATGTTTCGGAATGGAATGAAGCAAAAAACCAATACGCGAGGTTATCGGCTGCCGGAATCCCATATGGTTTAAGTGTGGGTAATCATGATCAATATCCAAACGGGACTCCCGGAGGCAATTCCACTGCAGAATACAATGCAAGGTTTGGAAGAACAGAGTTCCATAACCGTGCCCATTATGGCGGCAATTATTTAGGCCCAAGCAGCAACAACAACGATAGCCATTATGATTTATTTACAGCTGGAGGTATTGACTTCATCGTAATCCATGTAGAATACGATGCTACAGAAGCACATGGATTATCGCTGAACAACTGGGTCGACGAAATATTGGCTGCCCACTCGTCACGGAAAGCAATTGTTGTAACGCATTATGTCATCAACGGATCAGGTGCATTTAGTTCCCAGGCTTCATTGTTGTATAGTAAAATCAAATACCGCCCAAACCTGTTCATGATGTATGGTGGCCATATCAGCGCAAGGGTATCCAATACGGCAACAACCAATGGCAATGTTACACGCTTATACCTGGCAGATTACCAGGGAGAGCCGAATGGGGGAGAAGGATTTCTCCGTATACTCAAATTCAGGCCAGATCTCAATGTAGTAGAAACCAAGTCCTATTCCCCATATCTAAACCAGTATCTTACAGCGGCAAATGAACAGTTTACCCATACCATGTTTACCTTTCCCTATGCTTATCCCGTTGCACTCAATGCTGTTGCAGATGCACATGTAAGAGACGGCGTTAATGGGAATGTAAACTATGGCACCGCCTCATTGATCGTACAGCGCGCCAGCCCCGCAGTAAACAGCTCTTATAAAACCTATCTTAAATTTGACTTAAACAGCATTACCCAACCCATTAAAAGTGCAAAACTCCGGGTATTTGGCAATTCCAATGTAACAGGTACAGGAACCTGCACCATTAATTGTTACGGCAATGGCGATGCATGGACCGAAACCGGGCTTACCTGGAACAATGCCCCTGCTGTAGTCAACGTCAAGCTCGCATCAACCTGGGTCAACAGCCTGAACAAATACCATGAATTTGATGTAACAGGCTATGTACAGGAGCAGGCAGCCGGAGACAAAATCGTTTCCCTGCAATTGAATATGACCGCAAACCAGGACAAGCAATGTAATTTCTATAGTAAAGAAAATGCTGCAGCTGCCAACAGACCCCAGTTATTTATATATCATTAACAGCAATATAAATTGGGGGACAACAAATGAGGAAGCCGAAAATCAATAACAGAGTAGGCAAAACACTAATCATTATACCATGAATATTTTTAATAAATTTAAATCATCCGGCTACAAAAGAGTATTTTTAGCCATTCCTTTGTTGATGGCATTCGTAATTTTTAACGCCTATAAAGGAAAGGATACATCAGCAGTTGTAAAACCAGCTGCACAATTCACAAAAACTACATTAAAAACAGATACCTGTGACCTTTCCAATGCCCTTACCACATTCCAATATCTGGATGGCATTACTCATATAACAACAGGTATTATAAATGTATCGACGAATGCCGTACCTGATGCGCTATACTATGTATGGTACCAGGATGATGCCTATCTAACAACAACTTATGTGCCTTATTTAGACACAGAGCCCTTATGCGGATGGCATGATCTTGACGTCAGAGCGGTGACACCATGCGGTGAAACCAATCGGATCGGAAGTCCTTACACCGGAGCAGGTCCGCACTGTCCTTAATAAATACCAATAAGGCGCACTGCATTTCCCCCAAGCAGTGTTGCCTTAAGCTGAATACATATTTACGCAAACGTTTGTGTAAATATATGGGTTTCTCCAAAAAAATTAAATGACTAATTTGGATTTGTTAAATACTAAATATCAACCATAACCAATACACAAATGAACAATAGAAGAGATTTTTTAAAACTGACCAGCATTGCAGGGGCAGGGCTTCTTGCAGGATGCGCTACCAGAAATGCAAGTGCTGGTACTGGTATAAAAATGCATAACCGGAATTATACCCAAAAATTCAACATGTCTGGCTATGCTGCCCCAAAATTACAAACCGTTCGCGTTGGTTTTATAGGAGTAGGTAACCGGGGAACTTCAGCAGTAACAAGGATGAGTAAAATAGAAGGTGTAGAAATCAAAGCCATATGCGATTTACGACCTGAAAAAGCTCAGGCTGCCAAAAGAAATATCGCAAATACCCCACATAGGCCAGATCTTTATACCGGAGGGGAAAACGAATGGAAAAAAATGTGCGAACGCAATGATATCGACCTGGTTTACATCGCTACACCATGGAATTTACATACCCCCATGGCAGTATTCTCCATGGAACATGATAAGCATGCTGCTGTGGAAGTGCCTGCAGCCGAAACGCTTGAAGAGTGCTGGCAATTGGTCGAAACTTCTGAAAAGACAAAAAAGCATTGCATGATGCTGGAAAACTGTTGTTATGATTTCTTTGAACTGCTTACTTTAAATATGGCACGTCAGGGTTTCTTTGGCGAGATTGTTCATGCAGAAGGCGCTTATTTACATGATCTGCTGGATGAAAACTTCTCCAAAACACAGTATCAGGGCATGTGGCGTTTAAAAGACAATTACAAAAGCGGTAACTTATATCCTACACATGGGTTAGGGCCTGTTGCACAGGCAATGGACATTAACCGGGGCGATAAGATGGATTATCTGGTATCAGTATCCAGTAATGATTTTATGATGGCCGCAAAGGCTAATGAACTTGCTGCAAAGGATGATTTTTATAAAGAATTTGCTGGCAAAAGTTTCCGGGGAAATATGAATGTAACCACCATCCGGACCAGTAAGGGTAAAACCATTATGATCCAGCACGATGTAACCTCACCACGCCCTTATTCAAGGTTACACACCATCAGCGGTACCAAAGCCATCGCCCAGAAATACCCGCTTCCTGCACGCATTGCCACCAATCATTTAAACTGGGTAACACCGGAAGAAATGAAAGTGCTTGAAGAAAGATATCAGCCGGCCATTGTAAAGAAAATTGGTGAAATGGCAAAAAAAGTTGGTGGACATGGGGGGATGGACTTCATGATGGACTGGCGCCTGATCGATTGTTTGCGCAACGGTTTGCCTTTGGACATGGACGTATATGATGCGGCTACCTGGAGCTCGATAAAGCCATTAAGTGAAATATCAGTAGCCAACCGTTCCAATTCTATTGATGTGCCCGATTTTACAGGTGGTTCATGGAAAACGAACAAACAGGTTGACCTTACCTTAAGTCATCTTAAGTAAAAATTAGCCTTCTGTGAAACAGCACCTATGCCGTTTCGCAGAAGGCTAATTTTCAAATCATTTTCGTTAATCAATTGAATTTACTTCCAAGCTGCAAAACCTTGCAAGGATTATCCTTGTCCTGTTTATGATCTTAGCAGGTATCAACACCTCAGCATTCAGCTGCAGGAATTCCAGACACATGTTCCAGACTGGATTTCCCTGGACAAAGAGATCCTCAATAAGTCAGCTACCAAAATTGTTCCTTATATTTGAATAGCCACTTGGTTACATATAATCATCATTGAAATGGAAAATCCTTATGTTGAAGTGCAGATGCTGATCAGAAAGCCGGCATCTGAAGTCTTTGAAGCATTTATTGATCCTGAGATCACTAAAAATTTCTGGTTTACCAGGGGAAGCGGAAAACTGGAAGAGGGCAGAACAATTACCTGGGAATGGGAAATGTACAATGTTTCGAGCCAGGTATTTGTTAAAGAAATTTTGCCAAACCAAAAAATATCGGTTCAATGGGATCAATACCAGACAACTGTTGATTTCGAGTTTAAGCCTTTAGGGGAGGATTCTACTTATGTTACGATTAAACAATATGGATTTAAAACTACAGGCGCTGAGTTGCTGGCAGAGATCAATGGGGCAAGTGGTGGCTTTACCACTGTAATAGATGGATTAAAAGCTTATATGGAACATGGTATCAATTTGAATTTGATTGCAGATAAATTTGCTAAACTAGCTTAAAGTACGTCAGGGTTTTATCAACCCGGCACTGTCCGCCGATTGGCTTAATACTTACATGGAGTTTAATTGGTTAATTTCATTAGCTCCGTTCCCGCCAGTAAAAATCCACCAATGGCATACACCTCGGTATCATCGGCTTTGATTTCGGCCTTTGCCTTATTGCCAATGGGCTGTACATTGCCCAGCATACCTGTAGCTGTTATGCTGGTGGTAAGTGCATGCCATGCTTTCCTTACTACGGGCAGATAGGTTTTGGCATCCAGTATTTTATGGTTGATGCCCCATGCCAAAGCATAACAGTAAAACGCAGTGCCGCTGGTCTCTTTTGAAGGGTACGATTCCGGATCGAGCAAACTGGTGCGCCAGCTTCCATCGGCTTGCTGCAATGTTTTTATTTTACCGGCCATTTCTTTAAAGAGCTGTATATATTTCGGCCGGTCGGGATAATTTGCCGGCATATTGTCCAGCAGCCTTGCCATACCGCCCATTACCCAGCCATTGCCGCGTGCCCAGAATACCTTTTTACCATTGGCTTCTTTTCTGTCAAAAAACCTGCTGTCGCGATAAAATAAATGTTCTTCCTTATCATAAAGATAAGCTGTCGTTTTCCACCAGAGTTTATTGCTCAGGTCAAGGTATTGGGTATTGCCGGTAGCTTTGGCCAGAAGGGCAAGGGCAGGCGGGCCCATAAACAGGGCATCACACCAGGCCCATTCCCTTCTGTTGATTTTATTGATCCATTCCAGCGATTCTGTATGCGGCCGTGCCAGCAGGGTGTCGGCCAGTTGCCGAAAATCTTTGATCGTCCGGGGCTGTTTTTCCAGAAGGTAAAGCTCAGTGTACAGCTGGCCTACACAATAGAAATCGGCGAAATAACGCAAAGAGTCTTTGGTGATCTGCCAGTTTAGTTTTTCGCCAACCTCCTTACGCAAAAAATCAATATAGGAACGGTTGCCAGATGCCTGGGCGTACGCCATCAGGCCGGTGTAAAGGGTACCATTGGTCCAGTCGTCTTCTGCATGTCGCCAGCCATGCTGTTTAATGCTGTCTACCTGCCATCTGGCTACTTTTTTCATGGTCTCCATTATGGCGGGCCGACTGCTTTGTCCATAGCATTTGTAAAAACCAAAACTCAGCACCAAATTTAAAATCAACAGAAAAATACCCTTTGTTTTCATCATTATACCCCGCTAAATGCAGAAAAACCACCGTCAACTTTAATGATGGTGCCCGACACAAATTTAGATTCTTCACTCAGTAACCATACCAGTGCGCCTTTAAGTTCATCGGGGTTGCCAAACCTGCTAAACGGTGTTTTTTTGATCACCAAATTACCACGTTCTGTATACGATCCATCTGGCTGGGTAAGCAATGTCCGGTTTTGTTCGGTAATGAAAAAGCCGGGGGCTATGGCGTTCATCCGGATGGCATCGCCATAACGGATGGCCAGCTCTGTTGCAAACCATTTGGTATAATTGTCTATCGCTGCTTTGGCCATGCTATAGCCCAGTACCCTGGTAATGGCATGATCGGCCGCCATAGACGAAATATTTACAATACTGCCACTTCCTGTTTGGGCAATGGCTTCGCCAAATACCTGGGTAGGATTAAGGGTGCCCCAGAGGTTCAGATCGGCCACTTCGCGCATGCCGGGAATACTCAGTTTAAAAATGTCTGCCCCCGGCTGTAAAACCCCACCGGGCATATTGCCGCCTGCAGCATTCACCAGGCCATCTATCCGGCCATAAGCCTCCCATATTTTATCCTTGGCAGTTACCAGCTCCTCTTCTTTCAATACATCTGCCTTTAAGGCAAGGGCCTTGCCACCCATACTGTTTACCTGTGCTGCACGTTGTTGGGCTACCTCCATATTGCGGCCCAGTATACCTACAATGCCACCCGCTGCGGCAATGGCTTCAATAAAGGCTTGCCCCAATATTCCGGTACCTCCGGTAACTACAATTACTTTGTCTTTTAAACTGAAAGGGTTCATATCTTAAATTTTCTTTTTTAGATGAGTTTTAGTGTTACAAGTTAAGTTTTTGTATGATCAATTACCAGTTGTCGGTACGAAAAGAAGAAGCCGGTAAACCGTCGTTGTTAAACAACTCTGCTTTTACCCATTCTTTATAGGCATATCGTACGGCTACTGGTCTGGCTACGTCCTGACTGCTTACGTTAACCTGATTGGCTTTGATCATAGCTTTGGCGGGGTAGAATTTTTTGTCCTCTCCTGCAATTTCAAATAAAGTGAGCGGTTTCCGATACGAGGTAAGGTAAGGGGCATAGTTAAAGGTAAGGACTGCCGTGTCACCTTTAATTTCCATGCTTTTCAGTTCGGGCGATTGATAGCCGATGCCTTTAATGCCGTAAGTTTTACCCAGTGCCCAATAGGCCGATCGCTGGGCAAGTGTGGTTTTGTCCATAAAATGGATATCGGTTTCCATACCCACATCCAGGGCAGAGACCATTCCGCTGTTGGGGATTATTTTAGCGGCATTAAGCTGGGCCTCACGCAAACGCGGGCCGCTGCGGGTTTTATCTGTACCCCCGTAAGGGGCAATCTGGATATAATAAAAAGGAATATCACCGAGGCCCCAGTTTTTGCGCCAGTCGGCCACCATTGCTGGAAAAAGTTTTTCATACAGCTCGGGCTCATGCCGGTTAGATTCGCCTTGCAGCCATAAAAAACCTTTTATTCCATAACCAAGCAGAGGTGCAATCATACCATTGTACAATACAGTGGGTTCTTTATGCACAGCCTGGGCCGGATCTAAACTTTCCGGCACTTTAACTTCAGGAAAGGCATTTAAGCTGTTTTTGCTCATCCAGGCCTCAATCATGGTACCCCCTGTTGAAGATAAGATGATGCCCACGGGCACTTTTAATTTCTTTTGCAGGATCTGACCATACTGAAAGGCCAGGGCACTGAAATCGCGGGCTGTTGCTGATGTTGATTCCATCCATTGTCCTTTCAACTCAGCTGTGGGGGCAAGGGTTGCTGCCCTGCTTACCCGGTATAAGCGTAGACTGGGATTATCAGCATTTAGAATAATTTCGCTGGCATTTAATATAGGGGAGGAATTGCCCCTTAAAGCCATTTCCATGTTTGACTGGCCAGAGCATAACCATACTTCGCCAATCAGGATATTGTGCAGGCTAAGCAGGCTGCCATCATTAAAACCAAGCGTATAAGGGCCGCCGGCCTTAGGTGTCAGTATCTTTAAATTCCATTTGCCGCTGGCCGGAACCTGTAGGATATAGGCCTTTTTATCCCAGCTACCCACAATACTGAGCCTGGCATTGGGTTTGGCAAATCCCCATAGCCTTACTGCCGATTGCTGCTGCAATACCATGTTATCGGTAAAGATTGAAGGTAACTGGACTTTGGCAGCAACTTGCAGACTAAAGCATAAAGCCAGCAAGATAAAAGTGGGTATACGCATTGTTATAATTTGATTTTAGGCTAAGATAGGCCGCAAAGGCTTTGAATGTGCAGGTCATTTAAGTCAGATATACAGGAGGCATGCTTCATCAGGAACTGTAAACCTAAAAAAGCGGGCGATTGGGCCTTCATGCTATATAAAAATGCAGATTGATCATTTAGTACGGTACTTATGCTTCATTTAGCCTGTAAAATTGGCCCTGCAACGTTATACCTTGCAACAACCAAATAACCCAATTCTAAATCTATTTTAAGAAGCGCATGATCCGAAGGCTTTTGATGTATCTGTTTTTATTGAGCAATGTATATACTTCTGCATCCGGGCAGCAACAGCCCAGGTTACAATGGTCCATAAATGACAGCTGGAAATATTTATCCCAGGGGGCAGATTTTGCACAGCGACCAAAAGCTGATGATTCCAAATGGCAATCGGTAAACATTCCCCACACCTGGAATGCAAAAGATCCTTTTGACGATGACGAGACTTCCAGGAGGGACATTAGCTGGTACCGGAAAAAGGTAATGCTTGACAAGCGGTTTCAGGGCAAAAAGATCTATCTGAATTTTGAAGGTGCCTACCAGGTGGCCGATGTATATGTAAATGGGGTATTTGCAGGGCAGCATAAAGGTGGTTATACCGCTTTTACTTTCGATATTACCCACTTGGTTAAGCTGGGCGATACCCCAACAGAAAACCTGATTGCTGTTCAGCTGAACAATGCCCAGGACAACTTTATACCGCCGCTATCTATTGGTTATGCTTCTTATGGAGGTATTTACCGTGATGCCTGGCTCATCAGTACCAATAAACTTCATTTTAAAATGTTGGACCATGGTTCTCCAGGCGTATTTATCAGCACCCCGAAGGTAGACAGCAGCCGTGCCTCGGTTAACATCAAAGGTATCGTAAGCAATGACGACAGTATAGAACGAAAGTTTGAAATGCTGCATGTTGTTTATGATGCCCGGCAAAAAGAAGTAGCCAGAGTAAGTAAAAATTACACTGTTGCTCCTGGCAAAGAACTGGTTTTTGCACTAGATGCCAGTGCACTTAAAAATCCTGAGTTATGGTCGCCCGATAAGCCTTATTTATATACTGTAAAAAGCCGGCTGATAGAAAGTGGCCAGGTGATTGATGAACTAAGCAACCCGCTGGGTTTCCGCTGGTTTAGCTTTGATGCCAATAAGGGTTTTAGTTTAAACGGTAAAAAACTGGTCTTAAAAGGCACCAACCGCCATCAGGACATGAAAGATCATGGTGATGCCCTATCGGCCGAAGACCATTACCGTGATTTAAAGCTGATCAAAGATATGGGCTGTAATTTTTTAAGACTGGCCCATTATCCACAGGCACCTGAAGTATTGAAACTGGCCGATAAACTGGGCATACTGATATGGGAAGAGATTCCGCTGGTAAATTACATGAACCCGGTGCCCGAGTTCCTGAAAAACTCAAAAACAATGATCAAAGAAATGATCAGACAGAATTATAACCATCCATCTGTAATTATATGGGGTTCCATGAATGAAGTGTTGTTGTGGAGCGAGAAAGCGGAACGCATACAGGTACAGGAAAATGCAGCTTATGTAAATAAGGTGAAAATGTATGCGGTAAAGCTGGACAGCACAGTACGGGCAGAAGACCCATACCGGTACAGTACTATGGCGATGCATATGGGAGACGATTATGATAAGTATGGGCTGTCGGACATTCCGCAGCTGGCCAGTTATAATATCTATAACGGTTGGTACAGCGGTAAATCGGAAGAATTTAAACCTACGATAGATAACAAGCACCGGCAAAACCCCAGGCAGGTTTTGTTTATCAGTGAATATGGTGCGGAGGCAGATAACCGGGTCAATACCGAAAAACCGCAACGCTTTGATTTCACAGGACAGTACCAGCGCTTGTACCATGAATCTTATTTAAGCCAGATGAAGCAGATGCCTTACCTTGCCGGAACAGCGATATGGAACCAGTTCGATTTTTCACAGCCTAACGTGGGTGGGGTAAGCAACAACATGAACCAGAAAGGAATGGTAACCTGGGACAGAAAACCTAAAGATTCCTATTATCTTTATAAGGCCAACTGGAATGCTGAACCGATGGTCTATATCGCCTCGCGCGACTGGACGCACAGGGCAGGCCTGTCCGGAAGCACAGCTACCATTGAAGTTTATTCCAATCTGGACGAAGTTAGCCTGATGGTGAACGGTGTATCGTACGGAGCAAAGCAACCAGATCACGTAAAAAAAATGATATGGAAAGTGAAGTTAAATGAAGGTGTAAATGATATTGATGCCAGGGGTAAATCGGCTAAAGGCCTGGTGAACGATCACCTTAACTTGAATTATGATGTTTACACGGAAAACCTTAAAAATACTGCACTGCCTTTCTCACAACTGGCAGTAAATGTGGGTTCTAATGCCCAATATCTGGACAATTCAGATCATATCTGGCTGGAAGACCGGCCTTATAAAACGGGTAGTTTTGGTTATATTGGTGGAAGCCCTGCGATGCTTAACATTAAAACGGTAAAGAAGAATACCAACGACAGTCCGCTTTTCTATACTTACCAGGATGACATCAAGGGCTATCGTTTTGATGTGCCTGACGGAAGGTATGAACTGGAGATGTGTTTTATTGAAAGCGACAAGATCCCGGCAAATGAACGGATTTTTGAAGTATCTGTAAATGGGGATAAGCTGATCGAAAACCTGGACCTAACGGCCCAATATGGTTTTGGTGTTGCCGTAAGGAAAAAATACAGGATCAGTGTAAGCAATGGCACAGGCTTACAGGTGATCTTTAAGGCCATAAAAGGCAAAGCTGTTTTAAGCGGGATTAAATTAAAGGCCGCATTGTAATGCGTTAAAAGAAAAAGATGAATATTAAAATATACCTGTTGCTGTTTATTTGTTTTGCTTGCCCCACTGTTAGGGCGCAGCAGCAAAATATTGCCTTACATAAAGAAGTTACCGTATCTTCTGAAGCTGAGGGGCATCCTGCCGGGAATATCGTAGATGGTAAGATATCCCGGTCATCGGTTTGGCGGGCAGCTGTTGCCAAAGCACCGCATATTGTTGAAATCAATTTCAATACCTACTATAATGTGAATGAGCTGCGGATACATAGTGGTATTATGGACCAGGAAAAGAAGCCGGATGAAATGAGCCAGGCCGCTGGTTTCTGGTCGGTAAAGAACTTTAAGCTGCAATACTGGGATGATGCCAACTGGACAGATTTCCCGAAGGCTGAGGTACATGAAAACAGATTGACCACTGTTGTGATGAAGTTTCAGCCAGCAGTAACTACTTTTAAGATCCGTTTGGTATGTGACGATGGAGAGCCCATCAGTATTATGGAAATAGAGGCCTTTGGCTCGGTTGCAGCCAACATGCCGGCACCACCAACCGGCAATGCCAATGTGCTGCAGCAAAAGAAATTAACAGGCCCCCAAAGCGCCAACATTAAAGTTACACCGAAAGTTGTGGGCAAAACCATGAAGTTTGTAGGCTATAACCAGGGCTATTATTTGCCAGGTACAAATGTCTCGGGCTGGATGGAATATGCCAATGTAAACAGTGTTCGCCTTTGGGCAGCTTTGAATGCTTTTGTACCAGAAAGAACCGTGCAGGTTGATCCGGGTATAACCTCGGTTGAAGTGTTTGACAAAAGAAAAAATGAACTGCGTACCAGCCCTGAGCACAATAAATACCTGAAATGGGATGAGCTGACACCACTATATGACCTTCCGGACTCATCCTCTACCAATGCCATGGTATACAATTATGCTTTAAAAGAATTGAAACGTTTGGGCATTGCCGTGGTTTTGCAGGTGGGGAGTACCGATTTTAAAGATACCTGGGAAAATAAATGGAAGCAATGGCAGCGGTATTATGCCCTGGCTTACCATTCGGCAAAAACCGGGGATGTAAGCATGTTTGCGATGCAGAATGAACCAAATCACAGAAACGCCGGTCCTATGAAGCTGGACGACTGGATCATGGGGATGCAGATCACTTCCGATGCCATACACAGCGCCGTAGCCGACGTGAATAAAAAGTATGGCAAAAAGCTGGAGGCAAAATTTGTAGGGCCGGTAACTGCCGGTCAGAATACAGACTGGTGGGCGGCCGTAGCTAAAGCCATCCGTACAGATTACCATGGCAAACAGGTGGATAAGGACCTGATGGAGATTTTTTCTACCCATTCTTATAACTCGCCGGCCATAGGCTATGCGTCCAGGATCAGCAATATCCGTAAAATTATACAGGAACACCATCCAAAGGGAGCTTCACTGCCCATTGTATATACCGAAATCGGCCGCTGGATGAACGCTTACCTGATTGATAAGGAAGAGACCATGGACGATCCCTCATTATTTACAGAATGGGCGGGCATTTATTCCAACAACATGAAAAATGCAGGTTATGGGATGTGGGCATTTAAGTTTGCCAATACAGCAAGCGGCCCTTATGCAAGGGGTATCAAATCGGGACACCATTACATCTGGCAGGGCAGGCGTATTGTGGAAGATGCCTATCAAAACCTGGCGCTGCGGAAGTCGGTTAAAACCAGCAACTCAGCAAGCAACTCAGCAGTAGTTACCGATGGTGACAAATCCGATGCCTCGGCCTGGGTATCAGCTACCGAGGGTGAAAAATGGATAGAGATAGATCTTGGAACTGTACATACCCTAGGCAGTTCGGTAGTCTACACCGGTTCTGCAGGAGGGATATATACTGCGCCAGACCGCATAAAAAACTTTAAACTACAATATTTTAGTCAGGGACAATGGCTGGACATTCCCGGTACAGCAGAAAAAGAAAGCAGGTATGCTCAGATTTTCAGTATTTTTAAACAGCCGGTAAATACCAGCAAAATCCGTTTTATAAGCAAGGATAAAGGCAACCTGAAAGTAAGGGAAATCAAAGTATTTGCCAAAGGTGATGGTCCTTCCGATAAAGCTGATTTTAATGTTTCAGGTATTCAGCGTACCGGAGAGGTGGTACGCCTGTTTGCAAAAGGCTTTAAAGATGAGCGTAACCTGCTGCAAACCAAAGTTTCTGTAAACGATACTGACCTGGATACCTATACGTCTTATGATGCGCAAACCGGCAATTATTATATATGGCTGGTTCAGCGCGGTACCTTTAGTTATAAGCTGTCTGTAGACCTTTCTGCATTAAACCTTGCCGCAGGTACTCCGGTTACTGCAGAGACCGTAAACGCTTTAAATTATGGTGAAGTAACCCATAACATCAGTCTGCCAGCCAGCCAGACATTTAATTTTGAACTGGCACCGCAAAGTGTGGTACTACTGACTATCCCATCGGCTAAATTGGTTAAGACTACCGTATATCCGGTTGCGGATGCCAGTGTAGCGGGTGGTAAAAATGCATTGCTCAGTAATGGTACAGCAAAGCAGCTTGCGGTGCAGCTTGACGCTGCTGTGCCGGAAAATAACCAGGTCGCTTACCTGTACTTTAACCTCTCCAAAAATAACCTGGCCACTGCAAAAAAAATCATTGTGGGACTAAGTGGGGCAACTGATCAGAATAAAAGACCATATCGTTTGCATGTTTACGGAATTCCGGGGCCAAAATGGGAGCAGCAACAATTAAACTGGTCAAATGCGCCATTGCTGGACCAGAAAGAAGCCCTTATTAAGGGTGTGGGGGAAAAAGCCTTTGTTGCTGGCGAGCTGGCTTTTAACGGAAAGGAGCAATACCATCAGCTGGACATTACCGGCATGGTCAAAAAACATGTTAAAGAGGGCCTTACACTCGTACTGATACGGGAAACCAGGCAACTAGGTGATGATGAGGATAAGGGCAGGAAAGTAAGAATCAATTCGATGGAGTCGGTAAACAAGCCCAAACTGGAAATCTGGCATGAAACCTCAAAATAACTTAAAGCATATACCAACAACCGAATATAACCATGATGAAAAGAGCCCTTTTACTTAGTTTTTTATTTCTTATCCAGATCAGTTTTTCAACTGCGCAGTCTGCCTATCAGCTTACACCTTTTACCGGGGTAGATTATGTAAGGGTAGTGGTAAGCAGTGCATTTAAAACTGCTCCGGACAATACTTTTAAACTGCTCATCAGCTCGCCTAAAGATGGTAAGGTACTTTGGCAGGGGCCTGTTAAGGCTACAACAGCTGTAAATGAAGGCAATAACCACCTGGCCTTTACTGTAAGCAATTTAAAGCCGGTTTTATGGACACCCCATAACCCTTTTTTATATAATGTTACTTTGCAGCAATACAGTGGCAAAACCTTAAAAGCTGAGTTGAAAGAACGTGCAGGTTTCAGAAGTTTTGAGCGTCGCAAAGGCAACCTGTATCTGAACGGCAAGCCCATCTTTTTGAGGGGTATAGCCATTAATCCACCGGGCAGGGGAATTCCTGATGAACTGGAAACCAGCAGGGCTTTTGCGCTCGATTACGTGAAGTATATGAAAAGCATCAATGTCAACATCATCCGTATCCCGGATGAAGAAGCCTGGTTTGATGTCTGCGATGAATTGGGTATGATGGTGTTTGGCGGAAACTACAGCGGTAAGGTCGCAGCCGGCGAAAAGGTGAAAGACCAGGAAAAAGTGGGCGATGAAACCGACGGTGGTTTTCCTAAAGACCATGACAAAGGTGTAGCCTGGTACGAAAATGAAAAATTGGGTGCCATTGCGCACCATCCGAGTTTAATGGTGTATGCCATGACCAATGAAACACCTTTTAAGGGCAGCAGGGCTGATGCCTGGGAGAAATTTTTGGATTATGCTTTTGGCAAACTTAAAAAATGGGATGAAACCCGTGTATACATTGCCAATGCCGGCTATGGCTATGGTAAAACAGGTGATATCCTGGACATTCACCGGTACTGGGGCTGGTATTACAGTTCACCCTTTACCTTTTTGCACATCCGCGACCATGCCAAAATTGTCCCTTATCCTAAAAAGGAAGATATGCCCATTACGTTTACAGAATGCGTGGGCAATTATACAGGGCCCGATGGACGGTACAACCTGACCCCTCAGCATAAAAACCCAAGTTCGCAGCTGGCCTGGACAGGGCATGAGCGACAGGATCTGCAGGCGCAGCTAGCCGATGAACACCAGAGCTTTACTTTAAGGCAGGCAACAGAGTCTTTCCGACAGCTCCGGTCTGTAAATCCAGACCTGAGCGGGGTATTCCCTTTCACTATCCTTTTTTACAACTGGAATACCATTGAAAAGTTTGCCGATATGAAACCCAAGCCGGTTACCGATCAGGTAAAGATCAGCTATCAGCCGGTATTGCTGAGCTGGGAATGCTGGACACCTAATGTGTATGCCGGTGCAGAAATTAACCCTGTTGCACACATCAGCAATGACGACAATGATTTTAAAGACCTTAAAAATGCAAAGCTGGTTTACCAGATCAGGGACAAAGCCTATTCCATTGTATTTTCTGATAGTGTGAACATCGGGGATATCCCTTATTACAGTACGGCTAAAAAGAAACTCAGCATCCGGCTTCCTAAAGACCTTAATTCTGGAAAATATGAATTGACCGGTAAAATTATCTCTGCAGGCAAACAGGTATCCTACAATTATTATAAGCTTTTTATAGCCGACGATAATTTTACAAAAGCTGTGGTACCAATTGAGAGCGTTGAGAGCAGTGTATTGCTGTATGATAAAGAAGGAAAGACCAGGAAATCTTTAGCCGCTTTGGGACTGAAATTTAACAGCATCGGTTCCTTTGGCAAACTGCCTGAAAAGGGGGTGCTGATCATCGGCGAAAATGCCGCCGATCAGGAACTGGCAGGTAATGCAACAGCCATCCGGAATTTTATAAATGGCGGGGGCAGGGTAGTTGCTTTGCGGCAGGACAGCCTGCGGATGATCAACTTAAACCAGCTGGCCATCCATAAACTGGTAAACAGGAATGTAGATATTGATGATCCGGTATATCCTGTTTCCTCAAAATCGCCCCGCAATGGGTATTACGTTAATGCAGAAAGACCGAACCATCCTTTATTTGCAGGCATTACCCGTGAAAACATGCGCATCTGGTCTGATTACACCAATTGGGACGAAACAAAGGCCGGGCTGCCTGCCATCAAGCCCGTTACGGATGGTTTTGTTTTGGAGAACAAAGAGGATGTGGCGAATACGGCTATCCTGGCCAATTACAGTTCTGGTTTACAGGGTATTGCCATTGCCGAACAGTTTATGGGCAATGGAAGCCTGCTGCTTTGTGGCCTGGACATTTCAAACCGGACCTCAGTAGATCCGGTAGCGGCAAGGATAATGCTCAATATGGTCAGTTATGCTGCTTCGGCTACTGGTCATGAACAACATCAGCTGATCAGTAGTCCGATTGTATGGGGAGAGTATGAAACGGAAAAAGGGATCGTGGTGGATGCTTACAGTGGGTTTCTGGTAAATGCAACCCCGCGTGTACCACCAAATTACCTGGGTAAAGGTATTGTGGTGACCAAAGAAGGGTACCAGCTGGCAGGCGGCAACCGTTCGGGCTTCAATACCCGTCCGGGTATACAATATGTGGCCAACGGCCGCCGTCCTTTCGGGCCGTATGTACAAAGCTTTGGCGGACAGCCCCTGCCAGATAAAGACAGTACCGAAGGGGTTGGGAGTTTCTGGTGCCGCATTCCGCAAGGGCAGAACCTGGCTACATCTGTAGCATGGAACCCGGCCAAAGAACCAGTACAGCTTAAAATAAAAGTGAACGACCTGGCAGAAGTGAATAAAACCATTCCAGCAGGTGCTAAAATAGCCATTGAAACACCTGTAAATGCTGAGGTGGTAAAGATGACCTATTCGGGTGACCGCCGTGTGGTTATCCTTGAAACTGCATTTAGTAAAAAGAATTAATCCAATATCACAATGTATAAAAAATTATTAATCGTATTAATTTGTGCCAGCCCGCAATGGTTATGGGCACAGAAAAATGCTGCTGTACCTGACGGACTGGCGCAGCGTGCCTACGAGGTTACGATACTTACGCGTATTGCCGATCCTGTACTGATTGCCTTAAGCAAAAACCAGCTTAAAAGTACCATGCCTGTAGAAGCCAAAGTGGCTAAAGACCGGGTGTACAGTACTTACCTGGAAGCTTTTGGCCGCCTGCTTGCAGGCATGTCACCCTGGCTTGAGCTTGGGCCCGATAATACAGAAGAAGGTAAACTGCGCAAAAAATACATTGACCTGGCAGTTGCCTGCATTAAAAATGCAACAGACCCGAAAGCAGCCGATTTTCTGAATTTCAAAGAGGGCCGTCAGCCCCTGGTAGATGCTGCATTTTTTGCGCAAGCCCTTATCCGCGCACCTAAACAGTTATGGGCTAATCTGGACTCGCAAACACGTAAAAACGTATTGGATGCTTTAAGGTCGAGCCGGGTAATCCAACCTTCTTATACCAACTGGCTAATGTTTAGCGCTACTGTAGAAGCTGCCTTGCAGAAATACGACAATTCGGGTGATAAAATGCGCCTGGATTATGCCATTAAAGAACACCTGCTCTGGTATAAAGGAGATGGGGTATATGGCGATGGCCCTAATTTTCACTGGGATTACTACAACAGTTTTGTGATCCAGCCCATGCTGGTGGATGTACTTAAAGTCCTTAAGGAAGCCAAGCAGGATCCCAAAAACTATTATGAGCTGATCCTGGGCCGCGCACAGCGCTGGGCAGCCATACAGGAACGCCTGATCTCGCCTGAAGGTACTTATCCGCCGATAGGCAGGTCATTAACCTACCGTTTTGGCGCCTTTCAGGCACTTGCCCAGATGTCGCTCATGAAAACCTTACCAAAACCGCTAACACCCGGGCAGGTACGCTATGCACTTTATACGGTGATTAAAAAACAGATTGAGGCGCCGGGAACATTCGATAAGGATGGCTGGTTAAGAATAGGACTTTACGGGCACCAGCCTAACCTGGGCGAGAACTACATCTCTACAGGCAGCCTTTATTTATGTTCACAGGGATTGCTTGCCCTGGGTTTGCCACCAGCTGATCCTTACTGGCAGGATGCCAATGCCGACTGGACCGCCCGCAAAGCGTGGAATGGCGAAATGATAGAAATAGACCATGCCTATACTGATCCAAAAGAAAATTAAACCGAATATAACCATGAAGACCACTAACAGCATTTTAATAACCGCACTTATTTTGGGTACAACTGCCGGTACCGGCATTGCCCAGAAATTAAACTATAAACCTAAGGCAGACCTGGTAAAACTAATCGACAGGAACCTGAAAGATGGTGCAGCCCAGTATAAAGTATTGATGAAAAATGTACCTGCCGATAGTTTACCTGAAACCTTTGAAAATAACAGATCAAAAAGTACTACGCCCAAAAGCTGGGTAAGTGGTTTTTACCCGGGTACTTTATTTTACCTGTATGAAGGTACAAAGGACAAGGCATTGTATGAGGCCGGTCTGGCCAAACTACCGATTATGGAACCTATAAAATACATCGATTCGCATGACATAGGATTTATGATGTATTGCAGTTTTGGCAATGCCAATCACATTAAACCCAGCGCTGCATACAAGGACATCCTGCTAACCAGTGCCCAAAGCTTAAGTAAACGCTTTAACCCTATAGTAGGCTGCACCATGTCATGGGGATCAAAGCCGGGAGAATTCAGGGTGATCATCGACAATATGATGAACCTGGAACTGCTCATGTGGGCCACAAAAGTGAGCGGCGATTCTTCTTATGCAAAAATTGCCATCAGTCACGCCAATACCACCATGAAAAATCATTTCAGGCCAGATTATAGTTCTTATCACCTTGTAAACTACAATCCGGCAACAGGAGGTATCAATAAAAAGCAAACTGTTCAGGGCTATGCTGATGAGTCGGCCTGGGCAAGAGGGCAGGGCTGGGGTTTATATGGGTATACCATGATGTATCGTGAAACCAAAGACCCTAAGTATTTGGAACAGGCCAAACACATTGCTGAATTTATTTTGAACAATCCAAACTTACCAAAAGATAAAGTGCCTTATTGGGATTTTAGTGCACCTGATATCCCTAATGCTTATCGCGATGCTTCTGCAGGTGCCATTTATGCTTCAGCCTTAATTGAACTTGCCGGTTATGTGGATGCGGTAGCGGCAAAAAAATACCTTGATGTAGCGGAAACCATTATCCGTACCCTATCCAGCGATAGGTTTAAAGCTGCTTACCGAGAAAACGGGGGCTTTATTTTAAAGCACAGTGTGGGGCACCTGCCTAAGCCCGCCATGATAGATGTGCCGCTCACCTATGCCGATTATTATTTTGTAGAGGCCATGCTGCGCTATAAAGACCTGGGTAAAAAATGAGAGCCCTGGTTTTAAATCTATGCACCGTGTTGCTGGGGTTTTTCCTGTGTCTTTCTGTTCAGCCGGTAAAGGCACAGGTTAAACGTCAGATCCATGCCGACCTGAAATCGGTTGCCGGAAATAAAAGCACAGTATTTAATGAATGTATTGGTGCGGGAAGGGCAAACGAGGGCCTGCGGGCCGACTGGCAGCAGCAGCTAGCCATGATCCAGAAAGACGTACATTTTAAATACATCCGTTTTCACGGCCTTTTGCACGATGACATGCGGATTTATAGCCTGGATAAAACCGGTAAGCCGGTTTATAATTTTCAGTATGTAGACCGGTTATACGATTTTTTACTGAGCATCAACATCCGGCCTTTTGTCGAATTTGGCTTTATGCCGCCCGACATGGCATCGGGTACCAAAACCATTTTCTGGTGGAAAGCGAATGTGAGCAAACCCAAATCCTATACACAATGGGATACGCTGATTACCAAATTGGTGAAACATTGGCAGCAGCGTTATGGAGAAGAGGAAGTGAAAAAATGGTATTTTGAAGTATGGAACGAGCCTGACCTCAAGGGATTTTTTGATGGAACCCAGGCTGATTATTTCGAATTATATGCTCATACCGTTAAAGCAGTTAAAAGTGTTTCCAGGGCTTACCGTGTGGGTGGCCCTGCTACCTCGGCTACCAAGTGGATCGCTGAGTTTTTATCCTATTGTGAAAACAATAGATTACCTGTCGATTTTGTGAGTACACATGATTATGGTACAACTTCGGTACTGGACGAGATGGGAACCAAAAAACAACAACTGAAAAGCATCCGTGACACCATTGCCATTGATGTAAAGCGGGTAAGAGCCACCATTAATACATCGGCCTATAAAAAAGCAGAGCTGCACTTTACAGAATGGAACACTTCTCCATCGTCCAGAGACCCGATCCACGATACTTATCAAAACGCGGCGTATATTTTACACGTATTAAAAAAGGCTGCTGCCAATAGCAATTCCATGTCGTACTGGACCTTTACTGATATTTTTGAGGAAGCAGGCCCGGGCCCTACACCTTTTCATGGGGGGTTTGGACTGATCAATCTCCAGGATATCAAAAAACCGGGATATCATGCTTATCATTTCATGAAGGAGCTGGGTAATACAGAGCTAAAAAATGAGGATGAAAGCTCGTATGTCTGTAAATCTGAGCAAGGGGTACAGGCATTGATCTGGAATTACACCCATCCCTTAAATGGATACAGCTTTAACCAGGATTACTTTAATAAAGTACAGCCACCTGCAACCAACCATGATGTCCGGTTCAGTGTGGCCAATCTGAGGAATAGTACTTACCTGCTGGAAGAGTACAGGGTAGGTTACGGGCAAAATGATCCCTACACTGCTTACCTGAAAATGGGAAAGCCAGAACAATTAAGTAGGGCAGAAGTTAGCCGGTTAAAGCAGGTGTCGTCCGGAGCTGCATTCCGTAAAAGCACCATAACAGTAAGCGGTGGGAAATTTGAACAGCTTATCCGGCTTTCTGACAATGAAATCGTATTCCTGAAGCTGATCAGACACCTTTAACATGTATTTATGAACGATTAGACACGCACAAATCATTGGCTTAAAGACTAATATTGAACAAACAAACCAAATAAACAAACCAAATTAAACCAAAAGTGTATGAGCAAAACTATACTTCAGCAGCATAGCCATTTTTCCGGCATGCACTTATGCAGCTATCTTTTTTAAGAACACTGTCAATTTAAACCTCATTTATTAAAACATATTTATGTGTAATTACTACTTGAAAAGAAAAATAGTACGGTTACTTTTTTTATTGATCCCGGCTTTAACGCCGGCACTGGTTTTCTCTCAGACAGCTGCCGTAGACACAAGCCGCGTTTACCTGCTCAATAAAAGCCAGCAAAAAAGTAACCTGCTCCAATCAACTGCTACCGTATATAACGAACAGTTGATCACCACTCCCGCGCCCTCATTTCTACAGGCTTTGCCAGGCAGGTTGTCTGGGCTGTATACCAGGCAGAGAAGTGGGGTTCAGGCAACGGATGATCCCATATCGGTAGTTGATTTTAAGATCAGGGGCCAGATACCTACGATCTTAATTGATGGTGTACCCAGGGATTTCAGTTCCATAGAACCCGAATCGATAGAGTCGGTCACCATCCTGAAGGATGCTTTGTCTACCGTTATGTTTGGTCAGCGTTCCTCAGGTAACATTATCCAGGTGATCACTAAAAGACCTGTAGCTACACCATTTAAATTGTCCTTTACTGCCCAGCATGGTCTGCAAAGCATGATCAATAAGTCTAAACCTGTTTCTGCTGCAGATTTTGCCATTCTTTACAATGAAGCCCGTAATAACGACGGACTGGCACCGGTTTACTCCGCTGCCGATATTCTGGCTTACCAGACTGGCTCTGATCCTTTATTTCATCCCAATAACGATTATAGTAAACTTTTCCTGAACAAAAATGCAGCATTAGACCGTTTTAACATCAACATCAACAGCGGAAATGAAACTGCCCGTTTTTATGTGGCCATGGATTACCAGCGGGAGGGCGGCTTTTTTAATACTGCAGATATCAATACGTACAATACCAATTCTGGTGTAGACCGCTATATTGTAAGGTCTAACGTGAGTATAGACCTCAATAAAAACCTGAACATTGGCCTGAATATTTTTGGCCGCATCCAGGATGCCAATCAGCCTGGTGGTACTACTTCCAGCATTTTTTCGGCCATAACTTATACCCCAAACAATGCCTACAGTATTTTTAATCCTGATGGTTCTTTGGGGGGCAACAGTACCTTTTCAAATAACATTTACGGCATGCTCAACAATTCGGGATATCGTAAATCAAGCGCAAGGGACCTGGCTGCTGATATGGAGGTTACACAAAAGCTAAGTGATCTGGTACCGGGTCTATGGGTTAAAGGAAATATTTCCTATAACAATACCGTGGTTACCTCGGTAGACAGGAGCAAAGATTTTCTGGTGTACAATTTGGATATTGGCAGTGGAACACCTGTTTACACACAAATAGGGACCAGCAGGGCCCAGTCGACCACCTTATCTATAGGTACGCGCCGTACTTATACATATGGTAAGTTAAGCCTGGGTTACGATAAAAGTTTTAACGGGCACAACCTGAGCCTGCTGGCTTTGGCTGATAACCAGTCGACCACCGTCAACCTGGACCTGCCTGCCAGCTATACCAATATTGCCGGTAATGCCACCTATAACTTTAAAGAAAAATATTTTGCTGAAGCGGCATTGAGCTATGGCGGGCATAACCGCTTTAAACCGGGCAACAGGTTTGGCTTATTTTATGCCGCAGGCTTAGGTTGGAACCTGGCTAAAGAAGATTTTTTAAAGGATGTATCCTGGATCAGTATCCTTAAGCCACGTATCAATTATGGCCGCACGGGCAATGCAAATGTAGGCTACTATGTGTACGATCAATATTATGATTATGGTGCATCAGCTGCGGCCTATTATTTTGGCTCAACACCAGCCGTTGCCAGGTATTACAGGGAACTGCCCCTGGCCAATCCAAATGCAACCTGGGAAAAAGCAAATAAATTAAATATAGGTTTAGACCTGGAACTATTTGCCAGTCGATTTAAAATTACCTCAGAGTATTTTAACGACAGCTATTCCGACCTGATGCAGAACAGGGGCAAAACGATCCAGCTGATCGGGCAAACGTACACTGCAGAAAATGTAGGCAAAAACAGGTATAGCGGCTTTGAGAACAGTGTTTCCTGGAATGATAAATCGGCCTCCTTCGGTTATTTTGTTTCCGGAAACATTTCCATCCTGCAATCTAAGGTGATTTATCAGGACGAGATTTTTCGCCAGTACGACTATCAAAAGCGTACCGGTTTACCTGTAGACCAGGTTTTTGGTTACCTGGCCGATGGCTTTTTCCAGTCGCAGGCCGATATCAATGCCAGCCCTGCGGTAGATGGTTATACCCCTGTACCGGGCGATATTAAATATAAGGACCTGAATGGGGACGGCATCATCAACCAGTTTGATGAAACGGCATTGGGTACCCAAAAGCCAATGATCTATTATGGCCTGACTACCGGTTTTAATGTAAAAGGCTTTGATCTGAGTATTTCCATCCAGGGGGTGGCTAACCGGGACATTGTGTTTGCCAGTGGTTACAATTCGGTAGCTGATGCCAGGGAGTTTGATTTCCAGAACAGCGGCAATGCACAGGCATTTGAGCAGCATTTAAACCGCTGGACCCCTGCCAATGCAGCCAATGCCACTTACCCAAGACTTTCTATCGGTACCAATACCAATAACCAGCGCGCCTCAAGTTTCTGGGTACAGTCTATGGCCTACCTGCGCCTGCAAAATGTAGATCTGGGCTATACCATACCGGCCAGTTTAACCAGCAGGATTAAACTGAGCAGTGTGCGTGTTTTTGCAAATGCATTTAACGTATACTCTTTTGATAAACTAAACTATAGCGACCCGGAAGGTTATAACTCTATTTTTCCGCTCCGCAGAACGTTCAATATAGGCCTCAATGTTAAATTATAAATGCTAAGAACATGATAAATTATAAATATTCATTGTTTAGTCTGGCTTTTACAGCCCTGGTCTTTACCGCGTGTCAGAAACTGGAAGACCGTCCCCTGGAATTAATTACAGAAGAATACCTATGGGATTCCAAAGATTCGCTGGGTACCAATGCCAGTTATTTTTTAAACGATATTTATGCCGGCCTGCCCAATGGATACAACAGGATTGATGGTAATTTACTGGATGCAGCCAGTGATGATGCCGTTCCATCAGCCGACAATACGGCCATTTCCAGGTTCACCAATGGGGGCTATTCAGCACTGGTAAATGGTGATGATGCCTGGGGTAGTAATTACACTAGCATCAGGAAATGTAATCTTTTTGTACAGAACTTTCCCAAAGTGAACCTGAAAAAGTCTGATCCTGCCATATTTATACAGGGCCAGTACTGGAAGGCAGAAAACCGCTTTTTAAGGGCCATGTTTTATTATGAACTGATTAAACGTTATGGTGGGGTACCTTTGCTGGGCGACCGCGTACTGACCATTAACGATGACCTGAGACTGCCACGCAATTCTTTTGACGATTGTGTAAACTATATAGTAAGTGAATGTGATGCCATTAGCGGCGATTTAAGACCTGACCCGATCCCTGCTGGAGATTACGGCAGGATCACAAGATCCATTGCTTTAACCTTAAAGGCTAAGGCATTGGTACTGGCAGCCAGCCCGCTGAATAACCCAGGAAATGACATCGGTAAATGGAGAAAAGCAAAAAATGCACTGGCTGATGTGATCAGGACGGGTGTATATAGCCTGGAAACTTCTTTTGCCAATGTTTTTCTTGTCCGTAAAAATAACGAGGTGATCCTGGCCTACCAAAGGGCGCTGACATTTGATGTGGAAACCAATAATGCACCTGTTGGCTTTATTAATGGTACTACAGCCAGCCGCGGGCGGACCAGTCCTACCCAGGAGCTTGTAGATGCATTTCCGACCAGAAAAGGTTTGCCGATTACAACTGACCTGAAATCGGGCTCCAATCCGACAGGTTATGATGCAAATGATCCTTATGCCAACCGCGACCTGCGCCTGGATTTAACGGTATTTCGGAATGGCTCACGCTGGTTAGGCCGTGAGGTCGAAACATTTAACGGCGGCAGGGACCGTCCGGGAAATTCAACTGTACAGACCAAAACGGGTTATTATATGCGTAAGTTCATGGCCGATTTTTCTAATGGAACAGCCTATTCCAACCAGACCCATAATTTCCCGATATTCCGCTATGCCGATATCCTGCTATTGTTTGCAGAAGCTAAAAACGAAGTGGATGGCCCGGGTACAGGCGCGGATTCGGTATATACCTACCTGCGGGCCATCAGGGCAAGGGCCGGTATCCTGCTGGGTACAGCACCAAATACTTATGGCCTTACTGATGGCCTCAGGGCCGATCAGATGCGCGAACAGATCCGTAATGACCGGAGAGTGGAACTGGCATTTGAAGAACAGCGTTTCTGGGATTTAAGGCGCTGGAAAATTGCCGAACAGGTGTACAACAAACCTTTACATGGCATCCGTATTACCAAAACCGGAACCGCATTGAGCTACCAGGTAGAAACCTTGAGCATACCTTTCCAGTTTTTTGCACCAAGGATGTACAGGTATGCCATTCCGTACAGCGAAATTTCCAAAAATGTAAACCTAACACAAAATGAAGGATATCAATAATAATCCCGGAAGGGCTTATTAAAACTTAAATGATATAAGATTATGAAGAAAATAATACAAATGATCATCCTGCTCAACTGTTGTTTGCTGTCATTTATTGCAACTGCACAAACAACAATTCGTGGTACGGTTAAAGATAATGCAGGTGGTTTACCGGGGGTGAGCATACAGGAAAAAAATGGAAAGGGCAACGGGACCAGCACCAATGAAACAGGCGAGTTCCGGATTACCCTGAAAGGGAATTCCAATATTTTAGAGGTTACAGCCATAGGCTACCTGAAACAGGAAGTGAATGTGGCAGGCAAAACCACCGTAAACATTACACTGAAAGAAGACACCAAGGGCCTGGAAGAGGTGGTGGTAATTGGTTTTGGAACAGCCAAGAAAATAACAAATACAGGTGCCATCAGTACCATTTCGGCTGCTGATGTGCGCACTACACCCACGCCAAATATCCAGAATACGCTGGCAGGCCGTGCGCCGGGTTTTATTTCGCAGCAGCGCTCTGGCCAGCCCGGAAAAACCGGCGCCGATTTTTACATCCGGGGGGTCAACTCACTTTCGGGCGAATCGCAGAAACCTTTGATCATCGTCGATGATGTAGAATATACTTACGATCAGGTGGCACAGTTAGATGTGAACGAAATTGAAACCTTTACCATCCTGAAGGATGCCTCTACTACTTCTGTATATGGAATCAAGGGCGCCAACGGTGTATTGGTGATCACTACAAGACGTGGCAAGATAGGTAAGCCAAAAGTATTTTTCAATACGGAATCTGGTTTGCAGTCTGCCGTACACAAACCAAATTTCCTGGACGCCTATACCGTCGCCAGCTTAAAAAACGAGGCCATCAGGAATGACGACAACGGCACACCGCCGGAGTTTACTGATGCAGACCTGGAGCACTGGCGTTTAAAAGACGACCCTTATGGACATCCGGATGTAGACTGGTACAATGCCGTGTTTAGAAACAATGCTTACCAGGTCCGCAATACCGTAGACATTTCCGGAGGCAGTGAAAAGATCAAATACTTTGTATCCGCCGGACAGGTATTTCAGAACGGGGCCCTCAGAAACTTCAGCAAAGGTACGTATGAAGCCCCCGATAACAATTATGCTTATCAGCGCTATACCTTCCGGTCCAACCTGGATATGCAGGCCACCAAAGACCTGGCCTTACGTTTAGACGTAACCGGACGCACTGGTACCATTACAGAACCACATATTGCCACCTCGCCTTTAAGCACCGTATATAGCTTTCAGCGCCTTCCGCCTTATGCAGAGCCCTTACTTAACCCCGACGGGAGTTACCCCTGGGCATTTCGCTCAAGGAGTTCCTTCTATGAAACCAGTCTGATTGGCCGCTTGGCTTTACAGGGCTACGATAAAACCTACAGAAATGAGTTTAATGTACTCGTGAGTGCCGATCATAAGCTCGATTTTATTACCCAGGGTTTATCTGTACAGGCCAGAATTGCCTATTCAGGTGATGTGAGTTATGACAGAAAACTTTACCGCAACAACATCCCGGCCTTTTATTATAACCCGGTAAACAATACCTACACCATTCACAGCAATAACCTGTATCGTTTGGAGCCCTTAACCCTGGAGAGTTCTGCGGAAAATGCCATTACCAGGAAAACGCTGAATACCCTGGCCAAGATTAATTATAACCGGTCTTTCGGAAACCACAATATTGGGGGGCTGGTGCTTTATAATATAAATGATGTTACAAAAGGCAGTTACAATACAGATACCAATGTTAAACTGCTACAGGAGTATGCACCGGTAAGTTCCAACGGATTTTCATACAGGGCCAGTTATGATTATAAGCAGCGTTACCTGGTCGATTTTAGCGGGGCATATAACGGGACCAGCCAGTTTGTTGGAAAAAAAACCAAAGGTTTTTTCCCGGCAGTATCTGCAGGCTGGAACATTGCTGAAGAACCTTTTATGAAAAATAACTTTAAATTCATCGATCTCTTAAAATTAAGAGGTTCCTGGGGAATGACCGGGTCCGACATTACAAAGGGCAACAACTATAAAACAGAACAGATTTATGGAACGGGTCCAAACTATAATTTTGGTGAAAGTTCTAATACTTTTACCAGTATACAGGAAGGTAGTTTAGGAAATCTGGACATTACCTGGGAGAAATCCAAAAAAACAGATATCGGTTTGGATGCACAATTTTTTGGCGGAAAGCTAAGCTTAACGGCAGATTATTTCTATGATTACCGTTACGACCAGTTGTATATCAAAGAAGACGTGTTGAAGATTATCGGTGTCGACCTGCCCTATACCAATTCGGCCATTACCGAAAACAAAGGTTTTGACGGGCAGCTTGGGTTTCGTCATAAAACCGGTAACCTGAATTATTCGGCCAGCTTTACCTTCTCCAGGGCAAGAAACAAAGTGGTGTACCAGGGAGAGGCTGCACCAAGATATGCATACCTGGCAAAAACTGGCCTTCCAATAGGCCAGGGTTTTGGCTATAATGCCCTGGGCTTTTTCCAGACACAGGAAGAAGTTGATAATTATGCGCATGTTGCAAATGCCAAACCTGGAGATATCAAATATGAAGATGCCAATAATGACGGGTTAATTGATCAGGAAGATTACCGGGCCATTGGTAAACCTAATTTGCCACAAACCGTATTGGGTACAGCCTTAGGTGTAGAATACAAGGGCTTCAGCTTAAATGTATTTTTTCAGGGCAGTTTCGATTACAGTTATCGGATCGCAACGGCAGGGGTTATCCCTTTCCAGGGCAACCTGCAAAAATCTGCCCTGGGCAGGTGGACACCAGAAACCGCGGCAACAGCAACGTTTCCACGCTTAAGCAATGATCTTGCCGGGCCAAGCAGTCCTTCAAATGCCTCTTCTTTCTGGATGGTCGATGCCCATTACATCCGGTTAAAATCGGTCGATATCGGATATATGCTGCCCAAACAATGGACCAGTAAAGTCAAGATCAGTTCGGCCAGGATTTATGTAAGCGGTTATGACCTGTACACCTGGGCCAATTTTGATCTGTATTCACAGGATCCGGAAATCGCCAGCGGTGGCAGTGCCGGAACCTATCCTGTGCAAAAAGTAATTAACCTGGGCCTGCAAGTTGGATTTTAATATTTAAGACGATGAAAAAGAAAATATTTTTAGCTGCAATCTTTATGGTTCTAATGGCTGCAGCCTGTAAAAAAGGAGGGGTGCTGGAGCAGGTTAAAACCACAGATTTAACAGAAGAAAGTACCTTTGCAGACAGTGCCCGCACTATGCAGTTCCTAACCAGGATTTATACTGATATTGGCTTTAGTTCCGATCCTAAAAGGTTTGGCAGCAGTGTAGGGGTATACAGCATTTGTGATGAGGTGGAAGGCTCGTTGCTCAGTGCTACTGCATTTAACGTCATTTTCCAGACTGGAGCAATCAGTGCATTAAATGTGCCTACTGATGCCTGGGTAACTACATACGCCAACATTAGAAGGGTAAACTTATTGCTGAGCCATTTGCAGACCACACCGCTATCTCAGCGTTTAAGGGACAGGATTGCCGGTGAGGCCCGCTTTTTAAGGGCCTGGTATTATTTTATCCTGATTAAACATTACGGGGGCGTGCCGCTGGTAGGCGATGTGGTTTATGGCGCCACTGACCCGGTTTCAGGCAAGCGTGCCACTTATGAAGAATGTGTGAATTATATTGAATCGGAATGCGATGCTGCTGCCCTGGCCCTTCCACTCGTACAAACCGGGCTCGATTTTGGACGCATTACCAAAGGTGCAGCATTGGCACTAAAATCCAGGTTGCTGTTGTATGCTGCAAGCCCGCTGTTTAACGGCCGGGTAGATATGGATGGGGTATTGGGTTATCCGAATGCCGATCCTGCCCGATGGAGCAAGGCTGCAAAAGCAGCGCTGGATGTGATCAGCCTGAACCAGTACAGTCTTTATGAGCTGGCTGGCGGTCTGGGCTTTCAGAAAGTATTTACCCTGCGCAAAAACAGTGAATACATACTGGCTTCCATGGCTGGTAATAACCGTACGCTGGAAGCCATCTGGGATCCGGCGACCAGGACAGGGTCGGGCAGTGCCATGCCCTACCAGGAACTGGTAGATGCTTTTGGTACCATCAATGGCAAAGCGATTACGGAGGACCTTAAATCGCCTGGAAACCCTACAGGTTATGATCCCACAAATCCTTATGTAAACCGCGATCCCCGTTTCAACTGGAGCATCCTGTACAATGAAGCCCCACGGTTGAACACCAGTAAAACCGTTACACCGGTATTTACTTACGCAGGTGCTGCGCAGGACGGTTTTAACTTTACCAAAACCGGCTATTATTTAAGAAAAATGCTGGACGACAATACCATTGCCAGTAGCACCTCATCGGCAACAGAACGCTGCTTTCCTTTAATCCGCTATGCCGAGATCCTGTTAAATTATGCCGAAGCCAGTAATGAGGCAGGTGATACACAAACCGCATACACACAGCTCAAGGCCATTCGCAAGCGCGCAGGCATACTGGCTGGTCCGGAAGACGATTATGGACTGGCGGAGGGGCTTACTAAAGAAGGGATGCGGACGGTGATCCAGAATGAAAGAAGGGTAGAGCTGGCTATTGAAGAGCATCGCTACTGGGATGTACGCAGATGGAAGATTGCAGAAAATGTATCCAATAAAACCCTGCACGGGATGAAAATCACCAGGCTAGGTACCGGTACACCTGCAACCTATACTTACGAACTGATCAATATCCGTACACCGGCCTTTGTTGCACCGAAATATTACCTGTGGCCAATCCCGCAGGGCGAGGTCAATAAATCAGCAGAGCTGATACAAAACCCGGGCTGGTAATCAAAATTCACAAAAAAAGAAGATTATGAATCTAATAGCTGCGCATTCATCAGGCATCAAAACCCGACTCATCATGAGCATTATGATTATGGGTATGCTGCTTAATTCCTGTAAAAAGGATAAATTTAACGTGCCACAAAATGTGGGTACCATCAGGTTTGCGGCCAATGCCTATACCATTGAGAACAATACCGTAGATCCTTTAACCATTGTCTTACCCCTATCCTTACCACTTGAAGCAGATGCTACGGCACTGATTACAGTAGATAACCAGAGTACTATAGCTGCAGACCAGTATACTACCACACCAGCCATACCGGTTGAAGGCTTAACCCTTAACCTGCCTAAAGGTGCTACCCAGATTTCCTTTCAGCTGAGTTCTTTAAACAATTTTGAAGGAGAAAAAACGCTGGTATTAAAGCTGAGCTCTGCTACCGGAGGACTCAGTGTAGCCAATATCAACTCAACGGCCAGTATTACCATTAAAGGAAACCCAATTGTAATTCCGGAGATCAGAACTTCAGAACCCGGACTCGCTTTTGGCAGCGTGGTTACCGGTACAATTTCTGATTCAAAATCGTACGTGCTCAACGCTACGAAATTAACTTCAGACGTGCTGATCAGTGCAAGTGCAAACTTCCAGGTATCATTGGATGACAATACTTTCAGCAGCACTTTAACCATTCCTTTTGCTACAGCCAACGCTACACCTGTAACTATTTATGCCAGATTTTTGGCCACTACAGGTATAAACCAGACAGTAACCGGAACCATTTCACATCGTTCGGGTACTGTTCCTGATGCGGTTGTAAATGTTAGCGGAGTAGAATTTGGAGTGGCCATACCTGGAGTGCTGGTGCATAAAGAAGATTTTAACTATGGTACGGTCGCAAATTCCATTACAGCGGTATCGGGTGGTAAATGGACTGCCTACTCTGCAAGTGCAACAAGGCCGGTTCAATATTTGTCACCTGGCTTAACCTATACCGGATATGCAGGGTCGGGTATCGGAGGAGCGTTGGTAATGCAAAACAATGGCTCGTCTTCTGAAGACGTTTCAATGAATTTTCCTGCGCAATCAAGCGGAGTAGTTTACAGCGCACAATTGATGAATTTCGCCTCAGGGCCAACTACTGCCGATTTCTTCTATTCTTTTGGAGATGGGGCAGCAGGAGCAACGCCAGCTTATTTTAACAGGATCTATGCTAAAGCAAACGGCAGTAAAATGTCATTGGGCTTAGGCCGGAATTCTACAACTGTAACCTATGCTGCGGCAGATCTGGATTATGGGGTTACTTATCTGGTGGTAAGCAAGTACGAATTCGCTACCAATAATTCAACCTTGTACATCCTAAGTGGAGTAATACCAACCATAGAGCCAGCTACACCAAGTGCAGTATCTAATGTATCTGGTGCCGATCCTACTGCTTTAACCAGGATAGTTGTTAGACAAAATACAGGTGTTCCGTTAAAGGTGACCATTGATGGCATCAGGATAGCAACATCATGGAAAGAAGCAGTTGGACTTTAAAAAATTAAATATATGATCACATTAAAAAGAAATATTCCCGGATTGCTGCTGGTTCTTGTACTGGCCATGGGCTGTGTAAAGAACGCCCCTCAGCCTGTTGTACCTGTAATGCCTGAATTGCCCCCTGTTACCGGGGGCAACGGATCTGCAATGGTTACGGTAGACTGTGCGGTAGCACAGGGAGACGTGATGCGTTTTGAACAATCAAACGTCCACTCCACCACTTCGGATTTGCCGGGCGAAAAGGCACGCCTCTGGTTGCAGGGCCTAAACCATAAAACCATACGTACCTGGTTGGCTTTGAGTACCATTAATAGTAAGGGCTATAACTACAAATACAGTAGTGATGTGCCGGCAGAAACTTCTCTGGCCTATTATTCTACCTGTGCCGATTCGCTGCTGATTGCCTTAACGGCTTATAAATCCTCGCCGACAACACCATTGCCAGGCGATGGTAAGGGCGTACTGTTTCAAAACTTTATCAAACAGACCATTATCTATTACAAAACTAAATTCCCGAAAATCAAATATATACAGGCAGGCAATGAACCTGATTATGCTGGCGAATCTGCGGCCAGCTATTACGAAGTGTATAAAGATTATTATAAGGCCATTAATGCGGCGAATGCCGAGCTGGGTTTGGCAGGTAACAACAGGCTGATGCTGAGTAACGGCGCATTTACCAGTACCACTAATTTTTCGGCCCTGGTAGATTATACCAACCAGTTTCTGACTTTATATGCAGCAGATACAGATCCGGGCAGGCGGCTGGATTTTTTCAGTATGAACTGTTATACGGAACAGACTAACCCTAAACTGTTTGAAACGGCTAAACCCCAGATTACAGCGGCACTGGCAGCCAAAGGGATTACACCCAGACCTGTTTTTGTAACGGAGTATGGATTGTCGGGAGGCGATTTTCTTCCTGCAGCATGGGTACGGGCGCAGATCATGACAGCCTGGGCACCAGCTCAACTGGCAAAGGCATTTTATTTGTATGAGGGTGGGGTAGACCGGGTGTTTAACTGGGCCATCAGCCATGGCGAAATTCTGCATAAAAGCGAACTGGCCGATTTAAATAATGCTTATCCCAATCCTTATGGCTATGCCCTGATGTTTGGCAAACAGATTTCAGACCGGGGTACGCGTGTAAAAGCGACTTCCGCAAAATTATCTGCCCAGGGCCTGGGCATCAACGCACTAGCCGCTATGGGTAATGGCAAAGGGATTGCGGTTTTGGTCTGGAATTTTAACTATACCAATTTCACGCCCGATCAGGAGATCAGTGTAAAGATCAATAACATTCCGCAGGCTACATTTACAGGGAAGATCAATGCCAAGGTGTATATGATAGACAGTAAAAACAACAACATCTATAGTAATCCCTCGCAAAACAGCTTAACTGCCAGTGTTGAGCAGGCTTACGATTATGCAGCCTCTTTATCCATACCATTAAAACTGGAGGGCAATTCGGTGGCATTGATTGTATTGAATCCTTAAAAATTACCTTCTCTTCATCGGCTGCATAATTCGCTGAAAAAGCGAAAGACGCTATGCCGTTTCAGAGAAGGTAATTTTTATGTCAAGCAGGATGGCTGTTGTCCTGGCTACGGCATGCTTAAAATTCCCATTAATATGAGGTACAGTTTCTATGGTTTTTGAGAGCGTATTGTGCCGGTGTTGGATAGGGGTGGAACCATAAAAAAACCCTTTCAACACCAAACCAACACGCTTGCAATACCAATATAAATGTAATAAAAGGGGATAATATCTTTATATTGGATCCATTTTTATTAACTTAGGCTGGCTTAAATACCTAAAAAATTGCGGTGAAAATGAAAACGTATACACCTGCTGTAATATTACGGCCATTCATCAAAGCTTACAAAATTATAGAGAGCAGGGATGAACGGATTAACAGGGTTATACCAAATACTTCATTTGCGATTGCGTTTCGTTTTAGGGGCCAAATTTCGTACATCACTGAAACGGGCAAAACAGCATTACCTGCCGCAACATTTTCGGGTTTGCGAAAATCTGTACGGCTGATCAATTATGCGGCCCAAACAGCGGCTTTAATTGTACAGTTTGAAGAAACGGGCGTATCTGCTTTTTTCAGGCAACCGCTTCAGGCGTTATTTGAGGAAAGTATCTCATTAGATAATTTCTTTCCGTCATCTGAAATTTCAATTGTAGAAGAGCGCTTAGCTAAAGCAACAAATGATCTGGCAACAATTGCCATTGTGGAGCAATTTTTATACTCAAAGCTGGACCACAACAAGCCCGACAAGCTTGTATCGGAAGCTATAGCCAGAATTCATTCAAATCATGGAATAATTAAGATTAATGACTTAGCTCAAAGTTTATACATCAGCAATGATGCTTTTGAGAAAAGATTCAGAAAAGTGGTTGGCGCTACTCCCAAACAATTTTCTTCCATAGTAAAAATCAAAACCATTATTGACCAAAATCCTGCACCATCCACCTTTACCGAGATTGCACTTGAACATGGTTACTATGATCAGCCCCACTTTAATAAAGATTTTAAGCTTTTTACAGGACAGACACCAACAGAATTTTTCAAGTCGGGCCAATATTGGTAAATCAATGATTTTTTACAATGTCGGGACAGCCAACAGATTGATATTTGTATCAAAATAAAGACAAATGAAATCAGGTTTATTCGCGGCTTTTATTTGCCTCGCATTCATAGGTGGCAAAACTTATGCACAGAAAAATAGTAATCATCACCAGCAAAAAGATCAAATGAAACAGTACAGTTTATTGGTAAGGGTGCCCGACACTTATAGTACAGAACAGGCAAAATTAGTGGGGCCCTTATGGGAGAAATTGCTGGAACAATGGAAAGCAGAAGGCGTTTATATATTGAGCTTCGCTTTTCCTGGAGAAAGTTACACGGTATCAGGAAAGGAGCATCTGATCAAAAAAGAAACGGTCTTATCCGGTAATCTCAAAGTTGTCAGTAACCTGGTTCTTCGGGCAGAAAGTATAGAACAGGCTTTAGTGCTTGCGAAATCCTGCCCTGTTCTTCTATACGGTGGGAAAGTAGAGGTACGGGAAATTCCGAAGCCAGTTAAGCCTATTGAATGATCCAGCTAGAAATTAAAAGTATTATCCGGGCGATCACATTGTGGTGTAAACTTATGGGGCCTTAATGGGGGTCAATTTTAATATGTTTCAATTGATGTATGTGTCTTTGGGTATGAAATATATTAAACCATATCCATTCTAACCTGGTGAAGTATCCATATTCGGGAATGGCAAAATCCAGACAGGTTGCTGTAAGATCCCTGGTTTTAATAATCTCTTTTAACTCTTCAATCCGGTTTTTTAAATCCTCCAGTAAACCGTCTTTGGAAATGAAATTGTCGGAAGGTAATATTTCTACAGGCGACTGCATTTTGATGCCAAAATCCAGGAACAGGTCTTTTATAGAAGCTACCTTTTCATCAGCAGGGCGTTGGCTAGGTTCGGTTCTCCCCCTTAGAGTTTCAACAGATGCATAGGACTTTAAGATATGTTCACCAATTTGAGCTGCTGACCATCCGCCATTCAAAGGTTTTTTGTTTAATTTTTCACTTTCCTGGCTACTTAGTAAATCTATAAGTTGTTCAGCTGTTTGTTTAAAGGGTGTAAGTGGTTCATCTTGCATATGATCTGGGTTTGGTGACTTCCTTATAATAAAGGTATATATAGTAACCGTTATTTTTATGGGTTGGATGCGACAAAAAGGATGGCTATACACGCCATTTATTGCAGCTTTTTAGGCAGGCTTTCAAAAACCAGTTCATAAGAATGGTCAATCAATTCGCGAATGAGTGCTGGTTTTAAACCACCATCCATATAAATGGTATTCCAGTGTTTTTTATTCATATGAAAACCAGGAATAATTTCAGGATGTCTTTCACGTAATTCTATAGCCCGTTCGGGATCACATTTGGCATTAAACCGGTTGGCTTGTTCTAACCCGATAAGCAGAAATATTTTACCACCTACTTTAAATACTAATGTTTGTTCTCCGAAGGGTAGGCCTTCTGTTGTTCCGGGCTTGCTTAGGCAGTAGTCACGTAAATCTTCAATGTTCATTGGGTATATCACTAAGTGATCTAAATATACACACCTTTTTCTGATAGAACCTTAGGCTCATCGGAAAAAGGTGTGTTTTGAAGCAGGTTATTATTCTGCAGCTGCCTGTTCGTTAATGGAACTTACTGCAATTTCGGTTAAAGCCACATCGGTTGCCTTTTCATTGTCGAGGGTAAATTGCAACAGTTCAGCTACATCGGTATGGCCCATATTCTGTGCAAATACAACTAATGTACCATAAGTAGCAATTTCATAGTGTTCCACTTTTTGTGCAGCCAGTATCAGTCCTGCATCACGAATCATAGTGCCGGAATCGGTATCCTCAATAATACTGTCGGCTTCTTTTAATAAACCTTCCATCGCATCACATTTCTTGCCTTGTACCTTTTCTTCCAATAAAGAGAATACTTGTTCTAAAGTGGCAATGTGGGTGTTGGTTTCTTCCGTGTGTTTTTCAAAAGCTGCTGCCAGTTCTGGACTTGTTGCTGCTTTTTTCATTTTAGGTAAAGCCTTTACCAGATGTTTTTCTGCCCAGTAAATGTCTTTCAGCTCATCTACAAAGAATTCGTGAAATTCAGAATCTTCCATTTTTCCTGTTTTAGACTTGATCGAAATGCTGGAGGTTTTAGCAGCTGTCTTTGCGCCGCCGGTTTTTGTTGTTGCCATAGTATTTGTTTTTAATAGGTGTATAAAAGTATTAGCAGTGGTATAAACTTCTTTCCTGAGTTTTTGTTTAGAAAATTTAAATAAATAATAAACAAAACATTTTGTAATAATGCTTGTTATTGCATTTCAGTTACTTATGGATTATTATTAAACGCTAAAAAGGAAATGGACAGCGCATTTAACATCAGAATTGGTTATGGCAAAAAAGAAGTCACTGTGACCATTTTGCCGGTAAAGGAAAATTATTATAAGGTAATTTATTATGGTGGTGTAATGGGAGCAGTATATTACAACGGGGATGAATGGGAGCTGATAGAAAAGGAAGATGTAGAGCCGGGAGATTTACCACTTTACGAACCTGAACTAATAGGCGAAAGACTCGAAATTATACTTAATGAAACTACTGTCGATGCTATTGGCGATGAGATCGAGCTTTATTTTCGGGAAGAAACAGGTTGAATCCGGATTTGAAAAAAACGATTGTATCAGTAAGTAGCTTTTATCCTTGCCGATTCCTCTATAAAATCACTCCATAACCTGGCACCATCAATGTTATGCCCAAATGTCATTCTGGGTTTTATAGGCGTTTCAGTTCCATTATTGGCCATAAACTCCCGTAGTTGTGTATAAGACCGGTGTATGTTAAATGGGGCTACCGGTGTCCTGATCCAGGTTGGGATATACCATTTGTCGAAAGGTGGCCGCTCTGCCCTGAGAATTTCCACCTCCAGTTTTTCAAGTGGTATCATTGCTGCTGCAATGAGGTTCCAGGCCCTGGCATCATTGGGTTCTGCCAACGCCTGTAGCAAGAGCAGTGCAGCCTGCGTTGGCCGATGGTCTATCCTTAAACCCAGTTCCAGGTGTTCAAAAAAGAATTGCCGTTGTTCCCTGTTCAATTGGGGCAATACCAGGTTAATCTGTTTAAAAGCATCCTCATATTTTTCATTCCTGCCTTTGAGTTCAGCTATTTTAGCCGGTTCTAATTTTGCCGGCTGATTTCTATTGAACCTGCGGTGCAGCTGGTCAAGGATCAGTTCAAACTGTGTGGCGCCAAAATAGGTTTTTTCGGAACTGTCAATCAATTCATAATAATTTTGATAAGCCTTTGTTATGACAGCTGGATTTGCCATGCCAAAATATTCCCGGGCCCACCATTGCAGGTAGTTTTCGGCGGCATTCTTCTGGTCTAATACTGCAGTTGCATTCCAGCAAATGTCTGCAATCATCCTGGCTTCCATAATGTGTTCCCGCATTTCGGATACATTAACGAGCATAAACTCAGTTGCACCGGCAGCTACAATGGCCTTAAACTGTTCAGCAATACGATAAGGTGTAATCACATGCGTGCCTTGTTTGGTTGGCGCCCCGCCAAAATAAGCCAGGTGATAATACACCCCATGCTTCCATTTATCGGGACCATTGGGCAGGTCGCGCATCAGTCCGTCGTTGTTGTCCGGCCATACCAGGATCACATCTTCGGGTACATTAAAGTCTTCCGGGTGTTTCCTGTATTTTTCCAGCATTTCAGTATACAATGTAAAATGAAATGCAGCAGGCTCACTGGCAGGTACCAGTTCTTTTACTGTTTTTACCTGTGCATCAATGGCGTCCCTGAATACTTTTGCCTGTTCTTTTTCGGGTGTATCTTTCGGGAATTCATAAGCATGGTCATCAGTTCCACGCAGGCCTACAGGCCATATTGCATTGATGTCCTTGTTTTCTTCAACCCCGCCACGCCAGTAGCTGATCATGTTTTCCTTGTTTTTAAACCAGTCCCATTCCTTACTTACCCCTCTTTTTTCGGCCAGGTGAAAACGTTCAATGCCAAAAGGATTGGACAGTAAAATGTCATAATGATGGGAGGTGTAATACAGGCCCCAGTCGCTCGCACATTTCTGCACTTCGTAGCGCCTGTGTACACGTACATACGGTGCCGTCATGTTCATTTTCAGGCGCAGCGCGGTCTCAAAATATCGTTGGTACCATTCCAAAGGTACATCTCCTATGCGCAAGGGGAAACCATACTTATCAAAAGGCCTTGGCAACACATCCTCATCATCATGAAAAAAGCCCCGGTATTTTACAGTAGGTGAATCGGCAAAGAAATTTGTCTGCTTCAATATTAAATTGGTATTCCGCAGGGGCTGATAACCTGTCCACAGATAAAGAGGGTCTATGCCCAGCCCTTCGCTCAGGGTATAAGCTGCAAAAGCTGTTCCGCGGAAATCAGCACCCAGCAGCCAAACGGTATTGTTGCTGCTCAGTACAGCAAAAGCTTCCCGTTTGTTTTTCAGGCGGTTCAGCGGGGCCGTTGGTGCATTGCCATTTCCTGCAGTTTGCAAAACAATATTTACAATGCCCTTTACTACAGTTTCCTGTATGGCTGGGCGGTATCCGCTGATCTTTTCTATATCAGCGGCCAGGAACAAAGCTGCCTGATGAACGGCCGAATGTTCATTTTTAGCTACTATAATTGCACTTTGCTGCAGGGTAATGTCTCCCTTTTGGGCTAGGTCTGTCTGCACCCAGGAACCTCTTAAGATGCCCCCTGCTGGTTTTTGTGCCTGACCCTGGTAAAAACTGGTGTCGCCATCTGGTGCTGCCGCTTGTAAACTGCCTAATCCGGTAGCTATTAAGCCAAGTGTGGCCGAACAACCTTTTATAAAATTTTTGCGTGAAATAGTTTGCTTCATATTGTACTGGGTTTAACTGCGGGCAATAATTAACAAGGCTATGCCAGCCACATAGAGGGCCAGCATAATGTACAGCTGGTTATTGGTACGCCTGTCCGCATTTTTAAATTCTTTCCAGATAAAAATACCCCATATTGCTGCAATTACGGTTGCCCCCTGGCCCAGCCCATAAGAAATGGCAGGGCTGGCCTTGGCCGCGGCCAGGATATTCAGCGACATGCCCAGGTTCCAGATTAGGCCACCAATAATGCCCATGGCATGGTCTTTAAAAGAACCCTTAAACCAGGCCGACCATGGAATGGCCCCGCCCACGAAAGGTTTGTACATGATAAAGCTGTTGAAAATGAAATTGCTGACAAAAATACCTGCTGCAAACGAAACCAGGGCAGTATACGGTGTAAGTTTACCCGGTTCAGGATTGAGCTGGTCTGAAACCATAGACACTGCAACGTATTTGTAAAAGAAGCCCAGCATAATGCCCGCTGCAATGGCAATAACCAGTCCTTTCATTGAAAAATTACTTGTTTTCCTGTTTAACCGTCGGTAAGCATTTGCATTTAGCAATATGGCAATTGCAATGAGCAGTACGCCCGAAAAAAGTACACGGGGATCACCTTCCGGCTTAGCCAGATAATTTACCACCACGCCGAGGATCAATGCTATGCCTATGCCTGTAGGAAAGGCGACAGACATGCCGGCAATGGCAATGGCAGCTACCAGCAGGATATTGGCCAGGTTAAAAAGCACACCGCCGGTAAAGGCGGACAATAAATTTGCAGGATCGGCCTGTGCCAGATCGGGAAGAAAAGCACGGCCTCGCATGCCCATGCTGCCTGCTGTAAAGGCAAACAGGATGGAAAACAGCAAAATGCCGATCACATAGTCCCAGTAAAACAATTCGAAACGCCAGGTGCCCGAGTTCAGTTTCTGCATGTTTGCCCAGGATCCCCAGCAGATCATGGTAATGAAACAAAATAAAATGGCTGTGGTATAACTTTCTACAATAAACATATTTGGCTTAGTTAAGTTCCTGAAATGTTGGGGCTGAGGATTGTGCGCCGATCCGTGTAACAGAGATGGCAGCCGCTTTGCAGGCATAACCTACTGCGGTTAGCCATTCCTGGTTTAGGGAAAGCGCATGTGCCAGCGCGCCGTTAAAAACATCTCCGGCGGCAGTAGTATCTACGGCTTTTACAATAGGGGCAGGAACCAGGCAGCGGTGCCGGCCAGCCGATACCCAGGCGCCTTTACTGCCTAAGGTAATGATCACATGCTGCACACCTGTTGCTTTTAAAGCTGCTGCGGCCTGTTCCGCTGAATGCTCATCCTTCACTTTTATTCCGGTCAGGATTTCAGCCTCTGTTTCATTCGGGGTAATCAGGTACAGCATTTGTAAAAGTTCATCTGGTAAAACACCAGCTGGCGCAGGGTTCAGGATTACTTTTTTGCCCTGCCTGTTTGCCGTTTCAGCTGCATAACTTACCGTTTCAATTGGGATTTCAAGTTGCATCAGCAGATATTCATGAGTTCCAAACAAAAACTCCATGCCCTTCAGCTTTTCGGGCAGCAATTGTGCATTAGCTCCTGGCGCCACAACAATGGTATTTTCACCGGCCTCATTTACAGTAATTAAAGCCGTACCGGAAGCCTGCAGTGGGTCGGTAATGATAAATGACGTATCTATACCTTCCTGTATAAAACCCTGGCGGCTTGTAGCGCCAAAGGCATCGTTGCCCATACAGGTGATAAAGGTAAGCGCTGCGCCCAAACGGGCAGCAGCGACTGCCTGGTTTGCACCTTTCCCTCCCGGATTTATTAAGAACTTTCCACCAACAATGGTTTCACCAGGTTCCGGAAAACGTTCGGTAAGGATCACCATATCTGTATTGGTGCTGCCTATAACTAATATTTTATGCATTAAAATAAGAATTTAAAATTCGTAAGCGCCTAAGGCAGGTTTTGTATTTTTCACAGGATAACCGTCCAGATCGTAGGTATAATTGGTTTTTGTCCCTTTACCCAGGGCGGGGCTTTTGGCACTTAGCCTGAAATTTCTGTTTTGCAGATCAATGAACAACGGATCGGCCAGCAAATCCCCTTTTCGGGCAGTGATACCTATTGGATTTTCGTTGCCCGGCGAATAATATAAGTTTTGTTCCCTTGGCTGCTCGCCAATGGCCACCCGCACATGGCCGGTCACTTTTTTTACTGGCCCAAATACCCCCAGATCGGATGCAATGTAAAAAATGTTGTTTTTCACATTAAAAAAAGTAAGCTCCGGGTTAAAGGTCCAGAATACATAACGGTCTACATTGGGTTCACGCGTACGCACTACCGTGTTGTTAAATACATTTACCTTATAGCCCCCTCCGCCAATAAACTGGTTGCGGTCATCACTTAAATTATAGGCCACAGTAACACTGTCTACATTTCGGGCAGCAATTTCCAGAAAGCCATGGTTGTTTATCGAGGTATTGTGGTGGATGTGGATGTTGTTTGCCTTAAAATTATCGTCTACCCCGTCCAGTTCTATTACCCCGCCATCAGAACCATAAGGTCCGCCATAAGCGCCATAGTTTTCAACCCTGTTGTGCGAAATTTCATTGTTGCCGGAAACTACCATAATGGCAATAGGCCCCCAGGAATAGGCCATCATATTTGCTGCATCGTGGAAATGGTTCCGGGTAATGAGGCTGTAAATGCTTTTAACTTTGATGCCTACAGGAGTATGAAAAAACTCGCAGTTCTTTACCACCTGGTGATGTGTACCCAGGGCAAGGTAAACCGCCCCAAGTTTTTGCACATTTTTAGTGGTCTTATCACTGCCAGGAGGATTGGTGTTGTCGTGGAAATAAAGACCGTCTATCACCACGTAGCTACCTTCTATCCTGAATATGTTTCCATTCAGCACATTCCAGTCGGGATTGCTGAAGGCAGGGGCAGGACCTGCCCCGTATTTTTCAAATATAGGTGTGAGTTCTGTTCTGGGTGTGTTTTTAATTACATCGGCACCTACACTATAATGAGAGATTACAATAGGATGTGCGGCATTACCCGAGCTGCTAAAGATTACTCCGCCGGTATAAGCCGAGCCCCTGGCAAACAAAATGCTGTCGCCGGGCATAAATTTGTTTTTACCCAGGTTAACCATCGTTTTCCAGGGCCGATCTTTACTATTGCCCGCATTATTGTCGCTGCCGGTTTTGCTGTTGATGTAATAATTGGTAGCAGCAGCGGGTATCGCCGCAAGCATAAGGAAATAAAAAAGTAAATTTTTAAAATTCATACCTGGTTTATTTGGTTGGTTCAGGAAAGCTAAGTTAAAGTTAGCTACTTTGGATTAAACAGGGACATCGTACAAATTTGCAGGCCTATTGTAACATGGCTATATGAAACATTTATCATGGCTGCAATCCCCCGGAACTGTTTATCTTGCTGTACTGAAATGATAACCAAATAGAACCAATTGATGACTAAACTGATACAAACCTTTAGGTGGTTTGGCCCAAACGATGAAGTTACTTTAGCCGATATCCGGCAAACCGGTGCTACCGGAATTGTTACTGCCCTGCATCATATCCCATGCGGCGAAGAATGGAGCATACAGGAGATCAATGATAGAAAAAAGCTGATTGCCAGCGCAGGACTAAGCTGGGAGGTGGTAGAAAGCGTGAACATCCACGAAAGCATTAAAACCGGGGAACCGGAACGTGACCATTACATAGCGCTTTATAAACGTTCACTGCAAAACCTGGCTGCCTGTGGCTTAAAAACAGTATGCTATAATTTTATGCCTGTGCTGGACTGGACACGTACGCATCTGGATTTCAGGTTGCCAAACCAAGCCAGTGCCCTGCGTTATGATGCACCGGCCCTGGCAGCTTTTGAGCTGTTTATTTTGCAGCGTGAAGCAGCTTTTAGTGAATACAGTACTGTACAACAGGAAGCCGCAAAAAGGTATTTTGACAGTATTACCGAAGCAGAAAAGAGCCTGCTTAGCAATACCATTATGGCCGGACTGCCCGGAACAGATGAGGTATTTACGGTTGAAGAATTCAAACAGCACTTGCGGCGTTACACACAGGTAGGCGCTGCGCAACTTAAAGAAAACCTGGCTTATTTTTTAAGGGCCATTATCCCCCTGGCAGAAGCCCTGGGCATTAAAATGTGTATCCATCCCGACGATCCACCCTTTCCAATCCTGGGGCTGCCACGTGTGGTATCCACAGAAGAAGACCTTTTGGATGTGGTCAATTTTATTCCGTCCCCGAGTAACGGCATTACTTTTTGTACCGGTTCATTAGGGGCCAATCCTAAAAATGACCTGCCGGCAATGGCAGAGCGACTTGGCCCTGACATCCATTTCATTCACCTTAGAAATGTACAAAGAGAAGCCGATGGCAGCTTTTACGAAGCTGAGCACCTGGATGGAAGTACGGATATGTATGCTGTAATGCGGAACATCATTAAAGAACAAAAGCGGCGTGAAAGTGCCGGACGCACAGATGTAGCCATTCCGATGCGGCCAGATCATGGGCATAAAATTCTGGATGACGTACACAGGAATACCTATCCTGGTTATTCTGTAATTGGCCGGATGAAAGGCCTGGCAGAACTGAGAGGCCTGGAACTGGGTATTCGCAGGTCTTTATCCGATCAGATTTAACCGCTAAATTTATACCGAATGAACTTAAAAATCAGTTTGCCTTTCCTGTTTTTGTTATGGCCTTATGCGCTTTTTGCAAAGGTAAAATTACCAGCCTTACTGAGCGATCACGTGGTATTGCAGCAACAGTCGGCGGTATTGTTATGGGGCAATACTATTGCTGGCAGACAGCTGAGTGTAACCACCAGCTGGGACAATAAAAGCTATACAACAACCGCCGGCAGCAAGGGTGCTTTCGAATTAAGGGTACAAACACCTGCTGCGGGTGGGCCGTTCTACATTTCTTTTAATGACGGGGAACTGGTAAAAATAAATGATGTGATGATCGGAGAGGTATGGATCTGCTCCGGGCAGTCAAACATGAGTATGACAATGCGCGGCTTTCCTAAACAGCCTATATTAAATGCAGACGGGATTATTGCTGCAGCCGGAAATGCACAGCTTAGGTTGTTTAAACTACAGCGTGCAGCAAGTCTTGAGCCGCTTAATGACGTGAAGGGCAACTGGAACACCGCATCACCTGAAAGTGCAGCGGCCTTCAGTGCTATGGCCTATCAGTTTGGCGAAATGCTGCAGCGCAGGTTAAAGGTGCCGGTAGGATTGATTTTAACCGCTGTGGGGGGTACCCAGATCCAGGCCTGGATGAGCAGTGCCCAGCTGCAGCAATTTAAAGAAGTGAACATCCCATTAAGCCTGGATACCGCTGCCGCGCCGCATAAAATGCCAACAGCCTTGTACAATGGCATGGTAGCACCATTGTTAAAGTTTAAAATTAAGGGTGCTATATGGTGCCAGGGAGAGGCTAACCGGGATGATCCTGCATTGTACGGGCAACTTTTCCCTGCTATGGTTGCTGGCTGGCGGAAGGATTGGAACATTCCTGATTTCCCTTTTTATTATGTGCAGATAGCCCCTTTAAACAGTCGCGATAAACGCCCAACCATTGTATTGGTCAGGGAAGCCCAACAAAAGGCTTTGGATAAAATCCCAAATTCCGACATGGTGTGTACACTTGATGTGGGTATGGAAAAATTTATCCATTATATGGATAAAACGACGCCGGCTATGCGCCTGGCCAATTGTGCGCTGGCTAAAACTTATGCATTTAAAGATATTCCCTGTGAAGGGCCGGTTTATCAGTCCATGAAAATTAAAGGCGATCAGCTCATGATTTCTTTTGCGCATACAGGCACTGGCCTGAAACTGTTAAATGATACCTTAAAATCATTTGAGGTTGCAGGTGAAGACCAGGTGTTTTATCCGGCCTGTTCCCGCATCACTTCAGCCAATACCATTACAGTAGGCACAACTGAGGTTAAAAAGCCAGTGGTGTTGCGTTATGCTTTTCACAACTGGGCCATTGCCACAGTTTTTAATTCAGATGGCCTGCCGCTGCCTTCATTCCGTACCGATAACTGGTTAAAATAATCTCTTATGATAAAAAGAATTGCCACCTTAATCATCTTTTGCAGTTTGAACATCATTGTTTTAAAAGCGGCAGTTTCCCGATTGGGCGGGCCGGCGGTAATATTAACTGCGGGAACTGTTATTTTAGTAGATGAAAATGAGGACATAGCCATAAAACGTGCAGTTTCAGATCTGCAGCGCGATATGAAAAAAGTATTGGGCAGCGTCCCTAAAATCATTTCATCCCTTTCAGCAGCAGCTAAAAACGAAAACCTGATTGTGGTTAGCTGCAAAGGAACAAGTACAAGAGTCTTCCGTGAAGGGGGCATTACAAATTTTGAAGCACACTTGCTGACTACTGCTGAACATGCGGGCCATAAAGCAGTAGTATTGCAGGGTGCCGATACGCGGGGTACCATTTACGCGATATATACTTTCTCGGAAAAATTTCTTGGCATCCCCGCCTTATGGATCTGGACATCCTTTGAACCTGCTAAAAAGAAACTGGTTCAATTACCTGCAAACACCCGTTTGTACTTTCCACCGGCTATGGTAAAATACAGGGCCTGGTTTCCGAACGATAAAGATCTGTTAAGCCCCTGGCAGGCCAGAAATGCAGAAAACTATGATGCCATTTTTGAAACCATGCTGCGGCTGAAACTAAATACACGCGAAGGTTACCTGATTGATGCCGAGGGCTGGAACAATCCTTATCAGGCCAGTAAAGAGGCAAAATATGCCAGGGACAGGGGGCTTAAACTGAGTTTTACACATACTGCACCCTTTGGTGCTACTTTTACGAACTGGGAAAGGTACTGGAAAAACATCAGGCACCAGAAAATACCCTTGCTGCTCAAAGACACTTCGGCATTAAAAGCATTCTGGACTTACCATATTGAAACGATAAAAAGGGAAAAGCTGGATGTGATCTGGCAGATCGGATTCAGGGGCCTGGGCGATAAACCCTTTTGGCGCAAAACTTTTGCCGATGCAATGGATGAGCCCAAGGATGATAAAGCGCGTGCGGCCATCATCAACTCAATGCTGGCCCTGCAGGTGACCCTGTTAAAAAAAGCAACCAGCGAAAGTCACCCTTTAATGAAAATTACTATTTACAATGAAGCCTCTGATTTTTTAGCCAAAGGTTTGCTGGTATTGCCCGACGAACCCAATCTGATCCTCAATTATTCGAATGTAAGGGGAGACCATTATCCACCACCTGAAATACAACAGTTTGACCGAACATTGGCCTTAAAGCCTATTGGTTATTATTTAAACTTCCAGTTTACGGGTACAGGTGCACATCTGGTTGCTGCAGAGGGTCCCTGGAAAATGGAACAAAGTTTTCGTTACCTGGCACAGAAAATTGGAAAGCTGCCCACATTTTCTGTAGTCAATACCGGAAATGTGAGGGAGCATATTTTAGAGCTGAGTGCAAATGCTGCCATGATGCAGGATTTCAAAACTTACGATACAGACAACTTTCTGAAAACCTATTGTGCGACCTATTACGGTAAAAATTCTTCAGCCCAGTTGCCAAAGCTATATACTGCTTATTATAATGCCTATTGGTTGCCACGGAAGAGTGACATTCCGGGTTTCGACCGTCAGTACATTTTTCAGGACCTGCGTTATGCCAGGGGCTTAACACAAATTTTTACGCTATGGCACAAACCTTATCTGGAAAACCCTTTTAATGATAAAAATAAGGGTATAGGAGGGGCAATGGCTACAGAAGGAAGACAGTTTAGCATAGTCCCTGCTGATAACCATGCCGCCAACCAGGTAGACGCTGCCATAAGCGGCCTGCAAAATGCTGCAAATAATTTTAAAAGTTTAGCGCTTTCCGCGGATTCTGTCTACAGGATTTTACCTGTGGATAAAAAGTCCTTTTTTAAGGATGACCTTTATGTACCCATACGCTTTATGGAAAATGTAAACAAGGCCCTGGGCAACCTGGTTGAAGGCTACAAAGCCAGCCACCTGGGGCATACAGCCATAGCAAAAGGCCATGTTCAAAATACCTTAAAATGCCTGACTTTATTGAAAGAGACTAAAGCTGAAGTTAACCACGGCCCGTTTGAAGGCTGGTCTTTGCCGGAAAAGAATTTTGGCATAGACAGCATCCGGAATGATATTCAGGAACTGTTGAAAAAGATGAACTAGCTATTTGTCTTTTTCACCAGCCTGGCTGGCATATTCTTTAGGGGTATAGCCAAACTGTTCCTTAAAGCAGCGCCTGAAATAATCGATATCCTGAAAGCCTACCATATAAGCCACCTCATTTACATTTAGCTTGTTCTGTTCCAGCAATTGTGCTGCGCGTTTCAGGCGTACACTTCTGATAAACTCAATGGCTGTCTGGTCTGTGAGGCCCTTGATTTTCCGGTATAATGTAACGCGGCTCATACCTACTTCTTTACCCAGCTCTTCTACACTCAGAGAAGCTTCGCTGATGTTCTGTTCAATATAAGCCATTGCTTTTTCCAGAAACTTTTCATCTGGTGAGGTAATGGCAACATTTTTAGGCTGCAAACTGATCTCTTTCCGGTAGCGTTCGCGCAGTTTTAGCCGCGAATCCAACAGGTTCCATACCCTGGCTTCCAGCATGTTCAGGTTAAAGGGTTTGGTAATGTAATCGTCGGCACCTGTTTCATAACCTTCAATCTTATACACCAAAGGGGTACGGGCGGTTAGTAAAATAACCGGAACATGGCTGGTACGTGTATCCGATTTGATTTTGCTACATAAAGTAATGCCATCCATTTCCGGCATCATCACATCGCTGATGATGATATCCGGAATGATTTCAGTAGCCAGTTCCATGCCCTTAAGTCCATTTTCGGCCTGATGAATCTCAAATTCAGCTTCAAAATGTGCAGCAATAAACTGGCGTACATCCTGATTATCTTCTACGATCAGTAAAATCAGCCTTTCTTTATCCGTAGCTGTTAATACATGCTGTTTTCTTTTTTCAATGGTCTGTTTGGCAATGGCCGAAATCTCTGTATCCTTATAACCATCAATATTTTCACTGTCTTTGTAGTTGGCAATCATTTCTTCTTCACTCAGGTGTGCATTGCCCAGCGGCAGCGAAATGGTAAACAAGGTTAAGCCGGTTTGCTGCGGACTGGCCACGGTACTTTGTACGGTTATACTGCCATGATGGAGTTCTATCAGCCCTTTAGAAAAGGCCAGCCCAATACCGGTACCATTAATATTGGAATTGCTGTCGTCAAAATGGTTAAACTGTTCAAATATTTTATCGATGTGCTGCGGCGAAATGCCAATGCCATTGTCTTCCACTTCAATCAGCAGCTTTTCTTCAGCGGTTTTAATACGTACCAGTACCTGTCCGCCTTCGGACGTAAATTTTAAAGAATTGGAAAGCAGGTTATACATTACTTTTTCCAGCTTGTCGCGGTCAAACCAGGCCCTGATACTTTGCTGCTCCGTTACCAGTTTTAAGCGGATGCGACGATGGCTGGCATAAGATTCAAAGGCAATCAGGATCTCTTTCATGAAGCGTACCACATTGCCTTCGGCCGATTGCAGCTGCATGCTGCCCGATTCAAATTTTCTGAAATCCAGCAGCTGGTTAATCAGTCGTAATAAACGCTCGCCATTGCGCTGCATCAGCATCAGCTGGTTCTGGATTTTATTGTTGCCCTCATTCAGACCCAGCAGTTTGTCTATCGGGGCTAGGATCAGTGTAAGCGGGGTTTTGATCTCGTGCGAGATATTGGTAAAAAAGCTCAGTTTGCGCTGTGCCAGTTCCTGATCTTTTTCGTGGCTCTGGTGTTCAAAAGCAAGGTCGTTTTTCAGCTTGCCCGTTTTAACAGAATAATAATAAAAAGCGTACAACAGCAATCCGATGATCGAAGCGTAGATGAGGTATGCCCACCAGGTTTCCCACCATGGCGGCAGCACTGTGATCTGCAAGCTCCGGATCTCATTGTTCCACACTCCATCATTATTGGCTGCTTTGATCATGAAAGTATACTTTCCGGCATCCAGATTGGTATAAGTAGCTGTACGCTGGTTGCCTACAAAGTGCCAGTCATCATCGTAAAAGCCATCCAGTTTATAGGCATATAGGTTCTTTTCCGGATTTACAAAGTTGAGTGCCGCAAACTTAAAGGTGATAAAGGCCTGGTCGTGCGTCAGGGTGATTTTATCTGTTTCCCCTATGGCTTTTTTTAGTGGCGAATGTTCAGCATTTATTGGGACAGCATTGTTTTTGATCAGAAAATCGGTGATCACTACTTTGGGCTTAAAACTGTTCCTCACAATTTTATCCGGAAAAAATGTAGTTACCCCGTTAATCCCACCAAACAAAAGTTCCCCATTGTCGCCTGTTTCGGCTGCGCCTGAAGCAAATTGGTTGCTCTGCAGGCCATCTGCTACTGTGTAATTCATCACCTGTACCATTTCCGGTTTTATGGGCAGGCCCTGTTGTTTAAGCACAATTTTTGATAAACCCTTGTTGGTACTTACCCACAAATTACCCGCCCTGTCTTCCCTTATGCCATGAATTACAGCATTTGCCAATCCGAATTTATTGGTGATGGCATAAAATTTCCCTTTATCGTAAAGGTTCAGTCCACCACCCTCTGTACCAACCCATAGCCGTTGTTTATGGTCTAAAAATAAAGCCAGCACGGTGTTGTGGCTCAAACTGTAGGCATCATCGGCATGGTTCACAAACTGCCGGAAGGTGTTTTTACTTTTGTCAAAAAAGCTTAGGCCTGTCTCCGTTCCGATCCACAAGTTTCCGTTGGGAGCTTTTAGCAAAGCAATAATAATGTTTCCACTTACACTTTGTTTGTTTTTAGGGTTATTGGTATAGGTTGTAAGTTTGCCGCTGTTGTCCCTGAATTTTAAGCCGCGGCCATCAGTACCCAGCCACAGGCCATTGTCGTCAACGGCAAGCGCATACACCTGTTTGTTTTCAGGTTTGGCATCATTTTCAGTAATTTCATAATTGGTAAACTGTCCGGTAGTGGTATTCAGGTAGCTAAGGCCATCATAATTGCCTATCCAAAGGTTACCATTTTTGTCTTTAGCAAGCGATTTAACAATATTCTGTTGTTTGCTGTTGATCACGTAACTCTTGTAGATCCCTTTTTTACGGTCTACATAATTGAGGCCACCGCCTTCTGTACCAATCCATAAAGCACCATTATCAGCTTTAAGGATGGAGCTGACCACACGATGGGTAAGTCCGGGTTTTTTACCCGCCTGTTCACCAATATAGGAGAAATTGTTACTGCCTGAACTTAAAATATTCAGTCCACCTGCGTAAGTACCGATCCATACATTGCCTGCACGGTCCCTCAAAATGTCCCTGATGGAATTGTGGCTGAGTGTTTTGGGATCATAAGGGTTATACCGGTAATTTACAAAGCGGTTGGTTTGCAGGTTCAGTACACTCAAACCATCCCGGGTGCCTATCCAGAGTTCATCTTTTGCATAAGGGAACAGGGAGCGTACCACATTAACCGGCAAACTATTGTCGTCGCTCACATCGTGCCTGTAATTGGTAACGCTGCGGTTCAGGGGGTTAAATTTATACAGACCCGAAGATTCAGTTCCAAACCAGTAATTGCCATAAGCATCCTGTTTAATAACCCTGACATTGCTTTTGCGGAGTGCAATGTTGTTTTTTATGCCATCTGGTAAGGATAAAAACTGTTTGGTTGCCGGGTCAAAGCACTTCAGGTCGTTCCCAATGCTGATCCATAGTAGGTTATGCTGGTCTTCAAAAATAGTCTGCACCTTATTTCCACCGTTAAGGTTGTTGCCGGTAAGTTGATATACAATGATTTTTTTGCTTTGGTAATCATAGCGTTTCAGCCCATCGAAGGTGCCGATCCATAAATTACCGCGAGTATCGTAGAGTAATGAAGTTACAAAATCGTTAGACAGGGTTTTAAAGCTTTCCGTATCCCGGTTTAATAAATTGAGTCCTTTCGAGGTGCCGACCCAAAGGTTTTCTTTGGGATCTTCACACAGGGCATTTACCTGGCTGTTGCTCAGGCTGTTTTTATCGTTGTTCTCGTGTTTATAAATGGTGAAATCATAGCCATCATATTTGTTTAAACCATCTTCAGTACCTATCCATATATAGCCTGTTTTATCCTGTAAAATACAGAAAGCCGTGTTTTGCGATAAACCTTCATTTATGGTAAGCCGTTTAAAACTAAGGTTTTGTGCAAAGGTGGCGTTGGCGAAGAAAGCTATAAAGGTCAGGAAGACCCCGGTAAGGGTAATGCGCATTTTTTCTCTGGTTAAGCGAATAAGGTTTCTATTTGGATACCTTAAAGTTACGGATTTAACTGTTCTTTTCCATGCGCGTAATTTTTTGGTCAGCCAGAACTAAAGATTTATGGCCGCGATGCAAGTTTTTAAAAAATAAAAGGCACTTTTGCAAAACTGAAAATCGATGGTGTCATGATGTAAAAGAAGTATATTTATGGAAGAGGAAGTTGTTGACGAAATCGTTAAACTGATAGAACAGGATGACGATGCACAATTAAAAGTTTACCTGGATGATTTAAACATTTCGGATGTTGAACACCTGATAGATGAGCTTCCCCAGTATGCTGTAAAGATCATCGATACCTTGTCTGTAAAAAGGGCAGTAAATGTGTTCAGGATACTCGACTTTCCAACCCAGGAAAGAATCATTAAAAAACTTCCCGGCAATAAGCTGGCAGAGCTGATTAACCTGTTGCCCCCGGATGACCGTACTGCGTTGTTTAGCGAGCTGAAAGGAGATGCGGTTAAAAAACTTATCATCCTGTTACCAGCAAAAGACAGGTTAGAAGCACTTTCGCTGCTGGGTTATAAAGAGGATAGTGTGGGGCGTTTGATGACGCCCGATTATGTGGCGGTCAAAAAGGACTGGACGGTGAGCCGGGTATTGTCACACATCAGACGTTATGGCAAGAATTCGGAGACAATTGACGTGATCTATGTCATTGATAAAGAGGGTGTATTATTGGATGACATCAGGATCAGGGAGGTTTTGCTGGCAGATCCTGAAGCTAAGATCGGGGAGCTGACCGATCACCGGCTGATCGCTTTAAAAGTAACTGATCCGCAGGAAGAAGCCATCAATGTGTTCAGAATGAACAACAGGGTAGCCTTACCCGTTGTGGATGATCACAATGTATTGCTGGGTATTGTGACGGTGGATGATATTCTTTGGATTGCGAATGAAGAATATACCGAGGATATGCATAAAATTGGGGGTACTGAAGCTTTAGATGAGCCTTACCTGGATATGCCTATTTTAAGGCTGGTAAAAAAACGCGCAAGCTGGCTGATTGTACTCTTTTTAGGAGAAATGCTGACTGCCACAGCCATGCAGCATTTTGAAATTGAACTGCAAAAAGCAATAGTACTGTCGCTGTTTATTCCTTTGATCATGAGTAGCGGAGGCAATAGTGGTTCGCAGGCTTCAACACTGATTATCCAGGCGATGGCACTGGGGGAAATTACCATTGCTGAATGGTGGAAAGTAATGCGCCGCGAAATTATTTCGGGTTTGCTGCTCGGGGCCACATTAGGCAGCATAGGGCTTTTAAGGATAGTGCTTTGGCAAAACCTGGATATTTACAATTATGGTGAGCATTGGTTTTTAATTGCACTGACTATATTTTTTACCCTTATTGGTATTGTGCTTTGGGGTAGTTTGATTGGTGCAATGATGCCGATTATTATGAAAAGATTAAAGCTGGACCCGGCTACATCTTCGGCTCCTTTTGTGGCCACTATGGTGGATGTAACCGGTATTGTAATCTATTTTAGTGTGGCGGTGCTGATTTTAAAAGGAGTATTGCTTTAAGGACGATAATTAATGCGTCCCAAATAAGTACTGTTACTAATCCTTTTTTGGTTTTCTGCTACAAAAGAAATATATACTTCCATATGTGCTGTTAGCAGTTCAGGCTGCAACAGTAATACGTCAGCTCCTTTTATCCTGCTTGCTCCTGCTTATTATCCCAAGATATTTATTTCTTTTTCCTGAATTTGAAACTGCATCCCTTGTTGCGTACTTTTTTCATTATGTCGCCATAGCTCATCTTTTCAGTTCAGTTAAACGAGGCGATTTAAAGGAAAGTAGGTGTTTTTGGTCGTAAACGTCAATTATAGAGAGTTTATATCAGATAATTAAATCTAATAATTCATGTTGCAATTCATTCCGCAGTTAGCAGAAATATTTGTAAGTTGCGGCCGACTAACGAAAAATTATATGAAGAAAACGATAGGCTTAATGGTTGGCCTGCTGCTGCCATTTTTAGGTTTTGCACAGCAGCAAGCGCAAAACTGGCATTTAAGGTCTATAACTGAAGACAAAATTTATGGTACCGGAGTAATAAAGGCTTATGCTGAGTTGCTGAAGGGGAAAACGCCAAAAACTGTAATCGTAGCCGTTCTGGATGGGGGGATAGATACCCTGCACGAAGACCTGAGGGCTAATTTATGGAGAAATGTAAGGGAAAAACCCGGTAACCTGGATGTAGATGGTAATGGATATAAGGGGGATGTGCTGGGCTGGAATTTTTTGGGTGGCCCTGACGGACAGGTGACTACGGAAGTAACGGAACAGCAACGCATTTATTTTAAATACAGACCCCTGTTCGAAAAGCGGCAAAATGAGCAGGGCCTTAAGAAGAAAGACCGGCAGCTTTACCAGCTCTGGTTAAAAAGCAAAAGTTTATTGACCAGTAAAGACAGCGTTGCCCCGGTTGATTATCGTGGTAAGCAGGTGAAAGATGATTATATGAACATCAAAGACCGCTTTTACGGTAATTCCAATTTAATTGGTGATCCTTATTTTCATGGTACGCATGTGGCAGGCATTATTGGTGCTGTTCGCGGAAATGATAAAGGGATGGATGGCATCGCTGATGCTGTACAGCTAATGGGGATCCGGGTAGTGCCCAATGGAGATGAATACGATAAGGATGTGGCTTTAGGAATAAGATACGCTGTAGATAATGGAGCCCAGATCATCAACATGAGCTTTGGTAAAAAACTTTCACCTGAACGGAAAATGGTAGAAGATGCCATTAAATATGCTGAAAAGAAGGGCGTATTGCTAATTAATGCGGCCGGAAATGATGGCGTAAATGTAGACAGCCTGCCACATTATCCCACACCCTTTTATATAAAGGGAAATAAAAAGTTCGCTAATATGATTACGGTTGGTGCCAGTGGTGCTACTGCTGCCGCACTGGTTGCTCCTTTTAGCAATTATGGCGATCAAACAGTTGATGTATTTGCCCCTGGAGTAGGGATTTATTCGACCATACCTGGCAATAAATATAAGCCTTTGTCGGGCACCAGTATGGCTACACCAGTGGTAGCCGGAATAGCAGCACTGATTAAAAGTTATTATCCGCAACTTTCAGCAAAACGTATAAAATTCATCATCGAACAGTCTGTCACGAAAATCGATTTCCCGGTAATCAAACCAAAATCAAAGAGTCAGAAAGTAGCTATGACCGAACTTTGTACTACAGGTGGAATCGTAAATGCCTATAATGCCCTGCAGATGGCAGCAGAAATGACCAAGCCCTAAACGTTAAACCTGAAGTGCATGATGTCCCCGTCCTCCACTACATAAGTCTTCCCTTCAACACCCAGCTTGCCTGCATCCTTACATGCATTTTCAGAACCTAAGGTTACAAAGTCGTTGTATTTAATTACTTCAGCGCGGATAAACCCTTTTTCAAAATCTGTATGGATCACACCGGCAGCCTGAGGGGCAGTAAAGCCTTTGGTGATGGTCCAGGCCCTCACTTCCTGTACACCTGCTGTGAAATAAGTATATAAGTCAAGCAAACGGTAAGCGGCCACGATCAGCTTGTTTACTCCAGACTCAGTCAGGCCAAGATCGGCAAGGAATTCCTGACGTTCTTCATAACTGTCCAGCTCAGCAATTTCTGATTCTATTTTGGCGGATATCACCAATACTTCAGCATTCTCGTCTTTTACGGCTTCTTTAACACGGTCTACATAAGCATTGCCGTTAATTACAGAACCTTCATCTACATTACAAACGTACATTACAGGTTTTTGTGTAAGCAAACCCAGGTCTTGTATATAATCAAAATCTTCAGCAGATACAGCTGCTGAGCGCACAGATTTACCACTTTCAAGATGGGTTTTGATCAGGCTGAGTATATCGAATGTTCTTTTGGCATCCTTGTCGGTCTTTGCCATTTTCTCTACCTTTTGGATGCGTTTGACCACTGTATCCAGATCTTTAAGCTGTAATTCAGTATCAATGATTTCTTTGTCGCGGATGGGATCAACAGAACCATCTACGTGGATTACATTTCCGTCATCAAAACAACGCAGTACGTGAATGATGGCATTGGTAGCCCTGATGTTGCCAAGAAACTGGTTGCCAAGGCCTTCTCCTTTGGATGCACCTTTAACCAGACCGGCGATATCTACGATTTCGATGGTATTTGGAACAACGCGGTTTGGCTTAACCAATTCTGCTAATTTCGTTAACCTTTCGTCCGGTACGGTAATTACCCCTATATTGGGCTCGATAGTGCAAAAAGGGAAATTAGCTGCCTGAGCTTTTGCGTTAGATAAACAGTTAAATAATGTAGATTTTCCAACATTTGGTAAACCAACTATACCACATTGTAATGCCATGAATGATTTTATTTCTTGATTTGGCGCAAAGGTATCAATTTTTTAAAAATATTTTTTATGTTTAGGGTAATAAACCCTATTGAACAATTAAAGCGCAATTATGGATAATTTTGAAGATGCAGAGCCAGTTGAAGAAGCAGGTCAGGAACAGGAAACTTTACTGGTAACCGAAGAGATCAGGAGCTATATTTATGAAACGGCGAAATGGACCAGGTTTCTTTCTATTGTAGGGTTGGTGTTTGCTGCTTTTCTGGCCCTTATGGCCCTGAGTGCAAACGGACTGATGGAAACAATGACCGCAGTGGCCCCTTCAAGTCCGTTGGTAAAGCTGGGTGCAGCGTTTTTAACTGTTTATTTTCTATGCATCTCACTGATGTTGTTTTATCCGAGCTATTTGCTTTTTAAATATTCAAATGCAGCGAATACGGCTGTACTATATGCTGATCAGGAAAATTTTACGGTAGCCATGAAAAAGATGAAATCAGTTTTTAAGTTTTGGGGTATTGTTACAATTGTTATACTGGCGATAAATGTGATCAGCATTTTACTTACACTAATTGCCAAAGTAGGTACGGCTTAATAATTTGCATGCCCGTTTACTGCATAAGGTTCACGTTCAATAACATGTTTGAAACTTTTGATCTCTTTTTTGAGCAGGCTTTCAAAATAAGGGTTCAATAGTTTGGCCAGGCCTAAACCAATGCCGCCTGCAGGTGGATGGTAGGAGAGTACAACTTTTAAGGTCGTGCCCAGCTGGTCTGCTGTTTCCCCGAATTCTACCCTGCCTACATGGTGGATCATCGTACCTGGTGCAGACCGCCATCCGATCAGACGGCCGGGTTCGTCTTTAACGATCTCTGCTTCCCAGTCGATCGCAAATACATTTCCCATCACATTCGATTTCCAGCGGGAAAGGTTTTCATCAACCATTTCAACATTTAGCAGGTGTTTGATACTCTCTGGCAGGTTTTTAAGGTTGCGCCAATAGGTATAAACCTCGTGTGGGGGGCGGTCGATCACAAATTCACCCCTTATGTTTACCGCGTGAGGCTTGCTCGCATCAATGCCCAGCCGCTCATAGATCAGACAGCGCCCCGTAAATGCACGATAGGCCAGGTAAGCGCCATAAAGGAAAGGAGCCCTGAAGGGGCGTGTAATGTTTCGGCTGACAAGTATACCGCCTAAAAACATGGAAACCATGCGCTCGTTTAAACCAATGTTTTCGTAATGATGTTTTTCAATAGAAAATTTTCCCGAACGCAGCTTTAGGTTAGTCTGATGTATGCTCATTATGCTTTTGGTATTTAGATTTAGTTAAAATGCTTAGCCGATCTTGGCCGTTATGGCAGCGCCGATCACATTCACTGTATGTGGGTCAAGTTTTCCCCATATTTGTTCCCAGTCGCCATCTTTTTCTTTTCTGATTTGGGTTATGTTTATATCATTTATGTTACAATTAAAAAACTCAACCCCATCTGTTGTCTCATTTGGGCTTATTTTGATGGTTTTTGACGCGCCGTTTAATTCAATCCGAATTTCAAATTCCTGTTGTTGTAATTTTTGTTTTTTCATTGTGGTAAAAATTCTACATATTGCGGTGAATATATGAGGCGTTAAATATTAACAATTGACTTAGATACTAACAGATTGTAGGATAATTATGTTTTATTTTTTTACTTTACAATCCAGACAACCAAAAATTGATCATTTCTATGGCATATGATAAAAACTATCCGGATGTGTATATGGGTTATTTCAATTACAGAGATCCTTTCACCGAGAAACTGGAAAATATTTACCAGAATCCTGTAGTAATTCCCATCTATCACCTTGATCAGCTGTTTAATGATGAAGCCATTCAGACCATTAACAGACTGAATGAGTTAAGCGGCAAACCAGAGTTTAAAAATGAGTATGATACTTTAAATGCGGCGCTGGTTGAGCGTGACCAGCATATTTTTAAATACTTCCATTTTATTGCTGCCCAGCGTCATGTTTTGGATGAACTGAAGATGAAGTACCGCGATTTTTATGAACTGGAACATACTTTAAAGCAATTTGAAGCCATAGGTTATGACGTAAGTAAAGCCCGCGAAACGGATTTGGTTAAGCGTAAAAAGCAGTTGCTAGAGTTTCAGGCACGTTTATGCGTGCACCAGTACGCTTAATACTTTAGATTTTACTAGCTTTGCAGTGTAATTTACCTGTAATGAAACTTAGCTTTATATCTATTTTGCTGTATGTAGTGCCCGTAGCCTTGAAATTTGTATCGGTTATACTTTTTTTATTTCCTATAGCTTTGAAAGCGCAGCAAGACCAGGACACATTGACAAAAATTGGTGATCGGGTTCCGGAATTCTCTTTTGAGCTGGAGAAAGGTAAAATGGCAAACATCAGTGATTATAAAGGAAGGTTGATCTTGATTAATCTTTTTGCTACCTGGTGTCCACCATGTAATACAGAACTGCCATTGGTGCAAAAACAGATATGGGAGAAATATAAAGACAATCCTAAATTTGTTTTTTTTGTTTTTGGCAGGGAAGAAGGCTGGGACATCCTGGTACCCTATAAACAAAAGAAAGGCTTTACCTTCCCCATACTTCCGGATAAAGACCGCGGGATATTTAAAAAGTTTGCAATACAGTCCATTCCAAGGAACATCATTGTTGATCAGGACGGCAAAATTATTTACCAGTCTGTGGGTTATACTGAAAAGGAATTTGCAGAAATGGTGACACTGATTGAGCGGAACCTGAAACAACAGGACCAGGGAAAATAGGCGCTGGTATGACCTTTTCGGAAGTTATCAGCCAATTAAGGCCAACCCTAAAAACTTATGCCTATCATATTTGTGGCTCTTTAGCCGATGCAGAGGATGTAGTGCAGGATGTATTGCTGAAGTTTTTGGCTCTGGATCAGGAAAATATTGAGCATGTCAGGGCTTACCTCATCAGAATGGTGATCAACCATGCAATCAATCAAAAGAAAAAACTAAAGAAGCAGGCACTGGATTATCCCGGAGAGTGGCTTCCCGAACCGGTGGCTACAGAAAAAGCAGATGCCGGAATTAACCGGAAAGAAATCCTTTCCTATTCGCTGATGGTACTTTTAGAAAAGTTAAACCCCAGACAGCGGGCGGTATTTATTTTAAAGGAGGCTTTTGATTATGAGCATGCTGAAATTGCAAACGTACTGGATATTAAGCCCGATCTTTCCAGACAGCTACTTGCAAGAGCGAAAAAAAGCATTGGGAACCCAAAGCTGCTGCCTGACCGGGTGCCGCAATCTTTTTTAGGCAGGTACCTGAGTGTTCTGCAGTCTGGTGATATGCAGTGCCTGGAGAATTTACTGAACGAGGATATTGTATCGGTATCGGATGGTGGCGGTAAAGCCAGGGCGGCCATTAAGCCGGTGCATGGCAGAAAGTCTGTAGCCGCCCTGTTGATGGGCCTTTATACCAAATTTTATGAGGATTCTATTATCGTTGAAGGCTTTGTTAACCAGGAACCAGCTTTGTTTTATTACCAGGGCGACAAATTGGTTACCTGTATTACTTTTGTCCTTACAGCAGGGCAGATCATCCGTACGTTTATCATCAGGAATCCGGATAAACTGAAAAATTTAAATTAATTCCATCAAACTGTCACATCTGAAGTTGTTTTTTTGTCTGTAAGGGATAAAAAAATATCATTATGGAAAGAATTAAAAACAATGAAGTTCCGCAAGGTTTAATGGCGGCATTAAGAGGCGTTCAGGATTATATTGATCAATGTGGCCTTAACCACAACCTGCTTGAATTGATGAACATCCGTATTTCGCAGATCAATGGCTGTGCGTATTGCCTGGATATGCATTCCAAAAAAGCCATGCATTCAGGGGAAACCGTTCAGCGCCTCATTTCTGTATCGGCATGGAGAGAAGCGCCATATTATACACCTGAAGAACGTGCAGTACTTGAATATGCAGAATTGCTAACACGCATGGAGGAAGGATCGGATATTGACCATGCTCATCATGAATTGCTTAAATACTATACAAAATCAGAAATTGCGAACTTTACAGTGGCCATTGCCCAAATGAATTCCTGGAACAGAATTGTTAAATCGACCGGGATTGTTGCAGGAAGTTATACATTGACAAGATGACCGGTTTTTGCATGCCAGGTTATAATTTAAATTGTAAGGTCATATAATAAGTACGCGGATCGGAAGGTAGTATTCCAGGCCCGGGATACCCATCTGCCCTGCGTGTAAAGTATTTTTCGTTCATCAGGTTATTGATGCTGCCCGACAGGGTAAACCACTTCCAGTTGTAACTGGCCGAAAAATCGACAATTTGGTAGGCAGGCACAATACCGTCTACCGCTGTTGGTGTACTTTCTGCATTGGTAGCATCAGAAAAATGTTGTGCTACGTAAGCATATTGTAAACTGGTATTAAATGTTTTATTCCCGAACGATAGCCCTGTACGAAACAATAGTGGTGGTACAAATTCTACTTCTTTATCTTTTATTGCTGTATTATCTGTATGGATATACCGCGCATTTATTAACGAAAAATTGGTATAAGCCATCAGTTTATACTTACTTGCACCTTGAGTAAAAGCCTTTAATAAATCAGCTTCTATCAAACTTTCGAAACCAATATTTCGGCTATCTGCTACGTTTGTTCTTAACCGGTATATCATATTGTTGGCATCGGTGGTAAAAACTGAGCCAATCCTGTCGTTGTATTTAAGATAAAATACACTTAAATCATAATACAGCCAATCTTTTAAATTCCCTCTTACACCACCATCAGCAGTGTAGCCTCTTTCATCTTTCAATAAAGAATCAACCCTTGCATTTTGATTCTGTACCCTTAAATCGGTAAAATTGATTGACCTGTAGTTTTGGGAAATATTGGCATAAAGTTCAATGGTAGGGTGTGGTTTATAAGAAGTGCCTATGCCAAAGAGAACAAATGAGCGTGGGTTGCTTTTGTTGTCGGTTCTTGTCAAATCGGGAACACCAAATTGAAATTGTGTGTAATTTCCTTTAGCGCCGGTATAAATATACTCGAATCGGGCACCGGGGGTAATACTCAATTTACTGGTTATCTGAAAAATGTTCTCCGCAAACAAGGCTAAATTTGTACCCGGAAACCGGAAATCGGACTTATTGGGTTGACTGTTTAAAAAGTTAAAATCAGGTCCTAATCCCGTATCTGCATCGCCCTGTTTTTTAAATGTTAACCCCTTATATGCTCTTGCACCTATGAGTAAACTGCTGGTCTGGTTGTTAAATAAACTGTATTGGTGCAATACCCTGAGTTCTGAACCGTAATTGTCATATTTATCAGCCATCAAATCCCTTGGTGTGCCTTCACCCGGATCAGGGCGATTGATATAGCTTAAAACCCCTAAAGCTTCCCTGCCAGCAGCTAAATGATAGTTTATCCAATTGAGTTTGGTATGCTCGCCGAGCTGGTAATCAAGGCTTAAGTTAAATAAATTCCATTTTACCTTAAACCAGTTTCTAGCCCTTACAGATACTGAAGGATCTGCTTCAAACTGTTCATCGGTTAAGCCTCCTGGTTGTTGTGCCAGGTAGTCCATATGGGTATATTCGGCAGTTAACTTTAGTTTGTTGGTAAAGGCATAATCTAGGTGGGCATAAGCGGTATTTTGGTCAAAGTGACCGTTTGGTCGCCAGCTATCACCCTTTTTATATTGATAAAAAGCATAATAATTTAGTTTTTTTACTTGTCCGCCAACGCTGTTAAAAGAGTTGAAAAAACCAAACGAGCCGAGGGTTTGCCTGCTTGTAAACTCAAGTTGCTTATCTGTAGGACCCTTTTTCATCTTAAAATTAATCATACCGCCAAATTGTGTGCCGTATTGTAAGCTTGCGGCACCCCGTACAATTTCTATTCTATCTAAAGTTTCGGTTGGTGGGGTATAATAGCTTTCTGGATAGCCCAAAGCATCGGCACTAATATCATATCCGTTTTGCCTCATATTAAAGTTTGATACCCTGCTGGGGTTCAGGCCACGACCACCAATACCCAATTGTAGCCCAGCACCATCATACTCCCAGATATTCAGACCGGCAATCCGGGCGTATACCTGCCTTGCATTATTGGTAGCCAGGTTGGCATTGATGTTTTTTAAATTGATGACCTCAGTCTTTTTTCCGGCATAAATTGCAGTTCCTTCTACCTGCATCAGCTTATCGGCAACCCGATCGTTAACCCTGGTGACATCAACTTCATCCAACTGCACAGCTTGTGCTTCCTCAAGCGTTACAACAATATCAATGCTTTTATCTTTTATTTCAACAGTTTGATCAAAGCGCCTGGCTCCCGTAAAGGATACACGGACATGATATTTTCCGGATGGCAGTCCTTTAAAACTAAAGCCACCATTCGCATCACTTATTCTACGCTGATTTACTGTAGTTAAAGTTATGGTTGCACCTTCTGCTGCTGTTTCACGGAATTTAATTTTTCCGGATATTTCCAGTTGCTGTGCACGGATAAAAAAAGGCAGAAGACAAAAAAACAAGATGCCGGTTATTCTCATAAGTCGTGATTTATATTAAATGGCAAGATCCATTTGTAATGTTTAAAACTAAGTTGTTGATCGGCAAGGTTCACCTTGCTGTCAATAAACGGGGCAGACCTCCTGCCGTTCAGCGTTACATAAACTTCGCCATAAACCTGAGGTTTTTTGATTCCTCGCCGCACATAAACATCCGCAAGATAATGTGCGTACTTCAGGATCAGATCGGGCTGGGTACTCATCATTTTTTCCTGTTGCGTGGTCAGGAATTCTGAGTTATTAACTTCGTAACGATTTCCTGTCTGACTATCACGAATGGAGAATATCGCTGTCCCCACCTTTTCCATCAACATCACCCGCCAGGAAAACCGGTACCCCTCTTCAGTCCAGAACAAGGGGCCTGGATAAGCGAGGTATCGCATAGGCAAAACGATCTGAATAAGAAAAAACAAGCCGAAGATCCATAAGCGTTCATTTTGGTAAACCGGCTTAAAAAAAACAGATCTATTCTCAACACCAGAAAAGAGAGGGTTAAAAAAACGGATCAGCTTTAAATGAAAATCCCCACTAAAAAATACCAGGGTACAAACCATCATGATATAAGGGAACATGCCGATAGCCGGAAAAAATATGGCAGTAGCGATGTGAAATATCAGTACCATCAGGTACCCGATAAAACGGGTACGGCGGATCAATAAGAAGAAAACAATAAAAAGATCGTAAGCCGCTCCAAACCAGCTAAAAAAATAAGCCACCCATTCTTCATACATCAATGAACCAATTAAGGGAAGGTGGCTCTTTGTAGGTAGCCATATTTTCATAGGCTGGGCAGCCAGTAACCAGTCTGAATTTAATTTTGCCAATCCTGCAAAAAAATAGACCAGCCCAAGTTGAAGGCGGATAGACCCGACAGTCCACCTTGGAACCTCAGTAACCTTTAAGGCCGGATTAAATTTTACATCAAGAGAAAAAAAACGGCCTGCCGGAAGCCAGATCATTAAAAAACTGACTACGCTTATAAAGTAATAATGGTTAAGATAATAGGTAACATCAATTAACTCTACATAGGTAAACAGCAGAAAGAATGTAACCATTGCGAACCTGTAACAAAAGCCCAATGCAATGAACAATGATGAAACAGCGATGAAAAAGAATACCAGGTGCATGCCAACATTTCCCAAAGGATGGATCCAGTCAAAGCCTATGAATGTAAAATGAAATGTCGGATCAACATATTGTGTGGTGATCCATCCCCTTATCCAGAAACGAATGGTACTTAACAACATCAAGATACCAAACAGCACCCTGAAAGTAACCAGAGGAGCAATAGATGTGGGTGATTTTATCCATTTTATGGCTTTGTTAATCGCCGTCATTATCTACATAAGAAATCTGTACGCCTAATTTAGATACCGCATCTGTTTTAATAAGCCTCAATAAAAGTTGTATTTCTTTGTTTGCATCTTCAATAGCTGGCTTATTGTTTGCTAATGCTGATGATAAGGGGGCCGGAATGGCTTTTAATTTTGAATCAACCACATTAAACTGGTTTAATATTTCGTCTTTTAGCGATGTGTTGCCAAGCGCTGCCAGCAAATCAGCAATTCCTTTACCACTGTTACCACCAGTAAACATATTTTTAAGGCTGTTCATGTTCTCAATGGCCAAATCAAGAGATAGACCGGAATAATAAGCTTCGCAAAGTTCGGGAAATTGAATACCACCAGATTGGGTGCCAAAGGGCCATCCGATGCGTGGACCTTTAAGCATATCCATTTCGTAAGCAAACTGGTTTAGCAGGTAACTAATCGGACTGCCCGAGTTGCTTTGTGTGTTTGCTATAAACTGGCCACGGTAAGTATTTTTCCAGGTTGACAAAGTTTGATCTAAAAGAGATTTTATTCTGTTTAATACATCTTGTACATATTTTTTACGGTTGGTACTATTGGCATCTGTAAATTTTGCAAGGGCATCATTAGCGAAAAATAAATAGTCTAAAGCCGGGAAACCTTGTTGGTGTACGGCCGAGTTTTGCACCAAATTCCAATTGCCGCTGGCAATATTCTCTTCCATTATAGCCAGATCAGTTTTTTCACCAATTTTTTTCATTGTGTTGGCAGGTAGGGTATTGATAAAACCTACCAAAGAATTATCCCGGGAAGGACCAAATTCCAGTACAGAAATACGCTCGATCTGTAAATAAGTATCCTTAAAAACAATTTTTAACGCAGCCTGATTGGTTAAGTTCGGTGTAGCCAGAAAAGCATTTACGGAAGTTTGTAACCCTGTTAATTTTTGCTGTGCCTGCTCGTATGCCGGTATAATTAATTTATCGGCATAATTGGTTAACATTGCTGTTTTATCAAAACCATTTGTTGTTTTATCATCAGCAGGGTTACTTTTTTTAGAGCACGAAATGTAAAAGAGTATCAATAACATTGATAGAACAGCGATTCCCGGTTTATTTATTTTACCCATCATATTTTTTTTAAACTCAAAAACTCTCCGTACTTTATCGTACAGAGAGTTTTAATATTAATATATTTTAGTTGAATATTAAAGGCCGTATGTTGCTTTTAATATTCCCTGAGCTTCAACCAGTTTTGGATAGCCAGGCTCGTTTAACAATGTATAAAAGCTGGTGTTGATGATATCATTCAGCTTTGTGAAATTCGCTGCCGTAAGTTTACTGCTTGCGGGTCTGTATTTAAAAGCAGCGATGAAGCCCCAACCTTCAGATAAGGCATGTAACTTAACACCTGGCAATGCACCTAAACCAAGATCTCCGGTAGTAGGAGAGGTAACATATTCTAATGCAGCAGCAGCAGCTAATTGCTCCCATTTCTCTAAAATAATCTGGATCTGCTCGTCACGTACTTTAACATCTTTGGCACCAATTGCAGCTCTTCCTTTTAAAAAGGCATTAAAAATTACTTCGCCAGCTTTAATACCTTTACCACGTTCGGCCAAATATCCGCCCCAGGCCAAAGGTCTTTCGGCTACCGGAAGTGTATTGGCATAAGTAATAGTAGGATCGTAATTTGCAGGAACTCCCAAATAACCGAATGCTTCATCAAAATGTTGTTTTTGTAGCGCTATGGTAGCATCTGTTTTTACAGCAGTTAACAAATCAACAGCTTGCTTAAACAATAAACTTCCCATTAACCCTTTTGCAATAGCCTGAGTATATTCTACACCTTTCGCATCAACAGCTATTTTACCAGTTGCTGTACGATTAACGAAACCTGCAGTTCCATTGCTGGCAGCAGTAGCTCCTAAAGATTGACTAACGGTAACCAATCCATCAAAATAGGCTTTATAGGTAGGACCATCGGTAATTTTTCCGGCTATATTTACGCCGGAAGTGTTTAACGTAGCATCTGTAAAAGGATTGTTAGTGTTGTTCCAAAAATCGTTTGCCTTTGCAGCGCTTAGAGCTGCAGCACCAGTATTACCGGTTCCTGCATAAGTATTTTGCTCCAGCCACATTCTAACCCTGCTTGTAGAGCTTGCATAATTGGCATCACTAAAATTATAAGTTGTCGGAACATCATAAGGGGGGATATCATCGTTTTTGTCTTTCTTACAAGACGCAAGACCTACTACCACCAGTGCAATGAACATTGAACTTTTAAAGTATTTATTTTTCATTTCTTATTGGATTATGTTATTTTTATAATATTGTTTGTATTAAGTCTAAATAAGTACTAATCTTGCAGCAAAGATGTAAGGAGATTCTAAAGAAGTTCTAAAGAATGAAAAAAAGTATCAAAGCATAAAAAAGAGGTCGGCAGTATGAAGTTATTATTGGTAGAAGATGAACCTGTGCTGGTTGAAGAAATGGAGCAGTACTTCAGGTCACATGGCTTTTCCTGCGACCAGGCAGTGAGTTTTTCGCAGGCCGAGGACAAAATATTGAACAGCCGTTATGATGTAGTGGTGCTTGACATTACCTTACCAGATGGTACAGGTATGGACCTGATTGCCGACATCAGGCAACGGGACGCCGAAACGGGCATCGTGATCCTGTCGGCCCGGAATTCCCTGTCGGATAAGCTGGAGGGACTTGATCTGGGGGCCGATGATTACCTGACCAAACCTTTTTTCCTGGAAGAACTGAGTGCCAGGATCAATGCCCTTTACCGCCGCAAAACCCTCAGGGGTACAGTCGAGATCCTTTTTGATGATTTTACCATTGAACCCCTGGCTAAACTGTTCTTTTATCTTGGTGAGCCAGTTTCGTTAACTAAAAAAGAATTTGAAATGCTGGTTTACTTTGTGGTAAACAAAAACCGTGTATTGAGCAAAGCGTCCATTTCCGAGCATCTGTGGGGCGATCATTTCGATCAGCACGTAAATTTCGATACGCTTTATATGCACCTCACCAATCTGCGAAAAAAATTAACCCGGCTATCGGGTAAACACTATATCAAAACGGTTTATGGGATTGGCTATAAATTTACCTGCTGATGCGGCTGGTATCTAAAATAAGCCTGTACCATTTTCTGCTCAGCGCTGTCGTGTTGGGGCTTGCCGGGATTCTGCTGTTCATTTTCCTTAGAAATGAAATCTCCCGTGAGATAGAAGAACAACTGGAACTTCAGTTAGATATGGTTGCAGAAGAGCTGGGCCGGGGGAAGCAGATTGATTTTCCTTTGGTTACAATCAGAAAAGATAATGAAAAGCTGATGCAGATGCCCAAAATGTTCAAAGATACACTGATCTATGATCATGTGCAGAAAGTAAATGAGGGGTACTATTATTTTGAGGAAAGCAAAAGGATATGGGGAATACCTTATCGGATCAGGGTGATGACTACTTACATAGGCTGGGAAAATTATTCTAAAACCATTGCTATTATTTTCATTTCCATTGCGGTAACCCTGGTTTTAATCGGAACACTTTTCAACTATTTTATCAGCCGGCAGATCTGGAGACCATTTCTGATCAATTTAAAACGTATGAAAGGTTATTCTGTAAGTTCAAAGGAAGAATTGCAGCTTACCCGTACCAATGTAACCGAATTTAAGGAAATGAATATGGTGCTTACCGACCTTGCGGCAAGGGGGAAAAGAGAGTATACAGCACTAAAAGAATTTACCGAAAATGCTTCGCATGAAATACAAACCCCATTGAGCATTTTAAAGGCCAGTCTGGAAAGTATGAGCCAGATTGCGCTTGATGCGAACTTGATTAAGCCGTTGAATGATGCAAAACTGGCAGTTACTCGTTTGAGTAAAGTGAATAAAGGTTTGCTGCTGCTGGCCAAACTGGAAAATAATAGTTTTGCGGATAAGCAAAGCTTGCAACTGGATGAATTGCTGAAGAACAGTTATGAAATGATGGAAGACCTTTTTCAGCATAAAAATCTTTCTGTTAAATTTCAACTGATGGATAAACAGGTATTTGCCAATCTGTTTTTAATGGAGATACTGATTACTAACCTGCTTTCCAATCTTTTGTCGCACACGGCATCAGGTGCAAAAATAGGCATAGTATTAAATGATAAAGAATTTACTTTTTTGAATGAAGGCGCAGTTCTGGCATTTCCCGAATCGAAATTGTTTTCAAGATTCGGCAAGGGGGCACCTGGTTATAAGGGGAATGGCCTGGGTCTTTCCATCGTAAAGCAAATATGTATATTAAATGACTGGCAGGTTGGGTATACTTATCAGGATGGGATGCATGTTTTCAGGGTGCAGTTTTAGCTGTAACCAATAATTCTGGAATGGATTTGCGCAGCAATTTAATTACATTTTTTAGTGCCGGGTTCCGGTTTGATGCTTTCCAGGCCACGTATAGTTCTGTTCTTTGGGGGATGTTTTTAAGTTCAATGAACCTGACGTTCAGGTTGTACCCGTATTGCAGGGAAGTGGGTACAATGGCAAGTCCCATTCCTTCTTCTATCAGTTTGAATATGGTTAAGGCATTTACAGACCGGTGAAAAACTTTGGGGCGAAAGCCATGGTCTTCACAGATACTCGTAATCAGGTCATGGTAAAAAGGACTGTCCTCACTGGAAAAAAATATAAAAGGCTCATTACTGAACTCAGCTATCCCCTTAAAATTAAACTCATTTATGGGATGTTGCTTTGGAAGTACCAAAGAGAAGGTCTCTTGCTGAACCAGGTGCCGGGAAATCCCCTCAGGAAGACGGTGCAGCCGAACGAAACCCAGGTCTAATTTATCCTTTTCCAACAGCTCGATTTGCATTTTATTCGGCATTTCGTCTAAAATGGTCTGTATGCCGGGATATTCCTTATTTAAACCGAGTACCAGTTCCGGGACAATCTTTTGTACTGCCGAACCCAAAAAGCCTATCCGGAGTTCAGTTTCCCTGCCCTGTCCAATGTTATCCAGCTGACGTTTGACGGTTTCGAGGTGGTTGAAAAGAAAATCTACTTCATCTTTTAAATATAAGCCGGCTGCAGTAAGTTCTACTTTTTTCTTGCTGCGGTCAAACAGGGCAACATTGAATATTTCTTCCATCTGCATGATCTGACGGCTAAGGCCAGGCTGGGATATAAACAGTCGCTCTGCGGCCTTTCTGAACTTCAGTTCTTCGGCCAGTACCTGGAAATATTTCAAGTGTCTGAGTTCTATCTGATAACCCATGGTTATTGTTTAATGATGTAAATGGTATTTATACGAATCAAAGATAGGGTTTATCTTTGTGTAAAAGATGGTAAAAATGAGTGCTAAACAGGTTTTTAATTACGGATCAGACTTCCTGACGGCCAGTAAGGCCCTGGAGATCAGCAGGGGTACGATAAGAGGTGTATTAAATCCGGATACCCGCATGAAGGTACAGGAAAGCAGCAGGATAGTGGGCGCAATTGCTTTGGCCGACAAAGCTGTTTACGGCATCAATACAGGCTTTGGTCCGCTGTGTACCACCATGATCTCTGCCGAAGATACCCGTAAATTGCAGGAAAATATTTTAAAGAGCCATGCTGTAGGCATTGGTGAACCCATAGATGAAGAACTCTCGAGATTGATGCTGGTGCTTAAATTGCATGCCCTGGCTATGGGTTATTCGGGTATACAGGAAAATACGCTGGACCGGATCATCTGGCATCTGGAATCCGGGGCGATACCTGTGGTACCTACACAGGGTTCTGTAGGTGCTTCCGGCGATCTGGCACCTTTATCCCATCTTTTTCTTCCTTTAATTGGCCTCGGAAAAGTACATTATAAAGGGAAGATCATTTCAACAGAAAAGCTGTTGAAAGAACAGGGGCTGAAACCCATTGTACTGGCCGCAAAAGAAGGGCTGGCCTTAATCAATGGTACACAATTTATTGCTGCCCATGCAGTAAAAGTGGTTTCCCGTTTTCATAATGTGCTGGCTACAGCAGATATTGTTGCAGCAATGATGCTGGAAGGGTTAATGGGCTCTGCAAGACCTTTTGATGAACAGCTGCACCTGCTGCGGTCATATAAAGGCAACCAGCATGTTGCAGCCAATATCCGCAATTTGCTTACTGGTTCCGAAATTGTAAATGCGCATAGAGATTGTGCAAAAGTACAGGATCCGTATTCGTTGCGCTGTATCCCTCAGGTGCATGGTGCTTCAAGGAACGCATGGTTACATTTAAAAGAAATACTGGAGACAGAGATCAATTCGGTAACAGATAATCCGGTTATTTTTAGCGAAGAGCTGACCATAAGCGGTGGGAATTTTCATGGGCAGCCTATAGCTATGCCCCTGGATTATGCTTGTTTGGCAGCTTCCGAGATGGGCAACATCTCAGATCGCCGGATTTATCTTTCGCTGGAAGGGAATACAGTGGCTGTGCCCAGGCTTTTGATGCGGGAAACGGGACTGAATTCAGGATTTATGATCTTACAATATACTTCGGCTGCTTTGGCAAGTGAAAATAAAGGCCTTTGTTTTCCGGCAAGTGCCGATAGTATTCCTACCTCATTGGGGCAGGAAGACCATGTAAGTATGGGTTCTATTAGTGGGCGTAAGGCACTGCAGGTAATAGAAAATGTAGAAAAAATATTGGGTATAGAGCTTTTTTGTGCTGCGCAGGCCATGGATTATCATGCGCCACTAAAATCGGGAAAGCTCATCAGCGCCATACATGATTTTGTACGTTCAAAAGTTGTTCACCTGGAGCAGGACCAGATCATGTATGAAATGATGCAGACAACCATTGATCTGGTACAATCAGGAACGATCGTAAAGCTGGCCGAAGCTTCTGCGGTTAAAGAACAGCTGATTTACAGTACTGCATTTCAAACACAATTTGAAACATTTTAGCTATGGACTTTAAAGCACAGATCTTACAGGGGATACCAAGGGCACTGCCTAAAAAAAAGGTTTATGATACGCAGGTAAACCACGCGCCTAAAAAAAAGGCCATTTTAACGAAGGAAGAAAAAAAACTTGCTTTACGCAATGCGCTGCGTTATTTCCCGGAAGGCTGGCATGCTGAACTGGCCACTGAGTTTTTAGCAGAACTGGAAACCTACGGACGCATTTATATGTACCGTTTCAGGCCGGATTATGAGATGTATGCCCGGCCAGTACAGGAGTATCCTTTTCAAAGTTTGCATGCTGCCTGTATACAGCTGATGATCCAGAATAATCTTGACCCGTCAATTGCCCAGCATCCGCATGAACTGATCACTTATGGTGGAAATGGCAGTGTTTTTCAAAACTGGGCGCAATACCTGATCACGATGCAATACCTGGCCGGAATGACAGATGGCCAAACCTTAAATATCTATAGCGGTCATCCACAGGGCTTGTTTCCTTCTTCGCCGGCAGCACCACGTGTAGTGGTCACAAATGGCATGATGATCCCGAATTATTCTTCGGCAGACGACCTGGAAAAATACAATGCTTTAGGGGTAACCCAATATGGGCAGATGACGGCTGGTTCGTATATGTATATTGGTCCTCAGGGGATTGTGCATGGTACTACAATTACACTGATGAATGCTTTCAGGAGAAAACTGGGGATGTCAGAAAGCCCGGCAGGCCGGGTTTTTCTTACCGCAGGTTTAGGGGGCATGAGCGGCGCACAACCTAAGGCAGGAAATATCACAGGTTGTATTACAGTATGTGCTGAAATTAATCCTGAAGCGGCAAGAAAAAGGCATCAGCAAGGCTGGGTAGATGAGCTCATTTTCAATTTAGATGCTTTATTGCAAAGGGTAAAAGCAGCAAAGGAAATAAAAGAAACAGTATCGCTGGCTTATATTGGAAATGTGGTAGATGTTTGGGAAGGTTTTGATGCCGCAGGTGTTCTGGTAGAGATCGGATCGGACCAGACTTCGCTCCATAACCCATGGTCTGGCGGCTACTATCCTGCAGGGCTTACTTATGCGGAAGCGAACCAGATGATGGCCGAAGCGCCTGCTCTTTTTAAAGAAAAGGTAGAGGCTTCATTGATCAGGCATGCTGCAGCCGTGAACCGGCATGTAAATAAGGGTACATATTTCTTTGACTATGGGAATGCCTTCCTGCTGGAATGCAGCAGGGCAGGAGCGGATGTAATGGCTGATGATGGCGTAGATTTTAAATATACTTCATATGTAGAAGATATTTTGGGGCCGATGTGTTTTGATTATGGTTTTGGCCCCTTCAGATGGGTGTGTACTTCGGGTGACCCTGAGGATCTGGTAACAACGGACGTGATTGCCATGGAGGTTTTGCAGGAGATCAGGACAGAAGCCCCTGTTGAAATACAGCAGCAGCTGCAGGACAATATAACCTGGATCAGGGAAGCCGGGGCCAACAAGCTGGTGGTGGGTTCCCAGGCCAGGATTTTGTACGCAGATGCTGAAGGCAGGGCCAAAATAGCAGCGGCGTTTAATACCGCTGTTCAGGAAGGCAGGTTAAAAGCACCCATTGTTCTGGGCCGTGATCATCACGACGTGAGCGGCACAGATTCTCCTTTCAGGGAAACGAGTAACATTTACGATGGCAGTCGTTTTACAGCCGATATGGCTATTCAGAACGTTATTGGTGATAGTTTCAGGGGCGCAACCTGGGTGTCGGTCCATAATGGTGGTGGTGTAGGCTGGGGTGAAGTGATTAACGGAGGCTTTGGAATGGTACTGGATGGTACCGCTACAGCTGCTGAAAAACTGAAAAGTATGCTCTTTTTTGATGTAAACAATGGCATAGCAAGACGAAGCTGGGCACGGAACAAAGAAGCCAGATTTGCGATTGAAAGGGAAATGGGCAGGACGCCGGATTTAAATATTACCCTGCCAAACCTGGTTGACGATAACCTGCTGGATGCACTGGTTTAACTCAAAACAATTTCCCTGCACCTCTGTTGATAGCATTATAATAAGATGGCCAACAACCAAAAATCAATTTATAGTGCACTTGCTGCTAATTTGCTGATTGCAATAACAAAGTTTATTGCGGGGGCATTTACCAACAGTTCATCTATGATTTCTGAAGGTATACATTCGACAGTGGATACCACCAATCAGCTGCTGCTTTTGTATGGGTTAAAAAGGAGCAGAAAACCAGCAGATCAATATCATCCCTTCGGTTATGGAAAGGAACTTTATTTCTGGTCCTTTGTGGTCTCCATCCTGATATTCGGTTTGGGGGGCGCTTTGTCAATTTTTCAGGGAGTTGTACACATCAGGGAACCGGAGCTGATGAAAGATCCAATCTGGAACTATGTGGTATTGGTCCTCTCGCTTATTTTTGAAGGTACATCTTTGTTCATCGCAGTTAAAGCGTTTAACAAGACCCGCAACGGGGCAGGGTGGTGGGACGCCATTATTAAAAGCAAGGACCCTTCCAGTTTTCTGGTTGTTTTTGAAGATGGGGCAGCAGTAGCAGGTTTAATCATTGTGATGATACTGATGGGCCTAAGCCATGCCTTGCATATTCCGGAACTGGATGGACTGGCATCGGTAATTGTGGGCTTATTGCTGGTTTTTGTTTCTTTTATCCTGGCCAGGGAAAGCAGAAGTTTGCTCATGGGAGAAGGGATAGCTCCGGAAACCAGACAGAAGATTGCAGAACTTGCAGAAAAAGATGCAGCAGTGCTGAAAGTTAAAAATATACTTTCCACTTACCAGTCACCCGAGGAAGTTGTATTAATGCTCATCATAGATTTTGAAGATCATCTGGATACAGAGGAGATCACAGGGGCCATAGAACGCATTCGCGAAAACATAAAAAAAGAGTTTCAACTGGTCCGGTTTGTGCTTATTCAGCCGGAATAAGCTGGTACGGATAATCACTGCAAACCCTGGTTACGCCCAATGCCAGTACTTTTTCGATATCTTTTTTATTGTTCGTATTTCCGCACAACAGTTTTATTCCTTGTTGCTTACAGAAATCTACCACTTCTTTATTGATCAGGTTAGGTGACGGTGCATAATAATCCGGAAGGAAGCTCAGTTTTTTCATATTATCTGACAAGTTGCCTTTAACGGTAATGAGCATTACAGCAACTTTCGGGTAATCCCTTCTTACAATTTCAAGTGTTCTTGGATCGAAAGACTGGATAATTACCCTATCCTGCACTTTAGCTTTATAAATGACTTTCATTAACCGTTTTACAAATTCTTCGGGCGCTGGCTGGTAAATGCCATCCCTGGCTTTGGATGTTTTGGTTTCTATATTGTAAACAGGTTTTTGATAACCTTTCAATGTCGCATAGTGTTCAACCGAATCCAATAGTTCTTTCAATAAAGGCATGTGTGCTTTAAAATTCTTTTGCCCGGGAAAATCCTTGTGCTGTTTAGAACCAATGTCGTAAGTTTTAAGTACTTTATATTCCATCTGATAGATGGCCAGATTAGCTGCTTTAGGAATTTCTTTTCCGTCTTTGTCGAGGGTAATGAGATAGTCGAGTTTAGGATCATGAGACACTACTGCCTGTTTATCTTTGGTAAAGGTGATGTCGAATTCCAGTACATCAGCTTTAAGATCCAGGGCATTCTTCATGGCAGGGATTGTGCTTTCTGCCATCAATCCCCTAAAACCCCTGTGGGCATGCCATTCTGGTTTGGATTGTCCGTATGCACAGTATAGGAAAAGACAAAAAGTAAAGGAAATTAAAAGTTTCTTTTTTAACATGGTGATAACATTGTGTGTGTGAAATCTGCTGCAATACTAGCTTTTTTTGTTGTTAAAAAATATTGTATTTTGTTATTTTTTGTTTAAAATTATGTTAAATTCTACTTGCATTATGCTTCGTTTGTGAGGTGACGAGATTTTGGTGCCATGTATTTGTCGCGAATCCCCCTCTTATTTGTCATGTTGAGACCGCATACGAGATGGGCTTTGCCCTTAAATTTGTAATACATATAAAGCGTAACAGATGACACTTCATAATAAAAATGCAGTAATCTATGGTGCAGGCGGATCAATAGGGGGAGCTGTTTCCCTTGCACTGGCTGCCGCAGGAGCGAGGGTGTTTCTTACCGGGCACCGGCTGGCTTCTCTTCAAAAGGTAGCAAAGGAGATTGAGGCTCTTGGCGGGCAGGCTGAAATAGCCGAAGTAAATGCCCTGGACCCAACAGCGATCAATGAGCATATCCATAGCGTAGTCCGTGAAGCGGGGAGTGTTGATCTCTCTTTTAACCTGATCAATACCCAGGATACCCAGGATATTCCCCTGGTAGAAATGTCACTGGATGATTTTACACGTCCCATCAATATCGCTATGGAAACTCACTTTTTAACCACAACAGCTGCGGCCAGGGTGATGATGAAACAGGGATCGGGGGTAATCCTCTCTCTTACAGCAACACCTGGAGGAACAGCTTATCCACTGGTTGGGGGCTTTGGTCCTGCCTGCTGTGCGCTTGAAGGTTTTTCCAGAGACCTGGCTACGGAACTTGGGCCACACGGGGTGCGGGTAGTGAACATCAGGTCGGCCGGATCACCGGATTCAAGACCATTTACGGAAGCACTCGCCAATGGGGGAGCTGAGGTTGCTGCCTTTATCAAAAAGCTGGAAGATGACACCATGCTTAAAAAGCTGCCCATGATGAATGACATCGCTAATGTAGCTGTATTTCTGACTTCAGATTTGTCGGGAAAAATAACAGGGGTTACCATAGATGTAACTGCTGGTACCACAAATGCATTAAATTATAAAGCAGCAAGGGTACCTTTTGTTTTTAAATAGTTACTGACACTACAAATTTTCTTCAAAATTGTATATTAGCTTTGAAGCTGATTTTTTTGAAGATGATTAGATTGAAATGTCTCCTGTTACTGGGCCTGTGTTTTCCTTTATTAACCCTTGCCCGGCAAGCTGCCCCTATTGATACAACAGCTAAAAAAACGAGCTTTAAAATTGCCCCTTTTATCATTCCGGCCATTTTTTTAGGCTATGGGGCAATGGGCGGCGGCCATAATTTTGTTCATGACCTGGATGTAACAACAAGGAACGAACTTCAGGAAGATCATCCGCTGTTCTCTGTTCATGCAGATGATTTTATGCAATATGCACCGGCTGCGGCTGTTTATGCCTTAAATTTATCAGGAGTAAAGGGCAAACATAACCTGGTAGATGCAACAGGCATTTATGCCATTTCTTTTGGATTGATGAAAGCTTCAACGCTTATGGTGAAATCTGCTACAGGACGCCTGCGTCCCGATGGAAGCACTAACGATTCTTTTCCTTCGGGCCATACGGCAACTTCATTTGCTGCAGCCGAATTTCTGAAACAGGAGTATAAAGATGTTTCTCCCTGGATCGGTTATGCCGGCTATGCTGTAGCTGGTACAACCGGCATTTTCCGGTTGTACAACAACAGGCATTGGGTAAGCGATGTAGTGGCGGGTGCGGGCTTTGGTATCGTGTCAACCAAACTGAGCTACCTGGTATACCCTGCACTGAAAAAATTAATCAGTGGCAACAGATCAGCCAATTTTTCACTTGTACCAACTTATCAGGACAAAGCGCCAGGTTTTTCATTTGCCAGCCGGTTTTAGGCTGCTGTGACATCAGTGTTTTAAATGGGCCATTCTTTTGTGATAAGCCCAGTATACAACTATTGGGTATACAAAAAGATTGAAGAATGTATTGGTGATCAGTCCACCAATTACCACAATGGCCAGTGGTTTGGAAGCTTCCGAACCTATGCCTGTTGATAAAGCAGCAGGCATCAGTCCTATTGCAGCCATCATCGCCGTCATGATTACCGGTCTTAACCTTGTGGCCACACCATCCCGTATGGCATCTGCAAAGGTCCAGGTCGGATGGTGCTTCAGCTCGGCCATATTGCTTTTGAACCTTGTAATCAGGATTACCCCATTTTGAACACAGATACCAAACAATGCAATAAACCCTATTCCTGCCGAGATGTTGAAGTTTACTTTGGTAATGAGCAGGGCAAGTATGCCGCCAACCATGGCAAAAGGTACGTTATTTAAAACAAGAAGGGCATCTTTTATATTTCCGAACAGCACAAACAGGATAAAAAAGATCAGCAGTAAACTGATCGGAACTGCGGTCGACAGTCTGGCCGTTGCCCTTTGCTGGTTCTCGAAATCGCCTGCCCATTCCAGCTTATATTCTTTTGGCAGTTTGATCTCTGCTGCTACTTTTCTTTGCGCTTCGGCTATGGTACTGCCCATATCCCGGCCACGTATAGAAAATTTTATAGCACCATACCTTTGGTGTTTATCCCTGTAAATGATGCTTGGACCGGTGATTTTCCGGATAGTGGATATTTCACTGAGTGGTACTTTTGCCCCTGAAAGGGTAGGGATACGCAGGGCAGCTATTGAAGCCTCATCATTCCTGAAATCTTCAGGATAACGGATCCTGAGGTCAAATTTTCTTTCGCCCTCATAGATCTGGGTAGCCGCTTTACCGCCAATGGCCATTTCGATAATGGAGTTGGCATCTTCCGTGGTTACCCCATACAGGGCCATTTTGCTCTGGTCCAGGTTAATCCTGAGTTCCGGCTGGCCCAGGTTTCTTAAAATGCCAAGGTCTTCAATGCCGGGAACAGTTTTTAAAATGTGCGCTATTTTTTCTTCCTGTTGTTCTATAAAACTGAAGTCATTGCCAAACATCTTTACCACAATAGAGCCTTTTACACCCGATACGGCTTCTTCAACGTTATCAGATATCGGCTGGGAAAAATTCAGGCTGATACCAGGGTAACCTTTCAGCTTTTCCTGCATACGTTGTACCAGTTGTTCTTTGCTCTCTTTTCGTTTCCACTCCGATTTGGGATAAATATCTACCAGGAACTCCATATTATAAAAACCTGTTGCATCCGTACCGTCATTGGGCCTGCCTGTTTGCGACATCACCTGCTTTACTTCTTCAAAGCTCAAAAAGATCTTTCGCATCTCATTGCTCAGTTTTTTTGTTTCATTCAGGGAAACGCTAAGCGAGGCACTGGCCCTTACATAAATAGAGCCTTCATCCAATGAAGGCAGGAACTCAGTACCCAGGAACCTGAAACTGAAAAAACCGATGACCAAAACGACCAAAGCACTGATAAAAACAATTTTTCTGGCTTTAAATGCCCTGTTGTAAGTTTTCATTACCCCCCTGGTAAGATATTCCAGAAAGATATTGTGCTTTTCCTTTACATTTTTGTTTAGCAATACGCTGGCCATGGCAGGTACAAGGGTAAATGTCAATAACAAAGCACCCAGTAGGGCAAAACTTAAAGTCCAGGCCAGCGGAGAAAACATCTTGCCCTCTACTTTTTCGAAGGTAAAAATGGGCATCAGGCCGGTAATGATGATCAGTTTGGCAAAAAAGATGCCCTTACCGTTTTCCAGGCAAGCTTTTTTGATGATGCCAAGTTTGCTCATGCGGTTGAATTTCTCTGTCCCATTTTTATGGGCACTATAGTCGAGCGCCACAAAAATCCCTTCTACCATGACTACTGCACCATCAATGATGATCCCGAAATCAATGGCACCCATAGAAAGGAGGTTGGCCGACATCCCCTTTAGCTTTAAGCAAATAAAAGCAAAGAGCAATGCAAGCGGGATAATCACTGAAACAATAAGTGTAGTACGCCAGTCGGCCATAAAAAGGAACACGATCAGTGTTACGAAGATGATACCCTCCAGCATATTGTGCATTACGGTATGGGTTGCAAAATTGACCAGATCTTCGCGGTCATAAAACGGGCTTATTTTTACATCGCCCGGTAAAATGTTGTCATTAACATCTTTTATTTTCTCCTTCAGGGCGCGGATCACTTCGCTGGGGTTTTCGCCCTTACGCATCACCACAATACCCTCTACCACATCCGGATCACGGTCGCGGCCTACCTGTCCCAGGCGGGGAAGGGCAGCTTCTGTTACCTCGGCGATGGTTTTAACATACACAGGTGTCCCATGAAAATTATCTACAATAATGTTTTTAATTTCATCAATGTTATTGAGCACCCCTATACCCCTCACTACATAGGCCTGGCCACTTTGTTCTATTACATCACCTCCAACATTGATATTGCTTTTGGAAACAGCATTGAATAGCTCAGTAGCGGTTACGCCATATTGTAACGACTTTTGAGGGTCTACCGTAATCTGATAGGTTTTAACTTCGCCACCAAAACTAACCACATCGGCAATTCCCGGAACAGAGAGCAGCTCGCGTTGTACCACCCAGTCCTGCAGCGTTTTTAATTCCCTTACCGATTGCTTATCACTTTTTAGTGTATAGCGAAATATTTCGCCTGTAGGACCGTAAGGGGGCTGTACTTCGGGCCTGGCTCCGGATGGAAGGTCTGCCTCATCAAGATGGTTGTTTACCTGTACGCGGGCAAACTGGTAATCAACATTGTCTTCAAATGTGATCTTTACCACCGATAAACCAAAGAGGGAAGAAGAGCGGATACTGGTTCTTTTTTCGGTAGGGTTCATGGCAATTTCCAGCGGACGTGAAACAAATTTTTCAACCTCTTCAGCACTTCTGCCAGGCCATTGGGTAATAATGGTGATATTGGTATTGGTCACATCAGGAAAAGCCTCAATAGTGGTATGCTTGAAGCTTAAATAACCGGCAAGGACCAGGATAAACGTTGCAAAAAAAATGAAATATTTATTTTTAAGGGCAAAATTTATGATAGACTTAATGAATTTATTCATTATAGCTTGTATTTAAAGGTGATGAATTTATGGTTTGAGGCTATCGTAAAGGAAGAGCTGTTTAGAAGCTACCACACGGTCGCCGGCATTCAGCCCTTTGCTCACATAGGTTTTGTCTTCAAATTTCCTGCCCAGCTCTATTTCCTGGATCCTGATTTTCTTTACTTTGTCCAGCACCAGTACAAAATATTTATTGTTGTCGAAAATGAGACAATTGGCATTTACCGAGGGTAAACTGGTCCCGTTTTTTGTATTGATCTGTACACTGGCCATCATGCCTGGTTTTAGTAAATAACCGGGATTGTTGATCAGCACCCGTGCATTCATTACTTTACTGTCGTTGTCGAGCATGTTATAGATCTTACTGATCCTGCCTTTAAAAGGTTTGTCCGGATAGGAAAGAATGGAAATGTTCACTTCGTCACCTTCTTTTACCTTAGAGATATCGCTTTCATAAATGTTGATCAGGGCCCATACATCGGAAAGGTCGGCCACCGTAAACAGATTTTGGTTGTTGTCTGGCCTTACCTGCATGTTACTGGTTACATTTTTTTCGATGATAAAACCAGATAAAGGTGATCTTAAGGTATATATCCCATTTTTATTGCCCCCGTTGAGGTTCAGAATAGAACGGCTCCTTTTATCTTCAGCTTGTTTTACCAGCAGTTCATTTTTGGCCTGTTCCAGTTCCCGGGCTGATGCAAGGCCGCTATTGTACAGGTCTTCAGTAAGTTTCAGGTTGTGCTGTGCATTTCTTAATTCAGCCGAAGAGCTGATGGCCTCTTTGTCAAAGCCGGCCATTTCGGCACTTGTCATGGTAGCCAGTAACTGTCCCTTGTCTACACGGTCGCCCAGCTTTGCCGGTACATTTTGTAGCTGTCCGCTTACCATGGGGTATATTTTAGCCATTTTTTCTTCGTTGGCCGTAATTTTTGCCGAGAAGTTGATGTCGGTCTGGTTATCGGCACCTTTTACCGTATCTATCTGCAGTCTTTCCAGCACTGCGTCAGTCAGTTCAAACTTTTCATCTTTAGGCGTTTCTTTTACCTGTTCTGTGCAGCTGGATAGGAACAGCGCAACAGACAAAGTGATGGACATACCGATGTTTTTTAATGTATTTTGCATGATGTGCGTTTATTTAAAAATGTTAGATCCGGTTACAAAATTGATTTCTTCTTTGGCGTTCATACGTTCGTATCTTAAGTTATTCATCTGCAGGGTGCTGGCCTTGTAGGAGTCGTAGAAGTCCAAAAACTCAATAAGGCTGATGTTTCGGTTTTTGAAATTTTTGATCACTTCGGCAATCAGCTTATCAAAATCAGCATTGAAATTCTTGTCAAAACCCTGATATAAGTTTTCGGTACGCAGGGCCGAGGTATAGCTGTTGTATACTTCATTTTCCAGTTGTGCATCCTGTTGCCGTAATTGGGTTTTCCCGGCTTCCAGGGCAATCCTGGCTTTTTTAAGTTCTCCCTGGTTGCGGTTGAACAGTGGCAAGGGCATTTTAATGCCTATACCCGTATAGTTTTCGGGATAACTTCCTTTCATATCATAACTCAGTGAAAGCTCTACATCGGGTACGGCATTGGCCTTTTGTAATCTGAGGTTGTTTTCTGCATAGGTAATTCCGCTTTTAGCCAGCTGCAGGTCTGCACGGTTGTTTCGTGCCGAATCCAGTAAATTGGTATATGCCTGTTTGTCAGGTTGATAATTTTGCTCTTCCTCCGGAGATACAAGCAGCAACAGATCGGAATTTGCCGGCAGGCTGGTCAGCATTTTAAGTTCCGTTTGTGAATCTTCAATTTCATTCATCAGGGTGCTGTACTCACCTTGCAGGGTATAAAGCAGGGATCTGATCCTGATGATGTCTTTAAGGGCTACATTGCCCAGTTTTAACTGTTGCTCATTGGCGCTTAGCAGCAGCTTTAACGAGTTGATCTGTTGTTCGTAAACTTTGGCCGACTGCTGGTTGTAATAGGTTTTGTAGAAAGTAGAACTGAGGTTAAAGCGCAGGCTACGCATCAGGTCAAAGTACTGATATTCGGCCATTTTAACCCCGGATGCGGCCAGCTGGATGTTTTTATTCCGCTTCCCTGCCAGCCTGATCAGTTGTGATACCGAGGCCTGGTACTGGCCGGTGGCCCAGCTTGTACCCAGAAATCTCCTGGTTTCAGGATTGTACAACAGGTTTTCATAACTGATTTCAGGATTGTCAAACAAGCGGGCAGTAATTACTTCGGCCCGGGCCTGATCGGTTTGGTATTGCTGAACAAGGAGCTGATAGTTATTTTGTACAAAAAGTTTTTCAGCCTCTTTTAAACTGAGCTGAATGGTATTTTGCGACTGGGCTGTTACAGTTACCGCTGTAAGTAACAGCAACAGTATGCTCAACAGGGTTTTGCGTTTTAACGATATGCGGACCATTTGTATAGTGTTTGGTCAAACCTATCGCTATAGCATTAAACAAAAATTAAAGTGAAATTAAAACGGGATTAAAGTTTAGGGAAAACCACCTTAATGGTAGTGCCATGGCCTTTTTCCGACATTACACTGATTTGGCCTTTATAAAGAGTAATGATTTTATGGGCCATATAAAGCCCCATGCCATTTCCCCTGTGCCTGCTTTCTGTGGTAGCACTGTAAAAGGGCTTAAATATTTCTGTAAATGCGTCTTCTGCTATGCCGGGCCCTTGGTCTGTAAAAGAAAGTTCAATTGCTGTGTCCTGCATATCAAGCAGGCAATAGACGGGTTTGTTGTCCGAAAATTTAAAAGCATTGGATATGATGTTATTGAGTGCAATATGAAGCAGAACAGGGTTGGCTTTAATCAGCAGTTCACGCTCATTTTCAGGAAGGTTCTGCATGTCGATCCGGAGGTTAAGTGCGGCCGACTCCTTCCATTCATTTTGCAGTGTCCATAAGGTTTCATCAATGCGGACCGGACTAAGCTGTGATGAGGCAAATTCCAGATCGGTCTGTGCAAGGTTCACCAATCCTGTGATAATACCTTCCATTTTTTCGGCATCTTCCAGTACAGAACTTAAGGCTTTACGGTAATCCTGTTTTTCCCTTTCCTGGGAAAGGGAAAGCTCGGCAGAAATGATCATCCTGGTAATGGGTGTCCTCAGCTCATGCGAAGCATTGGCCACAAAGGTTCTTTGCAATACAAAAGCCTGTTCCAGGTGCTCCATCAGGTTATTGAAATTTTGGGCCAGTAAGTTAATTTCATCTTTGTTTTTCCCTTCATGCACCCTGAAATGAAGATTACTGGATTTAATCTGTTTTACCTCCTCAATAAAATGTGCCAAAGGGCTTAAGATCTTGTTGGCAATCCAGCGGCCCGACAGCAGCAGTCCGATAACTACGATCACAAAGATGATCAGCATGATCCTGCGCAATTTATCAAGGCGGTAATGGGTGCTTTGGTCTACTGCCGAAGCAATGATCACAAAATCGCCCTGGTTATCTTTATAGTAAATGCCCACAACCTGTCTTTCTCCGTCTTTAAACCTCAATTTACCCGCATCTCTTACTTTATTGATGGTGCTGTTGCTCCAGTATTGCTGGTCATCGCCAATAAATGCCGCAGTGTTTTTGGAATTATAGATCCTGATCACCTCTCCGTTTAATTTTTCCAGGTACATGCTTCTTACCTTATTGAGCGAGTCCTGCGAAATTTCATCCGCTTCCAGGTACAGCTTTGCCGTAACCATGGTACGGTCGGTTAGGCGGGCAAAAAAATCAGCCTCCAGAAATTTAAGGAAGGTAAAATAAATGGCCGATAAGATGACCATCATGATCAGCGTACTGCTTAGGGTAAAATATAAGGCAAGACGGTCTTTTATCTTCATGCCTGCTATTTAAGGATATAACCCATATTTATTTTGGTGTGGATCACTTTTCTGTCAAATCCCTTTTCAATTTTATTGCGCAGAAAATTTACATATACGTCAATCACATTGGTGCCGGTATCAAAGTTAATGTCCCATGCGTTTTCAGCAATATACTGTCTGGACAAGAGCCTGTTGGGGTTTCGTAAAAATAATTCAAGAAGTGTAAACTCTTTTGCCGTAAGCTCAATATTGATGCCGGCCCTTTTTACCTCTTTGCTGTAGGTATTTAAAGTAATGTTTTCAAAAGTAAGTTCATGTTGGTGTTGCTTTTGGATAGTACCGGTGCTGTACCTGCGTAAAAGCGCTTCAATTCTGGCAAGCAGCTCTTTAAAATGGAAAGGCTTGGCCAGGTAATCATCGGCACCCGCCTTTAAACCCATTACCTTATCGTCTACCGTACTCAGTGCGGTAAGCATCAGGATGGGCAGGTTTTTATGGCTGCTGCGGAGTTGCCTGCAAAGTTCTATTCCATTAAGTCCCGGCATCATAATATCCAGAATAACAAGGTCAAAATGGTTTATGCCAAAACTTTCCAATGCCTGCTGTCCATCGGCAATACTGGTTATTTCATAGCCTTGTTCTTCCAGCCCGCTTTTAATCAGATCGGCTATTTTAGGGTCATCTTCTGCTAATGCAATCTTAAACATATTTCCAAATATAAAAGGACGGAATGTAAGTGCCTTAAATAGTGATCCCGAGTTTATTGATTAAATAATCGCGGGTAATCTGGCCACTTTCCAGGGGCGTGCGGCCTTTTACCGGAACTGCATCCAGTTCAACAATAGCATATTTACTGTAATTAATTGCTTTTAAGGCCGCAAATACCGCAGGCAGATCAACACGCCCCTGCCCAAGCTCTACAAATATAAAACCTTTGGCGTCGCTGGTATCTTTTACGTCTTTAATGTGCAGGCATTCCAAACGGTCCTTGTATTTTTTTATGGCCGTTACAGGGTCTCCGCCACCTTGCTGATAATGACCGATATCCAGCAAAAGCTTCACTAATTTCGGATCTGTATGCTTTAAGATCACGTCCACTTCTTCAGGGGTTTGTCCCAGTTGCCCCATGTGGTTATGATAAGTTGTTTTTATGCCAATAGCAGCAGTGCGTTTGCCGATCTCATTTAATAGTTTAGCGTATTTTACAAGGTCTTCATTGCTTACCTCACCAGTTTTAGGTCTTGATGAATTGGTCAGCTGAATGCTGCTGCCCCCTAAAATTTTTACAAAACGGGCACTTTCAACATGCTTGGCAATTTCGGCCTCATCGTTTCCGGTATTGATGTTGGCATTGCCACTCGAATACATGGCCAGCTTCAGTTTTGCCGCTTTCAGCAGCTGGATCAATTCTTCAGGTTTCTGTCCAAATTCTGTAAAGGCATTTGCCCTCAGCTGAATTCCCTTAAATCCAAGTGAAGAAATGTCAAGAATGGATTGTTTGATATCATTGCCCCAGGTAATTGCGGCATACCCATATTGAATTGCCGGAGCAGGCAATGTTGAGGCCAGTAAATCAGAGGATGCGAGTAATGGACTGGCTGATAAAAGACCGATTTGGGTCAGAAAACTGCGGCGTGATTGTTTCATGAGGTTCTTTTTTGTAATTAAGTATGCGCTGAAATGAATTTAGCTGCAGGCAAATTATGTTTTTTTAGGGTATAAAAAAAGAGGTGCCGAAAAACACCTCTTTCACATCAAACCATTAAACCACTATTTATTTTTTTTTGCTGCAGCTTTATTTTCTTTGTAGCGCATGTCGGGCGTGCCGTCTTTTTTAACAGGAGCAGCTGGTTTTGTTACTGCTTTGGCTTTATTTGCTTTCAGGCGCATATCAGGGGTGCCATCTTTTTTTAAGGTGCTGGCTGCAGTTGTTGTAGTTGTTTTTACAGTTGTTGTGGCTGCTTTAGCGTCTTTTTTAACTGGGGCCGCAACTGTTTTAACTTCTTTTTTTACCACTTTTTTTGCCGGAGCAATAGCAGTAGCCGGGGTTTGGGCAAATGTTGTTGTTACACCCAGTGCCATAATTGCGATTAATCCTAATAACTTTTTCATGATCTTTTTATTTAAAATTCTATTCGTTAATTGTTGATGTAAAGTTGAGGTAATAGAATGAAGAATTGATGAAGAAATAAAATTCCTTACCTTTGTGTAATTTTATGAAGAAGATCACTGATTACAGAAAACTATTGGGTGTACAAAAGGATGCCGAATTGAAAGAATTAAAGACCATTTACAGGAATTTAATGAAAGACTGGCACCCTGACAAGTTTCAGGATAGTGAAGCCGCTAAGCTGGAAGCCGAAACCAAAAGCAAGGAGATCATTGAAGCTTATCATTTCCTGGTGAGTATTGCTCCTGAAACACTGGCCCTGTCTTTAGATGAATATACACAAACCATTACCAATTGTGGCATAGCCGATTATAACTGGGCTGGCCTGGTACTTACCGTACATTTTCTGGATGGCAGTGCTTATGAGTATTTTGGTGTTCCCAAAGCCATATATGTGAAACTGGTTAATGCCGATTCGCCGGGCAGGTTTGCAAGGCGTCATATTTTCCCTGCATTCCCTTACAGAAATATAGCAAAATTGCAAACTGCTTAAAGGCTGTAAAAAATGTTTTACTTATAGGTTAAGACCAATTATAGTTTGTAGCTTTGTGGTACATACAATAAGCCAATAAACTATTGAAAACTTCTTTTAACCTCCTTAAAAAAGGTCTGCTTGCACTGTGCTGCAGCAGCCTGTTTTTTTATTCCTGCAGTACCAGTAAGAAAGTTAGTACTGTTGCTGAGCCTAAGGTTCAGTCAGATCTGCCCAAGGCAGCCAAAGAGTTCAGGGCGGCATGGGTCGCTTCGGTCGCCAATATCAACTGGCCTTCAAAACCTGGTTTAAGTACTGCTGAACAGCAAAAAGAGGCCATCTTTTTACTCGATTTTCTGAAAAATAACAACTTCAATGCGGTCATATTTCAGGTAAGACCGCAGGCAGATGCACTTTATAAAAGTAACCTGGAACCCTGGTCTGTTTTTCTGACCGGTAAGCAGGGACAGGCTCCCGATCCTTATTATGATCCTTTGCAATTTTGGATCGAGGCGGCACATGATCGCGGACTTGAGCTGCATGTCTGGCTTAATCCATATCGTGCCCATCACAGTTCAGGAAAAACAATCACTGAAGCATCCATTGTTAAAAAGCGTCCCGACCTGGTGGTGAAGCTGAAAGATGGACAGTACTGGATGGATCCAACCAATAAAGGTACACAGGACCATGCTGCTGCAGTGGTTAAAGATATTGTAAAACGCTATGATATCGATGGTGTACATTTTGACGATTATTTTTATCCCTATGACTCTTATAACGGAGGAGCAGATTTTCCTGATGAGGCTGGCTGGGCCGCTTATCAGAAAAGTGGAGGTAAACTTTCCCGTGGCGATTGGCGCAGGCAGGGGGTAAATCAGTTTATAGAAAGGGTTTATAAAGAGATTAAAGCTGAAAAGAAATATGTAAAGTTTGGTTTAAGTCCTTTTGGTATATGGAAACCAGGTTATCCTGCGTCTATTGAGGGTATGGATCAGTACAATAAATTGTACGCTGATGCAAAACTCTGGTTAAACAAAGGCTGGATTGATTATTTTACCCCACAATTGTATTGGGGCGTAAATACGATAAAGCAAAGCTTTCCGGTATTACTAGGCTGGTGGGCAAGTGAAAATACGATGGGCAGGCATTTGTGGCCGGGTATGAACGTAGGTTTAGGTGGTGATGACAAAAATGTAGATGAGGTGATCAACCAGATCATGATTACACGTGGTATGGTCCCTAATAGTATGGGTGCGGTACACTGGAGTATTGCCGGTTTAACCAAACACGAAAAACTGATTAAAGGAATTGTAGAAGGCCCTTATAAAAAACAGGCCCTTGTTCCGGCCAGCCCATGGCTGGATGATAAGGCCCCGGCGGCCCCTGTTGTAAAAACAGATGTGCAGCAGGGACAGTTAAAGATCAGCTGGAACCATGCTGATGCGAAAGATGTATTCAGATGGGTGGTTTATTATCAGTATGGCAATACCTGGAATTATGTGGTGCTGAACCGTCAGGACAGATTTTTGGTAAAGTCCATACTGGAGGCTGGTGTTAAACTGAATAAAATTGCTGTAAGTGCAGTGGACAGAACGGGGAATGAAAGTGAAAAAATGGCCGTTTTGCTCTAAGGGAGAGAATGCTCAATTTTCTTTTTAATACCCAAAGATAATATTCTTTCAAACACAATTATTAACTATAAGCCTGCTGGGCTGCTGTTGTACTGCTGTCATTGGTCTTCAGGTTTATGGCATGCCCGGTTCACGCTCGTTTCATGGCCGGCGCTGGTTCGGTTGTAAATTGAGTGTATACCGGGCATGGACTGGTTGTACTAACTGCTTACGGACAATAGCAAACGGACATCAGCAGGGTAGGGGTAAATTGATGATATATAATACAGAAGGTACTTGCACACCATATTCTTGGATAGTATGTCCACCCAATTGATATTAACTATTTGACCGTTACAATAGAGGCAAGCTCTCTTATCTCGACACTTGTATTTTCTCCCTGAAGTATCGGACACTTCTTTGCGATTATAATTGCGTCATCAAAAGAATCTGCATAGATAAGTATATAACCTGCCACGGATAGGTTTTCTGATGTGTACGGACCTTCAATAGTTGTATCTTTAGGTTTAAGTACAACACCATCCTGTGAAAAATGATTTCCACCATCTGCCAGCTGTTGCGTGGCAGCGATCCCCTTTAGCCAGGCCATCCATTGCTCCATGTAAATTTTCATCTGTTCTTTGGAAGGCTGTGCCTCTGGATTGGTGATATCCATTCTGAATAGTAGTGCAAATTGCTTCATAGTGTTCTATTTTAATGAACACAAACATAAGCCACATTTACATTTTGTGAATTGATATAGGTCAAAATCGGTCTACTTTGATTTTAACCTGCTCAAAGTTTCTTCTCTGATATCCAGATAAGAGGCCAATGATCTGTTTGACAGCTTTTGAATCAAGATGGGTTTTTCTTTTAGCACCAGATCATAACGTTGTTTGGCCGAAAGTGTAACCAGCTGTTCAATTCTTTGGTTTTGGTACGAATAGGCCATTTCCAGTATCTTTTGATAAAAAGATTTCCAGGCATCCATCTCTTTGTTCAGCCGAAAAAAGTTAGAATGGCTGATAGCAAGCAGCGTTGTATCTTCAGTGGCTTCAATGATTTCAGCAGAAGGGGTTTGATTAATAAAACTTGTTAATGCAGTTCCAATATTACAGTCAGTCATTACAAAGCGTGTTTTCTCCATTCCGTTTTTGTCAAGAAAATAAGTGCGCAAACAGCCGTTGTTAACATAATAGAAGGCATTACATACCTCGCCCTGTCGTAACAAGACTGTGTTTCGTTTTACAACCTTTAATTTGAAAAGCTCAGTAATGCGCTCAAGCTCTGTTTGATCAAAACCAGCGAGGTGCAGCAGTAAGTGTTTAAGTCTGTCTTTCATAATAAATGGTAATTCGAATTTAAGTAATTAATCAGGACTGTATCTTTAAACCTCGTCTTCTAAAATGACTGAAGAATTGGCCCTGTTAAATGATTTAAATTGCCTTTCAGGAATCTCCCAATTTTACCGTTCTATGATCCTGCGACCCAAAAAGAAGTTTGGATGGCTGCCCGCCATTTTCTTTCAATGTTATTGCAACACCGCACCAACCGCCACCATGATTTACACGTATCCTGAGCGTTGATCCATTCTCAATCCATACGCCCCAGGATCCTTTATTACAAGTCTCTTCGTCACAATATAAATCATACCCTGCAGGGATGGGGTGAGTTTCGTGGATCCAGTTAAAGCCAGCAGCATTAGCTACATAAAATATACTTTTCGGAAGAACGACAACACTGCGTGTCCTGTCATTGAAGTCATCACCAACGTAGTCCCATTTGCCTGGGTGATAATCAAACAATTTATCTTTTGGGTCGCATGCCCAATGGCCGAAAAGTGTCACGTTCAATCCCAGAGGAACTTCAAGTGCGCTTGTTTTATATTCAAAACTGCCAAGGTTTTCAGCCCGGTAAGAACCAACCCCTAAATCTAAATGTGCCCCTTTGCAATCTTTATGCTCCCAGAGCCGTGCAACTAAATTTAACATAACAATAAGGTTTTAATTAAAATTAATTTTTTTAAGTGTGAAAAAGAAAATAATGACGAAAATGATTTCTTCCGCAGTTTTTCCAACATCGTATTCGTGTCTTTTCCTTGCCAAAACAGCGGTATCAGCTAAGTAGAAGTTTAGCAAATACCGGGTTATATCTATAATATAATGATTTTGGTGTAAATATTTATGTTATTGATTTTGATGGAAGTAGCTTCAAAGGCAAAATCTGATTTTTAATGCTGGAAGATAAAATTAAAGCAAGGCTAGATGAAATAGCGGCTACATTGATTCCTTTTGTTGATGCCAAGGACATAGGATTGAGCTTGTTTAGCGGTAAACTGGGCTTGTCTTTATTCCTTGCTTATTATGCGCGGTTTAAAAAATCGGAAGCTGATATGGATAGCGCAGTGCAAATTGTGGAGCATGTGTTCGATCCAAATGAACTGGATTCTATGTTTGAGGATGCTGCAAGAATAATTGGTATCCACCAACAAGGTTCAACATCGTTAATACAAAGAAAGCTTAAGCTGGGGTACAATAGAGCTGGAAGAATTATTGATCAGCTTAAGGCAATTGGAATAGTTGGGCCTTTTGATGGGAGCAAGGCAAGGGAAGTGCTTATTCCTGATGACTATGCTCTTGAGTTGTTTCTTAATGCTTTAAGATTGGAAGATGGTGGAGAAGTGGCTGGGACTGGAGTTAAAGTGGCTGTTTCGGAAAACGTAGTTGAAAGAGAAGGAAATAATGGTTGGAGCAAAATACGTTCTTGGTTTGGTTATTAAAGAAAGGCAAATCATCTTTGATCTTTAAATTATTAGTTTAATAGAATGTTGGAGAAAAGCAATGCTAAAAATTAGTTATTAATAGCTTTTTTAATGAAATTTTCAATATGATTTAAACCCGGGTCTGATTGGTCTGAATTATAAATAATTGTCCCTTTTTTATTCACTACAAGGCATGTAGGTATAGAATATACACCAAAAGATCTCGGAATTTTGCTTTTTGCGGGCTTCAATCTTTCCGATACATTTATCCAGCTAAGTTTATTATTTGATACATGCTCTTTCCAGCGGATTACATTGTCATCATCGTTGAAATAGATAACTTTTAATCCTTTTTGCTTATAGATTTCATATAATTGTTTCAACATTGGCAACTGTTCCTGACATGGGCCGCACCAGGTAGCAGAAAAGACGATGATATAGGGCTGGCCAGTCAGGGAGCTGTTGCTAAATTCATCATTATTTAAGTCGTTAATTTTAAATATTGGAACTTTATTGCCCGCGCCAGCGGCCTTTTTGTTATTGATAAGATTGGTCTCCTTCTCATAAAGCTGCTTTCCTAAAGTAGAATTCTTCAGCTCTTCACTAAAGGTTTCCAGTATTACCAGAATGTCCATTGCTGTTTTAGGGTTAGCATCGATACGGCTCATACGATAAAGATAGAGTAGGCTGCCAAAGTCATTCGGATAAGACAGAAGTCGTTTTAACTGAGCTTGCCTGATCTGCTCATTAAGTTTGGGCGGTATGTGCAAATTACCGTTAATCCGGGTGGGTTCTTTATATAAAGCGACCTTTTCTAAGAATAAATTGTCTAATTCATCAACAACAAAATGGCCACGTGCGTTGGAAAGTAATGTTAACATTTTAGTTACTAATACAGGTGTGTCCAGGCTTACTTTATTTTCACCGGAATCCAACACAAACCGCGTTCCTATTCCTTTTCCCTGATATGAAACACTGAAATCTGCGAAATTGCTAGGCTGTTTCAGCTCTCCTTTAATAATGTGTTGACCATTTACAACAATAAAGGAATCTCTGCTGATTGGGGTAAAGCTCTGGTTATTGTAAACGTTTAAATAAACTTTTGCATTATTGAATGTTTTGGTTTTGAAATCAAGGGTAAACTTATACTGGCTGGAAGCTGAGACATAACATATGATTACAAGCAATGGCGTTAATAGTTTCTTCATATTGATAATTTGTTAAACAACCCCGCTAGTGTAAGTGGGGTTACTAGGTTTTTCTTCGTAAAAACTAGGCCGGGCAGTAGGAATATAAAACCGTTTTCATTTGGAATATCCACTTTTACCAAGTATTGTATTCATTTGCAAGTCCGCAAAAGCACTCCAATCCTTAACATCGACTTTAGCTAACTGTTTCCAGTTCTTACCTTCCTTTTTGTAAATCAATATCGGTGCAGGAAACTCCATCTCCTTTTCTCCGGGGAAATATGGCTTCTCAGTAGGGTCTACCAAGTATTTGCTTTCCATCAGAAATGCATAAATAGTAAAGTTCTTTTGCACACTCTCATTGATCGCAATCTCTCTAACTTTCTGATACTCTATATCGATATTTTTATACTTCCTAATATAGGTCTTCCATTTGTCAAAACCATAATTAGGTTTACAGATAATCCTTGCAGTTCCTTTCTTTGAATCAAAATAATGCATCAATGGCACGGCGGAAATCTCCTTGTTACTTTTAAATGAAGATGACATAGGGCCACTCCAGCATAATAATTTTTTTTGGTCTTTAAAAAAGTCAACTTTGGGAACAGAATGCTGTTGAGCAAACAAGTTTGCTGATATAATCAGGAAACTTGTTACAACAAAAATATGCCTTATCATATTTATTATATCTTTCGTCAAAGATATTAATTAATTAATCATTAATTTTTGATCTAAAAAATCAGTCCAGTCCACATGATTTTTAAAAGTCTCACTATTAATAGTCGATCAAACTATTAAGGCAATTGAATAATTAACCATTCCCAAAGATTAGGAATTTTTAAAAGGCGCTACAGGAAGTTATATTAATGAAGAAATGCCTGCAAGCAGATTTGTTGCAGTGCAATTAATTGGGCCGATTAAGCCTCTACAAGGTTACCGAGGATTTTTGCGATATTTTTGGCATCATCAACGCCACGGTGGTGTGGGCCTTCTTTTCCAGAGTGTACAGGCTTCACTTAATGATATTCCATGTTCTTCAACCATCTGAGGAGTGATAGAAGTAAGTCTGGTACAAAATTCACTAATTTCGGATCTTACGGGCTTTATCAGAATACCTTCGCTCGAGGTTATTTTGCCTGTTTCTGTATTCAATTTATAAATGCCGATTTCGATGATCTCGCTTTGCTGTTTTTGATAATCGTCATCGAGCTCCCAGCAAGTATCCATATTCTATCCTGCGTATTCGGCCATCGAAAGAAAATGTTTTTTAAACATGGGGTTTATAATTGAGTAGCGTGTTGGTTTGTCCGGTTATCCAAAGTTTACTAGAATACTGGAGAAAAGCAAATGTTAATTCAGCATGGATAATAATTGAGTATATCTTTTCACGGGCTGCATAATTTCCGCTGAAGAAGCGAAAAAGATGCTATACCCGCTCTAAGAATGCAGAATTATTGATCAAATGCGGGGTGGGCTTGTCTTTCCCTGTTTTATTTCAATACTTCTTCAATAGTTTTTCCGATTGATCCGCTTGGTGGCTGTATGTTTAAAAGTGCGGCGATCGTTGGGGCTATATCCGTCATATAGGTTTGCTTATTTGATTTGCCGTGTTTTATTCCCCAGCCCATCCACACTAATGGTATATGTGCATCGTAGGGATTCCATGCACCGTGTGTAGTACCTGTTTTGGAGGTTCCTGTATACCATCCAGTCTGTAAAATAAGCTGGACAATTCCGCTGCGCTGCCTGTTGTATCCATTAATTATCCGCTCTTTAATTGCTGCGGGAATACTGGTGGTTTGGATTTTTTCCATGTCTACAGCCCATGCAATGCCATCCTGTTTTTGAAAAAATTGAATGCATTCGTTTTTAATGGCTTCTGCATCAAGTCTGTTCTGCTCAATAATTGTATTGTTGAGGTGTACCTGATTATTGATGAGGGTTAATATGAGGTTTTCCCGTCCATATTTTTCTTTCAGAATGCTATTGATCTGTTTTAAACAACTTCCAGAATTCCATAGGTCACCGGGCAGTTTATGGTCCTGAAGAAAAAGCGGATTGTGTGCACCTCCGTGATCGGCACTTAAGAAAACAGTGTAGTTGCCTTTTCCGAGTTTAACGTCCAGATAATTAAAAAAATCAGCCAGATCCCGATCAAGACGCAGGTAAGTATCTTCAACCTCGATGGAATTGATGCCAAACTGATGGCCAATGTAATCTGTTGAGGATAAACTTACCGCCAGAAAATCGGTAACCGTATTTTGTCCCATCTGTTCATTATCGACAGCTGCCTTAGCCATATTTAAGGTTAGGGTATTGCCAAAAGGGGTAGACCTGATGAGTGCAGGACCCATAGTTTTTTCTATTTCGGCAAGTTTAACCGGAAATACAGGCTTGTCTGTTCCTTTAAATTTTCCTTCGTACTTACTGTTATCCTGGTCACTTTGCACATAAGTATTGACAGGGTATAAGGTATTCCAGTCCTGGCTCAGGTATTTTTGGATTTGTTTACCCGCATTAAATGCCTTAACCCATGCAGGAAGTTCCTGCATGTAAAATGTACTTGTTATCCAGTTTCCTGTAGCATCATCCAGCCAGTAGGCAGCATCTGCAACATGTCCGGCCGGTAAAATACCACCACGGTCTTTTAATGCAATGCCGATTACTTTGGAGCGAAAGTTTGTAGCTAGTTTTAGCTCGTCGGTAATAGTGGAGGATAGCATATTACACGGAGACATTTTACCGGCAGGACTGATACTGCCGACAGTTTGTACGGTACTGTCGCCTGCGCAATACATTGTTTTTCCTGTTTGCTGGTTGATGAAGTCGTTGCCTGCAATGCCATGAATGGCTGGAACAGAGCCGGTGTATATGGAGGTATGTCCTATTGCCGTGTAGGTTGGCAAATGACTGATCATGGTATTTTCGCAGGTAAAGCCTTCGTTCAGCATCCTTCGGAAGCCAGCCTGTCCGTATCGGTTATAAAACCTGTACAGATAGTCCCAGCGCATTTGGTCTACCACAATGCCAACTATCAGTTTGGGCCTTTTTAATGTGGATTGAGCTGGCGAAGTTTGGCGGGCAAACAGTGTTGTTGCAAGTAATAAGAAGGCTGGCAACACGAAGTGTTTATATTTTGTATGCGGCATATTGTGTTTTGTTGGTGCAATATTTAATTGATTAATTTGACCAGACGGATGCTGTTGTTGGAATGGTCTGCTATATAGATGTTCGACCCCTGGATAACCAGATCGGTAGGCTGATTGAATTTGGCTATTGTGCTTGTTCCATTTTGATAACCAGGTATAGTTCCGGCTAAGGTGCTAACCTGGCCGGATGATATTTTTCTGATCCTTGAACTGATCAGGTCTGCTACATACACATTTCCGGATACATCGACAGTAACACCATAAGGGTCTGAAAATTTGGCTGAACCAGCCGCGCCATCTGTAGTGCCCGAAGTTCCGGTGCCAGCTAAGGAACTGACTACTCCCGATGTGGTGATCTTTCTGATCCGATGGTTTAAACGATCGGCAACATAAATATTTCCGGATGCGTCGACATCTACACCTGATGGGTTTTTAAATTGTGCAGCTGTGCCTGTTCCATTGGTATAACCTGCTGTTCCGTTTCCGGCAATTGTAGTTACCACACCTGCTGCTGTTATTTTGCGGATGCGGTGGCTGGTATTGTCGGCCACAATTACGTTGCCAGAGGGGTCAATGGCCACATCAAGCGGTTGCATAAACTTAGCGGCACTCCCTGTTCCATCTGCATAACCGGCTGTACTTCCGGCAAGTGTGCTTACGATACCTGCCGGAGTGATCTTCCTGATCTTAAAGTTGTCCCTGTCTGCGACGTATACATTGCCTGTTGCATCGACAGCAACTTTCCATGGTCCGTTAAATTTAGCTATACTGCCGGCCCCATCTGCAAAGCCCGCCACTCCGGTACCTGCAAAGGTACTCACTGTTCCGGTAGAAGTGATTTTCCGGATCACATTGTTGTTTTTATCTGCAATGTACATATTACCTGATGCATCAATAGCAAGACCTTCGGGGCTATCGAAACGGGCACTGGCTTTAGCTCCGTTCACTAAGCCGGCAGTTCCTGTACCAGCGTAATTGCTGACCAGCACCTTACTGATATAGACCAGCCAGGCATTGGCAACGGCACGTGCGGTACCGTCTGAAGGCTGATTCCTTACCTGTAATAAATTGGTTACCGGGTTTCTGGTCATAAAAGTAGAGGAGCCGCCGCCGTCCAGGTTTACAGCATTTTTTACATTAAAAGCCATAAAAGCACTGGTAAGCTGTGCATAGTTCATTCCATTGGAATAGGGGGCGTCTCGTCCATCTATTACTACAAAATATACGATGCCGTTGTCATCATATCCAACTGATGTTCTGGGATCGATTGCCGTGTAAGGTTGTGAAACAGGAAGATGATTGTTTACCAGCATTACTCCGCTGCCAGTACTGTTGTAAAGCTGGCTGCTGAGGGCGGCATAACCACTTTTAAAATCGATAATCGGAACATTATTTTCTGTTACGCCAAAGAAACTGACTGCCTGCTGGGGTTTCAGGGTATTGTCATTAAAAGTGCTTTTGACGATGCTACCATTTTTATGTACAATACCCATAGGAATACCGGTGCTGGTATCAAAAAAATCGCCGTTTATGCCTGCTATCACCATATGGGTAGCGGTATCAATTTCGGCCGCCTGTGCAGGTACGGTTTGCCTGGCATATGCCGGAAGATTAAAAGGTGTAGCTACTTCCATGAATACCTGGGGTTCGTTGAGGTTAACTTTCAGAATAAACAGGTGCATGGCTTTGCCGGCGGTATCGGTATAATGTATATCTGTTTCTGTTACACCTGGCGCAACAGTGATTTCATCATCTGAAATCACTGTGCCGATAAGACTCGTTTCATCTATCAGTTTTTGTGTCAGGCTGGAGTAGGACAGTGTAGTTACAGCTGCCGATCCACTGCGAATCGGTTTCTCTTTTAACAGGACCTGATCAATCTGTTTTGTACAACTGAAATGTATGACAGAAACAATAAGAAAAACCAGTGCTGTTCTGCTTATGGTAAGATTAAAATATTTCATGGCTTTTCGCTTTATTTGATTAACCTGATCATGCGGATCCTATGGTTGGTTACTTCGGCTACGTAGATGTTTCCTTTAGCATCTATATCAAGATCGGTTGGCTGATTGAATTTCGCGTTTACACTTAATCCATCTGCAAAACCTGCCGAGCTGCCTGCCAATGTGCTGACCTGCCCTACAGGAGTAATTTTTCGGATTCTGGCATTGGTCAGTTCCGCTACAAGAATGTTTCCGCCTGCATCAACCGCAACGCCATAAGGATCGGCAAATTTTGCAGTAAGTGCATCTCCGTCTAACAACCCGGTTGTACCTGCACCGGCAATAGTACTAACTGTACCTGCAGGAGTTATTTTCCGGATGCGGTGGTTAAGCCGGTCGGCCACAATGATGTTTCCTTGCTGATCGACGGTAAGCCCTGATGGATTTCTGAATTTGGCCTGTACACCTGTAGCATCCAGGTATCCGGCAGTGCCATCACCTGCAAGGGTTGTTACCGTACCGGATGGGCTTACTTTCCGGATGCGGTGTGCGGTATTGTCTGCCACATAAATGTTTCCCTGCGCATCGGCTACTACATCCAATGGCTGCATAAATTTAGCTGCACTGCCGGTCCCGTCTGCAAAGCCTGCCGTGCTTCCTGCCAGTGTAGTTACAGCGCCATCAGGAGCAATCTTTCTGATCTTAAAGTTATCACGGTCGGCGACAATGATATTTCCCAGCGGATCTATAGCTAATTTCCAGGGAGAGCTGAATTTTGCTGCAGTTCCTGTTCCATCGGCATAGCCTGCGGTTCCATCACCAGCAATGGTGGTAACTTGTCCTGCCGGGCTTATTTTTCTGATGGTATGGTTCTGACGGTCGGCTACAATAACGTTACCCTGTGCATCAACGGCTAGGCCTTCCGGATTTCTGAATTGAGCATCGGCAGCAGCGCCGTTGAACAGGCCTGCAGTTCCGTCTCCGGCAAAGGTACTTACGATATATTCTGATGCCGGGGCAGCTTTATAGGTAAATACAGGGCCTTCTGCAGATTGCCCGTTTAGGGTAATGGTTACCTTTCCGTTACCTGCATTTGAAGGGCTTACTACCTGTAACTGTGTGGCAGAGGCTTCAATAACCACCGCATCTACACCATTAAATTTTACAATGTTGGCTGCAGGGTTGCTGCTGAAGTTTTTTCCGTTAATGGTTACGATCATAGCAGCCTGGCCGTTATCGGGCCATAGGGAAGTGATTTTAAGTTTTGCTGAAGTAACCGGGGCTTTACTTTCTTTTTTACAGGATGTAAAAAGGAGTGTGGCCAATATGATAAAGATGGATATTCTGTTCATGAGCTTATGTTTTAATAACCTAAGGTTTTGATTTTGATAGGATTAACCAGGAATTTGCAATTGCGCGCGGAGAACCGTCGGAAGGTTTGTTACGGATTTGCCACACATCTACCCGGGGATGTTTGATCATAAATGTAGAAGAGCCGCCACCATCAAGGTTTACTGCATTCTTTACACCAAATGCATACATGATTTTCCCCATTTCCTGGTAGTTGATGCCATTGGAATTGTAAAAATTGCGACCGTCTACGACGATGAAATAGACCAGGTCATCGTCTGTTATTCCAACTCCGGTGCGGGGATCGACGGTTGGGATGCTCTGTGTTATTTTTTTATAATCCTTAACCAGAAATACCCCTGCGCCGAGGGCTTCTTTGAGCTGACTCTTTATTGTGGGGTAATCGGTTTCTTTATCGCCGATATAAGGTTTGCCATTTGCCAGTATACCGAGGAAACTGAGACCTTGCTGGGGCTTATCTGTATTGTCTGTAAAGGCAGGTTTAATTGCTACCCCTTTTTTATAAATGATACCCAGAGGCACATAACTGCTGGTGTTGAAGAAATCTCCGTTTATGCCTGCGATAACCCTGTTGTTGGCCGCATCTACATATTTGGCCATTTCAGGTACTGTTTGTGAGCCATAGCCTGGTGCATCGTAAGGCGTAGCGGCCTGGAGTTTGACATCCGGGTTTTTAAGGTCAATTTTTAAAATAAAAATCTTTGTGCTAAGACCTCCGCTCTGGCTTTGGTAATGGATATCAGTTTCTTCGACTCCGGGCTGGATCTGGAAAGTTGTATCTGAAAAAACATTGGCCATTACATCAGAATTTTGTTTGATCTTTTCTGTAAGCGCACTGAATATTCGGAGATCGGTTTGCTGGGTTTGCTCTTTTTTGCAAGCTACAGATACCAGAAAAAAGAACATCAGCATTAATGTGGATATATTTTTTGTGAACATTGGTCTCATATTTATGATTTATACCTATTTTGATTAATTACCATAACCTGGATTTGGCACAAGCAGATTGTTTAGCACCAGTTCTTTTTCGGGTATGGGCAGTTTAAACTGTGCATCGGTAATGCCCAGTTCTGTTTTAGCTTTTTGAAGGCGTACAAGATCGTACCACCTGAAGCCTTCGGCCAGAAGTTCCTTTCTGCGCTCCAGCAAAACAGCATTGATATAGGCCGCCTCGCCTACGGGATTTACATCTGGCAGTCCACGGGTGTTTCTCAGTTGATTTAGCCGGCCCAAACCGCTTAAACCCTGCGCTTCTGCGCTGATCAGATACATTTCTGCCAGCCTGGTAACAATAATGGGGTCTGTTCCTGACTGCCCACTTGGATATTTATTGATCACATTATCACTTCCATATACATCGATAGACATGGCTTTTCTTTTATCACCATCTTCAAACAGTTGCATCACGTCACTTGCAGGTGCGTAAGCATAACTTCCTTTAACAGGATGTGCGTAGGTGTAAAAAAGGGTACTGATGGCAATGCTGGATTCGGCAGTGAGGTTTTTAAAGGCAAAGATCTCTTCGGTATTCTGCTGGTTGCGGAAGATCTTTTCAAAGGTATCCAGTTTAAAATTGCCGGCGGTAATGAGCTGTTCTGCAAGAGTTGCTGCCTCTGTCATTTTTCCCTGTGCAAGTTTTACCCGGGCCATTAGTGCCTTTGCCGCATCTTTAGATACATAGTAGTAATTGTTGTAGTTTGGGGCCTGGGCAATTGCCTGGTTAAGCTCTGACTCGATAAAGGCCCAGACTTCTGCTTCAGTATTTCTTGCAACATTTGCAGTTGTATTTTTTTGCAGCACTGGTACGCCACCCCAGCGGGATACCAGATTGTAATAAATGTACCCCCTGAAAAAGTGAGCAGTGCCTAATATTTCCTCTTTTCTGGTGGAAGCATCCATATCACTGGCAGATTCGAGTAATACATTTACCTGGTAAAGTGCATTATAGTAACCGTTCCAGGAGGAACTCATCATGGCTTGTTCCGGGCGAAGTATACTGTTGATTAACTGGATTGGGCCTCCGGTTCCTCTTGCTGTGATCAGATTGCCCCCAATCAGATCTGACATGATATAAGATTCGCGACCCGGTGCATTTTGCACCTTACTGTACACTCCGTTCAGGAAAAGCTCAACATCTTTGGCTGATAGATTGGCTGATGAGGCCGCTGAATGGGGGTAAAGGTTAAGCTGTTTCTGACAGGAGAGGCCTGTGATTGACAGGATGATAAGTAAAATGAATATTTTGATGTTCATGACTTGAAATTTAAATGCTAAAAAGTAAGGTTGAAGCCAAGGTTAAATGACCGGAGCTGTGGCATAACCAGGTTATCATCACCCAAAAATTTTGGGTCGGTATTGTCATTTACTTCAGGGTCAATGCCCGAATACCTGGTAAGCAGGAACAGGTTGTCTGCCTGGGCATAAACCCGTAACCGCTCCAGCTTAAATTTAGAAAGCAGGGTTTTGGGCAGATTATAGCCAATGCTCAGGTTTCTTAACCTTAAATAAGATCCGTTTTCGAGGAAGCGGGTAGAGTTGTAGGTGTTGTAGGTATTGCCGTTAATTGCCCTGGGCACGGTATTGCTGGTTCCTGGTCCTGTCCACCTGCCATTGGCTTCGCTTTCAAGAAAAGGAAAATAGGTTCCTGCAAGCCTGGAAACATTGATGCGCCATGGGGCATATACTTCAGCTCCGTAGGAGTAGGTGACAGAGAAATTAAGGTCGAAATTGCCATAGGTAAAAGAATTGTCCCAGCCGCCAAAAAAATCCGGGTTAGAAGAGCCTACAATTAACCTATCCTTAACGTCTATAGCCCCGTTGTTGTCTACATCTTCATATTTCACATCTCCAGCCCTTATACCCGTATCGTACAAAGATTTTGGCACTTCGGCATCGCTTTGGTAAATACCGGTCTGCTTATAAATATAGAAGCTCCCTACTTCGCTGCCTACCCTTAGTACGCGGTTTGCACCGATAAGCAGGTCTTCATTACCGAGTAATGAGGTTAGTTTGTTTTTGATAAAGGAAATATTGAAGTTCGAATTCCACAATACCTTACCTAAGGCATAATTGGTATTGATCCCTAATTCAAGGCCTTTATTTTTCATGGAACCGATATTGGTGGTGAGGCTGGTAAAACCAGTGGTTCCTGCGGTTGGTTTTTCGTACAGGAGGTTGGTGGTATTTTTGACAAAATAATCGGCAGTGATGTTGATTTTTCCTTTAAACAAGCCGAGCTCTAAACCCGTGTTGAACTGGTTTGCAGACTCCCAGGTAAGTTGATCGTTACCAAAACCGGTAATGGCCAGTCCACTGGCATTGTTGTAGTTGTAACCCCCGCCGGCGAGCGCCTGATAGGCATAATTGCCAATACCTTCCTGGTTACCGGTTTTGCCATAGCTGGCTCTGAGTTTAAGATCTGTACCGGAGAGCATCCAAAAACTTTCTTTAGACAGTTCCCATCCTGCAGAGACAGAGGGAAAATATCCATATCTTTTTTGCCTGGAAAAACGGGATGAACCATCTGCGCGCATAGAAACTGATAGCAGATATTTATCTGCATAGGCTAGGTTGGCACGGCTAAAATAGGACTCCAGTGCATTTTCTGACAGGCCTGTGGAGGCCGCAGTGATGGTTGCCGCTACAGAGTTGACATCAAATGACGCAGAAGGGAAACCACTTCCGTCGACAGAATTGTCTGAAGCCCCGATTTTCTGGAAGGAATGGCCGGTCAGTACTGCAAGGTCCAGTTCGCCGAATTTATGGTTATAGTTTAATGTATTTTCGAATACGATATTGGTATTTAACCGGGTATTGTCTATCAACCTTCCAGAACCGGTTCCGTAAGGGTGATTTTCATTGTAATAGACATAATCATGGGTATAGATAAGATCTGTTCCGACAGAGGATTTGAATTTTAAGTCTTTTGTAAAGCTGAGCTCTCCGAAAAAATTACCTAAAAAGCGATAGTTGTCGAGGTAGGCTTTTTGTTCGTTAAGGATTTGTACGGCGTTGTTTCTTAACAGTTCTGAGGTACCACCTACATAGTAGTTGCCATCTGGTTTATAGGGACGGTCAAATGGTCTTTGTTCTAATCCACGCGCCAGCACTGTTGAGCCTAAGTTTGAACCTGGCACCCTGTTGTTATGAGAATAGCTCATATTGGTATTGGCGCCAACTTTAAGCCATGAAAATACATTCTGGGTGAGATTGATCTTGGCGGTGTATTTTTTGAGACTGTTTGTTTTTATGGCACCCTGCTGGTCCAGGTAACTTCCGGAAATGAAATAAGTGCCCTTGTCTGAACCACCTGAAAAAGACAGGTTAAGGCTGTTGGTATTAGCAGTTTGCAGTACCAGATCGAGCCAGTCTGTATCTGGAAGTCCGGGGTAGGGGTTTTGGATGTATGGAACAAAATTACCGACACCAGGTGCATAACCATATTGAAGGTTGTAATTGTCTATACCTTCATTGATTACGTTTACATAGGTCTTTGAATCGGCCATTTTTAACTTGCTGAGGTGGGGTACCTGCTGTATACCTGAAAAAGCATCTATATTCATTTTTGATTTTCCGCTTTTTCCGGATTTGGTGGTAATGAGTATTACACCATTGGTAGCTCTTGATCCATAAATAGCTGACGAAGCAGCATCTTTTAAAACATCTACCGACTCGATGTCATTTGGGTTCAGTTCGGCAAGTGGGTTCATATCTTCTCCGAAATTGAACAGCGCTGCATTGTGAGACCTGACCGGTACTCCGTCTATCACATATAATGGCTCATTGCTGGCGCTTAGGGAGCCGATTCCCCTGATACTTACCCGGTTCGCACCACCCAGGTTGCCTGAGCCCGATGATACCATTACCCCGGCCATTTTTCCCTGTATCAGCTGATCGGGCCCCAATACTGGTCTTGAGTTTTTTTCTGTTGGCTTGAAGGAACTTATGGCGCTGGTAATGTGTCCGCGTTTTTGGGTTCCATAACCAACCACCACAATTTCATTTAAACCTTTTGTGCTTTCTCTAAGTACGAGGTTTATGGTTGTTTTTCCGGCTACAGGAATTTCCTGGGTAATAAAGCTGAGATAAGATACAACCAGTATGCTATGCTCATTTATGTTTTTGAACGAAAAATTGCCATTGATGTCTGTTGATATTGCCTGATTGGTGTTTTTTACAATAATAGATGCACCCGAAAGAGGAGCCCCGGTTTCATCAACAACCTTACCGTTAACATCAATATTACGGAAAGCTGCAGGTTCAGTGTTTTTAAGTTGCCCCGCCTGCTCCATCTGTTGTATGATTATGGTTTTGTTTTTGAGCGTATAAGAAAGCCGTTTTTGGGGAAAGAAGGTACCCAAAACTTCTTCAATTGTGGCTTGCTTATAATTGATGTCATTTACGCCTGCTGTTTTGATAATGTCCATCTGGCAAAGTATCATGTACCCGGTTTGTTTCGTTATTTCTTCAAATACAGCTTCGATGGTTGCAGCCTTTTTGGACAAGGTAATTTTTTGCCCAAACCCGGCTGCACTTACCTGGAGCAAAACTGTTGTCATTAGCAAAATAGTTAGTTTCATAACTAGTGGAATGGGAATGCGGCGTTTAGGCCAACACAAAATTTTAGTATAAATTTTATACATTTGGATAGTTTGAATTGTGAATGAATAGATTGTCGAAAATTTATTGGGCATAAATTTGAACGTATTAGCCAGAGGTGTTTGCCGCACTTCTGGTTTTTTTTCAAATTATTTCAAACATGAGGGTTATGGTTCTGTATTTTTCTGTGCCATGGCATTTTGGTTTTGGTTAAGTTTTATTTTTATTTATGGTAATACAATGATTTTTTTGCCTTCTATTTTAAAATTTGCAGCTCCGGTAAGGGTGATCATTTCCAGGACTTCTGATACACTGCCATATTTGGTTATGGTGCCCCATACTGCCTTGCCAGAAACATCGGCCTGGTAAATCACTTCTACATTATACCATCTGGAGATGGCTCTCATGATATTTTCCAGTGGTTCGTTTCTGAACATAAATTCACCGTTTTTCCACGCTATTGCAGTTTGCGGATTGATACCTGCAACTTTTATATTGTCTTTTACAAGTGCCTGTTCACCTGGCTTTAAAATAACTTTATGAACTTTTCCAGTGGTAATGACCCTTACACTTCCTTCCAGCAAAGTTGTTTTTACTGTTGGCTCGTCTGCATAACTGTTAATGTTAAAATGGGTTCCTAAAACTTCGATTTCCTGCCTGATACTTTTTACACGAAATGGTATGGATTTGTTATGTGCAACTTCAAAATAAGCTTCTCCGGTAAGCGACACGGTACGGGTATTGCCTTCAAAATTAGTTGGGAAGCTAATGGAAGAGGCTGCATTTAACCAAACACGGGTGCCGTCTGGTAGAACTACCTGGTAGGTGCCACCACGGGGTGTCGCCACGGTGACCATTTCAGCCTCAATAAGTGAAGTTGTTCCTGTTGAGGTAGTATTGTTCGAAGTGACAGCGGTATTATCATTATATCTCAAGTCATCACCAATTATCACTCCTGTTTTTGCGTCACTGAGGACAATACTGTTTCCATTGGCAAGTGTTAAGGTGGCCGAATTCTTGCCTGCAATGATGTTGTTTGCGTAAAGTTTGTCTGATAAACGCTCAGTTTTAACGGGCTTTTTTGAAATTTGTATCCCAACACCTACAACTATAATTATTGCAGCAGCAGCTGCTACTTTAGACCAGGTTATTTTAAAAGGACGTTGTTGTTTTAAAGGTAGGACTTTGCCAATCTGCTGTAAGTTTTTAACTAAATCTTCGTCGGCTATTTCATGCTTGCTATCCTTTACCTGTTGAATGTACCAGCTTTCCAGCAATGATTTTTCATACGGGCTAAGTTCAGCTGTTTTATACTTTTCTAAAAGTGCTATAATTTCTTCGTCTTTCATATGCAGGATTATTATCCTCTTTATATGACTAAGACGGGATGATGGACAAAAGGTATTAGATGAATTGTAAAATACTAGATAATAGGCAGGATGGTAATAATATAATTGATCTTTAACTTTAGAATCTTTACGGCATTGTATACTTGTTGTTTCACAGTTTTGTCTGATATATCCAGCCGTTCTCCAATTTGCTTATAGCTCAGATCTGTAAGTCTGCTCATCTCAAATACCTTTCGCATCCGTTCTGGAAGTGCTGATATTTCTTTTTCAATAATGATATTCAGTTCTTTCATTCTGATCTGATCTTCTGTAATGAGCTGGCCATTTAGGGCAAAGTCACGGATTGAATCCAGATAATTGTTTTCTACTTTCTGATGTGCAATGAAATCAAATATCCTGTTGCGTACAGACTGGTAAAGATAGGATGAAAGCGAGGTAGTAAGTATAATTGTCCCTTTTTTTTGCCATAACGTAAGAAATAACTCCTGTATAATGTCATTTACTTCTTCCTGGTCGTTGATCAGACGAATGGCATGTTTGTATAATATAATCTTATAGCGCTCAAATATTTCTGTATAAGCCAATTGATCGCCTTTGTTTAGCATGGCTACCAGTTCAAGATCAGTAAATTTGCTATACTTTGCCATTTAACTATGTTACTCTAACTGCAATGTCGCAATTATTTTCAAATTAGCGTATAAATTATGACAGGTATATTATGCGGTTGTTAAGTTTAAAAATTCGCAGTAAAAATAGTAAACTTAGGATGTCCACTTACCAAGTTGTCATCTACTAACATAGGTTTGCAGTTTTTGGGATAAATTCCAAGTATTTTAGTAACCGGAGTTTCTTCTTCAAATTAGCAAATATTGCCATCAGCTTCTGTTATGGTACTGGTGAATTTAAAAATATTTTATGGCTATATTGCTGTAAGGCAATTAAATGATACTGGAATTTTAAATGTTCTTCGTCAATCACATAGAGTATGGTTGACTTTGGTCTGGCTAGAAATATTACATATTGTTGGACCGGAAGCTTGTATTTTCGCCGCAGCACTGGGCATTGTATACCTTGTTATTATTGGCCAGGGCAATATGCATGGCCGCAATTTTTAAATTATGAAGACAACAAAAAAGAGATTTTCAGCGGGAGGAGCATCCCTCACAATGAGGCCGCAAGGCTCATCGGTAGCCGGACGAGCGGAGTGGCAAACCTGCCCCCAATTTGCTGAATGCTTATATGGAGGTGTATATCTCTTTTATTGCACTGGACAGGAAACAGATTGCCAATAGCTGTTATCTGGGGAATTTCAATTTGTAATACGAGTATTAAAAGCCTAAAGTATCAAAGATCTCTCCCCTGTTAAGTCGCCCGTTTATTTGGGCGATCACTTCTACTTTTGCATTCAGGCAGAGGGCATGGTCCGGCATGCGGTATATGTCCTGATAAAATAGGAGTTTTAACCCTTTTTTTTCTGTCCGGAGTTTTACCGTGAAAGTATCTCCACTGGTAAGCGATTTTTTAAAATCCATTTCTATTCTGGATACCATTACCAGGATACCTTGTGCTGTTAGGGTCTTAAAGGAAATGGATTTTGAGAGTAGGTACTCATGGCGTGCATGTTCTAAATAAGACTGGTAGACGGCATTGTTTACAATGCCCTGGATATCACATTCGTAATCTCTTACTTTTAATTGAATTTCAAACAGGTAATCTTGCATATTTTGTAAAGATCATAATATATTATTGGATAGTAAATCAAATTACCTAATTTTCTGTTCTCTCAGGTCTTTTGCAATCCCTTTGATAAACAGGTAATTTACCGTTCCGCCAATTACCCCGCCAACAACAGGTACCAAACGCCGACTTGCCTTAGAGCCTATGCTCATCAGGATTTTCTCGGCAACTTCTTCCATTACATTTTTACTGATGGCCAGCTTGGTATCGGCTTTAACAGATGATGCTACGATTTTGAAAAAATCCTCAAAGCGGATTTTATACCTACCCGTGTTATGATAGGAAATGGCCAGTGTTACGCGAAACTGTTGCATAATCAGGTTGATCACATCCAGGGGCGTGCCAATCAGCATGGTACTGATCCCACCTACACCAGTCAGCGCGCCCGAACCTGCCGCCAGTAATGCACATTGATTGATAAACTTATCAATGCCCATCGTATCTACTCCCTTTTTGATGCCCAGCTGGTCTATCTGGTTAAAGATTTGCTTAAAACCACCTTCGGCAAGGCTTGTAAAGCTATTCCTGACATCTTTTTTGATTTTTTTAAAGTTAATCCGCTTCCAGGATGGTAAGTTCATTTCTTTTTATTTGATATCAGGGTATGTACTACTTTCATGCCAGAATAAATACCAGGTCAATCTTTTTCCAATGCTTAGGAAACCCACAGCCTTAAACCCACATTTCAACGATTGAATCTGCCTTTATAACTACCCTTTATTTCCTGTTTCATTTTACCGGCATATATTTAATCATCGGTTCAATAAAATTGATCTGGCATTTGAAAGGAGGAAAACATGAAAAAGTATAATCAATTTGACTGGGAGGTGAGTGTACTCTTTGACAGGTATCCCAACGGTTGTGGAAAAGAATGTTACTGCAGCAGCCCTGCCGATGATTGCGGCTGTGAGGATTGTCAGAAAAGACATGCTTATAAGGTCTATTATAGCCCGGCTTTGAAGTCGTTTAAAGATTACAGGCTGAATTAAACCTGTTGGAACAAAACAGGCAGAGTAAGACGGCATAAATAGATAATTCGGTACAGACCTGCCCTGGTTATTTTTTGTGAAATATTATTTTGAATTGATCTGGTATTTTGATTAAACCTTCGGTATTCCATGTAGTCCAATGTTATTTGAGTATAGCTTCAGATATTTGTGATTCGCTCCAGTTTTTTGTATAGAAACAAATAATTTTCATTGCTTTATGGACACAAGTTTTTTGTTGAATATTAAACGCCTGGATGATTATTATCGGAACTTAAGGTTTCAGACCGGAATCTGGAGCCGCCTATTGTGGCTGGACAATGGGAAGGAAATGATCTTTGTTTCTTCAGGTACTGTTTTCGACCCGGAGCACTTTTCGCAGGACGGATGGATCCTGCTCTTTAATGAACTTTTTTTGCAAGATTTTCTGCAGCGTTATCCCGAAAGTTATAACAATGGCTTATTGCTGGAAAAGGGGCTGGGCCATTCGGTTATCCCCTTAAGCGAATCCCTCAGGAAAGAGCTGAACGACCTGGCAGGTTTGTTAAGCAGAGCTATTGCACAGGGACAGTCTGAACTTTATCTGCAATCCTATGCAGACCTCATCCTGCTGAATGCCAATAATACTTATGCAAAGGTAGTGCGGTAGGAATACATTTATATCAACTAAAAGTAATAGTAATTTTGTTGTTTTGCTAAATATTTTAGTATAGCTTTGCTGTACCTAAGTTTTTATTTTTATGTCTTCAGATAAGCACATCATCCACATGGATCTGGATTCTTTTTTTGTATCAGTAGAGATTAAAAAGAACAGTAAACTGGCAGGTAAACCCGTTATTGTTGGTGGCTTGTCAGATCGCGGAGTGGTTACTTCCTGTAGCTATGAGGCAAGGAAATACGGGGTTCATTCGGCCATGCCCTCAAGGCTGGCCCGGCAACTGTGCCCCCATGCTGAATTTGTGAGAGGAAATATGGACGATTACAGCGAGCATTCGCGGATGGTGACCGAGATTCTGCAGCAAAAGGTACCTGTTTTAGAAAAGGCATCGATTGATGAACACTATATAGACATGACAGGTATGGAACGGTTTTATGGCTGCATGAAATTTGCCCGTGAGCTAAAGGAGCAGGTATTTAAGGAAAGTGGCCTTCCGGTTTCTTTTGGCTTGTCAGTTAACAAAACAGTTTCAAAAATTGCTACCAATGAATGTAAGCCGAACGGGGCATTACAGGTGGAACAACTGGAGATACCCTCATTTTTAAACCCGCTGTCTATCAAAAAAATACCGGGACTGGGTGCAGCCACTTTTTTGAAGTTAAGCGAAATGGGGGTTAGAAAGATCCATACTTTTGCGCAGATTCCCCAGCAGCAGGTATATAAGGTTTTGGGAAATAATGGCTTGTCATTGTGGCAGAAGGCACATGGTATAGATCATACTCCGGTAATTCCTTACAGGGAACAGAAATCGATCAGCAAGCAGCAGACTTTTGAAAGCGACAGTATAGATTTTACACAGATCAGGCAATTGATCACCGGAATGGTTATAGAGCTGGCCTATGAACTACGGAAGCAGCAAAAACTAACAGCTTGTGTTACCATTGTGATCAGGTATTCCAATTTTGAAACCATTACCCAGCAATGCCGCATTCCTTATACTGCGCTGGACGACACGCTGATTGTCAAAGCCAAAGAACTTTTTGAACGTGCCTATACCCGAAGGATGCTGATCAGGCTGGTAGGAATCAAATTGTCTGCATTGGTAAACGGTTATGAACAGATTGATTTGTACAGTGCTTCAGAGGAAAAATATAACCTGTACCAGGCCATGGACAAGATCAGGAACAGGTATGGCGAGAAGGCGATAGCCCTGGCCTCTACACTCAGCATCAAATTGTAGGCTATGTTTTTAAATGTCCACTCTTCCTATAGCCTGCGTTATGGCACCATGTCTGTAGAACAGCTTGTAAAAGAGGCAGTTTCTTTGGGAATTGAGCAAATGGCCATTACAGATATCAATAACTCTACCGGGGTAATGGAATTTATGCGGGAATGCAGGGCGCATGGTGTCAGGCCGATCGGTGGAATAGAATTCAGGAAGCAGAATAAATTGTTATATATCGGTATAGCCAGGAACAAGGAAGGAATGAAGGAACTGAACGACTTTTTGACCTTTCATAACTTCAGCAAAAAGGAATTGCCCGCCAGGGCAGATGCGTTTAAAAATGCCTGTGTGATCTATCCTTATCAAAGTGGCATAGCAGTCGGGACAGATGATTTTATAGGCATCCGGCCAGGGCAGTTGAACCTGCTTTACGGAAGGGACCTGAGCCAGCTGAAGGATAAGCTGGTGGTTTGGCAGCCGGTAACGGTTTACAACCGTTTACACTACCGCCTGCATGAATACCTGCGGGCAATAGACCTGAATACACTGCTTACTAAGGTTGATGAAGGTAATAAATGCAGGCCGGACGAGCATTTTTTGCCCCCCGGTGAGCTGAAGCATTTGTATGCCGCTTATCCTTTTATTCTTGAAAATACAGAAAAATTAATGGCGGGTTGTACCCTTAATTATGTAAACAAAGAAAGAAGGAACAAAAAGACTTACAAAGGGAGCAAGGCAGAAGACAAACTGCTGCTGGAACAGCTGGCTTGGGCCGGACTTGAGCAGCGTTATAAAGGTGAAAATCATGAGGCCGCAGAACGGCTGAAAAAAGAACTGGAAGTTATCGAAGAGCTTGATTTCTTTGCTTATTTTCTGATCACCTGGGACATCATCCGCTATGGCAAAAGTAAGGGCTATTATCATGTAGGCCGGGGATCAGGGGCAAACAGTATTGTGGCTTACTGCCTGTTCATCACCGATGTAGACCCGATAGAGCTGGATCTTTATTTTGAGCGGTTTCTGAATAAGAACCGCAGTTCGCCCCCGGATTTTGATATAGATTATTCATGGGATGAAAGGGAAGATATACAACAGTATATTTTTAATACTTATGGTGAAAAGCATACGGCCATGCTGGGTACGATGAGTTCATTTAAAGACCGCTCGGTCTTCCGGGAGATCGGGAAGGTAATGGGATTGCCCAAAGCAGAGATCGATGATTTCCTAGATCCTGTAAAACAGGAAGAACACAAAAAAAATCCTGTTTATAAAAAGATCATGGCTGCGCATGGCATGATGGAGAAAATGCCTAACCAACGTTCTATACATGCCGGGGGGATATTGATTTCGGAAGATCCAATCACTTATTATACCGCGCTGGACCTGCCCCCAAAAGATTTTGCCACGGTACAATGGGACATGTACGAAGCAGAAGCTATAGGGCTGGATAAATTTGATATTCTGAGTCAGCGGGGCATTGGCCATATTAAAGAGGCCGTGCAGCTCATCAGGCAAAATACGGGTGATGTGGTCGATATCCATGATACCAGGAGCTTGCTGAAAGATCCCAGACTTAATGGTTTGCTGAAAGAGGGTAGCAGCATTGGCTGTTTTTATATCGAATCGCCCGCCATGCGGCAATTGCTGGTCAAACTGGCTTGTGAAGACTACCTTACACTGGTGGCAGCCAGTTCCATTATCAGGCCCGGTGTAGCGCAATCTGGTATGATGGCGACCTATATTTACAACTATCACCATCCTGAAGAAGTGAAATACCTGCACCCGATTATGGAAGAGCACCTGAAAGATACCTATGGGGTAATGGTTTACCAGGAAGATGTGATCAAAATCTGTTACCATTATGGAGGACTTGATCTGGCAGATGCTGATATCCTGAGAAGAGGAATGAGTGGAAAGTACCGTTCAAAAAAGGAATTTGACCGCCTGATAGAGAGTTTTTTTATCCATGCAAAGAAAGAGGGCAGGGATGAGGAGGTAACCAAAGAAATCTGGAGGCAGGTGGCTTCGTTTGCCGGATACAGTTTTTCTAAGGCCCATTCCGCAAGTTATGCGGTAGAGAGCTATCAGAGCTTATTTTTGAAGACTTATTACCCTAAAGAGTTTATGGTTGCTGTACTCAATAACTATGGAGGCTTTTACCAGCGTTGGGTATATGTGCACGAGTTACGTAAAGTAGGGGCCGTAGTACACCTGCCCTGTGTAAACCACAGTGAAGATGTTGTAAGCATCAATGGGTCAGATGCCTACCTGGGTCTGATTGGTATTCAGGGGCTGGAGAGCCGGCATATGACCCTGATCCCCAAAGAACGGAGGGCCAATGGTCTGTATAAAGGATTGGAAGATTTTGTACGGCGTACAGGAATCACACTGGAACAGGCCATCCTGCTCATCAGGATCGGTGCATTGCGCTTTACAGGTTCCAGTAAAAAAGCCTTGCTCTGGGAGGTGTACAGTTACCTGGGCAATAAGCAACCGGAAGTACCCTCACAGGAACTTTTCCGGATGGAAAGCAAAGCCTGTGTGCTTCCGCCCCTGGATTCAGACAAACTGGAGGATGCATATAATGAACTCGAACTGCTGGGCTATCCGGTAAGTATGGGAATGTTTGACATGCTGAAAACAGACTACAGAGGTGATGTGAAAGCTTCAGGTTTAAGAGCATATATTGGTCAAACTATAAAAATGGTAGGTTTGTACGTCTGCGAAAAAACAGTGCACACCAAAAACAACAAAAAAATGTGGTTCGGTACCTTTTTAGACGCCGAGGGGAATTTCTTTGATACCACACATTTCTCTACCCATACACCTGTATACCCTTTCAGGGGAAAGGGCTGTTACCTGATATTGGGCAAAGTGGCGACAGATTTTGGCTTTCCAAGTATTGAAGTGTTCCGCTTTGCCAAATTGCCCCTGGTAGATAACCCGGTAATGGCTTAAAAGGGATAGGCTGTTTCAGTCTTGATCTCGGACATTACAAAAAAACTCTGGACCGTGCCGATATTACTAAGCTGTGCCAGTTTGCTCCTCAGAAAATTGTGATAGGCATCCATATCAGAGATCACGATCCTGAGAATAAAGTCGAAAGCCCCTGTCATGTGGTAGCATTCCATCACTTCCGGAAATTTTACCACCTCTTTTTCAAAGCCGCTCAAAGCACTGTCGGTATGTTCTTTTAGCTGTACCTGCGAATAGGCAATCAGGCTTTTGCCAATCTTTTTGCCATCCAGAATGGCTACCGAGCGTTTGATATAACCTTCCGTTTTTAACCGCCTTACCCTTTCATGAATGGTAGCAGTAGATTTGTTCAGTTCCAGTGCCAATTGCTTATTGCTCAGCAATGCGTCCTGTTGCAAAAGCCTTAAAATACCAATATCTGTTTTGTCGAGGTCTCCCGTATTCATTACCTTTAATTTGATGAAAGTGTACCAGTTACACTGAGATTTCGAAATTAATAAAAAAATAAACGCTGAAACTCAAATTTCCGTAAAAAGTGCAAATTTTATGACGTATTTCCGTAAAATAGTCGGAAATAAACAAAGTCCATTGATCTGAAATTCAATTCTTCTGACCTTGCCTGCGATGAGACAATTAAAGATAGAGCAGTCCATTACCAACCGGGATTCGGACTCGATAGAAAAATACTTGTATGACATTGCAAGAATTGACTTACTAAGCGTTGAAGAAGAGATTGTGCTTGCCCAGAAGATCAGGAAGGGAGACCAGTCGGCATTAGACCGCCTGGTAAAAGCCAACCTGCGCTTTGTAGTATCTGTGGCCAAGAAATATCAGAACCAGGGCATCCGTTTGTCCGACTTGATTGCAGAAGGAAACCTGGGGCTGATTAAAGCTGCCCAAAGGTTTGATGAAACTAAAGGCTTTAAATTCATCTCCTTTGCCGTCTGGTGGATCCGTCAGAGTATTATGATCGCAATTGCCGAACAGAAACGTATCGTCCGTCTGCCTGCAAACCAGATCGGTGGAATCATGAAGATCAACAAGGCTATGGCTGACCTGGAACAACAGCTGGAACGGGTACCCAGTTTGGAAGAAGTTTGTGAATTTATTGAACTGCCGGAAGAAAAGGTGGTCGATTATCTGCACCACGCCCCCATGACAACTTCCCTGGATACAGTAATAGCAGAAGAATCTGGTTTTACCCTTGCCGAAACCATAGAGGATACCAATGTAGAAAAAACAGATACTACGGTATTGCAGCACTCTGTTACTGTAGATGTGAAGCGACTAATGAGAGGACTGCCGGAACGCGAAAAAGAAATCCTGTCCATGTTTTATGGTTTGGGTGGCTATCCGGCCATTGGCCTGGATGAAATTGGCGGTAAGATGAACCTCGGTAAAGAACGGGTAAGGCAGATTAAAGACAAAGCCCTGAAAACATTAAGATCGGAACAACCAAAAGCATACATGATGGAATATATCTGATATATTTACCTCATGGATAAATCACTGTATCTGGATCATTTAAACCTGCTGCCTATTCCTGGAGAAGCATTTTTTTACCCCGGCTTTTTTACTGAAGCAGAGAGTGACCAGTATTTTCAGGAGCTGACGCATCAGGTAACCTGGAAACAGGAACCCATAAAGGTTTTTGGTAAGGACATATTGCAGCCAAGGTTTACCGCATTTTATGGTGATGAAGCAACAAGCTATAGTTATTCCGGTATTACCCTAAATGCCATGCCATGGATAGATACCTTAACGCGTATTAAAGAAAATATAGAGACTAAATTTGATGTGGAATTCAATACCTGCCTGCTTAACCATTACAGAAGTGGTGCCGATAGCATAGGCTGGCATCGCGACAATGAAAAGAACCTTGGCCAATATCCCTTCATTGCATCTGTAAGCTTTGGCGCACCCAGGATATTCCAGTTCAGGCATTATACCGATAAAATTCCCATCATTTCTGTTGAACTGACGCATGGCAGTTTATTGATCATGAAAGCTGATACACAACATTTATGGGAGCACAGACTACCTAAAATCCTGCGCCCTGTAGGGCCCCGTATCAATTTAACCTTTCGCCTGATCCTTAAATAATATTGTTTAATTTAAGTCAGAAAAACCAATATTGTTTTGTAAAAACAATTTATCTGTTACTTTTGTTAACACTGTTAACTAAAATATATACCGTATGGGAATTGCAGAACGAAAACTCCGTCAGAAAGAAGAATTCAGGGCAAGCATCCTCGAGGCTGCATGGCTGCAGGTTTTAACAGATGGCTGGCAATCCCTCTCTATCCGTAAAATAGCCGATGCCATAGAATACAGCATTCCCGTTATTTACAATCATTTCGAGAACAAGGAAGCCATATTACTGGAATTTACCAAAGCAGGCTTTCAAAAACTGGCAGATGCCCTGCAAAAGGTTAAAATACAGCATAAAGATCCGGCATTACAGCTGGAAGCCATAGCTAACGCTTACTGGGATTTTGCTTTCGACCATAAAGAATATTATCAGCTGATGTTTGGTTTGGGTATTCCAGCCTGCGACCGGATAAACCAGGTTGCTGAGCTGAAGAATATGACCACCATCATGATCTCGAGCATTCAGGAAGCCATTGCTGCCAGTACAAACAAAGAAGCAGACTTTTTTCTTAAATACCATACCTACTTTTCAATCCTCCATGGCCTGGTATCTATACAGATGATCGAAAAGGACGGTAAACCTGCTGAAGAAAACCGGAGGATATTACAGGACGCAATTTCTGGATTTATAAAATCTTTATTTTAATCTAAACTAATTTTATGAAACGATTATTTAACACCAATTTTAACAATGAAAGTGTACACTTTATGTTGCTTGTACTGCGGGTGGCAGCTGGCGCTTTTATGCTTGTTCACGGTTACCAAAAACTGGGCTGGATTACTGCCGGCGGAGAAATACAGTTTGGGGATCCTATAGGTGTAGGCCCGGTATTGTCCCTTTATTTAGCCGTATTTGCCGAATTTTTCTGCTCCATTTTACTGATTCTGGGATTGGCCACCAGGTTTGCCCTGATACCACTTATCGTTACTATGGTTGTTGCGGTGGGTATTGTGCATGCAGCGGATGGCTTTGATAAAAAAGAACTTGGATTGCATTATCTGGTTGTATATCTGTTTCTGCTGGTTGCCGGGGCCGGAAAATATAGTATAGATAACCTGATCAGTAGAAACCTGAGTGGTCGCAGAAGGTAAACAGGCATCAATTTTGATGACTGTAATCTAAACACACATACTAATGAAAAGAATCTTCTTATTATGCCTTGCAGCCCTGGCCCTATCCGGTTGTGGTATCAACCAACAGGCAGCGCAAATCAAGGCACTCGAAAAATGTACTTACCGGATTACCTCGGCCGATCAGATTACACTTGGTGGGGCTGATGTGAAAAAAATGGTAGCTAATGGTGACGTTAACCTGGGTAGTTTGCCGGCCCTGGCCCTGGGTTTGCTCAGAAAAGACGTTCCTTTAAGGGCACGCTTAAATCTGGAAGTTAAAAATCCGACAGGCAATGCTGCTGCCATTAATGAATTTGAATATAAGATCCTCATCAACAGACAGGAACTGGCTACCGGTTTTGTAAACCAGGCACTCAATGTTGCAGCAGGTCAATCTTCTACTGTGCCGGTTGATATGGAGGTCAACGTTTATCCTTTTATTTCAAACAGCAAGGTAATGGGAGAGATCAGCGATTTCCTTAAAAGCAGTAAAGGAGGCCCGGAAAAGAAAGGCATACTTACCCTTAAGATCAGGCCCAGTATTAAAGTAGGCAATACATTGGTCAAATATCCGGGTTTTATTACAATTGATAAGGAAGTAAGCAGTAAAATTCTCCTATAAAAAGGGTCGTATTTTTGCAGGATTGTTACGGTTTTAGTTTTTATTTAGAACCGCAGATTGGCGATTTTTAATTAATTTCGGAATCCGATATAATTAAAACCTGTATATGAAATTTCGTTTATACCTGCTTGTTATTGCCGCAGTTGTTCCTTTTTTAAGCAAAGCACAAAACATGCAGCAGCTAAATGCTGCTGAAATTAAACAGGGGCTGGAAGCATTAAACGTTACAGGAAGTGTACTGTACATCGCTGCACATCCGGATGATGAAAATACCCGTCTGCTGGCCTATCTGGCAAAAGACAAAAAAGTAAGGACAGGCTATTTGTCATTAACCCGGGGCGATGGGGGACAAAACCTGATCGGTAATGAACAGGCTGAATTGCTTGGCCTGATCCGTACCCAGGAATTGCTTGCTGCCCGTCGTACTGATGGTGCCGAACAGTTTTTTACCCGGGCAAATGATTTTGGTTTTTCTAAAAATCCTGAAGAAAGCTTTAAAATCTGGGATAAAGCTAAAATATTGGCAGATGTGGTATGGGTGATCAGAAAGTTTCAGCCTGATGTGATCATCACCCGTTTTCCTGAAGACGGACGTGCTGGTCATGGCCACCATTCTGGTTCTGCCATCCTTGCACATGAAGCTTTCTCGGCTGCTGCGGATCCGAAACAATTTCCAGAACAACTGGCTTTTGTTAAGCCATGGCAGGCCAAACGCATTTTATGGAATACTTTTAATTTTGGCGGCAACAATACCACCGCCGACGATCAGTTAAAACTCGATGTAGGCCTGTATAACCCATTACTTGGTAAAAGTTACGGGGAAATAGCAGCAGAAAGCAGGTCTAACCATCGTAGCCAGGGCTTTGGTTCGGCCAGGCAACGTGGTTCTTCTACAGAATTTTTTACGCTGGTAGCCGGCGAAAAAGCTACCAAAGATATATTTGAAGGGATTGATTTTTCTTTAAAAAGGCTGCCGGGCAGTGCTGCCATACAGCAACTGCTAACCGAGATCAACGCAACTTATGATGCTGCTGATCCAGCTGCATCCATCAACAAACTGTTAAAATTAAGAACGCTGGTAAAGGACAAACCATTTAAACATGAGCTACTGGACGACCTGATCCTGGCCAGTGCAGGTATCTGGTTTGAAAGTGCTGCGGCAAATTCAGCGTATGCCTTAAATCAACCTGTAAATGTAAAAGTACAGGGTATTGCCAGGGTAAAGCCAGGCTTTCCTTTGGCTATCAGTCTTGAAGAAAGCAACAGCGGGGCTGCTTTCAGTTTAGTACCCAACAAATTGATGTCGGAAGACAAGACCATTACTACCAATGACATTGGCCTTTCCCAGCCTTACTGGCTGGAAAAACAACATCCGCTGGGCTCCTTTGTGGTAGATGACCAGACTAAAATCGGACTGCCCGAAAACCCGGTCGGATTAAGTGCCCTGTTCAAAATAAAAATTGGTGATGCAGTCATTGAAAAGCAGCGTCCAGTAGTCTACAAGTATACCGATCAGGTACGTGGTGAGGTTTATCAACCCCTGGTTATTGCACCACCGGTTACTGCTACACTTACAGAAAAAGCGTATGTTTTTAATGGCAATGAGGCTAAACAAATTGCGGTTCAGCTCAAGAGCTTTAAAGATAATGCCACAGGCCAGCTGCAGCCACTGGTTCCGGCAGGCTGGAAGGTGAGTCCCGAGAAAGCCAGCTTTACTTTAGCCAAAGGCGAGGAGCAGGTTCTGGAATTTACGGTTAGCCCCGCAGGCCATATTTCAGGAGGCAATTTAACCTTTCAGGTGATTTTAGACGGTGAAACTTATGATAAAGGTTTACGCGTGATCAATTATGAACATATTCCTTTGCAAACACTTTTTCCACCGGCTGTGGCCAGGGTAGATAAAATAGATTTGAAACTGGCTGGAAGGCGAATTGGTTATATTGCCGGGGCGGGCGATCTGATACCCGAATCGCTGAAACAAATCGGATATGAAGTGGTAAATCTTAATGAGAACCAGGTGATCAATACCGATCTTTCGGGTTTTGATGCCATTGTAACTGGTGTCCGTTTGTACAATGTAAATGATCAGATCAGGAGCATGCAGCCTAAGCTGATGAAATATGTAGAAAATGGCGGTACCTTACTTGTACAGTACAATGTAAATAATCCGCTTAAACTGGAAAATATTGGCCCTTATCCCTTCAGGCTATCGCGTGACCGTGTTACAGAAGAAGGCGCAAAGGTGGGTATCCTTAAGCCCGAAATTCCGGTATTAAATTATCCGAATAAAATTACAGCTAAAGATTTTGAAGGCTGGATCCAGGAGCGGGGATTGTATTTTGTAACGGATGCAGACCCTAAATATACCGCTGTACTGAGTATGAACGACCAGGGCGAAAGTGCCAAAACAGGTGCCCTGATTGTAGCTGATTATGGAAAAGGCAGATTTGTATATACCGGTCTTTCTTTCTTCAGACAGTTGCCGGCAGGCGTACCCGGTGCTTATCGTTTATTTGTAAATCTCTTATCGGGGAAAAAATAATTATTTAAGCCATGAAAAGAGCGGAAACACAAACAGAGGAACAGGAACTCCCCCCTTTTGTTAAAACCTGGAAACAGTTTTACCGCCTGCTGATTGCCTGGCTGGTATTTCTGATCTTGATTTTTTACGCCTTTACCAAGTATTTCGAATGAGTGCTGCAGACTGGTCCGTATTGATCTTAACGCTAGTTGTCATAGTAGTTTATGGCATTTACAAGAGCCGAGGAGCGCAAAATATTCAGGGTTACCTGCTGGGCAATCAATCGCTGCCCTGGTACCATGTATGCCTTTCTGTAATGGCTACCCAGGCCAGTGCCATCACTTTTTTATCAGCTCCCGGCCTGGCCTATTCTTCAGGAATGAGCTTTGTACAGTTTTATTTCGGACTGCCATTGGCGATGATCGTCCTGTGCATCACCTTTGTGCCCATATTTCACCGCCTAAAGGTATACACCGCTTATGAATATCTGGAACAAAGGTTTGACCTGAAAACCAGGGCATTAACGGCCTTTCTTTTTTTAATTCAACGGGGTCTTTCAACTGGGATTACCATTTATGCCCCTTCGATTATTTTATCAACTATACTGAATATCAATACCACTTATACTACTTTGTTTATTGGTAGCCTGGTCATATTTTATACCGTCTATGGTGGTACTAAAGCCGTTTCTTATACACAGATGCTACAAATGAGCATCATCTTTTGCGGACTGTTTGCCGCAGGCATTATGGTGGTACACCTGCTTCCCGGCGACATCGGTTTCAGCCGGGCCATTAGCATAGCCGGAAAGATGGGGCGCACAAATGCCATAGATTTTAAATTGGACCTGAACAACCAATATACGGTATGGACCGGCTTGATAGGTGGTTTCTTTTTGCAGCTTTCTTATTTTGGTACCGACCAGAGCCAGGTAGGCAGGTATTTATCGGGCGCCTCTGTTAGCCAGAGCAGGCTGGGCTTGTTGATGAACGGCCTGGTAAAAATACCGATGCAGTTCCTGATCCTGCTGATCGGGGTATTGGTATTCACCTTTTATCAGTATAACCGTCCACCCATCTTCTTCAACAGTTTTGAACTGAATAAGCTGGAAAAGAGCAGCTATGCGCCTGAACTTGATCAAATAAAGGTAAACTATAACCGTGCTTTTGAAGAAAAACAGCAGGAAGTAAATCAAATGAATGCAGCACTTGATGCAAATGATAAAGCACGCATTGATACACAGAGAAAGGCTCTACAGGCAGCCGATGAGAAAGAAAAGGCCATCAGAAAACAGGTTACTGATTTGATGGTAAAGAATGATGAGCATGCCAATATAAAAGACAATAATTATATCTTTTTGAGTTTTGTAACGCAATATTTGCCAAAAGGGTTAATAGGTTTGCTGATTGCCATTATTTTCCTGGCCTCTATGGGCTCCACAGCAAGTGCTTTAAATTCACTGGCTTCTACAACAGTAATAGACATTTATAAGCGGCTGATCAAAAAAGATGGTTCAGATCACCAATATCTGCAGGCATCGCGGCTGGCGACAGTTTTTTGGGGGGTAGTTTGTATCATAATGGCTTTATATGCCAGTAAAATTGGCAATTTACTGGAAGCTGTAAATATATTAGGCTCTTATATTTATGGTACTATACTGGGTGTTTTCCTGGTCGCTTTTTATGTAAAGCAAGTAAACGGGAGGGCTGTGTTCATTGCAGCTTTGCTAACCGAAGCTATTATCGTGCTGCTGGGTAGTCGGGATGTTGTTGCATACCTGTGGTTAAACGTGATTGGCTGTGTGCTGGTGGTGTTGATATCCCTGCTGGTTCAACAAGTCATGCGTAAAGAAAAATAGGCTTCCTGCGGCATGTCCATATCAAAATCTATTTCTTAACAATACGTTGCTATAAAATTAATATCATTAGCTGACTTTTGTATGCTGAGTGGGAGACATTCAAATATTTAATTTTTTTTTATATTGACTTCTTAATGTTTAAATTGCTTTCATTATCCCGAAGCTTTAGCACTATTTAACTTGAAACTACATAAACCTGATTTAACTTTGGTGGATGAAAAAGAACTCGTTGCCCTTTTACAAAAGGGCGATAAAGGTGCCTTTGGGGAATTATACCATCGCTATAAACGGAAATTATATTACAATTTTCGGAAACTGCTGAAATCCGAAAGCCAGGCAGAAGAATTGCTGCAGCAGCTGTTTGTAAAAATATGGGAAAATCGCCTTTCACTAGATCCAGATAAAGTATTTAAGGCTTATTTATTCCGAATTGCCGAGAACCTGGTCTATGATTTTTTCAGAAAGGCAAGCCGTGATAAAAATATGGGGGCAATTTTGATGACCGTTGCGACGGAAAACTACTCGCATATTGAAGAGGCTATTTATAGCAAAGAAAGAGAAGCTCTTATCAACCGGGCCGTAGCATCCCTGCCACCTCAACGCCGTCACGTTTTTACCCTTTGTAAACTGGAAGGCAAAACTTACGAGGAAGTTAGCGTAGAATTGGGGATATCTACCTCAACGATTAATGATCATATTGTTAAGGCAACACGTTCTGTTAGAGAATATCTTTTCGTGTCTAAAGAGTTTGCACTGCTGTTTTTGCTGGCATTTTTCATTAAATAAAATTATTTTTTATATCAGAGCAGATGAAAAGCCTGGCAGCTGCGTATTGGCATAAAAATAATATAATTTGGAAAACCAGGATCGTCTTACACCAATATTTCATAAGTATTTAAATAACCAATGTTCTCCTGCAGAAGTAGCTGAACTGTTTGTTTTCTTCCGTGCCGGAGAAGACCCGGAGTTACTCAGATCTCTGATCCTGGAGCAATTGAATAAACCTACCGGACATATATCGGTTGAAGAGCCAGCCGACGAAATGGTTTTTGAGCGGGTGTTTAATTCCATTTCAACACATATAGAATTACAGGCACCCGATATTCAGGTAATTGGTAAACGGTTGTACTATTGGATTGGTATTGCGGCTAGCTTCTTGATCGTTTCTTCTATAAGCTTATATCTGTATTATAGTGCTCATCAACCCTTAAATAACCTGGGGAGAAACAAAGTTCATCAGGCAGACATTGTACCGGGCAGTAACAGGGCGATGTTAACCCTATCCAATGGGTTGGTAATTGCGTTGAACGAAGCCAGAAATGGTGAGCTTGCAAAGCAAAGGAACGGTATCATCAATAAGACTAAGGATGGCGAAGTGGTGTACCGGTCTAACAGCAATCAGGCTAAAGCCGTTAACGCCGAATTCAACACCATTACTACCCCGCGGGGGGGACAATACACCATCGTATTACCTGATGGAAGTAAGGTATGGCTGAATGCAACCTCTTCATTAAAATTCCCTGTAGCTTTTACAGGTGCCGTACGGAACGTGGAGCTTAGGGGAGAGGCCTATTTCGAGGTGACAAAAGATAAAAATAAGCCATTTAAACTGACTGTAAATGGTGCCACAGTTGAAGTACTGGGCACACATTTTAATGTAATGGCTTACAGCGAGGAGACAAAAACCAGAACTACGCTGCTGGAAGGATCGGTAAAAATTTCAAAAGGTGATAAAAGTGGTCTTTTGAAACCGGGACAACAGGCTGATATTGACGGGCAAAACAACATCAGCATAAATGAAGCTGATACGGAGCAGGCTATGGCCTGGAAAAACGGCTATTTTAAGTTTAACAGGGACAATATACAAACCATTATGCGGCAATTGTCACGATGGTATGATATAGATGTTGCTTATGAGGGTAAAATTCCAGACGATGAATTTGTTGGTAAGATAAGGCGGAGCGTGAACCTGTCGGAAGTTTTGAAGGTGTTAGAAATGAGCAATGTTCATTTTAAAATTGTAGATAAAAAAATAATTGTAACCGATTAATTAAACCTTTCAAAAGATAATTATGGATAGATAAAGACCAGACCTTCACCAATGGCCCCAAAAAAAGGAGAGTGTTTGCGGCACTCTCCAAATAATGGCCAAGTAAAAAAATTTCTAACAGAATTCATTATTCAACCAATACAAAACTATGCAATTAAACTTTAATATTAAGGAACTGCTATGTAGTAAAATATTACCCAATAAACAACCAAATAACTATTTAGGGTTATTTCGAATACCACCGGACACTAAGAACCTAATCATGAGGCTTAATATCATCGTATTATTTTTAACATTATCCTTTTTACAGATAAGTGCTAAAAGCTACTCCCAAAATATTAATCTGACTGGGCAGAACATTCCTCTGGAAAAAGTCTTTGCCAGCATCGAACAGCAAAGTGGCTACTTCTTTTTTTATAACTATAAAGAGCTAAAAGATGCCAGACCTGTAACCGTCGGCCTGAAAAATGTGCCGCTAAATGAGGCTTTAAAAAAAATACTACAGGGGCAGCCATATACTTATGCAATTGCTGTGAGTAACAAATCAATTGTGGTAAAAAAGGTATCCCAGCCTGTAAATGCAACATTGCCGGTTGAATCGGTGATCATACAGGGTAAGGTAATTGACGAAAAGGGCCTGACATTACCTGGCGTTAGTGTTAAGCTTAAGGGTACGGCAATAGTAGCAATAACAGACAAAGACGGGAAATACAGCATCCGCGTACCGGAGGCTAAAGGAATTTTGATCTTTAGCTCAGTCGGATATGCCACATTTGAAGTCGAAATTAAAGATCAGAAGCCCATAATTGTAACCATGACTGAGCAGGCATCAGACTTACGGCAGGTAGTAGTAATTGGCTATGGGGCGGTTAAAAAAAGTGATCTTACCGGAGCAGTATCTGTGGTAAAAATGAAAGATATTGAAAATGTACCTGTAATCCGTGTCGACCAGATGTTACAGGGCAGAATTGCGGGTGCAGAAATTGTGAGCACTACCGGCGAACCTGGTGCTGGTACTTCTATACGTATACGGGGAACCCGCTCTATTTCGGCAACCAACGAGCCCTTATATGTCGTAGATGGTGTGCTCGATGCGATAAATAGCCTGAATGACTTGAACCCAAGTGATATTGCATCTATACAGGTACTTAAAGACGCATCATCTACAGCGATCTATGGCTCCAGAGGAAGTAACGGTGTTATTGTTATCACTACAAAGATGGGGGTGAATGGTAAAACCAGCTTTATTTATCATGCAGATTATGGTAGAGCACAATTGCCCCGTTTCCTGGACCTGATGAATGCTGAGGAATTTGCAAATCTGCAAAACGATCGTTTTTTCTTTTCTCTTGGGGTCAACCAAAGTAAGCCACTTGAAGAATACCCTTATAAGAATCCTATTGGCCTGGGCGAAGGTACCAATTGGACAAAAGTAATTTCACGTTCAGCACCGTACCTCAACCATACTTTTTCTGCATCAGGAGGCGATAAATCAACCAGTTATTATTTCTCTGCCAATTATAACAATACGCAGGGAATTATCATAAATAGCGGATTGAAACGCTATCAGGCCCGGCTGAACCTTGATAAAACGATCAATAAATATGTAAAATCCGGTCTCAGGCTCAACTACGCTTATCTGGACCAGAATGTAAACAAGGCCGATATCGGTACAAGTACCCTGTGGTACAAATCCACTGTATTTTTATCACCTACCATAGCTGCATATAAAGCCGATGGCAGTCTGAACGACTTTAATACACAATGGTATACAGGCACGCTGTTTGACTCGCCTTTGGCCAATTCGCTGCTTCAGGAAAAATTTCAGCTAAGAAAAACCCTTTCTTCGTCGTTGTTTGTAGAAGTGAGTCCTGTTAAATCTTTGAAAATCAGGAGTTCGTTGTCGTTTTATGATTTCAATAGATTTGACAATACCTTTTATCCCTCAACGCTCCCTACCAGGATGAGTAAGAATTCAGGGGCTTATGCCTATAAGTTTTCGACAGAGGACAATAACATTTTGAATGAGAACACCATCAGCTATAACAAGGTATGGAACAAGCATCATCTTGATGCCTTGTATGGCATCACCTTTCAATCGTACTGGACATCGAGTTTCTCAGCCAGCGGTGATGGTTATTTTATAGATGATATCGGTACAAATGATCTGGGGGCTGTTCCATCAAAAGAAACACTAGCGGTAGGGTCGGGCCTGTCCAGACAAAAGAAGGTTTCCAACCTGGCCCGGATCAATTATAACTACGATGGCCGGTATTTTCTAACTGTAACTGCAAGGGCCGACGCATCTTCAAATTTTGCGTCTAATCATAAATGGGGATATTTTCCTTCAGCAGCCTTTAAATGGAACATCCTAAAGGAAGGTTTTATGAAAGGTGTAAAACATATTGATGAGCTGGGACTGCGTATAAGTGCGGGCATCTCCGGTAACGATGCCATTTCGAGGTATCAATCTTTGTCGCAGCTAAACTCCAGTTCTGGCGGATATATATTTGATGGGGTTACTCCGGTTTCCTACTTTCCGATCAGAATTTCTAATGAAGGACTGACCTGGGAGAAAACAGCCTCTTATGATATAGGATTAGACCTTTCTGTTTTAAAGAATCGTCTTTCCTTAACATTTGATGCTTATACCAGTAAAACTACCGACCTGCTGCTTACCGTACAATTGCCTACACAGGTGGGTTACGTGAGTCGGTTGACAAATATTGGACAAACATCAAACAAAGGAGCGGAGCTGACCATTGAGTCAAAAAATATTGTCAAAAAAAACTTTACCTGGTCAACCACGCTCACTTTTGCGCATAATAGTCAAATGGTTGATGATATAGGGGGGCTGGACAGGATCATTGCTTATGCCAATCCTTTTGGAGCACAGTATATGATGTATGGTTATGAAAAGGGAAGACCACTGAATGCGCTGTGGGGCATGCAATATGGTGGAGTCTGGAAGTCTCAGGCAGAGATCGATCAGAATAAAATTGATAAAAAATATGCTTCATCAGCTGTTAATTTCTATTCTCCCGGTCGCCAACGCTATATTGACCAGAATAATGATGGTTTGTTAGACAACAGCGACCTGATTTATTTAGGTGATTCAGACCCGAAACTGTATGGTGGGATCCAGAACACTTTTAACATTCATGGATTTAATTTGGGTATTTATCTTAATTATTCTATTGGCGGAAAAATTTACAATCCGACAGAATTATTTATGGGCACCGGGACTTATCTGACCAATCAGTTTAAGTATATGGTGAATGCATGGCATCCAATACGTAATCCAACTTCCGATTATCCGCGTGCCGATTCAAAGGATGATATTCCGAATGACAGGTTTTTACATGATGCTTCTTTCCTGAGGTTGAAGAATGTTTCTCTCGGTTATACATTTAACCTGCTGAAACTTACCAACAACAATATAAAATCGCTTTCGCTTACAGCCAGCGGAAACAACCTTTACCTGCTGAAATATTATAACGGTTATGACCCGGAAGTATCCACCCAAAGTGGCGGATCAACCATTAGAAGGATGGATAACGGAGCCTATCCAAACAGCAGGACAGTGACTTTCAGTGCTGAAATCAAATTCTAAATATTACATTTTAAGCTATAAAATGATGAAAATAAAACTTACTAACCTGTTGCTGATGTTTTTTGCACTTGCTACAATAGCGCTAAGTTCATGTAAAAAATCGTTGATGGAAAATGCTGAGGATTTTGTTACACCCGATCAGTTTTTCAAGAACGAGAATCAATGTATAGCTGCCTTAAATGGCTGCTATATTCCTTTTAACGCTATTTTTACATCTGGATTGATGTTGGCCAACGAGGGGGGCACCGACCTTGGATTTTTAAATTCCTCTGCTATAGATCAGAGATTTGAAATTTCACCAGCCAATCCTGGTATGGGCAGAAATCTATGGACCAATTGTTATCAGGGGGTGATGTATTGCAATTCTGCGATACAGGGTATCGAAAAATCACCTGTCAGCGATACGCGTAAACAGGCTTTGATTGCAGAAGGAGTAACACTCAGGGCCATGTACTATTATATCCTTACCTCAACCTTTGGCGATGTACCTTATTATACAGATGCAGTATCATCGCTTGAAGTATTGGATAAGGTAGCTAAACTTGGAAGGATGAGTGCTTTTGAAACCCGTAAAACGATAATTTCAGATCTTCAGAAATATGCACCCAGTCTCCCTGCCAAAAGAACTTCTGATGTACCCGGAAACCGGATTTCCGGCCCCATGGCCAATATGCTGATCGCTAAAATGGCCGTTTGGAATAAAGATTACGAAACGGGCCTGGCAGCAGCTAAAGAAATCCAGAAAATTTACGGACAGCTCTTACAATACCCGCTAACAGATACTTATTTCCGGAACAAGAATACGCCGGAATCTATTTTTGAGGTACAGTTTACATGGTCGGTATCGGGGCTTAAAAAGACTACCAATATTGCTTGCTTTTTTACACCAAGTAAAACAGCTTCCCAGGCAGTTTATGATGGTGTTACCATCCCGGAGTTGGGTGCTACAGCAAATCCCTATACACCAGTAACCCCTACAGAATATTTCATGTCCCTTTATGACGTGTATGATCCGCGTCGTGAAATTATCCTGGCTTATACTTATAACGGCGTTTTTTTTAAAAGACCGATGAGTGCTAATGGGACCGGAAAGCCATGGATGGGGCCTAAATTCTGGTGCCCGGGTATGGACAATGCTTCTGATGGAAATAACCAGAAGGTGTTCAGGTATGCGGATGCTTTATTACTGATGGCAGAATGTGCCAACGAAACAGGAGACGCCAACTTGGCTATGTCAAGTATAAACGAGGTGAAAGAACGGGCATCGGCCCTTTATAAGTTAACTGCCTATCCGGGCAAAGAAGCGTTTTTTGAGGAGTTAAAAAAAGAAAGGGCCAGAGAACTCATGGGCGAATATACCCGCAAGTGGGATCTGGTGCGTTGGGGTACTTTTTACGAGGCCGTAAAGGCCACCTCGGCAACAGAATTTTCTGTCATTAACGATAATTTAAGGCCTTATCATGAATATTATCCAATCTCAGATAGTGAGGTGTCAAGATCTGAAGGCAGATTGAGCAACCCGAAGTATACAGGCAATTAGGCTAAAAATTATAATTATGAAGAAATTAAAAACCATCTTTTTGCTGTTGGCACTCATCATGACCTGCAGCGGTCTTCAAGTATTTGCCCAGCATAAATTAAGGGTTATCAGTTATAATATCCTGGAAGGTATGAAAAATGATACCACCAAAGGTAAGCAGGTATTTGTAAACTGGGTAAAATCTTATGCACCTGATATTCTGGCACTGCAGGAATGTAATAAATTTACCCAGCTGTCCCTCGAGGAAATGGCTGCCAGATATGGACATCCGTATGCGATATTGGTCAAGACAACAGGATATCCTGTTGGTATTACTTCAAAATATCCTATTGTGGATGTGCAGAAGATTACAGACAATATGACCCATGGTTTTATTGTCTGTAAAATTAAAGATCTGAACGTGATCGTATTGCATCTTAATCCACATAAATACAGAAAAAGACGGGAAGAGATCGGGGAAATACTTGGTACTATGGCCGTAGCCCCGGTACGGAAAAGATGGATGATTATGGGGGATTTCAATTCTTTTAGTCCTTTGGATAAAGACAATTATCAAGATGGCGATGCATTGAAAAGTTTACAGGAAGCTGCCAAAAAATACAGTTATCATGATAATCTGGTAGATGGGAAATCCCTGGATTTTCAGGTGCAGCAGCAAATTCTGGATTTTGGGCTGAAAGATGCTGGTAAAATCGTAGAACCGGGCGGTATTCCAAAAAGAAGGATTGATTATATATATGTAAGTAAAGATTTGATCAAGAAAGTAACAACTGCCCATTTCATCAGGGATGATTTTACCGCAGGTTATTCCGACCATAAGCCAGTTATTATGGAATTTAAACATACAAATTAAAAGAGATCATGAAAGTAATTTCGTTATATAAAGCAATAAAGGCCACTATATCCTTTGTGCTATTGGCCATATTGTTTAGTGCAGTTTTTTATGGCTGTAAGAAAGATGATACAGAGTTTAAAACCAGTCTTTCCATTGACAGAAGGATCGTCCGAGTTGCAGATACAGCTGCGAGTACGCGGATACTGGTGTATGCCGATGGTAACTGGAATTTACAAATTAAAGGTGATGCATCCTGGGTAAAATTAGACCGTGAATCAGGAAGCGGAAAAGGGGAGTTCCAGGCCACTGTACAAAGCAATACAGGGAACCTGCCACGTTCAGTTACTATTGTTGTTACTGCCGATCATAAAACCGATACCATCAGCTTACAACAAAGAGGCTTGGTGCCTGCAATCAATATCACAGATGCAAACGCTAATGGAATTGCCAACGGGGGTGTCATGAAAACTGCAATAGTAACCAATGTGCCCTTTAACCTGATGCAGCATGCTGAGATTTATGATGTTGCAGGCGGAACAGGTTGGATCTCCAACATGGATATCAAGGGCACCAATCTTGTCTTTACACTGGGTCAAAATACTTCGGATCAGCCTCGCCAGGCGGTATTGCGATTGTCCTATCTGGATGCGTTGGGTACACTTACCAAAGATTCTATCGTTGTTAAACAAAATCCTAAAGGTGGTTATGATAACGCGCTGTTAAAAGACTTTGCCTACGTGAAAACTGCCTTGGCTGCAGGCCCGATTACCGAGGATATTTATATTGAAGGGGTAATTGTTAGTGATAAGGGCAATCCGAATATGGGTCAGAACGCCAATAGTGCCACGAACAAACATGTGGTAGATAAGAATGAAAACAGCATTACTTCCTATATTCAAAGCCTGGATGGAAAATCGGGTTTCCGGATCAGGGCCAAAACAGGTGGTGATAATATTTTTGGCCGTAACGAGATAGTCCGGCTCTGGCTGAAAGGTGTTACGCTCAAAAAGGAAACAAACCCTGCCCGTGTAACGCTGGACCAGGTACAATCTATCAATGTCATGTCTAAAGTTGCTTCGTCAGGACCTGTTTTACCAAGGGAAATGTATATGAAGGATTTAACCGATGAAGATGTGTATACCTACGTAAAATTAAAGCAGGTAGAGGTCAGTATACCCAATGGAAGCTTCTTCAATATCAATGAAGGATATATTTTAAGAACAGACGAATATCCTTTGAATATTAGGGATATTGATGGAAATAGCATGTATATGCTGACCAATATAGATGTCCCGTATCGCAGGGATGGCAACCACGTGCCGGAAGGATCCGGCAATATTGGTGGCATTGTAGTGCATGAGGAACTTCCACGTTATGGCGGCAATATTGGAAAATATTCCATCAGGCATGTTACGCGTGAGGATATCGATTTGAGGCAAGACCGTAATGATGGTTTTTCCAATGTACTGGTAGAGTGGAGCAGGTTTAAAACAGAAAATGCAGTGGGGCCCACAGCTGCAAAGAACCCCTTAACACCAGATATCGGTACGGGTACATTAACCCAAAGTCTAAAATCTCCACTCGATTTTACTGCTCCCAACGGTATCATTACTACTTCTGATTTTAACGGGCTGCTGATCGAGTCAACCACGGTTAAAGGAATTATTGGAAATGGGGCATGGTATTGTAATAAATGGTGGGACGATGCAAAAAATACTGGTGCATGGTGGCTAATTACAACCTCAACTACCGGAATTACCAAACCTATATCTATGCAAATAGAGGGCACCAGCAACATTGGCGGACCAACCAACTTCATTGCCGAGTGGTCCGCCACCGGTACAGATTCAGGCACATGGAACTTATTGTCAGAGTACACGCTGCAGGACCAGGTAGATTACACCAATACCCTGTTAACACAAGTGCCCGGCTGCAAAGGTTTGAATTTTCAGTTCCCGCTGGCCGCTTCAGGTTTAACCAATCTGTACATCAGGCTTAGGGTTAAAAACAAAACGGTCGGTAATTCTACATCACCCTCGGGCGGAACGCTTGCCGCTACTGGTATAACCAGGTTAGGTCACGTTTCTATTAAATACAATAAATAATATCCATTTCAACCGTTGCATTCCTAATGGATGCAACGGTTATAAACTTGTACCACCTTGAAAAAAAAAATGTTAATAGGCCTGATCGTAGCAATCGCCTTCTGCCGCTCTACCCGTTTACTGGCACAGACGGACAGCATTGTTTACACAAATGCCAGCAGCCTGTATATGTCGGGCAAGTTGTTTAATACTGCCAATCCTTATCAGCGAATTGATACAGCAAAATATCCAACTTTACCGGCACCTGTTAAAAGATTGCTTACCCATTCGGCCGGACTGGCCATTTGCTTCAGCAGCAACAGCACATCCATATCGGCAAAATGGTGTATAAATAAGCCGCTTAGCTATAGCAACATGACTACAATAAATAGCCAGGGCTTAAACCTTTATGTGCAAAACAAAGGCAAATGGCAGTTTGCAGGGGTAGCCAAACCCGATAACAAGAAATGTGCACAAGCAGTTATTGTGGAAAATATGGCCAAAGGAGAGAAAAAATTTATGCTATACTTACCTACCTATAATGAACTAAGTAGTCTTGAGATAGGCGTGGCGCCTGGAAGCAGCATCAAGTCTACAGCCAATGTGTTTAAAAAACGTATCGCAGTTTATGGATCGAGTGTTACCCAGGGAGCATCTGCCAGTCGTTCAGGTTTGGCCTACCCGGCCATGCTTTCCCGTCATTTTGGTTACGACTTTATCAATATCGGCATGAGCGGAAGTGCTAAAATGGAACCTGCTGTAGTTGCTATGGTAAATGATGTGGAAGCTGATGCATATTTATTGGATTGTATTCCGAACGCATCTGTACAGCAAATAAAAGACCGTACTTTAAATATGGTGGTGGCGATTCAGAAAGCACACCCGGGCAAACCGATCATATTACTGAATAGTATTAGCCGCGAACAAGGATTTGTTGATGTGAAAATGGGAGCCAAAGTTTTAGCCCAAAACAAGGCTGTCGACAGCATTGCCAACATCCTGCTTACCAGACATACCAGAGATTTTTATTTTATTGATGTCAAAGATTTTTTTGGTGATGATCATGAGGCCTCAACAGATTATGCGCACCCTAATGATCTCGGCAATTACAGGTTTGTACAAAAACTGCAGCCCATAATTGCAGCTATCTTTAAAAAGTACTTCTGATAATTCTACTATTAAATCATTATGACCTTCCCTTCACGTAGTGAAATAAAAAATATAAACAGATGAAAACAAGAGTATACTTAGTTTTATTGCTTTTAGCCTGTCTTTACAGTAAAGCGCAGGACAAGACATCAACTATTATTCCAGCCCCGGTTAAAATTACAGTCAGTAAGGGTATTTATCACTTAACCCAAAGTACGCCGGTAACATTTAGTGGCTTTAAACAAGTGCCGGCGGGATTAAAGGAATTTGCCACTAAAACCCTGTGGTTTAAGGCTGCAGCTACAAACGTTAAACATAGTTCAAATAAAGGACTTATGGTTGTCCTGGATAAAACTATTCAGCTGCCGGATGAAGGCTACCGGTTGTCTGTAAATGCCAGTGGTATCAAAATAGTATCTGATACCGAAAAGGGTTTGTTTTATGGCTTGCAAACCTTATTGCAGCTCATCCCCGATGAGGGAAGCGCCCTATCTTTCACCGAAATAGAAGATTACCCGCGTTACAGTTACCGGGGCCTGCACCTGGATGTAGGCAGGCATTTATTTCCGGTCAGTTTTATCAAACAATATATTGATTTACTGGCCCAGTATAAACTAAACACTTTTCACTGGCATTTAACAGAGGATCAGGGCTGGCGGATAGAAATTAAAAAATATCCAAAACTAACCACTGTTGGGGGATTTCGTGAGCAAACCCTGATTGGTAAATTAAGGACGAAACCCGAAGTATATGACAGCATCCGTTACGGTGGTTTTTATACTCAAAAAGAGGTACGTGAGATAGTTGCTTATGCGGCGTCAAAGTATGTTGTCGTGATTCCTGAAATTGAAATGCCCGGGCATTCCCTGGCAGCATTGTCTGCCTATCCTCAATTTGCTTGTGGTGATGACCCGGGACCTTTCAAGGCTGCTCAGACATGGGGAATATTTCCTGATGTTTACTGCGCAGGCAAGGAAGAAACATTTAAGTTCCTGGAAGATATATTGGACGAGGTGATGTCACTTTTCCCGGCAAAATACATACATATTGGCGGTGATGAATGCCCTAAAGACCGATGGAAAACCTGCAGGTATTGTCAAAAAAGGATTAGGGACTTGGGTTTAAAAGACGAGCATGAGTTGCAATCATACTTTATTCAACGGATGGAAAAATATGTGAACAGCAAAGGTAAGAAGATTATAGGCTGGGATGAGATATTGGAAGGTGGATTGGCAAAAAATGCTGTAGTAATGAGCTGGCGCGGTACCAAAGGTGGTATTGCTGCTGCACAGCAGGACCATGATGTGATCATGACCCCCGGTGCTTTTTTATATTTCAATTATACGGAGAACAAAGCCGATGAGGGTCCGTTAACTCATGGTTCTTTTTTACCCTTAAGTAAAGTTTATTCCTACAATCCAACGCCTGAAAATCTAAGTCCATTGCAGCAAAAACGCATTATAGGTGTGCAGGCTAACCTGTGGTCGGAATATATAGCAACGCCAGACAAGGCACTATACATGCTGCTGCCAAGACTTTTTGCCTTGTCTGAAGTCGCATGGACCATGCCACAGAACAAAAGCTGGATTAATTTCTCCGAGAAGAAATTAACTGTCCATCTGGCAAAGCTGGATAAAACTGGCACTATGTTTCATGTACCCAGCCCCATAGGAGCGAAGGATACAACAATAACGGCTGCTACTTATCTGCTGGATTATAAAGTCCCGGTAAAGGGCGCAAAAATTTACTATACGATTAATGGTTATTTTCCATACCAAACAGATTATTTATATAAGGGGCCTGTAATTATAAATGTACCACCAAGTCAGGAAAGAATTATCAAGTCGGTCGTAATTACACCTTCGGGTAAACGCAGCAGCACGGTTACAGTGCATGTTGTGAATCAGCAAAACGTTAAGCAAAGTTCATCTGCACCAAAACGTTTACGTATAGGATATTCTATCCCCATTGATAAAATTACCCCGGAAAGTATGGCTTATGCCAAGGCTAACGGAATAGCTTGTATTGAAACCTTTTTGGGGCCATATGTCGATACCGCCAGAAATTTTAAGTTTACAGATGAGCAGATAACCGCAAAAATTAAGGCAGCAAAAAAGGCAGCAGATGATGCGGGGATAGAAATATGGTCGGTGCATATGTTATTTGGTAAACGAATAGACATTTCGCTGCCGGATGAGGCTGAACGTCAAAAAGTGATGGAATTGCACAAAAAAATACTTGGTTTTTGCAGTATCCTTAAACCCAAACTCATCCTGTTTCATCCAAGCTGGTATCTTGGCCTTAACGAACGCGAGTTGCGTAAAAGTCAGATGATTAAATCGGCAGTCGAAATGAATAAGGTAGTGAAAGCCATAAATGCCACTTTGGTAATAGAGAATATGCTGGGTCCTGAATTACTGGTAGATGCAAGGCGGGAACGACCGTTATGCCGCACTGTAGAGGAAACTGTAGAGATCATGAACAGATTGCCTGCGGATATCTATTCGGCTATAGACCTTAACCATATTAAAAATCCTGAGCGGTTGATAGATGCCATGGGTGAACGTGTAAAGACGCTACATGTTGCAGATGGAACAGGCAGGGCGGAAAACCATTTTTTCCCATGTAGTGGGCAAGGGCAAAACGATTGGGTAGCCATATTTACAGCACTTGCTAAAGTAAACTATAATGGCCCCTTTATGTATGAGTCTGCTTATAAAGATGCGAAAGATTTTAAGTCCTGCTATGAAACGCTGTATCAATCCTTTGAGCGGTCACTTCAGGTTAAGAAAGAGTGATGGGACGGACTTGACATTTCTTTAAAGTTTAAACTTTATTAGCCCTGTATGGGGATATGAAAAAGCCTGATATTTTAAAAACGAACAATATCAGGCTTTTTTATATGAAGCACTATTTCTTTGCTTCGTTCAACAATTCAGTATGCAGGCGCACATATTCCTGGTTTTTCATTTCTGTAGCCAGCTGCAATCCAGCAGTTGCAGATTTTGTTGCACCAACTTTATCACCCATTTTCAGCTGGATGCGTCCTTTCCATAATTTAATCCATGGTGCTTTGCCATCGGCGGCTTCGGCAGCATTGATCCATTCTAAAGCTTTGTTTAAATCCTTGCCATTCGAATAGTAATATTGGGCAGCCTGGAAATAAGGTTTTTTCTCGCCTTTCATCGCTTCGTCTATACTTGCCATTACCGTGGCATCAATTTCAGTACTTAATTCCACATTTACAGCCGTATTTTCCCACATTAGCTGCAATTGCGCAGTGGCAGGCAATACGTTTGCAAACTGCATGGTAAAGGTTTCTACTTTATCTTTTAATTTAATGGCTTTAACTTTTACCCTCAGTACATCTTCTGCTTCCTTATATTCATAAGCACCCCATTGTTTGGCGCCTTTATTAAAGATCACTGTCCACTCATCTTTACCAGGGATGGTAAACAAGCCATAATCTCCGGCAGGCAATTCTTTACCTTCAATTTTAACAGGTTCTGTAAAACTGATCACAGTAGCAGAATTTGCGCCGGTACGCCATACCGTTCCATAAGGTTCCATAGCGCCAAATATCTTGCGGCCTTTAACATTGGGGCGTGAATAGTTCAGGGTGATCTTACCTAAACCAAAGTTTTGGGTAATGGTCTGAGCCGTACTGGGTTGGGGCATTTTTAAGCCCTGCGCCTGAAGATCATTAGTCAGTGCTGCTGCAATTGCCAGCACCAGCATGGTTTTAAACATTGTTTTCATTAGTTTATAAGTTTGTTTTTAAATTATAAGTTTTGTTTGGCACTAAATTACATTTATGATTGTGCATTCTACATAAAGATCTGGTTTAAAAGTAAACTTGACACATAAATTAGAAATTACTTATATATTGGTGCTATGATCAGTCCTCGTCATATATTATTAGGGATTATTTTTGTTTTCTTCCTGTGTTCTGCCTCAAAAATTGCCACAGGGCAGGAAATAGAAACGGGGGTTTCTAAGGAGCTGGCCCTATATAGGAAAACAGTGCTTGACAAGATCAGTTATATCCTCGAATTCGACATTCCAAAGGAAAGAACCGGGAATATTGCTGCAACTGAGCTGCTGAGCTTTCATCTGAGTGCCAACGACCAGACTTTACAGCTGGATTTCAAAGAAGCATCATCAAAAGTCAGGAAGCTGATTGTAAACGGTCAGAACATTCCAATACAGCATGAAAAAGAACATTTACTGATTGCTGCAAAGTATCTGAAAAAAGGAAGCAATCAGGTTAAAATAGAATTCCAGTCAGGAGAGGCCGCATTAAACCGTAATGCCGATTACTTATATACTTTGTTCGTACCTGATCGGGCCAGAACAGTTTTTCCCTGCTTTGATCAGCCTGATCTTAAAGCAACCTATAACCTGACTTTGAAAGTGCCGGCCGACTGGAAAGCCATTTCCAGCGCACCTTTAAAAGAAGCTATAATTTTAAATGGGCGTAAGACCTGTCAATTTGTAACATCTGATACTTTAAGTACCTATCTCTTTTCTTTTGTAGCCGGTAAGTTTGAACAGCAATCCGGAAACATTGGTAAGGGAAAAACAGAGTTTTTATACCGTGAAACAGATACTGCAAAGATAACGCACAGTATGAAGGAGCTTTTTAAGCTCCATAAGGATGCCATGAGTTATTTGGAAGACTGGACAGCGATTCCTTATCCCTTTCAAAAGCTTGATTTTGCAGCCATACCCGACTTTCAGTTTGGGGGGATGGAGCATGTAGGGGCCATACAATATAAAGCCGCAGCTTTATTCTTAGACAGTACGGCTACAAAAGATCAGCTGAATTCAAGAAACAACCTGATTGCCCATGAAACGGCACATATGTGGTTTGGTGATCTGGTAACCATGACCTGGTTTACAGATGTCTGGATGAAAGAAGTGTTTGCCAATTTTATGGCAGATAAAAGTGCAGAAGGAAATGTAGGTAAGGCCGTTTTTGACCTGAAATTTTTAATAGACCATTTTCCGGCGGCTTATGGTGTAGACCGTACTGCCGGCTCAAATCCAATTCGTCAGCAGTTGGATAACCTGAAGGATGCCGGTACAATGTATGGTAATATCATTTACCATAAGGCGCCGATTATGATGCAACAGCTGGAACTGTTAATGGGAAAAGATAAATTTCGGCAGGGAGTAAGGGCGTATCTTAAAAAGTTTGCCAACAGCAATGCTTCGTGGCCCGACCTGATTGGTATGCTGAATAAATATTCGGATCAGGATTTAGAAGGATGGAATAAGGTATGGGTAAATGAGCCGGGCAGACCTGTTGTAGATTATACCATTGAGAAAAAAGGAGATAAAATCGGCAGGTTTACGATTAAACAGGTAGCTGAATATGGCAGGCAAAGAATCTGGCCCCAGCTTTTTGAACTCACATTTTATTATCAAGGTTATACCAGGAAAATACCGGTTAATTTAAATGCAGCGCAAATTGAATTAAAAGAAGCGGAAGGATTGGATGTGCCGTTATTTGTATTGTTCAACTCATCAGGTCAGGGTTATGGATTATGGCCCCTGGATATGGATATGTTCAATCATCTGTATGACATGGAAAAACCTGTAAACCGCGCCACTGCTTACATTACCCTTTATGAGAATATGCTGGATGACAGGTATATTAAGCCGGCAGCGTTGTTGACCCTTTTTGTGGAAGGCCTGACTAAAGAAAAAGAAGAATTAAACCTGAATCTGATTACTGGTTATATGGGTACGGTTTACTGGGAATTTCTTTCAGAACAGGAAAGGAATAAGCTTACAGAGTTATTGGAAAAGAAAATATGGGAGGCCATGCTTGAACAGCAAGGCCCTAACCTTAAAAAGCTTTTGTTCAAAACTTACCAGAATATATTTTTAAGCAAAGCTGCTGCCAGCCGGCTGTATGAAATATGGAAAGTTCAAAAGGCCCCCGCCGGAGTAAAGCTATCGGAAGATGATTATACTTCATTGGCTTTTTCGCTGGCTTTAAGAGCTGGTGCAGACGCTGCTGTATTAAAAACGCAATTGCTGCGTATAAGTAATGCCGACAGAAAGAAAAGATTTGAGTTTATCATGCCTGCACTTTCTGCTGATGTAACTGAACGTGACCGGTTTTTTAAGAGCTTGGAATTAAAAGCAAACAGAGAAAAAGAAGCTAACGTTACTGCGGCATTATATTACCTGCATCATCCTTTAAGGCAATCCGGGTCTGTAAAATATCTGGATAAAAGTCTGCAAATGCTGGAGGAGATCCAGACAACCGGTGACATCTTTTTTCCTCAAAATTGGCTGACAGCTACTTTTAGCTATTATCAAAGTCCAGAAGCCGCCAGGATAGTCAGCCATTTTTTTAATACACACCCGGATTACCACCCTCAACTGAAAGCCAAACTTCTCCAAGCTACGGATAACCTGTTCAGGGCTCAAAAACTATTAAAATAATTACTGTTGTAATGTTTTATACGTTATTTTAAATACCTGTGTGCTTTTGTTTCCTGTAATGGTCATTTTTGAAGGATAGCCGTCAGTATTGTATTCATAGCTGAAGCCGGTATTTTCGGCCGGTGTTTTCTGGTTTGAATAGCTTAAAATGTTGTTGACGGAAGAAAGCAGAAACCAATATTCCGCTTCAAAAGCAAATAACCAGCTTTCAGCTATATGACTGGCAATGCCTTTTTTGTTGTCGAAGCTGTAATTCAATTGGTTGGTCTGGTTGGGGTAAATGGCTACAGTATTTGCTGATAGGTTTTGTGAAGAGCTGTATGCCAAACTATATGACCGTAGCAGCTGGTCTGTGCTGCTGTTACCGTAATATTTAACCCCGGTTATTTGCTGCTGACCATTATAATCCAGCGTATAGAAACCTATAGGTGTAAAGCTGTTAAATATAGGGTCATGTTCAAACTGGTTGGTCCGCAGAACCAGCTTTTGTGCATTGGTTTCATAATAGGCCGCATAATACAATTGGTTATTCCTGTATTTTTCCAGTACAGAAAGCTGGAGCTTATTGTTGTAAGATATGGCTATTTTATGTCCATCATTGCTTTCTATTGCAATAAGCTGCGCTGTATTTTCCTTATATTTTAATGTGATTACCAGGCTGCTGGCTTCCAGTTTTACAGGTATAAGTACCTGATCAGGCTGTTTTTCTTCCGGAGTGGGGCTTTTTGCCAGAGGCTTATGTTTTTTACAGGAAAGCGTGAACAATAAGGTAAAAAGCATAAAAAGATACAGGTGGTTTTTGAGACTACACATGTTAGGTTGGTTTATAAATAAACAATCAGTTAGTTATCCGTAAATCTATATATAATTATCATAATAATAAAATAAATTATCATATTTAGCAGTTATGCATTTCTTTGTGTGAAATAAAATATTTTTATGATTTTATGCAACATTTTAATATATACTTAAAAATTTAGGCTTAAACATGATATATTTGATTACACACAAACATTTACACAAATGAAAACAACAGTTTTATTAGCAGCGCTGGCTTTTGGCACAGTGCTCTCGGCCTTTGGGCAGAAAGAGAAAAAAGACGATGTTTATCCTGCGCCGGTGCCAGAAAATAAGGAACGTTTTGTACCTGCATCAGGAAAGGCCCTGGATGAGTCAGGCGGATTCAAGATTGTAAACTACGAACTGATCTGGCAAAAGGTATTTGATACTGGGGCCAGCAAGGAAAGTATTGAGCACTATTTTAGGCGTGCCGGCATCTTTAAGCAGGTTGAAACAGCACCGGCTGAATTGCGGGGCTTTCTTTCGGCTTTTGATGCCAAGGGCGCAGAATTTTCAAATATCCTGACGCCTTATACCAGAAGTACGCTTTTCTCTGCCTTTGCACTGGTGGATTTTAAAGAGGGGCATTACAGGGTTACCGTTAAAAAGATCATGATCATGAACTATTACGAAAAAAACAATGCAAAGATCAGCTATGCTGAATTTGCCTTTAAAAACAACCAGTATGAATTGAAACCATCTTTTTTAAGAAACGAAGCTAAAGTAATGGATGAGGTGCTTACCCGGATGTTCAGTTTCAATACTACTGAAAATGACAATTGGTGAGTAGCTGAAAATTATGAATAATAATTTGGGAAAAAGGCCCTTTGATAACAGATAAGCCGTACTTTTGTAAACGATTTCTTTTTAGCACATAAGGTTTACTAAAAGTACATTATGGACGATTTTTTAGCTGCCCGCCTGCAAATGGCCTTCTCCCTTGGTTTTCACATAGTTTTTGCCTGCATTGGCATGGTTATGCCTTTCTTTATGTCGGTAGCGCACTTTTACTGGCTCAAAACCAAAAAGGTGGTTTACCGCGATGTAACAAAAGCCTGGAGTAAGGGGGTTGCAATTTTCTTTGCTACAGGAGCGGTATCGGGCACCGTACTTTCGTTCGAACTCGGTTTGCTCTGGCCCAAATTTATGGAGCATGCCGGACCCATATTTGGAATGCCGTTTTCTTTAGAGGGGACGGCATTTTTTATAGAAGCGATAGCCCTGGGATTTTACTTGTATGGCTGGAACAAGCTCAATCCTTGGTTCCATTGGGCTACGGGTGTAGTGGTAGGGGTAAGCGGCTTGCTCTCGGGGATTCTGGTGGTTGCTGCCAATGCCTGGATGAATAGCCCGGCCGGTTTTGATTACATTAACGGACAGTATTTAAATATTGACCCTATAAAAGCCATGTTCAATGAAGCCTGGTTTTCACAATCGCTGCATATGTGTGTGGCTGCCTTTGTTTCAACTGGTTTTGCCGTTGCCGGTGTGCATGCCCTCATGATCCTTAAAGGAAAAAATGTGGCTTTTCACAGTAAGGCCTTTAAAATTGCTGCTGTGTTTGGAACTGTAGCGGCCTGTTTACAACCTTTAAGCGGCGATATTTCTGCAAAAGATGTTGCCAAAAGACAGCCAGAAAAACTGGCCGCTATGGAAGCCCATTTTCATACCGAAAAGTTTGCCCCGCTCATTATAGGCGGGATTCCCGATACAGCGAATAAAAAAGTAGATTATGCCCTGAAGATCCCTGGCCTGCTTAGCTTTATGGCCACGGGCGATTTTAACGGGGAAGTGAAAGGGCTGGACGCGGTGCCGAAAGAAGATCAGCCACCTGTAGCAGTTACCCATTATGCTTTCCAGGTCATGGTAGGTCTGGGCATGGCCATGGTAGGGATTGCCATTTTGTATTTCATCGCTTTGTGGAAGAAAAAACAATGGCTGGATAGTAAATGGCTGTTAAAACTCTTTGTTGCAGCAACACCTTTGGGTTTTATTGCTTTAGAAGCCGGATGGACGGTAACAGAAGTGGGACGCCAGCCCTGGATCATCAGGGGGGTAATGCGTACTGCTGATGCGGTAACGCCTATGCCGGGCATTGTGTATTCTTTCTACTTATTTACGGCAGTTTATATCTCTCTGGCTATCATTGTAAGTTTATTGCTGTACCGTCAGATTACTATGGTAGACAGCTTATACGATTCCGAATCAGTTCAATCTAAAAATTAGCTTTATGATATATGTAGTTATTGTTTTCCTGTGGACGGCCATTTTGTTATATATCCTGCTTGGTGGGGCTGATTTTGGTGCTGGCATTATAGAGCTGATGACGGCAAAAACCAATAAAGCCAAGACCCGGAAAACCATGTACAAGGCCATAGGCCCAATATGGGAGGCCAACCACATGTGGCTCATCATAGCCATAGTGATCCTGTTTGTCGGTTTTCCTAAAATATACACCACCATTTCTGTTTACCTGCACATTCCGCTGGTTTGCATGCTGTTGGGCATTATTGCCAGGGGCACTGCCTTTGTATTCAGAAACTACGATGCCGTAAAAGATGACATGCAAAAAATATATACGCCTATATTTGTGTATTCCAGCTTAATTACTCCATTTTTTCTGGGTATTATTGCTGCCAGTTCAGTATCCGGACAAATAGACCCTTCGGCAAATAATTTCCTGTCGGCATATATATTCAGCTGGCTCAACTGGTTCTCTGTAGCCGTAGGTATTTTTACAGTAAGCATTTGCGGTTTCCTGGCTACCATTTTTATCATCGGACAAACAGATAATGATGGCGATAGGGAGCATTTTGTGGGGAAAGCCCGCAGAACCATTTTTATCGTTATGTTTTGCGGTGCTTTGGTGTTTATAGCCGCTTATTCGGAAGGAATTCCACTTGCTTCATGGATCTTTGGGGATACACCTGGCTTAATTGCAATCATTGCAGCCAGTATTTCATTGCTGGTCATGTTTTATGCACTTAAAAAAGACAAGCCAATTTTATTGCGGCTGCTGGCCGGTTTTCAGGTTACCATGATTTTATTTGCGGCAACTTATACCCACTTCCCAGATATTGTTTTACTGAAAAACGGTGAAAACCTTTCCTTGCTGACCCACCAGGGTCAGGCCAGAACCATAGCTTCCTTAGGTTATGCCCTGCTCATTGGCAGTATATTTATCCTGCCGGCACTGGTTTACCTCATTTATATCTTCCAGAAAAGGCAGGAAGTGCCTGCCAGTCATTAATCAATTAATTTTTACCTTATATGGAGCAATCCAGATTTTTAAAACTCAACCAGCTTTCAGCAGGTGATTACCAGGCTTTTTTATACGATTGTGATGGTACCCTTGCCGATAACATGCCCGCACATACGGCCACTTACTTAGCCACAGCCCATGAATATGGACTAAGTATTGATCCGGCCATGATCAATGAACTGGCCGGATGGCCGGTAGCTGATGTGGTAGTAGAAATGAATAACCGTTATAAAAGCAATATAGATCCGACTGCTTTTAGGACAAGAAAAGCCGAGCTGTATGCAGCCAAATATATACAAAAGATTGTACCCATAGATTTTGTAGTGCAACACCTTAAGGCCAATGCAGGTAAGGTGCGTATTGGTGTAGTTTCGGGTGGCGACAGGGAGGCTATTGCACAAACCCTGGAGGTGCTGGGTATTGCTGATCTTGTAGAAGTTTTGATCTGTGCAGGGGACACCGTCAAAGGCAAGCCCTTTCCTGATCCCTTTTTAAAAGCAGCTGAATTGTTGGATGTGGAACCATCAAAATGTATGGTCTTTGAAGATGGCGTTCCCGGAGTGGAAGCCGCTAAGGCTGCAGGAATGGACTGGATAAGGATTGATCTGATCTGACCACAAATAAATAACCCGGGTATTTGGGTTCTTATGTAACAAATTAAGTTAAAAAGAGTTAAATGAATTGTTTTTGTGCTTAATTCGCAGTCTTTTTATGTTAAGGAAACAATGATGTGATTTAATATAGGATAAGGATTAAACCAAAAACATTTTATAACGTCTAAATTAAAGTTACAACCTAGTAGAACACCAAATATGAAACAAGGATATATAAAAACACTATTTAATATTTTCCTGCTTACAGGTCTTAGTATAGCAGTAAATGCACAAAAAGTCACTGAACTTCAGGAGGTTAGTGTGAAGGCTCCGCATGCTGTTAAAATTGATGGTAAAAATTTTGAATGGCAGGATGCCAATTTTTCTGTAAACAAGCGTACCAATATTGCTTACATCATGAGCAATGATGACAAGAACCTTTATCTGGTAATTAAATCTGCCGATGTACCTAATAATATGAAAATACTGGCAGGAGGGATTACGCTCTCTATAAACCCTGACGGAAAGAAAAAAGAAAAAGAAAGCATCATGCTTACCTATCCTATTATTCAAAGGGCCAGCAGAGGCGGACAAGGTGGCAACAGGGGACAGTTCAGAGCGATGGGCATGGCCATGGGTGGCGGTGGCGGTCAACCCAATACCAAACAAAGGGATTCTATAATGGCTGCTATGCAGAAAACACAACTGGCACAGGCAAAAGAAATCAAGATCAAAGGTTTTAAAAATACAACTGATACCCTCATTTCCATTTACAATGAATTTGGCATCAAAGCCTTTGCCAGCATAGAAAAAGACAATTCTTTTTTTTATGAAATAGGGATCCCTCTGGAAGCTTTAGGCATTTCTGTCGATTCGCCAAAAGAATTTGCTTACAACATTAAAGTTAACGGCCTGCAGTTACCCGGCCTGGATGGTGGATTTGGTGGTGGTAACCGTGGAAACTTTGGTGGCGGCGGCGGTGGAGGTATGCGGATCAGTAGCGGTGGCGGCGGTGGCATGCGTGGCGGTATCGATTTTCAGGACATGATGAGCCCAACAGATTTCTGGGGTAAATACACTCTGGTCAAAAATTAATATTTCTTTCAATTCCAGTTATTCCTACCCTGCAATAAGGACAGGCATTTTCCGAACACATTTAAACTATATTATACACACCAACACACGAATGAAATATTCTAACCAGGTTAATGCTGCACAGCTGTACACCAGCCCTCCTCACATCCGCTGTTTCAATTTAATGATCCGGATAAGCATCCTATTCTTTTTCCTGCTGTTCAGCACTGTTAAGCTTTTTGCACAAAACCAGCCTACACAAAATACCCCACCACCTTTGCCGGTAAGAGAAATCAGCGGGATTGTAAAAGACAGCACAGATCTGGGGGTAATTGGCGCAACAGTGAGTTTAACCTCAATTAAGGATACTTTAAAAACCAGTACCAATTCGGACGGTATATTTGTATTCAAAAATGTAAAATCGGCCACCTATACCATTTTAGTACAAAGTATTGGTTACAGGCCTTCTGCCCCAATGCGGTACAAGCAAAATGATGCCATACCCCGTATCGTAATGGATCCCATTTTACTTAAAGAGCAAAAAAATACTCTAAATGAAGTGGTAATCAGTGGTACACCATCCATTACCTATAAAACGGATACAGTAGAGTACAAGGCCAGCGATTATATTGTAAGGGCCAACTCGACGGTAGATGAGCTGCTCAAAAAAATGGAGGGCATGGAAGTCGGCAATGATGGCTCATTGGTGCATCAGGGCCAGAATGTAACAAAAGCAAAATTAAACGGTAAAGAATATCAGGGGGGCGACATTGCAACCGCAATTAAAAACCTTCCGGCGGAAATTGTGGACAAGATCCAGATTGTGGACGACTATGGTGATCAGGCCGCCCGTACCGGAATTAAAGATGGTGATCCTGAAAAAGTACTGAACATTACTACCCGAACCGATAAATCTGTGGGTAATATGGCCAATATTTTCGTCGGGGCTGGTAATAACGATCGATATGAAGCCGGAATATTTGGTACACGGATAAACGGAAACCAGACCATAGGGGTAAACGGACGCTTCAGCAATACCGTAAACGGTGTAGCCAGCAGCGGAGACAACAGCAATAATAGCGGTGGTGGCGGTGGAGGTGGCGGCGGCCGTGGTGGTCAGGGTGGCCAGAATACTCAGAATAGTGGTGGCAGTGGTAGTGGTGGTACCACCACCTCAGGCCGGGGCTCATTCAGTATCCGTGATAAAATAGGGAAAAAAATAGAACTCAACCTGAATTATGACTACACGAGTTCAAATGTCAAATCTTTAAACGACAGTTATTCGGTTAGTCCAACGCGGCAGCGGATCCAGGTGATCGAAAATGGTGTTCCCATCATGAAAGATACTACCTATTATACTTTTGCAAATAGCCTAAGCAATGGAGAAAACCTGAACAAGAGCCATAATTTCAGGGCCGAAATAGAAATAAACCTCGATAGTAACAATTTTCTACGTGCGGTCCCTACATTGCGGTATAGTTCGGCAAACAACACGAGATTTTCCGATATCAAACAAACCGGGTTTTATCACCAGAACAGGCAAGGAACCAATATCAGCAAAAATACAAGACCCCAGCTGGGTGCTTCTGTTTTTTATCAGCATATTTTTAAAAAACCCAGAAGGAACCTTTCTTTACAGGTAGATGCAAACAGCAATAATCTGGACCAGGAGCAGGAACAGGATACCAAAATCATTTACTTTTTAAATGAGGCTGAAACAGAAACAAGGGACTCGGCTGTAAACAGGATTGTAGCCAGGAAAAACCTGCAGAGCAATTACCGGGGAAGCTTTACTTTTGCAGAACCCTTAACTGCCAATACCCAGCTGGAATTAAATGCCCAGGTCAATTACAATGGGTACGACAATACCGCAACTACGCAGAACATCATCAATGGAAATCCATCTGGAGTCATAGATTCTCTGAGTAATATTTATGATTATTCCTTTACGCAGGGCCGTATTGCTTTGAACTACCGTTATGGCTTAAGCAATATGTCTAAAGTACGTTTCTCTTTGGGTATAACGGCAATACCATCCCTGCTTTCCGGTACAAAGGTAAGTCTGGGTACCACCACCAACAGAAGCAGTTTTAATATGGTGCCCATTGCCCGTTTTGAATATCTATGGTCCAGACAACATAAAATGTCGATCAATTATTATGGAAATGCAATAGAGCCTACCTTTGACCAGATCCAGCCGGTTAGGGATGTAACCAATCCACAAAATCCTATTGTGGGTAACCCAAATTTAGTGGCCTCTTTCCAGCATACGGTTAGGGCGGGTTATGACAATTACATCGCCAATTCTAAATTGAACTATTCTTTGAATGTCAACGGATCCTTAACAGATAATTCGGTCATCAGAAATAATGTACAGATCATTGATCAGATACTGACAAATCAGGCTACGAGTAAAAAAGATACCATTTACATTACGGAAACCCGTTTTTTAAATACCAGTGGAGCGTATAAGGTAAATGGAAATTATTCCATCAGCAAACAACTGAACGACCGCAGGTACAATCTGTCGCTCAGTGGATCAGCCAGCTACGATCATCGTATTTCTATGAGTGCCTCGCAAAAAAACATAAATACAGTAATGACTTTTATTGAACGTTTCGGACCAAGGATCAATCCGAACGACTGGTTCGAGATCAATCCCAACGTATCATATAACTACACGAAATCGACCAATACCCTACCTGGTTTCAGGGATACCAAAACAAATACACTGGCGCTTAACCTGGACGGAAGGATGTACTTCCTGAACAGCTGGCTTTTTGGCTATAGTGCCAGTAAAAACTATGTCAGCGGAATTGATGCCAATGTGACCAGCAATCCTTTTGTGGTAAACGCCTATATAGAAAAAGAATTTTTTAACCGCAGGGGCCGGGTCACCTTTCAGGCCTTCGATATCCTGAACCAGAACAATTTTGTAAGTCGTGACAACAGCGAGGATGGAGGATATACCGATACCAAATCCAATGCACTGAGCCGGTACTTTATGCTGCGTTTAAGTATGCGTTTACAAAAATGGACGGGTGCACAGGGCCGCGGAGGCAGACAGATTATGCGCAGGGGCGATGGAAGCTTTATGTAGTCGCAGACCGTAAGTAGCAGACATAAAAAAAGCCTCTTGATCAGAGGCTTTTTTTATGCTTATATTTTTTAGAAGGAAAAGTCATCGTCTTTTACTCTTGCTACTCCTTCGTGGTTCTCAGAATATTCGTAGCGTTTTTCTACCACATCCTGATGGTTCTTAATGTAGTCAACCGTTTCGTTTAGCCCTTCTGTAAACTTCTCAAAATCTTCTTTGTATAAAAAGATCTTGTGTTTTACAAAAACACCATCTTCCAGCCTTTTCTTGCTTTCAGTTAAGGTTAGGTAGTAATCTCCTGATCTGGTTGCTTTTACGTCGAAAAAATAAGTTCTTTTACCTGCCCTTACTTTTTTTGAAAAAACCTCTTCTCTCTCTTTGTTGTCAAATTCTCCCATGGTTGGTATTGATCTTGGTTTTGGTTCGGGTAAATATAAAGTAATAATTACTAAAGTTCAAAATAGAAATTACAAGGATTGATTTTCTTCTTCAAGCAATTGGTTCTGATACATTTCGGCATAAGCCCCGTTTTGCTGTAATAATTGCTCATGGTTGCCCTGTTCAATGATTTTTCCCTGATCAAGCACAATGATTTTATCCGCATTTTTTATCGTAGAAATTCGGTGTGCAATCAAAATGCTTGTTTTATCTTTCATTATTTTGCTCAGATTTCTTAGAATTTCTTCTTCTGTGCGGGTATCGACAGCCGAAAGGCAATCGTCAAATACGAGCAGGGCAGGTTCTTTGATCAATGCCCTTGCAATAGAAACGCGTTGCTTTTGTCCGCCCGAAAGCGTTATGCCCCTTTCACCCAGCATGGTTTCAAATTTATGCTCAAAGTCGACAATGTTATGGTACACCGCTGCATTTTTTGCTGCAGTGCTTACCTCCTCATCGGTTACCTGGTCCAAACCAAAAGCGATGTTATTTTTAATGGTATCGGAGAAAAGGAAAACTTCCTGAGGTACAAAACCAATCTGGTTGCGGTAATTGTTTAAATTAAGGCCTTTTAGCGGATTTCCGTCTACTGTAATGTTCCCGCTGTCGATATCGTACATGCGCATGATTAGATTGGCAAGGGTAGACTTCCCGGAACCGGTGCGTCCGATTATGGCAATAAACTGACCCTGTCCGATCTCGAAACTAACATCCCTTAAGGCCTGGATCCCCGTATCCGGATAAGTGAAATTAACATGTTCAAATTTGATATTCCCTTTTAGCCGGGCGCTTTCTGTGTTTTTAGAAGTAATATCCGGTTTTAACTGTAAAAATTCATTGATGCGTTTCTGAGAGGCCGAGGCGCGCTGAATTAATGTAGTAACCCAGCCCAGCATAGTAACAGGGAAGGTAAGCTGGTTTACATAAACTATGAATTCGGCAATGTTGCCCGGTGTAATGGCGCCATCTATAACCTGTATACCCCCAATATAAACGGTAAGGATGGTACTTAAGCCAACCAGCAAAAGCATGGTAGGGTAAAAAAGTGCCTGTACTTTAACCAGGCCCATGGCATTATCTTTATAGCCCTGGCTCTCGGCAGCAAATATTTCTTTTGTATAATCTTCTCTTACATAAGATTTGATGACCCTAATGCCCGAGAACCTTTCCTGTACAAAACTGGACAGTTTAGATAGCTGTTCCTGGATCTGTTCACTCTTTTGATTGATGAGGGTATTTACGAAATAAATGATCAGGACCAGTACCGGTAAGGGCAGCAAGCACCATAAGGCCAGGGTAACGTTTACCGAAAACATGGCGTAAATAACCAGGATGAACAGTACGGCTGTATTAATGGTATACATGATGGCCGGACCTACGTACATGCGTACGCGGTTTACATCTTCTGTGGCGCGGTTCATCAGGTCGCCTGTATTGTTGCGCCGGTAAAAGCCCAGGCTTAATTTCTGGTAATGTGCATAAATCTCATTCTTCATATCAAATTCGATATGCCGCGACATCAGGATGATGGTTTGCCGCATAAAGAACAGGAAAAGTCCCCTGAGCAGGTACAATATCAACACCAGCATGCCAAAATAAAACAGGCTGTAACTAAAGATATCGTAAATAACTGTCGCACGTTCAAAGCCGTTGAATAACCTGTAGATCTGTATGTTCTCGGTGATCAGGTTAAAGGCATGGCCAATTACCTGGGCAGGGATCACACCAAAAAAATTGGAGATGACCACAAAGAAAATCCCGGGGATAATCCACCATTTATATTTGTAGAAGTATTTGTTTAAAAAACGCAGGTGTTTCATCAGGGGGTAAAGTTATCGAAAATGAAGGTGTTTTTTTTAAACTCTTTAGTTAAAACAATGTAAATAATGTTTTTTTATGCTAGTTTTGCGGGATATCTGATAAACAAAATTATATGTCTGGTAATAGTTCTATTGTGAATTCAGTTTTAGATCAATTAAGTGCGTCGGGGCACAAGAAAGTAGTTTATTGTAATGATCCCGACACCGGATTAAAGGCAATTATTGCCATTCACGATACAACTTTAGGCCCTGCATTAGGCGGAACCCGCATGTGGAGCTATACTACCGAATCAGAAGCACTGGAAGATGTACTCAGACTATCGAGTGCCATGACTTATAAAGCAGCCATTACCGGCCTTAATTTAGGTGGTGGCAAGGCCGTTATTATCGGCGATTCCAGGAAAGGAAAATCTGAAGCAATGATGCGTAGTTATGGCAGGTTCATCAAAAACCTGAACGGCGAATTTATTACTGCAGAAGATGTAGGTACCACTACCAAGGATATGGAATACATCCGCATGGAAACCAGTCATGTTACGGGGGTGCCGGAATCGTTGGGTGGTGCAGGCAATCCCGCACCAACAACAGCAAAAGGGGTGTTCCTGGGTATCAAGGCCTGTGTAAAAGAAGTTTTTGGAACCGATATGCTGGCCGGACGTTCTGTAGTGGTACAGGGAATAGGAAATGTGGGCGAGCATCTGGTTGCTTTGTTGAGGGCAGAAAATGTGGAAGTGTATATCAGCGACATCAATGAAGAGCGTTTGCAGCATGTGGCACGTACCTATAAGGCAAAGCCGATTGGTGCAGACAAAATTTTTGGCCTGGACGCAGATATTTATGCACCATGTGCACTGGGAGCTACAGTGAACGATAAGACCATCAATAAAATGAAATTTGCGATTATTGCGGGTTCTGCAAATAACCAGCTGGCAGATGAAAATAAACACGGACAGCTGTTGCTGGAGAAAGGTATTTTGTTTGCTCCGGATTACCTGATCAATGCAGGCGGACTGATCAGTTGTTATTCTGAACTTACCGGCTTTGGTAAAAAGCGGACCATGCAACTTACAGAGAATATTTATAACGCCACAAGAGATGTCATAAAAATGTCCAAAACAGATAATATCCCAACAATATGGGCCGCTAACCGCATTGCTGAAAAAAGAATAATAGATATCAAAAAAATAAAATCATCATTTTAATAAACAGGTAATTTACCACTCGTTCTTACATTCATGTTAAACAGAAGGCACTTAAGAATTAAAGCTCTGCAAAATATTTTTGCTTGGCACATGACAGACAAAAAGGATCTGGCTTCCTCAAAGAAAGCGTTAATGCAAAGTATTGATAATGTATACGAAATGTATATATGGATGCTTTCGCTATTGGTTGAGGTTACAGAATATACAGGGATTGACGCTACAGAGCGCGCCAATAAACATTTGCCTACAGCAGAAGACCTGAACCCTAATTTAAAGCTGCTGAACAATAAGTTTGCAGTTACATTGAAAAAGAATCCGGATTTTAGTGCTGCGGTACATAAATATAAGATCAACTGGATGGCCGATCCGGAATTCGTAAAGGCTATTTTTAATACTTTAAAGGTCACTCCAGAGTATGCCACCTATCTGGCCGATGAGAACAACGATCTGGAAGAATCAAAAACGATCATCAAATTCATCTTCAGAAAGGTCATCCTAAAAAGCCATAATATTATACAGGCTTTCGAGGACAGGTTCATCAACTGGTCGGTAGACAAGGAAGTAATGCAGGGAATGGTGGCCAAAACCATCAAAAATTTTACTTCTGAAGATCCTTTTAAAAATAAACTGACGCCGATAAGCCAGGACTGGGCAGAAGACAGCAAATTTGTAGAAGACCTGTTTGTGCACACCTTAAAAAGTGATAAGGAATACCAGGGCCTGATTGCCGAAAGAACCAAGAACTGGGAGTCGGAGCGTATTGCTTTAATGGATACCATCCTGATGAAAATGGCCATATGTGAATTGATGAATTTCCCTTCCATACCTGTTAAAGTAACTATTAACGAGTACCTTGATCTCTCAAAAGATTACAGTACTCCGAAAAGTAATTCATTTATTAACGGTATCTTGGACAAAATTTTAGGCGATCTGAAAAGAACAAACAGCATACATAAAATTGGTCGCGGACTAATAGAAGAATAAATTATGAAACAGATTTTTGTACTGGCACTGGCTGCTTTATCATTTGCTTCCTGCCAAAACACAGCAAAAAAAACTACCGAAGCTGGTCATGCTACTGAAACTGTAGCAGGCGCTCCTGATGCCGCTGTACCTGCAGCTGCCGACGCAGCAGTAATGAGCTTTGAGAATGGAAATTATGATTTCGGGAAGATCAGTCAGGGTGAAAAGGTGTATTACAGCTACAAATTTAAAAATGTAGGTAAAAGTCCCCTGATCATTTTAAATGCCACGGCTACCTGCGGTTGCACTGTACCCGAGGTGCCAAAGGAACCGATTAAACCTGGTGCAGAAGGCGAGATCAAAGTTGTGTTTGACAGCAATGGAAAATCGGGTATGCAAGATAAAGTAATTACAGTTACTTCAAATGCCCATCCAAATATTGCCAGCTTACACCTGACAGGAGAAATTAAAGAACAATCGAATTAATAAACATTTATACATTAACAATATGATATCAACAATAATTTTGCAGGCTCAGGGAAACGGAATGTTAAGCACCTTAGTGCCTATGGTTTTAATCATGGTTGTATTTTATTTCTTCATGATCAGGCCACAGGTTAAAAAAGCAAAAGACCTGAAAAAAATGGTTGAAGCCTTAAAAAAGGGAGATAAAATTGTGACCACTGCAGGTATTCACGGCCGTATAGCCGATATGAACGAAACTACTTTTCTAATTGAAGTAGAAGGTGGCACCAAAATCCGTTTTGATAAAACAGCAGTATCCTTAGATGCAACTAAAGCCGTTGCACCTAAAACTGAAGAAACAACCAAAGCATAGTTTTTAAGCTATAAATACAAAAGCCGCACCCTTGTTTGGTGTGGCTTTTGTATTTGAGTATATTTACGATATGCCATTTATCAAACTCACAAAAATAGAGCGGAAACGCTTCCTTGTTTTGATCACCTGTTTGCTGATCGCAATTGCAGCATGGTTGTTTATGGCATTGAACAATAAATATGTTTATACTGCCAAAACGGTTTTAAAGTATGCCAGTATTCCCCAGAAAAAAGCTTTTCATCCTTTACAGTCAGATACAGTAGATTTACAGGTAGAGGGTACCGGCTGGCAATTGCTTTTTGCACGCTTAAGGGTTAACCCGCAATCCATATCCATCAGTCTGGAAAAGCTGAACAACAGCAATTTTATCCTGTTTTCAGAGCAATTGTACAATGTGAACAGGCAGCTGGAAACTTCACAGAAGATCATCTCTGTAAAGCCGGATACCCTGTATTTTGATTTCTCTGAAAAAACAGTAAAAAGGGTACCGGTTAAGCTGAATGCTAAATTTAGTTTTGTAAAACAATATGGCATTTCTAGCCCCATTGAGCTTACACCAGATTATGTAACCATATCCGGACCGGAACAAGAGCTGGCCAGGATTAAAGAATGGAAAACGGATTCTCTTAACCTCGATGACGTACAGTATACCACTAAAAAAGTTGTGGGAATGACACAAAGCAAGTTGAAAAATGTAAGTATTTTTCCGGCAAGTGTCGAGGTAAAAGTACCGGTTGATGAGTTTACAGAAAAAATTCTGGAAGTTCCGCTGAAGATCATCAACAACAATGCCTATTACAGCATAAAACTATATCCAAAAAAAGTGAAGGTAACCTTTATGGTCGCTTTATCTAAATATAGCCAGGTAAATGAAGATTTTATAGAGGCTATAGTTGATATGGATGAATGGAAAAATTTAAACCACAGCAGGCTAAGAGTAAAGATTATACGCTTTCCGGATTATTGCCGGCTGATACAGGTGGCACCGGGTAAAGTTGATTTTATTATTGAAAAGTAATGTTAAAGATTGGGATCACAGGGGGAATAGGCAGTGGCAAAACAACCATCTGTAAGGTATTTGAGACTATGGGTATCCCTGTTTTTTATGCTGATACCGTAGCCAAACAGCTGATGGTAACGGATGAGCTGTTGATGAGCGGTGTAAGGCATACTTTTGGTACAGAAAGTTATGCTGCAGACGGCACATTAAACAACAAACACATTGCTGCAATAGTCTTTAACAACGCTGACGAACTGGCCAGATTAAATGCCTTGGTGCACCCCGCTGTGTTCCGGGCTTTTGAGGTATGGGTAAAACAGGTGCCTGCCCATGTTCCTTATGTACTCAAAGAAGCTGCTTTATTGTTTGAAAGCGGATCGTACAAAATGTGTGACCAGAATATTCTGGTGCTGGCACCGGAAGCGGCCAGGCTACAGTGGGTCATGGAACGTGATGGAGTAAGTGCAGCTCAGGTTAAGGCCAGGATGGATAAACAATTGCCCGATGAAGAAAAGATGAAACTTGCTGACCATCTTATTTATAACAACGAAACAGCCTCATTGATTATCCAGGTGCTTCGATTACACCAGCTGTTTCTAAATAAACCTGAATGATATTAGATGATTTTATAGTGGTTACCAAAACAGGTTTGTTTTGTAAGTATGGCGACTTTTACCTGGATCCAAAGGAAATAGTGAAACATGCAGTAATCTCTCATGCACATGGTGATCATGCGATTGGCGGTAACCTCAATGTATATTGTACCGAAGCAACGGCCCTGTTTATGAAGCACCGGTACAAAAAGTTCGCAGGGGCTGAATTTTATATTAAACCCTATGCTACAGCCTTTGACCTGAACGGAGTGCGTATCAGTTTTATTCCGGCAGGGCATATATTGGGCTCAGCACAGGTTTTAATGGAGTATAAGGGGGTAAAATACCTTTATACCGGAGATTATAAGCTACAACCGGATAAAACCTGTGAACCCATTGAATTTGTAACTGCCGACGTGCTGATTACAGAAACTACTTTTGCGGACCCTGGTACACAACATCCGGTGGCAGAAGAGGAGATCCTGAAATTAAATGCTACGCAGAACAACATTATGCTGGGTGCTTATTCATTAGGTAAGTGCCAGCGACTGATTAGTTTAATGAATGACCATTGTATAGAAAAAAGGATATTGGTACACCACAGTATGTTGCCTTTTATTAAAATATACGAACAGATGGGGATAAACCTTGGGCGGTACGAGGCTTACGACCGCAAGGTGATGAAAAACAATGTAGCCAATATGGTTTATATGGTGCCCCCAATGGTGTTTAGAAGCTATTTTAAGGCCATTAATGTGATCAGGGTATTTGCTACCGGCTGGAAACACCTGCAAAACAATCATGAAATCCAGTTGTATATATCTGATCATGCCGATTGGAACGACATTCTTTTTACGGTAGAAAAGGTAAAACCTACGCAGATATGGACCAATCATGGAAGTGGAATTCAACTCAAAAGTCATTTTGAAAGAAGTTTGGTCGTTAAATTGCTTAACTGATGAAAGAAGGGGTAGACTACTATTTTAACGAAAAAGGTTTAATGGTGTTTACCGCCGGATACCACCTTAGACGTGGGTATTGCTGTAAAAATAAATGTAAACACTGCCCCTGGGGTTTTGGCAAAACCAAACTAAAAGAAAAGCCCGGGGAAGATAAATAAAGGAATAAAGATGCAGTTGCAGAAAGAAACGCTGACTACGCGATTTGAAAGTATACATCACCAGGCGATCGTGAATGTTTTTCATACAGGAAACTGGTGCAATGAAAAATTAAAGCAGACCATACTGCCCTTTGAAGTAACTACACAACAGTTTAATATACTCAGGATTTTACGGGGGCAATACCCCAACGCCTGTACAGTGAATTTTCTGAAAACAAGAATGCTGGATAAGATGTGTGATGCATCTCGGATCATAGACCGGCTGGTGCAGAAAGGGTTGGTGCTGAAGGCCTCCAATGCAGAAGATAAAAGGGCAGTAGATATTCTGATCAGTGATAAGGGCCTGGCATTGCTCAAAGAAATGGACAAAGATGTAAGCCTGTCTGTACTGATCTCCTCTAACTTAACAGAAGAGGAAGCCCGGCTGCTGAATGATCTGCTGGATAAAATGAGGGGTTAATGTGCATGACTATGCCCACCTGAGGTATAAAAACCTATAAGGGCAATGGCCACACCACACAACACGGCAATCATTTTACGCCTGCTTACCTTATGGTCAACACTCGACTCAAACAGGATGGTGGTAGAGATGTGTAAGAATATCCCGATCACAATGCCCATGATCTTGTTAAAATAGGCCTCTACGCCACCAATGCTTCCATTGCTGATGCCGTAGCTTACATAAAAGCCGAGGGGTGCCATAATGGCAAATAAGCTGATGTAAAACACGATACTCTTTCTGGTAAACCTGCTCTGCAAAAGAATGCTCGCCAGTGCAAAAGCGGCAGGTATATGGTGCAGGGCAATGCCATAGATCAGGGCATTGTGCTGGTCTTTTGCCAAAGGCATGCCTTCTAAAAATGCATGCAGGCACAAACTGATCATGATGCCATAAGGGAACGCCTGGTTTTCATTGTGCTTATGAATATGTCCGTGTTCCACACCTTCCGAAAACTGTTCCAGGAAAATCTGTAACAGGAACCCGATTAAAATATATATCCCGATCTCGCTATGGTCAGGGCCGCTGTAGGCGTCGGGTATCAGATGTAATACGGTAATGGCAAATAAATAAGCACCACTAAACGATAGAATTAATTTCAGTAACTGGGATTTGTCGCTTTTAACCAAAAAAATGGCTATACCGCCTAAAAACGCGCTGAGAAATAAAATGAGTAATTTCCAGATTTCCATTATAGTTGTGGTTGTAATGTTCTATAAATTTTAGCTGTGCACAAGCCTATTGTAGTGCCCAATAAAGCCCCCACCATGGTATCTATTGGGTAGTGTACCCCAACATAGATCTGTGAGAAAGAAATGATAAAAGCCCAGGCCAGACCTATTGGCAATACCGGTTTCCACTTGTCATAAAATACAAATATCAGGAACACCGCAATGGCAAAGTGATTGGTGGCATGCGCCGAGGGGAAGCTGTAGCCGCTTCCACAGGGTACCCTGTGGATGATCTGGTCTATCAGGCTGGGTTCGTTACAAGGCCTTAGTCTTGCCACAAAGGGCTTAATAAGCCGTGATGCAATCAGATCGCCTATAGCAAAAGTGGCCAGCAGCATACCAATAATGTACCAACCTTTTTTTTTGTATTCTACAAAGGAAAAAACAACAATAAACAAATAAAGGGGAGCCCAGGTATACCTGTTTCGCATGAGGGGCAGCAACCAGTCAAAAAAAGGATTGGCCATACCCCTGTGAATTTTTAAAAACAGGTCTACATCAAATTGTTGCAGGCTTTCTATCATGCTTTTTTGCAGATTAATATCAAACGGTCCGATTTATTTTCATCAAATTCCTCTAAACCATAGCTTCCAAATTTGGCACTGATGCTTAATCCTGCTTTTTGAAACATCCGTTCAAAGTCTGCCAGCTTAAAAGCCTGTACCCTTTCTTCAAAGGCAAAGGGCTTACCGCGGTGTTCAAAATTGATGTGCTTGATGATCTTACCATTGGCCACAAATTTACTCAAATGGAATTCTATCCCCTCAACAGTTTTGATTTCTTTATGGGTAAGGTTCTTGATGATCTTTTCAGTATTAAAATAATCTATTACCAGGGTTCCATCAGCTTTTAAACCCTTTCTGAACGACTTTAAAGCATTTACATGGTCTTTTTCAGTTTCAAAATATCCAAAACTGGTGAACAGGTTTAAAGCGATGTCAAAGTAATTGATGAAACACAGTTTGCGCATGTCGTGCACAAAAAAGTGCAGGTGTTTTTGCTCAAACTGCTGTGCATATCTGATGCTTTGTTCTGAAAGGTCTATTCCGGTTACATCGTAGCCTTTTTTATTGAGGTAAATGGCATGCCGGCCACGTCCGCAGGCTATGTCCAGTATGCGTGATTCGGCTGCTGGTTTTAAATAGGCAGAAAGGTTGTCAATTAAGAATTCTGCCTCAGCATCATTACGTTGACTGTAAAGAATATGATAATAAGGAGAGTTAAACCAGTATTGAAACCATTTGCGCTGCATAGTTAACATTTTAAAAAACACAAATATAGTGTTTTGGTTGCAACAGATAAGTTTATTTGCAGAGGAGATGCAATTTAAAGCATTAATTTATTTATGACCCAACTTAAATAATTGGTTAGCTGATTTTTTCTTATTTTTGGTGAAAATCAGAATAACTTGACACTTATAAAATCAATCTCCGGAATCAGGGGAACGATTGGTGGCATCGCCGGCAATGGTTTAACCCCTATCGACATCGTAAAATTTACAGCAGCTTATGGCTCCTGGGTAATCAACAGAACCAACATTAAAAAAATTGTTCTTGGCCGCGACGCCAGGATCTCTGGTGAAATGGTAAACAACCTGGTCATCGGAACATTGCAGGGACTGGGCATTGAAGTGGTAGACTTGGGTCTGTCCACTACTCCTACAGTTGAAATTGCAGTTCCCATGGAAAAGGCAGGGGGTGGTATTATCCTCACAGCAAGCCACAATCCAAAACAATGGAATGCTTTAAAACTATTAAACGATAAAGGCGAATTTATCAGTGATGCAGATGGGAAAGAAGTGCTTGATATTGCTGAAAAAGCAGAATTTGAGTTTGCTGATGTGGATAGCCTGGGCAAAGTACTGAGTAATGATACCTACCTGCAAAAACACATCGATATTATCCTGGCATTGCCTCTGGTAGATGTTGAAGCAATTAAAAAGGCCAATTTCAAAATAGCCATCGACTGTGTAAACTCTACCGGTGGAATTTTTGTTCCGGCCCTCTTAAAAGCGCTGGGCGTAGAAACTATATACGAACTTTACTGTGAACCTGATGGCCGTTTTCCGCATAATCCGGAACCTTTGCCTGAAAATTTAACTGAAATTGCTAAAGTAGTACAAAGTAAAAAGGCAGATCTTGGTATCGTTGTAGATCCGGATGTAGACCGTTTGTGCTTTGTTTGTGAGGATGGGGAGATGTTTGGTGAAGAATATACATTGGTGGCCGTAGCAGATTATATCCTTAAAAATACCCCTGGTAATACCGTGTCCAATCTGTCTTCAACCAGGGCTTTGCGGGATGTAACCGAAAGTGCAGGCGGAAAATATAATGCCTCTGCTGTGGGCGAAGTGAATGTCGTAAACCAGATGAAAGCTACAAATGCCATCATCGGTGGCGAAGGGAATGGTGGTATCATTTATCCTGAACTGCATTATGGACGCGATGCTTTGGTCGGTATTGCCTTGTTCCTTACCCATCTGGCAAAATCGGGCAAGTCCATTTCTGTATTGCGCAGCAGCTATCCTGAATACCACATCTCCAAAAATAAGATCACACTTACACCAGAGATGGACATTGATGCATTGCTGATTAAGGTGCAGGAAAAATATAAAGACCAGCCAAACAGCACAATAGATGGCTTAAAGATTGAATTTGATAAAGAATGGGTGCACCTGAGGAGGTCAAATACCGAACCGATTATCCGTATTTATAGCGAGGCAGGAACGGAAACTGTAGCAGAGGGGCTTGCAGCAAAGATCATATCGGATATCAAAGAAATATTAAAACTGAGCTAACAAAAAAACTAACTAACTTATTTAACATGGAACGGGTTTATTTAGATAATGCCGCCACCACGCCTTTGGATAAGGAAGTGATGGCGGAGATGGTAAATGTAATGCGCAATTATTACGGAAACCCGTCATCTATTCATGCACAGGGGCGTGAAGTCCGTACCTTAATTGAAAAGGCCCGCAAAACGGTTGCTGGGCTGTTAAACGCAACGCCTGCCGAGATATTTTTTACCTCTGGAGGTACGGAGGCTGACAATACGGCCATCCGTTGCGGTATTGCAGCCTATAACATCAAACATGCCATTACTTCTAAAATAGAACATCATGCGGTAGAGCATACGCTTAACATGATGCTGGAACAGGGAGTGATAGACAAGCTTAGCTTTGTAGATATAGATGAAAAAGGTAATGTTGATTATGTGCACCTTGAAGAACTCCTGAAAAACAATGAGCGCTCTTTTGTATCACTGATGCATGCCAATAATGAACTGGGTACCTTAACAGATATAGAACGGGTTGGCGACCTCTGTGAACAATATGCTGCAATTTACCATTGTGATACTGTGCAAACGATGGGACATTACAAACATGATGTAAGAAAATTAAAAGCCCATTTTATGGTGTGTGCGGCACATAAGCTGCATGGCCCTAAGGGAGTCGGTTTCTTATTTGTAAACCACAATGTCAAAATAAGTCCGATGATATTTGGCGGTGCTCAGGAGCGCAATATGCGTGGGGGCACAGAGAATGTGTACGGAATTGTAGGTTTGGCTAAAGCCCTGGAAATTGCTTATGCCGAAATGGAAAACCATCAGCAGCACATTCAGGAATTAAAGGATTACCTTAAGCTTAAACTGAATGAAATTCCCGACGTATATTTTAACGGGGAAACGGATTCAGAAAAGAGTTTATATACCGTACTGAGTGTTTCTTTCCCAGCAATGGATATGGCCGATATGCTGTTGTTTAACCTGGACATTAATGGCATTTCGGCCTCTGGCGGCAGTGCGTGTTCCTCCGGTTCCAATATTGGCTCGCATGTGCTTACGGGTATTCATGCCGATCCTAACCGCCCTTCGGTTCGCTTTTCTTTCAGCAAATACAATACTAAAGAAGAGCTGGATTATGTAGTTGAAAAAGTTAAAGAGATTGTAGATAAAAATGTAGCGGTTTAATTAAACCGCTACATTTTTTAATTCTTCATCATTTTAAGGAAAGCCGCCAGTTTCGCTTTCATTGCCCTGCGGTCTACTATGAAATCTAAAAAGCCGTGTTCCAAAACAAATTCGGCAGTCTGGAAGCCTTTAGGTAAATCTTTTTTGATAGTTTCTTTAATCACCCTGGGACCCGCAAAACCTATTAATGAACCTGGTTCAGCGATATTGATGTCGCCCAGCATAGCATAGGAAGCAGTTACACCACCAGTGGTAGGGTCGGTCAATAAAGAAATATACGGGATTTTAGCCTGACTTAACAAAGCCAGTTTGGCCGATGTTTTAGCCATTTGCATTAATGAAAATGCAGCTTCCATCATTCTTGCACCACCTGATTTTGAAATCATCAGGAAAGGGATTTTGTGTTTAATGCTATAATCAATAGAACGGGCAATCTTTTCACCAACTACCGAGCCCATCGATCCGCCAATGAAGTTAAAGTCCATACAGGCCACTACCAGGTCTTCACCCTCTATTTTACCATGAGCAGCTCTTATAGCATCCTTTAAGCCGGTTTTAGCCATGCTTTCTATTAGCCTTTCTGTATAGGGTTTGCTGTCTGTAAAGTTCAGGGGGTCGCCCGAGGTCAGGTTCGGAAATAGTTCTGTGAACTGATTGTTGTCGAACAATACCTGGAAATATTCTTTGGAACCCACACGCAAATGATAATTGCAGTATTGGCAAACATATTTATTCTCTAGCAGGTCAGCACTATGTAAAGCCTTTTTACAATTCGGGCACTTATTCCATAAACCGTCTGGTGCCTCTTTCTTTTCTTCTGTTGATGTACTGATACCTTTTTTTTCTCTCTTAAACCAAGCCATGTTATTTGTTGAAAAATGCGAGTACAAAGAAACAAAAAAAAATTAGAACACCCTGCGCTAGTTTAGCCTAAATTAATTTGCCTAAACCTATATTTTTCATAACTTCGGCGTATCTAAAATTAAAAATAATGAGTTTAAAAGGCTATAAAGGCGTAATTTACGGAGATGCCGTTCAGGAATTGTTTGAACAGGCTAAGAAACATCAATTTGCATTACCTGCAGTTAATGTTACCGGAACCAATACCATCAATGCTGTGATGGAAACTGCCAAAGCAGTTAATTCACCGGTTATGATCCAACTTTCTAACGGTGGTGCACAGTTTTATGCAGGGAAAACATTAAATAATGATAACTTAAAAGCCTGTGTACTAGGTGCAGTATCTGCAGCTAAACATGTTCATTTACTGGCAGAGCATTATGGTGTTGCAGTGGTATTGCATACAGACCATGCCGCAAAAAAATTGTTGCCATGGATAGACGGATTGCTTGATCATGGTGAAAAATTCTTTGCTGAACATGGTAAACCATTGTTTTCTTCCCATATGCTCGATCTTTCGGAAGAGTCAATTGAAGAAAATATGGAAATCTCTGCTAAATACTTAGCGCGTATGGCTAAAATGGGCATGACCATCGAAATTGAACTTGGCGTTACCGGCGGAGAGGAAGATGGCGTAGATAACAGCGATGTAGATAGCTCTAAATTATATACGCAACCTTCTGAAGTAGCTTATGCTTATGAAGAACTGAGCAAGGTAAGCGATAAATTTACAGTAGCTGCAGCATTTGGTAACGTTCATGGTGTATACAAACCGGGTAATGTTAAATTACAACCGGTTATCCTTAAAAACTCTCAGGATTACATCAGGGAGAAATTTGGCCTCACTGCCGAAAAACCTATCAATTTTGTTTTCCATGGTGGTTCTGGTTCTTCTCAAGAAGAGATCAGGGAAGCAATTTCCTATGGTGCCATTAAAATGAATATCGATACCGATATGCAATGGGCGTTCTGGGAAGGTATTCTGGATTATTATAAAGCCAATGAAGCTTATCTTCAAGGGCAAATTGGCAACCCGGATGGCGAAGATAAACCAAATAAAAAATACTATGACCCACGTGTTTGGTTACGCAAAGGTGAAGAAGCTTTTGTGGCCCGTTTAACTCAGGCTTTTGAAGACCTGAACTGTAAAGATGCCAGCGACAAGTTGTAACTATTTTATAAAATGACTTAAAGCGTCATGAGGTCAAACCTTATGGCGCTTTTTTTGTAGTTTTAATATTCAGCATCGGTTTTCTGATGCTGAATACTTAAGTAAAAAATTTCCTGATGATTCAAATCCATAAAACAGAATATACTGATGAATAAAAAAGAAGGAAAAAATAACAGTTTATTTGAACGTTTTGCTAATGCTGCAACTACCTTTACGGGCAGTTCAGCCGCTTTTATTACCGCTACCGCTATTGTGGTGATATGGGCTTTAAGCGGGCCCGTATTCAATTATTCAGAAACCTGGCAGCTTGTGATCAATACCGGAACAACCATTATTACCTTTCTGATGGTGTTTTTAATTCAAAAAGCACAGAATAAAGATGGAAAAGCCATCCAGTTAAAACTGAATGAACTGATTGCTGCTCATGAACGTGCAAGCAACAGGATGGTCGATATTGAGGACCTGACTGAAAGGGAGCTTGACCAGTTGCATAAATTTTATGTAACGCTGGCAGACCTTGCTAAAAAGGAAAATGACATTCATTGTTCTCATTCCATAGATGCTGCCGGGGAAATCCACGAAATTAAAAGAAAAGTAAAAACTATATCAAAAAAAATTCATGGAAGCACTGCTCGTAAACAAGATCAAAAATAAGGAAGAGCTGGAAAAAGCATTTGCGATAAGGAAGAAGGTATTTGTAGAAGAACAGAACTGTCCGCCAGAACTGGAATGGGAACACGAAGAGGAATCGATCCATTTTCTTGCCGAAATTAACGGAGAAGCCTGTGGGGCATGCCGCTGGCGTAAAACTGACGAAGGTTATAAACTGGAACGTTTTGCTGTTTTAAAAGAGTTCAGGGGCAAAAGAATAGGGCAGGCCCTGGTAGCTGCGGCACTGGCAGATTTGCCAGAAAATGCCCACTACATTTACGTGCATTCACAATTGGATGCGATGCGGATGTATTCAAGGTTTGGCTTTATGGCCGAAGGTGAACAATTTGAAGAAGCAGGAATCCAGCATTTTAAAATGGTAAAAAAAAGCTAGTGAAATATTTTGGCAGAGAAGCGGAGGGCTTCCTGCCATTTTTCCATATCCAAACCTAAATGCTCGTCTTTAGTCTGTAAATAATAGATAAGCTCTTCTGTAGCCATATTGCCAGTTAAATCATCACTGGCCATCGGACAACCACCAAAGCCTTTTAATGCACTGTCAAAACGCCTGCAACCACTTTCATAAGCTGCCTGCATCTTTTCATAACGTGTATTTGGGGTACTGTGTAAATGCAGGCCGACTTCCACATCAGGATAATGTCTGATCAGACCCGGTACAATTGCCCTGATCTTTTCAGGCGAGGATATACCGGTAGTGTCTGATAAAGCCAGGATTTTAGCTCCCTGACCAACCAGTTCGGCGGCCCATTTTTCAACAATTTCAGGGTTCCATTCATCGCCATAAGGATTGCCAAATCCCATAGATATATAAATTACTGCTGTTTTTTGCCACTTTTCACAACTTTCCAGCAGTCGTTTAACAGTGTCTGTGGATTGTGCAATGCCCGAATTGGTATTGCGTTGCTGGAAGGTTTCTGAGATAGAGAAGGGGAAGCCCAGGTAACTGATCTCCGGATATGAACAGGCAGCTTCAACACCCTTTAAATTAGCTACAATAGCCAATAGCTTTGAACGTGTTGTGCCCAGGTCCAGTTTTGCTAAAACCGCTGCCGTATCACGCAGTTGGGGAATGGCTTTTGGGGATACAAAGCTACCAAAGTCTATGGTGTCAAAGCCTACCTGCAGCAACAGGTTAATATAGGCGGCTTTAAGGTCAGTATCAATAAAGTCATGTATGCCCTGCATGGCATCTCTTGGGCATTCTATTAATTTAACTGGTTTTTGTCTCATTTTGTACGGCTAATTCCTCGTCTGTACTTTTTTCTTTTAAAAATGGGCGGATGATCAACCTGGTACCCCTGTCGTAACTAAAATAGCTCCATACCCAGTTTACAAATACCACCAGTTTATTTCTAAAGCCCACTAAGGTCATCAAATGTACAAACATCCAGGTGAACCAGGCAAATACACCCTGAAATCTGATCTTGTGCAAATCTACCACCGCCCTGTTCCGGCCAACGGTGGCCATTGCGCCCTTATCGAAATATTTAAAGGGTTCTGTTGGCTTTTTTTCAATGATGTTCATCAGGTTTTTTGCCAGCAGCTTTCCCTGCTGTATGGCTGCAGGGGCAACACCGGGATGTCCGTTAGGAAACTCATCAGTGATCATGGCGGCTACATCGCCAAGGGCATAAATATTGGTATAGCCATCTACCAGGTTAATCTCATTTACTTTCAGCCGGTTGCCCCTTACTACCTTTTCGGCATTCAGGCCATCTAAAACCACCCCTTTAACACCGGCCGACCAGATGACCGTTGAGGAAGGGATGTGCTGTCCGTCAACCAGGCTCAGCATAGCACCATCATAAGCAGAAACGCGGGCATTGTTCATGATGGTCACCCCAAGTTCATGAAGAAAATCGGCTGATTTTTGTTGGGCCTGTACAGACATGGCGCCCAGCAATTCCGGCGACCCTTCAATCAGGTAAATATTTACATCATCAATATTAAGTTCAGGATAGTCATTCTTAAGTACATGTTTTTTTAGCTCGGCCAGTGCCCCCGCAGTTTCCACACCTGTGGGGCCGCCACCAACCACCACAAAATTCAGCAGTTGCGCCCGCAACAGCGGGTCTGCGGCTATTTGTGCAGCTTCCAGGTTCTGTAAAATTAAACTCCTGAGGTTTAGCGCTTCAGGAATTGATTTCATGGGCATGGCATTGTACTCAATTTCTGCCTGTCCGAAAAAATTACTGGTTGAGCCTGTAGCAAGTACAAGATGGTCATAGTCAATCATGCCGATCGAAGTTTCAATGGTATTTTCGGCAGCATCTACTTTGTGTACTTCTGTAACCCTGAAAGTCAGGTTCTTTTGCCCCTTGAATATTTTACGCAAGGGGAAAGCGATAGAATCAGCTTCTAAACCTCCTGTAGCCACCTGATAGAGCAGGGGCTGGAAGGTATGGTAATTGTGCTTATCCAGCAGCATCACATCTACGTTTTTATTGCGTAGTTTTTTGGCCAGTTCAATTCCTCCAAATCCACCACCTACAATTACAATTCTTGGTTTGTTGCCTTTTGGGAAATGTTGCTCCATAATCTTGTTTTCAGTAAATGTATAACAACAATTGGTAAATATATATAACAACAAAAGGCATCCCAAAAAGGATGCCTTTTATTATCATTTATAAGTAATTACTTATTTTTTGTCTTTTACTTTGGCTTCACCCAAATCCAATACAATTGGTGTAGAGATACACAGTGAAGAATAAGTACCGATAATACGACCAATTAACAGGGCAAATATAAAGCCGCGGATACTGGCGCCACCAAAGATAAAGATAACCAGCAACACAAAGAACACGGTTAATGAAGTCAGAATAGTACGGCTTAATGTACTGTTCAGCGCAAAGTTAATCAGTGTTTCTCTTTCTTTTCCATGCAGGTCTTCTTTACCAGATTCAGCAAGTTTCTCACGGATCCTGTCAAATACAACTACGGTTTCTGTCATGGTATAACCCATAACTGTCAGAATAGCAGCTATAAAGTCCTGGCCAATCTCTAATGAGAAGGGCAGTACCCCATCTAAAATGGTATAGAAAGAAAGTACCAGCAATACATCATGGAACAAAGCGATAACCGCACCTAAACCATAATTTAGTTTTTTAAACCTTACTACGATATAAATAAACATTACCAGGCAGGAGAACAATATGGCACCATAAGCACTGTATACAATATCGCTTGCAATGATAGGGCCTACCTTTTCGTTACTTTCAATAGTATAATTCACACCTGTTTTGGCCAAACCTGCTTTTAAGGCATTTTCTACAATTTTATCAGCCTGGATATCAGAATCTGTGATGTGGAAAGTAGTAGTAATTTTCAGTTCATTATCAGCACCCGCAGTTTTAACAATGGTCTCCGATTCAGGGAATACAGCAGCCAGCTGTGCTTTCACATCTTCGGTATGCATGCCTTTATCGAAGTGAACGATATAAGTTCTACCCCCTTTAAAATCGATACCCAGGTTTAAGCCGCCATGTTTGAAATAGAAGATGAAACCTAAAACAATAATTATTGAGGATATGGTATAATAAAGCTTTCTGTGTCCAACAAAGTTGAAAGCGATATTTTTAAATGCGTGAATGGTGTATTTGTTGCCAAAAGTAATGTTGGCTTTTTTGTCTAACAAGGTATCGAAGATCAAACGGGAGATCAGTACGGCACAGAATAAAGAAGAGAGGATACCAATACAAAGGGTGGTGGCAAAACCCTGAACCGGGCCGCTACCGAATACATAAAGGATCACACCCAGTACCAATACCGTTACGTTTGAATCGATAATGGACGACATGGCATGTTTGAAACCTTCTTTAATGGCTGCAGGTGTAGATTTACCTAAAGTAAGTTCTTCCCTTACACGCTCAAAGATCAGGATGTTTGCATCTACCGATAAACCGATTACCAGTACGATACCGGCAATACCCGGTAAGGTAAGCACGGCACCCAGCGACACCAGTATACCCATGATGAAGAACAGGTTGATCACAAGGGCAAGGTTGGCTACCCATCCGGCTTTGTTATAATACAAAGCCATAAAGATCAGGATCACTACGAAGGCCAGCACAAATGACAGCAAGCCATTGTGTATGGCCACTTCTCCAAGGGATGGACCTACAACGAATTCTCCAACAATTCTTGCCGGTGCAGGTAATTTACCTGCTTTTAAGATGTTGGCCAAATCCTGTGTGTCGTTTACTGTAAAGTTACCGGTAATAGAAGAAATACCGTTAGGAATCTCATTTTGTACCGTCGGTGCAGAATAAACAGTATTGTCCAGTACAATAGCGATTGCTTTTTTATTGTTGGCATCCGCCGAAGCTTCTGCAGTGATTTTTTTCCATTTGGCAGCACCATCGCCGGTCATGTACATGGTTACTTCAGGTTTGCCTTTCTGGTCATAATCATGACGGGCATCGCTAATGGCTTCGCCACCTAAATCTGGTTTACCATCCAATGAAGTCACTTTAATGGCATACAGTTCAAATATTTTACTTGTATTGGCCACACCCAGGTCGGCAGGTTTGGCACTCCACATAAACTTATAGCTCTGAGGAATGATGGCTGCAATTTCTGGTCTTTTAAAGAAGGCGTTTACTTTAGCTGTATCTTTTTGCGCAGTCCAGCCAACAACTGGTCCCGGGCGTAATGCCGGCTGACCGTTTTCCGATTGGTAGGTTGGAGGTGTCAATACGGCAAACAATGGGTTAGATTTGGCTGCCTCATTGTTTTTTAAGCTTAATGAATCTTTAGCATCAGCTTTTTTAGCCAGTCCTGCCAGTTTACTTCCGCTTTTTGCTGTAGTATCTTTAGCTGCACCTGTAGCAGTTGTTGTATCTTTTAAAGTAAGGGCAAGTGTTTTGTTGATATTTTCCAAAACCGGATATACTTCCTCGTTCTGGTAAACCTGCCAGAACTGTAGTTCGGCAGAACCTTGTAACAATTTATGGACACGCTCTTTGTCCTGCACACCCGGCATTTCGATAAGGATACGGTTGGTACCTTCCTGTTTCTGCATGTTCGGGCTTACTACACCGAAACCATCAATACGGCTTCTGATGATAATGAACGAACGGTCGATAGCACTGGTAGCTTCTTTAGATAAAAAGCTTTTTACTTCGTTATTGCTTGCATTTGGTTTTAATAGTTTTGCATTGTCCTGATTAGAGAAAAAATCTACCAGGTTCTTACCCGGCGCAAGTTTTTCATATTCATTCACAAACAAACTGATGAAATCTTTTCCACCAGCATTTAATTGTTGCTGAGCATTGGAAAGGGCTTTGTTAAAATTAACATCATCTGTATTGCTGGCCAAAGATTTAACCAGTTCACCTAACGATATTTCCATCGTTACGTTCATACCGCCCTTAAGGTCAAGCCCCAGTTTAATTTCTTTTGATTTGCAGAACTGATAATTAAATCCAAAAAGCGGATAAACAGGCACGGTGGCCATCGAATCTAAATAAGCTTTTTCTTTTTCTACGTCCCCTTTAGCGTAAGCTTTTGCGTCTTTTTCAACTTTAGAGGTAACAAAGTTGAACGAGAGATAATACACACAGACAATACCTAAAAGTATTGCCAAAAATTTAATTAAACCTTTACCCTGCATTTGTTTGTAATTATTAGTCTATATATGCTATATATTTTTTTAACAAGTCGGCAAATCTAATTATTTTTTTAATTAATAGGCCACCTTATTGATTTTTTATTATAGGGCTTCAGCTATTTACGCAGCAGTGTCGAAAATGTGTAAGCAAGGTTGTTTTTTTCGTCGGGCTGATGTGGCTCATTATCAACTTCCTCCCATTTTTTTCGATCAATTTCGGGGAAATAAGCATCGCCCTCAAACCCTGCATGTACCGTGGTCAGGTAAATCTTATCCGTTTTGTCCATCGCCTGTCTGTAAATTTCTGCACCGCCCACTATAAAAACCTCTTTTTCGGCTGTGCAGAGCGCCAAGGCCTGATCTATGTTGTTCACTACTTCAGCCCCCGGTATTTCCAGGCTGTTTGAGCGGGTAATTACAATATTGCGTCTGTTGGGTAGTGGTTTGCCAATGGAGTCAAAGGTTTTGCGGCCCATAATAATGGTATGCCCGCTGGTGAGCTGTTTAAAATGTTTCAGGTCTGTAGGCAGGTGCCACAACAGTTCATTGTTTTTGCCGATGGCATTGTTTTCGGCAATCGCCACAACTATGGATACGGTCATACGGCTACTGCTCCTTTAATGTGTGGATGCGGGTCGTAATCTTTCAGGGTAAAATCTTCATAGCTGAAACTGAATATATCTTTTATTTCAGGATTGATTTCCATGACCGGTAATTTTCTGGGTTCACGGCTCAACTGTAACCTGGTTTGTTCAATGTGGTTATTGTACAAATGGGCATCTCCCAGGGTATGGATAAAATCTCCATAAGCAAGGCCACATACCTGGGCCACCATCATGGTCAGTAAGGCATAAGATGCAATGTTAAAAGGAACGCCTAAAAAGATATCCGCACTGCGCTGGTACAATTGACAGCTCAGTTTTCCATCGGCCACATAAAATTGAAAAAAGGCATGACAAGGTGGTAGGGCCATGTTTTCAACTTCAGCAACATTCCATGCCGAAACAATGATCCTTCTCGAATCCGGATTGTTTTTAATGGTGTTTACAATCTGCGCAATCTGATCGATATGACCACCACCGGGTTTTGGCCACGACCGCCATTGCGAACCGTATACCGGTCCAAGGTCGCCATTTTCATCCGCCCATTCGTCCCATATCTTTACCCCGTTATCTTTCAGGTATTTGATATTGGTATCGCCACTTAAAAACCAGATCAGTTCATGAATGATCGATTTCAGGTGTAGTTTTTTAGTGGTCACCATAGGGAAACCTTCCTGCAGGTTAAAACGCATCTGGTAGCCAAATACGCTGATGGTTCCGGTTCCGGTACGGTCGTGTTTTTGTGTGCCATGATCCAGCACATGCTGCATCAGATCTAGATATTGTTTCATTATATTTACTGGATACTTGCCAGGCAAAAGTACGTATTAATGTGTACATATAAAATAAGGGGAACTTTGTTGACTGAGTGTCTGGTTATTGTTTGGTTACGGCTTACTAATACTAGGTCTTTTATAGGTGTTTTCTAGGTGTTTCATACGTGTCTCGTAGCTGTATACACCTAGAAAACCGATTTTAAACGCAATTTTTCCATGATTTTAGCACCCTCTTTTTATTAACCTAACCAAAGGCTTTACACCTCTTCCGGCTCCCTTATGTCTGGCCCAAAGCTTCTTCTGTTATGGTGTAATTGAACTGGTCTTCCCTTATCCCTGATGTATCTACAATTGAAGCAGCCATAAGGAAAGGATAAGGAAACTATATCCGAAGGTTAAAGCAAAAGGTCGGGCATAGCAGATGACCTGAGGGTACCTGAAAATGTGGATAAGTTGATAACCTTTGTTTCTTAGGTTTAAAGTTCTTCGTATTTTTATCAGATGAAGATCGGATTATACGCAATTCTTACGGCATTACTCATTGCCGGATCATACTTTGCCGGTGCTAAAATGGACAATCCGCTGCTGGCCTACGCAGCAGGTGCTACACTTACGCTCATCCTGTTTTTATGGAACATGTCCAGGTATGCTAAAAAAGCTGCACAGCGTAAATACAGAGAACGCATGTTTCAGCAGCACATGCGCATGACTTTGCGCAACCAGTGGCATTAAAAGTAAATATAAGCTGTTTGGTTTTTTGTAAGTTTACGGCCTGAACAAAATAGAGATCGCCGATGCTTGCATTTGCCAATGCCAAAATAAACCTTGGCCTAAACGTTACCCGAAAAAGACCTGATGGTTATCATGATATCGAAACGGTCTTTTATCCTGTAAAGCTGAATGATGTTGTTGAGATTACTGATTCCGAAAACACCATATGTCTTGTAAAAGGGATAGATGTGCCCGGAGATACGCGGGATAACCTATGTTTGAAGGCCTTTAATTTGTTAAAAAAGGATTTTGATTTGCCGGCACAGCAAATTACTTTGCTGAAGAATATTCCGGTGGGCGCTGGTCTTGGTGGGGGTTCTTCAGATGCAGCACAGCTGATCAGACTGGTAAATGACAAATTTAAACTGGGCCTATCTGTAGTAAAAATGCAAAACTATGCCCGGGAACTGGGTGCAGACTGCGCTTTCTTTATAGAGAACCGACCTGTTTATGCTTTTGGAAAGGGGGATGAATTTCAGCCAATCGCAATAGATTTGTCAAATTATTATGTGGTACTGGTAAAACCGCCTGTTCATGTCTCTACGGCAGCGGCTTATGCGGGAATTAAGCCTGTAATTCCTAGCAGATCGGTAAAAGATTTAATACATTTGCCCTTGAAAACATGGAAACAGCATCTTGAAAATGATTTTGAATCCACTGTGTTTTCGAAATACCCGGAAATTGAACTGGTCAAAAAAAAACTTTACCAATCGGGTGCCCTCTTTGCTTTAATGAGTGGAAGCGGGGCCAGTGTTTTTGCAATTTTTGAGCATGAAGTCAGTTTGCCGGAACTGGAAAATGGGAATAAAGTGTTTTACAACATTTAATTCCTTTTGAAAATAAAAATATTTACGTGGATCATCAATAAACAAAATGCAAGAAGACAATTTCGAAACGTTGGCCATACGTTTACAAGCCGAGAGGACCCAGTTTAAAGAACATTCGGTACCACTGTACCTGACATCCAGTTACAAATTTGACGATGCTGAGGATATGCGTGCGCTTTTTGCGAACGAGAAGGAAGGAAATGTTTACAGCCGCTACGCAAACCCGAACACTGATGAACTGATCAATAAAATGTCGGTACTGGAAGGTGCAGAAGCAGGCTGGGCAACAGCTAGTGGAATGGCCGCCATATTTACTACTTTTTTAACTTTTTTAGCATCGGGCGATCATGTGTTGTCCAGTCGTTCTGTCTTTGGTTCTACGCATCAGCTGCTGAATAATATTTTTCCTAAATGGGGCATCAGTTATACCTATGCCGATCTGGATAAACCGGAAGAATGGGAAAAAGGAATACAGTCAAATACAAAGATGATATTTGTTGAAACGCCGTCCAACCCTGGTATTGATATCATAGATCTGGAATGGCTGGCTAAACTAGCGAAGAAAAACAACATAATGCTGGTGGTAGACAATTGTTTTGCTACCCCATATTTACAGCAGCCGATAAAACTCGGGGCTGATATTTCCATTCATTCTGCTACAAAATTTATTGACGGGCAGGGACGTACCCTTGGAGGTATTATCCTCGGTTCGGCAAAACACATCAAAGATATTGAAGGATTTGCAAGACATAGCGGACCTGCCATGTCGCCATTTAATGCCTGGTTGCTTTCTAAAAGTTTGGAAACACTGGCGGTGCGTATGGACAGGCATTGTGAGAACGCTTTGAAGGTGGCTGAATTTTTAGAGGCACATGCCAGCATCAAAAAAGTAATGTATCCGTTTTTACCGTCGCACCCTCAGTATGAAATCGCTAAAAAGCAGATGAAACAGGGTGGTGGTATTGTTACTTTGGTTATTGAAGGGGGTGCTGAAGCGGCCAGCAGGTTTATGAATAAATTAAAAATGTTCTCTATCTCGGCCAATCTTGGCGATACCCGTTCTATCGCTACGCACCCGGCTACCAGTACGCATTCCAAATTAACGGAAGCGGAACGTTTACAGGTAGGTATTGAGCAGGGGACCATTCGTCTGTCTATCGGCTTAGAACACATCAATGATATCATCGGGGATATTGAACAGGCCTTGGTATAATTGCAAGTTTAATGAACTGAGAAAGCCCTGTATCGTTTAGATGCAGGGCTTTCTCAGTTAACCAGACCAGTATCAGCTGATGTAATCCCGGTCTTCGTCGCTCAGGTTATTTTTTTTTGTGCTGTGTTCATCAATTTCCCTGTCGTACGTACTTACCGTTGTTTTAGGCCGTCCGGCCCAATAGCCGAGTACAAAACCTATAAAAGTACATACGCCCACCACCAGCAGTTTGGAAATGTCTTTTTTCAGAAAAATAAAATTAAATTCCACTGCATCGGTATTGATCATTAAAAAAATAGTGATCAGGGCAGTAAAAATGATAATGAAAACGGTCTTTACACGCATAATTTAAAAACTGTAGTTTAAAATTAACTCTAATATAGGGTTTTGGTGATAAGTTTTGTTTACAAATACACATCTGGCCCCTAAATCTACGATGGGTTGGTAACGGAGTACGTTCATGCTGGTATGCAGTTCAAACCCGTATGTCTTGGGTTCGGACAAGGTAGTGCCCGCACCTATGTTCTCATAATGACAAAATAAGCCGCCCCTGAAATTTCTAAAATAAGCAACAGGGCCAAGTTCTGCATCGGGGAAGGCAATAGGGAACCTGTAATTGAACAATAAGGTGTTTTTGAGCATACTTGTTGCCCTGATGTTGTTATAGCCGTATACGGCGTTAATTTCCCTGTCGTACTTTCTTACTCCGGTGGCGGTTTGATAATTAAAATTGGCCAGAAAGGAATGGTTCCTGAAAAATCCGGGAAAGTAAAGAAAACCCTCTGCAGCAAACAGGCGACCGTCCAGCTGTTTGTCAAAAGGCTGGTGCTGATAGGTAAACCTTAAGATCTGTGCCCATTTTGGGGCAATATCGCGTTCGGCCTGCCGCATAGCGTGGGTAAAGGTAAATCCATATTCCATAGGAAACCGGAGTACGGAGATGTAGTTTCCGGGCATGTTCTGGGCAGCGTACCGCTGGGTAAAGCTGGTAGCTGTTTTTAACGACAAACTGTAAGTATCGCCCAGGGCGTTCAGGTTAATGGGCAGCAAGGCCTGCAGCTGAATATTGTGCTCACGCCAGTCGCCCTGATATATACCCTTGTTTGTACTGTAAAATGTTCTTCTTGGCCTGTTGCGATAAGTAGTGCTGATAATGGGATAAAAGCTTTTCAAACTAAATCCGACATTGTATTCAAAACGGTCCAGGTCACGGTGGTATTCCGCTCCGGCAAAGGCGCTCAGGGTATTGAGCAGGTTGTCTGAGTTGAGCTGTAATCCGAACTGGTATTCATCTTCAATGATCGGGATCACGCTGTGTACATTAAATAAATTTCCCAGGGCTGCGTAAGGCCTGGACGTGTAAGTGCTGTCGGGAATTTTTGAAAATACATTGCCGGTATTTTCCTGTTTCTGGGCAGGTTCACCGAAATAGACAAAATTATTTTTTTCTGGCCGAAGGGCCTTCAAAGACATTTCGGCAACTTCATACCCTCCGGGCATATAATTGTTAAAAATTACGGTGGATGAACTTTTGCTGAATGACGGATTGAACGCACCGTATTTTGCGTCGCTCAGTGCGCTTATTTTCTTTGATTGGATGTCTACGCTGTAAATATTGTCAACTCCGCTGTAATGCGCGTTAAATGCGATTTGCTGGTCAATGAATATGGGCCTTGTGATCTGCTGTTGCGATGGGGCGATCAGTTGTCTGGTTTGTCCCGACCTGTTGCTGGTCCATAAGGCCTTGCCCTGCTCGCTGACACTGATGTAGGTAACTGTATGGCCATCTTCACTGAAAGAAGGGGTTTGCAGGATCAGGTTTTCCGGATTTGGATAGGTGTACAACAGTTTTCCATTGCCTGCATCCAGCTCAACCAGATTGCACTGGTTGCTCAGGTCAAACCTGACTGCTATTATTTTTTTACCATCAGCAGAAAGGGAAGGCGAGAAGAGCCTGCTTTTACTGCTTAACTTTTTGACAAGCTTGTATTTCATATCGTAGCTGCAGATTACACTGTAACTGCGCTGACGGTACCTTGGATCATACCGGATCTCATCCCAAACAATAAGTCCGTTGGCATAACTGTACCATGGTTGTTCCTGCGGACCAATGTTCAGCAATCTGGTTTCTTTCCGGTCTTTGCCTATAACCGTAAACTGAGGAACATCGGCTTTACTTTGCTTTAAAGTTAATATGGTGTTTGCTGTTAATCTTACCGGAAGAAAGTAGTTACTGGCGTAGCTGGACGGTTTGTTTAGTGCGCTGTAATTTTCTGTATGGGATTTTTCGGCCTGTGCTGTCCATTTTTCTTTCAGCAGGCTGTTGGTTTGCTTAAACCATTGGTGGCTTCCTTTGCCTGTAAATTTTTTAAGGGTATTGGAAAAAGGGTAGAGGCGGAAAGGGCGGCGGCGGATATCGGTAAGCACACTATCGAAAATATATTTACCCTCCTGCTTTCTGATGTTGGAGGCCATGAGGTAGCCCAATTGATAATAGCCGGGCGTGATGTCTTTGTCGGAGCCGAAACTGGCTTTGCTGTAAGAAAAGTTTTTGCCTTCCAGCAGGGCTGCCCGGTAAGGCATGATCCATGAAGGCTGTCTTCCCCGGCCGGCATTGGTCAGTGAAGTTTCAGTGCTCACGGCATCGCCTTCAAAAAACCAGATCGGGATACTTGCCCCGAACCAGGCGAGGTGAACTTCTTCCGGAAAAGGGTGGGCCTTCCCGCCGGTTAGTTTGTCGAACTGGGCCACGTGCCGGAGCTCGTGTACAGCAAGGTTGTTCAGCCAGTCCTGACTGTCGAACTGCTGCGGAGGGGTGGTATAAAATTCCGACTTTTTTGGGCCCAGCTGAACGAAGCCGTTTGACACTACCCCACGGTTTTGGAGGAGTACCGGAATGCTTGTTTTTTGCCGGCCCAAACTGCCCCCTACATAAGGGTAAATGTGAGGTAGGGTATTGGCCATTCTCTGGGCCTCTTTTTCCAGCTCCCGGGGATAGATGACTTTAAATCCGGAAGCTTGAATCTGACGCCATTTTACACTAAGTGGGTTTTGTTCTGCATTGAAAATCTGTGAAAAAACAGGATATGAAATAAAACTTAATATTAATGTTATTTTTAAACTGATTGTCAATGATTTATTGTTGTTTTTTTGGTTCATTTAGGTGTTTTACTAAAATAGTTAGTATTTTGAAATTTTTAAATCAGATTTTATATTATCTTTTATTTTAAGTGTATTAATTATTTATTTGATTTTTAATGTTTTATGTATTTTATTTTTATTTTGTGTTTGAATGGTTTTCTTGATTTTTTCTTGCTTTTATGGCTGTTTTTTATCTATTGCCCATTCTTTCCGGTTTGGTGTTTAAATGTGCTGTTAAGGTACACTATTTAGCTGATAAATAAAATTAAATTTAGGTGTTGGATATAGTTTCTGTATACAAAAAAGAGCTGCTGGCTAGCACAATTTTTGCTCCCCTACCCTGCACGAGGCAAGGATTTTTAGCCGTGTTTTTTATATTTTTTGTAACGTGGATACAGGAATACGGCAGCTAAAATAATGACCGCACCAAGGTAAAATCCGATAGACATAGCCTCTTTTGTCCCAAAGAAAATGAAGGCCAAAAGTATACCATATACCGGTTCAAGATTGGTAACGAGGGCAACCCTGAAAGCGGATAAAGTGCGCATGACAGCTACCCCTGCAACATAGGCCAGAGCGGTGCAGATGGTGCCCAGCAACATCAGGTACAGCCAGTCGGAAGTGCTTAAACTGAAACGTTCCAGAAGCAGGCTGCCGTCGAATAAACGGTACAATGTAATCCAGAAAAAGGCTGCTGTAATTTCATAGAAACCGATGATAACAGGATTGCTTTTTTGTACCAGGACAGAATTTATGGTGGCAAAAAGACTGGAGGCAAGAGCTGCAGACAGCCCTAAAATGATGCCGGACGTATATCGTGATTCGAATTTAAAGATGAGATAAATACCAAAAATGATCATTAAACCGACGATAATATCTGCTGTCTGTAGCTTTTGTTTTTTGATGAGTGGTTCCAGGATCGCTGTAAAAAGCGTAAAGGAGGAGAGACAAACCAGTGTGACCGATACCGTAGAAACCTTGATGGCCTGAAAAAAAAGGATCCAGTGCAGGGCTACAATGCTGCCTGTAAAAAAGAAGGCTAAAAACTGCCTTTTTTCAACTTTCAGGCTGGTTTTACTAAATTTAAAGTAGACGAAAAGGGTGATGCTGGCTATTAAAACCCTATACCATACCAGTTGTACGGCATTGATGGAGATCAAGGCGCCAAGTATGCCGGTAAAGCCCCAGATGAATACCGTAAGATGTAATATCAGCAGGTTTTTGCCGGGATTTACAGCTTTGGCAGACATTATTTGGGGGCCTTTCTGAGCAGATAAAAGCCCAGTAAACCAAAAAATAAAGTGGGTGCAATTACAGCCAGTAACGGAGGCATGCCGCCTTTAAGAGAAAACATTTTTGCGAATTGGTTAAATACAATGTAAGCAAAACTTAATAAAATTCCGATACCTAAGGGCAGTCCAACCCCTCCACGCACCTTTCTGGAGGATAATGCGACACCTATAAGGGTTAAAACAAAAGCCGACAAAGGGTGTAAATAGCGTTTGTATTGCTCAAATAAGAGGTCGTTCCAGATACCGGAGCCCCTGATTCTTTCTTTTCTGATCTTTTCAGAGAGTTCTTTATTGCTTAAATTTTCAAAGACATTGTCGTAAGCAGAGAAGTCGTCCGGCCGCATGTCAAGTACCGTGTCTTTTGTAAGGGAAGTACCGCTTACAAAAGTTTCCTTTAAGCCGTTCACATATCTTATAGAATAGTTTGTTAGCTTCCATGATCGTTTTAAGGAGTCCCATTTGATTTCGTCTGCAATAAGCTTCTTGGTCAGCACATCCCCTTTAAAGTTGTCTAATGAGAATTTTGTACCTGTTTTGCTCTTATTGTCGAAATTATCCATAAAGATATAGGTGTTGTCGTCCAGCTTCATATGGATATTGCTTTTGCTGGATGGATCATTTTTCTTTACGTAGGTATTCTCGAAAGTGTTTTTGAGCTGATTGGTATAGGGCAGGATGTATAAGTTGGAAGCCAGGTTAACCGCAAAAATGACAAATGCAGATACAAAATAGGGAAGAAGAAAACGGTTAAAGCTTACTCCCCCACTTAAAATAGGCACAATTTCAGTTTGGTCGGCCATTTTTGCAGTAAAAAATATAACCGCTATAAAATTGATCAGCGGCGACAGCATATTTACATAATAAGGGATAGAGCCGGCGTAATAAAGTGATATGACCTGCCAGAAGGTAAGGTTGGCACTTAAAAAATCATCCAGTTTCTCCGACAGGTCAAAAATAATGATGATCACTACAAATAAGGTAAGCGTATATAAAAACGTGCCCAGATATTTGCTGATGATATACCAGTCGAGAATTTTGACCCTGTCCTTGATAAAGTTCATTTACAATTTATTACCTAATATAGTAACCATTTTGTTTTTCCAGGCGTAAAATTCTCCACTCATAATTTTTTCACGGGCAGTTTTAACCAGCCATAAATAAAAGTGGAGGTTATGTAAAGTTGCAATTTGTGCACCCAGCATCTCTTTGGAGTGCATTAAATGTCTTAAATAGGCTTTAGAGTACACCTGGTCTGCAACCAGATCACTTTCTGCCTCAATAGGAGAAAAATCATCGGCCCATTTTTTATTGCTGATATTGATGACCCCATTTTTAGTGAAAAGCATGCCATTTCTGGCATTTCTGGTTGGCATCACACAATCAAACATATCTACACCGAGGGCAATGTTCTCTAAAATGTTGATCGGGGTGCCCACACCCATTAAATAACGTGGTTTTTCGTAAGGAAGTATATCACAAACCACTTCGGTCATGGCATACATTTCTTCTGCAGGTTCACCTACAGAAAGACCACCAATGGCGTTACCTTCCCGGCCCATAGCCGCAATAAATTCTGCTGATTTTACGCGCAGGTCTTTGTATACAGATCCCTGTACGATAGGAAACAGGGTTTGGTCAAAACCGTATTTGGGTGTTGTGGTATCAAAGCGTGTACAACAGCGTTTTAGCCACCTGTGGGTCATGTTGATGGAGTTTGCTGCGTATTTATAATCACATGGATAGGGGGTGCATTCATCGAAGGCCATAATAATATCGGCCCCGATGGTACGCTGAATGTCCATTGCGTATTCTGGTGTAAAAAGGTGTTTGGAGCCATCTATATGAGAGCGGAAGGTCACGCCCTCTTCCTTTATCTTCCTTACCTTACTTAAGGAATACACCTGATAGCCGCCGCTATCCGTCAGGATCGGACGGTCCCAGCCAATAAACTGATGTAGACCGCCTGCGCGTTCCAGAATATCGAGACCAGGTCTTAAATATAAATGATACGTATTTCCTAAGATGATTTTAGCATCAATATCATTTTTAAGTTGCTGCTGGTTAATCGATTTAACCGTTCCTGCAGTGCCAACAGGCATGAAAATGGGCGTCTGTATTTCGCCATGGTCTGTTGTGATTGTGCCTGCCCTCGCTTTCGAATGTATATCTTTTGCCGCTAAATTGAATTTCATTTATGTGTATTTATTGTTTTTAACTGGCTGGCCGGCAAATATTGTCCGGCTTATTAAATTTTCAGTCACCAATTAAAATCCCGGCAAAAATAGCAAAAAACAAGCTATAAAAAGGTTAAATTTTTTATCAACATAAACGAACATTACAGATTAAAAACCAGAAATTTGACACCTTCAAAAGTAGATCGTGGAATTAACCTTATTAGTGAGCCTGGAGAATTGCCTGCTCGGCATATTGATTTTTTGTTTTCTGATACAGCTATATTTTAGCTTGTTTGTTCACCTTAAACTGGCGCTCGTAAAGGTGGATGAAATACCGGATAGGGCTGCAAAACCTTTAAGTGTAGTGATCTGTGCGCGCAATGAGACCGAAAACCTGAAACAATATCTTCCTGTGGTGCTGCAACAGAATTATGCCAATTACGAGGTGGTTGTGGTAAATGATCGTTCCTGGGATGGTACAAAAGACCTGCTTGAAGAATTTTCAAAACAATACAAACATCTTAAAATCGTTACGGTAAATGAAGGAAGTAAGTTTATTGCCGGTAAAAAATTTGCGGTAACCATGGGTATAAAGGCTACTTCAAACGAATGGCTGGTATTTACTGATGCCGATTGTATGCCGGCTTCTCCCAACTGGTTACTGGGGATGCAGCAGCCTGATGACGACCAGACCGAGATTGTTTTGGGCTATTCACCTTACCTGAAGAAAAAAGGGCTTTTAAATGCCCTGATTAGGTTTGAAACCTTTTTTACAGCGGTCAATTACCTGTCTTTTGCCCTGAAAGGAATGCCTTATATGGGGGTAGGCCGGAACATGGCCTATAAAAAATCACTTTTCTTTAACAATAAAGGTTTTGCAGCACATATGCACATTCCTTCCGGAGATGACGACCTTTTTGTAAATGCACATGCACACCACAACAATACTGCAATAAGGATCAATAAAGATGCACAGGTATGGAGCGTGCCCAATACCAGTTTCGGGGCTTATTTACGGCAAAAAAAACGTCATTTTGGTGCTGGTAAATTGTATAAAGCCAAACACAAGTTTATTTTATCGGCCCAGATTATGGTACAATTTCTTTTTTATGTGGTATTTGCGCTGTTGCTGTTTTTCAAAACAACATTTTATCCTGCGCTGGTGATATTGGCCCTTAGCATCATTGTCAGGTGTTTTATCTATCCCAGGCTTTTAAAGCGGCTCAGTTATGCTGATTTGAGCTGGTGGTTTCCTGTGCTGGATTTACTATTATTCATTTTTTTAGTCTTTAATGGCTTTGTATCTATATTTGTTAAAAAAATACAGTGGAAATAAAATCAACGTTAATACAGGAATACTTTAAAGATCTGACTGAAAAGCAAATTGCCCAGTTTGATCAGTTGTATAGTTTATATAGTTTTTGGAATGCACAGATCAATGTCATTTCGAGAAAAGATATAGATGAACTTTATGAACGTCATATCCTGCATTCATTGGGGATTGCCAAATTCTGCACCTTTAAACCGGGCGAAAAGGTACTTGATGTGGGTACAGGTGGTGGTTTTCCAGGTATTCCACTGGCCATTTTATTTCCGGAAACTTATTTTCATCTGGTAGATTCCATTGGCAAAAAGATCAAAGTGGTAACAGAAGTTGCCTCGGCCCTTGGTCTGGAAAATGTAAAGGCAAGCCATTTGCGGGCAGAACAGGTAACGGACAAATTTGATTTTATCGTATCAAGGGCAGTAACACGCCTGATTGATTTTTACCCCTGGATTAAAGGGAAGTTTAATAAGGACTCTAAAAATGCCATTCAAAATGGGATTCTGTATTTGAAGGGGGGAGATTTGACCGAAGAAATTGCCGAATCAGGCCTGAAAGCGGAATTATATCCGCTTTCAGCTTACTTTAAAGAAGAGTTTTTTGAAACCAAATACGTGGTTTACATTCCGCAGTAGTACGGTTACCAACTTATATTTTTAATTTAATCTGTCTGATTTTCAATTGGATACTGTTGTTGCTGTGGTTTAATGCTGCTAAACTGTCTAACTTAGCCTATGAGTTTAATCCACAAAATAGGTCTTACACTGATCAAAAGTGTAGGGGATGTCATCGCAAGGAACCTGCTCGACCAATTTGGGAGTGCAGAAGCGATTTTTAAAGCTGATAAATATCAGTTAATGGAAATTTCTGGTATAGGAGAGGTGGTTGCCACACAGATCTTAAATCATGATGTCTTTGAAATTGCTGAAAAACAGCTGGCATTTATTAAGAAACACCGCATACAGGTACTTTTTTATACCGATGAAAACTATCCATGGCGCCTGAGGAACTGCCATGATGCGCCGGTTTTATTGTATTATAAGGGCAATGCAGATTTAAATCATTTCCGGATCATCAGTATCGTAGGCACCAGAAGGGCAACAGAATATGGCCGTAAACTGTGCAGGGAGCTGGCAGAGACCCTTGCCCCATATCGGGTAATCATCGTGAGCGGACTGGCCTATGGCATAGATGTAGCTGCCCACAAGGAAAGTTTACAGCAGAATATACCTACAGTGGGCGTATTGGCACATGGTTTAGACCGCATCTATCCAGCCCTGCATAAACCTGTAGCCCAAAAAATGTTGCTCAACGGTGGTCTGTTAACTGAATTTCTACCAGATACCATCCCCGATAAGGAGAATTTTCCAAAACGGAATCGAATTATTGCTGGTATTGCTGATGCAACAATTGTTGTGGAGGCCACGACAAAAGGTGGGGCTTTGATTACTGCTGATATCGCAAATTCTTACAACAGAGATGTGTACGCTTATCCGGGACGAACGAATGACCAGTATTCTGCAGGATGTAACTTTTTAATCAAGACCAACAGGGCCTCCCTGATCAGTCATGCCAAAGATCTGATCTATTATTTGGGTTGGGATGAGATAGTTTCCGAAAAAAGCAGTTCGCAACTGCAATTACCCGTAGGTCTTTCTGACGAGGAACAAAAGATCGTAAATATTTTAACAGCTACACCAATTGGTATTGATGAAATAGGACAGCAGTTAAATTTCAGCCAGAGCAAGCTGGCCATGCACCTGCTTAGCCTGGAAATGCAGGGCATTCTGGTGGCCTTACCCGGCAAATTTTATAAGCTGAATTAGAATATTTTTCATTTGCCATTATTATCGTCTGTTTGTAAGTCTATTGGAATACTAGAATAAAATGTTGTTTTGTAATAATCAGTAAAGCAATATTATATTATGAATATTTATTTGTTTGTAGAATTCCAATCTTCAATCCGTATTTTTGCAGTATGTGGTACAATAATATTTTAGAAACCATTGGCAATACGCCACTGGTAAAATTGAATAACATTACTAAAGATATTCCTGCAACTGTATTGGCTAAGATTGAAACTACAAATCCTGGAAACTCGATTAAGGATCGAATGGCGGTAAAGATGATTGAAGATGCGGAAAAAAGCGGCAAGCTGAAACCGGGAGGTACAATTATAGAAGGTACCTCCGGTAATACCGGAATGGGGCTGGCTATGGCGGCTATCATTAAAGGTTATAAATGTATTTTTACCACTACCGACAAGCAGTCTAAAGAAAAAGTAGATGCTTTACGGGCCTTTGGGGCCGAGGTAATCGTTTGTCCCACTAACGTAGAACCAGAAGACCCGCGCTCTTATTATTCGGTATCTTCCCGATTGGAGCGTGAGGTGCCAAATTCCTGGAAACCAAATCAATACGATAATTTATCCAATTCCCAGGCCCATTACGAACAGACTGGTCCTGAAATATGGGCGCAAACTGAAGGTAAGATCACCCATCTTGTAGTGGGGGTAGGTACGGGTGGCACAATTTCGGGCACAGGAAGATATCTCAAAGAGCAAAATCCGGATATTAAAGTATGGGGTATAGATACCTATGGATCAGTTTTTAAGAAATATAAAGAAACAGGGATATTAGATAAAAATGAGATCTATCCTTATATCACAGAAGGTATAGGCGAAGATTTTCTGCCAAAAAATGTAGATTTTGACATCATCGATCTTTTTGAGAAAGTAACGGATAAGGATGCTGCATTAATGACCCGTGATATTGCCCGGAAGGAAGGGATATTTGTTGGTAATTCTGCTGGTTCTGCTATTGCTGGATTGCTGCAGTTAAAGGATAAACTAAAACCTGAAGATGTGGTGGTGGTGATTTTTCACGATCATGGTAGTCGATATATGGGTAAAATGTACAATGAAGACTGGTTAAGGGAGCGTGGTTTCCTTAAGGATGAAAAACTTACGGCCCGGTCGATCATTAAAAAGAAAGAAAGTGCTGAGATCGTCACCATAGATTGTGAAAAAACAATCCTGGAGGCCATCAACAGCATGAATATGCTCAATATTTCACAAATACCGGTTACCCAAAAAGGTATGGTAATAGGTAAATTGGCCGAAGGAGATATCCTGAAAGCCCTGCTGGAAAACCCATCGTTAAAATCTGCGCCTGTTCAGCAGATCATGTCGGCGGGTTTCCCTTTTGTTGATTTGAACACTTCTATAGACAGGATTTCTTCTTTGATCAATAAAGAAAACAGTGCCGTACTGGTTGAAGACGAACAAGGTAAAATTGAGATCATTACACAATACGACATCATCAATGCAATTTCGGGTTAGCCCATTAAAAATATACCGAGACAAAAACAACACCCAAATAAAAAAGCCCCAGTTAGGGGCTTTTTTTATGGTTTATACCTGTCAAGTAAACTTAATGTGTCGGGGCCGAGGCTTCTATACGTTTGATCTGTGCACCCAGGGCACGCAGACGGGTATCGATGTCCTGATAACCACGCTCAATCTGCTCTATATTGAATATGGTTGATTTTCCTTCTGCCGATAGTGCGGCGATCAGCAGGGATACGCCTGCACGGATATCCGGGGAAGTCATGCTGATCCCCCTTAATTTATACTTCTTGTCTATGCCATTTACGGAGGCCCTGTGCGGATCGCAAAGAATGATCTGTGCACCCATGTCTATCAGTTTATCCACAAAGAACAGCCTGCTTTCAAACATTTTCTGATGGATCAGTACATTTCCGCGTGCCTGTGTAGCTACAACTAAAATAATGCTCAGCAGATCGGGCGTAAAACCAGGCCATGGGGCATCTGAAATGGTTAGCATAGAACCATCAATAAAGGACTCAATTACATAATGTTTCTGTGAAGGAATATAAATGTCATCTCCTTTCAGCTCAAATTTGATTCCCAGTTTTTTAAATACATCAGGTATTACGCCCAGCTCAGGGTAGCAAACATTTTTTATGGTAATTTCCGATTCTGTCATGGCAGCTAAACCTATGAAAGAGCCTATTTCTATCATATCAGGCAGCATCCTGTGTTCGGTTCCACCCAGTTTCTGAACACCTTCAATGGTCAGCAAATTGGACCCTACGCCCGATATTTTAGCACCCATGCGGTTCAGCATTTTGCACAGTTGTTGCAGATAGGGCTCGCAAGCCGCATTGTAAATGGTTGTTGTACCTTTAGCGAGTACAGCTGCCATAACAATGTTGGCCGTACCTGTTACGGATGCTTCATCCAGCAGGATGTAAGCACCTTGTAAATTCGTTGCATCAACATTGAAGAACTCTTTTTTACTGTCGTATATAAACTTTGCCCCCAGTTTCTCAAAACCAATAAAGTGCGTATCGAGTCTTCTACGACCAATTTTATCGCCACCTGGTTTAGGAATGGCGGCTTTGCCAAAGCGGCCCAGTAATGGGCCAACAATCATAATTGAACCTCTTAAACCTCCGCCTTTCGTTTTAAAAACGTCCGACTGGAAAAAATCAAGGTTGATGTTTTTAGCTTCAAAAGTATAGGTATCTTTATTCAGGCGTTCGATGGTCACACCCATATCTCCCAGCAATTCAATCAGTTTATTTACATCTTTTATATCGGGTATATTGCTTATGGTGATCTTCTGATCAGTCAATAAAACAGCAGAGATGATCTGTAAGGCCTCATTTTTAGCCCCCTGGGGTTGAATTTCGCCCTTTAGTTTCTTTCCGCCAATAATTTCAAATGCGTTCATGTTATTCGTAAGATGTATGGTAAACCGGTAAAATTAGTGTCGCTGTTTGCCGTTGTTGTTGCGTGCAGGGCGGTTGTTGTTGTTTTGTCTGCCTTTACCATTATTTCTTCCGCGGTTGTTATTGTTGTTGGATGGTCTGGCTACAACAGGCTTAAATTCAACTTTATTTAAATTCACATTCTCATCCAGCTGGAGTTGTCCGCCCGACAGTTCGCGGAGGTTCTTTAAAATTGTTTCATCTGCCACGCTGTCTTTGTTCCAGGTTACATAAGCCATTTTCATAAAATTGGCAATGCCCTGTACCATAGCAGCCCTGCGTTCCGGTTCTTCAACCGCTTTGGCTTTTTCTATCATCATTTCAACAGTTTTACCATAATGTTTGTAGGTAATTCTTTGCTGAGGATAGCCGATATGCTCTGGTTTTACCAATGCTGCTTCCGGGGTTGGCTTTGGATAGGGACTGTCCACATCAATTTTATAACCCGAAATGATGTGTAAATGATCCCAAAGCTTGTGCTTAAAATCGGCAACATCACGTAAATGAGGATTTAAAAAGCCCATTAAATCTATAACTGCCTGTGCGTATTTATTGCGTTCTTCAAGATCTGGGAGTTCAATAATGTACTTTACCATGTTTTGTACATTACGGCCGTATTCGGCTAATATCAACTCGTTTCTTGTGGTGTTGTATTCGAAATTCATTTATATATGTTTCGTTTTTATAATTAGAATGGGCCGCTTGTCATAAATCTGGCTCATTTATACCGGCATAGTCTTTAAAGAAATAACGACAAAAGGCCGGTTTTTTATATATTACAATCAGTTTTTTGTTTATTTGGGAGGCACGGGGCTTCCTGTATGTGCTGTAAATATAAGGGTTATTTCACAATTCGCAACTTAGCAAATTTTAGTAACAATTGTTTGTTGCCAAGGCCCTGGAAAAACACGGTTGCTTTTACATCAGGTAAGGTCCCTTCCAGACTGATAATTTTTCCGAAACCAAATTTTTCATGCTCTACATCCATGCCATTCTGAAAAGCACTTGCAGCATCGGGGGTAAAACCCGGTGTGGGCACGTGTGCTTTAGGTAACATGGCGGTAGTTTTTGGCCTTGGTGCCTGCGTACTTACTGTTCCTGTACCTCCTGAGGCTGGTTTTGGTTTGCTAAAAGTATCCCGTTGCTGTGTCCAGCTCCGTCTTTCATCGCTGAAACTGTTTTCGGTCAGGCTGCTTTTTGCAGGTTTTACCACTTCAATTTCCAGATAACGGGCATTAATTTCATCTATAAACCTGCTGGGTTCACAATTGGTCAGCGTTCCCCAGCGATACCTTGAGGTAGAGTAGGTGAGGGTCAGCTTTTTTTCTGCACGGGTTACGGCTACATAGAACAGTCTGCGCTCCTCTTCAAGGTCGCTGCGGGAATTTAGCGACATCTGCGAAGGAAACAGGTTTTCTTCCAGCCCAACTACAAATACGTTCTTGAACTCCAAACCTTTGGACGAGTGGATGGTCATCAATGAAACCGTGTCCTTGTTCTTGTCGTCAGCTTTATCATCGTTGGTCAGTAATGCAATATCCTGCATAAAAATAGCCAGACTACGGTCTTCAATGTCTTCACGCTCACCAAATTCCTTAATACCATTTAACAGCTCCTGTATGTTCTCATGCCGGCCACGCCCCTCTTCCGACTGGTCGGCATGCAGTTCCTTTAAAATTCCGGAATGCTGGGCAATGTATAAAGCTGTTTCGTAAGCATCCAGTTTCTTTGCCTCAACAGCAAAACTCTGGACCATTACGGCAAAATCATTCAGTTGATTGGCAATTCTGCCTGGTATGTATTGCTGCGGGTTGCAGATCACCTGCCACATCGTAATGTTGTGCTGATCGGCAGCCACCATGATTTTCTCTACCGTTGTGTCGCCCAAACCCCTGCGCGGGTAATTGATTACCCTTTTAATGGCCTCTTCATCAGCAGGATTAAAAGTTAACCTGAAATAGGCAATTAAATCCTTTACCTCTTTCCGCTGATAGAAGGAGAGACCGCCGTATATCTTATAAGGTACATTTAATTTTCTTAAAGCCTCCTCCATGGCGCGCGACTGGGCATTTGTCCTGTACAGGATAGCGAAATCGTGGTAATCGTAACCCTTGGATGAACGTTCCTGTACAATGGCCTCTGCTACCATTTTACCTTCCTCATTATCCGTAAAAGCACGTTGTACCTTGATCCTGTCGCCCGCTTCATTATCAGAAAATACGTTCTTTTCCAGCTGATTTTTATTGTTTGCGATGATACTGTTGGCCACCTCAACAATATTTTGGGTGGAACGGTAATTCTGCTCCAGTTTATAGACCTTTAAATCGGGATAATCGCGTTCAAAGTTCAGGATGTTCTGGATGTTCGCCCCCCTGAAGGCATAAATACTTTGGGCATCATCACCCACCACACATATATTCTGATAAGCGGCGGCCAGCTTTTTAACAATTGTATACTGCGAAAAGTTGGTATCCTGGTACTCATCTACCATCAGGTATTTAAATTTCTGCTGGTATTTGTTCAGTACATCGGGATGGGTTTTCAGCAAAACATTCGTTTTGAACAACAGATCATCAAAATCCATTGCACCAGCTTTAAAGCAGCGCTTGGTATAAGTTTCATAAATCACCCCGATCAAAGGCCGTTTATTGCTTACATCCTCGGCCTGGATTTCAGGATTTTGCATGTACTCTGTATACGAAACCAGGTTGTTTTTAGCAGAAGAGATTCTGTTGTATACAAAATTTGCATTGTACAGTTTATCGTCCAGCTGCATTTCCCGCAATATGGTCCTGATCAGGCTTTTGCTGTCGTCAGTGTCATAAATTGTAAAATTAGATGGATAGCCTATTTTCTCGGCCTCAACCCTTAATATTTTAGCAAATACAGAGTGAAAGGTACCCATCCAGATATTTTTGGCCTCAGGGCCAATCACTTTCATGATCCGCTCACGCATGTCCTTGGAGGCCTTATTGGTAAAGGTCAGTACCAGGATATTAAAGGCATCTACCCCTTTTTCAATCAAATGGGCAACCCTGTAGGTAATCACCCTTGTTTTTCCAGAACCTGCACCTGCAACAATCATTGCCGGGCCTTGTGTATTTTCTACTGCTGCGCGTTGTTGGGGGTTTAAACCTGCTAAATAATCCAAAATCCGTTCCTGCTGTTTCTTATGTTAAAGTGCAAATTTAAGAAATTCTACACTGTTAATGCTATAAGTTACCCCGGATTATTTTTTACCTTGTATCTTTGTCCAAACTAATTTGTTATGCAAGAGATCAAAAAATATGTTGAAGAAAACAAGCAGCGTTTTTTAGACGAGCTGTTTGAATTGCTGCGTTTTCCATCCGTTAGCGCCGACCCAAAATATAAAGGCGATGTACTTAAAACTGCTGATTTTGTAGCGCAAAAGCTGAAAGATGCCGGTGCAGATAAAGTAGAGCTTTGTGAAACCGCAGGTTACCCCATTGTTTACGGCGAAAAGATCATTGATGAACAACTGCCCACAGTTTTAATTTACGGTCATTATGATGTGCAACCGGCCGATCCGCTGGAATTATGGAAAACCCCTCCCTTTGAGCCTACTGTACGCGACGGCAAGATCTATGCACGTGGCGCATGCGATGATAAGGGACAGTTTTACATGCATGTAAAGGCCTTTGAGCTGATGATGAAAACCAATACCCTAAGCTGCAATGTGAAGTTCATGATTGAAGGCGAGGAAGAGGTAGGTTCAGCAAACCTGGGCACTTTTGTCAATGCAAATGTAGAACGCCTTAAGGCCGACGTGGTTTTAATTTCTGATACCTCCATGATCAGCATGGAAAACCCTTCAATTGAAACCGGACTGCGTGGCCTGGCTTATATGGAAGTTGAAGTTATAGGCCCTAACCGCGATTTACACTCCGGTGTATATGGTGGTGCAGTGGCCAATCCGGCAACGGTGCTTTGCAAAATGATCGCTTCCTTACATGATGAAAACAACCATATCGCCATTCCCGGATTTTATGATAAAGTACTGGAACTGACAGCTGAAGAGAAAAAGGCATTAAATTCGGCCCCATTTGATTTAAATGAATATAAGGAAGACCTGGATATCAGGTCTGAATGGGGAGAAAAAGGTTATTCTACCTTAGAGCGTACCGGAACCCGGCCAACCTTAGAGGTGAATGGCATCTGGAGCGGTTATACTGGTGAAGGGGCCAAAACGGTACTCCCTTCCAAAGCCAATGCTAAAATTTCTATGCGCCTGGTACCCAACCAAAGTTCTGAAGAGATCTCTGCCATCTTTACCAGGCATTTTGAAAGCATAGCCCCCGATTATGTAAAGGTAAAAGTTACCACCCACCATGGAGGGGAGCCGGTAGTTACGCCTACAGACAGTGTAGCCTACCGTGCAGCAGAAAAAGCCATTGTAGATTCATTTGGTAAAGCACCAATTCCTACCCGTGGGGGTGGAAGTATCCCTATTGTGGCCTTGTTTGAAAGCGCTTTGGGTATTAAATCTGTGCTTTTTGGTTTTGGTCTGGATAGTGATGCACTTCACTCGCCAAATGAGAAATACGATATTTTTAACTACTATAAAGGAATAGAGACTTTGCCTTTGTTCCATAAGTATTTTGCTGAATTGAGTAAGTAGTTGTTCTTGCACGTACGGTGCTTAATTTATAAAAAAGTCAATATTCCTTCTCTCTGCGAATGCTGAAGAAGCATCCGGATGTCGACCAGGAACATTGGCTTTTTTATTTTGGGAGCAGACCTGTATGGCGTATTCAGAGTTTATTGTATTTTTGCAGGATCATGCCTCCAGCACCTAGAAAAACACCTGCTTCCAGAAAATCTACTTTCCGTCAAACTTATGAATCAGATGCATCAGGCCGTCCTCGAAGAAAAACAACTCCAAGAAAGAAAGTTGTAAAAAAAAGAAAGCCATGGCCGGTAGGTCTTAAGTTTTTGATAGCTGCACTATTGCTGATTTTGCTTTCCCCATTCTATTACGGATATATTATTAAAGGTTTTTCTTCCACCTGGCGATGGATAAAAGACCTGGGCGAAGATCCCAGTTACCGTACTTACAGCAGCTTTGACATCAGGATACCCAAAGGTTTTGGTATTCATGGCATTGATGTTTCTTACTATCAGGGCAAAATAGATTGGAAACAGGTTAAGGCCATGAAGGAAGATGATGTTAAGATTGATTTTGCATTTATAAAGGCCACTGAAGGTTTGTTTAAAGTAGATCCTTATTTTCAGCGGAATTGGCGTGAAGCACCAAAGGCCGGGGTTGTTTGCGGCGCTTACCATTATTTCAGGCCGCAAAAACCAGGTGAATGGCAAGCTAAGTTCTTTTTGCAGACCGTTAATTTTGAAGCTGGAGATTTGCCGCCTGTTGTTGATATAGAAGAACTGGATGGTGTACCGGCCTCAAAAATGAGGGTTCAGTTAGCCGGATTCTTAAAACATATTGAAAAGAAAACTGGTGTTAAACCCATCATTTATACAGGCTTGTCTTTTTATAAGGACTATCTTCGGGGATATTTTGATGCATATCCACTATGGATCGCACACTATCATCAGCCAAAATTAAAAGTTAGTGAGGCCACAAACTGGCACTTCTGGCAGCATTCTGATAAAGCTAAAATCTCAGGGATCAACCATGTAGTTGATTTTAATGCATTTAATGGGGACAGCCTGGCATTTGACCGCCTGCTGATCAAATAATAATTAAAAATAATTCTGTAGCTATTCGTAAAAATTAACAATAATGCTATATTTGCGCCAAGTAAGGATTTTTCTTTAGTGATGTCAATGCCCGGATGGCGAAATTGGTAAACGTTGCGGTCTCAGAAGCCGTTGGAGTACAATCCTTGAGAGTTCGAGTCTCTCTTCGGGCACGTCGAAACTTTAAAGCCTGCAAAACATTGTTTTGCAGGCTTTTGTTATTGTAAATACCGCCCAATAAATTAATATAATGATCAGATTGAACAATGAAACGCCTTCGGAAGTATTGCAGGAAGTAAAGAAGGGTGACCTGGTTACCGATACCTTTAGCAAAACCGGCCTGGTAGAAAGTATAGAAACGGACGACGACGGCTTGTACAAAATCTATAGCTTTAACCTGGTTACCGGCCGTACCATTACCATAAAAAAATAAGATATATCCGCACGCCCAACCGGATGGCGTGAAATCTTTATAGCAGGGGCGATAAAAGTCGTGCTGCCTTTTCTATCAATTGTTTGTAGAACGGACGGTCGGCCCATTGTTCCGGATCAATTTTTCTCGCATCTTTCAGATCTTCATAAAAAGCGGCAGTCAATTCAGAGGCAATTTCAATGTCATATACAATGGCATTTACCTCAAAATTGAGATCAAAACTCCTGAAATCCATATTGGCCGTGCCTACTATTGCAATTTTCTTGTCGGTTACCATCGTTTTGGCATGTACAAAACCTTTCTGGTACTGGTAGATCTCAACCCCTGCATTTAGTAAATCATTGTAGTAAGATCTGGCTGCAGCATTTACCAGTACAGAATCAGATTTACCTGGAACGAGGAGCTTTACTGTTATTCCGCTCAGTGAAGCAATCGTCAGTGCATCAAGCAAACTCTCTCCGGGTATAAAGTAGGGACTGGTGATGAGGATTTCTTCGGTAGCCAGATTTATAGCCTGAAGGATAGAAAATAATATGGTAGGCGACTCCGAATCTGGTCCGCTTGCAGCAATCTGAACAATTTTGTTGTCTGTCCCGTTTTGCAAAGGCGCTGTCGGAAAAAAGTTGCTGTCCGGCTGCAATACCTCGCTGGCACAAAAATTCCAGTCGCACAAAAACAGGTACTGCAGGTATTGCGTTCCGGGACCATCAATGCGCAGGTGCGTATCGCGCCAGTAAACCTGTTTTGGATTCCTGCCATCATTGATATACCTGTCGCTCACATTAATACCTCCCACAAAAGCAGTTATACCATCAATTACAATAATTTTTCTGTGGTTACGGTAATTCAGCCTGTTGGCGAAAAGCATGAAATGCACTTTTAGAAAAGGGAAGGCATTTATACCAGCCGCTTTAAGGCGGGGAACTAGTTTTTTACGGATGTCCCGACTGCCAAAATCGTCATAGATGAAACGTATAGTTACACCTTCTTTTGCTTTTTCAATCAGCAAAGCTTCAATCGCCCTGCCAATTTCATCATCTTCATAAATGTAATACTCGATGTGGATATGGTGTCTTGCATTTTTGATGACATGCAGCAGCTCTGGAAATTTCTGTTCCCCATTGATCAGCAGCTTAACTGAATTCTTGGCGGTTAAAGGGCTCATAGAGTCCTTTAAAACCATAAAGGCCAGTTCTTTATTGCTGATTATAGCAGCGTGGTTTTGCTGAAAGGTCTGTTCCGAATAATTGAGTATTCTTTGTTGAAATCTGGCAGCCAGGTCGTCATTTTCATAAAGCTTCTTGCTGTACATTTTCCTGTGGCGGTAGTTGATGCCGAAGGAAAAATAAAAGATCATTCCAAAAATAGGTACAAAGACAGCAAATAACAGGTAGGCCAGCGTTTTTGTAGTACTTCTGGTATCATAAATGATGCGCAAGCATACTAAAACCAGGATAATTACATACGCAATTTCGCCAATCAGCAGCCAGTTCATATTAGCCATTGCTCACATCCCACCAAAAAATGCGGATCGGCATCTGCACCTATACCAGGTGTATCGGGTACATCCAGGAAGTAGCCATCATAAGTCAGCCCCCCCAGAACCGGATCTACCAGGTGCCCCAGTAAACAGGTATCCAGGTCAAAAAACACCACATTGGGACTCGCTAAAGCAAAATGCAGATTGGCGCTCAAGGCAATCCTGCTTTCCAGCATACTGCCAATCATACATTTAACGCCTGCCTGCAGGGCCGTTTCATGGATTTTTTGCGCTTCTAAAATGCCACCTGATTTAGAAAATTTGATGTTCAGGTATTCACAGGACTGGCTGTTGATGAGTTTTCGGGCATCGTGGTGGTTATAGCAGCTTTCATCGGCCATAATTTTAATGGGCGAGTTCAGGCTCAGTTCGGGCAGTTTATCATCGTACCAGGTACGCATGGGTTGTTCACAAAATTCGATGTTTAAGGGAGCAAGTTCTCCCAGTGCAAAAAGTGCATCATCAAAACTCCATCCCTGGTTGGCATCAAGGCGCAGCACCATATCATCGCCAACTGCCTTTCTGATCTGTTTTACACGTTCAATGTCGTCATGGATTTTTTTGCCCAGCTTTATTTTGATGATCCGGCAGCCCTGGTGCTGATATTTGAGCGCCGAAAGTGCCATATTTTCAGGCGTATCAATGCCAATGGTCATATCGGTTTCGATACTTCGTTTTTGTCCCCCTAAAAACTGGTACAGCGGCAGGTTGGCATTTTTTGCCGCAATATCAAACAAAGCCATGTCAAAGGCACTTTTAATGGTGCTGTTGTGTGCCGCATAGCCCAGCAGGTCGTTCATCCGTTCAGGAATATCCAGGGGATCTTTACCAATAAGGATCTTTGCAAAATCCTGCGCCATGGCCAGACAGGTTTCCTGTGTTTCGCCAACAATCATAGGGAAGGCAGAGCATTCGCCAACACCATATATTCCTGCATCGGTGTAGATCCTGATCAGCACGTTCTGCGCAAAGTGCATGGTGCCCGTAGCAATCACAAATGGTTCCATAGGAATGCTGAAACGGTAAATTTCGGTATGGGTAATCTTCATTAGCGTACAATCTTTAACGTAAAAGTACAATTTACTTTTTACCTTTATCCTATGAATACAGAACCCAATAGCTTAATTAAAGCTTCATCGCCCTATTTGTTACAGCATGCCTATAATCCGGTTAACTGGTATGAATGGGGTGCCGAGGCCCTGCAAAAGGCCAGCGCAGAAAATAAGCTGATCCTGGTGAGCATTGGTTATTCGGCTTGTCACTGGTGCCATGTAATGGAAAGGGAAAGTTTTGAAAACCATGAGGTTGCTGAAGTGATGAACAGGCATTTTGTTTGTATAAAGGTAGACAGGGAGGAACGCCCTGATATTGACCAGATCTATATGCTGGCCATACAGCTGATGACAGGAAGCGGGGGCTGGCCATTAAACTGCATTTGCCTGCCCGATCAGCGGCCAATTTATGGAGGCACTTATTTCAGGAAAGCCGACTGGGTAAATGTATTGGAAAGTGTTGCCGCAATGTGGGCCAATGAGCCGGATAAGGCTATAGCTTATGCCGACCGCTTAACTGATGGTATTCAAAATGCTGAGAAAATAATACCTCAGATTAAGGTAGATGAATATACTAAAGCACATTTAACAGCAATTACAGAGCCCTGGAAACGTTATTTTGATATGGCTGAAGGTGGATACAACCGGGCGCCTAAATTTCCCTTGCCCAATAACTGGCAGTTTATGCTGCGCTATAGTCACCTGATGCAGGATGACGCCACCCATGTATCGGCTTTGCTAACGCTTGAAAAGATGGCAATGGGTGGTATTTACGATCATGTTGCCGGCGGCTTTTCCCGTTATTCAGTAGATGGCGACTGGCATGTGCCACATTTTGAAAAAATGCTTTACGATAACGGGCAGCTGATCAGCTTATATGCCGAAGCCTATCAGTACTCCAGGTCGTTGTTGTTTAAAGAAGTGGCAGAAGAAAGTATTGAATGGCTGGAAAGGGAAATGATGTCGCCCGAAGGCTTGTTCTATGCTGCGCTTGATGCAGATAGTGAGGGCGTGGAAGGGAAGTTTTATGTTTGGGATAAACCTGACTTTGAGGCAGTACTTGGAGATGATGCAGATTTGCTGTCCGATTATTTTAATGTTACTGATGAAGGGAACTGGGAAGAAGAGCAGACCAATATCCTGCTCAGAAAGTTTACAGAAGAGGAATATGCCGAAGTTAAGGGGATATCTGTAGTAGAACTGCTGCAAAAGATAAAGACCGCAAAAATTAAACTGTTACAGGAAAGGAGCAAAAGGATCAGGCCCGGACTGGATGATAAATGTTTAACGGCCTGGAATGCAATGGCTATAAAAGGACTTGCGGAAAGTGCTGAAATATTTGACCATCCCCATTATTATGAAATGGCCAAAAAAGCCGCCTCCTTTATATTGGCCCATGTAAACACTGCCGATGGTGGCCTGTACCGTAATTTTAAAAATGACAAGGCAAGTATTCCGGGATTTTTAGATGATTACGCTTTTTTTATTGAAGCATTGATTGCACTTTATGAGGCAGATTTTGATGAAAACTGGCTAAAGGAGGCCAAAAGACTGTGCGATTATGTGCTCCTTAATTTTGAAGATGAGCATAGTCCGATGTTGTTCTATACCTCGGCTGCCGGAGAGACTTTAATTGCGCGTAAGCACGAGATTATGGACAATGTAGTACCGGCATCCAACTCCGTTATGGCCCAGAACCTTCATAAACTGGGGCTGCTGTTTGATGAGGATGTTTATAGCATTAAAGCCGAAGAGATGCTGGCCGCCGTCCTTCCGCAGATTAAAACTTATGGGTCGGCTTATTCCAACTGGGCCATACAGCTTTTAAACCAGGTATTTGGTATAAATGAAATTGCGCTGACAGGTGCGGCTGTTAAAAAGCAGAAATCGGCCTTCAATGCACACTATATCCCTAATAAAATTACATTAGGAGGAACAAAATCCCAGCTTCCGTTGTTAAAAGATAAGCAAAGCATTGAAACAAAAATCTATATTTGCCGAAATAAAGTATGCCAGTTGCCAGTAGCTACTGTTGATGAAGCATTAAAATTGATAAATTAAAAAAACATCACAATGAGTATTAAACCCAATACAGTAGTATCATTAACGTACGAGTTGCATACGACTAATGAAGAAGGACAGCAAGTTTTTGTAGAAAAAGCGGATAAGGAAAATGCACTCGTTTTTTTATATGGTACAGGAATGATGCTGCCAAAATTTGAAGAACATTTAAGCGGTTTAAACGTTGGCGATGAGTACAGTTTTGAGCTTTCTGCAGCTGATGGCTACGGAGAAATTGATCCGGGTGCTTTTGCTGACCTGCCAAAAGATATGTTTAAAGATGTTGAATTGCCAGCCGTTGGTGATGTGATTCCTTTGCAGGACAACCAGGGAAACCATTTCCGGGCTGGCGTTACTGCCGTTCATGAAGATGTGGTTGCTGTCGACCTGAACCACCCTATGGCTGGTAAAAACCTGATTTTTGCAGGTGAGATTTTAAGTGTACGTGAAGCTACCCAGGAAGAGCTGAGCCATGGTCATGCCCATGGTGCTGATGGTCACTCCGGTCACTAAATAGCATTACATTTTTTTTCAAATTCTGTAAGCAGTACTGCTTACAGAATTTGAAAAAATAATAGAATTCCCGCTTAGGAACTTATGAAGTCATTATATAGCTTTTGCAGCAACGAGTGCAATAGGTGGGTTGTCCATCGCATTGCCGGGAATTAATTTAAGCGTACCTTTAACTGTTACCGTTTTATAAGTAAATTTAATGGGCTCGGCCATTTCTACCAGTACCATAATAGGAACACCATTTTTTCCACAGTAAAAGCATTGGTTGATGGGAAGGGTGGATAACATGAACCTGGTTTGTTTCATGCCATCTTTGATGGGTACAATATAACCCTCAAGTTCAAATGGCTTGTTGGCATATTTTTTTATTTCAGGACTAAATATAGCCTGCATTTCAGTGTCTTTAACAATTTTGAAATCTACCCCGCCAACGATCTCCCAGTTGTCAGAGTTGATCTGGTCATCGGGGTTGTGCTGTGCTTTAACGGCAAAGCCTGTAAAAAGCAGGGCAATAAATATCAATTTCTTTATCATCATTTTCCTGGTCTGATCGTTTGTTAGGGTTAATTTTTCGCTAATATCTTTGAAATGTTTGATCTGTAAGCCTGTGCTGCCGGTATGATCGCTGCAAATATACCAATAGAAAGCCCTGCAAAAAACAAATATATCTCATTGGAAAGTAAAACAAAGCCAGTTAGCTGGGCCTGGCTGCTTTCCTGGTTGCTGCCAATAAACTCTAGTGCCAAATGTCCTAAGGCCATCCCAATTAATGTGCCTGCCAGTGTAAGCATCATACCTTCTGCAATAACAATCAGAGAAATTTTTGTCCTGGAGGCTCCTAAAGTGCGCATAATGGCCAGGTCGTAACTGCGCTCTTTTAAAGAGTTGTAGAGATTTACAAATACACTGATGGCAGCAATAAGCATAATCAGCACAGCAAACCACTGCAGCGTATCTATACCTACGCCTATTAAAGAGAACAAGCGGGTGCTTTCCTGTGCAGGAGAGGCGGCCTGCATATTTGTGGTTTCATTAACCAGTCGCGGAAACATGGCTACCGACATAGGAGAGCGGTATTGGATCAGTAATGATGTCAGTTCGCGCTGCCCCTCATCATCAGCATGGTCATGGTCACCTTCTTCATGCTCATCATGCATTCTCCAAACACTGGCCACATTGGTCAGGATCAGGTTATCGGTCACATTTCCCTGGGCTTCCAGGATTCCGGTTACGGTGTAAGGGCGATTTTTATGTACATCGGTATTGCCTGTTAATCCATGGGCACCATAAAAGGTATCCCCGATTTTCAGGTGCAGGGTTTTGGCTACAGCCGTGCCAATGGTAGTTTCAAAGTCATGCCGCCAGAATTTTCCCTCTTTTATTTTTAGTTTGTACAGGCTCACAAAATTACTGTCGGTGCCCACTATACGCGTACCATTGTAATTGTCGCCCAATGCCAGGGGTACCGCTCTTTTTACAAAAGGACTGTGTGCAAGTTCCAGGGCCTCTTTTAAGGGGATATTTCCGGTAGGGAAATCAATATAATAAATACTACTGAGTATCAGTTGCAATGGGCTGCCTTTGGCACCAACCACCAGGTCTATATCCTTTGAGTTGTTTTCCAGTTTTTCGCCAATTTGTGCAGATGCCAAAAGCAAAATGGTGAGAATACCGGTGCCAAAGGCAATAAGTATGATATTAAGCGCTGCAGAGAGGGGTTTGGACCATAAACTTTTCCAGCTGATTTTTAATGGGCTCATGCTAATTGGTAAGTGTTTGTAAAGGCATCTTTTACTCTTTTATCGTGGGTAGCTACCACTAATGTAGCCTGGTTAATGTCCGATTGGTGCAGGAGTAAGGCCAGTACTGCAGCAGCATTTTTATCATCCAGACTTGAAGTAGGCTCGTCTGCGATGATCAGGGTAGGTTTGTTGATCACTGCACGGGCTATAGAAACCCTTTGCAACTGGCCCTGACTCAGCTCGTTGGGATAGGCCTCTTTTTTTTCGGCTATACCCAAAGAACTCAGAACTTCATGCACACGGTTTAAATCTGCAGGCAGGCCGGCAAAACTTTGGGCCAGTACCAGGTTATCTGAAATATTTAAGCTTTTGATCAGGTGGGGTCGCTGGAATATAATGCCGATGTTCCGACCCCTGAACTGGTCCAGCTTTTTGGAAGATAAATTATAAATAGAAGTTTCATTGATCCTTACCTCACCGGCTTCAGGTTTCAATATACCGGTAAGTATGTGCAGGAGCGTAGTTTTTCCACTGCCAGATTCGCCAAGTAGCAGCCATTGTTCAGCTTTATTGATTTGCCAGTCTTTAAACGCAATAGCTTTTCCCCCTGGATAATGATGCGAAAGTGATGTTAATGAGATCATGTCTATTCTATGCTCCTGTTGTGTGTGCTATACAAAAATAGCATACACAATTTAATTGCCTATGCTATTCATGTAAAGTATTTGCTATTTACAAAAGCTTGTCATAAAACAAAGTTTTGTAATAGCCTTATTTTGAATACATTTTTGCCCTCAGTTCCGCTACATCCGGACTGCTGATGTACTCGTCGTAGCTCATCATCTTATCAATCACCCCCTTAGGAGTCAGCTCAATAATGCGTGTTGCAACAGATTCTGTTAGTGCATGATCCCTTGAAGTAAACAATGCTGTGCCTTTAAAATCCTTTAATCCGTTGTTTAAAGCAGTAATAGACTCCAGGTCGAGGTGATTGGTAGGCTCATCAAACAACAAAAGGTTAGCGTGTTTCAGCATCATCTGCGAAAACATGCAGCGCATCTTTTCACCACCGGATAGTACCTTTACATTTTTCAATACCTCTTCGCCCGAGAAAAGCATGCGTCCAAGAAAGCTCCTTACAAATTGTTCATCCTGATCTGTACCCGAATACTCCCGTAGCCAGTCTACCAGGTTTTCATCCTTACCTTCAAAATAAACCGAGTTGTCATTAGGAATATCGGCCATATTGATGGTTACACCAAACTTAAATTCGCCGGTATAGTTCTTTTCACGCGCAGTAAGCACATTGTAAAAAGCAGTAGTGGCCAGGCTGTTTTGCGACAGCACCGCAATCTTATCTCCTTTATTCACCATAAAGCTGACGTTCTTAAACATCACGTCGCCATTTAAAGTACAAGATAAATTTTCTACCTGTAAAATCTGGTCGCCCGCCTCTCTGCCCAGATTATTGAACAAGATGGCCGGGTATTTCCTGCTGGAAGCTTTAATCTCAGAGATGTCGATTTTATCCAGGGCTTTTTTACGCGATGTAGCCTGTTTCGACTTGGAAGCATTGGCGCTAAAACGCTGAATAAATTCCTGCAGCTCCTTAACTTTCTCTTCCAGTTTTTTATTCTGGTCGCTGCGCTGTTTCAGGGCCAGTTGGCTCGATTCGTACCAGAAGGTATAGTTACCAGAGTAAATACTCATTTTGCTGAAATCTATATCCACAATATGAGTACAAACCGCATCTAAAAAGTGCCTGTCGTGAGATACTACCAGTACAATGTTCTGATAATCTGCCAGAAAATTCTCTAGCCAGGCAATGGTATCAATATCCAGATCGTTGGTAGGCTCATCCAGCAGCAGGATGTCAGGATTGCCAAATAAGGCCTGTGCAAGCAATACACGTACCTTTTGGGTTCCGTCCAGTTCTTTTAACTGTTTATAGTGGTGTTCTTCTTTAATGCCTAAGTTGCTCAGCATGGTGGCTGCATTGCTTTCCATGTTCCAGCCATCCATTTCTGCAAATTTGTTCTCCAGTTCACCAGCACGCTCGCCATCTTTGTCTGTAAAATCTTCTTTCAGGTAAATGGCATCTTTTTCCTTCATGATGTCGTACAATTCCTTGTGGCCCATCATTACGGTTTCAATCACAGTAAATTCATCAAACTCATAATGGTTTTGTTTTAAAACGGCCATACGTTCCCCTGGTGTAAAAGCTACACTCCCCGTGGTCTGGTTCACTTCACCAGATAAAATTTTGAGGAAAGTGGACTTGCCTGCACCATTGGCCCCAATTACGCCATAGCAGTTGCCATGGGTGAATTTTAAGTTGACATCTTCAAATAAAGTTCTTTTTCCGTAACGGAGTGATAAATTAGAAACTGAAATCATATTGCTGAAAAATAAGCCGCAAAGGTAGGTATAATTTATTTTATTAAGTTTGATGTTTAGATTTTTATACAGTGAACAAAGAGGAATTAACCGCAAGATTGGATACACCTGTGCAGTTTCAAATGGTAGCCAGTTTAACCGCTATTGCTGAAATCAAGGGGTTGGCTATCAACGAACTGATGGAAATCAGTTTTCATAAAAAGAAGGAAGTGGCTTTCAGGGCAGCCTGGATGCTGGAGTATCTCATGACGCATAAACCTGAGCAGTTCAGTAAATACCTGGATGAGTTACTGACCTTATTTCCCAGGCAGAAAAATCCTTCGGCCATGCGCCATTATGCTAAAATTATGGCTTTACTAACCGATAAAAGGGCCCATCAGATTTATAAGGAGCGCGTGCTGCAAATAGATTTTGAACCCCTGATTGAAGTGCTCTTTAACTGGCTGATAGATACAGAAACCCTGGTAGCTACCAAGGTACATTGCATGCAGGCCCTGGCAAACCTGTTGCCCAGGTACGAATGGTTTAAGGACGAACTGCTGGAAACCATTGATTACCTGATGGGTGTAGAAAGCATTGCTTTTTTTGCCCGTGCCAAAATGGTAAAAAAACAATTAAAAAAGTATTACACCGTGTAAACATTTCCATTGGCCTTTAATTCTATTTTTGCAGACATACGATCGCTCGGTTAAGAATTATGGAAAACGAAATCGCAATTTTAAGTCATATCATCAAACGCCGGAGAAGTATTTTTCCGGTTAGCTATACCCGGCAGGAGATTCCGGTAACTGTGATCAGACAGATCCTGGAAAGTGCAAATTATGCACCCACACATAAACTGACTGAACCCTGGAGGTTTATGGTATTCAGGAATGAAGGAAAAACGAAACTGGGCATCGAACTTGCACGTTTATATAAAGAAAGCACCCCTGCCCCTCAGTTTCTGCAGAAAAAATATGACAGCATCACAGAAAAAATAGCCCAGTCCAGCTGTGTGATCGCTTTAAATGCGCAACTGCATCCGGATAAGGTACCGGAATGGGAGGAACTTGCAGCCCTTGCCTGTGCTGTACAGAATATGGCCCTTACCGCCGAAGCCTTAAATGTAGGCGCGTACTGGAGTTCACCAGGCATGATTGCAAATCTTAAAGAATATCTTAACTTAGGTGGACAGGAAAAATGTTTCGGACTTTTTTATATGGGGTATCACAATGAAGAACCCAGGGAAGCAAAACGTACACCAATGGCAGAAAAAATTAAATGGATAGAGTCGTAATATGGATAAAGGGATAGTATATCAGCTTTGTTTAGATTTCATCAAACAAAGGATTCAGACTGCAGAAACGGCGCTTGCCCAGGCCAGGGAAGCCAGTAACGACGATACAAAAAGCAGTGCCGGTGACAAATACGAGACCAGCCGCGAAATGATGCAGCAGGATATAGACCGGAATAAACGTTTATTGATGGATGCACAGGAAAATATGAAGACTCTGGAGGCTATAGGACAGGCAACTGCATCGGATACCGTGAGCGGGGGCAGTCTGGTATACACCAATGAAGGCATTTTTTACATCAGTATCAGTGCAGGTCAGCTTCATGCAGGTGGTAAAACGGTATTTGCTATCTCAGCAGCATCACCCATCGGTAAACTGATGCTGGGCAAAAAAAAAGGAGATGACTTTTCCTTTAACGGGAAGAAGTATCTCCTTAATGAGGTGCTGTAAACCGGGTTAAAAGCTTCTTACAATACTGTTGTGTAAGGTTTTAGGGCTCCAGTAGCCACTGGCAATAATCCTTCTAACGGTAAACAAAGGGTCGTTCTGGTCACGCTTATCTGCCAGTGAAAAGGCCATTCTAAACCCACGTTTTTTGAGTTCAGGAATACCTTCTGCATTCCATAAGCCAAAAGGATAGGCAAATTCTGTCATTTTTTTGCCGGTAATCTCTTCCAGTTTTTTAGTGGGTTTATCCAGCTGCTCTTCCCAGTCTTTTCCCTGGTATTTCTTAAAGTTCTTATGGTCGTAAGTATGGCTGCCGATCACATTTCCTTCATCAGAAAGCTGTTTGATCTGCTCTTTGCTCATGTAATCTACAAATTTACCTTTCTTGCCAATGGACACTGTCATGATAAAATATACGGCTTTATAGCCATATTTTTTAAGGGTGGGGGCCGCAATGGTAAACTGGTCCATATCTGTATCGTCAAAAGTGAACATGATAGGTTTGGAAGGCAGGGCTGCACCTGTATTTAAATAAGCATACAGCTGATCTGGTAAAATGGAATGGTAACCGCTATCGGCCAGCATCTTAACCTGATCTTTAAAATTTTGTATTTCAACAATATAATCTTTACCTACTTTTCCATCCGTGGGCTTCCAGTTGCGGATCTGGTGATAACACAATATCGGAACCTGTTTCCGGGCGAGAATGGTCTTTGCATCAGCAACCTTTATTTTAGAAACATCCACCTGGGTGTGCTGATCCTTTTCAGGAGTTCCGGTGGTTTCAGCTACTGCAACGGCAGTGCTGTCTTTTGCATCCGAACCTGTTGCACCTGTTTGTGATTTTGACTGGCATCCGGCAGCAAAAAATACTGCTGCAGCCATAAATGGTAAAAAGTGATGTTTCATATTAAGTAATGCTATTTCATATAGGGTATCTGACGCAAAACTATAAAATCAAATCCAATAAAAGATGGAAAGCATCAGGAGTTTTCAATAAACAGCCATAAAAAAAAGCCCCCGCCTAAGCAAGGGCCTTTTATCTAACCAAACTAACTTTTTATGAAAAACCTGGGCTTAGAAGTGGAACATCACACCCAGTTTTGGGGTAATGGTGCTTGCATCTAAACCAAAAGTATCTGTTTTTGCTTTATTGCCTGTAGCAGCATCTTTAACAGTGTAATTGTTATATCCCAAGCCATCTACAGAAACCTCTATGCCAACTCTTTTAGTAGGATAGAAAGCAAATCCAGGGGCAAGTTGTACACCTATTGAAGTTGTTGTACCTTTTTTGTCGCCCACATCGCCGGTAACGCCGTCTACATCTTTAACGTTTCCGAAAGCCATCGGTACCGATAACTGACCAAAGAATTTGAACTGATCAGACAATCCAACATAATAACGGCCAAAAGGTGCAACCTCAAAAGATTGGTTTAAATATTCCTGACTTACCTTTTTGTCATAATTGTAACCAACTCCGGTACCTATAGCAAAATTATCGCTTACAAAATATCCAACAGAAGGTACTACATTAAACCTGAAATCTGATTTCGAAGCCCCTTCTTCTTTTGTAGAGTTTAAACCTAAGCTACCACCAACAATTATTTTTCCTTTTTCTGTTTGAGCCTGAGTGGTAAAAGCTAAACCTGCAACTGCAACTAATGATAATAATAATTTTTTCATCTTCTTAATTTTTAATTTATAATCTGGTCTTTTCTCTTTTTATGTTCTGACCATTTACGGTATATAGTCAACCCTTGTGCCAATTAAATGTTGCCTTTGCTGAGTAAAAATGACACTTTTTGTAAGTGCTTAATTGATAAGTGAATATATTTTTTTCCGCTGCTGTTTATTATTTTACCATGACAATCCAGCTTAAATTATGACAAATCTCGTACTGCTCCTTTTATTCAAACTGACTTTTATTGTAATATTGTCAGTTGTTATGTTGTCTGTTTTGGCATACATGTTAACAAAAACATGTCAGCCTGCTAACGTTTTTTCTAAAAAAACTATAAATTCATAAATCTTTGTGCCCATCTAAAGCGTTATACATACCATGAGATTATTAATAGAACGAAAACCAGTTAAAGTATACCCAGATCCTAAACGGGTAATTGCAAGATTTTTTTTTAACGGAGATGAAAGAGCTGTAGAAGTGGTGAGGCATGTACTGGCCCTTTCGGATAAAGATGTATTCGGACTGATCTCGCCTTTGTTACAGGAATATTCCAAGAGGCACCGGAACATCACCAAAATACTTGCCCGTCACTGTAAAAAGATCAAACACTGTATAGAAACGGCGGGTTACGATTTTGAATCGCTTGATAAATATCAGAAGTTGCTGCTTGGATCCTATTTCACACATGAATATTCTATAGAATCTGCAGCTTTTTTTAACCCTTCGGTAGTAGAAGACCCTGATCAGTCCGACCTGGTTGAAGGTGAAAAAAGGCTGATCATCAGTTTCAGGGCAGTAGGTGAGGGGCACATTTCGTCTGTCGTGTTCCGTCGTGCACTGATAGACCGTAACCATAACATTACGGTAATCCCGGTAGGCAATTATATTGATGAAGCGGAGATCATTAAGAACGCGGTCTATAATAAAAAACTATTTCTTAAAAAAGCGGCTGATTCCCGCATAGATATAGAGGTTTTGGATGAGGTAGGTGTTAAACTGGAGGATAAATTTGATTATGCCACACTCAGAAAGATCATTCTTGACAGCAAAGGTCTGCAGGAAGATGACCTTAAAAAACTGGAATATGACAAGATCCTCTGGTTGTCGGATACCTACCATGAGATCAGCTTTTCGAGGGACACCGATATTTCTGACCGGGTGATTTTCCCCATCTCTGAATTTGAGCGCAAGGGTATAGAAGATGCCAGGTTTGTCCGTTTTGTAAAAGATGATGGCAGCATTATTTTTTATGCCACCTATACTGCTTTTGATGGGGCCATGATTATGCCCAAGCTATTGCAGACCACGGATTTTTACGATTTTAAGATCAGTCCGCTACATGGTATTGGTGCGCAGAATAAAAATCTGGCACTTTTTCCACGTAAGATCAACGGCAAATATGCCATGATGTCGCGCATAGATGGCTGGAACAACTACCTAATGTATTCCGATAAGCTTACGGTATGGGATAACCCTGTAAAGCTGCAGGCACCACAGTTTCCATGGGAATTCATACAGATCGGTAATTGTGGTTCGCCTATAGAAACTGAGGCCGGCTGGCTGGTGATTACCCATGGTGTAGGGCCAATGCGCCGTTATTGCCTGGGAGCCAGTTTGTTTGATCTGAATGATCCTTCAATAGAAATAGGAAGGTTAAATGAGCCACTGGTTATTCCCAATACAGATGAAAGGGAAGGGTATGTACCTAATGTGTTGTATTCCTGTGGTTCGATCATTCACGATGGTGAACTGATCATTCCCTACGGCCTGTCGGATTATTGTTCTTCCTTTGCCACGGTAAAAATAGCACTGTTACTGGAAAAACTGGAAAGCACTGACTTATATCGTCCTGCATAGCTTTCCAGTTTAGGTATAAATTCTTTTAATGAATTTAGCTGAGTATCTGTTTTTGTACCGTTGTCAGGTCGCTGCTCTGAATGTATTCATATTCAAGCGCTTTCAATACTACCAGATGCGAAATCCAATAAGCCAGTGTACTTTCTGCACCCTGATTGCGGTTTACACCATGTGGTTGAAGGCCATCGCCACAACCCTTTGTTTCATGGTCAAATAAAGGAAGGTGTAAACTGTTTTCGCCCAGAAACCACTGGTAACAGAGGTACATCTGTTTAATATAGGTCAGGTCGTGCGTAATTTCATAAGCTTTAAAATACATCAGTACCATGGCCATGGTTTCAATTGCCTGCTGATCATATAAGGCCATTGAATTGCCTTCCCTATACAGCCAGCCATCATTGCCCACCGGGTTTAAATAACCATATATCAGGGTCTTCTGGCTCAGGTATTCCATACTTTCCAGAGCGATGTCCAGGGCTTCTTTATCTTTAGTGGTCTGGTAATAAGACAACAGTGCCAGGGGTAAAATTGCATTGTCGTAGGTCATCTTGTCCTCAAACCAATGCCAGTGCCCCTTTTTATTCTCCCTGTAAGCAGCTTTCAGAGGTTCAGCCAGTAAATCAAACTGCTCCCTGATGTGTTCATCGCCGGGATGTGCTTTCAAGTAATTTGACAGGCCGATCATGGTATTTCCTATGCCCCTTAAATGGCCCAGGTTTTTAAAATGGGGGACAGATTTATTGAAAAGCTCTCTTGCAAATTCCCTGTAAGAATTGTTCGGGGCATTATGGATCAGGTACCCCAGCGCCCAAATGGTGCGGCCAAAGGAATCTTCAGAGCCAATTTCGTCCAGGTAATCACGTGTAAAGCTCAAAAAATTCCTGAAATTGCCATCATCACGTTGCATGTACTGGATATAGCTTAAATAAACCGGTAACAGTTCTAAGGCTACTTTGCTCTTATTTTGCTGATAAGCTAAAATGGCCATTATTAAAGCCCTGGCATTGTCGTCCAGGCAATAGCCCTCTTTGAGGTTAGGAATCCCATATTTAGCATGCTGTACAATACCAGTATCGTCTGTGAGTCGCTGAATGTGGGCCAGACTGAAGGAGGGCATCGCATCAGGATCTATAATCTGTTTACCGGTATTGTCTTTTTCGGCCAGCGATTTAGAGATGGCCTCTTCCAGTACGTCCACAAATACCTGTCCTGTACTTGGCCAGCGCAAATGAAGTCCGTATTCATAGGCATTTGCTTTCAGCTGGTTTAATTTTTCCTCGTCTTCAAACAGCTCATTTACAATAGCTGCCAGCGCATCCGCATCTTTAAAATCGAATAAACGTCCCCTGTTATCTGCCAGTAATTCCTGGGCATGCCAGTAAGGGGTAGAAATTACTGCAGCTCCTGCACCAACCGCATAAGAAAGTGTGCCGCTGGTAATCTGGGCCTCATTTAAATAGGGGGTAATGTACATATCACAGGCAGTTAAATACTCAAACAACTGCTCTTCCGATACAAACTTGTTGATAAAAGTAAGGTTGTCTTCCACATTGAGCTTTCTGGCCAGTTTTTTAAGGCTGTCGCGATATTCCTCTCCTGAATTCCTGATTACGCCAGGATGTGTAGTGCCCAGTACCACATACATGACGTCGGGATTTTTGGCCACTATTTGTGGTAAGGCCTCAATTACGGTTTCCAGGCCCTTATTCCTGCTGATCAGACCAAAAGTGAACAATACTTTTTTATTTTTAAAGGGCAGGGACAGTTTTACAGGATTATCCGTTTTTGCCTCCAGGTCAGGTACACCATGTTCTATCAGCTGTATCTTACTAAAAGGGATGCCATATATACTGGTTAAAAAACCAACTGCCCTATGGCTCATCACAACTATCCGGGAAGAATGTTTGGCGATTTCCCTGATAATGGTGAGCTGCATATAGCTCGGGTCTTTTAATATGGTATGCAAAATGGTAACCAGTGGTTTTTGCAGTCTTGCAATGAGTGGAAGGATATAAACCCCGTTTTCACCACCGTAAATGCCAAATTCATGCTCCATAATACAGGCATCCACTAAACTTGTATTGATATAATCAGCTGCCCTGATATAATCTTTTTGATTTTCCTGCCTGATCTGGTACTTTACTTCCCTGGGGTATTCATACTGGTCCAAATTCTCGGAATCATTCATGGCCACCACGTAACTGTCCTCAGAAACGGCAGTCTTATCATAACCAATGGCCCTGAGCAGGTTGTGGTTAAACGTAGCAATGCCACATTCGCGTGGCGGATAAGTAGATATATAAGCGATTTTCATATTGTTAAAAGAATCTTTACTGCTCTATCAACAATCATCGCGTTAAATTGTTCTTGATTAAATCATTTTTATTTATTAAATCTTGTTAAAACTTAAACAAAATCATTTTTTAAGAAAAACTGTTTAAGAATGGAGGTGTTTTCCGGGTTTTTTTGCTTTTATTAAAGATTGTATCGGCTCTCAAATGTAATTTCAGAAAAAAAAGCCTTAATGATTGATCATTAAGGCTTTTAAAATTAATTAAAGCATTAAAAAGAAGGGTAAATATTATTTATTATTAAGAAATACAAATTTGTGATCAAACATATCCAGTTTGATCTTACTTTCTTTATCCACTTTTCCGGCAAGTATTTCTTTGGAAAGCTCATTTAAAATGCGTTTCTGGATCACACGTTTTAACGGACGGGCACCAAACTGCGGGTCGTAACCCAATTCTGCCAGCCAGTCCAATGCCTCCGTTGAAGCCTCTATTTCTATTCCCATTTCTGAAAGGGTATCCTGTACCTGTTTAAACTGCAGGTTTACAATGTCCCTCAGCTCATTGCGGTTAAGTGGGGTAAACATGATCAGTTCATCAATCCTGTTTAAAAATTCGGGCCTGATGGTTTGCTTTAACAGTTCAAACAGTTCATTTTTAGTTTTGGCAATTACCTCGTCCCTGTTTTCATCATTCAGCGATTTAAAATTATCCTGGATCAGGTGTGAACCAATATTAGAGGTCATGATGATAATTGTATTTTTAAAGTTCACCACGCGGCCTTTATTATCCGTTAACCTGCCATCGTCCAAAACCTGCAATAAAATGTTGAATACATCAGGATGTGCCTTTTCAATCTCGTCCAGCAATACCACCGAATAAGGTTTGCGGCGTACGGCTTCAGTCAGCTGCCCCCCTTCATCATAACCCACATAGCCTGGAGGCGCACCAATTAAGCGTGAAACTGCATGGCGTTCCTGATATTCGCTCATGTCAATACGGGTCATAGCATTTTCGTCGTTGAACAGGAATTCTGCCAATGCCTTTGCCAGCTCGGTTTTACCCACACCTGTAGTGCCCAGGAATATGAAGGAACCAATGGGTTTTCTTTTATCCTGCAGGCCGGCACGGGAGCGGCGGATGGCATCAGATATCGCTTCAATAGCTTCATGCTGTCCTGCTACACGTTTGTGCAGTTCCGTTTCCAGATTCAGCAACTTTTCACGCTCACTGGAAACCAGTTTGGTTACCGGAATACCGGTCCACCTGCCTACCACACCTGCAATGTCGTCAGCAGTAACTTCTTCTTTCAGCATGCGGCCTTCGGTTTGCTGACTTTCCAGCTGTACTTTTAGTTTTTCAACTTTGTCCTGTGCCTCTTTTATTTTGCCGTAGCGGATTTCGGCAACCTTTCCGTAATCGCCTGCGCGTTCAGCCTGATCGGCTTCCAGCTTATAGTTTTCGATCTGTTCAATCTCATTGTTGATGTTATCTACCAGGTCTTTCTCGCCCTGCCATTTGGCTTTAATTTCATCCCTTTCAGCCGAAAGGTTGGCAATTTCTTCAGCCAGTGATTTCACCTTCCTGGTATCATTTTCCCGCTTGATTGCTTCGCGTTCAATTTCCAGCTGCATGATTTTACGGTTCAGTTCATCCACTTTCTCCGGCACGCTATCCATTTCCAGACGCAGTTTAGACGCTGCCTCATCCATCAGATCGATGGCTTTATCCGGTAAGAACCGGTCGGCAATATACCGTTGCGACATTTCTACAGCGGCAATAATGGCCTCATCTTTAATCCGCACCTTATGGTGGGTCTCATAGCGTTCTTTTAACCCACGCAAAATAGAGATGGCATCCTGAGTATCCGGCTCATCTACCATTACCTTTTGGAAACGGCGCTCCAGGGCTTTATCCTTTTCCAGGTATTTCTGGTATTCATCCAAAGTTGTTGCACCAATGGCACGCAGCTCACCGCGGGCAAGGGCAGGTTTTAAAATGTTTGCCGCATCCATTGCACCTTCGCCACCACCGGCACCAACCAGAGTATGGATCTCATCAATAAACAAAATGATATCGCCATCACTCTGTGTAACCTCTTTTACTACTGCTTTCAGTCTTTCCTCAAATTCTCCTTTATACTTTGCACCGGCTATCAGGGCGCCCATATCCAGCGAATAAACTGTTTTAGTTTTCAGGTTGGTAGGCACATCACCTTTGATGATCCTGAAAGCGATACCCTCGGCAATGGCTGTTTTACCTACACCAGGCTCACCGATCAGGATCGGATTGTTTTTTGTACGTCTGGATAAGATCTGGATTACGCGTCTGATCTCTTCATCCCGGCCAATAACAGGGTCCAGTTTTCCGGATTCTGCATATTCATTTAAATTTCTTGCATATTTATTAAGGGCATTGTAAGTTGCCTCGGCATTTTGTCCCGTTACATGGTTGTCGCCCCGCAAAGCGATAATCGCTTTTTTAAGGTCTTTTTCAGTAACCCCCTGATCTTTCAGGTGTTTTGCGGTATCGTCATTTACCGAAAGCAGGCCAAGTAATACATGCTCTACAGAAACAAATTCATCTTTAAACTCTTTCAGGTAAGAATTTGCTTTTTGCAAAGCGGAATTACTGCCCGAGGTTAGGTAAGGGCTGCTGCCTGTAACTTTCGGAAATTTTTCAATCTGTGCGTCCAGTTGCTGGTTCAGCACATTTAGGTTTACATTTAGTTTCTTTAGTACATAAGAAACTACATTTTCGTCAACAGTAAGCAAACCCTTCAGGATGTGCGCTGTTTCAATAGCCTGCTGCTGATTGCCAGTGGCTATTTCAGAAGCCTGTTGAATTGCTTCCTGAGCTTTTATGGTAAAGTTGTTGAAATTCATATCAACAAATAAACAAAGCAGATGCCATCTTGTTTTTTTGTTTAAGAACTGAAATTTTGTCGGTAATTTTTGTTTTTAAATGACGAAATTACTGATGTAGATTGTTTTAATCGGAAAAAATGTCTTGTTAAGATTAATATTTTTTAATGTCCTAAAAAACCTGTCTTTCGGTTTCATTGTATTTAGCATCACGGGCTGCATTTGGAGTATGCATTTTTTATGGATATATTTGTCTTTCTATTTCTATATCCTATGTTAACCCCTCTCGAAAGTTTCTATTTAAATCAGGAAGAACCCTTAAGGGGCTGCTTTATGGCTTTAAGAGATTGCATTTTAAAGCAGGACGAACACATTACAGCAGAGTGGAAATATAAACTCCCCTTCTTTTACTTTAAGGGAAAGATGTTGTGTTACCTCTGGATCCATAAGAAATATCGTCAGCCTTATATCGGAATTGTAGAAGGGAACAGGATTGCACATCCGGACCTGTTACAGGAAAAACGGGCAAGGATGAAAATATTATTGATAGCGCCTGAAAGGGACTTGCCCGTGGAAAAGATCGGGCAGATACTGCGCGCTGCGCTTGCCTTATATTAAAAGAAGATGAAAGAGTTTTTTAGATTGTACTTAGAGGCCTACAGAGGGCTCTCTACCCCGGCATGGATGCTGGCATTGGTGATGCTGATCAACAGGAGCGGAGCGATGGTCATTCCCTTCTTAGGGGTTTATATGGTCAACCACTTAAATTTTAGTATAGAAGATACGGGCACTGTACTAAGCTGTTTTGGTATTGGCGCTGTATCAGGCTCTTTTTTAGGTGGCTGGTTAACAGATAAAGTGGGTCATTTTAAAGTCCAGCTGTTTAGCCTGATCCTGACTGTGCCCATGTTTTTTCTGCTGCCGGAACTGAATACTGTTTTAAAGCTGGCCATTGGTGTGTTTATACTCAGCATTATTTCAGAGACCTTCAGGCCTGCAAACTCGGTTTCTATTGCTTATTATTCGAGGCCGGATAACATTATCCGTTCTTTTTCTTTAAACCGGATGGCGGTAAACCTTGGTTTTTCTATAGGTCCCGCCCTTGGGGGCTTTCTGGCTGCAGTATCGTATACCTTTTTATTTTACGGAAATGCTGTTGCGGCGTTTTTATCGGCTTTATTGTTCTTTATTTACTTCCGCAACCGTAAGGGAAATGAAAAGAAAGCGGTTGTCCAGGAGAGTTTTACTGTTGATCCTGGCACAAGCCGTTCTCCGTATAACGACGGGCTTTTTATCGCTTTCAGTATGCTGAGCTGTATATATGCAATTTGTTTCTTTCAGCTGCTGAGCACCCTGCCTTTGTATTACCGCACAATTTATAAACTTACTGAAGCCGACATTGGGATTATTCTGGCTTTTAGTGGCATGGTGGTGTTTTTGTTTGAAATGCTCCTGGTACACATTGCCGAGAAAAGAATGACCGCCAGGGCAGTTATTGTATCGGGTGTATTGCTTTGCAGCCTGTCGTTTTTTATCCTCAATTTAACAAATGGCATCTGGGTACTGTACTTAGCTATGTTTGTGCTTTGTATTTCCGAAATTCTGGCCATGCCCTTTATGTCTACCATAACCCTGCAGCGTTCCTCGTTAAAAACCAGGGGCGCCTATATGGGCATTAATGCTTTGTCTTTTTCTGCTGCACATGTGTTCTCGCCATTTGTGGGCACCAGGATAGCTGCTGCTTATGGATTTGAAACCCTGTGGTACGGTACTACGTTGGTACTGTTGCTTACAGCTGCAGGGTTTTTGCTGGTCATGAAAAAAATGAAGTTATCGGCATAAATGCTGCTTATCGAAATGGTTTTTTTTCCCATTGTGCTATGGGTTTCGTTTTTTGTATGCTATTTTTTTTCTGAGCCTGAGGGATTAACAATACCGTAAGTACGGCTGGTGATTTTTCAGGCAAAGTGGTTTCAAAGCCAAGCATTACCGTGCCCGGATTGGGTGCATCATAAGCTGTTGTTGGGGCGGTAGACCATGTTTTAAGCTGGATATGAACAGGTTCCTGTACTTTTAAATATAGCTTTTTGCCATTTTTACTCAGCTCCGCCTCGTTGGGGCCAATGATTTTTACATCAGCAGCAGTAAGCATAGCCCAGCGTACCTTTGTTGCCTTGGCACCGCCTTCCAGTTCATCCCGAACCACCACATACTGCTTGTTAACAAGGGCAATTCCGCGGATGGCTTTAGAAAGCTGTGTTTTATAAACAGAACTGATGTCTACCACCGTGTTCATATAAGCCGGATTGTCCGAATAACTGACAATAGGGGCGTAACCATCCACATCTTGGAATTCGTTGTTAAAGCTGAGTGTGTTGTGGTACAGGTTATTGTACCTCAGTACCTGCCAGCGTTGGGAGTTTTGTTTCATATTCCATAGGTCGATCCCTTTAGCTTCCAAAGATTCATAACCCTGCATACCAAAATCGCTGGCCCATCTTACCCCATCTGCTTCCATTACAAAAGAGCCTACATCCATGTGGCCGTGGTTAACAGAAGGGGAGCCACCTTTCATGCCAATATACAGGGCATTGGGATCTGTCCATGAACTGCGCATCATCGCTACTGGGTTACTGCCTTTTCCTGTCCACATCGTTTTCTTCGGAGCCGGGATTTTATTCAGCTGGATACCACTGCTCCAGATCAGCAGGGCAGGCAGGAGGCGGTCGTCAGTAAGATGTTTAACTTGTTTAGCCAGGTAAGTCCTTTCAGTAAACAAGAGCGAAGGATCCTTTAGTTTTGCTGCAAACCAGAACATTGCCGGGTTAATTTCTCCGCCAGTGCCGGAATCAAAGTAATTGAAAGGCTGGCCGGTTGGTCCGGTCATGTTTAAAAGAAAGCCTGCGGTCTTTAAAAAGCCTGGTTGTTCTGAAAGCCCGAAATCGGTTGCAAGGGCTTTTTGAAAGGCACTGATCAGCAGTACGTTAAAAGTTGTCCCATAATTCCAGTAACCATAACCTTCGGGATAGGCCCCGTCGGGTTCATAGATCTTCATAGGGAGTTCAATGGTATTGATGGCGCGGTTAATGATCGTTTGGGCAAGTTCAGGTTGTTCTTCATAAACTGCCATTGCACCAAATGAAAGTCCGGCATTGCAAACCTGGTTCCAGTTGTGTGCAGCTTTAAGCCAGAACATATTGCTGCCATTTAGCATCGAAGGCTGAAGCCCTTTGGTGATGATGGCTGTTTTTATAGCTATTCTGGAGCTTTCGGGCAGTTCCTGGTAAAGCCAGTCGTACCCAATGGCCAATGCCAGGGTCATCTCTGCCACATCCAGGAAATGGTCGGGGTTCCAGTCTTCAAAAGCAGCTGCGGCCAGCATTTCCTTCTCGGCCCTCTGCAGGTATTTTTGCTGATGGGTCGTTCTCCATGCATAAGAAAGATAGAAAACTCTTTGCAGGCAGGTTCTTGATTTATCAAGTAAGCGTCTTCCGATCTTGATCCTTTCTACCGGTGCATCCTTTAAAAACTGATCGCATTTGGCCAGTATGCCATGGTGTACGTTTTGCAGCAGAACGTCATTTTTAATGGTTTTTTTAATGTTTTCTTCTTCTCCGGCAAGCAGGAGCAACCTGGGATGGGCCGGGAAGTTTGTTTTTCCGGACAGTTTATTTTGTGCAGCAGCACAGCAGGCGAGCAGAAAAAACAGGGCTGTAAAAAAAGTTTTCATTGGCCCTTAATATACAAATATTTATTTTCATCAGCATATTGTCATCTATTTTAAATTAATAGGAATATCGGGAAAAGTCGATATATCTTTGTGCCATGGATCAGCTCGAAGTTTTTAAGGCATTATCTAATAAGACCAGGCTGCAAATTTTGCAATGGCTTAAGGAACCTGAAAAATATTTTCCGGAACAGGAACATGCCGATTTTGAAAGTGTAGGAGTTTGTGTGGGTCAGATACAGCAAAAGGCAGGTTTAACACAGTCTACCGTTTCAGAATATTTGTCTATGCTCCAGAAATCAGGTTTACTGGAGTCGACCAGGCTGGGGCAGTGGACTTACTACAAAAGAAATGAAGCGGCTTTTGCCCGGTTGAGCGTTATCATCCAATCTGAAATTTAATAATTAATTACAATATCATATGAGTACTGCAAATCTATTCAGGCCTTTTAGTCTGAAATCATTGAACATAAAAAACAGGATTGTAATGGCACCAATGACACGTTCTTTTTCACCTGCTGGTGTGCCAACAGCAGATGTTGCTGCCTATTATTCCAGAAGGGCGGCAGGCGAAGTGGGCTTAATCCTGTCGGAAGGAACGGTTATAGACCGTGTTTCTTCGTCAAATGACCCTAATGTCCCTCATTTTTATGGTACTAAAGCATTGGCGGGATGGAAGGAAGTGATCCATAGCGTGCACCATGCCGGCGGAAGTATGGGACCCCAGATCTGGCACATGGGGATTATGGATAACCATCATTCGGGATGGTTACCTCCCGCACCTTTTGAAGGGCCATCTGATTTGAACAGACCTGGTTTTTCGAATGGTGTGGCGATGACACAGGACGATATTGATGCGGCTGTTAAAGCTTATGGAAAAGCTGCAGCTGAAGCAAAGAGACTGGGTTTTGATTGCGTGGAGGTACATGGTGCACATGGCTATCTGATAGACCAGTTTTTTTGGGAAGGCACCAATAACCGGAGCGATAACTACGGGGGCCAAACCCTGGCCGAGCGTACCAGGTTTGGTGTAGAAGTAATTAAAGAAGTGAGAAGACAGGTAGGCGAGGATTTTACCATTATTTTGCGATTATCCCAATGGAAGCCAGCTGATTATACTTTTAAGCTGGCTAAAACGCCTAAGGAAATGGAGTCCTGGTTGGAACCCCTTGTTGAGGCTGGTGTAGACATCTTTCATTGTTCGCAGCGACGCTTCTGGGAACCTGAGTTTGAAGGGTCGGATCTGAACTTTGCAGGCTGGGCCAAGAAAATAACTGGAAAAGCAACCATCACTGTTGGTTCTGTGGGTTTGTCGGGCGAGTTTCTGGCAGCCTTTAAAGGAGAAAGTTCTGAGCCAAGTTCATTGGAAGAGCTGATGAGAAGAATGGATAGGGGCGATTTTGACCTGGTTGCTGTTGGCCGGCCATTGCTGGCAGATCCAAACTGGGTACAGAAAATAAGGGACGAACGCCTTAGCGAATTAAAAGGCTTTTCAAGGGAAGCGCTGATGCAACTGTTATAACATCAGCTGCATACCTGATGCATAAAAAAAGCGCCGGTAAAATGCCAGCGCTTTTTTTGTTTTAAATGCAGTTATTTTAATACTTCTGCTAGCCTTTCTGTCTGATGATCAGCCAGCTTTTTTAAAGGGCCTGCAGCCAGCATTTTCATCATCATGTTCAGGTCGGCCGATATAATATGCTTGGCTATGGTACCACCCTTTCCGTTGTCGGCCACTGTCCACTTTAACTCTACATCAAAGGGTGCTTTTTCAACAGGAATGGCAACCAGTTCCTTATTCTCTATGCGGTTGGAAATTTTTATGGACAGTTTGGCCATGTTTTGTATGGTAAAACTGGCTTCATCTGCTGTGGAAGACCAGTTATAGATATTTTCAGGCATCAATTGCTGATGATTGTTCAGGTCTGCCAAAAATGCATATACCTTTTCTACAGGTAAATTTAGCTCTGTTGTACTTTCAATAACTGTCATTAGCTGTTATTTAATTCTTCTAATTCTTTTCCCCATTCAGCAGGGTTCCTGCGCCATTTTGTTAAAAGATCTACATCTTTCTGAGCAATAAAGCTATGTTCTGCTGCGTATTCGATTAAAGTGTTGTAGTTGGAAAGTGTAGCATAACGGCATTTTGCTGCTGCAAAGTTTTCGTCAGCCTGGTCAAAACCATAAGTAAATATGGCAACCAGTCCGGCTACTGATAAGCCTGCTTTTCTTAAAGCTTCAACAGCCTGTAAGCTGCTTTTTCCTGTCGAGATCAGGTCTTCTATCACTACTACCCGTTGTCCTTCTACAATCTCGCCTTCTATCAGGCTTCCTGTACCGTGTTCTTTTGCTTTAGCCCTTACATAAGCAAATGGTAAACCGAGTTCCTGGGCTACCAATGCACCCTGTGGGATACCTGCCGTGGCTACACCTGCAATCAGGTCTACAGAACCAAACTCTTCCTGTATCAACTGGGAAAGCTTTTGTCTGATGTAGGTTCTAACGGAGGGATGGGAAAGCGTGACCCTGTTGTCACAGTAAATTGGGGATTTCCAACCAGATGCCCATGTAAATGGGTTAGCCGGCTGTAACTTTATTGCTTTTATTTGTAATAAAAATTCAGCTACCTTTAATTCAATATCACTTTTATTATACATGGTTCAAAAATACGGAATTCTTTACATTTGTGCGAACCCTACCGCGAACTATGTATTTAGTCCGGGATAGAGAATTACAGAAAATGCTCGTTTAATTTAATTATTACCTATGCCGGCAAATATCGTTAATTAATTTGGCAGGATCAGGTGTTTTTTTGTATTTCATTGATTATAAGTTTGATAAAGAATTTATTTGTTGCTATACTCCTGCGGCCGACCAACCGGCCCATGCCCTAAGTCTGCCTGCTGGAATTAACTGTATTATTAAATTTGGTATGGCTGGTTCTCAGCCCATCGCTTTAAAATTTTATTTTGTTTTTTGCCGTTTTTTTAGTGAAATGAGCTGTAATTATCAGATTACTAGACTTTTTCAATTCGTCTGATGAACTTTGCCGGAAGCTTCACATAAAGGTACGAGTTCATTATGAAGGAAATCAGGATTGAAAGATCAATTACCAACAGGAGCCAGGATTCTCTGGCCCGCTACCTGCAGGAAATTTCAAAATACCCCTTGCTGGATGCAGAGGAAGAAATTGTCCTGGGAAAGAGGATTAAAGAAGGAGACTGGGATGCACTGCAAAGGCTGGTTAGCAGTAACCTGCGTTTTGTGGTTACAGTAGCTAAAAAATATGAAAGTCCGGACCTGTCGCTGGCCGACCTGATTTCGGATGGAAACATTGGCCTGATCAAGGCTGCAGAACGTTTTGATGAAAAAAGAGGTTTCAAATTTATTTCTTATGCTGTATGGTGGATCCGACAATCTATCCTGCAGGGAATGAACACCAGTAAACGAATGGTACACCTGCCCATGAGCCAGATCAGCGGGATACGGCAGGTAAAAAGATCAGAAATAAAACTGGAGCAGGAGCTTCAACGGATACCCTGCAGGGAAGAACTTGCCGGATTTATGAAGACTGCTGAGGAGGTAGTTTATGATTATCTGTATATTTCAGGTAGCCAGGTCTCATTGGATGCACCAACTGAAGGTCAGGATGGCGTGCTGATTCCTTGTATTGTTCAGTACGACAAAGGTCCGGCACCGGATGCCAGTCTAGAACGGGAATCACTTGAGAAGGATGTGCAACGCATGATGGACATCCTTAGTCCGCGCGAACGGAGCATTCTTTTTCTTGCTTATGGTATGGGTAACAACAGGCCATTGCAAAATGACGACATCAGTACTTTACTTGGATTAAGTACTGAAACAATCCGCCGTTCTAAAAATAAGGCACTGGACAGGCTTCGGGGCTTAAAAGAAATAAAAATGATGCGCAGATATCTTTAATTACACAATAATTATTTTTTATGCTTTAATTCTGTACTTTTAAAATTTGTTTTTCATCGCTGTTTTTGCATTTTGTTCAGGATGATTTCGGCTGTAAAAACAAAAAATACTGAAACTAAGGGCTTAGGAAAATGAAGGTAACATCATGAAAAAATATAGGATTTACATTAACGACAACACTTTATATATTACTGCAACTGCACCCGAACTGATTACTGAGATTGAACCGCTGGAGGTTGAGGGTTTTTATTTTCCCTCCTTTTATAAAAGGTTAAGTACGGTATCGGGCAAATCCTATTTATTGATAGATAAGGACCCGCAGGCATTGTTTAAGAGCATAAAAAAAAGCTGCACGATCATTAAAGCAGCTGGTGGACTGGTAGCCAGTGCCAAAGGCAGGCATCTCTTTATTTTCAGGAATAAAAGATGGGACCTGCCCAAGGGAAAAGTAGAGAAGGGCGAGAAAATGAAGGAAGCGGCCTTAAGAGAAGTGGAGGAGGAATGCGGGGTGAAAATTTATACCAATGGGGATAAGCTCTGTAAAACTTATCATGTATATACCCTGGGCACTAAAATAGTACTTAAAAAGACGAACTGGTATAGTATGACCGTTAAGGGCGAACCTAAACTGATCCCCCAAAAAGAAGAGGGCATTACAAAGGCCAGCTGGCTGGGCAAAGATGAGCTTAAGCCTATAATAGCAAATACTTATCCGTCTATTATGGACGTACTGGAAGCCGGTGAGCTTTTAGAACAGCGTGTTTTATAAATGCGAAATGGCTTCCTGAGGTAAAAACTTGCTCACATCGCCATGGTTGCGTAAAATATCTCGTACAATGGTAGAGCTGATGGCAGAATATTCAGGTTTGCTTAAAATAAAGATGGTTTCCATTTCGGGCATCATGGTCTGGTTGATCTGGGCTATGGCCCTTTCATACTCAAAATCACCGACAGAACGTATACCCCTCACCATGTACCTGGCATTTATTTTTTTGCAGAAATCAACAGTTAAGCCTTCGTACAGCTGTACATCTACTGCAGGGATGCCTTCAAATACTGTTTTTACAATTTCTTCACGTTTTTGGGCAGACAAGAAACTCTGTTTGGAGCTGTTTAAGCCTATGCCAACCACAATTTTATCAAATAAAGGTAGGGCACGCTTTAAGATATCGACATGGGCGATGGTAATGGGGTCAAAAGAACCGGGAAAAAGTGCGATCTTCATAATCAAATGGATTAATGCGTTTTTTCAAAAAAACTAAATGAGGAATTGCCGTAACGCCGGGTTTCTGTATAGCCTGGCTGGTCATTGAGTTTTAGCAAAGAGGGGTGTTCTACAATTAACAACCCATTGTCGGTAAGCAGGTTGTTTTTCATTACCAGCCCGGGAATTAACGGAATGCCCGGGATGTTGTAAGGAGGATCTGCAAAGATGATCTGGTAAGCCTGCTGTGGCTGTTCAAGAAATTTAAAAACATCTGCTTTTTGTACCTCTATTTCCTGTAGCTTATGTTTTTCTATAATAGATTTTACCCAATACACACATCCCGAATGCTTATCTACCGCAGTAACCTGTTTTATCCCCCTCGAGGCAAACTCTATACTGATATTGCCTGTTCCGCAAAACAGGTCGAGCACATTGCAGTTCTCAAAATCGTAAGTGTTGTATAGAATATTGAACAGGGCTTCTTTGGCCATATCTGTAGTGGGCCTTACGGGCAAACTTTCGGGGGCATTGAAACGGATGCCTTTTAATCTTCCTCCTATTATTCGCATAAATCAAGGGCTAGCAGGCTGCTGTAATAATGAGCGGGCATATCATCCAGGATCTTTTGATCTGCTTCTTTTGTAGGAGGTAAATTGAACCGGATAATTTTGAAATATTTTTCTATAGAAAGGTAGTATTCGTTCCCTTCATGTATGATCCCACTCAGCTGTACTTCGGTATGGGCTGTATTGAGCCGGAGCTGACTGATGATGAGCAGGAGGTAGTAATTAAATTCTGCAGCATTTTCTGTCTGATAGTAATGCTGAAAGATTAATTTTTCATCGGTAATGTAGGCTGCATGAAAGGCTGCAGCAGTAAAATCAAGCAGCAAAGTACTTTGCTTGTTCGGCCTGGCCAGCGCTAAAATCGGTGCATTTTGTGCATATAGCTTATAATTGCTTAACGAGGCAGCCAGGATCTCTTCTGTAAATTGCTGTAAAGTAAAAATGGAAGTAAAGCCAAAGGTGTTGAATGGCCTGGTATGCAGGTTGGCCGACTGTTCTTCTGTAAAGAATTTGGTATACTGCCCCAGTTGCTGCGGGTCAAACAGATCGTTGGGGATATCTATTGTATTCCCGGTATGTACAGCAATTTTTGTTTCTTTGAAGGTCAGGTTTAGATAAACGTCTGTTTTTAGCCTGACAGCCAGGGTTTGGGATATATTGTTACATTCCTGCTCATCGTAAATGGCTTTGAGCTGATCGCTGCTTTTATCTATGATGGCATAAGAAAAATTATCCGGCGTTATTTTTACCAGCAGATCACAATTTGCTGCAGTATTTGGGTCAAATTCCGGATCAACCAGTAGTATGCTGTTTTTATTATCCATATTAGCAAAATTAATCCTTTTTTCTATAACATCACCATCGCATATTTGTTAAATGGATAAAGCAGCAATTATAGCAGGGGCATACGCTTTTACACCAACCGCTGAACAGCTTGATTTTTGCAGGGAAATGGCTGAGTTTTTATCGCATGGACTGGATAACCAGTGTTTTATATTAAGGGGCTATGCAGGTACGGGTAAAACCACCTCCGTAGCTGCACTGGTCAAGGCTTTGCCGCAGTTTAAGTATCGTTCTGTATTGCTGGCGCCCACAGGCAGGGCTGCAAAAGTAATGAGCAATTACACAGGTAAAAAAGCGCTTACCATCCATAAAAAAATATACAGGAAACGTGCTGCAGTAGCTACAGACCTTTCCTTTCAGCTTGCGCCCAATCTGGCCGAACATACCCTGTTTATTGTGGATGAAGCCTCCATGGTTGCGGATGAGTGGATTACCCATACAGGCTCTTCTTTTTTAAAGGATTTAATGGCGTTTGTGTACAATGGTAAAAACTGTGCCCTGGTCTTTGTAGGGGATACAGCCCAGCTGCCACCAGTTGGGAGTATAGACAGCCCTGCTTTAAACAAAGCATACCTGGCATCAAATTTTGGTAAGCTGGTAAGTGCTGTTGAACTTAAGGAGGTGGTGCGGCAGGAAAAAAGATCGGGCATTCTGGCCAATGCGACCATGTTGCGGCAGCTCATCAATAACCTGGAGGCTGAAAATGAAGGGAAGGTGGTTTTACCTAAATTCATGACTAAAAACTACAAAGATATATTCAGGATGACGGGCCTGAAACTGGTAGAAGGACTGGAGTATGCTTATGGCAAATTTGGCATTGAAAATTCGCTGGTGGTATGCAGGTCAAATAAATCGGCTAATGTATACAACCAGCAGATCAGGGCCCGATTGCTGTATCGCGAAGAAGAACTTACCGGTGGAGACCAGATTATGGTGGTCAGGAACAATTATTTCTGGCTGCCCGAAAATGAATCAACCGCTTTCATTGCCAATGGCGATATGGCCAGGGTTGTGCGGGTAAGAAGGACAGAGGAGCGCTACGGCTTTCGTTTTGCGGAGGTTCAGCTTGAATTTCTGGATTTTCCGGATGTGGGAACGGTTACCTGTAAGGTAATGCTGGATACACTTACTGTAGAAGCCCCGAATTTATCTTATGAACAAAGTAATAAGCTGTTTGAGGAATTAAATATAGATTATGAGCATATTAAAAATAAACGGGAACGTTTTAATGCCATTAAAGAAGATCCATATTACAATGCACTGCAAATTAAATTTGCTTATGCAGTAACCTGTCATAAGGCACAGGGCGGTCAGTGGGACGCTGTATTTGTTGATCAGGGCTATTTAACGGATGAAATGGTAGACATGGATTTTTTAAGGTGGCTATATACAGGTGTTACAAGGGCAAAAAGAGAATTATTTTTAGTAAATTTTGCCCCTAACCTGTTTTTGGCCCCTGCCGAAGACCAATTTTAAAATTAAACGATAAGGATATGAGATTTGCGTACTCGGTTAAACAGAAAATGAAGATTGCGGTATTGCTGTTTTGCATTATGGCCTGTACCATTCTGATCAGGCTTTTAGAGGACAAAAGTGTGAAAAGCATGAACAAATCATTTGTATCGCTATATAATGACAGGTTAATTCCGGCTACAGACCTGTTTTATATAGCAGAATATGTAGACCAGAAGCGTTCGCTTGTGGAAGAGGTGTTGTATGCTGCAGCCACACATCCATTTAACCAGGCAGTACTGGAGCAGAAACTGGGCAGAATAAATGCAGCCATCGATTCTTTGATCAAGGATTATGAAAAAACCTTTCTGGTAAAACAGGAAAAAGAAAAGATTGCCGAACTAAAGGCCTGGCTTTTGGGACATAGCGCTGTAGAGAATAAATTGTTGAATACAATTGCTGTACAAGGGGTAGAAAAAGCGCGGTTAATGTATGAAACTTTTGGCAGGAATGCCCCTGGTGAGATCATTCAGAAACTATCAGAGCTGATGCGGATACAAAGGCAGGTTGGGGAAGAACTGACAAAAGATACCGCTTTTATGGTATCGGGTAATAAGGTGTATTCCAGTTTTCAACTGGCACTGGCCATTTTGATCGGTATTTTAATTGTAGGGATTGTTTTTACCTCTAATGTTGTTAAAATAAGTAACGATAAGTTTAACCTGAATTAAGCTGCTATAAAAGGCAGGGTGATCTGGAAGGTTGTTCCTTCATTTTCCCTGCTGTTTACAGTTAAAGAGCCGCCATGCTGTTCTATGATCTGTTTAGAAATATGAAGGCCCAGACCTATTGATTTTTCGCCCTTAAGCCCCGGTCTGCCAGCCTTGGAAAAGGGATCAAAAAGCATTTGCTGTAAACTCAGAGGGATTCCGATCCCAAAATCGGTGATGCTGATGAGGCATGACTGATCAGATTTTGAGACATCAATATTGATGGGCGTTTCTGACTTTGAAAATTTAAGGCTGTTTCCAATCAGGTTATCTATTACCCGTGTTAGTTTAGAAGGGTTTACAGCCGCTACAAGCTCTTGCGGCGGGGCATGAAAGATGATCTTACGTTCATTGTTCAGGTTCCTCTGCCAGTTGTTGCATATATTGTTCATAAAGGCGATCATATTGGTGGTCTGCAACTGGAAAGGCGTTTTATTGTGCTGTGCAATTTCCAGCAGGTCGTCGATGATGCTTTTTGCCTGGCGTGTGGAACTCAGGATGAGTTGCATTTCTGTACTACCGAAATCGGGATTGTCTTCCAGCACAATCCTGGTAAGTGCCTCTATGTTATTGAGGGGATTTCTAAGGTCGTGGGCCACAAAACCAAGGATTTCACTTTTTTGATGGTTCAGCAAAAGCACCTCAGCATTTTTTTCTTCCAGTTGTTTGACTTTTACAAACTGTTCGGCTTTAAAGTAATAGCTATACCTGGAACAGGCATACATAAAAAATGCCAGCACCCCGGACATGATCACATTGAGGAGCTTTTGCTGATTGCTGATATCGGGGATAACCATTGCTGCAATGAACAGCAGCACAATATAAATAGAGATGATAATGATCTGTTTAAATTCGAGCGCGAAAAATACACTGACGGCTACAACACCGGTAAGGAATATGGTTAATGTGTTTTTGGGATTAAACAGGGAAAAAAGATAGCTTACTGTAAAGGATGTGGTGAGTAAGAACAGGCAAAACACAAGTACGAGCAAATTTCTGCCTGTTGTTGTCCAATGTGCAGACTTTAAGGCATAACCGCTGATAAGGATAAATGTAACCGATCCTGAAAGCTGTATCCAGTTCAACTGGTTATAGTGGATCAGATTGGGCATGGAAACGAACTCATGCTGATAAAAAATAGAGGTTAACCTTACGCCAAAGGCAATAAACAGTACAAGGGTTGCTAAAATGGTAACCTGCTTAACGTTTATATAGCCATAGGTATCCTGAAATTCCTTGGTATACTTACTCGGGATTCTGTATCTAAATAATTGGAACACTTTATGATTTTGGAAGTAAAAATAAAGAAAGGAAACGAAGTTATCTTATAATTATGTTAATTTTGCCAAAAGAAACAGCTATGCCCCTTCTTGTTGCCATCGAATTTAATTATGCTTTCTTTTTTAAGTTGATAAAATTTGGTTTAGTGGGTTTTGTTGGGCTTACCGTTGATTTTAGTATTACATACCTTTGCAAGGAAAAATTAAGGATCCATAAATACATCGCCAGTTCACTGGGTTTTACCATTGCCACAGCTGCAAATTACAGATTGAACCGTTACTGGACCTTTGCCAGTCACGAAGCAGCAAGTATGACCCAGTTTGGTAAATACTTTATGATCTGTCTGGTGGGCCTTACCCTGAGTAATATACTGATTTACCTGCTTAACGATAAGTTAAAATGGGACTTCTATGTGGCAAAGGCTTCCGCAATAGTGATAGTGTCCTTATGGAATTTTTTTGCCAACTATCTGTATACCTTTAACAATTAAGGTTATTTTTTTAATTCACCGGGCAGGTAGCCAAAGTGTTTTTTAAAGGCTTTTGAAAAATTATAGGGTTCGTTATACCCCATGGTATAGGCGGCTTCGTATACTGTGCACTGCGATTCCAGCAGCATTTGCCGCGCATAGTTCATTTTCAGTTCATTTAAATAACCAAAAACGGTCAGGCCAAAGAGTTCTTTAAAGCCTTTTTTCAGCATAAATTCATTAATACCTGCCTCACGTGCTATTCCGCTTAAGGTAAGCGGGTCGAACATGCATTGCTGGATATATTGTCTTGCAGCATGCAGCTTGTCAATATGGCGGCGTTCTATTTGAACGGGCTTGGCGCCGTTCAGGGCATCGGCCTGTTCGGCCTGTAGTAAAAAGAGCTCTGTGATCTTGGATTCATAAAACAGCTGTTTCATGTTTCCGGTATACACACAGTGGTGCATATCGTTTATGACCGATTGCTGTTTTGGGGTAATCGGCAGGGCATGATCGGAAATGTCTGCTATTTTTCCTTCGCTTACCTTATCCCAGAAACGTTTCAGGCATTCCAGATCTGTAGCATAGAGCCTGCTGAAAAAAGGTTCGTAAAGGGCTATGCCAAAGTTGCGGACTTCTGGACTGCTTAAAGCATAGTATCCGTCAAAACCAGGGGCAAAGGTAGCGGCATGCTGATTGTCTTTCAATACATATTTATCCTTGCTGTTTGCTTCCCATGCCGAGCTGATGCCCTGAATAGAAAAATACATGTTTAAGGCAGGTGTATCGGTTTGTTCGCGCAGGGTTATTTCCTGTACCAGCTTACTGTTGCCAGAGAATATATCTGCACCATTAATTTTTACTTCGCTGAAGCTCATGTAACCTGTATTACCCAAATAGTCAGCAAATTCTGCCTTGGGGACTTCTGACATTTCGGTACATAAAATCAAATTCAATTCACTGTCGATCATAGGGTTATGTTGTGATGTGTGGATGCGTTTGAACTAACGAATCTAATGATTTTTTTAAATTTAAAAGAAATAGTCAGGAAATAAATCCTTTTAACATGGTTATTGCTCCTTATTGAAGGGGTACGGATATTTCATTTTTATTCAAATTTGATACCGGCAAAATATTTATTCTGATCACCGAAATTTGGAAAAGATGAAGCAAGAATACATTGAAATAAAAGGGGCCCGTGAAAACAACCTTAAGAATGTTTCACTTCGTATCCCTAAACGCAGGATTACTGTATTTACCGGTGTTTCCGGTTCTGGTAAATCTTCTATTGTATTTGAGACCATTGGGGCAGAGGCACAGCGTCAGTTGAATGAGACATTTTCGACATTTGTGCGTAACCGTTTACCAAGGTATAGCCAGCCTGATGCAGATGCCATAGAAAACCTTTCTACAGCAATTGTGATTGACCAAAAGCGTTTAGGGGGCAATTCCCGCTCAACTGTTGGTACCATTACTGATATTTACGCCATTCTGCGCCTGCTTTTTTCCAGGATTGGCCAGCCTTTTATTGGTTATTCCAATGCTTTCTCCTTCAATGATCCCTCGGGCATGTGTCCGGAGTGCAGAGGGATTGGCGATACGGTAAGGCTGGACCTGGACAACTTTATCGACAAGTCCAGATCCCTGAACGAGGGTGCAATTCTGTTCCCGGTTTTTGCTGTGGGTAGCTGGTACCTTAACACGTATCTGTATTCGGGGCTTTTTGATAACGACAAAAAGCTGAAGGATTACACAGAAAAAGAATGGGATACCCTGCTGCACGGTAAAAAAATGAAAGTGCCGATGAAGCATGAAAACGATATGCCCATAAACGGTCAGTATGAGGGGCTTGTAGACAAGTTTAACAGGCTCTATATACAGCGTGATACCAGTGTAATGTCTGAATCGCTACGTTCAACACTGGAACGCTTTATCAGGTTTGAACATTGTGCGTTCTGCCAGGGTACCCGGCTTAACCAGGCTGCACTAAGCTGTCGCATTAATGGGTATAACATCGCTGAAATGTCGGCCATGCAAATTGACGAGCTCATTAAAGTTATTTCATTAATTGACCATAAAATAGCTGTCCCTATGACGGATGCACTGAGGGATAGGCTCCGTAATCTGGTAGATATCGGACTGGACTACCTGAGTCTGGACAGGGAAACCGGAAGCTTATCAGGTGGCGAGTCACAACGCATCAAAATGGTCAGGCACCTTGGTTCCAGTCTTACCGATATGATCTATATTTTTGATGAACCCAGTATAGGCTTGCATCCTCGTGATGTGCATCGCCTTAATGAGCTGCTGCTGCGCTTAAGGGATAAAGGCAATACCATACTTGTGGTAGAACACGATCCCGAGGTGATGGCGATTGCGGACCACATTGTTGATGTTGGCCCTAAAGCTGGTATCCATGGTGGCGAAATTGTTTACCAGGGGACGCCAGCAGGCCTGTTACATGCTGACACTCTTACCGGCCGTTTTATTGAACACCAGGCAGTTATAAAAAAGACTTTCCGGCAGCCAACAGGTTATTATAAGCTTGAGGGGGCCAGTCTGCATAACCTTAAGCATGTTAACGTTTCTATTCCTGCCGGTGTTTTTACGGTGGTTACCGGTGTTGCCGGATCGGGTAAAAGTTCACTCATAAATGGTGTTTTTGTAAAACGTTATCCTGAGGCGGTGGTGATAGACCAGTCGGCCGTAAGCACTTCCATCAGGTCAAATCCGGCTACTTACACGGGCATTATGGACGATATCCGTAAATTATTTGCCCAGGCCAATAAGGTCAGTGCTTCTTTGTTCAGCTTCAATTCAAAAGGGGCATGCCCAAACTGCCAGGGAACAGGATTTATCCTTACCGATCTGGCCTTTCTGGAGCCGGTAAAAACGGTTTGTGAGATTTGTGGCGGCAAGCGTTTCAGGGAAGAGGTTTTAGCATATAAGCTGAATGGTAAATCTATAAGTGAGGTACTGGAGATGACCGCTGAAGAAGCAGTGGTTTTTTTTGAAAAAGGAGACCTGAAAAAGAAACTACAGGCCATACATGATGTAGGGCTGGATTACCTTACACTTGGCCAGCCACTCAGTACTTTATCTGGTGGAGAATGTCAGCGCATTAAGCTTGCCAGTAATTTACACAAAAAAGGTAACATTTATGTACTGGACGAACCTACAACAGGTCTGCACATGTCGGACGTTGGGCACCTGCTGGAAATTATAGATCAGCTGGTGGACAGTGGCAACTCGGTCATTGTGATTGAACACAACCAGGATGTGATTAAAAATGCAGATTGGGTGATTGATATGGGACCTGAAGGTGGTAAAAAAGGAGGCGAGATCGTGTTTATGGGAACGCCTGGAGACCTGCTTAATGAAACAAAATCTTTGACAGGACAATATTTAAAAAAAAGTAATGAATACATATATGAAACCTAAAATCTATCTCATAATTGTGCTGCTTGTAATGTCTTATGTTAGGCTGAGGGGGCAGGGTACTGACTCTTTAAACTATCAGCTTAGCCTTAAAGCAGCAATTGATTACGCATTGACACACCAAACTGCTGTGCTGAATGCGACGGTTGATGAAGAAATAGCCCGGAATAAGGTGAAAGAAACCATTGGCATTGGTTTACCGCAGGTTTCTGCAAGCTACAATTTCCAGGATTTTTTAAAGCTGCCAACCACATTATTACCTGGAGAGTTTTCCAATCCACCTTCAGATACCCCAATTCCGGTTAAGTTTGGTACAAAATATAATTCAACAGCAGGCATAGAGCTGAGCCAGCTTATTTTTGATGGCAGTTACTTTGTTGGTCTGCAGGCTTCCAAAACCTATAAGGAACTGTCGGTCCGTAACAGCAGGCGCAGCAAAATTGAAACTGCAACGGCAGTTACCAAAGCCTATTACTCGGCATTGGTAAGTACTGAGCAGCTGGCGCTGGTAGATGCCAATCTTGCACAACTTACGAAATCACTAAACGACACGGAGGCCTTGTTTAAAAATGGCTTTGCAGAGCGGATTGATGTAGACAGGCTCCAGGTTTTGAAAAACAACCTGGAGACAGAGCGTGAGAATGTGACCCGATTGCTGCAACTGAATATTGATATGCTGAAATTCCAGATGGGAATGCCCATTCAGGCCCGGCTTTTGCTTACCGATAAGATCAGTGACATCAGGTCAGAACCGGTTGCAGCTATGGCCACAGATTCAACTGCTTACAAAGGAAGGATTGAGTATTCTTTACTGGAAACGCAGAAAAAACTGAATGAGCTGGACTTCAAAAGACAGAAAAGTACGTTCCTGCCTACATTGAGAGGTTTTGCCAGTGCATCAAAGAACTACCAGTCGGATGAATTTTCGAAACATTATGAGCAGAGTTTTCCGACCTCAGTAATCGGTTTTACGCTTTCCTGGAATATAATTAATGGGGGACAACGTATTTACCAGATGCGGACTGCAAAACTGACCATTCAAAAGACGGAAAATGAAATGCTGAACCTAAAAAATGGAATAGCAAACGAAATTTCGGCCGGTCAGAAGATTTACCTGAACAGCAAGCGCTCTGTAGAAAACCAGGAGCGCAATCTGACCCTTGCCAAAGAGATCCTTCGGGTAACCCGGGTCAAATATGAGCAGGGGGTAGGCTCCAGCCTGGAAGTGACAACAGCGGAAACTTCATTAAAAGAAGCGCAAAACAATTATATAAAAGCTTTATATGACTTGCTGATCAGTAAGGTAGACTTGGATAAAGCGGCAGGAAAAATCAATTATTAACCTCAAAAACCAACACAACAATGAAAACATTATTATATACAATTACACTGGCACTTCTTTTTGCTTCCTGCTCATCAGATAAGCCAAAAGATAAAAAGGGGGAGCTTGAACAGCTTAAAAAACAGCGCACTGAACTGAACGGGAAAATAGAGAAGCTGGAAGCAGAACTGGGGCAGAATAAAACCAAAACCGACCTTAAGGATGTAGTGGTTTCGGAACTTGCAGAAACACAATTCAGGAATTATGTAGAGGTGCAGGGAAAAGTGGATGCGGAAGACAATGTAGAGGTGATGCCGGAATCGCCGGGAACCGTGACTGCCATTTATGTAAAAGTAGGGCAAAACGTAAGCAAGGGCCAGGTACTGGCCCAGCTGGACGATAAGGTACTGCGCCAAAGTGTTGCTCAACTGCAAACCCAGCTGGATCTGGCCAGTACAGTGTTCAATCGCCAGAAGAACCTATGGGACCAGAAAATCGGCACAGAGGTTCAGTACCTGACCGCTAAAAGCCAGAAGGAAGGGCTGGAAAAACAACTGGCCGGACTGAAATCACAGGCTGCTATGAATAAGGTTAAAAGCCCTGTTTCCGGTACAATAGATGCAATGGAGCTGAAGCTTGGCCAATCTGTTGCGCCTGGCAGCCCAACAGGCATCAGGGTAGTCAATGCCAGCAGGCTTAAGGTTAAGGCACTGGTTTCGGAAAACTATGGCGGAAAGGTAAACCAGGGCGATGAGGTTACAGTTTCTTTACCTGATGTGCCAGCTAACCTGAATGCCCATATTTCTTTTGCTGCAAAGGTCATTGACCCGGTTTCCAGAGGTTTCAATGTAGAAGTGAAGCTGCCTTCAGATAAGAGGTACCGACCAAATATGGTGGCTGTATTAAAAATTATAGACTACAGAAACGATAGAGCCCTGGTGGTTCCTGTAAATGCCGTACAGAAATCTGAAACCAGTGAATATGTTTTCACAGCTGTAAATGGCAAAGCTAAAAAAGTAGAGGTGAAAACAGGGAAGATCTCGGATGGTAAAGCCGAAGTGCTGTCGGGCCTGAAAGCGGGCGACAAAGTGATCACTACCGGATTTCAGGAACTGAATGACGGGGACAATGTAAAGTTATAAATGTACGCTGATGAAAGACATAAATAAAGAATTTAAGCCCTCCAGCTGGGCAATAGATAACAGGACAGCAATTTATGTGTTTACCTGTTTGCTGGTCATTGCTGGTTATTTTTCTTACCAGAGCCTTCCGAAAGAGAATTTTCCGGAAGTAATTATCCCAAAGATATTTGTACAGACCATTTATCCGGGAACATCGCCTGCAAATATGGAAAACCTGGTTACCAAACAGCTGGAAAAGGAGATCAGGGGCACCCTGGGCCTGAAAAAGGTGACTTCCAGTTCTTTTCAGGATTTTTCGTTCATTACTGCTGAGTTTAATACCGGTGTGGACATTAAAGATGCCAAGCAGCGGATAAAAGATGCGGTAGACAAGGCAAAGACAGATCTTCCTTCTGACTTGCCGGACGATCCTGTAATTATGGACATCAACCTTTCGGACCTGCCGATCATGTACATCAATATCTCGGGTGATTATGACCTTAAAAAGCTAAAGGAATATGCAGATGACATAGAAGACAGGGTTGAAGGACTGAAGGAAATTGCAGGAGTAGATATTGTAGGTGCCCTGGAACCGGAAATCCAGATCAATGTTGACCTGAAAAAGATGGAAGCTGCACACATTTCTTTCAATGATATTGCACAGGCCGTAAGTAAAGAAAATAAGACCATATCCGGGGGCTCGGTAAAAATGGATGGTATGCTGCGGACATTAAATATCAAAAAAGAGTTTAAAGACGCCGAAGAAATAGGAAATATGATCGTAAAAACGCCTACAGGCGGATCTGTATATCTGAAAGATATTGCCGAGGTGAAGGATGCGTTTAAAGAGCAGAAGAGTTATGCCCGTTTATATGGTAAAAATGTAATCACACTGAATGTCAGAAAGCGCAGCGGCGAAAACCTGATCGAAGCTTCGGACAAGATCAATGCGATGCTGAAAGATATGAAGGGGAAGGTGATCCCTGAAAAGCTGAACATTACGATAACGGGTGACCAAAGCGACCAGACCCGGATTACGCTCCATGACCTGATCAATACCATTGTTATTGGCTTTATCCTGGTTACCCTGATCCTGATGTTTTTCATGGGGGTAACCAATGCACTGTTTGTGGCATTGTCTGTTCCGTTATCTATGTTCATAGCCTTCCTGTCCATGCCGGTATTAGGCGGTATATTCGATTTTAACTTTACCATGAATATGATGGTACTGTTTTCTTTTTTACTGGGACTGGGTATTGTAGTAGATGACGCCATTGTAGTGGTTGAAAATACCCACCGTATTTTTGATAACGGGAAAGTACCCATCGTACAGGCAGCCAAAACGGCAACAGGAGAAGTATTTTTGCCTGTGCTTTCGGGAACACTGACCACACTGGCCCCTTTCTTTCCGTTGCTGTTCTGGCCGGGAATTATTGGCGAGTTCATGTATTTCCTGCCGGTTACGCTCATTGTCACCTTATCAGCCTCATTGGTTGTGGCTTATATCATCAACCCTGTTTTTGCGGTTGACTTTATGAAGCCACACCACGATCATGAAGACCAGAAGCCCACATTTAACAAAGCGGTAAAACGGACTTTGCTGATTTTTACGGTATTGGCCCTGCTGGGTTACCTGATTAATTTTGGTGTGGGTAATTTTGTGGTATTGCTGGCCCTGCTTTATTTGCTGAACCATTTTTTCCTGATGGGGCTGATCAAGAAGTTCCAGACAGTTACCTGGCCAAAGGTAATTAACGGCTATCATAGCCTAATTACCTGGGCACTTAAACGCCCACGTACCATGATATGGAGTACTGTTGCCTTATTTTTCTTTACGCTGATATTGGTTAGTGTGGTGCCGCCAAGGGTTGTGTTTTTTCCAACGGCAGACCCTAACTTTGTATATGTGTATGTGGAACTGCCTGTAGGTACCGATCAGGCCTATACCAGTAAGGTTATTGATCAGATAGAACAGAAAGTGACCCAGGTGGTTGGCCGCAACAATCCCGATGTTTCTTCTATCATTTCAAATGTAACGGTGGGTGTAACCGACCCACAGGGTGAGGACCAGGGCGAGTATAGCAATAAGGGCAAGGTTACCGTAGCTTTTGTTCCCTTTGGCAAGCGTACCGGGGAACGTACGGTAAACTACCTGGACAAAATCCGTAATGCAGTAAAAGGTATCCCCGGTGCCGAGATCAGTGTGGCCCAGGAGCAGGGTGGGCCGCCAACCGCAAAGCCCATCAGTATTGAAATTACCGGTGACGACCTGGATTCTATAGCGGTAACTTCGGACAGGTTAAAGAAGTTTCTGGACAGCAGGCAGATTGCTGGTGTAGAGGAACTGAAGTCTGATTTCCAGAACAATAAGCCCGAGATCATTTTTGACATCGATAGGGAAAGGGCAAACCGGGAAGGTATTGCCACACAGGATATAGGCTATGCATTAAGGGCGGCACTTTTTGGTTTTGAGGTGTCAAAATACCGCGATGTGAACGATGATTATGAAATCAACGTAAGGGCAATGGAGACCCAGCGAAATAACCTGGAAGCTTTGAGGAACATGAAGATCACTTACCGGGATATGGGAATGAACGGAATCATCAGGCAGGTGCCGATCTCTTCTTTTGCCAATATCGATTATGTGAACACTTATGGAGGCATTAAGCGTAAGCAACAAAAAAGGATCATTATTTTATCCTCTAATGTATTGTCCGAATACAATGCCAATGAGGTGGTGGCCAATATCCAGACAGAGATCAATGAATTTAAAGCACCTGACGGCGTAGAAATAAAAATGGCCGGAGAACAGGAAGAACAGATGGAAACAGCGGCTTTCCTGGGTACAGCGCTGATCAGTGCCCTGTTCATTATCCTGATCATACTCGTGTTGCAGTTTAACTCTATCAGCAAACCTGTCGTGATCTTAAGCGAGATCCTGTTCAGTATTATTGGTGTGTTGCTTGGGGTAACTATTTTTGGAATGGAACTGTCTATTGTGATGACCGGACTGGGTATTGTGGCCCTTGCGGGTATTGTGGTACGGAACGGGATTTTGCTGGTCGAGTTTGCAGATCTGATGGTGAGCCAGGGCATGGAAGTTAGGGAAGCGGTAATTGAAGCCGGTCGTACCCGGATGACCCCGGTATTGCTGACCGCTACAGCAACCATGCTCGGATTGATCCCGCTTGCAGTAGGTTTAAATATTGATTTTGTAACCATGTTTACAGAGCTCCATCCGCACCTTTATTTTGGCGGCGACAATGTGGCCTTCTGGGGACCATTGTCGTGGACCATTATCTTTGGGTTAAGTTTTGCCACTTTCCTGACCCTGGTGCTGGTGCCCTGTATGTACCTGGTGGCCGATAGGAATTCGAAGAAACTAAAGTCATGGTTTAAAAAATAACCGTTCTCTTCGAAGGCTGCATAATTTGGCTCTGAAGGGAGCCAAAAGACGCTATGCCTTCTCTGAGAAGGTAATTTTTTTGCTCAAAGCATTGCGGAAGGGCCAGGTGCGTACCCTTTTTTACACAAAATATGCCTTCTCTGAAGCAGCATAGTATCTTCGAGCATCTTCAGCGCGATTATGTAGCCGCAGAAGAGAACGGCTTATTTTGAATTTTAACATATTTTAACATTTTAACCGCTATTTTTCTATTGCGAAAGGACAACGCTTTGTCTAATTTTCGCAGCGAATAAAAAATGGGTATAAATGGAAGAAGTAACTAATATTACTGCGCATTCATCGTATGGAACTGACCTCCGTGCACTGAATGAAATGATACAAAAAGAAAGTGCATTTATCGATCTCCTGTTTATGGAAATGGATAAAGTGATTGTTGGACAAAGATATATGGTAGAGCGGCTGATGATCGGGTTGCTGGCCGACGGGCATATTTTGCTGGAAGGGGTACCCGGCCTTGCAAAGACCCTTGCCATAAATACACTTTCTAAGGCTATAGATGCGGGCTTCAGCAGGGTACAATTTACACCAGATTTGCTTCCGGCAGATTTACTGGGAACCATGATCTATAACCAGAAGAAGGAAGAGTTCATTGTCAGAAAGGGGCCTTTGTTTTCTAATTTTATTCTTGCTGATGAGATCAACAGGGCACCGGCTAAGGTACAGAGTGCTTTACTGGAAGCTATGCAGGAGCGGCAGGTAACGATTGGCGACAATACTTTTGAATTGCCTAAACCTTTCCTGGTACTGGCCACCCAAAATCCGATTGAACAGGAAGGGACCTATCCGCTGCCGGAAGCACAGGTAGACAGGTTTATGCTCAAAGTGGTGATCGGTTATCCCAATAAAGAAGATGAAAAAAAGATTATGAGGGCCAATATCGCCCCTCAGGGTATGCCTAAGCCAAATGTAGTGCTTCATCCAGACGAAATTTTAAAAGCCCGTAAAGTGGTAAAAGAGGTTTATATGGATGAAAAGATTGAACAATACATCATCGATATCGTTTTTGCAACCCGTTTCCCCGATCAGTATAAACTGGCCGATTATAAAAACCTGATCAGTTTTGGTGCCTCGCCAAGGGCCAGCATTAACCTGGCACTGGCAGCTAAAGCTTATGCATTTATTAAAAGAAGAGGATATGTAATTCCGGAAGACGTAAGGGCCGTTTGTCATGATGTGCTGCGGCACCGTATTGGCCTGACCTATGAAGCGGAGGCAGAAGACATCAATACAGAAACCATTATTACCGGAATATTGAATGCCATAGAAGTGCCGTAGTTTATGGATACCAAAGATCTGTTAAAAAAAGTAAGGAAAATTGAGATCAAAACCCGGGGTTTAAGCAACCAGATTTTTTCTGGCGAATACCAGTCGGCCTTTAAAGGTCGCGGTATGGCCTTTAGCGAAGTCAGGGAATATCAGGTGGGTGACGAGATCCGTACCATCGACTGGAACGTAACTGCCCGTTTTAACCATCCCTATGTAAAGGTGTTTGACGAGGAACGTGAAATGACAGTGATGCTGCTGGTTGATGTAAGCGGATCTAAAAACTTTGGAACACAGCTCCAGCTGAAGCAGGAGCTTGCCACTGAGGTATGTGCGGTACTTGCTTTTTCGGCCATACAGAACAACGATAAAGTAGGGGTACTCTTTTTTAGCGATAAGGTAGAGAAGTTTATTCCACCAAAAAAGGGCAGAAGCCATATTCTGATGATCATCAGGGAGCTGATCGACTTTAAGCCCGAAAACAAAGGCACGCATGTAGCCGAAGGGTTACGTTATTTTACCAGTGCAATCAAAAAGAGGTGTACCGCTTTTCTGATCTCTGATTTTATGAGCAGTCCTTTTGAAAATGAACTTAAAATAGCCAACCGGAAGCATGACCTGATTGCCCTGAGGTTATATGATGTTCATGAAGAAGAATTTCCTGACTTAGGCCTGATCCCGGTAAAGGATGAAGAAACAGGACAGATTGAGTGGATCAATACAGGGGATAAAAAGGTAAGGCATGCTTTTAAAGCTGCAGCATTGGAAAGGAACGGCAGACTGGAAGATCTTTTCAGAAGGTCGGGGGTCGACTTTACCAAAATAGGCACCCATGAATCCTATATTAAACCATTAATGACATTATTTAAGAAAAGAGAGGCCAGAAGATAAGGATATGAAGCAGTATTTTAATTTCAGCTGGTGTTTACTGTTGTTGCTGGTAGGTATTTCCTTCAGTGGGTTGGCCCAGAACATCAAAGTACAAGCTAAACTGGACCAGACTACGATCGAACTTGGCGATCAGACCAGGCTGCATTTGATTGTTCAGCTACCTGCAAAAACGCATATAGATTTTCCTGTTCTGGCCGACACCATTTCTTCAAAGGTACAGGTGGTGGAAATGGGCAGAACAGATACCATAGCCGATAAAAATAATCCGGGTATGGATATCATCAGCAGAACATATACCATAACCTCTTTTGATGCCGGTCTGCATATGATTCCGGCTTATGTATTTCATAGTAAAAACGGTGATTTTAATACTGGAGCACTTCCTTTAGAGGTGAAAGCCGTTAAGGTAGATACCACAAAGGCAATTTATGATATCAAAGAACCTTTAGCCGTTTCCTATTCTTTTATGGATTGGCTGCGCGACAACTGGAAATGGGTAGTTTTCTCGTTAATTGTTGTTTTAGCAGTTGCAGGCCTGTTGTACTATTGGATCAAAAAACGGAAAAACAAGCCTGCTCAGGTGCAGGAAGCCAGACCATTGGTTCCTCTACACACCATTGCGCTGGATAAGCTGGGTGCTTTAAGGGCTAAAAAGCTATGGGAACAAGGTCAGGTGAAAGCATATTATAGTGAGCTGAGTGATATTGTAAGGGAATATCTCGAAAAGCGGTATCCGATAAATGCGCTGGAACAAACTTCGGAAGAGATTTTCTCAGGATTGAGGCATTTGAACATTGCTGAGCAGGATATGGACAGGTTAAAGCAGCTGCTGGTATTGGCAGACCTGGTGAAGTTTGCAAAGGAAAAGCCATTACCGGCAGCCAATGAACAGAGTATGGAAAACGCCATCAGTTTTGTAATGAATACGAAAGAAATTCCTTCTTTAACTGAAAATAAATTCAATGGGCATGTTTAGTGGAATAGAATTCGCCAACCCAGGCTTTTTCTGGCTCATGCTCATCATCCCCCTGATGCTGGCCTGGTACATCTGGAGGAACAGCAAACTGCAGGGCAGTCTGAGCATGTCGGCCGTAAAGGGGTTTTCGCTGGCAAAAAGAAATGGTTATGCCATTTTAAGGCATTATGGTATCGCATTAAGGATATTAGCACTGATGGCACTGATCATTGCGCTGGCCAGGCCACAATCGGCCTTTAGCTGGCAAAATTCAACTACCGAAGGCATTGATATTGTAATTGCAACAGATATTTCGGGCAGTATGCTTGCTGAAGACCTTAAACCTAACCGGCTGGAAGCGGGAAAGAACATCGCCATTGATTTTATCAAAGGCCGTCCGGAAGACAGGATAGGGCTGGTTATTTTTAGTGGTGAAAGTTTTACACAATGTCCCTTAACCATAGACCACGATGTGCTGATCAATTTATTCAGCGACATCAGCAATGGAATGGTAGAAGATGGAACGGCAATCGGGATGGGACTGGCAACTGCGGTTAACCGCTTAAAAGATAGTGAAGCCAAAAGCAAAGTGGTGATTTTGCTTACCGACGGATCAAATACTACAGGTTCTATACCACCTTTAACTGCTGCAGAAATAGCCAAACAAATGAAGGTTAGGGTGTATACCATTGGGGTAGGTACAAAAGGCTATGCTCCATATCCGGTAAAAACACCTTTTGGTACACAATACCAGCAGGTACCTGTAACCATTGATGAAGGCGTGCTCTCGAAGATTGCGGGCATAACAGGAGGAAAGTACTTCCGTGCTACCAATAACGAGAAGCTGAAAGAGATTTACCAGCAGATAGATAAGCTGGAAAGGGCCAAGATTGCAGTGACCCAATACCACAAAAAAACAGAACGCTTTTTACCTTTTGCCCTTATTGCATTGGTTTTACTGCTATTGGAGTTTTTATTAAGAAATACAGTTTTTAAAGGAGCCTTAACTTAAACAGATGCTACGTTTTGAACATATAGAATTTTTATGGGGCCTGGCACTTATCCCTTTGATGGTCGTTGTTTTTTTTATGCTGCGCAGGTGGAAAAAAAAGGCCTTGGCCAATCTGGGGAATGCTTATACCGTAAAAAAAATGATGCCAGAGGTTTCTTTTGGCCGGCAGGGATTAAAATTTGTATTTTTTGTACTGGCTTATGCGGCCCTGGTACTTGGCGCTGCCAATCCGCAGATCGGTACTAAAATAGAAGAAGCAAAGCGAAGCGGGTCCGACCTGATGATCCTGCTGGATGTATCGAACAGTATGCTGGCGGGCGACCTGGCGCCAAACCGATTGGAAAATGCGAAACGTGCAATCTCCCAGTTGATTGACAATTTGCACAACGACAGGATCGGGATTATCATTTTTGCCGGCGAGGCCTATGTACAACTGCCCATTACAACCGACTATTCTGCCGCTAAACTCTTTCTGAATAACATTACTACTGATATTGTGCCTACACAGGGCACAGCTATTGGTGCTGCTATTGATATGGGTATGAAATCTTTTAATTTTGTGAACGGGACCAGTAAGGCCATGATTTTAATGACCGATGGGGAAAATCATGAAGACGATGCAGTTTCGGCAGCTAAACGCGCAAGCGCGAAAGATGTGGCCATTCATGTGATTGGTGTTGGTTCAGAAGAAGGGGCACCAGTCCCCATTTATAAAAATGGTAAACCCGTAAGCTTTCATACAGACGAGGCCGGAAAAACAGTAGTGAGCAAGTTGAATGAGCAGATGTGTAAAGAAATTTCGGAGGCAGGGGATGGTGTTTATGTAAGGGCAAGTAATGCCAACAGCGGTTTAAACATTGTGATGGACCAGGTAAATAAAATGCAAAAGAAAACTTATGACAGCAAAGCCTTTAAAAATTACGAAGACCGGTTCCAGTTTTTCCTCGGTTTATCACTACTGCTGCTGTTGCTGGAATTCTTTATTTCCAACCGGAAAAATTTAAAGTTAAGTGAGTTGAACTTGTTTGAAGTGAGGTAATTATGAAGCAGCTGATCATGATGGTGTATATGGTATTGTTGGGCACTGCGGCATTTGCACAGCAGGAGAAAAAATACATCCATAAGGGAAACGAATTGTATAAACAAGGGAAATATACGGAGGCAGAGGCCAGTTACCGCAGTTCGGTAGAAAAAGCCAAATCCTCTGTTGCCGGGAATTTTAACCTGGGGGATGCACTGTACAAACAAAAGAAGTTTGACAATGCGGCCCAGAAGTTTACCGAGATTGCAGGATCATCAGAAAATAAGCAGGTAAAAGCCCAGGCCTACCACAATTTGGGAAATTCCCTGCTGGAAGCGAAAAAACTGGAAGAGAGCATAGCAGCCTATAAAAAATCGTTGCTCAATAATCCTAAGGACGATCAGACCAGGTACAATCTGGCCTATGCCCAGGAAAAGCTGAAACAACAGCAGCAGCAAAATAAAAACGATAAGAACAAGGATAAGAATAAAGATAAAAAAGACCAGCAAAACAAGGACCAGCAGGATAAAGACAAAAAGAACCAGGACAATAAAGACCAAAAAGATAAGGATAAACAGGATCAGGACAAGAAAGACCAGGATAAAAAGGACCAGCAGAACGGGCAGCAGCCCCAACCCAATCAGTTGTCTAAAGAAGATGCAGAGCGAATGCTGGAGGCCTTAAAAAATGAAGAGAAGAATACCCAGGACAAGCTGAAAAATAAAAAGGCCAAAGGGGTAAAGGGACGTATTGTTAAAGATTGGTAATGGTATTTAAGAAATGAAGATGAAACGTTATATATTGTCGATGCTTTTATTGTGGACAAGCACCGTGTTTGCCACAGCAATAAAGTATGCTGATGACATAAAGGTAACTGCATCGGTCAGCAAAAGCCAGGTAGGAACCGGAGAGCATTTTGAAGTTGTCTATTCCATCAGTGGTAATGGAAATATTGAGGCTTTAACCCCTCCATCATTTAACGGTTTCCAGGTGCTGGGTGGCCCTAACCAATCCTCCAGTTTTACTTCTGTAAATGGAAGAACCTCATCCAGCATGACTTTAAGCTATGATCTGATGGCGGTTAAAGAAGGAGATTATACCATTGGCGGGGCTACACTGGTTATAAGCGGGAAGCAGTATAAAACCAATGCCGTAAAAATAAAGGTAGTTAAGGGCACTGCAGTTCCCCAAAATGCGCAGGGCAATTCGGGCGGGCGGCAGCCAGACCAGCGGGTAGAAGGCAATGCTTCAAATATAGCCAAACGCTTATTTATCCGGGCCGTAGCTAATAAAACCAATGTTTACCAGGGAGAGGGACTTGCCGTAACTTATAAACTATATACCAATATTGAACTGGTAGACAATGCACTGGATAAACTGCCGGATTTTAATGGTTTCTGGAGTCAGGAGATCAAAAACAATGATCCAAATGTGCGCTGGGAAACAGAAACTTATCAGGGAAGCCGGTATAATGTTGCTGTTTTAAAGGAAATTATTCTGTTTCCGGAGCGTTCGGGTAAGTTAACGCTTGATCCACTGGCCATGACTTTTCTGGTCAGACAACAGGTTTCCTCGGGCGATTCAAATGATCCTTTTGACATGTTCTTCGGATCGTATAAGGATGTGAAATACAAAATAAAAAGTTCGCCGGTTACCATTAATGTAAAGCCACTGCCTGAAACCGGTAAGCCCGAAGGCTTTGAAGGTGCCGTGGGTAATTTTTCTATTGCGGCCATAGTGGATAAGCAGGAACTGAAAGCCAATGAAGCGCTTAACTATACCTTAAAAATAACCGGGTCAGGCAATTTAAAATTGTTGAAGGCACCTACAGTAAATTTCCCGGCTGATCTTGAAAAATACGATCCTAAGCTAACCGACCGCCTGACTGAAAGTCTGAACGGTGTTTCCGGAACCAGGGAATATGCATATTTACTGATCCCAAGGCACGAGGGCAATTATACCATCGAACCCTTAAAGTTCTCTTATTTTAATCCCTCTACGCAAAAATATGTGACCTTATCAACAGGCTCATTTGATTTAAAAGTAGCAAAAGGTGCACCTGGGTCGAACGTTACGGCCTATTCTTCTGCAAATCAGCAGGACATCAAGATGCTGGCCAAAGACATTACCTATATTAAAACAGATATGGGCGGCCTGCATCAGAAAGGAAGTTCTTTTTACGGATCAACTGCTTATTACCTTTTACTTTGCTGTGGCCCCTTACTGTTTGCCGGTGCATTGGTCTACCGGAAACGATACAGGGAGAACAATCGTGACCAGGTGGCTGTACGCGGAAGGAATGCCAATAAAATTGCTGCTAAACACTTGGCCAGTGCAAAAAAACAATTGCTGGCCGGCCAAACAACGCTCTTTTATCAGGATGTTTACAAAGGTTTGTACCAATACCTGGGCGATAAGTTTAATATTGCAGCTGCAGAATTGAACAAAGACAATATCCGTACGCAACTGTTTGCCAGGGGTATTGACGAACGTTTGATCAAACAGCTGGAGGAAACACTGGATTTGTGTGAAATGGCCAGGTATGCCCCGGTATCAGGAATATCCGAACAGGAAGTATTTGACAAAGCAAAGAATACCATTAATGAGATCGAGACCAATGCATAAATATTTAAAATATACCCTGTATGCCTGGCTTTTGCTTTTGGCCATGCCCTTACTTTCATCGGCAAATGAACAGCCGGAAGCATTATTAAAAAAAGGAAATTCGGCTTATGCAAAGGAACAGTATAAAGAGGCCCTTGCCGCCTATCAGCAGGCATTGGATGCAGGTTATGAGTCGGTAGCACTCTATTTTAACACAGCCAATGCTTATTATAAACTGGCTGAAATGCCCGCTGCAATTTTAAACTACGAAAAAGCGGCTAAACTGGCTCCGGGGGATGAGGATATACAACTGAACCTTAAACTTGCCAATTTAAAAATAACTGACAGGATAGAAGATGTTCCTGAGTTTTTTCTCACCACCTGGTGGAAATCCTTTATATTTTCCTTTTCTGCAAAAACATTGGCAGTATTTAATGTAACCAGCTTTATTGTTGGTTTTGTGTTGCTCATTGCCTATCTGTTTTTAACTGCGGTAGGGCATAAAAAACTGGCTTTTTATGCAGGTATAATTGTTTTATCCCTTGGTCTGATCAGTTTTATTGTAGTCAATGTCCAATCCGGTTATCTGAACGGAAAATCTCAGGCCATTGTTTTTAGGGGTGCTGCTGATGTGAAAAGCGGCCCTGATGCGAAACAAAAAACTTTATTTGTGATCCATGCGGGCACCAAAGTCAGCATTAAAGCAAATAACAATGGCTGGATCAATGTGGTGCTTTCGAACGGTAATTCAGGCTGGATTGCGGCTTCCGATGTAAAAGAAATATAATATCTTTGCGGAAATCTCCCCAAATATATTTTTATAAAATTGAAGAAAGTTTTTAAAATTACAGGAATAAGTCTTTGTACTTTACTGTTACTGCTGCTGGTAACGCCTTATTTATTTCAGGATACCATTTCCAGGGAAGTTCAGCGATCCATAAACAAGAGCATTAAGGGCGAAGTGAAGTTTAAGGGGGTTGGCTTGTCCTTTTTCCGGCATTTTCCTTCATTAACGCTTAATCTGGACCAGTTTATGCTCAAAGGTGCTGCCCCATTCGAAAAGGATACCTTACTATATAGCAAAGCCCTCTCCTTTAGGGTAAACCTGGCTACTGTCTTTTCTGAGCAGATAAAAATTGACCAGTTTTTTTTAGATGAAGCGGTGATCAATGTAGAGGTAGATGAAAAGGGCCGTGCCAATTACGATGTGTACGAAAGTAAAGCTAAAGAAGGCGGGGCAACAGATACAACTGCTACGGCCATAAAAATTGAAGGCATTTTTATCAATAAAAGCAAACTAACTTATAACGACCGTTCTGTGCCCATGCTGATCAGTGCTGCAGACCTGAATTACGCTGGTAAGGGTGATCTGAGCAAAGCGATATTTGACCTGAGCAGTAAGGCAGAAATAGGTTCGCTGGATGTTTATTATAACAATGAACCTTATTTATTGAATAAAAAGATCAATGCCAGACTGGTTACAAAAATCAATACCAATTCACTGGATCTGATGTTTGATGAGAACGACCTGAAGATCAATTCCCTGCCCATACATTTTGTAGGCCGCTTTTCTTTTATAGAGGGTGGGTACGACATCAAATTCAGGACAAAAGCCAAAGAAACCGATCTGCATAATATTTTTACGGCCCTGCCACCTGCAATTGCTGAACGTATGGAGAAAACCAATATCAAAGGTTATGCAGAAATCAAGGCCTCCTTAATCGGAAAATATCTTGCCGGTAAAAATATTATGCCCACGCTATCTTTTAATTTAAAGATCAGGGAAGGAGAGATTTCGAACCCCAAAGCACCGGAACCTATCAGTAAATTATACATTAACCTGCAAACCAAATTACCATCTTTAAATCCGGACAGTCTGTACATCAATATGGATAGTTTATATTTCAATATTGGAAAGGATTATGTAGGGGCGATGCTGAATTTCAGGGGCTTAAAGGAACCGGAAATCTATTTAAACAGCCGGGCAGACCTGGATCTCGAAAAATGGGCGAAAATTTTTAGCCTGGATCAGCTACGGGGCCGTTTCTTAATGGATGCACATGCCGAAGGAAAGTATACTAAAAAAGTAGTCAGAACCGGCATCAGAAAGGTAGATACTGTAATAGCAACCATACCTGTGTTTAAACTAACTTCCAGTTTAAGCAATGGCTATTTTAAATATGCTTCGCTGCCGGCAGCAATTGATAAGATCAGTTTTAACATCAACGGGCACAATAACGACGGGGATTATAAACATACTGAATTCGAGATCAGCAGCCTGAACATACAGGCATTGTCCAATTATATCCGCGGCTTTGTAAAGCTGCGTACTGCGGGCAAAACACCTGTTGATGTGCAGTTAAATGGCTTGTTAAACCTGGCCGAGATCAAAAATTTTTATCCTTTGAAAGACCTGGAGCTCAACGGTAAGCTGAACCTGAACCTGAAAAGCAGGGGTGCCTATAACAAGGTCAAAAAGCAGTTTCCGGTTACTGAAGCCGCCATTTTGTTAAATGATGGGCGGATTAAAACAACACATTTTGACCAGGCACTGGAAAAAATTTCCATTGACGGGGTACTGACCAACAGAGATGGCACTTTAAAAAACACCCTGATGAACATCAAACCTGTATCTTTTGAAATGGGCGGGCAGGCCTTCCAGCTAAAAGCTGCGGTACAAAACCTTGAAGATATAAAGTATAACATTACCTCAAAAGGGAGCATAGACATTGGGAAAATGTATAAGTTGTTTGCCATGAAAGGCTATGATGTAAAGGGATCTATATTTACCGATGTTGCTTTTATGGGCAGGCAAAGTGATGCAATGGCCGGAAGATACCATAAGCTGAATAACAGTGGGAAAGTAGTGATCAAAGAGATGACCTTGAATTCGGATCTTTTCCCTAAATCTTTCCTGGTAAACAAGGGTGTGTTTTCTTTTAAACAGGACAAGATGAAGTTTGAGCAGTTTAAGGGCAGGTATGGGCAGTCCGATTTCAGTATGGATGGTTTTTTGGGCAATGTAGTTAACTATGTGCTTACTGATCAAGCGAAACTGACCGGAACCTTTAACCTGAAAAGCAGGAAATTATTTGCTGATGAGTTTATGGCCTACGATGGTCCGGCAGCAACAGCTGTTTCTAAAGAGGTTGGGGCTGCCAGCGGAGTAATTATGATTCCCGACAACCTGAACGTAAACGTAACAGCCGATGCGGGTTCAGTATATTACAATGGGCTGATCATTAAAAATGCCAGGGGAGGGTTAAGGCTGAATAATGGTGTGCTTACACTCGATAAAACCAGGTTCAATTTAATTGATGCTACAGTAAGCATGGATGCGAAATACCAAAGTATAAATCCATTGTCTGCTACTTTCGATTATCACATCCAGGCTACGGAATTTGATGTGGCAAAAGCATATAAGGAGATTAAATTGTTCAGGGACATGGCCACATCTGCTTCAAAAGTTAAAGGTGTAATTGGCCTGGATTACCAGCTTTCGGGTAAATTGAATAAAGATATGATGCCTGTTTATCCCTCATTGAAAGGAGAGGGGACACTGTCTGTAAAGAAGGTGAGCCTGATGGGCTTTAAAATGATGAATGCGGTGAGCAGGGCTACAAAACGCGACAGTCTTTCCAATCCGGATGTATCTGAAGTAAAGATCAAAAGTAAAATAGCCAACAACATCATTAACATAGAGCGGTTCAAGATGCGTATTGCCGGTTTCAGGCCAAGGTTTGAAGGTCAGGTTAGCTTTGACGGACGTTTAAATATGAGTGGCCGTCTTGGTTTACCGCCATTCGGTATATTGGGAATCCCATTGAGCATTACCGGAACACAGGAAAATCCGAAAGTTGCGTTAAAGAGAAATAAAGAAGGTAAACTGGAAGAAACAGCAGAGGAGTAACCTTTTCTGATGTAGCCTTCAATATTGTCTATTTTACCGCTTATAGTGCCAAAGATGCCATTGTTTAGTCTTGCCATAACTTTTTTTTAATTCTGGTACTAAGCTAATATGGTTAATGTGCATCGCCAATGCATTTTACTGTGAGTAAAGTTATTTTACATTTTTGCTGGCGCAAAAATAGACCATTGAAAGGCCCAGGCCGGCTGGTATCCGAACAATACCCGAACAACAGCCGGGTAGGAGAGAAGGAAAGTAACTTAACAGCGGGGAAAGGTTATAGCTTCTTTACAACATTAGCTCAATATTTTTATTAAACTGTTATCAACATGACATTAGAGCATTTTTCTTCCTATAAAGGCACCTTTACCTAACAAAAAGTTAATCGCTTTATCAATATTCCGGTTCCTGCTTTCTTCTGTTTTTAAGCCAGAAATGTATCTTATTATCTCTTTTTGCATAGAAGGGCTAAGAAGATCAAATTTGGATTTGGCCTCTGGACTCTTTTTTAATGCCTTTAATAGCTCGGGATGGGGCTTAATTGTCCGATCGGACGGGTCAAATTTAATGGTCACTTTAATGGTTTCCCCGATTAGTTTGGGAGAGTCTTTAAGCATTTTCGTATTGATATAGAGTCGCCAAAAACCACTGTACTTAAGTAAAGTTTGCTGGTACGGTAAGCCGTTTACAGTTCCCGCAACCGGAATATGGCTCTTGTTTTTACCTGCCTGAGTAAAAATTTCGGCCAGAATAACTTCCGGAACCTGAACGTAGGGATTAATACCTATTATTTCCAGGGATGCCTGGAAGGAATGACTTTTCATTTTAGTTTTTTAAGGTATCTGGCTTTAAAGATAAAAATTGTATATGGTTGAAGAAACAATTAAGCTTTATATGTTCCAAATATTCGATCCCAAATGGAAGTATAAAAACCAAAGTTTCTTTGTTCGTTTAAATGATGTTGGTTATGAAATTTTGTAGTTCCTAAAAATAATTGTTCCATCCATTTTGGAAAGAATTCCCGGTTTAGATGACCAATAGTTCCCCAAATTAAATTGATAAACAGATAAATTGTAATGGAAAAAATAGAAAAATCATACAACATAAAAACAGAGATCATCATCAATCCGAAACCTAAGGTTTCAAAGGGATGCAACACAAAAAGACTCAGGAAATTAGTACTCTTATGTTCGTGATGTTTGCGGTGTAAAATTTTATAGATAAACGGATGATGTACCAGGCAATGAAAAATATACATGAACAGGTCCATTACCAGTGTAATCGCTATAATTTCAATAAGAAGCGTCAGGATAGTTTTAGACTCGTTTAATGTAATCCATCCCGATTTCCACAAATAAACACCAATCAACATCACAACGATATTAAGGAATAAGGTTAGAAAACTTACATACAAATCAGATTTTAGAAAAGGATGATCAGTTATTTGAATCTTATTTTTCGAGCAGGTTTTATCAATAAAAAGGTAAAATCCAATCGAAAGCAAATACAAAAATACATTGGATATCAAACTGAAAATAATCCATTCCAGCAAGGATAGGCTTTCAAAAAGTAATTTCATCTAGTCAAATTTACGCAGAATAACTTTAATAAACCCACACGGGAAATCGCTTAAGAATCCCCGGCAAACCTCTTACGATAGCCAATGGGTGATAAATCAGTAAACCTCTTAAACACTTTTCTGAATGCGTCGATGTCTGTATAACCTGCCTCATAGATAATTTCATTTATGGTCTTCTTGCCGGCTTCTAATTGCTTTTTCACAAACTCGACTTTTACACGCTGGATATATTCCAGGATAGAATTGCCGGTGCATTGCTTAAAATGCCGTTCAAATGTTCGTCGACTGACAGCGACCATTTCGCAGATCTCATCTACACTATAAGCAGTTGTCGGATTAGCTTCAATAAAAGCCTGTGCTTTCAATACCGTTTCCTGACCGTGTTTCTTTTGTCCGATGAAGATGGCAAATGGGTTTTGGCTTTTTCGCTCAATGTCGATCTCGAACATCTTAGAGGCCAAAATGGATATCTCACGACCCAAATGTTTTTCAATAATATAAAGGATTAGGTTTAGGTAAGAAAAGCCTCCTCCACAAGTATAAATACCCTGTTCATCGGTAATAATGGTATTATCAATAACTGTAATATTGGGAAACTTTGTTTTAAATTCGTTTTTAGCGGCCCAATGTACTGCACACTTTTTATTGTCCAACAAGCCCGTGGATGCCAAAAAAAACGAACCAACGCAAAGACAAATTATCTCCGCTCTGTTACGGTGTTGCTTACAAACCCATTCAACGTATTCCTGGTTTTTCGATATAGCTTCCCCAAAATCTCCGCACAGTAATGGGATAACAATAACATCGGTCTTTTGAATCTGATCAATTGTTTTATCTGCAAATACAGCATACAACCCGCTATTGAGTCTCGTATCCTTTGCACAGCCAACAATCTCGATTTTATAAAAATCTGGTTTACCCTGATAATTCATAAAATCGTTAACCCGGCTGAAGATCTGGTGAGCGCTATCGATGCTGGTCAGAGTCGCATCATAAAGAGGCAAAATAGATATATGTTTCATAGATTAAATTTAGCGAAACACATTGGCGCAATCAACAGGTAATATTGTCGTATTCGCCACTAGGTATAACAAGCTTTTCCCAATAATTTTGAGGTATGAAAGCAATAGATATTATTATGTTGCCTGTCAAGGACAGGCAACAGGCGAAAAAATTTTACTTGAAACTCGGTTTCCAAATTGTATTAGAGGCCAAAGACCCGCATGGCGAAGATTGGATACAAATGGGTTTTCCAGGCCATAGCACAACTATTTCCCTGGCAGGTTTTCAGGGTTTAATCTGCGAAACCGAAGATATCGAAAAAGAGATTAAACAATTGAAAATAGACGGCATAGAGGTTGGCAAAATTGATGATACGCCCTGGGGCAGGTTTGCCTGGTTAAAAGATCTTGATGGGAATAGTGTGTGCCTCCGTCAAATAGTCGAAAAAGATTTTAACACCGTCTTTTAACTGGGTATTTCAGTAAAAGTGATCACTAGTTCCGTATTAGCTCCTCAATTATTTTGGTAAAGTAATTGCCTTTATCATTAAGGTCTAAAGGTATTGAATTCGCATTTACAGGATAGTTTACCTGTATATACCTTAGAACTCCATCTTTATCGAGAAACAGGTTTCTTGGAAGTGCTTGTAATTTTAGTTCATTTTTATAGGACTGACCGTTTTCCAAAACCGGGAAATTAAAGTTTTTATCTTTCATGAAGTTTACCAAATGATCCTCAATAACCCTGTTCTCTGTAATTGATATAAAGTTCATTTTGTCTTTATACTTCTCTTTAAGCTGACTTAATTGAGGCATTTCAGCAATACAGGGACCACAATAGGTTGCCCAGAAATTAATCAATGTAGGCTTTCCTGATAATTGAGACAAAGAAACTTCGTTCCCATCTAATTCCTTCAATTTAAATCCGGGAAGTTTCTTATTTAAGAACAAAAAGGTGGAATCTTGTTTGTAGGTAAATTTGAATATCGGTTGTTCCCCCGCAACTCTTTTCCTGATTGCAAATTCAATATAGTTAACTATAGTATCTTTTTTAGTTGTTGTGTGAAAAATGTTCGGTACAAGAATTTCGGAAGATGGCAATGATTGACTAACAGATTCAAATGCTGTTTTTATTTCTGTTTCAGTGAAAACAGCATTAGAATTGAAAGTATAAACTGTATGCTGTGCAAAACTTTTCTGTAATAAGAATATTAAGAACAGAGCTATTGTTAATCTCATATATAGTTTTATTTTAAACTAAGTTAGGATAATCCTTGGTAAATCTGTGAAATGAATCTTTCCATTGTGCGTCCAAATTAGAAAGATATTATAAAATCCAGTAACTTTGATAGTATCATTTTGATAGTATCATATGATACTATCGCTGTTAACTATATAAAACCTCCATACTACATTACAAGTGAAATACTTAACTTATTAGCTAAGATTTCTGAAAAAATCGGTGAATTAAATGCGATACAATTAAATAGACCTCCAGCTGAACTTAGAAAATCTAATCGTATAAAAACCTCCGCAGGGAAATATGGTAACCCGCTACTATCTTTGTGAATAGAAGCGAAAACAAAATCGGTACCATTAATTAAGCCTGGTTTAGCTTTGTCCAAAAAGTCTTGAACTTCCCCCTCATTACCATTAGGTGTATAAGGCATATATGTGGTAACCGGAGGCGTAGAACCATAGTTTTCAAATGGAATTCTCTCCTTCTAATTATTTTATTGAAAAAAACTATTTAACAAAAACATAGAATATGATTATAAAAAACAATTTTCACATCATAACCGGTGGCCCAGGAGTTGGAAAAACAACTTTAATAAATGAGTTGCAACAGAAGCAAATGAACTGCATTCCTGAAGTAGCCCGAGAAATTATCAAAGATCAATTAAAAAATAATGGCCAGGCCCTACCTTGGAAAAATGCAAAAGAATATTCTAAATTAATGCTTTCGCATTCTGTTCGGGATTATGTCAAACTACTGGATGCCAATGATCTTTATTTTTTTGACCGTGGTATTCCAGACACCTATGCTTATGAATGCCTGATGAACTTTGATTATGATGAGAATTTAAATTTCATTGTAAATAAATACAGATACAATAAAATAGTTTTTATACTCCCTCCCTGGGAAGAAATATACAAAATGGATAACGAGCGAAAACAAGATTTTCAGGTAGCTAAAGAAACCTATAATGTAATAAAAGATACTTATGAATGTTTAAATTATGATCTAATTGAAGTACCATGCTTGGCTCCTGCAGAAAGGGTTGATTTTATTAAAAAAACACTAAATAAATAACATACCCTGTTCAGCCTATCGCTATTCCTATCTTATAATTTCAAAATTTGTTTTGCCTTTGGGAATATGTAGGTAAAGACTGATGAAATTTGCGATCACATTACCATCCTCATCTTTGTATTTTGCCCATAGTGCCGATTCACTTCTTAACCTTTTATCAACAGAAGTTTGCTCCAAACGGACCAATCGCCCCCCACCATATAAAACCATCTTATAATTCTCTAGTTTCTGCATCTTGTAGTTTTTTGCTGATAGGGGTATTTTGTAGTTTTCTAAAGATTCCTCTAAATCATTTTTAGTACTGTACTCACATTGTGCATTTTCTTTTTCTCTATTAAATAGGAGGGCAAAAAAATCATCAACTTTTTCATCATTTTGCATTTGCCAAACCTGCTTGTAGGCATTTTCTGTTTTGGTCAGTAGTTCTTTCTGATCCATTTTACTTAAATCAGTACTGTTTTCCCAGCCTGTATTTTCATAGGGCACAGTAGCATCAAAAGTAAAACTATATTCATAATAATCTTTTCCCTTCCCTATAAAGGTTTTACCATCAGCTTCGGTTAAGCTGGTATGGGTTAGTACTGGTTTCTCGCTTACAAAGGCATTTTTTCCGGTATCAGCCTTGTTGCGCTTAAACACTTCTATTTTTATATTGGTAAAATCTACTAATGTTTTAACGCCTTCTCCCTGCTGGCTTTCCGTTTGCGGGTATAATTTATAGGTAATGGTTTGCTTACCACTTTTGTTTATTGCAGAATAAATATCAATGGGCGTAACAGTTTGTCCCAGGTTATAATTATGATATACTGGTAAGCCATTAACCAATAACTCGAAATAACAGGCTTCGTGGCTTACAAATAAGTAAAAAAAGGGCTCATTAGAAGAATGTTTTACCGAACTAAGAAGGGTTTTTACAAAGTTCGAGCTGGTAAGCTTAGGATTTACTTCCTCTATTTCTGCGCTGATTTTTTTATTGGATTCACTGCAACTGGATACTAGAAAAATAAGTGAGAAAGCTAAAATAGCGTTTTTAAAAATAGGCATAGTGAAAGTTTTTTAGTCGATATGCAATAATTATGCCTCATTGATTTTCAAATGTTTGCTAAAGTTAAGTTTGGTGTTTAGTTTTTTTATAAATTTAGGCTACTAAATATCACCACATCTGTAACCAATAATACCTATGTCCATAATCAAAACAAATAAAAAATTAATTTTAAGATTAGCTTTTCTTATTGTTCCTTTTGGCATCTTGACTTTGGTACTGCATGATGGTCAATCTGGCGGACAGACTGGTGGCGGAGCCTATGATCTGTCTGGCCTTATTTATGGTTTGGTGCTTTTTGCCTGTATTACCGTGTGGATGATCTGGATGTTGATCGCTTGTTTTCTGAGCAAAACACCAATTGACCGAAAGATGTATCTTAAACTGCTTTTAATAGGAATAATAGCGCTTGTTGCTGCTTATTTTGTTACGCCCCGAATGTTCTAGAAATCAATAACTACCACCAAAAGTGGGGAAGAACCTAAAAGTGATTACCAGTTCTGTATTAGGCCTCAATTATTTTAAAAAGCTATCTTTAACCGTGTGTAGTTTAATGCCTAATGTGTTATGATCAGCAGAAGTGAACAGAAAATGATGAAATTAATTTTGGATGTTGCAACAGACCATCCGGAGGTTCGGGCCGTGTTACTGAACGGTTCCCGGGCAAATCCTAATGTCGCAACGGACATCTTTCAGGATTATGACATAATTTATGTGGTTAAAAGTCTTGATCCCTTTCTCCGGGATCATACCTGGATCGATGTTTTTGGTGAACGGATGATCCTTCAAATGCCTGAAGATATGGAACTGTATCCGCCGGCACCTGAGTTAGAGGGCGCATTTTCCTATTTAATGCAATTTACTGATGGAAACCGGATAGACTTGATATTAGTTCCGGTTGAAAACCTGCAGCATTTTCTTACAGACAGCCTTTGCAAGGTATTATTGGATAAGGATGATATGGCCAGCTTAAACGCACTTGATGCAGCCAGTGATAAAAGTTATCTGATCAGCAGACCATCGGTAAGGGCATTTAACGATTGCTGCAACGAGTTTTTGTATACCTGTGCAGGACTTGCAAAGGGCATCTGGCGGGAACAGCTTCCATATGTTAATTATTTATACTACCATGTAATTCAAACTGCATTAATGCAGATGATGGATTGGGATATTGCATTTCGCCATCAGTTTTTGGTAAATCCCGGTAAATCCGGGAAGTTTTACAAGGAATATCTTGAACCGGAATTTTATGCCGAACTGATCCAAACTTATCAAACTACAGATGTTAAAGAGACCTGGAACTCATTATTCATGACCATGGAACTGTTTCAAAAAATTGCCAATAACGTTACTGAACAACTAGGCGTTGCGTACCCATTGGATGAGCATCAACGCATCGCCGATTATTTACAGCACGTTAAACTGCTGCCTAAAAATTCCAATAAGATATATTCTTTGTAGGAATCAATTGGTGGAGTTAAACTATTTTTTTGGTTTAATGCTCACTTTTTTGCTGGTTGTTGCATTTACATCTGTATCCACATCAACTATTGACAATTTACCACTGTTAAAAGTTTGACGTATTCTGCCCCCTGTAACTGTATAGTTTCCTTTCTTCATCACAAAACGAACCCGGCAGCCTGGGAGGTTCTCTGGCAGTTTATTGGCTATTAAAGCTTCGTTGTACGTGCTTTTACCAGTATTGTCACCCTTATAATTGAGGGTTAGGTTCAGCTTGATCTTATCGTAAGCTTCGATAGGGTTGGAACAGAACCGCAAGGGTTCAGTAAAAGTAAAGGAATCACCATCGATTCGGATAATCCGGAAAAGACCTAGTATGAGTTCCCAGCGATGTGCCTCCCCGCTGCGGCAAACTACACCAGGACGCATTCTGATAGTTGGGGTTTTACCTAATGTGTCTACGTGTGGCGTATGGATATGGCCGTTAACGATAAGTTTTACTTTTTGCTGGTTTAGAAAAGCTGTATCAGCACGGTTTTGCTTGTGTTGTGCGATGATCCGGAGTTCACCTTTTCCATGAGTTTCCAGAAATTTCAAAAGCTGCTTACCCTGGAGGCCCGACAGGGGCTTTTTGTCTGGTATGTCCACAACTGGGTCACCCAGGTAATCGTCCATAAAAAGAAAGCGTGTGCCGGCAAAGGCCATTCCAAATACGCGCATGCCACATAGGGTATTCCATTGTGCGGCTTTTGCCGGATAATCGGTTTCTTTCATGCCATAAAAATCATGGTTGCCGGGAACAGAGAATACCGGTGCATTGATGTGCTGCACCCCTCTGTATCCTTTGGCACCTTCAAAATAGTTTCTGAACTTTTCTTCAACGGTAGGCAGTTTAACATAGCTCTTCACGGTATCGCCACCCCAGCCTCTGAGATCTTTGTTGAACCGGGTGTAATCGTGGATAAGATCACCGGTAACAATCACAAAATCGGGTGCGATGATGTTGGCAACAGTGATAAATTTGTCCAGCAGCTGAAGTTCCTCGGCATAACCATTTTGGGCAGATCCGACCCAGTTCCGCGAGACGTGTGTATCGGATATATGGATAAAGCTGTGCTTTGAGGGGAAGGTTTTAACCAGTTTAACAGAACGTCTGGAAATATTGATTTCTCCTGCCGAGTAAACCAAAAGATCATACATGTCTTCCGGGCTGTTGGCCGGGATACTGACCCAGATCTTATTATTGGTATACATATGGGTATACGAGTCGTATTCAAAGCGGCCTTTTAATACGGAGTCAATTTTAACTTTGACCCGGCTGTAAGGACCTTTGAGTACAATGGAATCAATATTTCGTTCGCCACTATTGTTGTACAGGATGTGAAACTGGTTGCCGGTTTGTGCAATGAGGGGCGAGGCACGGAAAGGATAAACAATACTTCCGGCCGGTAAAAAAGATTGTGCGCCGGCACTGAGGCCAAGCAGGCAAAATAATGTGAATAACAACTGTCTGATCGGATTTTTTGTGCTCATGGTGTTATGGTGATGTTTGCTTCTTTAGTAATAGATTTCTCTCCGTATAATCTTGAATTAGCCGCAGAAAACACAACTTTATAAGTTCCCGGAGTTGTATAGGTAAAATTATAAACAGACGGAACCGGTTCAGATATTCCTTTAATCGCCGTACCTCTGTCGGGGCCCAGATCGATAGCGTTCAAATTAACCGGTTTACTGATAGCCCATATTTCTGTCTGCACGAGTTTTCCTGCTGCAGTGATGTTACCCCGAAGGGTGATCAGCCCGCTGCTGGCATTTACTGAATTTCTACCCGATTCCAGAATCGGACCCTCTTCTAATAAGGACCATCCGGCTGATAACTGGTCCATGGCTACACTGGTGCCTGCATCCGTTTTTGTATTGAACAAAAAGTTGCGTACGACAGTGTTTCTATAAACTCCGTTGGCCGTGGTTTGGGGTAAGGTAATATAGCGAAATGCTACATAAAGGGGTTTAGTTTTATCGGTAACGATAGACGATAGGTTTAATTCTCCGGAACTGAAGTAATCCAGAGTGGTTAGAGAGAATGAAAATGAACTGGTCAGGTCAGTCCAGCTAGCCGAGTTGACGGCTGAAATGTTTTTTTCTCCGTTATAGTTTGAAGAGATGAGGACGGAAAGTTGTTTATTTTGTCCGCCAGCCTGTAGCCGTGTCTGGAATGACATACTGAAGGTTTTGATATCCATAATTCTACCATTGCTAAAGGCATAGTCATTGCCAAATTGCCCGGAGTAAAAAGAGATAAAATCCGGATTCCCATCAAATGTAAATGGTACAGGTTCGCCAACTCTATATGTGCTTTTTGGAACCTTTACATCAAAGCTTGGTTGCGGTACCTCATTCTTTTTGCAGCTTATTGTAAATAAGACCAAAAGAAGTACTAATTTTCCTTTTAACTGATTGTGTTTCATTGGATAAGGTTTTTATTAAAATCCTGGGTTTTGTCTCATACTGTTGTTTAAACTCAGCTCTATTGATGGTATCGGAAGGAGGAGATTCCGAACCTTTACGTTAGTATAACCATAGGCACTGTATTGCATGTTACTTGGCGCATTGCTGAGTATGTCGGCCTCAACGTCTTTCATCACGTCCATGAAGATACCCCATCTGACGAGGTCGAATTTACGCAGACCTTCATAGCACAGTTCTCTGCTGCGTTCATCTTGAATGATGCGCCTAAGGGCTTCTTTGGAGGGGGCATCTGCAGAAATGAAGTTTCTGGCTTTAGCTCTTGCTCTTACCAGGTTGATGGCGTCAAGTGCAACCTGTGTAGGGCCATTTACTTCATTTTCTGCTTCTGCGAACATTAAGAGCACATCTGAATAGCGTAACAAGGGGAAGTTTGTCGGACCAAAGTCAGGGCTACGCTGTGTACTGGTCTCGTCCTGGATACGCCATTTACCGGTTTCCCTGGCATATATTGCTGTTGGGGCATATTGTAGTGTATCGGACAGCATAGTGCTTCCATTGGTCCTGAAATAATAAGTGGCAATGTTGCGGTTTTTACGAACGTCATGGATGTCGTCATATTTCAGGTATAGTGTAGCAGTTGCACCAATTTCCCCATAACCATAGAGTTCTGAACTGGTGTTCCTAACCGAGAATTTTTTAGCGAACCAGCCGCCTGTTTTTGTGGGGTCTGTTAATCCGTTGCCGGTAAACTCAACTTCCCAGATGTTTTCGTCAATGTCATAGAGGTCTTGTGTATGGTTAATGAAGATTTGTGCATAACCCGAAGCTAATTTATGTGTGCCTGATTTGATGACCTTATCAGCCCATTCTTTCGCTTCCGTAAATTTGGATACCTCTTTTAATGGTTCACCGGCCATTTTCAGGCACACCCTAGCCAGAATCCCTTGAACTGCTGTTTTGCTTACCCTCCCTGGGAAACCAAAGTCTTTTATGTTCCCTACCAGTCCTTCTGCGGTGGTCATATCTGATAAAATCTGGTCATATATTACTTTTTGTGGCGTGCGGGGATTATTGACATTTTCGCCTGAAAGGGTAGGCGTTAAGATCAAAGGTACATCACCCCAGAGGTGCACAAGTTGAAAATAAAGGAAAGCGCGTAAAAACAGGGCTTCCCCACGAATGCGGCCACGGACTTTTTCGTCCATTTGGGGGTGATCGATATTGGCAAGAAGGAGGTTGGCATTGTTGATACCGGCATACAAGGCAGACCAGGTTTCGGCAACAAGTGCATTTGAGGCATCATGGTTATACACCCTCGGGTTTACTGCTTCAGCGGAACGTTTATAAAAACCTTCGTCTGAACCATGGGCAAATTCATAGACCAGGTTACGGCTAAAGGTACCTCTATTATTCAAAGCACTGTAAACGCCGGTGAGCGCCTGATCCAGTTCTTTTTCCGTATTGTAATAGGTTTCAGGTGTAGTAAAATCTGTAGGTTTTACATCCAGGTAACGCTTGCAGGAAGCCATGACTACAAGGATAGCGATGAGCGATAGTAAATATTTTGTTTTCATCACGTGAGTTTATAAAGTAAGGTTAAGACCGAATGTTAATGTTCTTGCGCGGGGGTATACCGACCAGTCGAAGCCCGGTGTAAGTGCCGAATCGTAAGCGGAAACTTCTGGATCATAGCCCTGATATTTGGTCCAGGTATAGATATTCTGAGCGGAGCAATACAGCCTTAATCCTTTGATGCTATACTTGTTTAGTAGTTTTGAAGGGAATTTATAGCCGAGCGATACCGTTTTCAGGCGCAGATATGATCCATCTTCAACAACCCTGCTGGAATAAGCTGCAGGTCCGTATCCAAGGGTCCTGTAATAGGTGTTGTTTTGGTTTTCGGGTGTCCAGCGGTTGATATAGGTTGCGAACATGTTCTGTGAAGCCCGGCCAAATCCTTCAAACACCAGCCTGTTGGTATTCATGATATCGACGCCATAGGCTCCCTGCAGAAAAACACCAAGATCGAAGCCTTTATAGGCAAAGTTATTGGAAAAGCCGAAATTGAAATTGGGGTTAGGGTTTCCGATAATGGTATAGTCGGACAAATCGGCAACGCCGTCGCCATTCAGGTCTTTGTATTTGATGTCGCCTGGCTGAATGTCTTCGCGGGGATTTCCGTTGGTGGGAATCTCTGATTTAAGGATATATTTACCGGAGGGGAGTTGATCGAAATCTGCGTATTGATAGTTGCCCTCCCAGATCAGTCCGTAAAACATGCCAATGGGCTGGCCGATTTTGGCTATGTAAGGGGGAAGGGATTTATAGCTGGTTTCCCAGTTGATCATACTAACCAGGGCTTCCTGGTTTTCAGTGAGTTCGAGGACTTTATTGCGGTTGAAGGAGATGTTGAACTGACTGGACCAGGTAAATTTGCTGTTTGAAATGTTGGTGGTTTCAAGGCTGACTTCCAATCCATCGTTACGCACCCTTCCTACATTTTTATAAGACCTGGCAAATCCGAGTGAGGGTGGTAAATTGGCATTGAGCAATAGGTCTTTGGTCGTTTTCCGATACAGGTCGACCGTGAGTATCGCCCTGTTTTTGAACAGGCTCAGGTCGAGCCCAAGGTCGCTCTGTACGGTGGTTTCCCAGATCAGGTTGATGTTTCCCAATGCAGTTGGAATTAAACCTTTAACCGATGCATTGTTAAATGCATAAATGGCCGAATTGGGCAGATTTAAGGTAGACATGTAGGCGAAATCAGATACTCTGTTGTTTCCGGTTGCGCCTATACTTGCCCTCAATTTGGCATCGGAAATGAATTTAAGAGACTTCATGAATTCCTCTTCACTGATGCGCCAGGAGAGGGCCCCTGAAGGAAAATATCCCCATTTATTGCCTGGAGCAAATTTAGAGGAGCCATCAGCCCGGAAAGAAAGGGTTGCCAGGTATCTGGATCTGTAGCTATAGTTTATCCTTCCAAGGAAAGAGGCCAGTGTATTGGAGGTAGAATTGGAGGAGATACTTTTTGGAGATCCTTCATCCAGTCCGGATACACCAAGCAGTTCATTGGGTACCAGTGTTGCATAGGCACCGAAGCCATTTGAGCTTCTGCCCTGAATGGTAAATCCGGCAACTGCCGACACTTTATGGCGCTTTGCAAACGTTTTGCTATAGCTTAGGGTATTTTCATTCAGATAGTTGTTGGTTTCCAGATAAGATACCCCGCCATTTACACCATTGGCAATTCCCTGAGGTGTTAAAGGACTTCCTGAGCCGGTAAGTGAATTGTCAAATGAATCGGAACGCCTTGCTGAGCGTGTTACACCACCAGAGACCTTTAATTTAAAAGCATTCCATTTGTATTCGGCATAGGCATTTGCATTTAAGATATTGGTGTACTGCTCCCGAAGCTGATTCTGATAATTCTGAAGGGGGTTGAAACGTTTATCATTAACCAGGTCAATGTCCTGATCGATACTTTCCTCCTCAATATCGATGTTGGGATTACCCACTACAGGACGATAGCCCCAAACGCTGTACATGAGTGCGCTGGACTGGAAACTACCACTTTCGGGAACTGGTGAACCCCCGAATTTTTTCAGGGCACTGTAGTTAACATTGCCACTTACGGTTAACTTATCGTTTACTTTTTGATCTAGGCGGAAACGCCCCTGGTAGCGATTGTAGCCGGAACTGACCATCACACCATCCTGATTAAGGATGTTACCAGAGATGGAGTACTTTGTTTTACCGGTACCCCCCAATACTGCTAAACTGTGGTTCTGCATAGGGGCTACCCTGAACAATTTACTTTGCCAGTCTGCTGCCGGTACCAATCTGTAAGACTCGAGATTTGGTCTTGAACTGTTAAAATATAAGTCTGAAACCGTACCTGGATAGCGTTCCGACTGGTATTTTACAAATTCGTAGGAGTCGAAAAGCTCCATTCGCTCCAATACCTCCTGCTGCCCATAGTAACCGTTATAGGTGATGGAGGATGTCCCTTCTTTACCAGTTTTAGTAGTAATAATGATGACACCATTGGCACCCCGTGCACCATAGATGGCAGTAGCGGAAGCATCTTTTAATACTTCAATAGATTCGATATCGTCGGGATTGATGGCGTTGTTATCGGAATCTTCAAGAGGAAAGCCATCAATAACATATAGAGGGGCATTGGTACCGGTAATGGAGTTTGCGCCCCTGATGACGATGTTGATGTTTGAACCGGGCTGACCGTCAACAGAGGTTACCTGTACACCTGCTACCCGACCAGCAAGGGCCTCATCAAATGAACGTACCGGTGCTTTTTGTATGTCCGCCATGTTGACCGAACCTACTGAGCCTGTCAGGTCTTTGCGGCTGACTTCACCATAACCTACCACTAAAACCTCGTCCAGTCTGGTCTGTTCCTCCTTTAATATGACGTTCAGTTCTGTTTTTCCGTTAATGTTAAGCTCGAGGGGAACAAATCCCACATAGGAGAACAGGAGGGTACCATTGGCATCGGGAACTTTGATAAGGTAATGTCCCGTACTTCCTGTTGTTATCCCTATGTTGCTTCCTTTTAGCTTTACGCTTACCCCGGGGAGCGGCTGACCATTGGGATCTGTTACCCGCCCTTTAATTTCAACGGCCAAAATCCGGCCGTCTGCTGTTTTTGGTTTTATGATCACGGTGTTTTCTTCAATCACAAAGGTGAGGGGCTGATTGGCAAAGCATTTTTCAAGTACTGCAGTTAACTGTTGGTTCTGCACTTCTATATCTATGTGCGGCAGCTTGCTGAGCATATCCAAATTGTATAGAAAGTTATAGCCCGTTTGTTGTTTTATATTGGATAGGACATTGGCTAATGTGACATTTTTTAGTGATAAGCTTACTTTCTGTGCAAAGCTTGCTGCACTTACCTGAATCAATCCCAGTAACAGTAAAAAACATGTTAATTTAATTCTCATAACCCATTTGGTTTTGTTTGCTTGATTGAGCTTAACGGGAGAAGAGCCACTACCCGACAGACCTGCAAGTGAAGCATACGCTGCAGTATGCTTCAATAGCTTGTAAAATTTCATATATTTGGATGGTTTGGTTGGTTAAATTTGTTGTAACACATCAATGGAAACTATTCCCAAACTTTTGCCGGTGGGTGGTTGCAAGCACTCCCGGCTTTTTTATGGGAAAGGTGATATAAAGTAAAGCTTATGGCATCACGACAATCCTCCTTCCTTCGGTCTTAAAATGAACGGAACCCGTAAGTTCGAGCATCCGGAGTACTTTGGAGACTTCCTCAAACCTGGATATAGTACCTGAAAATCTTTGATTGACAAAATCTTTATGATAAACGATCTCTACATTATACCAGCGTGCTATTTTACGCATGATCATGCCGATGTCTTCACCGCTGAACTGAAAATAACCATTTTTCCAGGCTATGGCCTCTTCCTGCTGAACGGAAGTGGTGCTGAATGTGCCTTTGAGTAAGATAGATTGTTCGCCAGGCTTGAGAATGATTCCGGAGCTGCCGCCCGCCTGGCTTACTTTTACAGAACCCTCCAGCAGGGTAGTTTTTGTACTTTCTTCATCTGCATAAGCGTTGACATTGAAATGTGTGCCCAGTACTTCTATAAGCTGACTGGCAGTTTGTACTTTAAAAGGAAGCTGTCTGTTTTTAGATACTTCAAAATAAGCTTCTCCGGTAACTTCAACAAGGCGCTCATTACGATTGAATATGGTAGGGAACTTTATGGATGAGGATGCGTTTAACCAGACCCTGGTGCCATCTGGCAGGTTTACCTGAAATTGCCCGCCTTTAGGGGTAACCAATGTATTGTAGGACCCGGGTGAAACTTCGGATGCAGTAGGGAGGAGCTCATAAACGAGCTGACCATCGGCTGCTTTTTTGATGCGTACACCGGCCTGTTTGCTGAGTAGCCCGGATTTGGCATCGCTAAGATCGATTTCGGAACCATCGGCGAGCACTAGTAAGGCTTTATTAGCACCCGGAGCGATCTTGTTTTGGCTGAAGATAGTTTCGGACGACTTGAGGCTGCCGAAATCAACAAAATGCAGGACGGAAAAGATCAGGGCGATCACAGCAGCAGCAGCAGCGTAAGGGTACCATACAGGTCTGGATTGTTTTTTAGTTCTTTTTTGCAGTTCAGTCCATATTTCATCTTCCAGGCTTGCCAAGTCTGTATCATTACCGGGGAGAGCTATTCTGTTCTGAGTTTCTTTTTCATACCAGCTCTCTATGATCGCTTTCTCATCGGGTGTACAGGTTCCCTCGAGGTATTTTTTAAGGAGCTGATCTGCATTTTTATTTTCCATCTATAGATTTACTGTATTTGTACTGTTGCTATATCTATAAATAGGTTAGCTACGTCATAGGTGGTAGAAGAAAAAAATATTTTTTTAATTGGCGCTAAAAAAACGAAGGATGATGAGGAACAAGCCGAACTTTGGGCGAAGAATTTTGATGGCGTTATAGATCTGTTTTTTAACAGTCTGATCGGAGATGCCCATTTTTTTAGCGATTTCTTTATGAGAGAGATTGCTTTTGCGGCTCAGTTCAAAGACTTCTCTCATTTTTTCGGGTAGGCCTGCAATTTCCTTTTCAATCAAGACCGCGAGTTGTTTTTCCCGGATAGCATCTTCAGACGAATATTGCCCTTCCTGGATAAAACTTTCCAGTGAAGCCAGGTATCGACTGCGTACTTTATGTTTATCGATGAGATCGAATATTTTATATCTTATTGCCGAATAGAGATAGGAGGAAAGTGAGCTGTTGAGGTTTATTTCCCGTCTTTTGGTCCAAAGTGCCGTAAACAGATCCTGTACAACATCTTTAGCTTCATCTTCATTATGGAGTATTTTGCAGGCATGGCGAAACAATAGCGCCCAGTATCGTTTGTATATTTCTTCATAAGCAGCGTCATCAGCTGATTTTAACAGTTCAACCAGTTCATGATCTGAAAGATTTCTATATAAATTCATTAAATGGTTCTATTGTGCCCGTACCCGAATTTACTTAATTCCCTGAAACACACAAAGTAATTTATTACATTTAATATTGCCATTATCCTGAAGTAATTCTATTTGTGGTAAAGTATGGTTGCTGTATGGCTCAAAGTTAACCGGAGTATGTTAATTTATAATTATTAAATTTTTACGAAATCTCTACCACCAAGACGCGAGTATCCCTACATAGGTTGTAAAAAATAAATATGAAGATAAGCCGAATTGCAGGATTGGTACTATTGATGCTTTTTTGGGGATTAATGGGGTTTTCACAATCTGTGCCGAAGAATTATTTTGGTAATATTCCGGGAATGCTGGAAGAACAGACCGATTCATTGAGCGCAGTGATCCAACAAGTATTGAAAAAATATCCCCCCAGTATAAATAAAGCTTCATCGGAAAGGAGGCTGGCGTTGTATGAAATTGATGGAATACTGCATGATACGAGGCTGGATTCGACCAATGCGCTCAGGAGTTTTATAAAAGACCGGTATGAACTGGCATTGACGGCACTTCGGAAGCCAGCTCCTAAAAAAGGAATTCAGATCATTAAGTTGTACAACCATGGTTTTGTGATCAGAACGGCTACTGTGACCATCGGGTTTGACCTGGTACTGCGGAATATCAGGGCGTTGGCCAAAATTCCGGAAGGAGTCTTAGTAAACGCTATGCAAATGAAGGAAATTGCAGATCATTGCGATGTATTATTTGTGAGTCACCAACATCCCGACCATGCCGATCTTAGGGTGGCCAGGCTGTTTGCAGCACAGCAGAAAGTTGTTTATACCCCGCCTGGCTTATGGGAAGGGGAATCGTCGTATATCAAAGTGCTTAGAGACACTACTTTGCTGCGTACGAAACTAAAATTAAAAAATGGCCGGATGTTGGCTGCGAACGTTTATCCGGGACATCAGGGAGAGATATTAAATAACCTTTACGCGGTAACCATGCCGGAGGGATATACGATTATGCATACCGGGGACCAGCACGCTAAGCGGGACTTGCCCTGGTTACGAAAAGTGCATGAGCTGCAAAAGATAGACGTTTTGCTAGTGAATTCCTTTATAGATAACTTTCAGCAGACAGTGGACGAAAGTATCCGTCCAAGGCTCGTGATCAGCAGTCACCAGAATGAACTGGGCCATACCATTGATCACCGCGGGCCGTACTGGTTACATTTCAGACTTATTAAAAAATTTAAAACACCCACGCTGATGATGACCTGGGGTGAACACTATTTATACCCATAGCTTTATGAAAATCCAGATATACCCGATACTCGTCCTGTTCAGCTTAGCTGCGGTCAGCTCGGTTTCCGCACAGAAAAAGGCAGCAAAAGCAGCCTATATATATACCGATGCACAAACACTCACAAAAAACGGGCAATGGCCTTTAAATACCAGTGATTATCAGCGGGTGGATAGTACTGGCCGGGTGCCCCTGCCTGCAACAGTGCAAGCCCTGGCGCACTGGTCGTCGGGCATAAATATTATGTTTCAGACCGATTCGAAAAGCATTGCTGTAAAGTGGAAAATTGCCAAATACAGGACGATACCTACCATGACCGCTGTGTCATCGTGTGGGCTGGACCTATATGGCTGGAATGGTACCTATTGGCAACACGTAGGAATCGGAATCCCCAGGTCGGAAGTTAATACCGATGTGATTGTAAAAGCAATGGCCGGAAAGATGACCCATTACAGGCTATACTTGCCCATAGGATCGGAGCCCACCCAGGTGGAAATTGGTATTGATCCTTTGGCTACCATCAAGCCTGCCGATGCGCGTTTCGTACCCAAAAAGCGGGTAGTTATTTATGGATCGAGCATCACACAGGGCACAGCTGCTTCTCGTCCGGGTATGACCTATACTTCAATTTTATCGAGAAGATTAGGGGTGGAGACTATTAATTTAGGCTTTAATGGTAGTGGTAAAATAGAAATTGAACTGGCCGAGGCAGTGGCCAGGATTCCGGCGGATGTGTATGTGCTGGATTGTGTGCCGAATCCTAGCCCTCAGGAAATAAAAGAAAGAACTTATCCATTTGTAAAAAAACTACGCACATTGAGACCCAATACGCCCATTGTGATGATTGAAAGCATTACCCGTGAAAGGACTTTCTGGGATTTGGAGTCGCAGGCGAAGGTAAAACAACAGAATGTGGAATTTAAGACTGCTTATAAAAAGCTGCTTAAAGATGGAGAGAAACAGTTATATTATTTATCCACTGAAACTTTGAACGGGGACGACCATGAATCGTCTGTTGATGGGACCCATCTTACTGACCTTGGTTTTATGCGGCTGGCTGAAACAGTGGCGAAGACATTAAAAACAATTTTATAATTTATAGTCAATGAAAAATACAATTATAATATCCCTTTGCTATTTCCAGCTATCTTTTTGTCTGGCGCAAACAAAAAAAGATTATCTTCAGGATGAAAGTAAAGTTGAAAACTATACACTTCCGGCATTGCTGAGACTCAACAATGGTAAGCAGGTTAAAACAACAAAGGAATGGGAGAATAGCAGGCGCCCTGAGCTTTTAAAAACTTTTGCCGAAGAAGTATATGGCAAAACAATGGCTAGTTCGGCAGCACTCCCTTATCGGATAGTCAGCGTAAACAAAAATGCACTAAATGGCATTGCAACACGAAAAGAAGTACAGATCTTGCTTTCAAAAAGTAAAGGTGCGAGGCAGTTGAACCTCATTATATATACCCCTAATCAGATCAAGGAGCCAGTTCCAGTGTTTTTAGGGCTCAATTTTTCCGGCAACCAGGAAATGAATACAGACACCGGGATAACCATTACGAAATACTGGACAAGATTTGCCGGTGAACCTGGTTTTAGTTCAGCGGGTATAGCCAATGAAAAAAGTAGGGCAAGATCAGAGGGACGCTGGAATGTTGAACTCATTTTATCTAGCGGATATGGCGTAGCAACAGCTTATTATGGAGATTTGCAGTTGGATAGAAAAGACATTTATTCGTTACCTGATGATTTTAATAAATGGTACGATCCTCAAAAAGAACTCAAACCGGATAGTTCGCAATGGGGGGCAATCGGAATTTGGGCCTGGGGTTTGAGCAGAGCACTGGATTATTTGGAAAAAGATCCCTCAGTTAATGCCAAAAAAGTGGCGGTAATTGGTCATTCCAGATTGGGTAAAGCGGCACTTTGGGCCGGGGCACAGGACAAGCGGTTTGCGATGGTAATTTCTAACAATTCAGGCGAAGGTGGAGCCGCAATTACCAGGCGGAAATTTGGTGAGACAATTAAAAGAATCAATACTTCCTTCCCTCATTGGTTTGCTGATAATTTTAAAAAATATAATGATAAGGAAGCGTCGTTACCGATAGATTTCCATGAATTAATGGCCTTGATTGCACCTAGACCACTCTATGTAGCAAGCGCATCGGAAGATTTATGGGCAGATCCGGTAGGAGAATATACAGCACTCTTTTATGCAGGTGACATTTATAAATTGTATGGTTTTGAAACTTTTAAAGATCGTAACCCTCCTGCTACCGATACCCCGGTTAGGGCGGGAGTATTGGGTTACCATAAAAGAACAGGTAAGCATGATATTACTAAATACGATTGGGAGCAATACATCAATTTCGCAGATCTATATTTGAAGTAGAAATGAATGGCTTGTTGATCGCCAATGAAAACGGGGAAACTTACCGTTTCCCCGTCATGTGGAGCCGAAGGGGTTCGAACCCTTGTCCAGTTGTGCGATAAATTATGCCTTCTACATGCTTATTTTCCAATTAATTGTAGGGATCTGGCGGGCTGGAAACCGACCTAACCGTTCACCTTAGGTACTTTATCTCGCAACTGTATCGTACCTTACAATTGCCAGCGTTGTTATTACGATGCCCCATATTCTAACCTAACATCGCAGCAGTTAGAGGGACAAAAGCTAGGCTAATTCTAAATTAGGCAGCTAAGGCGTAGTTATTTTCGCCAATTATAGTGTGAACGTTCTCTTTTAAGTGCTCTCCGTACAACGCACTGCATGCTAACATACTTAGCTTCACCCTGTCAAATCCAAAACGGCCCCATCCCATTAAGTATGCTGATGCTCAGGGATTAAACTTTTCCTTGTCCATCAGCATACAAAGATACGAAAATTATGCCATTTTACGACCAGGATATTGCTTTAAAGCAATGTCAAGGCAGTCCATAGCCCTATTAAGGTCTTCAGTATTAAGTACATAAGCCATTCTGACTTCGTTTTTTCCTGAACCCGCTGTCGAATAAAAACCTGTAGCAGGTGCCATCATGACAGTTTCGCCCTGGTGATTAAAGCTTTCCAGTATCCATTGGCAGAACTGATCGGCATCGTCAATCGGCAATTTGGCAACTACATAAAATGCACCACCCGGATTCGGGCAAAATACGCCATCCATCGCATTCAATCTTTTTACAAGTGTATCCCTGCGTAAAGTATATTCTTTATTTACTGCTTCGAAGTAACTGTCGGGGGTGTCTACAGCAGCGGTTCCGGCAATTTGTTCTACCATACCCGGACTTAACCTGGCCTGTGCAAACTTTAGCCCCGCCTGGATAACGGCTTTGTTTTTAGTAATTAAACAGCCCAATCTGGCTCCACAGGCGCTATAACGTTTGGAAACGGTATCCAATATCACCACATGCTGTTCCAACCCATTTAAGTGTGCCGGAGAGATAAATTCCCTGCCGTCGTAGCAAAACTCCCGGTAGGCTTCATCGGAGAGCAGGAAGAGGTCATATTTTAAGCACAATGCTTTTAAAGCTTCTAATTCTTCTTTTGAATATAAATAACCGGTAGGATTATTTGGGTTGCAAATGATAATGGCCTTGGTTTTTGCAGTAATGAGTTTTTCAAAATCGGCAATAGGAGGAAGGGCAAAACCATTTTCGATATGTGACAATATAGGTTTTACCACAACATTGCTCATACAGGCAAAACCATTGTAATTTGCATAAAAAGGTTCGGGAATAATGATTTCATCACCTTCGTTAACACAGGTCTGCATGGCAATGGTAATGGCCTCAGAGCCACCAACTGTAACCAGGATATCCTCTGGTGTAATGTTATACCCTAGCTTATTGTAATAATCTGCGAGTTTGGTACGGTAAGTTAATGTTCCTTCCGAGGGCGTATAGGCCCAAACATTGAAATCTATATTTTTAATGGCATTCAGCATCCCTTCAGGCGTTGCAATGTCTGGCTGGCCAATATTCAGGTGGTATACTTTTTTACCTGTTTTTTTTGCCTGATCCGCATAAGGGGTTAGTTTTCTTATTGGTGAAGCGGGCATGAGCAGCCCTTTTTCCGAAATGTCTGGCATTGTGCAAAATTAAAATTCAGTCTACAATTGCCACCCCCAGGGGTGGATTAATAAGTTAGTTTTTTTTGAGAAGGTACAAAATTAAAAAACCTCGTTGATTAACGAGGTTTTAATCAAAATATCTTTTTGAAATGCTATTTGCTGGCCGCTGCCACAGTTTCTCCTTTAATGTATAAAACTTTAGTAGTAGTTTTTGCATTTGAAGTAATGGTAATACTTTTGCTGAAAGGAAGTGCAGCACCAGTTGGGTTATAAGTAACTTTAATTACACCTGAATCACCTTTTTTAACCGGCGTTTGTGTATACTCAGGAACTGTACATCCACAGGTAGTCTCTACCTTGGTAATAATAAGGGGCTGATCACCGATATTAGTGAATTTAAATTCTATTGTTGCAGGCTTGTTAAGCGGAATTTTTCCAAAGTCATGACTCTCCTTGTCAAACTTGAATTCGGCAGGTTTTGATTGAGCGTTAGCAGCAACACTTATACCTAAGATTAACGTAAATAACAGAATTAGCTTTTTCATTTTAATGTTGTTTTAAAACAAATTTAATGTTTTCATTCATAAAACAAAAAGTATTCCATTATATTAATTACGATACACTGTTAAGTCATACTTTAGATTTTATGTATCTTTGCCGCATAATTGAATTGCTTATGATGCCAAATAGTAAACTTACCACAAACCCTATCGACGCTTCGGAGTTAAGTTTTGATGACTTCAAAACTATTGTTATAAATGATTATAAAATAGCTGTAGAGAGTAGACAGGCTAGTTTATTGGGCCGAAAGGAAGTGTTGACAGGTAAGGCAAAGTTTGGAATTTTTGGCGATGGTAAAGAGCTTCCGCAAATTGCAATGGCGAAGGCTTTTAAGAATGGCGACTGGCGCTCAGGTTATTACAGGGACCAGACTTTTGCTTTTGCAGCGGGCATCTGTACCATTAAAGAATTCTTTGCCCAGTTATATGCCAATCCCAGTGTGGAGGCAGATCCTGCATCGGCAGGCCGGCAAATGAACTGCCATTTTGCAACCCGTTCTTTAAATGAAGACGGTAGCTGGAAAGATTTAACGGATATAAAAAATTCCTCCTCGGATATTGCACCAACAGGTGGACAAATGGCCAGGTTAGTTGGTCTGGCATATGCCTCGAAATTATACAGGCAAAATCCTGAACTGGAATATTTAAAGAATTTTTCGGTCAATGGCAATGAGGTGGCTTTTGGTACCATTGGCAATGCTTCTACATCCGAAGGTGTATTTTTTGAAGCCATTAATGCAGCCGGTGTTTTACAGATACCCATGGCGATGTCTGTTTGGGATGATGCTTATGGCATTTCAGTACCTGCAAAATACCAGACTACAAAAGAAGATATCTCTGAAATTTTAAAGGGCTTTCAGCGTGATGAAAAAGTTGAAGGCTATGAAATATATAAAGTAAGGGGCTGGGATTATCCGGCATTGTGCGAAACCTATCAGCGTGCCATTGATGTTTGCAGGAGCGAACACGTGCCGGTGCTGATCCATGTTACCGAAGTTACCCAGCCGCAGGGCCACTCTACTTCAGGTTCTCATGAACGTTACAAAGATAAAGACCGTTTAGAATGGGAAAAAGAGTACGATTGTATCCTTCAGATGCGCAAATGGATGCTGGAATCGGCAATTATCTCTGAAGAGGAAATCCTTGAACTGGAAAATACCGCCAAGAAATTTGTTCGTGAAACCCAAAAAGAAGCCTGGAATGAATTTTTAGCTTCTATAAAAGCAGAAAAAGACCTGGTTGTTACTGCCATAAACAATGTTGCCAATGGTGATCCTGCATTGATCAAAATTGCCAGTGTTCTGGTCAGTACACCTGATGCGCAAAGAAGGGAGGTTATTTCTTCGGCAAGAAAGGCTTTACGGTTATCCATAAGCCAGCCTTCTGCTGCCAGAAATGAATTGCTGGACTGGTATAATGATCAGGCCGGACTGAATGAAGACCGTTACCATTCAAAATTATTTACAGATGGTGCTGAAAGCCCTATGCTGGTCAATGAATTGAAACCAGCATACAACGAACTCAGCAAAATGGTTGATGGCCGTGAGCTGCTGAATGCTTGTTTTGACGCCAATTTTGCACGTGACCAGCGTTTGGTTGCTTTTGGAGAAGATTTAGGCGCAATTGGGGATGTGAACCAGGGCTTTGCCGGCTTACAGGCAAAATATGGAGAACTGAGGATTACCGATACCGGAATCAGGGAAATGACCATAATAGGACAGGGCATAGGCCTGGCATTGCGTGGCTTACGCCCGATTGCCGAAATCCAGTACCTGGATTACCTGCTATATGCTTTAAATATTCTGAGTGATGACCTCGCAAGTTTGTCGTACCGTACCAAAGCCGGACAAAAAGCACCGGTGATCATTAGAACGCGTGGGCACCGGCTGGAGGGTGTATGGCATTCAGGTTCTCCAATAGGGATGATCCTGGGTTCTTTAAGGGGGCTGCATATCTGTGTGCCCCGCAACATGACCCAGGCAGCGGGAATGTATAATACCCTTTTCAGATCTGATGAACCTGCACTGCTCATAGAATGCCTGAACGGTTACCGCCTGAAAGAAAAGTTACCTGAAAATGTTGGTGAATATACCGTGCCTTTGGGTAAGGCCGAAGTGATCAGGGAAGGCAGTGATTTAACTGTTGTTTCTTATGGTTCTACTTTAAGAATTGTGGAGGAAGCGGCAGAAGAACTTGCCCAATTGGGTATCTCTATTGAAATTGTTGATCCCCAGACCTTATTGCCTTTTGATACCGATCAGCTCTGTGCACAGTCTTTGGCAAGAACAAATAAGTTACTGGTTGTGGATGAGGATGTACCTGGAGGCGGAACTGCATTTTTACTGCAACAGATACTGGAAGTGCAGAATGGTTATTATCACCTGGATGGACAACCGCGAACATTGAGTGCCAAAGCGCATCGCCCTCCTTATGGTTCTGACGGGGATTATTTCAGTAAACCTTCTGTTGATGATGTAATAGAGGTTGTTTATGCTATGATGAACGAGAGCAACCCGGGTAAATATCCGGCTATATACTAGAGCGTAATATAAGGAAACAAAACAAGCAGGTTATAGCCTGCTTGTTTTGTTTCTGAGCAGATGATCTGCCAGTACCAGTGCAGCCATTGCCTCTACAATAACTACTGCCCTTGGTACCACACATGGGTCATGTCTGCCTTTTCCTTTAATTTCAGCTGCCTCACCTGCAGCATTAATGGTTTGCTGATTGTGCATAATGGTGGCAACCGGTTTAAAGGCTACTGTAAAATTGATTTCCATACCATTGGAAATACCACCCTGAATGCCACCGGAAAAATTGGTGAGTGTTTTGGGCTGACCCTCATTGGCCAGAAAAATATCATTGTGTTCCGAACCCCTCATTTCACTTCCACTAAAACCAGAGCCATATTCAAAGCCATGAACAGCATTGATGCTGAGCATTGCTTTACCCAGGTCGGCATGCAGCTTATCAAATACAGGTTCTCCCAGTCCTACAGGGCAGTTTTTTATGATGCAGCTCACTTTGCCGCCAACGGTATCGCCATCTTTTCTTACACTGTCAATAAATTCAATCATCTGATGGGCTGTAGCCGGATCTGCGCAGCGGGCAATATTATCCTCCCTGATGGACAGTAACGCTGCTATATCATCCTGGGCAAGATTAGGCGCCTGGATTTGGCCCACTGCAGATACATGTGCAAAGACCTCAACCCCATACTGTTTTAACAATAGTTTGGCAATTGCTCCAGCTGCTACACGGGCAGCGGTTTCCCTTGCAGATGAGCGTCCTCCGCCTCTATGATCGCGAATGCCATATTTGGCATCATAAGTATAATCTGCATGTGAGGGACGGTAAACATCGGTATTGTGACTATAATCTTTGCTCCGCTGGTCCTCATTAGGGATCAGCATAGCTATGGGGGTTCCTGTGCTTTTACCTTCAAACGTTCCGGAAAGCACCTGTACGGTATCACTTTCTTTACGTTGTGTTGTAATTTTTGACTGTCCGGGTCTGCGTTTATCCAATTCTGACTGGATAAAATCCAGGTCGATAGGTAATTGAGCCGGACAACCATCTAAAATAACACCAATGGCTACACCATGAGATTCACCAAAAGTGGTAATGCGAAATAATTGACCAAATGTATTGCCTGCCATGTTGATTTACAGTTTATGATTTTAGGTTTAAGATTAAATTTCCTGGATTTCAAATCCCGCTTTCTCCAGGTCTTTCCAGTAATCAGGATATGACTTTTCCACAACCTGATAATCTTCCATCTCTATTTCTTTGATAAAGAAACTTAAGGGTGCAAAAGCCATAGCCATACGGTGATCGTCATAAGTAGCAAAAGTTACTTTTTCAGGAAAACTTAGCTGATCGCAATTTAAAGTATATACTTCATTCTCTTCCTTTAAAACTACTCCTATTTTGATCAGTTCCTGTTGCAGCGCCAATATCCTGTTGGTTTCTTTTATCTTAAGTGTTTCCAGTCCTGTAAACGAAAGGTTCAATCCTTTTGCGGCAGCGCATACAATAATGGTCTGGGCTAGGTCGGGGCAGTCCTTCAGGTTCAATACTTCGGTTATTGCTACAGAAGTACCGGATTTTAGGGCAATGCCATTAGGAATACTGGAAGTACGCACGCCAAATGCAACCATAATGTCCCTGATCTTACTGTCACCCTGTAAACTTTTTTGCTTTAAGTTGGGTAAGGTTATTTCCGCATGATCGGCCAGGGCTGCAATGCTGTACCAGTAAGAGGCCGCACTCCAGTCAGGTTCTACAATCAATTCGGCAGCTTTAAAAGGCTGTTGATCAATATGAATGGTATTGTTGTCCCATCGGTGTTCAATTCCTGCATCCTGTAGCATACTTAAGGTCATTTCCAGGTAGGGGCGCGAAGTTAATTCACCTTCAATTTCTAAAGATAAACCCAATGGAAGAGAAGGGGCGATCATTAAAAGCGCGGATAAGTACTGGCTGCTGATGTTTCCCTGAATTTTGACTATCCGGCTGGCCTGCCTAAAATCTTTATTGATTTCCAGCGGAGGAAAACCATCTTGTCCTGAATATTTGATGCCTGCACCTAGTTTTTGTAAAGCTTCAACCAATAATTTTATCGGACGCTCTTTCATTCTGCCTGAGCCGGTCAGGTAAAACATGCCCCTGGTAATGGATAAATAGGCAGTTAGAAAACGCATTGCTGTGCCCGCATGTCCTACATCTACAGAAAAAAAAGTATCCGGGTCATTTTCTTTTCCGATGGCCTTAAGGATGTTATTCAGGGTTACGGTGTCAACCGCATCCGATAAATTGTCAACTTTAACCAGTCCTTCAGACAGGGCACTGATGATTAGTGCCCTGTTGCTTTCGCTTTTTGAGCCGGTTAAGGCTATTTCAGCATTTATATCTTTAATCCCTTTAAAAGAAACAATTGCGTTTTTACTCATTGTTAAGATTTAACTTCTGTATGTGCTTCTGCTGCAATGCCTTTTTCTGCTTTACCAGCATTCATGATCTCAGTTTGTTTGCGGATAGATTCTCCATGAACGAGTTCCAGGAATTTTTCTGTAAAGTTTAAATCCAGTTTTAAGGCTTTTGCAAATGAGGCACCTTTTTTAATAATGGCATCCCAACGGTTAACCTGTAAAATGGTTACCTGGTTATCGCGTTTGTATTCACCGATTTTGCCTACTATGGCCATACGCTCACCCAGTTTCTGTAACAACAGGTCGTCAATTTTGTCAATTTGTTTACGGAATTCGGCCAGTTGATCTGTAATCGCTTCATTTTTAGATTCTGGTTCACGAACAGTTAAACGGTCAGCCAGTTCAGCTAAAGCAGCGGGGGTAACCTGTTGTTTTGCATCTGTCCATGCCACTGAAGGATCTACGTGCGACTCGATCATTAAGCCTTGCATATCCAGGTCCAATGCTTTTTGAGAGATGTAAGGGATCAGTTCACGGTTACCGCAGATATGGCTTGGATCGTTGATGATCGGCAGTTCTGGACATAAAGTTTTCAATTGAATGGCAAGCTCCCACATAGGTTCGTTACGGAAAGAACTCTTTTCGAAGGAAGAGAAGCCGCGGTGAATGGCACCTAATTTAGTAATACCAGCACCGTTGATGCGCTCTAAAGCACCAATCCACAATTGCAGGTCAGGGTTTACCGGGTTTTTTACCAACACAGGGATATCCACTCCTTTTAAAGCATCAGCAATTTCCTGAACAGTAAAGGGGTTAACAGTAGAACGTGCGCCGATCCATAAAATATCTACTCCTGCAGCCAGGGCCTCTTCCACGTGTTTAGCATTTGCAACTTCTACGGCAGTAGGCAGGCCGGTTTCTGCTTTTGCTCTTTTCAGCCATTCCAGACCAATGCTGCCTATACCTTCAAATTCTCCCGGACGGGTGCGTGGTTTCCAGATACCGGCCCTTAATACAGATACCTTTCCTGTTGCTGCAAGTAAGTGTGCGGTGGTTAACAGTTGTTCTTCAGTTTCTGCACTGCAGGGCCCTGAAATGATGAGCGGTTCATTGTTGATGTTAAGCCATGTATTTAATGGCTGGATGTTCAATTGTAGTTTCATTTTGTTGGGGTTTAAAATTTTTATATAGTTATTTTACGAAGGCTGCTCTCCAGATTTATACTTTATCGTTTTTCTGGTATTCGCCCATAATATTAAAGTTTACAGTGTATTTTAAGGCTTGCCGGACGGCTTTGTCGTAATTTTCCATGCTGGTCCATTCCATGTCAACATAGAAGTAATAATCGTTACGTTTCCCTAAGACAGGCATGCTCTGGATTTTTGTGAGGTTAACCTGTTGTTCAGCAAAAATATTCAGAACTTTGGATAAAGCCCCTACATGATTGCCTACCTGGAAACATATAGAAGCTTTGTTAACTTCTTTCAACTCTTCGGTCTTGTCCAGCTTAAGGATCAGGAAACGGGTAAAATTCTTTTTATTGGACTCAATCCTTCTTTCAATAATATTCAGACCATACAATTCGGCTGCAAGGGTATTGGCAATAGCAACAGTATCTTTTAGCTGCTCGTCTTTAATACGTTTTGCACAGGCAGCAGTATCATTGCCCTCAATTACCTGGATGTGGGGATAATCATAAAAGAAATCTACACACTGACGGATGGCAATAGGGTGTGAAGTGGCAAATTTCACATCTTCAAATTTAACACCTGGTAAAGCCATTAAATGTAATTGGATAGCCAGGTATACCTCACCTACAACAGCAAAATTATATTCGCGTATTAAGGTGTAATTTGGTAAAAGACTACCTGCTATAGAGTTTTCTATGGCCATGATCACATAATCACATTCTTTTTTTTCCAAACTTTCACATGTTTGCTTAAAAGAATTGCATTCTATGGTCTGGATGTCTGTTCCAAAAAACTTGAAGGCCGCCTCTTCGTGGAAAGATGCTTTAATACCCTGAATTGCTACTCTTGTTACTTTCTTCATGAATTTGTTTTTTCCCTTTTTATGGTTCTGGTTTCGTTAAAAACAAAAAAAAGTCCCGGCGTTGGGCCGGGACTTTTCTTATACATTTATCTTGCTGATATCAGTGCATATTAGTCCCGGCTCTTACTAAAGTAGTAAAAGTAACCAAACCAATATGTAGTGATATTATTCTTCATTTTCTTTTTTGTTGTAACCGGGCTTGTTTCCGTACCCTGTCTTTATTTTGTTTTGCCAAATGTACTAACAAAATTTAATTTGTCAATAGCTAAATAAAAAAAATATTTTTTTGTTGTTAAAAAGCTATAGGCTGAGGTTTAAAATTTCAGTTGAGCTGTTAACTATAAATGCGGTTAAAGTAAGCAAAGCTTTCCAGAATGTCTTTTTCCGATACCCTGCAATTGTAATCGCATTTGCCAATCGTACTGAGCAAAGAGAACATGATCTGTCCGTTCTCGTTTTTCTTGTCACTTTGCATAAACTCCAGCAATTGCTTAAAACTGTCTTCTTTAATCCTGTAAGCCGGATAAAGCGTACTGATATAATCAGTAATGTCTTTTAAATCATCAGCTGATAAGGTATTGTTGTTTGAAGAAAGGAAAGCCTCACAGATCATACCCACAGCAATGGCCTCGCCATGTGTAAGTGGCTGGGTATCGTTGATCAGGGAATAGGTTTCAACTGCATGTCCGATGGTATGTCCGTAATTCAGGATCTTTCTTAGTCCTTTTTCATGTGGATCTTCCGTAACTACTTCATTCTTGATCTCTACAGAACGGTAAATGGCCTGAGCCGAAATCTGGAGGTAATTGCTACTCTTCAAATCATTATAATAGGTACGGTCTACAATTAAACCATGTTTGATCATTTCGGCAAAGCCGGAAAGCAGCTCCCGTTGTGGCAGGGTTTTTAAAAATTTAGTTTCAATAAAAACCGACTGCGGTAGGGTAAAAGTACCCACCATGTTCTTCACATTATCTACATCAATCCCGGTTTTACCGCCAACAGAAGCATCTACCTGCGACAATAGGGTAGTAGGGATATTGATAAAGTCTATCCCTCTTTTATAGGTTGAGGCCACAAAGCCTCCCATATCGGTAATTACGCCACCACCCAGGTTAACCATCAGGCATTTACGGTCGGCACCAAAATCAAGTAAGGTCTTCCAGATGCCGATGCAAAAATCAATATTCTTGTTTTCTTCCCCAGGATCAGTTTCTATCAGGTCAAAACCATTAAAATCGTCCATCATTTCCCTGAACAATGGTAAACACAGTTCTGACGTATGTGTATCCGCAAAAACAAAGATTTTACTGTATTTTTCTGCTTCAATTACCTTCATTAAAGGTGCCAGTTCTGTTTCAAAATAAATGCTATGACCTGCGCTCTCCAATTTTTTCATTAAATCACTGTTATTTTTTGTCCCATAAAATCAATTACATCGCCAACCCGCACCTTTAGCCTTTTGCGGTAATCAACCGTTCCATTGTATTTTACCAAACCATCCTCTACAACGGTCTGTGCTTCTCCGCCGCTTTGTACCAAGGCGGTTGCTTTCAATAACTGAATAAGGGGTATAAACTCACCTTCTAATTTAAATTTTATCATCGCAAGGCAAACTTACAATTAATTATAAAGTGTTTTACCACCAATAGCAAGGGAATTTATACTTTTGCATGCAAAACGACTAACTGACATTCGTAAATGGAAACACTCCCCAAGAGATCATTAAATTTTGATGATACGGAAATTGCTTTTCGCAATAAATCGGATACTGAGCTGAATGCGGCTTATTGGTTGTTCAAAATCATTAGCAGTAACTTTTTAACCAAAGTAGGGCCGCCCATAACTAATTTTTTCCTGAACATTGGCCTGCCCATCAAAGGCATCATCAAGGCTACCCTGTTTAAACATTTTTGTGGTGGAGAAACCATTGCTGAATGTGAGCATACCATACAACAGCTGGCATCGGGTAAAGTAGGTACTATTTTGGACTATTCAGTAGAGGGGGAGGAAGAAGAGATTGTTTTTGATTTTACCTGTGAGGAGATCATCCGGACAATCGAAAGGGCAACAGGGGATAAAAGGATTCCCATTACTGTTTTTAAAGTGACCGGTATTGGCAGGTTTGGTCTGTTGGAAAAACTGGATGCAAAGAAAGAACTTAATGCAGCAGAGCAGACAGAATTTGAAAAGCTGAAACAGCGTTGTGAAAAGATATGCAGAAGGGCATTCGATAAAAATGTACCGGTAATGATAGATGCTGAAGAAACCTGGATACAGGATACGATTGATGAGCTGGCTTTCGATATGATGCGTTTGTTTAATCAGAAAAACTGCATTGTTTACAATACCTATCAGCTGTACCGCCACGATAAACTAGCCGATTTAAAATCAGACCACCTGATAGCCAGGGAACAGGGTTTTGTACTGGGCGTAAAAATGGTACGGGGTGCCTATATGGAAAAAGAACGAAAAAGGGCAGAAGAACTGGGCTTTCCTTCACCTATTCAGGTAGATAAAGCTGCGTGTGACAGGGATTATGATGCTTCTTTACATTATTGTATGGAACACATCAACGACATTGCCTTCGTGTGCGGAACGCATAATGAAAATAGCTGCAGGGTATTGGCCCAATTTCTGGATGAATATAAAATTGCACACAACCATCCTCATGTTTATTTTGCACAGTTATTGGGTATGAGCGACAATTTAAGCTTCAACTTATCAGATGCCGGTTATAATGTAGCTAAATATGTGCCTTATGGGCCAATAAAAGCCGTTATGCCTTATCTTTTCAGGAGAGCTCAGGAAAATACCTCTATAGCAGGTGCAACCAGCAGAGAGCTTGGATTAATTATAAAAGAGAAGCAACGCAGGAGGCTTAAGTAGTAAACAGAGGAGGGATAAATAAAAAAACAGCTTTTGCATCTGCAAAAGCTGTTTTTGTTCATTCGTTGGGTTAATTAAATCAGCCCAGGTCAAACCGGTCCAGATTCATAACTTTGTTCCATGCGAATACAAAATCGGTTATAAACTTCTGCCGGGAATCGGAGCTTCCGTACACTTCAGCAACCGCCCTCAATTCAGAATTGGAGCCAAACACAAGGTCTGCACGGGTGCCGGTCCATTTTATTTCACCGGTGTTGCGGTCACGGCCTTCATAAACTTCCCTATCTGCAGAGGCTGCTTTCCATACGGTGTTCATGTCCAGCAGGTTTACAAAAAAATCATTGCTGAGCTGCCCCGGTTTTGATGTGAAAATACCATGCTTGGAGGCATCAAAATTGGTATCCAATACACGCATACCGCCTAACAATACTGTTAACTCAGGTATTGTAAGTGTGAGCAAGTGGGCCTTATCGATCAGTAGTTCTTCTGTAGATACCGGGATTTTCGATTTGCGATAGTTACGGAATCCGTCGGCAGCAGGTTCCAGGTATCCGAATGATTCTACATCAGTTTGTTCCTGTGAGGCATCCATGCGACCAGGTATAAAAGGGACAGTTATGGCATATCCTGCTGTGGTTGCAGCCTTCTCAACACCGGCACAACCGGCCAGTACAATTAAATCTGCCAGCGAAACCTTTTTACCAGCTGTTTGTGCAGTATTAAATTCTTTTTGAATGCCTTCCAGTATATTCAATACTTTTTGTAATTGTGGAGGATTGTTAACCTGCCAGTATTTTTGCGGAGCAAGGCGGATGCGTGCACCGTTGGCCCCACCACGTTTATCGGTTCCACGGAAGGTAGAAGCGGAGGCCCATGCGGTAGAAACCAGTTCAGCTATACTTAAACCTGATTCCAATACCTGTGCTTTCAGGGCCGCAATATCATTTTCATTGATCAGTACATGGTTTACTGCCGGGATAGGATCCTGCCAAATCAATTCTTCCTGTGGTACTTCCGGACCAAGGTAGCGCTCACGCGGGCCCATATCACGATGCGTCAATTTAAACCATGCACGCGCAAAGGCATCGGCAAATGCATCGGGGTTTTCAAAAAAGCGTCGTGATATTTTTTCGTATGCCGGATCAAATCTTAAAGAAAGGTCGGTAGTCAGCATCGTAGGACGATGTTTTTTTGAACCGTCAAAGGCATCAGGGATAAATGCTTCGGCGTTTTTGGCTACCCATTGCTGCGCACCAGCAGGGCTTTTAGAAAGCTCCCATTCAAATCCAAACAGGTTTTCAAAAAAATTATTGCTCCATTGAGTCGGTGTTTTTGTCCATATTACTTCCAGTCCGCTGGTAATCGCATCGGCTCCTTTGCCAGTGCCATAACTGTTGCGCCAGCCCAAACCCTGCATTTCAATGTCTACAGCTTCTGGCTCTTTGCCTACATGGTCTGCAGAGGCAGCACCATGGGTTTTGCCAAAACTATGACCTCCGGCTATTAATGCAACAGTTTCCTCATCGTCCATAGCCATCCGGCCAAATGTATCACGAATGTCTTTGGCAGCGGCGATAGGGTCAGGGTTGCCATCCGGTCCTTCCGGATTTACATATATTAAGCCCATTTGCACAGCTGCAAGTGGTTTCTCCAGATTTCTGGAGTGTATATTGCCATCGGCATTGTCATCTGTAACCAATACACCATCGCCTTCCACACCGGGTGAACCGTGTGCATAACGCAGATCGCCACCCAGCCAGGTAGTTTCGGCACCCCAATAAACGGATTCATCCGCCTCCCACACATCTTCACGTCCACCGGCAAAGCCAAAGGTTTTAAAACCCATTGATTCCAATGCTACGTTACCGGTAAGGATCATCAGGTCGGCCCATGAAATATTGCGGCCGTATTTTTGCTTAACTGGCCAAAGCAATCTGCGGGCCTTATCCAAACTTACGTTATCAGGCCAGCTATTCAGTGGTGCAAAACGCTGTAAGCCTGCACCGGCACCACCACGTCCGTCGCCCACACGATAAGTTCCTGCACTGTGCCACGCCATACGTATAAACAATCCACCATAGTGACCAAAGTCTGCCGGCCACCAGTCCTGCGAGTCGGTCATGAGTGCATGAAGGTCTTTCTTCAGTGCTGCAAAGTCGAGGCTTTTAAAGGCTTCAGCATAATTAAAATCCTTATCCATTGGATTGGATAAGGAGGAATGTTGACGCAGTATGTTCAGTTTTAACTGATTAGGCCACCAGTCCTTGTTTCGGGTGCCACCCCCACCTACATTGTGCTTCATACTTCCATTATGAAAAGGGCATTTACTGATGTCGTTTGGATTGTTTTCCATAGATCTGAATTTTATACTTATAATTAAAGATACGACAGATCATGGTGAGAATCAAACTGCTTTTTTCTATAGCATTATAGTTAAAAACTATTGTTTGTTTAAATGAAAATAATGAATGGTTATAGGATGTGATGTGCTATTAAAACCTGTTCCAGTTCTTTAGGGTGTCTGGTCATCAGTAAAGTATGCAGACCGGCTAATTTGGCCCCCTCAATGTGCTGTGGGCTATCATCAATAAACAAGGTTTCGGCAGGGTCAAGTCCATTCTCTTGAATGACCTGTTCAAATATCTCTATATTGGGTTTGCGCAAGAACATTTGCTGTGAGTAATAGGCTTTTTCAAACAGTGCGCTGTTGTCGTCCATCCCAAATTCCTTTTTTAAATATTCTACAATGTAATTGTAATGTGTTTCATTGTTATTGCTCAGTAAAAAGGTACGGTATTTTTGTTTTACTTTAAGCAGTACCTCATGAATTCCGGGGGGTACACCGATCAGCAAACTGTTCCAGGCATTGTCAATTTCCTGATCTGTCAGGTTTTTATTACCTGCTGCTTCACGTATCCCTTCTCTGAACTGTGCAGGAGAGATGGCTGCGGTTTCAAAATTATTGAAAAGCTGGTGGTGGCTTTTATGTGAAAAGAATTCCGTATTATTGGCAATACCAAGTTGTAATAGAGCTTCTTGTGCCTTTTTAAAGTCTATTTCGAAGATCACATTGCCGTAATCGAAAATAATATTTTTTATTTTTTGTGCTAAAACTGTTTCCATAATTGAATACAAATATGTAACATTGCACTCGCAAAATCTAAAAGATTTTTCGGGGCCTATAGCTCAGTTGGTTAGAGTAGAAGACTCATAATCTTTTGGTCGCTGGTTCGAGCCCAGCTGGGCCCACTGCTTAAAAAGCCGTTTTTCCGAAGAGAAGAACGGCTTTTTTCGTTTATAGGGAAAATAATCATTCTTAATTTTTACCTTTGTGATCTGTTATACTAAATCTGACATATTATCAATCCTTCGTAAGGACATCCTCCTTAAATTGAAGATTTAATGCATTGGAACCGCTTGATTCTAAATGTAATGGATAATATGTGCATCATTTTTTACCCAACAATTTTTAATAACAAAGAGATTGATTGATCAAATCAATTGTTTTATCACGTTGCAGAATGATAAATATCTTCTGCAATTTGATAAAGTTTAAAAATATTTAAGATGTATAGTAAACAGTTAATAAGTAGAGATATAGAACTCTTTTATAATAAAGCGTCTGAAGAAACCAGACTGAACAAAGGTATGGGAGTGTTTGAATTTGAAAGAATCAAATCACTCATAGAAAAATATGTTCCACCAACATTCACTAAAATAATTGATGTTGGTGGAGGCACAGGTAAATATTCAGAATGGCTTGCAAAAAAGGGGCATGAGGTATACTTAATTGAGCCAGTCTTTAAACATATTCAAATAGCTAAGGATAGAGCTAGTAAATTAAAAAACAAATATTCTGTTTATTTAGGGGAAGCCAGAAATTTAGACTTCCCAGATAATTTTGCAGATATGATAATTCTACACGGGCCACTTTATCATCTTCAAAAAAAAGAAGACAGGGAAAAAGCGATTCGTGAAGCCAAACGCGTTGTAAAAAAAGACGGTATCATTTTAGGGTTTTCTATAAATTATACTGCATCAACTTTAGTTGGGCTTCTACAAGGACTAATTCATAAAGGTGCTTTTTTTAATATGTGCAAAGAAGAACTCACAACAGGCATTCATAATCCTCCAAATGATTTTCCCTGGCTTCTAGCAGAAGCGTATTATCATAAACCAAATGAATTAAAAGATGAATTTGTGAAGGAGGATTTGACGTATATAAATACCTACGCGGTAGAGGGGATGGCCTGGCTGGATAAAGATTACTTTCTGAACCTTTTGGATATGAAAAAGAGAAAGACCTTAATGGAACTTATCCAGATCACTGAAAATGACAGCTATCTTTTACCATTTAGTCCGCATATGATGATAGCAGCAAAAAAAAAATAAATTTATGAGAAATAAAGATAAATATTTTAATGCTTTAGTGGAAAGTAATGGACGTTGTAATGAAATAGAGCTTGGAGAAAAACTTGGTCTAGATGAAGATGCTACCAGACAAATACTTACTCAACTTTTATCAGAATATAAAATTGAATATATTCAAAGTGGATTATGCGAGTATAGCATTATGAAAAGTAAAAGAAGAATCAGCTAATCTAGCGCACACCTGAGCCCACTGCTTAAAAAGCCGTTTTTCCGAAGAGAAGAACGGCTTTTTTCGTGTATTTGATTTGTATTCAATCAGGTTGATCACGATCATAAGCATTATTCTATTCATAATTTCGAAACACACGTGTTTTATTCAGACCAGACTGCCAGTTCATTACCATCAGGATCGGTAAAATGAAAGCGTCTGCCACCTGGAAAACTGAAAATATCCTGCACTATACCACCAGCCTTAATGACTTTTTCTCTGGTTGTTTCAATGTCCTTTGAATAAAGGATAACTAATATGCTTCCTTTTACAGGGATACCTGAAGTAAAGCCGCCATCAATATAATCACCTTCAAAAGCTGTGTAATCAGGTCCATAGTCTGTAAAAGTCCAATCGAAACATATGGTATAAAATCTTTTGATCAGTTGAATGTCTTTAGAGAGAAATTCCAGGTATTGGATCTGTTCGTGCTTAAGTTTGTTCTGTGCGGGGGTGTTAGTCATAATTTCTTGAGATTATAGATGCAAATGTAGTTGATAATGCTCATTCATACTTTGGAAAAATGCTATAAATTTATAATTCCTTAGGTAAAATTGAAGGAGATTTACTTCATCTTTCTATTATAGAATGCTATATTGTAGATACCTATGTTAATCCATACAATCCGTGTATATGTCTTTAAAAAATAATGCAAAATTCAGGATAAGAAAGATTAAAAAATTCCTTAGCCTTTTAGGCCCTGGTTTAACTACTGGTGCTGCTGACGACGATCCTTCAGGCATTGCAACCTATTCCCAGACCGGGGCACAGTTTGGCTATGGACAATTATGGACTGCATTATATATGCTGCCTTTTATGACAGCTGTACAGGAGGCTTGTGCAAGAATAGGTCTGGTAACCGGAAAAGGTATTGCTGCAGTGGTAAAAGAGCATTACAATACTAAAGTACTTTATTCTGTTGTAGGACTGGTGGTGACAGCCAATACCATTAATATTGGTGCAGATATTGGCGCTATGGCTGCTGCAGCCCAATTGTTAATTCCGGTTAATTTTGTTGTGCTTACCCTGCTTTTCACTGCAGTAATCTTAATACTTGAAATTTTTACCAATTACAGCGTATATTCGAGGATATTAAAATGGCTTGCACTTGCTTTACTGGCCTATCCCATTACTGTGTTTATTATAGATCAGCCCTGGCCAACTGTATTAAGGGCAACAGTTATACCTCATTTCGAATTTACATTCGACTTTTTGTTTATCATTACTGGGGTATTCGGTACAACCATTACTCCCTATATGTTTTTCTGGCAGGCGTCGCAGGAGGTTGAGGAAGAAAAAGCCAAAGGTCTGGTTAGAGACGGAAAACCTAGAATTGGCTGGCCCCATATACATGCAATGCGTAAGGATAATAACATTGGGATGGTTATTTCTGAATTTACTACCTGGTGCATACTGTTGGTTGGGGCAACAGTTTTGCATAACAGTGGTATAACTGATGTAAAAAATGCAGCTGATGCCGCAAAAGCACTTGAACCTCTGGTACATTCTTTCCCTAATGCGGGTTATCTTGCTAAATTGATTTTCTCTGTAGGCATTATCGGTCTCGGATTACTTGCCGTCCCGGTGCTTTCTGGTTCTGCTGCATACGCAGTTGCAGAGGCCTTTGACTGGAATGCCAGCTTAAACCTTAAACTTAAAAAAGCATATGGTTTTTATGGTGTGATTACCATCTCAACACTGATAGGACTAATCATCAACTTTATTGGCATAGATCCGGTAAAAGCATGGTTTATACTGCGGTAATAAACGGTATAGCTGCGGTTCCCCTGCTATCTCTGATCGTTAAGATTGCGGCAAGTGATAAAATTATGGGTGAATATAAAAGCGGCTGGTTGTCAAAGACTTTGCTATGGACAACTTTTTTTATTATGGGGGCTGCAGCTGTTGCATTGTTCTTCACCATATAATAGTTATAAATCTTTATTTCAACAGGCATACCGTTAATGAGCAATATGCAAAATTTTCGGGTGTTTGTTAAATAAATAGGTATCTTAGGACTCCGTGACTGCCTGCTGGTGTCTGGCATACATCCTCCAGTGCTCACATAACCTGTTTATTTTTTGACAGAAAGCTGCCAATTTATATGATTCAATTGCGGGACTATCTTATCGGCAAAAAAACTTCTTTTACTTTAGAAGGCCGGATATTTCATTCTGTTTGTCTGGTTGCATTGATGGGACTGGCGGTATGTATACCTTTTAATGCGTCGATACAACTGTTCCGCCTTGCGTTACTTATGGTTGTCATATTTTTGGCCGTACTAACCATTTATTATTTTTCCCGCTTCAGGAATAAAACAAGTGCAGGTATTGTTGTACTTTCGATAATCAATAACCTGCTGCTTATGGTAAATTATTATTATAACTCAGGTGTTAACGGGCCAAGTACAGTGGTCTTTGCCTTATCATTTCTGATTACTGTTTCCATTGTACCAAAAAAACATTTCTGGATATGGCTACCATTAAATATAGTAATTGTGCTTTCTCTGTTGTTTTTTGAGTTCAGAAATCCGGAACTGGTTAGAAATACCTACCCGGATGAAGCAGCTAAATTTACCGATATAGGCTTTACTTATTTATTGTGCGTAGCCACAATTTTGCTGATCACATCTTTCATCCGCAATTCGTATTATGGCGAAAGGGAAATAACAGCGCAAAAGACCATAGCGCTTGAGGCCAGTAATCATACCAAGAATAAATTGTTATCCATCCTGGCACATGATCTTAAAGAGCCCCTGGCTTCTATACAAGGCTATCTTGAGCTGCTTACAGAATATAAGCTGGAAGAAGCCGAACGTTTAAATATGGAAAAGCAATTGTTAAGCAGAACCAAAGATACAGCTTACATATTAGCTAATGTGCTTTCCTGGACAAAAGGGCAAATGGAAGCTGTTCAGATCAGTTTAAAGCCTTTAGTCTTAAAACAAAGCCTGTACAGTACGCTGAAGGTAATGGAAGGTATTGCAAAAGAGAAGGGAATAGAACTCAGAAACCAGATTACAGACGAGGTCTGTGTACTTGGAGACCGCGACATGCTGCAGCTGGTGATCAGGAACCTGATCAGCAATGCGATTAAATTTACCTTTCCGGGAGGAGATATTATTGTTTCTGCACATATGCATCAAAATGAATGTGTCATAAGTGTGAAAGATAATGGGGCAGGCATCCCTGCAGAACAACAATCCGCCATTTTTTCTCCGGCACTCAAACCAACATTCGGAACCGGAAATGAGAGAGGGGTAGGACTTGGTTTGATGCTATGTAAAGAATTTACGGAATTGCAGGGAGGTAAAATAAGCTTCGAAAGCCAGACAGACGCGGGAAGTACATTTATGGTTCACCTGCCGCTGAGCCTGGAAGTTAAAGTAACCCGTCAGCCTGCTTAAATATTGCTTTAAATCAGGCAAAATATTTTTTTAAAAGTTCTTCCAGTTCGGCAGGATGTAATGGCTTTTTCAATAGTTTCACTACATGCTGGCTGGCTTCAGCCTTTTTGATATCCCCAAAATCAAGCGTAGAAGAAAGCATGGCAATGAGACATTTTTCCGTAAGCTTTTTAGGTAATTTCTTATAATACTCCAAAAAATCAAAGCCGTCCAGATCTGGCATCTGAATGTCCAGCAAAATAAAATCGGGTAATTTTTGATCCTCATTCAGGTGTCTGTTCAGGTAAGTTAAGCCTTCTTCGGCCGACTGACATAACACAATTTCGTCAAATAAGTTCGAAATCTTAATGAGCTTTGCATTGATCTTCAGGTCAACATCATTGTCATCAATTAATAGTACAGTTCTATGGTTATTTAACATTGGGGATGGTTATTTTAAAGGTAGTACCCTCAGCTGGATCAGAGCTTACGGCTATTTTCCCATTAATCTTGTTTAATGCTTCTTTAACAATAAACAAGCCTAATCCGCTACCATGGTTAACTTTACTTTTGAAGAACTGGGTGAATATCTTTTCCAGGTGCTCATTCAGAATGCCCATTCCGTTGTCATTAATAGACATTTCAACCTGATCTTTTCTTACTGCTATATGTATGTTTACCTTTTTATTTAACTCTGTTTCTTTCTGATATTTTATGGCATTCGAAATCAGGTTACCCAATATCACTTCTATCCTGAATGCATCCCCGTAAAAAGGTACTTTCTGATCTATTACGGTATTAAAAGTAGTTTCTTTATCAGCGTAAGAATACAGATCGATAAGGCCGGGGATCAGTTTATGAAAGTCAATCAGGCTATGTTCGGAAACCGTTTTATTATTTTTATAGTACTGAAGGGTTTTCTGGATATAATAATCAAGTTTGTTCGAACAGGTTTCTATCAAACTCCAGTATTCACCACTCGACTCATAAAGGCCTTCCATCTTTACCAGGTTTACTATACCCATTGCCGATACCAATGGTGCTCTTAATTCATGGGAAATACTGTAGATGAACCTGTTTAATTCGTCATTTGTCTTTTCCAGCTCGGCCACTTTGTTCCGCAGGTCAATTTTAGACTTATAGGCATCATACGCATTTTTTATGGAATTGTGCAGTTCCAGGTCGTTCCAGGGTTTGGTAATATATCTATATATATCACCATGGTTAATTGCATCTGCAAGCGCTTCAATATCCGTATAACCTGTCAACAATATTCTTATCGGATCTGGATAGGAATCTGTAATGCTCTTAAAAAATTCCACACCTGTAGTGCCCGGCATTTTCTGATCGGCCAGGATCACCTGCACCGAAATATTTTCCAGTATCTTTAAACCTTCAGCAGCAGATATGGCTGTATATATTTCATACTGCCGCCTAAAACTTGCTTTAAAAGCCTGCAAGTTGTTTTCCTCATCATCAATATATAGAACTCTTACATTGGGTGCACTCATAGTACGGGCTTGGTTATTGTGTATTTACAGGTAATGTAATGATGAATTCTGTACCTTGATCTACTTCGGAGAGAACATCGATATGACCTTTATGTTTCTCAATAATACTAAAAACAATTGACAAACCTAAACCTGTTCCTTCTCCAACTTCTTTTGTGGTAAAAAAAGGTTCAAATATTTTATGTTTAACCTCGTCAGTCATCCCTGTACCTGTATCCTTAATGCTTATTTTAACGTTGTTATCATCGTACCAGGTATGAATGGTAAGCAGTTCTTCTTCCCTGTTTTTACCGTTCGACTTAATGGCCTGTATAGCATTTGATATCAGGTTCATAAACACCTGGTTGATTTTGCCCGGAAGACATTCAATTTTAGGCAGGTTTCCAAAATCTTTGATCACCTTAACATTATCCGGGAGTGAGTTTCTGACCAGTACAAGTGTCGAATGCAGTCCTTCATTAATGTCAATAGGCTTCAGGTCATCCTCGTCCAAACGACTAAAATTTCTCAAACTTCTGATAATTTCAGCCGTTCTTTTGGCCCCGTCTGTAATGCCGGTCAGCAGAGATTCAATCTCGTTATTAATGAAATCAAGGTCTATCTGTTTTTTAAAAGCTTCAATTTCCTGTACTTGTTCCATCACATCCGCACCGGAATAATCGATTTGCTCATACTTTGTGATGATTTCTTTCAGGTCATCAATGTCGAGTTGCAAGGGTTTAATATTAGAGGTTACAAAATTGATAGGATTATTGATCTCATGCGCAATACCTGCGGTGAGCTGACCCAAAGCAGCCATCTTTTCTGCGTCTACCAACTGTGATTGTGCATCCTTCAGATTGGTAAGTGCCACATTTAAGCTCGAATTGGTATTTTGCAACTCAATGGTACGCTCGTTTACTTTATTTTCCAACTCAATATTTTGCTCTCTTACCAAACGCTCATTCTCTTTAAGTACCAACAGTGCTTGTTTCTGCGCAAGCTCATTTTGATTTTTAAAGAAATTGATCCGGTCTGCAAGAGCAAATGATAGTAACAGTACTTCCAGTACTGATGCAAACTGAACAGAATAGGTAGAAAAAATTGAATACTTTATGATCTCGTAGTCCTTTAAAATAAAGATCATCATACCAATAAAAAGAAATGACCAGGAGGCCAGGTAATAACCGGCAGGCTTAAAGTTTCTTTTATAATAAGCATTTAGTGCACTGATAAAAGTAACAATAGAACCCCCGAAAATAGAGACCTGCATGCCAATAAATGATACTTTTTTATAACCTATAAAAAGCAATATAGTGCTGATTACAGTCAATACCAGCAAAATATTCAACACCTTATGAAGCCTTGCTGTATTTTTCTTGGTGTTTAAAAATGATTTGGTAAACAATATGGAAGCAATCAGCCCCAGATTAGAAAAGAGTATAACGGATATACTGTTAAACCAAAGGCTGTCTACATAAAAATACTTATCAAAATAACCCTGTATGGTAGTTTGGGTTAGCCAGGTAAACAATATACAAAATATATAATTCAGGTAGCTTACATCTTTTACGCTAAAATACAGGAAGAGGTTATAGGCAAACATGATCAGCATAATGCCTGTATAAATCCCAAAAAACACATCCCTTACCGAAAATAATTCGAGTACGTTGCTGCTCTTACTGATAAAAACCGGTGAGATCACTACATCATCTGAATACAGTTTGATGTAAATAACCGGATTTAAAGCAGCAATATCTTTTGGTATTTTAAAAGTTTTAAGGTTTCCCGATGTCTTAACTGAAGCAACCAGGGTATAATTGTTATATTGAAACTTTTTTAAAACCTCATTGTCCTTTACAAAATAAACCTCTGCCTGTTTTAACCTGGGCTGGTCTATCAATATATCTGTATAATCCTTAATATCAATAGATGGCGGAACAACCGCTTTTATCCAGACCGCATTTGGGTAATTGCCTATATTAATGATATTGGTTACAGGTTTTTTAAACTCAGCTTCTTTTGCGATCACCGAGCGGATCCCGATGGTATCGGACTTACTGATATACAGTTTTGAAAAGTGCAGAATATTAATTAATGAATCCTGTGTCTGAATATCGGGATTCATAATGTTTTCTTTACCAGCTCGTGTTGAAGCATTGACATAAACGGTAAAGAGCAATATTATGCCTGTTAAAAAAAGATTTCTGATATGTTGTCTGCTCATAATGCGATATCGATGTGAACATCTATAAAACCATCATTTGCTTTATTGGGAATCTGGAATATTTGTTTTGGATTGGCCTTAAAAGAAAAAATGTTGTTACGGACCTCATCAATGGCCAAAGGCAAATTTTCCAGTTCATCGGTAATTACAGCTGTGGCGGTCAAATCTTCTTTAGGATAGTAAAACCTGCCATTTATTCCTATTTCTGTAATTACGCGGAAGCCACCTCTTACCGCATTTCGATGAGTAGCGGGTGCGGTCAAACCAAAAAGTGTAGTTAAACCGATCAGACTGGAAAGTGCTACACTTACCTGGCTCAAAAATAAACTTCCCACCCCAAGTCCGGCAATTTCCCAGGAATTCCATACACCACAAAGTTCACCCGTCCCATTTGGTGTCCGCTCACTAACCATTGCATGGATTCTATTGTCCATATAACCCACTGCCTCTTCAATAGGAAGCGGATTAATTCCATTTGCCCGGTGGATGCGCGAACCGGCCAATGCTTTGCCATTTTCTTCTGCAGTTACCAATACCGCATAAACATCAGGGTTAAGCACCCAGTCAATTTTTGCAGAGGTAATTTTGGTAATTCCAAATATCTCTAATACGTGTGTATGCCCTTCAATAAATTTCATACAGGCCGCCCGATCGTCTACGGCCCTGAAAGCTTTAAAATAAAGCTTATTGATCTGCGGTTTATGCTGTTCCAATGGATAAAGTTTTATTTAAAGGTTTTCTAATTGTACGTTGTGGCGATGATTCTGCTTTAAATATTCTAAACAAGAATATTTCTGCAATATTATCAGTTATTTTAAACAAATGCTTGAATTTTTGATGTAAAATGAAAATTTGCTTTCTGCTTTCTTCAGGCAGGTCATTTAATTCCTGAAAATTATTCTTGTAAAAGAAGATTAACGGAACGTTTACGGGGTGAATTTGATAGCCTAACGCTGTAGCTGCAAGCCACATTTTTTCAACTGCCATGCCACCTTTTAAATAGTTCAGTGGATTGCTTTCAGATAAAGTAATTAAGCCAATTGCGGGGGATGATTGGAATTGTTTAAGGGCAAGTTTTTTAAAGGCAAGCCCACCTTTTATTTTTTTTAAGAACTGAACGGCTTTTTCATCTTTCATTAGCCTTAAACCGATCTGATCATTGTTACTCAGGTCCAGCGTATTAATACCAATGCCATCTTCAGTCTCAATGATTTCTTCTTTGTTCCAGCGCATCTCCTTTTTTATAAAGTCTTCATGCGCAGCGGGAATGAACATTCTCAGCAAATCGGCTTCTCCTGAAATATCACCCAGTACGGTTCTGTCTTCCGCTCCTGTAAGCCATTGTAAGCGAATGTTTTCGGTCTCTGTAATGAATTTAAGCTGCTCAAGATCGGCAGTACTTATCTCTTGTGTTAAACCTGTTTTTCTGTTTGTATGTCTGTCGCCAATCCCGGCCGCAAGACTTTTTTCCACTTCATTTGCTTCATGTTTTCCTTTAAAATTAAACAGGGCAATGTGCTCAGGAAAGTGTTCAGGTGTAAATTTCCAGGTAACACCCAGTCCATTTACGGCAGCTTCCAATAGTAAGTTTTCAATTGATGCACCTAACGAAGTGTAAGAAGATATATAATCCGGATCCAGATAGGCCCCTGAAACATTTTTATTCATAAACAGGTGCAGGTTGCCTTGTTCGTAATGCCAGTGCCATGGCTGGTTGTTACCACCCGAAGGAGCCTTGCCTGCTGCAGTAATCAGCTTCCTGATCAGTTCCTGCGAAAGCAGTTCCCTTTCGCCGTCCTTATTAAACTGCCGTACAGAAAGGTAATTTTCAATTTCTTCAATGCTCAGCTGTTTCGTCCGTTCTTCCCCTTTAGTATGTTGTAAAGGTTTTTCATCCGTGATCAGTTCGTCGATATCAATAAAAAAACGGCCAGATACCTTTAAGCTGCCCAATAATATTTTCCGGGAAAGATCAGCTGTAATTCCACCTCCATAAGTAACTGCACTTGCCAGTTGCGGCCAGGTAGAGATGGTGGTCATGATCTCTATCGCTGAGGCTTTCATTCGGGGTGATAACGTTTCTACACCGGTAACAGGTGCAATGTAAGGTAGTTTTTCATCTAAACTTTTCAAAGTCTTAAAAACGCTCATGTCCATGTTGGACACATATCCGTGTAAGACAGGTCTGTCCGGTTCCAGGTCAAAGCGCTCAATATCAATGGTACACCTGTCACTTCCCTCCATTAAAACCGGAATCTGCAGGGTCTTGGCCTTTTCTCTGGCACTGATTTTTACATCAAAGCTATCGCATTCATCAATTAAAAGGTCGAGCTTGCCGTTTTCTGTTAAAAAGGCATCTATATTTTGTTCGGTAATCCCTTCATGAAAACAGATGACCTTTAAATAAGGGTCCATCTCTGCAATCTCCCGGGCCACAATAACTGTTTTCTGAAGGTGTATATTATGTACTCCGGTTCTGATCCTGTTTAAGTTGGAAAGATCCAGTTCGTCAAAATCGGCGATACGCAATTCACCGAACCCCCTTTCGATGGCCAGTGTTAAGGACACTGATTGACCTACCGACAATCCCATTACGCCGATTTTCTTTTTTGAAAGTATCAGTTGCTCTTCGGCAGTTATTTTATGTTTATTTCTGTTTGTTCTGACAATTACAAATTCCTCTTCATCTAACAGATGGACCAGTTTTTCCGACCAGGGGTAATATACCCAAAGGCCATAATCGGCTAAAGGAGTATTACCAAGATGTTTTTTTGCCAGTGACTTTAGTTCTATCGGCTGTATACCTGGGTTTAAACATTTGATCAGTTCTTCTATCTGTGCCTCAATGCTGTCAAATATCTGAATGTGAATGTTTTTATTTAAAAGATCTGCCAGTTTCTGCTTTTCGGTACTGTTTTTGGTATTAAATATTACAGGGTTGTAAAGTGTATTTAATTGTTTCGTTTTGTTTATTCGTGCTTCAAAATCTAAATTTGAATAAGCTTGAGACTGCATTTCTTTAATGTATGTATGCTATAAAAATAAAAAAAATAGGTAAAATATTGAAAGAACTAAAAATAGGCTTTTAAGAGTAATAATAAAAAAGTATTTTTAACTTTTATTTCCAAACAAATGAATGTGAATATCCTATATGTTGATGATGAACCTCATAATTTAAGTGCTTTTAAAGCCACTTACAGGAGGTTATATAATGTTTTTACTGCCGAGTCTGCCGATGAGGGCCGGATAATTTTAGATAAGGAAGAAATTCATATCATCATTACTGACCAGAGAATGCCCAAAACAACAGGTGTAGAGTTTCTGGCTTCCATATTAGAGAAACATCCTGACCCGATCCGAATGATCCTTACAGGTTATACCGATATTGATGCAGTAATAGATGCCATCAATAAAGGACAGGTATATCGTTACATTCAAAAACCATGGATGGAAGCAGATTTGAAGATCAATATTGAAAAAGCTTATGAAATCTATATGCTTAGAAAAGAAAATAGAGATTTAACTGCAAAATTATTATTGGCAAATCAACAACTTGAGTTTTTATTAAGGCAAAATCTTTTATCTTAGATATCCTAAAGGGATATCTAAAGGTATGTACAAATGGGTTTTTATGCTATGGGCGCTCTCGTGTTTCCCATTTATTAATGCGGAGGCCCAGAATATTTCAAATGAAGGCAAAGATTTCTGGGCTGTGTTTCCTACGCATGATCCTTCCAGAGGTCAGGGTGGCAATTCTAACCTCGCAAATGTTCGCATTTATATTACAGCTAAGGTTGCATCTGAAGTAACGGTTACCTGCGGAACTTTTAGTACAGGTACTATACCCATTCCTATAAATACAGCAGTTCCGGTTGATATCCCCAGAGTAAGTGCCTATGTTGCTCAAAATGAAGCTAATGGGGTTCTGGTTAATAAGGGGATTCATGTTGTGGTTACACCAGGCCATGAAAAAGTTGCTGTATTCGAACACATCTATGCCGGCGCGCGATCTGCTGCTTCACTTATCCTTCCGAATGAAGCGCTTGGCAGGGAATATTATTCCATGAACTATACACAGGATTTAAATAACAACGAGGTCAGTAAAAATTTCCTGGTGCTGGTGGCTGCAGATCCCAATACCACGCTTATTGTGCATAAAAAAGATGGCACAACATTTAAAGTAAACTTTGTAAATGCAGGCGACGTATACGAATACTTGCCCAATACTCAGGAAGACCTGACCGGTGTTTATGTAGAAATAGATCCCGCTTCACCGGATAACTGCAACAAGCGTTTTGCAGCTTATTCAGGCAGTACATCTTTAACCATAGGATGTAACGGCTCCCGGGATCCGTTGTTCCAGCAATTGTATCCCATTGGCAGCTGGGGCAAAAATTACGGTGTCGTCCCATTTATTGACCGGCGGTACATTGTCCGGATACTTGCACAGCAGGATAATACTCATTTTCAGTTTGAAGGACAATCCATTACCCTAAACAAAGGACAATTTTATACCAGCCCTGAGCTGGTCAATGCCTCATTTATATCGGCCGATAAAAATATAAGTGTGGCTCAGTATTCGCTTACACAGGCTTGTTCTTCCGTTAATGGTGATGAACTGATCGGTGATCCCGAAATGGTACTCCTTAATCCTGTCGAATTTAATGTAAAGTCTACCACCTTGTTTTCTTCCGATAAAGAAAATATAGTGAACAGGTACATCAATGTATGCATTAAAGCATCAGCTGCCTCAACCTTTCGTATCAACGGCCAGCCTGTAAATACGGTTTGGACAGCTATACCATCAAATCCGGCATATGCTTATACACAGATTGAAATTACTGATATCAGTTCCTATCTTACTGCCAATGAAGGTTTTAATGCCGTTGCATATGGGTTTGGCGCCCATGAATCCTACGCCTATTCTGCAGGTACAAATCTGGCAGCCAATACCTATTTCCTGGTAACCAACAAAATTACCCATAAGGATGCACAGAACGCATGTATAGGACAGGAATCTGACTTTAAGATCATCCTGCCTTACCTCGTTTCCAGGATCACCTGGAAACTGGATGATGGAGCAGAGGAACAAGGCCCCTTGGATCCGCGAATAATTCCGGCATCAGACGGTACATTGTCCTATGAATATATTTATGCCAGGGGCATAGCTTTTACTGAGTTAAAACCACATCAGGTTACTATAAAAATTGAATTGCTTAATGATGGGACCGGGTGTCTAAGTGAAGGTGCAGAATTTATTTATCCTTTTGATGTTTATCCGCTGCCTACGCCTGATTTTGAAGTAGCTGCCGACAACTGTGCCGATACAGAAATTCAATTTACTGATCACAGTACATCAAATTTAACAGGCAGGCCTTTAAATAAATGGCTATGGGATTTTGGTGATGGAGCAACTTCTGCTGAACAGAACCCCCAACACATCTATGCCTTATCAGGTTCCTTTGATGTAAAATTGTCTGCGGGTTTGGACGAAGGTTGTATGTCTGATGTTAAAACGTTCAGTGTACATATCCGCCCTAAAATTAATGCCGCCTTTAATGCCCCGGCTAAGGGCTGTATCAATAATGAAATCAATTTTCAGGATGCTTCCAGCTCCGATGCGGGGCCAATGGTTTCTTGGTTATGGGATTTTGGTGACGGCTCCGTTTCAACAGATCAGCATCCCAAACATACTTATGCAAGCGCGGGTATATTTGTGGTAAGCCTTATTACTAAAACCGAAAACGGCTGCCAGAGTCTTCCTCATAAAGAAAAAATCACCATCAACAGTCTGCCTATAGTGGACTTTACCCTGCCTAAAGTATGTGTAGGGGATGAAATGGCCGTGTTCCTTAACAGAACTGAAAATGAAGACAAAAGCACGAATGGTTTTACCTATGCCTGGAATTTTGGTGATGCCTTTGGAGCAGTACCCGACAACGGTTCAACGCAAATGGATGGAAATCATAAATACACCCGTGCAGGCAATTATGTGGTAACCCTAACGGCAACAAATGTCAACGGATGTTCCTATACCCGATCTAAACCTTTTACGGTGAACGGCTCGCAAATTACGCCTGTATTTGAAGTACTCAACAAAGATCAGCTTTGCAGTAACAATAAAATTATGGTTAAAAACTCTTCAACCATTGATGAAGGTAAAATTATCAAACTGGTATGGTATATTGATGGTATAGAGAAGCTGGTGGTCGATGATCCGGACCCTGTAGCAATTTATGCTCTGGATCCGCCTGCTGCTATTGATGCCAATCCTAAAAACATCGTGGTTAGTTTGATCGCTTATTCGGGTATTAAATGCCAGGAACCTATTAACCAAAACGTGATCCTGAATGCTGCTCCGGCCCTCGTTTTTGATCCGATAACTCCTGTATGTTTGAATTCCGATGTGTTTCAGCTCACAAATGCCAGGGAAACCCTTGGGTTGCAGGGGCAACAGCGTTATTCGGGCCCAGGTATCATCAGTGCTGATGGTTATTTCGATCCCAAACTGGCAGGAATAGGTACACATACTATAGTTTATCACTTTTTATCTGCTGCCGGATGCGAAGAAAACGTGACACAAAGCATTACGGTTCATCCCTTACCACAGTTAAACCTGCCTGCCGACCTTTACATCCTTGCGGGTGGACAGCTAAAAATAGATGCTGTGGCCAGCGGTTACCAATTGATTTATAAATGGAGCCCGGCTACGGGACTCGATAGGGATAATATTTTAAATCCCATTGTAAAAGTAGAGGAAGATAAAACCTATACTTTAACGGTTGGCTCTGGTTACGGCTGCAGCGTCAGCGCTACTGTAAAGGTGCACCTGGTCAATGCCATAGAGCCGGCAAACGCTTTTAGTCCAAACGGTGATGGAATAAATGATGTATGGAATTTGAAATACATAGAAACTTATCCTGATGTTATTGTTGATATTTTTAACAGGTATGGTGAAAAAGTTTTTTTTAGTCAGGGATATTCAATACCTTTTGATGGCAATTATAAAGGGAGACAATTGCCTGTTGGAACATACTACTATATGATCAATCCAAAAAATGGGAGAAAGATAATTACAGGTTCATTAACACTCATCAGATAAGAATGAAGCGTTCAATTTATCTTGTATTGGTATTGCTGATATATGGGGTTTTATGTAAGGCGCAGCAAAAGCCTCAATACACCCAATACATATTTAACAACTATCTGTTGAATCCAGCAATTGGTGGTATAGAGAACTATGCGGATGTAAAAGTTGGTTACAGGAAGCAATGGGCCGGTATAGAAAATGCACCCCAAACCTCATTTGTTACCGCTCACTGGAATCTGGGCAGTGATTACCTGTGGAGAAACGCACTTTCACTCCCCGATAAAGGCGACGACCCCATGAGCAGGAACTATATGCAAAATTATACAGCATCCCCTGCACATCATGGAATGGGGGTTACCGCTGTTTATGACGAGGTTGGACCATTATCACGACTGGATGCTAACCTAACCTATGCATATCATCTGCGGTTAAACCAAGCCTTAAACCTTTCGGTAGGTGTAGCAGCAGGGATAAGCCGGATAGCGCTGGATATCAATTCTTTGAAATTTGAAGACCAGAGCCGTATAGATCCGGCCGTTTCCAATGGCATTACAAGTCAACTTAAACCCGATCTGGGGCTTGGCCTGTGGTTGTATGGGGGGCGCTTTTTTGCCGGGGCATCTGTTCAGCAGTTATTGCCTCAAAAACTTTCCTTCACCAGCGATCCCAATTATACCAGAGGAAAAGAAGTACCTCATTTTTTTGTCACTGCCGGTTATCGTCTTTATGTGGATGACGAAATTTCGGCAACACCATCAGTCATGCTTAAACAGGTAAGTCCTGCGCCAGCATCTATAGACGTGAACCTGAAAATGGCGTTTAAGGACCGTTTTTGGGTAGGGGGGAGCTATCGCAAAAACGATTCCTTCTCTGCACTGGCTGGCATTAACATCAGTAAGCTTATCAACCTTACCTATGCCTACGATTTTACAACTTCAGGCTTAAACCAGGTGAGTAACGGGAGTCACGAAATTGTGCTGGGCTTACAGTTAAACAATGTTTACGAAGTTTTTAGTACGACCAGGCTGTGGTAGTTAAATTTTACAGTTCTTTTCTTAACCTGGCTACAGGGATGTTCATTTGTTCCCTGTATTTGGCTACTGTTCGTCTGGCAATATTGTAACCTCTTTCTTTCAGAATCTCAGTTAGTTTTTCATCTGCCAGGGGTTTGCGTTTATCTTCATTTCCAATGCAATCTTCCAGTATCTTCTTTACTTCTTTATTGGAAACCTCTTCGCCGCTTTCGGTCTGGATGGCTTCCGAGAAAAAAGATTTTAACAGGAATGTACCAAATTCGGTTTGTACATATTTAGAATTGGCTACGCGCGAAACTGTGGAGATGTCCATATCGATCTTATCGGCAATATCCTTCAATATCATGGGTCGCATTTTGCGTTCATCACCGGTAAGCAGGTACTCATACTGATACTGCATAATGGCGTTCATGGTTTTAAGCAGGGTCTGCTGTCTTTGTTTAATGGCATCAATAAACCATTTTGCTGAATCCAGTTTTTGCTTCACAAACTGTACCGCTTCCTTTAATTTTTTATCTTTCTGGGCGGCCTTATCGTAATGATCAAACATATCGATATAAGAACGGCTCACCCGTAGTTCAGGTGCATTTTTCGAGTTCAGCGTAAGGATCAATACCCCATCATTGTTAGAAACATGAAAATCAGGGATGATCTGTAATTGTTTGGTAGTAACCTGATTGGAATCTCCTGGTTTAGGATTTAGTCTCAGTATCTCGGCAATAATCTCTTTTAAGTCCTCACTGTTCAGGTTCAAAGATTTTTCGAGTTTATCGTAGTGTTTCCTGGTAAACTCGTCGAGGTAATTTTCAACAATTAAAATTGCCTTCTGAATTATTGGGTTATTGGTATCTTTTCGTTTTAATTGGAGTGTCAGGCATTCCTGTAAATCCCTTGCAGCAATGCCCGGCGGGTCAAAATGCTGGATCACTTTTAACATCTCCAGTACATCTTCTTCTTCTACCATTACGTTTTGAGAAAAAGCAAGGTCATCGATCATCGAGGTCACGGGTCTTCTTAAATATCCGTCGTCATCCAGGCTTCCTATGATCTGCTTACCAATGATGAAGTCCTGGTCAGAAAGGGGGACCAGGTCTAACTGCTCCTGTAAACTTTCGAAAAAAGTACTTTCAATCGCTATAGGTGTTTCCTTTTTTTCCTCATCATCGTCATTGTTATTATATGACGTGCTGTAATCATTTACATCATCATCCTGTAAATAATCATCAACATTAAACTCATCTGTGCTTTCTTCTTTGTTACCGCCATCAAAATCATCAGGTGCATCGTTCAGGTCGTCGTATTCACTTTTAGGCTCCTCGGCAATCATTAAACTCGGATCTTCCAGTGCCGGGTTTTCTTCCAGTTCTTCTTTTATGCGGGTATCTAATGCAACGGTTGGTACTTGCAGCAGTTTAATAAACTGAATTTGCTGTGGTGATAATTTTTGAAGTAATTTTTGTTGAAGGTGTTGTTTTAGCATAAAATGATGAGCAGGAATTTAATATACCCGTTCCAAAAATACACATTTCAGACAGATAAAAGTAATTACAAAAAGATAAATCAACGATTGTACTGATAAACAGCCATAGTTAATGCAAACTAATAGGCCATGATGATTACCTGATCTTTAATTTATTCAGGATTTTACGGTGGAATTAATTTGGAAGTAAATTTATTTTGTATGTATTTTAGAGGCCAAATAGCCTCCCATATCTAGATGAGAAAAACGCTTTTTACCTGCCTGGCCCTATTGTTGCCTGTTTTGCCCCTGCTGGCGCAGAGTTCCTTTGTAAAGCCTGTAATTTTTGGCTTAAAAGGAGGTCTAAATGCCTCATTTTTTACAAAAGACGTTGATCTTTTTGATCCTGCGAGTTCAGGGAATGATCCTTCTTTTCGGCGGTTTTTGCGTGCGGCGGCTTTTGCAGGGATTACAGTGGATTATATGGTAGGTGAACGTTTTTCAGTTGGTGCAGAAGTTTTATACAACGCGAGGGGGATGGCTTACCGTCAAAAGAACAACAGTGTGATCATGATTGGTCAAAACGGGGCAGAACAGGCTTATAATTATTTCAAATATAAAGTGGATTATTTAGAACTGCCTTTAACAGCGGGGTACAATGTATTACCGGTTGCATCTGATAACTGGCTGACCGGCTATGTGGGCCTGGCACCTGCTATTGCCATAAATAAAGCTGTTAAATTGGATTACCCTAAGCCAAATGCAGGGCCATGGGAAGGACAGGCCGATAAATCTGGAAACCTGGACGGTGTACGTACTTTTAATACCAGCATGCTTGCAGGTATTCAATTCGGTGGAGTACCCTCGTTTGTTGGAGCCTATGCCGATCTTCGTGCCAGCTATACCCTGTTTCCAGTTTTTACGGAAAATAACAGTTTAAGCGGTAACAATTTAAATACAAGAATGCTCAGTTTTTCATTCGGCATAGGACTTAAATTTTAATACTTCACATCGTTAAACAAACAATCTAAATATATCAATATGAATAACTATAAAAAACACTTTATATTTCTCTTTTTGTATATCAGTACAATAGGTTTGGGCAGTGATTTATATGCACAGACTGATTATATCATTAACAATGACAATGCTAAAATTATGGGTGAGATAAAGAGCCATAATGTAGATAAAGTGAAGTTTATCCCTGCAGGAGAAAAGAAAGTACAAAAATTTAATGCAGAGCAACTGAAGGAAGTTTACCAGGCCGGACATGGTGTGTACAGATCAATTGTCAGGGAAGAAGGGGGCAGCCCTTCATTTTTGCAGGTGCTGGAAGATGGCAAGATAAAATTATATGAGTATTACCAGGCAGGTAGTACAATGTACAGTGCACCGATGGCAGGTGGTGGTATGGGCTTTGTAGGCGGAAGTAGCCCCAAGAAAAGATGGTATGCACAGAAAGATGGTGGTGCTGTGGCAGATATAAAATCAAACGGGATATGGGGTAGCAGAAAGAATAGAAAGGATAACTTTTTAAATATGATAAAAGACAATCCACATGTGGCCGAACGCTACGAGAAAGCAGATAAATTTAGTTTCGATTTTGTGCGCTCCCTGATTGTAGAATACAATGATCTGAAGGCAAAGGAAGGACAGAAATAATTTAATAAGTTTTATAAACAAAGGATAACGGGATCAGCAGCAGCTATCCCGTTTTTTATTTCTTTGAGTCAGCTCCTGGCTCATATTTCTGCAAATAAACAATAGTACACGATTATGAAACATAAAGGCTTTGCTGATGTTTAAATGATGTGAGTAATGTTTTGACTATGAATTTGTTGTCTTAACATTGTTTGTGCTCAACTTATTAAAAAACAAAACATGAGAAAAGTGAAGATGTGTGTTGCAAATCATTTTACTGTTTTACAAGATAATGAGCCAGGTTAAAAATAAAACGGTAGTCATTATTGTAGCTCATCCTGATGATGAGACATTATGGGCCGGGGGCTTGTTGTTAAGCCATCCCGAATGGAGGTGTTTTGTAATATGTTTGTGCAGAAGGGATGATGAAAACAGAGCGCCGAAATTTAAAAAAGCATTAGATGTATTTCATGCAAAAGGAATAATGGGAGATCTGGATGACGGGCCTGAACAAACTCCATTGCTGGAGGCAGATATAGAATTTAAGTTGTTGTCTCTTTTACCCTCACTGGCCTTTGATCTGCTGATTACACATTCGCCTTATGGTGAATATACCAGGCATCTGCGGCACGAAGAAATTGGAAAAGCTGTAATTAAATTATGGAACAGAAGGTTGATCCGTTGTGAGGAACTATGGAATTTTGCTTATGAGGACGGGGACGGGATGTATTTTCCAAGACCTGTTAAAACAGCTGACGTTTATATCGAACTGTCTGATGAAATATGGCAGCTCAAGTATAATATCATTAAAGATTTATATGGGTTTGGTCCGCAAAGCTGGGAGGCGGAAACGACCCCCAAAGCAGAAGCATTTTGGCAGTTTTTTACCAGAGCTACTGCAATGGAAGCGTTAAACAGAAAGAATATTTTATGAAGGTGCTGGTATTGTATGATTATCCACCTTCTCCGGGGGGACTTGCTACTCAGGGCGACCTCCTCTACAGAGGGCTAAAAGAGATCGGAGTAGATGTTCATGGGGTTAACCCCATGTCTATGCAGGAAAAGGAATGGTATTACCGTTGGTTTAAGCCCGATGTGGTGGTAGGAATTGGTTACTGGGGGCATACACCAATGTTGATACAGCATCCCATGCAACATGGAATGAAAGCTGTACCCTGGCTGGTGGCTGACGGGTATATCGCCAATTATCAGTATGAACTGAATGCGCTTCCTTTAATTCTGGTAACCTCTAACTGGGTAAAGGAAATGTATGTAAGAGATGGCATTAAAGCAGACAATATTCATGTATTGCCAGTTGGCTGCGACACAGATACTTTTGTTCCGTTCGAAAAAGACAATCCAAAAGTTATCGCAGTAAGGGAAGCACTGGGTGTCAGTTCCGATGAATTGATGATACTTACAGTTGGTGGTGACGCCGCTTCTAAAGGCGGACGGGAAGTGATGGAGGCGCTTGCAGAAATAAAACAGGATAACCCTAAATGGAAATACATCTGTAAAGTATGGCCTCAGCCCCGTACCGACTGGCAAAATAAGGAAGACCGTTTGCTGGCAGAGCAGCTGGGTATTGCTGATCGTGTCCTATTTGCTACCAGTATCATTTCAAGAACATTTGTCCCTTATCTTTTAGGGGCATCTGATATTTATGCCGCACCTTCCAGGCTGGAAGGGTTTGGAATGCTGCAGGTTGAAGCCGGTGCCTGTGGTAAGCCTGTAATTGGTATCAATGCAATGGGAATGCTCGATACGCTGGTTCATGGTGAAACTGCTTTTTTAGCGGGTATAGCAGAAAAGATAGTCCTGAATGAGGTCAATCTGGGGCCTGAATCCGGATTTGCAGCACATACGAGAGTCATTTTCGATGTACCCAGAACAGTAGATTACAGAGCAGATATAGAAGATGTCAGACAAGGGTTGCTAACGTTAATGAACCATCCGGCCTTAAGAAAAGAAATGGGTGCTGCGGGGAGAAAAAGGGTAGTGGATAATTTTGATTATAGATTGGTTGCACAAAAATTTGTAAGCTTAATTAATGAAAAATTAGATATCTATTAAAAAAACTGACATGGAAGAGCGAAACTGGCAGGAGATAGAAAAAGCAAAAACGGCTGCCCTGGAAGTGTTGATACATAATGCTCATGGTTCTTTTTACGGACTCCCGCGAACGGCTGGCTGGGGGTATCCCGAGCCTTATACCAGAGATCTGATGCTTGCCGCAATTGGTATTGCAGTTAGTGGAAATGAAGAGTTGATAAAAGTGATCCGTAAAACGATGATGGTACTTGCTAAAAATCAATCGATAAGAGGTCATATCCCTTCTCTTGTACATGATGCTGAAAACAGGGGTGCCAGTGATACCACTCCTTTATTTTTACTTGCGGTAGGCATTTACAGGAGGCTGCTTAACGAGGATCATTTCCTGGAAGAAGCGGTACAGAAAGCCCTGACCTGGATGGAGTACCAAAGTCCATCCGATGATGTGCTGGTGGCCCAGGAGCCTACAAGTGACTGGCGCGATGAACAATGGGTTTTGGGTTATGGTTTATTTGTAAATGCAACAGTATATGCTTATTTACGGATGCTTGGACAACACCGGCGGGCAGATATGCTCAGGAATGAAATGCGACATTTTACCATTACAGCTAAGGTAATACACCGTCATGTTCATGAGGGTTTAATGGTAAAAAATAAACCGTACTTTGCATTATGGTCTTATAAAGTATACAGCAGTGAACGGTTTGATCTGCTGGGAAACAGTATTGCCATCTTATCCGGACTGGCCCCCCTAACCAGGGCGCAGAAAATGGTTTCATGGATAGAAGAGGAGTGTAAGGAGATGAAGCGGAATGGAGAACTGGCCGTCGACCTTGCTCCTAATTTTTTCCCTTTTATTTATCCCGGACATCCGGACTGGATAGACCGCTATGCCGATTTTAATATGCCTGGAAATTATCACAACGGCGGGATCTGGCCCTTCATATCCGCACTTCATATTGCAGCTCTTGTTGCAGCAGGCAGGCATAAACTGGCGATGGAGAAACTTTATGTACTTACTGATCTAATTAAAATTTCAGTAAATAAAGAGCTGCAATATGGCTTTAACGAATGGTATAGGACTCAGGATGGGCAGCCAATGGGCCAGGATTGGCAAACCTGGTCGGCCGCGCTTTATTTATATGCGGCTGCAGCTGTGGAAGGAAAACATACGCCCTTTTTTGAGGAGTGCAGGACTTATTAGTTGCACCAGATTACTTAACTGGAAAATAATTTATAAATGCTTAAAAATTGGTATGATTTTTATAAATTAGAGTAAACTAAAAATAACTATGATATGGGATTTGTAAAAGAATTTAAAGAGTTTGCCATTAAAGGCAGTGTAATGGATCTCGCTGTCGGTGTAATCATTGGTGGTGCATTTGGTAAGATAATCGACAGTGTTGTCAACGATTTGGTCATGCCATTGATCTCAGCAGTGATCGGATCTGTTGACTTTAGCAATATGTATGTGGTGTTAAAAGGAACTGTAACAGAGGGTATGGCACTTGTTGATGCCAGAAAGGTACCTGGTACAGTCGTATTTGCTTATGGTAACTTCATAACGGTAGCCATCAATTTCCTATTACTGGCATTGGCTGTGTTTATGCTGGTTAAAGGAATAAATTCATTGAAACGTAAACAGGAGGCTGCTCCTGCTGCACCAGCGGCACCAACCCAGGATCAGGTATTGCTCACAGAGATCAGGGACCTGCTTAAAACAAAATAACGTAAAGCATTTTTATGCACCCGGATGGTTATTGTAAGGATAACCCCGGGTGTTTTTGTTTTTAAAGCTATCGCTTAGCCGGTATCTTCACCGGTAAAATCGGTCGCTTTACCGGCTATAAGCAAGCATACGTATAATTGCCATATGTAAATAGCGTAAGGCTATTTACTTTTGATGAAGCATTTAGTTGTTACTTGCTGTTTCAACTTTGGCTTAAAAGAATTTAAAAAAAATGGAAAAGATTAGGGATAATAATTCGAGCAGGATATGTGGTGGTTTGATCATCATAGGTGTAGGACTGGTGTTTCTGTTAAGAAATTTTGGGGTTTATATTCCGGAATGGGTCATCAGCTGGCCTATATTATTGATCATTGTTGGCTTTTTGATTGGTTATAAGCGAAATTTTAATGGTCCGGGATGGATAATTTTGATACTTGTGGGCGTTTTTTTTACTGCCAGGGCAATTACGGGCTTCGACATTTCGAAGTACTATTTTGCGCTGATATTCATTGTTGTAGGTCTGATGCTGATTTTTAAACCGAAAAGATCGGCGATTGGCCGAGATAGGCGCTGTAAGGCCAGGTGGAAAGGCAGGATGAAAAGGAAATATGCTGAAATGGGCGACCTGAACATACCCGGAGATGAGGAAGAGTGGAATAAATATGCCAGTGCAGATAAAAATGACATTATAGATTCCGTTAATTTTTTTGGTGGCAGCCACCAAAAAATCTATTCGCAAAATTTTAAGGGTGGAGATGTGATTGCTGTTTTTGGCGGCGCCGATATCAACTTAACACAGGCCGACTTTGAAGGGGTGATCAAGTTGGATGTGGTAGCCATTTTTGGGGGAGTGAAGATCATTATTCCTTCCGGCTGGGAAGTAAAATCGGAAGTAACAGCCATTTTTGGTGGTATAGATGATAAAAGGACACTTGGTGTGGCAGCTGTTGAGCCCCGCAAAGTATTAATTATTGAAGGGGTAGCCATGTTTGGAGGGGTTGATATCAGAAACTTTTAAAACACATAATAATGAAGTGGTTTGTAGTAAGGTATATTTATCAGATCATTACCGGTGAGGGTGATCACGCACCGCAGTTTGATGAGCAGCTAAGGTTAATTGTTTCGGAAGATAGTACTGAAGCTCTTCTGAAAGCCGAAGCTCAGGCAGAAGGTTTTCATTTACCCTTTAGAAATTGCAGAGGGGAAATGGTAACCTGGAACTTCATCTGCGTGGCTGATCTTTATGAGATCCAGTCGCCAACTGATGGATCTGAACTGGCTTCCGTACTGCACGAACCGGTTGATGTAGATGCATTTCTAGCCAATGTAAACCAGCATAAGTCGTACTTACAGGAACTTTTACCATTTTCAACCCCTTCAATTAAATTATTTTGACCAACAGACCTTTATCCGTCCGTAAGATTCAGAAAATTGCCTCAGCGATATTTCTGGGCTGGGTGTTGATATTTATATGTCTTTTTTACAGTACGCTCAATTTCAGCTGGACCATTTCTATTACTGATAGTTTGGTTACCAATGGTATGCTTGCCCTGGCTTGTATCATTCTAAGTAATTTATTGGGCTATTATCAGCCTAAAAACGAAACGATTATTTTTATCCTGGCACTTACTTTTATCATGGCGCTGTTTATTACGTTTATGAGCAAGTTTTTGCTGGTACTGTTTTTTGCAGAAGAAAAAACATACATGAATTTTCTAAGTTTCTCCCTTACAGTCCGCTTTCTTATTTTATTTGTGTTTATAGCCTGGTGCGCCCTGGCTAACATTTTATGGTACAGACTGGAAGAACAGTCGGCCACCCAGGAAAGGCTTTTGGCCGCGCAAAACCTGTCTAAAGAAGCCGAATTAAATAAACTTCGGCACCAGTTACAGCCACACTTTTTATTTAACAGCTTAAACTCGGTATATGCTCTAACGATGGTGAACCCTAAAGAAGCGGGGACAATGATTACCAAACTGGCCTCTTTTTTACGCGGAACTTTAAAAAGAGATGACGAGGTTTGGGTAAGTGTGGCCGAGGAAATGGAATATATTGGCCTGTATCTTGACATAGAAAAAGTACGTTTTAGCCACAGGTTAAATATTGATGTGAAAATAGCTGATAATACTTTAAATTTACGTTTACCTGGTACCCTTTTGCAGCCTATAGTGGAAAATGCGATAAAATTCGGATTGTATAATACAGCAGCGGCCATCACGATTTCGCTGGATGTAAGGTTACAGCATAACCATTTGGTCATTAGGGTGCAAAATCCATTTGACCCTGAGTTAAAAGCAACGGGAGGCACCGGTTTTGGCTTAACAGCTATACGGCGAAGGCTATATCTGTTGTTTGCTGATGAAAGATTGCTCAGAACAGATGTGATGGACGAAAATATATTTGTAACTACGCTTAAAATACCCCAGCAGCATGATAAGAACGATATTAATTGATGATGAACCTTTAGCAAGAGATGTGGTGAAACACTATTTGAAGCTTTTTCCGGAAGTAGAGGTAGTGGCCGAATGCAGTGATGGTTTTGAAGGGATAAAAGCCATTGCACATCATCAGCCTGATTTTATTTTTCTGGATATCCAGATGCCTAAAATCAGTGGTTTTGAAATGCTGGAACTGGTAGAGAAGCATCCGGCAGTAATATTTACTACTGCTTTTGATGAATATGCAATTAAAGCCTTTGAGGTAAATGCTGTAGATTATTTACTGAAACCGATAGAGCAGAACCGATTTGAGCAGGCGATGCAGAAACTGCCGGGACGATTACACAATACAGATGCAGTTACAAAGGAGTTGCTGGATGTGGCTGCTTTGAGTCCTGCCCAGCACAACAGGGTGGTGGTTAAAAAAAACGGAGTGATCAAAATTATTGCCGTATCGGATATTCATTATTTAGAGGCTGATGATGATTATGTGAAACTGAGTACCGCTGAAGGGATTTATCATAAAAATAAAACGATGAACTTTTTTGAAAGGACATTGGAGCCCGGACAGTTTATTCGTATTCACAGGTCGTACATCATCAATCTTGCCCAGGTTACCAGAATCGAATTGAAGGAAAAAGACAGTTATGTAGTATTGCTGAAATCAGATATCTGGCTGCCGGTAAGCAAAACCGGCTATGTGAAATTGAAAGCAGCCCTGGGTATGTAGCATTTTATTTTCTGTTGCATTTGCAATTAAATAAAAATCGCCCTATATTTGCACCTCTTATTTAAAAATATTAGTCAAGATATAATACAGTTATGAAAAGAACATTCCAACCTTCGCAAAGAAAGAGAAGAAACAAGCATGGCTTCCGCGAAAGAATGGCTACAGCAAACGGTAGAAGGGTATTAGCTTCCCGTCGTGCAAAAGGAAGAAAAAGATTAACGGTTTCAAGCGAAGGCCGTCACAAAGCATAATTTTTGATTGCAGCACTCAAAGTGCTGGCAGATCAGAATATCTGCAAATTTGCGATCAAAAAGATGAACACATTTAAAAAAGAAGAACGGTTATGTAGTAGGAAATCATTGGATCTGCTATTTAAAAACGGTTCTTCTTTTTTATTATACCCCTACCGCATCTCGTATTTATTTGTTTCCGAAGCACAGCGCTTTCCGGTTCAGGTAGTAATCAATGTAGCTAAAAAAAGGTACAAAAGGGCGGTAGACAGGAACCTGATCAAACGTCGCATCCGCGAGGCCTATCGTTTACAAAAAGAACAGGAACTTTATACTTTATTACCTGGTAACAACCCTCTATTGTTGCTTTCAGTACAGTTTGTGGGTAAAAAGATTTATGATTTTTCTTTTCTGGAAAAGAAACTGAGTGCAGCATTTAAGCGGTTGACAGCAGATTTGGAAGTTAAAAAGCCTAACACGGGGAAAAGTGATGAAGGTAATTAAACAGTTGCTTGGCTGGTTCTTTCTGGCCATGATCAAATTGTATCAATGGCTTTTATCCCCTTTGCTGGGGGCAAGTTGCAGGTTCACGCCCAGCTGTTCGCAATATGGAATAGAAGCCATTAAAAAACATGGCCCTTTTAAAGGGGGCTGGCTTACTTTAAAACGCATTGGGCGTTGCCATCCCTGGGGGGGGCATGGTCCTGATCCTGTTCCCTGACACTTGTTTTATACTCATTAATTTTAATGTCAATGGCTACTATACTTCAAATTGAAACCGCTACACAAGCCTGTTCTGTTGCTATTTCCAGAAATGGGGAAACGATTGCTTTAAAAGAAGAATTGGCAAATAACATTCATGCAGGTAGTTTAACCTTGTTTATTGAAACGGCAATGGAAACTGCGGGATTACACTTTAACGATCTGGATGCTGTAGCGGTAAGCAAGGGTCCTGGCTCGTATACAGGCCTTAGAATAGGAGTTTCAACAGCCAAAGGTTTGTGTTTTGCACTGGATAAGCCACTAATTGCTATTGATACCCTGCAGACGATGGCAGCAGGATTTTTACTGGAACAGGCCGGTTATGAAGGCTTGATCTGTACCATGATAGATGCCCGCAGAATGGAGGTTTTTACGGCTGTATTTGATGCTGATTTAAATTATCTGGTGCCCACAGTTGCAAAAATTATAGATGAACAGAGTTTTGCCAGGGAACTGACGCTGGAAAAAGTTACTTTCATCGGTGATGGTGCTATGAAATGTGCTGCGGTATTGCAACAGGACAATGCTACTTTCAGTGGTCGAAATTTTAATTCAGCTACGAATATGAGCCGGCTGGCTAATGAGGCTTATTTAAAAGGGCAATTTGAGGATGTGGCTTATTTTGAACCTTTTTATCTGAAAGATTTTGTGCTGACAACCCCAAAGAAAAAGGTTTAATCATTTCTTCTTTGAAAACACACTGAACAGCCGCTTAAAGAAACCAGGTTTTTCGTCTCCTATCCCGGGCATTGTGCTGCTGTTTTGGGGGTGTTCTACCGTATTACCAAACTTAAAGCCCAGCCCCATATAAAAGGATGCTCCGTTATAGCCGTTGCCAATGGTGGCATCTCTGTTAACTGCTCCATTAATTTGTGTAACCGTTTTAAACAGGTTGTCTGAACCCAGGAATATTTCAAAATTTGGCGTCTGATAAAGGCCCTGTAAACCCATAAAAAACAAGTTGTTAAAGTTATAGGAAGGAATTGCACTGATGGCCAGGTCCCTGTATTTGAATTTGTTTACAAATGCTGCATCGCCACCTTTAAAGAACAGATTTTTCGAGACAATAAGACTGGGAGTATAGGTGAAATCAGGCGTGGAAAGTGTAAAAGCTTTGGAAAGCATGAAATCAATTTTAGCATTGGTTGGACTAAAGAAGCTGGTACTGTCCGATTCATCGGTGGCAATGTCGGCAATTTCATTTCGGATTTGATTGGATGATTTTTGGGATAGGTTTTGAATATTTACTGCTGCATTGATCTTATTGATATATGCACTCTTTCTCCATTTTATAAAACCCAGGTCTTTAATATTGGCCATCAGAAATACGCCACTTTTAGCATTATAACTGGTTCCAAAGCTAAAGGCCATACCCGGATTTCTAAATGTGGGTACCAGTGTATGGGTAGAGAGTTCATTGGTCTTTACAAAACTGGCCCTGTAGCTACCTTTAACCCTTACGTTTATCAGGTCATTTGCCGGATCTAAAAGGAAATAAGAGTCTGAAATGTTTAGTTTATTATAAGTGATGCCACTTAAAAGACTCAGCTTAACCCCAAAAGCAAGTCGTTTGTTGTAATTTTCCCTGTAGGTCATGCTAAACTGATGGTACGACTGAGCATAACCATCATTGTTAAACACATCATCATAAGGGTTGGTGTCGAACCGCTGGTAAGAATCCAGAATGGCCAGTGTTTCATTGGTATAGTCTACATGCCCATCGCTGCGCAATTGCCAGGAGAAGCCCATTTCTTTTTGCCATTTGTAAGACTGGAATATCCTGAATGTAAGCAGATAAATATTCGTGTTTTCATGAACAGTATTGATGGCCCCTGTTCTTAATGGAAGATTGGCTGCATTGTATTTACCTTCATTTATGGCCCTTCTGATTAAATCTGAATTGCCTTTGTTGGCACCACTCAAACCAAAATAAGGCAGGAAAAAGTTGGAAGCAAACTTCCTGGAAGAATCCAATACAAACGTTTTCTGGGCAGGGTTTTCAAAGCCGTCAAAAAGCGTTTTTGTATTGAACAGTCCATATTGCTGGGCCTTTAAGAAAAAAGGAAGGCAAAAAAATAAGCAAAGTAGAATATACTTTTTTAACATACAGGATGATTGGATATTGTTATAAAGCTAAAGAATCTTTTTGTAAAACTTCAGGCTGTTTGTTGATTAATATATTGGTTTGGAATTTACCGTTATCTCCACTCAGCTGATAGGTAAAAGAGTCGTAATTTTTCAGACCTTCAATTGCACTGATGTGTTTATAATAAGGTAAATAGATGTTTTTTTTGAAAATGTCATCGGCATTGCGGTGATCTGTATAAAAAGCAATGCTGGAGTTTCCGGGAAGCTGGTTGCCGGCATTGATGTAATTAGGAACATTAATTAAAAGCTGATTGTTGGTATAGCTGTTTAAAAATGACTGCAAAGTGCCGGCATTGTTGGCAAAAACCATGTAATTGTCTGTAATAATATAATAAGGCTTTTTAAAGTTGCTGAATGGCTTTCCGAAATAGGCATAGAGCAGGTCGGGTTCTTTAAATACTTTGATGTCTTCATCGTATTCGCTGCTCAGGTCAAGCAGCAGCTGTATCATTTTATCTCCGTTACTGAGGTTTATGGCACCAATTTTTTCACCTGTGCGGAGTTGGAAAGTAATGAACTGGTCCTTAAAGTATTTGGGAAACAACTCGTCCGGGTTGAGGTGATATCTGTTGTTGATGTCCTTCAGGAGTGCTGAGATCTTTTTGTCCTGGTGCTGATTTGAAAACCAGGTGTCCAGCTTTTTTTTCCAGTTGGGATAACTATCTACTGCAAAAATCGTGTAAGAGGCGGTGTTCGCAGGAAGAATATTATTAATGGTTATCTTTTGGGCCTGCATGTCCGAGAACAAATGGTAATAATTATTGGGATTATTTGTCACGGTGGTTCCGGTGAGTAATACCTTTTCATTGCTGAAATTATAGGTTAGGGCAGCAAAGGCATCCTGCTGATTTAAAACAGCTAATTCCCCATTCAGATTACCGGAAATGATGTTTTTTAGCAGGAGAGGAAGATCATTAAAGTTAATATACAATTGGGCAAGGCTGTTTTTGCTGAACCTTTTAATGGCCTGGATATATTCAATAAACTTGTCGTCTTTTTGATTCCGTTCTTTGGCAAGTGCAGCGGCAGTCTGCTTTTCAGAACTGGAAATAACGGCCAGGTTTTCCTTTATACCCAGATAAAATACGGAGCTGTCGGGTAAAATAAGCTTTGTGAGCCTATCTGTTGTCTCTGGCCGGATGCCACTGGTTTTTAGCGATTGGAACAACTGCGGCAAGTACTCTGGGATACTGATCTGTGTATAACATAAGAAATCTATGTTATGATCGCTGCCCGGAACAAAGGCAATGTAAACATTTTGTTTGTCGGTCAGCTGGTTTACTTTAGGTATAGTCAGCAGGTACTTTTTTAAGGAAGCAAGTTGTTTATATTGCTTTGCGTCCAGGATTTCTTCAAACAAGCGTTGTTCTTTTAAAATGTCGGTAATGCTTTTTTCATTTTCAAAGGAGAAAATGAAAGCCGAATTTGCAACGGCGGCCTGCAGGCCGGTATCTGTAATATGCTGATCGGTATTGAGTTTGGAAAAATAAAGATAGGCCATTGTAACAATGGCAAGAAATAGCAGGACAATACTAATAATGAGCTTCTTCATAATACATATACAAATCTAGCTGAATTTTTGGTTATTTAATTTAATCCTCGTTATTACTCAGTAAATACAGGCATTTTCTTAATTTTGTAGGATAAAAGCCGATCTATCATGAGCAGACGTATCCTTTTAACAGCATCATTGTTTGGTGCCATAGCTGTAATATTTGGTGCCTTTGGGGCGCATAGTTTAAAGAATGTCTTAAGTTCCGGATCGCTTGAAATATGGACAAAAGGAGTGGAATATCAGTTTTATCATACTTTTGCTTTGCTTTTTCTTGCAAATTATGCTGCCGAAGGCCAGCCTGCAAAATGGGCATACAGATTTTTTACCTTAGGTATTGTACTGTTTTCGGGTTCATTATATTTGCTGGCCACCAGAACTATTTTAAATATTGGTTTTGCGAATTTAATTGGGCCTGTAACTCCCATTGGTGGTCTTTGTTTTATATTGGGCTGGGCCATGTTATTTTTTACGGTTTTAAAGCGTAAATAAAGATGGCTGCTGAACTGCTGGAATTCAGTGAAAGGGAAACCTTGTTTGTAGAGGTGATTCTGCCTCTGTCGCTGGCTAAAAACTATCTGTATCGTGTGCCATTCGACTTGAACAGTGAAGTGGCCATTGGCAAAAGGGTGGTGGTGCAGTTTGGAAAGAACAAGATTTATACCGCCTTAATTAAAACCATTAGCCAAACCGCCCCCAGGCTTTATCAGGCCAAATACATTATTGATGTGGTAGATGAGCAACCTGTGATTACCACTTTACAATTGCAGCTGTGGGACTGGATGACAGGTTATTACCTTTGCAATGAAGGGGATGTAATGTCGGCCGCTCTTCCAACCGGATTAAAACTGGCAAGTGAAACCATTATTGTGCTGAAAGAAGAGGCGTTGCAGGAAAAGGTTTTAACAGAAAAGGAACGTATTCTGATGGATGCTTTGAATCATCAGAAAAGGCTTACTATAGCTGATGTTTCTGCTTTACTTGGGCAAAAAACAGTATATCCCATCATCAATACCCTGCTGGAAAAAGCATTGGTATATGTTGCTGAAGAAGTGGTAGAGAAATACAGACCATTGCTAAAATCTTTTGTGGCATTAAATGCTTTTTATAGGGAAGAAGAAAATTTAAAGCAGTTGTTTACCATTCTGGAACGTGCACCCAAACAACTGAATGCGCTGCTTACCTTTATCAAGTTGTCCCGACAGCAAAACTTGGTTTCAAAATCACAATTACTGGAAGAGAGCGATTGCGGACAGGCGGCTTTTAAAACACTGCTGGATAAGGAAATATTTACGGTCGAAAAAAGACCGGTGAGCCGCTTAAAAGATAATGATGAGGACTTTGTACTGAACTTTGAACTGAGTGCAGCTCAGCAACAGGCTTTGACCGGGATTGAAATGGAATTTGAGCGGAAAGATGTGGTATTGCTGCATGGCATTACTGCTTCCGGAAAAACCCAGATCTATATTAAACTGATTGAAAAGGCCATTGAGCAGGGCGGGCAGGTTTTGTTTTTATTACCCGAAATTGCTTTGACCACTCAGATTGTTCAGCGCATACAGCGTTATTTTGGGGATGCTATTGGGGTTTATCATTCTAAATTTAACAACAATGAGCGGGTCGAGATCTGGAATAAAGTATTGAACGGGAAGTACCGGGTAGTACTTGGGGCCAGATCAGCAGTGTTTTTGCCTTTTAAAGAGCTGAAATTGATCGTGGTTGATGAGGAACATGAATCCTCTTATAAGCAGCAGGAACCCTCGCCAAGGTACCAGGCCAGAGATGTGGCTGTTTACATGGCCCATTTGCACCAGGCTAAAACCGTACTGGGCTCGGCCACGCCATCCATAGAAAGCTATTACAATGCCATTAGCCAAAAATATGGTCTTGTTACTTTAAATGAACGCTTTGGTGGAGTAGAATTGCCTTTGCATGAAGTGGTGAGCATTTCGGAAGAAACGAAGAAAAAAAAGATGGTTTCTTATTTTTCCGGTAAACTGATTGAAGGGATTAGCCTTGCCCTGGAACAAAAAGAACAGGTAATCCTGTTTCAGAACCGCAGAGGCTATGCAACTATACTGATCTGTGCCACTTGTGGTTATGCACCCAAATGTGTAAACTGTGATGTTTCTTTAACCTACCATAAAACCAGCGGTAAATTGCACTGCCATTATTGCGGATATCATCAGAGCAGCATCAATATATGTCCGGCCTGTGGTTCTGTACACATAGAACAGAAAGGCTTTGGCACTGAAAGGGTAGAGGAAGAACTGAGCCTGGTTTTCCCGGATGCTAAAATTGCCCGGCTGGATGTGGACAGCACACGTACCAGGAATGGCCTGCAGCAGCTTATTTCAGATTTTCAGGAAAAGAAAACGGATATCCTTATTGGTACACAAATGGTGGCCAAAGGACTTGATTTTGATAATGTTACCCTGATCGGGGTAATCAATGCAGATACTTTACTGAATTATCCTGATTTCAGGGCCTTTGAACGGAGTTACCAGCTGCTCGCACAGGTAGCAGGCAGGGCAGGAAGAAGAGACAAGCAGGGAAAAGTAATTATCCAGGCTTATGACGATTCGCATCGCATCATCAGACAGGTGATGGAGAACCAGTATCTCGAAATGTACAAGGACGAACTGGCAGAGCGTCTGCAGTTTCATTATCCACCATTTACTAGGCTTATCTTTGTCAATATCAAACATAAAGATCAGGACCTGTTAAATATGGCTGCACAGCGTTTTGCAACGATACTAAGGGCGCAGTTAGGGCCAAGGGTTTTAGGGCCCGAGCAGCCTATGGTGGCCCGGATCAGGAATTACTACATTAAGCAGGTAATCATTAAAACTGATAAAGATACCTCTGTCCAGAAAGTTAAATCTGTATTAAAAAATACCATCCTCGACTTTCAGTCCGAAAAAGAATACCGTTCCGTAAACATCCAGGTAGACGTGGATCCCTACTAGATTTTATTGGGATTGATTCTGTGCCTATTAGGCTTTTTTAACCCGATTCAAGTTAAAAACATTGAATTATTAGCTTACAAAAAGCTATTTTTGAAATGAAATGGCATATAAGTTTGTTGACAATTACAGAGAGCAGGGGGCGAGAAAAAGATTGGTGGCGCATTTGGAAGCGAGGGGCATTGCAGATAAAAAAGTGCTTAAAGCAATAGGCAAGGTGCCCCGGCATTTCTTTTTCGACGAAACCTTTTGGAACCAGGCGTACAAGGATATTGCTTTCCCGATTGGTGATGGACAGACCATCTCACAGCCATATACCGTCGCTTACCAAAGCGAACTGCTGCACATAAAAAAAGGTGATAAAGTTCTGGAAATTGGAACAGGCTCGGGCTACCAGACCTGTATATTAATGGAACTTGGTGCCAACGTATATACCATAGAACGACAGGAAAGCATATACCGGCACACCATCAGGGTACTGCCTGGCATGGGATACAATGCGCATTTCTTTTTTGGCGATGGTTCTAAAGGTATTGCAGCGCATGCACCTTATGATAAGATCATAGTAACAGCTGGGGCACCTTTTGTACCTGAAATTTTGCTAAAACAGCTTAGGATAGGCGGTATACTGGTAATTCCGGTAGGGGATGAACATTCGCAAAAAATGGTAACGGTAATCAGGGTAAACGAAACAGATTTCGAAAGGATAGAACTCGATACCTTCAGGTTTGTACCATTGGTAGGCGATCAGGCCTGGTAAACTTATATTTCGTTGTTTTAAACTTTCATGGCACGGTCCATTTCCCGTTTGGACTCCCTGTCCTTAATGCTATCCCTTTTGTCAAATTCCTTTTTACCCTGTGCCAGCGCAATCTCTATTTTCGCAAAACCCCTTTCGTTGGTAAATATCCGTAAAGGAACAATGGTATAACCTTTTTCCTCACTTTTTACCTTTAGCTTTTTCAGTTCTTTTTTATGGAGCAGAAGGGCGCGGTCGCGCTTAATTTCATGATGATGAAATGAGCTGTGGCTATATTCTGAAATGTGGAGGTTACGTACATAGAGTATGTTGCCAATGAACATGCAGAAGGCATCGGTCATATTGGCCTTACCTTGTCTGATGGCTTTTATTTCAGTACCCAAAAGGGCTAACCCGGCATTATATTTATCAATAATGTGGTAATCAAAATACGCTCTTTTGTTCTTTATCTGGATATCGTTCTTCATAACGGCCTGCTAATATCCGAATTTTATCTTACAATGAGCACAGGTATGGATACTTTATGGCGAACAGAATTGACAGTTGTTCCCAATATGAGGTCCTTTAATCCCTTATGTCCGTGTGCCCCCATTACCAGCAGTTCAAGCTTGTTTTCATTACTGATCCTGACGATGGCTTTTACGGTGCCGCCATAGCCTATATGCGGACTGGCCTGATAGCCCAGTTCGGCCAGGTTACTGCAGTATTTTTGCAGGTTTTCGGTATCACTCTGGGTCTCATAATCGAGTGCCGTATCACCGTAATACCTTGCTGCAGCAGTTTCAACTACATGGATCAGGTAATATTGGGCCTGTTTACCACCCTGAATTAGCGCATGGCGAATGGTGTTGCGGTCATTCTTAGAAAAATCAACCGTAATCCCTATCCGCCTGTAATCAATCTTTTCTACCGGTTCAATGTTAAGGGCGTGGCCATGAGGAACATTGTTGTTTTCCCGCCGGATGCGGCTCAGGATAGGATATATAAAAACATAGAGCAACAGCAGGCCAATTAACAGGCTGGCAGGAACTACCAGTACATATATGTACCATTCGCCACTTGCACCCCATGTTTTTATTTCTTCTATAACGAGTTTAACATTTAAGCTTACAATGATAAGCGAGCTGGTCCAGGCCAGTATTTTTACCCATAACTTTATGGCAAAGCCTTTCATTGTTTTTTTATCAGAAGTAAGGTGAATTAAAGGGATTACAGCGAAGCCGAGCTGCAGGCTCAATACTACCTGGCTCAGGATCAGTAAGCCGCCCAATGCATCATCTCCATACCAGAGTATAGTAAAAAAAGCAGGGATAATAGCCAGCAAACGTGTAATTAAGCGACGTAACCAGGGCTGTATACGGAGTTTAAGATGCCCCTCCATCACAATCTGTCCGGCTAGTGTTCCGGTTACTGTTGAGCTCTGTCCGGCAGCAATCAGCGCAATAGCAAAAAGGGCAGGGGCCACATTGCCAAATATATTTTGAAGCAGTTTGTAGGCATCCTGTATTTCGGCCACTTCATGCAGCCCGTTTTTGTAAAAAGCTGCAGCTGCAAGAATAAGGATAGCGGCGTTGACGAAAAATGCCAGGTTTAAAGCTACGGCAGTATCTATGAAATTAAATTTTATGGCTTCTTGGATGCCCTTTTCATCTCTTTGGAATTTGCGGGTCTGTACCAGCGAAGAGTGCAGGTACAGGTTATGAGGCATTACAGTGGCACCAATAATACCTATGGCAATATATAAAGCTTCCCCACCTAGTATAGAGGGTTCAAAACCTTTCGCTATTTCTATTATTGAAGGCTCTACAATGAACATTTCAATTAAAAAGGAAACACCAACAATGAATACCATAGAAACAATGAAGGCTTCCATTTTTCGCATGCCCTTGTTAAGGAGAAAGAGGAGCAGCACGGTATCGAAGATGGTGATGCTGATGCCCCAGATGAGGGGCAGGCCAAATAATAGGTTTAAGCCAATGGCCATCCCTATAATTTCGGCCAGGTCGCAGGCTACTATAGCTGTTTGGGCTAAACCAAACAAAGGAATGTTAACCCATTTTGGATATGCATTTCTGGAAGCCTGGGCAAGATCAAGACCTCTTACAATACCCAGACGGGCACTGAGCGATTGCAGCAATAAAGCAATAAGGTTAGACATGAGCAGCACCCAGATAAGCTGGTAACCAAATTTACTGCCGCCTGCAAGGTCTGTTGCCCAGTTGCCCGGATCCATATAACCCACACTAACCAGGTAGGCTGGGCCAATAAAAGACAATATACGCTTCCATCCAGTGCGTTTGCTGGTATCTACACTTTGATGTACTTCACTTAAGGATTGGGGATCTCTGTGTTCGGTGTGCTTAAGGTTCTTCATGTTACAGTTTGATGAGAATATGTTTGGCCACCTCCCGGCTTACACTGAGGTTTTTTCGCTCCAGTGTCAGTTCTATAGAGCCGTCAAAATCATTGATCTCGGTTATTTTAACTGCTTTTCCCAGGGTTAAACCAGATTTTTCAAGGTGTTTTAAAAATGCCGAGGAATGTTCGCTGACGCCCATAATCAGTCCTTCATCCCCCCGTTTAAGTTTATTTAGTTTAACAAATGCAACTGCATCAAACTTCCCGCTTTTATCCGGGATGGGATCACCATGCGGATCGCTTTTTGGGAAGGCTAGAAATTCATCCAGGCGCTCAATAAGCTCTGCTGAATTGATGTGTTCCAGCTCTTCTGCAATATCATGTACTTCATCCCACCTGAAATTTAGCTTCTCTACCAGGAAAACTTCCCATAACCGGTGCTTGCGGACAATGTTTATGGCAGCTGATTTGCCAGTAGGTGTAAGCTTAACACCCTGGTACTTTTTATAGTCTACCAATTCTTTATCAGCCAGTTTTTTGATCATGTCCGTAACAGACGCGGCTTTGGTCTGCATTTTTTCTGCAATGGCATTGGTCTGTACTGTTCCATCGTGGTTTTGAGACAGATGATATATGATTTTCAGGTAGTTCTCTTCGGTAAAGGATTGCATTTTTGTTTGCCTAACTAAATATTTAGACAAATCTAAAAAAATTAGAAGAAATAAACTATAAATTATTTGTTTTTTTTTAGAATAAAATTTGGTGGGTAATGTATTCTTATTCTATATTTGGGCATAATTTAAAAATAATGGCGACAGAACTAGATAAAACGGATTTTAAAATTCTTAAATTATTACAGGAAAATGGAAGGATGACAAATTTACTATTGTCTCAGGAGATCGGACTTTCTCCTGCACCTACATTAGAACGTGTAAGAAAGCTTGAAGTATCTGGTTTTATTAAAAGCTACCATGCCCTGGTTGATGAAGAAAAGCTGGGTTTGGGTATAAAAACCTTTATACAGGTACAGCTCGATTTTCATAAGAACAATACCATCCAGATTTTCCTGGATGAAGTGAACCAGATCAAAGAGATTACAGAATGCCACCACGTTACGGGACAGGCTGATTTTCTTTTAAAGGTATATGTCAATGATATTAAAGCTTATGAGCGCCTGATCATGGATAAGATCAGCAAAATCTCAGTAGTAAAAACTTTTCAAACGATGATGATCATGTCTACCACCAAGAAAGAACCCATTGTTCCTTTGGAATATTAAGACTAGGATTTTAAACGGAAAAAGGGTAAAAGGCATCGGGTCTTTTACCCTTTTTCTTCTTAAGTGATTTGCCAGTTAATGGGGCTTTGCCCCTGTTCAATAAGTTTAGCATTGGCCCTGGAAAAAGGTTTGCTATCTAAAAAACCGTTATAGGCCGAGAAGGGCGAGGGGTGTGCTGCGGCAATGATGGTATGTTTTTTCTGATCAATCAATACAGCTTTATTTTGTGCATATCTGCCCCATAAAAGGAAAACCAGGCCTGTCCTTTTTTCAGACAACTCACTGATGATCTTATCAGTAAAAATTTCCCAGCCCTTTCCCTGGTGTGAACCTGCTTCATGGGCCCTTACAGTTAAAGTTGCGTTTAAGAGTAAAACACCTTCATCAGCCCATTGGGTTAGGTTACCGTGATTGGGAATGCTGAAACCAGGAATATCGGCAGACAGTTCCTTATAAATATTTTTCAGGGAGGGGGGGACGGTAATCCCTTTCTGCACAGAAAAAGACAAACCATGGGCCTGGCCGGTCCCATGATAGGGATCTTGACCCAGAATAACTACTTTTACCTTATCAAAAGGGGTGTGGTTAAGGGCATTAAATATATCAGCACCCTTAGGGTATACCTTATATCCCTTTTGTTTTTCTTCCAGTAAAAAAGCTTTAAGCGATTTCATATAGGGTTTTTCGAACTCATCTTTAAGTACTTTTAACCAGCTTTCTTCTATTGCTACAGACATCTGTTTTTTGAGGTTTATACAAAACCAGCCTTTACTTTTTTTGTGCTGGCCATGAATTGAACTGTCGATTCTTTTTTTGTTGAAATTATAAATTAAATCTAATTTTTGGTATTTAAACACGATATTTGCAAAAAAAATATAATAGAATATGCCAAATGTAGTTCGTCTTATTTTAAGTTTTGCAGTGCTGGGAGGTTCGATAACCCTTATGGTCTTTGGTTTCTGGGGATGGGGGATTTTGGCCCTTTTTATAAGTATACTGATTATCGTTACCTATTTCTTTAACGAGAATATGTTATTGGCCCAATGGTTCTTAAGAAAGGACAACATGGCCAAAGCAGAGGTTTACCTGAAAAAGATCACCAATTATGAAAAACAGCTGATCAGGGTGCAACATGGTTATTATAACCTGTTGGTAGGTTTAATTGAATCAAGAAAGGCGCCTATGCAGTCAGAAAAATATTTTAAAAAATCACTTTCTTTAGGAATGCACATGGATCATAATATTGCCCTGGCCAAATTGAGCCTTGCAGGAATAGCCATGGCCAAACGGAACAAACGCGAAGCGCAAATGTATCTGACTGAAGCAAAGAAAGCAGATAAGAACAAATTGCTGGCCGATCAGATCAAACAAATGAAAGACCAACTGGGAATGCTGGATAAACAACAGCAGGTAAGATACAGATAAGCCAAAGCCACATGAAAATGTGGCTTTTTTATTTTTCGCTTAACCTGTCGAAATTTTCGTGTGCTTCTGCGTATGAAGTCCTGCTGATGATGTCATCTTCCAAGTAATCTTTGCTTTTGCTGAAGAACAATTGTTCCGACTGTATTCTGGTGATGAGCTGACGGATGAGTGTCAGGTCAAAGGCTTCTTTGCTCAGTTTTATACAGTATTCTTTTTCGGTAATTTCCAGACTTGAACTGTTCATAATCATTGTCATTTAAATATGTATAAAAATAAAAAAGGCCTGCCACAATTTTTGTAGCAGGCCTTTAAGCTTTTGTTACCTTTATGTTAAGCAAACCAGGCTGTAACCTCTTCTTTTGAAGGCATGGCCAGCTCCAATTTAAGTTTTTTACGCATACCCCCCAGATCGTTAAAAACCTTATTTGGATTTGCTGCTTTTAATTCCTCTATGGTGTTGATGCCCATTTTGCGGACTGCCTGTACCCATTCAGCAGGTACACCGGCATTTACAAAATCCTCATCAGTTGTTATTTTGACTTTCTTTTCCGGCCTCATCTGCGGAAAAAACAATACTTCCTGTATGGTCGATTGATCGGTCATCAGCATTACCAGACGATCTATACCAATACCCAGACCCGATGTAGGTGGCATGCCATATTCCAGGGCACGGATAAAATCATCGTCCATCGCCATCGCCTCATCATCACCTCTTGCAGCAAGTTTTAACTGGTCTTCAAAGCGTTCCCGCTGATCAATAGGGTCATTCAGCTCAGAGTAAGCATTGGCAATTTCTTTACCCATCACAAATAATTCAAAACGTTCTACCAGTCCTTCCTTGCTTCTGTGTTTTTTAGCCAGAGGTGTCATTTCCAACGGATAATCGGTAATGTAAGTCGGCTGGATCAGGTTCGCCTCTACTTTTTCGCTGAACAGTTCATCAATCAGCTTGCCCCTGCCCATAGAATTATCAATTTCTATGCCCAGGCTTTTGCAAACCGTTTTGATCTCTTCTTCTGTCATAACTGAAACATCTATACCTGTATATTTCTGGATAGACTCGTACATGGTCAGTTTTTCGTATGGGCCTTCAAAGTTGATCTCATAATCCCCAACTTTTACTACAGGTTTTCCATGGATCGCCAGAGCTACTTTCTCCAGGCATTCTTCTACCATGGCCATCATCCAGATGTAGTCTTTATAAGCTACATAAATCTCCATAGAGGTAAATTCAGGATTATGGGTACGGTCCATCCCTTCGTTTCTGAACATTTTACCAAACTCATAAACGCCGTCAAAACCTGCTACAATCAGTCTTTTCAGGTAAAGTTCATTGGCAATACGCAGGTACAATGGCATATCCAGCGTATTGTGGTGTGTAGCAAATGGACGGGCTGCAGCACCACCATGAATGGGTTGCAGAATAGGTGTTTCCACTTCCATCCAGCCCTGATTATCAAAATATCCACGCATGGTATTGATCACCTTGGAACGGTTGATAAAAATCTGTTTAAAGCCCGGATTTACCGTAAGGTCTACATAACGCTGCCTGTAACGCATTTCAGGATCAGTAAAACCATCATAAATATTTCCTTCCTCGTCACGTTTAACAATAGGCAATGGTTTTAAAGACTTGGAAAGCAAAGTAAGTGCTGTTACATGAACAGAGATCTCACCCGTTTGTGTGGTAAAAACATAACCTTTTATACCAATAAAATCACCAAGGTCCAGCAATTTCTTAAATACGGTATTGTATAAAGTTTTGTCTTCATCCGGACACAGGTCATCTCTTTTCAGATAAACCTGTATTCTTCCGGTTGAGTCCTGTAATTCCACAAAAGAAGCACTTCCCATAATTCTGCGGCTCATGATGCGGCCCGCCATGCTGATGTTCTTATAAGCAGTTTTATCCCGTTCGTAATTCGCTAAAATATCTGCTGCATGGGCATTGATCTCAAATGCTTCGGCAGGATAGGGATTGATACCCAGTTCACGTAATTGTGTTAGCGAATTACGGCGCAATACTTCTAATTCTGATAGTCCTGTACTCATATATTTTTGGTATCCGGCAGCTAAACCGGATAGCTTATTGATGTATTAATTTAATAATTAGGCAAAAATAGGGATTTACCTTAGTTCTTTTATGACTATAGGTATTAAAAATGCAATTAGTTTGTATGGTTTAATCTGTATCAACAGCCTCCGCATACATCTCATTGATGGTTTCTGCATATTTTGCTTCAATAACCCTCCGCTTAGCCTTTAAAGTTGGCGTAATTTCGCCTTCTTCAATGCTGAAAGGATTACGTTTTACCTTAAAATTTTTGATGCGCTCAAATTTGGCCAGTTCATTAGACAGCTTCTTCAGGTCCTGACCAATCCAGTCTGTAATTTCCTTTTCAGCGATAAATATTTCTGGTTTTTCAAAGAAAGATTCCGGCAGATTAAAGTTTTCCTGCAGGTTCTCCTTGTTTGGGATCACTATGGCAGTAAGGTATTCACGTTTATCGCCAATCAGAAAAATCTGGTCTATTTTAAGGCTTTTCAGATAAATGTTTTCTACTGGTGTAGGATAAACATTTTTACCGTAGGCATTTACGATCATATTTTTAAGACGATCGGTGATTTGCAGGTTACCCCGGTAAAAGCGGCCAATATCACCCGTATGGAACCAGTTGTCCTTATCTATCACCTCCGCAGTTTCGGCAGGTTTGTTAAAATAACCTTGCATCACACAATGGCCCCTTACAATGATTTCTCCCTCAGCACATTCAAAGTCTTCCATAAAGGTGTCATGGGTCTGTATACTGATCATTTGTCTGGTTTCTATATCCTGTATGCCCACCTCAATGCCAGGTATAATCCGGCCTACAGTCCCATAAACCTGTCTGTGGTATTCAGTAACAGCCATTACGGGCGAAGTTTCGGTCAGGCCAAAGCCTTCCAGTATTTTAATACCCAGGTTTCCAAAAAATTCACCCACATTCTTTGGTAAAGCAGCGCCACCCGAGATCATGAATTTTAACCTTCCCCCTGTTTTTTCTTTGATCTTGCTGAATACCAGTTTTTCGGCAAGGGTCTTTTTTGCACGCATCACCATTCCGGGTGTTTTACCTGCTTCTTTGATCTTTCGGTAATCCTGACCAACTTCCAGTGCCCAAAGAAATATTTTAGACTTTAATCCCCCGCCCGCAGTGCCACTCTTAAGGGCTTTGTCGTGGATTTTTTCCAACAGCCTGGGTACACAGCTCATTACAGTGGGCTTAATTTCAGCCATGTTTTTGGCCAGTAGTTCCAGGCTCTGTGCATAAGCGATCCTGCAACCCTGTGCACAGCAAACATGATAGGTTGCGGTCCGTTCAAAAACATGCGAAAGGGGCAGGAAAGAAAGGAATGTTTCCGTTTCGTCTATCACCGGGATTTGCTGTAAACATACTTTTACATTCTCTACAAAATTACTATGTGAAAGCATAACACCCTTAGGCGTACCGGTAGTACCCGAGGTATAAATGAGCGATGAAATATCAGCTGGTAGTATGGTGTTACGAATCCTGCCGATTTCCGTCAGCCGGGCAGGTTTTAGCTTTCCTGTTTCAGCCAGAACCTCATCAAAGGGAATGATCTGCACCTTCAGCTCTTCAGGGATGCTAACTTTCTGATATTCGGTAAAAGCAGGGACAATGTATTCCAGGTTGCGGCAGTTGGCCGCTATCTTTAATATTTTTTTATATAGAAAGGTGTTGCCGATCAGAATGGCCCGCATGCCCGAATCGTTCACAATATATGCTACTTCCTGCTCAGATAGGGTAGGATAAATAGATACATTGATGGCGCCAATTTGCTGTATGCCCTGGTCATAGTATACGTATTCGGGTGAGTTTTCTATCATCAGTCCCATCCTGTCACCTTTAACAATGCCTTTCTCCATAAAAAAAGCAGCTACGGCATCTGCACAATTAAGTGTATGCCCATAAGATACCTCTTCCCAAACCCCATTCCTTTTGTGGATCAGAAAGGTCTCTTCCGGGTTATGGATATTGGCGACAACATTACGCAATAAATTGGGTATGGTAGAATGCTCGTTAAATAGTTCCATGACATGTTGGTTATCTATAAAAATAGGCCGGTACAGATGTAACTGTACCGGCCTATGCAAATATAACAATTGTATTTAAACAGAAAAACTCTCGCCACAACCGCATGAGCGGCTTGCATTCGGGTTATTGAAATTAAAACCCTTCCCATTTAAACCATCAGAAAAATCGAGTTCAGTCCCTGCCAGGTAAAGGAAGGACTTCATGTCTAGTGCTATCCTGATTCCCTTATCTTCAAAAAACTGATCTCCTGCTTTCTCTTCATCGTCAAAGTCCAGGTTGTATGATAATCCTGAACATCCTCCCCCTTTAACAGATACCCGCAAAAAATAGGTCGTATCCATCTGCGACTCTTCCATTAACTGGTCGATTTTGCTTTTTGCTTTTTCAGTGATTGTGATCATTTTATATTAATATTTTGATTTCACAATGGTATAGCTCAAAAGATGTACCAGATTAAAATCGGTCAAATATTGATTAATGATGAGATTTGGCCAGTTCAAATGGCTCCATACCATTTTTAACACGGTAATCATTGATTGCCGATTTGATAGCATCTTCTGCCAAAACCGAGCAATGTATTTTTACCGGTGGTAAAGCCAGCTCTTCAACAATGTCCATATTGTCTATTGTTAAAGCCTCATCAATGCTTTTACCTTTTAACCATTCAGTCGCCAGAGAAGAAGAAGCGATCGCAGAACCACAGCCAAATGTTTTGAATTTAGCATCTGTAATTACATTGTTTTCATCCACTTCAATCTGTAAACGCATCACATCGCCACACTCAGGTGCACCAACAAGGCCCGTACCAACTGATTTACTATCTTTATTTAAAGTACCAACGTTTCTGGGGTTGGTATAATGTTCTATAACTTTTTCTGAATATGCCATCTTTACTTGTTTTTGATTTTAAAAATTAATGTTCTGCCCACTCAATTTTACTTAAATCCACACCATCTTTAAACATTTCCCAAAGCGGAGAAAGGTCCCTTAAGTGGTTTACTGCTTTTTTAGTATTTTCTATTGCATAATCCACTTCTTCTTCAGTCGTAAAACGGCCCAATCCATAACGGATAGAAGAGTGTGCCAGATCGTCAGACAAGCCCAGGCTCTTTAATACGTAAGAAGGCTCCAGGGAAGCAGATGTACAGGCTGAGCCTGATGATACAGCTAAATCTTTCATGGCCATCATTAAACCTTCACCTTCTACATATTTAAAAGAGATGTTGGCTACATGAGGTAAGCGGTGTTCCGTATTTCCGTTTACATAACTTTCTTCCAGCTCAGTAAGTGCATTTTCCAGTTTGTCCCTTAAGGCCGATAAACGTTTGGCTTCCTCATCCATTTCCAAACGGCACAGTTCACAGGCTTTACCCAAACCAACAATGCCAGGTACATTTAAGGTGCCGGAACGCATGCCGCGCTCATGGCCGCCACCGTCCATTTGTGCAGTTACTTTAACCCTTGGATTTTTACGGCGTACATACAATACCCCAACACCCTTAGGTCCGTACATTTTATGAGCAGAAAAAGCCATCAGGTCAATCCCGTCAGCATTTACATCTACAGGGATTTTGCCTACAGCCTGTGTAGCATCGGTCATAAACAACGCGCCAAATTTATGGGCAATGGCAGAAATTTCTTTAATTGGCTGGATTACACCGATCTCATTGTTTCCATACATAATGGTAACCAGGATTGTTTGCTCCGTCATTGCAGCTTCAAGCTCCTGAAGGTCAATTAATCCGTCCTCTTTCACTTTTAGATAGGTAACCTTCGCACCCAGTTTTTCCAGGTGTTTACAAGTATCCAACACAGCTTTATGTTCTGTAGTAGCTGTAATGATATGGTTACCCTTTTCCTGGTACATTTCAAATACGCCTTTAATGCCCAGATTGTCAGCCTCCGTAGCTCCTGAAGTGAAAATAATCTCTTTTTCAGTGCAACCAATCAGTTTGGCAACTTGTTCACGTGCGTAATCAACACCTTCTTCGGCAACCCATCCAAATGCATGGTTACGGCTTGCAGCATTGCCAAATTTATTGGTGAAATAGGGCAGCATTGCTTCCAATACCCTCGGATCAAGAGGAGTAGTTGCGTTATTATCTAAGTAAATAGGAAGTTCCATTATATATATTTGTTCTTATTAATATACAAAGATACAAAAAAAGATTGCCAACAATTATAAATAATACCTATGACGGTATAGTTAAAACATGCATTTTTACATTCTTTTAACGTTTGGGTAGATATGAATAAAATCGAACATATAGGCATTGCAGTTAAAAATATGGACATTTCCTGTAGCCTTTACGAACAATTGTTGGGTGCGGCCTGCTATAAAAAGGAACTGGTAGCCTCAGAAGGGGTAAATACTGCCTTTTTTAAAACCGGCCAGAATAAGATAGAACTGCTCAGTGCAACTGTTGCAGATAGTCCCATTGCTAAATTCCTTGAAAGAAAGGGAGAGGGGATCCACCACATCGCATTTGATGTGGAAGATATTGTGGTCGAGATGGACAGGTTAAAGGCAGCCGGATTTGTACTGTTAAATGAACAGCCAAAAAGAGGGGCCGACAATAAGCTGGTTTGTTTTGTGCATCCAAAAGGCACAAATGGGGTGCTTGTAGAACTGTGTCAGGAAATTAAAGCTTAACCCATGGAAAATTTTAATTCACTCAGCCTCATCATCGCTAAAGACTTTGAAGTAGAAGAGCTGGGTACTGAAACTATGCTCCGCGCCCGCCTCATCGAAGCTTTTGCCTATCTGCTGGACCACAACATTTCCAAAATGATGAATATCCTTTATCGTGCTGATGTGAACGAAGAGAAGCTAAAAACACTGCTGATCAGTAACTCGGACCTGCCCTCTGCCGAGGTCATTGCCGATGCCTACATCAGCAGGCAAAAGGAGAAGATCGAGACCCGGAAAAAGTATAGCAGATAATTTTTCCACACATACTTGCGATTAAAAAATAAAATGCTGATATTTGCATCCTTAAAAATAAGCGACAAATAAGTATATAATCATATGAAAAAAGATCTGCATCCTTCAAGCTATAGATTTGTAGTATTTAAAGACATGTCAAACGACTATGCTTTTTTAACAAAATCTTGTGTAGATACTAAAGAAACTATCAAATGGGAAGATGGCAACGAGTATCCTCTATATAAATTAGAGATTTCACACACTTCTCACCCTTTTTATACTGGTAAAATGAAATTGGTAGATACTGCTGGTCGTATCGATAAATTCAAAACACGTTACGCTAAGAAGTAATTATACACAAATAGAAAATTATTTAAAGTCCCGGTGCTGTTGCTTCGGGACTTTTTTTATTTTTGTAGCTTATGATGATCAATTTATTTGATGATAATGCCTGGTTATCCCTGCGTCCATTATCTTTTACCAGACCAGTTGCAGATCTTCGTGTAGGAATCCTCACGATTGCTGAAAAGTGGAAGAAACATCTGAATGTAGCATCTGGCTTCATTACCGCCGAACACCTGGCCGTTAAATATCCTCCGCTTAATGGAGTCCAGCTCTATATCAATGGCTCAATTTGTCCTGATGAGGCACTGCTGGAAGCGATCTCAGCACTGCAAACCGGTGAGGCCTTAAAAAAAGAGGGTATTTTAATTGCCTGTAAAATTGATGCCGGTACAGCTTTTATACCTGATATCGACGCGCAGTTGGAAATCAAAATATATCAGGGAAAATTTATCAGGATCTCTTTACCCGAAGATATATTCAGGAATAATGATGCTGAACTGAAAAAAGACTTTGCTTTACTGACCCAGGGGCGGGCTTCAGCTAAACTGAGCAGTACAAATGTTTTTTTAGGTGATGAATTTTTTGCAGAAGAGGGGGCACAAGCCGAATGTTCTACTTTTAACAGCCTGAACGGGCCCATTTATATAGGAGAGAATTCGCAAGTGTGGGAAGGCTGTCACATTCGCGGATCTTTTGCACTTTGCAACAATTCGCAGGTAAAAATGGGAGCTAAAATCTACGGACAAACTACCATAGGCCCCTATAGTCGGGTAGGTGGCGAAATTAACAATGCCATCATCTGGGGCTATTCTTCCAAAGGACATGAAGGCTACCTGGGTAATGCTGTACTGGGGCAATGGTGTAACATTGGTGCCGACAGTAACAATTCTAACTTAAAGAACAACTATGCTGAGGTTAGGTTATGGGAGTATGCAACAGAAAGTTTCCGTAATACCGGTTTACAATTTTGCGGACTGATCATGGCCGATCATGCCAAATGCGGCATCAATACGATGTTTAATACCGGAACAGTTGCCGGTGTGAGTGCCAATATCTTTGGCTCCGGCTTTCCCAGAAACTTTATTCCCGATTTCGCCTGGGGTGGGGCACATGGATTTGATGTGTATAGCCTGAATAAAATGTTTGAAACATCAGAGAAAGTATACGAACGTAGAGATATCTCGTTTGACCAGACAGAGCAGGATATTTTATCTGCTGTTTTTGAAATGACCAAAAGCTACAGGCACTTTTAATTGTCCCTGCTTTCAAATAAATACTAAAAACCTAAAAAATAACAATATATAATGATGAGAAAAAAAATAGTTGCAGGAAATTGGAAAATGAACCTTGATTATGCTGCCGGCATATCTTTATTTTCAGAAATAGTGAATATGGTAAAGGACGAAAAAAAAGGTAATCAGATCGCCATCATTTGTGCTCCCTATATTCATTTGAACAGCCTGGCTAAATTGGGTGCTGATGTTGTTAAAATTGGGGCGCAAAACTGTCACCAAAACGATAGTGGTGCCTATACTGGCGAAATTTCCGCCGGAATGATCAAATCTGTAGGTGTTGAATATGTAATCATCGGGCACTCAGAAAGACGCGAGTACTTTGCCGAAAGTGATGAACTGCTGGCACAGAAAACAATAAAAGTATTGGAAAACGGATTGACACCTATTTTTTGTATCGGAGAAACCTTGGAGCAAAGAAACAATGGCAGTTATTTCGAGGTACTTAAAGCCCAACTCGATAAAGGTATTTTTGGATTAAGTGCCGAAGATTTTTCTAAAATAGTGATTGCTTATGAACCGGTTTGGGCAATAGGAACGGGATTAACCGCATCCTCAGATCAGGCCCAGGAAGTACATGCCTTCATCAGAAAAGAAATTGCAGCCAAATACAATGCCCAGGTTGCAGAACTGACCACTATATTATATGGTGGCAGCTGTAATCCTAAAAACGCGGCCGAGCTATTTGCCCAGAAAGACATTGATGGTGGTTTGATAGGCGGAGCTTCACTAAAATCAAGAGATTTTGTGGATATCGTTAAAGTTTTCAATTCTTAGATGCAATACATACAGGTAACTTTCAGCTTTACAGCTATTGAAGAATATCAGCAGGACCTTTTGATTGCTGATCTGGCTGATATCGGTTTCAATACTTTTGAAGATACAGCCAATGGGTTTATAGCATTTGCAGCGGCCGGTACTTACGATGAAGATCAGTTGAAAAGTCTGCTGGAACAGTACGAAGGGCAATTTCAGTACACTTATACGGTTGCTGAAATTGCCGGTAAAAACTGGAATGAAGAGTGGGAAAAGAATTTTGAACCACTTATCATAGCCGATCAGTGTTATGTACGTGCAACTTTTCATCAGTCACAGCCACAATATAAATATGAAATTGTCATTGATCCGAAAATGGCCTTTGGTACAGGACACCATCAAACCACAACGATGATGATCCAGTACCTGCTGGATGCAGATGTAGAGGATAAAACAGTGCTCGATATGGGCTGTGGTACAGCAATACTTGCTATTTTAGCAGCTAAAAAAGGGGCTGCCAGGTTGGTAGCTATAGACAATGATGAAGTTTGTTACCAGAGTACCATCGAAAATGCTGCATTAAACAACATCCGAAATATTGAGGCCCTTTGTGGAAGTAAAGAGGCTATCCCCGAAATAGCTTTTGATGTTATCCTGGCCAATATCAACCGCAATATTCTGCTCGATCAGATCCCTTCTTATGCTGCCATCTTAAAAAAACAGGGTAATATTTTCTTTAGTGGATTTTACGAATCACCAGATCTGGATATGATAAAAGCTGCCTGTGAACCTTTTGGGATCAAATATGTTGATCATAAAAAGATTGGCGACTGGGTGGCAGCTTATTTTACTAAATAGATTACAGCAATGCACATACATTTTATAGCTATTGGTGGTAGTGCCATGCACAACCTGGCCATAGCCCTGCACAAAAAAGGATATCAGGTGACAGGGTCTGATGATGTTATTTTTGAACCATCGGCAGGCAGACTGGCCAAATACGGCATTTTACCGGCACAGCTGGGCTGGAATGAAGACAACATTACGCCCAATCTGGATGCTGTAATTTTAGGGATGCACGCACTAACGGATAATCCTGAACTGCTGAAAGCACAGAAAATGGGCCTGAAAATATATTCTTACCCCGAATATATTTACGAGCAGACCAAAAATAAACTCAGAGTAGTAATCGGTGGAAGCCATGGTAAAACAACCATTACTTCCATGATATTGCATGTACTGAACTACTATAAAGGGGATTTCGATTACCTGGTGGGCGCACAGCTTGCAGGTTTTGAGACCATGGTCAAAATAACCGCTGAAGCTCCCTTAATAGTAATTGAGGGCGACGAGTATCTGGCTTCGCCGATAGACAGACGTCCCAAATTTCACCTCTATAAAGCAAACATAGCTGTAATCAGTGGTATTGCCTGGGACCACATTAATGTGTTCAAAACATACGCTGATTATGTAAAGCAATTTGAACTGTTTATTGATACCATACAACCTGGGGGCAAATTAATTTACTGCAAAGCAGATCACGACCTGGTTAAAGTAGTTGATGAAGCTACAGCTGACGTAGAAAAAATTGGTTATGGAATTCCTGAACACCTGATAAAAGACGGCATTACTTATCTGATGCCTGAAGAAATACCATTAAAGATATTTGGCGACCACAATTTAATGAACCTTAACGCAGCAAAATTAATTTGCGCGCAACTGAACGTAAACAATGAACAGTTTGATGCCGCAATTCAATCTTTTACAGGTGCTGCTAAAAGGCTGGAGCTGCTTGTCAGCAGGAATAAGACCAATGTATATAAAGATTTTGCACATTCTCCATCAAAATTAAAGGCTACTATCGAGGCAGTGAAGGCGCAGTTTCCCGACAGAAAATTAACAGCGTGTATAGAGTTACATACATTCAGCAGCCTGAATAAAGACTTTTTAGTGCAATACGCCCACACAATGGAAGCTGCCGACACGGCAATTGTATACATTGATGAAAAAACTTTTCAGCACAAAAAAATGGAGCCTTTTAACAAGAATGATGTTCAAACGGCATTTAAAAGTAATAAATTACATTTTTTTGATAAGCCTGAAGCTTTACAGGATTGTTTATTAAACGTAAATTTTTATCGTACGAACTTACTTTTGATGAGTTCGGGAAATTTTGGGGGATTGGATCTCGTTAAATTGGCACGTGAGTTGAATATAGAAGCATAAGGAATATAATACAAGATTACACACCTAAATTTAAAATATGAATATCATTGGAAAAAACATTAGACAATTGCGCCAGAAAAATGGTTGGAGCCAGGGGGAAGTGGCTAAGCGTCTAAATATTTCAATCCCGGCGTTCTCAAAAATCGAAACTGGTATTACTGATATTAACATTTCAAGACTGGCACAAATTGCTAATCTTTTTGAGGTTTCAACAATGGACATTATATCCAAAGAAGGTGAAAACCCACAGTCGCTTAATTTTGAGGAAATTAATGGCTTAAAAGAAAAACTTGCACAAAGAGAAGAAGAGATCATTAAGCTTCAAAAGAAAGTGATCGATCTTTATGAAGAAATAAGAGAAAAATAGCCTTAAAATAGCTTTCGCATAGTCAGGTGCCGCTTTCCAAAAGTGGCACCTGTTGCTTGGTGGATAGCCAGCATTTTATCATTAAAGTCGCCCACCCATGACAATTCCAGTTCATCATACTGGTTCTTAGGCAATACATACTCTTTTAGCTTAATAAACAATGCCGATTCCAGTCCGTGCTTTTGATAAGCCGTTTTGGTGCCCATAACTATGGCACGCATGCGGTTTACACCTACCCAGCGCCTGTACACAAATTTAAGCTTTTCTATTAGGCCCAGTTTCCCGTTAAAGCCTTTGATCATCTGGTTCGCATCAGGTATAATCACCACAAATGAGGCCGGCTCTCCATTTACATAGGCAAACCAAATTAGCTTTTCGTCCATTATGGTCTGCATTTTTTCAAAGCTTTCTTCCAGTGTTTCCCTTTTTATGGGTACAAAGTTCTCAAAATCCTTCCAGGCATCATTGTATATTTCCATCAGTTCACCCACATACCTTGCTGCGTTTTTTTTTGAAAAATGTTCAAAAGTATAACCAGGTTTAGCAGCTACCCAATTGGCTATTTTGGTAAAACGTTCCGGAAAAGGCTTTCTTACAGCCAGGTGATTGGTGATTTGCTCGTATTCTTTTTTAAAGCCGTAGTCTGTGAAAAAAGAGTGATAATATGGATGATGATAGTTCATTCCATAAGATGGTGGTGTAAAACCTTCGACAAGCAGGCCCCAAAAGGAATCGTTCTCTCCAAAATTAATTGGGCCGTCCATTGCTTGCATCCCATTTTCCTGAAGCCAGGTTTTTGCCGTATCAAAAAGTAAGAAAGCCGCATTTTTGTCATTGATACATTCAAAAAAACCCATGCCGCCAGTAGGTTGTTTATATTGATGGGCCTTTTTATCATTTATAAAGGCAGCAACACGACCAATACAATTTCCCTGATTGTCTTTTAGTATCCATCTGGCACATTTTCCGTGCTGGAAAAAAGGGTTCTTATGTGTGTCAAATATTTGTTCTATATCTTGATCGAGCGGGCAGATCCAGTTTTTATCGTCTTTATATATTAAACGCGCGGCGTCTAAAAAATCTTTTCTGGTACGCTTTCCGGATACTATCGTTATTTGCATTTCGCCTGAAGGGATTTAAAATAAAAAGCATCCTTCCCAGGATGCTTATTCATCATTATTTTTTAATTGTTAATAGTCGTCATCATCATCATCCGAAAAACTATCAAAGGAGTCCAGATCATCTAATGGCATATCGAGGTCGTCATCATCATCATCGTATGATTTCTTTTTGCTTGTTCCTTCATACGAATCATCCAGATCGTTTTCTGGATCTTCTGCTTGGCTTTTGTTGATTGGTTTTTTTGGAGTTTTCATTACAAAAAATATAATTCCTAAGATTTTTATTTGATAGGTTAAAATTACTAAAAATCTTTTTAAATGGAAAGAACAATGTTTTTTTCCGCAATGTCCGGTAAAAAATATAGAGTTGGACGCTGATGTTTATCTACTGGTTATCGTTTTCTTTATAGAAGGACAGGACAGTACATGACAGTTGAATAAGAGTATAAAGATATTTTTAGATTTACAATTAATTTAAATATCTGTTGTAAGTGTGTTCTCGGTAATAAATGACATATTTAAATAAATAGAATTAATAATTAAATAATAGCCAAATATGGGAAGTAGTTAAACTTATCGCAGGATGTTTCATGCTATCAAGGATGCTGCATGATGGTTCCTATAATGATAGTGACCGCATTAAAACAAAAAGAATCAATTTTAAACGTAAATAATACCAGATTTTATGAAAAAAAAAATACCTAGTTTATTTTCTTTTTTAGCGATTATATTATCGTTAATATGGACAACACAGACATTCGGTCAAACAGCTAAGCGTGTAAAAGGTAAAGTTGTAGATGCCGTTACAGGATTGCCAATTTTAGGAGTATCTATTTCAGAATCGGCTAATAAAAACAAAACTTCAACTGATAAGCTTGGGCAGTTTGAGATTATGAGTACGAATAATTCCACTTTAACATTTAGTTATATTGGATTTATTGAGCAGCGGGTAAAAGTAGATGCTAACTTTGATCCGACTATTCGGCTACAGGAACAAACTACCGGCTTAAATGAGGTTGTTGTTGTGGCGTATGGTACTGCTAAAAAAAGAGATCTGACGGGTTCTATCTCAACAATTGATTCCAAAGTGCTTGCTGTGCAATCGAATTCCAGCGTGAGTAGAGCATTAGAGGGCGCTGCTCCAGGAGTACAGGTTTCGGCAGTAGATGGTCAGCCTGGTCTTGATATGGGGATCAGAGTTAGAGGTTTGGGTTCTGCTTCACAAAGTACATCAGATGCATTGGTTGTTATTGACGGTGTGCCTGCACAGAATGCAAATCCACTAGCCACTATTAGTCCTAAAGATATTGAAAGTATAACAATTCTTAAAGACGCAGCTTCAACAGCGTTGTATGGATCCAGAGGTGCAAATGGTGTCGTTTTGGTAACAACTAAAAAAGGAAAAAACGGAGCACCCAGGATTTCTTTTGAGGGTAAGTTCGGCGTTAATCAGGCTGGACCTTATCAATTTGATAAGATGGACAATCCAAAAGATATTTATGAATATGCCTGGTTGTCAATCTATAACTCTGTAAGATATGGAGTTGCTGGTTCCGGAACTTCAAAAAACTACACAACGAATGTTCAGAATCCGAACATGAGCCATGATGCTGCCGCACAATTTGCCAGTGCTCACTTATTTGATTATACAGGTTCAGCCACTAATTTTCAAATGAACAATCTAGGTAACTGGATGCTGTATGATGTTCCCGGGGCAACCTATACCACAACGGGATCAGGTGTTAACTCCAGTAAAACGATGTCGGGAGCTTATCTGGTTAATCCTGATGGCAAGTTAAATCCAAACGCAAAATTATTGTACAATGAAAACTATGATCAATTTGTATTAGAAGACAGACTTCGTCAGGAATATAATCTATCCGTTTCTGGAGGAACTGATAAAATTGACTATTTCTTCTCTGGAGGATATTTGGAAGATCCTTCTTATATAAGGGGCTCAACTTTTTCCCGCTATAATGGAAGAGCAAATGTAAATGCGCAGGTTTTTGACTGGTTAAAAATGGGTACCAATGTAATGTATGGTGTCCGCAATACGCAATCGCCAGCTACACGATTCGGACGTAATCCAGGAAGTGCAGTGTCAAATGTTTTCAGGTATATCAATGGCCAAAATCAACTTATTCAGCTGTATGCCAGAGATAAAGACGGCAATTATATCTATGAGAACGGCCAGAAAAAAGTCCATGTTCTGGCAGGTGATACCTATTCTCCATTGGGCTTAACTACTTCGGCATTGTCCAATACTAATCTTTTAACTGTATTGGATACGGATACGGACAATAGAGAGTCGGGCGATTTAAATACCAGGACTTATATTCAGGCTAAATTGTATAGTGATCTGACCTTTACTTCTAATTTCTCCTATGATAAATTTAATGAGGTCCGTACGCGTTTCTGGAATAACGAGACCGGTCAGGCACAAGGTGTTGGTGCCTTTGGAAAAGTTTTCAGTAATGTAGCTATCTTGAATGCCCAACAATTGTTGAATTACAATAAAACCATTGGCTTACATACTATTGAAGGCTTACTTGGACATGAGTATGATTCATTCAAGTCTGAAGGATTGAATTACAGATCCTCTTATGAGCTGATTCCAGGCTTTATAAGCTATGCAAATTTTGTTGGAAGATATGATGGAGGAACTTTCTCTAATCCGGGTGGAGCACAGGATGTCCGTAACATGGAAAGTTATTTTGCAAGGGGTAACTACAACTATGACAATAAGTATTTTTTACAAGGTTCAATTCGCCGCGATGGATCGTCTAAATTTAAATTACCGGAAAATAGATGGGGAACTTTTTGGTCAGTAGGTGCAGGATGGAGAATATCCAGCGAAAAGTTCATGAAGAGCAGTTCAGATTGGTTGAATGACCTTAAGGTTCGTGCAAGTTATGGTATCATCGGAAATCAAAATGGTGTAGCTAACTATTCCGGTTACCAAACCTGGGGCTATTCTGCAGTTTATGCATCAACCACAGCGGGTACTGGTATACCAGCAAGCTATAACCTTTCAAAAAACGGATATGTTAATGATCAATTGACATGGGAAAATATCAACACATTTGATACCGGCCTTGAGTTCAGTTTGTTTGGTAGGTTGAGAGGTTCATTTGACTATTACAACCGGTTAACAACTAATGCAATCTGGAGTCAGCCTATTCCGATTTCAAAAGGTCAGACTTCGATTTTGACCAATTCTGCCAAACTAAGTAATAAGGGCTTTGAAATTGATCTTTCGGTTGATATCATCAAGAATGATGACTGGAACTGGACTGTATCAACAAATGGCACACATTACAGAACTATATTAAAAGATGTTCCAAAAGGAGTAGGATCAGCTGAACTTAATGGAAACTGGACTTCAGGTGTGGATGGCTGGGCGGCCGCTGGTACTGGTGCGGTTACCCAAACGGTTTTTTTAAGAGGAATAAATAAGGATTATTACAATTTATACCTGTTCAAATATGCTGGTGTTGACCAGGCTACTGGTTTGCCTTTGTTTGGGCATCAAGTGACTCAAAAAGAGGCTGATGCAGGCCTTTATCCAACTTATAAAGTAGGTGAAAGCTTCAATTCAACAGATTACTCTATAGCGAGCAGGTATGAAATGGGCAGTGCTGTTCCTGATTGGATTGGCGGTTTTAGTACTTCGTTAAGGTATAAGAACTTTGATTTCTATACTTCATTGGCCTACCAATTGGGAGGTAAGTTTTTCAGTACAGAATATGGAAACAATATGTATGTTAGTGAGGGAGCTATACGATCTGCAGAGTTAATAGGTAATACCTGGACACCGGAAAATACAGGCGCTAAATTTCCGATGGTGATGTATGGTAATACATATGGGAACGGAGCCACATTTGGAAGTTGGTTATATTCAGATATGGCTTTGTTCAACGCATCTTATTTAAACCTGAAAAATATTACAATTGGATATACGCTTCCTGAGAAACTTTTAAAAAGAACTAAAATTAGTAAATTGAGAATTTTCGCTTCCGGAGATAATTTATGGTTGTTGTCTTCCCATTCAGGAATAGATCCTAGAATGTCTCTGGTAGGAGGTTTTGAGGTGGCAGCCTATTCATATCCTTCAATGAGAACGTTCACTTGTGGTTTTAATCTTGATTTTTAATGTTTTATAAAGTAGATATGAAAAAGATATTCGTAGTATTAACAGTTTGCGCAATGATGTGCTCATGTAGCAAAAAATTGGATGTTGCGCCTCCAAATAACATAACAGATGAACAAATCCAGGCACTATTGGCTAAAGGTGATCCAGCTACAATTCAGTTGATTCTGGGAAGTCTGGCTAATAATATGCCTTTACTAATAAATTCTGGAACTACAGGTGGTTTTGGTTCAGATGATCGATATAATAATGTCCAGGGATTGATGGCGATGAGAAATCTGGAAAGCAATGACATTGTATTTGGCAATAGACCTTTAACAATTTTTGGAGGTGATGAATATAGGTTCTTAGATTTTATTTCATCGGGAGTTGATAAAAACTCACCTTATTGGGGTTATTCATGGAACCTCATCACAGCCGCTAATACATTGCTTAACTATTTAGATGACAATACGGTTGGTAGCAATGTGAAGTTACAGGAGTACAAAGCCAGAGCTTTAACCTTAAGAGCCTATGCTTATAATTTTTTAATGGAAAATTATCAGGATGCTTATTTGCAGGGCGGAAAAAGTAAATTGGGTGTTCCGCTATATGATTTTTATTCGCCAATACAGGAAAGTAAAGCCAGGGCTACTGCTGAGGAAACTTATGCCTTTATCAAAAATGACCTGAACAGAGCCTTTCAATTGTTTACCAGTGCAGGAATAACCTATACTACCGGGGTACTTACAGATTTCGATTTAGCGGTAGTTGGCTTTTTGCAAACTAAAGTAGCATTGCATACAGGTGATTGGCCAACAGCGATTGCCAAAGCCAATGAAGTGCTCAGCAAATATCCAACGTTGATGACAGAATCTGTATATGGAGGGAAAAATATTGGCACACAGGTGGCTCCCGAAATCAGACCTGACCAAAATGGTTTTCTAAATATTAACGTCAATCCTGAAGTTATATTTGGATTCCCTGTTGGGCAAGCTGTAAATGTTCATGTGGGCTGGATGAATCCATTTGGAGAAGGAAATGGTGGTCTGGGTGAAGGCTACCAGCGAATTGACAATAGGTTGTATGATAAGATAAGTGCTAACGACTTCAGGAAAAGTGTCTTTGTAGAAGGTGCCTGGGGAAATTATGCTTATCCAACCAGTGGAGCCGTTAGAAATATCCCTTCTTATATCAATCTTAAATTTGCGGCAACGCATGGTATAGGTGGAGGTACTGATAAAAAACTGGTGAATACAGCAATGACCTGTTATTACATGCGGGTTTCTGAAGTGTTGTTAATGAAAGCAGAAGCGCAGGCACAGGCATCAACAGATCCAAGTGCTGCAAAAGCAACATTGAATACATTGCTGGCCGCCAGGACAAAACAAGGACAGACAGCTTTAACTTGTGATACTTATCCATCTATGGCTGGGCTGACTGCTTTACAAATGGTACAATTGCAAACCCGGATTGAACTTTGGGGAGAGGGTGGACGCGAATTTTATAATAATAAACGTTGGAATATCCCTGTTGACAGGACAAGTTCAACTAATCATGTGGACAAAAGCACTTATCCTGTAGCTAAGATGACTTTACAAATACCGCTTGATGAAATGTTATACAATGGCAAGTCGGTTCAAAATTAGTATTTAAGCCAGTTAAGCAGTGAACTTAATGGTTCGCTGCTTAATTTTTCAATTGAAATATTTTCTGCTGCAGACATTGACCTCCTGTCATGCATTGATGCTGGCAACACAGAAAAGTTTTACTCATTTTTAAGAATTTTACTATGAATTATAAATTATCAAGCGCGCAAGTTAGCTTCTACAAAGAAAATGGTTATTTAATTGTCGAAAATTTTCTTGATGAAGAAGAATTGGAACATTGGCGCAAGACAGTTTTTAGTGCAGTTGAAAACAGAGCAGGTCAAAAAATGCCTGGCAAAGAAGCAAAAGTTGGTGAAGATGATGGGATCAATAAGGATGCTGATTATTTTGGAAAAGTATTTGATCAATTGCTGAATCTTTGGCAAACCGATAAAGGGGTAAAGGAATTAATGCTCGACAGGCGTATCGGTGAAATGGTCAGTGCGTTGTCAAATGCAGATGGTGTTCGTATATGGCATGATCAGGCTTTGTTTAAACGCCCTTTTGCCAATCCGACTGCCTGGCATTTAGATACACCGTTCTGGTCTTTTTCAGATAGACAGGCGCTGTCGATATGGGTAGCACTTGATGATTCTACTTTAGAAAATGGCTGCTTATACTTTATCCCCGGATCATTTAAGCATACTAAATTTGAAAATGTGGGAATTGGGAAAAACATGAATGGTATATTCGAATTTTATCCTGAATTGGCACAAATAAATTCTGTAGCAGCTCCTTTAAAAGCAGGTAGTTGTTCGTTCCATAATGGGTTGACCATACACGGTGCCGGACCAAATATGACCAATGGCTTTAGGAGGGCAATGACCTGTGCTTATATGCCTGATGGAAACGTTTTTAATGGGCAGGCGAATATTTTGCCTAAAGCCTATCTGGATACTTTAGCAATAGGGGACTTACTTAATAATGAAGAACAAAATCCCCTAATTTATCATAAAGCATGGTAAATGTTAACTTTTTGTATCCACGTTGGGGTGCTGAACATGTTGACTGGAATGAATTTTTAGCCGAAGTTAAAGAACAGGGATATTATGGAATTGAATGGTACCCTTATGGGGAAGGGGATGCCAATTATGAAACAGTCATAGCACAGCTAAAGGATGCTGGTTTAAAGTATGCAATTGTCATGACTGTAAAGGATGAGCCCGAGTCTGAAGCTGATTATTTTCAACGCTTAGAAAAGCAATTGAGTGAATTGGCTTTATTGGGACAGCAAAGCTTACCACCTTTATTTATCAGTGCACAAACAGGTCGGGAGTATTTTTCATTAGATGAGGTATACAGATGCCTGAGCATATGTGATAAAGTGCAATCAGAGACAGGAATAAAAATTTATCAGGAAACACATCGAAATAAATGGGCTTATGGTTTACATAAAATTCCTGAGGTATTAAAAAAATATCCCGACCTCAGGTTTACATTGGACATTTCACATTGGTTTTGTGTTTCCGAGAGTTATCTCGAAGATCAACGTGACAAATTATTAAATATTCTACCACATGTTGAACATATCCACTCCCGTGTGGGCTATACACAAGGTGCACAAATACCTGATGTAACCAATCCTTTGTATAAAGATATTGTCGATATACATCTGGAGATCTGGCAACAGTGGGTGGATTTAAAAAAGATAAACGGAGTAGAAAATATTACCATCAGTACAGAATTTGGTCCTCCACCGTATTTAATTACGACGGGCCATACCGATACTGATTATTTAAAACAGTGGGAGCAAAATTTGTGGATAAAAAAATACCTTATTCAGCTGCTAAACCTTACCTAAAAAACCTATATTATTTATGAACAGAAGGACTTTTATCCAAAATACATCAATCGCCACCTCATCCTTAGTTTTTTTTAATCAATTTGAGTCTTTAGCGTTCTCAAAATCCGATCAGGATTTATATACCCTCTTTAAAAATCCCCCTGCCAATTACAGGCCCTTTGTACGGTGGTGGTGGAATGGGAACAAAATACAAAAGAAGGAGTTGTTCAGACAATTAACTTTATTAAAAGATGCTGGAATAGGGGGGGTGGAGATTAATCCAATATCTTTTCCTAACAAAGCGGATGATATGGGCATCAAATCACTACGTTGGTTGAGTGACGAATGGATTGATCTGGTTAAGGACACTTGTAATGAAGCCAGATCCAAAGACATGACCTGTGATTTGATCGTTGGTTCGGGTTGGCCGTTTGGCTCTGAAGATTTAAAAGAGGAAGAACGGGCAGAAGTAGTATTGGTTTTTGCTGAAAAGGTTGAGGGACCGATGGTTTACGAAACAACAAAGTATAGCATATATAATGCCATTGACCCTCAGGTTACTGATAAAAATCCATTGCGATCACCAATATTAATGGACTTAAAGCTATCTCAAGATCCAATAGCAGCAATTGCAACAACAATTGATTTTTCGAATCAAATTAATAATGATATCATAAAAATTGATGTACCCGAAGGAAAGCATTGCATCTATGCATTAGTAAAATTTAAGTCATTCGCCAAGGTGATCAATGGTGCACCAGGAGCTTCTGGCTCCATTTTAAATCACTTAAATAAACAAGCTGTTGAAAGTTATTTAAATAGAATGTCTTCCACCATGCAAGATCGGATAGGTCCGCTGTCTAATTATTTAAGGGCACTATTTACGGATAGTATGGAGTTGGAAGGTTGCAATTGGTGTGAAGATTTTCCTGCAGAATTCAAAAAACGATGCGGGTATGATCTCATGCCTTATTTGCCTTTTATCCTATTTAAAGTGGGTCGTTTAGGAGCAGTAGTCGATGAGGATTATGGCGCAGAAAAATCTCAGGACCTAAATGTGATATTGAAAAAAGTAAGGTTCGACTTTGAATATACGAAAGCATTATTACTAAGGGAAAGATTTACAGAAGTATACCTGAAATGGTGTAAAGAGCTGAAGGTCAAATCAAGGGCTCAGGCCTATGGGCGTGGATTTTTTCCACTCGAAACAAGTTTAGGCTATGATATCCCTGAAGGGGAGTCCTGGACTACGAATTACCTCAGACATAAACTTGGTGAAGAGATGTCGGACGAGGATTACCGGAGGGGCAGGGGTTATACGATGATCAATAAATACGTTTCTTCTGCAGCCCATTTAACCGGGAAACGCATTGTTAGCTGTGAAGAAATGACCAATACCTATTTGGTTTTTAATGCAACACTGGAATTATTAAAACTGGGATCAGACCAAAGCATCATGTCTGGTATTACACATTCTGTCTGGCATGGGTTTAATTATTCGCCTAAAGAGGTTGCATTTCCAGGATGGGTACAATATGGCTCTTATTATAGTGAAAAGAATAACTGGTGGCCATATTTTAAGTACTTAAATGATTATAAGGCCAGATTGTCATCACAGTTGCAACATGGCGACTACTATACTGATATCGCTATTTTACCAGCTAATTATGATTTATGGGCCAATAACGGTGTACAGACAGATCCATTCCCTGAAAAGTTAAATGTTCCTTATACCTCTTTATTATGGGAGGCAATTAATAAAAATGGTGGTGCTGCAGACTATATCACAGATATGATATTGACGCAAAGTGAGATCATAAAAGGGAAAATTGTTTATGGTAAAAAATCTTTCGGGGTGCTATTTCTTCCAGGTGTAGAAAGTTTGAGTGAATTGGCAATGCAAAAAATTGAACAATTTGTAAAGACAGGTGGCAAAGTGATCTGTATAGAGAAATACCCGGCAAAAGGACTTGGGTTTCTGAATTGGGAACAAAAAGATGCAACCATCAAGGACGCTGTAGCCCGGTTGAAACAACAGTTTTCAGATCGATTTATTTTTCTGGACAAGCCCGCAGACAATAAATTTTTAGAGTGGTATACGCCGTTAATTGCAACTCATCAGCTTCCTTCCTATTTAAATATTTCTACACCCAATAGATATTTTATGCAGATCCGTTCTGTGCGGGATGATGGAACTGAAATGTTTTTCTTTCAAAATGCACATCGATATGATGCTTATCAGGCCAGGGTTGTCTTTGATCGCAAAAAGATCAAAGGAAAATACGCCTGGGTATGGGATCTTGATTCCGGTGAGCGATTTAGATTGACATTAACCAATGATACCACTTTTGAATATAACTTTGGACCCACTGAATCTCTGTTAATTATTTTTGATCAAATCAAAAATGGGGAGAAGTGGAAGCCCTTGCTCAGTTCGGGTAAGTCTACTCTAAATCTGGACAAAGTTTGGGATTTGGAATTGAGGAATAGCTTAGATGGTAGTGTAAAGCATGTTAATTTACCACAAGTTATTGATATGAAGGATGATAAAGAGCTGGTGAATTTCACTGGTACCGCAATTTATCGTAAAAAGATCACACTGACGGATACCAAAAACTTAGTTATTAATTTAGGTAAAGTTTATGGAATTACACAATTGTATATCAACAAGGTACAAGTCGGTATAAAATGGTACGGGAAGAGATTTTTTGATATCTCTAAATATGTCCAAACGGGTACAAACGATATTGAAATTCATTTGGTTACAACAATGGGCAATTATATGAAAACTTTAACAGACAATGAAATCGCTCAATATTGGGTAAACAGGAAAGGGAGAGAGCAGGAAATACAATCGATGGGAATTGTAGGACCTATCGAAATTTATCAACAAAATTAAAATTATTTGAAATGAAAAATATATTGTTAATCATAGGTGTCTTACTTAGCCTTAATCTAATGGCTAAGGATTATCCCGCACATGATTTTGGTATCCAGTCTGACGGAAAGACGCTAAATAGCAGATCAATTCAAGCTGCTATTGATTATATTTCTACACATGGCGGAGGCAGATTGGTTTTTTCGGCAGGGAGCTATGTCTCAGGAACGATTTATCTCAAATCTAATGTGACCTTACACTTAGAAAGTGGAGCAAGCATATTGGGCTCCAATAATCCATTTGATTATATCAAAGATCCGGCGGTAAACTGGCAGTCGCTGATTTTTTCCATTAAACAGGAAAATATTGGTATTACAGGCCCGGGAATGATTAATGGACGGGGATTTACGACAGCAATAAATGCACTTAGTAATGTGCATCGTGGTATTTTTAAAGATGCGCTAAAGTATGATCGCATTCAGGAAGGGAACCGTCCGCAGAATATTTATTTTAGGGAATGCAAAAATATTGTCATTAAAGACATTACGTTAAAAGATCCGGCAAGCTGGAACCAAACCTATGATCAATGTCAAAACCTGTTGGTAGACAACATTACTGTAGACAGTAAATCTTATTGGAATAATGACGGTGTCGATATTGTCGACTGTAAAGATGTCATCGTTCGTAATTCCTATTTTGATGTTGCAGATGATGCGATTTGTTTGAAATCACATGATGTAAATGCGCTGTGTGAAAATATATTGGTTGAAAATTGTACGGCCAGATCGAGTGCAAACGGATTAAAATTTGGAACAGCTTCAAGAGGAGGTTTCAGGAATGTAACGGTTAAGAACCTGACCATATTTGATACGTATAGATCTGCCATAACTTTTGCTGCGGTAGATGGTGGATTTGTTGAAAATATAGTAGTTGATGGTGTAAAATCAATCAATACCGGAAATGTAATTTTTTTACGGATTGGCGATCGCTGGACTAAAGGGAAAAAACCTTATATGAAAAATGTAGTGATCAAAAATGTATATGCCGAAGTTCCCTTAAATAAAGCTGATGCCGGATATAACTACGAAGGTCCTATAGAAGATCTTCCCCGAAATATTTCGCCAGCCAGTATAGTCGGTTTACCTAACTATAAGATTGAGAACGTGACCATTGAAAATGTGGAGATTGTTTATCCAGGAGCTGGAGATCCATTTTATGCAAAACGAGGGTTAACCTCGAAGGAGTTGGACAGCATTCCGGAAATGCCGATTGCCTATCCTGAATTTTCGCAATTTAAAGAGCTCCCGGCCTGGGGTTTTTATTTAAGACATGCAAAGAATATCACCTTTAACAATGTCGTATTTAAAGCTAAAAAGACCGATTATCGCCCTGCAATTGTGACAGACGATGTGGAGGATTCAAAATTCATTAATGTTAAAGTTGTTGAGCCAAAAGCGGAGCATAAAAAACAGATTTTCCTTTATAATTCTAAAAATACCAAGATTCAATAACCATGAAAAATCTTATCATCATTTTATTCATACACCTCTGCTTCCTGAGCCCATTAAAGGCACTGGAATATAATGCATCTTTATTTGGATGTGTATCAGATGGTGTCACCAACAATACATCGTCCATTCAATATGCGATCAACTTTATAGCAGAAAAGGGAGGAGGCAAGTTAAATTTTTATGTGGGACGTTATTTAACCGGAGGAATACAGTTAAAATCGAATGTTACTATTGAACTTCATGAGGGAGCAGTATTGCTGGCCAGTCCAAATTTCTATGATTATTTAAAAAATAGTTCAGGATATGCTTTAATTAATGCTGAAAAAGCAGAAAATGTCAGCATCATCGGTAAGGGAGTGATCCAGGGACAGGTAGGGCCTTATCTCACCCAGTTAAATGACTTAATTTTAAAAGGATATTTACCGGATAACAAGGAGGTGTATATGCCGTCATTGCTGTCATTTACAAATTGTACTCAGGTAAAGGTGGACGGAATTTTCTTTAGCAACTCGCCCGCGGTTGTGCAAAAGTATGTAGGTACTAATGATTTAGAGCTTTCAGGTCAGATTATTAACAGTAAAGTGGCAAAAGACAGTAAAGGAATTGTACTCATAAATTCAAAATCCATCAAGTTAAAAAACTTGTTCATCGAGACCTCCGGAAGGGGGATTGAATCGGATAACAGCAATCAATTCTCGTCAGTAGAGAAATGTATTTTACCCAATGGAAAACCTGCTTTATAAAAAAAAATGAAAAATATACGTCATATATTAACCGTTATAATCCTGTTATTTTCAATTCCTGCTTTTTCTGAAAATATCTATAACGCATCGTTGTTTGGAATAAAATCCAATGGCTCTACGATGAATACAAACTCTATTCAAAAAGCAGTAAACTATATTAGTGAAAAAGGGGGCGGAACACTGCGGTTCTATGTTGGCAGATACCTGACCGGTACCATTCAGCTCAAATCGAATGTAACTATCCTTTTAGAAGAAGGAGCGATTATCGTGGGTTCCACAAATATTTACGACTACAATATTGATGTACCCAACCCGGCTTTAATATATGCTAAAGGGGTAAATAACATTGGTATTAAAGGTAAGGGTGTTATTGAAGGACAGGGGCGGGTGGTAGCTTATGACCTGCTTGACCAAATTCATAAAGGACTTATTGTAGATGACATTAAAAATGACCGTCCGACCAATCGTCGTCCTAAAGCCATTTATTTTAGAGAATGTAATCAGGTAAATATTGATGGGATTAACATTTGGAATGCAGCCGACTGGGTGCAGGTATATGATCAATGTCAACAAGTATTAATTAATAACATTACCGTTAAAAGCAACGAATTCTGGAACAATGACGGTATTGATATTGTGGATTGTAAGGACTTTAAATTGTTAAATTCTTTTATCGATGCAGCGGACGATGCCATCTGTTTAAAATCACATGATAGAACAAAGCGATGTGAAAATATAGAGATCCGTAATTGTGTTGCCCGCTCAAGTGCCAATGGGATCAAATTCGGAACGGTATCAGCGGGTGGTTACAAAAATGTGAAAATTATCAATAATAAGGTTTACAATACGTTTAGATCAGCAATTACAATTGCTTGTCCTGATGGAGGAGTTGCCGAAGATATTTTAATAGATAGCTTGTATGCTTATAATACTGGAAATCCTATTTACTTGCGTATGGGCTCCAGGTGGAATAACCAGCGGATAGGAGGAATGAAAAATGTAACCATTCAAAATTTGTATGCTCAAATTACGGCAGATAAACCTGATAGTGGTTATATTTATGAGGGCCCCATTGAAGATAACCCCAGAAATATCTCTCCTTCGAGTATAGTGGGTTTAAAAAATATGATTATTGAAAATATTAAATTGAAGAATGTTGAAATCGTATATCCAGGTGGAGGAAATCCAAATTATGCTTTCAGAGGAACTACAAAAGAGGATTTGGCTGGTATCCCTGAAATGAAGGATGCTTATCCTGAATTTTCGCAGTTTAAAGAACTTCCGGCATGGGGTTTCTTCATTAAATATGCTAAGAATATTTCTTTCGAGAATGTAAAGTTAATTGCCTTGAATGCTGATTATCGCCCTTCGGTGGTTTTGGATCACGTTAATGGATACACCTTTGATAAATTGGATATTAAAGAAAAGGGTAAACGGAGCAAGAAACAAATCATAGTGAATGATTCTAGTAAATAGATTTCTTTAATGATGTTGTCAATTCGAATCATATTTTGTTTGCTCTTCTTTTGGATCGGGCTTTCAGCCCAATCCAAAGAAGATTCTTTATTCATTAAAAATAATTATAGAAAAGAAGAAACGTATATTAAGATGCGTGATGGGAAGAAATTGTTTACGACCATCTATGCGCCGAAAGATCAGGAAAATTCCTATCCGATAATGCTTATGCGTACACCATATAGTTTGGCGCCATACGGTGTGCAAAATATGAAGGTGCCAATTGGTCCTAATATGGACTTTGCACGAGATGGTTTTATATTTGTTTACCAGGATGTAAGGGGGAAGTATAAATCTGAAGGCGATTTTATTGCCAACAGACCTGTAAATACTTCTAAAAAGAAAAAAGTGGCAGATGAGTCTACGGATACTTATGATACAATTGACTGGCTGATAAAAAATATTAAATCAAATAAGAAGGTTGGAATTTGGGGGATATCATCACCAGGGATGTATGCCTCTCTAGCCTTAATAAACAGTCATCCAAATTTAAAGGCTGTATCTCCACAAGCACCCGTAACAGATTGGTTTTTAGGTGATGACAGGCATCATAATGGTGCTTTGATGCTGATGGGTAGTTTTTCATTCCTGTCTTCCTTTGGTAAATTAAGAGACTCCATATCCACCAGGCATCCGGGTGGCTTTAGTGATTATGGTCATATGGATTCTTATAATTTTTACTTAAAAACCGGTGCTTTAAAGAATTTTAATGCGAAATATCTTCACAATAAAAGTGTGTTATGGAATGAGATGATGGACAATCCTGATTATAACGATTATTGGGAAGCAAGGAATTACCTGAAGCATATAAAAAAAATTGCACCAGCAGTATTGGTTGTTGGCGGATGGTTTGATCAGGAAGACCTTTATGGTCCTTTGAAAACTTACGCACATTTAGCCAGGTTGAAATCTTCTGGTTCAACACATCTTGTCATGGGCCCCTGGTTTCATGGTTCCTGGACCCGTGGCTTAGGAGACTCCTTGAACGACGTTAATTTTAGTCAAGCCACCGCGAAACAGTTTCGGGAAGATATGGAATTGCCGTTTTTCAAAAAGTATTTAAAAGGTACTCAAACGGATAATCTACCAGCAGCTAAGATATTTTTTACGGGAAGTAATCAGTGGGCCTCTTTTCAGCAATGGCCCTCTGCAGCTGTAAAGCCGCAATCCCTATACCTCAACCAGGGAAACAAGCTGTCATTTGATCGCCCGGATAGTAGCCAAATTACATTTGATGCTTATATAAGTGATCCTAATAAACCGGTTCCCTATACCAATGAAAAAACTGTTTTTAGAGGATATAAATATATGTTTGAGGACCAATATTTTGCAGCAAAAAGACCGGATGTATTAGTCTATGAGTCTGACGTTTTAACACAAGATGTTAAAATTGGCGGCAATTTACAAGCTGAACTTTATATATCGACAACAGGTACAGATGCAGATTTTATCGTTAAGTTAATCGACTTACACCCTTATAACAGTAAGTCTGCGATGGCAGACTATCAGCTTTTAGTTCGAGGGGAAGTAATGCGGGCAAAATTTAGGGATAGCTTTTCTAAACCTAAAGCCCTAAAACCAAATACAGTTACAAAGTTGCGTTTTGATATGCAGGATGCAGCTCATGTGTTTAAAAAAGGCCATAAGATAATGGTACAGATTCAAAGTACCTGGTTTCCACTCGTTGATCGCAATCCACAGCAATTTTTAAATATTAATGAGGCTAATGATAATGATTTCTTGAAACAGGAGCATCGAATTTATTTTAGCAAAGAATATCCTTCACAAATTATATTACCAATTATTAAATCAGATGAAAATTAGAATTCTAGTTTATTGCGTTATATTTTTTTGCTTTTTACAAGCACAAGCACAAGAGGAGTACGCCCGTTATGTTGTCAGGGAATTAACGTCTAAGCCATATCATGGAAGGGGATATGTTTTTGATGGTGATCGTAAAGCTGCCAATTTTATAAGAAAAGAATTTAAGAAATATCAAATTCAACCGCTCGGGGATGATTATTTTCAATATTACAATTTATCGGCGAATACATTTCCTACCGAACCAAAAGTAAGCATCAATGGTAAGGAATATCATCCGGCAATAAATTATTTAGTAGATGCAGCATCCCCGGCGATAGAGGGAACATTCGATATAGAAGTCTTGGAATTGAAGTCATCGGATAAACAAGCTGTTGAAGCCATACTTAACAATTCGAATTATGAAAATAAATTTTTATATATCGATGAAGATTTGGCTTTGAAGCATATGAAAGCCCCGCAGCTAAAAGAGGTTACAGATCAATTGAAAAAAGCAGGATTTCATAAAGGACTTATTTTAAATTCGCAGCAAAAATTGAAATGGAGATCATTAACTTATCAAAATGAAAAGGCAAGTATCAATACGCGGTCTTTATGGTTGGATCCAAAAGTTAAAAATGTTGCTCATGTTAAAATTGCCCCTAAATTAATTCCGCAATACCGGACCCAAAATGTATGCGGCTTTATCAAAGGGACAAGTTCTTCTGATTCTACGATTGTTGTTACTGCTCATTATGATCATATTGGTGCGATGGGTAAAAAAGTATATTTTCCAGGAGCAAATGACAATGCTAGTGGGACAGCTATGTTGATGTATTTAGCAAAGTATTATGCTACAAATGCGCCTAAATATAATGTTGTATTCTTAGCTTTTTCAGGAGAAGAAATTGGTTTATTGGGTTCTAAGCATTATGTGAGTAACCCTCTACTGGATTTAAGTAAGATCAAATTTCTGTTGAATTTAGATATGGCTGGAACTGGTGATGAAGGAGTTCAGGTGGTCAATGGAACAGAATTTAAACGGGAGTTTGATACATTGGTTAAGATGAATAAAGATAATGAGCTATTGCCTCAGGTATTGGTGAGGGGACCTATGAATCGTTCTGATCATTATCCGTTTTTTGAAAAATCAGTCCCTTGTTTCTTTTTTTATACACTTGGGGGCATTGATGCTTATCATGATGTTTACGACCGGTATGAAACACTGCCTTTTACAAGGTTTAATAGCTATGCCAGGTTGCTGATCCGATATATGGATCATTTTTAAAAAACCTTGTCAATCAGCTGTAATAGGGGTAAAAAAAAATGGTAAAGCTATGAACTTTACCATTTTTTAACACACAAATGAAACCTGAATTGAGATATAGTTTTAGGTTAGGTAAAAAATATCTTTGATCAATCCTATAAGAACGTTATTACAAACTTCTGTTTGTAACAAAAACATATAACAAGTTAATGTTAGTTTTTATAATGATTAATTTAAATTTAGTAAGTGGTATGGATAATTGAGTAAACGGTAAATTATCTTTTTAATGGGATGAGAATAGATACAAAAGTGCCCGAAATACCGTTTTGCTTAACATCAATCCGTATTGGATTTGGCTCAACTTGATTTAAAAGGTTAATGCGTTCCCGCGTAAGGCTCATGCCTTTGCTGATGTGATGACCTTTTTTACTTTTCATAGAATTGTCGATACCAATGCCATCGTCGATGATTTCAATCACCAGGTGATCTTCTCCTTTAAAAGCTATTCGTATGTCCAGTTTGCCACCATCTTCTTTGGGCATTAAGCCATGCCATATCGCATTTTCTATATAGGGTTGAAGGATCATAGAAGGAATTAATGTCTCTTCTTTATCAATTGTGTTTTGCAGGTATATGTGGTACTTAAACTTTTCACCGAGTCTTTTTTTCTCCAGACTAAGATAGAGCTCAAGGTATTCGAGCTCCTCGTACAGACTGATGAAGCTTTTTGTACAGATCTCCAGGTTCATCCTGATTAGCTTTGCAAAGCCGGTGAGTATCTTATTTGCTGAATTGCTATCCTTTGTGTTGATGTAATGCTGAATGGAATTCATTACATTAAAAACAAAATGAGGGTTCATCATCATCTGTAATGAGCGTAGTTCGAGCATTAATATCTTGTTTTTTAAAAGTAGTTGTTCCTGCTCCTTGTTTTTCTGAATTTTAGTAACCACCACTGCTATCTTGTAAATAACGCCAGCCAGCAAAAAAATGCCCGCCAAAACCAAAGTTGTTTCCCAAAAGTTTTTTTTTAATGAAAAATTAACTATTGCAGAAATATTCCTGTGGCCACTGTTTATTTTTTCCTGCAGTAAATTTGTAATCTGAGCATAGGTTCGGGAGCTGTTTGTCAACAACAGAATTACAAGGGTTAAAAACTTTCCTGTCAAGTTTAGCCGTTTATTTATCATGATCAAAACTGGTATACAATTTAACCTTTTCCACAAATTCACTGGCACGCCTCCTCGATACCGCTATTTTTTCCCCGTTTTTAAGGATCACTTCAAGACCATTCTTTGAATTGTATTCTTTCAGGTAATTGAGATTAACAATGCTCGATTTATGGATCCTTACAAACTGGTGGTCGGGCAGGATCTCTTCGTACTCCTTTAAAACTTTGGAAACGGTAATTTTATCCTTGTTGGCAAAATAAAAAACAGAATAATTGCTGTCTGCCGCGATGTGGATAATGTCATCAATGTTCACCAGCGAATAGCCCTGACCATTCGGGAGACTGATTTTTCGGATTTCGTTTCGCTCAGCCAGATTAACCGCCAGGCTCTGAAGGCTTTCATTGCGGTTATTCTCTTTTTTATTTAGTGCAATAAACCTTACTGCTTTAGCAACCGCAATTTTCAGTTCATCAATATCAATGGGCTTCAGTAAATAGTCAAGCGCATTGGCTTTAATGGCTTTAAGTGCATACTGGTCGTAAGCCGTAGTAAAAATGATGTGCGCATTATTCGATTGGGCATAAGGAATGAGTTCAAAGCCATTTTCACCAGGCATGGCTATATCCAGGAAGATGAGGTCTACAGCATGCTGGGTCAGCAAATTCCGGGCTTCAGCTACAGATTTTGCTATACCCGAAATATGTACCTCCCCACAATTTTCCTGTAATAGAAAATACAGAGAAGAACGGGCAAATTCTTCATCGTCTACAATAATTGTATTCAGCACGGTTCCAAATGTTAATATGGGTGAATTTATTAAAAAAATGCCATATCCCTATTTTTTTAATAAATAAAGCAGGTCAAGAAAACCAAGCGCTTTTTTCTTTCGTAAGTGGGATAAAGCCATTTACATTAAAATGACCTAAAACCTTAAAATTAAAACTACTATGAAAAATTTAGAACAAGAAAAGCTGGATATGGTTCTCGAGGAGAGCAGTATACTCACAGCCAGCCTGCAACGCCGTTCCTTTTTGAAATATGCTGGCGCGGGTGCTGCCGGAATTGCTTTAATCGCTGCAGGCTGTAAAAAAGACCGTGGCGGAAACCCAATGACAGGTACTATACTGGATTTTAAAGATGATTTTGGCGTATTGAATTATGCTTATGCTTTAGAACAACTGGAAGCTGCATTTTACGTGCAGGTGGCCTCCAATCCACCGTCTACATTTAGCGCTACAGAAAAAGCTTATTTCCAGGACATCCAGTTTCATGAAATTGCCCATAGGGAATTCTTTAAAAAAGCATTGGGCCCGGCTGCTATAGGTAGCCTGGAGGTCGATTTTTCAAGTATAAACTTTACTGACCGTGCAAGTGTGCTGGGTGCAGCAAAGGCTTTTGAAGATCTGGGAGTTGCAGCCTATAACGGTGCTGGGGTAAGGATTAAAACTGATACTTACCTGGTTTTAGCCGGACAGATCGTTTCCGTAGAGGCCCGTCATGCCGCTTATGTCAGGGATTTAATTTCCAACGGGAGCTTTGCAGACTTAAATGACCTTACTGCCCTGAATTCTAACCCGGCAGGTGGCCTGGATGGTGCATTAACACCAGATAAAGTGTTGGGTATTGCCGGCAAGTATATCAAAACTAAAATTAATGTAATCAATCTTTAACCTTAAAACCAGAAATCATGAATATCGTAAATATATTAGAAGAAATTGAAAAGGTTGACGGAGAGATCTATGAGCGTATAAACCCTAGAAGGGCCGCCATGAAAGATTTTTTCAATATGGGTAAAAAAATCTCATTGGCTGCCTTGCCTTTGGCAATGGGCTCCATGTTCCAGAAAGCCTATGGCCAAACTACGCCTGCTGCGGTAACAGATGTGCTAAACTTTGCTTTGGCACTGGAATACCTGGAATATCACTTTTATAACCATGCATTGGTGGCAGCACCAAACCTGGCCATTCCGGCAGGAGCGCCTAAAACGGCCATCACTACCATCCGCGATCATGAGTTGGCGCATGTTAATTTATTAAAAGGGGCGCTGGGTAGTGCTGCACGGGCAGAAATTACTTATGCCATGACCGATTTTACTGCGGGCGGAACCTTTCCCCTGGTTTATGACGATTATGTAACTTTCTTAAAAGTAGCATTGGGATTTGAAGATACAGGGGTAAGGGCCTATAAAGGACAGGCTCCGGCATTGAAGGGGAATGCGGTGCTGACTACTGCATTGCAGATCCATTCTGTAGAGGCCCGTCATGCTTCACATATCCGTCAGATGCTTGCTGCCAATGGTGCAACGGGTTTAAAACCATGGATCAGCTTAGGCCCGGGTGGTATCGCCAATGATACCGGTGTTTCGGCAGTTGATGCGGTTTATGTACGTGAAAATACAGATGTACAGGCAGGCATCACCATTACCGGTATTGCAAATGGGGTAACTAAAGCAGCTGCGGTTGAAAGTTTTGATGAATTCTTAACCAAAACTGAAGTGGTAGCCATTGCCAACCTGTTCCTGAGAACAGGATTTAAATTATAAGATTGGTTTGTTTATTTTAAGATGGGGAAGAGGGCGAAAGTCCTCTTCCTTTTTTTGTAAACTTAGTAATTGATCACCTGCTCTTCCAGGTGATCGGGCAGGTCGCGGTAGTTGTACTGCTGCCCCCTTAACTGTGGCTCAAATCCGGCTTCCCTGATCGCATCCTGTATGCCTTTTGCTGTAAAACGATGCGGGGCACCGGCAGCAGATACCACATTTTCTTCAATCATAATGGAACCAAAATCATTTGCCCCGGCATGCAGACAAAGTTCTGCCACATTTTTGCCCACTGTAAGCCAGGATGCCTGTATATTTTTGATGTTGGGCAGCATGATGCGGCTTAAAGCCAGCATCCTGATGTATTCATCGCCCGAAACATTGTTGCTGATACCCCTTAAACGTTTCAGCAAGGTACCATCATCCTGGAAAGGCCATGGAATAAAAGCCAGAAAACCCTTGGCATCAGCCGGTTTTTCACTTTGTACCTCCCTGATCCATACCAGGTGCTCAAAACGCTCTTCTATGGTTTCTACATGACCAAACATCATGGTTGCCGAAGTGGTAATGTGCAGCTGGTGCGCTGCCCGCATGACATCCAGCCATTCCTGACCCCCGCATTTTCCTTTAGAGATCAGCCTTCTCACCCTGTCGTTCAAAATTTCTGCACCGGCCCCGGGCAAAGAATCCATGCCAGCTGCTTTTAGGGCAGTTAAAACTTCAGTATGTGAAAGCCCTTCCAGCTTGGCTACATGCGCAATTTCGGGCGGACCAAGCGCATGCAGCTTCAGGTCGGGATACAATTCTTTCAGCTGTTTAAACAGGTCTGCATAGAATTTCAGGCCCAGCTCAGGGTGGTGGCCACCCTGTAAGAGCAGCTGGTCGCCGCCCAGCCTGAATGTCTCTTCTATTTTTTGCTTATAGGTTTCAATATCGGTAATATAACTTTCCTCGTGGCCCGGGCGCCTGAAGAAATTACAGAATTTACAGTTGGCAATACATACATTGGTGGTATTGACGTTCCTGTCTATCTGCCAGGTCACTTTTCCACTTGGTACCTGCTTTTTTCTCAATTCATTGGCCACATAAGCCAGTTCAGCTGTTGCTGCATGATGATATAAAAACACACCCTCTTCTTTGGTTAGAAAGTCGAAGTGCAAAGCCCTTTGTAATAATTCGGCAGTATTCATGTTACAAAATTAACTAAAATTGCCATAAGATCTTTTCTTTTTATTTCACATTATTATCACAATTCGCCACCTCATAATTCCTATCTTTGCCGCAATTATTTTTCAATTTATGGTAGATTTTAACCGTTTTACACTGGCCAACGGCCTTCGTGTACTGGTACATGAAGATGATACAACGCCCATGGCGGTGTTAAACATTTTATATGATGTAGGCGCCAGGGACGAAGAAGCCGGCAGAACAGGCTTTGCGCATTTGTTTGAACACCTCATGTTCGGGGGCTCGGTGAATATACCAAGTTACGATGAACCCCTACAGCGTGTAGGGGGCGAAAACAATGCCTTCACCAGCAACGACATCACCAATTATTACATTACGCTGCCGGCTGTAAACCTGGAAACGGCCTTCTGGCTGGAAAGCGACCGCATGCTAAGCCTGGCTTTTTCTGAAAAAAGTCTGGAAACCCAGCGCAATGTAGTTTGTGAGGAGTTTAAACAACGTTACCTGAACCAGCCCTATGGCGATGTATGGTTAAAATTGAGGCCGCTGGCCTACACTACACACCCTTATCGCTGGGCAACCATCGGGCAGGACCTGGCGCAAATTGAAAACGCTAAAATGGAAGATGTGAAAGCATTTTTCAAAAAACATTATAATCCCCAGAATGCCATTATGGTTGTAGGTGGAAATGTAAAAACTGAAGCGGTAAAAGCCCTGGCCGAAAAGTGGTTTGCTGCTATCCCGGCAGGAGAAAAATACCTGAGAAACCTGCCTGCAGAACCCGCCCAGACTGAAGAAAGAAAAGAAAGGCTTACTGCCGATGTACCTTTAAATGCCATTTATATGGCCTTTAAAATGCCTGCCAGAAAAGACCGTGACTACCAGGTATATGACCTCATGTCAGACGTGCTCTCACAAGGGCAGTCGTCCAGGTTATACAACAGCCTGCTCAAAGAGCAGCAGCTGTTCAGCGATATCCACGCTTACATTACCAGCAGCATAGACGAGGGTTTGTTTGTCATTGAAGGTAAGCTGGTTGAAGGGGTCAGCATGGATACTGCAGAAAACGCCATCTGGAAGGAACTGGACAAACTTACCGAAGAACCGGTTACCGACGAAGAGATCACTAAAGTGAAAAACAAGTCAGAATCTATTATGGTATTTGCCGAGATGAACCTGCTGGATAAGGCCATGAACCTCGCTTATTATGAGCTGCTCGGTGATGCAGCCGGCCTGAATACAGAGATCGACAAATATCTGGCAGTTAGTCCCCAGCGTATCCTGCAGGCTGCCAAAAAAACCTTTGTGAAAACACAATGTTCAACTTTATACTATTTAACTGTCAAAGATGCTTAACCGTACACTAGCCCCGGAATCAAAACAGGTTGATGAAATTAATTTTATTGAACCCTTAAAACAGCAGCTGGACAACGGTATACCGGTTTTTACCATCAATGCAGGTAAGCAGCAACTGGTGCGTATTGAATTTATATTTGAAAATGTAAACTGGGATGCCTCAAAGCCTTTGCAGGCTATAGGGGTAAGCCACCTCGTCAACAATGGTACGGCCAACCTTACAGCTAAAGAAATAGCCGATAAGGTCGATTATTATGGTGCCTTTTTGCAGACAGAATACGGGGCCGATCAAACCTGTGTGAAACTGTATACCCTCAATAAACACCTGGCTTCCGTATTGCCGATTGTCAGGTCTATCCTCAATGAAAGCATTTTTCCGGAACAGGAGCTGGGTATCTTTATCCAGAATCAGAAGCAATCCCTGCAGGTAAACCTTCAAAAGAACGATTTCCTGGCCAGGAAACATTTTGCCCATGCACTTTTTGGCGATAGCCCTTATGGTTCCAATATTGGACCGGCAGATTATGATGCCCTAAAAAGAGAAGAGCTGTTAAACTATTTTAAAGCAGCTTACAAACCACAGAACTGTACCATCTTTGTAGCCGGTAAGTTTGAACAAAGGGAATTTGATACCCTGAACAGCATTATGGGTAAGGATTGGGACAATAAAGCCGCCTCAGCAACCAACAAATTCAGTTTTACCCATAGCGCCAAAGGCGATATCCTGATCGAAAAACCTGAAGCCATACAGTCGGCCATCCGAATGGGGAGCCTGGCCATTACGCGCAGCCACCCCGATTTTGCCGGTTTCCAGGTATTAAATTGCCTGCTTGGTGGCTATTTTGGTTCCAGGTTAATGGCCAATATCCGCGAAGATAAAGGCTATACTTATGGGATTGGTTCTGCCGTGGCCTCTTTAAAAGATGCAGGTTATTTCTTTATCGCCACCGAAGTAGGGGTAGCCGTATGCAACAGTGCAATAGCCGAAATTGAAAAAGAGATCAATATTCTTAAAACAGAACTGGTTAGCGAAGATGAACTGGAACTGGTAAGAAATTACATGCTGGGTGCTATGCTGGGCAGCCTTGAAAATGCTTTTTCCCATGCCGATAAGTTTAAAAATGTGTATTTCTCAGGTCTGGATTACCGTTACTATGAAAAATATATAGCAACCGTAAAATCCATCACGCCGGCAGATCTCAATGAACTGGCAGGTAAATACCTCAATACCGATAGCTTCACTAAAGTAGTGGTAGGTAAAAAATAAAATATCCTGGCTATTCTATTTTAGCCAGGATACCTTTTTGTTTATCGGCCTGATAGATCTTTTTATGAAAGGCCACAAAGTCGTTATACTTTTCTGGTGGATAAGCCTTGCTGGTCATTGTTTTTGTACGGGTATAGACCAGGGTATTGTCTTTCGCCACTACCTTTGCCGTATACCTTCCGAATTCCGATTCGATCAGCACATCTTTAGGCATAAACTCTACCTTATACCCTTTAGGTATGGTATAAACGATCTCATCTTCATCATTAAAGCTGTAATCGATACTGAAAAAAGTTTTGCGGTCTTCCAGGGCTGTTACCGCTGTTTCCTGCCTGTTTAACAAATTTAAGGTCATAAATAACTTATCCCCGCCCTTAGTCAGCAGCTGTGTGCATTTTAAGCCTATCTGCTCATTCAATACCGCTGCATTTTTATCCGGTTGTGTATAACTGAGGGTCCCGATCTGCATGTTTGGAATGCTCAGTGAGTTCATGATCCTTTTTCGCTGCGCTGTGGGATCTATAAGCAGCATGGCCACATTGTCTTCGTACTGGGCATTCGCATACTGGGTTTCAATGCTCACCAATGCCGAACCTTCTTCATCCAGGTTTACTTTTGTACTGCGCTTCTGGTAGTTGCTGGCCGGATCGTACACTGGTGTCTGTACCAGTTTGCCCCCATTTTCAGTGATCAGCAATACGGTCCTGTTCGAATTGGAATTGCCTATAAAACCGGCTGGCATCAGCTGACTGGTACACTCCAGCCATACCGTATCTTTTTCAAGCGGCACACAAAGGATCATGTGGTTGGTCTGGTTCATGCTGGCATATTGTTTATTTATAGAAGGCATATCATTGCCAAGGATCACCAGGTCCGATTTGATCCCAGCCTCCTGCAGCATGGCCTTCATGTAGTTAGATAAGCCCTTGCAGTCGCCGTAATTTACAGCAGCTACTTTTTCGGCAGCAATGGGTTTGTAACCCCCTATACCCAGCTGCACCCCCACATATCTGGTATTTGATTGCAAATAATTATACAATATCCTGATTTTTTCTTTTGGGTCTTTGGCTGTTTTCAGCAGGCCCTGTATTTTCGTTTTTGCGCCTTCAGGAAGCACCTGCATACCGCTGCTCAGGTTAAAGAGCCAGGAACCCAGGCTGGCCCAGGTTTCTATGTTCGCTTTTGAATTGTCAAATTCAAATTGGTTTGGAGCAACAGAAACCCAAGGCATTACATTCTTTAAACCCATACTCATCGGTTCGTATTCCAGGGCAGGCACATTTTTACAGCTCCATTGGTACTGGATCTTATCCTTTATTTTTATTGAGTCGGTCTTTACATTTTTGCTTTTAAGGTATTTAAACGTCATTGTTTCAGGAATCCTGAAAATATAATTCGATTGCTCTACCGCGTAGCCCCAGTTACTTGCCGGGTACCAGGTCGGGTACGAACGGATACCACTATAATCTACCGTGTAACTGTATGCTATGGTATAGGGATAGTCGGTATACATAAAATCGAGATATTTTACCCTGTCGTCCTGGTACAGCGTTCCATCAGAAACCGCACTTCTGTCCTTAAAATCCGAACTTTTGTAATCCTTTATTTTGATTCCCTTGTCGTTATACAACGTAGCTTTCAGACTGGAAATACCTGAAAATTTATCATAAAATTCGTGCATGTTAGAGGCCGACTCCCCGTTCTTATTCAATATGGTTATGGCAGTTTTGTAAGTTAAAACCGCAGTTCCCGGATTTTTCACTTCATAAACCTGCTCTTCATTTCTGATCACAACAGAAGCATTTTTCAGCAGTTCAGCAGGAATTTTACTGACATCATAAATCTCCTGGGCATTTACCCTCGAAAGGGCAAGCAAGGAAACTATCAAAAGGAAAGGTTGTTTCATCATTAACTTTTCTTAAATACAATTTGTTCTGCCTGTTTTCTTACAATATTCTTAAAAAGCTCTTTTAAGTAGTGGTATTCTTCCGGCGTGAAGAATGCTTTTTTCAAGGATATTTTGCTGGTGATCATCAGCTTATTTTCTTCAGCAGCAAACATGAAAACAAAGGAAGCAGCATCATCCGGTAAAACTACTTTTTCATTTTTGGGCGATTTATCCAAATGGTATTCTTTTGGAAAATCGATTGTGATGCGGTAATTTTCTTCCTTAGGATAAGCAAAGTCGACCGGATAAATCCTTTCTTCCAGTTTAAAGGGATTTTCCTTTGTCCTTTCAAACAATAGCGGGGCAAAATAGGCCAGGTTTCCGGCTTCTTCCACATTGTCCTCAATGGTTACATCCATGCTTTCCACCAAAGGTTCGGCCAGGTTGGCCAGGTTCTGGATCTGATAGTTTTTTATACCAAGACCCGGTCTGTCGGTTTTATAATCTTTCAGAAAATCAGTCTCATTTGTCGCCGAACGGTATTTTCCCCTGCGGTTTAAAGCCTCATAATGGGTAGACGACAGATACAGTTTACCACTGAATTTGTTTTCTTTGTCCAGAGTCAGCATTAAATTGATGTTTGTCTTGCTCAGATTGGCCTCGTCCAGTGATATCCATGCAGCAGTGGCATCAGGCAGGTTTACTTTTAAGCCCTGATGGTTTAGGTTTTCATAGGCAATCATGTTCAGGGCGTGGTCTTTATCTGTGGCGTCCAAAAGGATCATTTTATCGCCAATTTCGGCCTGAACGATCACATTGTTAAAATCCGTAATCATTGGAAAACCAGGATGTGCCCCATTTTCCCTTGTACTCAGTAAAACCGGTGATGCTGTAATGTTTGCTTCATTTAAAAGTGTGAGCAGACAAAGGTTAATATCGGCCGAGTTACCGGTTTTCTTCTCAAATATGTTTTTTGGGCTGGTTTCCGAAGTATACAAGCGGTAATTACCGTCCCATTTAATGTTATTTTTTACATAGTTAAAAATGAGCTGTAATACCGTATCAGGCTGTGTTGCAGTTTTTACAATGTCCTTTAAAATGCTTTTGCTGTAACTTTTTTTATTTATAAAAGCCCCGAAGTTTTCTTCTGTTTTAAGTCCGGTAACAATTTTTGGCCAGGAAGAAGTAAATTCCCTGTAAACCTGTCCGGGTACTGTTACAGAGCTCAGTTCAAAACCTACTTTGCTCACATAATCTTCCATCGTAGTAATGAAATTCTCTTTCTTTAAACCCGGCACATTTTCAACCTGATAATGCAGTTTTAAGCATGAGGCATTCAGTGTTCCTGCGCTCGAACTAAAAGTTTCGTTCACATATTCCTGTTTGGGGTTTAAAAACAGGTACCCGCCAGATCTTATCTTGTATTTGTAATATTCCGGAATATTGACTTCGTACTCAGAATATAGGGTAGGGATGCTTCTCTGAAAATACCAGGGCTGCAGGTTAAAGATAAAATCGGATTTTGTTTTGTATTTATATTCAACAATAGATCCTTCTTTTACATTGGGCAGGGCAAACTTTTTAAGCGTAAAATTTTTATCCTGTTTTTCTGAGAATTTGGCATCTTTATTTATCTTGCTGATCACAATTTTATCACCTTCAAGGTTATATGTGGCCGCATCCATGTAGTCCAGCTTTTCTTCCGAAGAATTTTGTTTGTAAAACCTCAGTTCCAGGTTTCCGTAATCGTACCCGCTCTTATTGATGATCTTGTAACGGATATGTCTTTCAAAAACGAATGCAAAGTCACCGGTCTTAGGGCTGAGCTCAAAATATCCTCTCCCTACATCAAACAAGATCAGGGCTGCTGCAGCCGAATCCGCACCACTTCCTTTACTGTCAAATTCGGCGGGTTCTATTTTTCCATATTTGAAGGTTTTTGATTTGCTGACTACATTTTCCTGGGCATACGAGAACGATACCAGTAGCAATAGGCATAATACGAGTAGATTTTTCTTGCGCATAAGAGCGATAATTTGTTTTCACAATTATAATACATATCACAAGAAGAAAAAAATTTATTTACTTAATATTCAGTAAACTAACCACACCGTCCATAGTAGCCACCAAAACCGCATTTTTACGCAATACATTTACGGTGTTGATCATAGAGTTGTCTATTTTATGTGCCCATATAGTTTTGCGCTCCAGCGGATCAAAAGCATATACCACGCCATTTCGTGTACCGAAAAACACTTCTCCATCTTTTGCGATCAGCATAGAAGGTACATGCTCATAACCGAAGCCCATGTTTAATCTCCACAATATGCCCGGGTCCGTAGCCTGTGTTTTATAGGCCACCACCTCATCGTTCATGGTTTTGCCAAAAATCAGGGATCCATCTTCCGACAGGCCGATAGACTCTCTCACAGTAGCTTCTTTATTTCTCCAAAGTGTTGCTCCGCTGTTTGCATCAAGTGCAGTAAGTACCCTGTCGGGTGCCGCAAAATAAACAATGCCCTTATGGGCTACCGGTGTGCACATGGCCGGAGAGAACATGCGGTTGGCATTTCCATTGTTCCATTTCCACAACAGGTTGCCTGTATGTTGGTCCAGTGCATATAAGTGACGGCCCCAGGAACCAAAGATCACTTTACCTTCATACAACAAAGGTTTGCCTACAATAGTGCCCTCTACCTGGTTAAAGGCCCAGCGCTCTTTCCCCGTTTTCAGTTCAATTGCCCTGAAGTGGTTGTCGCTCCCGCCAATATAAACCAGGCCTTTATCAATCACCGGAGAACCCAGAACGGCAGCTTTGGTATCGAATTTCCAAAGCAGTTTGCCTGTATTGAGCTGCAGCGCATAAATGCTGCCATCGCCCGAACCCAGGACAACCAAATTGTCTGCTATGGCAGGCGAAGAATAAATGGCACCTTTTGTTTTATAAACCCATTTTTTGCTGCCATCTTTAATTGATAAAGCCTCTATCTCGCCTATGCTGTTGCCAAATATAACCAGCTCATTGCTGGCTGCAGGTGTCAATACCACATTGGCTGCTGCATGGTAGCTCCATACTTTTTTGACCTGCGGATAGGTCTTATTGATTTCATACGAGGGCCTTTCTATCTTTCCGGTACTGCTTGCGCTGAATTTGCCCAGTGCAATTTTTCTCCAGGGATGTTCAAGCATAAGACCGGGTTTTTTAACGGCGAACAGGACAGAATCTTTGCGCATGGTTACAATGTTATAACCACCAAGACTATCTTTTGCCCTTAAATTGGAGCGCCCCATGGTACCGGGTACACCTTCAAAATTAAGCGCCTGATTGGAATGGCCATGCCCGCAGATGGCATACTGTATATTGTATTTTTTTATCCTGTCGGTTGCTTCGTACCAGTTATCCAGACTATTGTCGACAGGGTAGTGGTTGATGAAAATAACCGGCATGGTAGCAGAAGTATTTTTTAACACTTTATCCAGCCAGATTACGGCATCCCTGGGGATATGGCCGTCAGACATCCTTACATAGGGCCCCGAAGCGCAGGCAATAAAACGATAACCGTTGTGGTCAAATGTAAACTTATCGTCGCCAAATTCCCTGATGAAATCCACACCACCCGATTCTGACCAACCCGTATCATGATTACCGGGTATAACGTAATAAGGCTTTTTTAATTCGCTTAAAATAGATTTTGCCAGTTTAAGTTCTAATTTGGTGCCCATTTCTGTAACATCGCCCGTAACCACTATAAAGTCAAGATCTGTTTGTTTATTGATGTCATTTACGGTTCTTCTCAGGTCTTCTTCGCCGGTAGCTGTACCCACATGGGTATCAGTTACAAAGGCATATTTAAAGGTCTGGGCATTGCTGTTGATAAAACAGCTGAATAGAATGGCAAAAGAAAGGAGCAGTTTCATGTTTCCGGTCAAATTTGTGTCGGCTCAATTTACAGCTTTTTGTTGAAACCAGAAATGCATGTTTATGGTTTTTAACTGTATTTTACCTGGAACCCATAGTTTTTAAACCATACTTAAATTTTTATAGAACGTTTTTAAATCTATATTAGGTCAAATCGACCTAGCAAGGTCCTAGCAAGGACCTAATAAGGACCTAAAAAGGTTCTTATAAAATATAGAGCAGTTATAGCACACAATTGCTTAAAATATCTGGCAACAGCTACCAAGGGTTGTTTCAATAATTAATCTGATTGTAATCTTTTACCCCATGCTGTCTTTATTTGCAAAACTATTGCGTATTCGCAATAATAATCGTATTTTTGCCCGGCAAATAGTAACTCTTAAATTATTTGCTATGCAACTCGATCCCAATAAATTTATAGCTGAAGGACTAACTTACGATGACGTATTATTAGTACCTGCCTACTCTGAAGTTCTGCCACGTGATGTGGATACCGGAAGTTTCCTGACCAAAAAAATACGTATTAATGTTCCTATAGTTTCTGCCGCAATGGATACAGTTACTGAAGCGGGCCTGGCCATTGCCATTGCCCAGGCCGGTGGTATTGGCATGTTGCATAAAAATATGAGCATTGAGCGCCAGGCAGAAGAAGTAAGAAAGGTAAAACGTTCGGAAAGCGGTATGATCCAGGATCCTGTTACCCTGAGTGCAAATGCCAGAGTTGCCGATGCTTTCCAGATCATGAAAGATTTTAAGATCGGTGGTATCCCCGTTATTGATGCAGATAATAAACTGGTGGGCATCATTACCAACAGGGACCTGCGGTTCCAGAAAGATATGCAGCGTAAGGTCTCGGAAGTAATGACCAGGGAAAACCTGATCACCGCACCGGAAGGGACTACACTTTTACAGGCCGAAGAGATCTTACAGGATTATAAAATTGAAAAACTCCCGGTTATTGATGCGCAGGGGCACCTGGCCGGACTGATTACTTTTAAAGATATTCAGAAATATAAAAATTACCCTAAAGCCTGTAAGGATGAACGTGGCCGTTTGCGTGTTGGCGCTGCGGTAGGTGTGGCGGCTGATAACATTGACCGCGTTGCGGCACTGGTACAGGCAGGAGTGGATGTGGTAACGGTTGATACTGCCCATGGCCACTCGAAAGGTGTCATTGATATGGTAAAGGCCATTAAAGAAAGATGGCCCGATCTGCAGGTCATTGCAGGTAATATTGCTACTGCAGATGCTGCGCTGGCATTGGCGGCTGCAGGTGCCGATGCGGTTAAAGTGGGCATTGGTCCGGGTTCTATCTGTACTACCCGTATCATCGCAGGTGTGGGTGTGCCTCAACTGTATGCTGTTTTTGAATGTGCCCAGGCTTTGATCGGGACAGGGATTCCGGTTATTGCTGATGGTGGTATTAAGCAGACCGGCGACATTGTGAAAGCCATTGCCGCTGGTGCCAGTGCAATCATGGCTGGTTCATTGTTTGCAGGTGTTGAAGAATCACCAGGTGAAACCATCATCTATGAAGGACGTAAATTTAAATCATACCGTGGTATGGGTTCGGTTGAGGCCATGTCACAAGGATCAAAAGACCGTTATTTTCAGGACGAGACCGATGTGGTGACCAAATTGGTACCGGAAGGGATTGTTGGCAGGGTACCTTATAAAGGAACATTGGCAGAAGTAATTTATCAATATGTAGGTGGCCTGAGGGCTGGAATGCACTATTGCGGTGCAGCTGCCATTGAAGATCTGCAAAAAGCCAAGTTTGTACGCATTACCGCTGCAGGAATGAGGGAAAGCCATCCGCATGATATTTCTATCACTAAAGAAGCGCCTAACTATTCGAGATAACAATACAAGGATGTTTTTTTATAGAAAATCATCTGGAGCGATCTCCCAGGTCCAGGGTTTTTTAAAGCTGTTAAATGTGCGCAGGGTTTTTATAGTCAGTGGCTGTTCAAAAATGTTGTCTTTCACAAGGCTGTCACCCATCGATCCGGTGATCACTTTTCGCGTTTTATTTATAAAGTCATATTGCTTGTCATTCATTTCTCCGGAACCGGAATGATAGGCAAGGTTATTGGCCCTTACCAATTGCCAGTCTTTATCTAAGTATTTAAAGCTATAATTTAATTTCCAACGCCAGTTTGCACCACCTTCGAAAGATAGTAAAAGTTGGTTTTTCTCAATGAGCATGGGGCGTAAGGGATCGCCCATGGCTCCTCCTTCTTCGGATCTTAGCATGAAGTTGTTGTTTTGGGTGACCAGCCGGAATGCACCACCAGCAGATCTTTTAAAGTAGATGGCCAGTATCCTTGGTTTTTGTACTTCTGTAATCAGCTCTGTTTCATTGTCGCCATAAGCACGGTTTTCTTTAACTGGCCTGTAAAATTCCAGTACCAGGGCCAGGTCTTGAATGTTGTCGTTATTCAGGTCGCCGGAGATGCTGTCGATCACTTTCCAGTTTTTAGGAACCAGTGCGGCAACTGATTTTCCCTGGTCGGGAAGCTGAGGAAATACAAAGGGCTGGGCCCGTATGCTTGTATAGCAGATTAAAAAAAAGAAGGTGAGTTTAAGTTTCATATATCTGATATGAACGCTGATTGTGTTTAAATAGTGTTTAATATTTTGGCCTTGGGCAATTGAAAGCTAAAGGAAACCTGTTGGCCTGTAATGTCCACCTTTAGTTCAGACCCATTGCTTTTGATGTATTCCCGGCATAGGTGCAGGCCCAGGCCAACCCCCTTTTCCTGTCCAGTACCATAGGTGGCTTCAAAAGCATTGGGATCTGTGATGTGTTCTATATTCAGTTCATGACCATCGGGAATGTTATTGCTGATGCAGATTTCTGTATGCTCCGTTGCCTTTGTGAGTTTAATATAGATGCTTTGCGTTGCTGGTGTAAACTTTATCGCATTGTCGATCAGGTTACGCAATACCAGCTGTATCTGGTTTTCATCGGCATATACCATCAGTTTTTCAGGAAGCTGCAGTTCAACAGTGATCCCTTTGAGTTGTGTTAAGGGGGCATAAACCAATACCAGCTCTTCTACCAGTATGCTCAGGTCAAATGCCGAAGGTTGGGTAGTTACCCCGTCCATCTGGCTTTTTGCCCAATATAAAAGATTGTTGAGTGTATTGTGTATGGTATCGATGCTTTTTTTGTTTTCGTTGAGCAGCATTTTAAGTTCATCCAGGCTCAGCAGGTCCATATCCTTTAAGGAGAAAATGCTGACCAGACTGTTAAAAGGACTTCTCAGGTCGTGCGCAATAATAGAGAACAGTTTGTTTTTTACAGCATTGGAGGCTTTGAGCTGTACAATGCTTTCGCTTAATTTTAAAGTGCGGTCGGCCACCTGCTCTTCCAAACGCTGGTTTTGTGTTTGCACCAATATGAAATTCTCTTCACGTGCCTTCCTTTCATTATTGATGATGACACGGTAGCGGTCGCCCAGTGCAAAGGCCAGGAGCAGCAGTTCAATGGTCGAACCTACAGGTACAAATTCAAAGCTGTAATCATGGTAATCAAATACCCCATCCATGCTCAATACGGTTGCAATAATGGTTACAGCAATAAAGGTCCAGGCCAGTATGTAGTATTTGGCCGGGGTATGGCCTTTTTTATAGGCCATCAGGCCTAAGGTCCATAAAATAACAGAAAAACTGATGGTAATGTATTGGGCAAGCGTTGCCGATATACTTTTAAACCCGGCAATGCTGGTGATGAACATGATGAGGGCGAGGCCGGTTAAAACGTTACATATTTGTATTGCACGTGGTGATATGGCTTTCAGGTTAAGGAACTTTTTAGAAAACAGGATGCAGGAGATGGTAGAGATACTGAGAAAAGTATGCGGATAATGGTTTATAAACAGCTTAAAATTATCACCAAATAAATAGCTGTAGCCTCTTAAATAACCCACTACATATAAGCCAAGTGAAAAAACGTAGAGGCTGTAATACAGGTAGGTACTGTCTTTCATGCTAAAATAAAGAAAAATATTAAAGAGGAACAGCGTGAGGAGCACACCAATATATATGGTTTGCAGGTTATTTTTCAGGGATGTTCCAGGCATGAAGTTTTCTGATGTGGCCATTTTAATGGGCAGCAGCAGGATATTGTTTGTTTTTACCCTGAGCCAAAGGGTTGATGCTGCTGTATTTTCCGGTAGCAGCGGTAAACTGAATATATAATTGTTTGTGGCTATAACACCGGGTGCAGAAGGCCTTAGGGCTCCTGTTTTTCTATGTATAAAGTCGGCACCTTTAGGGATATAAAGATCTATGTGTTCGATGTTTGGCACATCAACAATAAGGTAATCGTGTCTGGATCCGATGCTTAAATAATCGATCTTTACCCAAAATGCCGATTTTTTATTGCCCAGGTTGAGTATCTGTTGCTGGCCCTGTGTAAATTTTCCGGCCTTTTCAAGTGCCATCACCTGGTTCAGCGTCAGGTTTGCGTTCTGATCTTCAAAATAGGTTACCTGTTTACCTATGTTGTTATTCATAAGATTGGTATCGAGGCGGATAGGTTGTGCTTCGGTATTCAGGTAGGCTAAAAAAAGGAGAAGGAGGGTAATTAAACGCATAATATAGAGTAAGGACTATTCTAATGTAAACAATTTACGGAAGAAATTGAATGGAAGCAGTAATTTTAAGCTGTCAGTTTTCTTTTCTTAGCACTTCCAGGGGCGATTGGTTCAGTACTTTTCTGCTGCTCCATACACCAGTAATGACTACCATCAGGGTGATGCCGGTAAAGAAAGCGGCAACTGGCCAGAGGGATGGCGTAAAGCTGGTGGCGAAACTGAATTTGGCGAGGGCCCAGCTGCCGGCCAATGCCAGTATCATGCCTGCTCCAGTGGCCACAATACCCAGAAAGAGATATTCAATGGCGGTGATGCTGAGGATCTGTTTTCTGCTGGCGCCGAGTGTCCTCAGCAAAACACTTTCGCGCAGGCGCTGCCCTTTGCTGGTCAGTACGGCCGAGAGCAGTACGATCCAGCCGGTGGCCATACTGAACAGGGCCATAAAGCGGATAACAAAACCTATTTTACCCAACAGTTCATCCAGTACCTGCAGTACGAGCCCGAGGTCTATGACCGAGACATTCGGAAATTGCCGGAGCACCTCGTTTTGAAAAGCTGCGGATGTTTTTCCCGAAGGCACGCGGGTCATCAATACATGGAACTGTGGGGCATCTTCCAGTACACCTTTTGGAAAGACCACGCGGAAGTTGGTTTGCATCCTGCTCCAGTTTACTTCCCTTAAACTGCCTACAACGGTTGGAATGAGCATTCCCTGTACGTTAAAGAGGATTTTATCGCCTATGCCGACATGTATGCGCCTGGCATAATTTTCTTCAAGAGATACATATACAATATTGTCTTTTTGTACAGTTCCGCTCCATTTACCGGCTGCAATTTTTTCGGCAGCAGTAAGCGTATGCTGAAAGGTTACCCGCAGTTCTCCTTTGAAGGCCCGTTGTGAAGGTTCCTGCTTTTTTGAATCCGGGTTATCCGTACTGTCGGCCGCTGCCAGTACTGAGGCAGTTTTGCCGTTAATTTCTGCTATACGTACCGTAACAATAGGTACCTGGTTCATGACGGGCAGCTGATGTGATTTTACCAGCTGCACAAGGGCTTTCTGCTGGTCGTTCTGGATGTCGAACAGTACCATATTGGCCTGGTTTTCACCTGAAGAAAGGCGAACGCGGTTCATGAGGATGCCCTGTACAAAAAACAGGGTGCAGATGAAGGCGGCAGACAGGCCTATGGATATGGTGAGCATCAGGGTCTGGTTATTGGGGCGGTACAGGTTGGCAAAACCCTGGCGCCAAAGGTAGCCCGTTTGTGGTGGCAATAGTTTACGTACCAGCCACATCAATAATTTAGACAAGGCAAAAAGGAGTACAAAAGCAATGAGTATACCGGCGGTAAAAGCAATGGTCTGTATCCAGCTGCTCATTTGCAGCCGTGTAAAAGCCATAACAAACAACAAAATGAACAGGTAAACTGCCCAATTCAGCAGATCGCGCCGGTTGCCGTTTTTTTCAAAAGATAAGCGCAGTGCATTTAAAGGTGAAATGTGTCTTACAGCCAACAGCGATGGCAGTGCAAAAAGTACAGAAATGATGACGCCCAATAAAATGCCCTGACCAATGGCAGGGAAGGAGAGCTGGGCGGTCATTTCTACCGGTATGAAATCTTTTAATACGGCGGGCAGCAGGAACTGGATCAGGGTACCGAGCAGTGCACCTGCCAGGGCAGCGATAAGTCCGATGACCTTGATCTGGATGAGGTAGATGAGGAAAGCCTCAGCGGGTTTTAAACCCAGGCACCTTAATGTGGCTACAGCAGCCATTTTTTCTTTGATGTATACATGAACGGCGCTACCTACACCTATGCAGCCCAGCAGCAGGGCAACAAAACCGGAAAGGGCCAGGAACCTGTTCAGGTCTTTGAAAGATCTGCCGGTATCTTCTTTTTTCGAAGCTACGGTTTCCGTATCCAGTCCCTCTTTTTCCAATATGGGCTGAAGCTGTTTTACTATTTTTTCTACTGCATCGGGGTTGTTGTACCGGTAATAATATTTAAACTGTATGCGGCTGCCGGTTTCTGTAAGGCCGGTTTGCTGCAGGTATTTTAAAGGGATGTATACAATTGGTGCTACTGTAGAGGAGATGCCGGTTTGGCCCGGGGCTTTGTTCAATATCCCCTCGATGCGGAAGCTGAGTTCGCCAACCTTAATGGAATCGCCGGTACGGGCATTAAACTGGAGCAGCAGGGTCTTGTCTACCAGTGCCTTTCTTCCACCTTGCCTGAACGTTTTTGCAGCACTGACCGGACTGCTCTCTATTTCACCGTAAAATGGATAATTGCCTTCCAGGGCCTTGATCTGTACCAGCCGGCTGCCTTGGTTTTTTACAAAATACACCATAGACGGGAAGCTTCTTTCAGCGGCCCTTTCATTGCCCAGACCCTGCAGGAGGGCTGCAGTTTTTTTATCCGGGGCCCTCCGGCCCTCAATGACCAGGTCGGCCCCGGTCAATGTCTTCGCCTGCTCATCAATATCATGCTGCAGGTTATCCCTGAAGGAATATACGGCTACCAGTGCGGCTATACCGAGTACAATAGAAGAGGTAAAAAGAAATAAGCGCGATTTGTTGTGGCGGCTGTCACGCCAGGCCATTTTAAACAACCAGCGGATATCCACCGTTCTGCCGGGCCCTGGTTGGTGTTCAGACATACAGATCAGATTGAATGGTCCCGGCTTTTAGCTTAATGATCCGGCTGGTATGGGCAGCCAGTTCAAGGTCGTGCGTTACGATGATCAGGGTAGTACCCGCTTCCCGGTTCAGTTCAAACAGCAGCTGTTGTATTTTTTCACTGGTTTCTCCATCTAAATTTCCGGTAGGTTCATCGGCAAACAAAATGTCGGGTTTATTGGAGAAAGCCCTGGCCAGGGAAACACGTTGCTGTTCACCACCGGAAAGCTGTATGGGATAATGTTGGGCACGGTCTGACAGGCCTACCTTGGCCAGTAGCTCCATGGCCCGCTGCGTCACATTTTTCTCTCTTCTCAGTTCCATGGGCACCATTACGTTTTCGAGTGCCGTAAGGGTGGGCATCAGCTGGAAATTCTGAAAAATGAAGCCTACATGGTTATTGCGTATGGCGGCAAGTTCGTTTTCGTTCAATTGGTCCAGCTTCACTTTGTTTAAGATTACGCTGCCGGCGCTTGCCCTGTCGAGCCCCGCACAAAGGCCAAGTAAGGTTGTTTTTCCACTGCCTGAAGGGCCGGTAATGGCTACCGTGCTGCCCCGGGGTATAGAAAAATCAATATTGCTGAGTACCCTAAGGGCAGTACCTGCACTTTTATAGGTTTTACTTACGTTTTGAACTTCAAGGATGTTTTCGGCAGACATGAATAGCGGATAATATTTTAAATTTAACGAAGGATTACCTGTTAAATATACAAGTATTCGTTAATTTAGATTTTATATATCACGATATGTTACGGACTAATTTTATGAGCGCTATCATTTTGCTGAGCATGATAACTGCCTGTGGGAACAATCAGCATACAGCCGGAGGACAGGAAAATGTCAAAACTGATGGCACAGTGCAGGCTGGTACAGGCCGGCCTGAGACACAGCATATCCTTTTTTTTGGTACAAGTTTAACGGCAGGCTACGGGCTTGATCCGGAAGAGGCGTATCCGGCCATCATCCAAAAAAAGATAGACTCGTTAAATTTACCTTATAAAGTGATCAATGCAGGCCTGAGCGGCGAAACATCAGCCGCAGGCAAAAGCAGGATAGACTGGCTGTTAAAGCAGCCGGTTGATATTTTTGTATTGGAACTGGGTGCAAATGATGGCCTGCGGGGCTTATCTGTTGCAGAAACATCGGCCAATCTGCAGGCTGTAATTGATAAGGTAAAGGCCAGGTACCCTAAGGTAAAAATGGTGATGGCCGGTATGCAGATGCCGCCCAATATGGGGGCCAGCTATACTGCTGATTTTAAAGCATTGTTTAGCAAGCTGGCACAAAAGAACAATATGGCGTATATTCCTTTTTTGCTGGAAGGAGTGGGTGGCCAGGCCCGGCTTAACCAGGAAGATGGGATCCATCCGACGGCCGAAGGGCAGAAAATACTGGCAGAAAATGTATGGGCCAGATTAAAACCTTTACTTTAATTATTTATACAATCAGAAAATGCAAAATAAAATCTTACCGGCGTTTCTCCTGATGTTCTTTTGTTCGGTTTCCCTTGCCCAGGAAAAAAGAGAACGGATCCTTTATATTGTAGACAGCATACCGATCATCAAAGAGCCAAAGGATGAAGAACAGATCACTGAAGCGGATATTTACAATGCTGAAGTGATTACGGATGAGAAAAAAATCAATTCAATGGGCCATTTTTTTACGGATAAGATCATTATGCTGACCACTAAAGCTTATGCTGCCCGACCGGAAGCTTTAAAAGCACTTCCCAGGAGAGCGCTGATGGAGAAGAAAGATGGGGCCATGTACGTAAAGGGGGCGATTAAACCTTATTCGGGGAAGTTTATAGACTATTATATGAACGGCAATATAAAGGCCGAGGGCACCATGTTGTATGGACTTTTAAATGGCACCACTACAGCTTATTATGTGAATGGCAATAAAAGATATTTTATGAACCATCAGGCAGATATTGGTTATGGGCCAACCGAGGATTATTTTATCAATGGGAAGCTTAAGGCCAGGGGGAAATACCGGAATGGCGAAGAAGATGGAATATGGCAGGAATTTTATTCGACAGGGAAATTAAAAAGTGAGATCAATTGTAGCCTGGGTAAAAAAGAACTGCCAAAAGAGGTGCTAAGATTTTATGAATTACTGGGCAAGGCTGAAACGCTGATTAAAGAAAACGATTATAAGACCCTGATTAAAAAGATGGATGAAGCGGTATTGTTAAATGCCGAATATGCCGATGTATATTTTTACAGGGGCAATGCGAAGTTTAACCTTTTTGATTTTGACAGTGCCATTGCTGATTTTGATAAGGCAATTGAACTGGAGCCCTTATATATGCAGGCCTTAAGTTCGAGGGCTTTTGCCAGGTTAAGGAAATATGAGTTTAAGGACAGCAAAACCTTAAGCAAAACAAAAGAGGTAACGGTAATGGCGGCCAAGGATAACGTTCCTGTGCCAAAGGAAGACCAGGATAAGATCTGTGCAGATCTAAAACTGGGCTATGAACTGGGCGACAGGAAGCCAATGATTGTTGACGTTATGAAACGGTATTGCAGTACCCCATAAAAGGGTACTGCCTTTTGGTTTTCTACTTTGTATTTTCTACCGATACATTATACAGTTCGTACCAGTCCTGATGATCCAGCTCTATGGAAAAAGCATTGGCCGCATTTTTGATCCTTTGTACATTGGTAGTGCCAATTAAGGGCAATGCCCCTAGTTTTACCAGCCAGGCTACGGCAAGGGATTCGATATCGGCCTTATATTTTATACTCAGCTCTTCCAGTTTTGCCCGTACTTTAAGGGCCTGTACATCTGTACCGGCTGCTATACGGCCTTCTGCAAGCGGGGCATATGCCAGTGGCCTCATGTAACGTTGTTTGATATAGTCGAGCTGCCCGTTGTCCAATGCCTGGGTGCTGAGCAGGTTCAGTTCTATGTGGTTGGTTACAATGGGTTTGGTTAGGTAAGCTGCCAGCAGCTGGTGCTGGAATACCGAAAAATTGGCAACACCGATGCTCTTGATCTTTCCGGAATCTTTCAGTTTTTCCAGCGTCAGGGCTGTTTCTTCCAGGTTGGAGATGGCATCCAGTTTGTCGAGCAAAAATATATCGATGTAATCTGTTCTCAGGTTCCTTAAGGAAGACTCCACACTTTTAGTGATGTGGGCAGCAGAAGTGTCATAATGCTTAACCCTGATTTCCGGATTGTGCGGATGGGGAAGTCTTAACCCACATTTTGTGAACAGGACTACTTCATCCCTTTTAAACAGCCCTTCCTTCATCAGATCGCCGAAAAGTGCCTCGCATTTGTAATTTCCATAGCGATCCCCATGTTCAAAGGTATTGATGCCCAGTTCCAGGCAAAGGCTGACCACTTTTTTTAAAACGCTATCGGCCTCTTTAACCTCGTCCCATCTGTAAAAACCGTATACCGCAGGTGAAACTTTCGGGCCTGCGTCGCCCATATATACTTTTTGCATATCCTGTCTGTTCTAAATCGCTCAAGTTCGCTTTTTTTTACAGGATATCAAAAGCAGGGCATAAAAAAAATGATTTTTGGAAATGAATATATAATCTTTACCTTTGCAATTCATCTGATGATATGATGAATTATGGGAATTGAATATATCAAAAAGAAATCGCTGGCGGATGAAGTTGCGGCCAGACTTCAGGAACAAATTACACTGGGCAGGTATAAGGTAGATGAAAAACTACCCATAGAACCAGCGCTGATGAAGCATTTTGGAGTAGGCAGGTCTACGATCAGGGAAGCGATAAAGATCCTGGCAAATTCGGGCTTACTGCGCGTACAGCAGGGTATAGGTACTTTTGTAGAGCAGGTTACCTGCAGTAAGGAGCCGATGGAACAAAGGCTGAAGCGTGCAAATGTGCAGGATCTGGACGAAGTGCGGCAGCTGTTGGAAATGAAAATTGCCGAAAAAGCTGCCCTAAACCGGACAGATGCTGATATCATAGCCATCAGGGGCCATCTGGAAAACCGGAGAAAAGCAGCGGCCGAAGGTTTAAAAGAAGCTTGCATAGATGCTGATGTAGCCTTTCATATGGCCATAGCAGAGGCTTCAAAAAATGAGATCCTGGCCGATCTCTACAAGTCCACTTCCGTACACCTTAAAAAATGGTTTCTTCAGATCTATCCAGATACCCGGGCATTTGAGGAAACGTATGTGATCCACGAACAGCTGTTAAAAAGTATCATTGCCGGCGACGCCAAAAAGGCATGGACAATTGCCGCAAAAATTATCGGTCACGTATCCCAGTAAACAATTTACATCACCCATTACCAATTATAATGAAAACAACAAATCCGGCCTCTGCCATTGAGCCTAAACAAATTGCCCAGCAAACCGTATTTCCGATACTTTTTGCCATTAGTTTTTCCCATTTACTAAATGATACGATACAGTCGCTCATACCTGCCATTTATCCTATTGTAAAGAATACCTATCAGCTGAGCTTTTCGCAGATTGGCTTAATTACCCTGATGTTCCAAATGGCCGCTTCTTTATTCCAGCCATTTGTAGGCTTATATACCGATAAAAAACCACAGCCTTATTCACTGGCTATAGGAATGGGTTTTACGCTGGTCGGCCTGATCACTTTATCTTTGTCCAACGGATTTTACTTCATGCTGCTTTCTGTTGCACTTATTGGTACGGGCTCTTCCATATTCCATCCGGAAGCATCTCGTATGGCCCATGCTGCTTCAGGCGGAAGGAGAGGCCTGGCCCAGTCCATCTTTCAGCTGGGTGGCAATGCCGGAAGTTCTATCGGACCTTTGCTGGCAGCCTGGATCATTGTGCCCTACGGACAGTTCAGTGTGATCTGGTTTTCTATCATTGCTTTACTGGCCATTATGATTTTGAGCTGGGTAGGCAAATGGTATAAGGGCTATATGGTCAATTTAAAGGCCAGAATGGGGGCAAAAGTAAATGTGGTAACCAATAATTTCTCCAGAAAAAGGGTGGTATTTGCCGTGATCATTTTACTGGTCCTTATCTTTTCAAAATACTTTTACATGGCCAGTCTGACCAGCTACTTTACCTTCTATCTAATAGATAAGTTTCATGTACCGGTGCAAACCTCGCAGCTTTACCTGTTTGTATTTTTATTTTCCGTTGCGGCCGGTACACTGATCGGTGGTCCGGTGGGCGACAGGTTCGGCCGTAAATATGTGATCTGGTTTTCTATTTTAGGTACAGCACCTTTTGCCTTGTTGCTGCCCCATGCCAATTTATTCTGGACCGGGGTATTGATCGTACCGATAGGTGTGATCCTGGCCTCAGCATTCTCTGCTATTCTGGTGTATGCGCAGGAACTGATACCGGGTAAGGTGGGACTGGTTGCGGGATTGTTCTTTGGTTTTGCTTTTGGTATGGGCGGTATAGGGTCTGCTTTACTGGGTAAGCTTGCCGATAGCACCAGCATCAATTACGTATTTCATATCTGTGCATTCTTGCCCCTGATTGGTATCATTACCGGGTTTTTGCCCAATATTGAGGGCAGGAAAAAAGCCTGATAAAAAAAAGGCCGGTAATTTTGTTACCGGCCTTATGCTTTAAATATACCTGTTGATCAGGTTTTCCAGGAATTCCTGTTTGCCGCTGATGGTTTGCGGTTCGCCCTGTGCCACTGCATAATCGCGCAGGTCTTCCAGGCTTAAGCTCCCTTCTTCAAAGGCTTTGCCTTTTCCACTGTCGTAAGACGCATATCTTTCTGCCCTTATTTTTTTGTATTCAGAATGCTGAAGGATGCGGTCGGCGGTAATCAGGGCCCGGGCGAAAATATCCATTCCACCAATATGTGCATGGAAAAGGTCGGCCGGATCCGTTGAATTCCTGCGGATCTTGGCATCGAAATTTATACCCCCACCTTGCAGGCCCCCTGCTTCCAGGATGATCAGCATGGATTCTGTAACCTCATTGATGTTGTTTGGAAACTGGTCTGTATCCCAGCCATTTTGTTCGTCGCCGCGGTTGGCATCAATAGAGCCCAGCATTCCGGCATCAGCAGCCACCTGCAGCTCATGCTGGAAGGTATGTCCGGCCAGCGTAGCATGGTTAACTTCCAGGTTCAGTTTAAAATCACCCAGCAGGTCGTACTGACGGAGAAAGCCAAGTACGGTTGCTGCATCGTAATCGTACTGGTGCTTGGTGGGTTCACAAGGTTTGGGCTCAATAAAGAAGGTGCCTTTGAAACCATTTTTACGGGCATAATCTTTGGCTGTATGCAGAAATTTTGCCAGATGTTCCTGTTCGCGTTTCATATTGGTGTTCAGGAGGCTCATGTAACCTTCGCGGCCACCCCAGAATACATAATTTTCCCCATTAAGGGCTATGGTGGCATCAAGGGCTGCTTTTACCTGTGCTGCGCCATGGCTCAGCACATGAAAGTCGGGATTGGTAGCCGCTCCGTTCATATACCTGCGGTGAGAGAAAAGATTAGCCGTACCCCAAAGCAATTTTACACCTGTTTCTGCCTGTTTGGCTTTTGCATAATCGGTCATGATCTGCATCCGTCTTTCATTTTCTTTGATGTCGTTGCCATAATCTACCACATCCACATCATGAAAGCAGTAATAGGGCAGGTTCATTTTGGTCAGAAATTCAAAGGCTGCATCCATTTTGTCCTTTGCACGATCCAGTACATCCGCTTTCGCGTCCCAGGGAAAAATATGTGTCGGACCGCCAAAGGGATCTGTACCATTTCCGCAGAAAGAATGCCAGTAAGCACCGGCAAAACGCAGGTGCTCTTTCATCTTTTTGCCGGCAACCACCTGTTCAGGATTGTACCATCTGAAAGCCAGCGGGTTGTCTGTTTCCTGTCCTTCAAAGCTGATCTGTCCGATCCCTTTGAAATATTCGTTGTCTGCAGTAAGTTTTGTCATCTGATAAGGTATTATATTGATTTTTTAATTACAGTTGTTTTTCGAGCAGGTTTTTCCAGTCGAGGTATTCATTTTCCAGCTGATCTTTGCCGGGTTCTACCAGTTTCAATGGTTTTTTATGGGTAAAAGCCTCGGCGGCCGACTTAAAGTAGCCTGCACCAATTCCGGCTCCTATGGCGGCGCCATAGCTACCATCGTTATCGTAAAGCTCTACGGGCACCCCGGTAATGTTTACAAATGTTTGCGTAAAAACATCACTTAAAAAGAGGTTTGATTTTCCGGCCCTGATCACTGTAGGGTTCATGCCATTTTCTTTTAAGATATCCAGTCCGTAACGGAAAGCAAAGGCAATGCCCTCCTGAACAGCACGGAAAATGTGCGCATTGCGGTGGATGTTGAGGTCGATACCCTGCAAATGGGCGCCTACTATTTTATTGTTCAGCATGCGTTCTGCCCCATTGCCGAAGGGAAGTACGCGGAGGCCTTCACTTCCCGGTGATATGGTTTGTGCAGTTTCGTTAATGGCAGTATAGTTCATGCCGGTACCAAAGCTATCCCTGGCCCAGCGGTTCATGCTACCCGTTCCGTTAATGCATAACAGCACACCAAGGCGGGGTTGTTCTGCGCTATGGTTTACATGGGCAAAAGTATTTACCCTTGATGCCTTATCGTATAAAAGCTGTTCCGTTACGCCGTAAATTACTCCGGAGGTTCCTGCTGTGGCGGCAACCTCTCCGGGTTGGGTTACATTTAAAGATAAGGCATTATTGGGCTGGTCGCCAGCCTTGTAAGCTACAGGTATCCCAGGTTTTAGCCCAAGCTGTGCTGCTACGGCTTTCATAAGCTGGCCATGTACTGAAAATACTGGTTTTATTTCCGGAATCAGGGCCTTATCGAAGTCGAAAAACTTCATTAAGGCTTCAGAAAGCTGATTTTCCCTGAAGTCCCAGAATACACCTTCCGACAAGGCGGAGATGCTGGTGCTGACTTCCCCTGTGAGCTGTAGGGCAATGAAATCGCCGGGCAGCATTACTTTGGCTATCCGGGAATAGATTTCGGGTTCATTAGCTTTTACCCAGGCCAGTTTGGCAGCTGTGAAATTGCCTGGTGAATTGAGGAGGTGCCGGAGGGCATACTGTTCACCCAGCTGTTTAAAGGCATGGTTACCCGTCTCGACAGCGCGGCTATCGCACCAGATGATGCTGTTCCTGAGGCATTCGCCATCCTTGTCTACCACCACCAGGCCATGCATCTGATAGGCAATTCCAATAGCGGAAATGTCATCCGGGTTGTAAGCGCGCCGGGCATGACATAAGGAAATGGCTTTTTGAACATTGGTCCACCACAGCCGGGGCGATTGCTCGGCCCAGCCGTGTTTCAGGCTAATGATCTCCGATTCCGATTCAGGGTAGCTGGCGCTCGCAAGCGTATGCCCCGAATTGGCTTCGACAACAGAAACTTTTATAGATGATGTGCCTACATCAATACCTAATAGCAGCATTGTATTTATAATTTGATAAAACGAAAATAAGCAAATATTTCAGTTTAGCAATCGATTGCCTATTTAAATTTTATGCGGTCTTTTCCATGAAGGATTTGTGAGTTGTTGTATTTTTTTATTATGTTTAAAAACTCCCTTTTGATATTGATCAGCTAACCGGTTGATTTGTTGATGTGTGCGCTGCTCTTCTTCAAAGGTCTTTTGACGAAACAAATGAAACCTAAATATGATGAATGGAACTAAAGATTTAAATGCTACGGACCGCAGGTCCTTTTTAAAGAAGTCGGGTATCGTAATGCTGGGAAGTACACTGGCTTATCAAACAGGTTTTTCATCGGGCTTGTTTAATAGCGCTAAAACATTGAAAGTTGGGCTGATTGGTTGTGGCGGCCGGGGCACAGGTGCGGCCATGCAGGCGCTGAATGCCGATCCGGATGTGATCATTACCGCTATGGGGGATGTTTTTGAGGACAGACTGGAGGGTGCTTATCAGGCGCTCATCAGCCTTGATGCCAAGCGGGTCAGGGTAGATAAAAAAAGAAAATTCATTGGTTTTGATGCCTATCAGAAAGTCATAGATTCGGGAGTGGATGTGGTGCTGCTTACTACGCCACCTGCATTCCGCCCTGACCAGCTTACAGCGGCCATTGCTGCCGGCAAGCATGTATTTTGTGAAAAGCCGGTAGCCGTTGATGCCCCGGGCATACGCAAAGTGCTGGCCGCAGCAAAAGCGGCGGCAGAAAAGAACCTTTCCCTGGTTTCGGGATTCTGTTTCCGCTATGATCTGCCTAGCAGAGGGGTGTTCAGCAGGGTTTTAAATGGGGATGTGGGCAGTATTAAAACCGTTTCAACATTTAGGAACGGGGCCGGCAACTGGTCCAATCCGCGCCAGCCTGGCTGGACAGACCTGACCTATAAGTTAAGGAACTGGCATTACCAGAACTGGCTTTCGGGTGATTTTATTGTTGAGCAGGCGGTGCATAGCCTGGATATGATGTCCTGGGTGATGGGCGATCAGATGCCGCTAAAGGCTACGGGTACCGGTGGACGGCAAGTGCGTGTTGACGAGATTTACGGAAATATTTACGATCATTTTGCGGTAGAGTTTGAATATGCGAACGGTGCAAAGGGCTTTCATTTTTGTCGCCAGCAGGAGGGCACGTCCAACCGGAATACAGTGGATGTACTGGGTACAGAGGGGAGTGCCTTTGTAAATGTAGGGATGCGGTACGAGATCAGCGGAAAAAACAACTGGAAGTACGATGGTCCGAAAAAGAACATGTACCAGATCCAGCACGATGAGCTTTTTGCAGGCATCAGAAATGGAAAACCGATCAATGACGGGGAATGGATGGCAAAAAGCACCTTATTGTCCATTTGGGGGCGCATGGCTGCGTATAGCGGACAAACCATCAGTTATGATGAGGCCCTGAATTCCAGTGTGGTGCTGGGACCAAAAATAGAAGATTATAACTGGGACCTGAAATGGGATAACCAGCCGGTAGCCATGCCGGGAATTAGCAAAGTCATTTAATCTCTAAATTGAACAAGCTGATGAAGAAAATATTCAAGGGGATGGTTATGGCTTTTTTATGGGCCTTTATAGGTATATCTACAGCAAATGGCCAGGATAAACCCCTACAGTTTGGCCAGGAAACCTTGCTCTCTGATGCAAAAGGACAGGCTAAGGCCATTAACTGGATAAACGTAAATACAGATAAGGAAACCTGGAAAAGGGAAAAAGAGCTGCTGGTCTGTTCGGGCAAGCCTATAGGGGTCATGCGCTCGGAAAAATTATACGAAAATTTTATACTGGAGGTGGAATGGAAACACCTGGAAGCAGGCGGAAACTCGGGGGTATTTGTATGGAGTGATGCCAAGCCCGGTGAAAATAACCGTTTGCCCGGTGGTGTTGAAGTTCAGATGCTGGAACTGGATTGGGTAAACATCAATGCCAAAGAGGGGGTACAACAACCCATTGCTTATGTACATGGAGAGCTTTTTGGAGTAGGCGGGGTAGAAACGATACCGGATACGCCGAGAGGGACAAGGAGCAAATCGGTAGAGAACCGCTGCAAGGGAAAGGGAGAATGGAACAGGTACCAGGTGGTCTGTGTGGATGGCACCATCAAGTTATCGGTAAATGGAAAATTTGTGAACGGGATCAGTAAATCGACTGTAAGAAAGGGCTATCTCTGTCTGGAATCGGAAGGTGCCCCCATTCATTTCAGGAACCTGAAAGTAACAGTGCTGGACTGATACCCCTGATTGTTCATGGCTAGTTTTTCTGTCAGAAAATACCCATAAATAGGTATTTTTTGCTTAACAGGACGTCGGTAGCTTTGTAAGCTAAATCGCTTAACAATCTAAATGAACATGAAAAAGAATTTACTTATTGCATTTACACTGGTCATCTCCCTAATGGCATGCAAGAAGGAGAAAACACCTGAACCCGAAACGGAAGAACGTAAACCGGAAGTTCTCATTAAAAACATCACAGAAAAACTGGCCGCGGCCGATAGTATCAGTACCTTTAACAATGCCCTTAAAAGCATGAAGCTTAGGGCAGAGGAAACTGCCCAGGGGATTACCGTTTTTGCGCCGCTAAACGAAAGCTCTGCTGCGCCGGGACGGGTAAGTAAACTGTCGTCGACAGGCAATGCCAGCGGTACAAGGGCTGGGAATGCCATTGCGGATGTAGCTACTGTACCGCAACTGGTGCTGACCGATTCCGTATTGCGGGACCATATTGTAAAGGGTGTATTCAAGCTGTCGGACCTGACAGATGGTAAACTGCTTACAGGTTTAAGCGGTAAACAGCTTAAGGTAAGCCGCTCTGCGGATACCATCTGGATCAACGGGGTACAGATTGGTGGCAAAGAGATTTTAAATACCAATAACGAAGTGGTGTATACGGTAAAATCGGTGTTGACGGCAACTTCGGTTACCGACCAGCTGCAATCCACTTCTATTGAGGTTACGGTTTGGGACGGGACTTTATGGACCACTGCAAAACCTACAGGTGCAGTACTGGCCGGTGCAACCGTTACGCTTTACCGTACACAGCAAAATTATGCAGATAGCGTAGCGGCATACACCGCCATAAGCGATGCTGCAGGCAAGGCATTGTTTAAGTCAATTACAGCCGGAACTTATTATATCAAGGCATCCTCTGGTGCAAAAAGCAATATTTTCAACCGTTCTGCAAAGCAGGCTGGTTTATATTCGGGTTATGCTGTTGCAGGCATATTCCAGTCGCAGGCAGAAATTACTGCGGCAGCAACCCAGACCGGTGCACAGCCGGGTAACTTTAAATGGCTGGATGCCAATGGGGACGGTATAATCAATAACAGTGACAGGGTAACTTTGCCTTATGAGCAGGCTGTAGCTGCAAATGGCACGGTAAAGAAAATAGCTGTATCGATTGGTTTACTGAACAATAAGCAAGAACCTTTATTAACGGAACAGGAGTTTCTGACAGGCATGAGCAATGCGGAAAACAACATTGCCAGCTGGCAGAAAAACCTGGTGGTTGCCGACGGACTGCTAAGCCATCAGGCTTCGATAGATTCCATACCACTGGTTTTTAAAGCAAACTATCAGGCTTTTGGTAATTTTACATTTACGCCGACCAATCCCGGTGTTACCCAGATCTGGCAACAGGGATATGCGTATATTGCTGCATTGAACACTTTGCAGCAAAAAGCACCGCTTGCGATGAGCAGACGTGCAGAAAAGATGAGCCAGTTAAAGGCCACAAGGGTGTATGTTTATTTACAGCTGCTGACTTATTTTGGCAACATTCCTTTGGCACAGACTGCGGGTAGTTTAACGAATGCCAACCGGGCTGCGGTAGTTAATTTTATTTCTGCCGAACTGGCATCGGCAGCAGATTCCCTGTCGCTTGGTGCCAGCGGAGCGGCCAGCCTGAACGGGCTTTCTGTTAAAGTGTTGCAGGCAAAGGCAGCCTTGCTGGAAAAAGAATATGGAAAGGTGGCCGACCTGACCAATTATGTGCTGAACAGTGGCCAATATATGCTGGCAGCTGCCGGAGCACAATTTAATGCAGGAAATGCAGAACTGATCTGGGACAATTCGGCCAATATCGATGTGAACGTGAAGAGCTACTTTTTTAACCGGTCAGTTTTACCTTACCTGAGGCTCACAGAAGTTTACCTGATGTCGGCCGAGGCCAGTATGGCACTGGGCAATACCATTAATGCGCAGACGAGGTATCAAACACTGGCACAGCGTTCGTCCTTCTCTCCAACCTTTAGTCAGGCCAATTTAAGGGCATTGTGGACTGCCGAAATGAGAAGAGAAGGTGTGGCCTTCGCCAACCTGACCAGGTGGGGAACTGCTGCCGATGAGCTGGCGAGATATGGATTCTCATCTGCAAAAAATAACCGCTTACCTATACCTCAGGCAATCCTGGACCAGAACCCTGGTATGCTTCAGAACCCCGGGTATTGATCATATTTTTTTAACGCTATTGGAGGGCCTTTCAGTTGAGTACTGAGGGCCCTCCTTATTTTAGCCGCACCGTAATCCAGGTCTGCCGGATGAAAAAAAAAACAGTCAGCCCGATTAAAACCGGTTGTGAACTGAAATAAAATTTAATTTATGTCAATTTTTCTGAAAAATTTTCGGAAATATTGGTAAGTGTTGTTATGATAACTTGTATTATGGAGTTTTACCGAAAATTATTTCATTGATAGAATGTTGACTGAAACCAAAGCGCAGGCTTGTTTAACTGCAGACCTTACGGATAAATTTGAACACTTGTGGCATCTGGTGGGCAATACGCCCATGCTTGAACTCCAGTATACATACAAAGGAAAAGCGGGAAAAGTGTATGTAAAATGCGAACATTATAACCTTACCGGAAGTGTGAAAGACAGAATGGCGCTGAACATTATGTATGAAGCTTACAGATCATGTGCAATTAAACCTGGTGATACCATTATTGAAGCTACAAGTGGCAATACAGGAATAGCATTTGCGGCTATTGGCCGGGCCCTGGGCCATCCGGTGAAGATCATTATGCCAAACTGGTTGAGCAAGGAGCGTATTGATATCATCAGGAGCATGGGTGCCGAAGTAATTTTGATCAGTAAGGAAGAAGGTGGTTTTTTGGGCAGCATTAAAATGTGTGAGGACCTTGCTGCTGCCGGAAGGGTTTTCCTGCCCAGACAATTTGAAAACCAGTATAATGGAGAAGCCCATGAGAAAACCACGGGTATGGAGATCTGGGAGCAATTGAAATTAAAGGGATTAAGACCTGATGCTTTTGTAGCAGGGGTTGGAACAGGGGGGACGGTAATGGGCGTTGGAAAAGGGCTGCGATCACATCATGCCGCTATCAAAATCCATCCACTGGAACCCGCTGAAAGTCCGACCTTAACCACAGGATATAAAGTTGGTACCCACCGTATACAAGGAATTTCTGACGAATTTATCCCCGCTATAGTGAAGCTGGATGAACTGGATGAGGTTGTCCAGGCCCATGATGGCGATGCGATCATTATGGCACAAAAGCTGGCTAAGGAACTTGGCCTGGCAGTAGGGATCTCTTCGGGTGCAAATGTGATCGGTGCCATTAAATTAAAAGAACAAATGGGTGCCGATGCAGTGGTGGTTACCTTGTTGTCGGACAGCAACAAAAAGTATTTAAGTACCGATCTTGTGAAAGAAGAGCCGGTTAAGGCTTTATATGTATCTACAGATACTGTGTTTACTGGCTACCAGCCAATTTGCAGACTAAAATAAAATCGTAAATGAAACTAAACCATCACCATATATTTATGACCTTACGGATCTTCATTCTCGGGCTTTTTATTTTGCTGGGTACCAGCAGTTATGTCCATGCCCAGGAAGCCGATACGAGCCTTTCCGGTCTGGAGTTTACCGAAATTGCCCCTGATACTGTCAGCCCGGCTGATACGGTTGCAGCCAAAGCTGCAGTTGTGCCGGCAGCTGGCGTAGCCGGCATTGCGGCTGCACCGGGCAATAAAGCCCCTGCAGCTGAAGCGGACAAAACCCTTTGGGGAACCTTTATAGCCGGACTGGTAGGTGGTTTTCTGGCCTTTCTGATGCCCTGCATCTTTCCCATGGTGCCCCTTACCATCAGTTATTTTACCAAAAGGGCAGGCAGTAAAGGCAAAGGCATTGGCCAGGCCCTGATCTATGGGCTTTCCATCATTGTCATTTATGTAGGTTTTGGCCTGCTGATCACTGTTTTGTTCGGATCGGCCGGCCTGAATGCATTGAGTGCAAGCGGTTTGTTCAACTTTCTGTTCTTTATTTTGCTGGTGGTATTCGCCATCTCCTTTTTCGGGGCTTTCGAGATCACCCTGCCCAGTGCTTTCGTCAATAAGATAGACAACAAGGCCGATAACAGCAAAGGCCTGGCAGGCATCTTTTTTATGGCTGCTTCACTGGCCCTGGTCTCTTTCTCCTGTACCGGTCCGATCATCGGTACCTTACTGGTAGATGCCAGTTCCAAAGGAGAGTTACTGGGCCCGGCCGTCGGTATGTTTGGTTTTGCCCTGGCCCTGGCCCTTCCCTTTACCTTATCGGCCATATTTCCCGGCTTTTTGAGCAGTATGCCCAAATCCGGAGGCTGGCTGAACAGCGTAAAGGTATGCCTGGGTTTCCTGGAACTGGCCCTGGCCTTAAAGTTTTTGTCATCGGCCGACCTGGCCTGGCACTGGGAATGGTTTGACCGGGAGATCTTCCTGGTGCTGTGGATCGTGATCTTTGTGCTGATGGGGATCTATTTACTGGGGAAGATCAGGTTCTCTCACGACAGTGAGGTACCTTATATATCTGTTCCCAGGTTGTTCCTGGCCATTCTTTCTTTTTCCTTTGCGCTGTACATGGTGCCCGGGCTGTGGGGCGCGCCGGTAAGCGTACTGAGCGGACTGGCCCCACCAATGAATACCCAGGACTTTATCCTGAACGGCAACCAGTCCTCAGCTTCAGGAAGTGTAGCTGCAGATTTTCCGGCCCATGTCAAATACAGCGGATCTTTAAAAGCCCCGGTAGGTTTCCATCCTTTCTTTGAACTGGAAGAAGGACTGGCCTATGCAAAAAAAGTAAACAAACCTGTACTGCTTGATTTTACAGGGCATACCTGTGTAAACTGCCGCAGAATGGAAGACCTGGTATGGGTGGACCAGGAGGTGGGCAGACTGATCAAAGAGGAATATGTACTGATCCAGCTGTATGCCGACGACCGCAACATCAAAATGGAGAAAGACAAGGTCCATTATTCCAGTGTGCTGAAACGCAATACGGATGACCTGGGTTATTGGAACCTGGATTTCCAGGCTACAAAATACGGCTCCAATGCACAACCCTTATATGTACTGGCGGGTCATGACCTGAACCCACTGGTAAAACCCCAGGGAGCTATATTCGATGCAAAGGAATATGCAGCTTACCTGCAAAGCGGCTTAAACGCATTTAAGGGGAAATAAACAATACTATCCATAAAAAAACGAAAATAGGTAGTTAATGAATAAACAGGGGCTGGTGGATACCGGCCCTGTTTATTTTATGGATATGGGCCGGCGTATCCGATAAAGCTAATGCCTTAATTTTCAGTGATGTTTAAAATGTTTACTACTTAAATTGAGCTTTAATGGTTAAACAATGTTATTTTTGGCTTTTAATAGCATAAATTAGGAAATGGTGTGGCAACCTTAACAGGAAGCCTGCTATATAATTAACAGATAAATATGAAAAGAGTAGTAGTAACGGGTTTAGGCGCTATAACCCCCTTGGGGAATACAGTAAGCGAATTTTGGAAGAACATTGTAGCCGGTAAAAGCGGTGCAGCTGCCATTACAAAATTTGATACCTCTAAATTCAAAACTAATTTTGCTGCTGAAGTAAAAGATTTCAATATTGAGGCTTACATTGATAAAAAAGAAGTTAAGAAGTACGATCTGTATACCCAGTATGCAATAGCGGCCAGCGATCAGGCCATTCAGGATTCAGGACTTAACTTTGAAACTATGCCGGAAACCGAACGTTATGAAGTTGGTGTGATCTGGGCATCGGGTAATGGCGGGATCGGAACTTTTGAGCAACAGCTGAAGGAGTACCATCTTGGTGACGGAACGCCAAGGTTCAGCCCTTATTTCATTCCGAAAATGATTGTTGACATTGCGGCGGGTGTGATCTCCATCCGTCATAAACTACATGGGCCCAATTACGCTACAGTTTCGGCCTGTGCCTCATCCAATACGGCCATCATCAGTGCCTTTGATACCATCCGTTTGGGTAAGGCCAATATAATGGTTGCCGGAGGGTCTGAAGCAGCAATCACCGAGTCTTCGGTTGGGGGCTTTAATTCGGCACATGCCTTATCTAAAAGAAATGATGATCCTGCAGGTGCCTCAAGACCTTTTGATAAAGACCGTGATGGTTTTGTGATCGGGGAAGGTGCCGGTGCTTTGATCCTGGAAGAACTGGAACATGCCAAGGCAAGGGGCGCACATATCTACGCAGAAATTGTTGGTGGTGGTATGGCCGCTGATGCCTATCATTTAACAGGTACACCACCAGATGGTTTAGGTGCATCCTTAGGCATTGCAAAGGCCCTGGCCGAGGCAGGTATAGGTGCAGAAAAAATTGACTATATCAATGCCCATGCTACTTCTACCGGTCTGGGCGACATAGGTGAACTGCATGGGATTAAAAAGGTGTTTAAGGATCTCCCTGTTGCCATCAGTGCTACCAAATCAATGACCGGACATTTGCTGGGCGGTGCCGGTGCAATTGAAAGCATCATTAGTGTAATGGCCATAAAAGACGGGATCATTCCGGGAACGATCAATACAGAGAACATTGATCCTGAAATACCTGAGGGCTTAAACCTGATCATTGGAAAATCTGTTTACCAGCCTGTCAATTATGTGCTGAACAATACTTTTGGTTTTGGCGGGCATACGGCAACTTCCATATTTAAAAAGTACGGGGCTGATTAGCCTTTGATCTATACAGAAACAGGAAAGGGCTGGTTGTTTTTGAACAACCAGCCCTTTCCTGTTTTAAAGCCCGGCTATACCAAAACCCGAAATGGACTTTTGCTCTCCTAAAAATAAAGATTTAACTTGGCACAATGAATATAGAATTCAACAAGAACGAAGATGTGAACAAACAGTCGGTTTACGAATTGAAAACCAGGCTTAAAAAAATATATAAAGGTGGGGGAGATAAGAATGCGGCCAAACAAAAGGAAAAAGGTAAGCTGCTGGCACGTGAGCGCATCGCTTACCTGACCGATGAAGGTTCGGAGTTCTTAGAGATCGGGGCCTTTGCCGCTGAAGATATGTATGCAGAACAAGGCGGTTGTCCCGCTGCCGGCGTAGTTTGCGGGATAGGCTATGTTTCCGGCCGGCAATGTATGATCGTTGCAAATGATGCAACCGTAAAGGCAGGGGCATGGTTTCCTATGACCGCTAAAAAGAACCTGCGTGCGCAGGAAATTGCCATGGAAAACCGTTTGCCTGTCATTTATCTGGTGGATAGCGCTGGTGTTTATCTGCCGATGCAGGACGAGATCTTTCCGGATAAAGAACATTTTGGAAGAATGTTCAGGAACAATGCGATCATGTCCTCTGATGGCATTGTACAGATTGCGGCCATTATGGGCTCATGTGTTGCCGGGGGAGCCTACCTCCCGATCATGAGTGATGAAGCCATGATTGTTGATGGTACCGGTTCTGTGTTTCTGGCGGGCTCGTACCTCGTCAAATCGGCCATAGGAGAGGATGTGGACAATGAAACCCTTGGCGGGGCAACCACACACTGTGAAATATCCGGGGTTACAGATTATAAGCATCCAAATGAACAGGCCTGCCTGGATAGCATACGGAACATCATGAGCAAGCTGGGGGCACCTGAGGTGGCCGGTTTTGACCGGGTTAAACCCTTGCCGCCTAAAAAAGATGAAGAAGAACTTTACGGCATATTACCTGAAAACAGGGAAAAACCTTATGAAATGCTGGATGTTATTGAACGCCTGGTAGATGGTTCTGAATTTGAAGAATATAAAAAATTATACGGGCAGAGCGTTATCTGCGGACTGGGCCGGATTGATGGCTGGGCTGTAGGTATTGTGGCCAACCAGCGTAAAGTGGTGAAATCCAAAAAAGGAGAAATGCAGTTTGGCGGGGTGATCTATTCAGATAGTGCCGACAAAGCGGCAAGGTTTATCATGAACTGTAACCAGAAAAAGATCCCCCTTGTATTTTTGCAGGATGTTACCGGCTTTATGGTCGGCAGCAGGTCTGAACAGGGCGGGATTATCAAAGATGGGGCAAAGATGGTGAACGCAGTTTCAAATTCGGTAGTGCCCAAATTTACCATTGTGATCGGAAATTCTTATGGGGCGGGTAATTATGCGATGTGTGGTAAAGCTTATGACCCCAGGCTGATCTATGCCTGGCCCAGTGCAAAAATAGCGGTAATGGGAGGGGCTCAGGCCGCAAAGGTATTGCTGCAGATCCAGGAAGCTTCATTAAAGGCAAAAGCTGAGACCATTACCCCGGAAAGGGAGGCCGAGCTGTTAAAAGAAATTACCGATAGGTATAACAGCCAGACTACTCCGTATTATGCGGCTTCCAGGTTATGGGTGGATGGCATCATAGATCCTAAAGAAACACGTAAAGTGATTTCTATGGGGATAGAGGCTGCAAATCAATCGCCCATAAAAAAACAGTTTAACGTGGGTATTATCCAGACCTGAGCTGGATTTATAATCTATATATCACAATGTTGCATTTGTTGCAGCATTGGTATTTGCGTATAGCAGGATAAAGCGTAATTTTGTATCACAATAGAAAAATATATGTCACAGGAACAAGAAATAGAACACGTTCAATGTTTAATTATAGGTTCGGGACCTGCAGGGTATACGGCAGCAATTTATGCGGCCAGGGCAGATCTTAAACCGGTTATGTATACAGGTATGGAACCTGGAGGACAATTGACCCAGACCACTGATGTGGATAATTTTCCGGGCTATCCAAATGGGATCATGGGCCCTGAAATGATGGAAGATTTCCGCAAACAGGCAGAACGTTTTGGTACTGATATCCGTTTTGGTTATGTAAGCGGGGTTGACTTTTCTACGCTGCCGCATAAAGTAATAGTTGATGATATCAAAACGGTTACTGCAGATACAGTCATCATTTCTACCGGTGCCACCGCCAAATGGCTTGGTCTTCCGAGTGAACAAAAATACAATGGTTTTGGTGTTTCTGCCTGTGCCGTATGCGATGGTTTCTTCTTTAGGGGACAGGATGTGGCTATTGTTGGTGCGGGTGATACTGCAGCCGAAGAGGCAACTTACCTGGCAAAACTTTGTAAAAAGGTTTATATGCTGGTGCGCAGGGATGAGTTCAGGGCCTCGAAAGCTATGGTACACAGGGTGTTGAATACACCTAATATTGAAGTGATCTACAATACCGAGACCAGGGAAATCCTGGGCAATGGAAAAAATGTTACAGCGGTTAGGGTGGTAAATAACCAGACTGGTGCTGAAACTGATTTGCCGGTTGAAGGATTTTTTGTAGCCATTGGCCATAAACCCAATACGGATATTTTTAAAGGCTGGCTGGAGATGGACGATACCGGCTACCTGAAAACAATTCCAGGCTCTACAAAAACGAATGTTGAGGGGGTTTTTGCCAGTGGGGATGTACAGGATAGTTATTACCGCCAGGCCATAACGGCTGCGGGTTCTGGTTGTATGGCTGCGCTTGATGCAGAACGTTATTTAGCTGCTAAAGAACACGAAATAAAAGTCATTTCCTGATTATTAATAAAAAATAAAAACGGGCAGGACCATTTATAGGTTCTGCCTTTTTTTTGTGGTTTATTTATTAGGATTTTTTTTATCTTAGGCATAAAATCAATCCGATTATTGAGCACAATGATGAAAAAACTATTAGCTATTGGTTTACTGGCCCTTTTGTATGTTCCTGTTTTTGCCCAAAATGATGTAAATATGGGAATTATCCCTGCTCCGGTGTCTGTAAAAAAAGGTGCAGGAACTTTTAAATTGGATAAGACTGTAGTTTTGATATCGAATGAGGTTAAAAATTCGAAATCGGCTGATCTTTTAAATGCTTTTATTGTAAGCAAGGCCGGCTTTTCTTTAAGAGAAGCCAAATCTGCGATGGCCAATGAGCGGGCCATTGTACTGAGTTCTGCTGCTGCGGAACAATTGCCTGCCGAAGGTTATAAAATAAGCATAAACCCTAAAACCATTACCATTACCGGAAAGGCTGCGGGCTTATTTTATGGTGTACAATCTGTTATGCAGCTGATGCCGGACAAACAGCACAATGAGATCCTGATTCCTGCAGCTGAAATTAACGATTACCCAAGGTTTAAATACAGGGGCCTGCACCTGGATGTTGGAAGGCACGTGTTCCCTGTTGCTTTCATCAAGAAGTACATCGACCTGATGGCCCAGTATAAACTGAACAATTTTCACTGGCACTTAACTGAAGACCAGGGCTGGAGGATTGAGATTAAAAAATACCCTAAATTAACCGCTACCGCTGCCAGCAGAAACGGAACGATTATCGGGCACTACCCAGGTGTAAATAACGACGGAGAAGTTTATAAAGGTTTTTATACGCAAAATGAAGTAAAGGAAGTTGTAGCCTATGCTATGGCGAGGTTCATCAACGTAATCCCGGAAATTGAAATGCCGGGACATGCGAGTGCGGCAATTGCGGCTTACCCTGAGCTGAGCTGTTTCCCGGATAAAGACACCTTTGTGGCCGACGTTACACCCTGGGCAGGTTCGCGTAAAGGTAAGCAGGTACAGCAAACCTGGGGCGTATTCGACGACGTATTTGTACCCTCGGAAAATACCTTTAAGTTTTTGGAAGATGTTTTAGATGAGGTCATTGCGCTTTTCCCTTCTAAATACATCCACATCGGTGGGGATGAATCTCCTAAGAAATACTGGGAGCAAAGTGAGTTTTGCCAGAAATTAATCAAACAGCTGGGCTTAAAAGATGAGCACGAACTGCAGAGTTATTTCATCCAGCGCATTGAAAAATATGTAAATTCTAAAAGCAGGAGCATCATAGGCTGGGATGAAATTTTAGAAGGAGGGTTGGCACCCAATGCAACTGTAATGTCCTGGAGAGGTGTAAAAGGGGGGATTGCAGCAGCGCAGCAAAAGCATGAAGTGATCATGACCCCAAATGCAGGTGGTCTGTATTTTGACCACAAGCAATCTGAATCTGCCGATGAACCCACCAATATCGGTGGTCTGGCACCTTATTCCAAATCATACAACTATGATCCGGTACCTGCCGAACTTGCACCTGATGAACAGAAATATGTGATAGGGGTGCAGGCAAATGTCTGGACAGAGTACATTCAAAGCGCTGCCAAAGTGGAGTACTTTTTGCTGCCCAGACTGTTCTCTTTATCGGAGATTGCGTGGAGCCAGGCTTCAGGTAAAGACTTTAAGAATTTTTCGGAAGAGCGCTTGCCTTTGCACCTCTCGAGGCTGGATAAAACAGGTACCAATTACTGGGTACCCACACCCTTAGGCCTGAATCAGAAAGTGCTGAACGGTGAAGATTTCAGCATTACCTTGAAAGAACCCATCCCGGGAGCTAAGATTTATTATACCTTAGACCTGACCCGCCCTTCAGAAATAGGGGAACTGTATACCAAACCCATTAAAGTAAAAGTACCGAAAGGCCAGAAACAGATTTTGAAAACCATTGTTGTTACAGCAGCTGGTAAACGGAGTGTGGTAACTGAAACTATTTTAAACAACGGAAGTGCTGAAGTGGCCGCTAAATAGCCTATACAAATGAAAACGATAAAATTTTTAATGAAGCCTGCCCTGTTTTTTGCAGGTATTGTTTTGATGGTTTCCTGCAGCGGAAATAAAGAAGAAAAGTCGCCTGTAAAAGTGCAGCCAGTAGCTGCAGAAAAAAAGACCGGCCCTTTTGCCTTTTATAAGGATATCAGTGTAAAACCCGGATTAAACTTTGAAGTCCTGAGCTGGGGCAAAGGAGTAGATAGCATTGGAGGCTATCTGATACTGATGTCCGATTCGGTGAGGAACAACTACAATTCTTTTTCAAACGAGCGGAAAGGGATCATTACCGATGCCTGGAATATGGATATGGACAATGACGGCAATCCTGAAATCTATATTGAGTTGCTGAGTAAGAAGAATGTACTGGATTTAAATGTTTATGAATATGCAGGTGGTGAATTCAGGAAGATCACTTTTCCGCCACTGAGCAGTAACATGAAGAAAAACTATGCCGGCAATGATAAATTTATCATCAAAAATGGCGATCTGTTCCGTTCTTTTCCGGTAGTAAATCCAAAAGATACGACAATAAAACAAGGGGAAATGAAAATGATCCAGTACCAGTTAAACGGCAATAGTTTTTCTGTAAACGAGGTTAAACAGGAATAAGCGGCCGCTTGTTGAAATGTCAGACCAGCCGGTTATTTTTAGCAACTTTAATGGCATCTGCTTTTGAGTTCACATCGAGTTTAAGGTAGATGTTCTTGATGTGTGTTTTTACGGTCTCAATCTCTATAAACAATTCATTTGCAATCTGAGACCTGTCTTTGCCCCTGCTCATCAGACTCAATATCTGGGTTTCTCTTTTGGTGAGTGGAGAATCGGGGTTTTTTTGCAGGGAAGTGATGACTTTTTTGGCAACATTGGGGCTCATAGGGCCGCCGCCCTGTAAAACATCCTTAATGGCTTCAATAATCTTTGAAGAAGGGGTGTTTTTTGTAAAGTAACCTGATGCACCATTGGCCAGGGCCTCCAGAATGATTTTTTCTGTTTCATGTACAGTTAACATAATGATATACACATCCGGCAAGGTTTTTTTTAGCAGCGGAAGCGCATCTATGCCATTGGTGCCTGGCATTTGTATATCCAGGATAATCACATCAGGGTTATCCCTGCCGATCTTTTGCCTTGCGGCATCAAAGGAGGGGTAGGTATTGACTACCTGATAAGGGGAGGTATTGTTGATCAGATAGGTATAGCCTTCTCTGATGGTTTGATCATCTTCTATGATAACTACTCTTGCTTCTGCCTGATTCTGCATTTTTTGATGTTTTAAATTTAACAGAGAGCGCTATTGTTGTTCCTTTAGTATTGGAGATAATGTTTAAAATTCCATTGATCCGGGCGGCCCGGACATTCATATTGTTGATCCCATGACCGTTTCCGGCAGATGCTACATCGAAACCAGTCCCGTTATCATCAAGCCTGATGTCTAAAACATCATGGGCCATCTTTGCTGTAAATTTAACATGATCTGCTTTTGAGTGTTTTAAGGCATTGTGTATGGCCTCCTTAAAGATCATCAGGATATTCCTGCTCATTTCGAGTGAAAGCCTGCTGTCCGTGTCATTCAGGGAAGTTTCTTCTTCAAAAAGTATGGGCGTTCCGTTAAACATCTCCTGTCCAAATTCCCTGATATGGGTCAGCAATTCACATAAGGTATCGTGTTTTGGGTTTAAAGACCAGAGGATATCTTTTGTTCCGGTATACAATTCGTTCACATTGGTTTTTATTTTTTGTATGATTGCCCTTTTTTCGGTGTCATCCTGATCAGTCATACTGGTTAATACTTCTGATAAGACGGAGATTCGGGTAAGTTTGTTACCAAGATCGTCGTGAAAATCTTCTGCAGTTTGTTTTCTGATCTTAAACTGCTCTTCCAGTTTTATTTTGAGCCGCAATCTGCGTTGTCTTTCGTTCAGGTTGATGATGACGTATACCGAAAGTATGATCAGCAAAAGGATAACCAAGAGGATAAAGATCTTAAAAATGGCGGTCTGATAATAAGGCGGGGTAATTTGGAACTGGATGGCTGCGGTATTGCCAGATTCGATTCCGGAAACAGTAAGGGCTTTAACCTGAAAGGTATATTTACCGGGTGGCAGGGCCGTATAATTGATAGAAGAATTGGCAGCGGGTTTACTGTACGTGGTATCCAGTCCGATTAACCTGTAGGTATACATCAATGCTTTAGGATTGGTCAGGTAAATACCTGTAAAGTTGATGTTCAGGTGATTGTGGTCATAAGGCAGTGTTATTTCCTGGTTCAGTTCACGCTCTTTGTAGGTAATTTGCAGGTTATTCTGATCTCCTTTTTTGTTTTGGGACAAAACACCTGCTGAGTTGATGAAAACGTAGGGTGTGCCCGCTACTGAGGGACTTATTTTGTTGTAATGAACAATTGCTCCTTTGGTTGTTCCTATCCAGATTTTGTCATCTTTCTCCAGAATTGCATTTTGGTTGCATTCAACAAGTAAGGCATTCCCGTCATTGCCTTTGATCAGGCTATGGTCTTTTGAGTTCAGCCGGTTTATGCCCCTGCCGGTCCCTATCCAGATTGTTCCCCTTTTATCGAGGAGCAAGCTATAGATGTGGTCAGAAAAAAGTCCGTTTTTAGTACTCAGCTGTTTAACTTTTCCGGTTACTGTATCCCATATGATCAGGCCATTGTCGGCCGTTCCAAAAAAAACATCAGGACCATTTTTGAGCATCGCTAAAATGCTTGAGCCTTCAATGAGCCTGAACTTTAACCGTTTGATCTCTTTTTTATGGTTAACCAGGTAAGCACCGTTCTGCGTACCGGTTATTATCGAATCTTTACCTATTTCAAGTAAACTGCTGCCAAACCGGGGGCTGATTCGGCTTATTTTTTTGCTGAGGTTGTCTACCATAAAACAGCCGGTATTTGTAGATAACCAGATGTTGTGGTCCCTGTCTTCCATAATGGCATTACAGGCTATACCGCGACTTTCATGGTCTATGCGTTTAAACCTGTTTTTATGATAAAGCCATAAACCACCACCCACTGTACCTACCCATATATCATTTTTGCTGTCTTTTAACAATACATTGATCCTTTTTGTATCCTCATTGTCGGAAGGGATGCTGATCCTTCTGATCTGGTTGTTTTGCTGGCTAAACAGGCCATCGTAAGTGCCCAGCCAGATTTCGTCTGGTTTGGGGCCATTCACAATACTCATTACAATATTGTTCTGTAAGCCCTGCGATTCGTCGAATGTGACATAACCATTGCTGTTAAACCTGTAAATCCCTGAGCCGTCTGTACCAAACCAGATGTTGTTTTCTGCATCCCTGAATATTTGTTTAACCACATTATCGGTAAATCCATTTTTAGCATTAAAATAGATTTCATGATCTGTGCTGATGTACCAGGCGCCCTTGTTTGTACCCAGCCAGATATTTCCTTTTTCGTCCTGCAGGATTGCTGTAGCTTTTTTAATCTTACCGGCATACCTGCTGAGCAGTTTTCCGTGTTCTGACAGGAATATGCCAGTGGTTGTCAGCAACCAGATTTTATCTTTAACAAATTTATCTATTAAAAGCCCGGTGACCACTAAATTTTTTACAGCAGCCCCAGTTATTTTAGCCTGCCATTTGTTTCCTTCCAGGCTGTATATGCCATGTGTATATACTGCTGCCCATATTTTTCCGCCCTGGTCGGTAGTCAGGGTGGTTACCATTTCGGCTGTGTCGCGGCTAATGTTTACGCGTTCAGTTGCGGACCTGTTTGTTTTAAAAAGATGCCGGTCTGACAGGCCATATACCATGTTGCCGGTGCCGGCAACCAACATGTCAGTCCAGTTGTTTGTCTCCTTGTAATGATAAAAGGAAAAGCCGTTATAAGCAGATAACCCTCGTCCGGAACCAATAAAGAGGCTATTTTGGTCATTTACTGCCAGCGATAAAATAAAATTGCTGTTTAAGCCGTCAGTTTTCCCAAAATTAATGAACTGGTTACCATTGAAACAGCTTAGTCCCCCCAAAGTGGCTATCCATAACCGTCTTTGTTTGTCCTGGGTAATGGCCGTTACCTGCGACTGGACCAGACCGTCCTCGATATTGTAATGCTCAAAGTTGTACCGCTGACTGAAGGCCTGAAGACCACTGGCAAGCAGGAAAAGCATCACAAAAATTCTTTTGATATCAGACACAGTTTAAAAAATATGCAGTTTTTACCATTTGTAAATATAATTATCAATGCAGGGTTAAAAATCACCCTTTAAGGGGTGGTTTTTGTTGTTGCACCTTGTTCCGGATTTTTAATCAGCTTGATTGAGTTCAACTCAAATCAATAACCACTAACGAAATAACAAATATATATTAAAATAAAAAAATACCCCTTCAAGGGTTAGTGTTATTTGTTGGTATTTTTTTAAATTTGTTTAATCTTCAGTTAGTTATAGGGGCTATAGGGGTATAATAAGTATGGACTTTAATCAGGGTTACAAGGTTATTTTTGTTAATTGTGAAGAAACTGCTTTGCATTTCTTTTCGAATGTCCCTGGCTTTAAGCTATATGAGAAAATTGAGATCCAGGGCCGGCAATGCCCTATAATGCAATTAAAGAACGGAGATTTTATGATGCTGGTAGAAAAGGAAGCTGTTGAACCAGAGACGATTGTTTTAAAAACGGATGATTGTTTAAGGGATTACCATCTGCTTAAAAAGAGAAGCATAGCCACATTAACCAAGCCACGCTATGTTGATAATGGGCTTGAACTGTGTTTTTCAGATCCTACGGGCAATCATTTTATTGTGCTTGAAGAACGTGATTATACCGATGCCTGAGGGCCAAAATAACCGATGATGAAGTATAACAGGATCCTGATCAATAAGAATGAGATCATAAGTGAAGTTACTTGTGATGCCTATTATCCGATGCTTACGGGAAAGTATGCTTTTAATGTAGTATTTAATGGCGAAGCAAACTATACCATCGAGAAGCGGCAGATCACCCTTGTGCCCGGAAGTTTTATTTTCCTGAACCACGATACCTGTTATTCCCATAAAATAGATTCATCAGTAGAGGTAAACACACTTTCTGTGCTGTTTGATCCTGGTTTTGTGCAGGATTTTGAATATTCCTATCGGGCTGAAGCAAAAAAACTGCTGGACAATCCTGCCGACCTGAAAAGTGGGCAGCCGCGTTTTATGGAATCAATTTATACGCTCCAGGGCGATGTTAAATTTAATTTACAGCACCTTACCCGACATTTGGAAAGCGGTACCAATGACCAGCTGCTTTTAAACGAGTATTTACACCATTGCCTGATCAATTATTATAACCTGTACCATTCAGAAATAGAGCGCAGGGAAGCTGCCCTGAAATTTTTGAGCCGTACCACCAAAACGGAGATCATAAGAAGGTTGTCAATTGCTAAAGATTATATGATCAGCAATTACAACAAGAGCATACGCCTTGACGACATTGCACAGATGGCCTGTTTATCGGTTAATCACTTGCTGCGTACTTTTAAGCAGGCCTATCAGCAATCGCCCCACCAGTTTCTTACCAAGATCAGGCTCCAGCAGGCAAAGCACCTGTTAAAGCATACCGACTATCCGGTAAACGAAATTGTAGATATAGTAGGCTTTGAATGTCCAAGCTCATTTATCAGGCTGTTCAGAAACGCTTTCAATGTTACGCCAGGTCAGTACAGGTAAAATCGCGTTAAATTAAATAGATTTAACATTTAGTAAACATAATGGTGATTTTCGCTTATTGACGGATGGCTTGTTAAAGTAAATTTGAAGCAGGAAACCCAGTATATAAGTTTGGATGAATTTAATTTGGGTTAGTTAATAATAAGGTCATCCGAAGAGTCCGGATGACTTTTTTTATGCCCCTTCTTTAAACTGGCTGCCCAGACGTTCAAACTTTTCGATCAGCAAAGCTATCCTTTCTTTTTCCCTTTTCATTACTGCCCTGCGCACCAGGGTAGAACAGAAAACCATCCAGCCAAAGGTTAGCAAAACAATCAGACATTGCAGCCAGGTGTCAAAATAAGTCAGTATTTCCAGGAAATAGAAGATGATGCCCAGGCTTAAGGCAATGGCATATATCCAGTACAGTTTATTATACAGGTTAAAGCGGTTGATCTGGTAAAGTTTTAAATTGACCAGGAATTCGTTAGGGTGCGTGGTAAAATCGTTTTTCGAGATTAACCGGTGCCCCCTGTACAACATGAAGGTGGTAGCCGCAATGGCCGTTAAAAAAATAAATATCCCTGCGTAGGTGGTCCATGACTGAAAATCAAAGAACAGCCATAAACAGCTTATGGCTATAAATGACAAGAGCATTCCTGTGATGTTCATTACGGATTTGTTGCGAATGGAATTTACTTCCTTTTTGGCTTGCGTCAGCATTTCCTCAGATGAGATCTTTACCTCAACAGAATGTGATTGCCAAAGCGATTGTATGTGATCAAATTCTTGCATGCTGGTTGTATAATTCTGTAAGTTTTAATTTAATGCGATGAATTTTTACCCTTAAGTTCCCTTCACTGATACCGGAAATCTCGGCTATTTCATGATATGGCAATTCATCCAGTACCATAGTGATGATGAGGCGGTCATTTTCTTCCAGTTGGGAGATAGATTTGTAGAGCAGGGCTATCTGTTCATTTTTCTCTGAAAATTCTTCCGGCCGGTTTTCTATAATGTTATCCGTCAGTTCATCTTTTGCCTGGCGTTTTTCAGATCTCAGGTAAGTTAAACAGGTATTTACGGCAATTCTGTAAATCCATGTAGAGATGAGCGATTTGTTCCTGAATTTATCAAGATTCTGCCAAACCTTCAAAAAAGTTTCCTGAAGCAGGTCGTTGGCTGCATCCTCATCCCCGGTATAACCGTAGCATAAGTGGAATATCTTTTTAGAATTTGTATCGAAAATCTGTTTAAATAATTGATCCTTTTTTTCCATCAATTAAGGGCTAATGGTGGTTTGATTGCCTTAAGGCTGAAATGTTACAGCCCGACCGGGCCAAAAATAATAAATGTTTGCGGGCTTGGTACAAATAATTACTTTTGTTGCAAATCAAACAAACCTTAGTATATGAAACAAAACAGGGTCGGGTTAATCACTTTGTTGTTTATCACTGTTGCGGCATGTTTAGGCGTTTTAAAGGATTTCAACATTGTTGATGTACCGGACAACGTCATGATGGCCACACGCTGGCTGCTGGCCCTCGAACTATTGGCCTACGCTTTGATCCGAAAAAACCTTACTACCTGGATATTGGTCTGTATGGTACTGGGGATATTCATAGGGATAGACTATCCGCATGTTGCTGTAGCACTTCAGCCCCTGAGTAAGGGCTTTATTAAACTGGTTAAGACCATTGTAGGACCTATCTTATTTGGTACCCTGGTTTATGGAATAGCCGGACATTCTGATTTAAAGCAGGTAGGGCGGATGGCCTGGAAGTCTATGTTGTATTTTTATTTTGCAACTACCATAGCCTTGTTTATTGGTCTGGCAGCAATTAACCTTACCCATGCGGGGGTTGGTGTAAATATAGAAAATATGCCCCATAACGATTTGCCAAAACCTGTGAAGGATGTAACAGACGAAAGCATACTGAGTACTTTGCCGGATGGGGTACACTGGCTGTATAAGACGCTGGCCTTTTTCAGGAATATTTTTCCGGAGAATATTGTGAAATCGGTGTATGATGCCCAGATTTTACAGATCGTTATTTTCTCGGTTATTTTTGGTATTGGTTTGGCAATGGTGGATGAAAAGAAAAGAAAACCTATGGTTGATTTTTGCGAGAGCTTATCTGAGACCATGTTTAAATTTACCAATGTGATCATGTACTTTGCCCCTATAGGGGTAGGTGCTGCAATGGCCTATACGGTAGGGCACATGGGCGTAGATATCCTGAAACACCTGTTCATGCTGGTAGCTACCTTGTATATGGCGCTCATTGCCTTTATTCTTATTGTACTGCTGCCCATCGCGCTTTATATCAAACTGCCTATACTTAAGTTTATCAATGCCATAAAGGAACCGGTTTCTATTGCGTTTGCCACCACAAGTTCCGATGCCGCACTTCCCAAAGCGATGAGTGCCATGGAAAAATTTGGTGTACCACGTAAGATCGTATCTTTTGTAATCCCCACCGGTTACAGCTTTAACCTTGACGGCACTACATTATACCTTTCGCTGGCCTCTATTTTTGTGGCACAGGCCGCAGGGATGCACCTGAGTTTTGGCGAACAGCTCCTGATTGTATTTACACTGATGATCACCAGTAAGGGGGTGGCCGCCATTCCAAGGGCATCACTGATTATTCTGATCGCTACTGCAGACCAGTTTGGCCTGCCAACCTTTATTATTGCTGCTATTTTAGGGATTGATGAGTTAATGGATATGGGAAGGACATCTTTAAATGTAATCGGAAATTGTCTGGCTACAGTTGTGATAGCCAAGTGGGAGGGAGAATACAACCCCGATAGTATTGAAATTAAGGAAGCATAATTATGAGTAACAACGCAAAAAAAATATTTCTGGCATTAACCATTGTAGTCCCTTTTCTAATCTATTGCATTGTTTATTATGTGCCTATGTTTAGAAATGCCCCTTTTAAGCTAAAGGAATTTGAGTCGATAGAATTTAAATGGGGGCCGGGCAACAAGCTTGAAAACAGTTATAACTCGGCTACGGGCGCTTATCAGTACGTGAACGCCCAGGATTCTTTGATCAGGACCAATGTTAAGCTAAGAAAAGACGATATTCTTTATCTGCATTCGAAGGCAAGTGAACTGGGTTTCTGGAATTTTCCGGATGTGATTGCCAATTCCGGTACCAACCTGGATTCGTCTAAGGTACTGCGCTATGTGATGCAGTTCAATTATAAGAAAAAGTCGAAAAAGGTAATTTATGTTACCGATTATACCGAAATACAGAAGCTTAAGGGGCTGGCCGAGCAGATGAAAACATTACTGATGCAGAGCATTAATGATGCAGAAGAACGTTACGGAAAGAAAGCTGCTTTAAAAAACTAAATCATTTATGGATTTAGAAAATAATTTCTATATTTGCACCTCGATAAAAATAAACAATTTAAAATAATAATTAATTAACAATGTACGCAATAGTAAATATAGCAGGACAGCAATTCAAAGTTGCAAAAGACCAGCACCTTTTTGTACACCGTTTACAAGGGGATGAAGGCGCTAGTATTGAATTTGACAATGTATTGTTGGTTGAAGATGGTGGTAAAATCTCTGTAGGAGCTCCTGCATTGAAAGGCGCAACTGTTTCAGCTAAAATCGTGTCTCATTTAAAAGGTGATAAAGTAATCGTTTTCAAAAAGAAACGCAGAAAAGGTTACAAAAAGAAAAACGGTCACCGTCAGTATTTCACCAAGATCCAGATCTCTGGTATCAGTTTATAATTATTGTTAAACAATAGATTACCGTTTATTCAGGTAGTTCATAAAATATAAAACAAGATGGCACATAAAAAAGGAGCCGGTAGTTCGAGAAACGGACGTGAATCGCATAGCAAACGTTTAGGTATCAAAATTTTTGGTGGTCAGGAAGCTATCGCCGGAAACATTTTGGTACGTCAGCGTGGTACAAAACATCATCCTGATAAAGGAGTAGGTATTGGTAAAGACCATACTTTATTCGCTTTGGTTGATGGTACTGTAATCTTCAAAAAGAAACAGGACAATAAATCTTATGTTTCTGTATTGCCTGCTGCTGTTGTTACGGCAGTTCCGGAAAAGAAAGCTCCAGCTGTGAAAGCAGCAAAAGCTGCTGCTCCGGCAAAAGAAGCAAAAGCTGAAAAAGAAAAAGCACCTGCAAAGAAAGCCCCTGCTAAAAAAGCAGTTAAAGCCGAAACAGCAGCTACTGAGACTGAAGCTGCACCTGCAGAATAAGTTACAGGCATAACCCATAAACAGAAAAGGTCACAATATCAATTGTGACCTTTTCTGTTTATGGTGCTTATGGGTATTTCTGCCGGCTTTATACCCTAACCTTGGCTCTTCTTGATTTGATGTGGTTTAATTCCTGTTCCAGTTTTTTTAGTGAGCTGGTGAAACTCCTGAATGAAGTTTCGAGGTCATTTAAAATAAGGTCTATTTTGGCAGGATTTTCCGTTGCGGCCTTAGTATCTGTGCCATGTAGCAGCCAATCATAGGTCTTGCTATAATACCTGGCGATTTCGTGTAGGGTGTTGAACGAAGGATACTGGTTGCCAAGTTCTATTTGAGAATAATTACTTCTTGATAAATTTAAAATATTGGCAATAAATGCTTGCGAAAGGTTGTGCTGCGTTCTTAAGTCCTTTATGCGTTCACCAATCTCTTTCTTTGATAGAATTTCTTGCATAAGTAATATATATTTCGTTGATTTGTGATGGACGGGATAACTAATTGCTCCAGGAATCAAAGCAATTATAGCTCCATAAAATTTATTAGGAGAACATTTATAGTAAAAGGGATTAGCTATGTTAATGCCAAAAGCATGATGTGTATTGTATATAATATGGTATTATCATGATGAATGCGCGCTGCAACAGCTTAAAACACGTTGAATATGCCAAATAAAAACAGTTGCGGGCGAACCTCAAGTTCATTTTTTTTAATTGATAAAAATTATCAGCTTACTTTTTTTAAGATCGACTCTCCAAATGACCTGGGTAGTCTTCTTGCAAAAAATCCCGTAATTGGGGAGTCGGTTGTGGAAATCATTGCACAAAATTACAGGAAGCATTTTACAATCCTGTTGTCGAGATGCTTTGAAGGTCATTGTTTTAGTATAGAACAGCGGCTGTCTGTTTTTAAGTCAAACGACCTGATTTTCCATATCATTTTTACGCCACTGACCATCAATGAGATCACAGATACTATTGTTTGTACGGTAGCAGATATCAGCAGTTCAAGAGGGGTGATCAATATGATCAGAGAGTATTCGCACCTCACCTCGCATCAGTTAAGGGCACCAATAACCAATATCTTAAGTCTTTCAACAATTACCAATTATGCCCAGCTGGCTTCTTATGATGCATTAAAGATGAGCCGCCTGCTCAATGATATCAATCTTCAGGCAGTTAAACTGGATGAGATCATTAAAATGCTGAACAAGATGCTCAACAAGCACGACTGTATCGACTTATTTGATAAGCCTGGCCCTAAATCTGACCACAACCATATTGTACTGGTAGATGATGATGTGGTGACCAATAAACTCCATAAAATGCTGATCAGAAAGCACCACAGCGATAAAAGGATTGTATTGTTTGACAACCCCCAAAAGGCCCTCTCATACATTCAACAGCATACACCTGATCTTATTTTATTGGATCTGCACATGCCTGGAATCGATGGCTGGAGATTTCTGGAAATGATGGAAGAGCTTAACGTTTTTATCGATGTGGTTATTGTTTCCTCCTCCATAGATCCGCGGGAGCGGTCCAAAGCAAAATCCTTTCTCTGCGTTAAAGATTTTTACACCAAACCCCTAACGATAGAAAAGGTAAGCCAATTGCTGGACCATTAAAATTTAAGCCTAATGTTCCCTGCTCATCAGCAGGTCTGCCAGCTCCAGCAGTTCAGATTTCCTTGATTCAGGTACCTTTACGGCGTTAAGGGCATCAAAGGCTTTATCGGCGTAGTTTCTCATTTCTATACCAGCCAGTTCGGGGATGTTGTAAGCATTGTACAGCCCGGTAATGTGCTTTACTTTTTCAGTATGGTCTTTATTTGTGCTTTGTGCTTCCAGTTTCCGCAGGTCTTCGGCGCTGGCCAGTTCCTTTAGTTTCAGCAACAGCAGTGTTTTTTTATTGGCAATGATATCGCCGCCTACCTGTTTGCCAAATTTCTCGGGGTCGCCATACACATCCAGGATGTCGTCCTGCAGCTGAAAGGCTATACCCAGGTTCAGGCCAAACTGGTAAAGCTGTTCTGCTTCATTATGGTCTGCCCCGGCTACCTGTGCCCCTAATTTCATGGCCCCGCCTAAAAGTACCGCTGTCTTTAAACGGATCATATTGATGTATTCCGGAATGCTTACTATGGCCTGTTGTTCAAATTCCATGTCCAGCTGCTGTCCTTCGCAAACGCCTCTTGCAGTAGCATTAAATGTTTCCAGTGCGTCCTTTAATATAGCGCTGTGCAGCATAGACAGTTGTTTGTTCGCTTCAACCATCATCACGTCGCCGCTTAAAATGGCATTGTTGATGCCCCATTTTTCGTGTACGGTCTGCTTACCCCTGCGGAGCGGGGCATTGTCCATAATGTCATCGTGGACTAAGGTGAAATTGTGAAAAGTTTCAATAGCCAGTGCTGCAGGTATTGCTTTCAGGATATCTGCTTCAAATAAATCTGCGGCCATGAGTGTAAGTACCGGTCTTATTCTTTTGCCCCCCATAGACATGATATAGCGTATGGGCGCATAGAGTTTTTCCGGCTGGGCAGGATAATTGATGTTTTGAATCGCGTTTTCTATAACTTCTTGTAATTGGGCAGGAGTATACATCTTATGTAAAAGGATTTTCCGGAATCTGATTTTTTATTGAATTAAGGTGAAGTCGATCTGACGTTTGGCCAGGTCTACTTTTTTTACTTTCACCTGTACTTCATCGCCAAGCTGATATTTTTTCTGTTTGCGCTGGCCAACTATGCAATAGTTTTTCTCGTCAAGCACATAGAAATCATCTGTAATGTCTCTCAGGCGTATCATCCCTTCGCATTTATTTTCAGTTAGCTCTACATACATTCCCCATTCCGTTACACCGGAAATGATACCTGCAAAAATGTTACCTACGTTTTCTTCCAGGTATTCGGCCTGTTTGTATTTGATAGAGGCCCGTTCTGCATCTGCAGCCCGCTTCTCCATCGCTGAAGAATGGGAGGCCGCAATTTCATATTCTTCTTCATTGGCCGACTTTTCATTGTTTAGGTATGCTGCAAGCAGGCGGTGTACCATCACATCAGGGTAGCGGCGGATGGGTGAAGTGAAGTGGGTATAATGGTCAAATGCCAGTCCGTAATGGCTTGTTTTTTTGGTGGTGTAAATGGCCTTGGCCATAGAGCGGATGGCCAGCTGGGTAAGTACATTCTGTTCTTTCTTGCCTTCTACATCTTCCATCAGGTAATTTAAAGACTTTGCGATTTCCTTGTCCGATTTCATGTTGATCTTATAACCAAAACGTGCGGCAAACAAGGCAAAGTTGCCCAGGTTTTCCAGGTTAGGTGAATCATGTGAGCGGTAAACAAAAGTATATTTCTGCTTTCCTTTGCCTTTTTTAGCAATAAATTCAGCTACCTTTTTATTGGCCAGCAGCATGAAATCTTCTATCAGTTTATGGGCATCCTTGCGTTCCTTTACATAAACACCAATAGGTTTACCGGTTTCGTCCAGTTTAAATTTCACTTCGGTGCTTTCAAAACTGATGGCGCCGTTCTTAAACTTTTTATCCCTTAAAATATAGGCAAGCTCATTCAGCTTCAGAATTTCAGCGGCATAATCGCCGGCTTTGTTTTCAATCACTTCCTGTGCTTCCTCATAACTAAAGCGGCGGTCGGAATGGATCACTGTACGTCCAAACCATTCGTTAACCAGGTTTGCCTTTTCATCCAGTTCAAATACCGCTGCAAAGCACAGTTTATCTTCATTGGGCCTTAAGGAGCAAACGCCATTGCTCAGGCGTTCCGGCAGCATGGGAATTACGCGGTCTACCAGGTATACCGAAGTGGCCCTGGCATAAGCTTCTTTATCCAGGCTGCTGTTGGGCTTCACATAATGGGAAACATCGGCAATGTGCACACCTATTTCATAATTGCCGTTTTCCAATGTTTTAAAAGAAATGGCATCGTCAAAGTCTTTTGCATCAGCAGGATCAATCGTAAAGGTAGTGGTATTTCTAAAATCCTTCCGCCCTTTTATTTCTGCTGCGCTTACCTGTTCGGGTATGGCATTGGCCTCCAGCTCTACTTCGGCCGGGAAGCTCAATGGAAAACCGTACTGTGCAAGAATGGCGTTCATTTCCGTGTTGTTCTCGCCCTGTTCGCCCAGTATATTGATGATCTTTCCGATCGGGTTTTTTACACCTTCAGGCCATTCGGTAATGCTTACCTGAACCTTTTGTCCGTTTTTTGCACCGTTAAGATCGTTCAGGGGCACAAAAATATCGTGCAGCATTTTGCGGTCGTCTACATTTACAAAGGCATAACGTTCTGAGATCCTGATGACACCAATAAAATCTGTTTTCGACCGTTCTATGATCTCTACAACTTCACCTTCGTTTTTACGTCCGCTTTTTTTAGCATAGATGTAAACCTTCACCTTATCACCATGCAGTGCATTGTGGAGCTTTCTGGCCGATACGAACACATCTTTTTCAAATTCATCATCGGGGATAATGAATGCTGCGCCGTCTGCCGTCATGTCTACCTTTCCGGTAATAAAGGTCTTCAGGTCCTTCAATCTGAATTTTCCTTTTTCAGGCTCTGAAAATACACCTTTCCTGGCCTGTTCTTTTAATATTTCCGATATGGTTTCCCTTGAATCGGCATCGGTAAGGTTCAATTTAGCCGAAACCTGTTTGTAATTCAGGGCTTCTTTATTGCTTTTCTCCAGAACATCGCTAATCAATTGTATTAAAACGAGTTCCAGGTGGGCTGATTTCTTTTTTGCCATAATCTGTTTATGAATCACCCGAAGGTAACAATTTGAAGCGAGTATTGTTGTATTTTGTACCTTTGATGACCTGCTGATGGTTAAACTTAAAACGATTAAAAATGATTGAAGACAGAGAAAGAAAGACGGGTAAGGAGATTTTGATGATCCTGATCAAAGCCATCTTTTACCTGTTTTTGGTTTATTTTTATATTAACAAGCCTTTGTTGTATGCAGAATACCCTGGTCTGGCTAAAGCATCCGGGGCAATCATGGTTTTTCTTGGGCCCAGTCTGGTCATTTCCGTAGTGCGCCTGGTTATCATTTACTGGTACATCCGCAAACATAAATTCAAAAACAATGTAAAGGATAATTTTATCCTGGGCATCAACCGTATCCAATCCATATTAAATACTGTATTTTTTGTCATTGCGGGTATCACCTTGTTTAATATAAAAATTGAAGAGTTTATATTCAGCGTTTCCATCGTTGCGGCTGCCATTGCGGTCACTTTTAAGGACTACATCAACAACATGATCAACGGACTGATCATTATGTTTTCCGACAGGTTGTCTTTGGGAGACCACATTAAGATCGGCGAGCATGAAGGTAAGATCCTGGACATTACCCTGATCAATATGATCCTGCAAAATGAGGACAGTGATATGGTCATCATCCCAAACTCGCTGGCTTTCAGTTCAGTCATCGTTAACCAGTCTAAGCAAAACATCAAAAAGCTGAGCATAGAATTTGACATGTCGCTGGCCAATGGCTTTACCCCCGAGTACCTGGAAAATCATTTATATAAAATTATTCAGGACTATTCGGAGAATGTTGTGGAGGGTGGGTTAACCGTTAAGACCCTTGCCATCAACAAAGATGTGGCCATATTTAAGGTGATGATCTTGTTGAAAAGGTATGATAAAATTAAGGAAAGGGAGATCAGAAGGGCCATAAATACCGCCCTGATCAGGCTTTCTGCTACCCTGCACAAGGGTAAACAAATCGATACCGAAAAAAAGGTATCCGATTAAGCATGCCCGGGTATAGCTGCAATTAGTTTTTTGGTGTATTCAGCTTTAGGGTTATGGTAAATTTCTTCCGGAAAGCCCTGTTCTTCAATTTTGCCTTTGTTCATCACAATCATCCTGTCGGAGATGTGCTTTACCACGGCCAGGTCGTGTGAGATAAAGATATAGGTAAGCCCAAACTCCTGCTGCAATTCTCTGAGCAGATTGAGCACCTGGGCCTGTACAGAAACATCCAGTGCCGATACCGATTCATCGCATATAATAAACCGGGGCTGTAGGGCCAGGGCCCTTGCAATGACTATGCGTTGGCGCTGTCCGCCCGAAAATTCGTGCGGATACCTGTTGAAATATTCAGGTTTCAGATCTACCCGGTCCAATAGATTCAGCACATGGGCTTTCCGCTGCTCATTGTTGTCGAACATGCCATGCACCTGTAAGGGTTCCATCAGCGCATTACCGATGGTTAAACGCGGATTGAGGGAAGAGTAGGGGTCCTGAAAGATGATCTGTACCGCTCTTCTCATTTTTCTTAATCCGGCAGTATCCAGCGAGGATAAGTCGGTCCCGTCAAACAGCAGCTCGCCTGAAGTGGGCTCCACCAATCGTAAAATACTACGGCCCAGCGTGGTCTTTCCGCATCCGGATTCGCCAACCAGTCCTAAGGTCTCGCCTGGAAACACATCAAAAGTAATGTCGTCCACAGCTTTTACATATTCCGTTGTTTTGCCAAAAAGCCCCTTGTTTATCGGATACCAGGTACACAATTGTTTCACCTGCAGCAAGGGTTTTTGCTGATAAAGGTTATGCCTGCGCTGTTCAATTTCGGCCTGTGTATAACTGTTCATTTCCAGTAAATGCTTCAGGCCCATTTCTTTGTCGCCGTTCATAAAATCGGCCACTACCGGAAGTTTTTTCAGCAGGCGCTGAGGGGCGGGGCGGCAGGCCAGTAAGCCCCTGGTATAAGGGTGTTGCGGATGGTTAAACAGCTGCGCTGCCGCTCCCTGTTCCACAATTTGTCCTTTGTACATTACGGCTACCTCGTCCGCAATCTCACTGATCACTGCCAGGTCGTGCGAGATAAAGATCATGGCCATTCCGCGCTCTTCTTTCAGCTTCAGCAGCAATTGCAAAATGGTTTTCTGTACGGTAACATCCAATGCCGTAGTTGGCTCATCGGCAATCAGCAGTTCGGGGTTGCAGCTCAGAGCCATGGCAATCATTACCCTTTGTTTTTGTCCCCCTGAAAGCTGGTGCGGGTAACTGTCAAATATATTTTCCGGTCTGGGCAGCTGTACTTCTTTAAACAAGGCAATGGTTTTCTCTTTTGCAGTTTGTTTATCTACCCGCTGGTGCAGCATGATGGCTTCTTTAACCTGATAGCCACAGGTAAAAACCGGGTTCAGGGAAGTCATGGGTTCCTGAAAGATCATGGCAATTTTATTACCCCTGTATTTCCTGATCTCATCGGGCGACAGGCCGAGCAGGTTGATGTTTTGAAAATCAATGTTGCCCTCAATTTTTGTACTTTGAGGATCATGAAGTCGCATAATAGAAAAAGAAGTTACGGATTTACCGGAGCCTGATTCGCCGACTATGCCCAGTACTTTTCCTTTTTCAACCTGGAAGCTTACCTTGTTTACGGCCTTAAACCAGGATTTGTCCTCTCTGTTAAGAAATTGTATGTCTAGATTTTTAACGTTTAGCATCTGAGAACCAAGGTAGTGATTTACCGGCATACTCAGAGAATTTAAGAAAGCAATTTTCCTAACCTATAATTCGGCCTGTTTGCTTAATTTTGCAGCATGGAAAGAGAAATCCTTGACACCAGGCGTAAGGCTTTAAAGATTAACCTAAACCCCAGAATTTACGGAACATTTGCCGAGATCGGTGCCGGACAAGAGGTTGCACGTAATTTTTTTACTGCCGGTGCCGCATCAGGAACGGTAGCCAAGACCATGTCGGCCTACGACATGACCTTCAGTGATGCCATTTATGGGGTTGAACCTTCAGGAAGGTACGTAAGCCAGTCGCGCTTATTAAAAATGCTTGACCATGAGTTCAGTCTGTTAACAGAACGCTTAAATGGTGAAAAATACGAAGGACGTGCTTTCTTTGCTTTTGCAGATACGGTTACTACTTTAAACTACAATAAATCCAATGACCCGCATGGTTGGATCGGCATCCGTTTTCAGGCAGAGCCCGGGGGCGAGCCCAACGAAATCTTTTTCCATGTACGCTTACTGGATACCGATGCGGCATTGCAGCAAAATGTATTGGGTATTATTGGCGTAAACCTGGTTTATGCCGCTTATTATTATAACCAGGACCGCAAAGCGATGATCGAATCGCTGGCCGATAACTTAACAGTAGGGTCGGTAGAAATTGACCTGATCTCGGTTAACGGGCCCATATTTAAAGATGCAGACAATATTTTGCTGAACCTGTACCTGATTGTTAAAGACTTTTCAGATGCAGCCATCTTTGATGCCAGCGGCCGTCCGTGTTTGCCTAAGGACCTGCTGTACAAAAAAGACATCATGATCCTGCGTACCAAATATGCCCAGAAATCCAATCCTAACTTTAGCATGCTCAACAAGGCTGTAGACCAGTTTGTAAGGACAGAAAATGTGCAGGAAGACAACCTGAGCGTATTGATCGAAGTATTGATGTCAAATGTGCTTTCGGCCAATGACGGAGCTGATGATATCGACCTCAGGGCTGTTGCTAAAAGGGCAGAAGAGATGTGTAAAACGGGAAATAAGGTAATCGTATCCAACTTTGCCCGACACAATAAACTGGCCAAATACCTCGACCGCTGCAGGCCAAAAAGTGTAGGGATATCTACCAATATCAACAACTTAAAATTCGTATTCAATTCCGGTAATTTTGGCGAAAACTATTCCAGCCAGCTGCTGAGTTATGTAAGCGATATGTTCAGTAAAAACGTAAAACTTTTTGCCTATCCTTTTCTTGACAAGAAGACAAACGAAGTGATCACAACAGCCAATATGCCGGTAACACCGGATGCCAGGCCCCTGTTTGATTTCCTGATCCTCAATGGCTACATCACCGATATTGAAGATTACAGCGAAAGTGATGTAAAAACTGTTTAATCCTGTTTCTGATAAGGATTTGAAATTGCAATACCCATTATCCTTTCGGGATGCTCAACGGCCTTAAAGCCAAATTGCGCATATAAACCATGGGCATCCAGGGTAGCCAGCATATACCTTCTCAGTCCCTGCAGGTCTTTATGGAAAAGCATGAGCGACATCAGTTTTTTAGACAGGCCCTGTCCGCGGTAGGCCTCATCCACATACACATCAGCAAGGTAGCCAAAGGTGGCCTTATCTGTGATCCAGCGGGCAAAGCCTACCTGTTTGCTGTCTTTGTAAATGCCAAAACACAGGGAATTTTCTATAGAGGTTTTAACAATTTCTATGGGGATGTCCTTTGCCCAGTACGATTGTGTACTTAAATAATGATGAATTGCAATCGGATCGATCTTATTTTTGTCATCAGAGAAAACAAAACCATTTTCTTCAATTTCCATGAATGTAATTATTTTTTTACTTTAAGAAAGGAACACTGCCGGTTGCCGGCTTAAACAGTATTTAGTTCCGCATGTTGATGAACTGCAGCGGCTGACCAAAATCTTCTTTTTTGCAAAGGGCAATTACACCTTGCAGGTCGTCTATACTTTTGCTTTGCACCCGCACCTGGTCATCCATCATAGAAGCCTGTACTTTTAGTCCGCTGGCTTTTATTTTTGCCACAATTTTCTTTGCAGTTTCTTTGTCTATACCTTCTTTTACCGAAATTTCTTTCCTGATCATGTTTCCGGACGCATATTGTTCCTTACCAAAATCCAAACTTTTTGCATCCAGGTTTTGCTTGATCATCCTTGAGATGATGGCATCCTGAATTGCTTTTAAACGCATGTCATCTTCGGTAACAATGGTAATTACATTGGTCTTTTTATCGTGGTCGATGGTACTTTTTGAAGTACTGAAATCATAACGGTTTAAGATCTCTTTTTTTGCATTGTTCATCGCGTTGTCTAATGTTTGCGCGTCTACTTTGCTTACAATATCGAAAGTGGGCATGATTATTATAGCTTTAGAATAAAAAATTAGCGTAGATTTAAGTATCAGATTATTTAATCTGCCTACGCAAATATAAAATAATTAACTATAGCAAGCTCTAATGAGCTTCAAATTAATCAAAAAACATAAAACCAGTACTATGAAATCCAGTAAACCAAAAGCTCAGAAAAAAGTAGCCAAAAAAGCGGCTAAGAAACAACTTGAAAAAAGTTTGACAGAAAAGATCCTGGAAACCGTTAAGCATTTAGGCCAGGATGCAGAGAAGATTGGGGGAGATATAGCCATTGTAAGTAAATTTGTAGCTAAAAAGCTTTCTAAAAAATTCAGTAATGTTAAAGCTGCCGTTAACGAAAAAATAGACGAAGCTAAAGCAGCCAATAAAAAAGCAGTAAAAAAAGCGGCCAAAAAGGCATCATCCGTTAAAAAAGAACTGAGCAAAGACGCTAAAAAAGCAAAAAAAGCGGTTAAGGTTGCCAGTGCAAAGGTTAAACCGGTAGTACAAAGTGTTAAAGTAGCGGCCATTGCCACAGAAAAAAAAGCGGCTGATGCCATAGCAAAGCCAGTGGCCAAAGTAGCAGACAAAGCTAAAACAGCAGCGTCTACTGTAGCGGCAAAAGTTGCTGAAGTTAAAAAAGAAGTTACTGCTACGGTTAAGGCACCTGCAAAACCGGCTGCCAGAAAACCGGCAGCAAGAAAGGCGCCTGTTAAAAAAGCTGCCCCGGCAGCGGCAAAACCGGCGGTTACCGCAGCAGCCAGCCCTGCAGCAGCCAGCCCGGCAGCGGCAAAAGCCACTCCATCAACAGCCACTCCAGCTAAATCAGCTACTGCAAAACCAGCTGCAAAAGCCCCGGTAAAAAAGGCAAGCCCTGCAGCTAAGCCAGCCGCCAAACCTGCAGCTGCCAAGGCTCCGGAAACTGCAACAACGGCCCCTGCAAATGGTACAGCTGCCGCAGCTGCCAAAACAGAGAGCGAAAGCAAATAGCAGAACATTAAAATTAAATAAGAATTGTATAATTAATCATAATTAACAATTACTTAACAATAGAATTTGCAGTTTTGGGCATCCCTGTTTTAGAACAGGGATTTTTTTGATATTTTAAATGACGAAGAAAAAGGCTCCATTTCTAAACAGAGAGATCAGTTGGTTGTATTTTAATGAGCGCGTTTTGCAGGAGGTGGCTGATGAGACAGTCCCTCTTATAGAACGAATAAAATTTCTGTCTATTTTTTCTTCAAACCTGGAAGAGTTTTACCGGGTAAGGGTAGCTACGCTGAGCAGACTGGCCAACCTGAACGATAAAGCCAAGGCCTTACTGGGCTTTAACCCTAAAAAGATCTTAAATGAGATCAAAAACATCGTTGTAAAGCAGGAGCGCAAGTTTGAACAATTGTTTAAGGCTACCCTGATCAATGAACTGGCCCAAAACCGGATTTTTATTTTAAACGATACCCAGCTCAACGTTTCCAGGGGCGAATTTGTGAGAAATCATTTCAGGGACAGGATCCTTTCCAATCTTGTTCCGATCATGATCGACCTGGAAAAACCATTTCCGGAGCTAAAAGACCGTTACCTCTATTTTTTTGTCAGGCTTTCCAAAGCGCCCAATAAAAACCAGAAATATGCGCTGATTGAGCTCCCGCCCGATCTTCCACGTTTTCTGGTGCTGCCCGAAACCAATGGCCTTAAGTTCATTATCCTTGCCGAAGACATCATCAAGTACTGCCTTGACGATATCTTTTACGTTTTTAATTATGATGTTCTTGAAGCATATTCTATACAGCTCACGCGGGATGCGGAGCTCGATATTGATAAAAATATCAGCGATAAGTTTATCGAAGAACTGAAGGCCAGTCTGGATAAACGTAAAAAGGGAAAACCCATGCGTTTACTGTACGATACGGAAATGCCTTTTGAAATGCTGACGGTATTGATCAATAAAATGAAAATAGAGGCCGATAGCCTGATCCCGGGCAACAGGTACCACCGCTTTGGTGATTTTATTGCCTTCCCCAATGTGGGCAGCAAAGACCTGGAATATAAGCCCAATGTGCCCCTTAAAGTACATGGCCTGCACCGTACCGAAAGTATATTCAATAAATTGCAGGGCAAAGATTATCTGATTAACCTGCCTTATCAGTCTTACGATTACATCATCCTTTTTCTGCGTGAGGCGGCCATAGACCCTAAGGTAACTGAAATCAACATTACCCTGTACCGCCTGGCCGAGAATTCGAGGGTAGTTAACGCCCTCATCAATGCCGCTAAAAATGGTAAAACAGTGAACTGTATGGTCGAGTTAAAGGCCCGTTTTGATGAACAGGCCAATATTTTCTGGACCAGCAGACTGGCAGAGGAGGGTGTAAACGTGAACTACGGACTTACCGATTACAAAGTGCATTCCAAGATCTGCCTGGTCAAAAGAATGGAAAAGGGGCGGGCGGTTTATTATGCCAACCTTGCTACCGGTAATTTTAACGAGAAAACAGCAAAACTATACTGCGACCACAGTATTTTTACTTCCAGAAAAGAAATTACGGCCGACCTGATCAAACTCTTTAAGGCCTTAAATAAAAAGACCGTTACCAAAGGCTTTAAACACCTGATCGTTTCGCCGCTGGAATCGAGAAACAAGTTTTATCAGCTGGTAGACCGGGAAATTAAAGTAGCAAAGCAAGGCAAGCCGGCTTATATGATCTTAAAGGTAAACAGTCTGGCCGACGAGGGTATTGTAGAAAAACTGTATGAAGCCAGTAATGCCGGGGTTAAAGTAAAGCTGATTGTGCGCGGCATCTGCACCCTTGTTCCGGGTATTCCCGATTTTAGTGCCAATATTACGGTTATCAGTATCATTGATAAGTTTCTGGAGCATGCCCGGGTATTTATTTTTGGTAACAACGGCAAGGAAGAAATGTTCCTGTCGTCGGCCGACCTGATGAGCCGCAACTTTGAGCACAGGGTGGAGGTTGGCTTTCCCGTACTGGATGAAGAAGTAAGACAGGAGATCAGGGACATCATCGAGTTCCAGTTACAGGACAATGTGAAGGCCAGGGACATTACCCGGCTCAACAACAATAAATACCATAAAAATAATTTAAAAACTAAAATTAGGGCGCAGGTGCAGACCTATAATTACTTAAAAAACAAACATCAGTAAGCCAATGTTAAGATATGCTGCCATAGATATAGGTTCAAATGCGGTTAGGTTGTTGATTGCGGATATCTCCAAAACCGAGAATGGTTATGGGTTTAAAAAAAACACCCTGGTGCGGGTTCCGTTACGCCTGGGCGATGATGCTTTTTTAGACCATCACATCTCGGCACGTAAAGTGGAGGAGCTGCTGAAAACCATGTCGGCCTTTAAAAACCTGATGGAGGTATACCATGTCTCGGCCTATCTGGCCTGTGCTACTTCTGCCATGCGTGAAGCCGGAAACGGAGCAGATATCATCAAAATGATAAAGAAACAATGCGATGTAGACCTGGAGATCATCGCCGGACAAAGGGAAGCCAATATCATTTATGCCAATCACATTGAAGAAAACCTGGACATCAAAAAAAGCTATCTGTACATTGATGTAGGTGGGGGCAGCACCGAGCTTTCTGTATTTGTAAACCGCGTACCTGTGGCTTCCAAATCTTTTGATATCGGCACCATCCGCATCCTAGACAATCAGGATAAGGACGAAACCTGGGAAGAAATGAAAAGCTGGGTAAAGGAACATACAAAATCCTTAAAAAACCTGGCCGGTATAGGAACCGGGGGCAATATCAATAAACTTTTCCGTATGTCTGACGAGAAAGAGGGCATGCCCTTAACGTTCCTCAAATTGAAAAGCATGTATAACCAGCTCAATTCGCACTCGCTTAAAGAAAGGATCAGTGTTTTTGGTTTAAACCCTGACAGGGCCGATGTCATTATCCCTGCCTGCGAAATTTACATCACTTTGTTAAAATGGACGGGGATCAAACAGATCTATGTGCCAAAAGTAGGGCTGGTAGATGGCATCATCAGTCTGCTCATTGAAGAGAACCTGAGCGAGGCCGTTTATAAATAGGCAAGTGCCAGGTAAATGCCATGATGGCTTACCGAACCCGGGTTGGTAGCCCGGTAGGAACTGTCGCAGGCATCATAACTACTTATTTTATACCTTATTTTTTGGAGCAGGCTGGCATCCGCTGCGGCCAGTGTATGGACGTATCTTTCCGTAATGGAAGTTTTGGTAAAGTAGGACTGTTCCTGGTACCATACATTTCCGGTGGCTGTTTTTTTATGGATGATCAGGTTGTTGCAAACAATTGCTGCCGGGGCAAATACCCTTATTTTGTTTTCCCTGCTAAAGATTTTATAGGCCGATTCTTTCATTGTCCAAAGCAGCCATACCATCATTTCAGCATCTTTAGCAGCGCTGATCAGGAACCTTTCTCCGGGCGTAAATATCTTTTCCAGATAGCCTTTTCTTTTCCAGTTGCTTTCTTTTTTTGCCTGTTCCAGGTCAACAATGTCATTCCCTATCAAGTGTTTTCAGTTTAGCCTCAATAATTGCCAGGGTATCCGATACGTTTAACATGCGTGCCATCTCCTGGTTGTCAATTTCAATGTCGAATTCCTCTTCCACATCCAGCACCACATCTACCAGGTTGGCCGAATTGATTTTCAGGTCTTTAATGAAATCCGTTGTGGGGCCAATGTTATCCAAAGCGGCTTTATCGGGGGTATAAGGGGCAACAATTGTTTTCAATTTTGCTATAAGTTCTTCTTTATCCATTTTCATACTTTTTAAAAATGATGCAGGCATTTACATCACCAAACCCAAAACTTGCCTTAGCTAATATATTGATGTTTTTATAAAGTATTTGCTGCGGGATCCTATTTTTATCTACCAGCAGCGCAATTTCCGGATCCAGGTCCTCACAGTTGATGGCCGGGAAAATAAAGCCCTGTTGCAGCTGCAGTACCGAAGCTACACATTCTATGCTTCCCGACGCGCTTAAACAGTGTCCGGTCATTGCTTTCAGGCTATTGATATAAGGAAAATCAGCCCCTTTTCTGTTTAAGGCGATGGTCCAGTTCTGTACTTCCAATGCATCTTTTGCCGTGGCTGTCAGGTGTCCGTTAATGGTGTCGACCTGACTGGCTTTGACACCGGAATTTTCAAGGGCAGCAGCAATACAACGCTGTACAGCCATACTGTTGGGGGCGGTCATGCTGCCCGTACCGCGCTGTCCGCCCGAATTGATGTTGCCCCCCAGTATTTCGGCATAGATGAAAGCGCCCCTTGCCAAAGCACTGTCCAGTGTTTCCAGCACCATGGCCCCGGCACCACTGCCGGGCACAAAGCCGCTGGCACTGGCGCTCATTGGTCTCGATCCTTTTTCAGGCATCCCATTGTGTTTAAAGGTACATACCTTCATGGCATCAAAGCCAGCCCAAATATAAGGGCCGCTATCGCTCGTGCTGCCCGCAAGCATTCTGGTCGCCTGCCCGGTTTTAATGCGTTCATAAGCCATTAAAATGCTTTCTGTGCCCGTTGTGCAGGCCGATGAGTTGCTGCTTACCTGGTTGCCCAAGCCCAGTTTACCCCCCAGGTAGGCACTGATGCCGCTGGCCATGGTCTGTACCACTACACTGCTGCCCAGTTTGCGTACCTGTAAATCGTCTACTTTATAAATGGCCTCCCTGAATTTTTCGATGCCCGATGTGCCGGCACCAAACAGGGCACCACTTTGCCAGTCGGGCTCATTTTCGGGGGCGGGTAACAGCCCTGCATCCTGCCAGGCATCCATTCCTGCGATCAGGCCATACAGAATTCCGCTGCTGTTAAAATTCCTGCGTTCCAGGTCGGTCATGTACCTGGCCATCAGCTCGTCTGTTACTTCCGGTTTTCCGGCAATCTGACAGGAGAATTGCAGTCTTTCCAGTTCAGGGTCATGTTTAATCCCTGAAACACCATTTTTAATGGCTTCAGTAAAGGCTTTTAGTCCCACTCCATTTGGTGCAACTACCCCTAAACCGGTTATTACTACACGTTTATGCATTCATTTTATTGGTCACCATGCCGGCAATGGTGCCTTTACAAACTACTTCGCCGGCGGCATTGGTCATTTGTACTGTACAATTTAGCTTTTTAAACCTGAAATATACCTTTTGTGCATTTACGGTTACTTTTTCTCCCGGAAAAACAGGCTTCATAAAGTCGATAGCCGTAGAAGTGAGCATCACATGGCCCGGCATTCCGCCTTCGGCACTGCCCGATAAATAGATACCCAGGCAAACCAGGCCAATCTGCGCCATGGTTTCCGTTAATATCACACCGGGTGTTACGGGATGGTCTTTAAAATGTCCTTTATAAAAATCCAGATCTGCATCAAAAGTATAAGAGCCGGTTACGCCGTTTTCGTCAATTGCTTCCAGCTCATCTACAAATAAAAAAGGTTTGGTGTAAGGTAAGTGTGCTAAGATCTCTGCTTTGTTCATGTTATAAATTTTAATGCTTTTACCATTTCAGCAAAATACGTTGTGCCGAAAACCCTGGCCCAAAGCTCAGCATCAGGCCCAGTTCTGCACTTCCCGGTTCGCGTTCCATAAAACGTTCCAGTACATACAGTACTGTGGCGCTCGACATATTTCCGTATTCCCGTAAAATGTTTTTAGTTTCGTTTATATTTTTGCCTAATTTACCAAATAACCCTTCAACTGTCTGAATAATTTTTTTTCCTCCGGGATGAAAGATCAGATGGTCAATGTCTGCTATCTTCAGTCCGTTTCTGGCCAGGAAGGGGTGGATGATATCGGGGAAATGCATTTCAATGTTTTTCGGAACCTCTACATCCAGCACCATTTGTAAGCCAGTGTTGCAAAGGTTAAAGCCCATCATGGGTATGCTGTCGTAAAAGTGGTACATTTCTTCGGCAATGATTTCCGGTCCTTTATCTTCGTCCAGCGAGGACAATAAAACACAGGCTGCACCGTCGCCAAAAATAGCGGCACTCACGATGTTGGCCATAGAAAAATCGTTGAGCTGGAAAGTTGCGGTAGGCGATTCTACAGCAATTACTGCCGCACGTTTACCCGGATTGGCCTTTAAAAAATTCTTGGCATAGATCATCCCAGATATACCCGCGGCGCAACCCATTTCTGTTACCGGCAGGCGCACAATATCCTGGCGCAGGTTTAAGGCATTGATGAGATAGGCATCAATAGAGGGGATCATGATACCCGTACAGCTTACCGTGATGATATAGTCCAGTTCCTGTGCTTTCCATCCCGATTTTTCCAGGGCCATGGCCAGACAGCCGGAGGCCAGTTTAATCCCTTCGCGGATGTAAATGTTGTTTTTTTCTGCAAAGGAGCTTTGGTTAAACACTTCTTCGGGCGACATGATCGAATACCTTTTATCCACATCGGCCTGCTCAAATATCTTTTTTACCTTTCTGATAAAACGGGGTTCCTGTCCATGTAGCCAGGTGTCCAGAAAGGGGAGTATCTCTGCTGTTGTTCTGGAATATTGCGGTGTCAGGCTGGTAACGGTCGTTATTTTTACGCTCATATTGTTGGAATTATCCACTGGTAACGGAATGCCCATTTCCATTTCAGGATATAGGTGCTAAAGTTTAATTGCCTGGAATAGGATTGGAGGTCGTGCTTTTTAAAGCCCCTTAAAATAGATACAAGCCCATCGTCTTTCGACATCTGGTTGAGGCCAAATACAAAACACAGCCCTGTAAAAAGGTAATAGGCCATTTTGCTCCTGTGCAAATCGTTTACCACAATGCCCAATGCCGACTGTGCTTTAAAGCCATTCATAAGCGTTATAATTTCTTCGTCTTTAAAATGATGTAGGGTCAGTGTACATAAGATAACATCATAAACCCTGTCTTGTTTAATTTCCTCAAAAATATCTGCGCAGCAGTAGCTGATGTTTGGGTAGTTCAGCGACAGCTGCTGTGCATGTGCAATGGTAAACTGATTTGCATCTATACCTATCAGTTTAAAATTTAACTGTTTTTTTTTTTGCAAAATCGGCCAAAGCCCTCAGCATGTCGCCATTGCCGCAACCTACATCCAGGATGGTAATTTCATCCTTGTTCAGCGCTTTTAATTTGAGCAGCTGTTTTACACCCTGCAGGGTAAGTTTATTGCCACCCAACAGCCTGTTTATACCGGCAATTTTATCCAGGGCATCCCTAAGTACCTCACCTTCTAAATTAAAATCGTCCATTATTTCGGCTGCATCACTTCGCCTGCTGGTATCTATGCTCATAAAATGGGTTTTCCGTGGGTTGTTTTTATAATTAAGGGCAGGGCCGATGGGAAATAGCCCAGTAACTGCTGTAATGGTTTAAATAATTTATCCTTTCTGATGATTCCAGACAAGAAACGGCCCATCAGCAATCGGTTTTTAAAATTGGCATTCCATGTGGCGGTATATAGTTTTTCGAGCGTTGTTCTTGACACCAGCTTACCGTTCAGGTATTGTATGCTCAGTTCTGCACAAATTTTGGCACTGTGGATGGCCATGGCCATGCCGTTTCCACAAAGAGGGTGGATGAGGCCTGCAGTATCGCCGATCATCAATATATGGTCACATACCAGTTCCTTTTTAGCGAAAGACACCTGGCTAATGGTTAAAGGCTGATCAAAAACCGGGCTGCTTTCCTCAAAAATCTTTCTGAGCTGCGGGTTTTTGTACAATACCTTTTCCTGAAAATCCTTGAGGTTGGCGCAGGCCTTAAAGCTTTCATAATCTGCCAGGTAACAGATGTTGATCTGTTTGTTTTCTATGGCCGAAACCCCGCAATAGCCCCCTGCAAAATTGTGCAGCTGTACCAGATCAATGGGAATAATGCCATTGTAATGTGCCTTTACTGCCAGCCAGGGCGATTTTTTTTGTATAAAGCTACGGGAAAGCTGCTGGTCAAGGGCAGATCTTTTTCCAAAAGCACCGATCACCAGATCAGCTTTTAAGGTTCCTGAATGGCTGGTGCTCAGCTCAAATTCATTGCCATTAAAAACGATATCCGTTACCCGGTCTCTGATCACTTTGCAGCCTCTTGACAGGGCTTTTTGATAAAGGAAATGATCGAGTGCAAACCTGCTTAAGCCAAAACCGCCGAGCGGAAGTGCGCAGCCAATAATTTGCCCGCTAAGTGAAGACACAGAAAGGCGGTTAATGGCTACCGGAAGCAGTTCATACGGATCGGCATCCAGCCATTGCAGATAAGGTAATACTTCGTTGGAAATGTACTCGCCGCAGACTTTATGATGGGGATATGCATTTTTTTCGATCAAAGTGACTTCAAAACCTTCTTTTAGTAAGTGCAGGGCACAGGTTAGACCTGACAGGCCACCGCCTACAATTAAAATGGTTGCGCTTTGGTTGGTTTTATTTGTCATCGGGCATGAGTGGCAGTACCAATATAACACTAAAAAGGCAGCATTGTTATGTTAAAACCTATTACACCTCAACTGCCTTCTTTCAGCAGTAGTTCGGCGATTGATGTAAAAGCCTGCGGATAGCTCATGACTGCCGTAGTTGTAATTGCGCAATTTATTGAGGGAGTAATCGTACGAATAGCCAATCCTGATATTTTCCGTCGCAAAAACCTCAAGTATGCCACCCATTGCGTGTTCTTTGGCCAGTCCTTTTTGCTGATAGTCTTTTTTGTAAAGATCGAATGAAGTACGGGCAAAAGCGCCGATCCAGAGCCTGTCCTTAAGCAGCAAAAAGGTAGTGATGTCCATTGCCGAGGGGCCTTTGGTATCATCTTTAAAAAGGATGACCGGTTTAAATTTAACATCTTCACTGAATGGGAACAGCGCTCCTGCGCTGAAGTACAAATGCGGCTGGGGAACGGGTATCCTGCTGTCTTCGGTATTTCTTTTTGCCAGGTACCGGGCCAGCATATTGGTCATGGAAAGGCCCAGGAAGAAGCTTTCGTTGGCATAATAGATCCCAAAGCGGGCGTCGGGTACGGTACTGGTCTGCGAGCCAACAGGAATCAGCTCATCACCCGGCTTGTACCCTTCCAGTTTGGTGCCATCCAGGCCCATCTGTACCATACCGGCTGCAATGCCAAAAGAAAGTTGTCCGGTTCCACTATATCCGGTTTTAATGTGGTAGGCATAGTTTGCATAAGCTGTAAGGTAAGTTTGTGCCCCCAGCTGATCGTTGGAAACGATTAGTCCAAGTCCAACCTTGTCGTCATAAAAAGCCCCATCAGCTGCAACAGAAAAAGTTTTCGGGGCCCCTTTAATGCCTGCCCATTGTGAGCGGTAAAAAGACTGTACATAGATATCGCCTTTATAACCGGCATAGGCCGGATTGATGTGGATACCATTAAAAATATACTGTGTATACTGGCTGTCCTGCTGCGCGCTGGCAGTAGATATCATACCTGCGATGCTCAATAGGCCTATCATTCTTTTCATCATATCTCGTTCCGGTTATTTGTTTCGTAGTATGGTTATATAGCCTTTATAAATTTCCCATTTGTTGCCTGCGGTTTTCAGTTTTAGCAGGTAGAAATAGGTACCCTCATTAAGGCCGATAGCTGTCCAGTCGTTCCTGTATCCTTTTGTGTTATAAACAGTACCTCCCCATCGATTTAAGATGGTTAGCTCATTGGCTTCATAAAGTTCCAGGCCGGGTATTTCGAAGGTGTCATTTAAACCATCGCCGTTAGGTGTAAAAACATTAGGGATGATGATTCCTGCTACCGATTTACTATCTGTAAAGCTGTTGTTTTTCAGATCAGGATCAGTTTCATTAGCGCTTACCGTGGCTGTATTTCTGATGATCCCGGCTTTAACCGCTTTTACTTTGATTTTCAGATCGGCACTTTCGCCATTGTCCAGCTTGCTGATCTCCCATAAAACGGTTTTGCTGCCCTGGTTGTAATTGGCCAGCCCAAGAGTGGGTGTCATCAGCTGTTGAAAAATGAGTTCTTCAGGTAAAATATCCTGTACTTTTACGATTGTAGCCGTTGCGGTACCATTGTTTTTCACCTTGATCAGGTATTCAAAAGTATCGTTAATGGTTACGGCCCTTAATTCCGAGTTTTTGCTGATCATCAGATCGGCAGTAAGTGCATTGGGGGTGCCAATGTTTACAATAACAGGAGCTGAGATGTCCGAAGCGCAGCCTTCAGCGTTAAAAGAAACCACTGTATACGTACCAGCAAGCAGTACATTATAATCAGCAGATGTGGCACCGGTAATTGCAGTACCATCTTTAATCCATTGGTAAGCGGTTGCGTTAACAGAACTGGCCCGCAATTTTACCGAATTCCCTTGAGGAATAGTAACGGTTTGCGAACTACCAGATTGCGCAAAGCCTGCCGTTGCACTTAGCAACAGCAAGCTTGACACAAAATTGGTTTTTCTGTTAAACATGAAAATCGATTAAGCGTAGTTTACCATTTTAGAAAGTACTAGTGCCAGGGTTTCCAATAGTAATTGCAGGAGTTGTTGGTCTAGGTAAAACACTAACTGTTTTACTGGCTGTTTGCGGGCAATACAATAATGTTCCTACTTTATAGGCTACTTTCAATCTATAAATTGCATTGATAGGCGTACTACCTGAATTCGTAACTGTTGGATGAAATGAAGCTGGATCTGTTTGACCCGCAATGATGGTTTCGGTTGTTCCATCATAGGTATACCATTGATATACAAGTTCCGCACCTGATGGGGCTGCAGGTGTTGCAGAACCGGTAAAGGTGGTAGTACCGGCTTGTTCAGTACAGTAAGAATTTGCTGCTGTTATTGTTGGTGTTAACGTAGGTAGCACATAAACAGGTATAATTTGCGCTTCAGATTCGCAGGTTCCTGCATCTGTACTTTTATTGGTAATAATATAATAGCCTGTTTTTACATCCGTACCTGTAATTTGATTACTTGCATTTGGAGTTACAGTTGTGGGTGAACCAGGAGTTGGGGAGTTGGCGTCATATTTTACAATCCACTGGTTCGCTGAACCGGGAGAGCCTAAGGTTAGTATTCCACCTTCACACACAAACTGAACGTTAGAGGTTGTTGGTGTTACTGCTTGTGCAAATGATGTTGATAGATTTCCGAATAGAACCACTATGGTCACTATTGCAATTTTTGTAAATGATTTTTTCATGTTCTTTTTTTTAGTTTTTAATTATTGAGGATTCGTTGTTAAGATTAGATTTGGAGTTGCTGGTCGTGGTAATACTGTAAATGTGATGGGTTGTGAGGAACTTGTACAGTTTGCATTACTTACTGTCAATGTTCCACTATATGACCCCGGAGTTACAGTAGTACCTACTGGTTTATTAATTATGATTGGGCTTGCAGTTAATGTTGCGCCATTTACATTGGTAAAACCCTTGCCCATTGCATAGGCATTCCAAACTATGCTATAGGTCGTCGGGCTTCCCGTTGTAGCACTATAAGGCAAAGTAGTAGTGGCAGTTTCCTGGCATACATTTGCAATTGTGCCTACAGTGATTGATGGAATAGGGGCAACTGTGACAGTAATTGATGCACTATTTGCTGAACAAGTCACAGTGTTTAAAGTTGAAGTTGCCACTCTTCGGTAATAAGTGGTTTGTGCTGGCGCTGCGGTTTCTGTGTATGTTGCCGCTATAGCACTGGCGATATTGGTAAATGTATTATTGTCAGTTGATTTTTGCCATTGGTAAGTAGTTGTTCCAGTTCCTGTAGCACCTGTTAAACTGGTGAAAGCTGCAGGAGCTGATCCTAAACATATAGTTTGATTTGTTCCAATTGTTCCTGCTGTAATTGAATTGACCGTTACTGTGATTACATTGCTGTTTGCTGAACAGGCTACACTGTTTAAAGTTGACGTGGCTACCCTGCGGTAATAGGTAGTCTGGGTAAGTGTTGCAGTTTCGGTATAACTCACATTTGTAGCATTGCTTGTTATGTTGGTAAACGTATTGTTGTCGGTCGATTTTTGCCATTGATAGGTTGCAGCGGTTCCACCAGACGTAATGGTAGCAGCAGCAGTACTTGTAAATGGAGCCGGAATTGAATTGTTACAGATGGTTTGATCGGTAGCTATTACGCCCCCACTTATGGAATTCACAGTTACGTTTACCGGAATCCTTATTGATTCGCCAGTACAAGTCGATTTTGATGTAGCAACATAATATGTGGTACTCACCAAGGGGCTTACCATATAGCTGCTACCAGTTGATAAAAGTGCGCCATCTGATGCTGAGTCATACCATTTAAATGTGTTTCCGGCAGCAGGTGCATCAGGTGTCAATGTTATTGGAATACCAGCACAGGCAGTTACGTTTTGTAAGGATATTGGAGTAAAAGATGGTTTCTTAGGTGTTCTTTCTATTTCATGGATATATAAATTTGAGAAAAGACTAAGAACAGATCCAAAATTAACAGTAACTCTGTCGAACGCAACTCCTGGGGCTATGGAGAAAGTTACAGGTGTTGCATTGCTTAAGAGACCTAATAAATCAGCACTTAAAATATTTCCAAGTCCCATGCTCCACACCGCAGTTGACGAACTTCCATTATATGCAGAGACGGTTATATTATTTAATAACGTTACTGACAATGCAGCGGCTGGAGCAGATAAGGTCAGTTTTACCTCGTCGCTTGAATTTGAAGGACTTGAAAAATAAAAGTTTTGATTGGCTGAACTTAGTAATGCTCCAGGTGTTAGTGTTGAAAAGGTTGTTTTGATACCATCTATCGCCCTTTGAGGATTTGAAACATTATAACCATCAGTTCCTAAAACTATTCCACAATCAGAAGAATTTGTTGTATTGTAGAATGCAGAAAGAACATTTATACTAACGGTGCCGGCTCCCGGTATTAGCCCTCCATTCCCTGTAACATTCAGTCTCACAGTATTAAATGTTGCATTAGCCGTTACTGTGTAATATAGTGTCCCATCAGCTGCTGTAATTAGTGTAGATGTGCTGGTAACTAATGATGTATTATTATATGCCTGAGCATTAATTGTTCCTCCGGCATTGGCATATATCGGGCTTGAGACTTTGATGAAAACGATAGTATTAGATGGAATGGAAGAAAAGCCTAGTCCAATCCATCCTGATGCAGATGATCCGGTTAATCCTCCAGTGCCTGTAACTGTTATGTTGGCTAGAGGTGGGGTTTCTGTCGGGGCATTGTTTTCATTATTTGTAATCGCGTTACTTTCATTAGTTATATTAACTCCTGTAGTAGCAGAAATTTTGGAAATAGCTGTCGCATACTTTCTCTGCCCCTTAACTTCCCCCATACCCGCCACCATCACTATCAAAACCAATAGTAGGCGCCAGTGCTTCAATATGTTTTTATGTCTGAGCGAGAGCATGAACACTTTTTCCTTTTTATCCCTTTTTTGAAACAATGAAGACAGTTTTTTTCTGTCCTTTCAAAATTAGGCTACAAAGAGGGCTTAATGCGTGTTCATATTGTTCAGTTTGGTGGAGCTAATCCTTGCTTTTAGGGGCTAAAAAGCCAACTGTTTTCCGTAGTTTAAGCTTAAATTGTTATTGATCAATGGTTTTTGAAGTTTACGCTGTTCTGTTCATTTTGTTCAGTAATAAATAGATAAACAAAATGCTAAACCCACAGTGAACCCACAGTCAGCCCACAGTGAGTCCACGTTTTCCTTAGAAAAATGTGGACTTACTGTGGCTTAACCAAGAGTTAACAGTAGGAGGTTCTAAAGGTTGCCCGACATCACCATGCCCAGCATTTTGGCACCACCTTCGGCTTCATTGATGTCAAAAGCACCAAAGCCCAGCACCATAAAGTTTGTTTTAATGGATGTTTTCTGGTTGTTGGGATGGTAGGGTACAGGTATGCCGTTGTCGTCCAGTTTTTTCAGCATTACATTTAAATCAAACCCTTCATCAAACTTTAACCAGTAGGTAAGGCCGTGTTCAGGAATTACATAGCTTATAAACTTATTCAGGTAATGGTTAAGTATAAGGTTCAGCTCGTCGCGGTAGGTTTTTGATTGTATCCTTACCTGTCGGGCATAATCGGCCATGTCGCCTTTTAATATCATTTCAGCAAATGCTTTTTCTTTGATCACATCTCTTTCGTTGATAGCTTGTGCCGGTAATGCTTGCAGTTCGGTAATAAATTGTGCCGATGCCACAATTATGCGTAACGACTGTGTATCTGAGGTAGCTTTGCTCAGGGCAGCCATGTAAATCACATAACCATCGTGATCATAACAGGCAAGCGGTTTATAGGCAGTAATGCCGTACCAGAATTCATGGTCATCTTCTTCTTCAATAATGCACATCCGGTGGTCTTTGGCCAATTGTACAAGACGCCTGCAGCTGTCCTCGTCCAGTGTAAAACTTTCGGGAATGCTGCATTGGGGCCTGATGTGGATGGCACGCACTTTAGTATGGCTTAACAGCTGCGCTATACGGTCCATAAAGTCAGGATCTTTGCGGTTGATGGTAAACACATTGGCATTACATTTTAACAATGCGTCTGATAATTTTGTGTCGTGGGGCGAGGTATTGATCACCACATCACCGGGGCTGATCAGTATTTTGAATACCCTGTCGAGCGCGCTTTTTCTGGCTTTAATAATGTCGAGCATATTATTTTTTAAGCCAAAACCACGTCTGCGGTTTAAGTAATTTACCAGGTTGTCTTTTAAATACCTGGCATCGTATTCATTTAGTAGCCTGGCCTGGCTCAATTTTCGGCTTTCCTCGCGGAAATGGTTGCAATATTCCGAAAACTTGTTTTCGGGAAAGGCAGCCGGGCTTGGAAAATCAGTACCTACAGCAATATAAGGTTCTTCGACATAGGCTGGCTGATAAATTTCTTGTTTTTTGTTCAAAAGCACCAGGCCTGCCGGAAAATGTTCTGTAAATCCAGAAGTCCTGCGCTGCATATCTTCGGTTGGGTTATTGGCCGATACTACGGTGCCCGAACCTGGGTTACTGGTTAACCAGTTGTTATCTGTTAATTTGACATAAGCCCTTCTAACCGAGCTTGCACTAACCTGGTTAATTTTTGCAAGCTGTCTGGAAGAGGGGACGGGATCGCCGGCATGAAGATTTCTGGATCTGATTTCACGTATAATGAATTCTTCTATTTGCCTGCTACATTTAGACCTGTCTAATTGAGGAATTAACCAATTGATACTGTAATTGTTTCTCATAATTGAGCTATTGAGCGTTAATAAAGATTTAAGAATCTTAATCAAATGTAAACTAAAAGATTATAAATAAAAAACACACAAAAATTGTATTCAGCAAAAATCGTATAAGTGTGTTCAGCTATTCTCGTTCAAACTATAGAACTTTATGTTGTTTCAATAGCTGAATTTTTACAAATAATACGTTAAAGATGATTAATAGTCAAAATATTTATGAAAAGGTGTTGAAAAAGGGCATAGAGACTAATCCCAATGAAGCCCCTGTTTGCCTGCAAGCAGTGCAATTGGCTTGTGAGGCTGTTACAATCATGAGCAACGGTGGGCACGATTCTTTACCGGTTTATGGGGAAGGAAAATATATGGGAACTATATGTCTTAAAGACCTGAACCAATTTATTTATGCCAGTTCGGGACCTCAACTGTTGTATCATAAATTAAATTTTGAGCTAGAAAGCATTTTATACATTATGAATAAGACCTAACACAAAATGCAATTCCTATGCGTTCTCAAACAGACTCATTTTTACACCCTCCGACAGCAGCAAGATTACCAAACGGTAAATTGCCCAGGCCAAGTAAGTTTCCGCTTAAACTGGCTCAAACCACAAGGATAGCCTTACCCGAAGGTTCGGTACTTATCCAATCCATCAGCCACTATGTGATCAATATACAATTGTATGAGTACAATGTAACCAGGCCCTGTACTGCCGACCTGCAAATTACTGAGCCTGCTTTTTTTATGATGACCATGCTTAAAGGCGCTTCGGTATTGTATGATGAGGGAGGCCAGCTGGCCCTGGAAAGTCCGGAGAATATTTGCAAACTTACTTATTTGCCTGCTGGCAGGTATCAGCGACACCTGCCGAAGGGCGAGCATATGCTATTGGTACTTACTTTGCGACCAGACTGGCTGATCAAAAAATATGGCGACCAGGAAGAGCTGCAGGAATTGATTACCCGCTACAATAACAATGATGAACAATGCTTTGGTTTGCCTGGCTTTGGCATAGGGCAACAAATATTTGGTGCATTGGCTAAACTGAATACCGGAACGGATGTAGATATAGACATACATATTTTTATAAATGATTGTTTTGGCAGGTACCGGAATAGATTACAAACAAGAATCAGCAATGTAGAATACCAGGAGGATAAGGCCAGAGAAATAGGACAATTTATTCTTCAAAATTTTGCCAGTAAACTTGTTGACGATGAACCGGCACTGGCCAGGCATTTCATGATCTCGACCGTTACGCTGATGCGCCTGGCAAAACGTCATTTTGGCCGGCCTTTGCATCAGCAGGTGATAGAGTTGCGTTTGTTAAATGGTTTAAAGTTGTTATTGTCTACAAATAAAACAGTACAGGAAATTGCGGCAATGGTAGGTTATGAGGATGCAAATTACTTTAGCAGGGCTTTTAAAAAACGATTTGAATTACCGCCAAACGACATCAGGTTATCTGTTTTTTAATTCCGGGGGGAACTGGATTTTATTGACAAATAACCAGACAAAAATTGAAAATTTTTTGATAAGAAAATCCAGATAAACTTAAAGTTATTGTTCCCAAATTTGGATTAACGAAACTTATTTTAATAAAAACTACCAACAAGTTATGAAGAAGAAACGCTCTTTATAAACTGTAATCTACTAGTTATAATCCAATTCATAAACTATGAAAATAACTGAAACCGATTCAAGAAAAACCAGACTGGAGTCTATTCTCAGAAATGAGATTATACCCAAACTGGAAGCAATAATGGGACCTATAAAGGAAAGCTGTATTGAAACCTTAATGGAAAACTGCAAGTTAAAAGCCGTTATCAAAGACCAATACATTGAAGAGGGTGGTTCATTTGAAGATGGCAATATGCATTACCTGCATTCGGGCATTGCCCGCAGTTGCTATTACGATCCGGATATTGACAAGCCCATTATATCGAGGATCTGGAAAAAGCAGGAAGTGATGTTTGATGTAAACAGCTTTGTGAACAGCGGGATCAGGACAGAAGCCATACAAATGCTGGAAGATGGCGAGCTGATCTCTATCAGCTATTACAGTTTAAAACACATTCTTGAAACCTATCCTAAAATGCTTTTGCTGTTGCTTTACCTGCAGGCCGAAAGAGAAAAACACAACAAGTTTTACCAGCACCTGCTAAAGCTAACAGTTGAAGAACGGGTAAGGCTTTACCTTAATGATAACCCTACGCTCTGCAACCGCATCAATAAAGATTGTATTGCCCTGCACCTGGGAATTTCGAGAAGCAAGTTTAGCAGTGCTTATACGCTGTATAAACAGCAAAAAGATGCCCAAACGGCTTAGAAGGCCATAAAATTTGTCCCTTTTGGGACATGCATTTGTCCCAATTGGAACAAGCAGCCAGCCAAACACCTGGTACATTTGAATAAGCAATAAGGAACAGGAAAAAGAAATGAGCTAAGAAAAAATAATAGTAAAAAAAGCAAATATTAACCTCTTATGAAACCGAATACAGTTATACACCTGGTGAAACCAAAAAATTACGACGCTTTTGACGAGATCTACGCTGTTTTTGATTCTAAAGAAAAGGCAAAGGAATTTGTTAACATGTTTAAAAGCAGGTCGGGCCTGGAGATTATAGATGGAATTTTAAATCCAGACTATAAGGTTGACCAAAAGACTGCGCCATACTATATCTCCCTTGGACAAACAGGCAGCATACCCCGCGATATTTTTATGTGCGATTACAACCGGGATTTGGAAAACAAACAAGAGGAATACAACATCTGCTTTTACGGGGAAGCTAATTTTCACCAGGGCCTGTTCATCTTAAAAATATTTGCCGCAGATGAGAAAGATGCATTGAGCAGGGCCATTAAAATACGAAATACCGCCATCAAGAATGGTGAATGGGACATGGCTTGGGAGCGGCACCAATTGCAGCAATCGAGTTTAAAATTTAAAAGAAGGTAATTGAATATATAATGACATCAAACAAAACTAACATGAAACCAGCTGCGGATACAGCCTTTTACATAAAAATGTCTTTCGATGGTTAGTACTTTGTTTAAAATGACCCCGGGCTAATATGTCAAGCTAGCCCGGGTCTTTTTCCCAATCAGATTTACAAATATGCCACGCTATCTCATATAATATATTGTTTTTAAATCTTTACTGGAAATAGGCTAGGCCAATTGCGTGAGGGTTGGCACTAGTCTATTTTACCGAGACAGAGTGATTATTATAAGCATTAATCATAGATGACAAAAATTATTAAAATGGAAACAACAATGAATAAACAATCAAGGACAGGAATGTCTGATAGGACCAGGAGGGTACTGGTAGATATAATTTGTTACTTGTTTGTATTGTTGTTTTTGTATGCGGCGACTAGTAAATTGATGGATTACCAGAAGTTTCAGTTGCAGATCAGCAAATCGCCAATTATAACAGATTTTGCAAGCATATTGGCATGGGGGGTTCCTGGATTGGAAATAGTTATTTCCATTATGTTGCTGATCAACAGAACCGTTATGTTGGGATTGTATGCTGCATTTACATTGATGTTGTTGTTCACTCTTTACATCTATGCTATTTTAAATTATAGTGATAATATACCTTGTTCTTGTGGTGGGGTACTGCAAAGAATGACATGGGACCAACACCTGATATTTAATATCGTATTTGTGATTCTAGGACTCATTGGAATTCTTTTACAAACTAAAATAAATGAAAAAAGGGCTCATTAAGAGCTTTCAAGATATTCTATTGGCCAAATTGAATCAGGGAATGCCGAAACCCTGGAACCAAATAGTAGGCACTTAAAATTAAATATAAAAACATGAAAAAATTATTTTTTGCCGCAGCAGTTGCAGTAGTAGCTGTAGGTGCCGCTTTAAGCTCAAATGCTATTACTATTTACGCACAAGGTAGTGATACACCAATTGTTTGCGAAAATCTAGCTGTATCTTGTTCAACTCTTCCACAAGTTAACTATTATGAAACTCCTTTCAATGAGGATTTGCCAAATAATGGCCAAACAACCGTGGTACAACGTTCTCAGTTTGAAGATCTGAAAAAAGCTAACTAATTAAATTGGGGAGATTAGCAATAATCTCCCCTTTGTTCTTTTAACTAGATATTTTACAATTCGAAGCTGCAGATATGATCAAGAATTTTTTTTTAAAGCCTATTTTAATAGTAGGGGTAGGAATAACTCTATTATTAATATTAAAGCATTTTTATCTCAACAATCAAAAAAATGGCTTTTCAAGAAATATAGTCGAACCAAAATTAAAGTTGAAAAACGCTATCCAAATGTCGGACAATATTATTTTTGTTGGATATAATAATCAGTATGTAGTAATACAGTTATTAAAAGACAAATTTCATTTAATTAAAACTGATGATGACTTAAAAAAAATTGATACAATTGATCTTAAAATGCCTAAAGGATTGCATACCGAATCTAATATCTATTCTGGTAGTTTAGCTACTAATATTTATCTATCTAATCCATATAGTGATGTAGTTAAATTCAAAGAAAATAACGTAGAATTATACAAAATTAAGAAGTTAAGATTTGATTTCTTTAAGCCAATTAGTGAAAATTCAATTATAACTAGAGCACAAACTTCAGAAAACCACGATAGACGTAGAGAGTTAGTAAAAATTGATCTAAAGGATGATGAAACTAACAGAAAAAACTTTATAATTCCAAAGCAGGTTGATGGCTTCTTCTGCAATGATGGTTGGCTTCATTATGATAAAGGGATTGAAAGTATTTTTTATATGTATTTCTATAGAGGATTAGTTCTTTGTTTAGATACTAACTTAAATCTTAAATACAAACTCAAAACCATAGATACAGTTACAAAAGCTGCTATTAAAATTGGATTGTATAAAGAGAAACTTAAAGATGGTTCTAGCATTAGTAGAATAACCCAAACAACTCCGACAGAATTGACAAATAGATATTTAACTACCTATGAAGACAAAATTTATATTCTTTCAGGATTAAAAGCAGATAATGATTTAACAACAGAATTTAATAAAAATCAGCCCATTGATGTATATTCAATAAATAACGGAAAGTATTTATATAGTTTCTATATTCCAAAATATAAAGAACAAAAAGTTAATTTCTTTCAAATCAAAAAAAATAAGATTATCGCGATTTTTGGGACAAATCTTGTAACCTTCGACTTGAAAGGTCATTTAATTTAAGTTTTATTTGCTAATTATCCTTCTAATCATTGCGTCTTTCACTAATCTGGACATGTATTTTAAATCTACGGCCTGAATAGGATCCAGTCGTGAATATATATATCCATTTACATCTATTAACATTAAATATGGCCCCCCTTTAATATTGTAATAATTTATAAAGGGATGGTTTAGTCCATTTCCTGTTGTTACATTTATATAATCATCAGAGGTATATAAATTAGATTTTATACCCATTTTCCAATTTTCTAACTTTTTGTCAATATTGACACTCAGAATTACAAAACTTTTATTCTTCTTTAGGAATGGATATACTTCGTTTTCAAACATTTTGTGAAATTGAGCGCAACCGCTACATCCAAGAAACCAAACATCTATTAGAACCACCTTTCCTTCTAACGAATTTGTATAAATCTCATCGTTATTCAGGTCTATAAATGAAGAGGAAAGCAATTTGGTCCCACTTTTTGTTCTTAATACTTTTGATATTGCTTGTTTGATATTTGAAGTCTTTACACTATTTTCAGCATCAGCTATTAAAGAGTCCATGACTTTAGGAGAAAATGGTTCTAGATTAACCAAGATAAATTTGTTAAATGTAAATGAACCTAACAATCTATCTGTTATAACACCATCAAAACTTTTTTTAAGTAAATTGTAATAAGATACTACATTAACAGCATTTGCTTGTTTTCCAATTAGCATATTCAGTTTAATTCTATCAGCTAAGCTATACAAATACAATCTACACATCCTATGTATTATTCCTGGACTATAAAAAAATTCATTTGTATGTTCCAAATAATGTTGGCTGATTTGCCTTCTAAAATTTGAGTTTTTTATATACAAAAGCTCAATTATAAAAGCCCAGTCATCATAATATCGTGCAAATTCAACCTGAATTAGATTCTTAATAATTGGACTGACATATTTCACCATTTCTAACTTATGAACTTTATTGGCTTCAAAATCTTTTGTCAATTTTGAATAGCAGTCAAGTTTATATGCAAGATCCAATGAATCTTTGAAAGTTAGAATATTAATTTCACCCAGTGTCTTTTTATCTCTCCAAAATTGGTTTTGCAGAGTTGTTATTAAGTTATATTTACCAGATCCTTGGCCAGAAAACTCAACTGTATCTTTATTTAATTCCCCTATCTTCCATAAGACTTCTATGTTGTCACCCGATTCCGCATAGTAATCAATTAGAGTTCCAAGAAATTCATCTGGGCTCTGTATGCTCATGTTAAAGTTGAGAGGTCTACCGATGTCTGGTAGTTCAAACTTGAAATAACCGTTATTCTTTACTTCAACTGTAAATGGAATATTCCCATTGCCACCAGTGAATCCGTCCTCAAGATTATAAGAAATTGCAACTTCAGTGATCCTTCTCTTTTTGCTATCTTTAATAACTCCTTGAAAATTTATTTTTTTTTCAATTTTTGTAATAGCGCATGCAGTATCCTTGATGGAAAATAAATATACCATTAATACCAATAAAATTTTAATACCTTCCATAATTAAATAGGTAAATAAATGTGTCAGTAACCTTCATTTTGTTTTATAGCAGAATTTGTTGTTAATTCTAATGTTGGTATAGGAAATAGGATATCAGTATTCTGCCATTTTGGTTTCAATAAGCTCAAGATTTCATTAGCCTTGTTGGTACGTTTTAAGTCTAACCACCTATGTCCCCATTCTGAAAAAAGTTCGACTCTTCTTTCCCGTTCTAAAGCGGATAAGGCTTCTGTCTTACTTAGAGTAAGAGATAAAAGTGATAGAGGACTTGTAGTACTATAAGCAGTAGACAATCTTGCTCTAGTTCTTAAAGCATTCAAGTCTTGAATTCCTATTTCAATTTTTTCTTGATTGATTCTTGCTTCTGCTCTAATTAGATATTGTTCCGCTAATCTTAAAACCATTGAATATTCTGTTACGGTTGTGGAAGATCTTATTTTATATTTAAATGGATAATAATAAGTACCTGTTGAGTTCGTGAAGTTTCTTACCCAAGCTAATTTTCTTTTGTCATTAGGGTCAAAAGCATTATTTACAAAGGCATCTTTAAGTGAAACGTAAAAAGGAACGGTTGTTAAGATAAAAAGATTTCCATCTTTGCTATTTGTATTTGCAGCAGGCATGAGTTGCCAAATTGCTTCATTGCTATTTTTTAAAAATATAGCATCTAAATCGACAAGGCTATATGTACCTGTTTTTTCTATCACTAATGATGCGTATTTCTCAGCATTTTCCCAGTCTTTAAGATACAAATAGACTCTGGCCAGCAAAGCTTGCACAGCTGATTTATTTGGTCTTATTCGTTCCGTTGTAACATAACTATCTGTTAAAAGACCTTCTGCAGTTTTAAGATCAGTTAATATTTGTTGGTAAACTGCTTCAACAGGCTTTCGTTGAGCATTTTGGGTAATTCTATAATCTGTTGTAAGTTGTATGGGTACATTTCCATAGAGATTTACTAAATAGAAATATACAAATGCTCTTACGAAATATGCTTCACCCATTAATTGCGTTTTTACTGGAGGTGTAACACCATTTATTGAAGTTAAACCTTCTAAAATTGCATTAGTAGTATAAATAGTTTTAAAAGGAGTTGCATATAGTCCGGAGCCTATATAAGCATTACTTGGTGAGATTTGGTTTTCATAAAACTCTGATATGATAGGCTCATAGCCAATCAATTCATCCGCCGCTGCACCACAAACTGAGTTTATGCTTGAAAAATCCCCAGAAGCATAACCATTAACTGCCATACTTCTGTAAACCCCTGTCATTGCAGATATTGCAATCTCGTCGGTTTTGAATACAGTTTCAGAAATTAATTTATCCTTTGGTGGAGATATTTCTAAAAAATTTGAACAAGAAAACTCAAAAACTGCAATGGCGAATATAGCTATCTTAAATATTTTCGATTTCATATTATTAATTTTAAAATGTTGCACTAATCCCCATTGCTAATGTTCGTAGCGGGGGTAAATTTGTGAAAGCTTGAGTCTCAGGATCCAATCCTATGTAGTCGGTTATTGTGAAAATATTCTGCCCTTGCAGGCTAAGCAATACATTATTTAATTTAATTTTTGAAAGTAAGTTCTTGGGAAGAGAATATGATAGTGAAATATTTCTTAGCTTAATAAATGAAGCATCAACCACCGAAGTATTTCCAAAATCTCTGGAGGCTGAATTTGCTGTGTTCGTAACAGACGTAGTACCAAATCGTTGAACATTTGCTTCATCATTAGGGTTTTGCCACCTATTCAAAACGATAGACGGCTGATTTGTTAATTGGTTTCCAGTTAGCCATCTGCCCGCATTTATAGGAACCGTAAATCTATAATTTCGGCCATTTTGCTTTGAAAATGCAAAAAGAAAATCTAAATTAAATTGTTTATATTTTATCGAATTTTGTAATCCTCCATAAGAATACTGACCAAGGAATTTAGTAATATACCTATCCCCAGTATCATCTAAGACTATTCCATTTCCATTTTTATCTTCAACCTCATATAAGCCAGTTTGACTGTTAACTTTTACGTTTGACGTTTTTAAGATATTAAGCGGCTCACCGATTTGATAATTTATAGCATCAGAACTAGTTCCTAAACCGGGATATGAAACTAACTTATTTTTAGGAATAGTTAAATTAAAACCTAAAGACCAATTCCAATTAGATGTATTGATAATCTTAAATGTACTGTTAAATTCCCATCCATTATTTTGCACTATTCCAGGTAGGTTTCCAGAAAGAGAAGTTAATCCTGTACTTGGTGGTAGCGTCTTTGATAATAGCTGACTTGATGAACGGTTCCGATAGTATGAAATTTCTAAATTAATCATGTCTTCTAAGAAGCCTAATTGTATTGCAGCTTCAGCTTTCTTATTTGTTTCCCAAGAAAAGTCAGGATTTGGTGCTGCCCCACTTGCAGTAACCGTAGTTTTACCTTGATAGGTTCCAGTAGACGTCCATAGTTGCAGATAACCATAATTCCCAATTTGGTCATTACCCGTTATCCCATAGCTTGCTCTTAACTTAGCAAAAGTAATAAAGGGAATTTTTTTTAGAAAATTTTCCTCACTTATGATCCATGCAGCACCAACTGCACCAAAATTTGCAAATTGTTTATCTTTCCCAAACCTACTAGAACCATCTCTTCTTGCAGTAAGATTAATAAAATATTTATCTAATAATTTATAATTAAATCTTCCGAATCCAGCAATATATTTATATTCTGAATTAGTGGCCCCTAGGTTGGTTAAAAGTGCTGCACCTGAAATATTATCCATTATCTCATCACTAGAATAATTTGAGGCTTGAATTGTACGAAATTGAGCGTCATTTTTTTGAAGACTCATTCCTCCAAGTATTTCTATTTTGCCTCCCAAGAAGTCACCGTTGTATGCTATTTGGGGCTCTAACATGAAGGTATCATTATGGTTGTCAGAGAATAAGGACATTCTAGATTCAGACGTTGGATTTTGAGCTGGATTGATTGCTGCTAATGGGAATTTTACAAACTCTGTCCTCAAAATTGAAGAGTAACCTAATGCAGTTTTGAACACCAGATTTTTTAGAAATTTATAACTTAAACTAACATTCCCTATCAAAGTATTCATATTTGCATTATTAGGTTGCGATAAGAAAACCAATGGGTTAAGAGAAATGGTATTATTGCTATAATTAAGCTGTCCATACTGATCACGCAAATCTGGGAAATTAGGTGTCAAGAACATATAAATTGTTAAGTCTGTATTTAGCAGATTTTGCTTAATATGATTGAAGCTTGCACTAAAATTAGCATTAAAGCGCTCTGATGGAGTACCTAAATTTATAGATGAACTAATGCCCGCCTTGTCAATTCCAAAGTTTCCTGGAAAAACAGTGCCTTCTTTGCTGTAGCTTCCTGCTATTAAATAATTACTTTTTTCATTTCCTCCTGTTACACCCAGAGACGCATTTGTATTATGTGCTTTATTCCCTATAAATGTTTTTTGCCAATCCGTATATTTATTCTGATCCCATGTTCCATTTATATCGTAATCTGTTGTTGAAGGAGATAAACCATCATTTTTAAATGCCTCTCGTCGCATTTCAAGATATTCCTGTGTATTTAATAGATCAATTCTATGACCAACCTCGCTATATCCTTGGGATACATTAGCACGCACTTTTGTTAGTCCAGAAATACCCTTTTTTGTAGTAATTAGTATGACGCCATTTGCTCCACGAGAACCGTAGATTGCAGTAGCATCAGCATCTTTTAATATTTCAATGCTCTCAATATCGCCGGGATTTAGACTGCTTAGAGGACTTGCTCCATAACCTGTTTTCCCGCCAAATATCCCTATTGTTGAATTGGCGGAAACTGTTGTAGACGGATAAATTACTCCATCAATTATATATAATGGCAAATTTCCAACAAATGAATTTATACTACTTCTACCTCTAATTTGTACTGTAAAACCACCTCCTGGAACACCAGTTTGTTGAACAATTTGTAAACCCGGGACGCGATTTTGTAAGGCGGCGACAACATTATTAACCGGCTGTTTTTCGATTTCCTTCGCAGTAACTCTAGAAATGTTCCCGGTTCGCTCTCTATCATTTACTGTATAGTACCCAGCATTTATCTGCACCTCTTCAAGTCTATCTGTATTGAGGGTTAGTCTAATGCTTCCTACATTTTTCGAGGCTGCTATCTCCTTAGCCTCATATCCCAAAAAGGAAACCACTAACGTTGCTTTTTCATCAACACCATTCATTACAAAATCGCCATTGTTATTTGTTGATGTAGCTTGTTTTGTTCCTTTGACCTTTACAACCGCGCCCACCAATGGTGCATCATTCTCATCAAGCACACGGCCACGAACATCAATTGCAGCGAGAAAGCTAGTGATCTTATCACGAAAAGAAAGCTCTTTCTGTTTGATAAGAACCATTTTATCGTTAATTGTATAAGAAAAGGGGAGTTGCCCCAAACAGGCATCCATTACTTCTTCTATGCTCGATTTTTTAAAATTGGCATCTATTAAAGTTGTAACATTTATTTCCTTTTCGTTCCAGAGTATGTTATAGCCGGTTTGTTTCTTGAGTTCCTTAAAAACTTGCAACAGGGGCACATCTTTTTTCACATAGCTGAACTTTTGCGCTAAAGAAGATGCACTTACCTGCAACATACTGGCAATAAGAATGACGGTGGTTAGGCGCATAACAAGCAGTATCTTATAGACATACCTCTTCGGTATATCAGGTTTGATGATATAATTTTTGTACATTTGTTTAGACTGTTAGTTGATAGTTACTCGATTATCATGAAGGCAGGCATTGGCCAGTTTGTGTTGCAATCACTGCTGGCCTTTTTAGTTTAGCTTTTTACTGACGGCTTTAAGTAGGCCCTGATTTTGATAGGGATGTTTCCATTGTCATTTCGGTTTAGGTTCTGTGATATATTAATTTAGTTGTTTCTTCATTTTGCATTTCTGTCCCTGTCCGGGAAAGTATCTTTTCCCCGAAAAAGGTTAATTGTAATAGAGAGTGCTAATTATTTGACCTTAATCCCTACAGCCTGGTAACGAAAACTTTTCTTCCGGTTACCTTAAATCTTATATTACTTGTTCCTTCGAGGGCATTTAATACCCTGGATATTTTATCATACCGTGAAATTGTTCCCCCAAACATTTCATTACCGGCATCTTTGTTTTCATAGATCACCTCTACATTATACCAACGTGCTACCTTTCTCATAATGCTCTGCAGGTCTTCATTCCTGAACATAAATTCGCCCTTTATCCATGCTACAGCCAAATCTGTATCTACCTTTTTAACTTTGATTTCAGCACCGTTGTTTACGGCCTGATCTTCGGGTTTAAGGATAGTTGTCTCTTTTTGTAAAAGAGGGGCCGTAATTCCTACAGCCCCTTCAAGCAGCGTTGTTTTAGTGTCCGGTTCGTCCGGATAACTGTTAATATTAAAATGGGTGCCCAATACGGTCACCTCCTGGGTAGCAGTTTTAACGATGAAAGGCATTTTTCTTGCCCGTTTTTGCATGCCAAACAGGGACTTTACATGAGATACCTCAAAGTAGGCCTCACCAATGAGTAATACTCTGCGTTCGGCAAGCCCTTCAAAAGTAGATGGGAATTTAAGTGTAGAACCGGCATTGAGCCAAACATTGGTGCCATCGGGTAGGGCGATATGATATTGTCCTCCCTTTGGGGTGGTTAAAGAATTTAAGCCACTTAAGGGATTTGAGGAAGAACCTCCAGGCAATACCAATGCAGGGACAGAGTCTCTTTGCCCTGGAGTGATGGTTTTAACCGCATCGGGGTTAAACTGGTAAAGCAATTGTCCGTCTGACTGTTTAATGATCTTTACACCCTGATCTATCGCCAGCTCTCCGTTTTTAACATCGCTCAGGTCAATTTTTTTTCCGTTGGGCAAGGTTAGGGTTGCTGTGTTCGTTCCGGGTTTAATGTCCTCATCACAATTGCAATCTGTCTGTGAAGGTGTTTTAACAAACAGTAAAGTCCATACACCAAGCATCACTACAATGGCTGCAGCTATTGTAGCTACACGAAGAGGCCAGTTGATTTTTTTTACAGGAATCTGGTTAGTGGGCATGGCTTCCCATATTTCTTCCAGGCTGTGTTCAATCTCATCTTCTGAATATTCGGTTGGTTCTTCCCCAAGGGTAAGAAACCAATTTTCTACAATAGCTTTTTCCTCTGCATTGCAAAGGCCGCTTTTGTATTTCCTTAATAATTCATATAAATGATCTTTTTCCATCACTGTTATGTGTAGTTAAATATATGTCGGGGGTAAAGGGGGGGAGGGGGTAATTTTTTTTAAAAAGTTTTGAATAATTTATTTACAATAAACCGGGGCTCTCTGATTTCCGATCCAAGTTCATCTACACGACCTATCTGGATAAAAAATTTGGCAATTAAAGGGTTTTTAGGAAAAGGCACAAAGTTATTCGGAAGCAATAACCCATTGCTATGTGGATACTAATTGATTACATTAAGCCCAGCTTTAACCGTAAAATCTTTATTGCGTTTTTTGCATGAGCCCTGATGGTTTGTTTGGAGAGGTCTAATTCCTGGGCAATTTCGTTATAGGTAAGGTTTGCATTACGGCTTAGCAGAAATACCTCGCGCATCTTTTTGGGGAGCTGATCTATCTGTTTTTCAATTAAGGCGGCCAGTTGCTTTTCGCGTACCAGGTGATCAGTCATTACAGTTTCCTGATCCTTGAAATTTTCTATCGCATCAATATACCGCTTTTGGGTAGCATTACGTTCTATAAAATCGATCATTTTGTATCGGACAGCTGCATAAAGATAGGGGGTTATTTCTCCTTTGATGTTAACCAGCTCCCGCTTAACCCACAGATCTGTAAAAAGCTCCTGGAGAATGTCTTGTGCGTCATCTTTATCACCTATCCGTTTACGGACAAAAACATACAAAATACCAGCAAACCTGTTGTAGATTTCTGTAAAGGCAATATAGTCTGAAGCCTGCAAAAGGCCAACCAATTCTTTATCAGAAAGTGCGCTATACTTGGTTATTTTCCCTGTTTTTAACTGTCCCATTATGATACAGGGGTTGAATTTAATAAAAAATTAAACTTTGAGCAGAGAATTGCAGTTTTTAACAGGTATTCATTTCGTTCATTATCTGCATTGTAGATATTTGAAATAAAAATAGCCGTAAAACTATTTAAAAGGTTCACAAAATCAGTTGTTTCCCGAAAAATTCCGGTTCGTTTATTAAGTAAAACTTTAATGCGCAATAACATAAGCCCCCTGTTTTTTTTAAAAGCAGTGTATACAATATTTACGAAAGCGCGGTGATTACGGATTGGAGCCAAAATGCTAAGTAATCTCTTCTTTAAAAGAAAGGAAAACAGCAGGTTGCAGCATGTGTTCTGATTAGATTTCGACCCCATTCCAAATCTAATTTTTTGTATATTTTGTATGAAATTACTAAAATATTTTTTCTTTAATCCCAAAATATTGATAAATGTCATATTTTTTTTAAAATGTTGCATCAAATACAATGAGCGCAACTTTTAAATCAACTTCAGGTAAGTTCTTTACCTGAAAGCGCCTTTGCTGCCGCTTTGTTTTTATATAAAAGTGACAGATAATCAACCAAATCGGTTGGCTGATATTACAAAGCGATTTTTGTTATCTAATGTTAGGTTAATATAGTCCTTTAATAAATTAAATCAGTATAATATACTAATTATTTTAGTATGTTCGCTGGTTTTATATCTGTAGATAGTTTTTGCTTGGCATTACTTCTCAAAGAACGGAGAGCTATCGTCAAATTAATACTATTGTGTCAATTATTTACATAACCTGTATAATTAAACCACATATTTGTCTATTTATTGACATACTAATATACAATTTATCATAATATATACAACTATGTAAATAAAATTTACACAATTGACTATTTTTGTGAATGCATTAAGCCTGTTTATTTGGTGAAGTGAAAAAGCAAGCCAAAATAGATAGAGGTGCTATTCTAAAAAAAGCAGTTAAAAGTTCTGGAATTTCTGTAACCGAAGCTTCCAGAAGAGCCGGATATGGGAGAGTTACTTATTACATGCATATTGGTAATCCTGACCTGAAACTTGATATCCTGGATAAATATGCTACTGGAATTGGCTACGATTTTAGAGATGAGATTACCGAAATGGTGGAATACTATGAACGGAAAAGAGAAAACAGCTTATCTACATTCGAAAAAATAGAAGCAGAGCGTGATTTTTGGCGGGATGAATATGCCAGGACACTGAAAGAAAAATATGAGCTGCTAAAAAAGATTGAATTGCTGGAAGCCAAACTGGCCAGGAAGTAAACAAAAAACAACTGCTTTCTCTGGAACTTTTGGTAGTTTCAGTTTAGTTTATTTAACTTAGCAACAGAGGAATACCATCCCTATTCTTTGTAAACAATTCGGCCAAACCATACTATTGTGAATATAAACGAGTATCTGAAAAGTGGAGTGCTAGAAGATTATATATCAGGTTCACTTAATGAAGCTGAAATAGAAAGACTGCTGCACTTAAAAACAATTTATCCAGAAATTGATGCCGCTTTATACAGAATAGATGTTGACTTAGCGGAGCTTAGAGAAAGTAAACCCATTCCGCCGCCACCTGGCTTATGGACGAGAATTGACGATAACCTGCATGAACTGGCTAAAACGGAAGAGGAAGGTTTGCCAGGTGCTAAGCCAGTGGAAATTGAAGATACTTCTAAGCACATGCGGGTTAAGAAGCTATGGAAATGGCGGATTATCGGAATTTTAATACTGATGGGTTTATTGGTAGGGCTTGTGATTTATCTTTATAAGGAAAACCAGCAAATGAAAGAACAGCTGGAAAATCAAGCTGTATATTAAAGTTGCTCTATTTCTTCAATGGAGAGTCCAGTGCCTTTGGCAATATCAGTAATGGATACACCAAGGTCTTTGAAATTTTTAGCAATATCTTTATCACCCTTGTTGGATCCTTATTACCAAAGTTTGCTGAAACGGAGAGAATTTGTTCTTCCGGTTCGGGTTATTAAGAAAAGTTGCCACCATAAGATTTTTTACCTAAGAAGCCGATAATATATGGTTATTTAGTAGAGTGCCCTTTTAGTAATTCTTTAGCTGGAACATGCTTAACATTTCCTTCTTCATCAGCAATCACTAATTTCTCATCATTAGCAGCACTATCGATTATGAGTTTGCGAACTGCTTCGTGGATACCAGCCATAATTTTATCACTAAGCTCAATATTTTCTGGTTTCAATTTCATGTTGCCTGTTTTTTAATGATATTCCAAATATCGTGATTAAAAATCAATTCTGAGATAGTATACTCTCCTCTGGCAATTAATTCTGGTTGTTCTGTTGCATTATTAACCACCATCCATAAATCACAAATTGGCTTATATAACTCGAATAGGTTAGTTATTCCCCTGTAGTATCTCCTTCTAATAACATCCTTCGGAATATCATGCCCACCTTTACTTACACGGGTAGCAACTCTTGCTATCGCTTCTTCAGGTGAAGTAAGCCAAAAATAAATCAGTGTAATTTTATATTGCTTAGCTTTTGCCTTTTTAATTAAAGAGACATAACTTTTTGTTGAAAGTGTTGTTTCAAAAGCGAAATCATCACCTTCACCCATTAATTCCTCAATACGGCCTAACATAATTCGGCCAGCATCAATTGCCACCCTTGCCGGGTTAAAAGGAGAAATTCCAGCGGCAATGTTATCTGCATTAACGAATTCTTTGCAGTTCAGTATTTCGGGCAGTATAGTATAACTTGCTGTCGTTTTACCAGCCCCATTACATCCTGCTATAATATACAGATTAGACATATGAGTTATCCTTAGCTTGATCTAATGAATTTATTCTGTCTTCGCAGATCGTTTTAACAATTCCCTGCATTTTGGTAACATTAGTAATCAGTTCTTTTAATTCTTCCTTGATGATTCCAAGAATACGCGCGATTTCTCTTTGCTTAGCCTCAGGTAAGTGGGAGCGTGATGTGTTCATATACTGCTAAGATAAACATAATGCCGGAAATATGATTCACCAATGTCCCCAGTTATATAAAACGTCACGCTCTTTTTTCCAGAATGTTTTTACTTCCAGTATAGCTTTATTGATTTGTTTGTCTAGTATGTTCTGGCCGGATTTTTTTCATTGGCCAGGCGCACCACCAATTTTCGGTTGTCTATTAATTTGCCATTTAAAGCATCAATGGCCCTTTGGGCAAATGCCTGGTTCTGTACCTGCACAAATCCATAACATAAACTTCTGGTACCTTCTTTAACGATATTGAGCTCATGTACCAATACATGATTGCTGAACAGTTCAAGCAATTCAATTTCTGTCATGTTGTGGGGTAAGCCTGCTACAAATAATTTAATACTCATTATGCTACCTGGTTTTAATAATTGGACGCAAATATATTATATATCATGCAACCGATGGTAAGGGAATTTGACCAGAAGAAAAAATGTGAACAATAAGAACAACTTTGGTCCGTTTCGGTTGTTTGGTTAATCGCTTAAAATAATCACCTTTAAATATACCCCCACCCCCCTATGAAAAACGTGGTATTTCTATGTCTTATTACCTCATCTCTAAAAACGGTAACTTATGCAAGCATATATCCAATTTCATCTGGCGGCTATTCAATCGGAAGTTTTAACACCTGGTACGCTGAGCAATCAGAGTAAGATGCCACTGCGTATAGCGATGGCACAAAAGCTTATTACCCAGGAAGGGGCTTATATCATCCAGTCTGTAAGCCATTACCTGGCCCATTTAAAGTTATTTGAAGCAGTATTAAATGCTGATGCAAGCCTGAAATATACCATAGCAGAACCGGCATTTTTGTTGTTTGCCGACCTGAGCCGAAACTCCTGCCAGTTGTGTTACCGCCCCGCAGGTGAATATGAACTACAGCTACTGGTGGGGATGAACCAGTTTTTGATTGCTTCTTTACGGACAGACTGGTTGATTTACAAATGCCAGCATCTAGCCGTACTTAGTTCCTTTACCAGTTCTTTAGAGCGGGCTGCTGATCAACCCAAAGATTTGCCTGCTTTTGGTATGGCTGCCAGCTTATTCAGGTCTTTAAAAATGATGGATAACCGCATAAAAGATATGGGGATGGATAGCGAGGGCTATGTGTTTATCAACGAATGCATCAATAAGTACTACCATAGGCTGATTGGCTCGGATACCATAAACGCCTATTACCAGGAAAAGGGTAGGGCACTGGTTGCCTTTGTAAAAGAAAACTTTGCCACACCACTGGTGGATGATATGCCTGCACTGGCCAGCAGGTTTATGGTATCGGAAAGAACGCTTGCCCGTTTGGCAAAGCTGACTTTCGGAATTCCCCTGCATGAGCAGGTGATCAATACCAGAATGACTTTTGCTTACAGCCAGTTAGTTACTACTGCTAAACCCATTTATGAAATTGCCGCGCTTAGTGGTTACCAGGACCCACATTACTTTAGTAAAGCCTTTAAAAAATACCATGGTATTTCGCCAAAAGCTGTGGAAAGACCTGTTAAATTGTTGCTTGCTATCTGACCACTGCACCATACCGGCCGGGACAGGAGCTTTTTCAACATTTGTGGGATTATATTTAATTAAAAACTTTGTTTTTAATTAAAACCTTTCTACATTTAATATACATTCTATCCGTCTCCATGCGCTAACGCTCAAGCGCTTACCTGCTTTTTTATGCTGTACCTATAGTTCAATTTATTAATCTATCCTATATTAATATGCCTGAATCATCTCCCCTCGAAAACTACCTTCGTCTGATCCACGACCTTAAGGACCAACCGGAAAACAAAAACACAAGCCTTGAAAATTTAGTGGGTTTACTCCAAAAGGCAGACCTTAATGCCGGCAATCTCAGCGTACTGAAAAATGAAACAGCCTCAGTAATCAAAGAAAACATTGAAAACAGCAGTTTGCTGCGCAAATTTGCCAATGTTAAACTGCCGGATAAGGCCAATGAATATCAGGTGGTACGTAGGGAAATGCCGCTTTCGGCTATTGCCATGCCCGGAACGGAAACATGGCTGGGAAGTTTGGCCAGTCCGGAAAAAACAATGGGCCCCTTTAAAGCCGATGATGGCAGGTTGTATTGGTTTGATTTTTACAAGTATGAAAAGCTGGTAAAGATTTATGTGGCTGGTGATTCCAGACCTTTGATGCTGGTTCCGGTTAGAACAGGCATACTGAACGCCAGACCTGCTATGCAGTTCAATCTGGCAAAGGGGAGCATCTGGATCAGGGCCGACCTGTTTAACATTAAGGCGGGTACAGGTACTTATACGGGTTTAAAAATATCGGGCGGAAAGCTGTTGCTGAACCAGAACCAGACACTGAGTGCCGATAAAATGACTTTGCCCTTAACCACCAGCTTTTCTTTGGAGCTGGAACTGGACAATAGTTTTACTGCCAGTGGAACGGGCGCAGTGGGCATTGATGCACGTATGGCCGACCTGAAATTACCCGCACAGGTAGCTTTTAACTATGCGAACAATAAATGGACGGTATTTAGACTGGGGACTTGCAGCTGGCAGTTATATGGCGATCAGAAGCGATTTGACTGGATTCCAGATAGCCAGAATACTTTTAGTGCCGACCTTAACCGCGTGCTGATCAGGCTGAAAAGTGATGTGCCCGACTTTACCGTAAACGATTGCAAATCGGATTTTTTTAAACTGCAGGGTACTGCACCTTCAGCTTCTGCAGCCTGGTGCCTGGCAGTAGCCGAACTGGATATCGACAAGCCTTTTGCAATCAAAAACAATGGCGGTATTGCCCTGGCCTGTAATGTGGGTTTACAGGCGATATGGAAAGGCGCAGGGAATGGTTCGGATTGGGTAAGCCTGAACAGGCCGGTACTGCTGGCCGAACCAGGTTTGATCTCTATCCGTGAACAGCTGGCTGATTTTAAGTTACTGGAAGAACAGTATACTTTATGGAACAGGGAAGGCGATATTCCTGTACAAACAAAAGCCAAACTTTCTTTTTTACATAAGAAAAAACTGGAGTACAACAGTGCTGAAGAGGGTGCAGAAAATATTTCTGTACTTGCAGATGTGCAGTTTGAAATTGATAAACCCATAAGGGCCGACGGAATTGCGGTTGCCCCGGCTACCCTGGACAGTATTTATGTGAAATATATCACAGAAACAGCCAGCCAGATGATGGTATGGGACCAGGATATGGCAACTGAAAATAAGGCTGAAAAACCATACCAGTTTGCCATCCGCAATGCTTATTTTATAACCACGCCACCGGCTATGGTGATACTGTCGGGTAGTTTTGATGAACAAAACCTATTGAAAACAGGCAACCTGACTATATTGTATGGTTTGCTGGACCTGATTCCGACCTTACCACATCCTTATACTTCCCGCACATTAAGAAAAGAAAGAAATATAGGGGTTTACAGAGATGTTGCTGCCTATAACAGAAGTGCAAAGTGTATTCTGGCCTCTGTTTGTAAATGGGACCATGACAATGGCCTGGGGGGATTGGTTAATGTAGATTTTAAGTTGATGTACAGTCAGCTGGCAGGGCTGCCATTGTTTGGTGGCAGTTTGGATGACAACTCGGGAAGCCCGGGTGTACTGGGTGCTTACGGGCACCTGACGAGTCCGGAAAGCATCACTTATTCTGAAAAATACAGGAATGGCGATGAACGGCGCCAGGATATTTTCTCTTTGCTGGACCTGAGTACCAATTATGATTTGCTGGGCATTTCTATGTCGTTTGACCAGCGAACAGCATTTACAGAGCGTTATGCAAGTGTGCAGGCCAGCAACCAAAGCGAGGTGGTAACAGTTGAGCGCATGCAGCTCCGTGCCCCAATGGCCCTGTTAAACGGCTTTACACTGCCACATATTTCCTGGGAACCCCTGATTAACCTGAGTAAGCCCCTGGTTAGTGCCGATCCGCCTGAAGGCCTGATTGGCTTTAAGGACAATGGGCCCGCGACGATATTTACACAAAATGACATCAGGTCTTTAAGCATTGACCCCAAGGCTTATATGAACCGGTTTAAGCAGAACCTTAAACCAGCGGATGGCATAGTGGTTAGCGCCGGGGAAACCCAGCTGACGGATGCAGAAAGGGCCAAATTGCAAAGCAGTGTGCTTTTTGGTTTGCCCAATGGTAAGCTTTCTCTGGCTTATTTAACGCCCTACAATCCAGATCAGGCGCGCATGAACAGCAGGCACCTTGATTTTATACAACCAGAATTTTCTTTAACTAAAAATACGTTTAAGCTTAAAGGAGGCATGCAGTTCAGGATTGCTGCCGAGAAACCTGATAATCCGGAGCTCCCTCCATTGTTAACGGGACTTACCAAGCAGGAAAGAAACCTGACGGACCCTTATGGAAATGAGATTGACAAGAGCATTTTAGGGCAAACTGTACATGATATTTTTAACAATGTGTTTGCAGCGGGGGTTAAGGATGATGGGGTGCCGCTTACTCATATTGATTTTTCTGGCTATGGTGCAAGTACCTTTAGCAACTGGTTAAAACCCCTGGCCAAATATGGGGATGTGACCCAGGTTAAGTTTGATGTGATGAGGGGCAGGGTAGCCCACGAGGTGGTACAGGTAATCAGTGTACTGTACCCATGGGGAATTACCGTGATCAGGACCATTACTCTTTATCGCAGGAACAATGCAATCATTTTTAGGGAAGACAGTGGCTGGATTGCCAAGAGTGACGGCTTGTTCGATTTTTCTTTCAGGGCCCGTAACAAGGCAAACGATAAAAACAGTGTCGGCTTTTTCCAGAATCCTTATGTGTTTCATCCAGGTGTAATAGAGGGCTTGTTTAATGTGCACAACATCAGGGAAATAGATGGTGACGTGATGGCACTGCCTTATACACCTGAAGATGGCGACTATAGGGTAGCAGGGAATGGTTATGTGACTGATACCGGACCGGCCAGCACAGTGCCTGCCCGGTTTATAGGGGTAACTTTTGATGCGGATGTGGCCATAGAAAATGTAACCAGCGGACTGAATGGAAAATATGTAACCGGCAAGCAGTTTAAAGGTTATTTGCAGGTACTGCCCTCTGGTGTTCCTGTGCCTGCCGATACGTTCAGACAACTGATGCTGAACAGCCAGAATTCAATAGGCGGGAGGGTAGATTGTGCGGTTAGCCTGGCCAAAAGTTTGCAGCTGATGCAGCTGGAGCGGGTAGAGGTAAATGCCTCATTTGAAAAAGATGATGAGACGAAGCATGTGTTTATTGTTGCCGGAAAAGGATCGGTACAGTTGCCGGCAGATGGCAGCTGGAGTGTGGTGGAACTGGATAAGCAGAGCGGTGAGGTAAGCCCTGTGGCCAACAAACAGAGTGTACCACTGATCCGGATAGGTGAAAGGGCCCGTGACAAAGCGGGTTTTGTACTGTATGGCAAAAGTCCGGTTTCGCAGGTGGCTTTTCCGGATGCTTTGCTGAACAAGGTAACTTTTTTGCGGCGGTATGGTTATGTGCAGAATACAGGAACACAGAAATTGCTGCTCGGTGATCCAAGATATGACCTGAACAATCCGCTGGCCATGATTACAGAGGCGCCTTTACTGGCCGATAGTTTCAGGTTGCTGAACAGCAAAGGGCCTTTTCCGAACATGGTGAATGCTTTGCAGATAGAAAATGTAGTTGAATCGGCCACAGATATCCTTTCTACAGGATTGTCTAAAGCGATTAACAATTTTCCTGTTCCGGATCATTTTGAATTTGATGTCATTGGTAAAGCAGGCGATGCTTTCAGGATGTATATCCAGTATAAAAGTGAGACAAAAGGTGGCACAAAATCGGGCACATTGGTTAATTATGTAACCGACTCGGCCGCAGGGGGCGACAAATGGAAAAATGAGCTGAGCAATATGAGCATTGTGGTAGACCTGGCCTCTTTTAAATCGCTGATGACGATTAGTGGTGATTTTAAGGCCAAAGCTTCGGCCAGCCCCGGATTTGATTCGGGCAATGCCCCACAGCTGAAACTGGCCGAGCCACTTGAAAAAATATACCAGATACTCGAATTCCTGGATAACCTGGACCCGACACAGCCGGTTGAGGCGGTAAAAAAAGGCTTGCAGATTGCCATGAGCAATGCGGCAGATTCATGGGAATATAAGTTTAAGGCTTCTAAAGAAATCCCTTTTGTGAAATTTCCCTTCGATCCGATCAATTACAACTCGCCAACCACACCACTTAAACTGGACGCCTACTTTAAAATTGGCTGCTATTTTAATCAGCCAATGAAAATACCCAATACGATAGACCAGATCATTCCCTCGGCTGGTGCATTTTTGGAGCTTGGTGCCGATTTAAGGGTGATGTGCGTATCGCTTGCTGCAGCTACGGTGTATGCAACCGGAAGGGCAGAAGTGGGCCTGGCTGCCGATTTGAAGAACCCGCCAACGCTCTATTTTAAATTTGGCTTTGGTATAGAACTTTGTGTTGGCCTGCCGGTAATAGGCAGTGTATCTGTACTGTATATGGTGGGGGTAGATATGTCGCTGAATACCGAAGTACTTATTGTAGGTGCATTTATTTATTTCAGGGGCCGTGCAGAGATCTTCGGGGGCATTGTAACCGTAACCATCCAGATAGAAGCGGCCGGAAAAATAGAGAAACAACTGGGTGGCGGACCAACCAGCTGCATTGCCATGTGCACCTTCGCTTTAGACATCAGCATTTTCTGGGTAATTGACATCAATTTCTCCGAAACCTGGCAGGAAACCCGTCAGATTGCTTAACCAACAGAACAACTACCATGGAACCAATAACCCTATGTATCCTTAGCTTTCCTCAGCGTTATGAAAACGGCAGGATTGTTTTCAATATTGTGATTATACCCCGTAACCTGAACCCGCTGGCACCTTTAAAAGACGGTCAGCCTGCATTTGCCGATGCACAGCTTAATTTTAAGGCGATGGTGATCAACAGTCTGGACGGACTGCCTTTAACAAGCGGTGTTAATTTTGAACTGGAAACTGAACTGGAAAATCCGGTAGAAAATACCCGCCCGGTATGGGAAGCCTTAAAGGCCCAGCTGGAAGAGTTTGACGGCAGGAAAATTGATGAGGACGAAACCAGACTGCAAGAGCAGAAAGCTGGTGCTACTATAGAAAAATATAAAGACTGCGCCATCCGTAAGTACCTGCCGGAAAGTTACAGGGCTGCTTTTAATTTTGTAAAGCCCAAAACAAGGTATGCATTAACAGGAGATGAATACCAGTGTGCGGTAAAGAATAAGGACAAACAGGTTAGCGATGAGCCGACCGACAGGGATACGCTTTCCTGGGGGAAAGTAATTGCCTATTGCTTGCGTAATCCTTTACTTGCCCAAAAGGTAGGCCTGATTTATAAGGCCTCTGTTCGTTTCCCGGAAAATGAAAAACTTTTTGAGGAAGGTGGCTGGCTGTATACGGAGCTGGCTGCGGGCAGCGATTTTGCGGGGATTGGAAAATTGCAGTTTGCAGCAAGGATACCTGCACTTAAAGGAAAAAATGAACGGATATTGTTTGCGCCGGTACAGTTTCCGGTAAGGGAGCTGGCCGAGAACAATACCGGCTATGACGAAATTATGCGGGAAGCCATTTTTTATGATGATGGCTTTGCCAAAATTGTACATGCCAACCAGCCTGTTAACCAGGACCTGTTGCAGGAGAAAGATAAGTCTAACCCACCTTTAAAAGATATTGGCCTGCGCCTGGGCTGGGATGATGAGCAGATTGCCATCTGGTTTAACCGGCAAATGCTGCAAAAAGAGGAACAGACGGGTAATCCGGTAGAAGCCCCTTTAGGCGTGTTTGGGTATCGTGTAGATGTTAAAACAGCTGATGATGACCGATGGCATAGCCAGAACAGCGTGATTGCTGAAAGGAGTACGGCACTGGCACAGGGCCGTATTCAGATTGCCGAAGCAGGAGCAGTGCTGGAACCAGGGATAGAGGTGCACCCCGCATCGCATGGCAATTCTAAAGCAGATGGTTTCTGGCTGCCCATGTATTTTAGCAGCTGGGCAGGCAAGCCGCTGACCATCGCAGATAAGGATGCGGAGGAGATCAACAGGCTGACGCATGACCAGATGGTACAGCCACGCCCCGACCTGCCCGACAATACCATCAATAGCATTGCCAAGAAAACCTATCATCCTTACGTTCCCGACCCCGAGCATGTATTTCCGCTGGTTTATGGTCGTAAATACCAGTTTCGCATCAGGATGATGGATATTTCCGGTGGTGGCCCCCTTGTGGGTGATGAACCTGTAAACGGGGGCGAAAGGCCGGTTGCCAAAACACATTTTAAAAGATATGTTGCAGCAGGTAACTTAAACCTGCTGAATGCAAAAGAGGCCTACGATTTGCTTGTGGAAGGGACGGCTGCGGTACCACTTGCAGATACCAGTATCCTTGAAAACATAGTGGATGCCAATAATCCTGTTTTAAGAATTAAAAGGCCCTTGCTGGCTTATCCGGCAGTGGTATATACCGGTAAGTATACAGATGCGGTAGCACAGTTAAAGGCCATACTGGACAATGTACCTGCCGGACCAGATAAGAGCAGCGTAGATATTGGCCTTGCCGATCCGGATGTGGATTATTTTAAAGTGAGCGTAGAGGTAAAGAGCCTGGAAATGGACAATGTGCTTTCGGAAAGTGGCAGGGAGCCTTATATTTTGTGGTATGAAAAGGAATATGAACTGGACAAAGCTTTAAATAAATACGACCAGGAGTTTGCCCTGAGTGTGGTGTACAGGGATTTTAAAGTGCTGGATTTTGAAAATGGCCTTGCGGATAAGGGTAGTGCTGCAGAGCTGGTATTGCCTACATCCAGGCACCTGCGCCTTACTTTTACACCGATCATTAAAATGGCCGATAATAACTATGCGGATGAGGGTATTCTGGAAGGGAAAAAGATCAGGCTGACTTCCTTTAAACCGGCCAAAGATGAAAGGGACTTGTTACAGGCCACAGAAATGGGGCTTAAGGCCATTTATCTGCAGCCCGAGCATGCTGCCGACCAGAATAAAGTAATTGGGCAAAAGAATTTTATGGTGCTTAATATCCTGAAAAGCAGTACCCCGCCAGAGCTTTCCAGACTGGCAGATGCACTGAACCTTAGTGCGCATAACCTGACCATAGAGGGCGAAAAGGGCAGGCGTACCCAATTTGGCTGTTCTAAACTGATGCGGCATTCGCTGGCCCCGGATTCTTCTTCGGTGTCTTTTTCTTCGCTAGGGGAATTGTATAACCAATGGATAATTGCGGTAGATTATACCTTAAAACGCGACTGGGCCTGGGATGGGCTGATGCCTGAAAGTGTTTCTGTGTACAGAAAATGGAAGCATGAGCTGGATGTGGATTATCCGGCGGTGGATGAGCTGGCAGGAACCATCAGGCTTTCGGATACGGCAAACATCAATGCCTTATATGATGCCGACCGGGAAAGTACACGCCTGATATTTCTGGATGCCTTTGATCCGAAAAAAGCGAACGATGCCTTTCCTACGGAAACCATGCTGGAGTACAGGATAGTGCTGAATTTCAGACCGGAATTTTCGGGTAGCCTGAAAGATGTTGATCCTGAGACGGGAAAAGAGGAAATAACTGCCGAAGTACATTTGCCGGTAACGATTATTCCGCACCAGGTACCTCAACTGGTTTCGGCAGGTATTGCTTTATCGCCTTATGTGGCAGATGTGGAAAGGTATGCTTCAACAGAGATGCGGCAGCGGTTTTTATGGCTGGAAATGGCAGAGCCCCCAGCCGATCCGAACGATACTTATTTTGTAAGGGTGCTGGCCAATGCGCCCGACCCATTGCTGTGCAACATGAACGGGGAGCTGATCAGCTACGATCCGGCCGATCCGCCTTTGGGTATCAATGAGGAAAAGATAAGGGTGATCAGTCCGGGTATGGACAATGATTTTGCGGGAATGGGTGCGATGCAACAGATGATTGCTGAAGACAATACAGGGGGCAATACCAGGTATTATATGGTGCCTTTGCCACCAGGGTTGCATGCAGACAGTGATGAGTTGTTCGGTTTTTTTACTTATGAGATTAGACTGGGGCATAAAAAAGAACTTTGGAGCACTGCACAGGCCAGATATGGCAGGCCGCTAAAAGTAAACGGTGTGCAGCACCCGGCACCTGCATTAAGCTGCAACGCCTTCCGGAGAAAATATGAGGTTTGGCTGGGATTGAGGGGCAGGGTGCTGGAAAATAAAAAGATACCCGTTGGACTTTTTGAAAATAATGAAAGGCCTGGCAGGGGGAAGCGACTGGTTAAAAAAATAACCAATAATGAACTGGTGATTACAGCGCCTTTTGCCATGGCGGTCCTGAACGGAAAAAATGTATCGGCCCGGCCACCACAAACCAGTTTATGGTATATGTTGTATACGCAGGTGAGGCAGGCCGATGGTATGAGTTATAGGAATTTGCTGATTGATTCGGACCTGATGCCTTATGTGCCTTTAAAATCTGATAAAAGGGAGGATGGTACCTTATATGGTACAGCAGTACTTAAATTGGAAGATGTGGAAGCAAAGCTGGTGGCATTAGGGCTGCCCGCCAACAGCAGTTTGAGCGTATTGTGCGTAGAGATGTTTCCGCTTGACAATACCTGGCATATGGAATCTGGCCGTAATGTTCAGCTGGCAGCAGCTTCGGGACGAAGGAAAATCATCAATCCGCTGACTGAAGGCCTGGGTGGCTACCGGATTTACCGTACGTCGGCATTGGTTCCGGTTGCTGATGTTTGCTGTGACGATTGTTAAAGCTTAACTTTACCGGCTCAGTTAAAAAGATGAACCATGTTAAAAGAAGCATTAAAATCACTCTTTACAAGAGACCTGAACAGACTAAAAGCTGAAATTGAGCAATATCAGCACGAACAGCATATCTGGCATGTTGACCGGAACATAGCCAATTCTGCGGGTAACCTTTGTTTACATCTGGTGGGCAACCTGAACACTTATGTAGGGGCTGAATTGGGTAAAACTGGATATGTAAGGGACAGGCCTTTAGAGTTTTCTTTGAAAAATGTACCAAGAGCTGAATTGGTACGTATGGTTGAAGCGACCATTAAGGTTGTAAACGAAGCGCTTGAGCCACTGACTGATCAGGACCTTGAAAAGGATTACCCACAGGTGAAAATTGTGGAGGGGGGAAGTTCTGTTGCTTTTATGCTGATCCATTTGAGCGGACACCTGGCTTATCACCTTGGGCAGATCAATTACCACAGGCGGTTACTGGATCTGTAAGGTATATAAACAAAAATGCCGGATATTTTTATCCGGCATTTTTGTTTAAGGTCTGTAAGGTTTAATTGTCGAGCAGACTTGCAGCCGCATCGTCCAGAAACCAGGTAACCCCGCCATCAATCGGATTGATCAATTGTGCGGGATAGAGTCTGGTATTTCTTTTTTTGCTTTCAATTACTTCTTTTACCGCTTTAGCTTTGTTTTCGCCAAAAACCAGGAAGGCAACATTTTTTGCCTTATTGATTAAAGGGGCGGTAAAGCTGATGCGATAGGTAGAGAGTTTTTCTACAAATACCGAATCGATCTCTACATTTTTATTGTTTAAAATATCCGTACCTGGAAACAAGGATGCAGTGTGTGCATCATCGCCCATGCCCAGCAAGATGAGGTCAAATACGAGGTCGGCCCCGTCAAAGTGTTTTACAATTGCTTTGTTGTACTCTATAGCGGCTTTTTCGGGCGCCAGGGTAGTATTTACATAAAAGATCTGGCTTTCAGGAATGTTAAGTGGGTCCAGTATGGCCTTTTTTGCCATCAGGCCATTATAACTTTCATGTGTAGGCATTACGTTACGCTCATCACCAAAAAAGAAATAAACTTTGCTCCAGTCTATTTGGTCCTTATAGGTAGTGGCCAGCATTTCGTACAGGGCCTTTGGCGAGTTGCCACCTGTAAGTACAAAATTGAAGCAGTCTTGTTCGGCGATGGCCTTGTTGGCTATTTTGATGATATAAGCGGCAAGGTCTTCGAGCAGTTCAGGCTGTGTTTTATAGATCAGTAAGTTCATTAGTCTTTATTTAAGGGAAGCGTAAACCAGTGGAAGCCATCCCTGGCAATCAGGGCCTCAGCATCTTCCGGACCCCATGAATCTGCGGTGTAATTCGGGAAGCTCAATGATTTTTTACTTTCCCAGGCATTTACAACCGGCATTAACAGTTCCCAGGCACTTTCTACCTGATCGGCACGCATAAACTGGGTCTGATCGCCCGTCATCACATCCAGTAATAAAGTTTCGTAGGCTTCAGGACTTTCGGTGGTATAAGTACCTTTGTAATCAAACACCATGTCGACAGGGTTAAGTACCATGTCTAATCCTGGTCTTTTACCTTGTACCTGCAAACGGATACTCATTTCTGGCTGAATGCTAATGATCAGTCGGTTTTGTTGCCAGTGTTCGGTTACCGTTGAAGGGAAAATATGGTGGGGAACATCTTTAAACTGAATGGTAATTAAGGATGAAGTTTGGAACAAGCGTTTACCGGTGCGCACGTAGAAGGGAACACCCTGCCAGCGCCAGTTGTCGACAAAGAACTTAATGGCGGCAAAGGTTTCGGTATTGGAATCGGGAGCAACGCCGGTTTCGTGTCTGTATCCCGGTACTTCTTTTCCTTCAACCCATCCCTTGGTATACTGGCCCCTTACGGTGCTGAAACGGATGTCTTCAGGACCAAAAGGACGCATGGCTTTCAGTACATCTACCTTTTTATTCCTGATTTCATCGGCGTCAAAGTTAACCGGTGTTTCCATACCGATTAAACATACCAGTTGCAGCAGGTGGTTCTGGATCATATCCCTTAACGCACCGGCGCCCTCGTAATATCCTCCTCTGTCGCCCACACCAAGTTGTTCTGTTACTGAGATCTGGACATGATCGATATAAGTACGGTTCCACAGCGGTTCCAGAAAAGAATTGGCAAAACGGAAAGCCATAATGTTTTGTACGGTTTCCTTACCCAGATAATGATCTATACGATAGATCTGTTTTTCTGAAAATATGCTGGTCAGTATGCAGTTCAGTTCTTTTGCAGTTTCCAGGTCGCGGCCAAAGGGTTTTTCAATTACAATTCTGCAATTGTCTTCATTGCCTGCAAGTTTGTATTTGGACAGGCATTTTGCAATAAGCGGGAAGAGGTTAGGGGCCACGGCCAGGTAATAGAGAATCTGGGTGTCGGGGCCGAATTCCTTCTGATGCCTTTCAATATTTGCTTTCAGGTCGCCAAAAGTTTCAGGTGCTTCTACATCTACCGGACTGTAAAAAACATGTTCGGCAAATTTATTCCATTTTTCCTGTTTGACTTTACCTGATCTTGAAAAGCTGTTTACACCATCCATAATGGTTTCCCTGAATTTTTCATCAGTCAGCTTTCGTCTGGCAGTGCCAATGATGGCATATTTCTCCGGCATATAACCATCCGAATAAAGGTTGTAAAGAGCGGGCGCAAGCTTGCGCAGATTTAAATCACCGGTACCACCAAAAATTACGATTATGGTTGGATTGAGGCTGATACTTGTCTTCATTATATCGGGTTTTTACAAATTGTTTGAATTCCAGTCGGCATGGAAAATGCCTTCTTCATCCGTACGTTCAAAAGTATGGGCACCAAAGAAGTCTCTTTGGGCCTGGGTTAAATTAAGTGGTGAATTTGCGGTTCTTAATGAATCGAAATAGGTTAATGCCGAGGCCAGGGCAGGAATGGCGAATCCGTTTTGAATGGCATGGCCAACAACTTTTCTGGTACCGGGAATAATTTCTTTCAGTTTATGCTGGATACCGGCATCGGCATACAGGTGTTCCAGGTTGGGTTGTTTTTTATAAGCCTGATAAATATCTTCCAGTAATGCGGCCCTGATGATACAGCCCCCGCGCCAGATCTGCGAGATTTCCTGCAGGTGCAGATCGTATTGATATGCTGCGGAAGCCTGGCTAAGCAGGTGGAAACCCTGGGCATAGCAGGTGATCATGGCAAAATAAAGTGCTTCTTCCAGCTGTGCTTCAAATTCCTGTGGATTGCTGATCTGTTCGGCAGGATGTGGCAATGCCGCATTAAGCGCTATACGCAGTTGTTTGAATTTGGAAAGGTCACGGGCGCTTACGGCCTCATCGATGGTAGGAATTGGCAATTCCAGGTCCATTGATACCTGTGAAGTCCATTTTCCGGTGCCTTTTGACATGGCTTCGTCTTTGATGATGTCGATTAAATAGCCGCCAGACTTCGGGTCTTTTACTTTAAACACATCTTTGGTGATCTCTATGAGGAAACATTGCAGCCTGCCTTCGTCCCATTTTGCGAAGGTATTGCCGATTTGCTCATTGTTATAACCCAAGCCATGTTTAAGCATATCGTAAGTTTCGGCAAGGATTTGCATAATGGCATATTCTATACCATTGTGTACCATTTTTACAAAGTGACCAGATGCGCCGGGTCCAATATAGGCTACGCAGGGATCGCCGTTTACTTTGGCAGCTACGGCTTCCAATATTGGCTTAACCGCATTGTAAGCAGTTTTGTCGCCCCCAGGCATCATGCTCGGGCCAAAACGTGCGCCTTCTTCACCACCGGATATGCCCATGCCGAAGAAGTGGATGCCCTGTTTGTCAAGTTCGGCAGCCCTGCGGCTGGTATCGGTAAAGTGGGAGTTCCCACTGTCGATGATCATATCGCCCTTGGCTAACAAAGGGACAAGTTCCTGGATAACACTGTCGACAATCTGCCCGGCCGGCACCAGCAGCATCACTTTTCTTGGCAGTTCTAAACTTTGTATAAAATCTGCAAGAACGGGGAAGCCTTTTAAGTGATGCGCTTTGCCATCTTCTTCCAGTTTTTGGAGCATTCTGGCATCTTTGTCATAACCGGTTACTGCGAATCCATGATCGGCCATGTTGAGCAATAAATTCCGGCCCATGGTGCCCAGGCCTATCATTCCTAATGTATATTTATTGTTCATCGTCTATTTTTTATTGGGATGGTTGGTATATACATGATATTTTTCTTCCAGGTCCCATAATTTTGCACCGCCTTTAATGCCATCTTTATTAGACACCAGTTTGATGTTATGGTCAAGTTCAAGGGTAATGTGTTTGGCGTTGCCACCTCCAATATAAAGGGTATCGTAGTTAAATACGGTTTTGTAGATTTCGATGATGCGTTGCAGCCGCTCATTCCATTCTTTTTTACCGATCTTTTCGAAGGCCCTGTCGCCAATATAATCGTCGTAATCTTTTGTCTTTGTGATGGGCAGGTGTGCCAGTTCCAGATGGGGGAGCAGATCGCCGTCAAAAACCAGGGCGGTGCCAAAGCCTGTACCTACGGTAAATACAATTTCGAAGCCCTTACCGGCTACAATGCCCAAAGCCTGCTGATCTGCATCATTGATGAGTCGTACAGGTTTCCCAAACAGGTCGCTTACCTGCTGGGCAAGGTTTACATTGGTCCATTTGTTTTTGGCCAGGTTGACTGCAGTTTGTACTTTTCCACATTTTACATAACCAGGAAAGCCGATGGAAATTTTTTCGAAATCGTTGTTTAGGGTAGCTACCAGTTCTTTAATGCATTTGAGCACAGCCTGGGGAGTAGCATTATCGGGGGTCGGGAGTTTTTTAAACTCGGAAAGCAGGTCGCCATTGGGGTTTAAAATGCAGGCCTTAATGCTTGTGCCGCCAATATCGATGGATAAAATATTACGGGTTTGCTCGTTTTTTGTTGTAACTGGCATGTTTTGTTTTTTGAATAAAAAATGGCCTGTTCTTTAATATCCTTCAAAATAACAAAATTATGATCAATATTCATCTATACAATCTGCTTATTCATCAGTTGATATGTTCTTTTTTTGTAATATCAATGACCTTTAAGCATGGATAACCTTACACGAGCAATACAGACGGATCTGCTGGTGCGGAACCTTTAATGAGGTGATCGATACTGTTTAAGGTAATCGTGGCGATTTGTGAAAGGGCTTCTTCTGTAAAAAAAGCCTGATGACCGGTAACCAGTACATTGGGAAAGCTCATTAAGCGTTGGATCTCGTCATTTGCTATGATAGATCCTGAAAGATCTTTGAAAAAAAGCTGTTCTTCCTGTTCGTAAACATCTATTCCCAGATAAGCAATATGTCCGGATTTTAAAGCCTGGATCACATCGTGTGTGTTGAGTAATCCGCCGCGACTGGTGTTGATGATGGTGACACCTTTTTTCGTTTTAACGATGCTGCTTTCATTGATCAGGTAGTGGTTTTCGGCATTAAGTGGACAATGGAGAGACAGGATGTCTGACTGGTTTAATACCTCGTCGAAAGAGAGGTACTGAACACCTTCAGCTTTTAATGTTTCATCTTCATAGAGATCGCAGGCCAAAACTTTGCAACCAAAGCCCAGCATAATTTTGATGAACGCTTTCCCTATTTTACCTGTTCCGATAACACCTGTTGTACGACCATACAGGTTGAAACCCAGCAGACCGTTGAGCGAGAAGTTTTGCTCACGTACACGGTTATAGGCTTTGTGTGTTTTTCTGTTTAAGGTGAGCAGCATAGCAACGGCATGTTCTGCAACAGCTTCGGGAGAATATGCAGGGACCCTGCAGATTCTGATGCCCTGTTTTTTAGCCCTTTCCAGGTCTACATTATTGAAGCCGGCACAGCGTAAAGCTATTATTTTAACGCCTTTTGCCGCCATGATATCGATCACTTCGCCGGTAAGTTTATCGTTTACAAATACGCAAACAGCTTCAGTGCCCGGTGTGATGGCATTTACGATATGCGGCCCCAGATGTGTTTCCCAGAACTCCAACTCAAAACCATATGCTTCATTGTACCTGTTGAAAAATGTTTTGTCATAAGGTTTGGCAGAAAAAAATGCTATTTTCATATTGAGCTACTATTTAAATACCGAAGGCATGCGGCTAAAATAGGAAATCTTATGTTAAGATGTGTTTTAAACTGAGAACTTAAGCATGCTGAAACCTTTTGAGGAGATGGCTTGTTAAATAGGTTATAAAAAAGTGTTATGGCAAGTTTTAAAGAAATCATCAATTCAGATAAACCGGTGCTGGTCGATTTTTCGGCAGAATGGTGCGGGCCGTGTAAAATGATGGCGCCAATATTACAGCAGCTGAAAGGCATGATTGGAGACAGCGCTACCATATTAAAAGTGGATGTAGATAAAAACCCTGAAGTTTCTAAACAGTTCAACATTCAGGGTGTACCTACACTTATTCTTTTTAAAAACGGACAGACCAAATGGCGGCAGAGCGGGGTAATACAAGCTGGCCAGCTTAAAAGTATTATTGACGGATTTATTTAATATTCAGCATCCATTACTCACCCTGCGTAGGAAGTTTTGGTGCTTCGGATTTTTTCTCTTCTTTTTGAGCTGGCTGAGGGGCATCACTTGGAAGCTTTGCTGAGCCTGTTGCGTTAGCGCCGGCTTGTTTTGAGCGTTTATTTAAGCCTTGCGGTGCTGTGCTTTTGTAATTTGTAAATATATAAGTACCAAAGTCTCCGCTTTTGTAGGCTTTTTCTTTCTCGCTATCTGTTGTTGTTATCTTTTGCTGTGCTTTGGGCCCATATTTTAAACCTGGAGCTGTTCCGTCTATGATTTGCTGTGCGGTTATCGCTTTTTTGTCCTGTGCATTTGCAGCGCTGAATAGGAATAGGGTGTTGATCAGGACAAAGCTTAAGCTTATTTTATAAGTAGTTTTCATCTTTATGTAATTTAGGTGATTATTTAACATTTACCAATACTTTTATTTTGCCATTGCCGGAAGAGAGTTCCTGCAATGCTTTACCAATGACCTGACCGGGTTTAACTTTTTCTAAATCTCCTTTCATGGCATAACCTGGTTTGCTGGAGGTAACCAGCAGATCGCCGCGTTTGATGGCCCCGCCCTCGTCGCAAACTTTTGTCGGGATTACGCCTACAACACCCAAAGGCATTTTATCCGTAATGTCTAGTGTAGCATCTCCTTCTGTGAGCATGAGGCCTGGTTTGGTTGCATAAACGCCTGCTACCAGTGTGGAGTAGGGTTCTGCAGATTTCTCCATAGCCCTGTCCTGTGAAACGGAAATGATCATGACATCTCCGGGTTCATAAGCAGCAAGATTGCCACCTGTTACATCAAACATTTCTGCAAGATCGGCACCGCCTAACTGGGTACCACCGTTAAAAAAGCCTTTGCCGGTTTTATCGAAACGGATAACGTTGGTTCCGGCAGCGGTATTGCCGGTTTGGAAAACAGCAATGTTACCTGAGGGGCCTTTGTGGTGGACACGTAAAGCAGTGCCTGTTCCATCGTTACTAACGTACACTGTTTCATTGGCATTTCCATCATTGTAATTGCTGAATTGTGCGGCCTTGCCTGTGCCAAAACTTGGAACCCAGCCAAATACAGCTCTGCCACTACCATTAGCGACGGCTTCTAAACCGTCTCCGAGCTTGTCTGCGCTGGCAGTGACCCCGTTTCCGTTACCTTTTGCAATAGCAATAGCTGCAGGTGAGTTTCCAATAGGATTGGAAGCATAGAACAAAGCGCCGAAGCCACCGGTACCTGAGGAAACACCCATCAACCCTGCAGTACCAAAGTTGGAAAACTGAGAGTTGACTTCTCCTTTGACGGCAGCGGAAGTGCCTGACGTATTGTCAACTATAAAATCTCCTGCAATGCCGTTACCTACTGTTTTTGCAGACAATAAACTGTTGTTATTGGCTTCATTGAAATTTTCAAATCTTGCTGCTTTACCAGTTGAAAAAGTAGGAACCCAGCCATAAATGGCATTACCAGTACCATTTACATTCGCTTCTACGGCATTCCCGTTTTTTTTAACGTTGGCTGTGATCGCATTGCCATTCCCATCGTTTATTGAAATCAATGAATTTCCGTTACCTGATGTATTTGTACTTCGAAATATTCCGGCGAAACCGCCTGTGCCAGTAGATTCAGCGAGTATGGCGCTTGCCCCGTAATTGCCAAATATGGTATTCACACTTGCTTTTACTCCAGGTGATACGCTGTTTGTATTGTCAACTATAAATGATCCTGCTGCTCCTGCACCCGGATCGCCCGGATCGCCATTGCTTATGGTATAAGCTTCAAGTGTATTCTGCGTATTGGTTTTACTGAAATTCTCAAATTTTGCGGCACGTCCGGTACCTCCGCCGAGACCCACCCGGCCATATACGCCTATGCCTGTACCGGTGGTATTGCCGGATACAAAGCCGTGAACACCATATCCGCCACCGTCGTTCCGACCCACTACGGCGCCGGCAATATCGCTCTTGGCAAGCCCTACTACTGCTTCGCCATTGACATAATTACGACCAATTACGGCTGCGGCTGTCTGTACATTAGTTGTTGCATCTACAGCATTTCCTCCGGTGCTGTTGGCTTTTACAGCAACGCCATTGCCAGAGGCTGTTGCGTTAATGGTGGTTCCGTTGCCCAATGTACTCACTGTTAATGCAGTACTGTTGTTGGCATTGTTTAAAATCGTTATGTCTGCTGCAACCCCGTTATTGCTGGTTGCGATTAGACCTGTGCCGGTATTGCTATTGGCATAAACACCTGTTCCACCGGCCGAGCTATTGCCATATACACCGAGGCCATTTGGTGTAACACCGTAAATACCCCAGCCCGAGCCGGCCTGAGAACCCCACACGCCTATGCCCAAACCGCCCGTTCCGTTGTTGATGCCGCGTACGGCGCTGGAAAAGCCACCTGGATTTGTTGCGCTTACAATACCTCGTATGGCGGCGATGCTGCTAGTTGTGGTGTTGTTTATTCCTTCTATTGACGTGCCATCGCCTGCATTAGTAATGGAGAACAGGCTGGCCGCATTGTTTTCTGTTGCATTAAAAGGCAAAATAAAACCCCCGACACCGATAGATGCCGGCGCCCAGGCCACACCATTAAATTTTAATACATCGTTTAAAACCGGGACAGTGTTGGCAACGGGTTTGGTTTGGATATTTGCCACTACCGGATTGGGATAAGTGCCCGACAGGTCGCCACCGGCAGGTCCTGTTAGTACACCATTTGCACCCACCGGGCCTTGTGCACCTTGCGGTCCTGCTGGTCCGGCCGGACCTACTGCTCCCTGTGCGCCCACCGGACCTACAGGACCCACCATGCCTTGCGGCCCTATTGGCCCTGCAGGTCCTACGGCACCCTGAGGGCCTGGTGTTCCTGCAGCTGCAAATAAAGCAAAGGGAACACTCATCAGTTGGTTGGTACCTAATGCAACGTAATTTCCACCGGTTATTGCCATTTCTACTTTTGCATATTGGTTGGCATTTTGCCATGGTATAGCAGCAAAGGTTCCTGTAAGTGCGGTACCTTTACCAATTTGTAGGGTGAAAAGCCCAAGCGCATTGGTGTTTAAGGCATGTTCTTCCATGTACTGAACGGGACCGTTCGGATTGCCGCCGAGTACGGATATTTTTACCTTAACTGCCTGATTGGACAATACGGTGCCATTTGTGTTTCTGGCCACTCCCTGATAATTGATACCGGTTAAGCCGCTTTGTGCTGATGCATTCTGGAAGGCAGAAAGCACAATTAAGAAAATGAATATTGTAAAATTTTTCATGTTATTAGCGTTTAGATAGGTTGTAACTTAAAGTGAATTTCATGGTGTTTCGCATCACGTAGCGCTCTGCGCTGGGGAATATGTAACTCAGGTCTACCCGGATGGGCCTGGCAACAAAGCCAAGTCCGGCGGCAAAATGCTGACGGTTACCTTTTTCGGGATCTTCATAAAAATAGCCGGTACGGATAAAGAACTGGCTGTAGTAAGAGAATTCGAGCCCGCCTGCTATGGTGAATTCAGACATTTCTTCTTTAAAGCCTCCGGGAGCATCGTAAAATGAGGTAAAGAGTGAGCTGGCTACACTTCTGTTGGGGTCTTTTCCTTTTTCGATCTGGCTGGTTGGATTTCCATCCAGGTCTGTTTTATATTTTGGAGGAGTAGGTGCCAGGAGTTTGTTTACATCGAGGAGGACTGTTAAGCTATTTTCTGGGGTTGCGTATAGGGTATAACCGGCGCCTATCCTTAGGTTCATAGGCATAAAGGTGGTTTGTACTTCGTTGTATTTGAGCTTGGTACCTATATTACTTAGTGCCAGCCCCCAGGCAAAGCGTCTGCCGTACTTACCGCTGGGTGTATCTTTATCCGAATAAAAGGCAATATCGGCGGCAAAGGCATCGGTTTTTTTTAACAACAAGTTGTTGTAGGTTCCGGATCCGATGTCGCTTTGGAAGTAGCGCCCGGTTAATGCGATTGCAAAATTTTCTCCGAACTTCCGGCTGTAACTGGCATCGATCGCAAATTCATTTGCTTTATATTGCTGCAACATTTCACCTGCTTCGTTCCTGAAATTGATCATGCCCAGGTCAAGGTATTTGATAGAAAGACCAATGGCTTCTCTTTCGTTTAAATGCCGGTAAGCGGTAATGTAACCCAGGTGTGAATCTTTGCTGAGTTCTTTCATCCACGGTGTATAGGATACGCTGATGCCCATTTTGTCTGCAAACATCAGTTTGGCGGCATTGATGAAAGCTGAGTTTGCATCAGCTGTAAGTCCTGTTCCGGCTTCAGCCACACCTGCATTCCGTGCATCTGGGCTTAGCAAAAGGAATCCGGCACCGGTACTAACCACTCTGTTGTCTTGCTGGCCAAAACTTTTTTGACAGCAACAGACCATACAGACCGCATAAAATACGGTAAGGTAAATTGTAGGTTTCATAGGCTTATTGTATAACTAATTTCTCTGCATACTGCCTGTTTGCAGCTTTTAGCACTACGTAATAAAGGCCGGAAGAAAGACCGGATATCAGCAGTGGGTATTTTACTTTACCTGCCAGAAGGTTTACGGAAAAATTTCTGACTGTTTGTCCGGCATTGTTAACCAGTTGCATGTTAACCTTGCCGTCTTTCAACAGGTCAAATTCTACATTGGTTGACCCGCTTGCCGGATTTGGATAAACGATAAAGCTGTTCACAAAGTTGATTTCGGGTTCTATTTCATTACCGGCAATTTCGGGCTGCTGGAAACCCTGGCTAAGTAGTATAGGTGGACTTTCCAGGCTGCTGACCAGCGGCTCGCCAATGGTGTATTGGACAATGCTGCTGTTGATTTGTGCAAAACCTCCTGCGCTGGCGATAACCGAGCGCTGCAGTTGGGGCTGCTGTGCGGAAGCAGTTGTTCCAGTGGCTAATGCAAAACAAATAGGGATGATTGTTTTCATAAAGATTGTTAAATAGAATGTCCGTAAAAGTAATTCCTGTTACAATCAATAAATAGTAAAAAACAACGGATTTTATTGGATGTCCAAATTTTCAAGGAGTTGTCCTGTAAAACTCAATTCACCTATTTTATGAAGTTGTGAGGGGGTACAGCCAAAAAAGTATTTAAACTCTTTAATAAAATGGTTTTGGTCAAAGAATTGGAATTTATCAACCAGTTGTGTCCATTTGGTGTCTGAATGGCTGCAAAGAAATCTGTTCATCTGGTTGAAGCGTACAATTCTGCTAAAAGTTTTAGGGCTAAAACCGATTTTCTCTTTAAAATGATCACGTAAGGTTGTTGGCGACATTGCCGCTTTGGTACAGAGCTCTGGTATGGACATGTTGCCGGCCGAAGCCTGTATGAGGTTGCAGGCATAGATCATACGGTCTACATAGATTTTTTTTGTTTGTTCCAGTCTTTGAAGTAGCCATTTGTCAAGAATATCTACCACTTTTTCTGGTGAGCCGGCGTTGTCCTGCATTTGGTTAACCATAGCATTAAGATGTGGAAAGATCGCTTCTACATTAGTGGCGCAATTGGTAAAATGGTGTTGGGGTATGCCCAGTAGTTTATATCCTCCATAAGGTTTGAGGTAGATTTGAACCAGTCGTTTGGTAAAAGTTTCGAAGGAACGTAATTTGTTCAAAAAGCCTACGTAGCAAAACGGGTGGGTAGTGGCTTCATTGGTATGAAGCTCCTTAATTAACTTCTGCTCATCCAGTGCAAAACAAATAACTGTATATTCGACTGGAAAAATATGAACGGGGTTTTGCTTGGTAATGAGCTCTTCCAATTCTACAAATGCATAACCCAATACATAGGGTTGCAAGGCCGGATGAGGGACAAAGGGTTTGATATTCACGGCAGTTAGTATAGATGTACTACAAATAAAAAACATTTTTTTGCCAAAATGACAAAAAAATGTTTTTTATTTATTTTTAAGTAGCTTAACTAATGAGTTGGTTAATAAACTGCTGGGTTAACGTAGCTGGTTCGAGTCAAATACTATTTCTTTGGCCAAAAGAATTTCTTGTTTACTAATGGTGTGCAGTTTGCCTGGATAAATTTTTAGGCTAACCATGGCATTCATTTTTTCAAGAATACCTTTGCTTGTCTCCACTCTTGAAACCGGTACATGTGGATCGGGATCGCCGGTAGTAATGAGCACCGGCGTTTGTTTAAAGTTGCCCTTGTAATTTTGCATGTTAATCTCTTTGCCGATCAGTCCGCCGGTAAACGCTACTGCACCACCATATTTACCCGCATTTCTGGTGATGTATTCCAACGTTAGGCAGGCACCCTGTGAGAAACCTACGAAGTAAATCTGATCCTGCAGAATTCCTGCATTTTCAATCTCAGCTACCAGTTCCTTGATCAGACCCAGTGCGGAATCCAGTGCTGGCTGATTTTCCTTAACAGGTGCCATAAAACTATATGGATACCAGCTGTTGTTGGTAGCCTGGGGTGCAAAAAAGGCAGCATCTTTAATACCCAGGTGATTGTTCAGGGAGAGGATGTCTTCGGCTGACGACCCTCTTCCATGAATGAATATAACTGCTTTTTTTGCTTCGGCTACCGGAACCCCGGCTGTAATGCTGTTTTTTTGATGGGTGTACATATTAACTGAGTTGAGGTAAAATGCCTTCTATTTCTGTTCTGATGCTTTCATATTGTGCAGGTAACTTTAAATTGCTGCCCAATTCTGCCAGTGGCTCATCAATGGTAAAACCCGGATTATCGGTAGCGATTTCAAAAAGTACGCCACCTGGTTCACGAAAATACAGGGAATAGAAATAATTGCGGTCTATTTTTTCGGTAATGTTTAAACCCATTTCCACTATTTTATCCCTGAAATACATGAGGGTTGCTTCATCTTTTACCCTGAAGGCTACATGGTGGACAGAGCCACCTGCTACATGGCCTATGGCTTCTCCAGGGGCCTCTACCAGGTCTACAATTGCAGCCTGCTCCACTGTATCTGTGATAAACCTATGGCGGTTCACTTCTGATTCTGCTAATCTGTATCCGAAAATAGTAGTTAAAACGGCAGCAGTACCTTCCATTTTATTGGTGGTACTGGTGATGTGGTGAAAGCCATGCACTGCATTGGTCTTGTCCACTCCGGCCGTTTCCCATTGTGGCCTGTTGTCTTTTACTTTAGCTTCGGTAAGTTCAAATTTCAAACCATCAGGATCCAGAAAAGTGAGGTAACGCTCGCCAAATTTTACTGCGGGTTTGTTATATATGATGTTGTGCTGTTCAAAACGGTTTTGCCAGAACTCCAGGCTGCCGGCCGGAACACTATATCCAATTTCGGTTACCTGTTTGGTACCCCGTCGGCCAGCCTGTATGCCTTCCCATGGGAAGAAAGTTAAAATGCTTCCTGGTGTGCCTTTTTCATCACCGTAATAAAAATGGTAGGTATGCGGATCGTCAAAGTTTACTGTTTTTTTGATCAGCCTTAAACCCAGTATACCGGTATAAAAATCATAATTCCTTTTTGCATTTCCTGCTATGGCAGTAATGTGATGTATACCTAAAATTTCATTGTTCATAACGTTTCCTTTTTAATGACCACACAAAATTACAGCTTGTTGATGCCAAAAATCTTACCATAGATTAAGAAATGTGTAGCTTTATATGCAGATATTTAAATCATGACCAGATTTGTGCTCTTCTCCGTTTTATTGATGGTAAACTGGCTTGCAAAAGCCCAGGATTCTGTTGAAGTGAAGATTTATCCCAGGTACGATAGTGTGGGGAAGTTTCACCGGTTTTTATTTGGCGAAAACTATCGTAAAGAATATGCATTGCCCGTAAAAGTTCCGGTGATCAGGATTTCAGTGATCAAAGGAGGGCTGAGCCCGACACAAAGGGGCGGCGGCAACCAGTCGCATTCTCTCAGACTGGTTGACCGGCAGGGAAAAGAGTGGGTACTGAGAAGTGTAGAAAAATTCCCGGAGATCCTTTTGCCTGCCATATTCAGGAAAACATTTGCAGGTGAGGTGGTGAAAGATAATATGTCGGCCCAAAACCCTTTCTCGGCTTTGGTAGTGCCGGCCATTGCTGATGCGGTGAATGTGCCACACAGTGACCCGATGATAGGCTGGGTACTGCCGGATGAAAAACTGGGGGAATTTGCCGGCGTGTTTGCCAATACGCTTTGCCTGCTGGAGGAAAGGGAGCCTGCCGGGGATACCGATAATTCGGGAAAGATGATGCGCAAACTGGACGATAACAATGATTATACGTATGACGGCCCTTTATTGCTAAGAGCAAAGGCATTGGATGCGTTGCTGGGCGACTGGGACAGGCATGAAGACCAATGGCGCTGGAAGCCGGTAAAAAATGGGGAAGGGACGACAAGGTATATGGCGATTCCGCGCGACAGGGACCAGGTATTTTATTTGTCTGAAGGTATCGTTCCACGTTACGCTCAGGCCTCCTGGCTTTTGCCCATGATACAGGGTTATGAAAGGAATATTCGGGATATCAACTGGTTTTTTTGGGAAGGCAGGGCCATATATGGCCGGTGGTTTGCCCAGCTGGATGAACAGCAGTGGAACCAGATCGTTAAAGATTTTTGTACGGCTTTAACGGATGAGATTTTTGAAAAAGCATTGAAGAAATTACCAGAACCAGGCTATAGTTTGAGGCATGAAAGGCTGTTGGCCCAATTGAAAGAAAGAAGGGGGAAATTGCCTTCCATGATGAGCAGATATTATCATTTCATTAACAGGATTGTAGACGTACAGGCCAGTAATAAAAATGAGTTTGTACAGCTTACTGATGCAGCAGGAGGGGGGCTGACCGTTACCATGCATAAGCTGGGTAAAGATGGACTTGTTAAGGATGTTGTTTTTGACCGGACTTTTGATCCGGCCGTAACCAGGGAAATAAGGCTGTATATGAAAAACGGAAATGATAGCCTGATTTTAAACAACCTTAATTCAGCCATTAAGCTCAGGATTATTGGCGTAGAAGGGAAAAAAAGCTACCATATAGAAAATGTAAACCGCCGGGTGCCGGTTTATGGTATGGACAACAATGTTGCTTTAAGCGGTAATACCGGTAAAATTACAAAGCATTTTGACAGCGATACTTCAAATACCCACTTTGTACCCACAGATCTGTATACCCGGCGAATGTTACTTTTAAATGCCGGTTACAATATAGACGATAGGGTTTTACTGGGTTTTTCTTACAAATTAATACAACCGGGTTTTCGGAAATGGCCTTACGGCAGTACGCATTCTTTTTCTTTTTTGCATTCTTTTGCTACGGAAGGGTTCAGGTTCAATTACAGGGCAGAACTTTTTAAAGTTATAGGAAAAGCTGATATTGTATTGCAGGCAGATGCGTATGCGCCGGAAAATTCTCAGAATTTTTATGGCCTGGGGAATGAAACAACTTTTAATAAAACAGGCGATTTTGTACGGTATTACAGGGCAAGGTTTAGTCTTTACCAGTTTGATCCGGCAATAAGGTGGCAACTGGCGAAATGGACTTTTAGTTTTGGTCCCTCCTTTCAATACTACAGGTATAGCAGGGACGATAATGAAGGGAGGTTTATCAATAACCCTTTATTGCTGCATTCGTCTGATAGCCTTACGATTACAAAAGATAAAGGTTATGCGGGCCTTTCTGCTAATTTTATCCATAACAACCGCAACAGTGATATTTTGCCTGCTTCGGGTACTTATTTTGATGCCAGACTATTGGCTTATAAAGGATTAAATTCTTTTTCCAATTCTATTGCACAGCTGAATGCCAGTTTTGTTTTTTATCAAAGTCTGGATAAGAAAAAGAAAATAATCATTAGCGATCGTGTGGGTGGGGGACTTACCATTGGTAAGCAGGCCTTTTATCAATCTCAGTTTTTGGGCGGACAAGGTAATTTACTGGGATACAGGGAGTTTAGGTTTGGTGGTCAGCATAGTGTGTACAATAACCTGGAACTGAGGGTCAAAGTTGCCGATTTTATCAATTATATCCTTCCAGGGCAGTTTGGGCTGCTTGGTTTTCAGGATGTGGGCAGGGTATGGCAAAAGACTGAAAAATCTGCTGTCTGGCATCTGGGTTATGGCGGTGGAGTCTATTTTGCACCAGCGGCGTTGACCGTATTCCGTTTTGTAATGGGTCATTCCAATGAAGGATGGTATCCTTATGTGGCCATGAAATTCAGGTATTAAAAATGACTAAATTTCAATAATTGCTACTTTAAGAAAAACAAGAAAAGCCGTAATTTAGCGTTTCCTTTTATCAGGTAGCAGAATTAGTTAAAGATGAAAAAGAATTTTGTATCCAATTCCCGGGAGTCGATCAGGATGTTTAAAAATCCTTTGTTCGAAGCATTGTCCAAAGTGCCTTATTATGTGCCACTTATCGTTTATGTGCCTGTTATAGGCTATTTTTTCTGGACCTCTGTGAGTGCAAATGGTTTGCTGATGTTCTTACTGCACCTGGTGATGGGCCTGTTCGTTTGGACATTGACAGAATATGTACTGCACCGCTTTGTTTTTCATTTTTATCCTTCATCGAACTGGGGTAAGCGTATCCACTTTATATTTCATGGAGTACATCATGATTACCCGAATGATGCACAGCGACTGGTGATGCCGCCTTCGGCAAGTATTCCCCTGGCTACTGCTTTTTATTTTCTTTTCAGGTGGTTGCTGCCTTTACATATGCTGGATGGTTTTTTTGCCGGTTTTATTTTAGGTTATCTTTTTTATGACATTACCCACTATATGTTACATCATGCCCAGTTCAAAAATGGGGTATGGAAGAAAATCAAGCATCACCATATGCTGCACCATTATGACGATTCCACCAGGGGATATGGAGTAACATCTGCTTTGTGGGACAGGATTTTTGGCTCCGATTTTTTAAAGAAATAGTTTGCATTATGCATGGCTCTTCTTTCTCCTGTCTTTAAATAAAAATGATGTCTTTTTTTAATATAAGTTGTATTTAGATTTTTTATTTAATAATTTCGGGTACGTTAACGAATAACTGTCATTAAAGCTTAACAGGTAGTTGTTAGCATGATCAAACTAACCCTGAAATATGATATCAAATATGAAAAAGTGGCTTTTGTCACTAGGTCCTGGAATTATTACCGCGGCGCTGGTTTTTGGGCCAAGTAAAATGACCATTACTTCCAAACTGGGTGCAGATTATGGCTACAGTTTGTTATGGATCGTTGTTGTGGCCATCTTCTTTATGACGATTTTTACGATTATGGGTGCCAGAATAGGTGTAGCTGCAGACCAGTCGCTGCTTAGCGTTATCCGCAACAAATGGGGTAATGCTGCTGCCATAGCGATAGGGCTTGGTATTTTCTTTGTCACCACCTCATTTCAGGCCGGCAATTCTATTGGTGTGGGCATTGCGGTTGGCGAGGCCACCGGAACTTCACATGTTTTGTGGGTTGTAGTATTCAATTTGGTTGGGATTTGCCTGCTTTTCTTTCGGGCTTTTTATAAAGTGCTGGAAAAACTGATGATCTTTTTAGTTGCCCTGATGCTTTTTGCATTTGTTACTACATTGTTTTTTGCCAAACCAAGTATTGCTGGAATGGCAGGTGGTCTGGTGCCAAAATTACCGGATGGTTCAATCGGACTTGTGATTGCTTTTTTTGCTTCCTGTTTTTCGATTGTTGGTGCTTTTTACCAGAGTTATCTGGTACAGGAGAGAATAAAGATAAACCCTGAGATTAAGGAGAAGAAGAGCCATAGCATTACAGGAATTGTCATATTGGGATTAATGAGTGCGATAGTCATGATCTGTGCGGCAGCAGTATTGAATACCAAAGGTATCAAAGTAAATAATGCATCGGACATGGCCAGGGCATTGGAACCCTTATTTGGAAGTGCAGCTTCTACATTTTTTCTTGTTGGGCTTTTCGGGGCTTCTTTTTCTTCTTTGGTGGGAAATGCTACTGTTGGGGGTGCCTTGCTTGGCGATGCTTTTGGTAAAGGCAGTCAGCTCAATTCAAAAGCTGTAAAAATATTTATTGCGATGGTGATGGTATTCGGAGCCATCATTGCCATAAAATTCGGTAAACTTCCCCTGGAACTGATCGTTTTTGCGCAAAGTGTAACTATATTTCTGGTTCCTTTTATAGGCATTGCCATGTATGCCATTTCTAATGATCCAAAAATTATGGGCAAACATGTGAATACGTTATCTACTAAAATTTTCGGAGCTCTAGGTTTGTTGATATTGATATTTCTGGCGCTGAGCAATGTAAAAGAACTGTTTTTTAAATAAACATTAACACATTAAAATGACTGAATTACAACAACTGGAACAAGAATTGTTAAAACCATCAGACAGGCTGATCGCAGATCTTCGTAAGATTGAAGGAGATATCATGCTGCTGGGGGTGGGTGGAAAGATGGGGCCAAGTATGGCTAAGCTAGCTAAACTGGCTATTGATGAATCGGGGCTTAAGAAACGCATCATCGGTGTTTCCCGTTTTTCGGATACTGCTGCACGTGAAGATCTTGAAGCTGCAGGTATAGAAACCATTTCTGCCGATCTGCTGAATGAAGATGACCTGGCCGCTTTACCTGATGCAGCGAATATCATTTATCTTGCGGGCACAAAATTTGGAACTACCGGTAAAGAGGCCTTTACCTGGGCCATGAATGCTTATCTTCCAGGCAGGGTAGCCGAACGGTTTAAAGGATCGAATATCGTAGTCTTTTCAACAGGAAATGTTTATCCTTTTACACCTGTAACCTCGGGTGGTTTATCAGAAGATCATCCGGTAGCCCCGGTTGGGGAATATGGGCAGTCTTGTTTAGGCAGGGAGCGCATTTTTCAGCATTTTTCGGAAAAAAACAATACGCCGGTATTGATTTATCGTTTAAACTATGCCATTGACCTTCGTTATGGAGTACTGCTGGAAATTGCTAAAGCAGTAAACGAAGGCAGAGCGATTGACCTGACGACTGGAAATGTAAATGTAATATGGCAGGGCGATGCCAACGAAATTGCGATCCGTTCTTTATTGCATTGCAGTACACCGGCAAAAGTATTGAATGTGACAGGTCCTGAGACCCTTTCTGTAAAATGGCTGGCCGAACAGTTTGGTCTGTTAATGAACAAACAAGCCCTGTTCGAAAATGAAGTGCAGCCGACCGCCTTGTTAAACAATGCTTCAGAGGCGCATAAACTGTTTGGATATCCAAGGGTAACGATCAGGGAAATGCTGGAAATGACCGTGAGCTGGTTACAGGGCGGTGGCAAGATCTCCAATAAACCAACACACTTTCAGGAAAGGAAAGGACAATTCTAATGGCACAGCAATTGAAACCCGAATTGAAACAGTTTCTGGATAAAGGCACTGTAATTCCTGCCCACCCTTTGGCTTTAACGGAAGAAAGAAAGTTAGATGAACAGGGACAACGTTTGCTGAGCCGTTATTATATGGCTGCAGGAGCAGGGGGAATAGCCGTAGGGGTACACAGTACCCAGTTCGAGATTAGGGACCCAAAGATTAACTTGTATGAAACGGTACTTAAACTGGCTGCCGAAGAAATAGAAAAAGCGGCATTGAAGCGCCCTTTTATTAAGATAGCAGGAATTTGCGGGCCAACTGCACAGGCGGTTGCTGAAGCAAAAGTTGCGGTTAAACATAGTTATGACATGGGGCTGTTAAGCATGGGAGGCCTGCAGGGCTGGACTGAAACTGAGATTCTTGCCCGCGTAGAGGCTGTGGCTGCGGTAATGCCTGTATTTGGTTTTTATCTGCAGCCTAGTGTAGGTGGACGTATTTTTAGTTACGATTTCTGGCTTCGGTTTGCAGAAATTGAAAATGTGGAAGCCATAAAAGTTGCTTCTTTTAACCGCTATCAGACCCTTGATGTGGTACGGGCTGTATGTCATTCTTCCCGAAGAGAAAAAATTGCGCTGTATACGGGTAATGATGACAACATTGTGGCCGATCTGCTGACCAGTTATAAATTTGAGGTAAATGGTGAAACCTTTGAAAAGGGATTTATTGGAGGGCTATTGGGACATTGGGCTGTGTGGACCAATGCAGCCGTGCAGCTGTTTGAAGAAATTAAGGCTTGTAAAGCTAATGGCAGTAAGGGGCTTGAGGCATTGCTGACCAAAGGTGTACAGGTTACGGATATGAATGCCGCCATATTTGATCCTTCACATGCTTTTCATGGTTGTATACCTGGTATTCACGAAGTACTAAGGCAGCAGGGACTGATGAAAGGCACCTGGTGTTTGAACCCGAAAGAGCAATTGTCGGACGGACAGGCAGAAGAAATCAGCAGGGTTTGTGCTGCTTATCCTAAGCTTACAGATGACGGTTTCGTGAAAAAGTTTCTAGGTAATGATCAATAGAAGGGCCTTCATTAAAAATACAAGTTTAATAGCAGCATTTTCCGGGAACAGTTTTGATACATTAGCTCTCCCCGCTACAAAAACCATGAAAAATATTAAAATAATTGAAACTGATGCCGATTTTGAGAGGGAGAAACTGGTGAGACCATTTGGTTTTAAAGGTGGTTATCTGACTGAACTTTGGCAGGTGGCCTCACAACTTAAGTCAGACACTGGTATAAGCAGGACAGGCCTGGCTACCCAGAGTGTGCTATATGGTGATGCGGATCTTTTTGCACAGCATACAGAGGCGGGAGGCAATGCGCTGATGTTTCTTGTAGTGAACAAGGCCCTTGAATTGATTAAACAAACACCCTTTTCCAATCCGATCACATTGTTGGACACCATATTTCCGGAACTTGTTGCTGAAGCAAAACAACTCACCGGACGGTCGGACCTGAACATCAATTTTGTTTATAATGCATTGATCAGTACCGATAATGCGGCCTGGCTCATCTACGCTGCCGAGCATAATTGTAAAACATTTGATGAAATGATCCCTGAATCTTATCAAAAAGGCTTGTCTTTTCGTAACGATAAAATTGCCATTATGTATCAGGTACCTTATGGCATGCCAGTCGAGGATTTGAAAGTTGCTGCATCAGAAGGGTATTTTGTATTTAAGATTAAGACGGGACATCCTGGTAGTCAGAGCGAAATGCTGCAAAAGGATATGGAAAAATTGAGCCAGGTACATGCGGTACTTAAAGATTTGAGAACCAGTTATACCCCAAATGGAAAGCTAATCTATACCATGGATGCCAATGGCAGGTATGAACGGAAAGATTTGTTGATGCGCTACCTTGACCACGCCAAAAAGATAGGTGCATTTGATCATATCCTTTTCTATGAAGAACCTTTAACTGAGCAAAATGAAGAAAACGTATCGGACTTAGGTATAAGGATAGGTGCAGACGAAAGTGTGCACAATGAAGCAGGTGCGATAAGAAGAATAGAACAGGGTTATGAGGCACTGGTGCTGAAGGGAATTGCCAAAACATTGAGTATGTCGGTAAAAATTGCAAAACTGGCTGCCGAAAGGGAAATTCCATGTTTATGCGCAGACCTTACAGTAAATCCGATTTTAATAGATTGGAATAAGAACCTGGCTGCACGTCTGGCGCCATTTCCAGGCTTAGGGATGGGTTTAATGGAAACCAATGGGGATATGAATTATAGGAACTGGAAAAATATGCTTAGTTATCACCCCGCAGCAAGCGCATCCTGGACGAAACCTAAAAATGGGATATTTGAATTAGATGAGGCATATTATGCACAAAGCGGTGGTATCTTTGAGCCTTCAGTACATTATAATGCATTGTTTAACAAAGGATAAGCGGAAAATAATCTTTCTACATAAATGGAAATAAAAATATTTAGATATTTACTACCCAATTCATAGCAACATTTAATTTTAACCAGAACACATAACCTAATTATAACACACATATACAATGAACAGAACCTTAATTTTTTCAAGCTGTTTAGCTATCGGTTTATTTGGTGCCGTAACTGCTAAAAGCCAGACACTGGATCCGAAAGAGGTGGCCGCAGGTAAACTACTGATTTCTAAATCCGATTGTTTCGCCTGTCATAAACCAGATACCAAATTGGTAGGGCCAGCTTATATAGACATTGCTAAAAAATATAAACCTACGGATGCCAACGTTAATTTACTGGCTTCAAAGGTAATAAAAGGTGGTAGTGGAACCTGGGGCCAGGTTCCGATGCTTGCTCATCCCCAGGTTAGTGCTGCAGATGCAAAGAAAATGGTTAAGTTCGTTCTTTCTCAGGGCGCAGCAAAAAAATAATAACTGATAATTTAATGAATGGCCATGCCCGATGTAATCCTACCACATTGCGCATGGCTTTTTTATAGGGTATAAAATAAATTTGCATATTTCATATTTAGTGTGTAGATTCGGGTACGTACACGAGTTAACCTCATGTTGATTAAAAAACAGGAGGTTTTGAGGAGCTCATGTGCGTATGGGTTTTATAAGATGGCCTTCGAGTTGCTGCACCCGAAGGCGGTTTGAGAAAAACTTGGTTAGAAAGGTTGGATTGGTCCGGAGCTAATTCTCCGGACCTTTCTTTAAAGGAGATTTTATGTTCCCCTATTGAAGCAAAAAATGTAAGTTTAATTTATAGATAAATAGTTATGAGTAGTTACAACCGAAGAAATTTTATTAGAATGGCTGCATTGGCCGGTGCTGGTTTAAGTGTTACCGGTAATATAAGTTCCCTTTATGCAAAACCTTTTCTTGCGACCGGAAAAAGGGTGGGAATTATTGGTTTGGATACTTCTCATGCTGTAGCTTTTACTAAAACATTAAATGCTGCTGATGCTCCTGCATCTTATGGGGGATATAAAGTGGTTGCTGCTTATCCTAAAGGAAGCAATGATATTGCCAGCAGTGTTGAAAGGATTCCAGGGATCACTGCTGAGGTGAAAAATATGGGAGTAGAGATCGTAAATTCGATTGCTGACCTTTTAAAGAAGGTTGATGTTGTGTTGTTAGAAACCAATGATGGGAGGTTGCATCTTGAACAGGCAACAGAAGTATTGAAGGCACGTAAGCCAATGTTTATTGATAAACCCATGGCCGCCTCGCTTGCTGATGCTACTGCCATATTTGCTCTGGCAAAAAAATACAATACACCCGTATTCTCTTCGTCTTCATTAAGATATATTGATGGCATTGCTGAGATCAATGAAGGCAAAATAGGTAAAGTGCTTGGTGCTGAGACCTATAGTCCGTCTAAATTAGAAAAAACACATCCGGATTTTTTCTGGTATGGCATACATGGTATTGAAATGTTATTTACCATTATGGGAACAGGTTGTAAAACTGTAACCAGGATTCATACCCCAGATACAGATGTGGTTGTTGGTGTTTGGGAAGATGGCAGGATAGGTAGTTTCAGGGGAACCCGTAAAGGTGCAAGCAGTTATGGGGGCAGGGTATTTGGTGAAAAAGCAACTGTGGCCCTTGGTAATTTTAAAGGGTACAACCCTTTGTTGGAAGAAATTGTTAAATTTTTCGAATCCGGACAATCACCGGTGAGACCAGAGGAAACTTTAGAGATTGCGGCCTTTATGGAAGCCGCAGATGAAAGCAAAGCCAAAGGCGGTGTTCCTGTTAGTATGGAACGGCTGCTGAGTAAAGCAAAATAACTAAAATTATGAATGGACCAGAAGGAAATACCCGCAGGCATTTTATAAAAAATGCAGTAACTGGTGTAGCTACCATATCTCTTGGAGGTATACTCCCTGGGTTTAGTGCAAAAAGCTACGCAAGTATAATTGGTGCAAATGACAGAATTAGGGTAGCCATGATGGGCGTTAATGCCCGTGGTTTGGCACTTGCTGATAATTTTTCCCAGCAGCCAAATTGTGAAATCAGCTATGTATGCGATGTAGATAGCCGTGCTGCCGATAAATGCATGGCTGTTGTTGAAAAGAACCAGCACAAGAGGCCGAAGGCAGAACCCGATTTCAGAAGAGCTCTGGAAAAAAAAGAAGTGGATGCCTTAGTGGTAGCTGCTCCCGACCACTGGCATGCGCCGGCGGCCATACTGGCTTCAAAAGCTGGTAAGCACGTGTACCTGGAAAAGCCCTGCAGTCATAATCCTAACGAGGGTGAAATCCTGTTAGCAGCGGTGGCTAAATACAAAAATGTAATTCAGATGGGTAACCAGCGCCGTTCTTATCCAAATATTGTTGCAGCCATTAAAGAACTACATGCCGGCATTATAGGTAGGCCATATTTTGCCAAAACCTGGTATAACAATAACAGGCCTTCCATTGGTATAGGAAAAGAAACAGCTGTTCCTGACTGGTTAAATTTTGATCTTTGGCAGGGGCCTGCACCAAGAGTGGCCTATAAAGATAATTTCCTGCACTACAACTGGCATTGGTTCTGGCATTGGGGAACCGGAGAGGCGCTGAACAATGGTACTCATATGGTTGATTTGGCCAGATGGGGACTGGGAGTTGATTATCCAACCAAGGTAACTTCTGCAGGCGGGCGTTACAGGTATAAAGACGACTGGCAAACACCGGATACACAGGTAATGACCATTGAATTTGGCGACAAAGCTACAATCACCTGGGAGGGAAGAAGCTGTAACGGACGTAACATAGAGGGATCAAATGTTGGGGTAATTTTTTATGGGGAGAGTGGATCCTTACAAATTGGGGCTGGAAATGGCTATACTGTTTATGACCTGAACAACAAACTGATTAAAGAAGTGAAAAATGATGTGAATATTGTTGCGGGAAGTTTGACCAATCCATCCCAGAGTCTGGATGCATTACACATCAACAATTTCTTTGACGCCATCAAAAAAGGAACTACTTTAAGGTCAGATATCTTAAGTGGCCATAAAAGTACCTTATTGGTACAATTGGGTAATATTGCCCAGCGATCTGGGAGCACGCTTGAGATCGATCCTGAAAACGGACATATTTTAAACAATAGGGAAGCGATGAAATACTGGAAAAGAACTTATCAAAAAGGTTGGGAACCAACTGTATAGCTGTAATATATGAGAAAAACAAATGTAGCAGCTGTCGACGTCAGTTCTCTGAGCAAGTGGGATACGGTTATCTCCATTTTTATCATTGGTTTATTGTTTTTTATTTTTGGTTTTGTAAGCTGGGTAAATGCCATATTGATTCCTTATTTCAAAATTGCCTGTGAACTCAATAACTTTCAATCCTATCTTGTTGCCTTTGCATTTTACATCTCTTATTTTGTGATGTCGGTTCCCTCTTCCTATCTTTTAAAATCAGTAGGTTTTAAGAAAGGAATGATGATCGGTTTCTGGACGATGGCGGTTGGTGCATTTATTTTTGTACCTGCTGCTTTTTCCCGTACCTACGAAGTCTTCCTGCTGGGGCTGTTTACATTGGGCTCAGGCCTGGCCATTTTACAAACGGCGGCCAATCCCTACATTACTGTGCTCGGACCAAAGGAAAGTGCTGCCCAGCGCATCAGTATTATGGGTATATGCAACAAAGGTGCAGGTATACTTGCGCCTCTGCTGTTTGCTGCAGTCATATTAAGGGCAACAGATGGTGACCTGTTTAAGCAATTGCCTTTAATGGATGCCGCTGCCAAAAGTGCGGCGCTTGACGAGCTCATCAGAAGGGTAATTGTACCTTATTCCTGTGTAGGTACAGTATTGCTGTGCCTGGGGCTGTTTGTCCGCTTTTCTCCACTTCCCGAGATCAATACCGAGCATGAGAGTGAAGATGTAGCCCTGGCGAATTCCGGTAAAACCAGTATTTTTCAGTTTCCTCATTTGATTCTTGGTGCTTTTGGTATATTTCTGCATGTAGGTACACAGGTTATCGCTATAGATACCATTATCGGTTATGCCGGATCGATGAATATCCAGCTACTTGAAGCAAAAGTATTTCCTTCTTATACGCTGTTTGTAACCATTTGTGGTTATCTGTTAGGCATTACAACCATTCCAAGGTTTATTAGCCAGGTCAATGCTTTAAGGGTATGCACCATTCTGGGTGGTATTTTTACTTTGTTAATTATTTATGCAAAGGGACAGGTTATCTTTTTGGGTCATGCTACTGATATCTCTATCTGGTTTGTAGTATTGCTTGGTTTTGCCAATTCACTGGTTTGGGCGGGTATGTGGCCGCTTGCCCTTGATGGTTTGGGCCGTTTTACCAAAGTGGGAGCTTCTTTAATGATCATGGGCTTATGTGGAAATGCAATTATGCCACTTTTTTATGGATATTTTGCAGATTTATTTAACCTGAGAGCTGCATACTGGGTTTTATTCCCTTGTTACGTTTACCTTATATTTTATGCAATTTACGGCCATAAACTTCGGAGCTGGTCCTTTAAAACTTCTTAAAAATCAAATATGTCTATGTTTTCAGGTAATCATTTTAAAATCAAGTATAAACAGGCAGGTATATGTTTGCTTTTAGTAACGGCTATGAGTTGTCAGCAAAAAACTTCAGGATCTGATGAACTAAAGATCAGTTTACTTACACTGGATCCGGGGCATTTTCATGCTGCCCTCATACAAAAATCGATGTATAAGGAGATTAGCCCTGTGGTACATGTGTATGCACCTGAAGGACCGGAGCTGGAAGCCCATTTGAAGCTGATTGAAAAATACAACAGCAGGGCAGAAGATCCTACTAAATGGCAGGAAGTGGTTTATAAAGGAGAGGATTACCTTCATAAGATGCTGGAAGAAAAGAAAGGGAATGTGGTAATTTTAGCAGGCAATAACCAAAGGAAAACAGAGTACATTCAAAAATCCATAGATGCGGGTATAAATGTACTGGCTGATAAACCGATGGTTATTGATGGCAAAGGATTTGAACAACTGGAAAAGTCGTTTGAATCTGCACAAAAAAATAAGGTAATATTATACGACATTATGACTGAGCGCTATGAAATTACCAATATGCTGCAAAAGGAATTTTCATTACAACAGGATGTATTTGGAACACTTGAAAAAGGGACTGCCGAAAAACCAGCTATTACTAAAGAAAGTGTACATCATTTCTTTAAAAATGTTTCGGGAGCCCCATTGATAAGGCCACAATGGTATTTTGATGTAGACCAGGAAGGAAACGGATTGGTTGACGTAACTACACATCTTGTAGATATGATCCAATGGGAATGCTTTTCCGATCAGCAGATCGACTATAAAAAGGATGTGAATATGCTGTCTGCAAAACGCTGGACCACTCAGATTACCCCTTCACAATTTAAAAAAAGTACGGGTGCAGGCAGTTATCCTGCTTTTCTAAAAAAAGATGTAAAAGATAGCTTGCTGAACGTTTATTCAAATGGAGAAATGAACTATACCCTTAAAGGAGTACATGCAAGGGTTTCCGTGATCTGGAATTTTGAAGCACCTGAAGGTACAGGAGATACACATTATTCGGTAATGCATGGGACCAGGGCCAGTCTGATTATAAAACAGGGACCTGAACAGCAATATAAGCCTACTTTATATATAGAGTCCCAAAAGGTTGATGACAAAGACTATGCTGCAGCTTTAAAGCAAAGTGTGGAAAAGATAGCCAAAACCTATCCGGGATTAGAGCTGAAAGCTTATAAAGGAGGCTGGGAGGTAGTAATTCCGGAAAAATACAAAGTGGGGCATGAGGCGCATTTTGCTGAAGTAGCTAAAAAATATTTAGGCTTTTTAAAAGAAGGAAGACTTCCTGAATGGGAAAAGGCTGCTTTATTGAGTAAATACTATACCACTACAAAAGCCCTGGAATTTGCCGTAAAAAAATAAATTGGTTAAATCTTACATTACTCGGATAATATATTTAGTCGGGTACGTACACAAGAATCTTAATAATCCCTATCTTTGCAAAAAAAAATCTGCGTTGAGCGTATATCAGATCATGAGTGATAAGAAACTAAAAATATATAACGGCAGTATTATAACCCCTTACCGCATCATTAAAAATGGAACGGTGGTAATTACCAATGGCATGATAAGTGCAATTGCGGCTGGAGACCTGGACGTTCCCGGTGCAATTGCTATAAATGCAGAGGGAAAATATATAGCACCTGGCTTTATTGATATGCACATACATGGAGGCGGGGGATATGACTTTATGGATGGGGATGTTAATTCTTTTCTTAAAATAGCTGAAACCCACGTAAAATATGGTACTACCGCTATGTGTCCAACCACACTAACCAGTGAACTGAGTGATTTACTGGAAACTTTGGAGCATTATGAAATAGCCAAAAAACAAAATAAGTCGGGTGCCCAGTTTTTAGGCATGCATCTGGAAGGCCCCTACTTTTCTAAAAACCAAAGCGGTGCACAAGATCCGCGTTATATGCGTAATCCTGATCCTGATGAGTATAAGAAGGTATTGTTTCACGCCCATTCTATCAGGAGGTGGAGCGCTGCGCCGGAACTTAAGGGTGCTTATGAGTTTGGCAGATACTTAAGATCATTGGGGATTCTTCCAGCTATTGCTCATACCGATGCCATATATGAAGAAGTGTTGGAAGCCTTTGAAAATGGTTATACCCTGGCCACTCATTTTTACTCGGCCATGTCGGGCGTTAGCAGAAGAAATGCTTTCAGGTACGCGGGTGCCGTAGAGGCTGGTTACCTGATTGATGAAATGGATGTAGAGATCATAGCCGATGGCATACATTTACCAGCCCCTTTGCTAAAACTGGTATATAAAATTAAAGGTGCTTCCAGAACAGCACTGATTACTGATGCCATGAGGGCAACGGGCATGCAACCCGGAAAAAGTATTTTGGGGAACATTAAGGATGGTTTAGAAGTTATTGTGGAAGATGGCGTAGCCAAACTGATGGACCGCAGTGCATTTGCGGGAAGTGTAGCCACGGCAGACCGCCTGGTAAGGACGATGGTTAAATCTGCTGATGTTCCCTTGTTGGAAGCGGTACAGATGATTACAGCCACTCCGGCCAGAATTTTAGGTGTTGCCGATAAAAAAGGGTCGATACAGGAAGGTAAGGATGCAGATCTGGTACTGTTTGATGACAACATCAATATTGCCATGACCATTATCAATGGAGAAATTATTTACAATTCAGCCAGTGAATTAAAGAAAAGACCACTGGAAATAACAGCATAGATACAGCTATGATTAAAGAAATTCAAAAAGATAAATTGAAAATTCAGCTTCTGAATGATAGAAAACTACTAGGTGCAAGAGCAGCAGAGGCTGTGTATAAACAAATTACGGAATTGTTGGATAAAGAACCTTACATCAATATTATCTTTGCAGCTGCCCCTTCCCAAAATGAATTTTTAGCAGCCTTAATTGAAAAAAATATAGATTGGGCCGGGATCAATGCATTCCATATGGATGAATATATAGGATTGGATGCAGATGCGCCACAAGGCTTTGGTAATTTTTTAAAAGCAGGTTTGTTTGACAAAGTTAATTTCCGTTCTGTAAATTACATTAACGGGAATGCAGCTGATGTAGAGCAGGAATGCCTGCGTTATGAAGGTCTGTTAATGAAATTTCCACCTCACATTGTTTGTATGGGGATAGGCGAAAATACCCATATTGCTTTTAATGATCCGCACGTAGCCTATTTTAACGATAAAAAAAGAGTTAAAATTGTTGATCTTGATGAAGAATGCAGGCAACAACAGGTAAACGATGGCTGTTTCAGTTCTATAACCAAAGTTCCGAAATTTGCCATTACCTTAACCATACCTACGCTGTTTTCGGGTAAATATTTATTCTGTATGGTGCCGGGCGAGAAAAAAGCAAGAGCGGTACACCATACCATTGTACAGGAAGTTACTGAGAAATACCCTTCAACCATTCTCAGAAAGCATGAAAATGCAATAATGTTTACGGATGCGCAAAGTAGTGTTTTTCTATAAAGGCTAAACAATTAGTTACGATCTTCTTGAAATAAAAAATAATTTTGTTTTTTTATTGCCGTATTTATTTTATTTGATAAAATAAGTGCAAATTTATAGCCATTAGTTACCGGAAAAAAGAATGAAAAGAACGGAAGAGAAAGCATTGGTTGGCGTACGAGAGATTGCAAGAAAGGCAAACGTTTCTATAGCCACAGTAGACAGGGTTTTGCACAATAGAACAGGCGTATCTGCTAAAACCAAAGAGAAGATTGATGCAATTATAGAAGAGTTAAACTATAAACCAAATATCCTGGCCAGGCGACTGGCTTCAAAACAGATATTAAGGTTTGCTGTGGTTATTCCTTCCGTATCTAAAGAAACAGACTACTGGAATGCACCATTAAGCGGTGTTTTACAGGCCGAGTCAGAGATTTCCTCTTATGGCATTCAGATCGAAACTTTTCTTTTTGATCAGAATGACAAAAAATCTTTTGAAAAACAGGCCGATCTGCTACTTAGAGGTAATTTTAATGGCGTATTGCTTGCACCAATGTTTATTGAAGAATCCAGTAAATTTGTGGATGAATGCACCAAACTGAATATGCCCTGTGTATTCATCAATTCCGACATTCCTGATAAGAACAGTTTATGTTATATTGGCCCCAATCTATACCATAGTGGATACCTGGCTGCGCACATCTCGGGCTACCTGTTGAAAGATAATGATCAGGTACTTGTGGTGAACATTTCCAAAGAGATAGACAATCATCACCATTTGTTGAGAAAAGAAGAAGGTTTCAGAAAATACTTTGCAGATAACCATAAAAATAACGAAATCTTAAAGGTGGATATCAGGGATACGGCTTATGATTCTGTAAAGGCCAGTCTGTCTACAGTATTGAAGTCAAACAAAGTAAATCTCATCTTTGTAACCAATTCACGCGTATCTTCAGTGGCACATTACCTGGAGCAGCAAAAAATCGAAAATGTGAAGCTGATCGGATTCGACTTTTTAACGGACAATATTGAATATCTTAAAAAGCAGACTATCGACTTTTTGATCTGCCAAAAGCCAATTGAGCAGGGATACAGAGGGATAATGGCACTTTATACCCATTTTGTTCATGCTGTCCCTGTAGAAAAGATCTACCACATGCCAATCGATATCATTACTAAAGAAAACTATCAGTTTTACAGGAACTAAGCAAGAACTTATACTTTACTTTTTTAAGTTTTAAGTCTGCCCAATACCATGGTAAAGCTTGTTCTTTGTGGGTAGGATCGGTTATTATAAATATTTTTGGATAATTTTTAAAAGAGGTACTGGTAAATTATTTTTTTCCTGAATTAGAATTTTGACTTTTACGTGAAATGCACCACTCAAAAGACCCCCTTTTCCAGATCTTGTTCAATCAGCTTGCCGAAGCAAGGCTTATCCTTAAAGCTGAATTCCCAAATTTTATTGTTATTAGCAGTAATTCTGCATGGCAGAACCAAAGCGGAACAGATAAACTTTATCCCGGGTTAAATATGGATGACCTGTTTTTGCAGGTTATTGAAAAGGGTGAAGCATTGGTCTTACAACCTGTTTTGGATAATCATTCAGACAAAGATACCTGGTTTGAACTGGAGATCCTCCCGATCAAGGATATTTCAGGTGATTCCACAACATACCTGATGTGTACCTTATATGACGTGACTGAACGGGTAAATGGAGAACATGCGTTGACCGCCTCGAAAGTCGCGAGTGCGGGCTTGCTGCTCAATAACCAGGAACTTAATGAAGAACTTGCTACTTCTAATGAAGAACTTGCTGCGGCAAATGAAGAGTTAACTGCAGTTAACGAGGAACTATTAAGTGCTCAGGAAAGATTACGGTTGTTAAATAATGATCTGGAGCTCCTTGTTCAGCAGCGTACGCTAGATTTGCAGCATAGCGAACAAAAAGCCAGGTTTATTGTGGAAGATGCACCAGTAGCCATTGGCGTGCTGGAAGGCCGGAACCTGATAATTGATTCGGCCAATAAAAAAATGCTGGAAATATGGGGGAAAGACGAATCGGTTATTGGCAAAACTTTACGTGAAGGCCTGCCAGAACTTGAGGGGCAGGCATTTTTGGGTATTCTTGATGATATATTCGTTACCGGGTCAGTTTTTTACGGAAATGAGGTAATGGCTGTGCTGGAGTATTCGGGAATACTTAAAGAAGGTTATTTCAATTTTGTTTATCAACCTGTAAAGGATGAGCTTGGCCGTACATTAAGCATTATGGTTGTAGCTACTGAAGTGACTGAACAGGTAAAGGCAAGAAAGGTTATTGAAGAAAGTGCCCATCAGCTCAGAAGAATGGTTATGACTACTCCAATAGGTTTAACTATCCTTAAAGGAACCGAATTGTCCATCGAAATAGCCAATCAGCCGATGCTCGACATCTGGGGGCGAAGGGATGAAGAGGTTATCGGGAGAAATTTAACCAACGTTTTTCCGGAACTTGCAGATCAGCCCTTTCCAGCTTTGCTCAGAAATATTTTTGACACGGGAAAGCGGGTAGCTGAACCTTCGGCTAAGGCTACTATTGTTTTATCTGACGGTACATTTAAAGAAATTTATGTCGATTTTTCTTACGACCCGCTCTTTGATCTTGACGGAAACGTAGAGGCAATACTGGCCAGTGTAAAGGATGTAACCGAACTTACCGAAGGAAGAAAAATGTTGCAGCAAAGGCAGGAGGAACTGGAAACGTTGAATGAAGAATTTTTAGCCGCAAATGAGGAATTGGTTGCTACAAATGATGAGCTTTTTGAAACTCAGGAAGATTTAAAGCTGCTATTTGAGCGATTAAAGGATAATGAAACCAGATTTCGTAGTCTGTTTGAGCAATCGCCGGTAGGCATGTGTTTCCTCAAAGGAGAGGAATTGATTATTGAGCTGGCGAACGAGAATATTTTAAAAATCTGGGGACGAACAAGAGAAGAGGTAGTTGGTAAACCTCATGCACTTGCCCGGCCGGAACTTCGTGGGCAGCCCATGAATGAATGGCTTCGCGAAGTTTACGTTACTGGTATTCCACGTATAAATAATGAGTTAAAAGTTAAATTGTATGATAAAGGTGGACTTAGAGAGGCATTTGTTCATTCCTTATATCATCCTTTAAAGGATGAGCAGGGAGTTGTAACTGGTTTACTGATCATTCTTAGTGATGTTACACCTTGGGTACAAACCAGAAAACAAGTGGAGTGGGCACAGGAACAATTGAGCCAGGCTATACAGTCGGCTGAATTGGGTACCTGGTATATCAAAACAGAAACCAGGGAATTCATACCTTCACAACGACTCAAGGAATTATTTGGTTTTCAGAAGGATGAGGTAATGACCTTTGCTGATGCGATCAAACTGATTACTGACGATTATCGAGAAAGTGTTGTTAAAGCAATTGAGGATACCATTGAAAATGGCAGCAGATTTGAATTAGAATACCCAATCCATAGCTATAGGGACGGGCAGCTCCGTTGGTTAAGATCTACTGGAAAGTTGTATCCTGCAGAATCTGGAACAGCTTCACATTTTTCTGGAACAGTATTAGATATTACTGCTCATAAACTAGAAGAAATTCGAAAAAATGATTTTATTGCCATTGTTAGTCATGAGTTAAAAACTCCATTAACAAGTTTAAAAGGATATTTACAGTTGATGAGAGGTAGATTTGATAGCTCGGCAGCTCATTCATTTTTCAGCACAGTTTCTGAAAAATCTTTAGCTCAAGTAGAAAAAATGCATTCATTGGTAAAAGGATTTCTTGACGTGGCAAGGTTAGAATCTGCAAAGTTGGTGCTGAATCTTCAGCCTATGCGTATAGATCAGCTTGTACTTGAATCAGCTGAAGAAGCCAGTCTGATGTACGATCAGCACGAAATTATAGTGGAGTATTGCGAACCCGTTGAAGTTATGGCTGACCGTGACAAAATTACACAGGTATTGGGTAACTTGTTGAGCAATGCAATTAAATATTCTCCCCGGGGTAAAATAGTTTCGATGAGTTGCAAGGTTATTGGTACTGAAGTGCTTGTTGAAGTTAAAGATCAGGGGATGGGTATCAAACAGCATGAAATATCTAAGGTATTTGATCGCTTTTACCGTGTCGAGACCAAACATACAACTACAATTTCCGGATTTGGGATCGGACTGTATTTATGTGCTGAGATCATTAAATTGCATAATGGAAGGATTTGGGTTGAAAGCAAGATTGGTGTCGGATCTTCTTTCTTTTTTAGCCTGCCAATTGGTAAAGTTAGCCCCTGATTCTGTCTTTTCTTGGGAAAAAGGTGCTTTTTGGAAGAAGGGGCTCAGCAATCTTCGAACAAAGGCAGAAGCAAGGCAGTTTAAAGGGGTAATTTCAGGGCCTGTTTTGGATTTCAAACTAAAAATAGAAACCAAGCTGTTCCCAGATTGTTAATCATGAGAAAAACATGATACCATGGGACTTGACAAGTATAACCATAAACGCGATTTTAACAAAACTGCTGAGCCAAAAGCTGGCAAATCTAAAGATGCTGATCAATTACATTTTGTAATCCAGAAACATGACGCTTCCCACCTTCATTACGATTTCAGACTGGAAATGGAAGGCGTGTTAAAAAGCTGGGCAGTACCAAAAGGACCGTCAACAGACCCTAAGGTGAAACGTCTGGCCATGATGGTGGAGGATCATCCGTACGACTATAAAGATTTTGAGGGCATAATTCCTAAAGGAGAATATGGTGGTGGAACAGTGATTGTTTGGGATGAGGGTACTTATGAACCTATTGAAGAAATTAAAGGAAAAAAAGCTCAGGATAAGTACTTGCGGAAACAGCTGAAGGAAGGATCGCTGAAAATAAAACTGCAGGGCAAAAAACTAAAAGGGGAATTTGCCCTGGTTAAAACCCGCGGCATGGGCGAGAATGGATGGTTGCTGATCAAGCATAAGGATGATTATGCAGCTACGGCAGATATTACTAAACAGGATAAATCAGTGCTATCCGGCAAAACCATTGCTGCCATGGAACAGACCAGTGATAAAGTATGGCAGCATGGTCATGAGGAAAAACTGGAAAAAGCACCCAAAAAAAAGATACCCATAGGCATGAAACCCATGCTGGCAACGCTGGTTGACGAGCCATTTGATGATCCGGACTGGGTTTATGAGGTGAAATGGGACGGCTACAGGGCGCTCGGCTTCAGCAGGAAAAACGGTGATGTACAATTGCTTTCACGCAATAACAAACCATTCAATGAAAAATTTTACCCCATTTACGAGGTTATGCAAAACTGGAAAATTGATGCCGTTGTAGATGGGGAAATACTCGTGCTGAATGACAAAGGAGTCTCCAACTTTGCTGAACTGCAAAACTGGCGCAGCGAAGCTGATGGCGAACTGGTGTATTACGTTTTTGACCTGATCTGGTATGATGGAAAAGACCTTACCGGCTTAAGCTTATTGCAGCGGCAGGCAATTTTAAAAAGCATATTGCCCCAGGACGATGACCGCATTCGCCTGAGTAAGGTATTTACCGCGGAAGGAACCGAGTTTTTTGAGGCTGCCAAAAAAATGGGATTGGAAGGCATTATTGCCAAAAAAGGAAGCAGTACCTATACACCGGGCAACCGAAGTACCGACTGGCTGAAAATTAAAATTAACAAAAGGCAAGAGGTGGTGATAGCGGGTTTTACCAAAAATAAGGATAGTTCAAAACAATTCAGTTCTTTACTGCTGGGTGTTTATGAAAGGGGGCATCTGCAGTATGTAGGTAAGGTAGGTACGGGCTTTTCTGATCAGTTGCAAAAGGAAATGATGAAGCAGTTTGAACCATTAATGATTACTAAAAGTCCTTTTGATGAAATTCCGGATGTGAACAAGCCTTCCCGTTTTCGTCCGAACCCACCTCAGGCAAAGGCAACCTGGTTAAAACCTGAACTGGTTTGTGAAGTGGCTTATGCAGAAGTCACTTCAGATGGGGTATTCAGACATCCTTCTTTTCAGGGCATGCGTATAGATAAGAAAGCAAAAGACGTAATAAGGGAGGCTGCAGTAGAAACGAAAGCTGTTGTAAATTTAGATATGGAGACAGATGACATGGCTAAAACAAATAAACATGCAAAGGCGATTAAGCCGCCCAAGGCTGCTGCCCGCAAAACTTTGCTGAACCCTAAAGATGAAACCCAGGTTCGTAAAGTTTGCGGACATGAACTGAAATTTACTCATTTGAGCAAAGTATACTGGCCGGAAGATCAGGTAACCAAAAGAGACCTGTTTAATTATTATTACCAGGTTGCGGAGTACATATTGCCCTACCTGAAAGACCGGCCCATGTCATTGAATCGCTTTCCTGGTGGTATTAATGGTCAGAGTTTTTATCAGAAAGATGTAAAAGGAAAGGCACCGGACTGGGCCAGAACTTTTCCTTATACTACGGGTGAGGGCGAAGCTAAAGAATACCTGGTGGGGGATGATGAGGCCACCTTACTTTGGATGGTCTCTCTTGGCTGCATTGAAATGAATCCCTGGTTTAGCAGGGTAAAATCGCCTGACAACCCGGACTATTGTGTGATCGACCTTGATCCGGATAAGCAGAATTTTGATCAGGTTGTAGAAGCGGCCCTTACGGTAAAGGAGGTTTGCGACCAGATGGATGTGCCAAGTTTTTGTAAAACATCCGGTTCTACCGGTATCCACATTTATATCCCCCTTGCTGCAAAATACAGTTATGACCAATCGCAGATGTTTGCAAGGATCATTGTCAGTCTAGTCCATCAGCGGATTCCGGAATATACCAGCCTGGAACGGATGATTCCTGCGCGCAAGGGAAAAATGTACCTCGACTTTTTGCAAAACCGTCCGGGGGCGACCATTGCCGGCCCTTATTCATTAAGACCAAAACCAGGTGCAACGGTTTCTATGCCCCTGCATTGGGAGGAAGTAAAGCCTGGTTTAAAAATGACTGATTTTACTATTTTTAATGCGCTGGAACGTTTAAAAAGTGAAGGTGATTTTTTTAGAGGCGTACTGGGAAAAGGCATTGATCTGGAAAAAACGATTCATAAAGCCAAAGGTGTTTTTGGCAATAGTTAAATAAATACAGGTTGTAATTACATAATTTTATGTACTACATATATATATATATTAATTACATTTGTGTATGCAGATCTCTACTGGAGCTGCGCTAACCAAATATTTTTAAGTATGTATACCTCAATCAAAAAACCAAAAATGATTGGCGGAGTGTTTTGTTTTCTGATGCTGATCTTTTTTTGCAGGGACATTGCTTCGGCAGCTTCTTTAACATCTGGAATTTCTCGTCTGGATAGTTTGAATTTCATTTATAAAGCCGGAGAAAATGGCTATTCCTGTTTTAGAATCCCAGCCCTTATTTATACAAAAGATGGGACTCTGCTGGCTTTCGCAGAAGCCAGAAAAAATAATTGCGGTGATTCGGGTGATATAGACCTCGTGATCAAAAGATCGTCGGACAGGGGCAAAACCTGGAGTAGTTTACAGGTGGTATGGAGTGATTCGACCAATACCTGTGGCAATCCGGTCCCTGTACAGGATAGGGGTACCAGCCGGATTTGGCTGATATCCACATGGAACCTGGGGACATTTCATGAAAAACAGATCATCAGTGATGCCGCAAAAAAAGGAAGACATGTGTATAAGCTTTATTCTGATGATGATGGCAGGAGCTGGTCGGGGCCAACGGAAATTACGGACCAGGTAAAGAAGCCAGACTGGTCGTGGTATGCTACCGGACCTTGCCATGGGCTGCAAATAACCAATGGAAAATATGCCGGGCGATTGGTGATTCCCATAAACCACATTGAAAGAGGTACCAATCAAAATTTTGCGCATATCATCTACTCAGATGATCATGGTAAAAGCTGGAACCTGGGCAACAATACCCCCCAGGATAAAATGAATGAAACTACTGTCGCCGAAATTTCTAAGGGCCGTTTAATGCTGAATATGAGAAATGCAGACCGGAGCATTAAAACCAGGCATACTGCTATTAGCAGCAATGGTGGATTGAGCTGGAATAATGTTGAAAAGGATACGGTTTTAATAGAACCCATTTGTCAGGGTAGCTTGTTGAGTCACTTTTACAATAAAAAGAAACCCGTTTTGCTGTTTACCAATCCTGCAAATGCTAAGCTGCGAGCTAATATGACGTTAAGGATGAGCCTGAATGATGGGAAGACCTGGAAACACAATTTAGTTTTACATGCTGGCCCATCGGCTTATTCTGACATCGCGCTTATAGATAAAACCACAATTGCGAGTTTTTTTGAGGCGGGGTATGAAAAGCCTTATGAAGGTATCGTATTTAAAATCGTCAATTATTCAGATCTAATACAAAACTAAATGGAAACAGCACGTTTATTTAATTTCAGAAAATTAACTGAAGAAGAATTAATATCCTATCGTAAAAACGGCTACCTGATCATCAGAAGTATTTTAAAGCCGGAAGGATTAAAACAAATGCAGACAGAGTGCATGGAAGCCTGGAGCAGGGAAAAGGAATCTTTTGATCCAAATAAGAGCTGGCTGCAAAATTCTTTACTGGTAAATATCCATCACCAGGCGGCAACCGTCAGGGATTATTATTTTGAGGGACCACTGGTAGAAATGGCTTCAGAAATTATTGGTCCGAACATAAAAGGGGCTACCTCACAGTTGACTTTTAAAATGAAGGGAAATACCAAGCCCTTTGGCTGGCATCAGGACAATGGCTATGGGGAGCTGGAACCTTATAATGCGCTCACTACGCTGACCGCGCTTGACGATACGGATAGGGGAAATGGTTGCTTATGGCTCATTCCCGGAAGTCATAAAGAAGGGCAGATCAGGGTGTATCAGAACGAAAATCAAAAGAAAAGTCAATCTGAGATCATTGTGAAGGCAGATGACAGCCTGGCCATTCCAATGGAGATGAAAGCGGGTGATGCGTTGCTCTTTAATTGCTGGATGCTGCATAAATCTGATGGTAACATGTCGGAGAGCAGGGACAGGCGAATCTTGTTTTTGAGGTATGCCGATGCAGACGCAGTTGAGGTGTACAACGAACGTAAACCACGTTTGGGCAGACTGGTTAAAGGAAAGACAAAATTTAAAGAAGTTGAAGCCTTTGAAGCGGATCTGTAACAATCAGTTTGCCCAAAAGTTTTTATTCGCCCACATGATGTGGGTATAGATGGAGATGGAAATTCAAACCGTTCAAACAAGATTTTGTTCATGCCATGCTAAGATAGTTTACTAACTGGCCAATAGTATGGCTGGATTTGCTGTAAAAAATCTTCAAATTGCAGTAGCCAATTTGAACCCAAACCGCATGAATAAATTTTTTACAAGAACGAAACTCATTATGATTGGTTTTTGCATGTCTACATTTTCTGTATATGCACAAAAAACCGTTTTGCCAAAGCAAACAGATCGCTGGGCCATACAACCCAATGGCAGCATAACCTGGGCCATTAACAACACTGTACCACATACTGATCACATAGAGATGGCTGGTGAGAAGGTAGCCATCTGGGTGGAATATGGATTGGATAGTATTAAAAGATCAAAAATCAGCCGTACAGTTGTTTTTCCAACTTTCAGGATGTTGCCTGACGGAACCAGAACGCATATCTCCTATTCCTTTCAGGATAATGAACTGCCTAGGTTTTATGTAAATAAACGCCTGCTTGATTTTGGTACAGCCAAAAGTAGTAAGTCTGGCAGCTTAGGCTATAGCATTAAAAAGATCAATCATAAAGGTATTATGCGTGTAAGCGCAGAAACCGGCAGCCCGGTATTGGCCACCATAGAAAGGAGCTTTTTCCCCTCTGTTGACCAACCTATGGCAATAGAAAGGTTTGTGTTTACCAATGTTACAGCCACTGATCTTCCCATAGCTATGGAATACCTGAAACGTGAAGTGAAAACAGATCCCTCCAGAAGCAAAGTGCAGGAACATAGTGTAATTATGGGTACGGTAGGTGATGGAAACACTGTAGTTAAACCTGGTCAATCAGTCAGTTTTACGGTTTATTATCTGGCAACAGACCATCCTGACCAATTGCCTGTAATTAATGCAGATGCGGAAGAGCAAAAAAGAGTGGCAAGGATTAATGAAATACAGGCTCCGTTAAAATTAGAAACGCCTGATCAGGTATTGAACACCGCATTTGAATTTGCTAAACTTAGGGCAACTGAAAGTATTTATAAAACCAAGGGCGGTTATATGCATGGTCCTGGTGGCCTGGCCTATTATGCAGCCATATGGGCAAATGACCAGGCTGAATACATTAATCCCTACTTTGCTTTTTCTGGCGACAGGATTGGCCACCTTTCGGCCATGAATGCTTATGCCTGGTTTGCAAAATACATGAACCCTGACTATAAAGCCATTCCAAGTTCTATCGTTGCCGAAGGTGACGCAGTTTGGAAAGGTGCTGGCGACAGGGGCGACCAGGCCATGATTGCCTATGGGGCTTCGCGCTATGCGCTGGCCACCGGAAATATTGATTCAGCCCGGAAATTATGGCCTTTAATTGAGTGGTGCCTGGAATACAGCAAACGTAAAATGAACGTTGAGGGAGTGGTTACTTCAGACAGAGATGAACTGGAAGGACGTTTTCCGGCAGGAAAGGCCAACCTTTCTACCAATACCCTATACTATGATGCCCTGCGCTCGGCAGTATTGCTTGGACAGGCATTAAATAAACCAAAAAGCCAGACTGAAGCTTACCGCAAGGAGGCTGATGCGCTAAGGATAAATATGGAAAAATACTTTGGCGGCAATGTGGAAGGTTTTGAAACCTATAAATACTATGAAGGGAATGATGTGCTTAGGGCCTGGATTTGTCTGCCTTTAACAATGGGGATATTTGATAGGAAACAAGGAACTGTTGATGCCTTGTTTTCACCAAGATTATGGACTGCCGACGGACTTGCCACACAGGCAGGTAAAGAAACTTTCTGGGACAGATCAACTCTTTATGCTTTAAGAGGTGTATTGCAGGCCGGGGAGACGGAAAAAGCAATGGATTTTATCAAATATTATTCACGGCGCAGGTTGCTCGGGGATCATGTCCCTTATCCTGTGGAAGCTTATCCGGAAGGTAATCAAAGGCATCTTTCTGCCGAAAGTGGTTTATATTGCCGCATATTTACAGAAGGGTTGTTTGGCATGCGCCCCATAGGGTTCCGCAGTTTTGAATGTACGCCAAGAATGCCTGCAGAATGGAACAATATGGCCTTGCGCAATATCCATTCTTTTGGAAATGTATTTGACCTGGAAGTAGCCCGGACGGCTAAAGGCAAATTGATGATCACCATTAAAAAAGATGGCAAAGACTATAAATACCAAGTAAAAGAAGGTGCTATGCAAGTAATTAAACTATAATATAAGCTATAATGGATATCCGTTTACATATAAATAAATATATCTCTTGTTTTTTGTTGCTTTTTACAATGGGTTTGAATGCCATTGCACAGCAGGACAAACAAATCATTGTTGAAACAAAACATACATCGCTCATTTTTACCATCTCATCCGGACAAAAGCTTTATCAAAGTTATCTTGGACAAAAACTGATCAATCACAGCGATGAGGGCCTCTTAAAATCAACCCGTCGTGAAGCTTATATCGGTGCTGGTATGGGTGACTTATTTGAGCCTGCAATCCGTATGGTACACAACGATGGCAATCCCTCGCTGGATTTAAAGTATGTTGCACATAAAACTGACAAACAGAATGATAATGTAGCTACTACATCCATAATACTTAAAGATCCACAATATCCGGTACAGGTAGTACTCCATTTTACCGCATATTTTAATGAAGATATTATCAAGGAATGGACAGAAATAAAACACAACGAGAAAAAGCCGGTCACTTTAACCAATTATGCTTCTTCTATGTTGCATTTTGATGCGTCTAAATATTGGTTAAGCCAGTTTGACGGGGATTATATGACAGAAATGAGGATGAAGGAAAGCCAGTTGACTACAGGTATAAAAATACTGGATAGTAAACTGGGGACACGTGCGCAAATGTATCGTTCGCCTTGCTTCTACCTTTCTTTAAATAAACCTGCTGATGAGAACAATGGTGAACTGATTGCGGGCACGTTGGCCTGGTCTGGTAATTTTCAATGTGCATTTGAAATTGATCAGCAAAATAGTCTGCGGATGATTACCGGAATGAACCCTTATGCTTCCGAATATAAATTGCAGCCGGGTAAAACTTTTGAAACCCCTGCTTTTATATTTACCTATACCAAAAAGGGGAAAGGCGAAGCCAGCAGAAACCTGCACCGCTGGGCCAGGAATTATGGCGTACTGGATGGCAATAAACCGCGGCTAACACTTTTAAACAATTGGGAAGCTACACACATGGATTTTAACCAGGATGTACTGGTTGAGCTCTTTGACGGTGCAAATAAACTGGGGGTGGATCTCTTTTTACTGGATGACGGCTGGTTTGGTAACAAATATCCCCGTGATGCGGATAAAACGGCATTGGGCGACTGGCAGGTAGACAAGAAAAAACTGCCAAGCGGAATTGGCTACCTGGTTACTGAAGCTGGTAAAAAAAACCTGCAGTTTGGGATATGGCTGGAGCCTGAAATGGTGAGCCCGAAAAGCGAATTGTATGAAAAGCATCCGGATTGGATATTGAAATTGCCAAACAGAGAAGAGGCTTACTCACGCAACCAGCTGGTACTGGATTTGATCAATCCAAAAGTACAGGACTTTATATACGATATGGTGAGTGATCTGCTGACTAAAAACCCGGGTATTGCCTTTATTAAATGGGATTGTAACCGTATGCTGACCAATACGTATTCGCCTGCTTTAAAAGAGAATCAGGGTAACCTTTTCATAGATTACAATCGGGCCTTATATACTATTTTGGAGCGTTTAAGAAAAAAACATCCGCATTTGCCTATCATGCTATGTGCCGGTGGAGGTGGTCGGGTCGACTATGGCGGACTGAAATATTTTACAGAGTTTTGGCCAAGCGACAATACCGATGGCCTGGAGCGGGTATTTATACAATGGGGTTACCTCAACTTTTTCCCGGCCTTAACTGTCTCCAGCCACGTAACTTCTATGGGTAAACAGTCGTTAAAGTTCCGTACAGACGTGGCCATGATGGGTAAAATGGGTTATGATATCAGGGTTAAAAATCTGACAGAACAGGAAATTAAATTCAGTAACCAGGCGGTTAAAACTTATAAAAAGATCAGTGATGTCATCTGGTTTGGTGATCTGTACCGTTTAATCTCTCCGTATGAGGAGAACAGGGCAGTTTTAATGTATGTGGATGAGCCTAAAAACAAAGCCGTACTTTTCAATTACCTGCTTAATTTCAGGCGTAAAGAATATATGGGGAAGGTGCTTTTAAACGGCCTTGATCCATTAAAGCGTTATCAGATTAAGGAAGTTAATTTATTGCCGGATACGAAATCGACCTTTCCAGATGATGGAAAAGTATTTAGCGGCGACTACCTGATGAATATTGGATTAAACCTCTCATCTGGTAAAATCAGTCCCCTAAGTAGTTCTGTTTTTGAAATTGTTGCCCAAAACTAAGCTTTGATGATGAACAAGTCTGTCGTATTTTCTTTATTGTTGCTGGTGGGTTTTTTAAGTCCGGCAACCGCACAAATTCAGGAAAAGATAAATTGGGAGAGATTTTTGTCCAGAAATGACCTGGTCTTTGACTCCTTATCCACCAAATGGGAGGAAGGTGCTTTTTTAGGCAATGGTCTGCTGGGCATAATGGTGTACCGTGAAAATCCCAATACCCTGCGTTTTGACCTTGGCCGTACGGATGTAGTTGACCATGTAGAGGGCATAAATCCCTCTATTGGCCGCGCCAGATTACCTATAGGGCGGTTTTTGATGGAAGTTAAGGGAACGATAAAAAACATCAGGTTACGCCTGGATCTGCTTAAGGCTGAACTGGCGGGAACAATTACAACGGATAAGGGAATAATTAATTTGAACGCAGTGGTTGCCGCTACAAAAGATGTCGTTATTCTGAATACGCAGACAATACATAACGAAAAACTGGTAAACTGGCGATGGAAACCAGAGCCTGCTTTAAGCCCTTACCTCTCTTTAGGAAGGGATAGTGCTTCAAAGTATCCATCAAATCCTCCTGGGGTTATAGTTAAAGAAAAAGACATCAGCTTCAACCATCAGCCATTAAGGGCCGGAGGTGGATATACTACTGCCTGGAAAGAAATTAAAACCGGAAATATAGGTTCATTGCTCATTACTGTTTCCAGCACTTATCCAAATGATAACTCTATGGAACTAGCAAAAAAAGAGCTGATTACCATAAATGCTTCATCTATTTCTGAAATTACTGCGGCGCATCGTGCACATTGGCTTAAGTTTTATCAGAAAAGTTTTATTTCCGTTCCCGATGCCAGGCTGGAAAGTTTTTGGTGGATACAACAATATAAAATGGCTTCGGCAACCAGGATAGGGGCATATCCAATTGACCTGATGGGGCCATGGTATAAAGCTACACCCTGGCCAAAATACTGGTGGAACTTAAACATTCAGCTTACTTATTACCCTTTCTTTAGTTCCAATCATCAGGAATTGGTTAAACCATTGCTGAAAATGATTGACGATAATATTGGTAATCTTGCTAAAAATGCACCTCAACCTTACCAGTACAATTCAGCAGCTTTGGGTAGATCAGGGCCTTATACCATGACCTCTGGTATCAAAGTGTTAAAGGGAAATGACAGCACCAGTGCCAGTGCTGCATCAATGGAACTGGGTAATCTGACCTGGCTGTTGCATGTATATTACCAGGCTTATGAACATACTATGGATAAGCGGCTCATTAAAAGCTTGTATCCGGTATTGACCAAAGCTATTAATTACTATTTAAATATTATGGAAAAGCAGAGCGATGGCAAGTATCATCTGCCCTATACTTATTCACCCGAATATCCCAAGGGAGTTACCCGTGATGCAAATTACGACCTTTCTCTGTTCAGATGGGGCCTGAATACCCTCTTGCATATCCATAAAGTATTGGGCTTAAAAGACCCGCTCGCCGTCAGATGGCAGGATGCAGTAAATAATTTAACACCTTACCCACAAGATAAGTTGGGATACCGTATAGGCAGAGATGCCGATTTTTCCATTTCTCACCGTCATTATTCGCACCTGTTACAGGTGTATCCGATATACGAGGTGAACTGGGACCAACAGGAGAACCGTGAATTGATCCAAAGGTCATTAAAACAATGGGAAAATAATAATGCAGCCTGGAGGGGTTATTCCTATACTGGTTCAGGTTCTATTTATGCAATGATGGGTAACGGAAACAAAACCCATCAGTTACTGAATGAAATGATGAAGGGGAAATTCAGCATTAAACCAAATACTATGTACCTGGAAGCGGGACCGGTAATTGAAACGCCACTTTCTGCGGTTACTACCATGAATGAGATGCTGTTACAAAGCTGGAATGGAACTATCAGCGTGTTTCCGGCAGTACCGGATGCCTGGCGCGATGTATCCTTTAATGACCTGAGTGCTAAAGGTGCATTTTTAATTAGCGCAAGCCGTAAAAATGGAATTACCCGGTTCATTAAAGTTAAAAGTATGGCTGGTTCTCTATGTTTAATTAAAACCGGCTGGAAAAGCAATATTAAAGCTATCGGAAAACGGGAGTTTAAGATTAGTCCACAGCAAGATGGGGTGCTTAAACTGGATCTGAAAGCAGGTGAGGAAATCATATTGTATAGTGGCCAAAAACCTTTGGATTTTATACTTGAACCAGTAAAATCAGATGGACAGAATTACTGGGGTTTGAAATGACAATCCCAATGATTACAATGCTAATGTAAGAGACAAATGGGGATGGCTGTTTGATTAAATTAGGCTAATCAAATATTAACTAAACAGCCATAAATTATGATTAATCAAACTTCTACTCTTCGTTGGTGTATTGTAGTTTTTTTATTGTGTTGTTGTGTGGTGGATTCATATTCGAGGGGTAACACAATCAGTAATGAAAATTATTCTACTAAAAAAGTAACCGTATCAGGAAAAGTTTCTGATGCTGAAGGCCCATTGCCAAGTGTGATCGTAAAGTTAAAAGGAACAAACACCTCTACTTCAACCAACGCAAATGGAAATTACAGTTTAACAATACCCGATGGTACAGGTACCTTGGTTTTCTCTTCAATTGGGTATGTTACCCAGGAAGTTGCGGTTCAAAACAGAACTACAATAAATGTAACGCTTGTCGCAGAAAATAAAACTTTATCAGAGGTGATCGTTGTTGGTTATGGAACACAAAAGAAATCTGATATTACAGGTTCTATAGTCTCCATCAGCGAACAGGCACTTAAAGATGTGCCTGTTGCAAATCTGTCTCAGGCCCTTCAGGGAAGAGGTGCCGGTATAGACATTCAAAAAAGCGGTGGTAACAGTAAGCCTGGTGCTTCGCCTGTCATCAGGATTAGGGGTGCCAGATCACTGGGAGCAACTAATGATCCGCTATTTGTTGTTGATGGTATTCCTTATAATGGGAATATCAATGACCTGAACCCTGATGATGTGGTATCTGTCGAAGTGCTTAAAGATGCTTCCTCTACAGCTATTTATGGGTCCAGAGGTGCAAATGGTGTTATCCTGGTGACTACCAAGCGTGGGAAAATTGGCGAAGCTGTAGTTACTTATAGCGGTTATGCCGGAGTGACCAAAAACCTGGGTAAAATTGATGTGATGGATGGTAAACAATTTGAGATGTTAAAGAAATGGGCTGTAGTAAATGGAAATTTTGTAAGCGGGGCCCCAAAATACACAGGTGTAGATGACCCCCGGATTATGACTGATGGTATTTTTGCCCCTCAGGAGCTTGAGTCTATCAAAATGGGCAGAAGTACCGACTGGCAGGACCTGATCTATAAAAATGGCATCACTACAAACCATCAGATCGGTGTGTCAGGTGGATCAGAAAAAACGCAGTATGCCCTGTCCGGAGGCTATCATAACGAAACCGGAATTTATCCGGGCCAGTCTTTTGAGCGTTTTACAGCTAAAATAAGCATAGAGCAACAATTGGGTAAATATGTTCGGGTAGGGTTGAACAGCATAAACAATTTCAGCTACACCAAAGGTGAGGGTGCCAACCCCATGGGGCAAGTGCTTCGAGCCAGTCCGCTTGCTACTCCTTATGATGAAACTGGTAAATTATGGGGCTTTGTGCCCGGCAGTGCAAACCAGGTTTGGAATCCATTAGGTGATTTTGTAGAAGGCGCTAAAATAGAAAACAGAAAACGTTTTGGAACATTTACCACCTTATACCTGGAAGCTACTTTGGCCCCTGGTTTAAAATATCGCTTTAACGGAGGTGCAGAAATCAAATCAGATGTTTACGGAAATTTTTATGCAAGCGCAACTTCAAATAATCTGGGTGGTTTATCCACTTCCAGCAACCGTACTGGTTTCAGAACGGATTATACACTGGAAAATCTACTTACCTACGATAAGGTAATTGCTGATCATCATAAAATAAACTTCACAGGATTGTTTTCTTTACAGGAAGCTCAGAGTCAGTCAAATTCCTTTAACAACAACAACCTGATTGCAGATAACGTATGGTACTACAACCCTCAGCTGGGCTCCAATCTGGTAGGATCAGGAGATTATAGTAAATGGTCACTGATATCCTATATGGGCAGGCTTAATTACGGTTTCAAGGATAAGTATCTGTTAACGCTTACCATGCGTTCTGATGGTTCTTCCCGTCTGGCACCAGGAGGTAAATATAAAGTATTCCCTTCTGCGGCCGTAGCCTGGAACCTGATCCAGGAAGATTTTATTAAAAGTGTAGGCTCAATTTCAAATTTAAAACTCAGGGGCTCATACGGAATGGTAGGTAATACCTCAATAGATGCCTATGCAACATTAGGTGCGCTTACAGGGGTCAATTATAATTTTGGTGACAAAACAACTACCGGTTTATATCTTTCCAATGTACCAAATCCGGCATTGACCTGGGAAAACAGTACTACGGCAAACGTTGCTGTTGACTTTGGTTTTTTAAAGAACAGAATTACCGGTTCAATAGAAGCTTACCACGTTTATACTGATAAATTATTGCTGCCACAAAACCTTCCTTTCACCTCCGGAATTCCAAATGCAGTTTTAACCAATGTTGGTAAATCTGAAAACAGGGGTCTGGAATTTCAGGTGAGTACCGTAAACATTGATGGTGATGGTAAGAAGAAATTCAGCTGGAGTACCGACATCAATGTTTCCATCAACAGAGGTAAAATTACACAGTTACAGGAAGGCGTAATTAACGACATTACGAATAACAGGTTTGTAGGTCAGCCTATCGGAACCATTTATGATTATAACAGGGTGGGCATATGGCAAAATACGCCTGCCGATACAGCCGAAGCTAAAAGATTAGGGCTTACAGTAACTACGGGTACGGGTTCTGTAATCGGGAACATCAGGCTGGCGGATACAAACGGGGATGGTAAGATCACAGCAGATGACCGGATATTTATAGGATCGAGCCAGCCCAAATGGTCTGGAGGCATGACCCACCGTTTTGCCTATAAAAATCTTGATTTTACTGTTGTAACCTTTGGAAGGTTTGGAAGTACCATTATCAGTAGCGTGCACAATAGCGGATTTGCCAATACCTTTCAGGGAAACTATAACAATCTTGATGTAAATTACTGGACACCAACAAACCATGAGAACTATTGGCCTAAGCCAAATGCCGCATCAACCAATACTCCTAACAATTCTACCTTGGGTTATTTTGATGGTACATTTGTGAAAATCAGGAGCCTGGCATTGGGCTATAATTTACCTGCACCGCTCGCCGCTAAGATAGGGGGAAGGTCATTGAGGGTATACGCTTCTGTAAACGACGCATTTATTCTTTTCTCCAAGTACAGAAATATATATAAGGGTATAGATCCCGAAGCGATCAGCGGAAGTAACAACAGAAGTTCTGTAGGTGTAGATACACCAGCAAGCTATTCTATGACTTTTGGTTTAAATATGAGTTTATAATTCAATGATTAAGATTATGAAAAAGATAGTTATATGCTTTACAGCCTGCTTATATTTAGCACTGGCCGCAGGTTGTAAAAAAACACTGGTGGAAGAACCACATTCTGATTTAACTCCTGAATTTTTTTCCACCGCTCAGGGTTTTCAAAAAGGACTTGAAGCTGCTTATGCAGGAACCCGCTCCTTCTGGGGAAATCAAAACCTTTTTACGATGACAGTAATAGGCACAGATGAATTCTATACCGGAAAGGATGGAAACAACAACATCAACAAATACAATAGCAATTACGATACGGCTAATGGAACCGTAGAGGCCATCTGGAAAGACTGTTATATGAACATTAATACTTGTAATGGTGTAATTGATAATTCTGCTGCAGTTACCGGATTGGATGATAACCTTAAAAGCAGGATTGTGGCCGAAACTAAATTCCTTCGGGCCAATTACTATTTTATCCTGGTACAATTTTGGGGTGATGTTACCTTAAACAAGACTTTCCAGAGCACGCCCATCACGTCGGCAACGCGCACGCCAATGGCAGAAGTATATGATTTTATTGTGAAAGACCTACAGGATGCCATTGCTACCCCAAGTTTTTATGCCAATCCAAAATCATCAGGGGCACTACCCGGGGTAGCTACAAAAGCAGCTGCACAACATTTGCTGGCCAAAGTATATTTAACCCGGGCAGGATCTTCGGCAAAAAAAGCAAATGATTATATAGATGCTTACAATATGGCCAAAACCGTAATTACAACCAGCGGACTGTCATTGCTGCAGGATTTTGGTGATGTGTTTGCAGAAGGAAATGAAAACAGCAATGAAGTGATCTGGAATGTTCAGCATACCTCTAACCTGGCTTATAATGGTCCAAATAACAGTGGAGGGGCTGATAATGTATTGAACCACATGTGGGTGCCGCAGTACGAACTGCGCCCTGGTATGCAGCGTTCCGTAACTTATGGTCGTCCATATATCCGTTGCGTGCCTACTGCATGGCTAACCAATGTGGCTTTCCAGGAAAGGGTAAATGACACCCGTTACAACAAAACCTTTTTAACTACCTGGATCAGTAACAATGCCTCTTCTCTTCCTAAATGGGAAGCACCAATACCACCGGGAGCTCCAGCTAATGCTGCCGTTGGGCAAGTCAAATTCACTGTTGGCGATACAGCTATATTTATGCCGGGTTTTGATGTAAGTGATGCTAAAATTGCTGCTACCAGGTATCTGCTGATCCCTCCACGTAAATATGACATCACCTTGTCGCCCTATATGAAAAAGTATAACGATACCAAACGTGCTGATTTAAATTATCCTTCTATCAGACCGGTGATCGTATACCGCCTGGCAGAAACTTATTTAATTGCTGCAGAGGCTGCATTTATGGGTGGAGCTACCATGACAGATGCCCTTGATAACATCAATTTTGTAAGGAGAAGGGCCGCCTATCCTAACGCCAATCCGGCAGTAATGAACGTGACTACCATTCCTTCACTTGATTTTATCCTGGATGAACGCACAAGGGAGCTGTGTGGTGAAAATGTAAGGTGGTGGGACCTGGTGCGGACCAATAAATTGATTGATCGGGTAAAAACTAAAAATTACAATCCTGAGGCAGCAGCCAATATTAAGCCTTTCCATGTTTTAAGGCCAATACCTCAAAAACAGATTGACGGGGTTACCACAGGACCTAAATATCCTCAAAATGAGGGTTGGTTTTAGCGCAATTTTGTAACTTATAATAACTAAAAAATATAATGATCCGAACGGTTAAATTGAAATTACTGGTTAGTTTATTCATGATTGCAGCTTTTACAAATTTTGTAAAGGCTGCTGATTTTAACATTTTGAAATATGGGGCTATTGGCGATGGCACTACACTCAATACGGAAGCGATACAAAAAGCTATTGATGCCTGTTATCAATCCGGTGGGGGTAAAGTGATCTTTCCTGAAGGAAGGTTCCTTTCAGGCACCATCGTACTTAAAGATAACATTACCATTCATTTTGAAAGAAATGCAGTGTTGCTGGGCAGTACTGATCTGAAGGATTACAGAAACCTTGACCCCTTTACTGAAGGACTGGGCATTGATGTGGGCTGGGCTTTACTGGTTGCTGTTGATGCCAGGAATATAGGACTGGAAGGCGAGGGAACTATAGACGGGCAGGGATCTGCTATAAAGGAAAAGCACATTTTAACAGATACCCGACCGGAAGGACAACGCTGGGGGCTAAGGCCATTTTTGGTACGCATTGTACGATGTGACGGGGTGACTGTGAATGGCGTTACACTTAAATATGCAGGTGCCTGGACATCGCACTATTTCCAGAGTAAAAACCTACACATAGAAAATGTAAAGATCATGAGCGTTGGGGTAGCACATAATGATGGGATAGGCATTGACGGCTGTCAGGATGTAGTGATCAAAAACTGTGATGTGGTGAGCGGAGATGACGCACTGGTATTTAAAACTACCTCCAGTAAAATGGCCTGCAGAAATATAGAGGTAAGCGGATTGCGCCTGAAAAGCAGTCAGGCCGGGATAAAAATGGGAACAGAATCTATGGCTGCTTTCGAGAACATTAAAATTTCTAAATGCCATATTTATGAAACCAGGAACGGGGGAATTAAGTTGCTTACCGTAGATGGTGCAAATCTACGCAATGTAGAGATCTCAGACATTACGATGGAAGATGTGAGGACACCTATGCTGTTTCGTCTGGGATCCAGGTTAAGTGTTTTTCGCAAAACAAGTGACACTAAACAACCTACAGGTACATTTGAAAATGTAGTGATCAGAAATGTTAAGGCCAATGCTGCTGCAAATGCCCAGTTAATGCCGCCATCCGGTATTTTAATCACAGGGGTTCCCGGTCACTACATCACTGGTTTAACATTGGAGAATATTGAGATCAGTCTGGCCGGTGGAGGTTTGGCAGAACATGCCCGTCAGGCTGTACCAGAAGCTATTGACCAGTATCCCGAAGTGAAGACCTTTGGCCCTCGTGTGCCTGCATATGGTGTTTGGGCAAGGCATGTAAAAGGATTGAAGCTTAAAAATGTGAAATTTAATCTTGATCACAATGATCTTAGACCAGCATTGGTGTGTGAGGATGGTATAGACATTGAAGTGTCCGAATGGAAGCTTCCTGAAACTTCTGGTGCTGAATCGATCATCAGACTGGAAAATGTTCAAAATGCAATCGTAAAAAACATTTCTGGTAAGGTTACTGCCAAAAAATTTGTGCTGGTTGAAGGAAATAGCAAAAACGTCAGCCTTAAGGACAACAAAATTTCGGGTACCACCAATTAACCACTTTATCAGTAGCCTGATATGGATCGCTCTATTGTCAGGCTACTGATAAAGATTTTTGTTCAGCAATGCGCTTTATATAGGCCAGGGATGCTTCTATTTCGGCTATAGGAAAATCTCCTCTTTGTCCGTAGGTCTGTAACCTTAAATATTCTCCCCATACCAGCCCGCGGCCATACGCCGTCCTCCACCACATTTGCCTGCTGATCGGGTATTTTAAATAATCGGTAGGAAGCGGTAGCGGAATACAATGCAGCATTACTGAGGGGAAAAATCTTTTTAAGGATAAGGCAGCTCTCGTAGTGGCATAAGAATGCGCTAAAAAAGTCATACTCCGGATATTTTTGAAAGAATATACTTTTTGTGCCTCAACGATGTTCTCTATGATGTTTTTTGATTTATTTTCTGTATAGATTTGTTTATCTGGATATTTTTCAATCGGAATGTAGGATTTGATCTGGGCTGATTCAGCTTCTTTTTTATAAAAGGAACCATTATAATTGGCCACACCGCCTGTAATTACCACCTGGTTTACCAGTTCCGCATTTAGCATATAGCTAATGATATCAGCAATTTCCCGGTGCTGAACGTTGGAGCCAAAAACAAAAAGTACATCAGATGGAACCAGGCTTTCTTCCTGAAAGCATAGACTGGTTAATGCCTCAATCAATTCTTTATCCATATCCGGACTTTTTGCTACTTTTACAATTTCTCTGACTAGTTCTTTTGACTCCATACACAATCAATTTTTATTTAGACGTTACAGGTGGCGGATATGCTACAGTTTTGGAAAAATATTTTTTGAACCTTTTGACCTGCCGCTTGTTTTATAGCAAATAACAGTTAGCGACATAAATAAATACAGATGAGATCGATATGGAAAGGATCAATTGGCTTCGGTCTGGTCAATATCCCGGTAAAATTATTTTCAGGGGTGCAAAATAGTCAGCTTGATCTGGATATGCTTGATGAAAGGGACCACAGTAACATTAAATTTAAACGGATAAACGAGAAGACTCAGAAAGAAGTCCCTTATGACAAAATTGTTAAAGGTTATTTTTTGAAAGACCGTTATATCGTGCTGGATGAGCACGACTTTGAAGAGGTAAAACCAGAAAAGACCAAAGTGATCGAGATTGAAAATTTTGTAGATATAACAGAGATCAATCCGGTTTATTACGAAACGTCTTATTATACCCAGCCAGAAAGTCAGGGTAAAAAAGCCTATGCTTTATTACTTAAGGCTTTAGAAAAATCTAAAAAAGCAGGCGTAGCACGTTTTGTGTTGAGGAACACAGAAAATTTATGTGTTATTCATCCGCTTAACGGAATCATCGTAATCACTAAAATTCGTTTTCAGGAAGAAATACGCGATCCCAAAGAACTGCAGTTGAAGGATACCGTTACCATCAACCCAAAAGAACTACAGGTTGGGCTTGCCCTGATCAAACAATATACTACTGAATTTGACATTAGTGCTTTTAAAAACGATTATTCTAAAGAACTGTTAAAGATCATAAAATCAAAAGCCCAGGGCAAAAGGGCAACTGTTAAAAAGATCAAAACTAAAAAAGCGGCAAGTGATGATTTGTATGACCAACTTATGGAGAGCTTAAGCAAAAGAGCTTAAGCCCTATGCTTTTATTTCAGCTTGTCATTTAAGCTGGTGGCCATTTTATAATGAGATTCAAGGGTACGCAAGGTACTGATCGCAAAATTCTGCAATGGCGTATCACCTGAAGTTGTAGCAGATTTAAACAGGTCCAGTGTTTTGACATGGTCTTTTACCATCATGCCCATATAATGCTTATCAAACTCATTTGCCTGCATGTTTTTCATCTCAGCAATGTGATCCAGATCGGTCTTAGGGAGCGCTGCAGGTAAAGTCATTTTTTTACCCTCAGCCAATACTTTAAGTCTTTCAGCAATTTTAGTATGGTCCTTTACCATTTGTCTGGCAAAATCCTTAATACCGGGATTCGCTGATTTCTCGATGGCTATTTTTCCGAGTTCTATTTCTTCCATACCCCCAAGGGCAGCTTCGTTTAGAAAATCAGCAATACCTGCGCCCCGGTTTAAAGCCGTGGTATCTGTAATGGTATGGGCTTCCATTGACGAATCAATTACTTCTGATTGTATTTCCCTGGTGCTTTTATTGGCGTTTTGACATGCCTGCAGCACACAAAAACTAATTGCTATTATAGCCGGTAAATTTATTGCTTTCATGATGTAAAGTATTAAAGGTTAGTTGCATATATTACAATTGAAATGAAAAATTGTTTAAATTGGTTAAAGTAAATCGTCTGCATATGCTTTATTTCCACTGCTTAATATTAACTTTGGGCATTAACCAAATTTATGCGCTACGCTCTGATTTTGCTAGTTTATCTGGCCTCGTTTAGTGGGGGCTATGCTCAGCCATTGATCAATCTCAATGACAGTTCACCCTATTCTAATATTGGCAGGTCTGTCAGCTATCTGGAGGATAAAACAGGCGGGTTAAATCTTGCTGCTGTAAAAGCATTGGATAAAGGGGGTAGATTTTTAAAATCGGATGCTGAGATTTTGGCCTTTGGCAATCGCCGGTCAGCTTTTTGGATGAAACTCAATTACTTCAATAAAAGTGATGGAAAGGCATTTTTAGTAATAGATGTCCCAAATGTGGAATCTATTGATCTGTATGCTGATTTGCCAGGTGGCCATCAGTTACACCTGCATACGGGAAGCCTCTCTGTTAAAATGAAAAGGGTAGTGGCCTCAAACAATTACATTTTTGATTTGGGAGGTGCCGATGACATCCACCCCGGCATTCAAACCGTTTATATCCGGGTAAAAACAAATAATATCCTGCTGTTGCCGGTTAAACTTGTTACAGCAGAAACCCTGATTGCTGAATCGGCGCTTAAAACGCGCTTTGAGGCCATGTATATCGGTGCACTCATCATCTTGTTCTTTTTTAACCTTTTTCTTTATCTGAGTTTTAAAGACCATATTTATTTTATTTACAGCATCTATGTCGGATCCCTGTTTATTTATCTGATCTTCTATATCAGGGGGTATGGATATGTTTTCGGAACTAACTTTCGTGCTTTTATCAATCTTTATCCACATATCTTTCTCAGCGTATCCTGTCTGGCCTCTGCCTTGTTCTCTATCAATTATCTGGAGTTGAAAAAAAGGATCCCCGGTGTGATCCGTATATATAATGTTTTGATCTTTTGCTGGTTGGTTATTCTTGTACTTAGTATATTAGGCTATAAAAGTGCCATATCAGGCATTGTAAATTATCTGTTGATGTTATCCAGCGTTTTTTTATGGATAAATGGCTTCTTGTCCTACCGTACCGGCCATAAAGCAGCCTTATATTATATACTGGCCTGGGCTTTTGTCTGCATTCCAATTTTATTTGTTACACTTACTTTATCAGGTGTATTTGCTTACCATGATTATACCTTTTACATTGTCCCCGCCGGTACTACCATTGAACTGCTGCTGCTGTCTTTTGCGCTGGGCGACCGGTTCAATACCATCAGAAAACAGAATATAAGGTTGATTACTACGCAAAAAGAAAGACTGGAGAAACTGGTACAGGGCAGGACGCTAAAACTGAACGAGAGTGTTAAAATGTTAAAAGAGCGGACACTAAAACTCAATGAAACCATAGAGACCCTGGAAGAAACCAATGCCGTAAAAAATAAACTTTTCTCTATCATAGCGCATGATCTGCGCAGTCCTTTTAACAGTCTTTTGAGTATTTTCTCGCTCAAAGATATGAACCTGCTTACGTTTGAAGACCTTAAAATGTTACTGAACGAAAGCAGAAAAAGCATTGATACCATTCACAATACGCTAAATAACCTCCTTTACTGGGCAAAAAGCCAAATGGAGGGGGTAACTGCATTTCCTTCAAATCTTGATCTGAAGGAAATGATAAGCAATTTGCTATTGGTATATCAGCCACTTATAACGAGAAAATCAATCGGAATTGCATTTCTTGCAGATCAGCACATAGAAGTTTATGCCGATGAAAACCAGATTCAGCTGGTTATGCGTAACCTGATCGACAATGCAATCAAGTTTACACCCTTTCAGCAAAACATAACCATCTCGCTGAAAAAGGACGCCACACATGCCCATATCATTGTCACTAACCCTGTTTCCGGGGCGGTTGCCATCAATCAGGATACCTTTAGTTCAGGTAAGATACATAATCCAGCGTATGGTACGGCCAATGAAAAAGGTGTTGGGCTAGGCCTGCATTTATGTAGGGAATACATTCAGCAAAACGGTGGAGAACTTATTGTAGAGCTCCGTTCTGATCAGGTATCATTTTCTTTTAGCCTTCCCATAGCCATGTAGTCTGTACAAGGCTTGTGGTATGAATTTTACCAGATGATCATTAAAGGTAAGCAGGAAGGTGTGATTGTGGGTAAAAACCTCAAATCAGACCCTACTTTCGTACCTGGACGTACTTTGTTCGAAGCTTGCGCACACCTGGCCCATAAAAAGGGTACTTTTTACGAACAAGCTACGACCAAGGTATTGAGCAGCGAACAGCAAGGTGGCAAATAGAATAAAATCAGACTATAATTTGTTTATTTTCAATTGATTGTGCTTTTTTTTCTGTCTTTAAATTTAATCTTCTTTGATTAATTTATGGTTTTCTGTGCGTGTTCTGTTATGTTCCGTACTACATCATCCAGGCTTTTCGCCGCTTTTTTTAATTTTTCTATTACATCGGCATTGCATGAGTTTTCATTGACCAGCTCTAAAAGGCCCAGTATGTTGGAAAGCGGGGACCTCAACTCGTGCGATTGTATCCATGATATCTTTTTTAGTTGTTCGTTTTGTTTTTCAATCATGTTCATGTACCTGGATTGCTCAATCTGATTTTTCTTTTGCTCAGTAATGTCAACAAAATAAATGGCCAGGCCGTCTTTTTTGGGATATACATGCATCGATCCCCAAACGCCAAGAGGTGCATAGCATTCTTCAAAATGTACACTTATTTTTTCCTCTAGCGCACGTTTGTATTCCTGATAAAACCGTCCTTCTTTTGATCCGGGAAAAAATTCCCAGAGGTTTTTTCCTAACAGATCGGTTCTTTTACAGTTCAGGATCCGTTCTGCCTCTTTATTGATGTAGGTAACTTCCCAGTTTTCGTTCATCGCATAAAAGCCATCGGTGATGCTTTCCAGAATATCGGCAATCTCTTCGTTTTTTTCTTTTAGCGCATTTTCTGCCTTAACTTTTTGATCGATGTCAATTGCCATGACTACCCTGGCCACTCTGTTCTGGAAAATATTGCAGTGTGCATAAATATGAACGAAGAACTCTTCGCCATTTTTACGGATGTGTTTCCACACTCCATAGTCGGAATAAGCAGCCCTTACTTCCAGGATAGCTTTTTTGAACCGCTCAACCTCTTGTGCTGACCTGATTTGCAAGGCACTCATGGATAGGAATTCTTCTTTTTGGTATCCGTATTGATCTAGAGCTGCTGCGTTTACTGCAAGAAATTCATGAGTATGTAAATCAAAGATGTACATTGGCGCGGGGTTCTCCTCAAAAATTCGTTTAAAACTGGCCGATTCTGCATCGTTCGGATTTGCATTAACAGGGAGATTGATCATGATTGTATGCTAAAAAGATAAATCAATGTAGTAAAAATTATAATTAAAAACGGAAGTTTAATCATTTGGAACATTTCTGAATTTTTTAATACGTTTGAATTATGTAACTTCAAAATTACTTATTACATTTGTGTAACTTCAAAATTACGCATTATGGAAAATCACATCAAACACAAATGGTTCTTTAATCACCCGCCTGCGGTTGTTTGGCAATACCTGACCGATTCTGAACTGCTCGCACAATGGTTGTTGCCTACAGATTTTAAACTGGAGATTGGGCATAAATTTGTTTTCGGGGCTAAGCCGATCCGCCGTTTCAGTTTCGATGGCAGGATTTACTGCCAGCTCATTGATTTTGAGCCGGAGAAGATGTTAAAGTATTCCTGGCGGGGAGGTGCTGGAGAAGATGTCAAACTGGATTCGATGGTGACCTGGACGCTGGAGCCCAGGGATGGCGGTACTGAACTAACTTTGCTACATGCTGGTTTCAAAGGTCTGAGGAATTATTTGCCGTACCTGGTGATGGGCAAAGGCTGGCTGAAAATTGCTAAACGCCTGGCAAAAAGAATGGAGGAAGAATATGCAACATCCTAATTTAGACGCTTTTCAGGTAATTGCAGATGGGAGCAGGCGGGAGATCCTGCATATGTTGACAGAAGGTAGTATGAGCATCAATGCCATAGCAGGAAAGTTCGAGATCAGCAGACCTGCGATTTCCAAGCATATCAAAATTTTGGAGCATGCCGGGTTTTTGACAATTGAAGATAGTGGGAGGGAGCGTTTTTGTATGCTCAGCCAGCAGGGATTTACTGAACTCCGGGACTGGCTGGAATATTATGATAACTTTTGGAAACAGAAACTGACTAAACTCGAAAGCCTAATGGATGCAGGTCACAAAGAGGGAGATTTATAAAACCTAAGCGCCTGCTCGTTTGCCATCTGTTGGGCTGATACCATTGGGACACAAGTGTAAAGCTACCGCGCAATTATAGATAAAAGCGTTTATTGTTCTTTATCCTTTTTTGGCTGGAATAGTTCGGCGCACTTTCTTAGCGTTGCATTGAGTGCTTCATTTAGTTCCCGTGATTTCTTTTTCAGGGCAGCGCCTTTACGGGAAAGGGCAAGTATCTTACGGGTGTAATCGTGTGCTTTTAATGAGTCAGGGGTAATCTTCATGGGCTTTCGATTTTCATCAAGTTAATCAAATTAAATCTTAAATCCATGCTTTGTTGAAAACTTCAGCGTTCAAATCTGCTGTTGTTTCAGCAGTGCTTCGATTTTTATAGAACAATCTTGCATGGCAATTGTAATACAAATAAATAGAAAGGAGCTGGCATCATGAAAGAGAAAACCCTTAGCCCGGTTAAGCAGAAGAAGCCACATGGGCAAAAACTAAAAAAATTATATCAGCGCATATTGAAGGCTCAAAAAAGTATCATCCTACCGATATGGAGCGTACAATTTGGCGAACTAAAGTTTAAACAATAGTATTCAACCTTAAACAGAAAAACGATGGCAAAAAAAGGTGCAAAAGTGGAACGGAGTCAGGTGAACTCTTCCCAACCCTACGAAGTGAAGTATCTGGCAGATAAGCTGGGCGTAAGCAGTCAGGCGATAACCGGGGCTAAACGAGCTACTGGTTCCAGTGACCGCAAGGACATAGAAGCCTATCTGAAAAATAAGCAAAGTAAAAGTAAAAAATAGTTAGACCGGATATGAGTGAGGAAAAGAAAAACACAGGTTCTTTGCTGTCAGGGCAGGAACCTCATCAGAAGGAAGATTTTGATCAGGCTGAAAGAGCGAGTGCTGCTTCTTTTGAACTTGATCCTGATAAAGGGATTACTCCTGACCCGGAAGAATATAATCAGGGAGATGAGCAGGGTAATATAAAGCAAATGCCTAAAGCAGATCATGTTGGTTCAGGCGGATTTGATCCGGTAAATGCTAACCCGGATTTAGATGCCGGAGCATCTGATGTAACCACAGAAGATCTTAAAAGCCTGGACGCACTAGATAGAGACCACTGAGTTTCCTGTGATCAATCCATAACATGATCCGAGATACATCGGTTGCTTTCTTGTCTCGTATTAGTACGTTTTGTTTTTTTTAACTACTTGAAAATAGGTGTATTATGTTATATTTTTTTTATAAACACTAAACCAATTAAGTCTGTTTGTTGTTTTTATACTGGTAACAAACTTAAAATCTAATGTTATGAAAAAGATTATGATCACATTATTGCTGGCTATGTTTTGCTGGTCAGCATTCGGTTGGCAAGTTCCTCCGCAGGATACCACAAAAAAACGTCAGGATAGTTCAAAAAAACATCCCGTAAAGTCAAAAATGCCTAAAATGAAACATCCTTGGAAAGACAGTACTAAAAAGGACTCAGTCAAACGCAAAATGATGGACACTACTCGGAAGATTCCACCAGTGTTTTAATTGATAAGCTTTCATTTAAAGGCCAGGTATAATCCGATACCCAATGATTCGCATTTGATGAAGATGTAGCCGACACTGGGTGAGTATTTGATGGCGTTGCTTAGCAGATTGCTCAGTACCTGCGTTTACTGAAGCATTCAACTCGTGGTGGATGCGTGTCTTTTCCTGTAGATCTACGATTTTAAAAAACTGGCGTAATCGGCATGGAACTCTCTTTCAGGGATGGAATCAGTCTTTCAAATGTAGAAAGGAAAGTTAGTTTGAAACATTTTCCTCATGGCGGTGGTTAATGTCTAACCCGGATATACTGTTATCTGTTTTTGATTATGAAAGATCTTGCCCAACGTTTTCCTGAAAATCCCCTGCTGCTACCCAAAGATCTCAGTCCGAGTGCCTCAGGGTTGCAGATCATTTGCCTGCTGAATCCTGGGGTATTCAGGTTTGAAGGAAAAACATGGTTGCTGGTTCGCGTAGCAGAAAGTGTAAAACAGGTAGAAGGTTGGGCCTTTATCCCCTTGCTGAATGATGAAGGCATACTGGAAATCATCGAGGTGCCCTTAAATGATCCTGATCTGATCGCATCTGATCCACGGGTGTTCAATTACCAGGGCCTGGATTACCTGACCACCGTTTCTCACCTCAGGTTGCTGAGCAGTGAAGATGGTGTTCACTTTCAGGAAGAAGCAGGTTACCCGGGTATTTTCGGACAGGGTAAGCTGGAAAGATTTAGTATTGAAGATTGTCGTGTCGTCCTTCTGGATGGAAAATATTACCTCACCTATACCGCTGTATCTGATAACGGAGTAGGAGTAGGCATGCAGATCACTACAGATTGGAAACATTTTGAGCGTAAAGGAATGATTTTACCTCCGCACAATAAGGATGTGGCTCTTTTCGAGGAAAAGATCAACGGAAAGTTTTACGCTTTACACAGGCCCAGCAGTAAGGACATCGGGGGCAATTACATCTGGCTGGCGGAATCTCCGGATGGCCTGCACTGGGGCAATCATCAATGTATCATCAAATCCAGGCCGGGTATGTGGGACAGTGCAAGGGTCGGAGCCGGTGCTGCACCCATCAAAACTGAACATGGCTGGCTGGAAATTTACCATGGAGCCGATGCTGAACACCGGTATTGCCTTGGCGCACTGTTGCTGGATCTGCACGATCCTTCCATTGTACTGGCCAGAAGTATTGAACCAATCATGGTACCTACAGAGAAATATGAACTCAGCGGGTTTTTCGGATTTGTGGTGTTCACTAATGGTCATGTAGTGGAAGGTGACCGGCTAACCATTTATTATGGTGCTGCTGATGAGTTTGTTTGCGGCGCCCATTTTTCGATCAATGAAATCCTGGGGTCTCTGGGCTTTGGTGTGTTCCCGGGCGTTTGATCCGGATGCGGTAAAATAAAAGATGTTGTCCAAATAACCGTTGAATATAAAATTGAGGCTTAATTACTTATTTTTTGCCTTTAGGTATTGATGCAGCTGCCTGGCCAGAAAGGTGATCGTTTGTGATATAATCTCGTCTGGATTTCCCTGGAAGACGATTCTTTCGTCAAGAATTTGCTGTTGCCCTTGGATTCCATGAAGGAACATAGTTCCTACGGGTTTCCATGGGGTTTCGCTTCCGCCCGGCGCAGTGAGTCCTGTGCAGCCAATGTGAATGTCGGCTGGAATTAATTTTTGAATTCCTTGGGTGATCGAGCGGGTGACAGTTTCGGATTCAGGGGTAAATTCTTTGAGCTGTTTTTTAGGGACTTTAAGCAAACTGCATTTTAAATCCGCATCGTAACAGACGATGCCGCCTTTTAGAAATTTACCGGCATCAGGTACCATGGCGAATTCAGCGCTGATGCGGCCCGCGGTCGCGCTTTCAGCGAAGGCGATGGTCAGTTGATGCTGGATCAGTAATTTACCGCATCGTTTTAAATCTGCGTCATCTATGTATTTTTTCATGGATTTCATGTTAATTAATAGATGTGGCTACTTCCCGGTTTCCAGATCCGGGGCATCCACGGGTTTGGATTCGGGAGATCCTTTTTGTCTCAGATAGATGGTCAGGAAAACAATAGAAGCGACTGAAAGAAACTCGCTTTGCCAGTTTTGGAAGGTTTCAAACCAGAACTCTGCCTGTCCCAGGTAGGCGGTTACGCTTTCTTTTGGAAGGTGCTTTGCCAGTTGTTCGACGTTGTGATTCTGCCAGCTTCCATAAAGGTGCGTGGCCCAGCTCGCCAGGAAAAGGATCGCGAAACAAATGGAAAGCGAATTGCTGTATAGCTTTAAGATCCATCCGCCTTTTCGTACTGCCCAGGGTGCATCTTTTGATGGCTTTGGTTCACGGTCTACCTCTTCGGGCTTGTCCAGGCTTTTCGATTCTGCTGAACCAATCTGGCGCAATGATACGGTCAGTAAAACGTATAAGGCCATTTGCAGGAATTCGCTTTCAAAGTTTTCGAAGGTGGCGGAAATGAAATGCCCGCTTTGTAAATAAGTTGTCAAACCGATTTCTGCCGCATGGTCTTCCTTCAGATCCTGATTGTGTTTTTTCCAGCCGGTAAGTGCCTGTGCGGCCAGGGTTGCGATAAACAGAGTCAGGAATACGATGGTAAGTCCGTTTCTGTAAAAATAGCTGTGTTTTTTTGATCCTGGTTTCATGGTTAGATAATTTGCAGGTGAGGTCTGATCTGTAAGGTAATGACGTCACATCTTTGCGGCTGAGAAAGGCAATACAATACACTCATCGCAATGTCTTCAGCCTTGAGCATTTCCATAGCTGCTATTTTTTTACGTTGTTCATCTGAATCTTCTTCAATCATGTCCGATCCGACCAGTCCGGGTTCGATGAGGCTCACCTTGATGCCTAGTTCATTCACTTCTTTTCTGAGCGCTTCGTTGAAACCCTGGATCCCGGCTTTGGTAGCTACGTATACAGAACTGTCTTTGCCACGTTCATCGGCACTGATGGATCCAATGTTGACAATGTGGCTGGAAGTGTTTTCTTTCATGCGTTTTACAGCTTCATTACAGCAGGCCATATAACCCAGCAAGTTGGTGTTGACGATGTATTGCCAGTCCATGTATGTTCCTTCCATGATGCTTTCATAGGATAATGCAGCGTTATTGATCAATATATCCAGGCCTTTGAACTGGCTGTCTACCATTTCAAATATCCTGCTAATGTCTTTTTGATCAGCGATATCGGCAATCATACCTAAGCATTCTGTTTCTTGATCGAGCCTTCTGATGGCTTCCATTGTTTCATCAAGGGGCTGTTGGTTACGGCCAAAAGTCATTATCCTGGCGCCTTGTGAAGCGAGCAGGATTGCTGTTGCGCGCCCGATGCCGGTTGTTCCACCGGTGATGAGTACTCTTTTTCCTTTAACTGATCTAGGAAGGTATGTGGTTAATGAATCCATAGCTTTTGTGTTGATTAGGAACGTGTTAAATCCTGAAGTCGGGTAGTCTGCGTATTGTTGTTGCATTTTCCCAGTAAGATATAGATCAGTATAAGCTGATGATGGTGGAAAGAACTGTTTACCCGAAGTCATGCAGGTAAACAGTTTTGATTTTATTATGCCGGATCGTCGTCCGGGTTTTCAAAATCTGCGTCTTCTTCTTCGCTTGAGGAGCTTGAATCCGGGTCGTTCTCAGGATCGATATCCAGGTCATCCAAATCGTTAGTTTCCTGGTCGATTTCCAGTTCTTCACTTTCCTGTTCAAGACGAGTTCCTTCTCCGTCTGCAAATTCTGTTTCTCCGGGGGTGTAACCAGCTTGTTCATTATCGGCGCTGCCGTCCTGGTTAGTTTCTTCTTGTTCCACGGGGTTTCGGCCGACCTGGAACTGTTCAGGGTTTATAACTTCTTCTTCTGGTAAGTGATCTTGATTTTCCATAATTGTAGATTTTAGAAACGTATAACAATGGCTGTATTGACAGTAAGGAAAATATATTGTTAGGGATGATGGGAATATCCCCCTTAGCGTGGCTAAGGGGGTAGGAGGTTTATTCTTCTTTATTCTGCTGCCGCCTGCTCGTTGATTGAGCTGACTGCAATTTCGGTAAGGGCAACGTCCGTCGCTTTTTCGTTGTCCAGGGTAAATTGCAGGAGCTCGGCCACATCGGTATGTCCCATGTTTTGGGCAAAAACTACCAGTGTGCCATAGGTTGCGATTTCGTAATGCTCTACTTTTTGGGCGGCAAGAATAAGCCCGGCGTCACGGATCATGGTATCCGCATCGGTATCTTCAATGATGCTTTCGGCTTCTTTTAACAGGCCTTCCATGGCATCGCATTTTTTTGCCTGGGCTTTCTCATCCAGCAACTGGAATACTTGTTCGAGGGTCGCGATGTGGTTATTGGTTTCTTCAGTATGTTTTTCAAATGCGGCTGCCAGTTCCGGACTGGTTGCTGCTTTTTTCATTTTAGGGAGGGCTTTAGAAAGGTGTTTTTCCGCCCAGTAGATGTCTTTCAGTTCGTCCACGAAGAATTCATGGAATTCTGAATTTTCCATTTTCCCTGTTTTTGATTTTGTGGCGGTCTTTGCGCCTGTTTTTGTTGTAGTTGCCATAATTTTTAGTTTTTCGTTAGATTAATGTTCTTGAATTCAATGTTGTATTACAATCAACTGCGGGGAAATAACCAACAGTCTAAAAATTTGTTTGAACTTTTTTAAAAAGGATAATTTTCGCTGAGAACTATAGCTGAAATGTAATGTAACTGTATCTGTTTAACATTGGAGGTTAGCGTTTGTTTTGATTTTTTTGTGGCTCTTTTGAAAGAGATTTAAAACTTTTTTGATCCCACAGGGGTTAATGCCTTTATCTATTATTTATCTAATCTTCAACACTATGAAAACTAAAAGTTTCTTAAAATTTTCTGCAATCCTGGTGGTTTTTGCCGGATTAGCAGCTTGTCAGAATACAGACAGAAGTGGTAATGCCCAATTGGACAGCGCCCCGGTTGGCAGCGATTCTTTGCGCAGGGCCGACAGTTCAGATGCGACAAATGATGTGACCCATATGAGCAAGGTGGATGGCGACGGAGCGGCTTTTATGGATACGGCTGCTGTGGGCGGTATGATGGAGGTAGATCTGGGTAAACTGGCACTTGAAAAGTCTTCCAATGCAGAGGTTAAGAAATTTGCTGCGCAAATGGTTGCTGATCATACCAAGGCCAATACGGATCTGAAAGCGGTTGCGGCGAAGCTGGAGCATTTGTTGCCTTCGGCTTATCCGGCGGATGTGAAAGCGCATATGGATGCGATGAAGAAGTTAAGTGGGAAAGAATTTGACAAGCATTACATGGATATGATGGTAAATGATCATGTCAAAACCCTCGATCTGTTCAGATCTGCAAGCAGCTTAAGAGGTGAGATTAAAGATTTTGCTGCAGCTACACTTCCGGTTTTGGAAAAACACCATCAAATGGCTAAGGAAATAAATGCATCGCTGAAATAAAATTGACGATGCAAATTAATGAATTGATGAATAAGAAGGTTGAGCACTTTTACGATAAGTTTTATGACTGGGTACTGTTAAAAGGCCCAGTCGTTTTGCTGGGGATTGCTGTCTTGATCATTGGTCTGTGGCTGATCAGGATATTTGCACGCTGGATGCGAAACAGGATGCAGCATAAAAAAATCAACAGTTCATTGAAACCTTTTTTTCTGAGCGTGGCCGTTGTGGTGCTTAGGATACTGCTGATTTTTTTAGTGATGCAGATTATGGGCATTCAGCTGACCATTTTTGCTGCCCTGGTCGGTGCGATTGGTGTTGCTGCCGGCCTGGCACTGTCTGGTACAATGCAGAATTTCGCCAGCGGTGTATTGATCTTGTTATTAAAGCCATTCCGCGTTTCGGATAATATAATAGCCCAGGGGCAGGAGGGTACGGTATCTTCTATACAACTCTTCTTTACTGTGGTGACTACTTTTGACAATAGAACGGTGATTATCCCCAATAGTAAACTCTCTAACGAAGTCATCATTAACATCAGTGCGATTGGCAGCAGGAGACTGGATCTGGAACTAAAATTGAATTACGGGATTGACCTGTCCAAGGTTAGACAGGTGATCGATGAAACCATCACAGAATCAAAATCAGTTTTGAAAACCCCGGAGAAAAGGGTGGGTGTATCTTTATTGGAAACGGATGGTTACAAGGTGATGATCAATGTCTGGCTGAATTCCCATGGCTTTCACGATGCCAGGCTCATCTTTCAGGAAAATTTATTGGAAAATCTGAAATCTTCGGGTATTAAGCTACCGGGAATGGATTCAAAGTAATATTAAATGATGAAGCGAGAGAAAATTACATTTAAGGGGATATGGAAAGTGGTAAAGGAAACCTTTACAGGATTTAGCGAGCATAAGGTAACCTTTAAAGTGTTGCCAGGCTCAGAGATTCTCCCTTCGCATTATGCGGTGACAACTAAGGAAATTGAAGTGGAAACCAGTCATAAGTCTGTTCAGCAAAATGCTTCATAAACGATTAATCATCAATAATAATGGGATATGGATACAGTAACTGTAATCATTGAAACACCCAAGGGCAGCGGCCAGAAGTATGACTACGATCCGCAGACGGGAAAGATGAAGCTGAAAAAGGTGATGCCGCTGGGTCTGGTATTTCCTTTTGATTTCGGCTTTATTCCTGGAACGGTTGGTGGTGATGGTGATCCGCTGGATGTGCTGGTAGTTTCTGAGGTTTCGGCTTTTTCGGGTTGCGTGATGGATTGCAGGATCATAGGTGCGTTTAAGGTTGTACAGCAAGAACGTAATGGTGAACGCATGCGAAACGACAGGTTGATCGCTATCCCTGAAGTTTCGCAGCGTTATGCCGAGGTAACTGCACTGAAAGATCTTTCCAAAACAATCGTAGATCAGGCTATCGCTTTCTTTACCAGTTACAATGAGCAGGCCGGTAAGAAATTTAGTGTGCTGGAAAAGTTAAGTGCTGCGAAAGCTTTTCAGCTCATTGAAAAAAGCCGGAAGGATTTACCCATGGACCGGCTGGTGGAAATTTTCCTGCCTTTACGGGATGGCAATGGCGAGGTATTTCCTAAACAAGTGTATGATGGGATTCGTGAGGAGCTGACAACTAAGTTTGGAGGCGTAACTGAATATTCCAGGAACCCGGTGAAGGGTTTCTGGAAACCTGATGAGGGCAGAGCTGAGCAAGATGAGCTTTTGGTGTTCGAAGTGATGTGCACTGAAATAGATGCCGGATTCTGGGATAAGTTGAAGTTACGGTTATTGAAAATCTTTAAACAGGATTCACTCATCATCAGGTGTTCTAAAATAGAACTCCGGTAAAGTTGCGTTGCATTTGGCACCAGGTTTTTTTCATCAACCTCAAGGCTAGGCCTGTGACCACTGCACCCAGCACTATTGTTGAGAGCAAAAAAAACATCACTGTAGAAGCTGTTATTAACTGAAACCAGGATCAGATCTTTTTTACTTTAGTGGCGTTGAGGCCCTTCTTGCCGTTTTCCACCTCATAACTGACCCGGTCGTTTTCCCTTACCGGGGCACTGAGCGCGCTGGCGTGCACAAATAATTCCGGATCTCCGTTGCTGGGTATAATGAAGCCAAATCCTTTTGACTCATTAAAAAATTTTACTGTTCCTTCTGGCATGTTGTTGTTATTAAAAATTAGGTGTTCGGCAAACTTTGGTTTGCGGAGATGATAACAGTCGGGTTTGAGTTTTTGTTTAATAAAATATTAAAATAATTTTTATTAAACAATTTGTATTTCAGTGTGTTGAAATTACGCTAACTAACAATGTTCCCGGCTGAACTGGGTTCTATTCCACAGGTCAGATCTATGGTGCAGCGGGTGGCAGCGGACAGCCTTAAATTTTTGTTTTAAACTAAAAGTACATTATGAAAAGCATAGGTGAAGAATCAGCTGATGACATGGCTAAGAAACAAATTACACCATCAACCCCGGTAAGTCCCAGGGATGGTTTAGACAACACAGGAACGCAAGGGTATGACTCCCTGACTGATGATGCGTTTACAGGTTCTTCAAAGAAACCGGAGGAAAATCCAGGAGATGACCAGAGTCATACGGGCAGTTCTTCGGAAGATTTTGACGATAGGGGGGATTAGGGTATGCGAAATATAGCAGAAGATTGGGAGCCTTTCGAAATGTATTCTATGTTATTTATCTACTGATAATTTAAGTGAATAAAAATGAAGGAAAATAATTCAATTGACGTTCAGGGTCAAATAGAAGTGGACTATAGCCAGTATGATGAGGCTGTACAAAAGTTAAAACCGAAGGTATACCAACAAGATGATGGTTTTTGTTGTCTTTCCGGTCCTGATCAGGAGACGGGGATTTTTGGAAGTGGTGATACGCCGGATGCTGCGATCCAGTCCTGGAAATCAGCACTTGAAGAAAGGTTCAGGCGCTTGCATGGGGAAGATGAATGATGATTTTGATAACCCGGGCTTAGAAAATTATGGTAAATCACGTTGCATCATTTGCAGATCAGGGATTTGAATGGACAGATCTGGTAGATCCATCTTTAGAAGAACTAAACGATCTTGCCAGGAAATATAAACTGCATCCTGCTTTGGTTAAAGATTGTCTCCAGCCTGATCATCTACCTAAGTATGAAAGAATGGATAACTATTCTTTTATTATTTTCAGGATACATACCGATAACAATGTGGCTGAAGCGGATACGGTTCAGCTGCTGACCCATAAAATTGCTATTTTTTATGGGGAAAAATTTCTGCTGACCATTCACCGGCGTGAACATGAATTTATTAAACCATTGATGGATCTGGCATGCGCTGGCAAGTGCGAGAGTAGCAGAGAATTGCTGAACGCTCTGATCAGCGCCTGTTTGAATACTTATGAAGCACCATTGGCCAAATTGGCGAAATCGGTAGACTATTTTGAGGAGATTGTGTTTCTCAGACCTAAAAAAGTGCCGCTTTTAAAGGGGTTGTATTACCTCAAGCGGAAAATTGATTTGCTCAAGCGGATGCTGATTCTTTCTTTTGAAATCATTGATGCGATTGATTCTACGGAGGGTGATGTCAACACCAGGGATATCCGTGATCAGTATGTTAAGTTCCAGAATATGTTTGATTCGCTGGCTGAGAACATTCATCAATTGCTGGCCATATATTTTTCGGCTTCTTCTCAAAAAACCAATGAGATCATGCGGGTGCTGACAATCTTGTCTGTGTTTTTTATGCCGCTGACTTTCATAGTTGGCATTTATGGGATGAATTTTGATGTTATGCCAGAACTGCACTGGAAAATTGGTTATCCAGGGGTAATGGGACTGATGGTGGTAGTAACGGTATCCATCTACTTCTGGTTTAAACGCAAAGGTTGGTTGTAAGATTGATTGGAAAGCACTTCCAAGCGATGGAACCTTCTACTGACCTATAGGTGAGATCAGGTTAACGCAGTACACTTTTACCCGTTTTTTCGCTATTTGTTTTTGAAAACATCCTGTTTTTTCCCCAGTCTTAGGGTACTATATTCAGACTCAATTTGCTCCAAAAGTGTTTTTAATCAAAACTTCCCGTAATCAGCCCTGTCTTTTCCTTCCTGCTCTTCCAGGAAAATTCGCTGGCCGATGTGCCAGTATAAAACGAACAGTTTTATAATACCTGCTTAATCCTGACTTAATAAGCTGTGTTTATATTCGTTTAGCCCAATGCTTGTTATTAAATACATTTGGAAGATCCCAAAAAACCCAGGATGGATGTTCTGGGTTTTATTTTTGAAGGGACTGGATTTCTTCTTTTGAAAGTTTGGTAAGCTTAATGATTTCTTCTATTGGGTATTTGTTAACTAGCATTTCAAGAGCGATCTCAATTGCTTTTTTATGTATACCCTGTTCACGACCCTGTTCACGACCTTGTTCCAGACCTTGTTCCAAACCTTGTTCCAGACTTTTTTTAACCGCGTAATCCAGTACATTTTTGTTATCCCACTTGCGCTTTAAACTTGAATTGTACATATCACGTTCCTCTGGTGTTAAACTGGCATAATTAGCCAGGGTAAATAACTGATCAAATTCCGGGCCGGATAAGTATTCCGGACGTTGTTTAAATTCGGTTAAGTGCTTCAATGCATATAACCATTTATCCAGCTCCGTATACAATTCATCAGACCCTTTAACAAAATTAAGCATTTCAATAAATATAAAGCCTACTTTATCATAGAATATTATGCCAGTGTGCCTGTTAGCGAGACAGATATCCTGTACATATTCAGATTTTGGGCTATCCGGCAGGTTAAAGTCTTCTAAAAATGCAAGCAGGTACACTTCTGTAAGCTTGTAAGCCCAGCCCTTTCTATCGCCTTTTGGAGCTTGTTCACTGATTGCTCTGGAGACATAAAATAGCGCCCGCTCTTTAAAATACTCCTGGTTGCCACGTTGGACTTCGATAATGAACTTGCTGCCGTTAACATCGGTACAATAAACATCAAATACGGCTCCGCCTTCCTGGGCTATCTCACCGGGGAATTCATTTTTCCCGTATTCAATTTCAGTAATGTATTTTCTGCCTTTAAAGAGGTGGTTTAACAGACCTATCAGAATTGGTTTACTTTCTTCTGTGGCGAACAATCTTTTAAAGCTAAAGTCGACAAAGGCATCAATGAAAGTTGTAGGCTTAGGTTCTCTTTTTTGTTTTGGGTGTGTTGCAGTGCTGGTTTGTTCTTGCATTATTACTGGTTTAGTTACACAGCAAAGCTACTCTGGAGAAAGTTGTGAAACCTAACTTGGCCGAAATTCAGCTAAATTCGCTGAATTTTTAAGGGTTTTTGAAATTTAGTTTGGAATTGTAGGTCTCGAAAATGCAATTTCAATATGAAATTCTGTAACTAATTTTCAAATACCTAAGCAACCCATTATGCCTATAACTATAATAAAATCAATTGTGTCCGCACTGCGGACGCAATTGGAAAGGGCCGGTAAAACTGACGATATCGTTCCAGTTGTCTTTTTGAATAGCCTCTTCCAAACTCGGGTTGTAATTGCTCTGAAAGTGTTTTAATCAAAAACTTCCCGTAATCAGCCCTGTCTTTTCCTTCCTGCTCTTCCAGGAAAATTCGCTGGCCGATGTGCCAGTACATGAGTACGCGTTCAGTGTTTACTGCGCAGATGACTTTGCCCCGGGCCAATCACTGGATAAAATGATATTCCATGGTAACAAATCAGAAGTTTTTGGCTTAAACAAATGCTGAAACTTTATCTTTTCAATATTGTTCTGATTAAGTCCTTAATTTAATATTTCTACATATGCCGGAATTACCTGATCTTGAAGTCTTCGCTGCTAACCTGGAAAAACGGTTTAAACATAAAACCTTGGAGCGCCTGGAAGTGCAGGTAGCTAAAAAGCTGAATGTGCCGGAAAAGGAGCTAAAAGAAACCCTGGAGGGGCATCAGCTGACTGCTGTAAAACGCGAAGGAAAAACCATCCAATTGCATTTTGGTCCTGAAAGGATATTGGGCTTACACCTGATGCTGCATGGAGCGTTAAATCTGATTGAAGCTGATGAGAAAATAAAATATCCCATTGTCTCATTTCATTTTAAGACTGGTCATGGTTTCGCTTTAACTGATTTTCAAAAGGCTGCGACCCTGACATTAAATCCTGTGGTGTCTGATGTACCGGACGCGCTTTCCAAAGAAATGAGCGTGAACTATCTGGAAGCGGTTTTGGCGAAAAAGAAGGCGCCTATAAAAACGGTATTGATGGATCAGCACCTTATCCGGGGTATCGGTAATACTTATGCGGATGAAATTTTATGGGAGGCAGGAATTTCACCATTCTCAGTTTCTAAAGCCATTCCTAAAGCAAAAGTAAGGGAACTGCACCAGGTGATCGGAAAGTTATTGCGTAAGGAAATTCAGCAGATCAGTAAAATGCTGCCAGATGAGCTGGGTGGAGAGATTAAGGATTTTCTGAAAATCCACGGCGCAGGTATCAAAGAAAGCCCGACCGGTAAAAAGATACTGGTAGAAGAGATTGGTGGGCGTAAATCTTATTATACAGAGGAGCAGGAATTGTACTAGTAATGCATATAAACCTAATGCCTATCCCGGTACATCCTTAAAAACACAGATGATGAAAGACAGCTTCGTTAAAATTTTTATTTTATTTTCATACGGGTTCAGCCTGTCCTTGAGTGCGAATGCACAAAAGCATGCTGTCAGGTATTCATTGTTTCATCCGGTGCCCGCCAGTCAACTTCGCGACATGGAGACTGACCGGCCAGATGTGACGGAATCACCTTTTACGGTAAATGCCGGGCATTTTCAGTATGAGACGGATCTTTTCAGGATAGTTAGGGAAAAATCAGACATGAGCAAAACCAGTACTTTGCTGATCAACCAGGCTAACCTGAAAATCGGGCTTACCGAATCTACTGCGCTTCAGGTTGGTTTTCAGAGTTATGGCGAAATGCGGCAGAAGGATCTGGCTTCAGGAAAAAAAACGCATACCCATGGTATTGGTGATCTGACTGTGCGTGTGAAGCAGAATCTGTTTGGAAATAATGGCGGGAATTTCGCACTGGCGCTGTTGCCTTATGTGAAGTTTCCGACTTCTGAGTATGACAGTGAAGGTAGGTTTGAGTATGGGCTGATCCTGCCGATGCAATTTAAGCTGCCGGGGGAATGGAAACTGGGTTTGCAGCTCGAGACTGACCGGTTGAAGGACCAGGACCAGCAGGCAATGCATACCGAGTTATTACAGTCGGTAACGGTTGCGCATGCGCTGGTAAAGAAACTCGACGGCATCGCAGAGACTTATTATACCTATGATTTTAAAGCGCAGCAGTGGTCGAACTTTTTAAACGCGGCTTTACAGCTGGAGTTGGCTAAAAATGTGAAACTGGATGCAGGTTTTAATTATGGGATTCAACATCAGGCAGCCAGGCATTATTTTCTTGGGGCCGCCTGTAGGTTTTAAATGAATTTGCTAAAATGAACCACATGAAAGATTATTCAGGCTGCCGGTAAAGCTATAATATTTTTACTACCAATGCCATATCTTTAATTGCTTTTTTATTTAAATTACGTAATTGCAAAAGTATCCTTAGCTGTCTAAAATAACGCCCTTGTTCTAATGTAGAATTATGGGTTTCTATTTCCTGAACAACACATCATCAGCAAGTTCTTCAACAGTATTGACGTTTAAATGAAGGACGTGTTTAATTATACCAGGTAGGGTATTGTGCATGTTTTCCCTAAAAATCTTGTCGTATTTGCTTCCTTGTACAGGGTGGTTGATTTCTTCCGGCATTTTAAGTTTTTGATAATACAAAGCTACGCTGGAGAAAGTTGTGAAACCTAAGTTGGCCGAAAATCAGCTAAATTCGCTGAATTGTTAAGGGTTTTTGAAATTTAGTTTGGAATTGCAGGTCTCGAAAATACAATTTCAATATGAAATTCTGTAACTAATTTTCCAAATGCTGATGCCGAAGGCAGCAATAATCAGCCTGATGTCGTATAGTATATCGTACTATTGGACCCAATCAGTTTCCCTCAGAACAATGCTTCCTTTACAGGTACTATGACCGAAAATTCAATTAATGGAACTTTAACCTTCAACAGAACAAGCAATGGATTGGCCTGTGTAATTAATATGAAGATGACATTAAAACTCATTTATTAAAATAAATTAATTGTGATGCCAATCACTGTATGAAATGATATTGGATGGTGAGAAATCGATTATTTTTCTTTTCCGGAAGGGAGGCTGGGCTAACAGAAAGATGTTATTGGGCTGCAGATACAAAGAGCCCGAAAACTTAATTTCCAGGCTCCCATTTTATAAAATATGTTAAAATTTACTACAAACTGCCAAGCAGGCTTAAAACATTGTTTACCTGCTTACCAACATATTGCAAAGTATCACTAACTACGGTGTTCACTGTTGGCAATATTCCACCAAGCAGACTACCTAACAGGCCTCCACCTTCAATTTTTGACATTTCCAATTCATTCATTTCCTGAACTCCGAGATTGTTTAATTCCAGATTTTTCATAATGGGCTGTTTAAATTTGTTCCCTACTTTCTTAAAGGCTTTTCGGGCTATGCCGGGTATTACTTCTGTAAAACCAATACCAAGATAACTTATTTAAGCCAGGTTAAATAGTTTTTTGTGTGTTCATATTGTTCATTTTCAATTGATTATACTTTTTTTCGAAAACCTCCCATAATCAGTGCGGTCTTTTTCTTCCTTCTCTTCCAGGAAGATTCGCTGGCCGATGTGCCAGTACAAGACGAACAGTTTTCAAGATCGATGTTCTGGGTTTTAGATGTGCAGGGTTTTTATTTTTGAAGGGCCTGGATTTCTTCTTTTGAAAGTTTGGTAAGCTTAATGATTTCTTCTATTGGGTATTTGTTAACTAGCATTTCAAGAGCAATTTCCAATGCTTCTTCATAACGACCTTTTTCAATACCTTTAATCTCGCCTTTAATTTCGCCTCTACGATATAAAATGTCTTTTTCTTCTTTAAATATTTTTCCTACCAGTGCCATATCTTTAATTGCTTTTTTATTTAAATTACGTAATTGCAAAAGTATCCTTAGCTGCCTAAAGTAACGCCCTTGTTCCAGTGTAGAAGTATGGGTTTCTATTTCCTGAACAACCTGTGCCAATACACTTTCTGTGCTTTCTGATGCTAAATTACTTAAAATTGCCAGCATTTTCTCCTCAACCAAATCTGATTTTAAGAACAGTTTATAGTTTACAGCAGAGAGCTCTGTTAAGTTGTAGCGGAATCGGAAATCCTTAGTTGTGATAGAAGTGGCCATATTTGCTTTGGCAGAGCCAATGTAAATTACGAACTGTTTAACAGGCAACTTATGTTTTCTTTGCAACATGATGCTATACTCTGCCATACGGAATGCCATTTCCGGATAATTATCCGTTTGGTATTCTACATGCAGCACATATCTGTTGCCCTTGTTATCCCTAACCTTCTTTAGTAAATCTGTTTTTCTTTCTTTGGTAAATTGTACATCATCGGCAAGTTCTTCAACAGTATTGACGTTTAAATGAAGGACGTGTTTAATTATACCAGGTAGGATATTGTGCATGTTTTCCCTAAAAATCTTGTCGTATTTGCTTCCTTGTACAGGGTGGTTGATTTCTTCCGGCATTTTAAGTTTTTGATAATACAAAGCTACGCTGGAGAAAGTTGTGAAACCTAAGTTGGCCGAAATTCAGCTAAATTCGCTGAATTTTTAAGGGTTTTTGAAATTTAGTTTGGAATTGTAGGTTTCAGAATTGCAATTTCAACATGAAATTCTGTAAGTAATTTTCCAATGCTGATGCCGCAGGCAGCAGTAATCAGTCTGATGTCGCATAGCCTATCCGTACTGTTGGCCTGATAATTATCCCTAATGCCGTACACGTGGATTTGTACGACAAAATTGATGTTATTCCTCTTGGTAAGTTCCAAACATTCTTTAAAGACAATTTATGGTAAAATCAAATAAACTGACCTGCTCAACAAAATTAATTGACACGCTCAACAAAACTATACGCTCTGTACCTACCTAAATTTGTTCTATAACATTTAAATAAAAAACGAAATGGAAAAGAACAATTATAAAGGCGCATTACAGCACCCACTGGGCTCAGGTTTTAATGCTACCTCAACAGCGACAGAAGTTATCAAAGGCATTGATCTGACAGGAAAGATCGCAATCGTAACTGGTGGAAACGCTGGCATAGGTTTGGAAACCACAAAGATACTTGCAGCAGCAGGCGCAATCGTGATTGTACCTGCCAGAGACATTGAAAAAGCAAAGAAAAATCTGGAAGGTATTTCTAACGTTGAAATTGAGGCAATGGATCTCTCTAAGCCTGAAACCATTGATACATTTGCCGAAAAATTCCTTGCTTCTGGCAGGCCACTTCATCTATTGATCAATAATGCTGGAATCATGTGGGTACCGTTACAACGTGATAGCCGTGGTATTGAATCGCAACTGGCAACCAATTATCTGGGACAGTTTCAGCTAGTGGCAAGATTATGGCCTGCGCTTAAAAATGCCAATGGCGCACGCGTTGTTAACGTTTCCTCACTCGGACACCATATGGCACCCTTCAATTTCGATGACCCCAACTTCGAGCATAGAGAATACCAAACATTGCTTGGCTATGGACAGTCAAAAACAGCCAGTAACCTGTTTGCCCTAGAGTTAGATAATCGTGCCCAGGCATATCAAGTAAGAGCATACTCACTGCACCCTGGTTCAATTGCCGGAACAGAGTTAGCCAGAGATGCAGATATGGAATTGTTCAAACAGATGGGCTTCTTTGATGAGCATGGAAATATGCGCCCGGAAATACTTGCCAGCCTGAAAACCATATCACAAGGTGCTGCAACTTCCGTTTGGGTTGCAACCAGCGCATTACTTAACAACATTGGTGGCGTTTATTGCGAAGATGGGGATATTGCCGAGCTTCTTTCTGAGGACCCATCAGTACAAACAAACGCTAAACTGCATCAAAGCGGTGTGCAACCGTATTCACTGGACGAAAGCAATGCCAAGCAACTTTGGGAGCTAACTGAGGAAATAACAGGTATTAAATTCAAAATGAACTAGATCATGAAAAATTTAAACGGAAAAATCGCTCTGATTACGGGAGGCAATAGCGGGATCGGATATGCCGCTGCCAAGGAATTTAAAAAAAACGGTGCGCAAGTGATCATCACCGGTAGAAGAAAAGAAGCCTCAAGTATAATGGTGAATTTCACTAAAGAAATTCGCCTAAAACAAATAACTTTATTCCGATGGAGCATTTATCCAAATACTTGACCAAAGACATTAAGCTTTCCAGCTACGAAGACAAACTGTTCAAATCAGACCTGATGTTCGATGATCACATGCTGGTTTGGTTTATTTCTGGAGAAACAAAGATTATACAGGCAGACAGAACATTTTATTTCAAAACCGGAGATATTTTTCTGATCCCAAGAAATGAACTGGCAACGATCATCAATTATCCAAAGAATGGTCTGCCACATAAAACGGTGGTGATGCATCTGTCAACCGATCGACTGAAGCAATTTTATGAAAAAATAGAGATCAGAAAAGATTTACAGAATGAGCAGAAAATATACAGTTTTAGTAACCACCCCTTATTAGAAAGCTGCCTGGCTTCGCTAATACCCTATTTCAATATGGAGGGAGAATTTCCCGAAAGCCTTGCTTCCTTAAAAATTATAGAAGCCATTAGCATTCTAAGAATAATAAACCCAGAGGTAGATAGTGTTTTGGCAAATTTTGATGCTCCCGGAAAGATTGACCTGGTGAATTTCATGCAACGGAATTTTATGTTCAATATGTCATTAGAAAAATTGGGATACTTAACAGGCCGAAGTTTATCTACTTTCAATAGGGATTTCAAGAAGCTATTCCATACAAGCCCTCAAAAATGGTTGACTGAGAAAAGGCTTGAATTAGCTCACTATCACTTATCCGAAAAAAAGAAAAAACCAACTGAGGTTTACCTTGAAGTTGGCTTTGAAGATCTGTCTCATTTTTCCTTTATTTTTAAGAAGAAATACGGAGTATCTCCTAATCAAATATCATTAGTTAGATAAAGTAATAGTAAGTCCCTTTGCTTTATCCACTTTTGACTGAAAAGCAGGATGGTTTCTATATTTATCCAACGTGCTGTCTACTGCAACATTAGGTGTGTTTTTTTTATTTAATTCCTTGATTTTCATAATACAAAAAAGCTTCATATTCTACGCCTTTATTAAATGTTTCCCATTCCTCATTTCGCATTCCGTACACTTCAAAATCTTTTTTAATTTCAGTTAGGTACTTAGTAATCCCCATTCTATAAAGTTGTATCGCAGAAAATTCATCAGCACTCATTTAGCCAAATGGGTTTATATGGGCATATGAGAAAATTAGCATGATAAATAACTGATCAAATTCCGGGCTATAGTGCCTGGATTTCTTCAATTGAAAGCTTAGTGATTTTAGCAATAAATTCTGTAGCTAATCCTTCTTTTTTAAGTTCAAGAGCAATTTCCATTGCTTCTTCATAACGACCTTTTTCAATACCTTTAATCTCGCCTTTAATTTCGCCTTTAATTTCGCCTTTAATTTCGCCTCTACGATATAAAATGTCTTTTTCTTCTTTAAATATTTTTCCTACCAGTGCCATATCTTTAATTGCTTTTTTATTTAAATTACGTAATTGCAAAAGTATCCGTAGCTGTCTAAAATAACGCCCTTGTTCTAATGTAGAAGTATGGGTTTCTATTTCCTGAACAACCTGTGCCAATACACTTTCTGTGCTTTCTGATGCTAAATTACTTAAAATTGCCAGCATTTTCTCCTCAACCAAATCTGATTTTAAGAACAGTTTATAGTTTACAGCAGAGAGCTCTGTTAAGTTGTAGCGGAATCGGAAATCCTTAGTTGTGATAGAAGTGGCCATATTTGCTTTGGCAGGGCCAATGTAAATTACGAACTGTTTAACAGGCAACTTATGTTTTCTTTGCAACATGATGCTATACTCTGCCATACGAAAAGCCATTTCCGGATAATTATCCGTTTGGTATTCAACATGCAGCACATATCTGTTGCCCTTGTTGTCCCTAACCTTCTTTAGTAAATCTGTTTTTCTTTCTTTGGTAAATTGTACATCATCGGCAAGTTCTTCAACAGTATTGACGTTTAAATGAAGGACGTGTTTAATTATACCAGGTAGGGTATTGTGCATGTTTTCCCTAAAAATCTTGTCGTATTTGCTTCCTTGTACAGGGTGGTTGATTTCTTCCGGCATTTTAAGTTTTTGATAATACAAAGCTACGCAGGAGAAAGTTGTGAAACCTAAGTTGGCCGAAATTCAGCTAAATTCGCTGAATTTTTAAGGGTTTTTGAAATTTAGTTTGGAATTATAGGTCTCTAAAGTGCAATTTCAACATGAAATTCTGCAACTAGTTTTCCAAATGCTGATGCCGAAGGCAGCAGTAATCAGCATGATTTTGTATAGCATATAATAGGTTCGAATATTTATATTCTGGTAGTGTTAGCCCTGGCACACTATTTCTAAAAAGCAGGGGTAACAATTTTCCGCTTTTCCTGATATACCTATAACAAATAATATTTAATCTTTAAAAAAGAATATCATGAAAACTTACACATTAATCTTTGCCTTATCATTTATCAGTTCAATTGCATTTAGCCAGGTCAAAGGAAAGGGAGGCAGCGGGGGCGGGGCAGCAGCTGCGTCTTATGCCGCGACAGGAAAAGCTATTGTGCCATCAGACACGGCTAAGACCATTATTCCTAAGCAAACCCAGGGTGCAACATTTGGCGAAAAAGTGAACCAGGGTTTACATGCAGCGGGCTCTGCAGTAGCTTCAGGTGCAGCAAAAACAGAAAACCCCTTGTACCAGGGAAATGCCGGTAGCCAAAATAACCCGCTTCATAAATCTGAAGCAAAGGTAGCCAGCCCCGGCAATCCAATTGGTGGGATAATTGTAAAAGGTGGTAAAAACAAATAGGGGAGCATATAGGGGCCGGGCCGGATATGTAGCATTTGGAGGATACCTGGTCACTGGATTATGTGTGTCTTATGAAAAGCTAATTATTGATAAATCTTTATAACTTGTGATTTTTAAAATCTGAATGTTGGAAAACTTACCTATATATATTCCTATTATTTTTGGACTAACGACTGTCCTAGCGTTATTGTTTTTCTTTTGGGCTATTCAAAAATCAAACCTCCAGTCAGTTAGGCAAAACTCGACTAAAATTTTAATCGGTTTAATATTATGGCTGGCTATTCAGGTTGTTTTGACACTCCAAAATGTTTATAGTGCCAATATTGATTTCTTTCCGCCAACTATTTTATTAACGGAGATATTACCTGCATTATTTACAATAATAGGTTTGTTTTCAACACAAAGAGGACTACGGTTTATAGACAGTTTGCCTTTAATAAATCTTACTTATCTAAATATAGTAAGAGTACCTGTTGAACTGGTACTTTTCTGGCTTTTCCTAAATAAAGCTGTTCCCGAACTGATGACCTTTGAGGGAAGGAACTTTGATATTCTCGCAGGGATATCAGCACCTATAATTGCATACTTTGGTTTGACTAAAGGGAAAATCAGCCGAGAAGTAATTTTGCTTTGGAATTTTATATGCCTTTTACTTTTGATAAATATTGTCATAAATGCTTTTTTATCCGCACCATCCCCTATACAAAAATTTGCCTTCGAGCAACCAAATATAGCCATATTGCATTTTCCTTTTAGTTGGTTGCCCACTTTTATTGTTCCTATTGTTTTATTTGGACATCTTACTTCAATTAGACAATTATGGAAGCACAAGAATTAAATGAGCCTTGCAGAAAAGCACAACTTCTAGGTTTTGATGTGTCCTGCCGATAAAGTTGTTAGTCCACTTCGAGGTCTGAATCTTTTATAGGGGCTTATTTAAGGTGTTTTTTAAAAGCGTAGAGAGATGGACTATTCAGTGTGCCTGGTTTAGTGCAAAAAGGCGGGTGAAGGGAATAACAGCCATCTTTGAGCTGCTTTTGCTCGGTGCCAGATGGTGGCTTGGTGGGAATTAATTATCTTTGGTAAGACTTAGTGGGGCATTCGCTACCACGCTCGGCAGCCAGTCAGGGGGTCAGTTTGAACCGAAACAGAGGGGTCACTTTCATTGAAATACGCACTCTATTTTCCCAATTCCTCAATATTAACTTTCTCATGCTATCGGCAGGATAGGGGTGGTTCCTTATCCTGCTTGCATTAAGCATCAATTAACCTTGCTCTTATGAAATTTACTTCTTTAATTTAGGCAATCCAACTGTGCGTAGCATATCATTTGCTTTATCCACTTTTGACTGAAAAGCAGGATGGTTTCTATATTTATCCAACGTGCTGTCTACTGCAACATTAGGTATGTTTTTTTTATTTAATTCCTTGATTTTCATAATACAAAAAAGCTTCATATTCCTCATTTCGCATTCCGTACACTTTAAAATCTTTTTTAATTTCAGTTAGGTACTTAGTAATCCCCATTCTATAAAGTCGGGTTCTGGCTTTGTTACTTCAATAGAATCCTGTTCATAAACTGAAAAAATTTGATGACCAACTATAATCGCTCTATTTCCTGGATGGTAAGACCGGTAGCTTCCGCAATAGTATTTATATCAATACCTTTATTTTTAAATTTACGAGCTATTGTTTTTTTCTCTTTTAAGGATTTGGTACGTTCTGCATGACGGCCTTTAGCTTCACCTTCATTTTTGGCTCTATCTAATAATAATTCTTCAATGCCCATTGTATTGCTCCTTCCTGTTAGTTTTTGTAGTTCTTGTTCAAATATGCTGTTATTCCCGGGATCTGAAAAGCGTACATAGTATCGCAGAAAATTCATCAGCACTCATTTAGCCAAATGGGTTTATATGGGCATATGAGAAAATTAGCATGATAAATAACTGATCAAATTCCGGGCTATAGTGCCTGGATTTCTTCAATTGTAAGTCCGGTGTACTTTGCAATTTTTTCAATAGGGAATTTATCTTTTTTCATTTCAAGCGCAATTTCCATTGCTTCTTCATAACGACCTTTAATCTCGCCTTTAATTTCGCCTCTACGATATAAAATGTCTTTTTCTTCTTTAAATATTTTTCCTACCAATGCCATATCTTTAATTGCTTTTTTATTTAAATTACGTAATTGCAAAAGTATCCTTAGCTGTCTAAAATAACGCCCTTGTTCTAATGTAGAAGTATGGGTTTCTATTTCCTGAACAACACATCATCGGTAAGTTCTTCTACAGTATTGACGTTTAAATGAAGGACGTGTTTAATTATACCAGGTAGGGTGTTGTGCATGTTTTCCCTAAAAATCTTGTCGTATTTGCTTCCTTGTACAGGGTGGTTGATTTCTTCCGACATCTTAAGTTTTTGATAATGCAAAGCTACGCAGGAGAAAGTTGTGAAACCTAAGTTGGCCGAAATTCAGCTAAATTCACTGAATTTTTAAGGGTTTTTGAAATTTAGTTTGGAATTATAGGTCTCGGAATTGCAATTTCAATATGAAATTCTGTAACTAATTTTCCAAATGCTGATGCCGAAGGCAGCAGTAACCAGCTTGATGTTGTATAGCATATAATAGGTTAGAATATTTATATTCTGGTAGTGTTAGCCCTGGCACACTATTTCAAAAAAGCAGGGGTAACAATTTTCCGCTTTTCCTGATATACCTATAACAAACAGTATTTAATCTTTAAAAAAGAATATCATGAAAACTTACACATTAATCTTTGCCTTATCAATTATCAGTTCAATCGCATTTAGCCAGGTCAAAGGAAAGGGACGCAGCGGGGGCGGGGCAGCAGCTGCGTCTTATGCCGCGACAGGTAAAGCTATTGTGCCATCAGATACCGCTAAGACTATTATTTCTAAGCAAACCCAAGGTACAACATTTGGCGAAAAAGTGAACCAGGGTTTACATGCGGCGGGCTCTGCAGTAGCTTCAGGTGCAGCGAAAACAGAAAACCCCTTGTACCAGGGAAATGCCGGTAGCCAAAATAACCCGCTTCATAAATCTGAAGCAAAGGTAGCCAGCCCCGGCAATCCAATTGGTGGGATAATTGTAAAAGGTGGTAAAAACAAATAAATAGTTGCCGGAAAGATGCATGCATTGCTTTTTCGCAAGTGGGGCACGAATTTAAAAGAGCGGAACTGGTATGATATGGAATGGTACATCAAAAAAGGATGCCCCCTCAATCCCGACCATTTCTTGCTAAGAGCGATAGATAGCGGTGACTGGAGAAAAGAGACCATCAACGAAGAGGAGTTCAGAAGATTATTGAGGGAAAAGATAGAAAGTGTTAAAATGAACTTTGTCAAGTACTTTATCCCGTTTTAAACGCATTACGCTTGCGATAAAGGGGTTAACCTTACTCTTATGAAATTTACTTCTTTAATTTAGGCAATCCAACTGTGCGTAGCATATCATTTGCTTTGTCCACTTTTGACTGAAAAGCAGGATGGTTTCTATATTTATCCAACGTGCTGTCTACTGCAACAATGGGTATGTTTTTTTTATTTAATTCCTTGATTTTCATAATACAAATATGACTATTTTTAATTAGTTCCATAAATTCAGAGCAGATTATAGAACGGTCCTTTTAACCAAAAAAGCTTCATATTCTACGCCTTTATTAAATGTTTCCCATTGTAGTTGCAAGTACAGACATCTGGTAAGCAGGATTGATTAATGGAGTAGTTGTGAATGGAGAGGGAAATATTTTTATGATTTATGAAATCACATCTCCATACTTGTCCATTTCAGTTTTGCAATTCGAGCAGGTGCCGCCTCCATACATCTTTTGCCGATCATTTAAAGGTTTCCTGAACCTAGGTTGTTTTGTTTTACAAACCGGACAATAAACAGTCCGTAAGTTGATGCCGTACTTAGTTTTGCGTCTGGTCTGATCGATAAACCAAATGGTCATACCCAAAACAACAATTGTAATTATAATAATATCTATTCCCATTATGTCTAAAATTAAGTATACTGATTCATTTAGCCAAATGGGTTTATATGGGCATATGAGAAAATTAGCATAGCATCCTTCGTGACTATTGAATAATTAGAAGATTTTAGTGGTAATCATTATTCTATTGAAATTAATTAACTTAGGGGTTACCAATAAGACCGTTATGGAATGACGAGAAGGGTGTAACACGTGATCTTTCACTTAAAGCATCTCGATTTCTTCAATAGTAAGGCCGGTTAATTCCGCAATTTCATCAGTGGGAGTTTCTTTGGCTAGAAGTTTGAGTGCCATTCTGGCCCGTTCTTCTTCACGGGCTTTCTGTTCAGCAGTTTTAACCGCGTAATCCAGTACATTTTTGTTATCCCACTTGCGCTTTAAACTTGAATTGTACATATCACGTTCCTCTGGTGTTAAACTGGCATAATTAGCCAGGGTAAATAACTGATCAAATTCCGGGCCGGATAAGTATTCCGGACGTTGTTTAAATTCGGTTAAGTGCTTCAATGCATATAACCATTTATCCAGCTCCGTATACAATTCATCAGACCCTTTAACAAAATTAAGCATTTCAATAAATATAAAGCCTACTTTATCATAGAATATTATGCCAGTGTGCCTGTTAGCGAGACAGATATCCTGTACATATTCAGATTTTGGGCTATCCGGCAGGTTAAAGTCTTCTAAAAATGCAAGCAGGTACACTTCTGTAAGCTTGTAAGCCCAGCCCTTTCTATCGCCTTTTGGAGCTTGTTCACTGATTGCTCTGGAGACATAAAATAGCGCCCGCTCTTTAAAATACTCCTGGTTGCCACGTTGGACTTCGATAATGAACTTGCTGCCGTTAACATCGGTACAATAAACATCAAATACGGCTCCGCCTTCCTGGGCTATCTCACCGGGGAATTCATTTTTCCCGTATTCAATTTCAGTAATGTATTTTCTGCCTTTAAAGAGGTGGTTTAACAGACCTATCAGAATTGGTTTACTTTCTTCTGTGGCGAACAATCTTTTAAAGCTAAAGTCGACAAAGGCATCAATGAAAGTTGTAGGCTTAGGTTCTCTTTTTTGTTTTGGGTGTGTTGCAGTGCTGGTTTGTTCTTGCATTATTACTGGTTTAGTTACACAGCAAAGCTACTCTGGAGAAAGTTGTGAAACCTAACTTGGCCGAAATTCAGCTAAATTCGCTGAATTTTTAAAGGTTTTTGAAATTTAGTTTGGAAGTGTGGCTCTCGAAAGTGCAATTTCAATATGAAATTCTGTAACTCATTTCCAACGCTAATAACCTCATTGAGCGGGGCAAGCCCAAGAATGACTAGGTGAGCTATCACTTAAGATAGGAGATTTTTTAATAAATTAAACCATTCTTCATTTTTTGAGTACATAAAATTATAGTCAATAACAAGGTAGATCATTTCAGATTCTGAATAGGAAGAGGTAAAGGTTAGCTTCAATGGTTGCCAAAAAGCCCCGAAGTTTTTTGCATAGCTTCTTTTGTAGAATTCATCAAATCCCAAATATATTTGAGTTATATCTTTTAATGGTATTTCTAATTCATCTGCATCGGATTCCAGAACTAGAGTCCTATTTGTCACATTTATAATCCCTGAATGGGTATGCAAGGGTTTTATCCCACTAAACAATACACCAATTTTATCGAAAACGGAAAAATCTTTAAAATCGTCTTTAAATAGCCACAGTGCATTTCCGGTTTTTGAAATCATAATACTAAATAAAAGTTACATAACAAATTTGCATTTATTTTTGTAGCGTTTCGTTGTTCATCTTCGTTTTTATTTAAAACCATTTTGTATGAAAAGAAATGCTTATCTGATCATCCTGCTTGTTGCAGCAACATTTACAAGCTGTAAAAAGGATAAAATTGAATATGCTAATGAGTTTGAAAAAAGCTACAAAGTCTGGACAAATTTTAAAGCCGCGTCAGGCAATTCTTATGCCTATACCGTAAGCACCTCGACATGGATCGGCAACATAAAATTCAATTTTATTCTTGGTGTCGAACAGTTTTATAATACCTGCTTAATCCTGACTTAATAAGCTGTGTTTATATTCGTTTAGCCCAATGCTTGCTATTAAATACATTTGGAAGATCCCAAAAAAACCAGGATGGATGTTCTGGGTTTTATTTTTGAAGGGACTGGATTTCTTCTTTTGAAAGTTTGGTAAGCTTAATGATTTCTTCTATAGGGTATTTGTTAACTAGCATTTCAAGAGCAATTTCCAACGCCTCTTCATAACGACCTTTAATTTCTCCTCTACGATATAAAATGTCTTTTTCTTCTTTAAATATTTTTCCTACCAGTGCCATATCTTTAATTGCTTTTTTATTTAAATTACGTAATTGCAAAAGTATCCTTAGCTGTCTAAAATAACGCCCTTGTTCTAATGTAGAAGTATGGGTTTCTATTTCCTGAACAACCTGTGCCAATACACTTTCTGTGCTTTCTGATGCTAAATTACTTAAAATTGCCAGCATTTTCTCCTCAACCAAATCTGATTTTAAGAACAGTTTATAGTTTACAGCAGAGAGCTCTGTTAAGTTGTAGCGGAATCGAAAATCCTTAGTTGTGATAGAAGTGGACATATTTGCTTTGGCAGGGCCAATGTAAATTACGAACTGTTTAACAGGCAACTTATGTTTTCTTTGCAACATGATGCTATACTCTGCCATACGAAAAGCCATTTCCGGATAATTATCCGTTTGGTATTCAACATGCAGCACATATCGGTTACCTTTGTTATCCCTAACCTTCTTTAGTAAATCTGTTTTTCTTTCTTTGGTAAATTGTACATCATCGGCAAGTTCTTCTACAGTATTGACGTTTAAATGAAGGACGTGTTTAATTATACCAGGTAGGGTATTGTGCATGTTTTCCCTAAAAATCTTGTCGTATTTGCTTCCTTGTACAGGGTGGTTGATTTCTTCCGGCATTTTAAGTTTTTGATAATGCAAAGCTACTCTGGAGAAAGTTGGGAAACCTAACTTTGCCGAAATTCAGCTAAATTCGCTGAATTGTTAAGGGTTTTTGAAATTTAGTTTGGAATTATAGGTCTCGGAATTGCAATTTCAATATGAAATTCTGTAACTAATTTTCCAAATGCTGATGCCGAAGGCAGCAATAATCAGTCTGATGTTGTACTTCACATCCGCCCTGTTTCTTTGGACGTTATAACGACAATTCAGGCAAATCGGTTTTTCACCGCTGGAAAAGCGTAGTTAATTAACTTTGTTGGAATAGATTTAGGGTGGCCGTACTTAGTTTTGCGTCTGGTCTGATCGATAAACCAAATGGTCATACCCAAAACAACAATTGTAATTATAATAATATCTATTCCCATTATGTCTAAAATTAAGTATACTGATTCATTTAGCCAAACGGGTTACTTCAATTACCAGGCGCAGTTTCAAAAGGTAAAGGATATTAAAGCAGAAATCGAATTTTTAGAAATTCAGGAGACTAATGAGCAAATTAAGGATTCTGATATTAATGAAATAATGTCTTAAAGGTATCTGGTTTCTCGATAAAAATCGTAACAATGCGTAACAAAGCAAAGTTTGGAGGCTTCAAAATTTGTTTGTAAAATTTCTTCGATAAGTCAGAGATGAGTATTTGCACCGATAATGAGCACTAAGACTATAAGACTCATAATCATTGAGCTAAAGAATGGAAAACAAGCTTTCTAAGCTTAACATTTTTGGAAACCTTTGGGGGTTTTCCGAAGAAAGAAAAAGATGTTAAAAGCATAGAAAATTTGTCTCACGCAGACAGCAAAAAAATTGAGTAATGGCCTATAGCTCAGTTGGTTAGAGTAGGAGACTCATAATCTCTTGGTCGCTGGTTCGAGCCCAGCTGGGCCCACTATAAAACCGTCTTACAAAGCAATTTGGAAGGCGGTTTTTTGTTTTTCTGATGCTGATTAACGTCAGCAATCATGCTTTGAGGAAACCCCTTCAAAGCAGGTTTTACATAATTTTTTGTTAAACTCTACGCAAAACCGTAACAAATACGTAACGAAAATTTTTGCGTGCTAAAAAGAAAATTATGGCAACCATAAGCGCAAAGGTTTATGAACACCACAAGAAAGCAGATGGCACCTACAATGTAAAAATCTGTGTCCATCACAAAGACCAAAGAAAGTTTATTGACACCAATCACTATGTAGTCAAGAAACAATTAACGGCAAAACTAAAGATCAAAGACAATTTTGTAAATGATCTGATTGATGACCAGCTGAAAGGCTATCGCAAGATTATCAGCGAACTTGGTGAAAAGCTCAACTTCTTTAATGCGGAATCCCTTAGAGATTACCTTCGCGACAAGGATGCTGACGTGGATTTTATCAAGTTCTGTCAGCTGCACATTGAGCAACTGAAAAAGGAAAATCGTACCGGAACAGCTGGGACCCATCGTACGGTACGTAACAGTCTGATTGATTATTTCAAACGGGACTCCGTATCTATTACAGAGATCAATTCAAATATGCTCGTCTCCTATGAAAGATTTCTAAGAAGCAGGCGTACCATGACCCGTATTGTAACCGAGGATGGCCAGACAAAAGAGAAAACAATTGACGGGCTTTCCGATAGTGGGCTACATAATCACATGCGTGATCTGCGTACGCTTTTCAATGCTGCCTGTAATATGTATAATAACGAAGACCTGGGTATTTACCGGATCAAGCATTATCCGTTTAAAAAGTACAAAGTTGGCTCCTCCCCACTTACCAGGAAAAGGAACAACACATTGGATGAAGTCAGGGCGGTGCGGGACTGCGTTACTAAAGCAGGAAGTCGGGCAGAATTGGCTAAAGAAATCTATATGCTGTCGTTCTATCTATGCGGGATGAACGCGGTAGACTTCTATCATTTAACAAAAAATGATATTAGGGCGGGACGAATTGATTATAACCGGGCTAAAACACAAGGCCGGAGAAAGGACAATGCGTTTATCAGTATTAAGATTATTGAAGAAGCCAAACCACTATTAGAAAAGTATATTGAAAAGCTATCTGTACGTTATTCAACATACGGTGGTTTGGATACCGCGCTAAGCCAGGGCATGAAGCAGCTGCGAAAACTCACGGGCATTCCCGGAGCAACAATTTATTGGGCAAGGCACACATTTGCAACTATAGCTAGGAATGCCTGCCGTATAAGCAAGGATGATGTTGCATTAGCCTTGAACCATGTAGACGATGAACACCGCACGACAGACATCTATATCGAAAAAGATTGGAGTATTGTTGATGAAGTACAGATTAAAGTCATCGGTCTATTGAGAAGGTTGGATATGAAGATTGGCGCAAAACAAAAGAAAGAAGCATCGCTAGAGAAAGCTGCATAAAATTGACATCCTGCATGGTGGTTTATTGACCATACAGGTTTATTAATTAATTGAAAATCTTAAATTTGAATATCATGAAAAATCTGATTTTATTTTTCTTGACCTGCCTTATTGCCACCGGAGCATTTCTGGCAGGCACAACAATGAAAAATCCTTTGCCTGCCTTTATTGTCGCTTTTGGTGTCTGGGCTTTATTTCTTTACCGAATAAGCAAGCGATAAATCTGGGTAGCCGTAAACGATGATGTGACATTGAATACCCCTTGTTTCTAAAATGGATTATCGAAAAAATTATAATTTATATCTTAGTAATTTTTGAAAAGAGAAATAACAAATTTAACTTTGAACATGTTAACTCGCTAAAAAAGGAGGTGACTATGAAAGATTCTCAATATATGATACTTCAATAGTGAATTATTAAGCATTAATGATTCGCTGATTGAGGCTGATCCAAAAGGATCAGCCTTTTCCACTTATTATATTTAAATTTTTTTCTAATGACAGAGAATCATTCGCTGTCCATGTATAAATATAATACATGGGCAAATAACACATTATTAAAACACTTAAAGCAATTGCCAGAAGGAATTTGCGATACAAATATCAAAAGTGTATTTCCTTCGATTATCGATACGCTGATCCATATTTACATTATCGACAGGGGATGGTATTCAATTTTGACTAAAGAATATCGTTCCGATGATTATGAGACCATTAAAGCGTCTGTGGATCGACTGGTAGCTGAAACAAAAGACATCAGTCTTAAAGATTTGGAGAAAAAACAGCAGTTGCTTGCTGCTGATGTTCAAAGTTTTATTGAAAGTCACGATATGAACTATCGCGATACATTTTCAGGTGTATCTATGACCTATGGAGAAGTTTTTATCCATATCGTCAATCATGGAACCTACCATCGGGGTAACATTACTGCAATGCTATACCAATTGGATCAGAAAGGAGTTCCGACAGATTACGGCGTATATCTTTATTACGCTACACAAGCATAAATAAGTAGAGGGAGGTTAGTCTCCCTCTATAAATGAAAATTTTATTTTCTTGCGAGGTTTTTTAGTCCTAACCTGAATGGGTGATTTAAGTAGGAATGAAATTCAGATCGATTTTCAGATTTTAAAGCCAGCGCTTCACAGCTTCGTCAGTATTCGTGGGTGAAGTGTTGAAAATGATCTTGGATTCAAGGGCGTTGCTGTGTACAGTATTGATGATTTTTTCGAACAAAATAAAATTAGAAGTCAAACTTCTGATACCATTTCCCACTACTACACCGCTGTAGTGTCGGTTTTTCAGCTGCTTTGCTAAATCGCTTAAGTCAGTCGTACCATTGTCTATTAAAAATTCTTCCGCTTCGTAACCCATAGCTTTCAGCTTTTCTAATGTCCTTTTTGCTCCCTGCTCTACCATCTCTACTGTCAGGCCTGGTGGCACCTCAGGGTTTGTATAATCGATGGTATGTGGGTTCATGCCAATGATGAGTATTGTCTTCATTTTATTGATATATTATGTATTAATTTGAAATGTTCATAATTTCTGTACCCGTGAATCAACTCACGTTGAAACTATTATCGTCAATCAGTGATCGGCGTACATAGTTCAATTAAAAAGCCATTAATGTCTCTTAAATACCCAACGGTTTGACCCCATGGCTTAACGGACGGCGCAGCGACTTTTGTAGCTCCGGCATCTAATGCGGCTTGATACGCTTGTTCAACATTTTCAGTTGAAAAAGCGACTTCCATTCCTAACGGCTTCTTGCTTATATCGCTTTTGATAAAGCCGTCTGTAATTTCACCTGTAATTAGATCAATAGATGAAAAAGAAAGTGCCGTACTACCTGTATCCAATTGACCAAATTCGGCGGTGTCGGCAATAAATGTTCTTCGAAATCCAAATGCTCTTTCATAGAATTCAATGGTTTTAACAACATCTTGTACATAGAAGATTGTATAAGCAAACTTTACCATAATAATATTTATTTAATGAATTTTAATTAAAATTACCCGTGGATAATGTCAGCGAAATTGTAACGAAAAAATTAAATATCTTCTTCAATTTCTGACGTATTTCCTTTTATATTCTATTGGCGTCAAGCCAGTTATTTTAAGAAACAAATCTTTAAAAGCTTTCTTATCCGCATAATCGAGTTCATACATTATTTCATTGATTGTTTTTCTGTCCTTCTCGATCTCTTTCTTTGCTACCTCTATTTTTGTCCGTTGTATATATTCCGCAATGGTGTTTTTTGTTGCCTTGCTGAACCGCCTTTCTAGCGTTCTTCTGACCACAGAAAAATCAGTCGCCAAACGTTCAATATTAATTTTCTCCTGATAATTATTCTCAATATACAATTGCACCTTTTCTACCAATTTATCGCCATGTTCTTTCTGTCCCTTAAACATCACAAATTCAGATTGGCTGTTTCTGGCGAGATCCAGTAAGAAATATTTAGTCGCGGCAATGACTACTTTTCTTGACGTAAACTTTTCCAGGAGATATAATAACAAGTTCCAATAAGATGTCCCTCCGCCACTTGAATAAATGCCGTTTTGCTCCGTTATTATTTTCTCCGGAACGAGCTTGATTTCGGGATAATAGGCTAGCAACTCGTTTGTATATGCCCAGTGCGTGGCACAACGTTTTCCATTTAACAATCCGGTTGCGGCAACTATAAAAGCTCCGACACAGTAACTTGCAATTTCAGCTCCGTTTTTATACTGATTAATAAGCCAGGAAAAATAATGCCTGTTCAATTGTGTTCCCCTCATCACATCACCCCAAATTGCCGGCACGATGATTAGATCGGTATACTCGACTTCTGCAATCGTTTTGTCAACCTCTATTATACACGAACCACCATCAAGTCGGATTTGCTTCCTGAAGCCAACTAACTGAACCTTAAAAAAGTCATCGGCATTTTTTCCTTGCTGCATCTCATTGGCGAAAGCAAATAATCGCTTGGTGTCCCAAATACTTGAAAGCACAGCTTGTTCAGGAACTATGATCGAAATCGTTTTCACAATACAAATTTAATTTTTACCGGTGTCGCAAACAACACCCCAGATTGTCGCAATTCCCAGCTTTTTAGTAAATTTAAGACACTAATTTCACCTTTAAATTAAAAATACATGAAAAAATTAGATCCATACTTGAACTTCCATGGAAATACAGAAGAAGTATTTCTTTTTTATAAATCTGTTTTCGGCGGGGAATTCACTTCCTTAATTCGTTTTGGTGAACTACCCGGCAGTGAGAAAATGTCCGAAACCGATAAATCCAAGATCTTTAATGTCACATTACCCATCGGAGAATTTAACGTGCTCATGGGAACTGACATATTAGAGTCAATGAACCAGAATTTGAACGTTGGTGATAACTTCCATATTAATGTCACGCTCGACACCGAAAATGAAACAAGGCAAATTTTTGAACGACTTTCAGAAAGAGGACAGATCATTATGCCACTAGCCAAAGAAGATTGGAGTCAATTATTCGGCATGTGCAAGGATCAGTTTGGAATACAGTGGATGATAAAACTAGCTACAAATTAATTCAAATACACCTAATCATATCTTCATGGAAACAATTGTTATGACTATGGACGTCAATGGACTCAACCATAGGGAATTTAGAGCGATAATTGACGAAATGGGCGTGGAAAAGAGACCGGAAGCCCAGATTTACCAGCACATCACCCACCCCACAGAAAGCGGTTTTCGTATTATAGAAGTCTGGGAATCGCAAGAAGGCTTTGAAGAATTTTTGGAACGGCGACTTAAACCAGCAATCATCAAACTGGATATAAATCGGGAAACTACGATCACATTCCAGCCCCTGCATAATTTTTTTGGTCCTCGCATAAATGAGCTACCGTCTTTAATACCAGTACTGCCGGGCGGTCCCAATACCTAAACGCAGAATAAATGAAAAAGCTCATACTCAGAACTGATGAAAATTGGTCGGGTTTTGTGACCCGCGTAACTATCGGCTTGGTGATATTTCCACACGGAGCGCAAAAAGTATTTGGATGGTTCGGTGGTCCTGGTTATCAAAAAGAAATGATTTTTTTTATCGACACGCTTTCTTTACCATGGATAATTGCATTTCTGGTTATCCTGATTGAGTTTTTGGGTGCGCTATCGTTAATAATTGGATTTGCTTCGAGAATTTGGGCGACAGCCATGATTATTCTTTTTACAGGTATGATTCTGATGGAACATAAACAATATGGTTTTTTTATGAATTGGTTTGGTAATCAGCGGGGAGAAGGATTCGAGTATCATTTATTAATTATTGGATTGTCACTGGCCACATTAATTAGTGGGGGTGGTAAGTATTCATTGGACTTTTTAATAACAAAAGAAAAAAAATCGTTTGCGTAAAGAAATAAACATGTTTGAGACCGATGGCTTTATTCTACTGGAAAACTTTCTGGAAGAATGGGAAATACCTATTCTGAAACAAGCTGTGGCGAATGTCGTTGCTGAAAAGCGCGTTTCGTCTTGCATTCGGCCAAATAACACTTTAACTACTCTGAGGTGGAATGATCCTATCGTCTCTCATTTGCTTTCCTCCGCAAGCCGTATTACAGCTATAAGCCAGGCGACCAAAACGAAAGATCTAAAATGGATTTCAGGTTATATTAGCAGTAAGGAACCGCGAAGCGAAGCGCTTTGGTGGCATCAAGATTGGTGGTGCTGGCAACATCCTATCAGTTTTAAGAAAGAGGCGCCGCAAATTGCTGTTTTATGTTATTTAAGTCCCGTAAACAAGGAAAATGGTGCTTTGAGGGTGTTGCCAGGGTCACATCACACCTACACAGAATTACATGCTTCATTACCTGAGGCACATGCAGGTATAGGGCACTTTGATCCCGACAATCTATCGCTAAAAGACTATTGCGGACAATTCACATTGGAACTTAAAGCGGGCGATGCCGTGGTTATTGACTACCGACTTTTACATGGCACACACCCCAATCTCAGTTCGGAAAGAAGAGATTGTGTTATGATTACTTTCACACCAGATTGGAAATCTCTACCGGAAGAAATTCAAGGTCACCTTTCAAGAAATTATTCTTTGCCTTTCTACGACGAAATGCGAGTAGCTTTAAATTACCCAGTAGATCTGTTACCTGAATATAAACTCACCGCGAGAGACCTTGAGGTTATTAGGGTGCCGCCTCAGGATTTCAAGTTGATAGATGAAAGCATAACCTAAGATTGTCGGAATACCCGATGACGATAGGCGCATTATCCCCTATTCTTTTGATACTAAGTAAAATAACTTTGGTAAAAAAATAAGCTATGGAAAGATATAAAATTGAATTAAAGTGGGCTTTCACTTTTGCAGTAATGACTTTGTTATGGACACTAGTAGAAGAATTGGGCGGATTGCACGATAAGCATATAGACCGGCAGCCGGTTTTTGGTGCATTCATTCTAGTGCCTGCTGTTGTAATTTATGTAATGGCCTTGAAAGCTAAACGTAAAGAATATGGTGGAACTTTTACCTATAAACAGGTTTTTTTTAGTGGTCTTTTACTAAGTTTATTTATCGGATTATTTAGCATTGCAACCAGCGTTATCAACCTCAAAATTATTTCTCCGCATTATTTAAGTAATGCGGCAAAACACGCAGTCGCTACCGGAAATGTCAAAATAGAAGAGGCAAACCAGCAGTATGCAATGTGGGGATTCATAATATCCAGCGCAATTGCCGCTGTGATTAACGGTATAATTATTACAGCGATCGTGATGCTTTTTCTAAAGGATAGAAAGCAACGAAGTTTAGCCATTTAACTAATCAGATAATATGAAACATATATCCATACTTATCCCAACAGGGGGCGTATTGGGCGGTATTGAAATCGCCCGCAATATGATTGCAGAGGCCAATAATTATGTCATCAGTAAGGGGAACGAGGCCGTGTTTCAAATGCAGCTTGTAGGAGCAAAGAAAAATATTGAACTGAACGAGCGTCAAGTCTTAATTCGACCGGATGTTACAATAAATTATTTAAAACAAACCGATCTTATAATTATTCCAGCGATCAATGTCGATTTGGAACTCAACAATAATCCAAATGTGCCGCTTATCAACTGGGTAAGGCAGATGCGTAAACAAGGTGCTGAGGTGGCATGTCTCTGTGTTGGTGCCTTTTTGCTAGCTAAGACCGGGATTTTAGACGGTAAAACCTGTACAACGCACTGGAAAGCTTCAGAGCTTTTCATCAATCAATACCCCGAGATAAAGCTTTTAAAGGAAAAAATCATTACGGATGAAGATGGAATATACTCTAGCGCCGGTGGATTTTCTATGCTAAACCTCATAGTATATCTGATTGAAAAATACGCCGGCAGGGAAGTTGCCTTGTATTGTGCTAAGTTTTTCCAGGTAGATATCGACAGGAATGCACAGTTGCCATTTATAATTTTTCAGGGACAAAAAGAACACAACGATATTCAGGTTAAACAGGCCCAAACATACATCGAGGAACACTACCAACAGCGCATTACAATAGATCAGTTAGCAGAGATGCTGGCAATGGGTCGCCGTAGTCTAGAAAGAAGGTTTAAAAAGGCAACTTCCAATACGCTGAACGAATACATACAACGAGTAAAAATTGAGGCAGCAAAAAAACAATTGGAAAGTGGTGAAAAGAAGATTAATGACATCATGCTGGAAGTGGGGTATTCCGATCAGAATAGTTTCAGGCACTCCTTCAAATTATTTACCGGGTTACTGCCGAATGAATACCGAAGCAAATACCATAGCAGAATTACTAATTAAATAAAATGGCGATCGATCAGTTTTTCAAAAAAATAAGGACGTACACGGCGCTTTCAAAAGAAGCTGAATCTGCCTGGGGGAACCTGCTCAAAGAAAAGACCTATAAAAAAGGTGAAAACTTCATAAGAATTGGGCAGGTACCAAAAAAGGTAGCGTTTGTAATGAACGGACTTTTATCACAATACTACGTTGATGATAATGGCGATACGGTCATAAAATATTTTTTTCCTGAAGGAAGGATCGCTGGCTCAATTCCGGCTACGTTGCAACAGTCGGAAAGTTTGTTTGACATTACAGCACTGGAAGAAACAACCGTTCTTGAATATGATTTTATGGCATTCAAAAAGTTGGTTTCAGCTTATCCCGATGTTGCTGCATTTTATATTCGTTACCTGGAACAGCATTGGATTATAGACAAAGAACCCTATGAGGTTTCGCTGCGGAGCGATTCGGCAAAAATTCGCTATGCTGATTTTTTACGGAAATATCCTGAGCTTGTCAAAAGACTGAAAAAGCATCAAATCGCCGCCTATCTGGGCATTACTCCTACACAGTTAAGCCGGATTTTTGGTTATAGCAGATAAATTTTAAACCCTCAACATTTGTAAAGGTTTTTCCATTTTAACGTGCTCATCTTTGCATTCATAATCAACATCAATCAAAAACAATGAAACAAGTATTTATCAATTTAGCCGTAAAAGACGTTGAAAAATCACTGGATTTTTATACCCAGCTTGGATTTAGCGTCAACCCACAGTTTTCTGACGAACAAACAAAATGTATGGTTTGGAGCGAAACTATTTTTGTCATGATTTCGAGCCATGAAAAATTTAAGACGTTTATAATTAGGCCAATTTCCGATACCAAAAACAGCGTGGCTAGTTGGTTCGCCTTATCAGTGGGAAGTTTAGAAACGCTAAATGAGTTTGTAGAAAACGGACTAAAGGCAGGCGGCACAGAACCTACACCCATTAAAGATTATGGCTTCATGCAACTGCGTAACCTGGAAGATCTGGACGGGTATACTTGGGAAATATTCTTTATGGACACCACAAAAATCCCTAATCAAGACTAACTACTTAAACAACGATAACATGGAAAAGTATAAAATTGAAATCAAATGGGTATTCATTTTTGCAGCAATGTATCTGCTATGGATGACAATGGAAAAATTGGCGGGCTTACACGATAAACATCTGGAACAACAGCAGTTGGTCAGCATGTTTGTACTGATACCTGCTATTCTTATTTACGTGCTTGCCATCAGGGACAAAAAGAAAAACTACTACGCAGGAAACATCACTTACAAGCAAAGTTTCATGAGCGGATTGGTACTTACCTTATTCGTGGTGTTGCTCAGCCCTATCAATCAGCTTATTACCTCTTACATCATTACACCTGACTACTTTGCCAATGTCATCGCGCATACCGTGAAATCAGGAATGTTTACCCGAGAGCAGGCTGAAGCACAATTCAATATTAAAAGCTATATCATTACAAGTATCGTTGCAGGGTTCCTAACAGGCTTAGCTTTCACTGCCATCATTTCCATATTCACCAAATCAAAAACCAGATTAGCATGAGCAAAACAAACAAAATAGACGAGTTTATCAATAAACTCAACCACCCGTTGAAAGCCGAAATTGACGAGGCCATAACAATAATCCGTGGTGCAAGTAACGACCTGGAAGAAGACGTAAAATGGGGCGGTCCAAGTTTTGATTACAAGCAGCCAATGGCGACGCTAAGTTTAAGGGTACCCGGAACAATTGTTTTCATCTTTCACAAGGGAGAACTGATTAAAGATAAAACTGGCTTACTGGAAGCCGCACCCAAAGGCAAAGCCTATTTGAAACTTCATTCCATGAAAGAAATAAAAGAAAACAAGGTGAACATCCAGCACATCGTAAAAGAATGGATTAAACTTATGGATGCCTGATAACTTGGGCTGAAGGAAATAATCGTTTCTCTGTCAACAGTAAGATGAACTGCACTCCATGACATTATTATTGATTATTATTAAAAAATAAGAATATGGGAACACAAAATTTAATTGCAAAAGCTGAAGTATTGATCGCCGCTTCAACAGCAGAGGTTTGGCAAGCGCTGATTGATCCTGCATTAATCAAAAAGTACATGTTTGGTACAACTGTTCAATCCGATTGGAAAAAAGGCAGTAAGATCACCTGGCAGGGCGAATGGAAAGGAAAAAAATACGAAGACAAAGGCGAGATCACCGCTATTGAACCCAATAAAGTATTGCAGTATACACACTTTAGCCCTTTGTCTGGTCTGGAAGATAAACCAGAAAACTACCACACGGTAACTATTGGTCTTTCGGCGGAAAACGATCAAACAAAAGTGGTATTGACCCAGGACAAAAACCTATCGGAAAAGGGCCAGCAGGAATCGCAGAAGAACTGGGAGAACATGCTTCAATCGCTTAAAGAGGTGGTGGAAAGCAACTGATTTCCTTAGCCACTCATTGACTATCTATAAATCTGATCACATGAAAACATGTCCACTTATTTTCCTTTTGGTGCCCCTATGTCTGGCCGGTTGCAGTATTGAAAGAAAGACTTATAATCCCACAGGGGCTGCATTTTCACAAGCCTACGGTATTAAAAATTATAAACAATTGGTCTTTGTCAGCGGGCAGGTACCGGAGGATGAAAAGGAAAACATTCCCGATAACTTTCGTGACCAGGCGGCACTGGCCTGGAAAAACGTGGAAACGCAACTAAAAGCTGCCAAAATGGGCCTGAAGAACATTGTGAAGTACACGATATACCTTTCCGACCGAAAATACCGCAGGGAAAACTATGAGGTGCGCTATAAAGTGCTGGGTGATCATCAACCGGCCATGTCCATTGTTATCACCGGCATCTATGATGAAAAATGGTTGCTGGAAATTGAAGCCATAGCCGCAAAATAAGATGAAAGGAATAACTGTTTTCTTCCTAAGTATGATCATGCTGGCCTCCTGCCGGGAGGATCAAAAGCGTACCACTGAGCAGGAAAGTTACTTTATTGCACCTGTCTATACTGACAGCGTATACTTTGCCGTCAATGAATATTTTACCGATAAGATCTCGGTTGAAGGCGAAATGCCGCCTTTTCATCAGTTAGAAAAAGCAGTACACGAAACATACTTTCAACGCTTTGTGGCCAAGGAAGGCCGTTTCAGAAAGATACATGCCATAGGTACCACTATTGAACGCTACAAAAGAGCTTTACAGGATAGCATCCATACCAGTCATTTTGATCAGTATGTCAAATTTGACGAGCTTGGCATATTTGACGGTGAACCTGCCGATCCCGTTGGGCTGATCCCCCTTTACGCGGGCCGTAGAGTGAGATTATACGAAGCATGGACACCCAGGGTACCTGTAAAAATTGATTTTGGTTCGGGAATGGCCAACTTCCGGTTGGCCATTGACTCTGCCTATACAGCCGGGAACAATGATCTGCTGGTCAGGGTCAGTGTACAGTTTGACGGCACCTTACAGCTGGTTCAGGCGTTGCACGGCGCACAGCTAACCATTCAGGGCAAAGGCTGGTTTACCTGGAACTGTACAATCAACCAACGACGTGATACGCACCTGTCGGCTACCTATATTGCCCGGAAAGGAAACAACAAATTGACCCAACAGATTACCAGGTCAGACACGCTCATTGTATACCGCAATAAGCTTAATTTTTAAATTTAATCCCAATGGCTACATATGATGAACTTGATGAACAATCGCAACAACTCATAGCGGCGATGCACGCGCGGAAAATTACCTTTCAAAGCGAGGCTGAAAAGTTGCAGGGTGAACGGGACGGCTACAGGCGTATCATCCCGATGGCAGGTGTCGTCGAGGCGCTTTATGCCATCCATGACAAGTACCTGGATACTGATTTTGGTACTATCCCTGTCAGGATCTATCGCCCCAATGATAAAAAGCCGCTACCGGTACTGATCTACTTCCACGGTGGTGGTTATGTATCCGGTGGGCTGGATACGCATGATCAACAGCTACGCTATTTTAGTAAGCATGCCGGAATCATCGTCATAGCTGTTGCTTATAGCCTGGCTCCGGAACGAAAGTATCCGGCAGCCATTAGCGATGCTTATTATACGGTGAAGTGGGTACATGAAAATTGTGCTGCGCTCCATATTGACCATAAACACATCGCTATAGGTGGAGATAGCGCCGGTGGTTTGTTGAGCGCGCTTTTAGCGATGAAATTAAGGGATGAAAAAATCATTCCTATTGCCTTTCAGCTGTTGCTTTGTCCCAACTTGGATCTGACCATGAGTTCTGATTCATGGAAAGCACTTGGCGAAAAAGCTTATATACTGTCTGCACGAAAGCAAATAGATTTCTATAACTGGTTCCTGCCATCGGATATAGACCGGGGCAACGAAACAGTTTCTCCCATATTTGCGTCAGATTTTTCCGTTCTTCCGCCAACGATGATCGTTACCGCTGCTGCTGATCCATTGAAAGACGAAGGTCGGCTATATATGGAGAAATTACAGCAGGCACGCGTCCCTGTGATGCACAAAGAATATGAAGGTGTTGTACACGGCTTCTATCAGCTTTCAGGGGTTATAGATAAGGGTAAGGTTGCGCTGGATGATGTGTGTGCGGCATTGAAAGCGGCCCTTGCCGGTGAATAAGTATAGGCGTAATACCCGTCTATGATTGTCGTGAAACCATAGTTATCCTGTAAGTTGGAGCCGTTAATTTTGGGATCATGAAAGCAATTGAAAATATCATCTTACCTGTTTCGAATCAAAATATTTCAAAGGAGTTCTATTTAAAGTTAGGATTTCAAATAGTGATCGAAGTAGATATGGGGGAAGGTCATCAATGGATCCAGTTAGGATTAAATGATCAGTATACCACAATCGCACTATTAAAAAATTGGCCCTACAGCAAGTTGGTAGCTGGTAGTTTCCAAGGGCTAATTTTGGAAACTGATGACATATATCGGGAAAAGGAAGAATTGGAAAGGAAAGGAATTTATATGTCTGAAATCCGGGAAACACGCTCTGGGAAAATCGCTTTTATCAAAGATCCCGATGATAATGGTCTTACAATTCACCAATTTATTTTTCGTAGTCAATTAAATAATCTAAAAAAATAGAACTAAAATCGTGAAGCAATGAAGATAATAAATTTAATACTCATAACCACAATGATTGCTTTGTGCACGCCTTCGGTTTGGGCACAGATAAAAAATAGTGAGCATCCTATTACGGGTTATGCGCCGGTAAATGGACTAAAAATGTATTATGAAATACATGGAGCTGGAAAGCCATTGATATTGCTGCATGGATCACATGCAACCGCTGCTACCACTTTTGGCGGAATTCTTCCAGAACTTAAAAAACATTACAAAGTAATTGCAGTCGAGATGCAGGGTCATGGCCATACTGCTGACATAAATCGACCCATTTCTTGCAGCGCAATGGCCGAGGACGTGTCTGCATTTATTAAATTTCTTAAGCTGGAAAAAGTAGACATTTTAGGATATAGCATGGGTAGTGGTGTGGCTTTAAACTTGGCTGTGAGGCATCCAGACCAGGTTGGAAAAATGGTATTGCTATCTCCAGTATACAAGGCAACTGGTATTCAACCGGCCTACTGGCCAATGCTGCCTCAGATTACACCTGAAGTTTTTAAAGGATCGCCAGTAAAACTGGCATACGATAGTGTAGCTCCTAATCCTAAAAACTGGCCGGTTCTAGTTGACAAATTAAAAACGTTGTACAGCCAAAATTTTGACTGGGATCAAAAGAAAATAGGCGCTATAAAATCACCAGTTATGGTTATTGTTGGCGATGCTGATATGGTAAAACCAGAGCATGCAGTTGAATTATTTCGCTTATTTGGCGGTGGCCAGTTTGGAGATTTGCAGGGCCTGCCGAACTCTGAGCTGGCAGTACTTCCTTCAACGGGGCATGTGGGACTATTATTCAGAACCGATTGGCTACTTGCTATGATACAGCCTTTTCTGAATAAACAAACAAATTAGACATTAAATTATCCTGTATTATGAAAAATGAAAAGAAAAACATTCAAAACGTTGACGACTATTTGGCGACTTTAACTCCAGATCAACAGCGACATTTAGAAAAAATACGAGAACTGGTTCTATCTGCTTCCCCCGAACTTGAAGAGGGACTGAATTATTCTACTCCCGCCTACCGAACAAATGGCAAATTGGTAGTAGGAATTGCCGCCGCCAAAAGACATACAGGATTTTATGTAATGAGTGAGGCGGTTATGAATCAGTTCAAAGATAGGCTAATGGAATATGAACTTGCTAAAACCAGCTTCTCAATACCTCTTGACAAAGTACCCTCAGCGGAGTTGGTTAAGCAAATAGTTTTAGCGAGAACAACTGAGAACAGCAATGGAAAATCAAAATCCACTAGCAAATAATAAGGCATACATTCATTGATTACTGTAAAATGAAACCTTTACTTCTTCTCTTAGGAACGTTTTTATTTTCAATCCTTTATTTTTTGATTTTCGACAAAGACATTGACTATAAATACGCTGGAAGGATTAGTATGTGCGCGATGCTACTATTTACTTCCATCGGGCATTTTGTACTAAAAAAGGGAATGGAAAACATGGTTCCGGAACGTATACCATTCAAACCTCACATTGTCATTGCAACAGGTATTTTTGAAATTCTTGCAGGATTTGCTTTATTAGCACCTACTTATTATAAAGCTGCCGGATGGTTCCTAATTGCCTTCTTTGTGCTCATTTTACCAGCTAATGTAAACGCATCTATACATCATATTAATTATCAAAATCCGGAAATACCAGGGCCCGGATTGAAATATTTATGGTTCAGAATTCCGTTGCAAATATTGTTTGTAGCCTGGATCTATTTTACAGCCATCAAAACCTAATTGGCCCTCAAGCTTGATTATGATGCTAAAACATTAAAAAAATTTATTTTATGAAACGTGCTGAACCTCAACATAAAGCTAGAATATTGAATATCCTTACCGAATCCTTCGATACCAACCTAAGCGTCAACTATGTCGTAAAGCAAGATACAAACTGGAAGCAACGTATAGCTGCGCTAATGGAATATTCCTTTGAGGTGTGTATGATGTTCGGTGATGTATGGATTTCCGATGATGAAAAGGCTTGCGCTTTAGCTATCTATCCTGAGCGACGAAAAACAACTCTCAAAACGATGTGGCTAGATGCAAAACTGATTCTTACTTCAATAGGAATACGCGGAATTTTCAAGGCGCTGAAAAGAGAATCGAAAATTAAAAGAAAGCAACTGAACCTATCAAATTACTATTTGTGGTTTATTGGAGTCGACCGAAATTATCAGCGAAAACGTATAGGTACTAAACTTTTGGCTGAGGTAAAGGATTATGCTACGGCCATAGGAAGGCCGATATTATTGGAAACATCTACACTAAGTAATTTACCGTGGTATGAGAAAAATGGTTTCCAAGTTTACGAGCAACTTGATCTAAGCTACAGACTGTTTTTCTTAAAAACCGTTAATGCAAATTAACCGAAGCTATGCTAGTATTCGGTACGGAAATGCACGTCGTAACGTTGCTATTTGTTCTTTTGGAACTAATTATGTTCGGAATACAGCTTGGCTATTATTTTAATCAGCCTGACAATAAGGCGCGTTTTTATTACCTAATACTATTATTTTTGCTGCTTTTATATAATATCACAGGAGGCCTATTTCCCGATAAAGAAATAACATCCATTTCCTTGCACTTGCAGACAATTATCGCTTACGGCAGCGGATTAGTTTGGGATTTTACAAAATATGTTACTGAAAAAAAGCCCTTAGCCACTGTTGCAAGAATATATATAAATGCCTTAAATCGCATAGCAAATGAGAGATATTACAAAGTTGAGGTATATGTTTTTACTAAGCTAAAAAGAGCTCTATCAATAGCTATCCTTTTAAAGGACAAAGTTCTTATAAGCGAATGCAAGAACACTATCATTGCATTTGAGGATACTGTTTCGGTTGATAATTTACCTGGTATTTGGGGACATGCGTTCGATATGCTTGTGTTTAATAAACAAGTTGGCCTTACGGTTTCAGAAGAAAAATCTATCATTGATGAACTGGAGGCGAAACTTCATCGGTTGTTGTCTTTCGATCAACCAGATTTAATTCATTATATCTGGGCTGCGCAAAATTCAGCTACAAGGTTGGGTGACTACTACAGAAAAAAATCGGACAAAACTGCCGTTAAAAGAGTAATATCCAAGTTTGCTTTATCATCGATATTGGCAAACAAAGATAGCTCGGTAGCCCAAGTCGCCGGCAACGCAGAAGAAATCTACAAGTTGTACATGAAATACAACATGAAGGAGGAAGCAGCAGATATGCTTTTGAAGGTACGAGACCACAGTACAAAAGTACCAGCAGAGATGAAGCGTGTGGGCGCTGAGATAACAATACCGAATGAAAAACTAAAAGAATATCTCGATGGTATGACTTCAGGTAGTCTGGAGGAATCACTATACAGATTGTTAATTACCTACATCCCAGTTACTGAAACTGCGACTAAACAATTGCAAGACAAATCCCGTAAAGCACCGATTTCATATCTTTTTACGCAACAGTTAGTTGACAATAAGGGCCGGGTTATCACAACAATCCCACCGTTAGCCGAAGATTTTGAAAGCCATCTTTTGCGGGAAATATCTAACGATATGGTAATTCAAGCAATTACTTTAAATATTCTTATAGATAATCTTATCGACAAATACGGCCTCAATAGTAGCGACATTCTTTTAATGTTAAAAGAATGTCCTGTTATCTACGGTAATAGAATCAAAATTATTGAGAAGGGATTGGATGCCTACTTTGCAGGTGACTTTTTAGTCGCAGTGCATTTGATTGTTCCACAAATTGAAGAAGCAATCAGAAATGTTGTAGAATTGGCCGGAGGTAATGTTTTAAAAGAATCAAGGAGCGGGGGATTCCATGTACGAACATTCGATGATATTTTGCGTGATCCCATTATCTCAGAAGCACTCGATCCCGAACTTGTTAACTATTATAAAATTTTATTTACCGACCAACGTGGTTGGAATTTGAGAAATAATGTTTGTCATGGCATGACTAATTTTGAGGAATTTAACTATCAAACAGCCGACCGGCTGATTCATGCATTGCTTTGTCTATCTTTTATTAAAGAAATTGAAGAATGACGGTAAATAAAGTTTTGTAAAATAAGAATTGATCGCAGCATGGAAAACTTAGAAAGTATTGCAAAAGAACTAAAGGCGGAGATTGGCCAATATGATCCAGATTTATTTGCCAGCCGAATTGTATCGATCATTCATGGATTGACACATCCCTGGAATCAGTCAGTTATTAAAGAGTTAGTTTCTCCTTTACGGCAGTTACTTTATCTGCTCAATTTAAATTTGACATCTCCAGTTATAAAAGAATACAAAGAAGTTTTTTTTGAAGGTTCAGACTGGGTTCATTTGGTAGAATTACTAAAGAAAATGGAAATTATTCATCAGAATGAATACGGCGAGTTGAAGCCATTTGCAGATGACTTGTTTAATGATCTAAGTGAGGATGAAGTTTTGCGGCGAAGACTGATAGGTGTATCAACGTATAACGCTTTCTTTCATCAAGGGCCCCTTCATTTTGAAGAGCAATTAATTGAGAAAATATCAGAGATATTTAAAAACTTCAACTCTGAACTGAAGGTAAATTTTGGATGGGATGCCGTAGATTTCCTGTCTTTATATGACTGTCTGGATAATTTGCGTCAAGAAAAGGAAGACAATGCTTTTATGAAAAAACCTCAAAGAAAGGAACCGAGTGTAGAGGAGTTCAAACAAAATGTCTCCGATGCCTTGAAAAATGGCAAATCCTTTCAAGAGGCTATGATGGAAGCCGCGCCTTTTGACACTTCAATTTTTGAATATCAAAGTAATCCATCCAGTGTTAATATATTTTATAAAGGGGATTTGAAAGATTTTTCAGAAGTTCTGTCAGAAGCTTTACTTGCGAATTTTACAGTCAGGAGAACAGAAATGGAATCATTCCAATTTTTTAGCCAGCCAAACCAAATTCTCAAAAAACCCATTTACGAATTAAATAATGGCGGCTATTTAATAGTAGATTATAGGCTTTTACTTAGTGCCATATTTTCGTTCTTACAGCAGAAATGTTCGGAAATAATTAAAAAACCCAATAGATTAACAAGCGCAAAAGATAAATACTTGGAGAAGAAGGTGACCGAAGTGTTTACTGATTTTTATAAAAAAGATCAAAAAGCTATGATATTTTCGTCATACTATCTGGACGGCAACGAACGTGATCTCCTAGTTTTATCAAAAGATACTGCCTTGATTATTGAGGCCAAAGCTGGAAACGTTCGGGAACCAATGTTTGATCCAGATAAAGCCTACGATAAAATATGGTCTGATTTTAAGGAAACAATCGACTACGGCTATGAACAGGCGTTTTCCGTGAAGGAAAAATTCCTGGAAAAACAAGTCTTTGATATTACCGATGAAAAAAAGAAGGTTTTACATTCGATTGATCCGGGTATATATATAAATATTTTTTCAATAATAATAACATATAATAAGTTTGGGCATGCTCAAAACGACTTATGGCTTATGTTAGATTTATTTGATGAAGATGAGGAATATCCTTGGTCCGTGTGTGTTGATGACTTAGATATTTTTCTTTTGGCAATGAAAAAAATGAATTTCTCTTTAATTGATTTTAATCGATTTTTGAAACTCAGGTCACAGCTACATGGCAATCTTGTTGTAAATGATGAAGGCCGTGTAATGGGACATTTTTTAACAAATAAAAGGTTTCAACTGAATAAGGGTACTTATAGATTTCCTGCAAGCGACGACATAATTTTTGATAAACTTTACAGCACGGGCCTCGGTTTCAAAAACGAAAGACGATTAACAATGAAGCAGGACCCTCGTATTAGAAAATTATATTAATTAATTACATGACTTAATTGCTGGCCAATATCCGAGGTTAATCAAACCTAAAATAAACCGATCTATGATTTTCTAACGGAATTATTTCCGGGAAATAGATTTGTCCTGTTGCTGCATTGAGCATCTGGATTATATACTTAGATAAAGTATTGTAGATAAGTTTTTCGATATTTTTGTCTTTGTCCCTTTCGCCTACCGGGCGCAAGCGCATCGATTCTTGGGTTGCATCTCTTTCCTTAAGGACCATTCCGCCCTCATTTATCATGTTATTAATCTCTAAGATTTCTTTAATTGTTGAAAATTGTAAATACTCCACTCTACTTCCGTGTGCGTCAGTGCCCTTTATAATTTTTAAATAGGGTTCCTTATTATCAATATCAATTGATGTTGTTATCGACATGCCGTTTTTTAAGCAATAGGCTTCTAACAGAGTAATATTAATATCCATAATGTAAAAATACGAAAGCAGTCGCAGGTCTTCTCAAAGAATTATTAACATCCGCATACCATTAGATCACAATAGGCTTAGATTCATTTAGTCAGCGGTTAAATGTCTGCTTAGTGTCTTTGAACGAAGCAACCAAATGGTACTGCCTTTTCTGGTGTAATGTTCTTTTCGGTTGATTCCGAACAAAAGCATCTTTTTAAAGATGCAATTATTGAAAATTAGGCTTTTTAAGGGAGTAATATGAGGAGTACCTGTCAAATAAATCTATTATCTTTATTAAACTATGACAACTTTATATAATCAACAAGGAAGGGCGATTGCATATATCAGCGATGATAATGGTTCAATTTACCTTTATAACGGAAAGCCTGTTGCATGGTTAAGCGACGATAATGTTTATGCTTATAATGGTAGATATTTGGGATGGATTTATAACGACTGGTTTTATGACAGAAATGGGAGGCCCAAGTTCTTTACTGAAAATTCTACAGGTGGTCCAGCGCGACCTGCCAGGGCAGCAAGACCAGCAAGAAGTGCAAGAACCGCCAGACCTGCCAGGTCAGCAAGGGAAGCGCGTCCGGCAAAACCTGCAAGATCATTAACTTGGTCAATTTTGCCAGACGAAGAATATTTTTCTCAATAATTTAGGGTAAGACATTCTCATTATCATCATCTGGAAACAATGACGAAAAATATTCCAGATTTAAACAATTATTGAAAAACTCTTGGGCAGAGCAATTTTGAACAGTTATGTTCTCAGAATTTATTTTTAGCAAGGCACTTAAATTCTTTATATAAGAGTCCTGATCAAAACTGTCACATTCGTAAACGTTAACTAAAATCCTCTTGTTAGGATCAAGTTCGATTGCGCTTGATAAATTATCATTGATATGCTGATCATAAAATCCATAACCACTTATAACAATAAGTTCAGACCTTATGCACGCCTCACGAAATGCATAGAAATAGAATAAATATGGATCATACGATTGTAGTTTGTTTTGCACACCAAAAATGATTTCCATATTTAAAGGATTTATTGAAGAAATAGAATCCGAATAGGTCAGCCTGTTTTGAGTGTTTCTTTTCCAATCCAAAGAGCCATGTAATTTATAAAGGAAATAGCTTATCTCTTGCTCTTGAGAAGGCTCATATCTTCGATAGTCCCAAATTTTATCCTCTCCAAAACCCCGTTCAATATTTTCCATTCCGAGATTTTCTTCAACACACATATCATAATTTAATGAGAAGATACGCAATGGCATAGTATATCCTGTTTCTTTTAACTTCTTATAATAAGCGCTTTTTCTTTTAAAGTCATCGGGGCTAAGCCATGTATTCTTTAACTTACTTAAAATTTCCTCTTTAAATTTCACTGCCAATTCAAGTTTGTGACCCGCTACAACAAGTAATTCCTTTTCCCAACTGCCAATAAAAGGGTAAACATCAACTTTTTTTTCCGAGATATTGATGATAACATTTAGCAATCCTACTAAATTCTCTATATTGAACATTATCGATTTTGAATCGACACCTTTGATTCTCTCCAAATGATAGTGGGAACTTTGTATATAGTTGTATAAATCTTTAAAACTTGACCATTCTCCTTTCAATAGGGATTCAATGTCTGTTATCATTTGGGTAGAATTACGCATACCTGCGTCACAGCTCGCCCCGGCACCCAATAGGATTATAATTTTGTCCTCTCCGAATTGCTTATTCATATTACAAGAACCAAGGTTTTAAATTGTTTATATCGATGTGGCTTAATTCATATTGTCTGAACTTACCGATAAATTCAGAAATTCGTTGGCAATAAAAGACAGACACGGGCAACTGTTTTGCCTTAAATCCACGCCAATTCGCACCGGATAAATTGATACAGTCTTGAAGCAAGGACTCTTTATAGTCAATATCTTGAAAGAATTGGGGGTTATTTGTGTACCAGAATTTTATTGAAAGAGGGTTGCCAAACCTCTTGGTGATTTTAGGATTGGATGGCTGAATACCCTCAAACCACACAAGGTATTCTTGGCTAGACAACTTAAGAAATGTGCTCTCAAAGGGCACCAATCCATTGTTTGATGCATCAAATCCAAAAAAATCTGTTTTATCGTTAATCACCAAAACTGATAACTCTATATTGTGGTCGATCAGTTTAACAACCTTATCTAATACCTTATCTTTACTTAATCTGAAAGGCGTATGAACTGCTATCTTTTTATACTTACCATTATTTATAATACCAGCAATATTGTTTACAAGTTGCGTATAATAAGAATCATCCGTAGCTACCCCTTCACTCAGAACCTGTAGATCCTTAAATATGCCACTAGAATCAGTTAGCACGGAGTACGTAATGTTTTTCTCAACCTTATTTCCGTCCTCTGTAATCTCAATATTATATGATTGACCAATTCCAATAATAAGATATTCAGTAGTAGCTGGTTTCATTTTCCAGGGAATGCCGCCAGCTTTAGCAAACATTTGCAATGCGATATTTCCCAATGAAAACTTTAGCGCATTATCATTGATAATCAAATCCTTGGTTACAACCTGACAAGGTATGCCCTCATTTGTGAAACGATGTTTTAGAGAAAAATATAATTTATCATCACTTTCTTCCTTTTTAGAATTTGTTATTATTACAGGTAAAACGTTATTTACTTCAGCCTTTATATCCTCAACTACTTTTGAAATATTAGGCTCGTTATAATCGTCTAAGGCGAATCCTTTTATATGGTCATTGGTAAAAGGTATTTTGAAGAATTTTTGAATTCCGCTAAAAGTATTTGGATGTGATTCACCTCTTAGGCCCTTTAGTAAATTCACAGCTATGCCACGATCTGATTTTCGATATATAAAATAAAATGTGGTTTCTTTTGATACAGGTTGTAAAGGAGCGTATTTAGATAAGCCAAAATATGAACTATTATCAATCCTGTTGTCCTTAAACATGTATTGTTTAGCATCTAACAGGTATGATTCAACTGGAAATAGGGAACTATTGATCGCATTATTTAAATTTAAATTTATGCCTGGTAAAATGTTTTTTATGAAAGTCGTTATATGATTATACTTAAAGAGATAAAAATCCAGATTGCTTAACCCACGAGCATTTAAGGAGCCGCTTGCAATTTGAATATCTCTATCAACTTTATATCCGCCACTTAATACATTTTGGCTTACAATAAATTGGAATCCAATTAATAGACCCCATACCTGTTTGCTCTTTAGAAAATAAGGCTCCACCCAAACGCACTTTCTGCCTTTTGGGTGTGGTTCTATTTCAAAATGGATGCGGCGATTATATTCTTTTTCCGGATGTAATATAAACCTACCGTTAACCTGATTCGAGGCATCTATTATTTTTTCGTAGAGTTTTTTAGAAACCAATCCAACGTTCAGATACGACGGTAGTGTAAAAGAGGTATAACCTTCCAATGCTGTATCAGAAATTTCATATTTAACATTTCTTCCATCAACCTCGAAATCATAATAACTAAATCCGTCCTTAAAAACTCCAGCTTCTGCCTCTTTTCTAAATACAGTAGTGCCGAAATCCTGATTTTCGAATTTCAAAAAATTAAGTAGAATATTCCTCATCAATTTATAGTTGGCTTTAAGAGATCATTCATTAGGGCCTAATATAATCTTAATTTTCAAATAAGTTTTTACGGGAATCCGGATGAAAATAAGTGGGCATTTAGTTTTGGCGAGAAGAGATCAATGCGGTATAGTTTACTTTACGCAATGAAACCGTAACAAATACGTAACGGAGCAAAATTTTGTGGTTTCAAAAATAGTTCGTAAATTGCTTCTGTAAGTCAGAAAAGCACATTTTGCCTCATAATAGGGCGGTTAGGCTAGAAGACTCATAATCTTCTACTCGTTAAGTTGGTCATATTTTTACTTTAACGTTTGGCAATATTGGTTCATATTTTCAAGATCAGCGATAATATTCTATGTTTCTTTTATGAAGAAGAAAGCGTTTATATTAAAAATTACATAAGCCTGCATTAGTCATTGCCGGATGAAATTTATTTTCTTTTAAAAACAGGCTTTGAACATTACTCAAAGCCTGTTTTTGCTGGTAAGTTACTGAGTGTCAAAAGTACACCATTTGGTTTATTCCGTTGAAAATGTATAGAATTGCAGAATAATCATTAAATTTAATAGGGGAATTAAACCATACGGAAAATGAGTGCTTACAGCACATATACCGATCAGGAACTAACTGCTTTGTTAAAGAGTGGGGATGAGTATGCTTTTACTGAAGTTTATAATCGTTACTGGAGGGTGTTGTATGCGCTGGCCTATAATCGCTTACGGGATACCCAATCTGCTGAAGATATTGTACATGATGTGCTGGTAAGTATCTGGAAGAACAGGGCAACTGCTGAGGTGGAACACTTGAACGCTTACCTGGCCCGGGCCACAAAATATATGGTATTTCATGTAATTAAACGTGCGCAAAAGTTTTCACATGATGAGCATGCAATGGATAATGCGGAATTGGTGATAGACCAGGAAGATATAGAGGACAGATTGCATTACAAGCGCTTATTGGAAATGGTAAATACTGAAGTTGAAATGTTACCCGAAAAGTGCAGGCTGGTATTTAAGTATAGCAGAGAAGAGCAACTTTCTGTTAAAGAGATAGCGGAAAAGATGAATGTTTCGACCAGTACTGTAGAAAACCAAATGAACAAAGCTCTGAACATCCTGCGTAAGAATGTAAAAAACATTCATTTAATACTATTTTAACTTTTTTTTAATATCAGATAGGTGCTGGCCCTGTTTGAATACACTTACTATAAAAGGGACAGAAAAAAATGCAGTTTTCAGATCAATTTTTAAGGGCTATAAATCGCTACTTCAATGGTACTGCCAGCGAAGCAGAAAAGGATATGATTAACAAATGGTACCATTCGCATGATGATGCCACAGTAAACGTTGATGTAAACCAAGCCGATTATGAGCAAATATTAGAAAGCCGGCTGAAACAAAGAATTAAAGAAAGTATAGGTATCCAACCAGTAAAGCAGAGACGCTTGTGGCCTCGTATAGCATTGGCCGCCGCTGCGGTAGCAGCCATTGTGTTTGGGGTGTTCTTTTTTAAAGCGCCAGGTAAACCTGAACCTGGTTCAGGAGCTACAAACTATACAAACGACATTGCCCCGGGTAAAAACACCGCCACCCTTACCCTTGCCAATGGTAAAACCATAGTCCTAAGCGATGTTAAAACCGGGGTAATTGTTGGTGTGAATAAACTAACCTACAATGATAACACCGTCATCTCGACCGAAGGGAGAGATCTCTCGTCGCTTCGCTCTGTCGAGATGACGAGTTTAAGCACCCCACGTGGCGGCACCTACCAAATCACTTTACCCGATGGCAGCCGAGCTTGGCTTAACGCCGACACAAAAATTTCTTTCCCGTCACAATTTATTGGTAAGGAACGCAAAATTTTGATAATAAATGGAGAGGTGTATTTTGAGGTGGCTAAAAATAAGGAGAAACCTTTTATAGTAGTAGCAGATCAACAAGAAGTAGAGGTACTGGGTACACATTTTAACATTAATGCCTATAAAGATGAAGGCAGCACTAAAACCACTTTGTTAGAAGGGAGTGTGAAAGTATCCTTACTTAGTGGGAAGCGTAGCGATGAGGGAACAGTAATATTAAAACCTAACCAACAATCCCTTGTCACGGGTAGCCAGGGGATAGCTGTAAAGGAAGTAGACGCTGCCGAAGCCATAAGCTGGAAGAACGGCAAGTTTAGCTTTGAACGTGAAGAGATGAGTAGCATTATGCGCAAGGTAGCACGATGGTACAATGTAGATGTAGTTTTTCAGGAGCCACTACAGGAAGTAAAGTTAACGGGAAGTATATCCAGGTTTGAGAAAGTGTCTAAACTATTGGAAATGCTGGAAAACACAAAAGAAGTACGTTTTAAAATAGAGGGGCATAAAGTGTACGTAACTAAATAATGGATCATCAGGGCTTAACCAACCCTATTACATATCAACTAATTAAAAACCTAACCAACAAGAACCAATGAACAGATACTTACAAAAGAAAGAATAAGCTTATAACAAGAGGGTGGCCAATAAAAACAAAGCCGAATAATGCTTCTAACACTATCCGGCAGTAGTTTGAGTCAACCAGTCCCCAAGGGGACAAAACAATTTTTGCGAACCGTTTTACTATCAACTCAAACCTTATCAAAGATATGAAAAATTATCCTTTGAAACCTGGTGTGCTACGCTATTTTGGCCTGCCGCCTAAAATACTTTTAATTATGAAACTGATCATAATTATGCTTTTTACCTGCCTGATGCAGGTTAGCGCAAGTTCATTTGCGCAAAGAATCTCTCTGTCTGAAAAAAACGCCTCGCTAGAACAAGTATTAAAAAAAATAAAGCTTCAGACTGGTTTTGATGTACTTTACGGTAGCGAAGTACTGAACCAGGCTAAGAAAGTAAATATAAATTTATCCAATATCCCTATAAATGATGCACTGGGGCAACTTTTTGAAGGACAACCTTTAAATTACCAGGTAAAGGACAACACTATTTTTATTACCCGAAAAGCTCCTACCTTTCTGGAGCGCCTGGCTGATCGCTGGGCTGCTATTGACATTACCGGTACTGTGCTGGATGAGAAGGGTATACCGCTGCCGGGGGCGACGGTGAAAGCTAAAGGCGCGAAAACCGCGATTACCGATATTAAAGGCCGGTTTATGTTGGAGCATGTGGAAGAGGGGGCTATGGTGATGATTTCGTATACCGGTTATGTAACCCAGGAATTGCCAGCTAAACAGGCGATGGGCACTATTGCGATGAAGCTTTCGGATAATCCATTAGATCAGGTGCAGGTGATTGCTTATGGTACACAGACACAACGTAACAGTGTAGGTAGTGTGGTTTCTATTAAAGCTGACGTCTTAGAAAGACAACTGGTGAAAAACCCTTTACTTGCCCTTCAAGGGTTGGTTCCGAATTTAGAGATTACACCCACAAATGGTTTAAATGGTGCAGGTGTTACTATACGCCTCGGAGGCTCAAATAGTATTTTAAACGGAAACGATCCATTCATTGTGATTGACGGTGTACCTTATGCTTCTCAGACACTAAGCACAGCTAGTGTAGGAAGTTTAATGTTAGGGAATTCGGGTGATAGCAGGGGAGGATCTGGTAATCCGTTAAATTACATTAACCCGGGAGATATAGAAAGTATAGATATTTTAAGAGATGCGGATGCTACTGCCATTTACGGATCAAGGGCGGCGAATGGGGCAATATTGATCACAACTAAAAAAGGTAAGGCAGGGACAACACAATTCGATCTGAACATTCAAAATGGTTGGGGACAAGTAGGTAAATTTTTAAAAGTACTGAATACAGAACAATACCTGGAAATGAGAAGGGAGGCCTTTAAAAATGACGGTCTTCCCATCCCATCAATAATTACCAATCCAAATAATACGGATTATGACGTGAATGGACATTGGGATACCAACAGGTATACCGATTGGCAAAAGGAACTGATCGGCGGTACCGCCCAATATAATAATATTGCATTAACCATATCCGGGGGCAATGTGAATACCCAATTTAGAATATCAGGAACCTATAATCGTATGACGACTGTTTTCCCCGGAGAAAATGCCAACAAATCAAGTAACCTTAGCTTTTCTTTAAGCAATACTTCGAGCGATCAAAAGTTTAGCCTTCAGTTTTCAGGAAGTTATATGGGGGATGTGAACAGGTTACCCGGGGTTGATTTTACCTATTATGGAGTAAAGTTATCACCAAATGCTCCTGAACTTCTTAATTCTGATGGTAGTCTGAACTGGGCTCCTACTTTAGCAGGCATATCGAGTTTAATTGCAAACCCATTGGCTCAGCTAGGGGCAGAGTATAAAGCCAAAACGACCAACTTGGTCTCAGGACTTGCTTTAAAGTATAAGATCTTAAATGGTTTAGAGATAAAAACTAATTTTGGATATACCAAAAATCAAAATGATGAATTTAGCGGCGGCCCTTTGTCTATATATCCACCAGAATATAGAGTAACGTCAAATCCGAATGAATTACGTACCGCTAAGTACTCAAATAATAATATTGATTCCTGGATCATTGAGCCCCAATTGAATTATGATGCTGATTTTAAAGATCATCGATTTAATTTATTAATAGGCGGTACAGCTCAGCAAAGGTCTAGTAATGGTATTAATTTAGCTGGTTCAGGTTATACGAATGATGCTTCGTTAGAGGATATAAAATCAGCGGCTACAATAGTGGCCGGGGCCTCTGTGGTTTCTGTTTACAAATATGTTGGCGTTTTCGGCAGGTTGAATTACAATTTTAAGAATAAATATGTCATTAACCTGACCGTTAGAAGAGACGGCAGCAGTCGTTTTGGCCCCTATACTAAGTTTCATAATTTTGGCTCTGCTGGTGTAGCCTGGATTTTAAGCGAGGAGAAATTTATCAAAGACAATCTGTCATTTCTAAGTTTCGGTAAGGTCAGGGGAAACTACGGTACAACCGGGAGTGATCAAATCGGAGATTATAGCTTTGTTCCAAGATTGAATGCTATTAGTGTTAATGTTCCTTATCAGGGTATCGCCGGTTATATCATGGGAGGTTTATTGAATGAACATCTTGAATGGGAGGAGACGCGGAAATTGCAATTGGGGGTTGATCTTGGTTTTTTAAAAGATAGAATTTTATTAACTGCCAATTATTCGCGCAACAGATGTTCCAATCAATTGTTAGATTATGATTTACCATTAATAGCTGGTTATACCTATATAAATTATAATTTCCCTGCTACTTTGCAAAATAGGGCTATTGATTTTAACCTTAAAACCGTTAATTTAAAAAATGCTGCCCTATCCTGGACCAGCGGTATTAATTTAACATTTCCTGACAATAAATTACTCTCATTTCCAGGAATCGAAACTTCAACTTATGTTAGTAACCTGATAGTTGGGGAACCTTTTAACATACTAAAACGTAATCCCTATGTTGGAATAGATCCAATGACAGGGGTTTTTCAGATTGCGGGTAGAAATGGTCCAACATCTAATGCATCTGAACCTTTTGAACGAATACCTATCGACATCCAAACCGAATATCATGGTGGTGTTTATAATTCATTGATATATAGAGGTGTGCAGTTTGATTTTTTATTTCAATTTGTTAAAAAATTAGGTGCAAATTTTCCTTCCAATCTTCCCGGAAGATTTAATTCAGGTGTAGGGAATCAGCCCATCTCTGTATTAAATCGTTGGCAAAATCCAGGCGATATTGCAGAAAACCAGAGGTTTACGCAGAAAACAACGCTAAGTAGTATTTATAGTCTCATTTTGAGTAGCAATCGGTCATACGTTGATGCTTCATTTATTAGGCTTAAGAATGTGTCCTTATCGTACCAATTACCGAAAGAATGGATAAAAAGGATGTCACTTCAATCCCTCAGAATTTATACACACGTACAAAATCTATTTACACTCACCAGGTATAAAGGCTTGGATCCGGAAACGCAAAGTTCAACTACTTTACCACAACTTCGAATCATTACTTTAGGAATCCAGGCTTCACTATAAAATTTAAGATTATGTTAACTATCACCAAAATATGCAGTAAATATTTTATGATTTTATCCATCATATTTTATATATCTAGTTTAGGATGTAAGAAGTTTGTGGACATCGATCCTCCTGTCACAGACCTGACCACACTTAGTGCTTTTAAGGAGGATAATACCGCTATAGCTGTAATGACAGGGCATTTTGCTAGTTTAAGCAACAACGACCTTGCTTTTACAAATTTTACGGGAATCAGTAGATTTACCGGCCTTTCATCAGATGAATTGAAGTTGTGGGAGGGAGTTTCCGATGCTAAACAGATCGGCTACTTTACCAATGATTTATTTTCTCATCAGGGCGCTTCAGCAGGGGATGAATATTGGCCGTATACAGAGATATATGCCTGCAATACCATTATAGAAGGGGTGAGTAATTCTGATGGTTTGAGTGCTGCTGTAAAAAATCAATTGCTGGGAGAAGCGAAGTTTATGAGGGCGTCCTATTTTTTAAATTTAGCAAATCTATATGGCGATATCCCAATGCCTACTTCAACTGTTGTTAAGGTAAATATCCAATTGAGCAGGACTCCCAAAAAACAGGTTTATGAACAGATTATTAAGGATCTGAAAGAAGCGGAGGCCTTACTAAGCCCTGAATATTTAAATGGGGGACTAAAGAAATATTCATCTGCTCCGGAAAGGGTACGGCCCACCAGCTGGGCTGCTTCAGCTTTACTGGCTAGGGTTTACCTATACAATGAGGAATGGAGTAACGCAGAACTAACCTCTTCAAAATTAATAAGTAACAACGGTTTATTTGGTTTGGAGCCCTTAAACGATGTATTTAAGAAAGATAGCCGGGAAGCCATTTGGCAGCTCCAGACTGTGTATACTGGTATGAATACCGGTGACGGAGGCTTTTTTATCCTGAGTAGTTTTGGACTATCCGAATATAACCCCGTATACTTAAGTAGCTTTATGTTAAATGCGTTTGAACCGGGGGATTCCAGGGCTGTTCCTGGAAACTGGGTTGACAAAACCGTGATTTCAGGGACTACTTATTATTACCCCTTTAAATACAAATTGAGTTACGGTTCTACGCAAGGCGCTGAATATATCATGATGCTTCGGTTAGGAGAGCAATATCTGATCAGGGCAGAAGCAAGAGCAAAATTGGAAAATGTTAACGGCGCAAGAGAAGATCTGTTTGTCATCAGAAGAAGGGCAGGTCTGGCTGATGCCACCTTAACGGCCAATGACCAGAATTCCTTACTGACCGCTGTCATGCATGAAAGGCAAGTGGAACTTTTTACTGAATGGGGACACCGATGGTTTGACTTGAAACGTACCGGTAAGGTAGATGCCGTAATGAGTGTGGTTACCCCAACAAAAGGAGGAACATGGCAAAGTACAGATCAGCTCTACCCGCTGCCGTTCAGAGATCTTCAAAGGGACAGGAATTTAACGCAAAACCCTGGGTATTGAGGGTGCCATGCTATAACGCGCTAGTCATCTCGAAGGAAGCGCAGCGATGAGAGATTTCTTGAACTATGCTTGAACAAGAGATTTCTCCCTGCGGTCGAAAGGACGGACTGGTGTTCTATTGAATAATTTTTAAACACAAACTAAAAACATACAAATGAAAACGCAATTCACAAAATTGATCATGCTATTGCTATGCCTGCTTTGTTTTGGGGGAAGCAGCTTTGCGCAAGATTTAACAGGAACCTGGCGCTTAAAAAACTTAAAGACGATTAAGGGCTCTGAATACGTCAACGCCCTACCAAAGCAGATGGTGATCAACCAAACTCCGGATGGGGTTGAATTTAAACTGACCAGTAACCTTGGTGACAGAGATAGCGTCATCAGTCAGCTGTTAAGCTTTAACAGTATCAATGAAAGTAAGACCCACAGTGGAAAGAAAAAACTTGTAACTATTCAAAAGAAAGCGGATGGTTCCTGGTTGAAACATACAAAAGTATTTTCCAATAACTATCCTAAAGAGCTGCTCGGTACAGATGACGAAACCTACACCCTGGATAAGGAAGGGGGCTTGACGCTTTTGAGGGTATATGATTCGACCGATGAGGTTAAAGCCGGAATTCAGGATTATACTGCAGAAGCGAGCTATGAAAAACTAGATCCAGAATCGGCTGCCAGGGAGGCTGCTAAAGGAAAAGGTGTGAATTTTGTGCAAGGATTGAACTGGGAACAAATCAAAGCAAAGGCAAAAGCTGAAAACAAATACATTTTTGTGGATTGTTATGCCACCTGGTGTGGGCCATGTAAGGTAATGGATATGGAGGTTTACCCATTAAACATGGTAGGAGAAGCCATGAATGAGCAATTTATTTCCATTAAAATACAAATGGATTCGACTAAAAACGATTCTCCGAGTGTAAGACCGTTATATGCTGCAGCAAGAGAATTGGAAAAAAAATACAATATAACCGGATTGCCCAGTTATCTTTTTTTTAGCCCAAGTGGTGAAATTATTCATAAAGATATGGGCGCGCGAAATCCAGATGAATTTTTAAACCTCCTTAAAGATGCCATCAATCCTAATAAACAGCTTTATTCTTTAATAAAACAGATACATGCCGGGGAGATGGACGTTAATCTCATCCCAGGATTTATCAAACATTTAGAAGACAAGGGCGAAAAAAGTTTATCAACGGAACTTACTCGGTATTATATGAAAAATTACCTGGAGAAGTTACCTGAAAAGGATTTTCTAACCAGGAAGAACCTCGATTTAATATTTAAATATCCCCGGACGCTGATGACGCAAGATAGAATTTACCAAGCTTTCTGTAATCAGGCTAATATTGTAGATAGTTTAATGGAGTATCCGGGGTTCTCGGACGCTGCTATAAATTGGGTGTTTAGCAATGAATTCGTACAACCCACTTTTGATCAGGCAAAATTGAAAGGAATAGCTCCTGATTGGAAACAGATTCTTGCAACCTTATGGAGTAAGACCACAAAAGAACGTGCAAATGTTATTATACTTAACTATAAAGTTGCATGGTATAAAGGAAAAAAAGATTGGGATAATTATGTAAAATACCTTTTCCAACGTACAAAAAATGAAAATATTGAAAGTCCTAATCAATCGGTACTAGGGTTAAACTCTACCGCATGGGATTTATTTGAATATTCTTTTGATAAAAAAGCTCTTGAATTAGGTTTGAAATATATTGATAAATCAATAGCACTTTGGGCCAAATCAGAAGGAAGCGCCGGACTTTTAGATACAAAGGCAAATTTATTATATAAACTGGGAAGAAATGAGGAAGCGATCCTTTTACAAAAGCAAGCGGTTTTAATAAATCCTGCGTCGAAAGGATTGAAAAAAACGCTGGAGAAAATGCTGAGTAAAGAAAAAACCTGGGAGTTTGGCGCAAATGAAAATAGGAAAGTTAAATAATGATGAAACTGATCAATTTTATAGCATTACTCTGTTTGCTTTTTGCAGGTAATGCAGGTTTAGCGCAACTTCCGATTCAGGCGGAGCGTGCCGTTTCCTTTACGACAAAAGAAGGAAGTAACATGAGCGTGGACCTTTCTCCTGATGGTAAGACCGTTGTTTTTTGTTTGCTGGGAGATTTGTATACGGTATCGTCAAAAGGTGGAATTGCTACACAAATTACACGAGGAATTGCGATTAATGACTTGCCTGTTTGGAGCCCTGACGGAAAGAGGATCGCCTACATCAGCGATAGATCAGGTGATGACCGTCTTACCGTCAGGAATGTGTCAGGCAACGCGATTCAAACCTTTGAGGGGAAATTGCCAGGAGTTCCGGTTTGGTTTGGGCCAAATGATTGGGTTACTACCTCCAATGATTTTGACAGACACTATCCTTTGTACCATTTGACAGGAGGTGAGGTTGACGATTCTAAAAACATTTCCAATGTTGTGGGGTTCTCATCAGACTACAAATTTATTTATTACATGCATAGAGAAGCATCAAATAGCTTAGTTATTTATCAGCATGCAAAATCCAGGGGCGAAGAAAAAATATTGATTGAACTACAGGGGATTGCCGCAAAGGCTGCAAAGCGGATCAAAGTATCGCAGGATTGTAATTGGTTAAGCTATTTAATGACAGAAGGTGTATGGTGCAGTTTAAGGCTGGTTGATCTGTCGTCAAAAAAAGAACGGGTACTTGCCAGATGGGAGCAACATGTTCCTGGAATCGGTAACAGTTTACCTAACTATAATTTTTCGGGTGATTCAAAAAAGATCCTGATCGGTTATGGGGGAAAGATCCATATGATTGAGATAAGAACAGGCAAAGATGAAATTATCCCCTTTACTGCCAACGTAAAGGTAGATATGGGAAAGCCTAATACTGCTACGTTTAAAGTTTCTCAGGATTCGCTGCAGGTCAAGTATATGCGTTCGGCCTGCGCAAGCCCTGAAGGCAGGCAATTGGTGTTTTCTGCGTTGAACCGGATCTATATCATGGATTTACCCGGAGGTAAGCCCCGGATATTGGTGAAACAGCCTTTTAGCCAGTTTCAGCCGGCATGGTCGGCGGATGGGCAATGGATTACTTTTGTAAGCTGGAGCGATGCTGAGTTTGGACAGGTCTGGAAAGTGGATAAAAATGGTGACAGTCTAACACAAATATCACATAAGGCCGGGGTTTACCATTATCCAAACTGGTCTCCTGATGGAAAATCTATTGCGGTTACAAAAGGGCGTAAAGTGTGGCAGGGTAAGCCGATGCTTGGGGACAGAGATGGGCCTGGAATCGGTCAATTAATTACCCTTGAATTGCAAAATGGGAACCAAAAAGTGATTGCAGATAGTGTTCCACTTTCTAACAGAACTACGTTTTCAGCAAATGGTGAAGGGCTCATTTATGCACCCTCAAGGGTAGGAAAGAGTGGGGTATTTCCATTTTTGGTATCCAAAGATCAGGAAGGGAAAGTGAATGTTTTAGCAACCGCAAGATATGAGGGAATAGGTAGTGAATTATTTTTGCGTCAGATTATTCAATCACCGGATGGCAGATATTTCGTATACCTGAATGAAGAAAATTTGCATTTGGTTCCTGTTGATCCTTCAGGAGCACCGACAATATTGTATGATACCGAAAAAAAAAATCCTGTAATACGTTTTGCCAAGGGTGGTTTTGATCCGCACTGGGAAAAGGGGGGGGAGGTGTTGAGCTGGTCTTTCGCCAACCAATATTTCCGGATTGACCCGGATATGATTGTTGCAGCAGCAATTGCAGCTGCCGGGCAACGAAAAAAAATGGGTTTGGCTGAATCGGGAATACTGGATGTAGAAATTGTTCCGGACGAGAGTATTGACATTAACCTTAAGGTTGCTCAACAAGTGGCTAATGGGATGCTGGCTTTAAAAAATGCCAGGATCATTACGGCCAGGGAAAATGAAGTTATTGAAAATGGCACCATTTTAATTCGTGACGGACGTTTTGTAGCCGCAGGTAAAAACGCGGAAGTAAATATTCCGCCGGGTACAAAAGTTATGGATATGCTGGGAAAAACGATTATGCCCGGCCTGATAGACTTACATGATCACCTGCGCCCGCCAGCAGAAGTTTTTCCTCAGCAACCATGGAGTTTTTTTGCAGGACTGGCTTATGGTGTAACCACCGCGAGGGAACCTTCTGGAAGCCATGATTCTTTTGGGTATGAGGAATTGTTGAAAACCGGACAGATGACTGGCCCGAGGTTTTTTAATGTAGGTTATGCAGTTAGGGAAGATAGGTACCCGAATATGAATGACCTGAACGAAGCCTATATTATTGCCCAAAACCGTAAACGTATGGGGGCTATAGCGGTTAAGCAGTATGCGCAACCGACTCGCTTAAAACGACAGTTGTTATTACTGGCCTGCGAGCAGGCAGGGCTAAATATGACCAATGAAGTTGAAAAAGATATGCGAGGGTTTATCGGCCACATCAAAGACAGTACTTTCGGTATAGAGCACAACCCGCTATGGGGTGAAGTGTATAATGATGTCATCCAGCTGATCGCAAAATCTGGTGTTTACTTAACACCAACTTTGCAGGTGGCTTATGGAACTGAGCTGGGAAGGAACCATTTTTTAGAAAAATATGCTCAGCCTGATGCAAAAATGAAGCGTTTTTATCCGGAAGAAGAAATAAAACGCCGCCAGGAAGAGCTGAAAAAGCTGAAAATTTACGCAGAAGCACATCAGGAGCTGCCTTCATTTGTGAACCAAAGTAAAGTTGATGCTGCCATCCGTCATGCAGGCGGGAGGGTTACTATGGGTAGCCATGGCAATGACCCGGCATTGGGTGCTCATTTTGAAATTTGGGCGCTGCAAATGGGGGGACTGACGAACCTGGAAGCGATACAGGCCGCGACGATTATGGCTGCGGGCGGCCTGGGGATGCAGGAAGATCTGGGTTCTATAGAGCCAGGAAAGATTGCTGACCTGATTATTTTGAATAAAAATCCTTTAGACAATATCAGGAACACCATGGAAATACAAAGCGTAATGAAAGACGGCGTTTTGTATGATGGCAATACACTGGATGAAATATGGCCAAAGGCTAAGAAATTCCAAACGATTAAAAACTAAAATAAACTGAGATGAAATATTTGAACGTATTAATTGTTGCAGTTTTGCTGCTGGCAGCCTGCAAAAAAACAGAATTTAAGACTACTGCTATGGGGTCTTTAAAAATTGTAAATACCGTTAGTAGTGGTGCTGCAGTTAGGCTAGGTGCTACTCCTACTCTGGTCAATAACAACGCCGCTATTGATTTTTCTGTATACGCCGGTAACCCGGATATTTATGTATGGGCTGTGGGCGATTCTTTGCATCCAATTTACAACTCCAACAAAATGTTGGCTGTAGCAGACAGGGACATTTACACTTTGTTTTTAGGTGGTAGCAATGTAGCAAGAGAAGCTATTCTGGTTAAAGAGAACATACCGGTTCGCAGCGATAGTACTGCCGGAGTTAGGATAATTAACCTATCGCCAGGTAGCCCGGATATAAAGGTTACGCTATCCACTTCTGTGGGTGTAAGTGAATTTGGGAATATAGCTTATAAGCAATTAACTGAGTTTAAAAGTTATCCGGCATTAAGCACCAATACTGCTTATACTTTCCAGTTTAGAAATGCTGCAACTAATGCACTGATAAGCAGCATTACCATGAGTGGGGCCACATTGGCTGCTTTTGTACCCCGCTTTAGAAATGTGACCCTGGTATTAAGAGGGGTAGTTGGTGGCAGCCCTGCTGCAGGTGTAACCAGAGTTAACCACTATCCACTTTAAGCAATAAAATTAGATTATAAGTCATGAAAAATATTATCCGCAAATTAATACTCTCCGTTCCATTAACGTTCTGTTTTTGGTTGCTGTGCAACGTGGTTTTGGCACAGCAGGTAATCCCTTTGCCTGGGGAGGCTGGGCAAGCCATCACCGCCTACCTCCCTGCAAAGGAAAAAGCTACTGGTACTGCAGTACTGGTAATCCCTGGCGGGGGGTATAGTTTTTTGGCTACAGACACCGAGGGCACGCCTATTGCCAAGGCCTTTGCAGAACGTGGTATTGCTGCTTTTGTACTAAAGTATAGGTTGCCGGATAAGGACAGCACTGCGAACAAAAGCACTATTGCTTTACAAGATGCACAGCAGGCAATGAAGATGATTAAAGAAAAGGCAAAGGAATGGGGATATGATATGAACAGTGTAGGGGTGATAGGTTTTAGTGCTGGCGGGCATTTGGCAGCTACATTAGGCACACAGTTTAGCAAAAGCTTGATTGATAACCCCTCAAATATCAGCCTTCGGCCTGCTTTTATGATTTTAGTTTATCCGGTTATCAGTATGCAGGAGTCGTTGACACATATGGGATCGAGGATTAATTTGCTTGGTGATAAACCTACAGCTGAGCAGGTGAGCTGGTTTTCGGCAGAGCAAAATGTAAGCTGGCAAACTCCACCTACCTATCTGACGCATACCGCTGATGATGGGGTGGTGAGTGTACAAAACAGCATTGTGATGTACCAGGCATTGATTAAAGAAAAGATCAAAGCGGAACTGCATTTGTATCCTGAAGGCAATCATGGGTTTATACAAAGGTTGCCGGTATCGGAATGGATTGATCCGATGTTGTTGTTTATTAAAAAGTGTGGGTTTTGAGGCATGAAAAAGCGTGGCTTAGTAGTTGATGTAGCCTGTTTCTTATTTGTGTTGCTGTTTGTGTATGCTGCAGCGAGCAAAATGCTGGAGCTTGATAAATTTGAAACACAATTGGGACGATCACCAGTAATTACCCGTTTTTCTTCGATTTTGTTGTGGTTAGTGCCAGGGTTAGAAATTTTGCTGGCCTTGCTGATGTTTTGGTCGAAAACTAAACTGTTTGCTTTGTATGGCTCATTTAGCCTGATGGTTGCTTTTACAGCCTACATCATTGTGATACTGAATTTTAGTGAAAATATACCATGCTCGTGTGGGGGCATTTTGCAGGACATGACCTGGAGACAGCATCTGGTATTTAATGTAATTTTTGTTTTGATGGCGGTAGTGGCTGTATTGATTTATCCATCGAACAATAAAAATATTGTTGCGCAGCAATAGGGGGATGCCGAAAACCCTTTATCCGAGTAGGCCTTAATCTTTAAAACTTAAAAAATGAGATTTAAAAAGTTTTTCCTTTTAGGTGCGGTGGCCATGGCCCTGACTGCCACTTTCGCTTTTAAAGCAAAGCCTGAGTTTGTTGTTTGTTCTGCCAAGAATCCCCTGAACACTTTTCAGTGTATGACCTTACTGATTACTGATGACGACTGTACAACCTATAATACAGGCGATCAATGTACAACTTACTATAGTGCCAGCTACCCATCACTGCCAGCTTATACTAGTCCTGGAGGTGGTGTTAACCCGGGCCCTTGTGTAGTTCCGTTGTATCACCAAGAATGGTAAAATAAAACATGCGGCAGTCTTGTGCTGCCGCTCATTTAATCTGATGAAAAAGCGAATTTATACTTTATTGTTTTGTGCTTTGGGCAGTGTGTTGCTGGTGATGGGAATGGCCTACATTTCCAATCCGGACCATCATATTGGCAGCGGCTTTATCCGGGAAATCCCTTCGCACAAAATAGAGGGTATTGGCTTTGTACCGGTAATGGGTAAGCTGCATTATCTGGCAGGCGGAGATAGTACGCAAGTGTTTTTAGGCAATTGGGCAAAGCCTACTGAATTGTTGAAGATCAGTTTGCCTGGAAAAGAAGCAGATACGGTGCAGATGTTGCTAAAAGATTGGAGTGGTTTACTGGAAGGCATTTACCTAAGCCTGCATCAGGGAACAGCCTATTTGATGGATGGCCTGAGCGGAACTTATTTTAAAGCTGATACCGGTATTGCTGTGTTTGGAAGGAGGAACAGGCTACCTTATTTTTCTGCAGTTGTGCCTTTAGGAAGGGATATATTTATTTTACGGGTAGTGCAGGATAGTTTGATAAACAGCCTGGTTAAGCAGGCACCAGGTGCCACAGATAAACCCTTGGTTCTGGATGGCCGGGCCAACAGCATGTTTGCTACCGATGGTACGCTTTGTGCCACACCAGATGGTTCAAAGATATTTTACAGTTATCATTATAAAAATCAGTTTTTATGCCTGGATAGTAATCTTAAGGTATTGTATACCGGTAAAACCATAGACACCTGCTCGGTTGCGCAAGTAAAGGTAGCCCGGGTAGAGTCGGATAAATCGTTAAGAATGGCTGCCCCACCAAGGCGTGTTAATTTAAAAGCTGCTGTTAATGAAGAATGGTTGTTTGTACAATCGGCCATTAAAGCAGAAAATGAAACGGAAGAATCATTAAAAGGCCTTGCTACAGTAGATGTTTACAAGGTAGGTAATGGCAAGTACCAGTTTAGCCTGTACATCCCCGATTTTAAGGACCAGAAGCTGCGGGACTTTAGGGTGTATGGGAAGTATTTTGTTGGGCTGTATAAGGAGTGTGTGTATATCTATAGGTTGAATTTTTAATTTTTACGATCGTGTTTTCAAATCAATCCATAGACGAGAATTATGTACCGGTGCTGAAACAAATCTATGTTTCGCCGGAAATGATATTGGCCAGATTGGAGCAATTGATTGATGAACATTATAAAGAGGAAAAAGACCCGGTTTTTTATGCAGATAGGTTGGCGCTTGGTATTCAAAAACTAAATCATATTACCAGGGAACATACGCAGCAAACTGTATTTATGCTGGTACAGCAGCGGGTTTTGCTGGAAAGCAAGCGTTTGCTGCTTGTTGGTGGTATGCCTATTAAGTTTATTGCATATGAACTGGGTTTTGAGTATCCGTCGTACTTTTGCCGGTTTTTTAAAAAAATGACAGGGCTGAGGGCGAAGGATTGGAGGAGGGGAATGAAAATCTGTCAGCGGCTTGAATTGAACGATGCCCTTCCGCTATCCTCCAATAGGAATAGTAAACCAAAATGTTGAACCAACACCTTCAATGCTGTCGACCCCGATCTCTCCACCATGCCGCTTGATGATATCAGCGCAGATATAGAGCCCCAAACCCAAACCGGAGACCTGGGCACCCGTTTGGTCGGCCCGGAAATACCGATCAAATAAATGTGGCAGTTTATTAGCTGGAATGCCGGGGCCGGTGTCTCTTACCGATATTTTAACCTGCTGATCAAGATCTTCAATTTTAAGAAAAATCTCCCTGCTGGCCGTGGCATACTTTACTGCATTGGTTACGAAGTTTGAAATCACCTGCTCGATGCGGTTCTCATCCGCCACAATCTGCAGTTCCTTTACGCCTTGCACAACAAGCTCATGTGTTCCCAGTTGCCTAACCTGTGAGCAGCATTCGTCTATCATCTTATTAAAACTAAATTTCTTTTTTACCAGCGCCATCTGACCTTCGTTTATCCTGGTTACATTCAATAAATCATCGACCAGTACAGAAACTTTCTCCATGCTTCTGTTGGACTGTTCTATCAGCCGGGATAGCATTGGCGTAGGATTTGCCTTCATTCTTTCTAATAGTTGTAAGGATGCTTTAAGACTGGTAATCGGGGTTTTTAGTTCGTGGCTGGCAATAGAAATAAAATCATCCTTTTGCTGCTGCAATCTTTTGAACTCAGTAATGTCGATCACGGTGCCTAACAGCTTCTTTAGCACTCCCTCGCTGCTGTAATGAACGTTACCCTGCACACGTATCCACTTGAGTGCACCACCGGTTAGCAACAGACGTGTCTCGTAAAACAGGCGTCCGGTCTGCTTGGCAATGGCGTGCGCCTGTTCACTCACACCCTCATCTAAGGGATGATAGGTTGCCAGTACCCGTTCTCTGCTTACCGGTTCCTGAAGCCCGAAGATCTCATTAAACCGCTCTGAGCTGGTAAGGGATCCATCGATATAGCTGAATTCGTAGGTGCCAATTTCAGCCGCTTCTATCGCAAGGCGACTGCGCTCCTCCGCATCTTCTATGCGCCTCCTGGCCAATACTTTATCGGTTACCTCATTACCGACCACCATAATTGAAGTGACTTGTCCCTGCAGATCAGTCACCGGTTCATAGACAAAATCAACGAATACTGTTTCATCAATGCCATTACGTACCAGTATTAGCTCATGCTCTCTGGCGTGAAAAGGGATTCCGGTAGAGATCACCTGCTGCATAAGCGGCGCATAGACTTCGGCAGCCTCTGCCACTGCGTCCCAAATTGTATGGTTTTCCAACTGCGCCAACTGCTTGCCGACCAGTTCCAAATACCCGGTGTTGACTTCGGTGATCATCAGATCATTAGCCCTAATGACGCAGATCGCTACAGGAGCTTGTTTGATCAGATTCCTGAAACGCGCTTCACTGAGCACCAGCTCATCATAAGAAGCAGCAAGCTCTTCGTTCGTCGTAGCCAGCTCTTCGTTCAACGCAGCAAATTCTTCATTAGACGCTGCCAGTTTTTCATTGAGGGACTGCAATTTCTGCTCGTCCAGTTTTCTTTGGGTAATATCAATGCAGGAACTGATATATCCGGCAAAGGTTCCATCAGATAGAAATCTGGGTGTTCCTTTTTTTACCAGCCAATGGTAGGATCCATCTTGTCCGAGCACTCTTATCTCATCTGAGTAGGATGCCCGTTTTGCAAACGCGGCTCCATGCACATCCTGGAACCGCTGCCTGTCCAGCTCATGGATCAGATCATGCCATCCCGAAACCATAAGCTTATCGGCTGTTCTTCCGGTAAGCTTCGACCAGGCTTTATTGAAGTAAAACCGCCTTCCGCTTTCATCTGCTACGGCAACCAATACATCGGTGTTGTCGGCCATAGACCGGAAACGCTCTTCACTTTCTGCAAATGCTTTTACCCGCTCTTGCACCATCGATTCCAGTTCCGCATTCATTCTGGCAAGTTCTTCCCGGCTTGTCAGCAGCTCTTCATTAATGGCACTTAGCTCCTCATTTGATGCAGCCAATTCCTCATTCAATGTTTGCTCACGTTCCAGCAGTTCCTTATTTTGTATCGCCATCGCGAGGTCACGTCTGTTGAGGTATCGTTCTGTCACATCTGTAGCCGTGTGCAATATGCCTATTACGCTTCCTACCTCATTCTTAATGGCCCGGTATTCAAAATCAAAATAAAAAGTATTCAGTTCTCCATTGGTCAGGATTTCGGCCGGAGTGTCCGATCCTGAAAGGGTGATGCCCTCATGCCAGACTCTTGCAAACATCTCTACAAATGGCTGGCCTTCCAGTTCAGGCATCGCCTGGACCAAAGTTTTTCCCAACACTTCTTTACCTCTGCCCCAAATGGCAAGCATAGCATCATTGGCAAATTGAATTTGTGCTTGTTCACCTACGTGAATAGCAGTAGCCGTGGGGGAGAATGAGAGGATATAGTTTAATTGTTCAGCACTCAGTACATTTATCGGATCACTCATACAAATAGCTTTTAAGACGCCTAAAATAATAAATCGACAGAAACAAAATACAGGGTAACTTACATATAACTGCAAAGATCACAAACAGCACCAATTCCGTAAAAACCTTTGATTTCGACTGTTATTATCCTACGACTAGTTATGGACAAATCAACGTCGAAGATTCAAAGAAAATAAACATTGACTTCAGTGAGAAAGTTTTACTAAAAAGTGCGAAAAAATTATGGCAAACCAGATTATGGCTTTATGTTATAGAGCCCCATGGTAAACCTATATCCGTATAAAACCTGTTGATAATGCAGAGCAGTTTTACTAGCTTTCGTGCAAATGAAAAGATATGAATAGCATTAATATACAAGAGTTGAACAAATACCGGGCTGATACATCGGGCTGCTCCTGCCTGGTACATTTCAACAATGCTGGTGCTTCTTTGCCGCCCGACGTAGTGATCGATACTGTAGTTGACTATTTAAAAGAAGAAGCAACTTATGGTGGCTACGAGACCGAATATAAGAACATTGCCCGTATCGAGGGTGTTTACCAGTTGATCGCAGACCTGATCGGCGCGAACAAAGACGAAGTAGCCATTTTCGAGAACGCGAGTGCAGCATGGGGAACTGCTTTTAAAGGTTTGGCCTTGGCTGATGGTGACGAGATCATTACCTGTGAACAGGAATACGTTACTAATATTGTAGGTATGGCTGATGCCCGGAAGAGAGGTGTTAAAGTGACTGTAATTACCAACGACGAACATGGCAACTTTCCATTGGCCGAACTTGAAAACGCGATAACCCCGAACACGAAGCTGATCGCAGTAACACACATTCCATCATCGGGTGGTGGTATCCTACCTATCAACGATATCGGCAAAGTGGCCAACAAACACCAGGTGCTGTATATGATAGATGCCTGCCAAACAGCCGGACAATATCCCATCGATGTTACAGCGATTGGTTGCGATATCCTTTCAGCTACTGGCCGTAAGTATTTGCGTGCCCCTCGTGGTACAGGCTTTCTGTTCGTTAAGCGAAGTGTCCAGGATAGGCTTTCACCGGTACTTAAGGACTTTCTTGCAGCAGGTAATGTAAGCCTGGACGGCTACAACTTGCGCAATGATGCCCGCCGCTTTGAATTATACGAGAAAAGCAGGGCCTTAACGCTGGGGTTGGGTAAAGCGATCGAGTATGCCCTCGCCATCGGCTTAGAACGTATCTGGCACCGCGTTCAATACCTGGCAGATATTACCCGTTCAGCGTTGAACAGTATACCTGGCATAACGGTTCATGATATGGGCAATGAAAAGTGCGGCATTGTTACCTTTTCGGTCAATGGTATCGACAGCATGTTGGTAAGGGATAAGCTGGTCGAGAACGGCGTCAACGTGTCTTTTGGCGGGCAACAAGCAACACCGATCTATATGGATAAGCACCAACTTAAGGGTATCGTAAGAGCATCACTGCACTATTACAATACTGAAGCCGAGATAGCAGCCATGTGCGATCTGTTGAGGCGGATTAATAATTAAACCTTTGATTTTTTGTAGTAGAACTTAATGATTTCGTACCCCATAGACATAATCAAAAAGAGGAAAATGAACACCCAGCTATAATTTAGTAAAAATCTAAAAAATAAAATTTCAATTATACTAAATATTGCTAGCCTAAGAATTAGCTGGTCGACAGAACTTACGGGTTTGAAGAGTTTCATAATATAAATATAAGAAATTAATTAGTACATCAATTTGGTATCATAGATGGACAGATGTGGCAGAGTCAGAATATTGAAAGAGCCGGATATGGTGCCGAGTTGATTAAAAAGCTTTCTGAAAAAATAGGTGCAGATTATGGAAAAGGATATACTGAGACCAATCTTAAGTATATGCGATTGTTTTACAGTCATTTTCAAATTCGTCACGCACTGCGTGACGAATTAAGTTGGAATAATCAGGTTTTTGCTTCAAAATATAAAACATTCCTTCCTACAGAAGAAGAGTTGCAGCAGGAATTAAACCGGGAACTGAAAATAGTAGAAACAGAAAACCAGATGGAGAATAAGTAGGGTTCCGCCTTCACAACAACAACAACAACAATTTTTAGAACGATGTAATCAGGTGCTTTTAGCACCTGACGGAAGAATATTGGCATTGCTTCAGGTATTTTACTATATGTTGGTTGTTTGCTGGTTTATGTGTAAATTAGCAGTACAAATAGAAAAACGATGACTACAGCAACTATTAGACAAAAATTGCACAACTACCTTGAAGTAGCAGACGACAAAAAGGTTAGGGCAATCTATACCATGATGGAAACTGAGGTAGAAAGTGAAATGACTACGTATACCGATGAGCTAAAGTCTGTTTTGGATCAGCGTTTTGCTGATGTTAGAAATGGTGATGTTGAATTGGTATCTGAAGAAGAAAGTAAGCAAAGAATTTACGATATACTCGCTTCCAGGAATAAATAATGTCATTTGTCTATAAGCTTCATCCTGAAGCTCAAAAAGAATACGAAGATTCTGTAATCTGGTATGCTGACAGAAATTTATCTGCTGCAGTTGGTTTTGTTGATGCAGTAGAGCGTGCCTTAAAGCTTATATGTGATTATCCTTTATTGTGGCGTAATGAATACAAGCATTTTTATGAATATAATCTGAAAAAGTATCCCTTCACTGTTATTTATTTCATTGAAGATAGTAACGGAACTATAGTTGTTTCTGCGATATATCACCAGAAACGGATTCCGACCAATAAATACCGGAAATAAACGTATTGTTACGAGCTAGAAATGAGATACGTTTTTTATCTTGGCTCATTATAAATTCGCAATATGAAATTAACCGCTTTTATCCTGTTCAATTTTATCACATTAATTGGTTTTGCCCAATCACCAAAAAGGGTTTTAAAAAAGCTTGGAAGCAACCCTGTTTTTTTTATGGATAGCGTTAATGTATTGCAAAGTGATTTGCAGCAATATCGCCCGGAACAAATAGCCTCTGTTACCGTATTTAAAGATAAAGAGGCACAGCTACTATCACCTGGGCCAGGTTTCTTTAATAAAAAAGATGATTTCTAACGCTGAATAATAGCATATCTAAGCACAACAGGCAGATGTGACTGCAAGGATATAAGCGTATGTGGCCATTTTGGCCAAATGCATATAGACATGCAGCCCAGGATGAGACTACCGAACTTGGTAAGTTTATTTGTATAGCTTTTTAATTGGATAGTATAATTTCAAGTTCTTAATCTGCAATACGTTTGTATATCATTTGGAGAAAATGGAACATGTTTTAATTCCATTAGACCCTACAATTAACTTAATATAAATATCATGAAAACTACTGTGTGCAGCATTTTTGCTGTTGTGCTGTTTACTTTTTTTAACCTTTCGGTGAAAGGACAATATAAAATGCAACCTGTAAGCATCCAAACTCGTTGGGCCGTTCAGGTTAGCCCTGTTAACGCGCTAAAAGAATATCCACGCCCGCAAATGGTACGTTCGGGATGGACAAATTTAAACGGCCTATGGGATTATGCCATTACGGCTAAGGATGCCGCGCAGCCTGCTGTTTTTGATGGCAAGATCCTGGTGCCTTATCCTTTGGAATCGGCCCTTTCGGGTGTGAAGAAAGCGCTGTTGCCCTCGCAAAACTTATGGTACAAACGCTCATTTGCTCGTCCCGATATTAAATCCGGAGAAAAAGTAATGCTGAATTTCGGCGCGGTTGATTACCAGTGCTGGGTGTATGTAAACGGGACTTTGCTGGGCGAACATGAAGGCGGTTATACCGAGTTTAGTTTTGATATTACAGCTGCCCTGAAAGCGGGCAATAATGAGATTGTAGTAAAGGTTTTTGACCCGACGGGTGAGGGTATTGGCCCGCATGGCAAGCAGGTGCTGAAGCCGGAAAATATCTATTATACCCCAAGTAGCGGGATATGGCAAACGGTATGGATGGAGGTGGTACCAGAGGTTTCGATAGCAGCACTGGTGATGACACCGGATGTGGATAAGGGCGTGTTGAATTTGGAGGTGAAGGGAAAGGGTAAGCCCGAAATTGTTGTTTATGATCCAGTGTCTAAACAAGAGATCTCTCGTCGCTTTGCTTCCCTCGAGATGACGAACGATGGGGCTAAGGGTACAATAAAAATACCTAATGCAAAGTTATGGAGCCCAGGTAACCCGCATTTGTATGACATTACGGTTAAGCTAGGTGATGACGAAGTTAAAAGCTATTTTGGGATGCGGAAGATTAGTGTGGACAAGGACGCTGCAGGTGTGGACAGGATATTTTTGAACAACAGGCCCTATTTTAACCTCGGTACTTTAGACCAGGGCTTTTGGCCGGATGGCCTGTACACTGCCCCTACGGATGAGGCCCTGGCCTTTGACATCAGGGCCATAAAAGCTATGGGTTTCAATACCATCCGCAAGCACATTAAGGTAGAACCTGCCCGCTGGTATTACCATGCCGATAAAATAGGCATGCTGGTATGGCAAGATATGGTAAACCCCAACCAGGGATTGCCGGAAGGTGCCAAAGCTGCTTTTGAAAAAGGGGCCAAAGAGACCATGGCGCAACTGCACAATTACCCCTCTATTACCACATGGGTATTGTTTAACGAGGCCTGGGGGCAATATGACCAGGAACGCCTGACCAAATGGATGAAAGGGAACGACCCATCGAGGATAGTGAACGGCCACTCAGGTGAGCTGTTGTATGTAAACGAAAAGCTGCGTGCAGCCAGGGAAAACCCTTATGTAGCGGCAGATATGACCGATGTGCATGCTTATCCCGACCCGATGAATGCTTTGAAACAGCCCGGCAAGGCACAGGTGCTAGGTGAGTTTGGCGGCATCGGGGTGTTTATCCCTGATCATCAGTGGTTAAGTGGCTCGGCATGGGGTTACATTCAGGAAAAGCCTGCTGCACTGGCGGCCAAGTATAAGATCATGAACCAGCATCTGCAATTGCTGGAAAAAGAAGGTCTGTCTGCCTCCATCTACACCCAGCCATTTGATGTGGAGGGAGAGCAGAACGGGCTGATGACCTATGACCGGGAAGTGGTAAAGGTCCCTTTTGCGGAACTGAGGGAGATCCATAAGGGCCTGAATCCGGAGGTTGCCGCGCCATCCTGGCTGGCCATGACAAAGTTGGTTTCGGCTAAAGATGCAGATCTGACGGAGCCGGCTTTGGTTTATGCCAAAGCAATTGAGGAGTATTTAAAAGGCAAAAAGGATCCTGCCTTTCTGAAAAAGCTGGTGATGATGGCTGGGCAAACGGGCGATAAGGCCGGTACGGCCAGGTTTGGGGCAGCATATATGAATACTTTGAAAGAGCCTTATTCGGCTGAGGACATCGCCTTTATGGAAAGCATCACCAAAAAGGTGACAGATAAGGGCTTTGCCATTTTGCTGAAACAGGCCGGTACAGACCGTACTGCATATGTAAAAGCGATGAATGTGATTTATGCGGATGTGATTGCTGGCTTTGTGCCCAAAGCGGACAGCAAACCGGATTGGAATGCGGTAGAAGCTGCGATAAAGCCTTATGGTTTGCCTGGAGAGGAAATGTTTTTGAGGGCCAGGACCATCCATTTGTACAACCAGAAAGATTGGGCTGCTTATGTTCCGGTAGCTTCGGCTTACCTGGAAAAGTTTGGCAGCGGCATCAGTGAAAGTGACAGACAGGCCTTTCAGGCGGCGATTGATCAAAACCGGGGTAAAGAATAATCGCTATGAGCATCAGGAACATGGACTTTAGCTATGCCACACCCGATATGCAAATAGTTTTGAAGCTGCAGGCCTTAATTGACATGCATTTTAAGCGTCAAAAACAGGGCGATTATTATGCGGATGTACTTGGAGAAAATGTATTTAGGCTGAACCGCCTGGCTTTTGATTACCTGGGCAAAACGGTTTATGAACTGATCTATGACCGGGTGCTTGAGGAAGTGGAAAGGATGATGCTGGGTAATGTGGTATCATCGATGCAGGAAATGGCGGAGGATTTGGGTTTTTCTGGCCCGGATTACCTGTTTAGCTATATCAATAAAGTTTCGGTTAGGTTATGTTCGACATCAACGTTAGCCAAAAGCTGAGGGCTTTGCGGAAAAAGCGGGGCTGGACACAGAGCGATATGGCAGCGCAGCTGGATATTTCTGTTCCGGCCTATAGTAAGGTTGAATGCGGAATGACGGAATTGACACTAGGCAGGTTAAGGCAACTGGCTGTTATACTGGGCGTAAAGGTTTGCTGGTTGCTGGACGAAGATGAAATGGTGTTGCACCAGGAGAACGAGGAGCTGAAAGAGAAACTGAGGTTGACCAATATAGAAGTGATGGGTTTGCAGAAAAGATTGCTGGCTTGTTTTGAGCGGCGGTGAAATTAACGGCTCTCTTTTCATAAACATAGTTTAGTAATGGAACCGGGGGTATAGGCAGCTCCCGGTTTTTTTAAGTTGAGATTCATCAAAATATTGGTAAGGAGAGAGGATCGTTCTTTGATTTAATGTTGTTTGTGAAATTGGATTTGCAGATATCTGGAATTATTTGCAAAATGTTGCCAATTGGTACAATAAATTAATTATTGGTTAATATTGATAATTAATTTATATTTGTCCTATTAGCATTGATTGATTATGGCAGTAAAACAATTGATTTCGAAAACAAGTGCCAGACAGGATGTTGGAGCATTATCTTATTGGCAGAATATTTGTTATTTTTGTACTATGGAAACGCTAATTGTACAACCAAAAACCAAAGAGCAGCTGGCTGCTATTAAGGCTTTTATGAAAGCGTTGCATATTGACTTCAAGTCTGAAAAACCTCAAACACTTGCGCAGTACAATAAAGATCTTGAAAAAGGAGATGCTGAAATTGAACAGGGCAAATTTACCACAATTGAGGATTTAAAGACAGAAGCAAGTAAATGGTAGTAGTTTTGGAAAAATATAATTACAGGGTTTCATACAAGATTATACCAGAACAGATAAGAATCGTTCGGTTAAGACATACCAGCAAATCTCCACTTAACTATTAACCTCCTCTTTTTTTCATAACAACATTTTAACGATAGCTGATGCTGTTGGGTAAGCTTTACCTAAACATCAGCATTTTTTGTGCGCTGTTTTTTGTCAGAATTTTTATGACAAAAAGGGCAGATTTTATGATTTAGTTATTAAATAATTATGATAAATAAACACGTTCTACTGGCCCGTTTCTGGGCAAACGCCAACCAGTTTACAACTGCTGACGGTATTGAGGTTGACCTGCATGGTGATAACATTGTAGTGGTATCTACCACATTAAAAAATACGGCCGGAGACTTTCGCGAAATACAGATGATGGCAGAGTTTGGCCTGGATGCTTTTATAGCCGAAATGGAAGTTCAGTTGCTGGATGATGTGATGGAAATTGACCTGAACATGTTGTTTGCCTGGCTGATTGGCGGTACAGCAGGATACCATATCATGAAGGGAAACACTGAATAAATGAACATACTGCCATACATTGCTGCTTTGGAAAAGGTACTTGCAGAATTGCCGGAAAAAGGGCATTTGTTTACCCTGCGTGAATATGCCCTGGACGACCGGATCTTGCTGCACAAAATGATATTCCGTTTTTTAGACTTTAGTTACGCGGAAACAGTTTACCTGCTGAAAGGGCTGATCATTTATCAGCAGCGCTGGGGTGAGTTAAATGAAATAGCAAAAGAAGGGATAAGAGAGGTAAGCACAGTGCTGATGCGGCGGGCCAGGGAATACCAGCAAAGCGGAGACCTGGTAAAAGCTATGGAACTGGCCTTTGCGATACTGGTTACCGTTGAACCGGAAAAGGACCCTGAAGACCTGGTTTACTACGCCGTAGTAATGGATGTAGTTGGCTTTATCACCGAACTGGAAAAATTATTTTAAAAAAACCAAATATGAAATAACGCTACACTCATCGCTGCATCTGAATCCGGATGCAATTTTATTTCCCCTAAACCCGCTTACAAGCGGAACAAAAAACAGCCTGAAGCTGAGGGGATTGTTATGCCTTTATTTTTGGTGTAACCATCTGATTATCAGTAAAAATGAACAGAAATAATGCCCCTTAACGCAAAGGTTATGCTGAAAATACCTTTTACCTTCGCTTCCCAAATTATTTAACATTTATTTAACATGGAACAAAAGCAATAAGGTATGGTAACAAAAAAGAAAAAGAACAAAATTAGGGATCCGGAACGAACGGAAAGGGAGGCCCTGGAGGCGACCGGACAGATTGTGCGTGAAGATGGCTTTGTGGCCATTACCGCTACACGGGTAGCCAGAATGATAGGTATGGACCCGGGGATGATAAACAAACGCTTTGGCAGTTTGAATGGCCTGAAGGCCAGGTATATTGAACTAAGGGATTACCGGAAACGGAACTTTGAAAAATTTATGCTGCCCGAAATGGCCAGTTCCGGTGACGTAAAGCTGATGTTTATTGAAATGATGCAAAGCAATTTTGACCAGTTTGCTGCCGACCTGGAGGTGCAGGGGATTGTTTTTGAGCAGGTAAGGGTATGGGATCCGCTGATGCACAGCCTGTCGGTACAGCTGGAAAAGGATATGGAACCCTTGCTGGTCCTGAGCGATCCTTATTTTGAGGGTACAGGTGTGGATTTCAGGTCGGGGATCTGTTCTATGCTGGGTGGGATCTATTATCCGGTATGGCATGCCCGGCGCAACAGGAGCAGCATTGCCGGCAGGGACCTTAACAACCCGCGCGACTACCAGGTATTCAGGGATACGATTGCCCGGCAAATAGAGTTTTTTTGGGAGGAAGCAGCGCTGAAAAGGAAGAACCAGATTTGGGCAAGATTAACCAACATGCTCCTTTTTGCAGGTGCCTTTTTGACAGAAAAGGTACGGGATGGCTTGAATTGGGTTATGGACTTGTGTTATGATAAAAAGAGAGAAATATAGGGTGCCTTGCGCACTGTGCCAGGTATAGCTGTTAAAAAGGAAAGCTATAGCGGCAAACAAACGGTTAACGTAATCTTAAATGTTAAACAACAAAATCGCTTTTGCAAGGCTGATGGCCTTGCTGAAAAGCATAGACCCGGATATACCGCTGCCTGCGGGGCTGGAAGACTATCTATGGGAAAACATGATAGTAGAGGCAATTTGTAACAAAGCCTGCCGGATTGAAGAAGAAAACAAAATACCCAAAAAAGCTTATTATGTAGTGCGTGGCTTTGTGCTGGTATATGGCTACAACCATGAACAGGACAGGTACCTGTTTCGCATTTACCGCGAAAACAGCATTGTGGCAATGGACTGCTTTATGCGGCAGCAAGTATCGCCTTATTGCATCTGGCTTTGTAAGGATACCCTGCTCTGGAGCATCAGCAGTGCCTGCATGGATGCTGTTTATAAGCATTGGGATGGTATGAAAGCATTTGCCTTTAAAACTTCATCTAAACACAATGCGGCCAAGGAGCAGTCGCGTGCTTCATTATTAGGGATAGAAGATATAGAAACGCGGATCCTTGAATTTTATAAAAGGTATAAAGGCTTGCTGCCACCAAAGAAAAGCCCGATAAGGGATACCTGTATTGCCTGTTTTTTGAGCATGACTATAAATGTGCTCAGAAAAAACAGACGCAAACTAAAAAATAAAAGTTTGTTAAAATACTAGGCCTTTGTGGGCCAGCGGCCACTTCTGGGTTGCTGGCCTGCCTTACTTTTACATCATTAACCAGATATAATTTATGAGTAATCCTTTGGAGGTAAAGATTTATTTAGACAGCATGGTGACGGGAAGTATGATACTGAAAACAAAAATGAAACACTACAAAATTAGCGGATTGCTGGATGCTATTCCTTTGGCAGCAGAGGTAGTACAGTTCATCAGGTCGGTGGATGCGGGAGCCAAGCCACACAGCCTTTTTACGCTGGCTGATGTGCAGGGCAGGAAGTATAGGTTTGAATTGAGGTTTGCTGATAACAGGGTGTATTTGGGGTTGAAGTTGAAAACAGAGCAGACTACCGGGACGATGCTGTTTGATTGGGAGGGCGGATTTGAAGCGTTTAAAACTGGTTTTAAAATAATTTGAATATGATAAAATTGAATAAAAGATTTTGGTGTATGCTGCTGCTGGATGCGATCAGGTATCTGTTTATCCTGCTGTTTTTATATGCGGCATTTAGCAAGCTGCATGACTTTCAAAAGTTTAAGGTGCAGCTGGCACAATCGCCTATACTTTCAGATTTTACACTGCTTGTTGCCTGGTATGTACCTACTATTGAAATATTGATTGCAATAGGTTTGGCTTTTAGAAAGACTTTGGTGCCCGCCTTATGGGCCAGTTATGGATTGATGTTCATGTTTACAGCATATATCATTGCGATTTTGAAGTTCAGTGACAGGCCGGTTTGCCATTGTGGTGGTGTTTTGGAGCAGATGCAATGGTCGGAGCATTTGTGGTTTAATGTGGGGTTTGTGGGGTTGGGGATAATAGGGTTGTGGTTGGGGTTTTACCGCCGGTTTCGTGATGCTAGCACACGTCATCTCGAACCGCAGGGAGAGATCTCTTGAACCATCTCTAAAACAAGAGATCTCTCGTCGCTGCGCTTCCCTCGAGATGACGAGGTGTGTTAAAAATATTCAATGCGCGTTGAACAGGTGGAAGCTGAAAAACCTGATTAAAACAGAGTAGGCATTAATCTTATAATTTAAACAAAATGAAAAAACCATTTTTAATGCTCGTTGCAGTGGCCTGTGTTGCTGTGAGCACTGTGTTTGCCACGGCAAAACCAACAACAAGTGTTTTACTGGGATCGCCTTACAATGACCAGGGTGAATGTACTACCCCAGGCAATGTAATTGGCACCTGTGATGTAAACTACACAGGCAATGCCTGCCAGCTGCTGGCCGGAGGCGATGCTTACCTGCAGGATACAGAGACTGGCCTTTGTACCATTCCACTGTACAGACAAAACTAGTTTTTGATAGCTGTACATGCCCGCTGAACCAAATGGTTTGGCGGGTTGGTTACCCTCAAAATGAAATCTATGAAAAAATTCTACTACTTACTGATCATTGTTGCTGTACTTTCATCTTTACCTATTCTGTATTTAACCATCCGCTATGCGCTTAAACAGCGTGCGGCTACTTATAACTTTAAAAGGAAGCTGCTTGGGCTGGTTAAAGGCCATAAGGCCATCGATATAAAATACAATTCGTATTACCTGGCCGGTGAGGCCGGAAGTTCCGTTTACCTGGCCAGCGGAACGGCCATAGGCCATTTGCTGAAGGTTGGACCTTTGTTAAGGGATACGGTAAGCATTCGCCTTGAGCTGAACAGACAGGAGGTAAAGTTAAAGGGCAGTTATAAGGCTTATGTAGATTCCGGTTCTTTTTACCTGTACAATGGATTGGAACGCAGCATCCTGAAAGGCAGTACTGGTGTTTGGAAGGCAGCAGTTTATAATATAAAAGCACCATACTTTGCACAGCTGCAGCCCCTGGGCACACAAACGATGGTTTTCCGTTTTATAGACACCGATACCCGGGCGAATAGTTTGCGCAAAGTGCGTGTGCCAGGAGAAAGCATGAGCAATACCGGGATATTTGAGAAGCAGGTAGATGGCCTGTTTTGTACGGATGGCATGCTGAGGTATAACCGGCAGTTGCACATGCTGACCTATGTGTACCATTACCGCAACGAGATCTTGCTGATAGATACCAACTTGAACCTGGTAAAGAAAATAAAGACCTTAGACCCGATTGATTCGGCCCGCTTTAAGGTAGACCAGCTGCGTGCTGAAAAGTCCTTCACTTTTGCTTCGCCCAGCCTGATGGTAAATGCAAACTGTTCAAACCAGGGCAAATATTTGTTTGTGCAATCGAAACTGATGGGTAAGGACGAGGATTTGACGCTGTTCAGGAAAAGTGCGGCAATAGATGTGTACGATCTGGAGAAACAGGTATACTGTTATTCGTTTTACCTGCCCAAATATAAAGAGGTACCCATAAGTAGTTTTAAGGTATTGGGGAACAGTTTGTATGCAGTGGCAGGGCAATACCTGACCAGGTATGCGCTGGAATTGCCGGAGTGAGAAAGCCAGTAGTATATACTCCGATGATCTAAATTATAACGCAATCTTATTATTATGCCTAAACGCAAACTTATCACTTATTTAAATAAAAAATATCCAATTAGCGAAGGGTTAAAAATCCTTTTAGAAAATGAGGGAACACTGGATTTGACAAGCTCAAAAAAGGGAACTTCGCTTTTGATACCCAGAATGAATGTACATGAAGTACATTACCTTATTTCAGGAATGTGCAAGGCCTTTTGGCTAAATGAAGATAATGAAGAAGAGATTTTCCAGATATGGACAGCAGATAGCCTGATCTTGTTATTGGAAGTATTTTTTGCCGGGCACAAAAATACGACTGTACATATTGTAATGCTGGAGGATAGTGAACTGATAACCATTACCAAAGTGCAACTGGATGAGATGGAGATGGTATATCCCGAAATGAAGAAAGTGATGGAAAGGATTAGGGCTGAAATTTTGGAGCTGCGAAACCTGCAGCTGCGGATTTTGATGAAGAAAGAAGGGGAGCGGTATGCACTTTTTTACGACATGTTTCCGGAATTGCGTGCCCGATTGACGAATAAGGACATTGGGGCCTTTTTGGGTATTTGCCAAAGCACATTGGGCAATTGCAAAAAGAGCAGGCTGTTAAAGGACAGGAGTAAGAAGAAGAGCAGATGATTGGTTATAATTCATCGATTTCATTAAGCGTAAGGCCAGTAGCAGCGGCTATAATTTCAAAAGAAACTTCATTCTTTTTTAATTCAGCTGCAATTTCAAAAGCCTTTTCGCGCTTTATAGTTTCATCATGGCTATAGTTATCCCTCGCAATTTTTAGGCTGGCCTGATAAGCTTTCATTTCATCCGGATCTAGGTTGCTCACTTCTGCTATGTTGAATAATTTAATAAATTCTTCTTTGTCTCTCAAAGATAACGGAATTTCTTTTAATGTATTCATGTACCGTAAGGAAAACAACCAGCCATCTTCATTGGTCACCAATTCCGTTTCTACTTTTTTAAACTTCGGCATCTCAATAAAAATGTAGCCTAATTTTTTATAGAACTCGGCATGAGTGTGTACATCCATTAGCCGTACATCATGTTCATATTGATCTGGATGTGTATCGTCAAAGCTAAAATCCATAATAGCAACCAAATACACTTCTGGTAACTCATAATTCCAATCTGAATTGACTGATATGCCCTGTTGATAAATCAGGTTTGAGGTATAATAGATCATTCTATCTTTAAAGAAACTACGTTTGGCCTGTTGCATTTCTACAATAAAGCGTTCGCCTTTATTGCCGGTGCAGTTCAGATCAAATATGTTCTTGCGATCTTCTTTGGAAATACCCTGATGAGTTACTTGGTTGTATTCTAAATCAACAATTATCTTCCTGCCTTTAAATATGCCGTTTAAAAAACCTATCAGTAGATCTTTATGGGATTCTTTGCCGAAAAAGTGTTTAAAGGCGAAGTCGGTTTTAGGATTGATATATCTAGAGGTGACCTGATCTGTAGGATTTAAAGCGGCTACCTGATTTGGTTTTTCTGGCATTTTTGCTGGTTTAGGTTTAGCAAAGCTACATTAGTGATAATTGTAAAGCTTGCTTTGGCAGAAATTCAGCTAATTTTTCGGTTTTAATTGATATTGTGAAATATAATATGGTTAAGTATGTGAGGGATGGTAGTTTTTAGAATGTAATTTGGATGGAATGTTGAGTTTGCAGCCAAAAATGCGTTTAATTATACCCAAATTTGGTTCTTTTTGGGGTGCCTAAGTCCGTAAATTAGCTTTATAATAATAAAAAGAAAGGAGGAAAGATAATGAGTAAACATTTACTATTGTTAAACCTGTATTTAATGAAGGACAACCTGGGGAGCCTGGTTTTAAAGTATGGGGATGTTTCGGCCCGGATAGATAGAATGTGTGCTGCGCTTCAGTTTGCGGGCAGGATGAAACAGCTGATTATGGCCATTGATACCGGAGCCAGCCAGGATTGTGCTTATCGGCTGACCAACCTGAAAGGCCTGGAATGGATATTGAATTGCCGCGTTGTAAAAGGGATGGTTGCCCTTGAGCTTTGGCTGGAAAAGCTGGGCTGCAATGAGCGGCTTGTAGTGCCGTTTGACTGGCGTGGAAGTGTGGAAGAGTTTAGGAATGCCATAAACAGGATGATAGACCGGATGCCAGCTTACCAGTTTTACAGGTAATAAAGAAATGCTGATGCTATCGTTGCTAACCACAGCTTAAAAAGGTTGCAAACGTCAATGAACCCATAAAATTAAAAGACATGGGAAAATACAAAAAGGGCATCCTCGGCCCGTTTCGAGGAAAGGTGGGAACGGTAATTGGCGCAATTTGGCGCGGGATTCACTATTTACGGAGTTTGCCTGATGTTGGTGAAGATAACCCGACAGCGGCACAGTTAAATGTACGGGCCAAAATGGCACTGGTATCGTTGTTCTTAAAGCGGATTAAAGCTTTGATCAATGTAGGCTACCAGAAATTCAACAACGGGATCACGCCGTTGAACGCCGCTACTTCTTATCACCTGAAGTATGCCATTACTGGTACGAGCAGCTTGAATTACGCGCTTGATTTTGAGAAGGTAGTGTTTAGTGCAGGTGATTTGCTTGCGCCAAAAGGAGCTGAAGTAAACATTACCCTTGCCGCTAAGCTTGACTTTGCCTGGGTTAATGATGCTGAGCCTGACAGTACCAATGGTACGGATAAGGCAACTTTGCTGGTTTATAACCCAACCAAAGACAAACTGGTTACACTGGTTGCTGCCGCGCCAAGATCGGCAGAGGCTTATGTATTGTCGGTACCGGGCGACTTTTCTGGTGATGGGGTACATGCATGGATATCTTTTGTAAGTGCGGATGGTAAGCAGGTGAGTGATAGTGTGTATGTAGGGGAGTTTATTGTGCTTTAATTTAAAGGGGCGGTGCGCGGCACCGCCCTTGTTTTAACTTTCTTAATGTACTTCACGCGCGTCATATCGACGATAGGAGATATCTCTTGGTTAGGTATAGTTCAAGAGATCTCTCGTCGCTGCGCTCTGTCGAGATGACGGGAAAGCGCAATGACGTGTTGTGTATTGCACGGGCAGAGATAGGAGTAAGAGAGCTGAGGGGTAATAATGATGGTAAGCGGGTTGCTGAATATCTGGCCTATACAGGGATTAAAGTGCCAGCTCCATGGTGTGCCAGTTATGTTTCTTTTGTTTTTGGGAAAGCTGGTTATGCCCAGCCCAGGACGGCCTGGTCGCCTGCAATGTTTCCGATATCAAGGATTGTAAAGGAGCCCAAGCCTGCGGATGTATTTGGGATATGGTTTCCGAGCCTGAAAAGGATTGCGCATGTAGGCTTGGTGGAAAAGGTTAAGGATAACTGGATTTACAGCATTGAGGGAAATTCATCGCCGGATGGGAGCAGGGAAGGTACGGGGGTGTATCAAAGATTAAGGCATAAGCGAACGATTAACGCGTATGCAGATTGGATAATTAACAATTAAACATTATGGCAAGATATAAAAATGGAATAAACGGAGCGATATCCGGAAAAATTGGCAATGTGGTTGGTGCCACATGCCGGGGCATAGCTTATTTAAGAAGCTTGCCTGAAACCACTAAAGGGCCTACTCAAAAACAGATCAACCAGCGCTTAAAGTTTGCACTGGTAATGGGTTGGTTAAAGCCCCTGCTAAACATCATCAATATAGGGTACCAGATATTAACGGGAGATAAGACGCCTATGAACCGCGCAGTATCTTATCACCTGAGGGAAGCTGTAACAGGAGATGCACCCGATTATGGTTTAGATTTTAAGAAAGCGATATTTAGCAGGGGCGAATTGCTGGCATCCTGGATACTGGAAGTTTTGTGTCTGGTAAATGCAGTATTGCGCATTAAATGGGGCAATGGCCCGGCATCTGTATTTAGCAATGACAGTGATAAGGCCAGCTTTATCATTTACAACCCGGCAAAAGAAGCCTTTGTTACTTTTACAAATGCAGCAGCGCGGGCGGATAGACATGCGGTTTTACAGCTGCCGGAAGATTTTGCAGGTGATGTTGTACATGCCTGGCAGCACTTTGTAAATGTTGAAGGCAATGCCGTAAGTACAAGTGTTTATTTGGGTGCATTGATGGTATGAGCCTTCCATTTGGCATAATTTTGCCATAAAACCTGGTTCAATGTCCAAATATTTTTTTATCGGGGGTAATTGGGCTACATTTGCTTTTAATGAACCCATTTAAACAATTAAACAGAAGGCTGGATGAAAAATTCGCAAATCAGTTGCGAGTGGCCACTGCTATGTTTAACTGTTTTCTTTCCATCCAATTTGAACTGGGAGATGCTTTTTTAAAAAGCAGTAAGGACTTTATCAAATAAGCCCCAGCCTTATACAGGTTTGGGGAGTTCCTTTTAATTATTCTTTTTATTGTTTTTTCTGGCTAGGGGGGCATAATAAGCTATGGTTGAACCTTCTTGTACTCTTCTTTTTGGCCACAAAGCTTACAAACCATAACAGCTGGAGAGGAAAAATCAAAGCACTTATTGTTTAAACATTATCAATTACATTATGACTACATCAATTATATTATCAACGGGAATTTTTGACTTGTTAAAAGATCACATCAGAAGAAGAAAACTAAGTAAATATAACCAGGAAAAACTGGAACAGGAACTTCGTAATGCCAGGCAGATCCTGAGTAAGGATATTCCTGCCGACGTGGTAACAGTGAATACCCGTGTACGTGTTAAAGAACTGGAAACAGGTGCAGAGTTTAATTATACACTTGTTCCGCCTGCAAAGGCCAGAAATAAACACAATACCCTTTCTATTTTATCGCCCATTGGCGTAGCTATGGTGGGTTATAGTCAGGGTTCTGAATTAAAATGGGAAATGCCAGAAGGCATTAAAGCTTACAGGATAGAAGAGGTTACCAGGTTAGCATAAATATACAAATACCGGCTTTTGGCCGGTATTTGTATTATAAGATGTTCTTTTCTGCTAAAAAGGTGTTGCTAAACAGTTGCTTTGTTTAATTTGTGGTAATAAATGTAAGAGATGGCCAGGATAGCTAAAACTACCAGTGGGAAGAGCGCTTGTCCACCAAAACCATCTACAGCCCAGTGGCTGATGCAGGCAAATATAAAATCAAATCCGAAGCCGGCATAGATCCACTCTTTAAACCGACCTTTTATTTGGGGAACAACCAGGCCAATTGAACCTAAAACTTTAAATACAACCAGTGCGTTTCCAAAATACTCCGGATAGCCCAGATGTCTGATACCTTCTTTAGCTAATTCAGTTTGAGAGGTAAATGCCGGCATTACACCTTCAAATAAAAAAATAAGAATGGTGGCAACCCAAAAAATAATTTTGTCCTTTTTCATGATGTTTTTTGTTTATATTCTAATTTACTGTTTTTAGTTATTAATTTAACTTATACAAAAGTAACATTCAATGATCAGACCTCTGGCGGGTAGAAACGTCAATGTTAGGGGGCGTTTGCGACAAGTGCAAGAAGACTAAAAACAATAAAAGATAAAAAGGTATTTATATATTATTAATGATCCCATGAAAACAGAACTCGCTAATTTTGAAGATATTGTACTGTTTGTAAACAGTTTTTATGATAAGGTTCAGTCGGACGAACTGATCGGGCCAATATTTAGTGCAGTAATTACCGACTGGCAGCCACATCTGGAGAAGATGTATAATTTCTGGAATGCAGCTCTTTTTGGTGTGCCCGGTTTTAAAGGCAATCCCTTTGCCAAACATGCCCCGCTATCACTGGAGAAGCAACATTTTGAACGCTGGCTGCTGCTGTTCAGGCAAACTATAGATACTTATTTTGAAGGCACTATGGCGGAAGAAACAAAAAAGAAAGCTGATATGATGGCGATTATGTTTTTAAGTAAGATTGAAAATATGAAGGGTGGCGCAGATAAAGTTATACTGGTCTGATAAGCAGCTTATTTTCCGGAAGTTGCCTGTGTTCTGCTGTTTCCAGGATATACTTTTATAAAACGGACACCATGCGGGTTCACTTCTGATGAAAATTCCTGATCGGATTTGGCAACGTCCTGCTGTCTCCATAGATCACGAACCGTTTGTTCGCCCCTTAATCCCAGGGTTTTCCAGTTGACAGTGATCTTTTCTGATTTTTGTCCACGGTTAAACAGACCAACAGCCATTGAACCATCCTCCAGCGGTTTGGCATATACCACTGTTTCCCCATTTTCAGCGACCAGCATACCAAACTTGCCCATTGGATCCTGGTTTACATCAATCACCTCGTTGTTGGTTAGCAAACTGATGGTGAAGTCATCCAGCTGGGCCATATCACAGCCAATTAACAGGGGAGAAGCGAGTAAACACCATAAACTGATGTGCGTGTATTGTTCATCAGCAGTTAGCTTTGTATAATGTAGTTTAGGTCCCCAGCCTACCATCCCTACTACCAGCATATCCGGGTCTATCCAATGTCCGGGACCGGCAAAAGGGGCCCATTTGGTTTGATTAAAGCCAAGCTGGCACATCCGCTCCCAGGTGTCTCTGATATCACCGGTAGTCCTCCAGCTATTGGCCATTTTTTCCCATTGTGTGGCATCTCCGTAAGGGGCACTGTTAGACAAACTGTATACTACATCCCGTTTATAAGAACGTAATGCGTCCTTCATTTCTTTTACATGGTATACATCGTTGGGGTTCCAATCGTATTTCAGGTAATCCATTCCCCAGTCCATCCATTGCTGTACGTCATTTTTCACAAATGAATATTTGCCGTGGTGGTAGTTTATGCCATGCTTTTCCTTTTTCTCAGGATCAGCAAAACGGTAAAATTCATTGTGTTTCCCTTGTTTCACCCAGTCGTACGTACCATCGGCATTGTCAGAATAAGCCCCGAGATGCCCGGCATAGGTTCCTACCCAGGGACCAGAGTAAATTCCTATTTTAAGTCCCATCCTGTGTACTTCATCGGCAAGACCCTTCATATCAGGAAATTTGCTGTTACATTGAATGGCATTGTATTTTCCACCACGAAGTCCCTGCCAGCCATCGTCTATATTGATGTATTGCCAGCCATAATTCAGCAGGCCTTTTTCTACCATTGCTTTGGCCGAACTCAATACCTTTTCCTGGCTTACGGCATCGCCCCAGCAATTCCAGCTATTCCAGCCCATTGGAGGTGTTAGGGCTATCTGATCACCCACTACTATCTTAAATGTCCGTTTAGATTCTCCTAATGAATTTTTTGCGGTCAGGGTTACTTCATATTCCCCGCGTTCTGTTATTTTTCCCGTTATCCGGCCAGAACCGGGGTCTACGGTTAAACCTTTTGGCAAATTCAAAGCTCCGAAGTGCATCGGGCGAATGCCTGTTGCAGGGATGGTATAAAGGAAGGCAGAGCCTGGACGGAGCCCAAATATTCTGGCCCCGTTGATGCGCGGAGTTTGGGGTGGGGCAGGCGTAAGGATATATTTTTTTAAGGTATCCGGAGCGCCCTGCGCCTTTACCAGGTGATTGGTCAGACATAAAATGCCAAAGGAAAGTAAGCAGCCTGTTATAAATTGTTTCATCTTTATTCTTTTTAATACCCTATTGCTTTCAGGGCCTGTTTACCCAAACGTTCTTCCAGTTGGGCCAGATATAAACTTGAAGGATTGACCCGGGTGTTTTGAGCATCAAAAATACCCTCCGGCAAAGCCGGGCCAGCATTGTTAAATGGTCTTGGCAAAGGCATACTTTTTCCTTTACTGCCAATTACCCAATTGTAGGTGCCCGGAGGTATCTGATTTACATAGCTGCCTGCTTCACAATTCCAGGCAACAGACCAGGCAGTTCCCCAGCCATGACCAGAGCCCATACTGCCCCTGTTTTTGAAGTCCATACCACCATTTGGTGCCTTGCAATTGTCTAAAAGCATGCCTGTGCTCCAACGCTGATGTCCTTCAATGCGGCCATTGCCAACAAAATTACAATTCAAAAAAACGATGGGGCCTGTTTGTCCGGCGCCCAGTGCTACATACCAGATGTTATCACCTTCAACCGAACAGCGATCTACCAGAATTTGCCCTGCATTGGGTGCAAATTCTGCCGGTTTAGATGCACCATCATGTAAGGCCTTACGGATGACAGCGATGCGCTGCAGTGTAATCCTGCGTCCGCCGGTTCCTACGCTTTCCATGGTTTCCATCAGGTCCAGATCTTTCATCCAACAATCCTCGCCGTTTAGCCTAACCGCATAGTAGAGTGCCTTTGTATGGTTAACTGCTTGCGGGGGAGATACAATGCGTAAATTTTCTAAGCCAGCCTGTTTAAGCCGTTTTACATCATTGGCCAATACCATTGTGGTTTCATCATTGGTATAATTTACATCATACGAATCTACCAAAGGAACGTCTAAAGTAATTTTATTGCCGTTTATAGCTGATATGTGACGTTCGGTGATCAATAAAGAGCCTGTTTTAATCCATGTTTGCGCCTTGCCATCCCGTACCAGATCGTCCATGTGCATGAAGCTTACCCACTTGTCGGTAACCGGTTTTCTGATCTCAACATTATCACCAACCTTAAATCCAGCTGCATTTGCTACATTAAAAGACAGGCTTCCGGCAGGGATATATTTATCTGTTATTTTAACCGTTTTTTCATTGCCTGCAGCATTACCCAGTCGATTGCCGGCACGTTGATTAAGGCCGTTGGATAGGATTACAGCAGTATGTTTTTCACCATTCATGGCAATAATACTTCCGTTTTCCGATTTGCCGCTTCCGCGGAGTACCACACCATCTGCTGTTATTTTTATGGTTTTGGCACAAGGGTAGGTACCAGGTGCCAGTAAAACAGCCCCGCGGAAACCATTTTTATCCAATGGCAGTGCCGATACCTTGTCGATAGCAGCCTGAATTAAGGCTGTACAATCTGCATTCACATCGCCCGGTGGCTTAACCGTAACTTTTACAATAACATCTGGTAATGCCACACCACCGCCCATATAGCCAGCATGAGAGAAATCCATTATGCGGTCGCCCTTGGCACTTTTTTTATAAACCAGCTTGCCGTCAGCCCCAAAATAAATCCATTCACTTTTTCCTGGATCTTTATCCTTTTTGGATGCTTTGGCTTGTACAAATGTGCTGGTTAATAGTAAAAATAGCATTAAAGCCATTTTTACCTGTGGAATTCGCGAATCGATATGCTTCATCTGTTTACTGTTTTTCTATATGATAACATCCTGAGCTTTTTTAATAAGATAGCCCTAACGAAACTACATATAAAGGCAGCAGAATTTTATATGGCAAAATAGCTTAGTAATAAGCTATTTTAACAATTAACTTGCAGTTGTTTCCGGAAATTAAAGAAGGTCTGTCCCGGGGTTAAATTTATGTGAACAGGCTAATTTGTAATTACGTCCGATAGGGATTTTGTTTCCTGCTATGATCATGTAATTGGGATGGTAAGCGTCTGTTTTATTTACAGGAATAATAAAAGAGCGGTGAATGCGCATAAACTCGCCAATAGGGAGTAGTTTTTCTGCTATGCTGATTTTTTGTTTGGTTTGGAATGTTTTATCCGTTGTAACTACTTTAATATAATCCTTCACACTTTCAATCCACAATATATCCCTGGTATCAACCTTTACCAGCTGGCGTTCTATCCGCAGGTACAAAAAATGGGTGGGCGCTGCTGTGGCCAATCCTTCAGGCTCTTTTAAATGCCGTCGGTTTTTATCACCATTTATAAATTGCATTACCTTATCTATCGCCCTCAGGAAACGTTCCAGGGGAACAGGTTTGAGAAGGTAATCTATTGCATTGAGCTCAAATCCGTCAATGGCGTATTCCTGATAGGCCGTTGTAAAAATGATCATAGGAGGTGTTTTCAGGCCACGGATCAGGTCTGTTCCTGTAAGACCAGGCATTTTTATGTCGAGAAATACCAGGTCTATTTTGGTGTGCTGAACAAATTGAAGGGCTTTAAGGGCATTGTTACACGTATCCACGATTTCTATTTCGGGAACATTTACCGCATATTTTTTTATAATTTCCAATGCATGGGGTTCATCGTCTACTATAAGTGTACGGATAGCCATCTTTTAGTTTTTATCGTTTACAGTTAATTGAATATTCAATTCGGTAATGAAACAATCATCCTCATCAAACCATTCAAATGAATGCTTATCCGGATATAAAAGTTCCAGTCTTTTTTGAACATTGGATAATCCGATATTGCCTATGGCTACTTTATCCTGTATCATGCTATGTTCCGGTTTGCTGTTGCTGATTTTCAATATCAGTTCGGCAGGAGAAACATATAATTCTATGTTGATCCATGGTGCATCAACAGTTTCGGCAGCTCCATGCTTAAAGGCATTTTCTACAAGGGGGAGCATCAGTAGCGGAGCAATTTTACAATAGCCGGCATGGTTACTGATATTTACATTGAGCTCAAGGCGGTCTTCGTATCGGATTTGTTCCAGCTTTATGTAATCGTTGAGTACCTCAATGTCCCTTTTGAGCAGCACCTGGTCGGCAGAACATTCATAAAGTACATACCTAAGGATATTGGAAAGGCCAAGAATAATTCCAGGGGCCTTGGGCGAATCGTTTAAGGATAATGCATAGAGATTGTTCAGTGCATTAAAAAGAAAATGAGGGTGTAACTGTCCTTTTAAAAAGTTAAGTTCGGCTTGCAGAACGGCTTGTTTACGTTCATGCCACAAGACAAATAGTTTCAGGGTTACACAAATCCAGGCGACTGAATTGCTCCTTTCTATTGCATTTACAAAATCAACGGGTTTTTTGAGCTGCTCCCACCAGGAGTGACTGATCTTGTCCCAGGTAAAACTACTGTCTCTTGATTTGTAAAACTGATAAACGTAAGGATCAGCAATAAAAACTTCTGTAAGTCTGTACGATACGGCTATAAGAAACATGACCATCAATACAGCGAAAAAAGCCCTGATATATTTACCGCTGAAAAAAAAACGTGGTACGATCCAGTTCACAATAATGTAAAAGTAACCCATGTGAATGGGCAGCAGGATCAGGATCACTTTTGTACCCAGGTTATAACTTCCATAAGCTGTACCATAAATAAAAGTGAGCAGGCTGAATGCAATCAACCAGTACAGAAAATGTTTTACTATCGGGTAATTTATTGTCAAGATTAAGCCAGGTTTACTTTCCGCAAAGTTAAGGTTAAAGGCATTATGTTGTAGATGTTGGTAGATGAAAAGAGGATTTCGTCGATAAATGGCAGATGGTTTTTTGCGGTATTCATTTCCGGGACAGTATTTTCTGGATTGATTTTTTTGAAATGATGATTTGATGATAAACCTTCGCTGCTTTTGAGTTGTTGTTTAGCTATTGTTCATTAAAACTGGATTTATGCACATCATTTTAGGAGGTACTGGAAATATTGGTTCTGCGCTGGCCGGAACTTTACTGGATTTGGGGGAAGCGGTTACGGTAGTTTCCCATGACGAGAAAAAGCGGGCGGAATGGGAGGAGAAGGGGGCAAAGTTTGCCCGGGTGGATGTGCTGGATGTGGAAGGACTGCGAGAGGTTTTCAATACAGGGGAGCGGCTATTTATGCTAAATCCGCCTGCCGCACCTTCCAGCAATACCGTTGAGGAAGAACAAAAAACGCTGAACGCTATCCTTGCTGCTTTGGAAGGCTCGGGCATTCAAAAGGTGGTAGCTGAATCTACTTATGGCGCCCAGCCGGGAGATGGCCTGGGTGATTTGGAAAAACAACATTGAAGGAATTTATCAGGACCTTATTTTAGCGCAGTGCAGTAGTACAGTTTATGGCGAATAAATGCATAGAGGAAGGAGAAGAATTTTGCACAATCCGGCTTTGCATGGTAATTAGTTGGTATTAAAGCAAATAGGGCTGTCCGATATCGGGCAGCCCTATTTTTACGAGAAATCATTCTCCTTATGCGGAGAGTGAGGGATTCGAACCCCCGGAGCTATTACACTCAACAGTTTTCAAGACTGCCGCAATCGACCACTCTGCCAACTCTCCGCGACAAAAGTACAAACTCCGTTCGATTCTGCAAACTCTGTTTTGCTTATTTTAGTAAAAAATGGATAAAGGCTTAAAACTGAGAGAGAAAAATTTATCTTTTCTCCGGTTTTTCATCAATTGAGGCCGTTTTTTTGAATAAATTGAAGTTAGGACGGATGATTTTTACACTTCTTTTTGACAGGTCTACACTTGCATTCAGCTCAAAACCGATCAGTAAGATCAAAGAATTCAAGTAAAGCCAGATCATAATTACAATCAATGTACCAATAGAACCATAGATCTTATTGTAGGAACTGAAGTTGTTGATATAAAAAGAAAACCCCCAGATGGTTAGAAAGGCCAGGATGGTAGCCAGCCAGGAGCCTGCACTAAAAAAACGCCATTTTTTGGCATGTGCAGGACCATAACGGTATAAAATAGATATGGTTACAAAATAAAGAATACCCAGCAGCGACCACCTGGTCAGCTTAATCAGGTAAACAATAAAATCGCCTTTGATGTCCAGCCCCGTATCTATATAATTTAAGGCATACTCGCCAATGGCCATTGCAATAATGCATACAATAACCGATAAAGCAATAGTGAGTGTCAATACAATGGCAATTAGCCGCTGTTTTAACCAGGTACGTGTTTCTATAATCAATGAGGATTTATTGAAAGCCATCATCAGGTTGTGTACACCATTGGTTGCAAAAAACAGGGAAAGCAAGAAACCGAAGGATAACAATCCCCGGTTTTGTTTGTGTACAATCTCATCAAGTGTAGCACTAAAGGCATTATAGGCATCGGCCGGCAAAATCAGCATGATCAGCTGCATCAGCTGGTCCTGAAAATGGAACCTTTTGGGAATAAAAGGGATCAGTGTAAATAAAAAGATAATGGCCGGAAAAATAGCCAGCATAAAATTATAAGCCAGGGAAGAGGCTTTGTTTACCAAAGAATCCTTTCCTATCTCTTTAAAAAAAAAACTGGCAACGGTATAAAGGGGCAGGGGACTAAAACCCGGCAGTACGCATACTTTGGTCCAGTCTATAAATAAAGCATAAATCCTGATCTTTAACAGCTGCCGGTGTACCCACTCCATTTACCAAATCTACTTAAATCTACTTGTAAATGTTACGTTTATTTAAGGCTTCTCTGTATTTCCTTGCATTCAGTTCATGCTCCTGCACGGTTACCGCAAAATTATGGTAACCTGAAAAATCTTCTTTTGCACACATGTAGATATAATTGTTCTTTTCCCTGTTCAGCACCGCATCGATGGCATTGATACTCGGCATCATGATGGGGCCTGGGGGCAAGCCTGCATATTTATAGGTATTGTATCTCGATTGTACCTGTAACAGCGAATTGGTTACACGTTTCACCGTAAAATCATCATTGGCAAAAATCACTGTAGGATCGGCCTGCAGCAGTATGCCTTTATTCAGCCTGTTTAAATACAGGCCTGCAATAGTAGGCATTTCTTTGTCATATAAAGCTTCGGCATCTACAATTGAAGCCAGGATAGAAACCTGTATTGGTGTAAGGTTTAAGGCTGCTGCCTTTTGTTTCCGTTCATCATTCCAGAATTTCTCGTATTCTTTATGCATTCTTTCAAAAAAATCCAATGCGGTTATATTCCAGTACATTTCATAGGTATTGGGAATAAACATTACATAGCTGTTGTCTTTATTGAAGCCATATTTCTCTATCAGCGCAGCCGAATCCAGCAGGTTAATGAAGGTTAAAGAGTCTGGCTCCAGGTTACGTGATAAATAGCCAGCAAAGTTTTCCTTCTTCCTTAAGTTCTGGAATTTCAGCTTTACAGGATCCTGGTTGCCCGACTTGAGCATATTGATGATGCTGCGGTTGTTCATACCTTTTGTTAGCTGATAGCGGCCTGGTTTTAAAGCACGTGCCAGTTCCATTTTGGCGGCAGCCTGACTAAAAGTACCTATTTCCGTTAAAATATCCTTACGCCTCAGCTCCTCAAACAGGTCGTCCAGTGTAGCGCCTGTTCTGACATACAGGTATTTCTCTTTTCCTGTAGTATTGGGGGCAAAGTATACTTTATAAAAATTAAATCCAAAATAACCACCCACTACTAAAACAGCCAGCACCAAAGCCAGTATAATTTTGCTTTTAGAAGTTTTCTTTTCGTTTGTCATATACAGAAAGTAATAATCAATTATTTGTTTGAAAGCGTAATGTTTATCAATGTGCCTGCTTTAACTTTTGTTACTGAGTCGGTAGCAAGAGGTGTTTGTTTAACAACAACCGCTGTTGCAGAATCTGTGATCGTCCCTTCGTAAGTAACCATACCCAGGTTTAGCTTGGCACCATTTCTGATCGCAAATATTGCTTCATCTTTTGTTAAACCGATTAATACAGGAATTTCTCTCTCTTCATCCCCCTGGCCATTGCCCAGTACCAGATCAATACGCGAACCTTTAGGTAATTTTTCTCCGGCTTTAATAACCTGACCGCCAAATGAGGCTTGAAGTACATCTGTACTTACATCAGCTTTAAAAGTTGTATCTCCCAATTTAAAACCAAAACTCTCTATCAATGCCTGGGCCTCTCTTAAAGATTTAAATTCGACATCAGGGAATTTTGAATCAGGGGCAAGAGCTGTATTAATGGTCAGGTAAATGGTACGGTTGTCTTTCACAAAGGTATTGGCATTCGGATCCTGATCTACCACAATGCCCGGAGGGGAATCCATGATGTAAACAGAATCGACCTCATAGCGCAGGCCCAGTTCTTCCAGCTTACTTACCGCCTGGGTAAAAGCAAGTCCCTTTAAAGCGGGAACATTCAGTCCCTGTCCATGTTTGGTATAATACCTTAAACTAAAGAACGCAGCCAGTAAAATTACCACAACTGTAAGTATAGCAGCAATAAGGTTATTTCTAAAAGAGGTGGTCTTTAGATAAGTAATGAATTTGCCCATAGCACGATTTGTTTCTTTAAGGTATTGAGGCCAAATTTAGGCTAAAAAAATATTTTATTGGAATTAAAATGACATGCAATTAGTATTTTATATTTTTGGGTTCTATAACAATTGTTATGGCAGACAATTGCCGCCTATACATTAAAAACTACACATGATATTAAGATGAAGAAAAAAATAGCATTACTAACTGGTGGTACTACCGGCGAATGGGTAGTTTCGGTTAAAAGCGCTGCCACTATCGCTCAGAACCTGGATGCCGACAAATTTGATGTATATAAGATTATGCTTACCCAGCAGGGCTGGTTCTATGAGCCTGCCGATTCTGTAAAAATTGAGGTAGACCGTAACGATTTCTCTATTAACCTGAAAGGAAAAAAAGTAAAGTTTGAGGGGGTGTTTATTGCCATACACGGATCGCCGGGCGAAGACGGTAAACTGCAGGGCTATTTTGACATGTTGGGTATACCTTATACTACCTGCGATGCACTGACGTCGGCGGTTACCATGAATAAGGGCTATACAAAGGCCATTGTTGATGGTATAGCGGAGTTGAATATTGCGAAATCGGCACAAATCTTTAAAGGTACCCCTTATAGCCTGGAACAGATAAAAAAAACGCTTAAAGTACCGTATTTTGTTAAACCCAACAACGGCGGAAGCAGCATAGGTATGAGCAAGGTAAACCATCCTGATGATTTGCAGGCCGCAATAGACCGTGCCTTTAAAGAAGATAGTCAGATTTTGATTGAAGAGTTTATTTCGGGAAGGGAGTTTACCATTGGCGTAGTAAAGCTGGACGGTGAAATTACCGTTTTACCGGCTACAGAAGTAGAAACAGCCAAAGAGTTTTTTGATTTTGAAGCCAAATATACACCAGGAGTAGCTACCGAAACTACACCGGCACCTATCAGAAAAGAAACATTGGAGAGGGTAACACAGATTGTTAAAAACGTATATCTGAAACTGAACTGCAGGGGGGTAGTGCGGATAGATTTTATCCTTAACGGAGATGAAGGCGATTTTTACTTCATTGAGATCAATACCATACCTGGCCAAACGGCTACCAGCTTTATTCCGCAACAGGTTGCTGCTGCCGGCATGAAACTGAACGATTTTTATACCAAACTGATCAGAGAAACGATAGGCTGATAAATATATAACCGACAAAAAAAGCGCATATCGTACAATATGCGTTTTTTTTGTCGGTTAATTTAAGCTTAGAACCTGAAGCCGATGCTTAGTCCGCCCCTTAAGCCAGCCCATGGTCCGTCAAAGTCAACTTTTGCACCTTCGTTATCTACGGTATATTTTGTTTTAACCAATGGCAGGTCGTCCAGATCAGTCAGGGCATCGCGTAATGCAGCCTGCTCGTCAGAATTCAGACTTTTCTTACCGGAAATACTTCCTGATGAGGTACCATAGTTAGGGCCTAAAATCCACCAGTCAAGATAAACCAGCTTGCTCAGCTTCCACTGTGCACCAAAAAGCACCCCACCCGTTAAGGCAGTAATATCGCCGCTCAAAGGCATGGTCTCTGTCCTTGTTGTACCGGCCACATTTACATCAAAAGTAAATGGCCCTTCAGCCGAATAAGTTGCGTACCTTACAAAAGGTGCAATGTAAAAACCCCTGAACCCACCTTTACCCAGGTAAAACCTTACCTCTGGTGTAAGTGCAAAGTTGCCGGTCTTAAAATCTTTAATATTGTTCCAGGTATCGTCGTTGTCGATTGATTTTTCTATAGACGATTTAAAAGGAAGGCTCGATTTAGGTGAAAACCTTAACCCCAAGGCTACTGAGATTTTTGGTGCAATTGCGCGTTCATACTGAAAAGAGTAGTTGTTCAGGAAAATAGCTCCAACATTCCATTTAACCAGGTTTTTGCCAGCTGTTTCTGTACCGTTTTCCTGTGCATTTACCTTTCCGGCAATACAGAAAAATAACAGGATTGATAAAATAATTGAATTTTTAGTAAAGATTTTCTTCATAATAACGCTTTGTTTGTTTGGTTTTTTATCGCCAAAGTTACATTAAATTTACTATACTGTAAATACCCATTAGTAGGTATTTTAAAAATGCTATGTTTAACTTAGCAGGTAACCATTTTGGCTAGCTATGATCATAAAATATCTGTTAAACAATCATTACCCTGTACATACCTATAAAAAGGATGCCGTGATTTACGTACCTGGCGCGCTGCCCAAAGCTGTGTATTTTATTAAAAGCGGCGAGGTAAGGATGGTTACTGTAAATGACGATGGTAAAGAATTTATCCAGGGTATTTTTAAGGCAAACCAGTATTTTGGCGAACCTGCCTTATTGGTAAATAAACCTTATCTGGCCTATACCATTGTTACCAGGGATGCTGAAATCATTGTTGTAAACAAAACAGATTTCTTTAAAATGATTGAGGAAGACCGGGGGTTTAGCATGGAACTGATCAGAACTTTAAGCAACAGGTTATTTTACAAATCTATGATGCTGGAAGAACTGGCCAATGAGCAGGCAGAACACCGCATCAGAACACTGATCAGTTACCTGCTCAGGAACCTTGCAGAAGCTGAGGTGCTGGATATAACAAGGCAGCAGCTGGCCGATATGAGCGGTTTAAGGGTAGAAACAGTAATCCGTCTGGTTAAAAAACTGGCTGCACAGAAAGAGCTGAAGCTGATTAAAGGAAAGATCGTAAAAACCGGAATATGATCTGGATCATAAATTAACTATGATATCTGCCGTATTTTTGTATGAAAATATGAAGTTTATGAAACCGATATCAAAATTACAGGCAGTTATTGAATGCAAATGTCCGAGATGTAGGGAAGGAGCTATATTTTCCGGTAAAATATATTCTTTTAAAGGGCAGGTTACAAACGAGTATTGTTCGGTATGTAACCTGCGCTTCGAGCGGGAGCCCGGGTTTTTCTATGTAGCCATGTTCATCAGCTATGCGATGAACGTAGCAGAGATGATCAGCATTAGTGTGGCTACTTACGTGCTGGGTATCGATCTGGTATACGAAAACTTGTGGATATATGTAGGTATTATCCTGCTGGGCGTATTTTTATTTGCCCCTTTTAACTACCGTTATTCACGCGTTTTTCTTTTACACTGGCTAACCCCTGGTTTAGGGTATGCGCCTAAACCTTAACTGTTTTCCATTTCCCTCTCCTGAACAGGATGAAACCGGCAAGGGCAATTCCCGTTTCCGCCACCGGAATAGCAATAAATACGCCGGTTGGGCCCATGTCAAAGTGTTTGGCCAAAACATAGGCCAGGGGAATCTGGAACAACCAGAAGCCAAAAAAGTTGACCCAGGTAGGTGTCCAGGTATCGCCGGCACCATTAAAAGTACTGATCAGCACCATACCCATGCCGTAGCAAATGTAACCAAGGCTCATGATCTGCAAGGCGTTTATGGCTACATCTTGTATCAGCACATCATTGCTGAAAAAAGAGATGAAAAACCTGCCGCCAATAAAAGTAAAAGCCATTACCATTAACATATATATAATAATGTATTTGGCAGTTTTCATGACCGACTGTTCAGCGCGTTCCAGCTGTTTGGCACCGAGGTTCTGACCTACCAGTGTAGCAGCCGCATTGCTCATGCCCCAGGCTGGCAGCATAAAGAACATCATTAACCTTAAGGCCGTCTGATAGCCTGCCGAACCGTGATCTCCTCCGGTTGTAGCCACCAGCTGTGCTAAAAATATCCAGCTGCAGGAGGCGATCACAAACTGGAATATACCAGGTGTGGCAATTTTTAACAAGGCTTTTATCTGCTCCCAGTGTGGTTTTAAATAAGCCAGTTTGATCTTTAATACCCCGCTGCCTTTAAATAAATGGTACAGCTGGTAACAAACACCTATGCCCCGGCCCATGGAGGTAGCCATGGCAGCGCCTGTTAATCCAAATGCAGGTACGGGGCCAAATCCATTGATCAGTACAGGACATAAAATGATGTTGGCAATATTGGCGATCCATAAGCTTTTCATGGCTATGGCAGCATTACCCGCACCGCGGAATATGCCGTTGATCAGGAACAGCAATACAATGATCACACTTCCACCCATCATGATGCGCATAAAAGTAGTACCATGATCGGCTGTTTCTACCGAAGCCCCCATCAGCAACAGGATTTCCCGGGCATAAATAAAACCGGCAATACTGATCAGTATGTTAAAAAATACGGCGATAAAGATGGCCTGCATACCCGCTTTTCCGGCGGCTTCCGGGTCTTTTTCGCCAACCCTGCGGGCCACTACCGCGGTAGCAGCCATGCTCATACCTATGGCCAGCGAGTAAATAACGGTGAGTACCGATTCTGTTAAACCTACCGTTTGGATGGCATGGCTGCTGTTGTGCAGGTGACCTACAAAATAGAGGTCTACCAATGCAAAAACAGACTCCATCGCCATTTCCAACATCATAGGGATGGCAAGTAAAAGCACGGCGCGGCGCATACTGCCCTGTGTAAAGTCGAGCTCTTCACCTTTAAGGGCCTGTTTTAAAAGAATAAAAATTTGAGATAGCTTGCCCATGGAAGCTGTTTTCTGTTTTGACATAAAAAATGGGAAAAATAAAATATAAACCGTTTATCAGCATTGATATGCTGATTTTGATGTTTGCGGGAAGGGAGGAGCCCTCGGTACTTAGAACCTTAAACGGACTGCAAAGATCTTCATCGTTTTTGCGGTTATGTTATCCGGCAAATATAAATCTTTTTCTGAGAAAATAAATAATATTAGCATTTAAATGCTGTAGGCAATGATCATTTCGTCATTCACTTTGCAGCCCTTACCAGTTGCGGTATCAATCATCACATAATCGAACCAGCCATCGGCTGCAATTTTGCGGGTCCGTTTGTTTTCAATTTCAAACTGTACCCGGCAGCCTTTTTCGTTGATGGTAAGAATACCTGTACGGATCAGGATAATGTCACCAAGGATAAGCGGGCGTTTAAAATCAACCAGGGCAGTACGTACAACCCAGCCAAATCCGCTTTCCAGGAAAGATTCCATTGGCATTTTATAAAATTCTGCCATCTGTTCATACCTTGCAGCAAGCACATAGTCGAAATACCTGCTGTTGTGTACATGGTTAAACATGTCTATGTCGTCAGGCCGTACTTTTAACTCGGTTTCAAATATACTGTACTGGTTTTTTTCCATAGATCAGGATTGATTTTACAAACATAAGATTTAGAATTTACTTATACTTGCTAATCACTAAAACATACCGTATCTTTGCGCTCAATTAATTAATTTATAAACACTTTAGTATCATTCAAGAATGTATTTAAGTAAAGAAGTAAAAGCCGATATTTTTAAAAAACACGGCGAAGTAGAAACAAACACGGGTTCTGCAGAAGGTCAGGTAGCGTTATTTACATATCGTATTGCGCACTTAACAGAGCATTTAAAGAAAAATCGTAAAGATTTCTCTACTCAGTTAGCACTACAAAAATTAGTAGGTAAACGCCGTGGTATTTTGGCTTACCTGTTTAAAAAAGATATTGAGCGTTATCGTGCTATCATCAAGAACTTAGGTTTAAGGGATATCATTAAATAAAGAGCTTTTATCAGGAAAAGCCATTCTTTAAGGATGGCTTTTTATTTTTATAATAAAATTGTTTGTTTTTATCTTAAGTTTGAAAAACAAAAAAAACATATATAAACAAGGTGTGTAGAAAGAGGAAAACATACCACAACTATTATTAAATGAATGTAATAAAAAAATCGTTCGATCTGGGCGATGGAAGAACAATCGAAATTGAAACAGGAAAACTGGCCAAACAGGCTGATGGTGCTGTTGTTGTTAAAATGGGTGACACCATGCTTTTAGCTACTGTAGTTTCTACTGTAGGTGCTAAAGCTGGGGTTGATTTTTTACCTTTATCGGTAGATTACCAGGAGAAATATGCAGCCGCAGGGCGTATACCTGGTGGTTTCCTTCGCCGCGAGGCCAGGTTGTCTGACTATGAAGTTTTAATTTCACGTTTGGTAGACCGTGCTTTACGTCCGATGTTCCCTGAAGATTATCACTCCGATACCCAGGTGATGATCTCCCTGATCTCTTCTGATAAAAATATAATGCCTGATTGTTTGGCTGGTTTAGCTGCTTCGGCTGCTATTGCGGTTTCAGATATCCCTTTCAATGGACCAATTTCTGAGGTACGTGTGGCCAGAATTGATGGTAAATTTGTGATCAATCCTTATGTGACTGATTTAGAGCGTGCTGACATAGAATTCCTGGTTGCCGGTACAGAGAAAGACATCGTAATGGTAGAAGGTGAGTGTAATGAGATTTCTGAAACTGAAATGGTTGAAGCAATCGAGTTTGCACACAAAGCGATCGTGATCCAGGTTCAGGCACAAAAAGAACTGGCTGAACTGGTGGGTAAAACTGTTAAACGTGAGTATTCTCATGAAGACAGCAACCCTGAGTTAAAAGAACAGGTTTATGCCGCTACTTATGATAAAGTATATGCCATTGCAAAAAGCAACACCAGTAAAGGTGAAAGAGGTGATGCTTTTGGTCAGGTGCTGATGGATTTCATTGCTACATTAGGCGAAGAAATTGATGACGTAACCGGCTTTTTGGCTAAAAAATATTTCCACGATGTTCAATATGACGCCATCCGTAACCTGGTACTGGATGAAGGTATCCGTTTAGATGGCCGTGATGTACGTACAGTGCGCCCAATCTGGAGTGAAGTTGGTTATTTGCCTGCTGCACACGGGTCTGCAGTGTTTACACGTGGTGAAACCCAATCTTTAACTACGGTTACACTGGGTTCTAAAGATGATGAACAAATGATTGATGGTGCTTTTATTAATGGATACAATAAATTCTTATTGCACTACAATTTTCCTGGTTTCTCAACTGGTGAAGTTCGCCCGAACAGGGGTGCAGGCCGTCGCGAGATTGGCCACGGTAACCTGGCTATGCGTTCTTTGAAAAAGGTATTGCCCGGACTGGAAGAAAATCCTTATACCATACGTATTGTTTCTGATATCCTGGAATCTAATGGTTCTTCGTCAATGGCAACTGTTTGCGCAGGTACTTTAGCACTGATGGATGCCGGTGTGAAAATCAAGGCGCCTGTTTCGGGTATTGCTATGGGATTGATCACCGACGAGAAAAGTGGTAAATATGCTATCCTTTCGGATATTTTAGGTGATGAAGATCATTTAGGAGATATGGACTTCAAAGTTACCGGTACTGAAAAAGGCATTGTTGCCTGCCAGATGGACCTAAAGATCAATGGCTTGAAGTGGGAAGTGTTAACCAATGCTTTAAACCAGGCTAAAGAAGCACGTTTACACATCTTAAACGAGATGAAAAAAACGATTGCTGCACCACGTGAGGATTACAAAGCACATGCACCACGTATTGTTTCACTGAGCATCGACAAAGAATTTATTGGTGCGGTAATTGGGCCAGGCGGTAAAATTATACAGGAAATGCAACGCGAAACTGGCGCTACCATCTCTATTGAAGAAGTGGGCAACAAAGGTATCGTTGAAATTTTTGCTGACAATAAGGCTGCTATTGACGCTGCTGTTGGCCGCATTAACGCAATTGCTGCAAAACCGGAAATTGGTGCCACTTACCAGGGTAAAGTAAAATCTATTATGCCGTTTGGTGCTTTTGTAGAGATCATGCCGGGTAAAGATGGCTTACTGCACATTTCTGAAATAGACTGGACACGTTTGGAAACGATGGACGGTGTGTTTAAAGAAGGTGATAAAGTTGAAGTTAAGCTCCTGGATGTGGATAAACAAGGTAAAATGAAGCTTTCCAGAAAAGCCTTATTGCCGCGTCCGCCAAAACCTGAAGCTGCAGCTGCTACTGAAAATAAAGCATAGTTTTTAAAGACAGATATAAAGGCCCCGCAATTTGTGGGGCCTTTTTTATTTACACGGGTTATTTACTTATCTTTACAGAAACGCAAACCGCAGATCAGAAATGGCTGGCAGGCGGTATTGTAACCTCAGATCTTAAATTGTAAATCGTCAATAAAAATGTCCCATCTAATTGCCCCTTCCGTGCTTTCAGCAGATTTTGCCAACCTGCAGCGCGATATTGAAATGATCAATGCCAGTGCGGCCGACTGGTTTCATGTGGATATAATGGATGGTGTGTTTGTGCCTAACATTTCATTTGGCTTTCCGGTTATGGAAGCCATAAAACGATACGCTGAAAAACCATTAGATGTGCATTTGATGATCGTAAACCCTGATCAGTACATCGAACGGTTTGCTGCTGCCGGTGCAGCGATGATTACGGTGCATTATGAGGCCTGTACCCATTTACACAGAACTGTGCAGGCCATTCATGCTACAGGCTGCAGGGCCGGGGTAGCGCTTAACCCGCATACACCTGTCAGCATGTTGAAAGACCTGCTTACCGATCTGGATATGGTGCTGATCATGTCCGTAAATCCGGGTTTTGGCGGGCAACAGTTCATCCCAAATTCCTTAAATAAAATTGCTGAACTGCGAAAAATGGCATCAGCAGTAAATCCAGATCTGCTGATAGAAGTTGATGGTGGTGTGGGGCTGCACAATACAGCTGCTTTATTGCAGGCCGGGGCCGATGTACTGGTTGCAGGAAACGCTATTTTTGCAGCTGCATCACCTGCCGGTATGATTGCCGAACTTAAACAGATTGAGGGTGGGCTAGTGCAGAGGGCTTAATGTAATTAAAACGATGGTTTAATGCTCAGAACTTGCCTGCTTGTCTTTGTCGTTTTGCTCGGTTTTGGCAAAGCTGTCGCACAGCCCCTGATAAAAATATCGGGGCTGGTTACAGATGAGTTGGGTAAATCCTTACAGCAGGTAACTGTTACTGTAATAGGACAAAGCCAGTCTACCATAACTGACGAACAGGGAGCCTATAACATCTATTCTAAAAGTAAAATATTTACCCTGAAATATACGCTGTTGGGATATAACACCATATTGGTCAGTATCAAACAGGACAAGGCCGGAAGGGTTACACAACATGTTGTAATGCGTATAAATCCAAATGAACTGGAACAGGTGACCATTACCAATAAACAAAACCAGCTGAGCAACAGTACGCTCATTAATCTAACGGATGCGGCTGCTATGCCTTCGGTATCGGGAAATTTCGAAGCTGTTTTAAAAACTTTACCAGGCGTATCACCCAATAATGAGCTGAGCGCGCAATATAGCGTGCGCGGTGGTAGTTTTGACGAGAACCTGGTGTATGTTAACGATGTAGAGATCAGCAGGCCTGTGCTGGTTCGCAATGCACAACAGGAGGGCCTGAGCTTTATCAATACTGATCTCCTGAGTTCAGCAAAGTTCTCGGCCGGGGGATTTGAAGCCAGATATGGCGATAAGCTGTCCTCTGTACTGGATGTAAAATATGACAGGCCCGACAGCAGTTCGGCTGCAGTAAGCGCTGGCTTGCTTGGCCTGGCATTTAGTTCAAAAATTGTAAGCCCGAACAGCTACCTGCTTACCGGAATACGGTACAAGAACAATACTGGAATATTGAACAGCCAGGACAACAAGGGGGTTTATACACCAAGTTTTACGGATGTGCAATTGCTATATAATTATAATTTATCGTCAAGGTTCAGTTTAAGTTTGCTGGGCAATTACAATAGTGGCAGGTTTAAACTGATCCCGGAAAGCAGGGAAACTGAATTTGGTACTGCCGATACAAAATTACGTCTGAATGTAGATTATGAGGGGGAAGAAAAGGACAATTACCAGTCGGCCGGTGCTGCAATAACCTTAAAATTTACCCCCAGGCCAGATTATGTGATCAAATGGATCAGCAGTTATTTCAAAACAGACGAAAAAGAGCACATTGACATAGCGGGCTGGTATTTGTTTGACAAAGATGATGGTCCGTCCACTTCAAAGGAAAGCAGTATAGGTGGTTACATCAATTATGCCATGAACAAGCTTACCTCACAAAATTTTAGTACAGAACTGAAGGCCGACCAGACCTTTAAGAACCATACTTTTTCCTGGGGCCTGAGGTTCGAAAACAAGGATTACAACGATGACCTGAATGAGTACAGCCTGATTGATTCAGCTGGTTACATCGCCAATCAGCAGGTACATAATTTTTACCAGAACAATAGTGTAGTTGTTAAAAACAAGCTGACTATTCAGTACTACACGGCTTATATGCAGGACAGTTACCGCTTGTCGGCCAATACGGACCTGCAACTGGGGCTAAGAGCGGGGTATAATAGTCTGAGTACACAGTTTTTACTGAGTCCAAGGCTTTTGCTGGCCTACCGTCCCGTGAACAACAGAAAAATCTTTCGTTTTAGTGCAGGGGTTTATCAGCAGGCGCCCGACTACAGGAGTATACGCGACTTTAATGGTATGCTGAACTTACATCAGAAGGCACAGCGCTCGTACAATACTTCGGCAGGTCTGGACTATGCATTTGATGCCCTGGGTACACGCTTAAAGTTCAGTTCTGAGCTCTATTTTAAATATCTGGACAGGCTGGTACCTTATATGATGGACAACGTACGGGTGAAATACCTGGCCGGAGAAGTGGCAACCGGCTATACTTATGGAGCTGATTTTAACATTGGTGGTGAGTTTGTAAAGGACCTGCTGTCGTATTTCAGGATTTCTTTTATGAAGTCGGCCCAGGACCTGAAAAACGATGGGCTGGGTTACCTGAAACGACCCGCGGATCAGCGTGTAAACTTTTCTGCATACTTTCAGGACAGGCTGTTGAACAGTCCGGCCTACAAAGTACACCTCACTTTGCTTTATGGCGCTAAACTGCCCGTGGGTTCGCCACTGCTGCAGAGGTATTCTGACGATTTTCACATCCCGGCCTATAAGCGGGTGGATATTGGTTTCTCTAAAGATTTTTTAGATGATTTTAATGTAAAAAAATCAGGTTTTTTAGAGAAATATTTTAGTTCGTTTACAGCCAGCGTTGAAGTATTTAATTTGTTGAATATCAATAATACAGTTTCTTATTTATGGTTGAAAGATCTGGATAACGTACAATATGCTGTGCCTAACTACTTAACCGGCAGGCGGCTTAATGTGAAATTGGTGATCAAGTTTAAAAAATCGAAATGATAAACGACATAAAACTGTTACATTTACACGCAATAAATATAGTATAAAAGATGAGACACAATTTCGGCGCAGGCCCATGTATTTTACCTCAGGAAGTATTTAAACAAGCATCACAGGCGGTATTGGATTTTAAAGATGGTTTATCCATTCTGGAAATCTCTCACCGTACTCCTGAATTTGAAGCGGTTGTAGATGAAACCGTAAAACTGGTTAAGGAATTAATGAACGTGCCATCGGGATACTCGGTAGTATTGTTACAAGGTGGTGCCAGTTTACAGTTTGCGATGGTTCCTATGAATCTACTGCCTCAGGGCGGTACTGCAGCTTACCTGGAAACCGGTGTTTGGGCCAACAAGGCAATTAAAGAAGTGAAAACTTTTGGAACAGCTAATATTGTAGCCTCTTCTAAAGCGGATAACTTTACTTTTGTTCCTAAAGATTATACCATTCCTGAAGACAGTGCTTATTTTCACTGCACTTCAAACAATACGATCTACGGAACTGAACTGTTCAGTTTCCCGGAAACCAGTGTGCCTTTAGTTTGTGACATGTCGTCCGACATTATGAGCAGGGTAATTGATGTTTCTAAGTTTGACCTGATCTATGCGGGTGCACAGAAAAACATTGGCCCGGCTGGTTTGACCATTGCCATTGTTAAAGATGAGATTTTAGGTAAATCGGGTAGAAGTATTCCTTCTATGCTGGATTATAAAGTTCATATTGATGGTGGTTCTATGTACAATACCCCCCCGGTATTTTCTATCTATGTGGCCATGCTGAACCTGAGATGGTTAAAATCTAAGGGTGGAGTTGCCGAGATTGAGAAAGAAAACATCGCTAAAGCAAAGGCTTTGTATGCTGAAATTGACAGAAATCCTTTATTTAAAGGTACCTGTGCAGTGGAGGATCGTTCAAGAATGAATATTTGCTTTGTAATGGAAAACCCTGAGCTTGAAAAGCCATTCCTGAAATTTGCTGAAGAAAATGGTGTTGAAGGGATTAAAGGCCATAGAAGTGTAGGTGGTTTCAGGGCTTCAATGTACAATGCATTGCCAATTACTAGCGTACATGCTTTAATAGAATTAATGCAGATTTTTGCAGAGAAACACCAATAACATATATATTAATGATTAAGATACTTGCAAACGACGGGATAGATCCTGTTGGTAAAAAATTATTAGAAGAAGCGGGTTTTGTGGTGGATACAGATACTGTACCGCAAGACCAATTGGTTGAAGCTTTAAAAAATTACGATGGTATTACGGTTAGAAGTGCAACCAAGTTACGTAAGGACCTGATAGATCAGGTGCCAAACCTAAAGCTGATTGGCCGTGGTGGTGTTGGAATGGATAATATTGACGTGGATTATGCCCGCAGTAAAGGCATAGCAGTAGTAAATACACCTGCCGCTTCATCCTTGTCGGTAGCTGAGCTTGTTTTTGCACACCTGTTTACCGGTATCCGTTTTCTACAGGATTCCAATAGAAAAATGCCGGTTGAAGGCAATACCAAATTTAATGCCTTGAAAAAAGCCTATGCTGGTGGTGTAGAGTTACAAGGCAAAACTATGGGTATCATTGGGTTTGGGCGTATTGGTCGTGAAACTGCTAAAGTGGCACTCCGACTGGGCATGAACGTTTTGGCTTATGATCTTTACCCTGCAGAGGGTACACTGCCTTTAACTTTCCAGGGCGGCGTTTCGGTAGAAATTCCTTTCAAGACCGTTTCACTGGATGAAGTGATTGCGAAGAGTGATTTCATCAGTTTACATACACCTTTTGCGGATAAACCTATTTTAGGTACAGCAGAGTTTGCTAAAATGAAAAACGGTGTGGGCGTGGTAAACTGTTCACGTGGTGGTACCATTGATGAGACGGCTTTAATTGCGGCCCTTGACAGCGGTAAGCTTGCTTTTGCAGGCCTGGATGTATTCGATAATGAGCCTACGCCGGACACTGCTATTTTACAGCATCCAAAAATATCTTTAACGCCTCATATTGGTGCTGCTACCAATGAAGCCCAGGAACGTATTGGTACGGAACTGGCTTCCCTGATTATTGAGCACTTTAAGAAGTAGTAAAATTTTGAAAAAGGGTACCTGATTTTAAAATTAGGTACCCTTTTTTGTTTTTAAACCAAATATATGCCTGAAATTAAGCCATTTTGTGCGCTTAAACCCGCTGCTCATTTGCAACAGCAAGTGGTCACGCGGCCGCTTGAAAATTACAGTACGGGTGAGGCAAAGCTGATTGCTTCGGAAAATCCATGCAGTTTTCTGCATTTAATTGATCCGGAACTGGACAATCCTTATCTGAGGGGTACCAGACAGGAACTGGTGTTTAAAAAGATCAGTGAAAACCTGGAAAGTTTTATAGAACACCGCTATTTGGTTAAACAACCACAACCCGCCATTTACATTTACCAGGTACGCCACGATGAGCTGGTGCAAACAGGGATCTGGACCCTTACACACATCAGCGATTATCTGGAAGGCAGGATCAAGAAACATGAGTCTACCGTAGAACGCAGGGAGAAGCTTTTGGCCGATTATCTGCAGCAAACAGGGCTGGATGCTAACCCGGTACTGATTACTTACCAGCCAGATGCATTGGTAGACCGGCTGACGGAAAAATACCTGTTACAAAATCCTGACCTGGATTTTGTTTTTGAAGATGGTACGGTACACCGGGTGTGGGCCATTACTGATATAGCCGATTTAACAACCATTGTACACTCATTTGCACAAATGCCTGCAGTTTACATTGCAGATGGCCATCATAGGGCTGCTTCTATGGCAAAGATGGGTATGCAAAAAAAAATCCTGAACGGTACAAAACACGAGGGAACTGAACTTTACAATTATTTCAGTACGGTATACATGAACACCCAGGAGGTAAAAGTACTTGAATTTAACCGGCTGATCAGGGATATGGGAGGGCTGAAAGCCGAACACTTTCTAAAGACTGTTGCCCAGTCATTTTTAATGGAAAAATCTGCAGTTGCGGTGAAACCGGGGGCATTGCACCAAATAGGTATGTATTTTAACGGACAATGGTATACACTACATCCAAAAACGGGTTTGTACGATAAATATGATCCTGTTGCCGTATTGGATGTGAGCATTTTGCAGAATTTTATTCTTGGACCTATACTAAACATACAGGATCCCAGAACTGATGCCCGGATTACTTTTGAAGGAGGTAGAACGCCGGTCTTTACGCTGCAGACCCGTGTAGATAACGGCTTGTTTGCTATAGCTTTTACCTTGTATCCCCCTTCTGTTGAACAAGTGATTGCTGTAGCAGATGCAGCAGGGGTGATGCCCCCTAAGTCGACCTGGGTAGAACCCAAATTTCTGGTGGGGTTACTGACGAGCTATTTCAATTAAAGCGAATTGGTTAGAGTCCAGTACTTATAGCCTAAAATGGCTTTCTGAACAGTGGACAGCTTCATCGGGTCTTTTTTGTAAAGGCTGGGCAGCAATACTTTATTGAGCTTTACCAATATTTTAAACAATTGTTTTTTCATATCCGTTTTATTTTTTTAAGAACGTACCATGCCATTCCTCCGGTAACCAGCAGTAACAATAAGCTCAAGGTGTAGGCAAAATGTTTATCTTTTATTGCTGTTCCGGCTTCGGCTTTAAGTAACTGGTTTTGATCCTGAAGTTGTTTGATGGACAGCTTGTAATTCTGTATCCTCTCGTCGCTTTCACCGGCACTGGTTTTTACCTGTTGTACCTCCAGGTCTTTATAATCCATTAAAATTTTGAGTTCCTTAAAAATATTATTATCATTCAACACCAGCTGTCTGAGTATCTCATTGGAATTCCTGATGTCTTTTTTTGTCTGAAACCCGAATATTCCAGTGCGGGCATTTAAACTTTCATCATACTGTCCGAACCTGGCACTTCTTTCGGCCAGCAATGCATTGATCTTCAGGCGCTGGGTCTGATAGGCACTGGTGTCACTTTGAGCTGCCGATACTTTAAGAGATATAAAAAAGAGCAGAAAAAAAAACAGGATATTGCGCATTGTTTTATGGTTTTGCAGCTTATCCAGCAAACTCCATGCCTTAAGGATGAAATTCGACCCTGACAATATCGTTCAGGTGCAGGCCCAGCAGGCCACTGGCCTTTCCTTTGTTGATGGCGATCTCAAGATGGTTACTGATACCGAACAAACATAATTTTTCGCCTTCGGGCACTTCATTGTAATGCCAGCTCAGCTGACTGATGGTTTCGCTTTTGCGAAAATACAAAGTGAAATCCCTGTTGCGCTGAATCTTGGTAAACAGTTCTTTGGTGATATTGGTGATCACATTGCTAAAGGTATCAATATAAATTACACTTCCCCTGATGATGTCCCGTTCGATAACAGGGTTAAGCAGCATCCGTTCCTCAATGTTCTCGGTAGGTACACCTATGTCTTTTAATTTGGCACCCCTGGCCAGCTGTGTAGCTGCCTTTACAAAAATATCTACCAGTGGAAAATGGAGGTACTTCAGGTCCTGCATAATATTGAGCTCTACAATTTCATCTGGTTTTTCATCAAATAATAAAGAGAAGATCCCATTGTCGGCACCTACAAAAAAATGATCTTTGTGTTTTAATGCAATGTATTTGGTGTGCTCACTGAATACAGAATCGATGCCAATGAGGTGGACTGTTCCTTTAGGAAAGTATAGGTAACAGTTTTTTAATACAAAAGCAGCGTGCGAGATATTAAAGGATGGCACCTCATGGGTTACATCAACAATTGTAGCTGTAGGCAAGATAGTCAGGATACTACCCTTAAGGGCAGCCTGGTAGAAATCTTTTGATCCTAAATCTGTTGTTAATGTAATAATGGCCATTAAAAATTGAATATTTATTCTTAATCTTGCGTAAGCGGCAAATCGCGTACAAATATTCAATTTTTATATCAAAATATACACTCCTATCTAAAAAACAATATTTTGAACGAACTAAAATTAACACTAGAATCGGTAGATCCGGTACAGTTTTGGGGCACAAATAATGAGCACTACGAGCTGATTAAAAATGCTTTTCCTAAACTTAAAGTTGTAGCAAGAGGGAATGAGGTTAAGGTACTTGGTGATGATCAGGAACTTAAGGGCTTTGAACAGAAATATAACCAGTTGCTTGGTCACCTGGAGCAATACAGTTCTTTGACACCAAATGATGTGGAATCGATTTTAGTTTCAAAGAAGGCGCAGGTTGCAGCTGATAATGGGACCGAGAAACCGGCAAACACAGGTGGGGGAGGCGAAGTGATCGTATTTGGTACAAACGGATTGATGGTTAAGGCCAGAACTGCGAACCAGAGGAAAATGGTAGACAGTATCGGAAAAAACGATGTGCTGTTCGCTATCGGCCCTGCCGGAACCGGAAAGACCTATACAGCGGTGGCTTTGGCAGTAAGGGCTTTGAAAAATAAGGAAATCAAACGCATTATATTAACCAGGCCGGCTGTAGAGGCGGGAGAGAACCTGGGTTTTTTGCCCGGAGATTTAAAAGAAAAAGTAGATCCTTACCTGCGCCCTTTGTATGATGCTTTGGACGATATGATACCGGCGGAGAAGCTGAAAACCTATATAGAGAACCGGACGATTGAAATTGCACCTTTGGCCTTTATGCGTGGAAGGACGCTTGACAATTGTTTTGTGATACTGGATGAGGCACAAAACTCGACCGACCTGCAGTTAAAAATGTTTTTGACCCGTATGGGGCCATCGGCAAAATTTATTGTAACGGGAGATGTCACACAGATTGATCTGCCCAAAAAACAGATGTCCGGTTTACACAATGCCCTGCGCATACTCGACGATATACCTGGTATAGAGATTATTTACCTCAATGGCGATGATGTGGTAAGGCATAAACTGGTAAAAAGAATATTAAAAGCATACGGCGATATACAGTAATAAGAATGACAGCAATTAAAGAAACAAATTTTAGCTTTCCGAAGCAGACCAGTTTTTATAAAGGTAAAGTACGCGATGTATATACCATAGATAACCGCTTTATGGCAATGGTGGTTACTGACAGGATATCTGCATTTGATGTGGTTTTACCGGAAGCAATTCCTTTTAAAGGACAGGTATTGAACCAGATTGCAGCTAAGTTTTTAAATGCAACAAAGGATATTGTGCCCAACTGGGTAATTGCGGTACCGGATGAAATGGTAACTATTGGACGCATCTGTGAGCCATTTAAAGTAGAGATGGTAGTAAGGGGATACCTTGCCGGACATGCCTGGAGAGAGTATAGTGCCGGTAAACGCAGCGTTTGTGGTGTGGCTTTACCGGAAGGGTTAAAAGAAAACGATAAACTACCCGGGCCGATCATTACACCAACAACCAAGGCATCGGTGGGCCATGATGAAGATATATCAAGGGAAGATATACTGGCTAAAGGTATTGTTTCGCTAGCAGATTATTCGCAACTTGAAAATTACACGTATGCCTTATACGAGCGTGGTACACAGATGGCCGCTGAACGCGGACTGATCCTGGTGGATACAAAATACGAATTTGGCAAAGTGGGTGAGGAGATTTATTTAATTGATGAGATCCACACGCCGGATTCTTCACGTTATTTTTATGCCGAAGGTTATTCGGAAAGGCAGGAACAGAATGAGCCGCAGAAGCAATTGTCGAAAGAATTTGTGCGTAAGTGGCTGATCGAAAATGGTTTTCAGGGTAAAGAGGGACAAAGTATTCCGGTAATGACCCCTGAGATCGTGAATTCGATAGCCGATCGCTATATTGAACTTTATGAACAGATTACGGGAGACCGTTTTGTGAAAAATGAACAGGCAGATGTGGTAGCGCGTATTGAAAAAAATGTAAACGGCTTTTTAAGTACAATTAAATTTTAAACCCTGTACATACAAATAAAATTAATTACTTTCGTATCAGACTAAATATTCATATCGGACTAAATAGACAATCAATATCATGAAATTTTCAGTAGATAAGCATGAAAAGTATGTGGTTTTAAAGCTTAATGAATCAAAGCTTACAAACGACAATACACCAAAGTTGAAATCTGAGTTCATTTTATTGAACACAGAAGGTTATTGTAATATTGTATTAGACCTTTCATCGGTAAAGCAGTGTGATGATTCTCAGGACCTGAGCAGTTTACTTTTTGGTGATAGATTGTGTAAAAAAGCCAACGGATTGTTTATTGTAACCGGTATCAATGAGGTTGTAGCTAAGATATTGGAAATGTCGAGCCTTGACCAGTCACTTACCATTGTTTCTAAAATTGATGAGGCTACAGACCTGATCTTTATGGAAGAAATAGAAAAAGAACTGTTGGGGAGCGTAGATAAAGATTAATGAAGTTTGAGGTCACTATTTTAGGCAGTAGTTCTGCAACACCTGTATACAATAGAAATCCGACAGCCCAGCTTTTAAATTGCAACGAAAAGTTCTATCTGATCGATTGCGGGGAAGGAACTCAGCAACAACTGATCAGATTTGGATTTAAAGCCAATAAGATAGATTTTGTTTTCATCAGCCATTTGCATGGCGATCATTATTTTGGATTGATTGGATTGCTTTCCAGCTTGCATTTAAACGGACGGATTAAGCCCATCAAAATATTTGCTCCGGCAGCTCTGGCTGAAATACTCGAGCTGCAGTTTAAACATTCGGAAACGGTGATCAGGTATCCGGTTGAGTTCGTGGCCACACAGACAGATGCGCCGGCAGAGATTTTTGAAAATGCGGACCTAAAGGTAGAAACCATTATTCTAAACCACAGGATTCCCTGTACAGGCTTTAAATTTGTACAAAAGAAAAGGCTGAGAAAATTGATTGTTGAAAAGCTGGAAGCTGAAGAAATTCCTGTTGATTGTTATCCCTTGCTGAAAAGAGGGGCTGACCTTGATCTGCCTGATGGCAGGGTTTTATTGAATGCAGATTATACAACAGATTCTGACCGCCCTAAGCAATATTGCTATTGTTCTGATACGCTGTTCGACGAAACTTATTTTGAAAGTATACAGGGTTGTGATACCCTGTACCATGAAGCCACTTTTTTACACGAAATGGTAGACAGGGCAAACCAGACACACCATACCACCGCATTACAGGCCGCTGAGATTGCGAAAATGACCGGAGCAGCTAAATTGCTTATCGGACATTTTTCTTCCAGGTACAAGACTTTACAGCCACTGCTGGAGGAAGCCAGATCCGTATTTGAAAATACTGAACTGGCGATTGAAGGAAATACCTATACGATTTAGTTATCCTTTTTACCACCTCCGAATACGGAGAAGTGAACGTAACGTTTAGGATTTTGTTTCAGGTCTATCATCAGGTTATCCAGGTTTTTAGAGGCATTGTTCAGGTTTTCATACATTTTTGTATCATTCACCAGCATACCCAGGGTTCCTTGTCCGTTGTTCACCTTATTAACAATGGTCTGCAGATCGGCCATGGCCTTATTGGCATTCTCTATGGTCTGTTTAAAATTAGCTGCAGCCACCTGATCTGTGATATTGCCAATGTTATTCAATATGCCGTTTATCTTTTCATTGTTCTTTTTCAGGTTACTTGAAATGGCCTCTACATTGGCCAGGATTGCAGATACCCTGGACCCTTCAGAGCCCACCAGATTATCTACCTTTTTAGATGTAGCTTCCAATGAAGAAAGCGTAGAAGCTATGCTGTTAAAACTTTTATCAACATTCTTTTGAAAGTTAGGGTTTAGGATAGAGTTTACGCTTGTCAGGATCGAATCCATTTTAGTGATGATCAGTTCAGCTTTTTTCTGAACCGGCTGTACGGTTTCAAGCAGACCCTTAGCCACATTTGCATTAAGGGTATCCCCATCCTGCGCAAAATCCTGACCCGTGCCCAGTTCCATTACAATAGCTTTACTGCCCAGCAGGTCGGTACCTTCCAGTTTAGCTATACTGTTTTTTGGGATTTCATATTTTCCCTTGATCTTTAAAGTGGCCAGGATACTCCCATCTGATTGTAATTGTAGCTTATCTACGCGGCCAATCTGAAAACCATTGATCAGAACTGGTTTGGACACGCCCAGTCCATCAACCCTAGGGTATCTGGCGTACAGCACGGTCTCATTCGAAAAAATGGCATTACCCTTTAAAAAGTTATAACCAATAATTAATAAGGTAATTGAAAAGGCCGCCAGGATGCCTACTTTAGTTTCGTTTGCTATCTTCATCAGGTATGTTTTGTTTTTTCAGTAATATTTATTTTATCATTGCCTTCAGCTACCTTCGGCGGTCTTAATTGATTTCAGTTTCTCTTTTATATGTCTTTACCGCTTTAAAGATGGAGTTTACAATTTCATCCTGCCCACTGGCCGAATTCATATAATCTTCTTCTCTTGGATTAGAAATGAACCCTATTTCCGTTAAAACTGCAGGCATTCCGCATCTTTGTAAAATTAAAATGCCCTGTTCTTTTACACCTCTGTTAACCCTTTTGTCATCGTTTGTGTAATTGTTCTGGATTAACCTTGCCAACTTCAGGCTTTTGTCCCTGAATGTATTTTTGAACAAAGATAGTATAATAAATGTTTCAGGGTCATTCGGATCATAACCATCGTAATTCTGTTTATAGTTTTTTTCCAGTTTGATATCCGCATTTTCTCTTATGGCCACATCCTGCTCGTCCAGCCGGTGCGATCCGGCTACAAACGTTTCCGTCCCACTGGTTGAGGTATTTTTTACATAACCATATCTGGCTATTTTTTTGCCGCCTTTTGTAGTGGTATAACCTGTTACAACCCTTCTGTCGGGCATAGAATTACAGTGTATGGAAATGAATATATCGGCTTTATTGTCGTTGGCCAGGGCGGCTCTTTTGTGAAATTCAACGTCCACATCGGTTTTTCTTGTGTACAGGATTTTAACTTCCGGCATTTCTTCTTCAAACTTTTTGCCCAGTTTTAAGGCCACTTTGAGGGCAACATTCTTTTCCAGTGAATAACTCCCTGCTGCACCCGATTTTGGCCCGCCATGACCCGCGTCTATCACAATGGTCTTAACTTTATATCCCTGAGCAAAAGTAGCTTGCGAACTTATAATTAGTGAAATGGCAGCCAGGAATACATATATCTTCAATCTCATCTATTTTTTATTCTTTTTATTTTAGTGTATTATCCCTCAATTCCTTTTCTGTAATTTTCAATAGCCTTCAATAAGCATTCCGTAATTTCATTTTGCCCTGCTTCAGAGTTCATATAGTTCTCTTCATCGGGATTGCTGATGAAACCAATTTCCGTTAAAATTGCAGGCATGCCTGCACGGGCAAGTACAGCAAGGCTTTTTTCCTGCACGCCGCGATCAATACGGCCAACCCTGATGTACTGGTCCTGCACCAGTTTGGCCAGTTTAAGGCTTTGGGTCCTGAAGGTGTTTTTCATTAAGGACAGGATGATGTAGTTTTCAGGATTGTTCGGGTCAAAACCTTCATAGTTTTCTTTGTAATTGTCTTCCAGAAAGATCGCCGCATTTTCCCTTTTGATCACCTCGTCCTGTTCGTTCATTCTCCCCATCCCGGATACAAAGGTTTCCACTCCTCTGGTAGAAGTACTTTTACGGTATACGGTTTCAGTAATGGCCACTCTTTTACCACGACTGTTCTTTTTATATCCCGTTACAATGGTAGACCGGTGTACGGGCATATCGTTACAATGGATAGAAATAAATAAATCAGCTTTTGCATTATTGGCAATTGCTATACGCTCGTATAATGGGATAAATACATCTGTACTTCTGGTATAAATTACCTTTACGTCCTTCATATTGGCTTCTATTGCTGCACCGAGGTGTAAGGCAGTTTTTAAAGCTACATCCTTCTCTGTTGAATACAGGCCTCTGGTAGAGCCGTCCCGCCCACCATGACCGGCGTCAATTACGATGGTTTTTATTTTATACTCTTGCGTAAATGCCTGGTAATTAGATGCGATAGTAAAAATAAAAGAAATAAATACGATCAAAATTGCATTTGGTCTGAGCAATGGTATATTTTTCATTAATTTTGAACGTTTTGGATTAAACATTAATGCAAAAATAACATTCACACACGAATTTGAAACTTTTACGCTATATCATTTTTTTTAAAATGCTTGTTTTACTAACATCTGTTGGTAACCATGCATTTGCATTTACTTCTTTTTCTTCGTTTCAGGTTGTACAGCAAATTGATACCGCAAAGAAGGATACCCTGAAAAAGGGTATAGTTAAAAGTGATCCTAAAGATACCACTGCATCAGAAAAAATTCAATATGCTGCTAAAGATTCTATCGCTTTCAGCAAAGATAGCAGTATAGTTTATCTGTACGGTAAGGCCAGGGTAATTTACCAGGGACTGGAACTGGATGCCGACTACATTACTTATGACAACAAAACCCACCTGATTTATGCCCGGGGAACCAAAGATACAAAAGGAAAATATATAGGCCGGCCCATCTTTAAAATGGAAGGACAGGGAACTTCACTGGCCGATTCGCTCAGGTTCAATACAATTACGAAAGAGGGGAATATATATGGAGTTTTTACAGAACAGGAGGGTGGTTTTTTCTCTGGTGGTAAAGCTAAAAAACAACCCGATGATGAAATTCACAGTAAAGGACAGACCTATAGTACCTGTAATTTGCCCCATCCGCATTATGGTCTGCACATTACCAAGGGGATTGTAACAGAAAACCAGATCATTACAGGGCCGGTGTATTTACAGATAGAAGATATACCCTTGCCTATAGCCCTGCCTTTTGCATTTTTCCCCAAGCCGAACAAAAGAAGCTCGGGGATTATCCTGCCCACACCCGGAGAAGATTATACCAGGGGCTTCTTTTTACAGGATGGGGGCTATTACCTGGGCCTCAGCGATTACTGGGACGCCAGGATAACCGGAAGTATATATAGCTATGGTTCTTATAATGCCCGGCTTGCCTCTACTTATACCCAAAGATATAAGTTTAATGGTAATGTAGACCTGAGCTATGCTTTTACCAAGAACGGGACCAGGGGAACGCAGGACTTTAGTACCAGTAAAGATTTTAGCATACGATGGAACCATTCACAAAATGCCAATGCCAAGCCGGGAACAACATTTTCTGCAAGTGTTGATGCGGGTACAAGTACCTTTGACCGGGAGACAGCTGCCGGAGGAACGTACGATCCAAACCGGATCGCAAGAAATACACTGGGATCAAGTATCTCTTATGGCCGTACCTTTGGTCAGGGCATAAACTTTACAGGCGCCCTGCGCCATTCGCAGGAAACTGCCACAAAGAGTGTAAGTCTGGTGCTTCCCGATGTCACGCTGTCTGTGCCCACATTTAACCCTTTTGATTCTAAGGACAGGGTAGGCGAGCAGAAATGGTACCAGAAAATAACAGTAGGTTATAATATGCAGGCCACCAACCAGATCACTTCACCTGATTCTTTATTGTTTAAAAAAGAATCGCTCAAGAAGTTCAGAAGTGGCTTCCAGCATACCATTCCTGTTAACATGGCCTTTAATTTACTGAGGTATTTTAATTTTAATGTGGGTACTACCTATACGGAAAAATGGCATTTTCAATCGATCAGAAAAACTTATTTTAAAGTACCCAACAAAGCAGATGCTATTTTTATAGATACCATTCCTGGCTTTAACCGTTCTGGCCAGTATTCCCTCAGCGGGGGAATGTCGACCAAAATCTATTCTACTGCCCAGTTTAAAAATTTCGGAAAATTTAAGGCCATCAGACATGTGATGACCCCAAGTGTGAATTTTAGTTATACCCCTGATTTTTCCGCCCTTAAGCTGGGGAATTATAAGGAGGCCCTTTATGATGATAGGACCAAAGTGATGACGCGTGACGCAAAGGGCAACCTGGTACCGCTGCTGTATTCCATTCATGAATCTTCTTATTATGGCGGGCCCGGAATGGGAAAAAATGCTTCTATTGGTTTCTCGGTTGACAATACAGTAGAAGCAAAATTTTTATCACCAAAAGACACGACAGGCACCGGAGAAAAGAAAATCCCCATCATTCAGGGATTAGGGATCAGCGGATCCTATAACCTGCTTGCCGAAAGCTTTAAATTATCAACTTTAAGCTTTAGCGGCCGTTCACAGTTTACAGATAAACTGGGGATAAATTACTATGGTACTTTAAATCCGTATTTGTATGCGGATTCCACAGATAAACTGACAAATAATACTGTGCGTTATCTAAAAGATAAATATACCTGGACGGAGGGCAAACTGCCCCGCCTTACCAATTTTGGTTTCTCTTTTAACTACAGCCTGAACCCGGAAGCTTTAAAAAAGAAAAATGATGCGAACGATAAAATAAAGGAGCAGGCCAATAGTGGTGCCATCACTCCAGAACAGGCAGAGGCCCTGGCTAAGGTGAGCCGCGATCCGAATGCCTTTGTTGATTTTAACATCCCATGGAATTTTGCCTTCTCTTATACTTTCAATTACAGTACCAATGAGGTAAGCCAGAATGGTACAGTTACCAATACTTTAAACTTTAATGGTGATGCCAATATTACCCCCAAATGGAAGGTTACATTCAGTTCCGGATGGGACTTTCAGCGCAATACCATTTCCCAGACCAATTTTTCGATATACCGGGATTTACATTGCTGGGACATGAGCTTTAGCTGGGTGCCATTTGGTTTTTACCAGAGCTATTCAGTTGACATTAAAGTGAAGGCCTCTATTCTTCAGGACCTGAAGCTGAGCAAAAGAAAAGGATATTATACCAAATTTTAAAAAAACATTACGCTATGTTAGCTGAAATTATAACCATTGGTGATGAAATACTGATCGGGCAGATTGTAGATACCAATTCTGCATGGATGGCACAGAAATTAAACCTGATCGGTATTAAGGTTAAACAGATTACCTCGGTGTCTGATGATGCAGCACATATTACAGAAGCGCTGAAACTTGCCGAAGGTCGGGCGGATGTAATCCTGATTACCGGAGGTCTTGGGCCTACTAAAGATGATGTGACCAAAGTAACTATGGCAAAGTACTTCCATATGGGTTTTAGAAGGGACCAGGAAACTTTAGACCATGTAACGCATATTTTTACGAGCCTGAACAGACCGATGATAGAGCTGAACCGCCGGCAGGCTGATGTGCCCGATGGCTGTGAGGTGATCCAGAATAAGAATGGTACGGCACCTTGTATGTGGTTTGAGCAACATGGAAAAATCTATGTGTCTATGCCAGGGGTGCCATTCGAAATGATGTACCTGATGACGGAAGAGATCCTGCCACGTTTGAAAAACGCATTTAAACTGCCCGCTATTTTTCATAAAACCATTTTAACGGCCGGTATTGGCGAATCTTTCCTGGCCCAGGAAATTGAAGACATTGAAAATGCCTTACCTGATCACATTAAACTGGCTTATCTGCCCAAACTTGGACAGGTACGGCTGAGATTAAGTGGAACAGGTGCCGATGAAGCAACGCTGCAGCAGGAAGTGATGTTTTATGCACAGCAACTGATCGGCAGGGTGAAAAAAAATGTGGTGGCCGACCAGGATATTCCGCTGGAAAAGGCACTGCTGAACATCATGCAGGAACGGCAGCTTACCTTGAGCACTGCCGAAAGTTGTACTGGTGGTTATATTTCTCAATTGATCACGCAGCATCCTGGATGTTCTGCCGTATTTGCAGGCGCTGCGGTTACTTATTCCAATGCATTAAAAATGTCCGTCCTTGGTGTGCTGCCTGAAACCCTGGAAAATTACGGAGCGGTGAGTGAGCAAACAGTAAAAGAAATGGCCATGGGTGCGGTTGCTAATTTCAAAACAGATTATGCGGTCGCCGTGAGTGGAATTGCCGGCCCGGATGGAGGTACTGAAGAGAAACCCGTTGGTACTGTGTGGATTGCAGTAGCAACCCAATATAAGGTAGTGGCCAGGTTGTTCAGGTTTGGCAACCGTCGTGCACAAAATATTGAACGTGCGGCAATAGCTGCATTAACGATGGTTTTGAATGAGCTGAAACAAGATGTGGGTTAAGTCTGGGAAATACTTTACTTTTGCACCTGATACAAATCATAAAATAAAAAATGGCTCAATACGAATTATTGTTACCTAAAATGGGGGAGAGCGTTGCGGAAGCAACCATAATTAAATGGGTTAAACAACCGGGTGAACTGATTGAGATGGATGACACTGTTTTGGAGATTGCCACGGATAAAGTAGATTCTGAAGTCCCATCGCCAATAGCGGGTAGATTAGTAAAGCAATTATTTAAAGAAGACGATATTGTACAGGTAGGTGCCGTAATTGCGATTATAGAAACGGATGCCGATGCCCCGGTAGTTGCTGAGCAGGCAGTTGAAACTCCTGCAGCAGTAAGCGTACCTGAGGCGGAGCCAGTTACAGCAAACATACCGGGGATGGAACAGCTTCCTGCTGATTTTGTCTCAGACCGTTTTTATTCGCCCCTGGTAAAAAATATTGCATTACAGGAGGGAATAACTGTTGAAGAATTGGATACAATTAGCGGAACCGGTGCTGAAGGGCGTTTAACTAAAGATGATTTATTGAACTATATTCAAAACGGGAAAAAAACTGGCGATGTAAGCAGAGAGGAAGAAGTGAAGCCCGTAGCCCAGCAGTCTGCAGTCGCACAACCCCTAAAAGTTCAGCCAACTCAGGCAGCGGCAAGTATAAGTGGTGGTGATGAGATCATTGAGATGGACAGGATGCGTAAGTTAATTGCCGAACACATGGTAATGAGCAAACAGACCTCTCCGCATGTAACCTCTTTTGTAGAAGCAGATGTAACCAATATGGTACTATGGCGTGAAAAGGTAAAAAGGGATTTTGAGAAGCGTGAAAACGAGAAGATCACCTTTACGCCCATATTTGTGGAAGCGGTAAGCAGGGCGATCAAAGATTTTCCGATGATCAATGTATCGGTAAACGGAAATCAGATCATTAAGAAAAAAGATATCAATATCGGTATGGCAGCTGCATTACCAAGTGGTAACCTGATTGTGCCGGTAATAAAAAATGCGGATGAGCTGAACCTGCTGGGTTTAACAAAAGCGGTTAACGACCTGGCCAGCCGTGCCCGGGCCTCGAAATTAAAGCCTGATGAAACGCAAAACGGCACTTTCACCTTAACCAATGTGGGTTCTTTTGGTAATGTAATGGGCACACCGATCATTAATCAGCCGCAGGTAGCTATATTGGCTGTGGGTGCCATTAAAAAGAAACCAGCGGTGTTGGAAACGGAAGCTGGTGATGTGATTGCGATCAGGCATATCATGTTCCTTTCTTTATCTTATGACCACAGGGTTGTTGACGGGGCCCTTGGGGGTTCATTCGTACGCCGGGTGGCCGATTACCTGGAAAAATGGGACCTTAACAGAGAAATATAGTAGCGTAGAAGAACAACTCATAGAAAAAGGCCCCATTGGGGCCTTTTTCATGATCAAAACAAAAAAATAATTAATTAAATAATACCTCTTCGTCTGCTACAGTTTTAATCTGCTGCTCCGTATAAGTATATTTTCCGGTGTGGGCAATAAATACGTCTTTCTGCTCCAGTAGGTCGCGATTAGCTATCAGGCTTTTCAGGCTTACATTGCCAATCACGTATTTATAATCATCACGTGAAAAACGTTCCACAATATTTTCAATCTGCAGTTTTTCTACAGTGTATTCGTGTACATAACGCAGGTAAACTTCAATGTTTACATCGTCAGTATGTAACAGTCCATTGTGCTGGTGGTATTTTTTGTATTCATAGCGGTAACCATACCTTAAGGCAGCAATGTCAGACAATACAGCTGCACCAGTCGGATGTCCGCCAGCTCCTTTTCCAAAAAAGAACTGCTTGTCGGCAAATGCAGCCTGCACAGTTACCCCATTATATTCATTCTCTACATTGTAAAGAAAATCATCAGATTTTACAAATTTGGGCAATACATAAGTAACCACCTGTTTAGTGCTTATTTTGCGGGCTGTAGGTACCAGTTTAATTTTAAAGTTCTTTTCCCTTGCATATCTGATGTCATTTTCAGAAAGGTTCTGAATGCCAATATTAAGGATTTTATCGGGATTGATGAATAAACCATAAGCGTGCGCCGTAGCAATGGCCAGCTTAAATTTAGGATCATAACCCCCTACGTCAAGAATTGGATCTGTTTCTGCGAAGCCAAGGTCCTGTGCCTGTTTCAAAGCCACCCCATATTCCAGGTTTTCGTTAAATATTTTTGAGAGGATATAATTTGACGAACCGTTAAATATCCCGCTGATGCCATGCAACAGTTCATTATCGTAATATTCTTCCAGGTTACGGATAATTGGGATACTGCCACATACTGCACCCTCATAGAGTAGCGATGCATCATATTTTTCCTGTAGCTCTACCAGTTCGGCAAGGTGCGAAGCGATCATTTTTTTATTGGCTGAAACTACGTTCTTGCCACTGATCAATGCCCTTTTAACAATATCAAAAGCAGCATCAGCATCATCAATCAGTTCTACAATCGTGTTGATCTCGCTATTGTTCAGCAATTCATTGTGATCTGTGGTAAAAAGGTGTGCATCCAGGCTGCGCTTTTTGTCGGGGTTTTTGATGGCGATCTTAATGATTTCAAGATTCAGATCCTGACCGCGGATGATGTCATGTAATCCCTGGCCCACTACTCCAAAACCAAATAACCCAATTTTAAGTTTCTTGCTCATCTGTTTATTTATGCTGTTTTATGTAATTTAATTATTTTCTTGTGTACGCTCTCTTTAAGGAAATTACCAATAACGTTTGTAAGCGCATCTGTTTCAATCAGGAAACCGTCATGGCCGTAGGCCGACTTCAGACTTTGGAATTCTGCACCAGGGATGTTTTCTGCCATGAACTCCTGTTCTGCCAATGGGAAAAGAATGTCGTTTTCAATACCTATTACCAGGGTATTTGCTTTTACCAATGCCAGGGCGTCAATTACACTATTTCTGTTCCTGCTTACATTATGACTGTCCATCGCTTTGCTCAGGTACCAGTAGCTGTAAGCATTGAAACGCTTACAGAGTTTTTCTCCCTGGTAATTCTGATAGGAAGAAGCCCTGAAGCTACCGATTTTATCGTTCACACTTTCCAGCTGGGTAGCCGAATAGGCATCATAGGTCCTGTAGGACAATAAAGCAATGCTTCTGGCAACTTTTAATCCTTTTAACCCGCCATCAGGTTTTTGTGCATAAAAACTACGGTCCGTTGTAATGGACAGCCGCTGGCTCTCATTAAAGGCTATGCCCCATGGCGAGTGTACGGCATTGGTGGCCACTAAAATAAGGTTCTCTATGGCATTGTTATCAGTGATGGCCCATTCCAATGCCTGTTGTCCCCCTAATGAACCGCCAATCAATACCTTAACCGTACTGATCCCCAGATGTGCTGCAAGCAGCCGGTGTGCTGCAACCAGGTCCCTGATGGTAAACTCCGGAAAGGCCAGGTAATAAGGCTGACCAGTTACCGGATTGGTACTCAATGGGTTGGTGCTGCCATAATGCGAGCCCAATACATTGGCACATATGATAAAGTGTTCATCAGGATTAAACAGCGCATTGTTGCCAAAAAGCCCTTTCCACCAATCCAGCACATCAGAATTCGCTGTAAGTGCATGACAGGCCCAAATTACATTGTCCTTTTTGGCATTTAATTTACCATAAGTCTGATAGGCAATTTCAAGCTTACGCAACTTTTTGCCATTTTCAAGTTTAAAGGTTTTGTTGTAATTATATATGGAGATTGTACTCATTACTAAATCTTGGTAAAATTGAGGAGCAGGTGTTTATTTTTTGATACTGGCAAAGGCCTGTTCAAAATCTGCTTTGATATCGTCTATATGCTCTATACCAACCGATACCCTTAACTGATTGGGCTTAACCCCGGCAGCAATTTGTTCGTCCTCGCTCAGTTGCTGATGGGTGGTAGCCGAAGGCTGGATGATCAGGGTTTTTGCATCGCCAACATTGGCCAGGTGGCTTACCAGTTTAAGGCTGTCTACCAGAGCTGTAGCCTGTTCTTTATCTCCTTTTAGTTCAAATGACAATACTGCACCAAAACCATTTTGCAAATACTTTTTAGCATTGGCATGATAAGGGCTGCTTTCCAGACCCGGGTAGCTTACACTTTTTACTGCTTCATGGTTTTCCAGCCAGGTGGCCAGGGCCAGCGTATTGTCTACATGGCGCTGCACACGAAGGGATAAGGTTTCTAAACCCTGTAACAAGAGGAAAGAGTTGATTGGCGCAATGGCCGGACCAAAATCCCTTAATCCTTCTACACGCGCACGAATGATAAACTGTATGTTACCAAATGGGCCGCCTATTCCGAATACATCGTTAAAAACAAGGCCATGGTAACCTTCAGAAGGCTCTGTAAACTGTTTAAATTTACCATTTCCCCAATTGTAGTTTCCGCCGTCTACAATTACCCCACCTATACTGGTCCCGTGTCCGCCAATCCATTTGGTGGCCGATTGTACCACAATATGCGCACCATGTTCCAGGGGCTTAAACAGATAACCGGCTGCACCAAAAGTATTGTCTACAATCAGGGGCAGGTCGTGTTTATTGGCAATAGCAGCTAATTTTTCGAAATCGATGATGCTATAGGCCGGGTTACCGATACTTTCTACATACAAAGCTTTGGTATTGGCGTCTATTTTGGCTTCAAAATCTGAAGGATCATCGCCATTGGCAAATTTAACTTCAATGCCCAAACGCTTAAAGGCAACTTTAAACTGGTTATACGAACCTCCGTACAGATGGGATGAGGATACAAAATTATCTCCTGCCTCTAAAATGTTGTTTAAAGCGATGAACTGTGCGGCCTGTCCCGATGCTACGGCAAGGGCTGCTACACCACCTTCCAGTGCGGCCACCCTTTTTTCAAACACATCTGTAGTAGGGTTCATGATACGGGTGTAAATGTTCCCGAATTCTTTTAAAGCGAAAAGGTTTGCACCATGTTCGGAGTTTTTGAAGCCGTAAGAAGTCGTTTGATATATTGGAACGGCCCTTGAGCCTGTTGTAGGATCAATTTCCTGGCCTGCATGTACTTGTAGTGTTTCGAATTTATGAGAAGCTGACATAATTTTTGAATTTTATATGGTGTAATTGATTTTCTATGGGATGCGACCGGGCATAATTCTAGCCTGAAAGCATGTTTTGTTTAGCGTACCCAAAAGGGCCTTCCGGATGGATCAAGAAATGCAAAAGGAAGATTTTAAGGATTATTGCATGCAACAGCACATACAGTTGGTATGCTTTGGGCAACAATAATTACGAAGTGTTGAAATAATCGTTTTCATCTGTTTTAATTTATCTTTCCAAACAGCACCATGCTGCCCGGTCAGGAATTGGCACCTTCTCCATTTTGGGAGGGTTGCCAGTGGGTCAAAGAGCCTGTCTCTCGCCACTTCTTTATAAATCAAACCTTTGTTAGGAGGTGTTGACTTGATCGGCTTTCGCCAATTGATGCCACAAATGTAGGGCTCAGGAACAAAATAACCAAAATTTAATTCTGATTATTTTGTAATTAATTGATATTTAAGCTTATAATTTGATTTTTAACCCTGCTTAGCCTTAGCCTTTTTAAGATAAAGCCTGTTCAAAATCAGCAATTAAGTCATCAATATGTTCCAGTCCAGCTGATATCCGAATTAAATTTTGTGGTGTTTTGGTGTCAGGACCTTCTATCGAGGCCCGGTGTTCAATTAAACTTTCTACCCCGCCCAAACTTGTCGCCTGAGCAAACAGCTTCATTTTGTTTACAACCCGTCTCGCTTCATCTGCTCCACCTTTGATCAGGATGGACAGCATACCTCCAAAACCAGTCATCTGTTGTCTGGCGGTTTCATGACCTGGATGTGTGGGCAGTCCAGGATAAAATACGGCTTCAACAACAGGATGTTTTTCCAGGTAAAGGGCCAGGGCCATTCCGTTTTCGCAATGCCCCCGCATGCGGTAGGCTAGTGTTTTGATGCTCCTGCTCAATAAAAAGCAATCAAAGGGCGAAGGTACTGCGCCACCTACCTGCTGTATGTTCCTGATTTTCTCCCAGAGTTCATCTTTTTCTGCGGTAACGAGTACGCCGCCCAGCACATCGCTATGTCCGCCTATGTATTTGGTTGAAGAATGCATCACAATATTAGCGCCCAGTGCGATCGGGTTTTGCAGGCATGGCGAAGCAAAGGTACTGTCGCAGGCCAGTATCAACCCCTTTGATCTGGCGATTTGTGCAATCGCAGCAATGTCGGTAATCTTCAGCAGGGGGTTCGATGGGGTTTCTACCCAGATCATCACTGTGTTTTTCCTGATGTGCCCGCCAATCAGGTCCGGGTTTGTCAAATCGATAAAGTCGATCTCAATGGTATCGGCAAATATGCTTTGTAACTGTCTTTTAAAACCCCAGTACATGTCGTCCGGTGCCAGAATGTGACTGCCCGGTTTTAAAGCCTGAAAAACACTCATTCCGGCAGTATTGCCTGATGAAAAAGCACAGGCATCCGCACCCTTTTCCAGCTCTGCCATTGTTTTTTCCAATGCAGCACGGTTGGGGTTACTCATTCTGCTATACATATGTCCACCAGAGTATCCACCGTCAGCGTCCCTTAAAAAAGTTGTAGATAAATTTATCGGTGCTGTAACATCTTTTGTATGGGGTTCATATAAATTTCCAGCATGTATGGCCAATGTTTCTGCTCTCATTATTATGGGGTTAAATGCTAAAATATAGCGTAAAGGTATAATGAGGTTAAAGGTAAAAATTATTATGCTGAAGTTTTGGCAGGATTTATGTATTTAAAAAGTAAAAAATTAAGATATGAAAAGAATATTCCTGATAGCAGCCATTTTTTGCAGTGCATTAATGGTATTGCAAGGCTGTTCACCAAAAGGTGCAGCCACTACACAACCTTTAAAAAGAGGTAACATTACAGGTAACTGGGTGTTAAATGACATTACTTTTGAAGGAATCCCTCAATCTTCCGTAAAATCCTTGTTCGGAGAAGGTTCCTACACTTGTTTTGTAGGCAGTACATGGCGGTTAACCAATAGTGGCAATGGTAGTTATAGCTTGCCGGGTGGAACAGGCTGTGCCGCTAAAACACAAACCATTTACTGGTCGGCCAGCACAAAAGAGGACACTTTCCAGTTTAAAAAAATATACGAAGGTGATAAGCCTAAAAATGTAACAGAAGGCTACAGGATGTTACTGGCCTCAACCAATGGCGAAAATATGGTGATCAAAACACCGGTTGAATATGGCAGTGCAACAGCTTACATTGTGCTGAATTTTAATAAAGCTGCAAAATAAGGGGAAAAATAACCGTTCTCTTCTAAGCCTGCATAATTGCGCTGAAAAAGCGCAAAGATGCCAGGACTTTTCTGAGAAGGTGATTTTTCTTTCAAGTAATAACAAATCAGGGTGCCCAAAAGGCACCCTGATTTGTTATTATAGCATATATAATTTTTTATATATCCGAATAATCAACAGGATATAAGAACCGGGTGTCGTTTTTGGATACATTGTTCTGATATTCCGGCATGTTTTTTAGTTTTTGCCATTGCTCATCTTTTCCGAAGGTCTTCCAGTGTTCGTCCCTGTCTGCTTTATTTTCAAAGGTGGTCAGATACATAAGGTTGGGCATTCGGCTGCCTGCAATCACCTCAGCATAAAAAACGGCATTGAAATTCAGACGTTTAAATAAGCCTATTTCATCTCCTTTATTAAACATTTCTATTTTGTTCTTAGCGCGCTTTTCGGTCGGGCTTTCATAGCTGCGCAGTTCGTAAATGCGTTCTGCTTTTGCTGAAGACAAATTTGGCATTTTAAGATTCCGATGTCCTTCAAAAGCAGTTAACAATATATTTTCCATCCTTTCATAAGGCGCGGCCGTATGTAAGGCATCGAGATAGGCTTTCCCGTCTTCCTTCAATTTATTGTCCTTTTCCAATACATTTTCCAGGCTGGAAAACTGCTGGTAGGAACGAAAGGGAATAAATACATAGATCAGTTTTTCGGCCTGGGGATCATCTGTCCGGACGGGTTTAAAAACACCAACTTTAGCAATGCCTGCACGATGTAGCGCAGGAAGGTAAGCCAGTTTTAGAAAATCATCTACGGTTTTTTCCTGCTCCGCGTTTTTCAGATGATAAATCCTGATCTGATAAAAATCTTTGTCAGGTGCATTGGCAAGAAGCTGGGTTACCGGCAGGAGTATACCAATGAAAATAGTGATAAGTTTAGGCATGGTTGGTTTCTATAATTTCTTTGATTTTGATCAGACGGTCATAAAAGCATTCAAAGGGCCTTACATTACCGTGTATCTTTAAAACTACCAGGTGGGTTTGTACACAATGGGCAACATCATTTATTCTGGTACCTGGACAAAGGTTTATCGATTGGGGTAAATCTATTCCTGAAAAATGGGCTTCTAGTTCTTCAATTGTCATAGTCGCAAATATAAGGTTAGTGAAGCTCTTTTACACAATGCTGACAGGTTAAATCGGTTTAAAAAACAGGTATCTAATGATTTTATGCTATTTTTGTCCATTATACCTAACAGATGGATACTACTTCAAAACTTGCATTGATCTTAGCAGATGCTGATCTTCCGGCAGCACTCAAAGCAATTGCCCTAAAAGTTCAGAACCAGGAAAGGATTACCTTTGATGAGGGCGTTTACCTGTATGAAAATGCGGAACTGGGCTATCTGGGTGTTTTAGCCAATTACATCAGGGAACAAAAGCACGGCGACAATACCTATTTCAACCGGAATTTTCATATAGAACCTACGAATGTTTGCGTGTACGATTGTAAATTCTGCTCTTACTCCCGTCTGATCAAACAGAAAGAAGAAGGTTGGGAAATGAGTGTGGACGGTATGATGGAGGTATTGAAGAAATATGACCATGAACCCGTAACAGAGGTGCACATTACCGGCGGGGTAGTGCCTAAACAGAACCTTGAATTTTACAGCGATTTTTTCAGAAGGGCAAAAGCACACCGCCCGGAGCTGCACATCAAGGCATTAACTCCTGTTGAGTATTATTATATCTTTAAAAAGGCGAAACTGAGCCATTATGACGGGATGAAATACATGCAGGAAGCCGGTTTGGATTCCATGCCCGGCGGTGGGGCAGAGATCTTTCATCCGGAAGTACGGGAAAAAATTGCACACGATAAATGCAATGCCGAGCAATGGCTCGATATTCACGAACAGGCGCATAAACTGGGCATGAAAACAAATGCTACCATGCTTTATGGTCATATAGAGCAATTCTGGCACAGGGTAGACCATATGGAGCGTTTGCGCCGGCAACAGGACAAGACCGGAGGCTTTCAGGCTTTTATTCCGCTTAAATTCAGGAACCAGCACAACCAGATGGACCATGTTCCGGAGGTTTCGGTGATAGAAGATTTGCGAAATTATGCCATTGCCCGTATTTACATGGATAATTTTGACCACATTAAAGCCTATTGGGCAATGATCAGCAGGCAAACCGCGCAGTTGTCGCTAAACTTTGGTGTTGATGATATAGATGGTACTTTAGACGATACGACCAAGATCTATTCTATGGCAGGTGCAGAGGAACAACACCCGGCAATGAGTACCCGCGACCTGGTCGACCTCATCAAACAGGTAAAACGGAAACCAATAGAAAGGGATACACTGTATAACGTAGTAACGGATTACAGCCAGGTTACCTTTGAGGATGAAGTAAAACCACAATATTATAAATTGCCAGTAATCAATTAAATGGATAAGGAAATATATATCATCAGACATGGTGAAACAGATTTAAACAAACAGGGAATAGTACAGGGCAGGGGCATCAACAGCGACCTGAATGATACCGGAAAGGCACAGGCGGCAGCTTTTTACGAAGCGTATAAAAACATACCTTTTGATAAAGTATATACCTCTGAATTAAAGCGTACACATCAGACAGTTAAAGGTTTTATTGATGCCGGTACCCCCTGGGAGCAACTGGCCGGACTGGATGAACTGGCCTGGGGGATATGGGAAGGTAAACCTAATGATGAACATGCCATTACTGCATTTAAAGGCCTGATGGAGGCTTGGGAAGCCGGCGATTATGATGCCCATTTTGAGGGGGGTGAAAGTCCAAATGATGTGGTTAGAAGAGAGCAGGAAGCGCTGGATGTTATTAAAGGGGCTGCAAATGAGAAAACCGTATTGGTTTGTATGCATGGCCGGGCTATGCGCTTGTTTTTATGCCTGCTTACCAATAAACCCATCTCCGAAATGACGGAGTTCCCCCATCAGAATACCACACTTTATAAAGTTGAACTTAGTGGAGGTCAGTTTGTGATCACTGAGTTTAACAATACCGATCATTTAAAATAACCTGTACTGTTGAATAAGATTAAGATTTCTGCCGTTTCCTATACCAATACCAAGCCTTTTATTTATGGAATCGAACATTCAGCTTTGCTGGACCAGATTGACCTGAGTCTGGATATTCCTACAGATTGTGCAGCTAAATTAATTGACGGACAGGTAGATATAGGTCTGATTCCCGTAGCTGCAATACCTGATGTTCCTAACGCCCATATTGTAGCCGATTATTGTATTGGCTCGGTTGGGGCAGTAAATTCTGTGTTCATTTTTAGTAAGGTACCTGTTGCCGAGATCGGCACAGTAAAACTGGATCTCCATTCCAGGACCTCTAATCACCTGGCTAAAGTTTTACTGAAATTCCATTTTAAACAACAGGTAAGTTATACCACCGATCAGGCAGCAGAAACAGATGCCATCGTGTTGATTGGCGACCGTACCTTTGGGCGAAAAGAAGAATTTGCTTATGCCTACGATATGGGGCAGGAATGGATGAATTTTACAGGTTTGCCATTTATGTATGCCGCATGGGTAGCCAATAAGCCTATTCCGCAGGCTTTTATCAATGATTTTAATGAGGCCCTGGCCTTCGGCCTGTCCAAAAGGAAAGCACTTTTACAGGAATTGCCCGAGCAGGCGAATTTTGATCTGGAGGATTATCTGCTCCATAAACTGGATTTTGAGCTTACAGCCAAAAAACGTGAGGCACTGGAGCTCTTCCTGATGTACATTACAAAATTATAAACCTATTCACATTTTTTTAATTTTCAACAAATCGCAAAGCCTACGCCTCAAGGTAGTATCTTTACGATTTTGTAAACAGAATCATTTTGGCTAAAGATCATACTAAGGAAACCCCGTTAATGCAACAGTACAATGTGATTAAGGCAAAGTACCCGGGTGCATTATTATTGTTCAGAGTTGGAGATTTTTATGAAACATTTGGTGAAGATGCCATTAAAACTTCCCAGATATTAGGCATTGTACTGACCAGGAGGGGAACTGGTCCCAACGGCGCATTGGAACTGGCAGGCTTTCCGCACCATTCTTTAGACAATTATCTTTCCAAGCTGGTACGGGCCGGCCAAAGAGTAGCCATATGCGATCAGCTGGAAGATCCCAAAACCACTAAAACAATTGTAAAAAGAGGCGTAACCGAGCTGGTCACTCCTGGAGTAGCCTATAATGACAATATTCTGAACCAGAAATCAAATAATTATCTGGCTGCGGTATTTTTTGACAAAAATACAATAGGGGTGTCTTTTGCAGATATTTCTACAGGAGAATTCCATGTCGCACAAGGCAATGCAGAGTATATTGATAAACTTTTACAAGGTTTCAGGCCCAATGAGGTTGTTTTTCAAAAGACCAAAAGAAAGGAATTCCTGGAGGCATTTGGGGATAAATTTTATACCTATCATCTGGACGACTGGGCCTTTACCGGCGATTATGCCAATGAAACGCTGACCAAACATTTTGAAGTAAATTCTTTAAAGGGTTTTGGGGTAGATAGACTGCAGACCGGTATTGTAGCTGCCGGAGTGGTATTACATTATTTAAATGAAACTGAACACCGCAACTTAAAGCACATCACCTCCATCTCCCGTTTGGAAGAGGATAAGTACATGTGGCTCGACCGCTTTACCATCCGTAACCTGGAACTCGTAAGTTCGGCCAATGACAATGCGGTAACGCTTTTTGAAGTGCTTGACCAAACCAGCACACCAATGGGTGCCCGTTTGCTGCACAAGTGGATCATTATGCCACTGAAGGAGTTGAAACCTATAGAAGAACGCCTGGGCATGGTTGATTTTCTGGTGAAACACGACGCGCTTTTACAGGAGTTCCTCTCGCACATCAAACAGATCGGCGATCTGGAAAGACTGATTTCCAAAGTGGGACTCCAAAAGGTAGGGCCAAGAGAGCTTTGCCAGCTTAAAAAAGCATTGTACCATATTGAAGCCGTTAAAAATGTCGCTGAAGCCTCAAAGAACCCCTTTTTATCGGTTCTTGCTGATCAGCTGAACCCTTGCTTAAGCATCCGCGAAAAGCTGGAAAGAGAATTACAGCAGGATCCGCCGGCATTATTGATCAAAGGCAACGTGATTGCCGATGGCATAGACGAGGAACTGGACAGGCTGCGAAAAATTTCTTTTGGAGGTAAGGATTATTTAGTGGAAATCCAGAAAAGGGAGGCTGCCGCAACGGGTATCCCATCTTTAAAAGTAGCCTTTAACAATGTTTTTGGCTATTACCTGGAAGTTACCCATACCCATAAGGATAAGGTGCCTGCCGACTGGATCAGGAAGCAGACACTGGTTAGTGCCGAGCGCTACATTACCCCCGAGCTGAAGGAGTATGAAGAGCAGATCCTGGGGGCAGAGGAAAAAATCCAGCAGATAGAAGTAAAGCTGTACAACGAACTGATGTACCAGGTAAGTACTTATATAAAACCCATCCAGCTGAATGCTTTTTTAATTGCCCAGCTGGATGTATTGCTTTGCTTTGCCCAACTGGCCGTTAAAAACCATTATGTAAAACCAGAGATCAATAAAGGCAAGGTACTCGACATCAAAGGGGGTAGACATCCGGTTATTGAACAGCGCCTGCCGGTGGGCGAGGCCTACATTACCAATGATGTGTTCCTGGATAACGATACCCAGCAGATCATCATCATTACCGGTCCCAATATGTCGGGTAAGTCGGCCATTTTACGCCAGACAGGCTTAATCGTGCTCATGGGGCAAATGGGTTGTTTTGTTCCTGCCAAGGCCGCTGCTATCGGACTGGTCGACAAGATCTTTACCCGCGTTGGGGCATCGGATAATTTGTCATCCGGAGAAAGTACGTTCATGGTAGAGATGAATGAAACCGCCAGTATCCTGAACAATATATCTGATAATAGTCTGATCCTGCTTGATGAAATCGGCCGGGGAACCAGTACTTATGACGGGATATCCATTGCCTGGGCCATTGCCGAGTTTTTACATACGCATCCAACGGCCAGGCCTAAAACGCTGTTTGCCACACATTATCACGAACTGAATGAGCTGGCAACTACCATGAACCGCATCAGGAACTTTAATGTATCTATTAAAGAACTGGGCAATAAAGTGATATTTTTAAGGAAACTCATCCCCGGGGGTAGCGAGCATAGCTTTGGTATCCACGTGGCTAAGATGGCAGGTATGCCACCTAAGCTGATCAACAGGGCCAACGAGATCTTAAAGAAACTCGAAATTGACCGAACAGAAGGCCAGAGCATTAAGGACAGCATTAAAAAAGTACAGAACCAGGCCTATCAGTTGCATATGTTTGCTGTAGACGACCCGATTTTAGTTAAAATAAGGGATATGCTGAACAACCTGGATGTAAACGTGCTGACACCCGTTGAGGCTTTGCTGAAGCTGGACGAGATACAGCGTTTAATTAAACAGTAATATGAATATCAGTAGTTTATTATCCGGAAAAAACAGATACAGCATGCTGCTGCTGCTATTGGTTGCATTATTTTTTTCTGCCTGTAGTTCAAGACGGAATACGGTGAAGCCTGGCAGTACGGCTGCGGCCAAAGCTGCAGACGCCATGTCGCATTTAAAGAACAGGAGCCTGTATAAGTTTATAACCGATTGGACAGGTGTTCAGTATAGGTTGGGGGGACTGGATAAAAGGGGGGTCGACTGTTCCGGCTTTGCTTTATTGCTGCAAAAAGATATTTATGGCAATACCTTGCCCAGAAGGTCCAGGGACCAGGCTGATGCCGTGAAAGAAAAGAGTATGGGCCAGCTGAATGAGGGCGATCTGATCTTTTTTTCTTTCGGAGGCGGCGCAGTAGACCATGTTGGGGTTTACCTGAACAACAATTATTTTGTGCATGCCTCTACTACCAGGGGCGTTGTGGTCGACGATTTAAGTCTGCCTGCCTACCAAAGGGCTATTGTTAAGGCTGGATCTTTAAAAAACTAAAGGATGTCAAAACCTAAGCACGATATTTCATTCTGGACCAAATACAGCAAATTTGCCACCACTGAGATCCTGATGTACCTGATCATGGTGATTGGCATTGCACTGGGGATTTTATTATTGAGCTGAGTTGAGCTTAAAAATAGCCTTAGCCTGGTCGGCCGAACTTACTGCAGTGATGAAGTTCGAAAAATCAGTATATTTTTCCGCCGGATAACTGCCATTGTTCAATATAAACCTTCGGGTATAGATCAGTTTTCTGTCTTCTTTTTTAATACTTACCTGATAGCTCCCAAATTCATTTTTAAGTATTTTATTGTCGGGTGTAAGCTCAATACTCACATTTTCAGGAAGGTGGTAAATGATCTCGTCCACATCGGTATAACCCCTGTTGATAAATACAGGCAGGGTCCTGTTCCTGACTTCAGGTACACTGCGTTCTTTATTGAAAGCATTTAATACCAGGTAAATGTGGCTATTGGTCTGGGCTGCATATTTTTGGATACTTAGGTCCAGCACCTCTGTGGTTACAGGATTACTGCCCTTATCCTGCTTGTAATGAAGTGAACTGAAGTTAATGTTGTCAATGTCATATGCAGTTTTCAGTAATTTTAACTGTTCAGTTAAAGGCTGATTGATCATTTTGTCGCAATTGTCATACTGTGCACCGCTAAACGTAGTTTTCAGGCTGCCCTTAATGTTCCCTTCCCCGTCTAAAGTTAGTTCGGCCCGGCGGTCCTGTAAGTTCATTGCTGTGGTCAGTGCCGGGGTTTTTAATATTTTTCCTGCCTCTTCTGTGCAGGCCAGTACCGTACGGTCGTCCGTAAAGCTACCCAGAAAGCCAAAAGGCGCATCCTGACTGGTACATTCCAGCCATGTGGTGTCATTTTTAAGCGGTAAACATAAAATGATATGATTTCCCTGGTTCATACTGGCAAAATCAGTCTCCATGTTCTTTTTGAAATCCCCTGCATTTACCACGCAATACCAGGAGGGGATGTTAACTGCTTTCAGCAGGCTTTGGGTATAATTTACCAGGGCTTTACAATCGCCATAAGAAACCTGGTGAACTTCCGCTGCAGGAATGGGCCTGTTGCCACCAATACCAATCTGAACACTAATGTACCTGGTTTTCTTCTGCACATATTCATAGATCTTTCGGGCCTTGTCCTTATCGTTATCTATTCCTGCCGTAAGTGCTTTAACTTCGGCTATGGCAGCAGGGGGCAATGTCTGCCTGTTTTTAACCAGTTCAGTATAAATCCACTTGCCCAGCTCATCCCAGTTCTGGTATTTTCCTTTATAACCATAAAAATTAAAATCTTCGGGAGCAACTTTTATATGGGTGCGGTAATCATTTGGGTTTGGCGCATAGGGCTCCGGTTTAAAAGCTGGTATATTTTTTACGGTCCAGGTCTGGCTTTTAAACTTGTCGGTCTGGATAAGTTCGGGCTCTCCTTTATAATTGTAAGCCTTAACCCGTATTTTATCTTCAGGTTTACAAATGAAAGTATAGCTGCTCAGGGCAACGGCAACACCTGCACTGCCACTGGCATACCAGTCAGGTATCGCCAGGTTCTGTTTTGACCTGACCTCATACTCGCATACCATCGTATAAGGATAGGCTAAAGCAGTAGGGGCAAAATGTTTTACCCGGTCATCCTCAAATAAAGAAAAATTGTTTACCGCACTGTGGTCTGTAAAATTACTGAGCGTAAATTTACTGATCTGTTTTCCCCAGGCATCCAGGATCATCCCTTTAACATATTTTATGCTTACATTTTTATCATAGAATAAGGTCAGTTCGGCCTCATCGTCCCCATTTTTATTGAGTATGGTAACCGTTTTTTTGATGTTTAAACTTACATTGTCGTTTGCACGCATATCTACGGTGGTCTCCATTTTCCTGATCACCGCATTTGCACGGTTCTTCAGTTCTGCAGGAATCTCATCTGCTGTATAACTTTCCTGTGAAAAAGAGCGGAATGTACAAAGCAGCAGCGCCAGTAGCACCAGTTCTTTCAACTTCATCTATTTTGATTTTTTAAGGATAATATCCGTTTTCTGCAATTGGATGATCCTGCTGTAGAACTCCTTAAGTGAAAGGTATTCTGCAGAGCTATAAATTGGTTTGTTAAGCTGCATCAGCTGGTTAAACAGCAGGATATTGTCTTCAACAGCAGTTGTACAGATAAACCTGCCACCCGCATCGGCCAGTACCATGTTCAGTTCTTTAGGCTTGTCGGCCAAATTATAGTTATCAGGCAGTTTAATTGTCATGTTGATGCGGATTTCCTTTTCTGCACCCAGATCTACAGGATAGGTACGCTCATTTAAATTGAAAGGATTTTTGCTGATCCGGTCGATAAAAAACGGGTTAAAAAATAAAGGGTCACTATTGAGGTTGGAAAAGGCCGACATTTCAACTTCATAATTTTCGGTAAGCAGGTTTTCCAGGCTGTCCAGGTTATGGATTGCATGTTTAAGGATCCTGATCTGGGGCATACTCTCATCCAGCTTCTCTACATATTCATCCACCGAACTTGCTGCCAGGATCTTTTTACGTTTATTATAGGCCGCATAACCAATGGCGTGGATGGTCAGGTTACCCCGTATTTTTCCATCTTTTCCCAGCTCAGCAATTAAACTGTACCGGAGTGTTTCTTTCTGACTCGCTTTAAGGTCATACCAGTAGGAGGGTTTTTTCAGGTTGATTACCCTTCCCTGTCCGTTAATGCAATGGAGTGGCAGCAAACCAAATGGCATTAAAGGCTCTGTTGCATCCAGCAAATAGCTTTTTCCCTCAATGTTTACCTTAGCTATTACATAATTAAAATCAGTGATCACGGGGTATAAGTTATTCACAGTGCCATTGGAACGGGTCGAAAGGATAACCGCTTCTGCATCCAGATTCGCTGCACTTAATGCAGCTACCAGCGCCAGGTTAATGTCCGCCGTATTGCCGGAATGGGTTTCCAAAGCTTTTTTTATTGTATTTTCACTTTGAATTCCAATAAATCCGTTTCGCTTGATGTTGCGCTTAATGTAATCATAGATTTCCTTTGCCTTGTCCAGCGGTGCAGTCTTGTTTTTCAGGATCTCTGGCAACAGCTCTTTAAAAAGGTCTTTTCTTTTCATCTGGCTGCCAAATGATTTGTCATTTATCAGCTCAAAGTCCACATCCTTCCATTCCTTGGTTACACTTTTCTTCCCGCCCGACAGCAGGTAGTATTCGGAGAGTTCAAAATTAATGGCCGACCTGAAATTACTTGGGGCAGTCATGTAATCTTCTTCAACCAATGCCGGGATATCTTTCATGATATAGGTCATTTTTGAACAGTCATAGGGCCTTCCTGAAATTCTGAGGCATTCTTTATAGAGTTCAGCATTTTGTGAACTGAGCTTCTGTGCCCCACGTAAGGATACATTATAAGTGTAAAGGGCAGGGATAATGGCAATGTATTCGCTGTACAGTTTCGGGATGTCCGACTGGAATTCCCAGCTCCTGAAGTTAAAAAGGCCATGCGAATAGAGGCGGTAGCTGTATTCAATAATACTGCCCTCAACCAGATTGGGCATGGTAAATTTAGTCAGTACCACATATTTGTTCTTTTTCTCGGTAAACACCTTTTTTTTATCCAGCGGTGTTTGTGTAAATTGCCCGTCTATATAATTTATGGTCACTGCTTTCAGGTTCTGGACCATGTCTTCCTTATCGCCATAAATTCTTTGGGGAATGACAACATTTGCACTCCCGAAGCCATTTTTGTTCAGTATTTTTATCCTGACATGGTATTCAAAATCTATATAAAGATTGCCATAACTTTCGTCTAAACGAACTGATGCCGTACCAAATTCCTTTAACACTACTGCATTGGCATTGCTGTCTGTTTTTACCTTTTTTAAGTCAAGATCATCCCCGCTGATTTCCCCAAATCCAAAATCCTGTGCCCTTACAGCAATGGAACAAAAAAATACAAACAGAAAAAGAAGATATTTCATATCTGAGCGTTTAATAAATATGTTAATTTAAATATGATGCAAGATATAGCCTGAAATCTAATAAAAAAAAATAGATTGTAAATTATACCTGCAGAAAAATTGTTATCAAATAAGTCGAGGATTACTGGATGATTTTTACGACTTTTGAAAAGCTACCAAAAAGTTAAAAATGAAATTGAATTTAAAACGCCCACTCGCTTTTTTTGATCTGGAAACCACTGGTGTTAATGTAGGTGCTGATCGTATTGTCGAAATTGCAATATTGAAAGCCATGCCAGATGGATCTGAACTGATCAAGACCATGCGCATCAATCCTGAAATGCCGATCCCATTGTATGCTTCACTGATCCATGGAATTTACGACGAACACATTGCCAATGAGCCTATATTTAAAGAGGTAGCTACTGAACTTGCTGATTTTATTGGTGATGCAGACCTGGCAGGCTACAACTCCAACAGGTTTGATATCCCGGTATTGCTGGAAGAGTTTTTAAGGGCAGGGGTTGACTTTGATATGTCCGACAGGAAATTTGTTGATGTGCAGAACATATTTCATCAGATGGAGCAGCGTACCCTCAGGGCTGCTTATAAATTCTATTGCAACAAAGACATCATCAATGCACATTCCGCAGAAGCAGATATTACGGCAACCTATCAGGTATTGCTGGCACAGATAGAACGTTATAAAGACATTGATTTTGAGGATAAGCAGGGAAATATATCCAGGCCTGTACAAAACGATGTAGAGGCACTTCATGCTTTTACCAATATGAACAAACCGGTTGACTTTGCCGGAAGGATGGTCTATAATGAAAATGATGAAGAGACCTTCAATTTTGGTAAACATAAGGGCAAAACTGTTGAGCAGGTTTTTGACATTGAGCCCAGTTATTATGCCTGGATGAAGCAGGGTGATTTTCCCTTATATACCAAGAAAAAACTCGAGGAGATCTGGACCCGCTGGAACAAAAAGAAGGAACAGCTTAAACTGGAAAGGCAGCAGCAGGCTGAAGCAAACAGGCCAAAAAACCCTCAACCGGTTAAAGTGCAGCAAAACCCTGCTAAGCCACAACACCAGCAGCCTAAAAAAGAAAAACCAGCTGCTGAGCTGACCAACGATATGCTGGAGCAGCTGAAGATGAAATTTGGAAAATAACCCGCAATTTTATGAAGAAAAGGACAATGGTAACGGCATTATGCGTCATGCTGTTTGCCCGGGTACATGCCCAGCAAAATTTACCGGTCCCTTCAAATATACGTGCTGCTTATGAAAGGGGGACAAGGGACATTAGCGGTAAACCAGGACCTGCATACTGGCAAAATACGGCCGATTATAAGTTAAAAATCAATTTTAACCCTTCAACAAGGGAACTGAAGGGCCTTGCAGAGATTGTCTATGTGAACAACAGTAAGGATACCCTTAAACAGCTTTGGTTTAAACTTTACCCCAATCTGTATCAGAAAGGAGCAAATCCCAAAACAAAAGTAGATACCAGAGACCTGGGGGATGGGCTCGACATCCTGTCTGTCCAGGCAGATGGGAAAACCCTGGCCAGCAGCGATCTGGTCATTGAAGGGACCAATATGCATACCGGGATTGCAGCACTTGCACCCGGAAAGTCCATGAAGCTCAGCATTGATTATCAGTACATCTTAAATAAGGGCTCACATATCCGTACAGGGCAGGTAAACGATAGTGCGCATTTTGTAGCTTATTTTTTTCCGCGTATAGCGGTTTACGATGATATAGATGGCTGGAACAAATATCCATACACAGGAGAAGAAGAGTTTTATAACGACTTCTGTAATTTTAAGGCAGAAATTACTGTTCCCGAGCGGTACGTGATCTGGGCTACAGGCAATCTGCTGAATGCTGATGCCGTATTTAAAAAAGAGATAGCCAGTCGTTTAAGCAAGGCAGAAGCAACGGATGAAATCGTAGATGTGATTACGGAACAGGACCTGAAACAAAAAAAGGTAACCAGTAACAAAGCATTTAATACTTATGTGTTTGAAGCAAAAAACGTTACCGATTTTGTTTTCGCTACCAGTAACCATTACCTGTGGAAATCGTCGAGCGTACTGGTGGACTCCCTGACCAAAAGAAGGACCAGGGTAGATGCCGTTTTTAACCCTATCCATAAAGATTATTATGAAGTGGCAGATTTTGCCAGGCAAACGGTATACCTGATGAGCCATGTTTTTCCTAAATGGGCTTTTCCATATCCGCATGAAACTGTTTTTGACGGACTGGATCAGATGGAATATCCTATGATGGTAAACGACAATCCTGTAGCAAAAAGAAAAGATGCCATTACGCTTACCGTACATGAAGTATTCCATACCATGTTTCCCTTTTATATGGGCACCAACGAAACCCAATATGGCTGGATGGACGAAGGCTGGGCAACCATAGCAGAATGGCTGCTGGCCCCGATGATAGACACTACATTGGTGGACGAATATGGGGTAGAGTCGACCGCTATATCTTCAGGTACTAAAAATGATGTGCCTATAGTTACATTAACACCAGATTTAAAAGGGGTAGGTTCTTTTACCAACTCCTATCCTAAGCCTGCAATGGGGTATCTGTTTGTTAAAGATTACCTGGGCGATGAGCTGTTTACCAAAGCCCTGCACCATTACATTAAACAATGGAATGGCAAACACCCTATGCCTTTTGATTTTTTTTACTGCATGAATGAGGGCTCGGGCAAAAACCTGAACTGGTTTTGGAAAGCCTGGTTTTTTGAAGAAGGGGTAACAGACATGGCCATTAAAGCCGCAGACAAAACAGATCAAGGTTATCGCATCAGGATAGAGAATAAAAGTACGAAACCTTTGCCGGTTGACCTGTTGCTGGAATATGCAGATGGTACTTCAGCAGAAATACATAAAACCATAGGGGTATGGAAAAAAGGCAACTCCTGGACCGATATTGAGGTAAGTACAGTTAAAACACTTAAAAAAGTCACACTGGGTAGTGTTCATGTCCCGGATAAAGACCCCAACGACAATGTTTTTCTGCTCAGGTAGTGCTTCTTTTAAGAACTCTTTTTTATAAAATCAATGTTCCTGGTCAGCCCTTTATATTTGGTGCGCTTTACTGCCGAATTTTTAAAGATCGTTTTAAACACATCTTCTGTAATGTCCTGCCAGTCTTCCCGTTTCATTTGCAGCAAGCGCTCATTTGGTTTAAACATAGGTTCTGAATGCGGGGCGGAAAACCTGTTCCAGGGGCAAACATCCTGGCATATATCGCAGCCAAACATCCAGTTGTCCATTTTACCTTTAAAGTCCTGGTCAATTTCTTCTTTCAGTTCAATGGTGAGGTAGGAGATACACTTTTTGGCGTCGATGATAAAGGGTGATAAAATGGCATCAGTAGGACAGGCATCTATGCACTTGGTACAGGTGCCACAATGGTCTGCCGTAAAGGGCTGGTCATACTCCAGCTCCAGGTCTACAATCAGTTCAGCTAAAAAAAAGAAGGAACCACTCTTCTTATTGATGAGGTTGCTGTTTTTGCCAATCCAGCCAATGCCTGCACGTTTTGCCCAGGCCCTGTCCAGCACCGGCGCCGAATCTACAAATGCCCTGCCGGCAACCTCGCCAATTTCTTCCCTTATAAAGTTCAGCAGCTGGTACAACTTATCCTTGATCACCTGGTGATAGTCCATGCCATAAGCATATTTAGAGATCTTTGGGGCATCGGGATCTTGCTGCTGTTCAGCAGGAAAATAATTGAGGGTCAAAGAAATGACAGATCTGGAATCTTCCACAAGCAATCTGGGATCCAGCCTTTTGTCGAAATGATTTTCCATGTAAGCCATCTGTCCGTGATGGTTGTTGTGCAGCCATTTCTCCAGTTTTGGCGCTTCCTCTTCCAGGAAATCTGCTTTGGCAATACCGCATTGCATAAAGCCAAGCCTAAGGGCCTCGGCTTTAATCAGCTTGCTGTATCTGGAAGCATTGTTCAACATCTTTTGCAAAGATAAGGCTTTGTAATGTAAACTTTTTTAGGCCCGTATTGTTATTAAATTAACCAACACTTAAAGTCATGGAAAATTCAGATGCTAAACATACAGAAGAGACGAACAAACCACATAAACCCATAGAGCACGATTATGCCCATCACCAGGCCGATCCGGGACCATCGCCGCAGGCCGTTAAAGAGAAGGACATCAACGGTGCCGCAGTCATATTGAGGTGGCTTATCCCTTTACTGGTTATCGCTTTACTGGTCTACTGGCTGTTTTTTAAAGGTGCGCACAGTTAAAAAAATAAGGCTGTTATTTCAACAGCCTTACTTCATATAAATCCCTGCGCCGGTCTTTCAGTATCCTTACTGTACCAAAATGATGGATCTCATCCAGCAAATGCAGGTCAACATCCACCACCAGCATCATTTCGGTATTTGGCGTAGTTTCGGCCTTTACCGCATTGGTTGGAAAAGCAAAATCAGAAGGGGTAAATACGGCCGACTGGGCAAACTGTATATCCATATTGTTTACTTTAGGCAAATTGCCCACGCAACCTGCTATGGCTACATAACATTCATTTTCTATGGCCCTGGCCTGCGCACAATGCCTTACCCGGGTATAACCATTCTGGGTATCGGTTAAGAAAGGTACAAACAGGATCTGCATCCCCTGATCGGCATAAAGCCTGCTCAGTTCAGGAAATTCCACATCATAACAGATCAATATCCCTACTTTACCGCAATCGGTATCAAACACCTGGATCTTATCGCCACCCACCATTCCATAGTATTTCTGTTCATTCGGGGTAATGTGGATTTTCCGGTATTCATCTGTTTTACCACTTCTGTGGCATAAATAGGTGGCATTATAAAGCTTATTGTTCTCTACAATAGGCATACTGCCGGATATGATATTTACATTATATGAAAGGGCATATTGCTGGATCCTTTTTACAATCTCGGCTGTTTGTTCGGCCAGTTTACGCATGGCCTCCATTTCTGGTAAATGATTGTATGGATGCAACAATGGGGTGTTGAAAAATTCGGGGAATACAATAAAATCGGATTTATAGCCGCTCACAGCATCTACAAAAAACTCTACCTGTTCATAAAAAGCTTCAATATCCGGAAAAAGTCGCATCTGCCATTGTACCAGACCGATCCTGATGGTCTTGGCCGAACGGGCAGAGGCATCGATGCCCTGGTAATAGATGTTGTTCCATTCTATTAAAGTGGCAAATTCCTTGGATTCATGATCGCCGGGCAGGTAGTTTTTCAGTACTTTCCTGACGTGGAAATCGTTGGACAGCTGGAAGGTAAGGGTAGGGTCATATATTTCTTTGGCCTTAACCTTATCTATGTATTGCCTGGGGCTCAGCTGATCGGCATATTCGTGGTAGCCAGGGATCCTGCCACCTGCAATGATACTTTTCAGGTTCAGGTTTTCGCACAGCTCCTTGCGTGCTTCATACAATCTGCGGCCCAGCCTTAGGCCCCTGTATTCGGGATGTACAAAAATCTCTATGCCATACAGCACATCCCCTTCGGGGTCGTGGGTAGAAAAAGAATAATCACCGGTAATGTTCTTATAAGTATGTTTATCCCCATATTCATCATAATCTACAATGAGGGATAAAGAACAAGCTACCACCTTATCATCCACTGCAATGCACAGCTGGCCTTCAGGAAATAATTTCAGCAACCTTTCGATGCTGTTTTTGCTCCATATCTGTCCCAGTGTTTCATAGGCCTCCTGCATGGATTCCTTTAAGTCATTGTAATCGGCTAAGGTCAGTTTTCTTGTTTCTATGTTCATATCAGCTAAATTTAGCTATTCTGAAACAGAAATGGTGCCTAAAAAAAATTTTATCAGAATAATCTTCCGGTTTGCCCGGGGAAATTTCTTTGCAGGTGTTTATAAGCTGCCTCAGTGGCTTCCCGGCCTCTTGAAGTGCGCATTAAAAAACCTTCCTGGATCAGGAAAGGCTCATAAACCTCTTCAATGGTACCCTCATCTTCACCAACAGCGGTAGCTATGGTTTTTAAACCTACCGGACCACCTTTAAACTTGTCGATAATGGTGGTCAGTATTTTATTGTCCATTTCATCCAGTCCGTGTTCATCCACATTTAGTGCTTTTAAAGCATAACGGGCAATCTCTGTATCTATTTCTCCGGTACCTTTGATCTGCGCAAAATCTCTGGTACGCCTTAATAAAGCATTGGCAATACGTGGTGTTCCACGGCTCCTTCTGGCAATTTCGTAGGCCCCTTCATCTGTAATCGGGGTTTTCAGAATTTCTGATGACCTCAGTACAATGGTGGTCAGTAGCTTGGCATCGTAGTAGGCCAGTCTGGAATTGATGCCAAACCTTGCCCTTAAGGGGGCAGTTAACAGGCCGGAGCGGGTAGTGGCACCAACCAGGGTAAAAGGGTTCAATGAGATTTGTACAGAGCGTGCATTCGGACCGCTCTCGAGCATAATGTCTATCTTAAAATCTTCCATGGCCGAGTACAGGTACTCTTCAACCAGGGGGCTTAACCTGTGTATCTCATCAATAAAAAGGATATCGCCCTCATCCAGACCAGTCAGCAGCCCTGCCAGATCCCCGGGTTTATCCAGAACCGGTCCGGAGGTCACCTTTATGCCCACGCCCATTTCATTGGCAATGATAAGGGAAAGTGTGGTTTTACCCAGTCCGGGGGGGCCATGTAACAAGACATGATCCAGCGGTTCGCCACGTAGCTTGGCCGCTTTCACAAAGATCTTCAGGTTTTCCATCACCTTTTCCTGTCCCGTAAAATCATCAAAAGCCTGTGGGCGCAGTACTTTTTCAATATCGCGTTCTACAGGTGAAAGGCTTTCGGATGATGGATCAAGATTTTCGTTCATTATTCAAAAATACGCTTAAAAATTAGAATTATAGCATTGGTTGGCTAAATTTGGCAGCTACAACTGCCTCTTTGGGCCCATTGGCATAATTGTAAAAACCTTCTCCAGACTTAATGCCTTTTTTGCCTGCCATCACCATATTTACCAGTAATGGGCATGGTGCATATTTCGGATTGCCAAAACCAGTGTGTAATACCTCTAAAATAGCCAGGCAAACATCAAGGCCAATGAAATCGGCCAGCTGCAAAGGGCCCATGGGGTGGGCCATGCCCAATTTCATTACCGTATCAATTTCTGCTACACCGGCCACATTTTCGTAAAGCGTATAAATGGCCTCATTGATCATTGGCATCAGGATCCTGTTGGCTACAAAGCCCGGATAATCATTTACCTCAACCGGAACTTTAGCCAGTTTTCTGGAAAGCTCCATCACCGTTCCAGTGGTTTCATCACTGCTGGCATAACCCCTGATCACTTCTACAAGTTTCATTACCGGTACGGGGTTCATGAAATGCATGCCGATCACTTTATCGCTACGGCCGGTAACCGAAGCAATATGCGTAATGGAAATGGAAGAAGTATTGCTGGCCAGAATGGCCTCTGGCTTGGCAAAAAAATCGAGGTCCTTAAATATTTTTAGCTTAAGCTCCAGGTTTTCGGTGGCCGCCTCTACAATCAGGTCGGCATTGGCCACACCCGTCTGCATTTCTGTAAAGGTAGTAATGTTGGCCAGTGTACCTGCCTTTTCCGCTGCTGTAAGCGTTCCCTTGCCCACCTGGCGGTCAAGGTTTTTACCAATAGTATCCATAGCCTTATTTAAGGCTTCCTGATGGATGTCAATAAGGTTTACCTGGTAACCGAACTGCGCAAAAGTATGCGCAATACCATTACCCATTGTGCCAGAGCCGATTACTGCAATGTTTTTCATTTAGTTTATTTTTATGAGGTTAGTTTAACGTTTTTAAGGCGCTAATCTATTTATAATCCACGAACCATCCACTAAATCGTAAGCAATTCTGTCGTGCAGCCTGCTGGGACGGCCCTGCCAGAACTCGAGATGCGAAGGTTCTATGAGGTAGCCACCCCAGTGTAGCGGACGGGGAATTTCACGGCCCTCAAATTCTTTAGTCAGTGCGGCCACCTTTTGTTCAAGTGACTCCCTGTTGTCCAGTACCTTGCTTTGCGGCGAGGCCAGGGCACCGATCTGGCTGCCTGCAGGACGGGAATGGAAATAAGCGGCAGATGTTTCGGCATCAACTTTACTCACTACCCCCTCAATACGTACCTGACGTTCCAGTTCGGCCCAGAAAAACACCAGTGCGGCCTGTGGGTTCTCTATCAGGTCCCTTCCTTTTTTACTCTCGTAATTGGTGTAAAAGACGAAACCATTTTCATCAAAGCCCTTTAGTAGTACAATCCTTGCCGAAGGCTTGCCAAACCGGTCGGATGTGGCCAGGGTCATTACATTGGGTTCGTACAATTGTGCATCTACAGCAGCATTAAACCATTTTCCAAACTGCAGGATAGGGTCGCTCTCTACATCTTGTTCTGTAAGTTGTGCGGCGCGGTATTCCTGTCTTAAATCATGCAAATTATTTTTATTGTGGTCCATCATACAAAAATAGGTTTTAGTTTATTCAATTTTATCCCTAAATTTCCAAAATGATAAGCAGGTTACAACCTTCATTGGGACGATTGTTAATTTCAGAACCATTTTTAATGGATCCTAATTTTAAGCGTGCCGTAATTTTAATTACGGACCATCAGGAGGAAGGTACAGTTGGCTTTATCCTGAACCAATGCAGTACCCTGCTGCTTAAAGATGTGATCCCTGAACTCGCGGAAGCCAATTTTCCGGTATATTTTGGCGGACCGGTAGAAACCGATACCATCCATTTTGTACACCGTTGTTACGATAAGATAGGGGATGGGCAGGAAATTGCGAAGGGGATTTACTGGGGCGGTAATTTTGAAACGCTCAAAGCACTCATCAACAGCAAGCATATTCATGAAGATGAGATCAAGTTTTTTATCGGCTATTCGGGCTGGGGAAAGGAACAATTAAAAAAGGAGATGAAAGAGAATACCTGGATCGTATCAGATGCTTTTCATCCGGATGTGGTTTTCTCCGGCAATGAAGAAAACCTATGGCGCGAGGTAATCATTAACCTGGGGCCAAAATATGCCCATGTCAGCAATTTCCCCCAGGATCCCAGTCTGAATTGATTTTAATGTCTAGCCTTCCAGTTCAGCTGCGCTTTCTTCAACCTTTTTTCGCAGTTCATCTTTATAGGCCTGCATTTTAAGCCCAAGTGAGTCATCTGCCGTAGCCAGGATCTGTACAGCCAGTAAGCCTGCATTTTTTGCTGCATTTAAAGCTACAGTGGCTACAGGAATGCCATTTGGCATTTGTAAAATAGAAAGGATGGAATCCCATCCATCGATAGAATTTGAAGATTTTACGGGTACCCCAATAACCGGTAAAGTGGTGATGGAAGCTACCATGCCAGGTAAATGGGCTGCGCCGCCGGCCCCGGCTATAATTACTTTTAAGCCTCTTGAAGCTGCATTTTTGGCATATTCAAACATCCTTTCCGGAGTGCGGTGTGCCGATACCACAGTCATTTCAAATTCAACCCCAAATTCCTTGAAAATATCGGCTGCATCCTGCATGATGTGAAGATCCGATTTGCTGCCCATGATAATGCCAGCTTTTACGCGCTCTGTGCTCATTTATGAAATAACTTTTAATGTATTTTTAATATAATTTGCTTTCTGTACTGCACTTTCCCGGTTTTGGTCTACCACCGTAACATGGCCCATTTTGCGGAAAGGTTTGGTGTATTTTTTACCGTAAAGATGGATATATACCCCATCAATGGCCATGGTTTTTTCCAATCCCTGATATTTGGCTACCCCATTATGGTTTTTCTCGCCCAGCAGATTAATCATCACTGCATTGCTGATGCTGCGTGTATCGCCCAATGGCAGGTTAAAAATTGCCCTTAAATGCTGGTCAAACTGAGAAACATAATTGCCCTCAATGGTTTGATGTCCGCTATTGTGTGGTCTTGGTGCCAGCTCATTGACCAGCAGCTCCCCATTCCTGGTCACAAACATTTCTACGGCCAGTAAGCCGGTGATGTTAAGGGAGGAAGCGATGTTTTTGGCAATTACCTCGGCCTTGTTCTGAAGCGCTTCAGGATAAGTAGAAGGAGAGATCAGGAACTCGACCAGATTGGCCTCGGCATTGAATTCCATTTCTACCATCGGAAAAGTTTTCATGTCCCCATTAGCGTTTCTGGCCACAATAACGGCAATCTCTTTTTCAAAGTCTATCATTTCCTCAATCAGGCAGGGCGCATCAAAGGCCTGCTCAATATCAGCTGCATGGTTTATTTTCATCACGCCTTTACCGTCGTAGCCATCCCGGCGCTGTTTAAGTATATAAGGAAACGCAAACCTGCTGTGGCGCATCTCTTCTCTGGTATTTACCAGCTGAAAAGGTGCTGTTGGGATGTTGTTTTCTTTAAAAAACTGTTTTTGAACACCCTTGTCCTGGATCAGGCGGATTACCCGGGATTGCGGGAAAACCTGTTTTCCTTCCTTTTCCAGTTGTTCCAATGCTTCAATATTTACCTTTTCTATTTCTATGGTAATGATATCTGCTTTTTTGCCGAAGTTGTAAACGGTGTCAAAATCGGTAATAGAGCCACATTCAAAGTAATTTGCAAGATGTTTACAGGGAGCATCGGTATCCGGATCTAAAACCAGGGTCGTAAGGTTATAATTGATGGCTTCCTGGATCAGCATTCTGCCGAGTTGTCCGCCGCCCAATATTCCCAATTTCAGATCACTTATTTGTTTTGCCATATCTATATGAAAAAGTTATGCTTATTTTGCACAAAAATAACAATATAAACGGATTGATGGATGCAGATGCTATAATTATTGGTGCCGGAGCCTGTGGTTTGATGTGTGCGGTACAGGCAGGGTACCTTGGCAAGCGGGTCATCCTGCTGGAAAAGAATGCGAAGCCTGGTGCCAAGATCTTGATCTCAGGTGGCGGAAGGTGTAATTATACCAATCTGTTTGCTACAGACGAGCAGTTTATTTCTGGAAACAGACATTTTATTAAATCGGCTTTTACACAGTGGACAGTTGAGGATACCATCAGTTTTTTTGAGACTTATGGCATCAATGGAAAAGAGAAGACCCTTGGGCAGCTGTTTCCGGAAAGTAACAATGCTGCAGCCATTGTAGCCGTTTTTACTGCGCTTTGCGAGGATTTTGGACAGGAGCTGATTTGTGATACAGTGGTTACTGATATAAAAATATTGGAGGCTGGTTTTGCTGTAAACTATGCCAAAGGGACAAAAAGCCATGTGGTTAAAGCCCCAAAACTGGTGATGGCTACAGGTGGATTGCCCATCCCAAAAATGGGGGCTACCGATTTTGCCCTGCGCTTTGCCCGGAAACAGGGATTGAAAATTGTGGAAACGGCGCCTGCGCTGGTACCGCTTACCATAACCGGGAAAGATGAGGACTGGTACGCACAGCTGTCCGGAAACAGTGTTTATTGTAAGGTGAGCAACGAGCGCATCGCGTTTGAAGAAAATATCCTGTTTACACACTGGGGGTTAAGCGGCCCTGCAATTTTGCAGATTTCATCCTACTGGAAAAGAGGAGAGGTGTTCAACATTGATTTATTGCCCGGACAAAATATTACTGCTTTGATAGAAACAGAGCGAAAGCAGAATGGTAAAGCGCTCCTGTCTTCCTTGTTTAACCGCTATTATGCCAGGAAATTTACCGAGGCCATGGCCAAATATTTGCCAATTGATAAGCAGGTTGCTTCCTTAACCAAAGCAGAAATGGAACAGATTGAACAGACCATCCACTGGTTTAAAGTGAAACCTGCCGGTGACAAGGGCTATGATAAGGCTGAAGTAATGCGCGGTGGTATAGACACGGATGAGCTCTCGTCCAAAACCCTGGAATGTAAAAAAATACCTGGCCTGTATTTTGGTGGAGAGTGTGTAGATGTAACCGGCTGGCTGGGCGGTTATAATTTTCAATGGGCCTGGGCCAGTGGTTTCGTCATTGCCCAGCAGCTTTAATTTTTTTTGAAAATTTCAATTTCTTGTAGAGAAATTAAAATGTCTTTTAGAGTAATTAATCTAGCTCTTGATTGGGTATTGTTTATTTATGATTAATAATAAACAGGAAAACAAAAGGGAAATAATAAGAAATTAACAGGAATTTGTCCCTGTTAAGTCCCTGTTCTCTCCCTGTTATTTCCCTGTTGAATCCCTGTTGATAATCAAGTTGTTCCAATTCTCTTATTAAGAAAACTGCGGGGAGCCCAGTTTTTCTGCTTCAGGTACAGCTAAATCCATCAAAAATACAGCCATTTACAGTATGAATTTTTATTAAAAGTACTGTAGCGAAATTGCAGGTTTATACGTATAAAGGTTAAACCAAACTATAAACAGATGAAAAAAAACTACAAATTACGCTTAGTTGTTGCAGTTTTAATGTGCGTGGCTACATCCTGCAAAAAGGGCAACAAAACGCCAGACACCGGAAAAGATTTAATATTGACCGAAAGAGAGCAGCAAAAGGCAGAAGCCGATAATGCCTTTACCTTAAAGCTGTTTAAGGAAATTATAGCCAAACCTTTGGCGGGTAAAAACCTTATGTTGTCGCCTTTAAGTGTAAGTATAGCATTGGGGATGACCAGTAACGGAAGCAGCGGCACAACTTTGGAAGCCATAAGAAATACCATGGAATTTAAGGATTTTACTGAAGCTGAAATAAACAGCTATTACCATAAAATAGCAACAGAATTACCCCAGTTAGATCCTAAGGCTTCATTAAAAATTGCCAATTCCATCTGGTACAGAAATACATTTACCACATTGCCTGCTTTTCTTAATGTGAACAGGGACAATTACAATGCTGCAGTTGAGGGCCTGGACTTTGCCAATCCTGCTGCAAAAGACAAAATTAACAATTGGGTAAATAACAGCACAAATGGAAAAATCCCAACTATAATTGATGCAATTGGCAGCGATATGGTCATGTACCTGATCAATGCCGTTTATTTTAAAAGCGACTGGAAGTATAAATTCGATAAGGATAAAACTGCAAAATCGGATTTTAACCTGGACGCCAATAATAAGGTACAAACAGATTTTATGGTTGCAAAGGCAACTGTTAATCACTTACGCTCAGAGGAGGCCTACATTTATGAACTTCCGTATGGGAACGAAAAATACAGCATGGTCATTGCATTACCTGCTACCAATACCAATATTGCTGAATTTGTCGCCTCAGTTAGTCCGGCAAAATGGAAAGGGTGGATGGCAGGCCTGCAGAAAACCGGTGTTGAAATTAAAATGCCCAGGTTTAAATTTAGCTACAGCAGCATATTAAACGATCAGCTAACCAATCTGGGTATGGGAATTGCCTTTGGTAAAACCGGGGCAGCAGATTTCAGCAGAATGAGTGCTGCAGGTTTACAAATAAATGAGGTGAAGCATAAAACCTTTGTTGAAGTAAATGAAAGCGGTACAGAAGCTGCCGCTGTAACCTCTGTTGGGATGGAGCTTACTTCTGTACAAGAGCCGGCCCCGGTTCTTATTAACCGCCCTTTTGTATTTGTGATCCGCGAGATGAAAACCGGGCTGATTTTATTTACCGGTATCGTAAATAACCCCTTATTGGATAATTAAGGCTTACCCGATTTTATTCGCAATTGGGAATGGTATAAGTCCAGGTTTCGGCATTGCCGGTCGGGAAGGTGTAAACCATTCCCTTTCCAGTCTCAAACCACAATTTACCCCGTACCTTTTCGCGGTTGCCTATTTCATTCATAGACAGGCTGTCAAAAATACGGCCGTTGATCATTACGTATTTAATTTTTTCCGAATTCCTGATGTCGTCCAGCGGATTGGCATCCATCACGATCAGATCGGCCAGTTTTCCGATTTCCAGTGAGCCGATCTCTTTGTCCATACCCAGATAGGCCGCGCCGTTTATGGTGGCACACCTGATGGCCTGTAAGGGGGTCATACCACCCTGTGCCAGCATCCAGAGTTCCCAGTGTGCACCCAGTCCCTGGATCTGCCCATGCGCGCCTAAATTTACTTTGGTGCCACCCTCGGCAATCTGCCTGGCCGTTTTGGCCACTTCAATATGACCGTAATCGCCATATTCTGACGTTGTTCTTCTCCTGGCCCGCGGGTCTATGATGGACCTGGGGGTAAAGGCCATCAGGCGCTCATTTTCCCATACATTGGTACGGTCGTACCAGTAATTTTCTCCCCACTGGCTGCCATAGCTAACAATGAGTGTAGGGGTATAAGCTACCTCAGTTTTGTTCCAGAAGGTGGTTACATCTTTAAAAACAGGTGCAACCGGAATGCTGTGTTCAATGCCCGTATGCCCGTCGGCAATCATGTTCATATTGGTAAAAAAGGTAGAGCCGCCTTCTGGCACAACCATCATTTTTAATTGCCTTGCAGCCTCGATGATCTGCTGACGCTGATCGCGACGGGGCTGGTTGTAGGATTTTACAGAAAAGGCACCCACTGCTTTTAGTCTTCTCAGGTTAGACAGGGCATCGTCCAGGCTGTTGATGACTACCTTAAAATCGCCATCGGCACCATAGAGGATGGAGCCTGTAGAATATAACCTGGGGCCGGTAAGCCGGCCTGCTTTGATCATTTCCGACTGACTGAACACCATTTCTGTATTGCTGGAGGGGTCGTGCGAGGTGGTTACCCCAAAGGCCAGGTTGGCCAGGTACGACCAGTCCTGCTGCGGTGTAATGCCATCCGGACTGCTGCGCAGATGTGCATGCACATCTACCATACCCGGCATAATGGTTTTTCCCGTTACATCAATTACCCTTGTGTTTGCTGGCAGGGGCAGGTTTTTGCCAATGGATACAATTTTATTGTTTTCAATGAGTATAGCACCGTTCTCTATCACCTCATCGCCTTTCATGGTGATGATCCTGGCACCTGTAAGTGCGGTGAGGCCGGTTGGAACATCGGTCTTTAGTTTTAAGCCTATGGCCAGGCCAGTACTGTCGGGTGCTTTGATCTGCGCTGTTGAGCCATCGGTAAAGTTGAATGCTGTTTTTACATCACGGCTAAAATACTGTTCGCCCAGTGTCCAGAACAATTTATTGCTGTCGTGGCTCCAGTGGATATAGGTGCCGGCATCTTTGGTGATGCGGGTAAGTGGTATGGTTTTGTTGCCGGCCGACAGGTCGAGCGGCCTGCCCGTAGTTACCATCGGTGTAACGTAAATGTTGAAAAGCTCTGTAAAGGCCATCCATTTGCCATCCGGACTGGGTGCAAATTGTGTGGCGTATGTTGAAGTATAGTGCGTCCGTTCGTTGGCGCCATTCAGGTCTATGCTTTTGAATGCCTTTTTTCCGTCTTCGCTGGATTGAAAATAGATCCTGCTGTCGTCGGCATTGAATTTGGGCCTGATGCCATTCTCGGTGATCAGTGTTTTCGGGCCACCACTGGCGGGCATGGTAAAAATTCCTGTTCCCCGGCCAAAAGCATAACCAAGCACGTCGTTGCCCACTCCTTTTCGGAACACGATCTTATCGCCTTTATTGGAAAAAGAAGGAGAATAATAAAAGCCTTTTTCGGTGGTCAGCGTAACTGTTTTACCCGATTTCAGGTCGGTTTTTTTAATAGCCCCTTTAAATTCATCACTCCAGGTGGTATAAATGACAGATTTGCCGTCGGCACTGATCTCGGGCTCGAACTCAAAGTCGATACCCTTGCTTACCCTTTCAGGCAGCCCGTTTGGCAGGTCTTTTTTATAGAGGAAGCCCGCGGCATTAAATACAACAAATTTGCCGTCGGCAGAAGTGTTAAGCTGCCGGATCATTTTTACCGTAAAATCATTGCTGAACACCTGCTGCTGATAATGCAGGGCCTGCTGTATGGTTTGTGAACCGGTGACATGAAATGGGAGGTTATTGGTGAACAATGAATTGAGGTCGATCTTTTTGATCTTGCCACGGGCATAGAAAATGATGCTCTTGCCATCGGGTGTCCAGGCATAATTGGGGTAAACGCCAAAAATGGCCCAGGTTTCCTGCTGGTCGTGCGACAGGTCTTCATAGATGGGCCATTCTTCTCCCGTTTGCAGGTTTTGCAATACCAGTACAGATTTTAAGCGCATGCGTTTTACATAGGCCATCATTTTTCCATCCGGGGAAACCTGTGGCCGGGCTGCCCCGCCTGGCTGAGCAATCAGGCTGGTAATTTTGCCGCTGGTCAGGTCTAACTGACGGATGGCATAGATCATGCCGTTAGGGTCTTTGCTGTATTCGAAGTTAGGGCCGGGCGACATGTCCTCACTAAAATAAAGGTATTTGCCATCCGGCGAAACATTTGGTTCTCCGGCATCCTGCTGGTCATTTTTTCTCTTGGTCAGCTGTACACCTTCACCACCATAAATGCTGTACATCCACATTTCCCCCGCGCCCAGCGAACGGGTACCGGTAAAGTGTTTGCGTGCAATGAGGTACTCACTGTTGGGCATCCAGGTTGCATTGTTCAATAAACGGAAAGTTTCTTTGGATATCTGCCTTTTGCCGGAGCCATCACGGTTCATGATCCAGATGTTGTCGGCACCGCTTTTATCACTGGTATAGGATATGTACCGGCCATTGGGGCTAAAGCGGGGCTGGATATCCCAGGCCGGCCCGCTGCTTAACAAAACGGCTGAACCCCCGCTAATGGGCATGATGTAGAGGTCGCCCAACAGGTCAAACACGATATCCTTGCCATCAGGGCTTACATCCAGGTTCATCCATGTACCTTCATCTGTGTTAAAGGTAAAGGTTTTGGTATTGCCCTTATATTTTTCTATGTCCCATTGTTTGTCGGGACCAGGTGTGGGAGATTGGGAGAATGACGATTGAAAAAAAGAGAATACAAGAATTAACAGGAGTAGTGATGTTCTCATATAGCCGGTTGAGTGATTTTTTTGCTAATTTAATAATATCAGTTCATTTTTATAGTTTTGGAGGGTAACCTTTTTATGAACGAGACGGAGATATTAAAGCGGTACTGGGGATATGATGGTTTCAGGCCATTGCAGGATGAAATTATCAGATCTGTTTTAAACGGGCAGGATACTTTGGCCTTATTGCCTACTGGTGGTGGGAAATCGATCTGTTTCCAGGTGCCTGCTATGCTGAAAGAAGGGATTTGTATCGTGATATCGCCTTTGGTGGCCCTGATGAAAGACCAGGTAGAGGCCCTTAAAGCAAAAGGCATTGATGCAGTGGCCATTTATGCAGGGATGGGAAAAAGGGAGATCGATATTTTGCTTGACAACTGCATTTACGGAAAGATCAAATTTTTGTACCTCTCGCCGGAACGTTTATTATCGGAACTGGTGCGCGTGCGGATCTCTTACATGAACGTAAACCTGATTGCCGTAGATGAGGCCCATTGTATTTCGCAATGGGGCTATGATTTCAGGCCACCCTATCTGAAAGTCAGTGAGATCAGGGAAATCCATCCCGATGTACCTGTTTTAGCCCTGACGGCTACTGCTACGAAGTTTGTGAGAACAGACATTATGGAAAAACTGCAGTTTAAAAAACCGCATGTTTTTGTACAGAGCTTTGCCCGTAAAAACCTGAGCTATGTAGTGCAGGATGATGAAGATAAGTACAAAAAGCTGATCAGTATTGTAAATAAAGTAAGAGGTAGCGGACTGGTATATGTGCGCAACCGGAGGGAGACTGCCGAAGTAGCCTCTTTTTTGAGCAGGAACGGGGTGGCTGCAGATTTTTACCATGCTGGGGTAGAGAAGGAAGAACGTTTCAGGAAACAGGAGGACTGGAAGCGGAACCGCATCCGGGTGATGGTGGCGACGAATGCTTTTGGAATGGGAATAGATAAGCCTGATGTACGTTTTGTGGTACATTTAGACCTGCCGGAAAGTTTGGAAGCCTATTACCAGGAAGCGGGCCGGGCAGGGAGGGATGGTAAAAAAGCTTATACCATATTGCTGGCCAACAAATCGGACGAATTGTCCTTAAAAGCGAAATATACAGCTAGTTTTCCTTCGGTTGAGGAGATCAGAAAAGTGTACCATTACCTGGGTAATTATTTTCAGCTGGCTTATGGGGCAGGGGAAGGGCTGAGTTTTGGTTTTGACCTGGCCGATTTTTGTAAGCGCTTTAATGTAGGGGTAATTAAAACGATGGGCGCCTTAAAATTTTTGGAGCACGATGGATACATTACCTTGTCGGAAAACATATTTTTACCTTCCAGGGTATTGTTTGTGGTGGGCAATGAAGATGTTTACCGTTTCCAGATAGAAAATGCAGGTTATGACCCGCTGATAAAAGCCATACTGAGGTTGTACGGTGGTTCATTTGAACAATATGTAAAGATCAGCGAGGCGGATATTGCAGCAAAACTGCGCATTTCCTATAACGATGTGCTGCGGCAGCTGAACAATTTACAGGAACAGGGCTTATTGTCTTATATCCCGCAAACAGATCAACCACAATTACAGTATATCCGGCCAAGGCTGGATTTTAGCCATATGGATATCGACCTGAAATACATTGCACAGCGCAAACAGATCCAGGCCGAGCAGATTACTGCGGTGCTGGCTTATGCCGGTAAAAAGATTTGCAGAAGTATACAGTTGCTCACTTACTTTGATGAACCGGAGGCAGATAAATGTGGTGTTTGTGATGTGTGCCTGGCCGAAAAAAAAGCCGATGATGCAGCGATGCTGAAGGATAAGCTGGATTTTGAGATTGTTACCCTGTTGCAAAGTGAGAGTTACCTGCTGGATGTGCTGGTAAATGCGGTAAGTACAGGAACAGAAAACGAACGCCTTGGACGTATCCGTGAATTGCTGGATGCCGGAAAGATTAAAACAGATGGTAAAAATTATTACCTTTAAATATGATGAAGAAAATATCCCTTATAGCCTTATTGATACCTGTTTTATTTACAGGCTGCGAAAACAAATGTATTGAAGATGCCGGCCGGCATGTGAGCAGGGCGGTATCTGTAAAGAATTTTGATCGGATAAAAGTAGAAGGGGCCATTAAACTGGTGATGGTGCAGGACAGCAGTTACAAAATCCAGGTGGATGCCGATTCCAATATCATTACTTACGTGAAGGCCGATGTTTCCGGTTTTGAATTAAGGCTGAAACTGGATTACGACCACTATTGTGGTACAGATTCGATTGTGGTAAGGGCAGGAATAGGGGAGTTGAGGTCGCTGAAGCTGGACGGTGCGGTGAAAGCTGTTGGGGAAGGGCGTATTTATGCCGATGACCTGGACCTTTCTTTTTCGGGCGCAGCTGATGTGAACATGAATTTAAGTGCAAGGAAAGTAGTAACAAGGGTTGATGGTGTAGGTAAAATTGCGCTGAGCGGACAGGCCGGGGTGCACGACCTGAAAATTAACGGTACGGCCAGGGTGGATGCCTTTGATTTTATAGTTGGGATATACAATATTGATACAGATGGCAGTGGTAAGGCCAATATCAATGTGCTGAATGAGCTGAAAGTGAAAACTTCAGGATCGAGTGAGATCTATTATAAAGGCAATCCCAAAAAGGTGGACGAGAAAAAATCGGGGGCCACAAAACTGGAGAAAGTAAATTAGTCTGCTTTTGGTTTTTTAGCTATTTTAGCGCCCTTATTGAATACATGGAACAAAAAAACGACAAGAAGGTAATCCGCTCATGGGCATTCTTCGACTGGGCAAATTCTGCTTATAACCTGGTCATCACCTCAACTATATTTCCGGCCTATTATACCATTATTACCACCACGAAGGAACATGGCGACCAGGTCATTTTTTTTGGTCACCAGTTTACCAATACGGCCCTGTCCAATTATGCGCTTTCTTTTGCCTACCTGATCATGGTGATCCTGATGCCCATCCTGACTTCGATGGCCGATTACAGGGGGAACAAGAAGGTTTTTATGAAATTGTTTACCTATATAGGGGGGATTGCCTGTATGGGTCTGTATTTTTTTAAGCTGGACACACTGGAGCTGGGCATCATTTGTTTCGTAATTGCAGCGATTGGCTATGTAGGTGGTGTGGTATTCAACAATTCTTATCTGCCTGAGATTGCTACACCAGACCAGCAGGATAAGGTGAGTGCGAAGGGCTATTCCTATGGTTATGTGGGCAGTGTGCTGTTGCAGCTGATCTGTTTTGTTTTTGTACTGAAGCCTGAATTGTTTGGGATTACGGATCTTTCTTTTCCACCCCGGCTATCGTTTTTGCTGGTTGGTTTGTGGTGGATCGGTTTTGCACAGATCTCTTTCAGGAAACTGCCGCCTGGCAGCCCCAATTATGTGGCCATCAATAAGCATGTGATCCATAGTGGTTTTCAGGAACTGGCTAAAGTTTGGAAACAGTTAAGACACCTGGAATTTCTGAAGAAGTTTTTACCTGCTTTCTTCTTTTACTCGATGGGTGTGCAGACCATTATGCTTGCTGCTGCAGGTTTCGGCGAAAAAACACTGAACCTGGGAACAGCCAAACTGATTGCTGTAATTTTAATTATACAGCTGGTGGCCATTGCCGGTGCCATGCTGATGTCGCGTTTTGCCGAAAAGTTTGGAAATGTACGGGTGCTGATCTTTGTGGTGTTCATCTGGATAGGGGCCTGCGGCTGCGCTTATTTTGTCAGCAATGAATACCAGTTTTATGCATTGGCTGCAGTTGTAGGGATGATTATGGGCGGGATCCAGTCTTTATCCAGGTCTACCTACTCTAAATTTTTACCGGCTAATACGCCTGACACCGCCTCTTTTTTTAGTTTTTATGACGTTACAGAGAAACTGGCCATTGTGATCGGACTGTTCAGCTTTGCTTTTATAGAGGAAGCAACAGGTAGCATGCGGAATTCAATTATTGCTTTGGCATCATTTTTCGTTATAGGTTTGGTATTTTTGCTGCTGCTTAGAAAAGTTGAAATGAAATGAAGATAGAATTATTTATACCCTGTTTTGTTGACCAATTGTATCCTGAAACTGCATTTAATACCGTTAAATTGCTGGAGAAGGCAGGATGCCAGGTGTTTTATAATTCTGAACAGACCTGTTGCGGACAGCCTGCCTATAATGCCGGTTACTGGGAACAGGCCAAGGAAACGGGGATCAAGTTTTTAAACGATTTTTCGGAAACAGATTATATTGTAGCCCCATCGGCCTCTTGTGTGGGGATGGTGAAAAATGGCTTTAACGACTTGTTTACCAATACCATTGTACATAACAAGTGCAGGAGTATACAGAGTAATATATTTGAGCTTTCCGATTTTCTGGTGAACGTACTGAAGAAGGATTATTTTGGTGCAGAACTGGATGGAAAAGCGGTGTACCATGATTCCTGCAGCGGACTGCGGGAATGTAAAATTAAAGAGGAGCCCAGGCTGCTGCTGTCTAAAGTGCATGGCCTGGAGATGGTGGAAATGAAAGACACGGATATGTGCTGCGGATTTGGTGGGACCTTTGCGGTTAAATTTGATTCCATATCCTCGGCCATGGCCCAGCAAAAGGTAAACAATGCCCTGGAACAGGGTGCGGAATTCATCATTTCGACAGATCTGTCCTGTCTGATGCACCTGCAGGGATACATTGATAAAAACAATATTCCGCTTAAAACCATGCATTTAGCCGATGTACTGACAAATGGCTGGCTGGAAAGTACAGAATATTGATTAACTTTGCTTTTGACAAAAAGATCACCTTGTAAGTGATTGTTTAAATTTTTTTAATAAACTTAAATCATAGTTGTAGATGATTAACATTACACTCCCTGACGGCTCCAGCCGCCAGTATGAAAAGGGCACAACTGCCCATCAAATTGCTTTATCAATTTCTGAGGGCCTTGCCCGCAATGTTTTAGCCGCCGAAGTGAACGGCGAAGTATGGGATTCGTCGAGGCCTATTGAAGGGGATGCCACTGTAAAATTGCTGACCTGGAACGATCAGGCCGGTAAAGCTACTTTCTGGCATTCATCGGCCCACATTATGGCCGAAGCCTTGGAAGCCCTGTATCCTGGAACCAAGTTTGGGATAGGACCTGCAATTGAGACCGGTTTTTATTATGATGTAGATTTTGGTGACCGGGAGTTCTCGTCGGACGATTTTAAAGAGATTGAGGCGAAGATCCTGGAGCTGGCCAGGCAGAAAGAGGTTTTTGAACGTAAGGCCGTCAGTAAAGCTGATGCCATTAAATATTTTGAAGAAAAGGGTGATGAGTACAAACTGGACCTTTTAGAAGGTTTGCAAGATGGGAAGATCACTTTTTATACCCAGGGTGAATTTACAGATCTTTGCCGCGGCCCGCATATCCCGAATACGGGTTTTGTGAAGGCTGTAAAGTTAATGAATGTGGCCGGGGCCTATTGGCGCGGAGATGAGACAAGGAAGCAGCTGACACGTATTTATGGGGTTACTTTCCCGAAAGCGAGCGAGCTTACCGAGTATCTGCACATGATAGAAGAGGCAAAGAAAAGAGACCATCGTAAACTGGGTAAAGAACTGGAACTTTTTGCTTTTTCTGAAAAAGTAGGGATGGGACTGCCTTTATGGCTGCCTAAAGGCGCTGCTTTGCGTGAGCGTTTGGTGCAGTTTTTAACCAGGGCCCAGGCCAAGGCCGGCTATGAACAGGTCGTAACCCCGCACATCGGACATAAAAATTTATACATCACATCGGGCCATTACGAAAAATATGGTAAGGATGCTTTCCAGCCGATAAAGACACCGCAGGAGGGAGAAGAGTTTTTCCTGAAGCCGATGAACTGTCCGCACCATTGCGAGATCTATAAAACAAAACCCCGTTCTTATAAAGACCTGCCATTGCGTTTTGCTGAATTTGGTACGGTATACCGTTATGAACAGAGCGGGGAACTACATGGTTTAACCCGTGTAAGGGGCTTTACGCAGGATGATGCACATTTGTTCTGCAGGCCGGACCAGGTAAAGGAGGAGTTTAAAAAAGTAATTGACCTGGTATTGTATGTGTTTAAATCTTTGGGCTTTGACGATTACACTGCGCAGGTTTCTCTAAGGGATCCGGAAAACAAGGCGAAATATATTGGCAGCGATGAAAACTGGCGCCTGGCAGAGACCGCAATTATAGAGGCTGCTGATGAAAAAGGCTTGCCGACTGTAGTGGAATATGGTGAAGCTGCTTTTTACGGGCCGAAACTGGATTTTATGGTAAAGGATGCATTGGGCAGAAAATGGCAGCTGGGTACCATTCAGGTGGATTATAATTTACCAGAGCGTTTTGAACTGGAATATACCGGAAGCGACAACCAGAAACACAGACCGGTGATGATCCATAGGGCTCCTTTTGGCTCACTGGAAAGGTTTATTGCGGTTTTGATTGAACATTGCGCCGGAAACTTCCCTTTATGGCTTTCACCTGAACAGTTCATTATCCTGCCGATCTCAGAAAAGTATGAAGATTATGCAAAAAAAGTTTCAGATGAATTAAATAATTCCGATATTCGCGGGCTGATTGACTTTCGTGATGAAAAGATTGGAAGGAAAATCAGGGACGCAGAGGTCAAAAAAATCCCTTATATGCTGATTATCGGCGAAAAGGAGATGGCTGAAGGGAAGGCTTCGGTGAGGAAGCATGGAGAAGGAGATTTAGGCGAAATGACCCTTCAGGAGTTTAGTGAATTATTAATTAAAGAAATAACAGTTTAAATAAGATACAAATTTGGCATTAGGCAGACCAGGATTTAACAGGGGACCACGTCCTCCTTTTAAGAAAAAAGAAGCAGAACATAATATTAATCAGTTTATCAGGGCACAAGAGGTAAGATTAGCTGGAGATAATGTTGAACCAGGGATCTATCCTTTGGCAAAAGCTTTGGCCCTTGCCGACGAACTGGAACTGGATTTGGTAGAGATCTCTCCGAATGCGGTACCCCCGGTTTGCAGAATTATTGATTACAGTAAGTTTGTTTACGAGCAGAAGAAAAAGCAGAAAGAGATTAAAGCAAATGCGAAGCAGACTGTAATTAAAGAGATCAGGTTTGGACCCAATACCAATGACCACGATTTTCAGTTTAAACTAAAACATGCCATTAGTTTTCTGGAAAATGGGGAAAAAGTTAGGGCTTATGTTCATTTTAAAGGTAGGGCAATTGTTTATAAAGAGCAGGGAGAAATCTTACTGTTGAAATTTGCCCAGGCTTTAGAAGATATAGGGAAGGTTGAACTGTTGCCTAAGTTAGAAGGTAAGCGTATGTTTTTAACGCTTGCACCCAAAGTTGCTAAGAAATAAATAAATTACATAAATAAACACAGGTTATGCCAAAAATGAAAACCAATTCCAGTGCTAAAAAGCGTTTTTCGCTTACTGGAACAGGTAAAATCGCAAGGAAGAACGCCTACAAAAGCCACATCTTAACCAAGATGTCGACTAAACGTAAGCGTAACTTAGGTCAAACATCAATGGTGTCTGACGCTGACATGGGCAACGTTAAACGTATGCTTTGCATCGGTAAATAATTAAATTTTTAACCAGGTACCCGGTAGTAAGTTTGCTGTAATACGCAACACCGTTTATCAAAAACAACAAAAACATGCCACGTTCGGTAAACGCAGTAGCTTCGAGAAGAAGAAGGAAAAAGGTCTTAAATTTAGCCAAAGGCTATTGGGGATCAAGAAGCAAGGTTTTCACCATTGCTAAAAATACGGTAGAAAAAGGTTTGCAATATGCATACCGTGACCGTAAAGTTAAGAAAAGAGAATTCCGCGGATTGTGGATCCAGCGTATCAATGCCGGAGCACGTCAGCACGGTATATCTTACTCTCAGTTAATCGGTAAATTAGCTGCTAAAAATATTGGTTTGAACCGTAAAGTTTTAGCTGATTTAGCAATGAACCATCCGGAAGCTTTTAAAGCGGTAATTGATACAGTAAAATAGATTATCAATAATATTTTATTGAAAAGGGGGCTGATATTGCCCCCTTTTTTTATGCTTTATGGTTTAGAGGTTGATGTATTTGCCGGCCCTTAGGATACTTTCCCGGTCGACAATACTCATTTTTGGGATTTTGCCCAATACTTTTACTTTGCTGTACTGGCTGATGTAGGCCTCAGTTTCGGGATTGGGTGTTCCGTTAAATATGAGACCTTCTACGTTAATGCTGTGCGCTTTGAAGACTTCAAGTGTAAGCAGGGTATGGTTGATGCTGCCCAGGTAGTTTTGGGATACAACGATTACTTTTGCATTTAGGGCTTTGATGAGGTCGAGTATCAGCTCATTGTCGTTAAGCGGGACCATTAAGCCTCCGGCGCCTTCGATGACCAGATTGTTGTCTGTTGCTGGTGGTCTGATGGCCTCAATACTGATCTGCACACCGTCTATCCTGGCCGAAAGGTGTGGGGAGAGTGGTTGCCCCAGCCTGTATTTTTCGGGGTGGACAATGGTTTTGGGGTTACTGACCAGGTGCTTGATGAACAGGCTGTCGCTGATCTCCAGGTCTCCGGATTGTATGGGTTTCCAGTAATCGGCCTGCAGTTTTTCTGTGAGGATGGCGCTGACCACAGTTTTGCCTATGCCTGTGCCGATACCTGTAATGAAATAAGTATTGTTATTCATGGGGCTTGATTGCTTTTAGTTCGTTAACCAGGGTTTCTATCTCTTCGTTTGTATTGAACAGGTGCAGACAGATCCTTAACCTTTCCCGGCCTTCTGCTACGGTAGGGCTCAAGATGGCCTTTACATCTAGGCCTTTATACTGAAGTGCAGCGGCGGCAGTTTTGGCCTCGCTGCTGTTTTGGTATAAAATGGTATGTACAGCACTTCTGCTTTGGGTGACAGGTAAAGAGGTTTGCCCGATGAGGTAGAGGTAATGTGCTATTTTATCACTGATCAGCTGGGGATAGTCTGTTTCCTGCAGCAGCTGATAAGCAGCCTTTATAGTGGCAATGGTATGAAGAGGTGCTGCCGTAGTGTAAATGAAGGGTCTGGCGAAATTGATGAGGTATTCCCTGAGGTTGTGGCTGCCCAATACAATAGCGCCATGGCAGCCCATTGCTTTTCCGAAGGTGACAATGCGTGCAAACACCTTATTTTGCAGGCCCATTGCCTGGACCAGTCCGGCGCCCTGCCGGCCGAATATGCCGGTTGCGTGGGCTTCATCAACAATTAAACTGGCCTGGTATTGCTGGCACAGGGTACTGATTTCCTGCAGGGGGGGCATGTCGCCATCCATAGAGTAAACACTTTCAATAACTACATATATACTACCTTTGGCAGCTTTTAGCTTGGTTTCAAGATCATGCAGGTCATTGTGTTTAAAGCTATAACGGTTTGCATAGCTTAGGCGGGCACCATCGATGAGGCTGGCATGGACCAGTTCGTCACAGATAACGGTATCGCCCCGCTGGGCCAGGGCGGAGAGGAGCCCAACATTGGCATCATAGCCGGAATTAAAGATCAGTCCGGCTGCAGCCTCATGGAAACCGGCAATGTATTGTTCCGTTTCCTCTGTAAAAATATGGTTGCCGCTTAATAAACGTGAGCCGGTGGCCCCGTTCTTATAAGCAGGGATTTGGGCAAGCAGGTTTTGTGCTTTTGTTTTCAGTTCGGCAGAACCAGCAAAGCCCAGGTAATCATTGGAGGAGAAGTCGCAGGCAAAGGTATTTGCAGGCAGTTTTCGTAGAATACCCTTATCTGTTCTTTGCTGTAATTTATTGAGGATAAACTGCTCCGCCTGGTGCATTAGTTTTTGTTTAGCTGGGAGATGGATTTTTGCATTTGGGCCATCATGGCACTCAAGGTTTCTATAGTAGGTTCCGGGGTTGGTTCAGGCAAAGAAGTTGAAATGTATGCCTTTGCCTTCCAGATTTCCATGATGTCATCTGCAGCAACGGTATAGGGATCGTAGATCTTATTGTCTGAGATTAGCTTAAGCTCTTTATTTTCTTTAAAACGGTTTCCTGCCCTTTTGTAAACGACACCTTCCGTTCTGCTTACAATGATATAGGTTTCACCTGTTTTAACGTCGTTCCAGTTGTCCATATATTCTGCAACGATCACACTTCCAGGCTGTATGGGCAGCATAGAATCGCCTACAATTTCGAAGGCCCTGAAGGTACCATGTTTTAAAAAGGGGAGTGGAAGCTGAAATCTGGGTAGTTCTTTGATGTATTGAGGGTCTGCAAATCCGTTGAGATAGCCGGCACTTGCCTTTACGGGAACCATTTCTATATTCTCGTTGTCATCTTTGTCTACCGATATACTTAATATCCGCAAGTTAGATCCCTGGCTTTTTGGCTTGGGTTTCCAGTCGTCATTGATATTTTCGTTGATAAACTCATCTATTGTCAGGTCGAAATATTCTGCTATTTTTTTTAGCAAATCATATTTGGGTTCAGCCCGGTCTTCCTCGTATGCCCCAATAAGAGATCGCTTAATTTGCATAGCATCAGCGAATTGCTGTTGTGTATGGCCTTTTTTCTTTCTTAAGTACTTCAGGTTGCTTGAAATATTTGACATAAAATAAAATTTTAAAATAAATTTGTTTTTGCTAATATTATTAGTATTATTGTGCCAATAAAGTTAGTTATATTTATTATTGTACAAATATATACTAATTTATTTAGTTGTAAGCAATTTTATAGATAGTTATGAAAAAATTTGTGTACGTGGTAACAGACAGGAACAGGACCAGTTTACATGTTGGGATGAGTTCCGATCTAATTAAGACATTAGATTTCTACAAACAAATGCCTTGTTTATTGTTTGACAGCGGGCAGCAGCTCACGCGATTGGTTTACTTTGAAGAGTTAAAGACAGAGGCCCAGGCGTTGAGCCGCTTTAAGCTGATCAGCAGGTTTACACGAACACAAAAAGAAAGGCTGGTACGTTCCTGTAACCCAGACTGGATAGATCTTACTATAGGATTGGATTTTGAGCACATTACGACCAACAAGAAGATGGTCAATCAGGTAAACCTGTCGTTCAGTATACTTTCTTAGTGCTCTCTTAATTTGGTGCTCTCACGCTCTCAGGCGCTCTCAACGCTCTCACGCTCTCACGCTCTCACGCTCTCAGATTGTTAACAGTACATTTTTAACTAAATGTACTGTTAACTGAGGGCTTACCATCCCGGGGCAAAAGTAAGGCCGAATACACCTGCTGAGATATCTTTACGCTGGAATGGAATGGCATAATAAGGTTCGAGTACAAAGTAACCGAATACATTAACACGTAAAGATATACCCACACTTAATGCCGGAACACGTTCGTTGGTACCGGTATATACCGGATTATTGTTGAGGTCTTTAACCGGCAGGCCGTCAGACCCCAGCTTGGGTCTGATGTTATTGGTGGGCTGGTTTTTAAATACCACTTTAGAGTCTTCGTTCCAGGCCAGACCGGCATCAAAGAAGAGATTCAGGTCTGTAAAGAGAAATTTAGAAGGAATGGCAGACAGCTTTTTTGGACCTGTAAAAGGAAGCCGGAGTTCAAAATTAAATACAGCCATTTTACTTCCTGAAAGCTGGTTGATATCAAAACCATTACTGGTTCCGGTACTCCCACTATTGTATAAGGAATTCGCTTCATAACCTCTGATGAAATATGGGTATCCTACATATAGCGGGTATAAGTTTTCGCCGTCTTTACCAATCCTCAGGTAGTTATAGCTTCTGGCAGCGATGGTAATGGGTTTTAAGCGCCAGTATTTTCTTACATCAATGGTTGCTGCCGAGAATTTGTAATCACCAAAATACTGTTCCATGCCCAGGCGGTACCTGAAACCCTCCAGAGGTGAGGTGATGCCATTGATGGAATTGTCGCCCACAAAAGAAGCATTGAGCTGGAAGATGCTAAAGCTTTTGAGCGGAACTCCCAGATCATTGGTCGCTTCGCTCAGTGGTACTTTTCTTTTGTCCGAAGTGATGTAATAACCGGGATAACCATTCAGGTTCTCATAGTAATTGCTGATGCGGTCTACCCTGTAGCTGTAACGTGAGAATGCACCACCTGTTTCAAAACGGTGTACCTTATTGAAAGGGTAGGCACCAAATACCTGTGCCTGGTCTTCAAATGTACGGATCAGGTTGGTCCTGTCGTCAATTACGCTAACCGGAGTTCCATTGTTGTCCAGTGTAGTTTGAACAATTTCTCGGAAACCGGTGATATAAGGGATATGCGATAAAGCTACGCCCCAGTTGATCCGGTTTTGCTGGTTGATGTAACCCACCAGTCCCCCGAAATCATAGATCTCCCCGTTTACAGAAAGGTTGGCAACGATCTGGTTACGACCAAGTATATCGCTGAACATTCCGACAATACCACCCTGTACACCAGTACCGAAGCGGCTGGTGGAAACACCTACGCCGCTGTTGGCGAGGTAGTCCAGCTTAAATTTAGGCTTGTAAGGCACAAGGCGCATAGAATCTGCTATGGTTTTTTCAAAGCGTTCAAAATTGCCGAGGTTGGAGTTTACAATGTCAACACCAATGGTTTCCATGGGTGGCAGCACGGCAGCATCAAAATTTACTGCATTGGCATCTACCGGTTTTGAACGGAAACTGCTGATCGGGGAGTTGTATAAAGTATAACGCTGCGAACGGTAGTAGCTGTACACGATGTCGTCATTTCTGGATACGGAGATGGCCGGAGAAAATTCCGTAATGCCACTGATCCCCGTAAAATAATCGGTTAGCTGTTTAACCGTATTGTCGGCCAGGTTGTACGCATAAAGATTCCTGAACCCGTCCCTGTTGGATAAGAAAAAGAGCCTTTTGCTGTCGCCAGAAAACTGGGCATTGAGGTTATTGGCGCCAGGGAATACGGGGATATCAGTTAAAGTTTTGCTTTCAATATCGTAAATACTCAGGTTGATGGAGTGGACTGCCGTATTGTTGTTTTTAGTTATAGAGGCCCTGTCTGATGAAAAGGCTATTTTCTTTCCATCCTGTGAATAGGCGGGGGCATAGTCTGAATAGGCGTCATTGGTAATCTGGGTAACCTTTTTCGTTTTAAGGTTATAAGAGAAGATATCACTTTGGCCCTGTATCATTCCGGAGAAAGCGATGTCATCGCCATTTGGCGACCAGGACAAGTTGCCAAACTGCGCCACATCGCCCATGTCTGCACGCAAGGCAACGCTGCCATTGTCTATATTGATGATCATCAGCTGGTTTTTGCCCTTGCTGAAAATGCTAAAGGCAAATTGTTTACCGTCTGGCGACCAGGTACCTGCAGATTCGAGGAAGTTAAAATCGTCGATATGTGAATTGGCGACCTGGCTGCTGAGCTTTCTGATAATTTTACCGGTTTTTGCATCGGCGAGAAAGAGGTCTATTCCAAAAAGATCTTTTTCAGATAAGAAGGCAAGGTATTTGCCATCCGGACTAATAGAGGGCGCTACGTTCATGTTCCCTGCATTTTTATTGTCGATGATCTTTGTTCCGGTAATCCTGATCTGGGAGCTGTCTGCCCTTAACATAGGGCGGTAATGCGCTTCAATGGCATTTTTCCAGAGACCTGAAAGCGTCCTGTCATCATACCCGAAGGTATACCTCAATCCGTTCTCATAACCATATTTTGCGGTGGCCTTAAATAAGGGAACGATGGTGGTATCGCCATATACAGAGCCAACAAAAGTCCAGAATGCCTGTCCATATCTGTAGGGAAAATATTTATTGGAATTGGTAAGGTCTTTTAAGGAAGGGATATCCCTGTTCAGCAAAGCGTCCCTCATCCACATGGAAGTGAAGGCATCCGTTTTTCCTACAGAAAGGTACTCGGCCATACCCTCTATCATCCATAAGGGGATCTGGCTTACATTTTCCAGGTTGACAGAATCTTTTTCCAGTAAAAGGTGGTATTGAAAAGCATGTACCAGCTCATGACCTAAAACATGCCGTGTTTGGTTATTCAGCTCCATCACCGGCATGATTACCCTGTTTTTAAAAGCTTCTGTAACCCCGCCGGTTCCTATGCCAACCTCGCCCTGCAGGGCAGTGGTTTGCTGAAAATCAGGATGGTTATTGTAAAGTATGATCGGGTTCTTTTTCAGAAAGGTATCCCTGAAAATCTCCTGGTGCATTTTATACCAGGTCTCTGCATCCTGGGCAAATTTCTGTATCAGCTGTTCATTTTTAAGGTAATAGTAGATCTCGAAATGTGGGGTCTGCAGTACTTTAAACTTCTCATTGTTGTAGCGAACCCTGTTTTGTCCGAAATACTGGGCATGAAGGGAGGTAGAAAACATCGTGAAGATGAACAGAACAGGAATTAATCTTTTGAGGAAAGTATAGCTTTTATTCATATCGCTTGTATTTCAAGAGTTGGTTTTAAATTTACGCAAAATAGTAATACCTAGATTGCAGCTTATTTAAGCAATGTGTAAACAACCAGGTTTACTGATTGCCGTTTTTCTTTTTTTCTCTTTCTTCCTGGCGTTGTTTTTTTCTGAGTTCCCTTTCTTCCTTCCTGGTAAGCGGCACTTCGAGGGCAGGTTGTTTAACAGGCTCAGGTGTTTTCTTTTCTTCAGTTTTTTGGACTACAGGCTCGTTTTGAACAGGTTTCGGCTCTTCTGTTGCGGGCACTTCAAAATTGGTCGAGTCTACCTCCAGACTGTCGTTGGATGTGGTATCCACCTCATATCTTGGCGTAGGGCAATTGATTTCCCTGGTAATTTTAACAGTAGCTTTAGGGAAAGGACCCATGGTATAGCCCGTACTTGGATCTTTATATACCTTTTCCATAAATTTGGCAAAGATGGGAAGGGCAGTTCTGGAGCCTTCACCCGTTTCGCCGTTTTTAAAGTGTGCGGTACGTTCATCGCAACCTACCCAAACGCCGGTTACCAGATCTTTGGTGATGCCCATGTACCAGGCGTCCACATAATCGCTTGATGTACCAGTTTTGCCACCTATCTGATTGTTTTTCTTCCAAAGGTCCCATTCCCAGAGGGCTTGCGAAGTACCACCGGGCTCATCCATACCACCCCTGAACATGTAGAGCATGAGCCAGGATATTTCTTCGGTAAGGACCCTTTTTGTTTTGGCTTTAAACTCTTCTATCAGGTTGTCGTCCAGGTCGGTTATCTTTTCCACAAGGATCGGGTCTGTTTTTAGTCCTCCGTTTAAAAAAGTACCGTAAGCTTTTACCATTTCAAAAACAGATACGTCGTTGGGGCCCAGACTTACGGAAGGAACAGATTCGAGGTGACTGTCGATGCCGCATTCATGTGCCCATTTGACCACATTGTCCCAGCCCACTTTTTCGGTAACCTGGGCGGTGATGGTATTGACAGATTTGGCCATGGCCCAGCGGAGCGACATTTCTCGGTAGCTATTGCTCCAGTCGGCATTTTTAGGTTCCCAGTATTCAGTTTTTCCGTTTTCCTGGTAGGCAATCCTTACCGGTTTGTCGGTAAACTTATCGCAGGGGCTCATCCCGCTTTCCAGTGCAGCCAGATAGGCAAAAGGTTTAAAGGTAGAGCCTGCCTGCCTTTTGGCCTGGTTAACGTGGTCGTACTTAAAATACTTGTGGTCGAGACCACCAACCCATACCCTGATCTTGCCATTAAAAGGATCCAGGGTCATCATGCCGGTATTCATGATTTTGCCATAATAACGGATAGAATCCATGGTAGAGAATAAGGTGTCGCGATCGCCTTTCCAGGTAAAGATCTTCATCTTCTTCTTCCTGTTGAAATAAGCTGTTATGGAATCGGGGCTGTTTGGATATTTTTTTTCCAGTAATTTAAAGATATGGAGGTTGCGCATGGCGCGATCCGGGTAGTCGACTTTTTTCCCTTCAGAATCTTCCCATGGATCCTGATTTCCCCAGACGCTGTAAAACCTGCGTTGTATGATTTTCATTTGATCGGCAACAGCTTCTTCTGCATATTTCTGAAGTTTTGAATCTATGGTGGTGTAAATTTTCAATCCGTCTTCATACAGATCATAACCATTGTCCTTGCACCATTTTTCCAGGTACTTGTCTACCGCCGCCCTTAAATAAGAGTCGCCGTCACTTCCTTCATCAATCCGGCCTTCTTTGAGTTTTATGGGGGTATTTTTATAGGTAGCCAGGTCAGCAGCAGAAATATAGTTGTATTTGTTCATCTGCGCCAGTGCTACGTTGCGGCGTTCCAGTGCTTTTTGAGGGTTTCTTATGGGGTTATAGGTGGTTGTTCCTTTGAGCATACCCACCAATAGGGCCGATTCCGGCACTTCAAGTGCACTGGCCTCCTTATCAAAATAGATGCGGGATGCAGTTTTAATGCCATAGGCATTATTTCCAAAAGATACCGTATTGAGGTACATGGTAATGATGTCGTTTTTGGAGTAGTTGGACTCCAGTTTTACGGCTGTAAGCCATTCCTTGAGTTTTGCCACAAGCGTGCGGAGCAGGGGAACATGGCTTAACAGGCCTTGTGACTTATTGTAACGTGTTCTGTAGAGGTTTTTTGCCAGCTGCTGGGTAATGGTGCTGGCCCCGCGTTTATCGCCTGTTGCGGTAGAGATGCCGCTGGAAAGGAGAGAACGGAAATCAATACCCATGTGTTTATAGAAACGGACGTCTTCGGTGGCTACCAATGCATTGATAACGCTGGGCGATATTTCATTAAAGCTAACCGGGGTGCGGTTTTCTTTATAATAACGGCCAATCAATTTTCCATCGGAAGTGTAGAGTTCTGAGCCCACTCTGAGGGTTGGGGTCTTAATGTCCTCATAAGAAGGGGAATAACCGAATAACCATAAGAAATTGAGCTGCAGGGCACAAAAGAAGGTGATGATACAAAAAAGGAATATGCTTGAATAACGAATGTACTTATTGCGAATTTCTTTAAACATGGGGTAAATATCAAAAAATCGTAAAACAGTTTGTGTTAAATAGTGTTAAAATTTACAATACAAATTAACAGATTTAATTTACTTAAATTTTAGTGTAAATTCATAAAGGTTTATCATTAGCGATAAAAACAACAATATATTTATGAAAAAAGAATTAGAACAGTTTTTGGCCAGGCCAGGCAAGAAAGTTTCACTCGCTCATTTTCCAACTTCCTATGGAGGCGAAAAAGATAAAGAAGAGGGAGTAAAAGAACTGGAAGAGATCAAAACTGCTTTAAGCAGTTTTCAGGAAACCCTTTACGCAGCAGATTCACGGTCTGTACTTATTCTGTTCCAGGCTATGGATGCCGCCGGAAAAGACAGTGCTATACAGCATGTTATGTCGGGTTTAAACCCACAGGGCTGCCAGGTATACAGTTTTAAGACCCCTACATCGGAAGAATACGACCACGACTTTTTATGGAGGCATTATAAAGCATTGCCGGAACGGGGCCGGATAGGGATCCATAACCGTTCACATTATGAAAATGTACTGGTTTGTAAAGTGCATCCGGAATACATACTCAATGAAAAAATACCGGGTTATACTCAGGTTAAGAAGATTGATAAGGATTTTTGGCAGCGGCGGTATGAGAGTATACGGAACTTTGAAAAACACCTGACGGACAACGGGACGGTTATCGTAAAAATATTTCTGCATGTTTCTAAGGAAGAGCAGAAACAGCGTTTTCTGGACAGGATCAACGATCCTGCAAAAAACTGGAAGTTTTCTTCAGGTGACATTAAAGAACGGGCTTTATGGAAGGATTACATGAAAGCCTATGAAGAAGCCATTGAGGCCACTTCTACGGACGCCGCGCCCTGGTACATTCTTCCGGCAGATAAGAAATGGTATAGCAGGCTGGCCATCAGCCATATCCTGGCCGAAACCTTTAAAAAGATGGACCTTAAATTTCCGGTACTGGCCAAAGCAGAAGCCGATCAGCTGGACCTGATCAAACAGCAGCTGCTTGAGCAAAAGTAGGTTGCTGAAGTTTATTTTTTGTTTTTCCTTTCCAATTCGTAGCTGTAAATGGTTTGGCCCAGCGCTTTCATAAAAGGAAAGCATACGGTGTCGTATTCGTATTTTCCATCATTATAGATGCCATCTTCGTTGGATTGGACCACTGCCGTTAAAAAGAATTCGATGTTGTTTTTATCGTCTTTAAAATAAGCATTGTCGATGATAAAGCCATAAGAATCGCCGTACTTGTTAAATATTTTCAGGTCGGGGTTAATGACGGCATTCTTTTCGCGCCCGTAATACAGCATTTTGGCATAAGTTGGCCAGAATTCTGTTGGGTCATAAGCAGGATAATCGCTTTCTGTAGGGAGCTTGCTCATATAAGTATAGATCAGCTGATAATCTGCAGGGCGAAGGTTAAACCTTTTTGAGGCTGGAAATGCTTCGGGATGGATGAGCTTTTTCATCAGTGCCTGCTGATCGGAGATGCTAAATGCATTTTTGTTGGCCAGGTTAAAGGGTTTGTTTACCAGTTTCTCTGCGCTGTCGATATAACCGATACCCATTACCGTATGGGTTAAAGTAAGGGGGTATTCTTTCGGGTCGTATTGTGCAGACTGGGTGTATACCAGTTCCTTGCCGTTATAAAATTTTATCGGGTTGGTATGTTTGGCCGACTCGCCGGCATCGCCTATGGCCAGTCGGTTCAGGATACGGCTGGTCTGATAACCATATTTCTGTAGTTTGCTGTTGATTTCGGCACGTCCAATAAACTCAAACAGGCGGTTAAAAGCATCGTTGTCGCTGGTCAGCAATATTTTTTTGATGTAGTGCTCAACAGAGGGCAATCCGTTTTTAGCGGTTTTATCGGTCGTTACTTTGGTTTGGCCGGCCCAGGCACTATCCGTAATCATGCTGCTTTGCGCAGTAAGGCCTTTTATTTTAAGTTCATTTATTTTTTCAAGTGCAAAAATAACAGCGGCCAGCTTTACGGTGCTGGCAGGGTAGAAGTAGCGGTGGTCGTTTAAATTGTAACTAAAGGATTTGAAGCTGATCTTGTTTGCCGCATTGTGGTTTACCTGGGTATACAATACCTGTACCTGATTTTTTTGAGGATGGTTTAAAACACCTGAAAAGCGTTCAGGGTTTTGTCGCATCAGTTTTTCAATAAGTAAGGTGTCGGTTTTTTGGGCCATGGTATGGAAGCTGATGAGCAGCAATAAGGGGAGAATGATCCTGTTCATTATTTGATAGGTTAATGCTGATAAATATAAGTATTAAAAAAATATATAAAAGCCTGATGTTGGTGATGGCCGGATAATTAATTACATTTGCATCGCTTTTGGTTCCCGGTTATGTTGACCGGGATTAAAAGGGAATACGGTGTGATTCCGTAACTGTCCCGCAGCTGTAAGCTCTGTAACGGTGTTCAAATCGAAGCCACTTTTTATCCAGTAAGGAAGGATGATTGGGAAGGCAGAACATCCGGGAGTAAGTCAGAAGACCTGCCATAAGTGGTAATATTTCATAGCTTTCGGGGATTGAAGCTTGGAGTGAGTGCTTGTTTATTGTATTTCATTTCCTTGATCTAACTGTTTGCTGTGGGTAAAAACTCACATCAAAATGATAAGAAAATCAAGTGCCATACGTGGCATGAATTGTCGTTTCTCTGTTTTTTTTAAAGCTATACTTTGGCTGGGGATTTTTATGCCCCTTACTTTGTTTGCCCAGGAGGATGTGGTTAAGGCTAAAAAAGCCGATTCTATTGATAAGGTAAACCAACTTAAAGAAGTACAGATCAGAACCATAAAGATTGGCAGGAGGCAAACTTCATCTACACCTTTACAAATCCTTTCGGGCGAAGAGTTGCAACGCCTGAACAGTTTATCGGTAGCCGATGCCGTCAGGTATTTTTCGGGGGTACAGTTAAAAGATTATGGTGGCATTGGTGGCTTAAAAACCATCAATGTGCGCAGCATGGGTACCAACCATACTGCTGTTTTTTACGATGGGGTACAATTGGGCAATGCACAGAACGGGCAGGTCGACCTGGGAAAATTTTCATTAGACAACATAGCCGAAATTGAGCTGTATAACGGGCAAAAGAGTACCATATTTCAATCGGCAAAAGGCTTTGCTGCCGGAAGTTCATTGTATATAAACTCAACGCAGCCTGATTTTGAAGATGGGCGCAGTGATAAATGGAAAGCCACATTAAAAGGTGGTTCATTTGGCCTGATAGATCCTTCTGTGCTTTGGCAGCATAAAATCAGCGAAAGCATATACAGTTCCTTAAGTGCCGAATGGAAAAAAGCAAGTGGCCGTTACAAGTTCAGGGTAAGGAATTACGGTTATGATACCACAGCAGTAAGGGAAGATGGTGGGATTGAGACCATGCGGCTTGAGCTTGGACTGAACGGGGTATTGCCGGATAGCAGTCTGTGGACGGTTAAGTTGTATGGATACAATGACAAACAGGGCTTGCCAGGGGCCATAGTAAATAATGTATGGCGTTTTCCGCAGAGAATGTGGAACAGAAACTTTTTTGCGCAGTCGACCTTCAAAAAAGACCTGCACAAATATCATCTTTTGGCTGCTGTTAAATATGCTAACGATTATACCAAATATCTTGATCCGAACTATGTAAAAGATACTGGCTTTCTGACAAATATCTATAAACAGCAGGAGCTGTATTTTTCGCTGGCCAACCGTTACCAGCTCAGTTCATTCTGGGATATCGTTTTGTCGGGCGATTACCAATGGAACACTTTGGACGCCAATATGGATCGTTTTCCATATCCTACCAGGTATACGGGCCTGCTGGCCCTGGCTACCGAAATTCATTTGGACAGGTTAAATATTCAGGCCAATTTGCTGGGCACACTGGTTAATGATGAGGTAGAACGCTATTTTTCTGCGGGTAATAAAAGGGAACTTAAGCCCTCTGTAATGGTTTCCTGGCAGCCTTTCAGCTTAAAGGAATTTCGTTTACGCGGATTTTATAAGGATATATTCAGGATGCCTACTTTTAATGACCTGTATTATACCCTATTGGGGAACACTTTCCTGAAACCGGAATATGCAAAACAATACGATCTTGGATTTACCTATATCAGGTTGATTGACAATCATTTGCTGAACCAGATCAGTATACAGTCGGATGTATATTACAACAAGATCAGAAATAAGATTGTTGCAGTTCCAGGGGCCAATTTGTTTACCTGGAGCATGCAGAACCTGGGGTTGGTAGAGATCAGGGGCCTGGATGTGAATATACAGACCGGCTGGCGTATTGCCGATCAGCTGATGGTCAACACCGGTATTACCTATACCTATCAGAAGGCTTTGAACATGACAGATGTGAACCTGAACTATAAGAACCAGATCCCATATATTCCTGTACATAGTGGTTCCTTTACTGCTGGTGCCGACTGGAGAAACCTGGGTCTGAACTACAGTTATATCTATACGGGCGAGCGTTATGATCAAAGTGCCAATATTATTGAAAATTATGTTCAGCCCTGGTACACCCATGATATTGCCTTTCATTACCATAAAGATCTAAAACATGCCCGTGTTAAAGTATCGGTCGAGGTAAACAACCTTTTGAATCAAGATTATGAAGTGGTTACCAATTTTCCAATGCCGGGCCGGTCGTATCGTTTCACCTTATCTTATGCTTACTGACATGAAAAATATACAGCTAATTATGTGCCTGTGCAGCCTGGTGTTTGTGGCCTGCAGAAAGGACCTGCAGCCCTCTAAAGAAGAGACACAAATGCTGACACCCGATCCGGGCAGTGTAATGAAAGGGTTTTATGTGGTGAACGAGGGGAACATGAACATGAACAAGGCATCCCTCGATTATCTTAACCTGAGAGAAGGGATTTACCGCAAAAATATCTATGGTACGGCCAATCCTGAGGTGATTAAGGGGCTTGGTGATGTGGCCAATGATATCGGGGTATATGGGTCGAAGTTATACGTAGTGGTCAATGTTTCCAATAAAGTAGAAGTACTGGATGTGAAAACAGGTAAAAAGATCAGTCAGATCAATATGATCAATTGCCGTTACATCACTTTTCATAATGGTAAAGCTTATGTGAGCGCCTATTTGGGAAGGGTTGGTGACCCAAGTGCACCCAGGGGTATTGTTGCCAGGATAGACACACTGAGTTTGCAGGAAGAGAAAAGGGTGGAAGTGGGCCGGCAACCGGAAGAAATGGCCATTGTTGGAGAAAAATTGTATGTGGCCAATTCTGGGGGGTATAGTCCGCCCAACTATGAACGCACAGTGTCTGTATTGGACCTGAATACTTTTCAGGTGCTAAAAAATATAGATGTGGCGATCAATCTGCACCGTATTAAAGCTGATCAGTACGGCGACCTCTATGTGACCTCGAGGGGGGATTATTACGACATCCCCTCTAAGCTTTTTGTGATAGATACGCAGACAGATGCCATAAAAAAATCGTTTGACATTGGCATCAGCAACCTGGCGATTGATGGCGACCTGGCTTATTTTTATGGTACTGTATTCAGTTACCTGACTGGCAATAACACCATTACCTACGGAGTACTGAATGTAAAGGATGAGGTGCTGACGGATAAAAAATTTATTACAGACGGCACGGATAAAAAGATCATCATCCCTTATGGGATTGCAGTGAACCCTTTTACAAAAGATGTATATGTTACCGACGCCAAAGATTATGTTTCGCCGGGTATGCTGTATGGTTTCAATGCGGCCGGGAAAATGAAATGGTCTGTTAAAACAGGGGATATCCCCGCACACTTTGCATTTATTTATTAAATCATATATCGTTTAAAAATGACTTTCAACAAAAACAACACGCTGAGGAATTTAAAACCGGCATTCATCGCTCTTGCTGCTTTTCAACTGTGTTTAACCGCATGTAAAAAAAATGAACCTGAGGCCACAGTTTACGAGCCCAGACCGGTAACTTCTTCGAGTTCAAAATTTATCAGTAAAATATATGAATACCTGCCTGCCCCGGGACAGTTCATTAACGAAGGGCTGGGTACTCCTGAGGCTGCCGAAACACTGGTTGGAAAAGCAAACGAGGGCCTGGTTTCTTTAGGTGGTTATGGGGGTTACCTGATATTTGGTTTCGACCATTCTATAGCAAATGCTGAAGGCGCTGATATTGGTATTTATGGTAACCCTTTAACGGGGGTGAATATGGAATGGTCTGAGCCTGCCATTGTAATGGTGATGCAGGACCTGAACGGCAATGGTTTACCAGATGATGGCCCCTGGTTTGAGCTGGCCGGAAGTGAATACCATAAAACAGAGACCATAAAAAATTATAAGATCACTTATTATAACCCTAAAAATACAACTGATGACATCAGGTGGACAGATAACCAGGGTAAGGAAGGCTATGTTTTAAGAAATAATTTCCATCGAAAACAGTATTATCCTTTATGGATAAAGAACCAGGAGGAACTGAGCTTTACGGGCACGCTTTTAAAGAATACGCTGAATGATGGAAGTATCATTACCAATAAACCCTTTGAATGGGGCTATGCCGACAATGGATCGGAAGATTTTAAAACATTGATGGCAAGTAAAGGCTCGGCGTACAATTCCTTAGATATTTCCTGGGCTGTGGATGATAAGGGTAAAAAGGTACAGCTGTCGCATATTGATTTTGTGAAGGTATATACCGGACAGAATTCGAACGGGAATCCTTATGACCCCGACAGGACCAATCCTAGAGCGAGGTTCCTTGGAGAAATTTCTTCCGAAATAGGCGGTGCAATTGACTTGAGTTTACATTTAAAAAAATGAGAATGAAATTAATATATAAAACAAACATGATGAACAACTTTAACTTTAAAAAACAGGCGCTGGTTATACTATCGGCCTTCGTTTTGGTATTGGGCGCCTGTAAAAAGGATAAATTGCCGCCAATTGACCCTCAGCCAAGTGCTACAACCGGAGTGTATGTGTTGTGTGAAACCGGTTATGGAAAAATAGGAACAATTACCTATTATGAAGTAAATACCGGCGCTGCTATACAGGATTACTATAAAAAACAGAATGGCATTGATCTGGGTGTGAACACAAGCGACCTGAAACAATACGGCAGTAAAATGTATGCCGTAGTTACCGGTACGGATAAAGCCAGTAAGGATTCATATATAGATGTAATGAGTATAGCGACAGGTAAGTCGTTAAAAAGAATTCCTTTTTCGGATGCGACTTCAGGCTTTTTACCACGTTATATTGCGTTTTACAAGAACAAAGCTTATGTATCTGGTTACGACGGTTATGTTACCAGGATAGATACAGCGGGTTTAACTGTTGAATCGAGACTTCAGGTAGGCGGGGCGCTGGAGCAGCTGACAATTGTAAATGGTAAACTGTATGTTACAAACTCAGCCCATTTTATGTATGCAACCAGCAATAACTCATCAGTATCTGTTGTAGACCTGAATAACTTTAACAAGTTAAAAGACATTCCGGTAGGCTTTAATCCTACTAAAATTTCTGCAACAGGTTCGGGTGAACTGTTTGTGGTTACAAGAGGTAATTATGGTAATATCTCACCATCATTAGATAAATTAAGTAGTGTTAGCGATACTAAAACAGGAACTGAAGCATTAGATGTTGAGTATTTGAATATAACAGGTAATAAAGGTTTTGTAATTGGTCCGTATGGTAATGAATTTCTAAAAAATATAAATGTAAGTTCCGGCGTACTGGGTACTGATTTTGTAACAGATGCTACACCAGTTATTTTACCTTATGCTGTTACGGTAAACCCGTTAAGTAATGATATATTTGTATCTGATGCGAATGGTTATGCTTTAGTGGGTAAAACATTTTGCTTTGGTGCCGATGGTAAGAAGAAATTTGAATTTGCCACCGGGGGATCGCCACAAAGTGCAGTATTTAAATACAGCTATAAATAATTTTAAGGAAAGGCCCTTGCTATGAAAACTAAACTTTATTTGCTTTTGATCTTGCTGGGTGTTGCGGTGTGGACTGCCTGTACCAAGGATGAAGAAACGGAGCAGATCCCTGTGGTTAAAATGAATATCGAAAATAGTCCTATTAACGGTAAAGTGAATGAGACGATCTCGTTTTCGGCGTTTAATGTAAACAATAAGGTGTATGCACAGGAGTGGAAACTTGAAGGAGAAGTTAAAAGCAATACCGCTGATTACGATTTTACGCCTGCAGCTGCCGGAATTTACAATATAGAATATACGGCCACCAATAGTGCCGGTATTTTTAGCTATAAATATGTGATCAATGTGGGGGTGCCTACTGTGCCATCAGGCCCTGGCAGCAACAGTTACGTAACCAAAGTGTTTGAGTTTTTACCCGGACCAGGACAATACACCAATAAAACTCTTGGCAGCATGGAAGGTGCTAAAAGTTTGGAAGGCCAGGAAGGTGCCGTTTCTTTGGGTGCATGGGGTGGCTTTATTGTTTTGGGTTTTGACCATACGGTAATTAACGAAAACGACAAAAATGACCTTGTTATTTATGGCAATGCGCAGTTTAATTGGGCCGAGCCGGGTGTGGTATGGGTGATGCAAGATGCGAACGGCAATGGTAAGCCCGATGATACCTGGTATGAGTTAAAAGGCAGTGAATTTGGCAAAGAAGGCTATATCCGTAATTATGAAGTGACCTATACCAAACCTGCAAAGGGGGGTAATGTATCCTGGAGGGACAATAAAGGGAATACCGGTGTAGTCGAAATCAGTGGTACAAATGTTCAGGCTTTCCCTGCCTGGATTACGGGCAATGAATATACTTTAAAGGGCTCTTTGCTGCCTTTGACAGGGATTAAGCCAGGTACTTTGATTACCAGTTTTCCTTTTGCCTGGGGTTATGCCGACAATGCGGTGGGTGGAGACCAGCTTGATATTGCGAATGCAGTTGATGCCGGGGGAAAGCCGGTTTCACTGTCGGGCATAGATTTTATTAAAATACAAACAGGCATTCAGGCCAATTTAGGCATCTTGGGAGAGTTGTCTACCGAGATTATGGGGGTGGCTGACCTTAGTCTGGTTAAATAAAATTAAAGTTAAACGATGCCTGTTTTGTTATCCATAGAAATAATATAACTTTGTTTTATAATTAAATGAACATGTCTGAATCTAAATTTAATCCCAGTACTGTAATTCTGATATTGGTTGTAGTACTTGTCAGCATTATCCGCGTGGCGGCACCCCATTCTGATAATTTTAAGGATATTGCAAATTTTTCGGCGGTAGGGGCCATTGCCATGTTTGGTGCAGCTTATTTCAACAATCCGCTTAAAGCCTTTGGTTTTCCGTTAACCGTGCTGTTACTGAGTGATATTTTTATTGCCAGAACCTCTGGTTATGGTTTCTTTTATGATGGCTGGTACTGGACTTATATAGCCTTTATCCTTATGGTGGCTGTAAGTAGGGTATTGTTGAAAAAAGTTAATGTTCAAAACCTGGTTACGGCAGCCATTTCAGTTATTCTGATCCACTGGGTAGTGGCTGATATCAGTGCGATGTACATTCCCGGATTGTATCCACCTACGCTGGCTGGCTTCTGGGCCTGTCTGGTAGCTGCTGTTCCTTTCGAATTGAAGTTCTTATATGGAACTGTAATTTATGGTGCAGTGATGTTTGGCTTAAAGGCATGGTATCCGTCGTTGAGTTTTAAAAAAGGCCTGAGCGCTTAATATTTTAATAGATAATTTAGGAAAGGCTGCCAAAGGCAGCCTTTTTTGTTTTAGCCAAACTTTTTGCGTCTTATATTGTTACCTAAATATTAACGCTGCTTTGGCATCTTTTTATAATGCTGTATGATTAAATATCTACCTGCTCATCTGCTCAAAAAGGAACGGTATAAGTTATTTGTATACCTGTTGGCTTACTTTTTTATGGTTTTTGAGGTGGAGGCTTATGGCCAGACTACAAGCCTGAATGCCTGTTTTGATTTAGCCAGAAAAAATAACCTTAGTGTAAAGCAGGCCAGGTCTGCCTTATTATCCGGCCAGTACAACCTGCAGGCCGAAAAAAAGAGTTATTTACCTAAGGTAGATTTATTGTCAAGCTATACTTATCTGAGCAGCCCTCTGACCATAAACCTGCAAACCGCTAAGGATGGAATTGTAAATGGCTCATCCCAGCAAAGTGTGAATGCTGCAAATGAGGTGTTTAAAGAAATTACCGGTAATAATCTATCGCAGGCCGTACAGGACAGGATTTACAATACTTCGAAAAATATCATTGGTAGCATTTACCCTGATTATAATCCGGAACTTAGTAAACAGTCGTATTTTGTTGCTGGTCTTGGATTAAGGCAACCCATATTTCTGGGAAATAAGCTGGATGCCGCGCAAAATCTGGCACAATCGCTGGTCAACACAGCGAGTATCAATGTGAATGTGGTGAATAAGGAGGTTGATTTTCTCATTGCCCTGCAATACCTGCGGATTTTGTACCTAAACACCATTTTAAATAAGCAGGAGTTTATTGTGATAGCATTAAGCAAAAATAAGAACTATGCAGACGAGCTGGTAAAGAACCAAATTCTGGCCCCTTATCAAAAAAGCTGGACCAATGTAGTATTGATGCAGGCCCGAAGCCAGCTTACGAGTCTTAAGCTGGATAAGCAGAATGCCCATCTGGAACTGAATAAACTTATGGGCCTGCCACTGGATACCAATGTGGTTATTTCGGATACCTTAACATACACGGGGATTGCAGCAGTGCCGGCCCAGAGTGATTACTGGACAGAAAATCCTGTATATCAATTGGCGGCCAGTAAAATTGCTTATGCCAAAACTTCTGAAAAGATCAGCAAATCATTTGCCCTGCCCAATATTTTTGCGATAGGCAATTACAATTTGTACCAGCGCGACCTACCTGTAACTATACCCGACTGGTTTGTTGGGGTTGAACTGCAATGGTCGTTGTTTAACGGGCAAACCCGGAAGCGTACCCTTGCTGCCAGGCAACTGGTTGAGGAGGCTAAGCTTGCCGAAGAAAATGCAGGGCTGCTGCTGCAGGTGCAATCAAAAATTGCAAAAAATCAAATGACCTCGCTGGAAAATGAAGTTGGGGTACTCGACAATGCCCGGAAAGAGGCGCAGACCACATCCCGGTTAATTACCAAACGTATGGAAAACCAGCTTTCTTCGCCCAAAGATGTAAATGATGCGGTGCTGATAGAAGCAGAAATGGAAAAAGCATATTATACGGCTGTGCTGGGTTATTACCTGGCGCTTGCCGGCTATTTTAACAGTTTAGGGAACCCCCAGCAAATCAGTCAGTTTATCAGGTAATTTTATCAGTAGGATTAACAGGAAAAGATACAGCTATGAAGAAATTTATAAAAAACTATTGGGCACTGCTTATCCCCATACTTGTTGTTATAGTGGCCTTGTTTTTCTTTCTTGCCGGAAATAAAGATGAAACGCACCTGATCGGCATGGTGGATGCTTCCAGTGTAGATGTGGCTGCGGAGTTTCCAGGGAGACTGGACTCCCTGCTGGTAGAACAGGGAGATACAGTTAAGGCTGGACAGCTGCTGGCTATTTTGCGTTCCAATGAAATTGATGCCATTAAGTCGCAGGCCTTATCGGCTATAGATGCTGCCAAAGGACAACAGGAACTATTGGTGCAGGGCGCCAGGCCTGAGCTGATTGAGGCTACATCAAAACTTTATCAGATTAGTGAGGAGCAGTATAAGCTGTTCAATACCACCTACCAGCGCATGGAACGCTTGTATAATGCAGACGTGATTTCCGGGCAGGAAAAAGATGTTTTTTACTTCCGGTATCAGGCTGCAAAAAAAGAAATGGAAACAGCACAGCTCAATTTGCAGATGCTGAAAAATGGTACACGCCCCGAAATCATCAAAACGGCCAATGCCATCGTAAAACAGGCAGAGCAGGCTTATGAGCTGACCAAAGCGCTTGGCGACAATACCAAAGTTTATGCCCCGGCAGCTGGGGTGATCTCGAGCCTGGTTACCCATCAGGGGGAAATTGTTTCTATAGGCTATCCGATGATGACCATTGAAAAGAAAAATTCATCACTTATAAGGTTCAATATCCGGCAGGACAGGGCGAAAGACCTAAAAGTAGGTGCTATGGCAAAAGTGACCATTCCTGGTTGTGAGCCTGAAACTTTTGAAGTAAAAGTATCTGCCATTTCGCCTACGCTCGAATTTGCCAACTGGGTGCCTTCAAAAGATAAAGGGCAATTTGAGCTGCGTACGTTTACTGTAGAGTTTAAGCCTGAGAACCTGGCCGCAGTTAAAGGTTTACGTTCGGGGATGACGGCTTCATTAATCCTGCCCTGATGCAAGCAATGGGGCATATTATTTTACGGGAATGGAAACGGATACTTCGTTTGCCGGTATTTTACATAGTAATGCTGGTGATACCCGGATTGCTGTTCTCATTTTATGCCCTGATCTACCAACAACGGGATGCCAGAAACCTGGCTTTCGCCATCTGGGATGAAGACCAGTCGCCCCTAAGCCGACAGCTTATTTTCCTGCTGCAACAGCGGGAAACCTTACAGATTACCCGCCGAGTAGGTACTGAAGCAGAAGTTAAGCAGCTGATCCAAAATGGAGTAATACTGGGGGCTGTTCATTTTCCGGCCAACATGCAGAAAGACATTTACAGCAGGCATCAGGCCCATGTAACCCTTTATACCAATGCAGCATCACTGGTGCCTGCCAAACTGATCTATAAAGCCGTAGCTGAAGTGGTTATTATGGGCAGTTCGGGTGTGGTATTGCAAAAACTGGTAAAGACCGGTATGAAAGCAGACCGGGCTATGGCATTGGCCAATCCGGTTAAACTGAATAGTTATCAATTGTATAATGCGAGTTACAATTACCAGGAATACCTGGTTCCGGGGCTGATTACAGTAGGCATCCAGATGATCCTTATCATCAGCAGTATGCTGGCATTGAATTACGAATGGAAAACGAATACCATGCAGGAGCTTTATGGTTTGGCCAAGGGTTCTGCTTTACTGGTTATTACCGCTAAAACCATTGCACACCTGGTTTTTAGCTGGGTTAATTTTATACTGATTGCCTTTGTCCTGTTTCCCTGGTTTGGTATTGGTGTGCCGGTTGCGACAGGCAAATTCTTTTTAATGTACACCTTGTTGTCGGTTGCCTGTATAGGTATCGGTATGTTCATTTCGGCTTTATTTAAGGATGTGATGTTATCGGGTGATGTGGCCTTGTTTTACACTTCACCAGCCTTTGTTTTTAGTGGTTTTACTTTTCCAAGATGGGCAATGCCATGGTACGATCAATATTATGCGACCATTATGCCTTATACGCCGTTTCTGGACGCCTTTTTTAAAGTATATTACATGAACCTGCCCATGCATTATGCGCAGGCTGACATCAATAAGCTTGTTTTGTTTTGTGCGGTAATGTTTCCGACCGCAATTTTATTATTTCAGCACCAATTTAACAGCAGCGTAAATGAGCAGGCCGCATAAACCATCTTTAATCCAGCTCTTTTTAAGAGAGGTTACCTTGGTGGCAAAGGACCATAGTTTATTGCTTACACTATTGATTGCACCTTTGCTGTACGCTTTTTTTTATGGCAGTATTTATATCAATAAAGAAGAAGAGCAGGTAAAACTGGCTGTGGTAGACGACGACCAGTCGAGATTGTCCCGCCTGCTGCAACAGCAGATAAACAATTCGCAGCTGGTGGAACTGATCCATTTTTCTGACCTGGAAACTGCAAAAGAACAGATGTACAGCGGTAACTGTCAGGGTTATTTTTATATTCCCAGGGGTACACAAAGTAATTTGCTGACACTTAAACAAAGTAATGTAGTACTTGCGGTAAATGCGGCAAGATTTCTGCCTTCCAGTGATTTATTAATGAGTGTGCAGCAGATTTGCCTTACTGTAGGAGCGGGGATAAGGCTGCAGTATTTTGAAAAGAGTGAAGGCTTAAGCAGGACTATGGCCATGCAAAATGTAATGCCCATTACCCTGGATTACCGCCCGATGTTTAATGAAAGGTCCAGTTATGGAGCTTTTCTGTTGCCTGCATTGCTGGCCCTGATCTTGCAGCAGACACTACTGATCGGCCTATCGGAAAGCGTTGCCGGAGAAAGGCAGCAGGGCAGTATAAAAGAATGGTTTAAGGCTGGCATTTCAACCGCAATCTGGGGCAAAGGATTATTTTATCTTGTTGTTTTTGGCGCTTATGGCTTCTTTTTCCTGAATGTAAACTTTAGGTTACTCAATTTGCCCATGCGGGGCAGTGGTTTTCAACTGGGCGTGTTGCTGCTCTTTTTGTTGTTTACGTTGATACCCATGGCCCAATTTATAGGTTCTTTGTTCAGATCGCAATTGCTTTGCCTCCAGGTGATGGCCTTTTCAACCTATCCCATTTTCCTGATTACCGGATATACCTGGCCTTTTGAATCACTGCCAGTGCCGATACAGTGGGTATCCATGCTGCTGCCCACTACGCCATTTATTAAAATATACACGGCCATAGTTCAATCTGGTGCCGACTTGCTGGCCTATGCCGCTGCTTTGCTGCACCTGTTATTGCTTTGGTTGTTGTACAGCACTGCCTGTTACATAAGGTTTAGAAAGCTGGCCCGGCAAAGCAAAGTTCATTTGGACTGAGGCTTAAAAGCAGCAGCTGAGACAAATAATTTGATGTTTTGGAACACCGGGGTTCAAACAATTCATATTGTAGACTGGTTATAATAGAAATTAAGCTGATCATATGGAATATGTTAAAGGTACATATTATTCTGGTACCAGTGGTTTGTTATTGCCCGTACCCAACAAAGAATTTTATCCGGAAGAATTTAAGGCCGGGAGCAGATTGGGTTATTATGCTTCCCTTTTTAACAGTATAGAGATCAATAGCACGTTTTATAAAATGCCCATGGCTTCGACTGTTGCCAGATGGGCGGCAGATACGCCAGCAGACTTTAAGTTTACCTTTAAATTGTGGCAGGAAATTACACATAAGAGGAACCTTGATTTTGAACCTGAGGCAGTTGCAGAATTTATGAATCGGATTGCCAGTGCGGGCAGTAAAAAAGGTTGTTTGCTGGTACAGTTCCCCGCCAGCATTAAGCCTGTACATATCCGGGAGTTAACTGAACTTTTGAACTGCATACGCAAGGCAGATCCTGATCTGTTGTGGCACATAGCTGTTGAATTCAGGCACCAAAGCTGGTATCGGCAGGATACCTATGACTTGCTGGAGGAATTCAGTATGGCCCCCGTTCTTCATGATAAACTTAGCGAAGGGGGACAGTTACTCAACAATTCGCTTGATTTTGTATATCTGCGTTTTCATGGGCCTGAGGGAGATTATAAGGGAAGTTATCCGGATGATTTTTTATATGAATATGCGACTTATATCAGGGACTGGCTGGTGGAAGGAAAAGAGGTTTATAGCTATTTTAACAATACGATGGGCAATGCGATCGGAAATATGGAATTGTTAAGGAAGTATGTGCACAATAATGCAGATAATTTATGACAAACCTTTTTGCATAAATCTTGTTTTATGTTTAAACTATAATTTTTTTAACATGAAGAGCAAGGTCAGGGAGTATAAGCCAATTAAAAATGTAAGCACAAGTAAGTATGGGAACCGGGATTATTATTTTCATGCAGATGAGGATTTTAGGGAAGACCGGGATTGGGGGAAGACAAAAACGACAACCGTCAAAGCATTGACAAAGTAAACAGATCCATACTGAGATTTTGGTTTGTTGTACTTACATGAAGGTGATGCCGGCATTGAAACCCAGCCATCCCTTTGTGTTGCTGCCAAAGCTGGTATGGTGCTTTGGAACAATGTTTTGCTTATAGCCTGCTGAACTGGAATTGGCGGGGTTATCGCTGCTGTAAACAGCGTAGGCAGGGCCCGCAAAGAGGCTTATACCTTTAACCAGCTGTACCTGCAGGTTGGCCTGAACTTTACTCAAAAGGTTGGTACTGTCCCACTTACCGAGATAGAGCAGCTGACCAGTTGTTTCAAGACCAACAGACAAGCAGCTGTTAAAAATAAAATCATGGCCAAGGCCTATACCCACAGTTCGTACTTTTTCGTTTTGTGACAGGTTTAAGCCTGCAAATAAAATGGTATAAAGATGGGAATTGCCTGTTTTAATAGAAAGATTGGTGTTTACAGTTTCGTTGGTAAACAGGCTTATTTTATGATAACCATGTTTTACAAGGTTTATCAACCCTAAACTGTAACCGGATGAAGTGTCTGATACATTGATAAGGCCAAGCTGGAAACCATCCATTTTTTTGGCATAGTTAAGAATACCAGCAATTTGTACCCCCTTTAAGTGCCTGGTCATATTAGCTATGCCAGCTATCTGGATGCCTTCCATGTCTTTGCGTACCAGGTTGGCAATGCCAGCAATTTGTACCCCATCAACATTTTCTTTAATAACGTTTACAATTCCTGCTGCCTGTACACCCTTCATACTCCTGGCCGACAAGTTGCAAAGCCCGGCAACCTGAAAGCCTTCAGTTTCACCTTTAACACGGTTAAGCAGTCCGGCTGCCTGGAAGCCTTTCTTTTCGCCACTTACATTGTTCAGTAAACCTGCCACCTGAAAACCGTTTACAGCGCCGCCAGCCTCATTAAAAAGACCAGCAAACTGTAATTTCTTCACATCACCTTTGGTAATGTTAAAAAGCCCTGCAATTTCAAGTCCATCTGTGCCTGCGGTATAACCACCCAGAACATTCAGTGAAAATTTGTTGACCACCTGGGAGCTCATGATGCCGTGGGAGCTTAAACCCGGTGTAAGTGAAGTTTGAAAAGGACTGTTGGCAAAAAAACTGGGGATGTTTAAACTCTGGATCCTTTGTTTGGAAGAAATGAAGAACCTGCCGATTCCCGAATTTTCGACATCACTGAACAGACCATTTGCTTCATCTGCGTTTGGGTCTTTATAACCCTCTGGTTTCACTTTAATGTCAGATAGGAAGACGAGCGTGGTGTCTCTGTAGTTTTCTTTGGCAGCTGTTAATATCACTTCATTATGGTCACCTTTAAACCTCAGTTTAAAGAAGCCCTCATGATCTGTAAGTGTAGACTGCAAGAGACGTTTTTCATAAACACTGGCCTGTTTAACCTTACGACCCGTTTCTGTATCTATTACATAACCACTGATCAGGTAAAGCTTGTCGGCAGTGGTGATGTTTTCAGGTTCTATGGTAAGGTGGTTTGCTGCATAACGGAGAATGATATATTCCCCGTTTTCCTTGTAATCTACCTTATTGTTAAAAAGCCTGTCCAATATTTCCCTTACCGGCGTATTTCTGACATTCAGACTAACCAGGCTATCTGTTGTGAACAAGGCCCCGCTGTAAGAGAAATAGAATGCCCCGGCGCGGCTAACCCTGGTGAGTACTTCTGATATCTGGGTATTTTTTACTTCTATACTTACTCTTTTTTCTAAATTGTGTTTAGAAGGGGCAAGTGGCATCTGGGCTTGCAGGTATCCGGTAAGGATGGACAGGATGAGCGTAAGTTTTAATTTCATTTGGTATTTTTAGACAACAAGAGCTGGTTTTCGTTACGGACAGACTTTAAATCAAGCGTAAGACAGATTGTTTTTAAATTATCGGCTAAACTTGCTGTGGTTTTTAAAGTTGTAAATAAGGTCAGGTCTCTTATGGCCGGATCTTTAATCACGATTTCTGAATTATAAGCCTCATTTAAAACTTCAACTACACGCCATAAAGGGGTATTGTTCAATACAAATTCGTTGCTGCGGTAATAATTGTACAGCTGATCTGTACTTTGCATTTTAACCAGTTTGTCGGTTGTGTTTTTTATGATTATTTTTTCTCCCTTGTGAAGGGCTATTTCATCCTTGCCAAGGCTTACTTTTACGATTCCGGTCTCGACAATAACTTCAGTTTGGTGGTTTAAGTGTTTTACATTGAAGGAGGTACCCACTACAAGTACAGCAATTTTGTCTACATCAATTACAAATGGCCGGGTTTTATCGTGCAGTACGTTAAAAAATACTTCACCCTGCTGCAGATGGACGCTTCTGTTTTTTTTAAAATTAGTTGCATAGCTGAGTTGGGTGTTTTTGTTGAGTGTAACTTCAGACCCATCGGGGAGCAATTGTTTGTTTATGGTGTTGCCAGCGGTTATGGGGGTATAGGAAACCGGTGAAAAGATACTGTATACAGACCATGCAGCAGCAATGAGGAAAAGAACGGCTGCAATTTTAAGCCATTGGTAGGTTGGTTTTATGCGGCGTACAAGGGGCTGATGCGCGGCTGATGCTCTTTGTTTAAACCTTAGCCAGGCTTCATCTCCGTTAACATTGCTTTGGGTGGAAAGCTTTTTACTGCTGTTCCATATTTGTTTAAACTGTTCAAAATGTTTTGCATTGGAAGGAGCGGCGTCTAACCAGTTTTGTACGGCTATGCCTTCCTCTTCACTTGTTTCTTTTAGCAGAAACTTTATCAATAATTCATCCGTCATGCTGTTGCTAGTTAAAAAAATCCCTGTAATACATCAGGCCTAATAAAATGAGCGAAAGGAAGTCGGCCAGCTTCAGTCGCATTATTCTGAGCGCTTTGCCCATTTGGTTTTCTATAGTTTTTACAGACAGGCCCAGCTGTTCCGCTATTTCCCTGTATTTTAATTCTTCAAACCTGCTCATCTGGAATATGGTACGGCATTGTTCGGGCAATTCATTTAAGGCCTTTCCAATCTGGTATTCCAGTTCGGTCATTTCTGCTTTTGAAGAGGCGGGTTCATGATGGCTGTTCATGGTATAGCTTGCAAAATCCTGGTATTTTGTTTTAATCTTTTCATGTTTTAAAAAGTTCAGGCTGTCGTGGTAAACGCATTTATAAAGATAGGCCTTAACCGAGGTCTGGATATTCAACAGCTCCCTTTTCTCCCAAAATTTTAAAAACATGGTCTGTACTATTTCTTCGGCGGTATCTTCATCTTTTAACAAGGCCAGGGCATAAGCGTGCAAGGCCTTAAAATGTGCTTTGAACAATTGTTCAAAAGCTTGGTCATCATATGGTTGTGATGTATTTGCCGAAATGCTGCTTTTTAACTCCAAGGGTTTAAATCTTATTCAAATATATCAGTTCAGGTTCTTATTCTCTTTAAAATCTCTATTCCGGTTGCACAGTTTGTGGTGATCAAATCTATATACTGTATTTTTGGAAACCAAAAGCTACCTCCATTTACCCTTACAAATACCCTTTTTAGCAAGAGGTTTTTACCTTCATCTTTAATGTAAATGTGGTATTTCTGGTCTGTTTCTGATTTTCTGAGATACATGGGCATCTTTTTATAGGCCACCAGCCTGATCTCATACTCATCTTCGCCAATGGGCCTGCTTTTTATACCGTAGGCAAATTTCTTTTCAATACTGGTCAGCTCTTTGAACTTTTGTGCCTCTTCATACCTGATCCAGGAACCTTTAATGGGATTATTGCGGTATAAAGTGCCGTCGCTGTTGTAGTTAAGTTCATAAACTACAGTGTTTGCATCCGGATCGCGCTGCAAAAAGAACAATAGGTTACTGCCTTTTGGAGTAGGCAAATTTTCTGGTTCTACCTGTTTTTGTGCAAATGTTGACTGGCTTAGCAACAACAGCATGGCTAAAATGATCAATATACTCCTGAGCAACCTTTTACCCAGTGGAACGGCTGCTTTAGATTGCCGGAGGTTTTTATTGGCTTTATGTTTGTAGACTTTGGATGGACTCGCAAAAATAAAGAACAGCAGTTCTTTTAAACCGTCACTTTGTTTAATGTCCTGCAGCATATCCCTGTATACCATTTTTGTAAATTTAAAATTTGATAACTTTACCAGAGCCACTTACATCAGCGTCTACATCAGGGTTTCCGGTGTAATAAATTTTCCCGCTTCCACTGATCCTGGCCTTTAACTTTTCTTCCACTTTCAGCTTTGCATCGCCACTTCCGGAAATGTCTATCTGTGCCTTTCTTGCGTTTATTTGCTGAAGGTCAGCTTTACCGGAGCCGGAGATCTGTACCAATACTTCATCTGAATCAAAGGCGTCCTGAACTGTAGCATCACCAGAACCGCTTATTGACAATTTGAAATCAATAGCTCTTGGAAAGGAACCCTGTACAAGGGTTTTTCCGCTACCGCTTATCGAAACTTTCCTGATGGAGGGCAGTGTTACAAATACTTCAACATCATCGTGCTGTACGCTGGCTTTTTCGTAACCCAGATATAAGGTGTTGCCGGTTACACTGGTTTTAAAATAGGGGATCAGATTGTTGGAGCCTTTCAGTACCACTTTAAATTCAGTTCCATAAGTGATGTATACAGAGTTTGAGCCGCTGGTACTTATGCCGTTAAAGTCTCCCGGACTGCGTTCTTCTGTTATTTTGTCGCCGCTTGCGCTGAGCTTTTCTTTAGAGCAGCCTGTAAATAGGATGCCCAATAATGTGATCAAGGTTAAAATTCTCATGATTGTTTTTTTTGTAGTTTGTGATGATTTATTTTTTTGTTAAAAAAGGTATTGTATACCGCCTCCATAACCGATGTACAGGGCCTGGAAATTATTGCCCCATTTGTTTTCCCATGTATTGATATAGCTTTTGTTTAAGCTGCGTCCTTCAAACGTATTGGTGTTTAGATAGTTGACTGAAGGTCCGCCGAAGATTTCAAGTTTAGGACTGATCTTGAAGGCGGGCATTAACCTAAACGAGGTTTTGAAGTATTCGCCTGCCTTGAAACTTTCTAGTCCGGTACCTGCAATTTCTGCATTTAAGCGAAAAGTGGGCGACTGGAAAAAGTGTGCACCCAGGCCAGCTTCAAAAGCATATACTTCATCGGTGTTTTTAAAATTGTAACCTATACCGATAATGCCGTAAAGTACTTTTCCACCAGACCTGAAAGACAACATTGTAGTGAGTGTTTCATCGGTGCTAATGCCAATGCCTTTTTCGCCATTTTTTACAATATTGATAATCCCGATGGGATAATCGCTGCTGTCGGCCACATTGATAAAGCCGGCTATCTGGGCCCCTTTAACTTTTTTTGCGATATTGATAAAGCCAGCCAGCTGACTGCCCTTAACATCTGTAGCTTTATTCATAAAGCCTGCGAACTGGAGGGCAGCATCTTTTTTAGATAAATTGATAAAACCTGCAAACTGAGGCCCTTTTACAGTTTTAGCAATATTGGCAAAACCGGCAAACTGTGCGCCTTTTACGCTTTTGGATACATTGGCAAAGCCGGCGAACTGCGCGCCTTTAACGTCAGCTGTAGCTACATTGCTGAAACCTGCGACAGCAAATGCATCGCCCCCTGCGTAGGTATTTAAAAAGCCAGCGAACAGGCCACCTTCGACCTGCTTACCAATATGATTTGAAAAGGCAGCAAACTGAAATCCTTTGGTCCCATTGCGTACGATATTAGAAATACCTGCAAAAGAAGCTCCCTGTTCTGATGCCGAAATACCTGCCAGCAGATGGATAGACAGGTTATTGGTGTCGAGTGCCGCGTGGCTGCCATTGGTGCTTAAAGGATAAATTATACCGACATGGATTTTACCCGCTGCCTTGTTTTGTCCGGAAGCGCTTAAACCAGCTATGGATAAAAGTAAACAGGTTATGGCCTTTAGGGCCATTAATTGTGTGTTGATTTTGTAAAATGTAAAGTTCATTTTTTGTCTTGTTTTAATTAGGACAACCAGATGAACATTTACCCCTACGCAGGATTATAAATTAATTTAATTTAAGGGTATCTTTGTAATTGAGCTCATACTTTGGTTAAGCATATTAATTCTGTTGCTTTATGTTGTTATATGTTAAAAATATGGTTTGCGACCGCTGTATCATGATTGTGAGGCAGCAGCTGGAAAATTTTGGGTTTAAAGTGAAAGAGATTTCTTTAGGAAAAATAGCTATTGAACCTGAGGCCAATGAGGGACAACTGCAGGACATTGCTGCTGCTTTAGGAACGTTGGGATTTGAGTTGATGGATAAGGAAAAAGACCAGCTGGTTGAACAGATTAAAACACAGGTGATTGATCTGATCCATTATTCGGAGCTGAATGAGCTGCAACAGAGCCTGAGCCAGGAAATAGCAGATAAATTAAATAAGGACTATGCTTACCTGAGCAGGCAGTTTTCTGATGCTGAAGGCCTGACCATTGAAAAGTACATTATCCAGCAAAAAATTGAAAAGGTAAAGGAATTACTTGAATATGGCGAGCTGAATTTAAACGAGATTGCTTATAAGATGGGATACAGCAGCAGTGCACATTTATCGACCCAGTTTAAGGCGATTACAGGTCTTACGCCGAGTAAGTATAAAACGGCTACCTTAAACGACAGAAAATCATTGGATAAGGTTGGATAGGCGCTGTGTTTTTCTAAATTAAATTTCGGACTGTACGTCTAAATTTGTAACATTAGGGATTAAAATGCGTCTGAACTTAAAAAAAATGCGCTCATAATGCCTTTTTATAAACATTATTCTTTCGACCTGTGGCTTACCCTGATCAAGTCCAACCCTGCTTTTAAAACCGAGCGGGCACGTTATTTTTACACTAATTTTAACAGTGTAAAAAAAAGCTTCGAAGAGGTTTGTGTGGTGTTCAGACAAGTTGACCTGATGGTGAACAGCATCAATGAAAAAACGGGGAAAAATATTGATGCCGAAGAAATGTACCTTATGGTGATCAGTATCATCAATAATTATTCGACCGAATTTCAGGATATAGCTATAGATGAGCTGTATAATGAAATGGAATTGCTGGTACTAAAATATATGCCTCAGGTTTATTGTGCCGATAGCACCAATGTTTTGTACCGCTTAAAAGAATCTGGCTTAAGCACCACCAGTTTGTTGAGCAATACCGGTTTTATTAAAGGTAAAACCCTTAGAAGGGTATTGCAGGAGCTGAGACTGGATGAACTCCTTGATTTTCAGCTTTACTCGGATGAGGTAAGGCTTTCTAAGCCTAATCAGCAGTTTTTCCAGCTCATGCTGGATACCATTGATAAAAAAAAGCATCCGGAATTGAATTTAACAGAGGTTATACATATAGGGGATAACCCGCTTGCAGATGTAAGAGGTGCTGAAAAAGCCGGTATCAGGAGTCTGCAAATTAACTCTAATCATTTATCTATAGGCCATTTACTCTTATGATCCCATACACTTATTCCCTGCATAAAATACACCATTCGAATAACTTTGGTTTTAGTGCCGATGATTACAGCCGTTTTAAGTTTGGAGATGACCGGGTAGCCAAAAAATTTGGCAAAGACCTGGCTGATGGCTTTATAAAGGGTTTTTTGGAAGATAACCAGATATCGGAGCAGATTGTGGTTATCTCCAGTCCGTATTGTTTTATTCCTACGGCTACTTTTGCTATGAAAAACTATTTTGTTTACCAGCTTAACCACTGGCTGGTAGAGAACGGACGTATGGTAGTTCAGGAAGCTAAGGTACACAGGACCATTACTTATAAAGATGATTATGGGGCTTTGAGTGCGGAGGACAGGATTAAGTTGATTGGTAACGATTCTTTTCATATTGATAAGGACTTTCTGAGGGATAAGGTATTGTTCTTTCTGGATGATATCAAAATAACAGGAAGCCATGAAAAGATGATCCTTAAAATGGTGAAGGAGTATGAACTTAAAAATGATATTTACATGCTCTATTTTGCTGAACTGGCTAACCATGATATTCATCCGAATATAGAAAATCATTTAAATTACCATAAAGTAAGGTCTGTTTTTGATTTGGATGAAATTATTAAAAGTGGTAATTTTTGTTTTAATACGAGGATTGTTAAATATATCTTAAATTGCGATTTTAATAGCTTTTCCATATTTCTGGAGCGGCAGACCGAAGATTTTATATATAACCTGTATAATTTATCGTTAGGTAACAGTTACCATACTATAGATTGCTATTCCGGAAATTTGAATTTTTTAAAAAACTACATAAATAACAAAAACTATAAATTGATTTAATTATGGCCATTAACTTACAAAAAGGGCAGAGAGAAAATATAGATGCGCCCAAATTTACCATTGGTTTGGGTTGGGATACAAACAGTTCATCTACAGGTACCGCCTTTGACTTAGATGCTTCTGTTTTTATGCTGAATGACAATAAGAAGCTGGTTTCTGATGAACATTTGGTCTTTTATAATAACCTGAAATCGCCGGATACAGCTGTAGAACATACTGGTGATAATTTAACCGGCGATGGGGATGGAGATGACGAGCAGATTAAGGTTGATCTAACAAAAGTTGGCGGAAGCGTTTCAGAAATTTGTGTGGTAGTAACTATTCATGAAGCGGAAAGCAGAAGGCAAAATTTTGGACAGGTTAGAAATTCGTATGTACGTATTTTTGATGCGGTTACCAATGAAGTTTTGCTGAAGTATGAATTGGAAGAAGATTTTTCTATTGAGACTGCAGTTGAATTTGGCAGAATATATAAACGCGACGGTAAATGGAAATTTGAGGCTGTAGGAATGGGAATGAAAGGCGGCTTACAGGATTATTTAAATAAATATCAATAAGAAATTATGGCAATTAATCTTCAAAAAGGACAACGCATTAGCCTGGAGAAAAGCAATGGAAGCAAACTTCAAAGTGTTTGTGTAGGCATTAACTGGGGTGCAATAGAAAAAAAAGGGCTGTTCGGGTTTGGCAAAACTAAAGAAGCTGTTGATTTGGACGCGAGTTGTGCCCTTTACAATGAGCAGAAGCAGCTGACTGAAGTAGTTTATTTTGGCAATCTGGCTTCTAAAGACGGCGCTGTAAAACATAGTGGCGACGATTTAACGGGTGATATGGGGGGAGACGATGGACTGGATAATGAGGTGATTACCCTCGATTTTTCGGGCTTAAACCCTGCTGTAAATTATGTAGCCTTTGTGTTGAACAGTTTTAGGGGACATGATTTTGGAACGATCCCTTTTGCTTCTATAAGGATTTATGAAGGAACACCTAAAAGAGTAAACGAAGTATTTGCCACTTATGACATTGCAAATGGATCCAATTTTGGAGGTCATGTTTCGATGGTAATGGGTGTGTTTTACAAGAAAAACGGCGAATGGAAGTTTAATGCGATTGGTGAGCCTACTAAAGACCGTAAGCTTGAAGAAACCGTTAAAACCGTAACGCAAAGTTATTTATAAGCGTTTAGCTTTTATCTGAAAAATTATGGAAACTAATCCAAATGAAACACAAAGCCTTAGTCCGGCTAAGATTGATAAGGAAGGCAATGTAGACCTGACTGTACTGAGCGCTGAGGATGAACAGAAATATAAAGAGATTGGTAAATCTCTGGTGCCATCTGATGTAAATTCTATCTTGAATTATGGTGCCGATGCCCAAAATTCGATGGAGAAATACAGCAATGATTTTTTATCGTCTGTACGCACGTATAATAGTGGTGAGGTTGGTGGGCTGATCAACGAATTGCTGACCGAACTGAATTATATTGATGTTGGAGAGCTGGAACAGAGCGGGTTTAAATCTTTCATCTCTAAAATACCATTCCTTAAAAATCTGGTTGTAGATGTTAAAAAGCTATTTCAGAAGTATGATGTGGTAGTGAACAATGTTGACAAGATTACAAATAAGATCAAAGCAGGACGTTTAAATTCCATTAAGGACAACAGTTCTTTGCAAACGATGTTCGACAGCAATGTGGGTTACATTCATCAGATGGAAGAACTGATCATTTCCGGTCAGCTTAAATTTAATGAGCTGAGTCTTCAGCTCGCGGAGATGGAGGGCCGGCCTGCCGATTACCAGGATTATGAGATTGCCGATCTGCGCGATTTTATCAGCAGGCTGGACAAACGTTTGGCGGATATGAAAATTGTAAGATTTATCATGTTACAATCGCTGGCCCAGATCAGGGTAGTGCAGAATAACAATACCTCTATTGCTGAAAAGGCACAATCTATCGTATCTACAACCATTCCGGTATGGAAAAATCAGCTTACGATAGCGGTTGCACTGCAAAGGCAAAAAGCCAATGTGGAGATGCAGAAAAAGGTTTCTGATACAACGAATACCATTTTACAGAAAAATGCTGAAATGCTGAAACAGAACAGTATTGATGTGGCGAAAGAAAATGAGAAAACGATTGTTTCTTTGGATACGCTGAAACGGACTACATCCTCATTAATAGAAACCTTAAATGAGGTTAAGAAAATTCATGAAGATGGTGCGCAAAGCAGAAAAGTACTTGACGGTGAATTGAAAACTTTAGAATCTGAACTGAAGAAAAACGTGACCCGGGTTAATTAATTTTAACAATGGATGAACGGCGCATCAATATTTTAAAGGAATCGGAGACAGAGATCAACCGTTTGCAGTTGCTCTCTTCTTTTTTTCAGGAGGAAACTGTTTATAAAATTTATTTACGGAGCAGGGTGATCCATCAGCTTTTTGCGAATAATGAAGAGCTGGATATTGATAAACTGGAATTGTTCCATATTCAGTTTACTGCAAGTTTAATAGAGCTGCTGAGGAAAATTAAAAAAAGCAACGAAAAGAATGTGACCTTGATTTATGATGAGATTGAGCTGAATAAAGAATTAATGGATAAGATTGGCAGTTCGGTTTATACCGAAAAAAGCTTTAACCTCGATAAACAGAAACAATCTTTAAAGATCAATTTATCTTTAAGAAAACTATTTGAGGTGCTTTCTGATCATACAGAAGAATTTCCATTTGCCAAAAACATCAATACCTTCAGTTCCAGATATGCGAAGGATTTTTATTATGATATTTCTACAGCGCAGTTGGGTACACTGATAGATTTTAATGCAGATAAGATGTACATTGATGTGCATGCCAGCATTGAAAGGAAGTTAATGGGCCTGTTGTGTAAAGAGGATTTCAGGACTGAATTTTTTTACGGATTAAAATCGGGTCAGCTGATTGTAGAAGTGTATAAGTTTATAGATCTGGACAGGTACTTTTTATTTTTCCCGAGCAGGAACCTGTTTTTGTTTTGCGACATGAACAAACTTAATGGGGTTGAGCTGGACAATCATCTTTCCGAAAAGGATAGGTTGATACAGGAGCTGGCTTATAAAAATGATAAGCTTGAGAGTAGTGCAGCTACAGCAAAAACCTATATTCCAACAGAGATTGTAAAGTTGCTGGAAGAGAATTACATCAAGATCTCGGATATCAACTTTTTAGATCACCTGAACAATTTTGATGTACAGGCCAATATTTTGAAAACGATGCTTAAAACCGATCTTTTTTAGCATTTTTATCACCATTAGATCAATGAAAAAAAAATAGAATAAAAATGGATAATATGATTAATCATCCCGGTGTTATTATTGGGTTTGCAGTTGTGGTAGTAGTAATGCTGCTATTGGATCTGGGTGTTTTTAATAAGAAGGTGCATGCAGTGAGCAGCAAGGAAGCAGCAATATGGTCTGTGGTCTGGATCAGCTTGTCCATGGCATTTAGTGGGGTAATTTACCTAACCTCGGGTTTTGAGAAGTTTACGCAGTTCCAGTCGGCCTACTGGATAGAGAAGGCCCTGTCGGTTGACAACCTTTTTGTATTTATACTGGTGTTTGGATTTTTTAATGTGCCTAAGGAATTACACCATAAGGTATTGTTTTGGGGAATTATTGGCGCTTTACTGTTCCGTGCAATTTTCATTTTTGCAGGCGTAGGGTTGATTAACCTTACTTATTTGCCTGAGATGACTGTATTTGGACAGTTGGTAAAGATCAATATTGTGCTGTTGATTTTCGGGCTGTTCCTGATCTATGCAGGCATTAAATCCTGGTTTGCTGGTGAAGACGAGGACGAAGAAAAAGACTTTAGTAAAAGTCCGGGAGCAAGAGTAATTTATAAGTTTTTTAAAGTAAGCAAAGAGTTTGATGGTGCCAAATTTTTTACGGTAGAGAATGGAATTAAACTGGCTACACCTTTACTGGTAGTAGTAGCCGTAATTGAATTTACAGATTTACTGTTTGCTGTAGACTCTATTCCTGCCATTTTTGCAATTGCCCCAGATGATCCTTTGATTCTTTATACTTCAAATATATTTGCAATATTGGGGCTAAGGGCACTTTATTTCCTGCTGGCCAACTTTATTCATATGTTTAGCCTGTTAAAATATGGCCTGGCAATTATATTGGCATTTATTGGTGTTAAAATGGTTATTGCACCATTTTACCATATATCTTCACCCTTATCATTATCTATTGTGGGTGGGGTATTAATTTTATCGGTTATTGCTTCGCTGATATTTGTACCTAAAGAAAGCCAGGAAATTAAACAGGATTAAGGAAATGCTATAGATAAAAAAAAGCCCTGGCAACTGCCAGGGCTTTTTTTTATCGTTCTGTTTTACTAGTACAATGTAAATTCTACCCTACGGTTTTTCTGACGACCTTCGGCAGTTTTATTAGATGCGATAGGTTGGTTCGGACCATAACCTGTTGCTTCGATACGTGAAGCATTTGCACCCTGTGATACCAAATATGCTTTGATAGCTTCAGCTCTTTCTTTAGACAAACGTAAGTTTAACGCCATAGATCCGGTGTTATCTGTATGTCCGGCTAATTTCAGGCTAAAGTTTTTCTCGATTAGCAAAGCAGCTACTTTATTTAAAGTGGCATAAGATTTAGCCCTTATTGTAGCTTTACCCAAGTCAAATTCTAAGTTTTTGATGGCTTCATCAACCACTTTACGGTCGGCCTCTGTTACTACAACTTTAGTTTCTTTGATGACTTCCCGCTGTACCTTGATAGGGCAGCCAGATCCGTCTACAACTGTACCAGATGCTGTTCCAGGACATTTATCGAATTTATTGGCTACACCGTCATTGTCATCATCTCCCATGTCTTTAGCATATTGTTCTCTATCTCTGGCTGCATTCTGTTCAGCAGTAGACAATGCTCTTCTCAATTCATCAGATTCTTCTTTTGACTGTTTACGCAGGTTGGCCAATGAGCTGTAGTTTTGCAATTGTGGCTTTTCTTTGCTTCCCAGTGCAAATTCTAAACCTATATGTCCATAAGAGAATTTGTCATTTTTACCACCTGAATTGAAACCATCAAATTTGTCAGATTTAACAAAGTTTACATCGTATCCTAAGTCAACATTGATGCCTTTGGCAACACCCAGTTTAAAACCAGCACCAACTGGAACAAACCATCTTTCTTTATAACCTTCATTGGCAGACAACGGAACGTTAGTGGTTGTTGCACCGGCGTTCATGTAACCAGCACCAGCTTTAACATAAGGAATCAATACTGCATTTTCATTGTTGATATTGATGTTGGCAATGTTATAAACAGCGGTTAAGGCAGCAGACCAGTCTATTTTAGTTTGATAGCTGGAGCCATTCAGATAGGTATTGTCGCCATTTGCATCTACACCGGCATAAGACCTTAATCCTTCAACTTTTCCTCCCAGGAAATCAGCCTGGATACCTAATGAAGGCAATATTTGTTTTTTAATAAAGGCGCCATAACCGATATTTTCTTTGGCAGTTTGAAAGTCGCGTTCTTTACCATTGAATATTGTATTTTGGCTCAATACACCGCCATGAATACCAACCGACCATGTGCGAAAAGTTTTCTCTGAAAATCTACCTCCTTGGGTACCTGAATCTTGTGCAAATAATTGCGTTGATAACCCTATTAGGGACAGCGCTAAAGCTGTTTTTGTAATTCTTGAGTTCATATTACTATAATTAGATGTTTTAATATCCAGTTTTTAACTGCTGGATGCTTACCTGATTGTAATAACCTTGCCAAAGCTTGTTTTCTAAATTAATAATTCTGAATGCGTTAATAATCAACAGCTTAATTAGTGCTATTCTTTTAAGGAAAAGAACAGATCTATGATTTGGATACTCAAAAATGTGTATACTATTTGCTACAATTTTAGCCAGATGCAGGGCTTACAATTCAAAGCTCTGCCCTTTTTGAGGGATGGAAACGGCATATCCTTCTGATTGCAGGGCATTGGCCAGTGCCCCGATACTTTTCGTTTCCCCATGTACCAGAAATACCTGTTTTAATGTTAAGGAAGACTGATGTCTGACTGTATTTAAAAGATCATTGTGATCTCCATGGCCACTTAACAGATCGGTTTGTTTTATAGTTGCATATACCATGAGATCACGGTTTCGTAACCGGACAATGGGGTCGCCCCTTAAAAGCCTGTTCCCTAATGTACCCTTAGCGCAATATCCTATAAACAATATGGTACAATAATAATTTTGTATGTTATAGTAAAGGTGATCCTGAATCCGGCCACCTTCGAGCATACCGGCCGAAGAGATGATGATACAGGGTTCATGGTAATTAGAAACAGACAAGCTTTCGCGTTTATCGTTTACATATGAAAGTTCTTTAAACTCAAAGCTGTGGTTGTTTTTTTCGTAAAATGCCCTTGCCTCATCATTAAGCAGGTGATGGTACTTGCTATAAATTTCTGTTGCTGAACCGGCAAGAGGGCTATCAATAAATATTTTTACAGAAGGGAGCAATCCATTACTGAATATTTTGTTGAGGGCATATGCCAGTGCCTGGGTTCTGCCAATACTGAATGCCGGGATGATCAACCGTCCGGGATATTTGATACAGGACTCCGTAATTGTTTCTATGAGCTTTTGTTCCAGCGTGCTGTCGGTACTATGCAGACGTCCACCATAAGTAGATTCACAGACCAGATAATCTACAGGGGGCAAAGGTTGTGGGTTGGTTAGCAACGGATAGTTTTTTCGTCCGATATCGCCGGTAAAGGCAATTTTTTTTATGGTTCCATTTTCATGGACCGTTAATATTACTGCAGCGGCGCCAAGTAAGTGTCCTATGGGGATAAAGGTAAGTGACACCTGATTGTTAATCTGGAATTCTTTATTAAAGTTGATGGTTACAAAGCGTTCAACAGTATCCTTTACATGTTTTTGCAGGTAAAGCGGTTCGGGACCGGATTTGGTTCTCTTACTGCGGGACCGTTTATTTTGTTTGCTTAGAAAAATATTTACCGAATCGAGTAAAAGCAGTTCTGTAAGATCGGCGGTAGGAGGGGTACAAAGGATTTGTCCGTTGAAACCCATGCGCACCAAGGTGGGCAGGTTCCCTGAATGGTCTATATGTGCATGTGTGAGTATAACGAGGTCAATAGCTGCAGGATCGAAGGGGAAATAAAGGTTTTCGTTTTGATAGGTCTCTTTCTCATAATCAAGTCCGCAGTCAACAATGATATTATAGTTATCCAGTTGTAACAGGTGCATACTTCCGGTTACCTGCTGTGCTGCGCCTAATATTGTCAATTTCATAATTAGCGTTTCTTTATTGGCTTGATTTATTGTTTTTGTACAGATGTTATTATAGGTTGTTGTTTTGCTGAAACCAGCTTGCCCAGTTTGATACCTGATAAGTATAATTTAATAAAGGTGCCTGAATACCTGTGATTAATTTCCATTTCAGCAGTTCATTTTTAAATACCGGAGGAGGAAGTTTGGCATTTAGAGCTGCTGCCACATAGAAATCCTGCTTTGCAGGATGGTCTGGTGAACATGCATTGATAATGATGTTAGTTATTTCATGTTGAACAAGGTGTATACTAATGCCTATACAGTCGGTTAAATGGATGAGATTTACAGGGGCAAGGCCATTGGGTATATCTGTTTTTCCGGCAAAGAAACGTCCCGGATGTCGGCCAGGGCCAACAAGGCCCCCAAAACGAAGGATAGTACAATTGAAACCGGGGTGTGTGCTTAAAAGGTTTTCGGCGTCCAGAATGGCTTTACCTGAAGCGGTTTCAGGATTGGGGACAGTTAATTCTGTTACCTCTTCATTGTGATCGCCATACACAGCTGTTGAACTTATAAATATCAGATTTGATATTTTATGAAGTTGGGCCGCGGTACAGATCCGCTGAATTTTATGTAGATAATCAGATTGCTGACCTTCACTTCGTTTTGGGGGAATGCATACAAACAATAGCTCTGTCTTAAAGAACAGGGGATCGTAGCTTTCTTTATCTTTTTCAAAATTGACCAGGAAAGGTTGTATCTGTTGTTCAGCAAGTAGCTGAAGTTTTTGTACAGTGGTGCTGGATCCTTTTACGGTATAACCTTTTGCAACAAGTTCCCTTGCCAACTCGATTCCGTACCAGCCGCAACCTAATATGCTTATCGTTTGTAAATTGAGCGGAGCTGTTGGTTGGCCCATCTGATGTATTTCTGTTTGGTAGAAATTTAAAATGAAAAAGGGGTTATATTTAAACAACCCCCTTTTTTAATAGAATAAATTGCGAGTTAAAGTACTGTTACATTTTGGGCTTCAGGACCTTTTTTGCCATCATTCAATTCAAATTCTACACTGTCCCCTTCGTTCAGTTCTCTGAATGAATCTCCTGCAATTGCAGAAAAATGCACGAAAATATCTTTTCCTCCATCTTCCGGAGTTATAAATCCAAATCCTTTTGCAGAATTAAACCATTTAACTTTTCCTGTTGTACGCATAATTATGATATATATTTCGTTGTGAAAATAATCAATTGAACTTTAATATCAAAATGTTAAACATGGCCCTGCAGGCAGGTAGTTTTAGAGAAAAGGGAACTCAGGTGTAAACTTTTGCTGGTATTGTATTGTTATAAATACAATTTAATATTTAAGGAGGTATTTATTGTGAAGCAGAAAATAAAGGAGAAGAAATCCGGGAAATCAATTTTAAACGAAGAATATAAGGAAAACCTTGGCCTTGATGCCGACGGATCATCAGATGAACGTTCCATATATAGTAATCTGGACAGTGACAATGATCGGATTTCTGGAAATCCGGATGGAGAAGATGATCAGAATGATACTAGAGAGCCCCCGGGCCACTCTTCTTTAACAGATAAGTAATCTTGGCATCATTTTTTCAGGTCTATATAATATTAATTAAATGTAAAGTTATGAAAAAGTTATTTTCTATAATGATATTGGGTTTAATGCTTTCGGCGTGTACAAACAATGCCAAAGAAGAAGCATTAGCAAAGCAAAAGGCTGTAGCAGCCATTAAAGATAGTTTGAAACTTGATAGTTTTAAAAGGGCAGAAACAGCAAGGGTAAAAGAAAAAGAAGAAGCCAAATTAGCTCAGGCAAAAGAAGAAAAAAGGATGCTGCTGTTATCTGAACGGAACCAAGCCGCCAGTAACAGTCAGTATAGTAGCGAAACAGCTGCCCCGGCTAAGAAAAAAGGCTGGAGCCAGGCGGCTAAAGGCGCTGTGATAGGTGCTGGCGCAGGAGCGTTAGGTGGTGTGCTTATTGACAAAAAAGATGGCAGGGGTGCTATTATTGGAGGTGTTGTAGGTGCTGGTACAGGTTATCTGATCGGAAGAGGACAGGACAGAAAATCGGGCCGGGTACAACCTAAGAATTAATTGACCTGACATATAAATAAAAAAACCGGAAATTCTTCCGGTTTTTTTATTTGATCACATTATCTGACAATTAAGCTTATTGCTGTTTTGATTTCCTGTTGGGCCTCTGCCAACAACTGGTTAATTTCGGTTTCATCGTAAGTAGTAACGGAAGCTACTTTTTTTGCAATAACGGCAAGTGCAGTTAAACCGGAAACTATTGCGGTATCGTAAACTTTTTGACCCAGTTCCTTTACCTTATTGAGGTTTCTAACTGACGTATGCTCCTTAAATTCTTTGGAGAAATTCATCAGTTCGGTTCTGAGGAGTGCCAGTACTTTTGTTAAAACAGTTTCATCATCACCTACATATTCTTTTAGCAACTCTATATTGAAGTGGTAATCTGAATCGTCGGATGGCGATAGGGATAGATCACTATGTGGGTCTTCTGTAGGGTTCTTAAGCCATTTTTTCAGGGAAAGCGCAATGGTATGAGCTACTACGGGTTTGGATATAAAATCATCCATACCTGCCGCAAAGCATTTCTCTTTTTCTCCCTTAACATTTCCGGCAGTTAATGCAATTATAGGGGTATGGGGTTTATGTCTTACTGCCCTGATTTTTTTTGTAGCTTCATAGCCATTCATTTCAGGCATCTGAATATCCATCAGAACGATATCAATTTTGGTTGTCTTATAAAGTTCAAGAGCTTCCAGACCATTTTTTGCCTCGAATATAGTGGCATTTGGTGCAATTCGTCTTACAATAGTCTTGGCCAGTAACATGTTAACCGCATTATCTTCTGCTATTAAAACCTGGATCGGATCGTCCATTCGCTCTGCTTCCTGTACGGCTGCACCCGGTTTTTCAGTTTTCTTAGAAATTACCCTGAAAAGTGAGCTGTACATATCCTTAAGCTTGATCGGTTTTAACAAACGATGATGTACATTCAGTTCTTCACAGGCCTTTATAATTGTTTCGTCTGATGAACTGTGCAACAAAACAATAGGTTGGTCTTTATCTGAATCTTTCAGGATCTCCCTTATCTTTTTTATAGTTTCCAGTCCATCCAGATCAGGCATGTGGTAATCCATCAGGATCACATCAAATTTTTCACCCTTAGAGATCATGCCTATCGCTTCATGGCCACTTCCGGCTTCCACTGATCTGATCTGTTTCAGGGATAACATTTTATTGATGATCAGTCTGTTGTTTTTGTTATCATCAACAATCAGGACATTCTTTATCTTATCCAGGTTCTGTATCTCAATGGATTCACCTGGCTCAGACTGGAGGATAATTTCGAAATAGAATACACTTCCCTTACCAATTACACTTTCAACCTGGAGCTGACTGTTCATTAGCCCCAATAATTTGTTTGAAATTGTTAAGCCCAATCCTGTACCCCCATACCTTTTTGTTGTAGATGCGTCTTCCTGTGAAAATGCATCGAATATTTTAAGCTTTTTATCGGGGTTAATGCCTATACCTGTGTCCCTCACAGAAAAGCGGTATTTAATTTCAGGTAGTTCAGGGTTTGTCAGTGCTTCTACCTTGAGTTCAATTTCACCGCTTTCAGTGAATTTTACAGCATTTCCTAATAAATTGATCAGGATCTGTTTAAGTCTGAGTTCGTCAGCCCAGATATATTTGGGCAGATCGGCCGAAATATTCAACAACATTTCAAGGCCCTTACTTTGTACCTGGTATTTTATAACATCGGCAGATTCTTCTGCCATTTCATAGAGATTGAATTTAGACCAGTTCATCTCTAGTTTGCCAGCCTCAATTTTCGAGAAGTCTAAAATGTCATTAATGGTATTTAATAAGGCATTACCTGACTGTGTAACTATAGAAAGATATTGTTGCTGGGTTTCATTGAGCTGCGTTTTGATCAGCAGATCGGTAAATCCGATGATACCATTTAATGGGGTCCTGATTTCATGGCTCATATTGGCCAGAAACTCTGATTTTGCTTTATTGGCTGATTCTGCATCTTCTTTTGCCGAAATTAAGTTCGCTTCCATGCGCTTAATTTTGGTGATGTCCTGAATGGTGCCAGATATTTTATAACAGCGTCCTTCCAGGAATTCTGGAACTCCGATTGATCTGATCCAGATTGCGTTTCCCTTAGCGGTGAGCAGTTCTAATTCCAGGTCCCAGCTTTTTCCATGAAGTACAGCTGCATTAAGTGCATTGAACCTATTTTCCCTGGTAGTTCCTGGTTTATAGTACAACAGCTCGCTTTCCAAACTTGGTTCAAAGTCATGTCCTACTTCAAATATCTGACGGGTAACTTCAGACCAGGTCAGTTTTTGTTCAACCAGGTTTAGTTCCCAGTTTCCAAGTCGGGCAATGTCATTGGCCAGTTCAAGTTTTTTATTCCTGGTCCTTAATTCTTTTACCAGGTTATGCCGCTCCGTGATGTCAATTGAATTACAGATAACATAAGGCTTGTTTGTCGCATTATTTTCCAGCACACAGTTGAATATCCATATGATATGGTTACCTTTTTTGTGTACAGTAGTCATTAGCCCCTGGGCTTTACCCTTATTTTTAATTTCTCTTAGGTAATCGTTAAGTGCAGCATGGTGGTCTTTAGGGATAAGGTCGAACAGGCCCATGCTCTGCATTTCCTGTTTTGTGTAGCCTAAATAATGGGCCCCGGCGTTATTGATAAATAAAAGATTACCTGATAAATCATGGGTAAACATTAAACCCTGTGCATTTTCGATAAATGATTTTAATCTGCTCTCGCTGGTTAGAATTTTTTGCTGAAGATTTTTATCTTTAGTAACATCTCTTGCAATTGCCAGTATTTTCTGAGAATCCGTTTCCGTGGTGACACTCCATTGTAAGGTTCTGTATTCTCCTTTTTTTGTTTTAAAGCGATTGCTGAAGTTTACAGCATTTTTTCCATCGCTTAATTTTTTTAATTCATCGCTTGTGGGTTGTAAATCATAAGGATGAATAAAACTATAAAAAGAATTATTGAGCAAGTCTTGTTCCTGCCATCCGAGAGTATTTGTAAAAGCAGGGTTTACCCGTTTTAAAAAACCATCAATATCAGCCTCGCAGATTAGGTCGTGGGAAGATTTGTAGAGTTTTAAAAAATGGTTAAGTTCTTTTTTACTCTTAATTTCATTTACTAAAGAAATGACTTCAATAGAAAGCAGTTCAATTATTCTTTTTTGCTTGGAAGTAAGTTCATTTTTGGGTTTGGTATCAAATAAAGATAAAGTGCCTATAATATTCCCACTCGAATCAATCAGGGGAATGCCTGCATAATAACTGATTTTAATGTACTGATGGTTTGCATTGGATATAAACCGGATATCCTCCCCAGGATCCAGTACTTCGAGAATTCCGGCAGAATTTATTGTTTGACGATAAAATTCATTTTCTATGGCAATTTCATCACTAGTGAAGATTTTATTTGATCTGTACCATTGTTTATTTTGGTCAATCAAGGTAATAAATGCGATTGGTATATCGCATGTGGAGGCTGCTAATTCTGTGATGCGTTCAAAATGCGCCTCGTACGCCGGGTCAAATACCTGAGAGTTGTGTAATACCCTTAATCGTTCTTTCTCATTTTCGGGAAGAGGTGTGTATTTCATATGAAAATGGTTGCCGATAAGCTGTTCTCAACAACTGAGTAAAAATAGTGATTTATATCACATGTAGATGAGCAAAACCTATAAAAAAGCATTTTACTGAGTTTGTTTAACGGTGTTTTAATAATTATTTGGCTAATATACTCATTATAAGTGTTTTGTTTATTAATTTATAAGAGTATTTTTTATATAAAATTTCAGTTACCCCTATAAGGGCCTTGATGGAATATATACGGAATGATTTGTAATTGGTTTTTGCGTTAAGAAGGTGACTGTTTTTAAAATGTTGGTGTTTTTGATACACGTTTTGGGGAATTTTGGGGATTGTTGTTGTTTTTAAATTTAGGGATATCCCAATAACATGTCCCCTGTATGTTTGCTTTTTATGTGAATATGGCCTGTAAATAAGCTGTTATTGAGTTAAAATGATCTAAAAAATTACCTGTTCATGTTAGTGGCCTGATTTTTTCATTTAGTTTTTCTGAAAAAAAGTAATAAAAATGAAAATCTCAACCACCCTATTGATTCTTCTCATTTTATCCTTTTGCAGTTGTAAAAAGGAATCCCTCACAGATGATTTGTCTAATGTTGTACTCAGTAACAAAGGAATATTAAGAGTTGAATGTAAAGATTGTCAGGTAAGTTATTCTGTTCAAAACAAAGATTATAACGTAAATATAAAAGATGGAAGTGAAGATATTCCTTTCTTTTATGTAACGGATTTCAATCTGAAGACCCAGGTTAAGTCGTTAGAGGCCCAGGGTATCCGGTTAATGGTCATAGATTCTTATGGACGTGTTGTTTCTAATGAGCTTAATTCCTGTAAAGAGGGGGAAGTTCGAGAGGGATCGTTCACTGTTAAAGCTAAGTAACCTTAAGGAATAATGTGGTGTTTGAACCTTATTTAGGGCTCAATTGGGAAAGTTATGCCCCAACTTCACTAAAATTCATGAATTATTGATTCTTTTTGTAAGAAAATGTTACTTTTACACTTAGTTTAAATAAAACGAATATTTAATTATAAAAACCTTTGATAAAACAAGTTAGTTGGAAATTATTTGTTTACGTTTGAATTAATTTTAATAAACCAAAAAAATGCTTTATAAGCTATGGAGAGTAACGAAGGCGTTAAAAAAATAATATTAGTTGTTGACGATGAACCAAGCATACTCAAATTGTTAAATTTTATATTATCATCTACTTATACATTGGTTATCAAAACAAGCGGTATTGAAGCGATAGCCTGGCTGGAAGAGGGAAATGACCCTGATCTGATTATATCTGATCTGATGATGCCCTATTTTGACGGAAGTACACTGATCAAAAATCTTAAAATAAGCGGTTTTTATAGAAATACACCAGTTATATTACTTTCCGGGGCTGATGACCTGGAGGATAAGGTAAAAGAAATGCCCTTTAAAATAGATCGTTTTGTGGAGAAGCCTTTTAATCCTACAATTTTAAAATCCCATATCACACAACTCCTCTCATGATGATAACAGCTACTATAAATCGACCTGAGATCAATGCAAAGATTGTGTACTTTGGTAAATTGCTCAAAAGCGTGGTTTTTGAAGATTTTGACTCGAATTTTAATATAGAGCATTTAGAAAACCCTGATGATTTTAGGCGCCATTTGGATAACCAGTCTTTATTAAGTTTACCGGATATTATATTAATAGAGGTAGATGACAACAAGGATTGTTTTGATCAGGTAAAGTATATCAAGAAGAATCCATTGCTTCATGGATTGGTTATTGTACTGTTAGGTATTAAGGAAGATAAAGTATGGAGAAAAAAAGCACTGGACTTAAAAGTAAATGATTATTATACTTATCCTTTCCCGATTGAAGATTTTTACGAAAGACTGAATTTTCTGATAAAGTTTAAATTGATCAAGCCAAAGCTGCTGGAACTCTCCAAACAGATGGATGTGGAGTATCAGATTCCTTTGACCAAACGGGTTTTTGACCTTTTGGCGTCGGGTTTCGCCTTGTTGTTTTTAACGCCGATTTTTATTGTTGTTGCCATTTTGATTAAACTCGAATCAAAAGGTGAGGTGATATACAGAAGTAAAAGAGTAGGGGCAGGATACAGGATATTTGATTTTTATAAATTCAGGTCAATGCGCAGTGATGCCGATCAAATGATCGCTTCCATTGCAGAACTGAACCAATATTCAAATGAATCAAATAAAAAGAACGGTAAGGCTGCTTTTGTTAAATTTAAGGATGATCCGCGAATTACAAAGTTAGGTTCTTTTTTAAGAAGAACCAGTATAGATGAACTGCCTCAGTTGATCAATGTATTTCTTGGAGATATGTCGCTGGTCGGTAACAGGCCACTGCCATTATATGAGGCTGAACAGCTGACGACAAATGAATGGTCGACAAGGTTTTTAGGCCCTGCAGGTTTAACAGGTTTGTGGCAGATCAGTAAAAGGGGAAAAAAAGATATGTCGGAAACTGAGCGGAAAGAGCTGGATAATTTTTATGCGGATAATTATTCTATTTTGCTTGATTTAAAGATAATCTTGAAAACCATTCCTGCGTTGATACAGAAAGAAAAGGTTTAATGACATATTCTATGCTGAATTCTATTTATTTTTTTTTGAAAAAGATAAATTTTTTTTTGGTTAATCATAAAAATTATAAAATAGATGAGGCATAATTTTTTGATTTTTTCTGTTTATGTACTAATGCTAACTTCCTGCTCAAAAGGACAGAAAGCTGCTCATGTAGAAAATGTAATACCTGATCTATTACCCGAGAAAAAGCCGCTTGTTTATGGTACTTTAGAAAATCATCTAGGTATTAATGCTTTTGAATGGAGCTTTTCTGAAAGTAACAATTCTATTATATCGCCTGGAAAAATGGATGTTATTAGGTCTTTTGGTGGATTTAGACATTATTTGGATTGGGAAAAGATAGAGCCCGAGGAGGGTAGATATACTTTTAGCCCAACTCAGTTTGGTGGATGGGATTATGATATGATTTATGCCTGGTGTAAAAAAGAAGGTATTGAAATTTTAAGTTGTTTGAAAACTTGTCCACCATGGCTACTAAATTCCTATCCAGAAGGAAAGCGTGATGCGGAAAATGTTCCTGCGCCATATGGATTAGATAGAAATCTGCCGGCATCTTATATTCAGCAAGCAAGGGCCGGCTTCCAGTTCGCAGCTCGTTATGGAAAGAATTCAACAGTTGATTTATCACTGATAAAAGTTGACACCCGACCGCGTTGGCCCGGAGATCCTGGAAATAAAGTTAAAGTAGGACTTGGATATGTTAACTATATTGAATGTGATAATGAACGCGATAAAGACTGGAAGGGGCCTTTAGCTCATCAGAATGCCGAGGAATATGCTGCTAATATGTCCGCGTTTTATGACGGAGATATGGGAAAACTAGGGCCGGGGGTTGGTGTAAAGAGTGCCGACCCAAATATGAAAGTAGTTATGGGTGGACTGTCAGTATCTAAAAAGGAATATGTACTTCAGATGATAGCATGGTGCAAAAAAAATAGGGGATATAAACCGGACGGATCTGTTAATTTATGCTTTGATGTAATTAATTACCACCATTATAACAACAATGATGCAGGTACTGTAGGTAAAGCTCCCGAATTAAGTTCTGCCGCAAAAGTAGCAGATGGATACTTTGCTTTGGCGAATGAATCTGCAGGTGGAATGGAAGTCTGGCTTACGGAATGTGGTTACGACATTAATCCTGGTAGTCCTCAAAGAGCAATAGCAATAGGAAATAAATCGGCACTAATTACACAAGCAGATTGGTCTCTGAGGTCGGTTTTTTCTAATGTCAGACATGGATTGAAAAGAACTTTTTTTTATATGCTTGACGATGTGGATCCAAACAACGGGGGGCGGTTTGCTTCTTCCGGTTTCGCTGTAGGCGTTCAAAGAAGACCCGTTGCAGATTACTTTTATCAGGTAAGAAAATTAATGGGTTCGTTTAAATATTTGGAAAATAAAGGTATTGACCCGATTGTTGATATTTATAGTGAAAACAAAAGGAAAATTTATGTACTTTATATACCTGACGAAATTGGTAGAACTGCCCGCTACGAATTAGATTTAGGTAATGCAACAACTGCAACAATTTATACACTTGTACCTGGAGCTGATGACATGAAGTTGGAAAAGGCTAATACAACAAATGGTAAACTAACGTTAAATGTTTCAGAAACTCCGATTTTTGTTGAATCAAACATAAACTAGAACATTTATATTATAAATTCTAATAAAAAATACATGCCTACTATCCTAACGAATAAGCTTTTTAGTTTATATGTAAGATTGCGTTATCCTTCTGTGCCAGCAAATCTTAGATATTTTTATCGGGATACCTATAATTGTGAAATGACACAAATTAAGTATATATTTCGAGATTTTCTTTTTAAAAAAAAGTATAAAGATATTTATTTTAGTGGTGAATTTGCTCCTGAACTTCAATTTGCTTTACCCTTTGCTTACTGGCACCATTTGAATGGAACATTAAGAAGTACACATTCTTCAAAATTCACAAAGGAGTTATATTTTTTTTCAGAAAATCATTTCGAAGATTTTGAGATTCGGACTAATGAAGGAAACTATAATTTTGAATTACCACGCATTTTATACAGTCATGATTATGATATGCGTAAATGGGTTGCGGTGCCATTGAAAAAACATTATCAAAATGATGTATATGTTTTTAGTAAACCAATTTTGATTATAGCCAATCGTTATAACATGGAATGGGATGGCCCTCCTATAAGTTTTTATGACATTGAAACACTAGATTTTATCATTTCCAAGCTTAAAAATAGTTACACTATTATTTATAACCGGCCTAGGCCTGAGCACATCACTACGGATAATAGTGATACTTATGATTTAAATGAATATGATTGGTTGGGAAAAGAACATCCGGAAGTTATACTCATGGAGAACTTATTCAAAGAAAATAAAGCCAAGGCTAATAATTTTAATCACCTTCAGTTAATGGTATACGCAAATGCCAGTAAGTTTATTTCTGTTCACGGTGGAACTGCAGCTTTAGCGAGCTATTTTGGCGGAGTTAATCTTGTAATTTCCAAACAAGGTCCGGAACATCATTTTAACTGTTATAACCACTTGTATCCTAAACTTTCCGGAGCATCTATCTATCATGCAAAATCAAACGATGAAGTAAGGAGTTTAATAGAAGAGCATTACATTTAACGGAGTTGAGCGTAGTGCTTTATTTTATAAAGCTGTCTATTATTTCTTTAATCTGTTCCGCACGTTTATCCCAAGTATTTTCTAAAGCTAATTTTTTTCGTAATTCTAATTTTACTTGATTATTAGTTGCCAGCTCGTTGTTAATAGCCATTGAAAAAGATTTGGCGTTATTACAGTAACTCACTAATTCTTGCGACGTAAATTCTTTGAGGTCGGGGTTAAAATCAGTAAGTACAACCGGCTTGCCAATACTTAAATACTCAAAAAGTTTAATGGGAAAGATGGTCTTACTCACTTCATCAAGCTTAAATGGAATAATTGCTATGTCGAAACTGCTGATTATTTGGGCTGCTTCTTCGTAAGGTATCGGACCAAGGATATGTACATTTTTAAACTTATAATATTCATCTGGAACAAAGTTCCTGTAAACAGGTCCAACAAGTACAAAACTTTTATCTTGGTTTGCCTCAATAACTTCCTTCAGCAGTTCGTAGTCAATTCGTCTTTCAATCGTACCTAAATATCCCACTACGGGTTTTGGATATGATTTTAACTTTGGATGTTCAGTTTCGCAAACAACAGGGTTATTGCTCAAATCAGTTCCATTTGGTACAAAGAAGGTATTTTTATTTTGTGCTTTTTTTTCTTCATAAAGCGCCCTGCTTGTACAGATTACCAAATCACTTCCTTCAACCAATTGCTTTTCAGATATTATCCCATGTTTCATGTCGTATGGTACAATCATGGGATCAACACAATGATAAACACTCAAAGCTGGCTTAATATAACTTGATATATTAGGGTAATGGAAGTTAAATGAGTTAATGTAAATGAATTGGTCAATTTTCCTTGTCCTAAGAATTTTTTTTATTCTCCTGGATATAATTGATTCATTAACCTTAAGTAGAGATCTAAATAAAAAACTTTCCGGCAAAAAGTTAATCGGTAAAACCGGGGGAGTAATTACAATTTTTAAATTGGGTAAATCAGTATCTAATATTCCATCCGAAAACAGAGAGAATTTCTTTTTTCGGTTTTTTAAGCTTTCTGATTTTTTATGTTGAAAATAATCTTTAAGTGTAAAAGGGTAATCGATGAAAAAAACTTTATTATCTTTTGATAAACTCCTTGCAATAAAAAGAGAGGTAGCCTTAATATCACTATCAAAACGTGTGTTTCCCAAAAAGATAATAACCTTGTTTTTTAAAGCCATAAGTTAATTCTGTTATGTATTTAGATCACATTGAAGTTGTCAAGCGTTTACTAAGTTAGGTATTCATATCCCATTTCATGTAATTCGGCTCAAGTTAAGCTTTTTTGCAACGTTTTTAATATTCCAAGTATTTAACCGGTCATTTTTTTTAAATAATTTTACAATCAAAATTATAGTTTTAATGCAATGGTGATTGGAATTCCAATTCAATGATCGTTTTATACTCTAACTATAATTGTTATTTTTGCCTAAATTAAAATATAAAATATTTTGTTTGCATTTTCAGGACTCAATAAGGTGTAGATTCATATTAATGGCAATTATATTATTATATTCATTAATAAGTTGTATTTTTAATGCGGCATCCATATTTACCAACTATGAAACATAAATTTAATGCCACATTAGCGTATCCAAATAATAGAATGTATTATTAATATGTGTTACTTTTAAATGTCTTATCATTTTAAAACGGTCGGATTATGTTTGGTTATTGATTACAAAAACAGCTTTGTAGCATATATTAATAATTGTATTTGCTCAATAAAATTAACGGTTGTGAATTACATATCGCTAAAAATCAGGAAGATGTGGACTTCTGATGGATAATCTAATTTTTTTACATAGTGTTGGAATCAATAAGCATCTTATTATTTAAATAGAATAATCAAAAAACAAATAAACAAAATGAAAAAAAAATATTTCGTTACCTCAGTGGTATTATCGATGTTAACTATTAGCACATTTGCTCAGGAATCAATTATTGGGGAAATCAATTATGGGTTGTTAGAAAAATATATCGAAGCTGCTCGTGTAAATTACCCTAAACGGAAGTTAGTAAAAGCGCAAGAAGATATTTCGAAGGCAGGAGTTACCATTTCTCAATTATCGTATCTTGATATATTTTCTGCGTCCTATTTTTACCGTCCAAATGATAAGGCCGCAATCATAGCACCGGGAACAGTTAATCCATATATTGTTAATGGAATCCAGTACGGTATAAATATAAACCTGGGCAATTTTCTTCAAAAACCCTTTTTAGTTAAACGTGCTAAAGCTGAGTATAAAGTAGCACAATTACAAACCGCGGATTATGATGTGTCTCTTGTTACTGAAGTTAAAAGAAGATATTATAACTATGTACAAATGCTACAAGAGCTGAAAATAAGAACCATCAAAACACAAGATAATAAAAGTGTTGCAGATAATTCTAAGCGTAGATTTGAAAAAGGCGAGATTACCTTAGATCAATACAATTTCAGTCGTATACAATTGGCAGATGCAAGTACAGAGCGCCTTCAAACGGAAGTAAATTATTTAAATGCTAAAGATGCACTGGAAGAAATTATTGGTCAAAAATTAACAGATATAAAATAATAGTAAAAGGAACTTAATAAATGGATATTAAAAGGTTTTCGAAAATACTAAAGAAGTTTTCATGGATATTGATTTTATTGCCAGTAATTGCTGGGACCCTAACTTACTTTCTCTCCAAAAATCTTCCGAAAAAATATAAATCAGAAGCACAGATAGCCACGGGACTTGTAGACCAGTCTAAACAAATATCAACCCAAGTTCAATCTGATTTTTTTAAGATCAGCCAGCAATTTAGTAATATCATTGAAAAAATGAAAATGAGAAAAATGATGGGAATACTTTCCTATCATCTCATTATTCATGATTTAGAAAATCCAAGCACTGCTTTCAGAAAAAACAGTTCTAAAATAGATTCACTGTCCCAGTCTGATAAATCAGAATTAATTAATATCTACAAAAAAAAGCTAAGTGAAAAAGCTACAATTACCGTTTTGGACAATAGAAATAAATTCAAATTATTCGATTTGCTCCAATCAATGGGATATGATGAAGCTAGTATCAATGAAGATTTGACCATTTACAGAGCAGAGAACAGCGACTTCATAAATGTGCAGTTTACTTCTGAAGATCCTTTGTTATCTGCTTTTGTAGTAAATACGCTTTCAACAGAGTTCATTAATAATTATAGCGTAGAAGTTTATAATAATCAGAACAACTCTATTTTGCTTCTAGATTCATTGTTAAAGAAGAAAGAACAAGATATGAATGCGAAAAATAGCGCACTGAAGGACTTCAAAATGAAAAACGGAGTCTTAAATGTTAATGAACAAGGTGCAACTTTATACGCTCAGATATCTCAATATGAAGAAAAAAAGGCGCAGGCGATAAGAGATATACAAGCTAATTTAGGTGCATTATCGGCTATTAATAAAAAGCTGAGTGGGAAAGATGAACCGTTTTTAGGAGGGAGTGCCATTGAAGACAATAATAATATTCTCAATTTAAAATCACAGATAAAAACAGCCAATGACAGGTATATAGACGGAGGTTTTAAAGTAGCAGATAAAAAGAAAGTAGATTCTTTACAAAATCTGCTTAGTATCCAGTCTTCCAAAGTCTCAGATAAAAATGTAACTGATCCTCTTGTTCCAAGACAGGGACTTGTTCAGCAAAAAATAAATCTTGAAGTATCTACCGACCAGATTAAAAATACCATTAAATCAATTGATAGAGAGTTGGCTACTTTAAAAGCAAAGTACAGTACAATGGTGCCATTTGATGCTGGCATTCAAAACTACGAACGCGATGCCGATATTGCTACGAAAGATTATATGGCAGCACTTGATCGGACCAATCAAAGTAGAACGGAGCAAAACACTGGTTTAAAGCTTCAGATCGCACAAATTGGTTTACCAGGTACGCCAGAAAAATCAAAGGCGATACTGTTTATTGCAATGTCTGCCGCTGCCAGTTTTATGTTGTGTTTTGTTATTCTATTGATTCTTTTTCTGCTTGACAGATCTGTTTATACCACAGCTCAATTGGCCAAACAAACCGGTGGGCCAGTTTTAGGCTTACTCAATTTAATTACAGAATCAGACAAAGAACCCAAAACGATTTGGAAAGATAAAGGAGACAATTTAAATTATAATGTCTATAAAGACCTTTTAAGATCCGTTCGGTTTGAAATTGATAAAGCATTCGGTGATAGTGAGTCAAAAATATTAGGCATCACAAGTTTAAATATTGGTGAAGGAAAATCATTTTTAGCATCCAGTTTGACTTATGCATTTGCTATGACTGGAAAAAAGGTATTGCTTATAAGTAGCGAAGAAGATAGTGTAGATAAGGATGGATCTCAGAAACTGATCCCCAGTGAATTTGTAGGTACATTTATTGTGAAGAAAGAAGTACAAACAGAAGACCTCATTACTGTGTTTAATATGAAATCCAGCAATTCTTCTTTATTGGAAACTCAGAGCAGTGCTAACATAAAAAATGGGTTTGATCTTTTACGGAAGGAGTTCGACTATATTATAATTGACATCAATAACTTAAAGGATGTTAACAATACCAAAGAATGGTTGTATTTTACGGACAGGAGCATTGCGGTATTTGAGTATGGTAAATCAATAGGAGATGGAGATGCTGAATATATCAACTATATCAGGAACCATCCAGGTTTTATGGGATGGATACTCAATAAATTTAAGTATAAAAAGAAATAGGTCATGATAATATCTGAAAATAAAGTCAGTCCTAAATTCATGAGTTATCTCTCATGATGCAATTTTTTAATCAATTGCCTTTTAGTTTAAAAAGGATCTTGTTTGTCATTATTGGTTTGATTTTGACAACGGCGATTAGTTTTTTTTCATTCCAATTGGGAATTATTGTCCCCTTAATTGCGATAGGTTTATCCGCTGCTGTTATTTTTCTGATCATTAGCTTTAATCATCCTAAGATCACATTATGGGCTTTAATTTCCTATTGCTTCTCCATTGCATTGATAAGTAGAGAAATTGGCGGGGATATTCCATATGGTACATTCATAGAAGTATTGTTATTTCTCACCTGGTTATTTGCAGTACTCAGGGTGCCGGTTGAAGAATGGAAGAAAGTTAAGAATGATCTTTTTTATATAATAGTAATTTGGTTTTTACTAAGCGTTTTAGAGGTAGCAAATCCGGCGGGGGCAAGTATAATGGGTTGGTTACAGGAGATCAGATCGGCAGCACTATATCCTTTGTTAATTATACCTGTCACCTATGTTTTATTTAATACTAAGAAAGACCTAGATTCTTTTTTAGTATTAGTAATTGTCTTTTCCGTATTTGGAGCAATAAATGGTATCAAACAATTATATATTGGTCTTTCACCCGGCGAACAACGGTTTATTGACGACGGAGGTTACGTTACCCATATGTTATTCGGTCAGCTACGCGTGTTTTCATTTTATAGTGAAGCGGCCCAATTTGGAGCTTCTCAAGCGCATATCGGTTTAATATGTCTTATTTTAGCCTTTGGGCCTTACAAATGGTGGAAAAGAGCTTTATTATTTTGTATTTCTCTTCTTTTGCTTTACGGGATGCTTATTTCTGGTACAAGAGGAGCACTTTTTGTGCTGGTATCTGGTGTATTTTTAGCAATAATATTGAGTAAGCAAATAAAGGTCATTCTTATAGGTGGGCTTATTGCCTGTTCTTGTTTGTTTATACTTAAATTTACTTATATAGGAAATGGAAATTATCAGATTTACCGTTTAAGAAGTGCTTTAGACCCTACGGATGCATCATTTAATGTAAGGCTTAACACTCAAAAATTGCTTAGAGAGTATATGAGTACCAGGCCTTTTGGGGGCGGACTTGGTGTTATTGGAGCCTGGGGAGCAAAGTATAACCAGGATAAGTTTTTAGCGCATATTCCTCCAGATAGTTATTGGGTAAAGGTATGGGCAATGTATGGAATAATAGGTTTTATAATATGGCTGTGTATCATGATGTATATCCTGGGTAAATGTTGTGGTATTGTTTGGAACATCAGGGATCCGGACCTAAGAATAAAAGGGATAGCAATGACATCTGGTTATGCCGGTATTTTAATTTGTAGTTATGGAAACGAAGTTATTAATACAATGCCATCCTCAATAATTGTATATGTTTCATGGGTGTTTATATTTATAAGTCCAGTTTTAGATAAAGAAATATCAAATAAAAATAATTTGTAATATGCCTTACGAAATTTTTGCTATCCCTGCTTTGTTATGCCTGATTTACGGAATTATAAAAGGGTTAAAAATGAATAATAAAGAACCGTTAAGTAAATTATAATCCTTTTATCATTAATGCTATCTTTGGAAATGTCATTGACTTCTAAAATAAAATCGAATCCATTGCTAAAGAAAATGGCACACTGGCTGCTCATACCAAGTGGCGAACACAGGCCAAGGCTTTGGGTAAGGTTATTTATCAATCCATTTAAACACAAAAGGGGAAGAAAATCTATAATTCGATCTAGGACTCGTCTTGACGTATTCCCTTTTAGTCAGTTTGTTTTAGGAGATGGTTCTGTAATTGAAGATTTTGGTACGATTAATAATGGTGTTGGAGAGGTTATAATAGGACACCGGACAATTATTGGTTTAGGAAATACAATTATTGGTCCTGTTGTTATTGGAGACGATGTCATGTTAGCTCAAAATATTGTTTTGTCAGGAATGAACCACGGTTATCAGGACGTTACCATACCACCAAGTAGACAAAAAGAAATTAGAAAATTGATTACCATAGGTGATGCTGTATGGATTGGCGCTAATAGTGTCATTACTGCTGGGGTAACTGTTGGAAAACACAGTGTTATTGGAGCCGGAAGTGTGGTTACTAAAGATATTCCACCTTTTTCTGTTGCTATTGGTAATCCGGCTAAAGTGATAAAACAGTACGATGAATTAAGTGGGACCTGGAAAAAGATAGATAAGTCGTATAAATAATATATATATATGAATCTAATTAAAAGTCCATTCGACGAAGTTACCTTATTAATAACGCACTACAATCGAAGCAGGTCTTTGGAAAGGTTATTGCAAAGTTTTTCCGATTACGGCACAAGATTCTATGACATAATCGTATCTGATGATGGAAGTAAATCCGAGCATATTTCCTATATAACCGAGCTTAAGAAGAGATTTGATTTCCAGCTTTTACTTGCCGAAAAGAACAGAGGCCTGGGAAATAATATTAATAAGGGACAGGAGGCTGTAAAAAGTGAGTTTACCTTATATGTTCAGGAAGATTTTGTTCCGCTTCCCGGGTTTGAAAAACCCCTGGCCGATGGATTAAGTATTTTAAAAGACGATCCCTCCGCTGATACTGTTCGGTTTTACTCGTATCTTGATTATCCACAAAAAAAATATTATAGAGATGGATTTTCAGAAATGATCTTTGATCCTTTTTCTTTGAATCTACACAAATTTCCACTATACAGTGATCATCCTCATTTGAGAAGAAGTAACTTTCTGAAAAAATTTGGCAAGTACAATGAAAATAAGCACTCTGATAAAACAGAATTTGAAATGATGCTTTCGTTTATCAGAAATAAAGGTAAAGGATATCTTTATAATGACTATAAATCTGTTTTTGATCAGGTTAATGATTCTTTTGAACCAAGCACAGTACACCGCGTATCTTGGAGAGCAAGTAACAATTTATTGATCAAGTGGATACGGTATATCTATAGACAGATATCATATAATTATTCGCTCTATATAAAATAAGTTAATTTTCTAACAACAACGGAAACAAAAATTAATATGTCAAAAGCAATAAATGGTGTTTCTTCCGGTTTTATTAACGACGTCATCATTGTAGGGCAACAACCATGGGATACCGAAATCGGAAGCAACTGCAAGGATATAGCTTTTGAACTTAGTAAAACAAATAGAGTTTTATATGTGAATTCTGCAATTAACAGAATTACCCTGATCAAGGAAAGAGACAATCCGAAAACAAAACTACGTTTGGATGTTGTACGGGGAGAGGAAAATGGCCTGGTAAAAATAACAGACAATTTATGGACTTACTATCCGGATTGCGTTGTTGAATCTATCAATTGGATTAACCCTACTTTTATTTTTAACATATTAAATAAACGCAATAACAGGAAATTCGCACATGCCATAAGCAAAGCGCTAAATACTTTAGGATTTAAAAATCCCATACTGTTTAATGACAATGAAATGTTTCTCGGCTTTTATCTCAAGGAGTTTTTGCAGCCAAGGCTTAGTATTTATTACGCGCGAGATTATATGATTGCGGTTAATTATTGGAAAAAACATGGAGCTAAATTGGAGCCAATCCTGATTGGCAAAAGCGATATTTGTTTTACAAACTCAGCCTATCTCGAAAGGTACTGCATGTTATATAACAACAGTTCTTTTAATGTTGGACAAGGATGCAATATCGAAGCATTTAAGAATGTTCCTGATAAAAAGATCGAAGAGTTAAGTCATATAGGCAAACCTCTTATAGGTTATGTTGGTTCTTTGAGCAGTATTCGTTTAAATATACAACTTCTAGAATTGATTGCAGTTTCCTATCCTCAATACGTACTGGTTCTGGTAGGACCAGAAGATAATGAATTTATACAGAGTAATCTGCATAACTTACCAAACGTATTATTTCTTGGACAAAAACCTACCGAGGAACTGCCATTATATATTCAAATGTTCGATATATGTATTAATCCGCAGGAGATTAATGAAGTGACTATAGGAAATTATCCTAGAAAGATAGATGAGTACCTGGCCATGGGAAAACCGGTAGTTGCAACAAGAACAATAACAATGGATGTTTTTGAAGATTATGTCTATTTAGCAAACAACCAAAGTGAATTTATAGAACTTATCAATAAGGCATTTGCCGAAGATGATGAAATTAAAATAGAAACACGCAAAGCTTTCGCCTTTACCCATACATGGGAGAGGAGCGTACAGGAGATGAGGGATAAAATAGCTTTGGAATTACAAAAATAAGTTAGCACCTACTTTATATGTTTATTATACTGATATTATTTATTGTATTGGGATCGATTATAATTATTCATTTGCTATTTCCAGCTTTTCTGTTGTTGATATCATCATTGTTCAGAATTAAAAGTAAAAAAAATGCTAACCCTGATACAAACGGTGCTGGAGATTATGCAGTTATTGTAACAGCATACGAAGACCTCTCTTTGATACATGCTGTTGTCGATTCCATCCTTAAAGTTGATTATGGTAATTTTATAATTTATATAGTTGCAGACAATTGCGATGTTTCTACACTTAATTTCGCTGACGAAAGAATAGTTGTTTTAAGACCCACCGAAGTACTATCCAGCAATGTCAAATCCCACTTCTATGCCATTAATAATTTTAAGAGACAACATGATAGAATAACGATTATAGATAGCGATAATTTAGTGCAATCTTCTTATTTTGTGGAGCTAAACCATATTTTTGATTTGGGCTATCATGCGGTTCAGGGAGTTCGGGAGGCCAAAAATTTAAATACAAGCCTGGCCTGTTTAGATGCTGCAAATGACATATATTACAGATATGCAGATAAGGAGTTATTAACCTTGGCAGGTTCTTCAGCATCTTTATCAGGTTCCGGAATGGCATTTTCTACTGAACTTTATAAAGAATGTATGTTAAAACTTGATGCCAGCGGTGCAGGTTTTGACAAAATTTTACAATACGAAATTGTGATTCGAAAACTTAAGATCGCATTTGCTAAAAAAGCAATCGTATATGATGAAAAGACATCTAAATCTGATCAATTGGTTAAGCAAAGGGCCAGATGGATAAATACCTGGTTTAAGTTTTTTAAACTTGGTTTAAAGATGATGTTATCGGGAGTAGTAAATAGAGATTGGAACCAATTCTTATTCTCAATTATGCTTGTAAGGCCACCATTATTTATTCTTTTGTTTCTTTCTTTGTTATGGTTTGCAATTGGGTTATTGATTGTTCCCGAACTAAGTTTAATTATTGTGATTTCCTCTTTTATATTTGTTTTCACTTTTATGAAATCATTGAGTCATTTTAAGGCTGACAGAAGAATTTATCAATCTTTAAAGCGTATCCCAATATTTATATTTTTTCAGGTACAAGCGCTTTTAAAGGCCAAGAAAGCAAACAAACTCTCTGTGGCAACGAAACACGACCATAATACAACTATAAATGATCTGGATTAAACCAATAATAATGGTTGGTTAAAGAAATTAATTAAGAAGTTTTCTTATAAGAATCTTCTGGAAGCTTAGAATTGAAATTGCTAAAAAATCTTTTTAGCTCTTTGTTGATTCTTGACATTAGGGCTTTCGTAAAATCATTGCCATCTCGTTCTAGCGTTCTTGTTCCGGTCCATGCCCGAGCTCTGTTAGATCTTACCTGCCGGATCTTACCATATTTCATTAACCCCAAACACAGCTGCCCGTCATCGCCCCAAAAATTATCATTTATAAATCCCACTTTCAGACCTAGTTCTTTTATATAGCCCATGCTAATTCCATACGCATTAAAATAAGGTCTGTTAAGCTGTCTGAATTCTGAAATGATATCTTTCATTTTCTCAAGCATATAAAGTTTCCATCTAGGAAAACCAGGACTACTTATAAAAGAATATCTGCCGTACACACATACCACATCTTTCTTTTTCAACACTGCTAACATATCATTAACCCAACATGAAGGGTAAAAACAATCAGCATCGGCAAGTAGTACAAATTTGCCTTTTGCATTTAATTGTCCAAGTTGCCTGGCGGGTCCACATCCTTGTACTTTTTCAAACATACTTTTAATATGCAGTTTAGAAATTGTATCCTGTGTTCTGTCTTTTGAATTATTATTTACCACAATAATTTCAATGGGGAAGTCAAATTTTGTTTCAGAAAGACTAGCAATACACCTTAAAATGTTAATTTCTTCATTCCAGGCAGCTATTAAAATAGTAACCAATGGTTCGTCACCGATGATCTTATCGAGCTTTTTATTAATTTCGTCAAAGGTACTCTGAGGTATCTCTTCAAATTTGTTGAATGGAAAATCAAAATCTCTTAACCACTTAGGATTTTTAAAAAGCTTCATACAAAAGGAAATCTTATCTAATTCAATTGATTAGTATCTTAATAAAGATATACTAAGGTAAGACTATAAATTTATTTAATAAATTATTTATAGTCTAAACTGTATATTATTTGAACATATTTGTTTTCATATATATATATTTAAACTTTTAATCAATTGATATTTCAATGAATAGAAGATCCTATTTAAAAGGTATTGTTTTTTTGGGAGCTGCTAGTGTTGTAACCTATTTTGCCGGTATAAAAAAATACTTTAATAGGGCTCAGGATATTGGGCATATAAAAGATAAGGAACCAATTTTGGCCGAATTGGTAGATCTTATTATTCCGGCAACTGAAAGCCCAGGTGCAAAAGATGCATTAGTACATCTCTATATCATCAAAATCTTAACAAATTGTCATACTAAAGCTTTACAAAATGAATTTCTGGCAGGAATCGCAGATTTGGAAAAAAAAGCCATAAGTAATTATAATAAAGATTTTTTAAAATGTACACTACCTGAGAAAATGGCGGTTTTAGATCTGTTTGCAAGAAAATCAGGTTACAACTCAGCAATTCTGAATAAGATCATTAAAAAAATATTCGGTGAATCATTTTTTCCTATGTTAAAAAGATTAACTGTTGAAGGATATTGTCTTTCAAAACCGGGGGCAACACAAGGGTTAGAATACGATTATATTCCTGGTGCATTTTATGCATGTGTGCCCTTAAAAAAAGGACAAAAATCCTGGGCAACAAAATAGCTGTAGATTTTTATAATATGAAGAATTTAAATTTTTATGATGCGATTGTAATTGGGTCTGGTATCAGCGGGGGGTGGGCAGCAATGGAATTATGTAAAAAGGGATTGAAAACGTTACTTCTTGAACGTGGAAGAGATGTCAAACATATACAAGATTATCCCACAGCTAATTTGAACCCGTGGGATTTTGAGTTGGGCTTTAATAATACACTAAAAGATCAGGAGAATGATCCCATACAAAGTATGGCATATACTCCTGCAGACAAGCATTTTTATGTGAGTGATAAAGACCAGCCTTATGTTCAGGAAAAGCCATTTAATTGGTTTCGCGGCTATCAAGTAGGCGGCAGGTCGTTACTATGGGGGCGCCAATGTTATCGTCTTAGCGATTTAGATTTTGAGGCAAATTTGAAAGAAGGCGTAGCCATAGATTGGCCAATAAGATACAAAGACATTGCCAGCTGGTATAGTTACGTGGAATCATTTATCGGCGTTAGCGGAAAACATGAAAATCTATCACAGTTGCCCGATGGAGAGTTTTTGCCGCCATTCGAATTGAATTGCATAGAGGAACATTTAGCTGATTCTATCCTCAAAACTGAAGAAAACAGGTTACTTACCCCAGCGCGCGTAGCCAACCTAACGAAAGGCTGGGATAATAGAGGACCATGCCAAAATAGAAATCTTTGTACCAGGGGCTGTCCATTTGGTGGTTATTTTAGCAGTAACAGTTCTACAATCCCTTCTGCAATGGCTACAGGTAATTTAACATTGAGGCCTTTTTCAATCGTTGTTGAGTTAATATATGATGAACAAGAACAGAAAGCAAAAGGAGTTAAAGTAATTGATAGCGTAAGTAATGAAGTTCACCTATTTTATGCAAACATCATCTTTATCAATGCATCTACTATACCAACTACAGCATTATTACTTAACTCCGTTTCCTCAAGGTTTCCAAATGGGTTTGGAAATGATAGTGGCCAGGTAGGACATAACCTAATGGATCATCATTCTTCTGCGGGAGCATTTGGAATGCATGATAGTTTTAAAAATCAGTATTATAAAGGTAGACGGCCTTGTGGATTTTTAATTCCAAGATATAGAAACCTGAATAATAATGAAAATCTTGGTTTTAGCAGAGGGTACAACATCCAGGGTCGGGGCCAGCGTCAGGAGTGGGTAGATCTTTCTTCTTCAAATGGATATGGAAGTCAGTTTAAAAAAGAAATCACAACACCTGGTAAGTGGATGGTATGGATGGCCGGATGGGGAGAGTGTTTGCCATATTTTGAAAATCGAGTCAGTCTAGTTCCCGATAAAGTAGATAAATGGGGGCAAAAGTTAATAGCTATTGATTTTGAATTTAAGGATAATGAAAGAAAAATGATGGATGATATCAAAGACACGGCTACTGAAATGCTTATAAAAGCTGGTTTTAATAATATTGATAGTTTTAATTACAATAAACCAGGAGGTTCCACTGTACATGAAATGGGCACGGCAAGAATGGGGAACGATCCAAAAACGTCGGTATTGAATAGATTTAACCAAATGCATTCTGTAAAAAATGTTTTTATAACTGATGGAAGCTGTATGACCTCTTCGGGATGTCAAAATCCTTCATTAACTTATATGGCTTTAACTGCCAGAGCTTGCGATTACGCTGTTAAGCAATTAAAGCTGGGTAATCTTTGAGTCCTGAATTATAAAGATTTTTTTAATGCCAGCATCTCGCTTAATGATAGCTTATATTTTAACGTCAGGCCAATGTAAACAGCTCCACCAATAATTACCTGAGCAATAAGATGAATCAAACCCGTGTTGCCAATAAAACGTTGATAAAGAAAGATCAGCCCAACCATTATTAAACAGAAAGAAATGGGCATAAGAATATTACTTACTAACTTTTTAAGGAAGCTGCCTACCAAATGGTTAACTATATAAAATACAATTATTGTTTCTAATAAAGACGTGATTACATATCCGTACGCTATTCCGATTAAACCAAATGCTTGAGAAAAGAAATATAAAGTAGGTATTTTTACAATAAGAGAGATTAGGTTTACATAAAACATCAGGTTGGGTTTATTTCTGGATAGTGCTACAGATGATGCAGGAGCAATTACACAAGCCAGAAAACTGACAAATACTATAATTTTAACCAATTGCACTGAACCTTCATAATCCGCCCCATATATCAAAACAACTACGCTGGATGAAGTAATGAATAATCCGGATAACAAAGGATAATTGCAAAAAGAAATGAAATCAACAATTTTTAAATATGCCCTTTTTAAGCCATCAATATCTTTCATCTTTGCCATAATTGGATAGGAGACCTGCATAATTATGGGGTTTAATCTGGTGATTGGGAAAACCGCTAACTGGTAAGCAATTGTATATAAACCCAATTCTTTAATACCTACCGCCTTACCTATCACGATGTTTTCTAAATTTCCATTCACAAAACCAAGAACTCCTTCGGCCATATGGTATATTCCAAACCTGAGGTGATCCTTTATTTCGCCCAGTTTAAAATACCAGACGGGGGTAAATAGATTCTTTCCCAATAGGATATAAAGAAATGTTTTAACCCCAGTAAAAATAACCTGACTATATATAATTGATCGTTCTTCAAAACCACTATAAGCGAGGGTAACAGTTAGTACGATATTTAATACTGCTCCAATAACCTCAATAACCGCAAGGATTTTAAACTTGAGTTCCTTTTGAAGTAGATTCCAGTAAATCTGGCTTGTATAGATCATTGGAAAGGTAATTGCAGAAACCTTTATTACATGAGATAGTTTAGGCTCATCGTAATAATCAACAACAAATCCTGATGACAAATAAATTAGTGCACCCATTGTAAAGCCAAGGGCAATGCTTGCAAAGAATATGGTAGATAAGATTTTTTTATCATTCTCCTGTTTGGAGATGATAGAATTCGTGAATCCTAAATTAGCGAATATGTGGAAAAAGTTTAAAACAAGTGTACAGATGCTAACCAATCCAAATATAGTAGGTTCTAAAACCCTTGCCACTATCGCTAGTTGGCAAAAAGAAAGCAAAGTATTAATTACAGTTGCTGTAGTAGTCCACTTAGCACCATTAATGGCAACGGCCTGATTACTCATAGTAATGATTTTTTATGACGTGACAAAGTGAACATCAACCAGGATGTTTTCGGGTAGTAAAAAGTTTGACGTTAAGTTTGACAAATTTTATTTTTGCATATGCCCATTTGCCCAATTTCATATAAGTAGCATCTTTATTTTTCCATGATTTTCTATAAGAAGCAGTACTGCTTTCATGTTGTTCATTATCCTGTGTAAGCAGTCCATAATGATCATCAAAAAACAATGCTTTACCCTTATTTTTAATAAAAGACAGACTCATTAGCATTTCTGTTTTATCCACGTTTAATCCTTCAGCATACCTCCCGAATTTTTGTAAAAAAGAAGACTTTCTCAGGTGAGGATGATCGCTATACAAGTAAAATTTCAAATTATTGGTAAACCATGGAGCCATTTTAAATTGTTTTTCAGAAAAACCCAGCTTATACGGCCTTGAATAGGGGTAAAATTCGTATGCATAAAAAGAAATCATATCCCACTGCTTATCTTCCTCCATAATGTTTAAACCATCACGAAAATGTTCAGGGAAATTAGGCTTCGGTATGAAATCTTCCTGTATATATAAAGTATATGGGGTTGTTACATTATCTTGTCCTTTGTTGATGTTATTTCCCAGACCTTTGTTCTTTGGAGTCGTAATCAACCGGAAATTATACTTATTTTTTAGTTCTGTAATGTAAACTAAGTGCTCTTGTTTGCTTCCATCATCAGAGATGACGACATCTTCAAAAACACAATTTAGTTCCTGAAAGGATTTTAAAAGACGTTCTAAAGACTTACTTCTGTTGTAATGTGTAATAAGAAGCGTGACATTTTTAAAATAATTTTGTTGGGTCATCCTATCGGTTACTATAATTTAGTACCATAAAGATAGAACCAAATACCAAACTTTAAAAGTTTAATTATAATTTATAAAAAAAAGTAACCTGACATGGCAATCAGGTTACTTAAATTTCAGTTAAACAACAACTATTCTACAGCTCCGATAGAAGGTGAGATTCCTCTTATATTTCCATAGTAATCTATTTCAATTGGGGTTTGCTTTCCAGAGTTTTTTGCAGGAGAGCCATTTGCTAGTTTAAAAGTGCTCTGATCCACCAGTCCGGCTTCAGCACTTGTAGAAAAATATAAATTACTGTATGTGTTCGGTTTTAAATCTGCCTGCTGGTTTGAAATTCCGCTACCAGGCTGAAAATTATAACCTAAATTATTGTAAACGTCACAGGTTCCGCCAAATAAGCTATATACATCTACCACACTTCCATACCAATCTTTACTTGTATTCAGATTTCCACAAGTGTTGTTAAAAATCTTTGCATTTGTAAAAGTCGTTTTGCCACCAACTATATTGTAAGAAAAAGCCTGAACTTCAAAGCCGGAGTATTTTCTGGAATTTACCACAATGTTATTGTAAATTAGAATATCTTTAGGGGTAGATCCAATAGTATGTCCCCAAGCCCTAAGTGCATTTCCCTGATGATTACTGATGTAATTGTTATAAAATTTTCCATTGCCATTTAATTGGAAAATCCCATTGTGATTGTTGTTTTGGGTATTGATATTGTTAATCTTATTGTGGTGGATATTGTAATCTTCTACATTACCTATATATACAACAGTACCAACATTTGGTGAATTTTGAAAGTCCAGATATCCGATTTCAATATTTTTAATTAATCCCGTGATATTACCATTTTGCACCGAACCATGAGCATTTAAAAAAACATTGCAATTGTCACAATTGATGTTCAAAAACTTTAAGTTTTTCATGTATGAATCTTCAGTTCCATTATAGGCCTTGTTTTCTGGATAATTGATCACATAATTCCCAATATTTTTAAATGAAATATTTTGTAGGGTAAAATTATCCACACTTCCACTCATTTCAATGGCTCTATAGGTATTATCACTAAAGGAGAAACCTTTAGCAATGCCAGGCGTACCATCTCCTGAAATAACAACGTTTTTCAGGTTGCTAAGATCCATTTTATTGAAATTTCCGGTGATTTCAACCAATCCATCATTTTGTATGGTAATTGGACATCCGTTATCTGAAATAATATTTCGTATAACAATACCTTTATAAGTCCCTCCTTTAATTCTGATTAAATCTTTACACTTAAATGGTGTGGTTAAACCGTCAATTATAAGGTTTCCTGATCCTGTACCAACATCCAAAATGCGTTCAAATACCGGTGGTTTGCTTGTTTCCGGTTTGTTTTCAGGTACTGGAGTTTCTTTAATAATCTCCGGTTGAACAGGTTCTGCAAGAATTTCTGTCTTTTTGCAAGAAGAAAATACAATCAATGGAAGAACGATAAGTAGCGAAAAATATCCCAATACCTTCATGTAATTTATTTATCTTTTAGTTAAGTGTTTAATTATCCTATGCATAGATATGGAAATTATTTTAAAAAACAATTTTTTTTTAAAATAAAATGGGGAAAAATGGGAAAAAATATCTCTATATGTGGAAAGTGAGATTTTTTTTTATGGTAAAGAAGGATTGTGTACCTTCGTCTTTGAAGGAATTTTCGTCGTTAAATAATAGGATCTAAACCACTTATGGTAGGAGTACAATTCAATGGAAGATTGGGAAATCAAATTTTTCAATATGCATTTTATCAATATTTGAAAACAAATAATAAGCGGATATTTTTCTTTTTCTCAAATCCCACTGACAGTTATCTTACCAAATATTTTGATATTGATCGTACTGAAGATTACTGTTTAACCTATAAGGCTTTATTTATTGTTCCGAAGATTTTGAATAAAATTCTAGCATCGAGACAAATTTATATTCAGAATATCCAGATCCCCAAACCAGTAAGCGTAAGAAACTGGACCATTTACAAAGGTTTTTTTCAAACAGACTGGTATGTTAAAAATATCGTTGGAGAGTTTGGCCTTAAAATTAAGCAAGAATATCAGCAGAAGTTTGACGAAAAATTTGGCGAGGTATTTAAATTGAATAAGACCATTGCGGTTCATATCCGAAGAACAGATTATTTAAAATATGGTAAAAGAGATATTTCTTTGCCGATAGCGTACTTTAAAAGCAGATTGGATGCATTGCAAAACATTGATGATTATAAGATTTTCTTTGTCAGCGATGACATTGCTTATGTTTCCTCTTATTTTGGAAAGAATGCCAACTATATTTTTTCAGAAAATGATGAGATAACTGATTTTCAGATTATTAAGGCTGCAGATATTTCCATAATTTCTAACAGTAGCTTTGCGTGGTGGGCTTGTTATCTTTCTGCAAATAAAAGAAAGATTACTTATGCTCCAAAAAACTGGTTGGGCTTTAGAATAGGTAAGGAACATCCTAAAAAAGTCATGACTGATCGTTTTATTTGGTGTGATGTCCAATAATCATTGCAATGAAGAATTTTGTAATTCTTTCATACGGTTCAGAAACAGAGTATAGAAGAGCTATATTTACGATTTTAAGTTTATTTTCCTGGACAGAAGACTATTCGGACAAATATAGGGTGCTGTTGTATACTGATCGCCCGGACTTCTTCTTTTCCTATTTAGCACCTGTATCTGTAAACTATGTTACTTTATCTTCTGAAAAACTGAAAGAAATGATGGGTGAAACAGGTTTTATCCATCGTCGAAAGGTTGCAGTTATTGATTCGACATTTGAAAATTATCCAGGAGAAGATTTGATTTTTGTGGACTCAGATACTTTCTTTATTTCTTGTCCTTCAATTTTAATGCACGCTTTTAAACGGGAAGAAAGCTATATGCATGTCAGGGAATTTACACTTAAGGAAAGTATTGGCGTATTTGCCAATTATCAAATGGTTGAGTTTCCCAAATCTTTTATCCAGTATATTTCCGAGACAGAATTTTTAATAGCTGGCACAATTGAAAAATTTAATCAGGATGATTACAGCTGGAATTCGGGATTAATAGGCCTTTCATCTGACTTTGCTAAATATATGCAGTATGTATTTAAACTTACAGATCTTTTTTATTCCAACTCCAAATGGTTTATTTCTGAACAGCTGGCCTTTTCACTCTTACTTCAGAGACAAACCACTATAAAACCAACCAATGAATTATTAATGCATTATTGGGGTAAACGACAAAAAGACCTGATTGATCAACTCATCCTTAACTTGATAAATGGTACCTCTTTGCAAAAACTGAACGATAGGCAGTTTATCAGAAACTTAACAAAAGATTGGAAGAGTAAAGTAATAGAGGATTCACTATTGGAACAGATATCTGCTTCTTTTTCGGATCGGTCCTGGTATTTTGGGTTTAAGAAGATTATTCAGCTATTTTTAAATAATCCTAAAGATTTTTTACGCTTATCTAAAATTTTGAAATCGATATACCATCCCATACCTTAATGTGAAGCACTGTCATTGTCTAACAAGTCCATGACTTTTACGTCAATTTCATTGTCAAACTTTCTTGCAAACAGCATTTTCGAAGCTTGTATTGCTTGTAAATCTTCAACAAGTAACAATTTGGGGCTTGACTTACCCTCAGACCAATCAATGTAACGGTAATTTTCATTAACAACCTGAGTAGAGAACTGAGAATTCATTAATAAGGTGGATATCACAAATTCCTCACTTCCCCAACAATACCTTAAAAATTTATATAATTTTGATTTCGGGTCAAGTTGATTTAATAGGTATGCAGCACTATCTCCGGTTATTGTCCACCAACACGATTTATTTCCACCGTACATTGGAACATTTAAAGGAAAACTTCTTTTGCGAAAAAATATGTTAATTATTTTCTGGACAAAGTACTTCCCTGTAAAAGAATAATCCGTCAGATGATATCTTTCATATCTTTTTCTTGCGTGTTGCCACCATTCTGAATTTGGAGAGGTGTCATAAGAAATGAAAATCTTTCCCATTCTTTTCTCCAAAAAATTATACATATCCTCAGCATTCATTAGAGGGTAATCCTGGGCACTGATCAGATTTATAAAATCATAACGTACGTTTCCGTTAATTACCTGCTGCAAACTTTTAATTATCGTATCCAACAGACTAAATCCACCCCAGTTACAGTTCACTCTGTTTTTTATAAAAAATATTTGAGATCCCCTGATTATACTCTCAAACGGAGCAATAGGAACTTTAGCGTCAATATGCAAATAGATATCGCTCATTTTGTGTTCTAATTTTTTTGTTAACCGTAGCAATTGCGCAGGATTTTTATGGGCAAGAATGATGTGGGCGATTCGCATTATATATATATGTTAAAGTGAGATAATTGAGAATTAATGAATCAGTTCAAATAAGCAAACAGTCAAGTCTGAATATACAATTTTGGTTATCAATTTTCCCTGGGATGAAATTTGCCGTTCGAAATTAATGACAGGTGAAACATCACCTTTATAATACCATACAGGTTGATCTACGAGGTCATTAATGGTAGTCGTAAATTGGGTATTGAAAACTACCCATAGTCTTTTTGCGCCTTTGAACTGTGTAAATTCCGATTTCAACTTTTGATTATAAGCATTTAAATCATGCACCTCAAATCTGTAATCTTTACCCTGAATAGCAGTATAACGGTAGGTGTTTATCTGCCTGTACACATTATATCCAGGATAATTGTTCCAATAATTATACACCATGTCCCCATCCTTATAATTTCGGTTGATAAACGATAACGCTTCCTGCTCAAATGACTTCTTATGTTTGTAAAATTTTGCAGGATAAACCAGGAAATAAGCCGATTGAATAATTGGACCAGCTATAGTGAGCAACAAAACAATCATCCCAATCTTTTTAACAGATCTGAATTTGCATTTAAGATATTCAAATCCAAAACCAATCAGTAGAATAAAGATCGGTGCAAGGAACATCCAGAATCTTTCTCTAAGTGGATATAATTTTAATCCTGATGCAATTAATACTAACAGGCATGGAATTAAAATCAGACCCAGAACTTCTTTATTTTTGCGGGCAAGTGAATATATTCCTGTACACAGCAGCATCAATGGAACAATAGGGGTAAATAACAACTTAGCCATGTTGTTTAGGGGCTCATTCACATTCCAGTTCAATCCTAACGGGTAATCCAGCATGCTAAGCAAATTTCTTCCAAACCATTTGAATCCTTGAAGGTCAACCGGAGGAAAAGGCATAAAATAGTCGTAGGCTTTAAACCAATATACCACCCATTCAGACTCTTTCTGTTTATAAGTAAAAAAAACGTAATTAATTAAAAAGCTGATCATCCATGTCACAAAAGGCAATGTGTTAATTAACAATGACTTGTGATTTTTTTTCAGTAAATGATTGATAATTATTGCCATTGCCATTCCCGTCAGTATAAATATAACAGAATAGGAAAACCATAATAAAACTGCTCCAAATGCTGCCCAGAGTAACATGCTTTTATAATCAGTCTTATTGGCATAAATAGTGAATAAATATAATGCAAGGAGAGTTGCTAAACATTCTGTAGCATATTGTTTAATTTCTGTTGAATGATAGATCATTGCAGGAGCAAACGAAAAAATAACTACTGCTAATAGTTGTGCCTCTGGTTTAAGAAAATATCGGCAAACTTTAATAAATAATAAAACGGAAACAATTCCTGAAATAAAAGGAATGATTCGAAATGAAATTTCGCTGTAACCAAAAATGTTGGTTATGAATTTAACTGCCCATAGGAAACCTATTGGCGCTTTTTGTCCGTAATCTAATGTACCGGCGGCAAGATCTAAGTAGTCCAGATGAAAAAAACTTGAACACAAGTAAATTTCATCCATCCATAGAGATCTGTTGTAAATAAGGTGAAATATCCTTAATCCAATGCCCAAGAGGCTTATAATCAAAATTGCTGTTTTTAAAATGTTTTCCTTTTGATTATAAATTCTATCCACTAAAATCCTCATTCTTTAATTGAATAAAGTGCGCAATATAGAAATTTTTAATATTTTTATGTTTCATTAAACCCGATGATAAGAAACATGTTTCCCAAAGATTTAAAGTTGGTAGTTTTTGACGTAGATGGTACATTATATCAACAATCTAAGCTAAGAAAGATCATGTTTTTTAAAATTGTATCTTATTATTTACCAAGACCCTGGCTGTATAAAGAGCTTTTAACGATCTTTTATTTTAGAAAAGAAAGAGAAAGAAAAGCAGGTTATAGCACAGTTAACCTTCAGGAAGATCAATATTTATGGGCTGCTGAAAAACTGGGGATGAAGATTGATGAAGTGAAGAGGGTGATAGATAAGTGGATTTTTAGCATTCCAAATGCATTTCTTAAATCATGTATGTATCCCGGAGTTTCCGAATTTATTGAAAAACTGAGAAGCTCAGGTATTAAAACAGCCACCTATTCTGATTATGACTCCAGAGAAAAATTAAAATCTATGCAAATTGGCGTCGATCTCGAAATCAGTTCAACTGATCAGATAGTAAATAGTTTTAAGCCCCTGCCAGCTGGTTTATTAGTAATTTTGTCAAAAATGAAAATAGATAAAAAGAATAGTCTTTATATTGGAGACCGTTTTGAACTTGATGGTTTATGTGCAAAAAATGCAGGTGTACCTTTTCTTCTGGTAGATAAGAATACAGCACCTAAGAATTTTTTTCTGAAGCTATCCGCTAAACTGAGCTCCCAAAACAAAAATTGATGAGTGATAAAACAATATTTGAAGCTTCCGTTAGCAACAACAATATCCTTAAACCTGCTAAATTATATGAGTACATTGCAATAGCAAGGCCAGATAACTGGGTGAAAAATGTTTTCATGGTACCTGGGATGTTGTTTGCACTTTCCATTTTTAAAACACCCTTCACTTCATTTTTAGTATCCAAAATTGTTTTAGGAATTATCAGCATCTGCCTGGTCGCTTCTGCCAATTACGTCATCAACGAATATCTGGATAAGGGATTTGATAAATACCATCCCTTAAAGAAGAAAAGATCATCTGTTGTTACAGTGATTAATCCTGTTATTTTGTACACAGAATATGTAGGGTTAGCAACAATCGGACTAACACTGGCCTATCTTGTTTCCCTTAAGTTCCTGCTTATGGCTGGCTTCCTCTTGTTTATGGGAGGTATTTATAACGTTAAACCATTTCGGAGCAAAGACCGGGTGTTTTTAGATGTTTTAAGTGAATCTGTTAATAACCCCATCCGTTTTGCAGCAGGCTGGTTTATCTTTACACCATCCCTTGGTGTACCTAATACCAAATGGGATCTGGATTGGATCAATACCTTCCCTCCGGTAAGTATTATCATTGCCTACTGGATGGGAGGAGCATTTTTAATGGCCACCAAAAGATTTGCAGAATACAGGCTCATCGGAGATCCGGAAATTGCCGGACAATACCGCCGGTCGTTTAAATTTTATACAGAAAACAGCTTGCTGGTCTCCATGTTTTTTTATGCCATTACCTCAGCATTTTTTTTAGGGATATTTTTGATTAAAGACAGGATAGAGTTACTGGTTAGCTTTCCATTCTTTGCTTTGTTGTTTTCCTGGTATCTCAGGATCGGATTGCTCAATGATTCACCGGTCCAGGGCTCAGAAAAATTATATACCAGAAAATGGTTCATGCTGTACCTGGTATTATTTACCATCTTGCTTTGTATTCTGATGTTTGTGGATATCCCATGGCTACATTGGTTCTTGCAAAATGCAAATAATTATAATTATTAGCCATTAACCTTAAATGTTGAATGAAATATAGTCAATATGATTTAATTGTAGTAGGTACAGGATTTGCTTCGAGTTTTTTTTTAAAAAAGTACCTTTCTAAACCCGGTTCCAAAAACAAAAAGGTACTTGTTTTAGAAAAAGGTCATTTTTATCCTCATTCAGAACGCCTCAAAGTAGAAAAAGGACTGCCATCAGCTTATCAAAAATATGCCTCGCCATGGCAGGAGAATATCGTCAACCTCAATGATAAAAAAGTATGGCAGTTTACCACGGCACATGGGGGGTCGTCCAATTGCTGGTGGGGCTGCACGCCCCGGTTTATGCCCAATGATTTTAAGCTAAAAAGTTTATACGGAGTTGGGCAAGACTGGCCGGTAAGTTACAATGAGCTGGATCCCTACTATTATGAGGCAGAAGAGCTGATGATTGTATCCGGACCAGAAAATACCCCATTTCCCCGAAAAGGGAAGTATCCGCTGCCTCCACATACCTTTAGCCTGGTTGATAAAATATTACATCATAAATATGGGAACCAGTACATCAGCCAACCCACCGCCAGGGCAAGCCGGCAATTGGCTCATAGAAACGGTTGCCTGGCCTATAGCACCTGCCATACCTGCCCGGTAAATGCCAAGTTTACCATAGAAAATGGAAATATGGGGGTGTATGAAGATAAACGCATAGAGATTATATACGGTTGTGATGTTTACAGCCTGGAAACTGTTAATGATATGGTGAAAAATGTACTTTTTCAGCATGACGGAAAAGAGCTGTCTGCCTCTGGAGAGGTGATAGTGCTTGGTGCCAACCCATTTTTTAATTCTAATATTTTGTTAAATGCAGGCGACAAAAACCCTTTAACTGGCCGGGGTATTGGGGAGCAGCTGGGCATGCAGGTGCAAATTTATCTGGATGACCTGAAAAATGTTGGGGGAAGCAGCTGGGTAAACGCAAACGGATATATGTTATACGACGGGGACCATAGAAAGGACTTCGCAGCATGTTTAATAGAGGTAAACAACGCACCCTATTACATTAGAGTAGAAAGAGGGAAATATTTAAATGTAGCCAGTTTCAGGATGGTATTTGAAGATCTGCCCATAAACAGCAATCATGTAGCCATTACCTCAAATAAACTGAAACCAGAAGTTCATTTTAAAGAAAGGTCCGAATACGCTTTAAAAGGTATAGAAAATATGAAATTGAAATTGCCCGGCGTATTGTCGTGCCTACCGGTTGAGAAGATTATTTACCAGGATACAGAACCCAATGAAGGACATATCATTGGAGGGACACGGATGAGCAATGATAAAAACAATGGGGTAGTAGACAAACACCTGATCCATCATCAATACCGGAACCTATTTGTTTTAGGTGCAGGAGCTTTTACCACCTATGGCCCCTCAAACCCCACGCTCACCTTATGTGCCCTATCCTTATTTGCTGCCGACAAAGTATTTTAACATGGAAAGACGAAAATTTATAATATTAGCAGGGGTTGGGGTAGGTTTATGTCTCATACCCTCGTCACTTTACATCCTTGGGTCTGATCTTAAAAAATACGCGGCTCTCATTCTGAAAAGGGAATTGTTTTATTTAAAACTCGAACCTAAAGGCTTTGATGCATTTATAGAAGATTATTTCAAATCCATTAGCAACGATACGGTGACTACGCTAAAGTGGAAAATCTTGTATTATTCAAAATCTAACTGGGAAAAATCTGATAGTATACGAGATCTGATCAAGTATTATTTGCTATCGAGTGATTTTTTTATCAACAAAACGGACGAAAGTAAGATTGTTAACTACCTGGGCCTGTTTAACTCATACAAAAGTCCGGTACCTAACCCTTATTCATTTGTGCTTTATCCTCCGGAGGAAATTGATGAGTTATACAAGAAATAGATTCCAGAATCGTACCTTAGTTTATCATATTTAATTGTTTTATGAACAAAAAAAATATTATCATAGCGCCGTGTGGAAATAAATCATACTTATATAAAGATTCCTGGCTTAAGAATAGTGAGAACCGTAATTTTGATATTTGCTTACTTTTTTATCATGATCAAATCAATAATCCAAACATAGCAGAAGATGTAGATTATTTTTTTCATTTAAAGGGTTTTAAATATGCAATGATACATGAGCTCTTGACAGTTTTAAAACCAGATTGGATAAATCAATATGATTATTTTTATTTTTTGGACGATGATATACTTATTGATACAAATTCAATAAATCAGCTTTTCGATTTAAGTAGAGCATTTAATTCCAATATTAGTTGTGCTGCATTATCTGCAGATTCTTTTTGTAGCTGGCCAATTTTTAAACAAGATAGCAGGTCATTTTTAAGATTTGTGGGGCAAATTGAAGTAATGGCACCAGTTTTTAATGCAGAGACATTAAAATTGGTATTGCCAACTTTTGTAGAGAACCGTTCTAGTTGGGGTTTAGATGCAGTGTGGTCAAAACTTCTAAACTATAAAAAAAATAAAATGATAATTTTCGACTCCGTAATCATGAAACATACCCTTCCGGTAGGTGGTGGAGAGTTGTATGTTAAAATCGGTGTAAACCCGCATGAAGAGTGGATGAGTGTTATAGAAAAATATAACGCAAAAAAGGAAAATTTTGTTGAATACGGGCGGCTGAAATATTTATCAATTGATAATAGTCTATCCTATAAAATTTCAAATCTTATATCCAGAGAACTTGGTACTGTAAAACGGAAGATAATAGATTATGATTTATTATCAAGAGTAAAAAATCGTCTTGGATTGGTTAACGAGAAATAAAATAAACCCCTGCTGCTAAATACCCGGGCAAATCCCCTAGGCAGAAAGCAGACAGAAAACTCTATGGCCTTTTTAAAAAATAAGCCAGCTTTTTTCTTACCGGAATATCATAAACTTTAAGGATTATCCATGACCCTACTATCAGGCTAAGTATTAAAATGCAGGCAACAAGTGCCGCCATTGTGCTACCTGGTTTTTTATCTGTAACCCAATGAATATAAAGGTGGACAAACGGGTAATGAAGTAGGTAGAGCGGATAAGATATCTGGCCCATAAAAAGACATGTGGCAGCGAGCTTCCCTTTAACATGGCTACCTGCGCCAATTGAAATAATTAAAGGAAATACCAGGATTACACAGGCCGCATCAAACAGCCCATTAGTTCTAAAACGAGGAATATGAGGTACGACAAATACAACAAGCAAAAGTAAAGATGTTAATAGGAAAGGAAATTTAATATTGACCAATAAATTCAGGCGATAAATTAACAAACCTGCAAAAAAAGGAAAGGTCACCCTCACTGGTCCCACCCAGATATTTTGCCATGACCAACCGCCCTGAAGATCTCCGTAATGAACAGCAGTAATAGTTAAAGCAATGGCCGATCCGGCAACAAATACTACCAATGTTTTGATTTTCATTTTTCTACCCCAAAAAGCATAGCATATATTAATCAGATATTCCTGAAACAAAGACCAGGCTGGCCCATTTAGAGAGTGGGTTTCATGCCACCGATTTGGTAACGTAGGAGCCGGCACCAGCAGAATTCCAAGTATAAATGCTACAGCAATTGCAACAGTACCAACCTGCTGATTGTTCCCTACAAAAGGATCATATATATAGGTCAAAGCGCCGATAACTGTTCCCAGTACAACCAACGGATGTAACCTTTGTAGTCTGATCATAAGGAACTGCGAAATTGTCATCGTATCCCATCTGCTATCATATGCATGCCCTATTACAAAACCAGAGAGCAAAAAAAAGAAATCGACAGCCAGGTAGGCATGATGAAAGGGATTAACATCATAAGTGCCAGCTATGCCTTCTAAAAGATGATAGATAGTAACGATGATAGCAGCTAATCCTCTGAGGCCATCTAAAATCTCAAAATGTTTCTTCATGTGAAATTAAATATTTCCTATTGAAATTTTCATGGTTATGTTAATTGATAAATTCCCTTTTATAAATATACACTTTAATATAAAGTTTCCATTATAGATAAAAAGATTGTCCAAAAACCAGTTTCACAAATCCCACTACCTTGGGCAGAAAGCATACAGAAAGCAGATTACCTGCAGATGGCTTCGGAAAAAAGTACCCCATCTCCGAAGCCATCTGCAGGCTTTGTGCAATACATGTGCCTAGGTTATAAATCTATTTCCTGATGAAATTTATTTTCTTTTAAAAACAGGATTTGATGCAACTCAAAACCTGTTTTTAGGATTAAATACCTGAGTGTTAACCATACACTATTAAAATAAATCTTCTAAATTTTAACCAGGTAATATGAATTTATCTATACAATTGCAGAAAATATTCAGTAATTTTAATAGGGAAAAATACTAAGGGAATGGGTGATTACAGTACTTACACTGACCAGGAACTGCTTGTTTTGATAAAAGCGGAAGATTACTCTGCCTTTAACGAAATATATCACCGGCATGCCGATGCTTTATATGGATCGGCGTATAACATACTCCGTGACCGGGACAGCTGCCGAGACGTTATACAGGATATATTTATTTGGCTTTGGCAAAACAGGTTACATTTGAATATCTCTAACTGCAGGGCCTATCTGTTAACTGCGGTAAAATTTAAAACCGCCAACTACATTCGCGACAATAAGATCGGTAAAGGATTTTTTATGGAACTATCAACGGTAGAGCTTAGCAGCGATGATGAAGAAAATGCCATAGAGGTTCGCCAATTATCAGATTTCATAAAAAGTTTAGCAGATCAGCTTCCTGGCAGGTATGGCGAAATATTCAGGTTAAGCCGCTATCAACAACTGAGTAATAAGGAAATTGCATTACAAATGGGCATTAGCGAAAAGACCGTGGAAAACCAGATGACTATAGCCCTAAAAAAAATAAAAGAGAAACTTGGCCCCGGCAGTGCACTAATGTTTTTCTTTCTATAACAACAGCTTCATATTATTTTAAAATTATTTTAACACAACCTGGGGGGTACGTTTATTTTTTGTGCCTTACAGGTATAAAGCCAAAATTCAATTGATGATGGAGGAAGATAAGTATATTGAGATTGCAGGAAAAGTAGCAGATGGCACAGCTTCAGAAAAGGAAATCGCATTGTACAATGCTTACTATAATGCCTATCAGCTAAAATATCCATCATGGGCAGAACTGAATGCGCAACAAAGGAAAGAGATGCTTACTGAAACCCAGGAGGAGATTTATAATCAGTTGCACGGTCATGCAAGAAAAAGCCAGATAAAACTTTGGTCTCGTATCATCGGCGTAGCCGCTGCGGTAGCAGCCATTGTTTTTGGGGTATTCTTTTTTAAAGCGCCAGGTAATCCTGAACCTGGTTCTGGCTCTGCAAACTATGCAAACGACATTGCCCCGGGTAAAAACACCGCAACCCTTACCCTTGCAAATGGTAAAACCATAGTCCTAAGCGATGTTAAAACCGGGGTAATTGTTGATGCTTCAAAATTAACCTACAATGATAACACACCCGTCATTTCGAACGAAGAGAGGAATCTCTTGAATAGCACAGACAAGAGATCTCTCCCATACGGTCGAGATGACGGGGCTGGACGAAGCCTTACCCTTACCACCCCCAGGGGTGGAACTTATCAGGTGCGTTTGCCTGATGGCAGTAAAGTGTGGCTAAACGCCGCATCGAGTTTAACTTATACTGCGCCGCTAAATGAGCGTGGCGGCATACGAAAAGTTGAACTTAGTGGCGAAGCCTACTTTGAAGTATTTAGGAATAAAAATCAACCCTTTGTAGTAAAGTCCAAAAATTTGACAACAACGGTATTGGGCACACATTTTAACATTAGTGCTTATGACGATGAAAATAGCACAAGAGCTACTTTGTTAGAAGGAAGTGTAAAGGTGGCTGCTCCCGGGCCTTCGGGGAAAGAAGGTGAAACAGGTAGTGTAATTATAAAACCAAATCAACAAGCCTTTGTCACGGGTAGCACCGGTATTAGTGTAAAGGAAGTAGATCCGGAACAAGCCGTAGCCTGGAAAAATGGCAAGTTTATCTTTAACCGCGAGTCGTTAAGTTCGATTATGCGTAAGGTATCTCGCTGGTACGATGTTGATATCAGTGTAGCTGATAATATAGCAGCGCATACATTTTCCGGAAGTATAAGCAGGTTTGATAACATTTCGACCCTTTTGGAACAAATGCAGAAAACAAATGAAGTGAAATTTAAAATCACAGGAAGGAGGATATCTGTGACCGAATAACTCTACTCAAAAAAGGGAATTCAAAAAATAGCCAGGAGTGCTTCGACCTACCCCTGGCAAATCGTTTGGATTATGCCCTTACTTAAATGTATTACGACAAGCAATTTCTAAACCCAAACTAAAAACCAAAGGTAATGAATTTTTATAACCAAATTGGATGCGGCCCAAGTGACCGCTATCTGATTCAAATCCTGCGGATCATGAAATTTACCACGTTCATCATCGCAATAACCCTAGTCCACGTAAGTGCCGCCGGTAAGGCCCAGATCAGCCTGGACAAAAAAAATGTTCCGATCAAGGAGGTTTTCAAAAGTATAACCGCCCAAACCGGTTATGATATATTATATAGCGATCGTACATTAAACGATACTGAAAAAATTAGTATAACAGCGAACAATGAGCCCCTGAAAACAGTGCTTGACAGGTGCTTAAAAGGACAGCTTCTGGAATATGAACTGGGGAATAAGACCGTTATTATAAAAAAACGCAAGGCCTTACTTCTCGACAAGGTTATTGATTTTTTTACCAGAATTGACGTACGTGGTCGGGTGGTAGATGAAAACAATCAGCCCCTAGTGGGGGCGGTTATAAAAATAAAAGACGGCTTGTCCACTACCTCCACCAATTCTAATGGAGAGTTTCTGCTAAAAAAAGTTGCCGAGGATGCTACCCTGACTATCTCTTTTTTAGGATATGAGACGCGGGAAATAAAGGCTGCTGAAAATATCTCCATTATCAAATTAACACCGAGTACCGATAAATTAGAAGAGGTGGAAATCAATGCTGGGTACTATACTGTTACAGATAAAGAAAGGACTGGATCTATTTCCAGAATTTCATCAAAGGAAATTGAAAAGCAACCTATAAACAATGTGTTACAGGTTATGCAGGCTACTGTACCAGGCTTACAGGTTATACAAAACACAGGTGTTCCAGGGGGCGGTTTTTCTGTTAGAATCAGGGGCCAAAATAGCTTAACTCAAGGAAATGAGCCCTTTTACATCATAGATGGCGTTCCATTCACTGCAACAAGTTTAGCACCACCTGTTGGGGTAATAACACCAAATGCAAGTCCTTTGGCCAATATCAACCCTGCAGATATCGAAAACATTGAAGTGCTGAAAGATGCTGATGCCACAGCTATTTATGGTTCCAGAGGTGCTAATGGTGTAATTCTGATCACCACGAAAAGAGGAAAAGCAGGAAAATCAAGTGTATCTTTTTCTGCTAATCAAGGTATATCCAAAGTTGGAAGAAAATTGAAACTTATGAATACGCAGCAGTATATAGAAATGCGTAAAGAAGCAAAAGGGAATGATAACCTGGCAATTTCTACTACAGATTATGATATCAATGGTACCTGGGATCAAAATAGGTACACAGACTGGCAAGATGAGTTGATTGGCGGTTCAGCTCCTACAACAAACATATTGGCCTCACTTTCAGGAGGAGCAGGTAATATTACTTATTTAATTGGTGGTAATTTTTACAGTGAAGGAACTGTGTATCCCGGTGACCAAACCTATAAGAGAAGTTCAGGTAATTTTAGCTTACAATATACTTCGGACAATCAAAAGTTCGATTCATCTTTCGATGTAAATTATAGCCAGATAAATAGTAATCTTTTTCTTAATGATCTTACTCCTTTTATCAGATTGCCACCACATTACCCTTCCTTATTAACTGATGAAGGAATTATAAATTGGGGAGATAACACAATGGGGTCGAATCCATTGGCACAGCTTCAAAAGCCATATGAAGCAAAAACCAACAATCTTATTGCCAGCGCAGCGCTGAATTACAAAATAATTCCTGATTTAAAATTAAAAGCTCGTTTTGGGTATACAATTATGGATAGGAAAGAGTTTAACAGTCAGCCATTATCTACTTATAATCCCGCTAATAGTCCCGGGCCTGAACAGCGAATTTCAAAATTTAGCAACAACTCGACAAATAATTGGACATTTGAATCTCAGGTTGATTATACAAGAAAAATTGGTAATGGTAAATTCAATGCACTTTTGGGTGTTACATTTCAACAGGGTGTACTAGACGGGCAAATTGTAGAAGGATCTGGTTACAACAGCGATGTTTTAATGCGGAATATAGCGGCTGCATCTGTTTATAGTGCAAGTGCTTCCTATTCCAAATACCGGTATATGGCATTGTTTGGCCGTATTAACTACAACTTGAAGGATAAGTATATCATTAATTTGACTGGACGTAGAGATGGCAGCAGCCGTTTTGGGTCTAACAATCGTTTTGCAAATTTCGGTGCAGCAGGGATAGCCTGGATCGTTAGTGAGGAGGATTTTATTAAGGAGCATCTTCCCTTTGTAAGTTTTGCTAAACTTCGGGGGAGTTTTGGTATTACAGGAAATGATCAAATATCAGCTTATGGTTATTTGGAATTATGGAAACCTCTTTCGGGTAGTTATCAGGGAGTTACAACTATGTTCCCAGGAAATATTGCAAATCCTGATTATGCATGGGAAGTTAATAAAAAAGCTGAAGCTGCATTTGACGTTGGTCTTTTAAATAATAGGATTAATTTATCCCTATCATACTATTCAAACCGATCTTCAAATCAACTGGTTTCAGTTCAACTTCCATACATAACAGGGTTTTCTGGTATAACCGACAATCTGGACGCTACAATCGGGAATACGGGTTGGGAATTTGAATTCATGACAAAAAATATATCGACCAAATCATTTCAGTGGTCTACATCTTTTAATTTTACGATACCAAAAAACAAATTAATCGAGTTTCCTAACCTAGAAAAAAGCACGTATGCTAATCAATATGTGATCGGTGAGCCCCTTGCCATTCAAAAGTTGTATAAAACCAGTGTGAATGCCCAAACCGGATTATATGCTGCTGAAGATTTTGACAAAAATGGTCTTATAGACATTAAAGATCGTTATGTTGTCACTTTTACTGGCAGGAAATATTATGGAGGGCTGCAAAATTCATTTACATATAAAGGTTTTGCCTTGGATGTCCTGTGTCAATTTGTAAAACAAGCCGGAGCTGGGTATTTAAATGGCTTTTCAACTGCTGGTAGCTTTGCAACAGGCATTCCTACACGAAACCAACCTGATTTTGTACTTAACAGATGGAGAACCCAGGATGATCCTGCTCCTTATCAAAAATACAGCACACTTACAGCCGCCAGTAACAGTCAGCTGGATGCAACTTCAAGAGGAAGTTATGCTATTGATAACGCGTCATTTATCAGATTAAAAAACATTTCCCTGTCTTATAACTTGTCAGAAAAACTAATTCAAAAAATAAAATTGAACAGTGCTAAAGTTTTTTTTCAGGGGCAAAATCTATTTACAATCACACCGTACAAGGGTTTAGATCCTGAAACATCAAGTATAAATAACTTACCAACGCTTCAGGTTTTTACGGTTGGTATGCAGCTAACATTCTAACTAAAATGATCATGAAAACAATATATAATAAACTTCTGCTTTTTATTGTCATAGTGACATCAGTCCATTCATCTTGTAAGAGCTTCCTGGATATAGATCCTCCTAAAGATTCGGCTACGCCAAACGAGATGTTTGCAAATGACGCAACTGCTACCTCTGCAATTACTGGCATTTATAACAGGATGGGGCTTTCTGGAGCTTTTTCGGGGAATCAGAATTCAATTTCAGTATTATGTGGGCTTTCTGCAGATGAATTGAGAAGTTACAGTTCGTCTCTAGATGTGTTTTATAAGAATGACTTGCCTACAACAAATACTACAATTGAAACACGTTTATGGCAGGAACCTTATGCATACATCTATACTGCTAATGCGGTTCTAGACGGGCTCAAATCTGCACAGGGAGTGTCAGCAAAAACTAAAAGCCAATTAGAGGGGGAAGCAAAGTTTGTACGGGCTTTTTGTTATTTCTATCTGGTAAATCTGTTTGGTGATGTCCCTTTGATCTTGATCACTGATTACAGTATTAATCAACAAGCGGGTAGGTCATCAAAAGAAGACATCTACACACAGATTATTAGTGACCTTATTGACGCTGAAAATCTACTTCCTTCCAGTTATATTACCACAGAAAGAGTGCGGCCTAACAAATGGACGGCAACTGCTTTACTTTCCAGAACATATCTTTATACCCAAAAATGGGGGCTCGCGGCCCAAAAGGCAGGTGAAGTAATTGATCAAAGAACAATTTATAATATCGTTGATAATTTAGATCAAGTATTTTTAAAAAACAGCAATGAAACCATATGGCAATTAATGCCTACCGCAGGAAGCAATACAAAAGAGGGAGCTTTATTTATTTTAACAACAGCACCAACAAATGTTGCGCTTTCACCGGATTTTGTTACCGCTTTTGAAACTGGGGACAACAGAAAAACCAAATGGATAAGTCAATTTTCCAACTCTACAGGAACATACAGCTACCCATTTAAATATAAAATACGGACCACTGTGAATGGGATAATAAGTGAGTATTCAATGGTGTTAAGGTTAGCCGAGATGTATCTAATTCGTGCAGAGGCTCTTGCTAATCTTCAACAGGCTGATCTTGCCTTAGCTGATATCAATTTAATTAGAAAAAGAGCAGGCCTTATTATTCCTCTTGCAAATTTAACTTCTGCACAGTGTCTTACTGAAATTGAAAAACAACGACGTTTTGAATTATTTTCAGAGTGGGGACATCGATGGTTAGACCTTAAAAGAACAAATAGAGCTTCTGCAATACTTGAACCAATAAAAAGTAGCAGCTGGAATGACACGGATGTTTTATATCCTATTCCTGAGAATGAAAGGGCCAGAAATCAAAACATAGGACAAAACCTAGGCTACTAGTATATCAAATAGAGCCACTGTAATTAAAATATAAATCACAAAATGAGAAAGATAATTAAATATGCATTACTGTTGTTATGTATTGTCATGATGAAAGTAAATGCTCAGGAAAAAAAAACTCTCCCCCCGGATTTTAACTTTTTACCGTCAACCGAAGTTGATGTACCCGATAGTGTTTGGGTATTTTTTAGAAAAGGACCATTGGTAAATAATCAGTCTGGTGAAAGAATGAAGATTAAACCAAATGTTGATGGAAGCTTCAGTTTTTCGCCATCATTTATACAACCGGTTTACTGGTTTGAAATTTATTTTATGTATTATAAATCCAGGCAAAGGGCGAAACCAGCCACCTATTACGCTGAACCGAATGATCAGCTCAAAGTCATTTATGCTAAAGCCGCTGATACAGGAAAAGGAACGATACCAAAAATGAAGCTTACATTTTCAGGAAAAGGAGCTGAAAAGTATAAAGTGGTTGAACTTTTAGGGAAAATTAAAACAGACCTCTCCAGATCTTTAAACGAAGATGCCAAGAAAGAATTTGGAGCCGACTCGAAAACTAAAGACGATAAAATAGGCAGGGAAGGTTATTATAAGTCGGCAGAACTAAAGGTCTATCTTAATTCTATACTTGAAAAGGTGAAAGGGGCAAATAGGCAATCACAGGACACCTTATTGAAATACAAAAGCTTGATTGGCAATAATATAACTAACTATTTATCATATGAACTCTCCAGTTCAGGTTATTTTTCGTCCTGGATTGACTATTTATATCGGATAGGTAACTCTCCTAACTTCAGACAAACGATAACTGATTTTTACTTTTTGAATAGAAACTCTGTAATAAAAGAAGTTTCTGATCCTCTTGTTAAGTATTCCAAAGATTATAAGTTCAACAAGTTGTTAGAAATAAAGTATGAAACTGGCTTCAGAAATAAAGGGAAAAGCCTTCCTTATTATAAATTATATGATGCTGTGAAAGCGGTAAAAAACAGCGGATTAAGAGATATTTTACTTAGCTATCTAATGTATGAGCCAGTATTTACCAATAGAATTACAAATACAGATAGCCAGGATTCCTGTATAAGAGATGCATTAGCTGTCATTAAATCACCTGAACTTCTAGAACCAGTTCAGGAACAATTGCTATTTTTCAGGGGCAGTCAAATTCCTGACTTTACATTTGTTGATCAGGAGGGAAAACCGACCAGTCTTGCTGATTTAAAAGGGAAAGTTTTTATGATTGACTTTTATTTTTATGGTTGTAAAGGCTGTATTGCATATGCAAAGCGATTTAAGGAGGAAATCTACCCAGAATTTGTCCATAACCCAAAATTTAAGGTATTGAGTGTAAGTGTAGACAAAAAAAGGGAGCATTGGATTTCTGCTATGAATAGCAATCTTTATAATGAAAGAGACTATATAAATCTAAGTGCTGGTAACCTTTCTTGGAAACATCCTTTCTTGAAGCATTTTAACAGAGCTTCCTTCCCCTTTATATTACTTGTAGATAAAAACGGTAGGTTAATCAGTAAAATAGAAAACGAAAGCAGCCCCGTTATAGCAGATTTTATCAGGAAATCTTTAAATGAGAAAAACAGCAAGTAATTTAATTCGGCTGTCTTTAAGATTCAGGAATTTTAAAGACAGCTAAATTATTATAAAACCGTTTATTTACAATGCCTGGAGGTGTTGAATGCGTAATACGTGTTTTCCTTTTTCTTAAATGAACCTGGGCACGCGTAACCGTATCAATAGTTTTGCTCTGGTATAAGCCATTTAGATTGGCATAAAAGGATCTCGGTAGTAAAACATGTAAACCAAAAGATTTGATTCCTTATCATATCTTATTTTGCCATCAGTACAGAAGTATCCATCTATTTGTTTTTCAGGTAAATAACTGGCAAGTTCCTTGCCATCCTAGTTTACTTTTTTAAGTTTTCTTCTTACTATACCATCTATTTTGGCTTTGGTCATCATGACAAATGAATTTGGACCGACAACTTCAGATCGATAAATAGGAATAGTATCTAGTTTGCTATTGCCAACTTCCTTATCATTTTCAAATTTATAGACTGTAGATGAACCACCGCTAAAAATAAAATTTATGTTAATTATATTGCTTTTTTAGTGTTTAAACCACCATTTTATACCAAATTACTTGATTGTCAATAATCATGTGTGTTTATTTGTTGGAATTCGTATAAGTTTACAGTATTATTAGTAAATTTAATTGAGAGGGTTTTCAATAATGGCTGATTACAGCAAATATTCTGATGAGGAATTGTTTGGCCTATTAAAACAGGACGATCAGAAAGCCTATTTAGAGATTTATGACCGGTATAAAGTATTACTGCAAAACCATGCGATAAGGAAACTTACGGATATGGATGATGTAGAGGATATTTTGCAGGAGCTATTTATAGATCTGTGGGATAAGCGTGCTGCCATTTATTTAACTACTGGCCTGGTTAACTACCTGTATACTGCAATGCGCAACCGCATATTTAACCACTTTTATAAAAAGCAGCGGGAAGGAAATTATTTAAACTCACTTGTAGCCGTGATAGAAAGGGGGGAGTATGTAACAGACCTTGCACTGCGTGAAAAGGAATACACCGAAATCATTAAAGCTGAAATTGACGCCCTGCCCGAGCGGATGCGAGAGGTTTTCCTGTTGCACCGTAACGAAGGTTTAACCTATAAGGAAATTGCCGAGCAGCTGGGCACATCAGAACTTACCGTGGCAACCCAGGTTAAAAAGAGCCTAAAAACGCTAAGATTAAGGTTGGGGGCTACCGGATTTTCAATGTTTATTTGAACTCCAGTTCAAAATATTTTAAGCCGATCCAATTAATTGTTGATCATCTGGAATTCATGCGTAAGTTTTTTCTTACTTACGAGAAATACGAGACACTGTCTCGTATTTCTGATAATCCAATTTCCGAATCACTGTCTCGGAAATTGGAAAGTCCTGTTAAGATTATTTACCTGTAAATCAGATAGATGTGAAATATTTTAATTTTTATCCATCTACCGATACCTTGATACCCCCATCTTATTTGTCATGTATTAAAAGGAGATTAAATTCTTGTTAAAAAATGAATACATCCAACATTAACAACTTATTAGAAAAATACCTTGATGGTATTTCAACGCCTGAAGAAAATGCGATGTTGGAAACATGGTATATGCGTTATGAAAATAAGAACCTGGTGCAGGTTGCAGATGAACTGCGAATTGACCAGCTAGAAAGGATAAGGATGCAGATGGCTCAACATAGTACACGAGCAAAAACTATTAAACTTTGGTCTCGTATCATCGGCGTAGCCGCTGCGGTAGCAGCCATTGTGTTTGGGGTATTCTTTTTTAAAGCGCCAGGTAATCCTGAACCTGGGTTAGGAGCTACAAACTATACTAACGACATTGCCCCGGGTAAAAACACCGCAACCCTTACCCTTGCCAATGGTAAAACCATTCCTAAGCGATGTTAAAACCGGGGTAATTGTTGATGCTTCAAAATTAACCTACAATGATAACACACCGGTCATTTCGAACGAAGAGAGGAATCTCTTGAATAGCACAGACAAGAGATCTCTCCCATACGGTCGAGATGACGGGGCTGGACGAAGCCTTACCCTTACCACCCCCAGGGGTGGAACTTATCAGGTGCGTTTGCCTGATGGCAGTAAAGTGTGGCTAAACGCCGCATCGAGTTTAACTTATACTGCGCCGCTAAATGAGCGTGGCGGCATACGAAAAGTTGAACTGAGTGGCGAAGCCTACTTTGAAGTATTTAGGAATAAAAATCAACCCTTTGTAGTAACTGCCAAAAATTTGACAACAACGGTATTGGGCACACATTTTAACATTAGTGCTTATGACGATGAAAATAGCACAAGAGCTACTTTACTTGAAGGAAGTGTAAAGGTGGCTGCTCCCGGGCTTTCGGGGAAAGAAGCTGAAGCAGGTAGTGTAATCATAAAACCAAATCAACAAGCCTTTGTCACGGGTAGCACCGGTATTAGTGTAAAGGAAGTAGATGCGGAACAAGCCGTAGCCTGGAAAAATGGCAAATTCCGGTTCAGGGAAACCCCGCTACAAGAGGTGATGAAACAACTGGCTCGCTGGTATGATGTAGAAGTGGTTTACCCTGATGGTATACCGGATAAGAAATTTACAGGGGGCATTAACCGTAATGTAAATGTTTCTGAAGCACTCGGTTTGTTTAAATTTTCGGGGCTTAAGTTTACAATAGAAAACAAAAAAATAATAGTGAAAAAATAAAAGACATCATCAGAGGATTTAACCAACCCTCATTAAATCATATGATCAGCTAACTAAACAATAGGAGGAACAGCAGCAACGCCTTAATGAACCAGAGAAACTAAACCAAAAAGGAGCTTCAAAAAGAAGCCGGAAAGTGTTTCGACCACTTGCCGGCAAATGATTGAGCCAACCTTTGCCGATTCAAGACCGGCATAAAAAATTTATCGACTAACAAATTTATTATCAACTCAACCAAAGTAAAGTTATGCAAATTATTGCTGATAACATAGGTATGCCTTTGCGTATACCGCCTAAACTATTATTAATAATGAAACTAACCATTTTCATATTAATTATTGCCCTGGTACAGGTTAGTGCCAGGGGATTTGGACAGAAGATAACGCTCAACACCAATCATACGCCTATTGAAAAAGTTTTACAATCTATAACCAACCAAAGTGGTTACGAGATTTTATACGATTTAAAAGATCTTAAGGATCAAAAGGTAAGCTTAAAACTAAATAATGTTTCTGTTGAAGAAGCCATTAAAACAGTACTTAAAGACTTGCCTTTTACCTACCAGATTATTAAAAACAATATTGTATTAAAAAAAGAGGAGCCTTCCTTTCTGGAGCGCCTGGCTGAGCGCTGGGCTGATACTGATATTCGTGGTATGGTGCGTAATGAAAGGGGTGAAGCACTGGAAGGGATTACGATAATGGTAAAGGGAGCCAAAACCGGAACAAGGACCAATGCCAACGGTGAGTTTGTTTTAAAAGGCGTGAAAAAAGGTGATGTACTGGTATTTACAGGTGTAGCCATTGAGCCTTTTGAATATACGGTAAAGGATGATAAAAATATTGAACTGAATTTAAAAGCGAGGTTGGTGCAGTTGGAAGAGGTAGGGATTAATACTGGTTACCAGAAGATTAGCAAAGAAAGGTTTGTAGGTTCTTATAGCCAATTGGATAGTGCAGCATTTCATAGACGTGCAGGAATGGGGATTTTGGAGAGGTTGGATGGAACATTGCCTGGCATATTGTTTAATAAGAAGTTTACTTATGTAGCAGGTTACAACAACACAATTCAAATTAGAGGAATCAATACAATCAACAGCAACCCTAATCCTCTTATTGTTGTTGACAATTTTCCTATGGATGCACGCTTTGACCTAAATAGTATTAACCCTAATGATGTGGAAAACATCACGATACTAAAAGATGCCGCAGCAAGTTCAATTTGGGGTGCCCGTGCAGGTAATGGTGTAATCGTGATTACTACAAAGAAGGGAAAATTAAACACGTCGGTTTCAGTAACAGCCTCTTCAAATGTTACAATTGAAAATCGACCAAATTTATACTACACACCAAAGATAAATACAAATGACTTTATTGAATTAGAAAAGGAATTGTTTAGCAAAGGGTTATATACAGACAATTTAAATAATACAAATACGTGGCCTGTTGTATCACCGGTAGTAGAATTGTTAAATGAATATAGCAAAGGTGAGATAAATCAAAATGAATTAGATCAGAAATTGGAAGTTTTGAAGGGAATTGATATTAGAGAGGAATTAAACAAACACATTTATCGAACTGGTTTACGACAACAACATCATCTTACCTTAAATGGAGGCACCAACGCCATAGGATATAACTTTTCGTATGGATATAATACAACAAAGTCAAATATTCAAAACAGCAAAGGAAATCAACAGTATACATTAAATACCGCTGTTATTTTTAAACCATTGAAAAACTGGGAAATTCAAACTCAAGTTGCCTATGGTAAAAGCAAAACTCAGCATGTCCCACCAGATTTGTCTTGGGCTAGATATCCCTATTTGCAACTTTCGGACATTCATGGAAATGCTTTAAGTGTACCTTATCAAATAAGAACTAAATACCTGGACACGATAAACCACAGTGGATTATTGGATTGGCAATTTCGTCCATTGGATGAAATAAAATTAACTAATAATATTGCTACAAATCAGTTTACCAACATAAATCTTGGAACTTCATACAAAATCACAGATTGGCTAACGGCATCGATCAATTATCAATACTTGCATCAAATTAATTTGAGAAAAGCCCAAAATTCGATAGAAAGTTATTTTACTCGTGACCTCGTTAATAAATTCTTCAATCCGAATCCAAATGTTGACCCTAATTTAAAATATCCCGTTCCAATTGGATCAATTTTAAGGGCTGCATCTGACCAATCCAGTACAAGTAATGGAAGAGCTTCTCTAAGTTTCAATAAATTTTTCGGAAGGCATAATATCGCTGCTATGGTTGCAACAGAAGCTTCAGAAACCACGGGTAATGGCGATAGCAATCTTATCTATGGTTACGATCCACGAAATGGCAGTTATAAACCTAATGTTGATTTCTATTCGCAATATCCCTTAACTTTTGCAACTTCTCTGGGAAATGTATTGCAGATACCAAACGGACAAGGAGTAAATACTCAATCCACCAACAGAGTGATATCCTTGCTGGCCAATATCTCTTACAATTTTGCAGATAAGTATTACTTGTACGGTAGTGCACGGAGAGATGGATCAAATATGTTTGGTGTGAAAACTAACAATCGATGGAAACCTCTTTGGTCGATTGGTAGTAAATGGCAGTTATCTAAAGAAGAGTTTTTTAGTAGTTTATGGTTACAGAATTTAGCAATCCGAACGACCTATGGTTACGCTGGTAACCCAGGTAGCCAGGCAGGTAGAATGACAATGATTTTTGCTTCCTTACCACAATCTTTAACTGGATTAACCTATGCTCAAGTCAATTCTATTAACAATCCAGATTTAAGGTGGGAAAAGGTAAGTACCTTTAATTTAGGGGCTGATTTTACAATGTGGAAGGGCAGATTATATGGAAGTATGGATATGTTCTGGAAAAAATCTACAGATCTGCTTGCTAACTATCCAATGGATCCATCTGTCGGGGTAAATGCCGCTATGATCAACTCCGCAGATATGAAAGGGAATGGTTTTGAAGTGCAATTGAATTCTAAGAACGTCCAAGGCCCTTTTAGTTGGATTAGTAGCTTCGGTGTTAGTTATTCAAAAACGATTGTTACTAAAGTGTACCAAGGGGGGTATAGGGCAAATGATTTTATCTCTTATAGTTTAAATCCTTCAGAGGGAAAACTAGCCTTTTCTTTCTCGAGTTATAAATGGGCCGGGTTAGATCCGTTAACTGGAGATCCTCAAGGTTATCTAAATGGTGCAATTAGTAAAGACTATGATGCAATATTTAGTGATTCTATCCAAAATCAGGTATATCATGGGTCAAGTATTCCCTTATATTCTACCACTATTGGAAACACGATTAGTTATAAGAATTTTAGTTTATCCTTCGTCATTACTGGCAGATTTAACTATTATTTCCGTAAACCTGCCTTGGAAATTAATAATACTGATGTTGAATTAGGCGCAACAAGGCTTATGGCTGATTATTATCAAAGATGGCAAAAGCCTGGTGATGAAAAAAACACCAGTATTCCTTCTGTGATATATCCAGTACCTCCAAATCTTTTCTCAAGAAGCTCCTTTTATAGTGCAGCTCAGATAAACGTTTTACGTGCAGACAATATCAAACTTCAAGACATTAGGTTTGGATATACTTGGATTAGGAAAGGAAATTCTCAATTTCCTTTCAAAAGCGGACAATTCTTCTTTTACCCAAATAATCTAAACTTGATTATTTGGAGGAAAAACAATTCTTCATTAGATCCCGACTTCAGCGGAGGATCGTCAGATCCGACGTTAGCACCTTCACCAAAGACTTGGACTGTTGGTGCTTCAATTAATTTATAATATAAAGAGATAAGCTATGAAACATAAATTTGAAAAATTATTCTTCTTTTCATTGATTTTCAGTACTACACTGTGTTCCTGTAATAAATTCTTGGAAGAAAAACCAGATATATCGATGCATATTCCCTCCACAATATCGGACTTTCAGGCTCTATTAGATCAAGGTGGTATATGGGTTAATGATCCAGGTTTGTTGGAAATATTAGCAGGAGATTATTATGTCAATTCTAGTTCTTGGCAAAACTTAAATTCCGCTGATGCAACTAATCACATTTGGGCTTCGGATGCTGTACCAAACATACTCAGTTGGAATCTACCTTATCAATTTCCGATCTACTATTCAAATATAGTGTTGGATCAACTAGCTTCCTCACAATTAAATGAAGATATAAACTATAAACAAATACATGGTACAGCATTATTTTATCGTGCAAATGCATTTTTCACCCTTGCGCAAGTCTTTGCGAAACCTTATGATGCCTCAACGTTATCCGATCTGGGAATAGTTCTTCGTACCACTTCAGATGCCAATGCTAAATCTACCAGAGCTACAATTGGTACAACGTATGATAAAATTCTAACTGATTTAAAAAAAGCTGCGGAATTACTCCCTGAGAGTAGCATAATTCAAACCAGACCTACAAAATCAGCTGCTTACGCATCATTGGCAAGGGTGTATTTGATGATGCGAGATTATAATAACGCATTACAATATTCTAACTTAGTGTTACAAAAATCACAAACATTATTAGATTTTAATGGACTTACAGGGGGTGTCCCAATTGTAAATTTCAATAATGAAGTTATATATTTCAGTCGGACACGAAGTGAGATAATTTTGAGTCAAACTAATGCAAAAATTAGCGAGACACTTTTAAACTTATATACTGATATTGACCTGCGAAAAAGGATTTTCTTCAGACCGAATACTGGCATTAATGCTGGAACATTTGCTTTTAGAGGAAGTTATGGGGGATCGCAGTTTCCAGGTTCAGTGTTTACAGGAACAACAACAGGGGAAATGCTTCTAATCAGAGCTGAGTGTTTCGCAAGAATAGACAATAAAGTTCTAGCTATTAAAGATATTAATACCCTTTTGGCAAAACGAATGGATAAAACCAAATGGAGTCCAATTGATCCTAGTACAGTCACTGACCCATTATCCCTAGTTTTAGCAGAAAGAAGGAAAGAATTGGTGTTCCGCGGATTAAGATGGATGGATGTTAGGAGGCTTAATATGGAAGGGGCTAATATCACATTAAAAAGACAGATAAATGGAATTGAATATACCCTGCCCCCTAATGATCCGAGAGGAGTGGCACTGATTCCTTTTGATGTGATCAATAGAGCAGGAATACCACAAAATCCTCGATGAACTAAATAACACACATTTTAAATCAAAACAAATGAAAAGAGTAATCTTAATGTACTTGCTATGTGCGGGACTGGTTAGCCACGCTCAAGAATGGACCAAAAAAATCAATGACTCTGATTTTCACAACAGGAGAAGTAAGGGACTGAAAATTGGAGATAAAATGCCTGATATTTCACTAGGTAGTGTATGGAATAATAAAACAGGAAAAACACGGTTTTCAGATTTTAAAGGAAAATTGATTATACTGGACTTCTGGAGTCAAGGTTGTTCTGATTGCATTGCTGCATTTCCTAAAATGGAGAAACTGCAAAAGGAGTTTAAAGATGAGATTCAGATTTTTTTATTCAATCCATGGGAAATGGTTGATGATGTCATTATGCACTTTAAGAAAAATAGTGAGGATTTAAAAATGCCAGACCTTCCTTGTATACAAAAAGATACTAAGGGAATTTCCGAGCAGCTACTCAAGCTTTTACCAGTAATGGGTGTAACTACTCAGGTTTGGATCGATAAGGATGGTAAAATAACATTAATTGGTTCATCCAGAAATAATACTTCAAAAAAAATCAGGGATTTTTTAGATGGCAAAGAAGTTTATAAGTTGAACAATAACTCACTTAATCCAAACTTTGATCCCTCATATCCCTATGTGAAGCTTTTAGGTGACTTCAAAACAACACCTGTAAAGTATAGCTCCACTTTTACTGGCTTTAACAATGAATATCAGGCGCAAAACCCTAATAGGGCCCTAAACATCTTAGATTCTGCTGCGGGTACAATTAGAAATACTTTTGTAAACACTTTTGTTTTGGATTTATATTCACATCCATTCAAGGATATATTTTTAGCTCAACAAAAAAAAATTCTTTATGAGGCGATTTCCCATCGTGGGTATGTAATTCCATTTAATTTTGAACTTCCTAAAGATACACTTCGTTACACATATTTTCATAAATATCTGAATGGAGGTTCTGATGATTCGATATACCGTAAGCCAAAGTTTTGTTATGAGCAGATCCTCCCAATTAACGTCCCCGTAGAACTACAGAAAAAATATATGCTCGAAGATTTGAACCGTTATTTCAGTAGTCTTTATGGTACTTATGGAAGATTGGAGAAGCGAGTTGTTCCTTGTTATGAACTGGTTCAATTAGCAGGTAGCATGCCGGTTAATTCTAAAAGCCGAAACCCTGACAATCTATATTCTACTATGAAAAAAGTAAATACTGTTAAAGATTGGAAAAAGTATGTAAGATATGAAAATTACAGCCTTAGTTTAATTTGTCAGGAAATTTTTGAGAATCAATATTTGAGGAATGAATTTCTTGAAAATAAAAAATCCAGTAAGCCAGCAATCTTGTTTAATGAAACAGGATTAGAGGGCACTGCAATATTGGATTTGTTGGAGCTTCCTGAGGCAGCTGCTATCAAATCCATGGAAGATTATCGCAGGGCGTTAAATAAAATTGGCTTTGATATTAAAGTTTCGAGTCGATCCTTGAACTTCTTAGTAATTACTGATAATAGCGGAAAGTAATATGAAAAATCTTGTAACAATACTTGCTTTGCTATTCTATGTACATACGGCAAAATCACAAATGTATAGTCCGGTAAAATGGAGCTATGTAGCAAAGAAAATAGGCAATAATGAAGCCATGCTTTACATTAAAGGGGTAATTGAACAGGGGTGGCATGTTTTTTCCGTGAACCAACCCAATGGTGGACCATTAAGGACCAGTTTTGCTTTTAAGCCTTCTAAAGATTATTCGCTTGCAGGTAAAGTGATGGAGCCACAACCCATAAGACAGCATGATAAAACCTTTAAAATTGACATATTTTATTTTGAAGAGGCTGTGATATTTCAGCAAAAGATCAAATTAATAAACACTAACACAACCGTATCTGGAAAGATTGAGTATATGGCATGTACCGATGGCATGTGTACGCCACCTTTAGATATCCAGTTTTCGATTCCTATTAAATAACAATAATATATATATAATCAATGAGATATTCAAAACTCATCGCGGCGTTTGCCACGTGTACGGTATTCCTAATATCGTGTAGTGTGTTCAAAAAGAAGCAAAAGACTGTTACTACTTCAATAGCAACCGCGACAAAGAGTACTTCAGACACTACTAAAAAAACGCCTGTTTCTAAACTCAATCCATATGATCAGGTTATTACAAAAAATACAAAGAGTGCATATGGTTTAATTAATTTTCACCGTGTACAAGACAAATATTTCTTCGAGATTCCAAATTCGCTATTGGAGACAGATTTATTGGTGGTAAACAGAATATCAAAAGGGGCTAGTGGAACCAGCCAAGCAAATAGCGGTTATAGTGGCGACCAAATCAATGAGAATGTGGTTCGTTTTTCTAAAGGGCCGAATGATAAACTATATATAAAAAGCGTTTCATACACCGAGCGTTCAACTGATAGTACAGATAACGGCATGTACCGTTCGGTGCGAAATTCAGGCTTGCAACCTATCGTTGCGGCATTTGACATCAAAGCATTAAGTAAAGACTCCACTGCTGTGGTAATTGATGTAACCGATTATTTAAATGGAGATAATGAAGTATTGTTCTTTAATTCTGGTGCCAAGAGCGGCTTAAAGTTAGGTGGTCTGCAAGCAGACAAGTCATACATCTCCTCAGGAAAGGCTTTCCCTCAAAGCCTAGAGATCAAAACTGTAAAAACTTATAGTAAAGCTGCCGGACCAGCTTCACCTGGCATTCCTCCAACAGGGATTGGCAATGCGACCTATGAACTCAACAGTTCGATCATTCGACTGCCCCAAAACCCTATGCTGCCACGGTTTTATGATGATCGAATTGGTTATTTCTCCACGGGCTACATCGATTTTGATAGAAACTCCCAAGGTGTGGCACAAACTACAATGATCACCCGCTGGAGGCTGGAACCAAAAAAGGAAGATGAAGCGAAATATCTAAAAGGTGAGTTAGTAGAACCTACTCGACAGATCATTTTTTATATCGATCCGACAACCCCCAAAAAATGGGTACCCTATCTGATTCAAGGTGTAAATGACTGGAATATTGCTTTCGAGGCCGCAGGCTTTAAAAATGCAATTGTTGCTAAAGAAGCTCCTACCAATGCACAAGACAGTACCTGGAGTATAGAAAGCGCCAGATACAATGTAATTGTTTATAAACCTTCGGCAATATCGAATGCCAGTGGTCCACATGTACATGACCCTAGAACGGGCGAAATATTAGAAACCCATATTAACTGGTACCATAATGTGATGCAGCTTTTGCGTAACTGGTATTTTATACAGGCTGCCGCGGTAGATCCCAAAGCCAGGAAAATGAAATTTGATGATGAACTGATGGGGCAATTAATTCGCTTTGTTAGCAGCCATGAGGTTGGGCACACTTTAGGTTTGACACACAACTTCGGGTCGTCATCAACCGTTCCGGTTGAAAAGTTACGTGATAAAGCATGGGTAGAAGCAAATGGGCATACACCCTCAATTATGGATTACGCCAGATTTAATTATGTAGCACAGCCTGAAGACGGAATTTCTGAAAAAGGGATTTTTCCTCGCATTGGAATTTATGACAAATGGGCTATTGAATGGGGTTATAGATGGTTTCCAACCTTTAATAGCAGAGAAGAGGAAAAAAGTCATATGAACAATTGGATTGTGAAGCAGTTAAAAATGGACAAAAGATACTGGTATGGTGAACAATCAATCAATGTTTCAGATCCGAGAAGGCAAAGTGAAGATTTGGGTGACAATGCCATGAAGGCCGGTTATTATGGAATCAAAAATCTCAAAAGAATAGTGCCTAATTTGATTCAATGGACGAATGAGGCCAATGAGGGCTATAAAAACTTAGATATAATGTATAAGGAAGTTGTAGCTCAATACAAACGTTACATCTCTCATGTGGTAAACAATATTGGCTTATTATCCTGGAACAAACAGCCCGTAGAGGAAAATGGTGATTTACTTGAATTTACTCCAAAGAACAAACAAAGAGAAGCTGTCCGCTTTTTACAGGACCAATTGTTTGAAACCCCAAAATGGCTGATGGATGCCAAAATATTCAAAAAAGTTGGCGGACAAGGCCCCAATTTGCCTTTGGCTCTTCAAGTTCCCGCTTTAAATCAGTTATTATCTCCTGATAATTATTTAAGGCTAGTTATTTATAAAGATGCACAACCTGAAAATGCATATGAGTTTCATCAACTTTTAAATGACTTAATGCAAGGAATATGGAAGGAGTTGCCAAATCAATTACCTATCGATTATTATCGCAGGAACTTACAAAAGGTTTATGCAGAAAGATTAATTGAATTGTTGGATTTGTCAAAAAGTGCCGATCCCATGGAAAAAATACAAGGTCCTTATTTTAATTATAGGTCTGATATGAGTCCGATAGTGAGGAGCCACATGAAAACTCTCCTGCATAAAATTAATAGTGCTTTGCCGTTATACAAGGATAAGCTTAGCCGGGAGCATTTACTACAGGTGAAATCAAGATTACAGAATACACTAAATCCAAATGCTGTGATTATTTCGGGAAATGTCAATGAAAGATCTCCCTCCGCAGGGTTTGCCCTTTCTAATATTGACTCGATTACTCGAGAGTGTTGCGGTCACCATGGTTTAGGAAACTCTAAATTCCAAAGTTGTTGGTAAGACAATTAACGACCTATGGATTATCGCTCTTCAAACATCCATAAAATCAGCGTAGGAGCATTGCCAAGCCAATTGGGGCTGTTTATTGAAAACGTGCTGGCAGAAAGCTAAGGTGACAAGGAAGCCAATAGAAAATGTGAAAGTGAGCTTTTTTGAGGGATGGCTGAAAGCCGGGATGGTAAAGAAGAATTTAATGTTTTTACGATAAAATAATTATTGGTTAAACGGTGAAGATGTCCGGAGCAGTAAATGAGCGTGCTGTTTCGGCTTCTTAAAAAAATGAATGATGATCATGTACGATATCAACATCAGCCAAAAGCTGAGGGCTTTACGGAAAAACCGGGGCTGGACACAAAGCGATATGGCAGCGCAGCTGGACATTTCTGTGCCGGCTTATTCGAAAATAGAATGTGCGCAGACGGAATTGACACTAGGCAGGTTAAAACTGCTTGCTACTATACTGAAGGTAAAGGTTTGCTGGTTGCTGGACGAAGAAGAAGCGATGTTGCACCAGGAGAACGAGGAGCTGAAAGAGAAACTGAGGTTGACCAATATAGAAGTGATGGGCTTGCAGAAAAGATTGCTGGCTTGTTTTGAACAAAGATAAAATTAACGTCTCTCCTTTCATAAACGGGTGGGTTTATATTGGAGCCGGGGGCGTAAGCAACTCCCGGTTTTTTAAGGTTGAGGTTCATCAAAATATTGATAATGTAGACAAAAAATTATGATTGATAAAAACATTTTACTGGCCCTGATCCCTTCGCGATAAATGAACATACTGCCATACATTGCTGCTTTGGAAAAGGTACTTGCAGAATTGCCGGAAAAAGGTCATTTGCTTACCCTGCGTGAATATGCCCTGGACGACCGAATCTTGCTGCACAAAATGATATTCCGTTTTTTAGATTTTAGTTACGCGGAAACAGTTTACCTGCTGAAAGGGCTGATCATTTACCAGCAGCGCTGGGGTGATTTAAATGAAATTGCAAAAGAAGGGATAAGAGAAGTAAGCACAGTGCTGATGCGGCGGGCCAGGGAATACCAGCAAAGCGGGGACCTGGTAAAGGCTATGGAAATGGCCTTTGCGATACTGGTTACCGTTGAACCGGAAAAGGACCCTGAAGACCTGGTTTACTACGCCATAGTAATGGATGTAGTTGGCTTTATCACCGAACTGGAAAAAGATTACTGATAAATATCTATTCATTTAAAAAAACAAGGATTATGGAAAACACTTAACTCAAATGATTGACGGGAGATTTTAAGGGAACGTTTGTACAAGGGGAAATAAACAACAAACGATTAAATTTTCTAATTAAATTATGAATAAAAGACCATTTAAATTAACCGAAGCTCAAATGACAGCCTGGAAACAGGAGGTAGTAGATTACTTACGCTCTTTATTGGACAACCCGCTTTTGCTGGGTAAGCTGTCTGTAGTACTGATGAATAGTTTAAGGCCTCATTTTAAACGGAAAGGCTATATGCTATTGCAGCCTGATATGCTGATGACCGAGGCCCATTACCTTAGAAAAGACCTGATTAAACTGTATAGCATTGATGCACAAACAGGCGAAGAAAAGATACGCTTTATATGGAATGCCGGCAGTATTGTTGTTTTACTGGAAGCTTTTAGGGAACGCCTGGTAAACGAGGTATTGTATATAGAGCTGATAGAAGATTGTGAACTGGTAAGCATCAGCAATTTTTGTATGGACGATATTTATGAAGGACATACTGTTGCCTATAAACTGACCGAGAAAATAAGGGCAGCCGAAATGGCACGTAAGGATTTGCAAACAGAAATATTGCAGATGGTGGATAAGAAACAGCGCTACTGTGTGTTTAAGGAGAAGTTTCCGGAGTTTTTTGTTGACGGGGAATGGAGATTGAGCAATGAAGAGATTTGTAGTTTCATTGGGATATCGCCTACTTGTTTAAAAACAGCCCGTAAGATTTGTTCGGATGTGGAGGACTAAATAGTCTTCTTTTGAGGGCTAACAAACCTCTTGCAAGGTCGAAATCGACTTTTAGCCTTCCTTCGGGGAGGCTATTTTTGTTTTAAAGCTAGATGTTATTGATTCAAGAAGATATTGAATAAAGGATTTTGGTTTATGCTGCTCCTCGATGCCATAAGGTGCACAATGTAGTATGGTTAATGAACCATGTGATCTGGATACTGTAAATGAAGATGATTATAAAAAGGCTACTTCTAAATGGTGTTTTGTTTGATATCAAAACCTCCACAATACTAACAAATATAAAATCTAATTTGGCCAAAATCGACCTTTGCTGGCTATAATCGAGGTTCAAGCAAAAATATAATTGTAAAATGGAATTGGGACGGTCGTTACTTTACGTTTTAAGTGACTAGAACAAATTAACTATTGCAGATTCTAACATCGATGCAACGGAGCAGCAACTAATCGCTCAATGTGAAGCTAATGGTATTGATACTTCTAAAGGAAATGGCGAGGCATTCAATAACGTGGAAAAGCGTGCTAAGTTACGCGAGCATACTCATTCACAAAATATTCCGTTTAATTTCCTCCTGGAAGAATTACCAAGTTCTGGCTCAAGCAAAGTGAAAACAATTGCCGATGCACTAAAGAAACTTTTGCCTAGTTTCCAGTATTTCAAGGCAGATAGTTCACTTTCCGATGCAGAATGTAAAAATACATTGAAAATCAAATAATTACAAAATTATAGTAACAAAAAAGTAACATAAACTTACAAAGTTTCACCTCCCATTAACTTTAACTTCAGTTACAGTATCAATTATGGAGGCAATTGAAATTTACAATTAAGACTTTTATTAAAGCAAAAAAAAATAGCACGATAAAAATCACTTATTTAGATTCAGATTATTGAAATTAATGCTATTTGCTCTCAGACTTTATTTAATGGGAAAATGAAATTATCATAGGTCGTTGCTTTTCGAGTTTTATTCTCTTTGGTTTTCTTGCCTTTACAAATCACAAAATAGGATGTCCAGCCGGGTCTCATTTTTTATTGCATACTGTCTTAAGCGAGAAATTTACGGACCGTAACCCATTGAAAGCTCAGGGTCAGTATTGATTATTTATATTATCTCACTATCTTGGAAGCTAAGGCATTTGACTTAGGAAAACCTTGTCCGGATTATACTAATCGTTGAATAAAACAACTACAAAATTTAAATTAAGGCTATGAAAAAAGAATTGCTCAATAATGAAATCCATCAAAAGATAATTAGTGCTGCTGAATTATTTTTAAAGCGGGATCAAGGTAAACCGGTTAACCTCATTGATGCAGTGGATTGGATGACCCAGATCGCTGGTAGCGGAGATTTAAATCGGGTTACTGATATTTACCTATATGAAGAAGGATTTAGTGAAACTGAAAAAGCGCTAAAAGATACGATCCTTCATGCGATCACGTCCATTGTCGCATTTGAATACCAGGCGCAAAACTTCGCATATTTGGAAAATATGATCTTCGCTAATAATAGCAGACAGAGTGACCGCGCCTTAGATTATTTTTTAAAAATAGGCCGCTACCACGAGAAATTTAAGGATAGCGTATTGGCTTTTGTCGAAAAAAACTTTGATGCCTTTTCAGAGAACCAACTTAACATTTCAGCTTTCTATCTATTAAAACTCTACAAAAAAGAAAAAAGGGTAACAGACCTCTTTAATAAAATACGCATACTTTACGATAAAAAACACCTAAAAAAAGAAAATATTCCCAATGCATCGAAAGAGGTTGATGAGGCTTCAAAAGAAATTAAAATAGGTAAGGTCTTTTCTGAAATATTGAAAGGACACCCTGCGGATAATGTTGTTTTTTCCAAATATGTCTTTCAGGAAGAATTTTTTGAGGGGGTAAAACTGTATAAAAAACATGAACCGTCTGCAACTGAAGAACAATTGGACGCATTTGTCAATATTTTGACCATCATTGCAGACGAAATGGCAAATTTAATCCACGCTTTAGCTAAAAATGCGATGGATGCAGGGTTTCATTTATCGGACTTCGATCATTATAAGGTTAATCCCGCAATAAGGACGCAATTACAGCAGCTCATTGATATGCTCGAAGCGAAAAGAGCGAAAGCCAAAGATATTGCTAATCTTTGCTCAGCCAAGGCAAAAATCAGTAATTCAATCTCGAATTTATTAAAAAAGGAGGAAATTGGGGAGGATATGCTTCAGCTGGCCAAATCATTTGAAAATGTAGGGTCTCATGCCGTAGCTATCAAACTTTATAAATCCATCATGAATGATTTCCAGTCAGAATCTTCCAGGTTATCGAGCGGCCTATTTCCCGAAATTTCTTACATTGATTCTAGGCCCGAACGGGAAATCGAAATATTTGAAACGGCAAATGCGGCTCACCAAAAGCTAACCGCCCAAGATAGTAGCGAGGATACACCTCGAACAGCTAAAGAAGAAGATTTAGTACATGATGTTGAACCATCAGAGGAAGAATTTGAAAATACGCCAGCAAAAGCTGATAATAGCCTTTTCGCACGTATAAAGCGGCTGTTTAGGGAATTAGATAACCCTTTTTAGCACGACATGACCTTTTATTGTTTTTCAATTACTGTGACATAATTCCCGTTTAAATTCTTAATTACTTTAAAGGCAATTTCACCACCATCAAAGTAAAATTCAGTTAAGGTATCAATTATGGAGGCAACTAAAATTTACAATTAAGGCTTTTATTAAAGCAAAAAAGCATAGTACAAGACAAAAAGCCTATATGGATATTTAGACAAGTTAAGTGATGCCGCTTGATAAAGGTTAATTGAACCCATTTCAATTAACCCTTATAGATTTATCGAAATTTTTTGAGATACATGCAATCTGTCTGACTATCTATGTAATCTAAAAATGTCTCATGAATTATAGTCTTTTCTAGTCCTACTTTGAAAGTGTTGTTATTCGAATAAAAAATATCTATATGATTTTCTGGGTGTGTATGCTCCTTCCCATCGGCTTTAGCATTTAAATACCCATCTGTATCTTTATCAAAACGTAGATATCCATCTTCCATCATCAATAGATCTTTTAGGAGAATCCAAAGATTATCATTATAGTCAGGTTCTAGTTCGAATACTGGTTCTGCAAAATCTAGACAAACTAAGCTATTGAATCTATCATCTTTCAAAATCGACATTAAATCGGAGATAGTTTTTGAATCTAAATCAATAATACTTCTGTAGTTAATGAACGTTATGTCGTCATGTATAATAAAAGTAAATGGGAAATTTATTGAATAATATTTGTTTTTTGTGATAAAAAAAAGCCTGCTCATTTTTTTTACATGCAGTATCAATTTTGAATCACTTACCAAGCTATCAGGTTCATTATAAAGTAAGAAACGGGTGGCTTCTAGTAAAATAGTTAGAATCTGTACTTTAGTTTTTATTCGTTCGTGGGGAAAAAAGAGGTCTAAGGTACTTTCGTTAAGAGCGTATGCAAATTTTTTCATTCTAGTAATACTCCTTTAAAGAAACTATAAATGCAGAGGTACGTTCTTCATCAAATTTATCAATATTAGCATTAACTAAAACGTCTTCGATATTTTTACGTTTTGTTTCCTCAATGGCTAACTTGTCAAATATTTCAGTTAGAAATTCCTTATAAGATTTCTGTGAACTGCTTAAGAAGCCAACTAAGTTGTTTTTGATTTCTTTTTGTTCTTTAGGGGTAGGTTCTGTTGTCTTTATTGCTTTAGTTTGATTTATTATTTTTAATCCTTTCTCTAGATGTTTGATATCATTTTTTTCGTTTACAAGCAAAAAGGACTTAATAAAAGATCTGGTTAGCATTGTGTAAAGTATATTTCTATATCTGTACGTTTGCTTAATTGTTCCAGTGATACATATTACAAATGGAAATTCTAAACCTTTAACATTGTTTGAGTTTGAGATACATAAAGTGTTATCAATTAATGACTTACTTTCGTGTGCTCTGTTTATTCTCCAGCCGAATCTTTTGTTTATAATTAAAGAGAGATGATCAATGTATTCATAGATTTGTTTATCATCATCCAAAATAATTATTGCAATATCATTAGGGCTTACTGTTTCATCTTCTCGGATTATGCTTTCAATAGCTTTGATAACCTTTGAGCTTTTAGTAGATTTTATAATTTCAACACTTTCAAATTTGTCTGTGTCAATATCTTCAAATCTTCTTAGTGGTTCTCTAGTAAACTGTATTTCCTTGTCAGCAAGTCTTTTTACATTATATCCGAATGCATTCCATTCGTCGTCGTCAAACCAATTTAATTTCTTTTCTTCAAACAAGCCTAGTCCTACTGAGTGAGCAAACATTAGCGTTCTAGGATCGGTTCGATAGCATTTATTAAGTACGACATCTACTTGTAAGACTTTTTTATCAATGTTCTCGAAAATGTCTTGGAATATGTCTCCCGCTATATAAACATTTTCTTTGGTTACTTTTTCACATACCTGAAAAAAGACATCTGGAAAATCTTGACGTTCATCAATCAATAGGTAATCAAAAGCATATTCGAAATCTTTAGGGTCAATACTCTCAATGTAATCTAATGCTAAAGTGAATATTCTATTATAATCATTTGTTGGACTAAATCTTAAGAAGGGTATGTCGTAAAAGTAGCATAAATAACTATATATGCCTGAATTGGGGTCTCCTTTAGATCCCCATGCTCTATTAACCCATAATCGTTTATTCCATTCTATTTGTTTCTCTACTCTCATAAAGTTGAAAAAAATAGGGACTCTTTCTTGTAATGTATTCGCTAAGGCTATATTATGACAGGTGAAAAATATCTTTGAGGTACTTGTTTTAACATACAAGTCTTTTAGTTTATGTAACAAAAGTTCGGTCTTTCCTGTACCTGACAACCCTTGAATAGTGATTGTTTTATTGTCGAAATCCTGATACATAAATCTGGTTTGCTCACCATCAAATAAAACAATGTTTTTCTTAACTTTTTCGAGCAGCGTTTCTGGGACTTCAGATCCAATGTTTTCAATGTCGTTAATACTTCCGATTAATAATGAAATAAGTAAGTCGCTTATTCTTTGTGATTTAAGATCTTCTAGAAAGTTTTCGGCGACAACGCTTTCTATATTATTGAGGTCAAAATTTTCAATTCGAACAGTATTGTTCTTTTTCCAATCCCTTGGTCGGCCTATATGTTCTTTGTAGTTGTATTTGTCAGAAATCGAATTTAAATCTTCAATAAAGTCATCACAATAGTCTTGAAATTTTTCATCGTTATTTCCAAGATTCAAAAAGATTATTCTGTGTTTTGGGATTAATATGACCAAACAGTTATCTTCATAATCATAACTATACTTTTCTCCTAAGGGGGATGTAATTAAGTAGATCTGTTTATTTGAATGGTTTGTTAAATACTCTTCAAACTTATTGGCGATATTTTCACCTAGTTCATTTTTACTGAGATTTTTAAACAATTGAGCGGCCATCTAATTTGTAAATTATGTATTGATTGATATTCTTATCCTGAAACAAATATATTCTAAGATATGAAAGAGCCCTGAATATTACATTAGGAAACGAAATAAATGTTGTAGTTTTCAAATTTAACAGTCTATTGAGCTAAAAATATCATAACTAAAAATAGCACAGCTCAATTAAAAATACCCCTTGAAATAGTGTTCAAGCGAATACATTTGTTATACTTTTAATCTGTCAATTAATTTGCAACATGAAATAAAATATAACTGGGTTCTACATTGAAACAAACAAATCTTAGGTTCACTGCTGATAAAGTCGCATATAGTAAAATTCTGCTAATAAAATTTCAGATTCTATTCCATTTAAAGAAATACCCCAGTTTTGATGTCCCACAAATTCAACCTGAAATGGAGTGGTAAATTCTGGCATATGACTTTTTAAGTAATTCTGAAAAATTTGCAAATCAAGTTGAACAATTACCAGATAATTGTGTGCAGGTGATGATGGATAGGGGTTTGGCGGTTGTGGAGACACACGTAAATTACTACCTTGCAGATTAAATCTATGATATAATGCTCAGCAGACTTTACCTCTGGTCCATTTTTATGCTTTTATCATTATCTCTTAAAAGCCAGTATCTTGATACCAGATATAATAATTCATCCAAAGACATGCGTTTGCAAGGGAAAGTAAAACAACTGAAACTGACCTGGTATAAAAGCGTAAAAAATGGAGACTCATTAAAAAACGAATTGGAATTGACTATACTTTATAAATTTAATGAGGCGGGAAACATCACCGAAAAGATACAGTATAGAGCCAAAGGTGACGAAGCTGCCCGGGATATTTATGGATATGAGAATGGAAGGGTTGTTAGTTATAAAGCATATAGCAATGGGAGTAAATTGCCGCAATATGTAGTGAGCTGCATCACTGATTTGGCTAAAAATACTTTTACTACCCGGTTGACAATTCCTGGATTGCAAGGGGTACATTCGACAACGGTGCGAACCTATAATGCAAAGGGACAGATACTATCGCAAATAACAAAAGAATCAGGTAAAATTACGGGAACTACAAAAAAGTACGATCCGGTTAAAAATACTGTAAGAAGCACCTCTCTTGATAATAGCAGTTATTATGATGAGGTTTATGATAAAAATCAGTTCCTGATTGAGGCCCATTATTATAAAAAATCTGAAGATGATGCCGGAACTCATTTCTATACCAAGTATGATGCATTTGGAAATGAGGTTGAGAGCTACTATGTTAATAAAAAGGAAGGTTTTACTTCTCCAACAGACAGTACTTCATACACGTATGACAGCCACAACAACTGGATATCTAAGGTTTCGAAGAGCGATTTTTATACAAAGAAGCAGGAGAGAGTTATTGAATATTATAGTGGGAAATAGCTTGGCGCCAAATAGGCTATAGTGTGGAGACGAAAGTATTGAATCGGGCGGTTAAGGGAATTTGGGAAAAAAAATATTTTATCTTATTTTAAATTATATTTCTAATTGTCCTCTGTCATATGAAAAGAAACATAGTTATTGCAAACCGCCTTCGTGAGGTGTCCTTAATGGATATTGGATTGCCAACACAAATTTTAAAGCACAAATCTTAAGTGTAAATTGGGAGCAAGCAATTCAAAAAGTTGGAAATCTAAATACAATTGCAGCTTTAACCTTTCATGTTAATTATTATTTGAAGGGGTTGTTACATGTTTTTAATGGTGGGAGGCTTGAAATTAGTGATAAATATAGTTTTGATGTCCCGCAAATTCAATCTGAAATGGATTGGAAAATTCTGGTGGATGACTTTTTAAGTAATTCTGAAAAATTTGCAAATCAGGTTGAACAATTGCCAGATAATTTGCTGGACGAGCCATTTGTTGACGAAAAATATGGAAGCTACTTACGAAATATTGAAGGTGTTATTGAACACAGCTACTATCACCTCGGCCAGGTTTCTTTAATAAAAAAGATGATTTCTAAATAAAGCTGTTTCAAGAAATACAATACGAGTTAAATTTGAATAAATTGGCTACCCTAGAATTCTGTCTTGTTAGTACGCTTTTTCTTTGTTGTTATTCTTCTTATTAACAGGACAACTCCTGCAATTACGCCAAGTATAATTGCCCAGGCAGCAAGTTTCCCAATTATGGATCCAATGGCATATGCCGCTGGATGATCAACCCCTTGTGTTAAGCTGGTTTTGTCGGCAGTTATAGTCAATGAGTTTAAAAATTGCGTTCTGGCTGTTTGTGTAGCCAGCTTGTTTTCTGACAAAGTCATAAAATTTACCGTAATCAGGGTGTTATCTAAAAGTATAAAACGTGCAAATCTTAAATCGGGCAGGTTGGGGTTCGAGCTTGCAATGAATTCTATTTCTATTCCTTTTAATCCGTCGATTTCAAATGGGTTTTTACTAATTAGCTTACCCTGGGCAGCATCTAAAAAGCCATTGATGGTATTGTCATAAAATTCTGGCAATGTGCTACCATTGACCTGTAGCAGCTTATCAGCATCCAATTTTCTGGTTACCGTAGAGTAAATGGCTACAGAATCGATAAACTGGGTCATACTATGCCCCAATGTATCTAACGTTATAGGTTTTTGAGGGAAGGTAATAGTAGCGAGACCCGCCAGGTTTTGTTTTTGAGGGTTTTGGGCGAATAATTGGAGAACACTAAAGAGCAGTAAAATAGTACAGAAGTTTTTTTTCATAAAAGCGTTGATTTATAAGTAACGAAATGATAGCAGTGCATGTTCATTGTAATGCTGAAATAAATATACAAATCATATATTTAAACCAAAATTACTGCAAGAAAAGATACGCTTTATATGGAATTGCGGCAGTATTGTTGGTAAACGAGGTATTGTATATAGAGCTGATAGAAGATCGTGAACTTGAGCAGTAAGGAGATCTGTAGTTTCATTGGGATGTCGCCTACTTGTTTAAAAACAGCCCGGAAGATTTGTTCGGATGAGGAGGACTAAATAGTCTTCTTTTGAGGGCTAACAAACTTTTTTGCAAGGTCTAAATCGACTTTTAGCCTTCCTTCGGGGAGGCTATTTTTGTTTTATGCTTAATGTTATTGATTCATGAAGAAGTTAAATAAAAGATTTTGGTATCTGTTGAGGATTGATATCATCAGGTACTTGTTTATCCTGCTGTTTTTATATGCAGCATTTAGTAAAGTTTGGGACTTTCAGAAGTTTAAGGTGCAGCTGGGGCAATCGCCTATATTATCAGATTTTACTTTGCTGGCTGCCTTGTGTATCCCTGCGGTTGAGATTTTGATTGCTATAGGTTTGGCGTTTAAACGGACCTTATTGCCGGCCCTTTGGGCCAGCTATGGCTTGATGATCATGTTTAGCTTGTACATCATAGTGATTTTGAAGTTCAGTGACCGGCCGGTTTGCCATTGTGGTGGTGTTTTGGAACAGATGCAATGGTCGGAACATTTGTGGTTTAATGTAGGGTTTGTGGGGTTGGGGATATTAGGGTTGTGGCTGGGGTTTTACCGCCGGTTTCGTGATGCTGGTACGTCGCGTCATCTCGAACCGCGGGGAGAGATCTCTTGTTTAGGCATAGTTCAAGAGATCCCTCGTCGCTGCGCTTCCCTCGGGATGACGGGGTGTGTTAAGGACGACCGCTTTAGGCATGACGACGAGGTGTGTTAAAAATATTCAATGCGCGTTGAACAGGTGGAAGCCGAAAAGCCTGATTGAAACAGAGTAGGCATTAATCTTATCATTCAAAAAAAAATGAAAAAACAATTTTTCACATTCGTTATTGCGGCTGTATGTGTCGTAAGCACTGTATTTGCCACGGCAAAACCAACAACAACTGTTTTACTGGGATCGCCTTACAACGACCAGGGTGAATGTACTACCCCAGGCAATGTAATTGGCACCTGTGATGTAAACTACACGGGCAATGCCTGCAAGTTGCTGGCCGGTGGCGATGCTTACCTGCAGGATACAGAGACTGGCCTTTGTACCATTCCACTGTACAGACAAAACTAGATCTCCCAATTTAGTTTGACATGTTGTAAGTACCCGCTGAACCAATGGTTTGGCGGGTTAGTTACCCTCAAAATTAAGCTTTTACATGTAAAATCCATTAGCCTATGAAAAAATTCTACTACTTACTGATCATTGTTGCTGTACTTTCATCTTTACCCGTCCTGTATCTGACCATCCGCTATGCGCTTAAACAGCGTGCGGCTACCTATAACTTTAAAAGGAACCTGCTTGGCGTGGTTAAAGGCCATAAGGCCATCGATATAAAATACAATTCCTATTACATTGCCGGTGAGGCTGGAAGTTCCGTTTATCTGGCCAGCGGAACGGCCATAGGCCATTTGCTAAAGGTTGGCCCTTTGTTAAAGGATACGGTAAGCATTAACCTTGAGCTGAACAGGCAGGAGGTAAAAGTAAAGGGCAGCTATAAGGCTTATGTAGATTCCAGTTCTTTTTACCTGTACAATGGCTTGGAACGCAGCATCCTGAAAGGCAGTACTGGTATTTGGAAGGCATCGGTGTATGCGGTAAAGGCGCCATACTTTGCACAGCTGCAGCCTTTGGGCACACAGACGATGGTTTTCCGCTTTATAGACACCGATACCCGGGCGAATAGTTTGCGCAAGGTAAATGTGCGGGGAGAAAGCAAGAGCAATACCGGCATATTTGAAAAGCAGGTAGATGGTTTGTTTTGTACGGATGGCATGCTGAGGTATAACCGGCAGCTGCACATGCTGACCTATGTGTACCATTACCGCAACGAGATCTTGCTGATAGACACGAACCTGAACCTGGTGAAGAAAATAAAGACCATAGACCCGATAGATTCGGCCCGGTTTAAGGTAGACCAGCTGCGCTCCGAAAAATCTTTCACTTTTGCTTCGCCCAGCCTGATGGTAAATGCAAACTGTTCAAACCAGGGTAGATATTTGTTTGTGCAATCGAAACTAATGGGTAAAGGTGAGGATTTGACGCTGTTCAGGAAAAGTGCGGCAATAGATGTGTACGATCTGGAGAAACAGGTATACTGTTATTCGTTTTACCTGCCCAAATATAAGGAGGTACCCATAAGCAGTTTTAAGGTATTGGGGAACAGCTTGTATGCAGTGGCAGGGCAATACCTGACCAGGTATGCGCTGGAATTACCGGAGTGAGAGGAAGCTGAAGAAAATGCTTTTGGGAAGGGCCATACCCCAAAAGCGAAGGTCTGGATCCCATAACCGGGCCTTCAATTGAAATTAACGTTTAAACATAATGGGCAATAATGAATTGTTGCTTAACATTTACAAAATGAAAGACCGGCAGGCTTGCCTGGTTTTTAAAAGTACAGGCAAACCCTGTAAGCTCTTTAACTTAATAGAAGTATTGCACTTTGCAGGCGAAATGAAACTGTTGAGCGCAGCCATGGATACCGGAGCTGCACAAAACTATGCTTATACTTTACGGAGTGCCGATGGCCTGGAACGCAGGTTAATCTGTTGTTTTGTACAGGAGGTGGTAAAACTGGAGCTTTGGTTTAAAGCGCAGCTGAAGTTTAGCTGGCAGGGCACGGCAAAGGAGTTCCGCGCTGCGGTAGATAGGATGCTAGCGAAACTGCCGCACTTCTTTTAAAAAAACTGGCACGATGCCGGGCTGATGCTATCGTTGCTAACCACAGCTAAAAAAGGTTGCAAACGTCAATGAACCCATAAAATTTAAAGACATGGGCAAGTACAAAAAGGGCATCCTCGGCCCCTTCAGAGGAAAGGTTGGCACAACCGTAGGATCTAGCTGGAACGGAATTTTTTACCTGAAAAGTTTACCAGATTTTGGGGACTATGTGCCCAGCACAGCACAGTTAAATGTGCAGGCCAAAATGGCCTTTGTAACCGGCTTTTTGAAGCCACTTAAACCACTGCTGAACATAGGTTATAAGCTGTTTAACAAGGGCATTACGCCGATGAACGCCGCCACTTCTTATCACCTGAAGAATGCGGTTACGGGTACCAGTGCCCTGAACTATGCCATTGATTATACCAAGGTAATGATCAGTGAAGGCAATTTGCCTGTAGCCGATGATCCTGAGGTGAACGTTACAGTTGCCAACCAGCTGAACTTTAGCTGGGTTGACGATTCGGACCCGGAGAGTACCAACGATACGGATATGCTTACTGTACTGGCCATTAATCCCACAAAAGGGAATTATACCAAAAAGGTTAATGCTGTACCAAGATCGGCCCAAGCTTATGTGCTTCCGGTACCAGGTTATAGTGGTGACGAGGTGCAGGTGTATCTGTTTTTTGTGAGTGCTGATGGTAAACAGGTGAGTGATAGTGTGTATGTAGGGGAGTTTATAGTGCTTTAATTTAAAGGGGCGGTGCGCGGCACCGCCCTTGATTTACTTTAAAAAGAGAAAATTATATTATGAACGAAGAAGAGATAATTAAAGGATCAATTTTTCATTTGATGAATTTTATGATCATGGAGCTATTGCGACATGGCTTTTTACTCGCTATGCGAGATGAGTTAAAGGATTTAAAAGGGCTGGTAAGGGTAGAAGATGAATACTGGCTTGCTGAACCCAGTGAATATGTGTGTATAACAGATGAAATTGAGCTGTTAAGGCAGGTAAAAGATCCGCTGGTTAAGCTGATCATGAGCTCTGTTGATAAAATATCCCGATATAAGGATACCTATTTAATGGTAAACAACCTTGACAGTATGGAAATAATATGTAACGATGAATTTAATGAAGCAGCTGGAAGCATTTATTACGCCAATACTTATGAAATGGATTGTGATGGCAGCTATAATAGTATTTACGTTAATGTGTTAAGTTATTACTGGTGCATGGAGCTGATTTTGTTTTATGGGGTAACGCAATTTATGCTGAATAAGGAAGAAGTATATGAAGAGGTAGATAAAAACTATGAGCATTACCATACTACAAAAGGGTTTGAAACATTAACGGACAACAAAAATGCCTTGCTGTTGCTTGACCTGATGGCTGAATTAAACAAAGACGGGTACTACATTGGCGAATGTGATTTGAAAACAACTAAAAAAAACGAAGATGGGAAGATATAAGAATGGAATAACCGGGCCTGTTAGGGGCAAAATTGGAAACGTGGTGGGGAGCACCTGGCGGGGCATAGCTGTGTTAAAAAGCCTGGCAGAACCCAGTACGAAAGCGCCATCAGAAAAACAGCTAAACCAGCGCTTTGTATTTGCAATGGTAAACGCCTGGTTAAAACCCCTGAGAGACTTGATATGGATTGGTTTCCAGATTTTCACCGGCACAAAAACGCCTATGAACGGAGCTGTGTCATTATTGCTGAAAGAAGCAGTAACAGGTAACAGCAGGGAAAACTATGCCATAGATTTTGCAAAAGTAATACTGAGCAGGGGAGAGTTGCTGATATCGCTGATTAAACAGGTACTGGTATTAATAGACAGCGTGCTGCAGATTAAGTGGGAAAACCCATCGGCCTCCGTTTTTTGCCAAGCCAATGATAAAGCGACTGTGGTGGTGTACAATAATGCAAAGCAAAAGTTTGTGATATTTAAGGATGTGGCAAAACGGGCTGATGAACAGGTAGATTTACAGTTGCCTGCTGATTTTGCCGGAGATGCTATACATGCATGGATGCACTATGTAAGTATGGAAGGAGATGCGGTGAGTACGAGTGTTTATATCGGTGAATATGTGATATAATATTGGTTATAAAATAAAATTATTTAAAGTTTCAACAACATAATGGATATCTTCAACAGTATGGGCAAAAGAACAAGGTAAACTCAATGTAGTATTGTGAATTTCTGTAGAAACCGGATAATTTAAATGGTTCATAAACTTTAGCGCTTTCTGTTTATGCGGAGCAATAGGATAATGAATTTCTGTTCCGATCCGATTTTCCAGCAAATAAGCCTTTAACCTGTCACGCTCGGGATGTCTGATGTTAAATATATGATAAACATTACTAAAATCATTATTTACTACTGGCTTTATGAAATTATCACTTAATTCTGAAAGATAAATGGCGGCCAGTTTCTTCTTATGAAGATTGATCTCATTTAAGTAAGGAAGTTTTATCCTTAAAAACGCGGCCTGTATTTCATCTAATCTTGAATTATAGCCAACAATTTCATTGTGGTATTTCTTTTCGGAACCGTAATTCCTCAGCTGTCTCAGTTTTTGGTAATGTTTCTCTGACTTGCAGATTAATGCTCCTGCATCGCCTAAGGCGCCTAAATTCTTTGTAGGATAGAAGCTAAATGCACCAAAATCTCCGAAAGTTCCCGCAAGTTTTCCCTTATAAGTAGCACCATGTGCCTGGGCACAGTCTTCTATTAGCTTCAGGTTTTTGTTTTTACAGATCGAAAGTATCGGATCCATTTCACAGCACTGGCCATAGAGATGGACAACCATTATGGCTACTGTTCGTTCAGTGACGGCATCTTCAATTTTTTGTGGATCGATGTTATAAGTGTTGATATCGGGCTCAACCAGGACCGGTACCAAACCGCAATGCACAATAGATAAGATTGTAGCAATGTAAGTATTAGAGGGAACTATAATTTCATCCCCATCTTTAAAGTCGCAGGCCTTTAAGGAAAGGATTAGTGCATCCAGTCCATTGGCTACACCAACAACGTATTGTTCGTTATGATAGTCGCCAAATTCTTCTTCAAATTTGGTTACCTCTTTTCCTAGTATATACCAGCCGGCGTCCAGAAAATCGGTAAATTTTTGTTTAAACGCAGCTTCAAATGGTCTATTGAGCGTTTTTAAATTTTCGTATGGTATTGTAAGGCTCATAGATATAAGGATAAGACATTTTTTGGAGAGCTTTTACGTCAACAACTTTTTTAGTTTTTTATTTTTGTTTTGTAGGCCCGCGATAAAAACCTTAGGAATTTCTTTTAGGGTGAAGGGGATGTTCACAGCAAATGACCTGATCAGCAAAATGAACGAATATTTGAGGTTAAGTTCACGGATTAAATTGTGTTTGGCAAACTCAACCAACCCTATCATATACCTTTGTTCCAGGGTTTTTCTTTCTTTCGGGCTGAGCAGCTTATCAAATTTAATAAGCTTTGCCTTTGCATCAGCAATGTATAAGAATTCAACCACCTCACTCCATTTTCTGCCATCATAAACATTGATCTCGTCGATCCTTTTATGCCATAATTTAGTTAACGTAAAAGCGGCCCGGCATTCTTTGGTCAATATCATTTCAAGATACAAACACCAGTCGTCCCCGATGTTCATTTCCTCATCCCATCCGGATACAATGGAAGATTTTCTCATCACTAATGAAGATGAAGGGGAAGGGCAGGACTTAATATACAGCTCCCTTACTTCGTCATAGTTCAAATCGATCCATTCGTCTTTTTCTTTATATAAATATGGAGTTAAGAATGGATCCTTATTCAGGAAATCCCAGCTGTCGCCAGCTTTTGTATCCTGATCCCAGTTGGCAAAAACAAAGTCAAGTTTATCTGTTTCCAGTTTTTCAACACAATTTTTAAGGAAATCCGTATACCAGATGTCATCAGAGTCTAGAGATGCGATAATATCTCCTTTAGCATGTTTTAATCCCAGGTTTCTTGCTGAAGCCTGACCGCCATTTTCTTTATAATAGTATTCTACCCCAGGATATTCTTCTTTAACAAGTTTTCCTGTTTGATCAATTGAGCCGTCATCTACTACTATTATTTGGATATTTTGATAGGACTGATTTAATGCACTTTCAATAGCCTCAGGAAGTTTTTTTTCTCTGTTATAAGTAGGGATAATTACTGTAACCAGTTTTTGAAGATTCATTAATTTTTTCTTAGGGAAAAAGGTATATAAGCGCTTTTACTATTACTGGATATAAATATAGGTGGTAGACGGAAATAAAACCAAAATAAACAATAAAAATGTGAATTAATATTTACACAGATTTTCGTCTTTGAAAAGACACTAAGATTTTTTAGATAGTTTTAACGAAGACATGATCACCAGATCAGAGCCTTTATTGTATTCTGGTTTTGTATAAATGTATTTTTTAAGGTCCGGTAGCCTTGTAAGCAAGGTTTGTATTGCACCCCGGGCTTCTGCACGGGCCATACCCATTCCTATACATTGATGGATACCTGCACCAAAGGCAAGGTGTCTTTTTGCTGGTCGAGTTAGGGAAAATCTTTCCGGTTCAGTGTAGTGATCAGGATCTGTCATAGCAGATCTTAAATTAAGCATCAACGTACTTCCTGCAGGAATTGTTTGTTCTTGTAAAATCACTTCTTGAGTAGCGATTCTGTGAACAGCTGTTATTGGTGTTTGCAGCCTGAGACATTCTTCAATAAATCTGCCGATCTGCTTTTCATCATCCATTAACTGATCAGCTAGAGCTGGCTCGGTTAAGGTTATATATATAGCGCTACTGATTAGAGCGCTGGTTGTTGCCATTCCGGCTGTCCAAATGATTCTCAACAGACTTGTTGCATCTGACAGGATAAATTCATTATTGATAACCAATTGACGTAATTTTCCCCATAAACAGTCTTGTTTATGGAGTTCACAGATCAAAAATTCAGTTTCGAAAAATTCCTGCAAACGCTGCCAGTAAAGCATGTTTTGGTAATCTTTTCCGGTAAAATTTAGCATTCTCTCAGCATTTTCAGAGGACAGTCCAAAAAAGTTGCACAACACCAAAAGTGACAAAGGGTCTGAATAATCTTTAACCATATCAAAATTGTCCTGCTGAAAGATCAAATCCAGTAATTGCTGGGCGGTAACGGCTGTAAATTGAGCCAGTTCTGAGATTACTTCCGGCGAAAATAATGGTTGCAGCAAATTTCGGATGATTTTATGAGTTTCAGGATCTGCACCCAGAAGAATAGGATCGTAATCTTTTAATATTGAACTGGAAAATATTTGTGGCTGTTTTAAAATATACTCAACCTCATTGTAACCCAGAACCAGCCAGGCAGTGTGGGCTGGTAGGAAGTGGACAGCACCATACTTTCTTAAATATTCAAATGAAAGTGGTGATGGATCATTATATATATTAAAGGTTTGTTTAAAGTTTGTAAGTGTAATTATTTCATCGTCAATTAAATAAGATCTTTCAAATTTTATCTTGGTCAGTTGTTTTTGTAAAAGATTGTGGTTTGCTATTTCAACTGATTCGGATTGCATGGAGTTGAATACTTTAATTTCAACAGGTTTGCATACTGCATTAAACTGTCTTTCTGAGATCGCTGGTGGACCAATTTGTAAGAAAGTTTTATAACCATCATTTAAAACTGCTTGTAATGTTTTCGCAAATAGTACAGGCAAACAGACAAGGTTATACCAGTACTCGCGATCAAGAACAATATTTCCTGGAATCATTTTGCCCAGGGTTGGTGAATAATAGTCGCATTTTAAAGGTTTTGGCTCTATATCTTCATAGTACTTATACAATAATTTATGCTGCAACCTGATTCGGGAAGTATGATAAGGAATAAATGTTTTTTCAGCAGCAAAATTAAAGGCCATTCCCTCAACCAAAAAAAATTGTTTTAATTGGTCAATGTCATCTTTATCACAAGCAATCAGCTGAGCTTGTGGGCTATCTTCATAAATTATTTCTGCCCATACTGGTGATCTTTTGCAAAAATCTAAAGCTTCATTAAAATTGAGGTTCAGAAATACAAAGGCGTATTGCATCCGCTCAACTTTATAAAGTGTCATGTAGCTTAAGGAGATTTTTAAAGCTTCTTTAAGTGTAAGCGCCCCTGCTGCATAAGCGGCTGCAGGTTCTCCCATGCTAACCCCCATAACTGCATTTGGATAAATACCATTGCTGTTGTATAAATCCACAGTAGCCAATTGTATGGCTGTGATACAAGTAAATTTAGATTCGTCTTCAAAAATATGTGGATTTACCTCACCTTCAAAATAGGATCGTATCTCAGTTCCCCCATGTTCAGTTAAAATATCATCGCAATTCTGGATTACTCTTCTAAAGATCTTATGCTCTTTATAAAGACTACGGCCAACTGTAGGCCAATTGTCATTACGCCCCCCAAAAGTAAACACCAAACGATCTATTTCTTTTTTTTTTATCAGAAAGCTTTTAACTGTATGTGCCCTCCACCAGAAAGCAAAATAAACGCGTTTTGCAAAATTTATCATTGTATGTTTATTCATCATGCGAAATGCTCATTGTTATTTGCGGGTCAGTTGAAGTATTTTAATACCTATTATGCGTGCATAATCATAAATGGCAAGCCATATCAAATAGGGAAATAACAGCATATGTACGATCAATGCAATGAAGTTGAGGTTATCCGTAATGGATGCAAATACCAAAAGAGATATGGGAAAAAACATTTGGTAATAATCAGCCATCAGTATCTGGAAAGGACCACTGTTGGGTTTAATTATTAACACTATCTGATTCTTATACGCTGTATACCGTAAATATAGAAGTACGAGGTATAGCAATAAAGCTATATATGGGGCTAAAAGTGCCAGTTGAGTTAATAATATACTTAAAGCGATCAATTCTAAAGTGATGAGTAACATGGATTGCTTTTTGAAATCCTGGGGTTCAATTTTGCTCGCATAAGTATTCAGATTTACCTTAATGTCGTTCACTCTGTCTGCGAACTGATGCCAGAGAATTCCTCTAAGGCCGTAACAGAATGCCCAGACGCCAACACTTGCAAACCAGACCCAGTTCATTTCCTGATGTGTAATATAACTCACACTGGATACCATTAATAAACTGGGGAATAAGTGAGATCCGCATCCGTCTGCAAAAACGCCCAATATGCCCCTATTCTTTAGTCTGACGGGTCTGATAGAGTAGAGGCTAAATACGATCCAGGATAGGAGGTAGAGCAGGCAGGATAAAAGATCAGGATAAAGAAAATAACCGAATATAGTTCCAAAGAATATGCAGGCTACTGGAATTGTCCATCTCAATTTTTCAGGAATTTGCTGGATCCTGTTGGGTTTTCCACTGGCCAGATCTTCTTCAAGATCTGTAATGTCATTGATAACGCTGACATAGATGGCGCCTACTACCAGGGAGGCTAACAAAAAAACCAGCCATAATGATACGCGGTATAGGGGGACAGCTGACATCAATACTGTGGCATAGCCAATTGCCAGGAGTGGTGGGAGTTTATGAGCCCACCATTCCGCAGATCTTATAACTTTAAATATTTTCATTGGATAATAAGGCGTATGAGGCAAGTGCCTCCAGACAAAAACCTGTAGTCAGTTCTTCTGAACCAAAACAACTTAGCTTTTTTGGTCCGCCATAATAAACAGCCCAACGTGCCCAACTGCCATAAGATTGCTGGTTATCCAGCAGGTAATTTACTGCTTTCTTTAAAACGTTAGCACTGTAATTTAAATTGATCAGTGTAATAATGCCCAATGCCGTATTAAGGACATTATTTCCCATAGAGCCGTTTTCCTGCACGGTTGCTAAAATCCGATCGATCATTGGTTGTTTGGCTGGTTCCAATGCTGATATTCCATTTTTGTAATTTCTGGAAAAAAAGTAGTAAATGGTAAACGGGTTACGGTACCAAAGATCGCAGTTTGCTTCTTTATTTTGTTCGATTATATCCAACATATAATTAATTACGGGTTGTGTACTTTCATTTAAACCGAGATAAAAAAGCACATTTGCATTCACCGCAGCATCTATATCGTTACGGTTACACTCAAATTTACTCCAAAAAAAGAAGGACTGTATCGGATTTTTAAATTCTCTTAAAATCAGCAGCCAATAATCTTTGTTCCAGATGGTATTTGGCCGCAGGGTATACCAGGTATAAAAAAGGCCAGATTTATTACGGTTGCAGCGCAGAATTTCTTTATTATGTGGATAATCTCTCTTTAAAGCCTGCAAAACTTTTGAAGCACATGCGGTATTGTCCACATCAGCCGGACAGACTTTGAACAATGGTGCCCAGGTAGTGAAATTATTCCAGGTGCCTGCTCTCATGGACTGGAATTGCAGAAAGGTTGCAGAAAGCTCCAGAATATCCTTTACTTTTGGTAAATGCGATAAATTTAATAAAGAAAAACAAATGAGAGAGGTAGAAAACACATTGCTATAAGGTATTGTATCCTTTAAATGATCCTCATGACCAAGATAAAGGCAGAACTCGCCATTAGGGAATTGATGCTGATGAAGATAATCAACACCGTTGAGTATTGCCTGTGTTATAGTTTCTGGCTGAAGCGTGTCCATTTGATTTTATTTATTTGCAAGAAGCTCAACAATTAGCTTTGCGAACTCTGTTTCAGGTGATTTTGGGACGTTTTCTGCAACATGTTTAGCCCCGTTTTTTCCGATCTCTTCCCATTCTTCTCTTTTATGCCAGGCACGTTCCATTGCCTCCCCGAATGATTCTTCATTGGCGTGACCGATAAAAGCGGTAACACCTTCTTCTACCAGTTCTGCATTCCCGCCTGCATTGGATATGATTACGGGCCTGCCAGCAGACATGGCCTCGACCATAGATAGAGGTAAACCTTCACTTCTGGAAGGAAGAACAAGGGCATGATAATCTTCCCACATCGCTTCAATATCCTCAATCTGTCCCAGAAAATCGACGTTGGTGACATTTAACAGTTTAGCCATATCTTTTAAAGCTGCCTCGTCTGTACCTTTTCCAATAAAGGATACTTTTACAGGACGATCTCTCCATTTTTGCTCGGAAAGTATACGGATCAATAGATCCTGTCCTTTATCCAGCAAAAAAAGCCTGCCTAAACAAGCTAATTTGTATGGTTCTTTAGATTTAGGAAATGGTACAATGTTTCCTGATAGCTTTACCGGATTAAAAATGACCTGCCCGTTGGGTAGTCTTTTACCAAATTGTTCTTCTGTTAACCGCAGGTTATGGTGTGATACAAAGAAACATTTTTCCGCTTTTTCCAGTGCTTTGAGCATAAAGGCACGATCATCCTTGTGGGGCCAGTAAAAATCTACGGCCTTTTGGGAAATGACCACATAGGGTATTTTAAGGAGGGAACATTGGTAAGCAAGTTTCAGGCCGTCAAAATTTATTCCCTGTGAGATGATCACCAGTGCTGGTTTGGTGTCCTGCATGATCTTGATGAAAGCGCTAAAATCCTCACCCTGATCTGAGGTCAATTTCAGTTTCAGCGCCACCTGATTGACTAATTTTAAGCTCTTTTTATAAACTCTTTTTGCTATTGTACCTTTTGGGAAAATGTCGAGCAGATTAACGCCCCTTTCAGCAAGTCTGATAAATTCCGGATGAGCCCTGTTGATATAATATTTTATTACTGTAATATGAAAACCAGACTCTTGTAACAGCGGAACACTTCTTCCCCATAATTCTTCGCTGCCACCCCAGTCCTCTGCGCAGGTACTGGCTATAACTATCCTCTTCATTGTTGTTTCTGTGCTAAATCTTTATTGAACAAATTATAATAGGCTCCTTTCAAGTTGATTAATTCCTGGTGGGTTCCTGATTCTGATATAGTTCCATTGGATAGGAAATAGATATAGTCTGCATGTTTTACTGCAGATTGCCTGTGACTGATGATGAGCGCAGAACGAGTCCCGATACGTTCTCTGAAAGAATCAAAAAGTTCCTTTTCTGCTGTCGCATCTAAGGCACTGGTGGCTTCATCTAAGATAATAAAGCGTGACTTGCTATAAAATGACCTGGCAATGGCCAGTTTCTGCCATTGACCTATGCTTACTTCGTGACCATCTTCAAATATTCGACCCATAATCGTATCATACCTGGCAGGAAATGTATCGATAAACGAATCTGCACCTGAATTTTTTGCTGCTTCGATAATTTCTATTCTGTCTCTTTTGCCATCAATATCTCCAAACCTGATGTTATCTGCAGCGCTTACGTTGTATTTTCCAAAATCCTGAAAGACCGCACAAATTTGTTTTTGATATTCTTTAATTGAATATTTCCTGATGTCTGTGCCACTTAAACTAATTGTTCCTGACGTTGGATCATATAATCTACATAACAGCTTAATCAGGGTAGATTTACCTGCTCCATTCATTCCTACAACAGCTATAATTTTTCCGGAAGGCATTTTGATATTGATGTCTGTGAGTGTCGGCTTTTCTGCGTGAGGGTAGATGAAGTTTAAATCTTTTATTTCGAGATCGATGGATGCATCATTTGGTATTGGCAATGGATGCTGTGCTTGCACTAAATTGCTTTTTAAATCAAATAGCTCAAATACGCTCTTGACAAAGATATTATTCTGATAGAGGGTAGATATACCAGAGGACAAGGTCTGTATAACATTGAAAGATTGTGGAAAAGCAACTAAAAATAAAGTAATATCCCCCACGCTGGTATTTCCCCGGACACTTCCAATAGCGATATAAGCAATACACGAGAAAAAACCAAGTGTAGCAATTGCAGAGGTTACCAATTCCCGGTATGTACGTTCTTTACTTAGTTTGAGCTTTCCTGACAATAATAACAATCTGATTTCACTATACATTTTTCTTAAATACTCGCCCAAACCGAAGCTTCTGACTTCTTTTGCGTGAACATCGCTGGTTAATAATGTACTCAAATAGTTTGTTTTTCTTTCTAGCGCCGTCTGGGTTATCCGAAGCACATTTTGGCTGTCTGCAAAGATAATCCTAACCCATAAAGTTGGGAGTACAAATAAGGTCAGGATTGGAAAGAGGCGCCAGTCTATAGAAACCAGTATAGAGCCTATGATGATCAGGTTGATAAAGTTTTTAGTGATGTCAACAATAGTAAAGACGATCAAATTAGGCCTGTCGCCTCCCATATCCCGCGCGCGCTTTAAAATGTCAAAGTATTCAGGACTTTCATAGAAGGACAAATCAAGATTAATGGCGCTTTCATGGATTTTATTGTCAACGTATTCAGCTACTTTTCCCGATTGCTTTTCAGTTATATAACCTAGTATGGCTTTTGCAGCGGCACAAAGAACGGCAGCAAGGGTAGCGAAAATGATGAGATTAATGACGCGGTCTTCATATTGAACCAGGTTGGCCTCTTTTTTAGCAAGGGTGTCAATCAATAGCTTCAGTAAATAAAGAGAGGCAAAGAAAAGTGCGCTTTCCACCATTATGAAAATTATGGAAATCGTAGTCCATAATTTAGTTGCAGACCATATTAACCTTATTATTCTTAATAGATTTAGATTCGTACTTAGTTTATGAGCTTTTGTTGCAAATGATTTAATCATCGATACAGATTAATGAAATGGAGCATAATAATTGGGTTTAGATAAGACAAAAATAACAATTTAGAAGGCATATAGAAACCGGTACTGAAATTAAAATGATGCTTCGGTAGGTTGGCTTTTTTTCTTTTTATTAAAAAAATCTATGAATGTGTATAAAACCAACGAAAATGCTTTATTAAAAGGCTTTTCTATAAATTTGTTCAGGAACCAGGAAACAAGAATGGCCGATAAAAGAATGCCGAATAGGAGCAGGTCAGCCTGTATTTTATCGCTAAAATACCAGTAAAAACATAAAAAATAAATGTGAAACAAATAAAATGGATAAGCAATTTCTCCCAGAAATGTAAAAAATGCATTTGATTTTATATTGAGCTTCTTAACGGAAATCAGCAAAAAAATAAGATAAATCAATATAACCATAAGCGTAATCACCCAGACATTTATTGTATTAGGTTCTTTACTTAGTGCCTGTAATTGAATAGCCAAATGGTTTGCTCCAAACAATGCACAAATAAAGTTTGCGAACAACAGACTATACAATTTCCTGGCTGAGCTGTATTGGACCGAAATTAAGTAAAACAGTATACCAGCAACAAATGGGGTGACTATGATATGGACAGGAAAAGCGGGTAGGAAAAGATTGGCCAGACTAAAAAGGGTCAGCCCAGCAATAACAATCAATAGCTTATTCCAAAGCTTAAAGTAAATGATCAACGCTATAAAAATATAGAAAAACAGTTCGATAACCAGTGTGTGAAAAACTGGGTTCATTAATGGGTACCCAAAAATCATTGGCACCATTGTTAAATTTAATAATAATGCCTTCACAGAGGTAAATGATAAATAGCTGTGTGCTTCAATTATTCGTGGCAAGATAAAAGCTGCCAAACAGCTTACCCAAAACAAAGGGTACAATCTGGAGAGCCTGCTTACGACGAAATCTTTTAAATTTCTTTTTACTGAAGTCATGGTTACAACATACCCACTAACCATAAAAAAGACCAGCAAGGCAACACTGCCATAACGTGAAATAAAGTTGTATTTATGATTTTCCGGTACAATCTGGTATATCAAATTAAATGTATCGGTGTAATGCGCGAAATAAACAGCTAAAACTGCCAAAAACCTTAGTAGATCCAAGGCCCCGGATCTGCCTGGCTTGGAACGGGACTTTACCATCATTTGATAAATATAAGCTTATAACGGCATAATTACCTCTGCTTTTTTAATTCTATTTTTCTTTGTTGTATTGTTTAGAACCGCAGCGGGCAATGCTGCGATTTTATTTCCTTTGATGTTTAGCTTTATAACGGATCAACACTTTAACAGAGATCTTTAAAAAATAATATAAGGTATGTTTGCTCGGATGTAACCGAACGGCCTTAGCCGTTTGTAATAATGCCGGTTTTGAATCTGTATTATTGTGGTAAAGGCCATCGGCTATCATGGTGATGTAGTAGGCATATTTTTCCCTTGCTTTTCTTTTCAGTTTTTTTCTTTCCTTTATTGGAAGATAGTTTTGAATGGTGTCGATCACCGCAGAAATGTCTTTTATATTTTGCCCTGTTCGGAAAGAATTACTGGTGATATTATTATTGTGAACTCTGTAAAATGCAAGTGGCTTAGGAGAATAAGCAACCGGATAGTGAGCCGCAATTCGTGTCCACATCTCCCAATCTTCTCCGTAATGGACACCAAAAAAACTACCCAGATGTTCGTATACGGTACGTTTAACTACAATACAAGGGGTTTGCAGCAGCTGCCCTTGCGCTATTTTTAGTAGCCAGTTGTCAATTATTCCAGGTTCAGGAAGGATGATTTTACTGTCCCAAATTTCTTTATCGTTTTCATCGAAATCTGTACAACCGGTAAATGCCGCCCCAATTTCAGGATAGCTCTTAAATAAAGCATCTATTTCTTCATAAAATCCAGGCTTAACCAGATCATCCCCATGCAAAATATGAACCAATGTACCGATGGATCTATTGATACAGGTTTCAAAATTACGCAGGCTACCTACATTCCGCGTTTGTTTATAAAAACCTACTCGCCCTTTACCAATTTCATTTACCAGAGCCTCAACATCCCCGTCAGTACTGAAATCATCAATAACTTCTATCTGCATTTCTTCTGCAGAAGGGGCTTGTAATAAAACGCTTTCTATAGTTTTACGTAAATAATGGATGCAATTATAAGAAGGAATCATTACTGACCATTTTGGCCTGGAGACATTTAAAGATAGAGGCTCAATCTTAGGTGGTGATTTCGGGGTGCGCTCGAGCATAATTAATTTATATCGGTATCAATATTTATCACGTCAATAGTTTTTTATCCCGAAACAGTAATATTTCTGTAGCAGTACTTCTTGCGTATAAAAGTAAAAGTTTATTTTAATTTTGTTCCATACGTAATATAAAAACTTTTAAATTAATTGTAACAATTAGAAATGGGGTAAACTATGATCAATTTAAAAGAGGAGGCATTGGTTAGTGTCATAATCCCTTGTTATAACCACGGTAGATATTTGTCTAAAGCGATAGAAAGTGTGCTCGCACAAACCTATACCCATTTTGAAATTATAGTTGTAGACGATGGTTCTGGCGATAATACCAAAGAGACAGCCCAAAATTATAAAGAGGTTAAGTATATATACCAAATGAATCAGGGCCTTTCTGCGGCACGGAATACCGGTATTGATGAAAGTACCGGTGAATACCTGGTTTTTTTGGATGCTGATGATTGGTTATTAAAAGATGCATTAATGATAAATCTGAACTTTATACAAGCATCACCACAGCTGGCCTTTGTATCTGGTGGGTTCAGTTTTTTTTTTAACAAAGATCAGAAGATGTGGGATGAGACCAGCAAAGTTGAGTCTAATCATTACTGCCACCTTTTACAAAAAAACTTCATAGCAATGATCGCTACGGTGATGTTTCGCCGCTGGGTGTTTGATTCTTTCAGGTACGATACTACATTGAAGGTCTGTGAAGATTATGATTTATATCTGAAAGTTGCCCGCAGGCATCCCGTAGCCCACCATACTGAATTGATTGCGGTTTATTTTATTCATGATTCAAATGTCTCCAAAGGCTCGGTAAAGATGCTGAACACCGCCTTACAAATATTAGATGCACAAAAAAGCGGTTTGAGAAATGCCGAGGAAAGACATTGGTTCAATCTGGGTCAGACTTTTTGGAGAAAGTGGTATTGTACCCTCATGCGGGATGAAATGATTATGGCTTTAAATGATACTATGGAAGCAAATATGGTAACACTTAAAACTTTAAGAAAACACAATAAGCGATTATATTTTGATTTGATATTTAAAACAGTTTTAGCTTTTTTTAAGGTTGGGAAATAGAGTGATGTGTGTTTGTCTTATTTTAAAAGTTGTCTTGTTGCAGTTGTACTTTAAACTTTGGCCTAACCGAGCCAACCCAGTCGCCATACCATGCCGTATTCTCCCTAAAGTCCTCCACTTCAAAAGATAAGCATTCTTCAAAATCAAACAATGGACTGCTGGTGTTTTTAACAAATGACAGGTCTATGGAATAGGACCCATTATTCAGAAAGTCGCCAGGTATAGTACATTTCCCTTTAATTACCCCCTTGGTATATTGCTTTGAAGTTGAGGCGACATTAAAAACACATTCTCCCATTACGGTGTTTAATATAATGTTTACACCCAGATCCATTTCTTCCGCTGGTAAATACCAAAATTCGAATTCGATGAGCAGAGGTGTTCTGATGTCTATGATATTGCTGGAATCGGGATATTGTGGCAACATTTCGACACGTTTGATACGGACACTTTCATTTCCTGGCGCAGTGTCAGGGTCATCGTATATCCTGCTTAGATATAATGTTTGCTCACGCTTTAAATAATTGCCTATTACATCTTGCATATTTCCCATATCAATTAGCCGCCCTTTTTCAAGGTAGATTGCTTTGGTACATAAGCTTTTTAGCGCTTGCGAATTATGGCTTACAAAAAGTACAGTTTTGCCTTCTTCTGTCGACACCTGTTTCATTTTACCCAGGCATTTTTTCTGAAATTCAGCATCACCCACAGCTAATACCTCATCAACGATGAGGATTTCGGGATCCAAATGCGCAGCTATGGCAAATGCAAGCCGAACGTACATCCCGCTGGAGTAGCGTTTTACAGGAGTATCCAGAAATCGCTCAATACCGGAAAAAGCTACAATTTCGTCATATTTAGCTATGATCTCTTTTTTGTGCATACCCAAAATTTGCCCATTTAAAAAGATGTTCTCGCGGCCTGTCAACTCTAAATGGAAGCCTGTGCCAACTTCCAATAAACTTGCAATGCGGCCCTTGCCTTTAATGGTGCCGGTTGTTGGTAGCGTAATGCGCGACAGTACTTTCAACAGGGTTGATTTTCCAGCTCCGTTTTTGCCAACAAAGCCGACCACGTCGCCCTTCATTATCTCAAAATTAATGTCTTTAAGCGCCCATAGTTCTTTTCCTTTGTCGATATGGAGGTCGTTCGTTGCTGTATTATTGCCAATTGAAAATGTTTTCTTCCAGAGGTTTTGGAGATCTTCTTTAAATGATCCGGATCCTATTACGCCCAGTCGGTAATATTTTGATATGTTTTCTGCTTTTAGCATCAGGTTACTCATTCTTCATCGCTTAAATAATGTCCATTACCTCTGTTTCGCGTCTTTTAAATAAGACCAGACCCAGTATTAATAAAATAGTAGTATTAACAGTAGCCAACAACAAATACTGATATTGTATTGTTCCTACATTGAAAAACATGGCCCTGAATGTTTCTATAATAGGAGTTAAGGGGTTTAACCAAAATAGAAACTGATATTTTAATGGCACAATGGAACTGGGAAAAACCACTGGGGTAACAAACATACCTAAGCGGAGTATATATTGAAAAAAAGTATCTACATCTCTGTATCGTGCTGTAAAAACTGAAATCAATAGACCAGTACCTAATGCAAACGCAGCGGTTAATACAATTAGAAATGGAATAAGAAGCAATGATGTTGTGAGCTGAAACTGATGATACACGATGTGGTAATACAAAAATATAATGATAAACAATAAAAATTGTATGGATAGTCTTACTGATTGAGTGATAATGTTGCTTACTGGCATAATTAACCTGGGGAAGTATACTTTACTAAAAATTTCTGCATTGGTGATGAACGTATACATAGTGCCAGAGATGTTATCGAAAAAGAAAGTCCAGATGATGGTACCAGACAAATAGAATAGTATTTTAGGAACACCATCAGTTGATACCTTAGCAAAACTGCCGAACACAATCAAATAAATTAAAGTAGTTAAGAGAGGCTGCAAAAACATCCATATGGGGCCAATTATGGTTTGCTGGTAACTGGCAATTAAATCACGGCGCACAAAACGCATAATTAATCCTCTATAGGCATAAAGGTCGCGCAGGCCTAACTTAAACCAGGCTGGAGTACCATTTATTTCCCATTGCCAATCTGCAGTTGTATCTTCGTTTTTGTTATTATTCATTTTAAAGATAAATATTTATTTATATGCTAAATGTTAACTTTTTATCCAATTGTTAAGGTGAAAGGCAAATGTAGCCGCATCCCAGTTTTTAATCTGAAAGCGAGGGATAGCATATTTATTGGTATCTGTTGTGAAATGCTGAGCATGCGTGGTGAATGCCAGCTCTATACCGGAATCTGGTAAAATCGCTAAAGTGTCCTGATTGTGACCGCCATGTGGATAAGCTAGATAATTAATGGAGTTGCCTGTCAATTCTTTTAAAAAATTAATGCCACCTTGTATTTCATTTTTTTGATATTCATAAGAAAAATAGGGCAAGTATGGATGTGTCATCGTATGTGCGCCAATAGTAAAAAGCGGGCTTGATTGCAGGTCTAACAATTCTTTTTGATCCATTGTAAAATATTCCGGCCTTTTATTGGCATTGTTTGCCCAGACTTCAAGACTTTCAATAAAGGCCTGGTGTTGTGTTGAAGGCATTTTTCTAACCATATCACAAAGTTTGAGATACAGATCAAGCGGGTTTAGCGTATTGCCATTGTCAGCCTTGCCAATATTCCAAATCTCATCTTGCTGCCCGAGTATTAATTTATCGGGTAGGTGAGGTGATTGCAAACAAATACGTTCTAGGGCATCCCACCAGAATTCCGTTTGTTTTCCAATAGCGTCTGTAGGTATAAAAAAACTTGCCGGAATATCATATTTTTCAAGCAAAGATTTAGCTGCTAAATAATTGTCGTGATAACCATCATCAAAAGTAACAGCTACAGTTTTGGCTGGCATTTTGCTTTTTCGAGTTAGAATATCTGCCAATTCATCTACAGAAATTACATTGTAGGCTTTTAACACTTTTAAATGTTCTTCGAAATGTTTAGGATTAACCGCGAGGTCCCAAGGGTCTGATAGGGGTTTTGCTATCCGGTGATACATCAATACTACACCACGGCGAGCAAATTTATTTTTCACTCTGTATAGCAATGAACCTAACATTAAGCCTGTTTTTTTAATTGAACGCCAACAATGACACTATATGCTGTATCCCTTACATCAAGCTTTGATTGATCCACTTCAGACAGTCCAGCTCCATATAAAAAAGTTGTAGCTGCATATACGTTACCATAAGTTTGTATCTGAAAACTGTTTGCAGGGAATAGCTCCGTCAAAATACGCTTCATAGAGTGCTCATTAAATGACCATAGCCAGTATTGACCCCATTCTCCCCGATCGATTTGACTTATTCCCGGAGTTGTTATTAACAATATGCCATCTTTTTTGAGAATCCGGTAACAATGTTTTAGTGCGGAAGTATAATCATAAATGAGATGTAGTGTTTGTGTAAGTATAATACAATCAAAATGTTCCGAAGGTAAATGCTCCCCTTTACTCAAATCCCCAATATAGGTAGCACCAGGTGTGCCGGCATTTAAATGTAATACATCACTTTTGGTAACGTTGCTACCACCATATTTTAATGTATAGGCATTGTCTGCAATCTCCAGAACATTACCCTTGATGTGAACGGATTGTTCATCCAAAAATTTTTCAATATAATAACGATCTACAGCACCGCCACGATCAAAACCAAAATCATTACTAAATGGCATTACAGAATTAAAATCTCCCCAACTGATTTTGCCCTGTGGAGGTACAAATCCCTGATATAAGCCAATACGATTTATAAAACGTTTTACAAAAACAGGCAGGTTCTTCTTAATTGTAGATTTCAAACTATTAATCATCGTAATAAGTCAGGTCAAAATTATCCAATATATAAAATAAGATCTTGTTTAAGGTGTTTACAAAACTATGGCTCTAAGCTAAATAATTATAACATGAGTTGTTAAAATTTAAGAAAATTAATTTGACGTATTGCAACTTGATTTGTATGCTGTTATAAAAGTATTTGTCTTGAAGGATTTTAACGAAATTTAAAAAACATATATTTACATTTACAGAAAATGAAAACAACTTCTATTGTCACTGTAAATTTTAACCAGCCCCAGGTAACTATTGATTTTCTTAAATCTGTAAAAGTTAACACATCTGCTGAAAAAGTAGAGGTCATTTTGGTTGATAATGGGAGCAGGGAGGACCATGAAGAGGCTTATAAAGCAGTTTACCCCGAGCTGGTTTACATCAGATCGGCTGTAAACCTTGGTTTCGCCGGTGGCAACAACCTGGGAATTAAAGTGGCTACAGGCGATTTTCTGCTGCTGTTGAATAACGATACAGAGATTACAGGAAACCTGATTGAAACAATGATTGCTGAGTTTGACAGCCATCCCGAAATAGGGATCCTGTCACCTTTGCTTTTATATTTCGACCAGCCGGAAACTATACAATATGCTGGTTTTACAGCAATGAATTATTTAACCTGTAGAAACAAGGGTATAGGCAATATGGAGATCGACAGCGGGCAATATGATGATGATAGCAGGGAAACAGGGTTTTGCCATGGTGCTGCTATGATGTGCCGTAAATCAGATCTGGAAACCGTTGGCCTGATGGCGGAGCATTTCTTTTTGTACTATGAAGAATTGGATTGGTGTGAACACTTTAAAAAGGCGGGGAGAAAGATCTGGTTTACCGGAAAAGCTAAAGTTTATCACAAAGAATCGATCAGTGTTGGAAAAGAGAGTAGCATCAAAACCTATTTTATGACGCGTAACCGGATGCTTTTTATCAGAAGAAATACGGGCTTGCTTAATACAGTATTGTTTAGCATCTATTACCTGCTGTTTGCCTCTACCAAGCAGATTGTTGTTTACCTTTTAAATGGCCGGACAGATTTAATACCCTGGGTTTTTAAAGGAATACTTTGGAATTTTACCAATTCAAAAAATAGCCATAAACTTGGCTTTAAAATATAAAATATGATTATAGCTTTCTGGATTTGCCTCTTCATTATCATTTACACTTTTATTGGATATGGTCTTGTTTTGTTCTTTCTGGTTAAAATTAAAAGAATATTCACAAAACCACAGGTTTTTATACCTGTACCAGATGATCTTCCTAATGTTACCTTGTTAATAGCCGCCTATAATGAGGAGGACATTATTGCCGACAAGGTAAATAATACATTGGAACTGAATTATCCAAAAGACAGATTACAGATTGTCTTTATTACGGACGGTTCCAGTGACCGCACGGTTGAACGGTTAAGAAATAGGGAGGGCATTACTTTGTTGCATGAAGATACACGCGCTGGAAAAATGGCAGCCATTAAACGGGCCATACCTTTTATCAATGGAGACATCACTGTATTTACAGATGCAAATACCTTTTTAAATAAAGATGCCATCCTTGAGTTGGTAAAACACTATCAGAACAATAAAGTTGGTGCAGTGGCTGGCGAAAAAAGAATTTTGGTGGAAGATAAAGCCGATGCCAGTTCGGCAGGAGAAGGCTTTTACTGGAAATACGAATCAGCACTTAAAAAGTGGGACTATGAGCTATATTCTAATGTAGGAGCTGCCGGAGAATTATTTAGCATCAGAACAGCATTGTATCAGCCTGTTGAATCGGATACCATTATTGACGACCATATGATTGCCATGCGAATTGCTGAAAAAGGTTATGTTATTGCCTACGAACCCAATGCTTATGCCATGGAAACAGCCTCGGCAAATACCAAAGAAGAATTAAAAAGAAAAATAAGAATAGCAGCGGGAGGCATTCAGTCCATCTTAAGACTAAAGAAAGCAGCAAATCCGCTTTATTATCCTGTGCTCACATTTCAATATATCAGTCACAGGGTTTTAAGATGGACGGTTACCCCAATTTTGCTTGTAGTCACTTTTCTGTTGAATGGTTTAATTGTGTTAAATGGTGACAGAGGGATTTATCTGGTTATCTTTGGTGCCCAGGTTGTGTTTTACGTCCTGGGCCTGACGGGGATGATCTTTGAAAGAAGGAACATTAGAATCAAAAGTTTCTTCATCCCATATTATTTTTGTGTAATGAATTATGCAGTAATTGCTGGAGCCATCAGATATTTTAAAAGACAACAAAGCGCGGCATGGGAAAAATCTGAAAGAAAAACAGCTCAAACCTGATATTCCCAATAATTAAACCGATCTGTTTCTGCGGAAAAGGCCAGACTGACCACTATCCGGTTGTCGTCATTGAAGCTTACAATGTTAAAATCAGTATTGTTCCTGTGGACTTTATTTATTAAAGAGGGAATGTGTTCAAATGTATTATTTATGCCTTCTCCTGTAGCTTTAATCAATGCTTCTTTCCTGGTCCAGAGCAAATAAAAATGTTGTAAGGGATTATCACTTTCAGTTACGAATTCAATTTCCTCTTTATTAAAACAATTGTTCAAAACGTCAGTATACTTAAAAACGGTATTTACATATTCAACATCTATTCCAATATCGGCACTGCTAACAGCGATAAAAACGTATTTGGAAGTATGTGCAATGTTAAAATTTATACCATGTACCATTGGTTTACCGTTAGCTGCTTTATGAAATTTCAATTCTTCAGGTTTAATACGTAGAAAATCTGCTACTATTAGCTTTGAGAGGTGTTTGCCAACCACATAGTTTTTTTTATCAGCTGCAAGTCTGAACCTTAAAGCCTTTTGCTGTTCATCTAAAGTCAGCAAGAAATCCCGATTAATTTTGTCAAAGTACAATTCAGCATCTATTTTAAAAATATGGCTCTCCCTCTCCAAAAATAGGGCATGACCATGGTAACTATGCCAATCCAGATGTTTTATAGATGGATTCACCTTATTGTTAAATCTTATTTAATGTTTCCTGTAATATCCTGGCAAATTCTATATCGTTTGGATGGGCAAGCATGGTAATGTGATCACCCGGGATGTTCATGACGTCAACCCCTTTTTTGGCAAATTTTTTCCAGCCAAGATGTATTGGGTCATCTATATAATAGAGCCTTTTATTTACACTAAACAGGCTAACCTTGATATCAGCAGGAACAAGTCTGTAATTCCTGTGGGCTATATTATAACTTTTATAAATGTCTTTTTCTTTCTGTGATATCTGTTCATTTACGCCTTCGAAATTATTGGGTTTAAGAAAGTTTAATTTGTATTTCACATAATTTAACTGATAGGAGAAAGTTTCGTAAGGATATTTAATGAACGATTTGATCACGAAAGGAAACTTTTTAAATTGACGTATTATTTTCCTCGCCAAAATACTTCTGGTACTGGCAAAATTTTCATTGTTTCCTGCATAACAGTCAACTATCCCAACAAATTTTACCTGCCGACCCATAGCTATCAGCTGGCGTGCCATTTCGAAGGCAATTGTTCCGCCTGAAGAATAACCCGTTAAACAATATGGCCCTTCCGGATTAGATTCAATCATCTCCGATATGTATAAAGCAGCTATTTCCTCAATGGTATACAATAGTGGGCTTGGCTTGCTCAATCCTGCAGCCTGTAATCCATAAACTGGTTGCTCAGCATCAAGGTAGCCACTTATAAATTTAAACAAGAGAATGTTAAGACCTGCACCATGTATCAAATATATAGGGTCTTTAGTACCAGTCGGCTTGATCGGTACCAGGGCACCTAACTTTTCTTCTTCATTTGATTCAATTTTTTTTGCCAGTTTATTAATAGTTGAATTTTCAAAAAGAACGGCAAGGGGAAGACGTTTACCCGTTTCTTTTTCTATGGCTGACATCACTTTTACTGCCAGTAATGAATGCCCGCCCAGTTCAAAAAAATCATCTTCCAGACCAATATAATCCATTTCTAAAACGCTCTGCCAGATGCTCAGAATGACTTGTTCATACCTGTTTAATTCCTTTAGGTCTGTTTGCAGAACAGCGTTAGATTTGATCTGGGGTTGTGGTAGGGCATTTTTGTCAATTTTATTGTTCGGGGTTAAAGGAAAGCTTTTTAACACGACATAATCAACTGGTACCATATAATCTGGTAGATGTTGTCTCAAATTAATGGTCCAGTTCTCGGTGATAGTTTTAGGGATCTGTATTTGACTGGCATTTTGAGGATTCCTTGCGAAATCAGCAAGTTTTCGATTTGATAAAAATTCGCCAGAGGTATATTCAGGTAAGATCTGATCCAGTTGTGACGGGATAAAGATCACATCGAAATTTCCATCGGTACCATCTGTGCTCCATCTTACATGTGTTTGATAAGCCAGCTCAGCGCCCAAATTCCAAAAAAGTTCAGGGTCAAGGCCATCGTCAATTATGGCTAGCCTGTTTTTTATGGTCTTCATGTCAACAGCTTCCCCTTTGTTCATCCACTGATACAAAGTGAAGTCTTTAGCGGTCCGTTTATTTAAAATGTTTTTTACCTCAAAAATTTTGTTTTCATTCGATCTTAGAAGTTCTTCAAGTGTTGTTAAACTTTTAATCTCATCCCATGATAAGCTTAATGCCGGCTTTTCAGATTTATGTGTTGAATTTACATAGATCCAGATGTCATAGTGATATTTAACGGTTTCATTTAACCTAGTTCCTCTTCGCAACTGTACATCAACTCCGGTAATTGAAGGTATCAATGCTTTAAGAAGGTAAAAAAATCCAGGATCAGCAGTAAATTCATCTTCAATCTTTACCCGGTGCTGAACGATCTCCTTAAAATCGGCGAGAGTGGTGGTATCTTTCGACCGGGGTAAGTGATCTATGGCATGACACATTTCCAATGAATTTTTTCCTTGCATGTCACCTATAAATAGACAACCTCCATCATTGATCCTCTTTACAGACTCTTCAATAACTTTTAGAAAATATTTGCTGTCAGGAAAATACTGGGCCACACTATGGATGATGATAAGATCAAACTTCGCATCGCCAATACTGCTAAAATCATCTGCTGTGGCAACCCGAGCGGTAACATTTTTCCATTTTTCAGATTCAGCATTTATTGTTTGTTGCAAGCTCTCTATTGCCGTTTCAGCATAGTCTGTAGCGACATAAGAGGAGGCGCCAGGCGCAATTTCAAACATCAGTTGCCCGCCTCCGCTGCCAATTTCCAAAATATGTTGAGCTTTAAGCTTGTTGATCCGGTTTACCGAGGCCCTTAGCCATTCTTCAGATTGTTTCAAAAAATCTTCACTGTTTTCCAGTTGTTTGAAAAACTTACTGTCCATGTCTTCTTCAACAGAAGATTGTGTGCCATTAGATTGCACTTCCATATTATAAATGGTGTCCCATCTATCTTTCCAGGACAAACTATCGACAGTTCCAACTCCATCTTCTAAAACTACATATCCAACCAAACGTTTGTCGGATCTGCTATCTTCCCTTGCAATCACTACGGCCTGTTTGACATCATCCTGAGCAGATAAAACGGACTCAATTTCTCCTAATTCTATTCTGTGCCCCCGGATTTTAACCTGCTGGTCAATCCTTCCCAAACATTGTATCTCTCCATTTGCCAGACGGATTCCGAGATCACCAGTCCGGTATACTTTGGAGCCCGGATGCCCGGAAAAAGTGTCATTGATGAATTTCTCATCACTTAGTTCAGGCCTGTTTAAATAGCCGGCAGCAACGCCATCCCCTCCAATTAAAATTTCGCCCGAGGCACCTATAGCTACCTCTTGATTATGTTCATCAACTATATAAATCTGCGTATTGTTGATGGGTAAACCAATGGTCAATAGCCCATCGGTAGGTTTAATTTTTTTTATGGTAGACCAAATGGTTGTTTCTGTTGGTCCATACATATTCCATAATTCATCACAGCGGGCCATTATTTTTTCGGAGAGATCCTTAGGCAAGGCTTCTCCTCCACACAATACCTTCGGCAGATCTCCTCTTTTCCATCCGGCGTCAATCATCATTTGCCAGGTTGATGGCGTGGCCTGCATTAGGTTTATTTTTTTTGACTTTAATATATTTAGCAATAGCCGTCCGTCACGTGTGCTCTCCTGATCAGCAATGACCACTTCAGCACCTGTAATCAATGGCAGGTATAATTCCAGGCCGGCAATGTCGAATGAAATGGTGGTAATGGCCAATAAACTGTCATTAGCTGATATTCCTGGTTCATTTTGCATGCTCACTAAAAAATTAGCCAGGTTATGATGCGTTACCTTTACACCCTTAGGTTTTCCTGTTGATCCCGAAGTATATAATATGTAGGCAAGGTCATTGCCACCTAATTCTATAGTGCGAGATACTTCTTCAAACTTGTCCAGTTGCGACCAGATTTCTTCGATTATAAATTCACTGGCTTCCGTCTTGTATTTTTGCTGATAGGATTTATTGGTGATCAATACTTTAGTAGCAGCATCCTGCAACATAAATTCGATTCTTTCATGCGGATAAGACGGGTCCAGGGGAATATAGGCAGCGCCCGCCTTGAGTATACCCAACAAAAACACCAGCATTTCCATCGATCTATCCACGCAGAGTCCAACAGTATCCCCGGGTTTAACACCTTTATCAAGCAGATAGGAGGCTAACTGGTTGGTTTTTTTCCAAAGTTGCTGATAACTCATGCTTTTACTGCTGAAGCTGACAGCTGTATTTTCCGGATACCTTTTTGCGGCTTCCATAACCAGCTCGTTTATGTTTTGGTTTACATGCCTTTGTACATTTACCGGAGGTTTTATAATTTGGTTTTGTTGCTCCGGTATACCTGTTAAAAGAGCAATGGTACTTTCCGGACTTTTTACGATTTTTTCGAGAATTGAGCGGTATTCTTTATGAAAACTTTCAATGGTCTTCTCGTCAAATAAATCTGTGTTATAAGACCATTCGAGTAGGATGCCATTTTTAGAACCAGTTGCATTGAGATAAATCTCAAAATTTTCATACGACCTGGGGTTACTGAATAAAGCATGCTGCAGTTCATCAAATGATACAGCCTGATCCATTCCCATGTCAATATTAAATATTACCGGTACCAAAGTAACCCTTGAACTGTCTCTGGGTATATATAATTTCTTTATCAATTCACCAAAGGTCAGTCTCTGATGATCATAAGCATCAAGTATTTCGCCTTTACGCTTTTTTAAATAATCAGAAAAAGACTGTGCCGGCTCTATATGTGTTTTGAGTGGCAATAAATTGACGCAATGCCCAACCACATTGTATAAACCACTTGCTGACTGTCCTGAAGCGGGCAGACCTACCACAATGTCCTGCTCTCTGGTTCTGCTGTACAATAATATTTCAAAAGCAGCCAGTAAGGTGGTAACCAGGCTGGCACCCGCCTTGGCGCCAGTATTTTTTATCTGCGTTAAAAGTGTTCCGGTTAAAGGATGGTCAATTCGTTTTGCTTTATATGATCTGGGCGCTAATCTTGGGCGATCTGTTGGCAGATCTACCATCGGAATTTTGCCTTTATATTGGTTTAGCCAGTACGTTTCAGTTTTTTGATAAGACTGACTTAATTTAAAACGGGCTTGTTCAGTCGCGTAGTCACTGATTTGATAAGGCTTAGCAAGAAAAATTTCTTCCCCTTTTAAATAGCTGTTATACATTTTGCTGAGGTCTTCCAGCATAATGCCGGTAGACCAGCCGTCACCAATGATATGATGCTTTATAATGGTAAAGTAATGCGTATTTTCATTCAATTTATGAAGCAGTACTTTAAAAAGAGGGCCTTCCTTTAAATCGAGTGGTGTATTTACTGCCTTTTGTATTACCGCATTTAATTGTTTCCGTTGGTTTGCTTCATCCGGATTGGTAATATCCTCCAACGCAAACTCCATATTCCAGTTTTTATAAATGATTAGTTTTTCTCCATCCGGACTTACAGTAGACCTGAGTGCTTCGTGGCGTAAAATCAGGTTTTTTATTGCTTTGCTAAAACAATCGAAATCAAATCTGCCATTAAATTCCAGAGAAACAGATTCGTTGTAAGATAAATTAGCTTCTTCTCCGCCCAAGATACAGGAAACCCATATTTCTCGCTGAGAATCATTTGTAAAAGTAATTTTCTCTATCACTTTTCCCTCTTCAAAGGGGTTAAAGTCAATAGGCTTAAGAACAGGTATATTGCTCATTTGATTGCTGTTAATTTATATCACCTGAAGAAATTCTCCTGGATTTTTCTCATCCTTGATAAACCAGGCAGGATTGCCATCTTTATCTTTACCCAATTTTGCACCTGGGAAGGGGGGGATATTTAAGTTATTATAATTGGCTATTTCATTGTCGGTTTCAGCTATCTGGTGCTGATATTCGGGAATTAAACCTACGGCTTTAAGTTCCATTAAACTTTCTTCGAAGCACCTGATGATCGTTTGGATATCTTCTGCAGTATGTGCGGTGGTAAGGAAGCAGGCAAATCCCTCGAGTATATGAATCCCTTTGTAACGCATTAATGTAAAGAACAGTTCATTATAAGGATATTCCTCAATAAACTTAATCCTCCATAATGAACCATACTGTGCGATGTACATCGGAACATTTAATTTCCTGCATATTTTATTAATTGCATCGGCAATATATAAGCCGTTTGCATTGAGGTTTTCCTGCAACGCCGGACCTGCTTCTTTCAGGTAAGTTAGCGAGGCTTTGGCAGTAGCCAATGCCAATGGATGCCTTACAAATGTTCCTGCAAAATACGTAACGCCAACCTCTGGAATTGAGTCATCACCATATTGCCAGAACCCCCCATCCAATGCATCCATATATTTTTTCTTACCTGCAATGATTCCTATGGAAATGCCGCCACCCGCTACCTTACCGTAGGTGCCAATATCAGCTTTAATGCCAAAGAGTGCCTGAACTCCTCCGGGATGAAAGCGAAAGCCAGAAATAACCTCATCAAAAATTAAGACGGTTTCAGCATCCTCAGTAATTTTTCTCAATTTATTAAGAAATTCAATTGGTTGAAAATCAGCTCGTCTGCTTTGTATCGGTTCAACCAATACTGCAGCAATTTCATGTGCACGTTCTTCAATGATCTGCAAAGATTCTTCTGTACCATAATCCAGGATAAGCATATTTTGAACCGCTTCAGGCATGATGCCCGGAGCAGCAGGAAAAGTTTTTAACTTTTTACTTCCCCTAACGATCACCTCATCTGCAATGCCATGATAAGAGCCCGTAAAAGCAACGATTATTGATCGCCCTGTAACGGTCCGAGCTATTCGCATTGCACCTAATACAGCTTCTGAACCAGTGTTGCACAGTGCTGCCCGATCAAAGCTGGTGAATTCACAGATGAGTTTGGATACCTCTCCGGATAATTCATGCTGAGGTCCGATTTCATAACCCTTTTCAATCTGATCAATTAAAGCATGTTTAATGATGTCTGGCTGATAACCAAGCATATTTGAGCCAAAACCGTTCAAGGCATCGATATATTCGTTATCATCAATATCCCATAAACGACTTCCTTTGGATTTGTTGATTACAATTGAATAGACCAGGTCTTTTGTTGCTGGCCTGAATCCTGAAACCACTCTCGGATCGGCCATGTACGACCGGTGCTGTTGTGTATAGGCTTTGCTGCCTTTTGTTTTATTGTTGTAACGTACAATTAAATCGTTCAGGTAATTTTGCTGCACTTCATTCAGCGCTGCTGATTGTCTTTCAATTTTTGCAGCCGCTCCAAATGGTTTTTTAATTTCCAGGCTTTCTTCAGCGGTTAGCTGAGTATTTGCGTTAAACTTTACTATTGGCTGCTGTACCTGATGGTTGTTATACTGTTCATTTACCGATGGCATCTGGCTGCCTTGCAAAATTGAAACCTGCTTTGCCAATAGCTGCAATTGCTGACTGATCAGGTCTAATGCCGTATGGTTGACCGGACCCGCTTGACTGCCATTTAAGTAAACCGGCTGTGCCGTAGTTGGCGGGCCAGGATTCGCCGGCATTGCCTCAGCAGGTAATTTGGTTGCCAAATAGTCTGCTAAAAGTCCCGTAGTGCTGTATTCCTCATTCAGTTGTCTGAACGTGATCGGCAATGCAAATTGCTTTTTTAAATTCAGGGCAACCTGTGTGAGCAACAAGGAATCTAACCCCATCTCAATAAAGGTCATTTCAGGGGTGATGTTGCTCATGTCTATGCCTGATGCATTTTCCAATAGCTCTTTAATTTTGTCAATTAAAACTTGCTTTCTCATTATTGGGGATGATTTAATATCCTGCTGGACAGTAATCGGTTCAGCAGGTAACAATAGGTTTGTAAATTGAACAGGTAAAACCGGGTTTACCCAGTATTGTTTTTTATTGAAAAAATAGGTTGGCAGTCCATTTATCACTGTTCTGTCTTCGTTTTTATAAAACGAGGTCCAATTTGGCTCTACACCGTTCAGCCAGAGCTGACCTAATGCCTTTAATACTGAATTATAGGAAGACTGCTCATTTTCTCCTTGTTCCAGCGAGGCAATAACTGCAATCGGCTTACCGGCAGCCTGCTGACGGGTTAAGGTAGCAGCTGAATTGCCAGGGCCAATTTCCACAAATAAATTATAGCCCTCAGTTAAAAGTTTTTGCGCAGCTGCTCCGAAATTAACGGTTGATCTTAAATGCTTAGCCCAGTAAGTCGGGTTGGTGGCCTCTTCATTAGTTAGCCATTCACCTGTTACGGTTGAAACAATTGGAATAAGCGGTTCATTTAGCGTTATGGTTTCCACAAGCGCATTGAACGGTTCAATAACGGGATCCATCATGTGTGAATGAAACGCATGGCTGGTTGGCAATAAGCGATTAAGTATCCCCATTTCATCCAGTTGAGTAACCAGGTCCGCAATTGCTGTGGTAGTGCCTGCAACAACACTTAAATTTGGACTGTTTACTGCAGCCAGGGCTATCTCATCAGAAAGTAGTGTTTTTACTGTTTCCACATCAGAACGTATAGACAACATACTGCCTTCCGGTAAACCACTCATCATCTTGCCACGGGAGGCAATTAGTTTCAAGGCATCTGGTAAAGACAGTATCCCAGAAAAATAGGCAGCTACGAATTCGCCTATACTATGCCCGATAAACGCAGTGGGGAATATACCCCAGCTCATCCAGAGTTTGCCTAAGGCATATCCAATAGTAAATAGGGCGGGCTGACTATATCGGGTATTTTTAAGTCTGTTTTCTGCGGCTTCATTTACATTTTCAGGATAGATTACATCCAAAATGTTCTCCTGCATCACTTCAGCAAGCAGCGCAGCACATTCATCCATAGCTTGTCTGAATACGGGTTCAGCAACATACAGGTCCTTACCCATATTCAGAAACTGGGCTCCCTGTCCCGGAAACATGAATACAAGCTCTTGTGGATATTCTTTAAGAATCCTGGTGTTTGCAGCGAGTAGCGGCTCATTGGCTATTTTTTCTGCAAAGTCTGCTGCAGATGAAGCTACGACAAATCTTCTGTGATTAAAATCTGATCTTGAACTATGTAGGGTATATGCGACATCTGCCAGGTTTAAGCCCTGTTTATTGAGGTAGTCGGCTAATTTTAAACCATAACCATGGATGCTATTTTCAGCCTTTGCCGACCAGCACAGCAATTGGACAGGACGGATGCTTTTATTGTCTGGTTTAACCGGATTTTCCGCCTCTTCCAATACTATATGTACATTCGTGCCGCCAACGCCAAAAGAACTAACGCCAGCAATCCGTTTACGACCTGGATTCCAATCGCGTAGTATATCATTGACAAAAAAAGGACTGTTTGCGAAATCGATATGAGGATTGGGCGTTTTGTAATTGATTGAAGGAGGGAGTTGTTTGTAGTACAATGAAAACACCGTCTTGATCATACCTGCAACACCCGACGCACCGGTTAAATGGCCGAAATTGCTTTTAACAGAGCCAATGGCGCAAAATTGTTTTTTTTCCTGCTCAGCAAAAGCCATATTCAGGCCCTCAATCTCAATTGGATCACCCAAAGGTGTGGCTGTGCCATGCGCTTCAATGTAAGAGATATCTGCTGCAGAAACCCCGGCATCTGCTATAGCCATACTGATCGCAGCAGCCTGGCCTTCTGCACTGGGTGCTGTGAAACTACCTTTTCCGCCGCCGTCGTTACTTAAGCCAATGCCTTTAATTACTGCATAAATGGTATCACCATCCAGTTCGGCTTTAGCCTTGTTCTTTAACACAATTACACCTGCACCATCGCTAAATACGGTACCCTTTGCATCTGCATCGAAAGCCCGGCAATGTCCATCGCTACTCAACATTGCACCATCTTCATAAAGGTGTCCGCTATTTACAGGTACGAGCATAGAAGAGCCACCCGCCAGAGCTACATCGCAGTGCCCGTTTCTGATACTTTCTACTGCCTGTGCTATCGCCAGCAGCGAAGTGGAACAGGCTGACTGAACATTTACAGCTGGTCCTTTTAAATCCAGTGCATAAGCGGTACGGCTTGCAATGTAATCCTTATCACTTACAGTGCTTACTTGAAAAGCTCCTGCATTTTCAATAAGTGCTGTGTTGGAAATTACATTGTTCGAATAATAGGTGTTAAACCTGCATCCTGCAAAAACACCAATAGTGCCATCATATTTCTGAGGTACATGGCCACTGTGTTCCAATGCCTCCCAGGAAATTTCTAGAAAGAGACGATGTTGAGGATCCATCAATTCTGCAAGTTTAGGATTAATACCAAAAAAAACAGCATCAAAACCAGCGGGATCATTTATTATTCCTCTTGCCTTAACATAATTGGGGCTTTTTTTCAGCACATCCGGTATAGATGGGTCCAGTTCTTCATCTGTAAAGAAATGTGTAGTTTCCTTTCCTTCCTTTAAATTCTGCCAGAATTCATCAACGGTATCTGCTCCTGGAAACCTCCCGGCCATCCCGACTACCGCAATATCATTTCCACTTATAGCTTTCAATTCTTTTTTAGGGGCCGTTTTGAAACTGCGTCCGTCTATAAAAGCTGCAATACCTTCAACCGTAGGGTGTTGGTACAGCCTGGTTACAGGCAACAACAGTTCCAGCTCTTTCAAAAGTGCCACTAATTTTTGAGCCAGCAGGGAATTTCCTCCCAATTCAAAAAAATTATCTTTAATGCCTACCCGTTTTACATTTAACAGAGATTGCCATACTGCTGCAATCTTTTGTTCAGTAGGGTGTTTCGGCGCAACATATATACTACTCAAAAAGGCTCCTGCATCTACATCTGGCAGCGCTTTTTTATCCACCTTTCCGTTCGGGGTAAGTGGAATGGTATCCAACGAAACAATCAACTGAGGGATCATATATTCCGGCAGTTTCTTTTTCATGTAATCCGCAATCGCTGTTCTGTTGAAATCGCCATGAGGTATGACATAGGCAATTAAACTTTTGCCATTTTGTTGATCCGTTCTGGTAATTACAACACATTGTTTTACGTCACCACATTCGCTAAGTGCATTTTCCACTTCAGCAAGTTCAATTCTGTAACCTCTTATTTTTACCTGATCATCAGCTCTCCCCTGAAACTCAATATTTCCGTCAGGCAACCATCTGCCAAGATCACCTGTCTTGTACAATCGTTCTCCGGCTTTAAACGGACTGTCAATAAACTGTTTTTTAGTTAGTTCCGGGCGGTTAAAATACCCCCTGGATACCTGTATGCCACCAATATGTATTTCTCCGGTCGATTCAGGAACAGGATTCATGAACTCATCAAGGATGTAGATATCCACATTTTCGAGGGGACGTCCTATGGGAAGGACCTTAACTCGTTCTGCATCATCTGATGTACAGTGGTATTCAGCTGCGGTTATTGTACATTCTGTCGGGCCGTACTTGTTATAAAAGTCAACCTTTCCTATCCATTTTTTAAATAATGACTTTTTACACAGGTCACCACCGGCTACCACTCTTTTTAAATTTGGATAACCATCCGGGTTCAGATTTTCCAGAAAACCCGGTGTGCTGTGTAAGTGCGTTACTTTTTTGTTTTTAAGGAATAAAGAAAACGCATCCATATCATTGAGCAATGCCCCTTCAACCAATATCAGTGTAGCCCCATTTAATAAGGCCAGGAATATTTGCTCAACTGAGGCATCAAAGCAATAGCTCGAAAACTGTAGTATCCTATCTGCGGGGTTGATTTGAAAATAAGTTGTCTGGGTGCGGATGTAAGTAGATAATGACCGGTGTTCAACCATAACACCTTTGGGCTTACCCGTTGATCCGGACGTATAGATTACATATATCAAATCCGTGTCTTTGGTAGCTACGGTAGTGGCAACAAACGGCTCTTTGCTGATTAAATCCCATTCTTCGTCTAGCAAAATTGTCTTTCCCGGCAAATTTTTGCAACTTTCACGATTACTGACAGTGAATTCAGTTTTAATTTCGTCCAGGATGTACCCAATTCTTGCAGCTGGATATTGAGGGTCAATGGGAACATAAGCACCGCCAGCTTTAATAATGCCAAGTATGCCTACAATCATCTCTATAGAGCGGTTAATGCAGATGGGAACAAGTGTTTCTTGTTTTACGCCCTGCGCCCTTAAATAATGGGCCAGCTGATTCGACCTTTCGTCTAGTTCTTTGTAGGTAAGCTGATTGTTATTAAAATCCAGCGCAATATTTTCAGGGAAAATTTTGGCTTGCCCTGAAAATGAATCCGTTATTGTTCCTTTATTAAGCATATAAAACAGTTGAACGTTGATTGGATAGTATGATACATTATCCGTTCAAACAAATTTTACACTAAGGTAAAAAAATTATATGATACTTAGGGTTTGTACAGAACTTGTTACTAATGATAAACTTACTGTTGGTATCCTCTAAAATTATCCAATGGTTGAAGATATGCTTGATTAATTGTGCGATTTTTTAAAAAAAAACTATCAAAAAAAAGTCAGTCGTAGGGACTGACTTTTTCACAATTAAGAAATTGTTTTATTTCTTCTCCGGAGGTGTATTCACAATTTCTCCAAATTCATTTACCCAGGCCATCATGCTTTCCAGATCTCCACCTGTAGAGTTTTGCTGACGTTCCAGTTTACGTTGTTCTTTATCTTCTTTTTTCTTTTGTCTGTTTTTTTCCAGTTGCTTCTTCATGAAGGTAGCCTGAGATTTAGCCATAAATTCAATCAATTAATTAAAAAATAACTTTCCTCTGCGCTTACCTGTGTAACCTTATAATGATTCGCTAGGATCATGCTGGTCTGAGTGTAATTTAATTCCTGGTTGACAACGGATCTACAACCGAATGAATTTGAAGCCAATTCAATAGAAGAGTTGGCAGATAATGGGAAGAGAAAAGTATTAGAATATCCCGTTTTATGCAAATATAAGCAATTTTATCGTAAAAACCTTATCTGTTTACTTTACCAGGGTAACCGTATAGCTTATTGCAGCGCCAACGGTCATTACAGCAGTGGTCACTTCTTTTGCTTTAATGGTGATGCTGTATTTCATAGCAGGTTTTGAGATATATGGTTTCAAGGTTTCGGGCAATATAACCGGGTTTAGGGTCAGCCCACGGCTTAATGTTTTGGAAGGAATGGATACACTGGCCAGGCTATCGGTTTTACTGCCATCGGTAAGGCTGAACTTGATGGATTGAAGATTGGCAAAATTGTTTTTTGTATCAATGGAATCTTCAACAATTTCAGCTAAACCAAGGTTGATACTTTTAAGCTTAACCGAATGCAGGTTCGAAGCGTTCAGGTCCTGGACCTGGGCATTGATCTGGTTTTCCAGGTTTATGGTTGTTGCTACGTTAGGTAGGGTAAGGGCATTATCCAATGTTGCGATTACAGGAATTTCAAAATAAACCGTGTCTGTAACAATGGCATCCCGCTGTAAATTTTCTGCTATTTTACTGCATGAGGTATAAATGACAACCGGCAAAATTACAGCAATATATAAGACTTTATTTTTCATGGCGGGCTAAGGGTAGAGGTGTGATTTATACGCAGCAAATATTCGAAATAAAATCGAGACCATCAATCCTTAACCTCATTCGGTTAGCTTTTGTCTGGTCGTTTATCTTGTTTTTTAATGCACCATTTTTCCTCCCTAAATCGAAGCAACTTATATTATATTTGGCGTTTCTGTACTCCAGAATATTATTTTGTTTGTTTCTATAACTATTTATTAATCAATATAATTAATATTATTTATATTGATTTTTTATTTAATTTAAAATTACCTGATAAGGGTAGTTATACTTAAAACACAAAATAATATTCTGAAATACATATTTTTATTCTGTTTTACAGTGTATTATGATCTTTATTTAAACTAATACTGCTGCCTGTTGTAAGCAGCCGAAAAATCACCTCTCATTCCCTTAAAACGTTCCACTACTGTGGCAATAAATGCCTCATCCAGGATCTGGAAAATTTCATTCGCCCCACCACCTGTCAGGTCCAGTTCGGAGAGTTTATAACTCTGTTCCAATGTTCCCTGTTCAAATTTGATGATGTACTTCTGGTTCATGTTAAATAACGTGATCTTACAATCCGGATGGGGCAGTTCTGCAATTACTCTCATATTTTAATTATTTATATTTTAACGCCGATCTCTTTTAAAAGAAAGTTGGCATGGTCAATTTTAGCGGCTACCCATAACACATAACGGATGTCGACCCCTATAGACCTGCTATAACTTTCGTTCCAGGCATAATCATTAATCGTAGCACCGTAAGCACGGTCAAAATTTACACCGATCAATTCACCGCGGTCATTCATAATAGGGGAGCCAGAGTTGCCCCCGGTAGTGTCCATATTATAAAGAAAAGCTACAGGTACATCTTTAAGGTCTTTTTTGGCAAAAGGCCCAAAGTCTTTGGCCTCCCACAATGCCCTGATCTGTGCCGGGTAATCAAATTCCGGATTTCCGGTTGTCCCTTTCTCCAGTATGCCCTTTATAGTCGTGTATGGGCGCATATATGATGCGTCTGCCGGCCAGTATCCCCTAACATAGCCATAAGTCAGCCTTAAAGTACTGTTCGCGTCGGGGATAAAGTCTTTCTTCAGGAATTTTTCTTTAACATTCACATAATCGCCCATCAGCTTATTCAATATGCCTTCCCGGCGGTCTTTCTCTGGTTTCAGTTCGGCTATCTGCCGGGCTATTGCTTTTTCAAAAACCAGTAGAGGATCGCTGTATGCAGTAAGCGAACCAGGGCTTGCCAATAAAGTATGGAACACATAAGCACTATCTTTCAATTTGCTGATGTTAAATGTTTTATCGATAAAACGGTTAATCTCTTTTTCACTATCGGAAGTAAGGTTTAACATGCTTAATGCACTTACCTGCTGGTCTGAAGGGAGTGCTGCAGCATCAGTCAGCATCTTTTTAAAGATGTTTTTGTCGGCCTCAATATCATATGAAGCATAATTTCCAGACAGAAACTCTTTTAAGCGTGGCAGGTTCTGTTTAAAGAAAGCTTCCTGCTGGTTTGCCGGCTGAGCTTCAAGATCTGCTTTGAATATATTGATGTTTTTGGATACACCCAGTAAACTGGTTGAGTTGTAAAGCTGGGTAAGCCATAAATCCCGCTTGGCATCTCCGTTAATTAGTTTGTACAGGTTGTCAATGTCGGTCATTAAAGTGCCATACCTGGCTTTTACTTCCACATTATTGTTAATGAACCGGGCAAGCTCCGCATCCTCCGCTTTCTTTTTGCCAACCAGGTCGATGCCCTTTAGGCCCTGTAATTTACCTCTGTAGTTTTTCATTACATTGGCGTTTCTCTTAATCCTGGTTGCCAGTTTAATTTCGGTCGCTTTATCTTTTTTGCCGGCATTTTCCATAGTGGTATTCTGGAAATCATATAGGTCCGAAACGTAGGGCAATACAAATTGCTGCTGATAGGCAATGAACTGGGCAGGGCGGTGGCGGAAAGTTTTGCCCGGATAGCCCAGAATGAATACAAAGTCTTCCTCGTTGGTTCCGTTGGGGTTTACTTTCAGGAATTTTTTTGGCTTGTAGGGAACGTTGTTTTTTGCGTATTTGGCCGGAGAACCATCTGGTGCCACATAAGCACGCATGAAAGAGAAGTCGCCCGTATGACGTGGCCATGCCCAGTTGTCGGTTTCTCCACCATATTCACCGATCTGCCGGTTGGGCACATAAACCAGCCGCACATCCTTTATGGTTTTATACCTGAACAATACATAAGTTTTTCCGATAAACATTTCCGATACTTCGGCTTTTATGCCCGGGTCTTTTTTCTCGGCCTCAACTTCAATGTTTTTCATGGCATCGTTAATCAGTTTTAACCTTGAAGCAGGGTCGGTAACCTGTGATACTGCCCCTAAAATACGATCAGACACATCCTCATAACTGTCAGTAATTCGACAGGTTAGTCCCTTTGCCTCAATTTCCTGTTCAGCTGTTTGTGCTACAAAACCATTGCTCAGGTAATCGTGTTTAGGTGTGCTGGCCTGCTGCACGGCACTAAAAGCACAATGGTGATTGGTGATGATCAGTCCTGCATCAGATATAAATGAGCCGGTACAGCCACCAACATTGACCAATGCATCAACCAGACTGGTGCCATTTGGATTGTAGATTTCATTCTGACTGATCTTTAAGCCAGCTTTTTTTAGATCCAGTTTATGGATTTCGCTTAGGGGGAACATGCCTTCTTCCCAGGGCTTATAGCCCGATTGCACAATGCCGACTGTAAGCAATGCGCCGGTCAGCAATAATGTAATTCGCATTTTTTTATTCATCTTTGTTATATATAGCAGTTAGTTTCCGGTAAGCTGGTATTGCTTTCATTGCAATGGCCATTAAAAAGGTCAAATCTAAAATTTTAATCCGAGTGTTTGTTTATCTTTTGTGCATCTCTGCCTGCGGTCAGTGTATATGCACTGATATTTTCTTTAGTATAATACTTCTGGTAAATGTCTGTTTTTGACATACAAAATAAAGTACAAACAAAGCGTATAAGAAAAGGAAAAAGGCTGAGGTGGATAGTTTATTGCTGCGGAATGTTTAATTTTGCAGTGTAAAAATATAAGTTCATGGCAGAAGACCTGATCATTGCAACAAATGTAAACAAAGAAGCTCAATACCAATCTTTAATTCCACAAATTAAAGCCCTGATTGATGGTGAAGATGATCAGATTGCCAACCTGGCTAATATCGCTGCAGCTTTAAAAGAGCAGTTTAAATGGTTTTGGGTGGGTTTCTATCTGGTTAAAGGAGGTGAATTGGTGCTTGGTCCATTTCAGGGACCTGTAGCCTGTACCCGCATCAACAAAGGAAAGGGTGTTTGTGGGGCATCATGGCAACAGGATGAAACGCTGATTGTGCCTGATGTGGATGCTTTTCCCGGGCATATTGCCTGCGCATCTGCTTCAAGATCGGAAATAGTATTGCCCTTGCATAAAGGAAATGAAGTAATTGGAGTTCTGGATGTAGACAGTGAACATCTTGCTCATTTTGATGATGTTGATGCCAGATACCTGCAGCAAATAATTAACTTGTTAAATGGCTAAACTTCCATTTTCTTTTTATCAGCATGAGGATGTGAATGCCCTGGCAGTGGGGTTATTGGGCAAGCAATTGTTTACCCTGGTGGATGGCGAATTAACTGCGGGTACCATTGTAGAAACGGAAGCCTATAAAGGCGTGATTGATAAAGCCTCGCATGCCTATGGTGGCAGGTTTACGCCCCGTACAAAAGTGATGTACAGTTCCGGTGGCCTTTCTTATGTATACCTTTGTTACGGCATCCATCATTTGTTTAATGTGGTTACTGCCCCCCAAGGAACACCACATGCAGTACTGATCAGGGGGCTGGAGCCGCTTATCGGCATAGATGTGATGCTAAGGAGAAGAAATATGGAGGTTGTAAGACCGAACCTTACCGCGGGTCCGGGAGCACTGGCCAAGGCAATGGGCATAGATAAGCTGCTGAACGAAAAAGACCTGCTGGGCGATGAGATCTGGATTGAAGATACTGGTCTGAAGTTTAATGAAGAGACCATTGCAGCAGTTCCGAGGGTAGGTGTGGATTATGCAGAAGAGCATGCACTTTTGCCATGGCGGTATTACATCAAAGGAAATCCTTATGTAAGTAAACCTAACCGTTAAGTTTTAAACCATGAATTTTGAGAACAATTTAGCAATATGATAAACTATAATCCGAAAGACTGGGTAACCTTTATATTTCATGTGCACAAGGCAGATACCATCCGTACGTTATGGCCATTGATGATCAGTGTGGCGGTATTTTCAGGTATAATTGCTTACCTCGAACTGAACTATCTGAAACTTGCAGAAACGACTTATGTTAAAAATATAGGCATGATGCACAATCTCCTGGGTTTTGTAATCTCGATGTTGCTGGTATTCCGCACCAATACTTCATATGACCGTTGGTGGGAAGGGCGCAGGTTTTTAGGGGCGCTGACCAATGTGAGCCGGAATTTTGCCATTAAGATCAAATCTTTAAAACTATCTGAAGCGCACAATGAGTTTTTTGATTATGCCATTGCCAAATATGCTTTTGCTTTAAAAGAGCATTTAAGGGAAAAACAGTATTTCGGAAAAAACAGTCTGCTGATCGAAGTAGATGGCGGAAAACATATTCCCAATCAGGTGGCTGCAAGTATTTCATCCAGGGTATTTGAGCTGCAGGCAGATGGGGAGATCAGTCAGGAACAGCTGATTATACTTAATGCAGATGTTCAGCAATTTACAGATATATGTGGTGGTTGTGAGCGGATTAAGCGTACACCTATTCCGTATTCCTATAGTGCATTTATCAAGAAGTTTATTTTCATTTATGTGATCACCCTGCCTTTTGGCTGGGTGTTTAGTCTGGGTTATTTTGTAGTGCCTATTGTTCCTTTTATCTTATATGTACTGGCCAGTCTGGAACTGATCGCAGAGGAAATAGAAAACCCTTTTGGCGAAGATGCCAATGACCTTCCTGTGGATGAGATATGCAACAATATTGAAAAGCATGTTGGGGAGATCTTAAAATAACATGGTTAAAATAGCCTGGCATCCTTTATATGCCCACCCGCTTCCCGAAGGACATCGTTTTCCGATGATCAAATACGAACTGATCCCAGGACAGTTGTTACATGAGGGGCTGATCAGCGCAGCTAATTTATTTGAGCCGGGCTTGCTTGAGGAAGAGGTTGTCTTGTATGCGCATCAAAAGGCTTATTGGGAGCAGCTAAAATCACTCAGTTTGCCTGCCAGGGAACAACGCAGGATAGGTTTTCCTTTAACAGCACAACTACTGGAGCGGGAAATCAGGATTGCAAAGGGTACAGTTGATGGTTCCGGGTACGCGCTGCAATATGGAATTGCCTTTAATGTTGCTGGTGGTACACACCATGCCGGCAGCAACTGGGGAGAAGGATTTTGTTTGCTGAACGATCAGGCGATTGCAGCAAACTATTTGTTAAATAACGGGTTGGCAAAGCATATCTTAATAATTGATTTAGATGTGCACCAGGGCAATGGCACTGCCGAGATTTTTGAAAATGAGCCCAGGGTGTTTACCTTTTCCATGCATGGCGATAAGAATTTCCCTTTCAGGAAAGAAAAGTCTGACCTGGATATTGCTTTGGGAGATGGAACAGGGGATGCTGAATTTTTAAGTAAGCTGAAAGAAAGCTTACCTTTGCTTTTGGCCCATCGGCCTGACTTTGTATTTTACCTTTCGGGGGTGGATGTACTGGCCAGCGATAAGCTGGGTAAGCTGGCCCTGAGCAAAGAAGGCTGCAGGGAGAGGGACAGAATGGTACTGCAGTTTTGTAAAGACCATCATTTGCCGGTGCAGGTAAGTATGGGTGGTGGCTATTCGCCGGCTATTAAGGACATTGTGGATGCACATTGCAGTACGTTTAAAATTGGTTTAGATATTTTTGAATAATTATGAAGATTGTTATTGCAGAGAAACCTTCCGTGGGACGTGAATTGGCAAAGGTTTTTGGTGCTACAACTAAAAAGGATGGATATATTGAAGGGAAAGGTTATTCTTTTACCTGGGCATTTGGCCATTTATTACAACTGGCCCCGCCGCAGGAATATGGTTTTATAGGTTGGCGAAGACAGCATTTGCCTATGCTGCCCAAGAAATTTAAACTGGCTATCCGTAAAATCAAAACCAAGGACGGCATGGTTGAAGATCCGGGTGTGCGGAAGCAGCTGGATATCATTAAAAAGTTATTTGATGAAGCTACAGAGATCATTGTGGCAACGGATGCCGGGCGTGAAGGTGAACTCATTTTCCGCTATATTTATTATTTCCTGAAATGCAAGAAGCCTTTTAGAAGGCTCTGGATTTCATCGCAGACCGATGAAGCCATAAAAGAGGGGTTCAGGAACTTAAAGCCGGGTACAGATTACGATACCCTGTTCAATTCTGCACACTGCAGGTCTGAATCTGACTGGCTGGTAGGGATGAACGCCACACAGGCTTTAAGTATCTCGGCAGGAAACCGTTCGGTATTGTCGCTGGGCAGGGTACAGACACCTACACTGGCCATGATCTGCTCCCGTTTTCTGGAGATCAAAAATTTTGTCCCCCAAACTTATTATCAGCTGGCCATACAGCTGGATAAGGACGGACAGCTGTTCAGGGCCATGTCGGTCAGCAATTTTGATAAAAAGGAAGAAGCAGAGGAACTGCTGGCTAAAATTGAAGACGTGGCCTCGGGTTTTAGTAATGGAGGGAAGATTTTAAGTGTGGAAGCCAAGCCGCGTAAGGAACCACCACCATTGCTGCATGACCTGAGCAGTTTGCAGCAGGAGGCCAATAAGCGCAAGGGCTTTACGGCAGACCAGACCTTAAGTTTGCTCCAGGGTCTTTACGAAAGCAAGCTGGTTACTTACCCGCGTACGGGCAGCCGGTATATCGGCGATGATATATTTGCGGGTGTGCCTGCTTTGATCGATAAGGTAAGGGGCCATAAAGATTTTGGAAAGCAGGCAGAGTTTCTGCTTACGGTTCCTTTAAACAAGCGCAGTGTAAATGCGAAAAAGGTAACCGACCACCATGCCATTTTACCTACAGGCGAGTCCCCTTATCAGTTAAATGGTGATAAACAAGCTGTTTATGATATGGTAGTTGGACGGATGATTGAGGCTTTTCATCAGGAATGTGTAAAAGAGATCACTAAGATATCTGTCGAATCCGGTTCTTTATTTATTGCCAATGGCACGGTGATCCGTGCTGCGGGCTGGCGGTCGGTATTTAATGAATCGGATGAGGAGAAGAAGGATGAGGATAACCCGGCATTGCCTAAGTTGAAAAAAGGAGAGGAGCTTCCGGTTACCAATAAGGCGTTGCTGGAAAAGCAAACCAAACCTAAAGCAATGTACAATGAGGCTTCTTTGTTAAAAGCACTGGAAACTTCGGGTAAGGACATTGAAGATGAGGAATTGAGGTACGCCATGAAGGATAGCGGATTGGGTACACCAGCTACGCGTGCGGCCATCATCGAAACGCTCATTAGCCGTGAATACGTTTCCAGGGAAAAGCGGAACCTGGTGCCCACAACTAAAGGACTGGCAGTTTATGATGTGGTAAAAGACCAGAAAATTGCCCAGGCTGAACTGACCGGACAATGGGAAAAAAGGCTGGAAGAGATCAGGTCTGGTGCTTCTGTAAGTGATTTTAAAGCCGAAATAGCCGATTACACCAAAACCATTACCAATGAATTGCTTGCAGCGGGCTTAACACTGGCAGAAAAAATATAAAAACTAAATACCGGTAGCTGTACTGGCTTTCTGCCTCAGGAGCTCCTGCAGTTTTGAGGTAACAGGGCCAATGGTTCCGTTGCCAATGTTTTTCCCATCTATGCTTGTAACCGGCATGATGTTTTTGGTGGTGCTGGTAATAAAAGCTTCTTTTGCTGTGGCCAGGTCGTCCAGTGTAATTGCCCTTTCTGCAACCAGTATGTCAGTTTGTACCAGGTTAAGGATGTTTTTACGGGTAATGCCCTTTAAAATACTTTCGCCGGCGGTAAGTACTTCATTCGCTGCTGTAACCAGGAAAAAATTAGCGCGCGGGCATTCGCGCAGAGCACCGTTGTTATGGTAAAGCACATCTTCGGCAGCATGTTCTTTTATATAAGGCTGCAGCCAGATGGCGGTTAAGTAATCGAGGGTTTTGATGTGCGAAAGCTGACGCTGATAATTGTAGGTAACCAGTTTAATCTCTTTATTGATGGCCTGCTGGTTACTGGTAAAGCTGTTTTGGGTGATGATGAGGTTGGGCTTTTCGGCCAGGTTATAACCATCCTCTGAATAGCCACCTGTAAGGGTAATCCTGATGCCTGAATCGGGAAGGTTGTTTCGTTTCATCAGTTCGGCCAGGATTTCTTTTAGCTGGCTGCGTGACAGGCCAACCTGCAGGTGCATCTGTGCTGCAGAATAATAAAAGCGGTCTAAATGATCATCAAGGAATACCGGCTTGCTGTTAACCGTTTTGAAAAAATCAAAAATGCCATAGCCCCGCTGTACGGAAAGATCTTTTATAAGGATGGCAGAATGCTCGGCCTGAAAAAAGGCATCATTGATAAAAACGAAATTGTTGTTCATTATTTTACGGTGTTGTAATGTTTTAAGATCGGGATAACTTTATCGGCCGGAAGGGCGGCGACTTCCTTGCCGTTGCCTTTCATGTTTTCTGCTGCAAAAAGGGAATTGATGATGGCTTCTTCTGTCGCTTCTATAGCCCCCATAAACAAAGCCGAGGTGTAATCGTTTGTCAACAGTTCGGTGCCCTGTGTTGGGCTGGCAGGGCTGTGGGCAATTCTCAGCTGTTCGGCCGTAGAGAATGCAATAACATAATCGCCACTGCCGTTTGAGGCAATGCCCCCTGTTTTGGCCAGTCCCATAAATGCCCGTTTCGCCAGACGCTCCAGGTTCCGGCTGTCTACGGGCGCATCCGTAGCTACTACAATCATGCAGGATCCGTCTACGTTGTTCAGCAGCTGGTTGCTGAAAGTAAAAGTACCCAGCTCTTTACCAACAGGGGCACCTGCAATCTGCAATACACCGCCAAAATTGGTTTGTACAATTACACCAATGGTATAGCCACCCATGCTTTTGGGTAATTTTCTGGATGAAGTGCCGATACCGCCTTTAAAACCGAAACAGACAGTGCCAGTGCCGGCGCCAACATTCCCTTCGGTCACATTTCCGCCTGTAGCAGTCTGGATAGCCTGGAGCACATCCTGCCGGCTAACATGCCTTCCCCTGATGTCGTTTAAATAGCCATCGTTGGTTTCACCCACAAGCGCATTTACAGATTGCACTTTCTCATTTCCTTTTTGCTGCAGGGTATAGCCAACTACAGCATCCATAGCGGTTGCCACATTTAAGGTATTGGTGAGCACAACGGGGCTTTCCAGGTTCCCCAGCTCCATGACCTGTGTGCTTCCGGCAAGCTTGCCAAATCCGTTTCCGGCAAATATGGCAGCCGGTACTTTTTGCTGAAAAAGGTTGCCCGAGTGCGGCAATATGGCGGTAACGCCTGTTCGGATATGATTGCCCTTAATAAGGGTGGTATGGCCAACTTTAACCCCGGGAACATCGGTAATGGCATTGAACAGGCCAACAGGTAACACACCAATGTTGATGCCATAGTCTCTGGCCCTCATTTTTTTTTGAGCAGCGCCAATCAGGGGAGACAATAAACACAAGAGGAACAAGGTCTTTCTTAACATGATGCAATATTAACGATAAGCCTGTTAAGATACAATTGATGTGTAGCCGGGGTGTAAATTTAAGCTGCGCTAAGCTATTGGGCTTGTAAAAGGCCTGGTGTAATATATATTTGTCTTTTAATGCCTTGGAACGGGAGAATTATTTAATGAAAAAAACTATGTATGTTATTTTGCTGATCGTTGTGCTGCTTGGGTTGACCACCATTTTGGTACTTCGCCTGCCCGTATTTGGGAGTGTGCCTGCCGGAAAGCGTTTGGAGCGGATAAAAAGCCTGGCCAATTATAAAGAGGGAGCCCTGCAAAACCTTTCGCCCACACCCATGAAACCGGATGGTGTAAGTTACTGGGACATGATCAGGGGAATGATCAAAGGTAATGAAAACAGTTCACCTAAAAAGCCTTTACCGCATAAGGTGCCGGATTTTAGTGGATCTGGGCAGACTAAACTCATCTGGTTTGGCCATTCTTCCTACTTTTTACAGATAGATGGGGTAAAAATACTGGTAGATCCGGTATTTAGTAAAAAACCTTCTCCATTTTCTTTTTTGGGCAGCAGCGCCTACAAGGGAACGGATTTTATCAAAGCAGAAGATTTTCCTGAAACGGATATTATTTTAATTACCCACGACCATTATGATCACCTGGATTATCAGAGTATCTTGAAACTGAAGGATAAGACCAGCTTGTTCATTACTTCTTTAGGTGCAGGTGCGCACCTGGAGCGATGGGGGGTACCTGCAGCTAAAATAAGGGAACTGGTATGGGGCGAAGAAACGCTGGCCAGAGGCTTAAAGTTTAGGGCAGCCCCAGCCCGCCATTTTACAGGCAGAACATTTACCAGAAACCAGACTTTGTGGTCGGCCTTTGTGCTGGAAGGTACAAAACACAAACTGTACCTGGGAGGAGATTCGGGGTATGATACCCACTTTAAGGAGGCCGGAGAAAAGTATGGGCCTTTTGATCTGGCCATACTGGAATGCGGACAGTACAATACTTACTGGCCATTGATACACATGTTTCCGGAACAAACGGTACAGGCTGCCAAAGATTTAAATGCAAAAGTGCTGATGCCGGTGCACTGGGCTAAGTTTAGCCTGGCCATGCATGCCTGGAATGAACCGGCCATCCGAGTGGTAAAAAAAGCAAAGGCAGAAAATTTTAAGCTCACTACACCTTTATTGGGAGAATCTGTTATTTTAGATGAAAGTTATCCTTCAAAAGAATGGTGGCTGGATTAGGCATTATTCATAAACAATAGTCGTGGTTTACTGTTGTAATAGCATATTAACCTGAGAAGATGAAAACAGACTTTATAGAGATATTTCAAACGATCAGGGCTGTTTTACAGCCTTACGCAACTTTGGGCTTTAGCAATCGGATAAACAGTGAGACCACTTACGACCTTTGGAGCGATAAAAATGTAGTAATTGATGGTGAAAAAAGAAATGAGTTATATTTTGCTGCAGTAATGATCCATAAAGGTCATGTAGGGTTTTATTATATGCCGGTATATGCCGAACCGGAAATGAAACGTATTTTTGACCCTTCACTTTTAAAGTTGTTGAAAGGTAAATCGTGTTTTCACATCAAAAAATTAGATGATGCACTTTTAGGGCATATTGAAAATGCGCTTGCTGAGGGTTACAGATTATATAAAGAAAAGGCTTGGGTATAAAATCGGTTTGGCAAAGTAAAGTAGTATTGGCGCTGGAAGAAACAGGCCTGTATGTTGAGCATCCTGAGCATGAAATATACCAGCTGTTACTTTGCAATCAAAAAGTGGTGCTCCATTTGGTACCCCTGGAAAATAATTATGATCCCGCTGGTCTTATTGCATTGCAAGCCGAATATAAGGCTATCGGTAAGATATTATTGCATTTGTGGGAGGATGTATGGCTGACAAGGCAAGTACAGGTGCTGGGCAGGATTTGTTCATTACTCGGCATAAACAAGCGCCTGCATGCGCGCAAGGCAAAAATAAGAGTGCTTACCCAAAAACAAGCCGCTGATTTTATGGACCAGCACCATTTACAGGCATCGGCCAGAGCCAGGTATAAATTTGCACTTTGTATAGATGAAAAAATTGTTGCAGTAGCTTGTTTTAGTGCTTTAAGGTCAATGAAAAACATTTCAGCTACTCATAAATCTGCAGAGCTGATCCGCTTTGCAAGCCTTACCGGCTTTACGATTACAGGGGGCTTTAGTAAGCTGCTTAAACATTTTATAACGCTGATGCAGCCAGATGATGTGATGAGTTATGCCGACCGTGACTGGTCGCTCGGCAATGCTTACGCCCAATCGGGCTTTGTGCTAAAGGAAACTACGGCGCCAGCAAAAATATGGCTGAACAAAAATGAGCTTTCCAGATACTTTGAACATCGCTTACCAGCTGATGCAGCTTCTTGTCTGGCAGATTATGTGCAGATTTTTAACACTGGTAATTTAAAATACATCTTATACTTGTAAATGGAAGCCTCTAAATTATTGATCGTGCTGGGCGCAACTGCATCGGGTAAAACAAAACTCGCCGTTGAGCTGGCCGATGTACTGGAGGCGGAAATCATCAGTGCCGACAGCCGACAGATATTTACCGGAATGGACCTTGGTACGGGTAAAGATCTGAAGGAGTACAATATCCAGGGAAAACAAATCCCTTATCACCTGATTGACATTAAAAAGCCCGGAGAAAAATACAATGTAAATGAATTTAAAGAAGATTTTTATAAAGTATTTGAGCAATTGAACAGTGAGGGCAAAAAGGCCATACTGTGCGGTGGCACTGGTATGTACATACACAGTTTACTGCAAAAACACGATTATACAGCAGTGCCGGTAGATCAGGAACTTAGGCAACAATTATTATCGCTGGATAAGGAGGAACTTAGGAAAAGATTGCTGGCCTATCCTGATGTATTTACAGGACATGCCGATCACTCTTCTGCAAAAAGGCTGATCAGGGCTATAGAAATTGCTTCCTATTTAAGCCGGTACCCACTGAATATACCCGAAAGAGCGGTCATTAAGCCTCTGGTTATCGGTCTTTTTTCGGATGTGGAGAAAAGAAGGGAAAGGATTTTTAAAAGACTGGAGCTACGGCTGGAAACAGGGATGATTGAAGAAGTTGAACAGCTTCTTGAAGCAGGGGTAAGTAAGGAAATGCTTGTTTTTTATGGTCTGGAGTATAAATTTATGGTGTCATATCTGGATAAGGAAATCACTTATACGGAACTTAAAGAGAAACTGGGGACCGCCATTTGCCAGTTTGCGAAAAGACAGATGACCTTTTTCAGGAAAATGGAAAAGGATGGGGTTAACATCCATTGGCTGAACACAGAGGGTAATACAGATCAGCTGGTTAGTAAAATAATCTCTTTGTATAAAATTTCTTAATTTAATGTGTTCATTTTTTCGGCTATGGCATGCTGTTTGCAAAGAACTATAGTGTACGGATTGTTTCTGTATTAAAAATTAAATTAAAACGAATCAAATGATGAAAAAAGTTACAAAATTTTTAGCTTCTGCAGTAGCTGCAGTAGCTTTATTGGTTAGTACAAATGTACATGCTCAGTCTGGAGATTCTAAAGCATGGCGCTTGGGCGTTGGGCTTAATGTAGGTGTGCCTACAACTACCGGATATAGTCTGGCAATAGGTGGAGATTTACGTTTACAAAAAGATTTTAGTTCCAATGTTTCAGGATTATTGTCTGCAGGTTATACCAGCTTCTCATTAAAGGATAGCTATGGTGGTGGAAGTTTCGGAATGGTACCTGTTAAAGCTGGTGTTAAAATTTTCTTAGCCGAGAGCCTGTATGCATCCGGTGAACTAGGTGCAGGGTTTGGTACAGAATCAGGTTCAAAAACAGCCTTTTTGTGGGCTCCTGGAATTGGTTATGGCTTTGACAATGGTATAGATCTTGGTCTGCGTTATGAAGGTGCTGAATTTAGCGGTGCATCATTAGGCCAGGTTGCACTTAGAATTGCTTACGGATTTAAGCTGTAACTGTACCATAGAGCATAAAATTTTACCAGGCTCCTGATTTTTTCAGGAGCTTTTTTATTTATTTAAAATTAAAATGCTATTTTAACCCAAAAATCAAAACATGAGGAAATATCTGGCAGTAATGCTCATCACAGGGATAGTTTCCTGCACCAATACAGAAAAGAAAGTAGCAGGGAATTCGGATACTACATCGGGCGTTGTTGATACCATCGCTAATCATATTGAACTGAAGGACAATAAAGTCCAGGCTATTTACAATGGTTATATCGCTTTGAAAGATGCACTGGTTGCTGCAAAATTTGAGGACGCACAAAAGACTGCCGCAGTGCTTAAAACCGATCTGGCCGCTTATAAAGGTTGTGAAAGCACAGCTTTAACTGCCGAAAAAATTGCTGTTGCAAAGGATATTAAAAACCAGAGGGCCTTGTTTACATCCCTGAGTGAAGATGTAATCGCCTTATTTAAACATGCAGACCTGATTAAAGGGAGCATTTTTGTACAGCATTGCCCAATGGCCAATAATGGCGTTGGGGGCGACTGGCTTGCTTCGGAAAAGAAAATACAGAACCCTTATTATGGAGATGAAATGATGGATTGCGGAAGGGTTGTGGAAGAGATCAGAACTGGTAAGTAATATTTTTGATTCTTACTTGTTTTTGACGCGCATTTAATAATAATTTAACAGCTTTGTTATAATAAGCTAAAAGCTAACCGGAATGGATTAGTTAAGTTTGTTTTTATAAATTTAAGAATATATATGTCAGATATTGCAGAAATTAAGATTGATGGAAAAGTGTATGAATTCCCCGTTATCACTGGAACCGAAGGGGAGAAAGCTATAGATATCTCTAAACTTAGAGATTTAACAGGTCATATCACTTTAGACTTTGGATACAAAAATACGGGCTCTACCAAAAGTGCAATAACCTTTTTGGATGGTGAACAAGGTATATTAAAATACCGTGGCTATCCGATTGAAGAACTGGCAAAAAAATCTACTTTCTTAGAAGTAGCCTATTTATTGATATATGGCGACCTGCCCACACAGGTGCAATTGGATGATTTTCAAAAACAGATCAGCAGACATACACTGATCCATGAGGATATGAAGAAATTTCTGGATGGTTATCCGTCGAAATCACATCCTATGGCCCAGCTCTCTTCACTGGTATGTTCTTTATCTACTTTCTACCCGGAGTCTTTAAATGCAAATTCATCGCCTGAGACGATGGACCTGACCATGATCAAACTGCTGGCCAAGTTTCCGACCATTGTTTCTTTCATATATAAAAAATCTTTAGGCCACCCGCTGATCTATCCTAAAAATAAATACGATTACATCAGCAATTTCCTGAACATGATCTTTGGTCAGCGTACAGAGGAAGTTGAGATTGACCCGGTTGTGGTAAATGCCATGAACACCTTATTGATCTTACATGCAGACCATGAACAGAATTGTTCTACCTCTACAGTAAGGATTGTTGGTTCTTCAGATTGTAACTTGTATGCATCGGTTTCTGCAGGTATAGACGCCTTATGGGGGCCACTTCATGGCGGCGCGAACCAGGCAGTAATAGAGATGCTGGAACTAATTAAACAAGATGGCGGGGATACAGAAAAATGGATCAATAAAGCCAAAGATAAAAATGATCCTTTCCGTATGATGGGTTTTGGGCACAGGGTATATAAAAACTTTGATCCAAGGGCTAAGATCATTAAAAAGGCTTGTGATGATATTTTAGAAAAACTGGGCATCAACGATCCGGTACTGGAAATTGCCAAGAAACTGGAAGAAGCAGCTTTAAGCGATCCTTATTTTGTACAACGTAAACTATATCCTAATGTCGACTTCTACTCGGGGATCATTTACAGGGCTTTAGGTTTCCCTACGGATATGTTTACTGTATTGTTTGCTTTGGGCCGTTTACCGGGATGGATTGCACAATGGAAAGAAATGCATGAAAACAAAGAGCCGATAGGACGCCCGCGCCAGATTTACGTTGGTCATACCGACAGAACTTTTACTGCAATAAAAGACAGGTAATACAGCTATTTAATTCCATAAAAAAAGCCCTGTCATTAACTGACAGGGCTTTTTTTATGGTTTATATTTTAATGGCGCATTGCTTCTATGGCCTTTTCTTCTGCCTTATTGTGTTTGTATTTGAATACAAATGGAAATACAATGGCAAGCAATAGGGTATAGGATGCAAATGTGATCCAGATGCTGTGCCAGTCCTTACTCTGATCGGTATGTGTAAAAAACTTATCAATGATAAAGCCACTGGTAAAGCTGCCGAAAAGTGCGCCAAAGCCGTTTACCATCATCATGAACAGGCCCTGAGCACTGCCACGTATTTTTGCATCGATCTGTGTTTCTACAAATAACGATCCGGAGATATTGAAAAAATCAAAGGCCATCCCGTAAATGATACAGGACAAAATGATCATCCATAGGCCACCGGCAGGATCGCCGTAAGCAAACAGACCAAACCGCAATACCCAGGCCAGCATGCTGAACAGCATTACGTATTTTATTCCAAACTTTCTTAAGAAAAAGGGGATGGCCAGGATAAACAGGGTTTCCGAAATCTGAGAAATGGACATAATGATGGCCGGATACTTTACAGCCAGCAGGTCCTGAAACTCGGGTACATTCTTAAAATCGTGTAAAAAGGTATCGCCATACGCATTGGTGAGCTGCAGGGCGGCACCCAGGAACATGGAGAAAAGAAAAAATACAGCAAATTTCTTTTGCTTAAACAAGGCAAAGGCCCTTAAACCCAGGGCATCAACAAATGATTTTGAATCTACCTTATTGGCCAATGGTGGACATTTAGGTAAGGTAAAGGCATAAAGTCCCAGCAGCAGGGAAACTGCCGAAGCAATGTAAAACTGGTTGGATGTGGCTTCGCTGCCGGAAATGCTGACTACCCATAAGGCAGCTATAAAACCTATCGTTCCCCAGATCCTGATGGGTGGGTAATCCTTTACTACATCTTTACCGTTGCTTTTTAAAGCAGAATAAGCTACTGTAATAGAAAGGGATAGGGTAGGCATGTAAAAGATCATGTTTAACAGTATTACCCAGAAAAAGGTATGGGGGTTATCTACCATTGGTAAACAGAACAATACAACTGCACCACAAATGTGCATCAGTCCGTATAGTTTCTCGGCATTGATAAAGCGGTCTGATATAATGCCGGTTAGTGCAGGCATAAAAATAGCGGAGATGCCCATGGTAGAAAAAATAGCACCAAACTCTGAGCCCGACCATTTCTTATTTTGAAACCAGTATACGCCAATAGTAATCAGCCATGAACCCCAGATAAAGAACTGCATAAAATTCATCAGGGTTAAGCGAAACTTAACATTCATCATAAGCTCATCTATTTTGATCCTCTTTTATTGATTTCATCACGTATCCTGGCTGCTTTTTCGTAGGCTTCTTCTGCAATTGCTTCCTGCAGTTTCTGGTTAAGCTCTTCCAGGGTAAGCGACTTATAACTTGATGAAGGGATAGAAGAGAGGTCTTCCGTGCCCTGTTCTTTAGATATGTTATCGATGTTTTCAAGAAAAAGGAAATCATTGCCTTCTATGACTATGCCTGCAGAGGAAAGGATGAACTCGTAGGTATAAATGGCTGCACTAAACCGGACAGCTAAGGCAATGGCATCTGAGGTACGGGCGTCAATTTCATGGGTTGTTTTTCCGTCAGTACAGATCAACTTGGCATAAAATACGCCTTCTACCAGGTTGTAAATGAGGATCTCCTGGATATCGATGTTATAAATCTGTGCAAAGGTTTTGAACAGGTCGTGTGTTAATGGCCTGCTTGGGGTCATCTTTTCTATTTCAATGGCTATCGCCTGCGCTTCAAAGGCACCAATAATGATCGGCAAACGCCTTCTGCCATTTACTTCTCCCAGTACCAGCGCATAAGCGCCCGACTGGGTTTGGCTATAAGATAGACCAACAATATCTAGTTTTACTTTTTTCATATGAAGTAAAACATACAGGAGCAATAAAATGATTACCCCCGTATGTTTAATTAACCTTTATGTGCTTTTAATGCTTCTATTAATTTTGGTACAACTTCAAATGCGTCGCCAACAATACCATAGTCGGCCACCTTAAAGAAAGGTGCTTCTGGGTCTTTATTGATTACCACAATTACTTTTGATGAACTTACACCCGCCAAGTGCTGGATCGCCCCAGAGATACCAATGGCAATATACAGGTTCGGGCTGATGGCAATACCTGTCTGGCCAACGTGTTCAGCATGTGGCCTCCAGTCGGCATCCGACACCGGCTTGGAACAAGCTGTAGCTGCACCCAGCAGTGCAGCAAGTTCTTCTATCATTCCCCAGTTTTCCGGGCCCTTTAAACCTCTCCCTGCAGAAACAACCAGTTCCGCATCCGGTAAGGATATTTTATTGGTAGCCCTTACTACTTCTTTTACAATAGCAGTAAGGTCTGATGGCTTTAGTTCCGGACTAAAAGCTTCTATGCTAATGTCGGACGCATTGTCCTTCACACCAAAAGCATTTGGGTTCAGGGCAATTACTTTAACTGCAGAGCTGAGTTCAGTTATGGCAAATGCCTTTCCGGAGAAGGCTGTTTTTTTAACCTGGAATTTTCCGGCATCAAGTTGTGGCAATTCTACAGCACCGTCTACCAGTCCTGCATTAAGTTTTACTGCAATTCTTGGCGCTAACCCTTTGCCTGAGAAAGAATTAGATAAAATAATAACATCAGCATTTTCTTTTTTTGCTGCCTCTGCAATCACTGCGGCGTAAGCCTGGTTTACAAAGTTTTTTAACTGCTCATTGGAAACGTTCAATACTTTTGACGCACCGTATTTACCCAGTTCCTTAAGTTCGCTGTCGCCAACGTTACCAATAGAAATCGCAGTTAAATTGCTGCTTTGTTTATCTGCAATGGCTTTTGCATAAGAAACTGCCTCGAATACAGATTTCTTAAATTTACCATCTACCTGCTCTACATATACTAAAACTGACATAAGATCTTTATTAAATGATTTTTTAAAATTTGAAACAGAATGGCTTAAATTACTTTGGCTTCCGTGTGTAACAGTCCGATTAAACTGGCAGCATCTTCTGCCGGTACCAATTTAACTGTTCCGCGTGGCGGAGGCGTTTCAAATTGCTGTATTTTACTCAATTGTGCTATTTCTTTGGCTTCAACCACCTGCAGAGGTTTGGTGCGGGCCGACATGATACCCCTCATATTGGGTATTTTCGGTTCTGCGGTACCCTCGGCACAGCTGGCAATAAACTTACCACTTATAGAAATGATTTCTTTACCGCCCTCTATTTCACGTTCTATGGTAGCTGTGGTTCCGTCATAATCCAGTTTTTTTATGATAGAAACAGATGGGATGTCAAGGAACTCGCCTACCATCGCCGCAACCTGCGAGCCATTGTAGTCGATAGACTCCCTGCCACATAAGATCATGTCAAATTCATTGCTCCTGGCATATTCAGCAATCTGATAAGCTGTAAAATAAGCATCCCTTGGTGCAGCATTGATCCTTACGGCATCATCGGCACCGATAGCAAGCGCTTTCCTGATGGTTGGTTCGGTAGCGCTTTCCCCAACATTAATTACAGTTACAGTTCCTTTACCACCTTCGCAAAGTTCAATTGCCCTGGATAGGGCGATCTCGTCATAAGGGTTTACAATGAACTGAACTCCGGATGTATTGAATTGTGTATTATCGTTGGTAAAAGTTATTTTTGTCGTTGTGTCTGGCACGTTACTGATACAAACTAATATTTTCATAGAGTTATAAATTGATTTTTAATGGTTATGAAGCTATCATGAGCTCAATCGTTTTTAGTTAATTTGTATCTCATGATGGTTTCATAGAGTTATAAATTGATTTTTAAGATGGTAATGGTTCGTTATAAACTACACATTGCCTTTTTGCAAATCTAATTAAAAAAGCAGGGATTTAAAATGCAAAGTACCCGAATAGCAAAGTTATTGGAGTTTTTACAGAGTGATCCGAATGATCCTTTCGTATTGTATGCACTGGCAACAGAATATAATACCTCAAATGATACGGAAAAAGCACTTGAATATTATTTGAGGCTAACCACTGATCATCCTGATTATGTGGGTACCTATTACCATTTAGGTAAACTTTATGAACAGCTGCAGCAAACAGAAAAAGCAATTGAAATTTACCAGAAAGGAATGCTGGCTGCAAGGAATAAACGGGATATGCATGCTTTTTCTGAACTGCAGGGTGCTTATAATTCTGCCGCAGGTTTAGATTACGAAGATGATTAACTGACAGGCAGGTGGGCAAAAGAAAATTGTTGTTTATCAGGAACGTAGTTCTTTTCACCTTTACTGCTTTTGGAGGGGCCCAGGCACACCTGGCACTCCTGCTTAAATATTTTGTTAAAAGCGTTCCTTTTGTTACAGAGGAAGAATTGCTGGAACTGAATGCACTGGCCCAGGTATTACCAGGTCCGGCTTCTACACAGACCCTTGTAGGTGTTGCTTATAAAGTTGGTGGCCTAAAGCTTTCCATCATTACTTTCCTGATCTGGATCCTTCCTTCGGCAGCCATCATGACTTTTGCGGCCATCAGTTTTGCAAAACTGGACCAGCAGGCAAAGTTTACCGAAATACTGGAATTCATACAGCCTATTGCTTTGGGCATTGTAGCTTATGGTGCTTATAACCTGGCAAAAAGAGTGCTGGTTTCACAACTCACGGTTTTTCTGGCCATATCTGCGGCAATTGTAACCCTGGTTTTAAGAAATGCCTACGTGTTTCCTATGGCCATCTTACTTGGGGGAATGGTGTCATCGGCCATAGGGACACCTGCAGAAGAAAGTACCATCAGGCTGAACCTCTTCTCTAATATCAATCCTAAAAAACTGACTTATTTTTTTGGTGTATTGCTGTTCCTGGCACTGCTGGGCGCAATCATCAACCGGACATCACCTTTTAGTCTGCCCATCAGGCTTTTCGAGAATTTTTACCGAAATGGCATTGTCATTTTTGGTGGGGGGCAGGTGCTGGTACCTTTAATGTTCACAGAGTTTGTACAGATGAAGCAGTACCTGAGCGCTTCAGGCTTTTTGTCGGGATTTGCCTTGCAGCAGGCATTGCCGGGGCCCACTTTTTCATTTACCAGTTATCTGGGCGCCCTAAGTATGCGGAATTTTGGTTTTGGGCCAACCGGACAGGTTTTAGGGGGATTGGTGGGGGTGCTCGGTATCAATTTACCCGGGCTGATCCTGGTGCTGTTTATTGTCCCTTTTTGGGAAGACCTTAAAAAGATAACCCGTATTAAACATTCCTTAACAGGCATCAATGCAGTAAGTGTGGGCTTTATTATTGCTGCATTTGTACTTTTACTGATGCCCGTGGCCCTGAATGGTCTGGCTATAGCTATTATGGTGGCTACCTTCCTGATTTTGAATTACACCAAAATCAGTCCGCCTTTTATTGTACTGGCCGGAATACTGCTGGGTTACTTTTTATAAGCGGTTAAAAAGGGGCATCGTCGTGCATATCGTCCATTCGTGATGGTTTAATGATGACATTTCCGGCAGGTCTGTCAAAATCCTGCGATGGAGCCATTCCGGCACTCGGACTGTCCATAGAAAACGAGGTAGGGGCTGCAAAACTTTCTTCCAGATCTGCAAATTTCACGTACTTGCCGATAAAGCGGAGCGGTACAATACCGGTTTCACCATTACGGTGCTTGGCAATGATGACTTCACCCACACCGGCCTGAGATCGGCCCTGTTCATCTTCGGTGATGCCGTAATATTCCGGTCGGTAAAGGAAGAGCACCATATCCGCATCCTGCTCAATAGATCCGGATTCACGTAAATCGGATAACATTGGCCGTTTTCCGTTTACACCTGGTCTGCTTTCTACCGCACGGCTCAGCTGCGAGAGGGCGAGCACAGGTACATTTAATTCCTTGGCCACCGATTTAAGTGCCCTTGAAATGCTGCCAATTTCCTGCTCACGGTTACCACCACCACTCTGACCTTCACCTTTGCCATGCATCAGCTGTAAATAGTCGATAATGATGAGCTGTATATCGTACTGGGCCTTTAATCTTCTGCATTTGGCCCTGAATTCAAAGATATTTAAGGCCGGGGTATCATCTATCAGCAGTGGCGCTTCGGTAAGCCCGCCGATCTTACTGTGCAGTTGCTGCCATTCCCATTCGGCAAGGTTCCCCTTTCTGATCTTTTCCTGTTCAATTTCAGCTTCTCCGGAAATCAGACGGTTAACCAACTGTACGGAAGACATCTCTAAAGAGAATACAACTGCCGGACGTTTAAACTGAACGGCTGCATTTCTGGCGCAGGTTAATACAAATGCCGTTTTACCCATGGCCGGACGTGCCGCAATGATGACCAGATCGGATGCCTGCCAGCCACCTGTAATGCGGTCCAGATCGGTAAATCCGGAAGGTACGCCTGTTAAACCATCACTTTTGCTGCGTAGCTCTTCCAGCGTGGCCAGAGATTGTTTTACAATCTCGTCCATCTTTTGTGTGTCCCGGCGCAGGTTGTTCTGGGCAATGTCAAACAGGTTCTTTTCTGCATGATCCAGGAGGTCAAAAATATCCGTCGTATCTTCATAGGCGTTTTGTATGATCTCTGAAGAAATCCTGATCAGCTCGCGCTGGATGTATTTCTGGGAAACGATCCTGGCATGAAATTCTATGTTGGCTGCTGAAGCCACCCTGTTGGTCAGGTTAGTAATGTAATAAGCCCCGCCAATCATTTCCAGTAGTCCCAATGTACGGAGTTCAGCGGTAACAGTAAGGATATCAACCGGTTTTGATTTCTGGAAAAGCCCCTGTATGGCCTCGAAGATCTTTTTGTGTGCTTCGTGGTAAAACATTTCGGGCTTAAGGATATCAATAACAGTCGATAAAGCATCTTTTTCGAGCATCAGCGCGCCTAAAATGGCTTCTTCAAGATCAATGGCCTGGGGTGGTATCCTACCCATAGTGCTCATGGTATTGCTTAACCTGGTTTTCCTTGCACTGAAATTTGCCTTATCTTGTCCTTGGGGTTGATCGTTACTCATAGGTACAAAAATAGACAAAAAATAAGTCCCTGCTCCATTTCTTTATGCACATTTCCACCGTATACAATATAACCATACCAATATCGTCCTCCTAAATTTTAGCTTTTTGTTCACAAAACTATGTGGAAAAGAATACCTATTTTTGCCGCTCAATTTAATAAAGATGGAAAATTCCAGGAGACCTGCAAGAGGTAAAGAGAGTAACGAGTTTATATTTGGTATACGTGCTGTAATAGAGGCAATTAAGGCTGGTAAAGAGATAGAGAGCATTTATATACAACGGGGCTTGACAGGCGGTATCATTATGGAGCTGAAGGCTTTGCTGAAAGAGGTGGATGCGCCTGTACACAATGTTCCGGTAGAGAAGCTTAACCGGATGACCCTGAAAAATCACCAGGGGGTTATTGCAGTAATTTCGGCCATCACCTTTCAAAAAATTGAAGACATTATTCCTGCAATATATGAGAAAGGAGAAACGCCATTGGTGTTGATCCTGGATGGCATTACCGATGTCAGAAATATGGGTGCCATTGCCAGGACAGCTGCCTGTGCCGGTGTGCATGCTATTGTGGTACCCAGTAAAAATTCGGCACAGATCAATGCTGATGCCATTAAAACGTCGGCTGGGGCTTTGTTTACCATTCCGGTTTGCAGGCACCCGAACTTGCATAAAACAGCATTATTTTTACAGGAATGTGGTTTGCAGATTGTAGCCTGTACAGAAAAAACCAACGACCTGATCTATGTGCCGGATTATACCGCACCTACGGCCATTGTAATGGGGGCAGAGGATGAAGGGATTTCGAATGAGCTGATGCGTATGGCAAACCACCTGGCCAAGATCCCGATGATCGGAGAGATCAGTTCACTGAACGTATCTGTTTCAGCAGGGATTATCCTTTATGAAGCCATCAGGCAACGGCAATAGCGATGTTCAATGGTATAAAAAGACCATACAGGATAAGCCTGTATGGTCTTTTTATATAAGATTGATTAAATGAACTTTGTGCCGAATTTAGCTTTTACATCTGCCACTACCTGTTTGATGGTCTGTTCTTCCGATCTTGGACAGATGAGCAGGGTGTTGTTGGATTCCACCACAATGTAATCGTGCAGTCCCTGTAATATGACCAGCTTGTCCTTAGGTACATTAACCATACAGTTTGAGGAATTGAACATCATGACCTGTTCTGCCGGGATTACTGCATTTCCTACATAATCATGTTCGGCAATGTCGTAAATAGAAGCCCAGGTGCCTAAGTCAGACCAACCGAAATCGGCGGGCAATACGTACACGTTATCTGCTTTTTCCATAATACCGAAATCTATCGAGATATTGGTGCATTGCTGATAGGCATCACTGATGAAATCTTTCTCGTTTTCGGAATTGTATACCGGACCACCTTGTAAAAAGATCTCATGCATTTCAGGCAGGTGCCTGGAAAAGGCTTTATTTATAGACCTGGCAGACCAGATAAAGATACCTGCGTTCCATAGAAAATCACCACTTTGTATAAAGGATTTAGCCAGTTCAAGATTGGGTTTTTCTGTAAATATCTTGACCTTATGAATCTGATTGTCTGTTTTTAAAGTATTTTCAATATACTGTATATAGCCATAGCCGGTATCAGGCCGGCTGGGTTTAATGCCAAGTGTAATCAGGCAGTCGTTCTCTGAGGCTGCCTTCAAAGACTGCCCAATCGCTTCGATAAAGGCTTCCTGATTGGTGATGGTATGATCTGAAGGGGCCACAACGATGGTTGCATCCGGATTAAGGCTTGCAATTTTCATAGAACCGTAAGAAATGCAAGGCGCAGTATTTCGCATGATAGGTTCGGCAAGAATCTGGTTTTCATGCAGGCCCGGCAATTGTTCCTTAATAATATCCGTATAGATCTCGTTGGTCACTACAAAGATGTTTTCGGGAGGGCAGATTTTTAAGAACCTGTCGTAGGTACTCTGAATCAATGTTTTTCCTACACCAAAGAAATCTATAAACTGTTTCGGATATTCAGTTCTGCTTACAGGCCAGAAGCGGCTGCCAACTCCACCAGCCATGATCAATGCGTAATTGTTCTTATTCATTATTAAATTGGAAAGGGTTAAATTATACCTTCCTGAAGAAGGTCGTGCAAATGTACGATACCAAAATAACTTCCGGCATCAGTAACCAATAATTGGGTAATGTTATTTTCTTTGATGATTTCAAGGGCATTCAGGGCCAAAAGATCCTTTTCAATCCTTTTAGGGTTCGGGTTCATTAAGTCGCTCGCTTTAATATTTGTTAAATCTGAATATTTTTCCAGCATTCTCCGGATGTCGCCATCCGTTATGATGCCCAGAATATCATTCCCATCAACAACAACTACTGCACCTAAACGGTTTTGACTAATTTCTATGATGACATCTTTTACAGATGCATCTGCACAGATACTGGGTTTTTGATTTTTTAAAGCCAGGTCGCCGGTTTTTAAGTACAGTTTTTTACCTAGTGAGCCGCCCGGATGGTACCTGGCAAAATCCTGTTCGTTAAAATCGCGGGCATGGAGTAAGCAGATGGCCAGTGCATCGCCCATGGCCAGTTGGGCGGTAGTGCTGGTGGTAGGGGCCAGGTTGTGTGGGCAGGCCTCTTTTTCTACATAGGTGTTTAACACCAGGTCTGCCTGCATGGCGAGTTCTGAATTCAATTGGCCGATCATGCCGATCATGGTATTGCCGGATTGTTTAAGCAATGGTGCAAGTACCTTAATTTCGGGTGTATTTCCGCTTTTGGAAATGCAGATGACGATGTCATCTTTCTGGATCATACCCAGGTCGCCATGAATGGCATCTGCGGCATGCATAAAAATAGCGGGTGTACCCGTAGAGTTAAAAGTAGCCACTATTTTTTGGGCAATGATGGCACTTTTTCCTATTCCTGTGACAATTACACGGCCCTTACTTTCGATAATCAGGTTAACAACCTTAACAAAATCATCATTTATATTATTAATCAGGCCTAAAATAGCCTGGGCTTCCAGCTGTAAAGTGCTGACACCAGCCTCGATAATAGATTTTTTACTTTTCAAACAGAATTAATTAGTATATTGATGCTTTGAATTAGTGCAAAATTATGTTATTTTGAAGTAAAAATAGCACTGAATATTTTATAGACGAAATGGATGTGAAAAAGTCGTTGTTTGACAACTTACAAACCTTTTTTGGTTTTGATAATTTTAAAGGTGACCAGGAGTCAATAATTACCAATGTTCTTGAAAAGAAGAACACTTTTGTTATTATGCCTACAGGTGGGGGGAAATCCATATGTTACCAGTTACCAGCATTGATCAATGAAGGGACCGCAATTGTGATTTCCCCATTGATAGCATTGATGAAAAATCAGGTAGATCAGCTACGGGCTTTTGGTGGGAGTGATAGTATAGCACATTTTTTAAATTCCTCTTTAAACAAGACGGAGATTACACAGGTAAAAAGTGATTTATTGAACGGACAGACCAAGCTGCTTTATGTGGCCCCAGAGTCGCTTTCCAAACAGGATAACATTGATTTCCTGAAACTCATCAAAATATCTTTTGTAGCAGTAGATGAAGCCCACTGTATTTCGGAGTGGGGACATGATTTCAGGCCTGAATACCGAAAGATCAGGCAGGTGATCAGCGGTTTGGGTGAAGGGATCCCTATTATTGCCTTAACTGCAACAGCAACACCTAAAGTTCAGCAGGACATCATAAAAAACCTGGGCATGAGTGACGCCACTTTATTTAAGTCGTCCTTTAACAGGCCCAATCTGTTTTATGAGATCAGGCCCAAGCGTGATGTGCTGAAAGAGATTATCCGTTATATTAAGTACAATACCGGAAAATCCGGTATTATTTATTGCCTGAGCCGTAAAAAGGTGGAGGAAGTAGCTGAATCTTTAAACCTGAACGGTATAAAGGCCCTGCCTTACCATGCAGGCCTGGAACCCAAGGTGAGGGCAGAGACCCAGGATAAATTCCTGATGGAGGATGTAGAAGTGATTGTAGCCACCATTGCATTTGGAATGGGAATAGACAAGCCAGATGTGCGTTTTGTGATCCACCATGATATTCCCAAAAGCATGGAAGGATATTATCAGGAAACAGGAAGGGCAGGCAGAGATGGCGGAGAAGGTGTTTGTATAGCTTTTTATGCGCAGAAGGATGTGGATAAACTGGCTAAGTTTATGAAGGATAAACCCGTTTCGGAAAGGGAAATTGGTACACAGATATTGAAAGAAGTAATTGATTATGCTGAATCCGGCGTTTGCCGAAGGAAGCAGATCCTGCATTATTTTGGGGAGAACTTTAACGAAACCGGCTGTAACTGCATGTGCGACAATTGCAAAAAGCCCAAAAAGCTTTTTGAAGCTGAGGAATCTTTATTGGTGCTCTTAAAACTGATTAAAAAAATCGGGGAAAAGTTTGATGATGCGCACATCATTAATGTGCTGATGGGGCTGGAAACGGCGCAGACCATTGCTTATGAGCACAGCAAGCTGCCGGAATTTGGATTGGGTGTGGTGGAAGGAGAAAACCACTGGAAATCTCTGGTACGGCAGGCAGTGCTGAATAATTTCCTGTCCAAGGACATAGACAATTACGGGCTGCTGGGACTTACCAATTCGGGACGTGATTTTATTGAAAACCCCTACAACCTTAAATTCATACTCAATGAGCCGATAGACAGTGCTGCCGACGATGATGAGGATGATGTAAAACATGGTACCGGAACTTTGGATACGCAGCTGCTGCAGCTGTTGAAAGACCTGCGCAAAAAAATAGCCAAACAAAAAAATGTTCCTCCGTTTGTGGTTTTCCAGGATCCGTCACTGGAAGAGATGTGTACGCATTATCCCATTGCGATGGATGAACTGAAGCAGATCTCTGGCGTGGGTAACGGTAAGGCCTTAAAATTTGGAGCCCCTTTTCTGGAGCTGATCAAAAAATATGTGGAAGACAATGACATTGAACGGCCAATAGACCTGATCATTAAAACCCAGGCCAATAAATCGCAGCTCAAAGTTTCAATCATTCAGAATATAGACAGGAAAATTGGTCTGGAAGACATTGCCAGGGCAAAAGGGATTACTTATGATGATATTTTAAAGGAAATTGAAGCAATAGTAAATTCCGGTACTAAGCTGAACCTCAATTATTTTGTAGATGAAATGATAGATGAAGATCGTCAGGATGAGGTATTTGATTATTTTCAATCAGCTGAAAATGACTCCATTGATGAAGCCCTGAAAGAATTGGGCGAAACAGATTATTCGCGTGAAGAAATCCAGCTGATGCGCATTAAATTCATGTCCGAATTAGGTAATTAACAGCATAACGACCATAATGATCAACTTTTCATTAGATAAATTAAAACATACAGCTTCGGGTAACTTCTTTTTAATGGCAGGCCCATGCGCTATAGAGGGTGAGGAAATTGCTTTGCGCATTGCCGAGAAAATTGTAAATATTACCGATAAACTTGAAATCCCCTTTATTTTTAAAGGCTCTTATCGCAAGGCCAACCGTTCCAAGGGTGGTTCTTTTACCGGTATTGGCGACGAAAAAGCACTTAAAATACTGGAAAAAGTAGGCAAAACCTTTAATGTACCCACAGTTACAGATATCCACGAAAGTGCTGAAGCTGCTATGGCAGCTGCTTATGTAGATGTGTTACAGATCCCTGCTTTTTTATGCCGGCAAACAGACCTGCTGATTGCTGCTGCGCTGACAGGTAAAGTGGTCAATGTAAAAAAAGGACAATTTCTATCTGCGGGATCAATGAAGTTTGCCGTTGAAAAGATTGTAGAATCTGGCAACAACAGGGTAGTGCTCACCGACAGGGGCAATACCTTTGGGTACCAGGATCTGATTGTAGATTACCGTGGACTACCCGAAATGCAGGGTTTTGGTGTGCCGGTGGTGATGGATTGTACACATTCCTTACAACAGCCCAATCAGAGTTCCGGGGTCACCGGTGGTAAGCCCGAACTGATTGAAACAATTGCAAAAGCAGCAATTGCTGTTGGTGCAGATGGTCTGTTTATTGAAACACATCCCGATCCTGCAAATGCCAAATCGGATGGTGCAAATATGCTGCAGCTCGATTTACTGGAAGATTTGCTGGTCAAACTTGTCAGGATACGAAAAGCAGTGATTTAAATGTTTGGGGTATTTGCCCCTGATGGTTTAAATTTTGGTAATGATGAAAGAAGTACGCCTGTTTTGTCTGCGGTGTGCATCGGTATCGTTGGCTGCGATAGGCTTATTTTCTCCATAACCTTTAAAGGTTAGCCGCTGCGGCTCAATCTTTTCCTGTACCAGGTAGTCGTAAACCGCTTTTGCCCTTTGTAAAGAAAGCCTTTCATTCTGCTGGTCGTTCCCTACATTGTCTGTATGCCCCTGTATCTCTATACAAAGGCTTGCATTGTTTTTAAGCAATTGCTGAAGGGTATTCAGTTCTGTTAAGGAGGCCGGTAAGAGTGTGTATTCATTGGTATTGAAAAATATATTCTTTAATACCATGTTTTTTCCTGTGCTCAGCTTCTCCAGGGCAACCTGTACAACATAAGGTTTGCTGATATAAGCACTGTCAAGCTGATAGTTTTCAGAATAAAAAAGATAACCGTCTGCACTTACGTTAAACGCATAATTTCCACCCAGGGGCATTACAGCCAGAAAATCACCGGTCTCTTTGGAAGTATAATCACTGTAATCTACTTTTTTTGTTTTTAAGTTGACCACCTGGACCTTAGCTTCCAGAAATACCTTGCTTTCCTTATCTGTCACAATTCCTTTCACATAAGTAATGGGAAGCGGTTTTTTATTTTCAGGCATTTTAAACTGGTAAATGTCCATATCTCCGTATCCACCCTTTAAATTAGAAGAGAACAGGCCGTAAGTGCCATCGGGAGTAACAATCAAACCGGTTTCTTCATTAAAGGTATTAATGGGGTAGCCCAGGTTTTCCGGACTGCTCCATTTGCCTGCTTCATTCATGCGGCTCATGAATATATCCTTATTGCCCATACCAGGCCAGCCATCTGATGAAAAGTAGAGTGTTTTGCCATCGGGGTGTATAAAAGGTGTGTGCTCATCATAGGGGGTATTGATCTCCGGGCCAAGATTTTCGGGCTGCGACCAGTAGCCGTCTGCTTTTAGCATACTTTTCCAGATGTCGTAGCCCCCCAGGCCTCCGGGCCTGTTGCTTACGAAATACAGGGTGCTGCCATCCGGACTGATTGCCGGCTGCGATTCCCAATAGGACGTATTTACCGGTGCACCCAGGTTAAATGGCTCGCCCCAGTCTTTGCCATTTTTATGGCTCACGTAAATATCGCAGCGCCCCAGTCCATCCGGACGGTTGCAGCCCGTAAAAAAGAGGTACAGCCCATCCGGGGAAATGGATTGTGCGCCTTCATTGTACTTTTGGGTATTGATCTTGTCACTTAACGGAAGTGGCGTACTCCATGATTTGTCCTTTTTTTCTGAAACAAAAAAATCCTCATTGCCATTGATGTTCCGGCTAAATATAAGTCTTGTCCCATCGGCAGTAACCGAGGGAAAATAATCGCGGTGCACCGAATTGATTTCAGGTCCCATATTGATCGGATCGTATTTTACGGGTTGTTTTAAAGCTACGATGGCAAACTCACAATCCCTCAGGTATTTTTTAGCCCTGTTCATGAAATCAGGATCATTGCCTTTATACTGCGCTATGAAAAGCTTAATGTTGTTTAATGCATTTGCATAATCGCCGGTATAGATCTGGGACTCAGCAAAGCCATAGTAGGCCCGGGCATCCGGAATTCCGCCCAATGCAATGGCACTGGTATAGTTTATTTTGGCCTGTTCGTATAATTTTTGTCTTCTGTTGATATCGGCAAGCTGAATAAAAGCAAACTGAAAAGCAGGATCAGCCTTTATGGCTTCCTGTAGCAGGGGGATAGCCTGGTCGTAATCGTTGTTTCTGAGGTACTCCTGGGCTTTATCAAAACTGTTCTGGGCTTTTTTTACAGTTGAAGTCTGGGCCCTGGCAATTTGAAGGATAAAACATAAGAAAAAAAGAAGCGTAACTTTCTTCATCAATGCTACTATAATTTAATAATAGATTAAATGTAGCTAAAAAATCAGAAGGGCAGCTAGGGGATATTTAAAAATTTGTGTGTTTGCAGAGATATTTCCCATTTGGGATTGGCCATGACATAATCGATGATCAGGGGGGTAATTTCTTTGGACTTTGACCATTCCGGTTGCAGATAGAGCTTGCAGTTTGCAGAAACCGTTTCTGCATATTTCTCGGCCCATTCAAAGTCGCTTTTATTGAACACAATAACTTTAAGCTCGTTGGCATAAGGCGTAATGTCCGGACGAGGTGCCTTAAATTTCTTGGGCGATAAACAGATCCAGTCCCAGTCGCCCGAAAGCGGATAAGCACCGGAAGTTTCAATGAAGGTCAGTATCCCTTTTTCACGAAGCCTCCTGGTCAGGTAATCCAGGTTATAGATGAGGGGTTCCCCGCCGGTAATTACTACTGCTTTGCCCGGATAACTTTCTGCTTTTGCCACAATGGCATCCGCGGGGGTTAAAGGATGCAGTTCGGCATCCCAGCTTTCTTTTACATCACACCAGTGGCATCCTACGTCGCAGCCACCTAAACGAATAAAGTATGCTGCTTTTCCGGTATTAAATCCTTCGCCCTGTATGGTGTAAAATTCTTCCATTAAAGGAAGTAAAGTGCCGTCTTCTGGTATTTGATGTGCCATATAAAGGGGGCAAAGGTAAATAAATATCCGTTGAAAATCAGATTATATGTATCTTGACCTGAGATATGACCGAGTTATGAATAAATTTAAATGGCATAAAGTTGAGGGGGAACCGCAGGGAGAGGATTTTGTGCGACAGATTCAGATAGAAGGGAAGAAGCTGTGTCTGGTAAAACACCAGAACGAATATTTCGTGGTACAGAATTATTGTCCGCATGCCGGTGGGGTATTGAGCGGGGGCTGGTGCAAAAACGGATACCTGGTTTGCCCTATTCACCGCTGGGAATATAATTTACATACAGGCAGGGGTGCAGAAGGGCAGGGCGATTACATCGATACTTATCCCGTTGAAATAAGGACCGACGGCATATATGTCGGGATAAAGGAAAGCTGGATCAGCAGGCTGTTTGGCCGCTGAACAATTAACTGTAAATTTCTCCTTTTGCAGATGCCAGTGTGTTTTTTAACAGGCCTACAATGGTCATTAAACCAACACCGCCAGGAACAGGTGTAATCCAGGAAGATTTAGCTGCAACATGTTCAAAATCGACATCTCCGTACAGCTTGTACCCGGATTTGGTCTGATCAGAGGTTTCCCGGTTGATGCCCACATCAATAATGATGGCGCCAGGTTTAACCATGTCAGCGGTTACAAAATTCTTTTTTCCAATTGCAGCAACAATAATATCGGCCTGCAGGACAAGTTCTTTTAAGTTGGAAGTTTTACTATGGGTAAGTGTTACCGTACAATTACCAGGATTGGCATTGCGTGCCATCAAAATACTCATCGGACTGCCCACTATATTACTGCGGCCAACTACTACGCAGTGTTTGCCGGTAGTATCGATCTGATAGGCTTGCAGCATCAATAAAATACCATAAGGTGTGGCCGGGATAAAGCAGGGCAGGTTGCGCATCATCCTGCCTAAATTTACAGGATGGAAACCATCTACATCCTTACGGTAATCAATTTTCTCGGTTACCTTTTCAGGGTCAATATGTTTGGGAAGGGGAAGCTGCACAATCAGGCCATCTACGCCTGCATCCTGGTTAATTTCTTCAATCTTTTGCAATAGTTCGGCTTCCGTTACGGTAACATCATACCTGATCAGTGAAGACTGGAAACCAACCTTTTCACAATTCTTCATTTTACTGGCTACGTAAGTCTCGCTTCCGCCATCGTTACCAACTAAAATTGCTATCAGGTGTGGCTTTCTGCCACTTTTAGCTAAAAAGTCTGCCGCTTCTGCTGCTATTTCCTGTTTAATCTTTTCTGATGCGAATTTTCCGTCTAGTAACTGCATGTATCAATGGTTTTGTTGTTGTTCAAATATAATGTGACTATTAATCCAGTTTTAATACGGCCATAAAGGCAGTTTGCGGGATTTCTACGTTGCCGACCTGGCGCATCCGTTTCTTACCCTGTTTCTGTTTTTCCAAAAGCTTACGTTTACGCGAAATATCACCACCATAACATTTGGCGGTTACATCTTTACGTAAAGCACTGAGCGTCTCGCGGGCAATCACTTTTGCACCTATAGAAGCCTGTATTTTAATTTCGAATTGCTGACGGGGGATTAATTCTCGCAGTTTTTCACAGATTTTCTTTCCAAAATCGTAAGCATTGCTGCGGTGGATGAGTGAAGATAAAGCATCAACAGGCTCTTCATTTAACAGCATATCCAATCTTACCAGATCCGATTTGCGGTAACCCACCTGATGGTAATCAAATGAAGCATAGCCTTTTGAAATTGTTTTAAGCTTATCATAGAAGTCGAAAACGATCTCACCCATAGGCATCTCAAAAATAAGTTCTACCCGGTCTGAAGTGAGGTACGACTGGTTAACGATGATCCCCCTTTTCTGGATACAAAGTGACATCACCGGCCCTACAAACTCGGCTTTAGTAATGATATTGGCTTTGATATAAGGCTCTTCTACAGAATCCAGCTTGCTTGGGTCCGGTAAATCTGATGGATTGTTTACAATAACTTCTTCGCCTTTGGTAGTTCTTGCAATATACGATACGTTGGGTACGGTTGTAATAACCGTCATATCAAATTCACGCTCCAGACGTTCCTGGATAATTTCCATATGCAACATGCCCAGGAAACCGCAACGGAAACCAAAACCCAGTGCAGCAGAACTTTCAGGCTCAAAAACTATGGAGGCATCATTCAGCTGCAATTTGTGCATGGCTTCACGCAATTCCTCAAATTCATCCGTATCAACAGGATAAATACCTGCAAAAACCATGGGCTTAACCTCTTCGAACCCTTGAATGGAGTCTAACGACGGCCTGTCAACAGTAGTAATGGTATCTCCAACTTTTACTTCACGAGCTTCCTTGATACCGGAAATGATATAACCCACATCACCGGTTTTAACTACGCTGCGTGGCGACATATCGAGTTTCAGGATACCCACTTCATCCGCCAGGTATTGTTTGCCTGTATTGATGAACTTAACTTTATCGCCTTTTTTAATCTCACCGTTTACTACTTTATAGTAAGCGATAATTCCCCTGAAAGGATTAAAAACAGAGTCAAAGATCAACGCCTGTAAAGGTGCTTCCGGGTCGCCAACCGGTGCTGGAACACGGTCTACAATAGCCTGGATGATATCTGGAATGCCCATACCTGTTTTGCCTGATGCAGGGATAATGTCCTCACGTTTACAGCCGATCAGATCAATGATCTGGTCTTTAACTTCCTCGGGCATTGCCCCAGGTAAGTCCATTTTATTTAAGATCGGGATAATTTCCAGATCGTGCTCTAAAGCTAAATATAAGTTTGAAATGGTTTGTGCCTGGATTCCCTGAGAGGCATCCACAATGAGCAGTGCACCTTCACAGGCTGCAATGGAGCGCGACACTTCATAAGAAAAGTCTACGTGTCCGGGTGTATCAATCAGGTTGAAATTGTATTCAATATCATCAACCTTATAATTCATCTGTATGGCGTGGCTCTTTATCGTGATCCCACGTTCACGCTCTAAATCCATGTTATCCAGTAACTGGGCCTGGGCCTCACGCTGGCTAATGGTTTTAGTGTATTCCAGTAAACGGTCGGCTAAAGTGCTTTTGCCGTGATCAATATGTGCAATTATGCAGAAATTACGTATGTGCTTCATCAGTGGCGCAAATATAAGATTTTGCCTTGATTATTTTATGGGAATTTAATTGCAGCGTATCTGTACCCTAAATGATCTTAAAGTGATCTGCATCTTTTAAAAAGGGGAAGTTCTGACGGGTTTTGGCCAGTTCTTCATAACCAATACTAAAAGTATAGAGGTCTTCATCTTCCGGCTTGTAATACACAGTTTTGCCCATTGGGTCTATACACATGGAATGTCCGCTATAGTATACTTCTTTGCCATCGTGTCCGATACGGTTGGCCGCGATGACATAACTCTGGTTTTCAATAGCCCTTGCAGGAATAAGTGCTTTCCAGTGTGCAGATCTTTTATCGGGCCAGCTGGCTATCAACAATAAAATATCATATTCTTCCTGTTGGTTGCGCAGCCATACCGGAAAACGAAGGTCGTAACAGATGGCCAGGCGGATCTTCCAACCTTTTAATTCAACAATTACTTTTTCGGTACCAGGACTGTAATTTTTATCCTCATCACCCAAACCAAACAAATGTCTTTTATCATAATGGCTTGATTTACCATCGGGCAGCATCCAGATCAAACGGTTGTAATAGTTGTTGTTTTCCTTAATGATCAGGCTTCCGGCAACAACACATTCATATTTTTCAGCAATCCCGGCCATCCATTGCATGGTCTTTCCATTCATTTCTTCGGCAAGCGCCTCCGCATTCATGCTAAAACCTGTATTGAACATTTCGGGCAGCACAATCAGGTCTGTTTTCTCTTTAACGCCGGTTGATAAACGTAAGGCAAGGTTTTGTAGGTTTTTATCAATGTTTTCCCAAAATAAATAAGCCTGGAAAATGGTGACTTTCAGGTTGTTTATATTTAAAAAGTTAGGGTGTTCCATCATTGTAATTTATAGGGCTGTAAATTATAATTTCATTAATCTTTCAACGGCTTTTTCCAATGTTTCTTGTTTTTTGGCAAAACAAAACCGCAATACCTGGTGGTCCGGGTTCCTGGTATAAAAGGCCGAGACGGGGATACTGGCCACACCATAATTCTTAACCAGCCTTATAGCCATGTCTGTATCCTTTTCTTCGCTTAGGTGCCCGTAACTAACACATTGAAAATAAGAACCGTTACAAGGTAATAAATTAAAATTGGTTTCTGCCAGCAGTTTCCGGAAGAAATCGCGTTTCTGCTGAAAAAAAGAAGATAAACCCATATATGTTCCGGCATCTTTCAGGTAATTCGCAATGCCCAGCTGCATGGGCGTATTTACACTGAATACGTTAAACTGATGTACTTTTCTAAATTCCTTCATCAGTTTTTCGGGGGCCAGGCAATAACCTAATTTCCATCCGGTTGCATGCAGTAATTTGCCAAAAGAAGCCGCAATAAAACTTCTTTCCCTTAATTCGGGATATAAGGCAATGCTTTGGTGTTTGTTGTTGTCAAATATGATGTGTTCATATACCTCATCACTTAAGATGAGGATGTCTGTGTTTTTGGTCAGTTTAATCAGTGCTTTAATATCCTTTTCTGATAAAATACAGCCTGTCGGGTTTTGCGGGCTGTTCAGAATGATCATTTTGGTGTTTGCGGTAAAGAGTTTCTTTACCATTTCCCAGTCAATTTCGTAATTTGGGGGTGCCAGTTCATAAGGTTTAACCAGTCCCCCTAATAATTTAACCGTTGGGGCGTAACAATCATAAGCAGGTTCAAAAATAATAACCTCATCGCCCGAACTGATACAGGAGCTCAGGGCAGTAAAAATAGCCTGGGTACCACCTGCAGTAATGGTTATTTCGGTGTCCGGATGATAATTTGCACCATACAGGTTACTCACCTTTTCTGCAATTAATTCCCTCAGTGCAGGCAAACCCGGCATTGGGGCATATTGATTAAAGCCCTTTTGCATGGCCTCTGTAACAAAACTTAATAACTTTGGATCGCAATCGTAGTCAGGAAAACCCTGAGAAAGATTAATTGCATTGTGTTCTTCAGCTAATTTTGACATTACTGTAAAGATAGTAGTGCCGGTGTGTGGTAATTTTGATTGTATTGCTATCATGTTACAACGAAAATAGAAATAATATTTTATCAGCTTATATCAGATTTATTTAATAATTTCAGCCTGCTATGACTTTTAAAACAAAAGAGAGTAAATTATTGCTCGTTCTCGGGTCTTTTTTTGTTGCCAATGCCATACTTTCTGAGTTCATCGGCGTAAAAATATTTACTGTAGAAGGAACCCTGGGCATCAAACAGTTTGACATTAACTTACTGGGGGTGCCCAACTTGTCCTTTAATATGTCTGCCGGCGTGCTTACCTGGCCCCTGATATTTATCATGACCGATATCATCAATGAGTATTTTGGTGTAAGGCAGGTTCGGTTCTTATCCGTATTAACCGCCATTTTAATCTCTTATGCCTTCATTATAGTAGGGGCTGCCATGCACCTTACGCCATCTGGTTTCTGGGTAAACCAGAACATTAACGGGCAAATGATAAACATGAACGCCGCATTTGCCGGTATTTTTGGCCAGGGTATGTGGATCATTGTAGGTTCTGTAGTGGCTTTTTTAGTTGGCCAGATCGCTGATGTGCTCATCTTTCACCATATAAAAAAAATTACCGGCGAAAAGGCATTGTGGCTTCGTGCCACGGGCTCAACCGTGGTTTCACAGTGTATAGACAGTTTTGTGGTTATCTTTATCGCCTTTTACCTGAACCCCCAGTACCACTGGAGCTGGCAAATGGTAGCAGCCATCGGCCTGGTTAATTATACCTACAAATTTATTGTGGCTATTTTGATGACCCCTATATTGTATCTGGTGCATGGCCTTATTGATGGTTATCTGGGTAAAGACCTTGCCCATCGCATGATCAAAATGGCCGGAAGGAGATAGGTTAACAGGCTTATAGCCTGTTAACTTCCAGTATTTTAAACTCCTGAATGCCGTCAGGCATCTCCCAGTTGATGCTGTCGCCGGTCCTGTAACCAAATAGTGCAATGCCAATGGGTGCAAAAACCGATACTTTCTGTGCTTTTATATTTGCCTCTTCCGGCATCACGAGTTTAAAGGTAAACTCTTTTCCCGTTTTTACATTTGCGATCCTGGCTTCCGATTTTAAGCAAACTACATCCGAGGGCAGCTCTTCTTCAGTATAGATGGTAGCGGCTTTAAGTTCTGCCTGTAATTTTTCTTTGTTATAAGCACTCATGTTGGATTTCTCCAGGTGTTCTTTTAAAAGTTTGAAATCACTTTTTGACAATGATAAGGATTTTGTTTCCATGATAATGATATATTAATAATGTATTTTGATGAAAGGTGGAAAGGCTAAACACTGCGTTTGACCGGTTTAACCGGAAGAACAGCATGTTGTTTAAAAATTAGCAAAAGAATAATTTATCAGAAAAATTCTGAGCCCCTGAACCGAAGAAGGTGAATTTGATTCGGGGCTTAAATAATAAAGTCTTTACTCGTAGTTTGAAAGGTAAAACCCAGTGGATAGTTTTCCCTGAAGAACTTTTTGAACAGGGCATAGGCCTGTAGCTGACTTTTATTGTAAGTCGCCATTAAAGCTTTATATATCCCTTTTTGTTCCATTGTTGCTAATGTCGTCAGCTTTTTTTTAAAATCAAAGTAAATTCAGTTAATTGACATGCTCAAGACTTAATTCGCTGCCAAGTTCTGTACGTTTATTTCTAAAAAAATATATATTTGGCTTAAATTAAAAATCAAAACATGGAAACTGTATAAGCAGGTTCCACACTATTAAAAGAAAAAACATGGAAAAATTTTCAAAAGTTAAAGAATTACTGGCTTCAATTGAAGCAGATGCTGAGAAATTTTACAATGCAGGTAACAACGCTGCAGGTACAAGAGTACGTAAAGCAATGCAAGATTTAAAAGTTCTTGCCCAGGACATCCGTACTGAGGTTACTGAGAAAAAAAACAGCGGTAAATAATAGCTGATCATCTAAATATCCGTAAGTGGTTTATACCGCTTACGGATATTTTTGTCTTAAAATATGTCCTATACACCTGATCCAGCCAGATATACGCAAATGAAATATCGCCGCTGTGGCAATAGCGGATTAAAATTATCTGCCATTTCCCTGGGCTTATGGCATAATTTCGGACATGTTGATCAGCTTGAAAACTGTAGCAACATCCTGAAACTTGCTTTTGACAGTGGCATTACCCATTTTGATCTGGCTAACAATTACGGGCCACCCCCGGGTGCTGCCGAAGAAAATTTTGGCCTGCTCTTAAAAAGGGATTTTCCAGGTTACAGAGATGAAATGATCATTTCAACAAAGGCGGGCTATACCATGTGGGATGGACCTTATGGCGACTGGGGATCTAAGAAATACCTCGTTTCCAGTTTAGACCAGAGCCTGAAAAGACTTCAACTGGATTATGTGGATATCTTTTACCACCATCGACCGGACCCCGAAACCCCGCTGGAAGAGACGATGTCTGCCCTGGACCTGATCGTCCGCCAGGGTAAAGCACTTTACATCGGAATTTCTAATTATAAACCTGCAGAAGCTGCAACTGCAATACAGCTTTTAAAGGAGCTGGGTACACCCTGTATTATTCATCAACCTAAATACTCCATGTACGAACGCTGGATAGAGGGGGGATTGCTGGAGCTGCTCGGAAATCAGGGAGTAGGTTGCATACCTTTTTCTCCACTTGCGCAGGGATTGTTAACGGATAAATATCTTAAAGGGATACCTGCTGATTCAAGGGCAGCAAAAACATCTGGTGCATTACAGCCAGATCAGATTACAGCAGAACGGCTTCGGCAGTTAAACCAGCTGAATGAGCTGGCACAGTCACGGGGACAAAAACTTGCGCAAATGGCCTTATCATGGATATTACGTGATGAGCGTGTGACTTCAGTATTGGTAGGGGCAAGCAAACCTGAACAACTTGCTGATTCTTTAAAATGTCTGGACAATACCACCTTCAGTACAGCCGAATTACATCAAATTGATTTGATACTTTCCGGTTCATCAACCTGACATATTTTATTTATAGCTGATGATTTATATCTTTAGAGATGGAACCATCACAAGCTTTACCTATACTAGACAGCACCGAACTTCGCGTTTTAGGCGTACTCATGGAAAAATCAAAAACAACGCCAGAGTATTACCCTATGACAATCAATGCCATAACACTGGCCTGTAACCAAAAGACATCCAGAAAACCTGTAGTCCAATATGACGAGCAAACCGTAATCCTGGCACTTGATACCTTAAAAAGAAAGAGTCTGGTGTCTACTGCTACCGGAGGTTCAAGCCGGTCTGTTAAATACAAACATAATTTTGCTATTGTATTTCCCGTATTGCCACAGGAGGTCGCAGTCATCTGCCTTTTGATGTTAAGGGGCCCTCAAACCCCGGGCGAATTGAACACCAATTCGGGAAGAATGTATGAATTTGAATCGCTTGATGAGGTACAGGAGGTATTGGAAAGACTTTCCGGACCCGAAATGCCGTATGTGATGCAACTACCCAAACGTGCAGGTCAGAAGGAAATAAGGTATGTTCATTTATTGGGCGGAACTCCTGACCCCGAACAATATGAAAGTCTGGAGCCCGGTTCAAAACCTGCAAATCAACTGGAAGAGCGTTTGACAAAAGTTGAAGAAGAATTTGCAGAACTGAAGACTGCCTTCGACAAACTCATGAAAGAATTGATGTAGATGGGATTTATAATCCTTCTTTTTTATACGTTCAGATTGTTTTTAGTTAATAAACTACTAAATCTATAGATTTTATTTGTTATTCTTAAAAATGCAGTTACATTTGTAAAAAAAAGAGGAAATTATTTTGAACAAAAAAAATGAAAAAACATTTACACCAACAACAAGAAAATAATTTTAATGCTCAGAACAAGATGAAGTTCTTCATCTGCTGTTGTTGCAGTTTCATGCAATAGCATTTCCGTAAACCCTGAAAAAACAAAAGCGGGAATTTCCCGCCTTTGCCTGGTGTTCAGTACGTAAGGCCAATCACTTACTGATACAACCATTGTTTTAACCAATCGATTATTATTAATTAAAACTTTTTAAAGTTATGCAAAATTTTAAAAAGGAGGGGTATGTATCTTATACCGGTTCCTTGTTAAAAAAACTATTGCTGCTAAAAGGCAGTATACTGGTACTCTCATTGTTACCCTTTGTAGCTGCCGCGCAGACCCAGCCACTTATCAATTCAACACTTAAAGGACAGGTAGTAGATTCACTTACAAAACAAGGGATCCCGGGCGTAAGCATACACATTACAGGAACTACCCATACTGTGCAAACGGACGGAGAGGGCAGGTTTGATTTTGTAACCGGACAAAAATTTCCTTATACGCTTGAAATCAGACATGTTTCCTATAGTAAGAAAGATGTTGTCGCCAATGGCAGCCCAATACTGGTGAAATTAAAGGAGCTCACCGGTCAGCTCAATGATGTGGTCATTGTAGGTTATGGTACCCAGCAGCGTAAAGATCTGATTGGTTCAGTTTCCAAGATAGACCCCTCAGGTACAAAAAATATTCCCGAAGCAGGCTTCGATTCCCAGTTACAGGGCAAGGCTGCTGGTGTACAGATCAATTCAAATACAGGTGTACCCGGTTCGGATATATTTATCAGGGTAAGGGGCGCAACTTCCATTAATGCCACCAATGATCCGCTGTATATAATAGATGGCGTTTGGGTAAATAACAGCAGTCTCCAGAACATTGCACAGGAGCGGGGTACCTCTCCACTTTCTGACATTAACCCTGCTGATATAGAAAGTATTGAAATATTGAAAGATGCCACCGCTATCGCTATTTATGGATCCAGAGGAGCAAATGGTGTGGTGCTGGTCACGACAAAAAGGGGCAATTACGGGCAAAAAACAAAGATAGATTTTAATGGATCGGAAGGTTTGGGCAGGGCCCCGGCAGACAGGGTATGGAAAACCACCACCGGACCCGAGCACGCCCGTCTGATTAATGAATACAGCAGAAATATGGGCAAGCCTGAGCCATTCAGGCCGGTAACTGAAGTCATTAACGGCGTTGCCGGCAGGGGATTGCCTGACGGACAGCCAACTTACGACCGCATGAGCTATTTAAACCGTACGGCCACACTCCGCAATTACGATCTCTCGCTGCAGGGCGGATCTGACAGAACACGCTTTTATCTTGGGGGTGGTTATACCTTTCAGGAATCAATCTGGAAACCCATGTCTTTCGACCGTGCAGGTTTAAAAGTTAACCTCGACCATAAACTGAGCTCAAAAATTGCAATCGGTACCAGCAATACCATTTCAAGAAGTCACCGCGACCAGGCACGTCCTGCAAATGGTGCAAACGGAACACTGCTGCAGGCCTCATTGAACATACCTACCTATCTTCCCATCTTTGATGCCAATGGAACTCCTTTAAAATGGGTTAATTTCGACAATATCGATGTGCTGACCAGTACAGTAAACCTATGGTCAAACAGTTATCATTATATTGGCAATATTTACCTGGATTATGCCATCACACCCAAATTAAAGTTCCGTTCTACCTTTGGTGTCGATTACAACAACTATGAAGAGAACGAATACTGGGATACCCGGACCATTCTTGGTAACAGTGGGGGAAGGGGTACACAAAGCATCACCCAGTCTTCCACAGCTATAAACGAACAGACCCTGGCCTACAATGATAAGGCCGGGAAACATAGTTTTGGCATACTGATCGGTAATACCCTGCAGGGTGCCGAAGTGAAGAACGTATCGGCCACAGGTACAAATTTTCCAAACAATTCTTACACACAGATTTCCTCGGCCGCCACACAAATTGCATCGCAGTTTAAAACAAACAGTACCCTGGCCTCTTTTTTCTCGAGGGCAGATTATAATTATGCCGGTAAATATTATGCAGAGTTTACAGTAAGGGCAGATGGTTCTTCCAAATTTGGTAAAAACAATAAATGGGGCTATTTTCCTGCAATCGGTGCTGCATGGCGTATCAAAGAAGAAAATTTCCTTAAAAACGTTTCCCAGATCAGTAACTTAAAATACAGGGTCAGTTATGGCATCACCGGAAACCAGGCCGGTATCAATGATTTTGCTTCTCAGGGCCTTTGGACAGGGGGTTTTGGCTATGCTGATGTGGCCGGCGGGGCCGAATTACCTGGTACAGCCCCTTTACAGCTGGCCAATCCCGACCTGAAATGGGAGAGTACGGCCCAGTTCAGCACCGGACTTGACATTGGCTTGTTCGAAGACAAACTGAACATAGAGTTTAATTATTATAACAAATATACCAGGGATGCTTTATTGCAGGTTGCTGTTCCGGGTACATCTGGTTTTTCTTCCTATCTCACCAATTATGGCGAGATCAGTAATAAAGGATTTGAATTGTCTATCAGTTCCATAAACCTCAGGACAACCGGCTTTACCTGGAAAACGGATTTTAACATTGCCAGAAATAAGAATACCATCGAAAAGATACCTGCCGACATCCCCTTTGCAGGAAGGGACCTCATCCGTTTGCAGCAAGGAAAGGAATTGTATTCCTACTGGTTATATAAACAGCTGTATGTGAATCCTGATAATGGTGAAGCGGTATTTGACGATTATAATAAGGATGGTAAAATAACTGCCGACGACCGTCAGATTGTTGGTAGTACCTGGCCTAAGTTTTTTGGTGGGCTTACCAATAATTTCAGCTATAAAGGGTTGGACCTTAGTATCTTTTTTACTTTCTCTTATGGAAACTATTTATGGAACCACAACAGGATGCTCGGAGAAACAGGGGGTACACTGGATGCGGGCCGGGTATTGCTGAAAAGCCAGCTGGACCGCTGGACTACACCAGGACAGGTTACAAACACCCCAAAACTTAACGACGCCAATTATGCCAGGCAAGAGAACAGCCGCTTTTTTGAAGATGCTTCATTTTTAAGGTTACGTGCTTTAACCCTTGGCTACACCCTGCCTGCAGTGTTTACTGAGAGGGTCAGGATCCGGAAAGTGAGATTTTATGTAAGTGGCAGTAACCTGTTGCTATTTACGAAATATACAGGTGCAGATCCTGAATCAAACCTGGGCACCCAGAACATACAAGGTTATGACTATGGTACCCCGCCACAACCACGTACCGTACAACTGGGCCTTAACCTTACACTTTAATCATTACCGATATGAAACTTATAAAATACATCATCTTCTCATTTTTACTGAGCACCCTCAGCTCCTGCGAGAAGTTTTTAACTACAGAACCCGTAAATGCGGTATCGGATGAAAACCCGATCTACGATAAAGGATCAAGCGAAACTGCCTTAAGGGCTGTTTACAGACAAATGGGCAATATCGGTTATTATGGCGAAACCTATGTAACTTTTGGCTATTTCCCCAGTGGGGACATTAAAAACCTGACCACAGGTGGTTCTGCCAACCTGGTCAATGTAAATTTCAGAACGGATGAGGTGTTTTTCAACACGGCCTGGATTGCCATTTACAACACCATTAACCGGGCCAACCAGGTAATCAGTAAAGTGCCGGGCGTAAACGATCCTTTATTGACACCGGCACTTAAAAACCAATACATTGGCGAGGCTAAATTCATAAGGGCACTGGCGTATTTTGACCTGGCCAGGGCCTGGGGTGGTGTTCAGCTGATCCTGGAACCTACAATATCACTGGAAAACCGGCCCAAAGTGAAAAGAAGTACACTAGCCGAGACCTATGCGCAGGTACAGAAAGACCTGGAAGATGCTGAAGTACTGCTGCCTGATGTTGTAAACCGAATCAGGGCTACCAGGCGTACCGTTTGGGCCCTAAGGGCCAGACTGCACCTTTATAAGCAGGAATGGGCACTGGCCGAAGAATATGCCACCAGGTTAATCGATAAAACAGCCGATTATACGCTGGTAAAACCTTTTAGTGCCTGGTTTGCGAATAATGTAACAGCCAGCAGGGAATCCATTTTCGAATTGCAGTACAGTGTGATCAATCCAAATGCCATCCGTATCCAGATGCAGCACTCTACCAATGGAGGGCAGTACCGCTACGCACCGAACGACAGGTTTGTACAGCTGCTGAATGATCCTGCCGTATCGGGTGGAAGGAGTGCCCTTATCGGTAGTGTTACACAAAGTGGCATCACCAATTGGTTTGGCAATTTGTATTACAGGAAAGACGCTACAGATCCCACCTACATTTTCAGGATTGCAGAGATGTATCTCATCCGCGCAGAAGCAAGGGCCCAGCTCAATAATCTATCGGCCACCAGCGGAGCGCTGTCCGATCTGAACCAGGTGCGTGACCGTGCAGGTATTTTACCTTCAACGGCAGCAGGAAAAGACCAGATCTTACTGGCTATAGAAAATGAACGCCGTATAGAATTTGCCTGGGAAGCACACCGTTGGTTCGACCTGGCAAGAACCGGTCGTGCCAAAGTGGTGCTCGAAGCATTGGATCCCAATACCAAGGTGTCAGCGCACGAATATGTTTTCCCGATACCGGTAACACAGATCCAGCTGGATCCAAACCTGGAACAAAACAAAGATTATTAATTAAAAACAAAAGCCATGAGTTTTTTTAATACCAAAGAAGGCCAGTCCGAAAACTGGAAAAAATACGAAAAAGTACTGCTGCGCTTTCTGTTCCTCTATTTTTTCATCCAGGCCGTACCGCTCGACTGGAAGTTTTACCGCGACCTGTTCTCCATCAACTGGCTTGAACTGCCTTTTTTCGACCTGTTCAAACTGAGTACTTATAGCCCACAGTTCTTTTCTTTAACGGGCTATGCCAACTGGGCAGTTGTTTTGATCATTGCAATAGCCGGTACGTTTGTGTGGCCGCTTGTCTGCAAAGACCAAAAAACGGATTACCATAAGCTGTATTATTTGCTGCGCGTTATTTTACGTTACAGGCTTGCTATTGGCATTATCGCCTATGGGTTTATTAAATTGTTTCCGTTACAAATGCCTTATCCTTCGCTCAGTAACCTGCACACCAATTATGGTGATTTCCTGCCCTGGAAAATTTACTTCCATACCCTGGGCATTGCACAGCCTTATGAAGTATTTTTAGGGGCCGTGGAGGTACTGGCAGGGCTTCTGCTCCTTTGCCGGCGTACCACAACTTTTGGGGCCGGTATTATACTTGGGTTTACCGGCAATGTGTTTATTGCAAATCTTTCTTACCATGCAGGGCAGGAAGTGTACAGTGCTTACCTGAGTCTGATTGCTGCGGTATTGTTTGCTTACGATGTACCCAGATTATACCGTTTGCTTATCCTGCAGCAATATACCCTGGCCAATAAATTTCAACCCATTTTACATAAAACCTTTGTAAAGGCCAGGTTTGTACTCAAAACACTTGCCCTGCTGTTTATTGTGCTGCTGGGTTTCAGCACCTACGCCAATTATAAATATCATCCCTATAAAATTCCACAAACTGCAGGCTTAAAGGGTAGTTATGGATATTATAATGTCCGGGAGTTTAAATTAAACAACCGGACCATCCCTTATTCTACAACAGATCCCGACCGCTGGCAGAATGTTGTTTTCGAAAAATGGGCAACCATCAGCATCAAAACAGCCAGGCCCATTCAACTAGACAACTCTTACGGCGATGGGTTTCATCAGCAAGATATCGATCGTAATTATGAATCCGCTGGTGTTGCCGGCCGCCGTTATTATGCCTACACTGCAGATACCTTGTATAAAAAACTGCAGCTGGCCAATAAAAATAAGCACTACCCGGCTGAACGCTATTCCTTAACCTATAATTTTTTAAACGATTCTACAATTGTGCTGCAAGGCGTAAACGGACAAAAGGATTCTGTTTATGCCATCCTGGACAGGATCAATAAGAAATACCTGCTGTTTGAAGGACGCAGAAAACCAATTAAATTATAAGAGATGAGTCTGGAAACAACAAAAATAACTGACGAAAGGGTTGAACAACGAAACTGGAACAATATTGAAAAGTACTTTTTCCGCACGTTTTTCATCTTTTTCTTTGTGCTCATTGTGCCCTTAAACCTGGCCTATTACCAGCAATGGTTCCATACCGACTGGGCAAACCTGCACATCCGTGATATGGGTAAACTCAGTGGCTCCTCCTTTAACCCGATTAAAGTTGCAGGGCAGCGTCCCGGAGCCAATGATACAGGTGGTATTCCTGTTTCAAAACAGAGTTTACTTACCATTTACCCCGAAAGCGGCGAATTTGGCCTGGCCAGTTATATCAACTGGGGCCTTGCCTTTGTTATCGGTTTAGCAGGTGCTGCAATATGGACAGTGGCCGACAGGAAAACGAAGAATTACAATACCCTTTATTACTTTTTAGCCGCTGGCGTCAGTTATGCCATGTTGATACAGCTCCAGGGCTTAACCTTTTCGAAAATCTTTCCTACGCAAATGCCCCAACTGGCACTCACCCAGCTCAATACCCCATTCGGCGATTTTGTAGCGCAGAAGCTATACTGGATCCAGTTCAGCTTTGTGCACGATTATGAAATCTTTGCCGGTTTTGCAGAATTGCTGATCATGCTCTTTTTATTTTTCAGGCCAACACGTGCTTTGGGTGCGGCACTGGCACTGGCCATGATCGGTAATATTGCTTTCGCCAATCATGCTTATGATGGCGGTATCCACCTGGCGGCTACTTTTTATGCGCTTGGTGGTGCTTTTGTATTGTGGCGCTATGTTCCGCCCTTATGGAAGTTAATTGTAAAGGAAGAAAATGCTGAACTTAAAATGGTCTATTATCCATTTAGTCGACCATGGGAAAAATACGGGCGTATCGCTTTCAAGCTTTTTGTATTTGGTTTTTTCTTTGTTACAAGCGCCTGGCTGCACTGGCAAAATTACAGGTACGATTCTTATAAAGTTCCATCCCGTCCCGGACTGGCCAATGCAAGGGGTTTGTATGATGTTGCTGAATTCCGCATCAACAATAAAATTATCCCTTATTCCCCGCTCGATTCGGTAAGGTGGCAGGATGTGACCTTCGAAAAATGGTCTACCTTATCATTTTCCGTATTCAATACCTTTATGATCCACGGCGAGGCGGGTCGCGGTAAACAATTTAAAGATGTAGACCGGACTTACGAATCGGCAGGCACAGGCGGGGGGCGCAGGCACTTTTATTATGAAGCCGATACCGTTAATCATATCCTGTACCTTCAAAACAAAAACAAAGTATATGCGCATCAGCATTTTGAGCTCCGTTATTCACGCCCAACTGCATCACAGGTTATTTTATGGGGTAAAAATGAGCATCACGACTCCATATACGTGGTTTTGAACAGGAAAGACAAGACCTATCCATTATACCAATATCAATAAGAATTTTATGCCTACAGAAGAAGAAAGAGCTGAAATTTACAGCAATGCGCAGTGGACAACATTAGAAAAACTGGTCTTCAGGGTAGCCTTTATTTTTATCGGGCTGTTTTGTATCCCGCTGGATACAGGGTTCTACCAGATGATCTTTAATTTTGATTATGCACATCTTAATTACCGGGACCTGACGGAAGTGGTGGCTTTTTTTAACCCCCAGTTTATCAATATATTTTCAGAAAGCGGCTTTTTTGGCCTGGCCAGCTATGTCAATTACCCTTTTATACTGTTCATTGCTATCATTGGGGCGGTTATCTGGACAAGCCTCGATCGTAGCAGCAAACAATATCAGGTACTTTATTACTGGCTTCGCGTGCTGGCCAGGTACCGTGTGGCTTATGCCGGAATTGGCTGGGGCTATAAAAAACTGTTTATCATGCAAATGCCGCGTGAATACGAGGGATTATGGCATACTGAACTGATTGATTTTTTTGCCAAAAGGTTATATTGGGAGGCCCTTAGCGTGGTACCGCGTTACGAGATATTCCTTGGCTTTGCCGAATTCATTGGTGGTTTTTTACTGCTTTTCAGACGTACAACGGGCATTGGTGCTGCCATTACATTGGTCGTATTTGGTAATATTGCCATTTCCAATCATGCTTATGATATTGGTGAGCAGGTTCCAAGTGCAGCAATGGCCATGCTTTCTATATTTATCCTTTGGCATGATATACCGGGAATATGGAGCCTGATCGTTAAAGAGCAGGACGCCCGGATCGTTCACTATTATCCACAATTTAAGATAGCCTGGCAAAAATATAGCCGGCTGGCCATCAAGTATGCTTTCAACTTTGTGTTCGTGGTCCTGTTCTTCATCTTTGAAGTTTATGGCTATACACATAATGATTTTTACAAGATCCCGAATACCCCCGGGATTAAGGGAGCCGCTGGTTTTTATGAAGTCAGTGAATTCAAACTGAACCATAAAGTTATTCCGTATCACCCCGAGGATTCTCTTCGCTGGCATAATGTAACTTTTGAAGACTGGTCGTCTATAAGTATAAAACTGGCCAACCGGCCCCAGGATATTGAAATGTTTGCTGCCGGGAGTTACCCGCACCGTACCGAAGTATATGATGGCAAATGGCATTTTCACTGGCAGGGGGATATCCGTCGTTACGGCGACCCTAAAAAACATAAAAAGAAGGACCGCTCCAAGAGAGACCTGAACATCACCTGGGAATCCAGTGGCATGGCCGGCAGGCACTGGTATTATTATAAGGCCGGTACACTGAACCATATCCTGTACCTGCAGAACAAAAACAGGACAAACCGTCACCTGAAACAGGTATTATATTATTCAAGGCCATCCGCTAACCGGATCATACTTTCTGGTGTCAACGAGTTCAGAGATTCCATAAAGGTAACGTTAGACCGTTCAACCAGAAAATACCCTTTATTATCAGGAGTTGAAAATCCTGAACAGGCTTACTAAATTATCCATATCTTCAGCACAACAACAGATACATTACACGATGAATAAAGTAATAATTAAATGAGCAGTACAGAATTTGATGCAGTAGTTGTAGGTTCCGGCCCCAATGGCCTTGCAGCAGCAATAGCTATGCAGCAACAAGGTTTATCGGTATTGATCATTGAAGGCAAAGCCGAGATCGGAGGGGGATTAAGGTCGGCCGGACTAACCTTACCTGGTTTTGTACATGATGTTTGCTCGGCCGTTCACCCTCTGGCTATAGGCTCTCCATTTTTTAATACATTGCCACTGCAGGATCATGGTTTGATTTACGCATTTCCGGATCTGGCTGCAGCGCACCCTTTTGATGATGGTACTGCTGCGGTACTGGGCGGTTCAATAGAGGAAACGGCGAAATTGCTGGGTAAAGACGAACAGGCTTATTTAAAACTGATCGGGCCTTTACTGCGCGACTGGCCGGATATTGCTGACGATGTTCTGGGGCCGCTGCATTTCCCTAAACATCCGCTTGCCATGGCCAGGTTTGGCTTAAATGCACTTACTTCGGCTACTTATTTAGCCAGGCGTTTTAAAACGAAGGCTGCCAAAGGCTTATGGGCCGGGATGGCGGCGCATGCTATCCAGCCTTTAAGCAACCTCAGTACATCGGCCATCGGTCTGGTACTCATGGCTGCTGCCCACTTAAAAGGCTGGCCTATACCTGTCGGGGGCTCAAAAGAAATTGCCAATGCCCTGTCCTCTTATTTTATCGCCATAGGCGGAAGAATTGAAACCGGCAGGTACATCAAATCTTTAGAGGAGCTGCCCGCTGCAAAGGCAGTGCTTTTTGATGTCACGCCGAAGCAATTGCTGCAAATTGCGGGACATAAATTTTCTTCAGTTTACAAATGGCAGCTGGAACGTTATCGCTATGGAATGGGTGTTTTTAAGGTCGACTGGGCCCTGGATGCCCCAATTCCTTTTACTGCTGCCGAGGCCCGAAGGGCCGGCACAGTTCATATTGGCAACACCATCGAGGAGATCAGCTTATCCGAAAAGCTGAGCTGGCAGGGCAAACATGCCGAAAAACCATTTGTATTGCTGGCCCAGCAAAGCCTGTTTGATGATACACGGGCACCCGAAGGAAAGCATACGGCCTGGGCCTATTGTCATGTGCCCAATGGCTCACAAAAGGACATGACCACAGCTATAGAACAACAGGTAGAACGCTTTGCACCAGGTTTCAGAGAAAGGATCCTGGCCAGACATACGATGAATACGGCACAGGTTGAAGACTATAATCCCAACTATATTGGTGGCGACATCAATGGAGGGGTAATCGACCTGGGACAGATTTTCACCCGTCCGGCCTTAAGAAGTTCCCCTTACCGGACATCTGCCAAAGGACTTTACATCTGTTCTTCATCAACACCACCAGGGGGTGGGGTACATGGCATGTGTGGTTATCATGCCGCAAAAAGGACCCTTAAAGATATATTTTCCATTTCCATTTAAAATTCCGTTAAAACCAAAACACACAAATCAATCACTATGTCTGTAAACAATAAATTAAACATTCATGAAGACTGGGTAGTCGTAATACTCGGTGGCTTAACCATTCTGCTTACGCTTTCAGGGCTTTTACTGCCCATTCCTGCATTTAGCTGGAAAAATTTTGCCGAACTGTCGGATACTGTGCTTTCTCCTTCCAACCTTAAATTCATAGGCCTTCAATTTCTGTTTGTTATCGTTATTGCAACTATCGGTGCTTTTTTAACAGGTAAATCTGTAAAATCGTCGCTGCAAACATTTCCTGTAGTCTATATATTAACTATTGTGGCATTGGTTCTTGCCGGAAACAGCAAAGTAAAAGCCCTTAACCTGGAAGCCGTGATCTTTAGTCTGGCAATTGGTTTGGCCATCAGCAACTTCTTTAAATTGCCCGAATGGTTCAAAACAGCACTGTCAACCGAGCTTTTTGTTAAAATTGGCCTCGTTTTACTCGGAACTACAGTCATCTTTTCCGATGTGTTGAAAGCAGGGTCCCTGGGCCTTATACAGGCCCTGGTAGTGGTACTGTCTGTATGGTATTTTGCCTTCTGGCTGTGTAAAAAATTAAAGGTAGACGAGGAGCTGACCATGATGATCTCCAGTGCGGTCTCTATCTGCGGGGTTTCTGCAGCTATAGCAACCTCCGGGGCCATCAAGGGCGATTCCAAAAAATTGTCCTATGTCATCTCAATGGTATTGATCACAGCCATCCCCATGATGATCTTTATGCCCTATATTGCTGCGTATTTTAACTTTCCGCAAGCGGTAACGGGGGCCTGGCTGGGTGGAAGTATTGATACAACCGGAGCGGTAGTTGCTTCTGGCAGTCTGGTAGGAGAGGAAGCCTTGAAAATCAGTACCATAGTCAAATTTTCCCAAAATGTATTACTCGGAATTGCTGCCTTCGCCATTTCAGTTTACTGGACCTACACCCAGCATCCTGCAGGAAAGGACAAGGAATCTAAACCTACACTAAAGGTGATCTGGGAACGCTTTCCTAAGTTTGTATTGGGCTTTATAGGAGCCTCAGTATTGTTTTCCTTCTTTATTTCTGCCGAAGTAAATGCAGAGGTAAAAGGGAGTTTAAAGAACTTACAGGGCCTTTGGTTTGCCCTTGCATTTACAAGCATTGGCCTGGAAACGAACTTTAAAGATCTTTTTGGTAAAAACAGTAAAAAGCCTTTTTATGCTTTCCTGATTGCCCAGGCATTCAATATTGTGATCACTTTGATCATTGCATTTTTATTGTTCAGGTAGTATTCCGGTTAAATCTGCTTTTCCACTTTTCAGGAATTCGTAGGTTATCCGGTCTGCCTTGCAGTTAACAAACTTGATCCGTTTAAACCTGTTGTTTTTAAAAAAGGTATTGATAAGTGTTGCATTCTGAAATTTCACCCAGTTAAATACGCAGTTTTCAAAATAGCAATCCTCCAACCTGCCCTCAAATACAATATCGGCAATCTGGGTGTCAATAAAAGCGCTGTGGTTCCATACTGCAGCAGCAACCTTATTGTTCCCAAAGCCTCCTGATTTAAATTCCAGTCCGGTAAAATTGGCGCCAGAGAAATCGCAGCCTTCAATATGGCTTTTTAAAAACGCAGCTTCTTTCAGGGAACAATCCTTAAACAGATTGTTCCCTATGTGGGAATACTGGATCTGGCTGTTGCTGAGGTCACAACCTGAGAAGTCACAGGAATTCATATAGCTTTTTAAAAATTTAACTGCTTTCAGGGAACTGTTCTTAAATACATTGTTGTCTAAATTGGACGCCTGAATACTGCTGCTGCTCATGTCGGAACCTGAAAAATCACAGCTGTCAAGATTATTACTTTTTAGCAAAAGCCCCGACAAATCCGAAGCCATAAACTTACAGTGCTGCATATTGGAAGCGCTGAACTTTTCATGCAGATTTTTCAGGCCGGAAAAGTCAGCATCCACCCAGTTTCCACCTGACATATTCCAGCTGAACTTTTTATCCTGTTTTCCGGATGGCAATTTAATCGGCATGGCCCCTGATTGGAAGCTTTCTGAAAAATAGTTAAGATCAACGCCCAGAATCTCCGAAAGCCGGTTAAAAGTAATGATGTCCGGCATGGATTCTCCGCGCTCCCATTTTCCGACTGCCTGAGGACTGATGAACAGACGCTGAGCAAGCTGAACCTGGGAAATATTTATTTTCTTTCGGGCTTCGGTAATTTTATTGCCGATCATTTTAGTATTTAACATGATGTATGGTCTTTTTGTTTAGACAAACAAAGATATTCAGATTCAGCTCCCGAATCCCTAAAAAACAAGAACTTATAGTTGTATTTACACTACTTATAGTTGTAATTCACAACTATAAGTAGGGGAAGGGCGGAATCACCCCCAATCCGTTATTAATCGTTTTCTTTGATGGCATTGCCATATGTTTTCAAAGCTCTTTCTCTTGCAAAACTATGTTCCACGATTGGTTCTGGATAGTTTTCTGTTTCGAACTCGGGAATCCATTTTTTGAGGTAAGCGAAGTTTTTATCGAATTTTTCGGTTTGAAGCGTTGGGTTAAACACCCTGAAATAAGGTGCAGAATCGCAACCCGAACCTGATGCCCATTGCCAGTTACCATTATTGGCCGACAAATCGTAATCGTTCAACTTTTGTGCAAAATAAGCTTCACCCCAACGCCAGTCAATCAGTAAATGCTTGCACAAAAAGCTTGCTGCAATCATCCGTACCCGATTGTGCATAAAACCTGTTTGGTTCAACTGTCTCATTCCTGCATCTACAATCGGGTAACCTGTTTTCCCTTCGCACCATCGATCAAATTCATGCTCATTGTTTCGCCATTTGATATTATCGTATTTCGATTTGAAAGATTGATCGACCACTTTAGGGAAATGATACAAAATTTGCATAAAAAATTCCCGCCAAATTAATTCATTCAGCCAGGTTTGATTGTGTTTCAATCCAAAAGCTACGCATTTGCGAATGCTGATGGTGCCAAACCGAAGGGCAATCCCCAACTGTGTGGTGCGTTGCATTGCAGGATAATCTCTGTATTTATCGTATTCATCAATGATTGTAGTAGTCAATTTCGGGGTTTCAAAGGCGATGTCTGTTTTTTCAAAACCAATATCGTTCAAGGAATGAATTCCGGTAAACTCTTGCCTGAAAAAATTATTATAATCAGGATGGTACGACCTGTAATGTTCTTCCTTCAATAGCTCTTTCCATTTTTTTGAATAAGGTGTATAAACCGTATAGGGGGTCCCATCATTTTTTAAAACATCACTTTTGTCAAAAATAACCTGGTCTTTAAATGCCTTAAACGGAATTTGGTTCCGTTTAAAAAACTCATAAATTTCCACATCTCTTTGAATAGTTAGCGGTTCATAATCCCTGTTGCAAAAAACAGCCTGGACAGCATATTGCTCTGAAAGCATATTGAAAATTTCAATCGGATTTCCGTGAAATGTGTTCAGCCTTGTTTTGGATAATTTTAGTTGGGTATTTATTTTCAAAAGTGCCTGATCAATATAATCCACTCTTCTGTCTTTTTTATCCCCAAGCTTTCCTAAGATATTTTCATCGAAAATAAAAATAGGAAGGACAGGAAACCCTGAAGATAAGGCATGATATAAACCCACATTATCTTCTAAACGCAAATCTCTGCGAAACCAAAAAATCGAAACTTTACTTTTCATTCAGAAATGGATTATCTTTTCTGCTAAATTTTATTTTTGCTTTCATCCTGCGCATGTTTAAATTTTCTAAAAAAATAAAGCACCAAAAGAAATTGTGTGTATCCGTAAACCATATCTTCGATCGGTATCGTTAGCATTCTTATGCCCAGAAAATCCCCGGCATTGTAATTCACTATTGGTGTGGCCAGTCCGGTCCCTGTAAGCAGGCCATTTACAGGAAAAAACCCCAGCATCAATATCGTAAACACCAGAGATGCCTTGCCAATCCAATCTGCACGGACAATAAAGTGCAGATAGATTAAAGTTGTTATGGTAGCGAGTGCCGTTACCAATGTATAGATTTTGTCATAGTGCAGCAAAGCCACAACCGAACAGACAATTACACTGAAAAAAACGATCAGGTTATTAAAACCTGAAAGCCCTTCCAACTTAAAAAACTTGTCAAAACAGAAATAGGTAAACACGCATGAAAACGGAATGCAGATAAAGAAAAGCCATTCTTCAAGCGGTAATCCGGCTATCACTATTCCAAGTGTGTAAGCTGTATTGAACCACCAGACACCTTTTGCCGTAAACCATACATCCCAGGAAATAAACGGAATTGCAACCAGGATTGCAGCCTTTATAAAGGGTCCAAAATAACGGTTAAAAAGAATTCGCTTATCAAAAGATGCCAGGAAACAAATGATGAACGTAAAAAATAATATCAATGAATATGTATATGCCATCATTTTTCAGAAGAATTAAAATACATTTTAAAATACTTGAAGGGCACATACAAAAAACCAAAACATTCACCATCTTCTTTGCTGATATGCTTATGATGTTGTTTGTGTGCTCTGCGAAGTGCTAAAAAATAAGGGCTTTTGGTTTTGGTCAATAATTTAATCCGTTGGTGGATAAAAACATCATGTACAAAAAAATAGGCCATTCCATATAGCATAATGCCCAGTCCGATAAAAAACAAATAATTGAAATTTTCAATCGAACCGAAGTACATTAAAGCAATCGTAGGTATAGCAAATATCACAAAGAAATAGTCATTCTTTTCAAGAGCACCTTCTTGGCTGTGGTCGTGATGGTCTTTGTGTAAACCCCACAGAAAACCGTGCATAACATATTTGTGGATCACCCAGGTTGCCCCTTCCATCATTACAAATGCCCCCAATGCGATTAAAAAGTTCATATACGTTTTTTTATTTCCTATTAAATAATTTTTCTAAAACGCCATAGCGGAAATCAAAGATGTGAACCAGTTTTTTTTTCACAAAGACCCAATGTGCAATGTCTCCTAAAATACCGAACGGCAATTCATAATGTACAGTATCTTTTATAAGTACGCCCGCTCTATTTGGAATAAACTCGTGAAAATGGCTCCAATATTTATAAGGGCCTTTCTCCTGAAAATCGGTAAAACTCCTGTTCAACTCCACCTGGCTAATCCGCGTTCTCCATTTTAAGGGAATTTTCAGCATAGGCGAAACCGTATAATCAATAATCATTCCTTCAAAAATATGTTCATCATTATAGTTCGACAATACTGTAAAACCCATATCCTTAGGTGTGATTTTAGAAAGATTTGCCGGGGATGAGAAAAAACGCCAGGCTGTTTCAATACCACAATGCAATTGTTGTTCTCTATATAATTGATGTTTCATAGATTAGTTTACTAAAAGCGTTTCTATATTTTTATGCAGAATATCTGAACTGATTTGATTCTTGTTTTTCTTGATAAATTCAGTATCCTCATTTATGCTTGATTTATACCCTAAAAAAGAGGGGGCATTTTTTTGAACTGAAAGTCGGATAAATCTCAATTCTGCATTATTGGGCTCATTTTTGATTGCCTGTTCGATGTTTTTCTTTCCTTCTTTGAATGTATTGAGTTTACTTATCGGGCTAAAAACGTGATTTGTCCAAATCGTTTGTAAACCACCTAAATAAGCCAGATGCGTAGCCGAATTGTTTTTTGTTTTCTCCAATTCAGCTATCATTTGTTTGCACATTTTTTTGTCCGATACTACTTTGTAATAATTCGCTCTTACCACATCCAAATTGGTTGTATCCACACTTATCAGCAAGAATATAGCAGACATCAGCAAACCTGGAACCTTTATCATAAAAAAGCAGTTTTATATCTTACATAACTTTTGAAGGCCACGAACGCCTTTTCAGAATTGGGAATTCGGACCCTGTTATTCAAGATGTCTTTAGAAGATTTTCTTTTTATTTTCTTGAACAAAGATAAATAGTATTTGTAAGCCAGATACACCCCAAACATTGAAGAACCTGGTAGTTTCTTAATTCCGATTAACGCCTCTTTAAATTCTTCTTCTATTTCCTTTTCAATCAGGCATTTCACATGGTTATCAAATACCCCCATATCAATATTCGGGAAATATGTCCTGCCTAAAATCTGATAATCATCTCTCAAATCCCTTAAAAAATTAATTTTCTGGAAAGCTGAGCCCAGTTTCATCGCATAAAGTTTAAGGTCTTCATATTTTTCTCTATTCCCATCCGTAAAAACCTGCAGGCACATTAGCCCAACCACTTCTGCAGAACCATAAATGTATTCATTGTACAAATCGGAATTGTAATCTATTTTCTGCAAATCCATTTCCATACTGTGCAAAAAATCCTCAATCAGCTTTTTTTCAATTCGGTACTTATGTACGGTTTCCTGAAAAGATTGTAAAATCGGGTTTAGTGAAATACCTTCCTGCAACGCATTTTCTGTTTCTTGTTTTAATCTGTTCAGCAACTTCTCTTTATCGTAGCCCTGAAAACTATCAACAATTTCATCTGCTAATCTTACGTACCCGTATATCGCATATATAGCAGAACGAACAGATGGTTTCAGTGCCAAAATTCCTAAAGAAAAACTCGTACTATACTTTTGGGTTGTTATCTTGCTAACTGAGTAAGAAAGCTCATCAAATAGGTGTTTCATAATACTTCGTTTTTAAATTTAATTATCTCATTTGCTACAATTTTTCCCGATATAATGGAGGGAGGAACTCCGGGCCCTGGAACAGTTAACTGACCCGTATAGAATAAATTTTTTAATTTCTTGTTTCTTATTTTTGGTTTCAAAACCGCAGTTTGACTAAGCGTATTTGCCAATCCGTAAGCATTGCCACCATAGGCATTGTAATCTGAAATAAAATCGCTGACACAATAGCTTTTTCTGTATTCAATCTTTGACAGTAAATTGGTTAGGCCTGTATGTCTTTCAATTCTTGAAATCATTTCTGCTAAATATTTTTTTCGTACGGATTCGTCATCGTTTATTCCGATGGCCAAAGGCATCAAAAGAAATAGGTTCTCTTTGTCTTTGGGCGCAACGGCATGATCTGTTTTTGATGGGCAGCAAACATAAAACAGTGGTTTTTCAGGCCATTTTTTCTCGCCATAGATACAATCAATATGTTCGTCTAAATCATGCTCAAAAAATAGGGTATGGTGCTTTAGGCCGGGAATAGTTTGATTGATGCCCAAATAATAGATCAAGCTGGATGGAGCAAATGTTCTGTTTTGCCAGTATTCTTCTGAATAATTTCTATACGCTTTATTTAAGAGTGTTTCTGTATGGTGATAATCCGAAGACGCAACTACAGCATCAAATTCATAGGTTTCGCCATTGATGGTTAAAGATCGTACCTTACCATTATCCGTATTTATATTTTCAACTGTCTTGTTAAAATGAAAAGCTGCACCTTGGTTCTCGGCTACTTTTTTCATCGCCAATACCAATTGATAAAAGCCACCCTTCGGATAATGCGTTCCTAAAGCATAGCCCCCGTAATTCATCAAACTATATAATGCCGGAATGTTTTTTGGAGAAGCGCCCAGAAAAATTACAGGGAACTCCATCAATGTTCTTAATTTTTCATTTTTAAAATATTTGCCAACATAGGTTCTGAAATTCGTCAGCAAATCCAATTTCAATGCACTTTTAGCAATTTTAGGAGAAATGAATTCCAACCAATTATGGCAAGGTTTGTTCACAAAATCCTTCATCCCGACTTCATATTTAAATTTCGCCGATTGCATAAATTTCTCTAATTGCAAGCCTGCACCTTTTTCAATTTGTTCAAACAAGATTTTTAGTTCCTCTATACTTTCAGGTACATTGATTTTCTCTTCCGAAAAAATGAGCTCAAACTGTGGGTTTAAGGAAATCAACTCAAAAAAATCTGCAGTTTTGTAACCGAAATCAGCAAAAAAACTTTCTATAACATCAGGCATCCAGTACCAGCTTGGCCCCATATCAAAAATGTAACCTTGTTGGGTAGAAAATTGCCTTGCTCTTCCTCCCGGCTGGTCGTGCTTTTCAAAAACCTGAACATCGTTTCCCGCTTTTGCCAAATAAGCGGCAGCAGACAATCCCGAAAAACCAGAACCGATAACGGCTATTTTCTTCTTCATCACCTTTTGTTTTTTAAAACTTCATTTAATAAATATTCAGGCTCAATATTTTTATCATAGATGGGCTGATGAAAATCATTGAGTTTATTTAGTAATCTAATTAATTCCATTTTTTCCTTACGTGTTAAATCTCCTGTCACAACTTCAGTTGCTTTTCTGATTTTGCCCATTTGATTTTCTAAAACTTTAATGCCCTCATTGCTGATTTTTAAAACTTTACTTCTTTTGTCAGTTTCAGAATCAGTTTGATCTACCCAGCCTTGTGCAATCAACCGATTGATAATCTGCATTCCGGCAGGTTTTTCATGGACATTCTTTTTTATCAAGTCCATTTTGGTCATCTCACCGAATGCTTTTAGGTTAATGAGGTAAATAAATTCTTCCTGGGTAGAAAAATTTGAACCGGATATTGCCGATTTTGAATAACTCTTGGCATACCTGTTCAAATGAACGATTAAAGTATTAATGACACTTTCAGCACTACGTCCCTTTTCTTTGCCTTCCCAATTGGGTTCATTATCTATTTCTGCGCTTTTATAATTGACAACTACCCATCTTTTAAAACCTTCGATATCATTAGGATATGTTTTTCCTGAAAAATTCTCCGACTCAAATTCTTCAAGAAGATGGATGACATTTTTTAAAATATCGTATTTCATATATTTATTTTAGGATATAAATATACTATTATTTTTTATATAAAGTATAAATATATACTTTTATTATCATTGATCTTTTTCAATGTTGAGGCAGTAAAGTTCGGTAAGAGCCTGCTTTTCCAAAGTCTCTGTTTTTGGAAATATATTGGAAGTGAAGAAAGAAGCGATAAAAAATGATATACCGTATGTATAAAGAAAAAGCCCCAACTTATGTTGAGGCTTTCTGTGATCCCGCTGGGATTCGAACCCAGGACCACTACATTAAAAGTGTAATGCTCTACCAGCTGAGCTACGGAATCATCTTCTGTTTGAAGAGGGTGCAAAGATAGAATTATTAATTTATTTTGCTAAATAAATTTTAAAATAATTATGATCAGCTGATTCCCAGTATGGTTTTCGCCAGATTGATGGTCTGAATATCACCTGTATACTTACCTTCTTCGTCAGATAATTTAACAACTTTCGTCCACTGCCCATCCTGAGGATGGGCTTCAGTCATTTTAATCACAATGTTCATGGGCGGCAATCCGGCATCATTGGTAAAATTAGTGCCTATTCCGAACGACATGCCTACCCGGCCAAGGCAATGTCTGGCAATACGCTCAACTTTTTCATAATCAAGCCCGTCAGAAAAAATAATGGTCTTTGATTTAGGATCAATGCCCATACGTTCATAATGGCTGATCACTTTATCGGCAAATACCAAAGGATCTGCGCTATCGTGCCTCACCCCATCAAATAATTTAGCGTACATCCTGTCAAACTGCTTAAAGAAAACATCAGTAGTGTAGGTGTCAGACAGGGCAATGCCAAGGTCGCCCCGATAAACCTGTACCCAATGTTCAAGCCCCATTGCATTGGCCATTGTAAAACCATACCTGGCGGCATGAAACATAAACCACTCATGTGCATGCGTACCTATCGGTTTGGTTTGGTGCAACATGGCCAGGTGCATATTGCTGGTCCCTATAAAAGATCCGGCACCATACTGGCTCAAGGATTGTAATACCAGGCGCTGAACATCATATGCATACCTTCTTCGGGTACCAAATTCAGCTATGGTTACGCCCAGGGCTTTGTAAGCTTCAATTTTTTTGCGGGTAACCTCAATGATGGCCTCATTGCTGATCCTTTTAGCACCCGTTAAAACATAGTACAGTTCACAGATGAGCGACATGAGCGGAACTTCCCACAAAATGGTACGGTACCAAAACCCTTCAACTTTTACCTGGAGCTGATCTTCATGTTGTTCAATGTGTACCTCTTCGGGGTTAAAGCGGTAGCCTTCCAGAAAATCAAGGTATACCGGGTCAAGATAGGGGCAGTTTACCTGAAGAAAATGCTTTTCTGCCTTACTCAGCTTCAGCAAAGCCATTTCGTCTACAGCTTTGCGCAGCGCGACAGCGAAGCCTTCCGGAAATGAATGTTTACCACGATTGATAAACTGATACCTTGCTTTAGCCGCAGGAAACAAGCGTACAACACCCTGCTGCATGGTAACTTTGTAAAAATCATTGTCTAAAACTGATATCATCAAGGCCATAATTTATAAGCTTAAAGCACTATTAAATGATCATTTGTATAGCCCTGCATTAAAGGGCTCCCGGCAGGTAATTCGGTAATGAGGTAGTCAATATCGTCAGGGCCACAGATCCTTATCCTTTGTGCAGTATTTAATTTTTCAGAAATGCTCAGTACTGCTGTTTTTTTCGACGACCTGATGATCGCTTTTTTTACCTGTACAATGTCCCAGTCCATATCGGTAAGGCCTTCTTCTGCCGAAAATGCATTGGCCCCCAGTAAACAGAGATCGGCCCTCAGGTCTACCAGCTGGTTAATTACACTTGCCCCAACGTGCAGGTTTGCATTTTTATTGAGTTTACCGCCGATGGTAATGACCTCAAGGTTGCTGTGGTCTGATAAGGTAATGGCTACCTGCGGACTGATTGTAAAAAAGGTAACTTTCAGGTTTTCAGGAATCATTCTGGCCAGCTGCAGTATAGTGGTGCCACCCTCGGTAAGGATCACCATTTCGTTCTTTATAATTTTCAGTGTTTTCTTTGCAATTACATTTTTCTCATTGAGTGCATATATCTCATGCTGTGCATTAAAGGGTGCTACAAATGATTTACTTGCCGCACCACCATGAACCTTTAACAGTTTACCTGTTTCGGCAAGCTCTTTAAGGTCACGTCTTACGGTATCATCTGAAATGTTTAACAGTACACTCAGATCGGTCGATAAAACCTTATTGTGAAGGTTTATCTCTCTCATGATCAGCTTGTGTCTTTCTTCTTTACGCATGGTTCCGCAATGGTTTGTCCATTGGTAAAGTTAATGCAACTCAATTGAATGTACTGCATTTATCTGCTTCAAAAATAACTCATCATGAGACACCAGCAGCAGTGTTCCCTTATAATCACCAATTGCAGCAGTCAGGATCCCTGTATTTTGAATGTCCAGGTTATTTGTGGGTTCATCCAGTACAATCAGGTCGGGAGCGGCATTGCTTATCGTTAGCGCGCAAAGCATCAGGCGCATTTTCTCGCCGCCGCTCAGCGCTGCACAGGATTTGTTCCAGTAGGCTTTGTCAAATAAAAAGCGGTTTAAGCGGATCTTTATTTCATGTTCCTGCAATTCACCCGAATTATAGGCCTGTGCCTGTTCATATACACTCAGGTTGTTGTCAATCAGCGAGTAATCCTGGTCAATGTAAATGGTTTTAATGCCGCTAAGACTGTTTAATGTTCCTGAACTGGGTTGAAGCCAGCCTAAGATCATTTTGATCAGTGTTGTCTTACCGGACCCGTTCGCGCCCCGGATGACCATACGTTCGCCACTGTTAAGCCGAAAATTCAAAGGCTCCTTCCAAAGCAACTGATGGTAGTATCCAAAATTTATATTTTTTGCGCTGACCAATGTTTTTCCCCTGTGCAGGGCAGAATTGTTCAGGTCCATTTTCATTTTATTGATGTCAGGCAATGCTGCACGCAACTGGCCCAGTTCCTGCGAAAGCACAGCCTTTTTATCTTCATGGACACTTTTTATACGGGAGCTGCTTTTTTCTGCATTGTTTTTAAAGGCATGCATCACAATAGTAGGCAAACCCGCTTTTTCCTGTTTCTTTTTGCCACGGGCGTCCAGTTTTTGTTGCCTTTCCAGTACTTCTTTTTCAGTTTCCCTGGCTTTACGAAGTGCCTTTTCCCTGCTGTTCAGGTCCTGTTTCAACGCTTCGCTTTCCAGCTTTTTCTGTGCCACATAAAAATCGTAATTGCCTCCATACACGGTTATGCCCCGCTTATCCAGTTCAAAAACGCGTTCCGGAAGCTTCAGTAAGGTTTTATCATGGCTTACCACCACCAGCGTGTTAGTGGCCGAGGCAAGGTCATCATACAGCCGCTTTCTGCTCCATAGGTCTAAATGGTTACTGGGCTCATCAAGTAAAACTATCTCAGGCCGGTGTATGCGTATCCCTGCTAAAAAAACTTTGGTTTTCTGGCCACCACTAAGGCTGCCCATTTTTTGGGCCAGGTCCAGTCCCTCAAGGTTCCAATGTGCAAGCGCATTTTTGCAGCGTTCCTCAACCGCCCAGTCGTCATTCAGCAGAACCATATTTTCAGTCGTCATCCGGCCATCCAGAATTTCATTCAAGGCTTTTAATTTACCTTCAACCTGCAGCGCCTTTGCAATGCTGTAATCATTAAACTGTCCGAAAATCTGTGGTACATAATAGGGGATTGAACTCATTTTAACGCTTCCTGAGGCAGGTTGTAAATTACCTGCCATCATATTTAGCAGGCTTGATTTTCCTGTGCCATTGTCGCCAATAAGCGCAATTTTGTCTTTTTTGTTAATGATGAGGTTTAAACCCCTAAACAATACATCCCGGTCGGGATGTGTATACGTAATATCCTGTAGGGTAATCATAATTCTTTCTAAAAGGTTGAACAATACCAGGGGCTGACTTACCGGCCCTGTTTATTTTTCTGAAAGAAACTGAATCCTACATGTAGTGTTTTTTTGTTTACGGCTGCAAATTTAAGAAAATTTATAAGACAATCCCAAATGCTGTCCTTATATCAAAATTTCTTAAACATTGGCAAACTTAAATTGTTTACAGGTGTTGTTCCATAAATGTTCTTTTGCCTTATTGAATCTAAATGAATTACCATGAAACAAAACTACGCAGTTTGCCGTCTTTTTGTGTTACCCGGTTTGTTACTGATTGGCAGTCTTAACCTTAACGCTCAGGAAAAAACTAAGTTTTTGAATGCCGCAGAAAGCGACCCTATAAAAATGGGCTGGATGACCGGTGCGCCCCCCGCAAAAGACCGGACGGTATATTTTGAAGATGGCAGCTTTTTTCAGTTTCCGGCCCTGCGCTGGAGTGCTGCCCACATGCGCCAGTTTATGCCCACTACCAATGTGTCGCGCGGGCTGGGCAATGTAAATCCCCTGGCAAAAAACATCCGTAAAGAAATTGATCAGATAAAGTTCATTCCCCTGGGCGAAACTAAAGCCATGACCTGGCAGGAATCCCTGCAAAAGGTTTATGCCGATGGGGTAATTGTCATGCAGCATGGAAAAATTGTGTATGAGCAGTACTTTGGCGCATTAAAAGAAGATGGTCAGCATGCCGCCATGTCGGTCACCAAATCCCTTACCGGTACCCTGGGCATTATGCTGGCCAAAGAAGGACTGATAGATACCTCAAAGCTGGTTTCGCATTATATCCCCGAGCTTAAAAATTCTGCCTTTGGTGATGCTACCGTCAGGCAGGTGATGGATATGACCACTGCTTTACAGTTTAGTGAAGATTATGCCGATCCGAATGCCGAGATATGGAAGTTTTCTGCCGCAGGCAACCCATTGCCCAAACCCAAAGATTATAATGGTCCTAAAACCTATTATGAATACCTGCCTACCGTTAAAAAGAATGGTGTACATGGCACTGCCTTTGGTTATAAAACTGTAAATTCTGATGTATTGGGCTGGATCATTGCCCGCGTTACCCGTAAAACAGTAGCAGAGGTCCTATCAGAAAAGATCTGGCGCAAACTAGGTACAGAACAGGATGCCTATTATTCTGTTGATGCCGTTGGAACCCCTTTTGCCGGGGGAGGCTTTAACATGGGTTTAAGGGATATGGCCCGCTTTGGTCAGCTGGTACTGAACAACGGTTTTGCCAATGGCAAACAGATCATTCCCAAATCAGCAATCGATGACATCAGGAAGGGCGGGAGCAAGGCTGCCTTTGAAAAAGCAAATTATACCTTACTTAAAGGCTGGAGCTACAGGAATATGTGGTGGATAACCCATAACGAAGATGGCGCTTTCTGTGCCAGGGGTGTGCATGGTCAGGTGATCTATATAGACCCAAAAGCAGACATGGTCATCGTACGTTTTTCTTCAAATCCGGTAGCCAGTAATTCGGCCAACGATCCTTATTCCCTGCCCGCTTACCATGCCCTGGCTAAATTTCTGATGGCCAATAAATGATAATCTAATTATTTCTCAACTTAAACCACAACAAAATGAAAAGATTTCTCACCTTATTTGCAGCGGTTTTATGCTATCTTTCTGTTTTTAGTCAGGGCCATTATACGGGTTCCTCTTTTAATCCCGGTGATTATTTTGCCCCTCATCCCGGATGGATCATTCCGGTTTGGTACGGCTACGCAAATATGGATTACCGCAATGCCTCGGGCAACAAATCCGATGTACTCATTAATCCTGCACCAGGCAATCCAACCTCACTTCACATTAAACAGAATGTGGTTACCAATTCTTTTATTTTAATGGCCATTTATGGGGGGAAAGGTAAAATACTGGGTGCAAACTGGGGAATGATGGCCATCCCTATGCTCAACAGTCCTACAGCTAACATTGCTTTAGACTATTATTCCAGCCAAACCGGTTCGGGAAACTACGTCTTTACCAACAAAAGCCTGGGATTTGGCGACATGTATGTTCAGCCCGTATGGCTATCCTGGACAAAGGGTAAATTCATTTATGCAGTCAATTATGGTTTTTGGGCACCTACAGGCAGATATAAACCCCATGATCTGGACAATGGCGGGCATGGCTACTGGTCGCACAACATCAGGGTGGCAGGCAGTGTAAAAACAGATCCTAAAGTGAGCGTTACACTGGCCGCAACCATGGAATTAAATTCATGGCAGCACGACACTGATTTTAAAGAAGGAAGCCACCTGACATTTGATCTGGGGAGCTCTTATTTATTGAATAAGCGTGGAGATATGGTGGGCCTGTTTAGCCACTATACTACCCAGGTAAGTGATGATAAAGGTACCAATGGTGGCTTTGTGTCTGACAGGATAGCAGGATTAGGCGGCTTTGTCTCCTACTGGATCACACCAATGAAAATAGGGGTGATGGGCAGGCTAACTCAAAATTTTGCCGGAAAAAACAGATTTGCCGGTACAGCTGTACAGGCCGGTGTAAACATTTTGATCCCTAATGGCTCGCATTAAGCGGCTCATTTCACATAAACCGTTTTAATGTTTACAAATTCATGAATACCAAACAGGCCCAGTTCGCGCCCGTAGCCGCTTTGGTTAATGCCCCCAAAGGGTAGGCGGGGATCGGATTTTACCAGCGAATTTACAAAGCAGGAACCAGCCTGAAGGCGGGTCCTTGCTATTTCTTCACCCAGTTTTTCATTAGCTGTAAATACGGCAGCTCCAAGTCCGAATGAAGTATCGTTGGCCAGCTCAATGGCTTGTTCCACATCTCTGGCCGTCAGTATGGCCGCCACCGGGCCAAACATTTCCTCGCTGTAAGCAGGCATCCCTTTTTTTATTCCGCTAAGTACAGTAGGTTCATAGTAGGCATGCTGGCCTTTAAACGCAGGAATCCGGCCGCCAAGCAGGCATTTTGCACCCATTTCTATATTCTTCAGTACCTGCTGGTGCAGCTCGTCACGTAAATCTGCACGGGCCATAGGACCCAGGTTGATATCCGCTTCCAAAGGGTTACCCAGTTTTTTCTGTTTCATTTTTTGCACAAAAAGCCTGGTAAATTCCTTTTCTATCTTTTTTACAACAATAAATCTTTTTGCTGCAATACAGCTCTGCCCGTTGTTGATCAGCCTGCTGTTTACGCAGGTTTCGGCTGCAAATTCCAGGTCGGCATCTTCCAGTACCAAATAAGGATCACTGCCCCCCAGTTCAAGTACTGTTTTTTTCAGCAGCATGCCTGCCTGTGCGGCAACTTTCATTCCTGCCTGCGTGCTTCCGGTAAGGGTTACCGCCTTTATGAGCGGATGGGCAATCACTTCGTTTACCACGTTACTGCCAATCATCAGGGTTTGAAATACATGGGCAGGGTAACCCGCATCCTTTACCAGCTTTTCTATAGATAGGGCGCATCCCGGTACATTTGAAGCGTGTTTCAGTACCCCGCAATTGCCCGCCATCAGGGCGGGGGCAAGAAACCTGAATACCTGCCAGTAAGGAAAATTCCAGGGCATTACGGCCAGCACTACACCCAGAGGCTGAAAGCTGACGTAGCTTTTTGAAGCCTCAGTCTCAATCCGCTGGTCCTGCAAAAAATCTGCCCCTTTTTCTGCGTAGTATTTACATACAGCGCCACATTTGTCTATCTCGGCCAGGCCATCGTTCAGGGGTTTGCCCATTTCCAAAGCCATGAGCCTTGCCAGCTCCGCTCTTTGTATGTGCAGCTGATCAGCGAGACCCCTTAGCAGGGCAGCCCTTTCTTTAATACTGCTTTTTCTCCATTCTGTCCAGGCTTTATGTCCCTGTTCAATCTTTTTAACAACTTGTGCTTTGGTGGTTTCAGGATAAGATTTAATTACCTTGCCATTTGTCGGGTCAATAGATTTTATGCTCATGCTTCATTTGTATTCCGGTATAAAACAACGTTCAGGCAATAAATTTGTTTAAAATTACTTTTCCAGCGTGGTTTTCATTTTGTCCAATCCACTCTGCAGATCTTTGCCAATCATCTCTTCCATCTTCATACAAAGCATCATTAAATTCATGGGCCAGGCCATTTTACCTGTAAAGCCCCATTTAACCTTTGTTTTATCAGCGCCAATGGCCTCTGTGGTCATATAAGCATCGTCTTCTGCATCAAAAGGTTCTTTAAAGCGCAATTTCATGTCTATCCTGTCGCCTTCAGTAATTTTGACGATTTCCTGTTCGCCCTTACCTACATTTTTGTTGGTGCTTTCCCATGAATATTTAAAGCCAACTGTGCCATCGGTGCCGCTGTAACTCTTTTTCATGGCCGGGTCCAGGTTGTTCCAAACGCTGTACTGGTCCTGATTTTTAATGTGTTTAATGAAGTCGAATACCTCTGGTTCCGGCCTGTTGATGGTTACTTCACGCTCCACCGCATAATCTTTTTTCACAAACAGCGCTACTACCAATGCCAGAATAACAATCCCGACAATAACAAATAATACTCTTTTTAAAATTTTCATTGTTTTACGGTTTTTTTGAATGGTTATTATTTATCTTAAGTTTTAATATGCTTATTGTTTATATAAAGATGATTAATTTTTAAATCAAATACCAGATACATTTTAACCCTGCCCGAATAATATGGCCGGAAAATTGTTTAATGGTTATTAATTTTAACCCAATCATTCATATCAATAATGAAAAAACTATTGTTTTATATTTTTCTGCTGGCCTTCTCCTTCCAGGTAAATGCCCAGGACACCACTTCAACAGCTATAGCCCCTGCGGATTATGCCAAACCTCAGGCTGTTCAGTTAAACAGATCGGCCGAAGCACTGGGCATATCACCCAAAGTAAGTGCAAAGGTAAAAGCCATGCCAAACCCACCGGTAAATATGGCCCTTTTTGCGGTCGACAGGCGTCAGGCAGGCGAACGGGCAAATTCCGATGTGATCATGGTCATTTCCATCGATCAGCAAAGCGGAAAAATAAAGATGTCTTCCATTATGAGGGATACTTATGTAAATATTGACGGGCATGGCATGGATAAGATCAATGCAGCTTATGCACTTGGAGGGCCTCAGCTTGCTATAAAAACCATCAATCAGAACTTTGACCTCGACATTAAGGATTACATCAATGTTGATTTTTACAGTGCTGCAAGAATAGTAGATGCCCTTGGAGGGGTAACGGTAAATGTAAAGCAGCCAGAGCTTTCGTATCTTAACAATTACCTGGATGAGCTGGCGATTTACGAGAAGATTCCGGCAGTGCATGTAAACAGTGCAGGCCTCCAGAAACTGACCGGCAGACAGGCTGTAGCGTATACCCGCATCAGAGGGGTAGGGAATGGCGATTATGAAAGGACCGAACGTCAGAGAAGTGTACTGGTTGCGCTTTTCAGCACACTTAAAAACTCCGGTTCGCAAATGCTGCCGGCCATCGCTTCACAGGTATTGCCCAACCTGGAAACCAGTATGGGACAGATGACCCTTTTCAGCTTTGCAGGTAGTGTGCTGAATTCTAAAAATAAAGTGATCGATCAGGCAAGGTTTCCACTGGATGGGCAAAGTGCGGGGAAAAGAATCAACAACATCTGGTACCTTACTGCCGATTTAAAAGCCACTACCACCTCCTTACATAATTTTATTTATAAAAGCATACAGCCTGCTGCAAAATAAGCCGTTATAAGAAAATCCGACAAAAAAAATACAATTCAGGCTATGGCTATTCAAATAGGAGCAATATATTTGTAGCCATAGCCAATATAATTTACAATTCGGTTGCTTATGTTTAAAAGAATAGCGGGCATATTTATTTTACTTTCCTTTTTACTGGTAAAAAGTACCCCGTTGTTTGCTGTGGAACAGCAGCTGAAAAATGTAGTTGTGGCAGGTGCTGCACAAAGTACTGAGGACAGTACACCGGATGCTGAAAAAGAAAGCAAGCAACTTGAAATTACGGATGAGGATTTTCCTGATCAGCCGGTATTGCTGCTGGCCGCTTTAACCCTTGCCAAAAGAACAGGGCACATCATTGTACCCGCGGTTACCGCACCTTATATTTCCTTACCCTATCCGCCTCCCAACAGCTGTTCTTAAAATCATGAACAGATTCCGGACTGTATATCTGAACTGATATTCCGGTCTATATTTAAATATTCACACAATAATTATTTTTATGAACTATCCTTTGTTTAAAGGTTCTGTAATGGGACTTTTATTGGGCATTGCTTCGTTAACAGCAAGTGCACAGAAAATTAATGAACAGGAACTGAAAGTTAATGTTGGTAAAATATCCAATTCTACACAACATTTAAAAAACCTGGAACCGGTTACCTTTCAATACGATGTAAACAAGTACAAACACCTGAAACTTCCGGCCGGAGAGCAGTACGGTTTTATGGCCAGCAATGTACAGCCCGAATTTCCGGCAATGGTTTACGAAGCGTCAAAGGTATATGAAGCCGGCAAAAACAACGCTAAAGTGGCCAGGTACAACGAGGTGCAGACAGAAAACCTGATTCCTGTACTGGTGGCCGCCATAAAAGAACAACAAGCCGAAATAGAGCTGTTGAAAAAAGAAGTACAGCTGCTCAAAGCAAAATCAAAGTAGCTTAAAAGAGAATACCCGTAGTTTTTTTAGTGTTTTGGTGAAAGCCGTCCGGAGGGACGGCTTTCTTTTTTAAGCCTTATACATTTTTGTGTAATATTCTGCCGCCATTCTGCCCGATTCAAAAGCAGGGACCACATCAGCTGCCGCCTTTTTTACCATGCCTAACCATTTGTTATGGTCGTTATAATAGGTTGGCAGTACAACCTGTTCCAGTGTATCCATCAGGCTGATGTTCTCCAGCCGGTCCTGATCCTGTTCCGGAGAATGATCCGGTGCGGGCTGGATCAGGAAACAGTTTTCTCTGTCCCGGGCAAATTCAGGTACCCAGCCATCGGGCAGGGAAAGGTTGATGCTGCCGTTCATTGCGGCAGTCATGCCACTGGTGCCGGAGGCTTCCCTGTACATCCTGGGGTTGTTTAACCAAACATCAGATCCCTTTTTAAGAAGGGCCGACAATTCCAGCTCATAGCCTGTAAGTACAGCACAGTTTTTTAAAGGCAATGCCCTCGAAATGATCTGGTTAAACAAGCCAATGGCACCAAAATCTTCAGGATAAGGTTTCCCGGCCCAGATCAGCTGTACCGGAAATGCGCCATTGCTCAGCAGGGTTAAAAAGCGGTTCCAGTCCTGCATCACCAGGTCGGCCCGCTTATAACCGGCAAAACGTCTGGCCCATACTATAGTGATCACCTCCGGATCAAACAGTTTGCCACACTGATCGGCCACTACTTTAAACAGATCGGCCTTCAGCTCTTTTTTTCGTTGAACAATACCATGATCATCATTACCGGCTATTGATTTTCCCATCAGCGGATCCTGCCAGTAGGTTAGGTTCTGGGCATTGGTGATGGAAGTGATTTCGCATATACCGGGGTTATGGCCCCACATATCCCTGGCCACCTTACCATGCAGTTCAGAAACACCATTGGCCTTTCTGGCAAATTTAAGCGCTGCAAGGGTATAGCTAAACTGGTCGCCATCCATCCCCAGCAGGTATTTCACCTCATGCTCCTGTAAATGGTAAAAGAAAGACATTTCCTTGAGCAAACTGTATCTATGTTCTTCATTTCCGGCCATTTCGGGGGTATGGGTAGTAAATACCACCCGTTTTTTTACTTCATCCAGGCTTTTATATTTAGCGTAGAGGTAAAAATTAAGTGATACGGAATGCCCTTCGTTCATGTGGTATACATCGGGTGTGATGTTTAAGATATCCAGTAACATGGCCCCGCCAATACCCAGAATGATAGACTGGGCAATTCTTGTGGTCTCATGCGGATCGTACAAACGATGGGTAATGGTACGCGACAGGTAGTCATTTTCAGGAACATCGGTACTGAGCAAAAAAAGTGGTGCTGTACCAAAGGTTTCCGGTTTTAGCAGATAGGCCCTTACATGCACAGGCGAATCGTGTACCGGAACGGTAAAAATTATGCCTGTATCCTGCAGATATGCATATTGCTTTTCGGTATAGGCAGGTTTCATGAGCTGGTCTTTGTCCCTGGTCTGGTCGTAATAACCATATTTCCATAAAATGCCAATACCTAGCAGGTTCTGTTTTAACTGATAAGCACTCCTTAAGTGCGAGCCGGCAAGAAAACCGAGCCCGCCACTGTAAATTTTTAGCGCCTGATCTACGGCAAATTCCATAGAAAAATAAGCAGCAGCAGTACTGTACTGCGCGTTGGGCTCAAAGCCGAAAATGTCTTTTTTAGATAGCATGGTCTTAAATTAGGAAATTTATACCAATAAAGAATTTACGATTCAATTATATGTTACTTGTGGGTAATGATTATGTTTAATTTTTAATTGCAAAAAAAGCCAATTGACCATAAAAGAAGAAGATATGAAGCCAACGATTACGATAGAATATTGTCCGAAATGCGGCTGGATGCTACGTGCCGCCTATATGGCCCAGGAACTGCTGACCACTTTTATAGATGACATCAATGGTGTACTGTTAAAACCTGCCGGGATTGCCGGCGTTTATACCATCAGTGTAAATGAGGACGTCTTGTACGATAGAAAGGAGCGGGGAGGCTTTCCTGAGATTAAGGAACTGAAACAATTGGTAAGGGACAAGGTGAATCCTGAAAAAAACTTAGGCCATTCTGATAAAAATGCTTGATTATTAGGTATATTGCATTGTTTATTCAGGCAATTTCCAAAGTTTAAATCAGCGATTTAATTATTGGTTAATTTTTAGGGCTCAGGTTAGGATATTGCTTATAATTGGTTAGGAACCTGTTTATTTATAACAGGGAATAAACAGGGATTTTATAGGGACTTAACAGGGAGATAACAGGGACAAATGCCTGTTTAATCCTTATGTAATTCCTATAATTTTATATTAATTAATATTTCACTGGTAAACCAGTTGTAACTTACTTAACTATTAGAACTATGGCAATTATTAAAAACGGCATTCTTGGTGGTTTTAGAGGCAAGGCCGGAACGGTAGTGGGCTACCACTTAAACGGACAGGACATTATGCGTGGCCTGGCAAATGAAAGAAGCAAACCATTTACAGAAAAAGAGCTGGCCAATCAGCAGGCCTTTGGAGATCTGCAGCTTTGGCTGAAACCTTTAACAGTGTTTCTGAGAGTTGGCTTTCAGGATTATGCCCCTACATTTCAGGGTTTTGTAGCTGCAAAATCCTATAATTCTAAAAATGCCCTGGTGAGGGATGATGCGGGTGCATATATTGATCCGGCACTGGCGCTGGTTAGTTTTGGCGATCAGGAACCGGCATTAACAGCATCTGCGGTTTCAGAAACTGAAAATTCAATTACTTTTAACTGGGAAGGTGGTAAATGTGAAAGTGACGACCGGGCGATGTTTCTGGTATATGATATAGCTGGTGGCAAGGCCGATTACGATACCGGGGCCGTGAAGCGGAGAATGAAGACCGGGATTTTTAAACTGAATGAGGATTTTTCGGGAAAGGCCGTTCACGTTTACCTTGCCTTTGTAGCTGAAGACAGAAAAAGGCGCAGTAACAGCCAGTATTTAGGCATTGTTAATGTGCTTTAACAGGTATTTACAAATAATCTAACTAGGAATCAGTGATATAAAAGATTTCTCGATATATAATTTGCACAATATGTACTGTAACCCTATATTTGCACCACTTTAAACGGAAACGCTTAGGGTAAAAGTTCAACAAAGAACGATGATTCCGTAGCTCAGCTGGTAGAGCATTACACTTTTAATGTAGTGGTCCTGGGTTCGAATCCCAGCGGGATCACAAGATTCAATATCAAAACTATACAAAACCCTGCAAATCAAATGATTGCAGGGTTTTTGTTTTTAGGGAAAAAACTAAAATATGCACCAATCCTCATGAATCCCTGCTCAGTTCCTGGTCACTCTGCGCTTTGCAAGGCATAGCGTGCAAGGCAAGCGATATGAGAATAAGGAGAAAAAGATGATTTTATGGCTTGTTTAAACCCAGCACATTTGCAATATAACCGCTTGCTTTTACTCCCTCATTTACAGAAATATTAGTGGAGGCAATATTGGCTTCTCCACTAACCGCACCGATATTTCCCCCGGCCGAAACGCCTGCAGAAATTCCCCAGTCTGTTACCTGCAACCCACCATTTGGCCCGGCACCAATGGTAATGTACTCCATCGCAGATGCGCCTGCTGAAACTGCTGTTATATTTTGATTGCCGATATGCGCTTCTACTCCTATGCCTGCGCCAATGGTTGCTTCTTTAAACGTACCGTTCTCATTAAAATTAAGGCTCAAGTCTCCCACAAAACCTTCGCCACCTGTTATGCTCATGGAGTTACAATTGAACCCGATCTTTGTAGGACCCAGCCCCAGCGTTCCTTTGAAGTTGGCACAATAATCTTCTTCCCATTGTTTTGGCTTGGATGGCATTTTATTCTCTTTCGATGACTGCGACGAATAAACGCAGGGCTCTATTTCAGCGTACATCGTCAGTATTTTCCTTATATCGGTAATATATTTTGCCTGCGCATCCAAAAACCAGCGGTTACTGCTGTCATTCTGTTGCACGGGTTTCCAGTTGGCATAATCCCTGAAACAATTGCGGCTTACCAATTCGCTTTTTTGTGCAAACTGGTTAGTAAGTTTAGCTACATCCGAAAGGTATTTTGCGCTTTCTTTGTTGTATTCTTCACAACGGGCTTTCTTCAGGCGCTCCATTTCTTCCTCTTCTTCTCCCTTGCCTTCACCGCCTTCTAATTTGCTTAGCTGTGCTGAATACTTTTTAGTGATGTCGCTTATCTTCTTATTATACGTTGCCGTTAATGCTTTTTTATCCTGCGTAAAAATTTGCTCCAGGTCGCTTTTCATTTTCGTGTACGCGATCATGCTTTGGTTTACAATATGGTCTGCCTTTGTTATCCGCATTGCCAATCCAGCGTTTCGATTAATAGTTGCAACCCACTGCTTCATATCCGGCTTGGGTAATTTATTATATGCTGCCATTATATTTTCTGCGGTTTGCGATAAGCTGCTTTTTTCTTTTTCCAAAAACTGATTGAACGATTTTGCTTTAGACAGATCTTCGTTCATGGCAGGAAATTCCAGGCGCTTCAACATAGGAAATTCATTGAAATTGGTATTGGTATAATCGCTTTGGCTTTGATGATTGCCTTCTGTTTTTTGCAGCAGGTCTGATGCTTCTTTATCGTATTGCCCTTTGAGCGATTGCTTCAAACAACCGATGGCTTTATCCGCTTCAGTTTTATTATTGGTTTGTGATGCTTTAGTTAAATGTACAAAGGCGGCTACTTTATTGGCGTTTGTATTCAGGCTGTCTTTGGCAATGCTTTTGTCGGAAAAGCTTAAAGCATTATTCATATCACCCAGGTTGTAAAATGCAGCAGCCATATTGGCCAGCACTTCCGGTGAACCATTTACTTTTGAATTGACATACTGCAAAACCGGAATGGCTTTTTCCGAATACCCGTAAGCATTAAGTAACGATGCCAAATTGTTGGCAGTATTCATATCGTTATAATCTGCCTGTAGTGTTTTGCAGAATAGGTACAAAGCCACCGTGGGCTTTCCTTGCAGCCATACGCCAATGGCTTCTGCGGCAATGGCTTTGGAAGTTATTGCTTTCTTTGTTTTCAGGTAAGAGTCGATCTTTTTTGTATTGTCTATATTTAATTTTGCCGCAACCTGGGTTTTTAAATCGTCAATAATTTTTTGAAATGCCGCATTGCCCATCGCTGTATTGGGCAGGGCATCTAACAATGCAGAACGGGCAGGTGCTTTAAAAGCTGGTAATGCAGCCACTGCTTTATTAGTCCCTTCCGCCTGGGCGGGAATGGGTGAAGCACTTTTAAACCCGGCAGGGTAATTTATTGCCGGCATTTTATCTATTTTTTCTAATGGCTTAAATGCGTAATCCGAAGTTTCAAATGTAGCCACATCGGGTATGGTAGTTTTCTTATCTTTTATCACTCCAGCAAATGTTGGCTCCTTTGGTATATTATTTTGAACAGCACTATTGCTTTTAATATAAATATTGCCTAGCAGCATATTTGGTTCGCTGCAATACCAGCCAATACGTTTATACAATTGGTCAGAGGGCCTGGCATTATCATTTCTGATTACTTCCTTGCCGTTTACCGAAATAGCAACCGAAGTACCATTTACCGCTACGCTTACATGTGCGATGTCTTTTTCTTTAAAAGCAGTAATCCTTACATCCTGGTTCATTTCCTTGTATTGGCCTTTCCTGAATTTGCATTCTGTTGTGGTTTCGCCGCTCATGGCGATGGCAAAGTCTGTTCCTTTATCCACCGCACTGTTCATGTTCATCGGCTGCGGATATTTTTCTTTGGGGTCATAGCCATCCAGCCGCACATAATGCATCACTCTTTTATTAGAGATGCCCGGCCCAAAATATACATCATAATTTACGGTATAGGTTGCCCTGAGTGGAATGGCGAGGTCAGGATAGAAAGTAAATTTTGCAGGGATACTTACCCATTTACCATTTTGCCCACTTACACTTGCCAGAGAAGCATTTGCAAAACCATATCCTGCTGTATGCCATGTTTTGGAAGATATTGCGCCGGTGGGATAGCCTTCAAAATCTTCATACAAGATGGTGTAGGGATCTTTGTTTTTTGCTGATGCAGTTGCAGAAACAGCAGTAGGTGCTAAAGCAATATTGCCCGTAGCTCTTACTGGAGTTTTTACAGGAGCATAAACCATAGTTTTTCTTGCACCAGGTTGCACCAGCCATTTGGCCACAAAATCAAAATTAAAATTATTCAATAAAGAATATACCATGTGCGATATACCTGTGCCAAACCTAGTATCGAATTTTGCAGGATTTCCTTGTAGTGTTACATTTGTTGGTGTCAGGTTAACATATAACCAAAGTGGATCATCTTTTTTTGACTGGTCAATGGTTTGCTGAGTGGTAGTAACAAGAATGTTGTACTCTGAAAATGTTTTACTGATGGGTTTCCCGTTGATGATCGCTTCGGGATTCAGCAGGTAATGGCCGTTACCATCGTTGATGGCATTGTTATAGTTATAATTTGCATTTAACTTGACCACTTCATTGTAATAAGGTGCCAGTCTTTCCAATGCTTTTTTTACTGGTTCTACCGAGTACAGATTTTTTTGAAGAATGGAAGGGTAGGCCGCTAACTGCTGTTGAATATAGGCCACTGCATCCCTTACCAGCACCGGCTTAAAAGGCCAATCACCATTTTTAGGAACCACAACACCGATCTTAAAAACCTGTTGGCCATTGTCATGATAATGATCCAGATAAGTACGATACTTATAGACATTAGGCTGGATCTTTTTATCTATTCCTTCTTTGGCTAATTGAGCTTCATCATCTCCACTCGTAAATTGCACCTGCTCTGCAAAAAAATACATACCGCCGGGAGTAAACCCCTTTATAGCTACACCAGGGAAATCATTAAACCCTGCCACCAATCTTTGGCCTTGTTCGCAACAACGCAGATCGATCTTTCCATGGGCAAACGTTGCTGCATAACCTAAAAAATTGACACCATAACTATGCAGGGGACCATTGCCATCTACATACCAACGTTCATCATTTTTTGCAATGGTACGCATCACCATCCCACGGGGCAGGTAAGATTGTTGTATCCAGTTGATCAGTATATCCGATGCCTGTTGCTGCCATGCAGAATATACAGCATCGCCATACTGGCTTTTAACAGGTTTATAAACGGCTTTTGCATTGATAGGATTGCTGATGTATTGCCAGCCAATTTCCGAATCCCTGCTCAGTTCCTGGTCACTCTGCGCTTTGCAAGGCACAAAATATAGCGTAAAGAAAAGGACGAAGATGGATTGTATTTTTCTCATTGTTAAAATCAAATCTTATGAAAATGAAGAACCGCTTCTATTTTGTTTTTATCATAGTTACAGTCATACAAACTCATATAACTTTCCCATGGCCTGTCACCGTATCTGCGGGAATAGAACCGTATAAAATATTTACTTTCACTTCCCGATGACGATTTCCTTACCAATACATTTTCAGTAAAGCTATACTCGCTTTGACTTTTAAATTGTTTGGTTTTTATCAGGTTATTATAATAATCATAACCTGAAGTAGTTGAAGATTGTATCGTAACATAAGATTTTCCGTCTGCTGTGTAGATGGTGGCTGAATTCAAACTATTACCATAGGTGCCGCTGCCTGATGCCCAGGTGCCTATCAGTTGTTGTTTATAATTTATACTTTTTTCGCCCAGTCCTTTTATTCTCAGGTTAAATAATAAAAAGTGTAAAGCCATTTCTACCTCACCACCTAAAATGTTATCCGTAGAATTAATAATGGCTACTTTATCGCCAGCTTGTACAAGCAATACAGTTGCTTTGATCACATCATACCCACCTCTTTTCTTTATGCTATTGGACATCATATAATAGTTCAATCCCTGGCAGGTCGTCCCTTTTTCGCACTCAGCTTCTGTAAATACTGTGATACCTGGAATCCGTGTTTCCCAGCCATCAAACACCTCGAAAAAAATATGCGACATATCATTTTCTAAATTACCCGATGATTTTATCATACTCATAAACTCAATAATTCTTTTTCCTGTAGTGGTGTTTTTCTCTAACATTAAACTATTTCCACCTGCATTTAAACTCCAGGTGGGCGGAACAGTAATGGAATACAGATTTTTATTTCCTGAACCGGTTGTAGCAGTTGTGGGAGAAACTGCGTTTGTGTTGTTGTTCTGTGCAGTTGCCGTTTCGTTCAGGTCGAGGCTTTTTATAAAATCCAGTATCTGGTTTTGATATTTATCGGTATTGGTCATGATTACCACGTTCGCCATTTTGCCGTTGCCTGTAGCGGTTATCAACGTTACTAATCCTTTATTGGCGCCATCGGTATAGCTGGCTTGTCCCGACAAAACGCTCCATCCTTTTTCAGTAGCAGGGTCTTGCAGGGTTGGTTCTCCAGAAACAGACACGGTACCTTTTACCAGTTTTTCCCAGCTGGTAGTAAAGTTTTCGTTTGCCGGTGCCTCCGTCGCTGCCGAACGTAAAATAATAGCAGCTGCATAACTTCCTTTACCATCGTTTTTGGTGGACAGTTGAATGCCATTTGCCATTTCTGTTTTATCCCAACCGTTGGGCATGGTATAGTTTAATACATCAAAAGTCTGCTTTTGGGCAAAACCAGTATAACTTAGCATCAATAGCAGATTAAACAGGAGAATGTTTTTTATAGGTTTCATCTTTAATGAAGTAAATAGTTATACCCGCTTTTATTATTTGAATTGTTGCCATCGGTAAAACCAGCTCCGGTTATTTGAATGTTGAACTTGTAAAGTACATTTTTGGGCAAGGTGGAAAAATTAGCGCCTCCAGCTACTCTCGCATCATAGAAAAGTTCTTTTACGTTCCCTGGCGTAAATGGGATTCCATCTGCGTTCACAGTATCCCCCCCAGTGGCCTGCCCGCAACACGCGGTTTCCAGAAAAGTACTAGGGTTATTATCTGTATCTTCAACTCTGCTTTGTAAGCTTAGTGAGGCCGTTGATGGAATAGCTGTTTCACCAATATTTTTTAAGGTGTAATAAATCCTAACGAATGATGCTGTATCCACCGGGCTCTTTTCTATTTTGGTAATGGTAACTTCTATATCTGCCGGAGCTGGTGGTGGCGGCGGAATGGTAAACGACGATTGTATCACATTATTTGTAAAATTCAATTCAGAAAACTGCTGCCCAACCCATGTTTCGGAAGTAGTGCCAACATTTGATTTCATTCCATTTACACAAAGTTCAAATGTGTATGCATTGCCCACCATGATACCATTAGTGCCAAATGTATTTCTGCTATTCATAGATTCTCCGGGATTTAGCAATTGATTTATTTCTGTTGTTAGGCTGGTAGAATTGCCACCTCCTGCGGGGGCACCATTTATGTAGCTTTGTACGGATAGTAAACCTTTTTTTACAGCGGCAGTGCCAACATTTTTTAAAGTATAATTTACGGCATAAGTATTACCTGTATTGGGAGAAAAGCTAATATTTGTAATAACCATGTCTGGAAGGGCCGTTGGTGTAGTGGTCGAATTCGTTGTTGTAGTGGGCTGATTTGGAGTTTGTGTTGTGGTTGATGGCGGTGTGTATAACATGCCTGTTGCCGTTTGCTGCGGTGGAACCATTGAAACATTTGTAGCTGGTGTAGTATTCGTTTGCTGCGTTGTCGGCACAACGATTTGTCCTTTAACCTTAGCGTTAATAACCGGTTTAACCAATTTACCTGAATCAATTTTTTTTACTTGTGCATTGCTGCTTATTGCACCTGCAATGAATAAGAATAAGATGAGTATTTTTTTCATGGATTTTAGATTTTATGATGTAAAATTAGATTGAACAACAAGACCGAACAATCATTAAAAAAGATGATTTTTATATTCGAATACTTAAAAAATCATTAAAAAAGAGGATGGGAAATATGATTTTACACTATTTAATTTGCAGGCAGGAAAATGTAAATTAGGGTATGAAGAAATTAGTGCTGGTATTTTTAATTGGTTTAATAGGTTTTGCCAATCGGGCACAAACGGTCATAAATAAAGACAGTTTGCTAAGATTATTGCCTAAAGCAAAAGAAGACTCTGCTAAAGTTTTATTGTATATAGAGGTAGGCAATGTCTATGAGCTAAACAATCCACAAATGGCTGCAAAATATTATCGTCTTGCCGGCCAATTGAGCAAAAAACTAAATTACAAAAGGGGTATTGTTAAATATATCTCCAACTATACTGCTTTATTGGATCAAAAAGCCCAGTTTGATAGTTCGTTACTATTAAATAAACAAGCCATTGAATTAGCAAAATCTTTAAATGATAAACTGGCATTGGCTAAATGCTACGCCAATACAGGAAACGTGTATCAATATTTAAATGATGGAGAAAATGCTTTGCAGTATTACGAAACTGCTAAAAAATATTTTGAAGAAATTGGAAACAAACAATTGGTAGCCCGTATTTGCGATGTTATGCAAAATTGCTATCGAAAATTGAACCAAATTGAAAAGGCATTGCAATTAGGAAGAGAAGCTGTAAGTATTTTACGAAAGGAAGATGATGCAATTGCTTTGGGTATGGCATTAACCAACCTGGGCAATAACTATGAAACAGTACAATCTGACAGTGCTTTTGCCTGTTATAACGAAGCCTTGACCATTTTTAAAAAACAAAATCATAGCCGGGGTGTAGAATCTAATCTTTTAAATATAGGCAATATTTATTTGCACCGCTACAATGCTGATGGTATGAAACCATATTATGAAAAAGGATTGGCATTAGCTCAACAACTTGAAGACCCAGAAGGTGAAACCATTGCCAATAGAGGAATGGCGCACTATTTTTTGTATAAAAAGAATTTTGGAGAAGCTATAAAATCAATCAACAAAGCATTATTCATTAGTGATAGCCTTGATTTGAAATACGAACACCAAAAAAATTTAAAATCACTTTCTGCAATATTGTACGCAACCAATGATATTATAGGTGCCGAAAAAGCATTAGATAGTGCGGGATTTATTGAAGATCAATTGAATGGCGATGAAGTAACCTTAAAGACTTTAGCAATTTCTAAAAAATTTGAAACAGAAAAAAAAGAAGCCCAAATAAAATTACAGGCAGCAGAAATTCGACAAAAAAGCATTCTTAATTATTTTTTAATAGCCGGAGCCGTCGCTTTTTTAGCAATTTCTTTACTCACCTATCGCAACTACAAGCACCGCCAAAAATTGCAACAGGCAAAGATTGATGAATTAGAAACCGAAAAACAATTGACTGCCACTGAAGCTGTATTGAAGGGCGAAGAACAGGAACGTACCCGGTTGGCCAAAGACCTGCATGATGGGCTTGGTGGGATGCTGAGCGGAATAAAATTTTCATTAGGTAGCATAAAGGAAAACCTAATCATGACCCCAGATAATGCGCATGCCTTTGAGCGTAGCATTGATATGCTGGATAGTTCCATTAAGGAAATGCGTAGGGTTGCGCACAACATGATGCCTGAAATACTGGTAAATTATGGACTGGACACTGCACTGAAGGAACTTTGCACAGAGATGGACAAAAGTGGTGTGCTGCATGTAAGTTACCAATCGGTCGGGATGCATCAAACAGAAATCCCACAAACAACCTCCGTTACCATTTATCGGATTATACAAGAACTATTGAACAATATCGTTAAACATGCCAATGCAAAAAATGTGTTGGTGCAACTCCATCAATCAGCACAGGAAAAATTATTAGCCGTTACCGTAGAAGATGATGGAAATGGATTTGATACCGAGCAGTTGAAACAACCTGCTGGAATGGGCTGGCATAATATTAAAAACCGCGTTGAGTTTTTAAAGGGTAAAATAGATCTGCAATCTGCTCCTGGTAAGGGAACTTCTATCATGATAGAGATTAATATATAAGTAATGAAAATAGGCATTTTTGTAGTAGATGATCATGCAGCAATAGCCGAAAAACTTTTCATCAGCATTCCAACGGTAAATACACACCGAAAAAGGGCTAGAACGCAGCGATGATACCAATCAAGTTATGTGGATTTTAAAAAAATAAGACGCTTAACCCGCATATTAACTACCTTTAAGTGCTAAAACAACCTATTTAAATGAAACTATCCGCTACAAAATTGCTTTTACTGCTCCTCATCTTCGTTACAACTGAAAATGCAGGATATGGTCAAACAAAAATACATGTATCCACAACCGCTACTACTCCAGTTTATCTGCTCAACAACCAAGCAAAAACAATTCCGCTCAAAGGGCTTGCTACCAAGAAGATAGCCAGCATCAACATGGGTTCTGCCTATGCGTTGGTTTTTGATAGTTTGCTGAGTAAATATGCTTCAATTAAAAGTTTTGAAAGTTCGTTATATAAAACGGATTCGCTACATCTGGATAATCTCATGGGCGATCACCTTAAATTTTATACTACGCTTATTATTCAGCTAACTGCGCAATCACTGAACGATCCTGAGGTTATTCAATTTATTACTGAAAATCAAAAAAGAAAAGAATTGATTATTGCAGGTTTTGGAGAACTTAGCTTGCTCAAAAAGCTTGACTTTTTTACTGGCCCGGTAATATGGAATACAGCCGTTAATGCTATAGGAACTGAACAATCGGCACAGTTGATCTTTGGTGGCATTGCAGCAAAAGGAACATTAAAACAAACGGTTAGTGCTAAATACAAAGTTGGTGCTGGCTATGCAACCGAAAAAACCCGTTTAAGATATTCAACTCCCGAAAGTGTTGGGATCAGGTCGGCAGATTTAGACAGTATTGATATGATTGCGGCAGAAGCAATTCGTGAAAAAGCTACCCCAAGTGCAGTGGTATTGGTGATAAAAGATGGGAATGTAATTTTTAATAAAGCTTATGGATCACATACCTACGATGGAACGACGCCAACTAAATTGACAGATATTTACGATCTGGCATCGGTTACAAAGGTTTCTGCAACAACCATGTCGGCTATGAAATTGTATGACCAGAAAAAGATTGCACTGGATAAAACGATAGGCGATTACATTCCGAATGCAAGGCAATCAAATAAGAGTGACATCAAAATCCGCGAGCTACTTACTCATCAATCGGGTGTTACGGCGGTTTCATTTTATCTCAACCTTAAACCCGAAGACCATAGTGCCGACTCTTCGAAAGCATATCCTGTTAAGGTTGCTGATGGCTATTACTTTAAACCCGGTTATTTTCAGGAGATGTTTTGGCCAGCTTTCCTTCGGGCGCCACTGAAGAACCGTGGTGAATACCTGTATACAGACATGAATATGTACGTGATGAAGGAAATTGTAGAGTGGCAGTCGGGCACACCGATAGACAACTATGTACAGAATCAGTTTTATAAGCCGCTTGGCATGTATACTGCAGGATTTTTACCAAGAAACCGTTTTGAAAAAGAACAGATCATACCTACAGAAGAGGAAGGTAATTTCCGCAAATCTTTACTGCATGGCTATGTACACGACCCTGGTGCATCACTAATGGGAGGTATTTCGGGTCATGCAGGGTTATTTGCCAGTGCCAATGATCTTGGGATCTTATACCAGATGATGCTTAACAAAGGTACTTATGGTGGCGAGCGGTACCTTAAATCAGAAACCGTATCGTTATTTACCTCTAAGCAATCGGCAACGAGTAGGAGAGCCTTAGGATTTGATATGTCTAACCCTGATACCACCAAGGCCTATCCTTCAAAGTTAACTACACCCGGAACATATGGTCATACAGGCTTTACGGGTATCTGCGTTTGGGTTGACCCTAAAAATAATTTGATTTATGTATTCCTCTCTAACCGTGTACATCCAAAAATAACAGAGAAGCTTTACCAGTTAAATATTAGAAGTAGGATACAGGATGTGATTTACAGGGCTTTGCCGAAGTAATACCACCACGCTTTATGTGTTTTTGGTGATAGAACGATTGCACCTGTATTTTGTCACTGTTGTTGAATGGATTAGTTTTTGGCTGGCGTAAACAGGGGAATTGTGAAATGGAAGGCTGAGCCTTTTCCTTGTTCACTTTCAACCCAAATCTTTCCGCCGTGGTCATTGATGATTTTTGAGGTGATGTACAGCCCCATCCCAAGTCCAGGGTGGCTGTCTGTGATTTCTTTGTTCCGGTAGAATTTCTCAAATATACGTTCCATATTCTCTGCGGACATGCCTATTCCCTTATCAATGACAGCAATTATGATCTGTTCTTGGGCAACAGTGCCTGTAATTTTGATGGCTGAGTTTGGTGCGGAATACTTGGATGCATTTCCGATCAGATTGGTGAGTACCTGCTCCATGCGCAGTTTGTCGAGATTGACTTCAGTTTCCTCACAATTGCTCCACTCCAGTTCATTTCCTGGATAAACATGTTTAAGTACAGATAGGACCTCACCTACAAATTGATTAATTTTAGTTGATTCAAAGTTGTATTGTAATTTGCCGTTCTCAACTTTGGAAACGTCCATGAGTTGATTGGCTAAATAGCTAAGTTTATTGGTTTGCCCGTTTAGCCTGTCTATGATTTCATTGGCTTTGTTGCTACATTCGGATCGCATCATTTTGAGCATTTGCGCATAGGCTTTGATGACGGTAATAGGGGTTTTGATTTCGTGACTGGCAATGGAGATGAATTCGTTTTTCTTTTCGTTAATTTCTCTTTCCCGTTTGATTTCTATTTCTTGTTCTCCGGTGATTTTATGGAGTACACTGTTTTTGTGTTTGATCTGTTCATAGGCATTGATGGGTTCTTCTTTTTCAAAAAATGCTTTGAGTAAATTGATTTTCAGTTGATCAAGTTTGAGGAATCGGGGAAGACCGATGCGCATGGTAATTAAATGATCTGTACCGGAGGTGCTCATTTCAAATTCTGGAACAAGTTTTTGTGCGTAGTAAAACCCTTCATCCGATTTGGTTAATCTGGCTTCGCTGCTAAAGATAATTTGGGCCATTAGGTTGAAGCGGGGGATGGTGCCGTCTATATAAATGTTCAACAAACCGTTGTTGGTATAATCTATGACAGTTCGGGCAACTTCTGATACGGCGGTCGCAAAAGTGGTCTGTGTGGCGATGGTAAGTCCGAGTTTTTCGGCGGCTTTCATGGATTTTTTATGAGCCAATACCAGGTCCATTTCGTTTTCAAGCGATATCGTTATAATCTCAGTCATCTCTTAGTTGATTTTAATAATAATGATAGACATGTCATCTGTTCTGCGTGCCTGGTCTTTATAAAGCGCTGCACAGAAAATTGCGGGGTCACATTTTTGGATCAGAGGATATTTATTCATTTCCCAGCGGGTTTTGATTCCGTCTGAACATAAGATCAACTGGTTATATTCTTCACTGCTATACTGCTGATCGTTCATGCTGGCGGGTATGTTGTGCCCGACTATTCCGTTATAGCTCATGTGATTTTTGCTGATACCTGGACCTAGCCACCTTGCGGCTATGTTTCCTATACCGGCAGAGGTCCAGCATTTTGTTTTAAAATCGTAGTTGACGACGTTTGCCACCATGCCTCGCGTTTTTTTTATGGAATTGTGGATGAATCTTAAGGTCTCCGTTGGGCTGCTGTCGGGGAATACCCGGAATGAGGCTGCTGCTTCGTTAATGGCTTTATTGGCTTCGGGCCCATGACCAAGTCCGTCGCATAGCATCAGTTTGATTCCGTCTTTGGTTACTTTATAGGCAATGCCGTCACCGCTGGTGGTTTCTCCTGGTTTTGAAAGGACAAGCGGGTGGATGGTCACTGGTTCCTTTTTTTGTGGTTTGCCTTTGACGTAGATTCGGCTGAGTATGATCGTTCCCCATCCCACCTGGGAATAGATGTCGAAAGTATCAGATAAACGTTTAATGCTACCCAAACCATGCCCCATGGTGTTACTTGTGGATACTCCGTCGACCAGCATTCTGGATGGATTGTGCATTCCGGGACCTGAATCTATACAGATGAGTTCAATATAGGGAGCGTCTCCGTTTTGAAATGTGCCAAACAGGATTTCCCCACTTTCTCCGTATTTGAATAGGTTGCTCGTCAGTTCTGCTACAATAATGTCCAGTTCAGAAATCCGTAGTTTAGTTAGGCCTGCAGTTTCAGCCAGGCGGTGTATGTCTTTTTTGAGTAGAGAAAAATAGCTCCTGTCGTTTGCCGGGAAGCTGGTGTGTGTTGCATCAACCATTGGCCCATTTTAAAATCATCACTGTCGTTCCTTCTCCAACTTTACTTTTTAAATCAAATTCATTGACGAGGCGTTTAGCGCCTGGGAGACCAAGTCCCAGGCTTCTTCCTGTTGAGTAACCGTCTTTCATGGCGAGCGAAAGATCCGGAATGCCGGGGCCTTTATCGGTGAATGTAAGTCTGACGCCGTTGTCTCTGCCTTTTGAAACAATTTCAATAAGGCAGAAGCCACCACCGCCATAACGCAACATGTTACGCAGAAGTTCGCTGGCAGCTGTAATCAATTTGGTTTGATTCACGAGTCCCATTTTGATCTTAATTGCTACTTCTTTTACGCGATTCCGCAATAACACCACATCCTGTTCTTTTACGACCTGGACGTTATCCTTACTCAGTGAGATAATCATCGTCCTCTTCTTCAGGTTCTTCTTCGGTGGTACCGATCATAGATTTAAGAAGATCCATGCCACGTTCCACATTCAATGCAGTGTGGACGCCTTTTAAGGGAAGTCCGAGTTCAATCAGTGTGATGGCCACAGCAGGTTGCATGCCGACCACTACGGTTTCAGCATCCATAATTTTTGACATACTTGCAATATTCCCGATGATGCGGCCCATGAAGGAGTCCACTATTGAAACAGCCGAAATATCAATTAAAACACCTCTTGCATTGGTTTTGCTAACCATTTGTACCAAATCTGCTTCCAGGTTCAGCGCGAGCCGGTCGTACAGGTCTACTTGTATAGTAACCAGCAAGAAGTTTCCCATCCTAAGAATAGGAATTTTATCCATGGCGATGTATTTTAGTTTTTAATAATTGTTGTTCTTTTAACCTCCAGTTTGAGCACTTTGAATGCATAAGCAAGGGCTGTTGCCAAACTTGCCTTGGTGATGATGTTGGATAGATCAATGCCAAGATGTACCACAGTTTGCGCGATTTCTGGTCGGATACCGCTAATGATGCATTCTGCGCCCATAAGTCTGGTTGCACTTACTGTTTTGATTAAATGTTGTGCAACTAACGAATCGACTGCAGGTACACCTGATATATCCAGGATGGCGATGCTTGAACCTGTTTCTACGATTTCCTGCAGGAGGTTCTCCATCACGATTTGTGTTCTGGAGCTGTCCAGCGTTCCGATGATGGGTAGGGCAAGTATGCCATCCCAAACGCGGATTACCGGTGTGGATATTTCAGCAATTTCATCTGTTTGTCTGAGGATTACTTCTTCACGGCCTTTAATGAATGTTTCAAATGTAATGATGCTGAGATTGTCCATCACACGGCTGATCTTGCCGGATTCTTCAAACAGTACTTTAGGATCTGAGATCTCATTTTGTAAGATAGACAAAAGTGCATCTTTCAGGGAGAAAACAAATCGGCCCGTTTCTCTTGGACTGAATCCCTGTCTTGCCCTGGTAATGGCAATTCCACCAAGTATTTCAATTACAGGATTCCAATTGTCGCCGTCCAGATCTTCCATATCACTAGAGGTCAGATTATTAACTAATGAGGAAATGAGTTCTTCAGATTGACTCCTTAGGTCTTCATTGCTGATCAGATCTTCACGAAGGCCTTCATCTGCGAGTTGGTTTTTCATCCAAAGTTCAAGGATGTTTTTTTTTTGTTTTTGTAGCAATTTGTGCAAGTTAAATGACATGTTGAATGACAGGTTAAGGTTTTAATCTAGACTCACCAGACGTGATAATTTATTAGACACGAAAGGTATGAATATGGTTTTGTAAAAGAAAATATTTGAAAAAATAAACAAACCTTTGTATTCTTTCCTTCAGATCCCGTTGCATTTAACGATTCCTTCAAAACTTTTAATCCCTGACAGTGTTCTATCTGAAAACAACAGCAGGTATGGAAGCAAAGCAAAATAAGGGATGATGTCGAAAAGATTTTGTTATCCATGGTGAATACACACGGGATATGATATTATTAGATTATACAGATTGGAGCTAATCATGGGAAAAGAGGTTTTTATTTTGGAAGACGATAAAGATATCGGCTTTATTTTAAATCATGTTTTATTTGAGCATGGGTATCAGGTAAGTGTTTATGAGAATTTATCGGATATCAGGCAGGGACTTGATGACCACTTGCCAGACTTACTGCTGATGGATGTACGGTTGCCTGACGGAAATGGTCTGGATCTTTGTGCTGAACTGAAATCTGCTGAAGGGGATAGCCTACCGATTTTGATGATGTCGGCAGATTTGGATGTGCACCTTAATAGTATCTGTGTAGCTGATGAGTTTATCGCTAAGCCTTTCGATCTGAATGTGATATTAGGTAAGATTGAATTTCACCTTCGTAAAGCAGGATAAATAGTATGCTTACTTTCTTCTTCCTTTGTCAAGGAAACTTTCAAGCATTGGAATTACAAAGCGTGCTTCTTTAGAATTGGACTTTAGTGTTGTTATTTCTTCAATATACTCACCATGTACGCCTGGGATTATAGCAAGTTCTGAGTTGGTAATCTGTCTGTGCATTTCGATAGCATGCTCGGGTTGTATAACATCTTGGTCTGCGATGATGATAAAGGTAGGAGCTTTGATTGATTTGACCTGTTCGTCGGGTATATCCCTAAAATTAACCATTCTTTTTGCATCCTTATCATGCATTACCTGTAGGCCAGCAGGATTTGGAGAAACTTGTAAGTAAGCTTCTTTTAACTCTGCAGGCATATTAGATAGCTTTGCCTGTTTCATGAAATCCCAAAATTGTGCAGGCATTCCACTACGTTTGCAAAGTGCAGAACCTAAAATTATTTTGCTAACGATTTGAGGGTAACGAATGGCAATTTGAACACAGGTTGTCCCGCCGTTACTAAAGCCGAAGAAATCAGCTCTGTCAATATTTAAGTGTTTCAAAAGTGTCGCTACATCATCTGCGTCCTGCTCAAAAGATGCGTCCACTGGCCTGTCACCAGTTCTTCCGTGCGCCTGTAACTCTACGGCTATTAGTTTTCTATGTTTTGCAAGCATTGGGATGACTCTTCCAAATGTTGATTGGATCGTAGAGCCACCACCGTGCAGCAAAACAAGTGGCTCACCTTGTCCATAAATTTCATAGTACATTTTAATTCCGTTGACTTCAGCATATCCCTTACTTTCTTTAGATTGTTTTACATTATTGCAGGATGATACTATCAGCAGTGCTACAACAGCATATACGATTGTCCTTTTCATCTTTATTGTTTTTTAGGTTAACAGGTCACATTTAATCAGGACACCAATTGTATCTGTGCTTAATGCAACCATATGATTGCAAATATATGTGCAACTATTTAATTGCGCAACTTATTTTAATATTTTTTATGATCACGTCTTGTCATTATTGAACAAAAAACCGGATGGAATTCACCAGACAAAAAAATAATCAGATAAATTTGCGTAGTTAAATAGCTACGTTTATATTTGTAGTCAAATAGCTACATAATGAATTTAAGACGAGATGTATTTCAAGCCATAGCAGACCCAACAAGGAGGGCCATATTGCTGCTGGTTGCTTCGCAATCGCTTACGGCTGGTGCAATAGCCGCAAATTTTAACACGGCAAGACCAACCGTTTCCAGGCACCTGCAAATACTTACTGAATGCGAATTGCTTGAACAGGAGCAAAGCGGCAGGGAAATTTACTATTACATTAATGCAAAAAAAATGAAAGAAGTATCTGACTTTATCGAGCCATTTCGACAGATGTGGGACGAACGGTTCAATAAACTGGAAGCTATCATGAAAAATTACCAACCAAAAAAATAGCGCTGTATGGAACAAAAAACTAAAGTTAATGCCGAAGCGGGCAAGCAGGAAATTGTGATTACAAGGGAATTTGATTTGCCATTGGAATTGCTTTTTAAAGCATATGTAGAGGCCGAAATTGTTGAGCAATGGATGGGCACAAAAGTATTGCTGCTTGAGAATAAAAAACATGGAAGTTATGGCTTTGAAACCAGGGACCCTAAGGGAAATGTGGTATTTAAAGCCAATGGGGTAATTCATGAATTTGTTCCCGAACAGAAAATCACCCGGACATTTGAAATGGAGCGTACAGCTTTTGATGTTCAGCTTGAATTTCTGGAATTTGAAGCACTGACTGAAGGCAGGAGTAAACTGAACATGCAGGTGATATACAGGTCGGTAGCACTTAGGGACCAGCAACTAAAATTGCCTTTTGCCATGGGTATCAATATGGCACATAACCGGTTACAGGAAGTCGTAAACAAATTAAAATAAAGGATCATGACAAAGCGGAATAAAATTATCTATTGGATTGCTACCAGCTGGCTTGCACTGGGCATGGTATCTACAGCAATTGTACAGCTGATGAAGACAAAAGAGGAGGTGGAAAGCTTTACCCGTTTGGGTTATCCGGCTTACCTGCTGACCGTGCTGGGAATATGGAAAATTTTGGGGGTTGTAGCTGTGCTTGTCCCAAAATTCCCTTTGGTAAAGGAATGGGCATATGCAGGCTTTTTCTTTGCCATGTCTGGTGCTGTAATTTCTCATCTGCTTGTTAAAGATGAGGCTAAAGAACTTTTCGGCCCCATGTTATTGCTGGTGCTGACTGTAGTGTCCTGGTATTTCAGGCCTGAGGATAGAAAAATATTTTCTTAATTTTAACAGATGAAAAACAATAAAAAAGAATTGTTGCCGCAACAGCGGGAAGAACTGCTCAAAACATTGAAAGCGCGTTTTGAAAAAAATATGAACCGTCATAAAGGTTTGGAATGGGCTAAAGTACAGGCTAAGCTGGAAGCCAGTACAGAAAAATTATGGTCGCTTGATGACATGGAAATAACCGGTGGTGAACCTGATGTAGTGGGTTATGATCAAAAAACGGACGAATATATTTTTTATGATTGTTCGGCAGAAAGCCCTAAAGGCCGCAGAAGCCTTTGTTACGACCAGCAGGCCTGGGCATCGAGGAAGGAGCATAAACCGGCAAATAGTGCGATGGATGTAGCGGCTGAAATGGGTATTGAGTTATTAACGGAAGAACAATACCGGGAGCTGCAGCAGTTTGGAAAGTTTGATACCAAGACCTCCAGCTGGATAACCACACCTGCAGCTATCAGAGCACTGGGCGGGGCTATTTTTGGCGATTATCGCTATGGTACTGTATTCATTTACCATAACGGTGCGGAATCATATTATGCAGCAAGGGGCTTCCGGGCTTCGCTAAGAGTTTGATTTTGCACAGAGTTAAAAAGAAGTCTGTGAATTATGTTTAAAGATTTTATCTTTACGGTCCACCTAACCAAAATACGGGCCAGATTATGATCGACCAGACCGAGAAGACCAGTTATACCATACCATTTGCAACTTTGACCACTCTTTTTTTCATGTGGGGATTTATTACCTGCATGAACGATGTGCTCATTCCTCACCTTAAGGAACTGTTCAGCCTTACTTACCTGCAATCCATGCTGGTACAGTTTTGCTTTTTCGGGGCTTACTTTATTGGTTCAGTCATTTATTTTGTGACTTCCTATCTGTGGGGCGATCCTATCAATAAGATAGGTTATAAAAACGGGATGTTGCTGGGGCTTCTTATTGCAGCCCTTGGTTGTTTTCTGTTTTATCCGGCAGCTGTTTTTTCTGCTTACGGACTTTTTTTAAGTGCATTGTTTATACTCGGATTGGGTTTTACTTTATTGCAGATTGCAGCAAATCCGTATGTTTCTTTATTGGGAAAACCGGAGGGCGCTTCCAGTCGTTTAAACCTTGCACAGGCTTTTAACTCGCTGGGCACTACCATTGCCCCTGTGATAGGCGGTTTCCTTATTTTTGAGTTTTTTGCGGAGGGCGGTAAGATTACAGCAAAGGCCACAGAAATGCCCTACATTATCTTTACGGCTGTATTTGTATTGATTGCTATATGTTTGTATCTCATTAAGCTCCCGGAATTTAAATCGGAAGAACATACCGAGAAGGGCCTGGGTGCCCTGCAGTTTCCACAACTGAAACTTGGTATTTTAGGCATATTCTTTTATGTCGGGGCCGAGGTATGTATCGGTAGCTTCATCATTAACTTTCTGGCACTTCCTGAAATTATGGGGATTTCTGAATCGGTGAGCAAAAACTACCTGGCCTTATACTGGGGCGGTTCAATGATTGGCCGTTTTCTGGGGGCCATATCCCTAAACCAGAACCTGTCGGGCATTAAGAAAGTTGGCTTTATGCTGGTTGCTGCGGCTGCGGTTTTTCTGCTCATTTCAAGTATAGTAGACCTTAATTTTGCTCAGATCTCAACCTTTTTGATTTTTATGGGCATTAACCTGCTTGGTTTCTTTATCGGCAAGGCAGCACCTGCCCGAACACTGTTGGTTTTTGCACTGATCAATGTGGTATTGGTGATACTTACCATCGTTAATGCGGGCTCTTTTGCGATGTGGACAATTATAAGCGTTGGTTTGTTCAACTCCATTATGTGGTCAAACATATTTACACTTTCTATACATGGATTGGGCAAATATACCAGTCAGGGTTCATCATTATTGGTAATGGCGATTCTTGGTGGGGCACTGCTTCCATTGGTACAGGGTGCATTTGCCGATAGCCTGGGCATTCATCATTCGTTCTTTGTACCTGCACTGGGCTATCTATACATCGCTTTTTTTGGATTTTACTGTTCCCGGAAACTGGGTAATGTTAAGGCTGAAATTATAGGCGGGGGGCATTAGATACAGGTATCCACCGGGATCTGGCTTTCGGTACCCTGCACTTTGTTTCGGTGCATATTGCCCCATTCTGACATGGCCTTTAGCATCTGCTTCATGGTTAAACCCAGTTCTGTCAATTCATATTCTACCCTTGGCGGGACAACCGGATGGACTATCCTTCGTACAACCTGTTCGCTTTCCAGTTCGCGCAGCTGCGCAACCAGCATCCGTTCAGAAATATTGGCAATGGATTTTTTTAAATCGCTGTAACGCATTTTTCCATACAACAGCCTGCACAAAATGGCCGGTTTCCATCTGCCACCTATTATAGACAAAGAATAGGCCATGCCACAACTGTCGTTGATCTGTTTTTCATTAAAAGCATTCGTAGAGTTGTCTTTTCTCATTTCTTACTGTTTTGTTAGTACCTAACAATTTTAGCTGTACTTACAAATATAGCATTGAGGCCTTACTTTTGAAGATAAATTATAAAAAAGATGATGATGAAACGTTTAGAAAACAAAATAGCCCTGGTAACCGGCGGCGGCAGGGGTATGGGAGCCAACATTACGAAAAGACTTGCGGCAGAGGGTGCTGCTGTGGTTTTGACCTATTCGAAATCGGCAGAACAATCGGAAAGGATTGCAGCCGAAATTAACCAGGCAGGAGGGCGGGCAATTGCCATCAAGGCAGATAGTGCCGATCCGGCGGAGCTGACCAATGCTGTTGATAAAACCATCTCGGCATTCGGGCACATTGACATTATTGTAAACAATGCCGGTATTTATGTAGGAAAAGCTTTTGAGGAACATACGATGGAAGATTATGAGCAGGTGATGGCAGTGAATGTACGTGCTGTATATGCATCTGCGCTGGCAGCTGTAAAACACATTCCTGATGGTGGCCGGATCATTACGATTGGGAGCAATATGGCCGACAATGCAACAGGTCCGCATGCTACCCTGTATGCAATGAGCAAATCGGCCCTTAGCGGCTTTACGAAGGGACTGGCGCGTGACCTTGGGCCAAGGGACATCACCGTAAACCTGGTTCAGCCTGGCCCCATTAATACCGATATGAACCCATCAGATACTGAACTGGCAGATTTTTTAAGAAGCCGGATGGCTTTGAAAGATTATGGAACAGGAGATGATGTGGCTGGACTGGTTGCTTTTCTGGCCAGTGATGAAGGGAAGTACATTACAGGCACAGCCCTTACCATTGATGGTGGCTTTAACGCATAATTGTTTGAAATTGCTACCTTTGGGCTTTTTAATTAAACCAACAAAATATTGGAAGAGCAGTTGCTGATAAGAAGCGAAAATAAATGTGAACTGTGCGGATCTGCCGGATCTTTAAAGTTGTTTGAAGTTTTACCACATGCCGGCCGGACGGAAGATAACTGTGTCATGATCTGTGATAAATGCCTGGCTCAGGTAGAGAAAACAGAAGAACCTGACCTGAAACACCTGAATTGTTTAAGGACCAGCATCTGGAGTGCAGTGCCGGGTGTACAGGTAATTACCTGGCGTTTGTTAAACCGTTTGAAAGATGAAAACTGGGCTGCAGACAGTCTGGATATGATGTACCTGGATGAGGATACGCTGGCCTGGGCACAGGCAGGCCTTGATGAAGAAAGCAATACTGCCAATGAGGTCCACAAGGATTGTAACGGGCAGTTGCTGGAAACCGGGAATTCGGTTGTTTTAACAAAGACACTGGATGTTAAAGGCTCTTCTTTAAGTGCAAAACTGGGCACTGTAGTGAAAAATATCAGGCTGGTTGAAAACAATACCGATCAGATTGAAGGTAAAATTGAGGGACAAACCATTGTTATCCTTACCAGGTATGTAAGGAAACAAAGTTAAAACAAAGATAAGATGAATAAAGCTGTTTTTTTGGATCGGGACGGTGTACTGAACCATGAGATATACGATTACATTACCCGGCAGGAGGATTTTAAGATCCTGGAGTACCAGATTGGCCCCTTAAAGAAACTTTATGATGAAGGTTACCTGCTGATCATCATTACCAATCAGGGTGGGATTGCGCAACAACGTTATACAGAAGAAACGCTGGCGGAAATGCACAGGTCTTTAAGTGCCAGATTTGAAGAACAGGGTGCATTGATTACGCATGCCTATTATTGTCCGCATCATCCAACAGTTTCGGAAGAATGCAATTGCCGGAAACCTAAATCGGGCATGCTGCTGGAAGCTATTGCTACCTATCATATAGACCCTTCCTTGTCGGTTATGATTGGGGATAAGCCCCGGGACGTGGAAGCGGCAAATGGGGCAGGGGTAAAAGGCATTTTGATAGCGCCCGATGAACAGATTGACTATGATCTGGTTAAACAGGTGCTGGCCGGAGAGGATTTTCAGGTTTCCAGTGCCGGTATGCAAAGGTTGTAACAAACAAAACCTTATAAATTAAAAAGCCCTGATGTGATTAAACATCAGGGCTTTTTAATGGGTTATGTGATTATTTTCCGGAAGCTTTGGCATGATCAGCCAAAAATGTAGCTAAGCCGCTATCGGTTAACGGATGTTTCAGTAAAGCAGTAATGGCTGCCAATGGCGCTGTAATTACATCGGCACCTAGTTTAGCACAGTTAACAATATGTAGAGGGCCACGGATAGAGGCTGCCAGTATTTCTGTGGCATAACCATAATTGTCAAATATCAACCTGATGTCTTCAATTAACTGCAGGCCATCGGTAGAGATATCATCTAAGCGGCCAAGGAAAGGAGAAACATAAGATGCTCCCGCTTTGGCGGCCAACAGGGCCTGGCCCGGAGAAAATATTAAGGTACAATTGGTTCTGATGCCTTTTGATGTTAAATATTTGATCGCTTTTACGCCATCTTTGATCATTGGCACTTTAACAACGATCTTTGGATCTAGTTTTGCCAAAGCTTCACCTTCTTTGATGATCTCTTCGTAGGTAGTCGAGATGACTTCAGCACTAACATTGTCGTCAACAATAGCGCATATCGCCTTATAATGAGCAATTACATTAGCATCACCTGTAATACCTTCTTTAGCCATAAGGCTGGGATTTGTGGTTACACCATCTAAAACCCCAAGGTCCTGTGCTTCCTTTATCTGGTCAAGGTTAGCGGTGTCAATAAAAAATTTCATATCTTTTAATTATCAAATTGGTTAATGAGTTAATTGTCTATTACCGGAAGGCAAAATTACGCAATTCCGTCGAGGTCTTTTATGAAATAATAGCTTATAATAGAATTAGTATAATTTTTACTTTATCAGAAGAAAAGAAAAAATGGGCAAGCAACTTTTATCGCATCGCTACAACCTTCTACCCTTGCTTCGTTCCCGCCCTGGGGGAGTTCAAAGGGAGCTGATCGTAAAAGACTTGCCCGGCGCAAATGTAGCAAAAGAGTTTAATCTACAAAAGGCAAAAAACATAATAATTTGTGTTTCGTAGGCTGTAATCAGATAATTGGTTGATGTTAAATAGATTGTGGATGCTAAAAAAAATAAAATTATTTATTATTTTTAGAAACACTATAAACAGGGGCAGTAAGGGTGGCAGGTAGTTTTGTAGGTTTTTGATGATTTTAGTCAGAAAACGAAAGAAAAAATATTGCGATCTGGCTGCGTAATGCCTGTTATGAAAAATTATTCTAAATAACACGATTGTAAATGTTGTAATTTCAATCGTTGTATTTTATGATAATGTTAATAAGAGGTTGTTATATTTACAATATGTTGTTTTTTTCCTAAAAAATATATCAATATTATAATTCATCAATTTTTATTCGTATCTTAGTGTCCGAAATACACTATACCAAACTATTATTTAAACGGGACTTATGGAACTAACACAAGATAACCAGGGGTTATACGACCAGCGTTTTGAACATGATGCATGCGGCATCGGATTTGTAGCTCATATAAAGGGCAGGAAGTCGCAGCAAATCATTTCTGACGCGATAACCATTCTTGAAAATCTTGATCACCGCGGGGCTGTCGGGGCCGAAATCAATACAGGCGATGGTGCCGGTATTATGATACAGATACCTCACGAATTCTTATATGATGAATGCCTTAAGATAGGCTTTAGCTTAAATGAATCGGGAGATTATGGTGTGGGGATGCTTTTTCTGCCAAAGGATGTAAAAGCGAGAGAAGAATGCAGAGAGATTATTTATCGCGCGGCTGAAAAGCTAAACCTGGAGGTTTTGGGCTTCAGAAAGGTACAGACCAATACAGAGGGTATTGGAAATATGGCCCTCTCTGTAGAACCTGAAATGGAACAGGTATTTATAGCGCGTCCTTATGCTATTAAAGCCGGGGCAGATTTTGAACGCAAACTATATGTGTTTAAAAACTACCTGTCTAAAACCATAAACAATACCGTAAAAGGTATTAACGGTGAGTTTTATATTGCCTCTTTCTCATCAAAAACTATAGTATATAAAGGTCAGCTTACTTCCTTACAGGTAAGGTCTTATTTTACAGAATTGAGCGATAAAAGGGTGGTGTCGGCATTTGGATTGGTGCATTCCCGTTTTGCAACCAATACTTTTCCTTCATGGAAACTGGCACAGCCTTTCAGGTATATCGCCCATAATGGTGAGATCAATACACTGCAGGGTAACCTGAACTGGTTCAGGGCAAGTGTTAAATCCTTCGCATCTTCGTATTTTACGCCTGAAGAATTAAATATGCTGCTTCCTGTAATTGATGAGACCAACTCTGATTCAGGATGTTTAGATAATGTTGTTGAACTGTTGCTGCATTCAGGTCGTTCATTGCCCCATGTTTTAATGATGCTGATCCCGGAAGCCTGGGATGGCAATGAGGATATGGACGAGTTGAAACAGGCTTTTTATAAGTTCCACGCTACCTTGATGGAGCCATGGGATGGCCCTGCGGCTGTTTCCTTTACAGATGGCAACCTGATTGGTGCTACACTGGACAGAAACGGTTTACGTCCGCAAAGATATGCCATTACAGAAGATGACCATGTGATCATGGCGTCTGAAGCCGGTGCTTTAGCATTGGATCAGAGCAAGATCATTGAAAAAGGCCGTTTAACACCTGGTAAAATGTTTGTGGTAGACATGGAGCAGGGGCGTATCATCAGCGATGATGAAATTAAACAACAGGTATGCGGAAGCAGGCCTTATGCCGACTGGATCAATAAATACCAGATCAGGCTGGAAGAATTGCCGGAACCAAGATTGGTGTTCAGCGGTTTATCCCAGGAATCTATTTTCAGGTACCAGCAGGTATTTGGTTACAGCAGGGAAGATGTAGACCTGATCCTTAAGCCTATGGCCAGAGATGGCAAAGAGCCCATCGGCTCAATGGGTACAGATATTCCTTTAGCTGTGCTATCTCAGAAGCCTCAGCACCTTTCTTCTTATTTTAAGCAATTGTTTGCCCAGGTAACCAACCCGCCTATTGACCCGATCAGGGAAAAAGTGGTGATGAGCCTGGCGGGTTTTATGGGTAACAATGGCAATTTACTGGAAGAAAATGCTATGCAATGTCATTGCGTAGGTATCAAACATCCGATATTGACCAACGTTGAACTGGAAAAATTAAGGAGTATTGATACCGGTGTGTTCCAGGCCAAAACCCTGCAAACTTATTTCAGGGCCGACGGACAGCCAGGTGCTTTGGCCAAAGGCCTTGACCGTTTGTGCCGTTATGCAGTAGATGCGGTAGACGATGGATTCCAGGTCATTATCCTTTCAGATCGTGCACTGGATTCGGAGCATGCTGCAATCCCTTCATTACTGGCTGTTTCGGCAGTTCACCATCACCTGATCCGTAAAGGGTACAGGGGTGCTGTAGGTATTGTTGTTGAGGCGGGTGATGTTTGGGAAGTTCACCATTTTGCTACCTTAATTGGTTTTGGTGCAACAGCGGTAAACCCTTACCTGGCACTGGAAACCATTGCAGGTTTTGAAACTGAGTTTGGTGCCAAAAAAGAAAAATTATTCCAGAATTATATCTACGCTGTAAATAACGGTTTGCTGAAGATCTTCTCTAAAATGGGAATTTCTACTTTACAATCGTATCATGGCGCTCAGATCTTCGAAATTCTGGGTATCAATAAAAACGTGGTAGACAATTACTTTACCGGTGCGGTTTCAAGAATTGGTGGATTGGGCTTAGATGAGATTGCCAGAGAGACTTTAATTAAACACAACAGGATCTTTAAACTGGCCAACCGCCCTGATCCGATATTGCCTACGGGCGGTAACTACAAATGGAAACGCAAGGGAGAGCAGCATTTGTTCAATCCGCAAACCATTCACCTGTTGCAAAATGCTACCCGTAAAAAAGACTATGGTGTTTACAAGCAATATTCAAAGCTGGTAAATGAACAAACCAACCAGGCTTTTACCATCAGGGGCTTATTTGAATTTAATTATAACCGTCCGGCTGTTCCATTGGAAGAAGTGGAACCGGTTGAAGGTATATTAAAACGTTTTGCTACAGGAGCTATGTCATTCGGCTCCATCTCTCACGAGGCACACTCTACACTGGCGATTGCCATGAACCGCATTGGCGGAAAAAGCAATACCGGTGAAGGTGGTGAAGACGAACTGAGGTACGAACTGTTGCCAAACGGTGATTCTATGCGTTCTGCCATTAAACAGATCGCTTCGGCACGTTTTGGGGTAACCAGTTATTACCTGAGCAATGCTGATGAGCTGCAGATTAAAATGGCACAGGGCGCGAAACCTGGGGAAGGTGGACAGCTGCCTGGCGAGAAGGTGGACGACTGGATCGGAAAGGTACGTCATGCCACACCTGGTGTAGGGTTGATTTCTCCGCCTCCACACCACGATATTTATTCTATTGAAGATCTGGCACAGCTGATCTTCGACCTTAAAAATGCCAACCGTGCGGCAAGGATCAACGTTAAGTTGGTTTCTAAAGCTGGTGTAGGCACAATTGCAGCCGGTGTGGCCAAAGCACATGCTGATGTGATCCTGGTATCGGGCTTTGACGGGGGGACAGGTGCTTCTCCTTTAACCTCCATACAGCATGCGGGCTTGCCATGGGAACTTGGTTTGGCGGAAGCACACCAGACGTTGGTGAAGAACCGTTTACGCAGCAGGGTAGTATTGCAAACAGACGGACAGCTGAAAACCGGAAGGGATATTGCAATTGCAACATTACTGGGTGCTGAAGAATGGGGGGTAGCTACTGCTGCGCTGGTAACCTCTGGCTGTATCATGATGCGCAAATGTCATTTAAACACCTGCCCGGTTGGTGTAGCTACACAGGATCCTAATTTAAGGAAATTATTTACCGGTGAGCCTGAACATGTGGTTAACCTGTTCTATTTCCTTGCTGAAGAATTAAGGGAAACAATGGCCGAACTTGGTTTCAGATCGGTACAGGAAATGGTTGGACAGGCGGATGCGTTAAGTGTGCGTGCTATAGAACAGGCCGACTGGAAACTGAAAGATCTTGACCTTTCTGCTATCTTATATAAAGCCCCGGATAATGGATTGAGCTTGTACCAGACTGAAGAGCAGGATCACGGACTGGCCGCAGTGCTGGACCATGAACTGATTAAGGCTGCACAGCCTGCATTGGCCAGTAAAGAACCGATATACAAAGAGTTTGAACTAAAAAATACAGACCGTGCAATTGGTACAATGCTTTCTAATGAAGTATCTAAAGTCTACAAAAGCCAGGGCTTACCTGCGGATACGATCAACTTTAAATTTAAAGGTTCGGCCGGACAAAGCTTTGGTGCTTTTGCAACCAAAGGTATTTCACTGCAGCTTGAAGGCGAGGCCAACGATTATGTAGGTAAAGGACTTTCAGGCGCCAGATTGGCAATCTATCCTTTCAGTAATATTAAATATGTACCTGAGCAAAACATCATTATAGGTAACGTAGCCTTGTATGGTGCAACTTCCGGTGAGTTGTTTGTACGTGGACAGGCAGGTGAGCGTTTTGCAGTAAGGAACTCTGGTGCTACTGCTGTGGTAGAAGGGCTGGGCGACCATGGTTGCGAGTACATGACCGGTGGTGAAGTACTGGTAATTGGTGGTACTGGAAGCAATTTTGCAGCCGGTATGAGTGGTGGTATTGCCTGGGTGTACGATGCCAAAGGTGATTTTGCCAGCAAATGCAATAAGGAAATGGTGGACCTTGACCCGCTGGATGAACAGGACGAACTGAGGATCAATGTATTGTTAAAAAGACATATTCAGTTGACCGACAGTAATGTAGCCAAGTTTATTTTGAACGACTGGACTACACAATCTGCACATTTCATTAAAGTATTCCCTAAAGAATACAAGGCAGTATTACAGAGCAGGGCTCAGAAAGTTAAAGTTTAAGCCCCTCACAGATCAACGAAAAAGAAACATGACCAGAATAAATAATTCAAAAACAGCTTAGACAATGGGAAAAGTAACTGGATTTTTAGAGTATGAAAGAACTGCTCCTGTAAAAGAAGATGCTAAAACTCGTTTAAAACATTACAATGAGTTTGTTGAAACTTTTGAAGCTGAGCAAATTAACAAACAGGCAGCAAGATGTATGGATTGCGGGGTGCCGTTTTGCCAGTCGGGCTGTCCGCTGGGTAACGTAATCCCTGAATTTAATGAGGCTGTATATAAAGGGGATTGGCAGCTGGCTACAACTATTTTGCTGAGCACCAATAACTTTCCTGAATTTACAGGTAGGATTTGTCCGGCGCCATGCGAATCGGCCTGTGTACTGGGGATCAATAAATCGCCTGTATCTATTGAAGAGATTGAAAAGCACATTATTGAAACGGCCTTTGCCAAAGGTTATATCAAAGCCGAACAGCCATTGATCCGTACGGGTAAAAAAGTTGCCGTTATTGGTTCAGGACCTGCTGGTCTGGCAGCTGCAGCGCAGCTGAACAAAGCCGGCCATGAGGTGGTGGTTTACGAGCGCGATGATACACCAGGTGGCTTATTAAACTACGGTATCCCTGATTTTAAACTGCAAAAAGATGTAGTAACCAGGCGCATTGCCTTAATGGAAAAAGAGGGCATTGTATTTAAATGTAATGCAAACGTAGGCGTAAATGTAGAGCTGAATACTTTATTAAGGGATTATCAGTCGATCATTCTTGCTGGTGGATCAACCATTCCACGTGATCTTCCTGCCAAAGGCAGGGAAGCCAAAGGGGTGCATTTTGCGATGGACTTTTTAAAACAGCAGAATAAACGTGTAAGGGGCTTTGCGGTGGATGGAGAAGATATTTTAGCAACCGGAAAAGACGTTATCGTGATTGGTGGTGGTGATACTGGATCTGATTGTATCGGTACCTCTAACCGTCAGGGTGCCAAATCGGTAACCCAGTTCGAGATCATGCCGATGCCTGCATCTGCACGTACGTCAAATATGCCATGGCCAACATATCCGATGCTGTTAAAAGTAACTACATCACATGAAGAAGGCTGCGAAAGGGGCTGGGGTGTAAATACCAAGGAGTTTATCAAAGATGAGCAAGGCAACCTTAAAGCCGTAAAAGTAGTAGATGTGGAGTGGGATATTGATGCTACAGGCCGCCCCTTGAATTTCAAGGAAAAACCTGGTACAGAGCGCGATCTGCCTTGTCAGCTGGTATTGCTGGCTATGGGTTTCCTGCATCCGCAGAAAGAAGGTTTAATTGAAAAATTAGGCGTGGAAACCGATAACAGGGGTAATGTTAAAGCAGAAGAAGGTAAATATCAGACCAATATTGCTAAAATATTTGCTGCCGGCGATATGCGCCGTGGACAATCACTGGTTGTTTGGGCCATTTCTGAGGGTAGGGAAGCTGCACGTAAAGTGGACCAGTACCTGATGGGGCATAGCAGTTTGCCGTCTAAAGACGGTATCCCGTATGCATAAATCATAAATATGATAAAAAACAAAGGCGCCGGTAAAACTACCGGCGCCTTTGTTTTTATACTAATATCTTTTTTACAACCTTAATTTTGCAAAGAAATCCCAGAGCACAATGCCTGCGGAGATGACAATATTAAAGGAATGTTTGGTGCCAAACTGTGGAATTTCGATACATTCGTCTATTTGTGCCATTACTTCATCGCTTACCCCATTTACTTCATTTCCAAAAATCAGGGCGTATTTTTTTGAATAGGTTGGTTTATAGGTGTTTAACATCGTGCTGCCAGCAGCCTGTTCGATGCCAATGATGTGGTAACCATCGGCCTTTAAAGAAGCAATGGCATCAACAGTAGTTTCAAAATGTGCCCAGGCTACAGATTGTGTGGCACCTAAAGCTGTTTTTTCTATTTCCCTGTGCGGTGGCCGGGCCGTAATGCCACAGAGATACAGTTTTTCTATGGCAAAGCCGTCTGCTGTCCTGAAAACCGATCCTATATTGTGCATGCTCCGCACATTGTCAAGTACCACTATAAGCGGTAATTTTTCCTGTTCTTTAAATTCTTCAATGCCAACCCGGTTCAGCTCATCTAATTTTAATTTTTGCATGGGGCAAAATTAAAATTAAATTGCGGAAGCACCATTGCCAATTTCACTGATATAGATGGCAGCAGGGTAACCAATACGTGCCACATAGAAATCGTTAAGCTTTTTAGCAAAATCTTCTTCCCTGCCTTTTTTTAATAAGGCGATGGCACAACCACCAAAACCTGCACCGGTCATCCGTGCTCCAATTACGTGTGCATAAGCTGAGCAGAATTCGACTACAGCATCCAGTTCTGCACCCGTTACTTCATACAGCTCTTTTAAGGATTGGTGAGAAGCATACATCAGGCGGCCAAATTCTGTCAGGTTGCCTTCATTTAAAGCTTTTGCAGCCAGATTAACCCTGTCGTTCTCTCTGATTACGTGTGTTGCCCTTTTTAGTACGGTAGGGTCGGTAATAAGGTGACTGTGCAAAGCAAATTTGTCGGCATTCAGCTCGCACAGGTTATGCAGGGTAATTTCCTGGTTCAATTGTTTTAAAGCGGTTTGACATTCGGCTACACGCTCATTGTATTTGGACTCTGCCAGTTTACGGGGTTTATTGGTATTGATAATAGCCAGTGAGTAATCGCCCAGGCTGCAATCAACGATCTTATATTTTAGTGTATCACAGTTTAATACTATGGCTTTATCGGTTTCACCAAAAGCAACAGCAAACTGGTCCATAATGCCACAGTTTACACCAATAAATTCATTCTCTACCTTTTGGGCAAGCAAGGGGATTTCAATTTTTTCGTAACCCAGGTTAAAATAATCATTTAAAGCATAAGCCATAGCCACTTCAATAGAGGCTGAGGAAGATAGGCCTGAGCCAATCGGGATATTCCCATGAAACAAGAGATCCAAACCTGTTGGGATCTGATGTTTTTTTAAGATTTCATGGAACACACCCAAAGGATAATTGTACCATTCGGGGCCTGTTTTGGTGTAAGAAGGCTGAAGATCAAATTCGCGTTCTTCTGGAAAGTTCAGGCTTTTAAATCTGATCACCTTATCGTTGTTGGGTGCTATGCTCAGCCAGGTTCCTAAAGTAACGGCACAGGGCATAACCAGGCCTCCGTTATAATCAATATGTTCTCCAATAAGGTTTACACGACCGGGGGTAAAGTAGTTTTGTTTTGGCTCATGTCCATATTTTTCCAGGAATTCACTGATCATTTCGGTTTTCATTGTTTGGTTTAATATTATATTTTAAATTAAGTTTCGGTTTTAAATAAAGTATTGATAGTATTGTTTTAAATAACAAACGCTCCTAAGATACAATTTATGAGCTCAAAATAGGTTTACACTCGTAAAAAAGTACATAAAAAAGCGGGGATAATCCATCTAAAAAGAAATAGAACGAATGAAAACAAAGCTGATCAAGACCGGTAAAATCATTGATGGAAAAGAAGTATTAGGTGTAGAACTGACCAACGCACAGGGTACCTATGTTAAAATATACAATTACGGGGCCATCATAAACAAATTTATTGTAAGCAATAAACTTGGTAAAAAACAGGATATCGTTTTGGGATTTGACGATATAGATCAGTACACAAGCGAAGATTATCTGAACAATTATCCCTACCTGGGAGCTGTGATCGGAAGGTATGCCAACCGGATTAAAAACGGGAGGTTTACAATAGATGGTGAAAGCTATCAGCTTTCGCAGGCTAAAGGTGGGGATTGCCTGCATGGGGGTGATAAAGGTTTTGACAGAAAGGTATGGGACGTATTGTCTACCATAGACCCAAGCGTTACCCTGCAATATGTGAGCGCCGCAGGCGAAGAAAATTTTCCGGGAAAGCTTACTGTTCAGCTTACTTTTAAATTAACGGATGAGGATGAGCTGATCCTGGATTTTAAAGCAACAACTGATGCAGCTACAGCCGTAAACCTTACGCACCACAGCTATTTTAACTTATCGCCCGACGGGGGCTCTGTAAAAGACCACCTGCACCGGATGCCTGCCAGTTATTATCTGGAACAGGATGATAATTATGTGGTTACTGGAAAACTGCTGCCTGTAGAAGGGACAATACATGATTTTTTAGGAGACAAAACTATCGGTCGCGACTGGGACCCAGAGGAAGGGTATGACCAGACGTATGTACTGGATAAGCAGGACGGCGAATTTACACTGGCTTCCGAAACTTCGGAAGAAAACAGCGGATTAAAACTTTCTGTTTATACTACAGAACCTGTGGCGCATTTTTACACAGCAAAATACCTGGATGTAAAGGCGGGTAAAGGAGGGAAGGACTATCATCCTTTCGAGGCTTTCTGTATAGAAACACAGCACCATCCCAATGCAATTAATATACCTGAATTTCCGGGTACTGTTTTAAGGCCCGGAGAAACTTATAAACAAACAACAATTTACAAAATAGAACACAGCTAATGAAGGTAGATATCTGGTCGGACGTAAGGTGTCCGTTTTGCTATATAGGCAAGAGAAAGTTTGAAATGGCATTGGCAAAGTTTGAACACAGGAATGAGGTAGTGGTAGAATGGCATAGTTTTGAACTTGATCCTAATGCAGAAACCCTACTGAACGTAGATGCATATGATTATCTTGCCGACCGTTATGACAGGAACCGGGAATGGGCGATAGAACGTCACAGGGCGCTGGAAGAATCGGCGGCTGAAGTTGGACTGACCTTCAATTTTGACAAGGCTGTTATGGCCAATTCTTTCGATGCGCACCGGTTAATCCAGATGGCTAAGGTCAATGACACGCCAGGTGATATAGAAGAATTGTTGTTTAAGGCACATTTTACCGATGGGAAGAACATTGCCGACCAGCAGGTATTGATAGGGATAGGCAAGGAAGGCGGACTGGATGGCCTGGCTGTAGAAATGATGCTGAAAAGCGATGATTTTACCGATGACGTAAGACATGATGAAAAGATAGCCCAGCAGATCCGTATTAAAGGGGTACCTTTTTTTGTGATTGACCAGAAATTATCTATATCTGGTGCCCAGGCCCCGGAGGTATTTCTGGATGTGATGACCAAGGTGAAAAATGGGGTGGAGGATTAAAAAAGATCGTCAGGAAATGTAATCACGGCATATAAACAATGGAAACATATACCAGCTATTCTGATCAGGAATTAATAAGCCTATTTATATCTGGCAGTGATGGCGCATTTAAAGAAATTTATCTGCGGTATGATAAGCTGCTTTATTTATATGCCTATCATAAACTGGGCAATAAAGAAGAAGCAAGGGATATGGTTCATGACGTGTTTGCCTGGATGCTCAATAACCGCGAAAAACTTGATTTAAAAACTACGCTTTCAGGTTATCTCTATAAATCAGTGTTAAACAAGATCTTTAATTTGTTTAAACACCGGCAGATCCTGAAGAAGTATGCGGATGCGGGAAATCATTATATAGATATAGAAAGTGCCGAAACAGATTTTCTGATCAGGGAAAAGGATGTTGCGGCTATGATTGAAAAGGAAATCCAGGCCATGCCGCCCAGAATGCGCGAGATTTATGAACTAAAAAGAAATAAACACCTTTCTGCAAAAGAAATTGCCCTGCAATTAGATATTGCAGAGTCTACCGTAACCACACAAATGAAAAGGGCCATGAAACATCTGAAATTAAAACTGGGCCTGTTGGTCTACCTGGTCTTTATCATCCACCCCTGAACTGTAAAATTATTTTTATCGCTTGTCCCCATTTTAACTTGCTGAGTTGCCTTTGCTTTATATACGGGTTTTCTTAAAAAAGCAATGGACAAAAAGGATATTAAAAATATACTTCATAAGGTGGATTCAGGTATAGCCTCGGCAGAAGAAGAGGATATAGCGAAGTATTGGCTCCACTATTTTCAAAAGGAGGATGTTCCAGCCCTTTCAGCAGCCGAACTTGATAAAGAAAGCATGGCGGTTTTTACCGCGCTTATGAAAAACCGTAGCACTAGACCGGCTGGTATAAGACGGTTCTGGTATCCGGCAGTTGCAGCAGCTGTATTTGTCATCATAGCTGCGTTCTGGTTTTATACCGACAGGCAGGCAGGTGCTGGTAAACCAGTTGCTTATGCAAACGATGTGGCACCAGGTAAAAAAACGGCCACTTTAACCCTGGCCAATGGCAAAAAGATCGTATTGTCTGACGCCCTTAACGGGGAAATTGCAAAACAGGCCGGTGTTTCTATTTTTAAGACACCAGACGGACAGGTTGTTTATAAGATTGACCCATCCCGACAGCCAGGGGTAGCAGCAGCCTATAATATGCTGAGTACTTCAAGATCTGAAACTTATCAGATCATCCTTCCTGATGGTTCTAAAGTCTGGCTAAATGCAGCTTCATCAATTAAATATCCCGCAACCTTTGCATCCTTCAAAAAACGTGCAGTTGAACTCAGTGGCGAAGCTTATTTCGAAATCGCAAAAGATGAAAAGCATCCTTTTGTGGTGAAAACAGATCAGCAGCAGGTTGAAGTACTGGGTACACATTTTAATGTCAATGCCTACAATGATGAGGGGGTTACAAAAACGGTTTTACTGGAAGGTGCTGTAAGGATAAATACCGGAAATGTAGCAGGTGGCGTTTTAAAACCCGGACAGCAGGGGGTATTGGCAGCTGGTAAGCTAAAAATAGAACCTGCGGATATAGAGACAGAACTGGCCTGGAAAAATGGTTTCTTCCGCTTTAATGATGAGCAACTGGAAAGTATCATGAAAAAAATATCAAGGTGGTATGACATCCAGGTAGTCTACGAAAATGAAGAACTGAAAAAAGAGCCGTTTGCAGGCGTAACCACACGTTTTGCAAATGTATCGGAACTGTTGAGGATGCTGGAGCTGACCGGTGAGGTCAAATTTAAAATTAATGGCAGGCAGATCAGGGTATTGAACGCAAAATAAATTAACCAATATAAACCAAAACAATCATGATTAAAAAAGAAGACTCTACTTAATCCGACCGGATAACGAGGTTTTACTACATAAAAAATCAGGAACACTCGCAATGCTCCTGATCAGATATCTGATAAAACCGAAATGCATTGCTGAAACAATTTTTATCAATTTAAACAGATACTCAAATGTATAAAAATTTTACGAAATTTTTTTGTACGCCTCAGGGCTACATCAGGAAATTCCTTCTGATTATGAAAATTACAACGATCTTAATGTTTGCTACATTAATGCAGGTAAGCGCAACCGGCCTGGCACAGCGCATTACCCTTAATCAGAAATTTACTACCTTAAAAAGGGTTTTTAATGAAATAAACAAGCAAACCGGTTATAACATATTATGGTCTGCAAAAAAAGTAAAGAATACACAGGTCGTAAATGTGAATTTTGAAAATATCTCTTTGCGGGAGGCGCTGAACAGATGTCTGGATGGTTTTCCCTTAACCTATACTATTGAAAACAATGTTATTGTAATCAGGGAGAAAGAAAAGACACTTGCCGATAAGATCGTTGATTATTTTAAGGTAATAGACCTGACCGGCAGGATTACTGATTTAAATGGGGCACCTTTGCCGGGCGCTTCTGTAATGGTTAAAGGCAGCACCCTCTCGGCAACGGCCGATGCAAATGGGGACTATCAGATCAGGGTGCCGGATAACGACGCCATACTGATTTTTAAGTATGTAGGCTTTTTAAGCCAGGAAGTTAAGGTAGATGGCAGGACAAAAATAAATGTTCAGTTAAAAGAGGACCAACAGCTGCTTACCGAAGTTGCGGTTGTGGGTTATGGTACGGTTAAAAAAGTGAACCTGACAGGCTCTTTATCTATTCTTGACATGTCTACCCGCGAAAACCGGCCACTTACCAATGCCAGTCAGGCATTGCAGGGTGTTTCAGGATTGTGGGTAAACCAGGCCGGGGGTAAACCTGGGCAGGATGGAGGAAGTATCCGTATCCGAGGGATCGGTTCAATCGGCTCGTCGGGTAAATCTGACCCGCTGGTGCTGGTAGACGGGATAGAATACAACATCAATGAGATTAACCCCGATTTCATTGAAACGATAACTGTTCTTAAAGATGCTTCGGCCGCAATATATGGGTCAAGGGCTGCAAACGGTGTAATTCTTGTGACCACTAAAACCGGTAAAAAAGGTAAAACAGAGATCAATTATAATTTCAGTTATGGCATACAGGAAGCTACGGCTTTGCCTGATGTATTGTGGGACCCTATTCAGTACATGGAACTGAAAAACCAGGCGCTCATCAATGAAGGCAAATCGGCTGCATCTGTAGATTATTCTGCAGCGCAGATTGCGGAATATAAAAACGGAATGGCCAGCAACCCTATTGCTTATCCTAACCTGAACTGGTTTGACCTGGTCTTGAAAAATGGCTATATCCAACAGCATAACTTAAGGTTCTCTGGTGGTAATGACAATGTATTGTACAATATTGGATTGGGATATATGGACCAGGACGGCATTTTAATTGATGCCAATCATGCAAACAGGTATACACTCAATGCAAATGTTTCGGCCAATGTGACACAGAAGTTAAGGATCGGGACAAATATAGTGGGCAATTACAGGACTTATACAGAGCCTGCTTTTGGAGGGACTTCCGGTACTGCAACCAGCTATTATTTTACCAGGTTAACGCGTGTGCTGCCCATTTTTACGCCTTATACTACCGACGGAAGATATGGTTCGGTAGTGTTCCCTACACCCGGAAGAAATACCATAGAAAATCCCTTGATGCTGCTTAAAGAAGGACGGAATGTACGTACACCCCAACGGGTACTGGCAAAAGTATTTGCCGATTATGAACTCCCTTTTAATCTGAAATACAGCATTAACTTTGGTGTCGACCGGCTTGATGGCTATGCCAGTGTGTTTACACCATACCTGGTATCTTATCATCCGATAACAGGAGCGCCCAATAATTACAATGTAAACCCCAGTTCTTATGAATACAATGAAAATGAAGTGAACACTTCCTTTTACCATACCCTGGACTGGAAAAAGGTGTTTGCAGAAAAACATGCCTTAAATGCGGTAATTGGAGGTAGCTTTAATAATTTTTACAGGAAATCGTTTTCCGGACAGATTGAGGGGTATTTCGATAATACCTTGACCGATCTTTCTGCCGGTTCTGTGAATCCGGCAACAAGCGGCACAAGGACAAAAGATGTACTTGCTTCTTACTTTGGCCGGTTAAATTATAGTTTTGCCGATAAATACCTGGTTGAAGCCGTAGTGCGCTATGACGGTTCTTCAAGATTTTCAGAAGGAAACAAATGGGGAGCATTCCCTTCTGTATCGGCCGCATGGAGAATTGACCAGGAACAGTTTTTTAAAAACATGCCATCCATTAACCAGTTGAAACTACGCGCTTCATGGGGGAAGCTGGGTAACCAGGCTGTAGAACTTTACAGCTATCTTAATTCGGTAAGACTGGGCGCTGATTATTCCTTTAATAATGTGATTAGTCCGGGTTCATCCGTAAATGCCTATAACGATCCGGCGATTTCCTGGGAAACCACTACGACAACTAACCTGGGTGTCGACCTTGAAGCCTGGAAAGGATTGCTGGGCATTACTTTTGATGTTTTTAAACGGAGAACCACGGGAATTCTGAGGCCTGTGAATATTCCTTATCAGGTAGGCGGATTAACCGGCCCGCAAAAAAATGTAGGTGTGGTAGACAATGCAGGCTTTGACCTTAACTTGTCGCACCGAAATACGATCAATGATTTTAGCTATTCCTTTACTGGTGGTGTAAGTTATGTGAAAAATAAGGTAGTCGACCTGAAAGGAGAAACCATCATCAGTGGCAGGAGGATCATAAAAGAAGGATACCCTATCGATTCCTATTACATTTATCAGGCAGATGGCATTTACCAGAACCAGCAGGAGGTAGACAATAGTCCTAAAGTGAGTACCGGGGTAAGACCAGGTTATCTGAAGTATAAGGATATCAATGGCGACAATAAGATTGATGGTAACGACCGTGTAATTACCGGCAGGTCGAACCCGCAGTTTACCTATAGTTTTAATTTAAACCTGGGTTATAAGAATTTTAGCCTGACTTCCTTTTTTCAGGGCATTCAGGGAATTGACCTGTATCCAACCGTTAACCTTGCACAACCTTTTAACAACGGCGCCGGAGTAACCAGGGAGTGGGCTACTGATGCGTGGACACCTGGCAACCCGGGTGCCAGACTACCCATCCTTACAACGGCTACCGGAGCGCCGGAAATGTATTCCACAGCAAATTCGTCCTCATTCTGGTTACAGGACGGTTCTTATCTGCGGCTTAAAAGTCTGCAGTTGAAATACGATTTTAAACAGAACTGGGTTTCTAAGCTCTCTTTGAACAAGGTTGCCTTATTTGTGAATGCCGAAAACCTCGTAACCTTTACCAGTTTTAAAGGGTTTGATCCGGAAAAAGATATCAAATCTGATAATTTTTATGAATATCCGACATTGAAAACCTTCAGTTTCGGTATAAATGCAACATTTTAATACAGCTATAAAGGGAGCCGGTAAAGCTCGGAACTATTAAAATTAAATTATACTCTGATGAAAAATATATCAATTTTATTTTTGTTAAGCCTATTGCTGGTATCCTGTTATAAAGATGCACTGGAAACACAGCCAAACGACAGGTATACAGAAGATACTTACTGGACTTCTGAAAAAACAGCTATGGCCGGTTTAACCGGATGTTACCAGGTACTGACCTCCAATTCATTATATGGATATGCCACTCCCTTATGGGAAGAAACGGCTACGCCCAATGCCTATAATTATGATAATTCTGCTGGTTTTGGCCTGATTGCCCTGGGTACACATACGGCTACCAATGCCGGGGCCGGAAATATTGTTTCTGGTGTAATCGAATTCAGATGGAAAGACTGCTACCGTGGGATTGGCAGGTGTAATACCCTTTTGGACCGGATCAATGCTGTACCCATGGCCGATGTTTTAAAAGACAGGATGAAAGCGGAAGCTAAGTTTTTAAGGGGACTGTATTATTCCATACTGGCCACTTATTATGGTGGTGTACCGCTTATTTTAACACCCCCGAATTTTGATCAGGACGCAAAATTACCACGAAATAGCCGGGCAGAAGTTGTTCAGCAGGTTGTAAAGGATATGGACGAAGCTGCAATGGTACTGCCACCCAAGTTTACAGGTAACGATATAGGCCGTGCAACAAGCGGTGCAGCTTTGGCCATTAAAGCAAGGATGTTACTATTTGAGGCCAGTCCGCTTAATAACCCTTCCGGCGATCTAACCAAATGGGTTGCCGCCGCCAATGCGGCAAAAGCCATAATAGACCTTCCGGGAACAGGTTATGGCTTGTTTCCAAATTACAGACAATTGTTTTTACCAGCCAATGAGAACAAACAGGAGACCGTTTTTGATGTACAGTACACAATTTCCACAACAGGTTTTGGTAATTCTTTCGACCTCATTAACCGGCTTTACAATACCAACGCACCCTTGCGAGACCTGATCAATGCTTATGACATGAAAGATGGGCTTCCACCAGCCCAATCGCCATTGTACGATGCTTTAAAGCCATATGATAATCGTGACCCGCGCATGTACCAAACCATAATTTATCCGGGAGATACCTATCTGGGGGCACCCGTTACTACCGCCACTTTTAAACAAACCGGATATGGGGTAAAAAAATATGGCATATATGATAAAGAAGCGGTTGCAGCTGCCGATCTGATCAACAGCGCCGGACGATCGCAGATCAATTATATGGTGGTACGTTATGCGGATGTACTGCTGATGTATGCCGAAGCACAAAATGAAGTACTCGGGGCTCCTGACGTTACTGTACGAAATGCTGTTGAACTTGTACGTCAGCGGGCAGGACTGGTGCCTTATCAGGTATCAGCTACGCTTACAAAACCACAGATGCGCGAGCTAATCAGGCATGAAAGGAGAATAGAATTTGCATGTGAAGGTTTTTATTATACAGATATCAGAAGATGGAAAACGGCTGAACAGGTGTTAACCGGCCCTATATTCAATTCGCAGAACCAGCAAATTGTTACCCGAAATTTTAACCCATTGAGAGATTACTGGTGGCCAATTGCGCAAACCCAGAGAGAGCTTAATCCAAACCTTGAACAGAATGATAATTATTAAAAAATAACTATTATATGATGAAAAAGATATTGATCCCGGTAATGCTGGGTATGGCTTTATTGCAGGGCTGCAAACAGGAAGAGGTGGCCAAAAACCAGAATAAAACAGCATTGGCAGGTAACAGTGAGTTGTCTGGTGCAATAATGGCAGAACCCAACCGCTACCTGTTACTCGCAGAACAATCCCAAAACCGGATTTCTGTAGTAAATGCTACTGACGGTACTTTTTTCTGGAACTGGAAAGCCGGTGTAAACAACAATGTAAGTGCGGCCCATGTAAGCTGGTTTACCAATCCAAGTGATGCAAAAAGAGTATACAATGGATTGTATATTCTGGCAACAGCTTCTGGTGGTGGGGTTGCATTGATCAGACAGAGTGATAAAAAAGCCGTATTTTATGCTAATCCGGGTGGAAATCCGCATTCTGCTGAATTACTACCTGACGGAAATATTGTAACAGCTTCAAGTACAGGGGGATATTTAATGATCCATAAAATGGATACCCTGCACCATCCTTCTACCGCATTTACAAGAAAAATAATCCAGGAAGATGCGCATAACGTGGTGTGGGACAAAACAAGGCAAAGACTGTGGTCGGCCAGTAAAAATAAACTCTATGCTTATTCCTACAATTTCAGCTGTACCAGCCCGAATTTAACGCTGGTTAAAACCATTACTTTACCGGCAGGCAATGCACACGATCTTTTTCCAGTTTACGGCCAGGATTCATTATGGATCAGTACCAGCAATAAGGTTTGGGTGGTTAATTTAAATACAGATGCAGTTACCGAAGTTAGCACACTGGCCAGGATCAAAAGTGTATCGTCGGGTGGGGCCGGTTATCCAACAGTGGTTTTACAGGGGCTGAACGCTACCGACTGGTGGAATACTAAGGTCATTAACATGGATACCGGTATTGCTGTTTTTGAAGGCACAGGATTGAAAATATATAAAGCCAGATGGAAGATTATGAATGCTTTTAGTTATCCTGCAAATGATGTTTTTCATTTCTGTAATTAGTGATGTTTTATGAGAAAGATCTTATTTGTTTTTATAGCGATCTCATTTCTTGCCATACAGTGTAAGAAGAAAGGTTACACGGCGGAGAATGGAGGCAAGCCTTCTCCGCCGGTCACTGTTCCGGGGGTCGACCCACCAGCATCAGTGGCAGATTGTAAAAAATGCATTATCCTCGCAGAACAGCTTCAGACAAGGGTTGCCATTGCAGATGTCGCTTCTAAAGCCATAATATGGGAATGGAGCCCCGGAATACCAGATATTAAAGCAGATGCTTTAAAGTGGTTTAGCAATATCAGCGATGCAAAGCTTGTTTACAATGGCAAATATATACTTGCAACAGCTTCCGGAGGGGGAGTGGCTCTGGTAAGAATTGCTGATAAAAAGACAGTTTTTTATGCCTTTGCAGGGGGAAATGTACATTCTGCAGAACTACTCCCGGATGGAAACATAGTAAGTGCTTCTAGTACAGGTAATTATTTAACCTTGTTTAAGGTAGATACGTTAAGTTTTCCGGACCATGTTTATGCCAAAACTATACCGATCGATTTTGGACATAATGTGGTGTGGGATCATAAAAACCAGGTGCTTTGGTCGGCCGCTATGAATCAGTTAAAGTCATTTAAGTATAATTTCAACTGTGATTTTCCAGATCTGGATCTGCTAGAATCCATCAGTATACCAGGTACCGAAGCCCACGATCTGTTTCCTGTACATGGTGAAAATGCTTTGTGGCTAACCAATACCACCAATGTTTATAAATTTGATGTTGGAACTAAAAAATTTACACAGGCAGAAGTGATACAGGCTGATATTAAGAGTGTTTCTTCCGGGCCTGAAGGTTATCCGATAATATTATTGAAACCCAAAGTATCCTGGTGGGCAGATGAAGTGATTGACGCAAAAGGCAACACTATATTTTTACAAAATGGCTTAAAAATTTATAAAGCGAGATGGTTGCTGCAAAATGTTTTCAGTTATCCTGTAAATGATGTAATTAAGCAATGCAAGTAGTTTGAAATATGAAGAAAACCCCTATAAAAAAAGAAAGAGGCGTTCTATACAGACACTCCTCTATTCTAACCAAATATCAGGCTATCTTTGGATAATGGTAGCTCTGATGCTTTGAAGGCGGTTTTTGACGTGATGACAATAGGATAGGGACAACCTAAGGGACAACATGAAACATTAAGTTTCATGAAATCCAAGAGATCAACAACAGCAACTAGCTATTTGCTAGCTAATCATCAAGGTGTCGAAATCTTCCTGTCCGTACCGGGAGTAACGGCTAAAGAACAAAGTACTTTCTTGAGTACAACAACAATGGGCGGAAGAAGTACTATGGCAATGGCAGTGTTAAACGTAATGCAATTGAGTTCTTTAACACATTGTCAGAGGGTGACAAGGATAGGAAGGCATACATTGAATCACAATTAGTGGAATTGTACAAGCAAGATATTGAGATTATCATCCACGAATTACATATTGTTCCTAAGTCAGATACGATTTCCATGAAGAACTATCCTCTGCTAAAATGGTGAGTACTGGTGGGTACGCATCTGAATACAGGTTCACTTACGAGTGTAAGTAACCGGTACAACAGAATATCACTATAGAGCTGCACAACGTGTGGCTCTTTTAATATATTTACCTTATATATTATGAAGGACACATTTAGATTTTACAAGACAGCAGACGGCAAATGGTACATTGATTTACCGGAATGGGGCGGTTCAATTGATGATCTACAGATGGTGGAGGGTGCTGATACGATGTTAGATCGTGTCAGTGGTTATACCAATGAATGTTACCTTGAAATGAGTGATGAACCGTTTGATGATGCTGACAGGATTAGACTTGTTGAAGATTTAACTAATTCCGTTGGTGGTGGCAATTATGTTATGGAAACCTATAAAGGTGAAGAGATTAATCATATGATGTGGTTATGCGAGGTGACAGGATATGTCTTTCATGGCTTACCCAGAGCAATATACGTTAATTATCCAGTCGAATTATGAAGATGGAAATAGAATACAAACGGTTACGATGGCTTATTCTGATTGTTGGGGTCTTAGCTCTTATAAGCTCTACTTCGTTTACATTAACTATGGCTGCATGGGGTATGGGTAATAAAACCTACATATATCTAGCATTGTATCCATTATTAATTGTAGCAGTGACGCTTGTAGCGTTTAATGTAAAGGCGGGCTACTTGACCATGTGCTTTATCGCCTGTTGCTACACCGTACTTTTATCAGGATCAGTTATAGAATATGTACTCTATAACAGGAAAAATCTTGTTCTTATACCAATTGTCGTACTTCCATTCCTATTGTATCTTATATTGGTTCCTTTGACAATTAAGATGCTGATGTGGAGATCAGCTAATCGTAAGCTAGTTTACAGGCTTTCCGTGACAATAGTTATGATGTTTACAGTTTATATCTGTTCAGGAATGATTTATAACAAAGCTGATTGTAATTTGTATGCGGATGCTACTATTAAATCAGACGGAACTATAAAAATTGTATGCAAACCTGGTTTTGGGGATGCTAGAGAGTTTTATATTACATCAAAGTCAAGGGAGTTGGTCAAGATGTTTAAGGATAAAGGGGAGCTTTATCAAGGTACATGGAATGCAGATGTACAAGGAGTGGGTACTGTAGTCATGGGTAAGCTCCAAACCTTTACAATAACCCACATCAATGAGATCGAATTAAAGTCTCCATTGGAATGGAATGCAGGTCAACTTATCGGTGATACAACTTTTATTTTACCATGAGCTGCACATTCCCAATCCATCCCCCTTCACAAAAGGGGTGGCGTAGGTCGTACCTATTGTTCTAATTCCTTACCTTGTACTGCATTATTAATAAGGTCATGGGAGAATCTATTCTTAATAACGAAAAAGTAACGGAACTATATTTATATATAGTTCAACACTCTGACACAGATACCGAGTACTGGTACGGTGGAATTAGTGATGTAAACTCAATCTTAGCCACCTTTGACAGGAACGATATTAAAGATTTGGTTAATACACTTATAGAGTGGAGACCAGAACTATTATCTAACCTTGCTTTTGCATTAACGGCAGATGATGATAGAGGATTACCGGCAGTAAGAAGCTACCTTTACGCGCATATATTTTTAATTTTAGATAATCCTGAATTATTGAATGTAATAGATGACTTTGATTATTTATTGAATAGCGATGACATGGTATCTCCTCTTGTCCCTGATATTAGACGTAAGCTAAATGAATATAACTTCCTTAATTACGATAGAGTTGCAATAGGCAATTGTCAGGTAGTTCTTAATAAGCTTAATTGTCACTAGTTCTTCATTCCTATCCTTAGCCTTCGCTCAAAGGGGCGGTTTAACTGAGGCAAATAGGCTATTACAACTAATCGCTATAATTAAAATACAAGACATATATGTACGCTTCACTTTCCAACACGAAGTATTCGTAATACACGCCTAGGTCATAACTGAATGATGTCGAATCTAATTCTGTTGCGCGAAAGCACGATTTGTAACCAGTAATCTCCTTTAATAGATTATGAAAGAAATTAACCTCTTTCTCAACTTTACTGGCTGAAACAAATTTAGTCTCGAAAAGCCAACCTGTCAGTGATTTTTTTAATTCTTCGTCTGAAATTGAATTGAGGTTAAACGATTGATCTCTCAGAACATCAAACTGCTCCTTTAGAGTTTCAATCATGTTTTTATTTCCTTTTTCAACCTGTACAATATCATAATCGTATGAAAGAGTCGAATCAGGCTGATTTAGCGATTCAAATGTGTGTAATATGCCCTTAATGAATGGAATGCCCAAGTTTTTATAATCTCCGTCATCAAGTGTACCACTGTACTTCATATTAATTAATTATTTGTAATGTTAATGATTAGGAGACGATTATGATAAACTCCCTAGTTTTCAAATTTACCTCATTTTGCTTACATAAACTACAAATTTAATAGCAGACGCATACAATGCCTCTCCCTCTTTTGCTGCTTAGAACAGGTTAAGGCATCGTATGGTCTTTGTTTTAGAAGGTAAAAATCCTGTAGTGCTACTTATAAATGCATCTGCGGACTATTCGTACTTAGGGAAGGTTTGTGCAAACATGAACGCTAGTCGTCGGAAATAGGTATTCGCTGCTACTAAGCTGGCCACAGAATGGTGCCAGATTCCCAACGCACACAGCTAGGTTTATTCAACCTGGCTTAGCCACTACACTGATCTGTCATCATTCTTGGCTTTCAGCAAGCGGCGCAGCTCATGAAATGCTACTCTGTCTTTAGTTAGACACTTCGTGACTAACAAAGCCACCGCATTTCTCAGTTCAGCTCACCTGCGGGTCGCTCAGGCTTCAGATTGTCACAATTGTTGAAGTGACAACGCTCTAGGCCAACAGATCAACAATTCCGCCAATCCTTGTGTTTTCATGCTGAAAACATATCAATGCATCGCTACTGCGTAGCTTTACTGCACTGACCTTCGTTTCATTCGCCGGTCGGTGAGCTTAGTAAATATTATTTATATTTAACACTTCATAGTCCTTAATATGGTTTATAACATTGCAGATATTTATAGGAAAGAGCACCCTACTGATCGGGTGCATGCGTTATATTTATATTTAGAAGCAAATCAAGATATTGATGAGGGAGACACATTGATTAATCTTCATGATCCGGAGATATGCTCATATCTTAAGAGCTTTTCACAATCCGAATGGGAGCTATTTGAACAACGAATGTCTAGTTGGAATGAAGCGGCATTATTTAATATTGCTGATGCCCTTCTATCTGCTACCAATGAACATATTAGCGTTAAATACTTATATGCTAAGATATTCCTGCAAACTGAAAACTTGGAGGGCTTGGAGTACCTAGTTCAGAACATACATCTTGTATCCTGCATACCCATTGGAGAATGTGGAATAGACTTTTATCAAGAGATCAAACAGAAGATAATTAAGTTATCAAAGCATTTCGGTTCTGATTATTCCTATTGGCTTCTGGTTCTTGATTTAAAGATTGAAAGTGAAATAGACCATTTCAATTCATTGAAAAGCTAATCGTTGCTTATTCAGTCTACTTATGTTACGTTTACAGTGAGAGCGTTAATTGGGTACGTGCCTTCTGGCATGTGCCCTTTCTTATTTTAGTGGGAGGTAGAGGTGCCATTGTTCCTGTTCGTTTAAAAGGTACAGCACTCAACTGGCAATGGTAACTATCTACCTTTTATAACATAAGAAGTGGACTGCTCCCTTAGCAATGGCATTATACCAATATCCGAAAAAGTGTAACGTCCTCTTAATAATAGATTATTGATACATTTGTGGATATCGTTTTAAGTATGACTACAGTTAGATTTAGAGATTGGACTTTGACAGTAGACCGTGAGACTACACATTTAACTTATGCTTCTGTCGTCAATGGTAGTGCGGAGGATTGCAAATGTGATGACTGTAAAAATTATGTTGTTAACCAGGCAACGGCGTTTCCTGATGAGATTATCTTACTGTTGCATCAGCTAGGGATAGACTATAGAAAGGAATGCGAGGTATGGCGAATGTCGAAGGATGAAAGTGGGAATCATCTTTACAATGGGATATTTCATTTTAAGGGAAGCTTTGAAGGCAAAGATTGCTTCGTGACGACTGATGGGAGTAATGGAACATTTTCTATGACGGATATAAACGAATCTTTCAGCATTGGTTTTAGAATAGCCAGTGAGCTCACTTACTTTAAAGATAAAGAGAATCTCGTTCAAATAGAGTTTGAAACAAGAATACCGTGGACGATTGATAAAAAGCTGGAGCCCGAGTGGTAGACTTTAAGCAGCAATATCCAAAATCTGTACTTACCCCTTAACAATGGTTTTTACCATAATAAATGGATATGGAAGATTGACAGCAAACTGCTATCTTGTGTGACTTAGACATTCATCACACAGCAATAATGAAAGCAACTATCATAAGTATCTTCTCTAGTAAAACAAAGTGGCTGCATTTAACAATCCTGATAATCTCTACGGCATTAGTTACAACTTTTCTTTATATGTTTCTGATTCCGTTTGTGTTTTGGAATATTTATGGTAGTGGTACTAGTGCAGATAGAATTGGAGAACTGCCAATCATGATCTTTGTAGGTGAATGGCTTGCGTTAATCATTGCATTATTGTTTCTTAGTTTTGGTTTCTACCGAAACAGGGCGAAACACAATCTACCCAATGGAAAATCATACTTACTTGCTTCCATATTGTTGGTGCTACTATATCTGTTAAGGGGTCCAATTCTAAACTTTATGTTTACGGTCTTCCAGTAGGCAGCAATATCCACAATCTGAACCTTCCCTATAAAAGAACAAATAGGTTAAAAACATGGATATAGAAGAATGAAAGCAATAAGCTATCTTTGATTGTGATAACTGAGAAAGCAATAGCAGTATATAAAAGATTTGATGGTGATATAGACAGTTGGGCTAGATACGGAACCTCTAAGGATAAGCTAGCCCTCACAGATCAAGAATGGTTTATTATTGATAGCCTCCTTCAAGATTTAAAATTGATCGAGAGTAATTTTGCTTCCGAGGACTATATCAATAAGATAGAAACTCAATTTAGCTTACATATTGAGGGCGAATCAGCTATCAGTTTACTGAAGTCACTAGTGTAATTATATTAATTACTCCACAAAGGTAAGCTTGTCCTAGCGACACGTACAAAGAAGTTCCGGCATAAACGCTCAGGTGGCCACGCGCAGTCCATTTATTCCGTATGCCATCTTTACTTAGTCGCTTGGAAAGCTTGGTTGGGTACCATAATTAATAAATAACTATATGGTACAAAACAAATTATCTAGAGTGGCAGAGATACAGGTTATCTACAAGCCGCATTACAACACACAGAACAGGCCGAAGATTACTAATGCAAGTCTTGCTTACAAGCTGTTCCTTGCGCAATGGTCAATGGACAAGATCGAGTACTTAGAAGAGTTTAAGATGATGCTATTAAGCAGAAGTAACAGGGTGTTGGGCATTGTTGACATTTCAACAGACGGAATAAGTAAAACAGTGGCAGACCCGAAAGTAATCTTTGGTATTGCTTTAAAAGCTGCTGCAAGTGGCATTATACTTTGTCACAATCACCCGAGTGGTGCATTGGAACCTGGAAGTGACAATATAAAGGTTGCAGAGAAGTTATGTTGGGGAGCGAAGATATTAGAGATTGAAATAGTTGACTATTTGATTATAAGCAAAAACAGCTTCTACAGCTATTCAGATGAAGGTTTGTTATGATAATGGCGGGGACAAATACAGGGACAAAATGGGGGATAAAACTCTCATTACAACGCTTAAATGCTATATTAGCACTAACAATTAAAAGACAAGCAATATAATTATTAACTCATGTTGTATCTTAGGTTTATATCCTAACTGATTGATTATTAGACTACAAAACCCCTATAAAAAAAGAAAGAGGCGTTCTATCCAGACACTCCTCTATTCTAACCAAATATAAACCTGTATGAACGGGTTTTCTCTTTAAGTTCTATCAGGCTTTAACCTTAGCCTGAATTGAAACTGTTGTTCATTTTTTATAAGACAAATATACATAGTTTTTATATATAGTGTATATAGTACACTATTGAATTTTAATTATTATGACTTTCAATCAATAATTGCCATGGTAAACCCTTTTTTTTGCGCATTTAAGCCGGTTTTTTAAGATTAAATAATTGTAAATTATTTTTAAATAACGTGAAAAATGAGAAATATCAAATCAAATACTCCATAAAAAACAAGAAATAAGTAAAAAAATGCGGCAGGACGGTTGGTCTGGTGTATCATATTGTGATATTAAAGAAAGACTATCCCTTAAAGCGATACACGTAAAAGTATCGTCTTAATGTAAAATAACCAATGTGTACAGCTTGTCCGATAGTTTTGCGCTAAATTTGAATTCTTAAAATCAGTAAAAAGTATGAAGCCTGCAGGCACCTATATTCAATTCTTAATTTGGTTTTGTATTACCGGATTTTTAACCCTAGGGGCTTATGGTCAGGCTACTGATAACAGCAATCCATCTCCTTTAAAATTTCCGACCCCGCAGGGCATTAACAACCAACTTTTTTATTTACAGCGTGATCCGAATACCAATACCATTATTTGTGAACTGAATATAGAAAGTGATGGCGATTTAAATAAGAAAGAACCTATAAAGGTTTACTGGATCCGCTATGGTGAAAAAGGGGAGAAGGAAGACCTGAGTTATATCCAAAGGAAATTTGCCTATGGTATCCAGACTAAGGACATTGGTAATGAGCAATATGAGCTGAAATTTGTATCCTATAAGAAGTTTCCGATGTACCTTATAAAATCAACCGAAGACAAAAAATATCATGTTTATGTAACGGTAAATAAAAAGAAAATACAGTTGGAACGTATTTTTCTTAGGATTGAGGGCGGATCGTTCTGGTTGCCTAATGTAAAGTATGTGGAGCTAAAAGGTATAAACACTGCTACCAAAACCCAAACAATTGAAAGAATAAAAGTTTAATTTTCTTTATCTTTAAGTAAATTAATACTTAAGGCTATGGAAAAAGAAGCAATGATATCACTTTTGGAAATTATTGACCAGCAAGTTAGTTCTTCTATACTGGGTGGCATGGAAGAAACTTACGAAGAACTGGAAAGACTGGGCTACATCAGGATCAACAGGAATAGTGTGCAGCATTCGGCCTCAATTACCCCCGAAGGCCTGGATTATTTAAACCAGCATTTAGAATAATTTACCAACAGACATCCAGATAATACGGATACTGGAGATGATTACAATGGTGGCAACGCCAATAAACATTTTTTTGATAGGAAGTTTTCCTACCAGATTGGCCGCTATTGGTGCAGCTACTACGCCACCTACAATTAAACCAACAATGGATTGCCAGTGACTAACGCCTAAAACGAAAAAGAAAGTAACGGCGCTGGCCATGGTTACAAAAAATTCGGTCAGACTTACGGAACCAATCACATATTTTGGGGTGCGTCCTTTTGAAATGAGGGTAGACGTAACCAATGGGCCCCATCCACCACCCCCAAAGGAATCTAAAAAACCCCCGGCACCTGCAAGCCAGCCTGCACGCTTAACTTTTTGAGGCTTGGTCTTGGCTTTAAAGGCATTGCTTAATATTCTGATTCCCAGCAGCAAGGTATAAATAGAAATTACCGGTCTGATCCATTGCGAAAAAGCTTCACCGGCATAACTCAGCAATAGTGCCCCCGCTATTGCGCCCAACACACCCGGAATTAATAGTGTCTTAAATAATTTCTTGTTTACATTGCCAAAACGGTAATGGCTGAAGCCAGATGCACCACTAGAAAACATTTCTGCAGTATGTATACTGCCCGATATTACGGCAGGGTTTAAGCCGCCTGATAACAACAGGGTGGTAGAAACAACGCCATAGCCCATGCCCAGTGCACCATCAACAAGTTGTGCAAAAAAACCTACTGCAAGCATCCAATAGAACTTTTCATCCAGTTGTCCGTATGCATTCTTACCAAAAGCAATAACAGATTCATAAGACAGGTAAGTATACAAGGCAAAACCAATAAACAAAACCGCCAGGATAAATAAGCATAGATAAGCGATCTGCCTCCATTTTTTCTCCTGGGATTTGGGTTGTACTGCTACTTTAATTTCGGTTTCCTGAATGCTCATATAATATCTATCGAATTAGTCGACAATATTAGTTCAACTTTTCCAATAATCAAAATTATTCTACTAAATTTATAGTATTAATTTTTAAATTGTTTATACGTAGCCCATACAATTTGCATAAGAAAGCGTGACCTGCAAACTGATGGTTAAAGCGCTAAAATTTTAGTCTTTTTTTGAAACCTGATGAACAGCAGGGCAGAGGCACTGAGGAGTCCGAAGGTTAGTCCGTACCAGATACCGTTAACGCCAAGCCCAAGTACAATTCCAAGTAAATATCCAAGGGGGATACCGATAACCCAATAAGCAATAAAAGTAATCAGCGTGGGAATGTTTACATCACCAATGCCTCTCAGTACACCAAGGCCAAGCACCTGGGTACCGTCAAACAATTGAAAAAATCCGGCAATGATCAGCAACTGCGCAGCAATTTTTATGACCGCCATATCTTCAGTATAGATGTATGGAAGAAAATTGCTGGCTGCAATAAACAGGATAGCAGTTATACTCATAAACAAAATTATAACATGATAGCTGGCAATGGCCGATTTTCTAAGATCGTCGAAATTTCGTTTACCAAAATTGTTACCCGTTTTAATTGTAGCCGCAGAAGCGATACCGCTGGCCATCATATAAGTTACAGCAGCAAGGTTTATCGCTACCTGATGTGCAGCCTGTTCTATTGCCCCGATTGTTCCAATCAGGATAGCTGCGCCACTAAATGCACTGATCTCAAAGGAATATTGTAAGGCCACAGGTGCACCAATTTTGACAATTTTTAAGCTCCTTACTTTATCTATAAAACTAAGCCTGAAACTCCTGGTATATAATTTAAAATGTTTGGACCTGAGTACATAGAACGACATCACAATGGCCATTAAAGTACGGTCAATTAAGGTGCTGAGCCCTACACCTTTAACACCCATAGCCTCAATACCGAACATACCCTTTACAAAAATTATCCCAAGTATAACATTGAGCAGGTTACCCCAGATAGAAACAAACATCGCCTGTTTGGTAAAGCCCAGCCCTTCAGCAAACTGTTTAAAGGTCTGAAAGATCATAAGGGGGATGATAGAAAAGCCCAGGTAACCCAGGTAAGGTTTGGCATAAGCTACTACTTCGGGCGACTGGCCAATGTGGTCTATCACTACTAAAGTGCCCAGGTGTACAAAAGCATAGAGCAGGATAGAGGTGAAAAAGTTGATGATCAGACTATTGGATAATAGTTTTCCACATTCGTCGTAATTTTTGCGGCCATTCTCCTGTGCAATTAAAGGTGTCAGTCCGTAAGAAATGCCCATGCCCAAAACCAGTATCAGCATGAACAGACTATTTACCAAAGATACTGCTGCAAGCTGAATGGTTCCGGCAAAATGTCCAACAATAACACTGTCTGCCAGATGCACCAGCGTATGTCCCAGCTGGGATACTACTATTGGCATTGCCAAACGTAAATTGTCGGAATAATAAGGTTTGTATTTTGTATAAAGGCTCGTCAACATTTTGGCAAAAATCGGCTTTTTCAGTCTCAAATCTATGACCGTTCCCGCAGTTTTTTTGACAAACCCACTTTAAAACGTTTAAAATAATATTGGGTAAGCTGAAATGAATTTAGGATGACATGAAGCGCCTAGTTTGTGGTAAAATATTCCTCCTTTTCTGAAGAATGAGGTGTAATCAGTCCACTTATGATCAGGTTAACCAAAATCTTTTGGGCCTGCCTGTAAGAACTGCGGGTAAGCTTACTGAATTCCTTCAGGGTAATCCTGCCTTTTTCGCCAAGGTGTTCAAATAGTTTTTTCTCCTGGTCTGTATAAGTGATCAGCTGTCCGTTTTTATCATTCCCTTTTTTAATGACATCAACAATGATTTTACTGGCCAGTAAACTTTTGTCTTTTACCCGGTAATAAACCCACCATTTTTTATTTTCATCCAGCGCATAATGCGGTTTTGTATCACTAGCAGGTATTTTTACCACCAGCACCAGTTTGTCCTCTACATAAACTTCTTCAAATTCAGGTTCTATCGCTGGTTTGCAGAACTGATGGGCAGATTTGGTGATCATATACCGTTCCTCATCTTCAGATTTTACGCCTTTGATGCTGCCATCATCTGCAACACCAATCAATAACTGTCCACCCTTGTTGTTTGCAAATGCAACCAGGCTTTTTGCAATCTTCTCATTGCTGGTGATCGTCTTTTTGAAATCCAGTGTAGTGCCTTCTCCTTGTAAAATAAGTTTCCTGATGTTCATTTTATGTGTTCCTTAAAGCGTCAATAAGCGATACGTGGTTTTTCTCCCTGATGCAGGTTTCTCACATACACCTCGTTCATCACTGTAGCACAAATCTCCCCATCTGCATTTGTAATTTCCATCGGATAAGCTTTTACAAACTTTCCGGTAGTGTTCAACGCTGTTATGGCCTCATTTAGCATGTCATCCGTAATATTTATGGTAAAATATAAACTGGCGCGCCCTGGCTTCAGGTATTGGATGCCGGCACTTTTAAGCCATACACGAACTTTAAAACCCGCTCTCTGTAACAACTGATCAAAAAGCAGCGCATAAAACGGATCTGTTGCCGCATAAATGGTCCCGCCAAAAATAGAGCCATTGTAATTTTTATTTAGCAAACTTTTTGCAATCTTAACATCTACCCCCCGGAATCCTTTATGAAATCTCCTGACCCAGATACGCTGAAACAATAAAGGGGGATACAAACACAAGGCCCATTTGAGGGTTTTTTCTGATACTACCATGATGCTTAAATATCAGAAAGTTTATTGAACAATAAAATTATATATATGATCATAAGGTAATTTTTTAGTAAATTAGGGTTATGTATATATACGATACCCTAACCGCTGCTGTTGCAGATCTTGAGCAACGCGGATACGAACATGATTTTAATTTATCGGCTGAATACATTGAATGTAAAGCAATCGATATCCGGCTGATGCCGGAGGAATTTGAAATTGATGAATTTTACCGTTTTGAAGGGATGACAGATCCTGACGACAGTTCGGTAATTTATGCGATATCCTCTCCTGTAGGTAATTTAAAAGGCGTAATTATAGATGCTTACGGTGCTTATGCTGAGAACATCTCTCCTGAACTGCTGGGGAAGTTAAAGATGCATCATTGATTTAGGCACTGGATCTGCACGGTAAATTGCAGCTCATTTTCAACTGTTTAAAACCTTTAAATGGTTTTACTTGTTAAAGAGTTGAATTTAAAATAGATATACCTATGAAAAAGCTAATTTTAAGTCTTGCAGTTGCCGCTACATTAAGTATAGCCGTTTCAGCATGCAATTCAACAAAGAATATGTCAGGTACTTCAGATAGTACAAAAGTAGACACCAGTATGTCTGTCCCAATGGATACGGCAAAGAAGGTAATGGATACCACTAAAAAAATGCCACCAGATACCACTAAAATGCCACCTCAATAATAGGTATCAAGGTTAAAATATCAGGTATAAGAGGTCGGTCTGAAAAGGCTGGCCTCTTTTTCATTAAAATATTTCTGATCATCAAATTTGTTTGTACTTTCATCCACCAAACAAATATGATATGATTGCCGAAGAGAAAAACAGGAATGTGTTTTTTTTGATCCTTGTAGCCTCACTGGGCTATTTTGTAGATATTTACGATCTGCTGCTGTTTTTAATAATTAAAAACAAAAGTCTGGCCGCACTGGGTGTCCCCGCCGATAAAATAACGGAAACCGGCTTAAGCCTGATGAACTGGCAAATGGCCGGACTACTTATTGGTGGTATATTCTGGGGTATTCTGGGCGATAAAAAAGGACGCCTGTCTGTACTTTTTGGTTCTATACTGATGTATTCGGCTGCCAATATCGCAAACGGTTTTGTAACCAGCATCCCCTTATATGCAGCACTAAGGTTCATTGCAGGGCTGGGTTTGGCTGGTGAACTTGGAGCTGGTATTACCCTGGTAAGTGAAAGCATGAGTAAAGAAAAGAGAGGTTATGGTACCATGCTGGTTGCCGGAATCGGCTTAAGCGGAGCCGTGGCCGCTTACCTGGTAGGAGACCATTTTGAATGGCGTACTGCCTTTTTTGTAGGCGGTGCACTGGGAATTGTGCTTTTGTTATTGCGTATTGGCGTTTTTGAATCCGGTATGTTCCAGACTATGGCCAGAAAAGAGGTGTCTAAAGGAAATTTTCTGATGCTTTTTTCCAGCAGGAAAAGGTTCTTTAGATATTTGAACTGCATATTAATAGCAATTCCACTCTGGTTTGTGGTAGGGATACTCATCGGTATTGCACCTGATTTTGGCAGGGCCTTACATGCAAAAGAGGTACTGGACAATGGCAAAGGGGTGATGTTTGCCTATATTGGCATCTCTTTAGGTGATTTTCTGACGGGTGCACTGAGCCAGGTTTTTAAAACAAGAAAGAAAATTGTCTTTGTTTTTTTAACACTTACTTTCCTCACCATACTTTTTTATTTGTTAAATACCGGCTGGACTGCAACCGGTTTTTATACTTTATGTGTGTTGTTCGGTATCTTTACGGGGTATTGGGTTGTTTTTGTAACCATTGCGGCAGAACAGTTTGGTACAAATTTGAGGGCAACTGTAACCACCAGTGTGCCGAATATGGTAAGAGGTTCTTTAATTCCCGTTACGCTGTTGTTCCAATGGCTACGCGGTAATACGGGCATTATCAATGCCGCCTTATATGTAGCTGTAATCACAGTAGGGCTTGCATATATTGCGCTTTATAACCTGGACGAAACCTATGGTCGTGACCTTAATTTTATTGAAGAATAGTGTCAAAACAATGTACTATCTGCAAATTTAACAAGGATGCCTTTTTATTAAGGTTAACTTTGAGCTTAGTTTTAAAAAATGGTGTTTAGAGATAAAGTAGTAGCGGCCTATCAAAAAATTCAGGATGAGATTTGCAGCAGTTTAGAACTGGCTGATGGAAAGGCAAAATTTGAACAGGAAATCTGGGAACGCGAAGGTGGGGGCGGTGGCAGGACCCGCATTATGCAGCATGGAAATGTAATAGAAAAAGGAGGCGTCAATTTTTCTGCTGTGCATGGAAAATTACCCGATGCTGTAAAAAAGGCTTTTAAAGTCGAAAATGATGATTTTTTCGCAACCGGTGTATCAATTGTAATGCACCCATCCAATCCTCATGTGCCCATTATTCACATGAACATCCGTTATTTTGAAATGGATGAACAGACGAGGTGGTTTGGTGGGGGGATAGACTTAACACCCCATTATCTCATTGATACCGATGTAAGGTTCTTTCACCATTTACTCAAGCAAACCTGCGATCTTTTCGACCCGGCATTTTATACTAAATTTAAGGAGAATGCAGACGATTATTTTTTCATTAAGCACCGGGAGGAAACCAGGGGGGTAGGCGGCATTTTTTACGACAGGCTAAAGCCTGAAAACACGGGCCTGACCTTCGATCAGCTGCTTGATTTTTCCATAGCTGTTGGCAATACCTTTATCCCCGCTTATACAGAATTGATAGAAAGGAACAGGGATAAAGAATTTACAGCCCAGCAACAGGAATGGCAATATTTGCGCAGAAGCAGATATGCAGAGTTCAACCTGGTTTATGATGCAGGAACCAAATTTGGCCTGGAGACCAACGGCCGCATCGAATCTATCCTAATGAGCCTGCCACCAATGGCCAAATGGACCTATAATTATCAGGCCCTTCCGGGAAGTCCCGAGGCTTATACGTTAAGTATGCTCAAAAAGGGAATAATATGGGCTTAAATGCCTGAAAAAAGCTAAAATTTATAGGTTAAAATTTTTCCACAATGCGCCTTTATGGCGCATTTTTTATTAGATTCGCAAGGTTATAAGAATACCACATTTAAAGCGTTCTTAAGGAACATTAATATTTATGGCAGAAGATTTAGAAAATCAGGAAAACGACAAAATAATCAGAATTGATATTGACGAACAGATGCGGTCAGCTTACATCGATTATTCGATGTCGGTTATCGTATCGAGGGCTTTACCCGATGTGCGGGATGGATTAAAACCAGTTCACCGTCGTGTATTGTACGGTATGCTCGATCTGGGATTAGCAAACAATAAACCCTATAAAAAATCTGCACGTATTGTTGGAGAGGTATTGGGTAAGTACCATCCACATGGTGATGCATCGGTATACAATACCATGGTAAGGATGGCCCAGGAATGGAGCCTGCGTTACCTGATGGTAGAAGGACAGGGTAACTACGGTTCTATCGATGGCGACTCTCCGGCCGCTATGCGTTATACAGAGGCCCGTTTCCAGAAAATTGCCGAAGATATGCTGGCAGATATCAACAAAGATACGGTTGATTTTCAGCTAAACTTTGACGATTCTCTGCAAGAACCAACCGTTCTTCCCTCAAAAGTACCCAACCTGCTGATCAATGGCTCATCAGGTATTGCGGTAGGTATGGCCACCAATATGCCCCCGCATAACATTACCGAGACCATCAATGCGACTATAGCTTATATCGATAACAATGAAATCACTATAGCAGAGCTGATGAAATTCATCAAAGCGCCTGATTTTCCTACAGGAGCTATTATTTACGGTTATACAGGTGTTCAGGAAGCATTTGAAACAGGTCGTGGTCGTATCGTAATGCGTGCTAAGGCCGAAATTGAAGCAGCAAAAGATCGTGAAGTTATTATTGTAACGGAGATACCTTACCAGGTAAACAAGGCCCAGATGATTGAGCGCACTGCAGAACTGGTTGGTGAGAAAAAACTGGAAGGCATTTCGAATATCAAAGATGAATCTAACAAAGATGGTATCCGTATCGTTTATGAGATCAAGCGAGATGCAAATGCCTCTATTGTTTTAAACAACCTGTTTAAGCAAACCGCTTTACAAACCTCATTCAGTGTAAATAACATTGCACTTGTGAAGGGAAGGCCACAATTGTTAAACCTGAGAGACCTGATCCATTATTTTGTGGAACACCGGCATGAGGTGGTGGTTCGCAGAACTAAGTTTGAACTGGCTGAAGCCAAAAAACGTGCACACATTTTAGAAGGTTTACTCATTGCATTAGATCATTTAGATGAAGTCATCAAATTGATCCGTAGCTCAGATACGCCCGAAGATGCGCGTACCGGGTTAATGGAGAAATTTGGCCTTTCCGATATTCAGGCAAGAGCTATCCTGGACATGACCCTGCGCAGGCTGACAGGTCTGGAACGTGATAAGATCAAAGACGAATACAATGAGTTGATGAAAACCATTGAATACTTACAGTCTATTTTAGATGATGAAAGTAAACGTATGCAGATCATCAAGGATGAGCTGACGGAGATGAAGGAGAAATACGGAGATGAGCGCAGAACGACCATTGTGCATTCAGCCGAAGATATGAGCATGGAAGATTTCATCGAAGATGAAGAAGTTGTGATCACTATCTCTCATGAAGGCTATATCAAACGTACCCCTGCTACAGAATACCGCACACAAGGCAGAGGCGGAAAAGGTTCAAAGGGTAGTGATTCCAGAAATGAAGACTTCATTGAACATTTATTGATCGCCTCTAACCATAATTATATGTTGTTCTTCACCGAAACGGGCCGCTGTTTCTGGTTAAGGGTATATGAAATTCCTGAAGGCACAAGGTTAAGCAAAGGAAGGGCGATCCAGAACATCATCAATATTCCTAAAGAAGAAAAAATCAAGGCCTTTATCAAGGTGAAAAACCTGAAGGACCAGGAATATCTGGAAAACAATTACATCATTATGTGTACCAAAAAGGGAACGATTAAGAAAACCTCATTGGAGGCTTATTCCAGACCAAGGGTAAATGGTATCAATGCCATTAACATCAATGAGGGTGACCAGTTGCTGGAAGCAAGTTTAACTACAGGCTCAAGTGAAATAGTGATGGCCTTACGTTCAGGAAGGGCAATTCGTTTCAATGAAGAGAAAGTGAGACCAATGGGCAGAACTGCTACGGGCGTAAGGGGCGTAACACTTGCTCATGAAAAAGATGAAGTGGTTGGCATGATTGCTGTGGATGATCCTGGAGCAACGATTCTGGTAGTTTCCGAAAAAGGCTATGGTAAACGTACAGATATAGAGGATTACCGTGTTACCAACCGGGGTGGTAAAGGTGTGAAAACCATTAATGTTACTGACAAAACAGGTAACCTGGTAGCTATAAAGAGTGTTACCGACGCAGATGACCTGATGATCATTAACAAATCCGGTATCGTAATCAGGATTGTGGTAAGTGAATTGAGGGTAATGGGCAGGGCAACACAGGGTGTTAGGCTGATTAACCTGAAAGGTAACGATGAAATTGCCTCAGTTGCCAGAATTGAACATGAAGACGAAGAAGTTGAGGAAGCAGAAAGCCATGTAGTAGTGGATGGTGAACCGGCAGGTGAGGTTGAAGAGGAAATAACAGAGGAGCCAACTGCTGAAGAAGAGAACGAAGAGGAGGGAGATGCTGATGAAGATGCCAGCGAAGAAGAAGATAATTAACCGGGCTTAAATGCTCTTAAATGCCGATAAATAATAATTGTTGAACAAATTATAGAAAAATGAAAAAGGTACTTTTAGGTATATTGTTTGTAGGTGTTACCTCATATGCAAACGCTCAGAAAAGTGAAATTAATGAGGCCAAGAAAGCATGGAATCTTTTGGCTGTAACCTCAGGGAAAACTCTGGCCGACCATTTAAAGGTATTGAATGGTGGATTAGCGCATACGGACAAAGCTATTGCCGATGAAAAATCTAAAAATTTACCAGATGCGTGGTCATATAGGGCCTTGTTTGCATCAAGGATTGCTTTAGTGGATTCAGTTGACCAGAACAATGCCAAAGCCAACCAGAAGATTGCTGAAGAAGCAATTGCCAAAGCAAAATCCTTAGATGAAAAAGGGACAGAAAAAGAGAACATTGAAACAGCAAGTGTAAACGTAGAGAATGCACTCAGGAACAGGGCAATTTATGCTTTTAACAAAAAGAATTTTGCCGGGGCCCTGGAAGCCTTTAATGAGATCACTGCTAAGAGTCCGAACGACACTACTATGTATGTAAATGCCGGTGTAACTGCAAAAGAACTGCAGAATTATCCCGAGGTAGTTAAGAATTTTAAAAAGGCAATAGACCTGAACTATAAAGATTCAAAAATATTGTACTCTGAAATTGTAAGCATCACCTTCGAAAAAATGAAGGACAGTGTTGCCGGACTAAACCTTTTAAAAGAGGCTTCTGCAAAATATCCTGACGATTCTTATTTTATTGGAATGGAGACAGATCTTTACATTAAAAAAGGTGACATTGCAAAATCTCAGGAAATGCTGCAAAAGCTGATTGCCAAAGATCCTAAAAATGCAATCTATCAATATTTAATGGGCGACACCTATTATAAACAGGCATTGGAGATCCAGACTAAAAGAAATGCTTTAGATGTTAAAAAAACTAAAGAATTTAATGAAATGGGTGCTAAGATGACCAAGCTGATCGATCAGTCGGTTCCTTATTATAAAGCCGCTTTAGAGTTAGATCCTAAAAATGTTAATGCATTGGAAAACCTGAAAATCATCTATCTTTTTAAAGATGATAAGGTAAACTATGAAGTAGTCAATAAAAAACTCGCCGAGTTAAAGAAATAATTCATCAGAATAAGGGATTAAAAAGAGGGGTAATTTTTATCCCTCTTTTTTTTTTATAAGTTTGTATCAAGAACACTTTTTGTATGAGTAAGATATCATTAGTTAGTAATATATTCCTGGTTTTATTAAGTTGCAACATTGCTTTCGCCCAAAAAAGTCAGCTTCAGATTGCACGCAACAGTGTAGGTAAACTGCAGGTAGCGATAAATGCCAAACAAGACGCCAAAAAACAACTGGCAATACTGGGAGAGGGGATTAAGGCAACAGATGCTGCTCAAAATGACAACAAAACAAAAAAATGGCCTGAAACCTGGGCAATTAAAGCTTATTTAAGTTCTTATATCTCTATCATAGATACAGATGAAGGCAATGCTGATAAATACTACAATTTTGCCGTACAGGCTATCGATTCGGCAAGAAAACTGGATAAATTCCAGGCAAATTATCGTTTAATTGACGCTGCAGCCTTTAATGTGAACATAAGGAAACAAAAAAAGGGAAATACAGCTTATGCAAATGGTGATTTTGCAGCTGCTTATGATTTACTTAAAGAAGTAAGTGATTTATTGCCCAAAGACACAACTCTGGCCATAAATACGGCTTTGTCTGCCCAAAATAATCAGTCTTACGATAAAGCACTGGTATATTTCAAAAGAGCGAAGGACAACGGGATTAAAAATCCGGTTGTCTTTCAAAACATGGCCAATATTTATACCTCTAAATTTGAACATGAACTCGCCATCCGTACATTGGAAGAAGGTATTAAAGTAAATCCTTATAATGTTTTTCTAACCAATGATTATATCAATTTATTGCTCGACAATGAAAAGTATACCGAAGCCATGCAGGTGATTGAGTCTACACTCAAAGTAGAGAACAATAATAAATTGTTGTATTTTCTGTATGGATATTTGCAACAGCATAAATCCAATAACAGCACTGCAGAGCTGGCTTATAATAAAGCCCTGGGATTAGATGAAAATTATTTTGATGCCTTATATCAGCTGGGTATTGTATATATCAACTCGGCAAATGAAGCACTCAGATCAGGAAAGTCAGAACGCAATCAGAAATTTATTTCTTATATCAACAGAGCTGAGATTGCACTGCTGCAGGCACACGAGATCAATCAGAATGATAAAGCGACCGTGCAGTTACTGATTGAGATCTATACCAGAAAAAATCGCCTCGATAAAGTTCAGGAACTAAAGGGAAAGCTGGAAGAGTTTTAATATTTTCTTCTAATCAGGGTAAAAATACATCCAATAGGGCACTATGCAATTTATTACTTAACATAATATTAATTATGTGACTAATATATTGTCCCATTACTGCTGTAATTTATATTTGTCATATAAATTAAATATATCCAAAAAATGTCGATCTTACTACTTTAAATGGTCAAATAATTGATGTATTTAATACATAAATTTGCAATATGTTTAATCGTCCCGTCAGAAGTATTCATGATTTTTTATTAAGTACTTATTTCGCTGATGGTCTTCGCATTACACTTGGCGTACTCTGTCCTTCATTGATATTTGCACAATTCGGTCTCCTCCAGTACGGCATGACAGTTTCACTGGGTGCATTATGCGCCAGTGTGGTAGATTCGCCGGGCCCAATTGTGCACCGCAGAAACGCAATGCTGATTACCACTGCGCTGATCACCTTGATCTTTATCGTTGTAGGTTTAACCAACAGTAATATATATTTCACCGCAATCCTCATTGTGCTGTTCAGTTTTGTCTTTTCGATGTTCTTTCTATATGGTCTCCGGGCCGCCTCAATTGGTACATCAGCCTTACTGATCATGGTTTTAAGTATAGACGATATCCGTCCATGGCAGGAAGTACTTTTTTCGTCGGGCCTTATTTTTCTGGGCAGTATCTGGTATACCGGACTGAGCTATTTTTTTTACAGGATACGCCCCTATCGGCTGGTTCAGCAAACATTGAGTGATTCCATCCATGAAGTCAGTCTTTTTTTAAGGGCAAAAGCCAGGTTTTATCACAAAAATATTGATTATGACGATAATTATGCCGAGCTCCTGCAGCTGCAGGTTCTTGTACATGAAAAACAGGATGCCGTTAGGGAAGTTTTGTTTAAAACCCGGGAAATTGTAAGGGATTCTACCCCTGAAGGCCGCTTTCTCCTATTGGTTTTTGTCGACATGGTCGACCTTTTTGAACAGGTAATGTCTACCTATTACAACTATAAACAATTGCATGAGCAATTCGATTCTTCCGGCATTTTAAGGCATTATGAAGCGGTGATCAAAAAAATAGCAGATGAACTGGATGATATTGCGTTCGCTTTAAAAACCGGGGGCACGCCCAGTCTGCCAACTTCGCTGATCAGGGACGTAGAAAGGTTAAAAAACCAGATTACCTGGCTCGAACGTAAAAATACAGATGGAAAATACAGTACACTGGGTATTATCGCCTTAAAAAACATAGAAGTTAACATAGAGAACATCCTGTCCCGTGTAAAGACCATCAATAGTTATTTCAATAAAAAAGAAAAGAAAAATCTCAAAGCCAGGGAAATAGAAATAGAGAAATTCGTGACCAGGCAAAGCATCGACCCAAAATTGTTATATGAAAATATAACATTCAACTCTTCTACATTCAGGCATTCCCTCCGTGTGGCCATTGTCATGCTTATCGGCTTCATTGTCGCCAAAACGCTGAACCTTTCCCATAGCTACTGGATCCTGCTTACCATCCTTGTCATCTCAAAACCTGGTTTTAGTTTAACCAAACAACGCAATTATGAACGGATCATCGGTACTGTGGTCGGCGCATTTATCGGAATGGGCATCCTTGTATATGTTCAGGATAAAAATACGCTGTTTGTTATCCTGCTCTTCTGCATGATTGGGGCCTATAGTTTCCAGCGTAAAAATTACGTGGTCAGCGTACTGTTCATGACTCCCTATATCCTGGTCCTGTTTGATTTCCTTGGCATGGGAAGTCTGTCCATTGCCAGAGAAAGAATCTATGATACCCTGATCGGTTCCGGTATTGCCTTGCTGGCCAGTTATTCATTGTTTCCCAACTGGGAACATGAAAAGCTTAAAGAAGCCATGCTGGATACACTGAAAGCAAACATAAAGTATTTTGAAGAAGTTGTACTGTTGTATATTGATGAAGTACATAACCTCACCAATTACAAAGTAGCCCGTAAAGAAGTGTATGTAGCAACGGCCAATCTGGCCTCGCTTTTTCAACGCATGTTTTCAGAGCCTAAAAGTAAACAGTTGATGATCAAAGAGCTGCACCAGTTTACTGCCTTAAACCATCTTTTCTCTTCCTACATTGCAACATTATCACTGTATAAAAAAGAACATGCTTTTATAGTCGCTAATTTTGACGACCTGAAACCTATAGTTCAAAATACCACATACCTTTTAAATCTGGCTACAGAAAATTTGTTGTCCAACAAGGAACAAACCAGTAATGTACCGCTCATCCGGACAAATATAAGTACCCTGAAACAAACCTCTCAGGATGAGGTTATTATTTCTGAACAGATAGACCTGATCCAAAAAGTAGCCTACGATATCTTTAAGCTATCCGAAAAAATTAAAATATAAACCCACCAGTATTTTAATCGTCAAAGGCCTACGCTCAACAATAAAAACAAATAGATGAAACTTTCGGCTATATTTTGCGTTATATCCCTAGTTAAAAAAACCAATAGAAATTATGGAAAAGTTATATACAGCCTCGGTTACGGCCAAAGGCGGCCGGAATGGTCATATTAAATCCAGCGACGGAACAATAGAATTTGATGTAAGAAAACCCAGAGAAATGGGTGGCCAGGGCGGCGCCACAAATCCTGAACAATTATTTGCAGCTGCCTGGGGGCCTTGCTATTTAGGTGCACTGGCAGCTGTGGCCGAGCATGATGGGATTGATGTGTCTGAAGCAACTGTTGAGGTTCATATATCCTTCAATCAGGATGGCAATTCCTTTGTATTGTCTGCCGATCTTGACGTTCATATTCCGGGTATTGCGCCCGATGAAGCACAAAAGCTGGCTGATAAGGCGCATCGGGTATGCCCTTATTCCAAAGCTACCAAAGGTAATATTGAAGCCCGTGTAACAGCTATTTAAATAGCTGTTACCACTTCATCTTTAAGTGTATTTGCAGGTCTGCCATTTTTAAATGCATCCCTTGTTTTTAATCCCAGCAGTTCAAACATAGCCATGTCATCAATAAAAGCCGGGTTCGGTGTGGTCAGTAATTTATCACCTGCAAAAATGGAGCTCGCACCCGCCATAAAGCAAAAAGCCTGTTCCAGTGTACTCATTTCATTTCTTCCTGCCGATAAACGGACAACTGAATTTGGCATTACAATCCTTGCCGTAGCAATCATTCTTACCATATCCCAGATTGGTACACGCGGCTGATCTGCCAAAGGCGTGCCTTTTACAGGTACCAAAGCATTCACAGGAACAGATTCCGGATGTACCTCCATATTGGCCAGGGTTTGTAACATCGCAACGCGATCTTCAGTAGTTTCCCCTAAACCGATAATGCCTCCGCTGCATACCGTTAATTTTGCTTTGCGTACATTCTTAATCGTATTTAAACGGTCGTTATAAGTACGTGTAGTAATGATACGCTTATAATCTTCCTCCGACGTGTCAATGTTGTGGTTGTAAGCATATAAACCTGCATCAGCAAGTCGCTGTGCCTGGTTTTCGGTAAGCATGCCCAAGGTACAGCAAACTTCCATATCCATTTCATTTACCGCTTTGACCATTTCAATGACCCTGTCAAAATCACGGTTATCACGTACTTCGCGCCAGGCTGCACCCATGCACAAACGTGATGCCCCTCCCTCCTTCGCTTTAACCGCTGCGCTTACCACCTGCCCCAGCTGCATTAAAGGTTGAACTTCCAGGTCTGTATGGTAACGTGCGGCTTGCGGACAATAAGAGCAGTCTTCCGCACAGCCACCGGTTTTTATAGAGATCAGAGAGCTTACCTGTACTTCATTATAGGCTGCATTTTCACGGTGTATGGTTGCAGCTTCATAAACTAAATCTAAAAACGGCTTATGGTAAATCGCTGATATTTCTTCTTTGGTCCAGTTGTGTTTAGTAGGTTGCATATAGTATATAATAGCTTTAGTTAAAGTAAAAGTTTACTTGCCAGTCCCAGCAAGAGCAAAAATCCGAAAACGTCTGTAAATGTTGTAATAATTATTGAAGATGCAATGGCCGGGTCTATGCCTACACGTTTTAATACCAGCGGAATTCCCGCTCCTGTAATCCCTGCAATCAGTAAATTGCCGGTCATGGCCAAAAAAATAACCAGGCCAAGCATTGGATTGGTATCAAAAAACAAAGCAAACATAAATACAATGATACCCGTGCAGGCCCCGTTGATCAATCCAACCGTAAGCTCTTTCAGCACCGTTCTGTAAGCCTGGTTATCGGTCAGGTCATACAAAGAGATCCTTCTTATCGTTACCGCAAGGGCTTGTGTAGCCGTATTTCCGCCCATACCGGCAATAATGGTCATGTAAGCAGGCAATACCGGTATCAGTTTTATAGTGGGTTCAAAGTGGCGGATAACAGCCGAAGCCAGAAAAGCAGTACCCAGGTTCAGGATCAGCCAGGGTAAGCGAGATTTAACCGCTTCAACCCAGTTACCGCTCAGTTCCTCATCTTCCGATACCCCGGATATTTTTAAAATGTCTTCCGTATTTTCATCCTCCAGTACGTCAATCACATCATCAAATGTAACGCGTCCCAAAAGTTTCATGTCCTTGTCCAGTACCGGAATACTGGTAATGTTATATTGGGAAATCAACCTGGCCACCTCTTCCTGGTCCGTATCCGGATATACCCAGGCCACTTCCGATTTTACCAGTTCGGTTATTTTTACATTTCCCTTGGCTTTAATGATGTCCTTTAAGGAAACGATGCCCTGAAAAACATTGTCGTCATTTACCACAAAAATGGTATAGAATTCTTCAATCTCCTCACTTTGCCTGATGATTTCCTCAATGGCGTCCTTCTTGGTCAGGTTCAGGTTAATACGGATAAATTCCGTATTCATCAAACCACCAGCTGTTTCTTCGTGGTAGCTCAGTAAATTCCTGATGTTCGAGGCATCATCCTCACTCAGGTCGGCCAGAATTTCTTTCTGCTCATGTTCTTCCAGCTGTGAAATGATGTCTGTCGCATCGTCATAATCCAGCTCTTCAACAATTTCGGTACGCTTATCGGGATGGAGCTGCAGCAGCAGTTCTTCAGGATGCGATTCTTCATGCATCTCCGAGATCACCTCCGAAGCTGTTTCTACATCCAGTAAATTGATGATCCTCTGCTTGTCCTCCTTGTTCAGATTTTCAAATAAGATCGCAATTTCAGAAGCATGATATTCCCCCAGAATAGCTTTCAGCTGTTCATCGTCACCATTTAAGGCTACCTTAATCTTAGATACATCTGTCTTGTCTAGATCAAAAGATTGCATGAGGACATAAAGGTAAGCATAATCAGTTCTATTTAAACCATCCTTTACGCCAGAAATATAGGATTTGTAACAAAGCAATGGCCCCCATTACAATCACGGTATATAAATAGCCATGTTCCTGGTACAGCTCAGGCATGTTCTGCGGCATTACTTTTCCGGTAACAGGATCCTGTATGGCAAAGTTCATCCCATATATGCCCGCAATAAAAGTTAAGGGGATAAATATGGATGAAATGATGGTCAGCACCTTCATGATCTCGTTCATCCTGTTGCTGATGATGGATAGATACATATCTATATTACTGGCCGAGATCTCTTTTAAAGATTCAACAATATCGATGATCTGTATACAATGGTCATAAGCATCCCTGATAAACATTTTGGTCTGATCGGTGATCAGCCTGCTGTCACTTCTCAGCATATCGTTCAGCTTGTCCCTTTCCGGCCATACCACCCGCCTTACATTGATCAGGTTGCGCTTAACCAGCTGGGTGTCAAACATAACTGTTTTGTCCGGTTTGTCAAAAAGCCGGTCTTCTATCAGGTCCAGCTCGTCCCCCCATGAGCCCAGAATCTCAAAATAGGTGTCAATAATAATGTCCATCAGGGCATACATCAGATAGCTGCTGCCCGCAATGCGGATATTGCCTTTTCCAGCGTTTAACCTTGTACGGATGGGTTCCAGACAATCTTCATAGCCTTCCTGGAAAGTAAAAAGGGCATTTTCCATTAAAATAAAAGAAACCTGTTCATTGTCCAGGTTCTTATTCTCATCAAAATGGAGCATCCTGCTTATGGCAAAATCGTACTTGCCATATTCTTCCAGCTTCGGGCGCTGATAAGTCCTGGTAATGTCTTCCAGCACAAGCTTGCTGATCCCGAAATCATTGTTCAAAGTATCAAACATCGCTGCCGAACCAAAGCCCTTAATTTCTATCCAGTAGTTGAATTCCTGGTTGGCCAGTATCCTCGACAGGTTTTCAATATTGTCCAGCTCTTTAACAGCATAATAATGGTCGTTATAACTGTGAAACCTGATCAGCGGCTGTAAAGCATGTTCATCTATATATACAACACCCGGACTGGAGCCAGCTACCGGTAAGGAATAGCGTTTGCGCTTGCGTTTATGTTTAGCTGGTTTACCCATAATCAGATCAGAGATAGTTTTTGGATTGCGGACCCTGGTTAAACAACAGATCAACGATACTTAAGTTTGGCTTAAAGCCTTGCCGGTCGTCAAAAACCTGGAAATATGGTTTAAAATCACCGGCAGCAACCTCCTGTTTAAAATGAAGCTTGGTCCTGTAATCCTGCACCACATCAGTTTCCTTATGGTACTCATTTGTAAAGGCATATGCAGGCGTTATTTTCAATTGTTTAAACAGCCAGTCCAGCAGCTGAAGGTTAAAATCAAACAGAAATCCGAACTTTTGCTGATAAAAAACCGCAAACTCATCTTCATAATATTCAAAATAGGCCGAATTCCTGTAGCAGCTTTCAAAGCTTTTCCAGTGTAAGCGCTGCCAGTTAAAATCATTACTGATTTTAACATCTTTCACTTTGGTATGTACCTTTGAACCTTTCACAACCGGGATAATCAGGTCCAGATTGCCATTTGGCGAATATATCCTTGCGCGGTTCCTGTACGTTTGTTTAGGGAAATGCTCTTCCCTTTCGATTGAAAAACAGTAATCAAACGCTTTTAAACCAGAGAAATAACCTACAGGCGGAAGATAAAAAAGCGGGAATATAGCTGAACTTTGCATCTGATATTTTATGTTTGCATTCTCAATTCGCCAAATTAATGATAAAAAAAAGCTTTTCTTATATAGGAATATTTTTTTTGAACTTTTTATCACTGCTGCCCCTCTCCCTCTTATATATTTTTGCGGACCTGGCTTATTATGTCGTATATTATATCATTCCTTACCGCAAAAATGTGGTGCGTGAAAACCTCCGTAATGCTTTTCCAGAAAAACCGGCAGCAGAACTGCTGGCCATAGAAAAGGAGTTTTACCGTCACCTGATGGAGCTTGTTGTAGAAGTGGTTAAAATGAGGTCTATTTCGAAGGCTGAAATTAAAAGACGGGTCAAGTTCAGCAACCTCGACCAGATCGGATCCGTTTTTCAATCCGGGCAAAGTGTGCTGGCCTGCACCGGCCATTATGGCAATTGGGAACTCGGAATGATGGCATTGGGTATCGCACTGCCGGGTTCCGGATACGTGATCTATAAACCGCTCAACAATAAAGTATACGACAAGTGGTTTTATAACATCCGTACCCGATTTGGCAATTCATTTGTGGTCATGCGGCAAACATTAAGGGCATTGGCCAGTACCAGGAATGAACAGACCATGTTCTGTTTTGCGGGCGACCAAACCCCTGTAAAAGACGAAGCACATTACTGGATCAACTTCCTGAACCAGCCGACAGCAGTTCTTTTGGGGATCGAAAAAATAGCCCTGCAAACCAACAGACCCATATTTTATTTTAAAACAAAGCGGATAAAAAGAGGATATTATGAGATCGATTGTGTCCCGCTTTGCCTCAATCCCCAGGCAACCAAAGGACATGAGCTTACCGATATGCAATTCAGCCTTTTAGAAAAGATCATTAAAGAAGAACCCGCCTACTGGCTTTGGAGCCACAGGCGATGGAAACATAAACCAGATAACGCAGGATAATGTCAGTACCAAGTGTAGCAGTAGTCATTTTAAACTGGAACGGAAAAGCCCTGCTTCAGCAGTTTTTACCAGGTATAGTTCAGTCGCAATACCCAAATCTTCAGTTAATCCTGGGCGATAATGCCTCTACCGATGGTTCCGTAGCCTTTGTAAAGGCCAGTTACCCTCAGGTAAAAGTAATCGTTAACGCCCATAATTATGGCTTTGCAGAAGGCTATGATAAACTGCTGGAACAGATTGAAGCAGATTATTATGTATTGCTCAATTCTGATGTAGAGGTACCTGCCAACTGGATCCAGCCTGTTATTGATGCTATGGAAGCCGACGCCGGCATTGCTGCTGCCCAGCCTAAAATCAAATGGCAAAAGGATAAAACACAATTTGAATATGCCGGCGCGGCTGGCGGCTACCTGGACCTGTATGGTTATCCTTTTTGCAGGGGGCGGTTATTTGATACGGTAGAAAGCGACACCGGCCAGTATAACAATCAGCAGGAGGTTTTCTGGGCCAGTGGTGCAGCCTTATTCATTAAAAGCAAATGCTGGACAGCAGCCGGAGGGTTTGATGCTGATTTTTTTGCACACATGGAAGAAATAGACCTTTGCTGGCGCTTAAAAAACCTGGGTTACAAAGTGATCTACTGCCCCGATGCCGAAGTTTATCACCTGGGCGGTGGTACCTTAAATTCAAATAGCCCTTATAAAACCTATCTGAACTTTAGAAATAACCTGGTTATCATGCAAAAAAACCTGCCCTTAAACGATGCATACTTCAGGATTTTCATCCGGATGTCTCTCGATTTTATAGCCTGGCTGCATTTTCTGCTGCAAGGCAAAACACAGTTTGCCTGGGCAATAAATAAAGCACATTACCATTTTCTGCTCAACCTCTCAAAAAATGGTGCCAAAAGGACAAACAGGCAAATCAGCTTTCAACAACATACCGGCCTATACCCCTATAGTATTATATGGGCTTATTTTATCAAAAAAATAAGGTTTTTTACGCAGTTGTAAACAACAATTTTAGGGTTTCAGCAGGCTTTCAATAGCCAGCCTGTAGCCGTCCATGCCAAAGCCTGTCAATACGCCCTTACAGTTTTTGCCGGTCAGCGATACATGCCTGAATTCTTCCCTGGCATAAATGTTAGAGATATGTACCTCTACCACAGGTGTTTTAATGGCTGCAATGGCATCAGCAATGGCAACAGAAGTATGGGTATAAGCACCCCCGTTAATCACAATACCATCATAGCTAAAACCCACCTCATGCAGTTTATTGATCAGTTCCCCCTCTACATTGCTCTGAAAATAGTCTATTTCAATAATGCTGTATATATTGCGCAGTTCAGCCAGGTATTCTTCAAAACCCTGGTTCCCATAAATACCAGGTTCCCTACGCCCTAAAAGGTTTAAGTTTGGGCCATTAATAATTTGTATCTTCATCATTTCAAACTTAGCCTTAAAAATTAAGAGTATAAAATTTATTTTGTGATCAGTAATCCCTATCTCAGTTCCTTTAAAAACTACCTTAAACTGGAGCGTTCGCTCTCCGGTAATTCTATTGAGGCCTATCTGGGCGACCTGAATAAACTGTCCCAGTATTTTGAATCTGTTGACCAAACACCTCAGGTAAAGGAGATTACTGGTGATGACCTGAAGCACTTTGTCAGTTGGATAAATGAGCTGGGTATGCTGCCCAGTACGCAGGCGCGTGTGGTGTCCGGCTTAAAAGCTTTCTTTAGTTTTTTAATGCTCGAAGAAATCATTACCACCGATCCTTCTGCCCTGCTCGAAAGCCCAAGGCAGGTCAAACACCTGCCTGATACACTGTCCATTCAGGAAATCAACGGAATGATCGGGGCTATCGATGCCTCAAAGCCAGAGGGCATGCGCAACAAGGCCATTTTAGAAACCCTGTACGGATGCGGATTAAGGGTTTCAGAGCTCAGCAACCTCAAAATCTCCGATGTATTTGAGGAAAATGAATTTATCCGCATCTTCGGAAAGGGAAATAAAGAGCGCCTGGTACCCATCGGTCAGACGGCCTTAAAATACATCAACATATACCTCAGGGAAAGCAGGGTGCATGTCCCCATTAAAAAAGGACATGAAGATTATATTTTCCTTAACCGTAGCGGAACCCGTTTGTCCCGCATCTCTGTTTTCAGTATCATTAAAGCCCTCGCCCTTAAATCAGGCATAAAAAAGAGCATCAGTCCCCATACCTTTCGCCACTCCTTTGCCACACATTTAATAGAAGGCGGGGCCGATTTAAGGGCTGTTCAGGAAATGCTTGGCCATTCCAGCATCACCACTACAGAAATCTATACCCATCTCGACAGGGATTATTTAAGGGGTATAATTACTGAATTTCATCCAAGAAGTTAAGGGCTATACCACCGCTGCCCGCCGGCACCTGATCATCCGGTCTTTTCCCTGCATGTCTTTTTTTAATATGATGTCTGTAAATGATTTAGCTTCCAATAGCTCAACTGTTTCCTTACCCAGATGTTCGTTTATTTCAAAAAATAAAAGGCCCCTGCCGCTCAGTGTTGTCCAGGCAAAATCTGCTATAGCCTCATAAAATACAAGTGGTGCTTCATTGGATACGAACAAAGCCAGGTGCGGTTCATGGTTCAGTACGTGGTCCTGCATCTGCTCCTTCTCCTTTAAGGTAATGTATGGCGGATTGCTGACCACCACATCAAACTTTTGTTTTGTCGTAAATTCACGGATATCGGCCTGTATGAATTTTATATCTACCTCATTTAAAAGAGCATTACTGCCTGCAATGTCAATTGCTGCTTCAGATACATCAAGGGCAGAAACTTCAGCTTCCGGAAAGTTCTTTTTTAAAGAAATGGCAATACAGCCACTCCCGGTCCCAATGTCTATCAGGCGTAAAGCAGCGCCCGTAACGGCCTCCAGTGCGGTACTTTCCAGCACCCATGCTACCAGTTCTTCTGTCTCCGGCCTGGGTATCAGTACCGATGGCCCCAGTTTAAAGGGAAGGCCATAAAAAACCGTTTCCCCCAGCACATATTGTAAAGGCTTGCCGCTTTGCAGCTCAGTCAGTATATTTTGCAGTATAAACAGTTCCTTACTGTCCAGTTCTTCTGTTTTTCTGAGTATATAATCGGTTCTTTTATATTGAAGTACATGCCCAATGGCCATTAAAAAAATAGCATCTGCCTCCTCTTCTCCGTAAGCCCCGCTTAAAGCGGCATTAAAATGTGCCGATAGGTCCTGTAATCTCATTGGGTAAAATTAGCGATAATTCCTAACCTGTAACCGTAATTTATTCTATTTTTGCCTTAATGACTAACGAATTATATATGCAGCGTTGCCTTGAGCTGGCCGCTATGGGGATGGGAAATGTAAGCCCTAACCCTATGGTAGGCTGCGTGATCGTAAGCGACGGAAAAATCATTGGAGAGGGTTACCATGCCCGCTTTGGCGAGGCACATGCCGAAGTCAATGCCATAAATTCAGTTGTACACAATTATGGAAATACGGCAGAAACCTTACTGGCAGCTGCTACAGCTTATGTTAGTCTGGAACCCTGCGCACATTTCGGTAAAACCCCACCCTGTGCCGATCTGCTCATCAAACACCGCATTAAAAAAGTAGTGATAGGCAATACCGATCCATTCGACGGGGTAAACGGCAAGGGCATCGAAAAGCTTAAAAATGCAGGTATTGAAGTCGTATCCGGTGTGCTTGAAGCCGAATGCAGCCAGCTTAACCGTCGTTTTTTTACCCGCATCGGGCAGCAGCACCCCTACATCATTTTAAAATGGGCAACATCCGCAAATGGTTATTTCGCACCTGAAAACACCACACAGCAATGGATCAGCGGGCCAGAAGCTAAAAAGCTGGTCCACAAATGGCGGACAGAGGAAGATGCTGTCCTGGTTGGACGGCTTACGGCCATGGCCGATAACCCAAGGCTGACCGTCCGCGAATGGTACGGCAGAAACCCGGTAAGAATAGTGGTCGACAGGCACCTGCAGGTTCCTTCAAGCCACCATATTTACAATAAAGAGGCAAAAACAATCATTTTCAATGAACAAAAAACTGATGTACAGGAAAACATCCATTTCATACAAATGGAAGATATGCAACATTACCTGCCGCAAAAAATAGCCTTTCAGCTGTACCTGATGGACATCGCCTCCGTAATTATAGAAGGTGGCGCCCAGGTACTCAACCAGTTTATCCAGGCCCGCTTATGGGATGAAGCAAGGGTCTTCAGGTCGGCAGTATCATGGCCGGCAGGTATCCCTTCCCCGGAATTAAATTTGCAGTCCTGTGCCATCACAGATCAGTTCCCCATCGGAAAAGATCAGTTAACGATCTATAAAAACAATCCTTCATGATATTCTTATTCTTCAGTATTTGCTGTAGCGTTACAGTCGCCGTCCTGCTCAAACTTGCCAGAAGGTACAAAATTAAAATTGTACAGGCCGTTACCTGGAATTACCTGTTTGCCATTGTGCTTAGTCTTATCTTTTACAAACCCAGCTTCAACGAGCTGATATCGGCGCCTATAAACTCGGTTTACATTGCCCTGGGTATTTTGCTGCCTGTCGTATTCTGGTTCCTGGCGGGCTCCATAAGGGGCATCGGAATCGTAAAGACCGACATTGCCCAGCGATTGTCCCTTTTCATTCCCATCCTGGCCTCCTATTTTATCTTTAAAGAGCAGTTCAATACCATGAAAATAGCGGGACTTGCGGTTGGTTTTGTGGCCATATTTTTTACACTCTATAAAAAAACTGCACAAAAGAACCAGGGTTTAAACTGGTTATATCCTATTCTGGTATTTCTGGGTTTTGGTGTGATCGATATCCTCTTTAAAAAGATCGCCCAAATCACGGTCATCCCTTACACCAGCTCCCTCATTGTCGTATTTATCCTGGCATTTATCCTGTCGCTGGCCTCCATCTTTTACCTTTCGGTGGTTAAAAAGCAAAAACTGGAATTCATTAACTTTGTATGTGGCTGTATCCTGGGCTTTTTCAATTTCTTTAATATCCTTTTTTACCTTAAGGCCCATCGGGCAATGGCCGATAACCCATCCATTGTGTTTGCCGCCATGAATATGGGGGTCATCATTGCAGGTAGTCTGGTGGGTATCTTTATTTTTAAAGAGAAACTGAATAAGCTGAATTACTGGGGACTGTTTCTGGCACTGATGGCCATTGTACTCATTACCAATCTGATCGGCAATGCCTGGCATGCCCTAATGCTGCTGGTCAAATAGCAGCCCATCTGTTCATTTATGTTATTTGACGATACCTATAAAACCATTGCAGCTCCTTCTGAAGGGGTGTTTCGCGACCGTGGCAGCAAATTTATCGGCTATGCCTGGCCCATCCGCTCAGAAGAGGAAATAAAGCCCCTGCTGGCCGGCCTGCGTGCCGAACATGCCAAAGCCAGACATTTCTGCTGGGCGCTGCGCTTAAGTCCGGATCGCAGCATATTTCGCATTCAGGACGATGGCGAACCTTCAGGCACGGCGGGCAGGGCCATCCTGAATACCCTGCTCTCTGCCGATATCACCAATGTGTTCATCGTGGTGGTCAGGTATTTTGGCGGTACCCTGCTCGGGGTACCCGGACTGATCAATGCCTATAAAACGGCCGCTCAGGAAGCCATACAGGCCGCAAACATTGTCGAGAAAACAGTAAATGACATTTACGAGGTCAGTTTCAGTTACCTGCAAATGAACGACATCATGAAACTGGTGAAAGAAGAAAAATTGAATGTCCTTTCCCAGAACTTCGACAATTCCTGCAGCATTCAGCTTGAAATCAGAAAGTCAGGCCTCAATGCCATACTTGCTAAGATAGAGCAGATTGAAGGCGTTAAAATAAAATACCTCTTTACTGCATAAGATTTTATAGCTTTATTCCATATGGCACAAGAAATATCAGCAGCAGATTTGATCATCAACCCCGATGGCAGCATTTATCACCTGAACCTCCTGCCCGGCGATATTGCGGAAACCATCATAACCGTGGGTGATCCCGACCGTGTATCAGAAATTTCCAGGTACTTTGACAGTATAGAACTCAAAAAAGGTAAACGGGAATTCATTACCCATACCGGTTATCTGGGCAAAAAACGCCTTACTGTAGTGTCTACCGGCATAGGGACAGATAACATCGACATCGTATTCAATGAGCTGGATGCCCTGGTGAACATTGATTTCCAGAGCCGGAAGGTTAAAGAAAAGCTGAGTTCACTCAAACTCATCCGCATCGGTACATCCGGGGCCATACAAGCCGATATCCCGATGGGTACCATACTGGCTTCATCCTTTGGTATCGGAATGGATGCCCTGATGAATTATTATATCCATGAGCTGTCAGGCGATGAGCACAGTCTGCTCGACGGTATAAAAACACATTTTTCCCATTACAAAGGCATCAACCCTTATATCACGGCAGCCGATAAGGAGCTGTTGAATACGATTGGCGGTCAGATGCAACAGGGAATAACCCTTACTGCCCCAGGCTTTTATGCCCCTCAGGGGCGACAGGTAAGGGCAAAAAATGCGGTTCCCGACCTCATCAGTCAACTCCAAAGCTTCCGGCATAACCAATACCGCATTACCAATCTTGAAATGGAGACCGCAGGTATCTATGCCCTGGCCAGGGTATTGGGACATAAAGCCCTGTCGGTAAATGCCATACTGGCCAGCAGGGTAAATTTTCAGTTTAGTCCAGATCCCCAAAAAGTGGTTAATAAAGCCATAAAAATGGTGCTCGACCAGCTTTAAGCCATTAAAAAATCCTTAAAGCACCAAACAAAACAGTCCCCTCAGCTGTTTTAATCTATATATAATACAAATTTTATGTTAGAAAAAGCAAAAGAGAGATTTACCCTATCCATCATAAATTCATTAACCAATTACGAAACCGGCGAACTCAATACCGGCAAAAGAATCATTGCCGCTGTAGCCGGCATATACATCCTGCAAAGAGGGATCAGAACGGTCCGCAAACACAGTCTACGTGGAATTGAAGAAATAACGCTCGGCAGCATCCTGCTTTACAGCGCCGCCAGTGGCCTCAACAAAAAGATCATTAAAAAACCTACAATACCTGCCGAAATGCGTAAAAACCAAATCCAGGGAAACGATCCACGCTCCGAGGTCCCTGCCTTCGTTTAACTGTCAATTCTATTTATACTAAGCCCCTCGCTTCCCATAAAATTCAGTGTCTTTAAGAGAACACAGGAAAATTTTGCCCTTCTTCAGGGCAAAGGTTTCCGGTTCGAAGGAAGATCACTTAATTTTGCCCGTCATGACAAACCTCAGCACTCCCCCATTCACAATATCGCTGTGCGTAATGCTATGTCCTTTAAGCAGTTTCCCGTTCAAATATACTTCCTTCACATACACATTCTTATCACTCTGGTTCTGCGTTTCCACCTTAAACGTTTTTCCGTTCTCCAAAGTAAGTACTGCCGATTTTATTGCCGGACTTCCCAATGAATAAACATCCGAACCTGGCGATACCGGGTAAAAGCCCAGGGCCGAGAACATATACCAGGCGCTCATCTGTCCGCAATCGTCGTTTCCACCCAATCCATCGGGTGTAGGTTTATACTGCATTTTCAAAATCATCCTTACCCTTTCCTGCGTTTTCCAGGGTTGTCCTACCCAGTTGTACAGGTATGCCACATGATGTGCCGGTTCATTGCCATGTACATAACCCCCAATAATGCCCTCACGGGTAATGTCCTCCGTTTCAGCAAAAAACTCGTCCGGCAGGTGCATCGTAAAGAGCGAATCCAGGCGTGAGGCTACCCGTTTTGCACCACCCATCAGCTCAATCATTGCTGCAGGGTCATGTGGTACAAAGAAGCTATAGTTCCAGGTATTGCCCTCAATAAAACCCTGATCGTGTGTACTCAGCGCATCAAAATCCTTTTTAAAAGAACCATCTGCCAACCTTGGGCGCATAAAACCGATCCGGGCGTCAAATACATTCTTCCAGTTGCCTGCCCTTTTCATAAAAGTAGCATAAACATCTTCCCTGCCAAGTTTTTTAGCCATCTGGGCGATACACCAATCGTCATAAGCGTATTCCAGGGTATTCGAAACCGAAGTCCGGTTATTTTCTGCGGGGATATAGCCCTTATCAATATAATCCCCGATACCTTCGTAATTGCGATGGTTTGCAGTAGTGATACAAGCCTCCAGGGCTTTGCCAGCGTCGCCGTTATAAACACCCTTAACCACTGCATCAGCAATAACCGACACGCTATGGTAGCCGCTCATGCACCAGTTGTCGTTGGCGTAGTGCGACCATATTGGCAGCATTTTTAAAGTACTCTGGTCGTAATGGGCCAGCATAGACTTTACAATATCATTGTTGCGCGATGGCTGCATGATGTTCAGAAAAGGATGCAGCGCCCTGTAAGTATCCCAAAGGGAAAAGGTCGTATAGTTTACAAACCCATCAGCCCGGTGCACATTCTGGTCCAGGCCCTTATATTCCCCGTTCACATCCGTATAATTGGTAGGATTGATGAAAGCATGGTACATGGCCGTATAAAAATTGACCTTATCATCCTCAGCCGCATCAAGGGCAATTTTGTTCAGTTCTTTGTTCCATTTATTCTGGGCCTGCTGCTTCAGCTTGTCAAAATCCCAACCCCGGGCTTCGGCCTTCATGTTTTCAAGTGCGTTAGCCTGACTCACCGGCGAAAGCGCAAACTTTACCTGCACCTGCTCCCCTTCAGCCGTCTCAAAATCAAAATACATCCTGATCCTTTTGCCTGCTATTTCAGGAAAATTCCTGGTCTGGTCAAATTTTCTCCAGAAACCCTTATACACCTGTGGCGCATCGAAATTCTTTTGTCCGTAGCCCTTAAAAGGCTTGGAAAACGACATGGCAAAATACACCGTACGCGTCCGTGCCCAGCCATTGGTTTGCCGGTACCCGGTAACCAGCGTATCATTTACCACTCTTACAAAAGTCCATACGTTTTTGTCGTCATAATTGTAAATGCCCGACATCAGGTCTAAAATTATATGCGAATCCGGCGTTCCGGCAGCAGATTTCGGGAAAGTATAGCGGTGCATCCCTACCCGTTCCGTAGCTGTCAGTTCAGCTAAAATTCCATGATCATCCAGTTTTACCCTGTAATAACCAGCTTCAGCACGCTCATTGGCATGCGAAAAAGCAGAGCGGAAACCACTGCCTGGCTGATCTGCAGTTCCAGGGTTCAGCTTCAGCCTGCCCTGTGTAGGCATGATCAGAAAATCACCCAAATCTGAATGTCCTGTTCCACTGAAATGCGTATGGCTAAAGCCTACTATCGTTTTATCCTCATATTTATAACCGGCACAATATTTATATACATCCCCATTGTACTTTCCATTCAGTTCATAAGAAAGTGTATCTGTATCCGGGCTCAATTGTACCGCCCCAAAAGGCACCGTTGCCCCCGGATACGTATGCCCCATTTTCTGTGTGCCGATAATCGGCTTCACATATTTAACCAGGTTTTGCTGGGCAAAACCCCTAACCGGTAAAAGCAAATCCAGCAGAAATAATATTCCCCCGGAAAACAACAATGAACGGCTCAATACAGCTTTCTTCATATCAAAATTATAGCTAAAAACAAAAAGCCTAATGTATAAAAATCTTTACTGTTTTCGCACACAATTGTAATTATGTTATAAAAATCGCTATAAAACCAGTCTCTGTTTCTCAGCCTATCCCCCTCGCTTTCCATAAAATTTGGTGTCTTTAAGAGAACATAGGAAAATTTTGCCCTTCTTCACGGCAAAGGTTTCCAGTTCGAAGATAGATCACCAAATATTAATTTGACAGCACCATTAGATTTTTCCCCATAAAATCCCTTATTTTTGCGCCTTACATTTAATTACCGGGCCTTGAACCCGGCCTATATTAAAAACAATGAGTAAAAAAGGCAGAATATTGGTAGCCATGAGTGGCGGGGTCGACAGTTCGGTAGCAGCAGTAATGCTCCATGAACAAGGTTATGAAGTCATTGGTTTAACCATGAAAACCTGGGATTATGCCACCTCAGGAAGCAGTAGCAAAGAAACCGGCTGCTGCAGTCTCGACAGCATCAACGATGCCCGTACCCTTGCGGTAAACTACGGCTTCCCCCATTATATATTAGACATCAGGGACGAGTTTGGCGATTTCGTGATCGATAACTTTGTAGACGAATACCTTGCCGGCCGTACCCCTAACCCATGTGTATTGTGTAATACCCATATCAAATGGGAAGCCCTGTTAAAACGTGCCAACAAGCTCGATTGCGAATTTATCGCGACCGGGCATTATGCCAATATCCGTCAGCAGGACAGCGGAAGGTATGTCATTTCCAAAGGAAAAGACGAAAATAAAGACCAGTCTTACGTACTCTGGGGTGTATCCCAGGAAAACCTGTCAAGAACCCAGTTCCCATTAGGTTCCTTTGCCAAATCAGAGATCAGACAAATGGCCCTGGATATGGGACAGGAAGAACTGGCTAAAAAAAGCGAAAGCTACGAGATCTGCTTTGTACCGGATAACGATTACCGGGCCTTTTTAAAACACAAAGTGGAAGACCTGGAGCAGCGCGTTGCCGGTGGTAATTTCATTACCAGCAACGGAATGGTGGTTGGTCAGCATAAAGGTTATCCTTTTTATACAATCGGACAAAGAAAAGGTCTTGGTATCGCCTTTGGCGAACCCATGTTTGTGACCCAGATCCTGCCCGAAAGCAATACTGTAGTATTGGGCAGGGCCGATGAACTGGAACGTAAAGAAGCCATGGTCAGGAACCTCAATCTGGTGAAATACGAAAGTATACATGAACCAATGGATAACGTGGTTACCAAAATCCGATATAAAGATGCAGGTATGCTGAGTACCATTGTACAGGAAAAAGACAAAATGCGTGTGGTCTTCGATCACAATGTATCGGCTATAGCACCCGGACAATCCGCAGTTTTCTATGAGGGGAACGACCTGTTAGGCGGCGGTTTCCTTTGCTAAGGATAATTAGCTATCTAATTCGTTTGAAATAATATAAGGTGAAGCGGTTTTAATCCGCTTGCCTTTATATCGTTCAAAATAATAATCTATTCTACCCAGATTGATACCCGCAAAGCCAACCTGGTTAATGGTAGTAATCCGACCGCTTAAGTTCTGTACATCTTCAGGCTGATCCATAAAAGTATGCGTATGCCCACCAATAATCAGATCTATGTTCTTATTGTTTTTTGCCAATACCTGATCCGATACTTTGTTAGCAGCATATTTATAACCCAAATGAGATAAGCATATTATCAAATCACATTTCAAATCTTGCTTTAGCAAATCAGCCATTTCATTGGCTTTTGCAATAGGATCAATAAAAACAGTATCACCGTAGTTTTTACCCTCAACCAAACCTTTCAGTTCAATACCAATTCCAAATACCCCAATCTTTAGTCCTTCTTTTTTAAAGAGCTTATAAGGTTGCGTACTACCCTTAAGCAGGGTATTGGAGAAATCGTAATTGCTACACAATATTGGAAAATTAGCATGGGGCAATTGCTTATGAAAGCCCGCCAGTCCGTTGTCAAAATCGTGGTTGCCCATTGTAGCAGCATCATAGCCCATGGCGGTCATCAGTTTCATTTCCAGTTCCCCGCCAAATTTGTTAAAATAAGGTGTGCCCTGAAAAATATCACCGGCATCCAGCAACAGCACATTTTTTTCCTTTGCCCTTATGCTACTGATCAGGCCAGCACGTCTTGCTGTGCCCCCTAAACCCTGGTTCCGCGAACCATCCATCGGAAAAGGCTCTATCCGGCTGTGTACATCGTTGGTATGTAAAATGCACAGCTTAACCAGGTCCCCTGCTGCAAAAGCATCATAGGCCTTAAAATTTAACGCAAAAGTGGTGGCAGCCACTCCAGCAGTCCTGATAAAATTCCTGCGGTTAATCTTTAGTAATTCTTCCATCCAGTTTCGCATTAATTGTTTTGCCTGCGGCACCTTGTTCCTTCACATAATTGATCAGGGCATCCCTCACCTTCAGCCCCAATACTTTTTTCTCCAGCGGGTTTTTAAATCCCAGGGCATTGTCGCCACCACCAGCAATGTAATCAGAGGTCAGCACCCGGTAAGTTTTTTCCGGATCAAAGGCTTTTCCCTGAATAAATACCTCTACAGGCTTTTTGTCTGCTATTTTCAGGCGTATACCTGCAACTGGCTGTCCGTTTGTAGCGGCAATAAAGTTGATCAGTTGCTGCACATCTGTACCTTTTAAAGTAAAGGCTACCAGTTCATTTTCAAAAGGCATCAGTTCAAACATATTTGATAACTTAATGGCACCTTTGGGTAAATCTACCCTTATACCCCCTTTTGTTGAAGGCATAGAAAAATCAATTGAGGGGTCATATTTTAAAGCCTGCTGCATCACTGCGTCCGAGAAAAAATTACCCAGTACCGTTTCCGGCTGGTCATTGTTTTTGGTCATGGCCATTTCCGAATAGCCCAGAACCTGGTTCATCTCATCATCCAGCTGCTGCTTATAGGGCTGGTAGGTTTTAATAACGCTACTATCGGGCAAAACGGCTTTGTCAATCGCATAATCAGCGCGGTTGGCCTTTACCAGTTTATAACCGGAAGAGCAGGAAGCCAGGCTTAAGCCCAGCAGTAAAACGAAATGAGCAGTGAAATGCCAGGTGTAATGTTTACAGGTTTTTGGTAATATTTTCATCCAGTGGTTTCACTTTAGAACGGAAACGGTGTACCAGCTGCCCCTTTTCATTGATCAGGAATTTTTCAAAGTTCCAGTTGATATCGCCTGTAAAATCAGGGTTTTCAGCTGTTGTAAGGTACTTAAACAAAGGTGTAATGTCATTTCCTTTTACACTGCTCTTTTCAGCCAGCAAAAAGTCGACATTGTACTTTCCGGTACAAAACTCCTTGATCTCGCTATTGGTAGCCAGTTCCTGTCCACCAAAATTGCCTGCCGGGAAACCGATCAGCACCACTTTGTTGCCGTATTGCTTGTGCAGCTTTTCCAGGTCCTCATATTGCGGGGTATACCCACATTTTGAAGCTGTGTTTACAATAAGGATCTTTTTACCCTTAAATTTCGAAAGTTTTACTTCCTTGCCATCAATGGTCTTAAAAGAAAAATCGTATACACTTTTGGCCGGAGGCGTAAAAAAGAGGTTCAGTATTATTAGTAATAAGTTCATAATTGTATATTTTAATTATATACGAAGATAAATAGAATTAAACTATAATTTTAATTTATCTACATCTCTCCATACTGAGGCCAGCTTACCATGAGGCACAATGACGCCCGGGCTGCGGATAAATTCACCAGGCGTAATTATGGCTCCGCATAAGCCGGCCGGGTTAAATTCTTTGTTGTTCTTAATCACGCTAATGTTGTCTTTTAAAGTGGAATATCCCAGTTTCATCCCCATCACACATAAGCAGCCATCAGGAACTTCGAAGGTAAAATTGTGCGCAGGTACCTGCGGCTGGTCTGTATTTACTTCCAGCACCTGAAAAACCCTCGACTTATGTACGCCCTGTTCCAGATTATAAAAGGCCAGGGCTACTGTAATTTCGCAGAAGTTGCAGGCTGCGGGGAATTTAAGTTGTTCATTGATTTCCATTGCCGGAAGGCTTAGGCTGAGCTGGTTGCCGGCTAAAGTAAGCTGCGGTTCTACCCAGAGGCTTTTGGCCAGGGGTGATTTGGCATTAAATTCAAAACCTGCAAGCCTCGAAAAACTGTCTTCATTAAAAGTATATTGTTTTGTAGCTTTGTTGTAACACTGTTCCAGTATTTCTCGGTTCTGTTTAGTGAGGCGGTTAACCATAGCACCGTCGTAAAAACCACCAAACAACAAAGACAGATCGGTCCGGATGGCCTTAGATAAGGTACTGGCTTTGGCAAATATGTTTGCTGTGGTTTTTGAAGCCTCGGTTTGCTTACCCGGGTGTGGCCCTTTTTGTACAATTGTGATCCCATTTCGGCCTTTTTTAAAGACCAGGTTGCCGATCAGGCCAATGATTTGTTTTCCATCAAATTTTCCCATTTCAGTTTTTTTAAGTTATAAATAAGTTCAGGAGTGCACATGCCTGGTTTTACATGCATTTGTGCTGCTCCTATTGTTAATTTACAGTTAACCCAGGCTAAGCCCACCTTTTTTCAGAAAAAACGTGGGCTCACTGTGGGCTGACTGTGGCCTCACTGTGGGTGCAGTACGAACGCATCTAAAGCGATATTGAAACGCAGACGAAACACACGCAAAGCTTTGGCTAAGCTTATTAACTTAAGATAAGAAATTTTGTTTGAATAAAAGAATATATTAATTAATAATCCTGTCCTATTGCTAATGTACACCGGCCGTGTAATTCTGCCAGGTAAATTGTTAGAAATGGCGGGCGAAATTGATTCGTCCTGAATTATTTTATCATAAATTTTAGCTTCGATTTTGATATTAGCGGTATTTATAGCTTTATTTGCAGAAAAACGGTCTGAATGGCGAAAAATTTATTAATAGTAGAGTCACCTGCAAAAGCAAAAACCATCGAAGGGTATTTAGGTAAGGATTTTTTAGTTAAATCGAGTTACGGGCACATCCGTGATTTGGTTAAAGGGGATATGGCGATTGATACTGCCAATAATTTTGCCCAGACCTATGAAGTGCCGTCCGATAAGAAGCAGGTGGTTGCAGAACTTAAGAAATTGGCCAAAGACGCAGAAATGGTATGGCTCGCATCCGATGAGGACCGCGAAGGAGAAGCCATATCCTGGCATTTGTATGAAACCCTGGGACTGAAGGAAAATAAGACCAAAAGGATTGTTTTTCATGAGATCACCAAGCCCGCCATATTAAAAGCAATAGAAACCCCGCGCAGCATAGATTACAACCTGGTTAATGCCCAGCAGGCTCGCAGGGTGCTGGACAGGCTGGTAGGTTTTGAACTTTCGCCGGTATTATGGAAAAAAATTAAGCCTTCTTTGTCGGCCGGGCGTGTACAGTCTGTCGCCGTTCGCCTCATTGTCGACAGGGAACGTGAAGTCAATAAATTCAATGCTGCTGCAGCATTTAAAATTACTGCCGAATTTGTTACCGGTAATGGAAAAGAGCTGGTTAAAGCAGAGCTGCCACAGCGTTTTGAAAAAGAAGCTGATGCAGAAAAGTTTTTGAACGATTGTGCAGGGGCCGGTTTTTCGGTCGACAGCCTGGAAACAAAGCCCGCCAAACGTAATCCTGCAGCGCCTTTCACCACCTCTACCCTACAGCAGGAAGCTTCGCGGAAGCTGGGCTATTCGGTAAGCAGGACGATGCAGATTGCTCAAAGGCTATACGAAAGTGGAAGAATAACCTATATGAGGACAGATTCGGTGAATTTGTCGGAAACCGCTTTACAGGCTGCGGCCAGCGAAATCAGGTCGGCCTGGGGCGATAAATACCATCAGCCAAGAACTTATAAAACAAAATCTGCTGGTGCACAGGAGGCACACGAGGCCATCCGCCCTACTTATTTCAACCAGCATACCGTGCCGGGCGACAGTTCGGAGCAACGCCTGTATGAGCTGATCTGGAAAAGAGCCATTGCCTCACAGATGAGTGAAGCGCTGTTTGAAAAAACTACCGCACAGATCGGTATCAGCACCCGTAAGGAACAGCTGATTGCAGAAGGTGAAGTGTTGAAATTTGATGGCTTTTTAAAAGTATACCTGGAATCTTCGGATGAAGAGGATGCGGAAGATTCGGAGGGCAACAATATGCTTCCAGCACTTTCAAGGGGACAGGCGCTGACTTTAAAAGTGATGAATGCAACGGAAAGGTTTTCGAGACCGCCGGCAAGATATACAGAGGCTTCATTGGTTAAGAAGCTGGAAGAGCTGGGTATAGGCAGGCCTTCTACTTATGCGCCAACCATCTCTACCATCCAGAACCGCGGATATGTGGTTAAGGAAGACCGTGATGGCCGCCAGCGTAGCTTTGCAGCCATAGAACTGAGCAATGGTTCGGTAACCAAAAAGACAAAAACAGAAATTACGGGTGCTGAAAAAGGCAAGCTCTTCCCTACGGACATTGGCGAGGTGGTGAACGATTTCCTTGTAGAACATTTTAAAGGTATTGTTGATTTTAACTTTACAGCGAATGTAGAGAAGGAGTTTGACGAGATTGCGCAGGGCCTGCAGGAATGGACAAAAATGCTCCACTCCTTTTATACGCCCTTTCACCTGGAAGTAGAAAATACGCTGGAAACGGCCGACAGGGCCAATGGAGAGCGCTTGCTGGGACTGGACCCGGCAACTGGTAAAAATGTTTACACCAAGGTTGGCCGCTTTGGCCCGCTGGTACAGATCGGTGAAAATGACGATGAAGAAAAACCACGTTATGCCAGTTTGTCCAAATCGCAATCGGTAGGTACAGTTACACTGGAAGAGGCTTTAGAGCAGTTTAAACTTCCTTTTTCTTTAGAAGATTATCAGGGTAAAGAAGTTTCTGTTGGAGTTGGCCGTTTTGGGCCTTATGTGAAATGGGGCGATGCCTTTATTTCTGTACCAAAGAACGAAGACCCATTGTCGATAGACCAGGCGCGTGCCATAGAGATCATTGGCGAGAAAATTACGGCCGATGCACCGGTGGCACATTACCAGGGCATGCCGGTTACCAAGGGTACAGGCAGGTTTGGGCCTTTTATCAAATGGAACGACCTGTTTATCAATGTGCCAAAGGCCTATAATTTCGACAGGCTTTCGCAGCAGGATATTGAGGAGCTGATCGGTAAAAAGATCGAAAAAGAGGCCAACAGGTTTATCCAGCAATGGCCTGCCGAAAAGATCGCGATCGAAAATGGCAGATGGGGACCCTTTATCCGTTTTGGCAAGGAAATGCTGAAATTGCGTAAAAACCCGGCCACGAATGATAAGTATACCCCTGAGGAACTGGCATCAATTGCTTTGGATGAAGTGAAGAAGCTGATTGTAGAGCAGGTGCCAAATGCATTTGAACCTAAAAAGAAAGCCGCTGCAAAAAAAACGGGAGCTGCGAAGAAAGCACCTGCAAAAAAGAAAGCAGTAGCAAAGAAGTAAGCCTGGGCACACAAGACGCATAACCTATGAAGAAAGATCTTCCTGAAAATATAGTTGAAGATGTGGCGATGGCCGTAGTGCTGATCGGTGAAACACCAGAAGTGAAAAACTGGACAGTATATATTGTAAACCTGAAGGATGTGGCACTGGATAATGTGCTGATCAGCTCTAAAGGTTATGGCGAAAAAGATGGTAAAATGGTAAAAACCTCCGTTTTGCGCCATTTTATTGGCGACCTGAAAGCCAAATCTTTTTCTGGCGTAGAAGCCATAGACCCTGAGGTTTTTGGCCTTACCAACGAATACTGGCTCAGCTATTACATAGATGGCGTGATTTACGATAAGAAATTCATCTTCCTTCCGGAAAGTATTGTAGATGAAAACCTGATCCACGTTCCCCTGGTCAACATGCCAGGTGTAATGATCAAATAAAGGTCTGTTGATAACAATTGTGCTTTAAAGCCAAACCTTTTTGTTATTTTTCCTACACATCTTATTGTTAAACATTCGTGCATGAAGAAGAATAAAAAATACTTCCTTATTGGCGCTGTTGCGCTTGTACTGCTTGGTATAGGTTCTGTTTTCTTTTTTAAAAAGGAAAGACCCAAAGATTATAACCAGCAATATTCCAAATACATAGAAGCCTATACTTCGGGTACAGTCTCTAAAAAGAGCTTCATCAGGGTACACCTGGCCAACCAGGTGAAAACCATGGCTGATATTGGTGTGGCAGATAGCCGGGAGCTGTTCAGCTTTTCTCCGGGCATTAAGGGTAAAACTTACTGGATTGATGCGCAGACCCTGGAATTCAGGCCTGAGGAGAGCCTTAAGCCGGGTGAAACTTATGAAGCTACCTTTAAACTGGAAAAGCTGATGGATACCGAAAAAGGCCTTGAAGAATTTGAATTTGATTTCAGGGTAATCAAGCCGGGCATGAACCTGGTACAGAACGGACTGGTGTCGCAGAACAATACTTCGCTGGACTACATGAAGCTGAGCGGTGAGATCAGTACTTCCGATCAGGAAGATACCAAGCTGATTGAAAAGGCTTTGTCGGTCGAATTTACACCATCACTTAAAGTAAAATGGCAGCATAACCCGGCAAAAAACACTTCCGTATTTACGGTAGACAGCATTAAAAAGACCGGTGCTGAAAATAAGCTGGTATTGAAATGGTCGGGCAGCCCTATTGGTGCCGAAAGCAAGGGGGAAGAAACGGTTTTAGTGCCTGCTAATGGAGTGTTTAAGGTATTGGACATCCGGGCGGTGCAGGACCTGGAAGACTTTGCACTGGTACAGTTTTCGGAGCCTGTAGGTGTGGGCCAGGACCTGAACGGACTGATCTCGCTGGCCGGACAGTCGGACCTCCGATTCACGATAGATGGCAGCCAGGTTAAGATCTATTCTCCTACTACGCTGGAGGGCAACTTTTCTGTTGCCGTTAATGAAGGTGTAGAGAACATCAACGGTAAAAAATTACAGGCCGGCAAAACAGCAAACATCGTATTTGAAAACAAGCTGCCTTCGGTAGTGATTGCGGGCAGTGGCACCATTATCCCGAATTCGGGAAAGCTGGTATTGCCTTTTGAAGCGGTAAACCTGAAAGCTGTGGATGTGACAGTGATCAAGATCTATGAGAACAATATCCCGCAGTTTTTTCAGACCAATAATTATAAAGATGGCGGCGAGCTGCGCCGTGTGGGTAAACCGGTGGTGCAGAAAACCATACGGCTGGATGAAGATAAAGCGCTTGACCTGCATAAAAAACATCGTTTTACCTTAGACCTGGATAAGGTCATCCGTACAGAACCAGGTGCCATGTACCGCATTACCATTGGTTTCAGGCAGGCCTACAATGTGTATAAATGTGCAGAGGCCGAAGCTGGGGCTGCTGATGGGGATTATGAGCGCTATGGCGAGAAAATTGATGAGGATGATGAGTTCTGGGAGCGCTATAACAGCTATTATCCGAACAATTACCGCTGGGAAGACCGCGATAACCCTTGCACCCCATCCTATTATACCAATGAACGCTGGGCAAGCCGGAATTTAATGGCCTCGAACATTGGCCTGATAGCGAAACGTGGAAATGACAACAGCATGCTGATCATAGCGACTGACCTGCTGACGGCCAAAACTTTGAGCGGGGTAACCCTGGAACTGCTGGATTACCAGCGCCAGCTGATCCACACCGTAAAAACGGATGGGGACGGTATGGCTTCGTTTGACCTGAAAAGAAAGCCCTTTTTACTGGTGGCCAAAAATGGTGATGAGCGGGGTTACCTGAAGCTGGATGATGGAAATTCGCTGCCACTGAGCAGGTTTGATGTAGGTGGTGATGTGGTGCAGAACGGTCTTAAAGGCTTTATTTATGGTGAACGCGGGGTTTGGCGTCCCGGAGATTCTGTATTCCTGTCCTTTGTACTGGAAGACAAGCTCAAAAAGCTGCCGGGTGGCTATCCGGTTACTTTTGAACTGTATAACCCTCAGGGACAGCTGATCAAAAGGATGATCAATGGCAAGCCTTTAAACGGGTTTTATGCATTCAGGACGGCTACAGAAAGCACGGCACCCACAGGAAACTGGCTGGCCAAAGTGAAGGCCGGTGGTGCGACCTTTTCTAAAACCATTAAGATTGAAACGGTAATGCCAAACCGTCTGAAGATCAGTTTCGACATTGGCAACCGTACCTATCTGGGTTCTGGCGGGCCTTCTACCGCTACCCTTTCGGCCAACTGGCTGTTTGGTGCGCCGGGCAAGCACCTGAAAGCCAAGGTGGATGTGAACCTGAATACCATGCAGACTACCTTTAAGGGCTTTGAAGCCTATACTTTTGACAACCCGACGGTTGTGTTCCAGTCGCAGGTCAAAACCATATTTGAAGGTACCTTAAGCGAAACCGGAACAGCTACGGTAAATACCAATTTAAACGAGAACAATACAGCTCCGGGTATGCTGAAGGCCAATTTTACCACCAAGGTATTTGAGGCAGGCGGTAATTTCAGTATCGACAATTTCAGCATCCCCTATCATGTATACAGCAATTATTATGGCATCAAAACGCCTGAGGGCGATAAAATGAGTGGCATGCTGCTGACCGGCCAGGATCATAAGATTGACATTGTGAATGTAGACCGGAACGGGAAACTGGTACAGGGCGGTAAAACGGTAGACGTAGAATTGTATAAAGTGCAATGGCGCTGGTGGTGGGAACAGGACAACGAGAACTCCTTCGCCAATTTTACCCAGAATTCTTATAACAAACTGGTCAAAAAGGAAAACATTACACTGCAGGACGGTAAAGGCAGCTGGAAAATCAGGATCGATGAACCGGAATGGGGCCGTTACCTGGTGCTGGTACGGGATGTAAATGGCGGACATGTTACAGGTAAATCGGTGTATATCGACTGGCCGGGCTGGGCCCAGCGCGAACAGGGCAACAACCCTACCGAGGCTTCCATGCTTTCTTTTACGGCCAATAAAACGAAGTTTAATGTAGGCGAAGAAGTGGTGCTGACCATCCCTTCGGGTGCCGGTGGCAGGGCCCTGATCTCGATAGAAAACGGTAGCAAGGTATTAAAGACTTTCTGGACGGATACCAAAGCCGGGCAAACGCAGTTTAAGTTTAAAGCCGAAAAGGAAATGGCACCTAATGTATTTGCCAATGTAACGCTGTTACAGCCGCATGCACAAACGGTAAACGATTTGCCGATCAGGATGTACGGGGCCATTCCCCTGCTGGTGGAAGACCCGCAGACCATACTGAAACCGGTAATCAGGATGGCCGATAAAATAAGACCCGAAACCGAAAGCAGCATTACAGTAAGCGAGCAGAATGGCAAGGCCATGACCTATACCATTGCCATTGTAGATGAAGGTTTGCTTGACCTGACCAGGTTTAAAACGCCGGATCCGCATGGCGTATTTTATGCCCGTGAAGGCCTGGGTGTAAAAACATGGGACCTGTTTGACTATGTTTTGGGTGCCTGGGGTGGCAATCTGGAACGCATCCTGAGTATTGGCGGGGATGGCAGCATCAATAAAAACCTGAACCCGGCCAAGGCCAACAGGTTTGTGCCGGTAGTAAAATACATGGGGCCTTTTGCTTTGGGCAAAGGCGCTTCGCAAACGCATAAATTTAAACTGCCACAATACATTGGCGCAGTAAGGGCCATGGTAGTTGCCGGCCAGGATGGTGCCTATGGCAAGGCCGAAAAAAGTGTGCAGGTGAAAAAGCCGCTCATGCTGCTGGCTACAGTACCAAGAGTGATAGGCCCTGGCGAAAGCTTTACGCTTCCGGCCACGGTATTTGCAACTGAAGCCAACCTTAAAAAGGTAACCCTGCAACTGCAGCCCCAGAATTTGCAGGTACAGGGGCTAAGGACCATAGAGATGAGCTTTAAGCAACCGGGCGAACAAATGGCCTATTTTGAGGTGAAGGCCCCGGAAATGACCGGCATCGCTAAAATACGGCTGGTAGCTCAGAGCGTTACGCCAAATGGTACAGAAAAAACCGCTTATGATGTAGAGCTGGATATCCGTAACCCTAACCCTTTTGTTACCAATGTGCTGTCGGCCGTAATAGAACCCGGCCGCAACTGGGGTACCCAATATGTACCTATAGGTATGGCAGGTACCAATTCGGGCAGTGTGGAAGTATCTTCCATCCCTCCCATCAATCTTAAAAAACGATTAAGCTATCTGATGCAATATCCGCATGGCTGTGTAGAGCAAACCACTTCCGGAGTATTTCCGCAGTTGTTTTTGAGTAAACTGAGCCCGTTAACGGAACAGCAGAAAGCCGGTACCGACAGGAACCTGAAGGCTGGTATTGCAAGGTTGCGCAGCTTTCAGACTACTGAAGGGGGACTGGGCTACTGGCCTGGTGCCAGCACTGCCGACGAATGGGGCAGCAATTATGCAGGGCATTTCCTGGTAGAAGCGCAAAATGCAGGTTATACCACACCTGTGGGGATGCTGGATGAGCTGTTGCGCTATTTGAAAACAAAGGCCGCCAACTGGTCGCCCAACAGTACCAATTTTTATGGAGGTGACCTTTCACAGTCCTATCGTTTATATGTACTGGCTTTGGCCAAAAGGCCGGATATGGCTGCCATGAACCGCTTAAGGGCCTTTCAATATTTGTCGGTAAGCGCCAAATGGCGTTTGGCAGCAGCTTATAAGCTTGCAGGTCAGTCGGATGCAGCAAATAACCTGATCAAAGGATTAGCGATAGAAGTTAAGCCTTACAACCAGCTTGGTGGTACCTACGGATCGGACATCAGGGATGAGGCCATGATCCTGGAGACCCTGACCTTACTGGGCCGCAAGGCTGAAGCAGGACGGCTGGTACAGTCGCTAGCCGTAAAAATGGGTAAAGACGACTGGTACAGCACGCAGACCACGGCATACAGTCTGCTGGCCATTGCTAAATTTTGCGGGGCAAATTCGGCAGCTAATAACCTGCAGTTCAGCTATACCATTGATGGTAAAAAGGGCAATGTAAATTCAAACCAGTTCCTGAACAGTACGGCGCTGAGTTTTAAAGGCGGCAATGGCGTAAGCATCAGCAATTCGGGCAGCAGGGTACTGTTTGTGCGCCTGGTACTGGAAGGACAGCCGGCAGCGGGGCAAAATGATTTTCTGCCCAACAATCCGGATATGCTGGACATGAGCGTGAGCTATAAGCTGTTAAATGGTAAAGCGCTGGACCCTTCCGTATTGAAACAGGGAACTGATTTTTATGCAGAAGTGGTGGTTAAGAACCCGGGTAAAATGGGTTATTACGAACAGATGGCACTGACACAGATCTTCCCTTCGGGCTGGGAGATCATCAATACCAGGGTTAACGACAACGAAAGTATCCTTGCAGCCTCTCCTTATACGTACAGGGACATCAGGGACGACCGGGTATTTACCTATTTTAACCTGAGGGAAAATGAGGCTGTAACCTATAAGGTGCTGTTAAATGCGTCTTATATAGGCCGCTATTATTTATCGGCCGTACAATGTGAGGCCATGTACAACAACAGCATCAGCGCAACTGAGGCAGGCAAATGGGTGCAGGTGATTAAATAAGGACTATAATCTTGGCCATACATTGATTAAGAGGTATTTGATAAAGCCAGCTGATAATTTTAAGAAGGTAACAATTTTTTCCATGACGATTGATTTATTAGAGATCAATTGTTGCGGGAAATTGTTACCTGTGTGTTTTGAAAAAATGGAATGTTATTAAAGGAACAAAAAACCATCCTTTTTACAGATGTATGCTGCCTGGCACTGCTGCTGGTATTTCTGTTGTCGCTGCCTTCAAAGCTGTTCCGGTCGCCCAGCTCCTATGTGCTGGAAGCTTCGAACGGGGAATTGCTGAGTGCAGCTATTGCCAGGGACGGACAATGGCGTTTTCCGGTAGCGGATAGTGTTCCGGAGAAGTTTGCACAATGTATTGTCGCTTTTGAGGACAAGCGTTTTTATCAGCATCCGGGGATCGATATTTTAGCGATGGGCAGGGCCATGCGCCAGAATTTTAAGGCCCGTACTGTGGTAAGTGGAGGCAGTACGCTGACTATGCAGGTGATCCGCCTGTCGCGGCGGGAAAGCCGTACCATAGGCCAGAAGCTGATTGAAATGGTGCTGGCCCTGAGACTGGAACTGGGACATTCTAAAAATGACATTTTAAAACTATATGCGGCCAATGCACCCTTTGGGAGCAATGTTGTAGGGCTGGAAGCGGCTTCATGGCGTTACTTTGGGCGTGGGCCGGAGGCTTTGTCATGGGGTGAAATGGCTACGCTGGCCGTATTGCCAAACAGCCCCGCGCTGGTCCATCCCGGTAAAAATTCGGCCAGGCTCATCAAAAAACGGAACGATCTGCTGGATAAGCTGGCTGTATTGGGGACCATAGACCAGGCTACGGCCAATTTATCCAAGCTGGAGCCTATTCCTGGTAAGCCACAGGCCCTGCCGCAATATGCCCCTCACCTGCTGAACCGCTTTAAAAGCGAGCAGGCATCCTTAAAAAATAAAGGAACAAGGATCAGCTCTACGCTGGATTACGATTTGCAGCTGAAGTTAAACGCCCTGCTTAAGCGCTACAACAACCGTTACCGGGCCAACGACATCAATAACATTGCTGCCCTGGTGCTGGATGTGAAAAAAGGTACCGTACTGAGTTATGTGGGGAATATCTATCAGCCTGAAAATAAGGAACTGGAAAGCCATGTGGACATGATCAGGGCGGCAAGGAGTCCGGGTAGCACCTTAAAACCCCTGCTGTATGCCAGTATGCTGAACGATGGGTTCATTTTACCGCGTACCCTGATACCGGATGTTCCCACCCAGATTGGGGGCTATTCGCCCCAGAATTACGATTTGGGTTATGACGGAGCTATTCCGGCCGACAGGGCCCTGAGCCGTTCCTTAAATATCCCTGCGGTGAAAATGCTGCAGACCTATAAATACCAGCGTTTTTACGATAAGCTGAAAAAACTGGGTTTCAGTACCTTGAACCGGCCGGCCGACCATTATGGCCTTTCGCTGATCCTGGGGGGCAGTGAGGTAACGATGTGGGACCTGGCCAGGACATATATGGGCATGGCCCGTACCTTAAATCATTTTAACGATTATAAAGGCCGGTATAACCCCCATGATTACGATGAACCGCTTTATATAAATGCCAGGCGGGATACGCGGTATGATGGTGATGAAACGCAGGTAAACTCGGTGTTCGACCATGGTTCGGTCTGGAATGCCTTTAATGCCATGGAAGAACTGATGCGCCCTGGTGAAGAAGGTTTGTGGGAACAGTTTTCGTCTTCGCAGCGGCTGGCCTGGAAAACCGGGACAAGTTTTGGTTTCAGGGATGCCTGGGCGGTTGGGCTAAACCCGGATTATGTGGTGTGTGTATGGGTGGGCAATGCCGATGGTGAAGGCCGCCCGGGCCTTACAGGGATTGATGCGGCAGCACCGGTACTGTTTGATATTTTTAAGCAGCTGCCGGCAGGAAAATGGTTCCGGACACCTAAAAACAAATTAAAAAAGATGCGTGTATGCCGGCAAAGCGGTTATAAGGCCGGCGAATATTGTGGGGATGTACTGGAAGAACTGGTTTCCCCGGCGGGAGAAAAAACAGTGCTTTGCCCCTACCATAAGCTGGTACACCTGGACAGGACAGGTACCTACAGGGTAACAGATGCCTGTGAAGCACCTGCTGAGATGCAACACAGGGCCTGGTTTATATTGCCACCGGCAATGGAATACTATTATAAGATCAAGAACAGCGATTATAAAGTGCTGCCCCCCTTTAAGCCGGGTTGCGGGGATGTGGGCAGCAATTATGTGATGGAGATGATCTATCCGAAGAACAATGCCAGCATTTATGTGCCACTGGAGCTGGATGGGAGCCGCGGTAAAGTGGTGCTGAATGCGACCCACCGGGATGCGGACATAAAGATTTACTGGCATATAGACGGAGCATATGTGGCCACTACAAAAAACTATCACCAGCTGGCGGTGAGTCCGGCGCCCGGAAAACATACCCTGACCCTGGTAGATGAAAACGGGGAAAGGCTGGTGCAGACTTTTACCATTCTGGATAAGGAGAAAAACTAAGCTTCCGGTATGGGCTGATTGTGCAGCAGTGTGCGTTCCACGGCACCCATGGTGATGAGGTACTGGGCAATCATATAGCTGGCCATGATCCATACTCCGGAATGGCTGATGGGGCTTACAAATTTGTTATACGCTAAAATACCATCAGAAAACACGAAAAACAGCGCGCCGAAAAGGATGAGCTTAAAGCTGCTGCTGTTTACCCGCTGGTTGCGGAAACAGGCCATCATCATCATCATGCTGATGACCAGGATATAGACCATGACCGGGAGTTTCATGATGCCGAGCTGCGGCCTGAGGTAAAAATAAAAGCTGATGGCCAGTATTGCGCAGCAAAAAATAGCTATCCTTGCCCCTTTTTTGTCCAGTTCGGGGGCAGATTTAAAATCGAGATAAAAAGCACGGATATAAAAGAGGTGACAGAGCAGAAATGCGGCCAGTCCCCATATAAAAAATTTTTCATTGCCTGCCGCATACATCAGCAATACATCGCCTGCCAGGGCAAAAACCAAGCCGGTAAATATCCGTTTGTGAAAGCGGCCCTTTAAGCGGGTGCTGACACTGAGCATGATGAGCAGGGAGATGACAATAAGGGGTTTGCTGAAAGCGGCAAGTGCAGTTGCGCTGTTCCATACTGACAGGAGCTGCAGGATAAAGACAACAACAAACAGGAGATGAAACCAGGGTTGTTTTTTTAGCATTGTGACCTCTTCTTTTGTGATTTTGGTCAAAGCTATAAAAACTATAACTAAAAACAGCAGTTACAACCAGGTTATAACTGCTGTTTGATATAGATGGATACTATAGAAATCTGTTGTTAAAAAGCTTAATAGCTTTTTTCTGTACGGTTGTTGCGTCTGAAGCCACCACCTGCAGCACCACCAGTATTTGGTTTTTCCTGTGCTTCAGCAACTTTGATGCGGTTACCGTTGTAATCGCCGCCGTTCATGCGTTTGATTGCTTCTTTTGCCTCTTCTTCAACAGGCATTTCCACAAAACCAAAACCACGACTTTGACCAGTCTCACGATCTTTGATTATCCTAAGTGATTTTACTTGACCGAAATCACCAAATACGGCTGTTAATTCATCTTCCCCTACTTCTAAAGGAAGGCCTGTAATAAATATCTTCATTAATGTTTAAAAATTTGTACAAAAATAAGCATTTTTTCGCTTAAAATTCAATGTAAGTGTCAGTTATAAGTATAATTGTTGCGGTATCAACAATTAATTACAGATTTTGTTTGGCTGGTTTGGTACTGGGATGAGAAATTATTTTAAGTAAATATCAGGGTGTTAAAAAAATGTGGCAGGCATTTTGGGTGTCATTGTGTAAAAGTTTGTATTTTTAGGCTATTAACACGAGGCAGATTTGAATTTAATTATAAGAAAATTGTAAATTTTATTTTAAAAAGTAATATATTGAAACTTGGTTGACTTCAAGTTTTGTTTTCTGTGTTTATGATCTTAGCTTTGGGAAGTTTTACAAATTGACAAAATTGTTAATTTAGTCAGATAAAAAATGATGGGGTATTTATTAAATACAGGACAGATAATTCCTCATGTTACATAACAAAACAATATCAACTAAAAAGTTCTGTGATCTAAACATACAAGTACCAGCATGCGCAAAAAATTATACGATAGGATAGCAGCTTTTAAAGACGCTAACGCAATTAAGGAAAAGGGTCTATATCCTTATTTCCGTGCAATAGAATCAGGCCAGGATACAGAAGTGGTGATAGATGGGAAGAAGGTGCTGATGTTTGGCTCTAATTCCTATCTCGGTTTAACTAATCACCCTAAGATTAAAGAAGCCTCTAAAGCTGCAATAGACAAGTATGGTACCGGATGTGCGGGTTCGAGGTTTTTAAACGGGACACTGGATATCCATATTGAACTGGAAAAAAGGCTTGCTGCTTATGTGGGCAAGGAAGCCGCTGTATTGTTCAGTACAGGTTTTCAGGTAAACCTGGGTGTGATCTCCTGTTTACTGGATAGAAATGATTACCTGATTTTGGATGAATATGACCATGCCTCGATCATTGACGGCAGTCGTTTATCCTTTTCGAGGTCTATCAAATATGCCCACAACGATATGGACGACCTGCGCAAGAAACTGAGCCGTTTACCTGAAGACGCAGCCAAGCTGATTGTTGCGGATGGTATTTTCAGCATGGAGGGCGACCTGGTAAACCTGCCGGAAATTGTAAAAATAGCCAATGAATATGGCGCCAATATTATGATGGATGATGCCCATAGCCTGGGTGTGATTGGCTTTAACGGTGCGGGTACGGCTTCACATTTTGGCTTAACGGATGAGGTTGACCTGATTATGGGTACTTTTAGCAAGTCACTGGCTTCGCTGGGTGGTTTTATTGCCGGTACAGAAGAAACCATAGAATTTGTAAAACACCGGGCACGCTCTTTAATGTTTAGTGCCAGTATGCCTCCGGGTGCTGTAGCCAGTGTAATTGCTGCTTTGGACATCATTGAATCGGAGCCGGAGCGTATAGACAAGCTTTGGGCAAATACCAATTATGCCAAAAAACTATTGGTTGAGGCAGGCTTTGACATTGGTCATACCGACAGCCCGATCATTCCGGTTTACATCAGGGACAATGACAAAACCTTTATGGTAACAAATATCCTGAGTAACAACGGGATTTTTGTAAACCCTGTGGTATCCCCTGCTGTCCCTTCCGATTCTTCGCTGATCAGGTTCTCGCTGATGGCTACACATACTTTTGAACAGATTGAAGAAGCCGTAGAAAAATTGTCGGCCGCTGCAAAAGAAGTGCAGGTAAAATCATTCCAGGAAACTATATAAAAATGACCAGAGGCTTAATTTACAGATTAAGCCTTTGTTTTTTATAAACATATCCCTCTAAACCAAATCTTAAACCAATGAAAGAAATTGTTGCCGTTAGCACCAAGAAACAGTTAGCAACATTTATAGATTTTCCACATGAGCTGTATAAAGCTGATCCGAACTATGTTCCGGAACTGTTTATTGCGCAGCGCGACCTTTTAACTACCCATCCTTTTCATAAACACTCTTCCTTGCAGTGTTTTTTGCTTTTTGATGGCGAAAAAGTGATCGGCAGGATTGCAGCCATCTTAAACAACAGCCACAATACCATGAACAATGCCAGTGACGGTTTTTTTGGTTTTTTTGATTGCATCAATGACCAGGAAGCGGCCGGTATGTTACTGGATACTGCAGCGAAATGGCTGAAGGATAAAGGGGTGAAAAATAAGATCATGGGCCCGGTTAACTTTTCTACCAATGAGTCCTGTGGTTTACTGATTGAAGGGTTTGACTCGCCACCCGTGGTGATGATGCCTTATAATGCCAGCTACTATCCCGACTTATTGGCGGGCTGGGGACTGAAAAAACAGGTTGACCTGATTGCATGGCGGTTTAACGGCGATAATTATGACGACCGCTCTGTAAAGCTGATAGACCGGCTTGAAGAACGTTTAAAGCGCAGTAACATTGTGATCCGTAAAATTAACCTGAAAAATTTTAAACAGGAAGCTGCTGCTTTGCGCGAGGTTTACAATAAGGCATGGGACAAGAACATGGGCTTTGTACCTTTAAATGACGAAGAGTTTGATTACCAGGCGAAAGACCTGAAGCTAGTGCTGGACCCTGATTTTTGCCTGGTGGCCGAGCAGGATGGCAAGCTGGTAGGTTTTGGTGCCGCTATTCCGGATATGAACCAGATCCAGATCAAAATTAAAAAAGGCAGGTTATTGCCTACCGGCATCTTTAAATTGCTTTTTGGCAAGAAAAAGGTGAAGGGCATCAGGATCTTGCTGCTGGGGGTAATTGATGGTTACCGTAAAATGGGCATTGAGGCCTGCATTTATGGCCGCATCATTAAGGCTTACCGTGCAAAAGGCATGGAATATGCCGAGGCTTCCTGGACCCTGGAGCATAACGACCTGGTGAACAATGCTATTATTGCCATTAAAGGCGACCCTTATAAGAAATACAGGATCTACGAAAGGGAGATATGAGTAAAAAAAAGGTATTGATTACCGGTGCGAGCGGATTTGTGGGTTATCATTTGATTAAAGAAGCTTTAAAAGCAGATCTTGAAGTTTATGCGGCTGTACGCAAAAGCAGTGATGTGGCACACCTGAAGGATTTTGACATCAGGTATACAGACCTGGATTATACAGATGTGGAGGCTTTGAAAGCAGAGCTGGAAGAAAAGCAATACCATTACATCATCCATGCGGCGGGTACCACCAAGGCCAAGACCAAAGCGGTATATGAGGAGATCAATGCAGGTTATACCAGGAACCTGGCCATTGCGGCAAGTACGGCCAATATCAGTTTAGAGAAATTTGTTTTTGTAAGCAGTTTGGCTGCACTGGGGCCGCTAAAAGAACTATCGGACGAAATCCAGGACGACAGTGCAGGACAGCCGGTAACCAATTATGGCGCCAGTAAGCTGCTGGCCGAACAGTACCTGGCAGGCTTTGATACCTTGCCTTTAGTGACCATCCGGCCTACAGCCGTTTACGGGCCCAGGGAAAAAGACCTGTTTATTTTGTTTGACAGTATCAATAAAGGGCTTGAGCCACATATTGGCCGTTTTGAGCAGCAGCTGAGTTTTGTGTATGTAAAAGACCTGGCCAGGGTGATTATAAAAGCCCTGCAGCTTCCTTTGGTCCGCAAAGCCTATAACATTTCTGATGGGGAGATTTATGACAGATACGCCCTGGCCAATTACACCAAAAAGGCCTTAAACAAAAAAACCTTTAAGTTCCATTTACCTGTACCCCTGGTAGCCTTTATGGCAGCTGTGATGGACCTTATTTATGCAGGCAGTAAAGATACACCCACTTTAAACAAAGAGAAGATGGCGGAACTGACCGCTGTTAACTGGGCCTGCAGCATAAAGAATGCCGAGGCCGACCTGGCTTATGTACCAGAGTTCAACCTGGAAAAAGGGATAATGCAGACCCTTAAATGGTATAAACTGAACAACTGGCTGTAAGGTGCCGGGTTAAGGTGCCGGGTTTTCCATTTGTTTGATGATCTTGTTTACCTCTGTTTCTGTAGCGCGCAGTTTGCCCTGGCAAAAGCCGATCAGGTCTGAGGCCCGTTTCACTTTTTCGGCCAGCACATCTACCGATACCGATTCTGTTTCTATTTCCAGTGCGATCTCTGTCAGCTCTTTATAAGCGCTTTCATAGGTTAAATTCGTCGTTTCCATCTATTGCTGATTTGGTAATTACTGTAGTTTTAATTTCTGTAGCCGCCAGGCGTACGGTAAGTTCGGTGCCTGCCTCAATATCTTCGGCATTGCCGGCGATTTTGCCCTTTACTTTAAGGATGGCAAAACCCTTGTTTAAGATGTTCTGGGGACTCATGAGTCGCACTACCGACTGAAAATGACCGATATACCCTCTTTTATTGGCAAAATACATCCGGTTGTAGGATTGCATATTGCCGATGAGGTTGCTGAGGTCTTTTTGCCGGTTGGAAAGGATGATCCTGGGGTTGCCAAGTACCATCCGCGAGAGGCTGATGATGTGGAGCTGCTGCTCATGCAGCAGGCCCCTGCTGGTACTGATGGTGGTTTGGTTGAGTTGTGCGAGCCGGTCCTTATGGTAATTGATGAGCTGATAGGTTTTAATGAGCATCATTTTTTGCATGCCCAGCAGGTTTTCTTCAAAGGCCCTGTTGTGTGCAATGATCAGTTCGGCTGCTTTTGTGGGCGTTTTTGTTGCCGTATGTGCCATTAAATCGGCAATGGTCTCATTTTTCTGGTGCCCGATACCTGTAATTACCGGTACAGGGAATTTGGCGATGGCCCGGCTGAGCTCGTAATTGTCGAAGATGAGAAAGTCGGTCTGTGCCCCTCCGCCCCTGATGATGACCAGGGTATCATAAGGTTTGCCCGACTGGAATACCTCTACAATTTTAGCCAGGAACTGTCTGGCATTGGCTTCGCCCTGCACCGGCGTAAAATAATCATCTATTATAAAACGGTAGCCAAAGGTATTGTTTTCCAGTGTATGTTTAAAATCCTGATAACCCGCAGAAGTGGCCGAAGAAATGACAGCTATGCGCTGGAGTACCCGGTTTAGGGCCAGGCTGCCATTGCGGGTGAAATACTGTTCACCTGCTTTTTGTATAAAATCCGGATTTTCCCGGAGCAGGCGGGCCAGGGTTTCTTTGCGCTGCTGTTCAAAAAGGCCCAGGGTAAAGCTGGTATCTATATCAAGCAGGTTTAACTGCAGGCCGAATGCCGGGTTGTACTGCACAGCTACCTGTACCAGCACATTGATGTCGTTCTGGAACTTTTGTCCGGTTGCCTGTTCAAAATTGGAAATGTTAACCGATGCATTTCCCCAGGCCCTGCCGGCTATTTTGCTGAGGATCTTTGCAGAACCTTTGTCTTTCTCTACCAGTTCAAAATAATGGTAATTGGTTTGGGATTTATAGGTATGGCTGCTTATATCGGCAATAACCCAGAAGGTACGGTTGCCGAATACCCCATCTATGGCCTGTCTGATCTGTGTGGCCAGTTCAGAGAGCCTGATGGCTGCAGGGTTAGATGGATACGAGTGAACTTCCATTGGCATCAACATTCAGTAGGTGTTTTGTACCACACTTCAGTGCAAAGTTATTCTTTTGATGGCCTACAGGGAAATCAAAACATACCGGATAATCATATTCTTTTATTTTTTCGCTGACGATCTCGTAGGCCGTTCTGCCAAATTCATCGCCCGGATCTTCAGGCTTAATTTTAAAGCCGCCTACAATAAGGCCCTTTAGCTTGTCGAGTTTGCCACTGCGTTTCAGGTTCCAGAACATCCGGTCTATGCTGTACAGGTACTCGCCTGTATCTTCTACAAAAAGTATTTTACCATCTGTGTTAATGTCGGAAGCACTGCCGGCAAGTGTTTCTATGATGCTGAGGTTGCCGCCGATGAGGCTGCCTTCTGCCCTGCCGTTCCTGTTGCCGCTAACCGGCGGGGCGGTATATTTTACATCCTGTCCGCTGAGTACCTGTCTGATCGAAAGAATGGTCTCAATTTGTACGGGCTCGGCCAGCGACCAGTCGGACGGAAAGCTGTTGCACATTTTTGAATGTATGGAAGCTATATTGAGCTTCCTGTTGAGGTGGCAATGGAACACGGTAATGTCGCTAAAACCGATGACCCATTTGGGCTGTTGCTTAAACCTGCTAAAGTTGATCCGGTCAATGATCCTCACTGCCCCATATCCGCCCCTGGCACACATAATGGCCTTTACATTAGGATCATCCAGCATTTGCTGTAAATCGGCCGTACGTTCGTCATCCGTTCCGCCGAGGCTGAAATCGCGTTTGCCTATGGTATTTCCGATCTGGACTTTAAAACCCCAGCTTTCCATCAGCTGTACGGCTGGCTGTACCTGTTCGGTGGTGATATAACCTGCCGGGGAAGTGATGCCAATGGTATCACCGGGCTGCAGATAAGGTGGTATTTTTATTTCTTTTGCCAGTTCAGCTGGCTTGGCCCATGCTTTAAAGGTGGTCATGGTTACGCCGGCTGTGGCCAGGAAAGAGAGGAAATGTTTACGGTTCATGTAAAAGCGGTTTGGACAGACAATTATAAGGCTTATTGGTGATAATTTTGGGAAATTTACTCAATCGTTTTCGTAATTTTTTTAGTGACAGGGCGAGATTTGTGACCTGATTGTATTTTAAGAAGGGTATATTTAGCTACGAACTTAGCCTTGTGCGGGTTATTTATTTGTGCTTTTGCTAACCAATTTTAACCAGATATAATGAAGAAGAACCTGATTGCTGTTTGTTGTTGTATACTTAGCGCACATTCGATTGCACAAACAAAAAAAGTGAACTTTATAGCTGATGCAGCACATCAAAAAGTGGATGTGTTGGTAGACGGCAAGCCTTTTACCAGTTTTTTATACCCGGATAACCTTGAAAAACCCATTCTTTATCCTTTAATTACAGCCAGCGGACTTACGGTAACGCGTGGTTTTCCTTTGGAAAAGCGTGGCAATGAACGTACTGACCACCCCCATCATGTAGGCTTGTGGCTGAACTACGAGAGTGTGAACGGCCTGGATTTCTGGAACAATTCCTATAACATCCCTGCAGACAAAAAATCGAAGTATGGCTGGATCAGAAATGTGAAGGTAGAAAAGCTGCAGGAAAATAAAAATAATGGATATTTAGTGTATTCGGCCAATTGGGAAAGACAGGATAAGCGGGTTTTGCTGAAAGAAGCCACTGTTTTTGAATTTAGCGGCACAGCCGGTACACGGACAATAGACCGGACCACTACCCTGACCGCCCAGCAGGATACTGTATATTTTAAAGACATTAAAGATGGCATGCTGGGTTTAAGGGTAACCAAGGAGCTGGAGCTGCCATCGGATAAAGAAGAGAGCTATACGGACAACAATGGGATTGTGACCAAAATATCGCCTGCCAAAAATGGGGCAAACGGTACTTACCTGACCAGTGAAGGGAAAAAAGGAAATGATGCCTGGGGAACAAGGGGTAAATGGTGTATGCTATATGGCCGGAAAGACGGTCAGCCGGTATCGATCACGATAATTGACCACCCTAAGAACCCGGGTTATCCTACCTACTGGCATGCCCGTGATTATGGCTTGTTTGCCGCCAATCCGCTTGGACAGGCTATTTTTAGCAATGGTAAGGAAAGTCTGAACCTGACTTTGAAACCGGGTGAATCGGTTACTTTCCGGTACCGGGTGCTGATTAGCTCTGGTCAGCAACAAACTGCGGCGGAACTGGACAAACAGGCGGTTGATTTCAGCAGTCAAAAGTCTTTTAAATATTAACAGCGTAAACAATTAACCAAGAACAATAAACATTAATGAAAACCTCACAATTATTAATTTTAACAGGTTTGCTGTTTGGCAGCACCGCAGGTACTTTACAGGCACAAGGCGGGAAATGGCAAAACCTTTTTAACGGCAAAGACCTGAAGGGCTGGAAACAGTTAAATGGAAAGGCAAAATACGAAGTTGTAAACGGGGAAATCGTAGGTACTACGGTACGCGATACGCCCAATTCTTTCCTGGCTACAGAGAAGAACTATGGTGATTTTATTTTTGAAGTAGAATTGCTGGTAGACAATTCCATGAACTCGGGCATACAGTTCAGGAGTGAAAGTAAGGCCGACTATAAAGAAGGCAGGGTGCATGGTTATCAGATGGAGGTAGATCCTTCTGACAGGGCCTACAGTGGCGGCATTTATGATGAGGCCCGTCGTGGCTGGCTGTATCCGATGGACATTAACCCTGCAGGTAAAACAGCTTTTAAAAAGGGGGAATGGAACAAATACCACATCGAATGCATTGGCAATTCGATCAGGACCTGGGTAAATGGTGTGCCTACGGCTAATGTAGTTGACGATATGACCTCCTCAGGTTTTATTGCCCTGCAGGTACATGCTATTGGTAAAAATGATGAGCCGGGTAAACAGATCAGGTGGAGGAACATCCGTATCCAGACAGAAAACCTGAAGCCTGCAAAAGCAGACCATATATTTGTGGTGAACATGATCCCCAATAACCTGTCGCCTGCCGAAAAAGTAAACGGATACAGCCTGTTATGGGATGGTAAGACCAGTAATGGCTGGAAAGGTGCCTATAAGCCTGGTTTTCCTGAAAAGGGATGGGAGATTAAAGATGGGGTGCTGAGTGTACTGAAGTCCAACGGTGCGGAATCGACCAATGGCGGTGACATTGTAACGGTTAAACAATACGGTGCTTTTGAAATGAAGTTTGATTTTAAACTTACTGAAGGTGCAAATAGCGGGGTTAAGTATTTTGTTACCCTTACTGAAGGCAATAAAGGTTCGGCGATTGGGCTGGAGTATCAGATACTGGATGATGAGAGACATCCGGATGCCAAACTGGGCAAAAACGGTAACCGTAAACTGGGTTCTTTGTATGACCTGATCACCAGCAAAAAAATACCCAATGCACAAAGGAAAATCGGCGAATGGAACAAAGGGGTAATTAAGGTATATCCCAACAATAAGGTTGAATATTATTTAAACGGATTTAAGATCCTTGAATATGTACGGGGATCGGCCGAGTTTGAGGCATTGGTTGCAGAAAGCAAATATAAGAACTGGAAAAATTTTGGTATGGCGCCTAAAGGCCATATCCTGCTCCAGGACCATGGCGACAGTGTATCCTTCAGAAGTATTAAATTAAAAGAACTATAAAATATTAGCGATCATGTTAGATTCAAGAAGAAAATTTATCAAACAATCTGCCATAGCCGCGGCAGGAACTTATTTGGGAACAATGGGTTTGAGCGCGAAGAGTTATGGAAATATTATTGGGGCCAACGACCGGGTAAGGGTTGGTGTGGTCGGTTTTTCTGACCGCTTTAAGAGTTCCCTCCTTCCCTCTTTTTTAAACCACAACAAAGAACTGAATTTTGACATTGTAGCGGTTTCTGACCTTTGGAATTACCGCAGGGGTTTGGGTGTAGAGCATTTGAAATCGAAATTTGGCCATGACATTACGGCCTGCCGCAACAATGATGAACTGTATGGTTTAAAGGATATTGATGCGGTGATTGTGAGTACTGCAGATTTTCAGCATGCTACCCACTGTGCCGAAGGCGTAAACAACAAATGTGATGTGTATTGCGAAAAGCCTTTTGCGGAGACGATGGAAGATGCACGTATGGCATTGAAGGCCGTTAAAGCTTCTAAACAGATTGTCCAGATTGGTTCTCAGCGGAGGAGCGGCAACAATTACAAGGCTGCCGAGCGCTTTATTAAGGATGGCAAGTTTGGCGACATTACCATGGTGGAGCTGAGCTGGAATGTGAACCAGCCGGGACGCTGGCGCAGACCAGAGCTTGTGGCCATGCTGAAACAGGAGGATACCGACTGGAAGCGCTTTTTGATTAACCGCCCTTTTGAAGAATGGGATCCGCGTAAGTATCTGGAGTATCGTCTTTTCTGGCCGTATTCTTCGGGTATGCCCGGACAGTGGATGTCGCACCAGATTGATACTGTGCATTGGTTTACCGACCTGAAGCACCCAAGAAGTGTGGTGGCCAACGGGGGTATTTACCAGTGGAAAGATGGCCGCAGGAACTGGGACACCACCACAGCTGTATTTGATTATGGTAAGCCGAATGATCCTAACAATGGTTTCCAGGTGATATTTACTTCAAGGATGCACAATGGTGATGAGAACCCGGCAGAGATCTATTACTCGAACGGCGGTGAACTGAACCTGAACACGAATATGGTTTCACCTAAAGGTGGTTTAACCGCAAAAGCTGCTGCAGCCATGAACATGAAGCCAAACCTGTTGCCTGAGTTGAAGCTGAGTGACATGACGGAGAAAGTTGCTGCATCGGCCGATACCGGTGGCGATAAGCTGACCTCTGCACATATGCGCAACTGGATGGAATGTGTGAGGAGCAGAAAGCAGACCAATGCGCCTGTTGAGGCTGGATATTATCATTCTATTGCGAACATTATGACGAATGCTGCAGTGAGGACGGGTAAGAAAGCAGTGTTTGATGAGAAAACGCAGGAAGTAATGGTAGATGGGAAGGTGTTTAAGTACTAATTTGAAATTTTTAATGACTCTTCATCAGCTGCATAATTGCGCTGAAGAAGCGCAAAGATGCCAGGCTGCTTCTGAGCATTAGAAAATTTCAGGTAGTGCTTAAACAAAAAGGAGTATATAAATAAAGCGGGCTGTTCATTTGAACAGCCCGCTTTATTTATATTGCTTATCTAATTTTAAAACCTTACCAGAAGGCAGAATAAAGTGCCACCAGCATGGCCACAATAATCAATGCCCCTACTGCAAATGAAGTGGAAACGCGAAACATTTTCGGATCTACTTCCAGTCCGTTAGGGATGATGCCGTTTCTGTTTTCATAGATACTGATGAAATACATACCGATTACACATACGGCAAATACGATCAGCATCCTGTCCATAAATGGCATTTCAAATACACCTGCAGAATTGGCTACTGCCCATCCGTATTCATGTAAGAAGGAAAGATCTACCCATCCCGGCAGGAACTTAAGGAGCACGGAAACAATAAAGCCGCCTACCGTGGCAAATAAGGCTGCGTTTGAAGTGGTCTTTTTCCAGAAAAAGCCCAGGATGAACATGGCAAAAATACCCGGAGACACAAAACCTGTGTATTCCTGAATGTACTGGAAGCCCTGTTTACCCTCGCCCATTAAGGCATCACCAACAATTAATGAAAGCACTACGGCCAGCAGCATGGATACGATTACCGTAATTTTCCCTACGTTGACCAATGTACCTTCCCCAGCATTGGTATTGAAGGCTTTTTTATAGATATCTAATGTAAATATAGTGGCAATGCTGTTGGCTTTTCCGGCAAGGGAAGCAACGATGGCAGCGGTTAAGGCGGCAAATGACAAACCTTTTAAACCGATGGGCAATAAGCCCAGTAAGGCCGGATACGCTTTGTTGGGATCCTGTACACCTGAAGAGGTAAGCAGATCGCTGCCGCTGATACCCGGGATTTTCTCTTTAATGATATAATATACCGCTATACCTGGGATAACAACAATAACCGGCATCAGCATTTTAAGGAAGGCGGCAAACAAAAGGCCTGATCTGGCAACGGGCAGGGATGCACCCAGTGCCCTTTGGGTAATGTACTGGTTACAGCCCCAATAGCTCAGGTTGGCAATCCACATACCACCAATCAATACGCTGAGTCCCGGAAGGTCCATATAATTGGGATCGTCCTTTTTAAAGATGAGGTGGAAATGCTCGGAGGCCCCATCGGTGAGGATGGCAAAGCCTTTTACGATACCCTGCTGACCTGAGATCAGGTTGAGGGCAATATAAGTGGCTACCAAACCGCCCAGTACCAGGAAGAATACCTGGATCACATCGGTATAGCCGATGACCTTCATCCCCCCCAGGGTAATGATGATGGCAAAAACTGCCAGGCCAAGGATACATGCCGTGATGTTTAACCCGGATATACCACTGATGGCCAGTGCACCGAGGTACAGGATAGACATCAGGTTAACCACTATATACAGCATGAGCCAGAATACAGCCATGATCATGGCTACTTTTTCGTTGTAACGCTGACTTAAAAACTGGGGCATGGTAAAGATCTTGTTCTTCAGGTAAACCGGCATAAAGAACACGGCCACAATGATCAATGTTGCTGCAGCCATCCATTCGTAGGCCGAAATGGCCAGTCCGAGTTTAAATCCGGAGCCACTCATCCCGATCATCTGTTCGGCAGAGATATTTGAGGCAATCAGCGAGGCGCCAATGGCCCACCAGGTGAGCGAACCCTCGGCAAGAAAATAATCTTTTGAATCGGCAGCAGCTGATTTCTTTTTATAATAGATCCAGAAACCGTAGCTGGATACTATTAAAAAATAAACTAGAAATACGATGTAATCGTATTTGTGGAGTGTGTTCATGGTCGTTTATATTGATTATATGGTTAAAATGTAAATATTTATTGGATTTTGGTTTTGCATAAGGAGATTAAGCCAATATGGTAAACAACAATGCCAAATTCTTTAATTATTTTAATGAATTGATATAAGCTGCAATTTTTAGCCCGTCTGCTTTGGAAACCTGGGGCATTGGCGGCATTTCTGTGGCATAGCCCGGCCAGTTCTCTGGCTTAGGGTTATGGATGAGCTGCAGGATCTTTTCATTGGAATAGTTTCGTTTTGCCACATCAGCAAAGGCTGGTCCGACCTGCTTTTTTACAGGGTTGTGGCAGGCCAGACAGGTATAGCTGGCGAGCAGGCCTTTTACCTCATTATAGGTAGGTGTCTTGGCACTGGCCACAGCTTTTGTTTCAACTGTTTTTTTGGCGGCTGTTTCGGGTTTTGCTTTGCTGTCTGCAGTTCCTTTTTTTGTCTTTGCAGCAGGTGCGACACTGGCTACAGGATCATTTGCCGAATTTTTGGTACTGAGCTCACTGATTGCCAGTTTTTCTCCGGAAGGAATGTTGTTTAAGGTATAGTATGCTACAGGATGCACCACAGAATAGAAGTTTTGCTTTTCGCGGATACCGTTTACATAAATGGTATGGATATAGTACTGGCGGAGGTTGTTGACCACAATCCGGGCCTTTAAACCGTCGGCCGAGACTTTAACGCCTTTTATTTTTAATGTTTCTTTATTTACAGGTGGTGAACCATATACCGGCTGGTATTTGTAGATAAAGCTTTCTACGTTGTATGAGGCAATGTCCTGTGCTGATTTCAGATCGACCGGGCTGGTGAACTCTATTTCAAAACCATCGGGCATGGCCCTTACGGCCTTCATTTCAAAAGGTATTTTGTTGTTGTATACCAGACGTTCGAGGCCTTCGTTGGCATCGCCAGCGGAGCCCCAGCCACGGTTGGTCTCGCCAACAAACAAAGAGCCATCCTGGTCCCAGGCCATTCTTAGCACACCGGAACGGAAGCCTGCCCTGAACAGAAATGCTGCTCCCTGCTCTTCTCCGTTAACTTTTTCCATAAAGACCCTTGAGATAATGCTCATGCCCTGGTCGCCAATTAACAATTGTCCTTCAAAGGGACCAAAATTTCCTTTAGGGATTTTTACCGGTTCGGATGTGGATATGCCCAGGATGCCGTAAGGCAACCATACTGCGGGTAAACGCAGATCAGGAAAAACTTTCTTCATGTCGAAGAGTGTTTTAAAGTTCTCGTTTACCCTGTTCTCAGGTTTAAGGTATTTACCATTGTCGTCTTTTATCCTTCTTTCATCCATTTTGGAGTAGAAAAATTCGGAAGAGAGCTTTAAAGGAGAATCGTTCCTTTTGGTCCAGATCAGACTGGCTGGATGGCCCATAAAATCTCCTTCATTTACTTTCCAGATACCACCGGAGCCTACCCAGTCGCCCTGGTTCTCTGTATAATACAATTGTCCGTCAATCACATTTAAGCCTGCCGGAGAACGCATACCTGCAGCCCAGGGCCTCATTTTCCCGTCTTCGGTGATGTTCATGGCCCATCCGCGCATGGGTACCCTGCTTTCTGCACGCCACCATTCCTGACTGCCAAAGGCAACATTGCCCGTAACGAAGAAAGAGCCATCGGGTGCTATTTTGGGGCCGAAGCTATATTCATGGTAGTGTCCGCTTAAGGGCCAGGCATAAATGGTTTCATATACATCGGCTTTGCCGTCCATATTTTTATCTATGAGTTTGGTCAGTTCTCCCCTTTGGGCTACATAAAAAGCCCCGTCTTTATAGGCAAGCCCGAGGATTTCATGCAAACCGGTTGCGAATTTGCGGAAATAAGGCTGGCTGCCGGTTGGGTTTTCTACTATGAATACATCGCCCCTGCGGGTGGATATGCCCAGGTCGCCATTGGGCAGGGTAACCAGTCCCCCTACTTCCAATATGGTACCTTCCGGTACCCTTACTTTCATTATTTTAAAAAAATCTTCTTCTTTTGGTGTTTCCTGGGCTCCTGCTGTTGTAAAACTGAAGCTCAAAGCCAGCATGGCCAGCATTTTATAAGTACGTTTCATAATTTGTTAAGCCGCATTAGAATGAGATGGAATATTTTAATTTGCTACCCAGTAAGATGATCATTTCTTTTTTGCCATCCGCATCCCTGATGATGGGTTTGGCCGTTGTTTCGTTAAGATCAAGGTAAAAAGACTGCCCGTCTACCAGATAAAGCCCATTTGAAAGTTCCTGGATATCGGCTGCACTGGCCAGTAAAACATAGAGGTTTGCTAATGGTTTATCTATGCTTAAGGTTCTGATGAGGCCCTGGCCATCCTGGCTTACTTTAATGGCATCTGTAACCTGTGCGCCGTAAATGTTGTATTTGAATTCGGGCCGGTCTTCCGCGTCCATCACATAACCTTTGGTACGGAAACCTGTTCCGGTACTGTCTGCCGGCCAGGTATCTTTCGTACTGTTCAGCTGAGCCACCGCAGGGATCAGCTTAGTGCTGAACAAGGTTACTGCGCCACGGGGCTTGGAGGTGCCGTTGCCCCTGCCATCCCACATTGGAGTGGCGTCTACAAAATTGCCACGCCAGCCGTATACCAGCAGGCCATTGTCGAGATCGTAACTGTAATGTACCTGTTTAGGGCTGCCAACAGATATGGCATGTACCACCCTGAGTCCGGGAAGGACATCTACAAAACTGCGGATCATGGTATTGACAGCTGCATCTATAAAGATGGGGTCGGGCGCGGGCTTACCTTTTTGAACGGCATTGGACTGATTGCCGGGCAGCTTTGATATTTTAATGTTCTTAAAAGCGACCGGACCATGATCACCCTGAAAACGAAGGGGGCCTGTTGCTTTTTCCTGCCCCATGGCACCTCTTGTAGGACCAAACAGTTCCACATTGTCCTGAATAAGCACTCCGTTTAAAGTGATACCGAGTATTCTGGCATTTGCTGTCTTTATACCCGATGGATTGAACTGAGCTGCCTGAAAGGCAATTTTAAGGTGCTGCCATAAGCCGGGGGCCCTGGCTACATTCTGACGGGGGGCATATCCCCCATAACCTTTCTGACCTTCAGGTTTGCTTTCATCCCAGCGTTCGTAAATGCCGCCATTATCGGCAGATGTTGGGTTGGTTACCGCCCAGGAATCCCTAAGCTGGATTTCGTAATTTCCCTGTAAATAGATGCCGGAGTTGGAACCCCTGGCCATGAGGTAATCCAGTTCCAGTACGATGTTGCCATGCTGGGCTTTGGTAAACAGATCAGCTCCCTGAGCTTTCTTTTCGGGGTTGTTGACGAGGATACCGGTTCCTGGTGTGATTTTTAAGGAATTGTCGGCCTTCAGGTTGGCTGTAACTTTACTGGCCGTTGTCCAGCTTTTGGCTGGGGCATTAAACGCAGACAGCTCATTGAGGCTGATTTCGGGCAGATCGGTGAGTTCCTGTCCGAAGGTTAAAGTGGTTCCAAACAGCCACAAAAATGCAGTTGTTCCAAACTTTAAAACGTTTAGGTTCATATTGGTGTGTATGGTTTATTAAATAAATGTAACAAAATCCTCTCTTGCGAGACAAATTTTTGAAAAATGATTTTGTTATACGTTTTTAGTTAAACCGAATAAAAGCTGGTTTAAAGTGTTTTTAAAGCTGTTTTTTGTGCTTTGAAATGTGGAAAATAATATTGTACTTTTTACACTAACTGCCATTTTTAGGAGAAATGTACTGCTTTGTCCGGTAAAAAAACTGAAGGTAAACCAGGGCAATCAGTGTAATGCCTGTACAGCAGTAAAAAGTTACAGGGATCATGCGGATATTGTCTATAAACAACCAGCCGGCAAGGAGTGCACCCAAACCAATACCAGCTTCGAGGGCAATGTACATGGTGGCCATGGCCTTACCCCTTTGTGTGGGTTCGCTCAGGTCTACCGTCCAGGCCGTTGCTGTTGGCGAGAGCATACCTGTAGCCACCCCATATAAAGCAGATGCCATCATCAGGGTAAAAGAAGAACTGGCTATGGCGATCAGCATCAGGGATACAGCCAGCAGGCCGAGGGATATTCTTAAAATGAGTGTACGGCCATACCTGTCGGATGCCTTACCGGCCACAAAGCGGATCAATAAAGAAGTGAGCGTAAAAACCATAAAGAACAGACCTTTGTTACTGGTGCCCAGGTGTGCACTCCAATCGGATATGACCGTGAGTATGGAGCCATAGCTGATGTAACTTAAAAAGATGATCACCACGGCCGGGATCACCCGCCATTCAATGATGTCTTTTTTATTGATCTTTAAATGTGCTGCGCGGAATTTTTGTTTGCCTGGCAGGGTTTCTTTCATGTTGGCCAGGATAACAATGGAAAGCAGGGCAAATAAAGAAGAACAGTAAAACAGCACATTGATGCTGTAATGATCGGTGATGGTACTGCCAATTGCGGGGCCAATGGCCAGGCCGGTGCTAAAACATACACCATGTACCCCCATCGCCTCGCCCCATTTTCCTGGAGGAACCAGATCGGCCACATAGGCGGCCGTAGCGGTAGGCTTAAAGCCTGTAGAGAAACCATGTATTAACCTGAGGAACAGAAATCCGGCAATGGTAGTGAGGAGCGGATAAAGAAAACCGCATAAAAAACAAACCAGTGAGCCCACTGCCATTACCGGTACACGGCCAATGGTATCCGTGAGTTTACCACTGAAAGGTCTGGATATTCCGGCAGTGAGTGTAAACAGTGCAATAATGAGCCCTTTATACGCTGCGCCCCCCATTGCGGTTAAATAAGCAGGAAGTTCGGGGATGAGCATATTAAAGCTGGCAGAAAAAAGGAAAGAGCTTAAACAAACGAGACCGAACTGAAGGGTATAAATTGAATGGGAAGATGGCTGCATGAAAGGGATAAATATCGGGCCAAAGATAAAGCTTTAATTTGTTACTTGTGGCTAAGTGATTATTGATATCTTAGTAGAGACCAATATATACGCAAACATCAATTGATGAAGACATTATTTACATTGACACTTTCAGGGATTACCTTCCTGCTGCTGTTCCTGTTTGGACCTGCTCCTACAGCTGAAAAACGTTTTGAACACCCCGGGATTGTACAGCATCCATTGAATATAGATACACCGGACCAGCGCAGATTTGTGAAGGTTGACCTGGTAAAAGGAAAGTTTACCGAGCCTACGGAAATGGCGGTACTGCCCAATCTGGATATCCTTGTAGCACAGCGCAGGGGCGAAATTATGCTTTATAAGCAGCAGAGCAGGACTTTAAAAGAAGTACTTAAGCTGGATGTTTACTTTAAAACCACGGTATCGAATGTAAATGCTGAAGAAGGTTTGCTGGGCATTGCCCCTGATCCGAACTTTGCCGCAAACCAGTACATATATGTTTTTTACAGTCCCTTTAAAACTTCAGTAAACCGTTTGTCGCGTTTTAAACTGGTTAACGACCGGATCAACCCGGCTTCAGAAAAGAAGGTCCTGGAGTTTTATTCGCAGAGAGAGATCTGCTGCCATACTGGTGGCTCTATTGCTTTTGGGCCGGATGGCCTGTTGTATGTATCTACAGGCGACAACTCCACTCCTTTCGATGTGCCTAAACAAACCTATGTAAATAAGGGCTATGCGCCTTTGGACAACCGTCCCGGATTACATCAATATGATGCGCGCAGATCGGCAGGGAATACCAATGACCTTAGGGGTAAAATATTGAGGATTAGGGTAAAAGCTGATGGTACTTATAGTATTCCTGATCGTAATCTGTTTCCAAAAAATGAACCTAAAACCAAGCCTGAGATTTATGTAATGGGTGACAGGAATCCTTACAGGATATCGGTAGACCAGAAAACAGGCTTTTTATACTGGGGCGAGGTTGGGCCGGATGCCTCTGCAGATAATGAACTGAGGGGCCCAAGGGGTTATGATGAAATTAACCAGGCCCGGAAGGCCGGGAATTTTGGCTGGCCTTTATTTATTGCGAACAATTATCCTTATAGGGCCTTTGATTATACGAATGGACAAAGCGGGGCGGCTTTTGATGCTTTGGCGCCGGTGAACAACTCGCCTAACAATACCGGTTTAACCCAACTGCCAAAAGCAGAACCAGCTTATATCTGGTATGCCTACGGGGCTTCATCCGAATTTCCACAGGTAGGCGCAGGTGGGCGGACAGCTATGGCGGGCCCGGTTTACCATACCAAGACCGGACTGAACCCTTATCCGGCTTATTACAATGGCAAGCTGATCATTTATGATTGGGTAAGGGGTTGGGTAAAAGCCGTAAGTATGTCGCCCGAAGGTGATTACCTGGGTATGGAACCTTTTCTGAGCAATATTTCCCTTTCTGCCCCTATTGACATGGAATTAGGCCCGGATGGTAAATTATATGTTCTGGAGTATGGTAAGGGCTGGTTTACCAAAAACCCGGATGCAGGTATTTCGAGGATTGATTACCTTAAGGGGAACCGTCCTCCGGTGATGGAAAAATTTGAAGTGCTGCAAACGAGCGGTTTGTTGCCTTATAAGCTGCTGGCGAGCGTAAAAGCCAACGATCCGGATGGCGATGCCCTTACTTATGTATGGAGCCTGGGCAAAGGGGTTAAAAAAACAACCAATAAGCCGGAGCTGGAATATACTTTTACAAAGGCCGGAGAATATCCGGTTAGTGTGAAGGTGGTTGATGCCTCAGGTGCTGTTGTTTCCAGTAATGTTGTCCCTGTTTTTGCCGGGAATGAACAACCAAAGATTGACATTCAGCTTTCCGGAAACAAAAGTTTTTATTTTCCCGGCATACCTGTTGACTATAAGGTATTGGTTTCGGATAAGGGGGCAGCAGTTCATAAAAACAGGGTATACATCTCCAGTACGTATACAGAAGGGCTGGACCTGGCCGGTGCCCAGCTTGGGCACCAGGAAGCCGCACAAACCCTGGTGGGTAAATCTTTAATGCTGAAAGCAGATTGCAGTACCTGCCATAAAATTGCGGCAACCTCCATAGGCCCTGCGTTTACCAGGGTCTCGGCTAAATACCAGCAGAACAATAAAGCGGTAACTTACCTTAGCGGTAAAGTGATGAAGGGAAGCAGTGGTGTATGGGGTGAAGTGCCTATGCCTGCACACGCTACCATGAAGGAAACAGAAGTAAGACAGATTGTAGAATGGATCATGTCGCTGGCCGCAAAAGCCAGTGGGGCCCCTTCCCTGCCTATGCAGGGTAAAATTATACCTCCGGCTACGGTAAATACCAATAAACCGGTGCTGAGCCTAAAGGCTACTTATGCAGATATGGGCATGGCCGGCGTAAGGTCGTTGAGCAGTACCAGTGTAGTTAACCTGCGCAGTAATGTCATTGATGTAAAGGATATTACTGATATTTCACAGTTTTCGCGCCGTGACATTTCTGGTGAGATAGAATTGCTTTTGCCAAAAAATACGGGCTGGATTAAGTTGAAACAAATTGATCTTAAGGGGATTACTTCTTTTTTACCACAGGTTAAAACCATGGCGCAGGAAGTAGATTATGAAGTAGAGATGAAACTGGATAACCAGAATGGGGTATCGGTAGGTAAGGGCCTGCTCTCTGGAAAAAATATTGCTGTTGATGCGGTTGCCGATGGAAAGTTGCATGATGTTTTTATCACTTTTAAAGGAACAACGAAGGATATAAAGGAGAGGCCGTTGCTGCAAGAGGTTGTTTTAAAAGGAAAAGGGTCGAAATAAGGGTCAAAATAAGCCATTCTGTTCAGCGTCTGGAACAAGTGGCGCTGAAGGGCGCCAATTATTCCTAGGTCGCTTCACAGAAGGCATATTTTGTTTCAAGCATGGCGGATAGGAATATCTCTATTATTTCTTAAGTGATACACTCGCTATTCAAACAAAATATGCCTTCTGTGAAGCGACCTAGGCGCTCTTTGCTCCCCTTCAGGAGCCTAAGAGATGCCAGACGCTGAACAGAATGGCTTATTTTGACCCTTATTTTGACTTCCCATTCAGATTGATCACCGCCCCCAATGTAAATATAGAATTACCAGCGTTCATGTACTTCCTGCTGTTGAGGCCAAAAGTACCGCTTGTGGTGTATTGTAACTGTACGATATCACTTAAGCGCATCCTGGTAAAAAAGATAGGTTCTATGAACGTATTGCTTTCCCTGGGCTGACCCATGGAGTTGCGCATAAATGTCTTCATGTCCAGGCTGCTGATTCGCAATGCGGTTCCATAATTAAGGGGGTAGTTCTTTCCAAAAAGACGCAGGTTGTTGTTCTTTTTGGAGCTGTAGTTGACCTGAAGAAAGGTCTTGTTATAAGTAACTTCTTCTATATCGGTATGGCTGAGTGCACCGTTATCATCAAAAGTTCTGAAGGTACGGTCTGTACGCCCGCCGCCGTAACCTACATATACTTCTATGATCCTGTTGTCATCCGGACCAAAAGTATCAAACCAGCCCCCTCCGATCTCTACCAGTTTGTGTCTGTAATCTTTACTTTCCCTTTCTCTATTCATATAAGAGCCGCTGAACAGTACACCGATATGATTTGATACTGCATACGCCCCATTGATGCTGGTGTTTAGTCGGGGTGATATATGTAAGCCGCCACTAAATTCACCTTTCTGACTAAGCATTGGTGTATTGGGCACATTGGGCATATACATGGAAGAACAGGAACTCATAAAGATTACAGCTATAAAAAGAGGCAGTCTGAAGTTTTTAATCATAAATGGAATACTTTGCTTACATTAACGTTTGTCGTCTGTTTTTGGTGCTGCAAGGTATTATTTTTTTATGGATCTGCTACCAGCTGTCGGTTCTGAACGGTGCAGCAGGTAAACCTTCTGCATTGTATAAATTACCCTCAGCTCTGTCTTTAAAAGCATATCTTACTGCTACGGGGCTTTTTACTTCATCACTTTGTACCACTACGGTTTTCCCGGAAATGGTTGCTGCGGCCGGATGAAATACTTGATCTGCACCTGCAATTTCAAAGGAAATGAGCGGCTTGTTATAGGCTGTAAGGCCAATAGGGATTTCGCTGAAACTTACAATGGCTTTATTGTCGCTGATCTTTAAAGATTGATATACCGGGCCTGAATACGCCACCCCTTTTTTTCCATAAGTTTTATTCAATGCCCAGTAAAGCAGTCGTTTGCTAATAATTGTTTTATCGGGCGGATGAATGGTGGTCTGGCTGCCTGCATCTACACTCACTGCCATTCCTGAATTGGGGATCAGCTGCATCGCTTTTGCCTGCTTTTCATAGATTACCGGCAGTTTATCCTTGCCATTCGGATAAGCGTTTGGCGCCAGTTGCACGTAATAAAATGAAAAATCGCCACATCCCCATATCGAACGCCACTCCTTTACCATGGCTTCCATTTTTTTGTCATAGGTATCGGGCGTAAACCAGTTGTTTTCACCCTGGTACCAAAGGGCACCTTTGATATTGAAGCCAACAATTGGATTGATCATGGCATTGAACAATACAAAAGGTTCATTCTTGATCATTTTAACTGTATCAGCCGGGATTTTAACATCTGTAAAACCGGCAAAGCTCTTTTTGTCCATCCAGGCTTCGATGATGGTACCCCCATAAGCAGACTGGATAATGCCTACCGGAACCTTTAACTTTTGCTGTAACATGCGTGCAAACTGGTAACCCACTGCGCTGAATTGTCCGGTGGTTTCGGAATTGCTGTGCTCCCATTTGGCATTTAACTCCGTTAGCGGGGTTCTGGACATATTTTTTTCAATTCTGAACAACCTTACTCCCGGTTCATCGGCATCACTTAACAATTCGTTAGAATTGGTGATGGGTTGATTGCCAAAGCCTTTTACAGGCATTTCCATATTGGATTGTCCCGAACAAAGCCATACTTCACCGATCAGGATATCATTCAGGACCAGTTTTTCTCCGTCATTAAATGTAATGGTATACGGGCCGCCTGCTTTTGGTGTTGGAACAGAAAGTTTCCAGGAACCATCTTTTGCGGTTGTGGCGAGGTATGCTTTCTGGTTCCATGAAGTGGTAATGGTGACCTTTGAGCCAGCTTTTGCCTTGCCCCAAAGTGCTACATTGCTTTGTTGCTGAAGTACCATTCCGCTGGATATGATGGCCGGCAGGGTAACTTTTGAAAAAGTGTTTAAAGAAAAAAGTAAAGCTGTACACAGTAACAGCAAAAATTTTGATGGTTTCATGTGTGTGATCAGGTTGTTATCTGGTTAAAATTTTAATGTTGTACAATATATGGAATTTGCCAAATATTACGGGTGCGTAAACAAATAATTAAATCCACTAACCGGAACGGGTCAGGAATTGCTGTTTTTGAGCTTTATTGCAAATAATAGCCAAGTGGCTAATAGCATAACGACAGCTGAGATCTGGTAAACAATGGAAAGGTCTACCTGGGCATCTTTTAATGCGCCGCCAGCGTAAACCATCAGTCCGCCTACAATTGTGCTTAAAAAGTTAAGAAAGCCATAGCCCGTTGCAATATACCGTCCATCGGCTATCTGCCGTAATATGGGCATCATATTGGCATCATTAAATCCCCTGGCCAGGCCGAAGATGAGCATGGCCAGGATTGCGATGCTAAAAATGCTGGTTGAGGCCATTAGAAATAAGAATGGTGCACCCAAGGTAAACCCAATAATGAGGATGTAGAGTCGGCCGCGGTTGTTTTTCCTTGTCCACCTGTCGGCCAGTATGCCCCCCACAATTACACCTATAAAAGAACCGATCTGGATATAACCCGTTGCAGAAATGCCGGCTTCGCCGAGGTTAAGGTTGAAATGATCTTTGAGAAAGGTTGGCAGCCAGCCGTAAACCAGCCAGTTTACGATACCAAGAACGGCAAAATAGATGAGGAGGATGAGGAAAGAGGCTTCGCTGAACAAGACTTTCAAGGCACCGGTAAGACTAATGCCAGTGGTTTGGGTACTTGTTTCTGCTGTTTCTGCTGTTTCTGCGGAAGCTTTCTGGTCTTTTAAAATGTATAAAAGTATCAAAGAATACACAATCCCTACTGCTCCAAAAATATGGAAGCCAGAACGCCAGCCCCATAGTTCTGCGATGTAACCGCCAAGACCGCCCAGGGCAAGGCCTGCATATAAGCCGCTCATGTGTAATCCGGTTGCCAGTGAACGTGTGCGACCTTTATGGTAATCAGTGATCAGGGCAAGGGCTGCCGGTATATAACAGGCTTCACTTACCCCCATTAAGAAACGGGCTGCCAGCATTTCATGAAATGAAGTGGCATAGCCTGTCCAGATGGTTACGGCCGACCAGACCATTACACTGAACACGATAACTTTTTTTCTGCTGTACCTGTCGGCGAAAAAACCCCCAAAAGGGCTCAGTATACCGTAAGACCAGAGGAATACCGATGTAAGTAAGCCAAATTGCGCATCAGATAAATTGAAATCGGCAACAATCGGATCGCGCATAGAAGTGATCAGGATGCGGTCGAGGTAATTTAAAAAGGCCACTATCCATAGCAGGGCGACAATGAGCCATGCGTAAAAGGAAACGGTTTGTCCGGAATTCTTCATGATCAGGTTTTATTTGGTTAGTGTTTAATGGTTTTATACATCAATACTTTAGGTGTACGTACTGCAGGTTTTACTTCACCTCCGGGAATGACCACATTTCCGTTCCAAATGGCTAAGGTAGTGGTTACCGGCGCTGGTGCCGGAATCTGATCTGCTACTGACCAGGTATTGGTAAGCGGACTATAGCTCAGCACCTGTTTTGAAAAGCCGGGGTGTTTTTCTCTTGGTAGAGCGACATCGGCGGCGGCCTTACCATCATCGCCACCAAATATGCGGAGGCTGTTTTCGGTGGCATAAGCCGTACCCGGGGCCGCAGTTACGGCCGAAGGAAGGTCGGCAATCTTTTTCCAGCCGGTTTTAGGGCTGTACTGATAAGCATCTTTAAGGTAATTTCTTACCCCGTGTACCAGTTCGGCACCGCTGAACAGGTAAAATTTACCGTCCAGGGCACCGGAAACTGCAAACATGCGGGCCGGGCCTGGCCAGGGTTCAAGTTTTTTCCATTCCATGTTTTTGGCGGAAAGATCCATTGCCCAGAAGTTATCTCCGGCATTTTGGGCATCGGGGCTTTCGATGCCGCCGGCGATGTAAATGGTATTGCCGAGGAGTACCCCCGAGGTATTGGCGATGGGTTTAGGCAATACGGGCAGGGTTGTTATGCTGAGTTTGCCCTTATTGAATTTTAACATGGATACGTCGGCATAATGACCTTTTTCATTACTACCGCCAATGATGATAAAGCTATCTTTCCAGGTGATGGAAAGGCCATAGCCCAATGAATGAGGTAGCTTTCCGACCAGTTTCCATTTGCCATCAGGTTTTTGAAGGGCAAATATATGATCGTGCCAGGCTTTTTTAGAGCCTGTCCATGGTGCACCACCATCGGGGAAGTTTGCACCACCAGCCACCAGTAACGTACCATTTGAAACCCCGGCAAAAGAGCCGGCAAAGCCAATGGGATCGGGAATGGGGGGAAGTTCAGACCAGCCGGAATCAGATTTGGCAGTTTGCGCTACACCCCTGCTTAGCATTGTAGACATCAGGATCAGCAATAGAAATAGATAGACCGGTTTATTCATGGCATTGCAGGGCCTCTTTTACCACTTTAAAAAAGCCGATACCTTCAAGTGCCGATCTGAAACTGTCAGCATCTTTATCTGACAGTGGTTCAAGGGGCAGGCGGCATTTACCTAAATCAAAGCCTTCCATTTTCATCAATGCCCGCTGTGCAGGGATTGGCGGGAATTTTACCAGTTCGCGTACCATGTTTACTGCATTCATATGGACTGCTGCGGCTTCTTCGTTCAGGCCATCTTCGTACATTTTCATTACTTTTATATACAGGGGTGCTGCAAAGGTATAGGTACTGCCTATGGCTCCTTTTGCACCAACAGCCAGTGCAGGGAGCAGCATTTCATCGTAGCCAAACAGGATATCGAATTTACCGTTCCTATAGTTCAGACAGGCCTGGTATTCATGTAAAGTTGAGGCTGTATATTTAATTCCTGCAAGGTTAGGGATTGCGTTTTCGGCCAGTTCAAGGAAAGAGATCATGTCCATACCCACTCCTGTAAGCGTAGGGATACTGTAATAATAAAAAGGTGTATTGGGTGCTGCAGACGCAATTTGGGCCATGCTGTTGACCAGGTTACTTACGGAAGTTGGCTTAAAATAGAAAGCCGCAACAGAAGAAATGGCATCGGCACCTATTTTTTCGGCATGGGCAGCCAATTTGCGACATTCGGCTATAGAGCTGTGACCTACATGTACCAGCACGAGGATACGCTTATTGGCGGCTTTAACATAAGCCTCGGCAATGGCCATCCGCTCTTCAATGGTGAGGTTGGGGCCTTCCCCATTGGTGCCGCATATAAATACGCCTGATAAGCCATCATTTATCATTTTGTCGACCAGGGAAGGTATAATGTCTAGATTTATAGTTCCATCTTCACGATAAGCAGCAAAAGTTGCTGCTATTAATCCTGTAATTTTATTCATATTATTTGTTTTTATGCTAGTAGCTGAGTTGTTAAAATGGGTTTAAAGTAGTTCGTCCAGTTTTATGGTCTGGAATACCATGTCGGCCTGACTGCCTTCATACAGAATTCCGATGGTATTGTTGTCGATACTGGTCAGGCAGGAGTATCCCCTGCTCTTTTCTTCATCCAGCAGGATCTTTTTATCTGAGGACCAGGTTTTGCCATCATCGTAACTTACTTTGATGGTCATATTTTTACGGGCTGTTTTAGCATCCGGATTAGAAAAGAGCAATACAGACCTTTTCTTTCCATTTTGTACAAAGTCGTGCCGGATGATACTGGCCATACAGGTTGGCTCTGGCAAGGCCTGATGTGATGTAGGGTGTAATGTCCAGTCCTGTCCCATATTATTGGTTATGGCAATGGCCCTTCCATTGGTACTGCTGGTATCTTTACTGTTGGCATTGGACCGCATGTTTAGCATCAATGTGCCATCTGTAAGTTCTACAACCATATTTTCTGTAGTGGACTCCTGGGTTGCTGCCCTGCTTGTTTTCCAGGTATGGCCACCATCGCTGCTGTAGGTGAGGTTAGAAAAAGCTTTACCGCTTGCATTTCTACCCTGGGTTGGAAATACGAGTGTCCCATTCTTCATGGTAATGCCCTGACCAGGTGCCGGTGCCCAAAGCCACCAGTCTTCCTGTTTACACATTTTTGTAAGATTGACCGGTTTACTCCAGGTTTTGCCATGATCGGTGCTTTTTACGATCAGGAACTGGGCGGTCTGTTTCGGCTCAAAACCAGGCTGTGAACCTTTGGTTTTCCACTGGTGGTTCCAGTCCTTACTCTGTTCGGTAAGTCCTTCCAGCCATTTTCCCTGTTCATTGATCACGCCATACATCCATAACCCTGCGATGAAAATATGGCCTGTTTTTTTATCGACCAGGATATTGGCATCTGATACCCCATTAAATTTTTCAGGGAGATTGCCCCAGGTACCCATATCCATTACAATTTGCATGGGCTGCCAGGTCTTACCTTTATCCAGACTGCGGGACAGGCCAATGTCGATATTGCCCTGTAAATCCCTTCCGCTATCGCGGCGTACATCATAAATGCCCAGTAAAGTACCGTCATTGGCCGTAGCAAGCCCGGGGATGCGGTAAGTATGTACCTGATCCTGATTGTGTTGTCGCAGTGCGATGCCCAGGCGGTTTGCATAATTGTCGGGTGTTATTTTTAAACTGTCCTTGTTGAGCCTGACAAGGGTGGCATTGATGTTTAAGAATGAGGCCGCATTTGCTGTGGCTTTTAAGCTGAGGGTTAACCAGAGGTAATTGATCCCTTTTTGTAAGGGCAGGTTACCAGTTAATGAAGTTTTTTCTTTTAGCGGAGCATTTGCTGCTGCAAAAAGCCTTAGCATTCCTGCCTTTTCAGCTTTAAAAAGCGCTGAGTCCGTTCCACTGGCCAGTAATTTGACATCCTGGATATCATTTAGACGGAGCGTTCCTTTTGTAAGGATATCAATTTGCTGCAATTCAGCTGCTTCGTTAAGTTCAATTTTAATGCGCAATACCGGATTGTTAGCTCTTCCCTTCAATACAGGGATCTTATATTTTTTTTGTGTGGCCTGACTGGCCTGCGCCACAGTGATTACCGGCAGCAAACAACATAAAATACTAATGTTTAAAATTCTCTTTATCGCTTTCATAAGATAAACATCAGTGCTTGAAATATCTGGTCATTGGGTAGTTTATAGTACTTATGTAGTACATATCAAAAGTGTTAAGTATTTTCGGCATATCCAAATAATTTATGATATAAAATATTCATTTCAATCTGTCGAAATGTGGTTTTAAGTGTGCTTCCATTCCTTTTTTAAAATCATCTTTAGATCCTGTTCTGAGCAATTCGATCAGGTCTTTGTGGGTAACCTTACCTCTTGTTGGTTTTTTTTCGAGGGTCAGCACATAATCAAAAATGGGCAGTAACATGATCTGAAACCGTTTGAGCGTAGCATTTCCCGACATTTCATAGAGCTTTCCATGAAAGGCAATTTCATTTTTAATGCGGAATGAGTTGTCGTGATTTACTTCCTTTTTGGCGATATTTTCAAGTTCATCAATGTCTTTATCTGTTTTTCTGATATAGAGCAGATCGGCCAGTCCCATTTCCAGTACCAGCCGGAGCTCAAAAATATCCTGGAGTGTTTCTTTATCGATAATGAGCGGGTCGAGTACACGTTCAAACGTGCCCAGGATATCTGGCCTGCTGAGTATCATTCCCCGCTTTTTCTTTGTTTCCACCATGCCCAGCATGCGTAACCGGCTCAAGGCTTCGCGCAGTACATTTCTGCTCACGTCCAGTGCTTCTGCCAGTTCCAGTTCTTTTGGGAGAGCATCACCCGGACGGAATGATTTCTTCTTCAAAAATTCCCTGAGCCTGACCTCTACCACATCTACAATCGTATTTGAAGCTATTGGTGCCAGGTCTTTACTTAAATCATTTGTCGCCATACTTATCAGATTGAACTGCTTTTATTTACAATATAAAGAATGTTTATGCTACTTCTTATAGATCACAATCCCTTCGGCGGGACTTTCTACCCCTCCTTCTCCGGCGATCACAATCCTGCCATCGTCCAATACGATGCCATCCATGTTTCCAATCGGGGCGTTGTAACCAAAATAAGCCTCTCTTGAGAAAAGCGGCCCTACTGTAGTATAAGCCTGCCCATTGCTGGTGCTTTTAAAAACAACAGGTGCCACGGCATAAGTAGGACTGTTTTTAACTTCTGTATCTGTTTCTCTGTTGATCGGGTTTACCAAAAGTATTTCTCCGTCTTTACCTTTCAGGATGATTCCTCCGAACAGATGTCCATAATCTCCTGTTTTTACATCAGCGGAAATATTGGCTGCTGCAGTCCAGTTGTCGCCACCATCACTGCTATAGGAAACCAGTTTGTTTTTAGGGCTGGTATTGGTATGTCCCGCTACCATCATTAACCTGCCATCCGACAATTCGACTACAGTGGCCTTCGTTAAACGGCTGCCACTGATTGCCTTGCCGAGACGCCAGGTAATCCCGCCGTCATCAGAAAGGGCCATTCTGACCACATTGGTACTGTAAGTAAGGGGCATAACCAGGCGTTTATTGTAGGTGGCAGATTTAAGTGCAATACCATGTACGGCACCACCCTGAATATATCCTGCTGCAGTATTTTTAAAAGCTGTGATTTCTACCGGTATTGTCCAGCTTAGGCCGTTATCATTCGATTCAATCTGGTAGATCCGCTGTGAGTTGACATCATAAGTGAAGGCATTGCTATTGGCCGCGAAAGCACCGCCTATGGTACTGTATTGTAAAATGATCTTGCCATTATCTGTTGTAACCACCTGTGGAAAGCAATATGTTAAATTGCTGCCATTACCTGCAAGTACAGTAAGCTGGTTGCTCCAGGTATTGCCCCCATCAGCAGATCTTTTCATGATGATATCGGTATTGCCTACCGGCATGGTATTTTGCGCTACCCTTTCTTTGGCGGATGTGGGTGTAGAGCGTCCTTCTGCAAAGAGCAGCAATTCTCCGTTAGGGGTTTTGGCCAGGGCGGGCGCCTGGATCTTGTTATAGCTTCCTTCGTATTCATGCATGGCATAATCAAGCGTATACATTTCGCGGCTTTCTATGTACATGTCGTGTACAGCAACAAAGTTGCGCCATGGGCGGATTTGCGGAGTATAAAAATAGGCCCGTTCGGCTGCCATTTTAAAGGTGAATACAAGCGTGCCATTTACCTTTACATAAAAAATCCCATTGGTGATGACCACTTCCATATTGGCAGGGACACCGGGTGTCATTACCTGGGTTACGGTTGGCCAGCCCAGGGCAGGGTTAACTGTTATTCCGTTTTTACCATAAAGGTCGAGGAAAAAGCCAGGTTCGCCGGTTGAGGTATTTCCATCAAGGCCAAAAGTAAAAGGACCACCTGTATCCCAGTTTTTTCCTAAAGACAAACCTGCAGCCGTACTGTTAAATGTGCCAAATGTAACTTTAGCGTACATATAGAAACTTTTTCCGGAGCCTACAGGAACAAAGTATTTGGAATATACCCAATTGAACTTATAGCTGTTGGGATCACCCGCAAAATGATCTGCATTGGACAAAGGATAAAAGCTAAAATGCGGAAGCATGTGTAACCCGTCGTTTTCCTTCACCCAGGAAAGGGTATCCCCTTTTGGGTAATAATCTGTATAGCCTTTAAACAGTACTTTTCCGTAATCGGGCACTCCATTTTTTACCAGCCATACCCCTGCCTGCTTGTTTACATCAAATGGAAAAGGAAGTGAATCGGGGTTAACGGTATTTGCTTCTTCATAAGGTCCGGGGAAATCAAAATGTTCTTCCTTGTAGCAGCTGGTGATCAGCAGACTACTGATGCATAGCACAAAGCAGAAATATGCTGTTGGTCTGTATATTTTCATGCGTATATATTTTAATATGATGTCCTTATTTAATTTGATCATTACTCCCATAACTTTGGATTGACAGGGATATACCAGTTTTTCTCATCCATCAGACGGGTCTTAATTGCGGCTTTGTCTTTTGCAGGGTATTTTGCGGTAACCGCATCGGCCAGCATGTTTTTGCCGTTGAGTTTTGACTGCAGCATTAAATCGTACCAGCGCCTTCCCTCAAAAGCGAACTCCCTTGCCCTTTCGTCAAAAATCAGTTTATCCATGACCACCTTGTCGGTATAATTAAATGTAGCCTTATCCAAAATGACCAGGCCCCTTGCCGTTCTTACCATATTGATAAAATTAAAGGCAGATGCGTAATTGTTTAGCATCAGATCTGCTGTAGCTTTGAGCAGCCAGGCATCCGCACTGCGCATAACTGACCAGCTGGCACTGCTCTGATAAGCGAGACGCATGGACAATACATTGTCGAGTCCGATGTATTTCCAGATTACCGTATCGCCATTAAGCACTTTAAAGCTGGCCTGGGCCCTGATGTCGGCATCGGTTAAAGAAACATCATCTTTAAACAGGCGGTTCATGAGGGCTGAAACCGGTTTCAGGTAATACTTTCCGCCATCCTTACGTACCGGGGAAGTAAACTCCTGCAGCCTATTGGTTTCAAAGCTATTGTCGTACTGATAGCCCAGTAAGAACATGGAGTGGCCAGTTGCATAGGCACTTGAAAACTGATTGAACCAGGTACCTGCTGTTCCCAGACTTTGGTTTGAATTTTTGATGGACAGATCGCAAAGAGAAGATGCGGTCTGGTATTCGCCCAGCCATAAGGCTATTTCAGCCGCCAGCGTAGCAGCCAAAGGTTGTGAGACCCTTCCATATCTTTCCTTGGCACTCAGGCTTTGCGCATTCCATTTGTAGTTTACGGGCAACATGCCTAATGCGGTAAGTACATCATTGTAAATCAGTTTCCATACTTCCTGCTGATCTTTAGGCATCCTGTAAATGGCGCTGATCTGTTCGGAAGTCAGGCTGAGCGTTGGCTTGGTTACAGTTTCCCCTTCTGTATTTACGTAGGTTATGGTTTCCGCGTAATCGGAAAGGATAATGGGAAATTTTTCATAAGTACGTACCAGCTCATAATAACAGATGGCACGCAGTAACAATGCTTCGCCATAAAATGCACCCGCATCCCGGGCATCAATTTTGGAATCCAGTTTCTGCACGTTATACACTTTTTCCATCTGACGGTTACAGCGTGCAATGGTGCGGTAGATGCCTGCATAATTGGTATAAGGATTATTTGAGGTAACATTATTTACCACAAACTCATTGATGTAAGGGTCAGGTTCGGGCTGACCGGTAGTAACCATGTCGGCCCTGGCATCACCCCACAGCAGGAATTTGTGCGTTTCCTGTGCCAGTGATTCATACATACCAATTGCAGCGGCATTTAAATCTTCCCTGTTCTTGTAAAAGTTTTCTTCTTTAATGGTGTCCGTTGGGGCTTCATTAAAAAAGTCTTTACAGGAAAGGATACACATGCCTAGTAGTAACATTACTGAAGTTGTGCTTATTGATTTTATTATTTTGATTGTCTTCATTTTCATATTGACTAAAATGATACTTTAAAACCCATAATGTATGTTCTGGGAAGCGGAGATGCCCCAAAATCAATTCCCCTTAACATGGGATCGGGTGTGCTGACTACTTCAGGATCAAATCCGCTGTACTTTGTAAAAGTGGCCAGGTTTTCGCCTGTGACGTATACATTGAGGGCACGGAAAAACCTCATTTTTGCCGGCAGCGGAATTTCATAGCTGACGGTAATATTTTTTAACCTAAGAAAAGTTCCTTTTTCCAGCCAAAGATCAGAGGGGGCGCCATTCATAGAAGGATCATCAAAGGCAGCGCGGCTTAGTCCGTTTCCGGGGTTTGAAGCCGACATCCAGCGGCCCTCTACATCGGGCGACTGGTTGGAATAATCTTTCATTACATGCATTTGCTGATTAAAACTATTGTAAATATCATTGCCAAGAGTATAAGTAAACAAGGCGTTGAAAGACAGTTTTTTATAGCTCAGGGCAGTACCGAAATTTCCGAAAGCCTTTGGAAGTGCAGACCCGATTACCTGACGGTCCTGTTCGTTGATCCTTGAATCTTTGTTGACATCATCAATGATGTAATCGCCAGCCTTAAAACTGGTACCATCGGCTTTTTGCAGGTTTACATCGGCTTGGTTAGCAAAAACACCCAGTACTTTATAGCCATAAAATGCACCCAGGGGCTCATTTACTTTGGCTACCGTATGGATACCACCTATGGATCTGATGATGCTTCCGTTATGGAGTGCCTTTACTTTGTTTTTTAAAGTAGAGATGTTGCCATATATTAACCATGAAAGCTCTTTTTTATCGATCAGTTTAGCATCCAAACTGATTTCGACCCCTTGTGAAGTCATTTTTCCGCTATTTTCAAATTGCTGGTCAAGGCCAAGTTCAATTGGTACAGCACGTCGGGTAATCAGGTCTGATGTGGCTTTATAATAGTATCCCGCATCTACAGTCAGCCTGTTTTTAAATAAGTTGAGTGTTAAACCTCCGTCATAAGTATCAGTGACCTCTGGTTTGACCGACTTATTGGCCACATTACCGAGATAAGTTCCGCCATAGCCAAAATAATTGGCCGCATAATAAAGATTGTACTGATAATAGCCACGCAAGTCGTTATTACCGCTTCTGCCCCAGCCCGCACGGAAGGCCAGTTGTGTATCATTTTTCCTTTCAAAAAGATCTGCCACTGCTTTTACACCTGGATAAATGCCCCACCTGCCCTTACTGCCGAAATTACTGGAACCTTCAATATTCAGGTTGGCGGCCAGGTTGATCCTGTTCAAGAAGTCAACATCGCCCCTCATGTACAGGCTAAGCAGCTTTGATCTATATTTTAAATTCGAAGAGGAATCTACAGTACCTTGTGCAAGTGTTTCATAGTCGTCAGAACCGGCATTGATTTTTCGGACAAATATAGATTTCTCTTCATAAGACTCTATAGATAAACCTGCTTTGGCCGAATAGCGGTTGTTGGCACCAAATTTTCCTGTTTTATCCAGCCAACTGCTCCATAGGAGCATAGATTCACTGGAGTTTCTTTTTAAGTTTTGCCTGATCCTGTTCAGGTCCTGGACAATACCCAGTTTTGGACGGTATTGTTTTTCTGTAAGGCTCATATAATTAAATACAAATGAAGAGTGCAGAAAAGTTTGTGGTGCCAACAGCCAATGGATGCTGATGCTGCCATCTACACGGTTGTCTTCGTTGCTGTTGTACATATTGTCTACCAGTGCCAGGGGATTGCTTTTCCCTAAAGTATCTGCGTCAGCAAGCTGTTTGGTAAGCTGGCCCGACGGGGAAAACAAGTAGGGACTTAAAAAGGGAGCTTTAGTGGCCGCAACAAATACGGGGTGGATGCTGTAATCTGCCCCCTGCTCTGCATAATTTGTGGCTGCGTGGGTATAAGCCAGGTTATTGGAGATCTCTATTTTAGGTGAAAGTTTATAATCGAGGTTAAAACGAAGGTTCACCTGGTTCTGGTCAGATCCTTTCAGGGTACCGTTCTTATCCGCATAGCCTACACTAAACATGTAATAGGCATCACCATCCCCACCTTTTAGTTTTAAGTGATAATCACTTAACATACCATTTTTAGCAATTAAACGCATCCAGTTGGTATTGCCATTATACATTGGATTGGCCGGGTCAAAAACAGGGTGCTGGTTTACTTCGGTAGCTGTGCTGCCATTTTCTAGAAAGTAATTGCGCAGGTAGTTTTTAAACTGGCCGGCACCCATACGGTTTACATTATAATTTGCTGTTAAAAGACCAAACTTAGCTGAAAAATCTATTTTTGTGCCACCCAATTCGCCCCGGTCTGTTTCTATATAGATGGCCCCGTTTGCGCCACGACCGCCGTTGGCGGATACATCTATGCCCTCTTTTGCCAGTTTTACACTTTTGATATCATTTGGATTTATGAAGCTGAAACGTGAAGGCTGGTAAACAGATAGAAATGAAGGTAATGCACGGGAGTACCTTACCGGGATCCCATCTACATATATATACGGTGAACTGTTGAGGTTGATGGAGCCCAATCCGCGGATCATCAGTTGCGAGGCGGCGCCAATGGTACCCGACTGGATAACCTGGATGCCTGGCTTGTCTGCCATCAGTTCAGTAAAAGTAAGGGCCCCGGCTTTGATGTTTACACTTTTCAGCAGAGAGTCGGACACTTTTTTATTTTCCTGCCCAAAGGTAGAGAGGCATGCTATGTTTAAGGCAAACAGTAAAACTTTTCTTATCATAATTTTTAATTCCTTTTTCATCTGCGTTGATTAGGGTACAGGGATCAGTTCAATGATGTCCATCAGCACATCGCAGCAATAGCTTCCGTTCTTTCCTGCCGCAAAAGCGGTGAGTGCAAAAGTTAATTTCACATCAGAACGGTTTTCGACATTAATTATCCCGCAGTTGTTATAGATGTAATAGTTGTATTCGGCCCAGGTGCCGTCGGTTTTAGACAGGTCGATATCATTTTTAACAATTACATCATTATAGATGGTGAGGAATTTACCACGTGTTCCGGCACGGTGTACCACGCGGATATTGTATTTTCCCACCGGAACGTCGGGAACGGTGAAATAAAAGTAATCGCCAACCTGTTGTGCATCGAATGCGACAATTTTCAATTCTTTGTTCTGGTGATAACTTTGTGTTCCGGTATTTAAAACGATCTGTGCCGGTGCCACTGTAAATACATTCTGTTCGCCATAAGGGCTGCCCGGCGGAAACAGGTTTAACCGTATGGTTGCAGGCAGCGCGGTTTCGATGGCTACTACATTGTCCATGGAATGGTATACCCCATTGGAACAGATGCGGTCTATACCGAACTCGATAGACTGGTCGAACTTATATTTCTCATTCATAAAATACTGGCCACGGGCGTTTACACTAAAACTGAGGGCTTCCTTTTTATATACAGGATAGATCCGCTGTTTGGTTAGCTGGTTGAGGAAGTAGCCCGAATCGGGGACAATATGATAAGCTGCCCATTGGGCCAGGTTACTGATGGAAGCTTTATTGAAATTGTTTTTTTGCAATACCTCGTCACGTTCAATAATCAGGGTGATGGTACTGTCTTTAAGGTATCTGGTTAGGCCAGTTTCTTCAAAAATGCCCAGCATAATATTATATTTTCCTGTTTTTTGAAGGGTAGTCAGTATACTTTCTACAGGTGGTGAGAGGACTTCATCAAGAATATTGACATAGCCATTGCTCATTTCGATATTAGACTCCTGGATGGTGGCAAAATTATTCAGTTTGATAGCGCTGTAAGAATCCCGGATATCCGCAATTAAAAACTTCTTGTTTAGTGCCGTTGGGGCCGATAGTGGTCCCTGCTCCAGGGCATTGGTATTTATTTTTTTGTCTAACAGGTGATAGCTGAAATAGTTCAACCAGAATTCCGGTGTTTTGTCCTTTATGGCACTTACCTTTTCTCCGTTTGAAGATAAGCGGGCAAATAAATTGGTGAAAGCTGCATTTGTTGGTGCGAATACGGTATATGCCCCGGCTGTTTTTAACAGATTCCGTTTTTTTACATAGTCTACCAGTTCGCGGTAAGTGCTCAGGTCGGGCCTGTTGTCTATATAATCAATGATCTGAAGTTCATCATTACTGTCATATCTGGCTCCCGAGAAATCTCTTTTACAACCCTGAAGTACAAATAGCAGCAAGGTTGCGGTAAGCAGGTAATTTAAATACTGTTTCATTTGCTTTGGTTTAATTTGGCCATTCATATTATTTGTTCCTGTAAAATTCTTTTTGTACCAGTAATGGGTTGTTTTCAACTTCTGTTCTGTAATAGGGCAAAAACCAGCTTTCCGGGTTCAGTAACCTGGCCCTTACTACCTGGTAAGCCAGTTTCATAGAATGGTTGTTTGCTGCTTTTTCCAGCAAAACATCAGCATATCCTGTTCTTCTGGCTACCCTTACAGCGGCAAACCATTCTTTCCCTTCAAACCCGAGCTCAAATTCCCTTTCCAGCAAAAGCCTGGTAAAAAATTCGGCCCCCTCACCGCCTTCACCAGGCGTAAGTTCCGGTATATCGCAATGCTTACGGATGATATTGATGTTCTTTTCGGCCTCGCCGTACTGGCCGAGCATGGCATAAGCTTCGGCCTTCATCAGCAGGATTTCGCGGTAGCGGTAAAAAATGTAATTGGAGGTACGGTCGTTTTGTCTCCTGTAAGCCACCTGGTAAGGTGCCTGCCCCAGAAATTTATATACCTCAGTTGCTGAGGCATAGCCATTTGCTGCGGATGTCATGCTAAAGGCACTATAGGGTTTTAACCGTATGGTATCAGAAGTGATATGTTCGGGTACTGTACTTGGATACAGAAATTCACCAGAATTTGCAGTGATGTTCTTTGAATTGGCCAGGTAGATCTCCTTGCCCTGATCATGAAAAGAGAACCAGTTGTACAATGGTGAGGATGGCCCCTGAAGGCCATACTGGAATTCGAAGATGGATTCAGTAGAATTGCCGGGATAAAAAATGGTATACCAGTCGAGCGGCCTTACCAAAGAATTTGCGTATGCTACATCAATGGTTTTGCACAGATCGATACAGGCTGCATATTGATTTCTCCAGAGTTTGACATCGGCCAGTATTGCCCTGATGGCATTTTTAGTGATCCTGCCATGGCGTTCCTTTGCATCGGTAAATGTTTCAGGCGCAATTTTCAGGGCATTGCCAAGGTCTTCCTCTATAAAATCAAGCACCTCGTTTTCAGATGAAGCGGCTGTATTGAAGGTTTGTGCATCTGATTCATAAGGTTCTTTGATCACAGGTACTTCTTTAAAAGTACGGACCAGGTAAAAGTAGAATAAACCACGAAGGGCATAAGCTTCGCCCATCATTTGTTGTAGCTCTTCTACTTTAAAAGTGGGGTCATTTTTAGGGCCTTCAGGGGCATTTTTGATAAAAGCATTGGTCCAGCCAATTGCTTTATATACAGAGGCCCATGAGGTAAGACTATTTGTGGTATAAATATCGTGCGAAAGGAATTGCGCATGGTTACTGGTAAATTCGGTACCTATTCCGGGCGCATATAGACTAGACCGGCTATCCCCCCATACCTGGAATGAACTTACACAGCTGTTCATGGCTGTATACAGCCCGATTAAAGAAGAATATACCTGGTCCCTGTTTTGCCAGAAATTATCTTTGATCAGGTTATCCGGTCTTTCCACATCTAAAAATTTAGTACAGCCAGTGCCCAGGAAGATCAGGAGCAGCAATCCGTATTTTATGTTATTTAATGCTTTCATTTCTTTGTTTCTAAATTAAAGTGAGACCCTTAGCCCGAGTGTATACTGCTTTGCAGGTGCAGTTGTATTGTTGTCTATTCCAAACATATTTACGCTGCCAGTAATAGGTACTTCCGGGTCGATACCCAAATACCTGGTCCAGGTATAAAGGTTATAGGCAGTTAAGAAGGCACTCATGCTTCTGATGCCTATTTTTAACCTGCCTACGGTTTTCTTATCAAAATCGTAGGAGAGCGATACGGTTTTCAAACGCAGATAGGAGGCATCTTCTACCCATCGTGTTGACGCTGCATAATTCCATTCTGCCAGTCTGTCTGCCCGCGGGATATTGCTGATATCGCCCTGTTTTCTCCATCGGTCGGTTACTGATTTTGCCTGGTTCTTCGAATCGGCCATTTTTTCTAAAGATTTTCTGGTCAGGTTGATCACATCGTTGCCATACTGATATTGGAAATTTACCTGTAAGGACCAGTTGGCCAGGTTAAAGGAATTGTTCCAGCCACCGTAAAACATCGGGTTTGCATCACCTATCTGTACCCTGTCGAGCTCATTGATGATCCCATCTCCGTTAATGTCGTCGTATTGCATTTCTCCCCCGCTAAACTGATGTCCGGTGTTCGATCCAAAGCGCATACGTTTAGGCGTCAGGCCATCTGCTTCGTAAATGATGGCCCCATCTTTATCCTTCAATATGGCATCCTGATCTGTTGGGTATACGCCCAAAGCCCGGTAACCATAAAACCCTCCGATCACATCACCTGCCTGAAGTTTGGAGGTGAAACCATCTTTGGTCTGGGTAAAGGCAGCAGCATCAAATTTTTCAGGCAGACTCAATAATTTATTCCGGTTTCTGGAGATATTGAAGAACGTTCTCCAGCGTAGTGATTTTTTGTCACCCTTTAAAATAAGTGCCGAAATGCCAAGCTCAAGCCCGCTGTTGCGTACAGAACCGAAATTGATATACTGACTGGCATAACCTAAAGTTGAGGAAAGTGTTTCCTGCAGCAATAAATTGGTGGTGGTACGGGTATAATAATCAATTTGTCCGGATACTGCATTGTCGAATAAGCTCCAGTCTACCCCAGTATTGTATTCAGTAGTGCTTTCCTGTTTAATGTTGTCGTACGCAAATTTTGAAGGGTAGGTATAGGTCTGGCCCAGGTAACCTGTACCGGTAGCATAGGCAACATCATATAAATTGAGCACATTTGGCAGGTTGCCTGTAATTCCAAAAGCAAAGCGCGGTTTGATATTTGTAATCCATTTTACATCAGAAAGAAATTTTTCTTTAGACATTTCCCAACCTGCGCCAATTGCGGGATAAACAGTATAAAGATTGTCTTTTCCATATCTGGAATCGCCTTCCATTTTTGCAGTGGCCGTTAAGAAATATCTGTCTTTAAATACATAATGTCCCTGCAGAAAGGTGCCTATGTTTCTCCGCTCACCAAATGCCCCACCTGCTGAGGCAACTACCGCAGATGCATCGGATGCCCTTAATTGCGGCGATGCGCCGTTGCTGTAGCTTACGGAAGTAGAGTTGTCCTTGTCCATGGTCAGGTTCAATACTCCTGTAACTGTAAGCCGGTGGTTCTTTTTACTAAAGGCCGACCAGGTCAGGCGGTTGCTGTTGTTGATCATCAGCTGATGACCTTCTGTTTGCATACCTGCATTGAAAAGTGCCTCTCCGGCAATGGCTGCAGTAGCATATCCCGGAAGGAAATATTCATCGGCAGACTCGCGGAAATCGACGCCGATCTGTGACCGGAACTCCAGGTTTTTAAGAATTTTATATTCTATTACCGTAGAGGCCATAAAGCGGTTCGACTTGGTCAGATAAGTTGAATAATCAATAATGGCCAGAGGATTATACCTTGAAGTGACCGAAACCGGGTCTGCGCGGTCTACAAAATAATCCAGTCCGTTCCTGGAATAGATTGGATAATAGGCACTGATCTCCCTGGCATAAGCCATGGGGGAAATCTCATCGGCTGTAAAATCTGTAAGTCCTTTTTCATTGATCGGATGCGTTTGCCCTCTTTTATCAGTTATGGAATTGATGAAGGACAGATCGGCCGAAATTTTTAACCTATCAGAAACCTTATAATTTAGGTTAAAGCGGTTGTTAAAACGGTCATATCCGGTACCTTTGGTAGTGCCATACTGGTTGGTATAACCCACTCCCCAGTAATAGGTAACCCGCTCTCCACCACCGCTTAAGGAAGTGTTGTATTGCTGGTAATAACCCTTACGGGTAATGGCAGCTATCCAGTCGGTATTGTTATTGTATTTCCAGGCATCAGCCCTGGTCAGGTCTCCACGCAGCTCTTTGAGGAAACTTCCATCATCTGTTCCGTTGCCATAACTTTCTATGGAGAAAATACGGTGTTCATCACCAGACATCATTGGAATTGTTCTGGGTACCTCTGTAAAGGTAAATTTAGAGGTAAAACTGAATTCGGGCTTGCCCTGTTTACCCCTTTTGGTTTTGATGACGATTACTCCGTTTGCACCCTTGGATCCGTAAAGTGCAGTAGCAGAAGCGTCCTTTAAAATATCAATAGATTCAATGTCGGACGGGTCTATGTCGCCTATGGGGCTAAACCCGAAGTCGGTTATACTCTGTACTTTATAGTCGTTGCCGATAACCTCAGTTCCATCCACTACCCAAAGCGGATCGTTTATGCCGGAGATACTGGAAATACCCCTGATCCTTATGGTAGCTGCGGCACCCGGATCGCCACTGGCGGCAACAACCTGCAGACCTGGCGCAGCACCTTGTATCAGCTGTTCTACAGATGTTACAGGAAGGTTTTTCAGATCTTCCAGGTTTACGGATGCGACGGCACTGCTGAGTTCTTTTTTATCGATAGAAAGAAAGCCCATATCGGCCTTAGGGTTCTTCTGTCCAACAATCTTTAGTTCATCCATGGTATTGTAGCCGTTGATCAGAACCACCTCAAAACTTTTTCGCGTACCGATCACAAATTCCTGTTTTTTATAGCCCACATAAGAGAAGATGATCTTTTCGGCATTGTCTGTCTTTTTTAACCGGAATTTACCATCGTTATCTGTCGTTATACCTGTTAATACCAGGTTATTGCGGTTAACAAGCATTACGGTTACCCCCGGAAAGGTTACATTTTTAGATTCATCGTAAACCACTCCGGTAATGATATCGGTTTGCGCGAAAGCATCGATATTTAAGTATAGTAAACCTATAAGAATGCAAATCTTTTGTAATATTCTATTCATTTTAAAATCGTTACCGCTTAAAAAACCTGATTAATTTTGTGTACAACCCCATTACAGCCCTGAAGATTGGCTGCAACCGGTTTTATAGATTTACCTGTACTGTTGGTTATGGAGAAACTTTCCCATTGACCGTTAACTGTCAAATAATTCCCCGCCTTATTGGGCATACTTCCCTGCGATACCCCATCACTGAATACATAGCGGTTGGGAATGATGTGCGCATTTACAAAATTTTTGAGTGCATCAACCGTCATGGTGTTGACCTGCAGGCCGGCAGCCTGTATGGCTGCGTTGGTTGGGGCCAGTACGGTATAACTAAAAAATCCGGTCAGGTTCAGCTCTGTGACCAGGCCTGATTTTGTGCAGGCTGTTGTAAATAAGGAGAGTTCAGGATCTTTCTGTACCAAAGCGTAAACCGTTCTGGTCAGGTCGGCCTTGTCCATTGGTGTCAGGAAACCATCAATTTCATAGATGGCACCATTGCCGCGTTCCCAGGTGGGATTAGATTTGATCAAAGAAACGGTATTGCCCGTATAATCTATAAATTTGCTGTTGTCGTATAATATGTATCCAAATTCTGTTGGGTAAAAGCGTTTTCTGAAACCACCGTCAGCCCTTACATCAATATTGAGTATGCCGGTGCGGCAGGCATTCTGCCTGATCAGCAGGGTTGCCGCATCCATATCTTCAGCCAGTGGAAAGCCCCATTTTTCATCCGGTTGCAACAATATGGTCCTGGATCCGTGTTGAAAATATAGTCCGTCCGTTAAGCCAGATTCCAGGTTGGTATGCTGGAACATCCAGTCCCACTGACCGTAAATTCTCTTTTTCATATATACCCCACCTTCAACACTATTGAGCTTAGGTGGTTCCAGCATTTTATTTACCTTATAAATGATGCTGTTACTGGATACGATGGAGCCGACAATTGTTGGTGCTATTTTTTGAATGATCTGCGGATAATTGTTTGTTCTCAGTTCAGGGTTATTTCTTATAATGTCACTTTTGAACCAGGTATCGGCCAGGATACTGCTCCTGAGCACTTCGGAAATGATGAGTTTTGGAACCGAGTCTATATTGTTGTAAAGGTCGGCCAGATAAGGCTTAAAATAATTCATTAAAGCTTCATTGGTAGGTACAAATACAGTAGTCAGCACATTTTCATCTGCAAGGTTCCTGCCTATAGAATAAGATTTGATCAGTGTGGTATCCACCCAGCCGAATTCATCTTTTTCACCCAGAGAATAGGTCACTGTAGTTTCAAGCCATTTATTGTACATAGATACCTCCGGATCGGCTGCTATTGCGGCATCCGTTCTGGGCATCACCTCCAAAGGCGATTGTAGCACGTGGATAACGCCATTGCTGGCATCAATATCAAATTTGGTATCGGAGATCTTTGCCGTGCCGATCATAAAACCACTACCCGCGATGTTGTACAGCGTTTTGTAATCGTCCTGCTGGGCGGTAAAAAAAGAAGGTGTGAAAATCCTGATTGATTTGGAAGGCAGTGCAGTTTCGCTTCGCGTTTTATAAAAGGTGGCCTTTGTGGGGTTTAATCCATTTATAGCGTCTTTATACCTTTTTTCAATGTCATATTTATAATACATTCCATTGATGAAATGGTTGTTTACATATTGACGGAGCGCCAGTACCGGGACATCGGCTATGGATGTAAATCCCTTAGATTTAAAGTACGCATTTACCTGTTCGTTTGTAGGTGCAAAACAGGTATAAATGGCTGCTTCCCCCAGGGTTTTTCTAAGGTCCAGCTTGTCTATGATCTTTACAAAATCAGTTAGGTCAGGATCTTCACTTAATACCTGGATAATGTTTTTGTCGATTCTTCTTTCGGGGTTATAATGCTCTTGGAACTCTTTAGAACAGGATAGTCCAAATACAGTTAATATGACATACAGCAGTATGAAATATTTTTTAGTTTGTTTCATTGCAGGCTCATTAATTTTGCTGATTGTTTTAATAATAAACGCTACCTGCAAGGGTAAAGCCCGTTCATAATTAAATCGAAAAGCATTGATTAAAAGGTTATACAGTTTATTTTGGTTTGGTTTGTAATGAACTACATTTATTAGTTGTTATGTAGAACATATTTACAATATCAAATATGAAATATTAAATCGGGTATTCCAAATAATTGAATTTATTTCTTAGATGTGCCGGTTAGCCAGTTTAAACTGAAACGTTTCAAAACCAGGCTGTAATTAAAATTTCTGCCGGGGTTTGAGTTGGTCTCGTATAAACAATATATGGTTCCGTCTGCTCCAACAGCTACATCAGAATAGCCTGAGGTTCCTGTATCGATTACTTTTTTAACCGGCCAGCTTTGCCCTTCATCATTGCTGATCCTGGCAGTGAGGTTTTTGCGCGGATATTTAGGAATGTCCCTGCTGTCGGGATTGATAAACAGCATTCCCCCTCCCAGCTTTTCCGGCAGGCGCGTAATGGTAGCCATGCATACAGGTTCAAACAATTCTTCGTCGAAAACAGGTTTGCTCCACCCGCTGATCCCGTCTTTACTATAGCTAAGGCCCCTGCGGTGCTTTTCTGTTACGTTTCTGATATTGACCATCACACGTCCATCTTTAAGTTGGATGGCCATAGTTTCGCTGGGGTTCTTAAAATCGGGATTGTTGTCTGCTATAATTGCTCCCCTTTTCCAGGTGTGGCCCAGGTCGTCACTATAAATGGTAGCAATACAAGATGGCGCGTGACTTCTTCTGGGCAGCATTTTAGCCGGATTACTTAACCATACAGGAACCAGCAAACGGCCATTTTTTAACTGGATACTATGTCCTGGTCCTGGTGCAAGTACTTTCCAGTCATACTCCGGTTTAAAAGCATCAAAGGCATAGGTAATGTCTGCAGCCTTGCTCCATGTTTTTCCGTCATCTTTTGAAAAGGTATAGTAGGCCCTCGCATAATCCCGCTGGTATAGCAAATGGATGGTTCCATCTTTATCTACTATTGGAGTGGCATTACTTGTAGGTTCTCCGGTTTTTTTTGCGGCAATAATGACATGGGGTTCCCAGGTTTTTCCACCATTTGTACTCCTGCGCATCAGCAGATCCATATCTGCCCAGTCGCTTGCTGTTCCTATCCTGCCTTCACAAAATGCCAGTAAAGTGCCTTTTTGGGTAATCACCAAAGCCGGTATCCGCATAGAAGTATAAGTTTTATCGGGTGTAAAAACCAAGGTACTGTCTAATCCTGACCTTGAAATGTTCTGTTTTGTTGTTTTGCATCCTGTTGTTATAAATGTCAAAAAAAAACAAATAGTGATGAAAAATAGAGCGGTTTCGAGTGCAAACAGTTTGTGGTGTGCTCTGGTAAAAATTAGCATGGGTTTGGTTTAAGTATTGAAAATTTTTAATTGAAAACTTCGGGCAGGATCTCTTTGCATTTTTTTCTGATAGCGGGCACATCTTCCTCCGGTATCCAGCGGTAAGGCCAGCGCAGCCGCGGACTTATAGGTGTCCAGCCGCCCACTGCTGCCATAAATTTATCTACCGCCTGGTTGGCATAACCCTGATCTGTAATGTAGGGGACTATACATTCGTTCATAAACCGTTGAATTCTGGTCTCGAGTTCAAATGCTGTTTTATCCCCAATGTGTATATCGTTATACCATTTTTGCGCAAAGGCGGGGTTTAAACAGGCTACATTGGAATAGGCTCCATGTGCGCCCCTTGAAATGCCTGTTGCCAAATGGTGTCCGGGAATAAAAACCGAAAATGGTACTGGTAGCTCTTGCATGTCCTGGTACCATTGCACATCACCTCCTGCAACTTTGCATCCTGCAAGGGGAACTCCTGCTTGCAGAATATCTAAAAAATCTGCAGGTGAAAGCTTCTTTTTTGCATGTGGGGGATTGTACAGGATTAAGCCTATTGGATCAGCTGCTTTGGCCATCACCTTCAGAAATACGATGATTTCTTCAATGGTAGGTACAAACCAGTCAGGCAGGATCACCTGGATGGCCGAGGGTTTCAATGATCTGGCACGCTGTACCCGTTGCAGGGATATTTCGGGGCTCATGTGGGAAGCCCCGATCTGGAAAGGCATACCTGCCGCATTGCACTTTTTTGCAAGGAGCGCATTGATCAGATCAAACTCCTCTTCAGTCTGGTTATAAAATTCACCGGCTGTTCCGTTGGAGTAAATACCATCTACCTTAAAAGCGATCAGCGTATCTATTTCTTCTTCCAGCTGGCTGTAATTGATGCTGTCATCAATATTAAGGGGCAATAATAATGTCGCCCAGTTGCCGTATATTTCTGTTGCCTTAAGTGGGGTCATTTTATTGAATGTAGCCTTCTGTTTGTTTGATGTTTGGGTTATTTGCGAATACTGTGGTATTTAATGGCCAGAACAGTGGTGTGGTTTTTCCAGCCAGATTGGGCACATAGGTATATACATTGATGGTACCGCCTTTATGGAACCGGACCAAATCATACCAGCGTTTATTTTCAAAAAACAGCTCCCTGCCGCGTTCATCAAGAATTTCCTTTTCTACATCAGTCTTCAAAACAGAAGCGGTATAGTCGCCAGTACCCGCCCTGAACCTTACCTTATTCAGGTATTCCAATGCTTTCGGAATATTGTTCAACGCTGCATAAGCTTCTGCTTTCATCAGAAAAATATCAGATAACCTGTAAATGATGATGTCATTATCTGAAACACGGCTGTCCGGATACACGTTACCAGGATATTTTGTGATCCAGGAGATCTTTGGTCCAGAGGCCTGAATTTCAGTGATCCAGGTATAAGGAATCCGTTTGTCGGCCACATTGGTAAATAAGGCCCTGGATTTGGGGCTGATCTGGTAAGCGCCTTGTCCGTTTACGGTAGTTTGTGCATAAGGTATCTGGCTTAGGTTTAATGCGCCCTGTACACCAGCTAAATAAGGCAATGCGTTAAGTCCGTAATTATTGGAAATCTCATCCCTCTGAAAATAAGCGGCCAGGGCCACTTCTGTGTTGCCTGCTGCTCTGATGCCAGTTACGTTTTTATAGTCCTGGTTCAGGATTAAACCGGAAGCTTCTACTTCAGTTATGGCTGCTATGGCACTGTTAAAATCCGGATCGGTACCACCCAGTACTTTTGCGCTCCAAAGATAGGCATCAGCTTTCAGGGCCATAGCCGATCCGTAAGCAAAGCGGTACTTTGATGGATAAACACCTTTAGAAAAACCTCCGATACTGGTAAAATTCTGGATGGCCAGGTCAAGGTCTGACTGGATCTGCTTCATTACATCGCTGGCTTTTGCCCTGGATAGCAAGGGGACATTTTCGTCTACTACCGCATCCAGCATAATGGGGGCATCGCCAATGATTCTGGTTAAATGGAAGTAGAAATAGGCCCGAAGGCAATAGGTTTCTGCCAGTATCCTTTTTTTAAGGTCAGGATTAGCTGCAAAAGGAAAGGCCTCAATTTTGGCCAGCAATAAATTGCAGTTTCCAATGGCCTTGTACCAGTTGTTGTAATTAATTGCCCCAGAGGTGGGTGTAATGATCTGTGTCCAGGCTACCCCGAACCTGGAATTTAAGGCGGCTACAAGCTCTTCACTCCTTTCTGTACCATATACAATATCGTTGGAAAATGTACGCATCGAGGTATATATACCGGTAACATAAGGCTCAAAATCGTTTTCATTTTTAAAGAAAACGGCATCAGTAATGCTGGATTGAGGGGTTACTTCCAGTATTTTTTTACAAGCCGGACTTAAAGCAGATAAAAAAATAGCTGATATGATGGTTATTGCTGTCTTTTTCATAATTGAAATTTGTTTAAAAACTGATTTGCAAGTTTGATCAGAACTTTAATGTGGCACCCAATAAAAATTGTCTTGGTCTTGGATACCCACCCGGATCAAAACCTGTATATACTTCAGGGTTTAAGCCTTCATAAGCGGTTAAATAACCCAAATTATATATCGTTGCAAAAATATTTAAGCCGGATGCGCGTATTTTATTGAGTATTTTTTTAGGGATATCATAAGCAATTGAAATTTCCCTGAAAGCGAGAAAGTCGCCCTTTGAAAACATGGCCGATACATCGGAATTGTAACCGTTGTTATTTCCAAGTGTTCCGTTGCGCAGATAATTGCGTTGTCCAAAATCGAAGTCTGCAAAAGAAAAACGTGCGTATTTTTTATCTGTGTCGCCCTGGTTCTGCCAGATATCGGGGCCGATTGCAATAGCAGGAGCTCCTTCATTAAAAGCCCTTCCCTGTCCCAGTGAGCGTGCCAGGGCACCATTACTGATCAGATGTCCCAATGCATAATCCATGGTAAACCTGAGGCTCAGGTTTTTGTACTTAAATGTATTTTGCATCCCACCCATTTTATTGGGGTTTCTGTAGCCCATAAATACCTGGTCTTTGGTGTCGATTACACCATCGCCGTTTACATCATCAAAAATGAAATCTCCACCACGTTTTCCTACAGCTATACCTTGCGGTGAAGCCAGGTTGTCTTTCACTTTGGCATTCCAGGCTGCAGCCTCAGCATCAGTGGCAAAAACCCCTGTTACCCGGTAAGCATAAATCGGAAAGGGTCTTTCCCCCTCTGCAAAACCACCCCTCTCTACCAATGCATTTGATGCCGGATCGAACACCAGGTCTCCTCCCTGTCTGTTCTTCAAACGGCCGTTTGCGGGTAGTTTGGTGATCAACTGCTGGTTGTAAGAAAAGGATAAATTGGTATTCCAGTTAAAATCCCTGGTTTTAACAATTGCAGCGCCCAGTTCTATCTCAACACCACGGTTCCGTAGTTCACCATTGTTAAATGTAATAGAGGCAAAAGGAGATTCAGAAGGTAATGGTTTAGAGTCTAGCCTGTCTTTGGTCAGTTTATTATAATAATCTACTGTCAGGTTAATGCGGCTGTTAAAGAAAGAAGCGTCAAAAGCCAGGTCTGTTGTTGCAGTGGATTCCCATTTCAGGTTGGGATTGGCCAGATTGGCTCTTAAGATACCAGAACCTAAGGCATAGCTTGATGTAGTATATCCGCCATAAGTATCCGTGATACTCAGGTCGCTAAGTCCTGCAGTACCCCAGCTGGCCCTTAGTTTTAAGGCATTTACTGCCTTTAAATTCCAGAACTCTTCTTTATGAATGTTCCATCCTACAGAAACAGAAGGAAAAAAGGCATATTTATTTTCCGGGGTGAAGTTAGAAAAACCATCATACCTTAAAGAGCCGGTCAGTAAATATTTAGCTTTATAATCGTAATTGAATTGTCCGAATGCACTGGCAGACCTTGTTTCGCCTATCGAAGTACCAAAATTGGTCACATTGGTAACTACTACGCCATTAACAATGGTTGTAGAGGGTTCGTCTATGGTATAGATATAATCATTGGAACCTCTTTGAGAACCAAGACTGGCAATATGATTGGTATTTCTGGTATAGTTAACACCTGCCAGCACCATAAAATTATGCGCATTTTGCAAACTGAAATCATACTGTAATACCTGATCGATCATCAGTTGTCTGGAGTTTCTTGTATAATCCGTTTTCTGACGTTGGGTAGCAGGCTGTATCTCATCGGCAGGAGTACCTTTTCTCATAAACAGTTCCTTGTAATCATCTATCAGATAAGAAAATGACGGTTTAAAATGCAACCCTTTTATAATGGTCAGGTCGCCCGCAACCCTCGATACCAGCCGTTCGGTTGAGGTTCGCGTATCGTCATATTTTAAAGTGTGAAAGCGGTTACGAACGGTATACAATTCACCGGGCATAGGGTTGCCGTCATCTTTAAAAGTACGGATCAATGGAGTTATCCTTACTGCCCTTACCAGATCATTCTGATAGGCATCAACATAATTGGGCATCACGTTCTGATAATTGAGCATCACATCCAGCCTGAAATTATCTGCTGCTTTAAAACCGAAATTTCCAAGGGCATCATAGCGTTTATATTTGGTGCCTACAAATACCCCTGCCTGATTGGTATAGCTCATCGATAAATTATAGTCAGATTTTTCACTCCCCCCACTAATACCCAGATTTTCATTGTTGCTCAAACCCGTATTCCATAGCATGTCCTGGTAGTTGTTATCGGCATACAATAACCTTGTACCCGGATTGATGGGATCGTCCATTACTTTCCAGCCTTTAGACAATAGGTTGTCTACATACGCCTGTCCTTCAACCGAGACAATGTTGTCATATAAGGCAGTCAGGTTGATGTTCTTTCCATACTGTCCTTTGGCGGTGTAAACCTTTGTTCCGGCCGAAAAACCACCATTGTTGAGCAGATTATTTTTGTCCAGTGCATCGGCTGTATTTTTGACCGTGGTACGTGCCAGCCGAAGGTATTCTTCTGCGTTCAGGTAGTCATAATCACGGGCCTGTGTTTCCCAGGTGGTACGGTGGTTAAGCGAAATGCTCATCTTACCATTGGCATTTCCACTTTTTGTTTTAATAACGATGACACCGTTTGCACCCCTGGCCCCATAAATAGCCGTAGATGCGGCATCTTTCATTACCTGCATGGATTCTATATTATCGGGGTTCACATCATTCATTGATCTGAATACCCCGTCTACTACTACTAACGGACTATTGGCGTCAGAAGCACCTGTAGAGCTGCCGTTATTGTTGCCCAGTCCGGATCCGTAAGCATTGGGCTTGGTACCGCCCCTGATGATGATGTTCGTAGCCCCAACACCCGGCTGCCCGGTGGTAACCGGTACTGAAACACCTGCAATTTTGCCCTGTAAAGCCTGGACAGGATTAGGGTTTGCCGTATTTTTAAGTTCATCCGGCGAGAGTTTGGAAATGGCTGCAGTGGTCTTGCTCCTCGACTGTTGTGTATAACCCACAATTAAAACCTCATCCATTGTACTCACATCCGGTTCCAGTACCACGTCAAGCCTGGCCTGGCCATTTACAGCTATTTCTTTTGTTCTGTGGCCGATATAAGAAAATATCAGTACGCCATCACCGGATGGCAGTTTGATGAAATATTTGCCGTTTACATCAGTAGAAGTACCCATGGTAGTTCCCTTCAGCTTTATACTCACACCCGGTAGTGTTTCTTTGTCCGTTCCGGAGCTTACCTTTCCCGAGATCAGCAGGCCAGCGTTTTGGCCTGTAACCTTTGTCGCAACAAAAAGACAGCACAGCATGGACAGAAAAATAAAGGTCTTTTTCTTCATAACAGGTTTAATTTTAATATTTGGTTTATGGTTATATTGCTGTAATATGTACAAACAGCTTATGGTTCTGTACTGCCGTTTAATATCCAGGCCAGATTGAACTTGTTGAATTCTATGGATTTATTACTTTCACTGTCACTTACATTCTCATTGTATTCAATTAAAGCACCCACGCAATAATCTGCGGTTTTTACCATGCTGGAATATCCACCATGTACCACCGTTGTAGTTTGGTAATTACAATTGGCGGCACTGTAAAGCGCCCTGCTCTTTGGCCAGGTAAGTCCGTCATCATAGCTGATCCTGGCTGTCATGTTGCAGCGTTGACCTGTACCATTGGGATTAAGAAATATGATTCTTCTATTCGGCAAATCGGTATTATAGCGTAAAACAGAACCTTCACACTTGGGGTCGGGCAAGGCTGCAACTGTTGTAAATGCCGGAAATCCAGCACCGATTGAGCCTACAGATTTTCTTCTTGTTTTGGACGCATTCCATTCTGTAGTACCCGGCCTGTCGTTGCGCATCAAAGTCCCGTCCATCAGTTCTACTATTGTACTTTCATCGGTGCCTCCGGGAATGAGCTGATATTGCCAGGTAGCACCATGGTTATCGCTGTAAATATTTCTGCCCAATGCCGGAACTACCAGCCGGCCCGGGGTATTGTAATTGGTTTGTATGCCAATACCAGGACCCACACAGTCCCATTTATAGCCGGGAGGTGTAAGTGTTGCTGTCCGGTCTACCGGTACAGACCAGGTAGCCCCATGATCGTCACTATATGAAGTATGTATCCTGCGGTCTCCCCAGGCCTGGAAATCCGACCATTGCATTTTATATTGGTCATTCCATTCCATAAACAACCATATACGGCCATTTGTACCCTGCCCCGCATCGTAAACAGCTGTAGGATTACCCCAGGTACCAGCCCCACTTCCCACAACTTCACCCAGTGCCGACCAGGTGCTGCCATTATTTGTAGACCTTTTAAAGACAATATTAATGTCACCGTAGTCGCTGGGGCTCCATCTTCTACCCTCTGCAAAGGCTACGAGCGTACCGTTATTGGTCTTGATAATAGATGGAATGCGGAAAGAATGGTAGATACTTTCATTGCCGCCGTTAAATAGTACTATGCTGGAATATACCGGGGCTGCCAGGGCGGCAACAGTTACCTGTTCTTCTTTTCTGATATTTTGATTTTCAAAAGAAGACAAGGCTTCCGGACTTTTAGCACAGCCCGTTATCATACATAAAATAAAACTCAGATAGCAAAGAATTGAAACCTTGTTTCTGCTAACACTTAATTTCTTGAAGTGATACATAGGATTATATTTGGTTACTAAATAGTAGTTATGTAGTACATATCAAATGTGGGAAGTATTTTCTATATATCCAAATATTTTTATCTTGTAAAAAACGTTTAAAAAAAGAAGGCAATAAAAAAGCCCGTAGCTAACAACTACAGGCTTTTTTTTAAAGCTATTAAATATTATAAATTTATTTCAGCCTGTCAAAGTGAGGTTTAAGATGTGCTTCCATTCCTTTTTTGAAATCATCTTTTGTTCCTGTTTTTAAAATCTGTACCAGGTCAAGATGGTTTACTTTTCCCATCGTAGGTTTCTTTTCAAGTGTAACTACATAATCAAAAATCGGAAGCAGCATGATCTGGAACCTTTTAAGCGTGTCATTGCCCGACATTTCATAAAGCTTTCCATGAAAAGCAATCTCATTCTTAATCCGGAAAGAATTATCATGGTTTACCTCTTTCTTTGCAATGCTTTCCAATTCTGCAATATCTTTATCTGTTTTTCTGATATAGATCAGATCTGCCAGCCCGATTTCCAAAACCAGTCTCAGTTCAAAAATATCCTGTAAGGTCTCTGTATCAATAATCAGCGGATCCAGTACACGTTCAAAGGTACCCAGTATATCTGGCCTTGCCAGTATCATCCCCCGCTTTTTCTTGGTCTCTATCATGCCCAGCATCCTCAACCTGCTCAATGCTTCACGAAGCACATTTCTGCTTACATCCAGGGCCTCAGCTAATTCCAGTTCTTTGGGCAAGGCATCACCAGGACGAAAAGATTTCTTTTTCAGGTATTCTCTTAGCCTGACCTCAACAATATCAGCCATCGTATTTGAGGTAATTGGAGCCAGGTCTTTACTTAAGTTATTTATTGCCATAGTTTAATTGTAATTCAAAAATGAGATATTTTTTGTTAACATGTACTACAATATTAAAAAAAACTAAAAACCCTTTGAGGATTGAAAGCCCCTAAGACTCACTGGTTTTAACTCAAAAACCGATAAATTCAAACAAATTACGCATTTGATCGTTGTTTTAAGTAATAATGATAACAAATAGTAAAACAATAATTGTATCCAATCGCTTACCGGTTAAAATTACAGAAGAAAACGGGGAATATATACTTAGCCCGAGTGAAGGCGGCCTGGCCACTGGTTTAGGTTCTGTGTATAAAAGAAATAACAACATCTGGATTGGCTGGCCGGGCATAGAAATCCCTGAGCACCGGCAGGCTGAAGTCACCGAGAAACTAGCCGGTTTAAATCTTATACCTGTTTTCTTAAGTAATGAAGAGATCAGTCTATATTACGAAGGCTTTTCAAATGAAGTACTCTGGCCGGTATTCCATTATCTGGTTACTTACGCAAATTTTGAACAGGCTTATTGGGATTCCTACAAAACTGTAAATGAGAAATTTAAGGCGGTTACTTTAAATCACCTTAACAGCGACGATATCATATGGATTCACGATTACCAGCTGCTCCTGCTGCCTTGTCTCATAAGGTCGGAGCAGCAGGAAGTTACCATAGGCTTTTTTCAGCACATTCCTTTTCCTTCGTTTGAAATTTTCCGGCTCATCCCCTGGAGGGAACAATTGATTGCGGGAATGCTGGGCGCTGATCTGCTGGGCTTTCATACTTTTGATGATGCCAGACACTTTTTAAGTGCGGCATCCAGACTTTCTTCCAGTAACCTGTCGGACAATATACTTATCTATAAGAACCGACAGGTAGTAGTAGAGGCTTTTCCAATGGGTATAGATGCAGAAAAATTTGATAAGCTGACCAGAACGGAAAAAGTAGCCCGGTATACCAGCTCATTTAAAGCCAGTCTGAAAAATGTAAAGACCATACTTACTATTGACAGACTGGATTACAGTAAGGGTATATTGCAACGTTTACAGGCTTTTGAACTGCTGTTACAACTACATCCTGAATATATCGGTAAACTTGCACTTTACATGATTGTTGTGCCTTCAAGGGATACAGTACCCAGGTATAAAGAATTAAAAGATCAGATAGATCAGCTTGTAGGAAATATAAATGCCCGTTTCCGGACCATCAACTGGGTACCCGTACATTATTTTTACAGGTCATTCTCTGTCGAATTTCTTTCGGCCATTTACAGTACGGCTGATATCTGCCTCGTAACACCCATGCGCGACGGGATGAACCTGGTTAGTAAAGAATATGTGGCTTCAAGAAGCAACGGGGATGGCGTACTGATATTAAGTGAAATGGCCGGTGCCTCAAAAGAACTAAATGAGGCCCTAATTGTAAACCCAAATGACATTGGCAACATTATGGAGGCTATTGTGCAGGCCATAAACATGTCGCCTGAAGAGCAGCATAAAAGAATAAAAAGTATGCGTGCCATTGTAAACAAGTTTAACATCCATCTTTGGGTCAAAAACTTTATGGATAAACTTAATGAAGTAAAATCGATGCAGGAATCTTTACATACCAAACATGCAGTAGCAGCAGTAAGGGCACAAATTGCGGCAGACTATAAAAAGGCAAAAGACCGGTATATTTTTCTGGATTATGATGGTACCCTGGTGGGTTTTAAAGGTGATATTGATCAGGCCTCACCTGATGAGGAATTGTATTCAATTTTAAACAAGCTGATCCTTGACCCTGCAAACCGCGTAATACTGATCAGTGGACGCCGTTATCAGACCTTACAGCAATGGTTCGGACATTTAAATCTGGATATGATTGCCGAACACGGCGCATGGCAGAAATACAGGGATGCAGAATGGAAGGCCCTGCCCCTGCTTACCGATAAATGGAAACAGGAGATCAGAACTGTACTGGATATCTATACCGACCGCACCCCTGGTTCTTTTATCGAAGAAAAAAGTTATTCGCTGGTTTGGCATTACCGTAAGGCCGAGGAAGGTTTGGGCGAATTAAGGGCCAATGAGATCATCAATCATTTGCGGATGGTTATTGCCGATAAAGGACTGCAGATGATGCCCGGAAACAAGGTTATAGAATTTAAAAATATTGAAGTAAACAAAGGTAAAGCAGCACAAAACTGGCTTTATGATAACGATCCCGATTTTATACTGGCACTTGGTGATGACCATACGGACGAAGATATCTTTAAAGCTTTAGCGCCCGAAGCATATACCATTAAAGTGGGCAGTAACATTTCAGCGGCCCGGTATTACCTCAAAGATTATAAAGAAGTAAGAGAACTGCTTAAAGACCTGTGTTAAAGAAACACAGGTCTGTCCAGTTTTATCGCAATCCTGTGCGCGGCATTCATCAGGCCAACATGACTGTAAGCCTGCGGAAAATTGCCCCACTGACTGCCGTCATTTTCATCAACATCCTCACTAAACAACAACAGGTGGTTGGCATATTTAATGATAGATTCAAACTCCTTGATGGCATCATCCAGGCGCCCAACACAGGCCAGGGCCTCCACATACCAGAACGCACAGATTAGAAAGGTGGTTTTAGGCCGGCCAAAATCATCCTTATGTAAATACCTGTAGAACAGTCCGTTTTCGGCCTTTAGTTCCTGCTCCAGGGCAATCAGATGATCTTTGGCTTTTTGTGATAAAGGATCTAAATAATTCATTAATATGAGTTGCAGGGTACTGGCATCCAGATACGGACTGCCTACAGCATGGTTGTAAACCTTACGTACCGGATCATAACAGTCCTCTATGTGCCTGGCGGCTTTATCAATTAATATCTGTGCACGTTCTTCATACAATTTATTCCCTATTGTTCTGGCCATTTTTAAGGCTGCATTGGCACCAGCCCATTGAAACAGATTGGTATAACAATGGGTATTGGCAATGTTTCTGAATTCCCATATCCCTGCATCTTTCTCATCAATTGTACGTTCTATCTTTTTCAGCAGATAATCCAGCCATTTTTCAGAATCCTTTCTTTCAGAATAAATAAAACGGTGATCTGTGTATAAAGGCAGCATAGAAACCAGAACCTGTCCATAAATATCATTTTGTATATGTTCATAAGCCTGGTTACCTACGCGGATTGGCTTGTTGCCCATATAGCCCTTCAGATGCCCCAGTTTTCGCTCGGTAAGTACCCTTTCTCCGGCAATGCCAAACAAAGGCTGGTATCGTTCATCATCCCTGAAAGAAATATCTGTAATGTAATTGAAATACCGCTCCATCTCTTCAAAGTGGCCAATGTGATTTAATGAAGTGATCACATAATAAGTGTCGCGCATCCAGCAATAGCGGTAGTCCCAGTTCCTGCCGCTCCCATCCGATTCCGGTAAGCTGGTTGTACTGGCTGCAATAATGGCCCCTGTATCCTCATACTGATGAATTTTTAAGGTCAAAGCTGAACGGATGACATACGACTGGTAAAAACCGGCAATCGTAGAATGTTTGATCCAGGTCCGCCAGTATTTAATGGTTTCCCTTAAAAAGCGCTCTGCAGTGCTGATAATGGGTGCATCCAGTTCATGCCCGTAAGTCAGTATCAGGTATTTGGGCTCATTCAAAGCAAAATATTTCTCATCTTCAATATAGCTTAATGAAATATTGGTGCTCAGTTGCATATCCTCATCATCCCCATTAAATTCAATGTGGTTGCTGCCCCTGCTGCCCTTTTGTTTTTTACGCCCATATTCATATACCGGCTTACATCTCACCCTTATCCTGGGATTACCTTCCAGGGGCTCTATTTTTCTGATCAGCATCAGGGGTTTATAATACCGTTCAAACTGATAAAAACGGGGGGCAAAGTCCATCACCCTGTATTTTCCTTCCGGATTGCTTATTTCGGTACAAATGACATTGGTATTTTCCAGATAATACTGCCGCGATATATACTCACCAGCTGGTAATACGGAAAATTCCCCGCCTTTTTCTTTATCCAGCAAGCCCCCAAATACAAAGCTGCTGTCAAACCTTGGCCAGCAAAGCCAGTCTACATTTGTATTTTTATTGATGTGGGCAAGATAAGCGCAATTTCCAATAATTCCCGTTTGGTAGGTGTGTCTCTCAGTCATACATTATAGCTATTGTTTCTTATATCAACAGCATTTATAATGATTTGTTGAGCAAAATGCAATTTTACCAGGCTGGGTAATTTATTTTGAAAATAAAATTATTTGATAAAACTGTTATACAAGCTGCTCACTGTTGCCCTTAATACATCGTTAAAACCCCTGGTATAGGTAGGATTACAGCCATTGGTGATCACCACAATTCCAAATTTTTCATCAGGCTGAAAAAACATAGCACTATACAGGCCATAAGCAGAACCTGTATGCCCCTTCATAACTTTGCCGGGTATCATATCTGCTGTAGTCAATATGGCCAAACCATAACCTTCCTCATCAGATACTTTGGTCTGCATAATTTTAGCACTCTTTTTTGAGATGATCCTGCCTCCTTTATATTTTCCAAGGTTCATGTGCATGGTCATGTATTTTGCCAGGTCCGTCGCCGAAATTTTCATTCCTCCTGTCGGAGAAAATATGGGGGTGCTGTACCCCATTATATAATTCCTGATGTCCTCACTCCTCGGGGCATAAGCCAAAGGTGCTGCATTGAATTTCCGGGCTGCAGCATCATATTCATACAAGGTGGCAAAACGGCTGGCATCCAGCGAGTCTACACAATACCCGCCATATAAACCCAGGCGGTCTAAAATATGGTGTTTCACATACTGATCGAAACGCTCACCAGAAAGTTTTTCTATTACAGCCCCAACCATGTTGTAGTTCAGGTTACAATATCTGTATCCTTTTCCGGGTTCATAGTTGTTATAACATTTTGCCCAGTTCACATTTTTTTCCGGGTTAATCGCATCCAGGTTAAAATAACCTTCGCTGTCGTTGATGCTCGAGGTATGGGACATGACCATTTTCAGGGTAATTACCGTATTCGGATATTTTGGGTTTCTGACTTTAAAACCAACAAGGTTACTAAAGTCATCATCTAATGATACCTTTCCGGCATCCACAAACTGTAGAATAGAAGTTGCAGAAAATGATTTTGAGATCGAAGCGATCCTAAAGATATCCCTGTTTTCAAGCAGTGTATTTTTCTCTATATCTTTTAGCCCAAAGGAGTTGCTGTATATCAGTTCCCCTTTTTTTACCACTGCTACAGAAAGTCCTACAACTTCCAGCTTTTTCATGATGCTTTTTAATTCAGCTTCTGCTTCAGCAGTTTTTACCTGGGCAAGGCCAGAAAAAGTAGTGCATATAGTCAGAACAACTATCAGGTAATATTTTAAAGAGGTTATTGTAGTCATGGCTTAATGGTGTTAAGCCATGAAGATACATATTTTGAACAAATGCTTATGCATACAAAAGCCCTATGCTTAACATAGGGCTTTTGTTGGGTTGTTGTATGCTGTGCCTGCCCTACGCGGATCACCCACTCACAGGACTTTTTTGTCAGGATGTCTTGCAACTATTACCTATAACAATTTAGCAAATATGTAGTTTGGATTTGTGATAATTTTATTAACAAATTAACAATTCGCTGTCTTTTTTATATATCTGTTTCATAATGAATAATTTAATAAAACAGGCCCTTCTATAAAATTTATCTGATATAAGTTATATTTGTAGCGAGGTAATCATTAAAACCTAATTATATGGCAACTTTAATCAGCTTAGTCACTTTATCGGCAATCATCATTGTAACCGCATTTTATCTTACATTCAGGAAAAAGAAAGAAACCAGCGGACATTAATACCCCCGCTGTTAACTACTTCGTTTGCCTTTCAACAGCATGTCTATGGCATGGGCAAGCGTACCTGCTTTAATCACCTCACCTGAATTCACAAAATAGATTTCATCTGCATTTTCTATAGTGTTTAAGCGGTGTGCAATGATCACCAGGGTGGTTTCTTTTGGTAGTTTCTTCAGAATATCACTTAGCAATTGCTCCGTAACCGTATCTATGTTTGCAGTGGCTTCATCAAGAATAAGTAATTCCGGGTTTCGCAATACTGCTCTCATAAAAGCAATCAGCTGTTTTTGGCCCAGACTAATGCTGTCAGAATTGGAAGCAATTTCTGTTTCCAGCCCTTTGTCAAATAAAGCAAGGATACCCTCCAGATGAGCTTCCTTGATCACCTGTTCAAGCTGCGCATTGCTATAATCCGCATAAGCTTTGTTGCTATATAAGATATTATCTTTTACCGTGCCCGTAAAAAGAAATGGTTCCTGTAAAATGAAGCCGATCTTATTGCTGCGTTCTGCGGCAGTATATGATCGGATGTCCTTTCCGTTTAACAGCACTGTCCCTTTAGTGGTATCGTATAAACGGGCCATCAATGACGCTGTAGTGGTTTTACCACCACCGGTTGGCCCGATAAAAGCATAGGTCTTACCTTTTTGAAGCTCGAAACTGATATTGTGCAGTATTTCCTGACTACCGGCATACGAAAAATGAACATTTCTGAAGCTCAACAGTGCATCTGAGGTTTTTTCAGTGCTGTCCGTAATTACCTGCAGGTCATTTTCAAGCGATAAGATCTGGGAAATCCTGTCCCAGGCCGCCAAAGCCACCTGGAAACTGCTCCATAATGCGGCCAGCTGACGTAGCGGGTTATAGAAATTAACGGCATAAGACAGATAGCTGATCAGCAGACCGATAGTAAATTCACCTATTGCAATCAGATGGATGCCATATATCAATACCACCAATTGCGCAAGGCTGGAAAACAACCCAAATACGGGTATAAAAATGGTATTTGCTATCCCCGCCCCAATGGCTGTCCTGTAATTTTGCTGATTGGTCTCATCAAAACGTTTTCTGAAGTAATCCCGGCGGTTAAATGCAATGATCACTTTAAAATTGTTTAAACTTTCCTGTATGCCTGCACTTAAATTACCTACACTTTTCAGGTTCAGCGCATTTTTACTTTTTACCCAGGCAGATACCAATGCGGTAAATAGCAATATAAACATAGCCGGTGTAAGTGTAGCCGCCCCCAGCTTAAAATTAATCAGCAACAAAAAAATGCCCGAGCCCAGCATGGTAAAGATGCTGCTCAGAAACTGCATCAGTGACTGGGAAAAGAACTGGTTAAGTTTATCTGTATCGTTATTCACCCTCGAGATCAGATCTCCTGCTTTATTCTGACTGAAGAAAGATACCGGTAACTCCTGTAGCTTACTGAAAATTGCATTTCTAAGCGCATAAAGCGTCCGCTGCCCCACTCCCCCCATCAATTTGGTTTGCAGATAGCCCGTTGCCAGGGTAACCAGGAACATAACAAACAGCAAACACGAGTACAGCAGCACCCCCTCATATTGTTTGGTACTGATATATGTATCTATGGTATGGCCAATAATCAGTGGAGACAACAACAACAGTGTCGAATTGATCACGATCGCTACAAAAGCAAACAAAAGATTGCGGCGCTCATCCGAAATCAGCTGTAACAACTTTTTGAGCACTGCAAATGTAGATTTCTTTTCTTCCTTACCGCTAATCTGGTTAAGATTGTAGTTCATAATTGCTGGTGCTTTGTTGTGAGTTATAAATCTGAACGTATTCGGGACTGCTTTTCATAAGTGTGGCATGGCTACCCTGAGCAATAATTTCACCCTGCATCAACAATATAACCTGATCATAATTTTCTACAGCTGCTATTTTTTGTGTAACTGAGAGTAAGGTCAATCCGGGATAATTGCGCTGCACATTTGCTAAAATACGCTGCTCTGTATGGGTATCTACCCTTGCTGTAAAATCGTCCAGCAGCAATACTTTGGGGTTTAAGGCAAGTGCCCTGGCCAGCATGATCCTTTGTTTCTGTCCACCTGAAAGGTTGCTGCCCCTTTCGGCTATTACTGTACTTAGTTTTTCCGGCAGGGCATCTATAAAATCCTTCAGTTCAGCAGTTTCTATAGCTTTTTCCAGCGCTGCGTCAGTAACCATATCGTTAAATGCAATGTTTTCACGAATGCTCATGTTAAAAATAATGCTGTCCTGAAAAACAAACCCGATCTGGTTGTGAAAAGATTCCCTTACATATTGGTCAACCGCATGGCCGTCAAATAAAATTTCACCACTATCCGGTTTAATCAGCCCTGTAAGCAAATAAAGTAATTGTGTTTTTCCGGCAGCGGTAGGTCCAATAATTGCAGTTTTTGATCCTGCCTGCAACTGAAAGGAAATGTCCTTCAATACAGGCTTTTGCCCGTAAAATACATGGATTCCCTTCATTTCCACATTACCCTTTAAAGTATTGGTAAGTTTACCGGTATCCGCTGTATTTGCCTGGTTCAGCACATGGGCAATGCGACCGTATGACGCAGTAGCCTGTGCAATTACATTACTCATAAAGCCAATTACAATAATCGGGAAAATAAGCAGGGCCAGATAACTGTTAAATGCAGCAAAATCGCCCAATGTCATGCTGTTGTTTATAACATAATGGCCACCCAATAACAAAATGGTTAATCCTGCTAAATTGGCAACAAATATGATCAGGGGTATCAAACCAGCAAAAAGGTTTAATATAGAAAGGCCCAAATCCCGGGCCCTGGTATTTGCAGATAGAAATTTAACATACTCCAGCTGCTGTGAGTTGATCACACGGATCAGGGCAGCCCCCAGTATACTTTCATTAATCACCTTATTCAGCCAGTCTATCACTTCCCTGCTCTGTTTAAAAAGTACACTTACTTTTTTGATGACAAGAAAAAAAGTGACCCCAATGATGGGTATGATAGCGATAATGGCCAGGGCAAGCTTCCAGTTAATGGTCAGCAATAAGATCGTTGCCCCTATTATGATAAAAATGGATGAAGTGATGGAAACAATGGCCTGTGATATAAACATTTTGATAGAATCCACATCAGCAGTTAGGTTGGTAAGCAGTTTTGAAGGATTGGCCTGTTCTATATAAATATTGCTTTGTCTGGAAATCTGATCGGCAAGCTTTGTCCGGAGGTCTCTGGCTACTTTTTCCGAAGCATAAGTTTGAATAATGCTCTGCAGGAAGGTAAAAAGAAAAACAAACAGGATCGCTACAGAAAATTTAATCAGAATGGAATTGAGATCAAAAGTTCCATTCGTATAAGCATCTATTCCATTGGCCACAATTTTAGGCAGCAAAAGATTTACCCCATTGCTCAGTAATGCAAAAAGAAGCAATAAAACGATCAGCCCTTTATAGGGTTTTAGCAAACTGAAAATACCTGGTTTTTTTTGTCCGCTAGGAGATTTTTTCATGACTGGTAAAGCTATCAATTAATTGCATCGATAACAATGCCTCATCGGCCGAACAGGGATTATCGGTTCTGCCCAGGAAGTATTTCACTACCTGTTCTATCATGGGTTGCTGTACATGGGCCAAAGGATCAAATATAAAATCCTCTTCCTCACCCTGTTTGCTTAAGGTTACCTTATGGCCAAACATCGGAAAACTTATTTTTCCTTTGCTGCCAATAATTTCGCATACATCCAGTTTTTCAGCGGCTGTGAAACACCATGTACCGTTAAACAATACCCCATTTTTAAACAGGATCTGTCCGCTAACAACATCGTCAGCAGCATATAAGCCGGCCTGGTTTAAAGAAATCCCTGAAGATTTCAATACTTCCCCAAAAAAATAAACCATCAGGTCCAGCTGGTGCGGGGCCAGGTCATGGAACAGGCCACCTCCCGAAACGGCAGGATCAAGCCGCCAGTTGGTAGCAGAACTTGCAATCAGGTCTGATTGATGCGGCTGGAACAACTGGAGCTGAACAATACTCACGTCGCCGATAACTTTTTCATCTATCAGCGATTTGATCTTTAAAAACATGGGTTGCTCGCGCCGGTAATGTGCTACGCTCAGTTTAACCTGATGCTGCTCGGCAGCAGCTTTCATTCTCAGTGCAGCTTCAGCATTCATGGTCATCGGCTTTTCTACATAAACCGGTTTTCCTGCTGCCAATGCCATTAAAGTATATTCTTCATGTTGCAAAGGGGGTGTAGCTATATAAACAGCATTTACTTCAGGATCGTTAATGAGTGCAGCTGCATCGTTGTACCACCTGGGCACTCCATGCCTTTTTGCATAATCCATGGCTTTTGTGCCGTCTCTGCGCATCACTGCTACCAGTGAGGAATGGAGCACCTTGTTAAATGCAGGCCCGCTTTTGACTTCAGTAACGTCACCACAGCCAATGATCCCCCATTTAATCTCGTCAGTTGCATTTATTCCCAACATATTCCATATTTTTTCTATGAAGTAGTTAGGCTTATCGTTCATTTGATCACTTAATGATATCTCCATTCCAACTACTGCTTTTCCAATTTAAAGGCGTACAACCGTCTATTTAAGACTTTGATAAACAATGTAATTTACGATCGTAAATGTCTCGAAATAAATTCTTATAAACAAAAAAGGAAAGAAAATTGTTAATTTATGTATCAGAAACTGATCGTAGTTTCATCATCTATAAAAAATGTTAAATCAACGTCTTATGAAAAAGTTATTTTTTACACTTATTCTTGGAGGTACTGTAGCATTTGGAGCAAATGCACAGATCCAAAAAGGAAATGTAATGATGGGGGCCAATCTCTCCAACATCAGTTTTGGTTTAGATAAACCGAATGCCTTCACCTTTAATGTTAGCCCTAAAGCTGCCTGGTTTGTGCAGGACGGACTTGCATTTGGTGGTGAGGTAAACCTCGGACTGGCCACACAAAAAGGATCGGGAACAGATTTTAGCTATGGAGTAAGTGCCCTGGGTAGATATTATGGTGAAACAGGTGCCAACGAATTGGTTAAAAGCTCAAGGTTTTTTGGCGAAGCTACTGTAGGGATACAAGGATATAATCCTTCCGGCGGTGGCAGTACTAATGGATTGGGCTTTAGTTTTGGCCCGGGTTTTACTTATTTTGTAACTCCTACTATCGGGTTGGAAGCTTTGCTCAAATACAATGGTGTTGTTGGTTTTGGTTCAAGTGTTTATGCCCATAACCTGGGTGTTGGTGTTGGTTTCCAGATTTATTTACCCGGAAAAAGCACTGCAAGAAAAGTGCAGCGTGACATGAACCAATAAACAGGTTTAGTGTAAAATAAAAAAACGGGGTCCGGTTGGTCCCCGTTTTTTTTTGGCATGTTATATCCCTTCTGAATTAGCGGCTATACGCAGCAAAGTGTAGAAGAAGTCTACAATTAAAAATCTATATAAAATTCATAATATGTTATTAATTAGATAGTTAAATGTTTTTTCTCATTTCTGGCATCATTATGAAACCTATACCAGATATAATTAACAAGAATTATTAATTGAAAAAATAAGTTATGAAAAAGATCATTTTATCAGCAGCCTTTTTAGCATTAGCAGGATTAACCACAGTAAAAGCAACTGAAGTAAAAAACAACGTACCGGTTGTGGCTTATCAGGACAGTACTACCAAAACCCCGGTTGAGCTGAAAGACCTTCCGGAAGCAGTTCAAAAAACACTGCAGTCAGAGCCGGTTAAAGCATGGACACCAACGGAAGCATTTTTAGTAACCAATGCCGATAAAACCTCATACTATCTGATCAACGTTAAAAAAGAAGCCGAAACCGGTTCTCTTAAAATAGATAAAGACGGTAAGGTTGTTCAATAACCTGAAGGATGTTAGATCCCTATGAATACAATCAGTACAAAAAGCCGGAGCAATCCGGCTTTTTGCATAAAAATTCATATTTATTTGCATTATTCAAATTAATACGTACATTTGTCCTGAGAGCGTTAATTTAACGGGGGTAAGTCTTAGGACCTATCCCCGTTTCTTTTTATCCCCCCTCTTCTCCCGAAGGCTTTTTCAACAGTTTGCCTGCTGGCTCCGGTTTTCCAAAATCCGGGTTGCCATCTTTGTCCCATTTAAACTTTTGCATCATGATATCACGTTCCCAGCCCGGCTTTGTGCTACGCTTGGTATGGTAAATCATCCACCATTCCTTCCCGTCTGGCGAAGTGGTAAAACTCGCATGCCCCGTGCCATGAACTGTCTGGGTACCCTGAAATACAGGACCGGATTTCAGCCAGTTGGCAGCATCCAGGAGTGATCTGGCCGGATCCTTTAAACGGAGCTGTCCAAGTCTGTATTCAGGTGTCCAGGATTCACGGGTAGAGTAAATGATAAAAACCTGTCCCTTATGCAGTAAAAACTCGGGGCCTTCGTTCAGGTTCAAAGGGCCTCCCTGTTCCCATGGCTGGTCGGGGCCCGATAGTTTAACCCGTTTTGAACTGATCGTCCAGGGATTGCTCATCTCTGCAATATAAAGCTGCTGCGATGTTTTATCTGTATCCATATTTTTTTCCCATCCTGACCATACTGCATAGAGTTTGCCCTTTATACTGGCTACATTTACATCAATTGCCCATATCGTACCACTCGGATCATTCTTATCTACACCTGTCTGTAATAATCCCCGGTCTATATATTGTCCCTGCGGATCATCAGAAACCGATTCCAGTACACCAGAGCGCTGATGGATATACGGCGCTCCCTTTTTTCTGCCCGCGGCATAATAAATATACCACCTGTTGTTCATGTGATGCAGTTCAGGAGCCCAGATCTGGGTCGAATTCCAGCCGGTATCCGGGGCTGTCCATACTGTTATTTTGCTGCCGGGCTCCGTAAGTTTCAGTGATCTGCAAACCGAAATCCCTTTACTGTCCACGTTCCCGTTGCTCAGGCAGGTATAATAATATTTTCCCGATTTAATTACCCAGGGATCTGCCCCCGCTGCTATCGGGTTTTTAAACATCCCTTTTAAGGTATCCGGTAATTCATTTTTACCCTCATCTGCAGCGGTATATCCGCTTAAGGTGGCCAGCATGCAGCAGGATGTAGCCATAAACAACCAGCTTCCTATTCTTCTTTTCATTATTTCTGTAGTTTTTTATAACGCAGTAAGGCCTCCGCATAATAATAATCTGCATAGGTAAGCGGCACATCCACTTCAGATTTCCCAGGCAGGTGACCTACACTTTTGGTTAGCAGAAAACCGCTGTTTTCTCCGTATAAAGACTGATAAGGAGGTTTTGACAGTGAACGGATCATGAGTTCAGCGGCCGAAACGTATTGATCAGCCAGTGCTTTATCAGTATAGCCGGCCAGTTCCAGCAAAGCCGATGCAATCAGCGAACCGGCAGAGGCATCTCTCGAAGCATCCGGAATATTCGGTGCATTGAAATCCCAGTATGGAATTTTATCTGCAGGCAGCTTAGGGTTGTCAAGTATAAAGCCAGCTATCTTTTTGGCCAGTTCCAGGTACCTGGTGTCTTTAGTTTCCCGGTACATCACTGTATAACCATATAGGCCCCAGCCCTGTCCCCTTGCCCAGGCAGAATCATCTGCATAGCCCTGCACCGTTTGTTTTTTACGTACGGCACCGGTATTGCTGTCGTATATCACCAGGTGATAGGAACTGAAGTCGGGCCTGAAATGATTTTTCATCGTAGTATTGGCATGCGTAACTGCTATGTCGTAAAAAGATTTGTCACCTGTTTCTTTAGCTGCCCAGAACAACAGTTCCAGGTTCATCATATTGTCAATGATCACCTTAAATTCGGATGGGTCTTTAGAGTTCCAGGAACGGATACAGCCCACTTTGGGGTTAAAACGACTGGCCAGGGAACGGGCACTGTTAATCAGGATCTGCTTATAGGCCGCTGATGGTTTCAAACGGTTGGCATTTCCAAAACTGCAGTACATCATAAAGCCCAGGTCATGCGTGCTTTTGTTAAACTGTTCTTTTTCCAAAAGCTTTAACCGGTTTAGCGCCTCGGTATACAGTACCGGGTCTTTGCCCAGTTCATACAGGTACAAGAGCGTACCCGGATAAAATCCGCTGCACCACCATTCAGAATTGCTGGTCACCAGTTTCCCGTTTTTATCCAGGCTACGTGGCAGTTTATCTGCAGGGATCTGCTTCATAAAGTATTTATACTGTTCTTCTGCAGCTTTAATGTCTTTATCAACAATTTGCGCAAGGTCATTGCTGTTTTGGTTCGCTTTACGGACACCACATCCCCCTATCGCAAAGGAAACTGTGGTCAGTACAAACAGGCTTTTTAAAATCAGGTTTCTTTTCATTGAAATTTTTATTTGTGTGTTTATTATTTACTAAAATACTACTCCCGGGCATGGTCTGTTGTTACATCCAGACCTTTCCAGATCTTTTTTGCCGTCCAGTCGGCATCAGGCCCTTTCCAGAAAGGGTCATCAGCCGGTAAGCCCAACATCAAAAAGGCTTGCGAGCATAAATATAAGCTTCCTGTCGAAATATATTCTTCACCAACGCCGGGCTGATATCCATATAGCCCTATACGTAGCCATCCGGCCTCGTCAAAGGTGCCTGGTGCTTCTACCTGCCTCCTGATCAGGGTATACAAGGCAGCTCTTACCTGCTGGGGCAACAGCTCTTTTGGCAGGTTTTTCCGCAATACGGCCTGTGCCAGGCTCTGGAAAGCACCAAACCTGTAGGCCAGGGAACGCCCGATGGGCGGATAAGTCCCTTCCGGAGAAATCAACCTTTCCTGCACTTCTGCGTAGCGGTTTGCCCTGTTGTTTACCAGGTCAAATGTTCTTTTATCTATACTTTTTCGCCCGGCCAAAACAGCGCATACATCAACCAGCATAGGCTGGATCACAAAGCTGTTGTAATAATCCCAATGGAAATTAGGCCCGTCACCATAAGCACCATCACCCTTATACCACAGCATATGCGATTTCAGTGCATAATCAATGCGCATCCTGTCACCCGAGTTGTCAAATTTTAACAAGGCTGCTTCAATTGTTGCACTAAACATTAGCCAGTTGCTGTAGGATGGGATAATGGCTCTAGACGATTTTAAGGCAGCAATTACATTGGCCCTGGTTTTTTCGTCCAGCGGTTCCCACAACTGCCCGGGTGCTCTCAGCAATGCCTGGGCAAAAAAAGCAGCATCAACCAGCGGCTGCCCGCCTTTATTGAAATTCATAAAATCCGGCCCTTCGGGATCTGTCGCATTGTGGATTCCTTTTCTGGCCAGTTCTATGTATTTTTTTCGCAGCAGGCCCTCTTCTGTTTTATCGGGTCCCAGTTCCAGCCAGGGGGCCATGCCCGCCAGTAAACGCCCAAAAGCCTCCAGGTAAGTATAATTTTTTCTGCCCTCTGTTTTTGCCTCAACAGGCATTAGCTCTTTTAATTTATTCTGGCTCAATACCTTCAATACCGGATCTGCAATTTTACTTAAGGTCTGTACCAGGTATTTTCTTTGTTGCTGCCCCGCGTCCGGAGCAGGTAGCCGGGCGGCAAAAGCATCGGGCTTTGCTACGCCCATCATCAGGAAAAGTGCTACGGTCAGGCTCCAATTTTTCTTCATCTGTGTATCTTTTAATTTTACCATCCCGGATTTTGGATCAGTGCGGGCATTTTCGAAATTTCTGTCTGGGGGATAGGCAATACATACATGGCAGGCCTGAAATTGTGCTTGCGTACAGGTGTAAGCGCATAGGTATAAGTACTGCCCGATTTGGTGATCTTTATGCCCTGGGTGGTCACATTATCAGTTTGCTCCGCAATCTTCCAGCGGCGCACATCCCAGAAACGGTGTTCTTCAAAAGCCAGCTCTACCCTTCTCTCATTCTGTATCACCGCGCGCATCTCTTCCTGGCTCATGTTCGCTTTTAAGCCGTACAAGCCATCAGTACCCGCTTTTATCCCTGCCCTGTCTCGGATCTCAATAAGTTTAGGATAAGCCTTACTCGTTTGCCCGCTTTCATTAATGGCCTCTGCATAATTCAGCAATATCTCTGCATAACGGATCATGGCATAGCCTCTCTGTGTAGTAGCTGTACCATTTGCGCTTACATTTTCATCACACATTTTACGGCAATAATATCCTGTGGATGAACCGGAATACGGCGTTTTGATAGAGATGCTGTCCATGGTACCGCCCGCACCTATAAAGGTATATACCGGGTCTTTCCGGTTGGTAGTCTTGTTAAACCAAAGGGCCCCATTGTAAATAACGGTATAACCCATGCGGGGATCACGGTTGCTGTATGGGTTTGCTGCATCATAACCCTGTGGGTTGGATGGCGATTTCAGGTCGGTCGCAATCGGTTTCCCATTGATCGTCCCAAAATCGTTCACCAGGTTCTGCGTAGGCGATGAATACCAGTTGCCACCTCTTGATGGTGGATTGTAGAAATTTTCAAGGTCTTTATTGTTCGGCTTTAGCTGGGCAAAGATGAACTCGGGATTGGGGGCACGTGTTAAAAATACCTTGCTGAAACCTAAACCTGGTGTACTGTTGTCTTTCATCAGCGCATATTGGTTCAGGTTGATCACATCTTCTGCAGCTTTTGCAGCATCTGCCCAGCGACTCAGGCTGGCCGCAGGATAACTTACCAGGGCTGCTTTTACCGGGTCTGAAGTGATGGCCCCACCATTAAAAAGCGGACTGGCGGCATATAACAGTATCCTCGATTTTAAGGACAATGCCGCACCTCGTGTTACCCTGCCATAATCCCTTTCCGGGTAATCATCAACCAGTGGCAAGGCAGCTGCAATCTGGTCTAGCTCCTTAATCAGGTAGTCTACCGATTCTGCGTAGGTATTTCTAGGTACATTTACTTCGTCGCTGGCTTCAAATACTTTATCACCTATAATGGGTATACCACCAAAAGTTTTCACCATCATAAAGTAATACCAGGCCCTTAAAAAGCGGGCTTCGGCCTTGGTCCTTGCCTTAAGGGCGGCCGATAAAGGTGATCCATCTGCTTTTTGCAGGTAAATGTTGGCCCGCCTGATGTTGGCATAACCGGTAGTCCATACATCTGCAAAAGGAACATTATTGGCATTAAAGGTGGCATAAACTACAACAATGGTTTTTTCTGTGCCACCAATATTGCGGTATTCCGCCTCATCGCAGGTCTGTTCCAGGTTTCCCTTGCTGTCCCAGCGGCTTTTGGAATAACTGGCATGGATATCTGAATAAATCCTTGCCAGAAAATCCATGGTACGCGCACTATCGGCAAATACACTTTCTTCTGTAAATGCCGAATCATCTTTGTTATCCAGAAAATCACCCGATTTTTTACAGGCCGATATGGCCAGAAGAAGGGTCAGTAAATAGCATATCTTTTTCATGATTCTGATTTTTTAATTTAAAAGGAGAGCATTAATCCAATATTGTATATTCTTTGCGGCGGATAAGGGTATTTGTCTCCACCGGAAGAGGCTTCGGGGTCTAGCTGGTAGCGTTTATCGATCTTCGACCAGGTGATCAGGTTGTAGCCATTGGTGTAGATCCTGGCCGACTGCATCCTTAACCTTTTGACCATACCCTGGGGCAAACTGTAACTGAGTTCTGCCGATCTTAACCTGAGGTAATCACCCGGTACCAGCCAGTAGGTAGAAGGATAATCGGTAGAGCTGTTCAGGCCGCCAATGATGGAGGACAACCTGGGGTAAGCTGCAGTTTCAGCAGTTTCCGGTGTCCACCTTTTCTCGTGCAAAGGCTGCAGGTTGGACTGGAAGGCATCAATGGCTGCTGCCGTTCCGCGGATGTTGAAGTTTGCTGCCCCCTGGAACAATACATTCAGGCTAAAAGCGCCGTAGTTCAGCCCCAGGCTCAGTCCGTAATTGGTATCGGGCAGGTTCGGGTAGCCCACATAGCTTTTGTCGTAGCTGTCTATCAGCCCGTCCCCGTTCAGGTCTTTATATTTCATGTCACCCGGTTTGGGTACAATGCCGTTTGGTGCGGGATTGGCCTGCACATCTGCAGCATCCCTGTAAAAGCCGTTAAAGGTGTATACAGCAATGGAACCGATGCTGTGGCCGGTCTGTCGCAGCCATGGAAAGGCCGGTTCGGCCTCATCCTGGTACAGGATCTTGTTTCTGGCCACCGAGATGTTACCCCTTATCGTATAGTTCAGCTTGTCATTGATCCTGTTGTTATGGGTCAGTTCCACTTCATAGCCCTTGTTGCTCACCTCTCCCACGTTCATTACCGGCAAAGCCTGCCCGAAAATGCTGGATACCCCGTTCCTTGGCGTTAAAATGTCGTAACGGTAATTGTCAAAATAATCGATGGTGGCCCCCAGCTTGCCACCCCACATCAGCAGGTCTATACCGATATTGGCCTTTCGCTCCTTTTCCCAGCTCACATCGGCATTGCCCAGGGTACCTTCCACAATACCACTGTAGGCATTGTGCGAATAGCCAAAAGAGGTGGTTCCGCCCCTGTCGTAACTCTGTTTGTACAGGTACTTGCCACCCGATACCACATCACTGCCCACCATGCCATAACTACCGCGCAGCTTCAGCAGCTGTACAGCTTTCAGTCCCTTCATAAAAGGTTCCGAGGCCACGTTCCATCCTGCTGATACGGCCGGGAACAGGCCATAGCGCTTGTTGCCCACAAACCGGTCGGTACCATTATAGGCCATGTTGAACTCCAAAAGGTACCTGCTTTTGTAATCATAGCCCAGCCTTGCGGTAAAGCCCCTGGAGTTGGAGGGCACATAATCGTACTGGGTATCGGTATTGGGTGCAATGTCTGTCATCTGGTTAAACAGGGCCAGTCCGTATAAATGGTGCTGGTCAAAGCTCCTGTCGTAGTTGAGCATCAGCTGCGTGTTGAGCCTTCTGAGCATATTGCCCGTCCCGTACTGCAGCCGGTACTTCTGTACGCGGAACACACTCTCGTCCCTTGGGGTATAACTGTCATCGGCCGGGTTGTAAATAAAGGAAGGGAACAGGTCACGGGTCAGGTTACGGGATGAGCTCTGGCTGCTGGCATAGGACAGGTTGGCCTTTACCGACAGTCCTTTGGTAAGCACATCCAGCTTTTGCACCGCATTGGCCACAAAGTTCAGGTTGTTCTCAAAGTTGCGCTGGTAGCCATCCAGGGAAAGCCTGCCCACCACATTGTTGATGCGGTCGCGCACCCTGTTGCTGAAGCCATAGCTGCCATCGGGGTTGTAGATGGGATATACATAGGGCGGCAGGAACTGGTAATTGCTGACCTCAAAGAACACATCGTTACGGCTGAAGGGCCCCGGTACATTGGGGGTATTGGTCCTGCCGATATTGCCCGAGAGGTCGAAGCGCAGGCTTAAGGTTTTGGTGAGGTTCACATCCAGGTTGCTCCTGAAGTTATAGCGTTTATAAGAATAATCATTGTTCACATCTGAGGCTTCGCCAAAGTTGCGCAGCATTCCGTTCTGCCATAAGCTGCCCAGGGAAACAAAGTATCTGGTGTTCTCGGTTCCCCCCGAAATGTCGAGATTGTTGCGCCACTGGGTGCTGAAATCCTTAAACAGGGTCTCATACCAGTTGATATCCGGATGTCCGTAAGGATCATCACCGAGGCGGAAATGCTCCAGGTCGGCAGCCGAGAACTCTGCTGCCAGGCCATCATTGGCCAGGGCCTCGTTCCTGAGCAGTGCAGTACGGTAGGAATTGAGGTATTCAGGCACTTTTGTGGGCTGCTGAAAACCGGTCTCGGTACGCAGGCTGATCTTAGCCGGCCCGGCCTGCCCCCTTCTGGTGGTGATCACCATTACCCCGTTAGCCCCTTTGATGCCGTAAACGGCGGTTGTAGAGGCATCCTTCAGGATAGAGATGCTTTCGATCTCGTTGGCATCTATCCTGGCCACCTGGTCGTAGGTAGATTCCACATCGTCCACAATGATCAGTGGCTGGTTGGCACCTGCCCCATTGGAAAAGGTGCTTACCCCCCTGATGTAAAAGGCAGCCCCATCACTGCCGGGGATGCCCGATCGCTGCTGGGAAAAGAAACCGGGCAGGCGGCCACTCAGGGTGTTCTGCAAACTGGCCGAAGGATTCTGTCTGAGTTCCGACCCTTTAACCGAGCTTACCGAGCCCGTAACGGTCAGCTTCTTTTGGGTGCCATAGCCCACTACTACCACTTCCGACAAGCCTTTGGCATCGGCAACAAGCGTTACCACCACGTTACTTTTGCCGTTCAGGTTCAGTTCCTGGGGTAAATAACCAACGGAACTGATCAGTAAGATGTTCCCCGAACCCTTTAAAGTAAGTCGGAACCTGCCGTTTCCATCTGTAGAAGTGCCGTTGGCGGCCACTCCTTTTTCTGTAATGGATGCCCCTGGCAAAGCACCTGTATTGTCTTTAACCAGGCCTTCAACGATCCTGTTCTGTGCATGTGCAAAGCAACAGCTCAATAGCAGCCAGCTAAAGCTTAACCAGTATATATATGTCTTCATTTAAAATCTTTTGTAATTGTCATTAAACAGCATCTCGCTAAACCTTACCAGCCTTCATTCTGCACCAGGTTTGTATTTTTAGTGGTTTCCCCATAAGGCAGTGGAATATGGTACATGCGTGGTGCAAATACTACTGTTGCGGCTTCAAAAGGCTCGTAGGTAACAGTGCTGCCGTTTAAGGTAGCTTTCATGCCATGGAGTTTCCCATTCAGTACCTGCTGTGCAATTTTCCAGCGGCGGATATCCCAGAAACGGTGTTCCTCAAATGCCAGTTCTACCCGGCGCTCATTCTGGATCAGGGCCCGCATTTCCGTTTGCGAAATACCAGCCTTAATGCCATACCGGTTTCCGGTTCCTGCTTTGATCTTAGCTCTTATCCTCAGCAGTTTGATCTGGTTAACGGCATCTTCGGTGCGGTTCAGCTCATTTAATGCTTCTGCATAGTTCAGCAAAACTTCCGCATACCTGAAAATGATGAAATTATGGTCCTGGTTGGTATAGGTGGTATTGGTGGCAAAATTGGCCATGAACTTGCGCATGTAATAACCTGTACGAGTCTGTTCGGAGCCCGGGGTATTGGGTTTGTCCAAACCACCTTCATAGCTCTGCACTTTCCGCTTCAGCCAGTCGCTCCCGTTAAAAAAGAAGGTCAGTGCAAAACGGGAATCCCTGGCCGCATAAGGGTTGGCCAGTAAATGTGAGTTTGGCACAGGCACACCCGAATCGTTGGTATAGGCATCGGCAAGTTCCTGCGTCGGACTGGTCAGCCCCTTGCTAACCGCCCCGGTTTCAATAAAACCTACCGGTGCATTGTTGCTTTCCACATCAAAGGTCTTCACCCGTTGTTTGGCCATGATCACTTCATTGTTTTTGCGTTTGATGAACACATCAATAAAATTGGCTTCCAGTGCATACTTGCCAATCAGCTCTTCAGCTGCATTCAGTGCATCCTGCCACCTGCTCTCTTTGTAATCCAGGTAACCGGTAAGCGCTTTTTTTGCCGGATCAGTTTCAAAACCTCCGCCGTTAAAAAGCGGACTGGCGGCATAAAGCAGCAGCCTGCTCTTCAGTGCCAGTGCACAACCCCTGGTCATTCTGCCCAGGTCTGTATCTACAACAGGTTCTATCTGCAGTTTGCCTTTAATGTCCTCACATTCAGAGACAATATAACTCACACATTCAGCAAAGGTATTGCGGCTCACATCAATCTTATCGTTCAGCCCAAAGATCTTATCTCCTATCAAAGGGATGCCGCCATAACGTTTCAGCATCTCGAAATAAAGCATCGCCCTGATAAACCTGGCTTCTGCACGCCAGTATTGTTTGCGTTGTGCATCAGCAGGTACAATGTCAATATTTTTAAGGAATATATTTACCCTCCGTATGCCGGCATAACAATCACCCCAGGCAGCATCCGGATTATTGGCCGGGGTTAAACGTCCGTTCACAAAATATTCAACTGTAGAGGCATTGCGTGTAGGCAAGGCATCATCTGTACCTGCATCCAGCAGGTTTCCGCCTACACGGTTAAAGCCATCTGGCAGATAGGAATAAATATTGTTCAAAAACAGGTCTGCATATACCGCATTTCTGTCGCCTTCATCAAATATATAATCGACAGTCAGCCTTTCCAGTGGTTCTGTCTCTACTTTTTTACAGCCATTGATGCTCATCAGCACCATAACCATTACAATTAAAACAAGTCTGTTTTTTTTCATGTCTGCTTATAGTTTAATTGAAATACCGCCATTAATTACACGCTGTATCGGATAGGAACCTGGTTTCACTTCCGGATCTACCCGGTCAAAATCAGCGATGGTAAACAGGTTAAGTGCATTGGCAAATACCCTGATGTTGTCCAGTTTAATCTTTCTGGAAATTCTCATTGGAAGCGTGTAGCCCAGTTCTACCGTTTTTAGGCGCAGGTAATCGCCTGAATGCATCCAGTAAGAGGAAGTCTTATGGTTGTTTACATTGCTACCTGCCGTTAAACGCGGATAGCTGGCGCTGCCTGCAGTTTGTGGTGTCCAGCGGTCCAGCTGGAAAGGATAAGCCTGTCCGAAACCATTGCTCTGAAATTCCCATTCACTATTGCCGGTAAGCAGCATATTCCTGTTTTCTACACCTTGCAGCAATGCACTAAAATCAAGGCCCTTCCAGTTGAAACCCAATGTAACACCATAAAAAAACAGTGGTTTGGTAGAACCTATAGGAGCCTCATCGTATTGGTCAATGATACCGTCATTGTTTAGGTCCTTGTATTTAATGTCACCCGGCTGTGGGGTATAGCCGGTTACCGCTACACTGCCGGCATCAACAGTCTGGTACAGGCCCTCGGCAATATATCCAAAAGGCTGTCCCACTGCCTGCCCGGTACGCTGCATCCAGCTGTACTGCTGAAATACCTCGTCGCTGTATATCACCCTGGACTTGACCAGACTCGCATTTCCTCCGATAAAATAGCTGAAATTACCGCTCTGTTGCTGCCATTTCAACTGAAAATCTGCTCCTGTATAACGGTTGATGCCGATGTTTTCGTCCGGATAATCGTTGCCCAGTACCGCACTGTTCCTGCCCCGCTGCATCAGCAGGTCATAATATTTGTTGTTGAAATACTGCACATCAAAAGCTAACCGCTGGTTTAGCACACTACCCTGCAAGCCTATGTTCAGCTTATCTGATTTTTCCCATCGGATGTCGGGATTGGCCAGTGTAGATTCTGTTACCCCATTTACCGTTGCAGGTGTAGCACCAAATACGTAACCCAATCCTGATGCGTCCGTATAATATTGGTTAAATACGTAATAACCGGCCTTGTCCCAGCCTGTTTTGCCGTAAGAAGCGCTAAGTTTCAGGTCTTTCAGCCAGGAATCTTTCATAAAATCTTCCTGGTAAATGTTCCAGGCCAAACCAAGGGCCGGGAACAGGCCAAGTGGTGTGCCTTTAGGATAACGGTTAGAACGGTTCATTCCGAATGCCAGTTCTGCAATGTATTTTTTATTGAAATCGTAGGTCAGCTTACCGGAAATCCCTGAATAGTTCAGGTCCAGGTCGCCATCTATCGAACGGGTATCACTATTGGCAGCCAGATAAACATCAATGCCATTTGCACCAAACCTGTTGCTGTACCCGGCAGAAAATTCTGCATATACCTGACGGTTGTTCTGCGAAACGGTACTGGCATTCGACTGGTCGCCGTTCACCCCAAAAACCCTGTAGCCGGTACCGGTATACTGGTAGGTGGCAAAGGTTTTATTGCGCATGGTACGCTGACTGGCAGAGGCAAAATAAGAAGCCATACCGCGTACCCATAGCCCTTTGGCCCAGGAATCCAGTTTACGGGTCAGCGAAACATCGGCAATCATGTCGCGGTTATAAGTGGCCTGATAACCTGCAGCCGTAGCCTGTCCGTATATATTATTGGTAAACTGCTGTACCCCACCCAAAGAACCGTCCGGATTAAATACCGGATAAGCATTATTGGGTGTATTGATCAGCGAACTGAAAATATTGGTTACTGTGCCACCCGGCTCCGTTCCGTTCATGATGCGCCCGAATAACCTTAAACCCAGTGTGGTCTGCCGATCCAGATCTACCTCTATATTGGAGCGGACAATATATCTGGTGATGCTCGAATTGGTACTGTATTTATTGGCATCGGATTCTTTGATCAGACCGCCCTGGTTAAAATTCTCGAGCGAGATGAAATAACGTGTGGCATCTCCGCCACCACTTACATTCAGGTTGTACCTGCTTATAGGGGCTGCCGGGCGCAATACCTGATCTTTCCAGTTTACATCCGGATGCCCCGTCGGGTCTGTCCCGTTCCGGTAAGCTTCCAGATCGGCATTGCTGTATTTTGCGGCCAGCCCATCATTCCTCAGCGCCTCATTGTACAGGTTTGCATAGTCATAAGCATTTAAAAAATCGGGCATTTTCAAGGCTTGCTGTACACCAGTCTGTGCCGTAAAGGCAATTTTACGTTTTCCGTTAAACCCCTTCCGGGTAGTGATCAGCAAAGCCCCATTCGATCCGCGTACACCCAGCATGGCCGTGGCCAGGGCATCTTTAAGTACGGTAACCGATTCAATTTCCTCCGGGTCCAGCAAGGTTACCGAGCGTGGTATCCCATCAATGATCATTAAAGGCGATTGTCCCCTTAACTGCAAAGCTGCACCATCAAATCCCGGTTCGCCCGAGCTTTGGTTGGTGTACAGGCCCGATAAACGGCCGGTTAATATGTTATATAAACTCCCTGTCGGGGATTTCAGCAGGTCTGCTGTGTAAATTGCATCACTGGACGCAATTTTAAGGGTATCGGAAACACTGCCTGATAAAAGCTGGGCAGGCTTTTTCCGCTTGAGCTTCAGGCTGTCCTGCCAGCTGGCTGATCCTGTTTTGAGCTGTGTCGCTGAAATCCGGAACTCATTCCTGATAACCGGACCGGCCGCTGGCGCTGACGCCATTGCCGATGAGCCGGAATACCATAAAATGGAAAAGTAAAATAGATATCTTCTCATTTGATTTAATTGGTTTTATGATTAGGTGTGCTTGTAATTATTTATTCATTTGTTGATTTTTTAATTTAAAAGGAGAGCATTAATCCAATATTGTATATTCTTTGCGGCGGATAAGGGTATTTGTCTCCACCGGAAGAGGCTTCAGGGTCTAGCTGATAGCGTTTGTCGATCTTCGACCAGGTGATCAGATTGTAGCCATTGGTATAGATCCTGGCCGACTGCATCCTGAGCCTTTTGACCATGCCCTGGGGCAAACTGTAACTGAGTTCGGCCGATCTTAACCTGAGGTAATCACCCGGTACCAGCCAGTAGGTAGAAGGATAATCGGTAGAGCTGTTCAGGCCGCCAATGATGGAGGACAACCTCGGGTAAGCTGCAGTTTCAGCAGTTTCCGGTGTCCACCTCTTTTCATGCAAAGGCTGCAGGTTGGACTGGAAGGCATCAATGGCTGCTGCCGTTCCGCGGATGTTGAAGTTTGCCGCTCCCTGGAACAATACATTCAGGCTGAAAGCCCCGTAATTCAGCCCCAGGCTCAGTCCGTAATTGGTATCGGGCAGGTTCGGATAGCCCACATAGCTTTTGTCGTAGCTGTCTATCAGCCCGTCCCCGTTCAGGTCTTTATATTTCATGTCGCCCGGTTTGGGTACAATGCCGTTTGGTGCGGGATTGGCCTGCACATCTGCAGCATCCCTGTAAAAACCGTTAAAGGTGTATACAGCAATGGAACCGATGCTGTGGCCGGTCTGTCGCAGCCATGGAAAGGCCGGTTCGGCCTCATCCTGGTACAGGATCTTGTTTCTGGCCACCGAGATGTTGCCCCTTATCGTATAGTTCAGCTTGTCATTGATCCTGTTGTTATGGGTCAGTTCCACTTCATAGCCCTTGTTGCTCACCTCTCCCACGTTCATTACCGGCAAAGCCTGCCCGAAAATGCTGGATACCCCGTTCCTTGGCGTTAAAATGTCGTAACGGTAATTGTCAAAATAATCGATGGTGGCCCCCAGCTTGCCACCCCACATCAGCAGGTCTATACCGATATTGGCCTTTCGCTCCTTTTCCCAGCTCACATCGGCATTGCCCAGGGTACCTTCCACAATACCACTGTAGGCATTGTGCGAATAGCCAAAAGAGGTGGTTCCGCCCCTGTCGTAACTCTGTTTGTACAGGTACTTGCCACCCGATACCACATCACTGCCCACCATGCCATAACTACCGCGCAGCTTCAGCAGCTGTACAGCTTTCAGTCCCTTCATAAAAGGTTCCGAGGCCACGTTCCATCCTGCTGATACGGCCGGGAACAGGCCATAGCGCTTGTTGCCCACAAACCGGTCGGTACCATTATAGGCCATGTTGAACTCCAAAAGGTACCTGCTTTTGTAATCATAGCCCAGCCTTGCGGTAAAGCCCCTGGAGTTGGAGGGCACATAATCGTACTGGGTATCGGTATTGGGTGCAATGTCTGTCATCTGGTTAAACAGGGCCAGTCCGTATAAATGGTGCTGATCAAAGCTCCTGTCGTAATTGAGCATCAGCTGCGTGTTGAGCCTTCTGAGCATATTGCCAGTCCCGTACTGCAGCCGGTACTTCTGTACGCGGAACACACTCTCGTCCCTTGGGGTATAACTGTCATCGGCCGGGTTGTAAATAAAGGAAGGGAACAGGTCACGGGTCAGGTTACGGGATGAGCTCTGGCTGCTGGCATAGGACAGGTTGGCCTTTACCGACAGTCCTTTGGTAAGCACATCCAGTTTTTGCACCGCATTGGCCACAAAGTTCAGGTTGTTCTCAAAGTTGCGCTGGTAGCCATCCAGGGAAAGCCTGCCCACCACATTGTTGATGCGGTCGCGCACCCTGTTGCTGAAGCCATAGCTGCCATCGGGGTTGTAGATGGGATATACATAGGGCGGCAGGAACTGGTAATTGCTGACCTCAAAGAACACATCGTTACGGCTGAAGGGCCCCGGTACATTGGGGGTATTGGTCCTGCCGATATTGCCCGAGAGGTCGAAGCGCAGGCTTAAGGTTTTGGTGAGGTTCACATCCAGGTTGCTCCTGAAGTTATAGCGTTTATAAGAATAATCATTGTTCACATCTGAGGCTTCGCCAAAGTTGCGCAGCATTCCGTTCTGCCATAAGCTGCCCAGGGAAACAAAGTATCTGGTGTTCTCGGTTCCCCCCGAAATGTCGAGATTGTTGCGCCACTGGGTGCTGAAATCCTTAAACAGGGTCTCATACCAGTTGATGTCCGGATGTCCGTAAGGATCATCACCGAGGCGGAAATGCTCCAGGTCGGCAGCCGAGAACTCTGCTGCCAGGCCATCATTGGCCAGGGCCTCGTTCCTGAGCAGTGCAGTACGGTAGGAATTGAGGTATTCAGGCACTTTTGTGGGCTGCTGAAAACCGGTCTCGGTACGCAGGCTGATCTTAGCCGGCCCGGCCTGTCCCCTTCTGGTGGTGATCACCATTACCCCGTTAGCCCCTTTGATGCCGTAAACGGCGGTTGTAGAGGCATCCTTCAGGATAGAGATGCTTTCGATCTCGTTGGCATCTATCCTGGCCACCTGGTCGTAGGTAGATTCCACATCGTCCACAATGATCAGTGGCTGGTTGGCACCTGCCCCATTGGAAAAGGTGCTTACCCCCCTGATGTAAAAGGCAGCCCCATCACTGCCGGGGATGCCCGATCGCTGCTGGGAAAAGAAACCGGGCAGGCGGCCGCTCAGGGTGTTCTGCAAACTGGCCGAAGGGTTTTGTCTGAGTTCCGACCCTTTAACCGAGCTTACCGAGCCCGTAACGGTCAGCTTCTTTTGGGTACCATAGCCCACTACTACCAGCTCTGCCAGCCCTTTGGTATCTTCCTGAAGGTCAACAATGGCATAGCCGCCCGAACTTACGGCGATTTCTTTCGACTGAAAACCCATATAACTGAACACCAGTATCCCTGTATCATCCGGAACCTCCAGCATGTAACGGCCATCAGCATCTGTAACAGTCCCCTTTTTTTCATCTTTTAAATAAACACTCACACCAGGTAAAGCTGCTTTTTGTTCGTCCCTTACCAGACCTTTTATAAGCTGCAACTGGTTTGCAGGAGCAGCAGGCTGCTGTCTCCATTTCACCACCACTGTATTGCGGTTGATCAGATAAGTAATGGGCTGTCCGGCAAAACACAGGTCGAGCACTGATTTTAACCCCGCATTCTTTACCACAATACTTACGGGATTGGCTTCCTTCAGCATTTGCGAATTGTAAATGAAATTATAGCCGCTTTGGCGTCGTATCTCTTTAAATACTTTTTCAAGGGGGACGTCTTTTTCCGACAGGGTTATTTTCTGCGCATCAACCGTATTCAGTAACGCAAATAGCGGGAATAGCAAAATAAGCACGAATTTCATCGACCTAAAAATTAAATGAATACAGGTATAATTAGTTTATATTGGTTGTTTCTATTCCTATGGCATTACGGTTACCGTTCTGCCATTTATACTGAAGTGAATGGTGCCCGTCAGTTCCAATGCTTTAAGTACCTCAGAAAGGTTGTCAGAACGGGAAGCCGTTCCGCCAAATTTGGTACCTTTAAGCTCGCCCTTATACACCACTTCTACATCATACCACCGTGATATTTTTCTCATGATGCTATGGATATCTTCATCTTCAAACATAAATATGTCGTTCTTCCAGGCTATGGCCTCTTCCAGGTTAGCCGCTGAAACAGCTATGCTACCCTTTTCAGGGTTCAGCAATGCCTGCTGCCCGGGTTTTAACAGCTGCTGTATATTGCCTTTGATAGCCGAAACACGCACGCTGCCTTCCAGCAGGGTTGTTCTGGTCATAACTTCCTCATCGTATGAACTGATGTTGAAATGGGTACCCAAAACCGCTACACTTTGCGCGGCAGTTTCCACTATAAAAGGAACCCGTTCTGCTATTGCTTTTCCATTCACTATGCTTAACCTGTTACTTTTTGCAACTTCAAAATAGGCCTCGCCCTTTAAGCGGACTACCCTTTTTTTAGTACCGAACACCGCCGGAAAACTTAAAGAAGATGCGGCGTTTAACCATACTTTTGTACCATCCGACAATATTACCTGATATTTTCCGCCACGCGGCATACTGATCGTATTGACCTGCTGATCTGAAACATCAGGCCCAGCAGCAGGTTCGTAAACCAGTTGCCCGCCATCGATGCGCAGATTTGCAGCACCCTGCTGCGCCAATATTCCATTCTTTTTACCTTCCAGCACAATTTCCGACCCATCAGCCAGTGTAAGTACAGCTTTATCTTTTCCAGGAGGAACGTCATTTTTAAAGAATTTGTTTACTGCTTGTCCGGCCAGCTGCACAGCTGCTTTGCGGGAATTTAAGCGGTAAAGGCCTACAGACAGCGCCAGCAGCAGCACTGCGGCGGCAGACCATCTTACTAAGGTATTTAAACGTAATACTTTGCGCGGCCTGATTTCCGGCTGTAGTCTGTTGAAGATCATTTGCCTGGTCTGCTCCTGATCGCCCATCTCTTTCGTATCCCAGGGCAGGTCAAGCAGCTCAAAACCATCCTGATAATTCATCAGTAAAGCCTCCTCTGCCTGGCTACAGGTGCCGGCAAGGTACTTTTCATACAGTTTCAGGTAATCTTCTTTGCTCATAATTTGGTTGCTCTAATTATATAGAGCCCGATTTTGAAAGCCACACACATAAAAGTTAAATCTTTTTTTTAATTTTTTCGGCTTTTGTAAATTAATGCCTTAACATTACAATTTGTAATGCAGTTGATGCTATTATTGTCTAATTTTATGGTAATATGACCGATCAGGAACTTTGGAAAGCAATCAGGGAAGATGACCCCAGGGCATTTGCTGTGCTTTTCGAGAAACATTGGTCTAAAATTTACACCACGGCATTCTCCATGCTGAAAGATGCTGAGGCCTGCTCTGGAATTGTACACGATATTTTCCTTAACCTCTGGATCAAAAGAGAACACCTGAATATAGCATCTTTTCCTGCTTACCTGAAAGCTGCTGCGCGCTACCATGTTTACAAATATATCAAAAGCTTAAAGGCCAGCCCTATCGATTATACCGACGAGCCCCTATCCCTGGAAAAGGCAGTCAGCCAGAATACCGGTGATGAGCGTATCAGGTATATGGAACTGGAAAATAAAGTGGAACTCTACTTAAAGGAATTGCCTAAGCGCTGCCAGGAGATCTTTATACTGAGCAGAAAAGAAAACCTGAGTAATGAGGAAATTGCCAAACGCCTGGGCATTTCAAAAAGAACAGTAGAAAATCAGCTCACCCATGCACTCCATCATTTACGGATCTCTATGAAAGACCTGATTGTGGTCCTTATCCTGCTGGAAATTATGGGCCGCTAGATACGATGGAGCTAACCGGTTTCAATTTACCGGCTTGTTGTATAAACCGGTATTACCTTTTTCCAGTAAAACCATCAATTGTTTAACCAGTTCCGGCTGCTGTGCTGCTATGTTCTTATTTTCATAAGGATCTGTCTGGTGATCGTATAATTCAATTGCAGGCATTGCGGCCCGGAAGTATTTTGTTAAACGGTAACGGTCTGTACGCAGACTGATCCCTTTCTTAAAATAACTGTAGGCTATACCGCCCGCTGAACTGGCAAGCGGATTTTTTAATGCAGGTACCAGACTTGTCCCGTCAATATGCGCTGGCTTCTTTATTCCGCAGAGTTCCATTAAAGTAGGATACACGTCTACAGCGCTCACCACATTATTGTTTATGGCCTGGGGCAAACCAGGTACCTTTATGATCAGGGGACTGTGCAAGGCCCATTCAGATAGCGTATGTTTACCCCAAACGCGGTCGTCGCCCAGGTGCCAGCCATGATCACCCCATAATACCACAATGGTATTTTTATCCTTTCCGCTTCGCTTCAGTTCATCCAGTATTTTACCTATCTGGGCATCTGAATAACTTACTGCAGCATAATAGGCATGACGAAGTTTACGGGCATAAGCATCAGATACAGGCTTGGCCAGTGAGGCTCTTTCTTCCCCCTTTTTATACCCGTTAAACTCCCCGCTTTCCTGCAAACTGACAGGATTAACATCTACTGGTATATCTGGTGATGGTGTTAAGCTGATGTCGGCCTCCTGATATAAATCCCAATACTTCTGCGGCGCAGTAAATGGTAGATGGGGCTTAAACAGACCTACACCCAAAAAAAAAGGTTTCTCTTTTGTACTCAGTTCTTTTAACTTGCTGACTGCCATTTCGGCTGTTAAGCCATCGGGGTAGTTGCTGTCACTTACAGGCGCATGTTCATAAGGTTTTACTTCGCCTTTTAATTCATTTCTGTTGTTGCCATCGGCATAGCCAAAAAAGGCATTCCACCCTGTTTTCCATTTACCTGCATTAAAAAGCATTTCATCCCAGCTTCTTTCCAGTTCCATTTGTGAACTTTTTGGTTCCAGGTATTTATATACATAACCATCGGGTGAGTGACTTATTTTACCTATCCCTACCGTATAATATCCTTGCTGTCTAAGTAACGCAATAAAAGATTCGGGTATATTCTGGCTTTTTGGTTTAAGTTCAAAAGCCTCATTGGAAAGATCATTTACTGAACGGGGCCTTAAACCTGTAAGTATACTGGCCCTTGAAGCCCCACAGGTAGGTACTGTTACAAATTGTTGCTTAAAAAGAACCGATTGTGCAGCCAAGGCATCTATATGGGGAGATTTTATAATGCGGTTACCATAACAGCCCAGATCGGGACGAAGGTCGTCAACAAAAATAAAAAGCACGTTATAAGGTTTTGCGGTAGGTGCCGGAACATATTTATGACTGCTAAATAAAATAAGGACAGAAAGGGTAAAAAATAATACTGTAGCTCTTTTCATGCTGGAAAATTTGGTTAGTGTTTGCTATATTAGAGTATTTTTTTAAGCAGTACACACATTTATTAAATATATTATTTTTTGTGCCAAACTTCCAAGCAACTGCTTATCTGGTAAGTTTATGTTTCTTTTGAATTAATAATCCGTTTTACCTGCCTTTGTTGTCAGTCCACAGTGAACCCACAGTCAGCCCACAGTGAGCCCACGTTTTTCCAGTAAAAACGTGGGCTTACCATAGGTTAACTGTAAATTAATACTGGCCACAGCTACGCTTCAAATAAAGAGGAGGCCAGACACGGTATAAATGGTGTGGCCTCCTTTAAAGGAAGGGATAAAATGTATGTCTGTATTATTTAGTAGGCCAGATTGGGTTTTGGATTATTTTAGGGTTTAAAACAATCTGGTCATAAGGTATGGGCTGTAGATACATATAATCTTCAAATACCCTTTTTAAATTGTTCTGAACAATAATTACACCAAAGGTATCATTTGTCAGGTAATGTTGCGTACCGTTCACTACAAAATAAACTACACCTTTTACCGGATTGGCCGGCGCTGTTTTTACAAAGGATACATCGTTTACCCCATCTTCATTTAAATCGTACAGGGTATTCAGCGCCGGAACATACAGACCATCATAAGGTTTTAGCAACAATGAGCCAAGCTTCCAGCGCATCAGGTCGTCATACCTGAAACCTTCCATCGAAAGCTCGATGCCACGTTCTCTGCGGATTTCCAACAGATTTGCATCTGATATGTTTGTAAAATAATTGGTTTTCAGGTAATTATCGGCCGTGGTCGGCATTGCAGTATTTGTAATTCCTGCCCTTTCCCTTAGTACTTTAATGGTTGAGTTCCAATCGGTAACCGTAAAAGTGCCCAGTTCTGCCTTTGCCTCAGCAAAATTCAGCAACACTTCCGCGTAGCGGATGATGGGTAGTGAATTGCTGTTCTCGGCCTTACCATCGGTAGTTTTAGCATCCAGGGTAAACTTATAGGGCATATAACCCGTATAGGTATAAGTGAAATCGGGTGGTGCAGCGGCCCCTTCCCTTTTGTAATCGCCCATTCTAATGGTTTGCTGCAACCTCAGGTCCCTGCCTTTTACCTCATTCCAGAATGGTATGGCATTGTAACCGGTCTGATCGGTAAAACGGCTGCCATCGGCCTTTAAAAAGGTATTGATAAAGGATTTTGTAAAGCTCAGTCTTCTGCCGTAAGTAGCACTTGTCCAGTACCAGTTGGCATCATTAAGTACCCTTAACGTCAAACTGTTTACTGCTGCCAGCATCACTTCATTCGTTTTAGGCAGTTCATTGATGAACAGGTTGCGGTAGCTCATGTTCAATGTAGCTTCCTTATTGATCTGATACTGGTTTCCCAGCATTACTTTTGAGGCTGCATCAGCACTCTGTTCCAGCCAGAAACTGGCATCTGTAAAGCTGTATTCTGTATGGTATTTGCGGAAAGTACCTTCGTAAAGGCATACCCTCGACTTAAAGGCCAGTGCAACCCATTTGTTGATTTGGGAAGATGAGGCATCTTTAGCAGCCCTGATATTGGCGGCAGCAAAATCCAGATCGGCCAGCACCTTTTTCATTACAAAATCCCTGGGATCTCTTGGTTTGTAAATGTCAGGATCTGATACGTCCATGGTTTTATCATACCAGGGCACATCGCCAAACTGTTTTACCTTATCAAAATAAAACCATGCCCTGAAAAACCGGGCCAGACCTTCGAAGTGGTTTTTGGCTTCATCGGGAATACTGGCCTGTCCGAAGTGTTCCAGGAAGTAATTGATGTTCCTTAATGAAGTAAAGGACCAGGTTGCTGCAGGTGCCTGAACGGCATTGTAACTACCGGCAATATAGGCCGGAACGGTAGAGCCGGCCAGAAAGTCGCTGGTGCCATCAGCCCTTACTATATCATTACCTGTAGGCAGGGCATTGTAAAATGAATTGGCGTATAACTGCAGGTCTTTTTCTGTTTTGAACGCATTTGCGGGGGCAAGCTTATCAGGCGGATAAAGTTCGAACGACTTTTTACAGCCTGCCAGCAGCACTATTGTGGCAATAAAAATAATTCTTTTCATGATCATTTTATGATTGGATAAATTGATTATCGTGTTTATATAATTCATGCGGCAGCCTATAAAGTGACATTAAGACCAATGGTATAGGTTTTTAGCATAGGGTAAGCCATTCCTTGTCCTGCATTTTTGTTCAGTTCAGGATCGGCTTGTTCTATGTTTTCGGGATCCATGTTTTTGGTATGTTTAAACATGGGCGACCAAACCCAGAGATTTTGTCCGGTTAAATAAACACGCAAGGCCGACAAATGTATTTTTTTGATCAGGCCGGAAGGGAGATTATAGCCTACAGACAGATTTTTAAGTCTGATATAAGCTGCATTTTGCAGGTACTGGGTTTGTGCGTAAGTGAGCTCTCCGCCCGCATTTAATGCCGTATAACCGCGTAACCTTGGGTAGTAGGCATTTGGGTTTTCCGGCGACCACATGTTTTCTACCACATCTTTTGGGTGCCAGCTATATGGCCTGTTGTATGGGCCCCAGAACAGGGAATTGTCGGCCGTAGGCATGTAATCGCGTTTTCCTACGCCCTGAAAAAATACACCGAAAGAGAAGTTGTTCCAGTCGAAATTTGCGTTGAAGCCATATTGATAACGGATACTGCTGTTGCCGATCACTTTCTGATCGCCAGGATCGCTTAATGTTTTTGTGCCCTGGTTGATGATGTTGTCTCCGTTCAGATCTTTGAACTTGATGTCGCCCGGCAATGGTTTATTCGCTGCCGAAACCTTAATTAAGCTTTGGTTGGCATGGGTGTTGATGTCGTTCTGATCTATAAAATAACCGTCATTTACAAAACCCCAGATCTCTCCTACTTTCATACCCGGGTAATAAGTGGTAATGAGGTTGAGCGGGTTGTTGAAACGGTCGATGGTCGACTGGCTGTCAGACAGGGTAAACCTGAAATCATAGCCAATTGGCTTGCTGGTATTGATTTTATCACGCCAGCCGATAGAGAGCTCCCATCCGGTGGTTTTTAAGTCGGCATAGTTCCCTTTGGGTACTGCTGCACCAAAAGTAGCGGGTAAAGGAAGGCCTACGGTAAACATATCTGTAGTTCTTCTGATGTACCAGTCGAAATTGGTGGTCAGCCTGTTCCTGAACAGGGAAATATCGGCACCTAAATTGGTGGTAGTGGCTTTTTCCCAGGTCAGGCCATCAGGTATTACATTGGGTAACTGGGTATAGTTTGGCCTGATGCCACCCAGTACCATTGGCGACCTGGTTACCCCCATAGTTTGAAGGAACTGGTAAGGATCTATATTTCCGTTACCCAGACTTCCGTAAGAGGCACGTAGCTTAAACTCATTGACCGTATTTTTGATAGATTTCCAGAAAGGCTCTTCAGAAACCCGCCATCCGCCAGAGAAAGAAGGAAAAAAGCCATATTGCTGGCCTTCAGGAAATTTGGATGAGCCGTCGTACCTGCCGTTCACTTCAAACAGATACTTGCCTGCGTAATTGTAGTTGACACGGAAGAAACCGCCCAGGGTGATCCATTTGTTGCCCCCGCCGGTAAGGATGAAGTTCTGCCCGTCTACAAGAGAGAAATCCGGAAATTCAGGATTAATGAGGTTGTCGCGTTCTACAAACTGGTCTTTTTGTGTAGACTGTTCGTAATTGTAACCCAGTAAAGCGGTAAAGTTATGTTTCCCAAAGCTGTTGCTGTATTCGCCATAAGTATTTAAAGCCAGGTAGGTAAAATCCTGGTCAAGGTTGTTCATTTTGTTGATACCACGCTCCAGAAACACATTTGGTGCCGTACTGTAAGGTACCGGGCTATAGATAAAACGCCTGTTGAAAGAAGTTTTATCGAAGGTAAAGTCGCCGTTGATCTTTAGTTTATTGTCGAGGAAATTAGTAAAGACGCGGGAGGTATTTCTGGTTTGTTTGTTGGCTTCGTTCATGAAGTTGTTACCGGAAATGAAGCTGCCGAATACGATAGAGGCATTATCGGTAAGTGTACCATCGGGGTTCCTTAACATGGCAACAGGAAAAGCTTCATCAGAGATGCGTCGCCAAACCGGTGTATTGCTGGCATGGTTCAGGATCGGGAAGAAATAATCGCGCTGGTTAAAAGTAATGTCATTTTCAATTTTCAGCCAGCTGGTAGCCTGAATACTTCCTTTTGCGCGCAGGTTATACTGGTTAAATTTATCGGGGTTGTAACGGAATATACCACCCTGGTTGTTGTACCTTCCGGAAATGTAGAAAGCTGTTTTATCGCTGCTGCCCGAAACACTGATTTGCTGCTCCATGGAGGGCGTATTGTCGGCATACAATTCTTTTAGCCAGTCGGTACTGCCATAATAAATGTATTTGCCGGTGGCGGGGTCAATTTCAGTTGAGGGCCCTATGCCTGCTTCATAGCGCTTTTTAAGTTCTTTAAGATATTCCTGTGACCATGGAAACACGCTGTTGGCCTTTTGCGGATCGGCACTATAATCGTTCCATGAACTGAAGGCATCGTTAAATACCTGTGCCCATGGGTAGCCCTCGGTAACCAGATCGGGCCTGATGGTCTGATAATTAAGAGAATAACCAGAAGTATAGTTAATGGTAGCCTTTTCTTTTGCAGGGGCTTTGGTGGTGATCAGTACTACACCAAAACTACCTCTGGCGCCATAAATGGCTGCTGATGCTGCATCTTTTAACACAGTAACACTCTCTATATCATTGGGGTTGACGAGGTCGGGATTGCCAGGGACACCATCTATCAATACCAGTGCGGAGCCACCGGCACCAATGGAAGTGGTACCACGAACGTTATAGGACGATGTCCGGGTAGGTTTTCCGTCGGTCATTCTGATGTTTAAATTTGGGATAACACCCTGTAAACCTTTAGTGGTACTGGTAAGGGGGCGGTTTTCGAAAACTTCTTTACCAACCTGATCAACTGCACCGGTAAGGTTTACTTTTTTCTGGGTGCCATAACCCACCACTACAACTTCAGAAAGTTCTTTCTGTTCTTCAAGCAGTTTAATGTTGATGGTGGTTTTGCCTGCTACCGGTATTTCCTGGGTTTTAAAACCAACATACGTAAATATCAGCGTTCCTTTATTGGGTACTTTGATCTGGTATATACCCTCTGCATTGGTGGTGGTTGCCGTATTGGTTTCCTTATGTTTGATGCCGATGCCCGGTAAGGGAATCCCTTTCAGGTCGACCACTTTTCCGGTTACTATTTTTAAAGTATCGGCAAGGATACGGCCAGCAGCCTGCCTTACCTGTATGACAATGGTTTTGTCTTTTATGGCGTAGGTTAAGTTTACGGGTGCCAGAATTTGTGAGAGGGCCTCATCAAGTGACATGTTTTTAACGCTTACGTTTATTTTGGCATCCTCGTTAAACTTTTCCGGAGGCCAAATGATATTCATGCCCGTCTGCTTCCTGATTTCCTTAAATACCTGGTTTAAAGAAGTCCCTTGCTTTGACAAGGTTATCCGCTGTGCATGTCCTATAGCACTAACATGCATAAAGCAAACGGTTATGATCAGAATGGTAAGCTTAGCTCGCATAATTATTCTTCTTTTACTGGCCTCACTGATCTGGCAAAAAGCCAGGCCCGAAAGCAAGGGTTGTCCCAAAGCATAGACTAGCTGCCTAAGGCGGGATAGGTTATAAAAAATCATATATTTGGTGTTGGTTTTTATTAAATAATTGTGTTTCTGCAATTTGTTGGGATAAGACCAAAATATCCGGGGGTGTTAGCCGCACTCCCGGTTTTTTGCTTATCCGGATGGTAAAAATTTACAACATGGCCGTAATCCTCCTTCCTTCTACTTTAAAGTGGACCAGACCGGTAAGTTCCAGAATGGCCAATACCTGGGCAGCATTTTCGAATCGGGAGACATTTCCACTGAAAACCTGATCTTTAACTGTCTTGTTCTGATAGGTAACCTCTACATCGTACCATCTTGAAACCTGCCGCATTATGGTTTCAAGGGTAGTTTTATCAAATGTGAAATAGCCGTTTTTCCATGCTATTGCGGCCTCAGTATCTACCTTGCTTATTTCAAACCTATTGGTATGGAAACTGGATTGCTGTCCGGGTTTAAGAAGGGCCTGGGTATGGTTAGACAGGTTTGATACTTTAACTGAGCCTTCAATCAGCGTAGTTTTGATATCCGGCTCATCTTCATAACCATTGATGTTGAAGTGTGTACCCAATACTTCCAGTACCTGGTTATTGCTGATTACTTTAAAAGGTGCGTTTTTGTTTTTGGTAACTTCAAAATATGCTTCGCCTTTAAGTTCGATCAGCCGCTCTGTTTTACTGAAGGAAATGGGGTATTTCAGTGAGGAATTTGCATTTAGCCAGACTCTGGTGCCATCGGAAAGAATGAGCTGATATTGTCCCCCACGTGGGGTTTCTATGGTATTGAAACTTAATTTTGATGTGGCAGCTTGCTGTTGAATGTGATATATCAGTTGACCGGATGCTGTTTTGGTGAGCTGAACACCAGCCTGTGTTGACACTTTTCCGTTAAGGACATCATCAAGTGGCACCCTGGTTCCGTTGGCCAGTGTAAGTATAGCTTTGTTGGTACCAGGTAACAGTTCATTTTTTGCATGGATCTGTTTATTTATTGTTTTATGCTGTGTATTTTGATACTGAGAATAGAAAAATATTCCGGCAAACAGCAGGAGGATTACTGATGCTGCAGCAGCTAATTTTTGATAAGGCCATTTAGATTTGACCTTTGGTTTTCTTTGCGTTTTATGCATCATAGAATTGTAGAGCTGCTCCCATTGTGCGTTGGTATGGTGTTGCTCGGGGCCGGTATGCTGCCACAGGAGTTTCAGTTCCCTTTGTAAAAAATCGTTATTGCTGTGATGATCTAAAAGTTGAAACAACTCGTCAAGTTCACCTGCTGTACAATTGTTGTGGATGTAACGGTCTAATAAAAAGGATATTCTTTCCTGCTTATTCATACATGGAGGTTATTTGGTTATGCTATGTACTGGTAAGACGAAAAAAAATGAAGAGCGGCCTAATGGCTGGGTATTATTTTTTTAAAAAAAATAATATGAGCAAAATGAGCTCAAAATTCGTGTTTAAGTGATGACGAATAAAATGGAGGGAATCGAGCATGTGGTTTTTTACAGTACTTTTTGAAAGTTGCAGGTGACTGGCGATCTGATCGTAGGTCATGTGCTGCTCGCGGCTAAGGCGGAATACAGATTTACGCTGTGGCGATAGCTGTGCTACCGCTTTATCGATGTTGGATTTTAATTCGTTTAGCAATAATTGATCGTCTGGCTGGTCGGCAGCTGGTGTATTGATCTGGTCCCAGAGCAATTCGACCAATACGCGGTCTTTTGCGGCCATGCGTAGAAAGTCGAGCGACTTATTTCTGGCGATGTGAAAAAGGAATGCCGGGAAGTTCCTTATTTCTGTCAGGACCTCTCCGCTTTCCCATATTTTCATAAATACATCCATTACAATTTCTTCTGCCGTTTCCCTTGATTTTGTGATCTTGAAAATATAGGCAAATAATTTATCACGGTGTTTCCTAAATAAGCATTTAAACGCTTCTTCATCACCCTTACTAATGGACAGTAACAGATCGTCATCAATTAATTTCATGGTTTAATTGATTATTTGGTTAGGTAGCCATAAATTTAGCATTTATCTTTCAAAGTGTTTAATTTATTCAAAAATAAACATTAAAAAATCTTATATTTTCTTTTAATATATTAAATAAGTATTAAATTTTCATTAACAAAAATTTAAAGAAGAGCCAGGGCGACCAGGGCGAAATTAACAGGGCTGAGCATATGCCGGGATATAAAATTAAATAGCAATAATGTTTTAATTTAAATTACTTTATTTGTATAATTTTACCATACAAAACAACTAACCGACTTAATGCAGTTTAAACAGTTTACCTGGCAGATAGCCTGGGATTATCAAGCGTTCCGAATAAAGTTTATTGTTGGGATGCTCATTCTTATTGCAATTCTAATTTTTATTCCTCATTTCTTTTTACGTATTGAGGCGCGTGAGGGAAATGTGTTGAATGACCTGGTACTGGCGAATTTACCGGCAATAGATGTTTCGGCATATATATTTATCATATTGTATGCCATGATTGGCTTGTTCCTTTACAGGATGTCTAAAAATACACTGATGTGCCTTACGGCCTTATGGGCATTTATATTTTTGTGTGCAGCGCGGATCATCACGATAACCCTGGTGCCGCTTAACCCGCCCGTTGGTATCATTAATCTGGCTGACCCTTGTTCTATTTTCTTTTACCGCTCCAACGTAATCACTAAAGACCTGTTTTTTTCGGGCCATACAGCTACCATGTTTCTGGGCGCATTGTGTCTGGAGAAAAGAAATGATAAGGTTATAGCTTTTATTGCTACAATTATAATTGCCGGACTGTTGCTGATCCAGCACGTTCATTATACCATTGACATTATGGCTGCTCCGATCTTTACCTGGTTGTGCTGGTATTTAGGAAAGTCAATGGCTAAGATCTAACTAATCTTGTAATCACGGAGGCTTTTAAGCTGATTATTTAGTACCTAAAGGGAGGATGAGCTCCCTTTAGAACTAAATATATACGAGAACGCACCAATCTTCTTATACAGCTTTAAAAAACCCTGATACAACTAGTGCACCAGGACTTTAATGTTCATCATAGATGGATGATTAACTAAAAGTATAAAAGAAAGAATTCACCTGCAATTATATTACACCAACCTTATGTTTACCGTGGTTAATTATGTATTTTACGTGGTGAATGAAAATGAATGGTTTGAAATATGTGAATCGGGATAAAAAAAAATTGCCACAATACCTCGTTTTTATGATGAATATCCATAAGTTTGATAGATGATGATGAGCGTAAATTAAAAAGGCATTTCCATGGACAGCAAACTAAATTGTGTTATTATTGATGATGAGAAACATGCTGTTGATCTGCTGGCGGATTATATTGAAGCAATGCCAAATCTGCAATTGTTAAAGTATTTTACTGATCCGCTTAAGGCATTGATGGAAATTACTTTGGAAGATAATATTGATGTTCTTTTTATGGATGTTGACATGCCGGGAATGACAGGACTGGATTTATCCCTGGCCATTAGGTATAAAACCAAATATCTTGTTTTTACTACTGCGCATTCCAAATATGCAATTGATGCTTTTGGTGTACAGGCAAATGAATATCTTTTAAAACCGATTTCTATGACCAAATTTGCATTGATGATCAATCGGTTGCTCAAGTCAGAAATTAATCTTAAAAGAGAAATGAAAGATGAGGATTTCTTTTTTATTAAAACGGATCAGGTTCAGAAATACGTAAGGGTTAATCTGAGAGACCTGGTTGCTATTGAAGGTTTAAACAATTATGTAAAGATCCATACCGTTAGCGGTATGCATATTGCTTATTTAACAATGAAGGAGCTGGAGACCAAATTAGAGGGTAACAGTTCGTTTATACGTGTTCAGCGGTCTTTCATTATCTCAATGGATTTCATTAATAAAGTTGAAGGTGCAAGTATTACACTGAACAATAAACTGGAGGTTCCACTTGGAACAACTTATAGGAAACAGTTTTTAACTTTTTTAGAAAGGAACACGCTGAGATCTAACCGGAATATATCAGATTAGGGACTGGTTGCCCAAATACTATGATATCTATACACGACTATATTACATAAAATGAAAGAGGCTTTTACAAGATGTTTTAATTTTTTATACAAGCACCGCATTCATTTTATTGCCTGGTTCTTCTTTATATTTTACGAAGTCATCATAAGTGGAATACTCAGGGGGTATTTTGCAACTGCTGGTAATTATGTTTTATTTTATGTACTTAATATCTGCCTTTTCTACTTTCATGCTTATGTGATTATGCCTGCGGCGAAATCGCATACCAAACATGGGATATGGTTATTACCCCTGCTAATTGTAATTGAGGTGGTCTTTTATGTGCCTTTTTCAATATTATTGGCGGGATTTTTAAATAAATATGCCGGACTAATGCTTGTAGCACCCGCAACACTGACTAAAACTGCAGTAGTCACTTCAGTTTGGAGAACCATTTATTTTATTCTTTTTTCTTCTGGTTACTATTATCTGGTCAATTATTTAAAAGAACGAAAAATTACACAGGAAGCTGAGAAAGAGAAATTAATTATGATCATTGAAAATCAGAACGTGCAGGCTGAACTGATCAAATCCCAGTATGCACGTTTAAAAGCACAGATCAATCCGCACTTTTTGTTCAATACCCTGAGCTTCATTTATGCAAGTGCACGTAAAAAGGCGCCGGAAGCTGCTGAAGCCATAATTACTTTAACGGATATGATGCGCTATTCTATCCAGGATGATGATGAAAAGATCTTTACGGATATTGCACTTGAAATTGAACAAATAGAAAACCTGATTAAACTTTATCAGATAAAATCGGAAACCAAACTGAATGTTATTTTAGAATATGATGCTGATTTGGCCAAAATTCAGATTATTCCTTTGGTACTGATTACACTTGTTGAAAATGTGTTTAAACATGGGGATCTTTTACAGGAAGCCCACCCGGCTTTAATTAGCATTAATCTTGCGCACAATATCCTGATTATTGAAACCAGAAATTTAATTAATTTAAATGGTTCTGTAATCAGTCATAACATCGGTTTGGATAATATCAAAAAAAGAATACAAATGGTTTATGGTGACAAGGCCTTTCTGCAGACGGATAGAGACAAAAGCAATTATTTCAATGTTTTACTGAGTATTGAATTGAATTAACAAGAAACATTAAAAAAGCCTTCATCTTATTGGTGAAGGCTTTTTTAATGTCTGGCTTAAGCGTATTGTTTATTTTCCCTTAAATGCGTTTAAGCCGCTTTGCAGGTAAGCTGCATATTCCTTTGCATCGAATATAGCTCCCTGGGGTTTTACCAGTGGGTTCAGGTCATGACCCGCCAGTACATATAAGGGTTGTGCATTGGAGCCGTATTTTGTAGCCTGGAAATCCAGGTTCCAATAACCCAGGTCATCCGTATTGCGTTTCAGCACACTGGAATAATGGACCTTGTCTTTCTCCATTTTGATGTTGCGGTCGTCGGCATACAGCTGGATCAGTACATATTCCTCTTTGATCAGTCTGCCCACCTCCTGGTCCACCCATACCAGGTCTTCCATTCTGCGGCAGTTTACACAGGTATGCCCTGTAAAATCAAGCAGTACAGGTTTGTTTACTTTTTTTGCATAGGCCAGTCCTTCTTCCAGTTCAAAGAAAGGATGGAAACCTACCGGGGCTTTTAAAGATCCGCTGTATTTGACATGGGCCGGAAAATCTGCAGCTACACTTCCTGAAGCTGAGGACTGGTTGCCGTTCAGGATAAAGTCCTGGGTATTCATTGGTGGGGCCAGTCCGCTCAGTACGCTTACCGGAGCGCCCCACAGCCCGGGCACCATGTACAGCGCAAAGGAAAAAGAAAGAATGGCCAGGAACAACCTGGGAACAGATACATAAGGTACCTCACTGTCGTGGGAGAACCTGATCTTCCCCAGTAAATAGATCCCCATCAGCACAAAGATCACGATCCACAGCACCAGGAAGATCTCCCGGTCAAACCATTCCCAGTGCCAGGCCAGGTCGGCCGATGACAAAAACTTTAAGGCCAGGGCCAGTTCCAGGAAACCCAGGCATACCTTTACGCTGTTCAGCCAGCCTCCGGATTTGGGCATACTGCTCAAAAAGCCGGGAAATATGGCCGATAAGGTAAAGGGAAGGGCCAGGGCCAGGGCAAAACCAAACATACCGACGGCCGGGCCCAGTAACTCTCCTTTGGAACTGGCATCTACCAGTAAGGTACCGATGATCGGACCGGTACAGGAGAAAGAGACCAGGGCCAGTGAAGCAGCCATAAAAAAGATGCCTGCCAGGCCTTTGCTGTTATCGGCCTTGTTGTCTATCTTATTGACGAAAGCACTGGGCAGGGTAATTTCGAAGGCCCCGAAAAAAGAGATGGCAAATACCACCAGCAAAATAAAGAACAGAAAGTTGAACAAACCGCTTGCACTCAATGCATTCAGGCCGGCCGATCCGAACAAAACAGTGATCAGCAGGCCAAAACCTACATAAATGACAATGATCGAAAGCCCATAGATCAGGGCCTGGCCAATGCCTTTGCCTTTACTGCCTGCCCTTTTGGTAAAATAACTGATGGTAAGGGGCACCATGGGAAAGATGCAGGGCATCAGAAAGGCCAGAAAACCACCTACCAGTCCGGCTATAAAGGTTCCCCAAAGGGTTTTGTCCGCTTCAGCTGCAGGGGCTTTATTGCCCGGTGCAGCCGCAATGCCGGCTGCGCCAGCTGCCGGCACAACTGCAGCTTTGGCTGCAACCGTATCAGCGGGGCTAACAGTATCAGGGGCAATTTCGGTAAACTCCAGACCGGAAAGGCTCGTATCGGCTTCCTGGGCATGGACTGTAGCAGCTGATGCAAAGAAGATTAAGCAGCCAATGACAAGCACTTTCGTGCTTGTCAAATAGTTTTTTAAGGTCATTACTGTTTTATTTTACAGGAATAGAGAAGTCAACGGTTTCTGGTGGCAGACATTGTGAATCATCGCATACCATATATTCAAGTGTTCCTTTCACAATTGCATTTGCACCGGTAAGTTTTACTTTTTGCTGGAAAATAACTGACTTTTCAAAATAACTTACATTCATGTCAAATGATTTCTCGAATTTAACAATTGCTTTTGGTTCAGTTGTTTTACCTACAGTTTTGTAAGCTTTTGATGGAGTGAATTTAAAACTTGTTTTTACAGGCCCGCCATCAGCCATATTTTGTGAATATAAATGCCATCCTTCGTCAATAGTGGCTTTAAGGTACAAAGTAGCTTCTGTTTTTGAGGTTTTCTTGGCGGCATAGCTCCACTTTACAGGTTTCAAAATCTGACTACTTACCGTAAGGCTAAATAGTAATCCAACAGTTAACAAGATTAGGTTTTTCATTATTTATCGTTTTTTTATGTGTTAGCAAATTTATGCATTTCCTCTAACATCACGGTTATTCAATAGTGTAAATTAAATGATACCCCTTATTTAACATTATAAATTGCTATATCCCACCCCCTAAAGACCGGTAAAGTTCTACAGTTGCGCTGAGCTGTGCTGTTTTAATGGCTGCAAGTTCGAGTTCGCTTTGCAGGGAATTACTTTGGGCCGTAATGACTTCAAGATAGGTGGCCATCCCACTTTTAAATAGCATGTTGGCATTTCTAACGGCTTGCTGTAAGGTATTTACCCTATTTCTGGAAATATCGTACTGCAATTTTAATTTTTCTATTTTCACAAGTTCATCAGAAACTTCAGTAACTGCATTAAGGACAGCCTGACGAAACTGAATTACGGTTTTTTCTCTGTCTATCTTAGCGATCTCATACTGTGTTTTCAATTGCCGTCTCTGTAATAGCGGTTGGGTAAGTCCGCCTGAAACCATGCCAAATAATGAAGCCGGAACATTAAACCAGTTACTGGCCTTGAATGAATTTACTCCTCCAGTTGCGGTAATGTTCAATGTTGGATACATACCTGCCTTTGCTACCCCTACTTTGGCATTGGCAATATCCAGAGACAGTTCTGCACTTTTAACATCCGGTCTTTTACTTACCATCGCAGAAGGATATCCGGCAGATGGCTTGTCGGGTATAAATGTTTTGTCCAGACTTGTTTTGCGATCAATTGCTCCGGGGATACGTCCAGTAAGCATGCTCAAGGCATTTTCCTGAATAGTTATGTCCTGTTGAAGCTTAGGGATCAGTTGTGCTGACACAAGTTGCTGTGCCTGCGCTTGCTGTATAGCAAGTGAACTAACCTGTCCGGCATCAAATTGCAACTTTACAATAGTTAATGTGCTATCACTTAAAGCAAGATTCTTCTTGGCAATGCCTATTTGTGCATCCATCATCAATAACCTGTAATATCCCTGAGCAATGCTGGCGATCAATTGGGTTTGTACGGTTTTTCTTGCTTCCTCGGTCTGAAGATAAGTAGCCAAAGCTCCTTGTTTCTGGCTTCTTATTTTTCCCCAGATATCAGCTTCCCATGTTAACCCCAGGCTGGCATTAAAATCCTCAATATGGCTTGTCTTTAAAAACTCACTGGTGCTCAGCCCATTAATACTATTGTTTGAAGGGTTATTTGAACTACCTGTGATCTGCAGGTTCAATTGAGGAAGATTGCCAAGTTTAGCCTGTTTAAGTAACTGGCTGGTTGATTCAATATTCTTTATCGCAATTTGCAGATCGTAATTTCTTATCAAAGCTGTATCAATAAGATTTCTCAGCTCCTTTTCAGGAAAAAAGTCGACGATAGCCTGATTACCTATGCTCAATGAATCTGTGCGCTCTGCATTTCTGAAATGCTCAGGAATGGCTGTTTTAGGAACTGGTATGTCTTTCGATACCTTACATCCCCCAAGTATACTTATAGTGATCAGGATCACTAATATTTTTATATATGCATTCATTTTATGTTTTTGTTATTTAGGCGATTAAGAATATATCATTTCTGAATCAACTTTTACAGCAGGATGTGTTTCATTTTCAGCAACAACAGGTTTTCCAGATACCTTTTCCTGCAGGTGCTGGAAAATCACAAATAATACGGGTATGATAAATAAGCCCAATATTACTCCGGACAGCATACCACCAGCCGCGCCAATACTGATGGAGTGATTACCCTGGGCAGAAGGACCGGTTGCGATACTCATCGGGAACAATCCGAAAACAAAGGCCAGTGAGGTCATGATGATCGGACGAATCCTTAATCTTGCTGCTTCAATAGCAGCGTCTACCAGACCCCGCCCTGCTTTACGCCGCTGTACAGCAAACTCAATGATCAGAATGGCATTTTTAGCGAGGAGTCCGATGAGCATGATCAATGCAACCTGGACATAGATGTTATTTTCTATACCTGTTAAGCCCAGGACTACAAATACACCAAAGATACCGGTTGGGATAGACAATATAACGGCTAAAGGCAAGAGATAACTTTCGTACTGTGCTGACAGTAAAAAGTATACAAAAACCAGACACAATATAAATATGACTGTCGATTGTCCACCCGACGAAATTTCCTCTCTGGTTTGTCCGGAGAATTCATAAGCAAAGCCTGATGGCAATTCTTCTTTGGCGGTTTCCTGAATAGCCCTGATGGCATCGCCAGAACTATAACCTGGTTTTGGGATGGCATTTACCTGGATGGAATTAAATAAATTGTAGCGTGATGCAGTTTCTGAACCAAATACCCTGGTTAATTTAACCAATGTATTGATTGGTACCATTTCGCCGGTTTTACTTTTTACGAAAACACGGTCAATAGATGCCGGGTCTGTCCTGTCGGCAATATCAGCCTGAACTACCACCCTGTAATACTTGCCAAAACGGTTAAAATCTGAAGCCTGGGCACTACCAAAATAAGCCTGCATGGTTTGCAGTACATCTTTCACATTTACACCAAGCTGATTGGCTTTATCGTCGTCAACTTCTAATTGTAACTGCGGATAATCTGCTTTAAAGGATGTGAATGCAAAGGCGATTTCTTTCTTGGCCATTAGTTTGCCGATAAAATTATTGGCTATGCCACTAAAATTATCCAGTTTACCCCCTGTTTTATCCTGCAGGACTAAATCCAAAGCTTCTACATTACTAAATCCAGGAACCGTAGGGAAACTAAAGACGAAGAAATTACCACCGGTTAAGGCGCCCAGTTTTCCTCTGATGACATTCTGGATGAGGTTAATGTCTTTAATTTCACCTCTTTCTTTATTTGGTTTCAACAAAACAAAAATTACAGCAGCAGAGGGACTATTTGAATTTGTTAACAAATTGAAACCGGAAATTGCTGTAACAAACCTTGAGGCAGGTAAAGCACTCAGCTCATCCTCTGCCTGTTTAAGCAATTTGGTTGTTCCGTTTAACGATGTTCCGGATGGTGTAGAAACGGCAATGGCTACAAACCCTTGATCTTCTGTTGGTATAAAACCAGATTTGGTATTCCGTACCAGAAATATGGTTGCCAGAACAATGATGAAAAGTCCACCCATACTGACCCATTTATGTTTAATCAGAAACTTTAAGCCGCCTACATACCTGTTGGTCATTGCATTAAAACTACTGTTAAAACCTATATAGAATTTTTGTATAAAAGTCTTTTTAACCTGGGTATGGCCTTCTGCAGTATGGTTACTTTTCAGAAATAAAGCAGCAAGCGCGGGACTTAAGGTTAGGGCATTTACTGCAGATATCACAATGGCAATAGACATAGTGAATGCAAACTGCCTGTAGAAAATACCTGTGGAGCCCGTCATAAAACCTACAGGTAAAAATACTGCGGCCATTACCAGCGTAATCGAGATCAGTGCACCCGTAATTTCACGCATGGCCTCTGTTGTGGCAGCCTTAGCACCAAGGCGTTTCTGTTCCATCTTTGCGTGAACCGCTTCTACCACCACAATGGCATCATCGACCACAATACCGATAGCCAATACCAGGGCGAACAACGTTAGTAAGTTGATGGAGAAACCAAATAGATTCATGAAGAAAAAAGTACCCAAAATAGATACAGGAACCGCGATTGCAGGAATTAATGTTGATCTGAAGTCCTGCAAGAAAATGAACACCACAATAAATACCAATATAAAAGCTTCTATTAAAGTATGTATTACCTGTTCAATGGATTCATCAAGCGCATTTTTTGTTTTATAAAAGCTATTGTAACTGATGCCGACAGGGAAATCCTTTGCCGCCTTTTCCATTACTTTATCTACGGCAATCTGGATTTCATTGGCATTTGAACCTGCTAACTGGATTATACCGATTACAATTCCATCTTTTCCATTTAAATGACTGTTACTGGTATAAGAATAAGCACCCAGTTCGACACGGGCAACATCTCTTAAATGTAAAACAGAACCATCTTCATTGGCACGAATTGCAATATTTTCGTATTCTTCGGGTTTGTTAAGCTTTCCTTTATATTTAATTACATATTCGAATACTTCGTTACTTCTTTCCCCTAATTTACCTGGTGCAGCCTCTATACTTTTATCCTGGATAGCGGCCATTACTTCATTAGGTGTAATTTTATAATTGGCCATTTGAGTTGGATTTAACCAAACCCTCATGGAATAATCCTTAACACCACCAAATATAGCGGCCGAACCTACACCGGGAATCCTCTTAATTTCAGGAATAATATTGATCTGTGCATAATTGGCTACAAAGGTCTGGTCATATTTTTTCGGATCTTCTGTGTAAACACCAATGGCATTAATGAAACTATTTTGTTGTTTGGTTGTGGTGATCCCCTGTTGTACAACTTCTGAAGGTAGCTGACTGGTAGCCTGTGCCACACGGTTCTGAACGTTTACAGCTGCCTGGTCGGGATCGGTACCTTGTTTAAAATAAACAGTGATGGCTAGTGTTCCGTCATTACTGGCAGTGGAGCTCATATAGCTCATGTTTTCTACTCCGTTGATGGATTCTTCCAGTGATGGCGCAACGGAACGCAACACGGTCTCTGCATTGGCCCCAGGATAAACGGCTGCAACCAGTACTGCCGGAGGAGCGATATCAGGGAATTGCTGTAAAGGCAATTTTGTTAAACCAAGTACTCCCAGAATTACCAATAAAATGGAGATCACTGTAGAGAGTACCGGTCTTTCTATAAATTTTTGGAACATGACTTTAATGTTAAAATTTGCTTGTTATTTTTTTGTTATAGCAACAACCTTATCTGTCGCTTTTTGTGGTGCAATTACAACTCCCTCCTGCAAACGGTCTAATCCACTCAAGACGATCTGGTCGCCGGCTTTTATTCCATCTTTAACCAGATAATTGTTTCCTGCTTTACCAATAATGGTTATGGCTTGTTTTTTTACCTTATTACTATCTGCAAGTGCAAATACAAATACTTTGTCCTGCACTTCAATTGTGGCCACCTGCGGTACAACTAACGCATTATTGTGTTGAAGGCTCAATCTTATTTTTCCGGTATTTCCAGATCTGAGCAGTCCATCCGGATTTGGAAATTTAGCCCGCACTGTAATGGCCCCTGTTGTTTTATCAAATTGTCCGTCGATCACATCAATTTTTCCTGATCTGGCATATTCAGTATTGTCGGCCAGAATTAACTTTACCGCAGGAAGCTGTTTGATTTTCTCATTCAAAGTCTGCCCCGGATACTGATCTTTGAAATTCACAAAATCTTTCTCCCCTAACGCGAAGTATACATGTACATCATGAACATCCGACAAATTTGTCAATGCTTCAGCGTCTGTTGCTGTGACTAAGCTTCCCTGTTTTTTAAGGAGACGGCCAATATATCCGCTCACCGGTGCTTTGATTAAAGTATATCCTAAGTTTATTGATGCTGTGGCCACATTAGCCTTCGCCTGCTCGATGTTTGCTTTAGCAACCTGTGCAGTGGCTTTGGCTGATTTTAGCTGAAACTCTGAGATTACCTTATTCTGAACTAAGGGTGTTAATCGCTCAACCTCGAGCTGGGCATTAATTAATGAAGCTTCTGCAGAATGTTGACTGGCAAGCGCATTATTTAAAGCAGCTCTGTAAGGCTGTTCATTGATTTTAAAAATTGGCTGACCTGAATTTACAAAAGCGCCTTCATCAATATATACTTTTTCAAGTGTACCACTAACCTGTGGCCTGATTTCGACATTGACTGTACCCTCTATGGATGCGGGATAATCCTGGAAAGTAGTTTCTGATCCTGTGGTAATACTTGCCACAGGTAAGGCTGGTGGAGCAGGTGCAGCGGCCTGAGGAGTTTTATCTGCACAGCCCATTAGAAATAGTGCTGCAAGTAATATAGTTGTCTTCATAACGTGTATAGATAATTTAACGGTGTTAAGTTGCGAGGGGTAAAAGAGGTTATTATTCATGATTATTTAGTTTATTTTTAACGTGTATAAGTTATTTAACGATGTTAAGTATTGGTGTCAAAAAAAGGCTTTTATAGTTAAAGCCTTTCATTTTTATTAATCGTTTATATATTTTATGATTCCTTTGAGTGCATCTCTTAAAATATGTTGGTTCATGGCTTCGTCTCTGCCTTTATTGACCATATTAATAGAAATTAATCCATGAACAATAGACCAGAAAGTATAATATTTTCTGCAGATTACGCTTTCATCAGGTTCTTCCGCCTTCATCAGGTCTTTAATGGTATCAAAGAACAGGTTATCTAAAAAGTCTATTTCCGGCATTGATTTCTTTTGTTCGCAACAGATCATATCTACCCCGTACATCAACTGATAAAATTCTTTATACTCAAAAGCAAAGTTCCAATATGCTATCCACATGGCTTCCAGTTGGCTGGCAGTTTCTGTGTGCTCGTTTTTAGCGGTTTTAATTTTTTCACCCAGCATGATATAGCCTTGTCGGGTTAACTCCAGCAGTATAGCATCTTTATTAAAAAAGTATTCATAAATAATCGGGGCAGTATATTCTATCTTATCTGCAATCTTTCTCATGCTTAAAGCCTGCCATCCCTCTTCTTTAACGATTTGTAAGGCTGCATCGAGAATATTTGCCCTCGTGTCTTCTTTAAGCCTTTGGATACGTTCTTTACTTCCCATTACATTTAGTTAAGATGTATAAATAATCTAACACCGTTAAGCAAATTTATAAACAGTTATTACAGTCTGTATCATTGCTTTGTCAAGTTATTTATACGGTTCATTTTAATATTAAATAACATTCATTTAATCAGCTTATTAAGATAGTTATTCTCAATTGATAAATCAAATTGGTTTTTTTGTGTTTGTTGGCATATCCTGAAAAAATAACCAAAATAAAATAAAGAAAATTAATCTTATCGCCTTAATAGTTGCAAATTAGCGTTTCTATTTAAAAGAGGAATGAGCATGAACAACAGCGTCACATTAAGAGATATTGCCAAAGCGCTTAATTTATCTATTTCTACAATTTCGAAGGCTTTAAATGATAGTCATGAAATCGGTGCAGAAACTAAGCAAAAGGTTTTAGACTATGCAAAGAAACACCATTACTCGCCCAATAGAATGGCAAAAGGGCTTAAAGAAGGTAAAAGCCGGTCTATAGGTGTTGTGGTCTGCTCTTTAGACAATAACGTTATTTCCCAAATGCTGGATGGGATCCATAAAGCTGCAACGGATAAAGCCTATCAGATCATTATTATGCAAAGTAAGGAATCTGAAAGACTGGAAAGTGCTTGTATAGAATTGCTATATGCGGGAGGTGTAGATGGAATCCTGATTTCTCCGGCATATGAAACTATAAACTTCAGTTACCTTATTGCCCTTCAGGAATCAGGTTTGCCCATCGTGTTATTTGACCGGCTGATTGATCAGGTCAATACCCATAAAGTTGGAGCAGATAACTTTAAAGGTGCTTATGATGCAACGATGCACCTGATCAACAACGGATACAAAAATATTGCTCATTTAAATACGAATACCATATTGAGTATAGCTACCGATCGTTTAAACGGATATAAACAGGCACTTGCAGATAGTGGTATTAAATACAGACCGGAATTATTGCGGTCATGTAATTATACAGATGCAAATAAGTTAAATGAAGATTTAGAGCAGGCTATTAAATATTACATGAGCCTGAAGGATAAACCTGACGCTATATTTACAGCTACGGACCAGATCAGTACCAGGTGTTTGGTCCTGCTCAATAAGCTGGGCTATAAAATTCCCGATGATGTTGCTTTAATTGGCTTTACCAATACTGAGCTTGCTGATGCGATGAACCCCGCTTTAAGTACAGTACATCAGCCAGCTTTCGAGATTGGCCAGCTTGCAGCTGAAAAATTACTGGCCCTGATTGAAAAGAAGGACCTGAATGAAGGCTATGAAACTGTTATGCTGCCAACACAGATCAAGGTGAGGGCATCATCTCAATCTAAAATCAGGTAAAAAGCAGAACCCCATACAATGGGGTTCTGCTGTAGCTTAATAATTACCAGTTATACCCAGCTCCAGTCCGCGCAACTCTGCCAATCCGCGCAAACGGCCAATTGCAGAATAGCCAGGATTGGTAACTTTGTTTAAGTCGTCCAGCATCTGATGTCCGTGATCCGGCCTGAAAGGCATTGGTGTAGCTCTTTTTGCATTTTCTGCAACAATTGCTTTCATAATTTCATACATATTCACATCACCACCCAAATGATCAGCTTCATAAAAATTACCCTCTTCATCTTTGGTAACATTGCGAAGGTGAAGAAAGTATACCCTTTCTTTTACGGCTTCAAAAATATCATTTAAATTATTGGACACACCAGCTCCCAGTGAACCTGTGCAATAGCAAATTCCATTAAATGGTTTATCTACGCTTCTAAGAATACTTACCAGGTCTTCTTTTGTACTGGCAATCCGGGGTAGACCAAGAATGGCATAAGGAGGATCATCAGGATGGATGGTCATATTTATACCGGTTTCCTCACATACATCTGCGATTCCATTTAGAAAATAAGCCAGATTTTTTTTCAGTCCTTCTCTGCCAATTGATTTATATTCTTCTATACTGGTACGTAAAGCTTCGAGTTCAATTTCTTTTTCATTAGGTATCCCCATTAATACGTTGATCTTGAGTTCATTCAGTTCGTCAGTATTCATGGTAGCAAAACGATCCTTTGCCCGGCTTCTTATATCCGCTGAATAATCGGCATCAGCACCTTCCCTTTTCAGGATAAAAAGATCAAAAACGGCCAGGTCAAGCCAGTTAAAGTATAAAGCCTTTGAACCGTCGGTCATGGTTAAATCCAGCTGTGTGCGTGTCCAGTCGAGCACAGGCATAAAGTTATAGCATACTGTTTTTATACCGCAAGCTGCTAGGTTTTTTAATGTTGTTTTATAATTTTCGATGTAGTGGTCTGCATTGCTCCTGCGCGTTTTAATTGCTTCATGGACTGGAACACTTTCTACAACTGCCCATTGCAGACCCGATGCTTCAATAATTGACTTTCTTTCCAGGATGTCTTCCAGCGGCCAGATTTCTCCATGAGGAACATGATGCAGGGCGGTAACAATTCCGGTTGCGCCTGCCTGTTTAACATCCTGTAAGCTTACCGGATCTGATGGCCCATACCAACGCCAGGTTTGTAATAATTTATGTTTTACTGTATTCATTTGTTTATATTATATCTTTAAATTATACCCCACTATAAGCATTAAAGCCACCATCTACCAGGATAGTTTCTCCGTTAACAAAGGCTGACGCATCGCTTAATAAATAGATCAATGTGCCATTTAATTCTTCAGGACTCCCCAAACGACCAAAAGGGGTATGATTTACGAAACGTTGCGCCCTATCTGTAAATGTGCCATCCGGATTGGTTAATAATGAGCGGTTCTGTTCTGTTAAGAACACCCCCGGTGCCAGTGCATTAACCCTTACTTTATCGCCATAACGCTGGGCAAGCTCTACCGCCATCCACTTTGTATATCCTTCTATTGCATTTTTTCCCATTGTATAACCCAAAACACGGGTTAAAGGGCGTTGTGCTGCCAGTGAAGAGATATTCACAATGGATCCTTTGCCTTTTTCTGCGATAACCCTTCCAAATACATGTGTAGGATAAACCGTTCCAAAAAGATTAAGTTCGACAGCTTTTTGAGTGTCGGCCACGTTTATATCAAATATATTCTGATCAGGAGAAATGGTAGCGCCAGGAATATTGCCCCCTGCAGCATTGACAAGTCCGTCAATGGTACCCCATGTATTCAGTATCTGATTTTTTGCCGCAACCAATGCCTCTTCATTTAGCACATCAGTGATTACCGCAATTGCCTCTCCCCCAGCTTCGGTAATGGCCTTTACGCGCGTATTGGCTTTATCTTCATTTCGCCCTAAAATGGCAACTTTTGCACCGGCAGCAGCAACAGCCAGCGCAAATGATTCTCCTAATACACCAGTTGCCCCGGTAATTACGATCACCTTGTTCTCTAATGAAAACAGATCTTTGCTCTTCATATTGTTTATTTAAAACGAGTTAATTAATTCTATCAATGTTAATGAAATTTAATCTCGGAAGGCAATAATAGAAACTAAATATTTACGAAATCGTTTGAAATTTATTAAATAAAATACTTTACTTCTATTTGATAGGGAGAACCTGTATTATTGCAATCTGAAATCATTAAATTTATGCTAAATCAAGAAAACATATTGGTATTCGGGGAATTATTGTTGCGGTTCAGTTCTTCCGAAGATCAATTTATTTCTAAGAACCACACTGTTTCTTTATTCCCCGGAGGATCTGAAGCGAATGTTTCCGCTTCATTGGGGCAATGGAATATTCCTTGTTCTTATGTGAGTTGTGTACCAGATAATGCACTTGCCAATAATGCTTTACAAACTTTGCAGGAATTGGGTGTTGATACGGGCAGAACTGTGCTGCAAGGCAGCAGACTAGGTTTGTATTTTCTACTTTCTGCGAATGGTTTAACCAATGGCGAGGTGGTATACGACAGAAAATATTCTTCATTCAGCAATCTGAAGCCCGGCACCATCGACTGGGATCAGGTTTTGGAAGGCCATACCTGGTTTCACTGGACGGCACTTACCCCTGCTTTAAATGAAAATATGGCTGCTGTTTGTGAAGAAGCGCTGAAAGTTGCAAGAAGAAAAGGATTAAAAATATCCGTAGATCTGAACTACAGGAGCAGGTTGTGGGATTACGGTAAGCAGCCTATTGAGGTAATGCCTGATCTGGTAAAATATTGTGATGTGATTATGGGAAATATATGGGCAGTAAATAAAATGCTTGGCATTCCTGTTGATGAGCACTTAAACCGTCAAACCCCTCCTGAAATATACAAAACACATGCAGATGTTTCTGCTGCCGCTGTATTTAGTAATTTCCCACAGTGCAGACATATTGCTTATACTTTCCGTTTTATGGATAACCCAAAGCACAATTTATTTTATGGTACTTATCATACACCCGATGGTAATTATATTTCTCCGGTACTGGAAACCAATGAGGTATTAGACCGGATTGGCAGTGGTGATGCTTTTATGGCAGGCTTAATTTATGGTTTATCAACCACTAATGATGGGCAGGAAATTATAAATAAAGCAACAGCATCCGGCTATAAGAAGCTTTTTGTAAAAGGGGATTTTGGTGATGGTGCTATTTAAATTGCAAATTGTAACGATAAAATAATCATATATACTGATGAACATTGAAAAAAATCCGTTAAAAGTTATACAGGACTATCCGGTTATCCCGGTTTATTATAACGAAAATGCACAAACCTGCATAGAAGTATTAAAAGCAAGTTATGCTGGTGGTGTGCGCGTGTTTGAATTTACAAACAGAGGGCAAAATGCGCTACAAAATTTTAAAGCTTTATTGGCATATAGAAATGAACATCTGTCAGATATGCAGCTTGGAATAGGAACTATAAAGACTGTAGCACAGGCCGAAGCTTATATAGAACTTGGCGCCGATTTTATTGTAAGTCCTATTGTACGTGCCGACCTTGCCAAAATAAGCGCTGCACACCATATATTGTGGATACCGGGTTGTATGACACCAACAGAGATTAATCTGGCTGAGGAACTTGGGGCGCCGCTTGTTAAGCTTTTTCCGGGAGATACTTTGGGTACTGGCTTTTTAAAAGCTATAAAACCACTTTTTCCTAATCTTAAATTTATGCCAACTGGTGGTGTTGATGTAACTAAAGAAAGCATAGACAGCTGGTTAAGCGCTGGCGTAACTGCTTTGGGATTTGGTTCTAAACTATTTCAACAACCGGAAAATGCAAATGACTATAACTGGCTAACAGAACGCTGTCAGTTGTTAATGAGTCTTGTTCATAAAAAATAAGAGTTAAAAAAGAACGCTCACCGGTTTAACTGATGAGCGTTCATTAAATCTTATTTTTATGTTAGTTAATGTTCTGGTCGCTTTAAAAGAAAAGCCAATCTTATTTTTTCTGGTCATCCCGATCGTAAAGGTCGATCAGTTTACTCTGTAACCTGATTACCGAATTTTCCAGCTGACTGATTTTTTCCTTTAACTGTGAGACTACTTGTTCCTGCTCGCTTACCCCTTCTTCTCCAATATCTAAAAACTCTCTAAGGGTTAAATTGTGAACTTCTGCTATCTGATTTATTCTGCTGAAGTTAGGGTCTGTAATTCCTGTTTCAAGCTTAGAATACGCCGGGATAGATATTTCCAACAGATCAGCCATTGCTTTTTGGTTAACTCCCTTTTTCTGGCGTAAGATTCTAAATTTTTCACCTAAAGTTTTCATAGTCTATAATCTATATCTTTGTGAAGTTTTTTGTATAATAAATTTAAGAATTATTTAATAAAATATTGTAATATTCTTATAATATTATGAAACAAATTATTCAAATCATTTATTGGTAATTAAAATATTATCTTTTGACCCAATAATTTCAGATTTTTAGAAAATATTGGGAGAGAGAAAAAAACTATTTTTTATTCTGTCTGAAGATAAATGCTGCCATCATCAATGCGACAGATAAGCCTGAGAGGCCAGGAAAAGAAATAAACAAAAACAATACTCCACAAACTACACCAATTGCAACAATAAAGAGAAAGCCCTGCAGGAAAGTATCCATCTTAAAGGCCGCTATGAATGCAAACAAAATAAAGGCTAATGCTAAAATATTTATAAACATATACAAAGATGCATATTCAATGTTAAGTTAATGTTAACAAGGGTGTATTTTGCAATAATGTGAACAAAAAAACATTGCTTATTTTATTCCTATATTTTCTATAATCCCCATTTTGACTACAAAAAGCACACAAACGTTTGTTTAATTTTAAATCATTGTACCAAAACAAAGAGAGAAGCCAGATTTTTATTGAATTGTTAAAGTTTATTCTAATATTTGAATATGATGACTGATAAACCAACAACTATTAAGGAAATAGCTAAAATGCTCAAGGTTTCGGTTTCTACAGTTTCAAGGGCATTAAATGATCATTCAAGTATAGGTTTAACTACAAAAATGAGGGTCAAAAAGCTTGCTGAAGAACTTAATTATGAGCCCAATCAGAAAGCAATACAATTTCTACATGGAAAGTCTTACGTAATTGGTGTGATTTTGCCGGAGTTATCTGAATCATTCTTTTCTGCGGCCATCAGTGGCATTGAAGATATTGCATACAAAAGAAATTATACGGTTTTACTGGCGCAGTCACATGATGATGCGGATCGGGAAAAACTACTTGTGGAAAAAATGAAAACCCAGAGAGTTGACGGTTTACTTGTTTCGGTATCCAAAACAACGAGCACTTATGAACATTTTGATAATTTTAAGAAGTTAAATATCCCTGTTGTTTTTTTTGATCGTGTCCCTCCTGTTAAAGATATACATTATGTGGCTTCTAATCTGGAGACCGGTACTTTTGAAGCAGTGAACTTTCTTTTAAAAAAAGGGCATCGTTCTATTGGAATGATCAATGGACCTCAGACACTTGTGGCAAGTCATGAAAGGAAAGAAGGTTACATAAGGGCAATGCTATCTAACCGTTTAAAATTTGATCCCTCTTTGATGATCAGTTGTGATCTGTCTGAAAAAGGAACTGTTGAGGTAATGGACAGGATGCTGAACCATAAGCGTAAACCCACTGCAATTGTTACTTTTAATGATTACGTTGCCCTGTTCGCTATGCGCTATGTTAAGTCTCTTAACCTTCAGCAAATTGATTTTGTGAGCTATGCAAATCTTCCGATCATTAACTATATGGATTATATACCTATTGCTTCTGTAGAACAGTTTCCTTATAAACAGGGTAAAAAGGCGGCAGATATATTAATTGATCTGATCAATAAACCAAAAAATGAATCGGCAACTGAACAGGCCTACTTCCATATAGTTGTTGAATCCGAATTGGTTTTAAGTAGTAAGCGGTAATTTTGCGCAAACGTTTGCACATCTTATTAGCAACATAAATAATTAAATTTGGGTCAATAATCAATATACTAAACCCATGTTCGAAAATATTCTAAGCCATTATGGCCTTGATTTGAATACGACAAATATTCAGCCATTTGGTGATGGTTTGATCAATCATACCTGGATGGTCGTTACAAATAACAAAAGGTACATTTTGCAAAAAGTAAATAGCGAGGTCTTCAAAAAGCCATCAGATATTGATGAGAATCTTTTACTATTAAAAAAATATTTGCATAAGACACATCCTGAATATTTATTTGTATCACCTTGCAGTACAAAAGATGGAGCTTCTTTGATTAGTAATGAAGCTGGCTATTTTAGGTTATTCCCTTTTATTGAGGGTTCTACTTCACTTAATACATTGAGCAGGAAGGATGAAGCCTTTCAGGCTGCTAAACAATTTGGGATGTTCTCAAAGCTACTGGCCAACTTTGATGCAAAACAACTCAATATTACCATTCCTAATTTTCATAACCTGATATTAAGGTACGATCAATTTACGGAAGCATGTAGACTGGCGCCTAACCCAGAAAGGCTACAGAAAGCAGCCGATGAGATACATTTTATCAATGCCAATGAGGAAATTGTGCATACCTACCGGAAGATTTTACAGAATAAAGCCATTCCTTTAAGAGTAATTCATCATGATACAAAAATTAGTAATGTATTGTTTGATGCACACAATAAAGGCATATGTGTAATTGACCTGGATACAGTTATGCCAGGTTATTTTATAAGTGATGTTGGAGATATGATGAGGACTTATCTGAGCGAAGCTGGTGAGGAAGAGACGGATTTCAGTAAAATAAGCATCAGGAAAGATTTCTTTAGCGCAATTTACGAGGGATATATGAGTGAAATGAAAGAAGTGCTGACTGATGAGGAGAAGGAATATTTTACCTATTCTGGAAAGTTTATTATTTATATGCAGGCCATTCGATTTTTGGCTGATTACTTACAAAATGATATTTATTATGGGGCAAAATATGAAGATCATAATTTCAACAGGGCAAAGAATCAGATTGTATTGTTAAAAGAATATATTAAAGTTGAAAAAGAACTGATCATTGATACGCTTAAGGTGGATTTTTAATTAAATTTGAGTGTAAATGTTTAATCATCAGGCATTATGTATAAATCTAAATTTAAGCTCGCTCTCCACTGGCTGCTGATTACTTTAGGATTCTACATATTTTGGGTTCTCAGTTACCTTATCTTAACTAAGTTTGCAACATCTGAAGTCAGCAGGTTCCATCACAGTAAGGAAAGTATATGGGACCAGTTGACAGCGGCCGATATTTTCTGGTATATCATGTTTGTTTTTGGAGTTGCATTGGTTACCTATGTAATCAAGCAATGCATAAAATATGCACCAAACAGAAGAATAGCGGCTCTGCTTTATGCATTACTTATTATAGTATCTGTAGGAATGTTAGTAGATAAGCTGATAGAAACAACTACATTTCTATATATTATTCCTCATTTTATTATAAATATTGTTTTTCTTTTTCCAATAGCATATGCCCTTTTTAAGGCTACTGGAAAAGTCGAAAACGATGTTTGATCAAATTAAAACAAATATTTTGTACTCAGGAAATTGGAACTATTGCTGTCTACAATTTCATTGATCAGGTGTTTGTTACTCTCATTTAATTTAGTAGCCACTAAAGAGCGGATAGAAAACGACCTTAAGGCATCAATTACAGATAAGGTTCCTTCTGCGCTATCTTTCCTGCCTGTAAACGGAAATACATCCGGTCCGCGTTGGCATTGGCAATTGATATTAACCCTGCTTACCTGATTAACCAGCGGATCAATAAGCGCAGCGATTTCTTCATCATCATTGCTAAAAATACTCACCTGTTGTCCATGTGTAGAATCAATAAGATATTGAATGGTTTCTTCCAGATCATCAAATGGTACAACTGGTATTACAGGTCCAAATTGCTCCTCTGTATACAACTTCATGTGCTTATTTACAGGATAAACAATTGCAGGATATACAAATGATTCACAGCTATCTCCCCCATTGTCGTTCACAATCTTAGCACCCTTAGCTACTGCATCAGCTATACAGTCTTTAAGGTAAGCCGGTTTTTGTGGCTCCGGTAAAGGAGTTAAAGAAACACCTGTTTCCCATGGCATACCAAATTTAAGTTCAGCGACTGCAGCGGAAAGCTCTTTCAGAAATACGTCGGCCAGGCTTCGGTGTATAAAAACGATCTTAAGGGCAGTACACCTTTGTCCGTTAAAAGACAATGACCCCAATACAGTTTCCTGTACTGCCAGGTTAATATCAGCTTTTGCGGTAATTATTGCGGCATTTTTGGCATCTAAACCAAGGATTGCCCTTAACCTGTTAACTTTAGGGTGTAACTTTTTAAGTTCATTGGCTACCTTGCTTGATCCAATTAATGTTAAAACATTAATCTGACCAGATTTCATGAGATCAGGAATAATTTTATTTCCCCGACCGTATATGGTGTTTACTACTCCTTTTGGAAAACAATCCCTAAATGCTTCCAACAGTGGGTAATGTAACAGCGTACCATGCTTAGGTGGTTTAAACAGCAAGGTATTTCCCATGATCAACGCAGGGATCAGTGTGGTAAAAGTTTCATTTAAGGGATAATTAAATGGCCCCATGCACAATACCACACCTAAGGGTGAACGTCTGATCTGTGCCACAATTCCCTGCTCTATGCTGAATTTAGAAGATTGTCTGTCTAAGTCTTTCAGCGCATCAATTGTAGCATAAATATACTCCACTGTACGGTCAAATTCTTTGACAGAATCGGCATATGATTTACCTATTTCCCACATTAACAATTTGACAACGATGGCCTTCTTTTCAATGATTTTATGCGTAAACTGTTCTACGCAATGGATCCTGTCTGCTACACTCATAGTTGGCCACTCTCCTCTTCCGTTGTTGTATGCGGCTACTGCAGCCTGAAGTGCTTCATCAGCCTCTTTTTCACTACATAAAGGATATGTTCCTATTAACTTTCTTTCCAGTCCCTTTTCTGTTCTAATACAAACAGGAGATAGAACTTCATGTACCTCACCATTCCAGGCGCGCATTTCACCATTAGTCAGGTATTCACGCTGGTGTATTTCTTCGGATAATTTAAACGCTTCAGGGATCTGATTTTCTGCTACGAAAATAGAATCGAGCTGATTTTTTGAAAACATTTAGATCGTATTAGATATTATTTAACAATTAGAGGTTGGTAATTGGTCTGTATTTAGGCACCAATGATTTCATGACTGTCCACCCAATTAAATAACAAACGGAGCATATAGAAAATACAATAAAATATCCTGCTTCCTCTCCCTTAAAACCCATGAATACCATTTGAGTCTGACCGGCATGATCGAACAATAAACCTGAGCCCTTGTTAATAAAAAAGGCACCTATACCACCGGCCATACCTCCTATACCTGTAACTGTTGCTATTGCTTTTTTAGGAAACATATCTCCTACAGTTGTGAAGATATTTGCAGACCATGCCTGGTGTGCTGCACCGGCAATACCGATAATAAGTACCGGTATCCAGTAAGTAATCTGCCCCAGGGGTTGTGCCAATAAAGCAAGCAGAGGGAAGAACGCAAAAATTAACATTGCTCTCATTCTGCCCTCGTAAGGGTTCATCCCCTTTTTTTCCACAAAATAAGTAGGCAACCACCCGCCGATGATAGAAAGCAATGTGATCATATAGAGTACAAAAAGTGGTAGTGCACTTTGTGTAGAATCCATTCCATATACTGAGCTCAGATAAGCTGGCGTCCAGAAAAGGAAAAACCACCATACCCCGTCGGTCATGAATTTACCAAAGGCGAATGCCCATGTTTGGTTATGTTTCAAACAATCAATAAAAGAAGCTTTGGTAGTTGTTTCTTCTACATAGTCGACCAGTTTCCTATCGGAGATCAAGTCTTGCTGTATATATTCCAGTTCAGCTGCATTCACTTTAGGGTGTAATTCAGGTTTATGATAGATAAATACCCAGAAACCCATCCATACAAAGCCTAGTGCTCCTATAATTATAAATGACATTTCCCAGCCCCATTTTGCGGCAATAAAAGGAATGGTAATTGGCGCAGCAAGCGCGCCCACTGTTGCACCTGCATTAAAAATACTGGTAGAAAATGCCCGGTCTTTTTTAGGGAAATATTCGGCTGTAGCTTTAATTGCTGCTGGAAAGTTACCAGCTTCACCAACAGCCAGGATAAAACGTGCAAAAATGAACAAAGTAACGCTTACCGTAATGATCATTGCTGTATTATCAACCAAGGCCAGTGATTGTTTTGCACCTTCAAAACCGACCATCCAGTTGCCGGTAATCATACCTGATGTAGCTATTCCACAAAATGCGTGTAAACAGGCACCAATAGACCATATTCCGATAGCCCATAGAAATCCTTTTTTGGTATCAAGCCAGTCTACAAAACGGCCGGCAAATAACATAGAAACTGCATAGAAAATAGAAAAAAGAGCTGTAATGTTACCATAATCATTGTTTGTCCAGTGAAATTCCGGAGCAATAAAATCTTTCCATGTTAAGGAAAGAACCTGCCGGTCCATATAATTAATTGTAGTAGCAAAAAATAACATGGCACAGATTGTCCATCTGTAATTCCCCCTTTTAGTCTCTTTCATTATATTTGGTTTTGTTTAATTTGTATGTGATTGAAATTTAAATTTTTGCTCGTTGTACTTTACAATGTTTTCAGGGCCTCAATATATGTAATTCCCGTTAATTACCCGTGTCAAAAATTCTTTACGTAACTTATTTCTATTAAAATCTACGCCATTACTTTTAATTGTTTTTACCTGTAACCTGAGCAATTCTACAGAATAATTATAAGTAAAAACAGTCTTCTTTGGAAAATATTTACGCAATCGTTATCGTGATTATGTGCTTTTGGATACTCTTTTGGCTATTTAATAAACATTATTAACATTTGCTTATATAAGTGGAACGATATAGACTTTATTTCATAAATTTATACATGCATTTAAAAGACACATTATTAAAATATGCTTTCCTGCTTGTTATTTATTGTGCAGGAGGGATTTCTCTAGGCTATGCCCAGGAAAAAACGGTTTTACTTGATTATTTCTTTAACCATGAAGTAAAAAAGGACAAATCGGGAAAAGAAGTAAGGTTCCATTATACCTGGGAGGATCAGACCCTGAACGGTTTTTCTATGCTAGGGGATCTGTTCATAAAGGAAGGATTAAAGATAAAAAGCCTGGATGCCGCCCCTACTGCATCTAATCTTAAAGGAAATGATATCTATATTATAGTCGATCCGGACAATCAAAAAGAAAGTCCCAATCCAAACCTTATTGGCCCCGGTCATATCAAGGCAATAACAGATTGGGTAAAGGCCGGTGGCGTGCTTGTAATCTTTGCCAACGATAGCGCAAATACCAATCTAATACAGTTAAATGACCTTTCTAAAAAGTTTGGAATAACTTTTACCAATCAAAGCAGGAATATGGTGAAAAATGGAAAACTTGAAATGGGCGAAGTAAATGTTCCAAATGACAATACGGTTTTTCCTTCTTCGAAGAAGTTTTATTTAAAGGAGATCTCTGTTCTTGGCGTTAGGCCACCTGCAAAAGCCTTAATTACGGAGCAAAATGATGTTATAATGGCAACCGCCAGATATGGAAAAGGAACAGTATTTGCCGTTGGAGATCCATGGTTATACAATGAATATGTAGATGGAACCAGGATCCCTGCAGAGTATGAAAATTATAAAGGCGCTGCTGAACTGGTAAAATGGCTGAAAAAGCAGATTCCTTAACAGCCATTTTATTATTTTTTTGCAGATAAATAAAATCCGCGACTATAACCGGATGGGTATTCATCGATATAAAGAATCTGCTCACCATCAATATATGGTGGGAAATCAGCAATTACATCGTAACCTTCAGCAAAATGGCTCAATAGTTTTTCCTGATTGAAAAACCAGGAAGGATAAGAGGCCGGATAAACTTCAGGAGGAACGATCTGTAAGGTCAGTCGGTCTTCTTTTTCCTCATGAAAAGCGGTTCTGTCAAAAAGAATAAAGTCAAAATGATATGCGGCAAGTTCTTTAAGAAAAATATGAGGTCTTTCAAGATACTGTACAGAGCTGGAAATCAATACAAAATCAATGTTTTTATCCTGGATACATTGCGCTATACTGTTATAGAATTTAAGTTGACCATCTTCAAAGTTAGCCTTACCGGATGCTACATAATGCTCTTGCTCAACTACATTCCAGGTTGAACATACGCCGGGATTCAAAAATTCTTTGATCTGGTAATAAGTACTGCCCAATGAACCTCCAAAATCAATCACATGAAGCGGAGCACCCTTTAAAGAAGCACTATGCTGTAAAAAAGTAAGAAGAGGAAATGGATACTCTTTTTTATCAAAAATTACAGAATCACGCTCGTAAACAGCTTCACCGGATTTTACTTTTAACAGCGCATTTTTGGTTCTTTCTAAAATAATCCCCGAATCGTACCCGTCTGCTTCTTTTAATACATCTGCCCAGGACAAATAATTACCAAACCAGCCATACTTAGGCTGGTTATCTGACTTAAATTTCCCGAAAATACCTTTGAACATATAAAATTGATTATCTATTTATGGTTCAAGACAAATACTTATTAAAAAAGTCCTATACCAGCCCTGGTATTTCTACCATTTCATCAACTTCTTTTTGATAGTCGACACCAGCCATATCGAAGCCGAATAAATTCAGGAAATCTTTTTTATAACCCGGCAGATCACCTATCAATGGCAGGGTTTCATCGGTTGCTTCTGCCCATAAGGTAAATACCTTATCCTGAACATCGCTACGCATTTCCCAATCATCTATTCTGATCCTACCCTGCTCATCAGTTTTGGGCTCATGTCCGGTATAGAGCCTTTCGGTAAATAGCCTTTCCATCTGTTCTATGCAGCCTTCATGAATGCCTTTTTCTTTCATTACTTTATAAAGAAGGGAGATATAAAGTGGAATTACAGGTATCGCAGAACTTGCCTGTGTAACCAAAGCCTTATTTACAGAGACAAAAGCCCTTCCGTCGATGTCTTTTAATTTATCGTTGATGGTAAACGCAGTCGCTTCCAGGTGATCTTTCGCACGGCCAATGGTACCTTTACGATATACCGCCTCAGTTACAGATGGACCAATATATGAATAGGCAACTGTTTTAGCTCCTGTTGCGAGCAAACCTCTGGATTTCAATGCATCCATCCACATTTCCCAGTCTTCACCACCCATTACGGCAATTGTATTTTCTATTTCTTCTTCATTAGCCGGAACAATGGAAATTTCAGAAACTACCCCCGTATGAAAATCTACAGTTTTATTGGTAAATATATCCTCACCAATCGGCTTTAGCACAGAACTATGTAACACGCCGGTTTTAGGGTGCATCCTTTTTGGAGAAGCAAGGCTATAAATAACCAGGTCTATTTGCCCTAAATCTTTTTCAATCAGATCCAGCGTTTTTTGTTTTACTTCATCAGAAAAAGCATCTCCGTTAATGCTTTTGGCATATAAACCTGCTTTTAGTGCCTGATTTTCAAAGGCGGCGCTGTTGTACCAGCCTGGTGACGCTGTTTTACCAGGGGCCGGCGGTTTTTCAAAAAAAACACCTACTGTAGCCGCGTCTGAACCAAATGCACTGGTGATCCGGGAAGCCAGTCCGAATCCTGTAGAAGCTCCTATGACCAATACTTTCTTAGGGCCATCAATTGGCCCTTTAGATTTTACATAATTAATTTGGTTGATTACATTTTGTTCACATCCTTTCGGGTGTGCTGTAAGGCATATAAACCCACGCATTCTAGGCTCAATAATCATAAAGCATTTTTATTTTGGTTAGTAATAATATAAGGAAGGATTAACATCATGGCAAAATAACCATTGTTTTTACATATTATCAAGAATTTCCCGATAAGTTTCCATCACACGACCAAAACAGATCTTCAACCATTCTGTATATTCTTCGGGATGGGCCTGCAGATCATTTAACAATACCTTCATTTCCAAATATTTATACGCTGCTACTTCAGCAGGATTGGGAACTGGTATACTGTCGCTTAGGCCAAAAAAAACATGATCATATTCATGTTCATAAATTTCATCTGATAAGGCCGCTTTATAGATAAAGTGAAAACCGTAAATAAGGTTACAATGCATCCCCATTTCTTCCTGCAGTCGCCTGTTGGCTGCATCAATAGTAGTTTCTCCATGTCGGGGGTGACTGCAACAGGTATTTGTCCATTTACCACCTGAATGGTATTTATCATTGGCCCGCTGTTGCAACAACAATTCTCCTTTGGTATTAAAAATAAAAACAGAAAAAGCACGATGCAGGCAGCCTTGCAGGTGTGCCTCCATTTTTTCCATCAATCCTATTTCGAGGTCATTTTCATTAACCAATATTACTTTTTCAGTCATTACAAGGTTCTATTTATATTAAAAGCTAGCGTACCAGTTTATTATATAATTTATGGAGTGTTTCGTGAGCATCAGCACTAAGACCCGCGTGGGCCCTGGAAGTTTGTAAAACTGTACTACGGGTTGCTGTCAACCAGCGGAACCTGGAAGCTATATCTAATTTACCAATGGTTCCAGCATCACTACCTCCCATACAAATGCGTTTAAATGCATTTAGGTTTTCTTCAAGTACGGAAACATCCAGATCTGTGCAAAAAATATTTAATTTTTTCAGGTTCAGCTCAAACATAACCTGTAAGAATTTTTGCTTTGGACAGTAGACCACGACGCCCACATTCATGAATTCTTCGCGTTCTACCCTTGGCACGACACGGATGACAGCATATTCAAATAAGTGTTTCTCTTGCATTTTGTGCCTCTTTAACAAAAATTTCTGAATTGGCCACTCTTGTTTCCAAAAAGTGGATATACGCTTGCCTGTGTTCAGTTAGCGTTTCAAAGGAATACTCCTCAACCAGCCATTCATCGGGGATCAGGTGTACAATATCAGCAATAAGGCCAGGTGTAAGCAACTGACGGAATTCCCTGTCAACGCTTTCCAGTTCTGTCGCCATTGGCAACATTACATGATCTTTTATCAATACAAATGGACGTAAGGCCTGTTCTTTCCAGTTTTGCCAGGAATGATGAAAATACAAGGATGCGCCATGATCTATTAACCAGAGTTCTTTATGCCAGATCAGCATATTGGTGTTTCTGGCTGTGCGGTCCATATTTGTAAGTAAACAATCCAGCCAAACAATTTGCGAAGCTGTTTTTGCATCAATTACAGTTACAAGCGGATCAAAAGTAATTGCACCAGAAAGATAATGTAAAGCCAGGTTAAGTCCTTCGCTTGCCCGCAACAGGTCTTGTATTTCTTCATCAGGTTCTATCCGTCCAAATGCTTCGTCTAACGAAGCAAATACAATTTCTGGAACCCGGAAACCCAATGCCCTGGCAATTTCACCACCAATAATTTCAGCAATCAGTGCTTTTACCCCTTGCCCCGCACCTTTAAATTTAAGTACATATAAAAAACCATCATCTGCTTCTGCAATTGCTGGCATAGACCCACCTTCCCTTAAAGGAGTTACATACCTGGTCACGTTAACACTGCGCAATGTTAGCTGGCTATCGCTCATATCTTTATTTAATATTGCTATTTAATGGCTAAAGATAACAATCTTTTTATTGAGCAACCGAATAGCTTAGTCGATATAGGAGACCGATATTTTTTTTGGAAGTGGTTCAGGATTACTTTTTTTACCGTTGTAATAATAAATGCCAGCGGCTTTAAAATATTCCAGGTGTGTATTTAACCTCAGCTGAAAATCATTAAAATTCTTTTTATTGTCTGTAGTCCAGGCAGCTTCTGCCAGCGCAGTTATCCTGGGAAACAATAAATAATCCAGACGCTGGCTACTGTTTACCGTCTCCGTCCACAAACAAGCCTGAATGCCCATAATATTTTTTTCATGATGAGCAGTTTCAGGAACCTGTTCATGAGAAAAGTAATATACTTTTTCAATCGGACTGTATTCGCCTGCTTTCCACCTTCTGCCGGAAACAGCTGTGCTGTCTTGCACAAAATCAAAATATAAAGGTATTCTTGGTGTCAATACAACCGAAAAGCCTTTATCCAGTGCGGTTTTTAGCACCTCAGGCTGATCATGCCTCCACCAAAAAACCAGGGTATTTTTTGGTGCCAGATTGGTTTCTGTTACCTCATCCCAGGCCAATACTTTATTGTTCAGTTTAGTCAGAGAATCAGCCATTCTTTTAATAAAGTAATGTTCAACCGCTTTGAGGTCTTTCAGGCCCATGGTTTTCATTAAATGTTGTACATCAGCATTGGTATTCCATTTTTTATTTCCAAAGGCAACTTCATCACCACCAATATGGATCATCTGCGATGGGAAAAGTACATCCGTTTCCTTTAAAATATTGGTCAGGTACTGATAAGTCCCTTCTTTACCAGGATTAAAAGTAAACTCGGGATATTTATCGGTTCCACCCCCACTGTATTCAGGATAAGCCATATTTGCAGCGGTTGCATGACCAGGCATATCTATTTCTGGGATAATCTGGATGTGTCTTTCCGCTGCATAAAGTACCAGCTCAGCGATGTCTTCCTGACTGTAGTATTTTGCCGGGGCATAAGGATTAAAATAGTTTCCTATGCCGCCTATTAAAGCTAATTTAGGATATTTTTTAATATCTAAACGCCAACCCGGCTGGTCTGTTAAATGCCAGTGAAAACGGTTCAGCTTATAAAAAGCCATCCAGTCTAACAACTGCTTAACTTTTTCTTTTCCGAAAAAGTACCTTGATTCATCGAGCATAAGCCCACGCCAGCCATATTTAGGTGCATCGGTTATTTTCCAGCATTCAATGGATTGTCCGGCCGACTGTCTGATCAATTGCAATAAAGTACTGATCCCATTAAACAGGCCATCAGTAGTTGAAGCGCTGATGCTGATATTTCGGGCATTCATTTCTAACTGGTATTCCTCTGCCTTAATCGTTTTTTTAGGACCAAGGTTTAATACTATAACAGATGAACGCTGTCCTTCTTCTATACTAAGGCTCAATCCCTTATACTTGAGCAATTCCTTTTGCAGGTAATGGGCCAGTGGTTCAAGTACCGATTGGTTAACCTGTATTGAGGTTTGATCTGTAAGCTGAAAACTTCCGGTAGTTTTGGTAAAACTGGCTGGTAAAGGTATAACCGGACACGATTGTTGGGCAGATGCACCCAGCCATGTATATAGAAATAAACACAATAATATTTTTTTCATATCAGTATTGATCTTATTTGATATTAAAACTTCCTGTTAATCTTATGTCTTCACTTGAGGCACCAATCATCACCTTAAAAGTTCCGGGTTCAATTACGTGCTGCATCTCGCGGTTCCATAATTTCAGATCATCAGGAAACAAAGTAAACTTAAGGGTTTTGGTCTCATTTGGTTTTAAGCTGATCCTTTCAAATCCTCTTAATATCTTTTCATAGGTGGTTACCGTACTCAATACATCCCTGATGTATAACTGCACTATTTCATCACCTTCAAGCTTTGCAGTATTGGTAATGTCTACACTGATACTGATGTTGCCGTCTTTTTCCTGTTCAATTGGACTGATCTTTAGATTGCTATAAGCAAACGTTGTATAACTTAGGCCAAAACCGAATGGATACAGTAAACCTTTAATTTTAGCCAGTTCACCCTCATCAGTTTGTGCATTAGGTTTAGAGGGAAAATTTAAAGGCAGCTGCCCTACAGATTTGGGAAAAGTAAGTGTTAACTTGCCCCCAGGGTTATAATCACCAAATAAAACATCAGCAACTGCAATTCCTCCTTTTACGCCAGGATATCCTGCATATACTATACCGTCGATATATTTATCTATCCAATTTATGCCCATAGGTTGTGTACCTATCATTACGGCAACAACCGGTTTTCCAGTTTTTTGAATGGCTTTGATGAGGTTTAACTGGAAACCAGGAAGTTCAAGTGTTGTGCGGCTTTTGTTTTCGCCTGCTGTTTTGGTATTGCCCCCTAAAACTACTATTGCTACGTCTGCTTTCATAGCTGTGTTAACAGCATCTTCAATCAGGGCTATAGCTGTTGCATCAGGATCTTCCGGAAAAATCTCGCTTTCCGGCCAGTTCTTGTCTACCAGCTCGCAGCCCTTGGCATACCATACCTTATCTGCTCCAATTTTATTACGGATACCTTCCAGTATGTTTGTACTTTTAGATTGAAGCGGGCCGTAATGCGTATGTGCGTAATCATTGTCGGCAGCATTTGGCCCTATTACAGCAATCTTTTTTAAGGATCTTGAAAGTGGCAGGATTTGATTATTGTTCTTTAACAGCACAATACTTTCTTTAGATGCCTGTAAGGCAACTGCCTGATGGGCGATACTGTTTACCAGTTTTTCTGATGCTGCTGCATCTTTTACGTAAGGCTGGTCAAACAGGCCTAGCTTAAACTTTACCCGCAAAACATCTTTAACCCTGCTGTTAATTGTTTCTATGGGGATGCGTCCCTCATTAACCAGTTGCCGCGCATAAATAATGATGCTATCTGGTGGCCGAAAGGTAGTTCGCACATTTAATCCAGCCATAAAAGCCTGAAAAACGGCTTCTTTTAAATTGGCTGCAACATGATGCTTATTGTATAAATATTCAAGTGCATCGCTGTCACTTACCACATATCCACCAAAACCAAAATCCTTTCTTAAGCGTTGTGTTAGCCAGTATTCACTTCCGGTAATGGGAATGCCATTGTAATCATTATAGGAACTCATCACCCCCATTATTCCGGCTTCCTGTATCACTTTTTTAAAAGGATAAAGCATGATGTCTTCTACTTCACGGGGTGAAACCTGAGGATCTGTTCTGGCAAGTCCCTCTCTTGCTCCTTTGTTGGCACTATATACTGCAAAATGCTTAGCTGTTGAGGCAATCTGGTTATTCTCCTGCATACCCAGGGTCATTTCTACACCTAGACGGGCCACCAGGTAAGGATCTTCACCATATACTTCTTCCAGTCTTCCCCATCTCTGGTCCCTTGCCACATCAAGTATGGGGGCATACACATTGGTATAACCCAATGCCCTTGCTTCCTGGCCGGTGATTCTACCCATTTTCCTGATCAGGTTCCTGTTCCAGGTCATACCCATGTTTAACTGGGTAGGGAAACCTGTGGCCTCGTAAGCTTCCACCCCTCTTATCCCCTCATTGGTAAAATCTACTGGTATTCCTAAACGGGTTTGCTCTATAAAAAAACGCTGCGTTTCATTCATAGCCCATACATGTTTTTTAATATCAGTTACCAGTTCTGAGGTACTGGTTACACCCCAGGTTAGAAAGCCGTTCAAATGTTCGTCAATATTTGCAATCCCATCTTTCCATATTGCCGTTTTCCATTCTTTTGTAGGTAAAGAGTCTTTCAATACACGTTTCCAGCCATATAGAGTGGCCATCTGACAGGTTTTCTCTTCCAGTGTCATTTGCGACAGCAGGTTGTCTATTCTTGCATTTAAAGGTTGGAGCGGATCTTCATAAATATCCTTTTTTCCATTTTTATTCAGATCGATCCAGCCTTTGCGATAAATTGGTGGATCGGCCTTAAAAGATGAGATGAGCGTTGTGAGGCTAACAACAACAATAAGTATGGGTAAGTTGCTGATTGAACGGTTCTGCATGCTAAAAAATTAATAAGGCTAAGATAGCGCTTTTCAGCGCTATCTATAGCTTCTAGGGGGTTATTGAGAGCACTATTTCTTTAACATCGCTGACTGATCCATATACACTGGTATTACTTACTACAAAGGTTACTTTATAAGTTCCCTCTTCTGTATAGCTGTAAGGATAGGTTAACAATTGAGTGGTCATGTTTTGGATGGGCACGCCTATATCTGTTCTAGCCCCTGCGGTTATGCGGTCCCTGAATTCATACATGCGCCCCGTCTCGCCAGAATAAAAAGTTATGTAGTTTGAATTTCCTGAAAATGTGAAATCAATTTGTTCGCCAACTTTAAAAGTTGTTTTACCCTGTGCAATGGCAACATTAAAATTGGGGGCAACTACCTCCTTTTTGTTGCATGCTGATAACAGCAGGAAAAGTACAGGCAATAATAGTATTCTTTTCATTTTTATTAATTTAATTGTCTGCTGCATATTAATATCCTTCATTTTGTACCATAGCTTTGTTTAACGACATTTCCAGAATTGGAATTGGGTACAACAAATGTGTTGCAGTAACCCTTTGTGCAGCATCCCTTGCATTTTTATAAATGGTAGTGGTCATGGCAGCATAAGTAGTAAACTCGGTAGCGGTGGCTTGCATGGTATTTACAAATATTCCCCACCTGATCAGATCAGACTTGCGTAAACCTTCAAAACACAGTTCACGTGCCCTTTCATCCTGTATCACTTTTAAAAATGCAGCTTTACTTAGTGAAATTGCCCCCGGATAATCGGCATTAGCCGGATTGGTTGCCCCTGCTAATAATTTGCCGTAACCACGTCTTCTTACTTCGTTAAGGGCATTAACCGCAGTGGCATTTGGCCCGTTATTTACTTCATTTTCTGCTTCGGCCAGCATCAGTAATACATCAGCATATCTGAGTATCTGGAAATTGGTTGACGTATAGTTTTTATTTTTAGGTGTTACCACTTCGTATTCACGGCGCCATTTAGCACAATTTCTTGCATAAATATTGGTAGCGGCAATATTCGCCTTTACACCGGATGCATTTAATGTATAGGTAGCTATTGCCCAATCTCTTCTAAGGTCACGTTTAGATGCATCAGTGGCATTATATTCATAAGACGTGTATAGCTTTCTGGTTGTGCTTACAAAGCCGTAAGCAAAACCAACTGTAGGGATCAAATCTGTAGATGCAGAGCATTTCACACCGTTCTCGTTGCCGATCCGTCCACCTTCTCTAAAAGCGTCACTATTTGATCCGTATAATTCAGCTTCAAAAATGCTTTCCTTTATATCGTACTGATCTTTACAAAGGTTTATAAAAACCTGGCTGTAATCTGGATTTAAAGCATGTTCTCCATATTCATTCACTTTTGCAGCCCATGTAGCAGCATCTTTAAATTTAGCAACGTCATTTAAGGGATAACCAGCCATGTTAAGGCACACTCTGGCCAAAATACCACGTACAGCGGATTTAGAGACCCTTCCTCCGAAACCGATATCAGAAATCTTTTTGACCAATCCTTCCGCTTCAACCATATCTTTTAGAATCTGATCATAAACCTCCTTAACAGAATTACGTGGAATATTAACATTGTTTATAGAGGTGGTTGGTGTCAGCTTTAAAGGTACACCACCCCAATTCTGTACCAGGATAAAATAATAAAAGGCCCGCAGAAAGAGAGTTTCACCTTTAACAACAGATTTTTTGCCCTCGTCCATATTTGCTTTATCCAGATTGGCCAGTAAAACGTTTGCCCGTTCTATGCCATCATACAGGTATCTCCATAGATCCCGTATCGTAGCATCATCGGCACCAAAATTATAATAGAAAGGTCCGGTTGGAAAGGAAGCATAAGAGAAGAATGACTCATCTGTACTGACTGCATGGCGAATGGGCAATTGTCCGCCAAATGTCTGCTCCCGGCTTAAAATATCATACACTCCGTTCAATGCAGTATTTACTTCTTTTTCATTATTAAAATAATTTTCGGGGGCAACAAATGATGAGGGTACTTTATCTAAAAATTTCTTGCAACCAGTTGTTGAGCATATAATTGCCAAAAAACTTAAAAGAATTATTTTTTTCATGTCCTATTTAGTTTAGGTAATTGTAATTGTATAATTAAAAGGATAAACCGGCGCCAAAAGTAATGGTACGCGCACGTGGATAGGCTGAATAATCAAATCCAGGCGTTAATGCGGTTCGTTTAACATTTACTTCAGGATCTGAACCAGAATAATTAGTCCAGGTAAATAGGTTTTGTGCAGACGCGTAAACCCTTAAGCCTTTTATTTTAACAGTGTTTATTAGGGTTTTAGGAAGAGTATAACCTAAGGATACCGTCTTTAGCCTTAAGAATGATCCATCTTCTACAATTCTGGTTGAGTAATTGTATCCATATTGTCCACCGGAACGGTGCATGGTGGTATTTGTATTTTCGGGTGTCCAGCGGTCCTGATAAGTTGCATATTGATTCAGGAAGGCTTTGTTTCCAGCTTCAAATATAAGTTTGTTGGCATTTACAATATCATTGCCATAAGACCACTGTAAAAATACACCGAGGTCAAAATTCTTGTATTTGAAATTATTGGACATACCACCCTGATGTATTGGATAAGCACGACCTATTACAGTCCGGTCAAAATCATTCACTACACCATCACCGTTAATATCCCTGTATTTGATATCTCCTGGCCTGATCGAGGTTCTGGCATTACCATTTGTAGCAATTTCAGGTTTCAAAAGATAGGTGGTTGGTGTTGGCTGAGTAAAATCATCAAGCTGATAAACACCATCCCAGATGTATCCGTAAATCTGCCCTATGGGTTGGCCAAGTTTCGCAATATATAGTGGAACAGCACTATAAAAACTATCCCAGCTAATGTTACTTGTCAAGCTTTCCTGGTTTTCAGTAAGTTCAATAATCTTGTTTCTGTTAAAGGCAATATTGAAGCTGGTGGTCCAGGAAAAATTTTTATTTTTAATATTGGTGGTATTAATTGAAAACTCGAAACCTTCATTTCTGGTGGCACCAATATTTTTAAATGCACTTACATACCCGCTTGTATAGGGCAATAAGGCATTTAACAGTAAATCTGTGGTGTTTTTACGATAGTATTCTGCAGTAAAACCTATTCTGTCTTTCAAGAACCCTACATCCAGCCCAATGTCTGTTTGTTTTGTACTTTCCCATTTTAAGTTCGGACTTCCCACATTTGTAATGTTTATGCCCTGGGCCAATCCGTTATTGAAAGAATAATAAGAATTAATCGGATAAGTCATTTGGGCAAAGCGGTCGCCATCTCCAACCCTGTTATTGCCTGTAATACCCCAGCTTAATCTCAATTTGGCATCTGAAAGAAAGGAAATATTTTTCATGAAGTCTTCATTGATCAATTTCCAGGCAATAGCTCCCGAAGGAAAATAACCCCATTGATTGCCCGGGCCAAACTTAGATGAACCGTCTGCACGCATCGAGGCAGTAAAGAGATACTTATTTTTATAACTGTAATTTACCCTTGCCAAACCAGAAACCAACGCCCATTCAGAGTTATAGGAAGTCACAGGTTGTGGAGTTCCCGAGGCCAGGCCACTTAAGCCAAGTGCTTCGTTAGGCAAGGCATTTGCAGACAGACCGTAGTATCCATATTTATTACCATTTAAGGTAAATCCACCAATTACATTGAGTTTATGGTTTTTGTCAAACTTCTTGTCGTAAGTTAAAATGTTCTCATTTGACCAGGTAGTGGTCTCAAAATTTGTGATGCTACCATTTGGTCCGTTCGTGAAAGGGTTTGAGGGACTTCCACTATAAGTATTTGAGTTGTTAAAAGACTCTGCACGTCTTTGTACCCTATTTATTCCACCGCTTATCCTCAGTTTAAGTCCGGGTATAAAAGTATACTCTGCATATCCGTTTCCTACAAAATTTCTTGCAAAAGTTTGTCTCAATTGATTTTCCGCAGTCATGATCGGGTTAAACCGATAATCTGTAGAAGTATTTACAAAATCATCCGAAGGTTCTTCTATTACATCTTCAGGCAATACACCAATAGGCGTTACAGGTCTGTATCCCCAAACACTATATAAAAAATTGTTCATTGAAGAATTGGCGGCAGTTGAAGTTGCCGAACCAAAAGTTTTAGAACTTGTATAAGTAAAGTCTGCCCCTACTTTAAATTTATTATTTACAGTCTGGTCCAGGGTCATCTTGGCTTGCTGGCGTCGGTAACCGGAATTTATAATTGTCCCATCCTGCATAAATATTTGTCCTGACAGGGAATAACGCGTTTTCTCTGTTCCGCCCGACATCGATAGAGAATGGCTCTGCATTGGCGCCGTTCTGAAAAGCTGACTTTGCCAGTCTATTCCCTTTACATTACGGTAATCTTCCAGTGTATATTTATACCCTATAGGTGGGTTTGTAGGGTTAACAGGATCTGCGATTGGTCCCAGATACGCATTTTTAAAATCAGTAGCCGTAATTTCACTCTGCAATTTTAAATATTCATAAGGGCTCATCAATGGTACTTCATAAATGTTATTCTGAATGCCATAAGAACCATTGTACTTAATAACAGGCAAACCCACTTTACCCCTTTTGGTTGTTATGATAATTACACCATTTGCTCCTCTTGCACCATAAATAGCACTTGCCGAAGCGTCCTTTAGTACATCAATGGATTCGATTTCTTCAGGGTTAATGGCATTGTTGTCAAAATTTTCGGTAGGAAAACCATCTATTACATATAAAGGCGAATTGTCCTGCGTCAAAGAATTTGCTCCCCTGATGATGATGTCGATACCAGATCCTGGCTGCCCTTCAGATGAGGTTACCTGTACACCTGCCACGCGACCAGCCAGCGCCTCATCAAAAGACCTTACTGGTGCCTGTTGAAAATCACTGATGTTAACCTGTCCAACAGAACCGGTTAGGTCACTTCTTTTGGCTGTACCGTAACCAATTACCACGACTTCATTTAATTTAGACTGATCTATATCCAGGCCGATGGTTAATTGTTTCTGGTTGTTAACAGCAACCTCTTTAGTCAGAAAGCCTATATAGGAGATCACAAGTATTGATTTTGAATCTATACCTTTTAGCTCAAACTCTCCGTTGCCATTAGCCGTTGTACCTTTTGTTTCACCTTTAACCCTTACATTGGCACCAGGCAAAGGTTTCCCATCACCGTCCAATACCTTTCCCCTGATGTCTATTGTTGCAACGTACTGGTTTATGGGTGTTTTGCTTGATTTAATCACAACAGTTTTATCCTTAATTGAATAAGATAGCTGTTGGTTTATAAATAGCTTTTCTAAAGCATCATCGATAGACACGTTCGAAAAGTTGACATTTACAGCTTTGGAATTTGCCAGATCCGTATCTTCGTAAAGAAAACTAAACCCACTTTGGGCCCTGATCTTTTTTAATACTTTTTCCAGTTGCGCATTCTTTTCAGAAAGCGTTATTTTCTGACCATAGGTTGCAGCACTTACCTGCAGTATTGCAATCGTCAGCATTGTTATTGTTAATCTCATAACCAGCAGGAATTTCGTTATATAGCAATGAGGTTTAAATAAAATCTTTGTAGAAATTTTATACATTTGATTTAGTTTTGGTTATTATAAATACTTGTTTTGCGACATTTTTTATACCACCTGAACATTTTGTCAGGAGTGTTGGTAGCACTCCTGATTTTATATACTGGTGTTCCTGATTGTGCGCTAAGGGGCTCGTTTGGATTTTTTCATTTCTGTTTTATTTTATATTTGGTTTATTCTTATTTACTCGTTTATATAGCGCGTTACTTTTATTTTACGTTCCTCAACACTGAACTTTACTTTATTGGTCATTTCCAGCATTTGTAAAACATCGGAAACATTTGAATATCTCGATACAGTACCCGTAAACCTCATTGAATTTACATTCCCTTCATATTCCACATCAACATTATACCACCTGGAAATTTTGCGCATAATTGCCGTAATGGGTTCACTCGAGAACATAAATTCGCCGTTTTTCCAGGCGATGGCCTGCTCTGTTTCCACTTCTTTTACCTGTATACCCGATGCGCTTAGAACAGATTCCTGCCCCGGTTTTAGTATCTTTTCAAATAATACCGAACTGACATGTACTGCTCCTTCTATCAATGTCGTTTTTACCACAGGTTCGTCACCATAGGCATTAATGTTGAAATGTGTACCCAGCACTTTTACATCCTGGTTTACACTATGCACAATAAATGGTTTGGCCTTATCCCTGTACACCTCAAAATAAGCTTCCCCCTTCAGTTCAACGGCCCTTTCTTTTAATGTAGCAAATGAAGTAGGATATTTTAGCGATGAAGCTGCATTTAGCCAGACTTTAGAACCATCGGGGAGTAATATCTGGTATTGCCCGCCTCTTGGGGTTTCAATGGTATTATAGACATTATTAGCTGCAGGGTCATTAACCGATGATAGTTTATAAACCAGCTGCCCGTTTGCAGCTTTGGTGATTTCTACGCCTGCCTCTTTAACTATTGTACCATTGTTCAGCTCGGTAAGCGCAATCCGTTTTCCATTGCCCAGCGTTAAGTATGCTACATTGCCACCTGGCGCAATACTTTTATTTGTGCTGCTCAGGCTTTCTTTTCTAGATGAATTTGAAAGGAAATAACTGGTAACGGCCGATAAAGTGACCAGTATTAACGATGCTGCAACATATTTATACCATGCAGCAAATCTTTTTGGTCTGTCCGAATTTATATCAGTGCCCATAGCCGCAATATCCCGGTCCATCTCTTCTTCCAGCAAAGCATCCATTTCATGGTTACTTATCATTCCAAATAAGGACTGCAATTCTTTTTCAGACGCTGCATTTTTTGCATAACGCTGAATCAATTTTCTTTTATGGCTTGAGTTTTTGTCTTGCATATCCTGAATCGGTTTTAGCCCTTTTACTGATATGACGATTAAGGCATACCCACAGGGTACCCCTCTCAATAAAATAAAATTCAGGTACGCATTAAAAACTTGATAATAAGATAAATAGAATGCTCATTGAAATCCCCAGTTCCGTTTCAGCAGCAGTACGTAAAACCTTCATCGACCTTACCATGTGTTTTTTTATGGCATGCCGGGATATGCCCAGAATTGCGGCCGCCTCATCATAGCTTTTATATTGTTGTCTACAGAGTTTAAAAACTTCCTGGGTTTGCGGGGGCAATCTCAATAAAGTGTTATCAATAAAATTGAGATATTCATTGTATTGCTGATTTTCCTCTGTGATATTGTTATCTAATGGATAAGCCTGAAGAATTAAATTCATGGCCGTTTGTTCAACTGCAGCCCGTTTTAAAAAATCGAGACACTGGCGTTTGGCAATTGTAAACGCATAGGCATTAAATGAGTTGATGGTGCTCAGTTCTTCTTTATTTTCCCAGATTTTTAGAAAAACATTCTGACAAATATCATCAGAGAGTTGGGAAGACTTTAAATATTTTTTAATAAAAAGATAAACACGCAAACGATAACGTTCATAAATAATTGTAAAAGCCTCTTCATTGCCAGAAGATACGAGTTGCAATAAGGAATGTTCAGCTGTGTATCTCATTTTAAAGCATTCGGAGCGGCTTTTATGGTAAAAAATTCACTTGCAAAATATTGATAATATTTTAAAAATCTTATATTGAACTTAAAATTCAATGTTAAATTTTATTTAATTATATTAATTTTTATTTAACCTAGCGTATTTATCCTTGTTTTATTATTTTAAATTCACCTATTCCTCTTTTGTTTGAGCGTATTACATACAAATTATTTTATAAATTGCTTTACAATTAATTATATTAGCTGCTTATACTTATCAACGCTTAAAATCTAAATGAAAACACTTCGTCTTATCTGCGCCTTCTTGCTTCCTTTTTTCCTTATTTCTGCCTGTAAAAAAATACCTGTAATTCCTGAAAATAAAACCAAAGCCCTTATGGGTAAACGATGGAAAATGACCGCATATACAGAAGATGGAGTAAATAAAATGACAGAAACCTATGATGCATGTGAACTGGATAATATTGAGATCTATGCTGCTGGCGGTAAATACATGATGGATGAGGGGGCAACGAAATGCGACGATAATGATGAGCAGATTCAGGAAGGTGGCAAATGGGAAATTAAAGGTGACAAACTCATCCTTTCTCATGAAGCTCTTGATATACAACTCCAATTTACTATACTGGAGCTGACTACCACAACTTTAAAGTTTTCATTAAGAAATCCGTTTGGTTCTGAACTTTATATCTACACCTATACTGCCCAGTAAAACAATAGTTACTTATTTATAGATTAATAGTTCTATAATGACTCTTTATAGATTAATTATTCTATAATTTGTTTTTATAGAGTAAAATATCTATATTTATAATATATTAAGATGAACTATGAATGCACAGGCAGTAATCACAGGAGATATTATCAACTTCACCCGGCTGAATGCGGCAAACAGGAAAAAATTGATTGAAGATACAGAGCTGCTGCTTAAAAGATGGATAAAAGAAAAGCAAAATGCAGAGATTTTTCGCGGCGATAGTTATCAGGTACTTTTTGATGATATTTTTGAAGCCCTCACAAAAAGCATACAACTGATATGCTGGTTTAAAAAGCATTCCGATGAAAAGAATAAAATATATTTAAGTACAAGAATTTCTATAGGTATTGGAGCAGTATCCTATCGAGGTAAAAATGTACTTAACTCGGATGGAGAAGCGTTTCATTTATCGGGCAGGAATTTTGATACCATGAAGGAAGGAGAATTTTTAACCATTCATACCAATAACGAGCGAAAGAATGCAGGAATTAAAATCATACTTAGCTTCATTAATAAATACATTGCCAACTGGACGATGGCACAGTCGGAAGTGATTTTTCTGCTTTTAGAAGGTAAAACCCAACAGGAAATAGCAGAATATCTATCCCTCTCTCAGCCTTCCGTTAACAGCAGGTTAAAATCTGCAGGTTGGAAAGAGTTTGAACCTACAATGAGATATATTGCAGAATTAGTAAAACAGGAATAATGGAATTAAATTTATTATTGAGACTCCTGGTAGCACATTTGCTTACAGATTTTATTTTTCAGCCAAAAAGCTGGGTAAAAGACCGTGAAGAAAAGCAAGGTAAATCCATTAAACTATATCTTCATGTACTTGTTACAACTGTATTTGCCTATATTTTTTCAGGTCAGTACAACAATTGGGTCATTCCTCTGGTCATATTTGTGAGCCACCTGATCATAGACTATATCAAATCCAAAGTAAATAAGGATAACTTTAATTATTTTATTGCAGATCAGCTGGCACACCTGCTGGTCATAGTGCTACTTTCTGTGTCTTTCAGCTGGAACTGTAAGGCTGTACTGTCTTTTGCAAATGATACCTTCGGAAATTATAAGTTCTGGATACTGGTGGCAGGTTACCTGTTTGTAAGCTGGCCACTTGGTATAATTATAGGAAAGGCCACGCAAAAGTGGCGCGATCAGATTACCAGGGAAAGCATCTTAAATTCGGCTCCCACATTGCCAGGGATTGATATTTCAGAGCCTGCAGAAAATCAATCTGAAGAGCAACCCCAGCCTCTAGCCGAAGTAATTAAAAGCGGTGAAGAGCAGGAACTTGGACTGGCCAGTGCCGGTAAATGGATCGGCATTTGTGAACGGGTCATGATCTTAACCTTTGTTTTGATGGGTCAGTACACCGCAATAGGATTTCTTATGACAGCAAAATCGATTTTACGGTTTAGCGAAAAGGAAGCCAATACACAATTAAAAACAGAATACGTATTGGTAGGAACCCTGGTCAGTTTTGCAACATCAGCTATGATTGGTGTACTGATGAACCTCACTTTAAAGTAAAATTCCGTTTAAACATAGGCGATAAAATCTCATAAACCGAAGAAGTCTATTTTCTGTAAATTTGACAGTACAAAACCAGCAATACAAAAAGACAAACAATGATATCATTAAAAGACTTTAAATCTACTTTCTTGTACGGACTGATTTTATCAATATTGATTTTTGTTTTGAAATGGCTGCAATGGAAATTTCTAATTGTTGACAATTCCATAGATATATACGTTGGATTGATAGCTGTTTTTTTTACTGCTCTAGGTATATGGGTAGCCACGCAAATCCTAAGACCCAAAATTAAGACCATCATTATTGAAAAGGAAGTGCCTGAGCAGTTTTCCTTAAATGAGAAAGAGTTAGAAAAGCTGAATTTAAACTCCAGAGAATATGAAATCCTACAGCTTTTAGCTAAAGGTCATAGCAATGCCGAAATTGCCGGGGACTTATTTATTTCTTTAAGTACAGTCAAAACTCATGTATCAAATCTTTTTGTGAAAATGAATGTAAAAAGTAGAATAAAAGCCCTGGAAAAAGCCAAAAGACTAAAAATCATCCGTTAAACGAATTCATAATTTAGCATAAAATGCAGTAAAAAATGCATTTTGGTACTAAAGTATGATGGTCGAATCAGTTGTGAGACTAGTTTTGTAGAACATTTAAAAACAGAACTCATGAAAAAAACTGTATGGATTTTTGGGTTGATTATCGGGGGCATCTTAGCTGCAAATATGGTAGCTATGGTACAAATGGTTTATAGCGGTAAATTTAAGGGAAATGATTTTGTTGGCTATGCAGCGCTTGTGGTTATTTTCTCGATAATTTTCTTTGGCATAAGAAACTACAAGAATAAGCAAAATGCCGGTTTGATATCATTTGGAAAAGCTTTTAAAATCGGGACTCTAATTGCATTTATTGGCTCCACTGTGTATGTAGTGGTCTGGCTATTTTATTACTACCTTTTTGTTCCTGACTTCATGGACGTGTATACATCTTGCGTGCTCAGAGAAAGCACTCCAGCTGATCTGCCAGCTAAGACACAACAAATGGCAGACTTTAAAGAAATGTATAAAAACCCTTTGTTTGTCGTTTTGATTACTTATTCAGAAGTATTTCCCATTGGATTAATCGTCGCCCTAATTAGTGGATTGATCTTAAAGAAGAAAGTAAAAACCATTAAGTAACTAATTAAAAACAGATTGACATGAAACAACAGGTAACCTCATTTTTGACTTTTCAGGAAAATAATGCCGAACAAGCCATGAACTTTTACATCAGTTTATTTGAGAACTCCGGCATTATCGAGGTTCAGCGTTACGGAAACGATGGTCCAGGAAAAGAGGGCACAATCATGAAGGCGATTTTTGAGCTAAACGGAAAGGAATTCATTTGCAGCGACAGCTTCATTAAGCATCATTGGAATTTCACACCGGCCATTTCAAATTGGGTGGAATGTCGAAATGAAACGGAATTGGTAGATCTTTTTTCAAAACTAGCTGAAAATGGAAAAGTAATGATGCCACTCGATGATTATGGCTTTAGTGAGAAGTTTGGGTGGATTGCCGATCAATTTGGTATATCCTGGCAGTTGAATTTATCATAAAGCAAAACTATTTGCCGATGCAGAAAATACATGTAATTAACTATCAATAAGTTACATATATAAATGAACAAGTGGGGAACAAGAGAAGGGTTGTGCCAATTATTTTTCACCACCCAATAGTTTATGAAGGTAATACAGCTACTGGCTTTCCTTTTAGCCGTTCATTGCAAAAAAGTCTGGAATATTCAATGCTAAGACACCGTATATGCCAATAAAGTGGGTGTCGGAGACAGATTTGTTGATGGGATACACTACAGTAAAGAAGTGAAGCAATAGCAAACGCTCTGCTCCTAATTCAAGGAGGAAACAATCATGCCTTCATTGAATGTCAATCTTTCACGGACACTTGAGCAGGCAGTAAATTATATGGTAGAAATTAAAAGCAATCTGGACAAAAAAAACAGCTTCACTTGTTTGCTAAAAAGAAGAACTTTTCAGTTCTTCTCTCAATTTGAAAAATATTTGTGCAGATCGCATGCTACTAACTTATTGCTAAAAGCGAAAATCAGCATTGCCAATATCTGCTTTGAATGTGGTTTCAAGAGCATTTCTTATTTCGACAGCAGGTTAAAGAATTTACCGTACAAACCCCGATCGACTCCAGAAAAGCATTTTGTCCCTACTGAAGAGTAAATGAACCAAATCCATCCAGTTAAGCAAATCGCCTTAGGGAACTAAAGTACCTGTAACTGTCATATTGGTTTTACCTAGCCAAATATCTGAGTTAAATATGTCTGGGGCGACAGCAGATGTGGATGCCGCTCCACCGTATTGGAAACTAAACTGAGTGCCACCGGTTGTAAGCGGAGCGTTTGCGCCGGTACCGTAATCGGTAGTGAATCCAAGAAAATAAGTATTCAAACTTGGGTGACCAATAAGTTCCACAATTGCGGATCCGTCATCAAAGTTCAAGCCGTCGGAGGAAAACCGGAATGTAGGCACACGCTTGCCTGCTGAATTTGCGGTATGTGAAATACGCATATACAGCCGACCACCTGGAACATCGACATACCCTGTTTTGTTTCCAAGTTGTGAAAATCCACTGCATAGTTGAGCTGTGCTCCAATCGAATGTGTGGGGTGTGGTAGATTTGATGCGGAAATAACCCTTTGGAACATTATTTAAATGTGAATAAACGTACATTACCCACGGCTTTGCCGCACCTGCTTCATACATCATTTCATGATGACCGAACTTCCGGGTGCTTCGCTCGGCAGCGGGTATATTCGTAATAACCCCCCGATTTACTCCTCCTGGAAGATACTTGGTCCAGCCACCCTCACCACTTGTACTGGTATAAAGCTGGATACGGTCAGCCCAAACCCCCGAGCCTGGAGATACTGTTGGAGAGCCATCTACATTCCGGCTTCCTGTAATTTCACACTGCGTAAATTGGTAATATACTCCACCAACTTTGATGACTTCAGGATCCATGTAATTACCAGCATCCCAAGCATTCGGATTACCGCCAGGAACATCTTCAGGCTGCCTCCACAAACCTCTGGGCAACTCGGTGCCTGAAGGATATAGCGGCGGCGATATCCAGGAAGACGAAGACTGCCAGTTGGCAATATTGGCTGATCCTGCGTAACTTACTTTCCTGGCCAGAGTATGATCGCCGTCAGACATAGCATCTTTGAAACGTCCACCATGAAAAAGTCGGATAGTTTGAGCCGCGACGTCCCTTACGAGATCGACTGAATAATCGTAGGCTGGTGAGGGCACAGAAGTAAAACCAGTAGTTGGCCTTGATATTGTCCCGATAGAAGAGTTGTTGCTAAAGGTGATGGTCAAGCCCTTGTAGGTCGTTACAAGTCCTCCTGAAAGAGCCGATAGCGTAGTGTTTTGAGCGGCGACGTCGTCAATAGCAGTGGCCGTAGTTTTGAGCGAAGCAATTTCATCTTCATTTTTACAAGCAGACAGCAATATCAAGAAAATTGCTATCGGAGTTAAGATCAAATAATTTGGTTTCATAATTTATATTTGGTTAGAAAAAATGAATGCCTCTTTTGAAGGATGAAGCCTTTCCTATATGGTGTTCATCAAGTACTTCTATTTCTTTAAACGCCATGCATGCCAACACGGCAGCACGTTCGGATAATTACTAAAGCTATAGTAATATCACAGTAAATTATAGCATTGTATGTGCAAGCCATGATACAATATTTACCCCTTATGAAGTCACTAGCAGGATTAGGTCGGAAAAAGCCGGACAAATTTCACAACAAGAAATTTCTGTACGACACACTCGCTATATTGAGGTAGTTAGCGGTAATTACAGCAACCGTCGCTTCCTGGCAATTCGCTCGAAGAAAGCGAAAGGTTATAACTTTTTGATTGCCAATAGATTTTATATAAATTATGAATAGAAATACTAATTTTTGAGGTAAATCGTGGTGCCAGTATTTACAGTCGTCTCTTTGTTAACTATCAACCCGGTAAGCAAATTGCGATAGCTATCATTTTTATTTTCTGGAGCATTTAATAATGCACCAACTGTAGTCGTACCTGCTTTTGGATTAGTTAATACCAGATCTGCTTTGAAGTTTTTCTGCTGCATGCTCAATTTCATGATTTCCGTACCTGCCAACAAAAAGGCACAAACACCGTATACTTCGGTATCTTCATAGCCTACACTCGCTGGGCTATCGCCAATTTTTTGAACAAAGCCTAATTTACCATCGGGATGCACACAGTCGGTCAATGCTTTCCAAGCTTTTAAAACGCCCGGCGCATAGGTTTGCGCATCGAGCAAACCGTTGTTAATTCCCCATGCCAAGGCGTAACAGTAAAACCCGGTGCCGCTGGTTTCTTTGACAGGGAAACTTGCAGGATCCAATAAACTTGCATGCCATGTACCGTCTGGCTGTTGCAGCGAGGCTACTTTCTTAGCCATCTCTTTAAACTGCTGGTTAAAACGTGGTCTGCTAGGATAATCTGCAGGCATGCTTTGCAGTACGCCTACCAAACCGCCCATTACCCATCCGTTTCCCCTCGACCAAAAAACCCTCCTACCATTTTTTTCTTTTTGCTTGAAATAGCGGCTATCACGATAGAACAAACTTTCTTCCTTGTCATATAGATAGTCTGAAGTTTTCCACCAAAGCTGAGTACATATATCCAGGTATTTAATCTCTTCAGTTGCTTTTGATAATGCAGCTAAGGCTGGTGGCGCCATAAACAGGGCATCACACCAACTCCATTCCCTTTTATCAACCCTGTTTTTGTTTTCCAAAGATTCGGTATGTGGCCTTGCAATTAAGGTATCACCCAGCAATTTGAAATCTGCAACCATCTTTGGATCCTTGTATAAGGCGTACATTCGGCTGTACATTAAGCCAACACAATAAAAATCTGCATGGTAGCGCATATCGGTATTATACAATTTCCAATCGAATTTTTTACCAACTTTTTCCTGCATAAAACCATAGTAAATGGGATCATTTGCCACTTCAGCGAATTTTAAGAGGCCTGCATACAAAGCTCCATTGGTCCAGTCCCTTTCCGGATGCCTCCATCCCTTCCTGCTGATACTGTTCAATTGCCAATCGGCTACTTTTTTCATAATGGTATAAACAGATTCAGGGCTTGGGCTTTCTTCAGAGAAATTAGCATGCCTAACCTTACATGCATTGAATATGATCATTATAGACATTAAAAAAGCTAGTCTTATCATTAGACCGTGAAGTAGGTTGTTACTTTTAAAATTGATTGTTGTCATTATCATTTATTTTTAAGGAGTAAAATAGGTAGCCAATTGTGCATTCGAAACGGTATCAAAGGCAATCGGAACCGATTGATGTTCCTAATAAGCCTGATTGGTTTTACTGAACATACCTTGCTTAATTATCCATTTGGTAAGGTATCCTTGTGCTGCATGTGACGCAACCCATTCTTCCCTTCCTCCAAAATTATCTTCTTTCAAAGTGATATAACTACGTCTGTCGGCCGATCTATTTTGCATATCCAACACAGCCTGCGCATGCAGAGTTTCCCAATAGTCACCTTTTTTGCTCACGCCCTTGTCCATTCTAAAGGCGCTCATCTGGCAATCCATCAGCGCAAAATTCATTCTTCTTCCTTTTCCCCAATCGGTATTTTGTGGATAGTAAATTACATCTGACCCAGGAACATACATCGTACCTCCGGGAGGCACTGAAGGCGGCGAGGGAAACTCAAGGTCGATCAAAGCTTTGTAAATAAGATCTGTATTGAAAAAAGCCGCTTCTGGAGTAGGTCGCTGTGCCAGTGTAAATGTTAAGGCATTATAGAAATTATGTGCTGTGCAGGCCATATAGTCGGGATGTACAAAGCCATGATTTGTAATGGTTCCATCATTATTGCAATTTGATCCCTTTAGTACTTCGCTTAGCTTTCTACCGTTTATTACCGTTGAGCTGCTTAAGTCGTCTGGCCTCGCATTAGCGGAAAGCATCAATTCAATATTTTTGTTCATCCAGAGCTTCCAGTTAGCGTGATGTGGCATCATAGCCATAGCAACGTGCAGAACCATGGCATTCCATGAGTTCTCTTCGGATTTACTATCACCTTTAAAATTTACCTTTCCTCCACTGCTCTTATAATAGGGAACATTATACTTATTAAAGCGGTCGGCCTCATACTCTACCATCCGCCGAACTAGCTCCTGATCTGCGGGAGGAAGTTCATCCCACATCAGCCAGCCGGCAAAGCCTCCGAAGCCTGCCCAAAGTGCACTTTGCCAGACATTTCCCCAACCGCCTGCCTGGTTTATTTTATGTCTGTATGCTACAGAGCCAATAAGTTTTAACGTTATTTTTTTAGCATCAGAAAGAGATACCCCGGTTTTAGATGGATCATACACACCTGTTTTGATCGATACTGCCAAAGCAAATGCCTCACTACCGGGTTCTCTGATACTCTTGATCTTTAAATAAGTGCTATCCTGTAAATTGTATTTGTTGATCTCGTTGTACCATGTGGACAAAGCAAATCGGTTACTATTCAAGAGTATTTCTCTTTGTTTAATAGAAAGAGGATCCGTTGGATTGCCTTTTCGGAATTTTTTCCAATTAATCGGCAACACGTAGTTCGAAGCAACATTATCTTTTAATGGTAATAGCTTTTTTGAGCATGCCGATGTATTAAGTAGTATAATGACGAGAACCAGCTTCAAATTTAGGGTATTATGGAACATTTAATTGTTTTTTTAGTTAGGCTGCGATTATTTTTCCAAAAATTATATCAGTTAAAGAGGTTGGGAAGGGTTCATTCTTATTTTGTTCAAAATTTAACAAAAGCTAATACACTTCTATTATCCGCTTCATTAATTAACATATCACGCAGATGCTATGGAGCTGTAACATCCACCAACTTAAATCCTGCACTACGGATCACCTGTTGAGTGGACGTTACCCAATTCACCAATACACCTACAGAAACCTGTCTGGTCGATGGTACTGTAAATGTAATTGCTGCCGAAGTTTTGCTAACAAAAGTCACAGATGCGAGGGCAGTGTTTATATTGGCAAGGTCGGGTAGTGTAGCACCATTTGCTGCAACTAAAAGCCGGGTTTCGGTTCCCGAATTGTTAAAGCCATTCGCAGTACCTTGCTGCCAACTGAATTCATAAGTTCCCGGAGGCAGAGTGAATGTTTGATATACTTTTCCATTTGCTATATTGGGATCAGCAGGAACCTTTTGCAAACCGAAGAAGCTTACTCCGTTAAAATTATCATACCCACCATAAATTTTAGTTGGAGCCCCTTGATTTTTAGCAGCTGCATTTACCGTCCAATCTTTTAGCGTTCCCCACCTCGTGCCATCATATAGATCGGGAGTAAAAGGCTGAGAAGCGTTTTTCAGATAAGCTGAAGTAACATCCTCGAAGACGACATTTTTTGTGACGTTAACTCCGGTAGAAAAATTATCGATAGCCAGTAGTTCAGGTAAATATTCCGTTGAATAGGTGAAGCCGGTGCGCGGCTTAAAATTAGGGATTAACGTTTGATTTTCATTTGGAGGTATCGTAATTGTGCGGGTAACATTAAACTTGTCGGTATAGGTTAGTTTGGTATACGCGAGCTGGGTCTCAGAAATCCAGTTGATGGTTGCGACATTATCGGTGATAAGCGCATCTTTAAACGTTCTATTTCTAATTGAGGCCTGATAGGTATCACCATAAACATTACCAGAACCGGTTACTTTCACCGATTTGTGACCTTTCGCGTCAAAAGTGTATAAATCGAAAGTATAAGCTCCTTCGGGCAAATTGTTTACCATGACTTCGACGGTGTTCATTCCCGGCGCTCGCTCAATGATCGTCTCCAAAGAATCAGCTCCATTGTTCCAGAAAATTTTGGCATTTTTAACCTTTGGATCTGTCCCAAGTGCCCAGGTTAACAAAATCCGCTTCCTACCTGGATGAATAACTAATGAATCAACCTTACTGACATAAATGGTTTCTCCGTCTTTAACGTATTCTTCATAAGTACTATCCATCTTGTCGCAAGCAAAAAAACTTACAAGAGTGAACACGAGCAATAAAAATTTATATATATGTTTCATATTATCTTAAACTAGAATAGATTATTGACCAAAAAAAGCTAATTCCGCTATGTGAATATAATTTACGGTTCCGAAATTCTTAGTTGTTTTCCAACGGATATATCTAAAAGCAGGAGTATTTGATGGAAAAGTTAAATCTAGGCCTGCAGCAGCCGTAGCTATATCAGCATTCGAACTTGTTCCTAGTGGCAAACCTGATGGTTTCTCAATTTTATACTCGGCAATCCTTGTCCAGTTTGCAAAATTATCGTCTAAAACATTACTTCCGTAGAGCTCAAATATTTCCGGATTTCCTGAATTGTACAAGTAAGTTTGATTTTCGCCGGCAGTTAGTCCGCGCATCCAGTACTTGAAACGGCTGAATTTCGATGCAACTCCAAAATCTAAAGTGAACGATACCGGAAAAACAGTTCCAACATTTGTATGAGCCATATTGGTAGAACTTTTATCAACAACCTTGTCAAACATTCTTTCCCAAACATATCCCATATAAAAATCTGCCGTTCTCCATTTATCACTGGCTAAAATTTTTACGATGGCGGGCGAAGCCAATTGCTTTTCAAAAATTGGAGTCAGCGTGGCTTTCAGCGTATCAGAATAATTACTGTACCTATCCCGTATAAATACACCGAATTCTGCGGGAGCCGATGCCTGCCCTCGGGCCGAATACTGGCCCGTCTTTTGGTCTGTATAAAATGTCTCAAGTGTTACCCAATCTCCAGTTGCATCCTTAACAATTACGTTGATTGCGATATTTGCCCCAAGCTCATTCAGGAATGAAACAGTAACTCCTCCAAAATCTGCTGTCATACTTAGCGATTCTCTGACAAGTTTTACGGGAGCGGTAAGCGGTGTAACCATGACTATTTCGGGTTCTGATTGAATTTCGGAACGACTAACGGCATAAAGTTTAACTTCATGAGGTTTTGTATCTCCAAAACCGACGATGATAAGACTATCGACATACACAGATGCCTTTACCTCCCGAACGTGACCTGGAGATGTTTCATATACCGCTTTAACATATAACAAATCGTCATCATCAGGAACGTTGTAGCTAAATTTTGCTCCTCCCGGACGAGCTTTCACCGTTACATTGCTCACCTTCTGAGGCATTGACCCCTTCTTAGACAAAGGTCCTAGGTCATCTTCTTTACATCCAGCAAATGCGAGTAAAATAAGCGCGATTGCAAAAAAATATTTGGTTATTTTCATTTTAGTTTGTTTTAATGGTTACCAACCTGGATTTTGAATCAGTTTTTTGTTGATGGTAAGCTCCAATTCGCTTATAGGAAAGAAATAGTCTCTCGATCTAAAAGTTTGTGAAAATAAAGTTAACACCCGATAATAGGTAACGGCTTCCGCCTGGGTGATGTCCCATCCCTGAATAGGGGCATTTAAAACCTGGGGGGCCTCTTTCCATCTCCTAAGATCCCAAAACCGATGTCCCTCAAATGCCATTTCAATTGCTCTTTCTCGGTGAATAATTGCTCTCATTCCAACTTTAGTTGTAAACTTAACTGGATTGTTGGAATATGTACTCCAGGATTCTACAACCCCTGGAAGACCCGCTCTTTTTCTGACTAGATCTATATAAGTCAATACATCTGGCGCGTCTGGTCCCACTGCTTCATTTAGTGCCTCGGCATATAATAAGTACAAGTCTGCGAGCCTTATCTGCGGCCATGGGTAGTCTACTACTTGATAGTTTGCGGTTGCAGAGTACACGCTATTAGGATTTACTAATTTTTGTGGCCAATAGCCAGTAGTAGAATACTTGCCAGCAGAATTTTTGCCGGCCGGCTGACCAAGTTTGGCTTGCACATACCAATTATTCACATCGGTAATAATTCCCTGTCCATACCAGATGCCGCCGTCAAAGCCTAAATCAGCATAAAACCTGGCTTCCCTGTCAAAATGTAGTCCAACAGTTTGGTATCCCTCCTTAATGTAAAACCGTTCAGCATTAACTGCATTTCTCAGATTAAAGCGGCCATTGTAATCGTAAGTTACATCTTCGGAAATGGGAACGCCATTCTTGGAGTAAAATAATTCGGCCATCTTCAAGGTCGGCGCAAGCTCGCCGGCCAAAGAAGATTGACCTGGAGCATTACCATCCAAACGTGGCTGGGAATAAATTTGCAAATCGGCAGTACGACTATTAGGATTTGCCCAGACTGTTTCGGAATTCCACTTAGAAGCAATTGCATTTCTGATGTTCATCTTCAAATTGGTCTCTGGAGAAACCAGTAACGCATTCGGATCATTATCTTTATAGTAATATAATTTATTGCCGTTGGTATGACATAAATCAATTGCTTTTTTACAAGCGTCGGCTGCTATTTTCCATTTTTGAGGATCGTAGGTTTGGTTGAAAAATGGTATTCCTTGAGCATTTTTAAAGTTTGAATATTCAATATTGCCATTAAAAAGAGGACTCGCAGCCATTACCAAAACTTTTGCTTTTACAGCAAGGTTGATTGCTTGGGTTATTCGTCCTAACTCGGTATTTTCTGCCTGAATTTTACTGGGCAGGAACTCTAAAGATTCATCTAATAACTGCACTATGTAAGCCACGCAGACATCTATTGGTTCTCTTGGAGGCGTCAGTTCGTCCAAGCTAGCATTTACAGGTATGTTTTCTCTTATAACAGGAATTGGCCCATACATTCTTAAAAGATAGAAATGATAGTAAGCTTTCAGAAATTTGGCTTCAGCTATCCATCTATCACGCTCATAGTTGTCAAGGCCCTCTACTTTGCCCACATTGTCTAGAAAGATGTTACAGGTTCTAATTCCTTCAAATAGAGGCTTAGCAGAATTTGTGCCCTCCCAATAGTTATTCTGAGGGCTGGAAACGCTTTGATTTCCTTTGGCAATAACTTGACCTGTGCCGTAGTGCCAAACTTCATCGGCCCCATACATTGCAGCATTGGTAGACCTGTTACCGTCTGTTGGGAGGTAGGAGTAGCAGGTGAATAAGTATTGTTCGGCTTTTGACCGCAGTGTAAATGAATTATCGATTGTCGCAATATTGTCTGGCACTACGTCCAAATATTTTTTGCAGGAACAATTGATCGAAACGAGTACCACAATTATCAAATTAATATTAAATTTTTTCATACTCTTTGCGCTTAAAATGAAACTTGTAAACCGAAATTATAAACTCGCTGTAAAGGATAGCCTAGGCCATCGCTGCCCATTTCTACGTCCCATGTCTTGAATTTGCTTAGGGCACCAAGGTTAGTTCCTTCGGCATAAAATCGAACGCTCTCCATCAATAATTTCTTCGTTAGCTTTTTGGGAAGCGTATATCCTAATAGAACTGATTTTACTCTTAAAAATGCGCCATTACGCATAAACCAAGTACTGGTTTGATTATTATTTTCAAGAACCTGAGTACTTAACCGCGGGTAAAGTGCATATATATCCCTATTCTCTTCAGACCAATGGCTGTCTGCATATACCTTTAACAATTGGTTTCTCGGCACACCGGTCACATTGCTTTCACCTGCGTAAAAATATGGGGCAAACGGCGACGTCGAGCCATTTGTATTCATCCAGAAAGACGATCTGGCTGAGCCCTGAAAGAAACAAGCCAGGTCAAAACTTTTAAAGGTTGAAGAGAATCCAAACCCATAGGTGATTTCCGGAACGGTTGGATAACCTATGGGCACTCGATCACGTGTGGTGACTTGTCCATCACCATTCACGTCTTTGTATTTAATGTCTCCCGCACTGTAAGTGCCAAAAGTCTGAATTGGAGAGTTAGCAACATCAGCCTCATCCACAAATAGTCGTTCGGCGATGTATCCCCACGTTTGTCTAATTGGATAACCTACCCTGGAAAGGTTTTTTTCGGCATAAATAGGTTCCTCATAGACTTCATATTTACTTGTGGCATAAGTAAAATTACCTAAAGCCTGTATAGAAAAGTTGGTTCCAAAAAACTGTGAGTAACTGCTGCTTATATCTATCCCACTGGCTGAAGCTGCACCCACGTTAGCTCTTACTGCCGCTGTTAAGCCTAAGGACTTAGGCAAAGAAGCACGGGTTTGCAAAATTCCAGTTCTTTGTTCGGTAAAATAATCAGCTTGTAGGTCGAACTTATTGAACAAGCCTAAATCGAGTCCAATATTTAATTTCTTAGACCGTTCGAACGTAATGTCTCTGTTCTCATAACGAGTTACGTTTACTCCAGTTCTCCCGTAGGAGTAGTCCGTTCCGAATGAGGTTGTAGGACCGTTATAGGATATATTGGACAAATAGAAAAAGCGGTCGTCTGAACTTCCTATATCTCCATTACCTACTAACCCGTACGTTCCTCTCAACTTCAGTTTTGACAGAACTTTTTTGACCGGCGCCATAAACTTTTCTTCTGAAACAGCCCAAGCTATACCCGCAGAAGGGAAAAACCCAAAACGTTGGGTTTCGTAAAAACGTTCCGACCCATTGTATCCAAAGTTAAATTCAGCAAAATAGCGGTTATTAAACGAATAAGTGGCCCGTCCTGCTAAGTCGGCTGACCTGCTCGGCAACGATTTTTGCAGCGTGTTCGCATTTGCTTCTATCGATCCCAGTACCTTAAAATTTAACAACGCACTCACGCTATGCTTTGCCTGAAAAATACGGTTATACGTCAATGCAGTCTGTAAAGTGGTATTAGACTTAACAACTTTTGTTCCTTCAGAATAGTCTAAAGTCTCTGTACCAGAGTTCGAATTAAGTTCTCGCAACACAAAAGAGTCGTCAAATTTATTATAAGCGCTAACGGAATAGAAAAATGGATTATATTCCCTTTTGACGTCAAACGATGCTTCCTTGTTCGTATTTCCAAGTGCATTTATTGATAATCCTTCGGTAATAAACGATAAATTCTGCGTGAGTTCGAATTGCGCAAGCATCAGCGATTTTGATTTATCTTTATACCCGCTTACCATGTCGGCATATGGATTGATGTAAAAATTGTCCCCATTTAAGCTATTTCCAAATAAGGTATGTTTTGTCGCTGAATTTGCTGCATCTGGAGTATATCTTGCCGGAAACAAGGTAGGAACGGTGCGCATCACCTTCCTGAACAGCGCAGCACCTTCATCAATGGGACCATTATAATCGTCGAATGTACCATACAACCTTACTCCCACCCTCGTAGACTTCGTTACATTTATGTTTACGTTTGACCGTAAACCGTAACTCTTCAACTTAATATTATTATTAAAATCGTTATTTCTATCTACTTTCAGCAGTCCGTTATCTTGATTAAATGTACCTGCCAGATAATATTGGGCTGCTTCACCTCCACCTGTTAAGTTTAAGTTCATCCGCTGATTGGATGTATAATCCTTGATTAGCTCTTCTCTCCAATTAACAGCAGGATAGACTTGGGGATTTTTGCCAGCGATAGTAGCATCAATCCGATTTTCGGTGTAAGGTAATTCACCTAGGGGTGTTCTGGTTAATACAGCTTCGTTATTCAATCTCATATAAGTTATCGGATCCGCCAATTCAACATTCCTAGTGTTTGAAGAGATAGGGTTTTCCAACCTAAAACTAAACTTAGGCTTTCCGGCTTTACCCTCTTTGGTGGAAACCAGAATTACACCATTGGCACCTTTCGCTCCATATAATGATGTAGCAGTGGCGTCTTTTAAAATTGAAAAACTTGCAATATCATCAGGTTGCAAACGTGCAAGCTCTGTTGTTGACAACTCTATATTATCTATCAGGATAAGCGGCTCTGCTTTGTATCCAAACGTGGTAACTCCGCGTATGAAAAACGACGCATTATCTGCACCCGGTTCACCGCTTCTTTGAAATGCAATTACGCCGCCAACCCGGCCAGCAAGCGCGGTAGTGAGATTACTGGATGATGTTTTTAAAATTTTTGGGTCCACCGTTGTAACAGCTCCGATTAAGTCTGTTTTCTTTTGCTTACCATAGGCGACAACTACAACCTCGCCTAGTGACTCACCGGAAGGTTTAAGTATTACATCAAGTTTCGTTCTTCCGTTCAGTGGTATTTCTCGTGGCTCAAAGCCAACCATCGAAAATATTAGGGTTACGTTTCCGTCGGGTACGTCCAAAATGTATTTACCGGTTTCGTTTGTGGTGGTGCCTAAGTTGGTACCTCTCACTTTAATACTCACACCAGGTAAAAAGCCAACAGAATCCCGAACAGTGCCCGTCACTTGTATTTTCAAGTTTTTTCCGTGACGCTCAAGATCGTTCAGAACTGAACTCGCTCTAGCTGCACCTAGCTTCCCTGCTGAACCGGCGTAAACTGCCGTGCTGTATACTAAAAACATTAATACACAATTGAAGCTAAACAGCTTAAAAAGTAACTTTCTTCTCATATATTATATTTGGTTTGTTGCTAAATTATTTCTTCACAATGCAGCACTTGTTTTTAAAAATTACATTTTGGTTTGGCTAAGACTTATTAGCCTCGGCAATTCGCCGAATAGTACTGAAATATTGTGCATTTGTTCAACGACTGAACGATTATTTCAGGAGTAGACACCATGTCTTGGATAAAGCTGTATTTATCAAAAGAATGATTGTTCCTAATCCGGATGCGATGTGGTGGCGATCACTTTTTAGTTTTGCACCAACATCCGGATATGCCCGCCGACTGGCTTTCAAATCTATTATTCATAATTTTATATTTGGTGGTTTAAATTTATCTGTTTAGCAATTACTAATATATGCCCCGTTTCTAGCTTATCAAAATACGCTATTTGCCGTTTTTAATACACTATTTACAAGTTCAAAGGATGATAAATAATACGTTTTCAGTAGATATGCAGACTAGGAGCAATTTCGATGTTACCTTGCAAATTTTAAAACTTGATTTCCCGCCATTAAAAAACCACCAGCTGCATACCAATTACTCATATTCGCGGTTGAAAGATAGGGTCTATCGCCGCCTGGTTGCACAAAGCCGAGCTTGCCGTCGGCTAAAACTACACTATTCAGCGCATTCCATGCTTTTAGTACCACTGGCAAGTATTCTTTGCGATCAAGCAGCTTATGATTTATCGCCCAGGCAATCCCATAACAAAAGAACGCTGTGCCACTGGTTTCTCCCATTGGATAAATCTCTGGGTCTAGCAGATCCGACTTCCAGAATCCATCGGGCTGCTGAAGAGATTTTAGTGAAGATGCTAGCTCAATAAGTAAATCTTCATACTTTTTCCGACCTGGATAGCGTGCCGGCATCGCTTCTAGTGTACGCGCAAGACCAGCAACCACCCACCCATTCCCACGACTCCAGAATACCGGTTTACCTGTTGATCCAACGATAGATTTAAATCTATTGTCACGATAAAATAGTTTATAGGTTTTGTTTTGTAGGTTGTCAGCAGCATCCCAATAGATTTCCGCCAAGTAATCGAGATACTTTTGATCTTTGCTAATGGCCGAATAGCGACTCCAGATGGGTGGTGCCATAAATAAAAGGTCACACCAAGAAAACTCTAAGCGTCCTGGCTTTGGCGACAGCATGATCGAGTCTAAAGTTCTTTTTGTGGCCGTCAATAGTTTCGGATCTCCAGTAAATTCATACATTTCAAGATAAGTTTGCAAAATCGCCTGATCGTCTGCATTCCTAAGTTTAGGTCCACGGTCATATCGATTGCTCTCGGCCATCAGTTTTACGGCCTCCATATACTTCTCATTTTTGGTAGCCCTGTAGGCGTCCATTACACCTGGATAAAAAGCACCAGCCTCCCAAGAGCGGCTACCAGTTGGTGGGTTGCCTGGCTTACTAGTTGACCAACTCTGGGCCACTTGCCAGTCAGCAACTTTGGTCATCTTGTCAATGATTCGTTTTTTAGTGAACTGCTGTGCATGTACTGCAACCGACCATGTGAAACTACTGACCAGTAGCATTCCAAATGTTTTAAAGTTAATCTTCATATCTGTTTGTTTTGTGCCTAATAGGCTCTATTCGTTGTCTTAAATTTTTTCTGGGCCATCAGCCATTTGGTGAGATAGGCTTGTGCCACATGAACCGCTACCCAAGCTTCTCTTCCCTTGTAGGTATCTTCTTTTGGTTCAATATAGGTCCGTTTGTCTTTACTCCGTTCCTGCATATCAAACACGCCTTGCGCATGGTATTTTTCCCAATATTCTCCATTGTAGGTTAGCCCTGTATCCAAGTTGAAGGCATTCATCTGACAGTCCATCAATGCAAAATGCATTTTGCGGTTTGTTCCCCAATCATTAACCTGTGGGTAATATATATCTTGCGAGTTAATCCTGTAAATACTCCCACCGGGCTTTTGGAAAGGTGGAGCTGCAAACTGATGTTCGACCATGGTTTTGTAGATTTGATCACAATTGAAAAGCGCCGCTTTAGGCGTTGGCTGTGATGCCAGGGCGAACATTAAAGCATTAAAAAACGAGTGAGCAGTGCAAGCCATGTAATCCGGGTGAATTCGACCGTGGTTGGTAACGGTCCCATCACTGTTATAATTTGATCCATTTAATAGATCATTTAACTTTTTGCCGTGAAAGATCTCCTCACTATTTGCATCCTGTGGGCGCGCGTTGGCAGATGCCAACAGTTCAATATTTTTATTCATCCAGAGACTAAAATTCGGATGTGTCGGCATCATTGCACATGCTACCTGAAGAATCATGGCATTCCAAGAGTTTTCTTCAGACTTACTATCATCTTTGGAGCCTAAAAGCTTTCCGTTTACGTCCCGCAAGTATGGAACTTTGTAGGTAATAAACCTGTTAGCCTCATACTCTACCATTTTGCTTAAGTAGGTCTGATTTTTAACAGAAAGGTCATCCCACATCATCCAGCCAGCGGCACCTGTATAGGCGGACCACAAGGCGCTTTGCCATTGGTCGCCCCAACCACCGGCCGAATTGGCCTTATGGCGAAAAGCTTGTGATGTGATCAATTTGACGGTAATCGCCACCGCTTTTTCTTTTTTAACCCCAGATTTCACCTCGTCGTAAACATTGGTTTTGAGCGCAACTGCCAATGCAAATGCCTCACTGCATCCCGCTCGGATATGGTGCTCACCATTACCGCCTAGATCAAGATACTCCGAGGTTTGGCTGGCATATTTAGTGCTATCAACATACCATGTTGTTAGTGCGTAAACATTAGTGTTGCGCAAAATATTTCGTTCCAGTAAAGACAGGTTATCTGCAGGATTATCTTTGTTAAATTTACTCCATCGTATGGGTTTTACCTGCGCGTTACAAATACTGGTAAAGAGTAACATGCAAAGAGCTAAGGTAACCTGTGTAGTTTGTTGGCGCATTAATGCAACTAAATTCATATTCATTACTTATTTATCCGTTTTTTGGTTTCATTGATTTTGCGGTTAAGATAGACCACATCATCATTATTTTTTGATAAATCTGTAGGCGAATCGGCCATTCGGTGCCGAATCTCCTTTGTCTAACCAGTTCATTACATTTTCTTGTGCTGGGCTATTGTCTGACCATTTGAAGTCGAGCGTAAATTGCTGCCCCTTAATGCCAAGCATTTTCTTCGGCACCAACAATTCCAGCTCATTACCTTCACTATTCATTTTTATGTTTCCTTGTAAAAACCACTTACTTCCGTCGAAAAGCTGAAGGTCGGTAGCCAACTTACTTGTTGGTTTCGCGTTTACTAAAAAATTAAAGCCATTCCAATGGGGGTTCTCATTACCTTCGATAGCAACAAACAATTGCATCCAGTTTTTGTCGGTCCAGCTCGTCAAAGCGTCCTTAGTTTTTACATAAAAATAAACGTTTTCAGAATCGCAGGTAATACGTGATTCAATGATGTCATTTCTACCAGTTACATTGGTATATTCTTTAATTCGACCCCATCCTGGATGCTTGCGGTGAAATGTATCTCCCCGATCGTCCCTGAACACTGTTTCCACATTTCTCCAGTCGGAAAAATTTCCGTCAACCTTAATCTTATCTGTTTTATGGTTGGAAGTAACCGGTCGGCTGCCTTTGAATTTTCGAATGTTGGCAACCATTTGGTAGTAATAATTATCGTTAAAAGCGCCCATTACAGGTTCTGCATCCCGGCTGTATTCGTCATTGTAAAGGTCAACAAAAAAATTCTCTCCTTTTTGTATCGGCTTACCCAAAAACTCTTCTGATGCTCCATTATTAAAGCGCATGGCGACCCATTCGTTCCATCCAGTGATGAAAACAAATTCTGGATCCACCTGTAGTGCACGTTTCCATTGCTCTTCAAAATACAAACCTCTTTCCGGATGCTTCTGCTCTGGCTCCTTCCCGTTATGGAAGCTCCTTCCAATATTAGTCGTTGGATGTTCTGCCACTGCTACACTAATCTGTTCCGGCTTGTCTTTACTTTCGTGCCAACCGTACGATTGTGGCGTATGGTCTAGCCAGGTCCATTTGTCCTTACCATCTTCAAACCAATCCTGGTCTTTACTCCATGCCCAGGATTGGCGTGAAGAGAAGAATGCACGCATTTCTGGGATTAGTGCTTCCGGTGGACAAAGCAACAAAGGCTTGCCTTTCCAGTAAAACCAAAAATCTTTGAAGAGTTCTTTTTTGTAAATTCGTTCATATAGATTGCTTACCGTGCGTTCAGGATTACTATTTACAATAAATGCAATTTTCGGGACAATTGATCCTTCGTCCTGCATTTTCCGGAAGGTTTCCACAATTTTAGTCACCTGTGGCAAATAAATAGCCGCGTTGGTTACATCGAGAATAAGCACGTCTACCCCAGCATCTGCAAGCATCTGGCCATGCTTTCGGATTACCCACTCGTCATCAGAAAGGTAATAACCAAAATAGGGTTCGCCCCAGTAATGAAAAGCACCAACAGGCCCGTATTTAGGATTTGAAGGGTTTCTAATCAGCATCTCGCTGATGTTATAAGGGCTTGCGGTATCGGAAAGTTCCTTTGCTCTAACACTTTGTATAGCGTTGCTGCCAATGTTCCTGTCATAACCATGCGCGCCGTGCCAAATGAAATAAAAAACCCCCACATACTTGTCTTTTTTTAGGCCGTTACTTTCAGGTATTATCTTCCTGCCAAGAGCGTCAGTAGCGACCCACGTATCGGCCTGAGCATAGACAATAAGCCCTTGTATACAGGCAAACAAGATCAGCGAAAGCGTTTTCATCAGCGAATTATTTTGACTTGTTTAGGTCCGGTGATTTCTGAATGAATTTTTCCATTGGCAAGTTTGGTATGCTTTACTTTTACCACACCGTAGGGTGTAGGAAAAGTGCCCTCTGCAAATTTAAGGTCTCCCAGATGGGGTGTTATTTTAATGATTTTACTGCCCGGAGCCATCACCTTTATACCTAAAACATGTTCCGTAAGCCACGAGGTGGGTCCAGAAGCCCATCCATGACAAAGGCTATGCCGGAAACCCACGTAACAGTAGGCGCCGTAATCGCCATGAATGTCTATTTTACCGGCAGGCACGGGTTCGTCAATACGGGAAGCATTGGGGAGCCAATCCATGTTAAAGTCCTCCCAGAATGTAGTAGCACCAAGGTCTAACATTGCGCCCCAATATTCCCGGATAACGTCTATAGCACCCTGATAGTCTCCTGCTTTTGCTTTTGTCTCCAGCATGTAATAACCATAAAATGTAGAGAAATTTTTGGCCCCGCCTACCGAGAGCACTTCTTTGTTTGCTTTTTCGGCTGTTGTGATGCCTGCAATAGCCATTAATGCGGCTGCTTGTTTTGAGTTATTTACATCAGGAATGTATTTCTTCATTCGTGTAACGGTAAGATTGCAGAGGGCCTCGGTTTCCTTATCTCCCACTAAGACGCTTATTTTAGCAGCTGTAGCGAGTGACCATACGGTCATTGCCTGTAGACCTGCATGTATGCCTTTGGGGTTTTCGCTAGAGGGCCAGTCAAGGAAGCGCGTACCGTCCATATGCTCTTTGTTGTCGTTCCCCACCCTAGCCACAATTTGTTTCACTAATCCATTCAGATATGTCTTCTGCTCTTTTAGATATGCCAAATTGCCATTTTTCATATACCAATCATAGTGGATGATGATCCACCACATGGAGTAGGTACTAATCCCATTCATCCATCCTGGTAAGGGCGTAGTGTCTCTTGATAAATCTAAACTTTTAGGCACCACTTCATTATAGCCAAAGACAGCACTTAAGGTAGATACTTCAGGATGTAAATCTCCAACCCAAACCAGTCGGTCTCTTTTTATGCCGTCCCATAGATACTCTTGCATATTCAAATGCACTGTGTATGCCCCTGTTTGCCATATTTTATTCAAACGTTCATCACTGCTTTTAAAAGAACCGAGATAAGGTATGTCTCTGAAGGTATAAATTGCGCGAATTTCTTTCAATTGCAGTTCCGCATGCTCATCTTCAAGATCGATGCGAACGAAGCGAAAACCGCTTTCCCCAAATTGAATCTTTCCTAGCCATGGCACAAGTGCCCTAAAGTCACGGATCGCATGATCGTTCGTAGCGCCTTTTTCGCCTATGCTTGACATTGCTTCACTGACAGATTCGCCATAGCGAATGTGGATATTGCGCGGTTTATTTCCACCGCCCCACATCCCTGTTACGATCTCTAAGCCACCATGTAGCTCTCTGCCGAAGTCAAGTAGTATACTCGCTTTTTCACCAGCCTTTTTGTTATTAAGAATAACGATATTCCTATTGGCGAGATCACCTTGGCCAATACCTGGCTTTAAGAGCTGTTCACTATTTCTAACATCACCGTTTTTCCACACAATTCTTACAGGTGTGATGTATTGACGGGTAAGAGGGCTTTTCTGCTGTGCATTTGCAAGCTGTACGGTTAGAAACAATACCAATAGACGGGGAATTAATTTATGGACAATCATTAAGTTTTAATATTTTATGGTTTTTACCACTACCTTGCCTGTTAAGCCTGAAGGCACGAGTTTACTATCTGGAGTGTAAGGATTATTATTGGTCCAGGTTTTACGTTTTGCTTCCGGTAACTTGCTGTCACCTACGAGGCGGTTAACCCAGTTGTTCACCACCGAAATATCTAATGTATTTACGCCGCTAATTATAGCGTCGGTAATGTCTACCCGCCATGGTGCGGTCCACATGCCGCCTACATCGGTGCCGTTTACCTTCACCTTGGCCATTACGCTAACTTCAGAAAAATACAGGTAAATTCTTTCTCCTTTAACTGGCTTTGTTGCCCTGAAGGAATTGCTGTAAACTGCCGTTCCTGCATAATACTTGATACTTTCCTCAGGTCTCTTGGTCCAGTCTATCAAGGTGTCAAACATTACCGGCTTTTCAGGGCCTCTCATCTGGGAATTAAAAGTAACCTTCCATGGACCGTTAATTTCTTCAATTGTTTTAGCTTCAGGAAAATTAATTGCGCGGATGGGACTGGCCACAAGTGGATTCCTGAATACGACGAATATGCTTTGGAGTGGCTCAAGTGTTAGCGGAATAGTAGTACTACTGCCATTTGCAGATAACTCAGAGAGCACGCGGGTTTTACCCGTAACAGGATCCCACAACTCGGGCTGCATGTCCACCGAGCGGAATGTTGGCGAAAATGTGATTTGCTTCTCACTTTGATTGCTGATAAAATATAGCTCTGCCTGTGGACCTGATCTGTGGATAAACAACACAGGATCTGTGGTATTGGTCTTAAAATCGGGAAGGATGTTTAATGCATTTAACGCAAGCTTCATATCCATGCCAGACATAATAGTTCCCTTCCCAAGTTTGCGGGTTTTAATAGTTGTGCCGTTCACATTTCCCCAAAGTTCGGTTACCATGCGCTTCACCTTGGCATCTGCCTCAGGAAAATTTGCAAGACTGGGCGACCGCTCCGGTGCTGGACCCAGGATGTTTGCTCCCTGTGCTACCAGCTCTTTTATTTTGGCCAGTAACTCCGGTCTCATTGTTTTGAGTTTGGGTAATACCAATAATTTATAGCTCATTCCATCTGGCAATACCATTCGGCCGTCTTTTACTTTCATTCTGGTCTGGATTACTTCGGCGTTGATGTAATCAAATGAGTAGCCTGCTGGAAGTGCTGGATCGGTAATACCAGTCATCTTTGGCGCGTCCTCGCCGATAAAATAAGCCACATCGGCAACATACTTGCCTTGCTGCAACATAAAGTTGGTTCTCTTGAGGTAGCCTGTAAACAAGTCTATATAACTGAACCAGGTATTGTGTCGATTAAATTCGTTTCCAAAATTGGCGTTGATACCTGGTACTTTATCTTCTGATGGCTGCTGGATGAAAAGATGCAGCAGGGTGTTATTAATTCCCTCTGTAAAGAAGCGATCCCCCCTCTGCTTCATGATATATGGATAGCGCTGGTAGGGCTTGTCGCCTGCAGTAAATGATTCTGCTGATACTTTCGTTTTACCATAGATGTGCGCGGCAGAGGAAGCTGCACGATTTTCTATATTACCCAACTCGCCCTCGCTCCAAAATTCACCACCTATTTCGTCCGACTGACCACCATACTGCAAAAACTCGCCAGGAAAACCCCAGTGGCCATAGTTTTCCAACCACGTTGTAAGGCCATGTTTATGGCTAATATCTCGTAATCCGCCTACATAATCATAAGCTACCCTATCGGCAATAAACCGTCGTAAATCCCACAAGAAACGGTCTGATTGGTTCTGGTCGCCCACTACCTCTCCTTGTATTACAGGTAAGTATGGAAGCGGATCGTAATGGAAACTGGCTTTAAATTTCTCAATCATATCGTCAGTCCAATTCTGTCCACCGGTTTCGTAACTATCTTGCACGACGACTTTCCAGGTCTTGCGGTCAGCCGCAGGAATCCTTCTAAGCAGCTCACCCATAAACGCATCGAAATGATTGGCTACATGTTCCTTGCTCATCTTATCTATCTCTAGGCCGGTGCCTTCAGGGGATGCTGGTCCATTCTTAACCCCCGTAGGCAGCATTCCGGTACGCATAATGGTCCAATTACCTGCGGGTAAATCCCATTTTAGCTGTCCTTCAGCGTTCATAAATGTCGTGATATCTATCACTGTTTTTGGGTCTATCACAAGGCTGAGATCATCTATTAATGGCTGATCTGGCCACTGGTATTCATTCCAGTACGGTAATGGACTTTGGAACATTTTAGCCAATGTTTTCTCAGTGTAGCTTTCTACTACAGGTGTTTGCGATAGGACTACCTCTGCAAGCCCGAAACCTCCTGACTTACCAAATACCAATCTGAAACTATGCCCAATTGTAGGCGGAATCGAAACAGCAACGGGACCATAAGGTTTAAATCCCACATGTAGATTGCTGTTCGTCCTATTTACGGAAAAAGTTTTAACGGATACATATTCCTTATTTTTCTTAACCTGCAACTCTACATTTACGTTTAGGCCTTTATGCGCTGGGTATACCACTAAACTCCTGGCCGTAAAACTTGAACTGGTTTCGAGATCAATCGTAATTGACTCAGTTGCAGGGATGTCTACCGTAGTGTTTTCTGAGCCATCAATAAGATTGTTGATGTTTTGAACTGAAATTGAACTGCTCAATTTGGGCTTGTGCACCGCAATCGAATTGCCATATGCTTTCGGTGTCTTATAAGCAATGACCCTTACATCCTGAAAATAGCCCTTTGGCTTTTCTAGTTGTACATTAAGCTGTTTAGGACCAACGAAGTTGGCCTTAGTAGACGCCAAGTAGCGCATGGCCTGCGCTGGTTTTACCCAGGGACCACCGGATTGACTCCAGCCCGGACTGTTAAAAACACCAATCTCAATATTGAGGTTTGTAGCTGTCTTTAGTGCCGTATGCATAATGTCCCACCACTCGGCTGAAAATAGCTTCACCTTACCGTAAGGTGTAGTCTCGTAACCAATATTACCTATAAATGCACGATTGATACCCGCCGATTTCATCGCGTAGAGGTCTTTTACAACCCCATCCTTCGAAATATTGTCGGACATCCAATACCAGTACACGCTGGTTTGGATGGTATCTGGAGTTACCTTAAAGGATTGTTCCAGATTTTTCTGTGCAATGCAGGGAAAGCATACGATAGTGCTTAATACTAAGACTATACCAGTGGTTTTTAGATTCATTAATTGCAGTACTATATGTTTTCGAATAATTTTTTCAATAGCTTGTTGCAAAGCTTTGGTATGCCTGGCTATCTCAGGTCTTCGCAGACGAATGGACTGGAAGACTGGGATAGGCTTAAGAACTTTATTAAAACAGCAAAGATTTTAAGGCAGCTAACTAACGTCCCTCATTAATCTCAAAAGCTTGTTTTAAAAAATCTTATACAGCTCTGAACCTGCCAGCAAAAACGCACCCACCGCATACACCTCGGTACTGTTTGCTGCAATGTTAGTAGGCGCGCCAGCAATTTGCTGCACACTTCCCAACATGCCATTCGGCTCAACCGAACTGGTTAAGGCTATCCAAGCTTTTTTAACTATAGGCAAATATTCAGTTTTGTTGAGCATGCCGTTATTTATTCCCCAGGCCATTACGTAACAATAAAAGCCCGTTCCACTGGTTTCTTTAGTTGGATAGCTGTCCGGATCTAACAAGGATGTCCTCCAGCTGCCATCAGCCTGTTGTATGGAGGCGATCTTTGTGGTCATTTCTTTGTAAAGACTTATAAATTTAGGCCTATCTGGATGTTTTTTTGGCAGGTTGTCTAGCATACGGACCAATCCGCCCAATACCCATCCATTGCCTCTGGACCAAAACACCTTTTTCCCATTTTTTTCAACTTTATTGATAAATCGACTGTCCCTCGAAAAGAGGTGTTCATTTTTGTCGTACAGGAATTCGGTGGTTTTCCACCATAATTTACATGCCTTATTGAGGTAGCTGGGATCTTTTGTAGCGGTCGACAGGTAGGCCAGTGAGGTTGGCGCCATAAAAAGCGCATCACACCAGGCCCATTCTCGAGACTTGATTCTAGGTGCCCATTCAAGTGATTCATAAGAAGGCGCAGCGACAATGCTATCCGCTAGTGCCCTGAATGGTTTAACCATTTTTTCATCCTTATAGTTTTGATAAAGCTGCACATACGTTTGGGCAATGCAGTAGTCATCGGCCATGAAACGGTCGGGGCCAGTATTCCAGTTCAATTCGTTGCCTATCTCGATCAGCATGTTAGAATAAGCTTGCTTTTTGCTGATCCGGCTAAGCGCGAAGAGCCCAGTATAGCCCGTGGCGTTAGTCCAATCGTATTTTTTAAATTTAAAGCCTTTGGTATTCCAGGTGTTCAGCTGCCAATCTGCCACGCGCTCCATTATTTTCAAGGTGGCTTTTTTATTGAATAAAGTGTCTTTTGAGATAGTTCGGCCAGTAACGTTTGGAGAGGCTGATAATGGAACGTTTGGCGTTGTGGTAAGGACAAGGGCAGCAAATAGCGCACAAAGGTTAAAATAGTTTAAAAGAATTCTCTTTTTCATCGCTCTGTATTGTAAAAATATGAATATGTGGTTCTATAGTAAGTCTTATCGGTTAGCCTGCATTTTGCTGTTGCATAATGCATTTGGTAGATAAATTCCACCTGCAAATCTGGCAACCCATTCTTCATGAACAGCATAGGTATCTTCAATTTTCGCTTCATACATGTGAACGTCTTCGTAGGCTTAATGATGCTCATTCCATCCTTATAAATATTCTTCATTATTTTTTGTTGACGGTAATTCCCGGCCAATCATCTGTACGGAAAGGCGATGCAGGCAAACCTGCATCATTGATCAAATTGCAAACGGGATTGTTTGCCCAGGCATAGCGAACTGCAACAGGATTTTTAACTTCTTTTGAAGAGACAATTACGCTATTCCCAATAATTTTGGCATCTGCCCAATAGAATTTTTTGTCGGCCCCAGCTATTGCGAAACCCATGGGCGCATTCCCATTACTTGTTTTTAAAGCTACACTAGATGGTTTGAAATTGACCGTTATGATGTTGCCGGCAACCTTATAAGATTTGTACATTGGGCCTTCAGCTACCACATCTTCCTTATAAACCTTTTTTAGGGCCACCAAGGCTAGGCGCTTGCCTACATCTTGTTTGTTTTTAGGATGAATATCTGCTGTTTCGCCAATGTCTATGGTCACTGCCATTCCTGTATTCTTTAAATTCAATGCCATCGCTTGCGCTTCTCTTAACTCTGCCCAGGCTGCATCCGCTGGCTGTGGATTAATGGCTTGAAAACTAGCGAGCTGTACAAAAAGGAATGGCAATTGAGGCCTATTGAATTTTGCCCTCCAATTGTTAATCATCAAAGGAAACAGTTCCCGATATTGATAGGCTCTCGAAGCATTACTTTCCCCTTGATACCAAATTACGCCTTTAATACCTACAGGCAAAAAGGGATTGATCATGCCATTAAACAATAAAGTAGGCTTATGGGGATTCGTTAATCTTGTTGTTTCGGGCATAGCCTGAAATTTTTTGACCGTATCAGCAAAGATATCTACTTTGCCAATGGCTTCAGCGCTCGTCCACGCTTCGACAAGCGTTCCTCCCCAAGTGGCATCAATTAGGCCAATGGCTATGTCTTTGTCTTGAATAAGTTTTCTGGCAAAAAAATAGGCCGTTGCAGAGAAGTTTGCTATGGTTGATGGAGAACACTCCTGCCAGCCTTTGGTATTGGATTTAAAATCTTTTTGAGGCTGACTACTGATTGCCTTTTTAACTTGTATAATCCTAATATTCGGATATTTGGCATTTGCAATTTCGTTTTCGTAATCTTTAATTTTACCCCATCCTGCTAAAGGCATTTCCATATTCGATTGTCCGGAGCATAACCAGACCTCTCCGATCATGACGTTCTTTAATTTAAGCAATTCGCCATCATTGAAAGTAATGTTATATGGTCCACCAGCAGCTGGAGTTTTGATCTTTATCCTCCAATTTCCATCGGCATCAATGTCAGTGGTATAGGTTTTATTGTTCCATGAGGGCGTAATCATGATTTTCTTACCACGCGCTGCCTTGCCCCAAAAAGTGGTTTCGTCTTTTTGTTGCAACACCATATTGTCGGTAATTACGTCTGGTAATACAATAAATGCGTGCGCATTAAGTGCACAGGAGAGCGTGATGAGCAGGAGGTACAATGATTTTAATTTGTTCATAATTAAAAATGATTTTATGGCGTCAGTGTTCCTGTTAGCTGCATTTGGGTTTTACCCATCCATATATCGGAATTCCAAATATCTGCATTGCCAGATCCAACTGCTGCCGAAGATACATACAACATGTTGTAATTATTAGCCGCGCCTTCTGGCGGTAGTTGTCCCGTTCCATCTACAGTAGAGAAGCCAAGAAAGTAGTTGTTTAATGTTGGATGACCAACCAGTTTTAATGTAGCTGAACCGAAGCCCCATATTAGCCCGTCGCTTGAGAACTGAAAGGACGGCACCAAATGGCCATTATCGCTCGCCATCGTGATGCGAAAGTATAGACGGGCAGTTCCACCACCGCTTTTTGGGACATCTGTATATCCTATCTGATTTCCTAACTGAGCCATTCCGGAGCAGGCTTCCCTCGTAGGCCAGTCAAAAGTCCCGGGATCAGCAGATCGTATGCGTACATGTCCTTGGTTAACTCCATTGTTTTGCCAGAATACATACATTACCCATGGTTTATCAGTTCCAGGTTCGTAGATCATTTCCTGATGAGTGAGTTTGATTTGGCGACGGGTAGCAGCTGGTAAATTATATACCACACCACGGTTTACGCCACCAGGGAAAACTTTCTGCCATTGGGAACCACCATTAACACTGGTATGTAGGCGAATCCTGTCTGCAGGGCTGGGACCTGCGACTTCTGTTGCAGGAAAATCTATATAGTCTCCAGGACGGATCTCTACCTGAGAAAATAAGTAGTAGAGGCCTCCCACACGGATACACTCAGGTTCCAAGAAATTGCCACTGTCCCAGATATGGGGATCATATCCCACATCTTCGGGCTGTCGCCAAAATGCCGAGGGATGAACCGTTGCTGTTGGATTCAAAGCCGGCTCAACATACGATGCTGTTGAATTCCAGTTGGCAAGGCTTCCGCCTCCGGTCTTGATCACTCTGCGTGAAAATATATTGTCGCCATCGGAGTATGCATCTAGATAACGTCCTCCATGATAGAGTCTGTACTGCGTAGTTGATTGATCTAACATCATAAATCCAGAATAATCATAGTAATTGGCAGCACCCCTGCCTGAGTTCACTGTGCCTACTGCATAGTTTTGATGAAAGGTAATAGTTATGCCTTTATAAACGGTAGACAAGACTGTAGCGGCAGTAGTAACATCGTCTACCTGTGCGCTGTTTTCTACGGGTTTACTGCCTTCAAGATCAGCTTTAGCATGATCTCCAGACAACTTGGCTTCTTTTGTACAACTGGAACTAGCCATCGATACCATAACGGCCAAAAGACACCAATGTAATGGATTAACTTCTCTAATTTTCATAATATATTTGGTTAGTGGAAAATTCTTTTGGATAGTCAAAAATTACCAATCCGAAAATACACTAGATAATCAAATGAAAAAAATACATGGTTTGCGTGAACTGATACTATATTTACGCTTTTAATAAAGAGGTAATTAGGCTTGTTAAGTTAAGCCAAAATTATTGTGCTGCTTCCACTGCTGTGTTTTCCTGTTCCGAGTAAGCAAAAGCTTTTCTGTACTCCAAGGGCGTTTGGCCCATAATTTCCTTAAACTGCCTGTTAAAATAGGAAATATTGTTAAATCCGCATTCGAAACAGATGTTGGCTATGCTTATATTCTCCTTAAAAAGTAAGCTGGTCGCATGCGATACCCGTACATAATTTACAAACTGCGAGAATGTTTTTTCCGTTCTCCGTTTGAAATATCTACAAAAGGCGGCCTCATTTAAGCAGGCTAGAGAAGCGGCTGTTTTACTATCTAGGTTATTTTTAAAATTTTCGACTACATAGTTTACCACTGATTCGAGTTTCCTTGAGTCATTGTAATTCAAAGATGGTTTTATGGTGGATGAATTGATGAAATAAAAGCTTTCTTTTTTCAGGTTTGACAAATTGTTTAACATGTTTAATAAGATCAAGAGGCTATCCATTCCCTTACTGCTAACCAATTTGTGAAAGGCAGACTTTACATTGTCCGGACTGTTTGAAATTTTAATTCCGTAAACCGATTTGTCCAGCATGTCCTTAATCTTAGTGAGTTCTCCTTTGCTGAAGAAATCCTTGCCCAAAAAATCCTCTTTAAAAAAAGCAACGATCGCGTGAGCAGTTTGGCCCGATCGGATGAATTCTTTGTCGTTATAAAAACAATGCGCAAAGCCAGATCCAAGCAGGTAAATTTCACCTTCATTAAAGTGAACAATGTTATTGGCAGAATAAAGCTTACCAAAGCTTTTAGCGATATAGATAAGTTCATAAGAGTCATGAAAATGAAAAGGAGACGTAAAGTGAGGTTGTAAATACTCCTTTATCGTGAAGCTCATGTCTATAAGCGAAGCTTGGTGCTGAAAGGTCATTTTCATATTCTCGTATTGTTAGCCATCGATATTTAGGCTTTTAATATAGTAAATATTGTATTAGAAATCGAAAACAACTTGTTTAAAACCTATAGAATAATGTCTGTTTTATAACCCTTCATCCCATAGAAAAGCACGTAAACATAACAAAGGATTGGTAGCGTAAATGAAAGCTGAAGATTATTACTGATATCCGCAAAATATCCCTGCAAGGGAGGTACAATTGCGCCACCTACGCAAGCCATAATTAGCAATGAAGCGCCCTGACTAGTATAACTACCCAATCCTTTAACAGCTAAGGCAAATATAGTAGGAAACATGATCGAATTAAAAAAACCAATCGCTATGATAGACCAAAGGGCAATTTGTCCATTTGTAAAAGCTACCATTAATAAAAGAAGAATTATTGCTGCTGCAAAATAACTTAAGGTTGTTTGAGATTTGAAATTAGCTAGGCGGAAAATAGCAGCATTAAAAAGAACAAGACAACACATGACCGCTGCAAGTTGAAAATTATATAAAGTATAGACGGTTATAAATACAGCAATACTAATTAAAAACATAAGGCCATATTTGTAGCTGTTACGTTCGAAATTGCCCAATGCAATGGCACCCAAAAAGCGGCCTATCATTGCGCCACCCCAGAAAAAGGCCAGGTAAGTTTTGGCCGTTTCTGCCTCAAAACCGCCAATTGCCGGTAATTTTAAAAAGCTCATAAAATTACTGCCTATCGTTACCTCCCCACCTACATAGGCAAAAATACAAATTACACCAAGTATGAGGTGACGATGTTTTAAAGAACCAGCATGGTTAATATGTACATGATCCTTAACAATACGAGGAAGCTTAGTTGTTTTGATCATAATTGCAATGAGGATCAGTGCAGCGGCTAAAGCAATATATGGAAGCTTCACAGAATCTGCGTTTGTACCTTCTATCGCTTCGGTAATAGTCCCAAAAATTAAATAACCACCAAGAATTGGTGCTATTGTTGTTCCTAAAGAGTTGAAAGCTTGTGTAAGATTTAAGCGTGCAGAAGCAGTTTCTGGCGATCCCAAAATGGTGACATAAGGATTGGAAGCAATTTGCAAAATGGCGGTTCCTGATGCTAAAACAAACAAGGCCCCTAAAAAAAAACCGTAGCTCTTATATGCTGCCGCAGGATAAAATAGTGAGGCACCTAAAGCACAAACAAAAAGTCCTGCAATAATCCCATTTTTGTAACCAATTTTCATGATCGGATCTTCTCGGGTAACCGAAAGTACAAAATAGGCCAGTGAGATGATAAAGTATGCTCCGAAAAACGAAGTTTGTACCAACATAGCCTGCCAGTGAAGCAGCGTAAAAACTGTCATCAGTTTAGGGATGAGCACATCATTCATGCTCACAATAAAACCCCAGATAAAGAACAGCGTGGTAAGAATAACTAAGGAGAAAGTATGATTCTTTGCCGAACTTTTGTTACGTTCCAACTGCGTTGTGGATGAAGTAAATGGTGCTGACATATTTTTGTTTTAAACTTGTGATTAAAAAGTGATGGTTAAACCTCCGTCTACCGTTAAAACAGAACCTGTTATGTAAGAAGCATCGGGCCCTGCAAGAAAATAGACTACTCCGGCAACTTCCTCAGGCTCACCCGCACGCTTTAAAGGCAAGTGATGAGAATCAATATAATTGTCTTTAAACCACTTAGTTTCCAATTCACTCTTTCCATCAGCTTTTACAGACATAGGTGTATTAATAAAGCCGGGAGCAATGGTATTGGCTAATATATTTCTAGAAGCTAATTCGAGGGAAAGGGATCTGGTAAATTGGGTAATTGCGGCCTTAGCCATGCCATAGGCAGAACTACCATGTTCTACCCGTTCATGATGGATAGAAGTAATGTGAATAATGCGGCCTCCATTTTTTATTAGTGAAACTAATGCTCTGCAACTTTTTACAGTACCATATAACATGGTCTGAATTGAATCGTCCCAGTTGTCAAACTCCGAAATAAGGGAATCACTGGCTGCAGAAATTCCCACACTGTTTATGAGCACGTCAAAATCTCCAAAAACTTCGGTCACAGTTTTACGAAGTTGCGCTATATGCTTCTCGTTTCTCACATCAACCTCACAAGCCATATGGCCTTGTCCTTCCAGCGCGTCAATTACACCGCGAGCTTTTTTAAGGTTAGATGATCCAATTATAACGGTCCATCCCTCTCTGGCAAACCTTTCTGCGGTAGCCTTTCCGATTCCGGAAGAACCGCCCAAAATAATTGCCTTTTTCATTATAGATGATTGATTTTCTCTTTTCATATAGAATTAATACGTTGCCCTACCCCCAGAGATATCAAACACAAAACCTGTAGTAAAACTTGCTTCTTCAGAAACTATCCACGTCGAAATGGAAGACACCTCCTCTACGGTACCGAGCCTGTTCATAGGGATTTTACTGATCATGTATGCCAGCTGTTCAGGCGATGTTTCGTTGTTCATTGCAGTGCCAATGACTGCTGGTGCTAGGCCATTGATTGTGATTTTGGTACCGGCATACTCTTTACCAATTCCTTTAACCAAACCGATTACCCCTGCCTTCATGGATGAATATCCCGCCATAAATGGGTTGCCTTCTTTGCCCGCAATTGATGCGATTAATAATATCCGCCCATAATCATTCTTCTCCATTACCTTAATCGCATATTTGACCATTAAAAAACTACCACGTAAGTTAATGGCATAAACTCTATCATAGGCATGCACAGGGTAATCCGTTATTTTAGTACTTGTAGGGCCTACAATACCGGCTGAATTAATCATTACGTCAATTTTACTATATAATTCTTCAACCTTTTCAAATGCAGCTTTCACCGCGTTTTCATCAGAAATATCTACGGCATAACTATCTGCCGTAAAATTCAGCGCTCTGAATTCGGCCACAACATCTTGCAATAAAGCTTTATTAATATCAAAAAGAATTACCGTGCCTCCTTCTGCTGCAATCCTGTGGGCAATACCCTTACCGATTCCAGCGGCTCCGCCAGATACAACGGCCACCTGGTTCTCAAACCTGTTATTCATCATTTTATATTTGGTAAATTAAATCTATTTGTTTAGCATTCCTAAAGTATGCTCAGTTTTCAGGTAATCAAAATACCCTATTTGCCGTTTTCAATACACTATTTACAAGTGCAAGGATTGTTACAACTAAATCAAGAATACATGGCTTTTCGCTATCAGGCTATCCAAACCGGATAAGTTTCCTATGTATATATAATTAATAGTTAAATTCAATAGCAGGTAAGCCTTTGAAAGAACTATTCCTGATTACAAAAATGGCCCCAGCCTCGGGTTGTTTTTTTAAATCAGATGTGCTGAGCCCGGTTCTTGCTGAAGTAACATATAAATCATTTAGATTTTTACCACCAAAGGTGCATGAAGTTACTCTGGCAACCGGCATAGGAATGCTCAACAATTTTTCACCATTTATAGGATCCCAACGTGTTATTTGCCATCCATCCCAATGCGCTACCCAAAGCATACCTTCATTGTCAATGGTCATTCCATCAGGGTATCCATCTTTTTCCGAAACTTTGATCACCACTTTCCTATTCGTTATAGTGCCTGTACTGCTATCATAATCATAAGAAACGATTTCGAAAGTAGGCGTATCAATGTAGTACAATGTCTTTTTATCACCGCTCCAAGCCAGACCGTTGGATATAGAAACCTCTGTGATTTTTTTATCTATCTTTAATTTTTCGTCCAGTGCATACACGCTGCCTTTTTTCTCCTCATCTGTAAGCGACATGGTTCCAACCCAAAACCTTCCTTCTGGGTCACATTTCCCCTCATTAAACCGATTAAAAGGTAAGTGAGTTTCCGGATTTGAAATGAATTTTATCTCAGCGGTTTTCCTGTCGATAAAACTTATTCCACTTCTTAGCGCCGCTATAAAATTTCCATCTTTACAAAGCGCCATTGATCCGGTCAATGGAGGTACAGCCAGTTTGACATGTGTGCTATCTACTGGGCTATATTGATGGATTTCTCCCCTAAGGATATCTATCCAACAAATTACTTGTTTCTTCACATCCCAAACAGGACATTCTCCCAGCTGGCACCTATGCTTTGAAACTATATCTATTTGAAAAGGTGGTCGCATATCACCTTAATGAGAATCCCTTAATATTGCACTGCCAGATTTACCCCGCAAAATATCCAGGTCTGCTCCTAAGTGTGCTTGCTGTACATGATCTACATATAAACGTACATATCCCCTGTCGGTATGCTCAATCGCAGTCGCTTTATTTTCTTTCCGCTGGTTTATTTCTTCCTCACTTAACTGCACATTTAAGCTCCTGTTTGCCACATCAAGTACAATGACATCGCCATTTTGAATGATCCCTAATGTACCTCCTGCAGCCGATTCTGGTGAGACATGGAGCACAACAGTACCAAAAGCTGTTCCGCTCATTCTCCCATCAGAAATACGTACCATATCCGTTACGCCTTCAGCCAGTAGCTTTTTAGGGATGCCCATATTTCCTACTTCTGGCATACCAGGATAGCCTTTTGGCCCTACATTTTTTAATACTAGAACACTGTCTTTGTCTACTTCCAAATCTGGGTCATCAATACGGGCCTTATAATCTTCAATATTTTCGAATACCACAGCCTTACCCACATGTTGCATCAAACTGGCACTTGCACAGGCAGGTTTCATCACAGCACCATCTTCACAAACATTACCTTTTAATACAATAACGCCCGAGATGGGATTAAACGGATCAGACAAGGTAGAGATCACCTCTCTGTTGTAGCAAACCCCTTTCGCTGCATTTTCTCCAATAGTTCGGCCGTTTACGGTTATACAATCTGTGTGAAGTTCCTTTCTTAATTCTTGTAATACCGCAGGCAATCCGCCTGCATAGTATAAGTCTTCCATAAAATAGCGTCCCGATGGTTGCAAATTAACCATCAAAGGAATTTTAGCAAGCAAATCAAAATCTTCCAAGCTAAGATCAACACCAATACGCCCGGCAATTGCCAGCAAATGAATTACAAAATTGGTAGATCCGCTTATAGCAGCATTAACCATAATTGCATTTTCAAATGCTTTTTTCGTTAGGATATTTGATAATTTCAAATCTTCCTTCACCATTTCAACGATTCTCATACCAGATAAATGCGCTAAAACTTTACGACGCGAATCGGCTGCAGGGATCGCTGCATTATGTGGTAAAGACAAACCCAAAGATTCTACCATGCAGGCCATTGTTGAGGCTGTGCCCATTACGGCGCAGCTTCCGTTGCTCCGGCACATGCCAGCTTCAGCCATTTCTAAGTCTTCCATGTTCATCGTTCCAGATCGGCTGGCCTCACTAAACCTCCAAACATCAGAGGTTCCAATATCAGCCCCTTTGTATTTCCCGGTAAGCATGGGGCCTCCCGAAACCACAATAGAAGGAAGATCTACACTGCAAGCGCCCATTACTAAGGAAGGAGTCGTTTTATCGCAACCACAAAGTAGTACCACACCATCTAAGGGATTGGCACGGATAGATTCCTCTACATCCATACTTGCCAAATTCCGGTATAACATGGCTGTAGGTTTCATCAATGTTTCGCCCAATGACAATACCGGAAACTCTACAGGGAAACCTCCTGCTTCGTAAATTCCATGTTTTACAGATGCTGCCAGTTCACGCAGATGTCCGTTACATGGTGTTAGTTCAGACCAAGTATTACAGATTCCAATGACAGGTTTACCTTCAAATTGATGTGCCGGTACACCCTGATTTTTCATCCATGCACGATAAATTAACCCGTCTTTGCCCTTACGGCCAAACCAGTCTCGACTTCTAAGTTTTAATTCTGTCATTATATTAAATTATAATAGCTTTGGATTCATTAATGCATCAACTCATAAAAATTTCAATTACAAATCCGGTCAAAAATCCGCTCAATGCAATAATTTTTTCCTTGGTCATACAAATGTGATGTTACATTGCTCACAAATGATTATAAATTTGACTTCAAAAGTCTCGTTGATTTTCAAATGTACAAGTGTCCCAAGTATATCAAAGACACAAATTTTGCTACTTCCTACACATTATTTACATGGGATTTTATGGCAATAGTAAACCGACTTTGTAATAAAGATGATAATTCTCTTTCGGATAATTACACTATCCGTTAGTGTACCTAACTGAACTTAAGGGTAAATAAGTGAAGTAATTTCCCCCTGTGATTTTGCACTTGTGAAAAATTCAAAAAAAGGGACAAAATCGGTCAAAAAGGGACGAAATACGATTCAACAAAAAATCGTTTAATAATTGATTATAAGCAGTTTAATATTGTTTTTATTTGTGGTGTTTTGTGGGTTTACTTGCCAATGCAGAACTTACTGAAGATATTTTCCAACAGGTCATCCGTAGATACAACTCCTGTAATGAGCCCTAGATAATGGAGCGCCTGTTTAATATCCATAGCCAAAAAATCAGATGTTACAGGGTTACGCAAACCTTCAGCTACATTATTTAAAGCAGCACGGGTCTTTTCCAAAGCCTCAACATGCCTGATATTGGTAACCATCGTATGGTTATCTGAAAGCTTATCTCCTACTGCAATTTCATACAACAATTGTTTAAAGTCTTCAATATTTTGATGCTCCTTAGCAGAAATAGAAATAAAGCTGATATCAGAAGGCAATTTCAGTTCCTTTAGTCGGTCGCTGTAAGAAAGATCCATTTTGTTTGCAACGGCAATAAACGCAATTCCGGGTTTATGTAAACTTAAAATATCATCCCTTACTTCTGTAGCAGAAATATTTACTACGTCAAACAAATAAACCAATACAGCCGACTGACTAATTTTTTGCATGGTTTTTTCTACTCCAATAACCTCAATCGCATCAGTTGCCTCACGGATACCTGCTGTATCTATCAGTCTGAAATTGATGCCATTAATGTTAAGCACCTCCTCTATCGTATCCCGTGTAGTACCGGCAATTTCACTTACAATAGCCCTGTCTTCATTTAACAGAGCATTTAATAATGTTGATTTACCTGCATTTGGACGGCCGGCAATCACTGTATTGATGCCCATTTTTATAACATTGCCCAGTTCAAAAGAGCGTATCAGCTTATTTAGTACCAGGGTTATTTTATTGATCAGTTCCTGTAGCTGCCCCCTGTTGGCAAACTCAACATCCTCTTCAGCAAAATCAAGCTCAAGTTCAATCATCGAAGCAAAATGGATCAGCTGTTCCCTCAGCACATTTAATTCTGTGCTAAAACCACCCCTTAACTGGTTCATAGCTACACTATGAGCAGCGGCTGAATCTGAAGATATCAGATCAGCAACAGCCTCTGCCTGAGAAAGATCAAGTCCTCCATTTAAAAAGGCCCTTAACGTAAATTCCCCTGGCTTAGCTGCTGAAGCCCCTTTTCTGATGAGCAAATTAATGATCTGCTGAATGATATAATTTGAACCATGACAGGAAATCTCTACTACATTTTCTTTAGTATAAGATTTAGGAGCCACAAACAAACTTACAAGCACCTCATCTATAACGATATCACCATCTTTAATTAAACCAAAATGTATTGTATGTGATGCCTGGGCAAGCAAGTTTTTGCCACTAAAAACCGAATTGGTAATGGCAATAGCATCTTTTCCCGAAAGGCGGATTACTCCTATAGCACCCAGTCCGGGTGGGGTAGACAAAGCAACTATAGTCTCATTTGTAATCATGGTCAATGTTCGTTAAGTTTGATTTCTGGCACAAAATTAGCCAAACATTCGGTACCTTTTACTGTTTACCACTTGAAAAACAAACAAATTACGAATGAAAGACATGCCGCTAACCGTCAGAAGATCTATTGAACTACTTGGAATTGCCCTTATTGGTGCCATTCTTGTCATTGGAAATGATATCATTATGCCAGTTATCATGGCTTTTTTTATCAGCATCGTGCTGCTTCCAATATTTCGCTTCTTAAAAAAACACAAGTTTCCAGAAATAGTCGCCATTATACTCCCTATCCTGCTGGTTGCAATTTTTGTAGGAGTAATTGTATGGTTCTTTTCCGCTCAGATTGGTGTTTTAGTTGCCGATTTCCCACAGATAAAAAATAATGTAAACTCACACTTAAAATCACTCAGCGAATGGTTTAGCACTATAAGCCATGTTTCAACAAGGGAACAGATGAAGTTCATTACTGAAAAAAGTGATGATTTATTAGGAATGGCTGGAAAAGCAGCAAGCGGGGCTGCTGTAACGCTAAGTTCCATTTTTGTATTTGTCGGACTACTTCCGATTTACATCTACCTGATGCTTTTTTATAAGGATATATTACTTCGCTTCATCTTCATGTGGTTTAAATCCGATCACCACCCAAAAGTAAAAGAAGCGATCTATGAGACTGAAGCCATCATCAAAAATTACCTGGTAGGATTATTGATCCAGGTGACCTACATGACCATCCTTCTGGGTGGAATCCTGTTGCTGGTAGGGATTAAACATGCCTTATTAATTGGTGTTATTTTCGCTATTTTAAACCTTATTCCATATGTGGGTGCATTAATTGGAAACATTATAGGTGTATTACTTACCCTCACCTCATCAACTGAACTATGGCCTGTAATTACCGTACTTGGCGTAATAGCCGTTGTTCAGTTTTTAGACAATAACATATTAATGCCCAGAATAGTTGGTTCCAAAGTAAAGATCAATGCCTTGTTTGCCATCCTGGGTGTAATTGTTGGTGGCAGTATCGCAGGTGTCTCCGGTATGTTTCTCTCCATGCCCATTATAGCCGTTTTAAAAGTGATTTTCGACCGGACCGAAACCTTTAAACAATGGGGGGTGCTATTTGGTGATGAAAGACCTTCAAAAAGCCCCATGACCTTTCCTGCTTTCCGGAAAAAGAAAATTATACCTGTTAAGGCAGGCGTAGAAAAAACAAAAGAGAAGGATTAACCCTTCTCTTTTGTTTTTAAACAGCATACTATACAAACAGGAGACTACATGCGTTCAGGAACTGTTATCCCTAAAATACGCATCCCGCGTTTCAAAACATCAGCCGTTACAAAACTTAAATTTAAACGATACAGTTTAACAGTTTCATTTTCTTCTTTAATAATAGGCGGTGTTTCGTGATAAAATTTGTTAAATAGTTTGGCCACTTCATATAAATAATTAGCCAAAGTAGCCGGGCTATAGGCTTTTGCAGCCGAAGCAATCTCGGCCGGATATTTTGCCAGCAACATGATCATTTCCAGTTCAGTTCCTGTAATGGAGGCATCAGAAACACCTTTTGCAGAAAAATCATAGTCTGCTTTACTAAGCAAAGATTTAATCCTGGCGTGTGTATATTGTATAAAAGGCCCAGTATTTCCCTGGAAGTCGATAGATTCCGAAGGATCGAACAACAGACGTTTTTTGGGCTCAACCTTTAACAGGAAATACTTGAGCGCCCCTAAGCCAATGTTGTAAAATAACTCTTTCTTTTCCTTTTCCTCAAAATCATTCACTTTACCCAGTATTTCAGTTTTTGCCCTCGCAGTCTCAATCATTTCAGCTACCAGATCGTCAGCGTCTACAACGGTCCCCTCTCTGGATTTCATCTTTCCGCTAGGTAAATCAACCATACCGTATGACAAGTGGTGTAGTCCCTTGGCCCAGCTCTTACCTAACTTTTCCAGAATCAAAAACAAAACCTTAAAATGATAGTCCTGCTCATTGCCAACTACATAAATAGATTCATCCATCTTAAAGTCATCATACTTCATCTGAGCAGTGCCTAAATCCTGGGTGATATATACCGAGGTACCATCAGCACGCAATACCAATTTCTGGTCCAGTCCATCTTCTGTAAGATCTATCCATACCGAACCATCTGGTTTTTTAAAGAAAATTCCTTTTTCCAGCCCCTCATCAACCGTATCCTTACCTAGTAAATAAGTATTGCTCTCGTAATAATATTTGTCAAAATCGACCCCCAGGTTTTTATAAGATACATCAAAGCCAGCATATACCCAGCCGTTCATTTTCTTCCACAGGTCGATTACTTCTGGTACACCAGCTTCCCAATCCAGAAGCATTTTCTGTGCTTCTTTAATCAAAGGAGCATTTTTCTTAGCTTCTTCTTCCGTTTGGCCTTCCAGTTTTAAAGTATCTATTTCCTTTTTATATTCCTTATCAAAAATCACATAATACTTACCTACCAGATGGTCTCCTTTAAGCAAAGCACTTTCAGGGGTCTCGCCATTACCCCATTTTTGCCAGGCCAGCATAGATTTGCAGATGTGAATTCCTCTGTCGTTCACCAAGTTTACCTTAATTACTTCATAGCCATCCGCTTTAAGTAGTTCAGCTACAGAATAACCCAATAAATTGTTCCTTACATGTCCCAGGTGTAAGGGTTTATTGGTATTGGGCGAAGAATATTCTACCATTACCTTTTTCCCATTAGGTTTAATGGCAGCAAAAGAAGGGTCTAATAAGGAGGTATTAAACAGGTTTAGCCAGTAAGCATCAGCAATGCTAAGATTTAAAAAGCCTTTGATCACATTAAACGTCCTGATTTCTGGAATATGCTGTACTAAATATTCACCCAGATCAGCAGCTGTTACCTCCGGTGATTTCTTGGAAAAGCGTACTATAGGAAATACTACGATGGTAATTTGTCCTTCAAATTCTGTCCTGGTATCCTGTAAACTTACCTGGTTTTCCGGTAAGTCCTGATGATATAGTTCTTTTACTGCCGCGATGGTTGAGGCAATGATATGTTGTTCGATGTTCATATACTAAATAATTCTCAAATCTACTATTCGTTTCTGAAAGCATTGGTAGCTTTAATTAAAATTTCAAAGGCATGCTCTGCCATTTGGTTCTCCCGGTCTAATGTTGGGTTTACTTCTACAATTTCAAAGCAGCAAACCTTTTGGTTAGTAATCAGGCGAGACATTAAATTACCCGCTTCCCTTTCCGTTAATCCCTGCGCAACCGGTGTTCCGGTTCCTCTTGAGGCCGTTGGGTCAAGTGAATCTACATCAAAAGAAACATAGATCAGGTCGCAATGGTCCAGGTACTTAAGCGTTTCTATTACCGTCCGTTCCACTCCTCTTTTCCGCAGTTCTGCAGTAGTAAATATTTTTACCTTGTTCTTTTTAAGCAATTGTTCTTCCGGGCGCTCCATCTCTCTTGCAGAGATCAATACCAGGTCGCGGTAACTGATTTTAGGCGCTATCTTACCCACATTTTTAAGCTGGTACCAGTAATTGATGGTTTCCTGGTCAAGCTTGTTCACTTTGGCATCTAAATTATCTTCATCGAGTGCCATAGCCAAAGGCATTCCATGCATATTTCCTGAAGGTGTAGTGTAAGGAGAATGTAAATCTGCATGCGCATCTATCCATACCACACCTAATTTTGCCTTCGGATGTACTGCTTTAATTCCGGCAATAGTACCGGCAGCTGTGCTGTGGTCGCCTGCCAGAACAATCGGAAATTCATCTTTATTTAAGGTAGCACTTACTTCATCACTCACCCGCTCTACCATCGTCAAAATACCCGAAATCCGTTTTGCAAATGGGCTGCCCGTACTTTCCAGCAATAAATGGTTTTCATTAGGGATTTCTACAGACTTATGTTTTTTAAAAAATCTGCTGCCAAAATCGAGTGCTGCAATCTTAATTGCATCCACTCCTAAACTGGCCCCGCGAGTGCCAGCACCAATCTCAGATTTTACTTCTATAATTTTTAAAGTCTTAGTCATAAAAAAAATACGGGTGTATTTTATAAAGTGTTTATCTTTGAGCCCAAAATTAAATATTTTAATTTGCCACACCTCATAAATAAATAATAGTTCAAAAATAAAAAAATGCAGAGTTACTCCGAATTTCTTGATCTAAGTGTTGGTTTTCCTCAGGAAGGTTACAGCGTAATAGACGACGAATTATATTTTCAAGACCTCAATCTGATGGAGATGATTGAAACCTATGGTACCCCATTGCGTTTCACTTACCTTCCCATGATCAGTAAGAAAATTCAGCAGGCCAAATTGTTGTTCCAAACGGCGATCATCAAAAACAACTACCGCGGCGATTATAAATACTGCTATTGTACTAAAAGTTCGCATTTCCGGCACATTGTAGAAGAAGCCCTTAAAAATGGTATCCACCTGGAAACCTCTTCTGCATTTGACATGCCCATGATTGAGGCCCTGGAGAAAAAAGGTGCGCTAACAAAGGACATTACCGTGATCTGCAATGGTTTTAAAACCTATCAGTACAAGCAGTACATTATTGATATGCTGCACGATGGCTATAAAAACATCATCCCTGTACTTGATAATAAAGAGGAATTCAACCTTTTTGATGATGAGGTAGAAATGGATACCCCTTGTAACCTGGGTATCCGTATTGCGGCAGAGGAACAGCCCGATTCTCAGTTCTATACCTCCCGTTTGGGCGTACGTATGGAAGATGTGATTGATTTTTATAATAACAAAATCTCTGCAAACCCTAATTTCAGGGTTAAACTGCTACATTTCTTTATCAACTCTGGTATTACCGATTCTCCGTATTACTGGAATGAACTGGAAAAATATGTTACCCTTTACTGTAAGTTCAAAAAGATTAATCCTGAACTGGATACTTTAGATATTGGTGGCGGTATGCCTTTTAAAGATTCTCTGGTATTTGATTTCGACTATGAATACATGGTAAATGAGATCGTAAAGCGGATTAAGGAAATCTGCGCGGAGCACGATGTGGTAGAACCCGATATCATTACTGAATTTGGAAAGTATACTGTTGCCGAGGCATCGGGTATTTTATATAAGGTGCTTGGCCGTAAACAGCAGAATGACAGGGAGAAATGGCTGATGCTGGACGGCTCGTTCATTACCAATTTACCTGATGTATGGGCATTGAACCAAAAATATATTTTGCTGCCCATCAACAACTGGGATGCAGAATACGAAAGGGTAAACCTTGGCGGTATTACCTGCGACGGACAGGATTATTACAACCAGGAAGCGCACATGAACAGTGTGTTTATGCCCAAAACCCGTAAAGTTCAATATTTAGGTTTTTTTAATACTGGGGCTTACCAGGAAGTATTGAGTGGCTATGGCGGTATACACCACTGCTTGCTGCCTAGTCCGAAACATGTCATCATCCGGCGCAATCGCGATGAGACGTTCAATTTTGAGGTATTTGGTGAAGAACAAAATAGCAAACAGGTATTAAAGATACTAGGTTATACCTAGTATTTAAATTGTTGTAACTGTAATTGCCCTGGAAATATGAAGATTTTTCAGGGCATTTTTTTTTCTGGATCCTTGATATGCTATTGTTTTGTACGTCTGCTATCCGTCTCTTGTACGTCTACTTACGTCAAAAGACAGATAACAGACATTTAAAAGTGGTTTTATAAAAGTATTAGATGATAGCACTTATACTGCTCTGATTTGGTTGTAATGTAAATTCAGATGTGTAATTTAGGAATCAGATGAACGATTTTGTTATTTTTGAGTATGTTCATAAGGAATTACTAGCTTTACCGTTATAGAATTTTGTACAAGACGATTAAAAGTTCATAGATGACAGACAAACCCTCTTTTTGGCAGCGAATAGGTATACAGGATTGGTTTCTGAGCAACAATACTACCAAACCGGTTGCCAAAGTACAAGCGCTTACCCCAGATACTGTTTACAAATATATCATCGATAAATTCAAAGCGTCCATAGCTGAACTCTCTTTTGCTGAGCGTATTGTTTTTTATCATGAATATATCATATGTCTAAATACAGATGATTACAGGGCCTTCATGGACAATAAAAATGGTTTATTAGGCCTGATAGCCCAGGAATCTGTAAAAATGTTTTATGAAATATTGAACGAATATGCTGCTGTAGGTAAAAGAGTTGAACCATCAAGCAACAAATGGGTTTTTCGCTTTGTTTCACATCCCGATTATAAACAGGGCGACAAGGGCTTTATTGGTAAACTTATGCCCGATGGCGGTCAGAAACAGGAAAATTTACGGGTTACCTTTATCCCCCGGCAAACTGGCCTGGCCCAGACATTTGACATCAGCAATGAAATTCTGAAAGATTTTATTTTTTACAGTGAAGGATATTACGAAATTCCCTATCTGGCCAATTTAAAGTTTGATACTAAATATGAAGCAACAGAAGGAAATACCATTTTAGCAAGATTTGAAACTACTCTTCCCGATAAGGCATATTCGGGACAAAAGCTAGAGTACCTGATGAAGTTTAATGAAATTACCGTGTCGGGTAATGAAGAGGCAAAGGACGATAAGGATATTTTTAAAATCCCATCAGAATGGGTAAATGCACCGCATTTAAAGATTCGATTCAGCAAAACAGAAGAAAAATTTTACCTGTCATCATTTGGGGAGAAAACTATACTGAATGAAAATCTGGTGGAGCGGAGCCGGCAGGATGATCCCCAGTGGACAGAACTGCCATTGAATTCGAGAATTATACTGAACGGAATAATTGGTGTTAATATATTTAAAGCCTGATTTTATGTCGCAAATCTGCTCTGTAGCGTTATTGCTATTGTGTGTGATCTTATTGATTACACATTTTATATCGATTAAAAACTCAACCGGCAATAATGGGTAGCAATTATTTTGGAATAACAGATACCGGGAAATTACGTAGCAACAATGAAGACACCTTTATTGCTGAAAAAATAACCGATACTGATTTTGTGATCGCCTGCGTAATTGATGGTGTTGGTGGCTATAAAGGTGGCGAAGTTGCAGCGGCCATTGCCAGAAAAGCCATATTAAAATTACTGGACAGCCCCGGAGGAGACCTTTCTCTTTTAATGCAGGCCACCATTGCTGAGGCAAATGACCAGATCATTGCAGCAAAACTGCAAAACAAAGAATACGAGGATATGGCCTGTGTACTTACCTTGGCTCTGGTAGATTTAAATAAGAACCAGCTTTATTACGCACATGTAGGCGACACCAGGTTATATCTTTTAAGAGACCACTCCTTAATTAAAATATCTAAAGACCAGTCCTTTGTTGGGTTCATGGAAGATTCTGGCCGCCTGACAGAGGAACAGGCCATGAGCCATCCTAAAAGAAATGAGATCAATAAGGCCCTGGGCTTTACCGGCAACATAGGTGTGCAGGAAGATTACATTGAGACAGGACACTCCCCCTTTTTGCCTGGCGATACGATCCTGCTATGCAGTGATGGTTTGTCGGACATGGTGAATAAGCAGGGTATCACCAATATCCTGGTTAAGGAAGGTACGCTGGAACAAAAAGGAAATGAACTCGTAAACACAGCAAACCTCAATGGTGGAAAAGATAACATTACAGTTGTTCTGGTAAAAAACAATAAGGAATCTTATGCCCACGAAGCCACCAGACCCATTACCCGGCTTAAGAAAAAGAAAAACCTGCATGCAGTGCAAGAAGCCACATTAGATAGGGTAGAAAATGAACAACATCTGGCCACCACAGATCAGCTCCCGGCAAAATTGAACCCAACTAAGAGAATGAATGTATGGCTAATGGTTTTTGGTTTAATTGTGTTGGTTGCAATAGCTTATTTTATTTTGAGAAAAAATACTGACAATACTGATCAGTTTATACCTGTTGATAATGCGCAACAGGTTGAGCAGACTGCTGAGTTTAAATTGCAGGATACTTTAAATAAGCTGAAGGGAAATATACTGATACTGAACGATTCTGTTTTTAAATCGCCAATAGTGATCTCTAAACCCATTTCCATTACCAGGGATAGTCTTTATTTAAAAGCAGAAGGCACTATTGTACTTAAAAGCGATAGTGGATACAATGGCCAGCCATTTTTTATTGCAGCAGCCAACAAAAGCACACTTCTTGAGAATTTTACGTTTGAAAATTTCAAAAACATTACTGCATTGCAGAAAAAAGGTGTACTGCTTAAAGATGTGAAGTTTATAAAAACAGATTCTTTAACCAACAGGTCAACCCCTTAATATGAGCATGCAAACAAAAACAAATCCTGGCAGAAAGGCTGAGCGTATTTTTTTACTGCTCGTTACACTGGTATTGGGTACTTTGTTTTTGACATTATTTTATACGCAACAGCACAGTTTTGCTGATGTACATAAGCGGCTTAGTGATGGGACCATGGTAAACCTGAACGATAAAGCACCAGGCGCAAAGATTAGAGCCCTGCTTATAAAAGGTTATTATTTTGAAGATAAAAAAGATATTAACCTGGTTGAAGATATTGTAAGCAAAAGCTTTTTACTGCATAAAGAACCGGTTGATAACATCGGAGAACTAAATAAACGCAAGTTTTTCGTTGCAGCAGATGAGGCTTTTAATAAAGGCGGTAAGAATTTTAAACAAAGGATTATTACTTCACGTTTATTGCTTGGCTTTACTGGTGCTGATTCTTTAGTTTACAAGCAGGAACAGCGAAAGCCTCAACAATTGCCTGCTCAAAAGGATTTTGGCAAAGGCAATTATGACATAAGTGGAAAAATTACAGATACAGCAGGTAAAGCAGTAGCCGGGGTATTGGTTAGGCTGCAAATGATTTTACCACAAGATACTGCTTATACAGAAGATGAGGTGGTCAATGATTTTATTGCTTATCTGCGGACAGATGCCAATGGAAATTATAGTTTTCTTCATCTCCCGGATCATAAAGCTTATGGGGTATTGCCTTTAAAACCAGGTTTCCAGTTTGGCCGCTCGCAAGGACTACAGGAGCTGGATAAATCGGCAAGTTTTAATTTCAGGCAATCGCCACACAGTATTAAACTGTTTTCTACGCGCGACTTTAAGATCCTTAAAAAAGAAAAATCGCTAATTGTACGTACCCCTGAAGTGTATAACCAATGGTATTGGATCATTGTGCTTAGTTTTTTTGCAGGATTTTTCCTGGTTCATTTTTTAATGAGCCTTAAATATCCGCAGGCAGATCAGCTGATATTGCCTATAGTTATGCTAATGACTGGTATCTCTTTTCTGACCTTACTGAGTTTACAGGATCCTTTGCGCGATAGGTTTTTGGCTAAAGACAGTCTTATTTTCTTTGGTATGGGTATTATAGGTATCTGTATCCTGCTTTCTTTAAAGCTGCGCAAATTCAATGTGGATTCGCGCTGGTACCGTATGTTTGTCGTAAACAATGCTTTTAGCAAGGCCAACGGCTGGCAATGGGCTTTTGTTGCTTTATGTCTGCTGGCCTTCACTATTGTATTTGGCACAGGGCCTGAAGGCAGTGGTGTAAAGGTAAACCTATTTGGGATACAGCCCAGCGAAATTGTAAAATATGCCATTGTTTTGTTTTTAGCAGGCTTTTTTGCCTCTAATGAACGGTTTATTACCGAATACAGTAGCTGGCACAAAAGATGGTTCTTCTTCTCTTTTGCGCTGGTGGCTATGGTAATGGCTATACTGATGTACCTTGTACTGGGCGACCTTGGCCCGGCAATGGTAGTATGCTTTACCTTTATCATCCTGTTCTCCTTTTCGCGGGGCGATTTTATGATGATGCTAACGGCTATAATCATTTACGTATTCAGCGCCTGGTTCCTGAACATCTGGATAGCGACACTGGTTACAGCTGTGCTGGTATCGGTAGTTATGGTGGTCAATAAAAAAACCAGTGAATCTGCTATAATGATCATCATGGTCATGGCGGCTTTCCTGCTGATCGATCAGGTGCCTTTCCTCGCCAAACTGATTCCAGGACCGGTAAACAGACTAACAGAACGTAAATCTATCTGGCAGGATCCCTGGAACAATGAGGTTTATGGTGGTGATCAGGTTGCCAATGGCATCTGGGCCATGGCCAGCGGTGGCATCAGCGGTCAGGGTGTTGGCCAAGGTTTTGCCAAAACCATTCCTGAAGCGCATACTGATATGATATTGCCAGCTATAGGCGAAGAATTTGGTTGGGCAGGTATTGTAGCCATTTTTGTATTGTTCCTGATCTTTTTACACCGCGCTATTATAATAGGCCGGCAAACGGGTATGCCTTTCCTGTTTTATATGTCGGCCGGTGTAGGAATAAGTCTTTTTATACAGTTTTTATTGATTGCTGGCGGCTCTACCGGAGCTTTACCTTTATCAGGTGTTGCTTTGCCTTTTGTAAGTTACGGCGGCTCCTCTCTGGTAGCAAATATGCTTGCAGCGGGCTTTTTGCTCTCCGTTTCAATGGTCAGGGGTTCGGATGTTCAAATGGCCTATATGACCAAACAGCAGGATAAAAACCTTGTTCCTGCCTTACTTGCTGCAAGTGTAGCCATATTATTGCTCACCATGACCGTATCCAACTATATTATCCACAATAAAAAATGGGTGGTGCAACCGGCGTTGGTGGCCGACCGTAGCGGTTCACGTATGTTCAGCTATAATCCAAGAATTCCTATTCTGATGAATAAACTTGCAGCAGGTGATTTATACGATAGAAACGGACGTATTCTGGCCACGAGCAAACCGGAAAACATTAGAAGACAACTGCTGTTGTTAAAAGAATCAGGTATCAGTTATAACCTTGATTCTGCTGAACATAAACGGGTAGACCGTTATTATCCTTTTGAAGCACAAATGTTTTTTTGGGTTGGCGACAACAATACCGGGATTTTTAATGGCAGCACCAATGGTTATTTTGCAGAATATGAGCATGCAGCAGAGTTAAGGGGCTTCCACACTCCTGTGCTGTCATTTAACACACATGCAAATAAATACCAGGAAAACAGGTTTCTGCCAAGAGGTGTTAAGGAAATGACAGTAAGTAAAAGAGATTATTCTGCTTTAGCACCACTTTTGCTCACAGGCATTAACAGTGCTGAAGTAGAAGAGTTTAAAAAGAGAAACAGAAACGTAAAATTAACCCTGGATGCATCTTTGCAGACAACCATCCAAAATACCATTGCACAAGATACTGCAGTTAACAACAGCCGTGTATCGGTAGTAATTATGGAGGATATTACCGGTGATGTATTGGCTTCTGCGGTGTATCCCCTTCCTCAGATTAATAACTGGGAACTGCTGAACATGTCGACCACGGAACAGAATAAACTGGCTGGCTGGTATACCACTGCCGACCTGGGTTTTACAACGGCTACCCCACCAGGGTCAACCGCTAAGGTGCTTACTGCTATGGCTGCATTTAACAAGTTAGGGCCAAATGCGGCCAAAAGGGTTTTTACAGTAACTGCAGCCGAGCGCATCCGTACCAAAGGCATTGAACCTGATGAAACCGGTAGAATTAACCTGGAACGGGCTTTGGTTAAATCGAATAACGTTTATTTTATTAAATTGGCCAATGAGGAACACCTGCAGAATGAAATGGCAGATCTGTATTTGAAGACCGGTATGTTTTTAAGAGGTGTTGGTGGTTATTATTATGGCAGGGATACCAGCAATATGAAACAGGAGGATAAATGGAGAGCATTATGGGAACGTACAGAATTTAATACCAAACCAAAATATGATCCTTCCAGAATCCGTCGTACACGGGCCAAAGGTATATCAGGAATGGCCTGGGGACAGGGAGAGTTAATTGCTACCCCTGCTGCAGTGGCACGCATGGTTGCTGGTGTGGCCAATAAAGGGCAGTTGGTTCCCAATCGTTACGTACTAAAAATCAGTGATTCAGCAACATCAGTTAAACCATTTATTCGCATTGCCGGCAACCCAGAATACGCAGATTCAATTAGCCGTTATATGCTAAAGCAGAGTGAAAATAAGACCTATACGCTGGGCTTAAAAGTAGCTGGAAAAACGGGAACTCCGGAAAGGATATGGAAAGATGAGAAGATAAACGATGGCTGGTATACTTTTTTTGTACCCAAAGCAAATGGGAAAGGTCATATTGTAGTCTGTATCAGAATAGAATCTACCCGTGGGTCAAGTAAAGCTGTGAAGCTTGCCGGACAGCATGTAGTGCCTGCACTGCTGAAACTGGGTTATGTCGGGAAAGAAAAAGAGAAAATAAAAAAATAACAGCTGTATGTTTAATTTATTTAACAAAAGTAATCAGGAACCACCGCAAGATGTTAAGGCTATCAGGGAAATACTGCTGACTGCTATAAAACGTGAGCTTCAAAAACTGGAGGGTGGTGAAGGGAAGCATATTAAAGGCCTGACCTTATTTATTGCCTGTAAGCCGGAGGAAAAACACCGGTATGAATCAGCTGTTTTTACAGAAGATGAAGATCGCTTTAGAAATGAGATCCAGCGGATAGCTGATGATTTTGCTATAGATTTTCCAGAAACCTGGAGTATGCAGATCACGTTTATAGAAGAGTTGCCTGCTGATACCATAAAACTGGCAAATCTAAGTGCGGCACTTCATATCAAAACCCCGGAACATCAGGTAACGCTCAGGTCACAAATTGCTTATATCCGTACTTTAAATGGAGAATCTGAAAAAAAGGAATATAAGATTACTGCAGATAGTGGCAAAATAAATATTGGAAGAGAACATAAGGTGCAGGTAAGTGATGGATTTTTCAGGATCAATCAGATTGCCTTTCCTGATGACAGTAAAAATGAGGCCAATAAATTTATCAGCAGGCAGCACGCCCATATTGTATGGGATGCTGATACAGCTTCGTTCCTGCTATTTGCTGATGAAGGTGGAATTCCTCCAAGAAACAAAGTAAAAATCAGATCTGTGGGTGAGCATAACCCCGTAAAATTAAATGTTACCGAACTTGGGCATGTGTTACAGGAGGGTGATCAGATCATATTGGGTGAACTTGCAGTCTTGGAATTTAGTTATCTTAACATAGATTATAATCAATAATAGCATAATGAGTAAAGTTTTTACAATAACAGAAGGATTAGAAAATCTTGGTGCCTTAAGCACGGGTGGACAGGGTTCTGTATATAAAGGCAAAAGGGTTGGAACAATCATCACGGCAGTGAAAATTATGCCCACCCCCATTCATACGGAAAGTGAAGATGACAAGAATTTCCTTAAGTTTAAAAATGAAGTAGAAAAACTGAAAAAGGTAAATGAAATACCCAACCCTAATGTAGTAAAAATACTGGGGTCGGGCCTTACTGAAAGTGGTTCTTTCCCTTTTATAGAAATGGAATACATTGAGGGGCCAGACCTGGAAAAGCTTTTAATGCCGCCTAATGCCCCTATATTTACTGTTGCCGAGGTCATTAAACTTGCAGAGCAATTGGCCAATGCCCTTGCCCACTGTCACCGTGTTGGCATTAAGCACGGCGATATTAAAAGCAATAATGTAAAATTTAATACAGATACGGGCAATTATGTCCTGCTTGATTTTGGTCTGGCCATTATGTCTGATGAGCAGCGCCGTACAAGCTTGCGCCATGCGGGCGCGGTTGAATTTATGGCACCAGAACAACACGATGGTGAAGTGTTTTTTCAGACAGATGTATATAGTTATGGCATTATACTATATGAGTTGCTTGCCGGAACAGTACCTTTTCCGCTGATCAATAAAAATGAAAGCTCGCGTAACCAGGTGATGCTGGCACATATTGAAATTCCGGTCCCAGATATTCTTGCACTGCGCAGAAATCATCTTCCTGAGAGCTGGGACATGGAAAAGAAGAAAAAAGAAATGTATGTTCCGCAATGGTTGCTGGAGGTCATCAAAAGATGTCTGGAAAAGAATCCCGAAAAACGGTACGCCAATGGCACTGCTTTACTGGATGTAATTATGCACCGTGGTGAAGAATTGGTAGAGGGTGTGGAAGTTATATCCAGTCAGCTTCCGGTAAAACAAAAGGAAGTTACGTTTGTAGAGGCTGTACCAGGTGAAGTGAGCCTGTCAAGGCCCGTATTTGCAATCATGATCTTATCCATGGTCATATTGGGGATGCTTTCGGTTTATGGTCTATTTCTTAAAGACAATAACAGCATTAAACAGGTGACAACAGATTCTTTAAGTAATGTTCCTGCAGACACCACTAGTGTTGAACCGGTGATCCGGCATGATACCGCCCAGGTTCATCCGGTAGTGATTGATACTGTAGCCCAGAAAGCTGAAATAGACAGTTTAAAAAAAGAATATGAAGCCCAGATGGCAGCTGCCGCCAAACGTGCACAGGCAGATGCCCAAGCCAAAGAAAATAAAGACCCTGTGATTGTAAGCAGCGGAAAAAAATACCAGTTGCCAAAAGGAACAGTATATTTTTATGAGGCAGCGAGTGGAGATTCGCCAAGAAATGGTGTATTGGGCCTATGGAACAATGCCAAATTTAATGTGATAGATGAGCAAAATGGTTTTATTTATGTTACCCATACCAATAAAGATGGTCAGATTACGAAGGGATGGTTGAATAAAAACGACCTTAAAGAACTGAAGGAATAATTAAAAAAATAAGGGCAGTCTTACGACGTGCCCTTATCACCTTAAACAAACTAACCAATTATGAAACCTTTATTTCTTTAGTAGCTGATGCAGAGTCATCTTTTTTACCTATAGTAATGTTTAAGATGCCATTTACATATTCAGCCGCAATTTTTTCACCATCTACACTTTCAGGCAGTACAAAGGATCTGGCGAAAGAGTAATAGTCAAATTCTTTTCTGGTGTAATCTTTTTTCTCTTCAGTTTCGGTTGTTTTTTTCTCGGCCCAAACCGAAAGGGTATCTTTTTTCAAGTTGATCTGAAAATCCTCTTTAGTGAGACCAGGTGCAGCCAATTCAATTTTATAATCGGTTTCTGATTCTAAGATATTTACACCAGGTACTTTATTTATAGTTAAGTTTTTATTTAACGCTTCACTAAACAATGAGTCGAAAACATTGTTAAAGTATGGTGCAGTGTTTCTGGTTCTGTTGTTAAATTTTACTAGTGTCATTGTTATTTTCTCCTATTTTAAGTTTTTTATTTTTTACTAATTTGTATACTAACCCTTTGTTCAACTCTTATACCAACCCTTTTTTTTATGATTTTTAAGACATTTTGGCGCAACAGAAGTAAAAAACAAGACAAAAAGACAGACATCATCAATACTTTAGACAGTTTTAAGTATAAAACTGTGATAGAGACCCGTTTTGCGGATTTTGATATGATGGGCCATGTAAACAATGCTGTGTATTTTACTTACATGGAAATTGCCCGGGCTAAATACTGGAACCATGCAATACAATGGGATTGGAAAAAAACTGGAGTGGTGATTGCCCAGGCCTCACTTGATTATATTTTACCCGTGTTTATGGATGACAAGATCAGTATGTATGTACGTACGTCCAGAATTGGAAAAAGCAGTTTCGACCTGGAATATTTACTGGTAAAACTGGTTCATGGTAAAGAAGAGGTTTGCAATAAAGGTAAAACAACCTGTGTGGCTTTTGACTATACCAGCAGAAGTTCCTTTCCTATTCCGCAGGATGAAAGAGACAGAATGATCTCTTTTGAGCAGTTAGAGGTATAATCCCTATTTATACAGGTGCTGTGTATTTCAGCTGCACAAAAGAATGCCCTATATCTCCGGGCATAGGCGGATGCAATTTTCGAATACCTACGGTTGCTGTTAAAATGAAAGGATAAACTGCAATGGTACGGTCTATAATGTTTCTGATCACTGTTTCAAGCATTTTCTGGGTTTGTTCCATTTGTTCCAGAATGATGTTGTTCAGGGTTTCATAGTTTACCGTGTGCTGCAAATTTTCAGTATCGCCATAAGGAACGAATTCGACCACAATATCTGTTAAAAAATAGATCCCTGTTAACTGTTCTTCGGGGTAGTAGCCATGAAAAGCAAAACATTTTACATCTTTTAAAGCAACTGTCTGAATGAAATTGGAATGGTCTGGCATTAGAAAAGATAATTTTTTGTTCGGTTTTAACCGGCCGTACCCTTAAATTATTACCTTTGGGTATACAGCCGATTGCTAATCCAAATATAGTGTAAACAATGAATAAATCAGCCAGGAAAGATCTTTACGAAGCACCAGATTATTACCTACTGGACGAATTATTATCTGAAGAGCATAAACTGATCCGTTCTGTTACCAGAGAATGGGTGAAAAAAGAAGTCAGTCCAATTATCGAGGATTATGCACAAAAGGCCGAATTTCCAAAACATCTTATAAAAGGGCTCGGTGAAATAGGTGCCTTCGGCCCTACCATTCCTGTTGAATATGGTGGCGCGGGGCTTGATTATACAGCCTATGGAATTTTAATGCAGGAAATTGAACGTGGTGATTCCGGAATCCGGTCTACAGCTTCTGTACAGGGATCCTTGGTAATGTACCCCATTTATACTTATGGAACGGAAGAACAGCGGAAAAAATATTTGCCTAAGCTGGCCACAGGTGAACTAATGGGCTGTTTTGGCTTAACAGAGCCAGATCACGGATCGAACCCAAGTGGTATGGTCAGCAATATTAAGGACAAAGGAGATCATTATTTGTTAAATGGCGCAAAAATGTGGATTTCTAATGCACCATTTGCGGATATAGCAGTAGTTTGGGCAAAGGACGAGTCGGGTAAAATTAGAGGGATGGTAGTAGAACGTGGAATGGAAGGTTTTACTACTCCTGAAACGCATAACAAATGGAGTTTAAGGGCTTCAGCTACCGGCGAACTGGTATTTGACAATGTGAAGGTTCCTAAAGCAAATATTTTTCCTGATGTTACAGGCCTGAAAGGTCCCTTGGGTTGTTTGAACCAGGCACGTTATGGAATAGCATGGGGAGCTTTGGGTGCGGCGATGGACTGTTATGATACGGCATTGCGCTATGCCAAACAACGTGAGCAATTTGGCAAACCCATAGGCGGCTTTCAGTTACAGCAAAAAAAACTGGCTGAAATGATTACAGAGATTACAAAAGCCCAGTTACTGGTATGGCGTTTAGGGGTTCTTAAGAGTGAGAACAGGGCAACACCGGAACAAATATCAATGGCAAAAAGAAATAGCGTAGAGGTTGCGCTGGATATAGCGAGAAATGCAAGACAAATGCTTGGTGGCATGGGCATAACCGGAGAATATGCTATTATGCGCCATATGATGAACCTTGAGTCTGTAGTTACCTACGAAGGTACACATGATATCCATCTGTTAATCACAGGCATGGATGTAACCGGGATTAATGCATTTAAATAATAACTAAATTATTGCCGCTCAACACTTATCTAATTATGCCAGCTCAAACGTTCTTAGCACTTACATTACAGGTGTTATTCAGAAAAATGCTTTTCACAGCAGTTCTTATATCAATTATAAGCGCTGCATACGGACAGGACAAGAATTTTTATATAAATAAAAAAGATCCGTCCTGGATTGTTAAACGAAACAACCAGGGCTTCAAACCGGCTGCAAAAGATATTTCTGATGGTTATTTTCTAGCTGTTTACGAAAACCAGAACCATGCTGAACTTCAGGAAGAATATGTGCATGTCATCAGGGAGATCGTTTCAGATGCCGGAGTACAGAATGGTTCTCAGATCTCTGTTACTTATGATCCTAGTTTTCAAAAACTGATTTTTCATAACATCACACTGTGGCGTGGCGATAAGTCTTCAGACCGTTTACAGGGTAATAAATTTAAGGTGCTGCAAAATGAAAAAGACCTTTCAAAATTTATTTACAGTGGAACCTATGATGCTTTTTTACTGCTGGATGATGTAAGAAAAGGGGATCGGATTGAATTTTCATATAGCATTAAAGGTACCAATCCGATATTTGGTGATAAGTTTGCTTCACTGTTCTATTTTGAAGGATCGAGCAGTATAGGGCACACCTATACCAATATTATCATCAATAAAAACAGATCCTTAAGCCTCAAAAACTTTAATTTCAACGATCAGCCGAGGATAACCGAACGTGATGGATTAAAAGTATATGAATGGGAGCATAAACTAACTAAAACACATCGCGTTACCGATTTTGAACCCAGTTGGTACAATCCTTTAAAAAGAACCCAGCTTACAGAATACAAAAGCTGGAATGAAGTGGTAAACTGGGGGCTTGCCGTAAACGATTATAAGGATATTGAAACTCCGTTGCTCAATAAAAAAGTTAAGGAACTGCATGAAAAAGCTGGCGGCAACCAGGTTAAGTACATCGAAAATGCAATCAGGTTTGTACAGGACGAGATCAGGTATATGGGAATTGAAATGGGGATATATTCACATCGGCCCAATTCTCCGGAAAAGGTACTTAAGCAACGTTATGGCGATTGTAAAGACAAATCCTTGTTGCTGGTATATTTGCTTAAAGCAAAAAATATTGCTGCCTATATGGCTTATGTAGACACCTACTCTACTATAAAAACTAAGGACTACCTGCCCAGTCCATTCGTATTTAATCACGTAGTAGCAGTTATTGAACATAACAACAATAAAACATGGGTTGATCCCACAATAGCCTACCAGAGAGGTACATTTGACAATTTTTATTTTCCCAATTACGGAGATGCACTGGTCATTAAAAAAGGGGTTAGCACATTGGAGCCAGTCATCAGCATCCCAACAGGCAAGCTGGTCTCTGAACTCCGGTTTGATGTTGCAGACACCATTCCCGACAGTAAATCTTTCCTCACTATTAAAAGTACTTATACCGATAATTATGCAGATAACATCCGCAGCGAAATTGCAGGCTCAGGCACTGATGGAATAGAAAAGACTTACCTGGAGTATTATGGTAAATATTACCCGGACATTGAACTAAAAGAGCCGATTAAGGTCACCGATAATGAAGAAAGCAATACACTGGAAGTTTTAGAGCATTATGAAATCAGCAACATTTGGGCAGAAGATAAAAAAACTGCAGAAAAGTATTTGTCCTTCTTTGGCGATTTGATCAGCTCAGAAATGAGGGACATTACTGCTAAAAACAGATTGGCTCCCCTATCGCTTAAAAATCCGGTTAATGTTGAACAGGTGATTACGGTAAATATGCCTTATCTGTTTAATTTTGGTACTGAATCTGTTAAGGTAGAGAATGATGATTATTATTTCGAACTGTACAGGTTTCAGCGGGGAAAAACCATTACATTTAACTACACTTTTCGCAACATGAGCGCCTTTATTGATGGTTCAAAAGTGAAGGATTATGTGAAGGATAAAGGGAAGATACAAGACTATTTAACTTACTATATCAATCGCGGGACGGCCGGAGAAAATACCATCAATCCCTATACGCTTTGGATGTTTATAGCGGCAATGGCTGCTACTGCTTTTTTCTGTTACCGTTTATACTTTAAAAGCGGAGATTTTGATCTTGAACGCCTGGAATATGCCCGGCCAATCGGTGGATGGCTTGTATTACTGGCCATCAGAATTGTATTACAACCCCTGGTGCTGATTAGCGATGCCATACGATCGGGTTTGTTTAGCATGAGTGGATGGGCCGGACTGGCCACGCTGAAGAGTCCGGGCCAATATATTATAAAACTGGTTTATTTAGTGGAAATAGCAGCATTTGCCTTGTTAATTGGTTTTGGTGTATTACTGATATTCCTGTTTTTTAAGAAAAGGGAAAGTTTCCCGGCGCTGTTCATCATTTTTTCGCTTTGCCTGATTGCTTTTCTGATTGGTGATAATGTTGCTGCTATCTATGTCCGTTCCTTAACCGGGCAGCCTTTGATCAATGTAATTGAAATCCCAACAACAGTGATATCTTTGCTTTACAGTGGCGCATGGCTCTGGTATGTTGCAAAATCGGAAAGGGTTAAAGAAACTTTCGTGTATACTTACCCGGCTGTTGAGTGGCAGGCCGCTCTGGCAAAACATTACGATAAAAAAATGGCTGTACAAAAGAAGGAAATTGATTACCCCGCGTCTGCAGAACTATTAGACAGCCCTGAAAATATTAAAAATTATGAAGACATTTAAAAAATATTATGACCTGCCCGCCTCTCCGGAAGAAGTTTACTGGGCTTTGACCAAGGCCCAAAGCATACAGTTATGGACGGGTGCCGAAGTTGAATTTAAGGAAGAAGCCGGTACCGAATTCTCATTTTGGGAGGGTGATATTGTAGGTAGGAACCTGGAATTTGATTATGGGAAAAAAATTGTACAGCAATGGTATTTTGGCGAGAATACTGAACCATCTATTGTTACGATTAAACTGCATGAGGACAAAAAGGGCACTTCCCTTGAATTTATACAGACGAATATTCCTGATGCAGATTATGATGATTTTACAGCTGGTATAACTGAATATTATCTGGGTGGTTTACTTGATTTTTTTGAAGAATAAATTAATATCCTAAATTGTATAAATACAATTTAGGAATATTGACCCTATGGATTATTTACTTAATTCGAATTATGCTTCTTCACTGTAAACAGACCTGATCTCATCTCTCAGGTTGTACTTTGATGCCATTACTTCTCCGTATGCTCCTGCACTTCTGATGGCATAAAGATCTCCCCTGAAACTTTCGGGCTGTTCTACTTCTTTACCAAAACAGTCTGTACTTTCACATATTGGTCCCACTATATCATATTTTAATGTTGTTTGATTCCCACGACTAAGGTTCTCGATTTTGTGGTAAGCTTGATATAAGGCTGGGCGCATCAACTCTGTCATACCTGCATCCAGCACTACAAAATTTTTCTTTTTACCATTTTTTATATATAAAACCCTGCTGATCAGTGAGGCACATTGCCCTACTAAAGCCCTGCCCAGCTCAAAATGAACTTCCTGGCCAGCCTTAACCTCAAGAAATTCTGAGAAGATCTTAAAATAAGCATCGAAATCAGGAATCTGCTGCTCCGGATTATGATAGTCAATACCTAAGCCCCCACCCACGTTTAATATTTTTACATTAAAACCGCGCTCTTCAAACCATATCGCAAATTCATTAACCCTTACGCATAAGTTTTTATATACATCAAGATTAGTAATCTGCGACCCGATGTGGAAATGTATGCCTAAGAACTCAAGGTGTTCAGATACCTTTAAGGTCTCTACACATTTCGGAAGATCCCAGGAATTTACACCAAACTTATTTTCGTCCAGACCAGTAGTAATGTTGTGATGGGTATGGGCATCAACATTCGGATTGATACGTATAGCAATTTTCGCTATTTTGCCTTTTTTGCCAGCCAGTTCATTGATCACTTCAAGTTCCTGAACAGATTCTACATTAAAACAAAATATATCCTGGTCCAATGCCAAATTAATTTCTTTATCAGATTTACCCACACCTGCAAAAACCACTTGTTTAGGATTAAAGCCTGTTTCAATAGCCCTGTTCACTTCCCCTCCACTCACGCAATCAGCACCAAAGCCAATTGCCTTTACTTTTTTCAGTACCGCTGGATTGAAGTTCGCTTTTAAGGCATAGTGCACATGAAAATTGTATAACTTAGCAGCATTTGCGCATGCATTTAACGTATTTTGCAACAGGTTAAGGTCGTAATAATAGAACGGTGTTTCTAAATTTGCGAAACGTGATATATCTTTATTAGAAAACATAATGTTTAAATTTCTTGTTATATTTTTTATTGTTGTACTGGGCCTGATTTATATTGGTAATTATATTGATCTCAAAAATCATAAAATCAATAAAAAAGAGTACAACAGAAGGATCAGGTTCTTCATTGTACTCATTTTTATTGCGATTGGTATCCTCGTCTGGATAAAAAGAAGATAATTTTAAACTTCTGTCTTATTCAAACAATCTGTTGTGCAAACTTTTTAAAGCTTCCGTTTTGTCTGCAGTACTGATTAGCAATGAAATGTTATAATTACTTCCACCATATGAGATCATCCTTAATGGAATATGCTTTATGGCATCCAGTACACGGGCTGCATAACCATGTTTTTCTGCACTAAAATCGCCAACCACACAAACAATAGATTGATCGCTGTCAATTTCTACTGTTCCAAAAGCATGCAGTTCTTCTACGATTTTTTCCAGGTTGTCTGTATAATCAACTGTTAATGAAACCGCTACTTCAGAAGTAGTGATCATGTCAATTGGTGTTTTGTACCTTTCAAAAATTTCAAATACCCGCCTTAAAAATCCATAGGCCAGGAGCATGCGGCTCGACTGTATCTTAATTGCTGTAATCCCGTCCTTTGCAGCAATGGATTTGATTTTTCCTTTCTCACTTTCGGTAGAAATCAATGTTCCCGCAGCTTTTGGTTCCATTGTATTTAACAGTCTTACCGGAATTTTATATTTCTGTGCAGGAAAAACAGATTGTGGATGCAGTATCTTTGCACCAAAATAGGCCAGTTCGGCAGCTTCATCGAAAGACAAGTGTGCTATAGGTTTAGTACCTTTTACAATCCTTGGATCATTATTGTGCATCCCATCAATGTCTGTCCAGATCTGTACCTCCTCAGCTTTAATTGCTGCACCAATTAGCGAAGCCGTATAATCGCTTCCACCGCGGCGCAGGTTATCAACTTCGCCAAAGCTGTTCCGGCAGATAAAACCTTGAGTAATGAAGAGCTTATTGCCGGTATGTTGTGCTAACAGGGGTTGCAATTGCTTAGTAGAAAAAGGGACATCAGGCTCGTTGTCCTCATCAATTTTCATAAAATCCAATGCGGGCAGCAATACAGAAGGTACGCCAATGGATTTTAAATAAATGTGATATAAGGTGGTCGACAACAGTTCACCCTGTGCAAGTACGACTTTCTCTTCAACAGTAGTAAAAATATCATTGGTCAGTGAACTTAAGAAGCTGAAATGATAATCTACTACTTCCTGTCCCTGTTCACGATATTCACCATCTGCTAAAAGTTCAATTACAAACTCATTATATTTTTGATGTAATGCGTTAATTAAGTTTAACGCCTCCTGTTTATCCTCCTTTAAAAGTTTGGCTGAAATTTCCACTAAACTATTGGTGGTACCAGACACAGCCGATAACACGACAATTTGTTCTTCTGCAGGATCAATGATATCCAGCAATTTTTTCATGCGCTCAGGGCTTCCTACAGAAGTGCCTCCAAACTTTAATACTTTCATAATTTGTTTTGTTGTTGTTAATTGTTGTGGTGCAATTACTGACAAAGTCAGATTGCCTCGTTTTGGGTTTATTTAATTTTTTAAGGTTAAAAAGCTATGTAAATAGCTATATTTATTTGCTCCAGGTATTTTATTTTAACCAAAATGGTTATATACTTGTAATCGGGCGTGAATTTAAATAAATCATGCCTAATAAAGGCAAAATAGACAAAATAAAATTTGGAAAATCAACAACTGTTATGGTTTTCAATACCTGGCAGTTCATAAGTTGATTTGTATAACGGATAACAATACAACCCCATAAGTAAATATGCAATTAGAACAAACTACCCAGGCAACCATAAAAGAATGGCTTAATGGCAATTACGATCAAAAAACTAAAGATGAAATACAAGGTCTTTTAGACCAGGAAGCTTATACTGAACTTACAGATTCATTTTACCGCAATCTTGAATTCGGTACTGGAGGATTAAGGGGGATTATGGGTGCTGGTTCTAACAGGATCAATAAATATACCATAGGGACTGCAACCCAGGGTCTGGCCAATTACCTGAATACAAAATATCCCGGAGAGAAAATTAAAGTGGCCATTGCACACGACAGCAGAAATAATTCTGACTATTTTGCAAAGATTACTGCAGATGTATTTTCGGCAAATGGCATACATGTTTACTTCTTTTCTGCTTTAAGGCCTACACCCGAATTGTCTTTTGCGATCAGACAGCTGGGATGTAAAAGTGGGGTAATGCTTACGGCCTCTCATAATCCTAAGGAATATAATGGTTATAAAGCCTATGGGGCCGACGGCGGACAATTTACCGCACCGGATGACAAAATGGTAATGGATGAAGTAGCAAAGATCAGCAGTATTGACGCTGTTAAATTTGAACGTGTAGACAGTAATATCGAATTGATCGGATTAGAGATAGATCAGCTGTATCTGGATAAGATAACTGCATTATCCGTTTCTCCGGAAGCAATATCACGCCAGAAAGATCTGAAAATAGTATATTCTCCTATTCATGGAACAGGGATTACCTTAGTTCCCAAAGCTTTGGAACAGTTTGGTTTTACGAATGTAACTATCGTGGAAGAACAAAGTAAACCAGACGGAAATTTTCCAACCGTAGTGTATCCTAATCCGGAAGAAAAAGAAGCTTTAAGCCTTGCTTTAAAAAAGGCTGCTGAAATTGATGCAGATCTTGTATTGGCTACTGATCCGGATGCCGATAGGGTTGGAATTGCCGTAAAGGATAATGACGGAGAATTTGTATTGTTGAATGGAAATCAAACCGGCAGCCTACTGATCAATTACCTTTTAACCGCCTGGCAGGAAAAAGGAAAACTAAGCGGTAATGAATACATTGTTAAAACTATTGTAACTACTAATTTAATAGAGGCTATTGCTAAAGCTAAAAATGTTACCTATTACAACACGCTGACTGGGTTTAAATGGATTGGACAGATCATGACCAATCTGGAAGGGAAACAAACTTTTATAGTTGGTGGCGAAGAGAGTTATGGTTATTTGATCGGCGATTTGGTAAGAGATAAAGATGCGGTTGTCTCCTGCGCATTTATAGCTGAAATGACTGCTTTTTATAAAGATAAAGGCAGCAGCCTGTATGACGCCTTATTAAATATGTATGTAACATATGGCTTATATAAGGAAGAATTGGTATCCATCACAAAAAAGGGCAAAACCGGGGCTGAAGACATTAAAGCCATGATGGAAAAATTCAGGAATAACCCTCCGGCTACACTTGGTGGGTCTAAAATAAAAACCTTAAAGGATTATGAACTCGGCGTAGAGACAGACCTGGAATCTGGAATAAGAACTGAGCTGGAATTACCTAAATCAGACGTACTCCAGTTCATTACCGAAGATGGCAGCATTGTTTCGGCAAGGCCTTCGGGAACCGAACCCAAGATCAAATTTTACTGCAGTGTAAATGCGCCACTGGCCAGTAAACAAGATTTTAAGGAAACAGAGGCCAGGCTTGGCCATAAGATTAAAGCAGTAATGATTGATTTAGAGGTTTAATAAACCTCTAAATCAATTTTCTTTAATCTCTTCAAAATATGTATTCGCAATTGTCGAAAAGGCTTCTAAATTTAGGGGCTTGTGTAAATAAGTAGCAATTTCTTCTACCCTGGCTGCATGAAGTTCATCATCGGGATTAAGAGATGTGGTAAGCATAACTACTACAATTCTAGCTTTATGTCTTTCATCCAGTTTTTTGTATTCGGCAATAAAATCCCAGCCATTCATGCCAGGCATGTTGATATCCAAAAAGATGATGCCTGCCTTAGGGCTGCTTTCCAAATCCTGGTACTTACCAGAGTAAGTTAAATAATCGAGCGCTTCTTTAGCAGATGTTATTTCTTTAACAGCCACATTGATCTTAGCATTCTCTACGATCCTGCGATGGATGAAATTTGTAGATATATCATCATCAATTAGCAGTACACATTCAAGGTCTTTATATTTTTTCATCAATATACAAGTTGTGCTTTCATTTATTAATTCATTTAATCTTTATTATACCCTGATAGAAAAACAAAAGGTGCTCCCCTCTCCTAAAACCGATTTAACCGAGATTTGACCTCCATGTAGTTCTACAATCTTTTTGCAATGTGAAAGTCCAATGCCATAACCCTCATAATCTGCTACATTGTGAAGGCGCTGAAACATTACAAATACTTTTTCCTTATACTTTTCTTCTATTCCTATCCCATTGTCCCTAAATTCAAAATGCCAGAACTTATCATGCCCAACAACAGCAATGTAAATTTCCGGATCAACATCTTGTTTTTTAAATTTTAAAGCATTACTCAACAGATTTTGAAAAAGCTGACGGAGTCCTGTTTCGTAACCATAAACAATTGGCAGATCCTGATAATAAATTTTTGCACCTGTAGCAAATATGCTGCTAAAAAGGTCGCTTTGTAATCCGTCCATTAAGGTATTACAATCTACCAATGTTTTACTCTGTTGTCCACCTAGTCTCGAATAATCCAGCAAGCCCTTGATCAGGTTCCGCATCCGCTCGGTAGACCTGTCTATAAACTGGAGATAAAGCTTTGCATTATCATCAAATACATCTTTATACTCGTCCTTAAATAACTCAACAAAATTTTTAACTGTTAAGAGCGGCTCCTGTAAATCATGGGAAGCGATATATACAAACTGTTCAAGCTCCTTATTCTTGATTTCAAGTTCACGGGCATATTCCTCTGTGGTTTTTTCCAGATGTCGCTTAGCCGACAGGTCCCTTACAAACAAAGAGTAACCAACTATAACATCATTGTCGTCCAATATGGTAGAAATGGTTACAAAGCCCCAGAAAAGCTCCTCTCCTTTTCTTACATGCCAGCCTTCATGCTGTGCCCTGCCTTTCAGTTTAGCTTCTTCAATAAGTAATTCCGGCAATTTGTTTCTACGACTTTCCTCACTATAGAACATACTGAAACTATGACCAATAACCTCAGCTGCATGATATCCTTTTATTCGCTCAGCTTCTTTATTCCAATTCCCTATACTCCCATACCTGTCCAAAAACAGAATCGCATAGTCATCTATTACCTCTAACATTCTAAGTAGGCTATCTGATCTCAAGTACTTGTATTTTATATTTGTGGTGGATCCAATACAAGTATTTTCAAAATTCAGGCCATTATGCAAAAGTCTGATTTAACAGCAACAACACGTTTTCATGTTGTAACATCAAATTTACCGGTGCTTTTTTTTCCCAATAAGGGGAATTAACCCACAGTATATTCAGCTGATAACAAGAAGATTACCGGATTTGTCCACTGCCCCTGATTACCCATTTTTCGGTAACGAGTTTTTCAAGCGCAAAAGGACCGCGTGCATGCAGTTTTTGAGTGGAAATCCCTATCTCCGCACCAAGTCCAAAAACCTGTCCGTCAGTAAATCTTGTCGAAGCATTAAGATAAACAGCTGCCGCATCAACTTCATTCAGGAACCTTTCCGCCTTGGAAAGATCTTCTGTTAAAATAGCCTCCGAATGTTTGGAAGAAAATTCAGCAATATGCTGCAAAGCTTCATCTGTACCTTCAACAACCTTTACAGAGCATTTAAAATCCAAAAATTCCCTGCCAAAATCTTCAGGAGCAGCCAGGTTTAATTTAGGGTAATTCAATTCCTTTAACACGGGAAAAGAATGCTCATCAGCAAAAATCTCTACATCATAGCTGGATAATAAAGGTGCAGCGAGTATTAAAAAATCCTTAGCCACCAGTTTGTCAACCACAATAGTATCCAATGCATTACATACAGAAGGTCTTGAAACTTTAGCATTAACAACTATGTCCGCTGCTTCTTTAAGTTTAGCCGTTTGCTCTACATAGGTATGGCAAACACCCGCACCGGTCTCTATAACCGGTACAAGCGAATTTTTACGGACATATTCAATCAGTTGATTTGAGCCACGCGGAATAATTACATCAATATATTTTTCGGCTTGAAGGATATCAAGAATGTATTTTCTATCAGCAGGTAATTGTTGCACAATATTTTTATCAAGCCCCTGCTCTTCCAAAATCTGCTGTATTAAAGAAACTATGATCAGATTGGTATGATAGGCATCCTGGCCACCACGCAATAAACAAACATTCCCTGATCTGATACATAAAGCTGCGACATCAACAGTAACATTGGGTCTTGATTCATAGATCACCCCAACGATTCCAATGGCTACTGTCTTTTTCTGAACATGCAGTCCATTGTCGAGTCTGCGCTCAGAAAGGATCTTATTGGTAGGATCTTCCAGGTTTGCCACATCTTTTAAACTACTGGCAAGCTCATCTATCCTGGTTTCATTCAACAACAAACGGTCCCTTTTGGGATCCGATACCGACATCTTTTCCAGATCTTTTAAATTCTCTGCTATAATCTGGGCCGAGTGTGCCAAAATAGATGCAGCAAAACTAGTCAGCAGGTCCTGCTTTCTTTGATCGCTTAAAGAAGCTATAGAAGCCTGAGCTTTTTTTGCATTGATTAATTGTTGTTGAATAGATTCCATTATTTCTTTTATAATATTACAATATCACTGGCATTTGCAATTTCCAGATTACGTTGTTTCGAATTTTCAATGAGGGTGTCGGACGAGGTTTTAGCACGTGCCACAGCAACTATATTCTGTTGAGCATCAGTGATTTCAAAAATCTCGCCATCACTGAATTTTTCAATAACGGATAACACCCCTACTGCAAGCAAACTTTTACGTTTCCTTATTGCTTCACAGGCACCATCATCAACCATTAATCTTCCGGTAACCAGGCTGCCACTGGCCAGCCATTTGTTTCTGGCCGATATGTTACCCTGTTTAGGGATACAAACTGTACCTGTTTTTTCCTGAACAGCATTGATGATCCCATCAGTTGTACGAACACCAAATATAACTACTTTGATTCCCATCACTGTTGCCAGATGGGCAAAGGTTAGTTTAGAGATCATCCCACCCAGACCAAGATCAGATTTATTCTTGTCAGCCAGCGAGAATATATCATTGTTAATGCTATTAATTTTATCAATTACCTTGCCTCCCCTATCCAGAACGCCAGGAACAGAGGTGCCAAGTAAAATTAAAGAAGCCCCAAAACCAACGCCAAGTAAAGTGGCCAGCTCATCATTATCTGAAAATTTCAATTCCAGGCTACTCACCACATCATTTTCATTGGCAATAGGAATTACGCCATTTTTCCATAATTCCTCATAAGTTTCTTTTAACTGTAAAAACTGTCTACGGTTAGAAAAATGCTGCCTTTCACATAAACTTTGTGCAATAGAGATATGATAAGGTAAAAAGTGTTTGGAGTAAGTGCTGAGTAATAAGGGGTTTCCAATAGAAGCAGCTGCTTTACGTTCTGCAATTTTACCCTTATAATCTTTAATATATTTTTTACCGGCAGCTACGGCCCCCGAAGAAACAAGTATCAACCGGTAATCTTTTGCAATCTCTGCAACTTGCCTGGTTACATCTGCAACTACCTGTTCATCAAGCTCTCCCTTTGCCGTGGTGATGGAGGCAGTACCTAATTTCAAAACGAGTATAGGCTTGTTCATTTGTGGTTCGGGTTATGAATTTGTTATGAAAACCCGAAAATAGGCAAAAATCCTCCTATCAATGAAATAATAGGAGGATAATTGATGGAATTTGTAGAAAATATGACTAAACTAAGCTTGCATCAAGTGTAATATCAACACTATAAGCTCTGCTTACCGGACAGGTAGCTTTTGCTCCTGCAGCAATTTCCTGAAACTGTGCATCACTTATTCCAGGGATACTGGCTTTCAATACCAGGTTTGAACTTGTAATTGTTCCGTTATCAAGGGTTACTGTACCTGTTGTTTCCAGTGATCCAGGGGTAAAACCAGCCTCAGTTAAATCAAGACTCAGCTTCATGGTAAAACATCCGGCATGTGCTGCTGCCATAAGTTCTTCAGGATTGGTACCAATGCCATCGGCAAACCTGCTGTTAAAAGAATACTGGGTTTGATCAAGTACTTTGCTTCCGGTAGTAAGGTGGCCTGAACCTTCTTTTATTGTGCCATTCCAAACGGCAGTTGCATTACGTTTCATATTGTTTTAATTATATTGATTAAGCAATTAACATGCTCAAATATACCTTTTACTTTGTTTGTTCCCTATTTCTGTTCAGTTTAATTTTAATTTTGCCGTTCTCTCCATCGGTAGCCAGCAAATGTAGAACGATCCCTTTCATACGTCTGGCTTTTTTCTCTTCTTTATCTGTAATATCTTCATCCTTTTTGGGGTTTCTTAGTGGTACATCTACCGCTATATTGGTACCATTGCCAAAGGAATATATACCGGCAACATCCATATTTAACAAGCTGGAATTAATCTGCATAGGATTAATGGTAATCTGTTGTCCGCGAATGTCAAATCTGCCATTCAGATTGGTGAACGTTATGTTATTAAGGTCCCTGAAAGGAAAAGCAAATTTGCCTACACTAATAACCGGATCAAAATTCAGCAGGGCACCTTTCTTTAAGTCGAAAATAACACTGCCACTCATAGAGTTGGCTACCAGTTTACCCTGGTCAGTAATACCACCCGAAATATTGGTCCTGGAGTTCAGAAAACCTCTTAAATTTTGGGATGTAAGGCTTTTTAATCCAAAATTATCAAAGGAATAGAAAAAATTTCTGATGTCTACATTGCTTAGTGTAGTATTTATTGTAAACCTGTTAATTGAGCCTTTCTGACTAATGTTTCCATTTAATTTAAGTAAGCCACCAGCGTGCCTTACACTTACATTTTTAATGGCAATGCCCAATTCAGAAAGCAGCAGATCTGCATTGGCATTGGTAGCTAAAAATTTATTGTAATATACCTTGTCAACGCTTACATTCATATTAACATTACTTTTCTCGAAAACCTCATTCAGGTCTTCCGAAAAAGTGCTCTTACCGGCGTTTCTTTTTTTTACTACGCGAGCAGGTTTTCTGCTGCCTAAAAAACCAATAAATTCACCCAAATGTATTTCAGGACTACGTACCTTCCAGTTCAAAAGTATCTTTTCCGGTGCGGTATAATACAGGTTCAAAAAGTTGCGGATGCTCCCATCCATAAAGACAATACTTTTTCCACTTTGCAGGCGGATATTTTTAATAAAAAGATCGTTGTTGGTGAAATTAAGCAGAATAGCTGTATTATTGAACCTGAGCTTTCTGGGTACATAACTTACATCGGCATTTTTAATATCAATTGATCCGGAAACCAATGGTTTAGTTAATTTGAAATTTACAATATCAGCGCTATAAGCCAGGTTAACATTCGCAGTCCCCTTGCCAAACTTTAAAGTTTCGTCTCCAACAACATTGTTTAGTTTTGAAATGTCAAATTGTGATTTAAAAATCCCGCTTGCAATGGGCTTATCCAGATTGACCACAAAAGCAGTGTCAATTGAAAATGGAATTTCTTTATAGTTTCCTTTAAAATTATACAGTTTGATGGCAGAATTTGCATCTGTAAAATCATTCCCTTTTACGTAATTATTAGTAAATACTCCATTAAAATTACACTTATCTACTACCCCTCCCGGTGTGGTCAGCACATTGTCCTTAACAATTGCCTCTACATAAATTAACGGATCGCCACCCGGGCCCATATTTCCTTTAAGCAAACATTTGGCATAAATGGGCCTGTCCAGGTTAAACATATTCAGTTTCGAGGTTATATTTGGTGCCAGCAAAGCTGATGCATTACGCCATAAGATAGCCGGTGCCTCAATGTTAATGGTAAACTCAGTATTCTCCTTTGAAGTATCAAATTTAGCACCAATAATAAAGGGGTCTGTGCCAATGTTTAGCTTATTGGGAGCAACGGTTACTATTCCACTATTATCATCATAATTAATCTTAAAAGGGCCTTCAAGCAACTTATCCTTTATAAAGCTACCGCGTCGTGTATTAAAGGCCAAACTTTTGGCCAGCAGTTTCAATTTAAGATCTGCTTCCCAGCCACCTAACAGTTTATAATCAACTTTTGCCTTAAGCTCATCAACCACAAACTGAAAAAGCTTGTGCCCTTTTTGATTGTTTACTACAAAATCTACATTGTTCAGGGTAATTTTTCTGATTTCCGCTGGCGAGGATCCTCTTTCATTAGTTTGTTTCTGTTGCTTATTCTTTTTAAATACGGCTGTATTGGTATAACCATTACTGTCTGTAAATAAATAAATTGTAGCATTGTTGATTCCTACTTTTTCTATATCAATGGCCCCTCTTAAAAGTCCCATTATATTTACTGCTATATCAAAATCCTTGGCTTCAAGTAAATTGTGCCGATGCAAATTCCACAGGCTGTCCCTCAAAACTACATTTCTCAAACTGAGTGAAACCCCCGGAAACCCTTTTAAGAAGGTAGGATCCATACTTTCAATGGTCATTTTTCCGTTCAGGTTTTTGTTAAGCCGCTCTGTAACGGTAATCAGCAGACTTTTTTTATTCGCATTTACATAAACAGCCAATGCCACATAGATAAGCAGGACTAATCCAATAATTGCAGCAAATACGATCAGTGTTATTTTAGACCAGCGGGGCATTTTCTTGTATTAAAAGGTTAGCTAAATAATAATTGCTTGCAATTTGAATCTTATAGTTTTGTTCAATTATTATACCAAATAATCTATACAAACTTATCAACCTCTTTAAATATACAAATAAATACAGCCGAAATAAAATAGGCAGCACCACAATGGTACTGCCTATTTTATAGCTTGGATCAGCTCGTTACAAGCCTAACGCATGACTGGTCTGTGTTCTGATATTTTCTGTTAACTGCGGATTACCGTTCAGTGCCTCTCCATAAGAAGGTATCATTTGTTTCAGCTTTTGCTGCCATTCCGGTGTATTGATTTGGTCGGTAAAACAACGTTCCATTAAGGTGATCATAATAGAAACAGCAGTAGAAGCACCTGGTGATGCGCCCAAAAGCGCTGCTATTGAGCCGTCAGCTGCAGTAACTACTTCCGTACCAAACTCCAGAATCCCTCCATGTTCTTCGTCCTTTTTAATCACCTGTACACGCTGACCGGCAGTTTCCAATTCCCAATCTTCCATTTTTGCAGTAGGTAAATATTCACGAAGGGCAAGCATCCTGTCTTCAGGAGATTGACGAACCTGGTCTATCAGGTATTTGGTAAGGGGCAAATTATCGAGACCGGCCGATATCATTGGCCGGATGTTATTGATTTTTATAGATAGCGGTAAATCTAGTAAAGAACCATGTTTTAGAAAGCGGGTTGAAAAACCAGCGTAAGGGCCAAACAATAAGGCTTTCTTACCATCAATCATCCTGGTATCCAAATGTGGTACAGACATTGGGGGTGCACCTACAGATGCTTTTCCATAAACCTTAGCATTGTGCTTTTCTATAATTTCAGGATTTATACATTTTAACCATTGTCCGCTTACCGGAAAACCACCAAATCCTTTTCCTTCAGGTATATCCGCTTTTTCGAGCAGTGGCAATGAGCCTCCACCGGCACCTATAAACACAAATTTGGCTTTAACCACTCTTTTTTGCCCGGTATTCTCATCCTTAACCTTTACTTCCCATAAACCATTCTTTTGCTTAAGTTTCTTTACATCATGGTGAAAATAAAGCTTTACATCGGGTTTGGTCTGCAATTTATTAAACATCATACGGGTTAAGGCGCCAAAATTTACATCGGTACCAATTTCCATCCTGGTAGCGGCAACCTTATCTGTTGGCTTACGGTCCTTCATCACTAAGGGCATCCAGTCAGCAAGCTGTGCAGCATCTTCCGAATAAACCATTCCTTTAAACAAATCACTTTCCTGTAATTTTGCATATCTTTTTTTCAGGAAATCCACATTTTCATCCCCCCAAACAAAGCTCATGTGCGGAATTGCCTTAATAAAGGTTTCGGGTGCATCAACCAGTTTACTTTTTACAAGAAAAGACCAAAACTGTTTCGATACTTCAAAAGACTCAGCAATTGAGATGGCTTTTTTAGTGTCAACAGAACCATCGGTTAATTGAGGCGTATAATTTAATTCACAAAAAGCAGAGTGGCCAGTTCCTGCATTGTTCCATGCATCAGAACTTTCAGCCGCTGCAACATCTAATCTTTCAAAAATATCGATGGTAATATCTGGCTGCAGTTCTTTGAGCAACATACCCAAAGTAGCACTCATAATACCTGCTCCAATTAATACAACATCAACATTTTTATCAGAATTACTGTTTTTTCGGGTCATTTATTTGAAATTTTCCGCAAAAGTACAACACAAAATTAAATTTTGCACGTAATCTCAAAATATAATCCATGTTTTTTATTGATATAATCGTTTCTTTTTGAAATAAGCAACTGATTAAATTGTTTTTATTACATAAAAATGATTTTTAATATGTTTTTTTGTTTTTCTTTAAATTTACTTAGCTTGTCATTACCTAACATTTCCTCAATTAATTGAAATTATGAAATTGATACTTTTCAGTCTTTTGTTTTTATACTTTAAGCCAATTGCTCCTGTTACAATTGAACAGGACAAAGAAAGGTGGAAACCATATTATACAGATGCAGCCCCTAATGCAATAGCGGATAGCTGGCTATTGCCGTTTGACGTAGCTAACCGTAAAGACATCAAGCAAATGAAGGTAATCAGTATTTTTGGAGACCATAGGGACAGTTATTTAAAAGGACATATTCATACAGCAATAGATATCAATCCTTCAAAACCAAAAAGTAAATATATCGGTGTATTTCCAATGGCCAAAGGAATTATATGTTCTGTGCATCTTGGTGAAAACCAGCGGACTGTAGTTGTTAAGCATAAATTAAGCAATGGACAAATCATATTTACTTCTTACAAACATTTAAAAGAGGTTTATGTACAAAACGGGCAACAGGTAGATCAGCTTACACAAATAGCGCGTTTATTTACACCTGCCGAATCGAAAAAATATGGTGGAGATTATCATCACCTGCACCTGGAAATCCGTAAAAGTTTTGACGATTACGGGTGTGCAAGCTGGCTTACAATGAATAAAATACAATTGAACCTCAGGTTCTATAATCCGCTGATGTTTATGAAAGAAAAACTGTAAGAATTCATTTTATTTTACTTACTGGTTTCATAATTATAAATGTACTCAGAAATGGAAGACAGTGTTTTTTTTGCCGCCTCTTCTTCCATTCCTCTAGACAGCAATACCAATACATATTCTCTGCCATCAGGAAGATATACAATACCCGAATCGTTTAGCACCTTCGTAATAGAGCCGGTTTTATTGGCTACCTTAACTTCTTTGGGTAACCTGGCCGGAATTATCCCTCTAAAAGTTTGTTGCATCAAAATATCAACCATAGCTTCACTGGCTTTTTTATTAACCATATCCCCCTTGGCAATCTTTTCAAACAATAACATCAGGTCGTAAGCAGTTACCGTGTTGTTCATTCCCTTTTCAAAGGCCTTCCCATCTTCCACGCCCCTTAGTACCTGTATATCATGAGCACCAATACTGCGCATGGTTTTATTTACATTTTTCGCACCTACTTTATCAATCAGGATATTGGTAGCCAGGTTACTGCTCCTGGTAATCATCAATAACAACAGATTTTCTATACTCATCTTTTTACCGATCTTATGATAAAGCTCCAGTTCGCTGTCATTTGCCGGGTCAAGCTTATACAAGCCTCCGCCTGCAATACTTTTGAACTGGTTGTAAACCACAACTGAATCACTTATAGCAAATTTGCCTTTAGCTGCCTGTTTAAACACCTCTGCCATCACCGGTGTCTTCATTGTACTGGCCGCATGAAAATTAGTTTTTGCATTCATCAAAAAAGTCTCACCGGTACCTAAATCCTTATACGCTACCGCAAAATCAGCATTTTTATACTTGTTTGTTTCGGCTTTAATACGTCTGCTCAGTTCTGTAGTGTCCATAATTGCTTTCTTATCAGGAGTCAATACAATATCTTCCAAATCGCTGTCGGCATTGGAAAAAGAACTGATAAACCTGGCCTCACGGATGCTAAGATCCGGATTTAATGAAAAGGAAAGAAAAGGGCCTTCACCCATATTTTTATTTTTATAATTCACCTTAAACATATCGCCATGGAAATGGCTAAGCTCTCCTTCGTACAATGGAGATTTAACAAATCGCATGCTCAATCCTTTTTCTCCCTTACTGATCACAATGCTTCCCATTAAACCATCTTTATACATACCTGCATATTTCTCCAGCGGCAAGCTAAGATGAAGATCTGCATTGGGCACGATCCTTTTCCTGCTTTGCTGCACTGAATCTCTTCTAACCAGAGATTTGTCCCATTCCTTTTTATAACCCGCAAGCCAGTCGAACCGTGCAGCTTTCATATTATAATCAAGAATATAATTGATAATGGCCATATACGCTCCTGTAGAAAGCTGATTGGTAAGTACCACTACACCCAGCCTAAGATCCGGAACCATCGCAATCTGCGATACAAAACCCGTTAATAAGCCACCATGTCCTATTACCTGGTATTGCCGGTAATCATAGGTACGGAAGCCCAATGCATAACCAGAAAAATGCCTTTGTGCGGGTTTAAGCCATTCCGGCTCCTGTCCTACCGGCATTGGCCGGATAATTTTCCAGAGTTCCTGCGTAGCGGCGGGTTTAAAAAGCAGGCCCTGGTCAGGTGTGCGACCAGAATCCAATTGCGTGATCAACCATTTAGACATATCTTTTGCAGAAGAAACCACGCCACCGGCAGGATTACTGGCATCACCTATATTCATATCAAAAAATGAATCCAGCATTTGTAATTTCCCATCTCTAACGGCATGTGCATAAGCTACATTCGTCTGGTTTTTCAAACTGGAATACTTGCTTACGCTTCTGTTCATTCCAACTTTATTGAATATCCTGTTTTTTACAAAATCTTCCCAGCTCATTCCTGTTTTAGCAGCTATTATTTCTCCGGCAGCCAGGTATAAAATGTTATCATAAGCATAAACCGTACGGAAATCGTATTTAAGTTTTACATCCTTTAGTTTTTCCAGCAGTTCCCGTCTGGTAAATGTAGAAGGTGGAAACAGCAATATATCATTTGCATATGCATTTAAGCCGCTGTGGTGTACAAACAGATCCCGTACGGTTAAATGTGTGCTTACATAATCGTCCGACATCCTGAACCATGGTAAATGTTCAATCACCTTATCTTCCCATTTTAGTTTTCCCTCTTCAACCAACATGGCTATAGCGGTTGCTGTAAAGGCTTTACTATTTGAAGCAATGCTGAATAAGGTATTTTCATCAACCGGGGCAGGATCACCCAGTTTTTTAATCCCATAGCCCTTAGCGAGTACAATTTTACCATCTTTTACAATACCCAACCCTATGCCGGGCACCTGAAAAGCCTGTAGTACTTTGGTTACATAATCGTCAAGATCGGGTGGTAAGGCCGGTTGTTGGGCAACAGCACAGGTCAAAATACCCAGATGAATTACGCACACGTATATACCAAATTTTAAAATTCTTAACATAAATCAGGTTGTAAATTTATTGCAGTTGAAAATAAATGCTAAACACCGGTTTTTGTTGCATTAAGCATACAAAAACCGGTGTTTAAACTCCCAATAGGAAAGCTATGGTTTGTCCCACCAAAGCGGCGTACTCAAAGGTACTTCTGCTGGTACATTAGAACCGTTCTTTGAGCGCTCTGAAGCAGGATATGCCACTCTTCTGATAAAAGTAGGTAAAACTGCTCCCAGTGGAAGCCTGAAATTCTTATACTGGTAATCAAACCTCCTCATGTCATTCCAGGATTCAGGACTTAAATAAGATGCAGCGTATTTCTCTTTGAAAATTAATGCTAATGTTAAGTTTGCTTCGCCTACACTAACAGTTGTACTGTTCACATAAGCCTCCCTGTCTGCCAGAAGCACCTGTAGTCTGTCCATATTGGAGCGGATACCGGCAAGGTAAGCCTGATAGGCTCTGGTTCTGCCGCTTGCCCCTAAGCGGAAAGCCGCTTCAGCTTCTATAAATTTAAGTTCCGCATAAGTGAAAATATACAACGGTGAAGTTCTGTTAGTCAGCGGGCTGCTCAAACTCACGTAATTTTCATTACGCAAGGTATTAGCTCCTGTATTTGGTCTGTTACCTTCACCATTACGCGTACCAATGTATATTCCATCTACAGTTTTATCTGTGATTTTTGCCAGACGAGGATCAAATAAACCGTAAGTTGTCCCGTTCATATGGTTAACAAAGTTCTCAGACAACCAGCCATCCAATAAATTACCCGCATTATTTATCGCTACCTGTGCCCATGGGTTAACTCCACTGAATACTGCCATAGACGCTTCCTTCGTAGCCGGAAGATAGGAATTGTCAACTGCCGTCAATACCGCTGCAGCATTATAAGTTGATTTTTTCGATATTTTGTTCAAAAATCTGGCTTGTATTCCGTAGGCAGTTCTTAACCAGTCTGCCCTTACACCCGCATGGATCAGATCTGAAGTAGCATCTAGTTTTATCGTAGCAGTAGTCAATTTCAGGTTGTTTATACTTTCATTGATCAGGTTAAGAGAGGTTTGGTACAAAGCTTCTTCCGAATCGTATTTAGGGGTAAGCGAACCGCTTGTAGCAAAAGCATCAGTATACGGAGCGCTGCCCCAGGTATCGGCAACCAGGCCCAGCGTGTAAGCCATCAGTAACTGCGCCACACCTAAGTGCTCTGTAGCACCGGCAGCCTGGGCCTTACCAATCATATCAGCCAGATCGGCCATCGCATAATAAGCATTGTTCCATTGTGTGGTATTATCTGTGATCTGATAGGTATCAGTTGCACCATTTGCTGAGGGGCTGGCCAGGTACTGCGCATAATAATTGTTAAAGCTGGCAAAGCGCTGTGTATTTAAAGCGGCCTTTTGCGTTGCTGTAGAAAGCATGGCATTGATCGGAGGGTTTTGCACCAGATTAGGGTTTTCGTTCTGATCAAAATACTTTTTACATCCTGTATTGATAGCTGCAATGCTCACAAGCAGGATAAAGATCGAAAATATATTATTTCTTTTCATAGTCGTTATACTTAAAAACCAACATTTAATGAGAACAGGAAGCTGCGCACCGCAGGATAAGTCATACCGGCAAAACCTTCGACATTTGATCCACTATTGGTGGTGGTACTTTCCGGATCAAAGCCATCATATCCAGTCCACAGAAATAAGTTGTTACCTGTAACCGATACATTTACATTTTTAACAAAGCTGTTCTTTATCCATGTTTTAGGAAGTGTATACGCCAATGACATAGAGCGCAGCCTTACCCATGAAGCATCTTCGATAAAGGTTTCAGAAACACCTCTATGTACATTTCTATAGTAACCATTTCCATAGTTAATGCCTGTAGCTGGATCAATTCCTTGACCAAGCCATACCTCTTTGGTATTTGGGGTACCATTGGCCAGCAAACCTTCAAAAAGCTTATGTTCAGTTCTGTTCTCTGTATACTTCGCTATTCCAAAAGCAGAAAAATAATTCCCAAGTTGATTATAGCGGTCTTGGCCTACCCTGGCATCAAACAACACATTTAAAGAAAGGTTTTTATAATGGAAAGTATTGTTCCAACCGCCTATCCAACGGGGCTGCACATTTCCCAGTTTTTTCTGGTCCGAGGAAACGCCAATGATGGGGAATCCATCTGCGCCAATTAACAACGGCCTGGAAGGATCACTGGCTTCAGATGATTTATCTAAACCTGCTGCAATTTCTTCCGGAGAGAAATAACGTTTATATTCGGTACCATATAAAGTTCCGTAAGCCTCACCAGGTATCAATTTCATCGTTACACGTGCGTTCAAGTAACCATGCTCATCAGCAGCAACAATCTCTTTAAGATCAGATCTTAAAGAAACTACTTTGTTACGGTTCGCCGAGAAATTCAACGTAGTTTCCCATGAAAAGTCAGTCGTTTTAACCGGAGTGCCGGAAACACTTACCTCTATACCTTTGTTACGCATACTTCCCGCATTAATGGCAGCAGTTGCATAACCAGTAGTTGTAGATACCGGCACACTGATAATCTGGTCTGTACTTAAAGAATGGTAATAATTTACGTCAAATCCAATTCTGTTACTGAAAAGCCGCATGCTCAAACCGCCTTCGTAAGTATCAGTAAACTCCGGTTTCAGCGTTGGATCACCGAGTTGTGCAGGTCTGGTAAACCCGGTATAGCCTGTAGGAAGGCCCGTATAATTGGCATATCCAAGGCTGGTTGCATATGGTGCGGCATCTTTACCAATTCTGGCATAAGAAAATTTAAATTTGGCGTTACTGATTGCCGCCGGAAGTTTGATATGGTCAGAAAAAATATAACTTAAACTAGCCGATGGATAAAAGAAAGTGTTATTTGGACTGGCCAGTGATGATGATTTGTCATTTCTGCCTGTTAAAGTTAAATACAAATAATCTTTATAATTTAACGATAGCTCACCAAATACACCCATTAACCGGTATTTTTCATCATAAGTACCGGCAGTCAGAACCTTTGCATTACTTAAGCTAAAGAAGTTATACACCGTTAGATCAGATCCCTCTATCGCGGTCCTGTAAATGTGCCTGTCATATAAGTCGTGGCCTAGTCGCAAAGTACCGGTTAAATCGCTGGATAATTTTCCCTCGGCGCTTGCAATAAAGGTACTGTTGATGCTGCGAAACTGATTGGTATAATTGCTGATTAGACCATAACCGGGAGCAGCGTCAGAACCATTGTCGTCAACCAGACGTTCACCAACTAAGCCCTGAAATCCTGGTGCGGTTGTTTTCCTGTTATCACGATAAGTATCAACCCCTGCACGATAACTTAAGTTCAGCCATTTTAAGGGCTGATATGATAAATTTGCGCTACCGATCAAGCGCAGTACATCATCACCAAAACGTTTACTTTCTGCAGCATACCTTGGATTGGTTGTCTCCCCATACGACCGCATCGTACCATTGTCTTCCAAATAATCATTCACATCATGACGCGGCGACCAGTAAACCAATTGCTCTACATATCTTCCTGCATTATATTTATTGCCACCTGTATTGCTTACAGCAATAGAAGCACCTGCACTAAGCTTTTCACTCGGCTTAAAAGTAGTATTCAAGCGCCCTTGCAGGGTTTTAAAATCTGTTGAAGGCAAAACCCCCTTTTGCTGGCTCTGAGAAAGAGAGGTTAAAAAAGTAATTTTTTCAGAACCACCAGAAATGCTTATCCCATTTCTGTACTGGCTACCGGTGGTAAAAGCATCTTTAAAATGGTTGTACAGCTTATCGGGATGTGTAGGATCAAGTTTCTTAGCTTCTTCCACAGTCGGCCCAAAAGAAGGCCAGAAATCATCCTTATTGTATACTCCTAAAAAGCCTTGGCTAAACTTGTCCTGTATCTCAGGCATGGTATTTACATTTTCAAATCCGTAAGTGCCCTGGTAGTCAATTTTAATTGTACCCGCTTTTCCGGATTTGGTAGTAATTACAACAACTCCATTCGCTCCCCTCAATCCGTATAATGCAGTTGCAGCACCGCCACGAAGGATGTTCATAGATTCAATATCATCGGGGTTCAGGTCCACCGCCCGGTTACTCGCACCATAGGCATCCCCCTGAGTTGACGTGCTGTTATCCATTAAAATACCATCAATTACAAATAAAGGCTGGTTATCTCTGGCCGGGTCAATTGAGTTTACCCCCCTTATCTGGATTCTGGAACCCTGACCTGGTGCACCGCCGGTACTACCGATTGTTACACCGGCAACTTTGCCTTGCAGCGCATTTACCACATTTGTTTGTTTATTTGCAGTCAGTTCCGATCCGCTTACCGATTGTGCAGTGTACCCCAGCGACCTCTGGTCACGTTTAATACCCAGCGCAGTAACCACTACTTCTGTCAGTTCTTTGCTATCCACGGCAAGTACAACATTAATAATAGACTGATTGCCAACGGGTATTTCTTTGGTAAGATATCCAACATAACTAACCACCAATATCTGGTTATTACCAGATACCTGGATTTTGAAATTTCCCAGTGCATTCGTTGTTGCGCCAGTTGAGGTTCCTTTAACTTTAATGCTTACTCCAGGTAAAGGGCTGCCGTCGTCAGAGGCGGTAACCCGTCCGCTTACATCTTTTGTTTGTGCCGTAACAGATGCGACCCATAAAAAAAGAAGTAATAAAATACTCAATGTAAACTTTCTTTTCATAATGATTTAGTTTAGTAGTTTATTGATCGTTTATATAAAAATCTTTGCTCGATTATTGGTTATTGAATCAAATGGGGTAAGAAGTTATTGTGGTCTCTGGTTCTTATTGTCGGGTTTAGCGTTAAAAAATAGCAGAACAAACCTGAGAGCTGCTTAATGCCGGTTTTTGCAGGTTTATATGCAGTTAATTCTCGAATACAATATAATTATATATTAAAAGATTTACCAATAAATAATAAAAAATTGTATTATTTTTTTTCTTCTGTAATTAATTTTAATAGATTGAACTGATTTTTGAAGAAAAAAACACGTTTTTAATGCATTTTTCACCCTTGTAAGTTAATTATGAAAAAATTATCTTTATTTACCTTGCTTTCCATAATAGGGCTTTGCAATGCCTGCCTCATTCACGCACAAACCCTTAGTCTTCGTGATGTAAAAAGCTATCCTTTTCCTACAAGTCTTACTGCTGCCGCCACTGGCAACAAAATAGCATGGGCATTTGACGAGCAAGGGAAACGAAATGTATATGTCGCAGAAGCACCCGATTTTAAAGCAAGAAAACTTACAGATTACAATGAAGATGATGGTCAGGAAATCAGTAGCCTCTCTATTTCTGCCGATGGAAACTGGGTTGTGTTTTTAAGGGGGGGCGATCATGGCTCCAACTGGAACGATGAGGCACCAGTAAATGTAAATGCCAGCCCCGAACCTCCAAAAGTACAGATACACGCACTGAGCTTTGATGGCAAACAACATATCGTAATCGGAGAAGGAGAAAACCCGATCCTATCACCTAAAAGCGACCAGGTGCTTTTTACCAGGAAAGGACAGGCATGGATAGCCAGCCTGGCTGCTGAGCCCTTAGCAAAACAACTGTTCCAGGCAAATGGCATTACAGGAGAAATGCAATGGTCACCAAAAGGCAATGCCATTGCATTTGTGTCCAACAGGAGCGACCACTCCTTTATCGGTATTTATACCGACAAGAACACGGCGATAAAATGGCTTTCTCCCTCCTTTAACCGCGACAGGTCGCCCCGATGGTCACCAGACGGAGACCAACTGGCATTTGTCCGTACACCAGGACGTGGCGGAGCAACAGATTCTATTTTAAGCAGAAAACATCAACCATGGGCCATCTGGAATACTGACCTGAAAACCATGGAAGCCAGACAGGTATGGAAAGCCCCACAGACCCTTGCAGGATCGCCGCCTACCACCCAGGGCGGGACCAATTTAAACTGGGGTACCGGCAACCGGATCCTGTTCGTCTCTGCCCAGGACGGCTGGTCTCATCTCTACAGTATTCCAGCCGCTGGCGGGCCCGCTTTATTACTTACCCCAGGGGAATTCATGGCCGAACATATCGTTTTGAGCCCAGATAAGAAATGGCTTTACTTTAGTGCCAATACGGGCAAAGATTCCAAAGATATAGACCGGCGTCATATCGCTCGTGTGCCTGTAAACAAAGCAGCAATGGAAGTGATAAGTGAAGGTACGAACCTGGAATGGACGCCTGCAATTACCGGAGACTCAAAATATATCACCTTCATTACCTCTATCGGGCAACAACCACCATTGCCGGCAGTTATTCAATTGGATAAATTAAAACAGTTCAATAAAGAAATTAAACTGATAGCTAAAGAAAATATACCCGCTAGCTTTCCAACATCACTATTGACCGCACCAAAACAAGTATTTTTTCATGCTCCGGATGGTTTGCTGATCCATGCGCAGCTCTTTGAAGGAAAAGGAAAAGCACAAAAAAAACCGGCCATCATTTACATCCACGGCGGACCTTCCAGGCAGATGTTACTGGGCTGGAACTATTCCGAGTACTATACCAATGCCTATGCCATGAACCAGTACCTGGCCAGTTTAGGCTTTACCGTACTTTCCGTGAATTACCGCATGGGTATCGGTTATGGATATGAATTCCAGAATGCCCCCAATTGTGGTACCAAAGGCGCCGCAGAATATCAGGACATTAAATCAGCAGGCCTCTGGCTCAGCAAGCAGCAAAACATTGATGCCAGCAGGATCGGAGTTTACGGTGGCTCCTATGGTGGCTATCTGACCAATATGGCGCTGGCTAAAGATTCAAAACTTTTTGCAGCCGGTGTAAGTATACACAGTATGGGCGATCTTACCCTCGACAATGACCGCCGCATGCCCGAACGTTTCGAAAAAGCACCAGATGCCGAACTGGCCTTAAAAACCATATGGGAATCATCCCCCGTTGCCCATATCGGCGGCTGGACATCTCCGGTGATGCTCATCCATGGCGATGACGACCGCAACGTGCATTTCAGCCAGAGTACCGACCTGAACAAAAGGCTTCTGGAAAAAGGCATTGAGGTCAGCTCGCTTGTTATTGTTGACGACACCCATCACTGGATGAAATATGAAAATGTAATGAAAGTTAACCAGGCAGTTGCCGATTTCTTTAGTAGAAAGCTAATGCCATGATTTGGTATATCCTCAGTAGTCAAAAACTTTAGTCAGTTAAAAGAATTCTTAAATTCCAAAGGTGATAAATTGGTTTTATTCTTAAATAGCTTGCTAAAACTTTGCGGGTGTTCAAAGCCCAGTTCATAAGCTATTTGTGATACTGAAAGATCGGTTGTCGAGAGTTTTGTCTTTGCTTTCTCTATCAGCTTTTCGTGGATATGCTGCTGGGTGTTCAACCCCGTAAGCGATTTGAGTAAGGAAGCCAGGTAACCTTTGGAAACATGCAGCCGGTCAGAAACGTATTGTACAGAAGGTAATCCTTTTGGCGCATCAACATCATTGAAATAGCTATCCAATACTGCTTCCATTTTTTCGAGTAGCTGATGACCTGATTTTTTTCGGGTGATAAATTGCCGCTGATAAAACCGTTCAGCATAATTGAGCAAAGTTTCAATCTGCGAAACAATAATATTATGACTGAACTTGTCAATATTGTTTCCGTATTCCTGTCTGATATTGGTAACGATGCCATTGAGAATCTCTTCTTCCTTATCTGACAGAAACAAAGCCTCGTGTACCGAATAATCAAAAAACTCGTATTGACTGATAATTTTTGCCAGGGGCGTATTCCATAAAAGGTCGGGATGTACTTTCAATATCCAGCCAGAGCGTTGCTCTTTTGAGTTTTGTCCGGGTTCTACAGTCAGCACCTGTCCGGGGGCCATAAAATACATCACACCTCCATCAAAGTCGTATTCTTGCTGTCCGTATCGCATTTTTCCCACCCCCCGTTTCAAAGAAATAGAATAGAAGTCAAACACAAAACTTTCCGTTTGTTCAGATACATGAGCAACCGAACCGTAATCAATCACACTAATCAGGGGATGCTCCGGTTGTGGAAGCCCTCTCAATTTATGAAACTCACTGATGGTCTTTATTCTTCTTGGCATGGTATTTACATTGATCAGATAAGTGTTATAAGGCTTGTCCGCCGGAAACTTCTATACGTTGACCATTGATCCAACCGGCCTCATCACTACACAAAAAGGCAACAACACCCCCAATATCATCCGGCACACCAACACGCCCCAAAGCTGTAAAACCGGCAATTTGCTCGTTTATATCTTTATTGTCCCGAACACGACCGCCGCCGAAATCAGTTTCAATAGCACCGGGAGCCAACACATTGACACGTATTTTCTTTGGTCCCAGTTCTTTAGCCAAATATCTTGTAAGCGTTTCCACTGCAGCTTTCAAAGAACCATACACAGAAGATCCCGGCATAGTAATTCGTGTAAGTCCGGAAGATATGTTTACAATTCCACCCCCCTCATTGATAAAAGGCAATATTTTCTGAATTAAAAAAAACACTCCTTTGTAATGGATATTAAAAATGGCATCCAATTGTTCTTCTGTAGTATCTGTTGCCGGGGCATACAAGGCTGTTCCTGCATTGTTGACCAAGAAGTCGAGGTTTGGATTTTCGTAAGTTTGATTCAGGTAAGCGGTCAACTCATTTATAAAACCGTCAAAAAGTCTTGTGTTGCTGGTATCCAGCTGAAAAGCTTTCGCTTTTTGTCCGGTTTTTTCAATGGCCGCTACCACTTCATCTGCAGCTTCCTTATTGCTGTTGTAGGTAATCATAACATCCAGTCCCTTTTTAGCAATAGCCAAAGCTATATTTCTTCCCAAACCACGGCTTCCACCAGTAACCAGGGCAATCTTGCTGCTTGTTTTCATTTGTTTAATTTTTTTATTAAAGTTCGACTTTTTTAATTGAAATAATTTTGTTCCATGTCTTCTAACAAGCCAATATGGGTTGGCTTCCAGCCCAATTGCCTCTGTGTTACAAGGTTTGTAGCCGGACTATCGAAACTGATAAAACCACTCATCCATTCAAAATGTTTGGTCAGATCATCTCCTGACAAGGAAACCAAAGGAAGTTTAAGTTTATGAGCAATTAGCTCGGCAATTGCTTTTACCGGAATACCATTATCGGCTACAGCATTATACAAGGCTCCCTTAGCAGCCCGTTCCAATGCCAAACGGAAAATTGTTGCGGCATCCATACGATGTACTGCCGGCCAATGATTGCTGCCATCTAAAGGATAAGCAGAGACACCATTTTTTTGAGCCTGCTGTATGATAAACGGAATGAAACCTTTATCATCAGCATCATGAACTGAAGGTGATAAACGTATCACTGAAGCATTCAGCCCTTTTTCTGCCAATGCCAAAGCGGTGATTTCTGAACTTCTCGGCGAGTTTCGTGCCTTATCATTTTCAGTAATAAAACCATTTGATTTAGGCAAGCCTAAAATGCCTGCGGTTATAATGATGGGCTTTTCAGTCCCGATTAATACATTACCCATCGCATTAATGGCCGCTTTATCTGTATCATTTGCTTTGGCATATTGATTGAAATCGTGGATAAAAGCAGTATGAATGATACCGTCTGCCTGCAAGGCTCCCTGTTGCAATACGTCCAGATCCTCCAGGCTGCCCATCAATACTTCGGCGCCAGTTTCATGAATAGATTTAGCTGATTTCTCCGAACGGGCAAGCCCTATTACCTGATGCCCTGAATGGATAAGTTCCTTTACTACCGCCGACCCTACAAAACCCGAAGCGCCTGTTACAAATACTTTCATAATTTAATCATTTTAATGATACAAAGATGTGAAGTATCTAAAAGGCAGATGTAGCCAAAACGAAGTTTGTTGTAGCCAAAAAGCATATATACCTGATTATTTTATGGAAGAAAATATAGGCCACATCCTCAGGACAAGAAAAATCATATTAAAAAACAAAAGAGCTAATCATAAAATTAGCTCTTTTTGGATTATTTCGTAGCGGACGTTGCCTTGTTCCTATAGAGATATAATATGGAATTCCATTTATATTAGTTATTTAGCAATATCATCATCCCTAAACGAGATTTTGCAAAAAACCTGTTTGTTCTCCCTTCTAAGTAACATTTGAAGTTTGTCCACGGTATCATGATCTTGATAAGCAAAATACATAATCTTCATTTGTTACCTAAAATAACATGTGCGGACATCCGTCCTTACACATGTTATCAATTAACTATTATTAACTACTACTTATTTAATCACGAGCTGTTATTGCTAATCCACTGTTTAGTTCTGTGGAATACCTGTGAGTTCAATAATATCGGAAGGCAATGGAATTGCATAAAACTTATCATTCGGTTCTAGAAAATAGCTGACGCCATTGATCAACCGCTCAAGCTTGATTCCCTCTCCCTCCTTATTATATCTCTTGAGATCCGCCCAACGCAAATTTCGCATCAGAAGCTCTTTCCTGCGCTCCGTACGGATTTTTTTAAGCGCATCAGGCTTATCATTAGCATTAATAGGGATATAGGAGACGGTATTTTTCCACCTTTTCTTGAGAAGTAAATTCAGATCAGCCATAGCCCCATCTAGATCTCCCGTCCATGCCCTACATTCTGCTCTATTGAGGTAAATCTCGTCGGTAGCTAATCCAGTAAACAAAAGCGAAGCACTAGAACTGTAACTCCCTTTAAATTGACGATATATTCCATTAACTCTAAAATAAGCAATCTTCCTCAGATCATTTGCTCCATATGAAGCATATAAAAGTGTATCAATTCGAGCTGTACTAGGCGCTTGTAACGAAAATCCATTACTCATTTCACTATAAAAAATAATTTCCTTATTAAACTTTCTAAAAGGAACGTTTAGACTCAATCCTAGGATGTCGGCATCGGCATTAAAGTCTATCAAGGCAGACTTAATCTTTAGGCACTTATCAGCATAGAAAAGTGCCTTTTCATAATCACGCATATATAGATAAATTCTAGATAGCTGTGCATATGCCGCGGACTTACTGGGACGGGTTAGCACCAGTGGTTCATCAGGCAGCAATTCTGAAGCCGCAACCGCATCACTTATAGCTTGCTGTAGACTTTCACTTACCGTAGCCCTTACCGAGGACACGTTAAAGTCTGAGCCTAGACGAAGAACAATTCCCAAATCAGTTTTTGAAGATGAAGGATCATATCCAAGTCCAAACTGAGTCGTTAGAAGGTAAAAATAATAACTTCTAAAAAAAAGTGCTGATCCTCTTACATTATCCCATTCTGTTGAGTTCTTTAACTCCCGAGGCACCTTATTTAACAATTCTAGACTTAGGTTTGCATTAAATACAGGTAGATAACCTGCAGACCAATCATTGGGAAAACGGTAATCAACCTTTTTCCAGACATAGACATCTCTAACCAACTGATTAAGCGAACCGATTTCAGGTATAAAAAAATCTCCTGCTGAGGTTTCGCCATACGCTGGAGTCCTTTGATTATTCATCTGACCGACATCGTCCAATATCCCTTGGATTTCGTTGAGCTTGCTGGGAACTAAAAGCTTGGAATCAGACTTTACTTCTAAGTATTTTTTGCATCCAGCAGATAAACCTATATAAACCACACAGGCCATCAAGGTTAAAATATTTTTGATTTTCATAATTTATATTTTTTGCAACCAGTTAAAAACTCCCCCTTATTCCTATAGTATATCCCTTAGTCTGGGGAATTTGATCCATGTAGTCAGGATCAAGTCCAAAATTGTTAGCTTTCCATAACAACCCAACATTAGCTGCATTAAAAAATAAATCTAATGTCCTGAACGGTATTCGCCATTTTTCCGCACTGATATGATAACCAATATTCACATAATCAATCCGGATATTGTCTGCAGGGATCACATTTACGCTGGCATTGGAATAAAAATTATCTCGCAAAGAATTCAAAGGGTATAAAAAAGAAGGAACAGTCGTGTTAGCCTCATCGCCAGGGCGCTGCCACCTCAAATAATAATCTGGATGTAACACTCCAGAACCGGTGATGTCCGAAGAACTGAACGAGCGCTTTTTAACAAAATATCCAAGTCTATAACTAATATTAAAAGCAAGCGTGAAATTGTGGTAGCTAAAGGAATTGATTAGCGACCCAAAACATGTAGGACTTGCAGGCCCTATATATTCTATATTTGCAGCACTTAGACGACCCTCGGCAGCAATTGCCGAATAATCTGTACTGAGATTGCCCTTAAGATAACCTCTAGGATTGCCTGCGCCATCAAGTCCGCCCCATTTATACCCCGAAATTGAATAAAGAGGAAGGCCAACTACTGGAGTAATAGTATTACCACCTCCTAACAACGCTGAAAGGCTATTATTCGTCGAATAGTATTTTACTGTCTTACTCTTGTTCATACTAAAATACAGATCGGTTGACCATTTAAAGCTACTACCCAAAATATTCCTGCTGTGTAGTTCAGCATCCACTCCCTTTCCTTCCATATCTGCGACATTTCTGGTCAATTCTGCAGAAGCTCCCCATGTTGTATAATCATATAGATAGGATCCATATAGATCCGAGCCATGTTTGCGGTATAGAGCGATACTTCCCATCAACCGATCATTTTTAAGGCTGAAATCCACCTTTAGATTTACCTGTGAAAGTTGTTCCCATCTTAAGTCTGGATTATTGATTCTCGAAATCCGCACAAAAGGAAGTGTTGATGCAGAATTTGAACCCATTGTTCCAGTGGCGTATGCTGTTTTGGAAAGATCAACATTCCCGCTTTTGCCATAGGTCAACGACAACCTTAATTGAGGAAGCCAGGTTATGTTGTAAAAAGACTCTTGAGATAAAGACCAGCCAAGACCGACTGACCAAAGGGGTTTCCATTTGTCGTTCGTATTTGCCCCGAAAACATTTGAGCCGTCCCTTCTTATACTACTAGAAATACGATACTTGCCGCGGTACGTATACGATCCATTGCCATAGAAGCTAATGAAGCGATTCTGTGTACTCGATAGACCAGAGCCTCCCGGTATAGCCAAAGCATTTCCTGTAATAAAATTTGGATAGCTACCTGCAAAATCCACCATTTGGTATACAAGCGGATCATTCAAATAACCATATAAAATATCTCCGCTACCAATTGACTGAGCTTCACGAACCTCCGCACCTGCAAGAAAACCGATCGAAGACACACCTATATTTTTATCAAGGTTTACCTGTAATCTAGCCGTAGAAGATGTGACCTCCTGGCGATCCGTCCTTAGGCTTCCACCTTTCGGAACAATATACTTCATCACACCTGTCGTTCTATTGAACTGGCTGAAAGAATTGACTAAGTTTCTGGATGCAAAACTCTCCCCGTCCGAGTTATTGAGTATAGATAAGTTTTGCTTCTGACGCTGATAACTGGCCTCTACATTTAGAAAGTCCAGCACTTTATAACGCATGCTAGCTGATCCAAGAATTTCCTGCCGGTCAAAAGATGTTATAGCATGTTTGTATTCTTCTGTCGGATAATAATTCCAGTCCTGTAGCTTTCCAGCTCCCGCGGTATCTGTATAAGCAGACCTAAATTCACGAGCCCATGAAAGCGGATTTCCAGCTGCATCTCTCAAGGGAGCATATCCTTGTCTTCCGGCAATCAGTAGTGAACCATAGGTTGGGCGACCCGAACTACCAGTTGCAAACGTCAAACTTATCGAGGTGGAGAAGGAAAGTCTAGGCGTAAGTAAAGTTTCTTGTGCATATCGCAAATTATACTTTTTTGATCCAGCATAACTCTCATCGTAGCCACGGTCGAAACCAGCGGTAACAGACTGAGTATTTTTTGACGTACCTAATCTAAGGTTCACCGCGTATTGTTGGGTAAGAGCATTAGTGTAAAACTCTTTTTGCCAATCCTGCTGTATATCTGTAGATCTGAGTACATCAAGTCCGGTCTCCAGTTGAGCAGCACTTATCTTCCCGTTCCGCTGAGCTAAAAACAACTCAACAGCAGGGGAAAGAGAAGCATATCCGTTAGATATCCTAGCGTCAAAATATCCCTTATCAAAAAGGAATCGTTCGACATCCAATACATCAGTAGTAGCCCCCTGCTTTAAACTTTTTAAATCAACCATACTTCGCACGGTGGCATTGGCAGAAAAAGATATGTTCAGCGACTGATTTAGCCGCGCTTTTTTTGAACTTAGTACAATAACACCGTTTCCAGCCCTAGCGCCCCAAATTGAAGTTGCTGAAGCATCTTTAAGAATCGATACACTTTCAATATCGAATGGATTGATATTGTTTATATCTCCTTCATAGATAAAACCATCTAAAACGATTAGCGGATCGAGCGGGCCGTTTATTGTTCCGAGCCCCCTGATTGAAATTCCTGTTTTGTTCTGCGGATTTGCATTAGATTTTCCTGTGTTCAGAAGAAGACCAGAACTTTGCCCCAGAAGCCTATCAAGTATGTTGGTCCCCGTTCTAGCATTGAGCATCCTAGAATCAATAACCGAAACTGTTCCATTAGTTTCATTAGGCTTTACTTTCTGGTATCCTGTACTAATCTCCACTTGATCCAGCTGCTTAACTTGTTGTATCATTCGTACAACAAGGGGCTCAGAAACATCACTTTCACTGCGTAGAATCCTGATTACTGGAAATAGGTCAGATCTCGAAAAACGTAAAGTGTCGGGGAATGCCCTAACTTCATATTTGAAATTACCGACAGAGTCGGTCCTCAATGCGCCAGAGTTCTTTGATCTGACATAAACCTGGTTGGCCTGTGCATCCGGCACAACCACTTTTCCAGGAAGTTGTATAGGAACCTTAAGTTTTTGTGCAAGTGTAGAAGAGCAACAAACAGTACTAAAAAACAAAATAAAAAATAACAGCACATTTAAGAATGATCTCCCATAGAAATCAAGAAATTCACTATAGTTTTTCATATTACCGTTCTTTAAGTTTTAAATTTAACTCAAGCCCAGCAAAAAAACGCTCAAAGTTTGCCTCAGTGAAATGTGTACCATCAGTAATGGCTTTAACCCTCCTATCAGCCCCAATCCAAACATAGTGTGGAAAGCTCATGTGCGGAAAGAGAATTGGGGTAAATCCCTTATCCCAAATTATTGGAATTGTAAATATTTCTCCATCCTGCTCATGCTGCTGCACAAAAGCAGTTGTATTTTCAAGCGTATCAACCATAGAGTCATCGACAAGCAAGATTTGCAGATATTTGCTATATTTTTTTTGCAGTTCATCCATTTTGGGAAAACTGCTGATACAACTCCCGCACCAGGTTCCCCAGAAATCAAGGATCACAGCCTTCCCTTTAAAAGAAGAAAGCGAAAGCGGTTTTTTCTCCCCATTGAGTACATGCAAAAAGGTCAGGTCGGGAACTTTCTCGCCGATCAATATCGGAACATTACCATAGTTTGGAGAGGTTGCCTCGAACTCTTTTTGCCCAAAGCACTTAAATATAAAGCACCCCAGAAATATTATTATTATTAATTTTTTCATCGTTAATTGGTTAAAAAGTTTCCACAAAACATGGCATACCCTTTAGACATAAAACCTATTCATTTAATTTGGAGGATGCAGCCAAGAAGGAGTACTACATATTACTTATAGGGTATATATATAGTAAACCTACCTTCCTTATCGGTCTTGACTTTGATGTTATTTCGATTTAAACTAACTATAACATCCTCCAACGGCAGATCTGTTTCTGCATCAAGCACAATCCCAGTAATGATGTACCTTCGATTCAAAGGATCATCAATGGTTTTGTAGTTGAATTTTTGTTCTTTTGGCTGGCTGTTTTCCCTTAGCTTATCAATCAAGATAGTATTACCAATCACACTAAAATTAATCTTCAATTGAGCGCTAATACCTTTGAGGATCGAATCAAGCGTTTGCTCATGCGCAACCAATATCAATCTTTCATCTAGTGGCATATTAGCGCTGTTGTACGCAAAATCTACTTTAGCTAACCTGCTTAATACTTTTAAAGTAGCCCTAAAGCTCATTTTTTTAGCAGGTATTGTTAATTTCTGGCTTAAATCAACCTGTCCATATGCGTTGCCCAGTGTTGATAGCAATAGGGTAAATAGCATTAAAGTTACCTTAAGCTTCCATTTCATGGCACGACTTGGATATGAAAATAGTTTCAAAATTTGTCATATATTTGATCGTTGTGAATACAATGGATAACCTAATCGGCCTTAAGAACTAATCTGGTTATTCTATCCAAAGGCCTCGCCTATGGATAAAATTGAGCTGGATATAGGTGAGAACTATATTCAGCTCTTCTTTTTATATAGGTGGTCTTTTTTTGTTCATTGGTTTAGTTTTTAGTTGATATTTTTAATTATTTTCATCAGGGCAGCCGGTTCCGTAAAAGATAATTTTACCACCTTCTTTTTTATATCCGGCATTAGCAAGGGCTGCCAAGATCTTAAGGATTTCGTCAGGATGTTCCTGATTAAATACCATAGTGACCCTACAATTAGCGATTGCAGAATTTTCCAGCACAACTTCCAGTCCGTATTTCCTTGTAAACTCCTGGACAACCTCATCGAACCGTGTATCATCGAAGGACAGTCGGCCATTCTTCCATTTAGTCGCATTTTCTGCACTTGGAATGCGCTGTAAATCAAATCCAGCAGTTTTAGCATTGAAAACGACCCGTTCATCTGGCACAAGGTTTACATTGCGCCCAGTTGCAGTCTCCACCACATTTACCTTTCCGCTGATTACTGTAACCTGAATTCTTTCGTCTCCTTTATAAGCTTTGATATTAAAACTGGTACCCAACACCGTTGTACGTAAATTTCCTGAATGTACTATAAAGGGTTTTTTGATATCTCTTGCGACTTCGAACATCGCCTCTCCTTCCAAAAACACCTCTCTAGTTCTCCCTTTGAACTGTTTTGGGTAACTCAATTTACTCCCTGCGTTTAAGGTGATTTTACTCCCATCGGCAAGGATAACCGAGATTACTTTGCTATTAGGCACTTCAGTATGCGCCAGTTGTCCTTTAATGGGCAAAATTTGACTGAAATTTAAAATTCCAAAGGTGATTATTAGAACTGCCGCAGCGATGGTACTCAACCATTTCCAATTGGATAAATCTATTTTTGCAATTTTTGGAAGTTTTTGGTCACGGTTTTTAATCCCTCTTATTTCCTTATCAGTTTCATGAATAATACGATCTACTTTCATCTGTATAAGCTGGTCTGTTATTTCATTGGACAGAAGCTCTTTACTCACCAAATCCTTCAATCCCTCATTAATATCATGCACATTGAAATGATCCAGCAAAACTTGAAGCTCTATCGCATTGCATTTTCCTTCCAAAAATTTTTGGAACAATAATGTTGGCTTTTCTTTTTGATCTTCCATTTCACAAAATTATAGGGTTTACCTAATGGCAATTATCTACTTATACGCACTAGAAAAAAAAAGTATCTATACCAAAAGCATTTTTGTTGAAATAAATTAAATAAGGGATCACTTTAACAGGTGACGTGGCGTAGAATTGACGAAGTGCTAGATAAAGTGAACAGAAAACTGCTTCTGTACTGTATTAATTAGTGCTAGCTAGTAATGCAGATAAGATAATTACAAATTGAATATCTATCCGACTTTGCAGCTCCGCTTTAATGACCTTATTGGCCTGATGAACATGCTTATTAATAGTTGAAGGACTAATACCTAAAAGAATGCTGATTTCCTTGTAGCTTTTTTCTTCTAGTTTAAACATTGTAAAAACTTTTTGCTGCTGCGGTGGAAGCTGGGCGATGAGCTCATGTACAAGTGAAATATTATCTTTACTTGCTAGATTTTCCTCAATATGGCTATAGAAATCCTCATTTTCCAAAAGCATCTGCAACTGCATCTTTTTATCTCTTGCCGCTTTCCTGTAAAAATCAAAGACGATGTTTTGCGCAATTTTAAAGAGATATGCTTGAAAGGATTTATCAGGATCTATGCTTTTTCTTAGGGTCCAAATTTTTATAAACAGATCCTGCAGCGCATCCTGAGCAAGTTCTTCAGATCGAAGTAATTTGAGAAAGTTCACAGCTAGGCGTTGCTTATATCGCTTATAAATCTCCTCAAAAGCGGCCACCTCTCCTTTTTTTAATGCTAAAAGAAGTTCCTGCTCATCCAAAGAAGTTTTATTTGCCATACAAGTAAAAAGTGGAGAAAGTTAATTAAATATTCGGCAACTAAAAAATCAATTAGAAGGCGCAAAAAAAGGGAAAGAAGATGATTTACAACCTCTTTCCCTTATCGTAGCCCGCAGGGGAATCGAACCCCTATTTCCAGAATGAAAATCTGGCGTCCTAACCGGTAGACGAGCGGGCCATTATTACGGCTTTTTTGCGCTGCAAAGGTAATATTCTACTTTAATCGTCCAAACTTTTTTTGAAAGTTTTTAATCAAAACCTAGCCTCTCTTTCCGATCATTCTGATCCTGTTGCATTTACGCTAAAACAAACATTAGTTCATTTTTAATTTCTTCTCAATGTCATTTACATAAGCCCTGAATTTCTTATCCGTCTGTATCAGGTCTTCTACAGTTTGGCAGGCATAAATCACTGTAGAGTGGTCTCGCCCTCCAAAAAATGCACCAATGGTTTTTAAAGAGCTTTTGGTCATGCCTTTGGCCAGGTACATCGAAATCTGGCGGGCCTGCACTACCTCACGTTTACGGGTTGGCGCTTTAAGCAAATGAACCGGAACTTCAAAATAGTCACAAACCAGTTTCTGTATGTAATCAATGGAAACCTCTTTAGTCGTATTTTTAATGAAATTTTTGAGCATAGATTTAGCCAGTTGCAAATCTATTTCCTTCCTGTTCATGGTCGATTGTGCCAGTAAAGAAACCATTGCCCCTTCCAGTTCCCGAACATTATTATCAATATTATGTGCTACGTACTCTACCACTTCATCAGGTAAATCTATGCCATCAGCATACATTTTTTTTCTTAAGATAGCAATTCTTGTTTCCAGTTCAGGTACCTGCAAATCTGCAGAAAGCCCCCATTTAAAACGGCTCAACAACCTTTCTTCCAATCCAGACAAATCTTTAGGCGCCTTATCAGAAGTAATGATGATCTGCTTGCCCGACTGATGCAAATGGTTAAAAATATGGAAAAAGATATCCTGTGTTTTTTCTTTGCCTGCAAAGTTATGTACATCGTCCATGATGATCACATCCATAGCCTGGTAAAAGTTCACAAAATCATTAATGGTGTTGTTCTTTAACGATTCAACAAATTGCTGGCAAAACTTCTCACATGACACATAGATCACCAGTTTATCCGGCAGGTTTCTCCTGATCTCGTTACCGATGGCCTGTGCCAGGTGGGTTTTTCCTAAACCTGAAGAACCATAAATCATCAGGGGATTGAATGAGGTAGCACCAGGCTTAGCTGCTACAGCATGTCCGGCCGATCTTGCCAAACGATTACAGTCGCCCTCAACATAAGCTTCAAATGTATAACCAGGGTTCAATTGTGGATCTACGTTCATTTTCTTCAGCCCTGGAATCACAAACGGATTTTTGATGTCCCTGTTGATGTTTACCGGAACTGGCATAGACTGTTTCTTGTTGCCTGCACCATTTCCGTTAGATGGCATATTAGTCGTATACGGCAAAGCTCCGTTACTCGATTTGTCTACCACTATATTGTATTCCAGCCTGCCTTCATCACCCAGCTGCTGCTTTACTGTTTTACGCAACAGACCAACATAATGTTCTTCCAGCCATTCGTAGAAAAATAAGCTGGGTACCTGCACAGTTAAAACCTTATCTTCCAGCTTAAGGGCAGATATCGGTTCGAACCAGGTTTTGAAGCTCTGGGCCGGGATATTATCCTTTATAATCTGGAGACAGTTATTCCATACTTGTGTACAAGTGATTTGCATATTTTTCTTTAATATTTTATGGTTTTGTTAATAATAAAACAACAGGTAAACCTTGTTGTTCGGGGATGCGAAGATGGTAAAATTTACCAACATTCGGAGGGAAAATCTGACCTTTTTTATAACTCCTTAAGCAGCAAAAGAATAGAATTCTTGTTTATCCCAACTCCTGTGGATAACTCTTTTTGTGTCTAAAAGCTTTTACCATTTCATCAAGTCCATCACCCTCAAAAATTCGGTCTGTACCGAAGCTTTCAGCTGCACTTGTTTACCGGTAACCGGGTGCAAAAACGTCAATTCCGATGCGTGGAGCAACATTGTAGTCATGTCCCAGGTCTCTTTAAAAAATTTATTCTGCTTGTTACAGCCATGTTTACGGTCCCCTATTATCGGATAGAATATATGTGCAAAGTGCTTGCGCAGCTGGTGCATACGTCCTGTTGTTGGACTGGCCTCAACCAGTGAATACCTGGAAGTAGGATGCTTTCCAAAAGCAATATCCAGCTCTGCACGCTTTAAAGTAACAAAAGCAGTAAATGCCTCCTGTATCGTCCCGTTCTCTTTGGCAAGCGGATAATCGATAGCCATCTGATCGGGTGCATAACCACGCAGTACAGCCAGGTATTTTTTTTGTACTTCCCCATTCATAAATTTCTGCTGCATTGCGGTTTCCACATCCTTCTCAAAAGCGAAAAGCAATAATCCCCCGGTTTTCCTGTCCAGTCGGTGTACTGGGCTAACATGCCTGTTTACCTGGTCTCTGAGCAACTGTAATGCAAACTCTTTCGCATCATTGGCTATCGATGACCGGTGTACCAGTAATCCATGTGGTTTATTGATGGCAATTAAATGGTCGTCCTGATATACAATTTCAAGCATTTACTTTTTTACACAAAGGTAAGGCTTTTCTCTATTATGCCCTACCCATTCTAATGCCCTCTTACAGGGTAGCATATAAAGATATAGTAATAACAATATTAAAACATAATGAATACAGAATTAAAATACCTTTAAGTTACCTTTCACTTACCCTTGAGATACCGTTGGAATACCATATATGGTATTCCAACGGTATCTCAAGGGTATTTTAATAGTATTACAATTATGTATTCATATTATAATTATTTAATTGTCACTATGTCGTCATATAAAACCCTTTAGTAAGGCTTCTCTTGATTTAATGCTATCTTTATAATCGCCTGTTATTGAAGGTGATTATAATCTAACCAAATATTAGCGATGGCTATTGCAGAAAACGGCCCTGGTGGTAACCACAAGGGCAAATTAGGGAATGTGGTGTATTACATGCTGAATGGCAAAAATGTATCGCGTTTAATTGGTAAAACCACCAAACCTCCTACTTTATTACAACTCGAATCCAGGCTGGCAACCAAAATGTGCAGCGCAGTGCTCAGCCGTTTGAAGGGCTTCATCAATACGGGCTTTAGCGTAGCTGCCATTAAAACTAAGGACAATGCTTTTAATGAAGCCACCAAAGCCAACAAAAAGAACATCATCAAAGGAATATATCCCGATCTGGAAATTGCTTACGACCGGCTCCAGGTGAGCACAGGCCCTTTAATGCCTGCACAAAACTGGCTGGTAACGCCAACCGAAATTGGCTTGCAGTACAGCTGGGATACCGACCCGGAAATGCCCTGGCCGGAAGCTACCGACCAGGTGATGATGCTGGCCTATTTCCCTACAGAGGAAAAGGTATACTTTAACCTTTTTGGCAACAGCAGGTTATCGGGCAGTGATGTGCTGGAAATTCCGCCTAGTATGCAGGGTAAATACATGGAAACCTATATCTCTTTTATTGCTGCCAACAGGAAACAGCTGGCTGACAGTACTTATACCGGGTATTTTAACCCCGAAACAGCTGAAACCTTAAATTCATAAGCATGGGTATACAAAGATCGGGGATCCTTGGTCCCTTCCGCAATAAAGTAGGGCCGGCAGTTGGCCGCCACCATATGGGCCAGGATCTGCTGCTCCCTCTTCCGCATACGAGCAATAAGCCGCCTACGCCGGCGCAAACGGAGGCGCGCCTTAAGTTTGGCCTGCTAAATAGCTTTTTAAAAAGAATTAAGCTGTTGGTAAATGTAGGTTTTAAGGCTTATGTAAAGCACAACAGCCCGGTAAATGAAGCTTATTCTTACAATGCCGACCGGGCTTTTGTTAAAGATGGCGACAGTTTTTTGATCAACTATCCAAAAATGGTGTACAGCAGGGGGCATGTGGTTGGCCCTGAAGGGGCGCAGGTAAGCTCAGCGGATGGAAAGATCACTTTTAGCTGGCAGGCCCAGAAGCAGTCGGCCTATTGCCAGTATACCGATCTGGGCAGTTTTCTGGTGTATCATCCTGTGAAGGACATGGCGGTTATTTTACAGGGTAAAGTGAACCGGTATGCTCAAAGTTTTGTAATCCAATTGCCTGTAGATTTTCCGGGTGACAAGGTGCATTGCTACATGAGCTTTGCTTCGGCCAATGGAAAATTGCAGGGGGATAGCTTGTATGTTGGGGAACTGGTGGTGGTAGCTTAATTGTTAAAATTATTTAGCAATCCAGGCTTCAGGATTCAGTTTGGTCTGCCCCCTCATGATCTCAAAATGCAAAACAGGGCCATCTTCTTTTGAAGCAACCACACCTAACGTTTGTTTGGTTTCAACCTTATTGCCTTTGGCTACACTAACCGTTTTTAAATTCTGATAAATGGTAAAATAATCCCCGTGCCTTAATGCTACGATATAGGTGCCATATAATTCCCGTACAAATAAAACTTCCCCTTCAAATACGGCTTTCACTGCAGCTCCCTGTTCTGTTAAAATATTGATGCCATCATTGGTATAGTTGGCCTGCCCTTCTGTGTGGTTACCAAACCGCTCTACAATAGAATACTGTCCAACAGGCCATGGCAACCGGCCCCTGTTATTTTCAAAACCAGCAGATAGTTTTGCCGATTCAGGTGAAGCCGTTAAATAACTACTGTTCGTTTTTTCTTTTGCTACAGGCACAGGCCGGCCTTCTGCTATAGCCTTTTGAGCGGCAAGCCGTTCTTCTTCTTCAGCTTTTTTTCGGGCCAGTTCAATTTCACGCTGTATGGCCGATCTGATGGCCCGGTCAATTTCAGCCTGTTTACGCTTACGCGCTGCAATGTCCTGTCTGAATTGTTTTTCCTGACGGCTGATCTGGTTCAGCATCTGGGCCTGTTCTGTTTTATTTTTGCCCAGTTTTACTTTCTCCTGCTGCTGTTCTGTCAATAAATTGCTTTTCTCTTTCAGGTTTTTATCCAATACCACAATTTTGTATTCTATCTTTTTCTGGGTACCCTGTATATAATCAGCTTGTTTTTTACGGTATTGCCCAAATTGCTGGAAATATTTAATTCTTTTATAGGCCTGGTTAAAATTATCGGATGCAAAAATAAACATCATCTTTTCATAAGCATTCCTGTTGCGCTGGGCAAACCGTACCATTCCTGCATATTCGTTCTTCAGCTGGCCAAGCTGACTTTTTAAAGAATGAACTTCGTTCGTATTTTCATGGATCTGGTTATCCAGGTTTTTAACTTCAGAATTAATGATCGAAATTTTATTCTGCATCAGCCTGATCTTCGAGTTAATAGCCCTGATCTGGCCCATGGTAAGCCTTTTAGTGCTCGAAGTTTCATTAAGGTTCCTTTGCAACAAATCGATTTCCCGTTGTATGGCTTCTTTATTTCTTCTAAGCTCTGCACTGGTTTGTGCTAATGCAACAGTAGTAACACAAATAAAAAGGAATAGTAAAAATAATCTCTGTAGTAGCTTCATCGTATAACCAAAAATAGCAGATTAAACCTATCCAAACAAGTCGCTGCTCAAATATCTGTCACCACGGTCACAAGCAATAAATACAATCATGCCCGATTTCAGTTCATTTGCCAAGTTCAATGAACAGGCCAGTGCTCCTCCGCTGCTCATTCCGGCAAAAATCCCTTCAACTCTGGCCAGTTCACGTGCCTTCTCTGTAGCTTCCTGCTGTGAAACATCCATTATGCGGTCTACCCTGCTTGCATCAAATATTTTTGGCAGATAAGCAGCCGGCCAGCGCCTGATGCCCGGTATAGAAGATTCTTCAGTTGGCTGACAACCAATAATCTGTATATTGGGATTCTGTTCCTTTAAAAACATAGAATTGCCCATAATACTGCCGGTAGTACCCATAGAACTTACAAAGTGGGTAATCTGCTGATTGGTATCGCGCCAGATTTCCGGTCCGGTAGTTTTATAATGGGCCAGATAATTATCGGGATTGGCAAACTGGTCCAGTAAAAAGTAGCCGTTCTTATCGCGCTGTTCTTCCGCATAGTCGCGGCATACCTCTATAGATTCTAATAAAGTTACTTTAGCCCCAAAAGCTTCCATAGTCAATGTCCGTTCACGGGTAGAGCTTGCCGGCATAACCAGCTCAATCTCCAGGTCATAAATACTGGCAATCATGGCCAGTGCTATACCTGTATTCCCACTTGTTGCTTCAATTAACTTTGTTCCTTTTTTAATTTCGCCACGTTCCATTGCACTGCGGATCATGTTTAATGCGGCCCTGTCTTTTACACTTCCACCCGGATTATTTCCTTCAAGCTTTGCAAATATCCTTACATCAGGGTTTGGATTCAATTTACTGATCTCTACAAGGGGTGTATTCCCCACAAATTCTACAATATTTCCCATGTTTATTTTGGATCTTTTGTTTCTATAACTTTTACTGACGATTGGTGGTATACCGTTGACCTTGGTGGAACACTTTTGGTAAGCCATACATTTCCCCCAATTATGGAATGGGCACCAATATGAGTTTCACCTCCTAGTATTGTTGCACCCGAATAAATGATTACATGGTCGTCTATAGTTGGATGGCGCTTGATATCTCTCATGTATTTTTCTACACTTAAAGCGCCTAATGTTACCCCCTGGTATAATTTAACATGATTTCCAATTACAGTTGTTTCGCCTATAACCAAACCTGTACCATGATCTATATACAGATATTCACCTATTACAGCACCGGGATGAATGTCTATGCCTGTCAAAGAGTGCGCATACTCAGTCATGATCCTTGGAATCAATGGAACGTCAGCTTTTAACAATGCATGCGCAATACGGTATAAGGCTATAGCCAGAAATCCAGGATAACTTCTGATCACTTCAAATTCACTTTTAGCAGCAGGATCTCCGTTTAACATAGCTGTTATGTCAGTATTCATTTTCCTGTAAAGCTCCGGAAGTTCATTAAAGAAATTGGCCACAATCAGTTCATTGTTACAATGTTCGCATGCTTTGGTTGAATTTAGTATGGTAATCAACTCCTTTTCCTGTCTTAAAAACATCCGTTTAATTTCGTTTACCGAATAATCTGGTGTGGTTAAACGTTCAGGATACAATAAGTTCATCAGGTTAATGAGCCATTCTGCAATCTCCTGATTTGAAGGTACGGGCTCAATGCTGTTTTGTTTATTAAAAATATGAAGATAAAATTCCTCGTTCATTTTAGTTGCGATTAAAAGCTCAGTTAGATACTACAAAGAAATGAAATTAATTACTATTTAACGAGCAGGTATTTCTTCCAGTACTTTCAAAAGATAGTTCCAGAACTTGTTCACCGAAGAAATCTGAACGCGTTCGTCTGGCGAATGTGCGCCATGGATATTGGGACCAAAAGAAATCATGTCCATTTCTGATAAATGGGCGCCTAAAATACCACATTCCAAACCGGCATGACAGGCATTTACATTGGGTTCAGTCTTAAAATTAACCTTATACAAACTCCGCATCAGCGACAGTATTTCTGAAGCAGCATTGGGCTTCCACCCAGGATAATCGCCACTGCTGTTAACTTTACAACCCATATTCTCAAAAGCTGCCCCCACTGCAATAGCAACATCTTCCTTTGTGCTTTCTACACTGCTCCGCTGTAACGATAAGGTAATAAATTCCCCGTCTTTAATGATCACTTTTGCCAGATTTGATGACGCTTCAACAAGTCCCGGAATTTCAGGGCTCATCCTGAACACGCCATTTGGCACTGCATATAGTGTATTGATGATCTCCATGTATTCTTCCTTTTCCAAAACCTCTGCAGGCAGTACTGTTTCTTCTGCAGTAATTTTCATAAAAGGTTCTATTGCATGGTATTCGGCTTTAATGACCTCCGTAAAATCTGCTATAAAGGAAAGAAATGCCTTTTTCTGATTTCCCGAAACTGCAACTACCGCAACAGACTCACGTGGGATCGCATTTCTCAGGCTTCCACCTTCAACGCTGGCCAGCTGCAGGTCTAAAACTTTATTTCCATTATATAGCAGACGGTTCATCAGCTTATTGGCATTGGCACGTCCCTTATGAATGTCCATTCCGGAATGCCCGCCAATCAGGCCTTTAATTGATATCTGGAACGCAGTGCTGTTTTTGGCAACAGGATGGGTATGATAATGATATGTAGTTGTTGTATCTATGCCGCCAGCACAACCAATGGTTAATTCTGTGTCTTCTTCAGTATCGAGGTTTAACAATATTTTTCCAGATAAATTAGACGGGTCAAGTTCCTTTGCACCGGTCATACCTGTTTCTTCATCTATGGTAAACAAGGCTTCAATGGTAGGGTGCACCAGGTCGGAAGCCGCCAGTATAGCCATAATTGTAGCTACACCAATTCCATTATCAGCCCCAAGGGTGGTGCCTCTGGCTTTTACCCAATCTCCATCAACATACATCTTAATGCCTTCCCTATCGAAATCAAAATCTGTATCGCTATTTTTTTGATGGACCATATCCAGGTGCGACTGCAGGATGACAGTTTGTTTATCCTTCATGCCCTCAGTTGCCGGCTTTTTGATCACAACATTTCCAACATGGTCTTTAATGGTTTCCAGTCCGAGCTGTTTGCCAAAAGCAAGCATAAATTTTATCACCTGGGTTTCTTTTTTTGAAGCACGGGGTATGGCATTTAAAGCAACAAAATTGTTCCATAGTGCCTTTGGTTCTAAATTTTCAACTTTCATTACTCATTTACTATTTGTAACAAAGCTAGAAAGTTAAATCAATTTAAGTTTTAATCCTTCCCAATTCTTCTTAGCTCATCGAAGGAAATGATATTCCCTTGATTTTTCTAAACAATTCAACTGCATAAATGTCTGTCATTCCAGATACAAAATCCAGTATGCTCTGTATTTTTGAATAAGTGTCCGTTTTTTCGGTTAAAAATTGTCTCGGAATTAATGCTACAAGTTTTTTGTGATATTTGGATTCATCCTGCAGGTAAGCCGGAATAAACTCTTCCAGCAAACCACCCATAACCTGATAGCCCGCTACCTCAATTTGTACTACAGATGAATAATTGTAAATCTTTTTAACAGAAATATTTTCGATTTCTTTCATCACCGATAAAAATGGTTCTTCAATAGCGTCCATCAAACTTTGGTTAAAGTTACCTTCCAGGATGCGCTGCTGTTCTTTAAAAAACACTGCCGAACACAGACCGATCAGGGTACTGATAGACTTGGCCCGCATTAAAGTGATTTTTGCATCATCATCATCTATTTCAGCAAGGCGCCCCTCCATCCTTTCATCCCTGCAAAGTGGCAGCAACAAGGCCTCTACTTCTTTATAGGAAAGGATTTTGAGCCGATGTGCGTCTTCCAGGTCAATGATATTATAACAGATGTCATCCGCTGCCTCTACCAGGTATACCAGCGGATGTCTTTTATAGACCAAAGGAGATTCCTGCGCTTTGATGAGGCCCATTTCCAGGGCAATTTTCTCAAAGCCGCTTTCTTCAGACTGGAAAAAGCCATATTTTTTGGTATAGATGTTTTTTTTATTGTGCCCCGCCAATGAGGCACAGGGATATTTTGCTATGGCGGCCAGGGTAGCATAAGTAAGTGCAAAGCCCCCGGTACCCTTACCGGTAAACGGGTGGGTTAAAATACGCAAAGCATTGGCATTTCCTTCAAAATGGATCAGATCTTCCCATTGTGCTGCTGTAACCTGCGACTGATAAATCTGTCCTGCTCCACTGGTAAAATAACTTGAAATTGCCGCTTCTCCCGAGTGGCCAAAAGCAGGATTGCCAAGGTCGTGGGCCAGGCAGGCAGAAGCAATGATGTTTCCTATTTCGCAGAGTAGCGGACAGGAATCGTCTATTCCAGGATCCAGATCCTTTATCTTATTGTAAAATATTGTACCCATCGACCTGCCAACACTGGCTACTTCCAGGCTGTGGGTTAATCTGTTGTGCACAAATACACTGCCTGGTAAAGGAAATACCTGGGTTTTATTCTGCAACCTCCTGAACGGAGAAGAAAAGATGATCCTGTCGTAATCGCGCTGGAATTCAGACCTGGATTCCTTTTGGTTACCCATAAATCTATCTTCATTTCCCCAGCGTTTAGCCGATAATAATTTTTCCCAAACCATAAATACTTCCTTAATTCCAATTGAATTTATTGTATAAAACAGCTGCGAATGTAAGTATTTATCGTTAAACGGAGATTGTTCGAAGATTTAACCTACCTTACAAGCTTAGCCCATTGGCTGGCTAAAAACAGGTTAAAAATTAATCAGCCCGTAATGTGCGCAGGGAAAAGGCAGCTCCCGTACCCAGCAAAGCACCGGCGGCCACATCTGTAGGATAATGAACGCCTAAATATAAACGGGAATAACCAACGGAACCAGCCCATAGATAAGAAGGAACAATCACATACCATTTAGGGTAAGCCTGAGAAAGTGCTGTGGCGGTAGTGAATGCAGTTGAAGTATGACCAGATGGAAATGAGTAATGAGAGGGCTGGTAAACAGCTTTAATCTTAACATTGGCTAAAAATGGTCTTGGACGCTTTACTATTTTCTTGACCAGCATAGTAACCAGCACATTTACGGCCGAACTGCTTGCTACGTATAATGCATTTTGCCGCATTCTTTTATCGTCCGCTATGATGCCACCTGCAAGTAAGCCAACCGGAACGCCAACATTTACCCAATCGTTATGGTTTGATAAAAACAGAAAGAAGTCTGTCTTTTCGGGCGTCCTGTTATTCGATAAATTAATCAGGATCTGGTCGTCAAGCTGTTGCAGCTTGTGCTGGGCTTTTAACTGCAGCGGCCATATTACTGCCATAGCAAATTGCAGTATAACCAAATAAAAATAACAATGCCCTTTCATAAAGTCAAAAAATTAGCTGGCTATTGTTTGGCATCATTTACTTCCAGCCAATGTCCGTCGGGATCTTTAAAATAAATTTGTTTTACACCATCTACCCTATTTGTAATGGTACCAGCTTTCCCGGCCCAGTTTTCAAATGGTATATTTTTAGCGGTAAGATGTGATGTAAAAGCATCAACAGAGGCTACACTAAAGCACAGGTGGTCATTTTTCTCATGTTCTACATAACTTTTCGCACCCTGAATCAGATGTAAATGTCCTGCAGCTCCCAATGTAAACCAGGTATGCTTGCCGTCCTTAAAAGGTTCGGGGATCTGTTCAAGATGGAAAACACTTTGATAAAAATCAGTAGCTTTCTGCAAATCTGCCACATAAACGGCAATGTGATTTAACACCGCTATCTGCTGTTTCTTTTCTGTTTGTGCCATGGTTTGTTGAAATGATGTAAGTAGCGTTAACAACGATAAAATTGAAAATATCTTCATGGAACTAATTTACCAGAAAAAATAATATTCCTTATGATTAATCTTTAAACACCTGGGCAAGCAGCTCATAAGAACGTAATCTGGCGCTATGCTCAAAAATATGAGACGTAGCCATAATCTCATTAACGCCCGTCTGGTCCAAAAACTGTTGCAAATCCTGCTTAACCGTCTCCTTACTCCCTACAAAGGTACAGGCCAGCATCTGGTTTGCCTGTTCTTCCTCGTATACATCCCATACATCGTCCATATTATCTACAGGGGGCTGGAGCAATCTTCTTTTGCCGGTAACTATACCCATAAACAATTGATAAAGAGAAGTAACAAGCCTGTTAGCTTCAGCATCGCTATCTGCTGCAACTACATTTACACAGGCCAGTACGTAGGGTTCTTTAAGCTGTGCTGATGGCTTAAAATTTTGTCTGTATATATTAATTGCAGTTATAAACTGGGCTGGAGCAAAATGGCTGGCAAATGCATAAGGCAATCCCAGGGCAGCGGCCAGATGTGCACTATCGGTACTGGATCCCAATATCCAGATAGGAATATCAAGTCCTTCACCCGGAATGGCCCTTACGCTATTTTTATTATTTTCGGCCGAAAAATAGGCTTGTAATTTCAACACATCCTGCGGAAAACTGTTCGCAGCATTAAAACGCTCACCTCTTATAGCCATCGCAGTGAGCTGATCCGTTCCGGGGGCACGGCCCAGGCCTAAATCAATTCTGCCCGGAAATAAAGATTCCAGGGTCCCAAACTGCTCCGCAATAACCAAAGGAGAATGATTTGGTAACATAATGCCACCAGAGCCTACCCTTATTGTACTGGTTCCGGCTGCAATATGCCCGATAACCACTGAAGTAGCCGAACTTGCAACACTGATCATGTTGTGGTGTTCGGCAAGCCAGTAACGGTTGTAACCCCACGCTTCAACGTGCCGCGCAAGGTCAAGGCTATTTTTAAATGTGTCGGCAGGTGTTTTACCTTCTACAACAGTCGCAAGATCGAGTACAGAAAAAGGGATGGTATTGAGTAGTTTCTTCATAAGATTGATCAAAAAAACAAAACTACAGTCTGCAATGCTTAAATTCCACAGCGGTTCAGTGATATGACTTTAAATCTACATGCTTATGAAATTCACATTACGCAAGAAATAATTTACAGCACTATTTTACAGAAAAACACTAAATTGACCATAAATTGCCAATTGATGGAACAGAGTGATGTAAGAATATCCCGCAAAAAGCCTATTTTCCCGGTATCGCCCGCTTTACAAAAATACCTTAAAACCTATCAGCGGGAATCGAAACTTCCAATTACTTATAACGATCTGTTGATGTTTACTGAGTCTTATCCTATCATGGACAAGTACGGCAAAGATTCACTGTGGGAAGGCCCGATTTATGCCGCCGATAAGATCGAAGAACTCCATAATGGCTTAAAAATCATTTATGCCAACTTAAAGGCCTCTGGTAACCTGCGCATTGTACAACATAAATATATAGACAAAATTGAATATTGTACCTTCGGAAATACGCATCCTTTCAGAATAAGGATTGTAAATAGGTTAAATGACGTTTACGATTACTTCTATATCAAAAAAGCCGATGCCTCAAGAATTTATGGCCTGGAGATGGAAGAGATTTTATCTCCGAATCAGGTCAATTACCTGGTAGACAGAGAAACACTGGTTGAAGAGCACATTGCCGGAATTCCAGGTGATGTTTTTGCTAAAAATTATTTACATAACCCAGAATACAACCCAACCCGGATAGCTAAAGAATTTGTCAAATTTAACGAGCGCTGCCTGGTCATGCTGCTTGGCGACATGAGGGCTTATAATTTTGTGATGCAGATTACACCCGATTTTGATGATATCCAGTTCAGGATCAGGGCTATCGATTTTGATCAGCAATTTTATGAGGGAAATATAAAAGTATACCTTCCGCAGTTTTTTAAGGAAAACTTTCCTTACGTAAAAATGGGGATGGAACAATTAACCGATAAAACTTACCTTCAATATCAGCAGGAAGAAAAATCATCCATATTACACCGGGTGCGAAGTGAACGTCACCGCTTAACAGATTTGCGCGATGTTTCGAATACAGAAATCCTCACCACTGCAGAAAATATAGAAATGTTAAAATCAGGAATAGCTGAATATTTTTCAGACCGGCAATATCTTGAATGTAAAACCATGACAGATATCATTGAGCTGAACATAAAAAACATCATCAGACAGGTCAAATTATAATTATTCCTGCTAAATCATTGATGCAGATAAGCCCATAAAAAAGCGGAGACAGGTCTGAATAGACTTTGCCCCCGCAAATTAACGCTCTCGCTGTAAAATTAAAAAAAAATACTGATAATCAAAGATTTCTCATAGCAATACTTTTTAACAGTGTATCATAACAGAATATATTCTGCTAAAAAATAAAATTACCTGATCTTTATATCATTTTTTTTATGTGCATATATCAAAAAAAATAGAAACCTATGTATAATTTTTACCACAATATCCTTACTTTGCACTAAAAAAAAGTTATGTCTTTAAAAGCAACTGTTGATAAAATTTTAAAAGAAAAGAACAGATCACTAAGCTGGCTTGCGCATGGCATTGGTAAAACATTTGATGGTTTGAGACTGGGACTAATCAATGAATCCATAAAATATAAGGACATTATCATGATGGCAAATTTGTTAGAGGTCTCTCCCGCTTTCTTCTTTCACACCGATGCCGGCAATGAACATCTGGTAGCAGAACCCAAACCGGAGTATGGAGATTTGAAAGCAAACCTGAAAACATGTAAAGATCTGATCACCACATTAAAAGACCAGGTGAAAGATAAAGAAAGAATCATCAGTATGCTTGAGGAAGGTAGATAATCATTTAGTCATATTTGCGTAATACCTTAAATATGAGTACTTTTAGAAAATACATTTAGATACATTTGTGAGCTTTTTGTATAATTGAACTAAAAAAAAGAAATAATTCAATTGAATTAACAGCTGAAAACAACAGCATAACTATGAAGAGAAGGATTTTACGAGGAAAGGGATTGGTTATTATATTGTTTGCACTTGCCCTGATGAGTTGGAAACCTGAGGACGAAGTTGCTTCGCCAGGTATAAACGAGCTGTATGACACAGCCGGGCTTGCAGAAAGCGGACTTTCCCTTTCTGTATTTGAAAAAGCAGTTACAGGGTTCTACAATTTAAAAAACACCGGCAGATTATCTGCAACAAAATCAATTTTAAGTATTGCTGATTTTGACCTGAACAGCACAAAGAAGCGTTTATGGATCATAGATCTGGAGAAAAAAGAACTGATTCTAAATACATGGGTAGCCCATGGAGAACGTAGCGGCACAGACAAAGCCCTCTACTTTTCAAATAACAATGAGTCTCTGAAAAGCAGCATAGGTTTTTTCATTACAGGAGAAAGTTATTATGGAAAACACGGGCTTTCCCTAAAACTGGATGGCGTGGATCAGGGGTTTAATACAAATGCCCGTAAAAGAGCCATTGTTGTTCATGGAGCAGATTATGTAAGCCAGGAAACCATCAATGCTTTAGGAAGGCTGGGGCGCAGTCAGGGATGCCCTGCAGTACCACAAGAACTCTCGGCCACTATTGTTCATGCAATTGAAGACAAAACTGTTCTGTTCATTCACACAAGTGATCAAAACTATACATCAATATATCTGGATGAAGATCCAGGTACAGTACTGGCCAGTAAATAAACTTTATTTTTCAACCCTGATCACACTGGTTTTGGCCCCTAGCCCCCCCTTCATATCAGCCCCTTCCATGATCAGCGAATAACTGCCAGGGTTATCGGCAGTGTAAAATGTTACTGTTGCCGTTCCATTTTTATCCGTTACAATATATGGCTCCCAATAAATGGTTGAACGAATATCTGTCATATCAACAAGTCCAGCAGTTTTGTATTTAGGCATATAGAATTTTTTTGGAAGTGAAAAAGCCATTGGCTTGTATAAATAAGTGCCTGTGCTTTTCTTTAAAAACGGCCCCGCCCCCCCGCGCGTGGTTACTTCAATAAAGGCATGCTCAAATGGATTGGCCATGGGGTTATCAATGAACCTGCTGCTATAGCGCGTCTGGTATTTGCCGCTCATCATAACCTCTATCCCTTTAATTTCTTCGGCATCGTAATAATCAAAATATTGCTTAAAATATTCATAGGGATCAATACCTTCCGGTTTGGCAAAGTCTACATCCACACCATCTATAATAAGATGGGCCAGCATGCCTTTAATGACATAAAAACGCATCCCTGTTTTATTGGTTCTGTTGCCAAATCCAACTACTCTTTTTTCCAGTAAATCTCCCAGTGTCATTTTGCCTGATTTTTCCAGCTCCTGCTGACTGACGATCACATCAGCCCCGCCTGGCCCGTTCAGATTTTTAGAATCTTTAATTGTTTTTTTTGCAGTGATGGCTACCTCTTTCAATATATTCCGGCCGGTAATCCGATCTACTTCTTTATTTAACAGGAATTGCTTTTTTACGGCCAAAAACCTTCCGGTATCCATATTTACATACCAGGGTATCATCCGCTGGCCAATACTGCTAAAAACAGGAGGTATAAATTCCTCTACCTCTATTCCAACATTAAAACTTTTGCCTCTTTTGTTTCTGGCCTGAATAAAAAATACCGCGGTATCAGAAGGAAAAATACCCTTGAATCTGAAAAGCCCCGATTCATTGGTTACAGTATCCATCACTAACATTGGTCTTTTTGAGAAGAGATTAATGCCCGAATTGGCTACCGGTTTGTTAAATAGATTTGTCACCTTACCTTTTATTTCAAATTCTGGTTCAGCAGCATAAACATAAGTCTTTACCGGATCAAACATTTCATTCCAGCTATAGCCAACCCAGCCTTGTGTCAACAGTAGCAGATCCAGATCCTGCCACTTTTTAAGATCTGCAGCAGCATGTAAATAATATCCCGGATCTTCTACAAGCCCCTTCAAATCAGCAGTCAGCAACATCCTGGTAACGATAGAACCCCTTGCAATACTATCAGTTTTAACCTGGTTATCATCAGTAACTGTCATAGAAAAATTTCCCTGAACAGGCATTCCATTGGCATCTGTTACCTTGACGCGTATGGAAACACTATCTCTTTGCTTATAAAATGATTTATCTGGGCTCAACTCAATTTTCAGCGCATCAGTATGATCAATATACATTACCCGCTCGTTAAGCACCTTTTTATCGGTTCCAGCCAATGTTATACGTACTATCCCGGTTGGAAATGCCTTTTTACTAATCCTTATCCGGGAGCCGTTCTTATTTAAATTGATCAGGGCGGCAAAACATACCGTTCCCCTCGCCTGGCCAATTAAGATATAGCTGTTCCCGGCCAAGGCTATATCAGGTGTAGCATTAATCAGCACTTCACAGGAATCCCGCTCCAATCTATTGTTAATACTTAAAATTGTACCACTGGCTTTTACTGCAGGTAATGGATAAGATCTTGATGTTCCCTCTATTTTTGCGGTATATTGCTCGCCTGCCAGGGCACTCAGATAAAATACCCCCATGCCTTTATGTGCAGCATTAAAAGCAGCTACTTCCAATCCATGGCTATCGTAAACCTTACCCGATACATTCACTCCTAAACCATCCTCATTTATAGCCTTAAAAGCTACACGTGAAGCTAAATCAGCTATCAGGTCGCCACCCTCAGGCATAAACTGCAGGTCGATATGTTCTGGCCGGTTAATGGTAACAGGTATAATGAACTGATTATTTTCTCCGTTTTTACTTAGGTCCTGAACACGTAAGGACATCCCTTTTGCATTTAATTTTCCCGGTATATCAAGGTTTACTTTCAGCATCCCGTCAATATCCGTTTGCATTTTTGCTTTGGCCCGTGATCTTTTTCCATCAGTTGCCATAATCTGGACATCTTTTAATGCTACACGCACATTATCCAGTCTGCTAAACTTTAAATCAAGTACTTCATTGTCTTTACCTGCAACTTTATTTAGCTGGGCATTATAGTTTACCAGCCATTCTGTACCGGCGCTACTGCCAATATAAAATTGCTGCTTAAAAATATAATCTTCGCCAAAATTGCGCATCCAATTGGTATATGCTCTAATTACATAATTTCCCTGGGGGAGCTCTTCGGGATCAAGTGCTATCTGGCCAAATGAAATTCCAGCAAATACGGGCAGCATTATCCGTTTCATCAGCCTGTTGCTGTCGTTAGCAATTTCAACATACATCAGCCCACTTTTAGGAGCTGCGTAATAGGTATCATCAAATAAATATACTTTAAACCATAATGTATCTCCGGAAGCATATGCCGATTTATCTGTCTGCAGATATAGTTTTTCAACTGAGCGCCTTTCATTGAATTTTTGAATAGTAGAGATTACACTCTTGATACCGGGTTTCGACGAGACCTGGGCTAAGACACTCCACGTAAGAAATAAAAAAAATACATTAATTATTAAATACTTCATAAACGTCTTTAAGCTTATGTACTATTCGATAAAACTGTTAAGAAGTTGAACCATTAACCTGGTTCAACTTCCTTACTTAGATATAAGCTGGTATTTTTTTCAAATTTGAATACCTGCTTTTGGTTCATTCTCAGTATGATAATGGCATAAAATTCGGCACTTTCTTCAATTTCGAGTACTTTTCCAAGATTTATGATTTTATCACCTTGTTCAAGATCTGAAATTGACTTTATTTCTATCGGTTCGGTATGGGATTTTAAATTTGACATTGAGATCGCTATTAAAATATAGTTGTGGATATAAAAATACACTTCAAAGATATCAAAAATCCTATAAGGATAGCTAATTATTATCAAATCCCCTGACGATCAGTTTGTACAGCCATACAATAATTAACCATATTTTCAGTTATAGTATATAATGCAATACTTCAGTTAAAATATCATTTTATATTACTTAAAAGTATTTTTTAAACAAATAATTAATATCTTTATATATTAATTAACAGAAAAAATACACTAAAACGTTATATTTTTACATCAATTGATGATATATCAATTGTAAAAATCAAATATATTTGCCTATTAAGATGCCAGATATAAATTATTCGGAGCAAATGCCTCAACTACAAAAAAATAACGCTCAAAAAGAAAAAGGCAGTCACCAAATCAGCCGTTATTCTTTATCGGGGCAATTACTGGAAACCTACGCCAATGCAAAAGTTGCAGCAGCAGCAATGGGTACACACCAGGTATTTCTTTCCAGTGCAGCCAGAAAAAGCAGCAAACTGTTAACAGCCTGTGGCTATTTATGGAGACGGGGAAATGCGCCCGAAATAGATATGAAATCCCTTTTACAGGAAAGATGGTACCGTTCCTCTCCCCTTGCTAAAAACCAGCAGACAGTTGGACAGTATGATTTACAGGGTAACCTGATCCGTACCTTTGCCAATACCATAGAAGCTGCAAAAGCTGTAGGTGTTCATAAAAATGGCATCCGTGACGTAATTAAAGGCCGCGGACTAACCTATGGAGGCTTTATATGGAGTAATACACTTAAAAAGAAAGTACCCGTAGATCCAAAAATCACATCCAGAAGAGAGCGGGTTTCACAATACGATCTGGATGGCAGATGGCTGGGCTCTCACAAAAATTGCTATACAGCATCCAAAGCCACAAATATAGACAATGCACAGATTCACAATGTATTGAATAATCTTTACCTCACAGCAGGAGGCTTTTTATGGCGTAAGGGCGAACAGCTTCGGATAAACATCAATGAACTCCGTAAAGACCCACATTATCCAGGTTCCTTACTGGAAGAACACATGAAGAAAAAAAGAAAAAACAAACAGTAAATACCCCACATCAGACAGTGGTTTTCGTTCATTCAGGCAAGACATCTATCACCAGATTAAAAATGAACAAAATAAATAAGAAGCAGTATAGCAGCATATTTATATCGGCACAATTACCTTAAAATGCAAACATTTACTGATTTTGAGCAGGTCAAGGTCAGGTCTGTTCCTGTAATGACAATTACAATTGACTGCTAATGTTATGGTTATAAGTTATAAATTATATACTTTTGAAAATGAAACTGAAAAAATGATTTAAATTATTCATATTAAAACAGGAACATTTTGAAATTATACGCTCATCAATTAGTTGCAGAGGCACTCAGCCTATTACATGACAACAATACAGATTGCTTTCCTGTATATGATCAGGAAGTACCCATAGGTAAAATTACCTATGCTGAACTGATGTTCTTTGTTGGCCATCATGAGATCAAACTTCAATTTGATCTAAGAACTACTTTGTCTGCTATCAAAGGGATGCAAATAGCGCAACATCAAATGGCACAAAAAAAAGCCAGAATCTCGAAATGGGTTGCCAGGCTAGGCACAGCTGTAGTTTTGATGTTTGTACTGTTTGGTTTTACCTGGTTGTTTTCTGACCCGGTTGATTTCAGGTCTGGCAACCATAATGATAAATCGGGTACGGATGCTAAAAACATTATCTTAGCTTTATCAAACGGCATGCATCTGCCGCTTGATCCCTATAAAGAAGGAATTGTTGTTGATCACTCAAAGTTGAGCTATAATGACGGGACTGTTGTTTTCTCGCGCAATGACAACAGAACTACTAACCTGAGTATCAGCACTGCCAGAAAAGGCATTTACCAGATAACTCTTCCCGACGGAACCCGGGTTTGGCTCAATGCTTCCAGCAAACTTAGCTTTCCTTCAACTTTTACCGGAAGTGCCAAACGCATTGTCCGTTTAAGTGGTGAAGCATATTTTGAAGTTGCAAAGGTTTGGACAAAACCAAATCACAGAATACCATTCATTGTGTTAAGTGATAATCAGGAAATAGAGGTTCTGGGCACGCATTTTAATGTACGTGCTTATCCAAAAACAAGTATAAAAACAACTTTGGTGGAAGGCACTGTCCGCATTACACCTTTAACTGATAACCAGCCAGTTAGTGCCGATCCTGCTATGACAGACCCCATGATGGCATCTGTTAACAACCAGTCCAAAAGATTGCTGCAGTCCCAGGCAGTGGTCCTGAAACCTGACCAGCAAGCCACTTTAACGGCTCAGCAATTAACTGTCAGCGCTATTGATGCAGAAGGTACCATTGCCTGGACAAAAAAGGATTTTACTTTCAGAAATATGCCATTGGAAGCCATTATGAATGTAGTTGCCAGTTGGTATGATGTAGACATCATCTATCAGCAAAAACCCAACATTGTGCTTTTGGGTGGTTCACTACAACGTTCTGATCAATTGGATGAGCTGCTTGCTGCACTTACATTGGCTTCAAATATGCACTTTAAGGTACATGGCAGACAGGTTACAGTAATAAAACAATAAGCCCTTAGTCTAAATCGACCTGCTATAATGTCTATTTCACAACCTGAATTTCAAATTTACAGGTATTACCTTTACATAAAAAAAGGAGAAATTTATTATGGCAGATATATTGCACAGAATCGGAATTAAATCGTCGTCAATAGACGAAGTTTACCAGGCATTAACCACCCGGAAAGGTCTTGCCGGCTGGTGGACAAACAATACACACGGAGAAGGGAACCAAACAGGTAACGTAATTGAATTCCGCTTTGGAGCAGGAGGTTTCGATATAAAAGTTATCGGTCTTACCCCATCAACTAACGTATTGTGGGAAGTAGTAGAAGGGCCTGAAGAATGGATAGGTACCACGATCAGCTGGGACCTTAAGCAGGATGGCGATTATATTATCCTACTTTTCAAACACATCGGATGGAAAGAACCCGTAGAGTTTATGCATCACTGCAGCACTAAATGGGCTATCTTTCTAATGAGCCTGAAATCGCTTATTGAAACGGGAAAAGGAACCCCTGATCCTAATGATGTCAAAATAGACAACTGGAACTAAAAGCAGAACGGAGATTTTATTTTACCCTGATAAATGAGTTTTGAGCATCTCCCACCCATTTATACTTATAGATGGTGCTTTCCTGCATTCCGTCTTTGTACTTTTTATTGTGTGAAACATAAAACAGTCCATCACCTATAGGGCACAAGCCGGTAGCACCCCACTTAAAATGCCAGCCTCTGATACCAGTATTTTCATCTTTCGGCCCTGCCTGAAGTAAAGAAAGGGTTTTGACTTTGATATGCTGACCACCTGATGAAATCTGCGCTTTAACAGGCATTTTGTGTGCATCAATCACAAACAGATCGTAATTAGGAAACTGGGCTTTAGTGCCACGGTATACCGCAGCAAAAAAGTTTCCTGTAAAAGTATCGTAAGCTAAATTTTGAATGCCGTAATTGGTGCTACCGGTTTTTATAAAGTATTTTTCCGAAGGCCTTGCCGGTCCGGAATGATGCAATTTGTCCTGTAATAATGGCTGCGCTAATTTATTCCAGTTGGCAATATCATACTTTAATAAAACCTGATGATCATTATCATCTCTGTCAGTATCACCATAAACACCGTAAGCAACATATAAATATTTTTTATCAGAGTTGGGGCTGCCTATGGCCGGTGCAAAAGCAACACCATCAATTCCCGAACAAGCGAACCGATGTGGCTTTGTACCATTGCCGGTCTTTACTTCAGCTTCATAATCCTTTACCGCCTCCTTTATATAAATGGTACGCAGCAAATCTTCTTTTTCTGCATCCATATTGGGACGTACAATACGGGAACCATCAAATATGGCAATGTAAAAACCATTTTCATTGTTGTTTTGTACCCCTAATGATTTTCTGATTCCTTTACCAATTGCATCATTTTTATATTCCAGCGAACCATATATCTTCCCGTCTTCAGTATTAAAATCCAAATCACCAAGATGTCCTACAAAACCAGTTACACTTCCTATCAATTTACCTGAAAGATCCATCTTAATCAACCGGTCTGTAAAAGAAAAATAAATACATCTATTCGCCTGATCTAAAGCAACACCCTGGACATGTAATTTACCCTGTTTTCCAGAGTAAACCGAATCTGGCAGACTTTCCAGCATATTTACATTTTGAGATTGGACACTCAGCGTTAGTAATATAAAAAAGACAGGCAGTAAAAATATTTTTTTTATCTTCATGTAATTAAAATTTAAGCATTGAGGTTTCAGTTTTACAGGAAGTAAATGTAATAATATTTGGTAAACCGACCACCTATTTACTTTAATTATTAATCAATATATTTCATTTTGTTACAAAAAGAACTAAAATCCTTTCTTTTTCTTATTTTATAAGACGCATCTAAATTTAACACTGTATAAACCCGTACTTAAACATGTTAGAAAACTTTCCTTTTTATCTGAGTTTAGTTGTTGCCATTGTATTGCTGATTATGCTGGCAAACAAAATTAAAGTTGCGTATCCGGTACTCCTTGTAATAGCAGGGCTACTCATTAGCTTTATTCCTGAAGTACCTAAAATGCACATAGACCCGGAGCTTATTTTCTTTATCTTCTTGCCCCCTTTGTTATATGAAGCATCCTGGGCGGTATCCTGGAAAGAATTATGGCGCTGGCGTCGCATCATTACCAGTTTTGCCTTTGTAGTTGTGTTTCTTACTGCCATGTCAGTAGCGTTTGTTGCCAATCATTTTATTCCTGGCTTTTCATTGGTACTGGGCTTTTTATTGGGCGGTATCGTTTCGCCACCCGATGCGGTAAGTGCCGGTGCCATATTAAAGTTTGTAAAAGTCCCCAAAAGAATGTCATCTATATTAGAAGGTGAAAGTTTACTGAATGATGCCTCCTCACTTATTATTTTCCGTTTCGCATTGATAGCAGTGGCAACTGGTCAGTTTATCTGGTATGAAGCAGCCCTAAACTTTACCTGGATGCTGATTGGCGGGATTGGCATTGGTTTAATAATTGGTTTGGTTTTCATGAAAGTTCATAAATATTTGCCGACAGATGCCAATATGGATATTGTATTAACTATTGTAACTCCCTATATTATGTATCTTGCTGCCGAGGAAATACACAGTTCGGGTGTACTTGCCGTGGTAAGTGGCGGATTATTCTTATCGAACAAGAGGCATCATTTTCTGAGCAGCACCTCAAGATTGCGTGGTGTAAATGTCTGGGAAAGCCTTTGTTTTGTATTGAATGGACTGGTGTTTATGCTTATCGGCTTAGACCTGCCCGAAATTACGGCAGGACTGGAAGGTGTAAGCATTTCATCGGCCATTGGTTACGGGGTGCTGATTACAGTTGTACTGATTATAGGGAGAATATTGTCTGCTTATGGAGCGGTAATCGTTACCCTTATTGCACGTAACTTTATTACTGTTGCCGACACCAGAAGCCCAGGCTTTAAAGTTCCTTTTGTACTTGGCTGGACTGGTATGCGCGGTGTGGTATCCCTAGCGGCTGCATTATCTATTCCGGTGCAGCTGTCAGATGGCACTGCCTTTCCTCAAAGGAACCTTATCCTTTTTATAACATTTGTTGTGATACTTCTGACCTTATTGATTCAAGGCTTAACGTTACCCTATCTGATCAGAAAGATACAAATTCCCGATCCTGACAGGAGCATATCTGAAGAGGAAGCGCACTATGCCATCAGAAAGCAACTGGCCGAACATGCCCTATCACATTTAAAAAACAACTATAGTGAACAATTAAGTCGTCAGCCCGTATTGCAGCAACTGGCCCTTAAATGGGAAAACAATAAAACGATAACGGATAATGATCTGATGGCGGAAGAGTGTAAACAGATTTATCTTGACATTCTGGCCCAACAAAGGCAATGGCTGATTCAGAAAAATAAGGATGAAAAGACATTGGACGAAGAAATTATCCGTAAGCATTTGAAATATCTGGATATGGAAGAGGAAAAACTAAATACATTCTAGCTTGATGCTATAAAGTGCTAATGCTATCCAGGCTCTTGATAAAATCGATTATTTCGGTTTTCTCTTCTTCGTTCAGGTGCAGCGGTGTCTCATCCAGTGTCTGGTTGGCAATTTCAATGCCCGCACCCCTACCACCACCCTTATCATAAAAATCGATCACTTCTTCAAGTGTCCGAAATACACCATTGTGCATATATGGTGCAGTACGGGTGGTATTGCGAACCGTGGTAATTTTAAAGGCATGGCGATTAAAATCTCCGGATTGAATGCGGTAGAGGCCCAAATCCGGATCGATATATTTACGATCTATTTTTTGGGGCACCCCAATCACTTCCGCTTCCATTTGCATATAACGTGGTGGCAGCGTACCGTTAAACAGCGGCAGAAAATGGCAGGTTCCACAGCGGGCTTTGCCCATAAACAGGTTAAAACCAGCCAACGCTGTCTCTTTCATGGCACGCTCATCGCCCTGCATATAAGCGTCAAAACGACTGTTCAGTGCAGTCAGGCTACGCACGTATCCCGCCAGGGCATTCATTACCTCAAAGGTATCAATCGCCATACGCCCCTGTCGGGGATAAGCACTACTGAACAGCTTTCGGTAGTTCGTATCGGCCCAGAGCTTACCAATTGCTACCTGCATGTCACCATGCATTTCGTCTGGGTTATTTAACACATCCCTGGCCTGGTCTTCCAGCGAAGGAACCCGCAGGTCATAAAATTGTGCAGGTTGTAAAGCCGCATTGATCAGTGTCGGGGTATTGCGCATAATCATCCTTTTGCCGGTAATATCAAGGTTTTTGATCAGGCCATCCGTAAAATCAAGGTTAGGCTGATGGCAGGAAGCACAGCTGCGCTTGCCACTGCCAGAAAGTACCGGATCGAAGAATAGCTTTTTGCCTAAAACAGTCTTTTCTGCGGTAACAGAATCCCCCGGTTCGGCAGTATAAGCATTACGGTTAAAGGCATCTGCTTCAAATAGTGTTGCGGCATCCTGATTAAGCAAGCGGTTGTAGCGAACATCCGGCAATTTTAATTGATCCTTTAATAACTTGAGCGACCTGGTGAGCGGGTTGGCGTAACGGATGATAAAGGCGGCTCGATCAAAGCGGTCAAATGTTTCGGGATGCTGAAGATAACCGATAGCCGGATCAAATTCAGGCACAGCCTTATAGTGAGCAATAACACCCTTCAGACTTTGCAGTGCTGCCGCCGATTCGGCAAAACACCTTTTGGATAGCGGGTCATCAAAGTCATTAAGTCCAAGTATCTCTATTCGAAAAACCTCCTGCTTTACCGCATCATGGATCTGCCAGTCCTGCAGGTCTGCTCTCCTAAAAAACTCACGGAACTCCGTTGCATTGATTGCCAAACGCCCCAGTAAGCCACTAAATTCTTGTTGTTTATCAGATACAAATCCCGGAAAAAGATACTGTTCAATAAGTTGTAATCCATCGGGCTGTATTACCAGTCCATTCAGTTCGGTTTCTGGTACCGGCGGGCCGTTCACTTGCCGGGCCGTTAGCGGATCAAAGTATTCCGTGGCCCATTCTAGCTGTTTATAGGCAAGCCTTACCTCGCGGAAACGCTGCTGTAACAATTGGCTTTGTGCAACATCCATTTTTACTGACCGCAACAAGTTGACAGCAAGCAATAAACTGTCTGCCTGACGAATTAATTGTTGTTTAACCTGTACTGCTGGCCCGTCCGGTTGCCGAAGGGATAGTAGCGTTACAACTACAGTTGCTGAAAAACCAAGGATAACAATTTTAGAAATTGAACGCATGGCTCAACGGATCTGCATTTTTATCACGTTCATTCAGTGGTTTCAGTCCCCACCTTTTTTCAATAAAAGCCAGAATACTTACAGTTTCATAAACCGTATGGTCCACATAACCCTTTTTTGCAAAAGGCGATAAGATCAGGGCGGGTATGCGTGTACCAGGTCCCCATTTGTCGATTAGCGGTGGAGCAACATGATCCCAAAAACCACCGTTCTCGTCATAAGTCAGAATAACTACCGCATCCTTACCGTTAGGGCCGTTCAGTACCGCATTAATCAGTTCTACAGCATGGCTTTCCCCGCCCGTTACAGTAGATTCGCCCGGATGCTCGTTTTCCAGGCCAATAGGCTTAACGAAGGAAACCGCCGGCAAAGTACCTTTTTTGGCGGCTTCTAAAAACTCAGTCTCATCCTTCAGGTGTTTCTTTCTACCCACCGTCCCTTCAGCATAACGTGTAAAATAAGCAAAGGGCTGATGATGATATGTAAAAGAAGGAGCAGGTTTTCCTGCCATAATATTGTTCCAGCCACCTGAGTACCAGGCCCAGGAAATACCCTTGTCTGATAACCGGTCACCTATATTGGGTCCGGTCTGTGCAGGTACCAGAAAAGCCGGGTTTCCGTTTTTCGGATATAGATTAATCGAATTGACCGTGTTCACCGCATAACCATCAGGCGTTACTGTACCATCTTTAATCAGTTTACCCTCTGCATCTACCTGTGCTACAATACTGGCAGGCGCATTAGGAAATGTAGGTGATGCAGCAGCAACCAGCCACTGATGATTTAGAAAAGATCCTCCAAAAACACTATGGAAGAAATGATCGCAAACTGTATATTTTCTGGCAAGATCGTACAATGGTAAATCCCTGGTACGATAATACCCCATAGCAAAACCTTTGGTAAAGTTATAAAGTGCATACTTATTCATTTTGCCGCCATTAATCTGTAATTGCTCCTGATAAAAACGATGTGTCACATCGGGAGTAACCTGGTCAGCAGCCACATATTGGTCAATATTGAAATAGGTATTGGGCAGGTTCGTCGGAAAAGCACTACTGCGCGGGATCGGTGGCAAGGTATGATAAGGTTGCCCTTCAGCATTAAGCTGTGTAATATTTTCTTGACTGGCCTGTTCCAGACCTTCTGCACCGGGAAACTGTCCATACAAGTTATCAAAGCTGTGGTTCTCCATATAGATCACCACAACATGCTGCACTTTATTTAATTGCGCAAATGCCGGCGCAGCAGTCATACCCAAAGCGGCTAATAAAATGTATGTTCTTTTTAGAGCTATTCTCATAAACTATATACTTTCATACTCAAACATACTAATATTTTACAAAAACTGTTATCCTGTTCACCACATCGCAACTGGCCCTTATCTGTTAAGGACAAGTATTACCGGCCACAAAGCCTTCTCAATGTAATACCGTAGTAGAAATTAAAGTATGGACCTGGTTAACAATAGCAGCAGCATTGATACCGGCCAGTTCCAGCAGCTCCTCCATTTTCCCCGACGCTGAAATTTCATTCACCGCCAGTTTTTTCACCTGGATGGGTTTGCCGGTCATTGCCAGCGCAGCAGTTGCAAAGTCCCCCATACCACCATGGACAAAATGGTCCTCAACAGTAATTAAAATTGCATTTTTGGTCTCACGGACACATTTAATCAAAGTATCCTGATCAATAGGATTAATGCAATAGCAATCCAGTACCCGCACAAGAATTCCTTCTTCCTTTAACTGATCTGCGGCTTTAAGCGCTTCAAAAACAGTAATACCGGTAGCGGCAATAGTAAGCTGATCATCTTCAGAATGCCTTAACAGTTTTGATCCGCCAATTTTAAAGGTTTCAGCATTATCATACAATACCGGCGTTTTGGAACGCAGTGTCCGCATGTAAAAAAAACCTGTATGACCGGTCATCTGGACAGTCAATTTTACTGTCGAAACTGCATCTGCCGGTTGAAAAATAACCGTGTCGGGTAAAGCTCCAAATAAAGCTATATCCTCAAGTGCCATTTGCGAAGGGCCATCCGCACCAATAGACACCCCCACATGAGAACCTACAAATTTTATATTGGCCTCCGATACCCTGGCCATGCGAATCTGGTCAGCAGCCCTGGTCAAAAAGGCACCGAAAGTAGCCACAACGGGTATTTTGCCAAGCCGAGACAAGCCTGCTGCAACCGAAACCATGTTTTGCTCGGCTATGAAGCATTCTACAAAACGTTCTGGAAAAGCCCGTAAAAAATCTTCAGAAAAGGTAGAATTTTTTACATCTGCATCCAGAACATAAATGTCTTTATTCTGGTGTCCCGATTCGGTTATCGCCTCACCAAAAACTTCTCTTGTAGCATATTCATTCCCTTTTTCAAAGGAAAGTCCGTGTTTCGGAGCTACTACTTCCTGTTTTGGTAAGCTTATTGAATCCGGATGCCTCAAATCTAGTTTTAGCTGATCATCTGGTTCACCCAGTTCCTTCAAGGCGCTTTGCAGTTCTTCCTCCGTCAGTGCTTTCCCATGCCATCCTTCTTTATCTTCCAGAAAAGAAACACCTTTCCCTTTTATGGTATGGGCAACAATCGCCAGGGGCTTACCACCCTGATGGTAAAATGCTTGTTCAAAGGCAATTTGGACTTCTTTAAGGTCATGCCCATTGATCACCATCGTTTCAAAACCAAATGCCCGAAAACGCTGCTCATATTTATCAGTGTCCCATCCAAACATGGTCTCCCCACTCTGCGCCAATCTATTGATATCAGCAATAGCAACAAGGTTATCCAGCTGGTGATAAGCAGCAAAGTTAGCAGCCTCCCAAACCTGTCCTTCTGCCAGTTCACCATCTCCTAAAAGGACATAATTCTTGCAGGGAAGCGATTCCCTTTTAGCCAGCAGAGCAAGTCCTGCAGCAACGGAAAGCCCCTGACCTAACGATCCGGTAGCAGCTTCAGCATAAACGAACTTTGGTGTAGGATGCCCTTCAAAGCGGCTATTAAACTTCCTCAGTGTAAGCAGTTCTTCCAAGGGGTACGCACCTGCCATCCCAAATAGGGTATATAGCAATGGTGCGGCATGCCCCTTAGAGAATACCAACCGGTCATTATACAAATTAAGGGGGTTGTTGAGGTCGTATCTGAAATACCGGTCAAAAAGTACCGCCATCATGTCAGCGGCAGACAAACAGGATGTGGGATGTCCCGATCCGGCTGCTGTGGTAGATTTCAAGCACCATTTACGGATAAGATTGGCTTTCTTTTGCAAATTTTCATAATTCTCCATCATACATTACTTTAAATTTTACAGAAATGTTTCTAATTTCTGCTTTCATTTTTTTAACATGTTAATTCAGGAGCTTAACCAGATAGGTTAGAAACAATCCGGATACAGAATGGTTCAAGAAAATTAAATTTATCCGGCGCTTACAATTCTCACTTAAAACATCGCAATTTTGTGAAAACCTGAACTAATCAACCTTATCCGAAAATATACGGGTAAACTGAAAAAAAAGTATACAAATAATAGTTCCGATTGTGTATGCTACAATATCGCTCCAAAGAAACCCGCGTCCAAGTATTAATGCGCCTAAAGTAGTATTTCTAATATCATTTATCCATACTGCATTATAAAGCTGGCTTAATTCAATAAGAAAACATATTAATAAACTAATCAACGCAATAATCCAGAAATTCACTCTGATGAAGAGCAATTTCACGCAGAGGAACATCATTGCGGCATACAATACATCCCCAATAATCAACGGTATAAATGATGCTTTCCTGGAAAGGATTCCCAATACAATTACAAAAACGATTAACAATACATACCTAAACCTTAATCTGATATTTCTGTTTAGTGATGTCATAACTCAATACGTATTTATTCGTTTATTTATTTAAGTAAACTTATAAAAATCAGCCTCATGAACCTAATGTTTCTAAACTCAAGAAAATTCTTTCTAACTTGAGGCTCTTATGGATGTAAAGAAACATTCATCATTATAGCCTGGATAAGTAGGGAAAAACTGTATAATGGAGCCGCTGCAGGGAGGCTAAAATGTCGCAAACAGACCTACAAAAGTCGCTTTATCCCCCCTATATAATCACTTTTTACCATGATATTTGTTATGGTTATATAAATACATAATACTATGGCAAAAAATAAATTATTACGAATGGATAATATCGGGATCGTAGTAGAATCTCTTGATGACGCGATCTCCTTTTTCACAGAAATAGGCCTGAAGCTCGAAGGACGGGCCACGATTGAAGGTGAATGGGCTGGTCGCGTTACTGGATTAGGTAATCAGCACGTCGAAGTTGCGATGATGGTTACTCCCGACGGCCACAGTCGGCTTGAGCTTTCACGGTTTCTAAGCCCCCCTACTATCGAAGATCACAGGGCAGCACCGGTAAATGCCCTCGGTTATCTACGCGCAATGTTCACTATCGAGGATATTGACGAGCTGGTATCCAGGCTCCTCAAGCATGGTGCCCAGCTCGTTGGCGAAGTAGTTCAGTACGAAAACTCGTATCGGCTATGCTACATTCGGGCAAAGGATGGTCTGCTAATCGGTTTGGCAGAAGAGCTCGGTAAAAAATAAATATTGAATAAACCACACAATGACAGGGTTGACTTTCAGTCAACCCTGTCATTGTTATTTTATATATTTTCCGGATTATAAGTACCGTGATCACGGTCACTTTTATAATTCATAGCATCATCTTCAGGTCCGTTTTCCTGCTCGCCAACCTGATCTTCAAGCTTATCCCCCTTTTTTGTCTCCGCGTCTTCGCGCATCTCCGAAATACTTTTAGTTGCATCTATATTATGCTCACGTTTATCATCCCTTGTTTTTAAAGGCGGAGTGTTTTCATTGTTTTGCTGAGTTTCCATGGTGATATCATTAGTTCATAGATAAAACAACATTAAAATCATAAGGTTTGCTTTTTTGTTCAGCAGATAACCAAAAAAATAAGTCGATGTGAGATAAGATAATATCCTCAGTATACAAATTGATAGGAATACTAATTAGGCTTTTCAGATATTGATAGCGCTATTGTATCGTTTCATTGTAAAACTTCAGCCTTTTCATAGAAGCAAGTTACTAATTTCAGAAAATCCAAACCTTTTTTTATCAGGTATGTTAAAATGTTCAAAAGAAGTTATGGAAACCCATTCTTATTGGCTCTTTATTCTCTCAATCGTGGTCGCCTGCATCAGCTGGACAGTCACTAAAGAAGAAATATTTAAAGAACCCCGTGAATATTGCGTCGCAAAATCAAAATCATGCAATACCCTGTGGAAGAGAAAATTCTTTTACGTATTCACTTGTGAATACTGCTTCAGTCATTACGTGACGCTATTGCTGCTCATTATAACTGATTATAAGCTACTTTACCAAAACTGGATTGGCTATATCATTGCAGGCTTTACCATAGTATGGATAGCAAATGTATACATGAGCTTATACAATATCATCCGCGTAGATTTAAAAAAGGTAAAAATCATAGCCGAAGAAGAAGCTGAAAACCTTAAAATGAAAAAAGATAAGTTTTACTAAAAGCCATTCTTTATCAAAAAATCATATACACACTGATCATACTCACCGCAACTTCAGGATGCGCTCAAATAACACCAGCTACTTAGAGGAATTGTCTAAGATATAGTTCAGTTCAGTTACACCGCATGTAAATTGCTTGGTAGTCAGCAATTTTAATTTGATTTTGTCTTTGATTTCCGCAAACAATGGAATGCCTTGTCCAAGAATAACTGGATTAACGAATAGCCAGTAGCCATCGATTAAGTTTAGCCGAATAAGTGAATGCGTTGCCCCGGGGCTACCAAAAAGCAAAATGTCTTCACCCTCTCTTTGTTTTATTTCATTTATTTTGTCAGAGATGTTACCGGTTATAATTTCTACGTTCTTTAAACCGGTACCTTTCATTGTTGTTGATAAAACAACTTTGTGTACTTTTTTATACCACTTTGAATGCTCAATGTCGTGTTTGCTCGCCGTAGGGCTATCTGCTGCAGTAGGCCAGTAATTTTCCATCATCTGATAGGTTACCTTTCCGTATAATGCGGTATCTCCCTCACTTATCCGTTTGCCAACATGATCAAAAATTTCTTCATCAACTGTAATCCAGTCCATTTCTCCGTTTGGTCCTGCCACAAAGCCGTCAAGCGATATGTGCATAAATGAAATTATCTTTTTCATGATTCTGTTTTTTGGTGAATAGTTATTTTAAGATAGTTTTCGAGTCTGTTTAAAGTCTGTTTGCCTCCTTCTATAGCATTTACCTTTCTGTTTAACTCATCAATAATTGCTTTTGATTTAAATACCGACTTCATGGTCAATAAGGTTTTTCCTTCAACTTCTTCAAACGAAACTGAAACCATAAAGTTATAATCTTCGCTTTTTTCACCAGAATGTTTATAGGACAGTAAGTAAGGCTTATTTACTTCTACATATTCTATTTTATTATCCCAATCCCTTCCCATGCCGTGCATAATAAAATCCCAGATCTGGCCTGGTTCTACCGTCATTGATCTGGTAGTTAGCGAAAAACCGTTTGGCCCCCACCATTCCCTGATATGTGCAGGGTTAGTCCATACTTCCCATACTAAATCTCTTGGTGCATCCAGGATTCTTGTATGTATCAGAACATTATCTTCTTGTTTGAATGTATTGTACTTTTCCATCTTTCTGTTTCTATTTTTTTTGAATTTTTGCCAGATAGCTTTCCAATGAATCAAATTGATTGTCCCAATATTTCCGGTACTGGTCTACCCAATCTGTCACTTCCTTTAGTTTTTCTAGTTTTGCCTCACAATATCGTTCCCTACCTTGTTGCCTGATGGTAATGAGACCACAATCGTTTAGAAGTTGTACATGCAATGAAACTGCTTGCCTCGTTATGGCAAACTCCTTGGCAATAGCATTCACATTGAGTGATTTCTGCGCAAGCATGCCTATAATTTGTCTTCGGGTTGGATCTGCTATTGCCTGAAAGATATCTCTTGTATGTGTCATAATGCGCAAGTATTACCTTGCAAATATATACGCAAGGTTTTACTTGCGCAAATAATATTGAATATTTTTTTTGCTTAGCAGCAATATCTGTATTTCCACATCCTGCCACTACTCAGTTCCATTGCAATTAAAGCACCCAGCGGGCTTACTATAAAGGAAATACGAACATAATAGCCTAATGAACCAATATTTGTCCTTTTACTACAACTTCAAAATCTTCAGACATTCCGGCATTATAAACCCGAAAACAAATCTCCCAGGGATCTCTCACCAGATTCATAATGTAAGCCCTGAACAGTTTTTCAAACCGCTCAAAATCAATTCCTGCCTTACAAACCACCACTGGGTATCACCCTGGGCAATCGTTTCCTGTACATAAGTTTCCCAATGCATTTTAAGCTCCATTGGCAAACGGTTAAAGTGCTGCCGGTCAATCAAAACACCAATACCTTCAATAAGTTCCTGAGGAATCCGTGCTTTCCCTTTCACATACCACAAGCCTTCTAGTTTTTCCATACTGCAAATCAGTTCACCGGCATAAACAATGCGCCATGGTTCAGCAGCACGAAACTGCACTACCTGGTAAACCAGGCCATCCACCCCATCCGGAAAATAATCCAGCTCAATCATCTGTCCTCCTTTTTAAACAAGCTTCTCATGGTATAAAACCTTAGTTACTATAAACTTAAGTCAATTAAAAACAAAAATACTAATATTTTTAGTTTTGTTATCTTAAAATTATTTTTTTGCTAAAAAAAAGTAACGATATCCAGAATTTAATACGATAGTGAAATAATTTCAAGGCTATCAATCGATTCCTGATTCCGGAAAAAACGTATTTTAGTCAAATGGATATGGTGCAAAAAACTATTCTCATTAATGTTCCTGTCTCGGCAGTCTGGGATACATTAACCCTAAGCCCCTTTGTTCAACAATGGACTTACGATACACCCATTCAAATAAAAACAGATTGGAAAGTCGGCAGTACAATCGTCACCAGCGGAGATCTCCATGGAATTCCATTCCGGAATTCAGGTATCATCCTGGCCTTCGATCCTAATGTTAAGTTCAGCTATACTTTTCTAAGTTCACTGTCCAACTTAGCCGATACCGATGAAAATCATTGTCTCCTGGAATTTGACCTTTCATATGAAAACAAACAGACCAGACTTGATCTTTTCATCAGCAATTTCCCCGACGATGTGATCCGCAAGCACCTGGAACTGTACTGGGGTCCAACCCTTGAACTCATCAAAGAACAAACTGAAAGCCGTCATAGGCAAACCTAAACATACTGCGATTTAAATTCTACCTCATTTTGACTGCCATCAGAATATAATTATATTTACCAGCCCAGGAATTCTGTTATGAGCATCGAAGAAATTACGGCATACATCTCATCCAGTTTTGAAGACGTGAATGTTACTGAAGCAAACAATGATTTATTCTTTTTCTACAGAGAAGAGAAAATGATGCCATTCGCAACCATAGTTACAAGCGATAACGATTTTGACAATGCATCGCAGTTAAACAGGAAAGGTTTCTTCCGACTTAACATCGGTATTGACAAAACTAACTTTATAACCGAATTCAATGATATTGAGTTAAAGAAGGGTATTGGCGCTTACTTGAATTCCGGCTTAGATTTTTCGGTGGAGAATGTACTTATGCCACATCCAGTTTACTGTGCGATGTACTGGGTATGCATCGTTAATCCACACAAGGAAAATATGCTGAAACTAAAGCCACATCTGGATGTAGCTTATAGTATCGCTGTTAAAAGGCAAAATAAAGCCTAGATCTTTAAATTATTACGCAGCAAATAGATTTAATTCTAAGCTTTATTCTTAGGAACTTTAGCCCCCGCTTTTCTTGCCTCCGAAAGACCAATTGCAATGGCTTGCTTTTTAGAAGTCACCTTCTTTCCACTTCCTGACTTCAGTTTACCTTCTTTCATTTCATGCATCGTTTTTTCTACCTTCTCAGATGCTTTTTCTGAATACTTTGCCATAATATTAAAATTTATGTTTTCAATTTAATCTCTATCTTTCATTCGTTTACGCTGACGCTCTTCTGCTTGCTTTACTTCATCTTTTTCTGACAATGGTTCATCAGTTTGAAGCTTTTTTTTAGGCAGGTTTAAACTACCCGCTTTGGCCAGTGGCTTATCCATTTCATGACCTTTTTTTTCTTGCTCTTTCATAATAACTTTCATTAAGATATATTAAGCCATCATTTCCAATGATATCCATAATACTTATATTTATATTTAGTATCTAGTATTTAAAAACAAGGTTAATCACAAATTGATTCGATTTTTTAATAAAATATTTCTAGCCAGCTAAAATCATGAGCTTAATGTTTAATCAACCCGCAAACAATATCGCTTCAGCAAATGTTTTAACACCATGGCGACAACAAAAGAACTTATTGAACAGATCAACCTCTTGTTTACTGAAAACAGAATGGAGGCATTTATGGATTACCTGGCCGACGATGTAGTTTGGGACATGTATAGTTCTACATCAGGCCATACTACTTTTAATGGAATAGCAGAAATCAATCAGATGGATGGAAGTGACATGCCGCAACACACAGATTTCAGGTTTTCAACCATTGTGATTGAAGGGGATATGGCCTCCGTACAGGGATCAAGTAAAAGTAAAAAAGTAGACGGCACGGAATATGAAAGCAATTTCTGCGATGTTTATCACTTCAAAAATGATAAGATTATAAAAATGAGCTCTTATATAATCGATAATAAATAAGCTAAAAAAATGGGTTAGGCAAACTACTAATGCTCATCCAAATCAAGATAAAGAAGTTTAACTTCTAATATTAATTAATCAATTTCAAAGTTTTAAGATCATATATCAATAGCTGATTTTTGTCGGTCTTATCGTATTTTCCGTTATTATTGGAATCATAATGACCAGTAATCACGATTCTTCCAGTTTGCTTGTTTACAATCCATGTGCTTACAAAGAATCGATCTTCCATACAAATAGCACAAAGATACGCTTCTGTCGAATGCAGATTCCACTTCTTTAATACCCATTTCATCTTTGTAAAAAGAGGAACACGGATAGAAAATGCAACTGATCCATACATCTTTGATATAGAAAATACGACAGATGTAATACATTTATTTAATATATTCAGGCTCACTAACTCCTAAATCAATTAATGCTCTTGATAATATTTTTGGTTCCTCCTATGAAAAGACAACTATTATAAAACTTATGATCGAGAACAAAAATCAAAACAAGAACAACTATATTGCTAAATTCTTGTTTACTGGAAAATTCAAACTTTTGCTTCTAGGATTGGTAATTCTGCAAATTACCTGTAAACCAAACATACAACCTTCGAAACTTATCCTCAAAAGAGATGAGAAAACTTCAATGTATGCGTACTTTGATCAGAATGGAAATAAAATTTTGGGCGACTATTATGCAGCTTATACGGATACAATAACAGACTTTGGGATTGTAGCAGATTCTGGCTTTGTTTTAATTGATCGGAATGGAAAGCATATTTATAACATACTGCCATTTGATAACGGGCCTGATTATACGAGTGAAGGATTATACAGAATAACGAAAAATGGCAAAATCGGATATGTTGATTCACTTACTTCAAAAATTGTAATTACACCCCAGTTTGATTGTGCATTGCCTTTTGAAAACGGTAAAGCCAAAGTAAGCTTTAAATGTAAAACTGTATCGGCTTCTCCTGATGATGAACATCCCACTTGGGAAAGTGAAGAATGGTTTTACATTAATAAAGATGGGAAAATTCTGCAATAAACGCCCCCCACATGCAACAAAAAATGAATATACAACCACTCAGTACACTTGAAAAGAAAAAGTTGAAAAGCCTGTTGATACAGCGCTTGGTATTCCTTTTTATATTTATTTTGCCATTATTATACGCCTATGTGATCTTTATTAAAAATGTAATTGGCGACTTGGCGATTAATCATATTAACGGATTGACCTGGTTTGGGATTTTCCTGATAGTAGTATTTACCATCTTGCTCATTGGGCTGGTTATACCTTTTTATATACGCACTTTCAAACACTGTCTTCAATCTTCTAAAAGGGTGGTCGATACCGTTATACTGGGAGTAACCGTAGAAAATTCAATAAGTGGTATTTTACCACCTCGCTATATTATAAAAACGGAATATAAGGAACTGGATAGCTGGGCAGCTGTAATATTGAACCTCGGCCTTAGTCTGCAACAGTTAAGACCTGGTATGGAGGTACGTATCCATTATACGGTTAATCGCAGCCATGATATATTGTTTATTGAAAGGCGTTAGCAGATAGACCACATCCTCTCTGTTTACCTTCATGGTTATCTGCTACTTAAAATTCCTTCCCTTATAGAAAACATCGGTTTGCGCTTCGGTTGCAGTGACGGTTAAATTGCCCAGTAACTTGTTAAAATTGAAGCAGCGTTTGAGTACCACATGAATAACCTCACCCTCTTTTTGAAGCTGGCCTTCCACCATAATCAGTTTAGACTGCAATATCTCTTTCCGGTAATGATCAAAAAGCTTTTGAAATACAACCAGGTTTACCGTTCCGCTCTCATCTTCTATAGTGATAAAACAAATACCGCTTGCGGTGCCCGGTCTTTGCCGAACCAGGATCAATCCAGCTACTTTTACAAAGTCACCATCCTTAGCTTCGGTAATTTCCTGGGCAGATAATACCCGCAATAGCTTCAGCTTTTCCCTTACAAAACTAACTGGATGTGCTTTAAGGGACAAGGAAGTCGCTGCGTAATCCTGCACAACATGTTCGCCGGCAGTCATAAACGGAAGGGCTACCTGCGTTTCGGTAACACTTTCAGAGGGCTGCCCCTCAAATAAGGCCACCGGCCTGTCACCCAAGGCAGACACTTCCCACAAGGCCTGCCTGCGGTCAAGACCTATCGAGCGGAAGGCATCCGCATCAGCCAGCTTTTCCAGGGCAGCCTGCGGTACACCTGCATCGCGCAGTGCATTGACCGAGAAATACCCCCCCGATCTTCCGGCAATCAATGCCTGTAAATCCTCTTCCCTTAATCCAGAAACCTGCCGGAACCCCAAACGCACAACCCAGTATTTACCTGCTTTTTCTTCCAGTAAATTATCCCAGCCAGAAAGATTAATATCTACAGGTTTTACCTCAACTCCATGCTTTTGTGCATCAATAACGAGCTGTGCAGGCTGGTAAAACCCCATTGGCAAACTATTCAGCAGTGCCGTTGCAAATACATCAGGATAATAACATTTGAGCCAGGAAGAAACATAGACCAGCAAGGCGAAAGAAGCAGCATGGCTTTCAGGGAAACCATAGCCCTCAAACCCTTGCAACTGCTTAAAAATCCGCCTCGAAAATCCCTCTTCGTAGCCTCTGGCTACCATACCGTCTACCAGTTTTTTTTCATACAGATGCAATTTGCCGTTTGCTTTAAAGCTAGCCATGCTCCGGCGCAGCTCATCTGCTTCTGCCGGAGTAAAGCCCCCGGCCATGATGGCAATCTCCATCGCCTGCTCCTGAAACAAAGGCACACCGAGTGTCCTGTCCAATATTTCTTCCAATTCCTTTGATGGATATTCCACCGGCTCCTCGCCGTTGCGACGGCGCAGGTAAGGATGAACCATATCACCCTGTATGGGCCCTGGCCTGACAATGGCAACCTCGATAACCAGATCATAAAAACATTTGGGTTTCAGGCGCGGCAGCATGGACATTTGTGCCCTGCTTTCGATCTGGAAAACACCGATGGTATCTGCATGGCTGATCATTTCATAAACGGCGGGGTCATCCTGTGGCACATTGGCTAAAGTCAGGTCAAGCCCATAATGCGCCTTAACCAGATCAAACGCTTTACGGATGCAGGTCAGCATACCCAATGCCAGTACATCCACTTTCAAAAAACCGAGCGCATCTATATCATCCTTGTTCCATTCAATGCATGTACGGTCCTCCATACGGGCATTCATCACCGGGCAAAGGTCCGACAGTTTACCCTGCGTAATTACAAAGCCGCCGGTATGCTGTCCAAGCTGGCGTGGAAAACCTATCATTTGACAGGTTAATTCAAGGGTTTTACGTAAATGCCGGTCTGAGGGATCAAAACCCTGTTCTATGAGCTGCTGATCATCCAGTACTTCTGTATGACGCCAGACGGAAGCCGACAAACGGTTTACCATATCTACGGATAGGCCCATTGCTTTTGCCACGTCCCTGACAGCACCTTTGAAATGCAGCTGGGTTACAGTGGCAACAATGGCAGCACGCTCACGGCCATATTTCTGATAAATATATTGTATCACTTCTTCACGGCGCTCATGCTCAAAGTCAACGTCAATATCAGGCGGTTCGTCCCTGGCTTCCGACATAAAACGCGCAAACAGCAGCCTGAATTTAGAAGGATCGACCGAGGTGATACCCAGGCAATAGCACACTACCGAATTGGCCGCCGAGCCTCGTCCCTGGCACAGGATGCGCTGGCTTCGGGCGAAACGCACAAAGTCATGAACGGTCAGAAAATAAGCCGCAAGGTTGCGCTTCTCCATAAAGGCCAGTTCTGCCTTAATCGTAGCTTCAACTTTTTCAGGAATTGCATGGTTAAATTTTTCATTTGCCCCCTGCCAGGCTAAAAAAGTCAGTTCTTCCATTTGGGTGCGGCCATCACTGGTAATTTCTTCGGGATACACATATTTCAGGCTATCAAGGGAAAACTGGCAGGCTTCGGCAATTTCCTGTGTGCGTGTGATGGCATCTGGATACTGCCTGAACAAACGCTGCATTTCCTCCATTGGTTTCAGGTACCGCTCTGCATGCTGATGCAGCAAAAAACCTGCATGCTGAATAGTGCATTTTTCACGGACACAGGTTAATATGTCCTGTAATTCCCGTCGCTTAGGTTCATGATAATGCACATCATTGGTGGCCACCATCGGCATATCCAGCAGCTTAGCCAACTGCGACAGCCGGTAAAGCTGTTTCATATCATCGCCATTATACAAACGCATCGCGCCGAGATAAACATCCGATCCCAAAGCCTCACGGTATTCAGCCAATGCTTTTTTGAAACTCTCCTCAAAGTCAAACCTGGTATTTAGTGAAGCTGGTGGAACTACGATAAATTTTATGCCTTTGGCATGTTCATACACATCTTTTTTATATAAATGGCAAGATCCTTTTTCAGCCCTCAGGTTACCTGTTGTAAGCAAACCAGATAAACGGCTGTAAGCATCTCTGTCTGTCGGATAAGCCAGCAAACTTGGCCCATCAATCAGGTCAAATCGGCAAGCAGGAATAATGGACATTCCGATCTTTTTAGCAGCAACATGGGCACGCACAATACCTGCCAGTGTATTCCTGTCTGTTATGGCTATTTTAGAATAGCCATAAGCCGCCGCCTGTTCCACCATTTCATCAGGATGGGAAGCGCCCCGCAGGAAGCTAAAATTGCTGGTAACTTGTAATTCAGTATAACCCATTATTTATGCTCTTATGCGAAAAATCCATGTATAAACCATTGATGGGACTTATCATCAGAATAATGCCCCGACCGGAACAACCAATAGCGTTTGCCAGCTGCATCTTCTACACTATAATAATCGCGGTGCTCACCATTTTCCAGCCACCACTCCCGTTCAATACGTTCGGGACCATCTGCTTTTCTGATCTGATGTACCTTGCTTTTATAAATAAAAAGCATAGGCGGACTATCAGGAATCAACGCTGTTACTTCAATCCGTTCCGGCTTGTCCAATAACCATATGGGCCGTGGCTTATCGCTCTTCCAGCTCATTTGAGGTTTTTCCTGGAGTGTGCCGACAGCTTTAACAGAACGTTCCGGCCAGTAGTGCGCTACCGGCAGGTAACGGTGGATTGCATTTGCACCCACCTTGCCCGCCAAGCGGTCGATCAGTTCTGTTACTGCCCTGGCTTCAAGGCCCAGACTTCCTGCCCATAATCCTTCCTGAACGAGTGGTACATCTTCTGTTTTGGACGCTTCCATTACAAATAACTCGATACCCAAAGCCGGTGTAATGGTAGCAATCTTTAGTTCAAAAAGCTTGAACAAATGCGAAATATGATAAGTAGCACTGCTGGTGCCAATGCTGACCTGTTCCAGTTCGCCATCTATACGATAACATTTTAAAATGGCAGTCCGTAAGCCTTTGCCGTCTTGTTTCAGGCGCAGACAAAGCATTTCCAATAATTGTTTGATTGCGATCTCTATCCCGATAGCTGTTCTGATCGGCTCCAGGCAGGGCAAGCGTTCGCTATAGGCCTCGATTGGTTGCAAGGGCTGCAACAATTCCTGCTCATTACCCAGTGCCTGGTCAAGTCGTAATAGCAGCTGTTGGCCGAAACGCCGACGTAGAGCGGAGCGCTGCATATGGATAAAACTGCGGATATTCCTGAGCCCTAGTTTTTGCAGCCGTTCTGTAATCCTATTGTCTAATCGTAGCGCCTCGGGCGGTAATGAAAGTAAAGCCTCAGCCTGCTCGCCGGGCTCAATGATCGGTTTTACCTTTCCGAAGCGGGCAATTGCCCAGGCTGTGCCAACAGTATCGGCCATAGCGCCACGCACATCAAAGCCTTTGCTTCTCAAACGGGTAACCACTTCTTTTAAATAACTTCTTTCATCACCCCACAAATGGGTACAACCGGAAATATCCAGTATCAAGCCATCAGGTAAATCGACCGTTACAAAAGGTGTATAACGAATGCACCATTCGCCCAGCAAGCTCAGCAGTTTCAGGTCTTTACCAGGAATATCATCCACTACCTGCAAAGATGGAACAATAGCTTTGGCATCCGCTGCCACCATCCCAACATTTATTCCCTGTAATTCCGCTTCAATGGTAGTGGCGGTAATCACCATACGGCCATGATCTGGTGTAGCAAAAACAAAAGGCACACCCTTTAGCTCCGGCTTGCGGAGGGCAAGCCAGTCCGTCAGTAAGTGACGAAACCATAAGGTTACAAATCGTTTTTGCATGATTATCCTGCTTGTAATGTTTGAAGCTCCATTTCCTTTGCTGATGCAGGTTCACTGAGCTGTATAAAGTGACCTTCGGCCCATTCCATTTGCCAGCTACCGGGATTGCCGTTGCGGACTTTCAGAAGTTCAACATTCCAGCGGGGAAAACCTACACCAGGCATTTCACTTTCCTCACTTGGCAAGGAGGTAATCTGCCACCGTACGGTACATGCCGTTGTACTTAGTTTTCTGGCATCGGTTCGCAAAATAAACCCGGTTACCCTGCTGCTTTCGACAGCCAGTTGCAGTCGCCGGGATTGCGCAAAGCTGATCTCCCGCACTTCTCCGACAACAGCAGCCAGTCCCTCACATTTCAGCGCTTCTTCCATTGCCCAAAGAACATCCCTTTCCCTTTGCAGGTCCACAAAAACTACCCGGTCTGGTTCAATGCCGAACGCCTTCAGTGCAGGCGGAAATAGCTTCCTTGAAGTGCCAATCCATACGCCGATACCCTCATGCTGCATCAGCCTGCCCAGCAAAGCCGCCATAAAACCGCTGCAGGCCGCAGCTTGTTCTGTTTCGGCACCCAAAAACTCGTGCACCACACCGATAGGAAAAATTCCATTTGGAAAAGTAGCTTCTAATAGCCCAAGCCCCATAACAGAAACAGCTGCAGCAGTCGGGGGCTTAAAACCTTCCAACTGCAAAATATCCTTTCGGAGCTGATTGATAATATCGATGTTGCTTTCGGGCATCACTTCTGATTTGGAACCGTAAAGTTATGCTAAAAATATTAGTATTTTATAAAAATAATTACAAATACTTCAATATTATTGACTGTATAACACTACCAAGCTTTCCCATTCCTCTTCAAGTGAAATTTTCGGTCTATGCTTTCATTCCCTCTTATAAATTACAGCAGATCTTATGCTTTTGGTCAGGTCCGTAACTGCAGGAAATATTTTTGTCATGAGCTAAGCATATAATGCAGATTGGGACTAAATATATTTACAATATAGCAATAAACTCCTGACGCACAAATTACTGCTGCTTACGGCTATCCTCGATGCCACTGTATTGTTTTCTGTGTCCCCAAACCAGTTAATCTGAAACATAATTCCACCTGGTTTGTTCTTTAATCAGATAATAGGTATTCACTAAAACTTATAATTATGGCAAACCAACAGGATAAGCTGAAAAAAGATGAAGCGCCAAAAAAAAATGTTTATAAAGAAACGAAGGAGCCCATCAATGAAAAGAAACCAGATAGTGGAGAAACCTCTTCGGTCGCTGATCTGGGAAGAACAGATCTGATCTCAAGACCGGAAAGAAAGCATAAACCACTGGGGTCAAGTCATGAACCGGGAACAACACCGGGCAGCGACATATAGAAATAAGGTGCTGATGTCTGATCAGCACCCTATTTTTTAACATTTTAAAATCATACTTATGAAAAATCATGGAACACCCAAACCCGGCTCTAAGCAATATGATGTTGAAAAAACAGAAAATCTGACCAAACCTAAATACCATAGCAGCACCGATCGCCGAAGTAGCCAGGAATTGCCAGCAACGGAAAACCTGAATGATCAGCCCGAAAACAATTCTGACGAAAAAATAAAGGACACAGATGTCCCAAAAACCAATTTAGGTAATAAACGCGATGGTGATGAAAAAAAAATGTAAATTTCCTCCTGAACTATAGCATGCCTGTCATACTCCCCAGGCAGTTACAATGAGCTTCCTTTCACCTCCATGATCACGATGTTCACAAAGATAAATCCCCTGCCACATGCCCAAGGCCAATTTTCCATTACGGATGGGCATAGTTACTGAACTACCCAGTATAGAAGATTTTATATGTGCGGGCATATCATCTACACCCTCATAATCATGCTTGTAATCAGGATCGTTTTCCTGAACTGCTTTATTAAAAAAGGTTTCAAAATCCCCGCGCACTGTTGGATCCGCATTTTCATTAATGGTAAGTGACGCGGAAGTATGCTGAATAAAAACCTGACAGATTCCGGTTCTCAATGATTTAATTTCTGGAAATTCCATCAGTATCTCATCAGTAATCAGATGAAATCCTCTTTTTCTTGCACGTAATGTTAACGTTGTCTGATAAATATCCATTTAAATAATCCCGCTTTATTGAACTTAACCAAAAAGAGGATGACCATTTTTGATACATCCTCTTTTTTAAAAAATTTCTAAACACCATAAGTAGTGGAAGACGTTTCTCCTCCGCGCCCCGTCCAGTTGGTATGAAAGAACTGACCACGTGGTCCATCTAAACGTTCATAGGTATGTGCGCCAAAATAATCCCGCTGTGCCTGTAAAAGGTTTGCCGGTAAACGTGCACTTCTGTAACCGTCAAAATAGTTGATCCCCGCGCTGATACAAGGCACCGGAATTCCATTAAGGACAGCAGCAGCCACTACCCTTCTCCATCCGGCCTGGGCCTGAAGGATTTTGTCTTTGAAGAAATCATCAAGGATCAGGTTTTGCAAAGCAGGGTTTTTATCAAAAGCTTCTTTTATTTTGCCTAAGAAAGAAGACCTGATGATACATCCTTCACGCCACATCAGGGCGATACTGCCATAATCCAATTGCCAGCCGTACTCTAGTGCAGCAGCCTGGATCATTTGATAACCTTGTGCATAAGAGATCACTTTAGCAGCATACAACGCGTCACGCAGGTCATTGATAAACGCAGCCTTATCGCCTTCAAATGTAGGTGTAGGGCCGGTTAATACCTTAGAAGCCGCTACACGTTCATCCTTTAAGGCAGACAAACATCTTGAAAATACAGACTCCGCAATTAAGGTAAGGGGAACACCCAGTTCAAGCGCTACAGTACCTGTCCATTTACCGGTACCTTTTTGTCCGGCAGTATCCAGGATCTTATCCACTAAAGGCGCTCCGTCTTCATCTTTAAAGGCCAGGATATCACTCGTTATCTCAATCAGATAACTGTTCAGTTCACCTTTATTCCATTCCGCAAATACCTTCTGCATATCGTCGGCCGACATACCCAGCATATCTTTCATCACCTGATAGGTTTCATTGATCAGTTGCATATCGCCATACTCTATACCATTGTGAACCATTTTCACAAAATGACCTGATCCCCCATCTCCGATCCACTCACAGCATGGCGAACCGTCTTCTACCTTTGCTGCTATAGCTTGAAAGATCGGTTTTACAGATTCCCATGCAGCCTTGCTGCCGCCCGGCATAATAGAGGGGCCCAATAAAGCGCCTTCTTCTCCTCCGGAAACACCAGTACCTATATACAACAATCCTTTACTTTCTACATATTTAACACGTCTTTCCGTATCAGGAAAATGAGAGTTGCCGCCATCTATAATGATATCACCAGGTTCCAGTAATGGAATAAGTGTTTCAATAAAATCATCAACAGGACGTCCGGCTTTCACCATCAGCATCACCTTACGCGGACGCTTTAATGAACCAATAAACTCTTCTATAGACATCGCTCCAAAAATATTTTTTCCCTTGGCGCGTCCATTCACAAACTTTTCTACCTTATCAACACTACGGTTATAGGCTGTAACACTAAAGCCTTTACTCTCCATATTCAGAATGAGGTTTTCACCCATTACCGCAATACCTATAACGCCTATGTCAGAAATCGCTTCCATAAATTTTATTCAATTTTTAATTAATTTATATTTATTTACAATAATAGGCTTCCAAATTAAAATAACCAACTTATTCTGGCTCATTATGGGGTATAATCTCTTCAGTATTTTCTTATATTCGCGTTTAATTTTTTATAATGAGAACCAGAACAATCGTATTTCTAGCTTTATTGCTGCCAGCTGCTTATTCTTGTAAGACTAAAAAAATCCTGGCCAAATCACCCGAAACTGCCGAAACCAAAAGTACCGATAACGAAATATTTAACATCCAGAGAGAGCTGCCTGGCGATCAGGTAGAACGTACAGCCGCAGGGATCAGATTTACATTCAGTTCGGAAATATTGTTCCCTACCAATTCTTCTTACCTAAATGAAAAATCAAAAAGCAGGATTGATGATGTGGCAAAAGTGATCAGAAATAAATATGCCGATAGAAAAGTATTGGTTGAAGGCCACTCCGATAAGACCGGAACCCCGGAATACAATTTGTGGTTATCAGAAAAAAGAGCTGCCTCTGTAAAAACTTATCTGGTAAGTTTAGGAATTCCTGAAGCAAACATTAAAACTTCAGGATTGGGAGATACTCGCCCTGTTGCCGACAATAAAACCAAAGAAGGCAGATTGATCAACCGGCGTGTTGAAGTAACGGTATTGAAAGCTGATTAATGCTAAGACAATTCTCTAAATATAACAATTGGGCCAATTCGCTTTTGTTAACTGCCTTAAAAGAAAACGAAAGCGCAGTCCCCGGGTCCTGCATCAGGCTATTTAGCCACATTGCAAATGCGCAAACGATATGGGTCGCCAGGATCAATGGATTTGAACCTGCCGTGACCGTATGGCAGGTACATGATCTTAAAACCTGCGCCCTGTTACTTGAAAAAAGTGCAGATGCACTGGCTCAAATAGCCTATCCCGATATACCAGACTCCAGAATCATAACATACAAAACTTTTACAGGTGACAGTTATGAAACCGCTGTTGCCGATATCTTGTTGCACGTTTGCAATCATGGCACTTATCACCGTGCCCAGATCGCAAAAGATATGAAGCTAAATAATCTAGAACCTGTTAATACAGATTATATCCAGTTTGTACGCTTGCACTAATATTTAAAGTGCTTAGTTTTTATACACGATCACAGGCTTGCCATTTACGCAGTCTGTTCTGTCGAATTTCAATTTGCTCCGAAGGATACCACCAGTACCTTGTGCTTCAAAGATCCTGTATTTCAATTTATTATAAAGGGAAACTTTTTTCTTTAATACCGAGTAGTCCTTTGAGTGTAGATAAAGGATAAAATCCAGCTCCATTACCTCATCTTTAACTATGGGTGTAGGCCACCATTCTGCTCCACCGGTACAGGTTTGGGCATTTACCATCGTCATGATTTCTTCATAGCTCTTTGCTGCAAGGGGGATGGCTTCTTCAATATTGATGTTATTTGATGTGATGAGCTGAACTTTACCATCTTTGCATTCGGTTCGGATAGGTTGTTCGGCCATCCAGATGGATTCAAAACAAGGTTCCACAATATAACCAGCACGATATAAAGATTTATTATAAGCACTCAATAGATCAAGATACGCTGTTTTTAGCTTTTCAAATTGTGCCAGCTTTGAGGCAACTACCAGATAGTACGTTACGGAACAGTCCGTTGAAATATCTTTAATCTGCACATGCTCAAGCTCACTGCAGGGAATATTGGCCGTAAGGTTTACCAGCTCGTTCTTTTTAGCCGACAACAGCTCTTCCCAGTCGGTAGGGCTACGTTCCTTCTTTTTACAGCCATTCATTAAAAATGCTACAGCCAGTAGAATGGTAAAGACTTTAATGGTTAGGTTCGGATATTTCTTCATGCAGGTAAATAGTTTATGGTTTATATAGCATAAACGTAATCAGGTAAACAAACGCTACAGGAGCTGATAAAAAGAAAAAGGCCATTTTTCATAACGAAAAACGGCCTGTGTTTTTGAAAAGAATGAGATAAGGTTTATCTCAAAAAACGGTAGGTTCCTTCAGTTCCTTCAAAATAAAGGGCTCCATCATCACCTTTGGCAGAAAGCGCAGGATAAAGTATTTTTCCGTCTTTCAGCACCTGCCAGGTACCGGGTAAAAGATCGGTCATCACAAATTTGAATGTTCCTTTACCAACAACGGAAAAGCCAAAGGGACGATCAACAGTTTCTGAAGTTTTGCTAAAAGTAACTATCCTGTCAGCAAGCTGCACACCAACAACCTTGTCACCGTCAATACGCTTCACCTCGTGTAATTTTTGCTGTGTATTGTCGGCAATCTGTATCACATTCAGGTAGTAATCTTCGGCTGCTGCCTTTTTTGGAGTGATTTCCACACGCCATTCTCCACGTTCCAATGCTTCATCCGTGCCCGGTTTAGGATCATTGGTATAATTGGTACCAAACACCCAGAAGTCTTTGCCCTTGCCGCCAATGGAGGTAATGTTTGAATTGGCCGCATCCGGCAGCAAAGCCGTATTCACCAACATCCCACTATCACCGTTTTTTGTACGTTTTATGGTAATCTGATTCCCCTTTATTTCAGGCTGCTCAATACTGTGCAACAACCAGAACTTCTTAAAATCAGGATTGGAAGCAACTACCTTGTCAAAAACGATCATCGCTGCCGGAACTTTGGCATCCTTAAGGTTCAGGAATAGAAATGAACGTTTTACTTCCTTCACTTTTGCCGAATAAGCTGCTGTAATGTCTCCTTTCAGATAAGTATAATCAGGGGTTTGGTTATCCGGACCAAAGCCCTGGGCAAGAATTTTGCCGGTCCTGAAATCGCCTGCCAGCATTTCTTTAAGGTCGCGGGGTGCAATCCAACCTTTTCCGGGCAGCCGCTGACCACCATCGTTGGCAGCAAAATCGGTATGGTCACTTCCACCATATCCCGACGAACTGAAAGTTTCTTTAGGATCGTAAATCAGCAAGCTATTGTGTGCAATAGTCCGCTTAAAAAAGTTCTTGTTGTGCGGACTGTTATAACCTCCTGAAGAACCAGTATACGAGCCTGCATCTATGGCCAGCGGGCCTTTGTAATAGATCTGGAAGGCTCCTGCATCCTGATGCTGATGGTTAAGAAAGGAATATTCGTTGACTTTCATCTCTGCAATCACACTTTCCGGACCCCATCCGGTACGGGCAATCATCCATCCAAAAGGCGATCCTGAGTACCTGGAAAGTGGCAAATCATCAGGCTTACGACTTCCCAACTGGGTATCGCGCCATAAAAATTCGAACAATTTGCAATGTGGCTCAACATTGGGATCTTTCAGGAATTCGTAATTAAGGTATTCATCTTTATAATAGCTACCTGCAAGCAATGCAGGCATCGTATAATATTTTGGTTTTTTCCTGGAATAATCTACATCTCCACCTGCTAAAATCTGTCCATCGGGGCGGCGTTTATAGATCGCGTCATAAAGGATAAACTGCTGCCCTGGATTAAACACATTACCAGCGCCCATCCGGTCTAATATCCAGAGGGCAAAAAGGTCGTTGGTAAATCTTACGTTCAGGTATGACATACCCTGATGGTAGTTATGCGAGGGATAAAACCAGTTGCGGGCAACCAGGTGTTCTTTGAAAAAACGACCCGCAGCCAGGTTATACATCTCAGGGAATTCATCGTAAATGGCAATCCCTACAGAAAGCAGGTCCCGCATGATCATCCATTCGGAAGCATGCCCAACAATAGACTTGTCTTTTACCGGAGGATAACCACATTCGAGCATTTTGGCCAGCCTCACAAATGCCTTCACAAAACGTGTTTTCTCTTCTGGTTTCAGCTGATCGTAGCACCAGTCATACACAATGGCCCCTGTAACCATAAACAGGCCTATCCCTCTCGAAATATCACCTGCTGGTTTAAAAGTTGCAGTTTCAAGGGTATCAATAATTGAAGTGATGGCTTCCCGTCCTACCTTTGGATCCTTGGTCATCAGATAGTTCAGGGCCATTAGTTCAACCCTTACAGTAAGCCCTTTCTGGTTAAAATAAAAACGAAAGTCTTTAACTTCAGGAATATCAGCTGGCTTCCAGTCTTCCTGCATCTTGATCATATCGGCCCAAACTTTTTTCAGTTTAGGGTCGTTCATCCTGTTTTTCAGGTCAGGAACTTGCTGCTCACGTAGATACAAACGCGGGTGGGTCTTAGGGGGTATGGGCATAGATACGCCATCCACGTCTTTCCAAACCACATCGGCCTTGGTTTGGGAATAGCCCTTTGTTGTAAAAACCATAAGTTCAACTACAACAAAAATCACATACAGGTATAATTGTCTTTTCATAATTTGGGTTTAATTGTCCAGGTCATCCGGTTTATCCGACCTTGGTCATCTCAAGTTACAAACATTCTAACCTACTGATAAGTGCTATGGCCAATTTTCAACATAATTGAAATGAATTTATTGATTTTTAAAACTACCAGCTTCAAAGCTGCTCTCTTCTTTCAAAAATTGTATACCTGATTGTACCCTGGTATTTATCTTGTGGAAAAGTATGGAACTTTAAATGATTACCCTGCATACTGAAACCCGGATCGTCCTGTAGCTGCAGCCATTTGCCATCTGCAGCCACAACCTTGTAATAACGCGTTCCGCCACCGGGAAGGTCTAATCTGACAAAATCTACTTTAGGAGCATCTCTGTCCAGCTGCAACCGCCATTTTCCATTGCTGCTGTCAAAAGCCTCAACCAGGCCTGACTGTGCTTTGCCCGAATCGTATTGCCAGCCTCCCGTAGAGCGTACGCTTACGCCACGATCATTCAGCCTCACCCTGTCAGTCCGGGTCTTGCCATCCAGCTGATAACGCACTATGACCTCCGCTCCTTCCATGTATACCTTATCTATCCAGGGTTCTTTAGAAAAGGGCTCATGAACTGTGATAAAAGAGGATTTACCACCACTGTGCCGCTGCATAATGCTGCTGCGCATATAATTGTCGAGTTTATTGTCGTCTTCAGCTGCTGGACGAATAGCTGCTGAACGCAGTTTGAAAACCTGTACATTTTGGGGCGATAGGCTATGGATACGCAAGCCAGAATGATCGTAACGCCAGGTAGCTGTCCACCTTCCATTCGCTTTGCCTGATTGTATGTCACGCAGGTGGGCATACGGATGGTAGCGCCTGCCGGAGAGGTCTGCATCTTCCTGCGCCTCTGGCATCTGTTTGCCACCCCATTCCGGAACCAGCGTGCTTAAAGGACTGCCCAGGGGGATACTGGTTTCCAGCTTACCCTCCTGTTCGGCCATGCCATGCAAAAACCAATCGTGCGTTCCGCCACCTTCTACATCAAAACGGTCCAGTACATAGTCCTTACCCGGAGCTACATGCACCATAACCAAGCGCCGGCGATAGGTCTTTGCAACTTTGTAAGCTGGTGAGGCATCCACATCAATTACTTGTACACGTGCATCGGTATCATCATAATACTTGAGCCTGCCCGTCGCCGGATGTTCTGATGTGCCCACATCCTGTCCCCGCTGGTCAATTACCACTGTATTGTGCGAGGCAGTCTGAATGCTCCAGCCACGATATTTTGTATGGGTATACCCAATATCCGACAGGAGTTCTTCACCAAGTGCATATAGGATAATACCGCCATTGTCGTAATGCGAATGACCGTAGTTACCACTCCAGTTCACATTGAGCAATACCTGATTTTGCCCCTCGCCGGTACCCAGTGCAGCATTGCCCAATGCAGACCACAGGTGTGAAACCGTTTTATCTGTGCCTTTGCCTTTTACTTTTTCATAAGGCCAGGTGTCATTGATGGGTATCTTGCGCCCATTTGGCAAAATGGCATCGCGACTAACACCATAGGCTTTTTGGTAAAACGGCATAGCTGCAGGATCCAGGCCCGCCGTTTTGATGACATTATTTAAACTGTTAATGGTTTGGTCATGGTACGAAACTGTACCCTCTTTCCACCACCCATCGGCAAAGAAACCAACTTTTATAAATTCCTGAAAACGTTTGAGCCCATCGGCCACCATTTTCGGATCATTGATGATCTTGCCCAGTCTGATCATGTTTTCATACATACCTGGCGACATGTTGCTGTAGGCTTCAGGATTGGCCGCAACATGCGCATAGCCCAATACCAAAAGATCTTTTACTATTTTTCTGTCGGTCTCAGGGCCAATGGTCTTATCCATGCGACTCCAGTCGTATGTGCTTTGCAATTGCTGGTACACTTCAGCCATTTTAATCGGGATAGATGAATAACCCCACCAACTCCATTTCGCTCCCCGATAAGGCTGCATACCTTCATAAGGCCACTTTTGGTTGGCCGCAAAGAAACTGACCGGACGGTTGGGGTAGTCGAAACGTACTGCATAGTCTGGAAAAACCTGGGCAAAGCGGCCCAATATGGCAGCCGCCCGGTCGGCATAGGCCGGATCCCTGGTCAGCGTCCACAATTCGGCCAACTGAGCAGCCAGCTGCTGTATCCACTCCCAACGCTCATACCAGGCGTGTGCTTCATAATAGTACGCCTTACCCTTTTCATTTTCGTAGTACCGGTAAACCTGCTTCCCGCCACCTGGTGTGGTAATCACGTTCTCTTTGTTATCTGGAAACTGTGCATTGGGAAAAGTCATCTGGCAAAAACGGCATTTTACCCGATCGCCCATTCCATAAGTCCATTTCAATACGCCCATGTCCTGGGCACCCCCCTTACAGTTTGGACAGCCCACAAAGTTAAGGCCCGAGTAGCTGGGAACCAGGGCTGCGATTGCTTCTGGTGACAGTTTAACAAATGGCTCCACTGCCTTTTTAAGGGCAGCGATATGTGCATTGTCTGGTACAGATTGTCTGGCAGATGCAGTTCCAACAGCGAACAGAGCAATGAAAGCCAGCCCTAAGGATATTTTAAAAGGATTCATTCAGGTTATTTTGAAGATCCAATATACTAAACTACTCCCTTCCTTCCTACTCCATAAACCGTTTTATTTACCTTTCGTTAACCTACCCGAACAAAAACCCTCAGATAAAAACCATAGGTTTTTATCTGATTATTTCAACCGCAATAAAACGCCTTTTCTTTTAACAATGTGCTTATAATCCCATTGTATTTCCCTTGATTTTTCAAGCCAGCGTTTCAGGTCTCCGGTATTAATTTCTTCGGCAGCAGTATAGGTCACCGATGCATCTTTAAATTTTCCAGTGTTTATTTTAAGTTGTTCTTCAGCAAAATCAGCCCCGCTCCAGAACATCAACCTGATGCCGGCTTTAAGTTTGCTATAGCCAACAATGGGATTTCCATTTATAAACCAAACCGGATGTGCATGCCAGATCTTACTTTCAGCTTCGCCCAGGTTATGGCCAATTTCGGTTGCCAGTCTGTTGCAGATTTCTTTATATGCGCCAGGCTGGGCATCATTATAGGTTTGTATCTCTGTATTCATAAGTTCCTGCAATTGTATTCTTTCATCAGGCCATTACAGACACCATCTGTAATGTATGTTGTCCTAATTTTTTATTACCTGTAATTTCCACTTGTGGTAATATTTGTTCAGGTGCCAAACTTTTGGAAAAGAGTTTCCAGGCAGTATCAGGATCAATCTTAACTGTGGCATCTGCCTTCAGGTCGTTTTTCTTATTCAAAGTCCACTTGTTTTCATCTTTAACAATATTCCATTGTCCACCAATTTCACTGGTTATAATTAATGAAACAACAGTTCCGGTTTCTGCAGCTATATTTTTAAAAGTATACGGAAGCGCATACATAAAAACATCAAGAAAAGGATAATACAACTCCCTGGTCATAATACCTGGTTTGCCAACTGCATCCCTGATTTGCTGTTGATGCAAAAATTTCTCCGTGTATTCCCTGGCAATATTGAACCAATTGGCTGAAGTTTGTTGTCCTGCCCAGGAAACGGCAAATACCGCATTTTCAAATGGATCAAGCGAATTAAGGTGTGCCGAAAATTGTGGTCCGGTGATTTCCAAAAGGAATGTCAAAACATCAGGACTAAGTCTTTTGGTAGCATTTGTCCAGGTCATATTCAAATTATTAAGAAAGGATACCAGCTCCTGATAAGAACTTATGTTTTCAGCTTTCTCACCAATATAGCCATCTCTTGAGATAGATAATGTCCTTAAATTCGTATCCAGAAGATGGGAAGCAACATCTTTAACATTCCAAAGTCTGGCTACCGTTTGGGCATTCCATTCTTCATCAGTTAAAGATTTTAAAAGTTCTATGAGCTTTTTGTTTAGCAAAGGGAACAAATGCAAAGTTTCAACTCCTACTTTTTTATCCATATAAAGTTATCATTTAAGAAGCCTCTTATGGCTTCCTCTTAAAAACCATAAGCTACTTCACTGCGCCAAAAGCTGCGAAATTCGAATTCTTATGCAATATCTCCGTAGTTCTAAAACCCACTTTAGTCAGCAATGCCAGCTGAAAATTTAAAGACCGGGGCGTATCCTCATAGGCAATATAATCAAATACGTTTTGCGCATACTCCGGTCCTCCCAAACTTTCGAGATAGGCCCGGTACTTATCTTCAAAAAGCCGGTTGATCAGGCTTGAATTATGGGTAATCAGATCAGAAATCCATAAACTGCCACCTGGTTTTAGGGCTTTATAAATTTTAGTAAAAACAAGTTCCCAGTCGGCATCATCACGCAGGTGATGAAAAGTAGCCGCGGCCAGTACGATATCAAAATGATTTTCTGGTAAATCTAAATTACGCATATCATTATGCAGGATGGTAATTTCACCACTGGTTTGAGCAGCCACACGTGCTCTTGCCCGCTCCAGCATCGGTAAACTCAGGTCATTTAAGGTACAATTCAGGTTGGGGATCTTACCAAGCATATTCAAAGTGTAATTACCTGCCCCACAACCAATATCGAGTAATTCCTTTGCCTTCGGATTAATGTATTGGGCTGCTGCTGTACACAGTTCCATTGTGATCGGAGCATCTATAGTAGATTGCTGTCCGGTTTCCAGATTTGAAAAACGTTCCACATCTTTATCAAATCTCGCTTTGATCTCTTCGTTTGTTGCCTTTTGGGAATAATCTGTATTCATCTCTTTCTTTTTTTTCAAAAACCTTTGTATTTACGATAATTAAAACCTCATCACATCAGTATCAGGAGGCGTATGGCCAAGCAGCCTGCCCATCGTCATTATTTGCCCCTTATGATGAAATTCATGGGTCAATACATGCGTAAAAATACTGTACGCATCCGTTTCAATGTATTGATCTGCCCATTTGTATCCCTTAACGGCTCGCATCGTATCTGTTGCAAAACCTGTAATAAACTGCTCCATGATCAGGTCGACATCTTTAAAAATTGTCCTCAGTTGCGCTACCATTGTAAACTCGCTTTCTGTATAATAAGGTCTTTGCATCGCCAAAGCAAAATTACCCACCCATGCAATATAGGTATTGGCCACATGTACCATCATAAAAGCAATACTTTTACCATTAAAGGTATCAACTCCTTTCAAGAGGTCATCCTGTACTTGTAACTCCAGGTACCGCAATACCACCGCCCTGCTTTCCTTTACAAGTTGATATTGAAATTTAAGTAAGTTGTTCATAAATACGCTAAATATAACCATTAAATACTAAAAAATATGCTCCGGAAATAGGGAGACAATAATAATTAAACCCATTACTTATCTGAAAATGTGTTAACTTCGGCTATTTTCAACGATAAATTATACCATGATTTTATGATCTCAGTAGCCGCAGCAATAATTTTCAGGGAAAATAAGGTGCTCATCGCAAGACGGGCGGCCCATAAACACCTTGCGGGCTACTGGGAATTTCCAGGCGGAAAAATAGAACCCCGTGAGGAGCCTGAAGCATGCCTTGTAAGGGAACTTGCCGAGGAATTAATGATCATTATTCAGGTAAAACATCACATAATGGATCATATCCATAATTATGGCAATTTTACGATAACTTTAAAGGCTTACTCCTGCACTTTTGTAAGTGGAGAAATCATCTTAACGGATCATGATGAAGTATTATGGGTAAATGTGGATGATCTCCCTTCTTATCACCTCGCACCTGCCGATGTTCCCATAGCAAATAGGCTGATGCAAAAATAGGATTGTCTTACTTTTCCTTCGTCATCACAAATGTCGCCCCACCTTGTCTGAATGTCATTTGATTGTTCGCCACATCAAAAGTTAAGTTGATTCCTGCCGATTCAAAAGTAAAAACATCCGGTTTGGCCGCAACAAGGGGGAAAGCAGATTGCCCCGTGGCTTGTGCATACAAAACTGCATCCTTGCTGGTAATTGTTATTTTAAGTGGCATTTTATCACTTGCGTAGGTACCCAGATATTTATTCAGGTCTTCGTTTTTAAGCTTCAGATTGCTGAAAGTAGGAATAACATAAGGCTTGTTAAACAAAATGCTAAGCACTCCGATAGCCACATCATTCAATGAAGTGTTAACACCATTAGCCGTAATGGCTATTGCCATCTTATTTTCAGGAAAGTAGGCTGCCTGCGACTGAAAACCATCTATTCCGCCAGTATGTCCATAACTGCTGTGTTCACCAAATGACATCTTGAACATTGCCATTCCATAGCCATTTGTTATTTTTTCCATCTGCAAAAGACTGGCTTCGCTGATCAGTTTTCCGGTAAACAATGCATTAAAAAACTGTACCAGGTCCCCCGGGTTCGCTACCATTGCACCGGCAGCACCGGGTATACTCATATCGGTTTCTTGTTCGGCCACCCAGCCCTCTTTCCATTTGTAAGATCTGGCCTCATTATTTGCCGGATTGATCGGACCGCCATAATAGGTGTTTTTTAACCCTATTTTATCAATGATACGTGATTTTACAGATGCAGCGTAGCTTTTCTTATCCAGTTTTTCTATAATAAACCCTAACAGGATGAAATTGGTGTTGCTATACTCGTTTTTTGCACCCGGCTCAAAAACCGGGGCATGCTGAAACCTTGCCAGTAAGTCGGCCTGGCTTAATTTTGCTCCAAGAATACTTGCATAACCGGGATCACTTGTAAGGTTAAACAATCCGCTACTGTGATTCAGCAGATGTGCCATTGTTATTTTATCGGCATTCGGCAAAGCAGGAAAAAAGGTTGCCAGAGTAGTGGTAAGACTAAGTTTACCCTCCTGTATCAATTGAAAAATAACCGTTCCGGTAAATACTTTTGTAATGGAACCTATCCGGTATTTGGTTTCCGGTGTAGCGGGTATTTTTGTATCTGCAATAGCATAGCCTACGGCCTTGCTGTAAACCATTTTCCCATTTTGCATTACAGCAATGCTCATCATGGCTTTATCCTTTGCACCAACGGTTTCGATCAGGCTATCGAGTTTTAATTTGTTAAAGGTAGCAGGGCTCTGTGCAGATGCTGCAGAAGCTACCGTGAAAATCAATAAGAAAAAACTGGTGATTTTAAGCATGACTGGTGTTTTTTAGCTATTAGAGTATGCGGCTTTGTCTATGTTACATAAAAATAACCATCAATTCATTTTTATAGGGATGTTATAAGCTACCCTTACAGGTTTTCCACTTTGTATCCCGGGCTCCCATTTTTCCATCCCCTCAATAACCCGGATGGCTTCAGCATCCAGTAAGGGGTGTACCGACTCTTTAACATATACTTCTGATACACTGCCGTCTTTTTCAATAAGAAAGCTGACCTTAATGGTCCCTTTGGGCCTTAACTTCAACATGCTTTTGGGGTACACAAAATTGGCCCCAATGTATTTATACAATTTATTGATCCCTCCCGGATATACAGGCTGTTTTTCTAAAGAAACGAACTCAGTGGCCCCGTTTGGTGGTGGAACTGCTCTGTAGTCTTTTTTAAACCTAAGCTTTCCCAGTACATATACCGCTTCTTTTTCTTTCTTTCCTTGCTCATCGTACCAGATGAACTCCCCGTCCTTTACTTCTGGTGAAAGTGAGGTATAAGCACCAGTCATCTGGATTTTCCCGGATTTAAAGTAGTCGGTAACCTCATACCTTTTGCCTTCTTCTATTGTTTTGGTAATGCGGAAATAAGAACCCAATGCCTTTGTAGAAGGCTCCCAGTCTTTATCATAATAAGTGGTATCCGTTTTTTGGGCGTAGGTTACAATGCCCGAAAGCAACAGGCAAAGTACAAAAATAGTGGTACGTAAAATCATGCCCTGAAGATAAGAGTTATTTTAAAAGCAGACAATTATATAATATTTCTACGGGGTGCAATGCTCTTTTTCCGGTACCATCCTTAATCTGGTGCCTGCAGCTGGTTCCGGTTGCCGCTATGATCACCTGATCTGTCTGTTTTCTGATTTCCGGAAAAAGTACCAGCTCAGCAATCTGCATCGACAGGCTGTAATGCTCTTTTTCGTACCCAAAAGAACCCGCCATCCCGCAACAGCCTGAAGGAATGGTTTCCACTTTATAGTTCACCGGAAAGGAAAGGACCTGTTCGGTAGCGCTTAAGGCATTAAAAGCTTTTTGCTGGCAATGCCCGTGCAGTACAACCGTTCTGGCTTCAGTACTAAAATCAGACTGTTTAATATTTCCCCTTTGTATTTCTCTGGCCAAAAATTCATCAATAAGTAAAACGTTGGCAGCCAGTTTCCTTGCTACGTCCAGCTGATCGTCATTTACCAGATCGGGATATTCGTCCCTGAAAGTCAGGATTGCCGAAGGTTCAATACCTATTAAGGGCGATGCCTCATTGATCAATGGGTCCAGGCACCAGACATTGTGCTGGGCAATTTTCCTGGCCCTCCGCAACAGACCTTTTGAAATAGAAGCCCTGCCACTTTCCAGGTGCTTCGGCAGGATTACCTCATAACCAAGGGCTTCCAGCAGCAGGATGGCCTTTATGCCAATCTCCGTATCCTGGTAATTGGTAAATTCATCACAAAAAAAGTAAACCTTTTTTGTACTTTGCAGAACTTCCCCTTTCCAGGTGTCGCGCTGATGTTTCAGGAACCAGCTTCTCAAAGTGGTATGCTGAATTTCAGGCATACTCCTGCCGGCAGCAAAACCGGATATTTTTTTTACAGCATGGCTAACACCTCTTCCTGTCATCATCCAGTTGTACAGCCGGGGCGCCATTGCACCCAGCGCCGCAATTCTGCTAAAGTTGGCTATCAGCCTCGACCTGAACGGAATACCGTTGGCATCCTGGTAATGCTGTAAAAACTCAGCTTTTAATTTTGCCATATCCACATTGGAAGGACACTCCGATTTACACCCCTTACAGCTCAGGCATAAGTCCAGTATTTCCTTAATTTCCCGGTGATCAAATTTATTGACCTGCTCAGAATGCGTTAAAAAATTTCTCAATATATTTGCCCGGGCCCGGGTGGTATCCTTTTCGTCATGCGTAGCCATATAAGAAGGACACATGGTACCCCCTGCCAGATGGGATTTGCGGCAATCTCCTGAACCATTACACTGTTCAATATGCTGCAACATATTCTGTCCTTCATAACGGAACACAGTTTTAAAATCAAATCCTTTTTGTCCGGCAGTGTACCTCAGCATGGTATCCATAGGCGGACTGTCTATGATCTTACCGGGGTTAAAAATATTCCGGGGGTCCCAGGTCGATTTTATTGCTTTCAGCAAGGCATAATTCTTTTCGCCAACCATTTGCGCAATAAATTCTCCCCTTAACCGCCCATCCCCATGTTCACCGCTTAACGAACCTTTATATTTTTTGACCAGCAGGGCTATTTCTTCGGCTATTAACCGGAACATTCGGGTTCCCTGTTCTGTTTTTAAGTTCAGAATAGGCCTTAAATGCAGCTCCCCGGAACCGGCATGGGCGTAATGGACAGCATACAAACCATGTTTGCTTAAAATAGCATTAAAATCCCGGATATAGGCCGGTAAATCCTGTACCGCAACTGCGGTATCTTCAATTACAGGAACAGCCTTTTCATCGCCGGGCAAATTACCCAATAAGCCCAATCCTGCTTTTCTTAACGACCATACTTTCTTAATGTCCTGACCGAACAACAAAGGAAAATAATAGCCCAGTCCCAGGTTACGCAGTTCCGCTTCAACCCTGGCCGCTACCTCCATCACTTCAGCCCTGCTAGCTCTGGCATATTCAATAACCAGCAGGGCTGCCGGCTCCCCCTGCACAAAAAAGCTGTTCGCACGCTGCTCCATATTATCCCTGGTACATTCCAAGATATAATGGTCAATCAGCTCAACCGCATTTGGCTGGTATTTTAAGGCAACCAGATTGGCTTGCAGGGCAGCTTCCAGTGTATTAAAATGGACACAGAGTAAACCTGAATGTGCCGGAGGCAGGGGTTCCAGGTTCAGCTTCACCTCCGTAATGAAAGCCAGTGTACCTTCTGATCCTGCTATTAGTTTGCAAAAGTTAAAATCCTCAGCTCCCGCAGTAAAAGGTGCCGTGTCAAGCAAAATATCTATTGCATATCCGGTATTTCGCCGTTCTATGTCACTGCGCGGAAATTCTTTTCTGATTTCCTGCTGGTTTTCATAATTCCCCAACTGGCTTCTGATAGAACGGTATAACCTGGCCTCAAGACTTGTCCCTTCGCATTTCGCAATAAACTCCTCAAAATTCAGCGCCTTAAATGTCACCTCAGAGGCATCACTTAACAAAGCTTTAATTTCAAGGGTATGCTCTCTTGTACTTTTGTATAGGATAGAATTTGAACCACAGGAATTATTGCCCACCATACCTCCTATCATGGCACGGTTGGCTGTTGAAGTTTCAGGGCCAAAAAACAAACCATAGTTCCGAAGGTATTTGTTCAGCTCATCGCGCACTACGCCCGGTTGCACCTTAACCCAGCGCTCAGTGGTATTGAGTGCTATAAACTGGTTAAAATATTTAGATACATCCACCACTATGCCACTCCCTACTACCTGTCCGGCCAATGAGGTCCCTGCCGTACGTGGGATCAGTGATGTCCCTTCTTCACCTGCAAATTCAATCAGCAGCTTCAGATCAGCTACTGAACGGGGAACCGCAACAGCAAGGGGCATTTCAGAATAGGCCGATGCGTCTGTAGCATACAACAACCTGGTGGTGTCATCCGTATACAATTCACCTTGCAGCGAACCCGCCAGTGCCTTAAGCTTCTCTTCCATCCCTTAATTTCAAGACAAGTTAAGCATAACTTACAAATCAAACTTTATGCCCTGGGCCAATGGCAGTGTATTGGAATAATTGATGGTGTTCGTTTGCCGCCGCATATACCCTTTCCAGGCGTCAGATCCGCTTTCCCTGCCACCACCGGTCTCCTTCTCGCCACCAAAGGCGCCGCCTATTTCAGCCCCGGAGGTACCAATATTTACATTTGCAATACCGCAGTCAGAGCCTGCGGCAGATAAAAACTGTTCTGCTTCACGCAGGTTCAAAGTCATAATTGCAGATGAAAGGCCCTGGGGTACATCATTCTGCATGGCTATGGCTTCCGCTATGTCTTTGTATTTCATCACATACAGAACAGGTGCAAAGGTCTCTTCCTGTACAATTGCATAGTGGTTTTTAACCTCGGCAATACAAGGTTTAACATAACAGCCCGATTCAAAACCCGGTCCATTAACCACTCCGCCTTCAACTAAAAACCTGCCCCCCTGTTGTTTCACCTGCTCAATCGCATTCAGGTAATCTTCCACAGCCCCCTGGTCTATCAGCGGGCCCATATGGTTATTTTCATCCAAAGGATCACCAATTTTGATCTGCCCGTAAGCTTTGGCCAGTTTAGCCGTAAAATCATCATAAACGCTTTCGTGGATGATCAGCCTGCGGGTAGAGGTACAACGTTGCCCGGCAGTCCCAACCGCACCAAATACAGCTCCGATGACCGACATTTCTAAATCTGCACTTGCAGAAATAACAATAGCATTGTTTCCGCCCAGCTCCAGTATGCTCCGGCCAAACCTGCCGGCCACCGTAGCTGAAACCACTTTTCCAACTCTGGTAGAACCGGTGAAAGAGATCAATGGAATACGCTTGTCCTCATTGATCAATGTACCACAGGCATTACCCGTAACCAAATTGCTTATTCCTTCAGGTAAATCATTTGCCTTTAACACTTTAGCAACAATATGCTGACAGGCTATGGCGCAGAGCGGTGTTTTTGAAGAAGGTTTCCAGACACATACATTGCCACATACCCAGGCCAGCGCAGTGTTCCAGGCCCAAACCGCCACAGGAAAATTAAAGGCCGAAATAATGCCGACTACCCCCAGTGGATGCCATTGCTCATACATACGGTGACCGGGCCTCTCTGAATGCATCGTTAAGCCATAAAGCTGCCTCGATAATCCTACAGCAAAATCGCAGATGTCGATCATCTCCTGCACCTCGCCCATGCCTTCCTGTAAACTCTTTCCCATCTCAAAGGATACCAATGCCCCCAGGGCATCCTTATGTTCACGCAGGGCATCTCCAAACTGACGTACCATTTCACCACGCTTAGGCGCGGGTACCTTTCTCCAATGCAAAAAGGCCTGGCTTGCCTGTTCCATTACTTTTTCATAGCCCGCCGCATCTGTGCTTTGCAAGCTGGCAATTACCTGTCCGTTTACCGGAGAGCTGGAACTGATAACAGCCCCTTTGGATGCCAGCCATTTACTACCTGTTGAAGTCCCTGAATTGTCTGGTTCAATCCCCAGTTTGTTTAATATTTCGTTGATGTTCATTGCTTTATAAATTGATTAATCCTTTGCAGGTTTAATATACGTACTTTCAAATATTTTATCAGCATTATTGGTCTCAAAACCTTCACGCCGGTGTTCCCTTTTTATTTCAGTTAAAGGTAGCTCCCTGAATTCCGGTAAAACCAAACGCTCCGAAAATTCTACATAGCTGCCTGCAATCGGCATACGCTCGCCTTCCGCAAATACAGCCTCCTGCATTTCGGCCATAGTACTGCTCTGCCGCAATAAACCGTCTGCACTCACTTTGATCTTACCACCTGAACTGTTCAGCTTTAAGCCAAGCGATTCCACAAACCGGTTAAAATCTTCCAGCTTATTGTAGCCAGGCTTCAGGTCCTGCACACTGATGGTATAATGGTTCAGGTAGTATCGGTTGTAAATTACCCAGGCGGCATACTCACTTTCTTCCAGTAAGCGCTGGTAATCTGCCAGATCAGGCAGTTGCCATAAAGGCTGATGAAAAAATGTACCGATCTCAGCTCCATTGTCAAGGTCAAGTGCATCCACAGGGTCTTTATGGATACTGGAAGTGTACTTGTATATAAGTTGCTGCGCCAGTTCCGACAGCTCTTTAACGATCAGCTCACTCATAAATATCCTGGGATATTCAGGAGCAGGTGGTGCATACCAATAGGCATTCAGTTTTTTACCCTCAAAATAATAGTATTCCATTTTTTTATACCCCTGGTGCAAAAAGATCTTTTCGAAAGAAGCAATGCCCAGATGTGGTACCCCTAAAGTACGGAAAGCAATGTGGTCATTCACAATTTCTTCCTGTGCTTTTATCACACCGGCCTCAATGAGCGAACCAGTAATCTTTTTAACCGCTGGTACAGCCTTCCGGTACCGGTCAAAAAGTACATTCAGAAAAATATCAAGGGTCTTTTCCTTATCGAAATTCATATGTTATGATTTAAATAAGCTACCGGTTCTGGTGTCCAGTAACGATTCAAGTGAAATCTCTTCCTGTTTAATAAATCCTTTGGCCGGAATCGAACCATTGGCTACCATTTCTATTACTGCAACCAGACTTGCAGCGGTAGTCCAGGAAATTGCCCTCCAGCGCTGCCCCGCAATTACAATCGGCGCACAGGCTTTGTAAAACTCATTTCTTTTCATCTGCCCATCTTTCCAGCCTTCTGCAACTGCATAAATCAACACTACATCTTCTTCTACTTCGGGCTTGGCATTTTTTAAGAGCTCTTCCAGCTGTTGCTTATCATTTTTCAGGTGCAGTTCATGGATCAAAAAATTCATCAGGTCGCAATGCCCCGGATAACGGATCGTTTTGTAATCCAGCTTATCCACTCTGCCTTCATAGGTCTCACACATCGTGCCCAAGCCACCTGAAGTATAAAAAGCCTCATAGGCCGCCCCCTCAATGTTAATCGCTTCTTTACCCTGTAAAGAAATTACGCGTTTCCGCTCAGCATTGTGTATAGCTTCTGCATCGTTAATGTACTCATTTACCACACCGGCGGCCGACCAGGTAAAGGAATAGGCCATTTGTCCATTGGGGTATTTTGGCAAAGCACCCACACGCATTTCTATAGAACGGATCTTTTCAAAGTCCTTACTCAGATGTGCACCTATAACACCAATAATTCCCGGGGCCAGGCCACATTGGGGCGCCATCACCGCAGTTGCATCCTTACTCAGCTCCCTGATGTAAGCGGTAGTTTCTACATCCTCCGTCAAATCAAAATAATGGCTACCTGTCTGTTGCGCTATCAGTGCAATGGTTTTATTCAAAAAATAGGGCAGTGCCGATACTACTGCATCATGGTCCGCAATCAGCTTGCGCATCAGTTCCGCATCTGTCACATCACCGGTAATTACTTTAAAGGGCAGCGTATATGGATAATGGGGCTGTTGCTTATCCATGCCGGTTACCTCAAATTGCTCACTCAGCAATACGCCTACCAGTGTCCCAACTTTACCAAGTCCCAGTGTAAGTACTTTTTTTATCATATATTTTATTTCAGCTTAATGGTTCCCCAACAAATATCCATAACTTAGTCATAAGTATTGATTAATGTTAATTATATAATGATCAGTTTCGCTAATCAAATAGAACTCAGACATCTTGTGTATTTCAAAATGCTTGCCGAGGAGTTGCATTACCGTAAAGCTGCCGAAAAGCTGTTTATTTCCCAGTCTGCCTTAAGCCAGCAGATCAAACAACTGGAACAGCTGATCCAGATCTCCCTTTTTGACAGGTCCAATAAAAAAGTAGCCTTAAGTGAATCCGGAAAATCCTTATATAAGGATGCAGTCCAGGTGCTGAACAAGGTAGAATCTGCCCTTACCAATTTAGAGCTGATTAAAATAGGCAATACCGGACAGCTCAGAATTGGTTTCGTAGCCTCAGCAATGCAATCTGTTTTACCCGGATTGTTAAAAAATTTTCATAAAGAGTGTCCAAACATTAAATTTCAGCTCGATGAACTAAACAACAGGGAACAGTTAATGGCCTTAAAAAACGAAGAACTTGATCTGGGTTTCATGCGCTCCAACCATGTTGATGCGGGATATGACATCAGGAGTGTGTATAAAGAAACCTTTTCCCTGGTGCTGCCCCAAAATCACCCCATCAATGCAGAAACTTTTATAAATATAGGGCAGTTCAGAGAAGAACCTTTTATCCTGTTCCCAAATGACCAGAGTCAGTTATATTATCAGCAAATCATTAACCTGTGTGCTGATCAGGGCTTTGCACCTAAAATTGCCCACCGGTCCATCCATGCCCCAACTATTTTTAAATTGGTAGAATATGGAATGGGGGTCTCCGTTATCCCTACCTCTTTGGCGCATACTGAAAACAAGGAGATCAAATTCATCGAACTGAAAAAAATAACACAAAGAACTGAACTATACGCTGTATGGAAAAAGAAAAGCCAAAATCCGGCATTGCCGCACCTTTTAGAAATGCTTATAAATTTTACCGTATAACAGGATTTACCCAGCTGTGTTTAAGCCTCTTTTTTGTTCTGCTGGCCGGTTGTAACAGCAATGATGAGACAAGGGAAAGTCAGGTTAAAACGGCATACCGGGCCATAAACAAAGATGATACAGCTTCGCTTAGAATAAAACTAACTGATAAGGAGTTTTATGGCAGGTTTGAAATCAATTATCATGGCGCTTACAAAGATTCCGGTGAAGTGACCGGAATAGTAAAAGGTGATACCCTAAAAGGAACTTACCGCTTTCAGCGTTATGGGATCGAAACCTGGCACAGGATTCCCATAGCGCTGTTAAAAAAGGACAATAAGCTCATTATGGGTACAGGTTCCATGGAAATTTATATGAACATGACCTATTTCAAAAAGAACATCCCGATTGAGTACCAGAATCCAAAATTTGTATTCGAAAAGGTCCCTTAACTGCCTAAAAAATAAAGATCGTCCCCTGCCTGCAATTGATCTGGATATTTGTCGTTATTTTTGAGGAATTTACAGAAACCTTTGGAACACTGATCGCATGCCAGATAGCAATATATCTTTTAAAAACAAATGGATCCCCATACTTGCCCTGCTCGTTGGTATGCCCTGGGGTTACGCACAGGCGCAAACCATTGATTCATTAAGGACTGACCCTATAAAAAGGGACAGCAGCTATACCCAATACGATATTGGTGATCTTTTTAACAGTATTTTTCATCCTAAGCGGAAAAGTACTAACCCGGCAAAAAAATCAGCTGTAACCATCATTCCTAATTTTGCATATAACCCAAGTATAGGGGCACAGATCGGCATAAAGGCAGTTGCGGGTAAAATATTGGGAAAAGACCCGCATACACTCATGTCCATTGCCGCAACTTCAGCATCTATAACCACTAAAGGCATCATTTACTTTTACCTTAACCACAATGTATATACACCTGGTAATAAATGGAACCTCCAGGGAAGCCTGGTTGCCGCAAAAACCGTATTGCCAGATTTTGGATTGGGCATAGGTAAAGCTGCCACAGGTAGCGAAGCCGACATGATCCTCAGTAATCCCGGCCGAAAACCCTATGTACTTCACGCAGAATATTACAATTTCAGGGAAAAGATATACAAGCAGGTGCAGCCAAACTTATTTCTGGGTGCCGGGGTATCCTTCGAGATCAGAAGGAAAATTGAAGATCGCGCAAATACCAGCAATGCACTTACGCCATATAACATCTATAGCGACAAATACGGCTTTAACCGTGACCATTATCAATCTAATGGCTTATTGTTTAACCTGCAGTATACTACGCGCGACAACCAGAACCGTGCTTATAAAGGCATTTATGTTGATGCCGGCATCCGCCTTAACCAAACCTGGATGGGCAGTTCTAAAAGTGCTATGCAGATTACCACCGATTTCAGAAAATACTGGAGTCTCTCCAGCAGCAATCCTGAACATGTTATCGCCTTTTGGAACTGGGGCTCCTACCTGATCAATGGGGCCCTTCCCTATCTGGAACTGCCAGGTACCGGAAGGGATACCTACTTCCGCAGTGGAAGGGGCTATACAGTTACCTATTTTAAAGGCCCGCAATATTTTTATTCAGAGCTGGAATACCGTTTTCCGATCACAAGGAATAAATTTATAAGTGGTGTTGCTTTTGGCAATATACAAACGGCCAATGACGACCTCGGTACAGCACTGTTTCAGGAATGGCAGCCAGGTGGCGGTGCAGGCTTACGTGTATTGTTTAACAAAGCCACACGAACTAACCTCTGCCTGGATTATGCCTTTGGAAAATATGGTTCAAAGGGGTTCTTCCTGGGCCTCACTGAAGCCTTTTAACTGGTCCTGAAATAGATAAGTCAATTAATTCATTTGAGGCAGGGGAAGCAGATATTCATCCTGCTTACGCTTATAAAGCCTGTTAAAAGCAACCATAAATGATTTATAATCCTGCTGGGAAATGGCAAGCGAGGTCTGGTAAAGGTTAACAGGATGCAGGCTTTCATCTACAGATTCAAAAACCAGCTTCATTGCTTTATTGCCTGTCTGAAAATTTTCATGAAAGGGAAACACCTTTAGCGATTTCGTAATGTTCAGGGTTTTTGCAGGCATTTTAATCGGGCCATAGCGTTGCTGGTAACTTAAAGAATGTTTTTTTAGAACCACAGTTTCTGAACCATACAGGTTCCATAAAGAATACCGGAACAGCAATACCTCCATCACGGTAATAAATAAGGTGATTACCCCTATATTACCTATAAAAAATAATATAATGATCCCAATGAGCAGCACATTTAAGGTATAAAGAAAGATTTTTCCGCCTAAAGACGAACGCACAACCAGGGTAGCGGTTATCGAACTTCCATCTTCATCAACTTTAAAATTACTCGCTTTCATATCTTCAAATTATGCATCAAAACTATTAAATCTTATTCATTTGCCCAACCGGCCCTTTCCCCTCTCCAGTCCTGCTATTGCTTTGGCTTAAATACTTTGGTCAGTTCCTGGGCCGCCTCAAGGTGTTTTCTCAACACAGGCAATTGTTTTAAGGCAAACGCTCTTATGGCCGGGTCTTTAGACTTACCGGCGGCAGTATAAAGCGCTATCATGTTCTGATTGCTTTCGATCATCTGTTCAACAAATTCCAGATCGGTTCTGCTGGAAACATTAAGGGATTTTAATGTAACCAGGGCCATGTTTTTGCTCCCTGAAAGCTTTTTTAAATCATGTTGAATCTCTGCATGGTCAGTCAAAACCATAGCAGCATAATCCTTAATCCGGGTATTTGCAGTTGTTCTTACAGCGTTTTCACTCCGCTTAACTTCAATTTGCTGATCGGTTAACATCTTATTGACAAGTTCTTCATCACTCATAGCCGCTAACTTCTGCTGATTCACCCTCACCATCGCATTGGCTTTTGCAATTGCATTATTGGCAATACTGGTCGCATTTTCTTCTGAACCTGCACCATTTGACTGACCGATTCCGGGTGTAAGGCCGTCTCCACTTGCATTGATTACCCCCCTGCTCGGGTTTTTAATCCCCGGGGTTACACCTGTTATTTTTCTTCGCTTTTTACCCTCCTCAGCAGATGAACTCCTGGAAGATGAACAGGAATAAACTAAACAGGCCAATATCAGAAGAATTGCAAATATTCGGAGACTTTTCATGCGTGCAGGATTTAGCGGTAATACTTGTTAAAACTACAAAAACCTCGCAATAATGTTTGCTTTCCCTGCTTAAAATTACAGCTGCATTGCAGTACGCATGTCCTTTTTAAACTTTTTTAGGAGGAAGTTCAAATGCAACAGCCTCATGCTCAAAATGTCCGTTATGGGAACCATCACAAAAAGGTTTGTTTTTTGACAGCCCGCAACGGCAAATGGACAATACTGTTCTCCCCTGTAAGCCATAAGCATTGCCATTTCTGTCAACAATTTCAAAATCACCTTCTATTTTCACTGATCCGTTATTGTTAATTGTAAGTTTCGTTTTCGACATTAGATTGTTGTTCTTATTTCGGCCAAAACTAAAACAATGCCGGCAGAGTTCTGAATATCATTTTAGTTTAGAAACGTTATAACTAAAAGTCTCCGGAAGGTGTTATGATCCCGTCAATACTTTTATGGAGCGGGGCGTTCACATAAACAGGAAAATCTGCTGTCAGCACCTTCAAGCGCTTCAGGTTAGCATCTGCTTCAGTGGTTAAACTGAGTTTTTTTAAATTATAATTGTATGCTTCCGCAAAAAAGACAAGGCAAAGCCGGTTGTAAAGGTCAAGTTTCCGGTCTGCTATCAATGTCTCAATCGTTCTGTAAACTGCCGCTTTTGAGTCCAGTTCTGCCATTGCCCGTCCTGTACGGTTAAGTTCACCATAATAATGGTTAACCGCAAAATGATCGGCACGCAGCAAAATTCCCGGAACCAGGTACCTGAAATCAACGCCCAGCGCTTCCAGTTCTTTACCATAAGTTTTTCTTCCGGGTTGTGCATAACTCGCATCTATCATCCGCTCAAAGTTGTCATTGAGAATATCGAGATGCGATCTTAGAAAAATCTCCATACAACAGGTCTCCCCTGCCAGTCTTGCTATATTTGTAGCATGTATTATCGGACCGTTGTCCATGCTGCAAGATCCCATCACCCTCCTTCTGCGTTTAAGCTCCAAGGCCTTTTCCTTAGATAGATATAGCTCAACATGATTTTCAAACTGATCCATTTCAAAACCCCAGGGTCCTTCTTTTAATATGACTTCAGTGGTCTTTGTCAGAAATTCTTCCAAATCTCTTTTCTGTGCAATACTTCGCTCTTTTTCTTTTACCGGATAGATTCCATCTGCTTTTGCTTTACGGATCAGTGTATCTATCCTGGATGGCTTTAAATTGTAAAACCTTGCCCGGGTAATCTTATCACTTTTGTAGATATAAGTATTGGTGTCAATCATGTAATCTGTATATTCAATGGCTAACCTCGCTTTCTCGGGCAATTCAAACCTTTTAAATTCTTCCCTGATCAACAATGCAAGAAGTACATCTGCTTCTGGCCTTGGGCCTTTATAATAGTCGACAACCCATTTACCACTAAGATCCTGATCATAATCTGTTGCATTAGGGCTTAAAATTTCTGTATGGCCATCATCAGCAATTCTTATTGTTTGAAATACAACCTTTTTCGTACCTTCCTCCCGCCGGCCCTTAATAAAAAATACATCTGGCGTAACTTTCAGATCCGGATATAGCCTTTTAAGCTCCGGCAATGAACTGTTTTTAGCAATCAGTTCATTTACCTTAGCCGCATTTACGCCTTCTATTTTTACATAAACGGCATTACCCTGAGGCCTGGCCCTATACAGTCCGCCACGTTTCTCAGGATTAAATTTTTTATTCTTCAGGCCAATCTCTTTTTTAAGTTTCAGCATAATTTCTTCGGGATAGAGTGTATGCTGTAGAGGATTGGTTTGTCCACATGCTCCAAAGAACAACAGGGACAGGATGAGGCTAAGGTAAATTTTCATGGTTTTGGTTTTAATCCATAACATGATGCATTTACTTTTCAGTTTCCACAAAAGAAAATATACATTCAGCAAAACGCCAAAAAAACTATACTGGCTTTGGTAAACTCAGGGCCTCAACCAGGCCATAACTATCTTCCTGTAGCCGGTAACGAACAATCTGCCCATCAGCAACTGTAAAATGTGCAGAAAACATGGAGGCATAAACTTCCCCGGTCCTTAACATTACAGAACTGAACGAGCCTGTAACCACAGCAAAATCTCCTTCAGCCAGAATATGGTCAATATCCGCACTCACCGGCTCAATGTTTTCCCACAGCAATACAAAAAAATCACGTATTTCTTTACGGTTACTTCTCTTCCCCAGCCATGGGGCCAGTTCCTGATTACCTGGTACATCCCAGTCTGGCTCTGTTGAAAAAAGAAGTAACAATTTTTCGAGTTCACGATTGGCCAAAGCCTCATAAAACTGACGGACAATGCTTTTTGTTTGGGTAGTTAAGAATGCTGACATGACATTTATTTTATTTCATAACAAAGAAAACCACCGGTACTGACAACCCTATGGCAGTCTGTTTTTTATTTTATTACAATCAAATGTTACAGAATAGCCAAGCCTGGAATCCTGATAACCTAACTTTGTGCTTTAGAAATTATATCCGATTAAATTGAGCAGTACAAAAGTTTTAACACAACAACACCAGGGCATAGCAACCCTGCTTGCATTTGCCCTGTTACCACTATCCGGCTTTGCAACTGATATCTATATCCCTTCTTTACCCACAATGGCCTCCACATTACAGGTAAGCAGTCTGCAGGTCCAGCTTACGCTAAGTCTTTTTCTCATCAGCTATGGCATCTCCCAGCTATTTATCGGCAGTGTGCTCGACAGCTTTGGCCGGTACCGTTTAAGCCTCATCTGCCTGCTCATCTTCGCCGCGGCCAGCATCGTCATTGCCAATACGCATAACATCTACCTCATTTATCTGATGCGCATCATACATGGTTTTACGGTAGGAACCATTATTGTAGCGAAAAGGGCATATTTTGTCGACTTGTTTACCGGCGATCAGCTGAAACACTATTTAAGTCTCTTTTCCATTATCTGGTCTACAGGTCCCATTGTCGCCCCGTTTATAGGCGGCTACCTGCAAACCGCTTTTGGCTGGGAATCCAATTTTTACTTCCTGGCTTTACTGGCCATTGTGCTGGCCGTTCTGGAGTATATTTACAGCGGCGAAACGCTGAGCCATTTTTCGGCTTTTTCCTTAAAAAAGATTACCGGCATCTATATCACCATGATCAAAACCGCAAGCTTTAGCCTGGGCATCGTGATGCTGGGCCTTGCTTATACCATGGTGATGATCTACAACATGACAGGCCCCTTTATCGTAGAACACCACTTACATTTTACACCTGTTGTTGCGGGTTACAGCTCACTCATCCTGGGCTTTGCCTGGATGGTAGGCGGATTCATAGGTAAGGCAACCATTAACAGGCCCTTCTTCAAAAAGATGGCCACCAACCTGATATTTCAGGTGATATTTGTATCAACCATGCTGCTCAGCATACAGTTCATTTCCAGTCTGTATACCTTAATCCTGTTCGCATTCCTCATCCATGTAACCGCCGGTTACATCTTTAACAATTATTTCACTTTCTGCCTCGGGTTGTTCCCTAAAAACGCTGGAATTGCCAGTGGTTTAACCGGTGGCATCACTTATGTAATTGTATCTTTTTTAAGCTATAGCATCATTGCCATTTTACCGGCAAAAGACGAGCATCACCTCGGAGCCAGTTACCTGGTACTGACCATACTCTCTGCCCTGGTCATGTTTACCATTTACAGTAGGCATAAAAAAGCCGGTACTCAGGTAACAGAATGATTGGTTAACACACCTTAACCACATCCATGTTTAATAACTGGCCCAGCTTTTCAATTTTTGAGCTGATGTGTCCTAAACCAATTGCACAGTGATGTGCAGGGCCGTAACTGTTCCAGCTGTTTACAAAATTTCTGGCACCAACAGGGAATTTATACCTGCTGTTGGTATTGCCAATCTGCAATATCGGACCCGGTACTGCTTCAGCCTCGGCTACCAGCAGCATCAGGCTGCCCCCTTTCTGTTCTACTACTGACAATAAAGTTACAGGCCCGTTTTTTACCGACATCTCCACAGATACCCCCTTGCCAACTTTGCCATGGTATACACCTAAAGGACGAACTTTTGTTTTACCTTCTGCAATGGCAATATGTCCGGGTCCATCATGTCCCATCAGCACTACGTCGTCGTTAAAGTCCATTGCATAGTATTCTGTAAATGAGCCTCCCGCACCAAAACAATCCATAATTTTCATGGCCTGCGCATTTTTTATTTCATATTCGCCTGCCACAGGAATTCCCCGCGCAGTCAAAAGTGAATTGCCCAGAATGATTGAACTGATGGCTTCTTCATTCTCAATATTCCCCGTGCCTTTATAATAATAAGCCATCGAACCCAGCTGATGTTTGTCCGCCAATCTATCCAGGGCCACCGAGGTAACCGCCGCTTTTTCCAGTTCTTCTTTAGCGCAATCCTTTTGCACGTCAAAGGTTTCGTAAAACAACTGCAGCCTTTCGTTCATTTCCGCTGGCGTTACGGCTTTCCGCAAACTGGCCAGTTCCTCTACTTCAAGCAATTCTATATGGCCCCCAAAATGTGCATACTGCTGGGTCAGGTCAGAATAAATGTCCAGCATACCACTATAATAATGCCCCATACAGCCCATCCGGTTATAAAACATCATGTTGGCCACCTTTGCCGCTTCTACCCATTCTGTAATCTCGTTCCAGCATTCCGGATCGTGCTGCAGCATCCCGGTAATCTGATGAAATTTTATGCCTGTACGGTTAAATACATTGGCAATTTCAGGAACCGGACAGGCAGAGCAGTAAGACAGCCATTCACCCGTCATCTTGGTCCTGTCTGTCATGGCATTAAAGGCGGTATAATCTATAGCGGCTTCCGGACTCAGGTTAAGTATAATAACGGGTACCTTGGCGCGCTGAACCACCGGTAATACCGTCGACGATAAGGCATAAGTGGTCACATGTAAAAAGATCACATCTACATCTTCTGTTTTAAACAACCTGCCGGCAGCAAAAGCCTTATCGGGGCTGTCTACCAAACCTGCATTTAAAACGGCAGGATGGATAGCCCCGAGTTTCTGCTCAACTATAGCCAGATAGCCTTCCAGCCGTTTTTTTAAGCCTTCAAACTGTGGCCAGTAAGTGTCTAATCCAATACCAAACAAACCTATTTTTAGTGTCGATTTTGAATTGTTCGGTAAAAATGATTGCTTTGCTGAAACGGATGCGATAGGGTCAGTCATAAGATTTATATTTAGGTTAAGCAAAAATTGGCGTTTCACTTTGTTTAATCAATGTACGATCTGATAATCCGCATATACTTATTGAGATGAGCAATTATTTTAAATACCTTCCTGTAAGTGATCACGATATCAACTGGGGCCTGCATGTCTTAAATGCAGGGTATAACCGGATCAGCAAGGCGGCAAATTATCCCCCTGCCGGTCATCCTTCCGGTCATTATTTTAACTGGGATAAGGGACGGATACTGGATGAATATCAGCTGATATACATTTCAAAAGGTACAGGTATTTTCGAATCTGCACATTGCAAACAGCTGCACATCAATGAAGGTGCTGTCATCCTGCTCTTCCCTGGCGAATGGCACCGCTTTAAACCAGATCCGGAAACAGGATGGGATGAATACTGGGTAGGTTTTAAAGGGGATATCATTAGCAATATTGCTAAAAAAAACTTTATTTCTCCCCATCTGCCCCTGCTGCAGGTGGGTCTCAGCGATCAGCTGATCGACCTTTTTTCGGCCATCCTGGAAAAAACCAAAACAGAACAACCAGGTTACCAGCCACTCATATCAGGAATGATCCTGCACCTCCTGGGTGAAGTGTATGCCAAAACCAAATTGCAGGCGCTGGAAAAGGAAGACATATCAGAAATCCTGATCAATAAGGCCAGGATCCTGCTACGGGAATCTGTCCATACAAATATCGCCATAGAAAAGCTCGCCGAAGAACTGCATGTGAGCTATTCCTGGTTTCGTAAGGCCTTCAAAACCTTTACCGGAATTGCACCACACCAGTATTTATTACAGTTAAAAATAGAAAAGGCCAAAACCCTCCTTTCAGACAGTACAAAACCCATCAAGGAAATTGCCTTTGAACTGGGCTTTGAATCCTCATTTTACTTTTCCAGGATCTTTAAAAACAAAACCAGTTATGCACCGGATACTTACCGAAAGCTGGTCCGGAAACTTTAAACAAGCGTTTTATACTGCATGTGCAGATAATTGCCACCCATAAATTCCTTTTCATTTACAGTTTGAAAGCCAAGGCTTGCGTACAACTTTTCAGCTTTAGGGTTTTCTTTGCTCACCAGTAAACCCACAAGGGGCTTATTTATTGAAAGGGCATGTGCTATTAAAGCCCTGATCAACTCTTTACCAATCCCTTTCCCCTGTTTTCCCGGGGCCACACTTACACAATCAATATAATATTCCCCCGCCTGCGTTTCATGTTCAATATGCTCCCTAAAACCATATTTATGGCTGATGTAAGCTAAAAAAGGAGCGCGAAGCAATTCCAGATCGGCGCCATCATAAGCACTGATTATTCCGGAAACCCCTGCTCCGTCTTCATACACCAATGTATTTTCGTAACTGTACTGATTGGCTGGCAGTGCAGCAAACCTTTCAAATAAAGGAACTGCTTCCTCAGGATCTTTACCGGCAACAAATTTTGCGGCCAGACTGTCCATGGCTAAGATAATTAGGCTGGCTATTGCAGCTGCATCATCAGGTTTTGCTTGTCTTATCATAAAACCGCTATTTGTCCTTTCCTTTTTTACGTACAAAATTAAAATAAACCGATAAAATTGCAGCAATAGCAAAGCCTATTGAAGTCGCTGCATCAATAAAATCTGCTGAAATATCCTGACCGCTTAACTTGTCAGCATAATATTTAATAAATGAATTCGGCAAATTGTTTTCACCTAAATGCGTTTTAACCTGCCATTGCCAGTCAGTAACAGGACAATAGCCCAGCCCATACCATATGCCCAGCACCAGCCAGGATCCTGCAGTAAGCAGCACCAGCACAAAATGCATTTTCCTGGTCGGAGGCCATATCCAGCCCAACAGGTTAAATCCTATAATCACCAAATGGAAAATGGTAAAAAGAAAATCATATAACTGGTACATCGGTTAAAGATAATCCGAAAATCATTCCCTCAAAATATTATCTTTATCCTTATGAAGAAATTTCTGCCTGTCGCCCTGCTTTTCAGCTTTTCCAGTATAATGGCCCAGCAACGCCTGCTGGTTGACACCCATAACGATGTTTTCTCTTTTCAGCTGGTCACAAAAGCAGATCTGGGCAAACTGCAGCCTGTCGGAAATTTCGACCTCATAAGGGCAGCAAAAGGCGGATTAAATGCCCAGGTATTTTCCATCTGGTGTGGTGAAGACTATGGCAAAGGAAAGGGTTTTGCACATGCAAACAGGGAAATCGATTCACTTTATGCCTTAATTGCCCGTTATCCGGATAAGATGGCACTGGTAAAAAGCCCGCAAGAATTGAAAAAAGTGCATCAGCAAGGGCGATTTGCGGCAATGATTGGTGTTGAAGGCGGACACATGATCGAAGACAGGATGGATTATCTGGACAGCCTGATCAAAAGGGGGCTGGTCTATTTAACACTCACCTGGAACAACAGCACCTCCTGGGCCAGCTCGGCCAGAGATGAAACTACAGGAAAAGGTATGCGGCAGGCGGGTTTAAATGAGCTGGGTAAACAGATCGTAAAAACGCTGAACAAGAATGGCGTGCTGGTAGATGTTTCACACGCAGGTGAAAAAACATTTTATGATGTGCTGGCTACCAGCACCAAACCCGTTATTGCTTCGCACAGCAATGCGTATGCATTGACACCCCACCGGCGTAACCTCAAAGATGAACAGTTAAAGGCACTGGCAAAAAACGGCGGGGTGGTATTTGTTAACTTCTATAGTGGTTTCCTTGATAGCAGTTATGACCATCGTGTGCAGGATTTTCTTCAGCTGCATGAAAAAGAGCTGGATTCCCTGAACAACATTTACACAAAGGATTTTGCGCCAACCATGTTAAACGTAATGTATAAAAAAGAAGCTGATCAGATCCGTCCGCCATTAAGCGCACTGGTCAAACACATCGATTATATGGTAAAACTAATTGGTGTCGACCATGTTGGTATCGGCTCAGATTTCGATGGCTCTGAATCATTTCCGGCAGGAATGGATTCTGTTGCCGATTATCCAAAACTGGAAACCGCGCTTAAAAACATAGGTTACAAAAAGGAATGGATAGATAAGATCTTCGGAGGGAACTTTGTCAGGGTCTGGGAAGCCAGTAAAAAATAATATTTTTCACTGGCCGGCATCCAGGTAAAGGTCATTACAGTTAATTTGCGTCGTAAATGGTTACCTTCTCAAAAAGCACCCGGAACTGGTCTAAGAATGCTTTATGGATTTCATGTACCTGGTAAACATCATGCGCAGCCAGGTCTTCAAAAAACAGGATCAGCGAAAATGTATAACTGGTATCTACAACAGCACGTTCAATTGGTGCAGGTGTCCCAATGTGGAAGGTTTTAACAACTTCGATATTTTCCAGTGATTCCAGGCCTTTGCGGAAAGCATTTTTTTGATCTTCTGTGGTGTCGGCCTTTAGCCAGAACAAAACGTGATGAGCTATCATTTTTCTTATTTTTGGCGAATATAGGAAATCCACAGCAATTCAATAAAATACCCGCTTAGATTAGGAACAATATTTGTAAAAGATTTTATAACTTATTCAGAGCTAAAAACACAACATATAGTGGCCAACAAAAACCTATACCTGCTAATTGTTACCAGCCTGCTCAGCCTATCGGGATGTAGCCTGTTAAAAAGAGAACGGGTGACCAGGCACAATGGCATTGCACGATCCGACTTTGATCTGCCTGTATTTGCTTATCCGGCGGCCGACAGCAATAAAACCGGAACTTTAATTGTTATGTTATCCGGAGATGGCGGCTGGCTCGATTTCGAAGATAGCCTCTCCGTTCAATTTTCCAAGGCAGGCTTTAATACTGTAGGATTCAACTGCCGCGATTATTTCTGGGAAAGAAAAACACCCCGGCAAACCGCTGAGGACCTATCCATGCTCCTTCATGTCTACATACAACAATATAATTCCACAAAAATTGTACTTTGTGGTTATTCATTCGGTGCAGATGTAGTCCCTTTCATATACAACCGGCTTCGCCCGCACCTTAAATCCAGAATAACGGCACTGGGCATGTTGTCGCCCTTTGCAACCACAGATTTTAAGGTCCATACCTCCGATCTGCTCAATATTGCCAAAGACAATAGAAAATATAAAGTAAAAGCTGAAATAGACCGCATCAGAATTCCTGTTTTTTGTTTTTATGGAAAAGATGAAGAACCAAAAGCACAGGAAAACATCCTGAAACCCGGTTTTTACCTTAAACTGCTGGCGGGCGACCATCGCTATGAAGAATCGACATACCAGGAGATCGTAAACACCCTCACCAATACAATAAATCAAAAATGAAATTCAAAATCCTGCTCTTTTTATTGATATTGACTTACCAGGACTATACGCAAGCCCAAACTGCTTATCCTACACACCCGCTGTTTAAAAGTTCCCATAAACCGCTTGTCCTGTTCTTAACAGGTGATGGTGGATGGAATACATTTTCTATGCAGGTAGCCGATGAACTGGGTAAAAACGGATATCCTGTAATCTCCCTCGATACCCGGAAATATTTCTGGGAACAAAAAACCCCGGCCGGCTTTGCGGCCGACGTCAATACAATTGTCAGCAAATACCTTAACCAATGGAATAAGGACGAGTTCTGTGTGGTAGGCTATTCTTTTGGTGCAGAGGTTGGCGCCTTTTTACCCACACACCTGCCCGCTGCAACACTCGAAAAATTTAAATCCCTTGTCCTGCTTTCCCCAGGCTATTCCAACAGCTTTGAAGTCCGCTTCATCAATATGATCGCCACTAAAAACACCAATAAGGACAAATATAAGGTATACCCCGAACTGCTGAAATCTAAAATCCCGGTATGGTGCATCTTTGGGGAGGAAGAAAAGACCGACATCAGCCAGGAATTAAAAGAGACAAACAAAATCCGGAAAATCACGATCCCCGGTTCGCATCATTACAATGACGATGTACAGCTTGTGGTAAGCGGGGCAATAAAAGGACTGGTCAATTAACTGCCTTCAGAAACACGTCTCAGGGCCGATGGCACCTGCAACAAATGGTAATTATGACTGTAAATCAAATATTTCTTTTCCCAGTTGGGATAAAACTTCTCCTTGTATTTTCTTAAACCCTTAAACTGCCCGAATACTTTAAAATTCTCGTAGGCATACTTAATTGTTTTCTGGGTAATGTTTACCTCTTCCATTCCCGATAAAGGTGCCAGTCCCATATTGACACTGGTATAACCCTGCTCTTTTAAATAAATAAAAGTTTTGGCCAGCAGCATATCCAGCACGCCGTTGGGTGCATCGCTGACCTTCCTGATCAGATCGTAGGTAGCCTCACCCGGCGCATAATCCGGTACCAGGTTCAAAAATGCATAAACCTTCTCTTCTTCATCCTCTACGGTAATGATCGTCTGCGTTTTTAAAATACTGGTATCAAAAACACCCTGGGTAAAAGCAACTTCCTTTTGGTGCAGCTCCGCCAGCCAGTTGTCCGATACCTTTTCAAGCTTTTGCAACAGGCCCTCCTTAATCGGTTCCTGGTAAACTTTTAAACAATAGCCTTCGGCAGTAAGCCTGCTGATGGCACTCCTGGTGGTTTTCATCTTGCCACCATCAAGTGTAAAACCAGTCAAGTCCAGAACAGCTTCTTCTCCTATAGGGATAAATTTATATCCTGCAGCAGTATACAGCTGTAAAGATTTTTCAGGCACGCGGTAATAGGCACTTATAAAACCATTCTGGGCACAGAAATCTTCAAACAGCCCGATCATTTCCTGTTGCGCCGTCTCAGTACCTGCAACGGGATCTTCCAGCACAATGGCAAAATGCCGTGTCACCTTAAAGCTGATAAAAGCCGTTTTGTCGGGCTTAAAGAATAAAAATTTATCGGGGTATACTTTAAAATAATCCAGTGCAGAAGAACCGTATTGCTGCAGCAACTGCCTCGCCAGGTCAAAATCCTGCTCAGAATTATAGGGCTTGGAAAAATAAGGCCTCAGTAAACTGAAAACTACAAAAAGGATCACTGCAGCCCCCGAGATATAGATGGAATCCTGAAAGCGCTCACCAAACCTGGTCAAAGGTGTCATTCCATGATAATCGATCAGAAAAAACAACTTTAAAACTGCTTTCAGCGCCTGCATAAAATGAAAGTCAATCCCAAAATGTCTTTTGTCTATGAAATAAAAGCCCAGTACCCCATAAGCAAGCAGGGCAAGTACTGCGTACAGCAACACCAGGTAATTGATGGAAACCAGTTTGGCATTGGGCTTAAGCTTATAGGAGCTTCTGGTATACCATAAAGCCGAAGCAGCAATAAAGGCCAGTAAGGCTTCCTCGTAATCCGCTGCCTTAAACAGGTGCCCGATAACTGAAAAAACAGTCAGAAACAAAGCCGTATACCAGGCTCGTCTGGAACCCTGTAACAAAAATATGCTGATGATAACCAGTATCAAGCCAAAAACCAGCACCAGTGAATTACTGGTAATGATCAGATCTTCTGGCAGCAGGTCTTTTACCATCCTTAAACGGGTAGGTATAGCTGGTGTAATTGCCGAAATGATGTTTACAATGCCCAGCACCAGGATAATGCATGCCGGTAGTATCCGCAGGATGAGGTTATCCTTTTTGGTGATAAAACTTATAATGCCCGCCAGCAGCGGAATCCAGAATTCAAAAAACCTGAACAGCAGGGTAATGGTTGCAGCAGCAAGCACCGGAAAGCCAAACTGCTGTAAAACAAAGGTCAGCGACAATTCTATTGCTCCCAGTCCCCTTAAAAAAGGCGATGCGATCAGCAGGATTACCATCACGATATAACCTATAATGGCTGCCGGCCAGCTGGCATCAAAGCCAAGGGCCAGCATAGAAATGTACAGGTGTACAATACCAATCACCTCTATGCCAACAGAGATCAGTAAAGTTATCCAGAATTGTTTTCTGTTGATCTTTTCATTGATCATGTCATCCAGAACGGTAGACAGCGAGGGCCGCATCCTGGAAAGCCAGCGATAGGCACGGCCTTTTACAGAAATAGAATAAACAAGTAAAATAAAACCTGCCGTAAGCAACAACAGAAAAACAAAGCCCAGCAATTCGGCATTCCCTAACCTGGTAAACAACAGGGCGATGGCCAAAACCGGGACCGCTACTATAACTACCGAAAGGATACTGCAAAAACCAAATAAAGTAGAGGCCAGATGAATCTGTGATTTGCCTACCCCCTTCTCCTCTATCTCTTTCGTAAAAAACACCAGTGATGAAAAACCACCCGCCGGTAAAAAAACACTCACCAGGTTTCTTTTAAGAAACAATTTAATGGCCAGCGCCAGCGAAATCGATTTGTTTAAAGCTTTAAAACTGTACACATACATCAGTCCCTGAGCAAGGATATAAACTACAGTCAGCACCAATCCCAAAACAATGTAGACAGGTTGGCTGCGTTCCAGCTCCGCCTTGATCTTTACCACCTCAATGTGTTCCTGCCGGATAAAAAAGATCGCCATAGCAATCATAAAAATTGCCAGAAACAACTGCCAAAAAAACTTGTTGTAAACCAATCTCGAGAGGTATAACCTGGCTTTGTTCATATTGCAATTCTAAAAAAAGATTATGAATAGCATGTCTTTTTTTTAGCTTTTTATTTTGCCTGCTTTAAAGCTTCAATACTAAAACGGTTAAAAGCCAAAATAGTTTTAATTAACCACAGCCCGGCCCTCCAGCCAGGCCTTAAAACTACTTACCCTTTCCCTGCTGATGATCGCTTCCATATCGGTGGCCGGAAACAACTGTATCACAAACCTGCTGTTGTAATAAGTGGTGATCTTTCTTATGGCATCTATATGAACAATAAGCTTTCGGTTAATCCTGAAAAACAACCGCTGGTCTAGCAGCTTCTCCATCTGTTCCAGCGAATAATCCAAAGGTATCTCCTGCCCAGTCATGTTTATTGCCCGGGTAAGGCCATCCAAAAAATATATATAGGCAATATCCCTTGCTTTCACATATACCAGCTGGTTGTTTATCTTGCCAATAAACCGGGTGTGTTCTCTTTTAAAGAACTCCTCGGCAATCTGTGAAATGTTCAGGGCCGGATTCGCCGGTACCTTAAAATACTCATATTTTTCAATGGCCCGCTGTAAATCCTTTACATCAATCGGCTTCATTAAATAATCTACGCTGTAAACTTTAAAAGCCTGCAGGGCAAAACTATCATAAGCAGTGGTAAAAATAATCGGGGTATGGATCTCCTTTTGCTTAAACAGTTCAAAACAGTTTCCGTCTGAAAGCTGGATATCCATAAAAATCAGTTCAGCAAGGTCTTCATGCACATTAAGCCATTTTAATCCTTCTTCTACCGACTCAATAACCGCCAGCACTTCAACAGTTTCAAGGCATTTTTGCAGCAGCTGGATCAGCCTTTCTGCATTGTGTTTTTCATCCTCAAATATGATGATCTTCATAATTATTAATTATAGGGACTTTTACAATAAATTCATCTTCGGTTTCGGTAATTTCTATCCTTTTATCACTCGTCAGTTCATACCTTTTGCTGATGTTGTCCAGCCCAACACCTATCGAATGCTGAAGCCCTGTACGCTTTCTCAGGTCGTTCGAAACAATTAATGAATCTCCAACATCTTTTATATTGATATGCAAGGGGTCATTTGCCGAAAAACGGTTATGCTTTACCGCATTCTCCACCAGCATCTGCAGCGTAGCCGGTGGCACCATGCCCCTGTTCCTCACCTCCTCGTCTATGTCAATATTAAAAACAATGCTGCTCTGGTGCCTTATCCTGATCAGAAAGGAATAGGATGCTAAAAACTCAAGCTCCGTACGGATAGATACCAGGTTCTCAAATTTTTTGTCCAGAATGTACCTGTAGCTCTTCGCCAGTTGTGTAATGTATTCGGCCGACAGGTCGGCACTCTTATACACCAGGTTGGTCAGTACACTTAAGGAATTAAAAAAGAAATGTGGATCAATCTGGCTCTTCAGCACATCATACTTCGCCTGTATGTTCTCCCGCATCAGCCGCTCCGCATTCAGCTGGCTTTCTTTCCAGTTTTTGTAATAGAAAACGATGCCGCTATAAGCCAGGATCAGCAGGTAAAACATAAATGAACCAAAATAAAGGTCATAGCTCAAACTCGAAAAACTATTCCAGGCCTCGTATTTATGGTAAAGAAAAATATCAAATACCGAATAACAAAAGCCAAACAAAAAGCTGGATAACAAACCATAAACGATAAGGCTAAAACACAAAAACAGTAGCTTATAGGAAAGGTTATGGTTAAAAACATGTTGTTCCACATACTTAGAGACCCTCACTGCCCCTTCCCATGCCACCAGGCCCACCAGCACAAACATTAAACTGAAAGCCTGTGCCCTGAAAAGAAATGGGTTAAAATTTTTAGGAAACGTAAGGTCAAAAGATTTAAAGATGATACTGAATATAAACAGGACAACCGCCCTGATCCCATATTTAAATATTTTACTTTGAAAAACCGCTTCCACTTGCGTTGCATTCATTTTTAATAACATTATGATAAGCGAACCAATTAGCATCCCACAAAATCTAACAATAATTATTGTCCCTGAACCAGTTCAGCGCATTGCCTATCGCCTTTTCTATAGGTGTATAGCGCAGTCCCAGTTCCCGTTCAGACTTTTTGCCGGAATAGTAATTGTACAGGCAAAGCATATAGGCCGATGAATAATTCAGTTTAACTGATGTCTTGCTCAATACACCAAGCAATGTACCCATTATTCCCGTCATTTTTAAAACAAAGCCGGGAATGCAGATTAAGGTGGGCTGCTGACCAGAAACTTTGTTCAGCAATTTAAAAAATGTCCTGTAGCTTAAATTTTCGCCTGCCAGCAAATAACAATCGCCATTTTTCCCCAGCTTAAGCGCATTTACAATACCCGTGCAAACGTCATTGATGTGCACAAAATTCTTTCCGCCCGGCGGATAAAAAACAAAACGCTTGTTCATACCGTGCAGGATGAGTTGTCCCGAACTTGGTTTTGCATCGCATTGTCCGATCATAAAGGTGGGATTCAGAATTACAGCTGGCAAAGCTTTGCCCGCAACCTGTTCCAGAACATACTGCTGCGCAATGTATTTGCTGCTGATATAACCCGAGCTCAAATGCGAGAGCCGGAAAGAACTCAGCTCATTTGCAGGCCTGTCTTTATCGCCATGGCCAATGGTATTGGCTGTGCTGATGTAGATCAGCTTTTTGACCCTGTACTCTAAACAGGCATTTACCACATGAACAGTCCCCTTTACATTCACCTGTTCATAAGTTTTAAAATTTACCCCCCATTGCGCGGTTACCGAGGCAGTATGGACCACATAGTCGCATCCCTTAACTGCATGAAAAACCTCATCTTCATTACTGATATCTCCGTAATATACCTCACAGGGAATATCTGCCACAATGGCCATATCGGCCGAGGGCCGCATCATCAGTTTCACTTCGTAGCCCTGCCGGAACAGCTCCCTTGCCGCATTAGAACCCAAAAACCCATTCCCCCCGGTAATCAGTACCTTATTTGTCCTTTGTAAACTCATTTAATGGCCATCTCCTTTTTAACTGCTTTAGATACAATTTTCAGCTTGGTCTCTACGGGTAGCAAACCCATAATGCGGTGGTTGATCCTGTTCCAGAAACCAGGGATAATAAGGGCCTTGCCCACCAGGGTTTTCTTCAGTGCTATTTCCGCAATCGCTGAGGTGCTGAGCAGGCCCATCCGGCCTTTTATTCCCTGTTCCATGATCCTCGCTGATACGCCCGAATTGGTCATGATGGGTCCAGGATAAACCACACTTACAGATACACAGGTATCACTCAACTCCTCCCTTAAGCCCAGCGCAAAAGATGAGATAAAAGCCTTCGATGCCGGATATACCGTTTTATAAGCTATCGGGGTAAATGCAGCCATGCTCGAAATGTTCATGATATAGCCCCTGTCCTGTTTCAGCAAGCCGGGCAAAAGGATTTGCGTAATCAGCACCATACTCCTGATGTTGACCTGTAAAATCCTGTCAATGGCTGTAAGCGGGCTTTCAGTAATGGCAACGGTTCCACCAATCCCCGCATTGTTGATCAGAAAATTGATCTCAAAGTTTTCAGCAATATAATTCAGCTTTTCAACCAGCAAAATGCTGTCGGTCATGTCAAACTCAAATACTTCGATCTTAATCCCAAACTCCAGCATCAGGTTTTCGGCCAGTGATACTGTATTGCTGGCCGGAAGCGCAATCATAATGATGTTCATGCCCAGCCCGGCGCACTGTATAGAGAATTCCCTGCCCAGCCCGGCACTCGCGCCTGTAATCAATGTATACCTGCTCATCTCAGTGGTCTGCTTTCTTCAAAATAAACACTCAGATATTGTTGTACCTTCTTTAAGGAATCGCGGTCAGCACCCACCTTAAAATCTGAATCCTTATAGCTAAAATTTGCTATAAAATGCCTGATGTTCAAACATACAAATCGTTTTCCTATATAATGATGGATGCCTGTTACATCCGCCTTATCTATTCCCGAAAGGGTTTTTCTGCACAGGTATTCCAGCAATTGTATATTGATATCGTCCAGCTCATCCAGTACCGCATACTCGGCAAGCGACCTCATCAGGCTGTTGATCATCAGCAGTTCCATCCAGCTGCAGCCAAAACCGTAATGTGTACAGGCTTTACGCTGTACCACATACTGCTCTACCAGTTCCTTACCCAGATAGGCCTGTTCTATTTTTTCCAGAAAATCAACCAGCAGGTTTGAAGCATCTGTAGCTTGCAGCTCATAATCAACTACCACACTGATAATTTTTCTCACTGTGCCATGCAATGCGATAAGATCAGACAGCTCACCAGAGAGCCTGATCCCTGATCCGTTTTCAAAAAGACAACTCTTTAACATAATGTGCTTATTTGTACCCTGCAAAACTGTACATATATTTACCGGGGAAAAACAAATAAAAGACGAGCCGTCAATATTTCAGCCTGAGTTGTAAAAAAAGAGTACTCAAAAGAAATTGGCCTTAAAAGAGAAACGGGAATAAAGTCGGAGAGACTATTCCCGTTTATAAGGTCGATCCACCACAGATCAACCTAAACCAAACTAAACCGATACGATAAGAACAAATAACATGCCAAAAAAACAAAACCCCAAAATTCCCCTGTTTTCATCTTCAGCCTGACATACAGATGTCAGATAACTGATCATAAAACCATAATTTTGTCTACAATTGTTAACGCTGCTACAATTCTCCTATGAAAACAATAAAAATTCCTCCATTGCCCGCTGTACTCCTGGCCATCATCAGTGTACAGGGTGGTGCGGCAATCGCCAAAGGCTTATTCCCACTGCTTGGCGCTGCGGGCACTGCTTCTGTAAGGATAGGGTTCTCGGCCATCATCCTGCTTGCAGTCTACCGGCCAAATTTAAAACAGCTTAGCCTGCAACAATGGAAAACAGTGAGCGCTTATGGCCTTTCACTGGGTGCTATGAACCTTATTTTTTACCTCGCCATAAAAAGGATCCCGCTGGGTCTGGGTGTAACGCTCGAATTTATCGGACCTTTGCTCCTGGCTGTACTAGGCTCCAAGCGGGCAATTGATTTTCTATGGGTGCTCCTTGCAGCCATCGGTATTGCCTGTATTGCACCATGGAACGAAAAAGGTGCCGACCTGCTGGGCATGTTCCTGGCCCTGCTGGCCGGTGCGTTCTGGGCAGGCTATATTGTACTGGGCGGCCGCATCTCCAAACTGATGGACGGCGGCCAGGCTGTAGCCATTGGTATGGTCTTCGCCTCAGTTGTTGTATTGCCTTTTGGTATTGCCGGTGGTATATTGAACCACTTTAGTCCAACTATGCTGTTCTCGGGCATTGCGCTTGCACTGCTCTCAAGCGCCATCCCTTTTACCTTAGAGATCAACGCCCTACGAAAAATACCTGCCCGTACTTTCAGTATTTTAATGAGCCTGGAACCTGCTGTAGCAGCAATATGCGGACTCCTCTTCCTGAATGAAATACTTTCTTTTCATGAATGGCTGGCCGTGGCCCTGGTGATCATCGCCAGCGCCGGGGCTACCCTTACAAAAGGAAAGCGGAACCTTTAAATCATAAAGGTCCCGCTTTCCATGTGTGCTGATCTATTTTATTTCAGCAGCTTGTCAATAGCCTGATAAGTCATAGGATGATAATTTCCTCTGGCAATTTTATAAATCTCTTTAGCAGTTTTTGTGCCCTCAGGAGTTTTCAACAACGCTTTATAAAGTGGAATGATGTGCCACATCCGTCCGTTTTCTATTAAGTACGACCTGATCCGCTGATCGGCTGCAGTATAATGGTGACGAATGGCCAAAGTATACCAGCCCAGTTGTACATCCGTATTGTTGGAAGCCGTAAAATGAAACTCTTTATCCAGTTCCGACATTTCCGTAGCGGTCAAATCTGCGGGAAGCTGACTGATAAAATAACGTTTCTCATTGCTCGACACAATTTCCTTACGCAAACCGGTCAGCTGTCCGGTTTTTCGCCATCTGCCCAGTAAACCATCAATTACCTTAAATCTTTCTGAGCCAACCGCAACAATATTAGCAGGAATTCCAGGACCATACACCCAGGCTTTAACATTGATCTTCTGCTCCAATTCCCCGTCGCCCTTAATCAAGTTCTTATTCAAATAGTCTAAAAACTGCTCGGTAGTCAGCGATTGAAAGGCATGGGCATCAAAATAACTCCTTAAAAAAGCATCAAATTTTTCCCGGCCCACAGCGGCCTCAATGCCCCGTAAAAAGAAATACCCTTTTTCATAAGCAATGTCATTGGTGCCCTCATCCGGGTTCCGGCCGCTATAATCTGTTTTTAAATGGGTGTCCTTACTGCCTGCCCCCATATCCGAAATCGCATCATCTAAAGCATGTCTGGCAAAAACGGCCTGCATGTCCGCTTCATGCTTACCATACAGTTCTTCATCAATCCTGCGCTCAAAATAATTGGTAAAGCCTTCATTTAACCAGAAATCATTCCAGGTTGCATTGGTAACCAGGTTTCCACTCCAGCTATGTGCAAGCTCATGACAGATGATACTCACCAGTGAGCGGTCGCCGGCAATAATAGTTGGTGTAATAAAAGTCAGGTTCGGATTCTCCATTCCCCCAAAAGGGAAACTGGGTGGCAGCACCAGCAAATCATATCTTCCCCATCGGTACGGACCGTATAATTTTTCTGCAGCCGTAACCATTTTACCCATATCAGCAAATTCCCAAACGGCTTTCTGTAAAACTGAAGGCTCAGCATACACACCCGTACGGGAATCTACAGCTTTAAAAGTAATGTCACCCACCGCCAATGCCAGCAAATAAGATGGAATAGCATGCACCTGTTTAAAATGGTACACACCACTGTCGTTTTTTACGGTAGGGTTTTCAGCACTCATCAATGCCAAAAGTTCTTTTGGCACCCTAACCCTTGCATTATAGGTAAAACGGATACCGGGACTGTCCTGACAAGGAATCCAGCTGCGTGCAGCAATGCTTTCCGACTGGGTAAATAAATAGGGATGCTTTTTACCTGCAGTTTGCCGGGGTGTTAACCATTGCAGGGCACTTGCCTGCTTATCCGTAGTATAGTAAATATTCACTTGCCTGGTATCAGCTGAAATGGCCACTTTCAGTGCCTTGCCTATAAACTCCTTCTCTTGTCCGAAACTAAAAGTAGTGCTGCTTTCATCAGCACCCAGGCTAACCTTTTCAATATTGAGTTTACTGTCGTCAAAAACAAGCTCAGTCGCCCCCGCACTGTTATCAATTGTCCAGCTGGCCTTTCCTTTAATTTGCTGCTGCTCAAAATCAACCGCTATATCCAGGTCAAGGTGCTTCACAAAAGCAGCCGCGGCATTGGCATAAGAATGCGGGTCAGCTCCCCCTTCTGATAAAGCTGTTTTATGGTTTTCAGGCTGACAGGCAAGTATCATCAGAACAGGGATAGCTAAAATAAACCACTTCATATTTTATTTTAAAGCACTGGTATTCAGGTTTTTCATAAAACCTTCCAGCTCTTCTAAAGTATAGCCTTCGCCATCAAGGCTGATAGAATACCTGTCTTTATACAAATATTTAATTGACGAACGTACCGATTGGTCTGTCTTTGTGTCCTCGGTCACCGAACGGATCCCGTTCACTTCTTTGGTCTTGGTTTTTGTACCATTGGATTCGGATTCAGTATCCATACTCAAAGTCATAGCCATCAAAGAAACAAGCGCACTTCCGGTTTCACCTGCACCGTCCATCACCCCAACTTTTATATATTTGGTATCGTCACCGTAAGTTGCATCTATTGAACTCAGCCCGGTAGTGCCCAGGGCCCCTGCACTAAAGCTTTTTCTTTTTAAACCACCCAGTGTTTCAGGAACAACCGCTTTTAACTCATCGTTGGTCAAAGGGGTCATTTTCTTTAAAGCATTGCTCTGCTCTTCCATCTTTTCTGCAGCGCCCGACATCTTTTTCAGGTTACTCACGCCTTCCACCGCACTTCCAATACCTGTGCTTTTTTCTTCTTTGTTTGAATTACCGCAGGACACCATAAAAAATGCCATACCTGCTATCAGTGTTTTTCTAAGCATAGATTTATATTTTATTTGATATCGAAAGTAACAATTTCTTTTTTAATTGCACAGCATTATAAAAGGTCGTTGGCCAGATTGGCCAGCTCACTCCGCTCCCCCTTGTCCAGCGTAATGTGGGCATACAACGGATGGTCTTTTGCATGTTCAATCAGGTAAGACAAACCATTGCTCTCCGCATCCAGGTAAGGGGTATCTATCTGGTAAATGTCTCCGGTAAAAATGATCTTTGTATCCTCTCCTGCCCTGGATATGATGGTCTTAATCTCGTGGGGCGTTAAGTTCTGCGCTTCATCCACTATAAAAAAGATCTTGCTCAGGGTCCTTCCCCTGATATAGGCCAGCGGGGTGATCACAATCTTTTCGGTACTCACAAATTCATCAATCCTGGCCTGCATTTTAGGATCATCGTTAAACTGCTCTTTTATGAACCTCAGGTTGTCCCATATCGGGGCCATATAAGGGTCAATTTTTGATTTTACATCACCGGGTAAAAAACCGATATCTTTATTGCTCAGGGCAACAATAGGCCGGGTTACATAGATCTGCCGGTAGTCTTTACGTTGCTCCAGTGCGCCTGCAATGGCCAGCAGGGTTTTTCCCGTGCCCGCCTTTCCCTGTATGGTAACCAGTTTAATATCCGGGTTTAGCAATGCATTTATGGCAAAGGACTGCTCATCGTTGCGTGGGGAAATGTTAAATATAGTACGCGGGGCGACAGGGAAAAGACGTCCCAGAGCCGCATTGTACCAGCTGGCTGTTGTTTTTCGCTTCCCTTTTAAAATACAGAAATGATTGGCTTCCCTGTCCTGCATGTCCAGGCCCCCTGCATCCACACTTTCTCCGGCTTTCAACAGCTTAAACAATTCATCCGGAACATTCGTCAGCACTGCTTTTCCGGTGTACAGTTCATCTACATTTTTAATTTTACCGGTTTCGTAATCCTCCGCGTAGAGTTCCAGGGATTTAGCCTTTAAACGCAGGCATATGTCTTTAGACACCAGTACCACCTTCTTTTCAGGAAATTCCTGCTTCAGTCCCAATGCCGCATTCAGTATCCGGTGGTCAAATTTTCCCTTCCCAAAAACAGCTTCTGCATCAATTTGCCCGGGTACATTATCCATTACCACTTTAAACCGGCCATGTTTACTTCCATTTAAAGGGATCCACTGGTTCATGATCCGCTCGCCCGAAGCATGGTCCATCAGCCTGATGAAACTCCTGGCTTCCGCATTGCGGGTTTCATTGCCGTTTTTCATGTTGTCCAGTTCTTCCAGTACCTGTATCGGAATGGCCACATCATGCTCCTTGAAATTGTTAAAAGCATTGTGATCGTAGAGGATCACCGAGGTATCTAAAACGAAGATCTTTTTTTCTGTACTCATGATGTATAAAAATAAAGAAAAGATTTGTATCCCGGGGGCTAAAAACAATTAAAGCACCCCTACAGGTGCCTTAACATTGTTATTAATTGGGGGGAATTAACGCTAATGTAAACACATACATTATCATAATGAAATAATTTTTTATCATTATCTGTAACATAATTAAAACACTACATTAATTTAACCCTCAGAAAGGTTTCCAATATCGGGAAATGAAAATAACAGTAATGGGAACAGAAAAACGCATAAAAAGAAAACGGAGCCCTTCTTCTTTCGATTCTGGTTCTCCGTTTTCACCTTTCCTATGGCCGTGGCCACAAAAAAAGCATCAATTCGTCTTTTACTTAACAATACGTAATGTTCTTCAGTCCTTGCGAACTTTGAAATCCGTTATCCTTACTCCGGTCTGTCATTCCCTTAGAAATGCGCAGTGGTGTAGTGTCTGTCCTGGTGTCAGTGCTATTCATTCGCCTCTCGGCTCCTGATGTGTAGGTCTGCTTCGCTGTCTCCTTTGAATTCGATCCTTACTGATCCTTCGAAAATCCCAGAAACTTTTGCCCGGAGGCTCCTGATTCTTTTTGGAATGTTTCTCAGACTGTCAAAGTACTCCGTTATTGATACATCTAATGTACGGCGAATAATTACTTTAAGCAAATATATTTAAGTATATTTATTAACAAGTTTTTAACAGCTTTTCAACAGGTTATTCACAATCAGGCTATTTACCTTCAAGCTCGGCTATGGTAAAAGCTTTTTCCCTATCCTTATACTGTTTTCTTACTTTGGCTACTTCATCAATGGATACCTTTCCTGCATTATTTTCCCATGAACCACGGATAAAACTCAATACCTGCGCCACATCGTTGTCAGATATTTCATCGCTATGTGCAATCCCTGGCATATCGGCCGAAATCTCGGGCGCTTCATATACATAGCCGTTGATCTTAACCGGTCCGGTTAAACCATATAAAACAATAGAAATGAGTTTCTCTTTGTTTCCGGTAACCCATTCCGACTTATTTAACGGAGGGGCCAGCGACTTGATCCCATTGCCGTCCGGTGCATGACAGGTCTGACAGCTGGAAGCAAACAAAGCTGCCCCTTTAGGGAAATCCCTGATCAATAAAGAAGGGTCCCTGTTCTTCTGCGAATTGTTGACACCCGTAATCACTTTTTTCAACTGCTTGTTAATGGCCAGGTTGGCATCGGGTACCAGCCCTGCAATCTCTCCGGCAAACTGCTCCTCTCTATAGCTCAGGTTACTGATCACCGCAGCAGAAACGTAAGGGTTATCGGGATATTTCTTCACCAGCGCCAGCAACAGTGCATCTGCTGCAGGGGCATCATAAGGCCGGATGTAACTGGCTGCAAAACCCAGGTAAGGTGCGGCCATCTGATCATCAGCAGCAACCATCTTCAGCAGTTCATCTCTGAAATAGCGGTAGGAACTGCCATTGATTACAGCAGGCAGAACGCTTAAAGCCTGCATTTTTACCGGCCATTGCGGCGACCTCAATAACTCCAGCACTTCATTCGTCTGCAAGGCCGACAAACCTTCCAGTACCCACATCGCATGGATGAGCTGCAAGGGCCGATCCTTATGACCAAGCGCAGCTCTTAAATAAGGAATAGCCGATCTGTATCTGCCGTCAATCAGGATCTGCTGCGCCATGTCCCGCACCAGTCCGTTTTGATGCCCCAGCATCGCAACCAGTGCCCCGGGCTCCTCAGTAAACTTTACAGCAGCTGTTTTACTGTTTTTAGGAACTATTTTATAGATCCTGCCACATCCAAGGGGTTGCGCCAGCTTCCTTTCTTCTATAATGTTTCTTAAATAAGGTGTTACATAGGTTTTATGCTGTATAATCCCCCTGTACATGTCAACCACATATAAGGCCCCATCCAGTCCGTTGTATAAACTTACAGGTCTGAAACGTTCGTCTATACTCGCCAGAAATTCTTTGCCCTGATAGGCCTGTGTTCCGCTCACCACAAAACCCTTCTCAGTCAGCACGTTCCGCTTAATTAAATTGGCCGATGGTTCTGCCACAAAGGCATTAAAATCGTAGGCATCACCAAACAGGTGCCCACGGTAAATAAGCGGTCCGCAGGCCGCCGTAAAATTCCTTAAACGCAGACTGTCATCGAGCGTTCCGGGCATATATCCCCTGTTTACACCTGGCGTAGGCCTTGCCGGATAAACCCGGTTGTCCCGTACCGTTCTTTCCGAATAGCCCTCCACACCATGCTGGTCGGGGTTCCTGGCACCATAACCCGGGCTAAAATAATCACTCATCAGGTTGGTAGAATTGTCGTTGTAATAGAGCCGGCCATAGTTATCCTGACTGATCCCCCATTGTCCCCTGAAATGGGTTTCTTCTGTCACCCAGCGATCTCCATATTTGCGGTAGCGTTTGGTCGACTTGGCATTATAGATCCAGTTGTCCATCGCCCTCAGCAAGCCATTGGGCTGGTGTTCTACGTTCCCCTCCGCTGCATATTTATCATCAACCAGTATCCGCTTTCCGGGTTGATCATTTTTAATTTCATAGTACCAGAGGTTCGGCGATTCTGCCACCAGTATGCCCCCATCAATCAAACAGATGGCCCTTGGCAATACCAGCGAATCTAAAAAAACCTTCCGCTCATCTGCCACACCATCGCCATTCTTGTCCTCAAGGATCACGATCTTACCATTTGGCCTGTCCTCCCCTTTGCCATATACATCTGGCATATAGCCTACCATTTCTACTACCCAGATCCGGCCCCTGGCATCAAAGCTAAGGGCCACAGGTGCAGTAACCAGCGGCTCGGCAGCCACCAGCTTCACTTCAAAACCATTTTCCAGCTTCATCAGCTTAATGGCCGCATCGGCCGGTATCACCGGCGATCCGGTGGTATCGGGCATCAGGCCGGGCCTGGCTGTTCCAGTCGTTTTTTTATAACTCTGGCATTGGTACAACGTAAAAACAAAGAGTGCTAAAAGGGTATAAATATATAATTTCATAAAGGTTTACAATTCCTCGTTCTCAATAGCAGTTATTTTGGCCAGTCTTTTTATATGGCGCTCCTCATGGGTAAAACTTGCCTTTAAAAAAGCAAAGCTGATGTCCTTTGCCAGCTCTATCCCGATCACCCGTTCGCCCATACACAGGATATTGACATCATCGTGTTCTACCGACTGGTGTGCAGAATACGTATCATGGCATACACCGGCCCTTATCCCTTTAAACTTATTGGCCGCAATACTCACCCCTACCGCACTTCCGCAAACCAGGATGCCCCTTTCCCCTTTTTTTTCAAGAATGGCCCTGGCTACAGCTGCCGCATGGTCCGGATAATCCGTAGCAGCCGATGTATATGTCCCCAGATCCAGCACCTCATACCCTGCGGCTGTTAAAGTAGTCAGCAGTATATTTTTATAGGTAAAACCTGCATGATCTGAACCTATTATTATCTTCATGATGATTTATGTTTATTAAAGTGCCAATTTAGCCAATTTTATCTATTTTTACTGTAGCGTTTGTATGACACTCTGCGTTTTAACAACAATATTTCACAAATCTTAAAATATGATAATGAACCTTTTTACTAAACCGCTTTCCTTAAAATTTGCAAAACTTACTGCATTTTCGATTGCAGCCGCCAGCACCCTATTGTTAAATTCCTGCTCAAAAGATCCTGACCCGGTACAGGACGTTTCGTTTTTAGCCATTACCAATGCCTCGCCTACCCTGGCCTCTTATAATGTATATATTGGCGCTAACCAGGCCAACCGGAGTGGGGCCCTCGGCTTTGGCAGCAATGTTGCCTATGCGCAGTGCGCTGTTGGCAGCAACAGCGTTAAGTTTACCACTACCAGCAATACGGAAAGTGTCATCACCAAAGCTGTAAATGTAGAAGCAAATACGGCAAACTCCCTTTTCCTGATCGGTAAAGCCGGTCAGCTGGACTACCTGGTGCTCAAAGACCAGCTGGGCAGTGTCAGCTCCGACAAAACCTTTATCCGCTTCATCAACCTTTCGCCCGATGCCCCGGCATTGGACCTGGCTGTTAAAGATGGCAATACGCTTATTGCCGATAAAGCATATAAAGCCAGCAGCAGCTTTACAGAGTTCGAAGCAAAAACATACGTTTTAGTGGTTAAGGATAAAGCAACAGGAACAACACTAAAACGCGAACTGGCCAGTACCGAATTTAAGGCCGGCAGGTCTTATACCATTATTGCTGCTGGTTTAGTTGCCCCTGCCAATACGGAACAGGCCTTTACCACACAGATCATCACCAATCAGTAATCATAAGATCTCCACTATAAAAAAGGGCGCATATACATCATGTATAGCGCCCTTTCGGTTTAAATTGTGTGTGTGTGTGTGGTGGTTAGTGTCTTCCCCTGCCATGCCCTTTGTCATTTCCACGATCATGACCCCGGTCATTTCCTCTGTCATTGTCCCGGCCGCCCCAGTTGCCATGCCCACGGTCCCTGTCATAACCTCTGTCTCTATCTCTATCATAACCTCTATCATAACCTCTGTCACGCTCTCTGGAGTAGAATTTCTTTGCCTGTCCCGGAGGCATACCATGCGGATGGCCTTTTACGACATAATATCTTGAATCGTTGCTGTACCTGATGACCGGCTGGCTCCTTACATTCCTGTATCTCGAATAATATACCCTGTCATGGTCAAAGTTCCGGTAAGAATTTACCACTACCTTATAACCGTTATAAAGGTCGTAACTCCTGTACCTCGAAGGCAATGAAGCCGAAAACCTCCACCTGTTGCCCTCCATATAAATGAACTGGCGTTTTGGTACATGATAATAACACTCTACATCCGGCAGGTAATAATAATCCACATAATCATAGCCTACTGGTCCCCATAAAGGTTGTGAGCCAATATTTACATTGATACTTAACTGTGCCTTTGCCTGGTAGGGCATCCATCCCATTATTCCAAACATTCCTAATAATACTAACCTTTTCATAAACCAAATATTTAAAGTTCCATTTGTGTGTTGTTGAATCAAATCTCTATACTGAACATGAAATCAACATGAAATTTCAGAATTATTATTTTTTTTATTTTTCATCTTAATTTCATGTTCGGTCTGCATCTTCGTACCATTAATTATCTGGGCGCGGATAATTATAACACACACAATGTTTAAGTTGAGAAATGTTAGTTTGCCTCTGCAGAGAGGCAAACTTTCTATATATTTACAGGATGAGTACAGCTATTTTCTTCCGTATATGCCTTACAGCCATGGTCATCTCCTGGCTTCCCCTCGCCTCTTCAGCCAGCAATACGCGCCATACGTCTTATAAAACAAGCTGGCAGGACAAAAAAGATAAAAGGCAGGAACGCGGTAAAGAAAATAAGAAACCAGAGGTGAAAGAAGTTCCGCAATCCAGGAAACAGGAAAAGCCGGAAGAAGTAAAACCAGATAAAAAAGAAAAGCCGAAAGATAAAAGAGGAAATAACTAAGCCCATATTATGAAGGTCCTGATTGTAGAAGATGAAAAAACACTGGCTTATGAAATGGAAGACTTTTTGAAAAAGGCCTTTTATATCTGCGATCTGGCACATAACATCAGCGATGGGCTCGAAAAAATCAGTGCCAACAGCTACGACTTTATTTTACTCGACCTCGGACTGCCAGATGGGGATGGGCTAACCCTGCTCCCAAAAGCAAAAAAACACAATCCTGATGCAGCTTATATCATTTTAACGGCCCGGGGAAACCTGGAAGACAGGATTGCAGGGCTCGATCTGGGGGCCGACGATTACCTGCCCAAACCTTTCTCCCTGCTCGAACTGCAATCCAGGATGCAGGCCATTGCCCGCCGTAAATTCAATCTTAAAGAAGAGTTATTGCCCCTGGGCGATTTTAAGCTCGACCTGCAAAAAAGGCTCATCTTTTTTAACGGACAGCAAATCGAGCTTTCCAGAAAGGAATTTGATATCCTCAGCTACCTTTTCCTGCACAGCAACCGCGTGCTTACCCGCATGCAGCTGAGTGAACACATCTGGGGTACCTTTGCTGATGACGATTACGATTCCAATTATATAGATGCGCACATCAAGAACATCAGAAAAAAGCTGAATGCCTGGGCAGCTACAAATTTCCTGGAAACAGTACGTGGTGTAGGTTACAGAATAAAGAAATAATTGAAACTATCTGCCAAATTAATCCTGTTCATTACCAGCTCAAAGCTAGCTGTAGTGCTGCTGTTTGTCATTTCCCTCCCTTTCCTCGTTAACGGCATCGTATCCGAATACATCAGTTATTCTTTGCGCCTGCAGCAGGATAAAGTCATCCGTATCATCCATAAAAACGGCATCAACTATTACCTGCAGGGCGACAATAACTATGGCAGCTATACCATGCTCAAAGAAGAATACATCGCCCTCGAGCCTTCAACAGCAAATACCCGTATCGATACCATAAAAACGGCCAAACGTCTGGTAGAAAGGGATACGCTCAATTACAGGATCCTGATGCATACCTTTAATTATGAAGGAAAAAATTACCTGCTCGAAATCGGAAAAACGACTTCCAGCATCAACCAGTACAACAAGCCCCTGCAAAGACTGGCCCTGTATGTACTCATGGGCCTCATCGCCCTGAGCCTGCTGTTCGACCTGCTTTTTACCCGTGCACTCATCAGGCCACTCGGAAAAATCATCAAATCAAAGCTCATCGACAGGAAATTTCCTTTCAAAAACCATCCTGCACCCATACGCACCTCTACGTACGATTTTAAATACCTCGATGAATCCCTGATCCTGCTCATGGAACAGATCAATGAAGCTTTCGAGAAAGAACGGGAATTTACCGCCAATGCCTCCCATGAGCTCATGACCCCCATCAGCATCCTGCAAAATAAAATGGAAAACCTGATTGGTGATGAACAGCTGAACGAGGAAGCAGTCGTAAAAATTGCCGATATGATGAAAACGCTCGACCGGTTAAAAAAGATCTCCAGGTCGCTCCTCCTCATCTCCAGGATCGAAAACGAACAGTTCGCCAAATCCGATAGCCTAAAGCCTGCAGCACTGATCAGAGAAGTACTCGATGAGATCAGCCACCGTCTGGAAGAGAAAAACCTGGATATTTCTGTTCAGCTTAACGACCAGGTCCTGTTAAAGGGTGTCAACCACGATCTTCTCTTCCAGTTGTTCTATAACCTCATCAACAATGCCATCAAGTACAACGTACCTGCCGGCAACATCACCATCACAGACCAGGAAATCAGCCAGAACAGCTATTTAATTACCATACAGGATACTGGAATTGGTATTGCCGCCGAAGAACTGCCCTTTATTTTCGACCGTTTCCGAAAAGCAAACCTGAAAGAAAACGTAGGTTATGGCCTCGGACTTTCCATCGTAAAAAGCATCGCTGCTTATCACAACATAACTATCAAAGTAAGTTCAACCTTGCAAAAGGGCAGCACGTTTAAGCTGTACTTCAAATTAAAATAACCAGATTTTTGAATTTAAATGACCATAATTTTCAAATAGAATCAGATATTAGCTTTCACATTTAAACTTAGCTATGAAAAAACTATTTCTTGCCTTATTGTTAAGCGTACTTTCCACAATTACTTTTGCGCAAAACCCTATTGTGGGTACCGATATGCCCAAAGCAGTTTTTTACAAAGCGGATGGCAAAACATTCAATACAGACCAGATTACAAAAGGCAGCAAATCCCTGCTGATGCTGTTCGATGCCACCTGCGAACATTGCCAGAAAGTAGTATCCAACATTTCAAAAAGAAGCACAGAACTTAAAAATGTTAACCTCTACCTCATTTCGCAGGATGAATACCGCTCCATCAATTATTTCATGGACAATTTTGGCAAACCTTTAAAAACAATGAAAAATGTAAGTGTATTGCAGGATAAAGACCACGTTTTCATCCCACTGTTCCACCCCAAACAGTACCCAGCCCTTTACCTTTATGGAAAAGATAAAAAGCTGGAATTTTATTCAAGTGATGAAAGGGATGTACCCAGGTTCTTCAGCCGGATCAAATAAAAATCAATAGCTGATCTTAAAGGAACGTCTGGCCAGCAGCTTCCAGGCTTCCCCTTGTTTCTCCCAAACCAGTACCACGCCAAGGTTAACTTTTGCAGGAATACCGCCATCGTTGGTATTGCCCCTCAGCAGGTGGCGTACGATAGCTGTATTTCCGGCAACGGTAATGGATTGTTCCGACAGCTCTATGGTCTTAAAATCAGATTTTTTGGTAGAAAGCGCAGTTACAAAAGCAGCTTTATCTTCAATATGTCCGTTAGAATGTCCATAGGTCAGGTTATCGGTAACCAGACTTTCCAGATCGGCCTTATTTCCGCTGATCATCGCTACGCGTAGTTTTTCAGTTAATTCTGCAATTTTAGTTTCGTCCTTTGATTGTGCCGAAGCAAGTAAACTCATAATGGTAAATGTGATTAAAATGATGGTCTGTTTCATATATCATATAGCTATGTTCAACAGATAAATATATGGATAATTAAGGTTTATAAACCAGGCCCATGTTATAAAACATAAATGCCCACCTGTCGGCCATTTCCTCAATCGCCTTGTCGGTAGGCTTTCCTGCACCATGTCCGGCATTGGTCTGTATGCTGATCAGCACCGGGGCATCACCACCCTGGTCTTTTTGCAGGGTGGCCGCAAACTTAAAGGAATGCGCCGGTACTACCCTGTCGTCATGGTCTGCCGTAGTAACCAGCGTAGCCGGATATTTTACACCAGGTTTTAACGCATGTACGGGCGAATACTGATGTAAATAGCTGAACATTTCTTTAGAATCTGCCGAAGTTCCGTAATCAAAGCTCCAGCCGGCACCCGCCGTAAACTTATGGTAGCGCAGCATATCCATTACCCCCACTGCCGGAAAAGCCACTTTAAAAAGGTCCGGGCGCTGTGCCATAGTAGCACCCACCAGCAGGCCGCCGTTAGACCCGCCCATGCTGGCCAGATAAGCTGCTGAAGTATATTTATGCCCAATCAGGTATTCGGCAGCCGCAATAAAATCATCAAATACATTTTGTTTCTGCAATTTGGTACCTGCCAGGTGCCATTTTTCGCCATATTCGCCACCGCCCCTTAAATTGGCTACGGCATATATCCCGCCCTGGTCCAGTAAAATGATGTTCGAGGTACTGAAAAATGGGGTTAAACTGATGTTAAACCCTCCGTAGCCATACAATACCGTAGGGTTTTTACCATTCAAAACCAGCCCTTTTTTATAGGTAATGATCATCGGCACCTTAGTGCCGTCTTTTGAAGTATAGAATACCTGTCTGGATTCGTAGTTTTCAGGATTAAAATCCACACCTGATTTTTTATAAAGTTCCGACTTGCCGGTCGACACCGTATATTTAAAGATCGTAGCCGGATATACATAAGAGGTAAAGGTATAATAAAGTGCCGGTTCTTCTTTTTTACCAGAAAAACCACTGGCAGAACCAATACCCGGCAACTCAATCCGGTGTTCCAGCTTCCCGTCCATATTGTACTGCAAAACCAGTGATACAGCGTCTTTGATGTAATTGGCAAAGAGCTTGCCGCCACCGGCAGATGGCCGCAATACGTTTTCGGTCTCCTTAATCAGTTCCTTCCAGTTCTCTGGCTTTGGGTTGGCCGCGTCTACAGTAACAATGCGGCCATTGGCTGCATTTAATTTGGTAAAAATATACAGTTTACTGCCTACATTATCGATGATGTTGTGGTCTTTGTCAAAATTATCCACCACGTTTACAATAGGCGCATCAGGAATGCTTAGGTCCTGAATGTACAGTTCATTGCCCGAAGTAGAGTTGGCGGCCGAGATCACCAGGTACCGTTCATCCTCTGTTAAACCGGCACCAACATACCGCCTTGGTGTTTTGCTGCCACCAAAGATCAGCTTATCTGCCGTTTGGGGCGTGCCCAGCTGATGGTAATACAGTTTATGCTGGTCGGTCATCCCCGAAAGCTGACTGCCATCCTTTGGTTTATCATAACTGCTGTAATAAAAGCCTTCATTCCCTTTCCAGGCTATTTCGGAAAACTTGACGTCAATCAAAGTATCCCCTACAACCGTTTTATCGGCCGCCTTCAACACCACCACCTTACGCCAGTCAGATCCGCCTTCCGACAGCTGGTAGGCCAGCATACTGCCATCTTTGGAAAAATTAATATCCGCCATTGAAGTCGTTGCATCTTTAGAAAAAATGTTCGGGTCCAGAAAAACCTCTGGCTCCCCATCCCCTTTCTGCCTGTACAGTACACTTTGGTTCTGCAGGCCTGTATTTTTATAAAAATAAGTATAGGCCCCTTCTTTAAAAGGCTGCGAATACTTTTCATAGTTCATCAGTTTGGTTAAACGGGTTTTGATCTGGTTGCGGTAAGAAATCTGGTCAATAAATTTACGGGTAACTGCATTCTGGGCATCTACCCATTGTTTGGTCTCTGCCGAGCGGTCATCTTCCAGCCACCTGTAAGGATCGGCTACTTCAGTACCAAAATAATTGTCTTTTATAGTTGTTTCTTTTGTCTCAGGATAAGTCATTCTGGTTTTTTGTGTAGTCTTGTTAAATTGAGCTTGCGTAACCAATGGCGATAAAAGGGCTAGCATAAGCAGGCTGTTTTTTATAATTTTTTTCATGGTGTCGCATTAAATCATTAGATAGGAATCGAAAGCAGCGGGATATGCAGCCCGGATGCCATCACCCTTGTTTTGCTTTTGTGTACCATAGAAGCCCAGAAACCATATTTTTTAGGTACCATAATCAGCATATCGGCACCAAATATCTCTATTTCTTTTTCAATTTCTTCTATTACCGCATTCGATTTCACATTTTTATAGTAATAGGCAATCCCTTCCAGCCCGTCATCTATGGCATTGGTGGCCAGTAAAGCGGGGCCTTCATTCCGCAGTTCTTCCAGGGTTTTATCTACATTAAAAACCTCTACTTCAGCAGCTAAGCTCAAAGCCAGTTCTTTGACATGTCCCAATACCCTTTCAGACACCCCATTCAGTACATCGCAGGCAAAAAGCACTTTTTTTGTCCCTTCAAATTTAGCACCAAGGGGCACAGCCAATACCGGAAACTTTAATTTCTTGATTGCCGAAGTAGTGGTATTTCCCCAAAGGTCCTGTTCAAGGGTCTTGGCCGTCATGCCCAACACCACCAGGCTGGCCTCGTATTTAACCAGCAGCTGCTTCAGTTCATCTTCTACAAAAGAAAATGCAGTTTCATGCCCTACTTCTATGTCATAATCCAATGAAAGTGTCAGGGCGCGTTCTATCAGTCTGATCTCGTTATCTGTCAGCAATCTCTGGATACTGGAAGCCGGTAAAAGGGTATTTGCCGCATGTATCGGGATCACGAAAGAATTAAAAAGGATCAGTCTTGCATTGCTGTGTCTGGCTATCGCCGCTGCATATTCTACAGCATTTTCTGCCACTTCCGAGAAATCTGTCGCTACAATTATGGTCATTCGTACAAAATTTTATGCTTGTAAAGCTATATCTGGGCCAGAATGGCCTTGTAGGCACCATCCCAAAGTGCTATGCGTTTTTCAAGTGCCGCTATACTGGCCTGTTCCGCATCCTGCCAAAGGGCCACATCATCAGCACAAAGCTCGGCAGTCATGGCCAGGGCCAGGTAACTGTGGTGGTCGCCATCCACTTCTATATGCCTGTCCAGGTAATATTTAAATAAAGACAGTTGTTCAGGAAATTTTTTATTCAGGTCGTTTACCATGGTCAGGAACATATTCGGGATCAGGTCTTCCCTTCCAAAAGTAAAGGTACTGGTCTGTAAATGGGCCGCATTGCTGTGGATGATCTTAAAAGTAAAATCAACAAACTCACGCGCAGGTTCCGGTGTTCCGGCAGCCTGATAAGCATTGGGCAGGTCTCCTGTTTTTTGAAGTGCATGGATAAATGTGTCAATGCCGCTGGTATCTGCACCGCATTGTGCCATGGCATCCAGGTACATTTCAAAATGACTTTTGCGCTGGCCTGTACTGTCCACATCCGATTCTTCCCCCGCCACAATCTCGTTGATCAGGTAGCGGGTATTTGCCGAACCTACCGGAAACCAGGGCACACTGGTACAGGTCAGGTTAATCTGCAAAGCTTTTAAAAGCGACATAAAGTCCCATACCGCGTATACGTGATATTCCATAAAGATCCTCAGGTCTTCCAGGCTGTTGATCACACTGTAAACCTTATGGTTTATAATCTGCTGTCTAAGGGGTTCGATGCGCTCCTGTATGCTTTTTAATGCTGCACTCATCTTGCTGTCGTATTAATTTGGCACAAATGTAACCATACAGCATTATAATAGTTTAAGATTTTTGTCACATCTGAAACCAGCCGGTTTAAACGGCCAAAGCCATTCTTTTATTTCGGGCAATCAGCATCCAGGCAAATACGGCCCCGGTTAAGGCCATTAAGGTACCCACCCATACCGGAGAAGTATAATCATAGCCAGCTGCCAGGGGCAAACCACCTAAAAAGGCACCCAAAGCGTTGCCTATATTAAAACTGGCCTGGCTAACAGATGCAGCAAGCATCTCCGAGCCTTTGGCCGTTTTGATCATCAGCATCTGGATCGGTGCCGCCAGGGCAAAAGCCACCGCACCGGTAATGAAGGTCATGACCAGCGAAAGTACCTGATTGGTAGAAATATAATGTACAATAAATAAGGTAACCGCCATGGCAATCAGCAAAGAAACAGAAGCTTTTGCCGGCGAAAACCTGTCGGCCAGCTTGCCCCCTATAAAGTTACCAACCAGCATACCCAGGCCGGCCAGTACCAGGATGTAAGTAATCGAATCGGCAGAAAAACCCGAAACATCGGTTAAAAGCGGGGCAATATAGCTGTACCAGGAAAACAGTCCTCCTGTACCTATGGCAATCATCAGGATAATGAGCCATGCTTCGGGCAGCTTAAAGAAACCCAGTTCTTTTTTCAGATCCCTGTCCTTGGTAGCAGGCAGTGCCGGCATCCATAATTTCAGACTCAAAAGGGTAATTAAGCCTACAACAACAATGATCACGAAAGTATAGCGCCAGGAATAATTGTGACCAATAAAAGTACCCAGCGGCACACCGATCACATTGGCAATGGTTAAACCGGCAAACATCAGCGATACGGCCGAAGCTTCTTTTCCTTTATCTGCAATGCGGCTGGCCACTACCGACCCTACTCCAAAAAAGGCACCATGCGGCAAACCCGCAAGTAAGCGGGCAATAAACATGGTGGTATAATCAGGAGAAAAAGCCGACAAAGCGTTAAAGGCCACAAACATCATCATCAGGGCCATCAATATCTTTTTTGGGGGATAGCTTCCTGCAATGGCCACCAGTAAAGGTGCACCGATAACCACACCCAGGGCATAAGCAGAAATGAGGTGCCCCGCCTGAGGGATGGTAATGGAGAGGTCTTTTGCAATATCGGGCAACAGGCCCATCATCACAAACTCTGTGATGCCAATCCCCAGTCCGCCAAGGGTTAAAGTGAGTAAGCTTTTCTTCATTTCTGTATCGTAGTTAGTGTAACAAATACACGATACAAAAGTAACCAATAAAGCCGGCCCTTTTCGTCTTTAAAAGGTAATTTTTATCCGCTGATATTTATTTTATACCTGTCCTATATAAGTGCTTTTGGAAGTTTCCGAGCGGTCGGGAGATACAAATGAAATGTAAACCTCTGCTGGTTCTTCTATTAAATTTCCAGGCAGTAACATCAGTTCTTTTCCCTCCATTCGCTTCGCCACATATAACATGCTGATCGCCGCTTTTGACTCCGGAAAATAAGCCATCAGCAGGGCCTGATCAGATCCGTTCCCCCAGGAAAATCCATCCGTATCCCAGGTAAACGCTATTCCGGCAGCTATCCTGCTGGCCTCCGGATTTTCTGCAGGCAATAGTTCTCCTTCACTCAGTATTACATTTGGACAATCGATCTCTATGTCCGGATAATAACCTTTAAGTACATCTTTTTTATTATAAGCAATGGCCAGGTTGTAATAATTTTTAGTGCTGCCCTTTGCCGCTGAACTAAACCCAGCTTTTAAATAGCCTTTCATCGTATGAAAAAAATTGTTGAGTACTTTCATACGCAATTCATTATCGAGTTGTTTTTCACTGGAACGTGTTCTTTTATGTCTCACCATCCTGGTCACGTTCTGTCCGTTCAGCACATAACTGGTGATATTGCCGGTAGTACCGGTTAGCGGCCCGTAAAGGCCATTTAATAATTTACCCATAATCAGTTTTTTAGCAATTTTTGTTAGTTAAGTAAAGATAATCAATGCTTTACACATCATCACTATCTGCAGATCATTATTTTAAAACATTTTTTAAACATTTTTAGATCATTTTTAAATCTTAGTTAGGTCAAATCGACCTAGCAAGGACCTAGTAACGTCCTATTAAGGTCCTAGTAATGTTCTAAAAATATATAGAGCAGGAAAAACACTTTCTTCTTCTTTTAAAGCACTAATAAAAAGAAAATTAAAACAAAGTCCCCCTTATAACCGTTTATACTCTGATAATCAATTACAGGAGTGCATTATGAATTATAAGAAACTAATAACAGACCGCTTTTCAGGCATACCGCACAGACCGACAGATACTACAGGAGCAGTGATCGCTTTGCTGACGGGACTGGCAGTTGGGGCGGTGCTGGGTGTATTGTTTGCACCGGAGAGTGGAAAAAAGACCAGGGAAAGAATTTCCGACAAGGCTTTGGATTTAACAGATAACCTTAAAGATGGTTATCAATCGGTAAAAGACAGGATATCGGCCGGTAAAGATGATATTGTAGGTTTAAAAGACCGGGTTGTAGACAATGTAAAAAACAAGGCAAACGCCGTTTCGCAGGAATTTAAAGAGTTCAAAGATGCGGAAACAGAAAAAGTAAAATCAGGTGTAAAACAGGCAGCTGATAATGCCAATGATACCATTCAGGACATTTAGTAGCCTATAAACCGTATAAGTACAAATGGAACAGCCGGCTTTTTCCGGTTCAGCGAAGGCTTTCAGCTCAATGGCTTAACGCTTTGATCTGAAAGCCTTTGGTGTTTAAAAAATAGCTGTGTAATGGGGATCAGCAATATCCCGCACAGGGCAAAAATGACAAAAGACACCCTTAAATTGAAGGCATGGGCCAGATAGCCAATTAAAGGCGGGCCAAGCAACATCCCCGTAATGGAATAGGTGGCAATGATGGATATGGCCATACCTGCCGAATATTTTTTTGAAGCACCGGCCAGGGCGTAAGACATCGGGATTACAGCCGCGGTACCAAAACCTACCAGCGAAAAGCCGACCATAGCCGTCCAGAAATACGGAAAAATAATGGCCAGACAAATGCCCGAAACAATACAGCTTGCGCTCATGATATAGGTTTTTGGCATGCCAAAGCGTGCCACAATGAAATCGGATAAAAATCTGGAAGTGGCCATAAAGGTCATGAAGATCAGGTAACCATAGGTAAAGATCTCTACTTTTATAATTTCCTGGAAATAGATACCGCTCCAGTCGAACATCCCCCCTTCACAGATGGCACAAAGGAAAACCACCAGGCCCAGGTAAAAAATATAGGGATCTGGCTTGCTCAAAATGAGCTTGTTACCGGTTTCGGAGCGGTCTCCCTTCAGCAAATACTGGTAAGCATATAGGCTAAGCGACAGCATCACAATGGCTACAGCCGTAAAATGAATCTGGATGGGTACATTGAAACTGAGCAAAAGTGTAGACAGCAGGATTCCTGCTATGCCACCCATGCTCCAGTAACCATGAAAAGAACCCATGATCTTTTTATCGAAACGCTTTTGCAGGGTTAAGGCCTGGGTGTTTACAGAAATATTAAAGATACGGGTGGTAAAGGCAAATACCACTACGGCCAAAACCAGGCTTAAGGTATTGTGTGCAAAACCAATAAGCGTAAGCGCCAGCATGTTGAGTCCGTAGCCCAGCGTTAAAGGTCCGCGGCTGTTGTATTTGGACACCAGCCAGCCCGAAATGGGCAGGCCCAGCAGGGAACCTATGGGCAGGGCCAGCAATATACTGCCCAGCTCGGCCTCATTGAAACCAAAAGTAGTTTTAATGGTCGGGATCCGCGAAGCCCAGGTAGAAAAACTTAAGCCCGACATAAAGAAAAACAGACTTAAAAAGAAACGATGTTTTGTGTTAGAGATCATTGCATAGGTTTGCGCTGCAAATTTAGCAATTCCTTTGGTTGTTATGACCCGCTTTTATTAAAATAGTGTAAGAATTGCACTTTGCAAATAAATATAAAATTGGCATTGATTTGCGTTTTATAAAAAATAAACTAGCTTTACAAAAAACTTTAGGGGTGCCTTGCGCTGAGATATACCCTTTGAACCTGATGCAGTTAGTACTGCCGAAGGGAAAAGTAAGAGCAACCCTCTTGTTGTTCTTTTTCCATTCCTGTAATGGGCTATTCCTGGAGTTTTTAATTGAACAAAAAATTAAAAACTTATGGAGATCTCTGTAAATCAACAACATTATCAGCTGAAAGAACCTTGTTCTGTTGAACAAATGCTAAGCCTTGTCAACGCACCGGCCAAAGGTATTGCTGTAGCGGTTAACCATACCATTATCGCAAAATCTGACTGGCCCGTCCATGTATTGCGGCAGGGCGACCAGGTGATGCTCATCAAAGCCACCCAGGGGGGCTGAACTCTTTTAACAAACCCATTTATCCCATTCCAGCAGCTGAAATTTTGAAACATCGGTTTCATCATCCTAAAAACGAATAACAATGAAAGTAGAAAAAACACCTGGCGAACAGGTAATCAGTCGCACTCCTTTTCCGGCATCCCGTAAGGTATACGTGAAAGGCCAGCTGCATGACATTGAAGTGGCCATGCGCGAGATTACTTTGAGCGACACCAAAATCCACAATGGTTTTGGCTTAACCGAGCCCAACCCGGCAGTTACAGTTTATGATACGAGCGGGCCTTATACCGATCCTGATGCCCATATTGATGTAAAAAAAGGCCTGCCCCGATTAAGGGAAAAATGGATTACCGGCAGAAAAGATGTGGTGCAGCTGCCGGAGATCAGTTCTGATTACGGACAGGAGCGCCTGGCCGACAATAAACTGGATGTTTTGCGGTTTTCGCACCTGAACAAGCCCTATAAAGCAGTAAAAGGCGCCAATGTATCGCAAATGCATTATGCCAAAAAAGGTATCATTACCGCCGAAATGGAATACATTGCCATCCGCGAGAACCAGCGCATAGACTTGCTGAACGAACAGCTGGGTGTGCAGTTTGAAGTGATGGGCCATCAGCATAAAGGTCATAGTTTTGGCGCCAATACGCCTAAGGGCTATATTACACCCGAATTTGTGCGTGCAGAAGTGGCTGCAGGCCGGGCGGTCATTCCCTGTAACATCAACCACCCCGAGCTGGAGCCGATGATCATTGGCCGCAATTTCCTGGTGAAGATCAATGCCAATATCGGCAACTCAGCCGTTACATCCTCAATTGAGGAAGAAGTGGAAAAAGCCGTGTGGGCCTGCAGGTGGGGTGCCGATACGATTATGGACCTTTCGACGGGTAAAAACATCCATGAAACCCGGGAATGGATCATCCGCAACTCCCCTGTTCCGATTGGTACGGTGCCGATTTACCAGGCCCTGGAAAAGGTGAACGGTAAGGCTGAAGATTTAACCTGGGAGCTGTTCAGGGATACCCTGATTGAGCAAGCCGAACAGGGGGTAGATTATTTTACCATCCATGCGGGTGTGCTGTTGCGGTATGTGCCTTTAACGGCCAAAAGGATAACGGGTATTGTTTCCCGTGGCGGTTCCATTATGGCCAAATGGTGCCTGGCGCATCATAAAGAGAATTTCCTGTATACCCATTTTGAAGAAATCTGTGAGATCATGAAGGCTTATGATGTGGCTTTCTCGCTGGGCGATGGCTTAAGGCCGGGCTGTATTGCCGATGCCAATGATGCCGCCCAGTTTGGCGAGCTGGAAACTTTGGGCGAGCTGACTAAAATTGCCTGGAAACATGATGTGCAGACCATTATTGAGGGGCCGGGCCATGTGCCCATGCACCTGATCAAGGAAAATATGGAGAAACAGCTGGAACACTGCTCGGAAGCACCCTTTTACACCCTGGGGCCGCTGACTACCGATATTGCGCCTGGATATGACCACATCACTTCGGCCATTGGTGCCGCCATGATCGGTTGGTTTGGTACAGCAATGCTCTGTTATGTAACACCTAAGGAGCATTTGGGCCTGCCCAATAAAAAGGATGTAAAAGATGGTGTGATTACCTATAAGATTGCGGCCCATGCTGCCGATCTGGCCAAAGGGCATCCCGGGGCGCAGTACCGCGACAATGCCCTGAGCAAAGCGCGCTTTGAATTCAGGTGGGATGACCAGTTTAACCTGTCGCTCGACCCGGATACGGCCAGGGAGTTCCATGATGAAACACTACCTGCAGATGGGGCCAAGATCGCCCATTTCTGTTCGATGTGCGGACCCAATTTCTGCTCGATGAAAATTACGCAGGATGTGCGGAAGTACGCATCGGAACAGGGTGTGGATGAGCAGGAAGCTTTGGAAAAAGGTATGGCAGCTAAATCTAAAGAGTTTACTGAGAAAGGAAGTGAAATCTATCTGTAAATGAAAATGTTATAATTAATATTATGGAAGTCATTGTCATTTCAGACCCGCTTTATTTTAAAGCTGAGGCCCGGCTGATCAACCAGCTTTTTGAAGCGGGGATGCCCATTTTTCATTTGAGAAAGGTGGGCAGGAACAGGGCCGATTATGCGGCGCTGCTTGGGGGCATAGACGAGGATTACCACGACCGGCTTGCCCTGCACCAGTTCCATGAACTGCAGGCAGATTTCCCATTGGTTAAGCGGCTGCATTACCCGGAGCAACTGAGAAAGGAGCTGGATGCTAAAGGCCTGCCTTCTCCCTCCGGAAATGATGTTTTGAGTACTTCCATCCATCATCCCGATGCATTGCTGGAGCTTACCCGATTTGAGTATACCTTTTACGGACCGGTGTTTAACAGTTTGTCCAAACCCGGATATACCGGAATAGCAGAGGCGGATGCCGGTTTTACCTTGCCGGTTAAGCGTACCGGCCCAAAAATCATCGCCCTTGGCGGTATAGATGCCGGAAAAGTAAATGCGGTAAGGGCCATGGGATTTGATGGACTGGCCCTGCTTGGAGCGGTATGGATGGATAAAGAACAGGCTTTAAACAGGTTTAAACTGATCAAAGATAAATGCGATAGCGATGATTGAAGAACTGGAACAACATGGGATACCTGGGCAGGGCAGCAAGCTACGCCCCTATGCAATGAGCATAGCAGGTTTTGACCCCAGTGCGGGGGCAGGACTTTTAGCCGATGTGAAGTGTTTTGAGCAGCACCGGGTATATGGTTTTGGGGTGTGTACGGCTTTAACGGTGCAGACAGATACGCATTTTCTGAAAAACCAGTGGCTGGATGCAGAACAGATCATTGAGCAAATGATGGTACTGCTGCTGAAATTTGAAGTGAAGGCCTGTAAGATCGGCCTGATCAAGAACAGCAGGATCTTACTGGAAGTGGTTAGCCATTTAAGGCAGCATGCCCCCGAGATTAAGATTGTACTGGATCCGGTGTTAAAGGCAAGTGCGGGTTATGCCTTTCATGACTGGGAAAATGGTTTGAAGAAGCTGGAGCCGGTACTGAGGCAAATTGACCTGATTACACCCAATTACCCGGAAATGCTGAGCCTGGGCGGAAAATCAGGGGCCGGACAGTTAACAGCCATTGCACAGCACTGGGCAGCCTATTGCCCTGTATTGCTTAAAGGGGGACACCTGGAAAAAAACAAGGGTACAGATTATTTATTTGAAGGTAGTCAACATTTTGAATTGAAGACAGATATATTATCAAATTTTCAGAAACACGGGTCTGGCTGCGTCTTATCGGCCGCCATTACTGCCCGGCTGGCCAAAGGTGATCACCTGCTGCAGGCCTGCATTTCGGCAAAAAAATATACAGCACATTTTTTAAACAGTAACAACAGCCTGTTAGGCTATCATTATGAGGATTGACCAATTGCATTATATTTCTCAGGCAAGCCGGGAGGGGCACCTGGAAGCCATTGAGCGGGTTTTACTGGCCGGCGGAAAGTGGATACAGTTAAGGGTAAAAAATGAGCCGGAAGCAGTGGTACTGTCACTGGCCATAGCTGCCGCCGCCTTATGCAAAAAGCATGCGGCCAGGCTGATCGTAAACGATTACCCCGAAATTGCCTTAAAGGCAGGTGCAGATGGTGTGCACCTGGGCCTGGACGATATGCCTGTTGCAGCAGCAAGGGCTATACTTGGCCCCGACCTGATCATTGGCGGCACGGCCAATACTTTTGGACAGCTGCAGCAAAGGGTAGCTGAGGGGGCAGATTATATCGGTTTAGGCCCCTACCGCTTTACTACCACCAAACAGAACCTGAGTCCGGTTATTGGCCTGCAGGGCTATGTAAAACTGATGGAGCAGGCGAAAGCAGCCGGGATAGGTACCCCTGTTATTGCCATAGGAGGCATTACAGCGGACGATATCCCTTTACTGATGCAGGCAGGCCTGTATGGGGTAGCTGTTTCGGGAGCATTGAGCCATCCGCAGGATACTTCTGTTGTATTGAACCACATCAACCATTTATTATGTTAAAAATAGCAGATAAAATATTTAGCTCCCGGCTCTTTACCGGCACGGGAAAGTTCAGTTCGGCTCTAGAAATGGAAGCAGCTTTGCTGGCTTCGGGCTCTGAGCTGGTTACGGTAGCCCTGAAAAGGGTTGACCTGAATGCAGGTGATGATGACATCCTGAAGCACCTGAAACATGCGCACATCAACCTGCTGCCCAATACCTCTGGGGTAAGAAATGCCAAAGAAGCAGTTTTTGCAGCACAAATGGCCAGGGAAGCCCTGGAAACCAACTGGGTAAAACTGGAGATCCACCCGGACCCCAAATACCTGATGCCCGACCCTATCGAGACTTTAAAAGCCACAGAAGAACTGGCTAAACTGGGCTTTATTGTTTTGCCTTATGTGCATGCCGACCCGGTATTGTGCAAGCGGCTGGAGGATGCAGGAACTTCGGCAGTTATGCCCCTTGGATCGCCCATAGGCAGTAATAAAGGTTTAAAAACGATAGATTTTCTGGAGATCATCATTGCCCAGAGCAAGGTGCCGGTTATTGTGGACGCAGGAATAGGCGCCCCATCTGATGCGGCAAAAGCGATGGAAATTGGTGCCGATGCGGTACTGGTAAATACGGCAATTGCTGTTGCAGGAAATCCGGGACTGATGGCCGGGGCCTTTAAAATGGCTGTAATGGCAGGCCGGATGGCCTTTGAAGCCAGGCTGGGCAAGGTATCGGCGGGTATGCAGGCCCTTGGCAGCAGTCCGCTTACCTCTTTTCTCGACTAATTTAAAGACCAATAACATGGGTAGTTTCAATGATATTTTTAAAGCCTGCAGCTGGGAAGAAACCAGTAACAGCATTTACGCAAAGACCAGTGCGGATGTGGAACGGGCCCTGGCTTGGGGTACAGCTAAAAGAACGCTGGAAGATTTTAAAGCACTGCTCTCTCCTGCTGCTGCACCTTACCTGGAACAGATGGCCGAAATAAGCCGGCAGCTTACCTTAAAACGCTTTGGGCGGGTGCTGCAAATGTATGTGCCCCTGTACCTTTCCAATGAATGCAACAACATCTGCACGTATTGCGGCTTTAGCTACGACAATAAAGTGAGGCGCAAGACCCTCTCTCCTATAGAGATCATGCAGGAAGTGGCGGCTATTAAAGAAATGGGTTTCGATCATGTATTGCTGGTTACGGGCGAGGCCAGCCAGTCGGTACATACCGCTTATTTTAAACAGGTGCTGGAACTGATCCGTCCGCATTTTGCGCAGATCTCTATGGAAGTTCAGCCTTTAGACCTGGCCGATTACGAAGAGCTACGACCCTATGGTTTAAATACCGTGCTGGTATATCAGGAAACCTATCACCAGGAAGATTATAAAAAGCATCACCCCAGGGGTAAGAAATCCAATTTCCTGTACCGGCTGGAAACGCCCGACCGGCTGGGCCAGGCAGGCATACATAAAATAGGCCTGGGGGTGTTGATTGGCCTGGAGGACTGGCGTACGGATTCATTTTTTACGGCTTTGCACCTGGATTACCTGGAAAAAACCTACTGGCAAAGCAAATACAGCATTTCATTTCCGAGGTTGCGGCCTTTTAGCGGGGGGCTGGAGCCTAAGGTGGCGATGAGCGACAGGGAGCTGGTGCAGCTGATCTGCGCTTACCGCTTGTTTAATGAGGAGGTTGAGCTGTCCATCTCGACCAGGGAATCGCAGGTATTCAGGGACAATATCATTAAGCTGGGCATTACTGCCATGAGTGCAGGTTCTAAGACCAATCCCGGTGGCTATGTGGTAGAACCGGCCTCGCTGGAGCAGTTTGAGATATCGGACGAGCGCAGTGCAAAAGAAATTGCGGCCATGCTTGCACAGCAGGGCTATGAAGCCGTTTGGAAAGATTGGGACAACAGTTTGGTTTAAGGAAATGGAAAATCAGAAACGTTACGACAGGCAGGTCATCCTTCCGGAAATTGGCCTGGATGGGCAGCAAAAACTTAAAAATGCGAGGGTGCTTGTTATTGGGGCGGGTGGCCTGGGCTGTCCCCTGCTCCTGTACCTTGCCGCTGCAGGTATAGGCCATATGGGCATAGCCGACCATGATGTGGTGGACGAGAGCAACCTGCAGCGGCAGATTTTATACCAGATGGCGGATATAGGAGGCTTAAAAGCCGAAATTGCGGTAAACAAGCTTGGCTTGCTGAACCCGGATGTGGATTTCAGGGCTTATCCCTTTAAACTGGGTATGGAAAATGCGGCTGAACTGATTGCTGTCTACGACCTGATCATCGATGGTTCTGACAATTTCCCTACCCGCTACCTGGTAAATGATACCTGTGTGGCCTTAAATAAAACACTGGTATTTGGTTCTATATTTCGATTTGAAGGGCAGGTAACGGTATTTAATCATAAAGGGGGACCAGATTACCGTTCCCTTTACCCCGAGCCACCGGCAGCAACTGAAATGCCCAATTGTGCTGAAGCCGGGGTAATTGGTACGTTGCCCGGAATTACAGGCACCTTAATGGCCAATGAGGCCATCAAGATCATTTGTGGCTTTGGTGAGGTATTGTCGGGGAAACTGCTGCTGTTTAATGCACTGAACAATGAAATGCAGGTATTTGGCTTTGGCAGTCACAATGTGCAAAACCGGCGCGCTGTAGGGCAGAAAGGAAAGATGGATGTACCGGCCCTGCCCGGACCACATGAAATCAGCCCCGGTCAGCTCGCAGAATGGAAAAATGAAAACATAGCGTATCAGCTGATAGACGTAAGGGAAGCTTATGAATACGAAGAATACCATATTGGTGGCATCAATATCCCCCTTTATGAATTAAGCCAGCACATCCCCGCCCTGCTTCAGTATGAAAAGATCGTTTTTTGCTGTGCTTCAGGAACAAGGAGCAAAATTGCACTAAACCTGATGAAGAATAATCATAAAGCTGAGTGCTATACTTTAATCGTTTCTGCAAATCAGCAAACATAATGTTACCTTTGCAGTATGATAGCAATAGGACAATACAACGATCTGAGAATTATAAAAAAAACAGAAGAAGGTCTGATTTTAACTGAAGGGGAAAAAGAGGTATTACTGCCTTATGTTGATGTACCTAAAGCGGCTGAAATTGGCGATAACCTGAATGTTTTTGTGTTTATGCAAAAAGATGGCAGGTTGCAGGCTACCACAAAAAGACCTTTGGCCTGCGTAGGTGATTTTGCTTATCTGACTGTTGTTGATGAAACTGAAGATGGCGGTGCTTTTATGGATATCGGTTTGGGTAAGGATATTTATGTACCTAAACGCGAACAAAAACGCCCGATGTTTAAAGGTGACAAGCATGTGGTATATGTTTTTCTGGATGAGAGCAACGACCGTATGCTGGCCTCGTCCAAGCTGCTGAACTTTGTGGAAGAAGAAGATATAGACCTTGAAGAAGGTGATGAAGTGAGTTTACTGATTGTTGACCGCTCGGATATGGGTTATAATGCAATTGTTGACAACAAATACATTGGCCTCTTGTATACCAATGAGTTATTTGATGAACTGAACCCAGGGGAAACCAGGAAGGGCTGGATCAAAAAGATCCGTGTAGAAGGTAAGATCGACCTGAGCTTACAGCCTATGGGCTATGGGCATATCCTGGAAACCAAGGATGTATTGCTGGAAGAGCTGAAAGACAGTGGCGGTGTAATTGCTTTGGGCGATAAAAGTTCACCTGAAGACATTTACCAGCGTTTTAAGATCAGCAAAAGTGCTTTTAAGAAAGCAATTGGTGGTTTGTATAAAGAAAGGCTGATCACGATCTCTGATCATGAGATCAGAGTTAATGTTGATCATGAAGCTGAATAATAGCAGGATTGGAGTAGCATGAAGATTAGTTTAACAGAAAAATAAACCATGCTATTCATTGTCTGGCATCTGCTCCCCGGCTTTTTAACAAAGCCGGGAAACAGCGCCTAGGCCAATTCATAGCAGGTATATTTTTCTGTTTTAGCATGATGCATAACCTGGGTGTCTCTCCTAAGCATCATGCTATGAAAGTAAAAATACTTGCTTTTTTACTTTCTTAAATATTCCCTTTCTTCAATTCTTTAACCGCATAATCGGATGCACGCGCAGTTAATGCCATAAAGGTTAAAGATGGGTTCTGACAGGCAATAGATGGCATACAGGAACCATCAGTAACGAATACATTGCTGACTTCATGCATTTGGTTCCATTTGTTGAGCACCGATGTTTTCGGGTCATTCCCCATTCTGGCGGTTCCCATTTCATGGATGGCCATACCCGGATAACAACCATTGTCATAGGTTTTGATGTTTTTCATGCCTGCTGCTTCCAGCATTTCGGCGGCATCGTTCATCATATCGATACGCATCTTTTTCTCGTTCTCCTTGTACTCACAATCAATAGCCAGTACCGGCTGTCCCCATTTGTCTTTTTTGGTTTTATCGATGTAAACCCGGTTTTCATAGTAAGGCAACATTTCTCCAAAGCCGCCCAGGCCCATAGTCCAGGCCCCTGGTTTGTTCATTTTATCTTTAAAATCAGCACCTATGGCCAGTTCCGCCACATCACTTTGCCAGTTTTTCCGGCTGGCACCACCCTGGTAGCCAAAGCCACGTAAATAATCACGTTTATCGCTGCCGACATTGCGGTACCGGGGCACATAAATCCCGTTTGCACGGCGACCGAAGGTATATTTATCTTCAAAACCAAGCGCTTCAGCCGATGCACCGCAACGGAAATGGTGGTCCATCAGGTTATGGCCCAGTTGTCCGCTTCCATTGCCCAGACCGTTAGGGTGTGCTTCGGAAGTAGAGTTCAAAAGGATAAATGTGGAACCTAAGGTAGAACCATTTACAAAAACAATTTTTGCATAGAATTCCATTGTTTTCTGCGTTTCCGCATCTATCACCATTACACCTTTGGCCTTTTTGGTGTTTTTATCGTAAATGATATGGTTAACGATGGAATAAGGCCTTAGGGTGAGCCTGCCTGTAGCCTGGGCTGCCGGTAAGGTAGAAGATTGTGTACTGAAATAAGCACCAAAAGGACAGCCACGACTGCAGAGGTTACGGTACTGGCAATTGCCACGCCCTTTATGCGGAACAGTTAAATTTGCTACACGGCCAATGGTCATGATCCGTGTTCTTTTGTAATGCTCTTCAATGCGTTTTTTAACAGATTTCTCTACACAGTTCAGGTCCATAGGTGGCAGGAACTGTCCGTCGGGTAATAATGGCCAGTTTTCGGCCTGACCGCTGATACCGGCAAAACGTTCGGCATAATCGTACCATGGGGCAATATCTTTATAGCGGATGGGCCAGTCGTTTCCATGCCCATCCCTGGCATTGTCCTCAAAATTATGGTCGCTGAACCGGTAGCTCTGACGGCCCCACATTAAGGATTTGCCACCCACATGGAACCCGCGGTACCAGTCGAAACGCTTGTCTTCAGTATAAGGGCATTCCAGGTCGTTTACCCACCATTTTTCATTTGCTTCCTGATAAGGATAGTCCCTTTTCTGAACAGGGTGAGTTCTTTTTTGCTCTTCGGTGAGTTTGCCTGCATGCTGGAACTCCCATGGGTTTTTCATGGCAGAATCATAGTCCTTCACATGCTCTATGTTCATTCCCCGTTCCAGCATCAGCACCCTGAGGCCTTTTTCTGTAAGTTCTTTTGCAGCCCAGCCGCCACTGATCCCCGATCCTATGACGATAGCATCGTATGTATTTTCTTTCTTTAAATCTGTATTGATGTTCATGATGTGTAATTCCTTATTTTAAAACATTAGGTGGCCCATGACTTTTGTCCGGGTTTCAGTGTAGTGGCACCATCGTAACGACCCGGGATGGCGATGTATTCACGCGCCTGGGTACAACCGATCTCTGAGGCATAATATCCCAGAATGGTCAGGTCCCTTACAATGACAAAAAAATAAGGCACATTTTTTTTGGCTGCTCTATCAGCCTTTTGCTGTGTAATGGTATCAGTACGGAGCTTAGCTACCAGCTCCTCACGTTCTTTTACGCCTAGCAATAAGAAACTTTTGTTAAAATCTTTCATGGACCGGGCTTCCAGATCCTTTAAGCCTTCTGCAAAGGCTTCCTGCATTTTGGCAGGATAACAATCTTTGATCATCATAGGGATGAAACTGCCCAGGCCTGCAGCCTTGGCACCAGGTGCATCTTTGGTTGATGGAATGATGATGTCTGCAAGTTCGGCCAGGATTTTCTCCTGGTCGGCGGAGAAGGAGACGGTATTTTTCTCATTTTCCGGAAGGGTAAAGCTTTCAAATAAAACACCGAAGGTAGTGGCCGAAATTGCAGTTCCTAGCCAGATAGCGGTGTTTTTAAGCGCTTCTCGTCTATTCATGGTTGTTTAAGGTGGTTATTGTGTGTGGTTTAAATGCGTTTAAAAATAAGGTAGTCAAAATAGAACTTATTTGCAGGATTTCAAAAGAGATATTGTAATTTTTACAATATCTCTTTTCCGTATATTTACAGGGTTATTTTATTCATAAATTACGGTATCCGATATGAAGCATATACAGTTAAGGTGGGCAGACCTGGACCCCAATTTTCACCTGAGGCATAGCAGTTATTACGATCTGGCAGCGCAGGAAAGGATAGATATACTGGATGCCTATGGCATTACCCTCCAATTGATGAAAACGGAGAACGTGGGGCCGGTATTGTTTAAAGAACAATGTGAGTTCAGAAGGGAGATCCACCTGGGTACAAAGATCCATATTGTAACCAGTTTACTGAAAATGAAAAGGGATGGTTCAAGATGGATCATTCAGCATGAGTTTCTTTCAGAAGAAGGTAAATTGCATGCACTGATCCAGGTGGAGGGCAGCTGGATGGACACTGTTAAAAGGAAACTGGCCAGGCCGGTGCCTGTCGCAATATTTGAGGGGCTGGAAAAATTCCCCAAAACACCGGATTTTGAATACCTGTAAGGGGCATCAGAAGTTAAAACCTACCGACAGGTAGAGCATACTGGCTTCTTTGGAAAGCCCGACAGTGCCCTGCAAGAGGATCACTTCGCCCGGCATTACATACAGGCCAGCACCATAGCCCTGATGCCAGCGGTTAGAATGTTCCCCTTTTTCCCATACCCTGCCCACATCGGTAAAACCGACCATACCTACGGTACCCGGAACCAGGTAAGAAGTAAAATTGAAGAGCTTAAGCCTCAGGTCCAGATTGTTGTAAAACATGGAATTACCTGTAAAACGTTTGCTGTTGAAGCCCCTCAGGCTGTTTACCCCACCCAGCTGCATGCGCTGAAAAAAGGTTGGGCTGCCTATGGTTGTGCCCCCGCCGATCCTGTTGGCAATAACCAGTCCGGATTTGCCCGGGTTAAGGTAAAAACGGAACTCAGCGGTAACAGCCCCATAACTGCCGCTCCCTTCATCCAGCCGGTGCTGCGCAAGAAAACTGGTTTTCCAGAAAATCCCCTTTTTGGGCACCGAAATGTTGTCGCGGCTGTCGTACACCAGTCCCCCTGAAAAACCACCATATAATTTATTGGCAAATACTTCCGCTTCGGGATTGGCTATATTAAAATCGTTAAAAAACCTTTCCTCATTATCGGCAGCACTACTCATGTAATAGGAAAACAATACCCCCACATCGGCCCTCAGGTGTTTGCCCAATTGCCTGCCCAGCTTCAGATCGGCATTGAGGTAATTGTACCTGTTGCGGTAATAGGAAATCCCGTCTTCACGGTCGGGCCCGCCATTATCGGTATCAAAATCATGGTCTATGTTCTCTGTATTGTTGCCCAGTCCGAAAAAGTTGCTCAGGTTATTGGGTCCAAGCAGGTTGGCATGTACCGTAAGGTCGTTGTTGCCTATGGCCTTTTTAAAATCTGAGACATAATCGAGTATAAAAGAGCGCCGGCCACTGTTATAGTTCACCCAGAATTCGTGTTTACGGGCATAGGGTTCCTTTCTGAAACCTTGCTTTTCGATCACATAGCCCAGCGCGACCTGTATGCCCTGGTCGATGTTGTATCCACCGTTAAAAAGCACCCCGGTACGGTCGTACAAGAAGCTGTTCTTGTCAAAACGGTTTACCAGCGTGTCATTTGCCAACCTGAATTTAGCCAGTGACCTTGCAGGAAAATGATTGGCTGTATCTGGCTGATCGTAGATAAAGGGCTTATTTTTCACATCTGCAGCTACCTGATAGGAATTGCCGGCTGGCCCGCCTACCAGGCGGACACGGATGCGGGAACTGCCTGCACCTTCTACGACAAAAGTATCTTCACCGCCGATACCAAAAAGCCTGACTTCTTTGGTGATGTGCTGATCAAAAATCCTTTTGTATACCAGACGGCCTTTTTTTCCTTCTTTATTGATGTTGTTGATGCTCAGCTCTACATCTCCGTTGTCCAGGTTTTTAACTTTAATGATCTCCTTTTTTTCAGAGGCGGGTACATCTACATGGATAGACAGGAAGCGGTAATAATGCTGGGTAAGCGAATCCAGTTTATCCCTTCGGGAAATAAAATGGCGCATCAGTTCGGCACCGTTCAGTTTAAAAATGGTATCGGGCATTTGTTTAAAGGCTTCCAGCACCACTTCATTGCTCAGCTTCTGCTGCACGTAGGCTGCTTCTTTTTTCCAGTCCTGCGCCGTAAGTTCGTTTAAAAAATAGCGGTCAAAATACCGTTCATTAAAGCTCCAGTGGTCTACATCCCTGATGTTATCGCTGTAAGGCTGCAAATGGGTCTTGAGCCACTGATGGGTAAGCACCCAGGGAAATACCCCGGTAGTTTTATAAAAGACCTTGTCTCTGTCGCGGGGCACAGGGATATAGGTTGTTTCCCCTTTATCTTTGTCCTTTTCTGCCAGCCAGCGCCAGTTGTCTTCATGCCTGTCCCAGTCGCCCAGCAAAAAATCGAGCATCCTTGCCCTTAACGTAAGCTGTTGTTCGGCCCGGGTATCATTGTTCTGCTGGATCTTGCGCTGAACTTTTTCGGTATTGTCTGTTTCCTTTTCAAAAGGACTTCTTTCTTCTATTAAATAAACGGCATTGGCGAAACGCTCCCGGTATTCGCCCAGGCCGGGATCATCACCTACATATACGATTTCCGGTTTAGAATGTGGGATGCCAAGTGCAGAGGCCAGTGTGGGCACCACCAGTGCAGCAAAAGGGTGATTGGTAGAGACCTGGTCCTGGGCAATGTCTTTGGCGATGGTGGCACGAAGGTTCTCGGCCATGCCCTGCTCAGGATATTTCTGAACGGTACGCAGGGCCCATTCCTTACCAGTGGGGTCGACAAGCCTTAAAGAGCGGGTCTGCATTCCCCCGCCAAGCTTTACAATTTTGAGCCCCCCTTTTTCTTTCTGCAGGTCGATGATCCTCAATTTTACAGGTGTAGCCCAGATCTTACGATAGCTTTCGCCCAGCCAGAACCGGTGAAAGGTACTGACACTATTGTACTCGGGTGCAACGGCAACGGTGATGGAGTCTTTTGCTGGCAGTTGCTGTGCTTTTGCAACAGAATATGCAGCAGTTAAAACCGGACCAGACAACAATACTGCAAACAGACTCTTTTTAAAATGCATGTTAATTTAGCTATTAATATTTCACCCCTATCCTGAGGGCTTTTAATCCTTCCACCCCTTGTAATTCTTCCAGTTCAAGGTGTTCCAGATCATCGTTCAGCATACGTTTGGCCTGTAATTTTTTAATGTAACCGATGTATTCTTTGGCTTCGGCACCGTTAAAATATACAATGGCTATTTTTCCGGGCTGGGTAAGCCTTTCTGAAGTACCTTTGATCAGGGCCTTATCAATGCGCTTTTTTACCATCTGGTAGCGGATATTGTAGCTACCCTCTACATCGAAACGCTGCTCATCTATCCGGAAACTGATATCGATCAGCTTTTCGTAGACAAAGATCAGCTGTGTGGTTTCCAGCGGGGTAGAAAAGTAAGGGCCCAGGTTGTTGGTTGTACGGGCAATTTCGGCCAGCACACGCAGTTGCCGCAGCCTGAAATCATGTAAAATACCCTGTGGGAAACTGAGGCCTGGTGCGATAGACTGCCCCAGGTAAAGATCGAACTCTACCCCATCCGTACGGAATTTCTCGAAATAACAGGGATATATGCTCTGCAGTTCGGCATTAAACTCGTCCAGGTGCCGGGTTACCGCCACATTGATCATTTGCATGCTCTTTTCATAGCGTTCCCTGTTCTCAAAGATCTTACCTTTATCGCCCGTAAGTGTAAAATAGCTGTTCACCACATCTTCCACTTCAGGATAAGTTTCCTTTAAATGTTGTAAAGCATTAGGGATCTGGCGTTGCAGATAGTCTTCCGTTTTAAATATTTCGCGGTCAGACAGTTCATCAAGGTGCTTGTAGCTCCATACTGAAGCCCCTTTAGGGATTTCGTTTTCGGTACAGGCACTTGCTTTTTCCCTGATGGCGCTGAGTGTGCTCTCAAGGATCTCGAAATGTGCATAGAGGTCCCTGCGGATGGCCGCATTACGCTGTATACTGGAATTCCTGATGTCTATAGCCGCATAAAAAGGATATACATTTTTAAAAAAGACCGGTTCGATGGGGAAATTCCGGTCCCTTGCGCCCGACTGGATGTAGTTATAGGCTGCTTCGTGGAAACGCCACTGTACAGAAGGCTGCAAGGCTGTAAACTTATCCATGATCACATCCTGTAAGTCGTTGTTGAAGTCGACAATCACCCCCTGGAACAATTGCGCCAGCAAGGGAAAGGAACCTTCAATTTTACTGAGTGTATGGCCGTTGAACAGACTGGGGTCTTTAGTGTAAAGTTCCAGACAGCCCACCAGCTTGGCATTATAATACAGCGGGAACAGGGCATAAGATTTAATCCCCACTGTTCCCAGGAGCTTTAACATGGGATAACTCAGGTATTCCTCCTCCGTTATTTCCGGAAAGATCAGCGTTCGGGGCTGACTGATGTAGTCGTCGATCAGCTGGTTGTATTCACTATCGCCCTGCCCTTGTTCCCTGGCCAGCTGCATCAGTATGCTGTTGAAGCCTGAAAGCTCATTGATCTGCAGCTTATTGTTCAGTTTGATGTAAGGGATCATGCCAAAATCAACCTGATCGGTACCTACCAGGGTTTTTAAGGCTGTTGCAATTTCCCTGGTGTGCAGGCCCTGCTGGGATTCATTGTGCTGGATGACCAGGTTCTTCACCGTTTCGAGTGCATACTCTCCGGTTACGTCTGTTAAGGTAACAATGGAGATGCCCTCGATGGTAAACAATTCCGGCGGGATCAGCCTGGTCAGGATTTTTAAGGTATTCCTTTCATCCTTTATATCGTCTTTAACGTCCTTTAAATTGTATTCAGGTAGTTTGGTTTTGGTTTTAACATCCAAAAAACGGGTATCAACATTTAAACGGTAATACCTGAGCAAATGGGTTTCCGGATCGATAACAGAATGAATGGTGAACTGGTTGCCTGTTAATGAAAAATTATAAAAGCGCTCCATGATGATATTATAAAACGCAGAAAGCAGGTTTTTCTCCATTTCCTTCTTAGAAGGAAGCTTAAGATCGGCTTTGAGGTTACAGTTCCCTTCATCCATAAAAACACTGTAAAAGGCATTTGTACCATAATGAAAGCGGGGCGAAATGGGGGTTCCCAGCGCCCAGTACTGTTCTTTTTCGTCTGTTATAATTGGGGATAAAGCGGTATAGATGAGTTCAAAAAGTTCGGAATAGCGCTGTGCATTTTCGGCAGGTATAGGATCTTTAAGTTCAGGATAAGCATTAAACTGCCCGAGTATGTATTTGTAGAAGTTTACTTTTACAGTTTTTTCTTCTTCCGCCCTTTTTTCAACATATTCAATAAAGGGGCGTAAAGAGAGCTTAATATCCGCACCAACAATATGTTGTCCCGATTCACTGATGCTCTTGTTCAGATCTAGCGTTATTGCTTGCATTTATATGTTTTGTTTAGCGCAGCCAGGCGGCCGTGCCCCAAATTTACTACCTGTATCCAGATAATCTGTAAAACAAAGGTAATTATTTCTTCACAGTCGGTAAATACCTGAATTTTATAATGTTGCCATCGTTAAGTTCATCTCCTTCATTAGATATGTAAAGGTTCAGGTCCTTATCAAAGGCAATGCCTTCGGGCTGGTTAAAAATAGAGGAATTTAAGCGGTGTGCGGCTGTAATTTTCCAGTTTGAATCAGCTACCAGGAGCAGTTTATTGACCGAGGACAGGATAAACCATTCTTTTGTTGCAGGATTTCTGGTTAGTGCAGAAGGACGTAAACTTGCTTTTAGCTTATTATCCAGCGCTTTGATGTGGTTAAGGTTGATCTTAAAAGGTACCGGTCCGGTTAAACTATCGGCCTCCTTTTTATAATCGAATACATAGCCGCTAAGCGCGTTGGTCTTTTTGTCTACCGGGCAGTTTTTACACAAAATATAGATTTTATTGCTTTCCGGATCAGCATAGAGGCTTTCATATTCAGCTTTTGGCACCAGATGCTTTCTTTCTTTTACCTGGTCGGATTCCTCTTTTACCGTTTCTGAAAAAGGAAAGGAATACAGGGAACCGTTGCTTTTGAGTACAAATACCATTTCCTGAAAAATGGCCAGGTCTTCATAATCGCCCTTAGGCCCAAACTTCATATTCTGTTGCTTTTTCACATCCCATTTTTGTCTGAACAACTTACCATCCTCATCCTGGATGCTGTAAACGGTATCGCTGTTGCCATTGTGAAAGGCGATGCCGGAAATTTCGAGCAGACTGGAGGGCATGTTAAATTTATCGGGTTTGCTGAAATCGTAGCCTTTGGGGCTGCTGTACTTGTTGGCCGGGTTTTTACATGCACAAGCCCCAAAAATGGAGAGCAGAAGGGTAACATATAAAAAGTTCCTGTAAATATTTTTCATAAGTGGGTTGGGTTAGTCTTATTCGATTGTAAAAATAAATAAACTGACTCCTGAACATTATCATTTAGCTGTAAGTTAATGATTTTGACCAGTGTTTGTTTCAGCCCGGGCTGGTAAACGGGAAAACAAACCTCTATCCTGCTGTAAATATTCCTGTTCATCCAGTCGGCCGAGCCCATGTAGACCTCCTGGTTGCCATTGTTTTCGAACAGAAAGATGCGGCCATGCTCCAGGTAGCGGTCTACAATCCGCGTTACGCTGATGTTATCACTCAGGCCCGCTATACCCGGGATGAGGCAGCAGATACCTCTTACGATCAATTTTACAGGTACACCGGCCGCTGAAGCCTCATATAATTTTGTGATCAGCGTACGCTCTTCCAGGTTGTTTAATTTTATGATGATGCCCGACTTCAGGCCATTTTTAGCATTCAGGATCTCCCTTTCGATCAGGTCCAGAAACCTTTGCTGTAGGTTAAACTGGGCCACCAGCAGGTGTTCAAAACTGATCATATCCTCTGGAGAGGGGGCTTTTTTACTTTTGCTTAAAAAGCCGAAAAGGGCTTCCAGTTCTTTCAGCATAGGCTGATGCGCGGTAAGCAGGATCTGGTCCGTATAAAACCTGGCGGTATTTTCATTCAGGTTTCCGGTAGCTAAAAGGCCCAGGTATTGTGTTTCTGCTGTAACCTGCCTTTTTACAAGGGCTACCTTAGCATGTACCTTAAGGTCTATACTGCTGTAAATGATTTTAACCCCTGCGGCTTTCATCTGTTTGGCCCATTTGATGTTATTTGCTTCATCAAACCGGGCCTTCAGTTCAACCAGGGCCACTACTTTTTTCCCGTTCCGGGCAGCGGTCATCAGGGCACTTACAATTCTGGAATTGCTGGCCACGCGGTAAAGGGTGGTATAAATTTCTTTGGTATAAATATCGTTTGCGGCCTCATTAAAAAAGCGGAGTACGGGGTCGTAGCTTTGGTAAGGAACATTGATCAGGATGTCTTTTTTTAAGATGAGGTTGAAAAGGGTCTCATTTTCGGCCAGTATAAGGGAATCTGAAGCGGGCCATTTGGGATAGCTGAACTCCGCTCCCATAAGGGGAAAACTGCTGAGGTCTTTCAGGTTATGGTAAGTTCCGCCTTCTACCACTTCGGCCTTATGCAGTTTTAGGGCATAAATGACCCTGTACAGGTTTCGGAGCGGAATTCCCGGTTCACATAAAAAACGGGTGGCAAAGCCAAAATCGCGGGTTTCCAGCTGACGTTCCAGGGCTTCAGTAAGGTCTTCCTTATTTCCGCTCTCAATTTTCAGTTCCGCGTCGCGGGTGATCTTCAGGTTAAAAACACCTTTAATCACATCATCCGGAAACAGATAGGCAATATTGTGTTTAAGGATATCCTCCAGAAAAACAATGTACCTGGCTTCAGCTGTTTTAATGGCATATAAGCGGGGCAGTGTTTCTGAGGGGATGCTGATCAGTTCCAGGCGTTCTTTGCCAGTTTTGTCTTCCAGAACAACCAGCTGGTAGAGTTTATTGTTCTCTGCAAAAAAATCTGTAAGGTCGTTATCAATACAAACAGGGTAAATATATGCCAGTACTTCCGTAAAAAAGACATGGGCAACTTTGGCCGAGATGCTTTCGGGGATGGGCTGGTTGTAAATCCAGTAAATGCTGTTTCTTTCCAGTTCGGGAAGGATCTGCTCCCTGATGATGGCCCCAAACTGCTGTTGCTGTTCATTGATCTCGGCTTTGGCCAATGTAAAATGATCTGTTTCACCGGCTATTGATCCATGTTCACTTAAGGCCATTAAAACAGGGATCCTTACCCTGTAAAACTCATCCAGGTTGGAAGAATAAATAGAAAGGAATTTAATACGTTCCAGTAAGGGCACACTGGCTTTTGCAGCCTCCATCAGCACCCGTCTGTTAAAGCTGAGCCAGCTCAGATCCCGGTTATAAAAAACGGCCTTTTCCATCAGGTAATTACATAGTTACCCAGCCAGAAGCCACAATAAATGCCAGTACAGCGGCTACAATACCAAACATGAAAACACTATAGGCAATTCTTAGCAAGCGGTATTTACGCCCCAATACTACGCCCTGTGCATATACATCCTTGATTAAACTGCCATAAAGAAAATCGCGGTCTTCCATCATTTTAAGCATCCCTTCCTGATAATCGGGCAGGCTCATGCGGTAGAAATTACCAAAGAAAAGCAGGTTTACCCTTTTCTCCCTGATGTCCTCAGGTGTAAATATCCCTTCCGGAATAGATGGCCTGGTAGCCAGGATGGAGAACACCATGGTAACCACGCATACGATAAGCAGCAGCAGTGTAGGAATAATGAGGTGTGGATTGTCTTCCAGTTTGCGCAGCAACAGGCTGAGGATGACAGAAAGAATAATGGAATTGGTCGAGATCATGATGTGCGCCTTGTTGTCGGCCATATCACTTAAACGCTGGTGATTGGTGGAGGAGATCCTGAACATGGTTTCGACACCCCGCTCCGGCCTGTCGCTCTTTTTCTTTTTTTCTTTTTTTACAATTGCTGTAGTTTCCAATGGGGCTGGATGAGTGAGCTTATGTTCCATTTCGGCAAGGTTTTGTGCTTTTTTGGCGTCGAGCAGCTGACGGCAAAAATCTGTATGGTAATGATGTGCTTTGAACAGGGCTATGGTTTTAACCCTCCACTCCGTTTTATCAATTTCTTTATTGCAAAATGCACTGGCTTCCCTGCGCATCAGCTTATTCCGTTCTTTAAAGCTGTCGCTGCCCAGATGAAAGAGGTCGGCATCACAAACGATCTGTTGCAGCAGTCCGACCGGATTTTGGGGCATCCTTGTGGCCAGGATACAGCCGCTGACCTGAGCAATGATCTCAGGATTTACCCCTTTACCGGTTAAAAATTCGGCTGCCATGATTTCTCCGCGGGCCTCATGCTGACGGCAATCGAACAAATAGCCCAGATCGTGAAACCAGCTGGCGGCCGTTACTATAAAGAAATCCTGATCTGACAACTGGTAATGGCTGGCAATTTTAACCGTATTTTCTACTACCTGCTCGGTATGGTGCAGGTTATGATAAATAAAACGCGCATCATTGTGCGCATGGAACAGGCTTGCAACATGGGTACGAAGCTGATCTAATATTTCCCGGTACTGCATCTCTTTTATGTTTTTATCAGAACCTGAACCAGGCATTGAAAGCCGGCATCGGTTCATGCTATAAATATGCGGGTTTTAATTGGTCATCCAAAATAATCAAACAGAATGCTCATTATGATTTATATCACATCAGTTCCTGACCAGGATCATATTCTGTACCACCCTGCAAACCGAACTTTGGACAATATTGATATGGATCATGTTTGAACAGAAGACCATTGCCACCGATACCCAATGCTACCACTGCGGTGAAGATTTACCTTCGAACCCTTATACACTTGATGACAGAAACTTTTGCTGTGTGGGCTGCAAGGGTGTATACCAGCTCCTGTCGGCCCATAACCTGTGCAATTATTATGCCTATAACGATGTACCGGGCCAAACGCAAAAGGTACAGACCGGTCATTTTGAATATCTGGACGAGCCGGGGATTGTGGCTGACCTGATTGATTATACAGATGAAAAAATTACAGTGATCACGCTATATGTTCCTGCGGTACATTGCAGTTCCTGTATCTGGTTACTGGAAAACCTGCACAGGATAAACCCGGCAATTGTACAGTCGAGAATCGACTTTCTGAAAAAACAGGTGGCAGTAACCTTCAAAAATCAGGAAACCACATTGAGGGCCCTGGTTGAAACCCTTGCTGCCATTGGCTATGAGCCGCTGATCAGTTTACAGGATGTGGTAAAAAAGCAGCAGACTGATTTTTCGGAAAGAAAGCTGTTGGGCAAAATTGCCCTTGCAGGTTTTTGTTTCGGCAATGTAATGCTGCTCAGTTTTCCGGAGTATTTTGGACTGTCTGATCTGGAGCAGCAGTTTAAGTCTTTTTTTGGCTGGCTAAACCTGGTCTTTGCCCTGCCAGTAGTATTTTACTGTGGCAGAGATTATTTCAGTTCAGCATATTATAACCTTAAAAACGGGGTTTTGAATCTGGATTTTCCCCTTGCCCTGGGCATTGCTGTCATGTTCATCCGCTCTGCGGCGGAGATCATAAACCGTACAGGCGCAGGATTTGTGGATACTTTATGCGGACTGGTGTTCTTTCTCCTGATTGGAAAATGGATGCAACAGCGCACTTACCATCACCTTTCTTTTGAACGTGACTACCGCTCCTACTTTCCGGTTGCCGTAACCCTGATCACAGCGGGAAAAGAAAAACCTATACCCCTGAATGAGCTGGCCCCGGGCCACAGGATCCTGATCAGGAGCAACGAAATTATCCCGGCAGATGCCATTTTATTGAAGGGTGCGGCCGAGATCGACTTCAGTTTTGTTACCGGAGAGTCTGCACCCGTAAAAAAAGTTTATGGAGAAATATTCTATGCAGGTGGCCGGCAGCTATCGGGTGCCATAGAACTTGAAGTGGTTAAACCCGTTTCGCAGAGCTACCTGACCCGGCTTTGGAACAATACTGCTTTTTATACCCCAAAAGACCCTATTAAAACTTTTAGCCAGACGGCCAGCAAGTATTTCAGCCTGGTATTGTTGCTGATCGCTTTCAGTTCGGCAGCCTTCTGGGGGCTTGCGGGCGATACCAGCCGAGCGGTGGCTTCATTTACAGCAGTACTGATCATTGCCTGTCCCTGTGCACTGGCACTGAGCTCGCCCTTTACCCTTGCAGCCGTATTGAGCATATTTGACAAAAACAGGTTTTACCTGAAAAGTACCGCTGTGGTGGAAGAGCTGGCACGTATAGACACTTTTGTATTTGACAAGACAGGCACCATTACCAATCCGGCAGCCTCGGGATTTAGTTTTCATGGCCGCATTACGGATGAACAGAAACAGTTGCTGAACGACCTGGCCAGCAATTCGGGCCATCCCCTGAGTCGCGAGCTGGTAAAAGTACTGCATAAACACAAAGTTTACGCTGTAGATGACTATGTAGAAAAAATTGGAAGAGGGATTAGCGGACGGATCAATGGACATGAAGTGAAATTGGGAAGTTCCGCTTTTATTGGTTTGCCGCTGATCGACTCTCCGATGCGCAGCAATATACACCTGATGATTGATGCCGAATACCTGGGCTATGTTGTTTTTGAACAGCAATGGCGTGCAGGGTTCAAAGACCTGACTTTTAAGCTTGGAAAATATGCCGACCTGCATCTGTTGTCGGGCGACCAGGACCATGACAAACAGACGCTTATCCCCTTTTTCCCGAATGCAAGTCAGCTGCAGTTCAGACAAAGTCCGCAAAACAAGCTGGATTACATTACAAAGCTCCAAAACCAGGACAAAAAGGTGTTGATGCTGGGAGATGGTTTAAACGATGCCGGCGCATTGAGACAAAGCAATGTGGGTGTGGCAGTTACCGACAACATCAATAATTTCTCCCCGGATTGTGATGCTATACTTGACGGTGCTGCCTTCCACAAGCTTCCTCAGTTTATGAAGCAGGCTAAAGATGCGGTAAAAATTATCCACATCAGCTTTGGGATCTCCCTGGTATACAATATAGTGGGCCTGTACTTTGCGGTGCAGGGACTGCTCTCGCCGCTTTTTGCAGCCATATTGATGCCCATAAGTACCGTAACCATTATTTTATTCACCAGTATAGCGGCAAGGCTGTACGCCCGTAAAAACAAATTGTTATGAACATGATCTACTTTCTGATTGGCTGCAGCATTTTACTGGCACTTGTATTTCTGGCAGCTTTTTTTTGGGCCAGCAAGACCGGGCAGCATGACGACACCTATACACCTGGTGTGCGCATCCTTTTTGATGACGAACCGGTAGAGATCAAAAAAGCGGAAAAACCTGATGAAGATCACTTTTAAGCTGAACAGTTATCATTCCATACCCCCGGGATGCCCGGTAATTTTACATCCATAAACATTCATTATTTTAACATGACTGAAAAATTTTACTACGACAACAAGATCGTCAGAAACTTTGCCATCGCCACCATAGCATGGGGCATTATCGGCATGACGGTAGGATTGCTCATTGCCATGCAGTTGTTTAAGCCTGCGTTAAATATGGGATCACAGTACACTACGTTTGGGCGTATCCGTCCGCTGCACACCAACGCGGTCATTTTCGCCTTTGTAGGAAATGCCATATTTATGGGCGTTTATTATTCTTTACAGCGATTGCTGAAAGCGCGCATGTTTAGTGATGTGCTCAGTAAAATACATTTCTGGGGCTGGCAGCTCATCATTATTTCGGCTGTAATTACACTTCCCTTGGGTTTAACCTCCTCACATGAATATGCCGAACTGGAATGGCCCATAGACATTGCGATTACCCTGATATGGGTGGTATTTGGCGTAAATATGTTCGGAACCATTATTAAGCGCCGCGAAAAACACATGTATGTGGCCATCTGGTTTTACATTGCCACCTTTGTTACCGTAGCTGTACTGCACATTGTAAACTCATTTGAGCTGCCTGTATCGGCTTTTAAAAGCTATTACCTGTATGCAGGTGTACAGGATGCACTGGTACAATGGTGGTATGGCCACAATGCTGTTGCTTTCTTTTTAACTACACCCTACCTGGGCATGATGTATTATTTCCTGCCTAAAATGGCCCAAAGGCCGATATATTCCTATAAACTGAGTATCCTGCATTTCTGGTCGCTCATTTTCATTTACATCTGGGCCGGTCCGCACCACCTGTTGTATACTTCCCTTCCGGGCTGGGCACAATCGCTGGGTGTGGCCTTTTCTGTTATGCTCATTGCACCAAGCTGGGGCGGGATGATCAATGGCCTGCTTACCCTGCGTGGTGCATGGGACAAGGTACGGGAAGACGCGACGCTCAAATTTATGGTAGTGGGCATAACCGCTTATGGTATGGCTACTTTTGAAGGTCCGATGCTGGCCTTAAAACAGATCAATGCCATTGCACATTATACCGACTGGATTGTTGCGCATGTACATGTTGGCGCACTGGGCTGGAATGGCTTTCTTACCTTCGGCATTTTGTACTGGCTGATCCCAAGGATCTACCGGACTTCCCTGTATTCCAAAAAGCTGGCTTCCTTCCATTTCTGGATCGGTACGCTGGGCATTATTTTTTATGCCGTGCCCCTGTATTTTGCCGGGTTTACACAAGGACTGATGTGGAAAGAGTTTACAGAAGAAGGTATGCTGAGGTACCCAAATTTTCTGGAAACCGTACTGCAGATCTTGCCGATGTACGTATTGAGGGCCATAGGTGGCGGTTTATACCTGATTGGTGTGATTGTGATGACCTATAACCTGATCAAAACGGTAGGTACAGGTAAACTGCTGGCCAATGAACCGGCCGAGGCCCCTGCCCTGCCCGAAAACTACCAGCCGCAGGGCTCTGACAAAAAACTGCACCGTATGCTGGAGCGCAAACCAATGGTATTTTTAGTGCTTTCGCTGGTTGTGATCCTGATTGGAGGTATGGTAGAAATGATGCCCACTTTTACCATCAAATCCAATATCCCTACCATCAGCAGTGTAAAACCTTATACCCCACTTGAATTACAGGGCAGGGACCTTTACATCAAAGAAGGCTGTGTAAGCTGCCATTCGCAGATGATCCGTCCTTTCCGTTCAGAAACAGAACGGTATGGGGAGTACAGCAAGGCCGGGGAATTTGTGTACGACCACCCGCATTTATGGGGTTCCAAACGCACGGGCCCTGATTTGCAGCGTGAGGGTGGAAAATACGGAAATGCATGGCATTTTAACCACATGATGGACCCGCAGACCATGTCGCCCGGCAGTATCATGCCGCCATACGAATGGCTGGTAACCCAAAGCCTGGATACGAGCACTACCCGCAGCAAGATCAATGCCATGCGGACATTGGGTGTGCCTTACGAAGCCGGCTATGAAAACAGGGCGAACCGGGACCTGGACGCACAGGCCAGGGCAATTGCAGATGACCTGCAGAAAAACAACATCAAAGTAAAGAGCGATAAGGAGATCATTGCCCTGATTGCCTATTTACAGCGATTGGGAACAGACATTAAAGCAAAGTAAAACATTAAAACGAGAAGCATATGTTTAAGCAATTTTTAGATCAGGCTACCGGAAACCAGGGCTACCTGATCACCTCTCTGGCCATCTTCCTGCTCTTTTTTATCGGCGTAGCCATTTTGCTGGCCACCATGAAAAAAGATGAGGTAAAATACATGAGTGAACTTCCATTAAAAGATGATGTAAAATGAGTGATATTTTAATTTGGGCCTTACTGTTTGTTTCGGTAAGTATACTGGTGGTTTCGGTACTGGTTTTGAAGGTAATCAAAATCTATATACAGCAAAGTTTACACCCCTCCCGCCTGGCAACAGCTGAGGAAAAAGAGCAGTACAGACTGGAGCAGGAAGGCCTACAAATGGAAAAGCCGGAGAAAAGCAGTATCTGGACAAAATTACTTGGTCTGAAGCCCCTCTCAGAAGAAAAAGAACTGGTGATGGAGCATGAGTTTGACGGCATAGCCGAACTGGACAACCCTACCCCTGCCTGGTTTATGGTGCTGTTTTATGGAACCATCTTTTTTGCCATTGCCTATATGGTCAATTACCATGTAATTGGCTGGGGCAAATCGCAGGAGCAGGAATATGCAGCCGAACTGCAGCAGGCTGAAGATGAACACATTGCTTATCTACAGAAACCCGGCGCCGGTACTGCCAATAAAATTAACGAGAGCAATGTAGCGCAAAGTACCGATAAAGCGGTGCTGCAGGCTGGCGGGGCACTGTTCAAAACAGCATGCAGCCCCTGCCATGGCGAACATGCAGAAGGCGCTGTTGGGCCAAACCTTACGGACGATTACTGGCTGCATGGCGGGAAGGTGAAGGAAATTTTTAAGACCATTAAATACGGTGTACCGGAAAAAGGGATGATAGCCTGGGAGAAGCAGCTGAAACCCAAACAGATCTCGGACATTGCCAGTTACATATTGTCACTGAAAGGCAGTAACCCGGCAGGTGCAAAAGCACCTCAGGGCAAAAAAGAAGAATAAGATGTCGCAGGCCCCCAGTCATTTCAGAGACCAGATCTCCACCTTAACGGACGATGGAAAAAAGCGCAAATGGATCTATCCACGTGTTGTTAAGGGAAAATTATACCAATACAGATCATGGCTCAGTTACTTTTTTCTGGCCCTGCTGTTTGCTGCCCCATTTTTAAAGCTGAACGGGGAGCAACTGGTATTGCTAAATGTGCTGGAGCGGAAATTTGTGTTTTTCGGAGTGGTTTTCTGGCCCCATGATTTTTACCTGTTTGTGCTGGCCCTGCTGACCTTTATGGTATTTATTGTGGTGTTTACGGTGGTATTTGGCCGTGTATTTTGCGGCTGGGCCTGTCCGCAGACCATATTTCTGGAAATGGTGTTCCGCAAAATTGAGATCTGGATAGAGGGCGACCAGCTGAAGCGAAAAAAGCTGGATGATGATCCGCTTACGCGGGAAAAACTTTTTAAAAAGGCCTTAAAACATAGCATCTACCTCTGTATTTCCTTCTTTATTGCCAATATCTTCCTGGCTTACCTGATCGGTTCGGCTGCACTGATAAAGATCATGACAGAACCGGTTGCTTTACACCTTTCGGGCTTTATTTCCATTTGCGTTTTTACCCTGGTGTTTTACCTGGTATTTTCGAAAATGCGGGAACTGGTATGTACCGTTGCCTGTCCCTATGGCCGCTTACAAGGTGTATTGCTGGACAACCAGAGCATTATTGTGGCTTATGACGATCTGCGTGGGGAACCCAGGGCAAAGCGGGTAAAAGAACAGGAAAACCAGAACGGGGATTGTATAGACTGTAAGTTATGTGTGGATGTTTGCCCTACAGGAATAGACATCCGCAATGGTACGCAAATGGAATGTGTGAACTGTACGGCCTGTATTGACGCCTGCGATATGGTGATGGAGAAGATTGGCCGTCCTGCCAGGCTGATCGGCTTTAAATCAGAAGAAGAGATCCGCAGCAAAAAGCCCTTTCAGGTCAACAGACGCATTTATGCTTATGCTGTTGTTTTATTCATCTTAACCGGCGTCTTGTCTTACTTGCTGGTTACACGAAGCGCTGTAAAAACTACGATCTTAAGGGCCGGAGGAACACTGTACCAGCTAAGAGATAAAGACAAGACCGTAAGCAATTTATACAATGCAGAGCTGATCAATAAAACCAATACCACCATCCGCTTTAACCTGCTCGCTGATCGTCCTGGTGCTAAAATCCAGTACATTCAGCAACAGGACAGTATTGTTTACGGAGGTGTAGTGAAGCTGACTTTTTTTGTCATTTTACCACAAAAAGAAATTGATCAATATAAATCAGAAATGGTGTTTAAACTGGTATCAGAGGATGGTAAGGTATTGGACCGCTTTGAAACCACCTTTATTGCACCACCAAACAATTAAGACAATGAACTGGGGAACAAAATTAGTGATCGGGATGCTTTGCTTTATGAGTTTTATTATAGTGCTGGGTATCCTGATGTTTAACAGCAAAGACGATGCGCTGGTAGATAAGGACTATTATGAAAAAGGGCTGGAATACGATAAAGATTACAACCGCAAGGAACAGGTAAAAACAGATGATGCAGCACCGGAGATCACCGTACTGTCAGATGAAATGCGGATCACTTTTAAGGCAGCTGCGCAAGGTGAACTGAAACTGATCAGGAATTCCGATCAGCGGATGGATAAAAAGACAGCCATAAAAACAGATGGGGCTAACCAGGTAAAACTATCCTTGAAAGGAATAAGCAAAGGCCGCTGGAAAATTATATTGAGCTGGATGACGGATGGCAAGGCCTATTTAAATGAACAGGAAATTACGGTGTTATGAGTACAGAGAAACTTGCCTTTATGATTGGACTGCTGGGCAGTGTGCATTGCATAGGCATGTGTGGTCCGCTGGCTTTTGCTGTTCCTTCTTTAAAAAAGGGCGGCCTTTTCCTGGTAGCGGATAAGCTGGTTTACCAGTTTGGGCGCATTGCAGCTTATTGTACCCTGGGGGTAATTGTTGGACTGATTGGCCAGCAGATCTGGCTGGCCGGCTTTCAGCAGGGCATCAGCATTTTAAGCGGGGTACTGATTGTGGTGGCTGCCTGTTCCAGACTATTTAAGTTCAGTTTGTTCAACACACAATCGTCTTTTATGCTTGGCCCCTTTAACAGGGCTTTTAATTATGCGTTAAAACATAAGGCCAATCACTTGATCATTGGTTTTATCAATGGTTTTTTACCTTGCGGTTTTGTTTACCTGGCCCTTGCGGGAGCATTAAATACCAAGGGCATAGCAGATGCGGTAAGCTATATGTTCTGGTTTGGTTTGGGTACGCTGCCCCTGATGTTCATCGCTACGCTGGGCTTAGGTTTTACCGGTACGGTATTCAGGAAAAAAATTAACCGGGTAGTGCCTTATCTGATGTTGTGTATAGGACTGTGGTTTATACTGAGGGGCCTGTCGCTCGACATTCCTTATGTGAGTCCGCCGCCCCTGCAGCCCGGCATCAGCAACTGTAAATAAAACAGGCCGGTTTTGTAACCGGCCCGCGAGTGGAGCATTAATCTGCCATACTGAATACCTGCTTTTCAGGTTGTTTTTCCCACAACCGGGCATCCAGCGTCATACATATATTTCTCAGGAAACGTTTACCAAATCCGGTGACACGCAATTCACCGGCCGATAAAAACACTAACCCGTCCTGAGCGAGCCAGCGCATTCTGATCAGTCCCTCTGCCAGGGCCTCATTTTCTTCTTCTGCCAAAGTCCATGAAGTATACCCGCGGCAGATGATGTTCAGAATATGTTTGCGGATCAGCAGATCCGTTTCAGTTAAGAGGTGCCCTTTAAATACCGGGAACAATCCCTTGTTTACCATATCGGTATAGGTTTCGACAGTCTTTACATTCTGGGCAAAGGCATTCCAGCTGTCGCTGATCGCAGATACCCCCAGGCCTATGGTTAACCGGCTGTACTGGTCTGTATAGCCCATAAAATTGCGGTGCAGACTGCCCTTTTGATCCGCTTCGTACAGGCTATCCGTTGTCAAAGTAAAATGGTCCATTCCGATTTCAGTATAGCCACCTTCTTTGAGGAGTTTGCGGCCCAGCTTATACAACTCTTCTTTAGATTCAGGAGCGGGCAAATCACTTTCTGTATAACGGCGCTGACCTGGTTTAACCCAGGGCACATGGGCATAGCTGTAGAAGGCAATCCGGTCCGGTCTTAACCTCAATACCTCTTCAATGGTATCGGCAAGGCCTGAAAAGCTTTGATGCGGCAAGCCATAGATCAGGTCGTAATTAAGAGACTTATAGCCATTTTCGCGTGCCTTCCGGGAGATTTGTTCTACCTGCTCTACCGTTTGTACCCTGTTGATGATCAGTTGTACCCTTGGGTCAAAATCCTGGATACCAAGACTCAGCCTGGTGAAGCCCAGCTGGTTTAAGGTGATCAGATGTTCGGTTGTTGTATTTGCCGGATGCGCTTCAAAGCTAAATGCCGCATCTTTATGCACAACAGCATCCTTCAATATACCCTTAATTAAAAATTCGAGGTTTTGGGCATTAAAAAAAGTTGGTGTACCTCCTCCGAGATGTAATTCCCTGATGAGCGGTTTGGTTTTAAACTGTTTTAAATAAAGCTGCCATTCTTTTAAGAGGGTATCGACATAAGGTTTTTCTACCTGGTGGTTCTTTGTGATCCTGGTGTTGCAGCCACAATAGGTACACAGGCTTTCGCAAAAAGGTAGGTGGATGTATAAGCTGATGCCATCCTTTTGATTGCTTTCATCGAATGAGCCCACAACAGCGCTGCACCATTCATCGGCATTAAAATTATCTTCGTTCCAATAAGGTACTGTAGGATAACTGGTGTAACGGGGGGCGGCAATATGGTATTTTTGTCTGATAATATTAGTGTTCATGGGTATGAGCGCTATGATGAGCAGAAGCAGTTGGTTTAACTTTATCGCAGGCTTTTGAACAAACGCAAGCCTGGCCCAGACAGCGTTTTTGCTGCCATTTATCAAGATTTATAATGGTTTCTTCTGCCAATGCCATCGGCAATTCGGAATTACTAAGCCTATGAAGTGCAGTAACCGGCACACTGGCAATGCGCATGGCCCTTTTGGCTGCTGCATCCTGGTCTATATGCGCCGTTGAAACAGAACGTGTGGCAATGTATTTTACCCCCAGATCGGCCAGTTTGCCGATGACATCTGCAGAGACGATGTCATCTTCAAACACAATTACAGCTTCCTTTCCTGCAGCATAACTTACGGTATCGGTACTGAGCACATTAGAGATCAGCGTGATCTCGTGTTTTTTATGATTGGCAATTGCCAGGGGTTCTTTTTCGAATGACTTTATACTGTACGCAACTACTTTCATGCAAATCTGATTATTGAATAATCAAAATTAACAGTCCTGCAGCGCTCAAAGAATGAGGTGAATCAGAGAGAAATGTGATGTTGATCAGTTTTTCATCTGTTGGAGTTTCAGTTCATCGGTGACAATGATCTGGCTGCCTTTCTTTTCTATCAGGCCCTCGTCCCTGAAATCGCTCAGGATACGGCTTACGGTTTCCGTGGCCATACCAGCCATAGCGGCCAGGTTATCCCTGGATATTTTTAAATTCAAAACAGCACCAGACTTTTCCTGTTTGCATAAGCGGATCAGCACTTCGGCCATCCTTTTTCTTACGGAATGGTAAGCCAGCTGTAACAGTTGTTCTTCCTTGCTGCGCAGGTTATTGGAGAGGATGCGGATAAATTCTTTGGCCACATCAGGGTATTTATTCAGCAATGCTTCTACCATTTCTTTTGGCAACAGGCATACGGTGGTATCTTCCAGGGCCTCGGCTGTTTCGGCATAAGGTTCGTGCCCTAAAAGTGCAGGGATACCAAAATATTCTTCTGCGTTATAGAGTCCTGTAAGCAGTTCACGGCCATCCTCACTCAGCTTAATGGTTTTGACCTTTCCGGTCAGTACCAGGTAAATACCCTGAACAGCGTCGCCTTCATAATAGATCACCTGTTTTTTCTTCACATTCCGCACTTTGCGGTCGGCTATCATTTTCTGGAGTTCGGCCATGCCCGAATTGCTTCCGAGCAAGGTACTGAGTTTGTCGAGCGATTGGCTGTAAAACAGTTCCTGTTTGTCTTTTTTACTGAGCCTGCTTTCAATGGCGTTCAGCAGTTCTACATCGTCAAAAGGTTTGGTCAGGTAATCATCTGCTCCCATTTCCATACCTTTGCGCATGTCGATCCGTTCTGCTTTTGCGGTTAAAAAAATAAAGGGGGTTGCTGCAGTTTTAGGGTTTTTATTTAAGAGGTATAATACACCATAACCATCCAGTTCGGGCATCATGATGTCGCAAAGCACCAGGTCTGGCAGGTGTTTTGCGGCCAGTTCCATTCCTACTTTTCCATTATGGGCCTGTAAAACCTCGTAATTGGCCAGTTCAAGTATTTCAGCGGTACTCTCTCTGATGTCTTCATTATCTTCAATAATCAGTATGCGTGTTCTCTTCATCTGTTAAAGGAAAGTTTAAAGGTGGTTTCTTTATTGACGACACTTTCGAAATGGAGCCTGCCGTTCATAAGTGTGGCGTACCGGAGTACAATATTTAAGCCCAGGCCCGTACCGGGGATATTTCCTGTATTGTTTGCCCTGAAAAAAGGCTGGAACAGATGTTTCTGGTCAGCTTCGGGGATACCGATACCATTGTCTTTTACCATGATGGTACATTCATGTTCGTTGATCTCTGTATTAAATTCTATAAAGGTATGTTCACCGGAATATTTGATGGAATTGGAGATCAGGTTGATCATACAGTTCCTGATCAGGTTCTGATCGAGCTCGGTCACACTTTCCAGTCCCGTATGCTGATAAATGATGTGCTGTTCCTGTTTGGCGATCATCTGCATCTCTTCCGTTACTTCTTCTGCCAGTTTGACCAGGTCAAAAGAAATAAAAGCCGGTTCAACGATACCGGCCTCCAGCCTTTCGAGCGATAAAAAATCATTTAGAATGGTCGTTAAATTTCCTACTGCATTTTTGATTTTACCCACATGCTTGATGATGTTCTTGTTGTTAAAGGGCTGGGCATATTTTTCAATAAGAGAAGAAGAAAGCTGTACAGAGCTCAGTGGTGTCCTGAATTCATGAGAGGCCATAGATACAAACCTGCTTTTCATCTGGTTCAGCTCTTTTTCTTTTTCCAGTGAGAGGCTCACCTCTTCTTTGGCTTCGCTTAGGGCCCGCACTGTTTTTCTTAAGGATTTGGTCCGTTCTTCTACCAGTTCTTCCAGTTCGGCCGCATATTCACGCAGGCGTTCTTCGGCTTCTTTTTCTTTGGAAAGATCATGTATAAAACCTGTATAAATGATCCGGTCGTCGTATTGCACCTCACTTACGGCCAGACGAAAAGGAAAAGTGCTTCCATTTTTTCTCAGCCCCCTTACTTCACGTCCTTTGCCAATGATACGTTTTTCACGAGTAGTCTGGTACCTGTGCAGATAACCATCGTGGCCGCTTTTATCCGGTTCGGGCATCAGCATATTGATGTTCCGGCCTTTCACTTCTTCCAGGGTATAACCAAAAAGTTTAAGCGCAGCAGGGTTAAGGCTTTCGATATGCCCCCTGTTGTCGATGGTAATGATACCATCAATGGCCGTTTCAATAATGGCTTCTAATAATCGGACTTGCTCCATAACTGATCTTCATCAATAAAAATTATGTTTTTTGATGGTTTACAAATATATAAATTCTGAGCAGCTATGATTTATGGCATCAGTCATATTTAAAAGTGATGACCATCATATTTTAACCTGAAAATAGTCTGCTATTTTGCAGCTGAACCTTACACTGATTCCATGTACCATACTTTTCACATTCCTGTTCTTGGCCTGGGTTATTCTATAGATACGCCTCTAAAAGTAGCCAGGTATGGAATTTCTTCTGTTGTTTCCATTGTAGATGATGAGCTGACCGAGCGCATGCGCAAGTTTCATTCGGCAGCACAGCAGGAAGATTATACGCTTATTGCCAAAAAGGAAACCGACTGCCGGGCCTTAAGGATAACCGCTTATTTGAACCTGCTGGACAAGCTGGTGAAGGGGCAGTTTGAAGCGATGCTGGGCAAAGCGGATGAGCCGGCCGGAGATTTTCATACCTACTTTGAACTGCTGCCCGACGATTCGGTTTTAAAGCTGGAATATACTGAAATGCTGAAAATGACAGATCCTGCAGCCAGAGCGACTGCACTTTTTGCTTTAAAGCAAAAGATGAGCCCCGGTTCAATTGATGTAAACATCATGTCGAAGGTGGACAAAGCCAATTACAACGGCCAGGACGAATACCTTGGCGATGCCTATACTGATGCCCTGGCTGCCATGCGGGGTTTTGCCAATAGCCGGCTTAATGCTGCCGTAATTATTTCTGCAGGACTGAACCCCAGGCTATATAGCTATATGGAGCAATGCACAGATTTTTATCCGGATGCCTCGGGAACGATCAATAAGCAGATCATCCTTAAAGTAAGTGATTTCCGTTCGGCCACGATTCAGGCTAAGTTACTGGCCAAAAAGGGCTTATGGGTAAGCGAATTCAGGGTTGAATCGGGGCTGAACTGCGGGGGCCATGCTTTTGCTACCGAAGGTTTTTTACTGGGGCCGATATTGGAAGAGTTTAAGGAGAAACGCAGCGCATTGCTGGAGGAGCTGTATGAGGTATACGGTATGGCCCTTACTGCAAAACACAGGGCTGTCCCCTCAAAACCTTTGCAGCGGATTACTGCCCAGGGTGGTATTGGTACGGCCGAGGAGCACCGGTTTCTGCTGAATTATTACCAGCTGGATGCTGCAGGATGGGGCAGCCCCTTTTTACTGGTGCCGGAAGCTACAAATGTAGATGATGATACCCTGGAAGCACTTGTTAATGCAGAACAGGAAGATTTTTACCTGAGCAATTCATCGCCCTTGGGCGTCCTATTTAACAGTTTTAAGCAAAGCAGTATGGAACAACAGCGGCTGGATCGGATTACAAAAGGGCGACCGGGAAGCCCCTGTACCAAGAAATTTTTATGTACGAACACGGAATTTACAGCATTACCGATCTGCACGGCATCCAGGGAATATCAGCATTTAAAACTTAAAGAACTTGAAAACCAGGCTTTACCGGCAGCCGAATATCAGCAACAGTTTGAGGCCATAACTGAAAAAGTATGCCTTTGCGAAGGATTGTGTGCTGCTGTATATTTAAAAAACGGCATGCTAAAGTCTAAGGAAAGCAAGGCGGTCAGTATTTGTCCGGGACCAAACCTGGCTTATTTTTCTGGAAAATACAGTTTAAAGGAGATGGTACAGCACATTTATGGAAAAACAAATTTACTGACTACCGTAAACCGCCCCAACCTGTTCATTAATGAACTGAACCTTTACATCGATTACCTGAAAAAAGACATCTCAGCACAGCTGAGCGACCTGAACACTAAAAAAATAAAATACTTTACCAAGTTTAAGGAACAACTGGAACAGGGTATCAGCTATTACAAACAGCTGCTGCCGGTATTGAAAGAACAGAGCAGCATTTCTGTACATGAAGTTTACAAGCAGCTGCTGCTGGCAGAGCAGCAGCTGGAAAATTGTAAAGTATAAGCTGCAACTGCTTACTTTTGGGAATACGAGGCCAGTAATATATCCATATCCAGCATCAGCTGTTGTACTTCCTTATCCTGTGTGCCATCATAGAAACCACGGATGCGTTTTTCTTTATCTACCAGTACCAGGTAGCCCTGATGGATAAAACCACCAGGCGCAGCTTTATCCTCTTGAGCGGAGACCAGGTAATTTCGTTCGGCCAGGGCATAGATTTCATCCCTGCTGCCCCATAGATATTCCCACTGGGTTCCTTTTACCCCCAGTTTAGCGGCATAAGCTTTCATCCTGGATGGGGTATCGTATTTCACATCGATGGTATGCGAAGCCAGTTTAACCTGGGGGTTACCCAGGTACTTATTATAGACCTTTAACAGGTTGCGGTGCATGGTTGGACAAATGGTTGGGCAGGAAGTGAAGAAAAAATCGGCCACGTAAATACAGCCTTTAAAATCATTTTCTGTAACCACTGCACTGTCCTGGTTTAGCAGCCTGAAAGGCGGAATGGTCCGGAAAACCGTATCCTTTACCGTTTTACCATCCATTACCTTTTCGCCTACTTCCATTTGCATGAAAGGGAGCTGCTGCGCTTTATCTTTACAGCCATACAAGCTTAAGGACAGCAGTATGATGCAGGTGAATGTCTTGCGCATTACTTTCCGAATTTACTTAGATAAGCAGCCGAGGATCTGATCTCCTTTTTGTAAAGGCTGTCGACCGCAACAATCTTTACCATTTCGTCTTTAAAATACTGAATGGCTGCCTCATTTGATTTTCCGGTTACATCAGGTTCAAATTTGTGCATCCAATCGTCCATGCTGTCTTCTGCTTTGGTAAGCTGAGCGATCAAAGCTGTTATTGTAGCTTTTTCTGCTGTGGTATCTATTTCAGGAAATTTAGCTTTCAAGCCTTTTAAATCCTTTAATAAGGTATCCAGTTTCATCTGGTTGTTTACCACTACCCCCTGATCGGCCATGACCACATCATGAAATTTCATTACTTCATCCCGTTTGGTCTTATAATCTACACCTAGCTTACAGGCAGCTGCTGCCAGGATGACCAGTAAAATCCCTATTGTTCTTTTCATCTCTTTATGTTGTTATTTTGTTAATGCTACGCGAGTATAATATATTTTTGATCCGGATTTTCCTTCCCTTACCCAGGCAATCAGCAAACCATCTTTAAGAGGGGTTAAAACTGCATGGTTATCGGCTGCTGCACCATCGGTAACGTCAATTGCTTTTTCCGGTATGCCTGCTGTTAAAATATTTACCAGGATCTTTGCATGACCAGCTGCTGTATGGTTCATTTTCATGCCACCATGTGAATGGTTCATTTCCATTGGTTTTTCAGGTTCAGCAATCAGGGCTTCCTCACAGACCATAGCCAGCTTATCCCCTTCGAGGGCAATCAGCTGTGGATGCCTGCCCGAAGCCGTAATCAGGTTACGCCTTTGAAAATCAGCTCCCAGGCCTGCTGAAGAGGTATGGTATAAACCTGCTCCGCCACCAGCTGTAAACCATACGGCATGCACAAGGCCCTTACTTACCGCAAGCGATGGCCCGGAATGCGGACAGCCGTTGAGCTGCCAGTTGTCGGCACTAATGGTTTTAGCTGCACTAAAGGTTTTACCATTATCGGCAGAGGACTTGTAAGCCATGTCCCTCACCTGCTGATCTGAAAGTTCAGCAGGGAAACTGATATTCCTGTAAGCAAGGTGGATGTTCCCTGCCCCATCAGAAAAAATATCAGTACGGCAGCACTCGCAGGTTCCTTTATCGATACAGGTATCTGTTTCAAAGCCTTTTCCCTGCGCTGTACGGGCAAAAAACAAGGCCGAGCCTTTGATATTTTTTCCAAAACGTCCGTCCAGCCAGACGGCACCAAGTTCGCCATCCTTTAACGTAGTCACATCAAAAAAGCCCCGGCCATAAGTATGAGCAGTATCGGTATGTATGAAGCGGGCCTCGGACCAGTTGTTTCCCTTATCTGTTGACAGGCTATAATATATGGCACCTGCATAAGGATTCTTTTCATTTGGAAAGCGTTTGCCAAAGATGGCCAGTACCGTACCATCTGCTTTAAATGCAACCTTAGCCATACTTTCGGCAGCATTACTGCATCCCGCCGAAGCGGGAACCGTAATGGCCTGATCAAACCGGCTGGCCTGTACATTGTATCTGGCATACTTTAAACGGAAAAGGGAATTTTTACTATCTTTTTCTGTCCAGCACAGCACTGCATTGCCTTCGTTGTCTCTGGTAAAATAAGGGGCAACAGCTTCGGCAGCGCCTGTATTTAGAAGCTGTGCTTCGGGGATATTGGTTTTCCGGGTACAGGCGTTAAAACACAGTACCGTACCCATTAGCAGGAATGCTATTTTCTTCTTCATCTCCATCAGTTAAAATAAGTATTTTAGATTTAAACCACCATAACCATTTCTTTTTGGGGAGGGGTTAAAGTATGGGGGTTGTGCCCCGCCATAGCCTATCGCATTTAAAGATACAATAGAACTGTAGTTTTTATTCCCAATATTATCCAGGCCTGCGTAAACATTCAGTTCCAGACAATTGCCGAGTTGTTTTTTATAGCCGATTTTTGCATTTAAAACCTGGTACGCAGCATTATAAGCCGTATTGCCGTCATTTAAAGGAAGGCGGTCGCTATAAAAATAATTTCCATAGAAATAAATCCCGGTCCTGGTTTCAAGATCTATACCAGCATTCATTACCCAGGGTGCGATGCCTGTTAATTTATTTCCGTCATAGCTGGCCGTAACCTCTCCCTGTGCATTTAAAGTTTTGTAATCTTTAAACTTAAAATCTGAATAAGTTAATGCCACAAAAGGACGCAGATTAATAATTTCTGCCTCATCAGTGGCTTTTAGCAGCTGATAGGATAAGGCCAGTTCTACGCCATTGTGGCTTGTTTTTCCGGCATTGTTGTAAACTGTAATGCCCTGTTGTACAGATTGTGCGATCAGTTCACCCTTCATATCCATTTTAAACAGGGCCAGGTCGTACGCCAGCCTGGATTGCAACAGGTTACCTTTTGCATTCAACTCATAGTTTATTGCTTTTTCGGCCTGTAATACCGGATTAATGGAACCATCTACATTTTTGATCTCTGAACCGGATGGCGGGGAAAAGCCGGAGCTGACACTGGCATGCAGACTTAAGGCCTCACTAAATGTATGGCTAAGTGCAATTCTCGGTGTTGCCTGCGGATTGAACTTTTTAACACCGCTTTGGTTCTGCTTCAGGTAATCTTTAACATCGTAACGCAGACTGTTATAACTTAAGCCCAATGTTAAAGTGGTTTGTGGTGCCAGTGTGGTTTCTGACTGATAGAAAAGGGAATACTGTCTGTTCTGATAGTCTATATTCGCGTTGACTGTGCCTTCCTTACCCTGGTTGTTGACATACTGGGTGCCTTTGGTGAGGCCTTCATTAAACTCGGCACCCAGGGTAAACCTACTGGGCAAAATGCTGAATCCGGGATCATAGGTAAAGCGGGTCCTGCCGCCGTAGCTCTGGTAAAAATTCCGGATGTAGGCATAGGGCAGCGGGTGGTCCAGGTCGTAAAAATACGTAAACACACTGGTAGAATTGGAAAACTGATCGTTGAAACGGTATTGCTGTCCTAATCCAATGCGTGTCCAGGTCTGATACCTGCCCGCCTGCTTATCCAGATTGGCTGCATTGGCCTGTAAAGGATCAGCAGCGACCTGGGCTGCAGTGAGCGATCCCGGAATCTGGGAATGCTGGGTGGTCCTGTTCAGCATCAGGGTAATGATGCGTTTATCGCTCGGAAAAAGCTGAAAATTTCCGGTAAGGAACCTGCGCATGTCGTTACTGTGTGCTCTGTAGCCCTCATATTCCTGCCAGCCATAAGAAACATAACTGTTCAGCTTGTCGCCGCCACTCCTGTAAGTAGCTGCCAGACGGTGCAAACCATAGGAGCCTGCCAAACCAGAAGCTTCCAGGCTTTGCTCCTGATATGGTGCACGCTGCAGCTGAAAGTTGATGACCCCGGCGGTACCTGCACCATAGATGCTGGAGGCCGGGCCTTTAATGATTTCGGCACGGCCGATGCTGTTGACATCGAGGGCTTCAATCCTTGTGGTTCCATCGGCTTCGGTAACAGGAATTTCATTCACGTAAATTTTAACACTACGGATACCGTAAGCTGCACGGACACCATTGCCCCGGATGGAAATACGGGCTTCAGAGAGCGTACTCTGGTCCATACGCACACCGGGAATGGCATTCAGTGCAGGTTGCAAAGACAAGCCGCTGCCACGACTGATGTCTTTAGCCGTAAGCAATGCAACTGCGCCGGCTGTTTCCTTATTGGTTTTGTTTGCATTATTATAACCGGCAATCCGGACCTCGTTTAAGCTGAGCCCATCGGCTTCCAGTTGTACATTGAGTTCATTTTCAGCCGTATTAATTTTGATACTCTGGGTTTTATATCCGGCCAGCACTGCCCTAATCTTATTGTCGGGCTGTACAGCAGCTATTTCAAAAAATCCCCTGGCATCAGATTTTGTAAGTTGCTGATTGTTTGCACTAAACAAAATCACCCCGGCGAGCGGCTGACGCGTCTGGGAATCGTAAATATGGCCTTTAACAGGCAAGTTCTGGGCATGTCCATGCAAAAAAGGCATGAGCAGCCCTATACATAAAATTAAGTATCTAAATAAATTCATCATTAAATTTGATCTATCCATTCCTGCTCCATCCCTTAAATAAAATGAATGGGAACAAATAATAATTCCAGGAAAATTAAATATTGAGCCTATAAGCCAACGAACCGATATACGCACAGTATTACAGCTGTACGGCAATTTGCGATGCCTATAGTAGAATTTTTTTTCCCTTCTTCAGGAAAAAGGTTTGCAGCCTCAGAAGAGAAGGGTCAATTTTCCTGTGGCGGATGAAATATGGCAGATGAATGTCTTGGCAAGGCAAAAGGGATTTCTGCTGCTCTTGAAGATCTGAGCTGCTTAACCGGGGAAATACAAACCAGTTTTTGGGTAACCAGTGCATCCTGTAGCTGGACTTTCTGTGACTGGCGTTCCTGTTTCTGTTCTTTTTCCTGTGCCTGCTTTAATTTTTTCATTAAATAACATTTACCATTACAGTGCAGCTGGGGTTTATCCCTGTTGATACAAAGTTCTTTGGCAATGTAATTCTGATTGGCTTCAAAACCGAGATAAACAAACAAATTGCTGCAGTTTGCAGTGAGCAAACTGAATAAAAGCAATATGGAAAGTGGTTTCAACAGCATTTTGCTGCAAATGTAAGATAAATGCAAAAGATTTAGCCAAAAAAATGAAATATTTCAGGTTGCTTTTAACCAGTTTAAAATATACTCTGCATCATTTTTCCAGTCTGTTTGCCCCAGGACAAAGTGGTTACGCCCCTGAAACTCCCTGTAGGCCAGAACGGAGTTGTTTTTTGCGTATTTTTTATAATTACGGTAATTTAAATGTGCGGGGATAATGTTGTCTATACTACCTGCAGTAAACAAAAGTGGCGCATGTTCCTTTTTATAATCTACTCTGGCAGCAGTAGTAAGTGCGCCTCTGGTCACAGTTTTAGATTCAGGAATGGTAAACTGCTGGTAGGCGATATTTTGCTCTTCCAGGGACATTTCATTAACGAATGCATATTGCCAGTCTTTAAAGGACATTAAATAAGTTTTTTTGAGCGAGCTGAAAATGCCTAGCGACTTCCATCCTGCTTTAATAAATGAATATTCATAAGGGAATACACCTAATGTTGGAACAGAATGTATGGCTACCCCGGCAGCCGCAAGATCGCGGTTGACAATGATCTGGGTGATCAATCCGCCCAAAGAATGTCCGATGACGATGGGTTTTTCGGGCATTCTGCTAACTATACTGGCATAATGATCTGTCAATTCCGTTAAAGTTAAAGCGGCAAGATCTGTGTCATGAGGTTGCCTGCTACGGAGATCGGCAGCAGTTCCATTTTTAAAAGGCCAGGCCGGAGCGATGGTCTTGTAGCCATTGATTTCAAAATAAGCCCGCCATTCATCCCAGCAGGCGTTGGTTACAAATGCACCGGTAATAAATACGATGCTCTTGGCTGTTATTTTTCTCATTACGACATTAAATCCTTTTAAGAATTGCAATAAATACCATCAAAATAACCAATTAAAAGGCATTTATAAATTTAAATATACACAATAATTAACCAAAATGAAATAATTGGTCATTTCATTTTCAATAACTTATTAAAAATTACCTTAATAAAAATATGCATAAAAAAACCGTTCCGTATTGTGGTACGGAACGGTCAATTGGTCATTTAGCAGATAGTCAGGATCAGCCTTTAAAAACCGGTACGGGTTTTTTATTTTCATCTATGGCCACAAACGAAAACTCTCCAGTTACCGCTTTTTCCCTTTCGTCGCTATACATCTGCTCGATATAAATCTCTACGCTTACCTTTAAACTGGTATTGCCAATGTGGCTAACCCTTCCAATGAGCTCTACAATGGTGCCAGCTGGAATTGGCCTGTTAAAGTCAATCCTGTCGCTGCTGACAGTAACCATACGCTGTCTGCTAAACCTTGTAGCGGTAATAAAAGCCACTTCATCCATCATGTGCATGGCTGTTCCGCCAAATAATGTATCATAATGGTTGGTGGTATTGGGAAACACTGCTTTAAAGATACGGGTTTCCGATGCCTGTATTTTATCTTCTACTGTCATTTAATCTTTTTTAGACTGGCGTAATGTTCCCCATTTCAAATAGGTTGCACCCCATGAAAAACCTGCACCAAATGCGGTGAGTATCATTTTATCGCCATATTTAAAATCATCTTTAAAATCCCATAGGCACAAAGGAATGGTTGCAGCGGTGGTGTTTCCATAACGGTCTATGTTTACCTTTACCTGCTCGGCAGATAAACCCAGGTATTCGCCTACGGACTGGATGATCCTTAGGTTAGCCTGATGCGGGATGAGGTAATCAATTTGCGCGCTGACGAGGTCGTTGGATTTTAAAACCTCGTTACAGGTATCTGTCATTCCCTGAATGGCTGCTTTGAATACCACACGGCCATCCTGACGTACATAATGGAGCTTTTCATCCAATGTAGACTGTGAAGCAGGGAATTTAGAGCCCCCGGCAGTCACGATCAGGTTTTCCTTACCACTGCCATCGGTTCTGAAAAAGCTATCCATTAATCCTACAGGTTCTTCTGTTTGTTCCAGTAAAACTGCACCGGCACCATCACCAAAGAGGATACAGGTGTTGCGGTCCGTATAATTTACGATGGCACTGTTTTTATCGGCACCAATGACCACCACTTTTTTACAGCGTCCGCTTTCAATCATACTTGCACCAAGTGTAAGTGCATATAAAAAACCACTGCAGGCGGCGTTGGTATCTATGCCCCATGCATTTTTAAGGCCTGCTTTTTCGCATACCATACTGCCTGTACTTACCATTACATAATCCGGTGTAGAGGTTGATACGATCACACAATCAATTTCATCAGGGTTAACATTGCCTTCTTCCATCAATCTTTTAAGGGCATAAGTTGCCATATCTGAAGTCGCAATATCAGGATCGTTTACAATCCTTCTCTCCTTTATCCCTGTCCTGGCAACAATCCATTCGCTATTGGTATCCACCATTTCTTCGAGGTCATGGTTACTTAAAACCGTATCTGGAACATAACCCCCAACAGCGGTAATCACCGCATTTTTCCTTATTCTCATTTGTGCGTACGTAATTCTGTAAAAGAAGCAGGCCTTAAACCTGCTTTCTTTTTTTTGCAAAGTTACAGCTTCTTCTACAGATTCCCGCAGTACTTTTTACAGCTGCGACCATTTCTGTTAAAGCAACACCATTGAGAATTTACCCAAAGCTGTGCTGCCGGACAGCAGTACGTTAAGGGACAACGGCTCATGCATTAGTGGCAACCGGCAATGAAAAGCAGAATTTACTCCCTTCCCCTATTGCACTTTCAACCCAGATCTTACCACTTTCGGCTTCTATAAAATCTTTAGAAATGGCGAGGCCAAGTCCCGATCCTGATTTGTTGTTCCCATCTGTAGGTACCTGAAAATATTTTTCGAACAAACGTTTCTGATATTGTTCTTCTATCCCCTTGCCAAAATCCCTGACGGAGAACTCTATGGTATCGTTCTTTTCGATTACCTGGACTATAACCTTTGATTTTACTGCACTGTATCTTAAGGCATTGGACAGGAAGTTGACCAGTACCCAGGCTGTTTTTTCAATATCAACATTGATTTGCGGGAGCTTATTTTTTGAAATGAGTTCCAGTTCAATTGATTTCTGTTCGGCCTGGAACCTTACGGCATCCATGGCGTAGATGGCAATTTTACGGGGATCAGACTTCACAAAGTTCAGCTGCAGGTTACCGGTTTCTACCTGAGCCAGGTCGAGCAGCTCGCTGGTAATCTTGAGCAGCCTTCCACAATCTTCCCTGATGTGTTGGACGAGTTCCTTTTGTTCAGGGTTCATGACTCCGACCCTTTCATCATCCATCAGTTTTAAACTCATCTTAATGGATGAGATGGGTGTTTTCAGCTCATGAGAAACGGTAGCAATAAAATTTGTTTTGGCCTCATCCAGTTCTTTAAACTGGGTGATGTTTTTAAGGATATAGACCTGGCCCGCGGCTTTACCCGTTTGAACAGTTGCATTGTCGGCATTGTCGTCATAGTTGGGCACCATAATTTCCCTTCGCTCCAGCTGAAAATAGGATTCTTTGTGATCAGCGTAGATCTTGATGGGTTTATCCGTACCGGTTTCCTGTAAAATGCGGTTCAGCAGGTCATTTTTTTTGCGAAGTTCCATTGCATTCTGTCCGATTATATTTTGCTGGTCAAGGTTCATCAGTTGTCCGGCTACCTTATTGAAAAACAGAAACTCCTGCTGTTCGTTTAAGCCAATGATGGCATCCTGCATCTGTTCAATAATGGCCTCAATTCTCAGTTTTTCTGATTGTATTTTGGCCAGGTTGCTGCTTTCCCACTTATTTAATTCGGCCGTCATCACATTAAAGGAGGCCGCCAGTTCAGAAAATTCATCCGAACCTTTAAACTCCAGTTTTTGCTTATAATTTTTACGGCTGATCTCTTTTATGGCATCAGAAAACTCGCGTAAGGGATTGGCTACAAAGCCCGGAAAATTGACGATGAAAGAAAAAAGGATCAGAAAACAGATGGAAGCGGCAAAGATCACATACATGGCGGCCCTTTCTATGGCAGCCTGTGCCACATCATTTTTCCTGACAATAGCATTCATGTTCAGGTCGTCAATCAACTTCAGCTGCCACCTGATCTTGGCGATAGCCTCTTGTATTGCTGCCGGTGTAGCTGAAGGATCTATAAGCTTTGTATAGGCCAGTTTCAGGGCAGCTACTGCCTTGCCCTCTCCGGCCTCTGTAATGTTCTTTTCTTCCAGCGCCAGTTGCCTGTTAAACAATTCCCGGGCCTGATCTGACAAGGGCAAAGGGTGTTCATCCAGTATCGACCGCATCTTACTCGTAAAGTTCAGTGTCTCATAATTGTCTTTCAAAATAACCTTCGACCTTATGGAAATCTCATTCATGTAGTACAATGAAATACCTCCAAAAAAGAGGATCACCACGAACAGGAATCCGAATCCGAGGCGAAGTTTGGTTTTTATTTTCATTCCTATATTTTTTAAATTCTATAACACTGCTAACTCAAAATCACTAAATCGGTTTCTGTAGCTGAAATGCTGCGCAAAAGTTGGTTAAAAATCGCGGTTCTCATGATAATCTGAAATAAATTTAAATGTGGCTTGCCGATGCATATCGTAGTGACCTCTTTTTCCTCTGCTATTTTTAGTATAGTTTGTGTAATCTGGTTGCTTTTGATCTTGATCACTTCCGCACCCAGTTCTGTGGCCAGTTTAAAATTATTGATCAGGTGCCGCTGCAGATCAAGCTTTACCTTATCGCCCCTTTCCCTGTTGTTCTGTACATACAGCACGATCCAGGATGAATGGTAATAAGAGGCCAGCCGGGCTGTTTTGCGGATCACGATCCTGGCGGTCTCCTTATTGGTAGAGATACAGGCCATAAAGCGTTCGGGCCTCAGTTTAATCTGTTTGGGAATTTCTATACTGATCTTCCTTTCCAGATGATGGGCCACTTCTTTTAAAGCAAGCTCGCGGAGCTGCAATATCCTGTCAGATTGAAAAAAGTTAGCCAATGCACGTTCAATTTTTGTGTGGTCATAGATCTTACCTGCCTTTAAGCGGTCTATCAGTTCGTCTGCCGTTAAGTCAATGTTTACAATTTCATCGGCCAGTTCCAGGATCCTGTCGGGAATCCTTTCTGTAATGGGAATCCCGGTAATCTTTTCGATCTCTTCGTTCATGCTCTCCAGGTGCTGGATATTTACGGCCGAGATCACACTGATGCCGGCTTCCAGGATGTCGACCACATCCTGCCATCTTTTGCCATTTTTACTTCCTTCTACATTGGTATGTGCGAGTTCATCTACAATTACAACTTCAGGGTGCAGATTAATGATAGTATTTACATCCATTTCTTCCAGTTCTTTCCCCTTGTAAAACAATTTTCTTCTGGGGATCAAGGGAATACCGGCCAGGAGGGCCTGTGTTTCTGCGCGGTTGTGCGTTTCGATATAACCGATATGGATATCAATGCCATTTTTCAATAATGCATGTGCTTCCTGGAGCATCCGGTAGGTTTTGCCCACACCGGCGCTCATGCCAATGTAGACTTTAAATTTCCCCCTTCTGGATTTCTTTACCAGGTCCAGAAATTTGCGTACGGAGCTTGCTTTATTTTCTTCTTCCATCACATTGTATAAAAATATTTTTTATCCATAATTAAAAATTAATACAGGACCAGCCGCACCACAACCAGCCCTGTAAAAAACTTAAAAAGAAACTGCAATACTTGCTGTAACTGCAGCGTTGGTATTCACTATATTTTCATTTTTGATAAATATTTTATCCTTGCTATCGTAAAGCTTCCCTTCCAGCCTTACTACCGCATTGCTGATGGGGGCATAGTCAACATTTAAAGAATAACCAGTGGTTTTAAAGCCGTTGGATGTACCTGTAACTATAAAAATACCATTTTTATCCTGGTAATGCTCTACCCTGCCCGCCACTTTCCATTGATCAGAAATGTTATAACGGGCTATGGCTACCGGTGCAAATACCTCATTGTGTTTTTTACTCCCTTTAGCCTCCTGCTGGGTACCGTAGTCGAGCCCCAGGGTCAGACCGAAATCGTCTGTCAATTCAAAAATTCCATATACATCATGATAAAAGCGGTTTACACGTAGGGCGTCGCTGCCCTCTGTTCCCAGGTAATTGCTATAATTAAGGGTGATTTTTGCTGTAGGTTTCCAGGTCAGCTGCAAGCCACCTGCAGGCTTGCTGTTGCCATTGAGGCGGTTAATGCGCTGCCAGCCGTTTAAGTAAAGCAAGGTAGCAGCAAAACTGCCATCCTTACTGGCATAACTGAGCTTGGCACCCGATTCATAGTAAGGTGTATTTTCTGAGGAAATGTTCCGGGTCAATACCCAGCAGTCTTTGGATACCGCACTTTCAAAATCAATATGTGAAGCAAATATACCTGCATCAAGCCAGAGGTTAAGTGTTTTAGAAAGCTTTAAGCCTGTATTGGCCTCATAAATATTTTTTAGCACACCAGGTTCAGCAGCCATATTGGCATTGGTATACGTACCGGCCATCAAGGCTACATTTGCCCTGATGTTTCCATCATCATAGGCCCCTTTAATAAAACCCAGGTTCAGGTTTACCTCATTGTGACGGTTGTGTGAATAAATAAAACCGGGGCGGTTGTTATCTGATGGTTTGTTAAGATCGTATCCGTAATAAGTTTCCAGGTAGCCAGACACCTTAATTTTCGGTTCGGTCTGCCCATAGCTGTAGCCTGCGACAGTACTTAAGACTGCCGATAACAATAGTAGTTTCTTCATTTCAATTTATTTTTTTAATTCGTCGAGCGCCAGATTTAGCTTTAATACATTTACACGTGATGGACCAAACATCCCTAAAAAAGGGCCTTCGGTATACTTTACCACCAGTTCTGCAACAGTTCTTTCGGTAAGGCCACGTGTGGCTGCCACCCTTTTGATCTGTATAATGGCCCCCTGTTCGGAAATGTTGGGATCCAGTCCGCTTCCCGATGCAGCAACCATATCGGCAGGGATATCTGCCTTTTTAAGGTAGGGATGGTATTTTAACAAAGTATCGATCCTGCCTGAAACTAAGGCCAGGTATTCGGCATTGGAAGGGCCCTTATTGGAGCCTCCAGATCCGGCAGCGTTGTAAGCCACAGCAGAGGGCCTACCCCAGAAATATTCGGGTTGGCTAAAGTTTTGTCCCAATAAGGCATAGCCCACTACTTTTCCGTTTTTAGTGATTTTCTCGCCCCCACCATTGCCTCTGGAAAAGTTGCCTGCAAAGGCAACAATTAAAGGATAGATGACACATAAGAGCAGCATCAGTACTGCAGTAAGGCGTATAGATTGTAACAGGTATTTTTTCATGATTTCTATTTTTAAATAAATAATCCTACCATCAGGTCAATTAATTTTATGCCGATGAAAGGTGCAATTACCCCTCCTAACCCATATATAAACAGGTTTCTGCGCAGCAAGGCGCTGGCACCTATGGGTTTATAGGCAACACCTTTTAAGGCCAGGGGAATGAGGAAAGGAATGATGATGGCATTAAAAATTACGGCCGATAAAATTGCACTTTCAGGACTGTGTAGCCCCATGATATTCAAATGCTGTAAAGCAGGGATGGAAGCAATAAACAGGGCCGGTACAATGGCAAAATATTTGGCCACATCGTTTGCGATAGAGAAGGTGGTTAGCGTGCCACGGGTAATCAGCAGTTGTTTGCCGATCTCTACGATCTCGATCAGTTTGGTAGGGTCATTGTCCAGGTCGACCATATTACCGGCTTCTTTAGCTGCCTGCGTACCACTGTTCATGGCCACGCCTACATCGGCCTGTGCCAAAGCGGGGGCATCATTGGTACCATCACCCATCATGGCTACCAGTTTACCCAGTGCCTGCTCCTCTTTGATATAGTTCATTTTATCTTCCGGCTTGGCTTCGGCAATAAAATCATCAACCCCTGCTTTTTCGGCGATGAACTTAGCGGTTAAGGGATTATCACCGGTTACCATTACGGTTTTCACCCCCATCTTGCGCAAGCGTTCAAAACGTTCACTGATGCCGGGCTTAATGATATCCTGCAGTTCGATTACTCCGATGGCTTTTTCATTTTCGGCAACTACCAATGGGGTACCACCATTGTTGGCTATAGCTTTAACCTGGTCTTCAATATCCATTGGAAAAGGGTTTCCGGCCATCAACACGATGTTACGGATAGCGTCAAATGCCCCTTTCCGGATGCGTTTTCCATCAGGGGTATCAATACCGCTCGAACGTGTTTCGGCAGTAAATTTGATAAATTTTGCTCCTTCAGGTGCAACAGCATGACTATGGCTGTCCTGTAAAGCCGCAAGCTCTACTATAGATTTTCCTTCAGGCGTATCATCTGCCAGTGAGCTCAGCACACAGGCATCCATGAAGTTTTTGATCACTATCCCGGTGGTAGGGTAAAAATTTGTGGCCTTACGATTACCTATGGTAATGGTTCCGGTTTTATCTAAGAGGAGGACATCTATGTCGCCAGCAGTTTCAACTGCCTTGCCCGATTTGGTGATCACATTGGTCCTTAATGCCCTATCCATCCCCGCAATGCCAATGGCAGAAAGGAGCCCGCCAATGGTTGTAGGGATCAGACATACAAACAGGGAGATCAGGGCTGCTATAGTGATCGGCGTATTTGCATAATCGGCAAAAGGCTTTAAGGTTACGCATACGATGATGAAAACCAGGGTAAAACTGGCCAGCAAAATGGTCAAAGCAATTTCATTGGGTGTTTTCTGACGGGATGCACCTTCTACCAGGGCGATCATCTTATCCAGAAAGCTCTCGCCAGGCTGAGTGCTTACCTGTACTTTGATCTCATCAGAAAGCACTTTTGTACCACCGGTTACGGATGATTTGTCGCCACCCGATTCGCGGATAACGGGGGCTGATTCACCTGTAATGGCCGATTCATCAATTGTAGCTATACCTTCAATGATCTCGCCATCGGTGGGGATGGTATCGCCTGCTTCGCAGATAAATACATCCCCTTTTTTGAGCAGGTTTGAAGAGCGCACCTCAACCTTTCCATTGCTCAGCAATACTTTGGCCGGTGTTTCTTCCCTGGTTTTCCTTAAACTGTCGGCCTGAGCTTTTCCGCGGGCTTCGGCAATGGCCTCGGCAAAGTTGGCAAAAAGTACGGTAAGCAATAAGATCAGGAAAATAAAGAAGTTGTATACGGCCGATCCCTGTCCGGGGTTGTTCATTGAATAAATGGTAACATAGGCCATAATGGCCGTACCGATCTCGACCGTGAACATGACAGGGTTACGGACCATCACCCTTGGGTCGAGTTTAATAAAAGACTGTTTAAATGCAGTTTGCACTAAAGCAGGTTCAAATAATTTATGAGAAGTTTTCATCTGTCTGTTTCTATTTAAGCATCGTAAAATATTCTGCCAGGGGGCCTAAGGCCAGTGCAGGGAAATAAGAAAGTGCATTTAACACCAGGATTACTGCAAAGGTCATCAGGCTGAAAGTCAGCGTATCTGTTTTTAGCGTACCAGCCGATTCGGGGATGTATTTTTTGGCACCTAGTAAACCGGCAATAGCCACCGGACCAATTATGGGCAGGAAACGACCAAGTATCAATACGAAACCTGTGGCCACGTTCCAGAATACATTGTTGTCGCCCAGCCCTTCAAAGCCCGAGCCATTGTTGGCATTGGAGGAGGTCATTTCATATAACATTTCAGAGAAGCCATGAAAGCCGGGATTGTTCAGCCAGTTTTTGGGCTGTACGGCCCAGGCCGCATCCCCATGGTTTGTAAAGACATAACTGGCTATAGCGGTACCAGCCAAAATCAAAAAAGGGCTTAACAACGTGATCAGCGCCGCTATCTTGATTTCCCTGGCCTCTACCTTATGCCCAAGAAACTCTGGTGTACGGCCCACCATCAGTCCGGAAATAAATACAGCGATGATCAGGTAAATAAAGTAATTCAACATCCCTACTCCACAGCCCCCGTAAAAGGAGTTGATCATCATGCCCAGCAATTGCCAGGTTCCTGTTAAAGGCATGGTGCTGTCGTGCATGCTGTTTACCGAACCGGTAGAGATGATGGTGGTTACTGTACTCCAGTAAGCAGATATGGCTGGACCAAAACGTACCTCTTTACCCTCCATGGCGCCTGTAGCCTGCGAAATACCCATTTTTGCAATTGCCGGATTACCCCCCAGTTCGCTGCTCAGCGTAGGGACCAGCAGGAGCAGCATGCCTATGGTCATTACCCCGAAGATCATCCAGGCCAGTTTTTTACGCCTGATGAAGTAACCGAAGGCAATGACCATGGCGATGGGGATGATCACCTGGGCAATCAGTTCGACCATAGCGGTCAGGTAATTTGGATTTTCCAAAGGGTGTGAAGAATTGGCACCAAACCAGCCTCCACCATTGGTACCCAGGTGTTTTATGGCAATAAAGCCGGCGGCCGGGCCACGGGATACATTTACGGTATCACCCTGCAGGGAGATAAACTGGTCTTTACCTTCGTAACTGGTTGGTGTGCCATTAAAAGCCAGGATAAGGGCCATAATTAAAGACAGGGGCAATAACAAACGGGTAATTGATTTTACAAAGAAATCCCAGAAGTTGCCCAGTTTAACCGAAGTTTTATCTCTGAAAGCTTTAAAAAACACGACCGCAGCAGCTATACCGGTTGCACAGCTTACAAACTGTAAAAACATGAGTACATAATGCTGGGTGAGGTAACTTACCCCAGATTCTCCGGAATAATGTTGCAGGTTACAGTTTACGACAAAACTGATAATGGTATTGAAAGACAGATCTGCCGTCATACCGGGATTACCATCAGGGTTCAGGGGTAGTTTATCCTGGTATATCAGTACAAAAAAACCGTATACCAGCCAAACCAGGTTAATGGTAAGCAGTGCTTTCATGTGCTGCTTCCAGTTCATCTCTTCTTTGGGGTTGATTCCGGACAGCTTAAATATGCCGTTTTCGAGTGGTTTCAGAAAGTCTGTCCAGACTTTTTCTCCGGCAAAAACTTTTGCCAGGTATTTACCCAGCGGAATAGCTATGACCAGCGTGAGCAGGTAAGTAGCAACAATTCCAAGTAATTCAGTGTTCATAGTTTTTAATTAAAATTTTTCTGGTTTAATCAGCACGTAGATCATATAGATGAAGACGGCGATTGCGATAAGGAATAATGCGATCATAACTTTTAGATTTTTTCGAACCAGTCGATTGATTTGTAAAATAACCTGCATAAGATGAGCAGGGCAAGGAGCAAAAGGATTGTTAACATAATTGTGTTGTTTTTGAGAAGCTATAGCCAATTGGCATACCACAAGAAGAAAAAAATACACAACTATCTATAAATCAATATGTAAAAGAAAATACAAAAAACCTGGTAAATAAAAAACCCTTCCATTTTGGAAGGGTTTTTATCATTATGGAAGCTTAGGGAAACCTGTGTTAAATGTTGATCCTTCCTTCTACTGAGTCATCCAGTGTTTTGCCAATTGCTGTACCGATCATCATTTTAACACCTGCAACCAGGTTACCATGCTTGTTATCCCAGTAATACCCGAAAGACGGCACTATTTTTAACAGCGAAATACGGGGATCATTCTCCCCTTCTGTAAACCATACTTTCAGGAAGGGGCTCCAAAGTTCCTTTATTTTTGTCTTGTCGTCATGAATACTTGCTTCTGCGGTAAGATATAGGTAATCCGAATGCTTAGAGCCCTGAAAATAGAGTTTTACCCTTGAATCAAGTGCTACTTCGGCATTTACATGGCTGTCATTTGCACTGATGACCCATAGGTTCCCCTCATCATCCACCTGTTGGATAGTCATTGGTCTTACGCCTCCGGAAGGTCCGGAAGCCGGTTCTGTACAAAAAAAACAGGTTTCAGCCTGCTCTATTAGCTCTTTGATTTTTTTTACGGCTTCTTCCCGGCCTAAATTTTCTATAGTATCTTCCGGCTGATTTTTATTAATGCTGTTCATAGGAATAGGAGTTAGATAAATTTTATGTTCCTAATAAACAGGTTATGGATGGGAATGTTTCCGCTCTTTTAAGAAAATGAAATTGTTCACACTGCCGTGCCTATTTTCAGTTCTTCAATTTTACGGTACAGGGTAGTCAGGCCAATTCCCAATAGTCTTGCGGTTTCTGTTTTATTGCCACGGGTGTATTTCAGTACTTTAATGATGTGCTGTTTTTCCACGGATTCCATTTTTAAGGCATCAGTCTCAGGAATTTGTCCACCCAGATGAAACTCATAAGGCAGCAGGCTGCTGCTGAGTTCCTGCCCATCCGCCAGAATAGCCACACGTTCCATCACATTTTTCAGTTCCCTGATGTTACCTTTCCAGGCGTGTTTCAACAACAATTCTTCAAAATCAGTATCCATTTTAAACTCGGGCTTGTTCACCTTATCTGCAAACTCTTTCAGATAATGCCTGGCGATCAATAAAATGTCAGATTTACGCTGCGATAAAGCAGGCAGCTCTATAAAAAACACAGAGAGCCGGTAATACAGGTCGAGCCTGAACCTACCTGCTTCTGCTTCCAGTTTCAGATCTCTGTTGGTAGCTGCTATGATGCGTACATTTACTTTGCTGGTCTGCGTATCGCCCACCTTAATAAAGGTTTGGTTTTCCAATACCCTCAGCAATTTGGCCTGCAGTTCCATGTTCATTTCTCCTATTTCATCTAAAAATATAGTGCCTTCATGGGCTTCCTCCAGCAAACCCTTCTTGTCTTTAACCGCCCCGGTAAAGGCACCTTGTTTATGGCCAAACAATTCACTTTCCAGCAGTTCATGGTTAAAACCACTGCAATTTACGGCAACAAAGGGTTTCATTTTACGGGGACTTTCGTAATGGATGGCCTGTGCAAACACTTCCTTACCCGTTCCGGTCTCGCCCAAAAGCAATACAGTGGTATCTGTGGCCGCTACTTTTCTGGCTAGTTCTATGGCTGCTATGATGGCTTTCGACCGGCCCAGAATCCCCTCAAAACTATACTTTTTACCTACCTTGTTTTCCAGCTCATTTATGCGGTACTGCAGCTTTGCCTTATCCAAAGCTTTGTAAACCAATGGAATGATCTTATCGTTATCATCGCCTTTGGTAATGTAATCAAAGGCACCATTGCGCATGGCCATTACCCCGTCGGCTATGGTGCCAAAGGCCGTCAGGTTAATTACCTCTGCATAAGGCTTTATTTTTTTAATTTCCCTGACCAGCTCGACACCGTTAATATCAGGAAGTTTTACATCGCTTATGACTACATATACATCCTGACTGGAAAGAATTTTGAGCCCCTCCTTTCCGGTACCGGCCTGAAAGACCTTAAAACCTTCCAGTTCTATAATGCGTGCCAAAAGGCTGCATATTTTTTTTTCGTCATCAATGATCAGAACCGTATTCTGCATAGCCTATAATTTCAGCAATATTAGCAATTATTCGAGACAAGTATGTCGTCATGAACGTCAAATTTACTCCTGATGTGGTTCCTTACCGTATTCAGGATTTCCTTTGCTGTATAACTGTGATCGTATCTGATCTCGACTGTAAAACTACATTGGCCCGCCAGATTATTTGTCATGATATCTGTATGAATTGCAGTTACCTGCATCCTTACCGGATCAGGTAAATCCCTTTCTATTGGAAAAACGTATTCAGAAAACCATCTGATATCGTTTAATGCTGTACATAGTGCATTGGTTCCTTCTGCAAAAGGAACCAGACTTGCTCCAGGATGAGCAGTACACTCGAGCCGCATTACCTGTAGCCGGTTTATATTTTTTGCAGACTGCCCTCCTTCTGCCTTATGCGGATCGAAGAGCATGGCCGTACACAAACAATTGCATCGCTTTTTATTTTCCAGAATGTTATAATTTACACAGCTTTTGCAACCTTCCCAAAAAAATTCGTCCTGCGTGATCTGGGCAAAACTAACCGGTTCAAATCCCAGCTGGGTGTTCAGCTTCATCATTGCGGCGCCAGAGGTGATACTGAAAATCTTTGCCCCTGGATACCTGCTGCGCGACATCCTGAAAATCCGCTCCTTAATTGCCCTTGCTACACCTGCATGGCGAAACCTGGGCGCAACGATAAGACCAGAGTTGGCCACAAAACTGTTGTTTTGCCAGACTTCAAAATAGGCAAAGCCTACCCATTCGCCAGTACCAGTAACTGCAACCACAGCTTTTCCACCCTTCATTTTTTCGGCAATGCTTTCCACTGTACGGTTGGAAATACCGGAGCCACGTGCTACGGCCGAAGCAGCGGTTTCATTTACAATTTCATGTGCATACCTGATGTCTTCTTCAGTTGCTATACGTACAAATATCATTTGATTATCCATGATAAATTCAATTTTACAAGCCCCTTTCAAAGTGGATGCCTGTTTGGGCCGGTGCTTAGAAAAGCGTATAAAAACCATTGAAAACATCATTTATTTATTTCATGACCTTTTTATGGCAATAGGAAACCTTATCAAAATGGCAGGGTTAATTTCATTTTAGTTACCTTTGTTCGTCCCAATCCTATCACAACATGAAATTAAGATCCCATATACCCCTTTCTTTTTTAATTCTTTTGGTTTTTATACTTTCTGCCTGCGGTGATGCAAAAAAGCTACCTGTATTGGGGCCCAGGACAACAGAAACGGTTAAAAATGCTGACGGAACGACCCGCGTGGATACTGTTTTTAAAACGATTCCGGCATTTAGCTTCTTAAACCAGGATTCTGTAAACATTACCCAGGATAAGTTTAAAGACAAGATTTATATAGCCGATTTCTTTTTTACTTCCTGCACCACCATTTGTCCGACTATGCACCGCAACATGAAAGCGATTTTTGAAAAATACAAGGACAATCCTGAGGTAATGTACCTTTCACATACCATTGATTTTAAGTATGATACACCTGCTGTACTTAAAAAATATGCGCAGAAACTTGGTGTTGATGATGGCAGATGGCAGTTTGTTTATGGCATTAAGGACAGCGTGTATAAGATAGCCGAGAAGGACTATCTGGTAGCCGTAATTGAAGATACGACTGCTAAAGACGGCTATATACATCAGGGCTGGCTGGTATTGATAGATAAACAAAAGCGCATTCGCGGTGCTTATGATGGTACCGATACCAAGCAGGTAGACCAATTGATGAAAGACATTCCGGTTTTACTGGCTGAAGATAAAAAGTAAAATATGCGCAGGTATTTTATAGGTTTACTGTTTTTATTTGCTGTTGCCACCATCATATTTTCCTGCCAGGATGCCGGCAAAATTAAACAGGATGTTTATTATGTAAATGGACGTGATCTGTACCTGAAGCATTGCCAGAACTGTCATGGGGCCAATGGCGAAGGCCTGGGTACTTTAACACCGCCACTAACCGATACCATCTTTTTAAAAGTAAACAAACAAAAACTGGCCTGTTTTATTAAAAATGGTATAAAAGAGCCCATTACAGTGGGTGGGCTGGAGTATGAAGGCACTATGCCAGGTTTTGCCAATCTTCAAAACATAGACATTGCCCAGCTCCTGGTTTACATTAGTAATTCATTTGGCAATCATCAGGGGATGTATACTTATGAGCAGGTAGCCAAAGATCTTAAAAGCTGTAAATAGCGGCCAGGCTAAAGCGGCACTTCATCAGCAACTGCTATTGCTACCTTCTTTTTTCCGGCCAGCTTTTGAACCACATGGCCTGTTTCTTTTACAGGCTTCTTTTTCTTTTTAAATTTCCGGCCATACCAGATCAAAAACCCTGTTATAGGCAGACTTGCCCCTATTAATGAAGCCAGAAAGGCCATTACCTTACCCGGAAACCCAAGTATACTTCCTACATGAATGTCGTAATTCATTTTACGGAGCTTGCCACCAAGGCCTGCTTCAGCATAAGCTGTGGAATAGATATCTGCCCTGGGGAGTTCTTTAGCCGTATGCTGATCAAAAGTATAACCCTGGCTATTGTAAAACTGACCAGTATTGGGATATACTGTAATGCCGATTGTAGCCTTAGCTTTTGAAGTATCCGGGAAATTATAATAAAAGCCCTGCGATTTTGGATGTTTTGCAATGACCTTATTCCAGGCCAGATCCATAGCCGCCTCTGGTGTATAATATTTATTGGCCTGCAGGGAATCTGATTCCAGCCTTTTAAATTCTGCCAGTTTTTCTCCTCCGGTGGTTACCCAATATAAACCTTCACTATACCATTTAATGCCATAGACCATACCCGTAAGTGCAATGGCCAGCAAAAACAGCAATGAATAAAAACCCAGTACATTGTGCAGATCGAGGTTTACCCTTTTAAACGAAGCTCCCCATTTGACCTTAAAACTCTTGTCGCGCGTAGATTTGTTCCATTTTTTGGGATACCACCAGATCAGACCTGTAATCAGGAGCAGTACAAATACCAGGGTTCCATAATTTACAATAGGCCGGCCAATCTCATAAGGCATCCAAAGAAACCGGTGACCGTTCAGAATGAACCTGAAAAAATCAGTCTCATTTTTTTTTCTGACTTCCGTAACCACCACTGCTCCGGTATAGGGGTTAATTTTAAGGGTAGTACCCCCGCCCCTTCTTCCAGCTCCTCTTTCGCCCCTTCCTTTTTTTTCTACTTTATCTTTCAGGTTAAGGTTAATGGTACGCCCCTGCTGATAAGTGGCATATGCCGGTAGTTTATCTGGATAATCGCGGGCTACAATGGCCGACAACTGTCCGGGTGTGAGTACGGGTTTATCTTGTTTTTCAATTCTTGTTTTTGGTTCCAGCAGGCCATTGATCTCTTCATTAAATACCCAGATACAACCTGTTAGACAAACAATCAGCACAATGATACCGGAGGCAAGCCCCAGCCATAAGTGAAGCCATTTATTGATCCTGGTAAAAAGAGTATCCTTACTCTTTTTATTTGGAACTGAATTTTTGTTTCCTGTAGTCATTGTGCTGATGTATTTGGTATTAAAATGTAATTTTTATGGATGTTTAAGATGGGTATTATGGTAAATGCTGGATAGCTGTAATCAGTCCTCCTTCTACTTTCAGTCCTTTTACAGCTGTGCCGGCTGCAGCATCTATTTTATATACATAAGTAGTTCCGTCTTTCAGGTTAAAACCGATATAAGCATGCTTACCATCATTTGGTGCATAGTTATTGGTGGTGACAGTCTGAATATCTGCAGCAGCAGGTGTACCAGATATCAGTTTAAATGTTTTATCGGCCACATTGACAACAGCAAGTTGTTTACCTGTAACATAAGCACCTTTTTCTGCTTTTGGCGTAACATTGGCTATAAAATTATTGCTGCCAATATAGATCCAGTTGGTGACTACATAACCACCCGAAATGGTTTCAAAATTGTAAAAATAGCTCTGGTCAAATTCAGTGGTACCCGCCTTAATTCTGGTAATTGCAGAAGGTTTAGTTGAAGTTAACACTCCGCCATTAACAGCTACAGAAGAAGAAAATGCATAAACATCCCCATTTTCGACCAGGCCAAGTCCGTCTACAAAGTATCTGCCGATAAAGCTGGTACGTGTATCTTTAATTACTTTTTCCAGCTGCATGGCCGGATAAGAATAAACCGCTATACCTGCAAAATCCGGGTAATCCGTTTCAAACGATCTGTTCTTGATCGAGAAAAATGGGGCAAATACCTTAGTACCCACCTGTTTGATCCAGCTAAAATGGGCAATCTCGCCGTTACCAGTGGGTGCAATGGCATCAATTGTACCCTCGCCACTAATGGCAGTGCTATTATTGGTATTTACCCGGTAATAGTTGGCCAGTGTGGCGCCCGTTTCATTGATGGTACGTGGGATTTTAAGCATCAGTATATCCTCGTTTACCGGTGCAAAAGCCTGAACGGTTTCTGAAACAAAATTAGAAAGTTTGTTTAATTTACCGTCTTTCACATCATAGGAAGTTACAGCACCTGGATTTCCCTGTCCGTACAACATACTGAAAAACTTGTTATTGGCCGTTACATAATAACGGTAGGTACCATCTTGCTCCACTCCGTTTCCTATAATAGATACCGCACCTTCATCTAAGCTGCTGGCGGTTACCAGATAGTCGGCAACCCCGGTAGAGGCAATTGGTGTAACAGCGAGTACAAAGTTACCTGGATTTTCAGGTATGTTATTTTTATCTTTTTTGCAGGAAGTTAATGCTGCTGCAAATGCAACAGCCATAATCGCTTTTGTAAGCTTTGCTTTCATATCAATTGTTTTTAATGGTGTATTAATTGTTTTTGTTAAAGAAATATCTTAGGTTGAGGTAGAAACCGCGACCTGGCTTTTGCAGGCTAAAATTGTCAAAAAGGTCTTCATTGGTAAGATTTTTGGCTTCCAGTCCGATATTATACCTTCCTTTAGCCATGCTGTATACAAAGTTCAGGTCATGTGCAAGCTGCTGGGGAACTTCCCGTTTTGCATCATTTGCACTTTTTCCACCCAGGCTGGGCCAGTACAGCCAAAAAGCATGTACATACAATAAATTATAACCAATGCTCAGGTTATTGTTCTTATTTCCAACATTTTTAAGTGATACAGAGATGTCTGCATTTCCATATAAATACGGAATATTCGGCATCTGATCTAAATACAATGGGCTTACAGCACTATAATTGGGTTCATATTTCTGAAGATTGCGCAGAAACTGATAAGTAAACGTAGATCCGGCTGAGAGCCAGTCTTTATAGGAATATCTGATCTCAGCATCTCCCCCCCAGGTGCTTACTCCTTCCCGGTTATCGGCCACCAGTTTGGTCTGGTTCAGGTTTAGTCTATTGTAAATAAATTGGTCCGATTGCCTGTAAATTGCATTGGCGGTAATGGAAAAATTGTGTATTTTATTTAATGAAAAGCCATAAATAAGGCCAAGGTTGATGTTGTCACTTTTTTCAGGTTTCAAGGCAGGGTTGCCATCCATATTTTCCAGGTCGCCAAATATCTCGTTGGCTTCAGGCATACGGTTTGTGAGTTCATAAGAACCTTTAAGTTGTAAACTTGAATTGAAATAATAAGTGACTGCTGTACCGTATCCTATTTTTTCTATGGCCGACTCTCCTGTAGCGGCAGTTCCGTTAACATTGTTCTGATAAATGTATTTTCCAAATAAGTTGACACTCCACCTGTCTTTCACATTATAACTATAGCCTAGCCCGAGTACGTTCTTATAGGTCTTTTTAAGCAGGTTACTGATATTGTTTGCCGGGTTCAGCAGGTCGTTGGTCTTACGGTTGAAAGTAGTAAAAACATTGTTCAGGGCCACCGACTGGTTGTCGCTGATGTTATAATTGACCATAGCAGTGGCTAAACCATTATTGTTTCTGTATTTAGCAAAAGTTCTTCCACGCTCTCCACTGGTACCTGTATTTTTAGGTACGCCATACCAATCGTACCTTACATTCATGGTATCAATATTCTGTTCATACCCCAAATTGTAGTTGGCATTCACCGTAACATCCAGGCCTTTAATCAGGTCTGTTTTTTTATACTTCAAAGAAGGCATTACAATACTTCCACGTCTGTGTAAAGCACCAAATACAGCTTCCATGCGTGCGCCGGTTTGTATTTCCTTATAATTTTTACCCAATGTAATGCCCAACAATAATTTATCAGCAAAGCCTTTATCTACCAGTCCGACGTTTGCAATCACTGTTTCATTGTGATAGTTATCATGAAATCTTCTCAATTTGATGTCTTCCTTTACACCCGTATTTATAGTAGAGAGCGTTACCTTATAATCATTGTCGGAATAGTTTTGAAAAGCATTCAATTGTACAGTAAAGCCACTTTTACTTGTGGCAACCGTATTGAAAACAGTCCTGTGCGTATTAAAAGAACCATACGCATAAGCAGCATCTATAAAATTGCGCTGACGGTCGCCCGTTACTATATTGATGGCCCCACCAAGCGCATCAGCGCCAAGCCACATGGGTACTACCCCTTTGTAAACTTCTATGCGTTCTGCGACATTAATGGGAATATTATTGATCTGAAAAGAGCTGCCAAAGTTATCCATCGGGATTCCATCAATAAAATACCTGATGTGATTTCCTGAAAAACCATTTAAAGAAAGGTTAAAGTTAGACCCTACCCCACCAGATTCCCTTACACGTATACCGGCAACCCTATCCAGTGCACCAGAAATATCCAGTGTAGTGTTGTATAGTTTTTTAGCATCAACAGCCGTTACATTAAAGGCCTGCCTGTTGGTTTCCTGGACTACGGTCCGCCCGATTACCGAGACTTCAGAAAGGTCGTTGTCCCTAGCTTTTAACACCAGCTGTATACCTGAAGTATTACCTGTTATTGTTACCTTTTGTATCCTATCGGCATAGCCAATATATTTCACTTTTAAACGGTATTCACCTGCAGGAATATTTCTGATGCTGAATTTCCCTTCTCCGTCTGTTACTGAGGATTTATTGCTGCCCTGCAATACAACTCCTGCACCTGTGAGTAGTTCTCCACTACCAGATTTTACAATACCTTCAAGTGTATATCCTTGTTGTGCCTGGGCATAAAAGCTACTGAAGATGAGGAAAATCAACATTAAATACCTGTATCTGGTAAAAATTTGCATCTTTGAATTATTAATATTTATTTAGACTTATTCTTAATTGATGCAAAAGTATGTGTTACTTTGTACGAGAGTTGCAGGAATTTATACGAATTAAGCAGAAAAAATTATGGTAGATATTTACATTAAAGATGTTTCAGGGAACATTATTTTCAGGGAAAAGATGGAGCTCAGTAAAGTTAGCGAACTGCTGCTGCTGGTTAAGAAGTTTACCATACCGTCGTCATCCCTTTCGGGCGCAGGCTGGACAGAAAAAGAAACAGATACTTTTACCGCTATTGCCGAAATGATCGGGAACGAGCTGTCGAGAAATTTTTCCATCCAGGAGCTGGCAAACCATGCGGGCATGAACCGTACCAAGCTTCAGGCGGGCTTTAAGCAGGTATACAAAAAAACGATCAACTCATTTACGCATGATTTAAAAATGGAGCGGGCCAAAGTGCTGCTGACGGCTGCACAGGGCATTGGTTTGAAGGAAATAGCCGGTATGCTGGGCTATCGTTATACCAATCACTTCTCAGCAGCATTTAAGAAAAAATTTGGTATTTCACCTTCAACATTCAAGAACAACAATTACCGGAACTGATTCATCAGCTAATATACATTCTTTTCCTATCTTTGCTGAAAATGCAAGCTGTTCTATCGCTGGCCCGGTTCGCCGGGAAAGAGGAAAGTCCGGGCAACACAGAGCATCCCGCTTCCTAACGGGAAGAGGTTCAGGAATGAATACCTGAATTATGGAAAGTGCCGCAGAAAATATACCGCCGATGGCTTTTAAGCACAGGTAAGGTTGAAAACGTGAGGTAAGGGCTCACGAGTTTTGCCAGTGATGGCAAGGTTGGTAAACCCCGGGAGTTGAAAGACCAAATAGGCTAACGCATGTAGGGCTGCTCGTCCGATGTTAGTGGGTAGGTCGTTAGAGATAAATGGCAACATTTATAGTAGATTAATGGTAGAAGCCCGATTTATCGGGAACAGAACCCGGCTTACAGGCTTGCATTTTTTATTTTATAAATGGGTTATTAAAATTATATTAGTAGCCAGACACAAAATGATTAGCATTACCTATGGCAAAATTATTAATAATTGATGATGAAAGGGCAATAAGAAGTACGCTCCGTGAGATTTTAGAATACGAGAATTACGAGGTTGAAGATATTGACAATGGTATTGACGGACTGGAACTGATCAAAAAAAAGAAATTTGATCTTGTACTGTGCGACATTAAAATGAATAAAATGGATGGTATGGAAGTACTGGAACAGGCCCTGGCCTATAGTCCGGATCTTCCTTTCATCATGATATCTGGCCATGGTACTGTAGAAACCGCCATAGAAGCCAGCAAAAAAGGGGCGTTTGATTTTATATCTAAACCACCCGATCTGAACAGATTGTTGATTACAGTCAGAAATGCCCTGGACAGGGGTAATCTGGTTACTGAAACTAAGGTATTAAAAAGAAAAGTAAGCAAGACCAGGGACATCCTGGGCAGTTCAGAAAATATTGGAAAAATTAAAGAAACCATTGAACGTGTTGCGCCTACTGAAGCCAGGGTATTGATTACAGGTGCAAATGGTAGTGGTAAAGAGTTGGTGGCACGCTGGCTGCACGAGAAATCGCAACGTGCAGAAAGTCCGCTTATAGAAGTAAACTGTGCTGCAATCCCGTCGGAACTGATAGAAAGTGAACTATTTGGTCATGAAAAGGGTTCATTTACCTCTGCAGTAAAACAACGTATCGGTAAGTTTGAACTGGCCAATGGCGGCACTTTGTTTTTAGATGAGATTGGCGACATGAGCCTGTCTGCGCAGGCTAAAGTACTTCGAGCCTTACAGGAACATAAAATTACACGTGTAGGTGGAGAAAAAGAACTGGAAGTCAATGTCCGAGTACTGGCGGCGACAAATAAAGACTTGCTCAAAGAAATTGAAGCCGGAAATTTCAGAATGGACTTATACCACCGTTTAAATGTGATCAATATTCATGTTCCACATTTAACTGAGCGTACAGAGGACATCCCCGAAATTGCCTTAAACTTTCTTGAAGAAATTTGCAGGGACTACGGTATGCCGGTTAAAAAAATCAGTGATGGGGCTATGACAGCCTTACAGGCTTTGCCATGGACAGGGAATGTCCGTGAATTGCACAATATGATTGAGCGGCTGATTATTTTAAGTGATAAGGTTATTACTGAAAATGATGTAATTGCTTTTGCGAATCCTGGCGGCGGGACCAATATTGGGGCTGTAAATACGGCGAATGGCCAGTCAGGACTGGCGCATGGGCCGACAGTTGATTATGATAAATTTAATAATTTCCAGGATTATAAAGATCATGCAGAAAGGGAATTTATTAAATTCAAGCTGGAAAAAAACAACTGGAATGTATCTAAAACAGCTGATGATATTGAAATCCAGCGTAGTCACCTATACAGTAAGATTGAAAAATTCGGTTTGAAAAGGGTAGCAGAATAAGCTAGCCCATATAATCTGCCTGTCTGCTCAACAAGGCCCTGTATTTATTAAAGATGGCTGTTTTTGAGACAAGGCCAAGATATTTTCCTTGCTCATCCAATACAGGTAGCAGCCATGCATTTTCTTTTTCCATCTTTTGCAGCAGGTGTTTTAAAGAATCGGAAATGACTGCTACATCCGGTGCAGTTTGCATCAGGTCTTGCACGGCTAATGTATCTGAATTGCTGATGCCTTTTTTAAGCAGGTCTTCCACATATAACAAACCCTTAAAATCCTGCTCATTCCCCACTACGGGGAACAGATTTCTTTTAGATTGTAATATTTCGTTCAGTCTGTCAGAAATCAGGTCATTTTCATTTAAAACCAGGTAATCATGCTCTAAAAGATGCCTCAGTTTCATCATGTTCAATACAGTTGCATCTTTATCTTCAAGAGAAAGCAGTTCCCCTCTTTCTGCAAGTGGCTGTGTATAAATGGAATATTTATGCTTACTGCGGTTAATCAGATAGGCAATTGCCGAAGTAATCATTAACGGAACCATCAATACATAGCCCCCGGTAATTTCTGCAATTAAAAAGATACCGGTTAAAGGGGCATGCATAATGGCACTTAAAGATGCGGCCATACCTGCAACAATAAAATTGGCCACGCTTAAATGGGCAAGACCGAGTGTATTGATTGCAAATGCGACAGCAAAACCAATTAAACCACCCATAATTAAACTGGGAGCAAAAATTCCCCCGTTACCACCGGCGCTTAAAGTAATCAGTGTGGCAGCAGATTTGGCAAAAACAGTAACGACGGTAAAGAGAATAATGACCCAGGGCAGACTGCTGTATTCGGCAAAGATACTGTTACTGAGCAGTGTAGTATAATTACCTCCCAGCAGATTTTTGATGGTAATGTATCCTTCCCCATATAACGTAGGAAATAAAAAGACCATTATTCCCAGCATTAAACCACCCAATACTACTTTTTTATAGGGGTTTCTAATTTTGTAAAATGATGTTTTAATAAAGCTGTTTACTTTTTTAAAATAAATAGAAAACAAGCCGATCAGTACAGCCAGCAATACGTAATAGATCAAAGCATTCATCTTCCAGCCTTCTGTAACCAGAAAAAACAGCTGCTCGTTATAGAACAAACGGGCAACTACAGCTGCCGTAGCCGCAGAAAGCAATAAGGGGATAAAAGCTGGAATGGTAAATTCTGGCAGCAGGATCTCTATGGCAAAGACTATCCCGGCAATGGGACTGTTAAAGGCTCCTGCAATACCTGCCGCGGCCCCACAGGCCAGCAGCATAGTAGTTTCCCTGTAAGATAAGCCCAGAAAACGACCAACTACAGAACCAATGCCACCACCACTGGTTACAATGGGTGCTTCCAGTCCTGTCGAACCACCAAAACCCACCGTTAAAGCTGCGGTTATCACTTGCGAATAAATATTGTGTGGCTCTATTTTGCTCGACTTTTTAGATATGGTATAGAGTATAGGCGTTAAACCGGTTTCAAACTTACCTTTTCGGATAAACCGGCGCACATACAATACGGAGAGCAGAATTCCTATGAAAGGAAAGAAGAAAAAAAGATAATACTTATACTGCCAGTGAAAACCAGTCTGCAAAAAATCTTCAATGTGGTGTGTCAGCGATTTAAGTAATGCCGCTGCAAGACCCGCCAGTATACCGACAATCAATGCAGCTATGACCAGGAAATTCCTGTTAGAAATTTTTGTTTTCCTGTACTGATTAATGGCATCTATATAACTTACTAATCTAACGTACATCTTAAAACAGCTTTAAGCGTCGAACTTGTCCAGTAATTTAATCAGTGTAGCAAAATCTTTAGGATAAGGAGCCTCAATTACAATATCCTGTCCGTTCAGTCCCTTAAACACCAGGTGCCGCGCGTGAAGTGCAAAACGCTTCATAATGGGCTGTTCCTCTTCATCTTTTGCCAAACGGTAACCTTTTTTTAAGCTGGAAAGGTATACAGGCTTGCCCCGGTACATATCGTCGCCGGCAATGGCTGCACGTTGTGTAGCCAGGTGTATCCTGATCTGGTGCATGCGCCCGGTAATGGGCTTGCATTCTACCAGTGTATAATGCCTGTAATGTTTCAACGTATTGAATATGGTTTCTGCACGTTTGCCTTCCTTACGGTCGATGGTCACACTTTTATTACCATCATTTAAAATGGGGAGGTCGATAAACAATTCTTTGAATGTAAACTGTCCGTCAACTACCGCATGATAAGTTTTATTTACTTTACGTTTTTCAAATTGCATGGCAACGTTACGGTAGGCTTCTGGTGTTTTGGCGATAATAATGGCACCTGACGTTTCCTTATCTAAACGGTGACATACCTGTGCATCAGCTGTATATTGCTTTGCCAGGCGGAGAATGTTCACTTCTCCTGAGCCGCCACGTTCATCTAATGATGCGACGAAGGGCGGTTTATTTACTACGACATAATCATCGTTTTCAAACAGTATGAGATCTTTAAAATTTGGGTACTTCACTCGGTAATTTTATGTAAAGTACAAAAGTACGCATTCTTAGTGGCAATGTCTAAGACAACTCGAACTTATACCCTACTCCTTTTACGGTAGCGACGTAGGTTTCGCCCAGTTTCTCGCGTAATTTACGGATATGTACATCAATGGTACGGTTGGTTACCACTACAGAATCTTCCCAGATATTCTTTAATATAGATTCGCGTGTATATACCTTACCTGGTTTAGAGGCCAAAAGGTACAACAGTTCAAATTCTTTTTTAGCCAGCACTACCTTTTGCCCGTTCTGGTACACCAGGTAAGCTTCCCTGTCGATTACCAGGTCCCCTATTTCCACCTTATTGTCTGACACGTCGTCCGTACTTGAATTTCTTCTTAAGATGGCATTGATACGGCTTACCAGGGCACGGGGTTTAATGGGTTTGGCGATGTAATCATCAGCACCCACGTTAAAACCGGCAATCTCGGAATATTCTTCACTGCGGGCAGTAAGGAATACCATAAATGTATTTTTAAATTCAGGAATGGCACGCATCAATCTGCAAGCTTCGATCCCATCCATTTTAGGCATCATAATATCCAGGATGATCAGATCAGGATGTACCTTTTTCGCAATCGTAATCCCTTCCTGTCCGTTACCCGCCAGATAAACCTGATAACCTTCTTTTTTTAAGTTGTATTCTATTAATTCTAAAATATCGGGTTCATCATCAACAATAAGTATCTTCTGTTTTACGGTGCTCATAGCTTTAATTATTTGTTACGAAATTAGGTAATCAATTATAATATAGCGTTAAACACAGGTTAACAAATTGTTAATTACACCCTGTATATTAACATGAATTTAGGGTTAGCGTAAAGTTTTATTTAAAAAAGCATCCAGTTCTGCACCGCGAAGGTTTTTAGCTATTATTTTTCCATTCGGATCTACAATAAAAGAACTTGGAATGGCATCTATACCATATAACAACGCTGTTGGACTTTCAAAATCTTTCAGGTCGCTGGCATGTGCCCAGCTCAGGTTATCGGCTGCTATGGCTTTTTTCCAGGCTTCTGCATCTTTATCCAGGGAAATTCCTAAAATGGTAAAATTCTTATCTTTATAGGCATTGTAAGCTTTCACTACATTGGGATTTTCCTGTCTGCAGGGCATACACCATGATGCCCAGAAATCAAGCATTACATATTTACCTTTAAAATCGGCCAGTTTAATAGGCTTGCCATCTACACTGTTGATGATAAATTCCGGGGCTTGCTGCCCTACCTGTACAGATTTAAGTTTAGCCATTTTTACCAGAAATTCGGTAACTGCAGCATTGTTATTGAAATTACTTTTAATCTTATCGGCATAATCTACCAGCTCTTTTTCATACTCTGCCGGGTTTAACAGATTAACGGCATAAAAGCCCGCAAGCGAGCTGGTATTGTTTTGTGCGAACTTAAGGACAGCCTTGTTTAAGCCATCAATCTCCTGGGTATAGGCAGGCCGCATTTGCTCCATGATCATGTCCCTTTTATCGGGCTGTGCGGCTACGGCTTCATCAAAACTGCGCTGGATCTCCCCTATCTTAACCATATACTGGTTTTTAGTTTTGTTCAGTTCTTCCAGTTTATCTGCTTCTACAGCACCTGATATGGTATAGCCAAGGTTTTTATCGGCCAGATCTGCCTGTATTTTGATCTGGTCACCATTCTGGGCTATAATCATGTATTCACTATGACCTGAAGATATCCTGAAAAAATCTACTACGGGCGTGCTATGGATAAATTTAAACTCCCCTTTTTCTGAAAACACTGTTGAATCCAGGGGTTTTACCTGATCCTTTTGTATACCAAACAGGTAAACCTTACTGCCTGCTGCCGCATTTTTAAATGTTCCTTCTACTACAAAATTCCCTTTGTCTTTACATGCTGCAAAAACAATACAAAGCAGCACTATATATCCGATTCTCTTCATCATATTCCTGATTATTTTAACTTATCCTGTAACAATTGATTTATTTTCTGAGGGTCAGCCTTACCTTTGGCGAGCTTCATTACGTCGCCAACAAAAAGACCCAACACCCCTTTTTTACCTTTTTTATACGCTTCAACCTGCGCTTGATACCTCGTCAGTACTTCATCTACAAAGGCAGACAGTTCATCGCCGTTGTCTACGATCAGCAGGTTCAGTTTTGCTGCCAGTTCCAATACGTTAACGGCAGGGGCTTTAAGCAATTCGGGCAATAACTGTTGTAAAGCAACCTGCTGTGTAATTTGCTTATCATCAACCATGTTGATCACATCGGCGAGCTGTTCCGGAATAACTTTAAAATCTGCTATGCCGATCTCTTTTTCATTTAGCAATGCCCTTATTGGTCCTGTAAGCCAGTTTACCAAATTCTTTTTATTATTAACAAACTCCAATGCATCGTTAAAATACTGCAAAAGATCGTGGTCTTCAGCAAGCATAGTTGCCTCAGAAGTACTTACTCCATAATCTGCTACCAGTTTTTTGGCAATTTCCTGTGGTAATGCAGGCATATCAAATTTTAACTGGGCCAGCCATTCATCTGAAATGTGTACGGGTGCCAGATCCGGGTCAGGAAAATAACGGTAATCGTTGGCTTCTTCCTTGCTCCTCATGGGTGCAGTAGTTCCCTTGTCTGCATCAAAAGTAAGTGTACTCTGGACAATACTGCCACCACTCAAAACCACTTCTTTCTGACGGCCAAACTCAAAATCAATTGCCCTGCGCACATTTCTTATGGAGTTTAAGTTTTTCACTTCACAGCGCGTACCAAATTCAATTGCTCCCACTTTCCTTATAGAAATATTGGCATCACAGCGTAAGCTTCCTTCTTCCATATTTCCATCACTCACATCCAGGTGCCGCACCAGTTTTCTGATCTCGGTAAGCAAAAGTGAAGCTTCTTCCGCACTGCGGATATCGGGTTCAGTTACAATTTCAATTAAAGGTACACCAGCCCTGTTCAGGTCGACATAAGAATATCTGTCATCCTGGTCGTGCAGACTTTTACCTGCATCTTCTTCCAGATGGATGCGGTTGATACCGATCCGTTTTTCTTCTCCGCTGCCCAGGGTTACATTGATAAACCCATTCTGACAGATGGGTTTATTGTCCTGAGTGATCTGATACCCTTTAGGCAAATCGGCATAGAAATAGTTCTTTCTGTCGAAATAGTTAACCTGATTGATGTTACAGTTTAAGGCCAGGCCCATTCTGGCAGCTTTAGCTACTACTTCCCTGTTCAACTTAGGCAGTGCACCAGGCAGGGCCAGCGAAACTGCCGAGATGTGTTCATTGGGTTTTGCTCCGAAAGCTGCACTATCGGATGAAAATATTTTAGATTGTGTATTGAGTTGTACGTGGATCTCTAAACCAGATACCAATTCGAATTCTGATGGAGAAACTGAGGTTTTCGTACTCATTTATAGGCAATAGTTTTCTTAATTTCTGATGTGTTTTACATACAAACATAACCATTTATACGTTAAAAACCTTTATTTATCTACAACAACGATACTACTATCCGCCACTTTAGCCGAATCTTGCGACGTAAAATTTACACTGTCTGCATTTTCAGTTGCCACCTTACCGGCAGCTACCGGGGCTTCATATTCGATAACTTTACCGCTTTTATGCCGCACAGGCTTAGGGTGTTTGTTATAAAAAACAGCACCTACAGCTGTAACAATTAATGCTGTACAAGCAATTGTAAGATATTTAAATTCCCTTCTGCTATAAAAGGGTGTACTTTTTTCTTCTGTCATTTTAAGCTGTCATTTCTATAATGGTACCTAAAGTACTCAAATGCCTGTTTTATTTTAAATAAAAACAAGTATCAAATAAATTTGTTTAACTGGACTCCGGTTAAAAACTCGTTTTTAACCCTGTTGTAAACCAGCTGCCAGGCATGGGCACTGCTCCAGCTTCAATGTACTGAATGTTAAACAGGTTTGCCCCCTCAGCATATAGGCTATAGTGTTTTTGCTTAAAGGCTATTCTCGCATCCATGGTCATGTAATCCTTGTAATTGATGCGCTCATTGTAGCGGCTGGTTAACGTAAGCGAGAACAGCTGATAAAACTCTCCGCTGATGGTACTGCTCAGTTGGTTCCTCAGACTTTCCAGTGCATAACGCGAAAAATTTGCTGTAGCCGATGTTTTTTTAAAGCTGGGATCCAAATTGGTATAAGCTATACCAATCCTGATGTGGTTCAAAACCTGTCCTTCCAGTTTCCGGGTATAATCTGTACTGAAGGTAAGACCATTTGTATTTACGCGGCTAAAGTTTTGTGGTTGCCATGGATCGGTCTGTATATTTTTAACCCAATCAATGAAGTTATCTATGCGGCGAACGAAATAACTGGCATTCATGGTAAAGTTCTCGTTGTTAAATTTAACTCCGGCTTCGGCATATCTGGATTTTTCCGGTTTTAGCTGATCATTCCCGATATTGGTAGGTCCTTTATAGTAGAGATCTGTATACGTAGGCAGGCGTTGTCCGGTTCCGACATTGGCGAATACACGCCAGTTACCATAAAAATTATATCCAAGGTCCAGTCCCGGGAAGCTTTGCCATCCATAATCCGAATTGTAATTTATATAAGCCCCAAGGTTGATCTGTAAATGTATGAGCGGTTCAAATTTATATTCAGCAAAAAGCCCTGCATTGTTACGGTTCCTTTTACCCAGGTTTGTACTGTTAATGCGCTCTGACCTTGCTTCCAGTCCGAGCCCAAAAACCCCTATATCGGTTTGTATATTATTGTTCAGTTCTGCATCAAAAACATTAGTCTGGTGATGGTTATGAAATTTATCCGGCGTTTGTTTGATGTAAAGATAATCATCTGTGTTGTTCCTGAAGCTGATTCTGGGCACCATTATCCAGTTTTGGCCCAGCTTAGCGGTATAAGAAACTGAGGCCAGGGCTGTTTTTACGGTTTCTTCTGCTTCTTTATCGCCTGGTGCCGAATAAAAAGCATTTGCACCAAAATTATTATGGGTATAACCGGCAAGCACATCAATTACATCCGTTTTACCCGCAGCAAATTTTCCCTGGTAATATACTTTCTGATTGTTAAAAGCAGTATTGTAACGATAGCCATTACCTGCCTCCTGGCTGGCCGAAAACAAGTGCTGAGCCGTTTTTGACACCAGGTTCCCTGTGGCCTGAAGACCATAATTGTAATATGTATCACCCGAAATATTGTCTTTAAAACTACTCCCGGCAAATACATTTGCAGAAAGGCCTGTTTGTTGCGCATTGCGGGTTACAATATTAATGGCACCGGTTAAAGCGTTAATACCATAAACCCGGGACGCCGATCCACGCAAGACTTCGATATGGTCAATATCGTTTATGCTTATGGGTAGGTTCATCATGTTGTGGCCTGTCTGCGGATCAGAAACTTTGAAGCCATTGATCAGAACAAGCGACTGGTCAAATGTCCCCCCATCTATACTGATATCGGCCTGCACACCACCGGGACCACGCTGACGGACATCTACACCTGAAATATAGCTGAGCAATTCGGCAACTGACCTTGCCGGCAAACCCAGGACCTTCTCCCTGTCCATGATCCAGATGTTTCTGTTTTGCTTGGAAAAAGGAAGCTGAAGCCTGTTTTCTTTTACTACAACTTCATTCAGTTTATTAACGGTATCCTTATTTAATTTAACCCGGCCTTGCTGTGCACGGGCAGGAAAAACCATCGAAAACGAATAAAACATTAATAGCATTAATAGCGTGGAGAGCTTTGAGAGCTTTGAGAGCGCCGAACATGTTGAGCGCATTCGTACAGGAAAAACATTAGCTTTTAAATACATCTTTTTTTGATTTCGAGCGGCAAATATAATGCTTTCCGGAAATCTGTTTAAAAAAGCATTGGGTTGTTATAATACCCCAATGCTTTATAAGATATATTATTGAAGGGTTACTGTTGCCACAACAGGAAGATGATCTGAAGCCAGTGTATTTATTGTTCCATAGCTCAACACGTTAAAGCCTCCGGGCCGTGACATAAAATAATCTATACTTCTTGTTGCTGCATTAGAAGGATGTGTTGCCGGGCAACTGCTTATACAGCCTAAAGTAAACTTTTCTTTTAACTTGGCTATGGTAACAGAACTAGGTATTTCATTAAAATCACCACCCAGAATAAAAGGATAGCTAATGCCAGTTACGATGTTGTTGATGGCGGTTGCCTGCAGTAAACTATTCCCTGCTGCAGGTCCAAGATGATCCAGGTGCGTACCGGCAAAATTAAACATGGCCCCATTTTTCTCAGTCCTGATCACAGCCATCTGTCTTGGCTCTCCCGTTCCGGCAGGCAGCACATAACGCGTAATTTCATACAAGGGCCATTTAGAAAGTATGGCATCACCATATTCGCCCCCGTCAAAGTCCATTGCTTTTGAGAAATAATAATACATTCCTGTTAATTTACCCAACTCTTCGGCCTGGTTTATGGAAGTACCCGAACGGTTGGTATATTTATCTACCTCCTGCAAGCAGACCAGATCCGGGTTTTGCGCTGTAATTACATTTGCGATGGTCTGCAAACCACTGCCTGCCAACTGAATGTTGTATGTCATGAGTGTAATTTCTTCAGACTGGGCGGCAATGCTGTAGTCATATTTCCAGATCCTTGCCCTGTAATTTGATGTACCTACGAGGTTTTGCCATTGGTGCCATACACCGCTGCTTGCACAAAAATCAATATGTGCAGCGTTTGATGGGTCTGCCTGGATCAACCTGCCTGAGATCTGGTTCACGCAGGATTTCACACCGCTTCTAGAGGCATAATTTCCAATCGCTGTAAATGCTTTGCTGGTCTTGTTATAGGTATATACACCTGTACTGCTGCATACCCATAATTTATTGGGATCACCGGCAAAATCTGTCACATCCTGTCCCCCTGCTGTTGGTAATGTACTTCGTAAAGAAACATTTTCGGTAAGTGTAGGTGCTGCAGCAGTACCACCCACGGTTAAGGCGGCCAATACAGAAGCTCCGGCAATTGTTCCGGTTACCCGGATTACATTATTTACCGGATCCCAAAGTACTGCAGTGGGCGAAGTAATGCTAAACTGCGCGTAGCTGGTACTGCTGCCCCCCTGAGAGGAAGTATATACCCGCACCCAATTGCCATCCTTTGCTGCAACTACTATATTCCCATTGGGCAGAAGCTCCACGCCGTGTGGTGTGGTACCTGCCCCGAGGTTTAATGCCCACTGCCTTTTTCCGGTGCTTTGAATGGCAATGGTGGCCAGGTTACCTCCAACAGCAGCCCATGCACCACCCCAGGGGCTTTGGCGGATCCTTACATCTCTTGGATCTCCCCAGGCACTTACTTCTGTCGAACTGTATAATCTTGCCGTAGTAGGGCTCCAGCTCATTTTTAGTGCCGCCGCCGTCCAGTTTGCTGCGTAACAATCATAAACATTGATCTTGTCGTTGGTTACATCCAATACAGCTACCCAGCTATCTTTAATGGAAGTTCCGGCCAGGCTTGTTAAAGGGGCCAAAGTACTTTGAGTTGCCCCGCGGTTCTGTTCTGCTTCATTTCCCGGGTTTAATTCTGCTTTGTAACATGAGCTGGCCAAAAACAAGGCTGAGGTAATTATTATTGCTATAACATTAATTCTTTTCATAACGCTTTCTTTTAATTCAGGCAGGTTTGACCCTGCTTTTTGATGAATAACTGATTATTTAACCAATTGTATCTCTGTAACAAGCGGCAAATGATCTGATGCATAACTTTCATTCACTGTCACATAACTCAACACATTAAATTTTTCTGCAGGGCGCATCATTACATAGTCAATTGTTGAACCCGGTTTTTGCGCGGAAAAAGTTAAAGGGCAGGAAGATTTACATCCCCAGCTCAGTTCCTGCCTTAAGATCGTAAGGGGGTTAGACATGGGGGTGGCATTAAAATCACCGGCAATAATTAGTGGCAAAGTAAAGGTCTTCACAATTTTAACGAGTTCAGTAGCCTGGAGCATCCGGTTATCCTCGGCAGTCAAATGGTCCAGGTGTGTAGAGGCAAACAAAAAGCGCTGGCCTTCTTTCTCCACAGTGATGAGGGCTACAGACCTGGTTTCGCCTCCAAGTTTTGCAGTTACCGGCAGTTCATAACGCTTGCTTTCCAATATTGGGAAACGGGAAAGCACAGCATCACCAAACTGACCGCCATCATAATCAATTGCCTTGGTGTAAAAATAATTCATCCCTGTAAGCCTGGCCAGTTCTTTAGCTTCGTCAAGACTTGTCCCTGAACGATTGGTATTCACATCTACTTCCTGTAATGCGACCAGGTCCGGGTCCTGGGCTTTTATTACAGCAGCAATAGCAGGCAGATCAACAATACCGGCAGGTTTCGAGGGTGGGTTGCCAATATGAATGTTATAGGTCATGACCTTTATTTTTGCACCTGTAACCTGAACCGGTGGTTCTGGCTGTTCTACATTTGAACCTCCTTTTCCTTTGCCACAAGATAGCAGCAACAATAAAAAAAAGGCTGGTGTACAATATTTTACTGATAATATTTGTTTCATGGTACATTTAATTAACAAACAGATCAGGCACCTGTAAGTACTATACAGGTGCGCTGTTCTTAAAAAGAATTGGTTATTTCCAGCCATCTGGCTGAATGAGATTAGGGTTCAGATCCTTTTGTGGCAATGGTACCGGCCACAGGTAGTTTTTAGGTTCTACGAATTTCCGTCCTGAATTGATAATAAGGTAACCCTGTGCATCTGTGGGGATAGTAGCAATGTAGACCTGATTGTAAGCCGGCACAAGACTTTTCTTTATCCCTTTCACATCTTCTGCCAGTAAGCTGCCTTGCTTCCAGCGCAGGATATCAAAATAACGGTGTCCTTCCAGTGCCAGCTCAATCCTGCGTTCCCTTCTGATCTCGGTACGAAGGTCCATACCCCAGGCATTCAGCTCAGTGATCTTCATCTGGACCATACCAACCCTGGTTCTTAATTTATTAATGGTATCGTCCAGATCGGTCTGGGTTAAAGTACCCTGCTCCATCCTGGCTTCTGCGTAGGTCAGCAAGACCTCCGCATACCTCAGCAAATGGATGTCGTTGGCATCTTTATTATAAACACCCACTGCAGTTGGCTCTACATATTTAAGGTTGTAATAACCTGTACCGGTTACCGTTCCTTTTTTATCGGCATCCCATTTTGGCAAATTGAAAATGGCATTTGGGTTTGAATCCTGATCACCGTCATCTTTACCTTCCCAAGCCGTACCTGGACTTAGCACAGTTTGTATCATCCGGGGATCCCTGTTCTGGAAAATAGCAGCATAAGTGCTTTCGCTATATAAGGCAGATTTGTCAATCGGTTTTCCATCGCTGCATAAATAAGCATCTACAAGGGATTTGGTAATGCTAAAACGCGAAACCTGATCGGGCACCCAGCTTTCTCTGCTGAGGTTATGCTCCGATACATTGGCAAGATATGGCCTGGCCAGGATAGTTTCTTTATTGGCAGCATTGGTTATTTTACCTTTGTAAGTAAACAGTTCCTTGTAGCTTGTGCTGGTATTTCCATTTGAGTACAAGCTGTATATCCCTAAATTCATAACGGCTTTAGCGGCTGCTTCAGCCACATCCCATTTCTGAAAGAACAAGGCAACTTTTGCTTTCCATCCCAGGGCTGCGCCCCTGGTAATCCTACCCGAATCAACGGCTGTATAAGTTGGAGGAAGCGAAGGCGCTGCAGCTTCCAGTTCCTGCAAAACAAAGTTCAGTACTTCAGCCTTTGGCGTCTGAGTGGCCATTATCTCCGGATCACCTATATTTAAGGTTTTGGTGATCAGAGGCACATCGCCGAACAACATGATCAGAAAGCTATAATAATGGGCGCGTAAAAACCTTACTTCTGCGGCATACCTGCTGAGCAGATCTGGCTTTACACCCTTTGCTTTTTCATAATTCTGGAGAAAATGGTTGCACCTGCGGATCGCAGCATATTGTTTTACCCACTCATTATTGATCGAGGGAAGGTTATAATCAAAAACACCGGTAGAGATAGACAGGTAGTCGGAAAGTGGCGGATAGATGATGTTATCGCCACAGCGTTCCAGATCAACATAGCTATCCTGCAAGGTTTCACTTTTTCCTTTCAGATAAGCATAGCAGCCATTTACGGCCAGCTTAAGTTGTTCTTCAGTTTCCCAGAAACTAACATCGGTAATGGCATCCAGCGGCTGACGATCTAAAAAATCCTTGGAGCATCCGCTTAACAGGGAAGCCAGGGCAGGCATGGCGATGAAGGAGGACAGGCCATAGAATGTGGCTTCACGTAAAAATGACCTGCGGTTTTTATATGATGTATTTTCGTTGTTCATGACAATTATTTTAATCTTAGATTGATACCAAAAATGATTGTTTTAACCTGGGGATAAAATCCGCCATTGCTGATCTTATCGCCACTGGCCTCGCCCGGTACAATGGTTTCCGGATCGTATGCACTAAAAAAATTGGTGCTTGTAAAGAGGTTATCGGCCGAAAAGAAGATCCTGAACTGATCGACCCTCCATTTACTGATCCATTTGTTTGGAATGGTGTAGCCCAGCTGGATATTCTTTAACCGCAGATAGGAAGCATCCTGCAACCAATATTCGGCCAGCTGCCTGGTCGTATTCCGGGTATCCTTAAATAACAGGCGCGGATACCAGGCAGTGGTATTGTCAGGCGTCCAGTGATCCAGGTGCATTTCCTGTGGAAAAGCTGCATCAGCATAAAAAGGATGTATGGCAGGACCGGAAATGTATCCGTTTGCCTTGCCTACGCCCTGAAGGAAGAATGAAAAATCGAACTGTTTAAAACCAAGGTTACCCCTGAAAGAATAAGTGTAATGCGGAAAAGGATCGCCAATTACGGTACGGTCCTTATCTGCCGATATGATCCCATCCCCATCCAGATCAACAAACTTCAAGTCGCCCGGAGCCACTTTTCCTGCATCTACAGGAAATATCGGAAAGTTAGGACTGAGTTTTCCGGTTACCTCATCCTTTGTAAAATCGGCTGCCTGAGCCAGCCCCGCTGTTTTGTATCCATAATAAGCATTGATCGGATAACCTACCAAGCGAATGTTATTGGCAATAGTTGGTGCTACGCCCCCCAAACTGATTACTTTGTTCTTTACATCTGAAAGCTGGGCGCTGAAACCGTACCTGAATTCCTTGATCTGGTCGTTCCATCCCAGATTCAATTCCCAACCTTTATTGGATACAGAACCGGCGTTCTGATCAGAAACTGAAACGCCAATTACTGCCGGCTGGGCAACTTTAAGCTGTATATCCCTTGTTTCACGGTTATACCATTCAGCTGTAAACGTGAGGCGGTTTTTGAAAAGGGCCAGGTCTACTGCTATGTTAAACATCCTTACCTTTTCCCATTCCAATGCCGTATTGGCGAGAACAGTTTGGGCAAATCCCTGTGTAAGGACATTGCCTATCGGCATGGTAGATACTGAAATGATAGAAGGTATATAAGGATAATATTCGCCATAACCTGAAGCATCTGCATTATACTGATTGCCCAATAAACCGTAGGACATCCGGATCTTTCCTTCACTTAACCAGGCTAAGGCGATACTGTTCTTTATAAAATTCTCCTGTGTAAAGCGCCAACCTGCAGATGCAGAAGGGAATAAGCCATAACGCGACTCCGGAGCATAAGTTGAAGTCCCATCGTACCTTAAATTGGCTTCAAAAAGGTATTTATCTGCAAAATCATAGTTTATACGGCCAAAATACCCCCTCAATGCATATTGAAAGGCATCACCATAATTGGTAGGATTTGCAGTCCCAAGATTTAACACGGGAACATTGTCGCTCAGAAAATTAGTTTTGACGGCACGCCAGTAATCATTTCTGCGCCATTCCAGTTGGGTACCTGCCAGGGCCTTTAAATGGTGTGCATTTAAATTTAACCGGTAATTTACCTGTGCAGCGAAAGTCTGGATCTTATTGATGTACTGACGTTCATCAAGGGTATTGTTTGGGTTTGAGGTATACCAGATGGCCCCTGTTTCGGGATAAAGATAATCTATCCTGCGGGAGAAGATATTTCTGTTCTGGTTGTGCATGTCCAGACCATATTGCGCCTGAAGTTCCAGATCTTTCATCAGATGAAGTGTGGCTGCTATACTTCCGGTGAACTGCTGTGTTTTGGCCAGGTCAAATCCTCCATCTGTTGCAATTGCTACCGGATTACTTGAACCACCACCATAGCCCCATAAACCATTTGTAAATTTAACCGGACTTAAAGGTGAGATGGTAAGGCCTGTATAAAAAACACCTCCATTCTGACTGGTAGCAGCAGAAGATTGGTTTACATCACGGTCTATATAGCCCAGATTAGCATCTATATCCAGTATATCCAATATTTTTGCAGCGTTGAGCCTGATCCTTGCATTGTTGCGTACCGTACCAAACTGGTCTCCAACAGCCAGTCCCTGCTGGTCCTGCCGACCATAGGACATATAATACTTCAGGTCTGAAGAACCACCTGTAAAACTAACAGCATGATTTTGCTGGGGCGCATTATTTTTATAGATTTCATTGAACCAGTTGGTATTGGCAAAATAATTCGGATCAGATCCGTTACGTGCAGTTTCTATCTGGGACTGGGTAAATGATGGGGGGATACCTGAATTGGACTGTGCTTCGTTCAGCAGTTCCATATAAGCAGCCGAACCCAGCATTTTTGGCAATGCAGTGGGTTTTTGAATCCCATAGTAGCCGTTGTAACTGATGCTGATCTTTTGATTTAAGCTGCCCGACTTGGTGGTAATCAGAATGACCCCGTTAGCCGCCCTAGTTCCGTATATAGATGTGGAAGCTGCATCTTTTAACAGGGAAACAGACTCAATATCTTCCGGGTTGATACTGTTCAGGTCCTGAGGAATACCATCTACAAGTATAAAAGGCTCAGAATTGTTTAAAGAAGTTAATCCCCTTATGCGCAGCATGGCCCCGGATGCTCCGGGCATTCCACTTTGCCCTACAGCCGTTAAACCGGGGAGCAAGCCCTGAAGTCCACTCGATACGGAAGTGATTGGCCTTCCTACCAGATCTCTGGCAGAAATGGTACTTACTGAACCCGTGAGATTGCTTTTTTTCTGGGTTCCGAAACCCACAACAACAACTTCATTCAAGCCGGTCTGGTCTTCCTTTAAAACTATATTGATTACTGTCTGGCGATCTACCCTGATCTCGTTGGTGATAAAGCCGAGATAAGACACACTCAAAACAGCATTGTCTTCAATGCCTTTTAAAAAGAACTCTCCGTTATTATTGGCAACCGCTGTTGTTTTAGTTCCTTTTACATGTACAGAAGCACCGGGCAGCGCTTTTCCATTATCATCTGTTATTCTGCCACGGACATCTATGGCATTGAATACAAACATTAATTTGTCCATTAACGAAGCATTCTGTTTGATCAGAATGGTTTTATCCTCTATGGTATAGGTTAATCCTCTGCCCTGGATTACCTTTTCCATAACTTCATCCAACGCGGCATTGCTGAAACTGACGTCAATGGTGGAATTGATCCCGATTCTGTTGGTAGACAGCAGGACATCATACCCCGTCTGTTTCCTGATCTCCTTAAAAATGCGCTGCAGGGTAATGCTTTTCCGCTCTAAGGTCATTCTTTGCCCAAAAGAGGAAGCACTAACCTGCAGCAGGGTGGTAATTAATATGACAGTGGTTAACCTCATAATTAATAGCAGTTTAGCTATGCTGCCAGATGGCATACATAAAATTTTAGTATAATTTTTATACATTTGATTGTCTGTGTTTATGCGATTGCTGTTGATTTAAGACCTCAGGGCAAGCGCAATGAATCATGAATAATTAATTGTTCGGCCGGTTTTACCGGAATGGTAGCAGATTTAGAAAGGGGTGTTCGCTGCACTCCTTTCTTATGGCTATCCATATAAGCGGTTAAGTTTTCTTTTCTGGATTTTTCATTTGATGTTTAGCTGGTTATTTAATTGGTTGTTTTATCATTAAAGGCTGACTGTTATTTCTCGGACACATGAACTGTTTTCCCTTTCACTTCAAATTTCAGGTTACCAGTAGTTTCGAGCTTGGTCAGCACCTTTGATATTTTTTCAAAACGGCTTATGGTGCCATAGTACTTTACACTTTTAACCGCTTCATCTTCATAGTTCACACTTACATTGTACCAACGGCAAAGCTTTGCCATTACACTGGCCAGATCTTCATTATCAAACATGAAATAGCCATTTTTCCAGGCTATTGCATCTTCTGCATCACCACTTACCAGTTCTATTCCTTTTGCACCGTTAATGGCCTGCTGACCAGGTTTAAGCAGGGCATTTCCTTTATCATTTTTAATGCGGACGAGTCCCTCCAGTAAGCTTGTTTTTGTAGCGGCCTGATTGGTATAGGCACTGATGTTAAAATGGGTTCCCAGTACTTCTACTTCCTGACCTTTGCTGACTACGATAAATGGTACTCTGGCACCTGCGGCAGATGTTTTAGACTTGGTCCTGATCTTTGCCACTTCAAAATAAGCTTCGCCGTTAAGCTCAACTTTCCTGCTATCCAAACCCGAAAATGTGGCCGGGAATTTCAAACTGGAAGCGGCATTCAGCCATACCCTGGTACTATCCGGTAAAACAACCTGGTAAGTACCACCATCTGGGGTGCTGACCATCATTTCCTGTTGTGATGAAGGACCTGATCCCGGCATAGCACCAGGATATAAGTCCTCAGTCCGGGGGGAAACCTGAACTTTACTTCCATCATTATAAGTTAATGTTGTGGTGTTGATCACTATGCCACTTTTAACTCCACTTAAGTTTACCTTACTGCCATTTACCAGGGTAAGTACAGCTTTATTGCCACCCGGTTCAACGTCATAAGAAAGCGCTGTTGTTTCTGCAGTCTTATATCTGACCCTATAAAAATAAAAGCCTGCTGTCAGACATAAGAAAACAGTAGCAGCTGCCGCTATCCTCCGGATCAGCACCTTTGATTTTCTTAACGGTATAATTTCACGTTGCAGGCGTTCCAGCATTCTTTTGTGTACAAGATGTTCGTCATCAGGATATTCAGCATCCGCATAAGCGACATCCCGGTACCATTGATGCAGTTGTTCACGCTCTTCATTAGTTGCTGTACCTGCAGTATATTTTTTAATCAGGTCATTGATCTGTTCCTGCTTCATCCGCATATTTCATTCTTATGTTAATATACAGGTGTACGGTGAAAGGGGGCTGACCCTATATAGAAATTAAAATAAATTTTTCCAGAGTACGGACGACAACAGCAAGAGCAGACCGGAATCTTTGAGGTTTCCCCTAATTATTTTCAGGGCACGTGTTAAATTGGCCTCTACTCCTTTTTCCGAAATATTCATCCTATCAGCAATTTCAGCATTATTCAGCCCCTCTTCCCGGCTGTATTTAAAGGTAAGACGACATTTTTCAGGAAGCTGCTCTACAATGCCGTTGATGTATTCTTTAAGAAACAGGGCATCGAGTTTATCCTCATCATAGCTACTTTCTTTAAATTCATAATTTTTAAGGGCCAGTTGTTTACGCTGCTGCACTTTCTGGTAATGTTTAAAAATATTAAATTTTATGGCTGTTGTTAAAAATCCAGGAACATTCATTATCAAGTCCCCGTCCCTCCTGTTCCACAAGGCGATAAAAACCTCATGTACAATATCTTCAGCATGTGATTTATCCTTACAATGGTTCCAGGCCAGCAGTAACATTTTCTTCCAGTACCGGTTATAAATCTCCGTATAGGCATCTTTGTCTGCTTCTTTTAGCAGAACAGCCAGTTCATTATCGCTATGCGTACCATAAGAAACCATTGCGTTTGTAATCCTTATTTAAAGCTAATCATATCTGTCTCAATGTTAATTAAATATTTTTGTTTTATTGTAATGATGCAGTGCTCAATCCTGAATTTTTATAAGCTGCGTTAAAAATTGATATAAAAAACAAGCCGCCATAGGGGTAAACTCAAAACTGGGTGTCTCATCAGAAACAAACCCATCACAATGAATATAAAATATCTCTTCATTCTTATTGCAGTTTTCAGTCTGCAACACCTTAGGCTCCAGGCACAAAACAAAGATTCCCTAAACCGGAGCAAAACACAGCTCAGACAGACACTCAAGGGAACGCTGATTGATAAAGGCACTAAACTGCCCTTACAGGGCGCAACGGTCAGGTTGTTGACCAACACCAGTGTTAAACCGGTAAGTACGGATGTACAAGGTATTTTCAGGTTAAGCGATGTTCCATTGGGACGTCAGATATTACAGATCAGCTTAACAGGTTACGGACAACTTACGCTCTCTGAAATACTGGTAACCAGTGGCAAGGAACCCGTATTTAACCTGGAAATGGAAGCACAGGCCAATAACCTGAACGAAGTTGTGGTAAATGCAAATTCGGGTAAAAAACCATTGAACCAAATGGCTTTAACCAGCGGACGTTCCTTTTCACCTGAAGAAACCAATCGTTATGCCGGTGCTTTTTTTGACCCTGCGAGAATGGCCCAAAGTTTTGCAGGTGTAGTTGCCGGTGGCGATGACAACGAGATCATTGTAAGAGGAAATTCTCCTAAAAGTCTGCAATGGCGGCTGGAAGGTATAGAAATTATAAACCCCAACCATTTTGGCAGCGAAGGTGCTTCAGGAGGAGCCGTTAGTATGATCAATACCACTGTTTTGAGTACTTCAGATTTTTATACCGGAGGCTTAGCAGCTGAATACAGTAATGCTTTATCAGGTGTATTCGATTTAAAATTCAGAAAAGGAAATACCGACAAACGTGAATATGCGCTTAATATTGGAGTGCTGGGTGCCGGGGCTACCTTTGAGGGACCATTTAAAAAAGGAGGGAATTCTTCTTATCTGATCAGTTACCGTTATTCTTCATTGAGCTTACTGGAAAAGGTAGGCGTTAAAGTATCCGATGAGGGCGTGCCCAAATATCAGGATCTGTCTTTTAATCTCGTGTTTCCTACAAAAGCAGCCGGCACTTTCTCTCTTTTCGGAATCGGCGGCCTCAGTAAGCTCCACAAAGATGCAGAAAGGGAGTATACCAAATGGGAAGAAAGAATGGACGGCCAGGATATGAGATTCGGTTACAATGCCGGGAGTGCTGGCTTAAAACATACCTATATTGCCAGCAGTAAGCTGTATTTTAACAATATCATTTCTGTTTCCGGCAACCGAAGTACCAACCATATTGATACCCTGAACAACGATTATCAGCCCAGCCTTACGGATAAAAACCAATATACAAACACTGCATTACGTTATGCGGGAATGCTGAACTATAGCATCAATACCTCAAATGTGATCCGTGCAGGTGTAAATGCCAGTTTTTTAAGTTATAACCTGTACGGACTGGAATACAATACAGAAATAAAAGCATTAAAGGAATTAATTAACCAAAAAGGGAGTACCAGCAGTTACGATGCTTTTGTGCAGTATAAAGCTGAACTTAGCAGCAGGCTAACCCTAAATACAGGTATGCATGTCAACTACTTTAATTTAAGCCGGAGCTGGACAGCAGAGCCGCGTTTGGGCTTAAACCTGGAACTGCCTGCCGATCAGCAATTGTCGTTCGGAGCCGGCTTGTATAGTCGCCTTGAACCACTTTCCTATTATTTTGCCAAAGGCAACGAACCCGCAGTTGGTCAGCCAGCTACAGCACAAAGCAATAAACTGGAACCTACAAAATCTGCCCAGGCGGTACTGGGGTATGAAAAATTATTTGGTGGAAGCCTCAAATTTAAAACAGAGGTTTACTATCAGCATTTATATGATGTACCTGTATCTTCAGACCCTTCCGTGAACTTTTCGCTGCTTAATGTATCGGATAATTCGGCCATATCTTCTTCCGCTTACCGTTCGCTGATCAATAAAGGAACAGGTAAAAACTATGGCATTGAACTTTCACTGGAAAAGTCATTGAGCAAGGGGTATTATTTTATAGTTACCTCCTCATTTTTTGACTCCAAATTCAAAGCTCTAAGTAAACAGGAATTCAACACTGCTTTCAATACCCGTTATGTGGGCAACTTATTACTGGGTAAAGAATGGAAAGTGGGAAGAAATAATCTGTTCGGGCTAAATGGCAAGCTCATTTATGCAGGCGGCAGACGCTATACACCTGTATTGGTTGAAGAATCTATGAGGCTTGATGAAGAAGTGATCGATCAAAATAAAATCAACACCTTAACTGCCGACCCCTATATGCGTGTTGATTTCTCTGCCAGTTACCGCATCAACGGTAAAAAGGTAAGCCACCTGATCCTTATGGATATACAGAACCTGCTCAACAAGGAAAACACTGTAGGTATGCATTACAATCCAAGCAAGCGCATTATAGAGGCCGCAAAATGGAGTGGTATCATCCCAACCCTCAACTACAGAATAGAATTTTAAATTAGTTTTATGTGGTAACTACCCCCCTTGCCCTGGCAACCTTTAGTAAGATGTCGAACATTTTCTCGGGTGCAAAAGGTTTATTCAGAATATCATATACATGGATCTTTGAAAATTTTTGCTTCACTTCTATCATGATATCTGCGGTAAAAATCACAGGATGAATATCGGGATGCTTACTCCTGATGATCTCTGCAAGGGCATAACCATCCACACCAGGCATGTGCAGGTCAAGCATCGCCACATGATAATTCTTCATATTTATCAGCCGGAGAGCTTCCTGCCCATCCTGTGCGCAATCTGCCAATATGCCAAAAAATTCGAGCTGCTTTTGTGCAACCATCAGATTGATCAGGTTATCTTCTACCAGAAGCACCTGTAAACCTTTAAGCTGGTCTTTATAGACAGAAAATACGGGTGACGAAGGCAGGGCCTCATCGGCATTCTGATTGGCGGCAATTTCAAAGCTCAGGTCAAAGTTAAACTCGGCCCCCTTACCTGCCTCACTCTTTAGTATTACCCTGCTGTTGTGCAATTCTGCCAGCTTTTGAGTAATGGTTAAACCTAATCCTGTGCCAGAATGCTCGCGGTGTGCCGATTGCTGGATCTGTTTAAAGCTTTCAAATACACTTTCCTGCAATTCGGGCGGAATGCCCATACCGGTGTCCTTCACCGCAAAATGAAGAAATGCGCGATTGGATTCAACAGTTAACAGCTTGATCAAAAGTGTGACTTCGCCACGATCTGTGAACTTTATGGCATTGCTGATGAGATTATTTAGCATCTGGCTTAAACGTACGGGGTCTGCTATCAGCCTTTGCGGAATGTCATCATCTATAAAACTTTTCAATTTTATACCCTTAGCTTCGGCAAGTGATTTGAACTGGTTTTTAATATTTTTTATCAGTCTGAACAAATCGATCTCTGCAACAATAAGTTCCAGTTTTTCGTTTTCCATTTTGGTAAGGTCCAGAATATCATTGATCAGCTGCATCAGATGATCTGCAGAAAAGATCAGGTTACCAATATATTCTTTCTGGTCCATGGTATGGTTCAGTTTCAACAGATTGGCAATACCAATGATGCCGTTTAGAGGCGTACGGATCTCATGGCTCATGACCGATAAAAAGTCAGACTTGGTTTTTGAAGCTTTTTCTGCTATACTGATTGCTTTTTTCAATGCTGCATTACTTAGTTCCAGCTGTTCTTTTGCTTCTTTCAAAGCAAAATCGGCCAGTTTCTGCGCAGTAATGTCCTGTATACTCAATACCAGTATGTAATTTTCCGGTTCAGGCGATTTTACTACCGGCTTGATTCTGGCTTTAAACCATTCATTAATGTTGGCATCAAGGTGCTGATAGATCACTTCCTGTGCAAGCCCCGTACGAATGGCTTCATTTACAGGCCCAGTAAAAGTGGCCGATTGAGGGCCCATCACTTCGGCAATTGTTTTACCGAGAAAGGCTTCTTTAGGCATAAAAAGCACACTTTTATCTGACACCCAAACATTCTTAAAGATATGGTTTCCGTCGATCTCGAATACAATGTCTTCCAGGGAAGTAATGAGTGACTGCAAGTGTACTGCTAACTCATGGAGCTTTTCGTCGCTCTGTTCATCATCCTGAGCTAATCTGTTCATATTCAACAATAGGTTAAACAAATATAGTCAAAATCATTACTTAAAGCAGTTTATCCTTAAGTATATCTGAATATTGCCCTACTGAGTCATCATAGCCTGGGCCTTGTGCAATACACCAGCCAGCCCCTCCTTATTTTTGCCACCTGCAGTAGCATAAAAAGGCTGACCACCACCGCCGCCCTGAATATCTTTTGCCAGTTCTCTAACAATATTGGATGCATTTAAGCCCCTGTCTTTTACCAGGTTTTCCGATAACATGACGGTGATACCTGGTTTATCATCAATAAGAGTGGTAAATACCAGAAATAAATCATCCACCATATCTTTTACTGCATAAGCCAGATTTTTAACCGCATCGGCATTTGGCAGGTCGACATGTGTGGCAATCAGGTTAATGCCGTTAATGGTTTTAAGGTGATGCACAATTTCGTGCTTCAGATTTGCAGATTGTTCCAGAACTGCCTTTTCAGCATCTTTTTTCAGCCTGTTATTTTCTTCAATCAATCCGGCAACTGCAGCTTTCAGGTCTTTATTGCCTTTCAGCAATTCTCTCAACTCATTCAGTTCCTTGTTTTGTGCCAATACAAATGCTTCAGCCTTATCGGCAGTGATGGCTTCAATACGCCTCACTCCTGCAGCTACTGCACTTTCAGCGATAATCTTAAAATAACCGATCTGTCCGGTAGCCTGTACATGCGTCCCCCCGCAAAGCTCTTTGGAATAATGGTCGTCAAAAGTAATGATCCTTACCAAATCTCCATATTTTTCACCAAACAACGCTGTTACACCACTGGAGATAGCCTGATCATAAGGTACATACCGCTGTTCTTTTAATGGAATATTTTCCCTGATCTTTTGATTCACAAGGTGTTCGATCTGTGAAAGCTCTTCATCTGTTACCCGGGCAAAATGCGAAAAGTCGAAACGAAGATAATCAGGGTTTACCAATGAACCTTTCTGATTTACATGGCTGCCCAATACCTTTTTCAAAGCGGCATGCAACAAATGCGTAGCTGTATGGTTGTCCTGAGAAAGCAGACGTTTATTTTCGTCAATTACGGCCCAGAAATGTCCTTCAATATCTTCAGGCAACGTATCTGCATAATGTACAATTACCCCGTTCTCTTTCTTTGTATCTGTAATCTCTACAAAGAAAAGGCGACTGTGATCTTCCAGACGACCGGTATCACCAACCTGTCCCCCGCTTTCCGCATAGAACGGAGTTTTGCTCAATACAATTTGATATTGTTCTTTTCCTTTAGCACTCACCCTACGGTACTTGATGATCTCTGTTTCTGCTTCCGCATCATCGTAGCCTACAAACTCCACTTCCAGGTCCGGATTAACCAGTACCCAGTCACCGGTATCTACAGCAGTTGCCGCACGGGAGCGTTCTTTTTGTTTAAGCAGGGCTTTATTGTATTCCTCCATATCTACCGACCAGCGCTTTTCACGGGCCATCAGCTCCGTTAAATCTATCGGAAAACCATAAGTATCGTTCAGTTCAAAAGCAAACTCGCCTGATATAACCATCTGGTCTTTCAAAATGCTATGTACCCATTGGTCCTCAAACGATTTTTCGGGGTCAATGGCATTTTCTGACATCAGAAATTCTGCCTGCTTTTTAGTGTAGCTATCAAAGCGTTGGATCCCTGTAGCTAAAGTTCTTAAAAAGGAAACTTCTTCTTCCAGGATCACCTTTTGAACAAAATCCTGCTGTAAGGCCAGCTCCTCAAAAACGCCCTTAAACTGTTCGGCCAGTACAGGGACCAGCTCGTTTAGGAAAGGATCTTTTAAGTTCAGGAATGTATAGGCATAACGTACAGCACGGCGTAAAATACGCCGGATCACATAACCGGCCTTATTGTTTGAAGGCAGCTGCCCATCGGCAATAACAAAAGCTATTGCACGGACATGATCGGCCATTACCCGCATGGCAATGTCTGTTTGCTCATTCATACCATACTGAATTCCTGCTTTTGCAGCAATAAACTGAATCAGTGGCTGAAATACATCCGTATCATAATTAGAAGACTTGCCTTGTAATACCCTCACCAGACGTTCAAAACCCATACCTGTATCTACGTGCTGTGCCGGTAAAAGCTGTAATGAACCATCTTTAAGGCGGTTAAACTGCATAAACACATTATTCCAGATCTCAATTACCTGCGGATGATCGGCATTTACCAAAGTTTTACCTTCAACAAGCTTACGCTCATCATCAGGGCGACAATCCACATGGATCTCAGAGCATGGACCGCATGGTCCTGTGTCCCCCATCTCCCAGAAATTGTCTTTTTTATTGCCAAGAATAATGCGTTCTTCGGGCACATACTGTTTCCAAAGTTCGTAGGCTTCAGTATCTCTTGGTAAGCCTTCCTTTTCATCTCCTTCAAAAATAGAAACGTAAAGTTTATCCTTTGGTATTTTATAAACTTCAGTAAGCAGCTCCCAGCTCCAGGCAATGGCTTCTTTTTTAAAATAATCTCCAAAGCTCCAGTTGCCAAGCATCTCGAACATGGTATGATGATAGGTATCAATCCCAACTTCTTCCAAATCGTTATGCTTACCTGAAACACGCAGACAGCGCTGCGTATCGGTTACCCTGGGATATTTTATGGGCGCCTCTCCTAAAAATAAATCTTTAAACTGGTTCATCCCTGCATTGGTAAACATGAGGGTTGGGTCATTTTTAACTACAATTGGTGCAGATGCCACAATGTGATGCTGTTTCGATTCAAAAAATTTTAAGTATGCCTGTCTGATTTCCTTAGCTGTCATCCTTCTCTTGATTTATTTTGAACAAACTTAGATAAAATTATTTTTTTTTCTTGTGCCCATGGATACTTGCTTAACTTTACCTAAGTTTGAATGCTTTAAATAAAACCTGTAATCAATTCATAATCAACACTAAAATATGCCTTACAAAGAACGGGAAATTAATAAAATGTATTACACCATGGGGGAAGTTACCGAAATGTTTGGTGTAAACGCATCTCAGATCCGCTTTTATGAAAAGGAATTTGACGTGTTACAGCCTAAAAAAAACAAAAAAGGCAACCGTTTATTTACACCTGAAGATATTGAAAACCTGAAGATCATCTTCCACTTGGTAGATGACAAAGGCTTTACGTTGAAGGGCGCCAAGGAACACCTTAAAAACAATACAGGGGAAGTAAAGGAAAACCAGAAGATCATTGCCTCTCTTGAAAAGCTAAAGGACTTCTTATTAAAGCTAAACGAAGAAATTTAATTTAATTCTTAAATTATTTTTTAATTTAATTTATAATCCGGTGATTGGGCCAGTTTACCCCCATCACAATGAGAATATTATACCTCCTGTTTTTTCTGTTGTGCCGGTTAAATCCTAGCCGGGCACAGGAAGAAGAAAAGATCAGGGACCTGATAGAAAACCAGGCTGAAAATGTAACGGATGAAGATGACCTTTCTGAATTGACAGAACGGCTGGCCTTTTTTCGTAAGCACCCTATTAACCTTAACCAGACTACTGCTGAAGTATTAAAGAGCCTGATCTTTCTTTCTCCGCTCCAGATAGGCAACTTCTTTAATTACCTTGCCAATGGCAACAGGCTGCTGGATGTACTCGAATTGCAGGCCATACCGGGTTTTGATACGGTAACCATCAGTAAACTGCTCCCCTTTGTAACGATTAGCGTACCGAAAATTTATGAACATATAAAACTCAGACAGCTGCGTACAGCAGCTGAGCATGACCTTATCTTAAGATACAGCACTTTGTTGCAACAGCAAAAGGGCTTTAGGGATTTACCTGGCAGCCGCTATCTGGGTACACCTGAAAAGATCCTGTTGCGCTACAGGTACATTTTTCCCGGATTTGCATCGGCAGCACTGATCATGGAAAAAGATGCGGGTGAGCCCTTCTTTAATAAAAAAACAGGAATGGATCACCTTTCGGCACATTTGGCGCTTTATAATCTGGGCAGGATCAGGAAACTGGTTGTGGGTGATTATAGTTTGCAGTTCGGACAGGGATTAACTTTATGGTCGGGCTTTGCGTTTGGCAAAGGACCAGACATAACCAGTGTAGCAACCAAAGATGCAGGTCTGAAACCCTATACCTCTTCCAATGAAGCTTCTTTTTTCCGTGGAGTGGCCAGCACCATCGATTTGGGGAAAAACATTAATTTCAGTCCTTTTATATCTTACAGAGAACTGGATGCCAGCTTAAAAGCCATGCCGGATAGCAGTTATACCCTTTCAAACATAGGTATTAGCGGCCTGCACCGCACAGCTACAGAACTCAAGAACCAAAAACGCCTGTCACAATTGGTTTATGGGGCTGCCCTGCAATATATAACAGATAACCTGAACATCGGGCTTGTTAGCTATCAATCGGCTTATCAGCACCTGTTTGTAACGGGTAGCCAGCTTTACAATAAATACAGTTTTACGGGCAAATCTTTAAGCAATGCAGGATTACACTACAACTATACCTATAACAGCATCTATTTTTACGGCGAACTCGGCAAGAGCCTTAAATCGGGCTGGGCAATACTCAATGCTGCAATGGCCACTTTATCGCCCAAAACGTCAGTAGTATTGCTTTACCGCAATTACGATAAAGATTACCACAATTTTTTCAGCAGGGCTGTTGGAGAAGCTACGGAAACCAATAATGAACAAGGCTTATATATGGGATTGAACTATATGCCGGTAAAAAATTTAATTTGTTCGGTATATGGCGACTATTTTAAATTCCCATGGTTAAAATACAGGGTAGATGCTGCTTCATCAGGTTATGAATTGTTAGCCCAGCTGGTTTATACAAAGGGCAAAATACTCAAGGCTACCTTAAGATTTAAAAGGGAACAAAAGCAGCAAAACCCAGATGCAGACAACAGTTATAAGCAGCTGGTTAATGTATTGAAACAAAGTTACAGATTGGAATGGAACTGGAAAATAAACCAGAAGATAAACTTTCATCAAAGGACAGAAATAACTCAATATCAAAAAGATATAAACAAAATAGAAACTGGATATCTCATCTACAAAGATGTAGATTATACCCCAATGTCTTCACCCATAAGCGCCAACCTTCGCCTTGCCTATTTCAACACCCCATCCTATAACAGCAGGATCTATGCTTATGAAGATGATGTGCTTTATGGTGCTGGCTCCGGTGTCTATTCAGGAAAAGGTATTCGCAGTTACCTTAATATAAAATACCATTTAATGAAAAAAATGGACATATGGGGCAGATATGCCCTATCCCTTTACAGGCAAACAACCACTATAGGTTCCGGATTGGATGAAATTGAGGGTAACTGTAAAACTGAAGTTAAATTTCAGGTCAGGTACCAGTTCTGATGGCATCATTTACGCCCATCCATAAAGCTGAAATTGCTTTTGTAAGAATACTGCTCCCGTTTTCAATGGGCATCCTCGCTGTTTATCAGTTAACCGTACCTGGTCTTCTGAAAGGCCTCATGCTGACGCTTGGCCTGCTCTTCATTTGCCTCTTAATCCTAAATTTAGGCTACAGGCAACTGAACATTTATCATCGGAAGACAATTATCGGGATTCTGATCTATAGCATGATCTTCCTTTCAGGATGCTTACATTCTACTTTATATAAACAATTATTATATGCTGATTATTATTCATTTAAAAAACATAAATACCTAAAAATAAGAATTATCGATGAGCCTGAAATAAAACCAAATATAATTTTGTTTACTGCTTTAACGACAAAAGGCTATGGTTTTGACAGCTTATACGGGCGGACAAATAAATGCCTTCCCCAATCCACTTCCGGAAAAATACGTGTAATCCTGAAACCCCAGCCCAGGGCCACCCTTATCTTAAAATATGGGGACGAGCTGATCATACCTGCCCGGATAGCTGAAATAGAACCGCCCGGCAACCCTTCAACGTTCGACTTTAAATCCTGGCTTGCGGCAAAAAACATTTATCACCAGACTTTCTTAATGCAGAGAGAACTTGTTAAATTAAGCAGCAATACCGGTAATCAATTTATAGCACATGCTTTACAATTAAGGGAAAAACAGGTAGCCCTATACCGGAAAATCATAAAAGATGACAATGCCTTTGCAGTGGCAGCAACGCTGATACTTGGTTACAAATCGGATTTAAATACAGAAACACTGGATATATACGCTAAAACGGGTACCATCCATGCCCTTTCTGTCTCGGGTATGCATGTTGGTCTAATTTACCTGGTATTAAACTGGATGCTTTCGTTTCTCGATACAAAACGAAGCTTCAAAGTATTCAAGACTGTATTGATCCTTGGTCTGATCTGGGGCTATTCCCTGCTTACCGGCTTCTCTCCTTCCGTGCTCCGCTCAGCCATTATGATCTCCGTATTCATCATCGCTAAATTATTTGCCAAAACAACCAATAGCTATAACATCATTGCTTTTGCGGCTTTTTGTTTACTGCTTTATAACCCATTTCTTATCTGGGATATAGGCTTTCAGCTTTCCTTCCTCGCTGTTTTCGGATTGATCTACCTGCAACCTAAAATTTATGGCTGGCTCTCAGTTAAAAACCCAATACTGGACAAGATCTGGCATACCACAGCCATGTCTTTAGCTGCGCAACTGGCTACCTATCCCTTAAGCGTCTATTACTTTCACCAGTTTCCCCTCTATTTTTTAGTCAGCAACCTGTTTATTACGCTCCCTATTGCCCTTATTATGTATCTTGGTATCCTCATTCTAATGTTCAGGCTAACGGGCCTGGGGGCTTTATTTGAATGGCTCATCAATTTTACCAACAGGGGTCTGGATAAAATTGCCGGCCTGCCATTTTCAGGTATTTCGGCAATATGGATCAGCAAAACTGAGCTCATGTTGCTTTACCTTACATTGATATGTTTTACAATGGCGATGCAGGGCTTCAAAAAAAAGTGGTTGTTTACCTCGTTAATGTTATTTTTAGTTTTTCAAAGCCTGCTGACTTACGACAAGACCAGGGCATTACAGCAAAAAACAACAATCAGGTTTAAATTGAAAAGAAACTATGCCCTGGCAATGGTAAAGGGCAACACGGCTATAATATATACCGACCTGCAACCCGACAGCAAAACTTTTAAATATCAGGTTAAACCCGCTTTGGACCAGCATAAAGTATATAAAGTTATTTTTTTAAAAAAATGATGTTAAAATACAACTACAAATGAATGCCGGACTTCCTTGTATTGATAATTGAGCTGAAAATGGTACAAAGCACAAATTTGTTTTGAGATGGCCAGGCCCAGGCCCATCCCTTCTGATGCCGTATTTTTATAGAAACGTTCAAAGGCCTTATCGGCAATCAGGCCTTCGCCGTACCCTGTATTGGACATGCACAGCTCCTGTGCTGTCAGAGATATATTGATCTCTCCGCCGCGATAATTGTGGCGAATGGCATTACCCAGCAAATTGTTAATTAACATATCTGCAAGGTGCCGGTTCATTACCAGCTCTCTATGATCCAATTGTGTAGTCAGGGTTAGCTCATGCGAATGTATCAGTTCTTTAAACTGCCTGATCTTTTGTTCCAGTAATTCTTTAACATCAATGTTCTCCTGATCACCGATCAGGTTATTTTCAATCTTTGCCAATAACAACAAGGATTGGTTGAGCCGCGACAACCTGCTTACACCAAGATAAACATCTTCAATTAATTGCCCCTGCCGGTCGGTAAAAGCACCGGTCTGGATTAAAGTATCCAATTTGGAATTGATTACGGCCAGGGGCGTCATCATCTCATGCGATGCATTATCCGTAAAAGTTTTAAGTTCTTTATAATCCCGCTTAACCCTTATCGCCATGGCAATTACGGCCTGGTTAAGTTCAGTGAACTCGTCTATCCTGGTCTGATCAGCAATAATATCATTCTTATCGGCCAGGTTAAACGCTTTCATTTGCTCCAGTACCCCATAAAAAGGCTTCCACAGCTTATTCAACAAAAACCTGTTGATCAGCATCAGGGTAAGCAACAGCAAGGCTGTTACACCAAGGGTAATGATAAAGATTATCCTGACCAGGTCTTCTGCCTCTACCCTCGATTTGGTAATTGTGATTTCATAAAGCTTCCCGTTTACCTTATGGAAAGTATTTAATCCCCTTCCTGGTTCAGACTGATTCTCCGAAGCATTGTAAAAATCGGTATTAAAAAACTCCCGCTCTACGGTACTACCAGAATCAACAACCTTATAAACTACCTTCTGGTCTTTAAAACTTCCTGGCAAAGGCAGCTTTTTAAAAGTATTTGCATAGGAAATGATCTCATCTTCTTCAATAGTCAAATCTTTATCCAGTTGATCTGTTAAAATAAAATGGATTACGGTATAATAGACCAGTCCTGTAAAAATGAGTACAATGAAAGACGCCACTAAAGTAACCCTGTTGTATTTTACGGCTAACTTCATTGGTTTTCAAACTTATATCCGACACCGTACATCGACCTGATGTAATCCGGACAGCCAGCCTCAACCAGCTTTTTCCTCAGGTTTTTGATATGGGTATAAATAAAATCAAAATGATCGGCCAGATCAATTTCATCCCCCCATAAATGTTCGGCAAGTGCATTTTTAGAAATCACCTTTCCCTGGTTGGCAATAAAGTAAACCAGCAGGTCGTATTCCTTTTTTGTAAGGGTCAAAATTCCCGGTAGTCTGGCCAATTCCGGTTTTATAGAAACGCTCATTGCCAGCGTGTCAATGCTGATCTCGTTAAAAACAATGGTATTGCTGCCATTATAACTTTTACGCCTTACAATTGCCGCTACCCTGGCCTTAAGTTCAGAAAGGTGAAAGGGTTTGATCAGGTAATCATCTGCACCAAGGTTTAACCCATCAATCTTATCATCCAAAGCCTGACGTGCCGAAATAATAAGCACCCCTTCTTTTTTGTTCATTTTTTTTAAACTGCGCAGAATTTCCATCCCATCCCCCCCAGGCAAACTCAGGTCGAGCAAAATGCAGTCGTAGTTATAGATGCTGATTTTCTCCAAGGCTGAATTAAAATCTACCGCAGCCTCACAAATATTCCCTTCCCCGGTAAAATATGAAATAATACTTTCTCTAAGCGATGCTTCATCTTCTATAAGCAGTATCTTCATGCGGGTTATTTTTTAATAATGGATAAAGTACAAATAAACATTTAAAATTTGAAGATAATTTGTAGTTCGTTTGCTAACTTACAGCTACGCTTTTATGAAAACAATCTGATTAAAATTTAAGTACATGTGGTGGATCTATGCTTTATTGTCGGCTATTTTTGCGGCCCTTACGGCTGTTCTTGCTAAAGTAGGGATCAAAGGTATTGATTCCAACCTGGCAACGGCAATCAGAACGGTTGTCATTTTACTTTTAGCCTGGGCAATTGTATTTTTCAGGAATGACCAGCAGGGCATTTCCGGATTAACACGACAAAACTGGACCTTTCTGATCCTTTCGGGCCTTGCCACGGGTCTATCCTGGGTATTTTATTTTAAGGCACTTCAATTGGGTAAGGTTTCGCAGGTTGCCCCGGTTGATAAGGCCAGTGTGGCCATTGCCATTGTGTTATCTGTTATATTTTTAGGTGAACCCCTGTCCCTCAAAACCGCAGTTGCCGTATTGATGATCATAGGTGGCACCATTATCCTTATCTTTCAATAATTTACCTGGATTTAATGGTACAGCTTCCTGATCATACTCGGTAAAACTACCAGCAATAGCGGAAGACCAACAATAAAACCTCCCGTAACCGCTATAGCAAGCGGCTGATGCAGCTGGGCACCGGCGCCAATGCCCAGGGTTAAAGGGAACAGTGCAATTATAGCCCCCAGAGCAGTCATCAACTTGGGTCTTAGACGTGTTGAAATGGCATAAGTAATGGAATCATCAACATTCATGATGGTCAAAGATTCTTTAAATTGTAAAAAAGTAAACACTGCATTTTCTGCAATGATCCCAACAATCATGATCAGCCCCGTATAACTGCCAACGTTTAAAGGGGTGTGCGTGATAAACAAGGCAAGGTAGCTACCCGATATACCTAGTACTGCGATAAATAAAATCAGAAATGCAATTTTAAAATCTTTAAATAAAAACAGGATCACACTAAATACCAGTAAACTGGAAGCTATAAGTATGGTCAGCAATTCTCTGAACGATTGCTGCTGTTCGGCATAAGCCCCACCATATTCGATGTGATAACCGGCAGGCAAGGTGATGTTTGCAGCCACTTCTCTTTGGATGTCCTTCATTACACTCCCCAGGTCCCTGTTGTCCAAACGGGCAGTAACCACACCGATGGATTGCAAATTTTCCCTTGATACTTCGGCACTACCTCCGCTTAGTGTTACCCTGGCCAGTCCCTGAATGGGAACAGTTTTTCCATTCGGCATAAATATTTTCAGTCCCTCTATATTGGAGATACCAAATTGCCTGCTTCCCGGATAGATCATCCGGATGGGGGACAGTTGCTGCTGATCATACAAATTTCCAATTATATTACCTTCCAAAGCGGTTTGCACCTGGAACTGAAAGCTGGCCGGACTAACGCCATATTGCGCCAGTGCAGAAAAATCGGGTTGTATATTTACTGTAGGACCAGATAAGACAATACCGTCAAACACATCGGCGACACCTGCTATCCCGGTAATCATGACAGCTACCTTTTTCGACAAAGCCTGTAACTTTTTCTGATCGTTACCAAATATTTTCAGTTCAACAGGCTGGGTAGAACTCATAAGGTCGCCCAGCATATCCCCAATCACCTGTCCAAAATCTATCACCAATGCCGGCTGGGTACTTTCGATCATACGCCTGATTTCTGCAATCACTTCATCCGTACTTTTGGTCCTGTTTGCTTTCAGCTGGATCAGGTAATCACCCGTGTTGGGTTCGGTAATAAAAAAACCCATCTGTGTACCTGTCCTTCTCGAATAAGCGGCAACTTCTGGTATCTTCACCAATTCTTTTTCTATCCCTTTAAGCATCCTGTCGGTCTCGGTCAAAGATGTACCTGGCGGAGAATTATAGTCCAGTACGATACTCCCCTCATCCATTTCAGATAAAAACCCTGTTTCAAGTCGCGGATAAATAAAAACAATAGCAGCAACAAGTAACAGTACGCCAATCATGCTGATATATGGCCGGTGTATAAAATAGCTGATCCATTTCTGGGTCTTAACAGGATGCATTTCCCTTTTTTTACCCACCGTATTTAACCCCGCATCCCGTGTAAGCAGCAGATAGACTACCGGTAAACCAATCCAGGTTACAAAAAACGAACAGATCAGCGTAATAATCATGGTATTGGTCATCACCTGAAAATAAGAACCAGCCACACCGGTCATTAATACAAAAGGTATAAATATAACTATTGTACTTACAGATGAGCCCAGCATTGCCGGAAAAAGATAATCGATGGCCTTTTTCAGGAGTGTTACTGTGGGTTCTTCAGGATGCTCTTCATGCGTCCGGTGAATTTGCTCTACAACCACAATCGCATCATCAATGATCAGACCAATAGCGGCTGCTATAGCACCCAGCGTCATGATATTTAAAGAGTAGCCTACCAGGTATAAAACAATAAGTGTCAGACACAAGGTTACAGGTATGGTAATCAGTATGGTGGCACTGGCCTTTAAAGATCTTAAAAAGATAATGGCAACTACAATTGCAAGCCCCAAACCTATCAGCAGGCTATCCCTTACACTTTTTACCGATTCATTTACAAAATCGGCCTGCACATAATAGGGCTTTATGTTTACCCCTGCCGGGAGGATTTTTTTAAGGGTATTTATCTTCAGCTCCATCTGATCAGACAGGTCCACCAGGTTCGCATTGGGCTGTTTAATTACCGCAACCAGGATCCCTTCCCTGCCATTTGCATTCACCCTGGTATAGGTTACACCTTCCTGTATTTTAACCTGTGCAATATCTTTAACCCTTATCATGCGGTTCCCCATTTTACCAATGGTCAGGTCTTCCAGTTGTGCCCTGGTTTTAACTGTAGCATCAGTAACGGACAGATACAAAAAGTTGTGATCCGAAAGATATCCATTTGATTTTATAAAATTTGTCTGTGCTAAAATGGAGCTCACCGTTTCAGGGGATATGGATAAGGCTGCCATTTTTTGTTCGTCCAGTTCCAGCCAGTATTCTTTTGTTTTACCGCCTATGATCCTGATCTCGGAAACACCATCTACCTGCGACAAAAAAGGTTTAACCGTATACGTAGCCAATTGTTTAAGTTCTATAGCCGATTTGGTGTTGCTTTCCAGGCTATATCCACTTACCGGCAATATAGATGGGTTCATCCTTTCGACAGATATATTAATTCCCGGCGGAAGCGTAGCACTGATCTTGGCAATTTGCGATTCTATCCTTTGCTGGCTCAGATCGATGTTCGCATTGCTGTTCATGTAGGCCGATATTTCACAGCTGCCCCGGCTGGTATTACTTCTGACCAGCTTTAAATCGGGCACCTGCTTCACCGCATTTTCAAGTGGCCTGGTAACTGTTACCACCATTTTATCAACCGGCTGCAGTTCGGCCTCGGCAATGATCTTTACTTTTGGGAAAGTAATTTCCGGGAAAAGTGATGTTTTTAGCTGAAAAAAAACATAACAGCCACCTGTTAGTACCAAGATCAGTATAACCAACAGGGGATTCTTATGAGAGATAAAGAAGTTCTTCATAACTTTTTAACCACTTTAACCTTTGCCGTATCTGGGATACCATAATTCCCTGTAATAATGATCCTGTCGCCGGCATTAAAAACAGGACTTAAGATCTCCACCTGCTTATCGTTTTCGATCCCTCTTTTTACCGGTACTCTCACTGCTGTTGAATCGTTGATCATCTTCATCACCCAAAACTCGTCCTCTGTTTCATTGGCCAGCACTGCCGATTTAGGCAGTACCATGGCATTCGGCCTGGCCAGTTTAATTACCTTTACCAGGGCTATCAACCCCTCTGGCAAAGACTTCAACGGATTTACCCCAATAATTATCCGTTCTGTCTGCGAGGCCGAATCTACTGATGGTAACGTCCCCCGAACCGTTCCATTTAACTTCTCCCCATCTGGAAGCGTCAGTTCCAGGTTTTTGTTAAGTGCAACCAGCTGATGCAATTCGTAGGGCATATCCAGCAAAAAAACAAGACTCCGTTGGTTGCTGATGGTAGCCAGTGCCTCACCTTCCTGCACATAATCTCCCTTCTGATGGTTCACCATGGCGACAAAACCAGGCTGATCAGCCCTGATATTCGATATTCCGGAGAACTTAAAAGCAGGATCAAGCTGGTTAACAGCATTCCCTATCGCCCTGGCCTCTTTGGTAATGAGGCTAAACAGCAGCTGACGTGGTGCAACCTGCTGGCCTTGCAGTATAGCTACCGACTGAACATAGCCCGTAATATTTGCCTTTACATAACTCTTTTGCAGATAGGCAGATACGGCGTTTAACGTTACAAAATCTGTTAAAGTACCTGCAGATATATGTCCTACTTCAACGGGCGCGCCCGGCACTACAGCTATTTCTGAGCTGGTATCCTGCTGACTGCAGGCAAAGTTAAACAAGAGCAGGACCATGCCGGGCATAAATAAATAACTAGCTTTCATAGTTTTGATCATCTGTTCCAGTAATTGAGCTGGTTGATAAGTTTTAAACGATTGATATCTGTTTGTCTGAACTGATTTTGTGCGGCCATATAATTGTTGATGGCAATCACCAGATCTGCAATTTTTACATCGCCGGTACGCAATAATTTCAGGTCAACTTCTACCAGGCTCCTGGCAAATTTGATCTGGTCTTTTATTTGTACATATAAGCCTTCTGTTGCTGTAATCTGCTGGTAAAGCATATCTATCTGCTGCCGATGCTGGTTTATAAAGAAATCCCGGTATGCAGTGGTCGTTTGCGCCTGTAAATTCAGCTTGTCCAGCTGTATTTTCTTTTGCCGTCCGTCGTAAATAGGAACCGATAAGGTAAAACCGGCACTTGTGCCAAAGTTCTTATAAGGCTGCAGCAGAAAAGAAGAATTGTACCCTCCATTTATATAAACACTTGCTTTTGGCAGGTAATTGAGTACTACAGCTTTACGCTCATTGCTATTTTTAGCACTATCGATAGCAAAACCCTGCATAAAAAAAGGATGGTTTGTTAATGTATTTCCTTCAAATCTGAATACAGGTTCTTTTAACATGACCGTACTGGTATCTTTAATCCCGGTTAAATAATTCAGTGCCGCGTAATCGTTTTTGAACTGCAGTTCGGCCTGCTTTAGCTGCAATTGCTGCTGCTTTAGTGTAACCAGAAAGGTCAGGTAATCCGTTTGGCGATAGGCATTTGACCGGGTAAGCTGTTTTAACAGCACTTCTTCCCTGTCCAGCAAATTACAAACGTCGAGGTTAAACATCACCTGTTGCTGACTGGCATAGGCATTAATATACTGCTCTGCTATAGTCTTACCCAAATCCAGTTCCGACCGTTTAGCAACATACTTTATGGAATCCATTTGCAACAGCAATTGCTGCTGTCCATTTGTTTTAAGCCCTTTATTGATCAGGTTATAATTTGCCGTAAGCAAGGCATCAAATGTATGTGCATTGGTTAAAGCTTCATCATAACCATAACCGTTGATCACCGGAGCATATAAACCGGTTGAACTTGCCGTTACCTGGGGAAGATATCCGGCCCTTAACCGGAGACTGTCGATCTTAGTCATCAGCAACTGGTTTTTAAAGTCCCGGCTAACCGGATTTAGTGTTAGGGCCTGCTGAATAAAAAAGTTAAGGTCCCTGGATAGCTCACCAGAACTTTGCGCTGCTGCCGCTAAAGAAAAAAAACAGATCAATAGCAGAATAAGGTACCGCATTTTTTTAAAATGTTCCATTCAATGAGAGTCCAATACTATGTTGCTGATAGGAAGGTACAACATTATACTGCAAAGTACTTTTACCGAGCACCAGTCTTTTTAACTTGGGATAAACTAAATAAGCTATTTTGGCAGACAGAATACCAACACCAGCCCCCGCTACTACGTCACTAAACCAATGTTTATTGTTATACATCCTGAGTGTTCCGGTAGCCGTTGCCACCGCATAACCAGCCACACCATACCAGGACGAAATATCTTTATATTCCTGCTTTAAAAACTCGGCCGCGGCAAAAGCATTGGCGGTATGTCCTGAAGGGAAAGAATTAAAACCAGAGCCATCTGGGCGTTCTCTATGTGTGGCACGCTTTAAGATAGAAACAGAACCGCCCATAATGGCGGAAGACAATACGTATATACCTGTAGCATCCAGCAAGCTGTGTTTTCCTTTTATGCCAGCCAGATTTAACCCGTAAACAGCCACTGCCGGGGCAAACTGCATATAATCGTCTGCATGCGCAGCAAATAAGGGATGGTCTTCCTGTAACTCATTTCTGGTGCTATAATCCAGCCTCCGGATCAGGTTATCTCCGGCAAGTGTAATTACACCATAGCCAATAAATGCTGCCGGAATTATAAAAGGAGTAAAACCTGGCTTATAGGGTTCCATACCCGTATACTTATAGCTGTTTGGCATTGCTGTCAACAATAAAGTATCCTGTAGCTGCGCCATACAAAAAACAGGTAACATCAGACATAAAATGACGATAAATAGTCTCCTGTATACTGCACAATAATAAGAAGGGCACATGATCGTAAATTTTACACCAAATTAAAACCCAATTGTGTAGAAAATCTGTAGCGTAAAACTGGCATCTTCTTAACCTTATCTTATATTTGGCCTGATAAAATAAGACTTATATGACTGAACCCCTGGTTTTGTATACGGTAAGCCAGCGTATAGCTACCATATCTATTAACCGACCCGAAAAACGCAATGCATTAAATTCCGAGCTGGTAGCCCGGCTGACCGCTGCATTTGTAAGGGCATCGGAAGATCCTGCAGTTAAGGTGGTCATTTTAAAAGCCAATGGCACTACCTTTAGCGCGGGGGCCGATCTGGCTTACCTTCAGCAGCTTCAGCAAAACAGCTACGAGGAAAACCTGGCCGATTCTGAAAATTTAAAACGCCTGTTTACCACCATTTATTACCTGCCCAAAGTAGTGATTGCCCAGGTTGAAGGTCATGCCATTGCGGGCGGATGCGGTTTGGCAACGGTATGCGATATTGTATTTGCCGTGCCTGAAGCCAGCTTTGGCTATACCGAAGTAAAACTTGGTTTTGTACCAGCAATTGTAGCCTGTTTTTTATTGCGCAAAACCAGCGAAACCATCGCCAAAAAATTGTTGCTTACCGGAATTCTGTTTACTGCTGAAGAGGCTTTAAGCTATGGACTCATCACTTTTGTAACAAAGAAAGAAGAGATCAGTCTTAATGTAAACAATTTTGCATTAAGTTTGTGCAATGAAGCTTCTGCTAATTCGTTAATGGTAACTAAACAGCTGATCGGGCAGACCACAAATCCGGAACTCGATAATTGTCTGGCCGCGGCCGTACAGCTCAATGCCAGCGTTAGGGAAACTGAAGATTTTAAAAAAGGTGTTGCTGCCTTTATCAGCAAAGAAAAAATTAACTGGTAAAAATATTATTAAGGATATGTTTAAATCAATCAAAACAGGAGTTTTAGCCATCATTTTAATTGGTACAGCTATTATGGCCAAAGCACAAAAAGTTATAGACTCCGGCACACTTACCTACGGTATAGAATATGTGCTGACAGATGACCAGAAAAAACAGGTAGACCCATCTGTATTACCTTCTGAAAGTAAAGTTGATTTTAATGGAAATTTATCGAAGGTACAGATAGATATGGGTATGGCCATGCTGAAAATCATCACCGACGCTTCAGTTAAAAATTCAGTGGTACTGGTTGATGTACCAATGATGCAAAAGCAATATGCTGCAAAATTATCTAAAGAAGAATTAGAACAACAGCGGGGTGCCTTAAAGTACAGTGATTTTAAAGCTACCGGTGAAAAACAGAACATTGCGGGCTTCAATGCCGAAAAATTCACCTACAAAGATAACAATGGTACAAACTATGAATTGTGGGCCACTACAGAACTTAAATTACCGGCAGGTGGAAGCCCATTTGGTTTTGAAGAACTGAAAAGTACCCCCATCAAATTCCCTGATATAAAAGACGGAGTTAAAACCATACTTACTTTAAAGGCTGTAAAGGAAGGCAAGGTAGGGCCTTTTTCTATCAACATTCCGAAAGGGTATGAAGAAAAGACCATGGCCGAGCTCAAAGCAATGCGGGGTGGTAATTAAACCCTGAATCGAATGCTGAAAAGTTTGCTCTTCTTTCTGCGCTTCTTTTTGTTTTGGCTGTTGTTCTTCTTTATAGACCGCCTGATATTTATATTCATTTACCATAGGCAACTGGCATCGGTTCCATTATCAGAAAGGCTGGCTACTTTTTACCATGCCATTCCCTTAGATTTATCTATGACAGCTTATCTGGCTGTCATTCCACTTTTAAGCTATATTTACTGGCTGTTAAACGGCCGTAAAATTGTAGAGTTGAAATGGATAGCTGTTTACAACACCGTCCTCATTGTCATATTCAGCATTCTTGCGGTAGTTAATTTCAACATTTACCGCGAATGGGGCAGCAAGGTAAACGCAAAGGCACTTGGTTTTGCCTTTTCATCACCCCGGGAAGCCATGGCCTCCAGTGCTTCCTCACCCATTGGCCTTTCCATCTCATTACTCATCCTGTTAATTGCACTGGGTCTGTTTCTGCAACGCTATGTAGTATCCAGGAAACTCAGTTTTACTCAAACACCGATCTCGCTCAGGGCAATCGCTTGCCTTTTCTTAATTGCCTGTAATTTCCTGTTGATCAGAGGTGGTTTGGGTAAATCCCCTATTACGCAGAGTATGGCTTATTTTTCGAAAGACCAGGTGCTTAACCATGCGGCAGTAAATACAGAGTGGAACTTATTGTCGAGCCTGCTGGCTTCCAGAATGACGAAGACCAACCCATATATATATATGGACAAGCAACTGGCCGAACAAAATACCAAAGCACTATATACTACCGCAAAAGATACCACCGTTAGCCTACTCAACACCAAACGCCCCAATGTGGTGCTCATAATTATTGAAAGCTTTACAGCCGATCTGACCAAGACCCTTGGCGATGAAGACGGGATAACTCCGCATTTTGATACATTAATGCACAAGGGTGTGCTTTTCAGTCAGATCTACTCTCCAGGTAGCCGTACCGATAAAGGTCTGATGGCAGCACTGGCAGGCTTCCCTACACTTGCCGCAGGCAGTATTGTAAAATGGCCTGAAAAAATGCAGAAGATTCCCGCTATCTCGCAGGTGCTCTTTAAAAATGGTTACCATACCTCTTTCTTTTATGGTGGGGAGTCGGAATTCGACAATTACAAAGCCTTTATCCTGAGCCACGATTACCAAAAGCTGGTAGACAAGAACAGCTTCAAAGGCAATGAAATGAAATCGCCCTGGGGCAAGTACGATGAGCTGGTATTTGCAAGGCAGCTTGCCGATTTAAACCGTGAGCAGCAGCCCTTCTTTTCTACCCTGCTTACCCTTACCAATCATGAGCCATATACTTTACCGGGTACACCTAAATTTGGCAATACGGATAATGTAGCAAAGTTTAAAAGCACAGCTTATTATACCGATTCCTGCATCAATGCCTATTTGACAACGGCCAAAAAGCAGACCTGGTACAAAAACACCCTTTTTATATTTGTAGCCGACCATGGGCATGTATTGCCAAAAAACAGGCAGGACATTGCTGTACCGCAGCGTTATCACATTCCACTCCTGTTTTACGGAGAGGTAATCAAAAATGAATTTAAAGGTAAAAGGTTTGACCGGATAGGTAGCCAGACAGATATTGCAGCCACCTTACTGGCCCAGCTTAACCTGCCTGCAACTACGTTTACCTGGAGCAAAAACCTGTTAAACCCTTATACCAAACCATTTGCTTTTTTTAGCTGGGACAACGGAATGGGTTTTATTGATAACCAGCAATGTGTTACCTTTGATAATGTAGGCAAAATGATATTGTACAACAGCAATGCGGCCGATAAAGCACAAACAGCAAAAACCCTTGATCATGCAAAAGCATATCTCCAAAATGTATATCGTCAATTTATAGAACTTTAATAAAATGAATTTCAGAAACATCGTGTTTAAACTAGCGCTGGCCCTGTTAATTGGCTTTTGCAGTAAAACCCATGCACAAAATAGACCTGAACTTAAGTGGACTAAAGATGGGAATGCGTATTACCAGTTTACGGATGGGGAGCTGGTATCCATTTCACTGGCCCAGAATGAACGTAAAACCATTATAAGCCGCGATTTGCTTTATACCTCTGGCCAGCATACCATCGGCAGAATTAAAGATTTTTTCTTTTCTGAAGATGGCAGCAAAGTGCTCATTTACACCAATAGCAAAAAAGTTTGGCGGTATGAAACCCGTGGCGATTATTTTGTGGCCGATTTAAAAGCAAATACAATTACACAGGTTGGAAAAGATAAACCCGCATCATCACTCATGTTTGCAAAATTCTCGCCCGATGGCAATAAAGTTGCCTATGTTAGTAAACACAATCTGTATGTAGACGATCTGATGGCCAAAAGTACCAAAGCACTAACTACCGACGGAACAGAACGCCTGATCAATGGTACATTCGATTGGGTATATGAAGAAGAATTCGACTGCCGGGATGGTTTCAGGTGGAGTCCAGACGGACAATCTATCGCCTATTGGCAAATTGATGCCACAAAAATCAAAAACTTTCTGATGATAGACAATACAGATTCTATCTATCCTTTTACCATACCTGTAGAATATCCTAAAGTAGGTGAAGACCCGTCTTCCTGTAAGGTTGGTGTAGTAAATATTGCCTCAGCGCAAACCAAATGGCTCAATATTCCCGGTGATGCGATCCAAAACTACATCCCAAGAATGGGTTGGATACCTGGTTCCAACGAAGTCATTTTACAGCAGCTAAACAGGGAGCAAAATGTAAGCAAGCTATTTGTAGCCAATGCGGCTACAGGTGTAGCCCAGAACATCCTTACCGAAACAGATCAGGCCTGGATAGATGCGGCCGATGAAAACTGGGAATGGGTGAATGAAAACAAGGAGTTCATCTGGATGAGCGAAAAAGACGGGTGGCGCCACGCCTACCGCATCAGTAAAGACGGGAAAAGGCAGACCCTGATCACCAAAGGCGATTTCGATGTTATTGAAAAATCATTGGTTGACGAGAAAAACAACTCCCTTTATTATATGGCATCTCCGGGTAATGCCACACAAAAATACCTGTACAAAACAAAATTAAGCGGTGGGTCAAAGCCGGAAATGGTCACCCCTTCTATCCTGCCGGGCACCCATAATTACGACATCTCTCCAAATGGCATTTATGCCCGTCATACCTATACCACTGCCTCTGTGCCCTTAATTACCGAATGGATGAAGCTGACTACCTTAAATCCACTAACCATGGATGGCAGTATCACCAATCAGTTAGGCCGAATAAGACCACCTAAAAATAAGGTAGAATTTTTTAAGGTAACTACCGAAGATGGGATAGAACTGGATGGCTGGATGAAAAAACCTGATAATTTTGATCAGACCAAAAAATATCCTGTTGTATTTTATGTATATGGCGAACCGGCCTCACAAACAGTTAAAGATGAGTTTGGTACAGGCATTAACCGGCTATATGCAGGTGATATGCCAAAAGACGGCTATATCTATATCTCCGTAGAAAACAGGGGTGCACCAGCACCCAAAGGACGTGAATGGCGTAAAAGCATTTACAAAAACATTGGTTTGCTGAACATCCGTGATCAGGCAATGGCTGCTAAAAAGATTTTACAATGGCCATTTGTTGATAAAGACCGCGTGGCCGTTTGGGGCTGGAGCGGTGGTGGTTCATCTACCCTAAACCTGATGTTCCAATATCCTGAAATTTATAAAACAGGCATAGCTATTGCCGCAGTGGCCAACCAGCTCACTTACGATAACATTTATCAGGAACGTTATATGGGTTCTCCTTTAAAAACAAAAGAGGCATACATTAAAGGTTCACCGGTTACTTATGCCAAAAACCTTCAGGGAAACCTGCTGTACATCCATGGTACAGGTGATGACAATGTCCACTATCAGAATGCAGAAATGCTGATCAATGAACTGATCAGAAACAAAAAAGTGTTTCAACTGATGTCGTACCCCAACCGCACACACAGCATTAACGAGGGCGAAAACACCTCAGCGCACCTTGCATTAACCTATACAGAGTTTTTAAGGCGTAACTGTCCTCCCGGAGGGAGATAATCAAATAGAAACCTTATTTTTTTTATTTTTACCCAGTATGATTTTTCTTGAAAACGAACAAATTTGCACTTCAATTGCAAGTAAGGGTGCCGAATTACAAAGCTTAAAAAGCAAAAAAAACAATGTAAATTACCTTTGGAATGGTAATCCTGAATACTGGGGTAAGTTCAGTCCGGTGCTGTTCCCAATTGTAGGAGGATTAAAGAACAATACTTATTACTTTGAGGGTAAGGAATATCAGTTGCCCAGACATGGTTTTGCCAGGGACAAAGATTTCCAGGTAAAGCAGCTAAGTGCTACAGAAGCCTTGCTTACACTTTCTGATGATGAAGAAAGCCTGAAGGTTTATCCTTTCAGATTTGTGCTACAGCTGCGTTATCAACTTTCAGACAGGGCAATTTCCTGTACTTATGAGGTGTTAAACCCCGATAATGAAAAGTCAATGTTGTTTTCCATTGGTGGCCATCCGGCATTTGCGACATCAACGGAAGGCGGTTTAAAGTATACCGACTACTTTTTGCAGTTTAACAAGGATACCGAACTGGTGTACCATAAAGTTAAACATGACCTGATTGACAGTGAAACTGCGGTTATTGAATTAAAAGAAGGAAAACTGCCATTAAATCATGCGCTTTTTTACGACGATGCACTGGTACTTAAAACTTTAAAAAGCGACTGCATTACCCTGCACAACCATAAAAACAAAAACGGGATCCATTTCAGGTTCAAAAATTTTCCTTTCTTCGGGATTTGGGCAGCAAAAAATGCCGATTTTGTTTGCCTGGAGCCCTGGTGTGGCCTGGCGGATGGCACAGCTCATGACCAGCACATTGAACATAAAGAAGGCATAGTTACTTTAGGCCCAAACGAAACTTTTGTCCGTAAATGGGAAGTAGAATGTTTTTAATTTGTGCGCAAAGGGAGTTCAACGCTAAATTTAGCACCTGAACCCTTTCCTGCACTTTCGGCAAAGATCCGGCCGCCATGGGCTTCAACCAGGGTTTTAACGATAGAAAGTCCAAGACCGGTAGAATGCTCACCGGCTGTAGGTCTCGCACTTAATCGGGTAAAACGCTGGAACAATTGTTTTTTATCTTCAGCAGTTAAGCCCTGCCCCTCATCTTCAACTTCTATCAGTACATGATTGGGGAATGTTTTTACACGGACATAAATGTTGGTATTGAGTGGTGAATACTTGATGGCATTGTTGACCAGGTTATCTATCACTTCGTTCAGTTTCCCCTCATCACCAGTCGCCATTACATCCATCTCCGAACTGAAATGTATGGTCTGGCCTTTTCTTTCTGCCAAAGGCAGGTTCATGGATACTACATTACTGACCAGAAAGGAAACATTGAGTTTCATCATCAGCAAATGGACCTGATCGGATTCCATACTGCCCGATTGCAACAGTTCATCTATGATGCGGACCATATTTAAACTTGCAACTTTAATCTGATCGCACATGGTATCTACCATCTCCGGATTATTTTTCTTCATTTTGATCAGATCTGCACGAACCGGAATGGTGGTTAAGGGATTTTTAAGATCGTGTGCCGTTGTATTTAATATTTGTTGCTGTCTTGCAGCCGATAGCTTAGAAGTTAACCTGAGCTCAATATTGTGCATCACAATGTCCCTGATGTCCCTTAAAATTTCCGAATCCTCCCTGCTCATTTTTCTGGGTTCTTTACTGATCACACAGAAAGCCCCAAGGTTATAGCCGTCCCTGGTTTTAAGTGGGTAGGCCGCATAGAACCTTAATCCAAAAGTCCCCGTTACCAGGCGGTGCCCCATAGTCCTTGGGTCAGCAGCTGCATTTTCGACCAGATAAAGATCCTCCGCCAATACAGCAGAATCACACAAGCCCTCTTCACGGTCTATTTGCCGGGTTTCCAGACCATACTTTGATTTAAACCAAATTCTCTCTTTGTCTACCAGTAATATAATGGCTATGGGTACTTTAAGCAGGTTTGCCGCCAGTCGGGTCAATTTATCAAATGGTACCTCCGGAGGCGTATCCAGCAGATCGTAATTGTACAGTGTTTTAATCCTTTCGTCTTCAACCGAAACCAGATCCTGAGCTGTATGCGTAACCATTATGATTAACTTTAAGAGATTAATTAATAGAGATTTTATAAAGTTAACATAGTTCTAGCGGAAAACAAAGTATAATGACTTTACTTGATTACCGCCGTTCTTTTGCTGGAAGTATAGGCATTAAAAACGCCCAAGGCACCATTATTAAAATTAGAAACCGGATTTGCAGGTGATACAGGTGGCCCGCCATTACCTGCATTTTGTCCCAGACTGTAAAAATACCGGTATACATTCCGGTCTATGCATTGAAATTCGACATGTAGGCTATCGCCCGAAACCAGATCATCCAGTTTATAGAAAATAACATCTGAAACACTGTTACCATTGTTAAAACGATCCTCACTTACCATATCGTCCTCTACCTTACCCTTTACCTTCAAAATATAACGGTACTGGTTCTGTACCTCTACCGGGTCCTGATAATTTACAGCCACATAAGTATTTATTTTACCAAAAAAATTAAACTGCCTGAAACTCAATGAATCCAGCATTACCTTTCCGGGCATAGTAGATGCGGCACTGTAGATTTTACCATCTATAGTTACATCCAAAGCATACCTGACGCCAGTTACCCCTCTGAATTTGGCACTTTGATATATACCTGGTGCTATTTCATTGTAATTGATGGTGCTGCCATTTGGCCGGGTAAGCACTACCTTTGCACCTGTTACTCCGTTAAACTTATTGGGTTCGGTAAAATTATAGGTTTTAGACACCTTTATAACCTGATTTTCATTTTGGTCGCTTAGCCCCCCATCAATAACCACAACAGGTTCAGCATTATCCAGTTTCAGGTCAATCACCTTTTCACAACTGCTGAACAGCATTGCTGCTAAAATCACCTTTATTTTAAAATTGTTCATTCGGCTAAAATTTAAAGTTCCAGGTTACAGAAGGGATAATACCAAATAAGGTTGTCCGTACAGCCTGTGTTTTGGTTGCATCATCCGGATCATCCTTAAAATCTATAGAAAATGCATTTTGACGGTTATATAAATTATAGATTCCGAAAGACCAGCTGGACTGCAGCTTTCTGCCCGGTTTCCCTTCGAGTGTGGCCGATACATCTAAACGATGGTATGCCGGTGTGCGGTAACTGTTCTTTTCAGTATAATAAAAAACGGTGCGCCCGTTGATCTGGTATTTGCCACTTGGAAAGGTGACGGCATTACCGGTGTTATACACAAAGACAGAGGAGAAAGTCCAGCGTGTACTCGCTTTATAAATACCTACAAGCGACAGGTCATGCGTTCTGTCCTGTTTTGCATAAAACCATTTGCCATTGTTAAAGGCATCAAATTGCCGCTCCGTACGCGACCAGGTATAACCTATCCATCCGTTAAACCGGCCAAACCTTTTCTTAAAAAACAGCTCCAATCCGTAAGCCCGGCCATCACCGTACAACAAATCAGCTTCTACATTTGCATTGCCACGCAAATCTGTACCACTCCGGTATTCGATCTGGTTTTGCATCCACTTATAATAAACTTCTGCAGAAAACTCGTAATTATCGTCGTTAAAATTACGGAAATAGCCCCCTGCAATCTGATCAGCAATTTCTGGTTTTACATTATTGCTGTTCATGATGTACAGATCTGTAGGAGAAGTAGAAGTTGAATTGGACATCAGGTGCACATTCTGGACATTGCGCGTATAGGCAGCTTTTAAGGAACTTGAATTGCTGAGCTGATAACTGGCCGAAACCCTGGGTTCCAGATTAAAATAGCTTTTCACAAACTCGCCTGCGTGATACGTAGTGGTACCGGTGGTATTACCCTCGGCATCATAAGTTTTGATGTTGCCAGGCCCCATTAAAGAAAAACTGCTTAAACGTAGTCCATAAACCAGGTTCATTTTAGGGCTTACCGTCCATTCGTCCGATATATAGGTAGCAAGTTCCAGGCCTTTGCGGTCTTCATACCTGGTTTCATTTACACTTGAAGTTGCTGTAGCAGTTAGTTTGCCAGGGGCAATGGTATGGTGAATGGCATTTAAACCAAACTTCAGATTATGGCTGTTGCTAAGGCTGTATTCAAAATCCTGCTTTAAATTAAAGTCTTTAATAGAAGAATTTACCTCAAAGTTATTTTCTTCCATAAAGTTCTGGATCACATAATTGTAATTGCTGTAAATAAGAGAAGTGTTAGAAAACAATCTGTTGCTGTACAGATGGTTCCACCTTAGGGTAACAGTGGTATTGCCCCAGTTAAAACCAAAGGTATCAGCTATACCCAGTTTATCGCGGCCAAAATACCCTGATAGATATAGGGTGTTCTTTTCATCAAGCTGGTAATTGGCCTTTGCATTCAGGTCGTAAAAAAAGAGGATATTGCTGTTTATATTGCTATCTGGCGATAAGGACAGAAGGGCATCCATGTAAGTTCTGCGGGCACTTACCATAAATGAACCTTTATCTTTTACAATGGGGCCTTCAACTTTTAAACGGGATGAAATGAGACCTATCCCACCTTCGGCAGTATAGGTTTTACGGTTTCCATCGTTCATTTTAATATCCAGTACCGAGGCCAGTCGCCCTCCATATTGTGCAGGCATCCCTCCCTTATAAACGCTTACATCTTTTATCGCGTCGGAATTAAAGGTTGAGAAGAAACCCAGTAAATGCGAGGCATTGTAAACAGGTGCTTCATCTAAAAGAATCAGGTTCTGATCGGTAGCCCCGCCCCGCACATAAAAACCACTATTCCCCTCGCCCGCCGATTTGATGCCGGGCAGCAACTGTATCGTTTTAAGGATATCACGCTCGCCCAGCAATACGGGCACGTTGTTGATTTCGCGGACGTCTATCTTTTGCAGGCCCATTTGCGGACTGCTTACATTTTCGTTTCTTTTTGTAGCCGATATGATTACTTCATTGAGCTGATTGTCTTCTTCCATTGCAAAATTAAGCCTGGTATCTTTCGCAATGCTGATATTTTGTCTGATGGTTTTATAGCCAATAAAACTGACAGCAATTTCATAATTACCTTCGGCAGTATTCAGCGAATAGAAGCCATAAGCATTGGTTAAAGTACCAGCCTGTGTATTGCCTGCAAGCTTAACACTTGCCCCAATCAATGTTTCGCCTGTTTTGGCATCCGTTACATTTCCATTAACCGTTTTTTTATTTTGTGCAGATACAAACTGGAATTGAGCTATCAAAAAGAGAATCAGTACAATTCTATTGGTATATGGCATAGTTTCCTGGTGAATTGTAAAAATAGAAAAATTCCAGAAACTTGAACAAAATGAATACTTGTTATAACATCTTTTTTATTAAAATCGATCAGACAAGAAACGAAACCCAGCTTATGAAAAATTCAGGCATCAGCAATGTCTCTCTCCCATCAGCCGGCACATTCAATTCCATAAAATATTTAGTTTTTTTGGTTTTCATCATGTTTTTATTCAGATTTGAATTCGTTTAACAGAAATAATTGATATTTTTTTATTTAGATTTTAAAAATCCAATATATGTCTACAGGTCTGGATCAAACTGATATCAGGATATTGCAAATTTTGCAAAAAGATGCTGCACTCAGTAACGAAGCAATTGCTGCCAAGGTGAACAAATCTATTGCAACAATCCACGCAAGGGTAAAGCGGTTAAAAGAAAATGGATACATCAAACGAATTGTTGCGATCCTTGATAACCGAAAGATAGACAGGAGCCAGATTGCCTTTTCACAAGTTTATCTGAAATCTCATACCAAAGAGAGCTTAAAGGAATTTAAGGATGAAGTTGCAAAGTTTGATGAAGTGATGGAGTGCTTTCAAATGACTGGGACTTTCGATTTTATTCTCCGGATTGCTACACGAAATATGGATCATTACAATTTGTTTTATAATGAGAAACTGGCAACTTTATCTAGTATAAGCACCATACAGACTTCATTTGTAATGTCAGAAATCAAAAGCGACACGGCATATTCACTATAAATTGTATCAACTTTATAGAACTTTATCGGGGGATGATCTCATGAATATCAAAATCTTCTTCCAAACCATAACCATAAGTCTGATAATCATTTCCTGAAGGGTATGTTTTAACATTATACCATTTGCCGGGATCTACCAAACCAGGTAAGGGTTTATTGTGATGTGGGCCAAGTAAATTCTTAAGACTTCCAATCACCTCAATTTCAACATGGTTAAGGCCTTTTTTAAGATAAGGGGTAATATTAAGTTCATCAGGTTCCGAACTGATAATTCCTGCAAGCACATGGTTAACTTTTACTGCAGCCACTGTGCCTTTCCACTTTTTCAGTTTAACGGCATATTCCTTGCCCATGGTCTGAACCTGAAACTCCTTTACATAGCTGATACCCTGTCCATATAACGGCAGCCCCTGTTTATTCCAGGGTCCAAATGTAAGCGGTGCAGCTGCAGTTATTTCCCAGCCCTTTACTGCCGGAACAAGGTTAAAGTCGCCCAATATATATACAGGTTCTATTTCTGCATAAACACGCATTGGCGAAACAGCCAGTGAAATACTGTTTTTACCCGGCTTAAGGTAATTGCCAATTTCAAAAACCCCAAAAGAACGGTCAAGCCACCATTTACCTTTCAAAGCCTTTACCTTTGTTCCGTTTACAGACACACTATTCCACAAGCCTGGTTGTTCTACTACTGCACGAAAATTTTTCAGGTTAACATTTTGGGCTATTTCAAAACGGTAGGTCGCCATATATCCGGTACCTACCGAAAAAGTGTCGCGGGCAACAATCCGATCTTTAAACTGGGTACGGTTATTCCATGGATTGCCTACACCATCTTTAAATCCAAAATGTTTAAAAGCTGTATTAGAAGCGATGCCAACATGCAAGTCCCGATAAGCGGTATCGGGTTTTTTGAGTTCCAGGTCACAAAAGTCAATCATTAGCGTATTTTCTGCGGGGCGAAGTACTTTTGACTGGCTTGTTTTTACAAGTGTTTCAGCCCGATTTAAAGCAGGTGCTTTGAAACCCGTTTGTTTCTTATCGGCCACAAAAAACATCATGCTTCCCGCTGCTGGAATATCAAATTTAAAACTAAGCTTACCGGAGCTTTCTTTTTCCGGATAATCATAAATCCCCCCACTGAACAGGTCCATCATCAATGCGTCTTTACCATTAACCGTAACCATACCTTTTGAAGCGGCCTCCATACTCGCATTTGAAAGGAAAATCAATTGCCCGTCAGCCAATTGTCTGCGTTGGTAATACAAATTACCACCTATCCTATTATTGCCTACAGCCGATATCCGGATGTCTGCAGGCAGCAAATGATTTTGGATGATCTGTTGTTCAGCGGCACCAACAGCCAGCAAAACATTGCTTTTAGCAGCTGTAAAAAAATCCAGTGCGTCATTGGCATCCCCATCTAAACAGCTAAGCTTTTCAAATAAGATCACTTTGCCGCCCTGACGGGCATATTCTTTCAATAAATTAAATGTAGGGCGGTCAATATTGTCCATACCAGGTGGAATGACAACGGTACTGTAAGCACGCTGGCCGATAACGAATTTTCCGCTTTCAATCTTTCCCTGATCTTTGATAATGTTCTCGCAACCCAGGTCATATTCAACATGCGCCCTTTGCAGGGTAGTTACAAAATCATTAAAATTTTTCCCGATTTCAAAAAACCGTTTGTTCTCTTTACCTCTGAAATAATACATCCATGCAGAAGTAGTGGGTTCCAAAACCAGTACATCATTTTTTTGCTGGCCCGTTGACAGGCAGAGCGACAACCGGGAAAAATATTGGTTCAGCGTTTTATAGAAAGGCCACCAGGGCTCATGATAAGAAAAACTCGGCGGATAATCGTATTTTCTTGCTCCGGTAATACTCATGAACGACAGGTGCTGGTTCATAAAATTCACGCCAAGCACAAACTCCCAGTCGCCCAACCGCTTCATGTCCTTAAAAGTCAGCTCCCAGCCGCCACCACCATAGGTTTCGGAAAGCGTTCTTTTTTTTCCAAGTTGATTGGCTACACTACCCAGTTCTTTAACCGCCCTGATGTTTCCAAACTGTACGGGTTTATCTTCATTGTACTGGTTAAACAGCATGTCAATTCCAGGCATCTGGTGCCAGGCATACATGGTCATATTGTCGGGCCCATGGTAAGGGCTTGGCCAGCCGTGTTCCCAGTAATGCCCCGTCCAGATCAGGTTGTGCTGCTCGGTATAATTAAACATAGGTTTAGACCATCTGTCGATAAACAGTTGCAACAGCGTTTGGTAATAGTTGTGTCTTACTTTTTTCCAGTTACCGGTTTCCTCAAATAGCGATGGCAGCTGAAGACGCAGGTCATAACCCCATTTTTCCTTGAAATGCGCAAACAGGTCGGGTGTCCAGCGTACACAATCCTTACCCTCATTGATAATGGTTGGTTCATCAGAAAAGATACCCGGAACAGTTTTGCCAAATTCATGGCCTGCAACTTTTTCATATCCTTTAAAGGTAATGTCCATAAACTTTTGTGTAACGCCTTTGGCCATCAGGTCTACGTAAGAAGAGCCAATAGGCCCTGCCACCGTTCCACGGTTAGACTTTTGATAATTCACTTTTTTGAAAATCCGGTATTTCCCTGCTTTACCCTTCTCTGCGGCCAGGCTTAAACTTATGTCCGTAAACTGTCCCTTGTCTTCTCTAAGGACTATTAAAACCTCTTCCAGATTACCCGGAATAGCTGTTACTTCACTCATATATAGCATTTGGCCCTGATTGTACGATTCCGGCATCTGGTCGGGCACCAAACCACCCCCAAACCCGGTAGGATAAGAATTTTCATCATAAATCCAGACCTTCAGACCCAATTGTTTTCCCTTTTGCTGGGCATATTCAAATAAACTGAACCATTCATCAGATAAATATTCAGTGATCAGTCCGGGCCGGGCGTGGACGATTACTCCTCCGAAATCATTTTTCTTATAGTCCAGCATCATAGAATCTATCATTTCCCCGCTTACCTTAGTGTTCCAAACCCAGAATGGGGTGGTGCCATATTCATTACCAGGATTTTTGAAGGCTTTTTTCAATACCTCAAAACCATCAGCCTTTAATTTCCTGCCCCCCAGTTGAAAACCAAGTATAAGGACCAGGGCGCTAATGAAAACAATTGCTGTTAAAGTTTTAAATTTCATTTGTGTCTATGTTTAAACTGGTCTTTATACAGTGCCGGAGAACTATTGCTGAGTTAAAAAACGGAATGTCCCCTTATAGGTGTACAATTTTTCCGTTTTGTGCTTTCCTTCCAAAAATTTCATCAAAATTATAGCTGTTCTTCTTTTTCCGTTGGGCTTATTATTGGATTCGTGAGTATGGAAAACATAATTAAACTTTCCTTTCTCATCTTCAAAAAAATCTCCATGGCCAGAGCCATTCTCATTGGTTTGAAGCTTGCTTAAAATGGGGTTTCCTTTATATTTAACCCAAGGCCCATAAGGACTGTCGCTGGTTGCATAACCAACAGCATAATCCGGGTTACGAAAATCATTTGCTGAATAAAACATATAATAAACATTCCCCCTTTTTAAAACAGACGGCCCCTCGGTTACAGTCCAGCTTGCTCCACTTGTATTTTCCCAATTCTCGCTGGCATGTATGCATTCTGTGCTTGTCTCTTCCTTAATAGATAAGAGATCGCTATTCATTTCAGTAACATAAATGCGGTTGCCCTTGTCGAGCCGAACATGATACAAATAAATTTTACCAGAGTCAAAAAATATAAAAGGATCGATAATTCTGACAGGAGCGTCAATTGCTTTCTTCACTTTTTGAGTGAAGGGGCCCTTTGGTCCGTCGCTTTCGGCAATAGCAATTCGTTCATCGGCAACATAAGCCAGGTAAAATTTGTCTTGATACTTAAAAATTTGTGGTGCCCAGAAGCCAGATGTGCCAAACACATCTTCTTTTTTTAGCACTGTCCCCCCATCTTTCCAACTTTTCTTATCTTTTGAAATGTATACCTTAAACCCTTTTTGCGCCTCGTTATCTGCAGTTCCATACAGGTAGTAAGTATGTTCATGGTAGAAAATAGTTGGATCTGCAACGGTAATTACCCTTCTTTCCTGAGCAATACCACTTGCAGACAACAGTGTGCAAATCAGCAATAAACATATTAACACGTAGCTCTTTTTTAACATATTACTCTTACCTGTGGTTAAAGCTCAGTCTGCAGACCAGCCTAAGTTCAAATATCGGGTATATTATTAAGAATTATCGAAAAGACTATAGGGAATTCTTACACAGCAATGGTATATTAATTCAAGGTTTGTTGAAGGCTTGGTTGGGGTTTGTTGGGCTAAGGGGTACTTTAGCCCAACAAAACCCAACCCAAACCTCACTGAGCACTCTTTCAGCCCAGCACATTGTCACCTTTCGGGAAACAGTACTTTATTCATATCCGAATACGGTAAACTCTGCCAAACTGGTATGTACCGCGCCTCCTGCTGTTGCATAAATCCTGAAATAGCGCATTTTTGGTATGCTCTTAAGCGCAAAGCTTTGAGCCTGGTCTTTCTGCACCAGGGTATACGATTCATAATCCGTCCAGGTTGTACCGTTCAGGCTTCCCTGCAGGGTAAATATGGTAAAGCTATTGGTTACTCCTGTAGCACCTGCCCTGCACACCAGCTCAACCCTGGTGATGTTGTAGTTTTTCTTCAGGTCAACCATCAGCCAATGTGGAAAGGTGGGAACCGGTGCCGGTGTATGGTGGGTATGCCAGAAGGTATTCAGATCATCATCAAAGGCATATCCCGGAGGGCCGCCGCCATTAGCGAGCTGAGATGTGGCCGCAAAAGAATCGGCCGTAACCACAAGTCCTGCTTTCGGTATTTTAAAAGCAACAATCTGCGTGGTATAACCTGTATAAAAAGGATCTATACTGGCACCCGGACGGTATTCAGTTCTGTACCTGTAAGTGGTACCTGGCTTATAATCTGAAATTACTGAAGACAGTTCATCTACACTGAAACGCTTAACGGCTGTTACATTGGCTGTATTGGTATACTCTACCTCGGTTACATAAGCCCCGCCACTTTTGTTGGCATTGCTCCAGTTAATGGTTAGTACCGTACCCGAATTTTCACTCTGAACCACCGGTCGGGTAACCAAAAAAGACTGATATTTGTCGCCAAAGCTTTCGGCCAACAACTCTACAGGTACAGATTTGTTGCCTTTATTGTCATAAGTTCGCGCCACAAAAGTATAGGGCTTTTCTTCCAGGTTACCGATGATGACACTAATGGTATCCCCTGTTGCCGGAATGGGCACATTCACCGAATCTTTATAATTGTTCCAGAAAATCCTGGCCAGGTTTACATTGGGATCTGCACCTCTTAACCAGGAAATTTTAATTCTTTGACGGCCAGACTGGATTACAGGACTGGTTACCCGGCCTGCATAAGTGAGCCCACCCGGAACGATGAAATCTTTATAAACCTCGTCCATCTTTTTGCAACTACCCAGCACACAAACAGCAAGGGCAAGCATTACGGTATAACGATATATTTTCTTCATTACTTTATATTTATGTTTATGATGAACATTAAGGTTGTATCTCGCCAAATAAGGTAAGTTCGGCGATAACGATCTGTCCGGTACTGCTATAGGTTTCTATGGTTTTCCAGCGCAGGTAACGTACAGCGGGCGGTGTTTCTTCAAACATAAAGTCCTCACCCAGAAAGTTACCATAGTTTTTATCCTCAGCTGTAGCCGGTGTTCCCAACGGCAATCCTGAAGGTCTAAAAGATTCAAATGCGCCCAATAACACCCAGCCATCAAAGCTACCATCCTGACTTGGTGCATTTGAACCCCACAGTTCAAACTTCTTTACAGCCGAACCTGTATATAAATGTGAAGTAGGTGCCTGATGTTCCTTAAACCTGCTGAGCAGTACCTTCTTGCCCAAGTCTATACTAAACCAGGAAGGTAGCGGGGAACCATTTGGCGAAGCAAAGCTATCGCCGGTTAGCACCGCCCATTTGCCATCCCATATTTTGGACACACTGTAACCGGAGTTTACCGGTTGCCAGGAGTCTAATTTCATTTGCATAGACACCCAGCCTGTTTTTGGTATTTGTGTTTCATATTTAGGGCTCAGCATTTTTGTCAGGGTATCCGATTTGTTGTTCCAGCGATCACGCAGATATACGGCAAATTTTTTCTCCTCGCTTTTCATTCCCCTGGCCGAGAATTTTCCTTTTACTGCAGCGGTATAATAGGTACTTACCGGGGCCCAGGTATTTTGTCCGGTCGTATCTACCATTACTTCTATAGCCAGATTGGCTTTTGTCAGGTTATCAAAACTTACCGTTACACCGCCAAAGGTAGAAACCAGGTCCAGCGTTGAAAATACAGACTGTACGGGCGGGGTTTGAGGTATAACTTTGACCAGTACAGGTGCCGATTCTTTTTCATTTTTCCCAACACTATATACTTTTACTTCATGTTCCCTGGTATCACCGAAACCAACCAAAGCTAGTGTATCTGCATATATAGACGATTTTGCTTCCCTGAAAACACCGGACTGTATTTCATATACTGCCTTTACATACGCCAGATTAGCATCCTGGGGAATCTTATAGGAAAGCTTTGCCCCTCCAGGCTGGGCCTTTACCGTAACATTACTGATTTGAGCAGGCGCAGGTGCATTGGGGTCTATATGGTCTTCTCTTTCCTCTTTTGCACAGCCGTACAATAAAGAGGCAATTAAAACTGATGTGATAAAATATAGTTTCTTCATCTTTATTTTGTTTATAAAATGATGGTTATACATAGAATAACTTTTACCAGCCTAAATTCTGGACGATGTTTCTGTTGGCAGTAATGTTGGCTTCACTAATTGGCCAGAAATAATCCTTTGAACCGAATGTCTGGTTAAACAGGATCACCGGTCTGTAATATCCGGCCGATGTTTCCTGCCCCAGGTCCCAGGTGGTAATCGGTTGGTTCAGCTCTTTAGCTGCCTCTTTCCAGCGGCGCAAATCCCAAAGCCTTTGAGACTCAAATACAAACTCTATTTTCCTTTCCTGATGAATGATTTCTCGCATGCCGTCTTTATTGGTATATTTTGAAGGATTACTGGAAAAATTGGTCCATGATGATTCGACACTGTTCAAACCTGCACGCGCACGGATCAGGTTAATGTATTTGTACACTTCGGCATCAGGTGCTGCCAACGATTCGTTCAAAGCTTCTGAATACAGCAAGTATAGATCGGACAAACGGATTACCGGCCATGGAAATGGATTTGTAGAATAGGATGCGGCGACCATCACATTTTGGAAATGCACATATTTTTTTACGTAATATCCTGTTACTGTACCATAATTAGGTTTACCTACTCCATTTCTTTGCTTAAATTTAGCCTGCAGATAAAACAGGTCCTGGCTGTCGTCATATTTTCCCTGACCATACCAAATACCCCCATCAAAGCCCAGATCGGCATAAAATCTTGGCTCCCTGTCGAAATTCAGTTTTGCCGTCTCAAAGTCTTTTTTGATGTACAGCTTTTCGCTTTCAACCGCAGTACGTAAACCATACCTGCCATTGTAATCCCATGTTTTATCTTCGGTAATCGGTACCCCATTTTTGGTGTAAAACTGCTCTACAATTTTTAAAGGCGGAGAGAATTCACCGCGGATAGCAGAATTGTCAAGCAATAGTGGGTCCCACCAGGTGGCAGCCAGAACCTGCAGTGTTGCATTTGCCACCAGGGTTTGCGTGTTTGCCCAGATGATCTCGCTGTTCCATTTCTCGGCAAAACTGTTCCTGATGTTCATTTGCGTTTTAATGGTACTGGTAAGGTTAAACTGCTGAAAATCTGGATTATATACATACAACTTCATTCCTACTGAATGGCACAGTTCTATGGCCTTTTTACAGGCCACCGCTGCAGTGTCCCATTTGGCTTTTGAATAGGTAGGGTTAAAGAGCTGGGTACCATCAGGGTTTTTAAGGGTCGACTGATCAGTATTTCCGTTAAAAAGCGGACTTGCAGCTGTTACCAGCACCTTGGCTTTAAGCGCCAGTGCAATGGGCTGGGTAATTCGTCCGGCCTCGGTGGTAGGATTCAGTACAATTGGCGGAAGTGAGGGACTGGCTTCATCAAGCAGTTGCTTGATATAGCTGAAGCAGGAATCAACCGGATCTCTTGTAACCCTGGTTACATTTGCTTCTGCATCAATAGACAAATTGGTTTTTATCAATGGGATTGGCCCATACATGCGTACCAGATAAAAATGGTAATAGGCTTTTAAAAATTTCACCTCTGCAATCCAGCGTGCCCTTTCTTCTTCATTCAGGTCTGGTACTTTTCCTACATTTTCAAGAAAAATATTACAGTCGCGCAATGCACGGTAAAGATTGGTCCACCTGTCGCCATAGGGGCTGATCGTTTTTTGAAAGCCTCTGGCGATAAAAAAGTAAGCACCTTTGGTAGGAACATCCCATATCTCATCACCGGAAAGAATCCCCGGATCATCGGTAAGGTCACCTTCTTTAGGCATATAAGAATAACAGGTAAACAAGAATTTTTGCGCCTGACTGCGCATGGTGAAGGCATTTTCTATGGTAGCCACATTATCAGGAACAACATCCAGGTACTTTTTACAGGAACTTAGCGTTGCTAAAACAAGGATAACAAGCAGGCCTTTGGTTATATATTTTTTCATCATGACTTATTAATTGAAAGTAATGTTTACACCCAGGTTAAATACTTTTTGCAGCGGGTAGCCCAAACCGTTTCCACCCATTTCTACATCCCATAACTTAAACTTACTGAAGGTTAACAGGTTGGTTGCGCTGGCATATACCCTGAAAGTACTGGCTCGCACCCTTTTTTGCCAGCTTTTAGGTAAGGTATACCCTACTTCCACTGTTTTCAGGCGCAGAAAGGAACCATCGCGCATAAACCAGGTATTGGTTTGTGCATTGTTCTGATTGACCTCCGGACTTAACCTTGGCCATAAAGCGTATACATTGCGGTTGTCTTCAGACCAGTGGCTATCGGCATAAGCCTTTAACAACTGGTTGTTGAGCACCTTGCCCGCAAGTGTGCCATTGTCAATTTCCGTTTGTGTCCTGTAATTGGCAAATGGCGCAGTTGCCTCTGCATCTATCCAGAAAGATTCGTTGGCCAGCCCCTGGAAAAATCCACTGAAGTCGAAGTTTTTAATGCCCATAGAAAAACCAAAACCATAAATGATCTGAGGAACTGTAGGGTTACCAATCGGCACTTTATCTGCATCAGTGATCTGACCATCACGGTTCACATCGGTATACTTGATGTCTCCGCCCCCATACTCCCCAAAGTTTTGTTTAGGTGAGTTCAATGCTTCGGCATCATCAACAAATAAACGTTCAGCAATATAACCGTAGGTTTGGTTCAACGGATAACCTACATGGCTGCGATAAAATTCATTGTACTGGGGTTCTTCATAAACCAGGTATTTACTGCTGGCATAAGTAAAATTTCCTCTTGCCGATAACCACATCCCATTGCTTAAATTCTCGGTATAATCAACAGATATATCCGTTCCCTTGCCACTGGCCTTACCCACATTGGCCCTTACCGGGGCCGATAGGCCCACAGTTACCGGAACTGAGCGGGTCATCAGAATATTGTCGCGCATTTCAGTATAATACTCTGCCTGGATGTTTACTTTGTTAAATAAACCGATCTCGAGCGCAAAGTTCTTCTTGGTTGCGGTTTCCCAGCTGATGTCGGCATTGGAGTACCTGGATACCGAAACACCGTTTAAAGAAAACATTGGGCCCTGTCCGTTACCAAAAACAGCAGCCCTTGCAGCGGTATTCATATTTACATTAGAGAGGTAAAAAAAACGGTCTTTTTTATCGCCGATGGCATCATTACCAATTAAACCGTAAGTTGCCCTTAACTTTAAATTGCTGAATATAGGTTTAAGCTCTTTAAAGAATTTTTCATTGGAAATGTTCCAGGCTACCCCTCCTGCCGGAAAAAAGCCGAAACGTTTGGACTCATGGAAACGTTCGGATCCATTGTAACCAAAGTTAAATTCGGCAAAATACCGGTTGTCATAAGAATAAGTTGCCCTTCCAGAAAGCCCCAGGTTCCTGAAAGGCAGTGATTCCTGCAGATCTCCGGCATTGGCCACCCTGTTTTCCATCATCCGGTACACCAATAAACCATTTAAACCATGCTTATCAAAGTTACGGCTGTAATTGAACATAGATTCCAGATAAAAAGAGGTTTCTACCTGTTTTTCACCTTCACTATAGCCCAGGTATTCTGTACCGGTCTCTTCATTTAAATTGGTTATTGCGTAGGTATTGTTCAGCTGGTCGTAACCTCCAAGCGTGTATAAATAAGGATTATACGATCTGCTCACATCAAAATAGGAAGTCCTGTTGGTATTTAACATGGTACGGAAAGAAAGGCCCGGGGTAAGTGCGGCGAGATCCTGCTTTACTTCAAGTTGCGCCAGCATGAGCGACCGGGAATAATCTTTATAGCCCTTAGTCATATCGGCATATGGGTTCAGGTAATTTCCTGCACCAAAATTCCCGTACATGATGTGTTTTACAAATTTATGCTGCTCATCAATAGGAAAATAAGCCGGGAACAAAGTTGGATTGGAACGCATCACTTTTCTGTACATGCCCGAACCGCCATCAATTGGCCCCGTATAATCGTCAAAGTTTCCACTTAAACGCACAATCATTTCAGTTGATTTGGTTACGTCGATGGTCACATTTGAACGCAGCGTATAACTTTTAAGGTCTATGTTGTTGTTGTAATTGTTGCGGTTGTCTACATTCAGCATTCCGTTGTCCTTATTATAGGCACCCGAAACAAAGTATTTGGCCACACCACCGCCACCACTAATGCTCAGATTGGCACGTTGTGTGATGGCATTGTCTTTAAACATCATTTTCTTCCAGTCGTTGGCCGGGTATACTAGCGGGTTTTTACCAGCAATGGTGTTGGCAATCTTTTCTTCCGAGTACAACAGGGTTCCGAGTGGGTTACGGGTTAAAATGGCTTCATTAGAAAGTTGCATATAAGTGATCGGATCAGCCAGTTCCAGGTCTTTAGTTGCACTGGAAACAGAATTTTCCAGACGCAGGGCCAGTTTTGCTTTGCCGACCGCCCCCTGTTTGGTGGTAACCAGGATAATCCCGTTAGCCCCCCTTGCGCCATATACAGCAGTAGAAGTAGCGTCTTTTAAGATGGAAAAGCTGGCAATATCATCCGGCTGAAGCCTGGCCAGGTCTGTCGAGGTCAGCTCCATCCCATCTATCAGGATCAGCGGTTTGGTATTGCTGCCAAAAGTGGTAATGCCCCTGACAAAGAAATCTGCATTATCCTGTCCGGGTTCCCCACTCCGCTGGTAAGCAATGATCCCCGCCGCGCGGCCCGCCAGTGCAGTAGTCAGGTTGCTGGAAGGAACCTTCAGATCTTTTGCACTGATGGAAGTAACCGAACCCACCATATCTGTTTTTTTCTGGGTCCCAAAAGCCACCACTACTACCTCATCCAATGCATTTTGTGAAGGTTTAAGGGTAACATTGATCACCGTTTTTCCACTTACCGGGATTTCCTGTGTGGCATAGCCCACCATAGAGAATACCAGACTGGCGCCCTCATCAGGTACGTTTAAAATATACCTTCCGTTCCCATCTGTAGTAGTACCATTTGTACTTCCCTTAATTTTAACCGATACACCTGGCATTACACCAACAGAATCGCGCACGGTTCCGGTAATATCCTTTCTTGAAAGAATTGGAACTGGTTTATTCTTTTTAAAAACAGCCGCATTACCGGGTTTTATTTTACTGTAGGCCGGACTTATACGGGACATATAAGCAAAGGCAAACATTTGTAACATTATGAAAGTTAGTATTTGTTTTCTCATATAATTTTGAAATTGTGTATGAACACATTGGACTATTTAGGATGAACGGACCTTTAATAAGGAGGGAGTAACACCCCAGTTCAAAGGGTTTAATTCATGATTTAAAGGCGATTATATATTAAAAACATTTAAAGGGGGGCGTACCGCCTATGGCGATACAACGTGGTGTAAAGATTTTTTGTCATGGTTTTTTATTTGGTTAATCTAAATTATTAAGTATAAGATTAACAACTGTTATGCACTGTCCTGCAAAAGCGAAAGTATTTTAAATACTTTAAAAGAATATTAAATAATTATTAAGCTTAATACAATATTAAATAAAAGTTATTTAAACAAAAATGTAATATCAAAAAAGTCTGTTGTCAGGACAAAAAAACTTATCCAATAAATATTTGTTGATAAAAAATGGGACTGATCAGCTTTACGAATAAAGGAGTTTACTGCAAACAGGGTGATTTTTATATCGACCCATGGCGTCCGGTTAACCTTGCGGTTACTACTCATGGCCATTCAGACCACGTAAAATGGGGTAGCAACGCTTATTTATGTCACGAGCTGACAAGCCCTATCCTGAAACAGCGGCTTGGCGAGCTAAACATAGAAACACTTCCTTATGGTAAAGAAATCAGCATCAACGGGGTTAAAATAAGCCTCTTTCCGGCAGGCCATGTAATTGGCTCGGCCCAGGTCAGGCTCGAATATAAAGGGGAGGTATGCGTGGTATCCGGCGATTATAAGGTAACTGATGATGGCATCAGTACTGCTTTCGAACCTGTTAAATGTAACACCTTTGTATCTGAAAGCACATTTGGGCTTCCCATATACAAATGGCAGCCGCAGCAGCTGATACTGGATCAGATCAGGGAATGGATATCCGGCAATCAGGATAAACAGAAAACCAGCGTACTGGTTGCTTACAGCTTAGGCAAGGCGCAACGGCTCGTAGCCGGACTTGCAGGCTATCGCCCTGTGTATGTCCACAACTCCATTGCCAATTTAAATGATGCTTTTAAAACAGCCGGAGTAAATTTGCCGGAAACAATAAGGGTCACCGCTGAAACCAGCAAAGAGGAACTCCAAAAAGGAATAGTGATTGTGCCTCCTGCACTTGCAGAAGGGCGCTGGATAAAAACCTTAAGCAACGCAGCTACGGGGGTATGCTCGGGCTGGATGCAGGTAAGGGCGGGCAGAAGATGGAGAAGTGCCGATGCCGGTTTTGCCTTAAGTGATCATGCCGACTGGCCTGGCTTATTATCGGCCATTAAGGCAACTGAAGCAGAAAAAGTGTTTGTAACGCATGGCTACAGTGCTACGTTCGCAAAGTACCTTAATGAAATTGGCATTGAAGCGGAAGAAGTAAAAACCCAATACGGTAACGAAGATGACGATGAAGCGTTTCACTAAACTCATACAACAGCTGGAAATGAGCAATAAGACCAACGACAAAATTGCCGCGCTGGTTGACTATTTTAATGAAGCTGATGAACTGGATAAACCTTATGTAATTGCCATGTTTACCGGAAAAAGACCTAAAAGACCGGTAAGCACCGCCTTGATCAGGCAATGGGCCACAGCATTGAGCGGAATTCCGGAATGGCTTTTTTCAGAGTGTTACCACAATGTGGGCGACCTGAGTGAGACCATTGCCCTGGTGCTCCCGCCTGCATCGGAACTTAGCACAAGGAAACTCCATGAATGGATCAATGAGCTGGCTTTACTGAACGGCAAAGATGATGACGATAAAAAAACTTTCATTTTAAAAGCCTGGGATAGCCTGGAAACACAGGAACGTTTCATTTTTAACAAACTGATATCTGGCAATTTCAGAATAGGTGTATCCGGCAAAATGCTGGTCAATGCACTGGCCAGACAAACCGGTACAGAAAGCAGTAAAATCATGCACAGCATTATGGGCAAATGGGAACCCTCGCAGATCAGTTACCAGGACCTGATGGCAGGGGCTCATGTGAATACCGACAGCTCCTGGCCCTACCCTTTTTGCCTGGCATATGCGCTTGAAGCGGAACCAGGTGCACTGGGCGAACCTTTGGAATGGCAGGCAGAATGGAAATGGGATGGCATACGCGGACAAATTGTAAAACGCAATGGCGAGCTTTTTATCTGGTCGCGGGGCGAGGAGCTGGTAACTGAGCAATTCCCGGAGCTGCACTTTTTAAAAGATGAGCTGGAGGATGGAACAGTACTGGATGGAGAAATACTTTCTGTAAAAGATGGAAAAGTACAGGCATTTAGCTTGCTGCAACAAAGGCTAAACAGAAAAACCATCAGTAAGGCCCAGCTAAGCGACGCCCCGATAGGATTCTTTACATACGACCTTTTGGAGCATAAGGGAAGAGATTTAAGATCAGATGCCTTAAGTCTGCGCCGGGAACTGCTGACAAAAACTATTGAAGATCTGCTCACTAAACATGTAGTGCTCCTGTCGCCGGTTATTGAATTTAAAAGCTGGGCGCAACTGGCAAAACTCAGAACCATATCGAGGGATATCAACCGTGAAGGCATCATGTTAAAAAAAATGGATTCCTTATACCACAGTGGCAGGAAGCGCGGCGACTGGTGGAAATGGAAAATAAACCCTTATACAGTGGATACTGTAATGATCTACGCCCAGAAAGGCAGTGGCCGCAGGGCCAGCTTTTTTACCGATTATACTTTTGCTGTCCGCGATGGGGAAAAACTGGTTACGGTAGCAAAAGCTTATTCCGGATTAACAGACAAAGAAATTAAAGAAGTAAACGCTTTTGTTGTAAAAAATGCAATTGAAAAATTTGGCCCGGTAAGAACTGTTAGACCGGAACTGGTATTTGAAATTGCATTTGAAGGAATAGCAGAAAGCAAAAGGCACAAAGCAGGTCTGGCCCTCAGGTTTCCGCGTATTGCCCGATGGAGAAAGGACAAGAAAGCAGATGAGATCAATACCCTTGATGATTTAAAGCAATTGCTTCAGGCTACATTATTGCCTGCCAAAGCTTAAATTTACAGTGCAGACCCCTGCTTATTTTGAAAGATGAAACTGGAAACAAGTAAAGGATACAAACAGGTAATTAAATGGCTGAAAAGCAACAGGAAAAAGCCCTTTAAATTCCAGACAGATGCCTGGCAATATTATGCCGAGGGGTACAGCGGCCTGGTAAATGCACCTACCGGATTTGGTAAAACCTTTTCTATTTTTCTAGCAGCTGTAATTGATGAGCTGAATACCCGGGCCGGTCTGGAAAAACGGCAGGCTAAAAAGAAAGCAATGGTAAAACGGACTTCCGGATTAAAATTAATGTGGATTACCCCACTCCGTTCATTGGCAAAAGACCTGGCCCGTGCCATGCGTGAGGTTTGCATGGAACTGGAATTGGACTGGCATATTGGCGTACGCAACGGCGATACCCCGCAAAATGAAAAACTGAAACAAAAAAAAGCAATGCCAGAGGTATTGATCATTACCCCGGAAAGCATCCATTTATTGCTTGCCCAGAAAAATACGCATAGCTATTTTGACCAGCTGCAATGTATTGTGGCCGATGAATGGCACGAGCTTTTGGGCAGCAAACGCGGGGTAATGACCGAACTGGGCATATCCAGGATCAAAGGCCTGCTGAAAGAAAGGCATCCGGAAAGGTTACTCCGGATATGGGGCATATCGGCCACTATCGGTAATATGGAACAGGCCATGGAAGTGCTGGTACCTTATCCCGATGTACCGAAGACCATTGTTAAGGCCGACCTTGAAAAGAAAATTGACATCCGTTCTATTTTACCGGACCATATTGATCTATTGCCATGGGCCGGACACCTTGGACATAAACTGGCAGAGAAACTGTTGCCCATAATTTACAAAAGTAAAACCACACTGATATTTACCAATACCCGGGGCCAGGCTGAACTCTGGTACCAGACCTTGCTGGCCCTGGATGAAAACCTGGCAGGCCTGTTGGCCATCCATCATGGTTCTATCGACTACGAGCTAAGGAACTGGATTGAAGACGCACTCCATTCAGGCTCCCTGAAAGCAGTGATCAGCACTTCATCCTTAGATCTGGGTGTAGATTTTAAGCCTGTAGATACGGTGGTACAGATCGGCTCGCCCAAAGGGGTAGCCCGTTTTTTACAGCGGGCCGGGCGCAGCGGACACTCACCTTACGAAACATCGACCATTTATTTTTTACCCACACATGCCCTGGAACTGGTAGAAGCAGCCGCCATTAAAGAGGCTGCAAAAACGCAGGATATAGAAAGCCGTGAACCTGTCGTCATGGCTTTTGACACGCTGATCCAGTACCTGGTTACACTTGCCGTTGGCGATGGCTTTGATGAAGCCAGGCTTTTTTTTGAAGTGAAAGAAACTTATGCTTTTAGTGAATTGCTGCCGCAGGAATGGAGCTGGATCATGCAGTTTATTACTACCGGAGGTGACAGTTTAACCGCTTACAATGAATTTAGTAAGGTGAGCCTGGTTGATGGACTTTGGAAAGTAGAAAGCAGGCAGACAGCCATGCGCCATCGCCTGCACATCGGCACTATAGTGAGCGATCCGATGTTGAAAGTTAAATTCATTACGGGTGGATATATCGGCATGATCGAAGAATCGTTTATTGCAAGGATGAAACCTGGTAGCAGTTTTACACTGGCCGGAAGGGTACTTGAATTTATTATGGTCAAAGAGATGACAGTTGTGGTACGCAAAAGTAAAGTGAAAAGGGCCATTACCCCCAGCTGGATGGGTGGCCGCATCTCATTAACTGCCAACCTGGGTGCCATATTGCGAAAAAAATACAATGAAACGCTTTACAAAACACATCAGGATATAGAACTGGACTTCATTTTTCCTTTATTTCAAAAACAGGAAAAAGTATCTCATGTACCCAGGGACGATGAATTCCTGATAGAACTGATTGCCACAAAAGATGGACATCACCTGTTTGCTTATCCTTTTGAAGGCCGGCAGGTACATGAAATCATGGCGGCACTGATTGCTTACCGTCTGGGCAAAACCACCCCTATTTCTTTTTCTATAGCCATGAATGATTATGGTTTTGAGCTGTTGAGTGAACAACCCATCCCTGTGGAAGAAAACGACATTAAAAACTTGTTCAGTCCGAAAAACCTGGCGGAAGATATTGTGGCCAGCATCAATGCCACAGAAATGGCAAGACGCAAATTCAGGGACATCGCCTGCATTTCAGGGCTGGTATTTCAGGGTTTCCCAGGAAAGTACATTGCAAATAAACATTTACAATCTTCGGCAGCCTTGTTTTTTAATGTATTTAGCGATTACGACCATCACAATTTGCTACTGCGACAGGCCTATGATGAAGCTTTTTATCAGCAGATTGAAGAACCCAGACTGGCCGCTGCTTTACAGCGTATACAAAACAGTAAACTTATCGTAACCAAACCGGAAAGTTATACGCCGTTATGTTTTCCAATTAAAGTAGACAGTTTAAGGGACAGCATGAGTTCTGAAGAATTAAGTCAGCGCATTCAAAGGATGACCACAGAAACAGAGAAAAAAAATAAAAAAAGACATGAACATTAATTGCCGGGGGCAAAATTTAATATTGCATAAGGAAAGGGCCATATATTGGGAAGCACAACAAATATTGATTGTAAGTGACCTCCATATTGGTAAATCTGCACATTTCAGAAAACATGGCATTCAGGTACCGGCAACAGTGGGCCTGACAGATCTGCACCGGCTGAACAATTTAATGACCATATTTTCACCAAAAACACTGCTGGTTACGGGTGATATGTTCCACAATAACATCAACAGTGATGCCAATGCTTTCATGCAATGGAGAACTAGTTATCCGGACTTAAAAGTGATACTGGTTAAAGGCAACCACGACAATTTAAAGAATGAAGATTATGAGGCTTTGGGTATAGAAGTACACCATAAAGAATTTTTACAATATCCGTTCAGGTTTATACACGATAAGCCTGTAACTTATGATGCGTATTATAATATTTCGGGCCATATCCACCCCGGGGTGATCTTATATGGTAAGGCCCGGCAAAGATTAAAATTTCCCTGTTTTTATTTTGGCTTACATTGTGCAGTTTTACCAGCATTCAGCGTTTTCACCGGTTTAAAGCTTTTAACAGCAGCTGAAGGCGACAGGTTTTACGCCATAACACCGGAAAAAGTAATTGAAATTTAAAGTTAATTGCGCAATTGCTCGCCCAGATTACTGATCCAGCTGTCAAACATCTCCTGTTCTATTCCAATCACCAGTTCGGCATGTTTTTGCCAGTCTGGAGAAAATGTTTTAAGCTGGTTGAGCATTTCTTCAAGGTGTCCTTCTTCTTCCAGGATGATCGATTTAACATTTACTTTGCTTTTGGCATTTGTTAAAACCTGCTGATATACCGGATACAGTTCATCGGCACGTACTTCTATGGCATAAGTAACAAAGAGGTAGGCAGCAAATTTCAATTCGTGGCCACTCAAATTAAAATGCTGTTTCAGATAACGGCAAACCGCGACATCCAATGCATTTAAATAAAACTTGGTATGATTTGGTGTGAGCAGCTCCTCATTGGTATAGGTTTTACAAAGGTTACCATCGAGCTTCTCCAATTGTTTTTTCAGGTAATAAGCATGGCGGTGCTCTTCTGCGGCATGTTTAAGGATGATCAGGTTTACCTGCTCTTTATGCTCGGAAGCGGAGATCTTTTTTGCACCTGCATTTTCCATATATGACAAGGTATTTAACCATTTTGCATGCAGTAAATTGTCATTAACTATACTTTCCAGGATCGGCTTAATGTTCATTGATCTCTTATTTAGGCTTTTATATTTCTTCTAAGGCTGTCAGAATATTTTGGTAAATATACGCCAGATCTTCATCACTGATTACATAAGGTGGCAAAATATATAATATATTGCCCAGGGGACGCAATATGATACCACGTTCCAGAAAATACAGGTAAAGCCGGTCGCGCAGGCCGTTCAGATAAGAAGTATCACCTTCCGTTTGCCATTCCATGACCAGTATAGTACCATTTTGCCTGACATTTTTAAGCTTGGGATGTCCGATAATGCTTTCAGAAAATACCTGGTGCCTGCTTTCTATTCTTTTAATGTTTTGCAGGGTTTCAGGCTGCAATAATATATCCAGACTAGCCAAAGCGGCTGCACAGGCAACAGGATTGGCTGTAAACGAATGTCCGTGGTACAAGGTTTTAAGTTTGTCATCACTTAAAAAAGCATTAAAGATTTTGCTGTTGCAGGTGGTAACACCTAAAGGCATAGTACCGCCGGTGAGCCCTTTGGAAAGGCAAAATATATCTGGTTCTGTTTGCAATGCTTCGGTAGAAAAATACTTTCCTGTACGGCCAAAACCTGTCATCACCTCATCTGCAATGGTCAATATACCATGTTTCTGACAGGTTTCAATTAACTGATCAAGATATATCGCTTCATACATGAGCATGCCGCCGGCACCAAGCACCATAGGTTCGAAAATAAAACAGGCCACTTCATTGGAAAGGTAATTGATCTTGGATTTGAGCTGCTCTATATTTTGAGCATTAGGCAGTTCAACAAACTCTACATCAAAAAGCAGCGGACTAAAGGGCTCTGTAAAAATACTGCGGCCGCTTACAGACATCGCCCCGAAGGTATCACCATGATAAGCGTCTTTAAAGGCAATGATTTTGGTACGCGGTTCTTTTGTGGTATTTACCCAATATTGCAGACACATTTTTAAGGCTACTTCTACTGCTGTAGATCCGTTATCGCTATAAAACACTTTTTTCTGTACACCAGGCAGCAAGGGCAGCAACCGCTCGGCCAGCCGAACTGCCGGTTCATGTGTAAAACCCGCAAAAATAACATGCTCCAGTGTATTCAACTGTTCAGCTACTTTTGCTGCAATATGCGGATGTGCGTGACCATGGATATTTACCCACCAGCTGGAAACTGCATCAATATATTTCTTGCCTTTTTCGTCAAAAAGGTACACCCCTTCGCCCCTAACTATCGGAACATGTGGTAAATGGTTTTTCATTTGGGTGTAAGGATGCCAGATCACCTGTGCATCGCGGTTTATCAAACTCATAGCGTGTATTGTTTCAATAATATTTCCACCACAGTTTTATCCGTTTTAAAGGTTACGTCATCAGGTTTAAGTTTATCCAGGTCAATCCATCTGAACGATTGCAAAGCGCCATCCTCAAAATCAAAAGCCTTTGTTTTGAAGTTGAGCATTAGGGGCTCAACCGACCTTACAAGGTAATATATACTCAGTATCTGGCTATCATTAAAAGACGACTGTTCATAAAAATCAGTAGTATACAAATGACCCAGCACTTCAATTTCTGCATTACATTCTTCCATAAATTCCCGTTTTAATGCATCTATAAGACCTTCGCCAAGTTCGAGCCCGCCACCGGGAAATTTACTGAAAATGCGGCCACCAGATTGCTCATCACTAACCAATACCTGATTGTTGTGGTTTATCAATAAACCGTATACCCTAACGTTAAAATAGCTCATTACTGGTCAAAATGTTTTTGGTTCTTGGTTGCGTTTTCAACTGTCCACTTAATCTCGCCCCTGAAAGGCTCCTGCCTTACCGGACATTCTTTCATTTTACAATAATTACAACAGGCAGGCAGACAAGGATCGGCATGGATAAACAATTCCGTCTTTCTATCTGCATTTCCATTGATCATTTTATCTATTTCCGAGATCTCCTGGTGTACCTGGTTCAGGTCAAAATAATAAGGCAGGGTAATGTGGCAATCGATGTGCAGGTCTGCCCCATATTGCTGTGCCCTTAAATTGTGTACATCTATCCAGGGCTCTTTCCTGTTTTTTTGCAGGATGTTGATGATGGTCTCTACCAGGTCGATATTGCTCTCATCCATTAATCCACCTACCGATCTTCTGGTAAGCTTATAGCCATTGTAAATGATATATAATCCCAGCAACATAGAGATGACACTGTCCATCCAGTAAATTGCAGTAAGCTTGATCAGTACAATTCCTATAACCAGGCCTGCACTGGTAATGGCATCAGTTAAGAGGTGCTTTCCATCTGCTTCGAGGGTAATGGATTTATGCTTTTTACCGGTATTGATCAGATAATACCCTATGAAAAGATTAACCAGTCCTGTGGCCCCGATAATACTGGCACCTTCAAAAAGCTGTGTAATGGGTTTGGGATATATCAGGTCGTAGCCCGACTTAAAGACGATAATAATGCCCGCAATGGCAATGAGTGTACCTTCTATAAAAGCAGAGAAAAACTCTACTTTTCCATGCCCGTAAGGATGATTTTCATCTTTAGGTAAAGTAGCCAGGTAAATACTGTAAAATGCAAAGCTGCTGGCCAGTACATTTACAATACTTTCTGCGGCATCGGTAAGTATGGCATTGGAATGTGTAATAAAATAGGCGACAAATTTTGCCAGCATCAGCACAATGCTAATGCACAATGCAATTAATATGGCTTTTTTCTGAGGTTGCAAATTGCTGAGTTTAGCATCCAAAAATACTGTTTAACTGTCAATTTATATAAAAAGTATTTTTTTTAGTTTATAATGCCGTGAGGTTCATATATTTGCTTTCGCACAAAATTTAATTTGCCTTCGCATTAATTACTATGACATTTTTATCCAAAAGAATCAACAACCTATCTGAGTCACAAACCATTAAAATGGCCAAGTTAGGAAGAGAACTGTCCGCAAAAGGGATAGACGTTATTAACCTCAGTTTTGGGGAGCCAGACTTTTTTACTCCTGATTTTGTGAAAGAGGGCGCTAAGAAGGCTATTGATGACAATTTTTCTTATTACAGTCCGGTTTCAGGTTATCCTGAACTAAGGAAGGCGATTGCAGAAAAACTATTGCGAGAAAATGGTTTAACCTACAGTTTTGATCAGATTGTAGTTTCAACCGGGGCCAAACAATCCTTGGCCAATGCCGTAATGTGCCTGGTTGATCCGGGAGATGAAGTAATTGTACCTACTCCTTACTGGGTTTCTTATTCGGAAATGATTAAACTGGCCGAAGGAGAAACCGTTTTTATCAATGCAACTGTTGAAAACAACTTTAAAATAACAGGCGCACAGCTGGAAGCAGCCATTACGCCTAAGACCAAATTGTTTATGTTCTCTTCGCCATGCAATCCAACGGGATCTGTGTACAGCAAAGAAGAACTGGCCGATCTGGTAGCTGTATTTGAAAAACATCCAAATATTTATATCATTTCTGATGAGATCTATGAGCACATCAACTTTGTAGGCAAACATGCTTCCATTGCAGAATTTGATTCGATAAAAGACCGTGTGATCCTGATCAACGGGTTCTCTAAATCGTATGCAATGACTGGCTGGAGATCTGGTTACATGGCAGCAAATAAGGAAATTGCCAATGCGTGCGATAAATTACAGGGCCAGATCACTTCGGGCACCTGCTCAATTGCCCAGCGAGCTTCGTTAACTGCTTATCAGGGCGGTCTGGACTCAGTAAACCAAATGGTAGGAGAATTTAAAAAACGCAGAGATATTGTTTATGCTTTATTAAAAGAAATCCCGGGTATTAAAGTAAACCTGCCTGATGGAGCATTCTATTTCTTCCCTGAAGTAAAGGCCTTTTTCGGCAAAAAGAATGGCGACACAGTAATCAATTCAGCTGAAGACCTGAGCCTATATTTATTAAATGAAGCGCATGTATCAACTGTTACCGGCGAAGCTTTTGGCAATGAAGATTGTATCCGTCTTTCTTACGCAGCAGCTGAAGATAAGCTAAGAGATGCCGTTTCCAGAATAAAAGCCGCTTTAGCTAAACTGAGCTAGTTAGTACTAGGATATTAGTATTTAGTACTTAGTACTTAGCTATTAAGCTTAAAACATAACAAATGCCTGTTCCAAATAATGGAACAGGCATTTTGTTTAATATTTACCCAACCTAAAAATAGCGAGTTTATGCAGATCGGACATTTAAAAAAGATTCCCGCTTTCGAATAGTCCTATCTCTTTTTTTACCAAAGGGATTCCTATTAGGAGCGGATCGCTTCGACAGGATCTAACCTTGATGCCGAATACGCAGGCCAAAACCCCGATATTGTACCGATTAAAAATGACACTCCTATTCCCAGCACAATATTCTTCATGAACAATACCATTTCAAATCCAAGTGCGGCCGAGATCAGTGTACATATATAAACCAGTAACAAGCCCAACAAACCGCCCAGTAAACATAGTGCAATTGCCTCAAACAAAAACTGTAACAGAATAAAATAATTTTTGGCGCCCAGTGATTTCTGTATACCTATAATATTGGTGCGTTCCTTTACTGAAACAAACATGATGTTGGCTATGCCAAACCCGCCAACGAGGATAGAAAAACCACCAATTACCCAACCTGCAATATCCACTATCCCAAACATCACATCCAGCTGATCGGAAGCAATTGTACTTTTATTTAAAGCAAAATCATCATCTGCTCCCGGTCTGATCTTATGTATCGCGCGCATAGCGCCCTGTATTTCACTTTCTATTTCTTCAAGTGCGATATGCTCTTTTCCCCTTACGGTAATCGTAGGGTCATAACGTCCGCTTTCCACATCAAATAAGCCTTTTGCAAAGTTGAGCGGAATCAGGATATTTTTATCCTGGGACATACCGAGCATATCCTCCCCCTCTTTTCTGAAGACACCAACTACAGTTAAACGGCGCCCCATTACCACAATCTTTTTTCCTACAGCAGGTTCACCATTAAATAAACCATCAGCGATGTCGGCTCCAAGAATGATGACCGGTGAGCCCGATTTCCCTTCATTCTCTGTAAAATACCTACCCTCCTGAAAATCGATGGTCCATGTTTTATTAAAGTCCTGGGAGGCCGCTTTCAAACCTGCTCCTTCAACAGAATTGCTACGGTACTTGACAGTTCTGCTATCGGCATAAATTTCATAGGAAACACCCTCAGCATGCTCCAGACGTTCCTTTAATGCACTATAATCCCTTAAGGAAGGTTCCGGACGATTTACATATTTCCACCAGGGATAATCTCCAAATCCGCCCCAGGGCCATTTCTGAACAAAAATTGTTTTTGAGCCCAGTTTGTCAATGCTTTCCTGAAGCTTACTTCTAAAGGTATCGGCAGCAGAAAATACAAATATGATGGCAAAAATGCCAATGGTGATTCCCAATAAGGAAAGCATTGTCCGCAGTTTGTTTTGGCGCAGTGCATCAGCTGCGAACCGAAAACTTTCGCCTATTAGTCTGAAAATGATCATAACGTTTAGACCAAAGCTACCAAAAAAGGTTACAGTGTATGCGTTATAATTCTAAAAAAACATTATGTCTGCGTTATTGATAAAAACATTTTAGGGTTTGGTCATGCTCACACTTAAAATTGAGGGTAGCTTTAAGACCAGTTTATCAAACAGTGTTTTATTTACCGTGTTGCTAACCAAAATGGTGTTGTTAGGTGTAGTACGCGTTGTTTGTCCGAAATCACTTGCAATGAGTCCCTTTACCAGGCCGTTAAGCTCCAGTGTAACTTTTGCGATGTACTTTCCCTGTGAAACCTCTATCCGGGGTACTTCCAGCTTGATAAGCTGAGAAACATTTAATTTCACTACCACTGGTATTTTTGTTCCTGAAGCTTCTATATATGTTCCACTGAGCAATAAAGGAGGATTACTCAGGGATTCATTTATATTGATCTTAAATTCGTTTTTCTCGTAAACTCCTGGCGACAAGAAAACCGTTCCGGCCAGGGAATCGGGATTCAGTGCATTTACTGTGTAAAGATTTTTTGATTCAAGGGATATGGCGTTTCCTGTATGAGTTGCACTGAATTCGATCTTTGCAATATTAACACTTGCGCTGGTCCAGTTGATACTTCCGTTTGTTCCTGCAGGAACGATGTTGCCGCTCGTACCTGAATTGGAACTTAAAGCAGCATTCAGGTTAATCGCATTAAAGCTGTAGCTCAGCTGAGTGTCCGTAGTATCAGTACTTTTGGTACAGCCCATTAAAAGTGTAAACAGACAAAGGATTGAAAAGTATATTTTTTTCATGATGAAACTAGTTTAACTTTAATAAAAGATTTATGTCAAAATAAATATAATTAAAACTATAATGACATTCTGTAGGAAATCTGAAGTTTAAAAAAATTAGTATACCAGAAAGCAGCAAAAGAAATATATGCTAATAAAGATTATATTTCGTAAATTTGCGCCCTTAAATATCACATCAAACATATGAAGTTATCTCAATTTAAGTTTAATTTACCTGAATCGCTGGTTGCCAACAACCCTTCTGAACAAAGAGACGAAGCCCGTTTAATGGTTTTACACAAGGATAGCGGAAAAATTGAACATAAAATATTTAAAGATGTTTTAGACTATTTCGATGACCAGGATGTTATGATCCTGAACAACACTAAAGTTTTCCCTGCCCGTTTATACGGCAATAAGGAAAAGACAGGTGCAACAATTGAAGTCTTCCTGTTAAGGGAGCTGAACAAAGAACTTCGTTTATGGGATGTTTTAGTTGATCCTGCACGTAAAATCCGCGTTGGAAATAAACTATATTTTGGTGATGACGACCTGCTGGTTGCTGAAGTGGTTGACAATACCACCTCTCGTGGACGTACCATCCGTTTCTTATTTGATGGCACTGACGAAGAATTCAGAAAAAACATTGAGATATTGGGCGAAACACCACTGCCAAAATACATCAAACGTAAAGCTACTGCACAGGATAAAGAACGTTACCAAACTATTTTCGCAAAACATGAAGGCGCTGTAGCAGCCCCTACTGCCGGTTTACACTTTAGCAGGGAACTGATGAAACGCCTGGAGTTGAAAGGGATTAACTTTGCGGAGGTGACACTACACGTTGGTTTAGGTACCTTCAGATCTGTAGAAGTTGAAGACCTGACCAAGCATAAGATGGATTCTGAGCAATTTATTATTGAGCAGAAAGATGCAGACATTGTTAACAAAGCAATTGAACGTAAAAAAAGGATCTGTGCCGTGGGTACTACTTCAATGCGTGCCATAGAATCGGCTGTTTCTTCAGGCAGGACCCTTAAGGCTGCTAACGACTGGACCAGCAAATTTATCTTCCCTCCTTATGATTTCAGCATTGCAAATTCTATGATTACCAATTTCCACACACCTGAATCTACTTTGCTGATGATGGTAAGTGCATTTGGCGGCTATGATTACGTCAGACATGCTTATGAGGTGGCTTTGAAAGAAAAATACCGTTTCTATAGCTATGGCGATGCGATGTTGATCATCTGATAAAAATATTAACCAATAAATTGAAAATTGCAATAGGAGATTTGAAACCAATCGGTTTAATCTCCTATTTTTGTTTAAAAGCTGCCCAATATGAAGTATTATGCAATTATAGTAGCCGGAGGTTCAGGGAACAGGATGCAAAGTACTGTTGCCAAACAATTTTTATTGCTGGATGGCAAACCGGTGCTCATGCATACACTTACAGCTTTTGATCAATGCAAATACAGACCCGAAATATTACTGGTACTGAATATACATCAGCACAGCTATTGGGAAGAACTTTGTCTGAAGTATAATTTTGATATCCCGCACAAGGTAGTAAGTGGTGGTGAGCAACGGTTCCACTCTGTAAAAAACGGGTTAAAAATTATCAAAGGAAATGGAATAGTGGCCGTCCATGATGCTGCCAGACCCTTGGTTTCGGCTGCGCTGATTAACAGGTCATATGACGTTGCCGAAGAAAAAGGTAATTGTGTAGCAGGCATAACACCAACAGATTCGGTTAGAAAAATTCTGGAAGAAGGAAATGAATCATTAAACAGAAATGAGCTGGCATTGATACAAACACCACAAACATTTCAGGTGAGTACGCTTAGAAAAGCTTATCAGGTTCCATTTAGAAATGATTTTACTGATGATGCTTCTGTAGTTGAGTTTGCTGGTTTTAAAATAAACCTGATTGATGGTGAGCGAGAGAACATAAAGATTACCTATCCGGAAGATCTGGAAATCGCAACGATCTTTATAAAGAAAAGGGAACTTAGTTAGGGTTTACCTTTGCCATGCCAAACCAGGCCGACATGGCAAAGGATAAGATTATGCAGCCCTGTTAATGACTTTAAGCAGAATTGCTATGATTGCGATAACCAGTAAAATGTGAATCAGCCCGCCTACATTTGGCCCAAAGCCATTAAAGAAGAAGCCAATAATCCATAATATAACCAAGACTACAGCAACAAGATAAAGTAAATTTCCCATAACGTTCAATTTTAAATATGTGTTTTAAGTTTAAATCATAGATTGTTAAAGAATCTATGACATTACATTAACAATAATCAAACCGAAAAGTTCTGAAAAAAAGAAAGGCCCCGTATTTTCGGGGCCTTTTAAAATCTATTATGGCTTTTATTAAACCCTAATACTCATCTTCATTAAAGAAGAAATCATCCTTAGTGGGATAATCAGGCCAAATTTCTTCTATGGTTTCGTATGGTTCACCATCATCTTCCAGAGCTTGTAAATTTTCTATCACCTCTACCGGTGCGCCTGATCGTATACCATAATCAATCAATTCATCTTTTGTTGCAGGCCATGGAGCGTCTTCCAGGTGCGATGCGAGTTCTAATGTCCAATACATATTTCTTACTATTAGGTTATTCAAATTTATTTCGCAAAAGTATATTAAAAAACACGAGCAAAACAAAATTTTTTTCAACTATTTCCATTCTATAACTTTGTTTGTCAGTTATATTTGGTTTATAAAAACTACCACTTCAACTGGCTGTACATCCCGATCATAATCGCGGAATCCAGATATTTTCCTCTATTTTAGCATCTGAACTCAGTTTTCGTGCCAAAACAAATAAATAATCACTTAAACGGTTCAAATAAATAGTCATTTTTTCGTCAACAAAGCTATCTGACGCCAGATGAACCGTTAACCGTTCGGCCCTGCGGCATATACAACGGGCAATATGGCAATAGGAAACCACCGTATTTCCGCCGGGAAGGACAAAATGTTTCAATTCTGGCAATACTTCGTTCATATCGTCCATTTCTTTTTCAAGCAAGCTGATGTCGCTTTCATGAAGATCGGGAATTTTCATTCTTGATTTTTCAGGATCCGCAGCTAAAGACGCACCAACGGTAAACAGACGGTCCTGTATCTCCTTTAACACCTTTTGGTAATGGACATCTATTTCCTGACACATGATGAGACCGATATAGGAGTTCAATTCATCTACAGTGCCATAACACTCTATCCTCAAATGGAATTTAGGCACCCTTGTCCCCCCAATCAAAGATGTCAACCCTTTGTCACCTGTTTTGGTGTATATTTTCATCTATCTATATACTTTTTTCAATTTATCTTTTCAAAGTCATCACCTTTTTCCTTTAATCCGGATAAACGTGGAGAAACTGTTTTGACATCTGTATTTTGATAATCCTTCTCGATCAGTCCGTCCCGCATCCTTACAATACGGTGTGCATGCTGGGCTATGTCCTCTTCATGCGTTACAAGAATAATGGTATTTCCTTTGCTGTGGATCTCTTCCAGCAGTCCCATGATCTCGATGGAAGTTTTGGTGTCCAGGTTTCCGGTAGGCTCATCGGCCAGAATAATGGAGGGGTTATTGATGAGTGCCCTGGCAACAGCAACCCGCTGACGCTGCCCGCCCGATAACTCATTGGGCTTGTGGGTTACGCGGTTACCCAATCCTACGTTCTCCAATGCTTTATATGCACGTGCTTCACGTTCTTTTTTATTGGCACCCGCATAGATCAGCGGCAGGGCGACATTATCCAGCGAGGTGGAACGGGGCAGCAGGTTAAAGGTTTGAAATACAAAACCGATCTCCTTATTTCGGACCTCGGCCAGCTCATTGTCTGACATGTGGCTTACATTGGTACCGTTTAATACATAATGTCCCTTGCTGGGTGTATCCAAACAGCCTAAAATATTCATGAGGGTAGATTTCCCTGAACCAGAAGGCCCCATCAACGCTACAAACTCTCCTTTATGAATATCAAGTGTAACCGATTTCAATGCATGGATCACTTCAGAACCGATGACATATTTACGACCAATATCTTTAATGTTGATTAACGCTTTATCAATCTTTACTGTCGACGCTTTCTCCATTTTTTTTGTTTTTAGACAACGCCTATCGGGCCAATGTTACAAATACCTTTATTTTTCTATAATCTTTGGCACCAGAAAAAAGCTTTCGTTGTGGCGGGCAGCATTTTTTAGTCCGTCGGCCACACTGATCTCCTGTTTTACCTTGTCCTCACGCCAAACATTTTCTTCCATATTCATATATACCAATGGCTCAACACCCTGGGTATCCAACTCGTTCAGTTTTTCCATAAAAGTAAGGATCTTGTTCATATCGGGGATCAGTGCTTCAATTTCTTCCTCCTTTACAGCAATTCGGGCCAGATCTGCCACTTTGTATATGGTTTGCTTATCTATAATCATTTATCAACAAGTTTACTGTTTATCAGCTCAAAAATACGGTCTTTTAGTTCATCTGAATCATTTATTGTCAAATTAGTAGTTAAAACCGGCTTATGTACGTAAATATCACATATTCCTGGTGTAGAACCATATTTTGCCCCATCATCCCACATTCTTTTCCAGATATTGGTTAAACTGACCGGAACAATAGGAATTTTCTTTTCTATGGCCAATCTGAAAGGGCCGTTTTTAAAGGGCATCAATTTTGGCGGATAGTGTCCATCATCTATTTTCCCTTCCGGAAAAATGATCAGGCTCATCCCCTGTTCAAGGTTTTCGCCTGCCCGTTTAAAGGCCCTGAAAGCAGATATTTTACTTTCACGGTTTACAGGAATATCAATCGTCTTAAAAAATATCTTCAGTACAGGATTTTTAAGCAGCTCATCCTTTCCCATAAAATGAAACCGTCCCCTTGCCAGGGTACATAAGATCATGATGTCGAGATTGGAAGTATGATTTGAACAATAAATATAAGGCTGATGGTCAGAAAGAGGTTCTTCGAAGGTAAAACGAAATATGGCTCCTATAAAAAAACTGCACAACCTGCTGTTCAGTTTACGCATCTGATTCAGTAAACCATAGGTTCCAGGATTTTGGGCAGCAAGGTAATAGAAGGGATAAAAAAGCAAGGAGAACAACAGTATAATAAAGATGGAATAGATTCTGTGTGCTTGCTTAAAAATACTGGTCATGGACATTCAAAAAATTAAAATGGACAAACAAATATTAGGGTTTTTTATTAATTTCGGCCTCCTGAATCTTTTATAGATCCGGTTTTAACTGGCTGAATGTATAAAATTTTTCTCGAGATCATATAAGATATATACTAATGAAAGAAACGGTAGTTAGCGGGATCCGTCCGACAGGACAGTTACACCTTGGAAATTATTTTGGTGCAGTAACCAATTTTGTAAAAATGCAGTATGATTATAACTGTTATTTTTTTATTGCCGACCTCCATTCTTTAACCACCCATCCTACACCTCAGGACCTGCATGGCTATGTGAGACATGTGCTGGTAGAATATCTGGCCTGTGGAATAGATCCTGAAGAAACGACCATCTACATTCAGTCTGATGTTCCTGAAGTTGCTGAATTGTACCTGTACCTGAATATGAATGCCTATATGGGCGAACTGGAAAGAAGTACTTCTTTTAAAGATAAAGTAAGATCACAGCCCGATAACGTAAATGCAGGTTTGCTAACCTACCCTACCTTAATGGCAGCTGATATTTTGATCCATAAGGCTACCAAGGTACCTGTTGGAAAAGATCAGGAACAACATCTTGAGTTTACACGCACCTTTGGAAACCGTTTTAACAGATTATACAATGCTGATTATTTCCCAGAGGCTTTTGCTTTCAACTACGCAGAGAACCTGGTTAAAATACCAGGTTTAGATGGCAATGGTAAAATGAGTAAATCCAGTGGGGACGGCAATTGTATTTATTTGGCGGACAGCCCGGAAATCATCCGCAAAAAAGTATTGCGCGCAGTAACAGACAGCGGACCAACTGAAGAGAACCAGGCCAAGCCGGAAGCTATCCAGAATTTATTTGACCTGATGAAAATTGTTTCAGCAGCCGATACATTGGCACATTTCGATGACATGTACAACAAAATGGCAATAAGGTATGGTGATTTCAAAAAACAACTGGCCGAAGACATGATTATTTTTAACACGCCTATCCGTGAGCGCATAGAGGAAATCTCTAAAGACAGCTCTTATCTGCGTCAGGTAGCCAAACATGGGGCTTTAAAAGCCAGAGAGAGCGCACAACGGACAATAAAGGAAGTCAGAGAACTCATCGGTTTCAAATCATTTTAATAATAAAGAATAAAAATTACTACCTTTCTGATCTACAAGAATAAAATATGCACATAGCAATAGTTGGAAATATTGGCGCGGGGAAAACTACCCTGACCGGGTTACTTGCAAAAAATTATGGTTGGGAAGCCTTATATGAAGCTGTAGATAACAATCCTTACCTGGAGGATTTTTACAGTGACATGAAACGATGGAGCTTTAACCTGCAGATTTATTTCCTGAACAGCCGTTTTCAGCAAATCGTAGACATTCAGAACTTTAACAGGAATGTAATTCAGGACAGGACCATTTATGAGGATGCGCATATTTTTGCCGATAACCTTCATGAAATGGGACTGATGACCACCAGAGATCATCAAAACTATAAAGCTATATTTGAAAATATCACTTCATTTATTAAACCACCCGATTTGCTGGTATACCTGCGTGCTTCTGTACCTACGCTGGTAAACAACATACAACGCAGGGGAAGGGAATACGAAACCAGCATCCGGATTGATTATTTATCCAAACTAAACGAAAAATATGAAGCCTGGATAAAGAATTATAGTTTGGGCAAACTGCTGATACTGGATAAGGATAAATTAGATTTCAGCAATAACCCTGAAGATCTGGGCACTATTATACAGGCAATAGAAGCAGAAATTAACGGCTTATTTTAGCATGAAAGTACTTGGCATTATACCGGCACGTTATGCCTCTACCCGTTTTCCTGGTAAGCCTTTAATAGAAATTCAGGGCAAAAGCATGATCCAAAGGGTTTATGAACAAGCTTTAAAAGCCATAAGTTTAACCAAGGTAGTGGTGGCTACAGATGACGAACGCATTGCAGAGGCCATAAATAACTTTGGTGCTGAATTTGTAATGACCAGAGATGATCATCAGAGTGGTACAGACCGTTGTGCAGAGGTATCACAGCACTTTCCTGATTTTGATATTGTAATCAATATACAGGGAGATGAACCTTTCATCAATCCCAAACAAATAGACCTGCTGGTATCCTGTTTTGAGCATGGCAATGTAAAACTGGCAACATTGATTAAAGAAATCCATACGGAAGAGGAACTACTTAATACCAATATTCCAAAGGTTGTGATCAACAGCAGACAGGAAGCTATATATTTTAGCAGACATACCATTCCTTACATCAGAAATGCTGAAAAAAACAAATGGCTTGATGTGCATCAGTTTTATAAACACATTGGAATTTACGGTTATACCACCCCTACCTTGCTTGAAATCACCAGGCTCCAACCTTCTTCACTTGAAATGGCTGAAAGCCTGGAACAATTGAGATGGGTAGAAAACGGTTATACCATCCAGACCAGGATAACAGCCATAGAAACAATTGCAATAGATACCCCTGAAGACCTGGATAAAATTGTGGGATAACAACCCTGATTATTTATTATATTAGGCTATGCATAAGAAAAATTATTTAATCCTGATTTTATTTGCCTTAGGATTGCTAACAGCCTGCAATTCCTCTGACCATCAAAACTTCTCTAAAACGGCTGATCAGGTTGTATTGAAACCTTTTAGCGATAGTCTGAAAGTAGATACGTTTAAAGTATCCCTGATGGGAGATGTATTAAAGGATATTACCATTCGGTTTACCATTACATCACATGGCGGACAACTTATTTACAAGAAGGACTTTAAGGCAACAGATCTGATTGAAAATTATAAATCCAGTGTAGACCTGAAAAAAGAGCGTACCCAGCTGGCCTTTATAAAGGACGAGTATAAACTGTTCTTTGAGGATGAGAACTTTCTGGAACCTGCGGTTACAGAAAATGAAAATCCCGACAAAAATACACCAGACATACATTTTTATAACGAATTGAAACAATCTGCTTTAAACGGTTTCAAATATCGTTCGGGTAAAGAGACCAGTGTTTACATTGCCTGGTCTGAAAAGGAAAAAAAAGTTAAACCCTATTACAGTTGCTGTAAATAGTCCATTTTAATTTTATTGCTAAAAAACCGCTTTTATATAAGACAGAAGCATGTCTAAATTCAAAAAAACGATACTTTCTGAACCTCATCAAAAAAAAATAAAAATAATATTATGATTGTTATAAATTTTATATTATGTTTATATAATCAAACAGCAAGTAAGAAGTTTGATTTTTTTAAAACCAGCATATTCTAACCAAATATACTTTTACAAAAGAGCCCGATTTTTTTCGGGCTTTTTTTATAATCCGCTCTTAAGACACCTGTAATTTGTTCGGTTGTTGCTATGTAAAAACAGGTGTTTTATAGGTGTTTTCTACCTGTTTCATACCTGTCTCGTACCTGTATACACCTATAAAACCGGGTTTAAACGCGGTTTTTACGGACAATATCCATCTTTCCTGATGCCACCATTTGAATCGATGGAACTGTGGTTGTACGGTAGGGTATATGGCTTATAAAAACGAAGATAATTTGGAAAAATTAATGCGGACAGGAAAATAGTTCTTAGATTTAAGAACTCGACACGGTGGTTACACGGTAATTTATGCTGAAGAAGATTTTAAGTTTTATTCTTTTAACAATTTCTGTTTTTACCGTTTCGGCACAAAAAGCAAGTATAAAAGGTTTTGTTGCAGATACCCTGGAAAAAAAGAAACTGGAATACAGTTCAATTTTACTTATCCGATCATCAGATTCTATATTGGTAAAAACAACAAGATCAGATAAAAACGGAAAATTTGACCTCAAAAACCTGTCAAAAGGCGATTACAAAATATTGATATCATATCCTAAAATGGCAGATTACATTCGAAACCTGAGATTATCAGACACTTCAAATATAGATTTAGGAAACATCAATATGGAATTGAAATCCAAGGTTTTAAACGAAGTAGTGATACAGGCCACAAAAAATGCAGTACGAATGAAGGGCGATACCCTTGTTTTTCAGGCCGATAGTTTTGCTGTCAGGACCAATGCAAATGTGCAGGAACTTTTAAAAAGATTACCCGGAATAGATGTAGACAAAAACGGGGTGATCAAAGCCCAGGGAAAAATGGTAAAAACAGTATTAGTTGATGGGGACGAGTTTTTTGGAGACGATCCCTTACTAGCTACTAAATATCTGAAGGCCAATGCAGTTGACGAAATACAGGTGTATGATAAAAAAAGTAAAAATTCTGATCTGACGGGCATAGATGACGGCATAAAAAACAAAACCATCAATATTAAGTTAAAAGAAAATGCAAAAAACGGTTACCTCTCTACGATCGACCTGAACAGCAATATGGAAAACCTTGGCGATTACGGAGGTATGATGGGAATATTTAAAAATAAACTGAAGGCCGCTATTTACGGCAATTATTCCAGTCTGAACAATGAATCCAGGATTAACAATTCGATGCGTAAGTTAAAAGGTGAAGAATATGACCTGATAGAGGTAGGCGATGATGGCAGTTCAATCATGTATGTTTCCGGTGGTGACGATGATGATGATTACATTTCCGCATCAGGCGGACTACCCAACAATTTAAGTTTGGGCGCTTATTATGCAGATAAGTTTAGCGATAACAAAATGGGCATTAAACTTAATTTCAAAAGTTTTGACAACAACAATGTTAACCACACCACTACAAATGCCCAGGAATTGCTCCCTAATGAAACAAAATTTTTTAGTGCCGGCAAAACCGACAACAATTCCAGTATAGCGGGCGAATCTTTAAAAGGCACTTATAACTACACCCTTGATCCACAGTCTAATTTAAAAATATCATTTGGATTAAGTAAAAACAGGAACGAGAGCAATTCTGTAAGTGCAAATGAAACACGTACAGGTAATGGTTTTTTCATCAGTAAGAACAATCAGGAAAATGCCGGACATGGCAATAGCGAAATCTTCAATGGAAATATAAACTGGTCAAAGCGGTTCAATAAAAAAGGAAGGACACTTTCCATAGACCTGCAGCCCCAAAGCCAGACCAGCAAGAGTACGGAGAATAGCTCTAACCTGACCAATTACTTTGACAGTAACGGAAACCTGGACAGAGTTGAGGACACAGATCTTAGAAAAAAGAATAGCGGCAACCAAAATTCTATAGGTACCAGGATCAATTATACTGACCGCATTTCTAAAAGGTGGACACTTGAGGCAGGTTATAGTTTTAAAACCATTTCATCGGGAAGTAACCGTATGGTTTTTGATAATATTGGGGACAATGCCAAAAAGATCGACTCTTTAAGTAATAACTTTAAGTTTATAAACTTCTCCAACGTTGGGAAAATGATTTTACAGTATAGTTATGACAATTTCTCTATATCAAGCGGGCTGGAAGCTACCCAAACCAATTTTGAACTGAAGGATGTGGATAAGCAGACAGATTTCCAAAGAAGCTACCTTAACCTTTCGCCTAGAACCAATATATATTACAAAGTTAATGCAGGCACTACCCTTGCCATTAATTACAATGGTTATATGCAGCAACCAAGTATAGACCAGTTGCAGCCGGTCAGGCAAATCAATAACCCCTTGTATCAGGTAATTGGAAATTCAGCATTAAGGCCATCCTTTACCAATAGTTTCGGGCTTTCCTACAATAGCTTTCAGTTTAAATCGGATCAGTATATATCGGCTTACTTCAACTATGGTTTTACCAATAATGCTATAGTAAGCACAGAACTGGTTGATGAATTTAACAAAAGGATTTCAAGCTTTATTAACGTTGGCGGCAACAATTCCATCAGTGGTAATTTAAGTTACTCAAAAGGCTTCTCCAAATCGCACCTGCGTTTTGGGGTAGACCTGGGGATAAACAGGTCGAATACCATTGCCATTATAAATGCGACCCAGAACAAAACCGCAAGTACACAATATAATTTAAGGGGTTCATTGAATTATTATACACAAAAAATAGAATTCAGCTATATACCTTCAGCCTCTTTAATGACAGGAAAATCATCAATCGGAGAAATCAACGATGGCAGAAGCGTTACCCACAACCATGAAATTTCCGGAACTGTTCAATTGCCCTTTAAAACCGAATTCAACACCTCTTTTTCTTTATCCTTCCGTCCTGCAAATGCCGCATTTGGTCAGGATATCAATACAGCCATATGGAACAGCTATCTATCGACCAAGGTACTTAAAAGTGAAGCATTGGAGATCAAGCTTTCTGTAACAGACATTCTTAACCAAAAGATAGGATACAATAGATTTGTAGGTGGAAACGTTACAAGTGAAGATACCTTTAGCTATATACCCCGTTATGTACTGATCGGACTAAACTGGAATTTAAGTGGTAATTTCATAAAAAAGACTACTGAAAAATAACAAATGGAATTCAAAGTACTAGCCTTTCTGCTCCTATGTTTTCCCTTCCTGTCACTTAAGGCACAGGGAACATTTATACCGTATGGCAAAATTACATTTGAAAAAAAATTCAATGTCATCAGAAGTCTGGACAATACTTCAGTGCCTGATGAAGCTAAAGCAAAAATGCAGAAGTACATCACCAACGAATGGGAATTTATTTTTGACCAGAACAGATCTTTGTTTAAACCTGTCAAAAGAGAAAAGGAAGACGAAAACCAAAGCTTCTTCCCTTTTGCCCTGGGCAGGCAGACCAGCGAAATTTATACCGATTACAGTAAAAAACAACGGGTATTAAAACGCAATATTATGGGCGATGACTATTTACTTACAGATACCATCCCCAATCTTGACTGGAAAATTATGCATGATGTAAGAAATATTGCAGGGTATGAATGCAGAAAAGCGATTGGTATTATTTACGATAGTGTATATGTAGTGGCCTTTTATACGGATGAAATTTTACTGCGTGGTGGTCCGGAAGGATTTACCGGTTTACCGGGTATGATTTTAGGTCTGGCTATACCCCGTTACAATACCACCTGGTTTGCCACAAAGGTAGAAGGCTTTACCAATCACCAGGCGGAAATCATACCGGCATCAAAGGGAAAAAAAATAGAAACAGAGAAAGATTTAAAAAAACTGATCGAATTATTTACCCGTTACGAGCCCGACAAAAAGGAAAAAGCAGAAGAAGCAAAAAAAAAGCTATATGGTTTTACGCTCTAACATTTTCTCCGATAAGATTTTAACGTTTTTTTCTATCACCAACGAATATTTGTAAAAAGAGCCTCCCTGCTTCAGTTTTATTTGCTAACTTTGTATCCCGTACAAAAACAATAAGACAGCAATTTAATTACTGCTTTATTTCAGAAAATCACAAACATGACTAAGTATATTTTTGTTACGGGCGGTGTTACTTCCTCATTGGGCAAGGGCATCATCTCCGCTTCATTAGCCAAATTATTGCAAGCACGTGGCTATAGTGTTACCATCCAAAAGTTTGACCCTTATATCAATATTGATCCGGGAACCTTAAACCCTTATGAGCATGGAGAATGCTATGTTACCGAAGATGGTGCAGAAACAGATCTTGACCTTGGTCATTACGAACGTTTTTTAAACGTTGCTACTTCGCAGGCCAATAACGTTACCACTGGCCGGATTTATCAGAACGTAATCAATAAAGAGAGACAAGGAGAATATCTGGGTAAAACAGTACAGGTAGTACCACACATTACCGACGAGATTAAAAGGAATATGCGTTTGCTGGGAGAAACCGGCGAATATGATATTGTAATCACTGAACTGGGAGGCACAGTTGGTGATATTGAATCTCTGCCGTTTATTGAAGCGGTACGTCAGTTTAAATGGGAAGAAGGTGCACACAATGCGATTGTAATCCACTTAACACTAATTCCATATCTTGCTGCTGCCGGAGAATTAAAGACCAAACCTACGCAACACTCTGTAAAAGCATTACTGGAATATGGTATCCAGCCAGATATCCTGGTTTGTCGTTCAGAACGTTCCATATCTCTGGATATCCGCAAAAAAATTGCCTTATTCTGCAATGTAAACGTAAATGCGGTAATCGAATCACTGGATGCCTCTACAATATATGATGTTCCTTTACTGATGATGAAAGAACAGCTGGATAAAACAGTATTGAGCAAACTTAAACTTGCACAAAAAAATGAGCCGGACATGGAGAGATGGAAAGAATTCCTTGGCCGCTTAAAAAACCCGACCTCAGAAGTAAAAATTGGTTTGGTTGGTAAATATGTAGAATTGCCCGATGCTTATAAATCTATAATTGAATCTTTTATTCATGCAGGTTCTAAAAATGAATGTAAGGTTAAAGTAGAATATATCCACTCAGAAAGTATTTATCCAGACAATGCAAAAGAACGTCTGGCACATCTGGATGGCGTACTTGTAGCACCTGGTTTTGGTAGCAGGGGTATTGAAGGAAAAATTGATACCATTAAATATGTTAGAGAAAATAATGTTCCTTTCTTTGGTATCTGTTTAGGTATGCAATGTGCGGTAATTGAATTTGGACGGAACGTACTGGGATTAAATGGCGCAAACACTACCGAAATTGATGAAGAAACAATTCATCCTGTCATCAATATGATGGAAGATCAGAAAAACATTACGGCCAAAGGGGGCACCATGCGTTTAGGGGCTTATCCATGTGACCTCAAAAAAGGCACAAAAGCTTATTCGGCTTATGGAAAAACACATATTACAGAGCGTCACAGACACCGTTATGAATTTAACAGTGCTTATTTAAACCAATTCGAAGAAGCCGGCATGATCGCTTCGGGCGTAAATCCTGAAAGTAATCTGGTTGAAATTGTAGAGTTAAAAAACCATCCTTTCTTTGTAGGTGGGCAGTTTCATCCCGAATTAAAATCAACAGTTGCTAATCCTCACCCACTTTTTGTTAAATTTGTCGCCGCTGCGATGGAGTTTGCGAAGAAAAAAACAAAATAATACGCGTTTAATTAACAATAATGGATAGAAATACGTTTACAGGATTGTTCCTGATCATGATCGTTTTGGCAGGTTCTTTTTATTTTTTTAAGCCAAGCGAGGCTGAAATAAAAAAAGAAAGGGAAAGAATCGCTGCTGATTCGGCAAAAAAAGCCGGGGTTGTCAACACTCCCACGCCTGTAGCAGCTGTTGCAGCAACACCTGTTGTGGATTCAGCAGCATTAAAAGGCCCTTTTGGTGCAAACATTAGTGGTACAGTACAGACCAGTGTACTTGAAAATGAAAATTTAAAACTAGTACTTAGCAATAAGGGCGGTAAAATTTTATCCGTTGAGGTGAAAGGAGAAAAAACCTATAATGGAAAACCTGTCATTTTATTTGATGGAGATCAGAATAAATTTGGTTTAAACCTAAACATAAGCGGTAAAATTGTTAGCACAAATGACCTTTACTTTACGGCAACCCCTGGTAATGGTATCGTTACCATGCGTGCCAATTATTCGGCTAATCAATACATTGAATATATTTATGATCTAAAACCGAAAAGCAGTCAGGTTGGTTTTAACATTAATTTAAATGGTTTAAACCAGGTTATTCAAAACAATACCATCGCTTTGAACTGGGAAGCTACCTTGCTTGAACAGGAAAAATCCGGGAAAAAAGAGCGGGAGCACTCTGCACCCTACTATAAATATGCAGACAAAAACCCGGACCACCTAAGTATAGCCAAGGATGAAAAAGAGGAGCTTGCAGCAGGGAAAATTGAATGGATATCTTTCAAACAACAGTTTTTCTCGGCAGCCTTAATACCTAAAAATGGATTTGAAAAGGGAGATCTTGAGGTTAAAGTAAGTACCGAGCCTGGAAAAATTAAATGGTATGGTGCCAATATGGTACTGCCTTTTAACCAGCTTGCAGCGCAAAGCTATGCCATGGTCTTCTATTTCGGTACCAATAAATTCGATACCCTGAAGGCACAGGGTTATGAACTTGAAAAACAGGTAGATATGGGCTACTGGCCACTTAAATACATCAACAGGTTCATTGTATTACCTGTATTTAAGTTCTTGGAAAGCTTTAACTGGAACTATGGCGTAATCATTTTGCTTTTAACCATTGCGCTAAAAGTAGCCATGTCTCCGCTCACTTATAAATCATACCTTTCCATGGCTAAGATGAGGATATTGAAGCCGGAAATGGATGTGATCAAGGCTAAAGTTGGTGATGACAATCCTACGCTTTTACAACAGGAATATTTAAAGCTTTATAAACAGGTAGGTGTAAACCCGCTTGGAGGTTGTTTGCCTATGCTGCTGCAACTGCCCTTTGTAATGGCCTTCTTCTTCTTCTTCCCTAATTTATTTGAGTTAAGGGGGGAAACTTTCTTATGGATGAAAGATCTTTCTACTTATGATGATTTTATCAAATTCGGCTTTACCATTCCTTTTATTGGTGATCACCTGAGTTTGATGTGTGTACTGATGACGATCTCTACGTTGATCTATACTTATTTCAACAACCAGATCTCGGGAGCTACAGGACAAATGAAATATATTGGGTACATCATGCCAATTATCTTTTTAGGTGTACTGAACAGTTACCCGTCAGGATTAAACTATTATTATTTCCTGGCCAACATGCTCACTTTTGCCCAGCAGTTCCTGATCAAATCTATGGTTGATGATGAAAAGATCCATAGAACATTACAGGAAAATAAAGCAAAACCAGTAGAAAAGAAAAAGAAATCTGGGTTCAGTGCCAAGTTGGAAGACTATATGCGCCAGCAACAGCAAACAGCTGCTCAACAAAAAAAGAACAAGTAAAAGTTACTTTTTGATAAAAGAAGCCATATCATTTAAATGATATGGCTTCTTTTGTTTGGCATCTGCTATTGTAAAAATTGGCATACAATAGCTGTTTGTGATTTTTTTTTGTGATTTTTAGCCCGCAGGGCCCAAAACCAACCTACATCTTAATTTTATGCACAGATTTTTAAGCATTACGCTACTTCTATTTTCAAGTTTAACTTACGCTCAAAAAAAACCAATAAACCATACTGTTTACGATAACTGGGAGTCGGTTGGCACAAAACAATTATCCAATAATGGGATATGGGCTTCTTATTCGGTGCTAAAGCAGGAAGGAGATGGTACTTTGTACCTCAACAATCTTTTGTCAAATACCAGACTAAATGTATCAAGGGGTACGAACCTACAATTTAGCACCGATTCTAAATATGCGGCCTTAGTGGTTAAGCCCATGTTTAAAGATGTTCGTGAAAGCAAGATAAAAAAGAAAAAACCAGATGAGCTGACCAAAGATTCCCTTTGCCTGGTTAACCTGACCAATCAGGCTATCGACAAAGTGCCAAGGGTCAAATCTTATAAAATGCCTGAGAAAGGCGCTTCATTGGTTGCATATTTACTTGAAAAACCTATAGACACTTCAAAAAAAGCAAAACCAGATGCACCAGAAAGCAAGACCAAACAGGAAGGTACCGATCTGATAATAAAAAACTTACTTACGGGCACAACCCGTACTTTTAAGTATGTAAGTGATTACAGCTTTAATAAGAGTGGTAAACAACTGGTTTTTGCCTGTACCGGTTCGAAGAAAGATAAATTGGCCGACGAAGGCGTATTCCTCTTAAATACAGAAAAAGGCAGTGTAAAAACCCTTGTAAAAGGTAAAGGAAACTTTAAAAATTTCATCTTTAATGAAGAAGGTGAATACCTTGTATTTTTAGGTGAGAGAAGTCCTGAAAAAAAGGAGATCAAAGATTTTAACATCTACTATAATTCTCCCAGTCTTGATACAGCACAGATTCTGGTAGATAACGAAATTACTGGAATGCCTGCTAAATGGGCTGTTAGCGGCGATGGAAAACTGGGTTTCAGTAAAGATGGCAATAAGCTGTACTTTGGTATTGCTCCGGTTAAAAAACCAAAAGATACTACCCTGGTTGATTTTGAAAATGCTAAACTGGATATATGGGGCTATAAAGACGATTATTTGCAACCTATGCAGTTAAAAAACATGGAAAATGAGCTCAAAAGATCCTATTTAACTGTCATGGAAATATTCAACAGCAATCCAAAGATTGTTCCATTAGCGGATATTAAACTTCCTGAAGTTATGCCGGTAGCTGAAGGCAATGCCAATTTTGCATTGGCCTTTACAGATTACGGCAATAGGATCCAGTCGCAATGGACTGGCAGTTCTATAAGAGATTATTATTTAGTAGATACCAAAACAGGAAGTAGAAAAAAAATTATTTCAGACCTTTCGGGATATGCTATTGCGTCTCCGGCAGGAAAATATGTTCTTTATTTTGACAAAAAAACAGCCAACTGGTACACTTATAATGTACTTACTGCAAAAATCACCCATTTAAATAATGGGCTAAATATCAAATTTGTTGATGAGGAAAATGATGTTCCGGAAGACCCTTCACCTTATGGTCTGGCTGCCTGGACCGCAGAGGACAAGGCAGCTCTGATCTATGATCGTTACGATATATGGGAATTTTCGCCGGAAGGAAAAAATGAGCCTAAAAATATCACCAATGGATTTGGGCGGCAAAACAAGATCACCTTCCGTTATGAAAAACTGGACACCGAAAGCAGGTTTTTAAATAAAAAAGAAACCATCTGGTTGAATGCCTTTAACAATACCACTAAAGAAAGTGGCTTTTATAAAAAAGAAATTGACAATGCTAAAAATCCGGAGCTGGTGGTGATGGAAAAAATGAGATATTCAGGTATGGTTAAAGCCAAAGATGCAGAACGCTTCATTTTTGACAAAGGTAGTTTCAGCAATTCACCAAATGTTTATGTGTCGGCCGACATGAAAAACCAGCTAAAACTGAGCAATACCAACCCCCAGCAACAGGATTATAACTGGGGTACTGCAGAACTGGTAAAATGGACTACACCTAAGGGTTTTAATGCAGAGGGCATATTATATAAGCCGGAAAACTTTGATCCGACAAAGAAATACCCGATGATTGCATATTTCTATGAAAAACTTTCTGACGGTTTATATACTTACCAGTCACCGGCACCTACCCCATCCAGGTTGAATATTACTTATTTTGTAAGTAATGGCTACCTGGTATTTACGCCGGATATCAGTTATGAAAAAGGCTACCCTGGTCGTTCTGCTGAAGAGTTTATCAATTCAGGAGTTGAAGCGTTAAAGAAAAACAGTTGGGTAGACGGGACAAAAATAGGCATACAAGGGCAAAGCTGGGGTGGCTACCAGGTAGCCCATCTGATTACCAGAACCAATATGTATGCTGCTGCATGGGCTGGTGCACCGGTAGTAAATATGACTTCAGCTTACGGCGGTATGCGTTGGGAAAGCGGTATGAACCGACAGTTCCAGTACGAAAAAACCCAGAGCCGTATTGGAGCTACTTTATGGGAAAAACCAGAACTGTACATCGAAAACTCGCCATTATTTAAATTGCCCAATGTAACTACACCGGTTGTAATCATGTCCAATGATGCCGATGGAGCAGTGCCATGGTACCAGGGAATTGAAATGTTTACGGGTTTGCGCAGATTGGGCAAACCAGCATGGCTGCTAAACTACAATAACGAAGCACACAATTTAATGCAGCGTCAAAATAGAAAAGACATACAAATTCGTGAGCAGCAATTCTTCGATCATTACTTAAAAGGTGCAAAAGCACCTGTTTGGATGGTAAATGGAATACCTGCAACCGAAAAAGGCAAAACATGGGGATTTGAACTTACAGATGAAAAACCTTAATACAGAAAACATCATAAAGGACTATGCTACTTTTGCTGAATCTGCTATCCGAAACCGCTTTATTAAGCACAAGGATGTTTTAAAACTGATAAAGCAGTTACCAGCTGATTTTAAGGTTACAACAGCTGGCTATTCTGTTGAACAGAGAGTATTGAACCTGATAGAATGGGGCAACGGACCAGTTAAGGTATTTTTATGGAGCCAGATGCATGGTGACGAAGCCACAGGTACCATGGCCTTGTTTGACCTGGTCAGTTACCTGCAGCAGGATGAAAATACTGAATTGGTAAATCAGGTAAAAAGTGTCTGCACACTATACATTCTTCCTCTGGTAAACCCTGACGGAGCGGAAAGGTTTACCAGGCGCAACGCGCAGCAAATAGATATCAATAGAGATTTTCTTAAAACTGTTTCTCCGGAGGCTAAAATACTTAAAGAATTGCAGGCAGCTATAAGGCCCGATTTTGGGTTTAACCTGCACGACCAGCTCACCTTATGGAGTGTAAACGGCAGCAAAAAACCAGCTACCTTATCATTTTTAGCGCCTGCTTTTGACGAGCAACTTTCCAACAGTCCGAACCGTGAAAGGGCAATGCGGGTTATAGCCGACATGTTTACAGCTGTAACTCCTTTCCTTCCGGGACATATCGGTTTATTTGACGATGAACACGAACCAAGGGCATTTGGTGATAATTTCCAGCTCAGGGGTACCTCCACCATTTTAATTGAAGCTGGAGGCCTGGTAAACGATGATGAAAAACAGGAAATCAGAAAGTACTATTTTTTAGCTATCCTGGCAGCCCTGCATTCCATAAGTACCAAAACTTACCAGCAACAGCAACTGGCAAATTATTTTGACATTGCTAAAAACAACAAGCAGATTTTTCATATCCTGATCCATCAGATTAGGTTAAACGGTATTGAAGTAAGCATAGGCATAAATTATGAAGAGAAACCCATGGCTAAGGCCGGGGCTACTTTTAAGAATTATACCATTCAGGACATTGGGGACATGGATAATTTATCGGCTTACCATATCTATCAGGGAGCCGATTTGCAGGTTAATGGAGAGGTTTTACTTTATGAAAATGCGGATTTTCAACTTTTATCAAAAGGAGAAATAATATTATCTTTTAAAAACGGGATATTAGAATCAAAACTTTAAATTTAAGGCCTAAACTAAATCGTTTTTAATGGCATTAAGCAGAATCTGGTCGGCCTTTATCATTGTTGCAATTGTAGTAGCAAGTGTAAAGTGCTTCTTTTTTGGACAAAGTGATATTTTTAACTGGATGGTTATCGGCAAAGCCGATGATGCCACCAATCCTTTGAAGTTAGATGGCATTATACAGACCTGTTGGGTAGCCGTTGAACTTTGCCTCAAACTCATTGGGATTCTGGCCTTGTTTATGGGGCTGATGAGCATTGCCGAAAGAGCCGGTGGGATCCGTTTATTGTCGAGGATTGTAGGACCTTTCTTCTCCAAACTTTTTCCTGATATCCCCAAAGGCCACCCTTCAATGGGGCACATGATCATGAATTTTTCGGCCAATTTACTGGGTCTGGACAATGCGGCAACGCCCTTTGGTTTAAAAGCTATGGAAAGTTTACAGGAACTTAATCCGAGTAAAGATGTAGCCTCAAATTCGCAGATCATGTTTTTGTGCCTCCATGCAGCAGGGCTTAACCTTATACCGGTTAGTGTAATTGCGATTCGTGCTTCGCAAAATGCATCAAATCCTACAGATATATTTATTCCCTGTTTAATAGTAACTTTTGTAGGAACAATAGCTGCCATGCTTATTGTTTCTTTTAAACAAAAGATCAATATCCTGCAACCGGTAATCATCCTGTGGGTACTTAGTATCTCTTTAGTAATTGCTTTACTGGTACTTTATATTGTTTCACTGAATGCTGAGGGTATAAAATCTTTTTCCGGCATATTAAGTAATGGTTTAATACTACTTGTATTTTTACTGATTATACTTGGAGGGCTTTATAAGAAAATAGATGTTTTTGATGCATTCATAGATGGTGCAAAAAACGGGTTTGATACGGCTATTAAAATTGTTCCTTACCTGGTTGGAATGCTTGTTGCCATTTCTCTTCTTCGTACCAGTGGTACTTTTGATGTGGTGATCAGCACAATAAAAAGTGCTTTTGCTTTTTTAGGTGCCGACACCAGATTTGTTGAAGGACTGCCAACTGCATTGATCCGTCCATTAAGTGGCGGCGCAGCGAGGGGAATGATGGTAAGTACCATGGAAACTTATGGTCCTGATTCATTTGCCAGCAGGCTGTCCGGAATATTCCAGGGGGCTTCAGATACTACCTTTTACATAATAGCTGTTTATTTTGGCTCTGTAAGTATTAAAAATACACGATATGCCATCGGTGCTATGCTTTTAGCAGATCTGGTGGGTGTTTGTACAGCAATAGGGATGGCTTATTTATTTTTTGGCTAATAATAAAGGAAGCTGGTTTATGCAGCTCCCTTTATTTGATTATCAGGTCTTTTCAGTATTCATATACTATTATTGAGCCAATGAAAAGCTGATAGGAATGTTATATTTCACACGTACAGCTCTACCATTTTGAATTCCAGGCATCCATTTAGGGCTGGCTTTTAACACCCTAACAGCTTCTTCGTCTGTACCATAACCCAGTTTTCGCTCCACTTTAATATCGGTAAGTGCCCCACTTTTCTCTATAATAAAAGACAGGAATACTTTGCCTTGCAGATTAATTTCCTGGGCAGCAGCAGGGTATCTGATAGATTTCGAAAGGTAAGCATAGAACTTTTCCATTCCACCAGGAAAAACAGGCTGTACCTCTAGTGCATTAAATACATCATATACTGTATTGTCCTCTGTTGCCACGGCTCCTTTGGGTCCTTTCCCGGTTGGCCCTTCTATAACTATTACACCGTCTGGTTCACCAATAACATTTTTCGGTCCTGGAGTGGCTTCTTTTAAATCACTGATCTGAACAGGGTCTACATCTTTTACCAGGTCGTCCTGAATAACTTTAGGCGGAAGAAACTTAACCTGGTCCTGCTTTGCCGGAGGCGGCTCAATTGCTGCTGGTGGTAGTGTTTCAGGATCAATAGCTGGTGGTGGTTGAACTATAACCTCCGTTTTTCTTTCCGGCAACACCTCGATCGTTTCATTCCCTTTGATCAACTTAATGATCTTAGGAGATAAGAAAAACAGGACAAACAGTGATCCTGCGATAAAAAGCGCTTTAGCCGTATCTGATGAACTTTGTCTCCTGAGCGCATAGGCTCCGTAGCTTTTGTTTTTCTGATCAAATACTACGTCCAGCCATTCATTGCCAAATAAATCGATTTTAGAACCTAACATTGCTTTAGAATTTAGAAGTTAATACCATACATTTAAAATATGGATGCTAAACTCCAGTACATTCCATAAGGAATAAAATAATAAAATTAAAATACCCTTGGACAAATAAACGATCTGGGTACACGGCCAAAAGTTAGGCCTAATGTCAGTTCATGGGAACCATTCTGATTGCTACCAAGTTTGCTGGTTACATAATCATAAGAATAACCCATGCGAAAGCGTTCGGTAACAAATACCTGTATAATACCTGATATAGAATTCTGTTTACTCAGGTTAAGGTCCTGATATTGTTTTTTCCATAAGCCAAACCCAGTTCTATATGAACCGCCCAACCACAACTTATCGTTAAATATGGCCATAACATTTAAATCTGCACTTGTAGGGCCCCTAAAATCTTCTTTGATCATCAGACTTGGGCGTACCCTTACATCAGGAGAAATATTGGCCAGGGCACCTGCAATGAAATAGGCATGTCTGCTGCGTACAATATTAAAAGAGCCAGAAGGTACGGTATTGTTAACTTTAGAACCTGAAAAAGCATCCATCAAAGAAAGACCGAGATACCAGAAATCAGAATTATAATATACACCAAAACGTACATCTGGCACTATACGGTTATCGCTTCCATCTGCCAGTGCCTGATCACCCTGTTCCGAAGTCCTGATCATCTGACCTTTCAGACTGTATTGTGCTACGCCTAAGCCTATTCCAAAACTCAATCTTTGTGTATCATCAGCGTTAAGCTGCAGTCTGTAAGCATAATTTGCAGTTGCCGAAGTTGTAAATTGAGGTCCAATTTTATCAGAAGTAATTTGAAAGCCCAGGCCCATTTTCCTGTCGCGCGGATCTACAATGCCATCAATAGAAATTGTTCCGGTTTGGGGGGCACCCTCTACCCCAACCCATTGCGATCGTAGCGCCAGCTGGGCAAACCATTCTTCTTTATACCCTGCATAAGCCGGGTTTACACTTAAACTATTGAATACATATTGAGAGAACTGGATGTTCTGCTGCGCAATGCTCCGTCCCGCAAACATGCAGAGCAGATATCCAACAACAACCAAACATTTTACAGCTTTCATTTTATCAAATTATTTTATCTCTTTATCAATACCCAGCTCCGTTTCGACTCTTCTTTATTTCCTGTTCTTAGTTTTAATACGTAGAAATAAGTACCATCATTCAAACCGTTACCATCCCATTCGTTTTTATAATTGTTATTTTTATATACCTCATCGCCCCAACGGTTATAAACAAAAAGGCTTACCCCATCATAGTTTTCGATGCCTGTAATCAGGAAGGTATCGTTCTTACCATCGCCATTAGGTGTAAATGTATTTGGGATATCCAGATCTGGAGGAGCAACATTAATGGTTACAATGGCAACATTAGATGATAAGCCGTTTGCATCATCAACTTTATAGGTAAACTTCTCTATCCCAAAAAAACCTTTGTTTGGTTTATAAACAACCTTTCCATCTTTATTTACCAATAGTTTACCATTTACAGGCTGGCTTTTTACTTCCAGGGTGGCAGCATTTAAAGGAAACAGGGCTGGCCGGTCGTTGTTTATTACTGGTACAGCTACTTCCTCTTCTGCCTTGGTTTTGGCATAATCATCTATCGCTATAGGGTATCGTGTTATGTCGATCACTGTAGGCTCATCGTTATTTTCAGCGGTGCCCGATGCATCAGTAACCTTAACATTTGTTTTTGTAAATCCTGCAACTGTTGCTGTATTACTTACAGTACCAGCAATCTTTTCCTCATTGGTAATGGTATATACTGCAATACCAGTGGTTGAAGCGCCCGGAGCAAGAATTGTTTGCTTTAATGCAATAAGTTGAGGGATTTTTGGATCTCTTACAACCAGGTTATTTAAAGTTACATTTCCATTGTTCGTAATATTGAAGGTATAGGTCATGGTTTTAAAATCACGGTTCATAGCACCGGTTTTAACCAGTGTTATTGAAGGGTTGGTATGAATGTCTACCTCTGCAATGGCCGATTTGGATTGAGGATAAGCTTGTGAACTAACTGTTGCCGTATTGATGATTTTTCCGGTATTTCCGGTTGGTATACCGTTAAGATCAAGATCATTCTGAGTAACAGTATATGTTCCTCTGTAAGTCCATGTCTCATCTTTTTCTAATATCGCATTTCCGTTATCGCCTGTTGGCTGGCTGAGCATACCTCCAAGCAACGGATCATTAACCTTTACATTGTTGTGGTTTGCATCTCCGGTATTTTTTATGGTTATGGTATAATTAATTTTATCTCCAACTGTAGCGACTACATTTTTATCTGCGGTTTTACTGATTGAAATATCTATACATGCAGGGACACGAACAGTGATTTTAAAGGGTTGCCCGGCGCAACCACCTGTTTCGGCTATAGGTGTTACTATATAAACAACAGTTTGTTCTGTGGTTGAAGTATTGATCAGTGTTGCATTAAGTATTTTTCCGGAACCATTTATAGCACCTAAAACAGTTGAATTTACAGTCCAGGTAAAGGATGCTGCAACCCCATTTCCACCTTTTAAAGTATTGTTTACATTTTTTGTTTGCAGGTTATAACTAAATGAGGATTGGGAACAGCTTAATGAATTGATGTTGTCATCAAATCCCTTAGGCACACGATTCACAGTTACTTTTGTTAAAGCCGATAGGTTACTGGCACACCCGGTGCTGTTGGTAACTTTCACAGTGTAATCCCCTATCTGATTTACATCCAGGGTTTTTCCGGTTGCGCCTGGCATCAACACTCCATTTTTATACCATTGATTTCCATTTGCTGATGAAGAGGTTAAGGTAACTATGCCCCCTTCGCAAAAAGTTGTGGCACCAGCTGGTGAAATATCGGGTATCTCAGGATAAGGACTTACAGTTACCGGAATGGCCTGGGAAGGAAGGCTACTACATCCGTTTGCATTGGTAACGATCGTAAAATATGATCCTGTTGCTGTTGCGATATAGGTTTTATTTACTGCCCCTGAGATTAGATTGCCGTCTTTATACCACTGGTTACCCGTTGAAGCACTGGAAGTTAATTTCACAGAGCCTCCAATACAGAAAATGGTATTACTTTCTGCAATTACCGTTGGTTGTAAAGGCAATGGGTTTACTGTAACCGGAACTGCTGCTGAAGCTGGGCTTGAACAGGAATTACCATCGGTAACTACAACTGTATAATTGCCGCTTTCACTTGCTGTATAAGTTTGGTTCGTTTCACCGGTTAACAAAGTAGTACCACGGTACCACTGGTAACTGGCAGCAACTGATGAGGTCAGCGTGACAGAACCACCAAGACAGAAAGTTGTCCCTCCAGAAGCCGTAACCGTAGGTTGAAGTGGCAATGGGTTTACTGTAACCGGAACTACTGTCGAAGCTGGGCTTGAACAGGAATTGCCATCGGTAACGATTACTGTATAATTGCCGCTTTCACTTGCTGTATAAGTTTGGTTCGTTTCACCGGTTAACAAAGTAGTACCGCGATACCACTGGTAGCTCGTAGCTGCACTGGAAGTTAACACTACTGAACCACCAACACAGAAGGTGGTTCCTCCAGAAGCCGTAACCGTAGGTTGAAGTGGCAATGGGTTTACTGTAACCGGAACTGCTGCTGAAGCCGGGCTTGAACAGGAATTGCCATCGGTAACTACAACCGTATAATTGCCGCTTTCACTTGCTGTATAAGTTTGGTTCGTTTCACCGGTTAACAAAGTAGTACCCCGATACCACTGGTAGCTCGTAGCTGCACTGGAAGTTAACACTACTGAACCACCAACACAGAAGGTGGTTCCTCCTGAAGCCGTAACCGTAGGTTGAAGTGGCAATGGGTTTACTGTAACCGGAACTGCTGCTGAAGCCGGGCTTGAACAGAAATTGCCATCGGTAACGATTACTGTATAATTGCCGCTTTCACTTGCTGTATAAGTTTGGTTCGTTTCACCGGTTAACAAAGTAGTGCCCCGATACCACTGGTAGCTCGTAGCTGCACTGGAAGTTAACACTACTGAACCACCAACACAGAAAGTTGTCCCTCCAGAAGCCGTAACCGTAGGTTGAAGTGGCAATGGGTTTACCGTAACAGTAACTGCTGTCGAAGCCGGGCTTGAACAGGAATTGCCATCGGTAACTACAACCGTATAATTGCCGCTTTCACTTGCTGTATAAGTTTGGTTCGTTTCACCGGTTAACAAAGTGGTGCCCCGGTACCACTGGTAGCTCGTAGCTGCACTGGAAGTTAACACTACTGAACCACCAACACAGAAGGTGGTTCCTCCTGAAGCCGTAACCGTAGGTTGAAGTGGCAATGGGTTTACTGTAACCGGAACTGCTGCTGAAGCCGGGCTTGAACAGGAATTGCCATCGGTAACTACAACCGTATAATTGCCGCTTTCACTTGCTGTATAAGTTTGGTTCGTTTCACCGGTTAACAAAGTAGTACCCCGATACCACTGGTAGCTCGTAGCTGCACTGGAAGTTAACACTACTGAACCACCAACACAGAAGGTGGTTCCTCCTGAAGCCGTAACCGTAGGTTGAAGTGGCAATGGGTTTACTGTAACCGGAACTGCTGCTGAAGCCGGGCTTGAACAGAAATTGCCATCGGTAACGATTACTGTATAATTGCCGCTTTCACTTGCTGTATAAGTTTGGTTCGTTTCACCGGTTAACAAAGTAGTGCCCCGATACCACTGGTAGCTCGTAGCTGCACTGGAAGTTAACACTACTGAACCACCAACACAGAAAGTTGTCCCTCCAGAAGCCGTAACCGTAGGTTGAAGTGGCAATGGGTTTACCGTAACAGTAACTGCTGTCGAAGCCGGGCTTGAACAGGAATTGCCATCGGTAACGATTACTGTATAATTGCCGCTTTCACTTGCTGTATAAGTTTGGTTCGTTTCACCGGTTAACAAAGTGGTGCCCCGATACCACTGGTAACTGGCAGCAACTGATGAGGTCAGCGTGACAGAACCACCAAGACAGAAGGTTGTCCCTCCAGATGCATTAACTGTTGGTTGAAGTGGCAATGGGTTTACCGTAACCGGAACTGCTGTCGAAGCTGGGCTTGAACAGGAATTACCATCGGTAACTACAACCGTATAATTGCCGCTTTCACTTGCTGTATAAGTTTGGTTCGTTTCACCGGTTAACAAAGTAGTACCGCGATACCACTGGTAGCTCGTAGCTGCACTGGAAGTTAACACTACTGAACCACCAACACAGAAGGTGGTTCCTCCAGAAGCCGTAACCGTAGGTTGAAGTGGCAATGGGTTTACTGTAACCGGAACTGCTGTCGAAGCCGGGCTTGAACAGGAATTGCCATCGGTAACTACAACCGTATAATTGCCAGTTACTGTAGCCGTGTATGTTTGGTTCGTTTCACCGGTTAACAAAGTAGTACCACGGTACCACTGGTAGCTCGTAGCAACTGATGAGGTCAGTGTAACAGAACCACCAAGACAGAAAGTTGTCCCTGCAGATGCCGTAACCGTAGGTTGAAGTGGCAATAGGTTTACTGTAACCGGAACTGCTGCTGAAGCCGGGCTTGAACAGGAATTGCCATCGGTAACTACAACTGTATAATTGCCGCTTTCACTTGCTGTATAAGTTTGGTTCGTTTCACCGGTTAACAAAGTGGTGCCCCGGTACCACTGGTAACTGGCAGCAGCTGATGAGGTCAAGGTAACAGAACCACCAAGACAGAAAGTTGTCCCTCCAGAAGCCGTAACTGTTGGTTGTAGTGGCAATGGGTTTACCGTAACCGGAACTGCTGTCGAAGCTGGGCTTGAACAGGAATTGCCATCAGTAACGATTACTGTATAATTGCCGCTTTCACTTGCTGTATAAGTTTGGTTCGTTTCACCGGTTAACAAAGTGGTGCCCCGATACCACTGGTAACTGGCAGCAGCTGATGAGGTCAAGGTAACAGAACCACCAAGACAGAAAGTTGTCCCTCCAGAAGCCGTAACCGTAGGTTGAAGTGGCAATGGGTTTACCGTAACAGTAACTGCTGTCGAAGCTGGGCTTGAACAGGAATTACCATCGGTAACGATTACTGTATAATTGCCGCTTTCACTTGCTGTATAAGTTTGGTTCGTTTCACCGGTTAACAAAGTGGTGCCCCGGTACCACTGGTAACTGGCAGCAACTGATGAGGTCAGCGTGACAGAACCACCAAGACAGAAGGTGGTTCCTCCAGAAGCCGTAACCGTAGGTTGAAGTGGCAATGGGTTTACTGTAACCGGAACTGCTGTCGAAGCTGGGCTTGAACAGGAATTGCCATCGGTAACGATTACTGTATAATTGCCGCTTTCACTTGCTGTATAAGTTTGGTTCGTTTCACCGGTTAACAAAGTAGTACCGCGATACCACTGGTAGCTCGTAGCTGCACTGGAAGTTAACACTACTGAACCACCAACACAGAAGGTGGTTCCTCCAGAAGCCGTAACCGTAGGTTGAAGTGGCAATGGGTTTACTGTAACCGGAACTGCTGCTGAAGCCGGGCTTGAACAGAAATTGCCATCGGTAACGATTACTGTATAATTGCCGCTTTCACTTGCTGTATAAGTTTGGTTCGTTTCACCGGTTAACAAAGTAGTACCGCGATACCACTGGTAGCTCGTAGCTGCACTGGAAGTTAACACTACTGAACCACCAACACAGAAGGTGGTTCCTGCAGATGCCGTAACTGTTGGTTGAAGTGGCAATGGGTTTACCGTAACCGGAACTGCTGTCGAAGCTGGGCTTGAACAGGAATTGCCATCAGTAACGATTACTGTATAATTGCCGCTTTCACTTGCTGTATAAGTTTGGTTCGTTTCACCGGTTAACAAAGTGGTGCCCCGATACCACTGGTAACTGGCAGCAGCTGATGAGGTCAAGGTAACAGAACCACCAAGACAGAAAGTTGTCCCTCCAGAAGCCGTAACCGTAGGTTGAAGTGGCAATGGGTTTACTGTAACCGGAACTGCTGTCGAAGCTGGGCTTGAACAGGAATTACCATCGGTAACTACAACTGTATAATTGCCGCTTTCACTTGCTGTATAAGTTTGGTTCGTTTCACCGGTTAACAAAGTGGTGCCCCGGTACCACTGGTAACTGGCAGCAACTGATGAGGTCAGCGTGACAGAACCACCAAGACAGAAGGTGGTTCCTCCAGAAGCCGTAACCGTAGGTTGAAGTGGCAATGGGTTTACTGTAACCGGAACTGCTGTCGAAGCTGGGCTTGAACAGGAATTGCCATCGGTAACGATTACTGTATAATTGCCGCTTTCACTTGCTGTATAAGTTTGGTTCGTTTCACCGGTTAACAAAGTAGTACCGCGATACCACTGGTAGCTCGTAGCTGCACTGGAAGTTAACACTACTGAACCACCAACACAGAAGGTGGTTCCTCCAGAAGCCGTAACCGTAGGTTGAAGTGGCAATGGGTTTACTGTAACCGGAACTGCTGCTGAAGCCGGGCTTGAACAGGAATTGCCATCGGTAACGATTACTGTATAATTGCCGCTTTCACTTGCTGTATAAGTTTGGTTCGTTTCACCGGTTAACAAAGTGGTGCCCCGATACCACTGGTAACTGGCAGCAGCTGATGAGGTCAAGGTAACAGAACCACCAAGACAGAAAGTTGTCCCTCCAGAAGCCGTAACCGTAGGTTGAAGTGGCAATGGGTTTACCGTAACAGTAACTGCTGTCGAAGCTGGGCTTGAACAGGAATTACCATCGGTAACTACAACTGTATAATTGCCGCTTTCACTTGCTGTATAAGTTTGGTTCGTTTCACCGGTTAACAAAGTAGTACCACGGTACCACTGGTAACTGGCAGCAACTGATGAGGTCAGCGTGACAGAACCACCAAGACAGAAAGTTGTCCCTCCAGAAGCCGTAACCGTAGGTTGAAGTGGCAATGGGTTTACTGTAACCGGAACTGCTGTCGAAGCTGGGCTTGAACAGGAATTGCCATCGGTAACTACAACCGTATAATTGCCGCTTTCACTTGCTGTATAAGTTTGGTTCGTTTCACCGGTTAACAAAGTGGTGCCCCGGTACCACTGGTAGCTCGTAGCTGCACTGGAAGTTAACACTACTGAACCACCAACACAGAAGGTGGTTCCTCCTGAAGCCGTAACCGTAGGTTGAAGTGGCAATGGGTTTACTGTAACCGGAACTGCTGTCGAAGCTGGGCTTGAACAGGAATTGCCATCGGTAACTACAACCGTATAATTGCCGCTTTCACTTGCTGTATAAGTTTGGTTCGTTTCACCGGTTAACAAAGTAGTACCGCGATACCACTGGTAGCTCGTAGCTGCACTGGAAGTTAACACTACTGAACCACCAACACAGAAGGTGGTTCCTCCTGAAGCCGTAACCGTAGGTTGAAGTGGCAATGGGTTTACTGTAACCGGAACTGCTGCTGAAGCCGGGCTTGAACAGAAATTGCCATCGGTAACGATTACTGTATAATTGCCGCTTTCACTTGCTGTATAAGTTTGGTTCGTTTCACCGGTTAACAAAGTAGTGCCCCGATACCACTGGTAGCTCGTAGCTGCACTGGAAGTTAACACTACTGAACCACCAAGACAGAAAGTTGTCCCTCCAGAAGCCGTAACCGTAGGTTGAAGTGGCAATGGGTTTACCGTAACAGTAACTGCTGTCGAAGCCGGGCTTGAACAGGAATTGCCATCGGTAACTACAACCGTATAATTGCCGCTTTCACTTGCTGTATAAGTTTGGTTCGTTTCACCGGTTAACAAAGTGGTGCCCCGGTACCACTGGTAGCTCGTAGCTGCACTGGAAGTTAACACTACTGAACCACCAACACAGAAGGTGGTTCCTCCTGAAGCCGTAACCGTAGGTTGAAGTGGCAATGGGTTTACTGTAACCGGAACTGCTGCTGAAGCCGGGCTTGAACAGGAATTGCCATCGGTAACTACAACCGTATAATTGCCGCTTTCACTTGCTGTATAAGTTTGGTTCGTTTCACCGGTTAACAAAGTAGTACCCCGATACCACTGGTAGCTCGTAGCTGCACTGGAAGTTAACACTACTGAACCACCAAGACAGAAGGTGGTTCCTCCTGAAGCCGTAACCGTAGGTTGAAGTGGCAATGGGTTTACTGTAACCGGAACTGCTGCTGAAGCCGGGCTTGAACAGAAATTGCCATCGGTAACGATTACTGTATAATTGCCGCTTTCACTTGCTGTATAAGTTTGGTTCGTTTCACCGGTTAACAAAGTAGTACCGCGATACCACTGGTAGCTCGTAGCTGCACTGGAAGTTAACACTACTGAACCACCAACACAGAAAGTTGTCCCTCCAGAAGCCGTAACCGTAGGTTGAAGTGGCAATGGGTTTACCGTAACAGTAACTGCTGTCGAAGCCGGGCTTGAACAGGAATTGCCATCGGTAACTATAACCGTATAATTGCCGCTTTCACTTGCTGTATAAGTTTGGTTCGTTTCACCGGTTAACAAAGTGGTGCCCCGGTACCACTGGTAACTGGCAGCAACTGATGAGGTCAGCGTGACAGAACCACCAAGACAGAAAGTTGTCCCTGCAGATGCATTAACTGTTGGTTGAAGTGGCAATGGGTTTACCGTAACAGTAACTGCTGTCGAAGCTGGGCTTGAACAGGAATTGCCATCGGTAACGATTACTGTATAATTGCCGCTTTCACTTGCTGTATAAGTTTGGTTCGTTTCACCGGTTAACAAAGTAGTACCACGGTACCACTGGTAGCTCGTAGCTGCATTGGAAGTTAACACTACTGAACCACCAACACAGAAGGTGGTTCCTCCAGAAGCCGTAACCGTAGGTTGTAAGGGCAATGGGTTTACTGTAATCGTTACTGCTTTTCCCGCCCCGGAAGCATTTTCGCAACTGTTATCACCTTTAACCGTTACATAATAGGTAGTGCTAACAGTAGGATTAACAGTATAAATTGTCCCCGTATGAAGTAATGTTGTAAGGGCAGCCTCACTATACCAATTGAAAACCGGATTAACGATAGTACTACCAGCAGCCAAATTAGACGTCAATTCGGCACTCTGACCAATACAAATCGCCTTATCAGCAACTTCAATATCTGAAGCAATAGCCCTGGAACCTACCGTTAGTACTACCGTTTTTGTTGACCGTTGAGTTCCTAAAGTATTTATTGTAAAAGTAAATATGCCAGAAGCGGTTGGTGTACCTGTAATTGTCAATTTACCTCCTGTTATATTTTTAACCAGCCCGGCTGGCAATGCAGGCAGGATTTGAACATCTGTTCCACCTGCTTCAAGAACATACTCAATCGGCACAATTGATGAATTTACACATACGAGCTGAGCATGGGCCGTATTGTATTTTATATTGTTACAAACCTCATTGGCAGTACCATTTAAACATTCATCGTGTGGATTAGTAGGTGCCTTATCAAATATAATATTGGTTGCATCTGGGTCCGTAACATCCTTCGGTCTCATTATACTTGCATCGACAAGAATATCATTTCCCGAAATACCAGCACCAATAGTTCCGTTAATTGTATAAGTAACTATACAGCCATTAGCCAAATCCAGCATAGAACTAAATCCCGTTGCATCTAGCACAGCATTACTTTCTGCACCCGTTGCCCCAGTAAAAGAACTACTTATGCCGTTAGCATTGACGGTAAAGCCAGTAGGTACATTAAAATGAAACGCTGCTCCTGTCACATCACTTACACCGGCATTTTTAACCTTCACTGCATAAGTAACCTGAGTACCTGCAGCTGTAGAAGTATAAGTTGGTATTACACTCACCACCTGCAGCTCTGCAACTTTAACATTCACATTTAAGGGCTGGGCTTCTTCCTTACTAAGGATATAAGCATAAGTATCCATAGCCTTTTCATTACCATAGCTATTTGTTCCGGCACCACTATTTCCAGAGCCACTGCTCCCGCTATAGCTTCCCCATTTATGTCCATTCGAATTACTTGAGATTCCATTAATTACATTTACCTGTGGATTAGAAACCTCACCAGCCTTACCTCCGGTAATATCGCTGTCATCCCAATATACCCTATCACTATACACACTTTCGTCAATAATATTAGGCGTTGGATTTACAGGATAAAACGCTGAGTTTTCAGTCAATTCAATAATAATGCCCTTTGGGTTTATCTCCATATCTATAAATGGAAAATGTACCTCCGCTGATGCCAGTCTAACTCTTACTTCAGGAACAACCAAACCTCCTGGAACTAAATTACCTAAGCCATCTTTTCCATCCCATTTTATCGTATTCACACCATTGGCAGCAGCACCATTGAGCACCCTGTCTTTACCAGCGCCAAGTGGTATAGTGATCCGGTATGAACCTGCAACATTTGTTTTAAAGATTATTGTTCCTCCTTTTTGACTGGCCTGCCCAACAGTCCCTTCAGAACCTACAAAATCGATATTCGAAACAACCGGAACAGTTGGTTCATTTTTTAGCCAGGTAGTCGTAGAAGTAGTTCCATCTATTGCAACCTTAGCGGAAACCGGCAGATCAGGAGAAGGAGGGCCATAAAACAGTTTATGAGTAACCAGGTTTTTTGTCAAATCATCAACAGCCCTTGGATCATGTACAGCATTGGCAATTACAGTCTCGTCTGTTGTATTCAGACTTTTATAAAGTGGATTCCCCGTAGCATCTACAAATCCTTTATTATTCGAAAAAAAAGTAAAGCCCAAGCCGTTATTACCGTTATTTTTTACACGGTAAGCCCTTCCGTCTTTAGTTAAAACATAATTTATCCCATTATAGGCCTTATTCGAATCATCAAAATTCTGGGACAACTTTAAATTCAGAACATTTGTATACACCCTACCCCTCAGCCATTTATCTTTGACAGCATTACAAACTGAAACATCCCAGGCAGAAATAAGGGGGGTATTATTACTTTGACTCCAAGTACCATCTGCGAAAACGTCTGAGGCGGTAGGGCTATTTGTATCTACTTTATTACCTGTTGGTATAAATTCAATTTTCCAAACACCCTCATCATTACCCACCTGAAAAGAATAAGGTAAATAGCGATTATTCCCAGCACCTTCTCCTGGAAAACGTGGCCCAGCTAATTCTTCGGTTCTACTGGAAATTTTACCCACCGTGCTTCCAACAGTAGTCATTGTCTGTACCCCTGATGGGGAAGTGATAATAATTATCCCATTACCAACTCCCTGTGCACTGGATGCCACCGCTATATATTCATTTTTAACAGCGTAAACATAATGCGTTCCAAGGGTTCTGAAAGGGAAAGCTACTGAAGTACTAATAATTCCGAGTGCAGCATTGGAATATAAAAATGCACGATTACCCGATGCCCCAACCGGATATAAATCTTTACTCCCCTCTGCCAGTACATTCGATAAATTAAATAATGAGCATAATAGAAAAACCAGACAGCATATACCTCTGTAACAGGAGAGCACATTAGATCTGAGCGTATTCAGCATAAATTTAGATATACATTTATTCCGCTTTATAAAAAACTTCTTGTCTTATGTATTCATATTCTTCCAATGGGATATTTTCCTCATTATAAAAACACATAAAATAAAATATTAATTTCTTATAAGTTTAATTTCATTTACCTTAAGCAAAGTAATCAGAATTTAGATCATTTCTATGAAAATTTTAACTTTTTTAATAACAATCAGGCCAAAAATTTAAACAACATCAAAAAACAGCCTAAATACATTAAAAAGACATAAAATTAAATAAATTCAAAATATATGAATAAAAAAACACAAAATAAAAAAAAGAATAATAAGAAAATAATTCTACACTATGAGAAATAAAATACACATAATTTAACAAAACAATATTATACCAAATAACAAAAACAATGACGAATAAATCAAAAAACGGCGAATTTTGCTTACAACAATCAGTTTACACCCATACCACCATCAAACTAGTGACACAAAATAAACAATAAAGAAAATAAAAAATCTTAATGAAACGAGTTGTTTGACTACTATCGGCCGTACAAAAACAACCCATTATTTAGGAACGGAAACTGTTGTGACTTCTATACAGGGTTTAAAACATGTCATATATTTCGTATCTTACAACATGAAAGCTAAAGAAAATCAAACCTCAGCCCTAACCAATACCAGACGTAAGAACCCTGATGATTGGAATGCCGTGTTTTATAACAAGAAGGTGCTTTGGGGTGGGCTAAGCAGCAAAACCACCTATTATGTTTTTTTTGCAGTTCTAATCCTTGTTGCCATTATTTATTACTTATAACTATACGGCATTACATTACATTAATGATTTGAAAACCCTTCTGAACAATTACCCAACCTTTGGCATACTTTATCATCAGGATCAATCCAGCTGATTGTATATAATATATTGTATATTTGACCGACCATTTAAAAAATTGCAGCGTTGAAAGACAAATTACAATCTGATTCGTTAGGCCAGCTGGCTGATCCTACTTATTCCAGAGTGAGAGAGAAACTTCGGGAAGATATTCTTTCGGGATACTTTATTTCGGGTGAAAGATTAAAAATAGCAGAACTGGTAGAACGTTATAAAGTTAGCCAGATGCCTATTAGGGAAGCTTTGCAACAGCTACAAGGTGAGGGATTGTTAATTATTGAACCAAACAAAGGTGCCCATGTTAGAAAAGTGGATAAACAATTTTTAGAAAGCATCTACGAGATCAGACAATTGATTGAAGTATACCTTACCGTAAAATGTATAGAAAACTTAAAACAGAAAGACCTTAAGCTCCTAAATCAGATCCAGAAAAGTTACGAGTCCGCAGCTGCAAAAGAAGACTATACAATCTGCTTACAATTGAACCGTCGCTTCCATTCCACCATATATGAACTGGCAAATAATAGTGAAGGACTGCAGATACTGGAAAAACACTGGCAGCTCATCAACACCTTACGACTTACTTATGGTTTCGGTTCAAGGCGAACGGCCGAAGTCATAGAAGAACACCAGGCTATCCTCCTTGCCCTGGAAAGTCGAAACCCTGCAGCAGTTGAAACTGCAGCTTCATTACACTGTGTAAATGCTAAAGCTGATCTCCTTGCTCAAATGGGCGACAGACTTAAATAGCATTTTCATTATTTTAAATCCAAAATATTAAATAATTGATAAATATATTACTACTTGATAATCAAAATTATAATTATTTATATATATATTGTATACAATATATAATATATTACTTTTGGAAAACTATAAGAAAGCACTGACATAAACTTCAGTCATACTAACCAAAATAAATTACCTGATGGACATTAAATGGATTGGACAAAGCGGCTATATTGTAGATGTAGACGGTATTAAGCTAGTAATTGATCCTTATCTCAGCGATTCCATTTATAAACTACAAGGATTAAAACGGATGTTTCCTATTCCCCTGGCCATTAAAGACCTGCATCCAGACTATATTTATTGTACCCACAATCACCTGGATCATTTTGATCCGCAAACTATACTCAACATCCTTAGTTACTTTCCATTGTGCAAAATTATAGGTCCCTCAAGTGTCATTGAACATGCAAATAAATTGAACATTAGTATCAGGAATACAATTTTACTTAACCAATGCGAACAATTATCATTAGGCGAACTCAAACTTACTGCCACTCCTGCCATTCATACTGATCCTTTTTCAACGGGACTAATCGTTGAAGATAAACACCACAAGGTCTATTTCTCGGGTGATACTGAATATGTGCCAGAGCTTGCGGGCTTAATCACAAAGATATCGGATACCAAACTGGATGCACTTTTTGTTTGTATCAACGGAAAACTGGGAAATATGAATGCAGAAAATGCGGCAGTTTTTGCACTTGCCCTTAACCCTGAAATGGTTATTCCCAACCACTATGGCATGTTTACTGAAAACACTGCAGACCCAGTGTATTTTGCAGCCCTATGTACATCGGCCGGTTTAAAGTCAAAAATAATGCAGATAAATACCAGCATAAAATTATAAATGAACAGATGAAAATCACTGAGATCAAAACCTTTATTTGCCATTCATACCGAACAAACTGGGTGTTTGTAAAAGTAATTACTGATTCGGGCCTGCATGGCGTAGGCGAGGCAACACTGGAAATGAAAGAATTGACTGTGTTGCAGGCCGTAAATGAATTAAAAAGATATTTAATAGGAAAAGACCCTCACCAGATAGAAGCCATCTGGCACGATTGCTATCGAGATGCCTACTGGCGGGGCGGGGTTGTTTTAATGAGCGCACTGGCCGCTATAGATATGGCTTTGTGGGACATCAAAGGCAAAGACCTTGGTGTACCGGTATACCAGTTGCTTGGAGGAAAGGTAAGAGATGCCGTACCATGTTATGCGAATGGGTGGTTTGCCCCTGCAAAAACCCCTGAAGAGTTTGCCGAAAAAGCAAAGGAGGCCGTAAAAATCGGTTTTAAAGGTTTAAAATGGGACCCATTCGGATCGGCCTATATGAACCTGACCAAAAAAGAGTTTTCTTATGCTTTGGCTTGCATTGATGCTGTTGTTAATGCTGTAGGAACAGAGATTGACATCTTAATTGAAGGGCATGGCCGTTTTAACATGCCAACTGCTATAAGGGTAGCCCATGCCCTTGAAGACTTTGACATTACCTGGTTTGAAGAACCTATTCCCCCTGATCATATGGAGGGACTGGCGCAATTAAGAAGAAAAACCAAGGTGCCTATTGCAGCCGGCGAGCGTCTTTACAGCAGATGGGATTACAGAAGTTTTCTAAACCAGGAATGCGCAGATTTTATCCAGCCTGATGTAAGTCATGCTGGTGGTATATCAGAACTTAAAAAGATTGCTGCTATGGCCGAATGCTATTACATTCCGCTTTGTCCGCATAACCCGAGTGGCCCTGTAGCTAACGCTGCCACACTTCATATTGCTGCATCTACACCAAATTTCCATTTCCTTGAAACGATGAGCAGTGACGTTCCTTACCGCAATAAAATAAGTACCGAAAAAGTTGAATTTATAGACGGAATGATGCAAATTAACAACTTGCCCGGCCTTGGAATAGACATTAACGAAGAAGCAATTGTGGCTTACCCTTATGAGCCGAGGGACTTGCGACATTACAATGGGAAGTTAACCGAAATACGCCCGGAAAATGCAAAGGGCTATTTTGCAAAGTAATCTTTTAAAGACAGCATCAAAATGATCAGATACAGTGCCCGGAACAACTTAAGCCTCAGGTCTTTTAACTGGGAATTGATTGTATTGCTTTGGCTGGTTTTTTTCTTTAACCAGGCCGACCGTCAGATATTTAACGTGATATTACCTCAGATTAAAGCAGCACTGAAGTTAACGGATGCAGAATTGGGGATGATTGCATCGGTATTTATCTGGGCTATAGGACTATGTGTCCCTTTAAGTGGTTATATCGGTGATGTTTTCAGTAAGAAAAAAGTAATCATTTTTAGCCTGTTGTTGTGGAGCACCGCAACCTTTTTTACCGGCCTTAGCGCAGGCCTGGTACACCTGATCGTTTTAAGGGCAGTAGTAGGGAGCAGTGAATCTTTTTACGCCCCTGCAGCAAATGCGCTTATAGCAGAAAAATATCAGGAAAAAACTGGCCTGGCTATGGCCATACACCAAACTGCGTTATATGCCGGGATAATCATCAGCGGATTATCTGGTGCATTGATAGCCGAAAGATTTGGCTGGAGCACCGCCTTTTATTTTTTTGGTGGGATAGGAATCATACTTTCCATCGTGCTGTTTGTCAGGTTTAAAAAAATTATTGCACCGGATACGGTACAGACAACCTATAAAGTAACATTATTTGACGGCATCATGGGACTGTTCAGGAAAAAGACAGCGATATTACTTACGCTTGCCTTTGCCTGTATGGTATTTGTAAATGTAGGCTATTTAACCTGGTCTCCTACTTTCTTACATGAAAAGTTTAATCTCTCACTAGCAAATGCTGGTTTTTCTTCCATGTTTTACCATCATATTTTCGCTTTCCTTGGCGTATTGCTCGGAGGACGTTTTTCCGATCAGCTGGTTAAAAAAACTGCAGGTTCGAGACTCAAACTACAAGCTTTAGGCCTGTTACTAGCTTGTCCTTTTATTTATTTAATGGGCTCGGCAAATCAGCTGTTTTGGGTATATGCGGGGATGGGCTTATTTGGCTTTTTCAGGGGGATTTATGATTCTAATATTTATGCTTCTTTATTTCTGGTCATCCCCCCTACCATACGGGCCTCTGTTTCAGGGGCCATGATTATGTTTGCTTTTTTGATAGGTGCCTTTGCACCATGGATTTTAGGCATTGTAAAACCTACATTAGGGTTATCTGATGGGTTATCGGCCCTTTCCATAGTATATCTGGCTGGCAGTATCTTTATATTTATAGCGCTGAAATTTACTTTATCCAAAGAATTATATATTGCTGCACAGACCGATAAAATTTAATTAAAATATGAAGTCATGAACGAACTAACCGGAAAAACTGCACTTATAACCGGATCTTTAAGGGGTATAGGTAAAGGTATTGCCTTATGCCTGGCAGAAAAGGGGGCCAACATTATACTTAACGACCTGGCAGAAACCGATGATCTTCAGCAAACGGTTGACCAGATCAGGGCATTTAACCAGGAGGTTTATTTTAAAGCAGCAGATGTCAGTTTAAAAACAGATGTGGAAGCCCTTTTTTCCTTTATTAAAGCCCATATAGGTCAGCTGGACATCCTGATAAACAATGCGGGGACATCGCAGGCAAAAGACATTTTTGACATCAGTATTGAAGATTGGGACCATATTTTAAGCACCAATCTTAGCAGTTGTTTTCTATGCGCCAAAAATGCGATGGAAATGATGAAAGTACAACAGAGCGGACGCATCATTAACATCAGCTCAGTTGTTGGGCAGCAAGGCGCATTGTATGGTCATGCTCATTATGCGGCCAGTAAGAGCGCCATTTTAGGCCTTACCAAAACATTGGCCAGAACAGGCGCCCCCTTCGGAATCAGGGTAAATTGTATTGCACCCGGTATCATAGAAACTGATCTGCTAAATCAAACTCACGGAATTGAGGGGATTGCCAAGATAGCTGCTGGTGTGCCGCTCGGCATCGGACAGCCACGTGATATAGGTTTGACAGCTGCATTCCTGGCAGGTGAAGGCGGCAACTACATTACCGGCGCTACCATAGATATCAACGGAGGGCTTTATTTCAGATAATATCACAAATTTTAAATGGTATTTATTGCTTAAATAGTAATATAAACACATTATATCAACCAAAATTATTATTAAATAATGTTTTTATTAAAATATTCATATTAATTAAGATATATATTGTATACAATATATAATTTATTAGGTTTGTAATACATTACCTGAAAGGCTGTTAAAACAAGCAGAGATTTTTTAAACTAACCAAATATAAATATGTTACTTAAACCACTAAGGCTTTGTGGGCTTATTACTTTCAGGGTAATAATTTCCTGGGTATTACTGATGACTTTATCAATCCAAAGTAATGCTCAAAGCAGAAAAATTTCAGGTAAAGTGACCTCTGATGACAATGAACCGCTCTTTGGTGTCACCGTATTTGAAAAGGGTACTAAAACCGGGGCTACTACTGACGCCGACGGTAAATTTGTACTTACTGTTTCAAATGCAAACGCTACATTATCCTTCAGATATGTCGGCTACCAGTCAAGAGACATTCCTTTAAACAACAGAAATACCATAACGCTTGCGCTTAAAGCATTGGACAATGCCCTGAACGAAATTGTAGTTGTTGGCTACGGCACAACAACCCGGAAAGACCTGACAGGTGCTGTTGGCCAGGTCAAAATGAACGAATTTGAGAAAGCCCCAGTAAAATCATTCGATGAGGCCCTTGCGGGTCGCGTAGCCGGGGTACAGGTTTCAGGCGCTGATGGACAGCCTGGCGAAGTCAACACCATTGTAATCCGTGGTGCAGGTTCTATCACTCAGGACAACTCACCCCTATATGTCGTGGACGGCTTTCCACTGGAAGATGCAAACAACAATTCAATAAACCCAGCTGATATTGAATCTATTGATATCCTGAAGGACGCATCGGCTACAGCCATATATGGCGCAAGAGGTGCAAATGGGGTCATCATCATTACCACCAAAAGAGGAAAAGCAGATGAGCCCGTGATCGCTTATAATGGTTACTACGGTTTTCAGAAAAACACGAAGACCATAGACCTGATGAATCCTTATGAATTTGTAAAATACCAGCTGGAGCTCGATCAGGCAAATGCGACTACCACTTACCTGAGCAATGGAAAAACGCTGGAGGATTACAGAAATGTGAAAGGACTCGATTTCCAGGATCAGATTTATAGAAATGCGCCCATGCAAAGCCACGATATCTCACTGAGAGGCGGATCTGATAAAACACGTTATTCAATTTCCGCCAATATCATAGACCAGAATGGAGTAATTTTAAACTCTGATTTCAGGCGTTATCAGGGACGCATTACCCTGGATCAGAATGTAAACCGAAAGTTGAAAGTAGGTGTAAACCTGAACTACAGCTATACCATTTCCAATGGAACAATAGTCAATGCCTCCTCCTCTACCCAGTCGGCCAGCACCAATCTGCTTTATGCAGTGTGGGGCTACCGTCCTGTTACCGGTAACGACAATAACCTGGATGATGAACTGTTTGATCCTGGTTTTGATTACAATGTAATTGCCGATTACAGGGTCAACCCCGTAATCTCTGCCAAAAATGAGCTCCGCAGAAACTTAACCACAGGATTAATTGCCAATGCTTATGCCGAATACAAAATTATCCCTTCACTGACCTTAAGGGTAACCGGTGGCATTACCAATAATATGCTCAGAAATGAATCCTTTTATAACTCCCTTACCCAAGCTGGCAATCCCCGTAATTCAAGTGGAGTAAACGGATCTATTTACTATAACCCTGCCACAACCTGGCTAAATGAAAATACGCTTACCTATAAAAAAATATTTAACAAAGTACATAACCTGACCATACTTGGAGGTTATACCATGCAGGGAAACAAAACTGCAAGAAATGGTTTTAACGCACTGAACGTTCCAAATGAGTTGTTAGGACTTGACGGTCTGGACGAATCACCTTCTCTGATCGGTACTTCGTTAAGCTCCAGGTGGGGGCTTTTGTCTTACCTCGGACGTATAAATTACAATTACAATTCAAAATATTACCTGACAGCTTCTTTCCGATCCGACGGATCTTCAAAATTTGCCCCTGGAAAGCGCTGGGGCTACTTTCCTTCCGGGGCATTTTCATGGCGTATGAGCGGTGAGGAATTTATGAAGAAATTAAAATTTGTTTCCGAAGCAAAACTCCGTCTTAGCTACGGGGAAACCGGTAACAACAGGGTGGGCGACTTTCCTTACCTCGATCAGATTACCCAACCCAATTCTGCAGGTTATTCTTACGGCAACGGCTCTCCGTCAAAAGGTGCTATATTAACTGCTTTTGGAAATGCCAGTCTGAGATGGGAAACTACAAAGCAGGTAAACATTGGCTACGACCTTAGCCTGTTTAAGCAGCGCATCAACTTAACTGTAGACTTGTACAAAAAAACTACGCATGACCTATTGCTGCAAGCTCTTCTACCCTATACCACCGGATTGTCAAATGCCTACAAAAATATAGGTAAAATGCAAAACAATGGACTTGAAATTACACTAAACACCGTCAATATTAATGGAAAAACATTCAGTTGGAACTCCAATTTCAATATCAGTTTCAACAAAAACAAAGTACTTGCACTTGCTGAGAACCAAACTTCTCTAACCAGTCCGGTAAGTTTCGATCAGAAATGGAATGCACTTTCTCCTTATATTGCTGTTGTAGGTCAGGCAGTAGGCCAATTATATGGTGCCATCTGGGATGGAGTTTATCAGTATGAAGATTTTGATAAAAGTCCCCAGGGTGTTTACACACTAAAAGGCAATATCCCCAGAAATGGCAACCCTACAGTGCAGCCCGGGGATATCAAGTATAAAGATATCAATGGTGATGGAAATGTTAATGCCTCAGATTTCACGGTAATCGGACGTGGTCTGCCTGTACATACAGGTGGCCTGTCAAATAATTTTATCTATAAAGGTTTTGACCTGAATGTATTCCTGCAATGGTCCTACGGGAACGACATCATCAATGCCAACCGCCTGCTCTTTGAGGGGAATGGAAAACAGTCCAGGTTCTTTAACCAATATGCGAGTTATGCCAACAGGTGGCAGCCCGATAATCCCAGCAATACTTTATTCCGTACCGGGGGACAAGGCCCTTTCTATTATTCCAGCAGAGTAGTTGAAGACGGCTCATACCTCAGGCTAAAAACCATTTCACTGGGCTACAATGTACCTGTAAAAATATATAAAAAAGCCAATCTCAAAAGTTTAAGAATCTATGCTTCTGCCCAGAACATTGCTACCTGGACAAATTACTCTGGACCAGACCCTGAAGTCTCTGTAAGAAATTCAACGCTTACACCGGGGTTCGATTTTTCAGCCTATCCACGTGCAAGTACACTCATATTCGGATTAAACTTATCGCTCTAACCTGTTAATTATTAAAAGTATGAAACCGATAAAATATTTTTACCTCATTATGCTGACAGCCATCACCATTTCCTGTCAGAAAGTACTGGACACCAATCCGACTGATTTTATTGATCCTTCGGCCTTTTACAAAACACCCGAACAACTGCAAAGTGCCTTAAATGGCGTATATAATGCCCTGGGTACGCAAGAAGTATATGGAAACAACTACCTGTATATGTTTAATACCAACACAGACGAATCTTATGGCCGGACAGTAGAACTTACTCCCTCTTATCAGTATGATGCGGCGGATGCAAAAAACGAGTTATTCTGGAAAGGACTTTACACCGGTATTGAAAGGGACAATCTGCTGCTTTCAAAATTGGATGATGTACCGATGGATCAAACCGCAAAGAACGTCATCAAAGGACAGGCTTTATTCCTTCGGGGCTTTCAATATTTCATGCTGGTCAGCAATTATGGAGATGTTCCATTGATCCTCAGCCCAACAGCCTCTGTAACACAAGTGAATGTTGCCAGGACTCCGATGAAAAATGTTTATGCACAAATTACCAAGGATATGATCGATGCTGAAGCCCTGTTGCAAACACAGACTGCCACTGCACTGGGCATGGGCGGAAAGGTTACCCGTACGGCGGTACAGGGCATGCTGGCCAGGGTATATCTGTATATGGCAGGATTTCCTTTAAACGATACAGAAAAATATAAGGATGCACTGTTCTGGGCCAATAAAGTAGTTCATCCTTCTGGGAATGCACCTGAACATGCCTTAAATCCGGATTACCGCGATGTATTCTTAAAATATGCAAAAGAACAGTACGATGTAAAAGAAAGTATGTGGGAGCTGGAATTCTGGGGCAACAACACCGGAGGTGTCAACTTTGGAAATACTTATACCGGCAGGTTCTGCGGCATTTTGTGTAATGATGCGAATAAAGGTTTCAGTTCAGGATCTATAAACGCAACCCGAAAACTTTACAACTCCTACCAACTCAACCCATTAAGTACTGCTACACCAAATAAGGCTTCTTTTGACTGGAGAAGAGATTGGAACTGTGCCAATTATACCTGGGGCAGCGGAGCAACGGCTGTAAAAACCACTGTAACCAATACCTGGCTTATGAATGCCGGAAAATGGCGCAGGGAGTACGAAATTGTTGAGCCCAAAGATAAAAACTATACTTCTCAGAATTTCGCTTTTCTGCGTTATTCAGATGTATTGCTCATGCTTGCAGAAGCCGAAAATGAAGTAAACGGACCTGCTAATGCTTATCAATATGTAAATATGGTCCGCAAAAGGGCTTATGGCTTATTGTATGGAAATGTTGTAAAACACATTGCTGTAACCAACGGAGGTTCTGGCTATACAAGTATACCAACTGTAACCATTAATGGTGGTGGTGGCAATGGGGCTACTGCTGAGGCAAGTATTTCGGGTGGGTCAGTTACCGGCATCACCATTACCGCAGCAGGGACATTGACCACTGCCGGCCCGTACTACAGCTCAGCTCCTGCTGTAACCATTACCGGTGGCGGGGGAACGGGTGCTACTGCTATAGCCACCATTACCCAATCTACCGATGCGGACCTTTCCGCATTACAAATCTCCAGCAAAGCAGAACTATTAGCTGCGATAAAGGAAGAAAGATCAAGGGAGCTTTGTTTTGAAGGGTTAAGAAGGAACGACCTGATCCGATGGGGAAAATTTGTGGAAGACATGAAAGCCTTTCTGGTCTATGCAAATGCCAATGCAGGCACAGCAGCAAACATCACCACTGCAGCTACCAAAGTTTCTTCCAGGAACATTTTCATGCCCATCCCGATCCATGATATTCAATTGAATAATTTATTAGTACAAAACCCCGGCTATTAATCTTAAAGCTATGAAATGCATATATATACTGTTTTTTGCCCTATTCTTATCCCTTTCCTGTAAAAAAATGGATGTAGCACAGCCCAACTTTGAGGTGCAGTTAAACAAGCTTCAGTATAAAATTAACGATACGGTCAGGTTTAACTTTTCGGGTAGCGTAGAAAATATTGTTTTCTATTCCGGAGAACGTGGCTTCAGATACGCAAATAAAGACGAGGTAACTATAGAAACCGGTATTCCGCAATTGCAGTTTACAACTGCTCTTGCAGGGGTGGCACAAGCCAATTCACTTAAAATACTGGTTACCAAAAACCTGTTGGGCAATACCCCCGAAAACCTGTTGGCTACCAGCTGGACCGACATCAGCAGCCAGGTAACCCTGGCCAGTAATTCTACCAGCACCGTATCTGGAATTGTAGATCTGGGCCCATACGCTGCCGAAGGAACGCCTTTTGCACTGGCATTTAAGTATGCGGCAATAATGAGCCCTACAGCTGCACAACCAACCTGGGTGGTCCGTGCCTTTTCCATCAGCAACCTGTTTCCAGATAATTCATCAGTACCGCTTGTTACGCTGGCCACCGGGCCATGGACTTCATATAACTTCAAAAATCCCGCTGCAGCATGGACCGTTTCAGCAACAGAACTAAGAATGAATGGCAGTGCCACAAATACTCCTGATAATGAAGACTGGCTGGTTACCGGACCTTTAACCTTAAAGGCAACAAAGGAAGTGGCTGACTTTGGTTTGTCCATACAAAATATTGCCGGACGGAGATTAAGCAATTATGATTATATATATAAAACTCCCGGCGTATATAAAGTAACTTTAGTAGGCTTTAATAATAACATCGATGCCAATAAAGCAGTTGTCAGGGAATTTGAAATTACGGTAATACCATAAAAAATCCGGAGATGAAATTATTCAGAAATATCTTATTTTTTATAGTCCTTATAGGAGGAAGTATAGCAAAGGGGCAGAATCTTGCTGTTTATGACAATTCAAAACCTGTTGTATTGCTGCAACCATTGGATATGCTTAGGGTTAAACAAATCGAAGCGATGTTACCCGAAAAACCTTCTGGATTTGGCGAGACCTATAAAAACCGCAAAGAATGGAACAGACTGCTGAACACCAGGAAATACGACAAATTGCTTAAAAGTGCCGACAGCTCATTGACGGAGCCCTTTCCGGCCTGGAGCGATACGGATTACCTTGCCTACTGGACTAAAGGAACTTCTGTACCGGGAAAAAACATGCTCCAAAAGCGCCTGCTCTGGTTAACCCGATATGTATTTGCAGAATGTCTTACCGATCAGGGAAAATATACAAAGGCTGCAGAAGATGCCATACTTGAACTGTGCCGGCAGAAATCATGGGTAAATCCGACACATGATTACAATAAGGTAAATTTTGAAGGCAAAAAATACCTGGTAGAGTTGTCGGCAGTAAGTTATGCCCACCATATTGCACAGGCATTATATTTATTGGGTGACAAGCTCGGCCCAAAGGTTAAAGATGAGGCCATCAAGGCTTTACGCCTAAGGGTATTCGACCCTGTGTTAAACTCAGTGGCCACCGGCAATAGCGAAAATTTCTTTTTAACCAATACAAATAACTTTAATGCAGTCTGTCTGTCCGGAACAGTGGGTGCTGCTGAAACCATCCTCGATGATAAAAGAGAACGGGCCAAATTTATTGCCATTGCAGAACGCTACCATAAAAATGGTGTGCACGGGTTTTTGCCCGACGGCTATTGTACCGAAGGTCTGGGTTATTACAATTACGGTTTTGGCCATTTCGTACTTTTACGTGAAACGGTATACAGAAGCACCGGAGGCCAGATAGACCTGTTTGCAGATCCAAAAGTTAAACTTATTGCTGAATTTCTTCCTAAAACAGTAATTATCCATGGTGTTTTCCCTTCAATTGGCGACTGCCGGCCTTATACCCAACCTTCTGCTTTCATTTTATATTATGTGAACCGGAACCTGGGTGTAGATGTATCGGACTTTAAAAAGACGGCTTTTGAAGGCCGTTCTACTGAGCTTGCAGAAAGTATCCTGGCAGTTTTTCCGGAAAAAATATCTTCTGAACAGATAATGGTAAAAAGCAAGGGCAATGAACTAAGGTCTTATTTTGACCAGGCTGGTGTACTCACTGTACGCCCCGGCAAAAACTCAGCCATGGATATGGGCGTTGCCATTAAAGGGGGCAACAACAATGAGCACCACAACCACAATGACATTGGCTCTTTTTCTATAGTAGTTGGGGATGAAGTTTTGATGGGCGATCCGGGTATTATACCCTATACTTCCAAAACTTTTGGTCCCGAAAGGTATACCTATAAAACCATCGCTTCCTATGGGCATCCTGTACCTCTCATTGCAGGTAAAGAACAAATTCCTGGTGCAGCCGCACAAGCCAATGTCATCAGCACCAGCTTTAACAATGACCAGGATAAACTGCTGATGGACATTGCCTCTGCATATCCGGTAAAGGAACTGAAAAAGCTTGAACGGGAATTCACCTATAACCGCAAACCAAATGGTTTTCTGACAGTTAAAGACAATTTTAGTTTTAGCAATACCCAAACCTATGAAACAGCTTTAATAACCAGGGGTAAATGGAAGCAGGTCGGTCCCGGAGCAATTGAAATCACAGGCAAAAAAGATAAACTACTGGTTACAATAGAAAGTCAGGATGGGTTTGAAATCAAAAGTGAAGAGCTGTCTGAAGGTGGCCTTCCTTATACGCGTCTAGCCATCCGGCTCAACAAACCTGTTCAGGAGGGTACCATTTCAATGGTCTTTAAACCAATCAGATAATGAAGTTACAAGAGATTATGGGCCAATACAGAATAATGTTAATGGTCATTTTTCTGGTTCTTGGAAATGCTGGGGTAAAATCTGCTGTTATTAGCTCTTCAGCTACAGGAGGAAACTGGAACACGGCATCCAGCTGGGCCGGTGGAATTGTCCCCATAAGCACCGATACTGTAAAAATCATAGCAGGCAGTACCATAACGGTAAACTTGAGCGGGACAGTTACAGTAAAAAACTTAACACTCACAGGAACCTTGAATTTTGCATCCGGATCTGGTGCCCTGATGGTAAACGGAAACCTGCTGATCAACAGTGGTGGAAAGCTGGATGCCTTTAATGGAACAACCGGCAAAAGTGTAACCATAAATGGAGATTTGACCAATAACGGGTCAATGGAATTTTCAAGAGCCGGAAGCATCCTGAAACTCGGAGCTGCCGCTTTAGCAGGCAGTATCAGCGGTTCAGGAAATTTTAACATCATCCGCCAGTTGACAATAGACAATATAAACGGTGTAGTGTTAAATGCAGCAATAAGTATCTCCAACACGCTTCTGCTAAATGAGGGTACATTTACCAATGGTAGCCTGCTTACCCTTAACAATACAAACATAGGAAATGGTCCTGCATCGGCACAATGTATCATTCAGCGTTCGCAAAGTGCAACCCTTGCAAATACTTATACACTGGGTGCAACAGCATCACTTTATCTGTCCTATGTGCACAACCCCGCAAAAGCCGGAGCGGGCATTTCGGAGGGCAATGAAATGCCTGCTTCCAGGTCCTTGTTTCGCATAACCGTAAATAATGCAGCAGGTATCTTTCTGAACGATGATGTAACCCTGCGTTCTTCAAGTTCTGCACTGGTACTGACTTCAGGTGTGATCAATTTACCAGCAGGTAAAACCCTCATCTGTAATCATATCAATAACACAAATACCAGCGGCAATGCCTCCAGTTATGTAAACGGCGGACTGGCGATGGCCGTAGGAACAACTGCAACTACAAGGATATTCCCTGTTGGCACCAGCGGTCAAAACCGCAAAGTGACATTAACAGGCCTCTCGGCTTCATCGGGCACCTTAATCATCAGGTTTGCAGTAGAAGCATCTGGTACACCAATTATCGGCTCAGGCCTTACTTCCCTCTCCAATAAAAGGGTATGGAAAGGGAATATATTAAGCGGAACAATGAACAATTATACAAATATTACGATTGACCATCAGCCAGATGATTCCATTTCCGGATCAGTAGTTGACGCCAGGATCGCGAATTCAATCTCGTTAAACGGAACATATAACAGCCTTGGGGCAGGATCAAACACTTTTACAACTATAAAATCCCCAACGGCAAGTTATACGGCGTTGGGCTGGTTCGCTTTAGGGGCTTTACTTCCGCCAACCAGCACCTATTACATTGCAGCTGATGGCAATGATGCTGCAGATGGAAAAACCACCACCACCCCTTGGAAAACTTTGAACAAAGTAAATGGCCAGGTTTTCAACACAGGAGATTCCCTGCTCTTCAGAAGAGGCGATACCTTTAATGGCAAGCTACTGGTCAAACATACTGCAAACCTTTATATTGATGCTTATGGAACAGGAGCAAAACCTGTAATCAGTGGTGCGGCAGCTATAAATACCGCCTGGACCGTTTACAGTGGTAACATCTGGCAAACGGCCTTTAGTTCAGGCCAACCAGCTGAAATCAGGTCACTGATTAAAGGGAACAAGCTGTTACCCATAAGCCGCTACCCCAATCCCAATGTAAATAACGGGTATTTAAACTTCGAATCCTTCTCTGGAAATACCCAGATCACTGACAATGACCTTTCATCTACCCCAAACTGGACCGGTGCCGAGTTCGTTTTAAGGTCGCATCCATTCCGTTTGATACGTACAAAAGTAACCACACACAGCGGAAATACGATTACCTTTCCTGATCCGGTTGACCTTGGCATCAAAAATGGCTTCGGCTATTTTTTTGTGAATGACCTGAAAGCCATTGACCAGGAAGGTGAATGGGCTTACAAACCATCAACAGGTACAATTTACGTGTATGCAACATCAGACCCAAACCTTGCCAGTTACGCCTTTTCCGGGGAAGATACGGTTTTACAGGCAGACACCCTTAATCAACTTGTGATCAAAAACCTGGACATTAAATATGCCGGCAAACTGGCATTACTGTTAAACAAAACAACTGCGGCAATAATAGACAGTGTCGACATTTCCTATTCGGGTGGTGATGGAATTGTACTGGGCAACAGCAACCAGGCTACCATACAAAACTCAAGTGTATCAGATGTAAACTGGAGCGGAATCTTCAGCCAGGCAAACAGCGACCGCATTACCATCAGCCACAACAATATTTCAAACATCGGAAACGCAGCCTATGGCAAGGGGAAAACTTTTGCCGGTATAGATTGTAATTCCGCCAATTCTATTGTTTCCTATAACAAAGTATTTAAAACAGGCTATTCAGGTATCATTTCTGCCGGGGTCAACAACCTCATCAAAAGAAATGTAATCGACAGCGTGGTGCTCTTGCTAAACGATAACGGTGGGATCTATACCAATGACAACATCAATAAGACCAACGGAACTTTAATTGAAGGAAACATCATCACAAACAGTATCGGCGAGTACCTGGGTGCCCCGGTTGCCAGTTTGGCCAGCGGCATCTATCTTGACAACTTATCCGAAGGCATCACCGTCAGTAACAATACGGTTGCCTTTGTGAATGGCTATGGTCTTTACGGACATTTGCTGCAGGGGGGCAATAAGTTTTACGACAATACTTCTTTCCAGAGTGCCTTATCCGAAATGCGGCTTCATGTTCCTGCCAGCATACCACAAACTGATGTCCGCGGAAACCTACTGGTTACCAACGATCCAGCAGTGACCCACAATGTATTGCTGGGCAACTGTCCCGATTATACGTATGCCGAGATCGGCCTGTTCAAAGATAATTATGTGATCAATCCATTTAATGATAAAACCATACGCTTCAATTATAAAGAAGGCAGCAGCAGTCCAAATATCCGCTATAATTCAGTATACGAATGGGAAACCGCAGCAGCACAAATCAATGGAACAGTCGCTTCCCCCTTAAAATATCCATTGGTCACCACCCCATCAGAGGTCATTAAGTTTTACTATAATACGGCTGGTACAAACCAGAGTTTTACTTTACCTGCAGGCTCATTTATCGATGTGAAGAACCAGGCTTATTGCGGAACCTTAACTTTAGCACCTTACAGTTCTGTCATACTTTTAAAAGCCAGTTCGCTCAGTTGCCTTAGTCCGGCTTCCTGTGGAATGCCGGCAAATATGACACTGGTGCAGACTTCCGACACCACTGCATCACTTAGCTGGGATACTGTTGCTACTGCCATCAATTATGATGTTCGTTACAAAGGTACGGCGGATACTGATTGGAAATACTACCATAATGTTTTTGGGACCTCGGTATTATTGCTCCATCTGGATCCTGAAAAAACTTACGAATATCAGGTAAGGTGCAGCTGCTATGGAACTGAAAGCGATTGGAATTCATTGCAGGATAGTGCCACCAGTACTGCTGCAATGGCAACTCCGGATAAGAAAATTCAGCTTAGCGATATAAAAATTACGCCTGCAATTGCACCAAAGTCAAACCTGACCGCCTACCCCAATCCTTTTAAAACCCAAACTACAGTAGCTTTTAATCTTCCCTTAACCCAGGATAAAGTAACTTTAGAAGTTTATAATGTTATGGGAAGCAGGGTGCAAAAGTTATATGAAGGCAAAGCATACGGCGAACAGCCTTACGCTTTTGAATTTGACAGAAAGCTCCTGCCTGCTGGTATCTATTTTATCAGGCTTACTACCTCACAACAAACAAAACATTTTAAAATAGTAATTACAGATTAATGTTAGAGATTATATAATGAAGAAGCATACATTTTACATCACACTCAGCGTGTCATTATTCCTGATGACTATATCCCCCGGCAATTTTGCCCAAACCTATCAGCCGGAATGGCAGTCGCTCGATAAAAGGCAGACCCCCAGCTGGTGGACTGATGCCAAGTTCGGTATTTTCATTCATTGGGGCCTGTACTCCGTTCCGGCTTACGCACCTGTTAACGAGGTTAAAGGAGTTTACGAAAAATATGCGGAACATTACGAAAACAGGCTGATACAAGGCAATAAATTATTTACCGACCACCATAAGCAATTTTATGGGGAGCAGTTTAAATACAGTGATTTTGCGGCAATGTTTAAAGCAGAATACTTTAAGCCAGAAGAATGGGCCGATCTGTTTGCTAAATCTGGGGCAAAATATGTGGTGTTGACTTCCAAGCACCATGATGGATTTTGTTTATGGCCAAGTGCTGAAAGTAATAAATGGAACAGTGTGGATGCCGGGCCTCACCGTGATCTGGCTGGCGATCTTACAAATGCAGTTAAAGACAAAGGCTTAAAAATGGGTTTTTACTATTCATTGCTAGAATGGAACAACCCGCTTTATAAGCCCCAAACCATAGACAATTATGTAGAAAACCACATGTCACCTCAAATGAAGGACCTCGTAACCCGATATAAGCCAGAGGTGATCTTTGCAGATGGAGAATGGGATTACCCATCAGAAAAACTCAGGAGTCCCCAATTCCTTTCCTGGTTGTATAACGAATCGGCGGTAAAAAACACAGTTGTTGTCAATGACCGATGGGGAAAAGAAACCCGCAGTAAACATGGCGGCTATTACACTACCGAATATGACCTGGTACACGATGCCAAAGGTATTGGCGAAAAAGCAGCACATCCATGGGAAGAGAGCCGTGGCATAGGTACCTCTTATGGTTTTAACCGGTTTGAAACATTGGAGCATTATTTTACAAGTAAACAGCTGGTAGACCTACTGATTGATAAAGTGAGTAATGGCGGTAACCTGCTGCTCAATATTGGTCCGGATGCCAATGGCTTAATCCCTATAATTATGCAGGAGCGCCTGCTGGATATAGGTGCCTGGCTAAAGGTGAACGGAGAGGCCATATACGGCAGCAGTTCCTGGATAGGCGGGGCAGCAAACCAAAAGGACAAAGGTATTTTTTACACCCAAAAAGGTAAAGATATTTATATAATATGCACAAAATGGCCACAAACTGATATGACAATCGGAACGATTAAAAAGGCAGGCAAAGTTAGTTTGCTGGGTTCCGCTACACCTGTCAAGTCGGAGATAAAGAGAGGAGAATTACACATAATCCCTCCCATCCTGAATCCGGCAACAATGCCATGCCAGTATGCCTGGGTATTTAAAGTAAAAGTGATATGAAGTTTAAATTAATTCTGGCTTTTGCGCTGTTCATCCAAACCTTAGATGGGTTTACACAGAATGTCAACAAACCCCTTTTTCCCTCCGGTAGTAAGGTTTGTTTTGTAGGGAACAGCATTACCAATAACGGGGAATATTACAATGATCTGTGGATGTATTATGCCACACGGTTCCCGAATACGCAAATACGCTTTTACAATTGTGGAATATCGGGCGATGTTGCCGGTGGAATCTTAAAAAGGATGGACCGGGATATCCTGTCCCATCAGCCAACACATGTGGTAATGATGATTGGAATGAACGATGTGAAACGTGATCTTTATGGAAAAAACCAGGCCAGCAATACCTTGAAGGAAAAGGCATTGGCCGAATACAATGACAATACTGATGCTGCAGTCGGTATTTTAAAAAAGCGGGTTGGCAATGTTATCCTCCTTCAGCCTTCAATTTATGATCAGACGGCAGTTATAGAAACAGAAAACCTGTATGGTGTTAACGATGCCCTGCAGCGTTGTGCCCGGCAAATGCGGGTTCTGTCAGAAAAGTACCATACCGGATTGGTAGATTTTCAAACCATTCTGCTCCGCATTAATAAAGAAGAGCAGCTAAAAGACCCTGCTTTTACCATCATCGGTAAAGACAGGGTACACCCCTTATCTGCAGGTCACTTTGTAATGACCTACCAGTTCCTTAAAGACACGAAAGCACCTCAATATGTATCAAAGCTTGTGATCGAAAATAGTCTGGCGGCTTCTCAAAAAAATAGCTTTAATGCAGAAATAAAAAAACAATCCAGTAAAAACAACCGCTTAACTTTTGAATGTATTGAAAAAAGTCTACCCTGTCCGGTTAAAGAATCCGCAAAAAAAGCGCTCAGCTGGATACCTTTTAACGAAGAGTTTAACACAGAGTTGCTGCAGGTAAAACACTTAACACCTGGAAGCTATAATCTTTTTATTGACGACGCTTTGATAGCAACTTTCAGTGCAGAAGCCCTTTCGACAGGAATTAACCTTGCCGTTTACCAAAACACACCCCAATACCAGCAGGCCATGAAAGTAATGGATGCCTGCTTAAAATACCGGGATACGGAAGCAGTGATACGCAATCTTAGGTTTGTTGAATTTACGCAGCTGTCCGGCCTTAAAGATCAATCTGATCTGAATGTAGTAGAACAATACCTTGTTAAAAGATTGGAAACTTTAAAAGATGGCGGGCATTATGAATATTACCAGAAACAATTTAAGAACTACATTTTAAAGAAGGGCGCTGAGGCAGAAACCTTAAAAAAATTACCCTTACTTGCTGCCACTATTTACCAGGTAAACCAGCCAAAGCCACATCTTTTTAAAATTGAGAAACAACCCTAAAGAACGTTGAGAACGTTGAGAAAATAAAACCTGAAAATGGAAAGAAGGAATTTTATAAAAAACATAGCAGCATTTGCCGCACTTCCTGTTGCTGCCCCACTACTGGCTGCTGTAAACAATGGTTACATTAAACCTGCCGCAAAAATCTTATTGCGCTCGTCATGGCAAACTGTAAACATTGGCGACATAGGCCATACGTTTGGTATTATGGAGCTGTTTAATACCTACTTACCTGGGGCGGAGGTAACGCTATGGCCAAACAACCTGGAGAACGGAGTGGATGTGTTGTTAAAGAAGAGCTTTAATAAACTAAAAATTGCAGAGGGAAAGATTGATGCAGAAGGAAAGCCAACAACACCGGAATTGCAGCAGGTATTTGAAAATTGCGACATCATGGTACATGGTTCAGGGCCCTGGATAGTTGTTCCGGCAGACCTTGCAGCCTGGCATAAGCAAACCGGCAAACCTTTTGGCATGTACGGAATTTCGCTGGTTGATGCTGATGTGGCCGCTTTAAGTTTAATCAACAAAGCTTCATTTATCTATTGCAGGGATACAGCCTCATTGGATTATTTAAAATCACTACATTCTAAATGTCCTGTAACCGAGTTTGCCCCGGACGCTACTTTTGCAATTAACCTTAGAAATGATCAGCTTGCAAGCAATTACTTACAATCAGCGGGTTTAAATAAGGGAGAATTTATCTGCGTAATTCCGCGTCTTAGGTATACCCCCTACTGGAAAATGAAAGGACTAAAACCTACTGAAGAGGAAGCAAAGAAATACATGATCTCGCAGTATTATAAAGATGTAGACCACGCTAAACTTCGTGAGGTGATCATCAGGTGGGTAAGGGAAACAGGCTTAAAGGTATTGGCCTGTCCGGAAGTGATTTATCAGGTAGAGCTATCCAAAGAAATATTAGTTGACCCACTTCCTGAAGATGTAAAAAAACATGTGGTATGGCGTGATAAATACTGGATTCCTGACGAAGCACAATCGGTATATGCGCAGGCAAGGGCACTGATCAGTTTCGAGATGCATTCCCCAATCATAGCGTTTTCATCAGGTGTACCTGCAATCCATTTAAGGCAACCTACAGATACACGGAAAGGGCAAATGTGGGCCGACATAGGCTTGCCCGAATGGCTTTTTGAAATCGATTTTACAAGCGGTAACCAGATTGGGGATGCACTAATGGAAATTCACCGGGATTATTTCAGCGCAAAGAAAAAACTGGCAAAAGCAAAGGATTTTGTGACCTACAGACAAAAAAAATCCATTCATCGCCTTATGGATGTTAGCTAACATTAAAGCTACACATCTTCCATGCCATACTGTTTTAAAACATCCGCAGGTACCCCCTCCCAACGGTTTGGTGCATTTCCTATATAACCAAGGTCTTTTACACCCATTTCTGTAGTATAAAATCCGGAAGCAGTAAGGTTACGCATCAGGGTAAAAAATGCAACACCCTGCTCCAATCCTGGTTTAACCTTTTCCGGATAGGCAATGTCATCTACCATTTCAATCTGCTGGCTTGCAGAAGCATCTTTAAAGGTTTTTTGGAACCTGTTTAAACACTGCAGGTCCAGCCATTTCAGGCCGCCGCGCATGGGTGTCTGATGTGAAGGTATATCTTTTACAATAAACTCTATAAAGTCGGGCACTTTAGCTTCCGATGCACTGCCAGATTTATCATCTTTAGGAATAATAATGTCGGCCAATACAGTTATCGTAGCCATTTCATGGTCGTTAAAAAACTTATAGCTGTTTAACTGCTTATCACGTTCTATTTCAAAGGCCTGCCTCCCAGGCTGGGCTCCATCTTCAACTTTTGATGTTTTTTCTTTACCAGGTTTGCAGGCTTCTATAACCATTCCTGCACTTATTGCTGTTAAGCCAATGGCTTTTAAAGAATCGCGTCTATTCATTATCTATTTAATCTGATCAGCTAATGTTTAATTTTTCTTTTTGCTGCAAAATATATTCAGCAGTACGCATAGACAAGGCTAAAATAGTCCAGGTTGCGTTTTTATCGCCCTGTTGAACAAAAGGAGCAGCATCTACTACAAATAGATTTTTACAATCATGCGCCTGACACCACCTGTTTAAGGCAGATTTTTTTGGGTCATCGCCCATTCTTACCGTTCCTACCTCATGGATAATTTTACCTGGTGCCTCCAAACCATAATTGGTATCCGCACCAGGGGGCTCATTTGCAACAGCCCCCATTGCATGCATAATCTCTTTAAACGTTTCCTGCATGTGCCTTGCCTGCTTCACTTCTTCAGGTGCCCATTTATAATTGAACCGAAGTACAGGGATACCGTATTTATCTACCACCTTGGGATCTATTTCACAATAATTGCTTTCCCTGGCAATGGCTGTCCCCCTGCCCGCCATCCACACCCCACTGCCAAAAAAACGACGATAATCGTCCTTCAGACCTGTACCATATCCGCCCGCTGGTTTCATCTTTCCATCCCTACCCGGTACTGTTCCATTTTTCTTTTCCATCCCCCAGCCAAAGTTATAACCAGGAATTCCAAATCCACCACCATATTCTATGTGATAACCCCGCGGAAAATCAAGCTTCTTGTTGTCCAGCCACCATGGAGAATAGATATGCACACTACCTGCACCATCTTCATTATACCTTTTCCGGTCCAGCAACTGCGGCAAATAACCACCCATACTGGCACCGGTAGAATCGTGAAGGTATTTCCCTACCACCCCACTATTATTCGCCAAACCATCCGGATGGGCAACTGATCTGGAATTGAGCAGCAAGCGTGCAGATTCACAAGCACTGGCACCCAAAATAATAGTTTTACCACGAACCTGGTACTCCTGCATATCCTTGGTATTTACATAAGATACCCCAGTTGCCAGGCCAGTTTTATCCGTTAAGACTTCCCTTACCATCGCATTGGTAATTACTGTCAGGTTACCTGTATGAACTGCGGGTATAACCAAACAGGATGATGATGAAAAATCGCCATATACCTTGCATGACCGGCCACATTGTCCGCAATAAAAACAAGGTGCACGGTCTTTATTATTGGACAAAGCTTCCGTTAGTACGGCACCTCTGCCAGGTATCACTTTCACGCCAACCTTTTGCGCGGCCTTTTTAATAAAAAGTTCATTAAGCCTTGGCTTCGGTGGTGTCATAAAAATACCATCAGGTTCACTTTCTATTCCTTCAACCGTACCATACAGACCGATCATCCGGTCTACCTTATCATAAAATGGCTTTAACTCCTGATAAGTAAGTGGCCATTCATCCGTAAGTCCGTCTTTCGGTTTAAAATCATCGGGGCCCATTCTTAAAGAAATGCGTCCCCAGTGGTTGGTACGTCCACCAAGCATTCTTGACCGGTACCATGCAAATTCAGAATCATTTTTTTGGGTATAAGGTTCTCCTTCCAGCTCCCAACCACCATAAGAACCGTCAAAATCACCAAATGGCCGTATAGTATTGGCACCTCTTCTTGGTGATTCCCAGGGCCATTTTAATTGCTGGGAATCTATACGGGGATCAAAATAAGCACCAGCTTCGAGCATTAAAACCTTTAGGCCTGCATTGGCAAGTACATATCCGGCCATTCCGCCGCCGGCACCCGATCCTACTACAATGGCATCGTACTCGATACCCGTTTTTTTTATTTCGAATTCGTTCATTTAATTTGGTTTTCATCAAATCAGGTCTCTCATCCTGGATGATTACAATTTAAACAGTTTATTTAAAGATTCAATTTTATTTTGAGGAAAAACGTAATTTAAATAGCTCCCGTTCTAATACGGGCAGAAACTATTTTTAACAAATCAGCAAATAACCTACTCGGTCTTCGAATTGGTAAGTGTGGCGCAAATGTATTATGGAATAAAAAAGCACGCTGGACTATTGATGGAAAATTTTATACTTCTTCTGGCGTAAGTGCTGGAATGGACATGGCTTTAGGCTTTTTAAGCGATAGACACGGGAGTGAATTTGCAAGGCAAGTTGCGTTTGAAATTGAATATAATTGGATGGAAGAGAAGGACAATGATACCTTTACAGCTATAAATTAATAAAAGAAATCACTTACTCCTCAAATGTGGCAGCGGCCATTATCGCAATATCAGGAAATGGAGGAGTTGCTGGTCAAAAAGTAACAATTGTGGTCAAGAGAGGCGGCAATCAGGTAGGAGCACCAATTGATGCTGTAGCCGATGCCTCAGGAAATTTCTCTAAATCTGCTCCGCTATCGTTTTCTAATTCCCTTATTAGGGAGTGGCCAACCAACTACCAACCATGCAGACAGCACCAAAAATGCAGCGGAAAGAAGAAGAGTCGAAGTTCTAAAAAGCAATAAGGCAGGTGATTCAAATGCGATTGCGGTTAACCCACTTTATATACCTTCCGGCAATATTGAAAAAAATCCGCTTTACAATCCGGCTTCAAGAGCGATCAATGAATCAGGTGTATCCGTCAAATCAAATACAAAATCAAAAAATTAAGTAGTAAACCTATATAGGTTTAAATTAAGATTTTAAGGGATAATAAAAATGTACCACATCCTCCCCTGTTGCACCAGTAGAACGATAGAAATCCAGGGCATAATCATCTGCCACATCTGCCTGTACAAATACTTCTTCTACGCCTATATTTTTGCAGTAATTTTGGATAGCTGCTATCAGCATCTTACCAATACCTTTACGCTGGTATGCAGTAGCTACCGCGAGGTCATAAATATACACCAATGGCGATGTGGAATAATATTGCCGCAAAGTATAACTTGTTAAGCCGCCGATTACCTCGCCATCCCGGAGCACTACAAATACAAAAAAATCATCCCTGGCCAGTAACCTCTCCAGATGATCTGCAGGGGGCATTACAAAGTCTTTCATTTCAAAAACTTCTTCAAATAGCCTGATCAAAGCGTCAAAATGAGCAGTATCCTTTGTTTTTTGTATACTACAATTTATCATGTCTTTACCAACCCATCCTTTTTATTTAAGATTTTCTAAGTCGTTTTCAATTGTTTAAATATATGATTTGTATATTTATTTCAGCATCATTTATTTCAGCATCACCCTCAAAAACCTATAATGTTAGATACATTGTGGCATAGTATATGCCCCAGTTTATCGATTCTGCAGTGTATATGTGCTGTAAACAGCCATGATAATAAGTTTTCATAGTGACGTTTCAAAATCAAGCATTTACCCATAAAAATAGGCCTTACGCTCCCACTTCAGCGGGTACCTCTCAACGCAAAAAAACTCCTTTTTGTCGTTTTCACACCCTATTTATTTTGCAGTTAAGCAGTACATTTGAATACAACAAAAGATAAAAAGTTATGACACTTATCAATCCACATATTAATTTCAACGGAAATGCTGAAGAAGCATTTACTTTTTACAAATCAGTTTTTGGCGGAGAGTTCACAAAGATCATTCGTTTCAAGGACCTGGCAAGCGCTGAATTTCCCATAGCAGAAAAAGAGGAAAATAAAATCATGCACATCGCTTTGCCAATTGGTAAACATAATGTATTGATGGCTAATGACGTTCCCGAATTTATGGGAAAAGTAAATGAGAATGAGCATAGAAGTAAAATTTCAATAAATACAGAAAGTAAAGACGAAGCTGATAAATTATTCAATGGCCTTTCCGTAGGTGGAACAATCGAAATGCCTATTACCGATAGCCCCTGGGGTTCATATTTTGGTATGTTTAGAGACAAATATGGCATTGAATGGATGGTGGAATTTAACCCCACTCCCCTCATACCATCACTTCCATGAAGGAATACGCTGGCACCATGATATATTAAAAGGATCTATGATTCACTATGGTAGCCCCAGCTAAAACATCGATTGCGTTTAAAATAATTTTCAAACTTATCTAATCAGTTGGGTGTTGATCAATACCAGATATATGATTTGATATGCCAGAAGGACCATCTATAGTGATTTTAAGAGAACTTATTGAAGAACTTGATTTGGAAGGACAAGAGGTTATAGCTCTTAGCGGAAATACAAAAATCGAGAAAGATAGAATGCTCCATCACAAAGTAAAGGCCTTTAAAAGCTGGGGCAAGCATTTCCTGATTTGCTTTGAAAATTTCAGCCTCCGGATACATTTCATGATGTTTGGAACCTATCGAATCAACGAACGTAAACAGACTCCTGCAAGACTAAGTCTATCATTTGAAAATGCGGAACTCAATTTCTACACATGCTCTTTAAAATATGTTGAAGGTGATGTTAATGTAAACTACGATTGGTCTTCTGACATCATGGCTGAGCAGTGGGATCCTAAAAAAGCCTTAAAAAAAATGAAAACAAAGTCGCAAGCATTGATCTGTGACCTATTACTGGACCAGGAAATCTTTTCAGGCCTGGGCAATATTATAAAGAACGAAGTTCTTTATAGGGTGGGTATTCACCCATCAAGTGTAATCGACTCAATTCCAGTAGCTAAACTTAAATTACTGATAACAGAAGCCAGACAGTACAGTTTTGATTTTCTGAATTGGAAAAAAGCCCATGTCCTGAAAAAACACTGGCTGGTAAACACCAGGCAATTTTGTCCGCTTAAACATCCGCTGATCAAATCATACCTTGGAAAAACCAAAAGAAGAACGTTTTTTTGCCCGGTTTGTCAAATACTATATCATTAACAGTAGAGCAGTTATACCGGTTTATTATTTAGGTAATTTTCTACCTGTTCACCTAGCTCAGCCACTAAAGCTCTAACCACTATACCTTCCCCACACCAAATTTTTCCGGTTTTGCCAATCTCCTGCCAGATCAGTCCAAGTGAGGTAAGCTGATCAAAAACCTCATATTTGGGTTCTTCTCTGGCAGGAACCACTAACAATGATTTGATTTCTCCTTCGATGGTCACCTGAATCTCAAAAGGTTCCCATTCTTCTGCTATTTTTCCCATAAGTTCAATTCTTTAGCAGGACAGCAAAAATTTTAAAGCTGTTTCTGGTTTCCATAATTATAATAGCGTTTAAGTGATGCGTTAACTACCAAGCCTTTAACTTCCACATTGGTCAAAAAGTTTTAAATACTGATGAAAAAAGCATAAAAACAAATTGACCAGCTAAAACAGGAAATCAACAACACTAATACAATTGTTAAATATTTTTTAAAATAAATTAAACAAAAAACATTTCTTGAGGTTGTATTGCCTCAGGAACGTCAAATCAATCACAATTCATATTTATAAATTTAATACATGAAAGCAAATCCTACCAATCGCTCCTATTTCTACCGTAACGGGCTCACCATCGTTTTTCTACTTTTGTTTATCGTAACACTTGGTGCGCAGGCATTGACCGGCTGGAAACAACACAACCAGGATCTGAAAGAAAACAATGCGCAACAGATCGGACTGGGCAGTTACCTGAAAAGCGGACATTTCATCTCAGCTACTTTCGAGAATTTCGAGAGCGAATTTCTGCAAATGTCCCTATATGTACTTCTGACCATATCACTCCGGCAAATAGGTTCAGCAGAATCCAAACAACTTGATGAGCCTGAAGAAGTAGATCGCACCCCACAGGCTTATTATGATGCCCCCTGGCCAGTCAAACAAGGGGGCTGGATCCTGAAACTCTACAGCAATTCTCTATCGATCTGCTTCGGGACCCTGTTCTTTGCCAGCTGGGGATTACATTTCTATGGAAGCTGGCAGAACCACAATGTAGAGCAAATCACCAAACACTTACCCACATCAAGTGTCATGGACTACCTGGGACAACCTGAATTCTGGTTTGAGACCTTTCAGAACTGGCAAAGCGAATTCCTATCCGTAGCTTCTATTGTATTTTTAACCATTTACCTTCGACAGAAAGGCTCTCCGGAATCAAAACCTGTCGATTCCCCGCACCTGGAAACCGGTAAATAGTTAACTAAACAATTCAGGCACTTACCAATAAAAACAGGCTTTGAATTATATTCAAAGCCTGTTTAAAGAAATAAATTATCATTAATTTTATTTCTTTAAGATCAACAATAATTCATCTAATTTTTCAAGAGTTGCAATCATACCTTGTTCCATTCCCATTTGTATAACCGTTTCCAGGTCGGCAAGGGATTTGTAGGTTACTATGGTTTCTACAAGAGCATTGTCATCCTTGTCCATAAAATTTACCAGCCACTCTGCGCGGGGTAAGTCTTCATTTATTTCACCTTCTGCATTAGAGAAAGCGTCTAAGGCTGTATAAAAATCTATCGGTTTAATCTTCAGGTATTCTGTCAAACCCCAATATTCAGTGCCATTGGGTTCTACCATTGCGTAATGCCATAAACCGCCTTCGCGAAAGTCCATTGACTTTGTCTTTGTAGTTAATGGTTTTGGAGCGAACCATTGGTTCAGCAGTTCGGCCTTGGTATAACAGTCCCAAACCAGTTGTCGGTCAGCTAAAAATTCACGCCTGATGGTCAGCGTATTTTTTGCCTTCTCAGCAATGAAGTCGAATTGTAGGTTGTGTTTCATTATTTTTTCTTTTTAATGGTTAATAAAAGATCGTCTAGTTGTTGGAAACGGGTCTCCCAGATCTTACGGAATTGTTCCAGCCAGCTGTCTATTTCTTTCATTTTATCAATTTCAAGCTGATAATGAATTTCCCGTCCCTGGTGTTCCTGTTTCACTAATTCACATTCAGTCAATATTTTTAAATGTTTTGATATGGCTTGCCTGGTAGTGTCAAAATGCTCGGCAAGGGCACTGGGTGTCATTGCTTGTAATGCAATTAACGCTATAATGGCCCTTCTGGTTGGATCAGCTACCGCTTGAAAAATATCTCTTCTCATTGATTATGATCTTGAATAGTTAAACTTATCCTTTGATCATTGGCAGGTATTTTTCCCTATTGTCAATAATCACCCACAGGATAATGCCGATCAATACAAATACGATAGGCAAACCCGATGGTGCCATATTGATGTTGGCAAGAAGAATACCTGTTAAAACAGGTAAAATTACTATCGCACCAAGAGCCCTTGTTCTGTCAAAGATCAATAATAAACCTCCGAGTATTTCAATGGAACCAACCAACGGCATAAGCCAGCCTATCTCCATAAACGCTTTTCCGGCTTGCACCATTTTTTCAGGCATTTCCTTTGGTATCGGCATATAATGAAAGAATTTATCCAATCCCGCATTAATAAACATCAGGCCAGTGAGCAGACATAAAACAAAAATTATCCTTTTCTTCATTGTAATTTATTTAAATAGTAAACCAATTGGTTGCAAATATAAAAGCAACCGATCAGTTGCACAAATTTATTTTCAAAAAAATTACTCTCTCCTACTTTTAGTAGCAGGTTGGATTAAAACCAACCTTGCAGAGGTTAAACATAATCAACCAGAAAAATGTTTCATGGATATGGAAGCACTAACCTTAATCGACCTAAATTAGATCAGCAAAACAGTGAGCGGCAAATACCACAATCTGCCCCTGAATATGGTAAACGACCACATCATCAGAATAAGCATCATGACCCTGCCTTATTATTGGCATTACCATCCCAATTCAGATGAAAGTTTCCTCTGCCTGGAAGGCCAGCTGATTATAGAACTCCAGGATCAGCTTATCGAACTCAGCCCCGGACAGCTTTACACCATCCCCGCCAACGTACTGCACCGCACCAGGCCTAAAGGCGAGCGCTCAGTCAACCTTAGCTTTGAACTGGAATCCATGCAGACCATTAAAAAAGAACCAGAATCATAGTTTAAACCCCAGCAAACCCACTTATGCATCAGCAGTAAACGAAAAGATTCTATGCAAATCAAAGTCCCTTCCGCCGGCACAGTAGCCTGAAAAAAGCCATAGTAGAATAGTGAACCTGGGTTAAAATAACCTGTTATCGTACCAAGCGCAGATGATAGGTCTCAATTTCTTTCAAAGCTTCCAGAATACCGGTACGCTGACGCTGCAACAATACAATATGATCTAAATGTGAACCATAGTTCTCCAACACTTTATCATATTTTTCAATGGCAGCCTTCTCCCCGGTCTCAATTGCACTTAAAATAGCTGCATCTTCCTTACTATTTAAAGCCTGCTTAATGTCAATCCAGGTCCGATGCAATGCACCTAAAATGCCACCTTCCTGATTATCCGAATCGCCCCCATGCTGAGCAATGTGTTCCTTAAGTTCGTCTGCAAAATCCGCACGCTGCGCAGCATATTTCAAAAATACAGTTTTCAGTTCGCCGCTGTCTGTAGCTTCGCTTGCAGTGGCATAACCTTCTTTCCCGTCATTGACAATATTGACCAATCCTTTCAGGTCGCTGATGATCTCTCTGTTTGTTTCCATAGTATATTATATTTGTGCATAAAGAACAACAACAATGGCATTCTGTTTAAAATTCCAATAATATTTCCTCATGGCCGGAATTCTCGTCATACTCATACACAGGATACCCTCCGGGTTCCAGCTCATCTGCTGTAATAGCTTCCCAATGATATTAAAAGGATTCATAAATTGAGTTTTATAAGTTTAAAATTAGTTACCTGACAAAAAAGAATGGAGAACAATAGTTTCAACAAATTTTAATAACGCTAAAACCAAAGTCCAGTAACATTGTTCAATACGCAGATGTCAAATCGAAGCATACCCTTAATCATCTACACATGAAAAACAAATTGAATAACCAAATTATGGAACATCTGTGCACCTTAAGCCTTCCTACTAATGGAAAAGAAAACATCGACCAGGGGGAACGGATCGTTTCCCTGTTGGGTGGAAGCTGGCTATTGTACAAGAGCCTGAAAAAAATCGGTAAACACCCCTTTCTCGGACTTCAGGGAGTAGCTGCAGGTGGACTCATGCTTTATCGCGGCGCTACAGGTATATGCCCGGTCTACCAACAACTTGGAAAGGACACTACCGATCCCCAGGCCATCAACATTACCGAGGATATTGTAGTCAATGCCCCGATAGACAAAGTTTATGCTTTCTGGCGGGAATTTTCCAATCTCCCTAAATTCATGGAACACCTGAAAAGCGTCGAAGAAGTAAGTGAGAAAATATCCTTTTGGACAGCCAATACCCCCGGAGGATTGATTGATCTGAACTGGAATGCCGAAATTACCAGGGAAGAAAAGGGATCCTATCTGGGCTGGCAGTCATTGGAAGGTTCGATGATCGACAATGCAGGGAAGATAGAATTCCGGGAAACCTTAAACGGGACAAGAACTGAACTGCACATAGAAATCGATTACTTCCCTCCAGCAGGTAGTGTTGGCAGAGGCATCGCTTCGCTTTTCAACGGTATATTTGAACGCATGATCCGCCAGGACATTCAACGTTTTAAAACCTATGCAGAGGAAAACGATTTCAAACAATATGCAGGACTGGCTTTATAGGCAAACAAAATACGCTCAGCAAGTGTTATAAGCATACATAAACCTTAAAAAAACAACATCATGGGAAATCTACTTTATACAATCGCAGTCATATTGGTCATCATCTGGGCCATCAGTTTTTTCGGTGGATTCTATACCGGCGGAATTATTCATATCCTGATCGTTATCGCAATCATAGCAGTCGTCCTGGGCGTAATCCGAAGGGCCGCCTAATACACAAAGGCTGTGGAAATTCCTGGCCAAATGTCTGTATTATTACTGGTCCTTCCTTTGTTGCTCGGGAATATGTCTTCTGAGTATAGTGTACAGCAAATCCAGGTCAAAAGGCTTACGTATATAACCATCGAAACCGTTAGCCCCATATAGACGGTCGATATTGTAATTGCAGCTCATTGCAATCACGGGAAGGTGCGGATATCGCTGCTTAATTTGAAAGCAGGTTTGTTTACAGGCCTCGCCATTTAATCTGTAATCCAGCATTACCACGTGAGGCCTGTGCTGATCTATCAAGGAGAGAAAATCACCTTCAATATCTGCCACCGGCAAAACATCAAAGCCTTCCATCGTTAAAGCTTCTGTAAGCACATCCAAAATGGCGGCATCAGTATCTTGTACAATAATGGTTTCCATAAGCCCATTTATAATTTGCTTAATAAATATACGATTTTATTAAACAAACCCAATAAAAATAGCTTTATGCAGATCGAACAATTAAAGAACTTTTTTAAATCCCAGCTGTTTTTAAAAAGGCAAGGAATCAAAAGAGCAAGGAATCCAGAGTTTAAATTGGCATTGTATAGTATACAGAGAACTTAAAGTTGAACATTAAAACAGTAATTATGGGACAATTAAGCAATCGAACCATTGCCGTTTTATCAGAAAGCGGTTTTGAAGAAACAGAATTGACTAGCCCAGTGCAAAGGCTAAAGGAGGAAGGTGCAACTGTTCATATCATTTCCTCTACAGCAGGAAAGATACAGGCCATGAAGGGCGATCATCAGTGGACCATAGAAGTTGATGTAGATAAGACCATCAGTGAAGTCAATGCCGAAGATTATCAGGGCTTAGTCATTCCAGGTGGGGTTTTGAATCCGGATGCATTGAGGAAGAATGATGATACCATCGCCTTTGTGAAAGCATTCTTTGAGGCAGGAAAACCAGTAGCAGCGATCTGTCACGGGCCACAGGTTTTGATCACAGCTGAAGTAGTAAAAGGCAGAGAACTTACCTCGACAAAAACCATAAGAATTGACCTGCTCAATGCCGGAGCAGAGTGGTATGACCAGGAAGTTGTGGTTGACCAGGGCTTGGTTACCAGCCGTAGCCCGGATGACCTTCCTGCCTTCAATGACAAAATGGTAGAAGAATTCGCAGAGGGTGTCCATGAAGGGCAACACACCTAAAAAGTAGATCATTTTTTTAACGGCCCAAGGTGCCTGTATGTGTTGATGAGCAAACCAGTGGGCGTGGTCTTGGAATCCACAAAAGTAAGTTCTCTTGCATCAATACTGTCCGAGAGTAAGCGCTTACCCCTGCCAAGCAGAACCGGGTAGGTAATCAGTATCACTTCGTCGGCCAGTCCCTTGTCAAGCAATACAGCGGTTAGCGTTGAACTTCCAATCACGATCAGGTCGGGCCCTTCAGTTAGCTTGAGATCGCGAATGGCACTACTAAGCTCCCCATCCAGGTCCTGCACCGGTCCCCACTGCAGGCTTTCGGGTCTATGTGTTGCGATATACTTGGTGGCAGCATTGATCGCATTTGCCATCGGAAAATCTCCGGCATTAGGCCAAAAGCCACTAAATATATCGTAGGTATGGCGGCCAAGCAGCAAATCAAAGTTCGGTCCGTAAGCTTCAAAGAGCATTGTCGCCCCCTCAGGACTTCGATAAGGTGTTGTCCATGCCCCATAGGTGTAGTCCCCATCGTGCTCGATCACTCCGTCAAGCGAGATATGTTCGAAAATTCTAATCTTCCTCATCTTATTTCTATTCATCTAATTGTTAACCAAATTTAAACAGTAAGGCTATACCTCAGTGAGGTGCAATTGCGACAATAAAAGGGTGTTTTTCCCATTCTAATAATCGGAGATCTCATCTATTTTGTTTGTTTTGCTCATGTTAATTTGGTTTTTGATTTGGTGAATGCGGAAATGATTAGACTGAAAATTATACTTGTTACCAGTCCGCCTATAATACTTGTAATAATGTAGCTTTTAATGTTGAATTGTGCCTGGGCCTGCTCTAGGGCAAACATTCCAGATTTGACCGTATGGCAAAGTAGTCAGGTGGAATGATATAGAAGGTAGCCATGACATACCTGGTAAAGCTTTCATCACACACAATAAAAAAAGCTGTCCCTAAAGGCAGCTCTTCAACCTAAATTTTAAAAAACATAATTATCTAATCTAAATTTTACGAGAAATATGTTTAGCCCCATCGTACTTAGGGATATCTAAATACAATACCCCATCCAGATACTTTGCTTCAATACCGTTCACATCGGAGCTTTCCGGAAAGGTAAAAGAACGATAACTGTATTTCATAAAAACCAGTCTAAAATTATAAAACCATATCCTGCCAATCTTGTTATGCTATAAAACCTTAAGATTATGCTAACAATTATTCCTGATCTACCAGATCATATATTCGGCGTGCGCGCCAGTGGCGAGGTCACCAAAGATGACTTACAGCAGGTTTTACTACCTGGCCTTGAAAAGCAAAGCGAGCAGTACAAAGAAATCTATTACCTGCTGGTACTGGAAACTGATGTACAAAACTTTACAGCCGGAGCCTGGATACAAGACCTGATTGCTGGGATAAAACACCTCACCGAGTGGAAAAAAATAGCGATCGTCACCGATCAGCAGGCCGTAGAAAAATTCACGGACATTTTCAGCTATATCAGCCCCGGAGAGGCAAAAGGCTACAAACTATCGGAATTACCTATAGCAATTGGCTGGTTAAGCCATAAAGCATAACATTATAAAATCTATTCCTATGAACTACAAAAAATTCATCAGAAATGCAGTTAAAAGCAGGCAGGAAACCAGCCTGGCTGCCTTTGCACTACTAGCGGGACTTGCAGCAGGTGCTGCAATAGCTGTATTATTTGCCCCAAGATCAGGGCGTGAATCCAGAAAACTACTGACAGAAAAACTCAATTTCACACAACAGTACGAAGGGAATGAGCTTGAGGAACACTTAATTGAGGACATCCGCAAAACCGCTCGCAATCATGCTGAGCATTTACAAGGACCTACTAATAAACGAAAAGACCCAACCCAGATCAAAGTTCCTTCAGCAGGCACAACAGCCTGGAAAAAAGCTATAGTTGAGTAATGAACACGGCTGGCTAAAGACTGGCCAGCCGAATCGATTAAACCAGGCGATTTTGTGAGCGACTTGCTCCTATCCGCCACTTTTTGGTGCGATCTAATACACTCACGCTGCTTACTTTCAGTATAGTTTATCAAAAACTAAATGCCTGCATCACAGCAACAGTTAGGCTACCTTTCTTCAAGGCTGTTAATCTGCCTTCCGATTTCCTGCACGGTAGCCTCATCAAGCAGGATATTCTGGTGTCCTGAGGTTTCATCATATTCATACACTGGGAATCCGCCAGGCTGCAACTCATCGGCAGTTATCGCCTCCCAGTTTTCACCATCACTTCCCATAAAGATTTCCCCGATTAAAGCACCATGATATACGAGCTTATAAGTGCCAGCTTCCTGAGGATGTATATTGATGTCTACCTGTGCTCCATCAACTCTGATAATGATATTAAAAGGATCCATAAATTGAGTTTTATGTTTTAATTATCCATAGGATGATGATTAGAACCAGGATTGGTGCCATCCAGTTCACCTAATCCGGCAGCGCCGCGATCAGTGCCTTGCTCATCCTGTTTAAAAGGCTTCCGCTCCTTTTCATCCTTATCTTTATCATGCTGATCGTCTGGCCCAGGTTCAAACTCAAACCCCGGGTCCACTGATTGGTTTTCAAATTCAGCATCCTTATTTATAATTACAGAATGATCTGTCTGTTCCGGTAAATTGGCTTTTATATTTTTCATAATTCCCTATTTAGTTCACAATCTGAGCGCTATCCGTATTTTGACAAGCCAGGAGACCTACATAAACCAACAGTATGGCAAAAATTTAACGCTGATTTTCGTTTTCATAATTACTGGATTAAGAGTTAATCGATCTATTAGCTATCAAGGCATTAACCTCCCGATCAAGCAAAAAGTTTTAAATACTGCTAAAAAAGCGTTATTAAACAACTACCCTCAGGAAATATACGTGGCTAAGCTTGAGTAGCACCATTGCCATTCATAACTTGTCTGGTTTTCGATTGTTGTTTAATAGACCTTCTACCAATGCCTTCCACTGGGGATAAGAAAACCCTATCTTAGCACCCCATCCTACAAAAGTATTGCGGACATTATCCAGGGAAAGATCTGTATCTGTATTGGGCACTTCGTTACGGCCATGTTCTTCAGCATAAATCGTATGACCAATACGCTTCACCTGGAAAGTAGAAGTAGCCTGATCGGTCAAAAAATGCGCAGTATCCTTGCTATCACCCAATGGATTGGCAGACGGTCTGGCCGTCATACTCAGCACTTCAGCATCATCCAGCATTTCGGATTTGATCTCTTCAATGGTGACCCAATCATACCCCTCACCCGCCAGGGAACCTGGACCAGGTATATCAATTCTGATGTGATCCCCGCCGGTAGCCTTGCGCTGCACGGGATTTCCTGCACCGTCGGTGAGAAAAAAATCCGACATTACCCCACCCGCAAGCTGCCTCCAGCGGTTCACGTCAAGTAAACGTTCCTTTACAATATTAAAAAAATGTACGGCCTCGGCCTCAGAAGAAAGCTCAATCTTTTCCACCGCATTCATTTCTGATCCGATTTGTTGAGGCGGAACATGTGAGGCCCCTGGATCGTTGGTTAGCTTATTAGTTTCCATATTTTTATAGGTTAGATTAATTTTTAAACCATCATAATTGTGGTGCACAAGTTTTTTCCATAGGTACCCGGAGGAAAGCTTTTTGATTTGGTCCCCCCTGCTATGTTGATCAAATTGTAATCCGTCCTCCGGTAACAGGTATGGTAGCCCCTGCTATATAGCTCGCATCTTGGGAAGCCAGGAACACATATGCAGGCGCCACCTCAGCAGGTTGACCAGCCCTTTTCATAGGCGTATCCTTACCAAATTCTTCGTGCTCTGGCATAGTAGAAGGGATTAACGGTGTCCATATAGGCCCCGGCGCCACTGCATTTACCCGAATGCCTTTACCATCCATCAACAAAATCTGGCTCAAATTAGCCGTAAAATTTTGAATAGCCCCTTTTGTGGCCGCATAAGGAAGTAATTGCTCACTTGGTGAATAAGCATTTACTGAAGTCGTATTGATAATGCTACTGCCAGGTTTAAGGTGAGGCTCTGCCGCTTTACATAAAAAGAACATCGCAGTGATATTGGTGCGGAAAGTACGCTCCCATTCTTCAGTTGGAATATCAGCCATTGTTTTTCTTGCCATCTGAAAAGCTGCATTATTGACCAGGATATCCAGTCCACCGAATTCTTTTACAGCCGTATCAATAATGTGTTGGCAATGAGCTTCATCCTGTATGTCCCCTTTCACTAAAATTGCCTTTTTGCCGGCTGCTTCCACTAGTCCTGCAGTAATATTGGCGTCCTCATCTTCCACATCATCAAGATAACTGATCAAAACATCCGCTCCTTCCCTGGCAAAAGCAATTGCCACCGCACGGCCTATGCCTGAATCACCACCAGTTATTATAGCCTTCTTTCCCACTAGCTTGCCACTGCCCTTATAGGATTCTTCTCCATGATCTGCCTGTGGACGGAGCCGCCCCTCTGTTCCTGGAGCTGGTTGGTCCTGCTTTGGAAAAGGAGGTTTAGGATATTTTTCTGCTGGATTCTCTAAGGGATTCTGTTGATTTTCCATAGTAATTGTTTAAATTGAAGTCCTGTTCTATTTTTGATATTCACTTCCACTGCGTCTCTAAGGAAGATCCGGTGGGCTCGTTATAAAACATTCAAGTAGAATTCCGGTTTATTATTTTTTAAAATTCTCCGGCTAGTCCTTTGGCCATTTAATCCAGAAAACAGCAGACCGCCACTACAATCGAACTAAACGTAGATGATAGGTCTCAATTTTTTCTATCGCTGGTTATTTACCCGCAATTGGTTATAATACAGCAAATCATTAAATATTTATCTACGAAAAACTTAAAATATAACAACAACATCAAAAACAGGATTTTTTTATAGATGAACTCAAAGACATCTACTGGGCCGAAAAACACTTGGCAAAAGCTCTGCCTAAAATGAAAAAAGCAGCGACGAGTCCAGAACTTGCAGCCGCCTTTGAAAAACATACAGAAGAGACCAATAACCACATCACTACCCTGGAGCAGGTATTCCAGCTACTCGATGAAAAAACCCAGGCAAAAAAATGTGATGCCATGGAAGGTTTACTAAAAGAAGCAGACAGCATTATAGAGGATATCGATACCGGCACACTGATTCGTGATGCGGGGTTAATCCTTGCAGCACAAAAACTAGAGCACTACGACATCGCCACCTATGGAACACTGATCGTATTTGCGCAAAACATGGGGCATAATGACATAGCCGAATTGTTGCAGTTTACTCTTGAAAACGAAAAGGCAACCGATATAGCCTTAACAGAAGTTGCCGAGAGTTTCGTCAACGAGCAGGCAGCAGCTGAATAACAACCCTTGATAAATCTATTGTAAACTTAAAAAGTTTAATATAAAAAAGCTATTGATTACAACCCTGATGGCTGCCTTTTGCTGGACAGCGCACCACAAACCTTCGCACAGGATACTACGCGTAGACCAGATACAACTTCAATGCCGTCAAGGCCACAATAATTATCTCTACTAAATTAAAAGCCTTAGACTGTTTATAGTCTAAGGCTTTTAAGAGAATAAGCAACTGTGTATCCAGCTGCTTACACCAATTTACAGCCATAACAGTTTCATAACTAGTAATCACCAGGGATTGTTATGGCAAATACAAGCATGCGGTAACTAAAGGTGCACCCCAGGCTATCCAAGTTACCCATCGCTGGCGTTTCGGTGAAGCCCTCACTAAATGATGACCCGGGAATATACCAGATTAAGTAGATCGTTAGTGCCGAAGATTGCGGAAAGCCCAGTAGTAATACCGGACGAATTGCCTGTTAGAGAAAAAGAAGTGGCTACTACCGGAATAAGGGCAACGGTTGGTCTTATCCGCCTATAGCTTTAAAGATTTAAAATTATGGAAGAACGCCAAAAAGATATTACTAGGGAAGTTTGGTCTGGCAACATTGAAGGTGGCAATCAAAAACATCGGTTTGTTCCAACCTATCGAAATACAATAAGTAACCCTCCCCTATTTCGAACGAATCTACTGACGAGAACCAAATGCAATAAGTTCGAAGCGCCTATTTCTGATGTGTAGGTTTTGATTGTTATAGCAATGAATTCAATTGCCGATTAGGCTATTTTAATTCACCAGCTCTTACAAAAAACAGATATCCTATTAGGATCATTATTATTTTAATATAGAAAAAACACTGACCTTGTATTGCTTTTTATTTTCGTCAAAAACTGCGGCCTTAATGGTACCTGGAAGACCAACCTGGAAAGGGACTGTATATTTTGGTGAATCATAAACTGGTTCCGTTCCGTCTGTTGTATAACGGATATCCGGTTCAAAGCTATCAGTCTTTAGTGTAACCAGGGCAGTTCCATTTTCTACATGCTTTATCAGGCTATAGGAAACATTCATTGCACTCCTGGCATAGTTTATTCCCAGAACTGAGTATCGTTTGTACTGAACGTTCATCCGCCTTTTAAAATCATTCCAGTTTTTCATTGCCGGGTCTGTCCAGGCAACCTCGGCCAATGCCGCAGCACGCGGATAGGTCATGTATTCAACCTTATCCGGAGAGTGGATAAATTCAGACCAGATATTCCCCTGTACGCCCTTGATGTATTTTGCTTCTTCTTTTGTCAGCGCTGCGGGAACAGGTTCAAAGGAATAAACTTTATCTAGTGAAACTATACTTCCAACTGCTAAGGGTTCCAGATAAGGTGCTCCCTGATAATAGTCAAAATACATGTATGCTGTTGGTGACATCACTACATTATGTCCCTGCCTTGCCGCAGCTACTCCTCCTGTTATCCCCCGCCAAGACATTACAGCTGCGTTAGGAGCAAGCCCTCCTTCAAGGATCTCGTCCCAGCCAATTATATTTTTGCGTTTTGTCAACAGAAAATTTTCAATGCGTTTTATAAAGTAACTTTGGAGTTCATGTTCATCTTTTAACCCTTCCTTTTTCATTCTTGCCTGACATTTCCGGCAAATTTTCCAGCGGTCTTTCGGACATTCATCTCCTCCAATATGGACGATGGGTGCAGGGAACAGTTCAGCAACTTCCGTCAATACATCTTCCAGGAACTTAAAGGTCTGCTCATTTCCGGCACATAAAACATCTTTTTGGATGCCCCAGTTAGCCGGGATTTTGAACGGACCGCCACTACATGACAATTCAGGGTAAGCCACTAATGCTGCCAATGAATGCCCGGGCATTTCAATTTCGGGAATAACGGTCACATAACGCTCTTTTGCGTATGCCACAACTTCCCGGATCTGGTCTTGGGTATAATACCCGCCATGGGGGGTATTGTTAATCTGTGTTGCGGCCCTGTTGAATTGGGTCCCCTCACGCCAGGCCCCGATTTCTGTAAGACGTGGATACTTTTTGATTTCGATACGCCATCCATGATCTTCGGTCAGATGCCAGTGAAATGTATTTAGTTTATGCATAGCCATATGATCAATATATTTCTTAATGAAATCAACTGAATAAAAGTATCGCCCCACATCCAGCATTAAGCCCCTCCACTCAAAACGGGGCTTATCGACAATAACTACACCTGGAATTAACGCCTCATTTGATGGTATCCCTGTTTTAAAAGGGATCAACTGGAGCAGCGACTGCAGGCCATAAAAAATGCCATTGGCTGTTTTTGCAGTTACGGTTATGGCGTTTTTTTGAACAGCTAAAATATATCCTTCTTTGCCCAATGTATCAGGAGCATTTTTTAAAGTCAGATGGATCAGATTTCTGGCGGGTACATTAGGCCCGGCATCCCTGGCAATTGTTAATTTGTTCTGTAAGCTTAACCGTTCAGAAAATAAGCCGGCTATCTTTTCCAGTTCGGGATTATTTAAATCAGTATATATTTTACTTTTAGCTGAGATCATAAAGCCATCATTAAGCCGCTTTATTGATGTTGGACGTGGTATGATGGAGAGTTCACCTGGCATTTGTGCATGGACCTGGTTTAATATCAGACTTAAAAATAGGATCAGGTTTATTATCTTCATTTTACTGTTTTTTATAGTTTATCGAAATTTAACGGCAACAAGCACGCGGTAATATTTTGCCACATGCCCTTTTTCCATGAACCGGTTATGTGATTTGTTTACTCCATAGTAATACAACCAGTAACGGTTTTTCCCGGCAGGTATCAATCCCGGATTTACACACCCCCATTTTACGTCTTCGCCGTGATAAAGGTCATCGGTGATATCGGCATCCATCAGATGGGCCTGCCCTTTTATCGAATATGCTACCCTTACACGGACCCGGTCCTCCTTTTCATTGAAAAATGTTGGCAGAAAAACCTGTAAGGAATCGTTGATGCCTGAGGTGGCGTTATTGTAGATATGAGGAAAATCCGGATATGGGCTTCTTAATATCACTTCTGGTTCCTTGATTACCCTCCAGTTACGGTCTGCAATGGCATGGCCGATAACCCGGTACCGAATATGGTTAACTACCTCCCACATCCGCAGATATATATGGTATAAAGAATCCTTTACCAGTACGGAAAACTGGCTGTCAAACTTCTTATTCCATAGAACACGCCTGTCTGTCCATTTGATCCCATCTGCTGATTCCATATAGAAAGTTTTCTGCTTGCCCCCGTCAGCAGGATCCCTTGCGGTAAAAAGCATTTTATATTTCAGTGGCGAATGTCCGTCTATAAATACATCCTGTTCTACAATACCGTCCTTTTTAGGAAAACCGCTCCCAAACAGGATGTTATTTTTATTGCCGGGCACTGCCTTTGTCCAGTCTTTGCCATTGGCTGAATAAGCATAGGGCAGATACCCTGAATAATCATCATTGCGGCGATTGTCCCATGAGGAATACCACATCTGCCAGTTGTGCTTACCGGTCTTAAGTACTTTATAATAAGCTAGGGTTTGCTCCTCCCAGGGCTTTTCTTGCCGGAGTACAACTTCCCTGGTACCGGACAACACTTCCAGATCAAAAGGGGCACCGGCATCGTTATACGTTTTTAAAGGCGTCCTGACACTTGTACAATAGTTAAAAAGCATTACAACAGCCAAACAGCTGAGCACGGTCTTCGAAATCTTTTTCATAAGCATTACCAGTATGGGGTTTGTGTAATGTCCCTGTTCATGGTAAGTACCGCCTGCGGATAAGGGAAAAAATAGTTTCTAGGACTGGTAAAACTTCGCTTTTCAACCTCGGTCCTGATATAAAAACTGTTATCTGAAAGGCTGGTCCCGGCAGCAGTGTTCATTCCTGTTACAGACTGGCTATTTAACGTTTCTGCCAGCAACCACCTGTTGATATCAAAATACCTGTGGGTATCAAATGCCAGTTCTATCCGTCTTTCATGTCTGATCCTTTCCCTCATCTGGTCCTGGGTAAGGTTTGCAGGCAGATTAGGAAGGCCCGAACGGTTGCGGATAAGGTTTATATATTTGTAAACATCAGATACGGGGCCTTCTGATTCGTTCAGTGCCTCTGCATAATTTAGATACACTTCGTTCAGCCTAAGATAAACCCATGTCTTCTGTGCCCAGACACCTTTAGGGATATCAACAGACATGTCAATAAATTTTTTCATCAGATAGCCGGTCTTCGCATAGGCGGCAGGGCTTTTTGATTTCCCGTCAAGGCCAGAATTCCAAAATTGTACCTGCCGCGTTTTGAAATAGGAACCGTTGTAAATGATACTTGCATAAAACCTGGGTTCTCTGTTTACATACATATTCCGGGTCCCGGCCAGCCATCTGCCCTTAGGGTCATTGGCAGCTGCATAACCTAATTCTATATAGCCAGAGCCGTTTTCGGTTATAGCCAGGCCATTGCTCATTTCGTAATCGTTAACAATTTCCTGTGTCGGGCACAACTGCGACTGTCCGCCAAATCCGTATGGATATGCCCATTTTTCCTGTTGCTGATAATTTCCCAGGTTCTTTGCAAAAAATATCTCGGAGTTCCAGTTCTTGTTAAAAGCCCCTGAATAATTTAAAACAGGATCATTTGAAGGATCGGTATATAAAATATACCCGGCAGCTTCAGCCTTCTCTATACATTCCTTTGCCGCTTTTGCCGCCACGGCCCATCTATCCTTTTCGAAATTTGTCAGAAATAAATGTTGTCCATACCTGTTTTTAAAGCTTGCATACTTCGGGTTTCCATTGTATAACGGGCTGGCTGCGTACAATAATATCCTTGATTTTAAAGCAAGTGCTGCTGCACCGTTCGCCAGGCCAAATTTACTTGGGATCAGGGCCTGGTCTAAAAGTGAGGCCGCCTGATCAAGATCAGCAGTCATAAAACCGACAACATCAGCAACCGGGCTACGGTCCAGTGAAACAAAATCATCATCTGTTTTATATGCTTTGTCTGCTATAATTGTTGGTCCGTACATCCTGAACGACATAAAATGAAAGAAGGCCCTTAAAAATAAGGCTTCACCGATCATTTTATTTTTCTCCACCTGGTCCACAGGCGTTTGCCCTATGTTTTCCAGAAAAAGGTTAATTTTTCTGAGCACCTGATAGTGATATTGGTAATCAGCTAAAAAATTGGCCGGCGAGTAAGAGTTGTTGTTGAGGATCTGGGATGCGGCGGCCGGACTCGTGATTTCCATATCATCGGACGAGCCCGTAAAGGGATTAAAACCAAGCGCCCCTTCTATCGGGTTAATCTCCAGTGGCAATGAAACATAACAGGAATACAGCCATCTTTCAGCATAATTTTTATCGGCGAAAACCTGGGCTACAGTAAGGTCTTCATCTGGCGTTTTATCAAGAAAATCCTTAGTACACGAAAGCAGCGCAGTGCTAACCAGCACAATAAGCAATAGGGTATATATATTTTTCATAATCTATAATTTATAATCCAATTTCCAATCCAAAACTAAGCACCCGCTGTATGGGGTATTGTCCGGTACCATCATCAGATTCCGGATCTAAAAATTTCAGTTTATCAAACGTTAACAGATTCTGTGCTGTAACTGATATCCTGACCTGGGTCATGTATTTTGGTAAAAATCTTTTTGGTAAACTGTAGGCGAATTGTGCATTCTTTATACGTATATAACTGGCATCTCTCATATAACTGCTGGATTGTTGTTGGGAGATAGGAACCGGGACTTCACCAATCCTCGGGTATTTGGCATTGCTGTTATCCGCCCCGGCCACCCAACGGTTAGCATAATATTCGCCCAATATATTTTCCCTTCCGCTGCCATATACATATGGTCTGATGGATGCACCGTTCAAAAACATATTTGTCTGGGCAGCGCCTTGGATCAGCGCGCTGACTTCAAATCCTTTGTACCTTACAACTGGTGTAATCCCATAGATGACCTGAGGAAATCTTGGATAACCCAGATAGGTCTGGTCATTGAGATCGATTTTATTGTCGCCGTTGAGGTCCTTAAATTTCAGGTCACCTGGCTTTGGGTTCCAGGCATTTGCAGGGCTGTTATTGATATCCTCCTGGTCCTGATAAAAGCCTTCTGTTATAAATGCAAGCCTGCTTCCGATGGATTTACCTTTTACTTCCAGGTTGGGATATAAAGGGACCGGTGAGTCATTATCGATAATTTTATTTTTTGAATAGGTAATATTGCCGCTCACTGAGTAAAAGAACTTTGAGTTTACCGTTTTTTTATAGGTTACCTGTGCATCAAAACCTTTGTTCTCAATGATACCAATGTTACCAAAAGGTACTGAACCGCTTAAAAAACCAATATATGCAGGAACTTGCTGTCTTTGCATCAGGATACCCGTTCTCCTTTCATGGAAAACATCTGCCTGCAGCACAAAATTGCCATTCCACATTTCAAGATCGAGTCCGATATCTGCTTTTCTGGACGACTCCCAGGATACATTTTCATAACCTGTTTTACCTTCTCCGTAACCTACATATCCAACTTGCGACTGTCCCAGCAATAAAGTGCCCTGGTTCTTGTTGATGGTAGACAAAAACAAGAACCTGTTGTCGCCAATCTGGTCATTTCCCACCTTGCCATAGGAGGCCCTGATCTTCATGAAGCTGATTGCAGAAGAACCATTCCAGAATTTCTCGCGTGTGGGTACCCAGCCAACAGAAACTGAAGGGAAGAACCCGAACCGTTTTCCTTTCATAAAATTTTCAGAGCCCATATACCCTGCATTCAGCTCTGCAAGATAACGCTCATCAAAATTATAGGTCATTCTTGCTGCATAGCCCATTGTCCTATATGGCAATGCAGCTATAGAGTTAGAGGTAATAAGTACATTTTTTTCACTTATCGTATGGATAAGCATGGCGTTGACGTTATTTCTGCCAAAAGCCCGGTCGTAATTCACCGCAGCTTCCATCCACTGGTTGCTTGTACCGGCAGAACTGTTCGCATAGCCAAGCGGGGCTTCGTTCCTGTAGGTGATATACTGGTCTTCACCGTTGCTGTCCTTACCGGTATACTGTTTGATGGCATAGGGCTTTATTCTGTCTTTGCTGAACTGGTTGTTGTGGTCGTAAGAATATTTGATACGTGCTGACAAACCTGTAAACAATAAATTGCCCAGGTTCCATTTCACCTCAAAAATTGACTGGACATTATTCCTGGTCTCAGAATTGTACCCGCTTTGGGTTACATAACCATAAGGATTAGGGATCAAAAGGTCTTTCCCTGCCACTGATCCATCTGGATTTACCTTTGGAAAGGATATCGGGGAAACGGTTTTGATCGCATTAAATATGCCATCTGCCGTAACACCAGGAAAATTACGGGCCTGCTGCACAGAGCCTACGCTTAAGAACAGGGATATATCAGAACTTACGTTTACATCCACATTTGCCCTGAAGTTGTATCTCTTGTTGGTGGCATTGGTATTAAATTTCTGAAGGTCATCTTCTTTAAATACCCCGTTCTGTACAAGCGCCCCTAAAGACATGTAATACCTGGCGGTTTTATTTCCACCGGATACACTCAGATTATTGTTGTATTGAAATGCATTTTTATTCAGTATCTCATCCATCCAGTTTACATTGGGATGAAACCAGGGATCAGAACCATCCTGATACTTCTGCAGGTCTTCTGCGGTATATGCCGGGTTCTTTCCGTCATTTTTAAGGGCTTCATTGGCCAGGGATGCATATTCATAACCGCCAATATATTCCGGCACCCGCAGTGAAGATGTCATGGAGCTTTGCGAGAAAAAGCTGACCCTTGGTTTCCCTTCCGCTCCCCTTTTTGTTGTAATTAGAATTACGCCATTTGCACTCCTCAATCCATACACAGCTGTAGCCGATGCGTCTTTTAATAAGGTAATGCTTTCGATCTCGGTGGGGTTGACCCAATCCAGCGTGCGTTCAATACCATCAACCAGTACCAATGGCCTGGAATTTACCCAGGTCCCAAGCCCTCTGATGGCTATGGTTGATTGGTCTGCGCCTGGTTCTCCCGATGACTGCCGGGTTATTATTCCCGGCAAAGACCCACCCAGTGCATTGCTGATAGCTGCAACGGGCTGTTTCTGTATGTCTTTGGCCGAAACTTGTGAAACTGCACCGGTCACAGTAACCTTCTTTTGCGTGCCGAAGCCAACTATGACCAGTTCTTTAAGGGCAGAAGGGAGCTCCTTCAATACCACATTAACAACATCCTTGCCGTTCACCGCAACTACAGCATGCTCAAAACCGACATAACTGAAAATCAGCGTATCAGTACCGGCAGCAGTTATTGCATATTTTCCGTTTACATCTGTTGCAGTCCCGGCATTTGATTTTCCCTTAATTTTAATAACTACACCTGACAACGCGATATCTAAAGTATCCGTTACCGTTCCTCTTACTTTTATTTGTTTTGTACTTGATTTTGCATCAGTATCAGACAATTTGCCGATAGCGGCAGATTGTTTCAGTCTTACAACAACGGTTTTATCTTCAAGCGTATAAGTCAAAGACTGCGACCCGAAGACCTGATCTAAGGCTTCAATAAACCCGATATTTTTAAAATCGACACTCAGGGGCTTGGTATGGGCAAGAATTTTATTGTTGTAAACAAAGTCGTACCCTGATTGCAACCTCAGGTGTCTGATGATTGTTTTCAACGGGACGTTGGTTTTACTGAGGTTGATCTTTTGTGCAAATCCAGATGCGTTTACCTGAAGCATAGAGGCCATTAACAGTACGGTGGTTAGTCGCATAATTAGCAAAATTTTACAGCACAGCCGATCAGGCCTGCCCGGTTTTTCTGTATATTTTTTATACATTAGCATTAGTTTGGTTTTTATGCAGCATGCTTCTTGCTTCGAAACTTTAAGCACCTGCGGTCAAATAGTTGATATATTTTTATTGGCTGTTGCCAAACGCAACCAGCCCCTTGCAAAAGTGGCTGGTTGTTTTTCGAAAGGAGATCTGTGCTGCAATCAGGGAAAGAAAAATTTCCTGATGTGATACGGCAGGTTGACCAGCTTATCGCCTGATGCGCCTAAAGTAACGGTACCACCGCCATTGATCAGCAGCTGATTGGTAGAGGGCCTGTACACCGCCACATCTGTTGTGCCATCACCATCATAATCTCCTGGTGCCGGGATATCTCCGGAATTACCCCATGCGATATTAAATAACACACTTCCGTTTGCAGGATTACGGGCAATCCATTCGCGGGTAGATGGCCTGAAAACCAGAATATCTGTTTTTCCGTCACCATTATAATCGCCCGGAACTGGAATATCGGTAGAAACGCCCCAGGTCCTGTTAAAAAGTACACTTCCATCGGAAGGGTCCCTGGCGATCCACGCTCCTGCGCTGCGCCTGTAAACCACAATATCTATACGTCCGTCTCCGTCATAGTCACCAGGAACAGGGATATCCGTTGAAATTCCCCAGATGATATTGAACAATGTCCCTCCTGAATAGGCCCGTCCTATCCATGCGCCCGTAGATGGTCTGTATACAGCAATATCGGCCCTGCCATCTGCATCATAATCCCCCGGTACAGGGGTATCTCCGCTTATTGAACCCCATGCATGGTCAAATAATACAGATCCGGTAGCAGACCGTGCTATCCATTGGCCTGTAGAAGGTCGGAAGCTGGTAATCTCGGCCTTCCCGTCTCCATTATAATCTGCCGGGACAGGAATATCGCTGGACACGCCCCAAGTAGCATTACTCATGCCGGCTACCTTCCAGGTCCCTCCGCTATAAAGCGTGAGTTCTGTTTTTCCGTCCTGGTTAATGTCACAAGTACGACTGGCCCTTTCATCATGGAACAGAGGCAGCTCAAACTGGCTGTTGGCATCAGTCAGGAAAAAGGGGCTGATGCTGCGGTTCTCCAGATAAGGGGAATAAGTTTTTACTGTGACCTTATCGTTTTCCGGAGAGATTTTTATCAGCCGCATATACCCGTTTCCTCCGTTGCTCACCCCATCGGGATCTTTATAAAACTGGTAGTCAGAGACCATCGTTTTTACTGTCTTGCCATTGTAAGTATCCTGACGGTATCCCTCGCCGTTCACATGGCCTCCAAGAAACAGAAAAAGATTCGGAAGGCTCTTCAGACGGTCATAGATTGCTTGCGCCTGCGCCGAAAAAGGATGAAAATCATTGTTGTAATCGTATTGGGAATGGCCACCGGTAACAAAATGGGTAGTAACAATCGCTTTTCGGGAGGGGTAGGTAGTCAGCAGGTTATAAGCCCAGGTATTAACCGCATTCCATTGCTGGTTATTCAGGTCATATTCGATGCTGATGGCGATAAAATCAATGCCCCCTGCACTGAACAGGTCATAATGGGTATCGTTATTGGTCCCGTAATTCCCTCCATACCAAGGCTTTCCAGTAAAATGCGCCACGCCAAAATATTGATTGAACTGATTGGTTGTACTGGTAAGTGGCCCCCCTCCGGCATTCGATCCATTCGGATATTGGTCATGGTTACCTACGCAGGGACCATAGGCAATGCCTGCCGTATCCAGTTTATATAAAGCTTTGGCATTGTTGGGCCATTGTACACTGCTGTTGTCCCCGTTATCTGTCATGTCGCCAACATGTGCAACATATGCGATATTTTCAGTGGTTTTGTTGTCAATGATCCATTGTATCTGGTCAAGGTACATATTCATGTTTATCTTTGGAGTAGCTGGTGTACCTTCCACATAATACTGCGTATCTGACAAAACGACAATGGTAAAATCCGACCCTGAACTGACCTGGCCTGCCACAGCAGACCTTGATGCGGCGTTTTCCTTCGATGTTACTTCCAGATTATCAAAATCCTTACAGCTGACAGAGGATATGCCTATCATCACCGGCAATACAGCTTTTTTAACCAGACTCCTGTATTTAGTTAAACAAATAAAAGTCTCATTTTTCATGATTATGCAATTTTTAAGTTAAATCAATTATTTAATGTTCCCCAGAGCTGAAGTAAGTTGCCTGATCAATGCGGTTTCTTCTGGCCTGTATGGACTGCCGTCACGATGAAAGATCTCGTGGAACCAGATATCAGGGTCTGCAGTGTAGTTTTTGTTCCAGCTGTCCCAGGCAAATTTAGTTTGGGTCTTTCCGTCAACAAGACCCCAGTTGATTACCCCGACATTATACTTTTTTGCTATTGGCATTGAGCCCTGAAATGTACTGTGGTTTCCCCTGGCCATATATTCGGTACATATCACTGGCCTGCCATAGGGCAACAGCCATTTGATGCATTTCTGAAATGCTTCAGCACTTTCATAATTATGGAACGTAATGATATCGGATTCTTCCAGCTGCAGTTTATCGATTGCTTTGATCCTTTCCGGCGACCAATCTCCTGCCCATACTCCTGATGTTAGTGGCTGGTCCGGATTTACCGAGCGCGCCCATGCAAAGGTCTTCCGCAATAAAGGCAAGACATAATCCGTTTTATTTGCCAGCTCGTTTTTCAGGTAAGAAGACTTGTTCATGTTATCGGGCTCATTCCAAACGTCCCAAGCCAGTATCCTTTTATCCTTTCTAAATTTTTTGATGATGCCTTTTACATAGCTTTCAAGCCGGGCGTAATGGCTGGAATCTTTCAGTGCCACGTAGCCCGGACTCTGGACCCATCCCGAGTTATGTACATATGGAAGCGGCTTAGGCTGCGCTCCCAGTTTTGGGAAAGGGTCCCAGCAGGAATCGAACAACACAAACATCGGCTTTATGCGGTGCTTTTCAGCAATCTTTAAGAAAGTATCTATGCGTTTGGAGAAGCCGGCTGCGTCTTGTTCCCACAACAGGTCGTGCAAATACACCCGCATGGTGTTCATGCCAATGGCCGCAGCCCACTGGAGTTCCCTGTTGATCGTCAGGGTATCAAAAGATTCCGCCTGCCACATTTCAAGTTGGTTGATTGCCGTACTTGGGATAAAATTGGCGCCTACCAGCCAGCCTTGTTTTGTATACCATTGTTTTGCTTTTTCTTTGGTCCATTTCACACGATCTTGTTTTCCTGGCTGTGCCCATAAGGCATTGTTTTGTAATAATAACCCTATAACCAATAGCAGTACAGGGTTGATTTTCATAAATTTCATCGGGTTTGGTTTTATAACATTTTCTGGGTTTCAGTGCTTTTATATGACCCCGGATTTTCTGCATATAAGAAATTTGGAGTAACCGGGCAAAAAACCAATAGGATCAGCTGCTTATTCGTATCCGGGGTTTGGTGTCACCTTTGGTTCCAGGCTTAAAGTACTTTCTGCAATAGGGAATAACAACAGATGAGTTTGCCCGGTCCGGCTTTGAAGTGAGGGGATCTTTTCGAAAGCCTTTCCGAAACGAACAAGGTCCCACCAGCGTTTACCCTCAAAAACAAGTTCTAAAAGCCGCTCCGTCAATATGGCCTCATCATTCTGTTCTTTTGCACCATTGATAAAAATGTGCGCATTGTAATTTGCCCCGTAGGCCCTTTTCCTGATTTTATTGATTTCCGCCGAAGGATCCTGGCCCAGTGCATTTTTTGCTTCAGCTTTCATCAAAATGAGATCGCCATAGCGGTAAATGATGATGTCATCCTGAAACTGTCTCACACCAGATACAACAGTACCTCTGAACTTGCTGATAACAGATCCGTAATAGGTATGATTGGCATCGTTAAGGTAAATCTCAATAAACGAAGCATTTTTACGTACATCGTCATTAGTAAACTGAAGCCTGGCAGTATTGGAAATATTAGTATAGGGCTGCCCGCCAAATATACCGATTGCAGCCTTGGTAGCAGCATCGGTGTTGTTGGTCATAAAAGTGGCGGACATATACATATCCTGGTAGATATTGACCGGAGATTCGCTGACCTGGAACCGTGTCGCCATCATGATTTCTTTATTGCCCTTGTTTGCGTAATCAAAAATACTTGAAAATGGCTCAAGTAAAGCCACGTCACTGGTTTCGGCATCATTAATTGCCGTTAGCGCAATGTTAAAGTCTGTTGTTCCGCCATTGAGCATTTTACCGGTCCATAAATACACATCTGCTTTTAATGCATTGGTAGCTGCCCTGGACCAAAAAAACCGTCCGGTAGTATAGTTGTTATTGGGATAAAGTCTTAAGGCTTCTTCGATATCATTTTTAATGAGCTTAAATATTTCCGCTTTGTCGGTACGGGGCCTTTGTATACGCTCCGCATTGAATGATTCTGTAGGTTCGGTAATCAATGGAAGGTCTCCCCAGGTTTTAACCATAGTGAAATAAACGAATGCCCTCATGGCGTATGCCTGTGCTAAAATCTCATTTTTTGCCGAAACTGAATTGATGGCGATATCAGGAATGTATTTCAATATTAGATTCGCATCGTGCACTACTGTGTACAGGCCCTGCCAGGTTGGGAGCCCGGGAGTTGATTTAATTAAGGAATTCTGATAATAATAAATGTAATTACCTACCCCGGCGATGCTTTTGTCTAAAACGTCACTTCTTGCCTCTCCCAGCAAATAATAGTTCGAGGCCATTTGCGAGCGCAACCTGACATACATCCCTACCTGGGCCCCCTTTGCATCATCCAGGGTTTTCCAGAATGAGGCATTTGAAATCTGGCTGATCGGTGTAAGCTGTAAATCTTCTTTACACGACGTTAATGACCCCATTAAATATAATAGTATTGCAATATGTAGCTTTTTCATATAAATGAATGTTAAATGATATTAAATAGAAATATTTACACCGAATATGAAATTTCTGGCCACAGGATACCGCCCGACATCCAACCCCCCATCTTCAGGGATCATACCTTTGAACTTCGTAAAATAATGTAGATTATTCCCGGTAATATTAAACCTGAGATTGTTTAATTTAATTTTCCGCAGAACCGACTGGGGTAAGCTATAAGATAAGGTTACCTCTCTAAGTGCAATATAGTCACCTTTCTCATAGAATTGTGAATTCCCTCTTTCTACGTTACGTTGTGCCTGCTGGTCGGCATAATAATATTTAGGGATATCTGTGACATCTCCAGGATTCTGCCATGACCGGAGTACATCAATCGATAAACCGTTGTCGCCCGAAGCCTGTTGTATACCAAACAGCCGCACCCCGTTAACTATGGTATGGCCGGCAGTATAATCCATTCGCACGGAAAGGCTGATGTTTTTATAAGTAAAATAATTGGAAAATCCACCTGTTAAGGTTGGAAACTGATTGCCCAGATATACCCTGTCCCTTTCATCAATAATCCCGTTTCCGTCAACATCCTCCCAGTTTACATCCCCTCCGTACTTGGTTTTATCAGTTCCGACAACGAGCATATCCACGGGACCCGCAGCAGCCTCGGCATCAGTTCTGTAAATGCTGGCTTGTTTATAAGCATAATAATCACCAATTCTACCGCCCTCCTGGAGTCCTCCCAGCCAGGCGTAGTCTTGCCTGGCTGGATCGTAGACATAAAATCCTCCAATCCTGTTATTTTCCACGCCATTGTCTGGAAGCTTTAAAATTTTATTTTTGACTTTGGCCGCATTAAAAGAAACGCTCCATTGAAATGCTGCATCTACAGGCAGCGGACTGGCCGTAAGCTCCAGTTCGAAACCTCTGTTTTGCAAACTGCCAAGATTTGTTAAGACGCTCTGAAAACCAGTTGATTGCGGCAGGGAGAAGCTGGTCAGCAAATTGTCCGTTCTTCTTATGTAATAATCAAACAGCAAGCTAATGCGGTTATTTAACAAGCCAAGATCCAGTCCGACATCTAAAGTTTTAGATTGTTCCCATTTCAGTTCATTGTTAGCGATGGTTGAATTCTGGATTCCTGCCAGTCCGCCGTATTGTAGCCCTACACTGTATTGGCCCTGGGCCTGGTATAACCCCAACCCGTTTATATTGCCATTGACACCATAACTGCTCCTGAGCTTTAAACTGGATATTGCAGCAGGAACCGACGTCCAGAAGTTTTCTTTATGTACATTCCAGCCCAGAGACACACCGGGGAAAAACCCGAATTTGTAATTGTCCCCCAGGTTTGAAGCTCCGTCATACCGGGCATTGAAAGAAAGTAAATATTTTGAATTGTAATTATAATTTACTCTTGAAAAATATCCGATAATGACCTGTTCGGCCTCCTGCCCCCTGACCGCGGTTGCTATAGCGGCAGAATTCAATGTTGGCACAACATCAGTCGAAGCGCCCTGGCCTGTAGCTCCAATCGTTGCAGTTTCCTTACCAAAAAAAGAAAACCCACCCTTTATCTCAAAATTATGCAGGTTTTTGAATGATTTATTATACGTCAGGACTGCATCTGCCTGTGTTTGTGTTTGTTTGGCGTAATCGCCTGTGGTACTTCTTGTGGTATTCAGGTTCACTCCCGCCAGAAAGGCCTTTCTGAATGAACGTGCATCATTTTGAATGTTATAATAAGAAACTTGGGGTTCAAAAACCAACCCCGGCAATATCGCCCATTTCGATCCAAGTACTATTGTAGTAAAATTTTGTGCATTTTTATTGACGAAGGTCCCTAACTGGTATACCGGGTTAGCAAGGTCTTCAGACCGTCCGGGGGCGATGGAGCCATCTTCAAATATAAACTTGGCCGTTCTTGGCAATAAAGTATTTCTTCCAAACTGTATGGATTCGCTGTTTACTGCATTGTTGCCCGTATTTGTATACAACAATCTTCCAAAAACTGATACATTGTCCTTGAGCTGAAGGTTGCCGTTCATATTTACAGAAAGCCGTCTGAATTTTGTTGTTATCGCAATCCCGTCAGTACTGTTATAGCCCAGACCTGCATTGAAAGTAGCCTTGTCCGTTCCCCCTGAAGCAGTAATGTAGTGATTGTGGGCAATGCCGGTACGGTAGAGCGCTTCCTGAAAATCGGTGTCCTTAAAAATAATGGTTTTCGACGGATCTACCGGGTCAACCATAGACTCCCAGCCTTCGCTCAGTTTATGCTGGTTCTGAGCTGTAAGGTATTGAGTAGTATACAATGTGCTGTTGGTCAGATCATTCCCTGTACCCCCACTGCCGGCGACCGATAAAAGACTTACCCTTGCAGGTATTTTTCTAGCTGTGGCAAGAATTCCGAGGCGGGCAAAATAGATATAGTCCCTTGCATTCAAAAATTCGTAGTCCCGGATAAGGTGGGACGATGTGAGGTCATAGCTATAGGAGATTTTTGACGCTCCTGCTTTTCCTGATTTGGTCGTAACAAGAATTACCCCATTTGAACCGCGTGCGCCATAAATGGATGTTGCGGCAGCGTCTTTTAAAACCTGAATGGATGCTATGTCTTCAGGATTGATATCGTTCATATTGTCCCTTATCACACCGTCAATACTGTACAGGGGATTGGCCCCATCAGGATTTGCTATGGAAATCCCGCCCCGCAGCACAACTTTAGGACTTGCCCCTGGCTGTCCGGATGATGTCTTGACCGTCAGTCCGGCTATATTTCCCTGTAATGCAGACGTCGCGTTAGCGTATGGCACATTTTCTAAAACCCGGTCATCGAGTTTGGAAATCGAAGTTGTTAAGGTTTCCCTTGATTGAGCCCCGTAACCTGTGATCACAACCTGGCTTAATACCGAAATATCTTCAAACATAACCACGTTAATGGAATTTTTTCCTGCTGTTTCAACTTCTTTAATCTTAAATCCTGTGGCAGAGAATATCAGGATGCTATTTTTTTCGGTAACATTGATTACAAACTCCCCTATCCCGTCAGTAATTGTACCGGTGTTGGTTCCTTTTACCTTAACAGTTATCCCCGGAAGTGGCTTGCCGTTATCGTCAACAACCTTACCTCTAATATTTATAGATGAAAAGGTATCTGACGATCTAACAATAGCGGCAGGTTGTTTCAGTCTTACAACAACGATTTTATCTTCAAGCGTATAAGTCAAAGACTGCGACCCGAAAACCTGATCTAAGGCTTCAATAAACCCAATGTTTTCGAAATTGACACTCAGGGGCTTGGTATGGGCAAGAATTTTATTATTGTAAACAAAGTCATAACCTGATTGCAACCTCAGGTGTTTGATGATTGTTTTCAACGGGACGTTGGTTTTACTGAGATTGATCTTTTGTGCAAATCCAGATGCGTTTACCTGAAGCATAGATGCCATTAACAGTACGGTGGTTAGTCGCATAATTAGCAAAATTTTACAGCACAGCCAATCAGGCCTGCCTGGTTTTCCTGTATATTTTTTATACATTAGCATTAGTTTGGTTTTTATGCAGCATGCTTCTTGCTTCGAAACTTCAAGCACCTGCGGTCAAATAGTTGATATATTTTTATTGGCTGTTGCCAAACCCGACCAGCCCTTTGCAAAAGTGGCTGGTTTTTTCAATTACTTTCTCAGCGTAATTTTACCATCCTGTTAATGTTTTAGTTTATATTTAATTATTAGCTCCTATTTTTATTCAGAAACATATATTTTTCTATCCTGTATTTTAAAATGAACACCTCCGGCACGTTCCAATATACTTAGGACCTTTGAAATGTTTTCATACCTGGATACGGTACCGCTAAAATTGTCTTTAGGGACCTTTCCCTCATAAACAACCTGAACATCGTACCAACGTGCCAACATGACCATAATCTCAGAAATTGGCTGACTGTCGAACATGAATTTATTATTTTTCCATGCTACAGCAATATCAATGTCTACGTCCGATATGCTGATTTCATCGCCGGTTGACACAGATTGTTCGCCAGGTGTTAAAACCCTGTAGATCTGACCTGTATTTTCTTTTGTTCCTGAAAGTGGCCGCTGAACAATACGCACCGAACCTTCCAGCAGTGTTGTTTTTATGTTACGGTCTTCCGGATAGGCGGTAACGTTAAAATGTGTACCCAACACTTGAATTTCCTGACTTTTTGACTTCACAATAAAAGGTTGCTGTTTATTTTTGGCAACTTCAAAGTATGCTTCTCCACTAAGTATAACTTCACGTTTTTCAATCTTTGAAAAGCTTGAAGGATATCTAAGAGAAGAAGCCGCGTTAAGGATTACACTTGTACCATCGGGCAAACGTATTTGATAAGTTTCTCCTCTGGCAGTGGAAAGCTCGTTTATTTTATTCAATGCGTTTCCGGAATCTTTAATCTCGTAAACAATTTGCCCTGAGTTAGTTTTGGAAATTGTAACTCCCGCCTCCTTAGCAATTTCGCCGTTAACAACATCGGTTAATTTTATTTTTTTGCCACTGGCTAATGTAAGCGTAGCACCGGTTCTTCCAGGAGCAATATCAGTTTGTGTTACAACTTGCGGTTTGCGAGTAGCGATTAGATCAGGGGAATAATACCAAACACCAAAAATAATTGCTGATACCGCAGCAGCTACACCAATAATGCGAGGCCAAAGCCTAATTTTCTCAATTGAAACCTCGTCTTTAGCAAGATATAACCACATTTCAGCTTTAATGACTTCCAGTTCTTCTACAGTAAAACTTTTAGGGTTGCCTGTATCAAAGCCCTGAACCCAATGTAAAAGACAATTAATTTCCTCTTCTGTAGCATTACCTTTCTGGTATTTCTTCAATAACGCCTCTGCTTCCCCGTGTTGCATAGTAGATAATTTGTCTTATTTAGTTCTAAGACGGATAACAATAGCTTAGGGGTTAGAAAGATTGAAAAAAAATAATCTAAAAGCGAATCATAAACATGAGATATACAAACAGACCAAGTTTAACTCGCAGTATTTTCAACGCATTTTTAACCTGGCTTTTTACTGTCTCCTCAGATATATTCAGTTTAGCTGCAATTTCTTTGTGGCTTAGGTTCTTTTTTCTACTTAGTTCAAATATCTCTCGCATTTTATTCGGCAAAGCATTAATTTCCTGATCAATGATGGCTGATAATTGTTTTAACCGGATCAGATCATCTGTACCTTCTTTTACTTCATCTATAAAGTTTTGTAATGAAGCCAAATAGTTACGAGCGGTTTTATTACGGGAAATCTGATCAAGGATTTTATGTTGTACGCAGGTATACAGATATCCCACCAAATTACTTTTAACCATCAGGGTTTCCCTCTTTGCCCAAATCATAGCGAAGGCTTCCTGTACCGCATCCCGTGCCTCCTCTTTATTGTTAAATTTTTTAAAGGCATGGATGTATAGGAGACTGTTATATCTATTAAAAATTTCCGTAAACGCGGTACGGTCACCTGATTTGAGCAAATCGGCAAGTTCGGTGTCCGAAAATCTACTATATGCTTTCATGAATATTACAATCCCTCTTTATAAAATTAATGAATATATTTTTTAATACATAAAATAATTCAGTTGTAGTGTATATTTCGTGGAAAGTATGGTGCGGATGGGTGTCAGTTTAAATGCGCAATCCGCGGTCATTATCAGGTTATCTTCTACCGGGTCATTGCTCCAAGGCAAGCTGATCGCGTTTTCAATAGACTAGTAATCCCTTAAGAAACCATTTGCAAATGGTCGCAATCTCACTATGCCTGAATGCAGCACATTTTATCCAGCCCTAAGTTGATTCCCCAACTTGTTTCCATTAGATTACGGAATTCTCTTGCCAGTAATAAGATGCGTTCTAAGCCAGATGATAATTTACCGTTGTTGATGCACCTATCTTTTACTTAACTGGATACCAACAGAGACATATCGAAAAGATTCGATAGATTGAAATGAAATGATTTCTAATTTACCATCATATTGATTCTATTCTCTTGCCCCAAGACCATAAGTTGGAAAGGTTCATTTACAGTAAAGTTTTTTACAATTCCAAAGTTTACAAATCCCACTTCGCTTGGTCCTTAAGAAATTACCGGTCCATTGCTCGTCCAGTTATCTACGCTTCCCCAAACGTCCAACACCATATCATTGATGCCATAAGCAACAACTCGACTGGCACCAGCCGCCCCCCTATTCCAAATTTGCTATCAGAATTGTATATTTCAGGGAAAGTGGTTCTTCTCCGATTTTGATGATAGAGCAGAGTGTCATTATACATCAAGCTCTAAAAAATGCTTTTTGGCTGTGGTGAGGATGTTTCTGGTAAGGAGGAAAGACAGGGATAAAGGTTTTTTGAATTTCTCTGTAGAAGAAATCTGTAGCACTATAACAACAGTACAACAAAATATAATAAAAAGATTTATTTGGTAGTGATTACAAATTATCCTTTATATGTTTCCTTTTATATTCGGAAGGAGTTAATTTGAAAAAATCCTTAAAACATTCCCTGAAATATTTCAAATCATTGAAACCAACTTCATACGCAATTTCAGAAATGTTCATGCTTGTCTGAATAATTAACTGACCCGCTTTCTTTAACCTTATCGTTCTGATAAACGTAGAAATATTCTGGCCCGTCAGCACCTTTAATTTCGTGTAAATTACCGTGCGGCTCATATTCATCTCGCTGATGAACATACTGGCGTTAAAATCCTCAGTTCCTATATTTTGCTCCACTACCGCAATAGCCCTTCCCAAAAACACTTCATCAGGCGAGGTTGCCGTCAGTTCTTTAGGTACTAAAATGGCATCCTTTTTAAATTTACGAATTAAATTCGATCTGGTTTTCAGCAAATTATCCACCCTGACCTCAAGAATATTCGCATCAAATGGCTTGGTAATGTAAGCATCAGCTCCCGTATCGTATCCCTTTTCCTGGTATACATAAGATGTTTTTGCTGTAAGCAGAATAACCGGAATATGGCTCATGATCAGCGTAGTTTTCACATGATGACACAATTCAAAACCATCCATCACAGGCATATGTACATCGCTGATAATTAAATCAATAACATTCTGATTAGCAATTTCTATTGCCTGTTCTCCGTTTTCAGCTACAAAAACATTGTATTTATGCACAAAGATCTGCTTAATGAAATGCTGAAGATCCAGGTTGTCCTCCACAATCAACAAACTTTGAAGTTCGTCATTATAGCCAGCAATAGACATAGGTACTTCCGGCTCTTCAATTTGCTGCCGGACAACTGCCGGATCTCTGTCTATATAAAAAGTCTGTTCGTCACTGGCTTCAGCCTCAGCTACACATTCATTTTCAGAAAGATGTCCATTTCCCAACCTTAATAATACACTAAAATCTGTGCCCCCAACAGCAGAGCTGCTCACAAAGATTTCGCCCTTATGAAGTTCTGTAAGCCTTTTGATTAACGACAGGCCAATCCCCGAGCCTAAACTCTTTTTATCATTGTCCAACTGATAAAACTGGTCAAAAATAAGGTCAATTTGCCCTTCAGGAATAACGTAACCGAAATTTACCACACTTATTTTAACATATTCAACTAACGCTAAACCCTGCTTTTTTGAAATGGTGGAAATATGTACCGATATTTCTCCATAATCATGGCTAAATTTAAAAGCATTAGACAATAAATTATACAGGATATTTTTAAGCTTGACCTGGTCAAACCATACCTGGATTTCCTCATCACTAGCCGTAACCCGATAGCTAATGTTTTTTTTCTCCGCCAGTGCATCAAAAGACCTGCCGACCTCTTCGATAAAGGGAACGATGTTACTTTTCGAAGCCTGGAGCACAAGTTTCCCGGACTCAACTTTCCTGATATCTAAAATCTGGTTGATCAATTGGAGCAACATCCTTGCATTTTTCAACATCACTTCGTGCTGCTTCCGGATGTAATGATCTCCACCATTTTTACCAATCATTTTTTCAAGGGGGCCAATGATGAGCGTTAGTGGCGTTCTGAAATCATGAGATACATCCGTAAATAATTTCAACCTAAGCTGGTTAATTTGTTCTGATTTTTCTTTTTCTTTTCTTTCCCGTATCCCCGATAAGGTTAATTTCCTGATGTACAGAAATATACCCGTGCAACATGCGAAATAAAATAGATAAGCCCACCATGTTTTCCATGGTGCCGGTAGCACACTAATCTTTATGGAATCCCCTACTTCATTCCAAACGCCATCATTATTAGTACCTTTTACCCTAAATACGTAATCCCCTTCCTTGATATTCGTATAAATTGCTTTCCGCTGGTTCCCCACATTATTCCATTTTTTATCATTTCCCTCCAATATAAATGCAAATTCATTTTTTTCCGGATACATATAGCTTAAAGCAGTAAAGTCAATGCTGAAATTATTTTCATTATACTTCAGGCTGATTCTGGAAATGGCATCAGTTATTCTTGCATAAGGCATATTGTTGACTTCAATGTTATTGATGTCAATGGCGGGTACAAAAGTGTTTTTCCGAATGTCATTCGGATCAAAATAGGTCAGCCCATTTGTTCCTCCAAAAAAAAGTTCCTTCTCTCTGGTTTTAAAGAATGAACCATAATTAAATTCATTTCCCTGGATTCCATCAGACTGATTGTAGTTTTTTATGTTATTAGACTCTATATTCAAGCGACTGATTCCGTTATTGCTACTGATCCATATGTTCCCGTTATTGTCAGACAAGATGCCGTAGATAATGTCATTTGGTAAGCCATCCTTTACCGCATAAGCTTTAGTCTTTTTCCGTTTGGGATCGTACATAAATACGCCCTGTCCTTCAGTTCCTATCCAGTAATTATTAAAATTATCAATAAAAATACAGTTTACATAAGGCTGAGAATCTCCTTCTGAAGACTTTTTAAGCGGTATTTTACTGATCCTTCCTATCTTTGTATTTATCGATTCAAGTCCATTATCGCCGCCTATCAGTAATACATCCGGGTCCCGTGTTTGTACAATGCTCATAATCGTCCTGATCTCCTTATCAATTCTTGATAACCGTTTGTTTTTTACGTCATAAAAAATCAATCCTCCCGTTAATGTTCCGATCCAGATATTTCCATGCTTATCTTCTAAAAGCGTCAACACCTTATAAGCTTTCAGGGAAATATTATTCTTTTCTGTAAAATCAATTTGTTGAAACTTAAACGGCAATTGTTTTGGATCCAGTACATTCAATCCACCATCATGAATTCCAATCCAGATCAGTCCGTTCCGGTCAATAATTACCGATTTTACGTTATTGGCACTTAAACTGCTTTTATCATTGGGGTTATTTTTATAATAGCTGATCTTCTTTGTTTTTCTATCGTAGAAGTTTAAACCACCTCCTTCCGTACCGATCCACAAATTCCCGTTCAAATCTTCTGCCAGTCCGCTTACTACCTTATAATTTAATTTACTGCTCGTATTACCGAATGAAATATTTTTGAAAGCACTGTTATCCCTGTTGTAATAATTAAGGCCATCGGCCCAAGTTCCCAGCCACATATCCCCTCTGGAATCACGAATAATTTTATAGATAGAGTTTTGGCTTAAACTGGTTGAATTATCCTCATCATGCACAATATGTTTCAAATCAGAACGTTCAGGATTCAATATGTAAAGCCCCGAATAACTTCCTATCCACAAACTGCCGCTCAGGTCTTCACAAATACTTCGAACAGCTGCTGCAACCGCCTTTTTATGGTTAAACTCAAAATCCAAAAAAACTCCTTTCCGGGGATCATATATGGCCAGTCCCTGTTCATATCCCAGCCACATTGAATTTTTATGATCTACAAACAACGTCGGAAGATCGTTGAGATGTGTACTGTTGCTATTTTTTTTTGGATAATCAATCCGCTTAAACATTCTTTTCTGCGGATCATACACATCAATGTACCGCGTGTTACAGATCCAGATGTTCCCGTCCTTAGTTTTTAGAAAGTACCTGATTTTATCGTCACTTAAAGAATTGGAATTGCCAGCTACTTTCTTTATTCTCTGAATTTTATCCGTCTTGATATTTATCTGAATGATGCCATTATCCGTAGCCGCCCATAACAGATCATGTGTGATCTGTATAATTCCCCGGATAACATTGTCTGAAATCGTATGCGGGGCATCAGCCTGTTTATACCGGACAAAACCATCAGTTTTGGGATCATATTTATTTAAACCTATCTGAGTGCCTACCCATAAACTACCATGGCTATCTTCATAAATAGAATGAATATTATTGTTGCTTAAACTTTTCGGATCAGTCAGCTTATGCCGGTAAACAATAAACTTATTGCCATCAAAGCGGTTAAGTCCGTCTCTTGTTCCAAACCATAAATACCCCTTTTTATCTTGCAAAATAGCCATCACAGATCTTTGCGACAACCCATTGGCTGGTGTAAAGTGCTGAAATTTAAAATCTTCAGGCATGCCTTCCAGATTTTGGGATAATGCGAACTGGGAATATCCAAATAAAAGAAAGGCACAAAAAAAGAAATAAACTTTCATTCGTTTAAAGGGTTAATAACCAAATCTAAAAAAAAACTTCGGTTAGATTTATCGCAGCTGCGATTGTCATAAACCTCTTTCTTTTAAACGTGAAAGTGCTTCCAGATAATAGTAATCTGTATAATTCAGCGGTACATCTATTTCGTTTCCATGCGGCAAACTACCAACACTATGCATCAAAACAAAATGGGCATTCTCACCTTTTTTTGCAGTGTAGGCATCGCTTGCCAGCGAATTTAAAATGCGTTGAGCATTGTTGATGTACTTGTCCCCGGTATATCTGTTTAATTCTAGCAGTGCAGATGCGATAATAGCTGCCGAAGAAGCATCCCTTGGCGCATCCGGAATAGTCGGCGCATTAAAATCCCAATAAGGAACCCCATCCTGTGGATAGTTGGGATGATTTAGAATAAAGTTTGCGATCTTTTCCGCAAAATCAAGGTATTTTTTATCCTTCGTGTATCGATAGCACATGGTATATGCGTATAATCCCCAGGCTTGTCCCCTGGCCCAGGCACTTTCATCCGCAAAACCCTGGGCGGTAACTTTACTCACAAGCTCACCGGTTTCCGGGTTATAATCCAATACATGATAAGAACTACCGTCCGGTCTGAAATGATTTCTCATCGTCGTATTTGCATGTGCAATCGCAATCGCTCTGTACATGCTATCCCCTGTTATATCCGATACTTCAAATAACATTTCCAGGTTCATCAGGTTATCAATAATGACAGGAAATTTCCAACCCCTTTTCGCTTGCCAGTTACCTATAACGTCCCAGCTTTTAATACAGCCAACATTTTTATTAAAACGTGTACTTAAAGATTTTGCAGCGTCAATCAAAACCTGCTTATACCGTGTATCACCCGTTATTCGGTAAGCTTTTCCAAATGAATTGTTAAATATGAAACCAAGGTCATGGTCGTTCGTCAAAAGCTTGTGCTGCTCAAATAAATGTTGTGTGGCAATAGCCGCCTCCTTCCATTGTTCATCCTTTGTGTTTTCATATAACATCCAGCATGTTCCAGGCCAGAAGCCCTCAGTCCAATCATAGGGAGACTCTGTCCAGCGAACCTGTCCTTTTGCATTAATACTTCTGGGGTTCTTATGTTGTTTCATTGAAAGTATGCGCAATTCCGTAAGTTGCTGTTCACTCTTTGTCAGTCGTGCTACGCTATCAGTTTGAGATTTACAGCTTAAAATGGTTAAGAGAATAAATAAAGGACTTGACTTGATAATGTTCATTATGATTTTGTTTTGTAGAAATAATTTACTGGGCGATTGATTTTTATTCTTTGATTATTCTTTTTGTAATTATTGTTCCGGTATTGTTTAGTACCTGAATCAGGTAAATGCCCGATTTTAGCTGTTGTAAATCCAGTTTGATTTCTTCCTGGTCTGACAATAAATGGTAACTATGGTTAAGCACAGGGGTTCCCCAGCTGGTATACAACCTAACCCTGATGTCTTCAAATGCCCGGCCTACGCTTTTAAGTGTAATATTTTTTGTAAAAGGGTTGGGATAAATGCTGATGTTCTTTTTGTCTTTCTCTGGTAGCTGTTGTGGCTGGACCTGCATTAGCGGCTGTGCCATTAAAGGGCTTGCGCCGTCACTGAGGATTTTGAATACCAGTTTATTGATCCTGAAACTACCAGAGCCGCCCGTATTGAATAGTGATGCCAGATCGTAATCTGTTTCCCCTCCCTCCACTACCATGTTCAGGTCTTCAACATCAACAAACCCTGATCCGGTAGGAAGAACAATTGTTGATGATGTAGCACTTCCTCCGAATGATTTTTGTTTATTCGTGTCATTCCTGTTCACCAGCATACCTGACCTTGATCCGCTTACAAAATTAACCCCTACTTTTACCAACTGAAGTGACACATTATCCGGTAGCCTTGTGGCATCAAACCCAAATCTGAAACCTTCATTGATATCTATGCCATTACTGGCACCTCCTCTTACACCAAGCTCTCCATTTTCGCTTCTGTCTATACCAGCCTGAGTTAACAAATTGCCATAGTTAATCCCTGCTGTGGTATTGGTACTGTTCATGCCCTGCCACTTAAAAAAGAAATTTTTATTCAGGATACTGTCCACATTGGTGTCTCCATATACATTCCAGGCATATTCAGACGCGATTCCTCCTATGCTTACCTTTCCCGCTCCATTTACATGGAATTCAGAAGCATCACTGTATAAAGTATTACCCTCCAGTCCTGTATTAGGGGCCGGCAGTTCCAGCAACACATAATTAACCGGCATTACTGCAGAAGGCGGTACTTCGGCCCCATCTTTTAGCGTTATGGTAAAGGTGACCACCTCATTTGCGGGAATTGCAGCTTCAAACCCAATCATTACCGTTCCCGGGTTTTTCCTTTCATAAGTAGCCGCTGGATAATAAGTCACCGGATCTGTAGACCTAGCTTTCTTTAGGATAAAAGTTACTGCAGGATTTGAGGATACAATTTCCAGTACCGTAGTTCTACCTCCTTGGGTAAGTTTTAGTTTGGATGCACTCAGGCTATCAACTACAGCTGTGGTTGCCATATTCCAGTAAAGGTTTATGGCCTGTGCACCATTATCGATATAGTCCTTAACCTCCAGGTAAGCTTCATCCACCATGTAGATGCTCCTTTGCGCTGCATCCAACTCATTATTTAAGCCAATCAATGGTTTTAAATCCAGCTTTGCGCCTCTTTTAGCATTGCTGTCATAAATCTCCGTCACAGCCGCACTGCCACTGGTTTTGTGGTGCTGCCAATTGCTTTCAGAAGCTTTTTTAATCGATATGGTATTGTGGTTTAAGTTACTCACTTTAAATATATTCCATCTGGCAGAACTCTGAGAAAAGTCATTTAAAGCACCTGCCGGTGATATACCTGCATTGATGGCATCATAATCTTCCTTCCCAAAATCCACTGCCCAGCGTAATCCTTGCGAGTCGTAGGCAAAAGATCCTCCATCCATATGCGCATGACTGTAGTTCGGTGTACCCCCTTTTACACCCATGTATTTACCATTGGCCCCCTGCCAGTCTGTACGCACCAGAACCACCGGCTGTTCGCCATAGCCATTCCACAGTTTTTGCTGCGGAGGTTGCAGGTTCCCCATGTTCACATCTTTTCCATAAATCAATGCTATGGGTAAAAATCTTGAATCCTCTGAATAATTACTGGCATATTTACCGTTTTGCAGGAGTTCCTTTTCAAGGGATAATACATCGGTATTGTTCAGCTTTTTCGCCATCCATAGGGCAGCAGGAAGTGGAGTACGTTTTTCTGTACAATCACTATAATTGAAGTATAAGGACGATGTTCCGGTAATGAACTGCATATATCTTGCCGACTCTAAAAAACCGGGCGTATAAGTAAGCCTCTTCACGCCTTCATGGCTCTGCCCAAATATTTCTTCTAAAGCAGATAACATCAATACCTCGTAAGTAGTGCCATAAGACCAATACATCGCCCCTTCCTGATAGTTCCCATTGGCATAAGTCTCCATAGAATTGGGATTTTTAACAAGTATATTGTTCAGTATATATTTCGCTTCCTGATCCATCTGTGCAGTTCCATCACCCAGAATGGCTAAGGCACCAAAAGCCAGACCGCCTATTCCTACCTGGTTCCAATTGGAAGTATAATCCCAGAAAGGTTTTGTTTTTTGAGTAAGAAAGGCATAGTTCAAAATCTTTTCCCTCGCCTTTTGCCTGGTGGTTGCCGATAAACCATTGTAAAGCCAATCGTAGCCAATAGATACACCAAAACACATTTCGGCAACATCTAGAGTATAAGTTACCCAGTCCGGAAAATCACAAACCGTATTCATGACCTGTTCAGCCCTTGTTAAGTACGACGATTGATTGGTCATCCGATAGGCATACGACAGATAGAAGATTTGCTTAATGGCAACCCTGGCAGTTTCCAGCATTCTGCCGTTAGTAGCATTGTACACCAAAGCAGGCGCAATCAGGAAAGTATCAGCCTGTTCAAGAATGTAACTATGTACCGCATTGAAATCTGCCGACTGCGCTATTAAAGTTTGAATTGCGACTTGCTGACCTTGTTTCAGCAACAACCTGGGATGGGCAATATTGGTTACCTGCTGGGGATTAAAAATATTGGTTAGTACTTTAAGTTCTATTTGTGTGATCCTGAAACCGCTGGCCGCTGCCCCATTGTTGAATACCGATAGCATGGCATTATTGACCTGTCCGCCGGTAAGGTACAGGTTAAAAGCAGACACATCAATTATGCCCGCCCCACCGCTAAGCTGGTAATTGACCCCTGGGAATCCGGCATTCCCAAAAACGAGCCGTTTTAAAGGATTCATTCTACTCACTACCATACCCGTTTCATTGATTGCAGACAAATCTGTTACACCAATTTTTGTAATCTGAATGGCCGCTGTAGAACTTAAGTTGGTTAGGTCTAAGCCAAAATAGAAACCTTCATTTGGATCAATTCCGTTACTTATGCCACCACGGATACCCAGTGCTCCATTACTAGCCCGATCTATTCCAGCAGCGGATATCATTTCACCAAAGTTGTTGCCTTCTGTGGTCTTTACACTGTGCATACCACCAAAAGTTATGGTAAATGTTTTATTCAAAGCCCCCGTGGCTGTAACGGTAGTTCCGGTTACCGTCCAGTCATCACTGGCATTGCTGTTATAATACGAAACAGCACCGGCAGCATTGATAAAAAATATAGAGGAGTCTGTATACTTGTTGTCAGCTTCAGAACCGGTAGGTGAAGGAACCAGAAGAATGGTGTTGCTATTCTGGGCATAACCTGCACAAGTGAAAAAAAATAAAATAATTGTTGCGAACAGTCTTATCCACTGGATGTTGTTAATATCATTGCTCATGGTTGTAGTTTTTGGTTAGGCAATCATGCTGGCAATGTAAAATTTTCTCCATTCGGGCAGCGGGGGTAAATCGTCTGAATAGTAGGTACAAAATGTCCGTTTCCCAGCACAATATAAAGCTAGGAACCAATGCAGTTCAACCTCAGGCCAATCTTGGTGATCAAGACCTGATACACTAAATACCCCCTTAATTAAGTTACTTTGCCCCCTTGATAAAGCAGGCTATTTTTTGATATTTGTCAAACAACCGCCTCAAAACCATATATAAACCAAAAAACTGCACTAAGTTTCTTTCCTTTTAAACGAGTATACAATTATGCAAAGTAAAAAGCTACTTTTATTACTGTTTTGCTATGCGGCAACAACAGGCTGTAAGGATTCCATCAAATCCGATCTGGTGAATGTTACGAACCCTTCAAACCTGAAATACATTAGTATCGCAGATGCGAGAGAAGGTAAAGCGGTTATAACGACGGCCCCTACTGTTCAGACCGGAGGACTTCTTCCAAACTTTGAATTGATCAGTATACAGAAAAGTGATGGCACATTGTTGGATGAGTCCTACTTACAATATGTGACGATAGGAAAAAGTATCGAAGCAGAGAGCCCGGTAAAGGGGACAAACTCCGCAAACAACGGCGTGATATCTGTTGCCGCCGGACATAACTTTGGCGTTGGTGATTATTACTTTAACATTAAAGTAACTACAACAACTGAGGGGCAGACCTATTCAACGGTATTTGAAAAAGCTTTTCAACTCCACATTGCGCCACTGTTGCCCACCAATATGGTTTACTCTCCAAAAAATCAAAACCTGGTTTATGGTAATGCCAGCAGCAAAACAACAGCACCATTACTGCCAGGTTCCAATCCCGACGTTTCTTTCGAACTGGGCAATTATTCTGATAAACTGACTATTGTCAAAGAAACAGGCGTAATTGCTATTGCACCTAACTATATATATCGTACACGTGAAACATTGAACCCGGTGATTAAGGTCATCAGCAACATCAGTAAAGAAGTTGTCTCTTTTGAAAATAAAATAACAGTAGTCATCACCGACAAGCCAGAAATAATGCCTGTTGAAACTATTTACTTCTTCTACCCAACTTTAAAAACTGCTGTGGCTTTACCTACCGGCGGCGAAGGCTATACCGTACAAACAGACAACATTGGCCTGGCCACCAGAATCTGGGGGGTGAGGGCTAATTCGACAGGTTCATTTTTCTTAAAACCTGAAGAAAGACCTGAGGTTAATACTGCACAGACGATTCTGGAGACACAAACCCACAATGCGTCTAACCAGACAGAACCAACCAATACATGGATGGTGATGCCAACACAAGACTTAACACCCTTTCAATATGGCTATAAGCTTTCTTTCAATTATTATTATCAGCCGGCATTTCAAACCTACATGGCAGACGGGCGAACACCTACAGATTTGGAAGTATATATCTCTACAGATTACACAGGCGGTGATATCCAGGATACAAGCGGTAAATGGCTGAATGGTACATGGACAAAGGTCAACACCTCTATTAAATGTCAAAAATCATTAGGTGTAAACGGAAGTAATTCGACCGGTGCGCCCTGGGGAGCAGAATTTATCGGAACACCATATCCAGGAGATCAGGCTGGTGCTAACCCTGATAATAAAAAGAGACCTGCTCTTGGAACGTTTTACAACAAATGGGTAAAGTGCACTTATGACATTTCAGCCCCCCAGATCAGTTCAAAGTTTACTGTTGCATTTAAAGTAGCCTCTTATTTTGAAGGCAGGTTATTGAACACCACAGCTGTACCTGGAAGAGGTGGCATATATTTCCTGTCGGACTTTAATTTCAAGGCAGTCGAATAAACGTATTAATGTTATAGAAGAAACTATAGATTTCAATAAAATCTCATTTTAAATTATGAAACTAACCAAATTATTATTGTTCTTGATTTTCACTGCAGCATTGCCTGCCCTTGCTCAAAAAACTATCAAGGGTAATGTTAAAAATTCCAGCGGAATGCCAATGGCCGGAGTTAATGTTGCGGTGAAGGGCAGCACAAAAGGAACAGCAACAAATGCGAACGGAAATTTTACCATCGAACAAGTGAAACCATCTGACGTACTTGTTTTCTCCTACATGGGATTTCAAACTATTGAAAAAATGGTACTGGAGCAGCAAACCATTAATGTTATCCTTAAAGCGGACGACCTCAGACTATCTGAGGTAGTAGTAATTGGCTATGATGTGGTCAGAAAAAGAGACCTAACCGGTTCAGTTGCCGTCATAGATCCGAAAGAGCTTGCAGCAACTGCCACAGCAAACTTTGACCAGGCCCTGGCCGGAAGAGTTGCTGGCGTACAGGTTACTTCTAAAGACGGAACACCTGGCAGTCCTCTTAACATCATCATCAGAGGAGGGAACTCCATAACAGGCGACAACTCTCCGCTGTATGTGGTAGATGGCGTTCCGCTTGAAGATTTTGATCCATCCAGTATCAATACCCGTGACATTAAGAGTTTTGACATTTTGAAAGACGCCTCTGCAACAGCTATTTATGGGTCCAGAGGAGCCAATGGAGTGGTGGTTATCACTACCATAGGTGGACGTAATGACGGAAAAACAGACATCAATGTTACCTCTTCAGCCTGGGTTCAGTTCATTCCCAACCGATTGGAGGTATTAAATCCTTATGAATATGTAAAATATCAGCAAAAAATAGCCTACGCAAATGACAGTTATGCCCCCGGACAAAATGTAGCGATGTTTACCGCCAACTGGATAGACCCTGAACTGTATAGAAATGAGAAAGGAACGAACTGGCAGGACGAAATTTTTCAGACCGCACAGACCAACAACCATACAATTTCGTTGAGAGCAGGCAATAAAAATACAACTTTGTTGTATAGCGGAAATTATTTAAATCAGGAAGGAACTTTGATTACTACCGATTTTAAAAAGATCAACAACAGATTGAAATTTACCCATAAAGTAATTAATAATTTTGAAGTTAACGGACAGGTTGAGTATAGTTACATCAACTACAATGGAATGGAAGTTGCCGGCAATACCAGGAACAGTGTGATCAGAGATGCCATTTCTTTCAGACCTGTAAGTCCTGTAAATTGGAATGCAAATGAAGAAAGTGCCATCGCAGATCAGGACCCATACTTGTATGATCCCGTAAAAACATTAAAAAATACAGAACGCAAGCGTGTGGATGATGTCCTTTCCGGAACTTTAGGATTTAACTATAACTTCTTAAAGAAATTTGACCTGAGTGTTAGTGGAAACTATAGAACATCGATTACAGAAAATGACATCTTCTATAAAAAAGACACACAGGAAGCCACCAGGACAAACAGGGGAATAAATGGCACCATTACAGACAAAAGATTCAATACCCTGTCTACTTCCAACACTTTAAGGTTTAAAGATCAAAAGGATAAACATGCTTACGGTGCACTTCTAGGGTTTGAAGCGCAGTACAGAGCTTATGAATTTTCGCAACTGAGCAATACAAACTTGCCAACAGACCAATTTGGCATACACAACCTGGGCATTGCAACCACTGCTACCATCGCACAGACCTTATATTCTAAAAATGCCTTGTTGTCATTCTTTGGAAGGATAAATTATACGTACAACGATCGTTACTTGGCAACAGTTAATTTTAGAACAGATGGATCATCAAAGTTCAGAAAAGAAAACAGGTGGGGATACTTCCCCTCCTTCTCCCTGGCCTGGAAACTGTCGGAAGAGGATTTCCTTAAATCCAGCGAGCTGATTACGGATCTGAAGCTGAGGGGCGGCTGGGGCGTAACCGGAAATAACCGTATCGGCGACTTTGATGCTTATAACTTGTTTTCTGTAAACTCATCAAGCGGATATATCTTGGGTGTAGACCAGAACTTTTCACCAGGTGCTTACCAAAGTAATATGGCCGTACCGGATCTGCGCTGGGAAACCACTGCCCAAACCAATATTGGGCTGGATTTAGAACTGTCTAAAAGATTCAGCATCGCTGCTGATTATTACAATAAAAACACCCGGGATTTATTATTAAATGCTGACATGGCCCTAAGTACCGGTTTCGATAAGGTGCAACAAAACGTTGGCGCAGTTTCTAACAGAGGATTCGAGTTTACTTTTAACTCGCAAAATTTCAGGAACAAGAACTTCAGCTGGACTACCAATTTCAACATCGCGTTTAACAAAACCAAAACCCTCCGGTTAAATAGTGGTCAGAATGAAATCCTGACCGATCCACAATGGGATCTGCAGTTTATGCAATCCGAATATCAATACGTAACAAGAGTGGGGCAGCCTGTAGGTATGATGTATGGTCTTGAATTTGACGGCATTTACCAGGTGGATGATTTTGTACTGACAAATGGTTCTTATCAGCTGAAAGACGGCCAACCTACTTACAGAACGGTGATGAGACCCGGCATGGTAAAATTTAAGGACTTGAATAACGATGGTGTAATCAATCAGAGCGACAGAAAAATTATTGGAAACCCTTACCCAAAACATACAGGCGGCTTATTCAATAATTTCAGGTACAAATCTTTTGATTTTCAGTTCCTACTTCAATGGTCGTACGATTTCGACATCCTGAACGGCAATGCATCAGAATTCGGCAGCATTTATCAGACCAACAGAAATGGACTAAAGTCACTTAACAAAATCTGGACGCCCACTAACCCGGAAACAAACATCGGTGGCATGAGATACGACGGTGTAAATTTGCTGACTCCTTTTGGTTACAAATTAGATTCACGTCATATAGAAGATGGTTCTTATTTAAAACTTAAAACGGCAGCACTGGGCTATAACTTCTCCAGTCAGTTGTTAAAGAAATTTAGTATTAAGAAGTGCAGGCTCTCGCTTTCTGCTCAGAATCTTTATACCTGGACCAAGTATACCGGTTATGATCCGGATGTATCTGTAGGAAGATACGGGGCCCTAACCCCCGGATTGGATTATTCCGCATACCCGCAAAGTGTGACCATATCAGGCGGAATAGACTTTACATTTTAGAACCTTTAAAAATAAAATATAGACTGATGAAAAAGGGCAATACATATATCACCATAGCTTTTCTAGTAATTTTTACTTTAAGTGGCTGTAATAAATTCCTGGAGCTGGACCCAGAGTCGTCCTGGAAAGAGGAAACCTTTTACGCTTCTAAAGAGGAGGCCAATTTAGCCCTGTCGGGAATTTATAGCCAGCTGTCTAAAGAAGATTTATATGGATATAAATTCAATGTCACCTTAGAAGCGGGGACAGATGAAACCTATACAAACGACCCTTCCCCGAACTGGAATGCGGCAAAATACGCTTATACATCTTCAAGTGATGAAATCAAAAATGCCTGGTTAAAGTTCTATACCTGCATTCAGCTGGTCAACCAGTTTGAAAAAAATTTAAAAAAGGAATTGTTTGCTACCGAGCAATACAATAATCTTCTGGCGAAAGCCCGCTTTATGAGGGCTTTCAGTTATTATAACCTGGCCAGCTGGTTTGGGCCGGTACCACTAAGGTTAACGCCAAGTACATCCCAGGAAGATAACAATGTTCCTCCTTCTCCTGCTCTGGATGTTTATAAACAGGCAGAGCAGGATTATTTATTCGCCGCCGAACATTTGGAACATGCCAATAGCCCCAGCTATATACCAGGTGAACCAAACAAGATGGCTGCACATGGCTTGCTAGCCCGTCTTTATTTAAAAATGGGGGGTTACCAGCCTTATTTATCTCCCAGCGACGCGAACTGTTATTTTGAAAATCCTCAGCAATATTTTGAAAAGGCCAAGGCACAATGTGAAATCATAATCAATGATGGCTGGCACCGGATTGTTCCCTATGCTACCGACAGCAAAAGCTACCGAACACACTTCTTAACTTATTTACAGGACAAATATGATTTAAAGGAAAGCTTGTTTGAAATTTCTTTCGGCAATTTATACAGCATGGGAATAGCCGTTAGCGGCAGGCTGGGCAATATCAATGGTGTTGAGTTCGTGGGAACGTCAACTATTCCAAGAGGCTTTGCCAATATCAATGTTGCGCTACCGGTATACGATGCCTATTCAATGGGCGATGCCAGAAGAGAGTGGAGCATAGCGGGATACCGGAACAAATATTCCACTTCAACACAGCTTTACACTATGAATTACATGTTCAATAATCCCTTACATTTCGAATATGGTATTGGAAAATTCAGAAGATGGGAACCTGCAAACCTTGAGGAGTTAAAAACTAAAGTTAGTGTGACCAATGCTAACTATACGATTCTAAACAATACTACAGGCTCAGATACAGACCCTAACTATACCAGTATAAATTTCCCGATATTGAGGTATTCTGATGTATTGCTCATGCATGCAGAGGCCATTATTGGCGGAAGGTTTGGAACTAATGCCGCAAATTCGGCGGCGGTAAACAGTCTTAATGTGGTGAGAGAAAGAGCCGGATTAGAACCTTATACCGGCAGTTTAAACCATACTGACTTTTTTAATGAGCTTGTAGATGAAAGATTGAGGGAATTATGCTTTGAAGGACTTCGTAAGCAAGACCTGATCCGCTGGAATTTATTGGAAGATAAACTGAAAGCAACCAATCAAAAAATAAAGAACAACCCGCTTTTTCTGGCCAACGATCAATATCACCAAACTTATTTAGAACCGGGAAATAATTTTAACAGGACAAAACACTTACTTTTACCTTATCCACTGCAAGAAACATTAATCAATACCAAGCTAAAACAAAGGTTAGGTTGGTAAACAGTTGGTCAAGAAAACATAGAAATGAAAGTTAAAGACATTTTAAAAATACTTTTTGTAAGCTTAGCCCTTATTTATTGTGTTCAGGTAAAGGCGCAAAATGCAGGTATTATACCTTCTTATAATTATTCCCAAATAACGGAACATCCCAGGCTTTTACTGGTCAAAGGAGAAGAAAATGCTTTAAAAGCATCGATCCAAAGAAATCCGGAGTTTAAAATCGTAGATACCTATATCAGGCAGGTGGCAGATCAACTGCTTTCTGAAAAGCCTTTGGTGTTTAAAAAAGATGGTAAAAGACTGCTGGCAGTTTCCAGAAAAGCACTTACAAGGTTATATTATCTGTCTTACAGTTACCGGATATCAAAAGATATCAAATACCTGAACAGGGCGGAAACAGAGCTCAATGCCATTTGTGATTTTGAAAGTTGGAATCCTTCACATTTTTTAGACGTAGGGGAAATGTGTATGGCTGTTTCTTTAGCGTATGACTGGTTATACAGTGATTTAAAGGAAAGTACGAAAAAAAATGTGCGCAAAGCGATTCTGGAAAAAGCCTTTGCCCCTTCCTACGTAAAAGAAGATGCCTGGTTTTTGGAAAGAAACAACAACTGGAACTCTGTTTGTAATGCTGGCCTGGTGTACGGGGCCCTGGCCATTTTAGAAGATGAAAAAGAGCAGTCGGTAGCCATTATTGAACGGGCTTTAAAATCCAATGTTTTACCATTACAGGCTTATGCACCAGATGGAAATTATCCCGAAGGACCAGGTTACTGGAACTATGGTACCTCGTTCCAGGTGATGTTGTTTGCTGCATTGGAAAGCGCATTCGGCTCTGATAAAGGTTTGTCCAAAGCTCCTGGTTTTATGGCTTCCGCCCATTACATGGCCTTCTCTTCTGGGCCATCAGGAAATTACTTCAACTATTATGATTGTGGAAGAGAGATTACTTCATGTTCTTCTATGTTTTGGTTTGCAAACAAATTAAACGATCCATCATTGATATTTCCAGAAATAGCTTTAATCAACAATGGCGTGTATACCCGTGCAGATCAGTCTGATATTGAACGGATTTTACCCAATGTACTTATTTTTGGGAGAGACCTGACTTTATCAAAAGTAAAGTTACCATCAAAACAAATATTTACAGGACATGGAATTACACCCGTTGCTATTGTACGTACAAATTGGGAAAGCGGAGCGGGTAAATTTTTAGGAATTAAAGGGGGCAGCGCTGCTGACGGACATGCGCACATGGATCAGGGAACGTTTGTATACGATGTTGGCAGATTAAGATGGGCCATGGATTTCGGGATGCAGAGCTACATCACGATGGAATCTAAAGGTGTAGACCTATGGAACATGGCCCAGAATTCTCAAAGATGGGATATCTTCAGGTACAATAATTTGAATCATAATACCCTAAGTATCAACAACCAACGTCATAATGTTAGTGGCAGGGCTGAAATTATTGAAGCTTTTGAAAATAAGAATGAGCTGGGTGCCAAGCTAGACCTAAAGTCCGTCTTGAATTTTAACGATGAATTGAAAACTGCCACCAGGAAAGCCAGCATCATAGACGATTCGTATTTGAAAATAGAAGATTTTGTGGAAACAAATGCCAAACCTGTAGACTTAAGATGGAACATGGTTACCCCTGCCCTGGCTCAGATTGTCGATAAAAATACCATTAAACTTTCCCAGCAGGGAAAAACCATGTTTTTGAAGTTCAACGCCGATGTTCCGTTTAAACTAGTCATCCGACCTTCGGAAAACCCCAGCCAATACAAATGTGAGTTTGGAGATTACAAGTATGGCGATTACAACCAGCAAAATAAGGGGACAGTGATGCTTGGCTTTGATTCAAAAATCCCGGCGAATAAAGCTGCCAGGTTTACGGTGACACTTGTAGAAGGGAAACCAGATATGTTATTGAAAAAGAACACCATCATTCTTGATGCTCCAGACCCTAATACTGCATCTTATGGAAGTAATGTTTTTTATGATGTTTCTCCTATCGGCGTTAGCAGCACAGGTGAGTTATATCCAATTGAAACTCCAGACTGGAATATTTATGGCCATGTAGACGTAAAAAACCTGTTTGATAAGGTTTTTAAATTTCGGATTGATGCTAAAAGAATTACTGCAGCAGGGATTGTTAATACCGGAATTGATAGATCTTTGAATGGGCAGTTGGGTGTTAGAGGGGGGGAAAGTACTGGAATTGATAAAAATGAAGGATACCTGCTGAGTCTTGATTTAAGGGATTTAGCGACTTCGGTAACGATTGAGCTTACAAAAATTGGTTTTACTTACCTGGATGCTTCAGAATCTTGTACGCTTGTTAATCGTCAAAATCCGGGAAAGATGATGGTGTTTACTGGAAATGATAGTAAAAAAATAGAAGAGGTTAAAATAACATCCGTCCATAAAAGACAATTTGTAGATGTTTCCAGTTTGGGCATTTCCTTCAAAGGTGGTTCAGATAATCCAGAGTTTTTGTCGTTTTTTAATACCGGCGATAAAGGAAATTTTAGAGTATCTGGTTTTGAGTTTATAGTAAAGTAATTTCGAAGTTTCTTTCTACTACTTTATCGCAATTGAACCCACTTCGGCCATTTTTTTAATCTAATGTAACAATCTGATTTCAAACAGCAAAAACGCGTATCTCCATTTTCGCCACAGAACAATAGAAGTTTTGCAGTTTTTATTAAATTAAGCCATGCAGAATACAGGTTTTAACCAATTGCGCAGTGTTTTTGCATTCTGCCTTGGTTAAAATATTTTTCCGATGCTGTTTCACCGTTGATTCAGCGATAAATAATTTATTGGCTATTTCTCCACTGTTCAGACCTTTAGAAATATTTTTAATGATATCGATCTCCCTTTTTGAGAATGAAATCGGCACTTCCGTATTTTCGTCAATACTCAAATTCATAAACGAGGGTTCGCCATGTAAACCGATAAGTGAAATCTTATAGTTGGGTGTATGACCAAGATGGTCGATCCGGGTATTGATAATTAGCGACTTCCCATACCCCCCAGTTTCATCTAAAGTAAGCATCAGTGCCTGATGGTTAAATAAAACATAATTTCCGTTTTTTAACCTGACTCTATAATTGTAATTAATCTTATAGCTCATTAGCTTATCTCTGCCAACCTTGTTTACAAAGAACGTAGTTAAAAATTCTTCTGCTTTTATAACAAATTTAATGTCGTCCGGATGGAGCAAACACAATATGTCGTTAATTGTGATGCTCCCAGGATTCAGGTCATAAATTTCATAAACTGAGTCACTGACATGGGAAATAGACATATCATAGAAATCGATGATGAAAAAAGAAATCGGGCCCGTACTTACAATGGAATTAGTTAATTCATTAAAAGAGATTTGGTGGCCGTCCGTTACGTTTATTGATCTATGAGCAGCCCAGACATTGTGGAGCGTTTGTATTTCAGCCTTCATCTAGATTGAATTTGAACAAATAATTTCTGTTTTCAAATGTAGCTAAATGTGATTACTTATGCTATACTTACCTGAGTATTCCGCGGAAGCGCTTTTTCACCATGCCCGTTATATAAGTTCTAAGAAGGTTTCACAAAACATTGATATCTATTTTATTGCGGAAGATCATATTGGGTGATATCTATCAAAAGCATGCTATTATTCATGCGGTGTTCAAAGATAATCTTGCTTACGGTGGCGGTATATTTAGAACACCTTACATCGATCCAACATTTAAAGATAAACACTGATAATCAAAAAGAAAGGACTGCTCATCTATGAACAGTCCTTTCAAATTTCGGGGACCGATCCCCTTTGTACCCTGGAAGGGACTCGAACCCCTGACCCACGGTTTAGAAAACCGTTGCTCTATCCAGCTGAGCTACCAAGGCATCTCCCGTTAGGAGCGGCAAAGATAGCCGTTAAGAAGTAAACACGCAAATTTAAATTGCTATTTTCTTTTGTGGAAACTGGGTCGTATGGCTACTGATCAGATTTAAAATGTAATCATCAGAGGGATAAGGCTGTAACACAGACTTCAGCATTTCCGGGCCCGCAATATCAGTATGGTAAGAAATATAGCCCATCCCGTAAAATTTACCCTGCTCTACCAAAAGACAACTTTGCTCTTCTTCAGTCCTCCCCTTATCTATCACAGCAAAGGTAGGAAGGATTGAACTTAAATATTCAATGGCATATTTTACCCTTACGTTATAGGAGGCGGCAGACTCTATGCCAAGACAGGCTCCACTACATTTTCCTTCGTTATGGCCGGTACATGCATCTCTGTTTTTTTGAATGAAGCACAGTTTTTCACAGAGCTTGTGTTCCTTGATCAACCTCCTCAATAAATTATGCCCCTCGACCAAGGAATTAAAGCTATATAGTACAGGCACACGTTTTTTGTAGGTATCAATCCCAAGTCTCATATAACCCTTTTGGTCTTCAAAAACATACAATCCATATTTCTGTTCATAACGCTTCAAAGCACGATTATTTTCGGGCCATAACCGCTTGATCTCGGCCGCTTCAAGGATAAAAGCCATAAGCTCCGTCCCGCAAATCTCAAAATCAATGCTATGGATATTTTTAAGAAATTCCTGACGCTGTTTTCCCGAATTATTACCGGTAAAATGGGAACAAACCCTTTTCAGAATATTTTTAGCCTTCCCAACGTAAACAACAATTCCCTTTTGGTCTCTAAAATAGTAAACACCGGGTACCTGAGGAAGCTTATCTATCTGGGTCCTGGAAAGATGAGGTGGCAAAACCTGCTCTTTTGAAGCGCGGCTTAAAGTCTGGACTATAATCCCCTCCAGATCAGTCTTTAACAATAGTGTTAAAAGTTCGGCTGTCGCCCTGGCGTCCCCACCGGCTCTATGCCGGTCATGAATGGCTATATTTAACGCATTACACAGTTTACCCAAACTATAAGAACTATAGCCAGGAAACAACTTCCTGCTCAGCCTAACCGTGCATAGTTTTTTACAGCGAAGGTCATAACCGGATAAGCTTAAATGGTGTTTTATAAATGAAAAATCGAAATTCACATTATGTGCAACAAATATTTTATCGTGCAACATTGCATAAATTTCGGCAGCTACACCTCCAAATAAAGGAGCAGTTACCACCATTTCATTACTGATACCAGTAAGTGTCTCTATATAAGCCGGGATTTCCTGACCGGGATTAATCAGTGTTTCATAAGCTTCTACAACCTCCCGCCCATCATGTACCAGGATAGAAATTTCCGTAATGCCATTCCCGGAAGCAAAACCACCAGTGGTTTCAATATCTACTACTGCATACAACATTAACAATTGACTTTACATGGTTAAACAGTTCAAATATGCTAATAATTTTAGTAACAAAATTAAAATAATTGATTTGTTAACTATTTTTGAGTAGATTTTTTATATGTGGCATGCAAATGGTAAATAGATAGATAACAAAAGAAATGATAAATGTCTAAAAAAATATTAGCGGTAGATGATGATCGTGAGATAGTTGAAGTAATCAAGATCATACTTGAGGATGAAGGATACGAAGTTTCTACGTTAACAAATGGAAAAAATGTATTAAATGTAATTACTTCTTTAAGACCTGATCTCATTCTTTTAGATGTTATGCTGGGAGGAATGGATGGCAGAGAAATTTGCAGGACCATAAAATCTCACGCAATTTTTAAGTACATTCCTATCGTTATGATATCTGCAAGCCATAATTTACAAAATCTGTTAAAGATGCCAGGCTCACCAAACGATTTTCTTTCGAAACCTTTTGACATCGATAACCTGGTAAAAAAAGTTAAAGCACAACTGGCAGTTTAATCCTAAAGTGTACTAATTAATATAATAATGCAATTAAATTGTATAGGATAGTAATCGGCATCCTCAGGAAGTTTCAATCTTAATCGGATTACTCAAAATCTTATGTATCGGACACTTATCTGCTATTACCAATAGTCTTTTCCGTTCATCTTCGGTTAAATCGCCTGTAAAGATTATTTTTCTACTTATCGTAGTTTCCTTATTCATTTCTTCTTCTTTACATATAGCAAGCTCAATTTTGATATGATCAAGCTTTAAGTTCTTCCTATCCGCATACATCCTGATCGTAATTGCAGTGCAGCTCCCTAAACTTGCCAGTAATAAAGCTGCCGGGGCCATTCCTTCATCTGTTCCCCCTAGATCCTCAGGTTCATCTGAATAGATGAAGTGTCCGCCCGAGTAAACCTTAGTTTTGTAATGGGATCTGTCTAATTCCGTAATTGCTGTAATTTGATTACCTGTCATCTGCTTTTATTTAAAAATATAATTGAGATTAATATAAGGAAAAAGGATTACCAATTGTTTTTTCAATAGCTTCCTTTGCAATAAATACACAAAAAATCGGATGATTATAAAACCATTACCAGTAAAGGATGTTTTTATAGCACATCAAAACTTATGAAAATGGAAAACAATTCAGTAAACGCAGAAATTTTAAACGACCTTATTCAAATCAGTAACGACAGGGTTGAAGGCTATCAGAAAGCAATAGAAGAGTTGCACGTAGAGGACGCAGATCTTAAATCCCTATTTGTTGAAATGGTAAGGCAAAGTCACAGGCACAAAGCAGCATTGGTAAAAGAGGTTCAGGTATTGGGAAAAGAACCTGAAAGTGGAACTACTACTTCAGGAAAAATTTACCGCACCTGGATGGACATTAAGGCAATTTTCACCGGACATGACCGGGAAACGGTATTAAACAATTGTGAATTCGGCGAAGATGCCGCCCAAAAAGCCTATAAAATGGCACTTGAAGAAGATGGGCTATCTGCCAATCTCAGGTCATTAATTTCAGATCAGAAAACGGAACTGAAAACATCACATGATCAGATAAAATCGCTTAGAGACAAGGTCTCTTAAATAAAATTAATGAAAAAAGGCCAGATAACCTTTTTTCATTAATTTTTAGAAACATTAATTATGCCCTCAAGTGTAATCCATCATTTTAGTTATGATCCGGATGCAAAAGCTTTAAAAATAACTTTTGTATCGGGCATAAGATATAAATACAAAAATGTGCCAGAGGAAGTTTTCAATATGCTTAAGGCTGCTGGTTCAAAGGGAAGATATTTTAATTATTTTATCAAGGGAAAGTTTAAGTACAATAAAATGAAACATTCCTGATTCATTTTCATTCAGCTTCTCTTTTTACGTACGTTTTATTTCCGTTCTTATTGATATAATATTTTCCTCCACGCGGACCGGTTAAAATTTGCTCACCATTAGGTCCTTTTAAACTTCTGTCTACAGTTGGCTTATAATCCTTAGCATTGGTAACCGCAGTTGTAGTTGTTTTTTTAACCGTAGCAGCTTCTTTTTTTGCTGCTGCTACAGGAGCTTCAGCCTTCTCTTTATTAGCCGTATAACGTTTATCAGGAGTACCATCTTTTTTCATACCAGGTACCGTTGCAGCTTCTTTGGCTACAGCTTTCTTGGTTGTCGTTTTTACTTCTTTCGCCGCTGCAGCACTATTTGTATACCTTTTATCAGGTGTACCATCTTTTTTTAGCTTTACAGCTGTTGCTTTCTGTTTATCTTCGGCTTTTTTTGCATCTGCCTTAACTTTGGCAGCTTCTTTTTTTGCATCGGCCTTAGCCTTGGCAGTTTCCGTTTTAGCGCTGGTAACTGCAGCAGTTTGTGCCATACTTAAGCTTACACAGAAGCTTAAAACAGCAATTAGTGAAAGTAATTTTTTCATAGTGTTCTTTTAAAATTGTCTGATTCAATTTATTAAACCGTTACCACATCAGGTAATATTATACAATTTAGCATATTGTAACGAGTTTATAAAAAAAACATTCAATTACTTAACAACTGATAATTAACAGCTTACATCCTAAACCGTAACGAAACAGATCTTCCCAGAGCCTGGGCCAGTTCAGGTTCTACCATAAAAGCCCCTGCATTCTGCACCCATACATTCTTTTCATCTTTAACTAAAATAATATCATGACCATTAAAGCCTATATGCAATTCAGTTGTAGCTTTAGTTATTGCAGAACTATTTAATATTTCATATACATAGTCTGTGTCTTTATACGTAATGCGCATCGGCAGCCCCATAATTTTCTTTTCCTCGGTGTAAAGATAAATTAAAAAAACAGATATTGTCAGGGAAACAGTCTGGCTTGGTAGACTTCAGCTGTCCGTCCCCCTGAATGTCCGAAATTAGAAAGAGAAAGTCCCAGTAGCCTTACACTTCTTGAGGTAAAATCGATACCTGCCAGTAAAGATCTGGCAATATCCAGGATGACATCAAGCTCACTTATCCCATCAGCAGATGATTTACTTCTCGTTATTTGTTTAAAATCACTAAACTTAACCTTCAGGGTTACCGTTCTTCCTGCCAGGCCATATTGTTTCATCCGCTTAAATACAACGTTTGCAATCTTTTCTATTTCAGGGTTCATCTCTTCAAATCTTGTCAGATCATAGGAAAAGGTATCTTCGGCACTGATAGATTTTGTTTCCTGATTCGGCTCCACAGGTCTGTTATCTATACCTCTAACTATATTATAAAAAAACCTGCCACTCTTTCCAAATAAATTGATCAGTTCAGTTTCAGTTAATTTTTTCAGGTCTGCACCTTTATGTAAACCACGTAACTTCATTTTTCCTGCTGTAACCTTGCCAACACCATGAAATTTTTCAACCGGCAATTGCGCTATAAACCTTTCAATTCCTGATGGCCCTACAAAAGTTAATCCATCCGGCTTATTCATACCTGATGCTATTTTGGATACAAACTTGTTTATTGAAATCCCTGCTGAAGCAGTTAATTTAAGCTCATCTTGTATGGCCTGCTTAATTTGCCTTGCAATATCAATTGCTGAACCTATGCCAAGTTTATCATTCGTTACATCCAGATAAGCTTCGTCTAACGACAAAGGTTCTATCAAATCTGTATAACGCTGAAAGATTGCCCTGATCTGTTTAGATACCGCCTTGTAAACTGCAAAACGGGGATATACAAAAATTAGATGAGGGCACAATTTCAATGCCTGTTTGGAAGGCATTGCAGAGTGTACACCAAATTTTCTCGCCTCATAACTTGCAGTTGCCACAACCCCACCCCTACCTTCAGGAGAACCACCCACGGCAATGGCCTTCCCCATAAGTTCAGGATGATCCCTCTGTTCAACTGAAGCATAGAATGAATCCATATCAATATGAATGATTTTGCGCATAAAACAATATTAAACAAAAAAGGCCTGCAGCATAGCAGGCCTTTCCATAACAATCAAAGAATATTACTTGGCATTCTTTTTCTCAGTTACTTCAGCACGGATTTCTTGTGCAAGACCTTTTAAATCCTGCATTGCTTTACGTACCCTGGTACCAGCGGCACCATTACCTGAATTATAAAATTTGTCTGCATCAGCCTCTACGCCAGCGATTAATTGTTTAAGCTTTGAAAATTTTTCCATGTTTTTCTTTCGTTTAAGATTTTAAAATATATGATATAACGCTCTAAAGTTAATAATTATTGGATTTCTCCCAAATGAATATTTATGAACATCATTTTTTGTTTAAACATTCCTTGAAAAATAATCGTTCAGCATCACACCACAATTTAAACCCAGTGTTTTATGCGCTTTGTCTTTGAGCTGTCTGATTCGTTCTTTACTAAGTTTTAAAATCTTCTGCATATCCTCAATTGCAGTTTGCGGATATCCGTTCAGTCCATAAAATAATATAATGATCTTTTGTTCCCTTTTTGATAAAATATCCAATGCCCTGTTCAGATCCGTTGACAGGGATGCGGCCAATGTAAAATGATCGGTTTGATGTGTAGCTTCGTCTGCAATTACTTCCATTAATGTACTTCCTGATTCTTCCTTAATTACATCATCTAACGAATAAGTAAAAGCGGCATTAGCCGTATAATCCATTACTTTGTCCACTGTAAATCCCGTATAAACTGCCAGTTCTTCAACTGTAGGCATTCTCTCTAGCTGTTGCTCCAGTTTTAATACAGCCTGATTAAGCCTGCTTATCCCCAGCAGCTGATTGCCAGGTAACCGGATCAGACGTCGCTGTTCGGCAATGGCCTGCAAAATTGCCTGACGGACCCACCATACGGCGAAAGTGATAAACTTAAAACCTCTGGTTGCATCAAAGCGATGTGCAGCTTTAATCAGTCCGATATTGCCTTCGTTGATCAGATCACCCAGCTTTAGTCCTTTATCCTGATATTTTTTTGCTACGGACACCACAAAACGGAGATTTCCCTTTATAAGCCTGTGCAACGCTTCCTGATCTCCGTTACGGATCGCTGACACCAACCTGAACTCTTCTTCAGGATCTGTCAAACTAATCCTTCCTATCTCACTTAAATAGCTTTCTACCACATCCGAATCTCTTTTAGCAATTGAAGGTGATATTGTAAATCGTTTCATAATAATTTTCAACAAAACATAAATACCTTTTTTTAACAAATTTCGCATGCAAAAATTACATATCTGTTATTCTGAACAATTTCAGCTCATTTTACGGTTTAAAGTTTAAATACCATATATTATTGGCTTAAGAGCTTTTTTCGAGCCCTGATTTGGAATAAAATTTTATGGTGTTTTTTTAGATCTTATTTGATAAGGGTTACAACAAAAAAAAGAGGCAGCTAAAAATTAGCTGCCTCCCGGGCTTATATAGGCAAAGATTAAGCCTTAATTATAATTTGGGTTCTGATCCATTTTAGGATTCGCCAGCAGTTCCTTTTGAGGAACGGGCCATATCATATCCCGGTTAGCTTTGGCCGATCTCACCTCTACATTCACAGGCTGATTGGTTGAAGGGTCAATAGCCCCTGTAACCTGCCCGTTCATCACCTGTTCAAATATACCCCATCTCCTGATGTCATAATAACGTACACCTTCAAATGCCAGTTCAACTCTACGTTCACGCCTTACCAGTTCGCGTAGTTTATCCTTGGTATTGTAAACGGTAGTATTTACATTAGGCATAGTAGCCCTGCTCCTGATCTCGTTCAGGTATTTAACCACATCAGGGTTATTGTAGTCGTCCAGTTCAACCAGCGCCTCTACATAATTTAACAGTACTTCTGCATAGCGCATGATCATAAAGTCGAGCGTTCTTGTACCCGTTTTATCTTTTGGATCCAGGTATTTATTTATCCAAAAACCTGTTGAAGTTGAATTCTGATCTCCGAGTTTATCCAGGCCGGCTTCAAATGGCTTTAATACAACCCCGGTATAAGTGCTTCCAGGTAAAATGATAGAAGCGATCATTCTCGGGTCTCTATTGTTCCGGTAATTAGGGTCTTTTGCATAAATAGCCATAGAATCAGGTCCCAGCTCAGTTAAAGTTTTCCCCTGTCTGGTCTCATAAGCGTTTACCATTGATGCCGAAGGTGAAACGACAGTTTTTCCGCCTGTACCCTGAGGGGCAAAAGTATTCCATTGGTTACCTCCACTTGTTATTTCCCTAAAAAAAATGCGCTCATCATTAACTTCACCAACATACAGAAACAAATCTGCATAGCTGTTTTTCAATGTGGTACTTTTACGCAGACTATAGGCATTCATGTCTATTATCTTTTTGGCTGCATCTCTTGCCACATCATATTTTTTGTAATAAAGTGCCAGTTTAGAAACCAGCCCCCAGCAAGTAGCTGCCGACATTCTTTTTAAATCCACATTCACAATATATTTGTCGGGCAGATTATTTGCACATTCAGTAAGTTCAGAAATGATGAAATCGTAAATCTCCTGTTCAGAATTACGTGGTAAATAGCTGTTATCCGGTGTTACAGATTGTTTCATAATTGTAATCCGGCCAAAAAACATAAAAAGCTCCATATGATAATAGGCCCGTAATGCCCTTGCTTCATAAATATATTGCTTTTTAAGTGTTTCAACTGGCATATATGCCCTGTCTATGTTTTCCAGAAAACGATTAGCCCTCCTGATATCCCTGTAATCATCGTCCCAGATCCCGGTCCCTACTCCCCAGTTTGGCCCCTGTAGCCCTTTTACATAGGATTCATAATCGCCCCTTAAACTTTGCCTTGCAACAGCATTATCACTTAATGCATCAAGGAACATCAGCTGTCTTCCTGAAGAACCGTCTGGAATACCTACGTAGATAGAATTTAGTGCCGCAGCAACATTGGGTTCCGTATTCCACCAAATGTCATCATAAACATCTGTAGGATTGTCATGGGTTAAAAATTTTTCGCATCCCCCCAATGTTATCAGCAAAACAGGGAACAATAAATAATATATCTTTTTCATACTCTTTAGAACTAAAATTTAACGCTGAAACCTATAGTATATAATTTAACCAGTCCATAAGTCCACTGGTACCCCCTGCTTTCCGGATCCGTAATCTTTACTGAAGTAAAAGTTATCGGGTTCTGAGCATTAAAATAGGCCCTGATAGAATTTACGCCAAGTTTTTTTACAAAAGGGGTATTGAAGTTATAACCCAGCTGAACATATTTAACCCTTAAATAAGCACCGTTCTGAAACCAAAAATCAGAGGAAACTTTATTATTGGCCGGTGTTACGTTTAAACGTGGAAAACGTGCATCTGTCCGCTCAGGCGTCCAGTAATGATTCGCATAATAGGTTGTTGGAATACCCCCGTCAGCGCTGAAATCAAGCGGATAAGCAAACATTCCATACAATACTGCATCAGATTTCCCCGTACCTTGCAACAAGGCTTCAATATCAAAGTTCTTGTAAGCTACCCTGAAATTGGCAAAATAATTTAAACGTGGCACAGGATTCCCGATCAGTCCCTGGTCGCCCAGGCCAATTACTTTATCTCCATCCACATCAAGATATTTGATATCGCCTGGCTTGGCATTTGACAAAATGGGTATCAGCGGGTTACCGCTACCATCAAAATCGCTAACCTGCAGCAAGCCATCTGTTCTGTAACCAAAAATACCATTAATTGGGCCACCAACTCTGGAAATAGTAGTTGTGGTTACAATATCACCACCCTGAAGTTTTTGCACTTCATTTTTATTATAAGAAAGACCAGGTCTGAATGATATATTTACATATTGCCCTATTCTGTCGTTATAGTTTAACGATAGCTCCCAGCCTTTGTTTTTTACTTCACCTGCATTAACCGGAACATCTGATTCAAAACCACCAATAAGTGGCAATGTAGGTAACAGAATAATATCTTTTGTTAACTTATCATAGTAGTCAAAGGTTAGTTCCAGTCTGTTGTTTTTGAGCAGGCCCAGGTCCAATCCAATGTCCAGCATATTTACAGACTCCCAGGTAATGTTTGGATTACCATATGTTGTCTCCACACCACTGGAGTTGTTAATAAGTGTCTGGTAACGATATAAACCTATATTGTCATTACCGAGCTTACCATAAGATCCACGGATTTTAAGGTTATTGATCAAACGGCTATCCTTCAGGAAATTTTCATTGTGAAGGTTCCAGCCCAAAGCTACAGAAGGGAACACACCAAATTTATTACCTGGCCCAAAACGGGAAGAACCATCTGTACGTACAGTACCTTCCAGCAGGTACCGGTCTTTATAAGAATAATTCAGTTTTGCATAGCCAGACATAATAGAAAACACATCCCAGGCACCACTATTATTTTCTTCCTGTGAATAACCTGCCAATGCAAATATCCTGTGATCGTTTAGGTTAAGGGTATAGTCTGCGGTTAATCCGGCATAATAATAGGTAGTTCTTGCCATGGTAGTAGTTCTTTGCAGCGCCCATGTTCTAAGCAGGTTACCTGTAAAATAATCAAAATGGTTAAAATTCTCCCGGGTATCCCGCGTCACATCACTGTTCAAACGGAAACTAAACTGCCCTTTCAGGTTAAAATTTTTAAACATTTCCCATTTTGGCTGTAAATTGATACTGGTCTGTCCAAATTCAGCAGCTCTTTTACCTCCAACTTCTGTATAGGCCAAGGGATTTACGATATCCACATGTTGTCCGTAAAAAGTACGGCCATCCTTTACTGGAAACTTAGGGATTATTGTAGGCGGAACCCTGTACATATCCTCTAAAAGCCTGTTGCCTGTATTTCCACTTGCGCTTAACCTGTTTGGCTGCTGGGTGTCTCTTTTTATGGCAAGAAGATCCAGGTTCACCTGAAACTTATCACTCAAAGAGATCGTAGTATTTGCACGGATATTAAAGCGTTTCATATTACTTAAAGGAATGATCCCTTTTTGATACGTATAATTTCCGGTTAATGCAAAACGGGCAACACTGCTTCCCCCGCTTAAAGAAATGGAGTTACTGGTAATAGGTGCTGCATCATCAATCAGCATATCCAGCCAGTTGGTATTGGCAAAAGCTTTACCATTATTTGCTACCGGGTCCATTCCGTTTCTGGTATTGTCTATCTGTTCCTGCGTAAATGGCAAAGCATTGGTAGGATTATTATTATAGCTGGCCTCATTGTACATACGCATATAAGTAGGTGCATCTACGGTGTTGGGCAATGCCGATGCATGCTGCACGCCATAATAACCATCATAAACTACAGATACCTTTCCTGCAACCCCTCGTTTTGTAGTCACAACAATTACCCCATTTGCACCTCTTGAGCCATAGCTTGAAGCAGCAGCAGCATCTTTCAATACTGTAACACTCTCTACAGTAACCGGATCAATATGGTTCATGTCCATAGGGATACCATCCACCAGCACCAATGGATCTGAATTGCCTAATGTACTGATCCCACGGATCTTAATGGCTGCTGCGTCACCACCGGGCAAGCCCGATGCCTGGGTTACATTTAAACCTGTAACCCCTCCCTGTAAAGACTGGGACAAAGTGGTGATCGGTTTCCCTTCTATATTCGATTTTACATTTAATGAAGCAACAGAACTTGCTATATGCTTCTTCTGCTGTTCATTTAAACCAACCACAACAATCTCATTGAGGGCCGAAACATTCTCCTTCAATGATATATTAAGGCTTCGGTCTGTTTTTAAAACGGTATATTCATAGCTTAAAAAGCTGATCATAGAAAAAACAAGTATATCGTTTTTCTTTGCCTGAATGGTAAAATAGCCGTCACCATCTGTCGAAGTACCGGTAGTAGAGCCTTTAATCCGGATGCTTACCCCTGGTAGTGCGCTTGGTGGTTCATGTGTATCATATACACGCCCCCGAATGGTTAATAAACTATCCTGAACAATATTGCTCTCCCCCCTTTCTTTGGAAACGATAACAATCTGTCTCCCCGAAATGGTATACGACAAACCACTATCCTTAAGTGCTTTATCTAAAATTTCTTTAACAGTCTTGTTGTTTAGTTTCAGGTTCAGCTCTTCATACTTATTTAATTTAATGAAATCATCTTTATAAATGATGAGATAATCACTTTGCTTCTGAATTTGTTGAAACAGCTCAGGTAAGTTGCCTTTTATAAGATCTATATTCATCCGGAGCTGAGCGTATGTATTTGCATAAGTGGTCATCATTCCCATCCATAATAAAACCACCGTAACTTTCATAGTTCTTATTATTTTAGTTTTGAGCCTTAAATACGATGCATGAGGTTCACATACATGAAGTTTTTTCATATTTTTGTTAATGAGTTAAATAATAGCTTGAATTGGTTATTGTTTGAAGGAGATGTTGGCGCATCTCCTTTTTTGTTCCATAGTTAGCGTTTCTTCAGTTCCAACCTCCTTTCTACACCGTTGTATATATATGGTGTTCCCTCACATAAAATATTCAATACGTCATCAGCACTGCGCTGAAAATAAAGTGGTCCGGTAAATTTTTCATCAGACAGATCCAGCCCCTGTGTGCTGATCGCTATATTGTAATACCTGGCTACCCGCTGTACGATCACATCTAAAGGTTCACTGTTCACATTCACAAAACCATCTTTCCAGGATTGGAACTCCCCCGTCTTAACTTCCGATATTGAAAGTTTATTGGCTTTAAGGTCGTAATTGATCCGTTGGCCCGGAACCAGTTTACGTTCTACCTTATTTAGCCAGTTTCCAGTCGAAAAAGCAATACTTCCATGAACCAGCACTGCGTAATTATCGGTGCTGTCCGTATTGGAGCTTACATAAAATTCAGTTCCCAGCACCTTAATGTCCATTTTGTCTGCATGTACAAAAAACGGGTGTTCCTTATCGTGCGTAACATCAAAATAAGCTTCTCCTTCTAGATAAACTTCTCTCTTATCGCCAGAAAATGCAACCGGATAAATTAATCTGGATCCGGAGTTCAGCCATACTTTCGTACCGTCCGGGAGTTTAATTACCGAGCGTTGGGCATTGCCAACTACAAGTGTATTGAAATCATTTGCGGTAATGATATTTTCTTCCTCATTTACAGCTGACTCCAGACCAGGGGTATGCTGTTGTAAAGACCGCTTACCACCGCCTGCATTCTTTTTGCTCACATTCTGTGCTGCAAAATCCAGTAATCTATGGGTAGGTGTATTCTTTTCATACTGCCATACGCCTATGCCCAGCACAAATAGCAACGCCGCTGCTGCCTGCAGAAACTTTTTCCAATTGTATATTTTAGATCTGGCTGCCGTCTGCTCCTCAATCCGCTCCCAAAGCTGGGCAGCCTCTAATTCAGGTATTTTTTCCCGGCCCGCAGCCTTCACAGTAGCTTTTATTTCATGGGCAAGCTCACGTTCACTGTCGGAAATGAATTTTTGCTGATCTTCCGGAACACGGTCTGACAAAAAATCCTCGGCTTTATAATTATTCTTCGAATCCATTTATACTTTCAATAGTATCTTACAGAGTGAAGAACTTATATTTTATAGACGCGTAAATTAAAAATAATGCAAATAATATTTAAAAGACTTTATGCCAGTATTTTATAAAGATGGTTCACAACCATGCGTTCCCGTAATTGTTTTACCCCCCTATATACAAGTGTACGGCAGGTCTCTAAGGAAACATTCATAACCACAGCAATTTCCTCATAGTCCAGCTCTGCATTAAACCTAAGGTACAAAGCTTCCTTTTGGCGGCTGGGCAGCAATTCCAGCTGTTTGTTTAGTTTTAACAAAAGTTCAGACTGCTGCTCATCACTTATGATCTGCTCTTCAATACTGGAAGAAAGTAAAAAAGGCACTTCAAAACTATGATTTGCTTCTGCTGCCTTCTTTTTCAATACCAAACAAATTTTACGCTTTAATGAGGTAAAGAGATATGATTTTACATTTACTTCGGGGGCAAGTGTCTTCCGGTATTTAAAAAGGTCTACAAACAAATCCTGAATACCATCTTTAACCAGCTCGGTATCCTCTGTGAACCTAAGACCGAAAGCATACAGAGCATCTGCAAACTGTTTATACAGCAAATTCAAAGCATTCGCATCACCATCAATGAATGAAGTCCATAAATTTCTATCTGAGTCTTTAAACATCATTCATTAGTTTATGTAAAACAATGTTACTGCTAAGTAAATCTGGTTAGTTTCATTGGTTTTAAACAGCATATCAATATTAAGAAAAATAATTTAAAACCTTTATTTTTTTATGTTGCAAACCTAGCTTAAATCGATAACCTTAACCCTAACTCCCTGTTAAGAATTCATTAAGTCTTACATAAAAATCCCCGGCTTTAATTAAAAGCCGGGGATTAAGTTTATGGATATTCAAAATTATCAGAGCTGTACAATCTTACCCGTTTTTACCGACTCATCACAGGCAAAAGCAATCTTTAAACTGTTTATGGCATCATCTGTAGGATTGGTCAGATCAATATCTTCAAGAATTGCTTTCAGAAAATACCGCTGCTCCCTGTTACAGAGCTCCTGATGGTCCGGCTCATCTTTCAGGTCAACCCAGCTATCAGGTTTTGCAAAACCTCCTTCGCTATCCAGATCTGCATAATGAACTTTGATAGATTCTGTTTTCGTATGTGCATCTACTTCATCCGATTTTCCCGCTGCTCCTGCTTCTTTAGCTACAATAGAAACTGAACCTTTCGGCCCGATCACATCTTTCACAAAAAAGGCGGTCTCGCTCATCATTGGCCCCCAACCCGCTTCGTACCAGCCTACAGAACCATCCTCAAAACGAATCTGCAGCTGTCCGTAGTTATAATTCCATTCCGGAATATCATTCGTCAGCCTTGCGCCTACAGCGCTAACCTGAACCGGCTTTGAGCGCGTCATCTGGCACATCACATCAATATAATGTACACCACAATCTACTATCGGGCTCAGGCTCTTCATCAGGTTACGGTGTACCATCCATTTGGCACCCTGACTTTGCTGGTTCAGGTTCATCCGCATCACCAGGGGCTTGCCCATACCCGATGAAAGTTCTATAAAACGCTCCCATGACGGGTGATACCGTAAAATATAACCTACAAGTAATTTTCTGCCATATTTTTTAGCCGCATCTGCCACACGTTGAGAACCTTCAACAGAGTCTGCCAATGGTTTTTCTATAAATACATGAGCCCCACTTTCCATCGCCTTGATGGCAAAAGCTTCATGCGTATCCGGATAAGTAGAAATACAAACAGCATCTGGTTTGGTATGGGCTAAAGCCTCATAATAATCACTGAACAGCGGATAACCACCCCCAAGTTTTTCATTCAGTACCACCTTGCTGTTCCCAGTTGATACAATACCACATATTTCAAATCCTTCGAGTAAATGATATGCAGTGGCATGGGACGCACCCATATTTCCACATCCTACTACCAGCACCCTAAGGCTTTTTGTTTCTAACGACATTTCTTCTAAATAACAGTTATATACCTAAACTCCAGCCCTTACGATATTCGCGTTTCACGTACTGGTTTACTTCATCAAAATTTGTAACCTTTAAATTTTCTTTATCCCAGATCAGCTTAATGTCCCTGCCCGGATAAGCAATTTTACCATCAGCTTTTGGCCTGGGAACGTCAGTACCCCTGATAGCCAGATTGGCAATCAAAAGGGTTTCTGTGAGTGGCCCGGCAATATCAAACGGAGAACTTAGCTCTATTTTACCATAACCGGCAATAGCCGCTTCGGCCCATTGTGTATAATGCCCATCAACATCGCCCGGAACACGTGCCAGTGTCTTTTTGGTATGAACCTTCTCGTTGCGTGATAACGGCAATAATTTAGGGTTTGCCCCATATACCCCACACATCATTTTTCCTTTAGTACCTTCAAAAAGTACCCCGTTGTCGCCAAATGTTTCGTTTGGTGCCAGCTCTTCGGGCCTTTCAGGTTTAATGCCACCATCCATCCAGTGCAGTTTAAGGTTACCTTTTGTTTTTTTTGTTTTCTCAAAGTTCATGATCACATGACTTGAAGGAGGGCAGCTATCCGGATAATAACCTCTCTTAAATTCGTCCAGATACAGGGTACCTACGCTGCATTGTACATCCAGCGGAGTACCCAGCCCCAGTACCTTAACAGGAGGTTCAACAAGGTGCGCGCCCATATCTCCTATTGCACCGGTACCATAATCCCACCAGCCCCTCCAGTTAAACGGAACAAGCTTTTCTATATAAGGTTTAAACGGCGCAGTCCCGAGCCACAGGTCCCAGTCCAGTGTTGAAGGAATTACACCAGGTGTAGATGGCCAAAGTAAACCCTGAGGCCATGTTGGGCGGTTGGTCCAGCAATAAACTGTATGTACTTTACCGATTACACCGGCATCAAGCCATTCCTGAAGCTGACGCACACCTTCACCAGATGAACCCTGGTTTCCCATTTGTGTAACTACCTTATACCGTTCAGCAGCTTCTCTCAGTTTACGCGCTTCATAAATATCATGTGTCAAAGGTTTTTCCACATAAACATGCTTGCCCAGCTGCATTGCAGCCATCGCAATCAGGGCATGGTTATGGTCCGGAGTAGAAACTACTACAGCATCAATACGCTTTCCTTCTTTGTCCAGCATTTCCCTGTAATCTTTATAGTATTTCGCTTTTGGAAAGTTCTTAACCGTAGTAGCAGCCCTCGCATCGTCTACATCACATAGAAATGCAATTTCAGATTTACCCCCATTATAAATTTTGGCAATATTACTTTGTCCCTTTCCTCCAACACCAACAGCTGCAACCATTAACCTGTCACTGGGCGCTAAAAAACCCTTACCACCCAATACATGCCGGGGCACAATCATAAATCCTGCTGCCGCCAGTGCAGTGGTCTTGATAAAATTTCGTCTTGAATTACCTGCTGTTAAATCTTTTTTATCTACAGTCATAATCTGTTTTATAATTACAATATTTATTATTTCTTTTTACTCAGGTCCTTAATCCTGATGTTTTTAAACTGTACCGGTGAACCATGTCCCAGAAAACCGATATGTCCGCTTTCACGTAACAAACCCGGATGTGGCTTTCCATCAGCTGCACCATTTTTTCTTGCATCAGTAATGTCCCCGTCCAAAATCACAGTTCCATTCAGGATCACCTTAATTTTAGGCCCATTCACTACAACTTCTTCATAATTCCACTCGCCAACAGGTTTCAGAAAACCTCTTTTTGCAGGGATAGTTCCATAAACAGAACCGTGGTACTGATAAACATGCAGGTTTTTATACATCGGTGCCTCATTGTCAAGTATCTGCAGCTCCATACCTTGATAAGCAGCATCCCCTGTCAGTGGTGCCCTGATCCCCAACCCATTGTTTGCACCAGGTGTTAACTGAAATTCAAAGCGGAATATAAAATCACTGAATTCTTCCTTGGTAAATAAATTACCTCCAGATCCTTTTCCTGGTCTCGGGCGAATGGAAATGTTTCCATCTTCAATGATATAATCTGTTGTATTTCCGGTCCAGTTGTGCATATTGGTACCATCAAACAGTACTTTATAGCCTTCTTTCTTCTCCTGGGCACTCAATTCAAAAGGTTTTACACGGGGAATTTCCCTGATGTATATGTCACGATAGGCCACAGGCGATCCATGTGCCTGCAGTTCTATCTGTTCTTCTGCAAAGATTGGAAGATTTCTGTCCCAGTAATTCTCCAAAATCACATTGTCCGTTACCAGTTCTCCGTTTAAATAAACGGTAACCCTATCACCTTTCATTAAAATACGGAAGGTATTCCATTCATCCAGCTTATTGTCGGCAACCTTAAGGGGTTTGCTCTCATATACTTTATTGTTGTATAATCCACCGGAACCTACCTGTGCTCCGGATTTTACCCTGGCAGTATCCCAGATCTGTACTTGCGGCGAACCACGAAGATAGATACCAGCATCTCCGTTACCTTTTTTGTCATCTATAATTTTCCAGTCTACCAGCATTTCAAAATCACCATATTGCTTTACAGTAGCCAGGTTATTTCCATGGCTCATAAAATGCAGTTCACCATTCATCGGTTTCCAGCTTTCTTTTGCTTCGGCGTCAGCCTTTACCTGTGCATCGGCCAGGCTCTTGGCATCCATTTTCGATCTTTTTATCGGATTCTCCACCAAACCTTTCCATCCGCTCAGGTCAGTTCCGTTAAACATCGATACAAAACCTTCTCCTGCAGGCATTTCTGCAAGGTATTTACGCATGGCTTCCTTCTGATACTCGCTGTCACCTCCTTTTATTGTACCAATCGCTTTATTCAGCAGGTCTTTCACAATGGTTCCCCTGTATGATTTATCAGCCAGCGCAACATTCATTACAGTATTGGCAGCGGCCTGCTGCAAAGTCTGGTTGTCAAGGTATCTACCCGCAAATAATAAAGTATTGAAACACTTTGCCTGCTCAGCATCTTTTAATATTTGCTGTTGCTGTACTGGTGTTTTAGCTACGATCATGGCTTCGCGCAGCACCAACAAGCGCTGCTCAGGTTTATATTTTGCAGCCCTTACCAAATTCAGGTAGCCCTCAATTGCCTGATCAAGGTAAGCAACATTGCTGGGCTGGCGACTGATCCTGATCAGTTCAGGTATTGAACCGGTATCTGTCCATGACGACAAAGCTACAATTGCAGCCTTTTTAGTTTCTTCATTACCGGTATTAAACGCTTCAGAAACTGCTTTTAATGATTTGTTACCACCTATGCTGCCCAGTATTTTATAAAAAAGATCTTTTTTATCTCCAGGAGCAGCAGCCATTTGCTGTAATACCATATCAGCTTGTTCATCTTTATTTTTACTGCCTTTCAGGGCTGAGATAATTGCCTCCTGTACATTAACCAGGGCCGTCTGATCCTTTGTCTCATTCAGTAAAGTAAACAACTGCGGCAGGTTATCGCTGGCCACCGTTTGCTTTAAAGCAGCAAAAGCAGCCTGCCTAACTTCAGGCTTTTTACTTTTCAGCAAGCTATATATGGTGTTTAACTGTCCATTTGCCGATTTCGAAGCGAGCACATTGATCAGAGCTACCTGAACCTCTGGTTTTGCTTTGGGGATAAAAGCGGCAATTTTTGCATTGATACCCTCTCCTTTCATTCTTAAAATTGCATTGGAAACTGCAGCAATATCATTTGCATCACCTTTTCCCATTATTTTAAGCAAATCTTCCAGTGCCTGTTCCTGGCCAATGTTGCCGGCAGCTGCAATTGCAGCTGCTCTTACCCCCTGGTCCTTATTTTTAAACAATTTAGTTATTGAAGGTAGTACCGAAAGAGTTTTGCTCTTGCCCAGCATATTGATAATGGCCACCTGAGTAGCAGGATCAGCTTTGGTAACTTTTCCGGCCCAAAGCTCAGCTGTTGCAGGAGTAAGGGTTGGTAAAGCAAATTTTAATGCAGCAGCACGGTATTCAAAGTTTTTATCATCCATTGCGCCCAGTAAATATTCATTACTTTGGGCTTCACTAAAACCGGAAACAATCTTCAACGCAGCTGTACGCACATGTACCTGCTCGTCGGCAGTTGCTTTTTCAAGTATCTTTTTTGCAATATTATTGGCAAGCTCCTTATTACCATTTTTCATCAGCTGCTCAGCATAGATCAGATAAGCCGCAACAGCATTTGTATTTTCATACTTAAATCCACTTTTTTCGGCGGCTGCAGCCATTACAGCTTCAGAAGCAGGATCGGCAATATAAGCCAGGGCGTATAAAGACATTTTGGCCAGGTCATTGTCACCTGTTGTTAAAGCAGCAATAGGTTTTGCGGCATCTTTAGCCCTGATGTCTCCAAGCGCCTCTACTACTGAAAGTTTAGCGGTGCCGCTGGTTTTAGTCAATGCCGCTAATAAGGCCGCTTTGGCCGCAGCTGAATTGATTTTTACCAGGGCACGTGCAGCAGGATCAGCCAGCTGTGCATCTGTTAAATAAGGCTCCAGACAAGCTATGGCATCATCTTTACCAACCAGTTCAAGCTGGCTGATCACAAATGATTTATTTTGTTTATCGGTTATTTTGCTTAATGCCTTACAATAAGCATTTACACTCATTTTTCTCCAGGCTTCCTGTCCCGTCTGGCTAACATAGCCTGAAAATCCGCCTATCGCATATTCCAGCAAGGCGTTATTGCCCTTACCCGGAGCAGTAAGCCCGGTAATCAGGCTTACATAACCATCCTCACCCATCTGCGCAATTTCCAGCATATTGGCTTTCAATTGCTTGGCATCCCTTGCAGGTAATTGTGCCAGCAAATCTGCAATCCTGGTCGTAACGGTACGCTGGTCTGTTTTATCCTGTGCAAAAGCAGCACTTTGCAGCATTACCGCAGCAATCAGAATAAAGAATATCTTTTTGATCATTATAGTAAGAATAAGATGTTATTTAAATTATTTTAAAAGAAGTTAAATGGTAAAAGGGGCACGCATTACCGGATTAATTAATCTGTTTGCACCCTCATCATCAATAAATTCCTGCTTAATTGGATCAAATTTCAGGTTACGGCCCAAACGTAAGGCCGCAAGGCCAATATTAATGATGTTACAGGAACGGTGTCCATTTTGCTCATTTAAAGCAAATTGCTGTCTGGTTCTTACGGCCTCACTAAAATCCGTCATTTGTGGGGCAGGATCAGGAAATGCTGCCAGTTTACGTTCCAGATCCGGAATATCAGATTTGAATCCAGGATACAATTTACCCTTCGGTCCTTCTATATAAGCTACGTTGGCATCTTTCGCCTCACCATCTAAAACAATCTGGCAACCATCAGCATACGTATAAGTTATTTTACGCCATGTCCCTACAGCATCGGGATGTTGTTGAGGGGCATCAATTTCAACAGAGACCGGACTGGTGTCATCCTTTCCTAAAAAGTACTGAATGGGATCAATATAATGTTGCCCCATGTCACTCAACCCCCCACCATCATAATCCCAATATCCCCTGAAAGTCTGGTGCACCCTGTGTGTACTATAAGGTTTATAAGGCGCAGGACCCAGCCATGCATTGTAATCCAGCTCTGCCGGAACTGGTTCCGGAGGTAAATTATCTTTGCCTACCCAGAAAAATTTCCAGTCGTACCCGGTATGCCGGCTCACCGTAACTTTTAAAGGCCAACCTAACAAACCACTGTCAACCAATTTCTTAACCGGTTTTACGGTAGTTCCCAAACCATAAAAATTATCTTTAAAACGGAACCAGGTATTCAGACGGAAGATCCGCCCGTTTTGTTGTACCGCCTCCATTACCCTTTTTCCCTCGCCGATGGTATGCGTCATTGGCTTTTCACACCAGATATCTTTACCTGCATTTGCAGCATCAACGGCCATAATACCATGCCAGTGTGGCGGAGTTGCGATGTGTACAATATCCACTTCCGGCAGCTTGATCAGTTCACGGTAATCACTAAAGGTTTTTACACCTTTATCCAACATAGGCAATGCTTTGGCAATATGTCGTTTATCTACATCGCAGATGGCCACTACCTGTGTACCATCATAGGCAAAATGGTTACGACCCATGCTGCCAACACCTATAACGGCCTTGGTCAGCTTGTCACTTGGGGCAATAAAACCCTGTCCGCCTAGAACGTAACGAGGAACAATGGTAAATGCGGCCACTCCTACCGCAGTCTTTTTAATAAAATCTCTTCGTGAGTTTGGTTGGTTAGGTTTCATATATGATTTGTGTGTGTATATTCAGGTTTAATCATAATTTTTATTTAATACTCAGTCAGAGTAAAACAATCTGGCTATATAGACTGTAATATTAAATAAAATTGATAAATCAAATCAAATTGCCGGAACACTTAAATCGTGTACGGTAACAAATTTTATCTTTTTCAAATTTATTATAATAATATAAAAAACATAATAATTATTAATACTTAATAAATTTATATTTTAATATTAGAGCTATTAAACATTTAAATAACAAATACAACAGCGATATTTTCCTATTTTATGTGTCTTCTTTTAACATTCATATTATTTTAAACACGTTTATCTTACTATGGCATTCATCGATTACTACAAAACACTCGGCATAGATAAAACAGCATCTCAGGATGAGATTAAAAAAGCCTACCGTAAGCTGGCCAGGAAATACCACCCCGATCTAAATCCCAACGACAAGGAGGCAAATAAACTTTTTCAGCAGATCAACGAGGCTAACGAAGCGCTAAGTGATCCCGAGAAGCGAAAAAAATACGATGAATATGGCGAAAACTGGAAACACGCCGATCAATATGAACAGGCAAAACAGTCCCGGTCGCAACAACATAGTTATCAGGGATCCCAAAATCCTTTTGGTGGAGCTGGTTCTGGAGCTTACACTGCGGAAGATTTTGGTGGAGGCGATTTTTCTGAATTCTTTGAATCCATGTTTGGTAGAAGCGGGGGCCGGCAAAACCGGACTGACATCAAGTATAAAGGACAGGATTATCAGGCCGAACTGAAGCTTAATCTTACAGATGCATACAAAACCCACAAGCAAACCTTAACTGTAAATGGTAAAAATCTGCGCATCACCATTCCGGCAGGTATAGCAGACGGACAGGTAATCAAGTTGGGGGGACAGGGCGGCCCGGGTAAAAACGGCGGCCCCAACGGCGATCTGTACATTACCTTTAATATTGCTGAACACCCCGTTTTCAAAAGGTTGAACAATGACCTGTATGCCAACCAGGAATTAGACCTGTATACAGCTGTGCTTGGTGGCGAGGTAACAACAGCAACCTTTGATGGAAAAGTAAAATTAAAAGTGCCCGCCGGAACACAAAACGGAACTAAAGTCAGGTTAAAAAACAAAGGCTTCCCCTTATATAAAAAGGATGGCGAATTCGGCAATCTCTTTATTACCTATACCATAAAAATTCCCACACAACTTACCGAAAAGCAAAAAGAACTGTTTAAAGAATTACAAAACCTGGATCAAAAATAAGCAGCTATGGAAACTGAATTCATCACCATAACAGACTACTGTATCAATTACAATATTGAACCTACCTTTATTAACCTGCTGGAAGAATCGGGTATCATTACCCTTACCATTATCAATACCGAAAAATACATCAGTTTAACACAGCTTAACGAACTGGAAAAGTATGTCCATTTTCATTATGACCTTCAGATCAATATCGAAGGCATAGATGCCATCCGTCACCTGCTCCAAAAGGTCAGCCAGATGCAGGAAGAAATCCGGGATCTCAAAAAACAATTGCGCCTGCACGAATCTTAAGCTATACATAAATCGGGACATCTATCCAGATTGTCCCGATTAAAACTTTAAACTTATTTTTTATCATATCCACCTAGAAATGACAAGTTTATAGCTTAACGCTGTGCAATGAATTATTTATTACCTTTTCCTTATAATTACACAGCTAATTAATACGATCCAAATTTAGAAAGCCCAAACTAAAGTTTACAAACAATACAAATAATCCGACAATAAGCTCAAAATAAAACAAAGTAACCATACAATATTCCAAATGATGAAATATTATTTCATCATTGCCAATTTTTATTTGCTTAAATAAAAAAATAGCGCTTATTTGTACAACCAAACAAACTTCAGCAACTATATGATGCGCACTACACCGTTTTTTATACTGGCTCTGCTCCTGCATTCCATCACAGTCTTCCCCCAACAGAAACTTGATGAGAACATGTACTTCAAGAAATTACCAAACGGACTTGAGGTATTAGTGGTGGTAGACAATACCATCCCTATGGCGACCATCGAAATTGCCTGCAGAAATGGTTCATTTACTGAAACTAACGAATTCAATGGCTTAAGCCATCTTTATGAACACCTCTTCTTTAAGGCCAATAAAGATTATCCGGATTATCAAAGTTTCGATAAAAAGAGCAATGAACTGGATATTAACTCAAATGCAACCACGCGTGAAGAAGTGGTCAATTACTTTTTTACCCTTCCCTCTTCCAATCTGAAACCTGGATTAAAATTTATGAATTCAGCCATCCGTTATCCTAAATTTAATAAAGAAGATATGCAGATGGAGAATGAAGTGGTAAATGCTGAATTTACACGCCAGGAGTCAAATCCAATGTTTGCACTAATAGATGCCAACAAAAAACACATGTGGGGTGCCGATTATTCACGGAAAAACATAATCGGGAACCACGATGTGATCCTGTCGGCCACACCATCCAAAATGGATTCCATTAAAAATAAATATTACTGGCCCAACAACGCTGTACTGGTTATAGTCGGCGATGTAAAAGTTAACGAAACTTTTAACGCAGTAGATGAAATCTTCAGCAGCTGGAAAGCCTCTCCATTCGATCCTTTTAAAAAATGGCCTATCCCTGAATTTAAGCCTATCCTTAAAAACGATTATTACATCCTCGAAACAGATAAGACCCAGGTGCCCTATATGCTGTTCAGCTGGCATGGGCCAGATACCAGAAATGATATCCCCGGAACCTATATTGCCGATGTATTCTCCTTCATTGTAAACCAGAATGGTTCAAAACTGAAACAAGCATTGATCAATTCAGGCCTGGCACAGGTAGCAGAGGTAAACTATTATACCCAAAAATATACCGGCCCCATCAGCTTGATGATTAGCCCCAACCCAGCCAGGGTCAAAGACTGTTATGAAGAAGCTTTAAAACAGATTGCACTTTGGGATGAAGACGATTACTTGTCCGACCTTCAGATAGAGCGTGCAAAACGCCTGCTTTCCATTGATGCAATAGAACGCCGTGAAGTAGCTGCAGATTATGCGCATACACTTTCTTTCTGGTGGGCATCTGCTTCTATAGATTATTATACGCATTACGAAGAAAATTTAAACAAGGTTACCCGGAAAGACCTGCTCGATTACGTTAAAAGGTATATCAAGGACAAACCTTACTGTGCAGGTTTATTGATCCATAAAAACAATGCTGTTACGGTGAAGCCCCAGGAATTCTTTAAATCAACCAATTAAACCCATGACAAAATTCTATATATTATCTATTTGCCTTATCTTTTTCCTATTCAACGTTAAAGCGCAGCACAAAGCAGTTTCATTTGAGGTAAACGGACTAAAAGTTATTCTCAGGCAAACGCAAAAAGAAACGGTCAGCATGAGCATGTACTTCAGGGGTGGGGTAATGAATTATAGCCCTCAGCAGGCCGGCATAGAGAACCTCGCACTGGCGGCAGCAGCTACTTGCGGTACAAAAAACTATAAAGTAACCGATTACCAGGAGCTGGCCGATGAATACGGGATAAGAATTAACGGCTCATCCACAACAGATTACGGGACAATCAGCATGGATTGTATTTCCAAATATTTTGAACAGGGATGGAAATTATTTTCGGATGCAGTACTCAACCCTGCTTTCGACAAATCTGAATTTCAGACTACAAAGGAAAAGATAGTTTCGGGTATTTACCAGCGCTTTTCCAATCCCGAACGCAGAATAGAACAGATGTCCATGCAATCCATATTTTATGGCAGCCCCTATAGCACAGATCCCATGGGTACGGATGCAACAGTTAAAGGCTTTACGGCCGATAGTGTAAGCCACTATTACCATACCCAGCTGCTCAATAAAAATAAAATGTTTCTGGTTGTTGCCGGACGCATCAGCCCCGAGGATCTGGAAAAAAAGATCAGTCTTGCATTTGCTTCGCTTAAGGCCGCCCCGTATACACCAGTGGCATACACTCCGAAAGTAATTGAAGGCGAACACCTGGTTACCGAACAACGTAACCTCGCTACCAATTATATGAACTGTGTCCTGAATGCCCCTGCTGTAAGTAATCCCGATTATTATCCTTTTATGCTTGCTGTTAATGCTTTAAGTGGTAATATGTTTCATGAGATCAGGACTAAACAGGGATTGTCTTACGCCCCGGGTGCCAGAATAAAAAAGCAGCAAATGCCATATATCACTATGTATGTAAGTACTACACAGCCTAAAAAATCATTTCATGCAATGGCAGGTGTATTCAGGAGCATTAAGGCAGGGAATTACAGTCAGAAATTTCTAGACGCCATTAAAAAGGAGCACCGCCTCCGTTACTACCTGCATCAGGAAAGCTCAAGCGACATTGTGGAAGACCTTGGAGAAGCAGAAATACTTGGCGGATACCAGATGCTGGAAAACATGGTTGCGAATATAGATAAAGTTACACTAAGCGATATGAACACCGCTTTCAATACCTATACAAAAGGTGCAATCTGGCTTTATCTCGGCGATGAACAGTTGGGCCGGGAAGCATTTAAATAACCAGCGGTCAACGAATACACCTTACATTTCATAATGCCTTAACATAGCAATGATATTTTTGTTAAAAACAAAAATATCATGAACAGCATTTTTAATTTCTTTAGCCCGAAAGACAAAGTCTTCCAGCCTTTATTTGAACAGGCCGGAAATAATCTGGTTGATATTTCTGAGGCACTGGTCAATGCAGTAAATGCTCCCGACCAAAAAAAAAGAAAAGAATATATCAGGGAAGTTGAAAAACTGGAACAGGCCGGAGATGACATTACACATTCTGTTTTTATGGGCCTGGGCAAAACATTTATTACTCCTTTTGACAGGGAAGATATCCATGCGCTCATCAGTTCGCTGGATGACATTGCCGACTATATTTACGCTGCCGCAATGAATATTGACCTATACAATATTAAAGCTATAAACACAGCCATGATCAACCTGGCCGAACTGCTGCTCGAAATGTGCACAGACCTGAACAAAGCCATAAGGGAGCTCCGCAGTTTCAAAAATACTGCCCTCATTGCCGAAGTATGTTTAAGGATAAATGCAGGTGAAAGCCGGGCCGACCGCATCTGCAATACTGAAGTAGCCAGTTTGTTTGACAACGAACAGGATGCCATTGAACTGATCAAACAAAAGGAAGTCTTGCAAATGCTGGAAATGGCCAGTGATAAATGCGACGATGCAGCCAATGTGCTGGAAACCATTTTAGTCAAAAATGCATAGAACTATTCTAAATTAAGTCGGGAGGTTTGACTTAACATAGCCTTAAATTTTAGGCAATATTGCTGTATTAAGTTTGTTACAGAAAACAAAAACAAACTATGACAAAAAATCTATTCAAAAGAAAAACGCTGGCATTTGCCCTAGCCGGTTTTGTTGCTGCAGCTGTAGCAGTAACAGCTTGTAAAAAGGACAAAAAAAATGGGACAGAAAGTCCGGTTGAACTGAAAGACTTTTCTGTAAATCCATCCCTGGTAAAATCACTGAGCGGTTTTGAGGGGCTTAAGATCACTACACTGATCAGTTCAGATGATATTTTACCTGAGTCCCCGGGTTTTGTCTTTGGTGCCCAGCCTGATGGCGCAGGAATCATTAAAAACCCGAATGGCAGTGGTTTCATCATGATCAATAACCACGAAATCCTTCAATCGGTTTCCAGGGTATACCTCGACAAGAATTTTAAACCGGTTAAAGGGGAATACATTGTAGATTCGGACGGTGGTATGACCCGCTTGTGTTCTGCTACAATGGCAACACCCGAAGAACATGGTTTTTCTAAACCTGTATTCCTTACTGCAGGTGAAAGTGGTGTTGAATCGATGATCCATGCCATTGATCCTTTGGCACCAGCCGATAAAAAAAACAACCAGCGGACCTTAAAAGCTTTGGGAAGATGGAGTGCCGAGAACGCAGTTCCATTGCCTAAAGGAACTTTTACCGGTAAAACTGTAATCCTGATTGGTGAAGATGAAACAGACGGACAACTGGCCATGTATTTATCCAATACCCCCGGAGACCTTGAAAACGGAAAGTTATACGTAATGAAGCGTACAAATAACGACCCTGTTGAAACCAATATGACCAAGGGACAAAGCTATGATGTTGAGTTTGTAGAACTGGACAATGTAAAATCAAGTACCGGGGCACAATTACAGCAACAGACAATCGACAAAAAAGCACTATCACTTTCGCGTGTTGAAGATATCGACTACAGAAAAGGCAGCGCTGCCAATGGCCGTGAGGTTTATTTTACCGCAACAGGTGTGAGCCAGGCTGATAAACTCAGCCCGGTAGCAGGCAGGACCATGTGGGGCCGCGTGTATAAACTTGTTTTTGATGAGGGTAACCCATTGAAAGGAAAACTGGAAGTGGCTGTTGATGGTGGTGATAATCCCGGTAAAAGTATAGTCAACCCAGATAACCTTTGTGTAACTGAAAACTATGTGTACATACAGGAAGATGGGGATTCATTTTACAAAAACAATGATCACGACGGCACCATCTGGCAGTTCAGCATGGCCGGCAAATCGCTGAAGCCGATGTTACAGATGAATCACCGCAGAACTGAAACAGCTTTCAATGCTAAATATAACCCCTCAAACAGCCAGCTCTTAAGTTCATGGGAATACGGTGCGATGTATGACATCTCAAATTTAACAGGTATTCCTGATACTTTTGTTGTGAATCTTCACCCCCATACCTGGACCGATGCAAAATATAAAAATGCTGATGGCGGAACAACCCGCCTGGTAGACAATAGCGAAGGCGGACAAGTTGTAATTGTACGTGGAATAGCAAGATAACCATCCCTTTATACCATCTATCCCTGCCCGTAAATTACAGGCAGGGATATTTTATAAAAACTGAACATGACCGGCATCAAACAAACCATAGCATTTGTATTTATTTTAACCACTACTACGCTCCTCTCTATCTTTTGCACGCAAAAACAGCCAGCAGCAGAACTGGTAAAAACCCGTTTTAATAAAGAACTGACCTTGCTTCAAACCATCGTAAACAAAGATCTTTTTACTGCAGTACAGCAGAAAAATAAGAAAAAAATAAAAAAAGCCTTTATCGCGGCAAGGGCACAATATAAAAAAATAGAATATTATGTAGCGTATTTTTTCCCTTCCACCTCTGAAATGATCAATGGAGCTCCCATCGATGAAATAGAATTGGGTGAAAACCTGATAGAAAAGCCTACAGGCTTCCAGGTAATGGAAGAGCTGATCTATGAAACACCGACAACTGAAAACCGGGACGAGCTGCTCAACCAGGTCAGGAAAATGCAGCTGAACTTAAAGCGTATGGACCGGTACAACCAGCAATATGAAATTACAGATGCACAAATATTCGATGCCATCAGACTCGAGATTTTCCGCATCACCAGTCTGGGGATTACAGGCTTCGACAGCCCTGCAGCCTTGCAATCTTTGCCCGAAGCAGCAGCAGCGCTTATTGGCATTACAAATGCATTAAACACATACGGAGCAAATGATGACCTGGATAAAGCACTTAAAACTGCAATTGCACAACTAAGTACTGCAAAAGATTTTAACGACTTTAACAGGCTTGACTTTATAACGTTACACCTGCAACCCATCAGCATCAAAGCAGATCAGCTACGTCAGGAATTGAAGATCAATACCGCAGCCAGCGGCTCTGCCCTGCAGGATGATGCGGTAAGTATGTTTCAAAAGAATGCCTTTAATCTCAATAAATTTGTTGGCAACTATACGGAATACATAACTAAAGACAAGACCACCCTGGGGAAATTGCTGTTCAACAGTAACATTTTATCCAGGGCCGGAAACCGCAGCTGCGCCAGCTGTCATCATGAGGCTAAAGCATTTACTGACGGACTTGTAACTGCTAAGGGATTAAAAGGAACACTTTTACGAAATACCCCGACTTTAATTTATGCTGGACTGCAGCGTGGTTTTTTTTACGATCTTAAAGCAGGTTCCCTGGAAGACCAGGCCCTGGATGTTGTACACCATAAAAACGAAATGGACGGTTCATTAACAGCAGCGGCCAAAAAAATTAATCAGGACAAAATGTACGCAACATCATTTGCAAAAGCCTTTAACGACAAAACTGGTAAAGCCAACCCATGGCGCATCCAGCATGCACTGGCCACCTATATCCGCTCCCTTTCTCCTTTTTCATCTAAACTGGACAAATATATGCAGGGGGATAAAACCCAGCTAAATGTGCAGGAAAAATCCGGGTTTAACTTGTTTATGGGAAAAGGTAAGTGCGGAACCTGCCACTTTGCGCCCTTATTTAATGGTACTCAGGCCCCATTGTTTCAGAAAAGTGAAGCGGAAGTATTGGGCGTACCGGCGCATCCTGATACAGCTAATGCTAAAATTGACAAAGATGAGGGCCGTTTTACACTTAATCCTTATCCTCAATATAAATATGCCTTTAAAACTACTACACTGCGTAACCTTTCAAAAACAGCGCCTTATATGCACAACGGGGTGTACAAAACACTTGAAGAGGTTTTAAATTTTTACAATCGTGGTGGAGGTGCCGGTATTGGGATTGCGCTAGACAACCAGACCCTGCAGGCAGAGCCTTTAAACCTTAGCCCCAAAGAAATACAGGACATCATTGCATTTTTAAACACAATGGATGATCAATAACCTACATTAATATCCTATTTTTGTGTTTCATCTTATGAAACCATTCCTGCACTTATTTGATTTTTCGCAAAAAATAAACTACAAAACAGAGGTCCTGGCGGGATTGACAGTAGCCATGACCATGATGCCCGAATCCCTGTCTTTCGCTATACTTGCCGGTTTACCACCATTGTCTGGTTTGTACGCAGCCTTTATCATGGGTTTGGTAACCTCCGTTTTTGGTGGCAGGCCAGGCTTAATCTCCGGAGGTGCAGGGGCAACTGTCATTGTACTGATCGCACTGATGAAATCACATGGCCTGGATTATGTATTTGCCGCTGTCGCCATGGCAGGACTGTTTCAGTTGGCGGTAGGCTTGTTTAAACTCGGAAAGTTTGTACGCCTCGTGCCACAGCCTGTTATGTTTGGTTTTGTCAACGGCCTCGCCATCGTCATTTTCATGGCACAGCTGGAGCAGTTTAAGGTAAATATAAACGGAGAACTGGTCTGGATGAGCGGAAAAACCCTGTACGTAATGCTGGGTCTGGTTACTTTAACCATTGCCATCACCATTTTGTGGCCAAAAATAACCAAAGCCATTCCCGCTTCCCTGGTAGCCATTCTTGCTGTTTTTGTGCTTGTATTGGGTTTTAATATAGATACCAAAACGGTTAAAGATATAGCCGCAGTTGGCGGGGGCTTTCCTCCCTTTCACATCCCGAAAGTCCCACTTACTTTCGAAACCCTGCAGGTCATATTTCCCTATGCCTTAATTATGGCGGCTGTGGGCTTAACCGAAGGACTTTTAACCTTAAACCTGGTGGACGAGATTACCGGTACCCAGGGAAATGGAAATAGAGAATGTCTGGCTCAGGGTAGCGCAAACCTGCTTAACGGCTTTTTTTATGGCATGGGGGGCTGTCCCATGATCGCACAGACACTGGTTAACCTGTCTGCCGGAGCCAGAGCCCGTTTGTCTGGCATTATTGCCGCTATAACCATTCTGATCATTATTTTATTTGGTGCTCCATTGATAGAGAAAGTACCTATGGCAGCCTTAACGGGTGTAATGATCATGGTAGCTATTGGTACTTTTGAATGGATGAGTTTCAGGATCATCAACAAAATGCCGCGGCAAGATATTTTTGTAGGCATTTTAGTTGCCCTGATTACCGTCTGGCTGCACAACCTGGCTTTGGCAGTGCTCATCGGTGTTATCATTTCTGCACTGGTTTTTGCCTGGGAAAGTGCCAAAAGGATCAGGGCAAGAAAATATACAGATGAAAACGGAGTAAAACATTATGAACTGTATGGCCCTTTGTTTTTTGGTTCAGTAGCCGGATTTATGGAAAAATTTGATATTACCAATGATCCGGAAAAAGTGGTCATCGATTTTCGGGACAGCAGAATTGCAGATATGTCTGGCATAGAAGCCCTGAACAAACTTACTGAACGGTACAGAAAAACGGGAAAACAACTGCAACTGAAACATTTAAGCAATGATTGCAGACTGCTACTCAAAAATGCCGATGGGGTGATTGCAGTCAATATTCTGGAAGATCCGACCTAACGATTGTTGGCAATAATTTGTTTTTTCAAAAAAACCATTAAGTTTGCAACATGAAATATCTGGTTTTATTATTCACCATATATGTAATGGCCCTTCTGGCATGGCCATGCTGTGGTAGTGAAACCAGCCTTTCTTCTGAGCATGAAGACTTATGTTATGAATCTGCCGATGCCCGGCAGCAGGACAAACACGAAAGTCCTCACCCCTGCTCACCTTTTTTTCATTGCAGCAATTACCACTCATTTGTTGCCGCACCTGCGGTAAATAAAATACTGTCTGTGCTGGCTGGAGAACAAAACACCAGCTTCCCTGAATACAAATCCTGCCCGGTGATCTTGTTTCCCGGCGATATCTGGCAGCCTCCTCAATTGGTTTAAAATATCCTTATTCTGACCCAGTAGTCAGATCCAATTTATTATTTACCAATGTAATTATATAGCCAATTCGGTTATACACCTGCACTATAAAAATTAATTATGTTTAACAGGATTATTTTATTCTCCATAAAGAATAAATTAGCAATAGGCATTATGACCCTGGCCCTGGTGGTCTGGGGAATCTATTCCTTAACACAATTACCGATTGATGCGGTACCCGACATTACCAATAACCAGGTACAGATCATTTCACAGGCCCCTAGCTTAGGTGCCCAGGAAGTAGAACAGTTCATCACTGCGCCTATCGAACTGGGCATGGCCAATATCCCCAATGTGATAGAGAAACGGTCCATATCCCGCTCCGGTATATCCGTCATCACCATTGTTTTTGAAGACGATACCGATATTTACTGGGCCCGGCAACAGGTTGCTGCCCAGTTAAAAGAAGCAGAAAACAATATCCCGGCCGGATTGGCAGAACCTACCCTTGCCCCCATTACAACCGGACTTGGTGAAATTTACCAATATGTACTGCACACAAAAAAAGGTTATGAAGACCAATATACGGCCACCGATTTAAGGACTTTGCAGGACTGGGTGGTGCGCACCCAGCTGGCAGGCACAAAAGGGGTAGCAGAAGTAAGTGGCTGGGGTGGTTATGTAAAGCAATACGAAATTGCCCTCGACAATGAAAAACTCAATGCCAGTAACGTCACCATTTCGCAAATTTATGCCGCACTCAAAAACAACAATGAAAATACCGGAGGCTCGTATATTGAGCAGCAAAGCAATGCCTACACCATAAGGGGCATCGGGCAGGTGAAATCATTGGAGGACATTGAAAAAATAGTGGTCAAAAATGCCGGAGGTGTACCCCTCCTCATCAGGGATATCGGATCGGTACAGTTTGGAAGCGCTACACGCTACGGTGCAGTAACCAGAAATGGCACCGGTGAAGTAGTGGCAGGGATCACCCTGATGCTGAAAGGCGAAAACTTTAACCAGGTGATCAAAAATGTAAAGGAAAGAATCGCCCAGATCCAGAAATCCTTGCCGGAAGGTGTAGTAATTGAACCTTATATAGACCGTACCGAACTGGTCGGCCGATCGATCAGTACCGTTCAGAAAAACCTGATCGAGGGAGCCCTCATCGTTATATTTGTGCTCCTGTTACTATTGGGTAACTGGCGGGCAGGTCTGATTGTAGCCTCGGTAATTCCATTATCTATGTTGTTCGCTTTTGCCATGATGCGGCTTTTTGGCGTTTCGGGTAACCTGATGAGCCTTGGAGCAATAGATTTTGGCTTGATTGTAGATGGTGCTGTAATCATTGTAGAAGCCATTATTTTCCGGCTTACGGAAAGTAAGCTGTTTAAAGGTACGCTGCGACTGGATCAGCAGCAAATGGATCAGGAGGTCTTTACAGCCTCTTCAAAAATAAGGGCCAGTGCTACTTTTGGCGAAATCATCATCCTTATTGTATACCTTCCCCTGCTCTCACTGGTAGGGATTGAAGGAAAGATGTTTAAACCTATGGCCGAAACCGTGGTTTTTGCCATTGTAGGGGCTTTTATCCTGTCGCTAACCTATGTACCCATGATCAGCGCCCTGCTCCTGAGTAAAAATACTGAACATAAAAGAACCATATCTGACCGGATCGTGGATGGCTGCAAAAACATCTATAAACCACTGCTCGAAAAGGCGCTTGAGTTTAAAAAGATCGTCGTCACAATTGCCATGATCTGCTTCGCTTGCACCTTATTGTTGTTTAGCCGGATGGGTGGTGAGTTTCTGCCACAGCTGGAGGAGGGTGATCTCGCCGTAGAGATTGCCATGTCACAAGGCACCTCGCTCACACAGGTGGTAGAAACCTTCGGCAAAGCCGAAAAGATCCTGAAGGATAAATTCCCCGAAGTAAAACAAGTGGTCACACGCATTGGCAGTGCAGAAATCCCTACAGACCCCATGCCTGTTGAAAGGGGTGATATGATGGTGGCCATGCTGCCGAAAAGCGAATGGACCTCCGCAAAAACCAAGGAAGAGATGACCGAAAAAATGGAAGCGGCACTTTCCATATTGCCTGGCGTAAATATAGAGATCACCCAACCCATGCAAATGCGCTTTAATGAGCTGATGACCGGGGTAAGACAGGATGTTGCTGTTAAAATTTATGGGGAAGATCTCGATGTACTGGCGCAGCAGGCCGCTAAGGTTGCAAAACTGATTGCTCCGGTAAAGGGGGTCAGCGAACCTTTTGTAGAACAGGTTACAGGGTTGCCACAGGTGGTGGTCACTTACGACAGGGATAAGATAGCACAGTATGGGTTAACCATTGGCGACATCAACAACATTTTAAAGACTGCTTTCGCAGGTGATGTAGCCGGAGTTGTATTTGAAGGGGAAAAGCGTTTCGACATGGTAGTTCGCCTGCAGCGCGACCTTCGCGAAAACATTTCCAGTATTGAGAATTTATATATCCCACTCCCCTCAGGCAATAAAGTACCCTTAAACCAGGTGGCAAAAATAGAGCTGAAGGATGCCCCTGCCCAGATATCCCGTGAAGATGGGAAAAGACGAATCTATGTAGGTTTTAATGTGAAAGGCAGGGATGTGGAACGCACAGTAGCGGAAATACAACAGGTACTGGATGCCAGACTGAAGCTTCCTCCAGGGTATTACCTTACTTACGGCGGACAGTTCCAAAACCTGAAGGAAGCTAAAAACAGGCTTTCTGTAGCCGTTCCTGTAGCCATGCTCCTCATCCTTGGTCTGCTTTATTTTACTTTCAGGTCCGTCAGCCAAACCATTCTCATTTTTACCGCAGTCCCTCTATCTGCCATAGGCGGGGTATTGGCCTTAATGCTCAGGGGCATGCCTTTCAGCATCTCGGCAGGCGTTGGTTTTATTGCCTTGTTCGGGGTAGCGGTATTGAATGGTATTGTGCTCATCTCTTATTTTAACCAGCTTAAAGAAGAAGGGATCACCGATGTTTATAAACGCGTAATGCAGGGTACGGCAGTCAGGTTAAGGCCCGTAATTATGACTGCAGCAGTCGCCTCACTGGGATTTTTACCCATGGCCCTTTCCGGAGGTGCGGGGGCTGAAGTACAAAAACCACTGGCCACAGTGGTAATTGGCGGGCTGCTTTCAGCAACTTTACTCACTTTATTTGTACTGCCCTGCCTGTACATCCTGGTTACTGACCGCAAAAAAATACAAAATAATATCATGAAGCCTTTAGTGATCATCTTTCTTTTATTCGGAGGATTGGCATTTACCAACCAGGCAAAAGCTCAGCAAGCACCCCTCTCGGCAGACAGTGCCGTAGCATTGGCATTAAAAAACAATTTGCAGCTGAAATCTGCCGGTTTGTCTGTGAGCCAATCGAAAGCCAGACAAAAAACAGCTTTTGACCCGTCTAAAACTGCTTTCACCATCTCACAGGATCCTACCGGCGGGGGCAGTAACGACAACTCCATTTCCGTCTCCCAAAACTTTGCCTGGCCCGGATTTTATAAAAATCAAAAAAGGGTGCTGAGCAGCGAGACTGGTTTAATGGAAAAATCAGCAGATTATACCCGTGCCGAGATCAGCAGGGATACCAGACTTGCCTATTATCATTTGCTTTACAGCATAAATATGCTAAAGGTACTGGAGCTGCAGGATAGTATTTATAAGCATTTTATCCGTAAATCTGAATTGAGGTACAAGGTTGGGGAAACTTCCAATCTTGAGCTGATCACCGCCAGAAACAAATACCAGGAGGTGCAGGCACTGAAAAAATCGGCAGCAGCAAACCTGGCTACCCAGCAGCTCAACCTTCAGCAGCTGCTGAACTTAAATACCGGTATCCTCCCTTCAGAAAAAAAACTCCCCATCCTTACTTTAACACAGGATGGAACGGGTACCGAAAATACAGCTGCAGGCAATCTGCTCAATGCTGTTTACCAGCAGCAGGTCGAGATTGCCAAAGCAAAAGTAGAGCTGGAGCGTTCGCGTACCATGCCCGATCTGACATTTGGCTATGCGCAACAGTTTGTCATCAAATCTTTCGACCCCGCAAATATCGGACGTACCTATACGCCCGGCACCAGGATAGCTGGCCTGCAGTTGGGCATTGCAGTCCCCCTCTTTAATGGTGCAGGACGGGCAAGGATAAACAATGAAAAGATTGCTGCACAGATCGCCGAAACAGATTATCAGCGCATACAAAACCAGCTGAACACACAATACCAGCAGGAAATGCAAAATTATGCCCAGCATAAAGCAATGGCCGATTATTTTACCACCGAAGGGTTAAAACAGGCAGAAGAACAAATCCGAATTGCACAGGTATCCTATGACCTTGGAGAGATTGGCTATATCGAATTCATACAGAACATGTCACTCGCCGTACAAAGCAAGCTCAATTATCTTCAAACGGTTAACCAACTGAACCAATCCGTTATTCAATTACAATTTTTAAAAGGGAATTAAGCAGATGAATACAATAGCCTATATCAAACGAAATATTACCAGGATTTTTTGTGCAATCCTTGTCATGACCATCTTCAGTTCCTGTGGCGATACGGCCAAAACACCTGAAGCAAAAACCGAAGAGGCCCATGAACAGGGCGGACATGAAGAGAGCGAAGGACTGGAATTAACACAGGAACAGCTAAATGCAGTGGGCATTGTAATTGGCGGTATCACACAAAAAAACCTGACCGAAGTGGTAAAATCAAGCGGACAACTGGCTGTCCCACCTCAAAATGCGGCTCAGATCAATGTACTTTCCGGTGGCATCATCCGCAGAATCAATGTTATAGAAGGCCAAAAAGTTAAAAAAGGACAAGTGCTTGTTACCATTGAAAACCAGGACCTGATCCGGCTTCAGCAAGACTATCTGACCGCAAAGGGTGGTTTTAGCTATGTAGAGGCCGAATATAACCGCCAGCAGCAGCTCAAGGCCGCCAATGCGGGTACCGGAAAAGCGCATCAGCAGGCCGAAGCCAATTACAATGCAGAACGGGCCAAAATTAAAGCACTGGAACGCCAGCTGCAGCAATACGGTATTTCTGCCAGTCGCATTAGCAGCGGAAACATCACCTCTCAGATACCTGTAACCGCACCTATCAACGGTACAATAGGAAAAATCAATGCCGAAACAGGTTCTTATGCACAACCAGGGGTATCCATTATGGATATTGTAGACAATTCTAAAATACATGCCGACCTCATCGTATTTGAAAAAGACCTGTCTAAAATTAAAGTCGGCCAGCGGGTCGATTTTCAGCTAACCAATCAGAAAAATGAACAGATCGAAGGTGAAATCTATGGCATCAACAAGTCCTTTGAAAATGACAGCAAGGGCGTAGTAGTACATGCTGTAATTAAAAAACCAGGTGCCAACCTCATCCCCGGAATGTATGTAACCGGACTGATCGGTGTAGGAACCTCCATGAGTAATGCTGTTCCTGTTGATGCTGTGGTACGTACTGAAGGCAAAGAATTTATCTTTATTGTAGACACCGGTGCCGGAGCTGCGGAACATCACAAAGAAGAAAGTTCTGTACATTTCAAAAAAATAGAAGTAAGCACCGGTGTTGCCGAACTGGGCTATATTCAGGTCAATCCACTGCAAAAATTACCTGCCGATGTCAGAGTAGTTATTAAAGGGGCCTTTTATTTGCAGTCTAAATCCTCCGGCACATCAGAACATAGTCATTAATGTCGCACATTATGGTAACAGAAATAGAAAACAGGCTCAAAGCAAGAAAGATCAACCCAACAGCCATGCGATTACTGGTATTGGAGTTTTTAATCAGACAAACTGCTGCCATCAGTTTAAATGACCTGGAAAAAGCCATGGCCCCTTCAGACAGGATCACACTATACCGTACCTTAAAAACCTTCGAAGAAAAAGGCCTCGTCCATAGTATAGAAGACGGTACAGGGGCCACCAAATATGCACTTTGCGAAAAAGATTGTGATGGCGAAAGCCATCACGATCTTCACGTTCATTTTTACTGCAGTACCTGCAGGGAAACCTTTTGCCTGCCCGACACCCGTATCCCTGAAATGAACCTGCCCAATGGTTTTGAAAAAGAGGAAATGAACCTGATCATTAAAGGAATGTGCGAACGTTGTAACACGCCCACTTTGCAATAGCATTGCATCACTATAGGCTTTATCTTTGTCTATATAATTTATAATGATGAAGGTAGCCAACATACATAAAGACTGCTGTGCCACTGAGCAGCAGCACACAGCCAATACACAGCATGTACACAATGACGACGATGGCCATAACCATGGTACCAAAGAGCCTTCCGGCTGGTTAAGCCATTGGCCACTGCTTGCTGCACTGGCCGTTGTGGTGGTAATGATGGTGCTCGAATACGGATTTAACATCACATTCAGCAATACTGTCCAGCTTATTATTTTTATACCCGCTTACCTGCTTGCCGGTTACAATGTGCTGGAACTGGCCTTCAGAAAAGCTCTGAGGTTCGATTTCTTTAACGAATTTTTCCTGATGAGCGTAGCCACTATCGGCGCTTTTGCCATAGGTTCATATAGCGAAGGTGTTGCCGTAATGGTTTTCTATTCCATAGGCGAATGGTTTCAGGACACTGCTGTAAATAATGCAAAAAGAAGCATTAAAGCCTTACTCGACATCAGGCCTGATGCCGTTGATGTCATCAGGGATGGAAAAATACTAAGGCTGGCCCCTGCCGACGTAGCCATCGATGAGGTGATCCAGATCAAGCCAGGTGAAAAAGTAGCCCTTGACGGGGAGTTGTTGTCCGATAAGGCTACCTTTAACACAGCAGCACTGACGGGCGAAAGCAAACCGGACAACAAGACAAAAGGAGAGCAGGTACTGGCAGGTATGATCAACCTCAACCAGGTTTCAGAAGTTAAGGTCAAAGCAGCTTTTAAAGACAGTAAATTAAGTAAGATCCTGGAAATGGTACAGGATGCCACTGCCCGTAAATCGCAAACACAGCTGTTCATTTCACGTTTTGCAAAAATATATACCCCCATCGTATTTTTACTTGCTATACTGGTAGTGGCCCTGCCCTATTTTTTTGTAGCCGATTATGTTTTTAGAGATTGGCTATACCGCGGCCTTGTTTTCTTAGTCATCAGTTGTCCATGTGCATTAGTGGTATCTATCCCACTGGGCTATTTTGGAGGTATCGGTCTCGCTTCTAAAAATGGTATCCTGTTTAAGGGATCTAACTTTTTAGATGTGATGACCAGGGTAAATACCATTGTAATGGATAAAACAGGTACCCTTACCAAAGGGGTATTTGAAGTACAACAGGTAGTCAGCAATGATTTTGACGAAAAAGAGCTGATCTTAATGGCCGCAGCTATAGAGAGCAAATCTACCCACCCTATTGCCCTGGCCATCGTCAATTATGCTGGTGATATATTAAAGGATGTTAAGATAGAAAATGTTGAAGAAATATCCGGACATGGTCTTAAAGGCAGTGTCAATCATAAGGTGGTATTGGCAGGCAACACCAAACTGCTGCAGCAATTTGGTGTTGCGTACGACGCTGCGATCGAACAGGAAGCAGATACCATAGTGGTAATTGCTATCGATGGCCGGTATGTGGGATACCTCACCATTGCAGATGAAATTAAAGCAGATGCAAAACAAGCTATTGCCGATATGCACCGTTTAAACATCCAGACCGTGATGCTGAGTGGCGATAAACAAACTGTGGTCAATAAAGTTGCCACACTGCTGGGCATCGATAAGGCTTTTGGCAATCTCCTGCCCGAAGATAAAGTGGCAAAGGTAGAAGCCTTAAAAAAGGAAGGCAAACACCTGGCCTTTGTGGGTGATGGTGTAAATGATGCCCCTGTGGTTGCCCTGGCCGATGCAGGCATTGCCATGGGTGGACTGGGCAGTGATGCGACCATTGAGACTGCCGATATTGTTATCCAGAACGACCAGCCCTCAAAAATAGTAACCGCCATAAAGATCGGCAAACTGACCAGGAATATTGTCTGGCAAAACATAGCCCTGGCCATGGGCGTAAAGATCATTGTGCTCATTTTAGGTGCAGGTGGCGTCGCTACGCTATGGGAAGCTGTAATTGCCGATGTGGGCGTGGCCCTGCTGGCCATCTTAAATGCAGTCCGCATCCAGCAAATGAAGTTGTAAATACATTGCCAATTGAATTCATAAGTGTGCTAATAACGTTTATTAAAAAGCGGAATTTTATTCCGCAATTGCATAAGCAATCATTTAAGCCCGTTAAAGCATATTCATCTCATGAAAATCAAATCAATCTTTGCACTGTCTATCCTCCTGATTTGTGGTCCAATGCTCTCTTTTGTAAAAGAAAAGGCCTGGTCTTCTAAATTTCTCCAGCTGAATAAAGATGCGAGCATTACCTATTTCCCTGACGAAAAAGGAAATACCATTCCTGATTTTAGCCTGGTAGGTTACCATCATGGCGAAAAAGATCTCCCCCGGGTTAAAATAGTAAAAACGGTTGAGCCGGTAAAAGGGGACGCAGGTACTGCAATCCAGTCTGCAATTAACGAGGTCTCAGCACTTCCCGTTGGAAAGGACGGCTTCAGGGGGGCCATATTGTTGAAAAAAGGGGATTACAGCATTGCCGGGGCGATCAATATTCATACAGACGGCATTGTATTAATGGGCGAAGGCAATACCGCTCAGGGCACAAGGCTCATTGCAGCGGGCAAAGGTTCGCGCTCGCTCTTAAAAGTTAGCGGGAAAGGCAGGATCACAGAAAGCGGTAACAGGGTAAAAATTACCGATGCTTATGTACCGGCAGGTGCAAAATCATTCCAGGTCAGTTCTGCAAAACAATTTAAGGCCGGCGACAGGATCATCGTATACAGACCGGGAACGGACAACTGGATCCATGACCTGAAAATGGATCAGATTGTTGAAAGAGATGGAACCAGACAGTGGAAAGCCAATGAATACAACCTGAGTTATGAAAGGGAAATAACCGCCGTAAACGGAAATAAGATCTCTATCGATAATCCCATAGTAATGGCACTGGACCAGCAATATGGTGGCGGAGAAGTTTTTAAATACGATTACAATGGCCGGATAAAAGAAGTGGGTATAGAAAATATTTTGTTTGAATCTGAATATGCCGGCGATACGGATGAAGATCACGGCTGGGTTGCAGTCGATTTTGACCATATCGAAAATGGCTGGATAAGCAACGTCACTTCCCGATTTTTTGGCTTTGGTTGTGTAAGTTTAAACAGCGGGGCAAAAAACATCACCGTAAAAAAATCCAGATGCTTTGATGCCAAATCCATCATCACGGGGAGCAGACGATATTCCTTTAACAACAACGGTCAGCAAAACCTGTTTATAGACCTGGAAACCACCGAGGGAAGGCACGATTATGTTACAGGAGCTAAAACCTGTGGGCCCAATGTTTTCTACCGTTCCAAATCCAGAAATACACATGCCGATATTGGTCCGCACCACCGCTGGTCGAGCGGCACCCTTTACGATAACATTGATACAGATGGAGAGATCAATGTACAGGACAGGGGCAACTGGGGCAGTGGCCATGGCTGGGCCGGCGTAACCCAGGTGATCTGGAACTGCAAGGTAAAAGCTGCAGCCATACAAAGCCCATGGGTATCTGGTAAAAATTATGCCATAGGTGTGCAGGGACTGAAAGTAAAAGGACGTCTGGGGGATAAACCTGATGGAGAGTGGGAAGGTCAGTACAAAACAGACCTTCAGCCAGCATCATTATATGAAGCTCAGCTGAAGGCCAGAGGGGTTAAAGCGCCTATTTAGTCAGTGCTTTTCTTACCGCTGGTGCTACTTTGGCACCAAACAATTCAATAGACCTCATCATTTCCTGATGTGAGGGATCACCAACATCCATATGCCCGATAAATCTGGTAATCCCAAACATTTCATGCATATAAAGGATTTTATCAGTTACCGCTGCAGCTTCGCCGATAAATAAGGCGCCTTCCTTTGAACGTCCGCCATCATATTGCATTTTGGTATAAGGTGGCCATCCCCTGCTTGCACCCACCCTGTCCATCTGTGCAGCATAATTCTGGTAATAACCATCTGCATTCGCCTCATTATCTGCAACAAATGCATGCGAATGTATCCCAACCTGCATTTTATTGATATCATGCCCGTGTTTTACATATTGCTCTTTATAATATTCAATCAGGGGCTGAAACTGTTTGGGCATCCCCCCTATGATCGCAACGATCAGGGGCAGGCCCAATACCGCGGCGCGCAATACAGATTGTGGTGTCCCGCCAACAGCAATCCAGATAGGCAACTGTCCGTTATTGCTGGCCCTTGGCAATACCATCTGATTGATCAACGGGGCACGAAGCTCGCCTTTCCAGTTTACTACCTCATTGTTATTGATGTTGAGCAGCAAATCCAGTTTCTCCTCAAACAGCTGGTCATAGTTTTTCAGGTCATAACCAAACAGCGGAAAAGATTCAATAAAGCTTCCCCTTCCTACACCAATTTCAGCACGTCCGTTCGAGATCAGGTCAATTGTTGAAAAGTCCTGATACACCTTTACAGGTTCAGCTGAGCTCAATACCGTAACTGTACTGGTCAGTTTTATGTTTTTGGTAATGCTTGCAGCCGCGGCCAGCACAATTTCGGGAGAAGAAACCGCATAATCGGGACGATGATGTTCGCCCAAACCAAAGACATCCAAACCTATATCATCCGCCAGTTTGATCTGCTCCAAAATTTCCTGCAGTTTTAGCTGAGCAGATCTGGGTTTCCCAGTTTGCGGATCAATTGACAAATCGCCAAACATACCTATACCTAGTTCCATAATTTCTTATTTTTAATACACAAAATTACCAAGCCTGGTAAATATAAGTATTGACATAGGATAAGTAATGTCAGGAAAATGGTTTATTTCGACAAGATCTCATCAACCATCCCGAACTCCTTTGCTTCTGCCGAGGTCATCCAGTAGTCCCGGCTCGCGGCTTCATTGATCCGCTCATAAGGCTGTCCGCTATGTTTGGCGATGATCTGATAAAGTTCTTTTTGCACCTGCAATACCTGCCTGACAGAGATGTCCATATCGGTAGCTGTTCCCTGCGTACCACCAGAAGTCTGATGGATCATTACGCGGGCATGCTGCAGGGCCGAACGTTTTCCTGCTGCGCCTGCACATAGCAATACCGATCCCATAGAGAGCGCAATACCTGTACAAATGGTAGCTACATCAGGAGCAATGAACTGCATCGTATCGTAAATCCCCAGTCCGGCATAAACGGATCCGCCGGGAGAATTGACATAAAGCTGAATGTCTTTTTCCGCATCCGCCGATTGCAGAAAGAGCAGCTGTGCCTGGATGACATTGGCATTTCTTTCGTCAACCGCCTCACCAAGAAAAATGATGCGGTCCATCATTAAACGGGAGAATACATCCATCTGGGCAACGTTAAGTTGTCTTTCTTCGGTGATATAAGGTGTCATGGCCACAGGCCCGGCCATAGCCGAAGTCCTGCTGATGTATTTGTCTACATACAAGCTGTTGATGCGGTGGTGCTTTACCGCATAGCGGCGAAATTCGTTGGTGTTCATATTGATCTTAGATTAAATTGGACATAACCATGCCTCTGCCCTTTTAGGGGACATTAACAAATGATGCTATTAATATGGCTTATTTGCTGAAGAGGCGCAGGATTTTTTGCCGGAAAGAAAGGTGTTCTGCAGCTGTAAATAGCTTTTGGTGCACCTGCCTTATTTCTTTACGCAATTGTTCCCTGCCATAGGTTCTAACCAGGGTCAGCACCTGTTCATTCAAAGATGTCTTCATAGCGTATTGATTTTTCTTTTACCGTTTCCTTTACTTTTTCCAGGCATTTGAACTTCTGGGCGGTGGCAGACCTCGGCCCCGAAAAGCCAAACCTTCCCGCAAGCTGCTCCATACTGAGTTTCTCATAATAAAAAGCACTGAGCAGCTGCATACATTTCTGACCAGCTGTCTGCAGGAGCTTAAACAAACGGGAAGTAGATATTTCCCCTTCAACAGTATCGGTGAGACCAGCCTGTTCATCAAAATCTGCATTCAACTGATCTATAGACAATTGCCCCGAACTTTCTTTATACCGTTTGTTCCAAAGGTAACGGGCAATTCCAAAAAGATAGGCTTCATCGCTATGCTTCAATGTCAGCACTGAAGCCGTAGATTTTTCGTAATAGATGATCAGTGCATCCTGGAAAATGTCACGGGCTTCCTCCAGTGAACCGCCCATTTTGCTGATGTGACCTGCTACCAGCGGAAAGGCCTTTTTATACAATGCCGTAAGCCATGCTTCCCGGTCGTTGCCTGTAACATCTGTATTTGATTTCGCATCCATAATTACTATGTTTAATAGTATGTGTGCATTTTTAACCAAATATCACCAAAAAAAGGCAATTATTTTTGTGCAGCTTTTAAAATGAAGTCTACAATCGACTCAGCGCCTGACAAAAATAGCCGGACAGTTATTTTGTCATTCTTAACCCAAGCTGCGCCTCAAACAGTGATTTCGGCAATACCTGCTCACCCTTCATCTCTACCAGGCCTGCATTTTCAAAAGTAACAGTTTTATCAGAACGGAAGCCGACAATTATAGGTGCAGCAATTGTATAATTTCTGCGCCTGCTCATGTCCCAGAAATTATAGTGCTGTTCCTTATCAGATTTATGGTAAAAGTTCCAAAGTACCAGCTCCCTGCCATGATGCGGGTGTCCGGGCTCCGGTCCTCCCAAATTATAAAAAACACCTCCATCAATATCATCATAAAGTGTGGCAAAAGGCTGACCTGAATGAATATCAAAATTCTGATCTGTACCCAATGAACATTGGGTAATCACCGTACCTACAGCACTATATCCGGTTCCTGCACCGTGGTGTTGTGCCCCATTAAAACTACAGTGTTTCACCAGCACCCCATATCCCGTGCGTGCGTGTACAGAAGCATGGCCCTTTTTACCCCTGAAATGCGTATTCTCGATGGTAATCTGATATCCCGATCTGATAAAAACCCCTTCATTCCAGTCATGGAATTCACAATTTCTTACCCAGCTGTTTTTCAGGTATTCCATTCCGACAGCCTCATAGGCATAATCATGGATGGCATTCTTATGGTGGATGAATTCTTCAGGATAGTTTTTCCAGTTGCTCGTAAACAAGATGTCCTCTACCCCACATTGATCTATATGGTTATACGATTCAATAGTCCAGCTGGCCGATTTAACCATCCTGATGTCGAGGTGTATGGGATTTTTAAAACTGACCTTATTGCCTGAAATACCGGTTATCGTATGAATCTCATAAATCTGCATCCCACCATTGTCACCAAATAACCTTGTCCATTGTGGCTTCAGTTCAAGTGGCGCAAAATAGAGCCTTGTAAACTCCTCACTTCTGTGACGGATCACTACATCCTGTCCCACTTTAAGCTTTGAGGCATCTTTTACTACAACAGCAAACGTTTCACGGCCGGCATCCTGAACTATAACAGCCAGCTTTTCAGTCCCGGAATCAGCGGGTTTAAACAAAAACTGCCTGCCATTGATCCGCATATTGGCCTGATAGATCTCTGTACCCCCGGTCTTACTGCCACTCCCTTTTAACACAATACCACTTTTAGAGATCCGGATCTGCTTTTTGGCATCCTCATCCGGTGCAATAAGGTATTTACCTGGTGAAAAGAACACAACGCCAGCCCCTGGATTTGCTTCCGCAGCATCAATTGCTTTCTGTATGGCCATATCGTCAAACTGGTCATCATCAGGCTTAGCCCCATAATCATCAACCTTAAAAATTTTCTTTCCCTCAACCGAAGGAAGAGGGATCTCAGAAAATCCATACCCTGCATAAGAAAAATCAGGAAGCACCGGCGTACCCCCTGATTTTTTTGCCTTTACAAAATCTTCCCATAAAGGCGCTACCTTTTGTGCCTGCGCAGCTACCGAAAAAAACAAACAGCAGCCAAGAACCGGCCCAATCATACATCTCATTTCAATTCAATTAAATATCTATATATCATGTCCCATCCACCCCAGCTAAAAGAAACTAACTTCCTTCAGTACGCTCACCCTAACCACCCTGCTAAAAGAAACTAACTTCCTTCAGTACGCTCACCTTAACCATCCTGCTAAAAGCAACTAACTTCCTTCAGTACGCTCACCCTAACCATCCTGCTAAAAGAAAATTTACCTTCTCAGAGAAGGCCTAGGAATAATTTGCGCTTCTTCAGCGCAACTTGTTCCAGCCTTCGAAGAGAATGGTCAATTTTCAATCTAAAGCCCCTGTCTTCATTTCCTTTTTGGGCTTTGTATCTGTCTGATGCGCTACAACACCTTCAAATTCAACTTTAATCACACTTGCAATCGCATCCGGTGCTTGTCCAGGTACTTTAATGATCAGCTCACCCGCTTTGTTATCTGTGTTCAATTTAGCTTTGGTAGCCAGTAAAGTAGCCGATAGTACTTTATTTTTTACACCAGGAATAAGCAGCTGACCATCTGAAGGCCAGTTGAATACCGAGAAATAAAGTGTGGTACCTTTAGCCGTTTCCTTTCTGGTGCAACGGCCCCAGTCCAAGGCTGCAAGCGGGCTCGATTTAGTGCCATAAATAGACTCGCTGTTCACTTTCATCCATTTACCTATCGCTGCCAGGCGGTCAATGCTTTCCTGCGGAAATGTTCCGTCCGGTTTAGGGCCAACATTCAGTAAATAGTTCCCTCCTTTTGAGGCAATATCACAAAGGTTGCGTATCAGCGTTTCTGTAGATTTCCATTTGTGGTCTGAAGTTCTGAAACCCCAGGTACCATTCATCGTCATACAGGTTTCCCAGTCCATCCCATCCAGTTCTGCCTGGGTAGGTATTTTTTGTTCCGGAGTTTTGGTATCACCCGGAAAATTAGGACGTTTTAAACGGTCATTGGTAATGATGTGTGGCTGGGTTTTTAAGGCAGCCTGCAGTTTCAGCGCTGCTTCATCGGTCATATTCGTTGGAGTATCCCACCAAAGCACAGCAATATCGCCATAATTGGTCATCAGCTCCTTCACCTGCGGTACAGACACCTCATCAATGTACTGGTCAAAAGTACGGGTCATTTGAGCCGGGTCCCAATGTCCTTTATTCGCAGCAGTATAGGCATCTATTTTAGCAGAATCCGGATTTAACCAGCCTTCCCTCATTTCCTTTCTTGCGGCCGATCCACCCGGATTGTTCCAGTCCTGTGCCTGCGAATAATAAAAACCCAGTTTAATGCCATACTTTTTACAGGCAGCTGCCAAAGGCTTCAGCAAATCTTTGCCATAAGCTGTAGCATCTGTAACGTCCCATTTGCTGGCCTTGGAATTAAATAAGGCAAAGCCATCATGGTGTTTGGCCGTAATGATCAGGTATTTCATTCCTGCATCTTTTGCCATCCTTACCCAGGCATCAGGATCGTATTTTACCGGATTAAAGCTTTTGGCCATTTCCTGATATTCGGCAACAGGGATCTTAGACCTGTTCATGATCCATTCTGCCCCACCCCGCAGCTGCTCGTGCCCTTTATACACGCCTGCAAACTGGGCATATATCCCCCAGTGGATAAACATCCCGAACTTGGCCTCACGCCACCAGGCCATCCGTTCATCCTTGGTTAATGTTTTCTGACTGTAAACAGACTGCCCCAATACTAAGATGGCCATTACTGCTAAAAGTACTTTTCGTTTATACATGATTCGGTTCTATAATTTGGTTTCTATTATCCTCTAAAATAGAGAATAACTACAGGCCAATATTCAGCACAATTGGCTCATCATTAAACAATAATAACTATCTTTTTATTGCTTTGTACCGCAACAAAGCTTCCAGGTAATAATAATCTGCATAAGAAAGCGGCACATTTACCTCGCTGTCAGATGGTTTGGATCCTGTACTTTGTACAAGGATAAAACCTTTGTTTTCGCCAGCAGGTGAAATATATTTTGTACTCAGGCTGTTCAGCATCTTATCCGCCTTTTGCAGGTAAAGATTTTTACGCGTACTGTAACCACTCAGTTCATATAAACCAGAAGCAATTACCGCAGCAGCAGAAGCGTCACGTGGCTCTTTAGGAATTTCAGGTGCATTAAAATCCCAGTAAGGCACCAGATCTGCAGGCATATTGGGGTGGTTAAGGATAAAAGCGGCAACACCCTCTGCCTGTTTCAGATAGGCAGGGTCTTTTGTATAACGATAGCACATGGTATAACCATATAAGGCCCATGCCTGGCCCCTGGCCCAGGCCGATTCATGGCTATAGCCCTGATGGGTATTCTTTTTCAGTACCGCACCTGTATTCGGATCATAATCGATTACATGATAAGAACTGTAGTCGGCACGAAAATGGTTCTTCATCGTTGTATTGGCATGGCTCACTGCAATTTTATAGAATGAAGAATCACCAGTCAGCCTCGTGGCTTCAAAAAGCAGTTCCAGGTTCATCATATTGTCAATGATCACCGGGTTTACCCATTTATCTGTACTGTGGTCCCATGAGCGGATCACGCCTGTTTTAGGGTTAAAACGGGTTGCAAGGGTTTTGGCCGACTGTATGATCACCGTTTTGTAGTGTTCATCTTTTGTTAAACGGTACCCCGTACCTACACTGCAATATACCTTAAAGCCCATATCATGCGTTTTGCCATTAAACTGTTCCTGTTCTATAGCTGCCGTAAAAGCCCTGGCCTGGTCCTTCCAGGTTTGCTTACCTGTATATTCATACAAAAACCAAAGTTCACCCGGAAAAAAGCCACTGGTCCAGTCGCGCGAGGCTACCAGTTTTAAATTACCCTTCTCCAGGGTTCTCGGCGAAACCTGATCGTTTTTAGTTGTAGCTTTAACCTTTTCAATTTCCTTCAGCATAAGCATCGTCTGTGCATCCGCCTGTTTAAATGCTTTTTGTACATCAACCTTTTGTGCAAAAGCCGGAACGGCAAAAAGCATTGTCGCAGCTATCGTCAAAGTGCATAATCTCTTCATATTCTCTATTTTTATTCGCATTCTATTTTATTGGTATCAGCTGGATCTCCAGCAATTTTATCAGTTCAGCACCCTTAATGGTTATAGGTTTTACAGTTAGCTCATGTGTACCCGGAGCAATGTCGGCAATGCCAATTTCCTGGGTCTGCACAGCTCCGTTCCTCGCAGCCATTACCGTTTGCTGCCTGCTGAAACTACCAATTTTAACCTCATAAGAGGAATCTCCTTCTTCAGCAATATATTTAACCACCACCTTATATTTTGCAGGTTTTAACGCCCTTAAGTCCCATGACAGGTAATCGGCTTTATTTTTCCAGCCGGTTACATAATATTTATCGGTTTTACCGTCACCAAAACCCATCTTCCCATGTATCTTTGCATCAAATGCCAGCAACCTGTTTAACTTAACATTGGCTGCAATTAACCTGGCCGGATCCGTTTCAATTTTACCTTTTGTTTCCAGTACAATAACCACATCCGGACTGCCCGGAGATTTTTCGGGTACGCCAATGTTCAGGGTCAAAGCATCCAGCCGTTTCACCGGCAATTTCTTTTTTGTCTTATCGCTTAGCAGATATGCAGCTGTAACCTCAGTTTTTAAACCACCAAGCTCTAAATTACCATCTCTGGGCCAGTTAAATACATGCAAAAAAATCTGCGTTCCTTTTTGCGTAGTTACCCCCCAGGCCGGGATAGGCAGCTGTCCGCGCTGGCTGCCATAAATGGATACGCCGTTCTGGTCCAGCCAGCCACCTATGCTGTCCAGTATCCTGGTATCCCTGGTATCGAAACTACCATCACCTTTTGGCCCTATGTTCATCAGTAAATTAGCCCCCCTTGAAGCAGAATTGGCCAAAAGCTGTATAAAAAAGCTGGCCGGTTTATGGCTGTTGTCGTGTTTTGAATAACCATAAGATTCATTGGTGGTAGGAATGGCTTCTGCATCACCTTCAACGGTTATCAGTTCGGCCGGCCGGTCACCCGTATTCACATAATCGCCAAAGTTCCCGGTAGCACTCCTTACCAAACGGCCGTTCACTACAATATCCGGATCGGTTTCCCTGATGGCTTTCAGTATCCTGATGTTTTCCGAAAGCGGAAGTTTATGCGGGGTATCAAACCATAAAATATCAGGATGATATTTATGGATCAGTTCTTTGATCTGTGGTATCGCTTTTTCATCTACATACTTTTGGGCTTTGGGCAACCATTCAGGGTGACTGTCAAACCAGTTGGCACCACCTAACAATTTATCCCCACCCGGATTGTTATACTCCCAGTCGTTCCCCGGCGCATCAGGATGCTCCCAGTCGAACGCATGCGAATAGTAAAACCCAAACTTCATTCCCTGCTTTTTTGCCGCAGCAGCCAGCTCAGCCATCGGGTCGCGCTTAAATGGAGTTTGTTTAACTACATTAAAATCAGACACCTTTGAATCATACATGGCAAAACCATCATGGTGCTTGGCCGTGATGATAAAATAACGCATCCCTGCTTTTTTCGCATTCGAGATCCATTCATCCGCATTAAACTTTTCAGGATTGAATACATGGGCAAGATCTAAATAATCTGCCCTTGTGATCTTTTCTTTGCGCATTAAATGTTCAGAATACCCCTTTACGATCTTTCCTTTCCATTCTCCAGCAGGCACTGAATAAATTCCCCAGTGTATAAACATCCCAAACCTGGCCTCACGCCACCATTGTATGCGCTCATCATGGGTTTGCATAGAAGCTTTCCACCAGCCCTTTCTGGCCTCATCTATGGCTTTCTGGTCGCGCTGCTGCGCACGGTTAAACATCTCTTTGTCTTCATCACCGGCAACCTGGCCAAATGCTGTCATACCTGTCATCAGCAAGGCCCAAAATAAAACTGCCGGTTTATCATAACTGTTACGGAACATCATCTCTTTTCAATATAATTTTAAATTTAATCCAGCCAGATCAATGGGTTCCTCACCGGCAAATTCCTGATCACTTCTTCTACTTTTGGATCGTGGTCCAGTTTCTTCCAGGTATTCAGCCAATTTGCTCTCTGGTAAGCATTTGCCCCAAATACCAGGAAAGGCTGTGCCACTGGCCAGTTTTCCCAATACATCACATCAGGCTTTAAAGGCCATTTGCTTTTATCGGCTACAAATGGGTACAGGTAATCAATGCCTTTATCTATTGATTTTCCATCCGTAGTTTTGTAGGTCCAGAGGTTATCCGCTTTAACAGATAAGATCTGGCAAAGGGTAGTCATCGCATCCAGGTTAAAAATCGAATAACCATATGGTTTTGTACGGCCCAGTTCTCTCGGAAAACTGCCATCTGCTGCCATCTGGTTAGGCAGCAAAACGTTTTTATACCGGTCCCGGCAAAAGTCCATCAGCTTCGTATCCTGGCAAAGCTTAGCAAATGAAGCCACCTGCATGGTAAAACAGGTACCATGATTGTTTGTGGCATTCATTTCATCTTTGCCATACTGGTGCGTCATCAGCCATTCCAGGTAGGCTGCAAACCATTTTCTCGTTCCGGCCAGTACACCCGCATCCAGCACCTTTTCCATCACAATGGTACCCTGGGCCACTTCCATCAGCTGAATTGTATCTATAATACCTATACCCCTACCGGTAAACCGGCCTTTGATGGCCTGGGCAAACAGCAGGTTGGGGTTCATCTTTGTTGCTTCATTGATAAACCAGGCCTGCAAATGCCGCATGGCCTGCTTCGCATACTTTTCTTCACCGGTCAGCTTATAAGCGGAAGCCAAAGCCCCGATGATCTTGCTGAAACGGATCATCGCCAGGCGGTGGGCAACAAAATTCTGCGGATTGGTCATGCCATCCTTCTGGATATAAGGGCCGTCCGGATTTTGTGGATCCGGCCACCAGTAATCTCCTTCCGAATAAAAATCATGCTTTCCACCGGCACTCCGGGACGAGCTTTCTGCAGTTACCGTTACAGGTTCCTGCTTCATTGCCCATGCGGCATTTTTCAGGATCAGTGCTTTTAAAGTCCTGCCCACTTCTTTATCTGCCACAAGCGAAACGTCTGGCCCAGCCTTTACAGCAGCACATGATGGTTGCCCAATCATGCCCGCTACTGTAAATATGATTAAAAGAAATCCTTTCATGGCTTTATTTATTTGGTCATGGCCCTGAAGGTCACTTTGTTCAGGGTATTTGGCTTACCTTTTTCGGCAGCAGATATACTTGCCTTCAGTTTGCCATTTGCTGCTTTAACTACGTTGATCGTCCTGAAGCTATAGGCCCCTTTTTCATAATCAAAGGTCTCCCCATCGTCATCATACAACATGTATTTACCCGGTTTGCTGCCATAATACCTGATCTCCAGGTCCAGCTTGTCCGAAGGTTTAGGTGCATGCATCAATGCCGGCCCCATAGGGATAATTCCACCGTCCTTTACATAAACAGGAATTTTGTCAAGCCCCGGTGTCACCGTAATCACTTCCCCGTCGCCTGCATATTCCCCGGTGTAAAAATCAAACCATTTACCTTTGGGCAGGATCACCGTACGGGTAGCCTTTCCGGTAAACATAGGGGCTACCAGTAAGTATTCGCCTGCCATATACTGGTCTTTCACTTCCTTACTTACTGCTTCAGCATAAGGATTTTCTTCCAGGTTGGTGGTCTTCATTTCTTTTTTAACTTCTGTCTGGAAACCTTCTTCCAGGTTCATGGCCCTGAAAGGCGGGGTACCCTCAAAATGATATTTGGCAAACTCACTGTACCAGTAAGGCATCATCTGCATGCGCAGCAGGGCAATGTCTTTTACCTGCTTTTCAACGTTGGGGTACGACCATGGTTTGGTGCCTGTGCTCCAGGCATTGATCATGGCCATAGGCGAAAAGACGACCGATTGCATCCTGCGCAGCCATTCCTCTTCTGATTTGGAGGCACGGGCCTCCGGGGTCCACAACACTCCGGCAAAGCCACTGTTGATCAATGCGGTAATAAAGTCCTCATGGTTATAATAGTCGTTATAGATCACGTAAGGCAATGCAGCACCACCACCATTAGATGCCCGCACCAACCCATAGGTACGCTGGTTACGCGCATGGTACAGGTCTGCACTGTATTTCTGGATCAGCAAACCATAAGTCTGACGCATCTGCTCCGCACTATGTCCTGAAGGGAATAAAGTTACATCAGGCCATAAATAATGGTCATAACCGTCTACCTCATCAAATTTATAGCCACTTACACCAATGTCGACCTGGCTCTTTTTCAGCTGGCCAAAAAGAATGTCCCGGGCCTGTGGCATGGTCAGGTCAGGAACAGCACCCAGCCAAACGGTATGGTCGCCGGTAAATGGCTTAATGCTGTTGTAAATAGAGGCCTGCGGCGAAACGTAAGGGTTTGTCCACAGGTTTACCCTGATCCCTTTGTTCAGCAGGCTGTTTACAAATTTGGCCGGTTCCGGGTAACGGCCCTTGTCCCATTCAAAAGTACAGGGATAAGCCTTGCTCTGCCAACCTGGTTCCAGGCCAATAAAGTCCAGGGGGAAACCTTTGTCCTCAAATGCCTTCACTTCAGCTTCCACATCAGCAGCAGTATATAAGGTTTTCACACGCTGTGTAAAACCCAGGCCCCAGCGTGGTGGCAATACGCCCCCACCGTTTAACAGGTTGTACCGGCGTACCGCATCAAGTGGTTTGGGGCCTGCAAATACATAAAACTCTACCCCTTCGGCCGGTACAAGTACTTCCACGCCATCAGAATACGGGCGCGAGGACCAGCTTTTATCCGTATTGCGGTCTTTGGCCTCGGGTACATTTTTTCCGTCACGCTTTACGGCCGATCCTGCATAAATATTTAAATAGCGGGCCGAATTGATGAACACCCCATAACCGTTCGACGATACATAAAAAGGGGTCGGTGCATGGGTACGGCCATTGTCCTTACCCCCGTAATGGTCTACATGCAACTGCAGGATCTTGCCACGCTGGTGTACCGTCTGAAAATTAAGGCCAAAGCCATACAGCTGTTCCTTTTTATCCAAAGGAAACCTCAAATAGGTTTTTCCATCCGTCAGTTTAGCCACAATCTCATCTTTTGACAAAGGAAATTCAGCATCCCCCGCAGTTTTAAGTTCTTCAACAGCAGGTTTTGCCCCGGCTGCAACCAGCAGGTTATAACTTTCAGGCTTGCCAACGCTGCCCTTCCAAACACCAGGTGCAACCAGTTCCCATTTAATCTCCTGGGCCGAAAGGCGCGTGCAAAACAGCAAAAGGGTCAGACAGGCAATACATTTTAAAATTCTGTTCATAGCAGGTATAAATATTATAGTACGTTTATGGTATAAGTTTTTCCTTTTTCTGTTTCAAAATCAATCACATAGCTCTTTTTCAGATCCAGTACCTGCAGCTTGGCATTTTCACTTTTATGGTATTCAGGTTTTTCGGGCAATACATTCAGCAGGTTTGGGTTTGGCCCCTTTGCCGGTCTGGCAACCACAGCACTTACCTTTACCGGCACAGTGGTCCTGAGCCTGCAGTTTCCACCGCTTCCTGAATAGATCAGCGCCTTGCTCAGTTTGCCCTCGGCCCAGCTTATGTCTACCCTGAAATTACCACGGGCTTTGATGCCTTTGATACTTCCTTTTTCCCAGTCATCCGGCAAAGCAGGCAATAAACTCAGTTCATCGGTATTGCTTTGCAATAACATTTCAGTCATGCCCGCAGTGGCCCCAAAGTTACCATCAATCTGGAAAGGCGGATGGGCATCAAAAAGGTTCGGATAAGTTCCGCCCCCACTCATCTGCACATTTGTAAGCTGTGCCATGCTGGCACTGGGCCCTTTTTGTGGTTCTGTTGTTTTGGCCGGGTCAATCAACGTTAAACCTGCTTTCAATATCTTTAAAGCATGGTTCCCATCCTGTAACCTGGCCCACCAGTTAATTTTCCAGGCCATAGACCATCCGGTGCTCAGGTCGCCACGGTGCAGCAGCGATTGTTTTGCCGCAGCAGCCAGTTCAGGTGTATGGTATACCGTGATCTGGTTACCCGGATAAAGGGCAAATAAATGCGATAAATGCCTGTGGCTGTCCTTAGGATCATCCACATCATTGAACCATTCCTGTAATTGTCCGTAACGGCCTATATTAAACGGATAGAGCTTTGCTTTGGCTTTTTCCAGCTCAACCCGGAAATCAGCATCCATATCCAATATTTTTGAGGCTGCGATACAATCTGTAAACAGCTCCTTAATGATGCCCATGTCCATGGTTGTGGCTTTACTTACTTCATACTCTTTTCCCTCAATTTTAAATATATTTTCCGGAGAGGTAGATGGATTGGTGACCAGATACTCAGTTTTATCATCTTTAACCAGCCATTTCAGCATAAACTCAGCAGCACCTTTCATCAAAGGATAGCCCTTTTCTTTCAGAAACTGTTTGTCGCCCGTAAACAGGTAATGATCATACAGGTGTGTAGTTAGCCAGGCCCCGCCCATAGGCCAGGCCGACCAGCGTGGCGCGCCTTTAGGGTCCCAGTCGTAGCCCCCTGTAGGAGAACTCTTGGCCCAGATATCGGTATTGTGGTGTACCACCCAGCCCTGTCTGATGTCATAATTAATTTTCGCAGTTTTAGCCCCGTTCACAGCCATACGGCCTATAAAATCAAACAATGGTTGGTGCAGTTCCGACAAATTGGTCTGTTCTGCAAGCCAGTAATTCATCTGGGTATTTGCATTTACGGTATAATTGCTCCCCCAGGGTGGCTGTACATGATCGTTCCAGATCCCCTGTAAATTGGTAGCCTGCGATCCCGGTCTGGAACTGGCGATCATCAGGTAACGGCCAAACTGGTAATACAAAACCTGCAGGCCCTGGTCGTTTCCCATGGCCCCCTGCCTGGATAACCTTACATTGGTTGGCAGCCCCTCCAGTTCTGCATTGCTGCCCAAACTAAATGAAACCCGGTCAAACAAAGCCTTATAATCTGCAACATGCGCAGTTTTAATTGTACTGTATGGCTTAGGATAAACTTTTTTCAGGATACCTGCAGCTTCAGTTGCCGGATTTTTACCCTCCAGCCCGGGCGATTTATTGTAGCCGTTAAAACTGGTGGCCCCACTTAAATAAATGGTTACCGCATTGGCTTTGCTCACCAGGATCTCCGTTCCTTTTGCTGTTGTTGTACCCCCTTCTGCCTTAATCCGCACATCCACCTCAAAGGTCATCCCTTCCTTATCATCATACACAACCTGTGCCGCTTCGGTAGCCCGGTGTGCCACGTGTTTAGGCGCTTTGCCTTTCAACACCAGCAAATCCGCCCCAACAGCCCTTGCTGTATATTTCAGTTTACTGCTTATGCTGGTGCTAAAATTAAGCGCATTTTTTTGATCTGTCGTGATGCGGATCACCACGGCCTTATCCGGATAACTGATCAGGCTTTCCCTTTTATAGGTAATGCCCCCAACGGTATAGGTCACTGTACTTATGGCATTGTCAATGTCCAGTTCACGGTGATAAGCGGTAGGTATAGAATCCTTCAGGTTAAAATCCAGAAAAAGATCGGCCATGGTTAAATAACGTGCCGAGTAAGGCCCCTGCAAATTCTTTTTCCAGAGCGCCGCCGCCCGGGCATAATCTCCTTCAAAAACTGCCTGTCTTACCAGGGGCAGGTTGGCAGGACCTTTGGGGTTATTCCCGGCTTCGGGGCTTCCCGACCATAAGGTATTGTCGTTTAGCTGGAAACGTTCTTTATTTACCCTTCCAAAAACCATGGCCCCGGTTTTGCCATTTCCCAGCGGAAGGGCTTCTTCCCAAACCTTTGCCGGCTGGGTATACCATAATTTTAATGCTGTTCCCTTTTGCTCCTGCGCTATGGCATCCGATGATATGCAAAAGATGGCCAGAACAGGCAATATACTGTATCTTCTCATATCAGTTCAATTTAAAAATATAGGCTTTACCGGCCTCAGTTTTAAGGTCATAATCTGTTGAAGCCTTAACCCCAGCAGGGTTTAGCTTTGCCAGTGGCGAAATTAAAGGACTTTTAACCTCAGGTACTTCATAAAAAGGATTTGGATTTTCTCCTTTTGCAACTGAAAGGCCGGTCGTATCCGCTTTCATATCGGTATTGATCCGTAACCTGCAATTGCCGCCAAGCCTCGAAAGCACTTTTAAATGGGTAATTACCTTGTCCTTCCAGCTGATGTCTACCACATAACCACCCCGGGCCACCAGCCCTTTAACCTCTCCAGAAGGCCATTGATCTGGTAGTGCAGGCAAAATATGTATAGCGCCATCATGCGATTGCAGCAGCATTTCAGCAATCCCCGCTGTACAGCCAAAGTTACCATCTATCTGAAATGGCGGATGGGCATCAAACATATTCGGATAGGTACCACCACCTTTTGTGTTTACACTGTCAACACGCCCCCCAACCAGTTTCAGCTGATCGGTAATCAGTTTATAGGCATGGTTCCCATCCAGAAAACGGGCCCAGAAATTCACTTTCCAGCCCATAGACCAGCCCGTTGCCGGGTCACCTCTATACATCAGGGATGTTCTAGCCGCATCAAAAAGTTCCGGTGTCCTTGTCGGGGAAATCTGGTTACTCGGGTATAAACCATATAAATGGGATACATGACGATGTTTATCGTCTGTACGGTCAGAATCGTGCATCCATTCCTGCAGCTGACTGTATTTACCGATCTGCATGGGTGCCAAACGGCCCAATGCTGTCTTCAGCAGGCCCCGAAATTCTGCATCCATGCCCAGCAGCTCTGCAGCTTTGCCGGTCCTGGTAAACAGATCAAACAACAGCTGGTTGTCCATCGTTGTTCCCGCAGCAATAGAAACACGTTTGCCCGGAACATAGGTATTTTCTGGCGAATTGGAAGGACTTACCACCAGCCATTTATGGGTAGGTTCTTCCTGTAACACATCCAGGTAAAACTCGCTTGCCCCCTTCAGTACCGGGTAATATTCTTTTAAAAACTGTTTATCGCCCGTAAACATATAATGGTCCCATAAATGCTGGCTCAGCCAGTTACCGCCCATCGGCCATAAACCTGCATAAGGCCGGTCAACCGGCCCTGTAATGCGCCATAAATCGGTATTGTGGTGCGTTACCCAGCCTTTTGCCCCATACATCAGCTTAGCAGTTTCCCGCCCGGTAACCGACAGGTCTTTCAGCATCTTAAACAAGGGGTCGTGCAGTTCCGACAAATTGGTAACCTCTGCCGGCCAGTAATTCATCTCGGTATTGATGTTTATCGTGTATTTACTGTCCCATGGGGCCAGCATCTTATCATTCCAGATGCCCTGTAAGGTAGGGGGCTGATTTCCAGGCTGTGAGCTCGAGATCAGCAGGTACCTGCCAAACTGAAAATACAATGCAGTCAGATGCGGGTCATTGCTGCGTGCAAATGCCGCAATCCGCTCGTCGGTTGGTTTATTTACCGCATCGGTTATGCCAATATCAAACTTTACACGGTTAAAGTACTGCTGGTAAAACTTAATGTGTGCGGCCAGTGCCTCAGCATAGTTCTTCTTTACAGCCCGGTCTAAAAACGAGGCCGCTTTTAAACCTGCATCAGCACTCACATCATGGTAGTTTTTAAAATTAGTGGCAATAGAAACATATACTGTCGCCGAATTGGCTGCCTTCACTATCCATGCATTGTTCTGCAGCGATGCTTTTCCACCTTCGGCCACAACTTTTACCTGCGATGCAAACCTGATCTTCCCCTGCTCGCCTTCATGGTCGGCAGTTAAACCCGAGAGCAGCAACCTATCCTTTTCCATTCGCAAACCACCCTTCTGCTCTGTATCCATCAGGGCACGGAAAGTTATTTTACCCGGTTTATCTGCTGTTAAACGCACTATAAGTACCTGATCTGTAAATGACGAGAAGATTTCCCGCTTATAGCGTATACCTCCGGCCTCATAAGTTACCGTAGCTAGCGCTTTTTCTATGTTCAGGTCCCGGTAATAGTTACGGGCTTTTTCTGTACCCTCAAACTCCAGGAAAAGGTTGCCAACCGGCTGATAAATCATGCCACTGTTCTTTTTAGGGAACATCTCCACATCAGCCAGGGCCTGTGCCTCTTCAAACTTCCCTTCAAAGATCAATTTCCTGAGCGCCGGGATTGCCGCACCCGATGCAGCAGTCACATTGCTGTTGGGCCCGCCAGACCATACCGTTTCTTCATTCAGCTGCAACTGTTCTTTAGCCGGATTGCCAAAAACCATGGCACCAAGCCGGCCATTACCTATCGGTAAAGCTTCATTCCAGTTGGCAGCCGGACGGTCGTACCAGAGTTTCAGTGTCCCATCTGTTTTTTTTGCCTGCCCAAAAGCAAGGGAAGCAACTGCCAGCAATACAAATACCAGGTGTTTTTTGATCATCATCATTTAAGTTCTACAAATGCAGAAGGTATGCCATCTGCCTTAACGCTTGCTACACTTTTGCCTTTATTCAGGTTTACGCTGATCACAGCCCGGCCATTGTACAGCTGAACTTTACGTGAGCCATCAGCAGTACCCTGATCGTCAATCAGTTTTCCATCTCCGGTTAAACCAAAAGTTACATAATCACGGGCATCTAAACACAATATATTGTTTTTGTCCAGCAGTTTAACCTGTATCACAGCAATGTTATCCTTTTCAGAAACGTGCTCAGAAACCTTTTCCAGCACCAGCTTTGCCGGCTTATCCCATTTCGCGGTCTGGTATTCCTGTACCAGTTCGTCCGTAATGGTCTTGCCCTCTTTTGTAGTGGCCACTACTTTAATCTCGTTTTTACCTTCCTTGTACTTCACCATCCATTTTAAACCGGCCGCAGGATAGTTCTGACTGTTCCTTTTCTTTTTTCCCATGCTTTTGCCGTTCATAAAAAGCTCGGCCTCGGCACAGTTAGAATATACTTTAACCATTTTCTGCTCTCCGGCATCCCCCCACCTTACCGGCCAGGAATGACCGTAAATATGTGCCATTGGTGCTTTGGTCCAGTACGACTGGAATACATAATAAGCTTCTTTTTTACTGAAGTCGCGCTCAATAACCCCTTTCTGGTTCATATAAGGAACCGGGTTGTCCGGACGCACCGGTGTAGAAAAATCTTTAAATGGCCAGTAAGCCGCCCCCGTTAACCAGGGCATGTTTTCCTGCTCTTTTAAATGCCAGTCAATCAGGTTAACAATATAACTTTCGCTCCAGTCGCCATCCTTTGAAACCCTGGCACTCCCTCCAAACAAAGAAGCATCACCGGCCCGTTCATCTGCCCCCACACCTGTCTGCACTAAACTCAGGGCCTTATCCGGACTTTCCGAATGCCTGCCGGCATGGCTGTCGCCACCCCATTCCACATGCAAAAAGTGGTCTACCCTGTCAAATTCCTTTTTAGAGGCTTCCTTATATTCCGTGTAAATACCACGGTACCAGCCTGCCCAGATAGAGGGCGAGTATACATCTACTATGTCTTTACAAAAATCACACCTTCTGATGGCCGTTTTACGTGAAGGATCCAGTTTATGCGCCAGATCGTTCAGTTCTTTCATAAAGGTCCTGATTTTCTGCTCATCAAACTCATTAAAATCACCCGGCCAGTCGTTCTCGTTCCCCAATCCCCATATCATCACCGCCGCATGGTTATAATGCTGCTCTATCATATTGGTCAGCATCCTGCGCGCCTGGTCTTTATAAGTATCGCCACCAAGTCCGCCACGGCACCAGGGAATCTCTTCCCATACCAAAATACCCAGACTGTCGCATAAATCCAGTACAATCCTCGACTGCTGATAATGGCCCAGACGGATAAAATTCACGCCCATATCCTTCATCATCCGCATCTCTTCGGTGATCATCTCTTCTGTCATGGCCGCCGCTACGCCCGCATGGTCTTCATGCCGGTGTGTCCCCCTTAACAACAGGCGCTTGCCGTTCAGCATAAATGGCCCCTTTTTCACAAACTCAAAATTCCTGAAACCAATCTTTTCCCGCTGTATATCGGTATCCCCTTTAGCGGTAATGCTGGTTTCAACCGTGTATAGTTGCGGCAATTCGGGCGACCATAGTTTCGGGTTTTTCAGGCTGGTTTCCCACAGGGCTTTATCGCCATGAAAAGCCTTGATCTGGTTTTGCCAGCTGGCTACAACCTTTCCCTCCGGATCTTTAACTTCTATTTTTACGGAAACTGTATCCACACCATCAGGATTGAGCAGCCTGCCGGATATGCTCAGCTTTCCCAAAACCCCTTTTGCATCTACGCTTGCAGCTGCAAAGATCTTATCTACAGAAACCTTCGGTACATAAACCAGGTTCAGGTACCGGTATAAACCACCATATACATTAAAGTCAGACAGGTCCGAAGGGATCATCTCCAGGTCACGCGAATTATCGCACCTGATGGACAAGGGCACCTTGCCTTTAAACTGTGTTTGAAAAACGGCTGTTTTTTTAAATTCCTTTACAGCATCCGTAATGTCGGCCGTCCATTCGTCATAGCCCCCAACATGCTCTGCAACCTTTTTATCGTAAATATAAACCTGCGTCTTTTGTCCCGCTCCCTCAAAATGCAGCAATGTCCTGCCATCTGTATAGGGGTTTTTCAGCTCCAGCTGCGTACGGTACCAGCCCGGGCCCTGGTAATAGTTTACATCCGGATCTACCGCATCCAATGCATTAAAGCAATGGGGCAAACTTACCTTCTGCCATAGCGGAACGCTTTCAGGATTACCTTCCTTAACCGGTCTTACCGCTTCCCATATCCCGCCCAGGTCTCCTTTTAAATATTCCCAGTTGTTGATCAATCTTTGCCTGTTCTGCGCAAAAACGTACTGACTGCATATCAGCAGTCCTAAAAAAAATACCAGCTTAACTCTCTTCACTTTCTCTGTTAATGTAAATAAAAATATATTTGGTTTGCGCAGCGTTTTGACAGACGCTAAATTGGTCATTAGCCTCCTATTATTGTTTCACCCTTTTAGCTTATTCATCAACTATTTTGGCATAACAATCCCGGGCCAACTGCTGTCAGCTGCTAAAAAAGACAATTATTTGATTAGGCGCAGGCGCTAACGAACTCTTTCTGGTAGCATAGCGGGCTCTTGCCGGTGATCTTTTTAAAGCACTTATGGAAACTGGCAAAATTGTTAAAACCACTGTTGTAACACACCTGTTTCAGGTTTAGGCTATGCTCTATCAGCAACTTACAGGCCTGCCCTACTTTAACCTCTATTAAGAACTGCGAATAGGTTTTACGTGTCCGTGATTTAAAATAACGGCAAAAAGAATTGGGACTGATCCTGGCAACTTCAGCAATCTCTTCCAGGTAGATCTTATTTTTGAAATTGGCGTAAGTATAGTCGTAAATGTCGTTGATCCTGTCTTTCTCAATCATTTCCAGGTCGTAATGAAAACCTACAGAAGAAAGCACTTCAAGCTGGCTCGATCTGGCAATTTCTACCAGCGCCTGCATCAAAATAATGATCCTTTCTGTGCCCTCGGCTTTCAACATCCGGGTAATTAATTCTGCCACAACAGCCTTGTTTTTACCCGTTACCTTTACGCCTCTTTTGGCTTTTTCTAAAATATCTTTGAGCAGCTTATTTTCAGGAAGGTTTAAAAAGCATTCGCCAAACAGGTTCTCACTAAAATGGGCTACCCTTATATCGGCTGCTGCCGGTTTGGTATCGGTTGTAAAATAGGCATCATCAAACCTCCAGTAATGTGGCAGGTTGGCCCCCAGTAAAACAATGTCACCAGATTTAAAACGTTTAATGCTGTCGCCGATAAATTGTGTACCGTCGCCTTTATTAAAATAGATCAATTCAATTTCCTGGTGATAGTGCCATTTATTATTAACAGAAGGCTCCAGATCTTGCCTTACACTAAAGGATTGTGCAGGCTCCATAGATACTTTAAGTAGTTGTGCTTTCATAATCAATATTTGGTTTAGTTAAATTGGTTTTTTAGCTGACCAAATACAATGAGACAGATTTTGCCCGGAACTCCTTTAGCTTACAGGTTAAAGACATGCGGCATGCCCGTTAACATTATATTTGGTAAGGCTAATTTATACCGGAATTAAATGTAACAGGGGTTAAAATCTTAAAGGAATAGGGGGAAAATCTTAAATAAAACGCTTAAACAGGCCCATATTTAAATTTTTAATCTGATGCCCCTTTTTTCCATCTGCCTTACCAGCAGGATGATCAGGAATGAGATGATAAAGGAACGCAAAACTCCGATGAGCCCGGTATTGATCAGGTCCGGATACCAGAAACCAGCGAGCTCAAAAAAGGCATATAAAAAATAAGGGATCAGATAGCAGGTCAGCGTACTTGTACCGGCAGCGTCTATGCTGCTGAACCATCCCTTTTTACCTTTCAGTTCAACCACAAAGATCATCAGCGCAAAGGCCAGTAAACTGATGCCGGCACATATGGCCACCCAGGCAGGTGTAGCATTGATTTTAGAGATCCCCTCTGTAAAAGGTCTTACCAACAGGCCTAAAATAATCAGTAAAACCCCCGCAGCTGAAAATACAGCGAGCAAACGACCACTCAGTGCATTTCTCCAGTTCACATACAGCAGCGAAGCCAGCACACCAAACATAATGAGTGTCTCGTTGGAAGCATCGCCAATAATCCATATTTCAAAAGGCATTAAACCGGCATGTGAAAGCAGGTTAATGCCAAAAAACAAGACCAGTGCAGTACCCAGCCAAAATGCCTTTCCTTTGCTTAGCAAATAAACAAAGGCGCAAACCAGGTAGGCCCAGCCAATAATGCCCAATATGCCCCACCAGGAAGGCCGCATCCAGTGCAGGTTGCCGGGCTTCCCTCCTTTATACAAACAGGCCAGCAGTGCCAGCAATACAATTCCCAGCGTCACCAGCAGGTTCTTTTTACGAAGGGACCATTGCTTGGGATAATCCATCCAGATCAGGAAAAAACTGAAGGTGGTCAGGATTGTCCAGACCGGACGGGGCAGCAATGCCGCCTCGCTGTATGCACCAGAATTGACGTGAAAAAAGCCCATTACAATAAGTGCGGCCGATCTTAAAACAATATAAAGGGAAATGGACAAAAAAGACTTCCCCTTGTTCATCCTGCTTTGCAGCGCAAATGGAAGTGAAAGCCCTACAATAAATAAAAATGCCGGAAATATCGTATCTGCAAAACCCATCCCATCTACATCTGCTTCCACATGATCTACCCAATGCGGCAGGTATTTCACACTCCCCACATCGTTTACAAAAATCATCAGGAACATGGTCAGTGCCCTTAACACATCAACCGCCTGGAATCTGATGCCGGGTTTAAGCTCCATAGGCTATTTTTATTTTACAGGTTCCAATATAACTGATTTTAACTTAAATAACTCAATTCCATTTTGCAAAGGCCGGATGCTGATCTGGTAATCAGCAGCTTTACTGAAAGTAGTGGTGGCTATCACATGTTTAATAAATGGCAAAGGTGCTTTTTTATCAAAATCTGAGGTCCTCAATGTACGGAACAGAAACTCCTGGCCATTTACCGTCATGCTACCCTCCTGTTTGGCACTTTCGGGTGCACAGGAATATTCCAGCGCAATTTTATAAACCCCGGGTTCGGTAACACGAATGGCAAAATCAGCTTCGTCATTGTTGCTTTTGATATCTGTTACGCAAACGGTATGCTTCCAGTCGCCATAATAATGGCTATAGGTTAAACTCTGGATCTTCGCATTCCCCTTTAGTCTGGCATAAGTGGCCCCCACTATATTTTCGGGGTACTGACCGGAAACCGTAATGGGCACCTTCAGGTCATAATCGTCAATTTTACCCGAATATTCTACCACAACCACCGTATTTGCAGCATCTGCCTCAAAAACAGGCAAATCGATCCATATATCTTTACCTGTATTTTTCCAACTCAGTTGTTGCTGGCTAACGAGGTTATAGACTTTTGCAACTTTACCTTTAAAATCAGGTATCAACAGTTTCCCATCCAAAGGCCTGCGCATGACATGTAAGTACTGCTTACCCGGTTTAGAGGTACTTACCCCCCAGGGCTGTGCCGGGATCAGGCCATAGGTACTGCCGTAAATACTTTCTCCGTTTTTATCCAGCCATTTACCCGTTTCCTTTAAAAACTTTACCGAATATTCGGGAATATTGCCTTCCCCGTCGGGCCCTACGTTCAGCATCAGGTTACCACCTTTTGAAGCTACATTGGCCAGCAGCCTGATAATTTCTGCAGGGGTTTTAAAATTCATATCATGTTTAATATAGCCCCATGAATCGTTGTGCGTATAAATAGATTCCCAGGCCCCTTTTATCGGCGTGTCTGGCACTTCCGAATCGCCAAAATCCCTGTAATCGCCCAGACCATGGCCAACGCGACTGCTAAACAGGCTTTTTGGCTGCAATACCCTTAAGTCATTTACAAAGTTCAGGGTCTGTTCTTTGGTCATGCCCCCGGGAGTATCAAACCATACAATTCCCAAAGGACCATAATTGCCAAGCAGCTCTTTTAACTGGGGTATGGCTTTTTCCCTGTAATATTTCTGGTAATCTTTTTTCGTCTCGTCAAAATCCCAGCTGTTTTTTCCACCATTTGGCTCATACCAATCCTGGAACTGTGAATAGTAAAACCCAAACTGAATGCCCCTTTTCCTGGTAGCTTCGGCTAAGGCTTTCATCGGGTCTTTTTTATAAGGTGTAGCATCCACAATGTCAAAATCGCTCACCTTAGTATCAAACATAGAAAAGCCTTCATGGTGTTTGGCAGTAATTACCATGTATTTGATCCCTGCATCTTTAGCCAGCTGCGCCCATTCATCCGCATTAAACTTAATGGGATTAAAAGTTTTGGCTACTTCTTTGTACTCAGCAACCGGTATTCTGGCCTGGCTCATGATCCACTCCCCACTGCCATAATAGCGTTTGCCTTTCCACTCACCGGCAAGTTTTGCATACAGCCCCCAGTGGATAAACATGCCAAACTTTGCTTCCTTAAACCATTTTAAATTGGGGTTTGCTTTACCGGATACACTGCTGTCCCACATTTCATCCATGGTTTGCGCATGAATGGAAAGGGTGCAGGCAAAAAAAAGTACAATTGTAAGAAAATAATTAGTCGTTCGCATGGTTGAAGATAAGGGCTTTATCTTTTGATAAATTCTGCGGTTTTAGCTATTTACTCAAGCATATTAGCCTAGTTTTAATTTCGTAATATCCATCCATTCCGAAGCGCGGCCATAATAAGGTGTATTCTGGCTTGCCGGTTTTACAAAGCTGCCCGGACTGACAAGGGCACCACATACAGCTGCCGGATTAAAGGTTTTACTATTGATTACCGTTTTAACCTGGTTATGCAACGAAAAATATTGCAGTCCTATGCCCGCTACACATAAACATCCATCAGGAATTTCAAATGTAAATTCCTGTGCAGGTAAAATTTGCTGATCTTTGCTGATCTCTATACTTTGATGCATTGCAGACTTATGCAAGCCCGGAGCCAGTGCAATTACTGCAACAGCAATGTTAAGCTCGCATACATTTGCCCGCAGGGGGAATTTTAGCTGTTTCCCGACCTCAATTTCAGGAAGCTGGATTTTAAGTATATTTCCTTCCAGCATAGTTTGGGCAGATACCCACAAACTGTTGATCAATGGTGATTTGAGATTGAACTCAGTACCGGTCAATCGCTCAAAGCTATCCGTTTCAAAAGTGAACTTTTCAGTTTCTTTATCGTAACAGTGCCTCAACACTTCGTTTACCGGGGTATTAAAACGCGTAATCATGTCACCATCATAATTGTCCCGGATCAGAAAATGTAAATCTTTGCGAATCACGCAGGCCAGGCTGATGCCCTGGCCAAACACGCCAGCCGCCCGCCGTGTTCCTTTTGTTTGTTTGTACTTACCAGGTTTAGACTGTAAAATCGTCTTCCCGTTTTTACCTCTTCTGCTCACCGTCTCGCCAACCAGGCCAGTCAGGTGTTTTCCATTAAATTTCCCCATTCGTTTTTTTACTTTAAGTTAATATTTGGTTAAAGTACTTCATGCAGGCTTTGGCCAAGTTTGGTATGAATGCGTATAGATTGCGTAATGACAGCGTCATGAGTCCGGCTTTTTTCAGGAAAAAGTCGGACTCACCTCGGACTCATGTCGGACTCATTCCGGACTCACTCCAAATTCAACCCCAGTTCTGTTTAAGTACTAACAATGCCCGGTAAGTATTTCTTTTAAAGAAACAACTACACCAAAACTGTCATTATCAGCAATTTAAACAATTATAAAGCCAGAAATAAAAATGGTAATTTTGTCAGTATATTTCGTTCCTCTGCTAAAATTGAGCAGCATTGCTCATATTTCCATAATATACATTTGGCTCATTAACAATAAATGAATCATCCAACTCGGCAAAATAAGTTAAAAACTGTACCGGCGTTAATATTGGAATGTTCTCATAAGGATTCAAAATTAATAAATCCTTATCACCGGAGACGATACAGGCAACATCCGCAGCAACAGCAAGACCAAGAAATTTATCATCATCTGGATCCTTACAAATCGTAACTTGTTTTTTTACGTCAACAAACTCTGTTCTGTTTTTTAACATTAGGATATAAAACTCCCGTTTTTCTATTGTTAAGTAGCTATTAAACTTTGGACGAATAAAACGGGTTGAGAATTCATACCACGTTTCAACAGAACTTACAATAGTACCATTTTTTAATGCCAGGTCAAATGCTTTAAAACTCACAGATCCAGGAATCAGATGTGCACTAATCAATGCATTTGTATCAAATACAAAATACCTAGCCTCTAACATCTTCTTTGAGTAATTCATCTAATATATCCTGGGTTAGGCCATTTTTAACTGCCTCATTCTGGCATTCTTTTATAGATTCAAGATATTTAGGAAGAGTCGCAAGATTTTTTTTATAGCGTTCCCATGCCTCCTTTTCATCCGGACGGGCATAGCCAATCGGATACTTCAGCTCCCTGGAAACGATTTTGGTTACCTTATCCCGTAAACCCTGGCCACATATTTTCCAGTTTTCGGCAATTACATTATCCACTTCAAGTACAATGCGTTTCATAACATTCAGTTTTAAATAATAAGTTAAATCAAACTTAATAATAAAACTTTAGATAACAAAATTATTTTATAGATTAATTTATAAATCTATATAGTAAAATATTGTAAGATAAATCATTATTTTGATGATTTAATCAGAAACCTGGTTCAATCATGGCTTATCCTTATCCGGCTTTCTGCAACTCCAGTTTCTCCCCTGCTTTGGTACCAAAAGCAAAAGTTTTACCGGTAAGTATTTCTGCCTTCCGGCCGTTACGGAACAATTGAACGGCCTTGCCTGGCCATGGGTTGCGGATGGTACAAGTACGACCGGCTTCACTCCGCATTTTCACGAACAGTATTTCTCCTTTTTCCTGCTTACTGCTCACTAAAAACGCACCATAAGCACGCAACTGGTCGAAACTGGCATCTTTATTCTTGTTCCAGTTCGGAAAAATGCGGATCACCTGCTCATAGCTTTGCAGCAGCATTTCATTTATAGTAAGGGGCACTGCGGCCAGGGTTTCTGTACCACCGCCTTCAGCAGTGATCCAGAGATTGGGTAGCGACTGCACAGTAATCCGATCCTTTAACTGCTTTAATATTTCATCCGCATCATAACCCACCCTTACTGCGGCTGGAAAACAGGTTTCTATGCCATTGCCCAGGGTATTGGCCCATTCGCCCGGAGCTTTCATCCTTTCTTTCCAGCGGCTTACATCATTTAATAAAACCTGGTTAAAGGCCGAATCGGTTTCAGGGCCGCAAACCCCTCCGGGAAGGATGAGGCCATGGATAGAAACCCTGGCCAGGCCATTGATGCCACTGTGCCAAGGCGAAGGGCTTTTTTCTACACTCTTTAAACTCAGTTTCCCGTTTACTTCAGCCACTGTAAAATCACTAAGGTGCTTTACAATGTGCTGCCATTTTTCTAACCTGCCGGCATCAGCATTTAAAAAAGTACTGAGGTCGACAACCCCTTTAAACAGCATTTTTACAAGGCCAAGGGACAATGTCGAGTTAAAATCGCCCAGCATATTGCGCCAAACCCCTTTGTTGCGCAGGTTGGGCATCACCTCGCCATAATGGTCATTATAGATCACATAACGGCCATTCTCAAATTTCAGGTAATCTTCCCAGAAATTGGCACATTCCAATACATATGGATAAATTTTGAGGGCATAGGCCCTATCGTAGGTACTGTAAAAGCGCATCAGCATATTGCCCACACTAAACACAGCATTGATTTTTTGTCCAAGGAATTTATAGCCGCCATCGATGGTATTTTCGCGGGTGGCATAGCGTTTTTCCATTTCATCGGGCGTAAGTGGCCACCGGGTGGTAACCAGGCCTTTTGGGCCTATCCCTACGGGATAATAAATGCCTTTCATGCCCAGCAAGGCTTTGGCATGTGCTTTTCCTTTTTCCATATAATCCAGCAGGGGCTGGTCAAAATTATCGGTCTGGTCTATATAATTGGAAGAATAGGCGGCCCAGTAGGGCGCCTGGTAATTGTAGTTTAAATGATAATCGCCACCCCAGGCCGAAGAATCGCGGGTAACAAAGGGCCCCCAGATGCCCGGGGCAAATTTATTGCCGCGGGATGTTGCCCCAAAGAGGTATTGGGAGGCGTAATAATATTTTTCTATAAATGGATCGCCAATGCGGACATTTGAGCGCCCCCAGAAATCTTTCCACCAGGCTTCGTGTTGTTCTCTGAGCTGTACCAGTGTATTTTGGGTAGTTGCCAGGGCTGTTGTAATGGCCTTTTGTTTCCAGTCAGGATTATCCTGGTTGGTGTATATCGTAACCACCAATGTTACCTTTTGATTGGGTTTTAAGGTTATGCTCCCATCATTTTGCTGTTCGGCACCCAATACTTTTAAGGCCATAGCCACATGGCATGGCCATTCCAGCAAGGGCGTATTCTGGAAAGAGCGGGTTACCCAGTGTATCCCCTGCGTTGTACCAGAGGTATTTACCGAGGTATTGCCTTTTGTGGCCTTTAATAATGCTTTTAGCGTACAGGCCTTAGTGGCCGTAAAGCTGGCCACAACGGTATTGGCAGTAGCCGATACCCAGGCGTCCATAATAACCTTGAGGTCGTTTTTGGTAAATTCCCCTTTAATGAAAGCTTTGTCCTGCACCTGCTCTGCATAATAATCAGCACCCTTAAGGGCGCTGATGTTCAGTTCCAACCATCCCGGCAGGGCAATGCCCCCGCCAGGATAAACCGGATAGGCACGCCAGAAATCGTTTTTGCCCAGGTAAAAGCATAAATTATCCGGGTTACCCCCCAGGGTTAAACCAATATCTCCGTTTCCTGCCAGTGGCCCATCGGGTATTTTGGCAGTGGGTACCTTTTGGGGCGCTGCAGTAAAAACAGCTTTATATCGCCCGGCGTAAATTTCCTGGGCATTGCCCGGCCTGCTTCCACATAGCAGCAGGATTACCGTTAACTGGAGCAGAGATCTGGTGGTCATACGCGCGTTTATTTAGGTCATTTTTATTTTAAGATTTGAGCGGAGCGGCTAAGGTTGTTTGGTAAACCTGGCTATAAAGCCACCACCCCCTTCCAGGTTAAGGAGTATCCTGTCCTTTTTACTGTTTACCCCCGTTGTTACTTTTAAACTTGCAGGTTCATTTTTCACATCACGTACTTCCATGCTTTCGAATGTCCCTTCGCCCAAAAACGACAGGGATATGTCCAGTGTCAGTGTTTTTGTACCATTGATGACAGCCAGAAACCAGGTATTGCCTTTTCTGCGTGCGTATGCTGCTGCTTCGCCTATGGCCGAACCGGGCAATACGATCGTTTCATCCCATACCGATGGGATGCTTTTGATCATGGCTACCGCAGGGTTGCTGAGCAGGTGTTGCGGACTGGCGGCATAGGTAAGCAATGGCGCACTAAAGATAGCTGCTGTAGCAATCTGGTGTGTCCAGCTGGTATTTTTCCGGCGTTCACCGAAATGCACCGGTGTATATTCGGCATGGCCTGCAACAAAACGGGTAAAAGGCAAGGTTACATTGTGTCCTGCCCTATCGGCCAGCTTACTGGCTTCCATACCTTTAACCGCTTCGCGGGTCAGTTCATTTGGCCAGCTGCGCTCTTGTCCGGTTGGTTTATTGGCACCATGAAAGTCGACCAATAATTGCAGTTCTGCGGTTTCTTTCAGGATGTCCTGATACAGGTCTACCACATCTTTGGCTTCATGATCAAAGAAATCGAGCTTTAAACCACCAATTCCCAGATCGTGGCAGCGTTTAAAAAAGGCATGTCTTGCGCGTTCGTCCCAAAGGTTTTTGGAATGTTCCCAAAGCCAGATCTCTACCCCTTTTTTACGGGAGTAACTGACCAGGTCTTTGAGCTCGTCATCGCTCCATTTGCGCCAGAAACCTTCCAGGATATTGTGCTTAAAACCCAGTTCGGCTGCCATTCTGGAAAACTCTTTCATATTGGCTACGGTACTTTCGCCCCCATCGTCCAGGTATTTCCATACGGCAGGACCCGGTTTTATCCATTCGGTTTTAATGCCCTGAGGAAACAGGTTTTTATCGGGCGGGGGACAAAGGTTATGCACCATATCATTGTTTACCAGGGCATTCAGATCCCTGGCAATCATTACCACCCGCCATGGGGTACTGATGGTTCCGCTTATGGCTGCAGGTTTGGACAGCCTTAAAGTATCTTCGGGGCTGTAGCGCAATTTATAGGGATAAGATGTTGGCTGGTGTTGCGGCAGCCTGAGCAGCATTCCTCTTTTCCCGTCTGTTTGCAGGGCCATGCCCCCATAGTTTTTAAGGTCGGCCTCGGTAATGGCCAGGTATGTTTTGCTGCCGGGCAATTGAAATGTTACGGATGGTGCTGCCCATTCGCCAACTTTAACCGTATCCAGGCCTTTCTTTTCATATACTCCTTCATAATGCATGTTAAGATCATGGTACCAGGCTGTTGTACCTGCAGGTAAGGTAAATACCGTAGCTTCATCGGCAATCCGTTTAACATTTTCCTTTCCGGGTACAATGAAGCGGAAGGCTGCACCATCGTTAAAAACACGGACATCTAAAATGTAGTTTAAACTGCCTTTTGTGAGAGCTATTTTTGCTCCATTGTAATGGTTCCGGACAGTTGAATGTGCCCCATACCAGGGATAGGTTTCGTCCTGACGGTAAGTTTCGCCTTTGCCTAGGGTAACATCATCGGTAATCACTGTACCATCAACCGACATGCTGAGGGCTGAAGAGGAGATTACCTTATCTTTATTGCTGCTGATAGAGTAGTTCAGTTTATTGTTTTGTACAGAAAGCGCAAATGTTATTTTCTGATCGGGGCTTTGGACACTTGTACCCGCAGTTTGCGAAAAGGCTTTCGCCGCTACCAATAGCAGCAGCGAAAGCAACAGGTTAATTTTAGCCATTCTTTTTAATTATAAAAAGTCGGGGTTCTGTGTCCATACGTTCCTCATGATATCCATTTGCCCCAATGGGATTGGGAAAAGATAAGATTTGAACTTACGTTTTGTTCCTTTGGCATCATAAGGAACCAGAGGGATCACCTGGGCGGCAATTTTCCAGCGGATCAGGTCGTTATAACGCAATCCCTCAAAAGCAAGCTCTACCCTTCTCTCGTTTCTGATGATCTCCCTGGTAAGGGCAGGTTTAGCCGGCATGTTTACACCCTGCCTTCCCCGAACGTCGTTTAAGGCTTTTAAGGCCCTGAGATCGGCACCCTGACCGCTTTCGAACATGGCTTCGGCATACATCAATAACAGATCGGCATAACGGATCTTGACCATGTGCTGATCACTCAGGGTTGCTCCGGATGCATTGTTTATGGCTGTATTTACCCATTTTTTGAAGGCCATGGTGGTATAGGGGATCTGTCCTTCGGCTGTACTGCCTGTTTGTTTAAAACCTCCAGGATTGTAAGCCCATGGATCATTGGCTTCAAAAATGGTCATCTTTCTGCGCGGATCGTTAGGCTCATAAGCATTTCTGAGTTCAACGGTTGGAAATACTGACATCCTGCCACCAATTACCTGGTCCAGAGAGTGGTAATCATCTGGGGCCTTAAACTGTACAGAGAACATGATCTCTTTATTGTTGGCCTGGTTTCCAAAAAATATCCCTGAATAACTGTCCGCTAGCTGGAATGGATTGGCTGGATCACCGATCAGGCTCCAGGCTGCAGTTGCGGCCTCACCAAAACGTTCGTTATTTAGCAATACCCGGGTTTTTAAAGCTATTGCTGATCCTTTTACTGCACGTCCGTCTGTATAAGCTGTAGCCGGTAAGTAAGAAATGGCCAGGTCCAGATCTTTCAGTATCTGTGTTACCACATCTGCTTTTGGCGATCTCGGAGTATTTTTAAAATCATCATCCAGGCTGGCAGGCTTTAAAATGAGTGGCAGGTCGCCATATAGCTGAGCGAGATCGTTATAATAGAAAGCCCTCAGAAACAATGCTTCGCCCTTCATTCTGTTGCGTGTAGCCTCTGCCATTGATGGTACCCGGTCAATATTGGCCATAAAATAATTGCAGTAAGCAATTCCCTGAAAACCGAAGGTGAACGACTTACTCACTATACCGGTTGTGGCCGAGTTGTGGTCGCCCCGCATTACAATATCAAATGATTCATAATTTGATGTATTGGAGGCATTGTCAGACAGTGCTTCCCAAAACAGGAAGTTACCGCTCTGACTGGGACCATTTGAAATAATCGGTTCTTTCAGCTTGCTGTAACAGGCAATCAGTGCCTTATTGGCTTCTCCTTCTGTTTTCCAGAAATTTGCGGTATTCGGATTGGAGAGCGGATCAGTATCTAAGGTCTTCTTGCAGGAAAGCACTAAAGTGCCCAGCATCAGAAGAACCATTGTTTTTACATATATCTTTTTCATGATAACAATGATTAAAGGGTTACTTTAAGGCCAAATGAATAAATTTTGGCCTGAGGATAAATGGCGGCCCTGCCATTGGCAGCGGCACGCTCCGGATCAATTCCCTTGAAGAAATTAGTAAAAGTAAGCAGGTTATCGCCCGAAACATATAGCCTTAGCCCCTGCACCTTAATTTTACTTAACACTTTGCTGGAGAAAGTATAACCCAGCTGCAGGTTTTTTAACCTAAGGTAGGAAGCATCCTGTAACCACCAGTCAGATACCTGCGTATTTGGCCCGTAATTCTCATTAAAGATATGTGGTATGGTATTAGAAGTACCCTCGCCATCCCAGGCATCCCTCCAGAAAGTAGGTGGTGGACTGGCCTGTCTGAAAGGCGCAATTCCCCATTCTTTGATATAGATCTTACGGCCTTGTACCCCCTGCATGAATAAACTCAAGTCAAAGTTTTTATAATCTGCATTAAAAGTAAAACCATAGTTGAACTTAGGAAAAGCACCACCAACCACTATGCGGTCGTCTGTAGTAATTTTACCATCAGGTACACCATTAGGCCCGCTCACGTCCTTATACTTCATGTCACCCGGTTTTGGGGTTACCAAAGGGGTAGGTCCGTTAGTGATCTCGGCCTGGTTTTGATAAATGCCATCAAACACATACATATAATAAGAATTATAGGGCAGCCCTTCCTGTCTGATATACCCGTTTCCATTGTCTATTTCACGGGAACCAAATTTGACCAGTTTATTTTTGTAGGTCTCAAAATTACCCTGCACTTTGTAGTGGAAATTGTTGCTCTTGTTCTCATAGCCCAATGAGAGTTCTAGGCCTCTATTGTTCATTTCGCCAAGGTTTACCGTTGGCCCTGCAATACCAATAAAATCCGGCACCTGCAATGACCTTAAAATATTGGTAGTGTTTTTGGAATACCAGTCTACACTCCCGAATACCCTGGAATTGAACAAACTGAAATCGAGACCAATATCAGTTACAGTGGTCGTTTCCCAGGTAATATCCCTGTTGATGAGGTCGGTCTGTGTTACCCCCTGCTGCAGTGCACCCCCAATACTATACGACACAGGGTTCAGCACATCCTGATATGGATAAGGCATCGATTCGCCTGAAAGTGTACGGTTGACATTTTGGTTACCCACCTGGCCCCATGATACACGGGCTTTCAGGTCGCTAATCCAATCTACAGATTTCATAAAATCTTCCTGCTTTATTCTCCATCCTGCTGAAGCCGAAGGGAAGAATCCCCATTTATTGCCTGTAGGAAAACGTGAAGAACCATCGTAACGGAAATTACCTTCCAGCAGATATTTCTCTTTGTAGTTGTAGTTTACCCTTCCAAAAAGCGACTGTAATGCCCATTGATAGGCAAAGCCCTCAGCAAGTGGCCCGCCTGGCGAATAACCACTCAGCTCCAGGATATTATCTGCCGGTGCGTTTCTTCTAAAGCCCTGTATGCGGTCGTAACGGAAAGTTTCCTGACTTGCACCCAGCAATGCCGAGAAATTGTGTACCTCATTAAAGGTCTTCGTATAATTCAATGTTCCGAACAAAGTGTATTGTACATCCTTTTCGTTGCGAACGGTCAGGTTGTTCTCGCCTACTGTTCCATTCCATTGGGTATTAAACGCATATTGTCCACCAGCATCGGGCAGGAACAGGTATCCGGGTACACCAACCACATGTACTTTGCTCTGCATATCATTGTATTTTACCGCGCCTTTGATCTCGCCTTTCAGGCCCGGTAAAATGTCTACATTCAAAAATGCAGATGCCAGCGTGTAATAGTTTTTGATGTACCTGCCACCGTTTTCGGCCATAGCCACGGGATTTTTATTCCCTCCTTCCTGGATCAACGCCTTTGCAGCATACCTTCCACTGCCATCAGGCAATTTAGGGGTAAAAGTTGGATGCGCAGCAAGGGCACTCAGTATCTGATCTTCTGTTGAATTGCCATCAAAATTTCCATTTAAAGCCGTTTCGTTCCTATCGCCTTTTGAAAAGGCCAGGTTGGTTCCAAAAGTAACCTTGTTGTTCAGGCTGGTTTTGAAGTTGAACTGTGCATCATATCTTTTGTAACCTGTGGCAATGAGGATACCATCCTGGTCAAGATAACCCGCACCGAAATTATAGGTGGTACCTTCTTTACCTCCGTTAACACTCAGGTAATGCTGTTGCATGGGTGCGGTGCGGAAAATGGCATTCATCCAGTCGTAGCTTGGATATTGTGCCGGATTGGTTAAGGCACCCTGACGGTATGCCTCAATCTCTTCAGGTTTATAAATCTGGTTGGCACTGGTGTTGGTATGTGCAATGGCCTTGTTCAGCAATTCCATGAACTCTACTGAATTGGTAATCCTGTCGTACATAGAAGTGGCACGCTGACTACTGAAATTGTAACTGTAATCTACATTTAGCCTTCCTGCCTTGCCAAACTTGGTGGTTACCAGGATTACCCCATTTGCCGCCCTTGATCCGTAAATGGCAGCTGAAGCTGCATCTTTCAATACGGATACACTTTCAATCTGGTTAGGGTTTACATTGTTCAGGTTTCCTTCTATCCCATCTATTAAAATAAGCGGATTATTTCCGGCAGCACTAAATGTTCCCTGGCCGCGGATGCGTATACTGGCTGCCTCGGCCCCCGGCTGTCCGGAGTTTTGGGTTACCTGCACGCCCGGCATCCTGCCCTGCAGCAATGAAGTGGTATTGGGTGCCTGCCTGGTGGTAAGCTCGGTACCAGAAACATTGCTTACCGCGCCGGTAAGGTTCACTTTCTTTTGTGTACCATAACCAACCACTACCACTTCTGTAAGCGCTTTGTCTTCCTCCTTTAACACTACATTAATGGTACTTTGGCCATTTACAGCGATTTCCTGTTGCGCAAAACCAATGAAGCTGAATACCAGGGTACCCGTTCCCTCGGGTAAGGACAAGGCATAGTTACCATTGCTATCGCTCATGGTGCCCAGGTTTGACCCTTTCAGCTTAATGCTTACACCTGGCAGCGGGCCACCGTTCTGATCGGTAACTTTTCCTTTGATGTCTACCTTTTGAACAACAGCTGCAATACCGGTAGTTTTGGGCTGTCGCCTTTCTTTAATGATCACTGTTCTGTCCTTAACCATAAACGTGAAGGGCTGATCTTCAAAACAGCGGTTCAGGACCTCTTCGAGGGTTTCGTTGTTTACCGAAAGATCTACTCTTTTTGCTTTCTTGATGTCTTCCAGATCGTAGAAGAAATCGTAACCGCTTTGTTTCCGGATCTCTTTAAACACCTGTTCCAGACTGGCATTTTTTTGTGAAAAAGTGATGCGCTGGGCTTTAGTAGCCTGTGCGAGCTGCAAAAAGACCGTGACCAATAAAATTATTGTAAATTTCATTATCAACAGAAATTTGTGTACAAAGCCTGGTGGCTTACATACTAATTGTGTGTAAAAGTTCATACATTTGGTAAGTTGGGTTAAACTAAAAATTAAAGTTTGCGGGTAATCCCAGCCATTTTTTTACCGGGAGTGTTCGCAGCACTTCCGGTTTTTATTAAGCCATTAAAAATTAAAGCTGTTTAAGGTGAGTGTGTAGTTTTTTTCTTCATGCTGTTTAAATTTGGTTAGATAATATGATTGCTTGTTTAATGATATTGCTATTTTAATACAGTTACCTTTCTTCCTTCAACGGAAAAATGAACCTTTCCGGTTGATTCCATAATTCCCAGTACCGATGAGATATTTTTTGAGCGGGACAGGTAGCCTGCAAATTTCAGGTGATCGAAATCTCCCTGATAAACGACCTCTACGTCGTACCACCTGGCCACTTTTTTCATAATACTTTTCAGGTCTTCTCCTTTAAATACAAAATCGCCGTTTTTCCAGGCCATAACAGTTTCGGTATCCACAGTTTTTACCTGGATAGCCTGGTTGCCCAGCTGACTTTGTTCGCCCGGTTTCAGCAGTTTTGAAGGGCCGTTTTTAATATTTCCTACCAGAGACACCCGCACGGAACCTTCCAAAAGGGTGGTTTTGACCTCATTTTCATCGTCATAACTATTGATGTTAAAATGCGTGCCCAATACTTCTACTTCCTGGTTTGCAGTTTTAACAATAAAGGGAATACGCCTGGCCTTACTGTCGCTTATTTTGGCAACTTCAAAATATCCTTCACCCTGGAGTGTAACACTGCGGGTATTGCTGCTGAATTTTGTAGGATAGCGCAGGGATGAAGCGGCATTTAGCCATACCCTGGTACCATCAGGCAAATTGATCTGGTACTGTCCCCCCTTTGGGGTCTCGATGGTATTGAATGCGACCTTACTGTTTTTTCCGGCAGCTTTGTCATCTACCGTATATACCAGTTGCCCATTGGCTGTTTTTTGAATGCTAAGTCCCTGCTGTCTGGCAATCTCTCCATTTTCAGCATCTGTTAAAGATATTTTAGTTCCATCTGCCAGGGTCAGAAAGGCCTTATTGCTACCAGGGGCCACATCGTTGTTTTTTAGCGTATGTTTTGTAAGGGTGGTTGTACCCTCCTCTTTTAAGCTAAATAACCCGGCCGCACCGATGAGAAAGAGGATTGCTGCTGCAATGGCCCAGCGCCATACTGTATTTTTCTTTGGATCCGTTTTACCTTCAGCTAAGGATGCCCAAACTTCTTTTTTAGAAATTTCGATGTCCGCAGCGGCCGGGGCATTCCCTTTGGATACCAGTTCCAGATACCAGCTTTCTACAATTGCTTTTTCTTTTTCAGTACAATTGCCTGCTTTGTATTTTTCCAATAATTTACCCGGGTCTTTCTGCATACCTTATGCTGTATTTTTCCTTTATATCTTTAAGACAGGAAAGCCGGGCGGATAGGGTACTTATTTTTTAAAAAAAATTATTTACAGTTTATGATTTGCCTGTTGGGGCCTTCACCTCTATTGTATCCATTGGTAAAGTTGGCACCTGATAATTCCCAGAATCAATAATTGTTTTTGGAAAAAGTTTTTTCAGGGTATTCCAATCCGTTCTTTGAAGCCCTGTTTTATAAAGATATATGGACTTGAGGTTTTTGAGCTTACTGAGCCTGGCTATGCCCTTTACACTTACTTTTGTGCCAACCAGACTTAAAGACCGGAGCTGGTCCATATGTATCAGATTTTCGAGTCCCTTGTCGGTTATCAGGGTGTAATTCAAACTTAAACGCGTTAGATTTTTGCAGTCTTTTATATTTTTCAGGCTTTCATCGGTTACTGATCTATGCTCAAATTTTAACCAGATCAACTGCGCTTTTACAGACTTTAAAGCATCCATAACACTATCAGCTGTTGAATGGGCATTGATAAAGTTTGCCATCAGGTAATTGCTGTTCTGTGCCACAGGAACGATCATTACACCTGCATTGCTTAAGTCTGTAATGTCTTTTTCATTGGCGGCATCAACTTCTTTTTCAGGAACATCTGTCAACTTGCCGGCAACAGCACCTGCCGAACCTTTTTCCAGTGCCGTTAAAACGATCTTGATGTCGTCTGGCTGTTTAAGCTCCTTTACTTTCTTATTAAACTGCGCGCCATTATTTATCCACCAGTGCAGTAAGGCAATTTCATGCTGACTAAGCTGTGGTTTTTCTTTTGGGGGCATATGCTTATCGTTACTGCCAGGCAATAGCAGGCGCCTGATCAGTTCGCTTTCATCGGCCTTTCCTTTAACAATGGTATTGCCTTCTTCGCCCCCTTTTAAAATATAGGCCTCCAGGTCTAATCGGAGTTTGCCTTTTTGCTTTTCGCTGCCATGGCAGCTGTAACACCTGTTTTTTAGCAATGGCTGGATGGCATTCTGGTAAACAAGTGCTTCCTGGATATCAGGAATCGGTGGGATGGCTGCCCCGGCACCAGTGCCCCCCTTTAAGGGGGCAGTTAAATAATCTGAGCCATGTGTTAATGAGCCACCCAAATGGCCGGTAACTGAGACCAGAACAAGAAGTATCAGGGCCATAACAACCGGGATGCTGCCATCAGCATTCACGTATTTATGGATGATCAGCAGTAAAACAGAGAGGGCTGCAACCCCTATGCCCATCCATTGGTGGTTACTGACCAGCCCGGCTTCGTAATCGCCGCTACCTGCCAGAAAATAACCTGTGATACAGGCAAACACAGCACTGATCATTCCCAGAAATAACAAGACAGTTACCGCAGGCCGCAGCTCAGCAAACTTTGGAATGCGGATAATGACCAGAAAAAGACAGGCAACCAACAGGATACCGATGGGTAAATGGACCAGTACAGGATGAAAACGGCCAAAAAATTCTAACATGATAGCTACAGGGATTAAGATTGGTACCGCTTTCTTAGTAAATTCATCATGTACACATTAATGGCCCACTGGTCTGCCACAGGCTGGCGTGTATAAGGTAAGGTGGGCATATAATCTGCCGGGCCGAACTCTGTTAAGATCGTCATGCGCTCTCCGTTCCGCTTTTTCCGCTCCACAACTTTGTCCCACCAGGCCAGATGTGCTTTGACTGCATTTTCCCATTCAGGTGCCCGCGGATCATTTACCTGCGGCCCTTCGGGATGTCCGATCCTGGAGTGGATGTGCGCTACCCTGCCCAATAAAAAATCTATGGTTTCCTGCTGGTCGGCCAACAGGCTTTCATGTACATTGCACCAATGGGAGATGTCGAGCGTAAGACGGAGTTCAGGGCTTTTCTCTGCAAAATTTCTGGCAACAGTGGTGGCAAACAACATCCTGCCACGATGGGTTTCATGGTAAACAGGGATGCCGGTTGCTTTTGTTTTTGCAGTGGTGTAATCTATGAAAGGTTTATTTTGTTCGTATGTAAAATAATCTTTTCCGGAATGGCAGTTTACATACAGCGGTTTTTGATGGGGATTTGCGCAAATGGCATCCAGGTTTTTCTTAAAGCGTTCTAAATGCTCGGCTGCAAGGGGATGGTTTCCTCCTGCGCATAAAAAGCCGATCTGCAGGCCATGTTTTTTTACTGCCTCAAATAGTTCTTTCTGACTTTCCGGCTGATCGCCGGGCCACCAGACTTCAATGCCATCATAGCCTTCTTTTTTTGCCGCAGCACAAAATGCTTCGCGGTTACCTGCAAAGCCCCAGTCTGTTTGCATAAATAAAAGCTCAAATCCTTTCCTGGCCGTGACTTTTGGTGTGGTGCCCTTTGCAAATTCTTCCAATGGCCTTAACAGTGCTGCAGTAGTAAGGCCCGCAGTTTTTTTTATAAAATTTCTTCTTGTTGGAGACATAAATCAGATTTTTATGCAATGATTTCCTGGATAACTTTTCCGCCTACATCGGTTAGCCGGAAGGGTCGCCCCTGAAAAGGATAGGTAAATTGTTCGTGGTTAAAGCCCAGCTGGTTCAGGATGGTGGCCTGAATGTCAAAGGCATCCACTTTACCGCTTATGGCACTATAGCCAATTTCATCTGTTTCTCCGTGGGTAAAACCTTTTTTGATACCCCCGCCAGCCATCCATATGGTAAATGCCTCGGTGTGGTGGTCCCTGCCTTTAAAAGGATTTTGCGCACCATTTCTGTTTTCCATCATTGGGGTACGCCCAAACTCTCCACCCCAAACCACCAGTGTTTCTTCCAGCAGCCCCCTTTGTTTCAGGTCTAACAACAGCGCTGTAATGGGCTTATCAATGCTCCTGCATTTGTTTTTTAACCCGATATTTAAGGAATTTTTGGGGCTGTCACCATGGGCATCCCATCCCCAGTCAAAAAGCTGTACATACCGGACACCCTTTTCCACCAGTTTCCTTGCCAGCAACACATTGTTGGCAAAACAGGCTTCACCTGGGCGGGTACCATACATTTCATGGATATAGGCTGGTTCCTCATTGATGTTCATCACTTCCGGTGCAGAGATCTGCATCCGGTAAGCCATTTCATACTGTGCTATACGTGACAAAATCTCCGGGTCGTTATATTCCTGATATTGTTGTTCGTTTGCTTCATTTATAGCCTGGATAGAGGCTTTGCGCAAATCCCTGCTCATTCCGTCGGGGTCTTTGATAAACAATACGGGATCGCCCTCACTGCGGCACTGCACCCCCTGGTATACTGAGGGCAGAAAACCGCTGCCCCAAACACTTTTGCCGGCATCCGGGAAACTGCCTCCGCTGGTCAATACCACATAGCCTGGCAAATTCTGATTCTCGGTACCCAATCCATAAGTTACCCAGCTGCCCATACTGGGCCTTCCCAGGCGGGGGCTTCCGGTATGTACCAGTAATTGTGCCGGCGCATGGTTAAACTGATCTGTTTTCACTGCTTTAAGAAAGCTCACTTCGTCTACCAGGGTAGAAAAATGCGGCAGGTTTTCACTGACCAATGCAGCACTTTGCCCGTACTTTGCAAAACTGGCCTGTGGGCCCAGCATTTTAGGTACCCCGGTAATAAAGGCAAACTTTTTTCCGGCCAGTAAAGAAGGCGGACAATCCTGCCCGTCCATTTTCATCAGCTCTGGCTTATAATCGAAAAGTTCAAGTTGCGAAGGAGCTCCTGCCATATGGAGGTAAATTACACTTTTGGCCTTTCCTGGAAAAGGTGGCGATTTGGGCAGTAAGGGATGGGCAGGGTCATAGGCAATCTTTGCCGGGTTGCCAGAAAATAAATTGCCACAGCTGCCCAGTAAGGAACCCATGGCCAGCGCCCCGAGGCCCATGGCACTTTCTTTTAAAAAATGCCTTCTGGTTAAACCACTCAGCTGTGCTTCCCGAGCCTCCTTAACCAAGCGATATGCATTTAATTCATCTCTGGTCATGTCTTTAATTTTTGGTTACTACCTCGTCTAAATTTAACATTGCATTGGCCACCAGTACCAGGGCCGCATCTTCGGGCCTTACCGGTTTCTGTTTATCTCCCATAAATGCGGATGCACTGGCAGCATCTTTTTTAAAGGCCAGCAAGGCCTTGTCATACAATGCTTCAAAAATCTTTAGTCTGTTTTGCGGAATGGGCTTGTAAAGCATCATAGAATAGCCTTTTGCGATTTTAAGGGATGCATTTTTTTCGCCTGTGTGCTGCATCCGGACAACAAAATGCCTGGCCATATCTACATATGCAGAATCGTTTAAGGTTACCAACGCCTGTAAAGGTGTGTTGGTCCTTATCCGCCGCGGACTGCAGGCCACACGGGATGCCGCATCAAAGGCGATGGCTGATGGATATGGGGCCGTTCTTTTCCAGTAGGTATAAATGCCCCGGCGGTATTGGTCGCTGCCCTCACTTTTTTTCCATTTAGCACGGTTATACGGCGAAAACCAGATTCCTTCCGGCTGCCATGGCATCACCGGGGGGCCATACATTTTTGGGCTCAATACCCCGCTGATCGTTAAACATTGGTCCCTGATCTGCTCGGCACTCAACCTTACCCTTGGGGCCCTTGCATAATACTTGTTAAACAGGTCTTTTTCTTTTAATTCGTCTGATACTTTAGAATCCTGGCGGTAGGTGGCGGCCATCACCAGTTGTTTTAACATCTTTTTTATGCTCCAGTTGTACTTGTACATCAATTGCCAGGCCATATAATCCAGCAGTTCCTGGTGGGTGGGCGCCATGCCCTGGGTGCCCATATCTTCTAAGGTTTCGACCAGGCCGGTACCATACAATTGTTCCCAAAGTCGGTTTACCATTGTTCTTGACACCAGAGGATTGCGCTTGTCTGTCAGCCACATGGCCAGTCCTGTACGGTTTGCAGGGGCATTTTCTGGCATGGCGTAAGCCAGGGCAGCAGGTACACCCACCTGCACGGTTTTTCCTTTTGCAGTCCAGGCCCCACGTTCAAATACATAGTTTTGCCTTTGCATGGCCGCAGGATTTTCGATCATTACAGGAGTGGTAGGTACACGGGCATTTAACAGGTCGTCAAAAGTCTTTTTATAAGCTGCATACCCAGGTTTCCCTTTCCCTGGAAATGGGGCGGAGAAATGGAACCAGTCAAAAAAGACGACCAGTTCTTCGGGATTGCCCAGTGTTGGGTTGGCATACCTGATATACACGTCGTGTATCCCCTTCTGCTTTTTAAAGCCTGCATAGGCATTTCGGTATGCAGCAGTTGTGTCTAATGACAATGAAGTGAGGAGCGGACCATCAGGTGCATCAATGTGCAGGCTTATCCTGCCACCGGGCTCAGGAGATTTATACCTGAAGATGAGCTGCGCGGCCCCGTCCAGGTCTACATGTTTTAGCCGTGCTATGGCATTGTTCCGGAAGTACAGGGCAATGTTGTTGTTACCGATCACAGCATCCTGCAGGTTATCGGCGGTGGTAGAGTTGATAGCGGGCTGCCCGGTTTTCAGGAACAGCCTGATCTTTTTTGCTTCCTGCGCTGAGGACACCGTTTTTACCCAGCTGGTCAGTTTATTGAGCTCCTTGGTAAGCGAATCATCAAACTGCTTCAGCAATGGATATTCGGCAATCACATCCTCATCACGGGTATTGTTAAAATACGACATGAACTTGTAATATTCATCGTGCTTAAAGGGATCGTAAGGATGGCTATGGCATTGCACACAGGAAAAAGTAGTACTCATCAACCCCTCCCAGGTGGCATTTACCCGGTCTAGTACGGCAGCTGTTCTAAATTCTTCATTATTGGTACCGCCTTCATCATTGGTTGGTGTGTTCCGGCTAAAGGCAGTGGCAATATACTGGGCATCTGTAGGGTCCGGCATCAGGTCGCCGGCAATCTGCTCAGTGATAAATTGATTGTAGGGCATATCTTTATTAAAGGCCCTGATTACCCAATCACGATAGGCCCAGATATTTCTGTTGGGATCCGATTCATAGCCTTTGGTATCTGCATATCTGGCAATATCCAGCCACATGGAAGCCCAGCGTTCGCCATAATGCGGGGAGGCCAGTAAGGAATCTACCAGTACCTCATATGCTTTGGTCTCATCTTTACTGTTTAAATAATCCTGTGCCAGTTTTTCTGAGGGGTATATACCAATCAGGTCCAGGCTTACACGTCTGAGCAATGTGGCCCGGTCTGCCTGGGGGGAAGGTTTAAGATGTTTTTCTTCCAGTTTGGCATAGATAAATTTATCCAGATCGTTGCGCAGCCATTCATTGTTTACTTCCGGCACTTCTGCAGGCTTTACAGGCAGGTAAGCCCAATGGTCGCCCCATTTTGCGCCCTGTTTCACCCAGGCAGTTAAGATGTCTATCTCGGAGGCATCAAGTGCCGGATGTTTATAAGGCATCCTTTCCTCCGGATCATCAGACTTCAGGCGTTTGATGAACTCGCTTTGTTCGGGATGGCCGGGAATAATTGCAGGCTTTCCACTTTTGGTATTGCCCAGGGCCTCAGCTCTGAACAGGACACTGAACCCAGCCTGCTGCTTTACCCCGCCATGACAGGAAATACACTTCTTATTGAGGATTGGTTTTACATCTGCATTAAAATCTATCTGTTTTTCAGCAGTAAACAAAGAAAAAAGGATAAGGGCTGCTGTTATGATAAAAACCGATGCAATAAATATTTTTTTCTGAGACGTCATATGGCGTGGTGTGTGTTTTTCTTAAAACAATCTAAGCAAAATAGCAGTCCTGACAATGTATAAAATTACTTAAAAGATGTACTATCTTACGATGGGCTACATTGAAATTCTCCATAAGCTTAAGTTCCTATTTCGGTAGCCATTGCCGGGTCGCTGATCCCCGGTTTTCCGGTTTCTATCCTTCCTGCCAGCCGGTAATGAAAGGCGTTTGAAGTGTTCAGGCTAAAGTCGTACCAGTTGGAACTTTTTAGCAGTTCCCATTTCAACTTCTTCCTGGTACCCGCCTTGCATACCATGTTTTGTGTGGGATAGCCATAGGCATTTGAAGCTACAGCAATTTCTATAGCTGATTTTCCGGGGTTGAATATATGGAGGATGAGGCTACCTTTACTGTGGTCATACTCCAGATCTGTTAAAGGTTCTTCCTGAGCCAGATTTCCGGAGAATTTATGGAAGTATCCGTTTGGACCAAATACCTCAAGGTCATAAATGTCTGATTTGACATTCCATTCATCCTGTAAAAATTTACCTGCCTCAACTGTATATCTTCTGGGGATCTGGGCAAGGTTCTTGAGGTCATAAACATGGAAAACCACACCTGCAGTGCCATTGTTCTTAAACAGGAGCTGTACTTTCTTATCGGCTTTCAAGGGCTTTAAGGTCGTATTCAGCCGGTATGGCAAAGCTCTTGAATACCGGCTTCCTTTTTCCTGGTACAGGCGGGAAGGTGATTCAGGTGGGGTAGCGCGGGGTAATTTTTTTGAAGCCTCATCCAGCGCTGCATAATTGGCTGTTTCCGGCATCTTTGGAAAAACCGGATCATTAGGCCTATCAAAGTCAAAAGCTGAAGTAAGGTCGCTGCTTACGGCCCGATGCCATGGGCTTATTGCAGGAATGGTTAGCCCAAACCGTTTTTCGATGAACTGACCTACAGAAGTATGGTCTGCAACTTCGGAGTTCACCCATCCCCCTTTGCTCCATGGCGATATGATATACAGCGGCACGCGTGGCCCCATGCCCCATGGGCGCAGGTTTCCGCTGATGGTATCTCTTTTATCCTGGAAGGAGCGGGTTTTAACTTCCGGAACCGGTGCTCCGGGTTTAGGCGGGTACGCCGGAATAGGAACACGCCCGGTTCCTGCTTCGTTATTAAAATACATGCCGGCCACATCAATGGTAGATTTTCCGGCCAGTGTGTTGTCGAAGTTATAGGAAGGGACTGCCGGCGCTGGGATATGGTCGAAAAGTCCGTCATTTTCGTCAAAGGTCAGGAAGAAAACAGTTTTGCTCCAAACTTCAGGATTGGCAGTTAGTGCTTTAAGCACCTCATGGGTAAAATCAGAGCCCCTGTAAGGACTGGATGGAGCGCCGGGATGTTCAGAGTTTTTCTGCGAGGGAAGCACCCAGCTCACTGCCGGAAGTGTATTGTTTTTAACCTGTGTTTTAAGATCGTCAAGCGACCAGTGTTTCATTCCATTCTCATAAACCGGTGATCCCGGTTTTGCATTCCGGAAACTCTCGAAGGCCAAACCACCGTGCATGGCACCCTCCCAGTTATCATTGGGGTCTTGATAAATCCTCCAGCTTATCCCAGCTTCCTGAAGAACATCAGGAATTGTAGGCCATTTAAATGCGTTCCCCCGGTAAACATAACCCGGATCGGGCAGACCGCCCTTAACCCAGCAGCGAAGGTTGGAAGGTTCGGAATCCTCTTCCGTACAATTGATTCCTGCAGCCCTTTTTTCAGGGTTAAAGTTTGATCCGGACCAGAACATGATGCGGTTCGGATCGGTACCGGTGGCCACAGAACAATGGTGTGCATCGGAAATGGTAAATGCCTCGGCCAGTGCATATTGAAAGGGGATTTCCTCCCTGGTATAATAGGCCATGGAAAAAGGAGTTTTGAACTTAGGCCAGAACCCATATTTACCCTGGTTCCAGGCAGCCTGCATATCGGGAAAATCGTGTGGTGTTCCACTGATCAGCGCCGCATTACTTGTTTTTTTACTGGCATGATAAGGTGGGATGACCTGCCTCCCATCAGATTGAAAAAAAACGCGCTGTCCGCTTTCCAGAGGAATGGGAAACCGGTCGCCAAAGCCCCTCACTCCACGCATGGTGCCAAAATAATGATCAAATGAACGGTTTTCCTGCATCAGGATAACAATGTGCTCAACATCTTTAATTGACCTTGTTTTGTTGTGGGCTTTTACGGCAAGAGCTTCTTCAAGCCAGCTGGCCCAAATGGCACTGGCCAATCCAGCACCTGCGGAGAGTTTTATAAATTTTCTTCTGTTGATCTTGGACATTGCTGTAATATCTTTTAATTATTTATTAAAAACTTATCAATTGCCAAACGAGGACCAATAGCAATAATCCAATTAAAACATATGCTATCAAAAAAAAACGTTTGTTTTCTAAAAAGTTCATATTATGCTTAGGGGAAAACAGAATATATCTATACTAATTTAAAGGAATTATCTTATACTGGTAGCTATAGTTCTGGTAAGGCAACAAATATTGTTTTAGCGGCAATTCGCCCCAGCTGTTTACACTTCCAACACCCATTTGTTTAAAATCGATATTCAGTTGTGTCTCTTTTCTTGGTTTAAGTTCTCCTGAATGGCGCTGGTGCTTTTCCTCACCATCATCAAGATCTTCAGTATAAAAATGTAAAGCGCTTGTAGTTAAGGGCACTGCTGCCTCAACCCTGATCCCTTTTCCTTGTTCATTTTTAAGTTCAAGCCACCTGACATCGGTTTTGGTTCCGGTTTCCTGAGGCCTGGTGTAGGCATTAAATTGTGCCTTTACGGATTGGTGATAAATACCAATCAATGCAGCCGTATAACGATCCTGATAGTTTTCAAACGGTCCTCTTCCATAATAATCTAAATTTTCAAAACCAGGGGGAAGAATCATTTTCATACCAAATTTAAACAGCATCGGGCCTGTTTTTTGTGTGGTATCGGCTGTTAAGTCCTGCTTTACCAGTATTTCTCCGGTGGCATTAATTTGATAGCTGATGTTCAGTTTAGCCATAACCTCGGCCAGGTTGTAGCTGGCTTTTACGGTAACTATGTTGTTGTTTTGGTTGACATCAAAAGCCGTTAACTGCATATTTTTCATGGCAATTTTCCAATCTTTAAGCGTTTTCTGCAAATTGGCGCCCATGTCGTTATCGGTTGGTGCACGCCAGAAATCAGGTTCGAGGGTTGTTGCTGTTGCCAGGTAATTTACTCCATTTACGGCATACTGGCTCAGCAGGCCTGTTTTTTTATTAAACCTGAGTGCGGCATTCGCAGAAGAAACTGATAGGGCGTCTGCTTCTTTTGTGTAGTTTAGCTTTTCGGTTCCACGTACCTGCACTGCCTGCAGCTGGCCGCCTGAAACCGGCAATTGTTCCCAGGCCAGGATATGGGCAGCCGGAACAAGGTTTTTAGCCCGCTTTGTTAGATAAGTCAGGTTTAAAAAAACTTCCCCTGTTTGCATCTGCAGTGGCAGGGCAATGGTCTCTTTTTTTTGCGGCAGCACATGAAGTGATGCTACTTCGCCGTTTTGGACGATTTTCCCATCTGCCATTAATTCCCATTTTAAGGTTACATCAGCTAAATCAGTAAAAAAGCGTTCGTTATAAATTTCAACTTTGTTGTTCCCCATCCAGGTACTGTGAATGTCCTGATAAACTTTTTTCATTTCCCAGGCCTCAGGATCGGGTTTTCTGTTGGATTGGAACACGCCATCGCTCATTGAATTGTTATCGCTTGGCGCTGTTGGCGGCCCGTAATCTCCTCCATAGGTATAGATCGTATCACCTTGTGCCGTGATTTTAAGCAGGCCCTGGTCTACAAAATCCCAAATGAAACCACCCTGAAAAGCATGAGGGTTGCCTCTGATCAGATCCCAATAATCTTTAAAATTACCCAACGAATTTCCCATAGAATGGGCATATTCGCACATAATGAAAGGTTTTGCAGGATGAGGTGTACTTTTTGCATAGGCCAGCATGTTGTCTGGCTCTGGGTACATGGGGTTAATGATGTCGGTATTCCAATCGGTAATGTACCTGGTATAATCGATAATGGCGCCTTCGTATTGCACCAGCCGGGTGGTATCCCGTTGTTTCAGCCACTGTCTGGTTTCATAAAAATTATAGCCTGCCCCTGCTTCATTGCCCAGGCTCCATATGACAATTGAAGGATGGTTCTTATCACGCTCAACTGCTCTTTTTAAGCGAAGCATATGGGCATCGCGCCAGGATGGAACATTACCCAGCCCTTTTGTAAGGTTGAATTCATGGTATGCCAGCGGGCCCACGCCATGTGATTCTATATTGGCTTCTGCCACCATGTAAATGCCATATTCATCACAGAGTTCGTACCAATACGGGTCATTCGGGTAATGGCTTGTTCTTACTGCATTGATATTAAATTTTTTCATCAGCCTGATGTCCTGCAACATAATTTCTTTCGAGATCGTTTGCCCGGAAACCGGGTCTATTTCGTGCCGGTTTACCCCTTTGATCAGAATTGGCTTTCCATTTACCAATAACAGCCCATTCTTCATTTCTACCTTTCTAAAGCCTACCTTCTGTGAAATAACTTCGGTAATTTTGCCTGACCGGTCCAATAATTTGAAGGTTGCCTGGTATAGATATGGATTTTCTGCATTCCATAATATGGGATCGTTTACGCTCACATCAATTGCCCTGTTGCGCTTACCATCAAAGGCAATATTTTTTTTGGCCACTATTTTTTCGCCATCACGCAATTCGAAAAGTGCAGTAACCTTTGCCGGTGTACTGAGTGAAACTTTAACATGCAGCAATCCGTTCTGATAGGCTGCATCTAAATCCGGCATAATTTCAATGTCTGCTAAATGGATGGTGTTCCTGGCCAGCAGGTAACAATCGCGGACAATACCACTTACCCGCCACATGTCCTGATCTTCTAAGTAAGTACCGTCGCTCCAGCGCATTACTTTAAGCACAATTAAATTTTGGCCCTGTTTTACCAATTTGGTGATGTCAAATTCTGAAGGTAGTTTTCCATCTTCGCCATAGCCGGAATATTTTCCGTTCACCCAAATCTGGATGTTCGATTTTGCTGCGCCAATGTGTAAGATAACTTGCTTTCCGGCAAAGTCTTTACCGATTTCAATTTGCCTGCGGTAAACGCCCGTGGGGTTAAAATCCATTGGTACCAGTGGAGGATTGGGTTTCATCCGGTCACGAAATTCATTCGGATAGTTTACAAAAATTGGATATCCATAGCCATTTACTTCCCAGGTGGCCGGAATTTTAAACACATCCCAATCCTGGTCTTTAAAATTAAGGGCATAATAATTTTCCGGTAAGGCGGCAGGACAATCAACAAACTTAAATTTCCAGGCGCCATTTAAATTAATGTAATTTTTTGATTTTTTCCAGTCACCCAATTTGGCCACTGCTTCGTTTTCATAAACAAAGTAAGCGGCATGCATAGGCAGCCTGTTTTCTTCACTGTTTTTTTCATCAAGCCAGGGTGCTTTCTGGGCAACAGCAAGCTGGACAAAGCCAAATAGCCACAAGAATAAAAATGCAACATAGGTTTTGAGGTTCTTCATTCTAAAATAATGCTAAGTGAATTTTTAATGGGCTAACATACTTTCAGAAATGGCTATCTCGCCGGCGGAATGACTCCTAAAAAACAAGGCTAATTTGGGGTTTTCGGCCCTAAACAGGTAATTAACTTGTATTTGATGTTGGCCTTTCTGAAGAAACAGAGGTAAAGGCTTGTCGGATTTAGGATTTTCTGAATCAAAGGCAAGTTTTCCGCCTATATAGATCTGAACGGACTTATTTGCCGAAGAAAAATGATACACATCATCCTTAGGCATTGATATGAAACCTTCAAAAGCAATCAGGCCTTTGGATTTACCGGCATATTTCTCGGGCAACGTTATAGTTTTAGTTATACCAGAATCAACATCCTTTACCACAAGGGGCTGTGTTAAAGAGGTAAGGCTGTCTTTATAAACTTTGTATTTCAAACCTCTCCTTAAGTTTGCAGACGACAATGACGGTAATAGTTTCGGATTGTACATGACTGTCCGGGTAACTACACTTCTTCTGCCCGAAGGGGTAATTACGATTGTTTTTAATACCCTGCTTGCACTTTCTGGCATTACAAAATCCATGGGCTGTTTATACTCATGGTCAAAATCACCCGGCATCTTATTGTTCAATGTATAATAGATCTTGCTTCCCGGAACAGGCGGAATAAGGTTAAAATTAAATGAGGTACCGACAAGCACCGTATCCGTATAGCTGAAGGCATTGGGCACCCGGTAATTTGCCCCTGATTGCTCAAAACGCTCCAAATGTACCGGCAAAACGTTTTTAGAAAAATGCTCATAGTTTTTGCGCTGAACTTCAGACCAGCCGGTTTCGGCCAGCCCAAGCATTCTGGGCAATATCATATATTGAAGCTTTGATACTGTGCCGATGTGTTCTGTCCAGATGCAGCCTTCCACGCCGAGGATATACTGCGCTTCTGTTTTGCTCAGACCGGGGGGTACCGGATCGTAATTGTACGACTTCCACAACGGTGAGTAGCCCCCATGGTTGATGGGCTCCATATCAGAAGCACTCTGGGCATAATCGAAATACAAACCCTGATTGCCAGGGGCCATTACCAGTGGGATCTGCTGCCTGGCCTGCTCCCCTGCACTTTTTGCCCCAAACCTGTTCATCACGGCCACCCCTTTGGTAGCCCCCCCTTCCAGGATTTCATCCCAGCCAATCAGCTGTTTATTTTTGGCACGTACAATATCGTTCACCCTGCCAATGAAATAGCTTTGCAGGGCATGCATATCTTTGATGTTCATTCTTTTCATAAATGCCTGTACCCCGGCATCTTTCTCCCAAAAGCCCTTGTAACATTCGTCTCCTCCGATATGGAGATATTTATAGGGAAACAGCTGCGCCACTTCGCCAATTACCTGGTCCAGAAACTGGTATACCTTCTCGTCTGTAGGGTTTAGTGCATTGTCTACATACATTTCAAATCCACCACCAGGAAACCATCTGGCAAAACTGCTGCCCGGGTTTACTTTTGTTTCTGGATTTTTGGTGACCGACAATTCCGGATAAGCTGCAATAGCAGCCATGCAATGCCCAGGGACATCAATTTCAGGTATCACTTCTATTTGCCGTTCAGAAGCGTAGCGTACGACCTCTTTAATTTCCTCCTGGGTGTAATACCCCCCATCAGTAGCTTTTTCGCCAGGTTTTGGTGGGTCGATCATTTGATTGAAATCGCCCAGACGGGGTACCCGCCAGGCCCCTACTTCGGTAAGTTTGGGATAGCTCCTGATCTCAATCCGCCAACCCTGATCATCTGTGAGGTGCCAGTGAAACCGGTTTAATTTATATTGCGCCATCAGATCGAGCAGGTCTTTTACCTGCCGCACTGTAAAAAAATGGCGGGACACATCCAACATCAGGCCCCGGTAACCAAAACGTGGCCGGTCTTTAATTTTTATACAGGGCAATGAAGCTGTTCCCGAACGTTGATTCGGGAACAGCTGGATCAGGCTTTGGATACCATAAAACAATCCTGCCCCTTTCCCTTTCAGCGTGATCTTTGCGGGCGAAACTACCAACTCGTATTCCTCTGCTTCAAATCCCTCAGTTCCTTCCCCTGTAATCTCGAGCAGTGAAGAACCTACAGCTTTACTACTGCTTTGTACGGGGTTACGGTACCTCCATTGTTCCAACAAGTAATTCTGCAGAAATCGCACAGCAGGGTCTTCAGGATGTGCTGTCCGGATCACCGTTAAAGCGCTGAAAGTAAAGTTTCCTTTCCCAGGCAGCATGTTTAAAGGTGTTGGTACAATGGCAACTGAAGACTGGGAATACACACAATGTGCAATTCCTGTCAGAACAAGAAATAAAAGGACAATGGTTTTATTAAGGGAAGGCATCATTAATTTATTGATTTTGAGTTACAGGGTATTATAAATAGCGTGGGCAGGTAGTTTGGAGCAGGTTTTATTGATACAAGGTATTGTATACAAACCCTCTGTAAAATGATGCACCGGTTTTATGTCCGGAGGCAACATAGGTACCTGTAGGGGTATAATAGTCGACATAGCTGGTGGTCCAGCTTGCCCCTGGACTAGGCGATGCCGGTATAGGCACTTTATCGCCATCGGGACGGGTCCTGATGACTACACCAGCAGGATTGTTGCTTATAGCTTTTACATGACTCATATTCAAATTACCAGGAGCTGGCGTAAATGTTCCGGCAAGCTTGTCAAACACGTATACATTGGTATTACTTGCTACATACAGTTTGTCGGTATCGCCGTACATTGCTCCAAGGGCATGTGCCCAGCTTGTTGGGATGGTATAAGTTGTTAAAAGCGTTAACACCGGTGTTGCCCCAGTGGTATTGACAGCATATTTCTGCAACATATTGGCTCCAACGGCCCACAAACAATCATATTGAGGGTCCCACAACACCTGGTGCGCATCGTTTAAAGTGGCGGTAGCACTGGTAGCAGCACCGGTTGATGATTTATATACTCTGATAAAATCTCCGGTGGAAACAGCAACGGCCACACAACCATCCGGTAACAATTCAATACCATGTAAATTAGTGGTTGAGGAGCTGCCTACAAATGCTGCCCACTTTTTTACACCACTTGGGTAAGCGCTGATGGCTACCAATCCGCCTCCAGCAGCAGCTGCAATATAATTCCCGCCCCAGGCTGAAACGTAGCGTATCTTAAAATCATTTGGGTTATACCATTGACTGACCTCAGTTGAAGTAAACCCCAAAGCTGTGGTTGGCTTCCATGACCAATGTAATGCCGAAGGGTCATCCCAGTTGGTGATCCAGCGGTCGTAAAGCTCCACTTGTTGTGAGGCCTGGTTTACTGCACCAATCCAACAACCAGAAGTGCAGGTAGATGTTACTGCAGCGGTTTCTGTTGTAGTACCTTTTTTGTTAGGTATTTCTGTCTGCTGCTCATTGGAAACTTCATTATTTTGGGTGTCCTTGCTGCAGGAGCCAGTAAACAGAGCGATAAAGAACATTAAAACTATCGCTACTGACCTCAGGAAGGTTTCGAAATGTTGATTCTTCATACCGTTTTAATTTTATTGATATGCACGTGTAAACACTTTGCCTTTATAGAATACTGCATTTGTAACGGTTCTTGAACCTGCTGCGACACCAGTTGTGGGATTAAAAAAGTCGACCGTGGTGGAGTAAGTATTTTCGCCCTTGGTTTCGACGATTACCCCGCCCTCGGTTTGATTGCTTATTCCCTTCACGTAGATACGATTGCTGGCTCCGGGAGCGGGAGCAAATTGTTTTGTCACCTTGTTAAAAATATGCACGCCTTGGTTATCAGATGCCCAGAGTTTATCCACATCACCGTAATATGGGGAAAGATCATGTGCCCAGGACCCTGGCAATTTGCTTCTGTAGGTAGAGTCTTCTGTCAGAGTTGGTGCTGTCCGGGTACCACCTACGATCAATGCAGTTACCACATGCTCTGAACCAATTTTTCCATTAACCCAGAGACGGTTGTAAACCGGGTCCCAAAGTACGGAGTGTGCAAACACAATATCAAACTGGGCATAATTAGACCCAGAACTTACACTGGTATTGTACACCCTTACCCAATTTTCATCTGCTGCTGCCAAGGCCATATTCCCGTTGGGCAATACTTCTCCAGAATGTATACCTGGGCTGGTTCCGGTCCAGTATTTACCCCATAACTTTGTGCCACGTACAGTGGTTCCTTCCCATGTTACCAGGCCGGCCCAGCTGTTATCTGTAACTGCCACTACCGAAGTAGCGCCAGAAAAGGCTGCGTTATAACGTACTTTGGCGTCCGTTGGCCCATTAAAATAGGTAGAGCCAGTAGCCGAAAAACCCAAAGCTGTAGTTGGAGCGAACGACCACTCCTTTGCCCCCGCTACATTCCAGTCTGGCCAGGAATACTTATACACTTCGAGTTTACCGGTGTTAAGGTTACCAACTGAGATGTAAGGAGATACCGTTTCAACTCCGGATGCAGTAGAAGTTTGCCTTTTGGGAGCCTCGCGTTGCGTTTCCTCTGTTGATTCGTAGCGGCTGCAGGAAGTACCCAGGCCCATCAGCAAGATCAACGACCAGCCGATAATAATTTTTTGATTCTTTTTCATGTTTTTTGGTTTTAATAGGTTATACTTTTCTACTTCGGCCTGCCCTTATGGGATATCCGAAAAGTTCTTTAGGCTATTGTTGAAAAAACTATATAAAATTCTTTACTGCCAGCGTGGATTCTGAGTAAGGCTCAGGTTCAAACCAAGGTCGCGCGTTGGCAGGGGCCATAGATAATCCCGCTCCGGATTAAATTTACGTTTGGCTGCTTCCTGTACAATAATGTATCCCTGGGCATCCAGCTTGGGTGTTGCCTTCTCAAACTCGTTTGCAAAAAAACGGGCGCCGAGGATCAATTTAGGAAGTTCGATCTCTGCGGTTTTCCAACGGATCAGGTCCCAATACCGGTGCTGGCCTTCCACTGCAAGCTCAATTCTCCGTTCGCGCCGGATCTCGTTCCGCATGTCGAGGCCATTAGCAGTTACAAAGGCATTGGTGAGTGCAGGCATTTTTGCACGGCTGCGGATCAGGTTGATACTCTTGTTCAGATCATCGTCTGAAATACTTCCGTTCAATTCAAACTTAGCTTCTGCATAGATCAGCAATATTTCTGCGTAGCGGATGGTCATATTGTCTACGAATGACCGTTTGGCAATAAAATCGACAGTGTTGAAATATTTACGGACCTTATAGCCGGTAGGTGCAAAAGTAAGCGTAGGAAGGTAAAAGCTGGTCACATAATAATGTGTTTTATTGAATACCGTCATGCCCATGCGCGGATCGCGGTTCTCGAACTGGGTAAGTGTAGTGGTCTCGGTTTTCTGCAGGGGCGATTTACCTTGTGGTAACCCGTCTGTATATAGATAAGCATCCATAAGGGCTTTGGTAGGCGTAGTGTTACTGCCTGCGCCCAATTCGGCCGGAAAATTGTGAAAAGCAATGGGATTGGCAAGATTTTCTCCGTACAGGCGCACCAGTATGGCTTCTTTGTTTACCGGGGCCTCGTTTGCGGGCTGGAACAGGTAATAAAAACTACTGTCGGGCTTGGCTGCATAGCGAAAGATGCTGTACAGACCAGACTTCATTACAGTTTCAGAAGCAGTAACTGCGATCCCAAGATCCTTTGCCGGATCACCTTTTCCATGAAACTTTTTTAACGTACCCTCATGCAAGGCAACCCGGGCTTTAAGCGACAGAGCAGCCCCCGAGGTGATGCGACCGTATTCGGCAGCAGGCAAAGCAGAAGAAGCAGGCAGATTAGCCGCGGCAAAGTCCAGATCAGTATAAATAACATCTACCACAGCCTGACGTGGGGTCCGATGTGCCTGGTTCAGCGTGTCGGATACATCAAAGGTACGAAGAATGAGCGGTACATCCCCAAAGCGCTTAACCAGGTTAGCATAAGCAAAAGCCCTGAAAAAACTTGCCTCTGCCCGGTAACGGTCTATAAGTTTCTGGTCGCCCTTTACCCGCACAGATTTTTCCAGCAGGTTATTGCAGTTATAGATCAGCTTATAATTATCCGACCAGTCGGTCGAAGTAGCAGGTACTGTACGCGACCCATCACTTATGGCATTCGCTCCGCCATTGGCAAAGCCGTCGTCAGACCAGTTGGCGTTGATGTTATCCTGAATGACCGGAAGATAGGAATAAAAATAATTTGCAGCCAGCTTAAGGTCTTCGGTATTGTTCCAGAAATCGGCATCCGACAACTGGGATTCCGGCGTTTTATCCAGTTCCTTTTCGCAGGAGGCCAGGCTAAATATTCCTGCCAAAGCCAGAAAGCAGGAAAGTATATTCTTATGTAATGATTTCATTTTTTTCCAGATTATGAGTTAAAAATTAACATTCAGACCAAAACTGTAGGTACGGTAAAAAGGATAGATATAATCTGCCGAGTAAGGACTTTCCGGATCGTAATACGGATACCACATTTTGGTACTTTCCCATAGATCCTGTCCCGTAAAATAAACCCTTACCTTTTCGAGCTTTAGCTTGTGCGTCCATGACGAAGGCAGTGTATATCCGACCTGGAGATTTTTAAGGCGGATGTACGCACTGTTGGCCAGCCAATGTGTGGAATTGGACAGGTTCTGCGTATCGTTTGCATACAGCCTTGGGAAACGGGCATCGGTATTTTCGGGTGTCCAGTAATCCTGATGGATCTTCCAGGGTTGACGGTAACTGGCCGTGAAAGGAACAATGACATGAGAGTTCAGCAATACATCACGTTTTCCTACCCCCTGAAAGAAGAAGGAGAAATCCAGTCCTTTCCATTCAAATCCACCGTTAAGTCCGAATACCAGGCGAGGCTGTGTACTTCCAAGGTATTCGAGATCGCCATGATCACTTACACGGCCCAGCCCGGCCGAGATGACATTGTCGCCGTTGATGTCGATATAGCGAATGTCTCCGGGACCTGTTCTGGAGTTCTGGAAGGCCGATGCAGCGACTTCCTGTGCAGTATTGAAATAGCCATTTGCCCTGTATCCATAAATCGAATTATAAGGCATGCCCTCTATAATGGTATTGATTCCGCTCGCTATAGTGCTTTGGCCGTTATACTCCAGTATCTTGTTCTGGTCGTCGGCCAGGTTACCGTTGACCCAGTAACGCAGGTTTGAACCAATGCTTTCCTGCCAGCCCAGGCTCAATTCCCAACCCCAGGTTTTCAGTTTGGCAATGTTATAGGTTGAGGGGGTTACCCCTATGGTTGACGAAACCTGTAAAGGCGCCAGCATGTTTTTGTTCAGTTTGGTATAATAATCGCCCGAGAAGGTCAGACGGTTTTTAAACATACCTATGTTAAGACCGACATTGCTGCTTTCTACGGTCTCCCAGGTTTTTACAGGCGAGGCTAGGTTATTCTGGTACAGGGAGTTGTTGATCTGGTTGTTAAAAGGGTAAACAGGGCCTTTATCAATCAATCCGATATAATCATAATTACCAATTACCCCATTTGAGTTACCCAGCTGCCCCCATGATCCACGGACCTTGAACTCCTCAAAAAATGGCAGTGCATTTTTGAACCAGTTTTCATTGTTCAAACGCCAGGCGGCCGATACTGAGGGAAATAGCTGCCATCTGTTTTCAGGTGCCAGTTTTGAACTTCCGTCATATCGCATATTAAATTCAAAAAGAAAGCGCTCGTCAAAATTGTAATTAAAGCGTCCAAAATAGGACATCAGTGCCCAGGTCTGGATATCCTGGGTATTTGTAGCCTGCGCAGGATCGCCCAATCCGAGGGTAAACAGATCATTCGACACCAGGGCGCGGGCATTGGCTGTGGTACGGCGATAATTGTAATCCTCAAATGCCGTACCACCCAATACATGGAAAGTATGACGGTCACCAAGCTTAAGGTCATAATCAGCCAGTAACTGGGCGTTATTGGTTGACTGCATCTGGTAGGCATCAGTATAGGCATTGGGATTATTCATGTAATTATTGATTCCCAACCTGTTATACAATGGAATGGTGCGACTGATGGCTGTATTGTTGTTGGTAAGCAGACTGGGTGCATAAATGGCACGGAGTGTGAGCCCCTTTACCAGGCTATCGGCTTTAAGCGTAAAAACAGGTTCAAAAAAATGATTGGTGGCAATATTGTTTCCTCCCTCTCTAAGCAATGCACCAACATTGTCACCACTGATGGTAGCATATTTGGTATTATCGCTCTCTGGCAGATAGGTTGGGTACAGTGTACGTAACCGATATATATCATACAACAGGGAGTTATTGCCATCCGTACCACGGTTAGGCGTAAGTACCCGGGTTTTAACATAAGAGAGGCGGATATCCGCACTCAGTTTGTTGCTGAACCGGGTAGTATAATTAAAACGTGCGTTAAAACGATTGGTTTTATCGGTAGAACTGTGCTTAAAAATTCCTTCCTGGTTAAAATAGGCCAGGGAAAGTAAATAGCGGTTTTTATCCGTTCCGCCAGAAAGAGACAGGTTATGCTGCTGGGACGGGGAAATATCCTTCAACTCCTCTTTGATGGGATCGATGTCATAATAAAAATCCCATACTGAAGGGTTGCTTGGATTGATCTTATAATTGATATCTGGATCTCGCATCCATTGCAGCTGCTCATCTGTCCAGAGCAAGGTAAGCCCTGCATTGGACTGTGACAGGTTGGCCATTTCAGCTTCTTCCCAGGAATGCAGCCTTTCTGGTAGCCGGGTAGGGCGCTGCAAACCGATAATGCTCCCGTACTGGATCTTCGTTTTACCGCTGACACCGGCCTTTGTTGTAATCAGGATAACCCCTGCTGCGGCACGGGCACCATAAATTGCGGCAGCTGCCGCGTCTTTAAGAACTGATATAGATTCAATATCATCCGGATTGATGTTGGCCAAAGTTCCCGGTGCCCCATCAATAATGTACAGCGGACTGTTACCATTTACCGATGAAAGGCCACGGATTTGTATCCCATATCCTTCCTTTCCAGGTTGCCCGCTACCCCTGGTAACAGTTAAACCCGGCGCAGTACCCTGCAGGGCAGCAATCGCATTGGTAACCGGCCGGTTTGTCAGCATTTTGCTGTCGATCACAGAGATGGCACCTGTAAGGTTTTGTCTTTTCTGAGTTCCATATCCGACTACAACTGTTTCACTCAGGTTCTGGATATTTTCTTTCAATACGATATCCAGTCGCGTATTTCCCCCAACGCTAACTTCCCGTGTTTGCATACCTATATAAGAAAAGATCAGGATATCGTTCACATCATTTACTCTTAACTTAAATCTGCCCTCATTGTCTGTAACAGTACGTACAGTGCTCCCTTTAGCGGTGACCACTACGCCGGGAATAGGGCTTCCTTTCTCATCCTTCACAGTTCCGCTGATATCAACAGCATTAAAAAGATTGGCAACATTGTCTATTAAAGAGGGTTCGTTTGTCTTTATGACAACCGTTTTTCCATCAATCTGATAGTTGAGTTTCAATCCGTTTAAAATATGTTTCAATGCTTCAGCAACTGTTACATTAGTAATGGAAACATCTACTTTCTGAGTTTTTGAAATGGCTTTACCGTCATAATAAAAGTCAAATCCACTTTGTCTCCTTATTTCTTTCAATGCAGATTCAAGCGGTATGTTCCGCTGGTTTAACGTAACGCGCTGACCAAAAGTAGCTGCACTGACCTGTATTAAGGATGCTATTAATATTACGGTGGTTAGTCGCATAATTAGCAGTATTTTATGGCATAAGGGTCTAGGTATACCAAGTTTCCTAGTATAATTTTTATACATTTGTTGAGTTTGGTTAAAGCAGAAATGCCTGTGCTTTCGAAGGTTATGGCTTCTGCGGTTAAACGGTTAATATTTTTTGATTGTTCCAAACATGACCAGGGATGTTACAAGCATTCCTGGTTTGTTTTTCATAGCCTTAGCTTTCCTGTCGTAGTTGTTTTTTCATCTTTTTCAGATTTAATAATGAATGGTTCTGTTAATTCTGTTCTATAGAGCTGATGATTTATCCTTGACTGAAACGTATATCTTTTTACCTTCCACTTTAAAATGCACCTGTCCGCTTGATTCAATAAGCTTAAGTACTACCGACAGTTTATTATTTCTTGACACCCAACCTCCGGATTCGATATCTTCAGGAAACAAGGGGGCATAAATAACTTCAACATCATACCACCTTGCAATTTTCCGCATAACCGTTTTAAAGTTCACACGGTTCATAGAGAAATCACCGGCTTTCCAGTCGATAACGCTCTCTATATCTGCTTTGCTTACCTGAATGGAGTTTCCATTATTGACGGCCTGCTCACCCGGTTTTATAATTTGATTTTTATTTTCAGCAGAAACTTTAACTGAACCTTCCAGCAAAGTAGTGGCAATCGTTGGTTCATCTGCATAGGCATTGACATTAAAATGTGTACCTAAAACTTCTACCTCCTGCCCCCTGCTTTCTACCACAAAAGGATGTGCTTTATCTTTTGAAATTTCAAAATAACCTTCGCCCTCAAGTTTTACTCTGCGTACCCCATGCTGATTCAAGGTAGCAGAGTAAGTTAAACTTGAAGCGGCGTTTAAATAAACCAAAGATCCATCGGGCAAACGCACCTTATAAGTTTCTCCTTTGGTTGTAGACAAAGTATTCATCTTATCGGGTTCAGCTAACGATCCTTTAATTTCATAAACCAACTGCCCATCTCCGGATTTAGTAATGGTTACACCGGCTTCCCTCGCCAGTTTTCCGTTCCCCACGTTTGATAACCTGATCCTCCTGCCATTTGCCAAAGTCAGCGTAGCGCTTATTTTGCCAGGAGCTATATCGTTTTTACCGGTGATATCAGCATTATGGTTAAATACCGGGTGAGTGGTGTAAAACCAAATCCCAAATACGATAGCCACAGCCGCAGCAGCAACAGCTACAATACGTGGCCATAGTTTTATTTTGCGTTCAGAAACTGTAATTTCACTTTCAAACACAGCTTCTTCAGCCTGCCAGTTTTCCAGCATGTGGACCATCAGCATATCATCGAGTTCACCTGTACGTACCAACTCATCGATAACTTCCAGTTCGGCTTCAGTAGCGGTATTGTTTACGTACCGGTTTAACAGTTGTTTATGAAATATACTTTGATTCATGATTTAAATTGTCCCTATACTGTACCAGACAACCGGTAGCCTACCAAAGGGCACCCCCTGCATAAAAAATATTTTTATCTTGTATTAATGAATAATCCCTATTATTGCTGCATCTATTGCGTAAATTAAATTAGCCCGCCCTCCCACAACAAGCATGACGATAAAAACAGCATTGGAAAATGAAATAGAACTGCTGCAGCAAGCCGCTGCCGGCGATGCCAATGCCTTTGCCCGATTGTATAACCATTACCGTTCGCTGGTGTACCGTTTCATTTACAAATACCTGAAATCGACGCAACTAACGGATGATCTTACCCAGGAAATATTTATCAAAGTGTGGGAAAATAAAGCAGCTTTAACAGACCGGCAGGCTTTTAAATCGTACTTGTTTACCATATCAAGGAACCATACTTTCAATTTTTTAAAGCGGGCGGCTATAGATACAAATGCTAAAAGTATAATCCTCAACAACTACACACGGCCCGATTCACTGGAAGAGGATTTGCAGACCAAAGATTACATGGAATATCTGCAAAGCATTCTTGCTACCCTTACACCCCAAAGCCGGGAAGTATTTCGCCTGTGCAGGCAGGAATACAAAAGTTATGAGGAAGCGGCCGAAATACTGGGCATATCGCGCAGCGCAGTTAAAAAACACATGATCAAAAGCATGAAAACTCTTGGAGATGCAGTTAAACGCGATTTGGGGATACCACTGGGCATTTTCCTGGCTTATATGGTTCGCTAGGGCAGCCAAAAGAATAACTTTATTTTAAAACAAATAATGAATAAAAAACAGATAGGTAATCAGGCTTAGTTTGGGTTTAAGGATTCTGAGTGCCTTTTTAACATGGGTACGAACCGTGTGTTCGGAAATCTGGAGTTTAACTGCTATTTGTTTATAAGAAAGGTAATCTCTCCTGCTCAGTTCAAAAATCTCTTTCATTTTGGTGGGTAAAGAAGAGATTTCCTGCTCAACAATCCTTTTCATCTCTTTTTCCCTTAGCCTGTAATCGGCCAGGTAGTTGTCCCGGTCAATAAAGTCGCGCAGCGAACTGATGTATTTGTCTTCAACCTGTCTGTGGGCTATCCGGTTGATGATTTTGTTTCTGATGGCCGCATATAAATAAGCCGATAAGCTATGTTCAAAAGCTATGGTTTCACGACGGATCCATAAGGTTTCAAAAAGCTCCTGAACAATATCTTTGGCCTCTTCCTCATCGGCAATTGTTTTGCAGGCATGAACAAAAAGAAGCCCGAAAAACCGGTCGAAAATAACAGTAAATGCCCCATGATCTCCACTTTTCAGGAGACCAGCCAATTCTTCATCGGTAAACTGTTGATAAGGCATAGTTAATAGTTCAGTTAAATTTAATCATTTAATTGATATTTTCCCAAGCAATTTACCAGATACCTCCATGCCGTGCTCGTCTGTTACCAAAAGGTACCATATTGTAGTTCCGGGTAGTAAACGGCGCAAGGAAATCAATGGCCCTTACGGCAATTAGAATTATATGATATCTGGTTAGCATCCTAATCAAAGATACTACATATAGCCAGGGCATTCCCAAAATTATTGGCTTTTTATTCAGCGATTTTGGCCTAATAGTCTTCCTGGCTGTAATCACTTGGTGTTCTTCCGAACTGTTTAACAAATTCCTTGCTGAAATACTTGCTGTCGCTAAAACCAACCATATAGGCCACTTCATAAACGGTATAAGTATTTTGTTTTAACAGTTGTGCTGCTCTTTTTAAACGTACGGATTTGATGAAATTATTAACAGTCAGACCGGTAAGTGCCTTGATTTTTTTATATAAAATAGGTGTGCTCATCCCTACTTCGGTGGCCAGGATATTGACATTAAAATCATCCATACTGAAATTGTCTTCGATGATGCGCATGATCTTGTTCAAAAATTCTTCATCGGTTGATTCGATAAGTACATTGGAAGGCTGTAAAGTGATCTGCTGACTGAATTTCCTTCTCATATTGGCCTGAAGGGCGAGCAGGTTATTGATGTTGAGCTGCAGAATGTCTATGCTGAAGGGTTTGGTAATGTAAGCTTCGGCACCGGTTTTACGGCCACTTACTTCGTGGATATTTCCGGAACGGGCGGTTAACAGGATGATGGGGATATGGCTGGTACGCGCATCTGTTTTGAGTACACGGCAAAGCTCGAGCCCATCCATGACGGGCATCATGACATCACTGACAATGATATCCGGAATTTTCTCAAAAGCCAGCTGCGTACCTTTCTCTCCATCTTCGGCTTCAAGAATGTGGTAGAAGGAGCGCAACGAAGCCCTGATAAAATCGCGGATTTCGCGGTTATCTTCTACAATGAGTACGGTAATGCGGTCGGAATTGGCCTGCTCTTCTGCCTGCTCCTCATCAGCTGCCGGGAATTCCTGGGGCAATCGGTAAAGGTCGGGGCTCTCTACATTTACAAAAGCGGGGATCAGCTCATCTTTTTTAAAGTGGCTGTATCCGGTTTTTAATTTAAGACAAAAGCAGGTCTGGCTGTTGCCTTCCACAGTTAAATTTGGCATCAGCAGTAAATCGCCATGGTGCAGCCTGGCTATCTTTTTTGATAACGCAAGGCCGATTCCTGTGCCACTGTTACGTGACAGGGGATCTTTGACCTGGTAAAAATTGGTAAATATCTTGTCCCTGCTTTCTTCAGGTATTCCCTTGCCATTGTCGAGCACACTGATTTCGACATACCCGTTTCCGGCCCTTTTTACCGATAGGCTGATGGCACCATGATCGGAAGTAAACTTAAATGCGTTCGACAACAGGTTAAAGAATACTTTTTCCAGTTGTTCATGATCGAAGTAAACTTCTATAACATCTTCATCACAATTGAACTGGTAATCAATATGGTGTTTTATGGCCAGGTACTGAAAGGACAAATAAATTTCCTTGGCAAATTCGACGATATTTTCGGGCGATACATTGAGGGTCATTTTACCGGCTTCTTCCTTCCTGAAGTCCATCAGTTCATTTACCAGACGGGTTAGCCTGCCGGCATTCTTTTTAACGGTCAGCAGTCGCCTGTTCAGACCAGGCGATTCTTTGGTATCGTTGATCAACCGTTCCAAAGGCCCTACAATAAGCGTTAAAGGTGTACGGATCTCGTGTGAAACATTGGTAAAGAAATCCATTTTCATCTGGTAAATTTCGTGCTCTTTGCGCAGCAGGGCCCTGATCCATAAAAAGCGGAACACCAGGAACAGGATGGCAGAGAAGCAGAGGGCATAGATCAGATAGGCCCACCATGTTTTCCAGAATGGCGGCAGGATGTGAATGATCAGCTGCTCAGGCTGTTTGGTCCACACCCCATCGTTATTGGCGCCTTTAATGAGCAGTTTATACGTTCCTGCAGGCAGGTTGGTAAAGGTTGCTGACGGGGCGGTAACATAGTTCCACTCCTTATCCAGCCCTTCCAGTTTGTAGGCATACTTATTCTTTTCTGATTTGATGTAATTAAGTACAGCAAATTCTACACTAAAAATATTCTGGGCATACGAAAAGGAGATTTCCTTCGTCATGCTGATGTTACGGTTCAGCAGCTTACTTTCATCGCCTATGGCTACTATTTTATTAAAGAGCCTTAGCCGGGTAAAAATAACTTTGGGCACTTTTCTGTTTTCTTTGATCTGATTGGGGAAAAAGCTGACCAGACCATTGTAGCCTCCAAAATAGAACTCTCCTTTACTGTCTTTAAAGAAAGAATTGTAGTTAAACACATTGCCCGGAAGGCCATCCTGTATGGTAAATGTTTTAAAGGTCTTTTTATCAAATTTGGCCAGACCATCGGCGGTACTGATCCATAAATCACCCTCTTCATCTTCCAGTATCCCAAGGATCACATTGCTGGGCAGACCGTTTTTTGTGGTAAAAAAAGTAGTCTTGTTTTGAAAAGGGTTATAGCGGATCAGTCCGGCATCATAGCTTCCCAGCCAGATAAACCCTTTACTGTCTTCCTGGATCAGGTTGATGTCGTCAAATTTTGAGCTGTTGTCGTTAATGGTAAATGCCCTTACCTTATCAGTGCTCGGATCAAAAATATAGGTCCCAGAATTGGTGGCAATCCAGACGTTCTTTTTTGAATCTTCAAAAAAATAACGGATAAACTTCAGGTCGTGGTGATTGGCCAGGCTGTTAAAGGGCTTAAAACTACTTTCCTTTTCGTTGTAAATAAAAATACCCTGAGCCCTGGTACCCACCCATAAACGGTTTCTGCTATCGTGCAGCAAACAAACAATACGGTTAGAGTTTAAAGCCTTGGGGTTATTGTTGCTGGTATAATGCTTAAAGGTTTTTGATTCGGGCAGGTATTGGTCCAGCCCCCCTTCATAAGTCCCGATCCATACTTTACCATGCTGATCAATTGAAATGGCCTTAACCAGGTTAGAGCTTAAGGAATTGGGATTTTCTACATCGTGTTTAAAACTGGTAAATGTACCGGTGCTCCTGTCGTAATAGTTCAGCCCTTCGGCTTCAGTACCAATCCATAGGTTGTGGTACTTATCTTCTACAATGGAGCTGACCACGTTACTGCTGATGCCATTTTTACCCTGTGTGGATTTATAGGATCTGAAAGGTGTTGAATTGGCATGGTAAAAATTGACCCCACCATAATAGGTACCTGCCCAGATAGAACCCGTGGCATCCATCAAGATATCGTAAATTGAATTCTGGTTCAGGCTATTGGGATCGTCAGGATTGTGGTTAAGGACAGTAAACTCGTAGGTATCCAGGTCGAGAATATTGATGCCGTTTAAAGTTGAGATCCATAAGCGCCCATCCTGAGCTGTTTTAATTTTGCGGATCACATTGCTGCTAATGCCGTTGGGTTGTCCTTTTCTGGACATAAAATGTTTAAATGTCCCAGTGGTACGGTTAAAAAGTTCGAGACCATTGTTATGGGTACCTATCCAAAGGTTGTGCCGGGGATCTTCATAAATAATGTTGATATCGTTCTCTATTAAACTTTCGGGATCGCCATTTTTATGAAAATAGGATTTAAAATGATACTTTCCATTCTGGATGTACATGCTGGTAAGGCCTTGTAAGGTACCTATCCAGAAAACACCCTGATGGTCCTGACATATCGTTTTGATCAGGTGATGGGCTATTCCACCTTTAGCAGGCATAAAGCGCTGGAACTTATCCTGGCCAATCAGCTTATTTAAGCCGCTGTCGGTACCTATCCAGATATTTCCTTTATTGTCTTCGCATATGGTTCTGATGGTATTGTTGCTGATGCTGTGCTTATTTTTTGCATCATATAAATAGCGTTTAAAGGAGTTCGTTGCAGGTATGTACCTGTTCAGTCCCTTTTGTGTACCCACCCAAAGGTTGCCCTTTTTGTCTGTAAGCAGGAAATTGATGTTCTGTCCGCTACTTAAAGAGGTATTGTTTCCTTTTTCACGTTTATAGATCTCAAAATTTCGGGTATTGTATTTATTTAATCCGTCTTTGGTACCAAACCACATGAAGCCCATGCTATCCTGTGCAATGGACAATACACTGCTTTGAGAAAGCCCATTTTCCACCGTAAGGTGGTTGAAGTTCATTTTATTTTCCTGCGCACCTGCCACTTCATATCCCAGCAGCAGGACAATCAGTAGTAATACTTTATTTAAAACAAATGACGAAGGCATGCAGGCGTGTGTTTGGTTAAGCGTAAAAATAGCTTTTTACTTTCATATTCGCTATTTTACATTTACAAAAAGAGCCTGTATCGTGATGATACAGGCTCTTTTATACGGTCGTTTTAAACATAGGACAACCGCCTAAACTATTATTGAACAGTAAACTTATAAATGGTTACTGTTTTATATTCCTGTCCGGGTTTTAACACTGTTGAAGGGAATGCGGCCTGGTTAGGAGAATCAGGGAAATGCTGGGTTTCCAGGCAAAAGGCTGAACGGTGCGGGTAACTTACCTGACCTTTACCATCGTGTTCTTCGCCTGTTAAAAAGTTACCGCTGTAAAACTGCAACCCTGGTTCTTCAGTAAGTATATCCATAGTGATGCCTGTTTTGGTACTGCTAACGGTAGCCACTTTTTGCAGCCCCGCTGCTTTTTTCAATACAAAATTATGGTCGTAGCCCTTTCCATATTTCAGTTGCTCGTTGCTGTCGTTAATTCTGGCCCCGATAGCAGTTGATTTGTTAAAGTCGAATGGGGTACCGGACACTTTCTCAATTTTTCCGGTAGGGATCAGTGTTGAATCAACAGGTGTAAAGCCATCAGCACTAATGGTCAGCAAATGATCTGTAATAGTTGGGTCTCCTGCCCCATTCAGATTAAAATAGGCATGGTTGGTTAAGTTTACTACTGTATTTTTATCTGTTGTAGCATGATAACTTATCTTAAGTTCATTGTCATCGGTCAATTCATAAGTTACCTTAACCGTTAAGTTACCCGGGTAACCTGCTTCTCCATCCTTAGATAAATAGGCCAGTTCCAGTGTTTGTCCGTTTACTTTTTTTGCCTCCCATACTTTACCGAAGAAACCGTCAAAACCACCATGAAGTGTATTTACACCATCATTCAGCTGCAACTGATAAACCCTGCCGTCTAAAGTAAACTTTCCTTTTCCGATGCGGTTTCCATAACGGCCAATCAGTGCACCAAAAAATGGTTCCCCCTTTTTCTGGTAAGATTTAAGGCTGTCATAACCCAAAACCACATCTGTAAAACCACCTTTATTATTGGGTACCCATAAAGAAACCACCCTGCCACCATAATTGGTTATACTGGCCTCGGCCCCGTTTTTATTTTTTAAAGTATATAAAGTTACCTCTTGCCCGTTAAGGTTAGCTTTAAATGCGGCTGAATCCGGATGGTGGACGGCCGAAACCACAGTACTATCGGTTGATACCGACTTGGTTGTCGACGGACTGTTACAGCTGCTTAAGGCCCCTACGGCTAACAGACTAAAAAAAATTGACTTGAATGTCTTGTTCATTTTGGTGTGTTTTATATTTGATCTTTTGACTAATGTAGAAAAAGAATATTAAATGTCAAAACCACCCTTGATATTATTGAATATGATATCTTTACCGCAGTAGAATAATTATAATGAGATGAAAAGATACACTGATCAAAGCCGGTTTTTAATTGCTGTTGACTGTATTGTATTTGGCTTTGACGGGGAACATTTAAAAATCCTGCTGATTAAAAGAGGATTTGAGCCCGAAAAGGATAAATGGAGTTTAATGGGTGGCTTTGTGACTCCGGAAGAGAGTCTGGATGATGCAGCCAACAGGGTACTGACCCAGCTTACAGGACTGAACGGTGTTTACCTGGAACAAATTCAGGCTTACGGAAACCCTTTAAGGGACCCGATAGAAAGGACGCTTTCTGTAACTTATTTTGCACTGATAGACATCCATAAATATGAAGCACAGCTGAACGATCAGTACCATGCAGAATGGTTTCTGTTAAAAGATGCACCACCATTGATTTTTGACCACAATGAAATGGTAGAAACGGCCAAAAAGAAAATAAGGTATAAAGCTGCCCTGCACCCTATCCTTTTTGAGTTGCTGCCCAAAAAATTTACCATTCCACAATTGCAGAACCTGTATGAAGACGTGTACAATACCCAGATTGACAACAGGAACTTCATCAGGAAGCTGACAGCCACCAAACTGCTCATTAAACTTGCCGAGAAAGATAAATCCGGTTCCAAAAAAGGGGCTTTCTATTTTAAACTGGACAAGAAAAAATATCAGGCCAACTTCCAGGCCTTCTTAAACTTCATTCCAAAACCCGATAAACTAATAGCTGTATAGTAACCTTTTAGCTCAAAATAAAGGATTATTAAAATAAATTCTTTTAATAAAAAAAATAAATGTTAATTAGACGTTTATTTAACTAAATATGAGCAAAGATCAATACGTGATAGGGGTTGACTACGGATCGGATTCTGTACGGTCTGTCATCATCGATGCAAAAAACGGAGCAGAACTGGCTTCATCAGTATTTTACTACCCCCGCTGGCAAAAGGGTTTATATTGCAATCCTGCAAAAAATATGTTCAGGCAACATCCACTGGATTATATTGAAGGCCTGGAACAGAGCATAAAAGACTGCATCCAAAAAGCCGGGGGAACTAGCATTGCCGGGGCTATAAAAGCCATAGCTGTAGATACCACTGGTTCTTCTCCTGTTGCTGTAAATGCCGCAGGCCAGCCCCTTGCTTTATTACCTGAATTTGAAGAAAACCCCAATGCCATGTTTGTATTGTGGAAAGACCATACTTCGGTAAAAGAAGCCATGCAGCTCAACAAACATGCAGCTAAATACGAGACCAATTATTTAAAATATTGCGGGGGTATTTATTCCTCGGAATGGTTTTGGGCGAAGCTACTGCACATTTTACGTGCAGATGAGGCTGTAAAAGGGGCCTGTTATTCCTGGGTAGAGCATTGCGACTGGGTACCTTTTTTGCTTACAGGCGGAACCGAGGTATCGGCAATGAAACGAAGCCGCTGTGCGGCCGGGCATAAAGCCTTATGGGCAGAAGAATTTGGTGGCCTGCCCCCAAACGGGTTCTTTACTGAACTTGACCCTTTACTGAACGGTTTTACAGATCGTTTGTATAAAGAAACTTATACTTCGGATGAAAGTGCAGGTACGATAAGTGCGGAATGGGCTGCCCGCTTAGGGCTAAATGCTGATGTGGTTATTGGTGTAGGTGCTTTTGATGCCCATATGGGTGCAGTAGGCGGTGAAATAGAACCTTACCACCTGAGCAAGGTAATGGGCACTTCTACCTGCGATATTCTGGCGGTACCTGTGGCAGACATAGAAGGCAAATTGATTAAGGGAATTTGCGGGCAGGTAAATGGTTCGGTTATACCTGGTATGCTGGGCCTTGAAGCCGGACAATCGGCCTTTGGCGATACTTATGCCTGGTTTAAAGAACTCCTTTCCTGGCCGGTTAAAAACCTGTTGAGACAATCTTCCATCATAGATGCGGCCACTGCAGCAGCTTTGGAGCAGGAATTACTGGATAAGCTGATTCCGGAGCTGAGCAAACAGGCTGCCCTGCTGCCTAAAAACGATGACGATGAACTGGCGGTAGACTGGCTGAACGGAAGAAGGACACCAGATGCCAACCAGGAACTGAAAGGTGCCATTGCCAACCTCGACCTGGGCAGTGATGCCCCAAGGGTATTCAGGGCCCTGGTGGAAGCCACCTGTTTTGGTGCAAAAAATATTGTGGACCGCTTTATTGAAGAGGGTATCCCGGTAAAAGGAATTATCGGCATAGGCGGTGTAGCTAAAAAATCACCTTTTGTGATGCAGACCATGGCCAATGTACTGAACATGCCGATCCGCATACACCAGTTTGAACATACCTGCGCATTGGGTGCGGCCATGTTTGCCGCCGTTGTGGCCGGCCTGTACCCTACTGTTGAAACTGCAATGAAAGGCATGGGCAGTGGTTTTGATAAGGAATACATCCCTGAGCAGGAAAATGTGGCTTATTATGAAGCCCGCTTTTTAAACTATAAAGCGCTGGGCGGATTTATTGAAGAAAACAGTTAAAAATATACAACAATGAGTATTTATCAGGATATCAAAGAAAAAGCTTACCTGGCAAACATGCAACTGCCCAAACTGGGACTGGTGCTGTTCACTTTTGGTAATGCAAGTGCGGCCGACAGGGCCAAAGGTGTTTTTGCCATTAAGCCAAGCGGGGTTGCTTATGAGGAATTAAGTCCGGAAAAAATGGTGATCGTTGATTTTGAAGGCCATACGGTTGAAGGCAACTTACGGCCTTCATCAGATACCCTGACCCATGCCGTTCTTTACAAACACTGGGAAGAAATTGGGGGCATTGTACATACCCATTCTACATATGGAACAGCCTGGGCACAATCGCAGCGTGCCATCCCCATTTATGGAACCACACATGCCGATCACCTTACCGTAGATATTCCATGTGCCCCCCCTATGCAGGATGACAGGATTGAAGGAAACTATGAGTATGAGACCGGTTTCCAGATCATGAACCATTTTAAAGCAGCCGGCCTGAGCTATAAAGAAGTAGAAATGGTACTTGTAGGCAACCATGCGCCATTTACCTGGGGTAAAACGGCCGAGAAGGCAGTTTACAATAGCGCTGTGCTGGAAGAAGTAGGCAGAATGGCCCTGCTTACAGAGCAGATCAGAAAAGACGTACCCAAATTAAAAGAAGCACTGATCAAAAAGCACTATGACAGAAAACATGGTACTGATGCATATTACGGACAATAAATCAATTTAAAACATTCAATAATGATCAACTTAAAAAATCTGGAAGTATGGTTTATTACCGGAACCCAGGACCTATATGGAGAAGAGACCTTAAAACAGGTAGCCAAACATGCACAGCAGGTTGCTGCATCACTTGATGCCGCAGCAGCTATACATGTGAGCATAGTATATAAACCTATTGTAAAAACCCCTCAGGAGATTTTTGACACCCTGCAGCAAGCCAACCAGAGTAAAAACTGCATTGGCGTAATGACCTGGATGCATACCTTTTCTCCGGCCAAAATGTGGATCAGGGGATTAAATATCCTTCAGAAACCTCTGCTGCACCTGCATACACAGTTTAACCGTGATATTCCATGGGCTACTATAGATATGGACTTCATGAACCTGAACCAGAGTGCACACGGCGATCGTGAATTTGGCTTTATGGTAACCCGGATGCGCAAAGACCGCAAGGTAGTGGTGGGGCACTGGCAGGATGAAGAAGCGATTAAAGAAATTGACACCTGGACGCGTGCCGCTGCAGGCTGGCATGACTGGCAGGGCGCCAGGTTTGTGCGTTTTGGCGACAATATGCGTTATGTAGCCGTAACGGATGGTGATAAGGTAGAGGCCGAACTTAAATTTGGTTTTGAGGTGAACACTTACGGCATTGGCGACCTGGTAGCGGTAATTGACAGCATCCCGGAAGCAGCCATACAGGAATTAATTACAGAGTATGAAGCCACATATACCATGACGGCCGATCTGTTGCGTGGCGGGGAAAGGCATGATTCGGTATATCAGGCAGCAAAAATAGAACTTGGCCTGAAGAAATTCCTGGAAGACGGAAATTTTAAAGGCTTTAGTGATACATTTGAAGATTTGCATGGCATGGTACAGTTGCCAGGTATTGCCGCACAGCGCTTAATGGCAGCAGGCTATGGCTTTGCGGGAGAAGGTGACTGGAAAACTGCAGCACTGGTAAGGGCCTGTAAGGTAATGGGCGCCGGACTACCGGGCACCAGTGCTTTTATGGAAGATTATACTTATCATTTTGATCCGGCCAACGCTATGGTGCTGGGCTCGCACATGCTGGAAGTGGATGCTGCACTGGCCAATGGAAAGGCAAGGCTTGAGGTACATCCGCTAGGTATAGGTGGTAAAGCGGACCCGGCAAGACTTATTTTTAACGTGGCCGGGGGCCATGCACTCAATGCTAGTATTGTTGATATGGGTAACCGTTTCCGCCTGCTGGTAAATGAAGTTGAAGCACTGGAGCCTGAACATGAGTTGCCAAACCTTCCGGTTGCACAGGTTTTATGGAAACCCCTGCCAGATATGAAAACCGGCTGTGCAGCATGGATTTATGCAGGCGGCGCACACCATACCGCCTATAGCCAGAACCTGAGCCCTGCACATTTGCTGGATTTTGCTAATATTGCAGGTATTGAATATGTAAATATCGGGGCAGATACCAGGATAAACCAGTTCAGGAACGAGCTGCACTGGAACGAAACCTTTTATAAATAATCAACAATGCGCCGGATAAAATTTATTTTGCCGGCGCATTATATTTCACTAACCAAAGAAACACTATGAACAATAGTTTAGTAACTACAGACTATGTAGTTTTCATCATCTATTTTTTAGTCGTTGCCGGCTATGGATATTACATCTACCATCAGCGTAAAAAGAACGAGCATGATGCAAAAGCCTTTTTTCTGGCAGAGGGTACATTAACCTGGTGGGCCATTGGTGCCTCCCTTATTGCTTCCAACATTTCTGCCGAACAGTTTATTGGCATGAGTGGCGAAGGTTTCTTTCTGGGTATTGCCGTTGCCGCTTACGAATGGATTGCGGCCATTGCCCTGATCATTGTGGCCGTATGGTTTATACCGGTGTACCTTAAAAACAAGATCTACACCATGCCCCAGTTTCTGAAAACAAGATACAATGAATCTGTTGCATTGATTATGGCTATATTCTGGCTGTTCCTGTATGTGTTTGTGAACCTCACCTCTATACTTTACCTTGGTGCAGTAGCCATTAACGGACTAACCGGTGGTGATTACCTGCACGTAATTATGATTGGCCTGGCTGTTTTTGCCCTCATCATTTCATTGGGTGGCATGAAGGTAGTGGCCTATACGGATGTGATCCAGGTTGCTGTACTGATATTTGGAGGGCTGGTAACCACTTATATTGCCTTAACGGTTGTGGGTGAAAAATTTGGAGTAGGTGCCAATGCGATAGCCGGTTTTAATGTGCTGATGGAGCATGCCCCTGAACATTTTAAAATGATCATTCCTAAACCTACTGTCGAATCTACGCAGAATGAGATCAGCAAGTACCTTACCTTTCCCGGTCTGGCCTCTTACGTTGCCGGTATCTGGATCATTAACCTGAACTACTGGGGTTGTAACCAGTACATCACACAAAGGGCTTTGGGTGCCGATCTGCAAACGGCAAGAACCGGTATTTTATTTGCAGGTTTCTTAAAACTCCTGATGCCTTTAATTGTAATGCTGCCTGGAATTGCTGCTTATGTGTTGTACAAAGGCGGACATTTGCCACAGCTTATAGGTGGTAAGGACGGGGCTTACTCGGCAGTGCTTACCTTTTTGCCAACGGGTTTGAAAGGATTGTCGGTAGCTGCACTTACTGCTGCCATTGTAGCCTCGCTGGCTGGCAAGGTAAACAGTATTTCTACCATTTTTACTTTAGATATCTATTCCAGGTATTTTAAAAAGGGTACAGAAGAAAAAAAACTGGTTCTGGTAGGCAGGACAACGGTATTTGTAGGGATGAGCCTGGCCGTACTTTTTACCTGGAACGACCTTTTAGGTATTGGTGGCGAAGGGGGTTTTACCTTTATCCAAAAATATACAGGTTTTATTAGTCCGGGTGTGTTTGCCATGTTTATACTGGGTATGTTCTGGAAAAGGACTACTGGTGCCGCTGCTGTTGCAGGTGTACTGGCAGGCTTTTTACTTTCTGTTTTCTTTAACGAAATGGCCCCAAGGTTAATGGGTAATGAAACCTGGTTGTATACAGCTTATCCGAACGGTTCTGGTGCTTATGAGATTCCTTTCCACATCTGTATGGGGCTGTCCTTTGCCTTCACCATGCTGATCATGATCGGAATGAGTATGGCCGGGCCAAAAATAAACCCTAAAGCTTTTGAACTGGACAAAAGCATGTTTAAAGTTGCACCTTCTACTATGGCACTGATTGTAGTGACACTGCTGATCATTGGGGCACTGTATGTGAAATTCTGGTAATGAAAAAAATCCGTAAATAGCGCCACTATTTACGGATTTTTAATACCGGGCTGGCTGATTAAAAGTTATTTTGCAACTACAAAATTAAACAATCGTTTTAGCCGATTTTTTAGGGAATTCTATGAAAAAAGAAGTGCCTTTCCCCTCCTCGCTTTCGCACCAGATCCGACCATCATGCCACTGCACAATTATTTTTACTATGGATAGGCCCAGGCCAATAGTGGGCTCTCCTTCCAGGCCAGGGCGGCTGGCAGTGGTAAATTTATCAAATACGTTAGGCAACAAATGTTTAGGAATCCCAATGCCATCATCTTGAAAAATCAATCTGAACGTATCTCCATGGTCCTCCACTTTCACAATTATGCTTCCTCCTGCCTGGGTAAACTTAAGGGAATTGGAAACAAAGTTATTCATAATCTGCATAAATTTGGCCTCATCTAAATCTGCAAAAAGCTGCTTTTGATCAGAAAGAAGAGAGAAATTTCGTGCTGCTGTTTGCGATGACAAACGACATTCCTCAAGATATTCCCTCAGCTTTAACACCACATCAATATTTCTTCTAACCAGTGATGCCTCAAGTGTATCTAAAAACTCCCTGGAAACCAGGTCAGTAATCAGGCTTATTGATTGCTCAATAATTGTAGATATATACCTGGTACGCTCTAAAACATTAGCATCTGTAATTTCACGATCCAGAGATATAACCAGTGATCGCGCAATATTTAAAGGTCCTCTTAAATCATGGGCAAGCATATGCAATATCGAATTCTTCTTATTGGCATATTTGGCTATGGAAGTGACATTGTCCACCTCAGCAGTTATTTCATAAAAGCTACCAAAAATGATCTTCCCTTTTTTCTTTGTATCTGATAAAAACGGCGTAACTGAATACCATCGCTGAGCATCCTCCTTGCCCAATTTAAATTTAACCACACCAGAGAATTCATCTTTCAAAAGACGGAAGTAACTTTCCTTAATTTTAATTAAATCTTCTGGATAAATCTGCTGCAAAATCCCCTCTGTTGAAAAATCATCAAAAGATAGATTAAACGATCGTAGTATTTGATCTGATACAAAAGTAAATCTCCCGGCCTCCAGTTGGTACGCAAAATGTATGTTATTCAGGGTAATTTCATCCTCAAAATTTGTCATAAGATTCTTCTTTAACTGTTTATAAATGTCTAGTTGAAAGCTGCAGGAACACGGCCCCATTTAAATGCTAACACCGGCAACGAAGAAATGTTTAAGAGAGCAGGGAATAGTAAAAAATTCTTGTGTAACATCACAGAAGGGGCCAAAAACATTTCTATGAGGGCTTTGTTTTTGGACAAAAAAAATATATCCATGACTGGTGTACATTTTAACGAAGGCTATGCTACCTTTCGCTGTACATCCTCAAATTTTTCTTCAGCATCATCCTGGCCATATGGATTCTGGTTTTAACCGTTCCAATAGGAATATTTAATTCCTCAGCGATCTCATGATATTTATAACCCTCAAAATATTTAATAAATGGGAGATAATACCCCTGGGAAAGTTTTTTCAGTGCTTTATGAATATCTTCTACCGAACAATTACTTTCACCGGTATTGTAAGTTAGATTAAAATAGGATTCATTCATGGCTATACTGCTGGCTTCATCCATGTAAGAATTAAATTTACCCTTCCTCCTGTAATTATTGATGAACGTATTTTTAAGGATAATAAACAGCCAGCTTTTTAAATTTGTTCCCTCCTGAAAACTTTGTGCGTACCGCATCGCTTTAAGCAATGTGTCCTGGACCAAATCGGCAGCATCCTCTTCGTTTCGTGTGAAAGAAAATGCGAATCCTTGTAAACTGTCCCTGAACGAAAATAACTGATTGTTGAAATCTAATGGCGCTGTTTTCATATTATATTTTTTAAGGTAAGTAGCACCGAAAGTCCAAACGCCATGCCTTTTAAGGCCATTTTATTCCATGATATCCTAAATCAGCTAATGCCAGCTGATTTCAGGTATTTCTGTCTTTTAAAACAAGTATTTATACCTGCTGCAATTAAAATATACCCGTACATTAAACAGCACTAATGTATCCAAACCTGAAACTATTCAGCAGCAAAAAATGTTGTTCTTGAAAAAAGAAAGTATGTTAAACCTATTGCTTGCTGAAGACCACAATGTCGTCCGAAGTGGTATCAAAAAGTTATTAGAGGCCGATGAGGCCATTAATATTGTTGCAGAGGCGATCAATGGCGCCCAGGCATTAGAACTTATAAGAGATAACGGTTCCATAGACCTGTTACTGACTGATCTCAATATGCCGGGAATCAATGGAATTTCACTGATTAGCGAGGTCAAAAATTTCAACCCCAACGTAAAAGTTGTCATTCTGTCGATGCACGATGATGAAAAATATGTAGCCCAGGCATTTCAGGCAGGTGCTTCAGGTTACCTGCTTAAAAATGTGGATGCTGAAGAAATGCTGTTTGCATTGAAATACATCAGCAGGGGCGGAAGTTATATATGCGCAGCGCTATCAATGTCGATGCTGAGCAAGGTACTGAAAAGAATAAATAGTACCGTAGCAGTTGCGGAAACAGCTATAGATTTTTCCAGCCGCGAAATAGAGATACTGGAATTAATTGCCGAAGGTCTCACCAATCAGGAAATGGCAGACCGGTTATTTATTAGTAAGCGGACTGTTGAAGGACACCGACAAAGCCTGACAGACAAGACGGGATGCCGGAACACCGCTGCTTTGATTCGTTACGCGATGGTGCATGATATTCTTCAGTAATTTTAATTGATTTTCTTTACTTCCTGCACAACGCCGTCACGAATGATCTGTGCTTTGATAACATTCCGGCCATCTAAGACAAAGTTCAGTTGCCTGTCGCTGCCATCTGAAAAGAAAAGTTGAGTTTCAGACTCAGGTTTAAGCTCCATATCTCCTCCTTTTGTGCGCCTAAATAATTTATTGTCTTTTATGATCAGCTCAAACACACCAATATCAGTCTGATATTTACCGAGAAACCTTTCAAAGTTTTTAACGTCGACTTTCAATTCTACATGCTTGTAAGGATTGATCACCTCTTTATCGAAAAGTATTGCATTGATCGCAGAAGAAATTGCCGCCAGATTTGTATCACTGTTAGAAAGAATGATCACATGAGTATCTTCATCAGGAAAAATAAAATCATAGCTTAAAAATTCCGCAATAACTCCGCTGTGACCTATTAGTTTCCTATTGTACAAGGAATCAACAACCAATCCATATCCATACCTGTTTAAATTACGGGTAGTCATCATTGTAAACATAGCCGGACTGATGACCTTACCGCCAAAAAGTGATTTGTTCCATTTATATAGATCCTCAACTGTTGAGACCATCGCGCCTGCGCTGAATGGAATGTTCATCGATCTGTCCACTGAGGTGTTTAGAAGACCGGCTTTTTTTATGAGATTGTTCAGGATATACGTGCTATAAGGCTCACCGCTCACTTTTTCAATAATACATCCCAACAGGAAGTAACCAGAATTGCTGTAGTTATATTTTGTTCCGGGTGAAAAATCATATGGTTCTTTCTTAACAGCAGCTATTACAGAATCCCTTGGGTCAGAAAGGGTAGAAAAGCTTGAAATCCTTGGAATACTTATAAAATCCTTTATACCCGATGTATGATTGAGCAGCATGTGTAGCGTAACACTATCACCTTTGGGGTAGTCTGAAAAATACTTGCTCAACTTATCCCCAACATTCAGCTTGCCAGTTTCCTGCAGCTGTAAAATTGCTGCAGCGGTAAATTGCTTGGTGATCGACCCTATCCTGAATTTCGTTTGGATAGAATTGGGAATGTTCCCTTCCCTGTTTGCCTGCCCGAATGCTTTTTCAAGTACGACCTTTCCTTTTTTTGTGATGAATACAGCACCTCCAAATCCATGCACTTTCTCTTGAGCGTTCAGATAAGACTGAAGAACTGTTGAATAGTTCCTTTGTGCTTTTCCGGCAATAGAACAAAGAAGAAATAATAAAAATAAAAGTCTTGTTTTCATGTTGTATGTATTGTTGTTTGTTAATCGAATACAAGTATACTGATTTATATAGTACTATGCAATACATAGTACTATATAAATTTAACATTAACCGCACACCTTTGGTTATAACCAAGCCAACTCTGGCTATGAAACGGCCTTGAATCAGGATTTCAGCAATATATTGTCCAAAAAAAATCCGTAAATAGCGCCACTATTTACGGATCATTAAATTACGGAACTCAATCCGCTAACCTTAAAAAAACAATTCCCCCTCCATCAAATGCCTGTTACACCAATCGTTAATTGAAAGAATCATCATTATGATGATCAAAACTACCTTTAATTTACCTGCTCCCGAACAACAGATCGGCAGAAAGGCAAAAACGATAGCTGAACAGCCCAAATGAAAGGGTTAATGATCAGAGGTTTGGCACAGTTTATGAACAAAACGCTATCTATGGTAAAAGCCGGACTAACATCTGTATTTATTTGCCTGTTTTTGATGCTCTTCTATATAAAGCCCGCGCTGGCCATAAAAGAAGAAGTGATTAGTCATAAAACTTTTGGCAAAACGGTGATTTATATTCCTCAAACTATCCCCACTTCTGTTGCCTTGTTTGTTTCGGGTGACGGTGGCTGGCAGGCTGGCGTCATCAATATGGCTAAAAACCTGGCTTTACAGGGAGCGCTCGTTGCCGGAATAGATGCCAGGCAATACATGGCATTTTTATCCCGCAGTTCTTCATCCTGTTATTATCCGGCAGGTGATTTTGAACAATTGAGCATGATGCTCCAAAAAAAATACAAATTCAACAGTTATACCAAGCCGGTATTGGTTGGCTATTCTTATGGAGCTACATTGGTTTACGGTTTATTGGCACAGGCACCTGCCGGTACCTTTAAAGGGGCAATTGCACTTGGTTTTTGTCCGGATATCACCCTAAAAAAACCACTTTGCAAAGGCAATGGCTTAAAATCGCATGTACTTGTTCCCGGGAAATCGTATTACCTGGAACGTACAGAAAAACTGGCGGCACCATTTATTGCGCTCAACGGCATAAAAGATGAAACCTGCCCGTTTCAGGCCACTAAAACATTTTTAACAGGTATGCCCTTTGCCGAACTGGTTACTTTACCTAAGGTAGGCCATGGATTTTCTATTGCAGACAACTGGTTGCCGCAATTTTACCAGTCTTACAAGAAGATCATCGCAAGTCCCTCTGCCATTAAGCAGAAAAATGCGGCGAGCGTTCAAAGGATGCCAGACAAACTGATCACTACATTGCCGTTAAATTTGCTTCCGGCGCCTTCGTCCGACCAACCACTGATATTTATGATGTCGGGGGATGGTGGATGGACAAGTTTTGACCAGTCGCTTGCCGAGTCTTTTGCCGAAAAAGGAATGGCAGTAGTGGGACTTGATGCCCAAAAATATTTCTGGAATGCAAAAACACCCCAGCAAACAGCAGCCGCAATAGCTGATGCCATTTCTTATTATATGCAAAACTGGAAGAAAAAGAAATTTATACTTGCCGGTTATTCCTTTGGTGCCTGTATTGCCCCATTTATTGCGAACCGGCTTCCTGAAAACCTGCAACATAACCTTTCTGCAGTTTGTATGTTATCACCGGATGAACGTGCAGATTTTGAAATCCATGTTGCCGATATGCTTTCCATTGACGGACAGGATGAACCTTACAATGTATTGGCTGAAATGAAAAAAGCAAGGACATTTAAACTGATCGTGCTATTTGGTGATGACGAAGATCCGGCTACAACAAAACAGTTCAGACAGGAAACCTCCCGGGTAATCACCTTGCCAGGCGGCCATCATTACAACAATGATTACACTGGCATAGTAAACTATGTTATAAAGTCATTGTAATACACCTGTTTCATATTTCCGGAACTATTTTTTTGTTACATAGCGCAACTTTTATTTTTTTTTAGCATTTTTAATATAAAATTAGTTGTTATGCCTTATAAAAAAACCATCGTATTCTCAATATTATTGAGTACCGTACTCATACTCAGCGCTTTTATGCCACAACAGGAAGACAAAAAACCTGTAAACCTGAAGGTTTTGCCCAAAAATATTAGTGAGAAAGAACTGGATGACATTATGGACGGCTTTAAGGCTGCCTTAGGCGTAAAGTGTAATTTTTGCCATACACCAAGGAAAGACAATCCGAAAAAGCTTGATTTTGCCAGTGATGAAAACCCTAAAAAGGAAATTGCGAGAAATATGATCCGCATGACCAACAAGATCAACAAGAAATATTTTCACGAGAAAGATAAAGAAGGCAAGCTGATCAATATTTCATGCGTAAGCTGCCACAATGGAAAAGAAGAGCCGCAGACCATTAAAATTTAATTTTACAGGCTTACAATTGCCTTGATCACCCCATTCTTCGGATCCAGCCAGCCTTTAAATTCATCTTTTACCTCCTCAAATAAAACCCGGTGCGTGATGTATGTAGCGGGTTCTACCAGTCCAGCTTTCATAGACCTGATCACATGTTCAAAATCCTGTCTTGTGGCATTTCTGCTGCTCATTAAGGTAGCCTCGCGTTTATGGAATTCAGGGTGACTGAAAGAAATGTTTTCTTTTTGCAGACCGATCAGCACAAAACGTGCCCCATGGGCCATATATTGAAAGGCATTATTGATGGCTTTCAGGCTGCCTGTGGCATCTATAACTACGGTAGGCATATCCCCGTCCGTAATTTCTTTCAATTGCTCCAGTACATCGGGGGCCAATGCATTGACCACGTGAGGTACATTCAATTTTTCTTTACAGAACTTTAAGCGGGCATCATTGATATCCAGGGCAATGACTTTAGCGCCCGCAATGCGGGCAAATTCCATGGTGCCCAGGCCAATAGGACCGGCACCTAGGACAAGTAGAAATTCATCTTTCCTGACATCCGCGCGTCTTACCCCATGGGCACCGATTGCCAATGGCTCTACCAGTGCCAGCTCGTCAAAACTGAGGCCTTCGCCATGTATCAGCAAACGGGAAGGGACAGAAAGGTATTCTGCCATTCCTCCATCCACATGAACACCGCAGACCTTAATGTCGGTGCAGCAATTGGGTTTGCCTGAGCGGCAGGCTATACATATCCCACAGTTAAAATAAGGAATAAAAGTTACAGCTTCTCCTTTTTCAAAACCTTCTGCCCCATCAAATTCAATCAGCTCACCGGAAAGCTCATGGCCCAATACCCTTGGGTAGCTGAAAAATGGCTGGGTGCCTTCAAAAGCATGCAGGTCTGTACCACAGATCCCGATCCTTTTGATCTTTATAATTGCATGGCCCGGACTCAATACAGGTTTTTCAGCAAGCTGGTATTCAAACGTTCCGGGTGTAGTGCAAACTAATGTATTCATTTCTTCTTTTTAATGCTATAATAACAATTTATGCGTTGGCCAGCGCCCTGTCCAGGTGTACATATCCCCCATCCACATGGATGATCTGCCCGGTAGTGTGGCTTGACCTGGCTGACATTAGGAAAGCAGCCATATTGGCAATTTCTTCTGCTGTGGTCATCCTGTTTTCGAAAGGTATTTTGTCGGTGATCTCTTTCAGCTTTTCTTCCGCGTCCGAAAGGGTTGCTATCCAGGTTTCATAAGCCGGTGTCCAGCATTCTGCAACCACCACTGCATTTACCCGAATGCCATATTTCAGGAGTTCTACCGCCCATTCCCTGGTCAGCGCATTTCTGCCCCCATTGGCCGCAGCATAAGCTGACGTATTACCCTGTCCGGTTTCGGCAGTTTTAGAGGTTATGTTTACGATGGCGCCTTTGCTCTTTTTCAGTTCGGGCAGTGCAAAATGGGCCATTAAAAAATAATGCACTACGTTTTTATGCAGGGAGGCCATAAAATCTTTGTAATTCCCATTTTCGAGCCCCACCCCATCATTTACACCAGCATTGTTCACCAATCCATCTATCCGGCCAAAGGCACCAACAATGGCTTTCACCGCATTTTCACAGGCATCCGGATCGCTCAGCTCCGCTGCAACCTGAAACGCTTTGCCCCCGGCCGAGGTTATTTCTTCCACCACTTTCAGGTTATCGATTTCTTTTCGTCCTACAATTACCGCAGTTGCACCCTCGGCTGCAAATACCTGCGCCATGGCTTTTCCTATTCCTTTGGCCCCACCGGTAATCACAATGACCTTTTCTTTTAACTGTAAATCCATATTTAAACACTTTATTTTTTTAGCAGCTGCTTCCCGATCCAGTTCACCAGATCCTGGCCAGCTTCGAAATTCTGATAGTCTGCAGGTAATTTTCTGCCATCTACATATTCATTGTACAACCATGGATCGCCAATGGCAAAAACCGCCCCTTTACCATATTTAGCTATGGCCATTACATTATCGCCATCCTTATCCTTGAGCACTGCTTTTGCAGCAGTGGTTAATTTCAGGCTGCTGTATTCTTTGACGTACAATTGCTTTGCGGTTTTAAATATTTCGTTGCCTGCCGGTACCATTACCTTACCCATCTCAAACTGGCTTTTTACTACCCTGCCTTTACTGTCCTTGTTAAATTCAATACCAAAAGTTTTGGCCAGCTGGTTAAAATGGTCCAGTTCCACATTACCGGTATCATTGGCCATCAATACCAATATGCCACCACCCTTAACCCATTCAGCAATTGCTTTAATGTCATTTTGGGCAACAAAATTCGGTTTTTCCGTTTCTTTTTCCGTATCCGGATCAACAATGATATACACCGAAGCATTTTTCAAATTGGCTGCCGTAGGTGCCGCTTTTAAAGTTGCAGTTTTAAACCCTGCATTGTTAAACTGATCTGCCCACATAGAAAAGCCGCCATTGGCCAGTTCATCCCATTTATAATGCCAGGAAACCAGGTTTCCGCTTTGGTCTTTCCGGCTTTCATTGTTAAAGTATGAATCGAGTAGCACGGTTTTACCCAGCCCGGGTTTAGGAAGGGCGGCAATTTCCATTTCGTTTGCGGCCATTAAAAATGCGCCCACACCTTTGGGATCATTGCTAACTACCTTTTCGCTCATGTAATACTCATAACTGCCATCGCGGTAAGGCTTACCACCTAAACCGGAAACACTTACTGTCCCTTTCAGATTGATCTTACCTTCTGCACGCTGTTCAATAAATTCCTGCTGAATACCTTTATAACCTTTACTGGCTACCACAAAATAGGAAGCAGGGAGATAACCCAGACGAACACCTTTGGCGATGGCATATACAAACATGCTGGAAGCCGAGGACTCAAAATAATTGCCTTTACGGTTTGGCTGGTCTAAAATATCATACCATACCCCTGTTTTGTTATTTTGTGTGTTTTTAACAGCTGCAGCAAGACGGTTCAGGATATTGATCATTTCCTGACGTTTTGGGTGGGTTTTAGGAAAATTGTCCAAGGTTTCGACCAGTGCCATGGCATACCAGCCCATTGCCCTTGCCCAGATATGCGGAGAAAGACCGGTTTTTGGATCTGCCCAGCGCTCTGTTTTGCTTTCATCCCAGCCATGGTACAGTAAGCCGGTCCTGGCATCTCTCGTATTTTGTTCTACCCAGATGAACTGATTGGCAATGTCGTCAAAAGCTTCCTTATTTCCGATAAGCGCCGCATATTCTGCATAGAAAGGCTGCCCCATATACAGACCATCCAGCCATACCTGGTTTGGATAGATCTTTTTATGCCAGAAACTACCTTGTTTGGTTCTGGGTTGTATCTTTAACTGTTCCCATAAAGTAGTGGCCGCTTTAAAGTATTTTTGCTGACCGGTTATTTTATAGAGGTCAAGCAGCACGGTACCATTCTTTACATTATCAATATTTACATGCTCCTGGCTATAGGTATCAATTATCCCATCTGCCGAAATGAATCCATCCATGTCATTCTGGATGTACTTGAAATAGCTGGCATTCCCTGATCTTTTCCACAAAGCATCCATTCCGTCCTGCACTACACCATGGTCATAAGACCATTTTTTTGCCCTTTCTGGCCAGATTTCCATGACTGTTGCAGCCATCTGATCGGATAAAGGTTTAGCAGGTGTTTTAGCAATCTGGGCGTCTGCTGAAGATGCAGTACCCATCAGCGCCAATAAGCTAAATATAAGGGTTCTTGATTTATTCATACTTGTTATCTTATATTGGTTTCATACAATTCTACATAGTTTTACCCGGTGATTAGCGTAAAAACGGCAAAATAACTACGCAATCGTTGCCAAAGTATTATTTTAACCTGATCTCTATATCTTTTCTCCTCGATTCAGGTATCACTTTCAGCAATTTTACCTGGCCGTCTTTTAACTCTGCTTCAACAATGGTTTGATATGAGGCATGCAACCTGAACCGGACATTCCATTCTTTTGGCCATGCAGGGAACAAATAAATGGCTTTACCATTACTTTGCAACAGCATTTCCTGCAGGCCGATCATGCCCGAACCGCCCCAGTTGTGATCGGGTACCCAGTCAAATCCAGGTCCCCAGAATGCCGGGAACCTCCTGCCCGAATCTTTTAATTTCCCCAAAGTGAGTTCAGCAGCTTCTTTTGTTAAACCCAGCCTAGCCGCAAAAATATTGTCCTGTTTCCAGCCTATATGACTTCTGAACTTTAACACATCCGGATCATTGTTGAAGGTATTGATAGCCGTATCCAGCCCCGGACGGCCAATTCCGTAAATTCCCCAGGGATAAACCGGGTACAACTGCGGGCTTTCGGTATTGTTGACCCGCTCCCATACTTTAGCCGGTGCAATGGTAGTATGGCCATTAAATTCCCGGAAGCTGATGGGCGGAATACGTTTCAGCATCGCTTCCCAGCCTTGCTTTTGCTCCGTTGTAATGTCCTTAACCTGCAGCAGCCTGCTCAATACCGTTTTTAATGCAGCAATAGTAGAAGTAGCGTTATAGGCCATTTTATAAGTCTCTGCAGCCGATCCCGGGTACAGCACCAGGTGTCCGCTGCCATCCACTGCTTTACTGCCCCTTTGCCGGGCCAGGTAAGTGTAATGTTCATCAAAAAAGCTGAGGCAGCTGCTGATAAAGGGTAAATATGGTTTTACTGCTTTGCCGGCATAACTTTCTGTTTCCAGCATCATCAGACAAAATTCCAGCACCGTATCCCATTCATATTCCAGCCAGGCATTGTATTCCATTCCCTTATCGTAGTTTTCAGGACGCTTCCATCCATACTCTGCCGGGTTTGGCAAGCCGAAATTCTCCAGCTGTTCAGTAAAGCTTGCGCCTTTATGTTTCCAGTAAAATGCTGTCCGCAGTTCTGCATTTTTTAGCAGCCTGGTATAGAAATCGAATTGAGGCTGCATCATTTCCGCATCTCCGCTTTTTAACATCGGCCAGTATACCAGACGCTGGTTTTGCGCAGTATGGGTTCCCCCGCCCCAGTTCCTAAAATCCGGGGTATATTTCAGGGTGGTATCTACCAAAACAGGATCATAGGTGAAAAGACCTCCGTTAAATTTGGTCGGATAAGTACCAAAAGCATTACAGCCAAGCATATAACGGAACAGTTGATAGTTCTTTCCGGCCTGCACCACTGTTTCATCCTTGTTGCCCTCCAGTTCTATAAAACTACGTTCCCAATAGGCATTCCACCACTTGATGCTATTGTTAAAATCCTTCGCAGCGGCCTTATTTCTGGTCTGGCTCAAACCCGCTGTCCAATGCCGGAGATCGGTTGTGGCTTCTGTATGTAAGGCCAGGCTCAGGCTGATCGATGTTCGCCCTTTATCGTTTTTCAATTTCCAGCCCTTAAAAGCAATGCCTGCATAAGTACCAGTGTAATTCCCTGCCGGAACCATTCCTGTTCCCCAAATCATTCCGCCAAACACCAGGTTCTTAAGCGGGTTAAACAGCTGGTCTTTAATGCTGTCCAGGCCTTGTTGTTTAACGGTTATATCGAATACCGACTGTGCTTTGTTTTGATGATAAAACAGCAATCCATTATTTTTAAAAGCAATACTATCTTTAAAAGTCTTTACCTCACCCTGAGGAGCCCATTTATAAGAATTCTGGTTGTTTTCTTTGCCTTTGGTCAGGCGATCTGCATATCGCCAGCTTTCATACCCGGCTTCGGCGATGGTTTTCCGGTTGCTTTTTACTTCCAGATGAACCAATGGTTTAAATACATCCACCCAGAGCCTCACTTCGGTGGTCAATCCTGCTTTTTTACCCTTAACTTTCACATAACCGTCTTTTAAGATCAGTTCCTGTTTAAAAGCTGCATCTTCATCAAAGGGACTGGGACTTAATTTTAAGCGCAGGCGACCAAGTTTCAACAAGGTATTGTTCTCATCGAAGGTTCCACTCCTGGCGATGTAAAACAGCAGTTCGCCCTTTTCTACCCAAACGTTGAGGCCAATATCGCCCCCGCCGCAGGGCATAGATCCGGCTGCATTTTCACTCTGGCTGGTCCATACCAGGTTCTGATCAGCTGTTGCCGGCTGTTGGGCCAGTACAGATGTGCTCAGAAATGATAAAACGATACCAATGATAAGGGGCTGTATGTGCTTCTTGTTATCCAAATCTATATTTTATTTCAATTGTCCCAGTCATCTGTACGGAAGGAAGATACCGGCAGGCCATCTGTACCAAACAAATCTCCCGTCACAAAATCTTTAAATGCATACCGCACAGCCACAGGGTTTTTTACCTGATCGGAAGATACCGTTACACTACTGCCCGAAATTTTAGCCGTTGCGGGATAGAATTTTTTATCGGCACCTGCAATTTCGAATAAAGTTAAGCTTTTACCAAAAGATGTAAGGCCATTGGCTACATTTTGAAATTTAAGCACCGCTGTATGGTCTTTAATACTCATCGCTTCATAAGCTGGACTGGCATAACCAAAGCCTTTAATACCATAGGTATTTCCTAATGCCAGGTAAGCCAGCCGAGTCCCTCCCTTTTCCTTATTGGCCGGATGGATGGAGTTTTCCTCACCGATGTCCATCAATACAGCCATACCTGAAGCAGGTATTTTAGCCAGCGATTTGCGTTGTGCATCCCTGATAAAGGCCGAGCTGAATTTACCTCCGGTATGGTAAGGCGGCAGCTGGGCATAATTATAAGGAGCAATCTGCGCATAATAAAAAGGAAATTCGCCCATCCCCCAGGCTTCCCGCCAGGCCTTTACCATAGCCGGAAAAAGTTCTTCGTAACGGTCTGCCCGATCGTAATTGGATTCTCCCTGGTACCAGATGACCCCACGGATGCCATACCCAATTACCGGGTACAACATGCCATTGTATAAGGTGGTTGGCGTACGGCTTACTTCTTTTATGGTATCCGTTTTGGCGGGGATCTTCACTTCAGGAAATGCCTTTAACTGTGCTGGCGACATCCAGGCTTCTATAGAAGAGCCCCCATAACTGTCGTTGATCAGACCCACCGGCACCTGCAGCATTTCACTTAACAGGCGGCCAAAGTAATAGGCCGTAGCACTAAAGTTGGCTACGGTTTCTGGCGCAGCAGCTTTCCATTCAGAGGCTTTGCTGTTGTCCTGCCTTTCTGTAACAGAAGAACGCGGAACGGTATATAAGCGGATCTGAGGATTTGCAGCTTTCAAAATGGCTTCATTGGACCCAATGACAGGCTGCCCTTTAAAGCCTTTCATCGGCATTTCCATATTGGATTGCCCGCCGCAAAACCAGACTTCCCCAATCAGGATATCTTTTAAAACCAGCGCTTTGCCATCGCTGATACTGATTTCAAAAGGACCACCTGCTTTAGGGGTGTTGATCTTTATGTTCCATTTGCCATCGGCTGCTGCTTTTACACTGTACCTGCGCTTATCCCAGGAGGGGACAAGTTGTACATCGCTTCCTGCTTTTGCCCAGCCCCATATTGCAACTGTTGTTTGCTGCTGCAATACCATATGGTCGGTAAAAATCGAAGCTGGTTTAACCTCAGCAGAAACATTCGCAGAAAGGACAAGCGCAAAGGCCAGCCAGATAAATTTCAGGGTATAAACTTTAATCCTTTTCATTTTTATATTGAATTGATGCGGCTTCTTCTTTTAATGCTTTACGGCGCCAGTAATTGGCCAGTATTGAGCCCGAGATGTTCATCCATGGGCTAAATACGGCTGCTGCCAGGCCAACTGTACCCAGCTTACCCATAGAACCGGCCAGCCCTGTAGCCATTCCTCCGTTTTGTAATCCAACTTCAAATGCCAGCGTTCTGGCGTCTGCTTTATTAAGCCCTATTATCCGGCTGAAAGCATATCCGAAAAAATAACCTGCGCCATTATGGATAACAGCAGCAATGAACAATAAAAAGCCTACCTGCAAAAGATGATCACGTCCGGCTGCTGTAGTAACTGTGGTGAAATAAACAATCCCGGCCATAGAAAAGTAAGGCATGAAATCATCAATTTTAGGAGATTTCTTGGCAAGCATATGATACAGTACACCGATAACAACCGCTCCTGTAAAGAAATTAAGCACTTCTAAACTTTCTAAAAAAGGTTCAGATAGATTGGGGGCAAAAGTGCTTTTCCAAATCAGCAGGTTAATCACTAACCATGCTGCAGAAAGCAATGCTATGCTATTTAATTTCTTTGCCTGGTCAGGAGATGCCGTTTTAAGATAATCATGAATAAGTGCAGCACTTAAAGGAACAATCACAATCTTAATGATCTCCATCATCATATTAATGAACTTTACTTCTATTAAAGTTCCGGCGAGGATTTTCATTAAAAAAGGGGTCATTACCGGAGCAGCAATGGTGGTAACAGCAGTTACTGTTACAGACAGTACCAGGTTTCCTTTGGCAATGTAAGTCATTACATTAGATGCCAATCCGCTGGAGCAACAACCAATCAGGATAATTCCTGCCGCAATTTCTGTATCAAAATGAAAAACTTTAGTTAACAGCAATCCCATCAAAGGCATCACCGTAAAATGGCTCATTAAACCTACAACAACACCTTTTCCAGACTTTGCAATTCCTGTAAAATCTTTAATGCTCATCTTCATGCCCATGCCAAACATCACCAGTTGAATGACGATCAGAATAAGCCATTTATTTCGCATATCTACACCGCCAATGTTAAGCAGTTTTTCAGGATAAATCATCCCGGCAACAACAGCGGTAATAATCCATGCCGTGTACTGATAACTTTTAAGGGATTCAATCGACCCCATACCGATAGAGGTACTAAGGGCCAGTACAAGTGCTGCCGGCTGCCAGAAGACAGCATCTGAGCGCAGCAGGCCATACAGTAAAACAGCCAGGGCAACTAAAGCGACGAGCAGGCAAAACCTGCGGAACGTATACATGGCCCTTACTGAATCAGGTTGGCAATATGCTGAATGGCCAGTGCAGGACTGGCTAATATCGGAATGCGCTTCCCTGTATCCGGTAAAGTATCCACCACACGCGACATCGAAGCCTGTGCCAGTACAATCACATCCACTACAGCAGAAAGTTCCAGGAGTGCCTTAGCCACCATCTCATCGTGTTTTCCTGGATTCCCCCCCATCAATGCTTCAAAAGCACCTTCACAAAGTTTCGAAGTCAGCTCAATTTCTTTTCCTGCAATTGCAGCCCTGCGTTTTACCAGGTCGCTGGTTGGCCCAAGCGTAGTGGGCAAGGTCGCAATCACACCTATCTTTTTACCGGTTTGAACGGCAAGGTCTGCCATTGGCTGATCGACCCTCAATACAGGAACACCAGTTAGACCTGCTGCAGCTTCAATGGCTGCACCTATGGAAGAACAGGTGACCAGGATAAAATCGGCCCCTGCTGCCTCTGCGGAAGCCACATGGTCGACTACCCTTCTTGAAGTTAGTTTCGTCAGTTCATTTCTACTGATCACATCTTTTATCAGGCTGTCGTCCACAATGTTAAATACATTTACATTGGGTAAATATTCAGAACATAGTTTCTGGAAAACGGGTACTAGTGTGGCAGAGGTATGGACAAGTCCGAGTGTTTTGGCTTTCATATTTTAGTTGCTATAAGGTTATTGTTAAAAAAATCTTCTTTTCCGACCTGGCCTCCTTTAAATACCAGTTCTAACTGATCAATAGCCGAGCCTGGGGCATCAGCCCGGCAAACAGGGGCACCTGGACTAAGCGGGGCAATCATTTCAACTGCTGCAATCCCCATAGCCCTGGCGGCATAGCTGGAAGTATCACCCCCGGCAATGACCACTCTTTTTAGTTTTATTCTTTCTGCAGTTTTACGGGCAATCATCCCCAATAAACTGCCATAAAGCTGTGCTGTTGCCGCTTTACCAAAATTTTTCTCCCTGAACAGCTGATCCGTTTCGTTAACCCGCTGGTCATCATTGCCCAGGCTGGTATGGATCAGCGGATGTTTGCCCTGCCGGATCAGTTCAGTTGCCTGCAAAGCATATTTTTCTGCCGCTTCTGTTATCAGTATGGAATCCGCATTTAAATCTTCTGCTGAAGCCCGTTCCGCAAGGGATATGGTGTCTATGGCAATTTCAGTAAACCCATTTTTTAAGGCATAGGCAATTTGCGCTGCAGTAACCGGCGAACAACTTCCGGATGCGATGAGTACGGGGCCGTGCTGGCTGCTGTCTTCCCATAACACTTCCTTATTTAGTGTTCCATTTTCCTGCCAGTGCGCTCCGAGTGCCATCTCTATACCCGAAGATCCGGCAGAAAACAGCGTTTGGCCGACTGTGGCCATGCCGTCTATAATGGCTCCTATGCTTTTCAGGTCTTCCTGCTGCAGGGCATCAAAAAGAACAATATCTTCTCCTTCCAGCTTTAATGCTGTAGACTCCTGTTGGTATTGATGCAGGGCCAGGATATCAAAAAGACCTATGTTTTTAGTGGTTTGCTTGCCTAAATGTAAACGCAGGTCGCTCTCTTCTGCTGGGGTTACCGGATGTCTGGACATAGAAGGATGCCTGTCAAGCCGGTAAATATTCCCTTGGCTACCAATACCCATACGGGCAAACAAATTGCCAAACAGGCAGTACCTGCCTAAGATCGGGGCTGCCACCAATAAGGGCACTGTTTTGGTGTTAAATACAGCGGCACCGATATCAATTGCCTTACCGATGCTGCCTATTGCAGGAGAAGAGTCGAAGGTAGAGCAGACTTTATAATGCACATGACGCGGATTGAGCCCGGCCAGCGCTTTGAATGCGGGCTGAAGCTCCACTTCCATTTCGGCAGGCGACATCGTCCGGCTCATTCCGGCAATACCTATGGCCTGCAATTCAGGATAACGGGCCAGTTGTGCAGCTGAAGGTGTTTCGATAAACAGTACCGTTTTGATGCCCGACCTGCTTAAAAATTCCAGCGCGTCAGTTGAGCCGGTAAAGTCGTCGCCATAAAAGGCCATCAGCAGGCGCTTATTTTTTGTCACTTCCATCAGCTAGGCCTGTTTTTTACCGAATACACTTACCGAATGTCCAAATTCAGGATATTTTGCAGCTGTTTCAGCCACTGACAGGCCATCTACAGCACCTTGCCAGGCCTGTTGTAAAGCTACTACGCCACCTGCAGGACCGTCTGGATGCGCCATAATTCCACCTCCGGCCATATATAACAAGTCTACAGAGGGTACGCGCCGGTAGGTTTCAACAGCCTGCCCGCCCCACTGCCCCGAGGATACCACTGGTAAAACCGAATAGCCACCCAATAAGGGTTTGAAGCAGGCTTCAATAGAACGCACTACAGAATCGTCAGATTCCCAGAATTTGTTTTGTATGCCATTTACATGGATCTGGTCGACCCCGGCCAAACGCCAAAGCTGCTGATAGGCAGGAAACTCTATACCCAGTAAAGGGTGACGGTTGAGCATACCCCAGCCATTACGGTGGCCATGAATAGCCAGCTCCCCTATTTCGCCAATCTTCTTAACCCCTGCCAGCCCAACACTATTGAGACTTATCATCGCTGAAGTACCCCCTGAACGAAGGATCTTTTCGTAATTGCGCTGCATCTGGTCGATGTCATCGCTGATGTTAAAAGCATACATTACTTTTTTTCCGCTGCGATCAGCATGTCTGTTGATCACTTCCATAATGGCATCCACCCGTTTATCAAAGGGGGAATTGGCAGATGAGCCCAGCAGTTCATCATCCTTGATGAAATCAATTCCAGCCAGGGCAAGGGTATTTACCAAAGCAGCCGTTTGTTCCGGCGTCATGCCGATGCTGGGTTTGATGATGGTTCCGATCAGGGGCCTGTTGTAAACACCTGTCAGTTTCCTGCAGCCGGCTATGCCAAATTTAGGCCCTTTAAAGGCGGTAGCAAAAGAAGCTGGCAATTCCAGATCCATCAGCTTAAGCCCTGTAAACTGGGTCAGCTCATATAAATTTCCCTGCAGGGTAGACACCATCACCGGCAGGTTATAGCCGAAATTCTCTATCGACCAGGAAACCTCGATCATAGCGCGCTGGTATTTACCGCCGGCAGACAGTACGCCTGGTATGGCGGGTTCATTAGCTGTATCCATTGGGGTAATGCTTTCTACCCTGGCGGCAAAGCGCTGTTTCAATTCTTCGGTTTCGCCCGGCACGGCAATAAAGGTTCCTGAACTTTGCTCGCCGGCCAGCAACTGGGCCGATTTTTCGAGATCAAGCGGCGTTTCTATGTAATATTTTGCGGTTATTCTTTCCATAATCGTATCGTTTATCTGCTTACCGGTAACCAAACAGACATTTCTGAATGCCCCCTGTTGCCCCAGGCAAAATAAGGCACCAGTTTTATAGGGCTCAGCGCATTGTTTTCGTTAAGCGGACGGTACAGTACATTTTTCCAGTCTTTATTTTCAATCAAGCGGGCATTGCCTTCCAGGCTTATCATATCGGCACCATCAATTTTGATAGGCATCGCTTTCAGGCTGATGTTGGCCGGAATGAACACATTAAAGATCTTTTTACCCCGCAGATCAGGGGACTCCAGGCAATACACCACCGGTCCGCGTTTCACCGCAATCTGGTTCCTGTTTTCTTCTACCAGCGGATTGGCTTCTACCAGCTGTGCTTCCATTGGCAATACCAGTTCTACCAGGTCACCCGCTTTCCATTTCCGGTTCAGTTCGGCATAAGTACCTGGCCTAAGGTCCATATTTTCCACTTTACCGTTTACCTTTAAATCTGCCCTGGCTGCCCATCCCGGAATCCGGAAAAACAGGGAATAAGGTTTGCTCCCTGTTGAGAGGATTTTGATTTTTATGTTGCCATCCCAGGGATAATTGGTTTCCTGGCTCAGCTTTAATTTGGTTCCATCAGTTAAAGTAGTATTTACGGTATTGCCACCATACAGATTAAACCACAACCCTTTATCAGAAATACTATAAGCATAATCGCTCACTTCTGCAATGGTACGCACTACATTGGGCGGACAGCAATTGGACAGGCCGATATAAGGCACGCGGTCTTTGGACCAGCGCTGTTTAAAGGGCAGCTCATCTGAATAGCTGAGCGGATTGGTGTACAAAAATTTCTTGCCATCCAGGCTGATGCCTGACAATACACTGTTGTGCAGGGCCAGTTCCATTACATCTGCATATTTCGCGTCACCGCTAATCTGGAGCATGCGCCAGTTCCACAATACATTGCCGATATTTGCACAGGTTTCATTGTGTGCAGTAAAATTAGGCAGCTGAAAATCGCGGCCAAAGGCCTGGTGTATCTTTTGTACTTCTGTTGGGTTATAAGATGTCCCATCTGGCGATGTCCCGTCATAAAGCGATCCACATCCCCCGGTGATGTACATTTTATGCTGGTTTACATCATCCCACATTAAATTCAAGGTCTTCATCAGCGAATCGTTACCTGTTTCGGCATACAAATCGGCCACACCAGCGTACAGATAATTGGCCCTCACGGCATGGCCCATGGCCTTCGTTTGCTGTAAAAAAGGAATCCTGTCCTGGTTGTCATCCGTACCATCTTCAATCTTACCTTTTATGGCTATCAGATGTTTAGCCAACTCCAGATAACGTGGATCTTTAATTGTACGGTACATTTCAATCACGCCCATATAGTGGGATGGGCAAATGGCATTTCTGGCCAGGGCCGGTGAGGCCTTCTGGTAAAAATTATACAGGTATTCGGTGGCTTTTTTAGCCACATTCAGTAAGGTAGTTTTACCGGTAGCCCTGTAATGCACACAGGCAGCCGTCATTAAATGTCCGATATTATAGGCTTCAAAGCTCAGCCTATCCTGAAACTGGTTCTTTGAACCGGTTTTACGCTGCTCTATCATCGCTTTGGTATAAATGTAACCATCATCACGCTGAGATCTGGCTATGACCGCAATGGCCTTGTCCATCATCGCGTCTAATTTTGGATCGTTGGTAGATGCATACATACTGGCCATAGCTTCCAGCGTTTTATAATAGTCACCATCATGGAAAGATGGCCCTTTGTGTGATCCTGTATCCAGACCAGCTGCGATCTCAAAGTTTTTGAAGGCATGACTGATGTTGGCGTCGTTATAAATGGCCCACATATTGGGTACCATAGCTTCTTTCGCTACTTTAAAGCGGTCGGCCCAGAAACCTTTGGTCCAGCTCACATCCCTCATGTTCAGGCTATGCAGTTTGGCATGCTGACTATTAGAGGTATTGACCAGGCTTTTATCCTGGGCCTTACCCATACCTGCTACCAAACAGCAGGCAAAACACAAACCTAACATCATTCTTTTTGGCATAGTTATCGTTTCCATCAGCATATTCATTAATTTATATTCCCGGTATCTTTCATTTAATTTGATTGTTCCTGTTTAAATAGCCTTACCGGACCAAGCAAGCCAGCCTCATTCAGTGGCTTGCCTTCCAAACGGTATGGCGCATTTGTTTTTGTGATTCTCCTGTCTTCCGGCAAACGCTGATCGCCGATGATCCTGTTGGCCCAGGTATTGGTTACCGTTATGTCCAGCACATTGTCCCCATTTTTTAGAGCAGCTGTAATGTCGGCCTGGTAAGGCGCAGTCCAGACCACACCACAAGAAATTCCGTTTACCCGAACCTCTGCGATACAGCCTACCGTTCCCAAATCCAGCAAGTATTGCTGCCCGGCCTGTTTTTTAACTTTAAAATTATTACTATACTCCGCTGAACCTGAGTAATATCTGATCAGGCTGTCCGGATGTTTACTCCAATCGCTCAGCGCAGCAAAAGTTACCGGCTTTTCCGGACCGCCATAAGCAGGGTCAAAACGTACTTTCCAGCTCCCATTTATCGTGTTTACCAATTGCTGTTCTTTCCAGTTTTTGCCTGTAGCAGAGGCAGTAGTAGCCGCTCTATCTTTAAAGATGACAAAGGCGGAGGCATTTGGGGCCAGCTTTAGCTGCATTCTTGTACGACCAGCCTCAGTTTTCCAGGCTTTCAGGGCAATAGTTTCATTAGTTACAGCATCATAAAGTTCAGGTATTTTACCGGCTGTTCTAAAAGAAAACTCCAGCAAGCGCTTTTTATTTTCCTGGTTAGCAACAAAATAAAACTCTTTATCGGCTGCAATCCTATGGGTATAAGCTACCTTTTTCGCATAATCTCCATTTCCTTCCATTACCAGCAGATCCCTTTCCAGGCCAATAAGGTCAAAACTTTCTGCCTGATAAGCACCCTTAATGATCCTTCCCTTACCCAGTGTTTTCAGGGAAAGCTGCTGTTGCCCCTGTCCTGCTGTTTTAAAATTACCATCCCAAAGCTCGGTCAGTAAAGTCTCAAAGTCCTGATCACTGCCTGTTTTAGGCATACCCAGCTGGAATTTCGGACGTTCACCGAGCACAAGGCTTGCACCTGCTTTCGCCAGCTCGTTCAGCTTTGCAGCCACTTCCTTACTCATATACTGATAATTTGGGTTCAGGAGCATTTTACCCGGGATAACCAGTACCGCATAACTTGCACCGCTGGCAAACACCACTCTCCCGTCTTTTACACTTGCGTCAAGCAATACATCAGGATTAAAAGAATCGTAGGCATAGCCTCTTAATGGATTTACCCAGTCTTCCGGATCGGCCATGTTTGCCGAATGTGTTACCCCTGCAGGCTTTTGTCTTAAGGGCTCGCCGGTATTGGCCAGTCTTTTTGCCTCAGCTGCCACCACTTCAGCACCAAAAAGGCCAGGCAGCAGGTTAACCAACCGATCAGGTAATACCGAGCGGCTGGGCAATTCTTCACCAATAAATACCGCGACATCGGCTACAGGCTTACCCTGTTGTAAAAGTGCCTGACAACGTGTGGCATAATCTACCCAGGCCTTTCCAAGTTTCCACCAGGTCTGGTCACGCTGAAAATATAAACCTATCCCATCCAGTGTCATCCCTGGCTTTTGGTCCAGCCATGGATTATGGGCAAAAACATGATATACCAGTTTATTGATGCCCAGCGCATAATTTCTATCCTGTAAGGTCTTCATATTGCCGGGATGTTCATTCCAATCCATCCTAATGGTGGTGAAAGCTTCTGCCTGTATGATATTTTTGCCATAAATGTGCGCGCCGGAAACCGCATCCAGCATGTCGTTCAGTTTATCGTGTGTCGGACTGTTCAACCAGAACTCACCCATCGGCATGTCTACATTTTTATAATGCAGCAGGCCATCGCTCAGCATGGTCGGTGCAACATTCTCAGCGGCAAAAGTGACACCTTTCTCTTTGGTCAGGCTGGATAAGGTGTAGTAAAACTGGTCTGCAACCAGTTCAGCAATGGTTTTTCGCACATCATGTAAAAAGGCTTCAGACAGCTCAACACTTCCAAGCGGTATGCCTACCATAACCGGCAGATAACGCATCAGGTCGTAGCCCCTGCGTTTCTTAAATTCCGCTGCAAAAAGTGGCGACCAGTTCTGGCTGCCACACTCCCAGCTGTCAACAAACAATTCATTCAAAACCTTTGAGGCGATTTCAGGTCCTCCATGTTTTAAGGCTGCCCCGTACCAGCTGTCAAATTGTAATTTTACTGCAGCCGGATTAAATTTATCACATTCCAGCCCCATACCTGCTCCGGCAGTGGCATTCTTATGACCGGTGGAAGTATGGCCAATCCTCAATATGGTCCAGTTTCCTTTAGGCGCCTTCCAGTCTAAGCTGCCGTCTGCTTTAATTTTATCGCTCAGGTTGATGATCTTATCTATCGGTACACATAAATGGTCTTCCAGCGTCTCTTTTGTGCTGGCTTTGCTGATGCGCCATACCAAGCCAGCTTTTCCCTCAAACTGGTTGATCCTGGCTTCCGCAGAAAGCTCCAGGTTCCTCAGTTTTAAAGAAGGCTTCCATTTGGCGGCGTCCAGATCTTCTGAACCGGGCTCCGATCCTTTTTTATCGTATACGAAGCGGTAATATCTTGCGGTAACGGGTACAATACTATGTGTCACATCGGCATCAGTGTCCTGCCAGCCATGCCTTGGCGGCTCCAGGCGCCCCACCGAACGGAAATTTTCACCATCATCACTAACCTGTATTTCCAGCCGTTGTGCCTGGTAGTTATTGCTGCCAGTACTTATGCGGATGGTGCGGGTGGTAAAAGGCTGTTTAAAAGCATACTGAATCCAGCAGGCTTCATTACTTCCAAAATTTTTCGTATTACCCGGTCTGATCAGTCCGCTTGCATCTGCAGCATTACTGGTCGTAATTTCGGGAATCACAGTCTGTGTGGAAATACCGGCACCTTCAGCTGAGGGATAGGCGTATACCGCAATGTCTTTATAATAACCTTCCAGGGTTTCCGGTTGCTGCAGTTTTATTTTTTCAGCTGTTTCACCCTTGATATTCAATTGGGTAGATACCACTTTCTGCATAGAAAGTTCAGGTGTAATCCAGGGCCCTCCTGCAAGTGCAAAGCCATCACTTACATGCATCCCCAGTTTCAGGTTTAAACGCCTGGCCTCCTGCATGGCAAAGGTTACCATGTCCCACCATTGTGGGGTAAGCTGCCGTACAGATGGGTTAAATAAAGGGGGATTGGGTACATCTTTAATCGATAAAAGATATGCACCTCCGATGCCCGCTGACTTCATGGCTTCCAGATCGGCGGTAATACCTGGTTTTGAAACCCCGCCTTTAATCCAGTGCCATAATACCCAGGGCTTAGCAGACTCATTTGCCTGCGCCATAGCTGCGCCAGGCTGCAGGCTGCAAGTCAATAAAACGAATGCTATGGTTTTACTTAAGTTCAAATTCATTATGATTTGGCGGCAATCTTATAACCTTTTAATCCGAAATAAAGAATAACTAAAAAACAGATCAGCGGCACATAATAGCCAATCTGAACCTGATCATCGTAGTGATCAATCAATGCACCCATGCATACCGGAATGATTGCACCCCCAACAATAGACATGATCAGCCAGGATGAACCAGGTTTGGTATCATCACCAATTCCATCAATTCCCAATGCAAAGATGGTTGGGAACATGATCGACATAAAGAATCCTAACCCTCCAAGTGCATAAACCACATACACTCCGCTTCCTAAAACTGCAATTAAGCACAGAATAATACAGACGATCGCATAGATTGACAGTAACTTCTGAGAAGAGATCCATTGCAACAATGCAGTGCCTGCAAAACGGCCTACCGTAAACAGGAAGCCGTAAACAATTAAATAATATCCGGCAGTACCTTCGTCAAAACCAGCCCCCTGTTGTGCAGCACGGATAAAAGAGCTCGTTACACATACCTGAGCGCCCACATAAAAAAACTGTGCCACAACCGCCCATTTTAAATGTTTATGCCTTAATGCACCAATAAAGCTACCCTTAGCCTCGCCATCGATGCTTTTGGTTTTGATCTCCGGGAAACGGATGAAACAAAAAATTAAGGCAAAAAGCACTAAAACACTTCCCAAAATAATGTACGGCATTTTAACTGAAGCAGCTTCTTCCATAAAGTAGGCATTGCGGTTAATTTCTGTCATCGCTGCCAGCTCTGCTTTGGAATAGGATTTTCCTGACAGGATAAACCTTGTACCTACGTATCCCGCCACCATAGCCGCTAAACCATTAAAGGAAGCTGCTAAATTTAGTCTGCTGGTGGCTTTTGCAGGATCTCCTAAAACCGCAGCATATGGATTTGCAGTAGTTTCCAATAAGGTTAAACCACAGCCGATTATAAACAGGGCAATTAAAAACGTGATATAGGAAAGCTCATTTGCTGCCGGCACAAACAAAAAAGCACCTGCAGCAAAGACCAGTAAACCAGCAATCATACTTGCTTTATATCCCCATTTTTTAAGGATCATCCCCGCAGGAATTGCCATTAAAAAATAGGCCAGAAAAACTGAAGTATCAATCAGCATCGACTGCGTATTGCTTAAATTACAAGCTTTTTTAAGGTGAGGAATCAAACTGGAATCCAGGTTGTGCGCCATCCCCCATAAAAAGAACAGGCTGATCACAAAAATAAATGGTACCAGGTATTTTTTACCCGCTGCAGGATCACTGCCCCTTATCACTTCAGGTGCTGCTGAATGGTTCATATTTTGGTTTTTAGGTTTTTATCTATTCCAATTCCCTGTAACAGGGAATCTGTTATTTCTTTTTTACCAGCAGAAGGTGATCACATACCAATACGACCTCACCATGCTGGTTTATAATTTCCACATGCTCAGTTACCGTCCCATATTCCGGTTTTTTTGCCTCGGCCTTCTCCGAAATGGTAATCTCCGAATGAATGGTATCCCCTATGTACACGGGTTTTACAAAGCGCAAACGGTCATAACCTTTAGAAAAGGCTTCAGGATTGATCTCGGAAGCGGTAAGCCCGATCCCAATGCTGAATATCATGGTACCATGTGCGATCCGGTGTTTAAAAGGCTGTGTTTTGCACCATTCCTCATCCATGTGATGCGGAAAAAAATCTCCGGTATGCCCTGCATGGACTACAAAATCTGTTTCTGTAATGGTCCTTCCCAAGGTTATCCGCTTGTCCTGTAACAGGTAATCTTCAAAAAATATCGATTTAAAATACATGTTCCGTAATACTTTAATTGTTGTTCAGTTGTTCGCTTATTTTTACACCACCTTTATTGCTGGAGAGATAAGCACTCTCCACTACCGCCATCGTTTTGATCACATCTCCTACACTGGTATGCAATACCGATGAAGAACCTTCCTTGTAGCGCATAAGGTTAGCCATAGTGCCAATAAAAGCTTCAGGAAACCAGGAACCTTCCAGTTTCAGCTCTTTCCATTCTGGTGCTTTCCCTTCTTCCTTCAAACAATATTCAAATACATCAGGTACCCCATGCGGATAATCCATCAGCAAACCTATGTTCGCTTTGATCGAACCCTTTGTACCTTCCCATTTGATGAAACACTCCTGGTTATGCGGCCCGAAATCATGGTCGTGGTTGGTATTGATCACCGCATGCATGGTATCCCCATAATCCATCAAAATGGTGGAGCGGGAAGAGGAAAGTGTTTTAGCCGGATGTTTTAAGGTCTTTGCCATTACTGTTTCCGGATCTCCTAAAAAAGAGCGCAGCATATCGATATAGTGGATGCTGTGGTAAAGAATCTCCAGACGGGGATGTACCATTACATGCGGAAAAATCTCCCATGGTGTTTTAATGGTCACACGCACTTCCATATCATACAGCTCACCAATCATTCCCTGATCGATCATATACCTTGCAGCACTCACAAATGGTGCAAAACGCAACTGAAAATTGATGGCCGCAACCAGTTTTTTCTGCCTGCACAGTTCCAGGATCTCTCTGGCCTGTTTAAAGTCATCTCCCATGGGTTTTTGGATCAGTACCGCTGCCCCATCTGGTAGTTGTTCCAGTACTTCCAGGTATTGTTCGGGCATAATGGTCAGGTCAAACACGGTATGCGCAGGTGCCTTGGCTACGGCTTCTGCTACAGAATCATAAACATTCGGGATCTGAAAAGCTTCCGCCAGCTTTTCAGCTTTAGCTTTGGTACGGTTTACAATTCCCTGAACTGCAAAACCTGCTTTTTTATAAGCCGGAAGGTGTGCATCTGCTACAATACCGCCAGCCCCGATAATGATAATGGGTTGTATGCTTTTAGGTAAAACCGGTTGATAGATGATTTCCATAAAGGTCTATTTGTCAATTAAAATGATCTGTTCCTGGGCGAGGCGCAAAATTTCTGCAGCAGGTAGCTCGCTGTTTAAGGCCTTTAATACCGCCACATCAATAATCGCTGCAATTTCTGCCCAATTGCTTTTTTGCGGAAGTGTTTTTGCCCCTTTATGCAATTGTTCCAGTTTATGGTAATAAGGTACCAGCTCGTTCACCAGGCTATCTTTCCAGGTTGAAATCCGGCAGCCAATTCCACCTTCCAGCGTCAACTGCTTATCGTTCTCCTCATTTACTGCGAAACGGAGAAAATCATAAGCAGTTTGCTTATGTTTACTACCCGAGCCTATGGTATATACCCAATAAACATTTAACGAAGCCGGCAGGTTATTTTCCGAAACCGGCAATGAAGTTACCCCTACTTTGCCTTTCACTGCCGAAGCGGCATCTACCTCGCATACCGATGCAAAACCAAACCAGTTGATCATCAGTGCAGCTTCACCTCTGGCAAAAGCCTGTCCGGCCTGTACAGAATCGTAGTTTGCCGAACCAGGGTGTACAGCTTTTGTGTCTTTCAGCAGCTGACGATAAAAATCAAGCCCTTCAGCAGCGGCTTTGGTATCAATATTTATTTTTCCTTCTTCATCGAGCAATGTCCCGCCCCGGCTCCACAATTGCAGGCAGAAATCAAACACCGTATTGTGCCCATCAGGATAGCACGCAAATACACTGCCATAGAGGTTTTGTTCCGGACGGTAAAAAAAACTGGCTACCTGCCGGAATTCATCCCATGTTGCAGGTATTTTCAAATCCCTTCTGTATTGCTGCAGATAACGTTGCTGTTCTGCAACATCGTCAAATAAGTCTTTTCTGTAGCTCAGGCATTCCGGACCATCATGAAAGGGCAAACCTACCACCTGTTCTTCAAATTGCTGTAAAGCCAGCAATGACGGACTCCAGCCCTCCGGAAAAGCCGAGGGGGCATTGGCATCGAGGTGGGGGTTCAGTATTTCAAAGGCCTCGCTGGCATAACCTTCCAGCAGCCAGTCGGTATTGATGTGGGCAATGTCCCATTCGCCTTTTTTCAGGCCATCATTGCCCAAAGTAGCCTTATGTAGCTCATGCAGGTCGAGCGGAACCAGTTCTGCCTGCAGGGTACAACCTGAATACATGCAATAGCTATCCCATACCTTTTGCATAGCCGCCTCGAAAGGGGCAAATTTGCGCACTGCTATCCTGATGGCTTCCTTATTCATGAACACTGGGTTTTAAAGTGATAAACTGGTTAATGATCCTTTCATTATCCTGCCCCAATTTAGGAGAACCTTTGGAAGAAACCAGCAATTCTCCGTCAATCTTTATCGGACAACGGGTAGTCTGGTAACGATAGCCGTCCTCCATTTCCACTTCCTGAATCATATTTAAGGCCTTAAAGCCCTCATGTTCCATCAGTTCCTTCCAGTTCAACACCTCCGAACACCAGATGTCGGCAGGTTCCAGCACAGCAAGCCAGCTTTTGGTTGCAGCGGTCTGTAAATGGGCTGCAAGTATTGCCTTGATCTCCTCCCGTTTGTCATAAGCTTCAGCCGGATCGGTAAAAACTTCCATGGCCTTGCAGCCCAATAAAGCAGCAAGTACAGGGATGGAGCCCATTGCCAGGGCAATAAAGCCGTCAGCAGTTTTATAGATTCCGTAAGGTGCACCTAAATAAGCATTGGCATTGTTATGTACCGTTCGTTCTGGAAGCTCAGCACCGTCATTCATAAAAGTAGTGATGGTCTCAAACTGAAAATCATACGCCGATTCGATCATACTCACTTGTACCAAGCCACCTGTTCCGGTGCTTATTTTACGAAATAAGCAGGCCAGGATACCTTGCGCCAGGTGCGAACCTGCCAGCATGTCAACAATAGAAAGCCCCATAGCTACCGGGCCGCTGTTGGCATTACCACTTAGCCAGGTCAAACCAGTTACCGATTGCAGCAGCAAATCCTGTCCGGGCTTGCCTTTACCTTCAATTTCTGTTCCATAGCCAGAGAGTTCCGCATAAATGATGCTCTTGTTCAGCTGCTGCACATCTGCATAACCAAAACCCAGCCTTTCCATTACACCCGGACGAAAATTATGGATCATTACATCCGCCTTTTCCAGTAATTCCCGTACCATTTTACAATCTTCCTCATTTTTAAGGTCAAGCTCAAAGCTCTCCTTATTTCTGTTGATGGCATGAAATACAGAGGATTCCCCATTCATAATGACATTGGAAGTATATAAGGTACGGCATATATCGCCTACTCCTGAACGCTCTATTTTAATCACCCTTGCACCCATATCGGCCAACCTCAAGCTTGCAGAGGGGCCCGATAAGAACTGGCTAAAATCTACCACTAAATAATCTTCCAGGGCTTTCATATCCTATTTTAAATCAAATTCTTTGTTAATCCTTTCATTGTCTGCACCTATTTTAGGTGCGGCTTTGGCCGCATAAAGTTTATGCCCGTCTACACGGATGGGAGCCCTTGTAGTAGCTATGGTACGTCCATTCCCTAAATCCAGCTGTTGCCTGATTTCCTGATTTTTAAAGACCTCCATTTCAACAGCCTCTTTATAACTGAGTACTGCCGCACACCAAACGTCAGCCGGCTCCAGTACACTCAGCCAATGCGCATTGGTATTGGTTTTGAATGTCTTCCCCAATAACAGCAACAAGGCATCCCTGTTTTCAAAAGAAGCAGCGGCACTGGTGTATGCGGCCGAGATGTCGCAGCCAATCAACTGGCTGATCTTGTTCAGATCGCCCATAGCCAGGGCCAGGTATCCGTCTTTGGTTTGGTAGGTGCCGTAAGGGGCGCTTAAATAAGCATGTGCGCTGCCTTTAACAGCACTTCTTTGCGGCAACTGCCCGCCATCATTCAAATAAGTGGTCAGTACCTCAAACTGCACATCCAGTGCCGATTCCAGTAAACTTACCTCTATCAGCACGCTTTTATTGGTTTTGGCCCGCTTGATCAAAGCGGCTATAATTCCCTGCGTCAGGTGGTTGCCACACATGATATCGGTTACCGACAAGCCAAAAGGCACTGGCCCCTCGTCTCTGCTGCCCGAAAGTTGCGTTAAGCCGGAAACAGACTGTACCAACAGGTCTTGCCCGGGTTTTGCCGCCCATGGCCCCGCGGTTCCATATCCGGTAACTGCGGCATATATAATTTTTGGATTGATGTGCTGTACCGAAACATAATCCAGTCCTATCTTTTCCATCACCCCAGGCCTGAAATTATGGGTCATCACATCCGCTTTGCCAATCAGTTTACGAAGCAGATCCAGATCTTCCGGATTTTTCAGGTCTGCCGCATAAGATTCCTTATTCCGGTTAATGGTATGAAAAAGTAAGCTATCTCCTTCAACAAAGAGATTTTTAATGGCCAGCTGCCTGCAGGCATCGCCTTTTACCGGACGTTCGATTTTAATTACGCGTGCACCCAGATCGGCTAGCTTCAGGCCAGCTGATGGCCCCGCCAGGAACTGGCAAAACTCTAAAACAAGAATTCCTTCTAATGGTCTCTTCATGACAACTGCAGGGTTCTGGATTCTACATATAAACTATTCAGCTTTTCCAGTACTGATATTTCAGATCCTCCCATCATGAGGTAATCACGCACGATATCCCCGGCATGGTCCTGGAAAAACATGTGCCCGTGGTAACGCGGTCGCAAGAAAGCCCGTTGCAGTGCTGGCAGCGTATTCACAAAAAAATCATTCGACCTGTGGTTCACTTCTGCATCTGTCCAGGCACTTAAGTGGCCGGGCTGACCACCATTTTCGAAGAAAAGCCCCTGTTGCCAGAATGGCGAAGCTACATATCCTGCATATTTTACAGCCATTTCTATATGCTTACAAGCTGAAGATACGGCCAGGCCGGTTCCTCCAAGCGTACTGCGCAGGTTACTGCGCCCATTCAAAGAGATCATGTCATGAAAATGCAGCAGTTTGCGGGCGTAACCTTTTCTGGAATAATTGGAATACCCATAAGCAAAAGGACAATAAGCAATATCATCACCTAAGGTCATGGCTTCATATGTCTGTATTGGATTTCTTTTAAAATTATCGGGATGAATCTTTGAAGCCAGTTCTCTGTACATCCTGAGTGCGGCAATACCAATATCACTGGATATGATCAGGTCCTCCTGCTGGCAGGGATCTTCGCCCAGCGAGCAGCAAAATGTATAAAAATTCATGAGTACATCAATGGGGATCCCCGCAAAAGCCACCAGGCCTTTATCGGCCAGGTTCAGTAAATCCTCAAATGTTTTTGGCAAAGCAAGGCCATGCTGTTCCAGTAAATCCGGTCGGCAGGCCGCTACGGGTGTCGCCGCATCTATCGGGAGTGCCCACTGGTGTCCGTCGTAACTGTAACTCTCATAAGAATGTCCTACTGTATTGTCTTCCTGGTCTTTTAAATAATCCTTTGTAAAATATTTGTCCAGCGGAAGAATGGATCCTGTTTTGGCGGCAAAACCTGCCCAGGGATGATCAATTACCAGAAGATCAAATCTTTCGGCCAGCTCCTGTATGGAAAAATCAGCAAAAGCCTGTAAACTTCTTTTCTCCCATATAATTTCTACTGATGGATTCAACTCTGAAAAACGCTGTGCTGTAGCTACCATTGGGGTAAAGCCACGGCTGTGGTTCCATGTTATTCCTTTTAAACTAATTTTGTCACTCATGACCTTTCTGCTCTTTATCTTTATTTTTTTACCGCAATGTTATTTGCCTTTCAAGGTAATTGTTACAACAGCCTGCTGTAAACCTTCTGAAGAGGCCGTTAATGTTAATTTTCCGGCTTTGGTTTTTGCTTGTACAATAGCAAGGCAAAGTCCGTTATAGGCTTTCCGGTAATAGGCTTTGAAAGGTTCCAGACTGGCCTGAAAACCATTATCTACACCAGCTATCGTGCCCTCACCTTCCAGTTTAAACTGTACCCTATTGGCTGCATCCGGCACCGGATTGCCATCTGCATCTAAAATCCTTACCGTTACAAAAGAAAGGTCTTTACCGTCTGCGGTTATAGTAGTCCTGTCGGCAATCAGTTCTATCTTTGCAGGCTTTCCAGCAGTTTTAATCTCTCTGATCAGCACCACCTGCCCGTTTTTCCTTGACACCGCTTTTAAAGTACCTGCTTCAAAATTAACCGGCCATACTACGTGTAGTTCTTCTCCCTGTTTACTTTTGGTACCCAAAGATTTTCCATTCAGGAACAGTTCTACCTCATCCGCATTGTTGTAATAGGCCCAAACATCTATCTTTTTACCCGGAGTCCAGTTCCAGTGCGGAAACAGGTGCAGTACCGGTTTACTGGTCCATTCACTCTGGTACATATAATAGGCATCCTTAGGAAAGCCAGCCAGGTCAATGATGCCATAGTAAGAACTTCTTGCCGGCCAAGGATAAGGTATTGGCTCTCCTAAAAAATCGAATCCTGACCATACAAAAATCCCTGGTACATGGGCATATTTTTTTGCTTCCTTCCAGGTTTCTTCATGTGTAGAACCCCAATATGCAGAAACGTTATCATAAGCAGAAACTGCCCAGGCTGCATTTCCGTCTGTAAATTTGGTTTTCCCATCTTTAGGCCAGCGGCGGATACTGTCGGATGGCATGTCGTAAAAACCGCGGGTAGCAAATGCAGAAGTTGTTTCTGAAGGCAGTAATGTCTGTCCGGGATAGTTCTTTGGAAAATCCTTATACAGTTTATGGTTATAATTTAACCCGTAAATATCCAGGGCTTTGGCCTGGTAAATAAAGTTCTTCGCAGAATCTGTTTCTGTCAATGCCGATAAAACCGGACGTGTGGCATCTACGTCCTTTACCATCTTTACCAATGACCTGGTTAAAGCCACCCCGGTACTGTCAAACTGCTCACGGATCTCATTGCCAATGCTCCATAAAATAATAGAAGGGTGGTTTCTGTCCCTTTTCACCATGTCCTGAAGGTCGCGCTGGTGCCATTCCGGAAAATCAAGATGATAATCCTGTTTGTTCTTCTTTTTAGCCCATATATCGAAAGCTTCGTCCATTACCAGGAATCCCATTTTATCACAAAGATCAAGTAATTCCGGAGCTGGTGGGTTATGTGCCGTACGTATGGCATTACAGCCCATCTCTTTCAATATTTCCAGCTGGCGCTCCATGGCCCTTACATTCACCGCAGCACCCAGTGCACCCAGGTCATGGTGCATACAAACCCCCAGGATTTTCAGGGATTCACCATTCAGGAAAAATCCTTTTTTGGCATCAAAGTTAAAATAGCGGATGCCCAGTGGAGTTTCATAAGTATCTGTTAATGTCTTATTGACAAATACCCGGGTCATTACTTTATAAAGGTACGGCTGTTTTACCGACCACAGCTTAGGGTTGTTTACCCTGGCAAATTCTGCTACTTCAAACAAGGTGTCTTTTAAGGATATGTCCTTCATTTCCGTAGCAGATACCACTTTGCCATCTGCATCATGTACTTCCCATTTCACATCGATCTTAGCTTTTACCCGCTCTTTGTTTCTGATCTGGGTTTTGATGTAAACGTTTGCCGAGGTTTTACTTACCGAGGGTGTAGAAACAAATGTACCCCATTGGTTCACTGCAACCTTTCCGGTAGCCGTTAACCAGACATTACGGTAAATTCCGGATCCTGAGTACCAGCGCGAATCGGGCTGGGCAGCATTGTCTACCCTTACAGCAATGACATTTTGGCCCGTTTTCAAATATTTTGTGAGTTCGTAACGGAACGAAATATAACCATAGGGCCTTTTCCCCAGTAAATGACCATTGATCCAAACCTCACTGTTCTTGTACACCCCATCAAACTCAATAAAAACATCTTTTTTTTGCATGGACGCCGGTAATGTAAATGTTTTCCTGTACCAGGCAATACCCGTAGGTAATCCCCCACCTTCCGGTTTTGCAGGATTCTTTTCATCAAACTTCCCTTCAATGCTCCAGTCGTGGGGCAAGGTAAGTGTCCTCCATTTACCATCCTTAAAACCGGGTAATTTCGCCGCAGCATCATCACCCAGAAAAAACTTCCAGTCCTGGTTAAAATTCTGGCGTATACGCGGGGTGCCATATGCAACAGCCCCAACAGTCAGCATCAGCAACAATAAAACAAGGTTCTTTCTTAACATCATGATGTATCTTTATTTACTATCCGGACTTATAAACTCCAGCTTACTTTTCCCTAAATCTTTTGAAGTGGCTACTGCAATTCCGCGTTGGTCTTTTTTATTAACCGCGCAATAAAAATGGTATACCACTCCTTTATACTTTAACACAAAAGATTTATGTGCATACAGGTTATCGTAAACTTCAGAAGATTCAATTAAATTGTTTCCAGTCCAGTCTGTCCAGTTAACCAGGTCATCTGAAGCAGCAAAACGGTTAAAAGCTCCCTGTCTGTCCTGCCAAAAGGCCCCAAAATAGAACATTACCCAGGTCCCGTTTATTTTCTGGATCACCCCATCTCCGGTAATCCCAACCGGATGATGTACTACAGGATCCTTACCAAACCTTTTCCAGTGCAACATGTCATCTGACACTGCCATACCGATACGCTCATACCATCTGGTCTTTTTATTGTTCTTCAGTGAATCACCAACGGCATTGTAATACATCACAAACCGATGTCCTGTTAAACGCTGCTTATCTTCAATTACCGTGCTTTTAAAAAGCTTATTGCGGTTTTCCCACCACCTTACATCCGCATCAGCCGAAGTCAATACCGGTTCGGGCAGTCTGGTCCATTCCTGGGCAACCCAGGGCTTTTTATCAGTATAAGCCATCCCTATAGATAAAGGTTCCGTTTCATAACCCTTTTCTTTCCCTCCAAAATAAGACATCCAATACTTCCCCTCAAACTTGCCTAGTTTGTAATCTCCACCCCACCTGGTGCTGGTCAGCGCATTATATCCGGCTTTTTGGTTGTCATCCCATTTTCCTGCATCACCAAAAGACATGAGGCGGCCCAATTTTTCCCAGTTCAGCAAATCTTTGCTTTTGGCCAGCCAGGTCTCATAACCACGTCCGCTATACACCAGGTAAGTCATGTACCAGGTATTGCTTTCCCTGAACACAGTCGGACAATCCATTTTATGCCCTTCATCATCAGGCACCATCACCAATCCATACTTATAAGGTGTCTTAACTTCCTCATAAATCGATTTCATCCTGGCAGCCGAAACCTCCTTACCCGGCTGGGCAAAGACTGCTACCGAAACAAAAAAGCTGAAGATGGATAAGGTAAACTTCATGATCAAAACTATTGTACTTTAAATTTATAATTACCCGAGCCGACCTGGACTACAGCTCTTCCTTTTTCAAAACCAGCAGGCCGGATCTTTTGCCCCGATTCACTAACCTGCTGCGTTGCTGTAGCAGGCAGATAGACAGTTGCTTTTGTATTCGCAGGTACAATAACATCCAGTTCAAACGCATCAGCGGTTTTTCTCCAGTTACTTGCAATTTCGCCATAAGGCGACTGGTAACTGCTTTTGGCATAACGCAGGTCGCCAACCGGTTCCGGATAAATCCGGATGTGGTTAAAAGCAACAGCGCCTTTTTCCTGGCGGATCCCGCCAATGCCGCTGTAAAACCACTCCATAATGTGGCCCAGCATAAAATGGTTATTGGACACTGTGGGCAAAGCGGCCCATGATTCCGTTAAGGCGGTTGCACCTTGTGCCAGCTGATAACCGTAGCCGGGCACATCAGTCCGGCTGTTCATATCGTAAATTACATCCGATCTGCCCTCTGCTTCCAATACCCGCAATACATAGCGGTAACCAATATCCCCGGCGGTTAAACCATTATTTCGGTCTCTGATGTCTTTGACCAGATTGGCGACTACGGCATCTTTATATTCAGGGGCAACCAGGTTCATATATACGGCCATGGCATTGGCTGTCTGGCTGCCTGTAGCATATTGTTTGGTCTCTGTATTAAAAAAAGTATCGTTAAATGATTTCTTTACTTCCATCGCCAATGCTGCATATTTGCCGGCATCAGCATTTTTACCCAGTAAAAGGGCAATTTTCTCCATTACGTTCAGGTCGTAATAATAAATAGCAGTTCCGGTTACCCCCATTGGGGTAAGCTGAGAAACCCCAGGTCGTTCCGGCCCAAGGTCAAACCAATCACCCAGCCCTTGTGAAAGGATATTGTTTTTAGCTTTCGTACCCAGGTAAGCCACATAACGCTGCATCATGTCGTAATTTTCGGCAAGCGCCTGTGTTTCCCCGTACCATTCATAAAGATACCATGGCACCAGGATACTGCTGCTCCCCCATTCCGGAGAATCGCGGAACATACCATTGCCATAGTCAAATTTTACATATTCGGGCGAAATTTCAGGTACCAGGCCATCTGCTGTCTGCGAATTCCGCATGTCCTGCAGGGCCTTTTTAAACAGCGCAGCAGCATCATAATTGTAGCGCACAGAACTGCCCATCAGGTGAAGTTCTTCCAGCCAGCCCAGTTTTTCCCGGTGCGGGCAATCGGTAAATACGCTAACCATATTGCTTTTAATGGCCCAGTTGACCAGATCATCTGTTTTATTGAACAGTTCACTTGAACTTTCAAATGAACCTGCAGTTGCGGCTGCATTGCGTACATGCAAACTTTTCAGGGTTATTAATGAGGGCTTACCAGTTGTATTAGACTGTCCTTCCGGTATCCCGCCAATTACCTGCAGGTACCTGAAACCAGTATACATAAACCTGGGGCGCCAGGTTTCTGCACCATCTCCTTTTAATATGTACTGGAAATAAGTAGGGCTGCCTGTAGCCCGCTGATTTGCCGTACCATCTGCTTTAAGCAGTTCGGCAGGAATAATCTTTACGGTATCCCCTTTTTTACCCTTAACAGTTAGTTCAATAATGGCCGAAGCATTTTGTCCAAGGTCATATACCCAGTCGCCATTCCCAAGCGGCTTTATGGTTTTAGCAGTAAACTGATCAAATACCTTAAGCGGTTCGGCTTTTTGTGAAGTTAAAGCAGGACCGCCTACAGAAACTGCACTCTTCCAATGTTTATCATCAAATCCGGGAATGTCCCAGCCCTTTTGCTCCAGGTTGGCATCATAATCTTCCCCGCCATAAATACTGGAAAAAGTGATTGCTGAGGCAGCTGTTTTCCAGCTTTCATCGCTGATGATGTTGGCCACACTCCCATCTTTATATTCAATCAGCAAACGGCAAATCATTTTTGGGTAGCCAAAAGATGCCCTCAGCTTTTTATAACGCGCCTTAATTGGGGGAATATAATAAAACCCATTGCCCAGCATAACACCCAAAGCATTGTTTCCATCTTTTAATTGTGCCGTGATATCAAAAGGTATATATAAAGCTTCTTTATCATATTTAGTCCAGCCCGGATCTAAAAAATGGTCACCTACTTTCCGGCCATTCAGTTGCAGTTCAAAATGTCCAAGACCGGAAATGAACATGGTGGCTTTTTTTACTGCTTTGTTTACCCTAAATTCTTTTCTTAAAAGCGGCTGTATATTGTTACCCTCAGGTTTATCTTTTTTTGTATCAAGTGGTAAAATAGTAACCAGCGAATCTGGCATTTTCTCATAGCCTATCCATTTTGCATTTTTCCAGTCGGACACGGTTAACAGCCCCATTTGCCATGTTGCGGTATCCGACCAGGCCGAGGCTAGGCCATTATTATCCCAAACTTTTACTTTCCAGTAATAAGTTTTACCAGAAATAAGCGGCTTACCATTATAGTTAACCAGCAAAGACCGGGCAGAAGCCACTTTTTTCGAGTCCCATACATTCCCTATGCCTTTTGCAAGGGTTAAAGCATCGTCTGCTACAATGATATGATAAGCCGATTGCAGTACATTTCTTTGCGCTGAAAACAATTTCCAGCTTAATGCCGGGGCAGGACTTTCCACACCCTGAGGATTGTTTTTATAAGTGCAGCGCAGCTCATTTACTTTCAGCTGTTGTGAAAATACCGGAATCGTAAAAAAAAATAAACCAAGGAAATAGATTAGTTTGCTCATTCTGTTTTATAAGATTAATACCTGTTAAAACTAAATTAGCTATTTAGTTGAATTTTAAACCAGGTATCCGGTTTATAAATGGTTACTAATTCAAATATAAATATTTATTTCAAATATGAAAACTTATATTAAGTAAATTTTATACACATTTGAGAGAAAAATGAATAAAAAGCATTTAGTATGTTTGTTGATTAAAAAAATTACGCACCAGTTTTATGAAGGATAAAGAAATGAAATACCAGGCCCCTGCATTGGATAAAGGTCTGGATATACTGGAATATCTGTCTGCTCAGTCCATCCCGCTTTCCCAAACAGAAATTGCGGTAGGAATAGACAAAAGTCCGAACGAGATTTACAGGATGCTGATGAGTTTAGAAAGCCGCGGGTATATATTAAGGGACGAAGTTTCGGGAAAATACAGACTATCTTTAAAACTATTTTATCTTTCACACCGGCATTCCCCTGTTGATGAATTGCGAAAGGCGGCGCAACATCCTTTAGAAGAACTGGCCAATACCGTAAGACAATCCTGTCACCTCAGTATATTATATATGAACCAGGTGATGGTCATTATCCACGCCAAAAGCCCTGGTCCTATTGCACTTTCTATAGAAGAGGGTAACCTGTTTCCTTTGCCTTTAACTGCTTCCGGAAAAGTGCTGCTGGCCTATATGCCCGAGGCTGAACAGGAAATTGCTTTGAGTGGTAACACGATCTATACAGAATACAGCGATAAGGAAAAGAACAAGTTTTTAAAATCTTTAAAAGAAATACAGGCAAAGGGTGCTTATGTTAAAACAAGCGACCTGGCTGCAGGTGTTGTAGATGTATCGGTTCCAATTGGCCGCGGCAGTACCGGCATCATTGCCTGTTTAACCGTTTCCAGCTTAACAGCCTTAAACATGAATAATGAAATTGACAATGAAGCAGTATTGGTAGAAGCAGTTAAGTGTGCAAAGAAAATTGAAGAAAGGATTGGCATTATTGCATTGTAAATTTTACCATAACAGATGGTTAACAACGAGCAAATAATTGACAAAATAGACAACATATTTCTTTTTGGTTAATTAAGAATATTATTACTATATTTATCCCGATGATTTAGTAATGACCAAAAAGATCAAGCTATGAAAACCAATGCTCCCATATCCGAGGAAGAAATCTTATTAAATATCAAATGTAAGCTTGAAACACTGAGCCAGATGATGGAGGAAGTAATGCCTATCATCAGTAAAATCAAGTTGTATGACCTCAATGATGAGGAAGACTAAACTTCATGCGTTGCCAGTGCCTGGTCTGCTCTTCCGGCACTGTACCATCAGCAAGTACTGATTTGGTTATACATTTTACCAAATAATCATTAATCCATTACACGTTTTTACAGTCAAACTTTGTAAATTCGAGATTACCAAATATAGAAATCGGTCAAGCTCCTGATATCCGCCGCTCAAAAACCGACCCTTATAACCCTAATCGCCCTTCAGCAGACCAAACCATGAAAAGCCATAACCTGGAAAGATACATCTCCGCACAAAAATCCGTGTATCAGACGGCACTAGGCGAACTGAAATCCGGGAAAAAACAAAGCCACTGGATGTGGTACATCTTCCCGCAGATCCAGGGACTAGGGTATACCGAAATCTCCAAACGCTATGCCATTGAAGACCTGGAAGAAGCTGCCGAATACCTCCAGCACCGGATGCTCGGTCCAAGACTGATCCTGTTGAGCCACGTTTTGCTCAGCCTGGAGACCAACGATGCCCATAAAATATTCGGAAGCCCCGACGATCTCAAACTTAAATCCTGCATGACCCTGTTTTCCCATGTACCGGGCGCAGACCCCGTCTTCGAACTCGTGCTTAAAAAATTCTTCAATGGTCTGAAAGACCACATCACCCTGAAGATCCTCAACCTGCAAAACCAAAACTAAAGCAAGAAAATCAATCGACTTATTATCCTCCTGGATCAAATATGAATATTGATCCATACTGGAGCGTTCATCAAAAATTGTATATTGATTTTATATGTCAAATCTACTATGCTTATCCATATCGCCAACACCTATATCGCCTGGATCATAGACAAACCATATTCAGTTGGTTTTGCCAGGGTTTGAACATTTAAGAACATTTTTGTTTTCCAACTGTTTTTCCAGTAACACCAAAAAACAAAACTATGGATACCATGGAAAATATAAGCCTGGAACATCAAACAGAAGATAAAAGTAGTAACCCTGCAGGGAATTATCACCAGCGGCAGGCCGATGGAGCAGAACAGACCATTTTAACAGATCCTGCCATTACCGCAGAAACTGATGAATTGGATCCCAGCTTCTACGAGCAAGATCCACCGATTGATCCCGAGCAGGACGATGATGAGCAGGACGATGAAGATGATTTCCCTGCAAGAGAAGACCTGGAAGATGACGACTTTGACTTAAACAGGGATGAAGATGATGAGCTTAGTCTGAATATTGATGAAGATGATTTGAATTAAAAAAAGTAACACATGGAACAATTTAGAATAGAAGTAGCTGATAATGGAAGAGGTCATTTTTACAATATCAAATCGTTAGGAAACTCCCGTTACCAGATTTATGTAGAAGAAGACACCATTGGCACCATCCAACTCGATGAAAAAGATCATGCCCACTGCGAAAGCCAGGGCTGTGAACTGGATATGCCATTGCTTAATTCCATCCGGGACGCCATCCATGCTCATGAGCAGGCAAAGGGATAATTAAACCATGATTTCCATGCCGCATCACCACAGCCGATCACTTTTAACTTCAGCTCAGTCATCTCCAAAAACTTAAAAGTCCGCCTTCAGATTTACCGTTCAGCGGATCATTCTCAGGCAAAGCTACCCCATCTACTTTATCCCTGACACCTTCCGGACGATCCTCATCCAAACGGATCAGATCAGGCTCTACTCCACCGGGATAGGCCCCAACCACGGCACCATTCACCCACAAAAAACCAGTTTGGCTGTAGTGCACAGAACATCACATCAAGACCAATGAAAATTTACCTGGCCGCTCACGAAAACAAGCTGTTTATAGTGTTTAATAGCATAGGCCTGGGAAAATGCAGCTCCTGTTGGGTTATACATTTTTCTATACCGCATCCAAGAACACCCAGGGTAATCAAACAAAGACGGCTAATGGCCTTCTACAACTTCTTTGAGGGATCCAAGCATATTTTCCCAATTCTTCTGCGATTCCTGTTGCGCTTTTTCACTAAGATTTTTGTCTTGGGTCAAAACAACTTTTGTATGGTTCCCCACTGCAGATAAACTGATGGTAACAGTATGATAATTTTCGGGCTTATCGGCTAAACCGGAAAGGGGGCTAAAATGCGTGTACTGCAATACCTTATTGGGTTCAATCTTTGTGATCTCACCTCTGTCCTCATATTTTTTTCCTTTCCATTCCCCCTGCCAGGTAATTTTGCTACCTTTTTTCCAATCAGATTGAACAGAAGTTCCAAACATATATTGTTTGATTGAATCCGGATCAACCAGTGCTTTCCAAACCTGGTCAACTTTTGCTAAGATCGCCTCTTCGGCCTTTGCTATAAGATTTTCAGTTCCCATAATGCTTATTTTTTTAATATTCAATAATATTGTTGTAGCACCTTATTTTCTCAGGCATCCATGAGTTTAATCCATTCCTTTACGATATGCTGAATGTTCGCTTCGTTGTCCTTTATTTCTTTCATGGAGCGAAGTTTCAAATAGGCTTTGCCTTTCGGTGCGGCTTCCAATAAGCTACTTTCGTCTTTAATCAACTCTCCTTTGTGAAATATGAAAACAATTGTTCCTGCCACCCTCAAACTTAGCGTCGCCATTGGTTCCTTGTAATCAAAACTCGGGCCACCCCATTTTACATCCTCTTCCAGGTCATTGCTTGCACTGCGGATTATTTTTATAACCTCCTCAATTTCGGCTTTCATCGGATGGTTGAGTTTACTTACAAACTCGTCTATTTTGTTGGTCTTGCTCATGTTAATCTGGTTTTCGATTTGGTGAATACGGAAATGACTATACTGAAAATGATACCTGTTACCAATCCTCCTATAATACTGGTAATGATGTAGCTTTTAATATTGAATTGTGCTTCGGCCTGCTCCTGGGTAAACATTCCGGATTTGACCGTATGCGCAATAACATTGGCAAAGTAGTCAGGTGTAATAATATAGGAGGTAATAAGCTGACTGATCGGGCTGAGCAGAACCACGAATATGGTAAGCACAAGTCCACTCATAAAGCTTTGTTTATAAGTTATGGTTCCTGCATAGTAGTTTTTCTTCTTGTCCTTTATGGCAAGAGCATAAATAATAATAGCAGGAACCAGCACAAACATACTTATTAACTGTTGTTGTTCCAGATACCTGTCGTGTAATCCTGCAAGTTTTTCCATTGTCATCCATAGCAGATACATTGCTGTAAAAATGAATGCCCATTTGAGTTCAATTTTATACTTTTCCATGTTATTTGTTTAATTGGTTACTATTGTTTCATTGTTTTGATTTAATGTTGATTACAATACAAAGATGAAGACGTCAAAATGGAAAACCCTTTACAAATGTTGAGGATTAAAATTTATCCACTATAACCAAAAATCCGGCTTAACTGTGTTGGTGTAATGCCAAGATAGGAGGCAATGTGATGTTTCTTTAACCTTTTAACTAGCTCAGGATATTTCCGTAAAAAATCAGCATAGCGAATTTTTGCCGAATCGCTTCGCAGCGAAACCTCATAGGGTTCTTTGTCAATAACCCAATGTAATTCCAGGTAATGAATATAAAATACGGCAATATCAGGATAACCTGAAACCAACCTTTTGAAGGCAATAAAATCATATTCCAGAACGGTTGTTTCCTCAAGTGCTGTAATATCAAACAAACTTTCCGACTGCTGCAAGGTAGCGGGGATGGAGCCGGCAATCCTGCCTTCAGGAAAAAAATATTTGATTACTGTATCACCGTTGTCGTCAATGTAATTTTGCGAAAAAAGACCTTTTAAGACAAATGCTACCTTTTTAGGCACCTGTCCAATTCTTATAAAGCATTCTCCTTTTTTATAGGTCTTTTCTTTAAGTAGATTTCTCCAGGCAGATTCAGCTTCTTTTGAAAGGACTGTGTACATCCCTATTTTTTTGAAAAACTGGTCCATCATCATTTTGTTTTAATTAGTAACTCTGCTATGATATTTGTTGCGGTATTCATTAGGGAGTAACCCGGTTAATAATTTAAATGAGTTCCTGAAAGTGCTCTTATCAGAATAGCTCACTTCCAGCATGATATCATTGATCTTCATTTCTCCCGATTCCAATTCTTTTTTAGCTGCTTCAATCTTGACACGTTGGATATACTCATTTAACAAAGTTATGCAGTCTACACATTAAATAAGGTTGATTATTGCGCCAATCATAGTGGGGTATTGCGACAAAATTAACCATTTTTAAAATGCTTAACTATCTACGCGCAAGCACTATAAAAGCAGATTAAGGGAAGCCTAAGCTCCCCTCTAATGTTATTGCCGACTGGTATAATAAAGGTATACCCCATAGTCAGTGGGTACCCCTTTTTCCCCCAATTGATGCAACATCGCCGTCACATTACCACGATGGTAAGTGCCATGGTTAACCATATGCGTAACCACATCCCCGTAAGTCATCTGAACACCTGAAAATGTATCCATATATCCCATGTCGTTCCCGGCAATAAAAGTTTCCAGGTTGATAGCCAGGTTCTGCTGCTTTTTCGTAAAATCTCCCAGTTCCAGATCTTTGACCTCGCTTACTAAACGATCCACTGTAGTCTTTATAGTTTGATAATCATCTGAACGGTATGCTTTGGTTAAAACAGAATACCATCCCTGATCAATGATGTAAACATGCATCAGGGTATCAAATATAGAAGGAAAAACACTTTTGACTTGGCTACGGATAATTCCTTCAGGAAGTTGTTTGAGGTGATTCAATATTGTATTATTGGCCCATGTATTATACTGATACAGGGACAAAAAATGATTTTTTGTCATAATAAAAAATAATTAAACGATCATAAGAAGGGTGACTGACCTGAACGATCAGCACCAGAAAAGCGATACTTTAATAATTTCGTTTCGCTAATGAGCTATTTTTATATGTGACTTTTTCATAAGCACCTCCTTTGTAGAAGTGAAACAGTGAGCCTAAGATAAAAACTTTAACTCTTTTTTGATAGCGTTAATTTGGGATTTTATATTCCAGGTGATCAGTGCCTTTAGAAAGTTCAATAAATCCTAAATTAAAATATTTTTTCTTTTTTGTGGTTCATGTAAAGGCTTTTGTATAAGTTTCAGGGACAATTGGGAACTGCGTATGGCTGTTTCTGGCGACTAATGGATTTGGTTAAGGCCATGCCACGTAAGGTGAAACGCCCACCTACTACCGCACAAATACCGGTACAGCTAAAGCTTGCGCTGATGACAGCGTTTTTAAAGCGGCTGGCTAACATTATTAAGGTTGGTTTTCAAAACAAGCCAAGTAATCAATCGGCCATGAATGCCACCTTAGCCTGGAACATTAACAATGCAGTTGCCGGCGTATCGCCAAATTTCACAATTGACTTTACGAAGCTGAAGTTTAGCGATGGTGCGCTGCCAATGGCTTTAAATGCCGAAGTATTGATTGATACGGCGGGCACAGTTAAGTTTTTATGGGAGCTGGGCCCTGCCGGATCGGAAGATGGGAAGCCGACTGACAAAGCGGTTTTTGTAGACAGTCCTGTTATGAAATGGCTTGTGGAACTGATGTGTTTCGCAAGCCATTTGTTTAACCGGGATAATTACTTCTGATAATTAACCGTGTACTGAACACCCTTCATCAATTTAAGTTCATAAGTCCTTTTGCCAACTTCAACTACTTTACCACCTTTTACAACTGGCTTGGACACACTTTTAAACCTTAACACACCTGATCCTTCATCTGCTTTAATCCTGATCTCTTTTTTGCTGCAATACAATGAGATCTCGCCCGATGGTGTTGGTACCTTTCCTTCCATCCATTCCAATCCTCCCAGTGAAGGTTCAACTACATAAGTTTCATAACCTGCTGAAAGTGGTTTAACACCTAAATAATACTTACCCAGCAGGTAAATTGGGCTGGCGCCCCAGGCATGACAAAGGCTTTTACCAAAAGGCCTGCCGTACATAGCCAGATGCTCTACCCCTTTTTTATCACGGTTATATTCTTCCCAGAAAGAGGTAGCACCCAATTCCAGCATACCGCCCCAGTAATCTTTCATTTGTTTCAATACGTAAGATTGCTCGCCCATGGCACAAAGTGCTTCCAGCTCATAAAAACGCATGTATGGTGTAGTAATCTTATTGATTTTATTGTTCATCAATACATGTTGTTTTACCTCCTGTTTTTGTGAAGGACTAAAGTAATCGAAGAAAATGCCGAACATATTGGCATAACGTGTTACGTTGTCTGTAGGCTTCCCGTTAATCCTGCTATGTACCAGGGCATGTTTATTCTCGTCCCAGTACAGCTTAAATATCCTGGCTTTCAAATCGGCAGCAAGCTTTTTATAATTGGCAGCGGCCTCAGTATCTTTTGCCATATCGGCACAGAGTGCCATAGTTTCCAGACTCCGGCAAAACAGCAATTGCTCAAAACTCACTTCCCCGTCTTTGCTCAATTTATCGGCCCAATCTATAAAAATCCAGTCGCCAGGCATCCATTCCAGCAAACCGTCCTTATTCCGGCGCCCTAAAACATAATCCATCAGGCTTTTCATTCTTGGATAAATATCCTGTACAAATTTCTGATCACCCGAATACTGGTAATAGTCATAAATTCCTAAAAACCAATAGAAAGAGTAATCCATAATGGTATTGATATGTGCCGTTACCGGATCTTTACCCCTTTGGGCCAGTAAAGTCCGTTTCACAATTGGCGATTCGTTGAACGAATAATAGTTCATAAGATAGCTTTGGTAAGCATCGCCCGACCATACCCAGCGGTCGCGCTTGATCCCATCGATAAAAAATTCGCGGGTATTGAGATGGAAGGTATACTTAGAAATGTCGTAGATCTTATTGATCTGCTCATCTGAGCAACGGAAATTCCCTTTTTCTGTGACCGGCGCATACTCATACAACATGCTCACTTTATCCAGGGTTACATTACCTTCAGGCTGACAGTTGACATACCTGAAAGCTTTGGAAAGTTCAATTACTGAATCCTGTTTTCCCTTCAGGTCAATTTCCAGCAGGTCCAGGGTTTCGCAATGGTCGGCAGATAAGGCCTCTTCTTTAGATTCTCCATAATAAATGTGCAGTTTACCTTTACCTTTTAAGCCATGCAGCTTAATAAAGCCAAAGGTTTCCTTACCGAAATCGGCCACAAAACCATTGTTTACTTTGTCTGTTTTTACCGCAGCCATAGGCGTAGTGGCCAGCTTAAACCGGGATGGTGGCGATAAAGGATCGGTCAGGTTCCAGGAAGCGGCAGATACAAAGGTAGTACCCGATTTATCGGATGCCTTTCCACTCGCATCAATCCATTCCTTATCTTCAAAAGTAGCCAGCCAGCTCTCATCCGATACAACTGTTTTTCCCTGTACCAATATGGCTGGTACTTTATCCTGTCCGTATACTTTTAAACTAAGTTTGTGTTTACCTGCCGGTACGGTGATCTTTTTAGGATAACCCGAAAAAGCCTGCCCGTCAATTTTCACATTGTACTGTCCCTCTACATATAGATTGACCTCTTCGGCATTGGCCAGGTTAAACTCTTTATGGAATTCAACCAGTACATAATGGCTATCCATTTTCCAGAATGGTGGCAAAAAAGCTCCCCTTTCTGTTCTGCGGTTTTGCATTTTATTGGATACCCAGATGTCCAGATCGCCAGGATACCAGATCCAGGATGCTTTACCAGATTGCTGCGCCAGAACAGTATCAGCACAGCAAACAAGGGCCAACAATAACAACAGCACTGTTTGCTGCATACTGGTTTTTAAAAAATTGGGGATGAGTTTCATATCAAAAAATTAATGTCCGTTAAAAAATATATATAAGGCAACCATCACAATGGCAAGGGCAATCCAGGAAACCCAGACCCGGTTGGTTGGTTTTTCGATGGCACTTTTATCCAGTTCATTGATCTCATAAACTGTAGGGTTCCTGTCGGCCAGCGAGATCAGTATGGCAATGAGCAGCAAGCCTGCAAAAATTAAAAAAGAAAGGATAAGGTAATGTGGCCAGAACAGGTATTTATGAGGTGGAAGGATCCACAGGTAAGTAACACCTGTACCCAGGCTCAAAACAGAGCCCACTGAAAGCGTAAAATTCACTGCTTTGCGGGTAGTCCTTTTCCAGAAAACGGTTAACAGGAATACAACCGATAAAGGAGGTGCAATAAAACCAAGTACCGACTGAAACACATCAAAAAGGTTAAGGCCTTTGATGTTATCGATAGCCAGTACTACGATGACGGCAAATACGCAGCCCGCGATGACGGATATCCGGCCCATCCTGATGATCTGTTTATTGCTGGCCTGAGGATTGATATTTTTCACATAAACATCCATGGTAAATACGGTACTTAAGGAATTTAATGAAGAACCGATGGTGCCCACCAGTACGGCAATAAGTACCACAATGACCAAACCGTTCATTCCCGGAGGAAAAAGATGGGTAACCATGGTCATATAGGCTTCATTAGGATCTTTTAAACCCGGGAACAATACATAACACAGTATGCCGGTAATGATGAACAGGGGCAATGACAATATTTTTAGCCAGCCGATAAAACTGACGCCAAGCTGGCCCTGCTCCAGGTTCTTTGCACCTAAAACCGATTGCACCATAGCCTGGTCTGTACAAAAGAAAGCCACAGCTGCTACCGGATAGCCCAGCAAAATGGCATACCAGGGATATTTTGGATCACTTGCCGGCTGGATCAGGTTCCAGTAATTTGCAGGGGTTTTGCTGTATAAAGCTTCAATACCCCCTACTTTATACAGGCCCAATATGGTTAATGCCAACGACACAGCAATCAACAGGATCATTTGAAAAACATTTACCTTGGCAATGGCTTTCAGGCCGCCGAAAAAAGTAAATAAACCCGCAAACGCAACCAGTACAGTAACGGATTGCCACATGGGGATGCCGAGTATTTGTCTTACCAGAAAGCCCCCGGCAAACAAACCTAAGGATAACCAGGAAATGAGGATCTTGATCAGCGCGTACCAGGCCAGAATATTCTGTGTAGAATCTCCATATCTTTTGCCCATAAATTCGGGCATGGTACTTACTTTGGCGGCCAGGTATTTGGGTGCAAAAACAATGGCCAGCAAAAACAGGAAAACAAAGGCATACCAGTCGAAATTGACGGCCACAATACCTGTACTGTAACCAATGCTGGCAAAGGCGAGCAACATGGAGGGGCCAACATTGGTACCCCACATGTTAAAGCCTATGCTTGACCAGCCCAACGATTTATTGGCCAGGAAAAGCGTTTCATCCTCATTTTTCTTTTTAGAGAAACTGGCCCGGTAACCGATAACAATTAGAATAACCAGGTAGGCAATGACGATGATGTAATCGAGGCTGGTTAAACGTTCAACAATGTTTCCCATTATATTAGATTTGTTTTTTTTGGTTTTGCATTAAAGTCCGAAATCGCTCCTCAATAGCTGGTATTCATTCAGGATATCATTAATTTTAACGGGAACACCGGTTTGCAGGGACCTGTCCATAGCCTGTAACAAGGCAATTGTGCCGATACCTTCCTTTAAATCGGGATAGGCAGTCGTATTGTCCGCTATACTTTCTGCAAAATACTCCAGGTAGTTCTGGTATTCGCCCGCATGATGGCTCTGCCCTTCAAAACGGAAGAAGTGTTTCAATTTGGCATCACCCCAGGTGATCAGCTTTTCTTCGCCGGTATTGGTGGTTACGGCATAACGGAGTTCGTGATAATCGGCCTGACTGGCCCCTTCAGTTCCCCTTAATACGCAGCTCATTTCGCTTTCCCTGTAAGCGGGCTGAATGGGCCCTGTATAAGCACCACTTACACGGGCAACCCTGCCATCTGTAGCTTTAAAAATGAAATGCATGGTATCTTCATTTTTTAATCCTGCCTTTTTACCATTAGCGCTGATCATGCCATAGCCCATTACTTCTTCGATTTCGGGCAGGTACCACCTGATAAAATCAACAGGATGGCTTAAGCCCCCATACAACCATTTAAAAGAAGGTTCCAGTGCCCATTTTTTTTCAAGGAACCAGCGATGGTCTGCGTTATAGTGACATTCTACGGTGATCAGTTCGCCGATGATGCCTTCAGTATAATCTGTTCTTTGCCTTTTATAAGGTTCAAAAAACCTGGAGCTCTGACCTACAAAAACTTTTTTACCGCTTTGCCTTGATATCTCCAGGAGCTCCCTGGCCCTACCCAGATCATCAATAAAAGGTTTTGTGCACACTACATGTTTACCATGCTGTAAGGCCAGTTTCACATGGTCTGCATGTAAATGATCAGGTGTATAAATGGCAATGACATCGATGGCGGCATCATCCAGCATTTCCTGGTAACTGGTAGTGTAATCAGGGAAATCGAACTCTTTTGCCCTTTGTTTGCATACCGCTTCACTGGCATCACAAATTTTGACCAGCTCGTATTTATTACTCGCAAGGGCTGCCGACATGGTGCTGCGCCCTTCTCCCAAACCTAAAATTCCTAATTTTAACATATTGTTCTAAATCTTCTATTCTTTACTAAAAAACACCCATGTCTCATCCGGCTTTGTGCCTGCAATACCTTCCTGATATTTCTTCATTATCTGGTTCCATTCATCTACACGGGGATTGTTTAAGGTAGTTTTAGGGTTCAGCTCATCTAAACTTGCCCCTTTTGGTATGCTGATGACCAGCATCAGCTGTCTGCCGCTCTTAAAAATCCTGAGTTGCTGAAAATCAGCATTGCAAAATCCTTTGGCCACTTCCGGCCATTTTTCAAATTGCGTGGCATGGTAATCCAGGTACGCTTTTTGCAATTTTTCATCTTTCACCAGGTTGGCACTCAAAATGATATTGTCCCATTCTTTAACCTTTTCCAGGCCGCAATGTGTACTGCGGTCAAAAGTATAAAACACCTTATCGTATAGTTTTACCTCTGCATTGTTAAACTGCTGCCGAATCTTTTTCATCAGGTTTTCAGGGGAAGCCATTACTGCATAGAGCAGCAAGCGATTGTTCCACTGGTATACAGATGAAACCGGAATACCCTGCTGGATGCACACCTGCTTAAAGGAATCTTTGGCAGCTTTTACTGGTGTTTTAAGGATCACTTCGATGACAAGCTGTTTTCCGTTTTGAAGTGAAACCTCGTTGATACGTTGCCTGGATTGAGGTACGTAACTTTCTTTGCGTAACCACTGATAGGCGGGTTCCAATCCAGCCTGCTGTTTGATGTTTCCCCCAACCCCCGGCCCGTTATTTAGCCATACATTTCCAGGTCCGTTGGCATTTTGCAGGTATTTATTAGCAGGTGTCCAATTGTCCTTTACGGTAAAATAAGAAGAACCTTCATCGGTATATAAATAAAACCAATGCTCCGGATCGTGCGGATAAGGGGCTTTATAAATGCTGTCTATAACATTGCCGGTAATTGATGAGCCAGGCTGGGCCGATAAAGTATAAATTCCGGCCACATCATAGAGGTATTTTCCATAATGATGGATCCGGTTTGCCCTGATCGTATTGTTGCGCATGGCATTGCTGCTCTTTGTCCAGCCCCAGCCCATACTGATACCTGAATAACTTACTTCAGCAATTTCATTGTGGGCAATATTTATCCCCCTTACATAGCCGGCACCAATACCTACACAGCCCCAATCCTCATTGGTTGCATTGGTAATCAGGTTGTTCAGTATGCTTTCATTGGTACAGATCTCCCTTTCATCTTTTGGCTTGTAAGGCAAATGTACTTCTGTGGCTTCATCAGAAAATATACCCAGCAATATCCCGCTACCCCCTATATCTTTAAACAGGTTGCCTTTGATGAGGTTATTGCTGGTCCCCTGCCGGTAATCGAGTCCGGTTGAGGCATGGTGTTCAAAACGACAGGATTCAAAACTGGTATGCTGTGCATAAGCTACTTCAACAGCTGCCGCGGGCCGTCCTACCCAGGCCTGATTTTCCAGGGTCTTTTTATCAGGTGTTCCCGGAACTTTTAATTTATAGGCATCGAGCATGTACATGCCTGCCTGGTGTGGCACATGTCCAAAATGCGAAGGCCGCAGCCAACTGGCATGCTGGAATGAAATATTTTTAAAATGTACATGGCTCACCTGGTGGTCTATGCTACCTTCCATCTTAAGCAGCGTTTCCAGGTAAGGTACAATCACCTCAGCCGTGTTCAGGTTTTCATCAGCTAAAGGCCAGTAGTATACCTTGCCGTTCTGCAGATCTTCATACCACTCTCCAGGCTGATCCAGGAACTGAATGGCATTGGTTAAATAAAAGGGTGAATTGCCTGTTTTGGTAGAAAGCCATGGCGCTGGCCAGGGATGTTCCGACTGCACCCTGCTTTCGGGCTCCATAAAAGCCAGCTCAGCTTCATTGTTGGTTACCTTTAGTGATTTAACCCTTAAGTTGGCGATGGCCCACCATTGCTGGATGACCATTTCGACACCTTTTGCTGCTGCAAGGTTTTTGCTGAGCGGGATTTTGCAGGTACGCTTGTTAAAATCCCATGACAAAATACGCTGCATACTGTCAGCATTGCAATCCCTTGCCCTTATCGCTTTTTTGCCATTTACCCAGAGCTGCCGAAATTCCAGTAACCTGTTTCCCAATTCAGGTACATCGGCCACCCAAACCTTATTCTTTGCAATTTCTGGCAGGCCTGTTATTTCGGCTGCTTTTTTCCAACCCGAGATTTGCCTGCCACCACTTAAAACTACGGTTTCATTTTTTACAGCAGTAATGTAGGTAGGGCTTGCTGCACTTCCGCTATCTTCTGGTCGTACCACAACGGGCTCATCCAGCTGGTAAACACCTTGTTCTATAATAATATTAATCCCATTTCTGACAGAAGGATCATTTAAACGCCGCAATTCCCTGGCCTTGCGCAAAGCATTGGCCAATGTGGCTACCGGCTGTGTTTTGGTTCCGGGATTATGGTCTGAGCCTTTTAAAGAGACATAAATATCTGCCGCCTTAAGCTCTCCCATCAACAACAAGGTGATAAACAGTACCAGGTAAATTTTAACTGATCTCATAAAGGCTCATTGAAAAACCGACTTTACGTAAGCCGTATTTGCACTAAAATTCCATTTTACATTTCTTGGGTCTTTCTGGTCCCTCGACCTTTCGATGACCAGCCAGCCTTTCCAACCCATATCATCCAAGGTTTTACGAATGGCCTTCAGGTCAACCTTAGGGTCATTTTGCAGCCATACCCCATCTTCATTGGTACAATGGATCTGGATAATATTCTTTTTGCCCAGTATCCTGAGCTCCTGGTGCAGGTTGCGCCCGTTTTTAATGGCATTCGAAAAATTGAAATAACTTTTAACCGCAGCTGAACCAATGTCCTGTAACAGTTTCAATTCTCCTGCAGCATCTAAAGCAGTTTCAATCCCAATCACTACTCCAGCTTTTCTGGCCATTGCCCCCGCTACTTTCAGGCGTTCTACTATAGCTGGGCGAAGTTCAGGATTTCTGACCAGATCACCCTGTACACCCAATGGCAGGAAAGCCACTTTAACGTTCATAGCTTTCATGGTACTGATACAATCGCCGATCATTTGTTTGTAGGTAGGCCTGGTGGCTAACGACTGCGCATAAAAACCGGTCATGGCCAATGAACAGATCTCCAGGTTCAATTCTTTTGCTTTCGCCAGAAATTCCGCGCGTACTAAGGGATCGGCCAGTTTGTTATCGAAAGTATCCCTGTCGCCCAGACCGCCCATATCGAGTTCAACACCGTCGGCACCAATTTCCTTGCTTAAAGGAAAGGCACTTAACTTTTGTCTTTTCAGGATCATCAGGTCTATTACCGCCACTTTATAGCGTGGTCCCTTAAAGGCGGCAAAGGCCATTAGCTGATCTGACAGTAAAACACTCCCTGCAAGCAGTCCAAATTTCCGGATAAAAATACGCCTGTTGTCCATTTTCTTATTTTGTTGCGGCTTTAAATACTTGTTCCAGTTGCTCAAAACCCTTTATGGCATTTGCAGGCAAACGCTCAGCCTTTTCGCCGAATACATACATGGCAGGTTCTTTTTCAATGGTACATTTACTTTCATCGTATTTGCCATCTTTATCTTTTACTCCGGCAACATCAAGTTTGAAATTCTGCACTAAAAAATCATACAGGGCCTTTCGCTTGGAATAACCGAAGTCGTGTCCTTCTTCCGGCAGATGCACATTTTCAACCCGTTCAGGCTTTCCGTAATAACCATATATCGTTTTCAGGAAAGGCATGTCCTGCCCAGGTACGGTAACCGTCCAGTCCTGACCATCTGAGACGACCAACTGAGGATTTGGTGCCGCCATCGCGGCCAGCTCCACATTATTGGTTCCACCTGCGCAAAGGTGTATCGGCATGCCACTTTCACAAGGACAACCTCCATAAAATGAAGAAGAAAGCGAAACTACAGGTGCACTGAGTTTGATCCGATCGTCCATGGCGGCCATCAATACAGTGTGGCTTCCGCCACCCGATCCTCCACTAATGCCCACCCTGCCCGGATCTGTTTCTTTAAGGGACAATACATAATCCAGTATTCTGATGCCACCTAAGGTTTGTATCGTTTGTGCCAGGCTTCGCCTGTGGTCTTCCGGTTTAAACTGCAACAGCGATTCACCCCAGGCAAAAAGGTCGTAACTGAAGGCCATTACCCCCATACGGGCCATGGTAGCACAACGCAGCTGGCAATCGGCACGGTAACGTTGCTGCGCCCAATGCCCGTCCGGACTAAGCATTACAGGTATTTTTCCCCTGATTTTCGAGGGTCTGTATAAAGAACCATTGATGTACAGGCCGGGCAATATTTCTATCGCAATGTTCTCTACTGTATAGCCATCCATTACTCTTTTTGGTGTAATGATGGGTTTAGATAAAGGTTTTGCAGGTAAGGGCGACAATTGCTGTGCCTGGTACAACAATGGCCTGATCAAGGCCTTGCGTTTCTCCCAGCTGGCTTTATCCTGGTACAGTGAGGCCAGATGGTTTAGGGTAGCCTGGCCCTCTGCTGCATTCCAGCGGTAATATTCGTATTCTTTTAATTTGTAAACACCTTCTTTTTCCTTATTGACCTTCATGTCGAGCGGTGCGAGCACATTGGCCAGTGTTTCGTCAACATCGGGTCTGAAGCGCCATAAGGCATAGTTTACCCAACGGTTGTTCACCTGGTTTTCACTATACTTTATTTTTACTTTGAAACGGCCTTCTATTTCCGATAAAACAGTTTTAAGCGGCTGCCTGTACAGGCTATCCGAATTTTGGGTCTGTGCCAGCAATATACTGCTTAAACCCATTGCCACCAGAAATAAAGCTATCCGTTTCATCTGCTATTCCTCGTTTTTAACATCAGTAACCACAGGGGCTGTATAGCCCTTTAATTTTGGCCAAATGCCATTTACTATCTTTTTAAGCTTAAGTTTTGATGGATCAACTACTACATGTTTGATCTTTTCCCTTCTCCAGGTATAAATGAAATGCAGCAAACCATCTGAGGTTTGGATTACCGCAGGATAGGAATACTGGCTGGTGGGCGAATCCTCAAGGATCAACGCTGCCGACCAGTTTTTACCATCTTTGGAAATCGCTACATTTAATGGCGTCCGGGCCCCTTTTGCCAGGTCTCCGGGAGGCAGTACATGGTTGTATACCAATACATGTCTGCCATCTTTCATAGTTACTGCATCGGTGCCTGAATTGTTGTTTGGCAGGGACGTTTTTGCTAAAGCAGACCAGGTTTCACCGTTGTCCTGCGACCAGGATTCTACAATTGCCCTGTTCCTGCTCCTGGCCAGGATCTGTAGTTTTCCATTGCCATGATCCAGGATACTTGGCTGTATAGCATTGATCTCCCCACCTTCCAGCGGGCCGATTAAGCGCCAGGTTTTGCCATTGTCTTTGGTTACTTCGAAATGGACTTTCCAGCCTTTGCCTTCTGTACTGGAAGGACAGAACAAGTTACCATTGCTGAGCAGCACCGGTTTGTTTTTTACTGGGCCAATCTGGCCTTCCGGTAATTTCTGCGCTTCAGACCAGGTAATGCCGCCATCTTTTGAGCTGCGCATCATGCCCCACCATTCGGATGGCTTAGGGCCAATTTTGTAAAAAAGCAACAGTTCTCCACCAGGTACCTGGTACAATACAGGGTTCCAGGTAGGCAGCCTTACTTTGTCGTTTTGTATACCATTGGCTACAGAAACCGGAGCAAGCCAGGTTCCGTTAACCTGCCTGCTCACATAGATCTCCACATCCGGATGGCGTTCATGGGTACCACCAAAATAGGCTGCCACCAATCCGGTAGGCGTTTCGGCTATGGTAGCAGAATGGCAGGAAGGAAATGCTGCCTTCTCATATAAGAATTCGTCTGTTATAATACCTGACCGCCATTTTTGCGATTGTGCCTTTAAACCATATCCTCCGGTTAAACAAATCAGTAAACCGATTATACCTGTGCTTCTTTTTAACATTTTTTCTTTAATAAGGGTATTTATTATTGCTTTTTATTTGCTTTCTCGGCCTTGATCTTTTTGGTATAATCACTGTACAATGTCCTCCAGTTGCGGCCGTTATTGTTCAGGAACTGCTCAGATTTGGTTTTGTAGATCTCGAAAATGGCCGAGATCTGCTTCATGTTCTTGTAATCTACTGCCATTTCGCGGGCTTCTTTCAAAAAACCAAGAATTTTCGCTTCTTCCGTAGTGCTGAGGTCTGGTACAATGGCCTTATAGCCTTTCATGGTAAAATCTACTTTACCTATTGTGTATTTGTCCAGTATCGTTTCTACCTGTTCCGTGCTTAGCTCTTTGCGCAGCCCTTCCATTAAATCTTTGTGTACGGTTTCCGGCATGGCCGAATCGGCTATAATGGTACGGTCAAGCTCAGTTAATTTGCTGCCCGTTACAGGATTGATACCTGCAGGCACTGTAGTAGCCGGATGGGCGTTGTGCCAGTCTTTTACCTGGGTCATGTGTATGGCGACCACACTTTCTACACGTTTGCTTTTTGCGGCATCATCCAGTTTTAATGCAGCAGTATATTCAGCGGCTTTGGCACTCACATCTGCCGGAATAATTAGTTCCTGGGCATCCGCCCCATTTATGAAAATGAAGGAAATACCAGCCATCAGGCAGCAGCTCATTAAAAATTTTGTGGTTCTGTTTATCATTTTTTTTATTTTTCTATTGTTCAACTACAAAAGCATATTCTCCTGATTTCAACTCAAATACTACCCTTCCATTTTCTGCCATGATATACTTCGCTCCATCAGCTGTAGCTCCTTTTTTTACCTGGCTTTGCATGCTGGCAGGCAGGTAGGCTTTTGCCCTGGTATTTGGCGGAATACTGATGTTCCAGCTAAATTTTTTACCGGTTTTGGTCCAGCTGCTTTTTATAAGGCCGTATACCGACTGATAACCTGCAGTTACATTGTTGAGTCCTTCAATCAGCTCTGGCTTCATGGTGATTTCTTTGAAACCAGGTGCAGCAGCTTTAATACCAGCAAGATTTTCATAATACCAGATCATTAAATCGCCCAGCATCATAACATGGTTCTGCGAATTCATTTTAGGTGCAGCAGTATTTCCATTCCATAATTCCCAAATGGCAGTTGCACCATTTTCAATCATGTAACCCCAGGACGGATAGGTTTTCTGCGAGGCAATTCTATAGGCCAGGTCAGGCCTTCCTGCTTCAGTAAGGGTACGCATTAAAAATTGTGTGCCGATTAACCCTGTACTGAGATGCCCATTGTTTTTTTCCTCAATTATGGAACAGATTTGCATTACTACTCTTCCTTTATCGGCTTCTTCTACCAGGCCAAAGTAGACCGGCAACAAATTGTCCGTTAATTTATTGTCGCCATAATATCCCTGCGAATTATAAAATTTACGGTTAAAAGCATTTTTTACCTCAGCAGCCAATCTGGTATAGCCTTCCCTATCTCCTGCATTTCCTGTAAGTGCGCTGTAACCGGCCATCATGTTGGCCAGGTGATAATAATAAGCCGTAGCAATTAAGGCACTCGGGTGTTTCTGATCAGCATTTACCCCTTTGCCATCCTCGGCTGTTGCAGGCGGTGCACACCAGTCGCCATAGCTGTCTTTGGTCATGATCCCTTCACTGCTCATGTACCTGTCTTTCATATAGCTCATCCATTTTTTTACTGCCGGATAATTTTTACGGATCACTGTGCTGTCACCCGTTTGCCGGTACAGCATATCTGCTACAAAAAGTAAGGTTGCAGGCCAGGTTACATTGTCGCTATAATAACGCCAGAATGCCGGGGCCACATCCGGTATTGCTCCATCTTCTTTCTGGGCATATCGGATGTCATCCAGCCATTTTTTATACAATGCCGTATTGTCAAACAAAAAACTTTCGCCATAAGCACCTACGGTCCTATCGCCCAACCAGGGCTGACGTTCATTGCGCTGTGGGCAGTCGACAGGCATCCCTTTGTAATTAGATGCAATGCCCCACCATGCGTTTTTGAAAATCTGGTTAAGCAGGCTGTTCGATGACTCAAAAGTACCTGCAGTTTTCATGTCATCATAGACCAGGCATCCCGAGAAATCACTTTTTTGCGGAACACCAGGATATCCATTCAACTCTACATACCGGAAGCCCTGATAAGTAAACCTTGGTGCCCAGGTTTCAGTCCCTTCTCCTTTAAGCGTGTAAATATCGGTGGCCCTGGCATCACGAAGATTGGTCCTGAACAGCTCACCATTGGGCTCCAGTGATTCAGCAAAACGCAGGGAAACGCTTGTTCCACGAGGCCCTTTGACATTAAATTTTACCCAGCCCGAAAAGTTCTGGCCGAAATCGAGGATGTAATTGCCATTCGGGCGTCTGGTAATGGATACGGGCGACAGCGTTTTCATGACTTTCATGCCTTCGTTTAACTGGGCTTCATAAGTTCCCCCGGGTTCCTGTACATATTCGGCCCGTAGCCATTTGTCTTCCTTAAATCCTGGTTCGCTCCATCCTTTAAATTCTTTCCGGGCATCATATATTTCTCCATCGTACTCATTATTGGCCAGAATTGGTCCATCGGCTGTGCCTTTCCAGGTATCATCTGTTTTTATGGTTGCCGTTGAACCATCTGTATATTTAATGTTTACCTGTAGCAATAGTTTAGGTAGTCCGAATGTTTTTACTTTATAAGCTTTGGACTGGCGCATGGCAAAAAAACGACCGTTGCCTAGTATAACACCTATAGCGTGGTTTCCACCCTGCCTAAGCTGCTCAGTGACATCAAGGGTATTGTATTTTATATTTTTTGTATAATCGGTTGCCGTCGGTGCCAGCACCTGGTCGCCAATTTTTTGCCCATCTATATACAGCTCATACAAACCCATGCCCATCAGGTAGGCGGTTGCTGAGGCTACAGTTTTAGTGGTGCTGAACTCTTTTCTGAAATAACGGGCAGATAGCCTTGCCCCTGCCTCATTGTCGCCGGTAAAAAAGCGGTCAAAACCTATCCATCTGCCTTCCCAATCTTTATAATGCAATAATCCCATTAGCCAGAAGGCTGGCTGGCTCCAGCTGCTTTCGCCTTTACTGGTATAAACTTTTACTTTCCAGTAATATTTATTTTTACTTTTTAAGGTCTGCCCGGCATACAGGTTGTACAAAGATTCCGCTGAATTGACTTTGCCTGAATTCCAGATATCGGCATCATTTTCAGTAAGTTTGGCCAGCGATGAAGCAACCAGGATATGATAGGCAGTCTGCTGCACATCATTTCGGGTTGAGGCGATCTGCCAGCTTAAACGGGGCCTGGCCACATCAATTCCCAAAGGGTTTTGCAGCATTTCACAGCGCAGGTTTTGCAGCGTTACCTGCGAAAAAGCAATGCTGAGGTTCAGCATTAAAATCGCTGTGAGTAGGATATGTCTTTTAAGGTTCATCTGGTTCTGCCTTTTTCCATTTAATTTACGCAATTAGTTGTTCACCGAGAAATCAAAGTAAAGTGTTAAGTCCAATGCTCTTGCCGGATCTTTTTCATAATCATAAAAAATGTTTTTCATGGCCATTGGCCCACTCCGGTCTGCCCTTTGCGTTTTTGTACCGATACCGGGAATGCCCTGCATAAAGGAAATGTCGCCAGACGGGAAAAGCGGTTCATAATTGTGCCATTGGTCGGTTTTAAATGCTGCGCTAAACAACCTTAAAAAAACGTCCTCATTTTCGGTTACCACCTTAAAAGGTTGCTCTTTTGTAATAAATTTACACCAGTACATGTTAGAATGATATCCTTTGAATTCGGGGTATATCCAGGTTTCGCCGGTTTCTGTATTGTTATAATCCTTTTTCCAGACACCAAAAGGATTGCCCTTTAAGCGGTTTTTCCATACCCTGTATGGGCCTCTTCCCATGTATTCCACGCCCTTGATCTGGTCTTCCGGAAAAGAAAAATTTAATCCGATAAAATTAGTAAGGTACTCGGCAGGGAAATATTTCACCTGTAGTTTTACCCAGCCCGAAGGATAGATTGTCCATTTTAAGGTATTGTAGGCAGTTTTTCTGTCAAAAGTGGATGCTATGACCAGGTTCTCACCATCCTTATACTGACGGATATTTTGAAAATTGGTGGCACCTTCCTGTACAAGCGGTCCATTTGTAAATGGGATAATTCCCTTTTCATTCCTTACCTGACGCAATATCCCATTTTTTTTGCTGAAGCTTAACTGTATACCATTTGCTGAAACGGTATAAAGGCTATCACTTTCTTTAAAGCTTACCGCCTTGTCTCCAGCAGTTTTAACCAGGGTTAACGCCTCTTTTTTAGGGAGTGTGATGGGAAAGCTCCAGGTAAACAATTCTTTGCCATATAGATCGGTAGCGGTAAGGTACAATACGTCGAAAGAAAACCAGTTTTGTGGCAGATTTACCTGCAGCCGGCCTTTTGCTGCCGGTTGTACGTCAGGTGAGATTAACCTCCCGCTCATTTCCTGTCCGGTTTTCAGGTTTAACAGTTTCCAGCTAAACGTACAGGTATTCAGATTCGCAAAATGATAGCGGTTCTCAATGTTAAATACCCCGTCAAATTCGGGTGTCATTTCCCTATGTTCAAAAAACACAGGGCTCCAGATCTCTTTGATGGCAAAATAGCTGCCCTCTTTTTCATGGAAAGGTCCTACAATTCCATCAGCCCCGCGGTTGCCATCTGCATCTATTGTGTTATTCTTGTCGGTACGCACAACCCCCTGATCAGCAAAATCCCAGAGAAATCCACCGGCAGAAAGCGGGTTCGATAACATATCGTTCCAGTAATCTTCCAAATTGGCACCATGTCCCCCGTCAAACATACCATGTAAAAATTCAGTGGGCATCTGTATGCTGTGGCCCTGCCTGTAGTTGCCAATACCATAGTTGTATTCCCGATAATGCTGGGTATCGAATCCATTGAAATCTTCCCAGGGGTGGATTACCGGACGTTTTTGAATATCTTCTTTGGCAAACAGCGGATCCAGATCGCGGTTATGCCCTCCCTCATTTCCATTGGCCCAGAAAATAATGGATGGATGGTTCACATCATGGCGCAGCATTTCTTTAACCAGTTTGGTTCCTGTTGGGGTATCGTAATGTCCGTGCCAACCAGCAAGTTCATCCATTACATACAGGCCCAGCGAATCACATACATCCAGAAAATGGCCATCAGGAGGGTAATGCGACATGCGCACCGCATTCATATTCATTTCCTTCATTAACTCAACGTCCTCAACGCTGTTCTTTTTGCTCAATGTTCTTCCGGATGCAGGCCGGAAAGAATGCCTGTTCACACCTTTAAATTTTATTTTAACACCATTTACATATACCCCATCCCTTGGTTTTACAAGAATGGTACGGAAACCTATCTTTTTGGACAGGGTATGTATAATTTTGCTATTTTGATATAGGGTGAATGTGGCGGTGTACAGATTAGGAAATTCTGAAGACCACAATTGCGGCGACTGAAAAATACCTGAAAGGCTGGTCATTCCGGCTTTACTATTTAACCTGGTGCTGACTGGCGCACCGTATTGCTTTCCATCGGCTGTATACAACTGCAGGCTAAGCTCATCTGCCTTGCCCACTACCTGAACTTCAGCTTTAAACCGACCATCGGCCTGCGCATCTACAGCTACCCTCTCTATATGCTGCAGAGGAAGTGCTTCCAGATATACTGGCCTGAATATGCCTCCAAAAATCCAGAAATCTGCTTTCCGCTCGGCATCGTTTACCGATTTATTGGCAGAATGTTTGGCTACTTTTACCTCAAGGAGGTTGGCTGAACCATATTTTAACAGGCTTGATACATCGTACCGGAATACGTAAAAAGATCCCTGATGTGTGGGGCCTGCCGATTTTCTATTAACCTTTACTTCCGTATCGGTCATTGATCCTTCAAATACAATATTGATCTTTTTACCCTTCCAGGCTGATGGCACCTTAAAATTATATTTATATAAGCCCTCTTCCTTGCCCCTTATACTGTCTTTGGCAAATCCGTAATTGTATTTTCCAAAGCCCTGTAATTCCCAGTTGGAAGGAACCGGTATAGTTGTCCATTTACCCGAATTCATACCTGCAGTACAGAAAAAATCCCATTTAACTGTATCGTCGTTGCCGGTACCCGACAAATACAGTTGTTCGGTTTGCTGGGCCTGAACAACAGAAAACAACAATAGCAGCAGTACGGAAAGGATCGGTTTAAGCTTCATGAATCGGGATTGGGTTATATCGGGTTAAATTGGGTAATCAGCGGATTATCTGTACGAAACGGCAATGCAGGAAGGCCATTCTTATTGTATAGATTAGGACTGGCAGATTCAGTCCAGCCAAAACGTACTGCCACCGGTTTTTTTACGGCTGCTGCCGAAACCAGTACCTTGGTACCGCTAATGCGGGCCACAGCGGGCACAAACCTGCCATCTGCACCTGCAATACTGAAATCGCTTAATGCCTTACCATCCGAACTTTTCAATCCGGATCCAATATGGTTAAATTGCAGTTCGGCAGTAGCGCCTTTAAATTTCACGGATTGGTACATTGGTCCGGAGTAGACTATTTTTTTACCATAGTCTCTGGCCAGGGCCCAAAGTGCCAAACGCCTCCCCACTTCCCATTTGTAGGTAGGGTGCAGCTCATCTATTTTATCGTTAAGGTCTGTAGTAACTACCATACCTGTTTTAGGCATCCGCATCACCTGTGCCTGTGCTTCCCAGAATTCTGGTTCTATCTCCACATTCTGCATGGTTTTGGAATATTGAAAAGGTGCAATCTGCACGTAATAAAATGACATACCCGGGTTTTTCCATCCCCTTCTCCAGCTGTTGATCAGCGCCTTCATTTTATAACTGTAGGTAATATTTTCTCTCCTGAAACAGTTGGTCTCTCCCTGGTACCAGATTACCCCCTTAATGGCGAAAGGCATAAGTGGTTCGATCATGGTAGGATAGAATTTACCCGGATCGCTACCCAGATATTGTCCCTGAAAATCAGGACCGGCAAGAATTGCTGCTGGAATCCAGGGCTCTATGGCACTACCACTAACTGCGGAAGTGATCATCCCAACTGGCACATGAAGTTGTTTTTGCAATTCCTTTGCGAAAAAATAACCAGCAGCAGATGAATTTTTTAATGCCGGATCTGCAGCTACGTTCCAGTTTTTGGGATTGGTATCCGGTTTAGCCAGATCTTTACGGTTGACCACGAAGATACGGATCAGGTTATTGTGCGCATTGGCCACTTCATTTGCCGGAAAACCCAGCTTTTCATTCAGTGGCTTTTTCATGGTCTTTAATTTGTGCATGGCATATTCCATGTTCGATTGCCCCGAACACAACCATACTTCACCTACCAGGATATTTTTTAACTGAATGGTATTTGTTCCTTTAATGGTCATTGTAGCCGGAACTGCTGAGGTTTTCAAGGGAGATAAAAGCACCTTCCAGTTACCTTTTGCATCGGTTACCGCAGTCTTTTGCTGACCAGAAAAACTAACAGTTACCTTTTCGCCCGGACTGCCATAGCCCCAGATGTTTAAGGGTTTATCACGCTGCAATACCATATTGCCAGACAAGATCTGTGGCAATAATACTTTTGCCGGGACTGCTGTCGTCCATCCAAAAAATAAGGCTGTGCAAAGGAAATACGTTTTCAGATTCATAGTTTAATTTAAAATGCTGTTGTTCTTAATGATTTGACGTAATATACGGCTTCTTTCACTGGTGTGCCAGCATTTTTAAGATCGAAATCCTGATCTGTTGGTGTATCTACATCCGGAAACCGGCGTATATCACCTGTTCTGAAGGTAATTTTTTCAAATGATGCTACAGGTACAAACATCAGCCTTGTTCCTTTACTTTGGCCATTTACAAAGATGTCGTACATCCTTTTGTCACGGTCCAGCTCTATCCTGACCTGGTATGTTTTCCCTGCTTCGTATTTCATGACCTCAGAATTCCGGTAACCCACCTTGGCTTTTAAGGCACCATCGGCATCAAATATTAACCTGGCCGCTGCTGTACCTCTGGCATCCTGAAATTCAATCTGCAATGACCCGGTATTGTTCTGGGCCGGGCTTACTGAAAATTCTACTTTTACTTTTTTTGCTTCCGGGATCAACCGTTCCGCTTTGGCATAATCGTATGGATCTTTATCGCGCAAGGTGAGTGCCTTAGTACCGTCGGGTGTCTTTTCTATTCGAACCGGGGCCCAAAGCGGACTAAAAATGTTCCATAACTTAAGTTCCTGCCCGTCGGGAAGGGAATTAAACACTTCATCGACCGGCGTTTTAGTACTGGAAATTACAGGTACCGGTACTTTGGCGATCCAGATGTCTTCTTTGTTCATGCTATAAGTAAGCCACATATTGCCATCAGCTGGCTTACCATCAGTTTCCGGGATCCCACGGATATACTGCGGACCATAGGATTTGTAATTACCACCATAGCGCATGGTAGAAATTTCGCCATTAACCAGCAAAAGGTCTTTGTAATCTAAGCCGTCATCACTGGTAGAAACGGCCAGTGGCCAGCGGAATTCTGAAGGGTTGTATACTATGGAAAAACGGCCGTCTGAGGTACGCTGACCCCATATTTTGGCATTGCTGTTTACTACTCCAGGTGCACGCAGCGGATTATATTGCCAGCTCTTGCCATTGTCCTTGCTGATGGATGTTAGCGCATGTTTCCATAACCCCACTACCCTTCCATCCTGCAGGTGGTAATAACTGAATGCCTTTACTGGTCTGTTCAATGGAATTAGAGGATCATTTCTATCGGCCTCTTCTACCATTTGCTGCATCATTAAGGGACTGGCCAGAATTTCATTGCATGCCTTTACGAAATCTTTATCCTTACTGCTGCTATACATCGGATATGCCGCATGCTTCATATCCCAGCTGGAATTCGGCCTGAGGAAATATATAGGACCATAAGTATTGTCTTTCCTGATCTCCCTGATGACGCGCCCGATGCCTTTTCCATCATTCGGATCGTCTTTTTTATCCATAGCTATACCATAATAAGCCAGCAGGAACAGGCGTCCGGACTGGGATACATAAAAACCAACGCGTTGGTGCATGGTGGCATATAAATCTTTAGCTACACCAGGATAGCCATCTTTTTTCCAGCCATCGGGAATTTTATAGGGCGGAAAAACAATGTCCGGCTTAGACCATTTGTAACCATCTTTAGAGGTTTGCAACAGTGTTCTGCTGGGCGGGATATGCTCACCCACAGGATCGCTCAGGTATTCCAGGTAAAAAGTACCATTCCACCAGGCCAGCATGGGTGCATGGTTATAAGTCCAGTTTAGTCCCTCAGCCAGTTCAGGATGTTCCCGGTTGGCCCTGAAAGTCTGGATGTTGTGTACCCCCATCGCAGGCACAAGCTGACCGTGGTGATAGTCGGCATTAACCATGACACTGCCGGTATAACGTAAGGTATCTTGTGCTTGTGCTGCTTGTACCAGTATCAAAAGTACGGGGGTTAACCAAATTTTATATCTTCTCATTGGCATACAATCTTTTCAATGGTGTTTAAACCATTAGTTGGCCTTATCTTTTTTCAGATTTTCAATTATTTTCCTGCTTACTTTTACTATAGTTCCATGCTTATGCCCTTTGGGAACAATAGTCTCTGAAGTCACATCAGTAAAAGTTTTAAAATCACTGGTCTTCATCGCTGCATATTTTTTCTCCCCATAAGCATCGTAATAAATTAACCAGTCTTTTCCGAGCCTGACAACTGTTGGCCCCTCTGTTAATTTTCCGGTAAAGGCTGCAGAAACGCCCGTGTATGGCCCTAAGGCATCGCTGCTGAAAGCTACTTTTAAATTCCTGTTTGGCCTGGTATTGTCTTTCAGTACCAGCACATGGTCTTTTGCCGACCGTTGTACAATGACCGCATCAATTACGCTGAAACCCGGATCGAGGAATAATTTTGTGTCGGTAAATGTTTTAAAATCTTTGGTGGTAATGGCATACATCCTGTGGTTGTTCTCTTCATCTTCTATTCCTTTTGCAAAGCGATGTGGAATGGTAGAGGCCCAGATGATGATAAATTCCTTTTTTTGGTCATCATAGAACAACTCCGGGGCCCACACATTAATGACATTATTTTCCTGTTGTAATACCGGGATAAACTGTTCTGCCGACCAGTGTATAAGGTCTTTTGAGTTGGCGTAACCAAATCCCTTCTCCCCTTTCCATCCGCAGGTCCAGACCAGATGGAATACCCCATCCGGTCCTTGCACCATTGATGGGTCGCGCATGATTTTCTTCTCGCCTATTTCTGGTTTCAGGTAAATTTTATCCAGGTCGTTCCATTTGTAACCATCATAACTGTACAGCATCCTTAAGCCTTCATCGGCAGGTTCATGAAAGGAGGTAAATACATAACCTTTTTTGGAACAAGCGCTCAGTGCAACCAATAGTGTCAAGTATAAAAATAACCGGTATGTACTTTTCAGACTGTTCATCATTTCAATTTATCTACTACCAACACCCAATCATTTCCATTCTCTTCTAATCCAGGTGCATCGAAATCATGTATTCCTTTATTTTCTATTTCGCCAATCACTGTTGTTTTTCCATCTTTTGGGTTGAACCAGGATGCTTTAACTTTATCACCTTCCAGTACACCCATCTTCAGGGGAATGTTCCGGCCGGTATAGGTATATACGAAAATATAGTCCTTACCTCTTGTAGCCATTAACCTGTTGTATTTTTCTCCATCACCGCCTGCAGCTCCGGCAATAAGCGACTGATCTGGTACCCTGTCAAAATAAGCTTCACTTTTTCTGGAAAGCATCAGGTCTTTTAAATGGACCATCTGCCCTGCGCCAGGATCGTTTATGGCTTCCTGCCATGGTTTAGTTGCACCATAAGCCGGATTTTTATCTGCCGGATGGTACATCTGCATTACAGAATTGTCGCCATAAGTATAACCAAAAGCACCGGCAAATACCGACCAGTATCCGTATCTGCGCACATCGGCATCGTTCCATTTTGGCTGGGTCACATCATGTAATCCCTGCGGTATGCCTTCATAAGACGGTTCCCCATCTATAGTAGGTTTTACAGGTTTAAGGCTGTAATCTTTTTCAATGTACTTCCAGTTGTCTTCGCCATAATGCCATTTTTCTTTTGCGGAAGTATCCTGCTCATAACGGCGATGTCCGGACTGTACCATATTAAAATCGAGCCATTTGGCCTCATGGAACCATTCCGACGAACCGGTCCGGCCTCTGGGATGGAAAGTAATGAGGTGGTTGGGATCATTTGTCCGTAAAGTACTGCCAATCACTTCCCAAACTGGCTTTACTTCTGACCCTTTGATGTCCCCACCGTTTAACCAGATAATATTCCACCTGTCTTTATAACGTTTCGCCAGAAATTCGGCATAAATTTTAGCCTGTTCAGGTGTAACTTTTTTATTTTTCACATTCGTGCCCCAAACAGGTACCATCGCCATATATATACCTTTCTCTGCTGCTTTATCTACGATATAATCTACATGGTCCCAGAAATCATATTGTGTGGAGTCTGCAAATGAGCTACCCTCCGTAACCTTAGGTTTTGAAATGTCTCCTCCAACCAACGAAGAATCGCCATAAATATTTACGGATGGCACTGTATGTAACACCATTACCTGCACCACATTAAAACCTTTTTGCATACGGTCTTCCAGGTATTCGCTGGCCTGCTCACGGGTCAGTTTGTTAAACAAAAGCCAGCCTGTATCGCCGAGCCAGAAAAACGGCTTGCCATCTTCCTTAGTAAAATACCTGCCGTTTGCTGAAATGTGCAACCCTCTTTTTAAACTTTTGGGTTTTTGGTCCGATGCACAGGCATAGAGCATTAACGAGACCATAGCGAATAAAACTATTCTTTGATACATGCAATAATATTTAAATTTTATTGATAAAAACGACTTCGTCTCCCGATGAAAGCTTATTAAATTCTTTAGCGGCTCCCCCCTTTATCTTTTCTTCCTTAACTACCAGGCCGCTGCGCGGGTTGATGTATTTTACCACATAGTTTCCTCTAGCTTTACTTAGGTCAAGTTTTACAGGAACGGAAGAGCTGTTGTACAACAGATATGCGCCATCTGGATTAGCCAAAGCATACTGACCTGAAGACCGGCCGGCCAAATTAAATGGTTTCATTGTGGCCACACCCGAAAGCGAAGCATTATTGGCAGCCGGAACATTTGACAAAGATCCGCCAGCCATAAAAACGGCCCAGCCAAAAGCATCAAAACCATCACCTGAATAGATCACTGCCTTTTCGGGATATCTGGTACGATATTCTGCTACAGCACGGTATACCTGATCAAAAGATGTTTTTTTAGGTTTCAGCAAACGTGCATGCTGGCGAGGAGCCAGGTTTTGTCCACCTTGTGGTGCATAAGCAGAACCATCAGCCTGGTAATGCCAATAACGGATGTCGACCAGATCGACTACTCCTGCCCTGTTTTTATCGGCCAATATGGCATCCTGCACATCTTTAGTGGTACTTAAACCAATAATCGGGTGTTTACCTGTCTCTTTTTCCCATTCTTTAATGGTATCTATCCAGAACTCTACAAAATGTAATGGCCCGGTAAACTCTGCACCGATCAACTGGATTACACCGGTATTGTCTTTAAAATTATCAAGGCATTTACGGATATAGGCACGGTGCAGTGCCTTACGCTCAGCATTGCTGATGTCATAAAATTGCCCTGCCATAAATATCCTCTTGTCGCCCGCGTAAGGTACTGGCTCCGGAAAACCGGTATTATTGATGTTATTTGCCGTACGCCATGGAAAATCGGCATAATGCGCACCAGCTTCTATAATGTTATGCTGGAAATAGTTTTCGTGGATCAGTACCAGGCCTTTCTGATCAGCAAGGTCTGCAAATTGTTTTAACCTGCCCCAATACCATGGGTTGTATTTGCTAATGTCGTATTTGCTCAGTCCATCCCATGCTTTATCCTGTCCGCTGCGTGCAAAAGGCAATTCATAAAATGGCGTCCATACTTCTCCGTCCATTCTTCTGATCCGCTCATGGTCGTCACGTCTCCTGTCGTACCACAAACCATAATTATGGTCTAAGATCTTTACTGATCCTTTTTGCATAGAGTCAGTTATTTCTTCCAGATCGTCTGTCAGCCCCTTACCTGTACGGCCAGGTACAAAACGGGTGATGTGCATTTTCATGCCTTTAAGCGCATATGGCCTTGCGCTGCCATTCCACCATTGGACGTCTGCACGGTTTCCGGTTACCAGGGCATTGCCCCGACGCAACCAACCATTGCTTATCTGCATCGCACTGGCCTTAGCCGGAGTATTAATTCTCTCAACACCTATTTTGTCAATATTTTTTGCATTGCGCGTATCAGTTGAAATCTTTTGTCTTTCGGTTGCCTGATCTATATATTCCGTTAACAGCATGGCCGGTTTATCAGCCAGTCTGGTTAGCTTCTGAGCTACATCCACTGGCGGGCTACTTGAAGCTTCCGTTTCTACAGGCATTACAAAAGTCCGTTCATCGGCCTGTTTTCCCAGCCTGTCCTTCAATTGGGCATAATACAAACTACGCGGCTGGATCTGCTCGTTAGACATATCCCAATAACCGTCGCCCGAGAATTGTGCCCAGGTACCAAATGCCCAGTTCTGCGCAGTTGGCGGAGCATAACAGTCTACCCGGGCCGCTGTACACTGCCAGAATACGCTGTTGGCGGCCGACCAGCCTGCACCTTGTCCGTCCTGCCCTCTGTTCATAAAACTCAGGGCCTGTCCGTCCACATTAACAATATCAAATAAAACACCTGATGCCCAACTGTCAATTGTTCCGCTAAAGCTAAATGGCAGATAAGCCTGGCACTGGACAAAAGCATTTGGACCGGGAGCACAAAAGCCAACTGCAAAATCATGATAAGCATATTCAGAATACAATCTTTGAAACAGTGTTTGCCCTCCTGTAGTTAAAAAAGTATATCTGCGTTCGCCACCAATCTCCGAAACCGGCGCCAGCGATTTACAATCTTCCACAGTTATCCTGTTTGCAGTTTCCTGAACAGTTACTGCTGAACCTGCAAAATGTTCAAAAACAACCTGGCGTACCCATGCATCTGTGGCATTTTCTATAGAAATGGCCGTCCAGCGGTGGTATTCATCTTTAGGGTTTTTATCATCAAAGCCCGATGTAAATCTTATATTTTCTGCACCGGAATTGAAAATTCTGCCATTCCAGCTATATTTTGATACAGTAGCCCCACCATAAACAGCATCCAGCGCTGTAGTTAAGGGTGCATCCAATAATAAAGTATTCCCTTCAACCCCAATCACTTTTCTGTCCCAATAAATGTCACGTTGTCCTGCTTTCCAGCCCAGTGAGGTAATGCCCCCGCCAAAATGGTCTGTTCCAATCAAATCAATCCAGTTTTTAGAGGATATGCGTTGTACAATTACCTGATCACCTTTTTTAAATCCTCCATTTGCAAGGGTAACCTTCATTGCATTTACCGGAACATATTGATCTGTAACTGCTACAGGGGCCTCTTTAATACGATCTGGTTTACCAGCTATGCGTAATACCCCCATTCTGTCCAGTCCTGTTGCAAATATCTCCGTTCCGTTTTCCCCCATTCCGCTTCCACGCAAAACCACGCCGGAAGCATTGATCTTTAAAGCACCTCCAACTTCATATTTTCCTTTTTCCAGCAATACAGCTCCCCTTAAGCCATCTTTGCCTAAGGGCAAAGCTGCAACATAGTTTAAGGCCGATTGGATCCTCAGGGTAGCATCGCCTGATTTAACCGGCACAACAACCTTTACTACAGCCTCTGGTATGGGTTGCTCTCCGGCTTTATAACCTGCATAAGAAAAATCGGGAATCCGGTTGCCTTTTTCGTCCGGACTGTAATTCAGTTTACCTTCTTTACCTTTAAATATTGGTTTTGGTGGTTCGGGGATATTTACTTTTTGTGCATACCCGGCCAATACGAAAAACTGTCCCAGTATGAGCAAGCCCAACAAACGACAATATTTTATAGGATTACATTTCACAATCGTTGTAATTTTACAAGCAGAAATAACGGTTTAAAACCCTTAGATGCCACTCAAATTTATATTTGTGTCACAAAATTAAAAGATAAGCCGAATGCTTGTTATAGCATTTTTCCTATCTATTATATGATCTTATCATAAGCCCTTTAATTGTGTAAAGACCTTGTTATGGTCTTACACTTTTAATGTCGGTCAGGCTGTTCAGGTAATTTTCAATATTAGCATAACCATTTTTACTGATCTTTCCGGCATCAACAGCATTTTTGGGATCCAGACCGTTTTTGATCTCCCAGGCATCAGGAATTCCGTCGTTATCTGAATCCTGATAAGCCGTTCCTGTATATTCAGGATAACCACCTACCTGGCTAATGTCTGAGATAATTCCCTGTTTATAAGAATCTGCAGGTAAACGTCTTTTAATGAACTGCCCGCCAACCGGTGGTTTTGCCTGTTCGCTATACTTGATTTTTCCTGTTTTAACCTGTTCAACGATACGCAAGTCTACCGCATCACGTTTCGGTAAAGTGGCACCGGCATTCTTCAATACATAATCATATGCCTTGTAAGCATCAACCGTAGTTACATGCGCCATTGGCATAGGTTTATCTGTACGGATGGAATCCAGTAATTTTTGATTATTTGTTCTGTCGGCCGGTTGCACACCGCCTGCCCAGTTGTCTTTTGTTACTTTTTCATTACCCTCTACCACATTCCCGCTTACATAAGCTTTTCCAAAGAGATGTGCATATCTTTTATCCCGGCCAGACTCGGGTTTTAATATTCTGTACGAAATGGGTTGCCCGGCTGGTGTAATCGGTCCTGGTTTATAGTAGTTGTTGATGAAATTGAACAGTGAATTGTTATCGCCCCCGTCAGCACTGCGGTTCCACCAGTTAAAAATTACGTTGTTCACAAAACCAAAATCGCCATACATCCCTATAGATGGGTTTCTGCTAATGTTATTGGCCCATAAATTCCGCATAAATGTACTGTTTAGCCCACCAATGGTACTACCAAACGAATGGTTATAGGTATCCAGTGCTTCAGAGAAGATAGAATTTTGTATGGTCACATTTACAGTCGGCAGTTTCTCTGGTTTTGAACCATCATTTGCATGATATACATGCCTGTAAATAGACATATTTTCATCCAATCCCCAACTTGCCGAAACATGGTCGATAAGGATATTTCCTATTGGATTACCACCCAGCGCATCATCTCTGCGGGTTACATCGGTGGCTCCGCGGCGAAAACGCATGTATCGGATCACCACATCATGGGTATCTATCCATAAAGATTCCCCGGCAATACATACCCCATCCCCCGGAGCAGATTGTCCGGCAATGGTCAGGTACGGCGCACGGATGCTAACCGGGCTTTTTAAGTGTATGATTCCAGCAACATTGAAAACTATGATACGTGCTCCACCTTCTTCACAGGCAGCACGAAATGATCCCGGACCACTATCGGCCAGTGTGGTTACTACAATGACCTTACCTCCACGTCCTCCCGGTGTAAATGCCGCACCACCTTCAGCTCCAGGAAAAGCCGGCAGTTTAACCTTTACAAGGTCGGAGGGTTTGGATGCTCCAGGTACATAAGGCCGTCCATTATTTTTAGCTTCCTCCTGCACTATTTTAAAAGCCTTTTCCCAGGCCTGATCAGACAATTTTCTTTGCTGTGCCTCAACGGCATCAGATGAATCCTGTAAGGCTGGTGGAATGGTTGGATATTGGGCAAAAGCTACTCCGGTGCAAAGCACCGAAAGCAGGGTCAAAACGGTTTTTCTCATAACATTTGGTTAGTAGTTCAAAATTAACATACGGTTAACAATATATCTTGTACAATTTTCACATGGTCCTGTATGATGTTATCATAATCAAAATGTCCCTCCTCCAAAATGCTGCAAGCGGAATATAAGAAGGAAAGTCCTGTGATGATATGAAAGAACTGAATATTAACCTTAATAAAAATGATAACCTGATGAAGGGGGATTATTTGATACTGAATGCGGATATCATTGAACTGAATTATTGATCAAGCCATTCTTTGAAAGCAGGCGTTTTCTGGCTGCTTACAATTACTTCTTCTTCTATTGCAGGCTGGAGTACCAATTTTAATCTCCCTTTAAAATAAGGGTGGATCTCTTTGGCTGCATCAATGTGAATGATCAGTTTTCTGTTGACATGAAAAAACAGGCCCGGGTTGAGCATCTGGATCAGCTCATCCAGGGCATAGTCAATTGGAAATTTCTCGCCCTGCCTTGTAACCAGCAGGCTCAGTTTATTATGGGAATAAAAATAGGCTACGTCATCAGTTTTTATGGTTTTGATCTTTGCCCCTGATTTTACCATGAACCTGCTTTTATAGCTGGCTTCTCCTTTCCTGATCATGCTGACAATGTCATTCATCTGGATGGGGTCCGAGACAGAAGAAAAGGATTGGCGGATATCCTTCATTTTCTCCAGGCTCTTGTACAATTTATTGTACTGTATAGGTTTTAAAATGTAGTCTATGCTATGCAGCTGAAAGGCATCCAGTGCATACTGATCATATGCAGTACAAAAAATTACCGGGCATTTTACCGTAGTTTGCTTAAAAATCTCAAAGGAAAGTCCATCAGATAAGTGGATATCTAAAAAAATGAGGTCCGGAAGCGGATGTTTTTGCAACCATTTTATAGTACTTTCTATACTGGGTAAAACTTCCAATACCGTTATCCCTCCATATTCAGTTAATAAGGCCTGGAGTCTTTGGGCAGCAGGAACCTCATCTTCAACAATTAAAACTTTCATTCGTTTGGGGTTAAACCTCTAATTTCACTGGCACTAATATATAAAATTGGCTTTTCAATCTTCCAGTTCTAAAAGCGGAAGTTTCACAACAAAGGAATTTTCATCTCTAACTACAGTTATTGCACTATCAGATAAGTACTTGTATCTTTTACTGATATTTTCCAGACCTGTATTGGCCAGTTTACTTTCCGAATTCGGTTTGGGCTGGTAATTATTCCGGACAACCAAAGTTGTTCCATGCTCAATAAAAATACCGATCATCAGCGGGCTCTTCAGGGATATTTTATTGTGTTTAATTGCATTCTCGACAAGCATTTGTAACGACAATGGAGGTATGCACATCGTGTCCGGTAGATCTCCGGGAATGTCAATATCAATTATACATTGTTCTTCGAAACGTTTTTTCAATAAAAAAACATACGATCTGATAAAAGTGATTTCCGTATTTAGGGCAACCAACTCTTCTTTTTTATATTGCAGTACATATCGGTATACATCGGCAAAGCGTTCCAGAAAAAACTGGGCATCCCTGGAGTTTTCTTCAATGAGGGTTGACAGTACATTCAGGTTATTGAACAGAAAATGAGGGTCAATGTGCATGCGTAATGCTTCCAGCTGGCTGTTTAAATTTTCCTGTTTCAACTGGTCGGACTTTATATGTTCTTTTTTCCATTGCATCATAAAATAAATGCCAAAATTGACTGAAAGTACCGGAATAATAAACAACAGCCCATAAATGTTGAGCACCAGGATCTGGGCCAGATCGGGCGGGGTAACTGTACTGGTAATCTTAAATAGATAATAACTAAGGTTAATGCAGGCCAGAGAATAAATACAACTCAGCATCAGCTGAAGGAAAAACCTCCTGGCTGTATATTTAAGCCAGGACACGCTTTTATCCAATATTCTAAAAATAAATCTGTTGCCAAACCAAAGCAGGACAATAACGGTTAAAATCCATAAAAATGCGACCAGGTAGTTTAGATACATCATTTATCTGAATGAGATTTCGTTGATCATACTCCAGGGTATATATTTGTGTTCCGGGTTTTCCAGCCAGACCAATATACCCCAATTTTTTGCTGTTACATCATTGTGATGCCCTAAAATCAATTCCCTCTGGTCGTTTAAAGTAACATTGGTGTAGCTCTGGCCCATTGGGGATATTTTGCTGATGTACTTAAAAGGTATCTGGTAGTACATCCCGTCTTTATTACCTTCCAGCAGTTCGCAGTTCCATTCTTCATCCATATCAAAAACGCAATTGCCTTTATACATCCTTTTGTCGCGTGTGGTTACCGCTGCAAATATCTTTTTCGGACTTTCATAAGCCTCATAGCCCAGGTTGTCGGGCATTGGCTCGAAGCGTATTGATCTGAAAGCTTTCCAGGTGACAATTACCCTGCCCCACCGGGGATGCATCACTACTATTCCGGCGTTGGTAGCTGAAACATCCCCCCCATCAGTTAAATAAACTTTTTTCCCCGACTTCAGGTTTACTTTCACCCCTTTATCAAAACGTTCTATTTCAGCAATATCAGAAAATTCGTATTGAACAGCTTGCTCCCCGTTCAATATACCCTGCAGACTTTGGTTATCCAGGCATTTTATTTTATCCCATTGGATAAAGCCGCTAAATGGCCCTGCTGTTGTGATCACTGTACCGTAAAGTGGGTTCCCTTTGAGATGGTTTAAACGAGGGGGGCCGGCAAAAAAACGTATGGTACTGATGGCAGACCATTTTATAGTGCTCACAAGTTCGTTGTTATACACGACAATGTCCTTGCCCAAATGCCGGCTCTCGTGCTCGTCCACCATTACCCTGATTTTAGATCCGCTTTTATAGTAAAGCTGTGCTTCTTTTGCTCCGGTTACATGGATCAGCGCAATATCTCCGAAACGTGATAAAATTTCACTTTTCCTTTCGGGATATTTATCTTTCCATAAGTTCATAAATTTCCAGTCAAGTACCGGCTCAACGCCGTCTTTAGACAGGTTGTTTAGCTGATACTCACTCAAATACTTCAGGTTGGGATTAACCTGTTTGGCAACCAGCAGAATATCGGACCACAATACCTGCCCGCCACTCCACCTGATCTGGCCGGTATAGACCTGCTTGTTTTTTAATTTAATTTCCCCATATATAAATCCTTCGTGCTGGGCCCTTACCTGGGCTGCAAGGAAAATCAGGAACATAAAATGTAAATACCAGCGATTAAATCTCATTATTTTAGTTAATCCAGACAATTTATTTATTTATATTGTTCTAACAAATAAATACCAGCCAGATACTGATAATTTAGAATTGAACCGGGATATTAACAGGTTGAATAAATTCATCCATGAGTTATCCCGGTTCAGTACAATAAAGTCTGATTACAACCATCATCTATTTGCTATCAGCAATAATTTCTTTCTATTTATATGAACGAAACGCCTAAGTTTCAAAACATAAGAACCAAATATATAATGAAACCTTTTTACACTAAATTCCTGCTGTTCATTTCTTACCTTTCCATTCCAGGCATGGTAATGGCACAAACCAACAGACCTGTATTAAAAGTAGATTTAAATGTCTCTTCCCGCAGAGCTGCAGAAGTAAATGAATTTGAATATATACCCTGGCCGGTTAAATCCGGAACTTCTGATCAGCTTAAGATCAAAGGTGTAACCATCACCTTCAGTAAGAAAGGCACAGCTGGCTCAGGACTGCAAACTGATTATTATAAAACAGGTGTTCAGGCACCAAATTATGCCAGGCTGGCCAGTGATGGACTGATGGTTAGCGATGGAAATGCCGGAGCTGAAATAGAAATGCGCATCAGCGGACTTCCGGCAGGGCCAAATACCCTGCTTACCTTTCATAACATTATAGGAGGCGGAGGGCCCGACAATTATGCCCCTATTGACATCTACGTAAATGGGAAACTTGAGGTGAGCAAACTGGTACCTTCTTACCGCGTGCTGGCAAATACCAATATCAGTACAGCCTACCTGCAGTTTAGCGCACAGTCTGGTAAAGACGTGGTAATAACTTTTAAAGCCGACAAGGGCTCTTTAGCAGCCAATAAAAATCTGATCATTAATGGTTTTGAACTAAATACGCCCAATGTGACTGACCTTGCCCAGTCGCCACAGCCATTGCATAGCGATGAACACGTTAATGCAGATGCCGGAACATTAACATTGAGCTGGACAGCCGCAAAAACCGCATTGTCACATGATCTGTATTTTGGAACCGATTCAGCCGCAGTAGCTTCTGCAACTAAACGTTCTCCAGAATTTAAAGGCAACCGCAAAACAAGCACTTATAATGCAGAAAAGCTTTACAGTATGCTTACTTATTACTGGAGAGTTGACGAATTGAATGCAGCAGGGAAAGTTACCAAAGGCAATATCTGGCATTTCAGGCCACGTCAGCTTGCTTTTGCTGGTGCCGAAGGTTATGGCCGTTTTGCCCGCGGCGGCCGGGGTGGAAAAGTGGTTGAAGTAACCAACCTGAACGATTCAGGCCCTGGAAGTCTTCGGGAGGCCCTTGGAAAGGATATTGGCCCACGCACAATTGTATTTACGGTTTCGGGGATCATTACCTTAAAATCGCGGCTGGTCATCAATCAGCCCTATGTAACCATTGCTGGTCAAACTGCACCAGGCAAAGGAATCTGTATCCGTAGCGCACCATTGGGGGTTGTAGCAGATGATGCCATTATCCGTTATATGCGTGTTCGCCTTGGAAGCGGTACAACTTACGATGGCATGGGAATAACCGGTGCAAATCATAGCATTGTAGACCATTGCTCTATCAGCTGGACCATTGATGAATCATTTAGCTCGAGGGGAGCCCATAACATCACTTTGCAACGTACCCTTATAGCAGAAGCGTTAAATATTGCCGGGCACAATAAATATGAGGTCGGAAAATCACATGGTTTTGCAGCCAGTGTTGGTGGCGATGTTGGTAGTTTTCATCATAACCTGCTGGCACATTGTGCCGGCAGAAACTGGAGTTTAGCTGGTGGGGCCGATGGCGACGGCAATTACTTAGGCAGAATGGACATGCGCAACAATGTTGTATATAACTGGGACTATCGTACTACAGATGGTGGTGCAATGGAAGTTAACTTTGTAAATAATTATTACAAACCAGGTGCGGCCACTACTTTTAAATTTGCTTTAAATGCACAGCATGAGGGCTATGGTGGCGGTATGCAGCGCTATTTCTTCGATGGCAACGTTATGCCGGGGCAATTTGATGAAAAGAACCAGGAAAGGGGACGCAAAGAATCGGGCAGAAAAGTAAGTTACCAAACCTTTGTCGACAAGCCCTTCTTCCTTCCCTATGTAACTACACAAAGTGCAAGAGATGCTTATAAGGATGTATTGTCTGATGTTGGCTGCAACCAGCCAATTTTTGACGATCATGATATCCGCATTGTCAATGAAACACTTGGTGGAACTTATACCTATAAAGGCAGCAAATCCGGTAAACCAGGGTTGCCTGATTCGCAGGAAGATGTTGGAGGATGGGAAAATTATCCTGAAGTGCAACGCCCGGCCGATTTTGACAGTGACCATGATGGTCTGCCAGACTGGTGGGAAAAATTGCACCAGCTGAATCCCCACTCCGCTTCTGGAGACTTCTCCGATGCCAATGCAGACCCTGATAAAAATGGTTTTACGAATCTTGATAATTATCTGGAATGGATGGCAGGTCCTCATTTTATGATGGCAACAAGTGGAAGTGTTGAGATAGACCTGAAACAGCTGTCCAGGGGATATACAGAAAAACCGGCATACCGGGTTTTTGCCGCAGTTAATGGCCAGGTTGAACTGGCTGACAATGGCAAGGTTAAATTTACTTCTGCAAAAGGCGGACTCGCGTCTTTTAAGTTTACGGTAACCGATGCCGCAGGAAGCACCTTTACCAGAACCATAAATATGGCAACGGGAATTTAAGATAAATGCAATAAAAAAGGGAGAAATGAAATGCTCCCTTTCCATATCTGCTGTTCTTTATATACTGTCTAAAACATGTTTTGTCAGGTCGCTTTCTGTATCACCAGTATTTAACGTCGTTGCAGGCTCAAAAAGCATAACAGAAACTTCATTTTCTGCAACCGGCCTGTGTTCCGTTCCTTTCGGAACAATTAAAAATTCATTTTTATGGATTACAATTGTTTTGTCCCGGAGTTCCATTTTCAAAACCCCTTCCAGTACTAAAAACATCTCATCCTCATCATCATGTTTATGCCAAACAAATTCACCCCTAAACTTTGCCAGTTTAACATGTTGTCCATTAAGTTCCCCAACAATTTTCGGACTCCAATATTCAGAGAATAGCTTTAATTTCTCAGCGATAACTACCTTTTCCATTTATAAATATAATCAATATACCCCAAAACGGTCAAGATCTCCTTTTTTTACCCCAGTAACTTCCACGCCTTGCCGCATATCGCCACCTTTTTTGCCGCAGCCGGCCCATATATGTTAACAATAATATATATACTTTTGAAAGCCGCAAGTATACTCAATCATAAAAATGGAAAAAATCGAACATATCAATTACATCAAAGCACCTATCGAAGTTATTTATAAAGCATTGACAACACAAACTGGACTTGGGGCTGTTTGGACGGAAAAGTTGATCGTTAAACCCGAATTAGGCTTTATCAATGAGTTTGATTTCGGAGATAATTATGCCACAAAAATGGAAGTAGTAGAGCTGTCTCAGAACAAAAGGGTGCTCTGGAAATGCATAGCTACAGACCCGGAGTGGGTAGGAACAGGTATTTCATTTGATCTGACAGAGAAGGATGGAGTAACAACAGTTGTTCTCAAGCATTTCGATTGGCGCGAACTGACAGAATTCTACCGATGGTGCAACTACAACTGGGCTATGTTCCTGTTAAGCCTGAAAAGTTACTGTGAAGATGGGCAGGGAACACCCTATCAAAAACGAAAGTTTTAGTACCCAGGAATCCAAATTTAGATTGCCCCGGTTCGGGAACTGGTTGCAGTTAGCCCTTGCTATAAATGAAATCAAGCCATGAATTCATAATAAGCTGTGCTCAAATAATTAAGCACAGCTTATTAAATTCAATTATTTCTTCTTACTGCAAGAAGAAAAGGATCTTAAGGTTTAACTGTTTTTAACGGAACCACACTGTTTAAATACAATTCGATATTCGAGTAGCCACTTTTGGTGATCTTTGCTGCATCAGCTGCATCATTGGGATTTAATCCATTTTTTGTTTCGTAACTATCCGGCATACCATCATTGTCCGAATCCTTGTAAGGTGTGCCCTTGTATTCCGGATATCCACCTACCTGGCTGATATCGGTAATGATACCCATTTTATAAGAATCTTTTGGCAGCCTCCTGTGTTCAAAATCCGGTTTATCTGATAATTTCACATCTTTCAGATAATTAATTTTACCGGTTTTCACCTGTTCAATTACACGTGTATCTACCGGATCACGTTTTGGTAAAGTTGCACCCACATTGGCCAGCACATACTTATGCGCATCCATGGTTGGTAAAATGGTCATTTCAGCCATTGGAAAAGGTTTTTTAACCCGCATGGCAGCAAAGTAAGGCTGGGCCTGCTCGTAAGACATCAGATTGCCTTTCTTATCTTCCACCTGCACACCCCCATTCCAGTTATCTTTAGTTACCTTTTCATTGCCTTCAATGATATTTCCTTCCACATAAGCCCTGCCAAACACTACATAAGGCAATTTACTGCGACCAGATTCCGGCTTTAAGATCCGGTAACTGATCGGGTCATTTAAGGTGGTAACAGGCCCAGGTTTGTAATAGTTATTGATAATATTGTACATGGCCGTATAATCACCACCATCTGTAGAGCGGTTGTTCCAGTTAAAGATCACATTATTTGCAAAGTTAAAAATACCGTTCCATCCGATAGAGGGGTTACGTGCACCATTATCTGCCCAAAGGTTACGCATAAAACTACAGTTTTCTCCACCCAGGGTACTGCCAAAGGCATGGTTCCAGGTATCTAAAGCCTCAGAAAAAATAGAGTTCTGAATGGTAATGTTTACGGTAGCCAGTTTAACTTCCTGTTTACCGGTACTGTCATTATACATATGACGGTACATAGACATATTTTCATCCAGTCCCCAGCTTGCCGAAACATGGTCAATCATGATGTTCCCTACAGGATTTCCGCCAATAGCGTCATCTCTGCGGCCAACAAAGGTCTCTCCCCTTCTAAATCGCATAAAACGAACAACCACATCATGGGTATTTAACCAGACCGATTCACCAGCTACACAAACGCCATCACCTGGTGCAGTTTGCCCGGCAATGGTAATATAAGGTGCACGGATAATTAAAGGGGTTTTGATGCGGATGATTCCAGCAACATTAAATACTACAATCCTTGCACCACCCTGCTCACAGGCATCACGTAAAGAACCAGGCCCACTATCATTTAAATTGCTGACCACAATGACACGACCACCGCGACCACCAAAGCTATAAGCACCCCCACCTTCAGCACCGGGAAAAGCCAGAATTTCCGCTTGCGGCAAATCAACCGGCCTTCCTGCCCATGGAATATAAGGCTTACCTTCTTTAGCTTCTTTTTCTATAATCGGGATTGCTTTTTGCCAGGCGATCTCCGATTGACGATAGGCTTCCTTCATCATATCACCTGAAGCTTTAGCCACATCCTGTGGTATTTTAGGGTATTGAGCGAAAGCAGAGGGCGCTGCAACCACCAGTGCTGCAGAAAATACGAATTGAAAAAATCTCTTGTTCATGATGTCTCGAATAATAGATATACCAAAAGTACCTGGTATTTCAGATGAATATGATTTGGTTAGATTGTATAATAATCCAAAAATGCAACCTAACAAATGTCTTTTACTATAGTATTTTTCCCATCTATTGTATGATCTTATCTGATCAGTTTTTTATACGTCAAAATAACGTTTATGTCTCGGGTATGTTACAGTTCGTGTCCCCCGTTCCTGATCAATTTTACATAAAACTCCCGTCCCCTCTTCTCCGTATCGGTTGTCCCTTACGCCCCTTCGCCCCGCTCCATTTCTGCAGGCGCATGCTTAAACGAAGCATAAAATACTGGCTAAGCGCATTGGACTTTGTATCTGTATATCCCCCGTTGTCATTATAATCACGGTTTACAAAATTATTCTGGTTCAGGATATCAAAAGCATGCAAAGAGATTTTTCCCCTTCGGTTAAGCAATTCTTTTTCAAGATAAGCATTTACTACAAAAGGGTTGCTGGTCAGATTGGCCTTGATACCGCTTACATAATTTTTACTGGCGCTGTAGCCAAACAACCAGCTTTTCAGAAAATATATTTTCCCATCCACATTGAATGCAAGCGTACTGGTCTCATTTTGATTTTTTAAAAGGGTGTTTTCAGATTTAGTATAATTGTGCGAAACATAAGGATTCACCTCAAACCAATCTGAAGGGTTAATCCTTGGTCCGAAACGCTCAATAAAAGTTTTAACCGTATTGATATTCTGGTCGCCGTTGCTCATTGAAATCCGATGGTTGTAATTTGCAGAACCACTGAATGATAAATTGTATTTGCGGTTGCCAAATTGCCTGCTGACAGAGTAATTTCCTGCCAGACGATAGGAACCGTTCACATTGATGTACCTCGTTTCAGAAATGTATACCGCTTTCTGGTTGGGCCCGACTACCACATTTGGATCCAGCACATCTATCGTATTGTTTACCACACTGTTCTGCGTAAAAGAAGCATTCATGTTTAGTGAATAATTCATCTTAATATCTGCCAGGTAGTTGTTGTACTCCGACCTTATGGTATGTGTAAACGATGCTTTCAGGTCAGGATTACCAATTCTAGGGTTTTGAGGGTTGCTTACATCTTTTACAGGCTGGATCTGGTCAAACGAAGGCTCATTTGCAGAACCGGAATAATTAAGGGAAATTTTATGCTGTCTGGACCATAAATATTCCATTCTTGCAATGGGGATCAGGTTAAAACTCTTACGTTCAGTGCTGGTGCCCAGACTTACTTTGGTGCCGGAAAGCAAAGATGGTATTCCGGTTAAACCAGCCGAAAACCTGAATTTGGAGGTATTCACCATACCATATCTGAAGTTGAGTGAAATGCGCGCCTGGGTAAAAGAATAATCAAAAATATTACTTAAAGAATCAATCACTTCCGAATAACCGGTGGGCGTCACATTCCTTGTGGTGGCATCATTACTGTAACCATTGTAATTTAACTGGGCATTCAATTCCAGCTGTGTATTTAACGACAGTGGCTCTACATAAGTTATACTACCCCTATATGTATTTTGCAGGTTTTTTCGCGCAATGATCCTGTTGACCAGGGAATCCCTGCGCTCCGTTTCGTCCTCATTTAGAAAATAAACAATATTGGCCTCCCGTTGCTGTTCCACATCATTGTTATTGCTGTTTAAATTGGCATGTAAGGACAATCTCCTTCTTTTATTGCCAAACCGATGGGTATAACTGATCGCAGCACCCAGCTGGGGCCTGGTATTTGTACTTGCATTTGAGCTGATCTGGCGCTGATGCCGGAAACCCGTCTGGTAAGAAGAATCAGACCTTAAACTTAGCGAAGAACTATAATTAATTGATGGCGAGAAATTAATGAAATTATTGCTGTCCAGTTCAAAATCTATATCGGCCTTAAAGTTGTGGTTTTTCGAATTGTTATCACTTACATTGCCCCTGGTGGTATTGGTGGCAATTAAAGTATCTTTTTGCGTTACAGGATCTCTGAAATTGGTAAATGAATGTGTAAAGCTACTGTTTAAAGCATTTATATCGTTTCCGTTAAATCCGTAATTCATGTTAACCTCAATCTTCTTTCCTATTTTATCACGGATACTGAAGGAAGCATTCCCATCGTTCGTTGTGCCACCTGTTCCGCCACCCCCACCACTTCCGGCAACACCATTTACGGTGTTTTTGTAGCCTGTCCTAACACCAATCTGCTGATTGCCATTGATCCTTGTCCCAAAAATACCTGCATCATAACGTTTATTGTTTCCTCCTGCAGTGTTTAACCGCAACAGGTTACCTACCGATTTATCTGTCCTTGTAGTGATGTTCAGTATTTTTTGAGGATCTCCATCTTTAACTCCTGTACGTGCAGCTTCATCGCCATAATCATCTACAATCTGGATCTTATCTACAATTTCGGCAGGCAGGTTTTTAATGGCATTGGCCACATCACCCCCTAAATATTCTTTTCCGTTTAGCTTGGCCTTTAAAACGGCCTCACCGTTGTGCACAAGGCTACCATCTGTTCCAACTTCCATCCCTTCCATCTTTTTCAACAATTCATCCACGGTCGAATTCTCCCGCACTACATAATCACTCGCCTTATATTCTATGGTATCTGTTTTATAGGTAATAGAGGGTTCTCCATTAATGACCACCGTATTTAAAGTGTTTTTTTCTTCTTTAAGCACAATAGGATCCATCACAATTCTTGGTATGCGGTCGTTCTGCTTAAAAAGCATTGCAGGCGTTTTCATATACCCGATGCTCTGGACTACGATGGTATAGGTGGCCGATTTTACATTTTTAAATACAAACACCCCATTATTATTGGTAGCCGTCTTTAAAGTGTCTTTATCTGAAGTAAGACTTACAGTTGCACCAATCACCTCTAAATCAGTACTGTCTTTTACAATACCGCTGATTTCCCGTAATGGTAATGGAGGGGCAACTGGTTTTGAAGGTTTGTTTTGAGCATTAATTTGAGTGGTTCCAAACATGGCAAGGGCAAGTAAAATAAAAGCGCATTTCTTCATTGGTAACATTTGGTTTGGTTTAAGGTAAGACCCTCACTAATGATATAGGTTTAATCATGATTAATTATTATTTACACTTTTATCGTCTGAATTTACTTCGTCCGGAAGTTATCCCGTTTCATCGCAGGAATATCCCATTCCACACCAAAGCAATTCTCTAAAAAATTTAATACGCTTATTTTATCCTTTTTAAAATTAGAAACCGAAGAAAAAGGCCATCGTCTATCTTTGTTTATTTTCGATTTTTTTCGTTTGTTAATTATTTTTTTGTTTTATTTGAAGATAACCAAATAAAAAACACCTTTAATCATCATGCTTGCTAATCAACGAAAAGACAAGATACTGGAACTGTTAAAAGAGGATGGATCTGCAAAGGTGGTAAACCTTGCAAAACTCTTTAAAGTAACAGAAGTGACCATCCGGCAGGACCTGGAAAAACTGGAAAAAGAAGGTCTGGTACTTAGGGAACACGGTGGTGCCTTTTTAAAGAACATGGAAAACCAGGTGCGCACATTTTCCTTAAGCCATCAGGACCACCTGGACAAAAAGGAATTGATCGCAAAAAAATGCCTCGAATTTATAGAAGCAGGAGATACCATTATCCTCGACTCGGGCTCTACTACTACCGAAATCGCTAAAAAACTAAAAGGAATTAAAAATTTAACGGTCATAACCAATGCCTTAAATATTGCTTTGCTGCTGGGTGTAGAACCCGGAATTGAAGTAATCATGACAGGTGGAGAATTTAAGCCACCTACCCTATCGTTAACGGGACAAAAGGCCGCCGATTTTTTTAACGGGCTAAACGTGCATAAACTTTTTCTTGCCACAGCCGGCCTGTCACTCAAAGCCGGGTTAACCTACCCGAGCATTAGCGACCTGGTGGTGAAAAAGGCAATGATCAACGCAGCCGAGACCACTTATTTAGTGGCAGATTCTACCAAAATCGGGAAAAGCTCTCTGGCCAGCCTGGGTGCATTGTCGCTCATAGATTACATCATTACTGATGCAGGCATACAGGAAAAATATAAGAACTTATTAAACGAAAACGAAATAGAGCTGATCATAGCAGACTGAGGATGGAAAAGCAAACTACAATAGGCGTAATTATAGGCAACCGGGACTTTTTCCCCGACAGACTTGTGGCTGACGCCAGAACGGAAATTTTAAAGGAACTGGATAAACTGAACATCAAAGCTATAGTTTTAGCAGAGTCCCAATCGAAACTTGGGGGTGTGGAAACTTTTCAGGATGCACAAAAATGTGCTGAACTGTTCAAACAACACCGTGAGGAAATTACTGGGGTTCTAGTGGTATTACCCAATTTTGGTGATGAAAGAGGCGTTGCTGAAACACTGAAACTCTCACAATTAAATGTTCCTGTACTCATTCAGGCCTATCCTGACGACCTGGATAAACTGGATGTGGCACGGAGAAGGGATTCCTGGTGCGGTAAAATCTCTGTTTGTAATAACCTGTATCAATTTGGCATCAAGTATACCCTGACCACCAAACATGTGGTCCATCCGTCAGACCCTTCTTTTATAGCAGACCTGAAAGATTTTATTGCCGTATGCAGGGTGGTAAAAGGTTTAAGGAATGTACGTATTGGTGCAATAGGTGCCAGACCAGGCGGATTTAACACCGTACGTTACAGCGAAAAAATATTACAGCGACACGGCATTTCTGTAGTTACAGCCGATCTTTCAGAAATTCTGGGCAGCGCCAATAAACTCAGTAAAGACGACCAGGTAGTAAAAGACCACCTCGAAAAGATCCACAACTATGCACCATCTGGCACTACCCCGTCCGAAGCATTGATCCAGATTGCAAAGCTTGACGTGGTGCTGAACGACTTTATGAAAACACATGCACTGGATGCAACTGCCATTCAGTGCTGGACCTCGCTGCAGCAAAACTATGGATGTAATGTATGCACATCGATGAGCATAATGAGTGAAAACATGCTTCCAAGTGCCTGTGAAGTTGATGTTACAGGTACCCTAACCATGTATGCCATGCAGCTGGCATCGGGTTCGCCAAGTGCATTGGTAGACTGGAACAACAATTATGCTGCAGACGACGAAAAATGCGTATTGTTCCATTGCGGAAACTGGGCAAAGTCGTTTTTACCAGATATACAGATCAGCAATGCGCCCATTCTAGGAACTACGGTGGGTGTCGAAAATACTTACGGTGCACTTGACGGCCGCACACCTGCAATGCCCTTAACTTATGGGAGGATCAGCACGGATGATACCCGGGGGGTAATCAAGGCTTATTTTGGTGAAGGAGAACTTACCGACGATGCCCTCAATACTTTTGGCAACAGGGCCGTAGCCAAAATCAATAATCTGCAGGGATTGATGCAGTACGTTTGCAGAAATGGCTTTGAGCACCATGTAGTCATGAACGCTTCCAAAACCGGGGCCGTACTGAAAGAAGCATTTGAAAATTATATGGGATGGGAAATTTATCAGCACTAGCAAAATCGATCGGCTACCGTAAAAAGATACTCAAATACATTTACGGGGCAAAAGCCGGACATACCGGCGGCAGCTTATCCTGTATTGATATTTTAAACGTACTTTACAACGAGATCATGAACGTTGGGCCCGAGAATATCAAATCGCCCGACAGGGACCGCTACATTCAAAGTAAGGGCCATTGTGTTGAAGCGCTGTTTGTGGTACTTGCAGATAAAGGATTCTTTCCCGAATCGGACCTCGAGACCTTGTGCCGCTACAAATCACATTATATTGGTCATCCTACAAAGAAAGTGAACGGTGTAGAACAAAACACCGGCGCATTGGGCCATGGCTTACCTTTAAGTGTTGGAACAGCCATTGCAGCAAAGCTGGATGATAAAGATTACAAGGTTTTCACCTTGCTTGGTGATGGGGAATTGCCCGAAGGATCTAACTGGGAGGCCGCATTAACTGCCGCACATTATAAACTCGATAACCTCTGCGCCATTATCGACCACAATAAACTCCAGATCACCGGGAAAACAGCTGATGTGTGCAATACCGATCCTATCGATCAAAAATTTGAGAGTTTCGGCTGGTCGGTCAGACATGTAGACGGCCATAACCTGGTCCAATTAAAAGAGGTGCTGAGCAGCCTTCCTTTTGAGGCAGGCAAACCCAGCATGGTCATTGCACATACGATTAAAGGAAAGGGCATCAGCTATATGGAACATCAGATCAAATGGCACCATGGTGTACCTTCTGATCAGGAATATGAATCTGCACTGCAGGAATTAGACAATACTTTGGCTTCATCATAATTTAAATAAATTGGAAACAGTTGTAGATCAATTACCAGGAATAGGACAGGCAAACCTGGAGGTTTTCTCTGAAACCTTGCAGCGGCTTGCTGAAAGAGATAAGGACATTATTGTAGTAACCAGCGATTCAAGGGGATCAGGAAAACTGGTGCCTTATGCGCAGCGGTTTCCCAAACAAATTATAGAGATTGGAATTGCAGAACAAAACCTTGTTGGCGTTGCAGCAGGAATAGCATCGGCCGGAAAAAAGGTATTCGCAGTTTCCCCGGCCTGTTTCCTTACCGCCAGATCGTTTGAACAAATCAAAAATGATGTGGCTTATTCTGACAATCCGGTCAATTTAATCGGTATCAGTGCTGGTGTTAGCTATGGTGCTTTAGGATCAACACATCATAGTTTACATGATTATGCAGCCTTAAGGGCTGTAAATAACATGATCATTGTTGCCCCCGCAGATAATTATGAAAGCGAACAGGCCATTGTTCAGGCCGCAGCCCTTAACCAGCCGGTATACATCAGATTTGGAAAGAAGAACATGCCCCATCTTACAGGCGCCGATAAAGGTTTTCAGTTTGGCAAGGGAAGGATCATTAAGCCGGGAGCCGATCTGACCCTTATCGGAACCGGTGAAACAGTATACCCTGCTTTGCAGGCAGCCCGGAAATTACAGGCCGAACATGGCATTGTTGCTGCTGTGATAAGCATGCACACCATTAAACCCCTGGATTACGGCCTGATTGCAGATTTGGCCAAAGGTGGCAAACCCATCATTACAGTAGAAGAACACAGTATCTTTGGCGGACTGGGTGAAGCCTGTGCATCGTTTTTAATGGAAAATAATTATAGAAACCCTTTTAAAATCATAGGCATTCCTGACGAATACACTGTAACGGGCTCGCAAAACGACATTTTTAACCATTATGGAATATCAGAAGATGGAATTTTAGCCGCAGCAATGAAGCTGCTCAGCTGATCCGAACCCATATAAACCTAACCAAATATAATCCTGTAAAAATGAAAAGAATTTATGCATTCTTTTTACTGCTGTCCTTACTGACATTAGCTTCCTGCAGCAATAAAAATGCTGCCGGTGAACCTAAAAAAATTGCAGTAATTGTTTCAACCTTAAATAATCCCTGGTTTGTGGTGCTTGCAGAAACCGCAGCAGCAAAAGCCAGGTCTTTAGGCTATGAAGCAAAAATATTTGATTCCCAGAACAATACCGCACTGGAAGCAGACCACTTCGAAAATGCCATCAGTTCGGGCTTTAATGCCATTTTGTTTAACCCTACAGATGCAGATGGCTCCATTGCAAACGTTTCAAAGGCAAAGGCAGCAGGTGTGCCGGTATTTTGTATGGACAGGGAGGTCAACTCTACCAAAGCTGCCACTTCCCAGATCTTGTCCGACAGTTACTCCGGCTGCATAGCCATTGGCAAATATTTCGTGAAAAAACTCAACAAGAAAGGTAAATATGTCGAAATACTTGGCTTGGTGGGCGACAACAATACCTGGGCACGTTCCAAAGGCTTTCATAGTGTGGCAGACCATTATCCAGGATTGAAAATGGTTGCACAGCAAAGTGCAGATTTTGACCGGAACAAAGCAATGGAAGTACTGGAGTCTATCTTACAGGCAAATCCAGATATTGATGCCGTTTTTTGTGGAAACGATGCCATGGCCATGGGGGCTTATCAGGCCCTTTTTGCTGCCGGAAAGGCCAACCACGTGCAGGTATTTGGTTTTGATGGGGCCGATGATGCCCTGCAGTCTATAAAGGAAGGGAAGATCAAAGCTACCGGAATGCAGTACCCCAAAATCATGGCCGAAACTGCCGCACTTTATGCGCAGGAATATTTTAAAGGCAAGCGTGATTTCCCGCAAAAAATTCCTGTAGCAGTTGAACTCGTTACTGCTGAAAATATTAAAAATTACATTTCAAATTAAGCCATGAAGAAGTTCTTAAAATATTTTGCTGCTTTGGTCATTGTTCTTTTTGTTGGCTATCATTCGGTCTATTTCAAAAAACTGAATGAAGTACAGGCGAATACCCCATCAGGAAAAATCAACACCACTGCTTACACCAGGACATTCTGGGATAAGAAACTCCTCCCATCCTTAAACAAGGCCATATCTCTAGATCAACTGATCGGCATGCTCCATACTGATCCTGAAAATACATTCAAAAAATATAGCAATGCTTTAGGAATAGGAGAACTGAAATATTTTATGGTTAAAGCTGAAGGCAGTGTAAAACAGGTCGGCGACAATGACCTCACCGTAACCTTAGCTACAGACAACAAAACGGTAAAGATCGAGACGGAATATGTGTATGGAAATGCAGTACGAGATGCTTCCGGACTGATCAATAGGAATGAATTTGACAACACTTCAGATTTCAATGAAATTTCGGCAGGTATCAATAAGATTATTAGAGAAGAAGTGCTGCCGGATTTTAAAAGAACTGTAAAAACCGGCGACCACATTACATTTACCGGTGCCATAGAAATGAACAAAAAGTTCTTAAACCTGAGTGATATAGAAATTACACCCATACAATTAAAAATACTTAAATAATGCATAAATGCTGGTTGTAGAAAACATAAGTAAAAATTTCTCGGGGGTAAAAGCACTGGATCAGATCAGCCTTGAAGTGCATGCCGCTCAGGTTACCGCTATCATTGGCGAAAACGGGGCCGGAAAATCCACTTTAATGAAAATCCTTTCGGGCGTATATCCCGATTATGAAGGCAAAATCATTTTCAAAGGCAAAACCGTTAGCTTTTCCAGCCCTAAACAGGCACAGGAATGTGGCATCTCCATTATTCACCAGGAACTGAACCTTATCCCCTATCTGAGCATTACAGAGAATATATTTTTAGGCAGGGAACTCTGCACAGCATGGGGCGATCTGGATAAAAAGAGGATGCGCCTGAAAACGCAGAAACTCTTGAGCCGTTTAAAGCTCAACATTGATCCTGATACACGGATCATTGATATCAAAGTTGGGCAGCAGCAGGTAGTAGAAATTGCAAAGGCCCTGCTTACTGAATCTGAAGTGATTATTATGGACGAGCCCACTTCAGCCATCAGTGATACGGAAGTAAAAATCCTGTTTGACATCATCAACGACCTCCGTAAAGCGAATAAAGCCATTGTTTACATTTCCCATAAACTCGATGAACTGTTTAAGATTGCAGACAGGTATGTGATCATGAGGGATGGCAGGGTGATTGAATGTGGCGAGATCGGTGAAATAAAGGCCGATGACATTATCCATAAAATGGTGGGCAGAGAAATTAACCTCATTAAAAAAGAAGGTTCGGGAGCCGGCCCGGAAGAATTGTTCAGTGTAAAAGACCTTTGTCTTAAACATCCGGACCAAAAGCATACCTATCTGCTTAAAAATATATCCTTCAGCCTCAATAAAGGCGAGATTTTAGGCGTATTTGGTTTGATGGGCGCAGGAAGGACTGAACTGCTGGAAAGCCTGTTTGGCCTTCATCCCAAACTAATGCGCGCCGAGCTTAAAATTGAGGGCAAGGTCCTTAGCATTGCCACTGCCGGAGATGCCATAAAGGCCGGACTGGCCCTGGTTCCGGAAGACCGGAAAAGAGACGGCCTTTTACTTGGCCTGGATGTTCAGAAAAACATAAGTATCACTACTTTAAAAGAAATGGAAAACCTGGGTATCCTGGAAATTGGCAAGGAAGCAAGGTTAAGTGATAAATATACCGCAGAACTGAAAATTAAGACAGATTCCGGAAAGCAGGTTGCAGGTAACCTGAGTGGCGGCAATCAGCAAAAAATTGTCATTGCAAAATGGCTGGCCACCCATCCCAGGATCTTCCTGCTGGATGAACCTACACGTGGCATAGATGTAAACGCAAAGAACGAGATCTATAAACTTATCCTGGGCCTTGCAGCCCAGGGAATGGGCATCATCATGGTCTCTTCAGAATTACCGGAAATATTAGCGGTATCAGACCGGGTAATGGTCCTGTCGGAAGGTACCATTACCGCACAGATCCCCATCAGCGAAGCCAATGAAGCATGTATTTTAAAAGCAGCAATTCCAAAATCAATTTAAAATGGACTTAAGATTATACAAACCTTACCTCATAAAATTTCAATCGCTGATCGCATTGTTTATCCTTTGCTTATTGATCAGTATGGTATCCGATAAGTTCCTTACCCTCTCCAACGGCTGGAATGTAATGCGACAGATTTCTGTAAACATCTGCATTTCTGTTGGCATGACCCTGGTGGTTTTAACTGCGGGGATAGACCTTTCTGTTGGCTCTGTATTGGCCCTCTGCGGCGCATTAACTGCAGGCTTGCTTAAAAATGGCATTGCCATACCCGAAGCCAATCTTTTTGTTGGCTTTACCATTTTAGGTGCCATGCTGGCCGGCATACTTACAGGAACAGCCCTGGGTACATTTAATGGCTGGGCCATTACTAAGTTTAAAGTTCCGGCTTTCATTGCCACCCTGGCCATGTTAACCATTGCCAGGGGCCTAACCTTACTGTATACCAAAGGTTTTCCTATCTCTGGCCTGGGCGATGATTTTTCCTATTTAGGTACAGGCTGGTTCCTGGGCATCCCTGTTCCGGTATGGATTTCTGCTATTGTAGTGCTGGCCGCTGTAGTGCTGACCACAAAAACCAGATTAGGAAGATATATTTATGCTATAGGTGGCAACGAAAATGCATCCCGGCTTTCGGGCATCAACATCAGCAAAGTTAAAATAATCGTATACGCCATAGCCGGGGCCCTGGCTGCCGTAGGTGGCCTTATAGTTACTTCCAGACTGGATTCTGCACAACCCAATGCCGGCAACAGTTACGAACTGGACTCAATTGCAGCTGTAGTGATAGGCGGTACTTCCCTGTCAGGGGGCAAGGGCAGCATAATGGGTACAGTACTGGGTGCTGTAATTATAGGTGTGTTAAACAATGGGCTGGTGCTGTTAAATGTTTCGCCTTTCTGGCAGCAGGTAGTAAAGGGTGCCGTTATTTTGCTGGCTGTAATTGTCGACAAGGTCAATTCAAAAGCTGAATAGTGATGGGCACAAAATATATATTGGCCATTGATCAGGGCACCAGCAGTACAAAAACACTGCTGTTTGATGAACAGGGCAAGGTAGTGGCCAAAGGCTCGGCCCCGCTAAAAAGTATTTTTTACGGTGAGGGATTTGTAGAGCAGGACCCGCAAGAAATTTACCAGAATGTGTTGACGTCCATGCAACTGTGTTTACATGATTTCAGCACCAAAGGCGGCAATCCTGATGACATACAAACCTGTGGCATCTCTAACCAAAGGGAAACATTTGTGATCTGGGACGAGCAGGGAACACCCCTGCACAATGCCATTGTATGGCAATGCAAGCGCTCGGTAAACATTTGTAATCAATTAACAGCTGACGGATTGGCTGAAATGATCAAGTCTAAAACCGGCTTAATTATCGATCCCTATTTTTCGGGCACCAAGCTGATCTGGCTGTATCAGCACAACGAAAAAATAAAAACGGCCATCGATGCCGGGAAGGCTTATTTTGGAACGATAGATACCTGGCTGCTGTATCAGCTAACCGGTGGCACAACCTATTTAACCGATTATACCAACGCCTCCAGAACCTTATTTTTCAATCTTGCTACCCTAAACTGGGATCAGGAACTGCTGCATACTTTTGGCTTGGCCGGGCTTAACCTCCCCTCCATTCAACCATCATCCTCCTTTTTTGGTACCAGTAACTTTAACAAGCTCCTGCCAAAAGGATTATCCATTACCGCAATGATCGGCGATTCGCATGCCGCAGCCTTTGGCGAAGGCTGTTTCACAGCCGGAACAGCAAAAGCAACCCTGGGAACAGGATGTTCCATCCTGATGAACATTGGCCCTGAATTTAAATCATCAGGCAGTGGCATGATCAGTACCATCTGCTGGAGCACAGAGCAACAGGTAAATTATGCGCTTGAAGGCGTAATCGTATCCTGTGGTTCTACTATAGAATGGCTTAAAAATGAACTTGGCCTTTTCTCAAACAGCGCAGAAACGGAAAGTATGGCCAAAGCAGTGAGCAACAACAACGACGTTTACCTGGTTCCGGCCTTCAGCGGCCTGGGCGCCCCCTACTGGGATATGAGCCGAAAAGCAGAAATTAAGGGCTTAACTTTTGGTGCCAATAAAAACCATATCGTAAGGGCAGCACTGGAATCTATCCCCTACCAGGTAAAAGACGTGGTTATGGCCATGCAAAACGATACCGGTATCAGATTAGATGAACTGATGGTAAATGGCGGCATAACCAGCAATGGTTTTGTATTGCAGTTCATGGCCGATCTGCTGGACAAAAATGTAAGCAATATGGGGATGCCCGATGTATCTGCATTGGGAGCAGCTTATCTGGCCGGATTAAAATCCGGACTTTTCAAAAACATTACCCAGCTCAAAACATTAAATTCCAATAAGGAAACATTACAGCCATCAACAGATAAGACCAGCATCAACCAGGCTTACCAAGGCTGGAAAAACGCGATAACATGAATTTAAAAGCATTGACCTCTATTTGCCTGTTCTTTGCAGCCAGCACTATATTAACGGCCCAGCAATCCGTACCTGTAAAGCCCCGCATCCTCATCAGTACCGATATTGGCGGCACAGATCCGGATGACAACCAATCTTTAACCCATTTTCTGATGTACAGCAATATATTCAATACAGAAGGCCTGATATCCTCTCCTTCCTATGGAAATGGCAGCAAACAGGAAATCCTCAGAATGATTGATTTATATGAAAAGGATTTGCCGAAGCTGAAAAAGCACATTAAAGATTACCCATCGCCAGATGCCTTACGCAAAGTAACCAAACAGGGCAGGCATGGCGCAGCGCCCTATATCGGTTATACCACAGCTACCGAAGGCTCCGACTGGATCATTAAATGTGCCAGCAAGAAAAGCACGCAGCCCTTATGGGTGCTGGTTTGGGGCGGGCTGGAAGACCTGGCCCAGGCCTTGCATGATGCGCCTGAAATAAAAAGTAAAATTAAGGTGTACTGGATTGGTGGCCCCAATAAAAAGTGGAGCGCTTCCAGTTATGCCTATATCGCCCAAAACTTCCCCGATCTTTGGTTTATTGAAACCAATGGCTCTTACTATGGGTTCTTTTCAGATCATGGTGTGCCTGAAAAATTAAAAGGCAAAAATTATTACGACAATTATATTCAGGCCGCCGGGCACCTTGGTGCTGATTTTAAAAATTACTATAAAGGGGAAATTAAAATGGGCGATACACCTTCCCTGCTCTATATGATGGATGGAAACCCTGCCGATCCGTTTAAAGAAAGCTGGGGCGGAAGCTTCGAAAAACTGAGCCACAGCCCCAGGATTATATTGAACCACAGCACCACACTGTCCGATACAATAACCGTATATGCATTGCTCGACTTTCAGTTTAAAGGGCCGGTAATTGATATCCCGGCCGATTCAGCTTGCTTCAAAATGACAGTCAAAGCCGGAATCGGCATTCAGGAATGGGATGGCTTTTACCTGGGCAATGGCAACTACGGACTTAAATATGCCGCTAAAGAAACTGAAGTACTCAGTTATCAGATCAGTTCAAAAATACCCGGCTTTCCGGAACAAAGCGGACAGTTGGTAGTGGATAACATCTGGCCCGGCAAAAAACGTCCTACAGATTATCAATTGGGGGCAAACTGGTATACGGACAAGGTAGATCCAGGACTTTTCGACGGGATAAGACAGGGTGCAAAAACAGTTCTGAAATGGAGAAATGAGGCAATGCTGGATTGGGCAAAGCGCTGGGAATGGCTGCGATAACCAGCAGCTGTTCCAATAACCATTGTCGTAGATCCCCCCATTATATGACGCGATCAGCCAGCTGTATTTCAAATTATTAAGCTTAAATTTGGTATACAAATCTAAAATCTACAACAATGAACCAAAACATCATCTGCTGGTTTGAAATCTATGTAAAGGATATTGAACGTGCAAAAAAATTCTACAGCGCTGTTATAGGAACAAAATTCAGGGATAGTGCCGGACCAGGCAATTCACCTGCGGGCATGAAAATGGCTTTCTTCTCCCCTATAGAAAATCAGGGTGTATCCGGGGCCTTAATAGAAATGGCTGGCACCAAAGAAGGCGACGGGCATTGTGTAAACACGATGGTCTATTTTCCTTGCCAGGATTGCAGTGTAGAAGAAGCCCGGATCAAAGCCGCTGGCGGAATGGTGAGCCAGTCCAAATTTTCTATCGGTGAATATGGGTTTTGCTCTATTTGCGTAGATACTGAAGGAAACCCTTTTGGATTGTTTTCTATGGAGTAACGACCAGAGAACTAGACAAACCATTTTCATTGACGATCTTATACGGATATAACTTTTTCAGGAATCGACACAAAAAAAAGGCTGCTCCCTTTCGGTAGCAGCCTTTAACCACACACAATAATTACCTTTGAGTTTTTATACTGATATCTATGTAAGGTTTCCCGTCCAGATCTTTGGTTATACTGTTAATATGTAAAACCCCATATTTACCTTCTGGGGTCAGGAAAAAAACAATTGACCCTGCCACAAAATTAGTTGTAGTCTGGGTAAGGTTGATTGTTCTTTTCTTAGCCTCTTCCTCAATAATTGAAGAAGACCCTATGGTGTTACGATATATATTTGTACCACCCGTTACAGGTGCACTAAATTTAGTAGGCCTCTTTACCCATGTGCTAACATCGTAAACGGTCAACGGGTTAGGATTTGCATCCAACGCATAGATATTATAGGTATAGGTTATCGCACCAGTTGTGGGATTAACATTCATTCTTCTATAAAGTCCAAAATCGATATCGGCAGCATTGGCCTGCCCGTTGGAATAACTAAAAGACTCACTTCTCTTTATAGAGTAAAAAGATGGAGCTACCCTTGTAGCAGTATCGGGAAAATACACCCTGCGGTTTACCGTATGGATGTAACTTGGTGAAACTTCTACAGTAATGGTCTTACCACCATCCCCCATAAAGTAGCCTAATTTATTTAAGGGATAAACACGAAAGCTGGTCTTCCCATCTCTTTGCATTTTTAACGAAAACTGGCCACTAATCTGCCTTCTTTGGCCCTCGTCTGTTATAGCTGTAGTTGTACGCGTTTGTGTACTACTACTTCCTACCGACCTTTCAAATGTAATAGAGTACATATCCTCATTTGCAGAAGTAATGGTATAATCGATGTTAATCATATCACCATCATTTACCAACTTATAATCTGTAACACTTAACGGAGATAGTGCATTATAGGTTACAGAAACATCTGTAAACATATTGAATATATTTTCAGAATCTTTTTTACAGGAAGTAAGGCCTATTGCGACCGTAACCAGACAACCTATTAAGATATTTTTAGATTTCATATCATTTTGTTTTTTGAACAATAACTATTTGTATTAATTAGCAAGTGGATCAAATGTACCACCAGCCCAACCGATTGTAGCTTGTATGTTCGCACCTGTATTTACGAAGTCGGTGTTAAAAGTATAGAAATAATGAAATTCAGGTATGTTGTAAGGTAAGTATCCCTGAACACCTACAATGTTTTTTCTAAAATACTGACTGTAAACAGCTTTGTTCTCCATATTTAGCGTCTCTCTAAACCTGTCACCGGTAGTAGGGTTGACAACTACTTCCAAGGCATTTCTAACCGTAGTTCCACCTATTACTTCGATTTCTATACTCGTCATGTTACCGGTAAGTAAGTGCATCTTACGTGTCCTGCGTAAATCAGAGTTGCGTTTATTTTCGAATGCAAATTCTATCATTCTCTCGTTCAGGATTAAATCACGCATTCTTGTAGCATCGTTTACAGACCCTAAACCAAAATCATTGGCTGGTGTAGCACCAATCTTGATACCTGCTCTTTCTCTGATCTTACGGACCATGTCCTTTGCAAGCGACAGGTTTCCTGTTTCATTTGCGCAATCCGCATAATTAAGGATCACTTCAGCAAATCTCATTTCAATCCAATCCATCCCATTGCCACCAATATTGTTGGTATAGGCTGATGCTGCAGCCGTCAGTGCAGGTGTAGTAAAGCGCTTACAATACACCGGCATTAAGTTGGCTTCGCTTATCGCTCCAGTATATGTCCACTGTTTTCTTGTCGGCTTACCGCTCAAGGGCCATACTCCCCCATTATAAGCGATTGTAGCATTAAATCTTGGATCACGGTTTTGCCAGAACATCACATCATCATAGGTATACTGCCCCGCTGAACCAATTGGATTACCATCAAGCATGGGATAAGCATCCAGCAACCTGGTAGTAGCACGATATCCCTGGTGAGGTGAGCCTCCTTCAGAGGATGGTCTTGATCTTCTTTCTCCGTCATGTCCTCTCCGCTCCAATGTGCTGGAATAGGTTCTTACAATGATCGTTTCTGTATTCGCAGTACCCTCTGTTTGAAATATTGAAGCATAATTAGGCAACAGGACACGGCCCGAGGACACACATAAATCATAAGCGGTCTTATTGGCTTCAAGAGCAGTAGCCCAGCGGCTGGCATCATTGCCCGGGTTAAACTGTGGGCTTGCCCAGTATAATAACACTTTTGCTTTCAAACAGGTAGCTGCCAATTTATCCAGTTTACCTCTACCACTGGCATCATCCCAAACTACACCATTTAAATTAGTAATGGCTGAATCTAAATCCTTGGTAATGGCTTGAAAACACTCACGCGCACTTGCCCGGCCACTCACTGTCAGATTATCCGGACTTTGTGGTGTCAATACCAAAGGCACGCCGCCATAAACCTTTACCAGTTCAAAATACACCATTGCTCTCAGGGCATAATACTGTCCTAGAAAGGAGCGCTTAAGCGACGGAGCCATAGTACCACCCGGTATATTTGCGATGGCATCGTTGCATCTTGCAATGTCCATATATTTATTATTACCGGCGTTACCGGTATATACATTACCCGCAAACCTGATGTCATTATTTCCAAGTTCTCCTTGTAAACCCAATGCAGCTCTTGCCCACTGGTCTGCCACAGGGAAAAAGTTTTCATCACTTGCAAAATGTACGCCATAACGGCCGTTCATATTATTGGTATTGTGGTCCTGAAATAAGAATTGCGGCATAATCACATCATAAGCCCGGTTAAGGTGCATTTGTACAGAACCTTCTGTGTTCCATATGGCTGCATCTATCCCATTTCTATCTCTCAATTCAAAAAAGTCATCATCATTAACTTTACAGGAAGAGAGTAAAGCTACTGCCGTTGCGAAAACCATCAGGTATTTTTTAGCAACTGTTTTATATCGTTTTGTCATTACTTAAATATTATAAGTTTACACTTAGACCTAAGGAAATTGTTCTTAATATTGGATAATCATACGCACTTGAGGTATATGGATCTTTATATTTCAAAGGATTTACCAGTGTCCATAAGTTATTACCTGTTGCCAGTACCCGCGCGCCACCCAAACCTAATCTATTTGCTATTTTAGCCGGCAGTTTATAGCTTAAAGTCATGTTATTTACTCGGATAGTGGTTCCGTCAACTGCCCAGAAATCAGAATTTTTGGTAAGTGAGGGATCATCAAACCTTGGATACTTGCCTGCCATGGGGTTTTCAGGTGTCCAGTGGTCTTGCCAGATATTCAATATGTTTCTGGTATTGGAAGGTGCAATACGGGCACGACTGTCATAAAATACCTTTCCACCCAGACGTGCAAGAATATTGGTGCTCAGGCTGAAATCCTTATAAGATAAGTTAAGATTAATACCTGAGGCAAAATATGAGTTCGTATTGTCAAACATCGGTGCCATATCCAGATCATTAACTACGCCATCGCCGTTGGCATCTTCGTAGTACAGCCATCCTGGTTGTGGTACGTTACCATATAAAGTATAGTTAGGATTTTTTAACAGGAAGGCATCTATTTCTCCCTGGGTTCTGAACATTCCTATTGTTTTCAGCCCAATGTTACTGCTGTTATATTTCCTTGGATCCGTTCCGAATGAAAGGGCAAGCCATTCATTTGGTCTGTTTTCCTGCAAGTTACCTGGGGCGTAGATCATTCTATCAACAACAGAATTTCCGTAACTAAAATTTATACTGGTACTTAACTTTAAATCCTTGGCTAATGTTGCCCTGTAACCAATGCTAAATTCAGAACCCCAATTGTAGGCCTCGCGGTAATTTACTACTGGTGCAGTGAAACCGGCATATAAAGGATACCTGTTATTGGCTCCCCTGTCAAAACCATCAAATGTCCGGTTGCGGAAAAACTCGACCCCAACATCCAGTTTACTGTCAAAAAGAGAGGCTTCTACACCAACATTTATGGTCTCCTTTTTTTCCCAGGTAATGTCAGGATTCGGATATACGGACGGGTTCAGACCATTCCCGTTATAACTTCCAAATAGGTACCCGTTTGATACATCTATCGTGTATCTTTCCTGCCATAATCTTTCTGTAACCCTATCGTCTCCAACAATACCATAATTAAACTTCAACTTAAGAAAATTCACGAAGGATACATTATTTTTGAAAAAATTCTCTTTACTCACTACCCAACCTAAACCAATGCTAGGTGCCAATCCCCATCTGTTTCCTGAAGCAAAGTTTGATGAAGCATCTAAACGAGCAACTCCTTCGATGAGATATTTCTTATCAAAATCATAACTGAAACGTCCAAAAAAAGAGCGTTTTGTAGACTGAAAGATATTTCTGCTCTGACGTGTTAAAGTATTAGGATCAAAAGCCCAGTAATCATCTGCTTCCGGTATGAGCTGATTTCTCCAGTACACACTCAGATCTTCAGAAGAACCTTCTGTTTGTTCACCACCCGCAATTATATCCAAACTATGTAAACCAATTGTTTTAGCATATTGCAGGGTAAAAAAGCCCTGATAGCTGCTTTGCTTGCTCAAACCTGGCATCACTTTGGAGTTTGCAACAGTAACCGCCTCAAAAAAAGGTGTTACCGGATCTGGTTGGTCACTATAAATTGCTGAATTATTTCCTACCCTTAAGAAATTATACAATTTATAAGGTGGATCATATTGTGTGCTAGCTGAATTTCCACCACCTTGTGATACCTGCAGCTTTGCAGTTAAACCCTTTAAGAATTTAGGCTGATAAGTTAAACTAGCATTAACACGATAAGATTGAGTTTTTCTATCGTCATAATAACCGGATTGCAACACGCCTAATGGATTGCGTGGTGAGCCATTATTAAAATTCACAGGCAGTCCATTAATACTTATGGGTACCCATCTTGGCACGGATATGATAGATTCAAAAAAGCCGGCATCGTTTTCACTAACTGTATTTTGACTTTTTCTAAGGTTATGATCAACGTTAAAAGCGATATCCGCTTTTAGTCCCTCAACGATAGTGGCCGTCAAACCGCTTCTGAAACCATATTTATCAACCTTTAGTCCGGCATAGTTACCATTTTCATTCTGATAACTGCCTCCAGCAAAAAAAGTGATCTTATCACTTCCCCCAGAGATACTTAAATTATGCCTCTGAGTTGTGGCAGACTTCCATAATTCATCGTACCAGCTTTTATAATTGGTTCCTGCAATATAATCAAGATCTGCCTGAGAAAAAAAAGCTGATTCTGAGGCATTGTAAAGTCTGTAAGTATCGTTCAATAATGTTGCATGTTCTAAACCACTTAACATTTCTGGGGTTCTGGATGCATCAGATACACCTACATACCCATTATAGCTGATGCTAGGCTTACCGATTTTACCTCTTTTGGTTGTAACCAATACAACACCTTTAGCACCTGCAGCACCATAAATGGCGGCTGATGCATCTTTTAAAAAGGAAATGTTTTCAACCATTGAAGGATCCACAGCGTCGAAAGCATTTCTATCTACCGTAATTCCGTCAATAATATACAAAGGTTCTGCTGTGGCTCCCGCAACTGTTTCTGAAGCCGTAGAATTCCTGATATTTAATGTGATTGCCGAGCCCGGGCGACCAGAAACCTGGCTCACTCCAACACCCGCAATACGGTTTCTTAATGCACCGGCAATATTTGGTGCTGGAATATCCATCACTTCCGCTCCCGTAATTGTTGCTACAGAGCCTAATATTTCCGATCGTTTCTTGGTACCATAACCTACAGAAATGATTTCCACTTCTTCGAGTGACTTATTATCAGATGTAAGTGCAACATCCAAGCTGGTTTTCCCAACTAGGTTAATGGTTTGCCTGGTATATCCGATGTAAGAAAACACCAATGCATCCGTGGCTGGATCGGCCTGGATGGTGTAAATACCATTTGCATTTGTGGAAACATTACTGGGTTTACCTTTAATACTGACATTTACACCAGGCATAGGCCCGCCATCGATGCCGTCAGTAACTTTACCTGTGATTTTCTGTACCTGTGCATACGAAGACGCACAAATAAGCAGGGACAACAGTACTATCCCTTTTAATGTTCGTAAAAGTTTAATATTCATACTTGGTTTATTTGTTGATACTTGGTTCCTTTATTAAATCAATGTAGATTGATTGTTAATGTGCTATAATAAGTATTGTAAGCAGCTAACTGGTTTGGTTTTAAAGTAAATGTCGTTTCAAATTGAGTTGGTTTAATTGTTTATATTATTTTTCTTTTTGTAATACTATCAAGAACAGAAAAACCCGTTACCAACAGTTACTTTAATCAGTAACGGGAATTTTTCTAACCAAATAGAGAGCGGCATTTCTTATTTATCTGTCTTTGCTGTTGATTTTCTTCTTTTTTCCCATTCCTGACCTTCTTTTTTCAAATCATAACCTGCTGCCGAAAGGTAATTATTGATCCTTCCTTTATATTTGCCAAACCAGGCATGCTTCTTATCAGACGACTCTGCATCCATGGCATGCTCCCTTGCTTCGGTTAACCAGGTAAAGATTTGTTTCTTCTGCTCTTCCGTAAGGGTAAGTATCTGTTCCTGATAGGCTTTATAAGTTAGGGGCAATACACCATAGGTCATCCCGTTTTTCACCTGATCTACCTGGTCTTCAGTTAACTGAGCAGAAAGTTTAGCCAGATATTTTTTATGTAGCTTGGCCAGTTCAGCATCTGCTTTATCGTTTTCGGCTTTAACAGCAGCTTCAGTTGCTGTTTTATCGCCTTCGGTAGTTTTTTTGATTTCTTTAATCCGCGTATCCCGTTCAGTATAAATATCATTCAGGTTATTGTACTGATCTCTGATGATATGGCTCACTTTCTGCAGTTTTGCTTCATCACTGATATTCAGTACTGATGCAATTTTATCTGCACGTTGCGTAATCACCTTTAAATATGCTTCCTTTTCATTTGCAGGAATGGCATTGTTCTGTGCAAATATGCCAGTGCCCAGGAGCATGATAAACAGCAATAGGTATACACGTTTCATAATTTATTAATTTGGTTAGTATTCTCTTAAAAATTACCTTTCTATAGGTTTACCTCTCCGCAAAAATGCACCTTCAAACCCAATTCATCCATCGCTGCCGCTTTAATACAACATGCTTTATGCGCTGCAGCCTCATCAGGCGTATAGACAACATGGATGTGGTTTGCTTTGTGACGCCCCATTAACTGGTCCCTGCTTACACCTTTTAATACGGCATTCATAATGGGCCATTCAGGCGTGGTATTGTTCCAGCGTCTGTAAGTTTCTTCTTCCGGCAAGGCAACTACCTCGCCTACCCCTAAATCGCAATGCAGCTCATTGTTCATTACGTACACCCTGCTCCATACAATTGCACCTGGTTTACTGATGCCCTTAAGGGTGCCCCCACCCAAACGGAAATACATTGGCGGCTGCCTGTCGCTACTTGCACCAGCATAGCCCCCCACAAAATGCGCTGCAGGTGCAGCACCCGAAATCAGGAACAACCATACAAAATCATCTATACCTGCACCTTTATAATGCTCTCCCCATCTGATGTCATGTAAAGTATTCTCTCCTTCCATGCCCAGTTCCTTCCATAAATTGTAAGTGAGCAAAGCATCAATTCCGGCACATTCATCTACCTCATTAAAATGGGGCAATGCTTTGCCTGCATATAGTTCCTTACCGCCTTCTGAATATACAGGAGGCCTGTCTTCATTATTCAATAAACCTTCTACCAGGTCGCTTGCCACGGTAAGGTCTTTTAATCCCTGCTGGTATTGGATGCCAATGGTATCACAGCCAAACTCATCAGCAATGTGTACAGCCGCAATGTACATTTTGCATTGCTCCATACTTTGCGCCCGGGTAAGCTCGGCCTCAGGGTTCTCGCCCCAGTTAAACTGCATACCTTTATCCAGCAACCAATTTAAAACAGCCTCTGCTTCACTATCCTTAACACGGTTCATGGCTGCATAGAGTGCCGACTGGCTTAACCTTTCTTTAAAAAAACCTGTTGGATGCAACAATTCATCAGGCACAATGGCATTGTACATGCCCATGCAGCCCTCATCAAATACACCCATGATCACTTTTCTTTCTTTCAGCTTTCTGGCAAAACTTCTGCCCTGCTCTTCTTCACTAAATGGAATTTTATGGAGTGCCAAGCTCTTTACATGGCTTAAGTTATGGCTTACTTTACCTGTAGCCAGCCATTCGTTTAAACCGGCAATAAAAAAATCATCGGTAAACTGCTCAGACCACAGCGTGCTATAGTTTACACCGGCCTTTGTTAAGCAGCCATTTAAATTTAGCATACCTACCAGGCCCGGCCATTGTCCGCTCCAGTTGGCTACCGTTAATATAGGCCCGCTGTGCGTGGTTAACCCGGCAAATACGTGATGTGAATATTGCCAAACACTTTCGGCAACAATTAAAGGTTGTTCGGGGTTGATGTTCCGGAATACATCCATTCCCATTCTTTGGGAATCAATGAAGCCGTGTTTTTTATTGGCATCATAAGCATGGGCGCGTCTTACTGTCCAGCCTAACTTACCAATAGCTGTAGTCAGGTCGCGCTCCATTTGCGACTGTGCTTCCCAGCAATTTTGATTTGCCGACAGTCTCAGATCACCACTTGAAACCAGAATAATTTCTCTATTTACCCCTTGCATTTTAATTTATTACTGAACAAAATATTTACTAAAAAATAATTTGTCGGTTTATAATTTGGTTATTGCCATCATGGCCTTATACAAAACTCCACAATAGCGTCATTCAATTACTGATGGTTATTAGCAAATTAATGTAGGATATTGTCATAAAAAGACATACATTTGATCAATAACCCTTATTATTTGCAAAAACTCAGTTTTGAATAATTAAATATAAATATAATATTCAAATATAAAAATAAAATGAAGCCTCATTTTCACAAAATCCCGAGTACGCCTCAAAGTTCGTTCAGTATTCGTCATGATGTTAAACCAGACTTCGGAAACATCTGGCATTACCATCCGGAACTGGAACTTCACTATATTATAAAAGGTGAAGGTGTCCGGTTTATTGGTGATAACATCAGCAATTTTACACAGGGTGAAATGATATTACTGGGCGAGAACCTGCCGCATACCTGGCGCTGCAAGGATGAGTATTTTCAAAATAATCCCGATTTGCATGTAGAAGCGATGGTGATCCAGTTTTTACCGGATTGTTTGGGTAAGTACCTGTTGAACCTGCCCGAGGCTTACCTGATACCCAAACTGTTCGAGAAAGCAAAAAGTGGGATGGTGATTAATGGTAAGACCAGGGATAAACTGGCCGGCCTAATGAAATCGGCTATTGAGGCCACCAACCTGGACCGGATCATCATTCTGCTCTCTATTTTAAAAACACTGGCAGAAACCGATGAATATGCTGGTATAGTAACCGGTAAAAATACTTTTTATCAGAGCAACGAGTCGGAAACGCAGCGGATCAATAAGATCTGCACTTATACCATGACCAATTATAAAAAGGACATTACCCTGGAAGAAATTGCTTCATTAAGTAACCTGAGCATTACTTCTTTTTGCAGGTATTTTAAACTGATGACCAAAAAAACCTATTACGATTTTCTGATAGAGATCCGTGTAAGCCATGCCTGTCGCTTTTTAATTGAAAATAAACTGCCTACAGAAATGATCTGCTTTGATTGTGGCTTCAACAATGTGTCTAATTTTTACAGACATTTTAAAAAGGTAACAGGCATGACCCCACTGGATTATAAACGCAAGTATCTGAACGAATAACCGTTTTAAATCAGGACAGGAATGTCCAGCTCATTTTTCAAACTGCTGTAATCGGCAAACAGTGCTTCTATTTCCTTAACTACCGAAGTGTTAAAGGTTCCTACATCCCTGCGGGTAAAGGTTGAAATGTTCAGGCCTCTTTTTTGAAGAAAATATTTGGATACAACCGGATATACGTTGTGCATAACATCCATATTGTCGATCATGAATTTTTGCACACGCTGTACTTCATTTTCTAGCCGGGCATCGTTGTAGTATTTGCACAACCACACAATGAGTTCAGGAAAATAATTACCCTGGATGCAGGATAGACCTGCTGAACCTGCTTTTAAAGAATCTACAGCATGTACCATATAAGCATCATACAGTCCAAATTTCGGGAAACCCTGTGTAACTGCCAGTTTCTCTTTGATCTGGCCAAGATCCAGACAGGTATCCTTATGATAAATTACCCTGCCAGTTTCCACAAATTGTTGCAGCTGACCCGCATTTAATGTTCTTTTATAAGGTACCGGACATTCGTAAAAACCAAGCGGAATATCTTTTGTCTGGCCGATCAGGTCAAAAACCCTTTCATCAAATACAGCATCTGTTTCATATTCGGCAGCCAGCAAACCTGCAATAATAATTACCGCCTCTGTACCCAGATCATTCACCCGTTTTACAAAATCGGCCTGTTTATTGATCTCTCCGCCAAATGTACCTGTAGCCACTACAGGTACGGCCCCATCGGCCACCTTAATGACATGACTGATCACTTTTATTCTTTCTTCATCGCTCAGTTCAAACATTTCGCTTGACAAACAATTGGCGAATAAGCCTGAAGCTCCGGCCTTTAAGTATACTTCTGTAAGCTGGGTAAGTGCATCGTAATCTATATCGCCATTGCCAAAAAAAGGCGTAAGCATGACCGGGATGAACCCTTTTTGTGAGTTTTCCATTTTATATTATGTAGTAATTTTTATATTTATTTCAGACAGCTCCGGTGCTAAACCGGCATGTTTCCATCAGCAGATTTTAAATTTCTATTTTTCAGTTTTGTTAACAGTACGCCTACCAGGAAAATACTGAGGGTACCAATTACAATGATCATATTTTTATGGAGCGGGTTGCGCAAAAACTCATATTGGGCTGGCAAATGTGCAGAGAATGTCATCCAGATGATGACCACAATGCCAATCATGGTAGCAATAAATGCTTCATGGTTTTTGGTTTGCCTGCTGGCTATGCCCAGTAAAAACAAGCCGAGCATACCCGCAGCGAAAATACCCGACAGCTCCCACCACACATCAAGGATGCTCTTTACACCAATCATAGCAATACCTGCGCCCATCCCTAAAAGCCCAAATCCAACGGTAGCGATATGCAGGAGCGACAGGTTTTGTTTTTCAGTGATATCGGGTTTAAAATATCTTTTATAAATATCGACGGTAAACACTGTAGCTGATGAGTTCATCCCCGAGCTTATGGTGCTCATGGCAGCAGAAAGAATGGCTGAAACGATAAGACCAACCAATCCTGCGGGTATTTTTGTGACCATAAAATGAGGCATGATCTTATCACCATAATCGGCAGGCTGTAAAGTTTTTTCCAGATCTGTTATTTCTGTAACAGAAGCATTTAAAGGCAAACGCTCTACTGCTACCTGGTGTTTTATGCTTGCAATCAGATCAGGATTTACTTCATAATACGCATACAAAGCAGAGCCTATAACAAAGAACATCAGGGAGGCAGGTACATATAACCATACACATAACCAGATAGATCTGGAAGCTGCTTTTGAAGAAGAAGCTGTATGATAACGCTGCACATAATTTTGGTCCATACCAAAGTTGTTCAGGTTGATAAAGAAACCATACAATAAAACCACCCAGAAAGAGGAACTGATAAAATCGGGAGAAAAACTACCCAGACTAAACTTATCGGCTGATTTACCTATCTCAATTACTTTAGACACCCCGCCAGGCATATTGGTAATGATGAGATATAAGATAAGCAAGGCTCCAAAAGTTTTGACTACAGCCTGAACCACTTCTGTCCAGATCACAGCTTCAATACCACCAAGCACCGTATAAATAATAATACAAACCCCCATTACCACCATGATCATTTGCATGGAATATCCGGTAAGTGCCTGTAAGCTTAAGGCAATCCCAAAAAAGATAGAACCCATACGGGCCAGCTGGGTAAGTAAAAAGCAAACTACGGCATAAGTGCGTGCCCATGCGCCAAAACGATGTTCCAAATGTGTGTAAGCAGAGATTTCGCCTGTACTTCGGTAAAAAGGTACAAAGTATTTTGAAGCCACCCAGGCGGCCAGCGGCATGGAAAGGCTAAAGACAAAGGCATTCCAGTTGCTGCCAAAAGCTTTGCCCGGCACGCCTAAAAAAGTATTGCTGCTCAAAAAGGTAGCATAAATGGACAAGCCGATGGCCCATCCAGGTATCAGGCCCGAGGCCTTGGTAAACTGGTCAGAGTTTTTGTTGTTGCGGGAAAAATAAATCCCTACCAATATCATTCCGATAAGGTAAATGACAATTATAACAAGATCGAAAATAGGGAGACCCTTCATTTTGGCGATTGGCTGATTTATAAATTGGTTAAAGCAAATATCTACTTGCCGGTATCTATATTAATATAATATTTTCGCTATATGTTATAATATCTTATCTTATTTCATCTGGTTATTTTATAAATAATCAGATTATTGTACATCAACCGCATCAATGCTAAGCCCTGCTGCATCTTCTGCAATCAGGCGTACCTTATAGGTACCTGCATTGATCATGGTACCGGTATTGATACTAAAGTAATTCCATTTGCCTTTTTTTGCGGGGCTGAATGCAATGGTTTCTGCCGGTTTCAGCACGGTTCCATCCATGGTCAAAACTTCTATTTTTCCTTTCAGTGTATGTTCAAAAGGGTTATGGTATTTAACGGTAAGCGAATAGGTATCGGCAACGCCAACACTGATGGTAAATTCCAAAACGTCGCCCGAGGGCTTTTTAAAGGTAACACGTTCCTTTTCCATCAATATTTCCTTAACCAGACCTTCTCCTTTTAAAGCTGCATCTGCAGCTTTGTAGCTGGTTACCGCTTTCAGGTCGTAAGCCGGCTGCATATTGGTTTTCGGTAAAACTGCCAGGGTATACATACTTGTATTCGCTGCTTTTGGTCCAGGTACAATATGCTCTCCTTTTACAGCATGTTTGCGGTACACTTTAAATGTGGTACCTGCATTGTTTGTGATTGTGCTTTTGGTATCTTCATACCCCTGCAGCCAGTCGAGCTGGGCTACAGCATCTGCTGCTACATATACATCTGCATCACCGGAAACCTTAAATGCTTCGGCAATGGCCGATTGCCCTGCTGTCCGGATCCATTCTGCTCCGTACAGGGCAGATGGCAGACTGGTAAAAGCTGTTTGCCCATCGCTATATTGCTGATCGCCCAGATCCATCCAGGTGGATATCTGTATAGCTTTTAAAGGTTCAATAATAGCATTGCTCTGTTTAGCGGGAATAATATTTTTATTTGCCGATGCAACAGCTATTGCAGAAATAAGGGCTTGCCCGGATTTTACCCGGGGGAAAGAGAGCAGCAATGTTCCGCCTTTAACCCTGGCTTTAACTGTCTTTTTTAATGCAGCATCGTGTCCGGCCGCCGCCCAGATGTCCACATCCTTCAATAAGGTATTTCCATTGATCGCCACATCAAACAAACGCATCCCCTTTGCGTCCATTCCACCGCCTGTACCCAGCCAGGGCTCAATAAAATAAAGTTCTACCAGGTATTCACCGTCAGGTACAGGAAAATGGTAAGAAAGCTGGTCCCTGCCGTAACGGAAAGACTGGAACAGCGGCCAGTCTGCAGTTCCTTTGACGGGATCGAAGGTACGGCGCTGACTGGCAAAAAAAACCGGCATACCAGGAAAACCAGCTGTCCAGGATACCGAACCAAAACCACCTTTGGTCAAAGCACGGTCGGGCGACCATAATTGTCCGTTCTGGTCTTTATACTCGGGTCCGCCGCAATTGATACGGTACAGGTACTGGTATCCTGCCGCGGGTTTAGTTATATTTTCAGCCCCCTTATTGAACTCCTCAAAATGAGGTGATTTAGGCAAATTATTTAACACAATATAATCTTTGGCCACTGCTTTACCATTTACATAGCCAATGGCATAAAGTACATTGTATTGTACATCAACCGCATCCCACTGAAAATGGGTACCTGTACCAGCACGTTTTCTTTTACCCAGTGAAATGGCATTTACATCATTAAACAACTCCACCTCATCGCAATTGGAGTAAATGGTAATGCTATCCTTTTTGCCGGGTTTCAACCACCTTTCGGGCCAGGTATGCGATACGATATACACCATAGGTTCCGTTTCCTTTGGGGCATAATTGGCCCTGAACATATAAAATACATCCAGAGGTTCTTCCCAGGGGGTAAACAGGCCTTTATAATTTACAGGCCCTACTCTGTCCAGTTCCCTTAAACCTTCTCCTCCCTGTACCCTGCCCGGATTATCGTGCGAACTGAATAGCCAGAAGTAATGTCCGGCTGTTTTATCTTTTACAGATTCGGCCAAACGTACCTTGGTTTCCATCAGCTGGGTCATATTGTTTTCACTATACTGGCCCTTTTGCATAAAAGGCCCTTCTGTATGTAAATCAAGTGTGCGCCATGCTCCATACTCTCCTATCAGGACCTGCCGCTGCACATCTTCTGCATAGGTTAATGGATCACCACCATAGGTACCGGTCCAGTTTTGCGGCACATCCCAGTCTGTTCCTTTACCACCGTTACAGGTGGTTACTTTTCTTTGTGAAGAAGCCGTTGGATCCAGCCGTCGGATCAGCTCTGTACATTCCCTGGCAAAATCTTCGGGCAGGGTGCTTTCATTTTCCAGTCCCCACAACACAACTGATGGGCTGTTCCTGCGTTCTTTAACCCAGTCTGTAAGCAAATTTTTAAAGTTTTTTCTGAATTCCGGGGTATCGTACCAGATGTGTGCTGCCATTTGGGTCCAGGACAAAATGCCAAGCTTATCCCAGTATTCCTGATAAAGCAGGTTATGCGGTTGGTGTGCATCACGAAAAGCATTGAAACCCGCTGCTTTGATCTGCATCACGCGCGAACGGATCTGCTCATTACTGAAAGCATGGCTTTGTCCGATCAGGTGCTCATATTCGGCTACTCCATTGATAAAAACAGGTTTACCATTTAATAAGAACCGTCTCGCATCTGCCGGATTTTCACCTACAGGCCAGCTGATCCAACGGATGCCATAAGGGTTGTCTACCTGGTCTATTACTTTTCCATTTTCAATAACAGCCGTCCTGAGCGTATATAAATATGGATTTTCCAAAGACCAAAGCTTAGGATTGCTGATTTCATTGTCCTTTTGTGTAAAACTGAAGGTTGTTTTTCCGGAGAGTTTGGCCGAACGGCTAAATTCTTTAACCTTGTGGCCGGCCTGATCTAAAAGTGTATGTACAATAGTAATGTCCCTACTTTGCAGGCTGTAATTTTTTAAAGTAGTTTCAAAGTTCAGCAATGCCGATTTTTCAGAAACCTGATCGTTGTTCCAGATATGTACACCAAAAGGTTCAATCCTGACATCGCTGGTGATCAGCAGCTGTACCGGTCTGAAAATACCCATCGGCTGCGAACCCTCAGAAAAACCACGTTCCGTTGAACAGCCGCCGTCTACCCAGGGTAAATCACGGATATTGGCCGGATGGTCTGCACGCACCGCCAGCACATTGGGCTGGCTATTCAGTTTAATCGCTTCCGTTACATCCAGTGTAAAGGTGGTACGCCCACCCGCATGGTAACCTACTTTTTTCCCGTTCAGCCATACGGTGGCATAAGAACTTACGCCCTCAAAATATAAGAAAAACCGTTTACCTGCTTTCTGTGCTTTACTGACAAAAGTTTTGCGGTACCATGCATAGCCATGCCTGTTGCCATGCAGCATGCGGCGATAACCCTCATACTGGTCCCAGTTGTGCGGAACATCTACCGTTTTCCAGCTTTTATCGTTAAAACCTACAGCTTCAAATCCTTTGTATGCGTTGATATTCGTATCATCTGCAATACTTTGCCATCCCTGGTTCAATGCGATGCTTTTGCGCTGGCCTGTTTGTGAAAAAACTGTAAAGCTTGTCAGCATACAAATCAGAAAGGCCACAGCACTTCTTCTACTCATAATTTCTCTAAATCTCCGTTAAATTTATAGCTTGCCCCTCGCTGAGTGGCAATACTGGTAATCTTATTTCCGTAGCGCAGTAAACAAACACCACCTGTTTTTGAATAGACCTCGACTGCGCTTAATGCACCATCTTTCCATTTAAAGTTCAATACAAAGCCCCCGCGTGCACAAATTCCTTTTACCTCACCTTCCGGCAAATCTGCTGGTAAGGCCGGCAACAGTTCCACAAACTGGGTATGGCTTTGCAGCAGCATTTCTGCAATGCCTGCGGCTCCCCCAAAATTGCCGTCAATCTGGAAAGGTGGGTGTGCATCAAACAGGTTGATGTAAGCTCCACCACCCTTTGCCGCGGGGCTGATCAGCATTTTAACCATTTTCATGGCATGGTTACCGTCCTTAAACCGTGCCCAGAAATTGATTTTCCAGGCCAGGCTCCAGCCTGTACCTTCATCGCCACGGTAAATTAACGACTGCCTGGCTGCCTTCATCATGTCGGGTGTATCCCAGGTAATGTCATTGCCCGGATGTACGCCCCATAAATGCGAAACATGGCGGTGTTTATTGGTGGTATCATCTTTATCTTCCAGCCATTCCTGTAGCTGACCATATTTACCAATCTGATTTGGTGCTATCAACGTTATTTTTTGCTCCAGTGTTTTTTTAAAATCAGCATCAACGCCCAAAAGCGCTGTTGCAGCAATGCAGTTCCTAAAGAGGGTACGGATGATCTGATGGTCCATAGTGGGCCCGGCTACGAGTCCCCCATTTTCAGGAGAATTAGATGGTGTACTGATCAGCCAGCCTGTTTTGGGATCTTTAATTAAAAAGTCGTTAAAGAAAACGGCTGCCTGTTTCATTACCGGATAGGCTTCATTTTTAAGGAAATTTAGGTCCTGTGTGAAAAGGTAATGTTCCCATAGGTGCTGACTGAGCCATCCTGCGCCAGACACCCATATCCCATGATTTGAGGCATTAATAGGGGCTGTACCATTCCAGAGGTCTGTATTGTGGTGCAATACCCAACCCTTAGCATTGTAATGCACTTTAGCTGTTACTTCCCCGTTTTTTGCCAGCGCATTTATTTTCCGGATCAGGGGTTCGGCCATTGCAGACAGGTTCAATACCCCCGTTGGCCAGTAATTCATTTCGAGGTTAATGTTGGTGGTATATTTACTGCCCCATGGTGGGGTAAGCAGCTCATTCCAGATGCCCTGCAGGTTTGCGGGCTGCGTTCCCGGCCGGGAACTGGAAATTAACAGGTACCTGCCATATTGCATAAATAAGGCGGCAAAAGCGGGGTCATTCCCGTCCGAAAACTGTTCTATCCGTTCGTCTGTTGGCAAGCTTGCTTTACTGTCGGGCCCAAAACTGACTGAAAAAGCAGTATAGTATTTCTGGTATTCTTTGATGTGTGCCGCTTTAACCTGGGCATAGCTCTTTCCATTTAAGCCGGTCAGTGCTTTAACAGCTGCACTGGCTGGATTGCCCGAAACATCTTTGTCGTTTACAAAGCTGGTACCGGCCGTAAGGTAAAGTGTTACGGCATCCGCAGCAACAATACTGATCTTATTGGCCGTAACCAGTAACTTTCCTTTAGTAATGATGGCTTGCAGGCGGCTTTCGCCCTTTAGCACGCCATCCCTCACCTTTAAAGAAAGTGCAATGGTATTGGCATTTATTTTCTTAACTCCTGAGTACTTATGCGGACTTCCCAAAAGGGCATCAAAACTGATGCTTCCTTTTTTATCGGCCGTTAAACGTATCACAATTGCCTGATCGGGTTGCGAAGCAAGATATTCCCGCAGATAGTTTATGCCCTTTAAGGTGTAGGTGGTACTGGCAACTGCTGTGTTCAGGTCCAGTTTCCTTTTATAATTTGTAACCGCTTCATTTTCGGTTTTAAAGTTCAGGTACAGGTCGCCAAATGGCTGGTAACTGGCCTGAAACTGAGGAACCAGCGGCGGTTCATCATTCTGCACCTTATATTTCCATTCTTTAACCAGCGACACTCCATTTCCCGGTGCATCCTTCGGATAGACCGCAATGGCTTTGCTTGTATCTTTATAACCTGCCAGTCCACCTTTATCAAAATAATTGAGTACCTGTATAGCAATGGTATTTTTTCCAGGTTTAAGCAGTTTGGCCGGTATGGTATACTTTCTGGGTTCGGTACCATCGGTATTGCCGATCAGGGTACCATTTACATAAGTCAGGTCCTGATCACGGATACGGTTCAGGTCGAGCACCAGGTCTTTGCCCTGCCAGTTGGGCGGAGCCTCGAACGTCGTGCGGAACCATACTGCCCCATCCAGGCCCGAGAGTCCCACAGCTTCCCAGCCTTCATAACTGGGTACCTTAATGCTTTTCCAGGATTGATCGTCGTAGTTTTCAAGCGCCGGATTGCCTTGCAATCCCTTTAAAGCCTTCATGTCGCCAACCCATTTGGTCCGGTCGCCCGCCCCACTCATGCTGCCCATAAATTTCTCAGCAGCCAGCTTTTCGGCCTCCTGCTGGTTACCTTCAAAAAGCAATTGCCTGATCTGCGGCAGGTAAGCTGCAGCACCTTTATGGTTATAATCTCTTGGACCGCCCGTCCATAAAGTCTCTTCGTTAAACTGAATGTGATCTTTTTCTACCCCTGCAAAAATCATGGCACCCAAACGACCATTCCCGATTGGAAGGGCATCCGTCCATTTTTCCGCAGGTTTAGTGTACCAGAGCTGGTAAGCAGGTTGCTGGGCAAGGGCTGTAAAACTGGTTATACCAAAACCCGCCAGCAATACTGCGGATATCTGGTTTTTTAACAGATGGATCATAATGATACAGATTAAAATTATTTAATGGTATCCCCCGAAATAACCCGTACTGCGTCTGTAACTTTCCCTTCCGTTACCACAGGAGTTTTTACATGCTTAAAGTTATTGTTTCCCAGCGTGATATTTTTAGTTTTTTCTCCACTGATTTTCAGGTACATATCTGTTCCTGCAGCCGGGAAAGCGTTGTAAATAAAGGCATCATTTATATCTTTAAGCGTAATTACAGCTGCATTTGCATGTGGTGTATAACTTTTTAAACCGTTTATAGTCAGTGCAGAAACATTTTCAGCTTTAACAGCCGGTCCTATTTCTGTATTTACCTCTACGTTATGGAATGCGATACGGCTGGCATTCCTGATGTCTAAACCTGTTTTTGCCTCCATATTGATGTCATTAAAACTGATATTTTCTATGGGCATTTCTTCCAGTCCGTTTAAATAGGCAGCCTCATTTACCTGGCCGGTAATGTTGCTGAAATGAATGTTCCTGAACCTTGGCGTACGTTCGGAAACCGGTTCTAATGTTGTTTTAGCATACTGCAGATCGAGCACAATTGCCTGTTGTTTTATATTCTTCATGATGATGTTGTCTACCCTGATCTCTTCGACTATGCCACCCCTGCCGCGTGCAGATTTAATACGGATCCCGCGGTCTGTTCCATCGAATACACAATTGGAAATGCTGATCTTTCGTACATCACCAGACATTTCACTGCCTATCACTACACCGCCATGGCCCGATAACATGGTGCAATTGGTAATGGTATAATTCTGTGCCGGCGCTGCCATTTTCCGGCCCGGTGCATCCTTGCCCGATTTAATGGTAATACAGTCATCACCCACACTGATATGGCAATTGGAGATGTGTACATTGTTACAGGATTCAGGATTAATCCCATCTGTATTTGGTGCAAAAGAACCCGGGTTATTGATAGTTACCGCATGTATGGTTACATTTTCACAAAACTCCGGATTAACCGTCCAGAATGGGGAATTGCGAATGGTTATCCCTTCAATAAATACATTTTTACAGTACATGGTCTGAATAAATGGCGGACGCAGGAAGCCCCTTTTCATCTGCTTCGGATCATCCGGCAATAAGATCTCCCTGTTCAGGTCGTCGAACATATATTGCCATTTAGAACGTGGCTGGTCTGCTTTATACCCTTCTACAAAATCCCACCATTTTTTACCATGGCCATCTATAATACCACGCCCGGTAATGGCAATATTTTCAGCTTTATAAGCATAAAATAAAGGCGAAAAGCTAGTCACATCCACCCCTTCATACCTGCTTTTTACCATCGGCAAATAATCATCAAAATTATCACTGAAATGTAGTTCCGCCCCTGCGTCAATAAAAATGGTAATGTTACTTTTCAGGTGAATAGCCCCTGTAAGGTATTTTCCCGCAGGAAAATAAACCGTTCCGCCACCCGCTTTTGAAGCCGCATCAATCGCTTTTTTAATGGCCTGGGTTGCGAGTTTGCTGCTGTCGTTCCTTGCTCCATATTTCAATACATTGTAATAGGATTGTGCATTGGAACTTAAACCAAAGCTTAGCAGGCAAGTAAAAAGGACAACGATTATCTTAAATACAGGGCAAGGGCTATAAAACTTCATTTCGGCTATTTTCTTGATGATCATTTCATTTTAATTACTGCAGGTTTTAAGTTTGCAGCACGATAAATTTCTTTTCCATTGGCATAGATGTACAATCCTTTGCCCTTATTGTATTTTTTACCGGTCTTGTCCCAGCGCAGCTGCAATGTTTTGCCGTGATAACTGAGGTTATCCAGTAAAAACCAGTCCCACTTCCCTTCAGGGATCAGTGGCTGGAAGCCTACAGCCTGATCAGCCCTTGGTTTAATGCCAATCAGGTCGTTGATCACCAGATCGCAAAAAGTAGAATGGTTATAGAAACTGCTCCTTGGGTTATCCCCTTTCAGCCATTCCCCATTCTTTTCATCCTGGTATTCGCCCAGATAAGGTTTACCATTTTTCTGATGAGAAAGCGCATATTGATGTAGTTCATCATAAAAAACAGTTGCCGTCATTTTACCGTGGTTTTTATAATTGGTAAGCAAATTTGCCAGTCCTTTTAAAGTTTGCGAACTGGCAAAAGGCCATAAGGCACCGTCCCATTCGCAGCTATGGCCGGATCCCCTTGTCCTGAATGTAGGTTCTCTCCTTTCGGCAGTGGTCAGGCCCCAGGGAGCTTTAAACCCGGCAGTATCCAGCAACTGGTCCCATGCCCTGGCATATACTGGCTGATCGGCAGGTAAATTGAAATCCCATGGCACAAAGCCAATGGCCTCACGCGCAACAGCAAGTTTTCCGTTAGGGTGCCTCGTTTTAAAAAAACTGCCTTTACTGTCCCACAGGCTATCCTGCACCAGTTTTTTAAGCTGTGCAGCTTTAACAATATATTTTTCCGTTAATGCTTTATCTCCTGTAATTGCGGCAATATTGGCCAGGGCCTTTGCATTTCCATACATATAACTGCTGATGGTAGGCCTGCGGTTCTCATCTTTCCGTGACCCGCTTACCGACTCTTCCATTCCGTCCCTGACATCAAACTGCCAGAACAGGCCGCTTTTTACTTGTCTTTCTTTTTCCCATTTGGCATAATCAGCATCCAGGGCAGGCAATATGCGTTTCAAATGCGCTGCATCCGGTGTTACCAGGTAGTTCTGGTACACTGCATCATCCAGCCAGCTGCTAAACTGGTGAAAGCGCGGTTTGCTTTGACCAACATCGGCATGGTACAGCCAGAAATCTATATATTCTTTTAAATATTCCGTGTTCTTTAACCATCGCCCTTCATAAATATGGTGCCCAAGTGCACAGCTGATAGAATTGTATTTGCCTGCATGGTTAACAGGCTCAATAAACTCGGTAAAGATAAAGCCTTCAGGTGTTTTTACCAGATGCTTACGGAAAGACCACCACCGGTAATAATAGTTTTGTTCCAATACTTCATCCGGACACTCCAGCAAGGGAATATTTTGTGCCAGCCAGTCGAATGCCGCAGCATTGGGCACAAAGTTTTTCACTGCTTCTTCATCAATGGAATTAAAAAAGGTTACGTACTTTTTAAGTTTGGCCGTACCTGCAGGCAACTGCGCAGCAGCAACTCCTGTAAAAAACAGGAACAATGCCATGAGTATAAAATTCTTTCTGTTCATCATTATTCAAATAACCAGTCAATGTCTTTCCCTTGCCCGTCAAGTCCCGCATTATAGATCCTCATTTCCTGCTTTTCAGTGATAAAGCCAAGGATCAGACATTCGCCCTTTCCTAAAGTTAAAGTATTTGTTCCGGCTTCAAAAGTATAAGCATGTACATTGACAGGCGGGTAACCCGCCACAACCAGGGCATTGGAAATCTTTATCTCCGATTGCCCGTAATTGTTTGCACTGGCATCGGTTTCGAGTTCAGGAGCTTTAAGGTATGAGGGGCCTTTTTTATTAAAAAAACCTACCAAAACCTTTACCGGGACGGTATTACTGAACTTCAGTGTAGTACCCGTTTTTAGCTGTTCTGTTTTAGCCATTTTTACAGCCTTAAGCCCCTTCAGCTGTGTCGTGAAATCCTTTATTTTAGCTGCTGAATCTGTAAATACCACCGCATCCCTGCCAATAACATAAGTTCCCTGGTCCGACAGTATTTTAACCGCTGCATTTTTAAAAGGCTGTAATACAATCGCTTTCCCCTTGCCTGCCGATTTCAAAGAATCTATGCTTTTTTTAAAATGGTCCAGTTCTTTCGTAAAAACCGGCAACATCTCTTTCCAGTGGATAAAAGTTTTATCAACGCCACGCATAGGTATTTTACGCTGTTTGGTTTGCATACTATTGGCATACAGGTAATCATTTTCTGTTAGTTTAACCAAATCAGCATAATAACTTACGCTCTTTTCTAAAAGGGGCAGGGCCTTTTCCAGGTCGGATACATCGTTTGAATATTTATAGCGTAACACCCATAGTGCCGATTTAACCTTTTCTGCATAAAAATTGGCCATGGCATTGTAGCAGTACATATCATTTTTGAGCCTTCTAAATTCTGCGGTATCACGGGTAACTGTTGCTGCCGCTGCATTTATAGCTGCAAGGGCCTGCTGTCCATGTACCACCACTTCTTTGGCAATCTGAACAGGGGTTTCTCCAATATGGCCTTGTTTTTTCCATTCTTTCTCTGCGTACTCAATGATCATCTCTCCTTCCGGGGCTTCAGACTCATACATTAAGGTAAATAAACCATAACGGTAAGGATTGATCAGCTGGGTCATCAGCATCCCCAGTGTTAAAGTCTGCCTGTTGCCATCGGTAATCCCGTAGCGGCGCAACAGTTTAGGAGAAATTTCTCCTGATTCTTCATATGCGTTCAGGATGGCTTTACCACTGGCCAGGTCAGTGCCATATTTACCAGCAAGCTCCTTTCCCCAGTAATCAATTTCCTCATTTCTGTCCCTTTTGGAATTCCAGGCATATCTGCCCCATTCCTTGTACCAGATCCAGTCCCTGTCAACCTGCAACTGCCTGGGGCTGATCTTATCAGCTGTGTATGGCCAGTCCCAATAACCCGATTGCGGGTAAAGGTGCAGTCCTTTTGCCCCATATATTTTATCCATTGCCTGTACAGATTTCTGGATAAAATTGGCAGACCCATACCTGAAAGGTTCCAGATTGGCCAGGATATGTACATTTGCAATATGTACCGGAGCAACAGCACTTAATTTTCTGTGAAGCGCTGCCCAGCTTCCCCGGGGCTCATAAGTGGTAAGCGCCTCTCCGTTAAACTTATTTTCTGTATATAAATTTTTATACAGAGGTAAGGAAGCGGTCATTACCCTGGGTGCATCGGTATCATGGGCCCTCAATACAATTGGTGGTTCATTTTTAATACCCGCAGCCTTTAAGCCATCTTTTACCCCCGGAATAATGGTTTTCGTAAACCAGTCCACATCGTCCTGCCCTACGCCTTCCATAGCTTCGCCCAAGGCCACCAGTAAACCCACATTCGGATATTTCTCTACAAAGGCGGCAATAGATTTGCGGGTATAATCGGCTATAAGAGGAATAATCGGCCTGTTACGGTCCTGCGTTTTGAGGTGGTGTTTTTCGGCAAAAGGTTTAGGGATAATGATATTGTAAAACATCTGGATTACCCAAATGCCACGTTTATCCGCTTCTTCAGTCAGAAACCGGAACATTTCTTCATTTTTCTTAAAAGTAACATCGTCTACCTCCACTGCATAAGGATAATCTTTTAACCTTACCAATGAGGCAAAAGGGTGACCGTTCCAGAGGTAAAGTGAATTGTATCGGTTCTCTACCATCATATCCAGATACTGGATCCAAAGTGCTTTATCATAAAACCAGGGGAATGTTTCCGGGGTATAAGGATATTCGTAAACATCCCTGCCCGGCAGATAGTCGGGTTTCTGGAGTCCGATACAGGTTCCGCGCAATACCATTTCCGGCTGATCTGTAAGGGCAATCTTTTCAGGTAGTTTACCTGTATTTTTTATTTCATCAGCCAGCTCCATACAACCGTATAAAGCTCCGGAAGGATCAGTACCCTCAATAACCAGGTTTCTGTTTTTAGCATAAGTGATGCTGAACCCCTCTTTTCCGGCCTGTGTACCAGTAGCGTTCATAGCCGCAGCCAAACTGTTTAACAGCTTATCGTTTTTTGTACCGATAACGATTACATTTTTTGTGGCCGGAGCTTTGTCTCTTTGTACAATATTAACATCATAACCAATTAAATTCAAAGCACTTGCTAATTTACCCGCACCGAATTTAATCCTTGAACTGTTTTGAATGGGAATGACAATGGTGAGCTTGCTTTTTTTATCAACTCTGGCAGCATGCGATTCAGCATGGCTAAAAAGCGAAAGACATATAAAAATAAAAATGTGGAAATTTCTCATTTACTACAGATTTCAGAAGGCCTGAAGCTTCAAAAAGTTCAGGATATATTTGGTTAAACTATGCGAATTTCAAATATAGCAGGCAGCCCATAGTCTTTCCTGTAGCATTTCCCCAAAATACTATAGGATATTATCATCAGCTATTTCTTACTGTAAAAAAGCTGTTATATGACGTCAAATGCAGGGCATACACAACAGAACTTACACTTAAAAAGAAGTAGTCCCCCAAAATAGATTTCTTTAAGCAGCTGCCTGAAAATTCAGGCAGCTTTTTTATGGGCAATTAATCTGTAAAAACCGGAAATATTATCATATATAAACAACTTCACCAAATAATATTTCTTCATAATAAAATATTATCCGCATACACAAAATTACCTGTAAGTATTTGAAAATCTGAATGAAATACATTTTCTTTGCGCAGGTTAACCACCTGAACGGACCAACTTTAGCTTAAACATCAATATGAATACAAACACTTTGGATCAGGTTGATCTGCAAATTTTGCGTTTACTTCAAACAGATGCGAAGTTAACCAATAAACAACTTGCGCTTAAGCTGCACAAAGCCAGCAATACGATTTACGACAGGGTAGACAAATTAAAAAAGCTGGGTTATATAACCGGTACCATGACGCTCATCAACAGAAAAAAAATGGGTGAATTCCTGATTGCCTTCACCCATGTGCAATTGAATGAACATACTACAGATTCACTTAAGGCCTTCCAGTATGAAGCTTCAAAATTTTCCGAAGTTATGGAATGCTACCACATGACAGGATCTTTCGATTTTAACTTAAAAATAGTGGTGCGCGATATGACTTCGTACAATGAATTTCTGGTAGAACGCCTGGCAAAACTTTCACATGTAGGTTCACTAAGGAGCTATTTTGTAATCAATGAGGCCAAGCGTGAACTGGCTTATCCTATTGAAATGCCATCAACCTTTTAAAAAAGCTCTTTTAACTTTACCGTTTTGTTATTGATCATTGGTTTTGCATAGTAGGCCAGGAACAAAATATAACCTAGTGTAAAGTACAGGAACACCAGTGCAAAACGCAAACCGATCAGATCTCCGAGCGCACCAATGATCAGGGGTACCAATGCCCCTCCAAAAATACCTGAACACAAAATTCCTGAAAATGAACCATGATGCTGCGAAACCGAATTTAAAGCCAGCGAAAAAATAATGGAGAACATAACCGAGATAAAAAAACCTGCTGCCGGAAATGAATATAAAGCCAGTTCTTTACTGCCAAATAAAGCCAGTGAAACCACCACAATGGAAATTACTGTCGCCATTTTAAGAATGAGTTTGGAATCCCAAAGCTTTAAGAGCGCCAGACCAAGTAAACAGCCCAATGACATTAAACCCCAGAACCATGCTACTACCTGGGCGCCATCTTTATTGGGATCAACTCCGTGATAAGTTCTTAAAAATTCAGACATCCAGTTGGCCAGGGCCTGTTCCGTACCTACATAAGCCACAATACCGATAAAGAAAAGTACAACGTCCTTATTCTTTAACAGTCCTAAATAAACACTGCCAGCACCAGTTTTTTCATCTTCTTTCAGTTCTACCGCAGGCATGCTGATAAAAGAAAGCAGCAGCAGGATCAATAAAAAGATAAAGCTAAACAGCCAGTAAAGGGCTGTCCAGGACAAACCATCTTTAACAAGGCCAGCCAATACCCCAACTAAAGGGTTTTCAATGGGATGGGCAGTAAGTGCAGTGAGCAAATAGGAAAATACAAAGGGGCTTACAAAAGAGGCCAGTCCAAATACCAGTTGCCCCAGCACAGAAAAGAAAGCAAAATTTTCTTCACCCCCTGCAGTACGCATCAGCGGGTTAATGATGACCTGGAGCATAGCCATTCCCATTCCAATAATAAACAGTGATCCTAACGCAATGCCATATTGCGGATACAGGCCAAAGGATATGGCACCAATAAAGTTCAGCGAAAAAGCGATGAGCATGGATTTTTTCTCACCGATCTTTTCTATCATGATACCCGAGGGGATGGACATAATACCATAAGCCAGGAAAAAGGAGAACGGCAAAAAAGCTGCCATCGTTAAGCTCAGCTTATAAGTCTGGATAATGATTGGCATCAATGGCCCCAAAATATTGGTAACAAATGAAATGACAAACCAGATCAGTAAAATAACACCAACTAAAAAATTATTACGCTGCATATAAATTCTGTTAAATTATTTAAATTTTGAGAATACCCTTGCCGCACAGCCCAGCAAACCGGCCTGATTGCCTAATTTTGCGGCCACAATACGGGTATATTGAACTGTGCCGGGCATAGCTATTTCCAAAACTCTCCTTTTGATCTCTTCAATATAAAAATCGCCCGACTCGCTGATGCCGCCACCAATAACTACTTTTTGCGGACTAAACACATTGACAAAGCTGGCAATGCCTGTGGCCATATAGTCGAAATGTTTTTCCATCACTTCAATTGCCTGTACTTCATTAGCCCGGTATTTATCTACAATCATTTTACCTGTAATGCCTTCTGCATCTGTTCCATGAAGCTCAGCATAATCATTAATTAATGCAGCTACAGAAGCATAAGCTTCAAAGCAACCGGAAGAACCGCAGGAACACCTGGTACCTCCGTGCTGTATGGTAATATGTCCCAGTTCTGTGCCCCTGTTTTTATACCCGCCGTAAAGTTTTCCATTGATGATCAGTCCGCCACCTATCCCCGTTCCTACGGTAATAAAAACCACATCCGTACAATTGCCGGCGGAACCATAGATCAGTTCTCCCCAACCCATCATATTTGCATCATTGTCTATCACCACGTTTAAACTGGTAGAGCCGGCAATGATCCTGCCCAGGTCTAGGTTTTCAAAGCCGGGCAGGTTATCTGCTCCGCCAATAACTACATTTTGGTCAACAATGCCCGGAAAACCAATACCAACACCAATTACCTGTGCGGGGGCATGCTCCACACACTTACGTATGGCCGCGTTGATCAGGGCTATGACCTCCCCTTCTGTTAAAACATTGTTTAGTGGAAATAAAAAGGAATAGATGACCTCTCCCATTTCATTTACCAGGCCGCATTTTAAAGATGAGCCGCCAACATCAATTCCGATTGCGTAAGATTGTGCCAATTTTTCTAAGGTTTCAAATTATTATAAACCGAAATTAGGGCTAAACCTTAGGAAAGGATTTCAATATTGTCTTTTATGATTTAGGTTTTGTGTTAAACTCCGTTAATTGCCTTCCAAATCCTTTTTTGCAAGATATTCTGTAGGCATACAATCGTAATATTGTTTAAAGGCCGTCGAAAAATAGGAAGGAGAATTGAAGCCCGACATGTAGGCTACCTGTGCAATGGTATATTGTCTGGATTCCATCAGTTCTACCGCTTTTTTAAAGCGGATCCTTTTGATAAAATCAGTTGCAGATTCACCGGTAATGGCTTTTAGCTTCAAATACAAATTGGAACGGCTCATGCCGATTTCCCTGCTGAATTTATCTACTGAAAAATCTGATTCTGTAATGTGCGACTCGATAATTGCAATGGCTTCCCTTAAGAAGTCTTCATCAAGTGTATTAAAAGCAATATTTTCAGGAATAATCTCCGTTGAACTTGAATAATACTCTTTCAGCCGCTTTCTGGAACGACTGATATTTTGCAGCTTGGCCTCCAGTAAAGCGATAGAAAAAGGCTTCGTTACATAATCATCTGCCCCAACTTCGAGCCCTTTGATCTGGTGGTTGGTCTCATTTTTTGCTGTAAGCAACACTACCGGAATATGACAGGTCCGGATATTCTGTTTGATCTTCTTGCAAAAATGTATGCCATCCAGCTCTGGCATCATCACATCACAGATGATCAGGTCTACCTGTTCCTCATCCAGCAGGCCCAGTGCCTCTTTACCATCGTAGGCAACGCTAACCTGGTAAATGTTGCTGAAATAATTCTTAAGGTAATCTACAATTTCAGGATTGTCATCTACCACCAGCAACTTCTCTTTTTCCTGACTGTCATCTGCTGCTATGGGGTTTTCAAACGCCACATCTTCAGCAAAATTTCCTTGCTCGTCATTTTCAACCGACAGCTCATAATGCTGGCTTCCACTGTGTTCATCCGCATCATACTGCTCATCAGCAAGTGGAATAGAAACGATAAACATACTACCCTTGCCGGGGGCACTTTCTACTGTAATGGTACCATGGTGCAATTCTACCAGGCGTTTGGTAAAGGCCAGTCCAACCCCCGAGCCCAGGTTCATTTCGGCTCCGCTCACCTGATAAAAACGGTCAAAGATCCTATCCTGATGTTTTATGTCTATCCCTATACCCGTATCACTTACCTTAATCACCGCATCATTGTTCTTCCTGGTCAGTTCAACTGTTATAGATCCTGCCTCCGGCGTATATTTAAAGGCGTTGGACAATAGGTTGAACAGTATTTTTTCAATAGAATCCTTATCAAAATAAAAAGGCAGTCGTGCTTCGGTGGAATTGTAAGTGTATTTGATCTTGTTTTTGGCAGAAAGCGTACTAAAAGAGCTATAAACCTCATGAATAAAACTCACCATATCGGCCCGGTTCACTTTCAGTTTCTTGGTGCCCAGCTCTGTCTTTTTGAATTCAAACAACTGATCGACCAGGTGATACAACCGTTTTGCGTTCAACAGCATCAGTTCATGGTGCCTGCGCAACGATTTATCTGTTACAGGCTTGTTCATGATCTCTTCCAGCGGAGCCAGGATTAAGGTAAGTGGTGTCCTGAATTCATGAGATACATTGGTAAAGAAATCCATTTTCATCTGGTTAATGGAATTGACCTTTTCTCTTTCCATTCTTTCCAGCTTTAACTGGTGCAGTGTTCTGATACGCTCAGAAACCACCCTATATACAATATAACCAGCTCCAGCCCCCAACAGGCAAACCAGCAGGTAAAACCAGTTGCTGTTCCACCAGGGTGGCAACACTACTATCTCCAGGCTTTTCGTTGCACTGCTTTCCCCAAGCGGCCCAATCGCTTTTACATGAAATATATATTTACCAGGTTGCAGATTGGTATAACTGGCCTTCGGTACATTATCTGTTAACTGCCAGTCGGCATCAAAGCCCTCCAGTTTATACTGGTATTTGGTTCTGTTGGGTGAGATATAGTTAAAAGCATTAAAGAAAATGCTGAACTGCTTAAATTCATGTCCAAAAGTGAGTTTGGCAGCCTGGTCAATGTGCTGGTCCAAAATGCCATAACCATCATCAGGAACTACTGTTTTATTAAACACTTCCAACCCGGTAAAAGTCACCTTCAGCTTAAGCGGGGCCTGGTCTAATGTTCTGGGATAGAAATAAGATATCCCGTTTATACCACCAAAAAGCATCATTCCATCATTGGCTTTACAAAAAGCGTACAAATTAAACTGGTTGTTTTGCAAGCCGTCCTTGTTGTCGAACATTTGTATTTTACGGGTATCGGGGTCAAATTTCACCAGGCCTTTATTGGTGGATATCCAAAGGTAGCCATCATCATCTGGCTGTATGCCATAAATGGTACCCTTAAGAAAATCCTTGCGGGTATTAAAGGTTACAAAAGAACGGGTATTTTCATCAAAAAGATTTAAACCGTCCCTGGTACCTACCCAGATCCGTTTTTTATGGTCTTCAGCAATACAGCTCACTACATCGTTGCTCAGCATTGCACCCGGAAAAGGATCAAACAACAGGTTTTCGGGATAAAACAGGTTCACACCATTTGTTGTACCGATCCAGATCCTCTTTTTGGAATCTTCCAGCAAATAAGTGAGCTCATCAGAAGTTAAACGTTTGCCTGCCTTGTCGATGTAAATGTGTGAGAAAGACTGATCGGCTACATTAAACTGATCCAGCCCCGTCCTTGTTCCTACCCAGATCCTGTTCTGATGATCTTTTAAAAGGGCATATACCATATCGCCGGTGATGCTTTTCGGATCACTGGCCACATGTCTGAAAACTTTACTTTTTCCGGTAACCGGATCCAGGTAATTTAAGCCCGCATTATGTGTACCTACCAATAGTTTACCACTTTGATCAAAAGCAATCGACTTGATATTGTTCGAGCTCAGTGAATTCGGATCAGATTCCTTATAAGTATAATACCTGATTGTACCGGCTTTGCGGTCCCAGTAGTTCAGTCCTTTATCATTTGTACCAATCCAAAAGTTATCCTTACTGTCTTCTTTAATCAGGTTAACTACCTGGTCATTTAAGGATAAGCCACCTGTATTCTGATTGAGCAGGTTAAATTTAATGTCGTTTTGATGGTAATAGTTTATGCCTCCGTAAAAAGTACCCATCCACATACCCATTTGCTTATCACGGTATACAAAACGTACAGAATTCTGGCTCAGGGTATAAGGAATAGAAGCCTGGTGATAGTAATTCTGAAAAATACCGGTCTTAGGGTCGAGGATAGAAAGGCCCCTGAATGTACCCAACCAGAGGTTTCCCTGAGCATCTTTACTGATGCCACGTACGTCATTATCGGCCAGACTGCCATTTACTGTTGTTACCAGGTGCCTGTAATTTTGCCAGTCGCCGGTAGTCAGGTTATATTTGATCAACCCGTTGCCTTCTGTTCCCACCCACAATACCTGGTCATCAATAAAAAGTTCATTTATGGGTTTAGCCGAGCCCAGATTAAACGAAGTCAGTTTACGGCTCTTCATGTTCATTTTAAACAGTCCCACATCTGTGCCTACCAGCAACGTGTTTTTCAACAGCGCCAGGTGGCGTACACTTTTAATGCCATAGGCAGATGCATCAAAATTAACCTGTTTGAACTGCTCAGTATGTTGATCCAGACAAAACAGTTCACCCGCACTGGAACTGGCCCATATTAGTTTATCCGCATCCTGTATGACAGATGAAATGTACCATTCGCCAGGCTTTCTTGGCAACTTATAATTCTGAAAATTGTTACTCGCATAATCATACCGGCTCACACCCTGGTTACCACCAACCCATAACAAGCCCTTGTGGTCAAGATAAATGCTCCTGATGTAATTCGACTGTATGCTTTTTTTATCGCCTTTGGAGGGTCTGTATACTGTAAAAGTTTCCCCGTCATAACGATTAAGTCCGTCCTGGGTGGCCATCCACATAAATCCCAGTGTATCCTGTACAATGGCGAAAACCGTGCTTTGCGACAAGCCCTTATCTACAGAAATACTTCTGAAATAACGCTTTACATTTTGATCAGGGTTGGTCTGGGCATGTACCGGCAATCTGGCTGCCAACAGCAATACCAACAAATAACAATATAAAGCACCTCTCCTCATTCGGTCAGCATTAAAAAAACCTGTGTTTAAATCCCATGTCAAAATTAACCACATCCGACAAAAAACCATAAATACTGCTTAATATAAGCTTTATTTTTAATTTTAAATCATACAAACCCGCTCCTGCTATTTATTTTTTTAATGCATAAAACGAATCCTGGTGCTGTTTACACCATAGTTTCAGGTAAGCGCGCATTTCATTCAATTTCTTTTTATAGGCGGGTTTAACAGCCAGGTTATCCATTTCTCCTGCGTCTTTTTCCAGGTCAAACAATTGTTCCCGGATCTCCCCCTTGTCATAAACAATGTATTTAAAATCTTTGGTAATCACTGCCCTGCCCTTAATACCCAGCAACAGTTCGTTATCAGCAAAATCGGTTTCTATCACTAAAGTATCCCGTAGTTTAACCGAAGGGTTGGCAATACGTTTACTTAAATCCAGGCCTTTTAAACCAACAGGTTTAGCAATTCCGGCAAAGCCACATATGGTGGGGATAATATCGATGCCATTGCAAACCAGCTGATCATCGGTTCTGGCTTTCCATTGTCCGATCTTCGAGATGATAAAAGGTATCCTGGCAGCCTCCTCATACAAAATCTGCTTCTGGTTCCACTCATGTGCCGCATAACCATCACCATGATCGCTGGTAAAGATGATGATGGTATTGTCTTCTATACCATATTTTTTTAACGAACCCAATACCATGGCCATATAATTGTCTACCTTCTCTACCAGGCGGTTATAGGCCCAGCGGTATTTGCGCCACTGGCTTTCGTTCCAGCCTACCGAAGGATAAGTACGCGGGTTCACCTTTTGCTGTTCCCTTACAATGGCAGGCTCAAAAGCCGGAATTGGCCAGTTGGCAGGTAATTTCGGACAAAATGCTGTATCCGGCGCTGCATCCAGAACATCCATTTTCAAATTATCACCCCTTGCCCATTCACAAATATCGTGTGGGTTCAAAAAGGATGCTACCAGTAAAAATGGGTTGTCTTTATTCTTTTTAATGAAGTTGGCGCATTGCGATGGGGTAACTGCATCGGTATAATCGCCCATACCTGTATTCTCAATAGTCTCAAATCCATGTTGTGCTACTTTAGTAACAGGAACAGGCAGGTGCCATTTTCCGACGTAGCCGGTTTTATAGCCTCCTGCCTTAAATATTTTGCCCATCATCAGCACAGAATCGGGCCACTGTCCGTCCTTTTCCGGTGTATTCCCCGTAAAGCCGGTTTCATGTGGCATTTTTCCGCTAAATATCGCGGAGCGTGAAGGTGTACAGAGCGGCTGGGCACAATAGGCACGTGTAAAACGGGTACCGTTTGCAGCCAAAACATCCATTGCAGGTGTATGCAGGTCCTTATTACCAGCATTGCTCATGGCATCAGCTGTTTGCTGATCTGTCATGATGATAATGATGTTAGGCCTGGAAGCTGCTACTTTTGAGGTTTGCGCCCCTGCATCTCCAAAACCTGCAAGTATAAGCATGGCTATCAACCAGCCTTTCGATTTGTACATCTTCATGTTATGTTTACTTCAAATAATTGTAACTGGAATCTAATTTAAAACGCTTTTGCATCTCTTTACTTGGTTTTGGCGTTTTATCTATTTCACTAAAATAAGCAGCAGTATCCCAGATCTGTATATTACCATTAGTTTCTCTCGGATCTTTCGTTGCTACCAAATAATTACGCAATTTAGCAACAAGCTCCTGTTTTATTTTTTGATATTCAGGAAGTGCTGCCAGATTGTGTAATTCATCCGGATCTTTATTGATATCAAATAATTCTTCTGCCGGACGTTTGCCCATTCCCAGTTCAAAGAAAGACTTTACTTTCGGATCATCTTTATGTTCTATCAGGTAATATTTGGTTTCACCCGGCCAGTTGAACATGTAGGGATCAATGTCTCCATAAAACGGCGGATCACCTGCCGGCCATCTATTTGGTTCATAATTTTTAATGTAAAGATAATCTTTAGTACGAATTGCCCTGCCAGGATAGCCAAGGCCATGCCGACGAACGAATGCATGACGCTCTCTTCCCAGTACTACATAATCCCGGGGTTTTTCATCTTTTTTACCTGCCTCAACAATGGGCAATAAACTTTTACCCGTCATATCGGCCGGTACAGGTACCTTACCCAGTTGTAAGAATGTTGGGGCAAGGTCATTCAGTGTGACCAGGTTATCGGCAACTACATCCTGTTTAAACTTACCTGGCCATGAAATGATCAGGGGCACATGTGTACCAAAATCGTACAAGTTGGCCAGTCCACGCGGCATTTGCCAGCCGTTGTCACTGCATACCACAATTACCGTATTGTCCAGCTCACCACTTGCTTTCAACTGGTCAAGGGCCTCGCCCAGTTCACGATCAAAGGTTTCAACCGCAGCGTAGTAATCTGCAATGTCTTTTCTTATACTGATATGATCTGGCAAATAGGCAGGAACTTTTACTTTATTTGGATCGATACCAGCTTTTTCGCCGGAACCTTCCACATAAGGACGGTGAGGTTCATGACTACTGATCCAATAACACCAGGGACCTTCTTTTTTATCTTTTAAAAATGCGCCAAAACTTTTAAACTCATTCCCTGCAGGATTTCTTGGGCGTTTATTGGCCTCAAAGCTTCCCGGGCCCCAGCCTTTTCCCTGAAAACCTATGGCATAGCCAGCTTCTTCCAGCAAATCCGGATATACTTTATATTTAACCGGTAAAACACCCCATAAATTGCCCCCATCTTCTAACCTCCATATATCCTGTCCGGTCAGCATTCCAGCCCTTGCGGGCGTACAGGAAGGTGAACTGCAAAAAGCATTGGTAAAACGTACCCCTTCTTTCGCAATCCGGTCCATATTGGGCGTGCGTACCGTTTGATCACCATAGCTCCCTACGTGGTTCCAGGATTGGTTATCGGACATGATCATCAGGATATTCGGACGATCCGTTTTTTTTTCCGGCGAAGTGCAGGAAGCCCATATCAGCACCATTGAAAGTGCTGCAGGGAAATATTTCAATTTGTTAAATTTCATCTTTATCAATTTTATAAAGCTTCAGTTGGATTCGTATCTTTATATTGTACCTGCAGCTTTTTCATTTGCACTTTCAGGTCTTTAATAATCGGCTCATAGGCCTTATCGTTATACAGGTTTTGCATCTCATGCGGATCTTTCTGCATATCGTATAATTCCCATTCATCAATGTCATTGTAAAAATGGATCAGTTTATAGCGCTCCGTTCTGATGCCATAGTGCCTTTTAACCATGTGCCAGCTTGGAAATTCATAATAATGATAATATACAGCCTTGCGCCAGTTTTCCGGCGATTTTCCTGCGTTATCCAATACCGGACGTAACGACAGGCCCTGCATATCGGCTGGTATTTTTACCCCTGCATAATCCAGTAAAGTTGGTGCAAAATCGAGGTTCATGGCAAAGGCATTACTTACTGAACCGGCTTTAACCGAAGGCGGATACCTCACCATTAAAGGTGTACGGAAAGATTCATCGTACATAAAACGTTTGTCGAAATACCCATGCTCACCCAAATAAAAGCCCTGATCGGAAGTATAGACAATAATGGTATTGTCCAGCTCCCCTATCTTTTTCAGGTAATCCATCAGCCTGCCTACATTTTCATCTACCGAAACCACGCAGGCCAGATAATCGCGCATATACTGCTGGTATTTCCATCGCACCAGGTCGGCCCCTTTCGGGTTCAGCCTTTTAAATTCGGCTACGCGTTTGTCATATACTTTTCTCCATTGTACCTTTTCAGCATCTGTCATGCGGTTGTACACTTCAAAAAAACGGGCTTTATCCAGTGAAGGATCATTGGCCTGTTGATAATCATCACCCTTGGCATCTTTAAACTTAGGGGAAACAGGTAGTTTCGCCATAGAATCAAGCTGGGCTGTAGAAAGCATTTTAAGGTCCCATGCAGGCCACATATCGGTAGAAATGTTCATCAGCTGCTCCTTTGCTGCCCTGCCCCTGCCCTTAAAATCATCCAGTAAATTGGCAGGTTCAGGAAAAACCGTATCGTCAAACATCCCCAGGTGTCTTGGTGCCGGCAACCAGTTGCGGTGCGGTGCTTTGTGCTGGTAAATCATCAGAAAGGGTTTATCATGGTCCCTTTTTTCAAGGAAGCCGATGGCCTTATCGGTGATGAGGTCTGTTACATATCCTTTTTCTTTAACCAGATGCCCGTTTTCTATAAATTCAGGCTGATAATATTGTCCCTGGTTGGGCAAAATACTGTAATAGTCAAAGCCCATTGGTGTTGAGCCCAGGTGCCACTTGCCAATCATTGCGGTCTGGTACCCTGCTTTCTTTAACAACTGCGGATAAATAACCTGAGTACTGTCAAATACCTTTGAATTGTCTGTTAAACCATTCAGGTGGCTATATTTTCCGGTCAGGATAGTAGCCCTGGATGGCCCGCAAACTGCATTGGTTACAAAACAGTTGTTAAACAACATACCCTCGTTGGCAATTCTGTCCAGGTTGGGCGTTTTTACCAATTTGCTGCCATAAGCGCTTATGGCCTGAATGGTATGGTCATCTGTCATGATGAACACAATATTGGGCCTTTTGGCACTTTCAGCAGGTTTAGGCTGCTGGCAAGACATTAAGGTGGCACCGGCAAACAAAACCGGTAAAATTAATTTCAATTTACCCATTTTTAGTATTTAGGATTTTGGGACAACTTGGGGTTTAAATCACGTTCTCCCTGAGGGATTGGGTAAAGCTCATGCTTATTGTCGACAAAGTTTGTTCCAGCTACATAAGGATAAGCAGCCCTGTAAACTTTAAGCGCTGCCTGTGCAGCCCTTAAGCTTGGCCCTAAAATATTCCACCTGATCAGGTCAGATTTTCTGGTGCCTTCAAAACAGAGTTCATAAGCACGCTCTGTTTGCAGTTTGGCAAGAAATGTATCTTTGTTTAAACCAGCAGGCAAATCGACCGCAGCATTTACCGTAGTCAGGGGTTTACCAAATCCCCTTCTGCGCACCATGTTTACAGCAAGATAAGCATCACTATTAGGCCCTTCGTTTATTTCATTTTCTGCTTCGGCCCGCATTAACAAAATATCGGAATAACGCAATAAAGTCCAGTTGATGTCTGTATTGTTTAAATCTTTAGGCCCGGTATTCTGCCAGTCGCGTCTCCATTTACCCGGCGCCCACTTGGAGTCGTTGGTACCGGTAAATTCTATCTTTGCCGCATTTACGTCCAGCTGATAGGTTCCTACCGCAACATCTCTTCTCAAATCACCAGTTGCATAACTTTTCTGGAATAAGGCAGTGGTTTTGTAAAAAGAATTTGCCCTGCCGTAAGGATTTTTATCAGCTGCTACCGGGGCATTCCAGGTGCCTATAACACCACTGTTTGCCAAACCGCCATCAAGATTATACAAGGCCACTTCATACATGCTTTCCTTAGGTTCAAGGATCAGTTTACAGTGGTTTCTAAAAATCTGCTCATAGCTGGAGTTCAGTACATGCTCTCCCGATTCCATAACCTCCTTTGTTTCCTTTAAAGTGATGGCATAATAATCTTTGTACTTAGCCGGGCGCTCCATCAGTTCATTTGCCCTTAAGGAATAACCTGCCCTGTACAACGCTGCCCTTGCCAGCATACCCTTGGCCGCCCCTTTACTAATCCGCTCATCCACAGGCTTCTGGGAAGCCCACGGCAAATCCGGAATCGCTTCGTTCATGTCTTTGAACACCTGGTCGTACACCAGCTCACGATCAGTTCTGGGCAGTTGCAGGTCATCTGTAGCTGCTGTAGGCTTCAGTTTCATCGGCACATCACCAAATAACCTGATCAGGTCAAAATAATATTGTCCCCTTAAAAATTTGGCTTCGGCCAGCAAACGTGCCAGATCTTTCTTCTGCGCATCCGTGCCGTTCTTGTACAGGTCCATTTCCGGAATCCTTTCAATGACCAGGTTGGCCCTGTCTATCCCTTTATAGAGTAACTGCCAGCATGCGGCTACATAAATGTGTACCGGCGTCATTGCATAATGCGCAGCCACACGGGGATCATTGCTCAAACCTGTTCCGTCCATCTGGGCAATATCACTGTCGATATCAAATACCAATGACATGTAGAAACCATAAGTGTTATTGTTAGACATCGATTCATATATGCCCAGCACCGCCATTTTGGCTTCATTTGCATCCTTAAAAAAAGTATCGGCAGCATAATAAGAAGTAGGTTTTTCCTCCAGCCATTTTTTGCAGGAAGTAGGCATAACCAATATTGCTGATGCTACAACCATTAATTTAACAGTTCTGATAGCAGTAGTTTTAAAATATTTGTTCATGATCTTACAGTCTAGAATTTAAAAAGAAACATTTACACCCGCAACAAAAGAACGGGTTCTTGGATAGGCCCCAAAATCAACTCCCGGGGTAAGTCCTGTACTGTTCGCTGTACTTACTTCCGGATCGTAACCTGAATATTTGGTAAAGGTGTGCAGGTTATATCCTGTTACATATATCCTTGCACCCGAAACTTTCACTTTAGACAACCAAGCTTTTGGCAAGGTATAACCCAGGCTCACATTACTGATCCGCAGAAAGGAACCATCTTCAATCATCTGGTCGTAAAGCCTTAAGCCCGTGCCCGCACCATTATACAGCGGTATGGTTTTGCCTTCGTTCAATGCAGCCAAAGCAACCGGATCTGTTACGCGCTGACCGGCAGCATCAATACTCATCCAGCGGTTGGCCACATAAGCAAATGCATTTTTATAATCCAGGTTGGTCTGGCTCATGTTCAGCTTATTGGCATTGTACACATCGTTGCCATACGACCAGTTTAAGAAAACACTCAGGTCAATACCTTTGTAAGAAAAGGTATTGTTCATGCCGCCGATAAAGTTCGGATTTGCATTTCCGATCACTACCCTGTCGTCCGAATTTATTTTTCCGTCACCCGTCTGATCAACCAGTTTTAAAAAGCCAGGTTTTGGTACATTATTGGCGTCAAAAGGAATCCCTGCTTTTAAGGTATAAACTTTAGTTGTAGGGTTATAATCAAATTCATTTACCTGGTACAGACCGTTAGATTTATAACCAAACATTTTGCCTACAGCACCACCTACACGTATAATGTAGTCTTTTTCCTGTAAACCACCCCAGCTTGCTGCACCATACATAAATTGATTTCCACTGGTAAGCGAAATCACTTTATTATAGTTAAAGCCCATATTAAAAGTGGTATTCCAGCTAAATCCGCCGGCATCTTTAAGGTTTACCGTATTTAAAGTAAACTCAATCCCTCTGTTACTGGTGGCCCCCACATTGATCAGCATGGTACTGTAACCAGAAAGGTTAGGTACATCGGCATTCAGCAATAAATCTGTTGTGCGGTTATCGTAGGCATCAACCGTTAACTGGATACGCTGGTTAAAGAAACCGATATCCAGACCAAGGTTCTGTGTACGTGTTTTTTCCCATTTCAAATCCGGGTTAGGCAATGTTCTCGAACCTACAGAAATTACGTTCTCGTTGTTCAAAGGATAGTAACCGGATTGGAAAAGTGCCTGAGAAAGGTAATTAGGAATCCGGTTATTTCCCGCTACCCCAACACTTAAACGCAGTTTCAGATCAGATATCACGGGGATCTTTTTCATAAAATCTTCTTCAATTACCCGCCAGGCAAATGCACCAGAAGGAAAATAGCCATATTTATTGTCTGAACCGAATTTAGAGGAACCATCAGCCCTTAAGCTTGCAGAAAAGATATACCTGCCCTTATAGGTATAATTAGCCCTTGAAAACAGGGAAAACATTTTCTCATCTTCAGAAAACGAAGTTGGGATTCCAGGTAAAACACCTTGCGACAAATCGTCCAGTCCTAAACTCTGGTCCGGAAATCTGTTTGAACTGGCACTGAAGTTTTCCGATTTGGAATACAACTGTTCCTGTCCCACCAATACATCCAGTTTATGCACCTGGTTAAACACATTAGAATAGGTTAAAGTATTGCTGTAATTCCAGTCGTTCCTGTCCGACTGGGCAATGGACCCATTCGGGCCACCAGAACGTTTCGCATTTACGGAACGGGAATCATTAAATATTTTAGTTTTTGTACCTGATGTTCTTAAACCTACCAAACCCCGGTAAGTAATGTTTTTAAACAGTTCATAATCAACAGCAGCATTTAAATTTAAGATCTTATTGGCCGAAGACCTTTGCTGAGAGAGGGCATTGATGATCGGGTTTTGTAAGGTATTCCCACTATCATCCTGTAAATATGGATCTTCTTCCATTCCAATCAGATCTGCATCTGTACCTTTTAAACCAAAAGTTGGACGGAACTGGAAGACGTTTTGCAACTGGTTAAACCTGGTATTGCCTTTTCTCGTACCCACCCCAAAGGTATTCTGATCGGAATAGTTTACAATACCTGTTACTCTTAATTTTTTACCGGCGTTATGGGTTACATTCAGTTTGGCCACATTCTTTTTGGAACCGCTGTTCAGCATAATCCCTTCATCATTGTTATGAGAATAAAAGAAATTGAACCTGGTTTCTTTGCTTCCACCCCCTACACCAAATTTATGGTACTGGCTATTGGATGTACCCCCAAACAGTTCATTTTGCCAGTTTACCCCTGATTTGTCTCCATATAAACTTTGCAGATCTGCAAAAGCACCGTAATTACTTAAAAACTTGGCTTCTTCAGTAGCATTACCCAAACTTTTTTCATATTGTAATAAGGTATACTGATATGGGTTTAATACAGGCAGTGTTTTCGTAATGTCTTTAGCACCAAAATACATATCATAAGATAAGGCCAGTTTACCTGCTTTAGGTTGTTTTGTAGTTACCAGAATTACACCGTTCGCACCTCTGGCACCATATATCGCAGTAGCAGATGCGTCTTTCAACACATCCATACTTTCCACATCCATCGGGTCAAGAAAGCCCAGTCCGTTGGTTTGTGGAATCCCGTCTATGACATATAATGGCTCATTGCTTTGAGTAATCGAGCCCCCGCCACGTATGGTGATAGATGGGTTTGACCCCGGTGTACCATCAGCAGCTGTAACCTGTACGCCTGCAATGCGTCCGGCCAATGCACTGGCTACATTTTGTACCGGAACTTTGCTCAGCTCTTCACCTTTTACAGACGATATTGCGCCAGTCAGCTCTTTACGTTTAACTGTTCCATAACCAATTACCACCACCTCGTTCATGGTTTTAGTATCAGTAGCCAGTTTTACGTTAATCGTAGTCCTGCCATTTACAGGTTCTTCTGTAGTTTTATATCCTATATAGGAGAAAACCAATATCGCATCGGGATTACTTGTACTTATGGTATAACTTCCATCCACGCCGGTTGACCTTCCCTTACCTATTCCCTTTATAGATACGCTTACTCCCATAAGCGGTTCTCCTCCGGCATCAGACACAACTCCTTTTGTAGTTGTATTTTGGGCATAGAGCGTAAGGTTACCCGCAACAATAATTAATAGCAGTAAAAATCTATTCATAACATTTTTTTAGTTTTACATAATTTGGTTTATTGACAAAAACGAATGTATAGCACTCCAACCAGAATGAATTTAGGTATTGATCAAAATGCTATCACTTTTGATTAATCACTCATTATTTCACAAAAATAGATGCTGTAATCCAAAAAAAATCAGGCATTCACCAATTCCTAAATGAATATATCCGATACTTAAAGCCTTACATCTTTACACTCCCTACCTTCATCATTATTAAAAAACAAAACTTAGATCGGAAAATAATTATGAAATCACTACTCAGTGCGTTTGTTGCGACTATTGCATTAATAGGATCTGCAAACGGGATGACAGTTACGAAAGGCAACGGCGATGACTGGTTAAAGAAATCAACTAAAACCGCAGTAATACAGTTAACACGGGCTGCACAAACCTATACACCAGGAATGAACCCAAGGTCTGTCAATCCGGACGGGACGGTAAGGCTGGCCCCTCCCCGCGACTGGACCACAGGTTTTTTCCCGGGAACGTTGTGGTATGGTTATGAACTATCGGGCGATAAAAACCTGGCGGCCGAAGCCAAAAGATTTACCCTTGCCTTAGATACGATACAATATGTTAAAGATACGCACGACCTGGGCTTTATGTTGTATTGTTCTTATGGCAATGCCTACCGTGTAACCGGAGACAAGATTTACCTGAAGCCATTAGAAAACGGTGCGGCCAATTTATATGCCCGTTTCAATAAAAAAGTAGGGGCCATCCGCTCATGGGATTTCGGACACTGGCAATTTCCGGTAATTATAGACAACCTGATGAACCTGGAGTATTTATACTGGGCAGGAAAGGAATTCAATAAGCCAGAATGGTTCGATGCTGCTAAAACACATGCGGTTACGACCATGAAAAACCATTTCAGAAAAGATTATAGTTCTTACCATGTGATCAGTTACGATACCCTGTCTGGAAAAGTACTGCAACGTGAAACCCATCAGGGACTTACCAACGAATCGGCCTGGGCACGGGGGCAAGCCTGGGGACTTTACGGCTATACCATGAGCTATAAGGATACGAAAGACAAAAAATTCATCGAACATGCAGAGCATATCGCTGCTTTCATCATGAACCACCCTGCAATGCCGGCAGATAAAATTCCACTTTGGGACTTTGATGTCCACAACCGCGACAGGTCGCCAAGGGATGCTTCTGCTGCTGCAGTAATTGCTTCAGCCCTGCTAGACCTGAGCACGCAGGTAAAAGATGGTCAGAAATATTTTAAATTTGCCGAGGATATCCTGAAAACATTGTCATCAGATGAATACCTGGCGAAACCCGGCGAGAACCAGTTTTTTATATTGAAACATAGTGTAGGTGCATTGCTGTACAATTCGGAAATCGATACACCTTTGAATTATGCCGACTATTACTATCTGGAGGCTTTAAAACGCTATGCAGAGATTAAAAAAATTGACCTGAAAACAATTAATCAGTCTTAATTTTAAACCAACAGCATTATACCAAAACAGCAAAGGCTACCAGGGTTGGTAGCCTTTGCTGTTTTGGATAGTTTTAAAAGAATTTAAATCAGTATTGAAACATTTTGGCAGGGATTATTTTTTAATTTGTTGAACAAGAATTAAGAATAAAATATGAAACGTATACCTTTTCTCTCCATTATCTTAACTGCCTTAAGTTTAATTACCCATGTAACATTTGGTCAAAAAAGACCAAATGTAATTATTGTGCTCACCGATGATATGGGTTACGGTGATCTGGCCTGTTACGGGAACCCTTTATTCAAAACACCATTTCTTGATAAAATGGCCAGTAATGGCGTAATGGCAACAAATTTTGTAACCACTTCTCCTACCTGCTCCCCATCAAGGGTATCAACCCTTACCGGGCGGTATTGCAGCCGCTCTAAAATGCCACGTGTTATAGGCCCTGGTGATAAAACAGCAATTCCTGATGAAGAGGTTACCATTGCCGAAATGCTGAAAACTTCAGCTTACCGTACAGCCTGTATAGGTAAATGGCATATTGGCGATTATGGTACCGGATTGCCCAACAAACAAGGTTTCGATTTATTTTACGGGATGTTGTACAGTCATGACTTCAGGGCACCTTATGTAAAAACAGATACAGTGATTAAAATATTCAGGAACCAAAAGCCCGAAATATACCGTCCTAATGATACCATACTCACAAAAGCCTATACCAGGGAAGCCATCGGTTTTGTAAAAGAATCGACAGCAAAAAAACAACCTTTTTTTTTATATCTGGCCTACAATATGCCACATCTTCCAGTAGCCAGCGCAGTAAGAAAAGACAGCAATAAATCGGCCGGAGGCGAACTGGGCAGTGTGATAGAAGAAATGGATACGGAAATGGCTAAGCTATGGAAAACAGTGCAGGACAGTGGCGAAGCTGACAATACCATTTTTATATTTACCAGCGATAACGGCCCATGGTTAAATGCCCCTCAGCGCATGTACGATGACGGCATTACCAAGCCATATCACGTGGGCACAGCTGGTATTTTCAGGGGATCGAAGGCAACTTCTTTAGAAGGCGGACACCGCGTGCCTTTTATAGTTTATTACAAAAACCATACAGCCCAACAAGTTGTGCGCAGCCCGATATCCAACCTGGATATTTTGCCCACCCTGGCCGACTGGACCGGTACTGCCCTACCAAAACGGGTGCTGGACGGAGAATCTGTGGTTAAGCTGCTGTCACAAAAAGACTATCAGATTCCCCACAAGCCAATTTATTATTACAACTATGTCCTGGAAGGTGTAAAGGATGGTGACTGGAAGCTGAGGATCACTAAAAAGGATGATAAAACAATAGAAGAAATGTTCCATCTGGGCTGGGACCCTACAGAGCGCTACAATTTATACAACGACCCAAAATATGCTAAGGAACAACAACATTTACTGCAGTTATACAGGGATTACCCGGATCAGTAATCACTGTTTCTCTGCTTCTATCTTTGCCAGGTAATCACTCGGCATCACACCATAGTATTGTTTAAATGAAGTAGAAAAATAAGAAGGTGTATTAAATCCGCAGCTATAAGCGATCTGTGCAAGGGTATATTTTTTGGAAAGCATGAGTTCCACTGCTTTTTTAAACCGGATGCGCCGGACAAAATCCTTTACGGATTCTCCGGTGATTGCCTTTAATTTCAGATAAAGATTAGACCTGCTCATGCCAACTTCCCGGCTAAATTTATCCACCGAAAACTCCGAATCAGAAAGATAACGTTCAACAATAGCAATTGCTTGTTTTAGAAATTCTTCATCAATCGCATTAAATGCAATATTTTCCGGCACAATTTCCTTACTGGTAGAATAATACTCCTTTAAACGTTTACGGGAACGCAGCAGATTGGTTATTTTGGCTGCCAGCAGACTGGTCGAGAAGGGTTTGGTCACATAATCATCTGCGCCCATTTCCAGTCCTTTGATTAGCTGGCTATCCTCAGTTTTTGCAGTCAAAAGTATTAAAGGAATATGAGAGGTATTGATGTTCTGTTTAACACGCTTACAGAAATGCAGGCCATCCAGTTCTGGCATCATCACATCACTAATGATCATATCAAATTGCTGATGCGCCAGCATCTCCAATGCCATTTTACCATCAAAGGCAACGGATATCTGGTAAGTCTGATCAAAAAAATCCTGGAGATAGGCTAAAATCTCCTTATTGTCATCAACAAGGAGCAATTTGAGTTCTTTATCTTGTAACTCTGTCTCTTCTTCTAAAACCTCATGTTCCCAAAAGGAATTGTCAAGGTCGGTACCCTCATTTTCAGGGACTATTGAAAGTTCATATACCGGACTTTCAGCAGCATGCAAATCCTGATCATAAACCTCATCAGACATTGGTATATTAATCGTGAAAGTACTTCCCCTGCCCGGTTCACTTTCTACCCTGATTTGGCCATGATGCAGCTCTACCAAACGCTTTGTGAAAGCCAGACCAACCCCCGACCCCAGGTTCATTTCACGGTTATCGACCTGATAAAAACGGTCAAATACTTTGGTTAGATCCTCTTCATTAATTCCTATACCAGTATCAGCAATCTTTATCAATACCACATCGTCTTTTTTCAGCAGTTCGATACTTACTTTATGATGTGGGCTGGTATATTTAAAAGCATTGGATAAAAGATTGAACAAGATCTTTTCCATTGCATCTTTATCAAAATAAAAGGAAAGCTTTGCCTCGGTTGAATGATAAGTATAATGGATATTATTTTTTTCCGAAAGTGGCTTAAAAGACTCGTAAATTTCGAATATAAAACTTACGATATCGCCCTTGGCTACTTTAAGCGGGCGTGTTCCCATCTCTGTCTTTCTGAACTCAAACAACTGATCAACCAGGCTATAGAGCCTTTTGGCATTGACTGACATTAAATTTAGCTTTTTAGAAACTTTATCTGCCAGGGGGATCTTTATCAATTCTTCCAAAGGTGCCAGAATTAGTGTTAACGGCGTTCTAAGCTCGTGGGATACATTGGTAAAAAAGTCCATCTTCACCTGGTTAATGTAACGCACCTTTTCTTTATCCAAACGTTCCAGTTTTAACTGGTGCAGGGCCCTTACCCGTTCAGAAACCTCACGGTAGATGATGTATCCGGCTGTTGCTGTCAGCAAGCTCATCAACAAGTAAAACCAGCTGGTTTTGTACCATGGTGGTAAAACCGATATCTTCAAGCTCCTTACCGGACTGGTTTCTCCATTGGGGCCTATGGCTTTAACGTACAGTTCATAATCGCCATAAGGCAGGTTACTATAGCTTATTTTCAGCGCTTCGGTATCCTGCCATGTCTTATCAATTCCCTCCAGTTTATACTCATAATGGGTACGGTTAGAGGATACAAAATTAAAAGTATTAAAAGAGATGCTGAACTGCTTATATTCCGGATTGAGTTCCAACTCCTTTGTCTGGTCAATGTGATTACTCAGGATATCTGTTTCGTCATTAGCAGCAACCGTTTTGTCAAAAACTTCCAGTGCAGTAAAACGAAGCCTTAAAGAAAGCGGTTGTTGTTTAAGTGCCGAAGGATAGAAATAGGAAATTCCTTTTATACCACCAAAAAGCAGTAAGCCATCGTTAGCTTTGCAAAAAGAATATTCATTGAACTGATTGTTCTGTAAACCATCACTCTCATCAAAAGCCTGAAGCGATAATCTATGATCAGGATTAAATTTTACCAAACCACTATTTGTCGATATCCATAAATTACCTTCATCATCCGGCTGAATGCCATAAATGGTCCCTGTCAGAAAAATACTTTCATTTTTAAACGGCACAAAAGAACGTTTGGCTTCATCAAATAAACTCAGTCCATCTCTTGTCCCCATCCAGATCCTTTTCTTCTTATCTTCGGTAATGCAGTTCACAATATCCTCGCTCAAACTGCCATCACCAATATTTCCAAAAAGCAGATTGTCTGGATAAAATTGTGAAACACCGTTGGTAGTACCAATCCAGATCCTGTGTTTGCTATCTTCAAACAAACAGGTAATATCATTAGAAATCAACCTTTTGCCTGCTTTATCTGAAAAAACATGCATAAATTTCTGAGCTTCCGGCTGAAACAGGTCTAAACCTGAACGGGTGCCTATCCAGATTCTGCCTTTATAATCTTTCAGTATGCTGTAAACCAGGTTACCCGCAATACTGCTTGGGTCATTTTCATCATGAAGATACCGTTTTATCCTTCCATTTGATGAATTAAGCACATTTAATCCGCCCTTATGCGTTCCGATCAGTACGTTACCCATATGATCAAAAGCAATAGCCTTAATGTTATTTGAACTCAAACTATTCGGGTCATTTTCATTGGAAGTATAATAACTAATGGTATTTGTGCTTTTGTTCCAGCGGTTTACACCTTTATTATTGGTACCGATCCAAAAATCACCGGTCTTATCCTGTTTGATCACACTGATGACTTCATCGTTTAATGAAGGCTTGCCAATATTTTGGCTCAGCAGATTAAATTTGATATCGTCTTTATGGTAATAACTTACACCCCCATAATAAGTGCCCAGCCACATTCCTTTTTGCCTGTCCCGATAAATACAGCGTACCGAATTCTGACCTATAGTAAAAGGTTGGGAAATCTGATGGTAATAATTATCGAAAGTAAGATTTACAGGATCCAAAATGGAAAGCCCCTTAAAAGTTCCTAACCAGATGTTGCCATCAGCATCTTTATCTATACTCCTGATGTTATTGTCTATGATACTATTTTTCGAGGCGATATGTACATAAGACTTACTCAGTTTGTCATTAACATTATAGCGCAGCAAACCATAACCTTCAGTTGCAATCCACCAATCATCATTATCTATAAAAACATCATTCACGCCGGGTTTATCAATACCAAGTTTTATTTGGACAACATCATTTCTTTTGTCGCTGACCTTAAAAAGACCAATATCCGTACCTAAAAGCAGATCATTCTTCCAGATACCGATATAAGAAATATTCCTGATGCCCTTAGGCAAGGTATTCAGGTTTATTGGTATAAATTTCTTTTCAGATGGTCTTAAACGGAAAATATCCCCTGCGATAGATACCGCCCAGATGTTTCGTTCTGCATCTTCCGTCATCGAACAGATATACCATTCGCCAACACTCCGGGGTAATTTGTAATTGACAAAGCTATCTGTTTTATAATCGTAACGGCTGATCCCCTGATTACCACCCACCCATAAGCTTCCCGTATGATCCGTAAAAAGACACCGGATATAGTAAGATTGTAAACTGCGGTTTTCTCCTCTTACAGGCCTGTATACCTTAAAATTCTTGCTGTCATAACGGTTCAGCCCATCCTGTGTCCCAACCCAGATAAAACCCAGTGTGTCCTGTCTGATCGCAAAAACAGTACTCTGGGACAAACCTTTATCTACAGAAATATTCCTGAATTGTTTACCACCTGTTTGTGCATTTGCCAGGTGTACACCGGCAAGCAACCATAAACAGCAGGATAAAATATAAATTTTACGAATCACAATTCACTCCTTTCAGATCACCTATTATCAAATTTAACAAAATCTATTCAAAATCATATTTTGCAACACCGGGTAATTCATCAACAACTTCTTTTCTGTTCAATTTACTCCCTTTTGTTTCGAGCAACATTGAACTACCTCTAACCTCATTTTTATAGGTCTTGCCATCAAAGTTTACCGTCAAATTCCCATAATTAAAAACTGATTTTAAGATGGCATTGTTTACCTGTACCGCAGCCGGCCTGTTACCATCCAATTGGGCCTGAATGTTCCAGTTACCCACTTGCAGTTTCAATAATCCATCCGTTTCCCCTGTTGATTTTATCACTTCAGCTTTGCCCTCTTTAACCTGGATAATGGTCAAAAACCTAAACTTTTGGGCCGGTTGGGAAGTAATACCAGCATGCCATTGGTCTTCAAATTTTGCCAGGTTTCCGGTTTCGTCAGTTATTCCATTCCAGTTTAAAGGTTTTTCGAAAAATTGATTGTGCACAATCATGCCCAATGGCGCATGGGCAAACACACTGGCGTTAACTGTGCCCAGATCAGTTTTTACCGCAAAATTTTGCTGTTTTGCATTATCGGTTGCCCCTGCTTCGATGGTATAATAAGGTGTATGAAACAAAGTAGTCCATTTCACCGGCTTTTTAGCTTCCAGTTCGTCATACAAAAGAATATAACCTCCATCCAGCTGCAGCATGTGCCTGCGGTACAAAGTTACCCCGGCATCTCCGTAACCATTAACCGGCGCAGGTTTAAGTTTGATCTGATCAAACCTGTTTAGCCAAAATTCACTCTTAATCTCGCCATAAGCATTGCTGGCATCTCCCAATCCGTATTGAATATGGTTTCCGTTAATTGACCTTGCCGTCCAGCCATAACCTTCTTCGCCCAGTTTTTGGTTTAAGCTATCCGCCAAAATAGTACAATAGGCTTTTGAAGCGCGATAGTACAGTAAATTGTGTTTATCACTGAAATTGCTGTAATAACCAGTGGCACCAAAAATGGTCTTGCCTTTGTAGTTTACCGTGAAAGCATTTTGTGAAGCATGGCCATGCCCCGATGAGCCAAATGGGCTACTTAACAGGTAGCTGCTCAGGCTATTACCGGCATTTGACAAATTTTCATGCATTGCGACTACCCCTACGTCTTTAAATTCCCTTGTTGCGGGCAAGTTTTTAGGAGATGCGGCAAGCATTTTTCTACCGGGATTGTAATTCAGTAAGCGAAAAAAGAGGTAATCGTCTGTTCCTTTAAAAAAATCAGGATTACGGGTTTTGATCTGAGCCACATACCAGTTGAGATAAGGGTTTTCAACCTTTAAAGCCAGGGCTTCAGCAAACCATGCTTCCGATTTTGTTACATCAGGCATGTTTTCCCAACTGTCACCCGTCGAGATCGAAGCCGATGCAGGGGGATGTGTATACAACAGATAGTAAGGCAGGTTTTGCATCCATGGCAGCTTAAAATAATCTACGCCGCTGAAATCACCAAAAAGCTGGGACAGGTAGATAATAGATCTGAAATTCACTTTAAAATAACCCGTACCTTCATGCCAGCCACCATCGGTAGTGCCCAACACCGGGAAACGTGCCGACCATACCTCATATAAATAAGTCAGCCATTTAGCTGCTTCAGGTACTTCGTTCATTACCGCTACCGTTCCAATGGCAAGATTGCGCATAGTGATTTGCCAGATGTGGTTTTCACTTACATGCACTTCAAACCGGTTTGGCAAATGATCATAAATGCGTTTGGCCCTCACTGTAATCACGTCTCTTAACAGCACTCTTTCTTCTTCAGTTAAAAAATCATAACCTGCATCATAAAACCAGGCCAGGGCCTCCAAAATAGCACCCCCATTAAAATCATCCCGTGTAGCAAGGCCATTCGGGTCCATCCGGGCAAGTATCATCGCCCTTCTTTTGGCATCTTCTATAAATTGCTTGTCCTTTGTAAGCTGATAAGCAATGCAAAGGTTACGTACCGGGGTTCCTTCCTGATCACCAAAACCATGGTACATACGGGTCATCATTATTTTCTTTTGAACGGCTGTTTTACCAGTGGTATCTAATGATCGTCTTGGTTTTTCTACCGGTAAAGGGGCCTTCATCAGTTTTCTAGCCAGGGCTACCAATGCTTTGGCTTCCGGATTGTCCAGGTTTTTCTGGTAAAATTCCTTTTCTATGCGATTCATGCTCCACAAACGCGGATGCGGGCCTCCATTTCGTTTCAATACTTCGGCTACCGGCGGAGATACTTTTGCACTGGCATAGCGGGCATCTACCGAAAAGTCGTACACCTCCGACCATTTCCACTGTTTATTGCCTTTCAGCGCAAAGGCATATTTCCAATACCATTTGCCAGGTTTCAATGCCTGGTGCAAGGGGTACACTGCCCATTCCTGTATACCACTTTTAATTACATCTTTCAAAAAATTTTTATCACTTGCCAGTACAACCTGGTACCGTACGTTTCCAATATTTGGGTCTTCCGGAACTGCACTGTCACTCTCCATAGGCAATACCATAGTGGTACCATTACTGGCAGGCCATTGCAAAGCAGGGGCATTGGTAGGCACAGTAACACCATTGGCCGGGTAAGGCCATTCGCGCACCCGGGCATGCAATTTTTCTGCGGTTAACTTAATTACGGCATGCTGTTGCTGCGCAGATACACTACTAAATGTCAGCACAGCAAAAACAACTGCCAATCTTCTTTTCATAAAATTTTATGGATTTAGTATTTTATAAACTTTAATATGATCATATTCACCAAGGGCACAGGGCATCAGCCGGAAACCCCAATACCCAGCCCCTAATGGCTGGCTGTCTGTATAAGCGAAAATTACTTTTCCGTCAACCAGGTAGCTTATCGTACCTGCTATTTTTTTTATTTCGCAATGGTAAGTTTTATAAGGGTCTTTAGACACCACATCTTCAGCTTCATACAAGAGCTTACGGCCTGGTGCTTTACGCAGATTAGCAGTTTTACGTTCCGGTTCAAAAAAAGAAAGGCGATAATTGTTCAGTTGCCCGGTCATAATTTCACTGGAAAGGCCATAGCGTTCAGGAAAAGTTTTGTCGAAAATTCCTTTTCCATTTGTTCCCATAGCCGAAAACATAATCATGTGTAAAGGTGTAGGGTAAAGGCATTTAAAATCGAATGCTATCGAAAAATCTGTTCCTGTCGGGAACCTTGTATTCCAAAAATTAAAGCTGCCGCCTAAAAACTGCGCATCCTTCATGGCTGAATCTGCCTTGCCATTCACATAATAGCGTGAAATGTCTTTTCCATATTTTTTTTTCATTGCAGCGATCACATAAGGCTGATATTCTGCCACTTCATTTTTTTTGGATATTTTTCCTTCATCCATCAGCTTTTTTAACATTTGAAAATGGCTGGGCTCTAGAATCAACTTCCCGTTGCGGATAAAAGCCCTACCCTCCCCCTCAATTTTCCAGTCCTTTAATTCTTTATTGTTGTTAAACTCATAACTGCAGATCAATATTTTTTTATTTGCAGACTGGGTAAAACCTAAATGACTTAACAAAATCAGGGAAACCGCTATAAACACTTTACTCATTATGATAGAAATTAAGGTTACTTTTTAACGGTTTCGGTAAACCCGCTATGCTCCACAGTAAAGCCCCCTTTAGCTGGCTTGTAAATGCCATATTTAAAGTAAGGTCCCAATTCATCGTTTTTGCCTATGTTCACATCTTTGATATCGCACAAAACCTTGTCATCCATCCACATTTTGATGTATCCTTTCTCCAAAACCTCATCAGCAGTGTGGCTGTATTTACTGTATTTGATTTCCATTTTAAAATGGACCCATTTATTGATCGGTACGCTGCTCGTTGGCTCAGAAAAAGCTAAAAATCCTGTTTTACCATTTTCGCCAATTACCTTACCTACCTGAACCTTCCCCGGATATGGCCGTGTGCGGGTTTCGCTATGGGATATACGTTCGGCGCTGCTCCTTGCCATCAGATATAAGTACGGCGGACGGTAGCTCATTTCAGCAATTGGCCCACCTGCAGCGGCATCCACACGCCAACCGTTAGGTGCTTTTGTTTGCTTGTTTTTGCCGATATGCAAATCAAAATACATCGTATCCAACATTGCTTTCATCACCTTTATCGACACCCTTACTATCTCTCCCTTGGGATTGACGAGCAGTGTCCGATCTGGACGGCCGTGTATCTGTGCTATAATACCACCCTTCTCCGGTGATTCTGCTTCCGGGAACCTCGAATACCAATCGTACACTACTACATCGCCATAATTGCCATGCGAAGAATTGATATAAGCTTCACCGATCTCACTGAGTTCTTTAATTTCTTCTTCCGGGTATTGTTTCAGATTTTCCCTGGTACCAAATGTCGAGGACAGTTCTATCCTGTTGGCCTTACCCGTACAGATGAATTTATACACCACCTGACCATTGTGCCTGTTCTTGCTATCCTCTATAATGGTTGCATTGGGTTCTTTATCACCAATGGGTATAAACTGATTGTCTAATATTTGTTCCGGCGCAGCTACGCTTTTTTGCTCGCTTAACCGCCAGTCTATTTTCCGAATGGCCTCTTGCTTTGTTTCTGGACTCAGCTTATTTTCCTGGCTATAACAAGTAGCCACACAAAGTGATCCGGCAATTGACAAGGAAAGGTGTAGTATAAATTTCATATGTTTTTAGATTTTAAATCAAACTTTTATAAAAGACTATAAGCCGGTTTCAAACTTATCCCCGTTTTTTCTGCACCATTGTTTCAGATAATTACGCATGGCGATGAGTTTCTTTTTATAGGCATTATTAACTGCCAGGTTTGCCCACTCACAGATATCGTGCGGATTTAAAAATGAAGCCACCAGCAGGAAAGGTTTTTCCTTGTTTTCTTTGATGAACCTGGCACAATAAGAAGGTGTGGCAGCATCATTATAATCCAGGAAATTGGTATTCTCAATAAAACCGAAACCATGCTGACTTTTCTTGGCCACAGGAATTGGCAAATGCCATTTGCCCACATAACCGGTTTGATAACCTGCCTGCTGAAAGATCTTGCCCATTACCAGCAGGCTATCAGGCCATTTGCCATCCCGTTCGGGTGTATTGCCTACAAAGCCAGTCTCAAAAGGCATTTTACCACTAAAGATGGCCGTACGTGAGGGGGTGCAAAGGGGCTGGGCACAATAAGCCCTGGTAAACTTCACCCCATTGGCAGCCAGCTTGTCCATAGCCGGTGTATACAGGTCCTTATTTCCCGCATTGCTCATGGCATCAGCAGTTTGCTGGTCGGTCATGATAACCAGAACATTAGGACGCCGGGAATTTTGTGCATTTACAGTCGAAAATACCGTAGACAGTAAAAAACAACAGTTAATTGTCCTGATTATTATTTTTTTTAGTGATGTAGCAGGTTTCATTCTATATTCTTTTAGCCTTAAATGATCAGTTGAAATAAGCAAATTCATATCGTATACAGCTGTGTTTAATCCAATGCATATATGCGCAGGTTTTTAATTTCCTGTCTGGATTGTAAACTCCTGAAACCAAAATAACCTGATGTTAGCGGACTTGGATCAGTATAGTTGAACCAGCATTCCCCATTCAGCCAAAAACTTGAAGTGCCGTTTTTTACAATTATCTTAATACGATAAACTTTATTGGCTTCTAATAAATGTTCCTTGTCTGTATACTCCTTTACCACGGGTTTTGATGTAGGCGTAAGGTATTTTCTAAAACGGGAAGTGGTATTGAAATTCCCACCCACTCCTGCATAATACAAATTGAGATTATCATACTCCTGAAATTTTCCACTTCTGGTAAACAAACTCGCATTTTTAGGATCTGTTGCCATCCAGAACTGATTAAGGTCGCCAATACGGTCGTTACAGCCCTTACCCATTTGCACTATCCTATCGTATTCAATCTGTATATTGCCAGTCAGTTTTTTATTTAACCAAACCGTTACCCCTCCCCAGGTATCCAATACTAAAGCATTGCTGTAAGTATAAACTGTCGAAGTATGTCCGGGTAGGTTATCTATTTCTGCTACCCAGTCTTTACAATCCAGCGGCCTGGAAAAATCTGATTTATATATGAGTTTTCCTGGCGTTTGTGCATAGGAGGATATCGTTGTAATAAATACTAAAAAAAGGAACAACAGGTTTTTCATAAGTCTGTAATTTATTGTTTATTCCGTATCCACGTTATCCATAGTACGGTGCTGTAAAGGGATATCTATGCTTTTGCCTTCTTTACAAAAAACTTTTAAGATAGTGTTACCATTCATGTAACTTACGGTTTCCACCTCCTGCAGCTGTTTGGCAATATACCATGCCCCTTTTAGGGTAAGCGTAGCTATGCTCCCTGTGCCCCAGCCATTGGTAATGCTATCGGGCATATGGCTCATATTGTGATTCCATTTTGGTTGCCTGATATCAGGATCGGCAAGGCTAAGCCATAAATGCCCAGCCTGTTCTTTTACCATTGCCAGCATAGGTCTGTCAACATGAATAAGCGTTCCTTTTAAGGGTTGCGCAGCACTATAAACAGCGTATGCGGTAATACCCGATAATGGATGCCTGATAATATGGGCTGATGCATTTTTTTGCATCACCTCATAGGTTTTATTTTGCAGGTACGGTTTCAGGTCAGCTGTTGGCGTATTCAGTACAATCTCATATTCGTACCCTTTATCTTTAGGGTTTGTACCATGATCAAACCAGGCTTTTGTATATACCTCCTGTGTTTTCTCATAAGCTCCGGATGTGTTTAAAACGATCGACTTTTGGTCGCCTACATTAGCGCCCCTGTAAGAAATTTGCTTATCCTGGCCCAGCACAATAGGTTGTCCTTTGGGAATGATGTAATGCAAACCGTTCTGATCGGTAAAATAACCCCCATCGGCTTTTTGGTTAAGGGATGAAGAAGCACTGATTTCCTTTCCATTAAAACTGTTTTTCCGTTTTTCATCGGTTCGGTACTGAAACAGCGTGGTTACAGTTGGGTACCTGGTATCATTATTTTGAATGGAAGAACCCAGGCAAATAATTTCATTACCGATAAAGAAATAGGTTTTTCGGGCCCTGAAACTGTTGTCGAACAAAGATTTATCTTCATCCGGAAAAACATCATCACGCAGGTCTAAGGCAAACAATCCATTGGTACCCTGTTGCAGTCCACTGGCCACTACGCTTTCAGAGAAATTGCGGTGTTTACCTTCTATATATTTTTGGTCACCTTTTGTATAATACAATACTTTGTCTGCCGGTAACATTTTAGTTGTAGCTCCGGGCAACATAGACCAATCGAAACCTTCATTCAAACCCAGACCCAAACTTTTGAAACCCATTTTTTCATCGCCCTGTGCCGTTACCAGCATACCGTGGCTAAGGTAACGGCCCAAATTATTTTCTCCTCTGCCACTTTCAAAATCCCAAACGTATTTGTTGTATCCTTTTACGGTTGCAAAGGCATTGCCCTGGCGGTAAGCCATTAAGCCCGAATAAGGCATTGAAACGGCACCATCGGCAGGTCTGTGTTTTTGTGCACCTACCATTTTGTGCAGTCGTTCTATTAAATTTAAGGTGCCAAAAGTACCCGAATAGGTAAGCACGGGGCTAAGCATTCTGGCTACCACATCTGGTTCGGCAATATCGTATATATAGTTAAACAGTTCAGCCATTTCTTTGTCTGCAATGGTATTGCCATTCATACTCATATAGGCCAGTGCCGGAAAGGTAAACCCATCAAGTGAGCTGTTGCCCAGCGGAAAACGCCCACCGGCACCATAATGAATATCTACTCCATAGGCAATTTCCGCCTGTCGCTTTAATGCCTGTTTAAGGTTGCCGGTAGTTTGTGGCGAAAGCTGATAAGGTGTGCCACTAAGCAGCCAATGGATGAGTGCCATGGTGTTTAGCGCATTGGTACCATAAGTATTTAAATAAGTTCCCCGGTGGTGATAAATAGAAAAATCGGGTTTAAACGTGTCACTATAGCCGGGCGAAATACTGGCTACATAATCCATGTAGCTTTTAAAATCCTGCAACAACTCTTGCTTACGGCTATCATTTTCCATTAATAAAATGGTAATGAGTTTGGCCAGGGCACCTCCGCGGATTTTATCAGAATTTTCTCCCCGTGTGTAATCAATGGTTAACATACTGCCCAAACGGGTATGCCAGATCAGCATATCAGTTTCTGCTTTTAGCTTATTTTGTGCTTTCAGATCATCTCTTACCAAAAAAATAGCGGTTGCAATCGGGTTAAGCTTTATCACATGGTCTACCGTACCAAAAGCACTGCCCGCTGCCCAACCCTGGTCCTGTAAATAATCAAAGGTCAGCATCAGTTTTTCTCTGGCAGTTTTATTGCCATTAAGCCTGTAATCCATTGCTAAGGGAAAGGCAGTTGGCAGGATAGCCTCATCGTAATTTAAACCTTCTTTAGGGATATGTTCATCACGGATGCCAAATAAGGGTCTTCCATTTACAAAATCGTTTGCTTTATGTATTCCAAGCTTATCGAAAATAGCTGAAGCACCTTTAATTTTACCATCTATTGTTTTTTCGATGCCCGTATTGCGTTTTTTCCAATCGTTGGTTTTATCGCCAAGTATTAAAAATTCCAATCGGTCTGCTATGGTCTTACTTTCTTCGGTTAGTTTTTTAACATCTACCTGCTGGTTAAATTGTTTGGCTAAAAATATTTGGTAAGGTGCCAGTATTTCATAGCCATCACCAGAGCGGAGGTTAAGTTTATGGTTTTCAAACTGCAGATCGGAATGACGTTTATTAGAAACAAAACTCAGCAGCATGAAATGGTCGATGAATATTTTACCACTTTGCCCCGATGGAGTAAGTGCCACCAAACTGGTCATTTCATCACTGCCCTTGTAGTTTTTTACCAGCGCATCTTCATTAAAATTAACCCAAACGGCCCGCCAGCCAGTAAAGTTAAGGTTTACCGAAAAACGATATTTTGGAGCCGTATTTGCCATTTGCAAATTGCTGCCTACCTGAAAAGTAATTTTGCCGATGGAAGGTTTTTCCTGGTATAACCACATTTTTACACCTCCATAATGCGATTTTTTGTAGAACGACGGTTCGTAAACTTCAGGCTGACCGCCAGGATAAAAATCTCCGGCTTCTTTTAAGCCCTTTAAATTGGCAATTTCTATAGTGGCACCATTTTGATACGTCCACAGCAGCGATTGCGTGCCATCTTTAAAATGAGCAGATGAAAAAGAGAGATTACCTTTTTCTGATTTCCAGTTCGCAATATCCTGCGCTTCTTCAAAAGTAAGATAGTTGGTCACAATATCCTTTACAAAAGTTGGCACTGATTCCTTTTGTGCTTTTAGGCCTGGTGCAATCGTACTTAATCCAAGTGTAAGTGCCAATGTGGCTATCCGGTAGTTCATTTTATATATTTTAAAATTCAATTTTTTGCTTCAATTTCTGATACCTCAATAAAGCTTCTAAATAATAATAATCTGCATATATCAGACCGCCATCTACTTCAGATTTTCTTAAGAAATTACCGGTAGCATGGTTCAGTAGATAATTGCCTTTGCCACTCTCGTTCAGGTAAGGTGCGGCAGAAAGGCTTTCCAGAATTTTTTCGCCCGCTTTAAAGTACTTTTTGCCATTGGCCGGTGACAATTCTGCAAGCTGCATTAAGCCTGATGCAAGCAATGCAGCTGCCGAGGCATCTTTCTGGGTAGGGATTTTCGGTGCGCGATAATCCCAGTAAGGTACCATATCTTCAGGCATATTCTGATTGTTTAGAATATATGCAGCTATATTTTCTGCCTGGGTTAAATACTCTTTTTTATGTGTGTATTTATACATAAATCCAAACCCATACAACCCCCAGCTCTGGCCACGGCTCCAGGACGCGGTTTCAGGGTTGCTATCTCCATTGTTCCAGTCACGTTTACGCATTTTTCCTGTAAGCGGGTCATAATCTACGACATGCGAACAACTGTAGTCTGACCTGTACTGGTTTTTCATGGTCGTATTGGCATGATTAACCGCTACATTGTAATAAGTACTGTCACCGGTAAATCCGGTCCCATTCAGTAACAGTTCCAGATTTATCATATTGTCGATAATTACCGGAAATTTCCAGTCCCGTGCTGCACTGGGATTCCAGGACATAATTGATTTCACTTTAGGATTATACCTTTTAATGGCCGATTTAGAGGCCTCAATCATCACTGCTTTGTATTTTTCATTTTTAGTAAGCCGGTACCCATTGCCATAACTGCTATAAATCATGAAACCAATATCATGGTCATGCGTATAGTCCTTATTGTCCTCTACCAGGGCCGTAGCATATTCGGCTTTTTTAAGGATGTCTTTGTCCCTGGTAAATTCATACACCAGCCACAAATTTCCAGGATAAAAGCCGCTGGTCCAGTCAGAAATAGGTTGAAAACCTTTCTCTAATGAACGCGGCATTTTACCGGTCGATTTTACGATTTTAAAGGCATTGTCGGCATATATCTTCTCCAATTCAAAAATCGAAGCAATTTTCTCATCTGTAAGTTGAGCAGTTGGTTTTGCACAAGCCAGGGTTAAACCTAATGCCAAACCAGCACAAGCAACCACTATCAATTTGTTTATTATCGGTTTTTTATTCATAAAAGGAAACGGCTAAATATTTATTTCTTTGGAATTTCTATACTAACTGGTGCGGCATTATACAATACCTCCTGGTAATTGTAAAAAGCACTATCCCTTTTATCAGGAAGTTCTGCCACAATTTTAGAACCTGTACCTTCGGCCGAGACCGTTACATACTCGCCCTTGCGGGGATAGATACCACCCAACATATAATCATACTTACCAGCCCTGAGCGGTTGTGACACATACAAGACCAATTGTTGTTTGTCGGCAGATGGTGAAGGGTTGCTCATTGTCAGCTTCCAATTGCTGCCATTGTCTTTCAAAATCATCAAAGCAGGCGTTTCAGCCTTTACGGTTAACCCGCCCACTGTGATTGCTGTCCCTTTAAAAAAAGCCGTTTGCCAGGTTTTATCTGTTGCCGAATACACCCCATGTGCATCTATAGCCTTTTTTATCTGTACATCTTTTGCATAAGTGGCAAGTACAGCAGGCATTTCTGTGGCCAAAACATTAGGTACCAGAAAATAACTATAACCATTACCTGTTGCAGGTTCCTGTCCGTGATTGACCGCAATGATATAACCAGGCGTTTTTGATGCATTGGCAGGGTCGGTAATATTTATTTCAGTTCCGGTTTTAACGATTATCTTTTGTTTTCCATCCGGATAAATGATATACCCCTTATTGCCAATATGTAACCAAACAGGTTTATCAGCTTCAAAAGAAAGATTAACCGACTGTCCTGGTTGTACCACTTCAGTTTTACCATTTTGGGCGATGGTTAGCGGCTGGGTAAATGCTGACTGATCAAGCGTCGTTACAATCTCTTTTTGCTGACCGGGGCGCAGTCTTTTGATGTTATTGCCCAGGGCGATGATTTTATCGGCTATAAAAAAATAGCTCTTTAAAGCTGTAGCAGAGCTGTATGTTTCCCTTGGCAGATGGTGATAAATGGCTACACCCGATCGTCCATCCGACGTTACACCAGCCACCTCATTATCGCCTGGCAAAGAAGCCTGTGCATGGCCAACCGGAATAGCATCGCTACGCCATTCTTCAGTTAGACCGGGCAGAGCATGCCAGTCCAGGTTGGCCAGTACTTTATCCGAATATTCATCGCCACTTATTTTTAGTGGAAGAATCCCGTAACCTGCATACCAGGACCTGCGTATGTTTCCAAAATCTTCAGCCCCAACCGTGCGTTTCGATTTTAATTTTAGCGATACATAAAAAGGTTTTTCATTTTCGCCCCGGCGATGCACCAAAAACTCATTTACCCAAAAAGCATCAGTACCGGAATATTCAAATTTATTTTTTTTGATCTTATTGTATATTTCATCCAGTTCGGCCTGGTTGCTTAGCTTCGTATCTTTGCTTCGTGCCTCCTGCAAATCTTCAAAAGCAGACAAATAAACTTTGGTAACAAACTTCTGCAGATCCTCTCCATAAGACCTCCCGGATACTAAAAAATCCAGGCGGTTTTTATAAATCAATTTCGGATAAGTACCTACCAGCCTATCGGCAGGAAACTGGTAATATTTATCGGCCAGCTTAAAGTCCGTATCTTTAAACTGGTTAAAACCAACAAATGCTTCAACAAGCCATCCAAAGCCATAAGCCTGCATAGCCGCATCAGTACCCTGAGCAATATGGTGTGATATGGTTCCATCTGGCTGAAAACCAGATTGTTTGTATTCGTGAGCAGGTACATTAAATTTGGTTAACCACCTGGACACATCAGCTGCAACACCATGCGGGCTCCATCCGTAAGAAAAACTAAAATTTTTAAATGGTTTATCCTTATAGAAATCACTGTACCAGTATTGCACATAAGTTAAAGGCCGGTTATAATCTGCCCAAACAATGGGCATGGCCAACATCCAGCGACCTCTGTGCCCCAGGTTGGCATCTGCCCAGGCACCTGATGAACGAAGGGTATCCTGCAATATCCCCCAGCGACCACCCTCTTCTTTATCGTCCGATTTATCGATCGATCTTCTGCCGATCATTTCGGCCATTGCGGTTTGGTAAAAACGTATAAAATCGTAATACACACGTTCGGCCTGTTTGTTGCCCTGTTTAATGTCTGTAAGCATATCTGGTATTAAATGTACTGATGGTGCAATGAGCGCATCAGAAATAACCCATTGGTGGGTTACCACCTGGGTTCCCACCAGGTTATACTCTTTCAGGTTACTAAAACCGTCGCCCGTATACGGGCCTATCGGCTTACCCTTTACCATTACATCTGAACCTTCAACCGGAACGCTCTCCGTATAAGCGATAATAGCTGAATATAAAGCATTTTTTAACTGCATACGGGCCTGCGGATCGCCATTTGGTCCATACTTTTTTGATTTGGCATAAGCGTAGCCCAAACCACCAATTTGATTTGCCACTTGTTCCCACTCAAATTCTATCGTTTTTCCACCAGGGCTTTTATATTCCATCGGATTTTTGCCGTAAAAACCAAATGCTGCAAATTTGCCATTATTACTTTCCAGTTCAGTAATCATTTCGGCTACTTTTACATCCGAAATGAGTTTTCTACCATACATTCTACTCCCTTCAGACGATACTGTATAATCCTTATATCGCTCATAAAGTGTTTTCCACAGGGTTTCCTTAACTACTTTTATGGTAATTGGAAAAGAATTAAGCTGTTTTGACCCATCTTTTAACACTATCGTTAATTGCTGATTTCCCAATAGGTTTTCTCCCAACTTTTGCTTCGTAGAAAGTACTCCCATGATTCTACCAACTGGATCAAAACGGGTTTCAATGCTAAACAAATTGTTCTTTTGACTGGTTATGGCAAACTGATAGGTTTTAGGGACAGGGCGCTTCAATACATCCTTATTTCTTTCCAGATGTATACGTCCTGTTACCTCCGTATTGGCGGGACTATTGACTTCTACATCGAAATAACCGGCGAATATTTTTTCCTGGGCAAATACACCCAGATTAAGAAAAATAATCAAGCATATCAATATTGTTTTTTTCATCTCTTTTTATTTTTATGGCCTTAATCTATTGAACCCGATTTCATTTTCTTTTCCGGATTAAAATCTTTCTTTTTTGCAAAACCATTCAGCTTCAAAGCAATTACACTTGCTGTTTTATCAGGTGCACTGACAGGCAGACCACTAATTTCTAAAATACCCTGCTCATCCTGTTTAAGTTTCAGCTTTGCATTGCTGTTTAATAATGTGGCACCAATTGCCTTATTACCCAGCCCATCAATGTTTAGCTGACCACTGCCGGGCCAATTGAAAACGGACAAATAAAGTACAGTACCATGTTGTTCATCTTTGGCAGTAATGCGTCCCCAATCTACAGGCTCAACAGGGTTAGCATGGGTGCCATAAATAGCTTCACCATATTTGCTCATCCAGTTACCTATTTCTTTTAAACGTTCAACACTTTCAACGGGGAAAGTACCATCTGGTTTAGGACCGATATTGAGGAGGTAATTGCCCCCTTTAGCAGCAATATCTATCAATTTCTGGATCAGTTCTGAAGAAGACTTCCATTCATGATCGGCTGTGCGATAGCCCCAGGTGCGGTTCATGGTCATACAGGTTTCCCAATCTTTACCATCAAGCTCTGCCAGATTGGGTATTTTTTGTTCAGGAGTTTTAAAATCACCTGGCAAATTTCCTCCCAGCCTGTCATTGGTAATGATATTAGGCTGCAAGTGCTTCACCATAGTCATCATTTGTCTGGCCTGTTCAGCAGATAATCCTCCAGGTGTATCCCACCACAATACGGAAACATCGCCATAGTTAGACAATAACTCTTTTACCTGTGGAAAAGCTACACCGTTTAAATACTCGTTGAAAGTTTTTGATTGCTGTATGGGGTCCCAACTGCCATTGTGCGCTAAAGTATAGGCATCGATACGCGTGCTATCCGGATTATCCCATCCTTGTTTCATGACCCTGCGACCAGTAAAACCACCAGGATTTCCCCAATCTTGTGATTGTGAATAATAAATACCAAATTTTAAACCATACTTTCTGCAAGCATCAGCTAAAGGTTTAATCATATCTTTACCATAAGGTGATGCTTTCATAATATTCCAATCGCTGGCTTTGGTGTCAAACAATGCAAATCCATCATGGTGCTTTGCCGTAATAACCAAATATTTCATGCCTGCGTCTTTGGCCATACGTGCCCATTCATCAGCATTGAAATTTATGGGATTAAAATGTCCAGCTGTATCTTTATATTCCTGAACGGGGACTTTCATCCGGTTCATCAACCATTCTCCATTTTTAACTTTTTGTTCATGACCCCGGTAAACACCCCCAAACTGGGCGTACACACCAAAATGAACGAACATTCCAAAACGGGCTTCGCGCCACCACTCCATTTTACTATCTTGTGCACTTAGTGAACATGATATCATCACTAATAAGAAAAAAACAATGCCAATTCGTTTCATTAATTTAAGAATAATAGATACATCAGATTTACCCGGCTATGTTTGGGTTAGTTAAATGCAAAAGCCAAAGCCTGTGTTTTCTTTCCCATCAGGTTTTTGGGTAAAACGATCACAACCTCTTCTCCTTCTTGCTTCCAGTTCACATTTTTACCGGTTGAGATTAACCTGATCTTACTACCCCCGGCAGGTATATTTCCTTTCCATTTCAGGGTAGCAGGTAGGCTTTCACCTTCCTTAACGCAGACAATAGCATATTTTATTTTACCATCCTTTGACTGCGTGAACCAGGTTGTCCCATCATTATAATTATCGGTTATTCTGGTACCGTAAATGGCTTCTCCATTTTGTTTTAGCCATTGTCCTACCTCTTCTAAAGGCTTTTCAACTTCTTTAGGAAATTCACCTTCTGGTGTTGGGCCAAAACCCAAAAGCATATTTCCACCCTTGGCTACGATCTCAGCCAGGGTATGAATTACCCAGGTTCCAGATTTTGCTTTTTCCTCGCTTCGGTAGCTCCAGCTTTTTGTTAAAGTGATACAGGTTTCCCAGGGCTCTTTCATCTGAGTTTTTGGTACAGATTGTTCTGGTGTCCGGTAATTTTCATAAGGGCCGTGTACTGTTCTGTCCACCACCAATATGCCGGGTTGTTTTTCGCGGGCCATTTTGGCAATGCGTGGCATATCTACCTCCTGATTAAAGTTAGGATAATTTGCCCTTCCTCTTTTGTTCATTCCCCATTCTTCCCTCGCAAGCTCAGCTTTTAATGCCGGGCGCACCCAGCCACCGTCCAGCCATAAAATATCTACCTGGCCATAGTTCCCCAAAATTTCAGCAATTTGGTTATAGGTAAAATCTTTAAATTTCTGCCACTTCTGTGGATATTTGCTCATATCGTAGTTGATATTCCGGGATGGTGTAGGAAACCGGTCCCACCAGAAATCCTGCGAATGCCAGTCTGGCTTTGAAAAATAAGCACCAATCATCATTCCCTGTTTACGGTAGGCATCAAAAATGTATTTGGTCACATCAGCTTTCGGATTTTTTGCGAATGGTCCATTGGTAATTTTATAATCGCTTTGCCTGGTATCGAACATATTAAACCCATCATGGTGCTTGGTGGTAAATACGATATATTTCATCCCTGCATTTTTAGAAATTTCAGCCCATTTATCCGGATTGAACTTTACCGGATTAAGTTTTGAAGCCAAACCCCAATACCATTTTTTATAATCTTCATAAGCCATAGTGGTATCACGTTTAGGCCATGGCTCGCCACTTATTACCCATGATTCCGGAATTCCTGCAGCAGTGTAAACACCCCAATGCAAAATCACACCAAACTTCAGGTCCTGCCATTGGTCCAGTTTTTTCCTCACCAATGGATCCTTGGGATATTCATATTGGGCAGATGGATCATAAATATCTTCCTGTGCATTTGAAAGTAGCGGAAAAGCCAGTAAAACGGTTAAAATTAATCCTCTAAACATATAGCTAATAATTTGGGTTTTGACCTACGATTTTATTTACATCCGTTTCATTTAAAGGTATAGGATAAAGCTCGTGTTGTCCTGTTCTAAAAAAAGTACCCGCCGGATAAGCATAATTGGCGCGATAAGCCCTTAAATCATCTGCTGTTTTTTTAATCCTTGCAGCTAAGATATTCCAACGAATAAGGTCTGTACGCCTTGTACCTTCAAAGTTCAGCTCAAATGCCCGCTCCTTCTGTACGGCATCAAAAAACTGGTCTTTGGTAAGACCTGCCAGGTTTACCTGATCAGCAGTAGCTTTAGGCACCAGCGCTGCAGTTGCAGTAGCGCCTGTGCCACCACCACCGGTAATGGTTACTGTTGGTGCAGAAGTGTAATTCCAGCCTGCACTTAACGTAACAAAGCCGGTTATCCTTCCGGATGCAAGGGTAGTAACTCCTGCAGCAGCACCTGAGCCACCGCCGCCGGTTACAGTCACAACCGGCATGGACGTATAGCCTGTACCTGCATTATTTAGTGTTATGCTTACCTGACTACCACTTGCATTTAATCCAAAACCTCTTCTCCTGACTTCATTGATCGCCTCATATGCAAGGCTGTTAGGCCCGTTATTGATTTCATTTTCTACCTCAGCTCTCATGAGCAGAACATCTGCGTAACGTAAAATAACAGTATTTATGCTGGTCGTATTTCTTTCAGTAACCGCATCCGTCTGGTATTCCCTGCTCCATTTTGCCGAGGTCCACTGTTCGTCAAGTCTGGCAGTAAACAACTGTACTTTCTGGCCGGTCGCGTCGATCCTGAAGGTTGCTATCGAAAAATCTCTTCTGATGTCCTTTGGGTTAAAACTGTTATAAAAAAGGCGCAATGCCCTGCCTCTGCCCAGGGAAGCATTGTAAACGCCCTGAGCTGTAGTTACAGACAAAAAATTTCCTCCTAAACTATTTTCGCTGCTGTTACCTAAATTACTAAAAAACGCTACTTCAAACATGTTCTCTGTAGGTTCTAAAATAAACTGGCACTGGTTTTTGAAAAGTTTGGTAAAATCATCATTCAACTTGTAAAGCTTACTGTTTATGACATCGTTAATTTCCTGCTGCGCAATTTTATAATAGTCTATATAATTGGCAGGGCGTTCCATCAGGGCAGTTTGGCGCAGCGAGTAACCGCCAGCCATTAAGGCAACTCTGGCCAGCATTGCTTTTGCGGCCCATTTGTTAATCCGTTCATCAGTTGGCAATTTGTCTGGCAAAAGAGCAGCAGCCTCTCTCATATCTTTAAATATCTGCTCATAGATAACATAACGGTCGGTTCTTTCAACTTTGAAATTCTCTCCGGCTTTTGAAGATGTCAATTTGAATGGTACATCACCCCAAAAACGGACCAGTTCCGAAAAGTAAAAGCCACGTAAAAATTTAGCCTCTCCTAACATCCTGTTCAGGTTATCTTTTTGGGCCTGTGTACCACTGCTATAAGTAGGCATTTCAGGTATTTTTTCAATAACAACATTGGCCCTGTCAATTCCTGTGTATAAAGAACTCCAGGTTTGGTAGAAATTATCGGTTTCAGCCGTACCGTAATAATGTGGTATGGCTCTGAATGCATCTGCCGTGATCGCTGCATCCATCTGGGAAATATCGGTATCGTTATCGTATAACATTGGAATAGATTGCCCGTAGGTCTGCGGACGCGACATGACCTCATATATGCCTAAAGTTGCCAGATAAGCTTCGTCTTCATTTGAAAAGAAATTTGCACTTGTGAAATAAGAATAGGGTTCAGTTTCTACAAACTTTTTACATGAACTCATGGATATAGCTGCACAGAACAAACCTGCAAGTATAATTTTGCTGATATATATATTAGTTTTCATTTTTACGGAGATTAAATTAAAAGGATACGTTAAGACCTGCAACAAATGATTTTGCCCTTGGGTAAGCGCTAAAATCTACTCCTGGCGTAAGCGGATCGCTGAATACGCTTACCTCCGGATCATAGCCACTGTAATTTGTAAATACATGCAGGTTATATGCAGTTACATACAAACGGGCATTGGCTATTTTAACCTTGCTTAACCAGCTTTTAGGAAGGGTATAACCGAGGCTGATGTTATTGATGCGCAAGAAGGAACCGTCCTCAATCATAGTATCATGTAAACGTTTGGCTGTTGCACCGTCAAAAACCGGAATTGTTTTCCCACTATTGGCATTGGCAAGTTCTACAGGGTCCAGTATCCGCTGGCCAGCTGCATTGACGATCTTCCACCTGTCTTTGAAATAGGCAAAAGTACTTGCATAATCGTTAAACAATGCAGAATTGTTCAGCTTGTTCGCATTATAGATGTCATTCCCATAGGTAAAGTCAACAAAAACACTGAGGTCAAACCCTTTATAACTGAAGGTATTATTTAAACCTCCGGAAAACTTGGCATTGGCATTTCCTATTGCTGTTCTGTCATTGTCGTCTATTTTGCCGTCATTATTTAAGTCGGCAAATTTGATATAACCCGGCTGCACTACTGCGACATCCGTTACTACACCGCTTTTTAAAGTATAAGTGTTGTTTGCTGCGTTAAAATCAAAGTCATCCACCTGGTACAGGCCTGCTTGCTTGTAGCCATACATGATACCCACCGGCTGACCAACCTGCAGTATATAATCATTGGTAGTGGTCCAGCTATTTGTTAGCATGGAATTTTCCCCCTCACTTAAACCCAGTACCTTGGTTTTGTTAAAAGCAATATTAAAGTTACTGCTCCAGTTGAAACTATTGTTTCTTACATTGATGGTATTTAAAGTAAATTCAATACCCCTGCTCGAGGTTGTGCCGATGTTTCTAAATTGTTCCGTAAAACCTGAACTCGCCGGAATACGGGAACGATACAGCAGGTCTTTCGAACGATTATCGTACAGCTCAGCTGTGAAAGACACTCTTTGCTTAAAAAGGCCCAGATCCAGACCAAGGTTAAAGGATTGGTTTGCTTCCCATTTCAGTGAAGGATTAGGTAAGTTAAGCTGGCCTGCAGAAGTTACCAGCTGATTGTTTAAGGGGTAACTTGAAGTTCCAAAAATGCCCAATGCCTGGTAGTTACCAATGCGGTTATTTCCAGATGAACCATAACTTAAACGCAATTTCAGATCTGATATAGCTTTAAATTTTTTCATAAAATCCTCTTCCACAATTCTCCAGGCTACCGCCGCCGAAGGGAATATTCCCCAGATATTTTCTTCGCCGAATTTGGAAGAGCCATCATACCTCAAACTTGAAGTTAAAAGATACTTTCCTTTATAGCTGTAATTCAGCCTCCCAAAAAGAGAAAATAATTTGTCATCTTCTGCAAAGGAAGTCGGAATACCCGGAAGTGTACCTAATTCCAGTTTATCCCAGCCTAAATTTACGTTCGGGAAAGCACTGGTACTTACGCCAAAGCGCTCGGTATAGTTATAAATATATTCCTGTCCTATGGTTGCATCCAGCTTATGTATCTTGTTAAAAGTATTGCTGTAAGTAAGCGTGTTGTTATAATTAAAGCGGTTGGCAAGTGCATCAGAAATAGAGCCAAAAGGTCCTCCTGTACGCCGGGCAGCCAAATTCTCAGTTGTAGTAAAACTCTTGGCCTTATCGCTGCCATCAGTATAACTGACAAGACCACGATAGGTCAGGTTTTTAATAATGTTATACTGAAGGGAAGCATTTACATTTAATGTCTTTTTCTTCCTGTCTCTTGGATTGGATTCAATGGCTACCAGCGGGCTTTGAAAAGAAGGGGAGCTTTGGTTTGGATCTAAAGGATCCAGGTCCAGATCTATCAGTTCATCATCCAGACCTTTAATACCATTTGTGGGACGATACTGAAAGAGGTTTTGAAGGTAGTTAAACCTCGAAGTTCCGCCTTCCTGTGTTCCAATGCCAGTTAGCTTTTGATTGGAATAGTTCACAATGGCATTGATACTGAACTTTTTACTTAAATTATGGCTCACAGTTAGTTTAGCAATGTTTTTATCAGAACCACTGCCCAGCATAATTCCCTCATCTATGTTTTTTGAGTAAAAAATATTGAACCTGGTATCGTTTCCACCGCCACTGATGCTAAACTTATGGTACTGGTTCATCACCGTGTGCCCAAAAACTTCTTTCTGCCAATCTATACCAGGCCTGTTGCCATAATTTTTTTCCAGGTCTGCAAACGTGCCATAGTTTGCTTCAAATGCCGGCAATCTGTCGCCGCCCCTTCCAATTGCTCTTTCATAAAGTAAAAAAGCATAATCGTAGGCATTTAATACCGGTAAATAGGTCGTGATTTTTTTTGCCCCTACATATCCATCATAGTTAACTTTAAGCCCTCCTCCTTTGATCTGCTTGGTAGTTATTAAAACTACACCGTTAGCTCCTCTGGCACCATAAATCGCCGTTGATGAAGCATCCTTCAGTACATCAACTGATTCAATGTCCATTGGGTCTAAAAAATCAAGCCCATCAGTTTGCGGCACACCATCTACCACATACAATGGCTCATTGCTTTGCGTGATAGAGGTTCCTCCGCGTATTTTCATTGAAGGAGCCGCACCGGGAGTTCCGTCTGCCATCGTTACCTGCATACCGGCGATACGTCCCTGCAAGGCCTGGGCTACGTTTTGCACTGGCACTTTTGCCAGTTCAGTACCACTTATTGATGATACTGCCCCGGTAAGGTCTTTCCGCTGAACGGCCTGTCCATAACCAGTAATTACAACTTCGTTCAGGTTATTCTGATCGTCAAGTAACTTTACATTAATGGTTTTCCTGTCCTTTACCTGAACTTCAACCGTTTTACTGCCCAGATAACTAAATACCAATATGGCATTCGATTTTACCTTGATCTGATAACTCCCGTTATTAGCAGTTATCACAGCATTTGAGGTGGTCCGCTCCATTACCGTCGCACCGGGCATCGGCTGATTAGTTCCATCTGTTACTACACCAGTAACGGTGATGGTTTCCTGCGCATAAGTAAATGTGCAGATAAACAGAAACAGAATTAAAAGTAATGTTCTTTTCATAAATTTTGGTTTTAGTACGAGTTTAGTTTTTCTCAGAAAATAATCACGATACCGATAAGTTCATGATCGTAGGTTTAATTAATATTTGGTTCGATTTGATAAAACGAATTTAAAGATCAACCACTTAGCAATGTTTTAAATTCGTCCGAAATAGTTATGAATTCGTCCCAAATGGCCACGAATTTAATAAATGACCGATTTCAAAAGATTTCTGGAAAGAATTGAAATACGGTTTTAATATTCCCCTCTACCTTCACTCCCATAACCAAACACGTCAAATTCTAAAAACATTGAAATATGAAAAAAGCTTCCAGCATGCTTTTAGCTGCTTCTACCCTTGCTTTAACCTGCTTTGCCCAGCCCAGGCAGGTTAACCCAGCATTCAACTGGTTTAAAAACGCTACGAAAACAATAGACTACCAGCTCAATAAAGCAGCAAACACCTATAAACCTGGTCAAAATCCCCGTTCTGTAAATCCTGATGGCAAAGTGAGGCTGGCTGGCCTTACCGATTGGACTACAGGTTTTTTTCCGGGATCACTCTGGTATGGATATGAACTTACCGGAGATCAAAAACTGGCAGACAAAGCAAAACGTTTTACCCTGGCACTTGATTCTATCCGCCACATTAAAAATACCCACGATTTAGGCTTCATGTTGTACTGCTCCTACGGCAATGCCTATCGCATTACAGGTGATAAAACCTATCTGCCAGTGCTCACTGAGAGTGCCCAGCATCTTTACGAAAGATTTAACCCTAAAGTGGGTGTCATCCGTTCCTGGGATTTTGCGCCATGGCACTATCCAGTAATTATCGATAACATGATGAACCTGGAATACCTGTATTGGGCAGCAAACACCTTTAACAAACCCGCATATGCCCAGGCAGCCAATACCCATGCCATTACCACCATGAAAAACCACTATAGAAAAGACAATAGTTCGTATCACGTGGTAGATTACGATCCTGCAACAGGACAAGTATTGCGCAAGGTTACCCACCAGGGTCTTACCGACGAGTCTGCATGGGCCCGCGGACAAGCCTGGGGGCTTTACGGCTACACAATGTGTTATGCCAATACCAAAAGCCAGACCTTCTTAGATCAGGCCGAACGCATAGCCTCCTTTATCATGAACCATCCCCGCATGCCAAAAGACAAAGTTCCGGTATGGGATTTTGATGTGCACAATGCCCTCGATATAGATGAACGCGCACCAAGAGATGCCTCGGCAGCGGCTGTTATTGCGTCTGCTCTGCTGGACCTGAGTACCCATGTAAAAGACGGAAAAAAATATGTTGATTATGCAGAAGACATACTCAGATCACTCTCTTCCGATGCTTACCTGGCCAAACCAGGCGAAAACAAGTTCTTCATCTTAAAACACAGTGTTGGGGCTTTTTTGTACAATTCTGAAATTGACACCCCTATAGATTATGCCGACTATTATTACCTGGAAGCCTTAAAAAGATATGCCAGCATTAAAAAAATAAACCTTTAAAAACCAATGGCTGTCAATCCGATGATTGACCTAAGACATATAAATCATTTCCTAACCTAAAAACCATATGAAAACTATGAAAACCAGCCGGAACAAAAAAACATTTTTGATTCTTGCATCCTTAGCTATTTTAGCATAAACCTTGACCAACGTTAGCGAGTTGACGCGAGTATCATTACCAGCAAAAATTTAGCGGCAATTAAAAACATAAAACAAATCCAATTGTTAGGCAGCAAGAAAAGATAAATACCGTTATGAAAAAACTCTATCTCTTTTTAATCCTGGGCATATTTTCTATGAATGCATTTGCCCAGACCGGTCAAGATGTAATTCAAAAAATTGATGGTGAGCAAATGAAAGGAAAGGTAATTAAGGTTACCGACAGCGATGTCACTTTTATTTACACAGGTGAAACTGCAGAATATGTCATTAAAAAATCGGAGATTGCTAAGATCGTCCATTCCAGTGGCCGGGTTGAGACGATCAGCCAGGTGAACTCGCCAGCTCAAAACCGGCAAAACGATCAGGTAGCTATGTCTGCCTCCCCTGCCGATCACCACAACAAAATTGCCATTCTTCCCTTCACTTACCTGATGGACAATCAGCCAGGCGCCGAGGCCATCGGTTATAAGGCCCAGGAAGACACCTATGGGTTTTTATCCCAGCATTCGGCAGGTTACACCATACTTGATCCAAGAACAACCAATGCCCTGCTTACTAAAGGTGGTATTACCAGGGACAAAATGAACAATTTCACTATGAAAGAGATCTGTGATGTGCTCGGTGTAGAATATGTGATAGATGGTTCGGTAATACAGAACAAAGGCTATCAGACCAGTTCTACAAGTGACTATTCCAACAGTAAAGTAAAGCGTGACGATAACGAAAAGATCAAAGGTGTTTCCTCTTATGGTTCCAGCAACAGCAATGCTGTTCAGCGGTATGATGTATCAGTAAGCTTACATATTTACATGGATAACAATGCCAGTATCTATAACCAAACGCACAAGGCTTTTCTGAGCAATACAGATGGCTCATATAGCAATCCGCTCGAGTATTTGCTTAAACGCAGTCCATTATACAGAAAATAAATTTAAGCCCCAACCCACCTACTGTCACTTACACTTTTCCCGTTAACTGCTTTAAAAGCAATATAAACCTGTAGCGCTTTGCCAACAAAACTTAAAGGCAGTTCTATTTCATCTTTGCCGGTACTTCTTCGGGCACCACTTAGCACATACACTGCTTTATCCAGTTCCGGGCAGTAAATGAACAGCATGGTACGGTCATTTTTAATGCCCCAGTCCATATCTGCTGCCACCTGCCAGGTAATTTCCAGTAGTGTGCCTGTAAATGTAGCTTCAGGCAAAATAGCCGGTTCCAGTATGCCTTTGCTCAGCAAAACTTTGCTGTAATCCAGTGTAATATCAGGGTATTGGCCCTGCAGGGCATTTTTAACATTGTACGATACCGCAGCATTGTGTGGGTTTTTATCGGTACCCTGTACTTCCAGTTCAAACCCTACATTTACAAAAGGCACTGCCGGCTGCAGGAATTTAATTATTGTGGCCATTTTTTGCCTTGTAGCCAATTGTGCAGCACTTGGTTTTTTATTGGATTTGCCGATGTGGCGGATTACTGTTTTGCCTTTTAATTGATAGCTCACCAGGTTACCTAGCTTGCCTTTAAATTCTCCGGATATACCGTTTGATGTTGCCATAGTTTTTTATGATGTTGGTTAGTATTTAAGTATCAATAACCGGAAGGGTTAAGGATTTGTTTTGTACTGAGGATATAATGGGCAAGTATTGAGTATGCCTTGATTAAGCCCGGGGGTATAGCAAGGCTTAACCAACCCTTGCGCAATGGATACACAAGGCATACGCAAAGTTGAACCTATACCAAATGATAGATTTGGGTTGATTTGTACACAACGTGATGAACTGGAACGTGATCTGTTTGTTATTTCTTATATTGTAACGGTATTTAGTCCCAATCTTTATTATACGCTGATCTTATGATGGAAACATTTCTTAAAATTACTGCCCTAATGACCGGTATTGGCATCGTCCTGAATTTTGTTTTATTTCCGTATTTACATAGGGAGAAAGTAAAAAAAGGGATAAAGGATTTAAAAGCACTGATAAAACCAAAAGATAATAATATAACCTCTAGAGGGAGGGGCATGAAAATTGGCAATTTAGTATTGAGTGATTTCATTTTATTAGATGGTCTATTTGATGATTACAACTTCAAATTCATAAAAAAGGAAGTTGAGGTTAAGCTTCCGCAAGATCTTTTAGACGTTTCACAAAACCTTTACCTGGAAAACCAGGAACGTAAAGAGAATAATATCAATCCGATTTTCTCAGATTTAAAACCCTATTGTATTAAATCAATTACTTTTACTAGGGAAGAAAATGGAGGTGAGAAGAAATTGTGCAGTATAGAAATTATCCGTTCCAGTTATTTCCATTCCCTGATTTCTATAAAATGCTTAGATGACGTTTTGCCAGATGGGCAAACCATTAGAAACAAGTACTACTCATCAATTATTAATGATCCCTACAATTTATCTCCAAATGGATTAAACTTAATTCATGGTTTTGGAATAAATGTACTTGTCCAAACCGCAGATAATAAAATAATTATAGCTCAAAGAAATAAACTAAACGTAGCTACATCAGGTGGATCTTATAGCATATCTGTTGGGGAGCATTTTAATGAAGAGTCTATTGACGAAACCCATAGGAGGGATATAGACATTAAAAAAATTGCAGTACGTGGAATATATGAAGAGCTCGGGATTGAACAAGAAGAAATAGTTGATAATGGTGTCAAATTCCTTGCGATCGGATTCCTGCCACATGCTTTTCAATATGGGGCAGTTGGTTTTGCCAGGGTTTCAATTGACAGCACAGAAGTTTGGGAAAGAATTCAAATGTCAAAAGATGGAAGCCGTGAAATCAGTGATATTAAATTTGTGGATTTTACCCTAGCTGGTATCGTTGATTTCTTTAAAAGTACTGATGTCGTACTCACACAGTGGCTGGCAGGCTCTCTTCTGATCAGTTTGATGGAAATCAATTTTATTACTGCCTCAAAGATCGCCTCTAAATTTCAAGATGACTACTGGAGAACTGATTTCCTTAATAAGCTTAGCAACTGACAAATATCCAGATAAAACAAGAATGCGGACTCTATGTGTAAGCACCACACTAAGTAAATAATTACCGAATATTTTGTGGTTTATTATTTTAATTATAGGTAAATTTACATTAGGATAACAACATGACAACTTATTGCTCATATACTGATGCGGAGCTTACCACCTTATTGAAGGACGGAGACCGTGTTGCCTATGCTGAAATTTATGAACGCTATAAGAACTTACTGTACATAAATGCCTTCAAGAAAACCGGGAACAGTGACGATGCACAGGATATTATTCAAGAAGTTTTTATTATGCTTTGGGCAAAACACAAAAAGCTTGTTATCAACAAAAATTTGGCTTCATTTTTATATACCTGTATCCATCATAAGGTACTTGATCTTTTTACACACCAGAAGATAGATGAAAGGCATGTTACGAAATTAAAAGATTTTCTTCTCCTGACAAGTAATAATACAGACTATAACATCAGAGAAAAGCAGCTAGCTCTTATTATTGAACGTGAGATTGCAGCATTACCAGAAAAAATGCGGGAAGTATTTGTTTTGAGCAGGTACGAAGGATTAAGCCAAAAAGAAATTGCATTGACGATGAATATTTCGGAAGAGACCGTGAAAAGCCAGGTAAAAAATGCACTGAAAATTTTACGAACTAAGCTGGGATTATTTACCTTTCTGCTATTTTTAATTCGGTTTTAATGGATTATTTAGAATCTTTGTATAGAATAAGGAGGATATTCTCATTTTGTATTAGATTTGAAAAAAGCTTTGGATGTTAAAATCAATTAAAATAAAAAACTTTAAGTCGGTTCAGGATCTTGAAATTGAACTGGGAAGAGTTAATGTATTTATAGGCGAGAATGGCTGTGGTAAAACATCGATACTTGAAGCTATTGGCATGGGCACTGCTGCTTTTTCAAACGAATTGAACCAAAGTGTGCTATTTAACAAGGGGATTCGGGTTACCGAGGGCAATTTAATGCGGTCTGCGTTTGATACGTCTAAAGGTAATACTCCTATTCATATTGGACTTACAAACCAGGCCGGTAATAATCTTGCATATGATATTGCCGTTTCAGGTAAAAGTTTTGAAATCAACAAGGCATATTCAAATATAGATGAGCAAGAGCCAAGGCGTAGAATGTACGAGGAGATTTTAGGCATCCTTAATAAGAACAAAAGGTTGCAAAAAGAGATTGCTTCCGAACTCAACAAAAGAAAAAAGACAAATCAAGTTAAGGAAGATCATGCCTTTATTGAGAAGAAATTCCAAGAAGATCTTGAAATAATACTTAAAAGTAGTATTGATTTAGATAACGATTCTAATTATTGGCGGAAATACATTTATTTAAGTAATAACAGAACAAAGCTGGAAGGTTTCGATGTAGACGATTATATGATTTATACTCCTGAAAATCATTTTTTGAGACGATTTGAGGACGAAGGACAAATTTTGCCTATAGGCAAACAAGGTGAAGGGCTTTTTAAACATCTTGTTGAGCTGTTTAAAAATGACGACAGCTTTGCTGAAGATATTTGTAAACAGCTAAAGCTAATCAACTGGTTTGATGGTTTGGAGATCCCATCTGATCTGGCATTTACCGAAATGAGGTTGAATATCAAAGACCGGTTTATTAAGGAGAATATTGAATATTTTGATCAGCGCAGTGCAAATGAAGGTTTTTTATACCTGCTGTTTTATTTTACTTTGTTTTTGAGCAAGGAAACACCTCGATTTTTCGCAGTAGACAACATAGATAATGCGCTAAACCCTAAGTTGTGTAGGGAGTTGATTAACCGGTTAACTGAATTGGCAAAGGAAAAGAAAAAGCAGGTTATTCTTACTACGCATAATCCGGCAATATTAGATGGTTTGGACCTAAAGGATGATGAACAGCGCCTGTTTGTGGTTTATAGAAATGCGGATGGACACACCAAGGCGAAAAGGGTCCCCCCCCCGAAGGATATTGATGGAATTGAAACAGTGCGACTTTCTGAAGCTTTTATCAGAGGATATATTGGAGGATTACCAAAAAATTTTTAACAATGGAAGTTTCTATTATCTCAGAAGGTGTAACGGACCAGATTATTATCGAAGCTATTGTTCAAGGGTTATTAAATGACAAAAATATATCTCTAAATGCGCTGCAACCTAAGGAAAATGAACCTGGGGGTTGGCAACTTGTTAGAAGTTATTGCAAATCCAAAGACTTTAAAGAAGCTCTTCCATATACAGAGGGATTAATTATTATACATATTGACTGCGATGTTTTAGGAACAGATGGTGTCCCAGAGGATTGTGTGATTAATTTTAACAATATGACCATTAATCAGGCATTTGATGCGGTGAAAGCCAAGATTATAGGTTTCATAACTCCTAATGTATTTAATCTGTATTCGGATAGAATTGTCTTTGCTATTGCAATTAACTCTATTGAGTGTTGGCTGTTGCCTTTGTATTATTCAAACAAACGGGCGGTTGCCAACAAAACCAGCGGATGTCTTCAAGCTTTAAATAATGAATTGAGGAAACGGGGATTTACAATAGACAAAAAAGATCTGAAATATTATCGTGAGATAAGTAAGGACTTAAGAGCAGAAAAAACTATACGTCATTGTTATGAAAGGAACGAGAGTTTCGCGTTATTTATTGATAGTTTAAACTTGGCAATAGCAACTTACCCTAAAGTTTCCGATGATGCTGATGAACCTGAAGAAGCAGGTGAAGCTATTGGAATCAAGGAAGCCGAATAATCTCTTAACAATTTTTTAAAAATATTTTCAAATCATCTCACCCCCAGGAGATTTTGATTCGTCATATCTATAAGCAACGAGAAAACGACTTATTTGGATATGCAAAATTACGAAGCCAGAGATTTGTTGAATAAGTACCAGGCAGGTAAAGCGACTGATGAAGAGATTGATTTGCTTTTGCATTGGGTGCAACAGATTGAACCCGAAAATCAACCAGAATTTAAATCGTCCGATCTAGATGAGGTTACAGCGAAAATATGGAATAAAATAAGTACAGCGAATAAAAAAAGAAGGGTTATAAAACTATCCTATTTATCTGGAATTGCCGCTGCGATAGCAGCCATTGTGTTTGGGGTGTTCTTTTTTAAAGCGCCAGGTAAACCTGAACCTGGTTCAGGAGCTGCAAACTATACAAACGACATTGCCCCGGGTAAAAACACCGCAACCCTTACCCTTGCCAATGGTAAAACCATTCTCCTAAGTGATGTTAAAACCGGGGTAATTATAGATAAGAATAGTTTGGAGTACAACGACGGTAGCGCTGTAGAACGCGGGGATTCTGACCTGCGTCAGGATGGCGAACCTGTTACCATCACCACTCCTCGGGGTGGCACCTATCAGGTGCGTTTGCCTGACGGCAGCAAAGTCTGGCTAAACGCCGCATCGAGTTTAACTTATACTGCGCCGCTAAATGAGCGTGGCGGCATACGTAAAGTTGAACTGAGCGGCGAAGCCTACTTTGAAGTATTTAGGAATAAAAATCAACCCTTTGTAGTAACCGCCAAAAATTTGACAACGACGGTATTGGGTACACATTTTAACATCAATGCCTATGAGGATGAACCCGCTATTAAAACCACACTTTTAGAAGGAAGTGTATTGGTTGCTGTAGATGGGTTAAACAAAAAACTAAGTCCTGGTTTTGAGGCTGTAAATAAAGGCGGCAACATTGAACTGAACAAAGTAGATGTAGCAACTGCTGTAGCCTGGAAAAACAAACAGTTTTTATTTGAAAGCGAGAATATACAGACCATTATGCGGATGATTGAACGCTGGTATGATGTAGAAATAATTTACGAAGGGCCTGTTACTAAAGATAACTTTAGTGGCGGTGTGTCAAGGTTTGACCAGCTTTCAAAAGTTTTACAATCACTGGAATCGGCCGGGGCGGTACATTTTAAAATACAAGGAAGAAAAATATATGTCTCTCAATAAATTATCACTCTTTAATCACATTATCTAATGAAAAAGGGAACAGAGTTATTCATTTAAAAGAAAGGAAATGATAGGATAATTAAAAAGAGGGAATAAAAAACCAGGAATGCGCGAACACTCCTGGTTAAGTCTGGAACAATTCACAAAAAGTAAACCGTTTAACCGCAGGTGCCTAAAGCTTCGAACCAAAGGGCATTCTGCTTAACCAAACAGAACAAATGTATACAATTTATACTAAGAAAATCGGTATGCCTAAAAGGCTATACCATAAAATCATGCTCATTATGCGACTAACCACCGTTATATTAATAGCATCCCTACTGCAGGTTAGCGCATCCAGCCTGGCCCAGAAAGTCAGTTTGCACAAAACCAATGCAGACTTAAAAACTGTTTTAAAAGAACTGAGAGGCCAAAGCGGCTATATTTTCCTGTACCGCGACAATGTTTTAAAACAAGCCAAACCGGTAAACATCAAGGTAAGCCGGGTTGAAGTTAAGGAAGTGTTGGATCAGATTTTTGAAAAGCAACCGCTAACTTATAGTGTAAATGAAAACACGATAACCATTCAGCCCAAAGAGCCTTCCTTTCTGGAAAAGGTGGTGGATGCCCTTACTCCTCCTGCTGATATCAGGGGTATCATTTTGGATGATAAAGGCCAGCCGCTTGCAGGGGCGAGTGTAAAGGTAAAAGGTACTTCTAAAACAGCTACTACAAATAACAAAGGCGAATTCTTCTTACAGGGAGTGAATGAAAATTCTGTGTTGCTGATTTCTTATATAGGCTATCAGACAAAGGAAATAGCGGCAAGTTCTAGCCTGAGCGAAATTAGATTGGAATTGAGTACTTCAAAGCTAGATGAAGTACAGGTGATTGCTTACGGTACGACAACACAAAGGTATAATGTGGGGTCGGTAAGTAAGGTCACCGCAGAAGAGATAGCCCAACAGCCAGTTATGAACCCTTTGGCAGCTTTAGCTGGAAGAGTTCCAGGTCTAGTAATCACGCAAACCAGTGGTCTTGCAGGTTCTTCTTTTAAAGTGCAGATCAGAGGGCAAAATTCGCTAGCACCAACTGCTGGCGGTGTTCCGCCATTAGACAATCCATTAATTGTGGTAGATGGAGTCCCTTTTGCAGCAAATAATGCCAATGTCAATCAAATGACTTCAGTTATGTCGCCCCAAGGTGGTGGATTTCTTAATGACTATGGAGGAATTAGCCCACTCAACAGCATTAATCCTAACGATATTGAAAGCATTGAAGTACTAAGAGATGCTGATGCCACTTCTATTTACGGGTCTAGGGGCTCTAATGGGGTTATTTTGATTACTACAAAGAAAGGCAAGCCTGGGAAACTCAGCTTGCAAGGTAATGTATCTAACGGTGCTAGTAAAATAACTCGAACATTAAAATTGATGGATACAAAACAGTATCTGGAAATACGAAGGGAAGCTATAATGAACGATAATGGTCTGAAAGGCGTTTTCCTAAATCCACAATACGCTAATTTTTTTCCTGATTTTTATGTTTTTGATACCACTAGAAATGTAGACTGGGTGGATAAATTTATCGGAAATACGGCGTCAACTACAGATGCCAATATATCTACTTCGGGAGGAAGTGCCGGTACGAGATTTATGTTGGGTAGTACTTTCCATAGAGAAACAAGCATTTTTCCCGGAGATCTAGCCTATCGAAGAAACACCCTGAACGCCAGTTTTCATCACAATACTATGGATAATCGGCTTTCGTTTGATTTCTCTGTAAACTACGCAATTGACATAAATAATTTGGTATCAAATAAAGAAGCATTAAAGTCAATTACTTTGACGCCGAATTTCCCTGATTTGATAGATCCTCAAGGAAATCTGATATGGAATTATAAAGGAATTTCCTTTGCAGCCACGGCAGGTATTATTAATACAAATCCATTCCGGTATTTGAAAACAAAATATTCTGCAGCAACCGAAAATCTTTTAAGTAGCTTTCTGGTCTCATATCAATTGTTGTCGGGATTGGCTATCCGTTCTAGTTTTGGGTATAATACGCTGTTGGCGGAAGAAATTTCACAAGATCCGATTACCGCACGACCACCTGGAAACAATGTTACTGGAAGTGCTTCCTTCGGGAATAACAAGTTTAAGACCTGGATTATAGAGCCGCAACTTGAATATAAAAAGGACATCGGAAGTGGTAAATTAACTTTATTGATTGGCGGGACTATACAAAAGAATCTGAACAATTCTTCTATAATAAACGCATCTGGTTATGCAAACGATGCTTTCCTTGGGGCTGTTTCAGGAGCGGCCACTACATCAGCTTCCGGCGGGTCAACGGAATACAAATACTCTGGGATATTTGGGAGGATGAATTATATATTAGCAAATAAATACATTATTAATTTAAGTGGACGAAGAGATGGATCGAGCAGGTTTGGTCCGGGAAGACAGTTTGGTAATTTCGGGTCAGTAGCTGGCGGGTGGCTTTTTTCTGAAGAGTCAGTAATCAAAGAGGGGCTGCCTATTTTATCGTATGGAAAATTAAGGGCTAGTTATGGAACGACGGGAAATGATGCCATTGGTGATTATCAATACTTGGCCACTTGGTCACCAATAGCTAGCAGTGTATACCAAGGGTCAGCTGGCTATATGCCTAATAACCTATTTAAACCTGATTACAGTTGGGCAGTAACAAAAAAATTAGAATTTGGATTTGAACTGGGATTAAACAAAGATAAAATCTTTTTAAATGCCGATTGGTACAGGAACCGATGTGGAAACCAGTTGGTCAATTATCAATTGCCAGCTCAAACAGGATTTGCCAATGTGACGCAGAATTTTCCGGCTTTGGTCGAAAATTCGGGATGGGATTTTCAAATAAATACTACAATATTTAAAGTCAAAGAGTTTATTTGGAAGTTGGCGGTAAATCTAACTGTACCAGAAAACAAATTGACTGCATTTCCCGGCATCGAAACATCGTCATATGCCAACACTTACTTTGTAGGTCATTCTTTAAGCGTTTTAAATAAGGTACTGTATTCAGGGGTAAATCCTACAACAGGTCTATTCGAATTTCAATCAGTTAATGGCCTTACAAGTGCCCCGGATCTTAATAGGGATCGCCATATCATTGGTGACCTTGATCCTAAATTTTATGGAGGGATGAGAACAAACTTTTCTTTTAAGGGATTTCAATTGGATGTCTTTTTTGAATTTAGAAAACAAACAGGTCTCAACTATCTTTATTCAATTTATGACGGTGGTGGAATTGGTCGTGACTCAAGAAATTTACCAGAACTTTTGTTATCTAGATGGCAAAAGCCCGGGGATCAGTCTGACATTCAGAAAGTATCCACAAGCTTTTCTGACGATACATACATTCCCTCCTCATCCTTTAAGTCATCGAGCGGAGTTTACAGTGATGCATCTTTTATTCGGTTTAAAACGGCCTCACTTTCGTATAGTTTTAATGAGCGGTTGCTAAAAAAAATAAAAATGAATGGCTGCCGCTTGTATGTAAATGCTCAGAATCTCTTCACGATAACAAAATATAAAGGTGGTGATCCAGAGACTCAAAATTTATATGGAATCCCCCCCTTAAAAACAGTTGTTGCTGGAGTTCAATTTTCATTTTAATATTAAAAACATATATATGAAACGACAAAGATATACGCAAACAACAAAAGGTTTTCTTTTGATTTGTAGCTTGATATTTTTAATCTCATGCAAAAAAATGGTTGAGATTGAATTGCCAAATGACCGTTTAAATACTATTACAGTTTTTGCAGATAGTGCTAATGCTACACAAGCGATTTTAGGATTGTATATAAAGATGTTGCAAAATGGCGGCGGTAATCCAGATTTTTGGGGCGGCGGAATCACACTCAATGGTGGTTTATCTGCTGACGAATTAGTGCCCACCGCTCTGAATTCGGAACTTGGTCAATTTTATGTTAACAGTATATCTGTCAACAATGGAACAAATGACAGTTTTTTGTGGAAATCGGCTTATTATCTTCTTTATCACGCAAATGCTTGTATTGAAGGCGTAACGAAAAGCACTTCTCTAGATGAGAAACTAAAAAATAAGCTAGTTGCCGAGGCAAAATTTATAAGGGCACTTGGTTATTTTTATCTTCTTAATATGTATGGCGACGTACCTTTAGTTATCAGTACGGATTTCAAAGGCAATGCTATATTGCCGCGCACACAGCATCAACAAATATACACACAAATTATTAGTGATTTGAAAGATGCGCAACGAGATTTGCCTGCGTCATACATGACCAATGGAAGATTTAGGCCGAACCGATATGCTGCTACAGCTTTGATGGCCCGTGTATACTTGTTTCAAAAAGAATGGGCGAAGGCTGAAGAAGCTGCATCAGAGCTAATTGACAATTCAATCTATCAATTGGAGCCAGATTTGAATGCGGTATTTCTCATAGGAAGCAAGGAAGCTATCTTGCAGGTGATGTCGAATACAACTTCAATAATAGAAATACCTGAAGCATATGTATTTATTCCTGGTGGTGGATCTGGATCTCCGGAAGGTTTACTTCCATCCTATGTGATAAGCTCTGATTTGCTAAATACTTTCGAAGCCGGCGATTCTCGTAAGAACAATTGGCTTGCTAGCTCAATAGTGAACAACCAAACTTACTATTATCCCTATAAGTATAAAAGAGGGCTGATTAGTAGTAATTCTTCTCCAAAAGAAGGCTATATGGTACTACGTCTAGCGGAACAGTATCTTATCCGTGCCGAGGCAAGAGCTCAATTAAATAATATTTCGGGAGCAATTTCAGATCTAAATGAGATAAGGAAAAGAGCTGGATTGACGAATACAAGTGCCAATGATCAGGAGAGCATTTTAGCTGCTGTTTCAATAGAAAGAAGACTGGAATTTTTCTGCGAATGGGGAGCTCGTTGGCTAGACTTGAAAAGAACCGAACAGATCGATCCGGTAATGAGGGTAGTAACACCTCAAAAAGGAGGTGGTATATGGAATGCAAGCCATCAGCTATTTCCAATTCCATTTTCTCAAATCCAGGTTAATCCTTATCTAATCCAAAATCCGGGTTATAATTAATTGTTTTTACTTGTATCTATTAGAACAGTGCCCCTTTTCTAATAGATACTTCATTAAAGAAATTTATGAAAAAGATACTACTAAGCCTTTTATTTTTGTTTATTTCCTATATCGGAGCAATGGCGCAAGGCAAGGAAAACTGGCCTAAAATTGGAAAAATATTCCCTTCTATAAAATTTAATGACGTGCAATATCATCCGTCTAAGCAATTAACCTTAACTGATTTAAGAGGAAAATGGATAATCCTTGACTTCTGGAACTTTTTCTGTAAATCATGCGTAGAAGAGTTCCCGAAGCTGGATTCTTTACAAAAGCATTTTGCAAAAGATGTGAAAGTGTTGCTGGTGGGCTATACCGGATCTCAGTATAGCACCCATGATGACAAACACATTCAACCGCTTTTTGAAAGAGTAAGAAAGAAAAATCAGCTCTCGTTAAGTATTGCATATGATTCTGTTGTTTTTCATCAACTACAAGTATACAGCCCGCTAAAACTCATTATCGATCCAAAAGGGGTATTGAGGGCAGTTACTTATCGAATTACTGATGCTGATATGCGATCTTTCATAGCAGGGAAAGAACCCAGATTACCAAAGGCATGGTTTAGAAACGAGAATAAAGTGACCTATGACCCTGATTTGCCATTTCTTTTAAATGGTAATGGTGGCAATGACAAAGACTTTTTATACAGGTCTGTCTTAGCCGAGTTTAAAGATTATATGAACGGAAACAATCAGTACGAGTTCAATATTAAAGGGAATCAAATGCAGGTATTAGGTGCCAGCCTTGCTGCTTTATACAGGTTTGCTTATACCGGGGCTGGAACAATTCATTACGGTGATCCTCTTTATGGAAGGGTTGCAATGATGCCGATCCTCGAACTGAAAAATCAAGCTCCTTTTGAAGTAGACATAGACCTTCGGACTGGAATGTATGCTTATGGAATTAGCTTCCCTCCTGATAAATCATCAAAAGTCCAGGTAATGCGGATGATGCAGCAAGACCTGCAAAAATACTTCGGGTATAAGGTTGAAGTAGAGAACAGGAAAATGGCAATTTGGAAGTTAGTTGTAATCTCAAAAGCACCCCCTGCATTAAAACTACCTGAAGATGTTGCAAATTATCCCTTTGATTCTGTCAGAAGTATGCTATATGGCATTACTTCGACTTATGGTAACGATAGATACGTATTTGTCGATGAAACCAACTCAAAAGGTAAGTTGGATATCATCCTGAAGTGTAAGATGGATGATTTTCAAGATGTAAGGCGTGCATTGAGAGAAAATGGTTTTGATTTGGTACAAGGTGAAAAGGAAATGCAGGTGGTGGTGATAAAAGACAATCCAGATGAAAATTAACGCTTTGGTTTTTAGTTTGTTATTCCCTGCGCTTTTGTGGGGACAGGGAAAAAAGCAGATTGTCCTGATCAGCATTGATGGTCTTCGCCCTGAATTTTATCAGGATGGGAGTTATCCTGTGCCCAACTTGCAAAAATTAATGAAAGAGGGTACATGCGCCAAACACATGAAAAGTGTTTTCCCTAGCTATACTTACCCATCCCATGTTGCCATGCTTACTGGAGCAATGCCCGCGCGTAGCGGTATTTATTATAATGCACCCATTGGCAGTTCCGGTGTCTGGCATTGGTTTACTAGGGACATTAAAGTCCCTACCCTTTGGCAGGCATTGAAAAAGACCGGACTAACCAGTTCCGCAATAGAATGGCCAGTAAGTGTGGATGATATCATTACCTGGAATATTCCTGAGATATGGGACGTTGCACATCCATCAGACAGGATAACTGTAACAAGGAAATATGCTACCAAAGGTCTGGTGGAAAAAGCGGAACAAGCCATCGGTAAACTAGACAGTGTAAACATGAGCGAGGAAAACTTAAGCCTTGATTTGAATAGTGCTAAAATAGCAGCCTACATTTTCAAAACCTATAAACCTAATTTCATGGCCCTGCATTTTTGCGTGTGTGGATGGTGCCCAGCATGAGCATGGCAGGGATCATGAAAAGGTTGCTGCGGCGATTATTAATGCTGACAAAGCGATTGGAACTGTATTAGATGCTATTGAAAGTTCTGGGTTAAAAGAAAACACAACGGTTCTGGTAGTTGGTGATCATGGCATGTCGGATATTCATACGGTATTTAGGCCCAATATGCTGATTAAGGATTTACCTGCAAAGTTTGTAGCCGCGGGCGGTTCTGCTTTTTTATATGCAAAAAAAGGTGTGCCAAATACTGAGTTTGCTGGAATTGTACAATCGGTAAGTAAACAATTGGATGCTTTACCTGCTGAACGGCGAAAACTGTTTAGGATTATGGACCGCAAGGAGCTGGACAAAATGGGTGCGGATTCTAGCGCAGTAATGGCTTTAGCTGCTGTGCCGGGTTTGGTATTTAGCGGAGCTGTTCAACCAGCCAAAATTGTTAACCTGGGCCCGGGAACGCAGGTACAGCAAAATCCTTTGGAAGGATTGTTTGTACCAACAACTGGTGGTCATCATGGCTATGATCCGAACTCGCCGGAAATGTATACGGGCTTTATTGCTGCTGGTGCTGGTATAGCAAAAGGCAACGTAGTTGAGGGGCTGTGTGTAACAGATATAGCGCCGCTTATTGCTGAATTGCTAGGGCTTGAGTTTAAGACGCCTGATGGGAAGCTGGTACCGGGGATTTTAAACAACAGTATCATCAACCAAACTATTAAATGAAGTTAAAAATGAACAAATTCATCAAACTATCTAACTAATGGAACAAAACGAGTTATCGGAAAACCCTCTTGCTTTTTTAATCCATAGAAAGGATGGAGTGTTTACTACAGAAGATCTGATGCGGCTTGGATTGACCAGGGATGAAGCCAATAAGATCATGGAGCAGCTTTGCAGGGATGGTGTTGTACAGTTGGTGCCGGTGATTAGCGGCATAAATTAAATGAAAATTAACGTCTCTCCCTTCATAAACGGGTGGGTTTATAATGGAACCGGGGGTATAGGCAACTCCCGGTTTTTTTAAATTGAGGTTCGTCAAAATATTGGAAATACAGGCAGAAAAATTATGATAAAGTGTATAACAAATTGAACTTATGATGGATAAAAATATTTTACTGGCCCGTTTCTGGGCAAATGCAAACCAGTTTACAACTGCCGACGGTATTGAGATTGACCTGCATGGGGATAACATCGTAGTGGTATCTACCACATTGAAAAATACAGCCGGATCCCTTCGCGAAATACAGATGATGGCAGAGTTTGGCCTGGATGCTTTTATAGCCGAAATGGAAGTTCAGTTGCTGGATGATGTGATGGAAATTGACCTGAACATGTTGTTTGCCTGGCTGATTGGCGGCACAGCAGGATATCATATCATGAAGGGAAACACGGAATAAATGAACATACTGCCATACATTGCTGCTTTGGAAAAGGTACTTGCAGAATTGCCGGAAAAAGGGCATTTATTTACCCTGCATGAATATGCCCTGGACGACCGGATCTTGCTGCACAAAATGATATTCCGTTTTTTAGACTTTAGTTATGCGGAAACAGTTTTCCTGCTGAAAGGGCTGATCATTTATCAGCAGCGCTGGGGTGAGTTAAATGAAATGGCAAAAGAAGGGATAAGAGAAGTAAGCACAGTGCTGATGCGGCGGGCCAGGGAATACCAGCAAAGCGGGGACCTGGTAAAAGCTATGGAACTGGCCTTTGCGATACTGGTTACCGTTGAACCGGAAAAGGACCCTGAAGACCTGGTTTACTACGCCGTAGTAATGGATGTGGTTGGCTTTATCACCGAACTGGAAAAAGATTACTGATAAAACCCTGGCCAGGAACAGCTGGGAAAGTTCTTTGACATAATGGATTTAGTGAAAAGGTAATGCTTGATAGTGATCTGGCTGAACTTTATGGTGTTGAAACACGAGTTTTGAACCAGGCTATTAAAAGAAATATTGTTCGTTTCCCTGATTCTTTTATGTTCCAGCTATTGGAAGAAGAATGGAATGCTTTGATATCACAGTTTGTGATATCAAACGGAAGAGGTGGAAGAAGAAAACTGCCCTATGCTTTTACTGAACACGGGATATTAATGTTATCAAGTGTACTAAACAGTACCCAGGCAATACAAATGAGTATTCGTATTATCGAAATGTTTGTATTGCTTAGAGAAATGGTGTTGTTGCATAAAGATGTTTCTGTTCTGGTAGAGCAGGTGGAAAACAGATTAATGAAACAAGATCAGAAAATAGAAGTTCTGTTTACCTATCTGAATAAATTTATGGATAAAGTAGATGGATCAAAGGGAAAAATTGGATTTAAAGTAGGCCATAAAGAAGTTTAAAATATCCTGTAGGCCAATTAAAACTCGTTATGCCAATCAACTAAGCCGCTGTTAGCGGCTTTTTGCATTTCTTATACCCCAGCTTTTCAAGGGGCGAAACACGTATTAAATCCATTAGAGAATGTTAGCTATTATGCAAAGCAGGAAGAATTTTTTTTCTGTTTTTCCATTTATCGCAAAAAAATATTGTAGTAAGAACCAAAATAATATAAAAACGACTAATTAACTGAACCAAAAACCATAAGAAAAACTAAAAAAACCAAATATGAAATAACGCTACACTCCCCATCCTTTAAAACCGATTGCAATTTTACGCTGCCTGTTGCTGCTTAAAAGCAGGACAAAGAACAGCCGTAATTTGAGGGCATTGCTATGCCTGATCTTTCGGTTTTTATCATTCAATAAATTGATAATCAGATGATTATTTTTTTATAAAGTGCACTAACGCAAGCCAAAAAGCACAAAACACGCTCTACCTTGGCAACATCAATTTTAACCAAATATCATTTATGAACAGACCAGATTTTAATAAATCGCATATGGGAACGTTTGCCGTAAACATGCAGGGCTATGGCATGTACGAGCGGGCAGAAATTTTTAGCGATTATATAGCACACCAGCACGAGCGTGGCCTGTGGAACTACCGCAATGTATGCATCAGCGGCTGCAGGCCCGAAGTAGAACTGGATTTGCCGGATACCTTAAGGCACATTAAACACAAGACCTTTGTGGCCACCGTATTTAATGACTACCTGGGCTTTAGCCAGCACCCCGCCGTAAAAGCAGCCGCCATTGCTGCGATAGATCGTTACGGCGTGGGTGTTACGGCCAGCCCGGCCATTGGCGGACAGATGGATTTCCACAGGGAAATAGAACAGGCCACCGCCCGCTTTTTTAGACAGAAAAGTGCCATTTTGTTTACTACGGGCTATACGGCCAACAGCGCTACCATGCGTGCACTGGTAAATACACAGGATAAGGTGATTGTAGACCGCTCGGCCCATGCCAGTATGTTTGAAGGGATACTGGACAGGACCAGAATGGCCTACTTTGAACACAACAACATGGACAGCCTGGAGCGTAAACTGAAAGAAAGTACGGCCAAAGGTGAACATAGGGACATCATGGTAGTGATAGACGGGGTATACAGCCAGCCTGCAGACCTGGCCAAACTGGATGAGGTTGTTTTTTTGTGCAAACATTATGGCGCCCGCCTGGCCATGGATGATGCGCATGGTATTGGGGTAATTGGCCAGACCGGCCGTGGGGTAATAGAGCATTTTAATGCCTGGCAGGATGTGGACATCATTACGGGCACTTTTAGCAAAACCCTGGGCCATTTGGGGGGCTATGTGGTGGCAAGCCCCGAAATGATCAGGTACCTGCAGTTCCAGGCGGGTCAGCACATCTTTTCGGTAGCGCCTACGCCGGCATCGCTTTGCGTAATTAAGAGCATGGCCCTGCTGGACGAGGAGCCCTGGTGGCAGGCCAAGCTTTGGGAAAACATCAGTTACCTGAAAAAGGGCCTGCATGATTTGGGTCTGGATACGGGCAACAGTGCCAGTGCCATAGTGCCGGTAATGATAGGATCGGCCCATTTAAACGCCCAGGTATGCCGCTGGCTTTTGGAAGCGGGCATTTACGCCTGCCAGATTGGTTACCCGGCCGTAAATGTGAAAGGTGCACGCATCAGGATGAGCCTGATGGCCACGCATACGCTTGAACACCTGGACAGGATACTGAACGCCTGGGAATGGGTAAAGACGAAAATGAACATCAGGAACTTTGAATAATTTTTAGGATACCATGAGCAAAAATAAAAGGAATAAACTGGCTACAAAGGCAAGCCTGATAAAAGCTGCGCTGGAAGATATTGTTAAAAATGGTTTTAAAAGCTTATCGGGTGCAAAACTGGCCGAACAGGCTGGCAGGCATGGCAGTAGGATAACCCATTTGTTTGGTGGCTTGGGCGGACTGATCAAAGCAACCGTTGCCGAGCATGACCATTGGGACCTGCTGTTTAAAAAGTTCAGCATCCCGAAAGATGCCGGGGAAAAAGAGACAAGGAAGCTGTTTGCAGGGCTGATGGCTACCAACTTTAGCGCTTTTAAGGAAAACACGGACATGCAGCACATGATACTGGGACAAATGAGTGTAAAGCTTGAGGTGTTGCAGGAGATATCGGCCTACAGGGAGCTGGAAGGGGCAAAACTACTGGACAGAACGGACAGGTATTTTGAGGACAGCGGGGTGTGCTTTCGTACGGTTATTGGGCTGTTGCTGTATGGCAGTTATGGATTGGTGCTTCATGCCCGGCATACCGGAGGTACGGTTGCAGGTAAGGACATCAATAAAGAGGAAGACCTGAAGGTAGCAAAACAGACAATTGCTAATTTGATTGAACTGGCCTGGAAGGATGCGGGCAAGAAACGGAAGAAGCGCCTGAGGGAAAAAATGACCGTTCTGCTCATCGCGGGGATCCTTTGGACTGAAGAAGTCCAAAATATCCCAATGCTCTTCACAGAAGGTAATTTTTTTTGAGCAGGCCAGCCGGGAAATAATTAGAGGATATGAAATTGATTTTGAATAAAAGATTTTGGTACCTGCTGTTGATTGATGTGATCAGGTACTTATTTATGGTGCTGTTTTTATATGCAGCATTTAGCAAAGTTTGGGAATTTCAGAAGTTTAAAGTGCAGCTGGGGCAGTCGCCTATATTATCGGATTTTACCTTTCTGGTTGCACTGCTTGTGCCTGCTATTGAAATTTTGATTGCTATAGGTTTGGCGTTTAGAAGGACTTTACTGCCAGCCCTTTGGGCCAGTTATGGCTTGATGATCATGTTTAGCTTGTACATCATAGTGATTTTGAAGTTCAGTGACAGGCCGGTTTGCCATTGTGGGGGTGTTTTGGAGCAGATGCAATGGTCGGAGCACTTATGGTTTAATGTGGGGTTTGTGGGGTTGGGGATAATAGGGTTGTGGTTGGGGTTTTACCACCGGTTTCGTAATGCTAGCACACTAACCCGTCATCTCGAACCGCAGGGAGAGATCTCTTGTTTAGGCATAGTTCAAGAGATCCCTCGTCGCTGCGCTTCCCTCGAGATGACGGGGTGTGTTAAGGACGACCGCTTTAGGCATGACGACGAAGCAGTTTAAAAATATTCAATGCGCGTTGAACAGGTGGAAGCCGAAAAACCTGATTGAAACAGAGTAGGCATTAATCTTATCATTCAAACAAAATGAAAAAACAATTTTTCACATTCGTAATTGCGGCCGTATGTGTCGCAAGCACTGTATTTGCGACTGCAAAACCAACAACAAGTGTTTTACTGGGATCGCCTTACAATGACCAAGGTGAATGTACTACCCCAGGCAATGTAATTGGCACCTGTGATGTAAACTACACAGGCAATGCCTGCCAGCTGCTGGCCGGAGGCGATGCTTACCTGCAGGATACAGAGACTGGCCTTTGTACCATTCCACTGTACAGACAAAACTAGATCTCCCAATTTAGTTTGACATCCTTAAACGGCCCGCTGCATAGCGGGCTGTTTATTCTAAACCTAGCTTTTACATCCCATAATCCATTTGCCTATATGAGAAAATTCTACTACTTACTGATCATTGTTGCTTTACTTTCATCTTTACCTATCCTGTATCTGACCATCCGCTATGCGCTTAAACAGCGTGCTGCTACCTATAACTTTAAAAGGAACCTGCTTGGGCTGGTTAAAGGCCATAAGGCCATCGATATAAAATACAACTCGTATTACCTGGCCGGTGAGGCTGGAAGTTCCGTTTACCTGGCTAGTGGAACGGCCATAGGTCATTTGCTGAAGGTTGGCCCTTTGTTAAGGGATACGGTAAGTATTAACCTTGAGCTGAACAGGCAGGAGGTAAAGTTAAAGGGCAGTTATAAGGCTTATGTAGATTCTGGTTCTTTTTACCTGTACAATGGATTGGAACGCAGCATCCTGAAAGGCATGACGGGTGTTTGGAAGGCAGCGGTGTATGGGATAAAGGCGCCATACTTTGCACAGCTGCAACCTTTGGGTACACAAACGATGTTTTTCCGTTTTATAGACACCGATACCCGGGCCAATAGTTTGCGTAAGGTAACAGGGAACGGAGAAAGCATGAGCAATACCGGGATATTTGAAAAGCAGGTAGATGGTTTGTTTTGCACGGATGGCATGCTGAGGTATAACCGGCAGCTGCACATGCTGACATACCTGTACCATTACCGCAACGAGATCTTGCTGATAGATACGAACCTGAACCTGGTAAAGAAAATAAAGACGATAGACCCGATTGATTCGGCCCGGTTTAAGGTAGACCAGCTGCGTACTGAAAAATCATTCACCTTTGCTTCGCCTACCCTGATGGTAAATGCAAACTGTTCAAACCAGGGCAAATATTTGTTTGTGCAATCGAAACTGATGGGTAAGGACGAGGATTTGACGCTGTTCAGGAAAAGTGCGGCAATAGATGTGTACGATCTGGAGAAACAGGTATACTGTTATTCGTTTTACCTGCCCAAATATAAGGAGGTACCCATAAGCAGTTTTAAAGTATTGGGGAACAGCTTGTATGCAGTGGCAGGGCAATACCTGACCAGGTATGAACTGGAATTGCCGGAGTAAATGACAGCTGGTATGGAATGCTGTTGCGGTTGCATGGAGATGCTGCTACGACAGCAGCAGGAATTATTAGACCTGATGAAGGCCATAGATACTAAACTTGACTTGCCGGATCCGTTACCGGAAGAAGAGGTATGGCTAACCAAGGCTGCGGTTATGGATATGTTGTGTATTACTAAAAGCACTTTTTTTAGAAGAAGGAAGGAATGTACCTGGGTAAGGAAGAAGATTGGCAGGAGCTGGTATTATTTGAAATCATCGGTATTACATGAACAAAGACTTAAGTCTTAACTCATACATTTTCATTTCGATCATTCCCGCTAATGTAGTAGGTGCCTCAATAACATATTTATTTTGTTCATAATACTGAGCAGCCAGGGCAAGTTCACGTATTTCTGCCAATTCGCTATCCGTTACGTTTTTGCTTCCTTTAGCCATCAGGCTATTTATTTTGGCCATTACTTTATCATAATCGGCTTCTTTACTAATCTTATCCATATTATCTTATAATATTCTAATTATTTATATCACAGAACAATCTTTCAGTTTATTATATTCAGCATGTGAGCCTACAAAGTATTTATTCCTATCTTGTTGATGCGAGCAAACACCCCTTTGTGAACATAACCATTGTAAAACTAAGCACCACAAAATCAGGGATTATTTTTTTACAGAGTATCAATTGGTTCCAAAATTTAATTGAACTGTCCCATTCGGTTTCATAATGATTTGATGGCTAGGATGATGACTAAAGCCTGTTTATGTTTGTTTGAGCATCGGGCTAAATGTCTTGCCGGCCGGGAGATGATGAAGCTTTTAGGGATGCTTTTTTATTAACCCTTAAATTTTAAGAAAATGGGATTTTTATCAGGTGGTCCTTATTACGATATGATCGGAAGGACCGGAAACAACGTTGGACGCCGCGTAAAGGGAAAAAATGTATTCTCTATGCGGCCATCCAAATCAAACAAAGCACCTACGGTGGCACAGGTAAACCAGCGGCTAAGGTTTGAGCTGGTAGCCTCATGGCTGAGGCGCCTTGGCAGTGTGATTGACATCGGCTTTAAAGAGTATGATGCGCAAATGTCTGCACGTAATGCGGCCTTTTCCTATAATGTATTGCATGCGATTACAGGGGTAACACCCAATTACACCATTGATTATGCTAAGGTAATGTTTAGCAAGGGCCCGCTGGATTTACCAAACGACCCGCAAATCAATGTAGCTACGGCTGCTAAACTGGATTACAGTTGGGCTGCCACTACTGGTGACAGCAATGGATTGGCTACGGACAAGTTCAGTTTTGTGGTGTTTAACCCATCAAAAAACAAATTTGTAACGCTGAAAGGTGGAGCCGTACGCTCGGCTTTGGCTTACAGCCTGCAGCTGCCCGGCGATTTTTCGGGAGATACTGTAGAGGCCTATTTTTCTATAGTATCAGCTGATGGGAAAATGGTAAGTGACTCGGTTTATATAGGGCCGTTTATTGTACTTTAATTTAATGGGGCTGCACCTGCAGCCCCATTTTACATTAAAACAGAAAAACATGAAAACAATAAATTTAAAAATGCCGGCCTGGCAGCCGGTTTTGAAAAATACAGAGCCTTATCTTGTAGCATTGATCATGTTGCTGCTGTGGTTTACCGCACCAAAACTGATGGTGCTGGGTGATGGAGGAATGGGGCATATTGATCCAAGTATCAGGGCGATGGGGTGTACAGAAAAGTAAGGCACAAACGAACCATTTATCGCTATGCGGATTGGTTGTAATCAAAGGCGGGTGCTATAAGATAGAAAGCACCCGCCTTTAAAATCAAGATCGAAGAACCAGCACCATGCGATCAGTTGGCAATGGCCGGTGTAATCACTATTTTTCTGAATTCAATGGGTTGATGATCGCCCTGCAGGTAAATTGGTCCCGGCTCAGCTTCATTGCTGTCCAGTGCACCCCCGGTAATACCCGGAATTTCCTGATTGCTGATGATTGTTTTACCATTCGCCACTACAGTTACCATACGGCCCACCAATGTAATATCATAAGTCTGCCATTGGTCTGGCCCAAGTGTAACCATTTCATTAGCTGTTAAAAAACCATATATTCCACCAAACAGCACACTGTTGGGATGGGCATCTTTCGGACTATCCTCTATCTGTGTTTCATACCTGCCTCTTAAATACACACCGCTGTTGCCACCTTTGGGGTATTTAAATTCTACATGGAGTTTAAAATCATTAAACTTCTGTTCAGTGATCAGGTTTGAACCAGGCTTCGGACTGGTTAAGATACCATTCTTTACTTCCCACTGGTTTTTGCCTGTCGCTTTCCAGCCAGTCAGGTCTTTTCCATTAAAAAGGTTAATGGCCTTACCCCATACCGGAGCAGCTGTTCTTTTTAAATATGGCGCTTTTACCCCTTTCCAATTGTATTTTTTACCTTCACTGGTCAGCATCGTACCCTGTATTCCAGCACTGGTCAATTCCCCCTCAATTACAAAATTCTGCGTACCCTTTTCCCATTGTGGTGGAATCTCGAACTTAAATTTACCATTGTCAAATTTCACTTCAGCTACAGGGCGCGCACTTCCCGAAGCTGCAACAAAATAACCCACTAAAGTACTGTAACCTGAAAGCTTTACTTCCAGCCAGGAAGGAACAGATTTACCGTCCTCATCAACTGTAATGTCCCAGCGCCCGATTAAATCTTTAGCTTCGGCCAGCTTTTGTGCAGCAGAAAGCGCAGTATTAGTTGATGCATACGCCCTTTCGGCAGCACCTGTCATCAGTAAACAACCTATACCCAATACAAGGATTTTTTTATACATAAGATTTTTTTCAGGCCAATATAACTTTTATTTATTTTTTGTACAAGGTTCAATATGTTGATTTCGGTATAGATTAAGGCCTAAATTCACAAATATCACCATGCAATTTATTTCATAATATTTATTTATTAATTTCATAACATTTACTTTTATTAAAAATTGTTATATTAGTATTTACATTTACTTTAATTATATTCAATAATGTTTTAAAATAAAATGATGTAACAGGATATTCAGGCAGGCATAGTTAGAAATACATCATTTGAGTGTTGTTTTACCAGGTAATCAAATCTTAAAAAACCAAATATTACTTTAAACTACATCAAAATGAAGAAAACAAATTTAATGCTCAAAAAAGCGCTCCTCTCATTGAGCTTTGGCTTGTGCCTGGCTGGATGCAAAGAAACCCAGCTCACAGATTTAAAAGAACAGGCAAATGGTGCAAAGCCCAAATCGGCAGGCGACGTACAACTGCTGCTCGCCGGCGAAAGCCCTTTCAAAGTGCTGTCTTTTAATGTCAGGCATAATGATGCCGGCGACCCCCAAACCATTACACAACGGCAGGGAAATATCCGCCAGATTATTGTAGACAATAATCCGGATATTTTTGGGGTGCAGGAATTCTCAGATGATACGTTCAAAACCTGGTTTAGGGCCCAAATGGCCACATTGGGTTATGGAGAATATTTCAGTACCACGCTTACCGCTACTCCTAAAACTATTTTCTTTAAAAACTCGCGGTTTACACTTGAAAGAAGCGGTACAGTAAGGTTAGGCGCCTCTCCCATCATCAATACGGCCACCTGGGTAGTGCTGCTCGACAACAGCACCTCCAACAGGTATTTTATCAGCAACAGCCACTGGCAGTTTGATTCACAACCCACAAGGATCGCGAATGCCAATGCACTGGTTGCAATGGTGAACGCCCAGAATACCGACAACCTGCCCGTAATTGTCTTCGGTGATTTTAATGCCAAACCAGGTACAACCGAAATCAATGCGCTGAAAGATGGCCTGGATGTAGTAGATGCGCTTGGTGATAGCACCGGCGACCCTACCTTTCATGGCTGGACCTCAACCGGAACCAATAAAATTGACTGGATCATGAGCGACAGAAGTATGGGTTTTACCAGCTGGAATGTCATCACAACCAGTTATGGTGGCTATTGGCCTTCAGATCACTGGCCGGTTATTGCCACTTATGTACCAGGCGTATTTGGTGGTCCGCATACCGATGCAAACGGAAAGAGCGCCAATGCAAATACTAAATTTTATTTTGCCGATATAGACGGGGACGGTAAAAAAGATAAAGTATACTGGAACCCTACTTATGACAGCGGCAGGCCCCAGGTATTTCTTTCTAATGGAAACGGTACTTTTGCCTCTCCTGCAGTGGTCCATACCGCTAGTGCTTCCACCCTCAGTACCACCAGGTACCATTTTGCTGATGTAAATGGCGACGGAAAGGCCGATCTGATTTTATGGGACCCTACCCTAAACTCGGGCCATACCAGGGTTTATCTGGCCACTACCAGTGGCAACTTCAGCTCAACCGTGGTTGATAACCCGGAAGGAACCAGCGCAGGTACAACCACAGTGTACAGTTTTGCCGATGTGAACGGCGATGGCAAAGCGGATAAGATTTACTGGAACGCCACCTTCGATTCCGGCAAAACACGCGTATACTTAGCCACTTCTGGTGGTAGCTTTAGCGGAACTGTTGTTGCTGGTACAGAAGGTGCCAGTACAACCGGCGGAACCATTTTTTATTATGCTGATGTAAATGGTGATGGTAAAATGGATAAGATATTATGGCACCCTACTTTAAATTCAGGCAAAACTATGGTTTACCTGTCTGATGGTGATGGTACTTTTACGGCTTCGTCAACCTTCAGCAATTCGGGCGCAAGCAGTGTTTCCGCTTCAACCGAATTTTATTTTGCTGATATAAACGGCGATGGCCGTGCCGATAAGATTTACTGGAGACCAGACCTTTACCTGGGTAAACTAAAAGTATATTATGCAACAACAGGCAGTGTATTTGACGGGCCAATTTATTCTTTAAGGGGTACTTCGCAAAGTGCAAACACTAATTTTTACTTTGCTGACATCAATGGTGATGGAAAAGCAGACCAGATCCGCTGGAACTATGCAGAAAATACAGGTGAATTAAGAAATTACTTCGCTAAATAAATAAAGCATAAAAAATAAGCCTGCAGATCTTGATGATTTGCAGGCTTATTTAATACTGGAATGAAAAATTGCTGATACCCTGTAGTAACTATCCATAGTATTTTTAAATTTGACAACTGCTAAAAATAAAATCAATTATTTAAATATATTATGCCTACGCCTATTTCAGAATGTTTGTATTGCCAAAACAATGAAACATTACACCGTTTAATGATTAAAGTTGGAGATTTAGAAGTATCTCAATTGTTTCTGTTTAAAGAGCAATCACATCCGGGTCGCTGTAATGTGGTCTATAAAGACCATGGAATTGAGTTCCATGAATTGAGTGATGAGCAACGTAATGCATTTATGAAAGATGTGGCAAAGGTAGCAAAGGCTATTGCTGCTGTATTTAATCCTGATAAAATCAACTATGGGGCCTATGCGGATACCCTGTCTCATTTACACATGCATATTGTTCCTAAATATAAAGACGGCTACGGATTTGGTGCTGTTTTCGAAATGAACCCGCAAAAAGTTGCGCTTTCTGATGTTGAATATTCAGAAATTATCGATAAAATTAAAGCAGCGCTTTAAAAATATTGATATCTGCTCAACTTCGGATTTCCCGGCGCATGAACAAATAGTAAGCAAGTGCAAAGCAAGCTACAGTTGCCCCTATCAAACCACTTACCTGTGGCCATACGATCATCAGACTCTCTCTGAAAGGTAGAGGAGCGGGTATTGCCCCGGCCATTTGCTCCATCGTCATCGGACCAAGACTTCGAACAGAAGGCATCAACAATGTAGTGCTGGCATCTGTATAAAGTTGATTGGGTGCAATGCGCAACAAATCCAGAATCAATTCATTGTAACGCAGGACCTGATCTTGTGTTAAAAAGGTAGGATCGGGTAAAAAAGACCTGATTATAAGATTGATAATGATCTGGTAAAATACTGTAAAGAACAACCATATGCCTATTGCCGTAAGGGCTGAAGTTGCTGCTTGCCTGAACCTGACCGACAAGGTGATGGATAAGCTCAACCAAAAGCCAACATAGATCATACTGATCATCATGAATCCCAGTATCCGCAGCAGCTCCTGGGGCTCTATCCTTACCCCCGTCAAAACCAGCCCTCCTCCTATCATCAGCAAGGCCAAAACCAGGAATGGGGCGCTTACCAGAATAAGGGCACTTACAAACTTGGCCAATAGTAAGTTGTCTCTGTAAACGGGTTGTGCAATAAGCCTCGTCAGTGTTCCGCTGTTCTGCTCGGCATTAATCGCATCGAAACCCAGGCTGATACCCAGTAAAGGGGCCAGAAAGCTTAGAAACACGTGAAAGGGTGGCATCGAATTATCTGTGGCAGTTAGCAGTTTAAGGTATAAAAAAGTATGGTCCGGATCATTAACATTACTCATAGCCGATCGGATATTGCCCAGGGATACATACATTGACGCAACGAACGTGAGTATGATCAGCCCCATCAGTACGATAAAGCGCCAGCTTCGGATATGGTCTGCCATTTCTTTATGAACCATCACATTAAAAGGGCTGGAAAGTGGTTGACTCTTCATTATCTTCAATTAATGTCCTCAAAATATTTTTGATAAATGTCATCCAGGCCATAATCTTTTTGATGTACGCCAGTAATGTCGCATCCCTTCTCCACAAAAAAACGGACCAGTGCTGGCGTAATGTCCTGCGTACACTCAAATTCTATCGTCTTTTCATTTATCCTGATCTGCTTAATGGTTTCCCATTGTTCCAGCTCCTGTTCCAATGCCCAGGGCTGAGGAATGACATTTGCTAACCTGATGGATACAACATGCCCTGCGTTGTTAAACACGTTGCCAGATAAGGTATCGATATTGCCCTGGGCCAATAGTTTGCCTTTTACAAAAATCCCTACCCGATCGCATACCTGTTGTACATGGTGTAAATGATGCGAGGAAAGCAGAACGGTCAGTCCCTGCTCTTTGCTCAAGCGCTTTATAAGTGCCAGAAACTCCCGCACGCCACTAGGGTCAATCCCCAAAGTTGGTTCATCAAGAATGATCACATCGGGCTGCTTAATCAATACATCGGCCAGGCCCAAACGTTGTTTCATACCTCTGGAAAAAGTAGCTGTTTTCTTGTTCAAGGCAGCAGAAAGCCCTACTGTTTCCATTGTCTCCACCGTGCGTACCTTGATCTCCTTTTCGGTCAGCCCGTTCAGCCTTGCAATGTACTTCAGGTTTTCCAGTGCAGTCATGTTGTCATAAAAGCCCAGGCTGTCTGGCATATAGCCTACCTTTCTTTTTACAGCAATCGGATTATTTGTTGCGTTATAACCGCAAACAAATGCAGAACCGCTTGTCGGATCGGTAAGTCCCAGCATCATCAGTATGGTGGTCGTTTTGCCAGCGCCGTTTGGTCCCAGCAGTCCAAAAATCTCTCCCTTATAGATGTCCAGGCTCAGGTCATCAACTGCCCTTTGCGTGCCATAACATTTAGTCAGGCTTTTGAGTTGTATAATAGGATCCTTCATTTTTCTATCTTCTACCGTACTTGCGGATAAGATAATACACCAGGGAAATGGCAGCCAGAATAACCAGTATACCAATCCATCCAGATAGCAATGAAGTGGTAACGACCATCCTAAAGGCAGCCTGGGAATTGCCATTACTATTTGTTGCAGTAAAGGTAGCTGCATAATCGCCCGCTATCGTCTTATCAGGAACTTTAAGTTTTGCAGTGATGGCTATGTTCTTCCCTGGCTCCAGCTGTTTAACCTTTGAGGGCTCAAACGTCGCTTCCCAATTGCTGGGCAATTGGGAACTGAGTTCAATATCGTTCAATGGCAGGGTACCTGTGTTCTTTACCTCCAAATGGATTTCCTTGTGGCTGCCAGAAGTAAGCTCTTCGCTTAACTTTCCGGTGGGTGTGGTCAGTGCTATCCCGTAAGATCCCTTTACCACGGCCTCCAGATTCAGGGACAGGGTATCGGCAGCAGTTATGGCCTTTACAGGCAGCTTGTATTTCCCGGGTACGGTACTTGCTGTGGCATTGACCTCGATAGAGACATCCCGGGTACTTCCCGGATCCATATTGAGAGAGGTAACCTGGCTTCCATCAACCTTGTAGCTGATCATCCAGCCAATGGGCAGATTGCTTTTGAACTCAAATACGGCCGGTTTTCCAGACCCATTATGCAAACTGGCATTGTAACGAAATATTTCATTCGTTGCAGCCTCGATATTCATCAGCTTTGCTGTAAAGCCGGATTTACCATCAATGTTTACAGCCGGGCTTTGGGCACACAAGGCCAGAGGGCATGCAAAAAGAAATAGGAAAAAGAGAGGGGTAAGTGAAAATTTTGCTAACATGATCTAAATACTAGAATTTATAATAATAGCTTAAAAAAAATGTTTGTTCAATGTTTTAATTTGACGGAACAAATCAAAACAACAAAATAAAATTTTCAAATGGATTTAACATTTTTTAACAAAAAAAGAGACCGGCTATATTTATCAAACAAAAAAGTCTCTAAATCTTCTGATATTGCGAAAAGTAAATGATCAGAATTCCGTCCGAAAAAAGCTTCAGATTAACCCGCCTTTACAATCTATTTTCACCCCATATATTATACCCATGTTAATCATCAATAATTTCGAAGAGTATAAATCCCATTTAGGTAAAGAACTAGGTGTCTCCAAATGGCATCGAATAAATCAGGAACAGATTAACCAATTTGCCGATGCCACCTTAGATCACCAATGGATACACGTTGACAGGGAAAAAGCCGAAACCGAAGGCCCATTTAAGGCAACCATAGCACATGGATATTTAACGATATCGTTAATTCCATATTTATGGAAGCAAATTGCAGAGGTCCGCAACATTAAAATGGAAATCAACTACGGCATAGAGCGCTTTAAATTCGGACAGCCTGTCCTTGTCGACAGTGAAGTGCAGTTAAAAGCGAAACTCGTTTCTATTGTGAATCTGAGAGGCGTTACGAAAGTGGTTATTGAAGCAACTCTTGTCATTAAGGATCATCCAAAGCCAGCTTATAACGGAGATGTTGTATTCTTGTATCATTTTATAGCCTGATGCACATATTCTGAACGGCACAAACTTCTAGCCAAATCCTCAAAAAAATGTCTTATTTTTGCGCGGAGCCATAACAAAAAGGAAGCAAAAACATGGAAAACAATACCGGGACAGATCCTCAGGAAGATCCTGCACCCACACTTGAGACACGCTCCTTTACGTCACTGGATATTGCTAAACTTGCCATAACCGCTGCCAATTTAGGCGTCTGGTTTATAGATGAACAGACAGGTACCTTTCTTCCCTCTGCACGCATGAAAGAACTCCACGGCTATCTGGCAGAAGAAGAGATGTCCTTTGAAGCTGCACTTGTGCAAATACCAAAAAAATATAGGCAGAAAGTGATCAGCGTCCTAAAAGAAGCCAGGAGCCGAAAGGAACCATTTTATCTGGAATATCCAGTGATAGGATTTCATGACCAACAACAACGATGGCTCAGGGTAATGGGTGGATCAGAGCAACCCACAACCGAAACCAGCCAGTTCTCGGGTGTAATCATGGACATCACTGACATCAAGCAAAATGAACTGCGCAGGAGCAAATTCATAGGAATGGTCAGCCATGAACTCAAAACGCCACTTACAGCCTTGAAAGCATATATTCAGCTCCTGAACAAATGGGCAAAACAAAAGCGGGACAGTTTCAGTATAGGTGCATTGTCCAAACTGGAAAAACAAGTAAAAAAAATGACTACAATGATCAATGGCTTCCTGAATTTTTCAGGAGCAGAATCTGGCAAAATCCATTTGAACAAGTCAACTTTTGATATGATCCCCCTGTTGAACGAGGTAATCGAGGAAAATAAAGACATATATCCCGACCATGCCATCAGCCTGGCAGCTTCCCAGCAGATGGTGGTAAATGCAGACCGGGACAAAATAGAGCAAGTGATCATCAACCTGATCAGCAATGCCGTTAAATACTCCGATCCCGGAAAACCTATAGCAGTTACCTGCCTGCAGGAAAAAACCAGGTTAATATTGAGCGTAAAAGATACCGGAATGGGAATTGAAGAAAAAGACATAGCCAAACTCTTCAAACCGCATTCCAGGATAAAAACCAGCAAAACGGAAAATATATCAGGCTTTGGCATCGGACTCTACCTCTGCGCTGAGATCATTAAATACCATGGTGGGGAAATTGGTGTAAAAAGTGAACCAGGCCACGGCAGTACGTTTTGGTTTAGCTTAAAAATGAAAGAGCAGCCTTAAGGCGCGGCTTTCCCCTGAGCAGCAATATTTGATGGCCAAACAGGCGGTGAAACGAAAAAGATAGAATTTGAAATCTATGTTGTCGTCTTACCTGTACTTATTTCGAACCTTTTTCTCCATGATTTGAGGTTATTGGCGGGTTTAGTACTTCCAATTAATTAACTTCACGTCCTATCTGGCTGACTCTATATTGTAAAACTCCAAATACTTTTGTATCAGATCTGAAGCAAAATAGCGACTTTAAATCACACATGATTGAAATCAGATTACCCAAAATATCCCTATAAACATTACCAAACAACACAAAAACAACCCAATAAATGTTACAAATTTTAAGTTATTTCACCCTGTAAACATTACAAAACATTAAAAACATGTTTAAAAGAGACATTATTGACGAACTTATTAAATGGAAAAACAACCCTGAACGTAAACCACTGTTACTACGTGGAGCCAGACAGGTGGGGAAAACTACTGTTGTCAATATGTTTTCGGAACATTATGAACAATATATTTACCTAAATTTAGAACAAGCAGATAATTCACTTGATTTCACCAATTATGGTAGAGTAGAACAATTCGCCATAAGAATTTATGGGGGTCAATTAAAAATAGATAAAATAAGCACTTCAAATGGAAAAGAATATACCTTACTAAATTTACCTTTTTACCTAGCGGGAAGAATAGAAAACTATATCGACTGGATGCAAAAAAGCCTTTAAATCTTACGATATAAAGGCTTTTATTGTTGTGTCGTCTTCCCTGTACTTATTTCGAACCTTTTTCTGCATGATTTGAGGTTATTGGCTGCTTTGGTACTTCCAGAACAATCATAACTTTCGCTTTTCATTGAATATAAAATATTCAAATTATATTAGCTTAATTAGAGCCATCTTATGTTTAGATTATTTAAAAAGAAAGTAAAAGAATCGGAAACGTTCCAAAACGACCGCCCAGAATATGAATTCACTTGGCAGGAGATAAGTGAACATAATCCGTTTAATAAGCGGATTCTTGATATTAGAAGTTTTACTCAACATATTCTTGCTTTCACTAAAGATAAATATGTGGCTGAATTATTTAATAAGCAAAGACATAGCATCGGAAAAGAGTTGACTAACACTAAAATACCTGGAAGTAAAACTATTAGTGTTAACCTTATCTATCCACATAATGGTTTGAAAATCGAAGGATCTGCTTATAAAGCGAAATGTATGGAGGATAAATGGGATATTTACGGATGGGACAACATTATTTATTTTACCAGAAGCTGGACGGGAGAAGTTGTATATAAGGCATTTATCAGTGTTTCAGACAATAATTTTGAAATCAACAAAATAGAATACATACCTGATGAATATAATGAGAATGATCAATCCCTTGTGGTAAGTAATGTTCACTTTCTGATTAAGACACTTGCCTTTAATGCCATTTATCCTCATAAAGTTCCTATGGTTTTAATAAATGATAAAGACATAGCTCTATATTCGTTTAGTCAGTTTGGTCATAATTGTTGGTATGCAACTTATGACGATATTGTAGACGTAATAGTAAAAAATAGCTAATAAATTCATAGAGAATTAGCCTATTATAACAATAAAAATTATTAAGACGGTAACGATTACACAATTAGTGAGATCTAAAATATTCAACTCAAAAAAAGTCAAAACAAAAAAGCCTTTAAATCTTACGATCTAAAGGCTTTTTATGTTGTCGGGGTGGCAGGATTCGAACCTACGACCTCCACATCCCAAATGTGGCGCGATACCGGGCTACGCTACACCCCGAACTGGTACCTTCTTTTTTTTAAAATAACCATTGCTCAGCTAAGCAATTTTTTGTCGGGGTGGCAGGATTCGAACCTACGACCTCCACATCCCAAATGTGGCGCGATACCGGGCTACGCTACACCCCGAACTTGGTATCTTTTCTCCCTTTTTCGAAGGGATTGCAAAGAAACAATTTAAAATTGATAAATCCTACTTTGCTTTATTAATTATTTCAATTATAGCTAAAAATTCTATGGCGCAAATATAGGAAAAATATCAGCACAACAAATCTGGAAGCCATTATTTTTCATATATCTTATAAAACATTGTTAATCAATCTATAATAAAATCTTCTTTTGATACACCAAGCGATAGCACTAATTAAGTTCCCTTATTTTAATGTTTTTATAATACACCGCATTACCATGGTCCTGTAACAAAACCGGTCCCCGTTCTGCAAGGCCAAAACCTTCTTTACCGGCAAATTTACTATGGGCTACAAGCACTTTGTAGATATTGCTTCCACGCTGATACTCAACTACCTTAAATCCATTTAACCAATGCTGTACCAGGTTATTGGGGTATACAATGATCTTACCCTGGTTCCATTCGCCTATATTTTTCTTAAAGCGTGGATCCAGCTTATCGGCCGGAATCAGGTCATACAAACTGCTCATCGTACGGTTCCCCGCAGTCCCCAGTTTTGCATCGGGATGGCGTTCATCATCTAATATCTGGTATTCCAGTCCCAGGCCGGCGCGTGCAGCATTTTCCGACTCCATTACAAAATATTTGACCCCGGAATTGGCACCTTCTGTTAACTTGAAATCGAAGTTCAGTTCAAATGCCTTGTATTGCCTGGCGCTGAGCAGGTCGCCATATTTATTTTTTGCGCTGCTGTCAGCAGGCATAATGTGCAATATCCCATTTTCTACCTCCCAACCTTTTTCAGGCGGGCTTTGTTTTAAAACGGCCCTCCATCCCCTCAGGTCTTTTCCATTGAACAATAAACTAAAACCCTGGGCCTGTTCCAATGGGGAAAGGGTATTGAGCGTATAATTGGCCACGGGTACCGACAAATCCAATGGCCTCGGCCTCATAGCAGCACCCGTTTGTATTTTAATGTTCCGCCATTGGATCTGTGCACCACCTGCCCGCTCTTTTACACCATGCACCTGTAAGGCAATAAATCCTTTCGCAGTCATGTCATCCACCATATAGGCAACAGGCACATCGTTTACCCAGGTCCTGATCACCGGTCCTATTGCTTCTATCCTATACTTGTTCCAGCCTTTTTTTACAAATGCTTTCTTAGCAGCAGGATGCATCTCTGTCTGGTACATCCAGCCCCGTCGTGCTTCGTCATAAATACCACCAGACCAGGCCCTGTCAGAAGGGTCAACTTCTACCTGATAACCCCTCACCCTACCATTGTGATCAGCAGGATCAGACAAACTCCTGAACTGGATGCCGGAATTCATCTGGCCTACTTTTAGTTCCAGTTCCAGGATAAAATCTCCGTAGTCTTCATTGGTAGCCAGAAATGAATTCGGCTCAGCAGTTACTGTAGTACCTACAATACTGCCATTGATCACTTCATATTTTGCTTTGCCATTCAATTGGTGCCATCCTTTCAGCGTTTTTCCATCAAATAAATTTTTCCAGCCCGCTGTTTGGGCGTACACACCTGCCGTGCTGAATAACAGCAACAGTGAAACTAATTTTCTAATATTCATTTACGTAATCCTTTATATTGTTCATAGGCAAGCCCAAACATGATGAATGCGCCATAGCCAAACCCTGTACCTTCTGTTATTTTTCGGCCCAGGTAATAATTCTCATCACCAATACAGGTACCACCTGAAACTCTTGCAGGCACCTTATATCCGTTACCGGCATCCCTTAGGCTATTTTTGATGATGCCATTGTAAGACCGATCTGCCATCGGCCCGTATTTTTTCTGGTCCAGCATGTGCATTTTTAAGCCCATGGTAATGGTATAGGCAAACATGGCGGTAGCAGAACTTTCCAGAAAGTTTTTAGGTTCATTCACTAAAGTCGGCAACTGATACCAATGGCCTGATTCACGGTTTTGCAATGGGGCAATGGCTGCTACATACTGTAAAAAAGCCTTTTCCAATTGTTTGCGGTACTTTGATTTTTTAGAGATGGTATTCAGGGCATCTGAAAGCGCCATACCGATCCAGCCGTTTCCACGCGCCCAGATTTCGCTGCTTTTCCTCGTAACCGGATCCGGCCAACCCATAATACTGCATCCATCATTGTAATCAGCCTGGTCTGCATCCCAACCATGTACCCACAGACCGGATTTCGCATCAATCAGCTTTTCCTGATGTGCTTTAAATTGCTCCACAAAATCAGCAATATATTTCTCATCACCGGTTAACCGGTACATTTCCAGCAAAAACATATTCAGCATGTATACGGTATCGTCCCATAACTCCACCGTTTCTGCCCGATGAGAAACGCCACCATTCGGGGCACGCGGAATTTTCAAATAGTCGGCATAAATCTCATTGCATTTATCGAGGTATTTTTTTTCACCTGTTATCCTGGCAAGAAAAGCCATGCCATGCGCCGAAGCTACTGCATTTGGGTGCTTACCATTTGCCACATTAAAACTGGCATCCATAGCCTGTTTAATATAATTGAGGTATGTTTTTTTCTGCACCTCACCTGAGGCCTTATACAACTGGACCAGCGCATTCAAAAAAGTTGCCTGTCCCCAGTCCCATTTGTATTGGGCAGCCGGCATATACATCTCACGGCCATGACGGTCTACCGCATCAACCCAGGACTGGGAAAAAACAGGAGTGGATGCTATACCAAAAATGGATACGACCCATAAACAAACAGCATGTTTCATCGAAAAATAATTTAAGTGTTTCATCAATAAATAATTTAAAAACAGGTGCCTTTACATTTTATAAAATTGCGACCAGCCTTTTCTTGGCGGAGGGCCAGCCAGCAGTTCGTTACCAATTTTACTATTGCTGATCTGCTTTTTATGGGCATCAAAAACAAGCCTGGTATTTAAACGCTGTGCCAATACCCCCAATGCCATTACCTGGCACAATGGGCCGGCAATAGCAAACGAGGAACGGCAATCTTCCTCACCTTTGCAGGCTTTTAAGAAATTGGCAAAATGATTTGACGGACTCTCCGGCACTACGGGCAGTATAGATGCCATTTCTTTTGCTTTTTCTGCAGGGATGATCTCGAGTGCTGAACCATGCGAGCCACCCTTAAAGGTCAACTCTTTTGAATAAATTATTTTTCCGGGATATCGTTTGGTATTGGCAGCCCCTGCTGTTGGCGGCGGAATATTTTTGGCCCGTACATATTCACCAAAACCTTCAGGTAATTCGGGACGGTTATTAAACCCATCATACCAGGTAATGTCACAGGCCGGCATATGCCCACGCTTTGGAAATTTAAACAATAAAGTAGAGCCCTGCGGAAATAAAAATGCACTATGTCCTTCCATTTTAACCGGATTGACTTCAGTAGGTAAACCGAGTTCTAAAAACTGATGTGCCGTATCGATGATGTGCGCACCCCAATCGCCCAAAGCGCCATTCCCAAATTCATACCAGGAGCGCCAGTCGCCATTGATATAGCCCTTATTGTAATCCTTAAAAGCCGACGTACTGAGCCATTTATCCCAATCCAGCGTTTCAGGAATAGGTTGTGCCGGTAAAAAACCGGAAGCTGTCATGCCATGCCACCTGCGGCCATTGTTCATAAAGGCAGTGATGGCGGTAACGTCTTTAATAATGCCTGCTTCAGTCCATGCTTTAAACTGAAAGTAGTTTTCTTCGGAGTGGCCCTGGTTGCCCATCTGGCATTTTACCTTATATTTTTTTTCCGCATCCATCATCAGCGCCACTTCGTTAAACGTATGCGCCATTGGTTTTTCTACATACACATTTTTGCCCTGATTCATGGCCAGCATGGCTATCGGAAAATGAGAAAAGTCGGGCACACCAATGCAAACAGCATCAAATTCCTTACCTATCTGATCAAACATTTCCCTGAAATCATTAAAACGTTTTGCATTCGGAAACTTGTTCATGTTCTCCAGCGTATGTGGCGCTCCCATATCCACATCGCAAAGCGCCACAACGTTCACCAGCCCCGTTTTATACAGAGAATTCAGTAGCTCACCACCCCTGTTGCCAATGCCGCAGCAGGCCAGGTTTACTTTATCGCTTGGTGCGGTATGGCCAAAAGGTTTCCCTAACACGTAGGATGGCAGGATCATGAAACCGGCAACAGCCGCCAATGCAGATGAACTGGTTTTTAAAAAATCTTTTCTTTTCATATCGTTTATCGTTGGTTACGAGGTTTATTTTACTTTATATTTTTGCATAATGGGCCTGCCAATTTCCACTCCATCTACCTGGAATAAAAAGCTGGCAGGTAAGGGCGATGGATTGTAATAGGCCAGTCGCTTCTTACTGGAGAGGTCTGCTTTTACCCCCAGCCTGCCATTCACCGTCACCACGGCAACTTCTACCACCCCATTTTGCACATTCACGATCAGGGGAGCCGACAGTACTTTCTTCCTGAATTTTAAAAAATCGGCAGCTGTCTTTATCCCTTCTTCTACTTTCCACCACATGGCAATGGCCGCTTTGCCGTTATTGGAGTGCCGCAATGTCAGGCGCATGGTTTTGTTGTGTTTCAATTGAAACTGTTCCCTGGACGACTGATAATTGAAACCATCGTTATAAAGTGATGCGCGGCCTTCTCCGGTATCATCCCATATCAGGCGGAAGGATATAGCTACATCTTCAAATCTTGCAAAGAACGTCCTGCTGGTATCAAGTTCAATTCCCTTACCTGCATCCGGCACATTTATCTTTTTATTGCCCATCCAGATTTCATCAAATACATTGGGTAAAATAATGGTGGAATTGAGGTAATCATTGGTACAATTGTGGTCTTTTTCTCCGGCAGCCAGCAGCACAAACTCAGCCTTGTTCTGAGCAGATTGGAGGAATGGCATCAGGTGCCTGGTTTTGTTCCAGCCCCCATTTGCAGGGTAATTGGCCGGCATCCGGCTTTTCATTTTTTCGCCCATACCTGTAGCGGCCCAGGTACCATAATGGTCATCACGCCCTTCCAGTACGTAAGCAATATTGGGCATGGCAGGTATACGCTCACTACTCAGGTACACCACAAAAGGCTTGTCATCCGGGCTATAAGTTTGGTTGGATGAGGCAATGGATACTTTATTGCCCACAAAATCGCAGGCATAAGTATTGGCCAGACTATCCCAGCGCTGCACAATGAAACGGTTCTTTCGGTTCATCAGTTCTTTCTGACTGGCCGATAAGCCTAATTTTTGCAGGGCCGATAAACAAATCTGGTTAAACAGGTGTACATTGTTATTCTGACCGCCCAGCAATGGATTAATATATTTTTCTTCGAGCAGGTCGCGACTAAAAACACGGTTGTAATCACGGCTATGGGCTCCGCCAAGTATACCCGCCCGTTTGTTGTAATGCGCACTTAAATCAGTCATTAAAAAATTCAGGGCATCCGCAGTCTTTGTTTTAATGTCATTGTCTTTTAAAAAAGTATGCATCAGCAATAAAGACTCCATATCAACCCCGCTGTAAGTTGGGCTGTCATATTCCCGGTTACCATATTGTGCTACATGGTTCAGCCAGGTATCGAAAAGCTTACGTCCGCTTTCGAGCATAACGGGGCGATGATAAACCTGGCCCAGGGCCAGCAGGTTCCATATTTTCATTAAATATATATTGGTATAAGAGATCCGCACTTCCTGGTTCAATACCCCATTACCGGCCAGCATAAAAATTTCGTCGAGTGTTTTTACCGCAGCCTTCGAAAGCCGGTCGTTAAACAACAACTTAACCAGAATCCCATACTGCACACAGAACTGCACATTATTGCCATCGCCCACATCAAAGCCCCTTTCCTGCCAGCCCCAAAAAATATTGCCATAAATACGGCCTGCCGCCGGGTCCGTGATCATCCTGGTCTGCACCTTTTTCAGCAACCACTCTACCTGCTCGTCTTTCAGGAAACGGGTGTCCAGGGCATCTGCCAAAAACATGAAGCAGTCCCTTACACCTATTTGCGGAGGATTGGCCTGCATAGCCGCCCATTCTTTTTCCAATACAGCTTTACGTGCTGCAGGGTTTGGCATAGCAGGTACCTTATAACCTTCCGGCTCCTGGGCCGCCACACGTAACACAAAGCCGGCTATGCTTAATATGACCACGATTACCGTTACGATTGTTTTCATAATCTTCTGTTTATAACTGATGAAAAAATTTTATTTCAATAAAGCCAATCCAACCGGAGAAACTTTAAGCATCACCACACCGTGATAAGGAACAGTAGTGGTGAATGGTCCACTATATTGCCCCAGGGATTTTTGCCGCCACACATCTCTGATCTGCCATTTTCCTTTCAGGCCTATCTTAGTAAAATCCAGTGCATATAGTTTTTCTTTTTCATCGCCCCAGCGAAAATAAGACTGGGGTGTTTCTCCATACCCGGCAGTGTTGAAAATACCTATACCATAAGCACCGTCTTCCAGTTGTTTTACCCAAACCTCTATGCCGGCCTCACGCAATAAAAGCCGGCCAGCTTTCCCAAGTGGATCCTGGTTAATGGCAATCACTTCATCATTGGTCAGCAGGTTTAGTGTAAATGCATCCAGCTTCTCAATAGGGCAGCCGATCAACATGGGTGCGGCCAGCAAACTGAATATGCTAACATGGCTATACTGTTCATCTGCTGTTAATTTTGTAGGATGCATTACCGGACCAATTGCAACATCACCAACAATCATCATATCCGGATCGGCCCAATGTCCGGGACCAGTATAGGCTGCCCATTTATCGATCGAGAATACCGTAGTGTACAAACTATTCCAGCTATCTTTAATATCAGGGCCGGTTCGGTACATATGTGAAAGGCGCATCCAGTCTTTCACTTTTTCAAAAGGTGAATTGTTGGATAAACTGAATACCACATCACGGTCTGATTTTTTCAGGGCATCGGCCATACGTTCCGTAGAATTTACATCTATCCGCCAGTCGTATTTTAAAAAGTCAAAGCCCCAGCTCGCCATTTGTCTGGCGTCTATTGTTTCAAACCTGTATTTTCCGATGTGCATAAAAGATTGCCTGTTCACTTTAATGCGCTCATGTGTTTCCCCTCCTGCCGGAAAATCAGAGGAGCCACCTACATACCCGCCATAACTGGAAACATAAGGTGTAGAATACAAACCAGCTTTTAAACCCAATGCATGTATCGCATCAACCATACTTTTAAAGTCGGGAAACTTCTCATTCGGTTGTAAGGCGGTGTCTGGCCTGGTTCTTACGCCCTGCCAGCTGTCATCAATATTGATATAGTTCCAGCCATGGTCGCGTAAACCTTTATTTACCATGGCCTGGGCAGAAGCCATTACTTTTTCCCGGTCAATTTTAGTTTCCCAAGAATTCCATCCATTCCAACCCAGTGGGGGTGTCAATGCAATGGTATCCCCAATTTTGATCACTAATTTTTGCTTCGCTTCACCGAGGTTATTTTTAGCCTTCAGCAGTACACTGTAGTTTCCTTTTTCTTTAACTACCCCGGTAATGATGCCGGTTGATGCAGATATGGATAATCCTTTGGGTAAACCAGGCGCCGAAAATTGCATAGGCCGCCTGCCCGTTGCTGCTATTGTGTATAAGACAGGATTGCCCGGACTTGCCCCAAATACTTTGGCCGAATTTATTTTAGGTGTTTGTTTGGGTAGCGGGGTCAGTATATATTTCTGATCTGGATACCGCAGGTATCCGGGCAAATGCCCCTCTTTCATTTCCAGTTTGGCATTGATCCAGTTGGCATAGGTCCTTTTATTACCAACACCACCTACCTTATCCGTAACCAGTAGTCCAAGTTGTTTAATTCCGCTCAAATCTACCTCTACTTTCAGCGGCTCATCTCCAACCCTCCTTTCCCCGCTTTCAAACAATATTTTACCGTCGCCCAATACATAAAACCGCAGCGCTATATCCTTATTACCATGGTCATCCACTGCCGCCATTGCCGAAAAACGTATGGCCTGTTTAGAAAGGTCAAATTTAAGGATACTGATGCTTTGTGCCCCCAATCCCCTTAAATACTTAACACCCTTTACACACATGGTATCCTTACCATAGTTGGCTTTTACCTCCACCGGACGGATGCCGTCTGAAAAACTTTGGATAGGAAGGTCATCCAGCCATACTACATGGTTTTTCTGCGCAAAACTTACTAAAAATGAAAAGGTTAATAAAAGTGTAAAACACCCGGATATGAATTTATTCATGTTAGTTTGTTTGAAGTGTTAAATTTTCTACATCACCTTTTGCGGGCCGTGGCACAACTACGGTAAATAAATGGGTAGCTGCATCCTGGCTCAGTTTCCCTTTGCTGGATTTTATGCGCTGCAGGGAATAGCCCTGTAAGGTTACCGCTGGTTCCCCTTTGGCAAACAATACTTTTACCTGCAGTTTTTTTCCGGCATCGATGATACCGGCAATGCGTTTTTTTCCTGTAGCCGTTATTTTTCCGGCATCTCCCAGAAAGGCAATTCCTGAAGCGGTGATGGGTGCCACAATGTAAAAGGCATACTTTTCTTCCGGCAAGTCTGCACTAAATCTTTTTCCTGCCTCCAGCACTTGTACCGTATGTTTTTGTGGATTAAATACGACCGATCGGCCTTTCATCGACAGTTCAGATAAACCAAAACTGAACTGGTTGATCTTAGTGGTATCGTTTCCAAATGCAAAAACATAGCCTGTTTTTATGTTACCATGTAGCGTGTGCGTGGCTGCTATTATAGGTTTTTCTTCCTTACGGGCCATTTGCACGTAATTCTGGTCCAGCGGCAATAACGGTTCGTCCGGCTTAACCAGCACACCATCGGCACGGCAGGCCATCAGGATATTTTTCTTGCTTTCTGTACCAATCAGGTCACCGGTGCCTACCGGACCTGCCGATAGCACAGATACAATCATATTGTCGATTTCAGAACTTTTAAAAACATCACTCCAGGGCCAGATGCCCATTTCATAAGCCAGCTGTGCAGTAAATAAAAAGTACATCCATCTTTTGGGCATAAAGCGATCTCCCGCTGTCCTGATGGTAGTCAGGTTATTGTATTTTACACCTTGCATAAAATACCTGGGCAAGCCCATGCAATATTGCAGGTTGATGCCCGCATCCTGCGCCGCCTTTGCCATATGATCTGTAAAAGCATTGGCCACATTGATGTCCGATTTCATTTCCGGATTATTGGTATAGATGTAATTGATCCAGTCCTGCTCGTATACCGCTACTCCCGAACTTTTCAGATAGCCCATAATTTCTTTCCAGAAAGCCGGATCAATCGCTCCGATACCACTGATCTTAAACCGTTTGTGGTAAGGACTGGCACGATCAATCCAGCGGTTATGCGTTACCAGTGGCAGTCCCAGCTGCTGCTGAAAAGCAGCAAGCCCGTTCGGGAACAAAGCGGTGTCGGCTTTGTATTCCATTAAACCGCCCGACCGGTTCCAGGGGCCTTCAGGAAATTCCGCTTTCTTTTTTGTGCCACCAGGTACATTGTGTACACTCGTAGTGGACTTCTGGTACCACCAGCTATCCAGCTGCATATAGCCCAATGGAATGCCCTCTTTTTTATAATGTTCTTTAAGGGCCAGCAGGGTACCATCATAACCTTTTGCCGGATCGTAATTGTAATAATAATCACCGCCTACATCGGTCCAGCAGCCAAAGTATTTGAGCACTACATCGGCATCATTTGCCGGAATTTTTCTGTGATAGGTTTTACGCAATGCGGCACCCCATTCGTCCCAGGTATTGCGTATACCCTTGCGCATCACCAGGATAGAAGAATGGGTAAAACCTGCGGGAAGCTTTTGTACTTCCGGATTAAGGCCACTCCTCACGTGGGTAGTACCGTCACCTGTCATGAGCGACACCATAAAATCCGATGCAGGCGATAAAATGGCGGCGTCGTTTTTACCATTGAAGAACAACCAGGGGGTAGATGTTTCCTCTAAAAAATACTGTGCCAGTGGAAATATCCGGTTATGATAACTGTAGTGGTACAAAGAGTCTGGCATGCGGGTAAAATCAGGAAAGGCCTCCGTAGACTGACCATCTGCTCCCTTTGGGGTGGTTAAAGAAAACAACACGACCGGGCATCCGGCATACCAGCGGATACTACCCTTATACAGATTGTTGCCTTCCCACTGAAAAGAGATATCGGTATATGTTCCAATAACGTCTTTTCCCTTTTCTTTTTTTAAACGATTGAGGGCCTTCCCTATGCTGCCACTCATGGTCCATTTGAGACTGGATGAGCTGACCGAATAATTTCCTGTTTTTGCATCAACCTGCACATAGATATCCTGTTTTGGCTGGGCTTGCGATGAAAAACTGATGCTTAGAAAGATCAGCAGCAACAGCGCTGCCCCATATATCTTTAGCTGAACTATTTTTTTGATGAACTGCATAATGTTTTAATGTTTTGTTGATTGATGGGCCGTTAACCTGATCATTACCACGCCATGGTGCCTGATGCCGGTGTTAAATGTTCCTTCAAATTCACCTAGGTTCTTTTGCCTCCATACATCACGTATGGTATATTTTCCCTTCAATCCGATTTTTGTCAGATCCAGGGTAAAGGATACAGGCTTTTCATCACCCCAGCGAAAATAAGACTGCGGCGTTTTGGTATATCCGTCGATGTTAAACAGGCCAATCGCATACTCCTTATTTTCCAGTTGTTTCAACCAGATCTGCACACCGTTTTCTTCTCCAACCAACCTTGCAGGCCTGCCCAGCGCGTCCTGGTTTACAGCAATCACTTCATCATTGGTCAGCAGGTTTAGCGTAAAGGCATCCAGTTGTTCTATAGGGCAGCCAATCAGCAGCGGGGCGGCCAGTAAACTGAATAAACTCACATGGCTATACTGTTCATCCGGAGTAAGCCTGGTTGGATGTAAAGGAGAACCGGTAGTCACATTGCCCAATATCATCATGTCCGGATCATTCCAATGCCCCGGTCCGCCATAAGGGCTCCATTTATCGAGTGTAAATGCACTTACGTAGAGGCTTAACCAGCTATCCCTGATATCCGGTCCTGTACGGTAACTATTGGTTAACCGTACCCAGTCTTTTACGTTGCTGAAAGGAGCCGAATTGGAAATGCTGTAAAAGATGTCTCTGCCCGAATTTTTCAGGGCTACCGACATGCGTTCTGCCGAAGGTACTTCTATCCGCCAGTCATATTTTAAATAATCAACTCCCCATTCCGCCATTTGCATGGCATCTTCTTTTTCGAAACTGTACTTGCCGATATAGCGGAAAGCTCTTTTATTGTCCCGCACAGCATCAGGGAAAAATCCATGCTCCAGGTTGGAAGAACCACCAGGATAACCCGCGTAACTGCTGATCCAGGGAGTGGAATAAACACCGAGTTTTAAGCCCAGGCTATGGATATAATCTGTCATTTGTTTAAAAGAAGGAAACTTTTCATTGGGCTGAATGGCATTGTATTTTCCACCTCTTTGCCCCTGCCAGGCATCATCGATATTGATGTAAGTCCAGCCATGATTGGCCAGTCCCATTTTTACCATGGCATCTGCTGATGCCATTACTTTTTCCTGGTCAATTGCTCTTGCCCAGGAGTTCCACCCATTCCAGCCCATAGGTGGTGTCAATGCAATGGTATCGCCAATTTTTATCCTCAGCTGTTTAACAGACTCACCGGATGAATTTTTAGCTTTCAATGTTACGGTATACACCCCTCTCTCTAACACCTTACCTGTAATGATACCTGTCTTCGCATCAACCTGCAGCCCGTCCGGCAAATTGCTGGCTGAAAATACCAGGGGCCTTTCGCCGGTTGCAGCAATGGTATACAAAAATGGATTCCCCGGTCTGGCACCAAACACAGCCGCAGAATTGATCTTAGGTTGAGTTCCGGCAACAGGGGTTAAAATAATCCGTTCATCTGTATTGGGAATGTTGAGTGGCATCTGCTCATCTTTCATGATAAATTTAGCATCAGCCCAATTGGAGTAGGTTTTGGTTATACCCTGCTCAACAAGCACCAGCAAGCCCAAACGCTTAATTCCTGTTAAATTTACATTTAACATTCTGGGTTGATCTCCCCATTTCATATCTCCGCTTTCAAAAAGAATTTTCCGGTCACCGATCACATAAAACCGATACGGCAAACCTTTCATCCCCATATCATCTACACCCACCACCGCTGAAAATGCTGAGGCGTTTCCATTCAGTAAAAAACTCAGCACACTGGTACCATTCACACCAATCCCTCTGCTGTAAGTGATGCCTTTCATACGGATCGCCTCACCGGAACCTGAAGTCTTTGCCAGCACTGCCGGAATCCCTTCCGAAAAAGTACGGATACTTAAATCATCCATCCAGATGGTATTGTTTTTTTGTCCGTAAACCAGCGTGGTCCCCATCAAAAAACAGCCTATACAACATAGAAGTACTTTAAACCTTTGCTTCAGCTCCATTTTATCTATAATTTGTTTTTAAAATCCCTTTCGCTTCAGTAACCGGCATTTCCAGCTGTTGGAAACTGATGCCATCCGTATTGTTCAGTTGAATCACCGGCAGCTCTTTTACAGTCGGAATTTTCATGTTGCTGAGTTTCATTCCTTTCACATCATCCAGCACCATTGCAGGTCTGAAATCATTTTCCAGGTAACTTATTTTTACATTGATCATTTTTATACCTGCAGCATGCCGGATATAAAATCCCCAGGCAGGCAGTTCACCAAACATGGAGAACTCAGGATAGTTAGCCGGGTTTTCAGGAATTTCAGTGATCTTATCCAGGGGTATATAAGCGATATTTTTATTGGCCCTGCCACCATAGCTGATCTCTATATTTTCAAGGGTAACATCTTCTACAGGATAGCCCGGCAAACCTACAATCGAAGAAGGGATGAGGTTGTACGGCAAAAAGGGATGTCCGTAAATGTGAAAATTAGACGGGCGTACCGGCATTTTATCAAAACCCGGACGAAGGTGATCCGGTGGTCCTTCAATCGGGTAACCCTGATCGGGTTTTAACAAAGGGGTTTCCACTTTTACATTCGCGATATAGATGCCTTTTAAACTGCCCACTGCCCCCGCTGTATTGCGCTGCCCCCGACGTATAAAAATGGCATTACCGGTATTTTTGGCCACCACGTGCTGAATGTCAATATTTTCCAAAAAACCACCATCTACCGATTCGAGTGCAATAGCAGAGCGGTAAGTATCAAAAATGCTAAGATTACGGATCTTAAAATTGCGAAAGCCCCCGGAATTGCGGGTACCAAACTTCAGTCCGTTTGCGCTCGACCTTAAAGTACAATTGTCTACAAAAACATTCTCGCAGGAACTGTCAGGGTTTTCAGATTTAAAACAAAGTGCGTCATCAGATGCATTGATGAAACAATTGGTTATCCTTACGTTTTTCGAATCGGTAATGTCCAGGCCATCATTGTTCCAATAGGCCGTACTTTGTACCGTAATACCATCAATAATTACTCCATTACATTCCCGGTAATCCTGTACCCAGTCTGTTGCATCTTTCAGGGTAACCCCCGTCACCTTTACATTGGTACAGGAAGTAAAGGTCAGGATCATTGTCCGTCCTATTCCCGGCCGTTTGTACAGCCAGCTAGAATCCTGTTTCATTTCCCCGCTCCGGAGTTTCTTAAAAATATCCAGCATCAGTTCCTGCCCCTGCCCATCAATGATCCCTTTGCCACTGATCGAAATGTTATTTTGATTTTTTGCGGACACGAGCGCTGGTCTTCCGTTATAGGCCCCATAATCAGCCCGGTCTGTAGACCCGAGCAGGCGGGCTCCCAGTTCCAGATGCAGGTCGACACCAGATTTTAAGAACACCGGCCCCGACATAAAATTACCTGGCGGCACAATTACCCTTCCGCCGCCACCGGCAGCGGCTTTATCAATCAATTGCTGAATGACAGCAGCATTGTTGGTTTGCCCGTCGGCCACAGCTCCATTGGCCGTGATCAACTGGTCTTTTACCTGGCAGTTTGCAGAGATGGTGTATATCAATGAAAACAATAACACTAGTTTATATTTCATAACCTTTTATTTTTTAAATCCTTCAGGACTTTGTGTTTTACAATTTATTGATCAATGGTGTAGCTGATCTTTTACCGTCCGCAATGGTCATTTGCAGGATGCCGTTCTTTTTTTCCATATAAAAGTCTACCGGTTTCGAAAAGCTCAACACCAGCTGCCCGTTCCGGCTTAATGACTTACAACCGGCTGCTGCAAACTTTTTGACGCCTGTTTTTTTATCCGCAGCAAGAACCGCAAGCCCTTTATATTCGCCGGTATACTTGTCGCCGTTAATGCGCAGGGCAAAACTCGCAGTCCGACCCGTTCTCAGTGAATTCAGATCTGTAAAAACATAAGAGCCATCTTCGTTTTTACAACCGTCAGGCAAAAAGTTCTTTTTTAAACCAAGCCTGGAAAGCCCTTCAATCTGATACCCCCGCACTGTGGCTTTATCATAAATGGATTTGAACCTTGCAGCAATCAGCTTGCCTTTAAAGTCACGGTCGGCTTTCCCTTCAATCATCAGTTTGCCACCTTGTTTTTGATAAGCTTCCAGAAATTTCAAAACGGGTTCCCTTGCATATTGAGGATTCAGAAACAAGACCGCATCAAACTTATGTCCGTTCATCACCGGCTTGCCATCCTTGCCAATAGTTAAGGTCTGGTTTACAATTAAATCGGAAGGCACCAGGGCATTCAGATAGCCGGCCTTCCAGATTTCAAGGGCCTTATTTTCTATCCCCAGCTGATCATTGATGTCGTATACACCCCTATCGGCATCATTTGGATACCAGTTGCTCAGCGCCTCCATACCAAAAATTACCAGCAGCTTTACCTCCGGCAACGATGGGTTAAATTTGTTCAACAAGCGCGCGCAGTTTTCAATTTTGTTGATGCTATCGATAGCTTCCGGGAATTCAAGATCAAACCGTAAGGGTCGCTTATCATTTAAGGCGTGATAATGTGTGCGGATGCCATACCGCAGGTCATGGATGGCTTTTACAACGACAGGCGACAACTCCGCATCATAGTATTGGTTATACATGGCATTCATGGGGTGCGACATGGCTACGCCCATTTGTGTGGGCAAAAATGTTTTCTCATCCGTTTGTCCGTAAGCACGCGGGGCAGTCCACCAGCCAATTCCATTGGCCCATATTTCATCGTTGATCAGGCTATTGTGGTAAGTATTGTGAATGCCACTGAATATATTTTTACCAAATATTTCTCTCGATTTATGGAATACAGCTGTTTCAACCCTTAATGCACCCTTACGCATAAATTCCATATAGGCGTTGATTGCCGCTATTCTTACTTCAGGTTTTCCTTCAGGTGCATACCGGCCATCGAATAAGGTTTTGGCCAGGTCCTTCCTGGTTTCAGCTGCATATGCTTTCGCCATTGCAGTAGAATACCAGCGCCCCCTGAAGGGCTGGGCGGTTCGCTGGTCAAATATTCTTTCAATGAATTTGTTCCCATATTCATCCAGCGCAAACCCATCAAAAGGGATATCAGCGAAAGTGGTCATTGCTTCCGTAAAACCCTTGATCTCCACATCATCCCACATGCTGCTCTGGCTGCAATACTGCTGCGTCATGATGCAGGCAGTTTGTCCTTTTAAAGCTGCACCAGCCTTGATGCTGACCTGCACCGTTGCTTTATCGGGTAAAACAACTTCGCAGCTACTGCTGATGTCTTTCAATGTAGCCGGATCATAAAAGCCTTCGCCGGTTTTTTTAAATGCATACACCTTAAACAGGTCTGATTTTAGCAATCGGTCTGCAAAACGGATATACCTGGCTTTTGCGGTAAAAGAAGCACTGCCGCGCTCATCAAGGGTAACTTCGTTTTCAACAATCATCCGCTGCGAACCCTCCATCGTTTTATCTTTGTAATTTCCCCACAACTGCAAACCAACTTTTATTCCTTTCCGGTGCCCTTCGGCTACCAGTTGTTTAAAAAAAGGGTGCAGCAGTTTCAGATCATAAAAATCAGCACCCTCCCTTGCGGTTAAAAACAGCATGGTGTAATTACATTTGCTGGCAATGCTGTCTATATTGGCCAGGGCCTTTTTGGTATCAGCTATAAGCGCTGGTGTAATAAACCAATAGCCGATCTGCTCATGGTTTTCATTCGCAAATTTTTGAACATAACTTATCTTTTGTGATTGTGTGCACAGTATATTACTGAAACAAAACAACACGATAAGTACAAATATCTTCTTCATTTTTATTTCAGCTTTATTTTGCACGTTTTCCTTTGGGCGCTGCTTTTATTTTTTCCAATAAGGCGCTTAGTTCTTTTACTTTTTCAGGATACCGGCTATACAAATTTGTCTCTTCTTTAATGTCTGTATCCAGGTTGTACAATTGCCCGGCAGCTTGCCCTTCAGGGGCCTTAACTATTGAGGGTACCGAAAACCCTCCGGAACCCAAACCGGTAATCAATTTCCAGGGCCCTTTCCGGATATCATAAAACCCTTTGGAAGAAATATTGACAATGGCCGGCTGTTCTGCAATCCCGGCAGCTTTACCAAGCAATACCGGTAAAATGGAGTAGCTATCTTCCGTTTCAAACTGGACAGCATGGTTGCCAGTTAAATCGGCACAGGTGGCCATCAGGTTGGCAAGGGTGGTTGTTACATTACTAATGGTCCCTGCTTTTACTTTACCGGGGTAACGCACAATAAAAGGAACCCTGTGGCCACCTTCATAAGCATCGCCTTTCATTCCCCTGAATGGCCCCGCAGCATGGTGGCCATATTGCTGCACAAAATCATCCCGCCAGTAAGGCCCGTTGTCGCTGGTAAACACCACTAAGGTATTTTTTGATAAGCCCAGGCTGTCCAATACCTGCAATATTTTACCTACTGCAGCATCAACTTCCTGTAAGTAATCACCATATTCCCCTGCCTGCGATTTACCCCGGTATTCGGCGGTAGGCATCCATGGGGTATGTGGTGCCGGCATAGGGAAATACAGGAAGAAAGGATTTTTTGTTGCAGCCTCTTTTTTAATAAAATCGGTGGCCTTATTGGTAAAGGCCGGCAATACACCGTAAAAATCAAATGAGGGACTTTTTAAGCCGGCCCTCCAGAAGGGGCCGGTATAGCCGCTGGCCAATTTATTACCTGGTGTATAGCCCGTAAGCGGCTCTGTTAGCTGATCATTCTCCAGATAGGCATATGGCGGCATGTCCAGAGAGGCAGGCAGCACATAGGAGTAATCAAAACCTTGTGTACGCGGGCCACGAACGGGTGCTCTTCCAAAATCTATCTGATCCGGATTCATTTCATCGGTAATGCCGTACAGCCTGTCTTTGTTAAAAGCGGGATTAATAGAATCTTTGAATGCTTCTTTTGGCATCCAATCCAATCCTAAATGCCATTTCCCAATTACCGCTGTGCGATAGGAGCTTGTTTTCAACAAACCGGCTACCGTTGGCAGGCCTTCTTCTATCAATGTTCTGCTATACCCTCTCAATACACCTACCGGAAGCCTGCTGCGCCAGGGGTAGCGACCGGTCAGAATAGAATAGCGCGAAGGCGTGCATACAGATGATGTGGTATGCGCATCTGTAAAGCGCATGCCCTGCTCGGCCAGTTTATCAATGTGGGGTGTATTTACTTTTGCACCTGCATTGTAAATTTTAATATCGCCATAGCCCAGATCATCAGCCAGAATATATACAATATTGGGCAGCTTCTTTTGTTGCTGGGCCTGCAATTTTGTTTTGCTGAGCAAAACCAGGCAAACTGAAAAAGCAAATGCGGTTACCCAGGTACTATGCTTCAAATAGGTTATTTTTTTCATATTCGGGATCTATTTATTGTACGGTAGACATAGATGGAGGCGCCATTTTTAAATTACTGCCCCATAATTTATTGGGCTGTGCGCCCATTTGCAAAATCAACTGACCGCCCTTTACCAGGGTTTCATGTAAAAACCAGGGCTGATCTAAAGGTTTCCCATTGAGGCTGGCCCACTGGATGTATACATTTTTAGCACTGTTATTTTTAGTGCTGATCACAAATTGTTTTCCGCTGTAATATTTCTGGTTCAGCTGGATGGTAACCTTGTCAAAGATGGGACTGGTAATTTCGTAAAAAGGCTTTTCCGAAGTCCCGCCGTTTGTAGAGAACAAGCCGATTTTCATGAGCACAGCCAATGATCCCATCAGGCCCTGGTCCTCATCCCCACTGTACCCTTTTTGCGGCGAAATACCACTGTAAACAGAATCGATCAATTGCCTTGTCCAGTATTGGGTAAGCCATGGTTTACCGGCATAGTTAAACAGAAAAGGTGTTTGCATACAGGGCTGGTTGCCGTAGTTAATGTAAACCCTTCTGTTCAGTTCCTGGTCTTTAGGGTTTTCAGATTTACCCGAAACAAAACCATGCGTTCTTGCTTTGGTAAACGACTCATTTAATTTGCCGGTAAAAGCATCAGGTCCACCCATCAATCCGATCAGTCCCTTTACATCCTGTGGTACAAACCAGGAATATTGTGCCGCATTGCCCTCCACAAACCCATGCTCATATTTTAAAATATCAACAGGCTGGTTCCAGTTGCCCGTCCTGTCTTTTGTCCACATCCAGCCAATCTCTTTATTGAAAACATTTTTATAATTCAGGGCCCTTTTGCTAAACAAAAGAAAGTCATCGGTTTTACCCAAAGTTTTGGCCATTTGCGAAAGGGCATAATCCTGATAGGCATACTCAAGCGTTTGTGCAGTGCCGTCCTGGTGATAGCCATACTTAATGCTGCTCAGCGGATACGGAACATAGCCCAGGCCTATATAATCTTCAATTCCGCCGCCTTTAAACGTGTTGTGCTCATAACCGGCCTTGCTCATCATTCCGCCAGGAAAATGGTCTTTCCGCATCCCTTCATAAGCTTTATTTACGTCAAAACCACGGATACCTTTCATGTAAGCACTTACAATAAATGGAGTCATTGTGGCCCCGGTCATCACATAAGTATAATTACCGCCCGAAGGGCCACGTGGAATTAAGCCGCCATTTTTATACATCTCTAAAAAAGAATTGATAAACGACTCCGTTACCTCCGGGTATACGAGGTGCCACAGGGTATTGAGCGACCATTGTGCACCCCAGAAAGAATCTGAATTGTAGGAATTGAACAGTGGTTTGCCCTTGGCATCCAATGGCATTTGCCTGGTTACAGGTTTTGCCCCGGTATTGTCGATATAGGTGCCACTTACATCACTTACGATACGTCTGCCTTGTAAGGCATGCCAAAGGTCGGTATAAAAACGTCTTTGGGCTGTCAGTGTGCCGCCTTCTACTTCAATACGGCCAAGCCAGGCATTCCAGTCATTGGCAGATTCCTTTACGATGCGATCAAAATCCCAATGCGGCAATTCAGTCTGCAAATTTCGTTTCGCTTCTGCTGTACTTACATATGAAATGGCCACTTTCATTTTACGGACTTCATTTTCTGCAGTTTTAAAGCGGAGAAAAACGCCTGTATGCTCACCTTCAACCCGCTCTGTGAAGGAGAGGATCTTACCATTTTGCCAGCCATTAAAACTTTCGAAATCCTTGTCAAATTCGGCTATAAAAAATATGGTGATCGGTTTAGGCCTCCGTACCGTTGCAGCCATGGTTACAGCACCTTCAATGGAATGTGCACTTGTTCTTTTAACACTTGCCGATTGCGTACCGGATGAGCCGAGTACGGTTGTAAAATCAAATAAAATACTGGCAGACGGGGATTTTGGAAAACGATACCGGTGAAAACCAACCCTTGTGGTAGAAGTGAGCTCAGCCGTAATGCCATAATCTTTCAATACCACTTTATGATAGCCCGGTTTGGCTACCTCTTGCTGGTGCGAATAGGAAGAGCCATAAGCAGAAGGCCCCAGATGTCCCTTAAATTCGCCGGTAGTAGGCAATACAGGTATGCCCGATAGTTCCCAGCAGTGGATATGGCTAAAACATTTAATGGTATCCTCGTCATAACGGTAGCCAGAGTTCCAGGTACCATCCAGTTCCATATCCGGGCTCAGGTTAACCATACCAAAAGGCCTTGATGCAGAGCTGAAATAAAAAAATCTCGAATGGGAAGCATCTACCATGGGTTCAACCAGCGCTGTCTTTTCCAACGCAGGCCGGCTGGTATTTTGCGCGAAAACGCAGGCACTGGTTACCCATAAAATGCTTAAGGGTAAAAGGCATTTTTTTATACACATAATAATATTGTCAATTTTTAGGATTCAATAGCATGGTATAAAAAGGATTTATCCACATCAACGTGAACAATGCGAATAAATCCCTTTTTACAACATGTTTATCTTAATAACCCAGATTCTGAGACATCGCCGGGAACGACAGATCAATCTCACTTTGGGGGATTGGCCGCAAATAATGCGTGTCCTTGATCGTATTGCTCTTTATCGCCCATGGATTGTATTTCAACACCCGCTCAATCAATTTTCCTGTTCTTTTTAAATCGAACCAGCGGTCATATTCGCCAAGCAATTCACGGGCCCTTTCATCCAGAATAAGGTCGATGGAGATATTGGCCGGTGTAGCCCGGTAAGAAACGGTTTCCAGAGATCTGATATCGCCAGGGAATTTAGCGCATTTTGGATCCGCAGCAACTTTAGCACCCAGGGCCCGGTTAAGCACTTTATTATAATACACATCGGCAGTACCCAACTGACCGCCTGTAGCGCCTTTAACAATTGCCTCTGCAGCAATTAAATAAGCTTCGGCAGAGCGGAAAATAGATTCATTGAAAGTTCCGTATGCATCGCCATAAGGAATATTTGGCTGCCAGAACTTCCACATAATGGGTTCTCCCGACGGAAAACCACTTGCAGCCACACCATTTACAATATTATAGCCCCCTCCCCATTCGCTTCCGTTAATCACCGAATAGTTTCGGGTGCCACCAACATCTACACCTCTGTCTTTAAGTGCAGTTGCAGGATTATTCCATGGACGGTAGTACACCACCGTGTCACCACTTTTAATATTGATCTTAAGGTTGGGATCTAACAAGGGTAATGGCTTAAACCCTGTAACAGCCAGTAAGGCATAACCTACTTCTAAAAAATTATGGTCGTAACGGCTGTCATTTTGAGGGTCATAAAACCTGTAAGTAGCCGCTGCCAGCGGGTAAATAGGCTGTGAGCGGTTGTAATCACTTGTTCTGCCTTTAGTACCAGGAAAACTTTCAGCCGTACCACCAAAAACAGAATGCAGGTTATTACCTCCGGCAGCATCTACAGCAAAAGCCGGATCGGTTTTATTGGTCAGCACATCAGGGTTATACTGTACCGAAAAAACAATCTCCGCGTTTTTATCATTCTGGGCACCGGTGTATTGGGCAAGTGGGTTTTTGGACCGCACCGGAAACAAATCTTTATAATTTGCCGCCAGTGGATAGGCCGCAATGATCTTGTCGGCATATTGCAGTGCCGACGTAAAATCGGCATTGGAACCGCCAAGTGTATTTTTAAAATTCCAGCCACGGGTTAAATATACGCGGGCCAGCAGGAACTGCGCAGCGCCTTTTGTGATGCGTCCGTAATTGGATGCCACCGGAGGAAGCTTTGATTCTGCATCCAGCAGATCAGCCAGAATCTGTTTATATACCTCTGCCGAAGCGATCCTTGTTGCTACTTTACTTGCACTTTGTGTTTCTGTTAAGGGCATCGGTACATCGCCCCATTGCTGCACCAGGTAAAAGAGCACCAGGGCCCTTAAAAATTTAGCTTCGGATACACGGGTACTTTTTAAGGTCTCATTCATGCCTGTAACGCCATCTGCCCTGCTGATTGCCGTATTTACCCGGCCAAGTTCTGTGTACAACAGCGTCCACAGCACCCTGAAATCATCCAGAGAAGAATTCAGGCCTGCGTCGTACTGGTTTAACGAGCCTGCATTGGGCGTTGTAGTTGCAAATTTCGGGTCATTGTAAGCACCCGGACTAAAAAGGTCAGTGCCCAGTAAAACCAGGCTCCGGGTTTGATGGATATTCCGCAGCAAAGGGTAGCATGACCTCACCAGGTCCTCAAAGCCCGCTTCTGTTTTGTAATAAACATCTGTTGTGAGTGTAGAAACCGGCGTTTCATCGAGAAAAGAGTTTTTACATCCAGGTGCAACCAGCAACATTAATGAAATGGCCAGTATGGTATATTTTGTAGTGAATCTTGATTTCATTGTAGTCGATTTAAGTTAGAAACTGATGTTTACACCCAACGAATAAATTGCCGATGGTACATCGTCCTGGTAAATAGCCGAATTAAATTCAGGATCAAAGCCGGTATACTTTGTAAAAATAAAAGGATTGGAAACCTGGGCATAGAACCTGGCATTGGCAATTTTATATTTACTCAGAAAATTCCTGGGCAAAGTATAACCTGCTGTGATGTCAGATATCCTTAAAAAACTTGCGTCCTGGTAGTTGATCGCACTTCTATATGGATTGGCTACATAAGGTGAAAAATAAGTATTGGAAGGATTGTCTTTGGTCCAGTAATCTAAAGAAGCCAGTGAATTGTAGCGGGTACCCAGTTCACCAAATGTTCCTGACAGGGTTGAATTGCTGTATTGTCCGCCATTCCTGTAATAAAGGAAGAAAGAAAGATCGAATTTCTTGTAATTGAAACGGTTGGTAACTCCCAGCAGCCAGTTTGGCAACTGCGTACCCAGTACTACCCGGTCATCAATATCACCGGAAGAAGAAATCTTATTGTCCTTGTTCTGATCAACCACACGCACAGAACCAGGTAGCTGCCCGTAAACTTTTGCCTGGTCCACATCGGCAAGCTGCCAGATGCCGGCAAACTGGTAATCAAAATTGGCACGGATGGGATAACCCACAAACAGTTTGTTTCCTTTATCAAAAGTCTGGCCTCCGCCATACAATTCCAGCAGCTTGTTGTTGTTTTTGGTAAAAGAAAACGTACTGTTCCATCCAAAATCAGGCTTCATGATGTTCTGGGTATTTAAAGTGATCTCTACCCCCTTATTCTGGATTTTACCCACATTGGCAATTACCTCGGTAAACCCGGTTACAGTTGGCATTTTTTGATTCAGGATCAGATCCACTGTTTTTCTGTTGTAAATTTCAATCGCTGCAGTAATGCGGTTGTTGAAAAATCCCGCATCAATACCAATATTTAACTCTTTACTTCTTTCCCATTTCAAGCTCTTGTTACCAAGGTTGGCAGGTGCAAAGCCCATCGCTGCTGCACCATCAAAATCGTAACCTGTATTTAACAGGAGCGCCTGCGTACTGTATGGGTTTACCGTAGCATTACCTACCTCGCCATAGCTGCCCCTGAGTTTCAGGTTAGAGAATATATTGAGTTCTTTAATGAACTGTTCTTCGCTCATTCTCCAGGCCAGGGCAACAGATGGGAAAAATGCCCATTTATTGCCTGCTGCAAGTTGAGAAGCACCATCTGAACGGCCGGTAACTGTCAGTAAATATTTGTCATCGTATCCATAATTGATCCTGCCCATGAAAGAAAGGAGTGAGCGCTCTATCAGGTTACTGCTCCTTGCAGTAATCGTACCGGTATTTAAAGCATACCAGTAAGAAGTATAAGGCAGGTCTTTTACAGCAATACTGGTGGTCTCATCCCGCTGATAATAGGCACTATACAGACCCGTAAAACCTATGGAATGTTTTCCAATATCCTTTTTGTAACTGAGGATATTGTCGAAAGTATAATTTGCCATCCCCTTGGTATCCAGCTGGGTCCTTGGCAAACTCCCGATCTGAGATTTCGACCAGGTACCACGCCAGTCCCCTATTTTAGCATTGCTGTAAGAAGCCGAAAGAGAACTCCTGAAAGACAAACCTTTAAGCAGCGACACTTCAACATAAGCATTGCCCAGGGCGGTAAGCGTCATTGTTTTAAGCAAAGATGTTTTGGGATCAATATCGGCAAGCGGGTTGGGTACCTGTTTATCATTGATACCCATCCATATGGCCAGTCCATCCACATTGATATCCGCGTTCTGGCTTGGATTGGTCAGGTCTGCATAATAAGGTGTCCCGGTAGGGCGTGCCCTGTATGCGCCCCTTAATGATTCCTGTGAGCCCCAGTTCTGATCGCTATAGGTTACATAAGAAGTGAATCCGGCCTTCACATGCTCACCCAGTTTACTGTCCAGGCCGGCATTTAAATTGTAACGTTTATAACCGGTATATTTAACATTACCCTGTTCATTTAAATAACCTCCCGAAAACCTGTAGGTAGTTTTATCCGTACCTCCGGACAAGCTCAGGTTATGACTGGTCTGAATGCCATTATGGGTAATCAGATCGGCCCAGTCGGTGGTTCTTCCTGCATCAATATTTGCGGTTTCGGCAATCGTAAAAACCGTTCCCGTAAGTCCTGCTGCAACCATATCTGTATAGGCAAGCTTATAAAATTGCGGTGTGGTCATCATTTCAGGCCCGTGAGCCATCTTTTTCATGCCCACATAGGCATCATAACTTAACTTCAGTTCACCAGATACGCCTTTCTTTGTGGTCACGATAACCACTCCATTTGCACCCCTTGCACCGTAGATAGAGGTGGAAGAGGCATCTTTAAGGATATCCATAGATTGGATATCATTGGGGTTAAGGGTATTTAAGTCTCCGCCCATCAGTCCATCAATCACGATCAGGGGCTGGGTAGAATTATTGATCGTATTTTCACCCCTGATGGTAATGTTATAGGGCGCACCCGGCCGGTTACTCGCTTTGGTTACCGTAGCGCCCGCAACTGTTCCCTGAATAGCTTTAGCAGCCAGCACCGGGTTAGACCTCACAATGTCTTTTGACTGGAGCGAAGAAAGTGCTCCGGTAAGGTCTCGCTTTTTAACTTCACCATAGCCAACCACCACAATTTCATTCATCTCAATATTTGCTACACTAAGCGAAACACTCATACTGCCCTGCCCATCATAAACTACTTCCTTATTGGTATAGCCAATAAAACTAAAAACCAGCACATCCCCTTTTTTAGCTACCAGCTGAAATTTCCCGTCCGTATCCGTAACAGCTTTGCCGGTATTGTTTTTCACTTTAATGCTCACACCAGGCATAGGCATGTTCTTTTCATCAACTACCCTTCCGGTAACCCGGTCAAATACGGCTGGGGTTGACACGCTTAAATCAGCCTGTTTCAATACGATGACCTGGTCTACTATCGTATAAGTCAGCGATTTATCTTCAAGTAATTGTTCCAGTGCCTGCTCCAGGGGAACATTTTTCAGAAAGACGGTGAGCTTTATCCGCGGATTGATCAGTTTATTGTCGTAAAAGAATTTGTAGCCGCTTTGCTTTTCAATAGACTTCACTATAGATGAAAAGGCCGCATTCTTTTCATTAAGGTTTATCCGTTGGGAAAACACCTTTGCAGATAAATGCAGACAGGTAATGGTTATTAAAATTACGGTTAGTTTCATAACCCTGATGGTTTGGCTCAGGGGCAAAATCCACAACGGTGGGATTTTACCACATTGGTTTAATTTCATACTTTTGTACGGTTAGGTTAATGGTTTGATTTCTGTCAATAAGAATTTTAAGGTTAGCCTGACTTTTCCAGGTCCCGACGGCAATCGGGATCTGGTTTTATCTTTTCATTCCTATTGTAAGGAACTAGGGTAATCTTCGAAGGGTTCGTGTAGCTATTTTTCCATATGCATGAATTGGTTTATATTTGGTTATATTGGTTATTTAACGGTTAATGTTCTGCCCTCCAGTTTAAAGGTGAGCCCACTCAGTTCCAGAATTTTTAAAATCTTCATCAGACTATATTTTCGGCTTACTTCTCCTACAAATTCATGGTCTTTAAGATTACCGGAAGCATATACCACATCTACATCATACCATCTTGATATCTGACGCATCAGCTGGGGCAAACTTGCGTTATCCAACAGGAAATACCCGTTTTTCCAAGCCATTACAGCAGCAATATCTGCCTCGCGTACTTTAAAACCTCCACCTTTTTCCTTAATTGTCCCCTGCTCTCCCGGTTTAAGAAAAGCCTCGTCATCTGCATGGACCAATTTTACAGCCCCCTCCAGTAATGTCGTCCTGACCGCTTTTTCGTCCGGATAGGCCATTATATTAAAGTGCGTTCCCAAAACAAGCACACTTGTTCCCTTTGCGTTCACTGTAAAAGGCATTTTCTCATTTTTAGAAACCTCAAAATACGCCTCACCACTCAGCTCTACATTACGCATTTCACCGGTAAATACTGTTGGGAATTTTAAGGAAGAAGCGTCATTTAGCCAGACCTTGGATCCATCGGACAGCAAAATCTGGTATTGTCCTCCATTTGGTGTACTGATGCTGTTATACTCCATGGCTGCATTCGCCTGATTTTTGGCGGGCCCCAAAACTTTATAAACCAATTGCCCGTCAGCTGCTTTAGTGATGGATATACCTGATCGTTTAACCAGATCACCATTGCTGGCATCGGTAAGCGATATTTTAGTACCATTGTTAAGTGTTAAGGTGGCTTTGTTCCCACCAGGGGGCCTGTCATGAATATGAACTGCTTTTGAATCCTGCTTTTTTGTGACTACGGCTGGATTGAGTTTATAAAAATAAAAACCTATTGAAACAGTGATCAGCAGAACTGCTGCAGCCGCATAGTTGAAAAGTGAATAAGATTTTTTCTGTTTTGAGGGTACTTCAATCGCTTCCGAGATGCTTGTATACATCTCCTTTTCAATTTTCTGTTTTTCTCCCATGGTCAGGGTATCCCAGTCTTCAGCTTTTTGAAAATGCATATAAAGTTGATTGTACTGGGCCAATTCTTCAGTCGTAGCTGAGCCAGATTCGATCTTTTCCAGAAGTTTAAACAGTTTTTCCTTTTCCATAATATTGGGCGACATATAAGTAAGGCGTTTTAAAGTACCTTAGCCCCCAAAGGAAAATAAAAAAAATATTTATGCTCAGATCAGCGGAAACCAGCAGCTCAGGTTACCCAAAGATCCTTTAAGTTTCTTAAGTGCAATGGTAATCTGGTTCTCTACTGTTTTTTCCGAAATACCCAGCTTTCTTGCAATCTCTTTATTACTGAGGTGTTCATTGCGGCTCATCTTGAAAATTTCCCCACATTTATCGGGAAGTGTGCCCACAAATTGGGTAATGAAGCTCTGCAATTCTTTTACCTGAATGTTTTCCTCTATCGTATAACTTTCCGGCAGGCTTTTAGCAATCTCTAAAAAATTCGCTTTCACCTTATCCTTCCTGATATAGCTGATCATTTTGTACTTCACCGCACTGAGCAGATAACTGTGTACAGTACTGATTAAGTTTACTGAATTCCGGTGTTCCCAAAACCAGATAAATATTTCCTGGCAAACATCCATGCAGATTTCCCTGTCCCGGCAAATATTAAATGCACTTTGATATAGTTTCTGCCAGTGACGCCGATAAAGCATTTCAAAGCCATGATGATCGTCCTTCCGAATCATTTCCATTAGTTCCTGATCTGAAAATACAAGGTGCTCCTGCATATTTGGTATGTTGCTCAGTGCAAGTTACAAAAATAGTCCCGACTTTCTTATGCAATTAATTTACCCATGCGGAGAATATACAAATGCGTCTAATAAAAATATTAAAATATTCGTCTTCAAACCAAATAAAAAAGCCGCCTTTTATAGGCGGCTTGTATTTTTCTTAGGCGTTTTAGCTGGTCAATTTTGCAGCATCGCGCAAAGCCAATATCAGGTTGATTACTGCGGCATCAATTGGTATTTTTAGATCATATTAGTTATTTATCCTGGCTAATTATGCCAAATTTATTAGTTTTAATAGTGCAAACCATTATATTTAATCTACATGACCAACTATCCACAAATCCTGATCGATATCGAAACCCACAACGTCAGCGGTATCCAACATTATTTCAAAAATGGAGGCAGTCCGAATGACGTGCTGAACAACCTGCCCCTATTCACCACCATGGTAGAAATGTATAGCCGCGGGCCAAAATTTCACTTTTGCATACAGGCATTTATAAACGCGGGGCTCCAATTTGAAGACGAAGCCTTGCTGGCGGTTCTGGCGGACGATGCAATCAAGCTTGAAAATATCCTAAAGCGAGACCATAGTTACATACGAAAAACATATACGCTGTTCCGTAACACCTATACCTCCCTGATAGGTGGCACGCTAATGCATTTTTGTGCAGAATACAATAGTATCGGTTGTGCTCAGGTATTGTTATCCTACGGAGCAGATGTGAATGCTAAAGCAGCGCTGGATGAGTTTGGTTTCGGGGGGCATACACCCATTTTTCATACGGTGAATCAAAATGGCAACAGTTCGGCCGACATGCTATATTTTCTATTGGAAAATGAAGCCGATCTGACCCTTACCCTAAAAGGACTGATCTGGGCCAAAGGCTATGAATGGGAAACCTTTGTTCCTGCCGTCAACCCTATAAGTTATGCTATGATGGGCTCATTGCCGCAATTTCAACGGAAAGAAGAAACCATCGCCGGCATAGTATCTTTACTGATAAAGCAGGCTTATGGTATCGAATATACACCACCAAATGTACCCAATTCCTATCTGTCGAAAGGCTAAACTAGCATGCTATAAACAGCCAAACCCAGCCGATAAATGGAGCAAAAACCAAAATTACCCCAACAGCCCACCTGCTACACGAGCGCCTGATTTGTTTCTACTTATCACCTTACTATCTGCTGCTCAATACCTCGGTCGTAGCTTGTTCGTAAAAAGTACCCTTTTTATGAGCCAGGTATGCGCAAGCTACGAGCAAAGTGCGCCCAAGGACGAAGGTAGAGCCAGATTTATTACAAGCCGCCTTTTATAGGCGGCTTGTATTTTTCTTAGGAGTTTTAGCTGGTCAGTTTTGCAGCATCACGCAAAGCCTTGATCGCATCATGCGCAGATTTGATCTCTTCAGCCTGCCGGCTTACAGTCGACAAAGCTTCGCCCCCCAATTCTCCTTTTTGCAAAGCCAGCTGATAAGCGGCCTTGATCGCATCTTCCCCACGTTCTGCTTCATTGAGAATGCTCAACCGGTCATCTCCGCCAAATAACGACTTCACATCTATCCAGGCCCGGTGCAAAGTACCGGCAATGGTGTTGCCCGTTTCTACCTCTTCACCAAGCCCCGCTACCAATGCAACCAGTTCCTGGCTGAATTTTCTGCTCTGGGTACTGTACTCCTGGAATATTGCTTTCAAATCAATATTTTCATCTTTAATGTCTAAAGCCGCTTTCTGGAAACCTTCAATGCGGTCATTATTAATTTCGATCAGCTCATTTAAAATTGTTGTCGTTTTCATAGTCATCTTTCTTGAGTTTATATAACATGCAATCAATCGAATTGTTTTTTCTAGCTGGCAGCTGTTGGTACCGGTAAGCTATACCAATGGTTATGATCAGGCCAACAGTACAGATGTGAAGTACAATATCAGGTTGACTACTGTTATTGAATTTGACGGGTATGATGCTACATGGATAATGGGCTCAAAACACTTATAACGATCTATTCTGCTCCAGATTCAGCTCTTTAAACACTTCTTTAGTAATAATCTTGGTATTATAAGCCAAATGCTCCCAATTACAATGGAGAATAGATATTGGATAAGGAATCCCATCCTGCCTTTTGGTTAAATCCATACTAATTACCGAATTCTCCATGATTTCCCGCTCACCCCGCATCAAACCAAAAATACGTTCGGCGAATTGCTGATCAACGCCCAAATAAAAGCTGGCATAAGTTTCCAAACCTTTAAGGGTTTTCATATTCAGCGAAATCTCAAAAGAAGTTCCCATAATAGAAGATAAAAAAAAGAGCCACCTGATGGCAGCTCTGTAAATTGATTTTACAAAAAATTATTTAATCTCTATCTGACGGCTTACTGCCTTTGCCTCTTCCCTTTTAGGGATATCAATAGCCAATATACCTTCGTTATAGCTTGCCTGTATGCCGTTTTCATCTGCACTTTCAGGTAAGGTAAATGAACGGACAAAAGAGCTATAACTATATTCCCGCTTGGCATAGTTTCTTTGCTCCTGCTTATCTTCTGTGCGCTTCTCTACAGAAATATTCAGCACATTCCGTTCAAGACTGATTTTGAAATCTTCTTTTTTAAGTCCCGGAGCAGCCAGTTCAACGTGATAGTGGTCCCCCGATTCACTGATGTTGGCCGCAGGTACCCTGGTTACCATACGGTCGGCAAAGAAAGTATCATTGAAAATAGAATCAAAAACATCATTAAAGCCCGGCATTAATGTGTTGTTTTTTTGTGGATTAAATTTAACCAGTGTCATAGGTTTTTCCTCCTTAATTTGATTTAATGATTAAAACTTATAATTAATTAAACAATTTGAACTCAAGGTTCGGTAAAAATATGACAACTGAAATGCCAAATGGATTTTTGCTTAAATTAACAGAAATAATTACAGCATTGCTGAAAAATATTCAGTTTCCGGCTGTCAAAAATTCAGAAATAGCGGGTTCATATCTGTAATCCATAACAAATGGAAAGGACATTTGCATCAGGAATTGCTGGTTTTGCCAGGCAGGTGTATCAAATAAAAAGGGTTGCTCTTTGTGGAGCAACCCTTTTTATTTAAGCTTTCCGCTTGGCGGAGAGGGCGGGATTCGAACCCGCGGTACCGTTGCCAGTACGACAGTTTAGCAAACTGTTCCTTTCGGCCACTCAGGCACCTCTCCAATTCCCGTTAGCATCCTTGCTGAGGGAGTGCAAATATAGCAACGTGATCGGTGTTTGCAAAAAAAAATTACAGAGTTTGCTGATAATCTATACGCACATGATAAATGCTCATCAGCATTGTCTTGAATATCAGCTTTATAGTTTCCAGATCTTTTAATGTAATATCGCAATTGTCCAACTGGTTTTGCTCCAGTTTATAATCTATGATCCTTTCAACAAGGTCATTTATACTTTGGGCATCCGGATTTTTCAGGCTCCTTGAAGCTGCTTCTACCGAATCGGCCAGCATCAGCACCCCTGTTTCTTTAGAAAACGGGATAGGCCCCGGGTACCTGAAAATGTTCTCATCTACAAATTTTTCAGGCGAGTTCTTTAAGAACGACTGATAAAAATAATCTACCCGCGTATTGCCATGGTGTGTCCGTATAAAATCAATCACACTCTCCGGCAGCTGGTGCCTGCGGGTAATTTCTATGCCCTTATGCACGTGTTTAATGATGATCTGGGCACTCTGCTCGTAAGGCAGCTTATCGTGCGGACTCAAAGCGGTATTCTGGTTTTCTATAAAATACTGCGGGTTCTCTATCTTACCGATATCATGGTACAGTGCCCCTGCCCTTACCAGCAATGAATTGCCCCCTATTTTAAAAATGGCTGCCTCGGCCAGGTTGGCCACCTGCAGGGAATGCTGAAAAGTACCTGGTGCTTTAAAAGCCAGCTCCCGCAGCAGCTTGTTATTGGTATTGGTCAGCTCAATCAGGGCCACATCCGAAGTAATGCCAAACATCTTTTCAAAGGCATAAATAAGCGGGTATGCCAGCAGCGAAAGCAGGACACTTACAATAAATGGCACAAAATTCATCCATTCTATCTGGGTCAGTGATCCTTCCCTTAGTAAAGCTATACCCAGGAAAGAAACAAAGTAAGCCGAAAGGATAAATAAAGCAGACAACAGCAATTGCTCGCGCTTAATTAAATTTCTGATACTGTAAATGGCGACCATGCCCGAGGTAACCTGATAAAAAACAAACTCAAAGCTGTTGGCCACAAAAAAACCTGAAATGAGCACCACCAGCAAATGCAGGTAAAGCGCAAGCCGGGTATCAAACAGGATACGGATAATGATGGGGACAATACAGAACGGTATATAATAAATACTCGGCAGATTGAGTTTAATGGCCCAGGTTAAGGCCAAAAGCATCGTGGTAATCACCAGCAGGATCAGTGACAGCTGCCGGTTATCGGCAAAAATATCCTTTCTGAACAGCTTAAGAAACACCATCAGCAGGCTCACGATAAAGCCCACCAGCAAGATCTGGCCCAGATAAACCAGTTTACTGTCGCCTATAGTTTTGGTCTGGGCCTCATAGGCCTCTTTAAAGGAAAGCAGTTTTTGATATACCTCATCGTCAATCACATTGTCCTTGGAAATGATCAGCTCGCCCTTTTGCACCATCCCCCTGGTGGTAGACAGGCTGCTTACCGTGTTGTTCTGCACCACAGCAGTCAGCTTTTCATCAAAAACAATATTGGGCTGTAAATGATCCTCCGCCAGGTTCTCTACCACTTCCTCAATTTTCAGGTTAACCGATTTAAAGTTATTTTTAAAATAGGCCAGCGCGCTCTGTACCGTAAAAACGTCCTGGGTGTTTACCGTCTTGCTGATGTTGTTGTTCAGCAAAGAAAAATCGTAATTGGGGTTATTGCTTTTCTGGTGTTTTATGTTGATGGCAATAATCCCTTTGTTATAAATATCCTGTAACAGCTTCAAAGCGCTTTGCCTGTAGCCTGGTCTTTCATTTTCAGGGAAGGCATTGGTCCTCCATTTCACATCAAATTCATTCAGATACGCCTCTTCTACCGCGTTAAAAAGTTCTCTGTTTAACTTATAAATTGGCAAAACATTGTCCAATGCATCCTGTTTATCAATGGTAACCTGTGGATTTGTTTTTAAAATGGCAAAACTAAAGGGCGATACCAGGTCTTTGTTCTTCCAGATCGTACCTTTCTCAAACTCATACCTGAAACGCGGTTGTTTAGGCAAAAAAACCGTTATGATGAGCACTGAAAGCACCATCATAATGTATTTTATGTTAGATGAATACTTGCGGTACAATACCTTATGGGAATTCTTTCTGATTTTAGCCAAAGCGATATAAATTGATTATTACTCAAAAATAACACAAATATTCGTCGTAATGTAATTGTTTTTAAATAGCCGGGTCATGATCATGCGTTTTGATAACGTAAAGCACCGGATTTGCTTTTCATATGCTCCATTTATTTTTAAAATTTTTTTTAAACATTTTTAGATCATTTAAATCTTATATAGGTCAAATCGACCTAGCAAGGTTCCAGTAAGGTCCTAATAAGGTTCTAATAAAATATAGCGCAGTTTTAACACATTTCATCAGGACCAGGCCCTGCGCTTGGCCCCCGGACATTGTAAAAGTTAAATTACCTGGTATTTAACCACCGATAGCCGGTAAATACTTAACTTTGTTCATAACTAACTTAAAAACATTAAATGAAAGAAGTAGTCATTGTTTCTGCTGTAAGAACCCCGATTGGAAGTTTTGGAGGCTCATTATCGGGCTTTTCTGCTACCCAGCTGGGTGCTTTTGCCATTAAAGCAGCTGTTGAAAGGGCAGGGATTAAGCCGGGAGACATCCAGGAGGTTTATATGGGCAATGTGTTATCTGCCGGACTGGGACAGGCGCCCGCCACGCAGGCAGCTAAATTTGCCGGTTTGCCGGATGTACCTTCAACAACAATCAATAAAGTATGTGCATCGGGTACCAAGGCCATTATGCTGGCCGCCCAAAGCATAGCCCTGGGCCAGAACGATATCGTTGTGGCGGGTGGTATGGAAAGCATGAGCAATGTGCCCTATTACCTGGACAAAGCCAGAAATGGTTACCGGCTGGGGCACGGACAAATTACAGACGGACTGGTAAAAGATGGGCTGTGGGACGTATATAACGATTATCACATGGGCGCTGCTGCTGAACTTTGTGCTGCTGAATGTGGCTTTAGCCGCGAAGAGCAAGATGCTTTTGCGATCGGTTCCTACAAAAAATCGCAGGCCGCACAAACAGAGGGCAGGTTTAACCAGGAAATTATTGCTGTAGAAGTGAAAGACCGCAAAGGCGATACTACAATGGTAGATAAGGACGAAGAGCCATTTGCCGTAAAATTTGATAAGATACCTGGCCTTAAACCTGTATTTAAAAAAGATGGTACTGTAACAGCGGCAAATGCGTCGACCTTAAATGATGGCGCTGCTGCACTGGTTTTAATGAGTGCCGATAAAGCTGCAGCACTGGGTTTAAAGCCCCTGGCTAAAATTTTAGCTTATGCCGATGCCCAGCAGGCACCGGAATGGTTTACCACCGCACCGGCAAAAGCCATCCCCCTGGCCTTAAAAAAAGCCGGAAAAAGCATCGCTGATGTTGATTATTTTGAAATCAATGAAGCTTTTTCTGTAGTTTCGTTAGCAAACAATAAAGAAATGGGTTTAAATGCAGAAAAAGTGAACATTAATGGTGGTGCGGTTTCAATGGGACATCCCCTTGGTGCGTCCGGTGCCAGGATTGTGGTTACCCTGCTTTCCGTTTTAGCGCAGCAACATGGCAAAATAGGCGTTGCCGGTATTTGTAATGGCGGCGGCGGTGCCAGTGCCCCTGGTAATAGAAAACATGAACTAAATGATTAAGGCTTTAAAACCTTTACTGTTATTTTTTATACTATGCTGTGCCGCAACCCCGGTTTGGGCGCAGCATAGCTTCGACCTCAGCAATGTTCCGGCATTAAAAAAATACCAGGACTCGCTCATCAGCATTTCCGAGGCGATGTACAATGCCGGGAACAACCAGGACCGCTTTGCGGCAAATGCAACATTTATTAAAACCCTGGTCAATGCATTAAAAACCCAGGCCTCCTTTAATTTCCCCTTCGACTCTTTAAAAAAGGTTACCGTTTTAAAATCGCCCGATAATGCCTTAAGGCTGATCTCCTGGTATGTACCCAATGATGATGGCACTTACCGCTTTTTTGGGACCATACAAATGGCTACCAAAGACGGTAAACTAAAAATGTTCCCTTTAATTGACGGCACAGATAAAATTAAGGATGTAAACCAGGTAACAGACAATAAGAACTGGTATGGTGCACGCTATTATCAGATTGTGCCTGTTAAGATAAACGGACAGCAACCTTATTATGTGCTGATAGGCTGGAAAGGGAATAACGCCAAAACTTCAAAAAAAGTGATCGAAATCCTTTCTTTTGACAGGGCCGGGCAACCTGTATTTGGCAAGACCGTATTTGATGGCGTAAAAGGGAGCAGTCAGAAAAACAGGGTGGTTTTTGAATACAACAAGTTAAATTCAATGACCCTTACGATGGACAGGTCGGTAAACATGATCGTATTTGACCACCTCGCCCCTTTTACCCCTGATCTGGAAGGAAACTTTGAATTCTATGCATCCGATTTGAGCTTTGATGCGTATAGAGTTGCAGGCGGCAGGTTAAAGCTGGTTGAAAATGTAGAGATGAAGAATGAGCCCAATGCAATGGACGATTTTTATGCTGATCCGAAAGATAAAAGTACCAAAGCCCCAAAAAAACTTTAAACAACAGTATGAGGCAATTCAATCCATGTTAAAAATTTGTCAGTTTGACCACATGTAACTATCTTGCGCGATTAAAAAACAAACATTCATATCATAAACTAACTAAACTTATTACATAAAAAACTAACATGAATACACAAAATTTGGACACACCAAATAACTTTTTCGAGAATAAGGTACTCGGACATCCGGCTGGATTGTTTGTCCTTTTCTTTACCGAGATGTGGGAACGGTTTTCTTATTATGGCATGCGGGCCTTGCTGGTGCTGTTCTTAATTTCAAACCTGGATAAAGGTGGCTGGCACTGGCCGGAAGAGAATGCACTGGCTTTATATGGCACTTATACCTCACTGGTGTACCTGACCACCATTATGGGTGGCTACCTGGCCGACAAATACCTGGGCTACCGCTGGGCTGTAGTTATTGGTGCCTGTCTGATGACCATGGGCCATGCCAGTATGGCGGTAGAAACACCGACGTTCTTGTACCTGGGCATCGGTTTCCTGATTTTTGGAAACGGCTTTTTCAAGCCCAACATGACCTCTATTGTTTCTTATATCTATAAAGACCATCCTGAAAAGAAAGATGGTGCCTATACCATTTTTTATATGGGTGTAAATGCAGGTGCATTTCTGGGCATTATGCTGTGTGGTTACATCGGCGAAACGGTGAGCTGGAGCTGGGGATTTGGTCTTGCGGGTATTTTCATGTTTTTTGGTATGCTGCAGTTCTATTTTACCCAGGGTATTTTTGGCGATGTGGGTAAAAGACCTACAGCTGAAGATAACCTTAAAAAGGCCAGCAACGATGATGGCGACAAAAGGGTACCTTTCACTAATCTTGACCTGACTTTAATTGTGGTTTCTTTGTTACTGGGCCTGGTATGGATCCTGAACGATCCTTATTCTAAGATCAGCGGCAACAATTTACTTGATTTTACGGCACTGGGCTTATCCGGACCAAGCTTTACCATTATCAGTGGTGTAATCATATTTTTAGTTTTACTGATCAGCAGGATCCTGCGTTACACTAAAGTAACCAGGGACCGTTTAATTGCCGTAACCATATTTGCTTTCTTTACGGTATTCTTCTGGGCCTCTTTTGAGCAGGCTGGTGGTTCTATGACCATCTTTGCCGATAAATATACACAGCGTGATTTTTCCGGCAGCGCAGCTGCCACCTTTAAGATCATCAATACCCTGCTAACAGTAGTACCGCTTGGCATCATCACGTTTGTACTGTGGAAACTGTTTACCCAGACTTTTAAAAAGTTTGCTGTTGGAAATATGATCCTGGGAACCAGTTTTGTGGTGATCTGGGCTGTAGTGATCTGGATGCTGAACAATGAGTTCCAGAAAGAGACCACTACTGTAGCCGCTTCCTGGTTTGGTATTTTAAACTCCTTTTTTATCATTTCTTTTGCACCCCTGGTCTCAAAGATCTGGGAAAGCAAATACAATCCGCCTGCAGCATTTAAATACGGACTGGGCATGACCCTGCTGGGTCTGGGCTTTGCCTCTCTGGCCTATGGTGCGTCGGCCATTACAGGTCCCGATGCCTCTATAAAAGTGAGCATGGTCTGGCTTATCTTTGCTTATCTTTTCCATACACTGGGCGAATTGTGCCTGTCACCTGTGGGCTTATCTTATGTCAGTAAACTGGTGCCTGCAAGGATGATCGGTGTGATGTTCGGCATCTGGTACCTGGCCATTGCCATTGGCAATAAAACGGCAGGTGCAATGGGTGGTATGATCAATGAAATTACCCATAAATATTCGCTTTCCACATTTTTCCTGATCTTTACCCTGGTGCCGGTTGGCCTGGGTATCCTGGTGATGTTGTTACATCCCCTGCTTAAACGGTTAATGCACGGTGTCAGATAATAAAAAAGGAATATGGCCGAACAATTGACATTAGAAGAAATCCAGGATTTTAAGGGCAAATACCCTAAACAACTCTGGGCGCTGTTCCTTGTAGAAATGTGGGAACGTTTCTGCTTTTACGGGATGCGGGGAATGCTGGTCATATTTATGATCGACAAGGTGCTTGGCCTGGCACTTACAGACAAGAGTGCCAACCTGCAATATGCGGCCATACAGGCCTTTGTGTATACCTTTACCTTTCTGGGTGGTATTTTTGCCGACAAAGTGCTTGGCTTCAGAAAATCACTGTTCTTTGGTGGAATGGTGATGGTGCTTGGCAACCTGATCATCGCCACATCGCCTAAAGAGCTTTTCTATATCGGCATTACGCTTTCCATTATCGGGACCGGCTTTTTTAAGCCCAATGTTTCTTCAATGGTAGGCGAATTGTATAAAGATGGTGATGGCCGCAGGGATGCCGGTTATGGTTTGTTCTATGCTGGCATAAATGTAGGCGGTTTACTGGGTGGTGCTTTATGTGTATACCTGGGTAAGTACGTTTCCTGGAATTATGCTTTCCTGGCAGCGGCCGTTGTCATGGCGCTGGGACTGGTTACCTTTATTTTTACCCAGAAAACCCTGGGCCCTATCGGTGATTCTCCTTTAAAGCATATGCCGCTAAATAAAAGAAGGATGCGTGAAATCGGTGTTTACCTTCTTTCGCTGATCTCTATACCACTGATCCTGATCATGGTGCAAAACACCAGGTACACGGATTATTTCATGTATACCATTGCACCTGTTGCGATTATTTATTTTTTGTACGAAACCTATACGGTTAAAGACCATAAGTTCAGGCTAAAACTCTTTGCAGCCTTTATATTTATCTTCTTTTACTTTCTGTTCAATGCCATTTTTGAGCAAAGTGGTGGTTCTTTATCGCTTTTTGCGGCCGAGAATTTAAACCATAGCCTCCTTTTCTTTAACATCGACCCCAATGTGGTCAACAACAGCTCCAATTCTTTTTTTGTGATCCTGTTTAGTCCTTTAATTGGTTTGTTATGGTTATGGCTGGCCAAAAAGAAGATAGAGCCCAACTCGATCATCAAATTTGGTATTGGCTTTCTGTTTCTGGGTGCTTCTTTCTATATTTTCTTTTATACCCGTTTCTTTGCCGATTCAAATGGCATAACTTCCTTAAACCTGTTTACTTTTGGTTACCTGGTAACCACACTGGGCGAGCTGTGTTTAGGGCCTATCGGCATGTCGCTGGTTACCCAGCTTTCACCCAAGCGCTTAACAGGGATGATGATGGGCATGTGGTTCCTGGCCAGTGCATTCGGACAGTTTGCTGCTGGTAAACTGGGTGCCGATATGTCGGTAAGTGACGAGCATGCCTCTTTGGTTACCAAACTGCAATCGTACACGGATGGATACTACCAGCTGGCCATTTATGCTGCTGTTGCCGGTGTATTTTTAATTGTATTCTCACCTTTGATCAAAAAACTGATGCAGGGCGTCAGTTAATCGGATCATATTTAACATATTTTAACCCGTAACCGGTCACTGGCTACGGGTTTTTTCATTTAGATTCCATAATTTCGTGGATTAATTTATTTTACGTGTCAGACAGCCTGGTTATTATTCCCACTTTCAACGAAAAAGAAAACATCGAGAAGATCATCAGAAAGGTTTTTTCATTGAATTACTTTTTTGAGATCTTAATTATCGACGATGGTTCTCCCGATGGTACGGCTGATATTGTAAAAAAACTACAGCTGGAATATCCTGCACTTCACCTGGAACAGCGTACCGGAAAGTTGGGGCTGGGCACAGCCTATATCCATGGTTTTAAATGGGCTTTGGCGCGGCCGCAATATGCCTATATTTTTGAAATGGACGCTGATTTTTCGCATAGCCCGGAAGACCTGGTCCGTTTAAGAAATGCTTGTGTAAATGGGGCTGATGTGGCCATAGGCTCCCGCTATATCAACGGTGTTAACGTAGTGAACTGGCCAATGAGCAGGGTACTGATGTCGTATTTTGCTTCTATGTATGTCCGGATGATCACCCGTATCAACATACAGGATGCCACTGCGGGCTTTAAATGCTATACGCGTAAAGTTCTGGCTACCATACCATTGGACAAAATCAGGTTTGTAGGCTATGCCTTTCAGATAGAGATGAAATTTACTGCTTTAAAATATGGTTTTAAAGTAGTAGAGGTTCCTATCATCTTTACTGACCGTACCGAGGGGGTCTCAAAAATGAGTACCAGGATATTCAGGGAAGCATTTTTGGGGGTGATCCAGATGAAGGTCTCGAGCTGGTTCAGAAAGTACGACCGCTCCTGACTTATTTTTCTTCGCGCGGTTTACCATCGCGCATCATGGTACCGAAGTCCCAGTCTTTATCCATTGCTGAAACGATCTTTACAATACGCTTGGTACGAGTAGCTTCGGTTTTGGCTGTATTTAACCAGTTGATGTACCAGTTTTGATGTGATTTGGGCTGCTTTAAAAAGTTTTTGAGCAGGTGCGGTTCATCAGCCAGGCAAAGCTCAAGGTCTTCCGGCATTTCAATTTTAAAGGTCTTATCTTCCTCCAGGCTCAGTTCAATTACGGCGCCCTTCTCTTTCCTCAGTTTTTTGCGCAATGCCGCATTTAGGGCCATGATAAAATTGCCTTCGCCCATCGGCACAAAGGACAGGCCTTCAATGTCCACGTTATCCAGCTTACCTTTTACCCGAAAACTTTTTCTGCAATCCGGTTTAAGTTGATTTGCTATAGCCTGTGGAATAAAAACATAGGTCCAGCCAGATTTCTCCCCCATTTCGTTAAAACGTTCTATTTCTGCTTTAAAGGTGATCATACAAGTTAAAGTTATAAAGAATATCTTTTTTTTTTAAAACTTCTCTTCAACCCCTAAGCCAAACAAAGCAAAATCATACTTAACCGGGTCTGAAGGATCAAACTCCAGCAGGCGTGCCGTCAGCTCCACTGCCGTTTTCCAATCTGTCTGTTTACGTTCAATAAGTCCAAGCTTCCGCGCCACCCTGTCTACATGCACATCACAGGGGCAGATCAGGTCGGCAGGTTTCAACCGGTTCCATATCCCAAAATCAACCCCCTTATGATCCTGACGCACCATCCATCTCAGAAACATATTCAGCCGCTTGCAGGTAGATTTCTGCAAAGGGGAAGACACATGCTTGATCGTTCTGCGCGGGTAATCTGCCAAAGAGAAAAAATAAGAACGGAAATAATTGAGTGATTTTTCTATTCGCGGCACAGCACTGCTCAATTCCGGCAGCAGGCAGGCTGCAGAAGCACTGCCGCTAACCAGGGGTACTGTTCCTGATGTCATATCTGCTGTATATTCCGTCCTGAACTCATCTGCAGGCGATAGAAAGGCGGTTTCCAGGCTATCCGATTGCTGATAGTGCTGGTTAAAGAAGGACACAAAATACAGCAGGTCGGTATCGTTAAAAGTCCGGTGCTTAAAGCCCAGAAGCCCTTTCAGATCAGCATTGCCATGATGGCGCATAAAGTCGTAAGGCGCATGGTCCATTCTTGCAAAGAGTTCATTGCATTTATTGATGATGGTTTTGCGCTGTCCCCAAGCCAAAATTGCCGCAAAAAATGCGGCAATTTCTATATCCTGTTTTTTAGTGAACTGGTGCGGAATGCAGATCGGATCGTTTTGAATAAAGTTAGGGCGGTTGTACTGCGCCACCTTCATGTCCAAAAAATCTTTAAGTTCTAAAAATTCCAATATTTCATGTATTTATTTTAACTGTCTGCCTTTTATTTAAGTGCCTGTTCCAGATCCTGAATAAGATCGTCAATATCTTCAATACCAACGCTCAAACGCAACAGGTTATCCGTTACACCAACCTTCTCACGCTCTTCCTTTGGAATAGAGCCATGTGTCATAGATACCGGATGGTTGATCAGCGACTCTACTCCGCCCAAAGATTCAGCAAGTGCAAAAACTTTAAAAGAACCTGCTACGCGGAAAGTTTCCTGCAGATCGGCATTTTTTAAAGTAAAGGATACCATGCCCCCAAAATCGCGCATTTGCTGTTTGGCAATAGCATGGTTCGGATGATCTTCAAAGCCCGGCCAGTAGATCCGATCAACTTTAGGGTGTTTTTTAAGGAAATGCGCTACTTTAGCCCCATTTTCGCAATGTGCTTTCATGCGCAGGTGCAGGGTTTTAATGCCCCTTAAAACCAAAAATGCGTCTTGCGGACCAGGAGTGGCTCCGCAGGCATTGTAAATAAACCAAAGGTCTTTATACAATTGTTCGTCATTTACCATTAAAGCACCCATTACCACGTCAGAGTGGCCGCCCAGGTATTTGGTAACTGAGTGCATCACAATATCAGCACCCAGGTCTATCGGGTTTTGCAGGTAAGGGGAAGCAAAAGTATTGTCAACCGCCAGCAACAGGTTATGCGCTTTGGCCAGTTTGGAAATACCGGCGATATCTACAATCTGCATAGTCGGGTTGGTAGGTGTCTCTATCCATACCAGCTTTGTTTTATCGTTTACAAAAGGCAAAATATTTTCCGGTCTGGAAAGATCAAGAAAATGGAATTTAATCCCATATTTTGCATAGATCTTGGTAAAGATGCGGTAAGAGCCCCCGTAAAGATCGTTGCCTGTGATCACCTCATCACCAGGCTGCAGCAATTTCATCACTGCATCGGTAGCACCCATTCCGCTCGAGAAAGCCAGGCCATGTTTGGCATTTTCCAGGGCCGCCAGGCAATCTTCCAAAGCTTTACGCGTAGGGTTGGTACCTCTGGAATATTCAAAACCCTTATGATCGCCGGGCGATTTCTGCCAGTACGTAGAGGTTTGGTATATGGGGGTCATTACGGCCCCTGTGGTTGGATCAGGCTCCTGACCCGCGTGGATAGCTTTAGTCGCGAACTTCATATGTCTTATTTTGCTCTGTTTCTGCCTTAAACTGATAACCCAGGTGTTTACCAGTAGGATAACCACTGGCTACCAGCATAGATTGTTTTTGATTTAATGTGACGTCTTTTACCTGTGCAAAAGGCGGGATAACCAGGTCGGAGTCCAGACAGAACAGGATCGATCTTTCGATAATGTCTGTCAGCTTTTCTTCAGTTACTGTATTGTTGGCAAAATCCTGGTACAGGAAATCGAGTGCCCCCTCCCCTTCCACTATAAAGTGTTTTTCTTTATTGATCAGGATCCTTGCAATCAGCGAACCTTCATCTGCCAAACGGTTGTACTTAATAGAATCTGCCAGAAAATTATGGATGTAAATAATGCCACAATAGCTTAAAGAATCATCATCCTTAATGTATTTGGTCTGATATATGGAGTGTGAAGGATCGAAGGTGAAGATATTGGTATGCATAGATACCATCAGCATATCGCCGGAAAACTTTAGCTGCCCTTCAAATTTACTGTTCTCATTGAAATGAACCTCAACAGAAGGGTCTTTGGAGGTATAATCATGCTGTAATTTAATGGCAATCGTTGCCAGCTGTTTTTTCAACAGGGCAAATACCTCGGCCGTACTTCTGTAGATGGCCTGTTTTAAAGAAGCTTTATTTTCAAACTCGGTTAATATTTTCTGATAGTTTTCTGTCTCCATAATCAAAAATTAGCAGGCTTAATATGCCCTTGCAAATAATACACGCTGTTTAGAAGGTTTGCCCGAATAAATACAAACACCATCTTCCAGCTTATTGTTTAGCGGAACGCACCTGATGGTTGCTTTGGTCTCTTCTTTGATTTTTTGTTCCGTTTCGGGTGTTCCGTCCCAATGCGCTGCAATAAAACCAGCCTTGGTATCCAGCAGTTCTTTCAGCTCATCATAAGAATTGGCCTCGGTAATGTGCGTATCCCTGAAGTTTAAAGCTTTATTATAGATGTTTTCCTGGATTTCTTCCAGCAGCTGGGCAATAAAGATCTCGAGCCCATCCTGCAATACAGTCTGTTTTTCCCTGGTATCCCTGCGGGCCAGTTCCACGGTTCCGTTTTCCATATCGCGGCCACCAATGGCCAGACGTACAGGAACACCCTTTAACTCATATTCTGCAAATTTAAAGCCCGGACGCTGCGTGTCACGGTCGTCATATTTTACCGAAATGCCCATTCTTTTCAGTTTTGCGATCAGCTCGTCTACAAAACCGGTTATATTTTTCAACTCTTCCTCATGCTTATAGATCGGAACGATCACCACCTGTATAGGTGCCAGTTTTGGCGGCAATACCAGACCTGCATCGTCGCTGTGCGCCATGATCAAAGCCCCCATTAAACGGGTAGACACCCCCCAGGAACTGGCCCATACATGTTCAATTTTACCTTCTTTATTGGTAAATTTCACATCAAAAGCTTTGGCAAAGTTCTGGCCCAGGAAATGGGAAGTACCGGCCTGCAATGCTTTTCCATCCTGCATTAAAGCCTCAATACAATACGTATCCAATGCACCGGCGAAGCGTTCATTAGGGGTTTTTACCCCTTTTACGACAGGCACAGCCATCCATTGCTCGGCAAAGTCGGCATATACATCCAGCATTTTCCGTGTTTCTTCAACGGCCTCATCGGCTGTGGCATGCGCAGTATGGCCTTCCTGCCACAAAAACTCGGTAGTACGCAAAAACAGGCGAGTACGCATTTCCCAGCGTACCACATTGGCCCATTGGTTGACCAGGATAGGCAGGTCACGGTACGACTGGATCCAGCCTTTATAAGTGTTCCAGATAATAGTTTCAGAGGTTGGCCTCACAATCAGTTCTTCTTCTAATTTTGCCGTCTCATCTACGATGATGTTTCCATTTCCATCATTTTTCAGCCGGTAATGTGTCACAACGGCACATTCGGTGGCAAAACCCTCAACATGTGAAGCTTCTTTTGAAAAAAATGACTTAGGGATGAATAAAGGAAAATAAGCATTGCTATGGCCTGTATCTTTAAATTTCTGGTCTAAAACCGCCTGCATCTTCTCCCAAATGGAATATCCATAGGGTTTTATGACCATACATCCCTTAACAGAGGAATGCTCTGCCAGGTCGGCTTTTATAACAATGTCGTTATACCACTGTGAATAATCTTCGTTTTTACTAGTAATACCTTTGCTCATAGCTGTTTGGAACGTTTTTTGTGTTAAATGACTTGTAAAGTAGGCTACAAATCTATAAATTTATACCTACAAAAAAACACAACACACAAAGAAGGGATATAGTTATGAAAGCAATTAATTTATTCACCGGCATGGCACTCACAGCGATAGTTGTGGCGTCGTGTTCTGCGCCCAGGTTAGCGCAGCAAAATTCGAATGATGATGTTTATAACTCAGTGGCGAAGGCTAAGGAATATAGACAGCAGGTACCGGTAAAAGAATCGGAGTACAATGCTCAGGATGATTATTATGGCACCAGTGATCCTTATTATGATATGGATTACTCTTCACGTATCAACAGATTTTCTTATGCCAACCCTTCATGGAGAAGCTATTACGATCCCTATTTTGATGGCGGATGGTATGGCAACTACGGTATGTCGTTGGGCTTAGGCTTTGGTTTAAGTCCTTTCTGGGGCTCTATGTGGAGCTCGCCATATTACGGCTGGGGCAATTATTATTCTCCTTTTTATGGTTATAACGGCTGGGGCTACAACAATTTCATAGGTGGCGGCTATTATGGCGGTGGCTACTGGGGTGGCGGTTATTATACAGGCAGAACCACTAATGTACCGGATTACAGGGCAAGACCCGCCAGAGGGGGCAGCAATGGCTACAATGGCACCAGGGGGAATGCAGAATACCTTTCTCCAAGATCAAGCGCAAGGGGACAAAACAATGCCGGCAATACAGCAGTAAGTTCAGGCCGTCCATCAAGGGGCAGCAGTGGTACTACACAACGTACTACCGAAAGTTCAAGACCGGGCAGCTCAGAAATGTCCAGACCAAGCAGGACTGAAACCTCGAGACCCGCTCCTACCTACACTCCTCCGTCAAGGGGCAGCGAAGGCAGCTCATCAGGCGGAAGCTATGGTGGTGGTTCATCGGGTGGCGGTGCAGGTGGTGCAGGCGGCGGTGGCAGACCATCAAGAGGTGGTGGCAGATAATTTTAGCGAAATACACAGATGAAGAAATTTACACAAATGCTAATGGTAGCTATGGTAGCTACCACTGGCACAACATACGCGCAGTACGCAGGCGATGCCATACGGTTTTCCAATGGAAATTATGGCAGTTCGGCAAGGTTTAAAGGAATGGGAAATGCCCAGATTGGGGTGGGTGGCGACATGAGTTCCTTAGGTGGCAACCCTGCAGGCCTGGGTCTTTTTACACGGTCGGAGTTCAGCTTTACACCAGAATTTAACAGTGCGGGTTCAAAATCTGACTTTCTGGGCAACAGGACAAACGATTCAGGCAATAAATTAAATGTAAACCAGGCCGGTGTGGTATGGTACAACCCTACCTATAGGATACAGGGAGAAAACACCAATAAAGGTGTGCTCAGCACTGTATTTGGCATAGGGTTTAACAGAAATGCTGATTTTACCCAGCATTATACTTATGGTGGCGACAATACAGCCAATTCCATGCGGAATTATTTTGCCGAGCTGGCCAATGGTTCGAAAAACCAGCAGGGCGACCTTGCTGCAAAATCATTGGAAAATTATGCTTTTGAAGATTATCTGATCAATTTCAATACGCCGGGCAACGCCAATAACTATACCACAAACGGTGTAACCGGGGCCAATCAGGTTAAAAAACAGATCTCATCCGGAGGTACTTCTGAACTGAACTTTTCAGGGGCACTGAACATCTCTAACCAGTTGTACATTGGGGCAAGCATTGGGATGGTGAATGCACGTTATACCAGCGATGCAGAATTTACAGAAAAGGGTACCGTAAACCCTTACGACCCTACAGACGGTTTTACAGGAAACGAGAATTATAGTTTTACATATGCGCAAAACCAGGAAACCAAAGCTTCCGGGGTTAACGGACGTTTGGGGATGATTTTCAGGCCGGCAGGCAATTTCAGGATCGGTGCCACTTTTCAGACCCCAACCTGGCTATATGTAGAAGACATCTATGCTGAAAATTTGTATACTACACTGTCGGGCGAGCGTTTCCCTAGCCGGAACGCACTCAATTACAGTTACAACTACCGTTTAAAAACCCCTTTAAAAGGGTCTTTGGGCGCAAGTTATGTAATTGGGGGCCAGGCCATACTTTCTGCTGATGTAGACTTTATTGATTATGCCAGTACCCGTTTTTCTCAGGATGGTGGTGGTACTCCTGACCAGACCATTATGGACAACAATGCAGATATAAAAAGACTGTATACTTCGGCAGTAAACTACAGGGTTGGTGGCGAGTATAAGCTCAATAACCTAAGCTTAAGAGCAGGTTATGGCTTAAATGGCAGTCCATTAAAGGATGATACCCAGAACATATTTGACACCAAATATTACAGTGCTGGTTTAGGCTACCGCGTAAACGAGTATTATATAGATCTGGCCTACCAGCGTGTAGAGTCTCAGGACAGGGTAAGTCCTTACAGCCTTAACAATGGTACAGAACCTGTAGCCAGTCTGAAAAATGCAAACAACAATGTATTCCTTACTTTCGGAATCCGTTTTTAACAGCTTTATCCTATTGTCATAAAGGCCGGGGTTTTCCAACTCCGGCTTTTTTTATAGTATACCGTATAAAGAGGCCCCTTTAAGCCCCAGCCGTTCTATGTGTTTTTCTACCCTTTCATCCCTGATCAGCTCGGGTGCATGGTGCGGTTTTTTACGGGCATCAATAATCAGCGGCCCGCTGCAGCCCCAGTGCTTATTGTGGATAAAGCTGCCCAGTCCATGTACATCTGCTGCCGGATTGCTCCGTGTAAAGGTAACCCAGACCAGGTTGCTGATATTTCTGGCTGTAAATTCCTGATCGTCACAAAGTACAATTAAAGCCAGACCATCAAGCTGCTGACCTTTTAAATGCTGTTCCAGTAATACCAGTTCCTGCTCGGTATGCCCCTGATCTGTATAAGGCCTGGCCTTAAGGGCCAGCACGCCAGGAATGGCCATCTGGTAGTGGTTAAAGGGTTCAGGCAGGCTAAAGCCTTTGGGCAGCTCATTTGCCAGTATTCTTTTTTGTGCCCCTGCGGCGGCAAAAACAACTTTTGAACCACTGTTAAGTCCATCTCCACTGTAATCCAGCGTATCTATAGTGGTGTTGGTATGGAAATGAAGATCAGTCCTGAAATCCATCCTCGAAAGCACATGCTGCATAAAGGCAGAAAGATCGTGCGTATCCAGGTGTTCATCATCTTCCCTGGCAGCAATAAATAGATATTTAGCCAGACTAAGCTGATTTTTTCCTAGAATATGATTGGCAATGGTCAGGATCTCCTGTGGCCTGCGGTCTTTCAGAAAAGGAGTATACCTTTCGCTGCCTATGGCAAAAAGCAAAGGATGTACACCTGCTGCATCCACTGCATTAACTTCTTTTAAGCCATGGATCTCTTTGGGCAGGGCCGATCCGGCAATTTCATGGATCAGTGCGCCAAAGCTGGTATCTTCCTGGGGTGGCCTGCCCACTACGGTAAACGACCAGACCGCATCTTTGCGGTGGTATACATTGTGCACCTTCATCAAGGGAAAAGGATGCGTAAGGCTGTAATAACCCAGGTGATCACCAAAAGGCCCTTCCGGTTTATTTTCCTGCGGATAGACCATACCGGTGATGACAAAGTCGGCATCGGCCGAAAGGCAAAAACCTTCTTCGTCGTAAAAATAGCGGAACCTTCTGTTGCCCAGTGCACCGGCAAAGGTCATTTCCGAAAGTCCTTCAGGTAAAGGCATTACCGCAGCCAGCGGATGTGAAGGTGGCCCGCCCACAAAAATGCTGACCTTTAAAGGCTGGCCTTTGGCATTGGCTTTACTCTGGTGTACCCCTATTCCACGATGGATCTGGTAGTGGAGCCCAATTTCTTTGTCCCGGATATAATCATTGCCGGCCAGCTGGATCCGGTACATGCCCAGATTGGCATTCAGGATACCAGGCTTGTCTATATCTTCTGTATACACCTGCGGCATGGTGATAAAAGGCCCGCCATCCATAGGCCAGTTTACGATCTGCGGGAGGGCGCTGATGCTTGTTTTACTGAATACCGACTTAAAACTCAGCTTTAAAGGGAGGGCCGTAAGGGCAGTAAACCCGATACCCGGTAATTTTAAAGGATTTTTAAGTGCCTTAATCGGATCGGCACGCAGGTTTACCAGCTGTTCTACTTTGGGCAGACTGTCCCTGAACATGAATTTAGCACGTTCAAGCGTTCCGAACAGATTGGAAACCGCCGGAAATTTACTGCCCTTAATGTTTTCAAAAAACAATGCGGGGCCATTTTGTTCATAAACACGAAGGTGGATCTGAGCCATTTCCAGGTAAGGATCTACCTCTTCTTTGATCCGGATTAAATGACCATGTTTTTCCAGGTCTGCAACACAATCTGCTAAACTTTGATATCCCATTACAGCCAAAGGTATTAAAGAATTATGGTTTTATGTAGCTGTTAAACAGAAAAGCCCCGCTTGCAGGCAGGGCTTTTCTGTTTAATGTCAGTATTATTTCTTACCGGCAAAGGAGCGCAGCATCCAGGTATTTTTTTCTTTAAACTGCATAAACCTGTTTACCATATCGTTGGTGCCATCGTCGCTGGCCTTATCTGTAGCTTCCAGCAGCTCACGTTCCATTTCAATCAGTTTGGCCATATCGTCCAGAATGGCATCTACCATATCCAGGTCTTTCATGCCTATCGTATCGATCTCTTTGATGGCCGATTCTTTAATGTAATCTGCAAAGCGGCTGTGTGGCGGCTTGCCCAAAGTAAGTACTCTTTCGGCTATCTCATCAATAGTTAGCTGTGCATTGGTATATAACTCTTCAAATTTGATGTGTAAAGTAAAAAAATTCTGGCCTTTGATGTTCCAGTGACACCCTCTTAATTTCTGGTAATGGATATGATAATTAGCCAGGTAATCATTTAACATATCTACTACTGGTTTTACTTGTTTTTCGTTTAAACTGATTTCTTTTGCGTCCATGGTATTTATTTTAGATTTATTCCTGAGATCAGGGTCCTGGAGGTATAACAGTCAACTTAAAAAATGGTTTTCAAAAATCTGCATTTACAGGCAATAGGACAATAAAAAGAACGTTTAATAATCGAATTCGACGCTTTATTTATATTATTCGTATAATTGCCCTTTAAAATTTATAAAGACATTAATGCACAAATATTATATAGTATCCGTATTCGCCCTGCTTTTAAACCTGTCGACATTCTCGGCAAGCGCCGAGAGCACCAGAGATTCGATAGGGGTAGAAAACCACAATGGAAAAAAACTAATTGTACACCAGGTTGTTGCCAAGGACACCTATTACTCCATAGCCAGGCGCTACAATGTATCCCCTAAAGACATCATGACCTATAACGACAGCAAATTTTTACAAATTGGCGTCATCGTTAAAGTACCTACCAATGTTCCTTTTAACAGTACCGTAACCCCTCCGGGTAAAACAGGTAAAGCCCAGGTTACAACACCTGCAGCTGCTGTTGCCACTGAAGGCGGGCTGACGGAGCATATCGTACAGAAAAAGGAAAACCTGAACATGCTGGCCGAGAAATACGGTACCACAGTAAATGAGATTAAGCGGGTAAACAACCTGAATTCCATCAACCTGCAAATTGGCCAGGTGCTCAAAATCCCCGGAAAACCAGCAGAACAGGAACCTGTTCAAACGGCCCAGGTACCAGTTGTACAACCCAGAAAAGAAGAAACACCGGTAAAAACGTCTATCCCTCCTGAAAACAGGTATAAAAAACCGGAGCAGCAGCCTGCAAAAAAAGAAGCCGCCCAGGAAAAGCCCGAAGAACTTGTGGTACATACCGTAGCTTCTAACGAAACCATTTATTCTATTGCTACCACCTATAAAATGACTATGGACCAGCTAAAGGCCAAAAACAACCTGACAGACAATGCGCTGCATGTTGGCCAGAAGCTGCTGATCAGGGGACAATATCCGGTAAAAGGTGCTTATACGCCGGCCGAAAGCAGTGCAGATACGCTGAAATCTATAAAAGATCCGGCATTAAGGTATCCTGCAAGCCGGTACGGATTGAACCAGGTGGATGAAAAAGGAACAGGGATCTGGATTGCAGATGCAGACCTTGACCCTTCAAAAATGCTGGTGCTGCACCGCACTGCCCCAATAGGTACGGTGATGAAAATCACCAATCCCATGACCAACAGGTCTACCTTCGCTAAAGTTGTTGGTAAATTCACAGAAAATGAATCGACAAAGGATGTGATCATTGTAATGACTAAAGCTGTTGCTGATGCACTGGGTGCTTTGGACAAACGATTTTATTGCAATTTAACCTACGGCGGACAAGACAATGAACAATAAGCCTTTCCTGATTGGTATTGCCGGTGGCAGCGGTTCTGGCAAAACCTTTTTTTTAAATTCCTTTTTACATCATTTTAAGCAGGATGAAGTTACCCTGGTCTCGCAGGATGATTATTACTTTCCGGCCGGCGAAATGACGCAGGAAGAGAACAAATTATACAACTTTGACCTGCCCTCAACCATAGACCATGAACAGTTTTTGCTCGACATTAAAAAACTGATGAAAGGTGAGGTTATCTACAAAAAGGAATATAATTTTAACAACCCCCTGGCGGTTACAAAGATCCTGGAGATCAACCCGGCACCAATCATTATTGTAGAAGGACTTTTCATTTTACATTTTAAGGAAATAGCCGGCCTGCTGGACCACAGGATTTTTGTGGAAGCAGAAGACGGAGTAGCGTTGCAGCGCCGCATTAAACGCGATGGCATGGAACGCGGCTATCCTGAAGAGGATGTTTTATACAAATGGCACAACCATGTTGTACCCGCCTACAGGGAGTTTTTGCTGCCTTACAAGGAAAGCTGCGACACCATTGTGGTCAATAACCAGGATACCCCCGACGACATCATCCGGATCACAGAAGAAATTTCTGCAGACCTGAAAAAAGAATATTGCAACAAAGACTAAGTCAGCACCATTTCCGGCACATGGTCAGCAGCAAACAGCTTACCGGTGGTAGATTGCTTAATAAAATCGACGCTCACACCCGGGGCCCTTTCAATTAATTTAAAACCACCTTCAGGCAATACATCCAGTACTGCCAGTTCTGTTACTATTTTTTTAATGCACCTTACCCCTGTTAAGGGCAGGGTACACTGGGGCAGCAATTTGCTTTCGCCGGCCTTGTTTACATGCTGCATGGCCACAATAATATTTTTGGCAGAGGCCACCAGGTCCATAGCACCGCCCATGCCCTTCACCATTTTACCCGGGATTTTCCAGTTGGCAATGTCGCCATTCTCCGACACTTCCATAGCACCCAGAATGGTCAAATCTATTTTCTGGCTCCTGATCATTCCGAAACTCAGGGCAGAATCAAATATGGACGATCCCGGCAAAGTAGTAATGGTCTGTTTACCGGCATTGATCAGGTCGGCATCTTCTTCACCTTCAAAAGGAAAAGGCCCCATGCCCAGCAAGCCGTTTTCCGACTGCAGGACGACATTTATTCCCTCGGGAATATAATTGGCCACCAGTGTTGGAATACCAATGCCTAAGTTCACATAATATCCGTCGCGTATTTCTTTTGCGATACGCTGCGCAATTCCGTTCTTATCCAGCATATTTTATGGGCTTATCCTTTGGTCCTTACTGTACGTTGTTCTATTCTTTTTTCATAAGCCGGGCCCTGAAAAATACGGTGTACAAATACACCTGGGGTATGTACCTGGTCGGGATCAAGCCCGCCAGCTTCCACCAGCTCTTCCACCTCGGCAATGGTAACTTTACCCGCCATGGCCATTACCGGGTTAAAGTTCCTGCTGGTCGACCTGTAGATCAGGTTTCCCGCAGTATCCCCTTTCCAGGCTTTTACGATAGCAAAATCTGCCTCAAAGGCATATTCCATCAGGTAATCCTTACCTTTAAAATTTCTGATCTCTTTACCTTCCGCTACTTCTGTACCCACCCCTGCCGGAGTAAAAATGGCCGGCATACCATAACCCGCAGCCATACATCGGGTAGCCAGTGTGCCCTGAGGGATCAGCTCTACTTCCAGCTCAGCACTCAGCAGCTGACGTTCAAATTCTGCATTTTCACCTACATAAGAAGAGATCATCTTTTTTACCTGGCGCTGCTGCAGCATTAAACCTATTCCAAAATCATCTACACCGGCATTATTAGAAATACAGGTTAAACCTTTAACCCCCTTTTTTACCAGTGCAGCAATACAGTTTTCGGGAATACCGCATAAACCAAAGCCACCAAGCATCAGGGTGCTGCCATCTTCGATGTCTTTTATCGCTTCTTCAGCACCTGAAACAACTTTATTGATCATATCATTAGATTTTGCTGCTAAATTATACTATATCCGGCGTACCGGCCAAATGTTTAGTTGATTTCTATGATCTTATCGTTGCTGCCATTGCTGCTGCCTATGTATATTTTGCCGTCGGGCGACTGGCATATGGCCCTTAAGCGGCCAAATTCATTGACAAAAAAATCTTTGCTGCCCAATATTTTATCACCCGCCTCATTCAGTTTAAGCTGGGTAAATTTAGAGGCCTTTAAACTGAGCAGCAGCAATGAATTTTTAAACTGGGGAATCAGATCGGAATTGTAATAGGTTAATCCGGATGTGGCAATAGTAGGTGTCCAGGCCATCAGCGGCTCTACCACATTGTTGGCGCTGCAAAAAGTCTGCTCGGCAGGTTTATCGCAAAAACCTTCCACATTTGGCCAGCCATAGTTACGGCCCTTCAGGATCAGGTTTACTTCATCATCATTGTTTGGCCCATGTTCCGATGCATAGAGCTTAGCGCCCACCTGCACCAGTCCCTGCGGATTGCGGTGCCCGTAAGTCCATATCCTGTTGTTCGCTATCGGATTATCCACAGGAATGCTGCCATCCATATTTACGCGTAATATTTTACCTGATAAAGAAGCGGTATTTTGCGCATTTGCAGCTTCACTGGCATCACCAGTGCTGATGAAAAGCTTTTGGTCATTGCTGATCAGCAACCTGGACCCGTTATGGATGGAGGATGCGGGGATAAGGTCGAGAATGGTTAATGGCGAGGTTAAGGCAGTACCCGAATAGGTATAGCGCACTACCTTTTCTTTATAGCCCGAAGCAGAATTGTAATTGTATACCACATATACCCATGGATTGGTGCTAAACTGTGGGTTTATAGCCATACCCAGCAGGCCACCTTCACCATTGGACACCACATCGGGCACATTCAGCAGCAGGCTCACTGCACCTGTCTGCGGGTTAACGCGACTGATCTTACCAGCCCTTTCGGTGATCCACAACTGCTGATCGGGGCCATAAACCATTTCCCATACATGCGACAGGCCGGAACTTACCGTTCTGGTCTTTAATTCCACATCGGGCAGCTGTTCGCCGTCAGGGGTATTGGATTTGTTCTTTTTACAGGCAAAAAAAGCCATTAAAAGGGCAAACATACTTATAGCGAGGATTTTCATGAGCAATGGATTTGATGAATAAATTGGGTTACCTTAAATATAACACACTCATTTTAAATATGTTTAATTAAAATAAACATAAGTAATCCCATCGCCACCCCTGTCGGCATGCTCATCCTCTACCCTGTTCACCTGGCTGTACTTTTTCAGGTAATCCCTGATCAGCTTTCTCAAAATACCATCCCCCTTACCATGGATGAGCTTTACAAAAGGAAAACCAAGCATAATGGATTTGTCCAGGTACTTTTCTACCTCGTGCAAAGCATTTTCACCCCGCATGCCCCTAAGGTCCAGTTCGGCATTAAAATTACTGATGGCCTCAGCAACGCTGCCGGTATAAGAATTCCGCTGTGCGGCTTTTTTAGCCTCCCTGTTGCTGATCTTAAATACCCTGTTCTTTTTGAGCACCGAACGCAGGTCGCCCAGCGCAAGCACCAGGTTGTCCCTGTTGATCTCCAGTACCTGGCCTGTGGTTTCACTGTCCTTCAGCTGCACCCAATCGCCTACTTCTATTGGTGTATTTAAGTTTAAAGGGCTAACCGGCTCGGGCTTTTTGTCTTCCCGTACCTGGTTTTGCACCAGCACCTGTTGCAGGTTTTGCCGCAGCTGTTTGGTTACCGCTTTATCGGCCTGCTTTTCCTTAATTTCGGCAATGGTATTTTCAACCAGCTTATTGGCATTTTTAATGATGTTCTGTGCTTCCAGCTTGGCCTCTTTGATCAGTATCTTTTTATTGTCGTCCAGAAAAGCCTTCAGCTTTTCATTCTCGGCCACCAGGTTTTTTACCTTGTTCTGCTGGTTAGATAAATTCAGTTTGGTATCGTAGATCTGTTTTTTCTCGCGTTCCAGGTCTACCAGCAAACTGTCTATCCTGTTCTGGTTGGTGCCTGTTTTGGCCCTTGCCAAATCCAGCACTTCCTTTTGCAGGCCTATATTCTGGGCTATCTCAAAAGCATAAGAACTACCGGGCTTGCCAATCTCCAATATATACAGGGGCTTCATCCGGTCGTTGTCAAACAACATAGAGGCATTTTCCAGTCCGGGTGTATTGCCAGCAAACAACTTTAAATTGGAATAGTGGGTAGTGATTACCCCCCTTGCCTTTTTATTGTTCAGCACTTCCAGCACCGCCTCGGCCATTGGTCCGCCAAACTGCGGATCAGTACCTGTACCAAACTCATCGATCAGTACCAGCGATTTTGGTGTGGCATGGGCCACAAAATAGCGCATTTTGGTTAAATGAGCACTGTAGGTACTCAAATCACTTTCTATCGACTGGTCGTCACCAATATCTGCAAATATATTGTCGAATATTCCTACCTCACTGGATTCATGAACGGGGATCAGTAAGCCCGACTGTACCATTAACTGCAACAGGCCCACCGTTTTCATGCATACCGATTTACCTCCGGCATTGGGGCCGGATACCAGTACAATTCTCAGTTCCTCGTTGATGTGGATGTTCAAAGGCACCACCGTTTTTTTGTCTTCCTTAAAGGAAAGATACAATAAAGGGTGCCTGGCATTGACCAGCCTGGTTTTTGCCGCATTGATCAGTACCGGCATATCGGCCTCTACATCAATGGCAAACAAGGCTTTTGCCCTTACAAAATCAAGTTTCGTTAAAAAACCATGGTACGACAGCAGCAAAGGTGTATAAGGCCTCAGTTCAGTGGTCAGCGCAATCAGTATCCTGATGATCTCCCTGCGCTTGTCAAACTCCAGGTCCCTGAGCTTATTGTTTAAGGTAAAAACCTCTTCCGGTTCAATGTAAACCGTTTGTCCGCTTGCCGATTCGTCGTGTACAAAGCCTTTTAGCTTACGCTTGTTTTCGGCCAGCACAGGGATACACATCCTGCCATCGCGGATGGTCAGACTGCCATCGGCCACCCAGTTGTTGCTTACCGCCTGCTTATAGATCGAGTCCATCCGCTTACGCACATCCTGTTCTGCTTTGGCAATATCGCCAATAATGTTTTGCAGTGCCGGCGAAGCATTTGGTTTTATTTTACCCTTTGGGTCAAGTACGGTTTCAATCTTTTTAAGGATATTTTTTTCTACCGGAAGGTGTTCAAACAAAGCTTCCAGATTGGGATAAACAGCGGCACGTTCTTCAAAGAAGCGCAATACCGAAAACACCGTTTGCAAAGAGGCGTACATCTGGTGCAGCTCTTCTTCTACCAGGTAAGTGCCTTCTACCCTGATCTTATCGGCCAGACTTTTAATGTCAAAAAAGGTACTGATCTGCAAAGGTTCCTGGTTTTCAAGAATACTTTTGAACTCCTGCGTTTGCCGCAAAAATTTGTTGATCTGGTCAAACTTGGCCATCACCTGCATTTTTGCCACCATTTGCTGCCCCATCGGGCTTAAACAATGTTTGTGGATAAGCTGTTTTACCTCATTAAAACCCAAACGCTCCAAACAATTCTCCGGATATAACATACTTATTTTAAATCTTTTGGCCCCTTGTAGCCCATCTTTAATTTGATCACCTCCCTGCTTTCAACCGGCAAATCGCGGCTCCTGGCAGAATCTCTTAACAAAAAGTTGGCCCAAAAAAGAGAATCTGCCTTTCTTGTAGAGTCCTGCAATGCCTTTCGTCTTATCTTTAATACCTCATTTGCATTCAGCAGTGAATCGGCTTTTTCAATGACATTCATTTCTTTTTTCAGCTCGCCCACTACCTTACCGTAAATTGCGCTTAAGACTTTAGGATCATCGTAATAATAGGCCATACTGCGACTGTACAATGCCGAGTCTATATTGTATTTTTTATAAATCCCCTTGTAATAGGCGGCTGCAATCATTTTGGCCGAATCGGGGCGGCCCACATTGTTAACAACTGCATCTGTCAGATGGATATCGTGCAATACCATAGCCATCTCATCCGGCTGTATGATATCCTTGGGTATACCCGGTTTACAGCCAGAAACAGAAAAAATAACAACTATGCTATACAGAATTTTCCTCATTATGTTAAAACATCATTATTTCTTAGACAAAGTTCGCTAAGGTTATTAATTTTACCAAAAATACTGATAAATGAGTATAGCAGATAACTTATTAAAATATAAAAGCGAACTGGACCCGGCAGGTGTTAAATTAATTGCAGTTTCCAAGTACCAGGAAGCCGATGCAGTTTTAGAAGCCTATAATGCCGGACAAAGGATATTTGGAGAAAACATTGTACAGGAACTGGTTGATAAACAAGCTAAACTACCGCAGGATATTGAATGGCACCTGATCGGTCATTTGCAGACCAATAAGGTGAAATACATAGCACCATTTATCAGCCTGATCCAATCTGTTGACAGTTTAAAATTACTGGCCGAGATCAATAAGCAGGCGGCAAAAAACAAAAGGGTGATCGATTGCCTGCTGCAGATCTATATTGCAGATGAGGATACCAAGTTTGGGCTGGGCTTTGACGAAGCGATAGAACTGCTGCGTTCGGAAGAATTTGAAGCCATGAAAAACGTGCGCATTACCGGGGTAATGGGCATAGCCAGTAACCATGCTTTGGAAAAACAAACATCAGATGAGTTTCATGAACTTAAAGTGCTGTTTGACGGGATTAAACTAAGCTTTTTTAGAAAGACTGCTCATTTTAAGGAGATTTCTATGGGCATGTCGGGCGATTATAAACTGGCCGTTGAACAGGGCAGCACCATGGTACGCATAGGCAGCAGTATTTTTGGAAAAAGACGGATTAAACATTATACAGTAGAATGAGCATAAATATAAGAGTAGCAGTAAAAGAAGATTGTGCCAGATTGCTGGAACTGGTAAATGAACTGGCCGTTTATGAAAAGGCACCGGAAGAAGTAACCGTAACACTGGACGAATTTATTGATGCGGGTTTTGGCAAAACCAAGGTTTGGGACGCTTTTATAGCAGAAGAAGATGGCTTTATTGCAGGGTTTGCCATTTATTATACGCGGTATTCGACCTGGAAAGGCCGCCGCCTGTACCTGGAAGATTTTATTGTAACAGAAGCCTACAGGGGCAAAGGGATCGGAAAACTGCTTTTTGAAGCCGTCATTAAAGAGGCCGGAGAAAAGGGCTTTAAAGGCATGAGCTGGCAGGTGCTGGACTGGAACCAGCCGGCCATTAATTTTTACAATAAATACAATGCACAGCTTGAAGCAGGTTGGTTAAATGCCGCTTTTTCGACAGAAAAATTGGCCGAACTGCAAAATACATGAAACATATGCCAATGAAAAAACTATATATATTGCTGGTGGCGGCCAGTTTTGCGGCATGCCAGAGCGAACAAAAAGCTGGCAGCAATACAGATTCGACCATCATTGCCGCTGCAGAACAGCTCTCTTTTAAGTACGACTCCGTAAAAGTTTACAGTCAGCACCCCATCAGCAGCGAAAATGTAAAGGACACTACAAAAGCAGTGCTCTCTTACCCTGTATTTGCCGATCAGAAAATAAACCAGTTTATTGAACAAAAAGTAATGAACTCCGCCAATGAAGGTGAACATTACAGTTCTTATCAGGATTTTAGTGAAGCCTTTGTGAAGAACTTTGATGATTTCAGTAAGGAAAACAAGGATTATGCACAAACCTGGTTTATGAATGGCAAGGTAGAAGTTGCTGCCCGGCAGCCCCGTTACCTGTCCTTTTTATACACCTTTATCAATTACGAAGGCGGGGCACATCCCAACACTGTTTTTACCTACCTGAACTATGATCCGGTAAGTCACCAGGAAATTGTGCTCGACACGCTGATCAAGCCCGGAAGTATGCCCGCTTTAACGGCAGTAGCAGAAAAGATCTTCAGAAAAAATGAAAAGATTCCGCCCTCAGCAAGCCTGAAAGACAATTATTTTTTTGAAAACGATAAGTTCAGTCTGAACCAGAATTTCACCATCACCAAAGAAGGATTAAAGTTTCTTTACAATCCGTACGAGATCAAAGCCTATGCTTATGGCACAACTGAACTGCTGATCCCCTTTGCCGAACTGAAAGAAATTGCAAGACCCAACAGCTTATTAAACCCTAGAGATTAACAGATGAAAGTATTTAAATTTGGTGGCGCATCTGTAAAAGATGCCGAAGGAATAAAAAACGTTTCATCTATTATCAACAGTCATAGCGGCAATGAACTGCTGGTGGTGGTTTCTGCCATGGGCAAAATAACCAACCAGCTGGAAGACCTGTACAGGGCATATCTGAATGGCCAGGACGACATGCAGCAAATATTTGAAAACATTAAACTGTATCATTTCAATGTGCTGCACCAATTGTTTGCCGACCATAACCATCCGGTATATGACGAGGTGATGAACACCTTTGTAGAAATAGACTGGCTGATTGAAGAAGAACCCGATGATGCGGCCGATTACATTTACGACCAGATCGTATCTATCGGCGAGATTGTCTCTTCTAAAATACTGGCCGCATGGCTGGCCACCTTACGCAGTGATGTAAAATGGCTGGATGCCCGCAACTATGTGCATACCGACAATACCTACCGCGAGGGATTGGTAAACTGGGACAAGACTGAAGCGGAGATCAGCAAGAACCTGGTGCCATTGCTGCAGCAAAACATAGCGGTTACCCAGGGTTTTATTGGCAGTACCAGTGAAAATTTTACCACTACGCTGGGCCGTGATGGCTCTGATTATTCGGCGGCCATATTTTCTGCCTGCTTAAATGCAACATCACTTACCATATGGAAAGATGTACCGGGCGTATTAAATGCCGACCCAAAATGGTTTGATGAGACAGAAAGGATCCCGCAGCTTTCTTATCATGATGCAATAGAGCTGGCCTATTATGGGGCAACCATTATCCATCCCAAGACCATCAAGCCTATCCAGAACAAAAGCATTCCTTTATACGTACGCTCTTTTTTGCATCCTGAAGCCGAGGGTACCGACATTACAGACCTGAAGAACCACCTGCCTGTCCCTTCCTTTATATTTAAGGTAAACCAGGCGCTGATCTCTATTTTTCCAAAAGATTTTTCTTTCATCATTGAAGAGAACCTGAGCGATATTTTCAGCCTTTTCCATAAACACCGGGTTAAAATCAATACCATGCTCAACTCGGCCATCAGTTTCTCCATCAGCTTTGACCATGATGCACTGAAACTGGAGCATTTAATGGCCGACCTGTCCAGGCACTATAAGGTAAAATACAATACCGGTGTAGAGCTGGTGACCATCAGGTATTACAACCAGGAAACCATAGATCGGGTTACGGTAAATAAAAACATACTTCTGGAAGTGAAAAGCAGGAATACCTGCCAGATTGTAATGCGCGACAAAGTAAAAACGGAATAAACAGGCTATTGAACAAGCACATTTTAGATAAAGCCGTTCAGGAATACATCAGCAAACACCTAACTGAGGATGTACATAAAATGGCTATGGCCAAAAGTCCCTTTAAGGAAGTGGATGCCCGGGAACTGGCCGGGCAGATTGCCGCAAAAAACAAATCCTTTAAAAAATTACCTTCCTGGTACAGGCAGGAGGGCATTTATTACCCCCCAGTCCTTTCTGTTGAACAATGTTCTTCTGAAACTACAGCTGCTTATAAAGCGGGACTGGCGGTTGGCGATAACCTGATTGACCTTACCGGGGGTTTTGGGGTAGACAGCTGTTATTTTGCCAGGGTACTGAAAACGGTAACCCATTGCGAGATCAATACTGAACTGTCTGAAATAGCGGCACACAATGCCCAGGTACTGGGACTGACGAACATACAGTTTCTGGCCATCGATGGCATTGCATTTCTTAAAACCAGTGGAAAGCCATACGATTCCATTTATATCGATCCTGCCAGAAGAAGCACAGCCGGAAAAGTTTTTATGCTGAAGGACTGTACACCCAATGTGGTGGAACACCTGGATTTACTGCTGTCCTGCGCTCAACGCATTATTGTTAAAACCGCTCCCCTGCTTGACCTTACTGCCGGTTTAAAGGAACTCAAAAACGTAGCAGAAATTCACATCGTAAGTCTGCGGAATGAACTGAAGGAATTGCTTTGGGTGATGGAAAAAAAAGCCACGCCGCCGGTTAAAATTGTTTGCCGCATGCTGAACGGGCCCCATAAAGGTTTCAGTTTTTACAGGGGGGATGAAGAAAGCAGCCATGCACAGCTGCTTGCGGGAAATCCGTCGGGCTATCTGTACGAGCCCGATGTTGCCTTGCTGAAAAGCGGGGCCTTTAACCTGATCGCACAGGCCTATGGCCTGAAAAAATTAGATACCCAAACCCAGCTTTATACTTGCGAACTGGTAAATGACCGTTTCCCGGGAAGGATATTTAAGATCAACCGCTGCATCAGTCCGGGCGAGCTCAAAAAAGAAAAGCAGCTGTACGGAAATGTCATCGTCAGAAATTACCGGGACAAGGCCGAAAACCTGGTCAAAAAGTATAAGATCAAAGCCGACAATGAGCAGTTCCTTATTTTTACCCGCAGCAAGAGCGAAGGTTATGTGGTCATTGATGCCAGCATTGTACAACATTATTAGTCGGCCAAAACCAGGATCTCCCCTACTTTTAATCAACAAAAGCTTTGCAACACCATTTTTTAACATTCTTTAACAAACTTTAACACTTGCAAAGAATTGTATCCTAATGATTTAATTATTTTTGATTAACCCTAAATCAAAAATCAAATCATGATCTCCTACCAACGCCTGAATAACCTTACCGGATTTATACTGTTTGGCATAGCCGCCGTAGTTTACTGGCTTACCATGGAGCCTACACTGAGTTTCTGGGACTGCGGTGAATTTATTGCCGCTTCCAGCAAATTAGAAGTGGGCCATCAGCCCGGTGCGCCTTTGTTCCTGATGATTGGCAAACTCTTTTCTTTGCTGGCAATGGGCAATACCACTAAAATTGCTTATTGGATCAACTTCAGCTCAGTACTGTTTAGCGCCGCAACCATTATGTTCCTGTACTGGACCATTACTGCACTTGCCACCAAACTTTACCCTGAAAAGAAAAGCAATACCCAGATCCTGAGCATCATAGCGGCGGGTGCCATTGGTGCGCTGGCCTATACCTTTTCAGATACCTTTTGGTTCTCGGCCGTAGAGGCCGAAGTGTATGCCCTGTCTACCCTGTTTACGGCCATAGTATTCTGGGCCATACTAAAATGGGAAAATGAGCCCGACAACCGCTGGCTGGTGTTTATCGCCTTCATGGTGGGCCTGTCGATAGGTGTGCACCTGTTGAGTCTGCTTGCCATTCCGGCCATAGTACTGGTACACTATTTTAAAACAACGGCAAAGCCTGGCCTGAAGGGAACGTTTAAGGCATTGTTATTTGGCTGCTTGCTGGTAGGCCTGGTACAGTTTGCCATTGTACAATATCTGGTGCTGAGTGCCGCACAGGCCGATCTTTTCTTTGTCAACACCCTGGGCCTTGGTTTTGGTACCGGCGCCATGAGTTTTATACTTCTGATAGTTCTATTGATTGCCTATGGCATTTACTATTCTGTTAAACACAAAAAATATCAGCTTAACCTGGCATTGGTATGCCTTGCCTTTGTGCTTTTTGGCTTCAGTTCCTATTTCATGATCGTGATCAGGGCAAATGCCAAACCGAACATCAACCTGTCCAATCCCGACAATCCTTTTTCCCTGTATGGCTACCTTGGGCGCACCAATTACGGAGATACGCCATTGCTGTATGGCCGTACTTTTGACGCCGGGCAAACCGGCATTAAAGAAACGGGTACCGAATATAGAAAGGGAGCTGATAAATATGAAGAATCGGGTAAAACATATAAGGCCGAATACGATAAAAACCTGATCTTCCCGCGCACCTATAGCCAGAAACCCAATCACATCGCCTTTTACCGGCAATGGCTGGGGCTTGGGGAAAATGAAAGCCCGAACCTGGCGCAAAACCTGAGCTTCTTTAGCACCTACCAGGTAGGTTTCATGTACATGCGCTATTTTTTATGGAACTTTGTAGGACGGCAGAACGATATCCATAGCCAGGGTAATTTTACCGACGGCAACTGGATCACCGGGATCAAAAGTATGGATGCCCTGCGCCTGGGCAATCAGGCCAAACTCCCGCCCTCCATTACAAAAAATGAAGGCAACAATGTATATTATGGCCTGCCCCTGCTGCTGGGACTGGCAGGAATGATCTATGTATACCGTAAAAACAAACAGGCTACACTCATTATAGCCACCCTGTTCTTTTGCACCGGACTGGCCATTATCTGTTACCTGAACCAGGACCCGATGCAGGTTCGGGAACGCGATTATGCTTATGTAGGTTCATTTTATGCCTTTGCTATTTTTATTGGTTTTGGTGTGCTGGCCATTCAGGAACTGTTTCAGCGTTTTGCAGCAGCTAAACTCAGCCTGGCCATTGCTGTGCTGACGGGCCTGCTTGCCGCACCAGCAATTATGGGCATACAGGGCTGGGACGACCACAACCGTTCGGGCAAGCAAACGGCGCTCGATTTCGCCAGCAATTACCTGAACTCCTGCGCCCCCAATGCCATCCTCTTTACCAATGCGGATAACGATACCTATCCCTTATGGTATGCACAGGAGGTTGAAGGCATCAGAACTGACGTAAGGGTGGTGAACCTGCAATTTCTGGCCGACAGCGATTACATCAACCAGATGAAAAAACAAGCCTACCAATCGGCAGCACTGCCCATTGCCATGCGGCCTGATCAATACCAGAAAGGGGTACGCGATTATTTTCCTTATATCGATTACGGCTTTAAGGATAGTGTAGAGCTAAAAGACCTGCTGGCGGTACTTACATCAGACAGCAAGGAAGATAAGGTAGAAATGCAGGGTGGCTCTTTTGAAAACTTCCTGCCCACCAAAAGGTTAAAGCTCAGTATAGATGCCGCTCAGCTGGTCAGGACAAATACCGTAGCTGCCAAAGACCTGGATAAAGTAGTGTCACAGATGGAATGGGACTTCAAGAAAGATTTTGCTACCAAGGCCGACCTGGCCATCTTAGATATCCTGGCGCATAACAACTGGGAAAGGCCGGTTTACTTTGGTTCTTCGTTGTCTGATGACACCTATATCGGCCTGGACAAATACCTGCACCTGGAAGGTTATGCCTACCGGCTGCTGCCCTATAAAAAGGGGGCGGATGATCAACGCGATAAATCGCAGGTAACGAATTCTGAGGTCATGTACCACAATACCATGCAGAAAATGAACTTTAAAGGTTTCCATACAGCCAGGTACCTGGATCCTGAAACCCGAAGAGTAGCCAATGACACCTGGGTTTTTCAGAACGCACTGGCGGGCAACCTCATCAATGAGGGTAAAAAGGCCATGGCACAGCAGGTGATGACCAAAAGTGTAAGGGAACTGCCTTTAAAACTTTATTCTATCCACGACACGCTAAACAGACTGGAAACCATCAGTAACCTGAACCATTTAAACGACCGGAAAACCGCAAGCTTACTGGGCCAACAAACCTTGTCATTTTTAGATGCGGAGCTGGGTTATATCGCTTCCCTGTCGCCCGCCCTGCAGCGTGCCTCAATTGGCGACATACAGCTGGGTATGTATGTTTTAAGCGGACTGGATGAGTTAACCGCGAAAGGAATTGACCCAAAGCTGAACCAGCAGATCAAAGCGAAATTTAAAGAGCTGGAAGGTATTTTTAGCCGGAACTTAGGCTAAAAACTTAAAAAGGGGTATATCATTGATGATACACCCCTTTTTTATTGGGTTTTTACTTATTTGGCTGAGGGGTTGTCCTCAGGTAAGGTTTGATCACTTTATGCCCTTTAGGGAATTTTGCAGGAATATCCTCAGTTTTAATGCTGTTCATGACCACCACATCCTGGCCATCTTCCCAGTCGGCCGGTGTAGCCACGCTATACTTGGCGGTAAGCTGCAGGGAATCGATTACCCTGAGTACTTCATTGAAATTACGTCCTGTAGAAGCAGGGTAAGTCAGCATCAGTTTTACTTTCTTATCCGGTGATATGATGAACAAAGAACGCACGGTTAAGGTCTCGGATGCATTAGGGTGGATCATGTCATACAGATCAGCCACTTTTTTATCCTCATCAGCGATGATCGGAAAATCGACCTCGGTATTTTGGGTTTCGTTGATGTCCTTGATCCATCCTTTATGCGATTCTGCTGAATCTACGCTTAAGGCCAGTACTTTAACATTTCTTTTTTCAAATTCCGATTTCAAAGCCGAGGTACGGCCAAGCTCAGTTGTACATACCGGTGTATAATCTGCCGGGTGGGAAAACAAAACACCCCAGCTGTCCCCTAAGAATTCATAGAAATCAATTTCACCGATAGAAGTGTCTGCTTTAAAATTGGGAGCGGTGTCCCCTATTCTTAAACTCATAATTTTATATTTTTAGGTGTAAATAATGTAGGTATACAAGGTACCCAATAATGTCTACAAATTAAGTATAGTATTTAAAATAATTCTCTTTGTTTTGTAATTTCTTTAGGTTTGTCAATAAAATTGATTGCCGCTACTTTAGCGCCTAAATGCTGGTTAAATTGTTGTATGGTATAATCGGCCAGGATCGGGGTATCTTTCTCGTCATGCTGGTGCAGAAAAAAATACACCTTTTTTAGGCCTTTATCCAGCCAGGTCTTTATCCGGGCCGTCCAATCATCAATCCTCGCAAAGTCGGACGCTGCAAATTCCTGTCCGTTGCCCACAAAGCGTATAAATATTTCAGGGATGGTCAGCTCCATGTGCACACAGTCGCGACGCCCGCTTGCATCTGTAATTACCGCACCTTTTTTTAAGCCGGCCAGCATGTCAAAAAGCCTGGCACGCATTTCAGCGTCCGAGAACCACTCTTCATGTCTCAGTTCCACAAAAACTTCCAGGTCTTTGGGCAGTTGTTTCAGGTAATTTTCAAGTACCTCAAAGTTTTTGGGGCCAAAATTATCGCCCAGCTGCAGAAAGCAGGGTCCCAGGAACTTACCAAATTCAGAGATGCCCGACAGGTAAAGGTCGGTAGGTACTTCAGCATCCTTTAACCTTTTGATATGGCTGATGGTCCTGGAAAACTTGGGACAGAAAACAAAGCCATTGCCTGAATTTTCTTCTGCTTTGATCCGCCATTTGCGGATCAGTTCGGCATTGGGGATACTGTAAAAAACAGCGTTCAGTTCTATAGAATTGAAATGTTTTACATATTCATCCAAAAAATCAGCTTCTTTTGTTTTGGGTGGATAAATCATATTTACCCATTCCTTGCGGCCCCATTTGGCGCAGCCGATATAAAAATCAGGGCTTTTAACCGGCTTCAGCCCTTTCAGGGTCATGGCTGTTTGTTTACCATCGGGGGGCAATGCAAAATCGACACCAGCAATTGCGGTTGCAGCTACCTTTCCAAAATCCATATCTAAAAATCTATATAAAAAATAAAACCCCGAAACTTAGTTAAAGTTTCGGGGTCTTCAAATTTATATTTATTTAATGCTAATTATAAACTTTAATCATAAATACAAAGTCCTGCATCTTTTCAATTTGTTTGGTCAGTTTAAGGCCCTGCAACTGGTTGGTCTTACCAGATACAATCCGTTTCACAAGTGAATCCTGCGGGATGGCGTTTAATGCTTCGGCAATGTATTTGGATTTTACTGCAAAAGCCGCCCCATCGGTATTGCTTTCTTTTGCATTGATGATACCAATTACATTTCCGTTATTGTCTAGCAAGGGGCCACCGCTATTGCCCGGATTAACGGTAATGGCTACCTGGTAAGCCAGTGTATCTCCATTGAAACCCGTTTTAGAGCTCAGGTATCCCTTTCCAAATACCACATCGTCTTTAGGGTAGCCCAGCGTATAAACCTGTTCTCCCATACCTGCAATGCTCTTTTTCAACGAATAAGGCAAAGCTGAAAGATGAGAAAAATTCTTGTCGGTAATTTTCAGGATGGCGATATCGTTTACAGGGTCACTGTAAACCATTTTCACTTTATAAGAATCGCCTTTATAGTTTTGAACATATACTGAATCTGACTTTTCAATCACATGGTGACTGGTTAAGATGTAACCATTTGAAGAAAGGGCAAAGCCGGTACCGCCAAACTTACCGGGGTTTACATTCGGTTTTGCAGGTGCATTGGATTTTACATTTCTGATCAGGTTATTTGTTGAACTTCTCAGGTTATTTACTTCCTTATTCAGTTTTTCATAAGAACCTGTTTGTTGCGTGGTTTGCTGTATAGAATAAATGGTAACCACTGTTAGCAGGATAAAGGATGCGGCCACAGCAATGGCAGCTTTATTTTTACGCCACAGGTTAACAATAAAAGAAGGATGAGGACCCAGTTTTCTGCTCAGGGCATTTACATCCATCTGCTCATGTATCAGGTTCATCGTATTTTTCAGGTCAGAAACCCTTGCATAATCGTTTAATGACTCCATAAAAACCTTATGGGCAACTACCTTATGATCAACAGCAGGATCATTTAAGCGCAATTGTTCAAAAGCTTTTGCTTCATCCTCATTCAGTTTACCATTCAGGTAATCCTCAATTATACCTTCTAACTCTAACTCGTTCCTCATATCAATTTAAGATTGAAAAAATAACTTTTTTAACCTTTGCAGGCATTTATACTTCTGTGTTTTGGCATTATCGGTATTGGTATACCCAAACTTTTCACAGATCTCCTGCATGGAAAGGTTATTTATATAAAAATCCTGAATAATGGTTTTACAGGGTTCGCCAAGATGAAGAAGTGCGGACTGCATTTTTTCAAATTGCTGATCTTTTTCTTCATGCTGTTCCACATCTGTTTCTACAGCAATTACATCTTCAAAGTCTGAAAGGTCATTTGATTTCCTGCTCTGCTGTGAAAGCTTTTTCAACCAAATCCTCCGGCAAACCGAGTAGATGTATGTTTTGAGTTTACTGCTTAATTCAAAATTACCGCCTTTAATTTTATTGTACAAAACGATGATGCCTTCCTGATACACGTCTTTTGCATCATCCTCATTACCGTTGTTATTTAAAATAAACTGTAAAATCATCGGGAAATATCCCGTGTACAATTTATTTAGCGCTTCTTCCGAGTTATTTAGAATCCCTAAAACAACCTCTCTATCTGTTGGAACTGAACTGCTTAACTTATTACTCACCAATTAATACCTTTATACGTGAATGGTAACCCAATGTTAGCTAAAAAAATTATTTTTTTTGTGTATTTCACTTTAATACCTGAATAATGCCCGGGTAACCCATTGAACGCTTATCTTTTTTGTTACTAAAATACAGGCGGGGAAAGCCCTGGTTCTTCACAAAGAAAGCCATTCTTCACACCTGGTTCACCTATCCTTCACACCAAACCCACAAACAGGTACCTTTTTGTGAAGAAAGTGTGTAGGATGTGTGGACGATGTGAGGACTTGTTATCCGGAAAGGTTAAATTGAGCTTTAACTTGTGCGCAGGCAGGGCCGCGACCTCAACAAAAATAAAAAAATATACTTTAATGTATACATAAGTTATATCTTTGCGCCGTCGGATGGCTACTCACAAAATTTATCTAGCTATAAAACAGCTTGTTAACACATAAAAGTAAGGTTATTAAAAATAATTTTACTTTTTTTTGAAACAGCTGGGTTACCTTTTAAGTTTTGGGGTATTAATCTGTAAAATTAATTAATTATTTAAAATAGAATTAGAATGAAAAACGCATTTAAATTTGGCTTTTTAGCTTTAGCAATCTCTTTATCAGTAGCAGCTTGTCAATCATCTGAAAAAACTGGCGAATCTACAGATACTACTTTAACTGATACTTCTGCTGTTGTAACTACAGTTGATACTACAGTTACTGATTCAACTGTAAAAGATACTACAGTTAAAACTACAACTGAAGAAGTTAAACCAGCTCACTAAGCTAAATGAATTTATAAAAAGGCCTTGGGTATCCCAAGGCCTTTTTTTATGCCGTCAGGATTGCTACCTTTGCGCTTGTAAAAAACCTTTCATTCATGAATTTATCTCCACTACAAGCAATTTCTCCGGTAGACGGCCGTTACAGAAACACCACACAAAGCCTTTCTAAATATTTTTCAGAGTCTGCATTGATCAAATACCGTGTCTATGTAGAAATTGAATATTTTATTGCGCTATGTGAGGCTGGCTTACCCGGACTGGATCAGTTTGATAAAGGTAATTACCCGAAATTACGCCTCATCCATGAACAGTTTAATGACCAGCATGCCCAGGAGATCAAAGACACAGAAAAGATTACCAATCATGATGTAAAAGCGGTAGAATATTTCATCAAGAAACAATTTGACCTGCTGGGGCTGGCAGATTATAAAGAGTTTATCCATTTTGGCCTAACCTCGCAGGACATCAACAATACCGCTATCCCCTTTACCTTTAAACTTGCCCTTAACGAGGTCTATTATCCTGGAATTACTGAGTTGATCAGTAAAATAAAAAACCTGGCCAATGAATGGAAAAATGTGCCTTTACTGGCCCATACCCACGGACAGCCTGCCTCGCCTACTAAACTGGGCAAAGAGTTCCTGGTATTTGCCGAACGCCTGGAAATACAGCTGAACAACTTAAAGAATATACCCAACAGCGCTAAATTTGGTGGTGCTACCGGGAATTTTAATGCACACCATATTGCTTATCCGAATATAGACTGGGTCCACTTTTCGAATCGCTTTGTGAATGAGGCCCTGGGCCTGACCCGTGCACAGCATACCACGCAAATAGAACACTACGACCAGTTTGCGGCACAATGTGATGCTTTGAAACGGATCAACAACATCATTATAGATCTGGACAGGGATATATGGGCCTATATCTCTAAAAACTATTTTAAACAAAAGATCAAAGAAGGAGAAGTGGGCTCTTCGGCTATGCCGCATAAGGTGAACCCTATTGATTTTGAAAATGCAGAGGGGAATGCTGGAATAGCCAATGCCCTGTTTGAGTTTTTTGCTGCCAAACTTCCCATTTCACGTTTACAAAGAGACCTTACAGATTCGACTGTACTGAGGAATGTTGGGGTGCCCATGGCGCATACCAGCATTGCCATTGCCTCTACTTTAAGGGGATTAAACAAATTGCTGCTGAACCAGGAAGCCATTGATGCCGACCTGGAAAACAACTGGGCTGTGGTTGCCGAGGCCATACAAACTGTTTTGAGAAGGGAGGCCTATCCTAACCCTTATGAAGCTTTGAAAGACCTGACACGCACCAACCAAAAGATTACAGCACTGACTATGGCCGACTTTATAGATGGCTTAAATGTAACTGAAGCGGTTAAAACAGAACTGAAACAGATTACGCCATTTAATTATACAGGCATCTTTTAAGGGCATTAAAAGGGCTGTTTAAGATATATGACCTAAAACAGACACCTGCAAAGGGAATTGCATCAATGAATTATTTATTTTTGTATAAAAAATTAAGACAATGACGATCAACGTATATACAGAACAGACCCCAAACCCTGCTACAATGAAGTTCATGGTCAATAAATTATTGATCAATGGCAGTGAAGATTTTGCGACCAAAGAAAGTGCAGAACATTCTCCTTTTGCGAAAGAACTGTTTAAGTTCAGCTTTGTTAACGGTGTTTTTTTTGCCAGTAACTTTGTAACCGTTACTAAAACAGAGGATGCTGAATGGGCGGATATTGAACCTATCCTGAAAGAGTTTGTAAAAGGCGCGGTTGAATCAGAATATAAGATCAAGGAAGATACATCGGCCGAAGCACCAGCTTTTGAAGGATCCGACCTGGAAATTAAGATCCAGCAGATTTTACACGATTATGTACGTCCGGCAGTTGAACAGGATGGCGGGGCAATCAGCTATAAATCGTTCGACGATGGTGTGGTTACCGTAGAGTTAAGGGGTTCATGCAGCGGCTGCCCTTCTTCTACCATCACGTTAAAATCGGGTATACAAAACTTATTGCAGCGTATGGTACCGGAAGTGAAAGAAGTGGTATCTGAAGCCTTATAAGATTTACAAACACATAAAAAAAGGGGATCATTTATCATGACCCCCTTTTTTTATGTGTTTTATTTAAAGTGTTTCTGCATCAGCAAGAGCAGCTCTTCATCCAGCAAAGCATTGCTGGCCAGTATTTCTCTTTTTTCAATGAATTCATCCCCTCCTTCAAAATTCAGGATATGCCCGCCTGCCTGTTGTACAAGGTAAGCCCCGGCTGCCACATCCCAGGAGTTGAGGTTATATTCAAAAAAGGCATCAAACCTGCCACAGGCTACATAGGCAAGGTCTACCGCCGCCGCCCCTATTCTTCTTAAACCATGACAGCTGCGCATCATTTCGGCTAAAAGCTCCATGTACTGCAACTGTTTGTCGAACTGATAATAAGGGAAACCGGTAGCCAGCAGGCAATCTGCCAGTCTGGTTCTGGATGAAACAGCAATAGGTTTGTTATTTAGAAAAGCCTGTCCCCCTTTAAAGGTATAGAACATCTCTCCGCGGTTGATCTCGTATACTACCCCAATAACAGGCTTAGCCTCTTCATAAAGGGCAATGCTGATGGCATAGGTAGGGATGCCGTGGATAAAGTTGGTTGTCCCGTCGAGCGGATCAATGATCCAGTTATAGGTAGAGCCTTTTCGGTCAACCGTCTTTTCTTCGGTAATGAAGCCGGCCCCAGGCAATAGTTTGGTCAAATTCCTGACCAGTTGCTTTTCAGCATTTTTATCTACATAAGAAACCAGATCATTCAGTCCTTTGAACTCAATGGCCGTAGCATCGAAGTTCATGGATTCTTTCCTGATAAAATTACCTGTAAGTCGGGCTATAGCAATAACCTTTGCGCACAATATTTCGTAGTTCAAACCCTGCAGATATTAATAATTAGCTAATTTTTCTTTATTTCTGACCGAATAGGTGACCAGCAGCAGACCGGCAATGAACAACATACTGGAGATCATTTCTGCCTGTGTAAACCTTAAACCCGCCACTTCATATTTTGTATTTACCCTGATCAGTTCTATGAAGAAGCGCTCCAGTCCGTTTAACATCAGATAGATACCGAACATCATTCCTGGCAACTTAATACGGTGACGGATGCGCCAAAGGAACAAAAACAGGATAAAACATACGACTACCTCGTAGATTGGTGTAGGATAAACCGGTAAAGGCAGTTCATTACAGAATTTGCCTACACAGCCAGCTATGCGTTCACCTTCGTTGGCCACGTTGTTTGGATAGGTATATGCCCAGAGCCAGTCGGGCAGCCAGCCGAAAGGTTTTGGGTTTACATTTACGACACCCCAGTCGCCATCGCCGGACATGTGGCAGCCTATACGGCCTACACTGTAGGCCAGCATCATACCAGGCCCACCAATATCGAGCATATGCAATGGCTTGATACCATTTTTCCGGGCAATGTACAATACCGCAGCACCACCACAGATGAGCCCTCCATAAAAGGTTAAGCCGCTGAACGACAGCAAACTGTTGATCGGATCCTGCACAAAGGTGTTCCAATGCTCCAGGTTATCGAATATTTTAGCACCTAAAAAGCCCCATACTGCAGCCCATACAATCAGGTTGCCCATCAGTTCATACGGGTGCTGGGTTACTTCAACAGTTTTAGGTTTAGGCAGTTTTGCTTTATTTTTTTCATGGTAGTCCCACCAGGCAAACAGGCCGGCAAAGCATAAGCCGCCCAATATATTTCCCTTCATGGATAAGAGTACGGTTTGCGCATCGCTTACAAACAACCTATAATTTAAAAGTGCGTAAACCAGCTTATACCCTATCAAAAAGCCAAAAACTGCATTGGAAGCCAGTTCAATGGTACTGGCAGGCTTGCCTATAGTTATTGTTTTTTTTACCGCATGTAAAATGCCCAGTGCCTCTTTGCGTTTAAACTCTTTGGTAAAGGCCCAATAACCTGCAATAAAGGCCAGCGCCACAAAAACACCAAATGTATTGAAGGGAAGCGGAACCTGTATACCGAAAAGGTATTCTATGAAATGAGATACGGTAGGAAACATACGCGAATATAAGTTTTATGCGAATATAGGATTAATGCGCTAATACTTCTGCTGTTTCTGCAACTTCTACCTCTCCGTCGGCAGTTAGTTCTACCAGTTTAACCGTTTTGATTTCATTCACCATTACCGGATCGTATTTTGCCTTTACTTTTACATAGTTTTTGGTAAATCCATGCATAAAGCCATTTTTCTGATCGTCTTCAAAAAGCACTTCGCCCACTGTTCCGATCTGCGACTGATAGAAGGCCCTGCGTTTCTTGTCTGATAAGATGTGCAGCATTTTACTGCGCTCGGCACGGGTGCTGCCTGCTACACGGCCTTTCATTTCGGCAGCCGCTGTTTGTTCCCGTTCGGAATAGGTAAACACGTGCAGGTATGAAATGTCCAGTTCATTTAAAAACTGGTAAGTATCCAGGAAGTCTTCCTGCGTTTCGCCCGGGAATCCGACAATGACATCTACACCAATGCAGCAGTTGGGCATTACAGCCTTTATTTTAGCTACGCGCTCGGTATACAGTTCCCTTTGGTAGCGCCTGCGCATCAGGCCCAGTATTTTATTGGAACCCGACTGCAAAGGAATGTGAAAATGGGGTACAAACCTTTTAGAAGTTGCCACAAATTCGACGATCTCGTTGCTGAGCAGGTTGGGCTCTATAGAAGAGATCCTGATCCTTTCTATGCCTTCAACTTCATCAAGTGCTTTTACCAGGTCGAAAAACTTGTCTTCACGTTCGCCGTTCCTGATGCCAAAATCGCCGAGGTTTACCCCTGTTAAAACAATTTCCTTTACCCCACTTTCGGCAATCTGCCGGGCCCGGTTGATTACATTTTCGATGGTATCGCTCCTGCTCCCCCCCCTGGCCAGCGGGATGGTGCAATAAGTGCATGGATAATCGCAGCCATCCTGTACTTTTAAAAAAGTACGGGTACGGTCGCCAATAGAATAGGCTGCAATGAAATTATGGTTTACTTTTTCTATATTTTGCTGATGGACAACCGCTTTGGGCTGTTTGGTAAGATCGGAGATGAATTCTACAATACGGAATTTTTCGGCTGCACCGAGTACCATATCTACCCCCTCTATCTCTGCTATTTCAGCTGGTTTTAGCTGGGCATAACAGCCCACAATCGTAACATAGGCATGAGGGGCATATTTTAGGGCTTCTTTAACTACCTTCCGGCATTTTTTATCGGCATGTTCTGTTACAGAACAGGTATTGATCACGTATACGTCAGCGCCGTCGGTAAAATCTACAACGGCATAGCCTGCATCGGTAAATAAGCGGCCAATTGTTGATGTTTCAGAGAAATTCAACTTACAGCCCAGTGTATAAAATGCAACTTTCTTCATCCTTTTCTATTGATGCTTTTGGCCTGCAGGTCAAAAGCATTTGCAAAGGTAAGGTTTTAGCTGATATTATTCTTCATTCCAGCGGTAACTATCCTGCTCCAGTCCGGCCAGATCGATCACGCGGCTTACTACAGTTTGCGCCAGCTCTTCAATGGTTTTGGGGATACTGTAAAAGGAAGGACTTGCAGGACAGATGATTCCACCGGCTTCAGTAAGGGTTTTCATGTTATTGATGTGGATGAGGCTAAAGGGGGTATCGCGCACTACGGCGATCAGTTTCCGGCGTTCTTTTAAGATCACATCAGCCGCCCTGGAGATCAGGTCATTTGAAATTCCCTGTGCGATGCGCCCTAAGGTTCCCATTGAACAGGGAATAATAATCATGGTGTCATATTTTGCAGAACCAGAAGCAAAGGGCGCATTGAAATCCATTTTTGGATAAAAAGTAAAGGGATAATGGTTATAATCCTGGTTGCCCAGCTCAAAACGCCATACCTCTTTTGCATTGTCTGACATGACTACCCCCACTTTTTCGATCTGATCAGCTAACCTTAACAAGCTATCCAGCAACAGTTTGGCATAAACAGATCCGCTGGCACCGGTAATTGCAACAATTAATTTCCTCTTATTCATAAGGGTATAAAGATACGGGAAGCCTGCCCAACAAAAAAGGGCCGAATATAAATATTCGACCCTACATCTACCTATGAAAAACATACCCTCGAAAGGGTAAGCTCAAATGTAACTATCTTTTTTAATAAATGAAAGTTTAAACATACTTTTTTCAACTCTTTTTCTTCCATACAAATTTGGTATCCTGCTGAAAAAAGAAGGGGTCAGGAGCATTTGCCTGAATTAACAAAGTTATTGGCGCAATACATGAGCCCAGGCTGAGCACAGTTTTTTAAAAAATACATTCAGCGTATTTGGCATAATTGATTGCAATTTTGTCGCTTACTAGGTATTTATAAAACATTTTTCTATTTTTAAAACCGTAGCTAACCAAATATGTAATGAAACCTCAACTGCTCAAAGTTTCCAATACGCTGGTCAACTCATTTAGTGCCAGAAGAGATAAAGTACCTTATATCAACAACCGCTGGCATTACCATGCTGAAGTGGAGCTGATCTATTTCAAAAAAGGCAATGGCACCCAGTTTATCGGCGATAGCATCAAGCGTTTCAATTCGGGGGATATTGTATTGGTAGGTGCCCATTTACCGCATTACTGGAAATTTGACGACATTTATTTTGATGAAGGTGAGCAGAACAATGCCGATGTGGTGGTGGTCCATTTTTGTGAAAATTTCTGGGGCAACCATTTTCTTTCGCTGCCCGAAAATAAAGGCATCAGGCTGACCCTGGAAAAAGCCCAGCGCGGGATACAGATCAGGGATAACAGCAAGCGGCAGATTGGGGGCCTGATGGAAGACATATTGCAGGCAACGGGCCCATCAAGGATTATTTTATTGATGGAAGCCTTACTGGCCATAGAGGGCAGTACGCAGGACAAACCTTTATCTTCTATGGGTTTCCGCAACAATTTCGAAGAAACGGAAAATGACAGGATCAATGCCATCTACAACCATTCGCTGATGAACTTTAAGCGGAAGATCCCGATGGAAGAGATGGCTGCAGTGGCGAACATCAGTCCGAATTCCTTTTGCAGGTATTTTAAATCCAGGACACGGAAAACCTATACCCAGTTTATCAGCGAGATCAGGGTTGGTCATGCCTGCAAACTGCTGATTGAAGACAGCATGAACGTAAAACAGATCTGTTATGAAAGCGGCTTTCATAATTTTGCCAGCTTTCATAAACATTTTAAGATCATTACCGGGCAAAGCCCGCTCAACTACCAGAAGTCATACCTCAGCAAATAAAGCTATTTTATTTTCCGGATTACCTTTTCATAGGCATCGGCATAACGCATCATGCCGATATCATTCGGATGGGTACCATCCACCATTGTGTCGATGTCCTGGTTAATTTCTGCTTTAGACAGGTAATAAATGTTTTTTATACCTTTTGCTTTTAAAGCTGCAAAAGTGGCTTTTAACACGGCATTTACCCGTTCATAAGCCTTTGTCCGCTCCTGGTTGATGCCACCGTCGGTATAGCCGTCATGTTCTGTCAGCAAAATGGGAACACCAGGTTTTTTCGATTGCAGGTGTGCCACTGCATCTTCAATTTTTTGTTTGATGATCTCGTTGGTAAAGGCCTCACCTGTCAGATTGGGCAGGCAGTCCAGCACATACAGGCGGGCATCAATTTCAGGCAGCAGTTCTACAATCTCTTTTTCCATGCGCCCGTTGCCGGAAAAAGCAAGGTTGATGACGGGTGCATCCAGTTTACGGCTCAGGATGTTTGTCCAGCCCATGCCGGGGCGGCTGGCGCATGCCCCCTGTGCAATAGAGGTTCCATAAACCACAATGGGTTTTTGCGCAACCGGTGCTAAAGGCGTAAAAGCGCTTTGCTTAGGCACGCTTATTTCCATCCATTTTACAGCATTGTATAAAGGAAGAAAAAGGGTATAAGTTCTTTCTTTAAGGTCAGCACTTTCCAGGCCCGTAAAGCGGTAAACCAAGGTATCGCCAAAGCTATATTTGCCTGCCGACCAAAGCCACTGGCCATCTGGGCCTTTGGCATACAGGTCCAGCCCGCTTACCCCTGTTGCCGGCATGTGCGACATTTGTACAGGCCCTGTAACCTGATACCTGACTACAATTTCTGCTGCATTCGATTTAAACCGGAGGTTAAGTCCTGTACTGTTTTTAGAAAGGTTCCAAACCACTTTTCTGGCTGTTTGCTCTGCTTTTGCGGGCAAACGGTCGTAATAGTCCTTTAGTCCGCTATGCCAACCTTGTCCGCCCACAACACTGGTCTTTTCATTGACGGGGTTCCATGTTTTATATTCTATTACCTTCTGGGCAATACAGAAATGCCCTGTTGCCGACAGCAGCAGCATTAAAAAAATGAGTTTCTTATACATATAGTAAATATAGTAAAATAGTTAATTGACAATGGCAGGCTGACGCAGATTTTTACCTTTTCTGCCGGTAAGGTCATCTCCCATGTCCGCTCTTGCCTCTTCCACAAAAACAAGCATTTTTTGTACAAGTTCGGGATACTGTTGCTGAACATCATAAGCCTCGCCGGGATCATGGGCCAGGTCGTATAAAGCCATTTTTACTTCCGCCCGCGTTGCGGCTCCCGGAAAACCATCTTTGCCATGGATGTCGCTGGTATAGGATACAGAAGTATGTGGCAACACCAGTTTCCAGTTTTTATACCTTACGGCCTTGAGGCTGTTTTCATTATAGTAATAATAAAAAACCTGGCGGGGGGCTTTATCAGATCTGCCCAGCAGCAAATCTGCAAAACTTATCCCGTCTATCTTCTTTTCGGGTGGGGCGGCATGGCTAAGCTGCAGCAAAGTTGGCAGGATATCCATATTGGTAATCAGGTTGCTGTTTACACTTCCGGCTTCCACTTTGCCCGGCCATCTGATGATGCAGGGAACACGGGTCCCTCCATCCCATATGGTCATTTTTCCTCCGCGAAACCCACCTGAAGAGCCTGCATGGTTACCGAACCTTAACCAGGGGCCATTGTCGCTCATAATTATAAGAATGGTATTTGAAGCAATTTTATTCCGGTCCAGCGATTTCATGATCTCCCCTACAGACCAGTCCAGTTCCATAATAACGTCGCCAAACAGTCCCAGCTCACTTTTACCCCTGAATGCTGCCGAGGCAGCCAGCGGCACATGGGGCATGGGATGGGCCAGGTAAAGAAAAAAAGGTGCGCTTTTATTATTTTCAATAAAGCGTACCGCTTTACGGGTAAATGTTCCGGTAAGCATGGCCTGATCATCAGGTGTACGCACATAGTCAGCAGGCTTGTCGCCATCCAGCAAGGGCAGTTCGGGATAGCTTTTTTTCCCGGCAACAGCCGCCTGGGGCTTTCCTTCATAATCCACCGGCCACATATCGTTCGAATAGGGAAGCCCGTAGAAGCTGTCGAAACCATAATGAAGCGGAAGGTTGGGGGCCTTGCTGCCCAAATGCCATTTACCCAGCATGGCAGTTTTATACCCTGCCTTTTTGAGCAGGGAGGCGATGGTTTCTTCTGCAGTGTCCAAAGCTATTTTTGAATCGGGGGACAATGCCCCCCGCAATCCGATCCGGTTTGGATAACAGCCGGTCAATAATGCTGCCCTGGACGGGCTGCAAATTGCCTGAGCAGCATTAAAGTGTGTAAACCGCATGCCTTCCTTAGCCGCTTTATTAAAATTAGGCGTTGGTATTCCAGTCATCCCATAGGGTTCGGTATCCCCGTACCCCATATCGTCCATGTTGATAATGATCACATTCGGACGTTGCGTTTTGGTGGTCTGGGCCCTGCCAGCAGCAAAAAAACAGCAAAATGATAGTATAAAAAGCCCGGTTTTCATAATTATCTGCCCATCCAGCCACCATCGACTGTCATCACTGTACCGTGCATGTAATCTGATGCTGCCGATGCCAGGAATACCACAGGCCCTTTGAAATCTTCGGCTTCACCCCAGCGGCCTGCAGGGATGCGTTCCATGATAGAGCGGCTCCGGTTTTCATCGGCCCTTAATGCCGTAGTATTGTCGGTAGAGATATAGCCGGGTGCAATGGCATTTACATTTACGCCTTTTGCGGCCCATTCATTGGCAAAAGCCTTGGTTAACTGACCAATGGCACCTTTACTGGCAGCATAACCCGGTACGGTAATGCCCCCCTGGAAGGTAAGCAAAGAGGCTGTAAAGATCACTTTACCGCTTCCCCTGGCTATCATGTCCCTTCCAATTTCCCTGGTCAGGATAAAAGGGGCCGTCTGGTTTACTGCGATCACTTCATCCCAGAACTCGTCGGGATGCTCGGCAATAGGTTTTCTCAGAATGGTGCCCGCATTGTTCACCAGGATATCGATTACCGGATGATCTGCCTTTACCTGTGCACAAAATGAATTGATCGCTTCGCGCTCGTTAAAGTTACACTGATAAGCATAAAATTTTCTTCCCAATGCAGTTACAGCTCCGGCAACTTCGCTGCCTTCAAGTTCCAGATTGGCCGACACCCCAATGATGTCTGCCCCGGCTTCAGCCAATGCTTCGGCCATTGCCTTGCCAATACCGCGTTTACAACCGGTAACCAAAGCTATTTTTCCTTTTAAATTAAATAAATCAAGTACTGCCATTTTTATTGCTTTATAAATTATTGCACACTTACCTTTAAAGGCTGCTGCAATTGCTGTTTAAAATTATTCAGATAATTAAACCAGGCCTGGGCCGTGGTTATTTCATTTCCCTTGCTCCATGCAGAGCCATTATAATATACTACAGGCTCGCCATTTTTGGCAGTAGCATGGCTAAGTAAATGGGTCTTATCGGTATCCATTGTTACAGGCTGACCTGTAACAATGGTGGCTACGCCAGTGGTACCATCAACACCGTGCTGAGGTTCCCAGTATCCTAAAATACCTTGCTGCTCATCCATTAAAATGGTTCCGGGTTCTTTTCTTTTCACGATACCTACGACTACCGGCAGCATATCACCGTTATAAGTATACACTGCCTCCACCCTGTTCAGGTGCGAACCGGCATCCAGACTGATGGTTTTAAGCACTTTCACAGATTTTCCGGCTACATCCCAGGCATCATAACCGAGCTGGAACGTGGTGCGCAGCGGTCCATTGTCGAGCACCTTCCAGTTGTGGTAATTTAAAGGAAAATAAACAGAATCTTTTACATAAGGAGCAATATCACCAGCACCCAGGGTCAGGCCTACACTGTAATAATCCATTCCATCACCGTGGTCCGTATGGTAATCACCTGTCTTGTACCAGTCGTTGATCACCAGTTTACTTGTCCTTTTTACCCATACATCGGTTCCAAAAGCATTGTCTTTTCTTCCTTCCAGGGCTTTGCCATACATGCGGAAAGCTACTTTATCGTTTTCCCAGGCAAAATCGTCAAAACGTTCAGGCACATAGCGGCCATAAGCTTTTTTTGCAACCGGCGCTGGTTTTCCAGCAACGATCAAAAGTTTGGCAGTGCCATTTGCTTTCAGGCTAAGCTGCACCAACAGGTTTTGTATCGATGCCTGTCCGCGGTGTTCCAGCTGAAAAGGAACTTCTTTTTTGGTAAGCGCATTGAGCACCTTAAAATTCGCCGTATCAATACGCGGATATTTAGCCGTTATCTGAGCCCAGCTAAGGCTTACAACTGCATTTATCCGCTCTATTTTTGCAGGATTACTTACTGTTAGGATTGCTTTGGCACCGGTTTGCTGTGCCATCAGAGCTGAAGACAGTGCAGGGAACAACAGTAAAAAACCAATTATTCTTTTCATCTTATTCTTGTTTAATCCTTATTTTAAATCATTAATTGCACAATGGTCCATATCCCCATAGTCCAGGTTTTCGCCGGCCATACCCCAGATAAAGGTATAATTGCTGGTTCCTGCACCAGAATGGATAGACCAGTTTGGCGAAATTACGGCCTGCTCGTTCTGCATCCAGATGTGCCTGGTTTCCTGAGGTTCGCCCATAAAATGACACACACTCTGTCCTTTTGGCACTTCAAAATAGAAATAGACTTCCATCCTTCTGTCGTGCGTATGTGCCGGCATGGTATTCCATACACTTCCGCTTTTCAATTCGGTCATTCCCATTTGCAGCTGGCAGGTTGGCAATACACTGTTTACCAGCAATTTATTGATCACCCTGTGATTTGCAGTTTCCGGCGTACCGAGTTCAACAATTTCAGCATCCGCTTTTGAAACCTTTTTGTTTGGATAAGTATGGTGCGCAGGGGCAGAATTGATGTAGAATTTTGCCGGGTTACTTTTATCATCTGAGGCAAAAGTTACTTCTTTAGTACCTTTGCCCAGGTATAGGGCTTCTTTAAATTCCAGTTCGTAAGTGATGCCATCGGCAACAATTTTACCTTTTGCACCGACGTTAATGATGCCCAGTTCCCTTCTTTCCAGGAAATAAGCAGCTTTAAGATTTTCAGGATTAGACAACGCTACGGCTTCATTTACAGGCATTACCCCGCCTGTGATGTAACGGTCAAAATGAGACAGTGTCAAATTAACAGCATCAGCTTCAAACAAGCTTTCCATTAAAAAATTCTTACGCAGAGCGGCGGTATCAAATTGCTTTGCTTCACCGGGACTAACTGCATAGCGGCTTTCAAAAGATGTTTTCATGTATATATATTATTTGTTCTTATTTATTTCTGCAATTCAAAGAATCGCTTTTGTGTTTAATTAAAATCTAAATTGTACTGGTCGACATTCTGCTGATCAGTTTTACAGGGATAATGATGGGTTCGGTCTTATATACAGCCCCTTCCTGTTCGGCAGCCAGCAAGTCGACCAGTGTTTCCACAATCCGCCTGCCTACCAGGTTCGGAAACTGCTCAACAGAAGTAACCGCGGGGCTAATGATTGCGGTTCGGGGATCGTTAGAGTACCCGGCAATTTTTAAGCTTTCCGGTACGGCTATGCCCCTGGCTTTGGCAAATTCAATGGCCGCAATGGCCGTAGTATCGTTATCGGCAAACAAGGCATCGGGCACTGCAGTAGTTTCAAACAATTTATGCATGGCCTTAAAGGCATTTTCATGGCTCAGTTCCTGATGAAATACCCAGTCCTGGTTTACCGATAAACCATGCGCTTCCATCGCTTTTAAAAAACCTGCGGCCCGGTCCTGGTACAGGTTAGAGGTTAAGGGCCCAGAAACATGGGCAATTCTTTTGCAGCCTGCTGCAATCAGGTGACTGGTAGCGGCATAGGCCCCCTGGAAATCATCTCCCTTAATCAATGTGGCCCTATAGGCCTTTACCGGCACCCTATCGTAAAAAATGACCGGGGTACCATGTTCCACGAATTTATCAAAGTGCGCAAAATCTATGGTCTGCAAAGTACAGGCGGCAATCAATGCGTCCACCCTTGAAGCGTAAAGTGTTTCGGCCAGTTCCCGTTCCATACTTACTGAGTCGTTAGACTGGCAAATGATGAGGTTATAACCATGTTTGTGCAGGTCGTTCTGAATGGTCGTGATCACTTCGGCATGAAAAAACATGGAAACCCTCGGAATAATCAGTCCTACTGTGCGTGTCTTATTACTCCTTAATCCTGAAGCCATGTGATTTCTTCTATAGCCCAGTTTAGTAGCCATTTCTACCACATCGTTCCTGGTCTTTTCTTTCACATAGGGATGGTTGTTTAAAGCCCTTGAAATGGTTGCAGGTGAAAGCTTTAAAGCTTCAGCAATATCCAGTATGGTATTTTGATAAGTCTTTTTTCCAGTTGCCATAAACCTGTAATAATTGGCAAGCTAGCATTTTTTTTAATTATCTGAAAACGTTTTCATAATTTATCGGTATTGTTACCGGGGGTATGACAGCACAGGATGGTCTGATGAGTTAAAAACGCTATCTTTAACCCCATAACCCTATATATACATGAACGTAGGCCTTTTCATACCTTGTTATATCGATCAGTTTTATCCAAATGCCGCTATTGCCACATTAAATCTATTAAGCAAACTTGGCATAACAGTAAAATATCCTGTCAACCAGACCTGTTGCGGACAACCCATGGCCAATTCGGGATTTGAGCATTTAACCCAGGGCTGCAATGAGTTGTTTATAGATAATTTTGCTGAATTTGACTATATCGTTTCTCCGTCGGGAAGCTGTGTGCTGCATATAAAAGACCATTTACACTCGCCAACAGCGGAGGAAAAGGCGTCAGGGATCAGGAAAAAAGTTTATGAGCTTACAGAGTTTTTAACGGATGTACTTAAGGTAGATAAACTGAGTGCAAGGTTTCCGCATAAGGTGGGCGTACACCAAAGCTGCCACGGCCAAAGGGGATTGATGCTGGCACAAATGACAGAGCTGGTTGCTGCCCCATTTTCGAAACCTTTGCAGCTGTTAAAAATGGTAGAGGGACTGGAGCTGGTGGAGCTGAGCAGGCCGGATGAATGCTGTGGTTTTGGGGGTACGTTTTGTGTGGCCGAGGAGGCCGTATCTGTAAAAATGGGCAAAGACCGGGTGGCAGATCATGTAAACCATGGTGCGGAATACATTACGGCAGCAGATATGTCGTGCTTAATGCATATGGAGGGGATCCTGCGCCGACAAAACAGCAAGGTAAAGGTACTGCACATTGCAGAAATATTAAATGCAGAATAGTAAGAAAACAGATGAGTTCAGCAACAAAAGACCATGCCGGATTATCGGACATTTTTAATAAAGACGAAGCAAGGGTAGACTGGCACGATGAAACCTTATGGTTTGTGCGCGCCAAACGTGATAAAGCCGCCCATAACCTTCCGGAATGGGAATCCCTGAGAGAGACAGCCTCACTGATCAAGAACAATGTACTTTCCAACCTGTACAATTACCTGGTTGAATTTGAAACTCAGGCCCAAAAAAACGGGATAACCGTACACTGGGCAGCCAATGCCGAAGAACACAACCGGATTGTGCATGGCATATTGAAAGCGCATAGTGTAAACAGGCTGATCAAGAGCAAATCTATGCTTACCGAGGAGTGCCATTTAAATGAGTACCTTAAAAACAACGGGATCGATGTGATTGATACCGATCTGGGAGAGCGGATTGTACAGCTTGCACAGGAACCGCCGAGCCATATTGTATTGCCCTGCATCCATAAGAAGAAAGAAGAAATAGGCGAACTGTTCCATGAACACCTGGGCACTCCAAAGGGGATGGCCGATCCTTTGTTTTTAACGGCAGCGGCCAGGGAACACCTTAGGGAGACCTTTTTAACACGCAAAGCAGCTATTACAGGCGTAAATTTTGCCGTTGCAGAAACCGGGGAATTTGTGGTTTGCACCAATGAGGGCAATGCCGACATGGGCGCACATCTGGCTGATGTACATATTGCCTGCATGGGGATTGAAAAGATCATCCCAAAACGGACAAACCTGGGGGTGTTTTTAAGGTTGCTGACCAGGAGTGCTACTGGCCAGCCTATCACCACTTATTCCAGTCATTTTAAAAAACCGAGACCTGGACAGGAAATGCACATTGTGCTGGTAGACAATGGCCGGACCACACAACTGAGCCGCCCAGATTTCAGAAACTCGCTGAAGTGTATCCGCTGTGCGGCCTGTATGAACACCTGCCCGGTTTACCGCAGAAGCGGGGGCCATAGCTATCATACTGCAGTAGCCGGCCCTATTGGCTCTATACTTGCCCCTAACCTGGACATGCGTGAATATGCAGACCTGCCATTTGCCTCTACCCTATGCGGTTCCTGCAGCAATGTTTGTCCGGTTAAGATCAATATCCACGAACAGCTGTACAAATGGCGGCAGGTTATTGTTAAAGAGGGTTATGCAGACCCCAAAAAGAAACTGGCGATGAAAGCCATGGAATTTACCTTATCCAGCCCTTTTGTTTACAAAAACGCAGGTAAAGCAGGCCGATGGTTTATGAAACATGCCCCATTTACGGTAAATAACAAGCTAAACCTTTGGTACCAGCAGCGTGAAATGCCGGAAGTACCTCAGCAATCGTTTGGAGAATGGTATAAAAAGAACAAAAAAGCATGAGTAGCAGAGCACAGATATTAGCCAGCGTATTACAAAACCAGCCTGAACTGCAGGCCTTACCGGAAGATTTACAGACCAGCTTTCCTGCAGCAGATCCTGTGGAAGCTTTTAAAAATGTACTGACAACCATTGGAGGTGCATTTATTGAAGTTTCAGATTATCTGGCTATACAAAACTATATATCAGAACATTTTGCCGGACAGCGTGTGGTTTCTACTTTACCGGAACTGGCAGCAATAAGCGAAAAGGGCTGGGAAAACCAGGACCCGCACAGCTACGCAAATGTAGACCTGGCCATCATTACCGCCCATTTCGGGGTAGCAGAAAATGCGGCCTTATGGATTACAGAAGACCTGATGCAGCAAAGGGCTGTACCTTTTATTTGTCAGCAACTGGCTGTTGTGATCAGCAAAAAGTACATTGTACAAACCATGCATGATGCCTATTTAAAAATAGGTACCGCGGATTATGGTTTCGGGAGTTTCATAGCCGGCCCTTCTAAAACGGCAGATATAGAGCAATCGCTGGTGCTTGGCGCACATGGGCCAAAAAGCATGACGGTGTTTGCGCTGGATTAATGATTAATCCTCTACAAAATCGAGGTCTTTATGATGGGTCTCGGGAATGGTCCTGATACAGTAGAAGCCTATACCAAAGCATAGCAGTCCGACTACCGCTGCAGCATTGAGTGCCAGCAGGCCCGGTTTTAAAGCTGCATATAAAGTGGTCATCAATACCACTGTACCCCTTACCATATTCGGTATGGTTGTGGCGGCAGTTGCCCTTACATTGGTGCCAAACTGTTCTGCCCCTATGGTTACAAACATGGCCCAGTAGCCGATTCCAAAACCTATCCAAAGGCACATTGCATAAAGCCCAGTAGCGGTATGGATTCCTCCATACAGGTATATGATACTGCCAATTGCAGTAAAAGTCATTAAATAAGTAACGGCCCTGATCCTCGATTGGAGCCAGTAACTCAGCAAGCCGCTCACCAGATCGCCGGCCGATAAGCCTACATAGCACCACATTACCGCCAGTCCGGGTTTTATGGCTTCTGTAATGCCCAGCGCTTTGCCAAACTCGTTGCTGAACGTGGCCAGTATCCCGATGACATACCAGGTGGGCAGACCTATTCCGATACATTTAAGGTACAGCAGCAAGCGACTCTTTTTGGTAAAAAAAGAAAGAAAATTACCTTTGGCCACATGGTGTTTTTCTTTCATGGCATGGAACATCCCCGATTCAAATACACCTATTCTTAAAAACAACAATAAAATACCCATACCCCCACCAATAAAATAAGCATTCCTCCAGCTAAACAGCTCTACTGTAAAATAGCCAACCACAGCACCAAGCAGGCCTACTCCTGCCACTACCGAAGTGCCTATTGCCCTTAATTTTTTGGGCAGACTTTCCGATACCAGGGTAATCCCTGCCCCCAGCTCACCGGCCAGACCAATACCCGCAATAAAGCGCAATACTTTGTAAATGGTTACATCGTGTACAAAACCGCAGGCGAAGTTTGCAATAGAATAGGTAATGATAGAGCCAAAAAGCACCGACAGACGCCCTTTTTTATCTCCCAGAATGCCCCATAGTATCCCACCTAGCAATAAGCCGGTCATTTGCCAGTTCAAAATACTTGCCCCCTCAATGGATACCGCCGCCTCATCAAGTCCCAGTTCGGTTAAACTGGGAATCCTTACGATCCCAAATAAAAGCAGGTCGTATATATCTACAAAATAGCCCAAAGAAGCTACAATAACAGGGGCACTGAACAGGTAAGCTGCTGCACTTTTCTCTTTTGTGAGGTTGGTCATGTGGTGGTTTATATTTGGTTTAGTTTATTATCAGGCTAAGATATTTATTTTTATAAATAACTATAAGATTCATCTTAAAATTATTTTATAATTAAAACTGCCGGGTTTTTATGCAGTGCCTACCTGCCAGGTATTTCCTGCAATTGCACAATTTTATTCCAGTCAATATCCCTTTGGGCGGCAATGGGCCACCCAAAGGGATAAGGCCCTTATTTTAACTTCTTTTTAAAAAAATCAATGCTGCGTTGCCAGGCCAGTTCTGCCGCAGCTTTGTCAAAGCGCGGAGTTGTATCGTTATGAAAGCCGTGGTTAACATCAGGATAAATATAAGCAGTATATTCTTTTTTATTTTCCTTTAAAGCAGCCTCATAGGCCGGCCAGCCCTTGTTGACATTGGTATCCAGGCCGGCATAATGCAAGAGCAACGGGGCTTTTATTTTTGGCACATCCTCATTTGCAGGTTGCCCCCCGTAAAATGGTACTGCAGCGGCCAGTTCCGGAATCCGCACCGCCATCATGTTCGAGATCCAGCCGCCAAAACAAAACCCTACCACCCCTACTTTACCATTGCAGTCCTTCTGGTTTTTGAGGTAATAATACGCTGCTATAAAATCTTCAAGCATTTCCTCCTTACTGCGTTTGCTTTGCAGCTCACGGCCTGCATCATCGTTACCAGGATAACCACCCAGCGGGCTCAGGGCATCTGGGGCAAGGGAAATAAATCCGGCCAGTGCTGCCCTCCGGGCTACGTCCTCAATATAAGGGTTTAAACCCCTGTTCTCATGCACCACTACAATACCACCCAGCTTCTGTTTTTCGGCAACAGGCTTACACCATAAGGCTTTGATGGTACCCCCACCTTTTTCAGACTGGTAATTGATGTATTTGGATACCAATCGCGGATCATCCGGCTGAATCTGAACACCTCCCTTGTAATCGGGCATGAGAAAGCTCATCAATGAGGTTACCGTAAGCCCTCCTACCGCGTACACGCTCAGCTTTTGCATAAAATCACGACGGTTAACCCTGTTATGGGCGTAATCGTCATAAAGGTCAAACACACCTTGCTGGATATCTTCTTTCCTGATTTCTTTCATAGCTTTATTTTTAATTTCACCGTTACAGGCTATCTGCCTGCGAATTAAATATACGGTTTTATTTCCAGCCTCCACCGAGGTCCCTATAGATATTGGTGACAGCATTGAGCTGTCCCTTTTTGGTTTCTATCAGTTCCAGTTTGGCTGCCAGCGCATCTCTTTGGGTCATTAAAACTTCCAGATAATCGGCACGTGCCGACTTAAACAGATCATTGGAAATATCTATTGAGCTGCTGAGTGCCTTTACTTCTTTCGATTTCAGGTCGTAACTTTTTTCCAGGTTACTGATTTTCGACAATTGGGCAGAAACCTCCAGATATGCATTTAGAATGGTCCGTTCATAATTGTACATGGCCTGAAGCTGGCGCGCATTGGCATTGTAAAACTCTGCCTTGATGCCCTTTCTGTTGATGAGTGGACCGGCAAGATCTCCGGCAAGCGAATAAAGCACTGATTCCGGAAATTTAACCAGGTAAGATGGCTTAAATGCCTGAAAGCCTAAAGCAGCAGAAATGCCGAAAGAAGGATAAAATTCGGCCCTTGCAACTTTAACATCCAGTTTGGCTGCAGCCAGCTCCAGTTCAGCCTTTTTGACATCAGGCCGGTTGGCCAGTAACTGGGACGGGATACCGGTACTTACTGCTGTCGGCATCAGGGTTAAAAAGCTGTTTTTATCCCTCTGTATGGGTTGCGGATACCTGCCCAGTAAAAAGTTGATCCTGTTCTCCGTTTCTGTGATCTTCTGAAGGATATCAAACTCCAGTCCCTGGGAATTCAGTACTTCTGCTTTAAATTTCTGGACTGCCAGCTCTGTTACCCGGGTTGCCTCTTTTTGAATCTTTACAATTTCCAGGGCATTTTTTTGCAGTTCGATATTTTGTTTAACAATCTCCAGCTGATTGTCGAGGGCCAGCAGCTCATAGTAAGAATTGGCCACTTCAGCAATCAGGTTGCTCAGCACAAAATTTTTACCTTCTATGGTCGACAAATACCGGCTGACCGCTGCTTTTTTTGCATTGTGCAGTTTTTTCCAGATGTCGGCCTCCCAATTGGCAGTCAGCACTGCCGTATAATCCATCAGCGGATCGGGCATTTCTTTTCCAGGAGCTATTTCTGTGCTGGCATCACCGGCACCCTGACTGGTATATCTTCCAACTTTTTCAATACCGGCACCAATTTTTCCATTTACCGCAGGCAACAGTTGCCCTTGTCTGCTCCTGATGTCATTTTTTGCAATCTCAATTTCCTGCAAAGTGATCAGCAGTTCCTGATTGCGCATCAATGCAGTATCTATCAGGTGCTGTAAGTCCTTATCCGTAAAAAAGTTCCGCCACGCGGCAGTGGCTACATTAACGGTATCCAGACTGTTACCATAAGATACCGGTACCGACCTGTTTTCGGCCCGCTGTGTGACGGCCGGAAGCTTACAGCTTGCAGCAGCCAGGCAAATGCCCAGCACTGCGATATATTTATATCTACCAAGTTTATACATTGTGATCAATTTCTTCGGTTAAAGGGTTTTCTTCTTCGTTTTTAACAAGCAGGTGTTTTTCGGATATTTTACCGAATATGTAATACAGCCCGGGTATAATGATTACGCCGAATACCGTTCCGAAAAGCATACCTCCGGCAGCGGCAGAACCGATTGTCCGGTTACCTGTTGCCCCCGGGCCCGAGGCAAAAACCAGTGGGATCAGTCCCGCTATAAATGCAAAAGAGGTCATCAGGATCGGGCGGAACCTAACCGATGCCCCCTCGATTGCCGCTTTGAGTACGGAGCTGCCAGCCCTGTGTTTCTGAACAGCAAATTCGATGATCAGTACAGCATTCTTGCCCAGCAAACCAATGAGCATCACCATGGCTACCTGCGCATAGATGTTGTTCTCCAGCCCAAATAATTTGAGCAACAGGAATGCACCAAAAATTCCTGCCGGAAGGGAAAGAATTACCGGAAAAGGCAAAATAAAACTTTCATACTGGGCAGCAAGCAACATATATACAAATACCAGACAGATGAGGAAGATGTAAACGGCCTGGTTTCCGCGACCCACCTCGTCTTTGGAGATACCTGCCCAGTCGATACCAAAGCCTCTTGGCAAACTGGTTTTTGCCACTTCATTTACCGCATCAATGGCTGCTCCACTGCTGTATCCGGCTGCAGCCGATCCACTGATCTCTGAGGCATTGTACATGTTGTGCCTGGTGATCTCTGATAAGCCATACACCTTTTCAATTTTCATGAAAGCGGAAAAAGGTACCATCTCCTCATGGTCGTTCTTTACATACAGCTTCAGCACATCTTCTGGTAAGGCCCTGTACTGCGGCAGGGCCTGCACCATTACTTTGTATTGCCGGTCGTATTTGATAAAACTGGTCTCATAGTTACTTCCAATCAGGGTAGAAAGCGTATTCATGGCATTCTCGATGGTCACCCCTTTTTGCTGGGCAATGTCATTGTCAATCCGCAGCATGTACTGCGGAAAGCTGGCGCTGTAAAAGGTGAATACAGACGACAATTCAGGCCGTTTCTCCAGTTCCTTCACAAAATCCCGGCTTACGGTCTCCATCTTTTTATAATCGCCGCTCCCTGCTTTATCCAGCAGGCGCAGCTCAAAACCACCGGCAGCCCCATAACCAGGTACTGCGGGCGGCTGGAAAAATTCTATGGTAGCGCCTGTAATGTCTTTGGATTTTTCTTCCAGCTCATTGATCACTTCCTGAACACCGTGTTTGCGCTCATCCCAGCTTTTCAGATTGATCAGGCAGGTTCCTGAATTGGCACCTGTACCCTCTGTAAGGATCTCATAACCGGCAAGGGAAGAAACCGATTGTACATCTTCCATCCCTTCCGCAATCTTCTGCAGTTTTTCGGCAATCTGGTTTGTCCTTTCCAGTGAAGAGCCGGGAGGGGTCTGGATTACGGCGTAAAACATTCCCTGGTCCTCATTCGGTATGAAGCCGGCAGGCAGTACCTTATTGAGTAAGCCTATCCCTGCACAAAAAGCGAGCAGCATGCAAAAGGTGATTACCCTCCGGTTCACAATTTTGCCCAGCAAGTTCTGGTACCTGCCGGAAACACTGTTAAACCAATTGTTAAAACCATCCAGCATTTTATTCAGCCAGGTTTTCTTTTTTGGTTTCCCATGATTGTTTTTCAGCATCATGGCACACAATGCGGGAGTAAGGGTAAGTGCAACCACTCCCGACAGGATAATGGAAGTTGCCATAGTAATGGAAAACTGCCTGTAGAATATACCAACAGGGCCCGACATAAATGCAACCGGTATAAATACTGCAGCCATTACAAAAGTGATGGCGATGATGGCCCCGCTGATCTCGTGCATAGCCTCTTCGGTAGCTTTGAGTGGCGAAAGATTTTTCTCTTCCATTTTGGCGTGCACGGCCTCAATTACAACTATGGCATTGTCTACCACAATACCAATTGCCAGCACCAGCGCAAATAGGGTAATCAGGTTTAAGGTAATGCCCAGGTATTGCATGAACAGAAAAGTTCCGATCAGGGATACCGGTACCGCAATGGCAGGGATCAGAGTTGAGCGCCAATCGCCCAGAAAAAGAAATACCACCAGCCCTACCAGGATAAAGGCCTCTACCAGGGTATGGATTACCTTTTCAATAGAAGCATCCAGAAATTTGGAAACATCATAGCTGATCTCATAATCCATTCCTTTAGGAAAGGAAGTTGATTTGATCTCTTTCAGTTTGGCCTTGATGTCTTTAATTACCTGACTGGCATTACTTCCATACGATTGTTTTACAGTTATGGCAGCAGAAGGCTTGCCATTCAGGTTGGAATACAGATCGTAATAGGAGCTTCCGAATTCTACATCCGCAACATCTTTCAGGTGCAGCAGCTCTCCTTTGTTGCTGGATCGTAAAATGATGTTTTCGTAACCTTCCTTGGTACTGAACCGTCCGGGATATTTCAATACATATTCAAAGGCCTGCGACCTTTTGCCCGAGCTTTCTCCGGTTTTGCCGGGTGAGGCTTCCAGACTTTGCTCATCGAGCGCTTTCAGTACTTCATCTGCAGAGATTTTATAGGCCAGCATACGGTCGGGCTTTAACCAGATCCTCATGGCATATTCCCTGTTGCCCAGAATATCGGCCACACCAACCCCGTCAACCCTTTTCAGTTCCGACAAAACATTGATATCGGCATAATTGAAAAGAAACTTCTGGTCCATATTGGGGTCTTTGCTGTACAGGTTGATGTACATCAGCATGTTGGACTCTTCACGAGTAATTTTAACACCCTCGCGCACCACCAGTGGCGGCAGCTTATTGATTACCGAGGCCACGCGGTTCTGGATATTTACTGAAGCCTGGTTAGGATCGGTACCCAGGTTAAAGATGACCTGTATGGTAGCCTCTCCGTCATTCCCCGCATCAGAAGCCATGTATTTCATTCCGGGAACACCGTTAATGGCCCGCTCAAGTGGAATGATAACAGATTTGATCATTAATTCGCCATTGGCCCCGGGGTATTCCGCAGTGATGTTCACTTTTGGAGGAGAAATAGAAGGAAATTGTGTTACCGGTAACTGGGTTGCCGCCAAAACCCCCAAAAAGGTAATGATGAGCGATATCACTATAGACAGGACAGGCCTGTGTATGAATTTATTAAACATAAAATTAAATTTAGGGATGGACCACTATTCCGCTCTCAATTGCAGACGGGAAATGACTTCCTTAGGTGCTACAAAATTGTAGACGATCTTATCGTCATCTTTTACCTTCTGGACACCTTCCAGAAGAATCCTGTCATTTTCAGAAAGGCCATTGCCTACCACATACAGATCAGGCATCTGGTTACTGATACTGATGTTCCTTGATTTGACTTTGCCATTTTTATCCACCACAAAAACATATAGTTTATCCTGGATTTCATAAGTTGCCTTCTGTGGTATCACCAGGGCATTTCTGAGCGGGACAGTCATCTGAACCTTGCCCGTTTCGCCATGCTTTAGCAACCTGTCAGGATTCGGAAACCTTGCCCGGAAGGCAATATTTCCGGTTTCATTGTTAAATTCACTTTCTATGGTCTCCACTTCACCTTTGTACTTTAGCGGCTGGCTGTTGGCCAGCACTAAACTTACCTTGCTGTTGCCCCGGTTTCTGGTATTGGTTTCGTAATCCAGGTATTCTGGTTCAGACACATTGAAATAAGCAAACATCTGGCTGTTATCGGACAGGCTGGTAAGCAGCTCACCCTCGTCTACAAGACTGCCCAGCTTTAATGGGATGCGGTCAATTGTCCCATCAAAAGGAGCCCTGATTTCGGTAAACGACAGGTGGAGTCTGGCCAGTGCCGTCTCTGCTTTCGCCTGTTCCAGTTTGGCCTGGGCCATAGCCAGTTCATTTTTTGAGACCACATTCTTATCGGCCAGCAGTTTGGTATTCTGCAGTTCTATTTCTGCAGCCTTGGTTTCGGCCTGGGCTTTCAGCAATTCAGCTTCATACATTTTAGGCATAATTTTGAACAGCAGCTGACCCGCTTTCACAAAATGGCCTTCATCTACATAGATCTGCTGAAGGTATCCTTTTTCCTGTGCCCTGATCTCGATGTTCCGTACAGATTTGATCTGCGAAACATATTCTTTGGTAAATGAGGTATCTATTTTTAAAGGACTGGTAACCGCATATTTGCCGGTCTCTTCCTTTGCTTCTTTTTTTGAGGTACAGCTGATATGGCACAAAACGGCACACAAGCCTGTAAGCATTACAATTCTCTTCATTCGTGTTATTGATTATTAAAATTTGATGGCCGGGAACCATAGCGGTCCCCTTAAGAAATATTTCATACTCCGGAGGTATGACCGATCAAATTCTTAAAACCCTTTGCAGAATATATTTAAAAGAAGAAGTATAAGACAGGTGCTCACAAAACGGCAGGCTGCCGTTTAAGCAGGTACATCTATAAATTAATTCCGCTGAATGGACAGGCCTGATCGCATAGCGTAGCGGTAATACCTGTTTTCTGACAGAGAAGACATCTTCTTCATCGCCTTCATCCTCAACACTGGTAAAGTCCTCCTTCTTTTCGGTCAGGTTATTGTTACTGATTAAAAAGAGGTACCTGCAGGTGTTACCGATCTTTAACTGCTGCTTATCTGTACGCTGAATAGCCGAATGACTGGTACTATGGTGTGGCTTTGCTGCAAAAACGCCATTGCGCCCGCCCAGCAGGAAGAAACAAAGTGACAGAAAAAATACAGCAACAGCTCTCATTTGGGCGCAAAAATAATATCAGTCGTGAGAATTAACGCCTGCCCAATCAATTTAATGGTCAGAATTTTGTAATATTCACGAGCCTTCCTGATACAGACCTGGAAGATTTAATCGTCATCATCTTTCTTTTTCTTTTCTGCAATCACAAATGCACTTCTTCTGGGGGCAGGCATTACAGCATCCTCCCCTTTTACAGATTTCCATACCACCTGGTTCAGTTGCAGGTCGGGCGCCTCATCCTCTTTCGCAAAACTAAAAGTTTCCGAAAGTTCAGCACTTTTATTCAATGCTACATTCCTGGTATCGAGGTTTACCCCTGCCTTCCGGTGATTATAGGGGGTATAATCCGGTGTTGCTGTAAAACAATCGTATAAGGGTATTGCTGCTGCATCATACTGGCTCATTGGTGGCAGTCCAAGTATCAGTTCCATAGTCCGCAAAAACCCACTGGTAGAATACATCGTGCTCACTACCTGGTTCCTTTTGGTATAGGGACTGATGACCAGTGCGGGCGAACGATGTGCATCCACATGGTCGGGTCCGTTCTGGGCATCATCTTCCAGTATAAAAACAGCTGATTCTTTCCAGATCCTGCTGTGCGAGAGGTGTTCAATGAACAATCCCACAGCAAGGTCATTGTCGGCAACAGCAGCCAGGGGCGAAATCTGCCCCCTCTTTTGTCCGCTGGTATGGTCATTAGGGAATTTAATGGTATTAAATTGCGGAACTTCATCTTTTGCAAGCAGCCGGTCAAAATCTTTTATCCAGATGGCACAACGGGTGGTATCTTTTATTTCAAAGTCAAAAGAAGGAAAACCGACACAAAAATGGTCTTTCAAAGCTGCAATAACCGCGGTCTTGCCATTTGCAAATTCGCCGTAGCTCCGGTAACTGACCCCCGCCCTTTTACAGTAATCCCAGATAAAACCATCCCTGGGATAAGTAATTTTCCGGTTTCCGCCGTAATCTCCGGCCCCGCCACGTTTACCATATTGTGTGGGCCAGGTTTTTTCGACATAATCATTCGCATAGGCGCCCATACTCCAGTTATGGCCATCGGCACTCACCTCGGCATCCACATAAAAATTATCCAGCAGTACGTATTCTTCAGCTAAAGCATGGATGTTTGGCGTTACTTTTTCCGGAAAAAGACAAAGCTTAGGATCTCCGTTTCCTTTTTTAACATCTCCCAATACCTGATCATAAGTCCGGTTTTCCTTAATAATATAAAAAACATACTTTATAGGGCTTACATCACCTTTTTTAAAGGGTATAGGATTGGATGCTGATGGTGCCTGCTGCTGCTTATTGAAAGGTGTGTTACTATACACCATTTGTGTATATTCTTTCAGCACCGTTTCTTTCGGATCATCAACAATAGACAAAGTTCCTTTAAACAAGCCACCAATATACTGCAACCTTTTATCCGGAGTGGAGCCTTCATGCAGCTCGCTGTTGTCTACTTTGCTGATGGGTTGCGGGCCTTTAGGATTTGCCATGCTGGTAAAGCCTTTTCCATTTGCTACCCAGATCCTGTTTTTGCAATACTTAACACTCGTTGGGTACCAGCCTGTCGGGATAAAACCCAGGCTTACACTTTCGCCTATTTTAGCAACATTAAATACCGCAAGGCAATTGTTATCGGCATTTGCAATGTAAAGTGTCTGTTCATTGTCTGACAAGGCCAGGGCATTAGTTGTTGAGCCGGTCAGTTGTGTTGGATGTACTGCTGATGAGATCACCTCAACTACTTTTTTTGTCTGCGTATTGATGATGGAAACCGAGTTATCGCCACCATTGGCTACAAACAGATAATCGCCTTTTTTATTCAGCAACAGCTCATTAGGCGCATATTGCGTAGCAATGCTATCCGTAATCTGCCCCAGCTTTGTATCCAGCAGGACTACCTTATTGGCTCCCCAAAGTGAAATGTATAAAATCTTCCGGTCGGGCGAAAGGATACAGGAATAAGCTTCTGAGCCTAAAGCAACTTTTTTAAGTGTTTTTCTGGTAGTCAGGTCAACGATATAAAGACTATTGTCTTCCTTGGTAACTACATACAAAACCTGGTTCAGGTCATCAAGGGCAAGTCCGGCCGGACTGATCTTTACCGGCCAGGCTTTTCCCAGCCTGATGGTATCAGGTTCAAGCAGTTTACCCTTTTCAACCGGATAAACCAGGATGATATTGTCATTGCCCCCCGAAACATAGAGCTTATTATCCTTTTCATTAAACTGCAGGCCATACCAGGATTTCCCAATCTCTTTTTCGTCGGTAATACGTTCCGTTTTAACATCTATCAGCTGGATAGTTTGCTTACTTTGGCCATTATTGGTCACCGCAATCTTCTTTTTATCGTGGGAAAGCTGGATGTTCAGGGGCAGGTCTCCTAAAGGTAGCGACCTGCCAACCGGACTTAAGGACCAGCCATTGGGCAAAAGTACCCGACTGCTGCCATGAACTTTTCCGGGTAACTGTGCGAAAATTAAATTACTGGATGCGCTGATCAGCAGCAACAGGATACATAATTTCTTCATGATGATTACACTAAAATTTAGTTTCATTGAGTAAGGGAGTTCCGCTTGCATTTACCTGATAAGTGGTTACCTTATCATCCTCGTCAACTTCTACTATCCGATAACCACGATAAGCCGTTCCCCAGTTACCACCTATGTGGGCATCAAAAAAATGCGGTAATTTATTGGTATAAAAAACTGCATCCAGGCTATGGTCATGACCATGAAAAACAGCTTTAACGTTGGGATAGCTATGTAACAGTTTAATGGTGTCCGGACAATCTACAAAAGGACTTTCCGGCACCCAGAAATGGGGAGGAATATGTAACACCACAAACACAGTTTTAAGTCCTTTAAACTTCTCCAGTTCCTGCTTTAAAAAAGAATTGTCGGGACAAAGATATTTACCTTTAGTGTCTGAGGTATTCGCAAACACCAGCCCTACCTCATTTTTTTGAATTGAAAAATTATCTGCATAGCCGAATACAGACTTCCAGATCGCAGCATCGGCGTGATCGTGGTTGCCCGGAACTGCGTAAAAGGGAACATGAAGCTGATCGTAATGTTCTTTTTTAACCACTGCCAACAATTCAGGCCTGTCGTGCACCAGGTCACCGTTAATGACCACAAAATTAAGCGGCATCTTTGCATGGGCTTCATTCAGCCAGCCTACCATATTTTCGTGGTCTTTTTTATAGGCTGTGCCCGGCTGCCCATAATGCCCGTCTGAAGCAATGGCAAAACGCAACTTCAATTTCCTGTCTGCTTTGTCCATATGCTGCTGATGAACAGCAGCAAGTGCAGAAACCGATGGGGAAAGCCCCGCCAGCAGCATTCCTGCCATACTGCCTTTAATAAAACCTCTCCTGTCTGACATGGTATATTTTGTAATTAATGTTTTAATAGCAGCCCCAATATTAAGGTTACAAGATAAGAACAAAATCACTTGTACATTATCATTAAGTTAATATACGGCAATTCTTTTCGTCTTTGTTCTTTCCCGAAAAAAACCATTGAATTTCCTTCAATTTTATTTAACATCATTGTCATGAATTAATATTTAATATATTTAAAAAACCAAGCACAAGCCTCCCTGAAAGGGCAAAAGTTTAGAACTCAAATAATGAAAGGATTTGTAAAAAATTATAGCGGCATTATATGGTTGCTCACAGGAATTGCTTTAGGCAGTATTGCCGGATTAATATTCGGTAAAAAAGTAGAGGTATTAAAGCCAATAGGCGATATATTTCTAAACCTCTTATTTACCGCTGTCATCCCCCTGGTCTTCTTCGCCATTTCTTCTGCTATAGCCAATATCAAACCTTCAGATAAACTGAGCAGAATGATGGGGTTTACCGCAATCGTATTTCTTGCCACGGTACTCATATCTGCCATACTGACCATTGTTGCCGTTAAAATATTCCCTATCCATGAAGCATTGGGCAATGCTCAGCTCAGCGAAAAAATAGAAGACAGCCCCTTTGCCGAGCAACTTACAAAATTATTTACCACAACAGAGTTTTACGAACTGCTGTCACGCAAAAGCATGCTGGCGATGATCATCTTTTCCATCATGATAGGCTTTGCCGCATTAAAAGCCGGAAAGGCCGCAGATCAGTTTGTTGGTTTCCTGCATTCCGGCAACGAAGTGTTTAAAGGGGTATTTATCCTGATCATGAAAGCAGGCCCTATAGGTCTGGGTGCTTATTTTGCCTACCAGGTTGGTGTCTTCGGTCCACAATTGTTTGGCACCTATGCCAAGTCTTTGGGCCTGTACTATGGCTTTGGGGCTTTTTATTTCGTGGTCATGTTCAGTGTATACGCCTTTGTAGCGGGCGGCATCAAAGGCATCAGAAGGTACTGGAAAAATAACCTTATTCCTTCTGCAACGGCAGTAGGCACCTGCAGCAGTATTGCTGTTATACCTTCCAACCTGGATGCCGCAAAAAAAATGGGCATCCCTGAATACATCGCCAATGTAACCATTCCCCTTGGCGCAACCCTGCATAAAGATGGCTCCAGCATCTCCTCTATTGTTAAAATGGCGGTTGTTTTTGCCTTATTTGGTAAAGGCTTTGATACGGCCGATGCCATTGTGCTTGCACTGGGTATGACAGTGCTGGTAAGTGTGGTAGAAGGCGGTATCCCAAATGGTGGTTATGTAGGCGAACTGCTGTTCATCTCGGCCTACGGACTACCGATTGAGGCCCTCCCTCCTGCAATGATCATTGGCACATTGGTTGATCCCATGGCTACCCTGCTCAATGCTACCGGCGATACGGTTGCTTCTATGGTGGTAACCAGGTTTACCGAAGGCCGGCAATGGATAGACAAGGCAATATAATTGCCCGCAACACCAACAAACTTAACCATTAGTCGACGAAATTAATGTTTCCGTCTACACTATTGCATGATTGTGAATAATCCTTGCCACTTTTGAACTTTAAACTTAAATTTAAATTTAAAAGCAATAAGAAACTACCAAATTAAACACATTTAATGAAAATTTTAAAAATATTAGGGCTAATTGTCCTTTTTGTGATTGTTATTGCCACTGCTGCAGGCTTCTATGTAAATGTTGCCCTACCCGATACCGGAAAGGCACCAGCAGTAAAAATTGAAGTGACCCCTGAGCGGTTGGAAAGGGGCCGTTACCTGGCCAATCATGTTACAGCCTGTATGGACTGTCACAGCAGCCGCAACTGGAGTTTATTTTCGGGTCCTCCGGTTGCCGGTACTATAGGTCAGGGTGGCGAAGTTTTCGATGAAAACATGGGTTTCCCCGGCAAAATTTACGCGGCCAACATTACCCCGCATGCCCTGGGTAGCTGGACTGACGGGGAAATATTAAAAGCAGTAACCACCGGTGTAAATAAAGACGGAAAAGCTTTGTTCCCATTAATGGGTTACAGCCGCTTCGGAAAAATGGACAGAGAAGATATTTATAGCATTATTGCTTACATCCGCAGTCTGCAACCTATAAAAAGCCAGGTACCAAATACAGAACTAAATTTTCCGGTAAGCCTGATCAATAAAACATTACCAAAAGCGGCCGACTTTCAAAAAAAGCCTGATGCAAGCGATAGCCTGAAATATGGCGCTTACCTGGTAAATGCCGCTGGTTGTGTAGATTGCCATAGTAAAATGGATAAAGGCAATATTGTACCTGGTTCTGAATTTGGGGGTGGTATGGAATTTATACAGCCTGCAGGAATTATGCGCTCGCCAAACATTACCATGCATAAGGTAAATGGTTTGGGCAACTGGAGCAAAACCATGTTTGTACAAAGATTTAAAATGTATGCAGACAGTACCGTTAAACTGCCAGGCATGGGCAGGAACGAACTCAATACCCCAATGCCATGGACCATGTATGCCGGAATGACACAGCAGGACCTGGCTGCCATTTATACTTATCTGAATAGCTTAAAACCACTTGACAATAAGGTTGAAGTAAGGGAAATTAAAGGACAACCGCTTTAAAATACTTATATTTGTGCAAAAAGAATACCATGTCAATCACATCGCAGGAAGAATTATTTGGAATGAAACAGGTAAGCAATGCTGTTGCAGAAACATTAAAGCAAATGCGGGAGTACGCCGCACCAGGCATGTCGGCCCAGGAGCTGGACGACTTTGGCGGTAATATCCTGAATCAGCTGGGTGCCAAATCTGCCCCCAGGCTAACCTATGGTTTTCCGGGCTGGACCTGCATCAGTGTAAACAATGAGGTGGCGCATGGTATTCCAACCAAGGCTAAGATTTTGAATGAAGGGGACCTGATCAATATTGATGTCTCGGCAGAACTAAACGGTTTTTGGGCAGATAATGGCGGCTCATTTATACTTGGTCGTGATTTAAATAAGCTACAACCCCTGGTTGATGTGTCCAAACAAATTTTGAAAAAAGCAATTGCTCAGATTAAGGGCGGTGTAAGAATTGCAGATATTGGTAAATTGATAGAAATGCAGGCCAAACAAGCAGGTTACAAAGTGATCAAGAACCTTGCAGGGCATGGTGTAGGAAGAAGCCTGCATGAAGAACCTCATGATATATTGAACTGTTATGACAGGTACAATACCGATCGTTTCAAAAAGAATTCTATAGTAGCGATTGAGACTTTTATTGCTACAGACTCCAGCTATGCAGAACAGCAGGAAGATGGCTGGACCTTGATAGGAAACCGTGGTGGGTATGTAGCCCAGCATGAGCATACCATTATGATCACTAATGGTATGCCCATAATTCTTACTGCTGCAAACGAGATCTGGGGATAATCAGGCATATTGAGCAAGCTTATCAGTTTTTCATGGTTTCCCGGGTTCGACTGGATTTCTGTTTGAATCGGGAACTATAGATGGTAGGGTGTCGGTGTGTTTCTTATTTTTCTTTCTAAATAGATTGGTCAATTTTTCCCCTGCTTTGTTTAATGCTTTATCTGTAACATTGTCTGCGGTTTTATTTACAGCCTTATCTACAACTTTGTCGGTTGAGCGGTCAACTGAATTTTCTGTAGCGGCTTTTGCTTTTGCTTTAAGTTTACTCAAAACCTGTGCTTGTGCTATCCCTCCTGCACCAAGGGTAAGGAAAAGGATAAAAATTACTTTTTTCATAGTTTTATTTTTTTCTAAAAGTAGCCTGGAAATACTTGCAGGTCAATCGTTAAAAAAGATGATTTTTATAGGTATGCATCTAAAAAATCATTAAAAAAGAGGATATAAAACAGGCCAGGTCTGTATTTAATTTGCAGTTAGAAAAATGTAAATTAGGGTATGAGAAAATTAACGTTGCTATTTTTTTCAGTTATAACCTGTTTTGTATGTAATGCTCAGGTTGACAAAGTAGACAGCCTTTTAAAGAAAATTAAAGTGATACAGAATGACACCAATAAGGTAAAACTGTATTATGCACTGGCCGACCAATATCTAAATAGCAATTTAAAAGAGGCAGAAAAATTTTGCCGTAAAGCTGAAGTTTTAAGTAGAAGACTAAATTATAAGCAAGGGATACTGGACTATTATAGCAATTATGCTAATGTACTCTATTTAAATGGGAAATTTGATGATCGACTAGAGTTAGCTTTGGAAGCTGTGGAGTATGCTAAAAAAAATGCCGACTCTACCGAATTTGCCCGTAGCATGCTAAATGCCGGTATTGCATATTCGTTAATCGAAGATTACCAAAGTGCCGTAAATCAAATTGAAAAGGCAAGAGATATATTGATCAGAAACAATCAGCATAAATACAATGGTAATATTTATAATTTACTCCAACTGCTGTATAATTCCATGCATCAGTACAGAAAAGGAGCAAATAATGGCTTGTTAGCTATTGATATTCTTGCAAAATCAAAAGATAAAACATCGCTACAAGAAGCATTAAGCAATCTGGGATTAAATTATATTGAGTTAAAACTGTACGACTCCGCCAAATATTACTTAAACAAGGCTGTGGTTTTGTCAAATGCAAGCGGAAACAAACAAATACAGACAGCAGCAGCACTAAACTTTGCCTTAATTGCACTTCGGTCGCAACAAACAGACAGCATAAAACCCTATGTAACCAAAGCACTTAAACTTTCCAAAGCGAATGATTGGCATGAACAAGAAGGATTAGCACAATACGGACTGGCCTATTATTACCTGCTGAAAAAGAACAATGCGATTGCGCAGTTATACGCCGACTCTGCACTTCGCTTAACTCAACAATACAATATACCAAACTTAAAACAAAAGCTATACCCCTTGCTTTCAAGCTTATACTACGCCCGACAGGAACCGCAGCAGGGTTACTTTTATTATAACAAATCAGAAATGTTTAATGATAGCTTGTTAAATACGGCCATAACAAAACATACCATTTTCACCGAAAAAAAATTTGAAACCTCAAGAAAAGAAGCACAAATAAAATTGCAGCAATCGCAACTACGACAAAAAAACAACCTGATTTATTTCTTATTTGCAGGTGCCCTAGCCTTGCTTTCTATTTCTTTACTTAGCTACCGGAATTACAGGAACAGGCGAAAATTACAACAAGCCAAAATAGATGAATTAGAAACTGAAAAACAACTTATGGCCACTGAAGCGGTGCTAAAAGGCGAAGAGCAGGAACGCACCCGACTAGCCAAAGACCTGCATGATGGGCTTGGCGGGATGTTGAGCGGAATAAAATTTTCATTAAGTAATATGAAGGAGAATATGGTAATGACGCCCGATAATGTTAACGCTTTTGAAAGAAGTATGGATATGCTGGATAGTTCCATTAAGGAAATGCGGCGTGTAGCGCATAATATGATGCCCGAAATTTTATTAAAATACGGCCTTGATACGGCATTAATGGAGTTTTGTACTGAAATTGATCGCAATGGTGTATTACGTGTAAACTATCAATCGGTGGGGGTACATGAGGCAGATATACCGCAAACAATCTCTGTTACCATTTACCGTATTGTACAAGAATTATTAAACAATGCAATTAAACATGCTCATGCAAAAAATATACTGGTTCAACTTCATCAATCCAATCAAGGGAAATTATTAGCTATTACCGTAGAGGATGATGGAAATGGCTTTGATACCGATCTATTAAAAAAATCTGACGGGATGGGCTGGCTGAATATAAAAAACCGTGTGGAGTTTTTAAAAGGCAGAATAGATTTGCAATCTGCCCCTGGCAAGGGCACTTCAGTAATGATAGAAATTAATAGTTAACTGATGACGATGAAAGTAGGCATTTTTGTAGTAGATGATCATTATATGGTGATAGAGGGCATTCGTTCTTTATTGCAAAATGAAAAAACGCTTGATTGGATGGGCCATGCTACCAATGCGGCATCCTGCCTGAGTTTTCTTAAGTTACACGAACCTGATGTGATATTAATGGATGTAAATCTTCCGGATAAAAGTGGAATAGATCTATGTAAGGAAGTTAAACAACTATATCCTTCTGTAGCAGTGCTTGGGCTAAGTACATTTAACCAGCAGGCTATTATCAAAAACATGATAGATAACGGTGCATCAGGCTATGTGTTAAAAAATGCGACCAAAGAAGAACTCCTGGAAGCCATAAATGCCGTTTCAAAAGGCAAAGTATATTATAGTCAGGAAGCTTTTAGTTCATTGCGAATACCGGCACCTGATCAGCTCCTGATTACCCGAAGAGAAAAAGAAGTGCTGTTGTTAATTGCTGAAGGGCTAACCAATGCCGAGATAGCAGAAAAACTTTTCATCAGCATTCCAACGGTAAACACGCATCGCAAAAGCCTGATAGAAAAATTTAATGTAAAAAATACAGCTATGCTAATTGGCAAGGCTATAAAGCTGGGCCTGATTTAATTTCTTTGATCAGTTTTCCCGAAACTGCTTATTTAATCCTGCCATTTTCATTTTCCAATGCGGAACTCCTGCTCCTTGGCCCTTTCGAGTTTCCTGTAGCAAACCTGTAGCTGAAATTTAGTTTTATCTGCCTGGTTTCATAATAACTATAGTTGTGGATAAATAATCCAGCTACACTTTGTGTCGAACTGGCCTTGCTTCCTTTATAAATATCACTAAAAACCAGCCTTAAAGTAGCCTTGTTATCTATAAAACTGCGCTGTAAACCCAGATCCAGCTGGCTTGTTGCCCGGGCAAATTGATTGGCTCCGGCCAAACGTTTTGAATTGTAGAACCCTACTACCTCGGCATTGAAGCGATGTGGTAATTTAAAAGTTTGCTGAAGGTTCAACCTGGCTGCTGTTTGTCTGAGTTTTAGCGTTCTACCTGCCCCAAAGTCGATGTCATTGTAAATTTGGAACAATGCCCCATTAAAAGTTATGTTCCACCACTTGTATGGCACCAGGGTTTGCGTAAGTGTTAAGGCCACGTGTTTTTGTACACCCAGGTTACGGGGAACCATTACAATTCTAGTTTGATCGACAGTGTCTGTAACCTCTACAGAGAAATTGTCAGTATAAGTATAGCTTAACCCTAAAATAGTAGCGCTTTTATATACATATTGAAGCAAAGCCCGATGGCTCAATTGTGGCTGCAAAAAAGGATTTCCCTGCCAATAAGATAGCTCGTCTAATAAGTAAATAAATGGGTTCAGGTTCTGATAAGCAGGGCGGTCAATCCTTCTGGAATAACTGATGGAAAAGGTGTGCGATGCCGATGGTTTTATACTTGCGGAAAAGAAAGGGAATAGATTGGTGTAATTTCTGCGGATTGATTTTGCATTTTCCGAAATAGGGGAAATGACCTCAAGTTTTCCTTCTGAAGCAGAATTTTCTACCCTTAGCCCTGCCTGAAGCTGCCATTTATGCAAATCCCTTTTGTAGTTGAGATAACCACTTGCAATTTCTTCAATATAGACAAATTTGTTTGATCGTGATGGGTCTAGAACCTCACTGTTTGCCTGAACCTCTAAAAATCTGGAATCATTTCCAGCCGACACTGATGAATACTTAGCTCCGGTTTCCAGTTTCCCTTTCCAAAGATTAGTTGTGTAATCTAGTTTCACAGCTTTTAAACCGATATCAATTCCATTTAATGACCGGTACAGATTGTCGCTCAGCACCACATTATTTATTGCGGTATACCTGTTAGATTGCAGATTGCCCGCTCTTTTAGTAAAATCGCCATAATCCGCATCAAAATTGATTATTCTACCTAAAGTATCTTCGTATTTATAGTTTAGGTTCACATTATATCTTTGCGTTTGTTGAGAATAATAATCGTTTATGGCGGTAAGCACCTGATCTACTTCAGTGGTTGCTGCGGCACCAATTTCAGTTCTGGTATCAGTAATCCCTCCTCCAAAAATAAAATTTCCATTTAGCAATACACCCACTGTTTGATTTTTGTCAATGGCAAAATCGGCCCCAAGCCTGGAACCCATTCTATTACGTTTGTCGGTATCATCGGTAAAACTATTGAAGAACTTCCCTTCCTGAAGTCTATCCGCCCCATACAAATAGGAATAGTGGCCTATAAAATGACTGTAGCCTCCATAGAGATTTATTTTGTTTTTTCTGTAGCTTACAGACAAATCCTGGTTACTCCTCAGGTTCAGCCCATAACTGAAACCTGTTGTAAAACCAGCGTTGAAACCTTGAATAACAGATTTCAAAGTTTTGATATTAATGATCCCAGCCGTGCCGGCAGCATCATATTTTGCACTAGGGCTGCTGATGATCTCTATCGATTTGATATCCGATGACGACATCGATCTCAGTACTTCGGCTATCTCTTTGCCGGAGAGGTAGGTCTGTTTTCCATCTATAAGTATCGATGTTCCGGATTTGCCATTAAGCGAAACATTGTTATCCGTTCCTACTGTTACTCCAGGTGCCCTGCCCAACAATTCGAGTCCATTTAACCCATGCGCACTAATGCTTTTCGAAACATTAAATACAATATTCCCTCCATCCACTTCTATTACTTTCTGATCTCCACTAACAGTTACTTCCTTTAGCTGCCTGGCTTTTGGCTTTAGTTTAAACTTTGCAAATTCCTTTAACTGCAATTCATTCCCGGTAAGAGAAAAATTCAGGTTTAGGCCCTCATAACCAAGAGAAGATATTTTTAATGTATACGCTTTGTTGGCCTTAAGTGTATGCCTAAATTGAAAATTGCCATGCTCACCACCAATAGCACCATTTATCTGCATTGCACCATCAAAGAGCCCTATGGTAACGAATGGAACGGCATGGTCTTCGGAATTAACAATGGTACCGGACAACAAGGTGCTTCGTGTATCTAAATCTTCCTTTTTCAAAAGCATGATGCTTCCAATTACGATCATCCTGTCGGAGAGCAGGCGATAAAAAAGCTGTTTTTTTGAAAGGGTGCTATCCAATACTTTGGAAACCGGCAAACGTGATGCATAAATAGAAACAAGCATTGTATCTGAAACTATCTCGTCGCTAAAAACGATGTTGTACCCGCTCTGCAACTGGATTTCCTTAAAAAGCGTTAAAATAGACTTATCTTTTAAATTAAGGGTTATTTTCCGGTCCTGGGCATAAAGCATACTGTAACTGAACAGCAATAATATTGATGGTATTAATTTTTTCATACTTAACCTTTGATCATACCAATTTATTGTTGATTACAAACATTAGCTTATACGTTAAGGACAGCTTTGAATAGGAAACTACTTACTGCATCATAAAAAAAATATTAATTTCCCAAATTATGATAAAGATTGACGGCAGGTTTGGTTTTGGTAGGTAATTCGAACTATTTTGTGGAAGAGTTTACCAGGAAGGTTTTCCAGATCTTTTGATGACTGGCAAGATTGTGCACGCACTTGTTGGGCCAACCCAAAGAATGCAGTTACTAAAATAGCAATGATCAATGTATATATTCGTTTCATGGGTTGAATTTGATGTTAGATAATTATTCCAACATTTTTTTCAATGCACCAATATCAAAATGCTGTTCCCAATTGTTAAACAACCTTGAAGAGTAGCCATAATCTTTAGTGATTTCATACCGAAACTGTACTTCTATCAACAAAGGTTTTGCAGCCTGCCCGTTATTGGAAACAAAATAGGCTGGGTTTAAAACATACAGGGCACTTTTATACTCTCCTTCTGCATCATAAAACCTACCCAAAGCTTCCAAGATTTTATTTGCATCTTTTAGCAATCTATCCTGATCTACCACTGCCGGTTTTTGTAACCATTCCGGTTTTTGTTTGACAAGCAGATCATTCACTTTTGCTTTTTTTGCTTCATATATCTTGGGGTAAGCAAGTTTATCTGCTTCCAAAGCTGCCATTGTTCTTTTTGCAGATTCAGAAGTATTATTTCCTATATTTTTAATTTTTTCCGCGTTGTCGTACTCAAAATTGGCTTTTTCAATTTCAAAATATTCCAGCATATCCTGCAGGTATTGCTTGCGGCTAACGGGGATCAGTAAAGGCACTCCCGGTTTGGTGAGGAAATAACGACGATCTATAAATTGATACGAATTGGGTCCGTGATTATCATACCTGCCGCCCATTTCCCAGTGCTCAACATAGCCATTGCCATTGTTGAGTTTTAAAAAATCGCTATGAAAATCTTTATAGTTATCAGAGCGGGCAACCATCAGCGTTGCTTCTGAAATATATTGTGATACGCGGCTGGGATTGTTGCTTTTGTCTTTTTCAAAGTTGGGGCCCACTTTTGCTTGTACAGGAATTTCGTACATCGGATTCCCATTTTTCATATTGAACTCGCCTGTACCTACAGCATGTACGCCCCCCGGCATTATAGAAGGATTGAACTCAACCCTGAAAACCGTTCTGTATTCATCTACGATTTTGCTGGCGTGTTGGTTAACATTGCAGACAAAAGCATATACACCCATGCTGTACCCATAGCTGGCGTAAACATTTTTGCCGTAATTGCTGCTGCCATGCCTGGCAAAACTTACTCTGGCGGCACATCCCGTCAACTTAAAATCCTTACGGCTGGCTTCTTCCAGTTTTTCTGCTGCGATGAGGTTTTTCATCATCGTAGTTTTTTCGGCGGGCGTGCCTTTTAAACTGAAGCCATATATTGTATTGTTGTGGTCGGTATAAATACCGGGCATAGCGTCAACTTCTGCACGTGAACCACAGGGCGTTAATGGATCAGCTATTTTTTTTATTCCTTGCGAAAAACCTGCAATGCTTCCCAATACTATTACTGAAAAGATCAAAAACTGTTTCATGGTTTGTTGTTTATTTATTTAAAGATACCTGTTCCGTTTAGTGAGCCTGAGCCACTATTAAGGCTCATTCTTCCTTCCATACCTGCGCTTGCCCCAGCAGGGCCAACTCCTGCTGCAGCTTCTACACCTCCCGCTACCACTACATCGGTTACACCTGTTCTGTCAATTTCAATATCTGCACCTACACCAGCGCTTACGCTTGCCTGTAATGGCCCCAATTTGCCGCCGGCACTTACTTTAGGTCCAATGCTAACTGTGCAATTCTTAAAGGAATCGCCAAAACCTGCATGATCTAAATCTTGATTTAAAGTGCCGCTGATTACGCCTGCATTAACGGTGGTGGTTAAGCCACTGCAGGTAAGCGTCATCGTGAAGCCGAGTTTTGAGCTTCCAAATTCACTGTTGATGCTACAGTTTGGGTCTTTGAACTGCGTTAACCGACCACCTTTACCTTCTGCATCGTCCACACAATCGTATTTTAAAATGTTGGCAAAGTTGAATCCGCCGTTTTGCGTTAAACTAAGGTCTTTTAACCACTGCGCCTGCAAGCCTGCGTTGATGCCAGGTAATAATTTTGGATAGGTGGTATAAAGGGATGAGTAAGCCATTTCATTTAGCAGTTGTTTATCGGCAGCCAGGTAATCATTATACAGCCCTTCCAATTTGGTATTGTATGGTTTTAAAAATGCATCCGATGCTTTTACCGATTCCCTGCAGATCATGTCCAGTGTGGTATTCCCGCCTTCACCCACGTCGGCCATTTTTTTATTAATAACAACCATTGCGTCGTCGTATTTTTTCTTTAAAGCACCGCCTTCGCCATTCATATATTCCTTGATACTTTGAGCGGCAGCCTGTTTTTTTTGTTGCAGGTTTTGTAACACTACGTTTTCTTTTGCATTCATTTTCTTTGCATACATGGGTGCAGCCACAATTTTCATGGCTTCACTCTGGCTTACAGAACCGGGGTTTGCTAAGGTTTTGTTCATGACATCCATAAATTGCTTTTTTTGTTGCTCTAATTGATTCAGCATTTGCTCTTTTGACGCATCGCTGGTTTTCTGCAATGCTTTTAGTCGTTGGTCAATATCAGCACGAAATTGTTTCCATATTGGGTCCATCGCCTTACATTCTGCTACTGATTTTGGAAAGGCAGGCATGGCAAAACCTCCGAGGTTAAGTAAATCATCATTTTTATTTGCAAGTGGAAAATTGTTGTAATCACCGATGCCGGGGATGTAGCCTAAATTTTTCAACAGATCTGCTCTTGTACCACTATACCCTTGTTTGAAAGCAGTTTTCGCTGCCGCAATGGCTACTGTTTTATTACCATTCCCTTGAGCAATCAAACACATCGTTTGGTTGGCCTGCGAGTGTGATGCGGCAAGTGCAAGTGTGGTATCCAGGTATTTTTTGGCTTGGTCCACATCACCTAAGGCAAACCATGCCTGACCGAGGTTGTTGAGTATTGTACTATTCTTTTTAAATTGTCCATTGAGATTATTGAGAAGAGGGATTGCCATTTCAGGAGCCCCAGTCATCGTTAACATAGCTGCATAGTTATTCAAATTATCAGTGTTATTGGCATCATCTTTACATACCTGTGCCATCAAGCTCAATGCGATTTGTGTACGGCCACCCACCCATAATGCGGCAGCAGCATTGCCCATTTCATCAATGCTTGCTCCTTTTTGTTGCAGGTCTTTATAGATATTGTTGGCTTTATTTTTTGCAACAGGAAGTACAGCCGCAAAAGTTGTATTTCCTGTATTGCCGATAAATGCACCCATGTTTACTCTGGAAGGTGTAGCAGCAATACCAGCAATGGCTTTGGTGTCTTTTGCAGGAATAAGACCGTTGGCAACACCGCCACTTTTTGTTGGCCCACCTTCGTTTACCTGTTTTATGGCATTGTCCATCTTTTGTCCCACACCATATTGATTGAGCAGACTGTCATATCCCTTTTTTACCTTGGGATCCATTTTAGAAGTCTTTTCATTGAGTTTTTGCATGGCTTCAGTCAATCGCTTCCTATCTGCCTCCATTTGCTCTTTAGATGGCCTTTGTGAAAAAGCAATCGTTGCAATTAACGTGGTAAAGATTAATAGACCTATTCGTTTCATCGCTTGAATTTGGTTTAGGTATAAATTTAATTAAGCATTAGGTAAACAAAGGATTGTTTTTGCCTTTAAAAATTTGTCCATGCTGTCCCCTGAATGGTATCCCAACCAGATTTGCTAGAAATTTTTATATTGCCTTTGGCATCTGGACTGTAATAGATCCAGCCAATGCGATTGGCTTTTAGCTTTATTTTGCTGGTATTATTTGCCACAATGTCTGTACAGCTCTCCACTTTTACATCTTCCAGAATTATTTGGCGAGCCAGCGTAGGCATATTGTTGCCAACCCTATTGGTTACCGATATATCAATTTTTGATATTGGAAATGTTTGCAGCGACTGAGTAGCTATTTTTCCAGGACTTGACAATATGGTTGTGTTTAATGGTTTAACAGCAGTACTAACTGCTGGCTTTGCAGTTACAGTTTGTTGTGGTGTGGCAATGATGAGGTTCCTGAAATCTGCAATGCAAGCACTGGTTGGCACTTCTATTTCTATTGAGGCTGTATGATCAGACCCGCCCGTATAATTTACAACAATGATCTGGTCTTCATACATTTTCATTACAGATGTGCCTTTAATACGGCTGCCATCCCCTTTTGTTACTTTACCGTAAATAGTGATTGTTTGCGCGTACGATGTCGCTGTTGTCATGATAACAGCAAATAATAGTAGCGTTTTTTTTAGTGCTTTCATATTTTGTTCTTTTTAAAAAGCCATTTTAAACCCTGGCGGATTATCCTTGTTTTTTAATTTTGTGATATAAAAGTAGGTTGATATAAAAAAATGGTCAATCATTAAAAAAGATGATTTTTTTTGTAACTACAAGCTGGCCAGATCAATGACATCAGTTACAGCCACTTTAAACTTTTAATTGGCCGCCTTGTTTATCGCACAACAATAGCATTACCTGATGAATTCAGTGTGGTATTTCCCAAATTGACAGCCACTCCATTTTTCCAGTATTTTGCTACATTGTATGCTCCGTTGTTTTCCCATCCCGATACATAAACATCATTACCAAAAACCGCAATACCTGTAGCACTAGATGATGTTGTTGATAATTTTACTGCTACCCCATTTTTCCAATATTTTGCAAAAGTTGGCCCGCCACCATAATAATTTTCCTGTTCATATCCTGCCACATATACATCGTTTCCCTTTACGAAAACAGCGGTTGCCACGCCTACCGAAGCCGTACCTGCGGTTAGTGTTGTAGCGGTTCCGTTTTTCCAGATGGTAGCCATAGCCAAGCCTGTTGTTGCATTGTTTTGGTTGCCTGCCACATACTTATCGCTTCCGCTTGCGAAAACTGCATTGGCAAAGCAATGCTTATCGTTATTGGGAATGGTATTAGCTGGTATTGTCCCGTTAGTAAATTCCCAGGGCGAAAACCTCCCCTGTGAGTTGCGATAACTTCCAACAGCATAAACATTGTTGTTATTTATATAAATTCCTGTACAAGAGCCATTACCGGTAACGATCTGCGATACAATGGGATCATTAACACTTATGGTTGTACCTGTCCCGTTTTTCCAGTACCGGGAAAGGTCAAATCCGTTGATGATTTCCCAGCCGCCAACATGCACATCGTTACCGTTTACAGAAATGCTATTGGCAGCAGATGCGCCGGTACCAAGCGTGGTTTTAGTGCCATTTTTCCAATAATTGGCCAATTGTAAATTGTTAGTCCTTTCCCATCCTGCTGCATACACATCATTGCCATTTATAAAAATTGAACTCAATGCTGATTCTTCTGTGCTTAGTTTAACAGCAGTGCTGTTTTTCCAATAGGTAGCCAAAGGGTGTGCGCCATTATCCTGAGAACCAGCTACAAATACATCAGGCACATAAGTAATGTTGCCACCACTCACAGTCTGGTTGCCTGTTTTTATTTTTACTTCACCGCTAACAGCTCCCACAGCAGGAACAATTATCTTCAGCTGTGTAGCCGTGGCTGATTGCAAAGTGGCTGCCACCTCATTAATAGTAACGGTATTATTAAGGACTACAGTAGAAAAATTGCTGCCAGTAATGCTAAGCGTGTCGCCATAGTGTAAGGTGGTGGCAGATAAAGAAGCTACTTTAAGTGTAGTATCTTTTGGTGTTGGATCAGTAATGGGAGTGCCATTCTCTTTTTTGCAAGAAGACAATGCAAGTAGGAACAGCACAAATGCTATACCCGATGCTGTTGCAAATGTGTTATATTTTAATGTTTTCATATAGGTTGAATTTTTTAATTGAAAAAAATAATATGATATAAAAGTAGATTAGCCTAAAGACTGTAGCAATCATTAAAAAAGATGATTTTTATAGATAGTTGTTGTCACCTTTTTATTTTTTGTATGTCGTTTAGTTGAATTACCCAAAAACGAAGTTTCTGTTGCAGTTCATGTTCAACCGTAAAACAACTATATGATGAAACAGCTATTAACCTTCTCACTCGTCGTACTTTTTAGTTGCAGCGCAGCAGCACAAGAAAACAATGTATTGACTCACATTCGGATGGACAGCCTTATCAAAAAATGGATGGCAGATACACATACACCCGGGCTTGCCATTGGAGTCCTCAAACGCGGACATTTGGCAAAAATTAAAACTTATGGAATAGCCGATGTAGAAAGTGGTGCACCCCTTACTGACGAAAGTGTTTTCATGATCGCTTCACTAAGCAAGCAATTTATTTCATTTGCAATCCTGCTGCTCGAACAAGAGAACCGGCTTTCACTACAAGATCCTGCCGTCAAATATATTACGGAACTCCCTGACCCTTTAAATAAGATGACCATCTACCAACTCCTAACCCATACCTCTGGGTTGGTCAGAGATCCCGAAAATTATCATCCTTATGATCGGCAAGCAATTATGGATGTGATCAAATCCATGTATACCATCCCCCTAAATGCTCAGCCAGGGGATAAGTGGCTTTATTCAAACGCAGGCTATTTTATACTGGCAGAGATCATCACCCGTGTGAGTGGCAGCCCTTGGGATACTTTCATTATCAATAAACTATTTATCCCCGCCAACATGACCAAAACACGTACAGGAACGGTTTCCGAAATAATCCCTGGTCGCGTTGCAGGATACAATTATACCAAGCAAGGATTGGTCAATACAGAAAAATGGATCGCTGTCCGTCCTAGTGGTGCTTTTGTATCAACCATCAATGACATGGTTAAATGGGATAATTTTCTTGACACCACCCATTTACTATCTCCGGAGCGTAAAAGTTTACTCTGGAAGCCCGCCAGGCTAAATAACGGAGTGCTACTTAATTATGCACTTGGCTGGTATGCAGAACCCTTTGTCGGAACAACACGCATTCATCACGACGGTCAATACCCAGGATTCCGTTCGGACTATGAACGGTTTCCAGATGAAGGGCTGACATTAATTATTCTTAGTAATTTGGATAACGGACCATTAGAATCGCTGGCAATAAAAGCAGCTGGTATCTTGAATCCGAAATTGACATTGCCACCATTCAATATACGGGTTAAAGTTCCAGAAAAAGTTGCTGCTGGAGACCTGAAGATTCCAATTGACATTACAATAGTTGATGAAGGCAAAGACATAGTAAATAGCCTTATAGAAATGGAAATATGGGACGAAAGTGGTAAAAGTGTATATAAGCAACATGCAGAAGGCCTGAATTTCAGCTCTGCCGAACCCAAACAACTACTCTTCTCTTGGTCGCCCCAAAAAGCCGGTCGTTATACAGTAAACATCGGAGTTTACGGCTCACGTTGGGCATTTAGTTATGCTTGGATGACGAATTTAGTTACCATTAAGGTTCAGTGATAGCCAAATTTGAAGCGCTAAAAAAAACTTAAATAAAAAAAGCAGCTCTTTTCAGAGCTGCTTTAAAAACTTGGGTGGAATATGGGGCTCGAACCCACGACCCTCGGTACCACAAACCGATGCTCTAACCAACTGAGCTAAAACCACCATGTGTTTTTCAACGCTACAAAAGTACGATTAAAAACATTTTATTCAAATATTTTTAATCATTGCCCCATACATTTTTTTTAATCCTTTAAATCTCAACCAATTGAATTTCTACAATAGGATAAATTATTGCTCAGAAATTGCTTTTATGGGTTAAAAAGCTAGATTTGCTCAAGTTATGATAGAAATTTATACAGACGGAGCGGCCAGCGGAAATCCCGGACCAGGTGGATACGGTGTGATTTTACGCTCAGGTAACCACTATAAGGAACTGAGTGCAGGCTTCCGTTTAACCACCAATAACAGAATGGAACTGATGGCTGTTATTGTAGGTTTAAATGCATTAAAAACACCCGGACAAGAAGTAACTGTATTTTCTGATTCTAAATATGTAATCGATTCTGTAGAAAAAAAATGGGTATTTGGCTGGGTAAAAACAGGCTTTAAAGGAAAAAAGAACAAAGACCTCTGGATGCAGTTCTTAAATAGCTATAAACTGCACCACGTTAAATTTGTATGGATAAAAGGGCATAACAACCACCCTGAAAATGAAAGATGTGACCAGCTGGCCGTTGCAGCCTCAAAAAACAGGGCAGCATTGGCTATCGACGGCCCATTTGAAGCAGAAAAAAACAGTGCATCATTGCTTTAAATCGGGTCAGCCGAACCTTATTTAATCAATACCCCTCACAACCCCCAGTTCCTGCAGTTTTCCATTAACAGCACTGCCATTAACCATAGTATTGTTTTTTTCAGATGAAAACTCAACCATCAGGTCCTCTGCAACTTTAACCATTGCAGGAGAACCAATAAAGATAGAAGTACGCTGGTGCAGTTCAGTAGGTTCAATATCCAGTATCCTGTTAAAGCCATCAGAGGCTACCCCCCCGGCCTGCTCTACAATAAAAGCCATTGGATTACACTCATACAATAACCTCAGTTTCCCATTCGGAGAGCTTGAAGTAGTAGGATAAATGTAAATCCCTCCCTTGATCAGGTTCCGGTGGATGTCGCCCACCATAGAACCAATATACCTGGAAGTGTATGGTCTGCTGGTCAATTTATCTTCAACCTGTGCATATTTAATGTATTTTTTTACCCCTTCCGGAAAGTGGACATAATTACCCTCATTAATGGAATAGATGGTCCCGTTTTCCGGTATTTTCATATTGGGATGAGACAAGCAAAACTCGCCAATGGACGGATCCAAAGTAAAACCGTTCACTCCTTTTCCTGTAGTATAAACCATCATGGTAGAGGAACCGTAAATTACATAGCCCGCAGCAACCTGCTGCGTACCTTTCTGCAATACATCCTGAAGCGTAGCCACCCCATCTACAGATTTACGCCTATAGATTGAAAAAATAGTTCCAACAGCAACATTCACATCTATATTTGATGAGCCATCCAGCGGATCGATACATACAATATATTTGGCATTTTTAGACACCGGAGAATCAATAGGTACAAATTCATCTTCCTCTTCAGTAGCCACAATACAACATTCACCCCCACTTGTCAATGCACTTATAAATTGCGTATTGGCAAATACATCCAGCTTTTGCTGTCCCTCTCCCTGTATATTTACTGTGCCCGCATCACCAAGAATGTCAACCAAACCGGCTTTGTTCACCTCTCTGTTTACAATTTTAGCAGCTATACCGATATCTCTGAGCAACCTGGAGAGTTCTCCTTTTGCATAAGGAAAATCAGACTGTTTTTCAATAATAAATTGTCCTAGTGTTTTTATGCCCGACATATACTTAGTGTATTTTATACGTTATCTATTACCTATTTCTATGGCGACTAAGGTATGTATTTTTTCTTCTGAAATACAAAATCTAATTAAAGTTTTTATTCGGTGCCAGCCAGAATTTCCGGCTGCACCGGGATTTATATGCAAACAGTTTATCTTTTTGTCGTACATCACTTTTAAAATATGCGAATGACCGGAAATAAAAAGCATTGGAGGCTTAGTGTAAATTTCAGGTTTTACCAGCGGCGAGTACCTACCCGGATATCCACCAATATGCGTCATCCATACATCCACCTTTTCACAGTTAAAACGGAGGTGCTCGGGGTAGACAGCGCGGATCTCTTTGTCGTCAATATTGCCATAAACACCTTTCAAAGGCTTAAAGGCTGCAAGTCGCTCCGCCACACCCGGTCCAAAATCCCCGGCATGCCAAATCTCGTCACATTCGTCAAAGTGTTTAAAAACCGCATCATCCAAAAAGCCATGCGTATCAGAAATCAGTCCTATTTTCTTCATTTGTCTGTTTTAAAATGCCAGAAAAAAATCTTTTAACAATACTTTATATGCGTCGGTATAAAGCCCCTTCCCGGCATAAATGTATAAATTATGATGATGTGCAGGCTGTCCGGAATAATCAAGACAGACAATCTGTCTGATCTCAGGTTTATTTTCATCAGAATGTATGTGCAGCACAACGGCCATACCCAACCCGTAAAACTTGGCCATGTCTACGATATTTTGAGCCTGTTTTAGTGGCAATATAAACCAAAACCTGCCGTCCCTGCTCAGCATAGCAGCCACACGCTCCAGCAACTGCTCAAAAAAATGGGCATCGGTATGCCTGGCTACCCCTTTTCTGTGTTCAGGATTTTTAAGATCGTTCACAAAATATGGTGGATTGGAAACAATTAAATCGTAATATTTTTCTGGCAAATAATCTTCAATAGCCGAATGCAATACCTTTAGCCTTCCGGAAAAGGGAGCATTTAAAGCATTTTTTGTAGCAGTAAGCGCAGCCTGCTCATCAATTTCCACCGCATCTACCAAAGCGTTTGGAAAGCGTTGGGCCAGCATCAGGGCGATAACCCCTGTACCTGTTCCTATATCCAGTATATTTGCCGCTTCATTTTTTCCGGCAACCGCCCCAAGTAAAACCCCATCTGTATTGATCCGCATGGCACAACCCGTCTGGTCAATTTCAAATTGTTTAAATCTAAAAGCATTCTTCATTTACAGCTGGGCGGTTTTAAAAGATGTATTTTTTGTACAGACAACAAAGATAACAGAAATCCCAGATTAGTATATTGGTACCGTTTTTGAACCTATTCTGTTTACAAAACAACACTTAATTAAAAATTAAATAATTAAAGTCTGACAGCATCCAAATTGGGAACTCCCTTATAGTTTATTTATAATTTACAGGGAACCGACAGGGAAAAAACAGGGGGATAACAGGGACTTAACAGGGACAAATTCCTGTATACTCCTTATTAAATTCTAATGATATATTATTAATTTATTATTAATTACAAAATCTGTTACCAACCATACCAGCGGAAGTACCTGACAACAACCTGTTCCTGCTTTGATTTTATTGCATTTTGTACATGAATTTATTGTACACTATAATAGCGCTTTTAAAATTTTAACGCTAAATTTGCATCTTCAAAAAAAAAGCATGATCTATTTCTTCTCAAGCCAATCCAAAACGGTTTTCGCCTTACAAATAGAACGAAACCTGAGCACTACAGATATTACAAAACTAGAATGGCTGTTTGGCGGCGCAAAACTACAACAGGAAACTACATTAAATGACTTTTTTGTTGGGCCTCGCGCAGCAATGGTTACCCCCTGGAGTACCAATGCAGTAGAAATTACCCAGAATATGGACATCCATGGAATTATCCGTATCGAGGAATTTCAGCAGGTAGAAGAGAATTTTTCTGATTATGACCCCATGCTGTCCCAGAAATACAGCAAACTGGACCAGGACATTTATACCATTCACATTAAACCCGAGCCTATCCTGCAAATCAGCGATATTGCTGCTTACAACAAGCAGGAAGGACTTTCCTTAAGTGATGAAGAGATAGCTTATTTAAACGAACTCTCGGGCCGACTGGGCAGGGAACTTACCGATTCAGAAGTATTTGGCTTCTCGCAGGTCAACTCAGAACATTGCCGCCATAAAATTTTTAACGGCAAATTTGTAATCGATGGGATTGAACAGCCCATTTCACTTTTTAAACTGATCCGCAAAACTTCAGAAGAAAACCCCAATGATATTGTATCGGCCTATAAAGACAATGTAGCCTTTATTAAAGGCCCTAAGGTGCAGCAGTTTGCACCTAAACGCGCCGATGAACCAGATTATTATACACTAAGCGATTTTGAATCGGTAATTTCCGTAAAAGCTGAGACCCATAACTTCCCCACTACTGTTGAACCTTTTAATGGTGCCGCTACCGGATCGGGTGGCGAGATCAGGGACAGGCTGGCAGGTGGACAGGGCTCTTTGCCCCTTGCCGGTACCGCAGTTTACATGACGGCCTTATCCAGACTGGAAGAAAACCGCCCCTGGGAAAAGGGCGTGGAAGAAAGGCAATGGCTGTACCAGACACCAATGGATATCCTGATCAAGGCTTCTAACGGGGCTACCGATTTTGGGAATAAATTTGGCCAGCCGCTCATTACCGGCTCGGTACTTACTTTTGAACATGAAGAAAATAACCGCAAGCTAGGTTTCGACAAAGTGATTATGCTTGCCGGTGGCGTAGGCTATGGCAAGGCCAGTCAGGCACAGAAACACAAGCCTGCTGAAGGTGATAAAATTGTGATCCTTGGCGGAGAAAATTACAGGATCGGGATGGGCGGTGCGGCTGTATCCTCGGCTGATACCGGCGCACTGGGTACAGGAATTGAATTAAATGCCGTTCAGCGTTCAAACCCTGAAATGCAGAAAAGAGCTGCCAATGCCGTACGCGGTATGGTAGAAAGCGATCAGAACAACATTATATCTATACATGACCATGGTGCGGGTGGCCACTTAAACTGCTTATCTGAACTGGTTGAAGAAACAGGCGGAAAGATAGACCTGGATAAACTGCCTGTGGGCGACCCTACCCTTTCGGCCAAAGAGATCATCGGCAACGAATCTCAGGAACGTATGGGCCTGGTTATCGGACAGGAGCACATCAATACTTTGCAAAAAATTGCCGACCGTGAGCGTTCGCCGATGTATACCGTAGGTACGGTTACCGGCGATCATCGTTTTACTTTTGAATCGGCCTCTACCGGTGTAAAACCGATGGACCTGGAGCTGAAGGATATGTTTGGCAGCTCGCCAAAGGTGGTGATGGAAGATAAAACGATAGACAGGAAATACCTGCCTGTTACTTATGACGCTGCACAGCTAAATACCTATTTGGAACAGGTATTGCAACTGGAAGCAGTGGCCTGCAAAGACTGGCTGACCAATAAGGTAGACCGTTGTGTGGGTGGCCGTGTAGCCAAACAGCAATGTGCCGGCCCACTGCAATTGCCGCTGAACAACTGCGGGGTAATGGCTTTGGATTTTCAGGGAAAAGAAGGTATTGCAACATCTGTAGGACATGCCCCTTTGTCTGCGTTGATCGATGCAGGTGCAGGAAGCCGTATCGCCATTGCAGAATCTCTTTCAAATATTGTATGGGCACCTTTAAAGGACGGGTTGAAAAGTGTTTCGCTTTCGGCCAACTGGATGTGGGCCTGTAAAAATGAAGGTGAAGACGCCAGGTTATACGAAGCGGTAAAAGCCTGCTCTGATTTTGCCATCAGCCTGGGTATCAATATCCCTACGGGTAAAGATTCCCTGTCTATGAAGCAGAAGTATAAAGACGGTGACGTTATTGCCCCAGGAACGGTGATCATTTCGGCAGCGGGTAACTGTAACGACATTACCCGGGTGGTAGAACCTGTACTGCAAAAAAATGGCGGTGCCATTTATTACATCAACCTTTCCAATGATACCTATAAACTGGGCGGATCGTCATTTGCGCAGATCCTGAACAGGATTGGCAATGAAACACCTGATGTGAAAGACGCAGCAACCTTTAAAAAGACATTTGATATCCTTCAGCAACTGATAAAGGAAGGTAAAATACAGGCCGGCCACGATATAGGCAGTGGTGGTTTGATCACTACTTTACTGGAAATGTGCTTTGCCGATCGCGACCTGGGGGCCAGCCTCGATCTTTCGGCCCTGGGTGAGCAGGACATCATAAAACTGCTTTTTGCAGAAAATATTGGTATAGTGTTCCAGGCTGATGCCACTGTTGAAGCCAGCTTTGCCGCAAATGGCATTGCCTTGCATAAAATTGGCGAGCTGAGCACTGCAGCAACGCTGACCATTAAAAATGGTTCGGCTGAAAGCTTAAACTTTGATGTTGACCAGCTGCGTGACGTATGGTTCAAAACCTCTTACCTGCTGGATAAAAAACAAAGCGGGCCGGTTAAAGCTAAAGAGCGTTTTGACAATTACAAACACCAGGTATTGAAATATAATTTCCCTGCGCATTTTGACGGCAAAAAACCGGTTATTGATGCTTCAAAACCAAGGCCAAAAGCAGCCATTATCCGCGAAAAGGGAAGTAACTCCGAGCGTGAACTGGCGAATGCCATGTACCTTGCCGGTTTTGATGTAAAGGATGTGCACATGACCGACCTGATTACAGGCCGCGAAACACTGGAAGACATTCAGTTTATTGGTGCCGTTGGCGGTTTCTCTAACTCTGACGTTTTAGGATCAGCCAAAGGCTGGGCTGGTGCTTTTATGTATAATGAAAAAGCCAGGGTGGCGCTCGAAAATTTCTTTAACCGTCCGGATACCCTATCTGTAGGTGTTTGTAACGGTTGTCAGCTCTTTGTAGAACTGGGCCTGATCAATAAAGACCATGCTGAAAAGCCAAAAATGCTACACAATGAAAGCCATAAACACGAAAGTATATTTACATCGCTAACAGTGGCCGAGAACAATTCGGTTATGCTGTCTACCCTTGCGGGAAGCACGCTGGGGGTTTGGGTTTCACATGGTGAAGGACGTTTCCAGTTGCCTTATGCAGAAGATAAATACCGCATTGTAGCTAAATATGCTTATGAAAGCTACCCCGCCAGCCCGAATGGTTCAGATTACAACACAGCTATGCTGTGTGATGAGACGGGCCGCCACCTGGTAATGATGCCACATATTGAGCGTTCCTTATTCCAGTGGCACTGGGCAAATTATCCTCAGGGCCGTAAAGACGAGGTATCACCATGGATGGAAGCTTTTGTGAATGCCAGGAAATGGATTGAAGGCCTTAGGCCCTGATCATTTTGTTAATACCGTGCAACAAATTGTGAAATCCAACGTCTTATACTCATGAAACCTATACTTCCAATACTATTTGCAGCCCTGTTGTTTTCGGCCAGCGTTAAATCACACCCCGTTATACCTGTTGTGCAAAAAGCAGCTGCAGCCGCTTCAGATGAAAGGACGGTAAAAAACTTTAACGGCATTATCGCTGGCGGCCCCATTCAGGTTGTGGTTAAATTTGGCAATACAGAAAGCCTCAGGTTTGAGGGCGACAAGGAAGCCATCTCTACCCTGGTTAGCGAAGTAAAGGGTGATAAACTTGTGATCAGGCCCCAAACCAGTTGGGTAAGCTGGGCAAGGAAATATGAAAATAAAAAGATCGTTGCATATGTTACTGCACGTCAGCTTAGCAGTCTGACAATGAGTGGAGATGGCAGCATTACGGTATCAGGAACGGTTACAGCTACAGAATTTGCAGCAACCCTTAGCGGATCTGGCTTTATACAGGCAAATGTAGAAGCCGATAAAATTACAGGGGTTGTGAGTGGCTCCGGAGCGGCAAACATCAGCGGCAAAGCAGAACAGGCCAGTGTTACCTTGAGTGGCGCGGGTAGTTTTGGCGGCAAAGTACTTACAGTAAATGAACTTTCTGCACGCATTAGCGGTAAGGGCAGTATAAATGTAAATACCAATGGCAAAATAAAAGCGGTGATCAGCGGATCGGGCCATGTATATTATAGTGGAAACCCGGAAATTCAAAAAACAGTGCTTGGCTCAGGTGATGTAACAGAAAGGTAGTCCAACATCTGCATTACTTTTTTATTATCTTTAAGCCCGAACCAAACATCTGCCCTCTATGTTTTTAGAAACGGTTATTTTTATTGTCGTTATTATTCTGCTGATCACTGTACTGCAATTAAAGAAGAGCTTAACGGAAAAACTGGATTTTCTATACCTTAAAATTGAACAGCTATCCAAACAGCTGGAAAAAACCGGGTTTCAGGAGATAAAAACTGAGACCAAACCAGAAAAAGAGAAGCCGGATATATTACAGGAGCCTTTTAAGCCTTTTACACCTTATGCACCGAAAGATGTATTTAAGCCCGAAGCTGTCGTTATACCAGAGCCGGAACAGCAGATTGTGCCAGAACCGGCAGCCACTGTTCCAGAAGAGATAGCAACTGCTAAACCCGAACCTAAAACTGAACCTGTTGCGGCCATTACTGCCCCGGTACAACCAAGGTCAGGCATCCCTCCTTTCGTACCACCACCGGTTAAAAAACCCTCTTTCAGTGAACGGAACCCCGACCTGGAGAAATTTATAGGAGAAAACCTGTTCAATAAAATAGGTATAGTGATCCTGGTATTGGGTATGGGCTTCTTCCTTAAATATGCCATAGATAAAGACTGGATCAACGAGATTGGCCGGACCAGTATTGGCTTCGTTTGCGGGGGTATTTTAATTGCACTTGCACATAAGCTGCGTAAATCATTCAGCACTTTCAGCTCCGTATTGGTTGGCGGTGGTATAGCTATCCTTTATTTTACCGTAACAATCGGCTTTCATCAATACCAGCTGTTTAGTCAGACAATGGCTTTCATCCTCACCATCCTGATTACTGGTTTCACCGTTTTACTTGCCATCAGCTATAACCGGAAAGAGCTGGCCCTGTTTGCCATACTGGGTGGCTTTGGTGCCCCTTTTATGGTAAGTACCGGTGAAGGGAACTACATTGTACTCTTTACTTATATCCTGACCTTAAATATTGGCATGCTGGTGCTGGCCTATTATAAAAAATGGCCTGTTATCAATATCGTCTGTTACCTGTTTACCTTAATTTTATTTGGCGGATGGCTGCTGAGCAAAGTGCTGGAAAATGATAGCAAAGTTATACCTTATGCAGGTGCCCTTATTTTCGCATCGCTGTTTTACCTGGTGTTCCTGATCATGAACATCATCAATAACATTAAAGAAAAAACAGAGTTCAATGCCCTTGAAATTGGTATTCTGCTGAGCAACACCTTTTTATATTATACGGCTGGGATGCTGATTTTAAGCCATCTTGGCGGGGGCGATTACCGTGGCTTGTTTACAGCATTGATAGGTGTAGTAAATTTAGCTTTTGCTTATGCCCTGTACAAAAATGATAAGATAGACAGGAACCTGATCTATTTACTGATCGGCCTGGTGCTCACTTTTATTAGCCTGGCCGCACCCGTACAACTAAAAGGCAACCAGATTACACTGTTCTGGGCTGCCGAGAGTGTATTGCTGCTCTGGCTTTCGCAAAAATCGGGCATCACACTGATCAAACAATCCTCAGTTATTGTACTGGTACTAATGGCCATCAGTTTGGTGATGGACTGGCAGCAGGTTTATGGCAGCAGTATTTACAACACCAGCAACCGCCTGCCCATTCTTATAAACAAAGGTTTTATTACAGGCTTAGTGGTAGTTATCGCACTGACATTGTATTCGGGCCTGTTAAGATCGGAAATCAAGTCCATATTGTTCAGGGAAGTAAAAACTTCCAGGACCATCCTTGCCATCGCTGCTATTGTAATTGGATACCTGGTTATTGCCCTTGAGTTAAACCAGCAGGCCTGCAATTATTTTCCTCTGATCAGGATACTTGCGCTGGCCTGCTACAGTTACCTTTTTCTTTGTATTTTATTGGTAGCGATACGCAATGCAGAAACTGAGGAATTTAAATTTGTTGTAGGTACATTGGCGGCAGTTTGCCTGTTCTGCTATATCCTGCTCTTCAATCCGGAAACCATAGCTTTAAGGAACAGTTATCTGGAAAAAACGGGCAGTTTAAACAATTACCTTTTCCATTACCTGATGGTAGTATTAATTGGCTGCACCATTTACAGCTTGTATAAGACAGAAAAACGTATTGGCGCTGTTGCAGGTATGGTTGCATTTCAATGGTTCTCGGCTTTTATGATCCTGTATGTGGCCAGTGCAGAGCTGGACCATTTACTGGTGATGTCGCAATACACAAAAAGCAGATCTATAGCTGCCATACTCGATAATTCGCATAAAACAGGTTTTGCCATTTTATGGGGATGTTTTGCCTTGCTATGTATATATATAGGTATGAAGTGGAAATCAAAGAACATCAGGATCATTTCCATCACCCTCCTGGCCCTCACTTTACTCAAATTATTCATTTTTGATCTGAGAGGCCTATCTGAAGGCGGGAAAATTGCTGCCTTTATCTCACTGGGGATATTGCTGCTGGTAATTTCATTTATGTACCAGCGGTTAAAAAACCTGCTGCTGGCCAGCGATACCGAGACACCAGCTGCAACAGATATTGCCGATAAAGACGAAACGCATGATGAATTGTAAGGCTTATGTGCTGATTTTTCTGCTGGGTTACAGCCTGAGCGGCATGGGCCAGAATTTTAAATGGCGGGCCCCGCTTCAAAAAGTTGACAGCAGCGGCTTTTACAATATTGGGTTAAGCCCTGAACTGGTCTCAAAAACGGCCAGTACTGATCTGGCAGACATCAGGATATATGAGAAAGATAAAGAGATTGCCTGGCTGCTGAGAAAAGGCACAGATAGTACAGATACCATAGGCAGGCTAAATATCAGCCATTACAGCCTGATACCTTACACTGTATTTAAAACAAGGGAAATAAAGACCAGCAAACAATCTGTTGTTGAAATTAATTTTGATAAAGCTTATCAGATAGATAAATTAAGGTTAACCGTTGATGGCTTCAAATTTTACAGACGGGAAGCCTGGCTGGCCAAAAAAAACGGCGACATCAGGCAGAAAGGGAATCAAGATCCTTATCAGCTGATGGACAGCTTTATTATTTTATCAGGAAAACCAACAATAATTGAGCTAAAAGGTGCAAACAGATATAAAACCTTGTACCTGATCATAGAAAATGAGGATAATTTACCGCTGACTGTAAAAAAAATTGAAGCTTATCAGCAAAATATGCATTTAACTGCTTATCTTGAAAAAGATAAAACCTATATCCTTAAAACCGGAGCTCAGGATATGAGTTTCCCAAGGTACGACCTGAGTTATTTTAACGATAGCATCAGCAATGGAGTGCCTTTTATTAAAGTTGGGAACTTTAGCCAAAACAAGGCTGAAGTAAAAAAGGCAACAACTTTTTTCAACAGTAAGGCTTGGATATGGGCAGCGCTTACGGCATTAATTGGCATTCTCGGCTATCTATCCTACAAGATGATCAGGGAGATGCAGAACAAGAAGTGATTTTTTGTTAAATTCACATCAATTTGTCAGAAAAAAACCTCAAAATTCAAATAATTCTTTGAATACTTATCTACATTTGTATTTTTACAAACAATTTATTGAAAATATTCAATAAAAAACTTATTTTTGACCAAACTTTAAACAAATAAATGAAAAGCTTAAGAACAATTGCATTAAAAGAGGCGCAAACAAGAGTTTCACCAGAAGTAAAGTCTCCTTCGGATAAAATTTCTGATTTTTTCGGCGTAAATGTTTTTGATAAGAAAAAGATGAAAGACTACTTATCAAAAGAAGTATTTCAGAAACTTATTTCCTCAATTGAACAGGGTGAGTTAATTAACCATGAAGATGCCAATCACATTGCAACAGCCATGAAAAGCTGGGCAATGAGCAAAGGTGCTACACATTACACCCACTGGTTCCAACCACTAACAGGTACTACAGCTGAAAAACACGACTCATTTTTTGAGCCAAGCAGCGATGGTGCAATTGAGGTATTTGCAGGTAGTGCACTGGTTCAGCAAGAGCCAGATGCTTCAAGTTTCCCTAATGGTGGTATCCGCAACACTTTTGAAGCGCGCGGTTATACTGCATGGGACCCTTCTTCTCCGGCTTTCATTATGGAAAGCAAAGCAGGTAAAACGCTTTGTATTCCTACCGTATTTGTTGCCTACACCGGCGAAGCCTTAGATTATAAAGCTCCTTTGTTAAAAGCACTTTCTGCTATGGATAAAGCGGCTGTTGATGTTTGTCAGTATTTCGATAAAAGCATCACTAAAGTAAATGCATCATTGGGTATCGAGCAGGAGTATTTCCTGGTTGACCTTGCATTATACAATGCCCGTCCGGATTTGGCTTTAACCGGCCGTACGCTATTCGGACACATGTCGGCCAAAGGACAGCAATTAGAAGACCATTACTTCGGGTCTATTCCTGAGCGTGTGTTCACCTACATGGTCGACTTTGAAAACGAAGCCTTAAAACTGGGTATTCCTTTGAAAACCCGTCACAATGAGGTTGCTCCTTCTCAATTTGAGTGTGCACCTATTTATGAGGAAATCAACCTTGCTATTGACCACAACCAATTGTTGATGGACTTAATGGAAAAAGTTGCTTTAAGACACAATTTTAAAGTGCTTTTACATGAAAAACCTTATGCAGGCATCAACGGATCAGGTAAACACAACAACTGGTCGTTAATTACCGATACTGGCAAAAACTTGCTGTCACCAGGTAAAACGCCTAAAAACAACCTGATGTTCTTAACGTTCTTCGTGAACACCATCAAAGCGGTACATGAGCATGCCGACCTGCTAAGGGCTTCTATTGCTTCTGTAAGCAACGATCACCGTTTAGGGGCAAACGAAGCACCTCCGGCAATCATTTCTATCTTCCTTGGCTCTCAACTGGCAGATGTACTGGATGAAATCGAATCTTCAAGAAGCATCATTAAGAAAGTAAAAAATGAGGATTCTTTATGGTTAGGTATCCCTAAAATCCCTCAGATCTCTTTTGATTCTACCGACCGTAACCGTACTTCACCTTTTGCCTTCACTGGAAATAAATTTGAATTAAGGGCAGTAGGTTCTTCTGAAAACTCGTCGGCGCCAATGACGGTATTAAATGCTATCGTTGCTGATCAACTGGTTAAATTTAAAGTTGAAGTTGACAAACTGATCAAAAAAGGAGAGAAAAAAGACGTTGCTTTACTGACCGTATTGAAAAGGTACATCAAAGAATCTAAAGACATTCGTTTTGAAGGTAATGGATACAGCGATGAGTGGGCTGCAGAGGCAGAAAAACGTGGTTTATCCAACATCAAAACTACACCTAAAGCTTTAGATGCCTACGTGAGTGAAAAATCTACCGAGCTATTTGGTAAATTAAACATATTCAGCCCACGCGAATTACATGCACGTCATGAGATCCTGTTAGAAAGCTATTACAAAAAACTTCAGATCGAAGCCAGGGTAATGGGTGAAGTAACGAACAGCATGATTATCCCTGCTGCTATTGCTTACCAGAATACTTTAATTGAAAACGCCAAAGGATTAAAAGACCTTGGCCTTTCAGGTGATGCATTGGCAACGCCGTTGGCGATCATCAATAAATTGTCTGAGCACTTAAATGTGGTTAAAACCAGCATTGATGCCATGCTTGAGCAACGTAAAAAAGTAAATACAATTGACGAAAGCCGTGAAAAAGCAATTGCTTACGATGAGAAAGTAAAATCATACTTTGATACCATCCGCTACCATACAGATAAATTAGAGCAGATCGTAGACGACAGTGTATGGCCTCTGCCTAAATTCAGAGAGTTGTTGTTTTTAAAATAACCAAACCTCAATACCAGAATTTTTTAGTTTTATAACCCTGGCCTTCATTGGCCGGGGTTATTTTTTTAATCAAAAGCCCTAACATTCGGGCGTTTGCTTATCTTTGCAGCAACATGAGTGATAACAGGTACAACCAGCGTGGCGTTTCTGCCTCGAAAGAAGATGTGCACCAGGCCATCAAGAATATAGATAAAGGTATTTTTCCCCAGGCCTTCTGTAAGATCATCCCTGATATTTTAGGCAATGATGAAAACTTTTGCAATATTATGCATGCAGATGGCGCCGGCACCAAATCTTCACTGGCTTATGTGTACTGGAAAGAGACCGGCGATATTTCTGTATGGAAAGGAATTGCCCAGGATGCGATCATCATGAATATTGACGATCTGATCTGTGTAGGTGCTACTGATCACATCCTCCTGTCTTCTACTATCGGCCGGAATAAAAACCTGATACCGGGCGAGGTTATTGCAGCAATTATCAACGGTACAGAAGAAATTTTGGCCGAACTTCGTGCACAGGGCATTTCTATTTATTCTACTGGTGGCGAGACTGCTGATGTTGGTGATCTGGTACGTACCATTATTGTAGATTCTACAGTTACCTGCCGCATAGAACGGGATAAGATCATCAGCAATGATAAGATCCAGGCTGGTGATGTCATTGTTGGACTTTCTTCTTACGGTCAGGCGAGCTATGAAACGGAATACAATGGGGGCATGGGTTCCAACGGCCTGACTTCTGCCCGTCATGATGTGTTCGATAAATCGGTGGCCAATACCTATCCGGAGAGCTTCGATCCTGCAGTCCCTTTTGACCTGGTATTTTCGGGTGCTAAAAAGCTTACAGATGAGGTTAAGGTTGATGAACATACAACGGTTACTGCCGGTAAACTGGTGTTATCTCCTACCCGGACTTATGCACCGGTGATCAAAAAAGTTTTGAATGGTTTCCGGTCGCAGATCCATGGCATTGTACATTGCAGCGGCGGTGCACAAACCAAGGTACTTCACTTTGTAAATGACAATGTCCATATCATTAAGGACAATTTATTTCCAATACCCCCACTATTCCGTTTGATACAGGAGCAATCGGGTACCGACTGGAAAGAAATGTATAAGGTATTTAACATGGGGCACCGCATGGAACTGTATGTTCCTGCAGCAATTGCTGAAGCTATTATTGAGATCTCAAAAAGCTTTAACATTGATGCTCAGGTTATTGGACACGTTGAAAGCTCGGCCCGCAAACAGGTAACTATACATAGCGAAAAAGGGGAATTCACTTACTTTTAATTATTTCATTAAGCTGCTGATCTGTTCATCAATTTCAGCTGCTTTAATTGTTGCTTCCTCCAGGGGCAATCCTTTTTTCATTGGACGTTTGTGCCCTGCAGCAGTTAACCATGCATCCTTCATGAGGTCCTGCTTTTGGGCAATCAGCTTTATGAGCTCATATTTCTTGGAATGTGTTACTGCACCTGGCAGATCGGCTGCCGTGCTGACTTTTTTCTCGCCCAGGTACAGTAAAAGCGCTTTTGCCATTATCCAGTGCCCGGTTTCACCGGGGTGTACACCATCGGCAGCCAAATAAAATCCATTGATGTTTAAGGCCGCGTCTACCTTCCGGTGTGCTTCCAGGTATTTTTTCATGGGATAATGCAGATCTGCTACCTCCCAGTTCTTTGCTTTCTTCTGACCAAGCAACCAATCAGAATACTTGTCCAGAACTTCTGAATAGCCCTTTTTTCCACCTCTAAGTTCATCATAAACCGGCGGGGTAAGGTGAACAATGCGGATGCCCTTAGCGGCATATTTATCGTGCAGCCAGCTGATGCCATCCTTAAATTTTTGAAAACGGACATTGTCGAATGGCATGTACAGACCATCGTTCATTCCGTAACAGGCAAATACCAGGTCAGGTTTGGTTAGTGCCATTACACGGTCCAGCCGTTCATGAAGGTCGGGCCTCGGAAACTTACCACCCGCATGCCCTGCTTCGGACAAACCGGAAACGGTTTCGCTGGGCAGGCCCATATTGATGAATTCGATTTTCTGACCTGGATAGTTCATCATGCAATAGGCTTCTATATCAACAATATACTGACCGGCATAGGTAATGCTGTTGCCCAGGAACAATACTTTTTTTGTGCCAGCAGAAAAAGGCTGTGCAAATGAACTCATGTGCTGGAACAACAGGCAAATGCCTGCAAGAAACGCCAAATACAATTTAACTGATGATGATCTCATTTTACTAAATTAGGTGTTTAAAATGAATGATCACGATCAGTATTGGCAATTTATTCAGCGATATTGGTTAAGGCGCGCTGCTTTACAGAAAAATTACCTGGTTATTTTTCAATTTTACTCAGGTTCAATCTCAGGTTCAGTTCAAAACTGCCATTGGTATAACTGCTCAAAGCTGAAGTCTGGGTGGTATAGGTGCCGCTGATCAGGTATTTCTTTCTGAAGTCCATGCCCAGGCCAAAAGTTGCATTTTCTGTACTGTGGTACATGGCCAGTAAAAACACCTGTTTGTTGGCAATGCCAAACTGTGCCCCTGCATCCCAGATGTTGTCAAAGCCCTGTACACCCCTGTAGGCTACTTTAGGTTCTACATCCATACCCTCTGCTCCTTCGCTGATCCCGATCTTGTAACTTGCTGCCGTATAAAAGGTAGCTACATCGGCCAGTTTGATCACATCCTTTTTCAATACACTTTTCAGGTTGGGCACAGAAGCCTGTATGTTCAGTTTACCGGAAGTATAGGCTACACCAAAATCTCCGTCCAGATAGGTTTTACGGTCGTTGTACTGCCCTACCATCGGGTCGCTGGGGTTGCCATAAATGTCTGCATTTTCCAGGCGCTGGCTCATGAAACCCAGGGATACCCCAAAATGCAGCTGATGGTTGTTGTCGTTCAGTTTGAGGTGATAGGCATAACTGCCCACTACCCTGGTCTGGCGCTGCAAACCTGCACTTTCATTGTTTACCGTAAGGCCCAGGCCAACTTTGTTAAAACCATAATCGGCCGTCAGGTTTTGGGTCAATGGCGATCCGGGTACATTGCTCCATAGCTTACGGTAAGCCCCGTTTAATTTTAAGCCCTGGTCTGCACCAGCAAAGGCAGGGTTGATCAGGTACTGGTTGGTATAATATTGCGAAGATAAGGGGTTTAACTGGGCTTTTACTGTGCTGCCCCCCATTGCCATTAGGATTATGATGGTGAATGTTTTATGTATTGCGTTCATTTTGTTTTTGTTGATGGTTTAGCCTGCAGGAACGGGAAGGGCCCTGCAGGTTTTTAAAATACGTCGGATTAATCTTGTCTGATAACTGTAATGAAGCCTTTGAACTTAGGTCTGCTGGTTCCGAAATCGATGACATAATAATAAGTACCTTCTGCCAAAGGTGAACCGTTTAATGTAGCATCCCAGCTGTTGTCGTACCCTTTTTTACCGTAAATGAAACGACCGGCCTTGTCAAAGATCCTGACCTCATTGTTTGGATATAGGTCGATGTTATCGATTACCCATTTATCATTCAGCCCATCTCCGTTCGGGGACATGATATTGGTAGCCTTTATTGTGGCAAAGTCTTCCAGTACGGTTAGCGTAAAGCTTTTGGTTGCTGTACAACCGCTGGCATTGGTTACTGTTACCGTATAAGTTGTGGTCTGGCTTGGTCTCAGCTCCAATACTGCAGTATTTTGTCCTCTTATAATACCATTTGCATTTGCCCATACATAGCTGCTGCCACCTGTAGCGGTTAACAATACAGCCTCTCCTTTACTGATCTCCGTTCCTTTATCACTGCTGATGGAAACTACCGGCAGGGCGTTTACAGTAAGGGTAAAAGTTCTGCTATAGGTATCAATACCCCCGTTTGCCGTACCCCCATTGTCTTTTACAGTTACGGTTACCCTGGCTGTTCCGGCCAGGGCGCCAGCTTTAATGCGGTAAGTTAATGTACCGGTAGCACCGCTGCCACTAACGTTTAAAGCATCAAATAAACCCGCATTGTTACTGCTCACAGTTAAAGTGGTGGTTTGTGTGGTTTCGGGGCCTGCACTGATGCCAGTTAAAGCAACTGTTTGTACTGCTGTTGTAAAGCAAATGGTCTGATCGGCAATAGCAGCCAGTGCAGGCGCTTCGTTCACATCGGTTAAATTGATGCTCAGTTCTTTTTCCAGCCAAAGGCTGTTTTGAGTGGTCGACCTTACCCTTATTTTATAGACGGCCTTATTTTCATAATCCAGGGCAGCGCTGGTGTTGATTTTATTTCCGTTAATGGCAAACAGGGAATTGTCGGTATCCCCTGCTCCTGCAGCCAATGTATAAGTAAAGATGGCCGAAGGATCATCGGAAGTACTGCTCAGTGTACCGGCATTTGTGCCTGCCGGACTGTTTTCATAAAGCATTACCCCAGCAAGACTGATGCTGGTTGGCGCACCTGGTTTAATTTTCAGGTTACCCGGTATATAACTGATGCTATAATTTGCAGCTGCTGCGCCGCCAATATTGATAACATAATCACCAATAGGACTGTTGGTATTTGCAGTGGTAGTTATTTGCGGCTGGGCAGTCAGTGCAGCATTGCTGTCGTTGTTCACAAAGCCGTTGTAACTTGCAGTCAGGACAGGATTGGCCGTACCTGCAAACTTCTCTTTGTTATCGGCTGTAATGATCAGGGCTTTTTTATTTACGCTCAAAGCGCCGTTAACGTAGCTGATGGCATAATTGTTTAATCCTGTGCCTATGGCTGCCGATGGAACAATAGCATAAGGCTGGTCGGCTACTGTTGCAGCTGCTGCTGCGCCATTACTGGTCAAAGTTACGCTGTTTACCACATCGTTATTGATTAAACCTGTTGTACTAAACGCTGTGCCTGCAAAGTTAAGGGTTTCGCCGTAGGTCTTTACCGCCGGCAGGGCGGTTATAGTCAGGCTCCTTTGCGCCACGGTAAGTGTACCATCAGTATTGCTTAATGTATAATTGCCCAGTTTACCCTGCGGATCTGCAAGTGTGGCCACAATCGGATAGTTTACCCCAGCAGCAGCGCTGGACACTGCACCTGTACTGCTCCTGCTAAGGCTGATGAGGTCACCATTCTGCAAACCTGTAAGGCTTCCTGTAAAGTCGGCATTACCCAGGCTTTCTCCATAGGCTTTGGTCCTGCTGTCATTTACAACTACCAGGGCCTTTGGATCAATGGTTAAAGTACCGTTTACATAACTGATGGTATAATTGCTTAGTGCGGTACCACTTGCAGCCGAAGGGACAAGCGGATAGGGACCACCGGCTACTGTAGCTGTTGCCAGGGCACCCGGACTGGATAAATTTACGCTGCCTACTGTATTACCGTAAACCAGGCCTGTAGCCGTAAACTCTGTTCCGCTAAAGGTTAGCGCAGTTCCATAAGTTTTGTTTAGCTGGGCAGCTGTGATGGTCAAAGGTCTTGGGCTAATGGTAAAATCAGCACCTACAAAATTCAGCGTATAATTGCTGCCCAGTTCCAGCGTACCCCGGCTAACCGGGTAAGTATTTACAGTTTCACCGGCAGTTCTGTCCAGTTTGCCCTTAAAGGCATCACCAGGTATAAGGGGTTCAGAGAGTGTATACCCAAATTCAGGGTCCGGCTCACCGTAAACTTTAGCGCCGGTACTTGCTGTTACAGTTACGGCCCTGGCTTCAATTGCACCAGTTACAGCTACATCTGCAAGTTTATAATTGGCTTTGTCGGCCCCTGTTAAATTTAAGTCTGCAAAGGCAACCGGCTTTGTGCTTCCGGCATTTGGATTGTCGTAACTGGCCGATCCGTAAGTTACAGCCAGCTGGTCGTTGGCAATAAGGCCATCGGCTACAGAAAAATCAATAAAATTAACAGTGGCTGCTTCATTTCCATCATAAGTTTTACGCACCGGGTTTACCCTTGCAGTTATTGTCCGTGCTGTTATACTTCCTGTTGTGCTTAAGGCCCCTGTAGTCAGACTGTAGTAGTCTTTCTTCGCACCCGAAAGCACAAAACCTTTGACCAGCACTGTTTTATTTTCGCCGGCATTTTTACTGTCAAAACTTGCCGTTCCGCTTACTGTCAGTACATCAGACCCCACCAGGCCTGTTAGCTGGTAATTGCCTTCGCTCAATGACACAGCAGTTGTGCCATCATAGCTTTTGGTGATCAGTGGTGCGGCAGACAGGCTCAGGCTCAGTGCTTTGGGAAGAACGGTTAAGGTTGCCGTAATCGTTGCAGAAGTATAATATCCGTTTGCGGCCTGTGTAGCGGTGATGGTGGTGCTTCCGGGCTTAAGTAATTTAATGGAACTGCCGTTAACAGCAGCTACAGCAGGGTCGCTGCTGCTGTAAGTAAACGCGCCATCCGCATTGTTACTTTGCGGAGCCGTAATGGTGAAATCTGAGTCGCCATATTGTTTGCTCAGGTTGGCAAAATTACTCAATGTGGCCGGGCCGCTTACGGTAATATTAAAAGTCTGGTTTGTGCTACCTGCAGTATTGCTGGCTTTGAGCACTACAGGATGCACACCGATGTCTTTAACCTGTGGGGTACCAGTCAGTATAGCAGCCAGTTCGAGCATGTTAATGGTGTTTTCTGAAAAATTGTTGTAATACAGGTTTTCTGAATCATCGAGCAGCAATCCGAGTACATTTCTGGCTTCAGTCAGTTTGGTGCTGGAAGAAAGGTCTGCTGTATATTTTGTGAGACCGTAACCCGCCACATACAATGCACCGCTTTTGTCCATATCCAGGTTGTAGGCAAAAACATCCGGAATCAGTGTACTCACTGTTTGTCCGTCAAATTTAGCGATCCTTGTGATGGGGTAAGACTGACCGAACAAAAGGTTCCCTTGCTGGTCGAATACAAGGCCACTAAGATTTGCACCCGGCACATCCAGAAAAGTCTGGTAGGTTTTTGCGGTAGTGTTGATTTTAATGATCTTGGTTTGCATAGCGGCATAGAGCTCATTGTTGTGTACAGTAAAGCTCATGGGTCCGTTAATATTGGTGATGACATCCGACTCGCCTGCTGCAGGGTTTGCCAGCTGGATGCGGGTGATCTTACGGTCATCTACCCGGCTGATGTAAAGATAGCCATCGTGCACAGCTATTCCATAAACCCTTCCGGTAACGCGGTTTGCCCAGGGCAGGATGGCCCCATTGGATTTATTGATCTTATAAATGGCCTGTCCGTTGTATTCGGTACTGTAGATGTTGCCCTCGCTATCCTTTGTAAGACCGGACATTTCGAGCGTAGAGGTGGCCAGCACAACCGGATTATATTTCTGGCCATCTAATGTCAGCCAGTCCGGCAAAGTTGGGGCAGCAATGCTGGTTTCCAGACTGCCTTCTTTGCTGGCTTTGATGGAATAACTATAGGCCTGGCCAACAGTTGCGGTAGTTAGGGGCTGGCTGGTAAAAGCAGGTTTGCCTGTTATGCGCAGTGTAGCTGTTATTTGGCTCTGGGTAAAGTAGTCGTACGCCTGCTGGGTAGCAGTAATAACCACCTGCCCTGGTTTATGGATGGTTACCATGTTTCCAATAATGGAAGCTACAGCAGGATTGCTGCTGGTATAAGTAAATGTACCGAGGGCATTGTTGCTTTGCGGAGCGGTAAGTGCAAAAGGTGCATTACCCTCTGCTTTATCAAGATCAGGGAAATTACTCAATGTTGCCGGACCGGTTACCGTAATGTCAAAGTCCTGATCCTGATTGCCATTGGTGTTTGTAGCCTTGAGTTTTATAGCGTTTACACCAGCTACAGTTGGGGTTCCGCTTAAAATACCCCCGTCTGTAATGAAACTGACATTGAAGTTGCCCTGGTCGCTAATATACAGATTACCGGAAATGCTGCTCATTGCCAGTCCGAAAACCAATTTGAACTGTGCATCGCCAGACAGGCCTTCGGCAAAACCGGATGTCCCCTTACCGGCATAGGTGCTAACTACACCTGCAGGTGTAACTTTGCGGATGCGGAAATTATTTCTGTCTGCCACAAACACATTGCCGTTGGCATCAACAGCTACCCCTACAGGCATGTTAAACCTGGCGTTGGCCTGTGTCCCATCGGCAAAATCGGCGGTGCCGTTTCCTGCTAGTGTAGTTACTACCCCGGCTGCAGTAATTTTACGGATGCGGTGATTGTCGCGGTCTGCTACATACACATTGCCCGCGGCATCGGCAGCAAGGCCTGTAGGAAATGCAAACTGGGCTGCAGTACCTGTGCCATCTTTAAAACCTTTTACTCCGCTGCCTGCAAAAGTAGATACCACTCCGCCAGGTGTAATTTTACGAATGCTGTTCACGTCCTGGTCGGTAACGTACAGGTTCCCCGAGTTATCGATAGCGATACCTAAAAGGTAGGTAAAAGTAGCGGTAGTGGTAGTACCATTTGCATAGCCATATGTTCCTGTACCTGCAAAAGTGCTTACCTGGCCTGCAGGGGTAATTTTGCGGACACGAAAATTACGGGTATCTGATACATATACATTACCGGCTGCATCTACAGCTACGCCGGAAGGATCATTGAATTGTGCAGCTGCACCTGCCCCATCGGCGAAACCAGCGGTCCCGCTACCGGCCAATGTGGTTACCACACCTGCAGGGCTGATTTTACGGATACGGTGGTTACCCCTATCAGCCAGATAAGTATTGCCTGCTGCATCCATAGCGATGCCAGCAGGTGAGTTGAACATAGCGCTGGTACCTGTGCCGTTGGCATAGCCCAGATCTTTTCCCACAAAACGTTTCACCACCAGTCCTGGTGTTAAAACCAGCCAGTCTGGCAAACCTGCTGCAGTTAGGCTGATGGGTTCTTTGGCCCCAGAGATGGCCTGGATCTGGTAGGTATAGCGCTGGTTTACCGCTGCAGTGGTTACCGGAGTACTGGTAAACTGGGGGCTCAATGGAAGTGGTGGCGCGGGCCTGTTTACGATCAACGTATAGGTCTTTGTACTGTTGTTCTGAGCGGTTACCCTTATTTCGATGGTATTATCGCCCGTTGTTAAAGGCAGTGCGGCAGATGCTGTTCCGCTGCTCAGGGAGGTATAGCTACCTCCGTTGAGCCTGATGTGCAGGCTTGCCGAAGCATGGTCAACAGTTGGGGTAAGGGTGATGCTGCTTACTGCAGGATCAACCGATGCGGTATAACCGAGTGTATTTTTATCAAAAACAGGCTGCAGTGTTCCTGAACTGATGGCCAGTGCACTAAGGTTAGCATTGGCAGATGGTACAGCTATTTTATAGATCCTGCGGTTGGTATGCCCTACAAAAATATCACCGTTGGGGGCAATGCTCAGCAATTTCAAACCAAAAGTGCCCGTTGTTACATATATTTTAGTCCGCTGAAAGGTGGTCCCGTCTATTTTGAGTACATAATCTAAACTGTTTACAAAATACAGGTTACCACTTTGGTCTACATCCAGGTCTCCGGTATTTACATACAGGTCCGGATCAGAATTTTTAGCAATCAGGGTAGTTACCGCACCGGTAACGCCATTTACTTTGGTAAGTGCACCATCGGCATCAATGGCAAAGATATTTCCGCTAGCGTCGATCGCCATGGTATTGATCTGCCCTGTTCCGGGAAGGGTTATCGTTTTAACCAGCGTCCTGGTGCTCACATCAACCACACTGATTCCACCGCTATGTCCCAGATAAAGCGCATTGCCATAGGCTTTAAAGGTATATGCGGTAGGCAGGGAAGATCCGGGATTGGTATGTATGGGCTTCCAGAAGGATACGTTGCCGGCAGAAATTTCACCAAGGGTAAATCCATTATAACCGAAATACATATTGTTGTTCAGCAAGGTAATACGTGTGCCCAACGATGGCAGTGCTGTGCTGCCTGCAGGGCCCGATGGCAGCGGATTGGTACTGCCCGCAGTTGTAGGTATTCCGGCAATTACGCTGACCTTGCCGTTCTGATCGATCTTCCGGATACAATAGTTCCGGGAATCCGTAACATACAGGTTGTTGTTTGCATCTGTAGTTATACCTCCGATATAAGAAAATTGTGCAGTAATCGCGTCATTGTTGTCCCCTTCATAATAACCATCTACACCTGTGCCGGCATAGGGGCTTACAGTCTGGGCCTGGCTGCTTAATGCTGCGAAGAAATGGAACAAGAACAATAAAATGAAAGTGGCAGATCGCTTTGATGAAGCAAAAAATAGTTGAGTAGCTGTTATATCCATACGGTTCTTTAGATAATTGAAGCGCCAAAAATAATCCCGGAAAAGGGCATACAGAGGACCTCAGCTGGTCAAAATTGTCTTAACTTTAGAAGATAGGACACTAAAAAAGGATTTTTTTTCCTATAACAACACAAAACGGGGAACAGAATCTACATTGAAATATTTTTATTTACTTTTTCTCAATTGCAGATACTGGGAAGGCGTTACACCGGTAAATTTTTTAAAGGATACAGAAAAGGTGCTTCTGGAAGAAAATCCTGATTCTTTAGCCAGGCCTTCCAAAGTTAGCGACCGCCAGTCGCCACTTTCCATGCGCATTTTTACATAGTCGATACGGAAACTATTGATAAAATCTGTGAACCGCTGTTTATAATGGTTATTTAACACGTAGGATAAATGATGCAAGGGCATTTTCAATGCCAGGGCCAGCTCATTGATCACAAAGCCCTGCTGTCTGAAGGGCGCTTCTTTTTGCATATAGGTTTCCAGCTGGGCCACATAGGCCTGCATCAGCTCGGGGTTAAAAGGTGCCTCACGCAAAAGTGCGCCTGTAACGTCTGGCACTTCATCTGCTTTATTTTCCGGTAAAGTATAATTGCTTCTGGGTATGCCATATAGCACCTCTGGTTTAAAAAAAAGATAGACGCTTAAACAGGTAAAACCGATCACCTGCAAAAGTGTAGGAACAGAACGGGCAGAAGAAAGCACGCTAACTTTGGAACCCAAATTTACCCATGCGATAACAGACATGATGCCGAGCCCTAAATAAATGATTGAGCAAAAAACTGTAAAAGCAATCAACCAGCCTTTCACCTCTTTAAAAGCCTCCAGTTTGTCGCGTTTAATTACCTTCGCCAAAAGCAGCCATTGAAAAAGCAGGTACACAATTCCAAGTATCCAGCGCAATTGAAAATGCCAGAATGCTGGAACAATTCCAGATCCTTTTTGATAAGACATGTTAAAATTATTAACTATAGCATCTGCAACAGCTCTTTTAGTTTCTGCATCTGCAAAATAATAGGGCAGCAGATCAACAACATTTAAAATTGCAGGTATAAAATGCAGCCAGTCATATTTCCTGAACTTAATCTCGTCCAGCAGCACACTCCTGACGTATAAGTAGCTGCAACACGGAATGAGGTAATAAAGTGGGCTACCGATGCGAAATATTCCAGGTATATGTTTTAACCAGCCTGTAATCACCAGGAAATAAAGCAGCACATACCAAAACCAGCTAAAAATCACTGTTCCAAGTAAACGGTTGGCATGGAGCTGGTACCTGCCCCGGGTGAAGAGTAAAATGCTTGTTATAAAACTTGTAAAAAGGCTACCTGCAACAAAAATATCGTAAAAATTAACCACTAAAAAACCAGTTACTGTAATTAAAAGCTAAGCCAACCTGCACCATTAACCAGGTATAGCGATTCCAGACCGAAATTATTAAAAACATCGCTGGCAAGCAAATTTTTAGTTTAACTATTTGCCCAAAAAAATCTACAGTTTCGTAAAAGAAGCAAGGGAAGGCTTAGCAATGGTATCTGGATCAGTCCCTGTTCCAGAATGCAGGTGGCTCTATACCCAGGCTGCGCAGGTAAACAGTTCCCTGGGCACGGTGGTGAATCTCATTGTCAATAAAATAAAGAATGCTGGAGAACACCTGTCCTTCGTACATACCAAAAACAACGGTATTTTCCTGAAAACGGGCTTCATTGATTTTAGGCCAATAGGTTTTGATCTCTTCTGTTGCCTGATCCCATAATTGCAGCAGAACTGCTTTGGTAGCTGCGACATCTTTAGCCGAATGGTTGCTGAAACCTGTAGCTTCCGGCCATTCATCTGTTGCAATTCCTTTAATACCAGGCCCGGAAATATCCAGCAGTTCTTTTACCATGTCGGCAAAGGGACGCATCCCGCCAATGGAATAATCGAATATTTTATCTTCAGGGAAAGCCTCAATTACCCTCCTGGTAAGGCGGCGGTGTCCGAGCCATGCATTCAGCATGTCGGTACCGAAGGCAAAAGAAGTAATGGCAAGTGTTTCGCTGTGGTTGTTTTCAGTTGTCATAATGATGTTTTTAAGGTTAATCTTATTTTCTTACACAAAGAAAACATGGGCTACTGACAACCCTATGGCAGCCTGATTTATTTTTTTACCTTTGCTGCAACACTAACTAATGTATTATGATAAAAAGAACAGTTTATCTGCTGTTATGCGCCATAGTATTGTCTTTTGGCAATACTGTTAAAGCAGATGAAGGGATGTGGATCCCGATGCTGATAGGTAAAAACTATGAGCAAATGAAAAAGCAGGGCTTTAAACTTACCGCTAAAGACCTGTACAATGCCAATGGTTCCAGCTTAAAAGATGCCATCGTTCATTTTGGCGGCTTTTGTACAGGTGAGATTGTATCAGACAAGGGATTGATCTTCACCAATCACCATTGCGGTTATGATGCCATTGCTTCTAACTCTACTCCTCAGAACAACATTCTTGACAATGGTTTTTATGCAAAAAACTATGGCGAGGAAAAACCGATTAACGGTCTGTTTGTACGCTTTCTGCAAAGAATGGAAGATGTAACCGCTAAAGTTAATGAAGCTACAAAAGGTTTAAAAGGAGCAGAAAAAGAATCTAAAATGCTGCAGGTATTTGAGACCATTGCAAAAGCTGCTGTTACAGGGCCAACCATTGAGGCCAATGTAAAAGATTTTTATAAGTCTAACCAGTTTATCTTGTTTGTTTATGAGCGTTTTGATGACGTACGCCTGGTGGGTGCCCCTCCTCAGAACATAGGTAAGTTTGGCGGAGATACAGACAACTGGGAATGGCCGCGCCAGACAGGTGATTTCTCTGTGTTCAGGGTATATGCGGCGAAAAACAATGCCCCGGCAAAATATTCGGTAGAAAATGTACCTTATAAACCTAAAAAGTTTCTTCCGGTTTCTATTAAAGGGGTAAAAAATGGCGACTTCTCTATCGTTTATGGTTATCCGGGCCGTACAGACAGGTACCTGACCTCCTATGGGGTAGACATGGCCACAGAAAAGGTAAATCCTACGATCGTTAAACTACGCGACATCCGCCTGAAAGCCTGGAAAGCTGAAATGGATAAAGATGTAAGCCTGCGCTTAAAGCTATCGTCCAAATATGCACAGATTGCCAATTACTGGAAATATTTTATCGGGCAGACAGAGCAATTGAAACGCTTAAAAGTTTCGGATAATAAACGTAAGGAAGAAAAATCATTTACAGAATGGGCTGCCCAAAAAACAGAATTTGCAGGCTTGATGGAACAATATGATCAGATCTACAAAGATTATGATCCAATTGCCGTTCAGCGTACTTATATCAATGAAGGTTTCCTGGCTTCTGGCTGGGTTAGCAATGCCATTACGATAGGACGTTCATGGGCAGCTATGGAACAGAAAAAAGGTGACGAAAATTTTGCCGGACAGGTAAAAACAAGTGTAAACCAGGCCATAGCTACTTACGGAGAAACCTATAATGAGGCGGCAGATAAAAAGATCTTTGCCCAGATACTGGCTGCATTTTACAACGACGTACCGGTTAAATCGCAGCCTAAGTTTTATGCAGCGCTAGCCGAAAAATACTGGACAGGAAACCCTGAAACGACCTTTCAGAAATATGCAGATTACCTGTGGGAAAACAGTAAGCTGATCAGACCCGAGAAATTAAAGGCATTTATGGCCACCAACCCTTCGCTGGAAACCATTAAAGAAGATCCTGGATATAAATATGCGGTAAACCTGTACCCTCCTGATTACATCAAAACGAACTTTGGCTCGGCTGTAGCTGATTTTGAAACCAAAAAGGCAGAACTTGACCACCTGTACCTGAAGGCTGTGCTGGAAAAAAATGCAGGCAAGCTGATGTACCCGGATGCCAACTCTACCATGAGGCTTAGCTACGGCAACGTACAGGATTATCCTCCGAAAGATGGCATGGTCTATAAAACCACCACTACCATTGAAGGTGTGATGCAGAAGTATATCCCGGGCGACAGTGAATTTGATTTACCGGCCAACCTGATTGAGAATTACAACAAAAAGAATTTTGGTCAGTATGGTAACGACGGTACTTTAACAGTTGGCTTTATTACCAATAATGACATTACAGGTGGAAATTCGGGTTCTCCGGTAATTAATGGCAATGGCGAACTGATCGGTCTTGCTTTTGACGGCAACTGGGAAGCCATGAGTGGCGATATTGCGTTTGATAAAAAGTTTAAACGTACCATTTGTGTAGATGTACGCTATGTACTTTGGTGCATTGATGTATTGGGCGGCGCGAAGAATATCATTAGCGAGCTTGATATCAGGAAGAAATAATTAAAAAATAAATTGACCTGTTTCTGCTGGGTCCAACAGAAACAGGTCAATTATTCAATTATTAATTGACACCCATAATTTCGGTACCTAGAGGCTATAAACGGTTTCTAAACCAAATAAAAATATAATGCTATAATCCAAAAATATTAAAATCAAGAAGAATACCGTTGTGATCAGATGCAAATCTAGAACCTGAGAGTATATTCGGACAAACAGAATTTGTCCAACCTGCATTAAAAGGCCCAGGTCTCCAATTTGACACGTCAGGAATAGTATTATTTATGGAATCTTTCCATAAAATATAGTCAACGATGATACCGTTAGAAATTGCGTTCCAAGAGTGAAAAGAATAAGGACGAACTTCAGTACTATAATAATCTAACTTTTCTAAACCTGAATTGATCAGTGCCTGAATTGTATTGTTATAATGAGATTCCTGTCCAGGGGTAATGGTAACGCTTGAACCATGTCTATATCTATCTGTTATATTGAAGTCACCAACAATAGCGACTGGAGTAGTTTGAGTAAATGTTTGGTATCTTGTTATAATTTCTCCTACTTGCTGGACTCTTTCCGCTTCATCTAAACCAAGATGTGTATTAACAACCCAAACAAATTTGTTTTGCAGTAGAAATTTTTGTGCGATTGCCCCTCTTTTTTCTTTTGTGCCATACTGAGGATAATCCCACAATTGTAATTTGGTATATGCTATGTTACTTAGTGTACCAATTCCGTGAGTAGTTCCAGTTGGACTATAATATTCATAATCCCATGCTCCTCCCAGTTTAGTCTTAATTAAGTCTAAAATTGAAGGGTTAACCTCTTGTAAGCATATGATCCCGTATTGACCCGAAAACTCTGTGCTAAGTAAATTTGCAAGTTCTTCAAATGCGTCGTCCAGAAGGAGAAGCGGTTTAACGCAGCTGGATTGTAAATTGCAAAACAACATAAAAGATTCATCTAAATTTTTCCAGGTTGCGGCTCCACCAGAAGAGTATAAATATTCACCAGCATTTAAAGTGAATACATCTGTCTTTCCATCCCCATCCAAATCTCCAAATCGCACCTGGTCAATGGTTTCTGTATTTGCTTTTAAATTTATCCAGGCAGTAGTGCCACCCGAAGAATATTTCCATCGGACAGCATCTTTGCAAAAAACATCTGTTTTACCATCACCATCAAAATCTCCGAATCGTAAATCGGCAAAAGGGATGGTAGAATCAGTACCCAGATTTGCCCATGAGCTTGCACCGCCGGAGGAATATTTCCACTGACTACCAGTTTTAGTAAAAACATCTGTTTTACCGTCGCCATCAAAATCTCCAAATCGCACCTGATCAATGGTTTCTGTATTTGCTTTTAAATTTATCCAGGCAGTAGTGCCACCCGAAGAATATTTCCATCGGACAGCATCTTTGCAAAAAACATCTGTTTTACCGTCACCATCAAAATCTCCAAAACGTAAATCCGCAAAAGGAATAGTAGAATCTGTGGCCAGGTTTACCCAGGAACCTGTACCCCCCGAAGAATATTTCCATTGATTGCCAGTTTTAGTGAAAACATCCGTTATGCCATCGCCATTAAAATCTCCAAATCGTAAATTAGCAAGAGTGGTAGCATCGGATAATAAATCAATCCATCCATTTTCTGCTCCGGAAGAATATCTCCATTGACCAGAAAAAATTGAAAAAATATCAGTAATGCCATCGCCATTGAAATCTCCAAATTCTATATTGTTAAGTGCTGGATTGCTGTTCGCAAAACAACTACCGCTGTACAAACGACTAGCTCCTAAACCTACATTGAGTGTAAGCAATTTTACATTCAAAGAATTGATGATCATTAAATTTGATGATGATAAAATTTTATCTTTCGTTTTATCTGGAGACTTTAAATTATCATCAACTTTACTACAACCTATAAAAACAAATACCAAAATGAAAACTAAATACGGGCAATTAAAAATTCTAAAGAAATCTTTTACGTTTTTCATATTTTTTTGTTTAATTATCTACAAATTCATTTAGGATGCATTTGCGCAGGGGTATACTTTAGTACATAGATACATTTAGTATTGCCAAGCACATCATTTAACAAGTCGATATCAGGAAATAAAAATTAGCTTTTCTCTTTATAACCATTCAAACCATAAAAAACAATATACAGGTAACAGAGAACAGGAATAATAAATGCCAGTTGCCAGGAATAATGATCTTTGATCAGGCCCTGGGCAAAAGAGAGTACTGCTCCTCCTACTATTGCTGTAGACAGCAAGCCTGACGCCCTGGTAGTTTGGGCGCCTAACCCTTGTACTGATAAAGAAAATATCACCGCAAACATAATGGCATTACATAATCCAACCGCCACCATACACCATATAGCAAATACTCCTGAACTCATAACCGAGCATACAATCAGGGATGCGGCTAAAGCTGCAGCAATGGCCAACACTCTTGCCGGTTGGAAAAACTTCAAAAAATAAGCGCCTACAAATCTGCCCACCAGCATCCCACCCCAGTAAAAGGATAAGTACAAGTTTGCTGCATGCTCAGGAATAGCTAAAGTATCAGAAATGTAATTGGTTAAAAAGGTCCCGATAGAAACCTCTGCCCCAACATACATAAACAAGGCTATTACACCATATTTGAGGTTTCTGTAACTAAAAATAGGTTTTCTTTCCGTCCCGGTTTTAGCTGTACTGGAAACACTGGTAGTAATGGAAGGCAAATTAAGACGCCATACAAGTAAACCAATGGCTAAGAGGCCTGCCCCTATTAAAAGATAAGGTTTGATCAGGGCAGAACTGGAAGTATTGGATTCGTGCAGACGCGACAGGATAAAATGGGCACCGAATACAGGAGCGATAGTAGTTCCCATAGAGCCAATTCCCTGTACCAGTGTTAACCTTGATGCTGCTGTTTCAGGCTTGCCCAGAACAGTAATGTAAGGATTGGCTGCTACCTGCAGCAATACAATCCCAATAGCCACAATAAACAAAGCGGAAAGGAAGAGTGCGTATTGATGATAAATAGATGCCGGAAAGAATAAAAAGGCCCCTAAGGAAGCAATCATAAAGCCTGCGACCATTCCATTTTTATAACCAATCTTTTCTACAAGTTTTCCTGAAGGAATGGACATCAGTCCATAGGTAAGGAAAAAATAAAACTGTACCAGTGAAGACTGGGAATAGGTTAAGGTAAAGCCTTGTTTAAAAAACGGGACCAGTGTGTCGTTAAGGACAGTAATAAAACCCATCATAAAATACAGTACTGCCAGCGATATAAGTGCTGGAACATAACTACCTTTCTGGTGTTCTGTAGATACCTGGATATCGCCTGCTGATGATAAAAGTGCCATTGGTTACGAATTTATAAGATTTTCTGTTTCTATTTTTTTCTTTTGCTGAACTCTTTCCATCGTCTTCCAAAGTTGGAACAAACCTCTTGGAACATGGAAACAGCCCTTCCACTTGCCTCCTTTTAACGGCAATAAAATTTCTCCCTTACGGTTCAGGTAACCGTACCATTCACCAAACTCCTCATCTACAAAGTGCTCCCAGGTATATTCGTGCAGTTTTTCAAACCATTCCCAGCAACGCTCATCACCGGTATGCAGATACCCTTTCAACATAGTAATCATAGATTCAATATGTACCCACCATAATTTCTGATCCCACTCCAGTTGCTGTGGCGGGTTTCCTTTCACATCAAGGAAGTAAAAAATACCTCTGTTTTCTTTGTCCCATCCAAATTCCAGTATGGAAAGTGAAATGTCTACACATTTCCTGATCAGTGCGGTGTCGTTATTCCGTTCTGCAATGTCCATTACAAACCACATTGACTCCAGGCCATGACCGGGATTGATCAGACGACCTTCATAAGAATCGTTAAAATTGTTGTTCAGGTCAATATTTTCCAGGATTAATCCATATTCAGGTTTGTAAAATTTATTGACAACTGTATCTACACCATTTTTAAGTACATCTTCAACCAGGCTGCTATCCAGCAAGTGCTCAATTTCCAATACCAGGTTACACAGGATCATGGGCAGTGAGAAACCCTGTAAGTCTCTTGTACCGGGGTAGGCTTTGCTGTATTTCCCTTTCGGATTATTTTGTCTCTTCAGGATGTTATCAAAAGTTTCCCTTGCAATCTCAGCATAACTGCTATTACCGGTAGCTTTGCTCAGCTGGGCAAAGGCCATAGATGCAAAACAATCTGAAAAGATATTATAAGCCTGAACAAGTGGTTTTCCCTCTTTTGTAAGGGAAAAATACCAGTCTTTATTTTCATTACGACCATGTTTTATCAGAAAGGCTGCGCCATTTTCTGCAATTTCAAGCCATGCCGGATTCTTTTCTACATTCAGATAAAGCATAGAAAAGGTCCATACCTGCCTACATTGCAACCAGATAAATTTATCTGTATCATAAACTTCACCTTCTTTGCTGAGGCAGGTAAAGAAACCCCCATTTTCGTCATCGATTGAATTGTTTGCCCAGAAAGGGACTACATCGTCTAATAAATTTGATTTGTATAGCGCTATATATTCTGTTTCGCTCATTGTAAATAGGTATGTTGTGTTTTAATTTAATATTGAAGTTCGGCTATAATAGGTACATGGTCAGAAGCGTAACGTTCTGCTATAGTCTGATAACTTTTAATGCTGAAATAACCCGAGGCTTGTTTGTTCAGCAGGAGGTAATCGATCGTTGTGTTGGGATTGGTAGCAGGAAATGTACTCGGACAAGTGGTACAGCCCATAGTCATTTCGGTTTTAATGATGTTCCAGGTATCGCTGGTTGGAGGCATATTAAAATCGCCGCCTACAATCACCGGCGAATCTTTATAGGGCTGTATAGCTTTCAGCAATTCACGGGCATGGAGTTCACGATTACTTTCGGCAAGATGGTCAAAATGTGTAGATACAAAATAGATCCTTTTGCCATTAGGCAATTCCACCTGAATGATACCCACCACCCTCAACTCGGCACCTGTACCTGCATTTACAGGTAAAGAATAGCGTGAACTGGTTTTGATAGGGAACTTAGATAAAATGGCTACCCCATACTCTCCGTTAGAGCGATCCAACGCTTTGGCAAAATAATAGTTCATTCCGGTCAGTTCGGCCAATTTTTTCGCCTGATCAAGGTCAATACCCGAACGTGTAGTGAACTTATCTACTTCCTGCAAGGCTACCAGATCAGGGTTCCCCTGCTTAATGGCATTTGCTGTAGCTTCCAGTTTAACTACGCCAGCAGCTTCTGAAGGTGGATTACCAATGTGGATATTGTAAGACATCACCCTCAAAGTCTCTTTGGACGTTTCAGGCTCTGTTTTATTTTCTTTACTCTTTGAGCAGGATGTACCAATCAGCAGGGCTGCAACAGCAAATGCTTTAATTGTATTTTTCATAGAATATAAATTTGATTTGTTCATAGCTGTTTATAAATTACCAGTCAGGGTTTTGCCCCAACGCAGGATTCATCAAACGGTCACTTTCCGGAATAGGATACAGGTAAAATTTATCTTGCCAAACCCTAGGAGTAGTAACCAGCCATTTGATCTCCCCTTTATCGCCCTCAGACAATACCATAGCATTTGGACGGCCGCTGACGGTTTCAGCAACATTCATATAAGTTACCCCGGGTACCTGGCTATTAGGTAGTGTTCTATAAAAGGCAACATCCATTACGCCGTCTTTATTCAGGTCTAATGGGGTATTCAATGCCGGAACATACATACCATTCCATGTCTTTTCTATCAGCTTTCCACTTTTCCAGCGTACCAGGTCATAAAATCTGAATCCTTCCAATGCAAGTTCAATTCCACGTTCCCTCCTGATTTCCAGAATAGAAGGGTCAGTAATACCAGGGAAATATTCTGCCATTAAATAAGGATCGGCAAGTGTTGGCTTGGTAGCCGTATTTTGTGTAATGCCTGCCCTCCTTCTTAGTGCCCCTATTGTTGTATTCCAGTCTGTATCAGATAATGTACCCAATTCGGCCTTTGCTTCTGCATAATTTAACAGCACCTCTGCATATCTGAATATCGGGATGATGTTATTGTTCATACTTCCACTATCGTAAAAAGTATCGTCCAGTACCCATTTAGTAGGTTGATAACCTGTATAAGTATAAGAGAAAAGTGGTGGTGAAACCAGCAGGTTTCCACCATTAATCCTATTGTAACTTTTTGTGCGAATAGTTTGTTCCAGTCGTTTATCCCTGTTTTCTACTTCATCAGCAAAAATCATGGTTTTGTAGCCGGCCTTATTGGTAAAGGGTGTTCCGTCTATATTTAAGTAAGTGTTGATAAATGACCTGGTAAAACTGGCCCTGTCACCATAAGTAGCGCTGGTATAATACCAGTTGGCATCATGGAAAATCCCAAGTGCATCACTATAGATATTGGCCAGCATCACTTCAGATGCTATTGGCGCTTTGCTTACAAACAGTTCACGGTAGGGTTTCGAGTCCGCACCACCGATATAAAGTGAAAACTTATTCTGATCCATAACAATCTTGGCGGCAGTTGCAGCTTCAGTTAACCAATTGGCTGCCGTTTGTTGTAAGCCATAATTGGTATGATATTTACGAAAAGTTCCTTCAAACAAACAAACCCTCGATTTAAATGCGTAGGCAACGAATTTGGTAATCATTGATCTGGAGCCATCTTCTGTAGTGCGGATATGCTGCGTAGCATAATCAAGGTCTCTGAGTACAGAATCCATCACCAATACACGTGAATCACGACCTTTCATCATTTCAGGATCATTCACTTCAAAAGTCCGGTTGATCCAAGGCACATCACCAAAGCGCTTTACTTTTGCAAAATAAAACCAGGCTCTAAAAAATCTGGCCAAGCCATTGTAATGTTCCCTCACTTCCTTAGGGATAGAAGTATTGACATTGTTCTCCAGGAAATAATTGATATTTCTAAGATCTGTCCATGTCCATCCTGTGCTTTGACGCGGCCCATAAGCACCATCCCTAATGAAATCAGGAACATCCTTGCGGGCGATATAATCAGACATGTTATCTCCCCTGAGGATGTCTGTATAAGTTGGAAGTAAGGTATAAAATGAGGTGGCATACAGTTCCAGTCCTTTTTCGCTCTGGAACACGGCCTCTTTGCCCACTGTTGATTTTGGTTGCTGGTCCAGTTTACTGCATGCAAACAAAACTGCCAGTATGGAAACAAAAAATATTCTTTTCATCTTTTTATATGATTAATGAGCTAATGACCTGTTAAAATGTAATCGATAAACCCAGAGAATAGCTTTTCATCATCGGGTAGTTAAATCCGTCACCCTGATTAGAGTCTGCCAGATCCTGGTCAGAATCACCTGTATTTTCGACATCAATATCTTTAGTGATCTTATGCATCGGCGAATAGGTAAATAGATTTTCGCCCGAGAAATAAATGCTTGCTTTAGCTGCACGGAACTTTGAACTGATACTAGCCGGCAGCGTATAACCAACCTGGATGTTTTTCAACCTTACATAAGCTATGTTCTGCAGGTAGCGGGTCTGTACTTCACGCAGGGTACCACCGGCAGCCCATGCCAGGTATCCGGTATATCTTGGGAAATAAGCATCAGGATTGTTTTCCGACCAGATGTTGCCGATCTGTGATGCAGGTGGATGACCATAAGGCGCGTTATACTGTCCCCAGAAAGTATTTGCACCACGACTTGGATACCAGCTTTGTTTTCCTACCCCCTGGAAGAAACCACTTACAAAGAAGTTGTTCCAGTCGGCACCTAAACTGAGCCCGAAGCGGTAACGTGGCTGGTCGTTACCAATAATCACACGATCGCCGGGCTTGTTCGCAGTATTGTCGCCATAATCAATTACGCCATCGTTATTGATGTCTTTGAATTTGATATCGCCGATTCGCCACGCACCTGTTGCAGTAGAACTGAACAGGCTTTGGTCGGCAGATCTTCTGATGTCATCAGCAGAAGTAAAAAAACCTTCTGTAACATATCCCCAGATTTCGCCCAGGCGTTGTCCTTCATAATAATCATCCAACCTTTTGTTCGGGTTGTTGTATTTCAGAATGGTAGAAATGTTGTCAGAAACTACGGCTTTTACACTATAGTTGAATGGCTTGTTTTTCAATGTAAAATGATCATTCCAGCTAACAGAAAGTTCCCATCCCTTGGTTTCCATATCTGCATAGTTTCCACGCGGAGAAGCTGCACCAAACACTGCAGGCTGCTCCACACCCGGTGTAAACATGTCTACTGTTTTCCTGATGTAGGCATCTCCCGAAATCGAAAGCCTGTTCTTTAACATGGACAGGTCAAGTCCGATATTGCTTGTTGTAGCTGTTTCCCAGGTAAGTCCATCAGGAATCACACTTGGATTACGTGTATAAGCAGGCTGCACGCCATTGATTACCCTTGGCAAAGTATTTAGCGTCAATAACTCCTGGAATACATAAGAGTTGATGTTACCATTACCCAATGAACCATACGATGCACGCACCTTAAAATCTGAAATGAGGTCTTTATTTACTTTCCAGAAAGGTTCTGAAGATATCCTCCAGCCTGCCGAGATAGAAGGGAAGAATGCATAGCGCTCATTTGACGGAAATTTAGAAGACCCATCATAGCGTCCGTTGATTTCTATCAGGTAACGTTTGTCATACGCATAATTAAACCTGAAAAATCCACCACTGATATTCCACTGCTCATAACCACCGGTAGCAGCGATAGACTGGCCAAGGGCAAGATTTAAATCTTCTGCATCTTCATAGATCAGGCCATTTCTTTCTGCTCCTACCCTTTTATAAGTACTCAATTCATAATTGAATCCGGCTAATGCTTTAAAATCATGCTTATTATTGAACGTTTTTTCGTATTCGCCATAGATATTGGTATTGATATATTGCGTTTCCCTGAAAATTTCCCGGATATCGTTATAATTGGTACCCAGGTACTGAATTACGCCCGGCACCCGGCTATAAGGTACCGGAACACGAACACGGGTTTCATTATTCAGGGTATTCTGAAAAGTAAAATCTCCTTTGATGCGAAGTGTATTGTTAAAGAATTTAGTGGCAAAATTGGTGGAGTTTCTTAAAACACGGCGGTCATAGTCCATTCCGTTTTTTCCATACCAGTAATCGCCAACGGTGTAAGCAGCAGAATGGGTAAGTGTACCATCAGGATTAAACATAGGTGCCATAGGCGGACCTTCAGCAACCATATTTCTCCAGATTCCTCCACCCTCACCAACATTCATCGGAGTATGATACTGCACACTCGAAAAATCGATATTGTTACCCAGGGTTAACCACGGATAAAGCTCAATAGACCCTTTTGCACGCAGGTTGTACATTTTGTAATCGTCAGAATTGTACCTGAATAATCCTGGTTGGTCAAGGTATCTTCCAGTGACATAAAAACTGGTCTTGTTGCTGCTTCCCGAGACAGAAATGTTTTGGTCAAGTGAATAAGTATGGTCTTTATAAAGGTCATCCATCCAGTTGTGGTTTTCATAATAAACATACTCTCCGGTTACAGGATCAACAGCAGTTTTAGGAAGAGAAGAATCTAATGAACGCTTCCTCAATTCTTCCAGGTATTCAGGAGAAAAACGAAGTGTCTTGTTTACGTTTTGCGGCGTACTGGCATAATTGTTCCAGCTTGAGAATGCTTCGTTAAACATAGAAGCCCATTGGTATCCATCAGTTACAAAATTGGGCACCGTAGTTGGGTTCTTAATCGCATAATTACTTGAGTAATTGATTTCAGTACGGTCTTTAACTGGCTTTTTAGTAGTGATGAGTACCACTCCAAACGCACCACGCGCACCATAAATAGAGGCTGAAGCAGCATCTTTAAGAATAGACACTGTTTCAATATCATGTGGGTTCAACAAAGCAGGATTACCTTCTACCCCATCAATAAGTACCAATGCACTACCACCCTGACCTACAGATGTTGCCCCACGAATGTTAAAAGCAGGTGACTGATTGGGCTTGCCATCAGCCGGTGTAAGGTTTAAATTGGGCATGGCACCTTGTAAACCCTGGGCAAGGTTAGTGATCGGCCTATTTTTGAAAACATCTGCCGTCACCTGGTCTACTGCTCCGGTCAGGTTCTCCTTCTTTTGTGTACCATAACCGACTACAATCACTTCGTTTAAGTTGTTGTTTTCTTCTTCGAGCACCACTGTAAAGGTACCCTGATTCTGGAAAGCAATGGTTTGTGGCTTCATGCCGATGTAAGCATACACCAGCTCACCCGCCACTGCCGGTACTTTAATCGAAAACTGGCCATCACTAAGCGTCATGGTAGAAGTTTTGGTTCCCTTTAATAAAATACTGGCCCCGGGTAATGGCTGCTTGTCGGCTGTAAGTACTTTACCCGTTATGGTCCATTCGCGCTGAACGGTTTGCTGGGCCTTTACTTTCTGGAAAAAAAAGCAAAATACAGCAGCAACAAATAAGATATAGTTGTTCAATTTCATTTTAATTCGTTTTGTTAGCGATTTTTATAGCTGTAATTAGAATAGGAACAGGATGTCGTCAATATTGATACGTGGCTTGTTCTTATTGGTAAATGGTAGGGAAGAGTTCACGATCCTGAACCTTACATTTTCGCCGAACCCTGCATTTACCGGTATGGTGTTCGTTTTAAGTACTGCCGATTTGATATCTACCTCTATCTGCTCAAGTAAAGTATACGTGTTTCCCCCATCCCTTGAAATTTCAACATTTAAAGTAGTAGGATTAACATTACCTGTTTCGGCAGCGGCCGGATAAATGCCATGCGAAATTTTCAGACTTTTTACCGCTTTCAGATCAAAAGTCATTGCAAGTATACCTTTCCTGGTATTGTTGTCAACCGTACCCTGCAAACGAATGCTTTGCAAGCCGGTTTTCAGATCTGCAGAAGTGTTGGCTGTAATACCTCCATCTACAATCCAGGCCCCTGTTTTGAATGTTAAGGTTTTCAGGTCATAAACTGAACTGGATGCAGCTTCAAAATCTTCAAGCAATTCTTTCAGACCTACCTGTATATCATCCAGGTTTCTGGGATTGATGAAGAATTTTTCATCCTGAATTCTCAGAATACCAGTATAGGCTTGCACAAAATCTGGTGCCTGATTGGCGCTGAATGCTGCAGCAGGAAAGATATTGGAATATACGGTACCCACACCATCTTCCAATGTAAATTCTCCTGACAACAATCCAGCATTGCCACCTGAAAGCTCTACCTTTTCCAGTTTTACCAGAACAGGTCCCCAATAGCGGGCATTGATCAGTAGTGTAGGAAGATTGGTAACTTTAGGGGTTAATGTAACTGTTTTTCCGGTCAGTTTAACCTGAGTACTTTTTAATTTGGTGATGACAAGCTCCCCTTTGATTATAACTGGGCTTGTACCGGAAAGATCAATCTGGATTTCAGCGCCTAAAGGATATTGATCTGCACCAGATTCCATTTGCAAAATTACTGCGGCATCTTTTCCTTCTTCCTGTACAATAATTTCCCCATTGCTGATGTTCTTTTGCTGTGCATCGGAAATGACAATCCCTTTAAGGCTTGTAGTGCCAAAAACCATGTTTTCTTTCAAGATAACCTTGCGCAGTCCTGCGATGGTTTGCGGTTGTGAAAGCACATTTTCCGGAATATTGACTTTATCTTTGCAAGACCAGAAGCTCACAATAATCAACAGGAAAACACTTAATGTAAATGTTCTTTTCATAAATTATTCTGTTTGTTTAGTTTGTTGGATTGTATTTATTTCTCGTTTAACATGGTCTTTATGCAACCTTGGGCCAATGTTTTAAATTGGGCAGAACTGTAACTGAGTTTAGAATTGTCCCAAAGGTTTTCCTGTTTCGACTTATGGATCAAGCCAGTAATAATCCAACTTTGTGTCCAACCGGTCAGCGTACCCCATGGCCCCCATCCTGAATCTGCATTTGATGCCCAGTAATCCCATCTTTTATAATCGAAAGCCCTAAACCAGGCACCATCTAAATCTTTATGTGTTGGGCTGTTTACCTGTGCACGTAACATAAAATCCGATATCTGTGCTGTTGCAGTAGCATATTTTGATTCTCCGGTAGCTGCTGCAGCCTCATTTAAACTAAAAAATGCAAAGTTGAGTGTATATAAAAGATCGGTAACGGAATCTCCATTTGTAGAGATTAAAGGAGCTTCTTTAGACCCATATTCTGCATTTGAAGCAATACGTTCATACCTTCCTAAGCCGGTTTTACCTAATTTCTCTGTTATTGCGCCATTTTTGGTCAGGTCCTGCAACAGTTTATCACAAACAAAACTTAGCCATTCTCTGTGTTGAGCTGTATTTTCAACTCTGACTAACCAGGCTAGGGGTAGGATCATCCTTGTATATTCCTGCTGGATGCCATTGGTCCACCTCCAGTCAGGATATTTCTTCATGGTAATTGCAATCGCCTCTTTTGCTTTCTTTAGCAAAGGTTCATACCCCGTTTTATCATAAAACCATAAATAACAAGCCCATAGCCATGCTTCATAATGTGGATGTACATTCACAATCTCCCGGTTACCTAAAGCTTTCCAGCTTGTCTTTTGCATGGCAGCATCTCTAAACCAGGGTCCCCTGAATCCATTTTTACCTGCTGTCCTGAAATTACCAAGAATACCTTCTACAATATATTTGTCCCAGTTTGCAGATTGCAGGTTTACCGAAGCTCCAATTGCCGCTAGTATGGTTCGCGCATTATCATCACCATAATAAGCATCCGGGTCTGTAGTTGCCCAGCCAATTAATCCAAATGAAGGACTTGAAGGATCATTTCTTTCACCAGAACGTAAATTTGACACTTTAAATAAATGGTCGAGCAAATTTGCAGCTGTCTGACTATATTTTTTATTTGATAATGTTTTTGCTGAAGATGATAAAGCATAAGCCACTTCGGCCTGACAATCGGCCCTGAGCCACCAGCGGACAGGCTGCGAACCATCCGCATTAATAAATGAAGAATGCCCTTCCAGAATACCCAGCTTCCCATCACCTATAGCTGCATTCTTTTCAATTGGTGGATAAACTACTTTTACACCATCTTTTGAGGTTCTTCTCAAAAAAGTATCCTGCCAGCTTGGATGAATCAGCAAACGCGAATTATAAAACCAATCAGTTCCCCTACGGATGCCTTTTTTGAGTGCATCTTTAGGTAAAACTGCGGCTGCTGAATAGCTTGGAGCCAAATCTTTGACCCAATTGCGCTCCAGGTTACCTACAGGTAATGCTATACCCATTTCATTCATAATGAAATCCCACACTTTTATCCACGAGACTGCAGGGCCAAAACGTGAAGAAATAGCATCACTTAATTTGGTTGTACCTATAATGAACTGATCATATTTAAAGAGAAGCGGATAAGTTTTCACATCTGAGATACCAAAATCAGCTTTATCATATCCTGCCACCTTTCCTAACAATACAAAAGGTTTTGTGGCCTTGGTAACTACATAATAATGATCCGTTAATCCCAGTAAATCTAATGAGTCGAGCCCCTTGATTTTACTGGTATTTACAATGCCACGCTCCAGTTTAATGTAATTCAGTACTGGACTGAAAGTCATTCCGGGAATTTCCTGTGGGAATTCAATATAAACTTTAAGTTTCTTATCCCGGATGGCCTGCACAGACTCCTGACTGATCGCAACACGCTGGCTAGGATATCCCTCAGCAAACAACAATACTGCAGCATTTAACTGCGCCTTTTTAACAGCTTCATCAGCATTTTCAGAAATCGAAAATTTAAGTTTACTCGCAGAAAGTACTTTAACCATATCATTCTTCTGTGATCCTGCTATATATAAACCACATGTTTTTTCCTGAGCGAAGGAGAGCGAAACAATAAACAGTAATACCGATACAAATAAAGCTTTTACCATACGTTTCTTTTTTTTGCTAATTAACATATATTTTATTTACAATTCAAATCTTTTTAATATTTTTTATTAAATAGCTATAATATTAATGATTTTATTACAATCAATAAGAAACTAAAACCCTATTGGCACTTGAATTATAGTAAATAAGGTAAATTTTAATACCTTTATAAAAAAAAATAAAATCTTCATAAACCATATCTTATTTTTGACCGATAATACCCTGTATGATAACAACTTTTGAAGCACAAAATGAACAGTTAAGCGGAATGGCTTATAAAAACATTAGCGTCAAAAAAATAATAATTTCTTACCTGGCAGAAAAGGGACACGCAACAATAGCTGATCTGTGTAGAGAAATGAATCTGAGCATCCCTAAAGTAACCACATCGGTTACCATGCTGATTACTGAAGGAGTAGTAAAGGATTTTGGTAAAGTGGGCTCTACCGGGGGCCGAAGGCCAAACATATATGGCTTGGTACCCGATTCGGGATTCTTTCTTGGCGTAGACGTTAAACATCAGCACATCAATATCGGTCTGATCGACCTGCAGAAAGTAATCATTAAAATAACCAAATATATACCTTACCAGCTCATTAATAATAAAGATGCGCTTTATGAACTTTGCCGACTGATCAAAGAATTCATTTACAATACCTCGATTCCAAAGTACAAAATATTAGGACTTGGAATTAATCTTTCTGGACGAATCAATCATGAAACGGGATACAGTTATAACTTTTTTAATTTTTACGAAGACCCCCTAAGCACAATTCTTGAAAAAGAACTTGGAATTAAAACAATGGTTGAAAATGACTCAAGAGCCATGGCCTATGGCGAATTTAGCGCCGGAGTAGTAAAAGAAGAAGAAGATGTATTGTTCTTGAACCTTGATTATGGGATAGGCATGGGCATCATGCTGAATAAAAAATTGTATTATGGAAAATCCGGCTTTGCCGGTGAATTGGGACATGTTCCTTTACTTAACAACGAGATCATTTGTCAATGTGGAAAAAAAGGCTGTCTGGAAACAGAAGCCTCTGGCCAGGGATTGATCAGAATGTTTAAGACAAGAGTAGAAGCCGGTTCCACAACAACCATCGACAAGAACAAACTAGGCCAGCTACAGGTGCAGGATATTATCAGGGCAGCAAACAATGATGATGTACTTTCTATAGAGCTACTGGCCAAAATGGGTGAAATACTTGGCAGAGGGATAGCCATGTTAATCAATATCTTTAACCCGGAACTTATTGTATTAGGCGGATTATTGGCAGAGACCGGAGAATATATCCAATTGCCCATCAAAAGTGCGGTAAACAAATATTCTTTAAGTCTCATGAACAATGATACCAAACTAAAATTATCTAAATTGGGTGAAGAAGCTGGTGTGATAGGCAGCTGTCTGCTGATCAGAAATAAATTACTGGAACATTCATCCTAATCCAAAGCTGGATCGGAACAAAATGATTCTGTATATTATAAATAAATAAGCTTTATTTGCAAGATAATACAAATATATACTAAGAAATTTTAAAGACGATTTGCAATAAAAATGGGAAAAACCTTTTTCGAAGAACTCAACAGCGAAAATGTAACTGGTGTAGCCTATAAGAATGTCAGTCTGAAAAAATATGTAATCAGCTATTTTGCCAATATAGGCAATGCAACTATTGCAGACCTTTGTAAAGAACTGAACCTGAGCGCACCTAAGATCACCAACCTCTTGAGCGACCTTATCGCAGACGGCCTGATAAAGGATTACGGCAAAGTTGAGTCTACAGGGGGCCGCAAACCCAACTTATATGGCTTGGTGCCTGACTCTGCCTTTTTTATTGGCGTGGATATTAAACAGAACCATATCAATATCGGGCTGTCAAATCTTCAAAAAAACCTGATTAGAATAACTGAAAAAATCCCTTATCATCTTGATAACAATAAAGAGTCGCTGGAAGCCTTATGTAAACTGATAAACGACTTTATCGGTGAGCTCACCATCCCTAAAGAGAAACTACTTGGACTTGGTATAAACCTTTCCGGCAGAATCAATTATGCAACAGGATATAGCTACAGTTTCTTTTATTTTAATGAAGAGCCCTTGAGCAAAATCATTGAGTCAAAAATTGGCATCCGTGTTTTCCTGGAGAACGACTCAAAATCCATGGCTTACGGAGAGTTTTCGGCAGGAGTTGTTGAGGCAGAAAAAAATGTACTGTTCCTTAACCTGGATCATGGTATTGGTTTAGGTATATTGGTAAACGGACAACTGTACTATGGCAAATCGGGCTACTCAGGTGAATTTGGACACATTCCAATGTTTGACAACGAAATCATCTGCCGCTGTGGTAAAAAAGGCTGCCTGGAAACCGAAGCATCAGGATGGGCATTAACGAGAATGTTTAAAGAACGCCTATCTGAGGGCTCCTCTTCTATCTTGTCTCAAAATAATACCGATACCGAAGATTTAAAAATGGAAGACATCATTAATGCAGCCATTCATGATGATGTGCTGGCAATAGAACTGATCGCGAAGATTGGAGATAATCTAGGTCGTGGTATTGCCTTGCTGATCAACCTGTTTAATCCTGAACTGGTCATTTTAGGGGGAAGCCTTGCGGCTACAGAAGAATACATCAGACTGCCAATCAAAAGTGCGATCAACAAGTATTCGTTAAGCCTGGTAAACCAGGATACAAATTTAAAAATGTCGAAATTAGGTGAAAGAGCCGGGATTATTGGGGCATGTTTACTGGTACGCAACCGTCTGCTGTCACTCAGTTAGAAAGTAACCCTATATCTTTGTTTTACCTGACCATTAAACACTAATGTGGTAGTTTATTTTTAATGACACCGTAAAGATACGTACCTGCCAGTGCACCTATAATTACCACAATCATAGCCAGGTAACCATAGCCCAGGTTAACAAACATTGGGCCCGGACAGGCGCCGGTTAAGGCCCAGCCCAATCCAAAAATGACACCACCAATGATATAACGAAGGTAAGGTGCTTGTTTATCCTTAAAAACAAGGGGTAAGCCTTCGGTATCTTTAAGTTTAAACCGCTTGATGAGCCATACGCTTATTGTACCAAGAACTACCGCAGTACCTATAATTCCATACATATGGAAGGACTGAAACCTGAACATTTCCTGAATACGGTACCAGGATACGGCTTCAGACTTACTCATCACAATACCGAAAAGTATTCCTGCTAAAATAAATTTTACGGATTTCATCATTTTAAAATATGAAGGGCATAATCAACCATGTCATCACTAAGCCGCCAATAAAAAATCCCACTACAGCAAGCAAGGATGGCAATTGAAGATTTGAAAGACCAGAAATGGCATGTCCCGATGTACAACCACCTGCATACCTCGATCCAAAGCCAACCAGTCCGCCACCTATAACCAGCAGAAAAAGCACCTTTGGATTACCCATTGCCTGTAAAGAGAACAATTCATCAGGATTTATCCCCCCGTTAAAACCAATTCCCAGGGCATTAAGATCTGTTACAGTTGCTGCAGATAAATCAAGCCCGGCAGGACTGCTGAGCAATGTTGAAGAAATCCATCCGCCTATGATGGCGCCTATCAGAAAAAGCAGGTTCCAGCGCTGGGCCTTCCAGTCAAAATTAAAAAAACCAGTTCTTTTACCCGCACCTGCCATGCTGCAAATGGTGCGGAGATTGGAAGAAAAACCAAACGATTTGCCCCAAAAAATTAACATCAGCATAATGGCTACGATCATTATACCGGAAAAATACCAGGACCAGGGCTGTTTAATTAGTTCTATCATATCCATATTCCAGATCAGATTCTTGGTCTTTTCTTTTGATAAGTATGATTGGTTTTTATTTTAGGCGGAGGGGCAACTTCCTCCGAAATTTTAATATTCAATACCTGACCCTGATATTCTTCTCCATTTAACAAAGCAACTGCTTTCTCGGCTTCAGCCTGACTGGTCATTTCTAAAAAAGCATATCCTTTACACCGTTTAGTTATTTTATCGCGTACAACTTTAATGGTGTTTACCTGGGCGCGAAGACTTATAAACATAACCAGATCCAATTCAGAAACGTCCGGCCTAAGCCCCCCAACAAAGATTTTAACCATAATATGAAATAATATTTCCCGTGTAAAAATAGAAAATATATTGATATTGAGTGCATCGCCCCCTCAAACCACTCAAACAATTTTATCCCTTCCAGTTTCATATAGCTGTAATGGAGAGGAGAAATTGAGGTTTACATGTCTACTCCATATCAAGTACATGCTTTTACGCAAAAAGGTGGATTTGATATGGATATCACAGTGATAAATAATGTTCCAGACACTAAAGATAGATGGATAAATCTGATAGAAAATGGCGGGTGCAGATATAAAAGGTGCAGATATAAAAAAAGGCGGGGCGTTCAAAAAATATGAACACCCGCCTTTTTATTGAAATACTAATTTTCTGCCGGCACAAAGCCGATATTATGGGGTTACCGGCTCTTCAAAACCATTGGCAGTTTTAATAAATGTTACAGTCACATAAGCATAAGTTCCAGAGTACGCATAATAAGTTATTTTATACGGGAGCTCAGGGTTAGCTGTTGCATTTGGGAACCTAAGGTTCAAAGTGTATTTCAAAGCCTCTTTAATTTCAGCTGTTGTCCACTGTGTACCATTGGTAGCACTGATATTAAAGCTTTTGAAATTGGCTACATTTCCTCTGTTGGTAGCTGTTCCAAAAGTATAATTAACACCAGTAAGATTAAGGTTCAGGTAATCTGCTGCAATCATAGTATAGTAAATTGTTGGATCAGGGATCCATTTACCTTTTTGTTTAAGAAAACTAAGTGTAGTAGTTGCCGTCCAGTTAGCACCATCATAAGTTAACAGATAGATCTTTTGATGCATAATTGTTGCCGACTGCATATACTTATAAGTAATATACTTTACATCCCCTGCTTTTGGAGATATTACCAATGGATCTGCTTTTAAAAAGTTGTTGAAATAAACAGGAAGACTGGAAACATCGGCCGAAGTAAAACCATTATTAATGCCCCTGCCCAAAGCAGTATATTGAGCTGGAGAGATCAGGTATATTTTTTGCCATCCGCTTGATTGCAGTAAAAAAGCTTCTGTAACTGTGACCCCCGCAGAAGGTGTAGCATTTGACTGAAAAAACTGATAGGTAAGCAAGACCAGTTTATTTAAAGGCGTAGTAGCCTGTGGATATTTCCACTCCAAAAATGCAGCGGCCTGGGCAACGCTGTAAGTTTTAAAGGTACCATTACCTACAGCTGCAGCAGCATCTGTATAATCATTGGTTGTAACAGTGTACTGAATGTTTGCATACACACTATCTACCGGTTTTACAGTATTCGATTTAAAACCATAGGTTACATTTGCTTTAGTGCCATCAGGCATCTGCGGATAGTCTTTATTTAACTGCTCAACAATACCAGCATTTGCCAAAGCTGTAGTTTCATAAGTTTTAGCTGCATTTATAACAATAGTTCTATCTACAGTAGTAGGTTTAATATCGTTATAAGTGTCTTTTAAGGGGTCGCAAGAGGCAAATGCTATAGTAACAAGCGCCAATAAATATAATAAATTCTTTTTCATGATGTTAGCTCTAGAAATTAATTTTTAATCCCGTAGTAAAGGTTCTTCCTGTTCCAAAATATACAGTCGAATTGCTGGCGTTGCTGATACCTGTTGATGGATCGAAATTTGCATATCCATCAGAAATATATTCTACATTAAACAGGTTGTTCACATTTCCGAAAAGCGATGCTTTAAAATTTCCAAGTTTAAACCGGAATACAGCATTGACATCTACCAGCGAATAATTAGGTACTTCCCATGGCGTTAATCCCTGTTTGGTTAAGGTTGTAGGATCAAATTCGGCGTTAAAATTTGCATAATAATTATAATCCACTCCTATTTTAAACTCTTCTGTCAGGTTATAGTTCACACCAATGGCAGCAGTGGTTTGCGGAGAATCACCCACTTTCAGACCCGACATATAGACTGGGCCAATCGGTGAACCTACCGGTTGTTGGTTTTCGTCATACACCTGTACTGCAGCGAGGTTATTTTTCCATTTCCAGTTACCCAAAGATACCATACCATTAATACTCAGGTCTTTCACTGGTTTTGCGACAAAATCCAGTTCTATCCCCTGATGTAAGGCATCAACACCAACAAGGTTGGCAAAGTATCTTGCACCACCCTGGCCTGTAATTGATCTGGTAAATGAACGGTCGTTCCACCGGGTACGGTACAAGTTTAAATTAGCAGTTAACCACTGACTTCTAAATCCATATCCGAGTTCATAACTCGTAATCTTTTCATTTACTGCATCTTTATTGGGTACGTTTTGATTACCTATAAATATGGCATTGAAAAAAGGCGCTTTCTCAAAATGACCTAAATTCGCAAAAATATTGTGTTGCTCACTGATGTTATAATTGGCACCACCTTTGGCCTGATAGCCCAGGAAATTTTGCCAGCTACTTTCGCGCAAAGGATCAGTATTGAGATAGCGGAAATAATCAATACGTTTATAAGAAGTATTTGATCCGGCCAGGGAAATGAATGTCGAAAGCGGACCATCGCTATATTCACCTTGCACAAATACACCTTCCCATCTTACCAGTCCATCATTATAAAACCCAATCTTATCACCTGTTTTAGCCATATTTACCGGATTATTTAAATTTGACGCATCTAACACATACTCAGCACCAAGTAAGTTCCTTACCGAATTGTAGTGTATACCTTTGTAAGACCTTAAATCAATTCCACCCAGCACATTGAACTTATCTCCGATTTTTCTGTTGTAGGTACTTAACATACCATACCATTTGTGGTCATTTCGGTTTGATTGGAGATAGGCTACCGCTTTTCCGTCAGTAGTTGCTGCATTCAGGGCAGCTATCTTGTCTAAATCAAGAGGAGAATATTTTCCGGCTTTTCTGTATTGAACATCATCAAAGTTAACACCGCCACTTAAATTACTATCAAACTCATTACCTCCGGTACCTATAGAGTAATATATGGCAGTAGACAGAGACGATTTATCGTCAATTGTCCAATAGTGGTTTAAAGAGAATTGTGGTTTATGAAAAAAGTTTCCGCTAATAGTTTTGTCTTTGCCATTATATACGCCCCAGTTTGGATTGAATTTGATACCTTGTGGTGCATCTCTGTAAGTTTCTATGGTTAAACGGTCAAAACGTTGCGCATGATATTGAGGTGCGCCGAACCCAGTTAAAGATAAAGTATGGTGCGCATTGATAATCTTGGAAACATTAAAGAAGTAAGTATAAGCTTTATAGTATAGCCCTTCAGCCCATCCGTCTCCACCTTGCTTTGAACCCAAAACGGTAAATGCCCAGTTTTTATCTGTTAAACCTGTTGAATAAGAAAATGTAGTTTTATTGAAATCATTGTTGCCAAATCCCTGATAAATAAAGCCCCCTTTAGCCATATCGGTTGATTTGGTAATGATATTTACTGTACCACCAATAGAAGGAACTGCTACTTTTGAAGCTCCAAGCCCTCTTTGTACCTGTGTACTACGCATTACTTCGCCTAAGCCCGACCAGTTAGACCAAAAAACCCTTCCACTTTCAGGATCGTTTACGGGTACCCCATTTACCATCACTGCTACGTTGGCACTTTGAAAACCACGTAAATTCATCCTGGAGTCGCCAAAACCACCGCCTGATCTGGTTGCATACACACCTGGGGTTGATTTTAAGATTTCGGGGAATTCCTGATTACTGAGTTTTTCTTCCAATCTTGTTGCATCTACAGTAGAAACTGCCACGGGTGTTTTCCTGTCAATGGCTACGTTATTGGCTATAATCATAACCTCATCCATCGTGTTTGAACTGGATACCAAGGTAATAGACCCAAGATCTGTTGTGCCGGCAGGGACCACTACTTCTTTACGGTTATAACCGATATAAGAAATAACCAGTACATTGGCTCCGTCCTGTTTTTTTATCGAGAAACTTCCATCTGAAGAGGTCGAGGTTGATAAACCAGCACCTTTTAAACTTACCACTGCACCGGGTAAGGTTTCCTTTGTTAAGGAATCGATCACCTTACCTTTAATTGTTTGCTGAGCTAATGCCCCTAAAGCCAAAAATTGTACCAGTAGTGTGAAAACGAGTAAAGTTTTTTTCATACTTTTTTAGTTAGTTAATAATGTTCTTTAAATGATATTTCAAAAATATCGACGCAAAGTTAAATATTTATTATGCCAGCATTCCTTTTTCAATGTTAAATAATTATTAATAATTCAGGTATTTTTCAACATTTAACAATTGGATTAAATATTATAACCAACAGCTTATCAGTTATTTATATTTATTCTACATAACATATCATTAGGGAAATTGTTATATATATACTTATCATGGAAATCACACATTCCTAAAGGGCATAACAGATTTAATGAACATTTTTTTATAATTTTGGCCTGTACTAAAGTTAAATTCCTTTTATTAAAGATATGAACTACGATTTAATTGTAATAGGCAGCGGTCCGGGTGGATACGTAGCTGCGATCAGAGCTTCTCAGTTAGGTTTGAAAACTGCGGTAGTTGAGCGCGAATCTTTAGGTGGAATATGCCTGAACTGGGGCTGTATACCAACCAAAGCATTGTTAAAAAGCGCTCAGGTATTTGAATACATCAATCATGCTGCAGAGTATGGAATTAAAACTGCTGAAGCCGAAGCAGACTTTGCTGCTGTGATTAAACGCAGTCGGGGTGTTGCAGATGGCATGAGTAAGGGTGTTCAGTTCCTGATGAAAAAGAACAAGATTGATGTGATCATGGGCACTGGCAAAGTTAAGCCAGGCAACAAGGTAGAAGTTAAAGCTGCTGACGGATCACAAAAAGAATATACAGCAACAAGTATTATACTGGCTACCGGTGGAAGATCAAGAGAATTGCCGAACCTGAAACAGGATGGCAAAAAAGTGATTGGATACCGACAGGCAATGGTATTGCCTGAGCAGCCAAAATCGATGGTTGTGGTGGGGTCTGGTGCTATTGGTGTAGAATTTGCTTATTTTTATGCTACTTTAGGCACTAAGGTTACTGTTGTAGAATTTATGGACAATGTAGTACCTGTTGAAGATGAGGATGTATCTAAACAGTTGCTGCGCAGCTTCAAAAAAGCAGGAATTGAAGTGATGACCTCTTCAAGCGTTGAATCTGTAGACACCAGTGGTAGCGGCTGCAAGGTTCAGGTTAAAACTGCTTCAGGTATGCAAACTTTAGAATGCGATATCGTCCTTTCTGCAGCAGGTGTGGTAGCAAACATTGAAAATATTGGCCTGGAAGAAACAGGCATAAAAACCGAAAAAGGTAAGGTAGTTGTAGATGAGTTTTACAATACTTCTGTAAAAGGTGTTTATGCAATTGGTGATATTGTTGGCGGACAGGCGCTGGCACACGTTGCTTCGGCAGAAGGCATTATCTGTGTAGAAAAAATTGCTGGTCATAAACCAGAGCCTTTGGATTATAACAACATCCCTGGATGTACTTATTGCAGTCCTGAGATTGCTTCTGTAGGTTATACGGAAAAAGCAGCTAAAGCGGCAGGATATGAATTGAAGATCGGTAAATTCCCATTCTCTGCTTCTGGTAAAGCCAGTGCTGCAGGTGCCAAGGATGGTTTTGTAAAACTAATCTTTGATGCAAAATATGGCGAATTATTAGGCGCACACATGATTGGCGCCAATGTAACTGAAATGATTGCCGAGATTGTGGTTGCGCGTAAGCTCGAAACAACAGGCCACGAAATGATTAAATCGGTACATCCACATCCAACCATGAGCGAAGCAATTATGGAAGCTGCAGCTGATGCGTATGGAGAGGTAATTCATTTGTAACGGATAAATTTGTTTTAAATGATATAGAGAGGGCGGTTTGTATAACCGCCTCTTTTTTTATCTTTACATACTAACCAAATTCATATAAATGAACTTACATACCATAAATACAGGCTTTTTTAAACTGGATGGCGGTGCCATGTTTGGTGTTGTCCCTAAATCTATCTGGCAAAAAAGCAATCCGGCGGATGCAAATAATATGTGCACCTGGGCCATGCGCTGTTTATTGATTGAGGATGGCGACAGGCTGATCCTGATAGACAATGGCATTGGCGATAAGCAGGACGAGAAGTTTTTAGGTTATTACTACCTGCATGGCGATGATACCCTGGACAAATCTCTGGCTGCAAAAGGTTTTAGCAGGGATGACATTACGGATGTATTTTTAACACACCTGCATTTTGACCATTGCGGAGGTTCAATTATCAGGCAGGGGGATGGCAGGCTTCGCCCTGCTTTTAAGAATGCTTTTTACTGGAGCAACGCCAAACATTGGGCCTGGGCAGTAAACCCTAACGAGCGGGAAAAGGCTTCTTTCCTGAAAGAAAATATTTTGCCGATGCAGGATAGCGGACAACTGAGGTTTATAGAAGATAAAGACGGTATAGCTTTCCATGAAGGCATAAATATCCGCTTTGCCTATGGCCATACCGATGCCATGATGCTACCACAAATACAATATAAGCAGAAGACTATTGTTTATATGGCTGACCTGCTACCCTCTGTAGGGCACATTCCCCTCCCCTATGTGATGGCTTACGACATGTTTCCTCTAAAAACCTTAAATGAGAAAAAAGCCTTTTTACAGGAAGCTATGGATAAACAATACATATTGTACCTGGAACACGATCCGGTTAATGAATGCTGTACCTTGCAGCAGACTGAAAGAGGCATCAGGCTGGACCAGACTTTCGATCTGGCCAGCATTTAAAAGAAGATTTGCCTAGTTGTTAAGTGGTTAAACAAAAAATAATTCCAGATCTTTTCTGTTTAAGGTTTGTTTTTTATAAATTGAAATTATAAAGTCAACCTAATTAAAAAACAATAAACAAAAAGATTATGGGTAAGTTCGAAATTACTACCAGAAAAAACGGAGAGTTCCAATTCAATTTAAAGGCGGGAAACGGACAGGTTATTTTAAGCAGTGAAGGTTATACCACTAAAAGTGCCTGCAATAATGGAATAGAGTCTGTCAGAAAAAATTCACAGGACGACAATAAATTTGATAGAAAGACCTCTTCAAACGGGAAACCTTATTTTAACCTGAAGGCTTCCAACGGACAGGTTATTGGCAATAGCGAAATGTATGAAAGTGATACGAGCAGAGAGAACGGAATAGAGTCTGTAAAGAAAAATGCAGCAAATGCGGAAGTTTCAGATCTGAGTTAAAAACTCAAACATATAAAATCATTCTGTTGGTATTGCTTCTGCACACCAGGCAGAATTGATTTTATATGATTTTTATGTCAGAAATTTATATACCTACGTAATATTTCAGATAATACTTAATCGGGATAATATCAGCCAACACCCCCAAACAAGTGATTAATAATAAATTAACGATAATTATCAGTATAAACAGGGAATACTGACAAAAGTATTTTGGAATAATTATTGCTGCTATAATGTAATGCAAATAACGGCTGCAAAGTGTAACATTTTCAGGAATTTATGTTTCAAATTTGCCTTTAAATCCTTACTTTTGCACGTTCAAAATACATAACGAGTACCAAAACATATAGATGAGACAACTCAAAATCACGCAATCAATTACCAACCGCGAAAGTCAATCATTAGACAAATACCTTCACGAGATTGGTAAAGTGGATTTAATCACGGCAGAAGAAGAAGTAATACTGGCACGGAAGATACGGGAAGGGGATCAGGCTGCATTAGAACGTTTAACAAAAACCAATTTACGCTTTGTAGTTTCCGTAGCAAAACAATATCAGAACCAAGGTTTAACCCTTGGAGATTTGATTAACGAAGGCAATCTGGGCTTGATTAAGGCAGCGAAACGTTTTGACGAAACTAAAGGTTTTAAATTTATCTCTTATGCGGTTTGGTGGATTCGTCAATCAATTTTACAGGCTATTGCTGAGCAAAGCCGGATTGTGCGTTTACCTTTGAACCAGGTTGGCTCATTAAGCAAAATCAGTAAGGCATTCTCAAAATTAGAGCAGGAGTATGAGCGTGAGCCCTCTCCTGAAGAATTGGCAGACATTTTAGAAACTACAGTTGATAAAATTTCAGATACCCTAAGTAATTCTGGCCGTCATGTATCTATGGATGCCCCTTTTGTTCAGGGCGAGGAAAATACTTTGCTTGATGTATTGGAAAATCATGAACCTAATACAGATAGCAGCCTGATCAATGAATCTCTTTCAGAGGAAATAAAACGTTCCCTGTCTACATTAACAGAACGTGAACGTGAAATCATTGTACTGTTCTTTGGTCTAAGTACCAATCATCCACTTTCATTAGAAGAGATTGGCGAAAAATTTAATTTAACACGCGAGCGTGTCCGCCAGATCAAAGATAAAGCTTTACAACGTCTGCGCCATACTTCAAGAAGTAAAATCCTGAAGTCATATTTAGGATAAGTTCTTCCACCTGCTTCATTAACCAGGCAATAAAATTATAAAGTAAAAAGATTGGGTACTCGCTCAATCTTTTTTACTTTTGTGCCATTCTAACCAAAATTTCCTGACATGTTAAAGAAGTACCAATCTGAGTTTCAAAACTGGATTGAAAAAGAAAAGAAAGCTATTGAGTTGATCAATATTGTGGGTCAACTATGGTTCGACAGATCTGTTGAGCTGGTATTGTTCCGTAAGCCTTTATTTGATGTAGGTAGCAGTGAGATCCTTGCACATCATCAATATGCCAAAGAAGTAAGTGGAAAAGACATTAGCATTTATGAAACTTTAGAGCTGGCAACAACCATTGCGAAATGTAACCTTGCCCCTTCAAGGGTGGATGTAGGTAGGCTGGCTTCAGAATGGTTAGCAGACAATAATAACTATGCTTCAATCCATGATTTCATAGTCACAAAACTTAGCAAACACATCGGAAAAGACAAAATTAGCCTGAAACCAAAAGACGTTGTATTATTCGGTTTTGGCCGTATAGGCAGGATTGCGGCCAGGGAACTTATCCTGCAGGCGGGCAAAGGGGAACAGCTTCGCTTAAGGGCAATAGTAACCAGAAGTTATAGTGATGAAGAACTGATCAAGAGAGCCGAACTTTTACGTACAGATTCCATTCACGGCCCTTTTAATGGCACTATTATAGAAGATTTTGAAAACAAAGCATTAATTGCAAACGGGCAAACCATTCATTTTATTGAAGCTTCCAGCCCCGAATCAGTAGATTATACAACTTACGACATCAAGGACGCACTCCTGATAGACAATACCGGTATTTACCGCGACCGTGCTGGTCTTAGTAAGCACCTTAAGGCCAAAGGTATCAGTAAGGTATTGTTAACCGCACCAGCCAAAGGTGATATTCCTAATGTTGTAGCCGGCATAAACGATATAGAGGTCGATTTCAAAGCTGAAAACATTTTATCCAATGCTTCATGCACCACAAATGCAATAGTTCCTGTCCTGAAGATAGTTGATGATGCCTTTGGTATCGAAAAGGGTCATATAGAAACCGTACACTCCTATACCAATGATCAAAACCTGCTTGATAATTACCATAAAAAATACCGTCGCGGCCGCTCTGCAGCCTTAAACCTTGTCATAACTGAAACCGGGGCAGATAAAGCTGTAGCGAAGGTAATCCCCCATTTGGGTGGTAAGCTAACAGGTAATGCCGTACGCGTACCTACGCCCAATGTTTCATTGGCTATATTAAATTTATCTTTAAATAAGGTAACGTCTAAAGAAGAAGTTAGTGAAATTTTAAGACAGGCATCCTTATTTGGTGATCTTTCAGAACAGATCGAATATTCCATTTCAAACGAATTGGTAAGCACTGACCTGATTGGCAACAGTCATGCTTCAATTATTGATGGTCCTGCAACTATCATAGCTAAAGACAATAAATCAATTGTATTATACGCATGGTATGACAATGAATATGGTTATACCAGACAGGTAATCCGCCTGGCTAAAAAGATGGCGGGTGTAATCAGGCTAACTTATTATTAAAAGCAAATGGCTATAAAAAAGCTTGTTCAGTACAAACTGAACAAGCTTTTTATTTTAATGTGTAAGCTTAAAACTGAACCACTTTGGGTTTAGTCTGTACAAGATCTTCAATTTTATCCATCACTTCATCGGTTAACAAAGGCAATACCTCTAAGGCGGTTAAATTCTCTTTTAACTGTTCAGTTTTAGATGCACCCAGGATAACTGTACTTACGTTAGGATTTTTAAGACACCATGCCAGCGATAATTTTGCCAGGGGAACATTCAGTTTATCGGCCAGCGCCTGTAATTTTTCAGCTTTTTTCAACTTCTCTTCGTTCAGTACCGCATCTTTCAGCCATTCCATCCCCTTAAGTTCCAGGCGTGTATCTTTTGTTTTTTTAGAAGTATACTTGCCCGAAAGCAAGCCAGAAGCCAAAGGCGACCATATGGTAGTACCCAATCCATGTTCCTTAAACAACAGTAAATACTCATTTTCCAACTTGTTACGCTCCATCAGGTTGTACTGGGGCTGCTCCATGGTAGGTCCGATAAGATTGTATTGTTTAGCTACCCTTATGGCTTCCATGATCTCTACTGCGTTCCATTCAGACGTTCCCCAGTAAAGTATCTTTCCCTGTTGTAAAAGTCCATTCATGGCCCATACTGTCTCTTCTATGGGGGTATTTCTATCCGGACGGTGACAGAAGTAGAGATCCAGATAATCTACCTGCAACCTTTTTAAAGCACCATTACATGCTTCAATGACATGCTTTCTTGATAATCCAATGCGGTTAGGACCTTTATTTTCCGTACCAAAAAACACCTTGCTTGAAACCACAAAGGACTCCCGCTCCCATTTATGAGCTTTCAGTATTTTGCCCATTACTATTTCAGATTTGCCTGCGGCATAGCCTTCTGCATTGTCGAAAAAGTTAACACCAGCATCATAAGCCATTCCCATTAACTCATCTGCGGTTTTATCACTGATTTGTTGCCCGAAAGTAAGCCAGCTGCCTAATGACAATGCGCTTACCTGTAATCCTGATTTTCCTAAACGCCTGTATTCCATTTTAAAAATTTTATAATTAACACCAATTCCCAAATTGGAACGATTAATTTAAAACAGTACTTCTTCCTATAAGTTTTTACAAAAATAGGATTGTAGTTATATCAGCCAATATAATTACCTTTATGTGATGTATAAGCCCATTTATATGAATACTTACCTGCTGTTGTCATTGGCCTTGTTATTAAGCTGCAGCTCTGTAAAAAATACTGCAGGAAATGAAAGTGACAAGCAATTACTAAGCGATGTGGAAATCCTTTCTTCTGATGCTTATGAAGGCAGGAAGACCGACACTAAAGGAGCCGAAATGGCCAGAAATTACCTCAACAACCGCTTTAAGGCCATAGGCTTAAAAACATTTCCGCAACTGCAGGGTTATGAGCAGGGATTTTCCTTCAAGACCAGCAAAGGAGAGGTAAATGGCAAAAATATGATCGGTTTTATTGAAGGCAAAAATGATAAAGTGATCGTGATTTCGGCCCATTACGACCATATCGGCATCATCAGAAATGAAATCTATAATGGTGCAGACGACAATGCATCCGGGGTAGCCGCTTTACTCAAATTTGCTGCTTATTATAAACAACACCAACCCAATCATACTTTGATTTTTGCAGCTTTTGATGCAGAAGAAATGGGTTTACAGGGCGCAAGGGCATTTGTAGCCAATCCTCCGGTAGGCCTTGACAAGGTGATCATGAACATCAATATGGATATGATCAGTCATAATGATAAAGCTGAACTTTATGCCTGTGGCACATTTAAGTATCCGGCATTAAAAAACTACTTTTACATTACCAATCCTAACCTCAAGGTATTATTTGGTCATGACGACCCTAAACTGGGCAAGGACGACTGGACCAACCAAAGCGATCATTCTATTTTCAATGACAGGAACATTCCTTTTATCTATTTTGGTGTAGAAGACCATAAAGACTACCACAAGGCTACTGATGAATATCAGAACATCAATAAACGTTTTTTTATCGATGCCAGTAATGCCATTTTAGAGATCATCACCAACATTGATAAAGAACGTGATATCCAGCAGCTGTTCCATGAAAAGCAGCGCATGAAAAAACAATAAGACTAAAAATCTATTGCAATCAGGCTTGTCAATGGAAGATGTATACCGTTTTTAAGTTGAATGTATTTTTCTGTAACCGACCATACCGTTGTCGAAACCGTTTTTGGTCCTTCTTTGGTATTAAAGGTAATGTCGGCCTTTGATTTAAACTCATTACCCAGTCGCTGGGCTGAATTTAATTTATCTCTTAATTCTTCTGTATGATTTTGATCAGCCGGTACAATCTGGCTGATGTCTATTGCTTCTTTCGCGATTAATTCCCCTAACATAATATACTGGCTAAATACCGGTTAAACACTTGTTTAACCTAAAATTACAATACCAATAAACAAAAAAAGCGCCATACTTCAAAGGCATTTACACAATTGTGTCAATAAAATTTCTGATACATGACAAAGCCTTCTGATTCACAGTTTCTTAGTTTATCACCTTCCTTTATGGCGGTTTTCTATCATCCCTACAAAGCTTGCCCCGTCCCCTACCGGTGCATTGAAATTCTGATTGTCAAGAGCAATGGTTTTGCTACCTACACTCATGACGGCTTTAGAACCCACTGTATTACTACTTGTAATTGCCGCAGAATTTAACAGACCAATTGCCTTGGCCAGGTAAGCCTCTTTTTCATCACCCAACTGGTAAGTTGGGTTTTCAGACAAAGCAGCGTCCGGCACCATACCTGAAAAATATCCGCCCTGATCGGCCGAATTTTTAGTCTCAAACAAGGAATAAAAAACGTCATACCTGTTTTGAAGTCTGACAGGGAAAAAACCGATTGGCTTTCCATAAGTGGTTTGGCCCACCAGCTTCACGTTCATTTTAGGTTTTAAAGAATTGATCACCAGCTCGCTGGCTGATGCTGTATTGCGGGAAACCAGAAAAACAATATTGCTTACCCCTGTCAGGTTGCCAATTTTGCTAAATGAATATGTATTTCCGGCTACCGTATAATCTATATCATCAAAATAATTCATCATCCGGCCGTTTTTGTAACGAACCTTATCATTATCATCCAGTAATGGCTGATTTTTCATTATGGTTGCTTTCTGATCTCTCAGTGTTGCATTATAATATTCCTTATACATTACCCCAGTAGCTGTCGTAGGCGCGATCAGGTTAATCAAACGTTCGGCAGTACTGATATAACCGCCTCCATTATACCTTAAATCTACAACCAGATCGGTTACATTCTGGGCAGCAAAGCTGCTGAATACATTACCTAAAGCAGTAAAGGAATTGTTTTCATTTGAAAAACGGCCATAAGCCAGATAACCGATCTTTTTACTTCCCGAAGTAATTACTTTAGACACATATACCGGACTGCTGCTATACGATTTTTTAGTCAGGGTAAGGTTAAACGCTTCTCCCTGAACATCATTGGAAAATTTATACCCTTCTATTGTAACTGAACTTTTGGCAAACTCATCATAAATTGCATTGTATTCACCGTTATAATTTGTACCGAATGACCGTCCGTTAATTTTGGTGATTGCCCAACCTCTTTTTACACCTTTTGCTTCTGCATCCGAACCAGGATATACAACAGTAACAAAAATAGTATAGCTGTTATTGGTACCAAATGGAATCCACATTACCCCGGTATCGTTTCCATTGCCATCAAGGTCTACAGACAGCCTTGAATTGGGTACAGCCGATACGGCAGCAGGATTTCTGGTCGTAATGTCTTCAATATAGGAGTATTTTGGATCTGAGTTTCCTGCGATGTAATCTGCGGATCCGGAAGATTTTACGATATTAAACAAGTTGTTCTCATAGTTAATGAGGTCGGTACTTGCGGTGTTATACTGACGGGGCACATAATCATCATAAGATGGCAACGCAGTATTCCAGTAATAGATTTGCTGGGCATATAAAAACAAAGAATCATTGGTTAATTCTGTTCTGTTGGTAGTTGGCGTTTGCTTTACATTTGAGCCCGAAGCTGGCGGATCTGGTTCGGGTGTTACTTTAGATTTTTTACATGCCCCAAGGGCCATCATGATAAACAACATATAAAGGAAAACAGGTTTCCTTTGCCAAACGATGGATTTCATTTTCAATATTTTAAATAAATATACGAGTAAATATGAACGTAATTAAGAAATTAATAGTTCTTCAACCGGTAAATAACATATTTTAACATTTGATGCCGCTGTTTTGGAGAATTCGGATTTACCGATCAATACTACTGTTTCTTTATCTATCTGGTGTTTCTCCAGAATAAATTCAAGCCGATCGGGCTCTTCGTTCAACTCTTCTGTAAAATAAACGGTCAGGTATTTTTCCAGACCGTTCCATTCTATCTGTTTTATTTTATTAAGCTGCATCACCGGACTTCCCTGTACCAGTAAAAAGATTTGTTTCCGTTCTACTACTATTTCCTGTAGAAAGCGGAGGACTTCGTTATACACAAGCAGCTTAAGCGGCAAACGTACACTCATCAGCAACATGTCAAAATTAACCTGGTATTTATCAGGTATGTTAAACTTACCGGCTGTTTTAGCAAACAAATCTACTGCTCCTTCTTCCAGATAAGTGTCTTGCATAAATTTAAGTACGTCAACAGCACTCAGCTGCTCTCCATATTCCATAAACTGGGCAAACAGGTAATATACCTGCAACAGGTAATCCTTTTCGGGATAAATTACATCGTCCAGTTCAAAAATGAAGGTTTCTTTTTCTTTTAAGTATTTTTCCAATGCCATTATTACTTTTTTAAAGGAATGATCTGAGCTGTTTCAGGTAGCAGAACCCGGATGTTAAACTCTTCAAAAAGTACAGTTGACTTTGCAATTTCTGCAATCTCAAATGCATACAGTGGTAAAATAGCATCTGCAGCTTCATTAAGGCAATGGTTCAATAAATTATGGGCAATGATGTCATCGTTTCGTTCCCCCAGCGAAATAAACTGATATTTTGCAGTTGGGAACAAAGGCACATCTCCGTAGTCTGCCAGCACAATGGCATCATCTGCAAATGCAGTAAGCATTTTCAGCGCCTGGGCAGATACCCCCCCGGTAATCAAAATCTTCATTAATATATAATTAACCCATCCTTCATAGTTACCACCCTATCGCTGATCTTGGCCAGATCTTCGTTGTGCGTAACAATGACAAAGGTTTGTTTAAAATTATCCCTTAGCTTGATGAAAAATTCATGTAATGCATTGGCATTTGCCGAGTCCAGGTTACCTGATGGCTCATCCGCCAGAATAATTGCGGGATTATTGACCAATGCCCTGGCTACCGCAACCCGTTGCTGCTCGCCACCCGATAATTCATTTGGCTTATGATCAGCGCGATCTTTCAGCCCCAACAGATCCAGTAACTCCATAGCACGATGTTCAGCCTGTTTTTTAGCGGTTTTAGCAATAAAAGCAGGAATACATATGTTTTCTAATGCAGTAAATTCGGGCAACAGGTGATGAAACTGAAAAACAAAACCAATGTTACGGTTGCGGAAAACACTCAGCAATTCACCCGAAAGCTGATTAACCTTTGTTCCATTTAGTTCAACCGTTCCTTCATCGGGCTTATCCAAAGTACCTAAAATATGTAAAAGCGTACTCTTACCCGCTCCCGAAGCACCGATTATACTTACAATCTCTCCTTTTTCGACTTCAAAATCAACACCTTTTAATATAGGCAGATTTCCATAAGCTTTTTTTATACCTCTTGCTTTTAGCATAAGTGCAAACTTACAAAAAACCATAAACTAAAAATGTCCCAGCAAATTTTCTTAAGTATTATTTGGAAAATAAGAAATATGAACTAACTTTGAAAAACAAAGTACTTTTAAGATGAATAAACAGGAAGAACAACTCAATGCATTGAACGACATCAGGAATATCATGGACCGTTCATCAAGATTCATCTCTCTAAGTGGGTTATCCGGAGTTTTCGCAGGTTTTACCGCCCTGTTAGGCGCTTACCTTGCCCATATTGAAATAGCTGATTATGTAAATGGGAAATACACCTATGGACAATCTGACCTGAATCTGGAATTCAGCCTGATTAAAATAGGTCTTGCTGTGCTTATCGTTGCACTAGTGGGTGGCCTTCTGCTAACTTTAAGGCAAACTAAAAAGAAGAACCTCCCATTTTGGGACAGGACTACTAAAAACCTACTCATCAACCTGGCCATCCCGCTAATCTCAGGTGGTCTGTTCATTATAGCCCTGTTGCTTGTTCATCCCCGATCATATGGTCTGATTGCTCCCTCCTGCCTGGTGTTTTACGGACTGGCTCTGATCAATGCCAGCAAGTATACCTATTCTGACATTCGATTTTTAGGATTTTGCGAAGTGGTTCTTGGCTTAATAGCCATGTTCAATATTGGTTATGGGCTTTACTTCTGGGCTACAGGTTTTGGTTTCCTACACATCTTTTACGGGACGATCATGTATTTTAAATACGAAAGGGCCAAATAATGAAGAACCCCATAGAAGCCCTGAATAAGATATTCGACAGCCGGATAAGACTGGGCGTAATGTCCGTACTCGTAGTTAATGATAGTGTCAGTTTTAATGAACTGAAGCAATTGCTGGAACTGACAGATGGCAACCTGGCCTCCCATCTGAATACACTGGAGCAGGCACAATACCTGAAAGTTCAGAAATCTTTTATAGGAAAAAAAACAAATACAACCTATATGCTTACTGAATTGGGAAGACATGCCTTTAAAACGCATTTAGATGCTTTAGAAAAAATGATTAAGGGGATTTAATTTTTTTACACATATACTTTGAATTTCAAAGTACTTTTAAACCAATAAAATGGAAACAAATTCAGTTCAACAAATGACAGCCACGGGTAAAATCTGCGCCAAATATTCATTCGTCACTGGCTCAGGATTATTTTTATTTTTTTTCCTGACCAGGTTTGATCCGCTGCTTATCATTGGGACGTACTATCTGGTCCTCGCTCTCCTGATCAATTCAGTGATCTTTTTACTATTGGTTTTCACGGCACTCCTGCAGCCCAGTGCTTATCGTGAGCTATTGATCACTGCCATCATTATGCTACTCAACCTGCCTGCCGCCTATTTATATTTTTATTTAGTAATGCAAATTGCCTGACTTTTAACATCATACCGTTATGAAACAAAAAATAAATTTACAGCTAATGGCAACCCTTACAGGTGGTCTGCTGTTTAATTACCTCTTCTGGATGCAAAAACAAGCCATCAATCTCCTGATCTATACTATCTTTATACTAACCATCATCTTGATGGATAAAGAGAAGAGTAAGAACATAAAAAGCTATTTAGCCGGTGCCAGTCTACTGCTGGCTTCCCTCTTAGTTGTCTTCAATAAATCTGCCCTTACTATTATTACCTGGTATATCAGTTTGGCTATTGTGATTGGCATTACCCACTTTCAATTGCTCAGGAGCATCTTTACCATTATCCTGGCAGCGATTTTACAATTTGTTACTGCTCCTGTAAACCTGGTAAAAAAAATATTGGGTGCACGCTTTAGCGGGATGTTTTTTAAACCTCTGCTGAGCTCGTTTAAGTACATCATCATCCCTCTCATTGCCATTACTTTTTTCATAACACTTTATAGCGCAGCAAATAACATATTTGCCAGCTACGTTGAACAATTTTTCTCAGGTATAAATACCTTTATCAACAACATATTCAACTTTCTATTTGCCGATTTAAACTTACCACGCTTTCTGCACATTATTTTAGGCATTGTGCTTGCTGCTACAATTTTTATAAGGCTAAAGGACCTTGAACTGGAAAAAGCAGAATCAGGTTGCAACGAACAACTTATACGCCAGCGCCGGAATAAGAAAAACCGCTCTGTATTTTACGATCTAAGCCATATTTTTGCAGGCAGTTTGCTAAAACGTAAAACCGCACTAAAGACTGAGAATATCATTGGCATCATCTCCTTTTCGGCCTTAAATCTTTTGATACTTGCTTTAAACCTGATTGATATCAGCACCCTCTGGCTCGGAGAAACAACTTCCACAAATGCCAGCTACTCTGAGGCCCTGCATGATGGTGCTGAGGCATTAATTTTCAGCATTATCATGGCAATGCTGGTCATTGTTTATTTTTTTAGCGGGAACCTGAATTTCTACAGTAAAAACAGAGCACTTCGTTTACTGGCCTATTTGTGGATCTTTCAAAATGCCTTCCTGATTGCTTCTGTACTGCTCCGGGATTTACACTATATCAGTGCGCTTGGCTTAACTTATAAACGTATAGGTGTAATGGTTTTCCTGCTACTTTGCATTATTGGTCTGATTACCGTTTACCTTAAAGTATCCAAACAGAAGACTTTCTTTTACCTCTGCAAAGTAAACGGCTTTGCCTGGTATGTTCTGCTCCTTGTTTTTAGCTTTATAAACTGGGATGTATTTATTGTGTCCTACAACATTAACCATAAGGAGTCCATACGCCTCGATTTTGATCATTTAATTGGTTTTTCAGATAAAACTTTACCGCTGTTGCACCAGAATAAACAACTGCTCAGTAAATATCTTGGAACATCAGTATACGCTTCCCGACGCGAATATGATCCTCAAACACAAAGCAACCAGTTAAAGAGGACAACTGACGAGGAACAGAAACTCGCTTTTGAAAATGTTTTAAAAGAAAGGATCAGCATATTCAGGGAAGAATATAACCATGGTTCATGGCTTTCCTGGAACTACCGCGATTGGCAAACCCAGCAATATTTACTTAAAAACCGGTTATAACATTAAAACTTCAAGCTATGCACAACTCACGGTATTGGATAAACTATTTCAATCGTAATCTTAAAAACCAAAGGATCGACTGGAGTGTAAAACCCGATCTTTCTAAAATAGAAAAACAGTATATACTAAAATCGTTACAAGCCTGGCAATTAGGGGAAACATCAGAAGGCACCAATCTCATCAATGCGGCAACAAAACATGCAAAACAACTGAATGACCCTTATTATACTAACGCCATTAAACTTTTTATCAAAGAAGAGCAAAAACACGGAAGTAACCTGGGGAGGTATATAGATCTTATTGGCGAACAAAGAATTAAGAAGGATTGGGGCGATAGTTTATTCAGAAAAATAAGAGGTTTAAATAGGAATATGGAATTCTGGACCCTTGCTGTAATTACCGTAGAAAGTGCGGCGCAGATATTTTACCAATGTTTAAAAGATGCAACGGGATGCAGCTTACTTAAACAGATATGTACAGATATTTTAATTGATGAGGCTGCACATATCACTTTTCAAATTGAACGATTAAGTCTGATATATCAATATAAAAATCCAATGATCAGGACAAGTATTTATTATTTTTATAGTGTTTTCTATTTTTCAACAGCATTCACAGTTTGGATTGCCCATAAGAGACTATTTAAGGCCGGACATGTCGATTTTAATAATTACTGGATGAAGATGAAACTAAAGTTTAAAAAGACCATAAAAAAACTGAAACCTGAACAAGAAAATATAAAGCTTGAAAATACCTGTCGTCATTTGTTATAAAGCTTTTGAAGTTGTAGATTTGGACAAATTTTTTCAGCGAATGAATATCCACGAATATCAAGGTAAAGAAATACTTAAAAGTTTTGGTGTAGCCGTACAAGAAGGTATAGTTGCCGACACGGTAGAGCAGGCTGTAGAAGCTGCTAAAAAAATGAAAACTGACTACAATTCTGACTGGGTTGTAATTAAAGCTCAGATCCACGCAGGTGGACGGGGTAAAGGCGGTGGTGTAAAACTAGCCAAGAACCTTGATGAGGTTAAGGAAAGAGCAACTGCAATTTTAGGAATGCAGCTTGTAACTCCGCAAACTGGTCCTGAAGGAAAAAAAGTTAACAAGATTTTAGTTGCCCAGGATGTATATTATCCGGGAGCTTCTGAAACCAAAGAGTTCTATATAAGCGTTTTATTGAACCGTGGAAATGGAAGAAACATCATCATGTATTCGACTGAAGGTGGTATGGACATTGAAGAAGTTGCGGAGCATACCCCTCATCTGATCTTTAAAGAAGAAATTGACCCTAAAGTTGGCTTACAAGCATTTCAGGCACGCAAAATTGCTTTTAATTTAGGTTTAAGCGGTGCGGCTTTTAAAGAAATGGTAAAATTTGTAACTGCACTTTACAAAGCTTATGACAGCACGGATTCTGCGATGTTCGAAATCAATCCAGTGTTAAAAACTTCTGATGACAAGATCATCGCTGTTGATGCTAAAGTTGATCTGGATGAGAATGCATTGTTCCGTCATCCTGATTATGCAGCAATGCGCGATAAACTGGAAGAAGATCCTACAGATGTGGAAGCAAGTGAATCTAACCTTAATTATGTAAAGCTTGACGGGAACGTGGGTTGTATGGTTAATGGTGCCGGTTTAGCTATGGCTACTATGGACATCATTAAGATTGCCGGTGGCGAACCTGCTAACTTCCTTGATGTTGGTGGTACTGCAAATGCACAAACTGTAAAGGCTGGTTTTAACATTATACTTAAAGACCCCAACGTAAAAGCAATCCTGATCAATATATTTGGTGGTATTGTACGTTGTGACCGGGTTGCACAAGGAGTAATAGATGCATATAATGAAATTGGTAATGTTCCGGTTCCTATCATTTGCCGTTTACAAGGTACCAATGCTGAAGAGGCGAAAAAACTGATAGATGAATCAGGATTGAAAGTTTATTCAGCTATTGCTTTAAAAGAAGCATCTGACCTGGTAACTAAAGTTTTAGCTTAGAAGATCATTCTCAATAATAAAAGAGAGTATCCGAAAGGTACTCTCTTTTTTTGTGCATTTTTTTCACCTTCTTAAAAAGAAAAGGCCTACATCCATCCAGATGTAGGCCTTTCTAACCAAATATAAATTAAACGAGCATTACAAATATAGAGATATATTCCAATTATACACTAAAAAACAAATAAAAAATTAAAATATTTTATATAAAAATCGAAATAACAATAAAATAATAGAAAAAACATTTAAAAATAAATGAAAAAACCAATTAACTACACACTAAACTCATAAAAACCACAATAAATTAACTATAAAATCAAAAAAAATAAAAAATACAAACAAATAATACAACAAAAACAATTATTTAATGCATAAAAAATCAAAAACACCAAAAAAATAATAAAATAACACAGAAAAATCACTGCACAACGTGAAAAAAGACCAAAACAGAACTCGAAATATTATACTGTTATTTATTGGTAGAATTCCTTAATTTTGACGCTCTTCACAATAAAATCATGATACACAGAGAAAAAGTAAAGAGTCTGCTCGAGACAGAAGAGTTTAACAGAGAAGTAACAGTTATGGGTTGGGTACGTACCTTCCGTAACAATCAGTTTATAGCTATAAATGATGGCTCCTGCATGGGAAACATCCAGGTTGTTGTTGATTTTAATCATACGGATGAAGCCTTATTGAAACGCATTACTACTGGTGCAGCAATTGCTGTAAATGGTATTATTGTGGAATCCGTTGGAAAAGGACAAAGAGTTGATATAAAAGCAACCTCCATAGAAATACTAGGTGATAGTGATCCGGAGAAATTCCCTTTACAACCTAAAAAACATAGCTTAGAGTTTTTAAGGGAAATCGCACACCTGCGTTTTCGTACCAATACTTTTAATGCGATATTTAAGGTACGCCATGCACTGGCCTTTGCAATACACCAGTTTTACAATGAAAGAGGCTTTGTGTATATGCACACACCAATTATTACAGCTTCAGATGCTGAAGGTGCCGGAGAAATGTTCAGAGTAACGACACTTGACCTGGAAAACCCGCCACGCACTGAAGATGGTAAGGTAGATTTTTCTGAGGATTTCTTTGCCCGCTCTACAAACCTAACAGTTTCAGGTCAGCTGGAAGGCGAGCTTGCGGCTATGGCATTTGGACAGATTTATACTTTCGGACCAACCTTTAGGGCTGAAAACTCAAATACAACACGCCATCTGGCTGAATTCTGGATGGTAGAGCCTGAGGTTGCTTTTGCCGACCTGGAAGACAACATGCAGCTGGCAGAGGACATGCTCAAATACGTGATCCGTTATGCTTTGGACAACTGCGCAACAGAAATTGATTTCTTAAACAACAGGTTACTGGAAGAAGAGAAATCAAAACCACAAAATGAGCGCAGTGAAATGTCGCTGATTGAAAAATTAAATTTCTGTCTGGATAATGATTTTGAAAGGTTAACGTATACCGAAGCCATTAAAATTTTAAAATCGTCGAAACCAAATCAGAAAAAACAGTTCAAATACCTGATTGATGAATGGGGTGCTGACCTGCAATCGGAACACGAGCGCTACCTGGTTGAAAAACATTTTAAGAAACCGGTAATCCTGACAGATTACCCTGCCGATATTAAATCATTTTACATGAGACAAAATGAACCCGATGAAGTGGGAAGAAAAACGGTAGCCGCAATGGATATCCTTTTCCCTGGAATAGGAGAAATGGTTGGAGGTTCACAAAGGGAAGAACGTATGGATAAATTGGTTGCCAGAATGGAAGAACTAAATATTCCACAGGAAGAACTTTGGTGGTTTTTAGACACCAGACGTTTCGGTTCGGCACCGCACTCTGGTTTTGGCCTTGGCTTTGAAAGACTTGTTCTTTTTGTAAGTGGCATGACCAACATCAGGGATGTTATTGCATTTCCCCGTTTCCCTAAGAATGCAGAATTTTAACCTCTAAAACAACTATATAAAAAAGCCGTAAACAATTTTTGTTGTTTACGGCTTTTTTATTGAGCACCCTCCGGATTAAGAATTATTCTTATGTTCAGCCATATCATCCGAATAAGAATTCGCATGTGCATAATCAACCATCGATACTTTATAATCTGTTGGATTAAAACTAGCTGATGTACTGAGTGCCATACCCAGTTCAAAACGCATCGGATAAGGCGTTTGCAGTAAACTTCCTTCAGGGATATAAGGAAAACTCTCCATATAAGAATGCATTACATTTGGCGCTATCCGCCTGTTGATATAAGCTCTTGTAAGCTGATATGGATGGTGTAAACCTGCGGCCCCCAGCAATTCAACTGCACTGGCCACAGTAAGTCGGTGGAAATTGAATACCCTCACCTTTTTATCTTCTACTACAAGACCCTTCATTAAACTCGGATCTTGTGTAGCTACACCAGTAGGACATGTATTGCTGTTACACTCTAAAGCTTGGATACAACCCAATGCAAACATCATACCCCTGGCAGAATTACATAAATCAGCCCCAAGGGCAATATTTTTAACCAGATCGAAGCCTGAAGCTACTTTTCCGGATGCAATAATCTTGATGTGTTGTTTCAGGTTAAAACCACTAAGTACATCATATACAAAAGCTACTGCTTCTCTTAAAGGCATGCCAACAGCATTCGAAAACTCCTGAGGCGAAGCACCGGTACCACCCTCTCCACCATCTACGGTAATAAAATCAACATAAATCCCGGTTTCCACCATTGCCTTACAAATAGCAAAAAACTCGCTTCTCCGGCCAATGCACAACTTAATTCCAATTGGCTTACCACCCGATAATTCACGCAGCTGCTTTACAAAAGCAACGAGTTCCAAAGGGGTCCTGAAAGCTGAATGTGAAGGTGGAGAAATCACATCATAGCCTTCTTTTACCAGCCTGATCCTGGCTATTTCTGGTGTTACTTTTTTGGCAGGCAAAATTCCTCCATGCCCCGGTTTAGCACCCTGGGAAAGTTTAATTTCGATCATTTTAACCTGATCGGATTTAGACCTTTGGGCAAAAGCTTCAGGATTAAAAGAACCATCATCGTGGTTACGACAGCCAAAATAACCTGTTCCGATTTGCCAGATCAGGTCGCCACCAGGATTGGCATGGTAATCACTAATCCCTCCCTCACCTGTATTATGTGCGAAACCACCCAGTTTGGCACCACCGTTTAAAGCAAGGATAGCATTCTGGCTTAAAGAACCGAAGCTCATAGCAGATATGTTATAGATACTGGCAGAATAAGGCTGGGTACAGTTCGGACCACCGACAAGTACACGAGGGCTCTCTTCCAGCTCGTGATGACTGATGGCTGAAATACTATGACTTAACCACTCATAACCGTTTTCATATACGTCAAGTTGTGTTCCAAAAGGAATAGTATCGTTCTCCATTTTTGCACGCTGATAGATCAACGAACGATTTAAACGGCTAAATGGCTTGCCATTGGTATCACTCTCTACAAAATACTGGTATATTTTTGGCCGCAGGTCTTCCATAAAATACCTTAAACGGCCTACAACCGGGTAGTTGCGGACAATACTATGCTTAGGCTGGTATAAGTCGTAAATGCCCAATAAAACCACCGGGCCTGTAAAAATAAACAACCACCATAACGGTGCGTAGGTAAGGCCTAACATTATGGTAAGCGCTACCAAAAATGCTGCAATAGCGATGAATGCTTTTCTCATACGTATCAATTTACTAAAAAACATGCCAATTGAACAATAATAATCCAATTTCGGTCTAACATTTGTGTAATTTTACACATGCTTATCAAAATCTATCCCGAAAATCCCAATCCAAAAGCAATCGAACAGATTGTTGATGTACTTAAAAAGGGTGGCTTAATCATATATCCTACTGATACGGTTTATGGTTTGGGCTGTGACATTACGAACCAAAAGGCCATCGAAAAGATATGTCGTCTTAGGGGTATAAAGCCTGAAAAGGCCAATTTTTCTTTCATATGCTCGGATTTAAGACATATTTCCGATTTCATCAAACCTATTGATACAGCAACATTCAGGGTATTAAAAAAGGCCCTACCGGGCCCTTTTACCTTTATTTTAAATGCAAACAATAACGTACCCAAACTATTAAGTTCCAATAAAAAAACAGTTGGTATTAGGGTACCAGATAATGACATTGCCAGAGAAATTGTAAGGCAACTTGGCAACCCTATTCTATCTACGTCCATCCGTGATGACGATGAAGTAATAGAGTATTCTACCGATCCGGAACTGATCCATGAGAAATATGAAAATACAGTTGATATGGTGATAGATGGTGGTTTTGGCGACAATGAAGCTTCCACGGTAGTAGACTGTACTTCCGGCGACTTTGAGATCATCCGTGAAGGAAAAGGAGATTTGGATAGCTTTCTGTAATTTTTATCCAAAATAGCTATATTTACCAGTATGGCTAAATTACTCAACCTACAGGCATTTAAAGATTTTTTCCGTTCAGGTCAAATTGGTGGGGTAATATTATTGATTTGTGTGGCAATTTCACTCTTCATTGCCAATTCATCTTATGCCACCGCATTTGCCGATTTTTTAGCTACAGACTTCGGGTTTACCTTTGGTGCCAATGCCTATGTTTTTTCAGTATCTGCCTGGATTAATGATGCCTTAATGGCTGTATTCTTTTTACTGGTTGGCCTGGAAATTAAACGTGAAATGGTGGAAGGGGAATTGTCATCGATTAAGAAAGCTTCGCTACCAGTAGTAGCTGCTCTTGGTGGCATGCTGGTACCTGCATTTATCTATTTTATGTTCAATAAAGGTGAAAATACAGCATCAGGCTGGGGAATACCTATGGCTACAGATATTGCTTTTGCACTGGCCATTATTTCTATGCTTGGTAAACATGTACCTACCTCTTTAAAAGTATTTCTGGCTGCACTCGCTATTGTTGACGACCTTGGTGCTATCCTTGTCATCGCTATTTTTTATACCAATGAAGTGCATTTTGATTATTTGCTGATGGCAGCTGGTATAGTAGCACTGCTGCTGGTCTTCAATTTTTTAAATGTAAAACCACTTTACTTTTACCTGATACCAGGTGTGTTTTTATGGTACTTCATCCATCACTCGGGAATACATGCCACCATTGCTGGCGTTTTACTGGCCTTAACCATCCCCACAAACAATACGAATGTTGAATCTCCACTGGAAAAACTGGAACATCTGCTGAATGGCCCGGTAAACTACTTTATCATGCCTATTTTTGCACTGGCCAATACCAATATCACTTTTCAGAAAGAAATGGTCAGCGGATTGATATCGCCACTTGGTTTTGGAATTATTACAGGTTTATTTATAGGAAAAACCATTGGTGTAACCTTGTTTTCATGGGCAGCGGTAAAACTTAAGCTGGGTAGTTTACCATCCAGATCTGGCTGGAAACACATTATTGGTCTGGGTATGCTTGCTGGTATTGGCTTTACCATGTCTATTTTCATATCCCTTTTATCTTTCAGCGATGTCCTTCATGTTACAGAAGCGAAGTTTGCTGTGCTCTGCGCTTCTGTACTATCAGGTATAGCGGGGTTTGTATTTTTAAAATCAATCCCCAAAAAGAAACCAGCAGTTAATCCTGCTTAAAATTTTGCATAAAGGTTTCAATACTTCCTTTTAAATTGCTTGTATCCAGCGCTTTTACAAATGCACTACCTATAATAGCCCCATTGGCATATTCACAGGCTTTATCAAAGGTTTCTTTACTACTGATACCAAAACCAATCATAGTTGGGTTCTTTAATTTAAGATCTGCTATCCTTGAAAAATAGGCTTCAGTATGGTTAGATACCTGCAGATTTTGCCCGGTTGTTGCCGATGAAGATAACAGATAGATGAATCCGTTACTTAAACTATCGATTTTCTGAATGCGGTCTGCAGCCGTTTGCGGAGTAATCAGGAATATATTGCTTAAACCATATTTAGCAAAAACTGGCTGGTAAAGTCTTTCGTATTCTACCATAGGCAAATCGGGGACAATGCAACCATCTACTCCAACTTCAGCACAGGCTTTACAGAAATTCTCGACACCAAACTGTAACACCGGGTTTACATAGCCCATTAATAAAACAGGTATACTGACGGTTTTACGCAAATCTTTTAGTTGCTGAAACAGGAGTTTAAGATCCATTCCATTATCTAGCGCCTGCTTGCTGCTGGCCTGTATAATTGGTCCATCTGCTACAGGATCTGAATAAGGAAAACCAATTTCCAATAGATTGGCCCCTGATTTTTCCAATTCTTCTGCAATAGCTAAAGTATCGCCTAAATTGGGATAACCAGCTGTGTAATATATTGAAAGTATATTTTTCTTTTCCTGAAATAATTGTTGTAATCTGTTCATATTGGTGTTGTACCTTCGTTTATAAATTAAAGTATTTCATATAGGTATCCATGTCTTTATCTCCTCTTCCTGAAAGACAAACAACTACATTTTCTTTACCGGTAAAGGTCATTTTCTCTAAATAAGCCAGTGCATGCGCACTTTCAATTGCCGGAATAATACCTTCCATCTGGGTAAGCAACAAACCTGCCTGTAAAGATTCATCATCGGTAATGGACACATACAGGCCACGCCCCGTTTTAAATAAATGCGCATGCTGAGGGCCAATGCCAGGGTAATCCAGACCTGCAGATACAGAATGTGGTTCTACCACCTGTCCGTCCGGTGTTTGCATCAAAATGCTTCTGCTTCCATGCAGTACACCTTCTTTACCCAAAGCTGTAGTAGCCGCTGAAAATCCACTATCAATCCCCTTACCCCCTGCTTCAACAGCGATCAGTTTAACTTTTTCATCCTCTATAAAATGATAAAACATGCCCATCGCATTACTACCACCACCTACACAGGCCAGCACATAATCCGGCTGGTCATTTCCGGTTTGTTCTATAAGTTGTTTCTTAGTTTCTTCGGATATGATGGATTGAAAAATAGCCACCATATCCGGATAAGGATGGGGACCGACTACAGATCCTATAATATAATGGGTATCCACGGGATTATTGATCCAATCACGCATCGCCTCGTTGGTTGCATCTTTTAAAGTTTTACTACCTGAGGTTGCCGGCACTACTTTAGCACCCAGCATTTTCATCCGGGCCACATTAGGGGCCTGGCGCTTAATGTCAACTTCCCCCATATATACCACGCACTCCAGGCCACGTAATGCGCAAACTGTGGCTGTAGCCACCCCATGTTGCCCTGCACCAGTTTCGGCAATGATCCGTTTTTTCCCAAGGCGTTCTGCCAGCAGGATCTGCCCGATGGTATTGTTGATCTTATGGGCACCAGTATGGTTCAGGTCTTCACGTTTTAGAAATATATTCGCATTGTACTTTTTTGAGAGCCTTTTGGCCAGGTACAATGGGGATGGCCTGCCCACATAATCTTTCAGCAGCTGATGAAACTCTTTCTGGAATGATTCGTCCTCAATTATTTTAAGGTAATTCTGTCTCAGTTCCTCTACGTTAGGGTACAGCATTTCGGGAATGTAAGCTCCACCAAAATCTCCGTAATAACCTTTTTCATTTACAAAATAACTCATAATGCATTCTTAAAATCTGTCAATTTATCTATGTCTTTTAAACAAGGGGCAAGTTCAAACTTACTATTAATGTCTATGGCGTAAAGACGGGTATCTGTTATATTTTTTAGTTGCGCTATGCTATCAGGGCCAATTCCCCCACTTAAAAAGTAAGGTTTATTTAAAGTATACTTTTCAAGAAGACTCCAGTTAAAGGTTTTACCGGAACCCCCATGACCTGCTGTCTGGGTATCAAAAAGAAAATAATCCACCACCGGTTCATAGCTTTTCAGCTGGCTGAAATCAAAGTGCTCATCAATTCCAAATGCCTTGATTAGAACAATACCATGGTCGGCAAGCAAACCTTTTAAAGCAATGCAATACTTTACAGGTTCAGAACCATGAAGTTGTACAGCATTTAATCCATATAAAATTGCCAGTTCGGCAACTTTGTTCAATTCTTCATTTACAAAAACCCCTGTTTTTTTAATCCCCGCGGGCAGGTTACGTACAAATGAAGGCGTGAGGCCTGCAATAAACCGTTTAGACTGCCTGTAAAAGATGAAACCTAAATAATCAGGCCTTAGCGCAGCTACAGCCTCAATATTATCTGTGAGCTTCATTCCACATACTTTTAGTTTAGGTTTCATTTTATCTCCGGAATTTATCTAAATTTTTATTTTCCTATCAGTTTTTTAAAACTATCCATTGCCTTTAAACCCATTAAAGAAGATTCGGCCTCATAAAAACAATCTGCAAAAGTTTTGGAGGCATCGATGGTTCTGATGGCCAGTGCGGCATTGCAAAGTACTACATTATTTTGCTCATCAGTGCCCTTTCCGCTTAGTACATTGGTAAATATCCGGGCGGATGATTCGACAGTATCGCCACCTTTTATTTTATCTTCAGTGATCTGTTCAAAACCCAGATCGCTTACCTTCATTAATGCTTCACCATTTTTGCTAAAAGTTTTAATATCACAGGTTAAAGAAATCTCATCAAAACCGCCAACAGCATGCAATATCGTATAGTTTTTATCGGTATCCTGATAGAGATAGGCATATAATCGGGCTAGTTCCAGACTAAAAACCCCCACAATCTGGTTTTTAGGTTGTGCGGGGTTTACCATTGGCCCCAGCATGTTAAAAAAGGTTTTTACACCAAGTTCTTTACGGATTGGCGCTACAGTTTTCATGGCCGGGTTAAATAAAGGTGCATGAATAAAACAGATACCAGCATGATCCAGGCTTCTTTTTAAGAGATCCTGATCATTGGTAAAGGTATAACCCAGATACTCCATTACATTAGATGAGCCGCAGCCCGAGGACACTCCATAATTACCATGTTTGGCCACTTTATAGCCAGCGCCAGCTACAACAAAGGATGCCAGGGTTGAAATGTTAAAGGTATCTTTACCATCTCCTCCTGTACCACAAAGGTCTACCAGTTCAAAATCAGAAAAATCGAGTCTGATGCAAAGATCCAGCATAGCATCGCGGAAACCCTGAAGCTCTTCAACTGTAATGTTGCGCATGCCGTAAGCCGTAATAAAAGCAGCAATTTGCGAAGTATTAAACTCGCCTAAAGCAATAGCGGTTAAAATTTTTTGTGCCTCGGCTCGGCTAAAGGTTCTGTTTTCGAATAAGTGGTTGAGTATCTTCTTCATATTATGACTTCTAAAAAGAAGTTTAAAAAGTTGTAAAACAAAAAAGGTTGCCTTAAAGCAACCCTCAAATATTATTATATAAAATAAAAACGTTCAATACAGGGTTACACTACGCATTTGCGTTGTGCCACCACCATTTATTAAGTCCGTTTGTTAATATCATTAACGCAAATATGGAATTGTTTTTGCAAAGGAACAAGTGTTTCGCAAAAAAAATTATTTAACTAAGGCATTCTTTTCTTTGGTAAAATGATTAAACACCAGTTTATCTGCAAGTGCAGGCAGCAATTTATTGATCCAGACCGTAAGCTTGCCCTGCCCTGTCATTATCAGCGTGCGTTTACGTGCAGCAATTCCATTAGCAATATTTACGGCAACTTCTTCTGCACTCATCATTTTCCCTTCTTCCATACTGGTTTCACCGTGGGAAGTCCCGTCTTTTGCCAAAGCTGCTACACGGATATTGGAAGTGGTAAAACCCGGGCAGGCCACCATTACGTGCACTCCTGTTTTGAGCAGTTCGGTACGTAAGGACTCCATAAATCCATTCATTGCAAATTTAGAAGAAGAATATCCGGTGCGGCCCGGCAAGCCACGATAACCCGCTATAGAGGACACGCCAATAATGCTGCCCTTGGTTTTAAGTATTTCAGGCAAAGCATATTTTGTGCAATATACAGCACCCCAGAAGTTTACATCCATCAGGTTTTTTAACACTGCAAGCTCTACTTCATTAAACAATGCCCGCATAGAAAGACCTGCGTTATTGATGAGCATATCAATTTTATTGAAAGTAACCAAAGCCTGTTTAACCATCAGTATGCAATCTTCTTCTTTACTCACATCAACCTGCACAGCTATAGCTTTTATGCTGTATCTCCTTTCAAGATCAGCTGTAATTTCACAAAGGGTTACATATTGTCTTGCAGCCAGTACCAGGTTTGCCCCCCGTTTTGCAAATTCTTCGGCGCAAGCTTTTCCAATACCTGAAGACGCGCCGGTAATTATAACTACTTTATTTTTAAAAAAATCCATTGTTATTTAATTAATGAGTTTTGGTAAGGCACACGGGTTACGATAGACCTGCCCAGGGTGATTTCATCGGCGTATTCCAATTCTCCGCCAAAGGCAATTCCCCTGGCGATGGTTGTAATTGGGATCTGGAAATCTTTAAGCCGCTTATATAAATAAAAAAGTGTGGTATCTCCCTCCATAGTGGCACTTAAAGCCAGGATAACCTCTTTTACAGGAGTTGTTGCCACGCGCTGCACCAATGAATCAATAAAAAGATCTGAAGGGCCTATGCCATCCATTGGAGAAATCAAACCGCCAAGCACATGATAAACACCAAAATACTGACCTGTATTTTCGACTGCCATTACATCCCTGGTATCCTCTACCACACATATCAACTCTTTTTCTCTTTTTCCGGCTGTGCAGATATTGCAGGTATGCTGATCAGAAATGTTATGACATACACTACAGTGTTTTATTTCTTTTCTAAGCCTGATAAGCACATTTCCAAAATGGTCCACTTCTTCCTGTTCTTTATTCAGCAAGTGCAACACCAATCTCAAAGCAGTTTTTTGTCCAACTCCGGGTAGCTTGGAAAATTCATTGACAGCATCTTCAAGCAGTTTAGAAGAAAAGTTCATTTTACAAATTTAAATAAAATTGACCAACATTTTTATTTGGTTTTATTAGGAGAAACTCATGATGGTTTCTTACATTTATCAGCTTAATTAAACCACTATATGAGTCCGATTATTCTTTTGTCCTTTCTTCTAGGCTATTTTGCTTTATTAGTTGGGGTGGCTTATTTCACCTCAAGAAACAACTCAGACAACTCTTCTTTCTTCATTGCAAACAGAAATTCCAAATGGTACCTGGTCGCTTTTGGAATGATAGGAACGGCATTATCCGGCGTAACTTTTATATCGGTACCCGGGGCTGTAGGCAAAAGTGATTTTGGTTATTTTCAGTTCATACTGGGCAATGCAGTCGGCTTTATCATTATTGCTACGGTATTGCTCCCATTATATTACAGGTTAAATATCATTTCTATTTATACCTATCTTGAAAGACGTCTGGGTTTCTGGAGTTATAAAAGCGGTGCCGTAATTTTCCTGGTATCCCGTACTATTGGGTCTGCTTTTAGGCTTTACCTTGTTGCTATTGTGTTGCAGAAGTTCATTTTTGATGCCTGGAGTATACCTTTCTGGTTAACTATAGTTATCTGCCTGGTACTCATCTGGCTGTACACACACAAAGGAGGATTAAAAACTATTATCATTACCGATACCTTGCAAACAGTATTCCTTTTGCTATCTGTAGTGCTATCAATCATATTTATTGCCAGATCTTTAAACCTGGATATTGCCGGTACTTTCGAGGCTGTAAAAAACAGTAGCTATTCCAAAATCTTTTTCTGGGAGGATTTTCTGGGTAGTAAAACGCATTTCCTCAAGCAGTTTTTTGGGGGTATTTTTGTAACCATTGCCATGACCGGACTGGATCAGGATTTGATGCAGAAAAACCTAAGTATGAAAACCATTGGCGAAGCACAAAAAAATATGTTCACCTTCACCACCGTTTTTGTGATCATGAATATCTTCTTTTTAAGTGTAGGTGCTTTGTTATATCTTTTCGCTGCAAAAAACGGAATTGATGTTGCAGCATTAAAAACACCTGACCACCTTTATCCGGAAATTGCATTAAACCACCTGAATGTCATACCAGGCATTATTTTTATGCTGGGATTAACCGCCGCGACATTTGCGACCACTGATTCGGCATTAACGGCATTAACAACTTCATTTTGTGTAGATTTTTTACATTTCGATAAAAAAGCCGATCAGAATGATCCTGCACTGGTTAGCAAACGGCACTTGGTGCACATTGGATTCTCTGTGCTGATGGTCGTTGTGATCATGATCTTTAAAATCATCAACGATGACTCGGTAGTAAATGCCATTTTTAAAGCAGCCGGGTATACTTACGGACCATTGGTAGGTCTTTTTGGTTTTGGAATGCTGACTAAAAAGGCTGTAACCGACAAGCTTGTACCTTATATCTGTATACTTTCACCAATATTGTGCTTTATAATTGATATCAATTCTTTAAACTGGTTTGGATACGCTTTAGGTTTTGAACTGATCATATTAAATGGATTACTTACATTTGTTATGCTTTGGATTACTGGTAAAACATCAACAACCCAAACCAAATTCTAATACCTTAATACCTATCGAATGACAAGTGAAGAGAAAATAAGAAGTGCTTTTGAGAATAAAAACTGGCAGGAAATAAAAGTTACAGATTCCTGGCAGATCTTTAAAATAATGGCCGAATTTGTGGATGGTTTCGAGAAATTAGCTAAAATTGGACCTTGCGTATCCATATTTGGTTCGGCTAGGACTGCAGAAACGAATAAATATTACGAAATAGCTGTCGAATGTGGTAGATTGTTAACAGAACGTGGGTATGGTGTAATTACCGGCGGTGGTCCCGGTATTATGGAAGCAGGTAATAAAGGTGCCCACATGAATGGGGGTAAATCAGTAGGATTAAATATAGACCTGCCATTTGAACAGTTCCACAACAAATATATTGACCACAATAAATTGCTGGAATTTGATTACTTTTTTATCAGGAAAGTGATGTTCATGAAATACTCTCAGGGCTTTATTGTATTACCTGGAGGAATGGGCACTATGGATGAGCTGTTTGAGGCAATTACGCTGATCCAGACAGGAAAGGTTGCTCGTTTCCCGATCGTGCTGGTTGGAAAGGAATACTGGGGTGGATTGGTAGAATGGATCAAGAATACCATGCTGCAAAAAGAACATAATATTCATGCTGAAGATCTGAATTTATTTCGCCTGGTAGATACAGCCGCTGAGGCTGCTGAACATATTTTCAGGTTCTATGAGAAATATGTATTGAAACCGAATTTCTAAACATCTGTTTCTTTCATAAAATGATATATCACCCAAAATGGCTAACGCCGCCAGATACCACCAACTTCATGGCATCTGCAGCACTCATATTCAAAGGTTTTATTTTCTCATGTTTCACTACGTAAACCTGTCCGGCAAATGAGTAAGAGAAAGGAAAGTACACAATAGACTCTCCGGGAAGATTGATAGATTTCAGATCATTCTGGGTAAGAAAACCGATCCGCTTTAAATCACCTTCTACTTCTACCAGAACAGGATTATTAAACTTTTTCTCGTCTCCTACAAATGCCTCGGTAAGGTCTTTAATAGAAGAATAAATAAATTTTAATAATGGTATTTTATCCAGTAAACGTTGAAACCAATTATACATAGGTTCCGTAACAAAATAGGTTACAAAAATACCGGCAAGTAATATTAGTGAAACTACAAGTGCAAGTCCCAGCCCAGGTATGTTCCGGCTGGCACCGGTTTTGGGATCAACACCTAAAATATTATTTACGTTTAACCAGCTGTCCACCGTAGTTACAGCCCATATTACTATAAAAATGCTTAATGCAATAGGAAGTACGATTAGCAATCCTTTGATCAGATAATTCAGTAATGCCCTGCCAACTTTATTCATAGTGCAAACTTAGATAAAATATTCATGAAAATATTTTGTCTGCTAGGGGAATCTATTCATAAAAATACACGCGTTTTACCCTTTGAGATACATTAGTGAGAATTTCATAAGGAATAGTTCCGATCTGAGTAGCCAGTTGAGCAATGCTAAGCTCATTGTTAAACACAATTACCTCATCCCCTGTTTTCACATCCAGCCCTGTTACATCCAGCATACACATATCCATACAGATTACTCCAACAGTGGGTACAAGTTTCCCCTTGATCAGCATGCGACCTGTTCCATTTCCAAAGGCACGACTGTAACCATCGGCATAACCAATTTTTACAGTAGCAATTGTACCACCTTTCGGCAACAGACCTTTCCTGCCATACCCCACAGTTTCATTTGGTTTAAGGTGCTTTATTTGGGTAATGGTGGTTTTTAGGATAGCAACTGTCTGGAGGGCGGTATTGTTTTTTAATGCAGCATCAAAACCATATAGACCAATTCCAAGTCGTACCATCTCCAGTTGTGTTTCAGGATGGCGCGAAATACCAGAAGTATTGGAAATGTGCCTGATGAAGGGGTAGTGCAGTGTTTCGCTAATCAGTTCTGTCATGGCTGTAAACCGTTCAATCTGATGCCGGGTGAATTCATCATGCAGCCCATCTTCACTTCCCACAAGATGGGAAAATACAGAAGCCACTTTAACTTTTCTGGTTTCAGTCAACACCTTTAACAAGTCAGATAAATCAGGTTCTTCAAATCCCAGTCGATGCATTCCGGTATCAATTTTCAGATGAATAGGATATTGGTCGGTTTTCAAAAAGCCAATAAAACCCTGCAAAATTTCAATGTTATAGATTTCGGGTTCAAGGTTATACCTGATGATGGCATCAAAAGCAGAAGGTTCGGGACTCATTACCATAATAGGTAGCGTTATACCAGCCTTTCTTAATGAAATGCCTTCATCAGTATAGGCAACAGCCAGATAGTCCACTTTGTGGTACTGCAATAAATTGGCTATTTCGAAACTGCCACTGCCGTAAGAAAAAGCTTTGACCATAGCCATAACCTTAACCCCAGGCAGTAGTTTACTGCGGTAAAACTGCAGGTTACCTGCCAATGCATTAAGGTCAATTTCCATTACGGTATCGTGTACTTTTTGTGCAATCAGCTTACTGATCCGCTCAAATTCAAATCTCCTGGCCCCTTTCACTAAAATGGTTTCGTTATTAAAATGGAGTGCAGGAAAATTATCAATAAATGCTTGAGTACTTTCATAAAAACTGGCTTCCATATCAAATAAAGAGGCCGATTCGCTAATATGGGTACCAATACCAATGAGCCTGTCTACATGCTTTTGTTTCAATAGCGCTGCAATTTCAGTATAAAGTACCCTATTGGTTTTACCTGTTTCATAAATATCAGACAAGATCAGCGTTTTTTTGGGATGCTGGTTCTGAAGGTTTAGAAAATCAAGTGCAATGGCCAGGGACGAAATATCGGCGCTATAAGAATCATCTATTACAGAACATTGGTTTATCCCGTTTTTTAATTCAAGGCGCATACTTACCCTGGTCAACTTTTCCAGACGTTTATCCGCTTCTTCAGGTGTATACCCCAAGGCCAGCAGGGTAGCCCAGCAGATGATCCCATTTTCTACAGATGCCTGGTCACTAAATGGGATCAGGCATTCTATTTCTATTCCTTTAAAATCTGCCCGGATATAGTTTTTACCATCAATTGGTTCAACAAATAAGATTTGCAGATCGGCTTGCTGTTTTTTGCTCCAGGAGAACTTGGTTTTTCCTGGTAAATCATCTGTACTTAATCCTGCTGTATATTCAGGAGCATAAATAAACAAGTCAGCATCATTAAACAGCTTTAATTTTTCGAGCAGTTTTTCTTTTAATGAAACGAAGCCCTCGGCATGTGCCTCTCCTACATTTGTCAGAATCCCTACATTAGGTTTGATCATGCTGGCCAAGGCATCCATCTCATCAGTTTTGGAAATGCCTGCTTCAAAAATACCCAGTGTATGTATGGCCGTAATTTCCCATACAGATAGAGGTACACCTATCTGGGAGTTAAAACTTTTGGGACTGCGTACAATGTTATGATCAGCAGCCAGTAATTGATACAGCCATTCCTTTACAATGGTCTTACCATTGCTTCCGGTTATACCAAGTACTTTTAAATCATACTGGTTACGATTATATTTAGCGATGGTATGTAAAGCGAGTAACACATCCTGAACAAGCAAAATATTGGCGTCAGGAAACAATCTGGTATACTTAGCCTCACTGATCACAAAGTTCCGGATTCCATTGGCATAAGCATCTTTTAAAAATCCATGTCCATCTCTTTGTCCCTTTAAAGCAAAAAATAAAGAGCCATCCGGATCTATTACACTTCTGCTGTCAATCACAAGTTTACTGATGATCGCATCCTTTTGTACTTCAAAGTTTTTTATACCCAGAATACCTGCAATATGTTTGATGTTGTAAATGAGACTGCTCATTTGGCAAAATTAAGCTTATGTCAACACTAATCATATTTTTTACACTATTAATGAACTGAACAAAAAGAATAAAAAAAACAATTAAAATGTTGGTTGGTCTCATATATCTTATATAGATTTACATTGAGAGCGTTAATGGTGTCCCGGAGTAATTACCGGGGCGCTTTTTTTAGAGCATAAAAGATGTTGGTATATAGCAATTTAGAAAACATTTCGACAGACGCCCTTCTCCATACTTTCAATGCGTCTTTTTCTGATTACCTGGTTAAGATGCAATTGACAAAGGAACAACTGGAACGAAAGTTAATGGCAGATTCTATAGACCTTAAGTTATCGGCAGGGGCTTATGAAAATGGCAAACTTGTTGGCTTTATTTTGCATGGGATTAATAAAGTGGGCAATGAAAAAATTGCCTATAATGCCGGAACAGGTGTAATACCTGCAAAAAGAGGCCATAACCTGACGGGGAAAATGTACCGTTATATTTTACCCTTTCTTGAAAAGGAAGGTGTAACAAAATGCATCCTTGAAGTCCTTGAAAAAAATCTTCCGGCATTAAAAACCTACAAAGCGATCGGCTATCAGCTCAAAAGGGAACTCGTATGCTTTAAAGGCATCCCAAAAATAACAGGGATCAAAGGCAAACGCATAGATATCCATGAAATTAAACATATAGACTGGCAAGAAGTAACGTCTTTCTGGGACTGGACACCATCCTGGCAAAATTCAATCATTGCCATGCAAAATTTGGGTGAGCACAACAAAATCGTTGGTATTTACCTGAAAGATAAGTTAGTTGCCTATATTAGCTACAATCCTTTGAACAACCGGATTGCTCAATTTGCTGTGCATAAATCACATCGTCGTAAAGGTTATGGAAAAGCATTATTTAAATATGTATTTAATGTTCACAAAGCTGAAATGTCTGTTATCAACATAGATATAGATTCCAGCTCGACCATTACATTTTTAGGGTCTATCGGATTATTTCCCTATATCTATCAGTATGAGATGGAAAAGAACTTACGAAGTGACGTGCTGCTGTAAAATTGATTCAAGTAATAAACTTGATTCCTGCTCCTGACTGATCAGGTCCTGTAATGTAACTTTATCCAGCAGCTGATCAACAGTAAACTGGATCATTTGCCATAAAGACCTTATAGAACAATCTATAGAGTTTGTGCATAATTTTAAAGTACCGGGATAATCTTCACAAAACTTTTTACTGTAAAGTGCGCCACCCAATACTTTCATTACCTGATTAATATTGATCTGTCCAGCGGTCTGTGCCAGTACATACCCGCCTTTATTGCCAGGTGTGCTATTGATATAGCCCGCCATGCGCAAAATACGGGTTAGTTTGGCTACATAAGCCCCAGATAAGCCTTCGGCTTCACTAATAGCCGGAATGCTGATTCCATCCCCATGGTCATGTCTTCCAATACGGAGCAAAATTCTTAATCCATATTCTTCCTGTGCAGTAATTTTCATCAGTCTATATTTTTATCACATCATTCCCAGTTCTAAACGCGCCGTTTCAGACATCATATCCCTGTTCCATGGTGGGTCCCATGTTACCTCTACAGTAACTTCGTTTATCCCATCAATTTCTTTTACTTTCTGTTCAACTTCAAGCGGAATGCTTTGTGCGGCAGGACAACCAGGCGCAGTAAGTGTCATCACAATCTGCACATTATTAAGTGGTGGCAGGATTTCCGTTTCGTAAATCAGCCCCAGCTCATATATGTTTACCGGTATTTCAGGATCATATATAGTTTGCAAACAATCGATTACTTTTTGTTTTAACGCTTCTTTATCCATAGCCTATTCATTTTTTGTGCCCTGCATTATTTTATAAGCCAGGGCATAATTCTTCATTTGTTTAATCATAGCCAGCAAACCATTGGAGCGGGTTTGGGCCAGATGCGTCATCATTCCGATTTCCCCGATAAAGTCCATTCTGGCATTTAAAATTTCTTCAGGGGTATGCCCGGATAAAACTTTAATCAACATACTAATCAGGCCTTTCACAATTACAGCATCACTATCTGCTTTAAAATGCACTTTACCATCATTGTAAAAGGCCTTAAGCCAAACAGTAGACTGGCAACCTTTGATCTTGTTTTCTTCTATTTTATACTGGTCTGCCAGTTCTGCCAGCTTTTTACCCAGGTCAATAATGTATTCATATTTATCTTCCCAGCTGTCAAAAAGTGCAAAATCCTCAACAATTTCCCTTTCAATTTCAGGTATTGATCTCTGCTCCATTACGTTAGCATTTTTATAGTTTTGTGCAGTCCGGTAATCAGCACATCTATTTCTTCCGGTTGGTTATACATTGCAAAGGATGCCCTTACCGTACCAGGGATACCAAAGCGTTTCATCAATGGTTGCGTACAATGATGTCCTGTTCTAACAGCTATACCCATATTATCGAGCAATACCCCAATATCCTGTGGATGTATACCTTTAACAACAAAAGACACCAGACCCGCTTTGTCTTTGGCTTCGCCAATGATGCTCAAATCCGGAATGGTTTTTAAATGAGCTGTTGCGTAGGCCAGTAAATTAGCTTCATGTACCCTGATCTTATCTTTTCCAACTGCAGTAATAAAATCCAATGCTGTTTTTAAAGCAATTGTATCTGCAATATTTGGTGTACCCGCTTCATATTTATAAGGCAGGTCATTATAAGTAGTCTGCTCAAATGTAACATCTTTGATCATTTCCCCACCACCTTGAAAAACAGGCATATCCTCCAACAATTCGCGTTTACCATACAGTACACCAACCCCTGTAGGGCCATATACCTTATGGCCGGAAAAAGCAAAAAAATCACAATCCATTTTCTGAACATCGATATCCAGGTGGACTGCAGATTGGGCCCCATCTATCAGCACTTTGGCACCAACAAGATGTGCAGCAGTGATAATTTCGTTCACATGATTTATGGTACCCAACGAATTAGATACATGAACAACAGCTACCAGTTTTGTTTTCGAGCCCAGTAATTCTTTATAAGCTTCTATGGAAAGTTCTCCCTCATCTGTAACAGGAATTACTTTCAGGAAAGCCTTTTTCTCTTCACATAGTATTTGCCAGGGAACAATATTCGAATGATGTTCCATGCCGGATATAATGATCTCGTCCCCTGCAGTAATGTTTTGTCTGCCCCAGGTATAAGCAACCAGGTTTATGGCCTCTGTTGTTCCTTTGGTAAAAATGATCTCTTCAGTAGCATCTGCACCAACAAAATCCCTAACAGCCTCACGGGTAGCTTCATAAGCCATTGTCGCCTCTTCAGCAAGCGTATGTATGCCGCGGTGTATATTGGCATTGTAAAACGAATAATAATGCGTCAATGCATCAATTACCTGTTGCGGCTTTTGCGAGGTAGCAGCATTGTCGAAATAAACCAGTGGTTTACCTTTCACCATCCTCGATAATATGGGGAACTGCTGTCTTATATCCGTTAGTACCATTATTGAAGAGATAAATGTTTGTAAATTAGTTTTTCTACATACTTACGTAAAGGCTCGGATTTGATCTGGTCTAGTATGTCTGTTGCATAAGCCTGCAAAAGCAATACTTCGGCCTTTGCTTTGGGAATGCCTCTTGCCCTTAAATAAAACAAGGCTTCTTCGTCCAGCTGCCCAACTGTACAACCATGCGAACATTTTACATCATCAGCAAAAATTTCCAGCTGGGGTTTAGTATTTATCGTAGCATTATCGGACAACAGAATGTTTTTATTGGACTGATAGGCATTGGTTTTCTGAGCATCAGGTTGTACCATGATCCTTCCATTAAATACAGCAGTCGAAAAATCAGCAGCAATCCCTTTATAAAACTGATTGCTAAAGCAATTTGCTTGCCTGTTGTCTATCAGCGTATGATTATCAGCATGTGTTTTTCCTTTTAAAAGGTATAAACCATATAAATGCGCCTCATTGCCCGGAGCATCCAGTACCAGGTTCATATTGTTGCGTACAATGTTACCACTAAGCGTTATCGTTACTGTATGTACATAACTTCGTCCAATCTGGGTAATATGCGTAGTGCTTACCTGACTGGCATTTGCCCTATCATTCTGTATTTTATAATATTCCACATAGGCATTTTTCTCCACCACTAGTTCCATTACCTCGTTACAAAAAGTATCGGACGTACCTACTGAAGCATATACTTCTGTTAGTTTTAACGTACTGCTTTCATCCACATAAACAAGGCTACGTGGCTGGGCCAGGATATGTTCTGCTCTTCCATCTAAAATATGATATATATATAGCGGATGTTCAGGCAATTTGCCTTTATGGAGGTATACAAAAACACCACCCGCTATAAAAGCACCATTCAGGGCGTGAACTCCGTCTTTTATATAAGTACTGCTTTTATTTAAATGAGCAGCAACTATGGTTTTATAAGTGCCCTGGGCCGCCTCTGTTAAAGGCTGCACAGTCAATTCTGTCTCGGATGAACGGATATTGGACAAAGCCGTATTAAAATGACCGTTTACAAAAACCAGTTCATTTGCTGTTTTATGGCCAGGTAAACGAATAGCGTCTACATCGGCAACAGTAACAGTGCTTTCCAACACAGCGGATGTAAGGTTATATTCCCTGTCAAAAAGATTGCTGATGCCGGTATACTTCCATTCCTCTGTATGAAATGTAGGCAAGCCAATTTTATTAAAAGCATCAAAATTATTTTTTCTGACAACGGCAATGCTATCATCCGCATTTACAGACTGAGACTGTTTAAATTGTTCTTTGAAATAGGTTAAATCATTCATCGCACATTATTTTTATAACGCAGTCAGGTTAACCTCGTCAGTAATAAAATCATAGCCTTTCTCTTCCAGTTCCAGGGCCAGTTCTTTGGTACCCGACTTAACAATACGTCCATTGTACAGCACATGCACAAAGTCGGGCTGAATGTAATCCAGCAAACGCTGATAATGTGTGATCACCAATACCGCACGATCCGGACTATGCAGCTTATTGATGCCATTGGCTACAATTCGCAAGGCATCAATATCGAGGCCTGAATCGGTTTCGTCCAGTATTGCTAGTTTCGGTTCAAGCATGGCCATCTGAAAAATCTCATTGCGTTTTTTTTCCCCACCGGAAAAGCCTTCGTTAATTGAACGGCTTAAAAGAGATTGATCAATTTCTACCAGCGCCATCTTCTCTTTCATCATTTTTAAAAAGGTCACTGCATCCAGAGGCTCAAGCCCGTGGTATTTTCGCTTTTCATTTACTGCGGCTTTAATAAAATTGGTGGTACTTACGCCAGGTATTTCAATCGGATATTGAAAAGCCAGAAAAAGTCCCTCTCTTGCCCTATCTTCAGGCGATAGTTCAAGCAGGTCTTTTTCAAGAAAGCTTACTTCACCCTCGGTTACCTCATATTGCTCTCTACCGGCCAAAACAGAAGCAAGCGTACTTTTGCCAGAGCCATTAGGCCCCATAATGGCATGCACTTCGCCTGCTTTTATTTCAAGGTTAATTCCTTTTAATATCTCTTTACCTTCTACGTTTGCGTGTATATTCTTAATTGACAACATATTCATATATTTTATTATCCTACGCTACCTTCCATGCTAATGGCAAGCAGCTTTTGTGCTTCAATAGCAAATTCCATAGGTAGCTGGTTCATTACTTCTTTTGCAAATCCATTCACAATAAGCGCTACTGCAGCTTCAGGATCTATCCCTCTTTGCCTGCAATAAAAAAGTTGATCCTCACCAATTTTAGAAGTGGTAGCTTCATGCTCTACAATAGCTGATTTGTTTTTTACTTCTATATAAGGAAAGGTATGTGCCCCACATTTATCACCAAGTAATAAGGAATCGCATTGCGAATAATTACGTGCATTCAAAGCCTGCTTACTGGTTCTTACCAGTCCACGGTAACTGTTCTGACTATGCCCTGCCGAAATGCCCTTGGCTACGATCCTGCTCCTGGTGTTTTTACCCAGGTGGATCATTTTTGTACCGGTATCGGCCTGCTGGTGATTGTTGGTAAAGGCTACTGAATAAAATTCTCCAATAGAATTGTCACCTTTTAAGATCACACTTGGGTATTTCCAGGTAATGGCAGAACCGGTTTCGACCTGTGTCCAGGAGATTTTTGAATGGTTACCTTTACAAATGCCACGTTTAGTTACAAAATTATAAATGCCGCCTTTACCATCTTTATCGCCAGGATACCAGTTTTGTACGGTAGAATATTTAATCTCTGCTTTTTCCATAGCTATCAACTCTACAACAGCAGCATGCAATTGGTTTTCATCGCGCATAGGGGCCGTACAGCCTTCCAGATAACTTACATAACTTTCATCTTCGGCAACAATAAGTGTGCGTTCAAACTGTCCGCTGTTTTCTGTGTTGATACGGAAATAAGTAGAAAGTTCCATCGGGCAGCGCACACCTTTAGGAATAAAGCAAAAAGACCCATCAGTAAATACTGCAGAATTTAATGCCGCAAAATAATTATCCGTCATAGGTACTACAGAACCAAGATATTTTTTTACCAGTTCGGGATGTAGTTGTATGGCTTCACTGATCGAGCAAAAAATAACGCCTATTTCTGATAATTGTTCTTTAAAAGAAGTAGCAATAGAAACACTGTCCATCACTACATCTATAGCCACACCGCTCAGGCGCTTCTGTTCGCTGATAGAAATACCCAGCTTTTCAAATGTACTGAGCAGTTCGGGATCTACTTCATCCAGACTGTTCAACTGCTTTTTAGGCTTAGGGGCTGCATAATAAATGATGTCCTGATAATTGATGGGTGGATATTTTACATTGGGCCAGGTGGGCTCTTCCATGCTTAGCCAATATTTATAGGCTTTAAGTCTCCATTCCAGCATCCATTCCGGTTCGTTTTTTTTATTGGAAATGAGCCGGATCACATCCTCATTTAATCCTTTAGGAATGGCATCTGTATCTATCTCCGTCACAAAACCGTATTTGTACTCGTTTAATACGGCATGGTCAATTGCATCTTGTTGTTCTTTCATGATCTTAGGTTGAAAGATTTAGAATATAACACAAAGATACCGGCTTCTGCTTGTTTATACAAAATAGTATAAACAGAGAAATGTAAGATTTGCTTTAGTTTACAGCATAAGTAAATACTTTCCTGCCCAGGTTTCCAAAAGCGTCCATACCTTCCAGTACCACTCTGTAAGTTCCGGGCTCATTTGCATTAAAGTATTCAAAGCTTGCATTCCCATCTTTATCAGTGATTACGTTGGGTTTCCAAAAAATAGTAGTGCGGTAATCTGCAGGATTTGATGTTTTACCCGGTTCGTATTTAGGCATATAAAATTGTCTTGCGGTATAATACCCTGTTGGACTATAAGGAAGTATGCCGGGAGCAGCACTTATATTCTGACTGTCCCGTCTGCCTTTTTTAGAAGTAAGTATTAACACACCACCATTAGTGCCGTATACAAATGACAATCCTATACTTGACAATACTTCGATACTCTCCAGATCATTCATCACAATATCACCAATCATATCAGTGCTGATCTCCATGCCATCTAAGATTATTTTCATAGGAGAAAGATTGTCAGAAGACTGGGCCTTATTCAAGTAAGGAATTTGTTGTCCCTCATCGTTTAATCTAAAATTCAGACCAGCCACTCTTCCTACCAATGCCTGACGCAAATCTTGTTTCGTTTCAAGCTGTTCTGCAGTAAAAACATAATCGGCATTTCCTGGTCCGTTAAAATTTGCCGATTCTGTTACCTTCTTTTTCTCAGCAACAATATTAACTGTCTCCAGGTTGATAGAATTGCCCAGCAATCCTAAACGTCTCAATTCACTAAAATAATTATCACTTTTGCTTAAATACCTTGATAGGGCTTCATTTTTATTAACCTGAATATCTCCTGTATTTCTATTTTTAGAAACCAACTGCAACGCTCTCTCATCCATTTTAATATCAACATTGTCTTTGCCTTTCTCCGTCTGTGCTTTTACAGCAAACTTAGTATTATCGCCAAAAAACATCTCCCTGAAAGCAAACCGACCATTTTCATCTGTAAGTGTATCAATCATAAAAAACTTACTGGAAGAAGAAAGCAGAGTAACTTTTCCACGGGCAACGGGCTTACCGCTATTTGTAGTGACCCGGCCACTAATTACCAAAAGTTTCTCCGGCTGATATTTAACAGGATTGATTTTATCCGCTAAAAAATCTTTCCAGACAAAACGCCGCCAACCTTGTGTCATCATTAGAAGATCTAAGTTATTTCTGGTTTCTTCATCATTGCTAAGAAAGTAGTAATTGGGTTTCTCTATATATCCGGCAAGATCAGCACTAAGTAACAGATCTGTAAAAATATTACTTTCGTTAAATTCATCGATACCAACCTTTGATATATTATTTACAGCCACTGAAAAACTACCAGGAGTAGGCTTACTCGCATATGAAACTTTAAAATTAGCCGCTATTTTGGCTGTACGCTTACTAGCACCCGGCAACTTTTCAAATTGAAGACCCAGCTCATCCGAAACATTATTAATAAAAATCAGTCTTTCAGCTGCAGGCCTGTTATCCGGCGTAAATAAAGTCAGCCTTAAAATCCCCGATCTGATCTTTTCCTTAGGGAAGCTGGTACTTATTACCTGTCGCTCTGAACTTGCTTTTGTAGAATAGATTACATTATTATTTTGTTGTGCAATAAGCTTAACATCACCTTTCCCCAGTAAAGAGCCACTAATCATTATTTTAACCGAAACTTTTGTACTATCTGAATTATTGACTGCTAGTACATAACCATCAGGTAATGCTGTTGGTAAAGGGATTTCTTTTTTGGAGCCATCAGCAAAAGTAGCTACAGCCACATAACCTTGTCCCGGAAGTGGATTTAGAATAAAACTTCCCATTCCCCTGTGCTTAGTTTTAATACTGCTCAGTTCAACCCCATTCTGATCTTTTATTGATAAAGATATATCTTTGCCCAGACCATCACTTCCCACTACTTTTACGCCTATTCTGGAAGGTATATTTTCAACAAGACTGCCTCCTTCAGGAAAAAACTGTACATCAACCTGGCCTGAAGCCGACTTAAGCGGAATTACTTTAATATTGTCTTTTTTATTGGCTATTTTTGCACTTGCTGACCTACCGATCTTAATGGTTTTATCATAAAAAAATTCCGACCCCACATTTTCCATCCAGCGGGTATATGCCCTGATTCTATAATTACCCTCTGAAAGCGAGTCTTTCAAATTAAAATCCCCCCAACCCATGCCAAAAGAAAGGGGTATAATCAACTGCTTTTTTACGGAATTTAACTCATCAATCAGATCAACATACAATGTATTGCTAATCTGAGACGGTTCTGAAGTCACCGTATTCAATACATAAGCTTTAAACCAAATATCTTCTCCTATAGCATAATAAGGTTTATCAAGGTGCAGGTATACTTTTTCCTGTTGGTTATTTTTATTATAATCTTCCAGTTTGGAAAGCAAGTCTGAAAAAGGATCCACATTTCTGATGAAGGCAGATGCAGCCAAAAAAATTAACAATCCAGCAATAACGACCAATACCTTCTTCTTTTTCATATATTAAGAGATTAACTAGATTTTTTTAAATTAATATTGTTCAAAATACAAATTCTAATTCATTTTATATAATAAAAACCACCGTCAATTATAAAACCTTCACAGGTATTAAAATTCTTTAATATATTTATATCATGAAGTTTAACAGAAATTTTCTATGCTGTATATCCGCAGTACTTGTGTTCAGTACAACCGAATCGCGTGCTCAAAATACAAAACCTGAAGCCATTGAAAATGCGATATTAAAAGACAAAAAGAATTTCTATTATATTGATTTTAAAAAATATAATGCGGCAGACCCAAGCCTTCCTATCGGAGTTTTTGATTCTGGCACAGGTGGTTTAACTATATTAAACACATTGGTTCAGTTTGACCAACACAACAACGCAACAAAATTTGCGGGGAAGGACAATATCCCCGATTTTGCAAAAGAAAAGTTTATTTATCTTGCTGACCAGGCCAATATGCCTTATGGCAATTACTATAGTGAAAAGAAAAATGATCTTTTAGTTGAACATATCATCAAAGATGCACAGTTTCTTTTATCTGATAAATACTATTTAAATAACACTACTAAAAACTACAGTTCAGACAAACAAAAAGTAAAAGCCATCGTTATTGCCTGTAACACTGCTACTGCTTATGGAAAGGAATATATTGAAGATTTCATAAAAACTACTGGCATTAATTTAAAGGTGATCGGTGTAATTGATGCCGGTGCACAAGGAACGCTTGATGTTTTCAAAAAGGATGAAAACGGTTCAATTGGTGTTTTTGCTACAGTTGGCACCATTGCCTCAAAAGGTTACGAAAATACAATTCTTGCCCTCAAAGATAAACTTGGGTATAAAGGAAATCTACAGGTATACAATCAGGGTGGTTACGGTCTTGCAGAGGCTGTAGATGAGGAACCTGACTTTATTAACCGCAAGGCCATCGCGCCAACCGCAAATTACCGCGGCCCAAAACTTGATAGTGGAGCTTATAAAATAGAAAGAACCTTACTCGATGTTTACAATTTTGATTTTAGTAACCATAAAATGTTATGCGATAGCAAAAGTGATGAATGCGGAAACATGCAGTTAAATGCTGCCGACAATTATGCCCGGTACCACCTGGTTTCTCTGATGGAGAAAATAAGGAACACTAAAGGTGCACAACCACTTAAAGCCCTTGTACTTGGCTGTACCCATTATCCTTTTTTAATCAGCGACATCCGAAAAATCCTTTCTGATCTTTACAACTTCCAGAAGAATGGTAATTTTATCTATCGCACGTTCATGAATAAGGACATACAGATCATTGATCCAGCGATAAATGTAGCCACGGAACTTTATACTTACTTAAACAAACAGCATCTTTTTAATCCTGCAGGAAATATGAATGCCAGTGAGTTCTTTATCAGTATACCCAATGCTGACAATAAAACCGTAATTACAGACAAAGAGGGCAGATTTACGTATAACTACAAATATGGAAGAAATGCAGGTGAAATACAGGAATATGTAAAAGTAGTGCCCTTCAGCAGAAATAATATTCCTGCCGAAACACTCGACCGCATCAAAACGGTGATCCCTTCAACTTATGAGTTGATAAAAAAGTTTCATACTGATAATTCGAAACTGCTTACTTTACCTGAAGCAGAAAAAATAAAACCGTAACTCAATATCCAAAGGTATTGTGTAATACTTTTGCCGGCTGGTCCAACTTCAGTAAAAAACCATTAATAATTGCAAAAACCGGCTTATCCTGTTTGGTAAGCAGAAAGTTAGCTGCTTGATTTAAACCAACCTGTCCAGACACGCTAGTACTATTCGTCAGATTCAGCAACCTGTTTTTTACCGGACCTGCGGGCGACTTTGCATCCGACCATTTTATAAACAAATAACCTTCCCTTATCAGTTGAACTTCAGATTCAGCGTTTAAATTCTCCCACTCTTTTTTTGTCAGTATTTTCAATTTACCAGGCGTATAATTCAAATCTCCGGCATCTGCCTCATCATAACCATATACCCTTTCTACATCGCCCAGTTCATCAATACTTCCCTGGTAACTAACTCCCCTGTAATCACTGTCCTTAACCTGCGTATGGTTTATACCCAAATTGGTTAAAAAGACACTACCCTGTTTGGTTATTTTTACATTTCGGATCAGCACGTTGTATAAAGACCTGTTGTTTTCCGGAATCTTTTCATATTGTACAACATCTTCTTTCAGATAAGACTGATCAGCTATGGAGTTCAGCGCACTTAAAAGAGCATAAAAATTCAGTTTACGGATGTATTCTTTTTCAGGGTCTCCAGGATAACCACCCGATTCGATCAGGATAGTTGCAATACCCATCCCTTGAAAAGTATCACCAAAACATCTTGGATCATAATCATCATTGTACTTTGCAACTTTATCAGGCATAAGCTTTTGCAGCACGTTATTCATCAGTAAAATTACCTGCCTGGCTTTTTTACGTACGTCATCCATATCTTTTGCATAATTAAAGGCAGGATCCAGAAAAGAAATTGTTGCCGTATTTTTACTACGTCCAGCCGAATACAGTGTACTCTGATCATGCAGGTTAAACCCAAAATCAGGTTTAATTTTTTTGGCTATGTCCATTAATATCCTTGCCTCCGGACTAACCAACATTCTTGCATCCCTGTTGATATCAATATCCAACGCATTCCTTCTTTTAAACATTTCAGCTCCATCCGGGTTCAGCATAGGCACAAAATGAAGTTCAAGCTGATCAAGCAGTTTATTTCTCAGCTCATCATTCTTATCATTGGCCTTTAAAAAATTAAAAAAGTCAAATAATGCTCTTGTGGCTGTGGTTTCATCACCATGCATTTGCGACCACAGCAATACCTTTATCTTTCCCCTTCCAGCTGTTAGGTGATAGACACTGCGTCCCTGTGCAGAACCGCCTGCAATTTCGATTTTAAAAAGACCCGATTTTTCCAGTTTTTGAAACAAAGGAACAAGATCACTATGTTTAAAAAAACGGTCTTTCAAGGCTGGCTCCCTGTAAATACCATATTGGTCCCACAAAAAAGACAGATCCTGACTAAAACCAGTTTGTATTAAACACAGCAGCAACAGGGTTAAAAATATCTTAGACCAAAAAAAATGCTTCATCATAACTATTTTAATAAAAATTGCCTGTACATGTCTGCTATAAATATAAAAGATTATAACAAAACATTACATTAGTAACAAGACAAAAACCAAATGATCTTATGCCACCAGAAACTTCTTTTATATATCTGCTGATCTGCCTGCTTGCCGGCATATCCATCATTGTATTGCTGACTACAAAATTTAAAGTACCGGCAGCATTTGCGTTAATAATAGGCTGCTTTCTTGTTGGCTTAGGCGCACACTTATCCTTAACAGATGTGGTAAATATCATGAAGGAAGGTTTTGGCAACATTATCAAATCACTCGGACTGATTATATTGTTGGGGACAACTTTAGGGATATTACTGGAATATACAGGCAGCACATCAGTTATGGCCAACTACATCTTAAAAAAACTTGGCGAAAAACGAACAGTATGGGGCATCAGCATTACAGGGTTTATTGTAGGCTTACCTATTTTTTGCGACTCTGGTTATATCGTATTGAGTGGTTTAAATAAGACATTGGCAAAACGCGCCGGCATATCCATTGTAATTATGTCAGTATCCCTGGCAACAGGCCTGTATTCTGTTCATTGTATGGTTCCACCCCATCCCGGAAGTGCCGCCGCCGCAGGTATAATTGGAGCAGATATTGGCAAATTGATATTGATTGGCAGCCTTGTAGCCATACCGGCTATGATGGTCGGAAATATATGGGCCCGGTATGCAGGTAAAAATCTCCCTCTACCTGTAGTTGAAGAAGAAACTCCAACGGATGTACGGTTGCATCAGCCATCTGTTATCCAGTCGTTCCTGCCTATTGTAGTTCCTATAGTCCTTATTGCCCTAAAATCTTTCGTTACTATAGAAGCCACCCCGGATAAAGCTTGGATGACCGCGATCCTTTCTTTTGGCGATCCTGTAATTGCCTTAATCATTGGCATTTTACTTACTTTCTTCTGCAAAAAATCGTGGAAAAGAGCAGAACTTGGCCACCTTTTACAGGATTCGGCCGAAAAAGCAGGTGGAATCCTGGTTATTATTGGTGCCGGCGGTGCATTTGGAGCCATACTTGCCGCCATCAAGATCGGCACCCACTTAAGCGAATCGCTAGCGTTGGATAGCATGGGGCTGTTCTTCCCATTTCTGCTCACTTTCGTCTTAAAAACAGCCCAGGGCTCATCAACAGTAGCCATTATCACTGCCGCTTCTATTGTCCTTCCCCTGCTGCAGGTATTAGGGTTGGATACTGAAACCGGCAAACTGCTCTGCGTACTGGCCATGGGTGCCGGATCTATGATGATCTCTCATGCCAATGATGCCTATTTCTGGGTTATTGCAAAGTTCTCCGGCTTAGACATGAAAACAATGCTCAGGGTTTATTCAGTGGCTACCGTCCTGATGGGGCTTACTTCATTTGCCATGGTTTATATTTTATCGAAGTTCTTATAATGATGCATATCCTGATTGCCCCAAATGCCTTCAAGAATAGTCTTACTGCCACAGATGCAGCAATAACTATCCAGAATGGATTACATTTAAGTAACCTTAACTGCACTACTTCCTGCTTTCCCATTGCAGATGGTGGGGATGGCACCGCCAGCCTGATCATTGAAAAGTGCGGAGGAAAGCGTATTGAAGTTACCGTACATGATGCGCTGGGAAGAGAAATCACTTCTTCATTTGGCTTAATAGATGATGAGCAGACGGCAGTGATCGAAATGGCAGAAGCCTCAGGTCTCAAACAGTTAAAAACAGCAGAATTAAATCCAATGAGGGCATCTTCCTCCGGCACTGGCGAATTGATTAAAGCTGCATTGGACAAAGGCGCAAATAAAATCATTATCGCCATGGGTGGCTCTGCAACTGTTGATGGCGGCTGTGGTATTTTGAATGCATTGGGGTTTACTTTTTTAGATCAGAATGGGAATCGCTTAAATCCTGTTCCTGAAGAGCTGATAAATATTAAACGTATAGATGTTTCCAGGGCCGATCCCAGGGCCATTGCTTGTGAAATTGTTATTCTTTGCGATGTTGACAATCCATTGTTGGGCAGCAATGGTGCCGCCGCCGTATTTGGTCCACAAAAGGGCGCCAATGAAGCAACAATAGCCCAGCTTGATCAGTTTCTGTCCAGCTTGGCCAAAATAGCAGATGAACAATTTAAAAGGCCTATAGCCAGCCTCACCTATAGCGGTACTGCCGGAGGCGCAGCAGCGGGGCTGTATGCCTTTTTAAAAGCGAAACTGGTAAATGGCATTGAATATTTCTTAACCTTAACCAATTTTGACAAGGAATTAAAAAAGGCCGACCTGCTGATTACCGGCGAGGGGAGCATAGACCTACAAACCCTTCAGGGAAAAGGCCCATTTGGTGTAGCAAAAAAAGCTTTTGAAAGTCATATTCCCGTTATTGGCCTTGCAGGAAAAGTCCCCCTTGAACCTGGAGCAGAATTGCTAAAGTATTTTAATGTATTAATGGCAATAGGAAATGAACCTGCTGACCTGACTGAAGCTATGAAGAACACCAGTAAAAACCTGGAACGGACGGCAACCAATATTGGTACATTACTGACATCAAAATAAAAAGCCTTCGATAATTATCGAAGGCTTTTTGAGCGAAAGACGAGATTCGAACTCGCGACCCCGACCTTGGCAAGGTCGTGCTCTACCAACTGAGCTACTTTCGCATTACCAGAGGCCACAATGTCCGCTGTGGCTTTTTTGTACTCAGAGCGGGAATCGAACCCGCACGACTTTTAAGGTCACAGGATTTTAAGTCCTGCGTGTCTACCAGTTCCACCATCTGAGCATAATCATTATCAAAACATTGATAGGATTAATTTTTATAAATGTCTTCCTGGTATTGAAAACATTTAGAGCGAAAGACGAGATTCGAACTCGCGACCCCGACCTTGGCAAGGTCGTGCTCTACCAACTGAGCTACTTTCGCATTACTTAACACCATCCGATGTTATCCCTTTTTAGGTCAGGGTTAAAATTATTCACCTTGTTTCCGTTTGGGATTGCAAATATAAATACTTTTAGTTTAACGTCAAGTTATTTTTCATAAAAATGAAGCCCTTAAGCTAAGTCATTGGCCTTCAACACCTCAAAAATCAAATCATTCTCAAAACCTCTGGCCAGCAGATAAGACACCAGCTTATATTTTCTTTTATAAGGGTCCTTTTCACTTATTGAAGGAAGCTTTTTTTCTGCCAGCATCAATATAGTCTTTAAATATTCATCATAATCTATAGCCTTAAGTGCATTCGAAATCATCTTATCGGGCACACGTTTCAATTTAAGTCCCTGCTTTATTTTCATCTTGCCCCAGTGCTTTATGTTAAACTTACCCGAAACGTAAGCCTTTGTAAAACGCTCTTCATTTAAAAAGTTGGTTTGTATCAGCTCCGATATCACTTCTTCCACCTCATTGCTCCAAAGCCCCCACTCATACAATTTATCTCGCAGTTCTTGCTGAGAGCGTTCTTGGTAAGCACAATAATGTTCAGCCTTAGCTAAAGCACTTTTCTTATCCGGTTTAACTGGTTTCTTTTCGGGCCTGTCCATCATAAGACGAAACTACTTAAAATCCAGATAGGATTTATCTGTAAATTTCTTAGCATGGTATCCTTTAGCCCCTACTTCTCATGCAAGCTCACTTTTAAAGTGCCCTGCAAAGGGGGGCCGACAACAATTGTATGCCATATCCGAGCTCTTACCGCAGTTACAAGTAACCCTTAATGCTCAAAACCTTGCATTTACCAATCAAAACCTTTCTGAATATCTGGGTATCACATTAAGAAATTTAAACAGGGCCTTAAAAGAAACTGAAAAATAAAGTCTGCTCATACAATCCTTTAGCGTCTTTTTAAACCTCTTTTACAATAAATAAAAAAATAATTAAAAAAAGTCTAGTAATTTAATAGACTTTATATATATTTGTATCATCAATCGGTGAAAAGATTGAAAATATAGTCATGTGGCCGAGTGGTTAGGTAAGGGTCTGCAAAACCTTTGACGGCGGTTCGAATCCGCCCTTGACGTCCACAGTACAATTTCTATATTGACTGCAATTAGATGTTTGGTTAGATCTAAGTTTTGTTTGAAAGCCAGGTTGGATGACCTGGCTTTTTATTTACAACACAACGCAAACGTTTGTGCAAAAATGGAGCAATTATAAAGCGCTTATATGATGTTCAATTGGTAATTTACAACATTATTTAACCATTCAATTCTATATGAAAAGAACAACAATTCTGATTTTAGCATTCCTTCTTTTTGGCACAACGATTCATCTATCAGCCCAAACGGCAAAACCAAATGTTATTTTTATTTATGCAGATGATTTGGGTTATGGCGACCTGAGCTGCTATGGTGCTACTAAAATAAATACTCCAAACCTTGACAAACTTGCAAAAAATGGCATCCGCTTTACCAACGGGCATTCTACTTCAGCCACCTGTACCCCATCCCGCTTCGCGGTTATGACAGGGCAATACCCATGGCGCCAAAAAGGAACAGAAATTTTACCTGGCGACGCGGCACTGATTGTTCCAACAAATACGACTACCCTGCCTAAAGTATTTAAAAAAGCTGGTTATCAAACCGCAGTTGTAGGTAAATGGCACCTCGGGTTGGGTAAACAAGTAGAAAAAAACTGGAATACTGAAGTAACACCCGGGCCAAATGAAGTGGGCTTCGATTATTCATTTATTTTTCCGGCAACAGCCGATAGGGTCCCAACTGTTTTTATGGAAAATCATAAAATACTGGCTTTGGATCAGACAGACCCCATCAGAGTAGATTATAAAAATCCGGTCGGCAACGATCCGACAGGAAAAGAGCATCCGGAATTGCTAAAACTCAAATCTTCAGCAGGACAGGGACACAACAATACCATTGTAAACAGTATTGGCAGGATTGGGTACATGGAGGGCGGTCACAAAGCCAGGTGGACAGATGAAGAGGTATCCACAACATTTCTGACCAAGGCCCGGGATTTTATAGAAAAGAATAAAAATCAACCGTTTTTCCTTTATTTTACACTAACCGAACCGCATGTGCCCCGTATGCCTGCCACCATGTTTAAAGGGAAAAGTGAACTTGGATTAAGGGGTGATGCGATATTGCAGCTGGACTGGACAGTAGGCCAGATCATGAAACAACTGGAATATCTGAAACTGGATAAAAATACCCTCATTATTTTTTCGAGTGATAACGGCCCGGTACTGGACGATGGCTATGAAGATGAGGCTGTAAAAAAAAGTGTCGGACATCAACCTTCCGGAATTTTCAGGGGCGGCAAATACAGTTCATTCGAAGCCGGAACAAGGGTTCCATGGATCATGAGTTGGCCAGGCACCATATTGCCAAAGGTATCTGAAGCTATGGTTTGCCAAATGGACTTACTCGCCTCTTTTTCCTACCTTTTAAACGTCCCACTGCCTGCTGATGAAACTACCGACAGCGAAAATGTCTTACCTGCGTTGCTAGGCAAATCCACAAAAGGCCGTACCACATTAATTACACAGGGAGGCCCACTGGCCATCATCAAAAACAACTGGAAATACATTGAACCAGGTAAGGGCATTGCTTACGATAAATTAACAGGTATAGAGATGGGTGTATCGGCAAGTGGTCAATTGTATAACCTGAACACCGATCCTGGAGAAACTGAAAATGTTCTCTACAAATACGCGAGCAAAGCAAAAGAGCTGGCTACACTGCTCAATGCTATAAAAGCTAAATAAGAAACGGGGATACAGCAATCCACCGTATCCCCGCTATCTAAATTAACGCTCTCAGTTATATAGACGATAAAATATTTAATTTATTGTACCCGATATCAAAAAATTATTTTTTGTAGTTCCTTATTTCCCATGAATTAACAACAAAACAAACAGTAAATTATTTTACACGTTTCCAGGTTTCCGACCTGCCGATCAGCGAGAAGCCAATATAGCCCCTCATGTTCAATATGTCATTCCCCTTCATAGTCATGTTACAACTATAGGTTTTACCTGATTTTGGATCGTAGATCTTGCCGTCAGTCCATTTCCCTTCATCAAAAACAAAGTTTTTCAAGATCTCAAGGCCAAGAATAGGTTGTTTCCTCTGGTTTTCATCCGGGTTCTTTACATCTGTTTTTACATTTCCCTTTTCATCCTTAGGTTCTTTTAACCATACAATTTTACCGAAGTATTTTTCACCTTTTTTGGTAATATCAACATGTGCTTCACCTGAAGAATTAATCCATTTGCCAATAATGGCATCTTTGTTCTGGGCAAAGCCTGTAAAGGAAATTGCCGTAAGCAGCAATAAAAAAATTAAGTGTTTCATAAGTATAAGTTAGTGTTTTCTAAAGATACTAAACGACACCTGTAATCAGAAAATTATTTTATGATCTCTTTTACTTCGCCGCAGGTCATCATGCTTTCGCCAAAATAGGGGTTTCTGATTTCTTTTTTATTACTTAACCAGCTAGCTCCTTTATCGTGCAGTGCCATAGGGCAGTACTCAACATATACTTCACCAGAATTTAAACCTGAAGCTTTAACACGTGCAATAAAATCATTGCTCAGATCCGAAAACACAGTCCTTTGTGCTTCAATATCTGCCCCAGTAGTTATTTTTGAGGCTAAGGTTACCAGCGCAGTTCCGCCAGTCAGTTCTTTTGCACCCAATTCAATGGCGCTAGCCGCCACCTTTGCTTCTGCCACATCCTCATTTACCAATGCGGTGCTCAGGTGTATATAATGCTGGTATACTGCATTCAGTTTATCATCTTTAATGCTGACACCTGCAGTAGCTTGTTCCGTAGGCGCTGTATGACCTTCACCCTGGGCATGGTTATGTCCGGCATGAGGATCTGCTTCAGCGGGTTTTTGAGTATTTCCACAGGCTGCAAATAAAGTTACTGCGGCCAAAATAATTGCGAAATTGATTACTGGTTTCATTTTCTTGTTTTTATAATTAATAATTAAGATTACATTTTTAACCCTTCAATGGGATTTTTTCCTTTTTTAAGGATATATTCACTATACAACAGGTAAGCACCCGTTACCACTACCTGGTCGCCATTTTTCAGGCCAGCAGAAATTTCTACCTGGTTATCGTTCTCCTGCCCGGTTTTCACCAACCTTGGCTCAAAGCTATCTTTCCCCTTTTTAATCCATACGTGCATCCCCTTCCCATCTCGTATTACTGCATCAACAGGTAAGGTGAGTGCCTTACTTTTATTTCCGGAAGGCAAAAAAACATTGGCCTGTAAGCCTGGTTGCCACTGGTTTCCAGGATTAGGGATGGAACCCCGGATTTGCATCAGCTGGGTACCCGAAGCCAGTGCAGGATTAATAAAACTAATGGTCATTTCCTGGGGCTGATCTTCCCAGCCAGTGATTACCACTTTAACTTTCTGGCCATCTTTCACATTTTTCGCCTCATCAGGATACACATCGGCTTCCACCCATAACTGTGCATAGCCTTCCAGTCGCAAAACCGGACTACCTTCGGTTACATATTGTCCCTCTGTTACCGACACTTCTGCTACTATCCCTCCTTCTGGCGCATAAAAAACCACAAATGGATCTTTTTTCCGGGTTTTAACCAGTTGCTTTACCTCTTGTTCCGATTGTCCGTACAGCAACAGTTTTTGTTTAGCCGAAGCCACAATCTGCCTTTCTATTTGATCACCCTGAAATTGCTTTTCCTGGGCAATAGCCATCAGATATTCTTGCTGAAGCGTAGCCAGTTGTTCAGAATAGAGCTTATACAAGGGTTGTCCCTTCTTTACCTTAACCCCTGTTTCCTGAACATAAAGCCGCTCTATCCGCCCTGCAATCCTACTGGAAATGTAACTGCTCTGTTCCGGGTTAACCACCAGACGGCCGTTTAACTGTTTAACCCCCGAAAGGCTATTTTCGCCAATCATAAGGATGCCAATATTGGCCAGGGCCTGGCGCTTTTCATCTACTTTTAAAGCCTTATCGTTGCTGTTCTTTTCAAACGGCACCAGGTCCATGCCACAGATCGGACAGGTCCCCATTTCATTTTTTACGACCTGTGGGTGCATGGGGCAGGTAAAAGTCTGTAACTTTTGGCCTCCTACCCCTGCTGCCGACTTTTTCCCCTCACTGCAGGCTGCAATGAATACCGATGGAAACAGCGCCATCAGGGCCATGTTTTTTAAGAATATTTTCCGTTCCATAGCTATTGTGATATTTTTATAAAGCTTTCACTGTCTACCAGATAAGCTGCATTTTTACTGATAGGCCAGTTACTGATATCGGTTTTAACCTGTACCATCCCTCCAATGGTGATCCCGGCATCAACCTGTTTAGGGATAAAAACATTGCCTTCTTTTTTAAATACGATTCTTTTATTTCCTAAAGATACCAGGGCTGATTCCGGCAGCCACCATGATTTTGGTAGCAATACAGGGATTCTTGCAGTCAGCAATTCGCCTACCCTGAAACTGGGCTTATGCAGGTACACCCGGGCAATGGTAAAATTATCTCCGTCTTTAAATACAGGTTGGATTAAGCCAATGGCTCCCGTCTCCATATTATTTTTTTCGTTGTTTTTATAAAATACAAACCGGTGCCCCTTTTTTAGCAATGCAGCCAATGCAGGCTTCAACGAAAATTCGGCCACCAGGCGATCAGCATTGTAAATAGTAAATAGTGATTGTCCCGCACTTACATATTGTCCTTCACGCAATAGCAGAGGGGTACTGGCCGGGGTTGATGGTCTACTAATGGTAGCACCAGTTGTTGAAGCGGCGCTACCCATTCCAGCCATCCTATCTGAAGATCCGTTACTTCCCCCAGTCGGGGATGGGGCAGCAACAACCGGAGCAGCATTTTTTTCCAGTATATAACCATTTGCATGGCTGTATACCGGAATGCGGTAATTTATCTTTCCTGTTTTCAGTAGCTGATTGACCGCAGCAGCATTCATTCCCAAAAGCATTAAGCGTTGTATAGCGCTATTTAACAGGGCCGGATCTTTTTCTGAGTTTTTCAAAAACAACAGTTCCTGCTGTGCTGCAGCGAGATCAGGCGAATAAACTTCCATAATCAACTGTCCCTTTTTAACCGGCTGATAATTGTATTTGATCAGTAAACGTTCTATCCTGCCACTTACCCTGCTGGCAATGCTTTTTTCATTACGGGTATCGTAATTTACCAGGCCCTGTACTTCCTCAGTAAATATCTTTGTACCATAATCGGCCTTAATTACAGGTAATTTGGCTACCACCTGCTCATTTGAAGGTTTTAACAAATGAGACAGGTTACTGTCTATTTTTACAATGGCAGGATCGTCAGCTGCATCATGCTTTACTTTTTTGCGGTTACAGGCACTTACCAGCAGAACAGCAACCAGTACCAAACACATCAGCAGGGGCTTAGCGATAAAGTTCTTTCTCATAATCTGCAATCATTAAATAAAGTTTCAGTTTCTCGTCAAGTACATTGGTCTGCATCATGGTCAGCGCTTCCCACGCGCCAATTACTTCCGGCAGCTCCATCTTATTTTCGCGATAGCTTAAAAAGCTAACATCCAGTGTTTTTTGCAAGGTCGGGATGATCTTGTTTTCCGTTGCTGCAATACGCTGTTCCATTGATTGGATCTCGAACTGCATACCATACAGCATGCCCTGGGTTTCCTGCAGCATCGCAGCTTTTTCCTTACCCATAGCCTGTATCTCATATTCCATGCCTTTCACTTCTGATTTATACATTTTGGATGACCAAGGCACTATCGGAATGCTCACCATGCCCATTACACTAAAGGCTTTAGGCATCATATTGGTTAAAGGCGACATGTGGTCGAACCTCAATTTAAAATCAGGTCTGCTCTGTTTTTTCATGGCCTCAATATTGAGCTGCATAGACTGTATACGGTAATCCATTTTTTTGATGTCGTTACGGGTCATTGCCAGGCTTGCCGTATCAATGGCCGCAGCTGGCACAAAGCTGGGCTGGTAAGCAGTATCAATAGTAAAACGGGTATTCCCCTGCACATTCATCAGGCTGTTTAACCAGGCACTTGCCCTTGCAATATCACCTTCCTGCATCCGGATCATATTCTGGTTCTCTTCCAGCTTTGCAGCAGTTTTGTACACACTGCCTAATTTCGACTGGTTATAGGGATACCTGATCTCCTCGATCTTCTTCATCATCTCCATAATCTTCTGGTTCTCTTGTAAAATCCTGATTTTCTGCAGCGCCACCAGCCAGCCAAAATACAGACGTTTGGCCTGGGTTTTATATTCGTTTAATGTTACGCCACGGGTTTCATTTTCCACCTTGCCCTTCGACTCAATATAACGCTTATTGGCATTCAGCTTAACCTGATTCGGTATGTCTTGTTCCAGCTGTACCATTACCGAACCTTTATCCCTGTCGTCCATCAACATCTGTCCCGGATATGGCGTCATAAACGTCCCCACACCCACCATGGGTGCCATCCAGGCTGTTGCAGCTTTTGCCGTATGCTTATAGCTTTCCGCTTTTAAGCCGTACGATTGCAGCAGCAGGTTATTTCTATCTATCCGCTGCAAAATGGTATCCAGCGAAAGTACAGGCTGTCGTTGCTGCGCTATTGTATAAAACGGCAGCAGCAATAAAATCCATAGTATTTTTTTAATGATGTACATCGTGCACCTCCAGTTTTCCATATTTCCTCAATTCATACTCTTTTGACATTAAAAAGATGAGCGGGGTAACCAGTAAAATGTGTGTTGAAGAAGTAAGCACCCCACCTATCATTGGCAAAACAATAGGCTGCATGACATCTACCCCTACACCGGTTGCCCAAAGCACAGGCACCAGGCCAAATAGTGATACACAAACCGTCATCAGCTTTGGCCTTAACCTTTTTGCAGCACCATGGATCACATATTCCCTCAGATCTTCTTTAGTAATCGTTTCACCCGAGTTACCTTTGAGTTTGATCAGCTGCTGCATGGCATCATTCAGATAAATTACCATCACAATCCCGGTTTCCACAGCAATCCCAAACAGGGCAATAAAACCAACCGCCACACCAACGGATAAGTTTACACCCCAGAAATAGATCATATATGCCCCGCCTATCAGGGCAAAAGGAACAGTGATCAGACTTAAAAAAGCTTCTCTCACAGAGTGGAAAGCAAAATACAGTGAGAAAAAGATGATCACCAGCACTACAGGTGCAATCCACATCAGCGTTTGTTTCCCTCTGATCAGATTTTCATACTGCCCACTCCACTCCAGAAAATAACCTTCAGGCAGTACCCCTTTTTCTTTATTCAGCTTTTCCATGGCATCCTGAACGGTACTACCCAAATCCCTGTCACGCACATTAAACATCACTGCACCACGCAAAATTGCATTATCAGAGCTGATCATCGGTGGGCCATCCTCAAATTTCACCTCTGCTACGGCAGACAAAGGAACTTCGCCAAAACTGGGCGAAGTTATAGGGATACGCTGAATGCGTTCTACGCTGTTTCGGTATTCCTGTGCCAGGCGCACACTGATAGAAAAACGCTGCCTGCCCTCAATGGTATTGCCAACGGTCGCACCACCCAAAGCACTCTCTACCACCTGGTTTACATCATCTGCATTTAAGCCATAACGCGCCAGCTCATCTCTTTTAATATTGATAGACAAGTATTTACCTCCGGTGATTGGCTCTACAAAAAGATCGCTTACCCCGGGTGTACCTTCCAGTGCAGTCTTTACCTTTTCAGATACTGCAGCTATGGTATCCAGGTTCTGGCCAAACACTTTGATCCCCACATCTGTACGGATACCTGTAGCCAGCATATTGATACGGTTAATGATGGGCTGTGTCCAGCCATTTACCACGCCGGGTATCTGCAATTTGGCATCCAGTTCTGTAACGATGTCTTTTTTGGTAATACCTTTGCGCCATTCACTTTTTGGTTTCAGTGTAATAATGGTTTCAATCATGCTGATAGGCGAGTTATCCGTAGCAGTATTTGCCCGGCCGGCCTTTCCCAATACCTTATCTACCTCGGGTACCGATTTAATGATCTTATCCTGCACCTGCAAAATCCGCTTTGCTTCAGCATTGGATACATCCGGCAAGGTTACCGGCATAAACAGGATACTCTGCTCATCCAGTGGCGGAATAAACTCTGTACCCAGGTTTTTAAGTAGTGGGATGGTAATCAATAAAGCAATGACATTTACAGCTATGGTTGTTTTTCTCCATTTCAATACTGTTCTGATGATGGGTTCGTAGATCTTTTCCAGAAACCGGTTTACCGGATTAGCACTGTCTGGTTTAAATTTCCCCTTCATAAAGAAAGAAATGAGTACCGGTGCCAGGGTAATCACCAGCAGGGCATCCACAATCATGACAAATGTTTTGGTATAAGCCAGCGGATGAAACAGTTTACCTTCCTGCCCGGTTAACATAAAAACCGGTAAAAAAGAGGTAATGATGATGACGGTTGCAAAGAACACGCCCCTTGAAACCTGCTTGCTGGATTTCGTGATCACCGCAAGACGGTCTTCTTCAGTAATCCAGTCGGGCGATTTCTTAAATATATTTTTAAACCAGGTTATCATAATGTTGTCGTTTTATTTTGGTCCTTTTCCCACAATTCATATCGCTCTGCCAGATGTTTATACGCATTTTCACTCATGATAATGCCATTGTCAACAATTACCCCGATGGCCAGCGCAATACCTGTGAGTGACATGATGTTCGACGAAATACCGAAAGCATTGAGCAGAATAAAACTGGCTGCTATAGTAATCGGGATCTGTATAATGATACTCAAAGCACTGCGCCAGTGGAACAAAAAGATAAATACAATGAGTGATACAACGATCATCTCCTCTATCAGCGTATTTTTAATAGAGGCTACCGATTCCTTAATCAGCTCACCTCTGTCGTACACAATATCAAACTTTACCCCTTTAGGCAGCCCTTTTGCCACCTCATTCATTTTTGCCTTTACACGGTCTATCACCTCGGCAGCATTTTCGCCATAGCGCATCACCACAATACCACCGGCCCGCTCCCCTTCCCCATCCTGGTCAAATATGCCCAGCCGGGTTTCACCGGTCATCTGTACCGTAGCCAGATCAGCGATCTTTATGGGTGTACCATTCTGGTTCTTAACCGGAATATTGGCTATTTCATCCAATGATTTAAGATAGCCAGAGGTTTTGATGATATAGCCCATATCGCTCATCTCAAACTTCCGTCCTCCCGATTCATTGTTATTACTCCTTACAGCAGCAATTACCTGAGGTACAGAAAGTTTATAATACAAAAGCTTATTGGGATCTATGCTGATCTGGTACTGTTTCTGAAAACCACCAAATGAAGCAATTTCACTTACACCAGGCACATTTTGCAGGGCAAATTTTACGTACCAGTCCTGTATGGCACGTTGTTCGCCCAAGTCCGTACCCGGAGCATCGAGGGTGTACCACAATACATGTCCTACACCTGTTCCATCAGGACCCAGCTGTGGAGCAACCCCTTCCGGCAATGTTTTTGAGATTGTACTGATCCGCTCCATCACCCGCTCACGGGCCCAGTATACATCTACATCATCTTCAAAGATGACATAGATAAAGCTCATCCCAAACATGGAAGATCCTCTGACATATTTGATTTTAGGGATACCCTGCAGGTTGGTAACCAGCGGATAAGTAACCTGGTCTTCTATCAGCTGTGGCGACCGCCCCATCCATTCGGTAAACACAATGACCTGGTTTTCCGAAAGATCGGGAATGGCATCTATCGGGTTCTTTTGTACAGAGAATAGCCCCCATATAAACAGGCCTGCCGACAGCACCAACACAATAAAGCGATTACGCATCGACCATTCTATAATTTTATGTACCATTTATAATAATGTTATATAAATAACCCTCTTTCTTTTGTTAATGTGTTTCTCCTGCTTTACCTGTACGGTCGTACTGGCAGCAGTCGTCAAGCTTTTCGTAAGCTTCTTTTGGCGCTTTAAACTTAGGGGTATCGTAACCTGCTGCTGCAACTTTCTGCTGGATCTGATCGTTACTGATTTTTGTAGAGTCGTAACTTACTGTCAGCACTTTTGTAGTTTTGTTCCAGTCTGCCGTACTTATACCATTTACTTTAAGTGCAGTTTCGATCTTTTTTTTGCACATACCACAGTTACCTGCTACTTTGATTTTTTCTGTTTTAGATTGTGCAAATACAGCACTGCCAAGGAAAGTCAACACGACTACCGAAAGAATTCTAAATAAGTTCATAAAGATTGTTTTTAAGAAAAATTGTAAATAAATTTTGAGATTATGGCAAACCATAATCAGGACACGAACGTGTCATGCATTAACAAAGAAAGAGGGTATTATATTCTGTAGGTACAGTTTTTTAGGTAAACAGGGATACGCTCTCCCTCAGGCGGAGCATTGCTTAATGCTTCCCTGGTAATTTTTACAGGTACGGGCGCCTGTTGAACAGCAAACAATTCAGGCAGGGTGACTGCTGTTGAAAGCTGATCAAATTTATAAACGGTCTGGCTTACTTTTTGGGATTTTTCAACCTTAACCTGTTGTTCAACATCTTTGCAGCAGGATTTCTTTTTAGCTGCCGATTTTGGCATTCCACAAAAATCGCAAACCTTGCGGGATTGTTTTTCCAGTCCCCAGCTTACCAGTTCTCCCATACAATAATGAAAGTGCACACTTGCTCCGCTGGATACACCCAGGTAAAAAATGGCAAGTATGGTAAGCAGTGTCCTTTTCATTATTCATCAAAGATTGAAAAAAGTACGGATATATTTTTATATAATTCCGTACTTTTTTTATATCGTATTATAAGTTCTATTTTCGTTATAAGCGCAACTTACGCTTCTTTTGCTACATAGCCTGCCTTTTTCAATGTATTTACCACGGTTTCGGCATCCAGGTTGTCACTTGCTTCAACAGTAAGGATCTTCTCCGGATTATCGGTATCAACTTCCCATTTGGCAATCTCCGGAATGTCGTTTAAAAAAGGGGTCACGGTTGCAATACATCCGCTGCATTTGATATTTGTTTTAAATTTTAGTGTTTCCATGATGTTTATTATTCTTAATTTATGTTATTGTTGTTGTTTGATATTCTTGTTAAGCACCATTTTTTTATCATTCCAGTAAGGTGCTCATCATCCTGAGTATAAATTATATCAGTTTTGCCAGCTTCAGCCGCAGGCTGTTTCCTACCACCGATACTGAACTAAGTGCCATTGCCGCACCGGCTATCATGGGGTTCAATAAGAACCCATTGATCGGATACAACAGTCCCGCAGCAATCGGAATGCCGATCAGGTTGTAAATAAATGCCCAGAATAAGTTCTGACGGATGGTTTTAACGGTAAGCTTTGATAAGCGTAAAGCTTTAGGTACCTGCTGCAGATCGGAAGATACCAATGTCATCTTAGCCACATCAATGGCAATATCCGAGCCTCTACCCATCGCAATCGAAACATCGGCCTGGGCCAATGCCTGGCTGTCGTTGATCCCATCCCCTATCATTGCGACTACTTTTCCTTTCGCCTGCAGCTCCTTTACGAAATCAGCTTTGTCCGATGGCAATACTTCGGCCTTAAAATGATCAATTCCCGACTGCCCGGCGACCGATGCCGCAGTTTGCTGGTTATCACCGGTAAGCATATATATTTCAATACCTGCGCCCTTTAAAGCTTTCACTGCTTTGGCTGAACCTGATTTGATCTGATCGGCAATAGCTACCATGGCCAGTACTTGTGTTGTATTGGTAAAATAAATGACCGTTTGTGCCAGCTGCTGCAGCTCATCAACTTTTGTCTGCAATGCTTCCGGCACCTGTATCTGCTGATCTTTTAAAATCTTATGGCTTCCTGCCCAGTATTTTTCTCCTTCAAATACTGCGCTAACACCTTTACCTGTCAGGCTTTCAAAATCAGTTACCGCAGACCCTTTTACACCATCTGTTTTCAGCTTACGCACAATGGCTTCGGCCAATGGATGTTCTGAAGCCTGTTCTAAAGCAATCAATACACTTTGCAACAGTTCTTTATCCTTTCCGTCTGCCCATTCCAAATGCGTTACTTCCGGCTTGCCTTCAGTAATGGTCCCTGTTTTATCTAAAATAATGGCATTTACTTTATGGCCCAGTTCCAGTGCTTCAGCATCTTTAATTAATATCCCGTGCTCTGCACCCTTGCCAATACCCACCATAATTGCCGTAGGTGTTGCCAGGCCCAACGCACAAGGGCAGGCAATAACCAATACGGTAACCATGGCAAGTAAGCCCTGTGTAAAAGCATGTTCGCCACCAAACAACAGCCATGCACCTAAGCTAATAATGGCAATTAAAATAACTATAGGTACAAATATGCCTGCAATTTTATCTACCAGCTTCTGTACGGGTGCTTTAGAACCCTGTGCATCCTGTACCAGTTTTATGATCTGGGCCAGCATGGTTTCACCACCTACTTTTTCTGCCTTAAATTTAAAACTACCTTTCTGATTAATGGTTCCGGAAAACACCTTATCGCCCACTTTTTTAGCTACTGCAACAGGTTCACCGGTAATCATGCTTTCATCAACATAAGAGCCTCCTTCATATACCTCGCCGTCTACAGGGATCTTTTCTCCCGCACGTACCAGTATCTGATCAGTAACATGTACATCGGCAACAGCAATTTCCTTTTCCCCGTCTTTTGTAATTACAATAACTGTTTTAGGCTGCAGGCCTATCAGCTTTTTAATCGCCGAAGAGGTATTTGATTTTGCCTTTTCTTCCAGCAGTTTTCCCAGCATGATGAATACAATTACCACTGCCGCAGCCTCAAAATATACATGTGGGTGTAAGCCCCTGCTGTGCCAGAATTCGGGATAGAAAGTGTTAAAAACGCTGAAAAGATAGGCAATACCGGTACTTAGGGCCACCAGGGTATCCATATTCGCTTTTCCGTATTTTGCCTGTTTCCAGGCATTAATAAAGAAATTTCTGCCAAAAATGAACAGCACCGGTGTGGTTAAGGCCAGCATATAATAATTACCATTAGGCATATCCATAAAGAACATACCGATGATCACCACAGGAATGGTAAGGATAAGCGACCAGACCATTCTTTTTTTAAGTGTGGTGTAATTGTTCTTTTGTGCCTCTTCCTGTAATGCTGCAGCACCTTCCTGCGCTACAATTAAATCGTAACCAATAGACTGAACTGCTTTTTGCATAGCATCCGGCTGTATCACATCAGGATGATAGCTCACCTGTACCGTTTGTGTAGCGTAATTAACAGCAGCTTTGTCTACCCCTTCCTGGGCGGCTATCATAGATTCAATACTAACGGCACAGGCTGCACAGGTCATTCCAAGCACCGGCATCGAAATTGTTTCTACATTCTTGTTCATGTCGTATTTATTTAACTATACAAAGATAGTTCACATGGCGTGCGATATTTTTACAGGATTATGCGAATAGTTTACATAATTCTGCCTGGCATCATTAAATTACCATAGATTCTTTTTACTTTGTATTTCATACTGCCTTTAAAAGCAAGATTATGCCCTGGAACCCGGAAGTATACAACAAGTTTAAGCAGGAACGTTTTGCGCCATTTTACGACTTGCTGGCATTGATAAATGTAAGGCCAGGTCTAAATGTAATTGACTTGGGTTGTGGAACAGGTGAACTGACCCGTCAGCTTACAGATCACTTGCCAACTGCACAAGTACTGGGCATTGATGCTTCTTCAGAAATGCTGAAAGAAGCCAAAACCTTTAAAACTAACCAATTGAATTTTGAGCAGCGCAGTATTGAACAGCAGATTAAAGAGGGTCTAAAATACGATCTTGTTTTCTCCAATGCAGCTTTACAATGGCTGGAAAATCATGAGACCCTGATACCAACCATTATAACTATGCTGCAGCCAGGTGGACAGCTGGTGGTTCAGGTTCCTTCCAATCAGGATCATTTTACACATCGGTTTATACGTACACTGGCCCAACAGGAACCATACTGCTCTGCATTGAACGGCTGGATAAGAAGTGTTCCTGTCCTAAACATCGAATCCTACGCAAACCTACTCTTTGATCATGGCGGTTCAGAAATTATTGTTTTTGAAAAAGTATACCCCCATATTTTGAAGGATACTGCGGCATTGTTCGACTGGGTTTCGGGCACCGCACTCATTCCATACCTGGAAAAGTTACCTGAAAAGTTAAAAACAGATTTTATAGCAACATACAAAACAGGATTAGCCCATAATTTCCAGGAAGCACCAGTATTTTATCCATTTAAACGCATTTTAATGGTGGCTACTTTTAATTAACTATTATGTCCAATCCGGAGGTTGAGTTATGCAAACCATGCAAAATCTGACGGGCATAACCGTACAGGATGTTAAAGTGTAGCTTTTAACGCAACGAAATAGACGGAGATACAGTATTTTATGACTTTTTCAATGAAATTAATCTATTGCCCCAATTTTTTTTAAAAAACCTTCCCTAAAACTCCCACCCAGCGGGATTACATGTTTATCAACATAAATGCTATTACCATCGATATGTTTAATTTTCTCTTTATTAATAATGAAAGAGCGGTGCACACGAATAAATTGTGCCGGCGGAAGTAACTTTTCAACTTCCGACAGGGCAAGCTTTGGTTTAAGTACCCTGGAATCTCCGAATAGATGGGTATAGTTCTTCTTAGCTTCAGCAAAAATTATTTCTTCCAATTTCACTTGATAGGTTATGCCTTCTGCTCTAACCAAAATATACCCAATATCGTTAGACATTTCTTGCTTTTCGGGCGTCAATCCATTTTTACTCTATCAACCGCCTGAATAAACCGGTCTAACGAAAATGGTTTAACAAGATAGTCGCAGGCCGCGAGATCGAAAGCTGCTACGGCAAACTTCCGGTATGCTGTAGTAAAAATAACCCGTGGCACATTTTTAATGGTTTTTAAGAAACCGATCCCATCTAGCAAAGGCATATTGATGTCAAGGAAAATAAGGTCAATTTTTCGGTTCATTAAACATTCACGTGCCTCGAAAGCATTTTCACATACCTCAACAACCTCAAGCACACTTAAATAGCTACAATAATCTATCAGCAGATTCCTGGCAATGGGCTCATCATCAACAATTAAACATTTAATAGGCTGCATTTACAGGAGTCTTTAATTTCACAAAATAACGGCTATCCTTCCCACCATGTTCCAGATGATAAGCTTTGCCGTACAACAAATCTAATCTTTTTATCGTTGTAGCCAGCCCAATACCGGAAGGTTTATCTTCTGAAATTTCTGACTGGGCTGTCATTGTATTCTCAATCTCAAAATGAAGAAAGTCCACATCGGTCCATAGTTTCAAAAATATATTTATTGGACCATAGACCGCGCTTTTGGCATGTTTAAACGCATTTTCAACAAAAACAATCAACACCATGGGTGCAATGTTGATGGTTGGATCATACGTTCCAATATTGACCTCCAGAACCAATCTACTCCCTATTCTTATCTTTTCCAGTGCAATAAAATTCTGGATACAATCTACTTCCTCCTTCAATTTAACAAATGGCTCATCCGAACTATATAAGGTGTAACTGAGTAAGTTAGAAAGCTTAAGCAGTAATTCCGGTACCTTCGTATGCTCTTCCCGCGACAAACCATACAGGTTATTTAACGTATTGAATAGGAAATGAGGACTAAGTTTACTGGTCAGTAAATTCAATTCTGTTTCTGCCTGATACTGAAGTATTCTGCTCTCATTAATTTGCTGTCGTGTCAGCATCCTGATGATCGCAATGATCGCACCTGCAAATAGATGAAGAATGACCAATAAGGTCGTAATGACCACGTATCCTGATACATCTGCCCCATCTTTATACCCAAGGAGATAAGCCATCCCAAATATACCTATCAAAGAAAAAAAGCTTGTTAGGAGACAAAAAAGTAGTACCAAAAACACCCATCTTATTTTCTTCGGAGACTGCTTTCCAAGCCACCTACCCGAATACAAACAAGCCACCATGAGCAGGTACACCAGAATTGCCTTTGGAGCCACCTGTTTATAATCCGGACTTTGTATTGTGATGACAGCTAGTATCAAAAACAAACCTGATAAAAACATCACATGTATCTTTATTCCCCGTTTAAAGATATTTGAGAATGTGTGTTTTCCTATTTCCATAGATCAAATATCCAACATTTAAATTAACTATTAGATCAACGAAGTTCAATGACCTTTAAAAAGTGATCAAAATAGTTATTCTGTGGACAAACGTTTCGTCCCATTTTTTTTATCGTCTGCATCCCCTTTGGTCATATCCGTCCCCGTCTTCTCTTGATATAAGCCAATTAATTGATATTCGGATAAAAACAGCAATGAAAACTTTCTTCACCCTATTGATCTGCGTACTGAGCTGTATAAGCTCAAGCAGCCAGCCCAGACTCAGGCCCAATTCCATAGCCCAACTAACAGATTCCATTCGGAACATTGTTCGTAAACGGAACATCCCCGGTCTTATGCTGGGTATCGTTACCAAAGATAGTGTACTGTTCTCAGGTGGTTTTGGCTATGCAGACCTGAAAAACAAGAGGGCTGTAAACAGCAAAACCTTGTTTCGTATGGGTTCCATTACCAAGTCGTTCGTAGCCATAGCGATACTAAAGTTAGTAGAGCAAGGCAAGCTAAATCTAACCGACCGGCTAAGATATCTTGCCCCAGAGGTCCCATTTACAAACAACTGGGAAAACACATACCCCGTAAGGTTGGTGAATCTACTCGAACATACCACAGGCTTTGATGATTTCAAATTCAATAAAATGTATACCCTTGAACGCCGGCAGTATAGCTCTGAAGAAATGATGTTAGAACAAAAGGCATCAATGGTCTGCCGCTGGAGACCTTCAGAGCGCTATACTTACAGCAATGTAAATTATGCTATCCTTGGCTATATCATTAGCAAGTTCAGTGGGACGGAATACGATCAATACCTAAAAGAAAGCATTCTACTCCCTCTAGGTATGACTGTATCCAATTTTAACACCTGGAGCAGGATGCCCTTTCTCGACACTAGGGAATATTCAAGTGCTTCAGGTCAGCTCAAAGAAGTGCCCTCAGTAACGTTATTGCCCGGTGCCGCAGCCTCCTTATGGTCTTCGGCAGATGAAATGAATATATTCCTGCAATCCCTGATCAACCTTGACAGTCGCTTACTATCAAAAAAAAACTTTGAACTTATGGAAAGTCCAACCAGTTCTATAGGAGCGACTGCCGGGTTAATGACGGGATATGCGTTGGGAAATGAAGATTTTGGGACAAACAGGGGGCATGATGGCACCATAGGCACCTGCAAATCCAGCTACAGATACAATAGGAAGTTGGGATATGGTTTCGTACTTTCATCGAATGCCAACGGTCTGGGAAGTATCGAAACCCTAATCAACCAGTACCTAATTGACAAATATTCCAACACTAAAAAATCAGAACCATTAACTAGCATCCCCTTAAATAAAAAAGAGCTTAGACCATACCTAGGTTATTACCAAAAAGAGGATCCTAGGTATAATTTACTGGCTTTTGCAGATCGACTGTTGCTGCTTAAGGTTGAGATCAAGAACGATACCTTACAATACAATATTTTAGGGCGAACGCACCAACTGATACAAACTGCTCCTTTGGTTTTCCGAGAAAGATGGGGGACACAGGCCGAGATCGCTTTTGCCATTAATGCCGAAGGTAAAAAAGTCATGATCGTCAATAAACATTACACCGAAAAAGTACCTCTATCAAAAGCATTCAGCTGGCTTATTATGATCATCCTGGCTCTGGTTTTTGGGTTATACGCTGTTTTTTCTGGGATAATTGCTATAGGTTATATCCTCATTAAAAGGCAAAAGCCGAAGTCACTACATTTTTTCATTCTACCCATGCTCAGCTTGGTTTTATTAAGTTGGGGCATTTATGCATTTATGCATATCTATAACAACAGTTACCTACTTTTTAAGCTTGGTGTACCCTCTGCAACATCAATTTCAATTTTTATGGGGTTAACCTTGTTTGGCATCTCTACCTTAATAAATGCCTTGGTACTTATTAAAAAATTAAAAACTATAACGAGCCGGTATAAACAAAGTATTCTTATCCTGACTGCCTTATCTTTACTGCTGATAGCTGGCATTTTGCTAGCAAATGGTTGGATAGGGCTTAGATTCTGGAAGTTATAATAAGGTTAATACCTATCTACTTCATAAATTCATGAAAAATTTTGAGAAAATGAAAAATAATTCAGCCTTTAACAATCAATATGTTAAAGGCTGAATTGTATCAAAGTGTACCCGAGAGCAGATTCGAACTGCCACGCCGTTGCCAGCGCCAGCCCCTCAAGCTGGTGCGTCTACCAATTTCGCCACCCGGGTATTGGTTCTGCAAATATATACTTATTCAGATAATATAGTCAAACCATCGTAAGCTAATTTTATATTAGCGGGTAAATCTTTTTCCACATGCTCATGAAGCCCTAAATTATGACTGATATGTGTAAAATAAGTAGTTTCAGCGTCTATCTTTTTTGCAAATGCAATAGCCTCGTCTAAGGTAAAATGAGAAATATGTGGTTCTTTCTGTAATGCGTTTACCACCAGGACACGCGTTCCTTTGATCTTTTCAACGGTAGCATCTGGTATGGTCTTGGCGTCGGTAATATAAGTGAAACCGCCTATCCTGAAGCCCAGGATAGGTAGCTTATAATGCATAATATCCAGAGTTATGATCTCATTTTCACCCACTTGAAAAGCTTCATCACCAATTGTATGCAAATCTATTTGCGGCAAGCCCGGGTAGTGGATTTCGGAAAATATATAAGAAAACTCTCTCCTCAACGCATGTTGCACCCTTTCAGTTGCGTAAATATCAATGTTCTTTTTTAGCAGATAATTGAATGGCCGGATATCATCTAAGCCAGCAATATGGTCTTTATGCTCATGGGTAAACAAAATGGCGTCCAGGTCTTTTACCCCTGCACGTAGCATCTGGTACCTGAAATCAGGTCCGCTATCAATTACAATAGTTTTATCTGCAGTCTCCAACAGTACAGATACCCTTAAGCGCTTATCCTTATGGTCTGCCGACTGACAAACTGCGCAGCTGCAGGTGATTACAGGAATGCCCTGAGATGTGCCCGTACCTAAAAATGTAATCTTCAAAATATATTTGTTGCAAGCATATAGATCAAAAATAACAAATTACCTCAAATCCACTACTTCAACGCCAGGATATTTCTTGCTGTCGAAAGTAAAAGTAGACTCAGGTACCTTTACATTAGGCACAAAAGTTCTTACGTTATAGGTATACCTGTTGCCATTTTTTTCCAGAATAAGAGCAGAAGCTATTTGCTTGGCTACCTTATCTATACTTAAACGGATCTTAAAATAGGGTTTATTGATATCTGTAGGTGTCAGGTCAATCATCTGATAAATCTTAGTACCTACCTTTTTATCTCCTGTATATATATACTTGAAGCCGCTCTCATAAATGGTGAAGATCTTTGCAGGGTTCAGGGCGTTGTTGCTGTTATCTGCATCCGTAACCTGAACTTCCTTTTCTTCTTTTAAATAAGTCCATAAAGTTTTACCATCACTGATCATTTCCTGCCCGCCAGTGCTTACCTTATATTTACTGGCGTTTGCTTTTACATACAAAGTACCTTGTTGGGTTTCTTTGGCATTGGCCTGCTGGCTCTCGATGATCAGCGTAAAATCAGTTTTGACAATATCATAAGAACGGTATTTTTTACTTACTGCATTCAGTATAGTCCGGGCCTGTGCATCAGTTTGTGCATGAGCAGCATAAGCTGTCCCCAATGTAAACAGCAGTAATGTAAATTTCTTGATCATTTTCATCGGCATATATATCTATATCATAAGATTACGAACGCTATTGCCCGTTATTCAGATCGTTCAAGAACTGTTCCAAAGCATAATCATCAGGAATCAGCACCTCTCTGGCCTTACTGCCTTCAAACGGTCCCACCACACCAGCAGCTTCCAGCTGATCGATGATACGGCCCGCCCTGTTATACCCCAGCTTCAGTTTTCTTTGAATCAGGGATGTTGAACCCTGCTGGTGCATAACAATCAGTCTTGCCGCATCCTCAAACATAGAATCACGGTCACTCAGGTCAAAATCAGCTTTAGCATTCTCTGCCGCCTCATCAATATATTCAGGCAGCTGATAAGCTTCAGGGTAGCCTCGCTGTGCACCGATAAACTCCGAAATCCGGTCTACCTCCGGTGTATCCACAAAAGCACACTGTAACCTGATCAGGTCATTTCCGGTAGACAAAAGCATATCACCACGACCAATCAGCTGGTCGGCACCACCACTATCCAGAATGGTACGGGAGTCGATTTTAGACAATACCCTGAAGGCCAGCCTGGCCGGGAAATTGGCCTTAATGGTACCGGTAATGATATTTACTGAAGGACGCTGGGTAGCAAGCACCAGATGGATTCCCACCGCACGGGCAAGCTGTGCCAAACGCGCAATTGGTGTTTCTACTTCTTTACCCGCCGTCATCATCAAATCGGCAAACTCATCCACTATCAGTACAATATAAGGTAAAAAGCGGTGCGAATTGTTCGGGTTTAGCTTGCGCTTAATAAATTTATCGTTATATTCTTTTAAATTCCTTACCTGCGCATCTTTTAACAGATCGTAACGCTGGTCCATTTCTATGCACAACGAGTTTAAGGTATTGATTACTTTTTTGGTATCGGTAATGATCGCATCAGCTTCCCCGGGCAATTTAGCAAGGAAATGACGCTCTATTTTATTGAATAAGGTAAGCTCTACCTTTTTTGGGTCTACCAAAACAAATTTAAGCTGCGAAGGGTGCTTTTTATACAAAAGGGAAACCAGGATAGAGTTGATACCTACAGATTTACCCTGACCAGTAGCTCCGGCAACTAGAAGGTGGGGCATTTTAGATAAATCACCGATATATACCTCGTTCGATATGGTTTTACCCATAGCAATAGGCAAATCCATGGTCGTTTGCTGGAACTTCTCTGTAGCCAGGATACTTCTCATAGAAACCATTTCAGGATGCATATTGGGCACCTCGATGCCAATGGTTCCCTTACCCGGCATCGGCGCAATGATCCTGATACCGAGGGCAGCCAGACTCAAAGCAATGTCATCTTCCAGGTTTTTGATCTTTGATATCCGCACTCCGGGAGCAGGAATAATCTCGTACAAAGTAACAGTTGGCCCAATCGTTGCCTTGATCTTGTCTATTTCAATATTATAGTGGTTCAGCGTTTCAACAATTTTGTTCTTGTTGGCTTCCAGTTCTTCAGCATTTACAGATATTTTATTAGAGCCGTAGTTCTCCAGCAGGTCCAGGTGCGGATATTTATAACTCGACAGATCAAGTGTAGGATCATAATTACCAAATTGTTCTACCAATTCTTCTGATTTTTTATCTTCTTCTGTCTTTTCAATAGTCAGCTCCGGTTCCGGCTTGGGAACAGTAGTTTCCAGTGCTGGCGAGAGCACTACCGGTAGGGGTGTCATTACATTTACTGCGGGGGTAAGCACAGGAATATCTTCTTCCTCAATTTCATTCTCTTCAAACCGGGATGGTGTAATTACGATATTCTGTTCTTGTTTACGCTGTTTCCCAAGCTTATCATTTAAGGTAAATTCAACAGGTTCCGATCGCAACTCACTTTCCATCTCAATATTTTCAGGTACATCAGGTACAGCTGCTACCTCTTTCTTTTTCCTTTCGGGAATTTTAAAATCTATGTTATAAGCAATGATCAGTACGGTTAAACCCAGAAAGGCAATCAGCCCACCTACCCCGGCAATACCTATTTGCGCCACCAGTAGTTTATTCGTCCAGTACCCAAATTCACCTTCTATGTAATGAGGCGTTTTAGAGAAAAATGCATGCGCAAAACCCAGTGTTAATGAAGTGAACAGTAAAAAGAAAAGACTGTAGCCCAATGTTTTTTCGATGGCAAATATTTTAACCTTAAACAGTAGGCGGTAACCAATTACAAAAAATACAAAAACAAACAGGAATGAAGCCAGGCCGAACCATTCGTAAATGAACTGGTGCGACAATAATGCACCTACCTTACCCAGCCAGTTTTGTACAACAGGAGGAATATTTACCTGCTGAAGTTCTTCATAAGTTTTAAACAGATTTTTCCAGCCTCCATTGGCATCTATAACATAACTGTAATCTTCCTGCCAGGTAAATAAATAGGACGTAAAGGCAATCAGAAAGTATAAGGACAGGACGATAAACAACAGCCCTATAATCTTAAATAACCTCCCATCCTGAAAATTAAGCCGGGGCAGGATTTCTGTTCTTTCCTTAAAGGGCCTCGTAGCAGATGATCTTGAGTTTTGCTTATCCCCTGATTCATTTTTAAATGAATTGGACTTAAATTGGTTTCCCCTTACCGACATCTTTCGTTACTAATATTAATAATTAACAAACTTAGATAAATTTGTTTTATATACAATTTGCATACCGCATATAAAACAAATTAATCGATCTAAGTTATCATAAATTCAGTCCTGAAAAAACTTTTATAACGATTAACTTTCATTGCACTCATTTGCCATTATTAAATAATTTACCCAATTTTAACCGAAATTTAACAATAAAAAATGGCTGATCTTGAGACATTAATCGAAACAGGCAACAAACCGGGGATCTTTGATCTGTTAACCCAAAACCCGGCCCTGGCCAGCAAAGATACCAGTCATGGCATCTCCCCTATTTTACTGGCCTGTTATTATAAAAAGCCGGAAATAGCTGCGCTGATAGCTAACTTCTCTACAAACATTAACATTTTTGAAGCCAGTGCACTGGGAAAAACACAGGAGGCCAGCTTGTTGACAGAAAAAGATCCCGACCTGGTAAACTCTTTTTCTAAGGATGGCTTTACGGCATTGGGTCTGGCTGCTTATTTTGGCAATGAAGAAATAGCCAGACTTTTAATAGCTAAAGGTGCCGATGTCAATATACCTGCAAACAATGGCTATAATGTTTTCCCCATCCATTCGGCTGTTGCTGCAAAAAATCAGAACCTTACAAAAATGCTGATCAATGCCGGTGCCCATGTAAATGTAACACAGCAGGCCGGTTTTACACCATTACATGCTGCTGCACAACTAGGTCATGTTGAACTCATTATAATATTACTGGAACATGGGGCAGAGGTAGACATACGCATGGAAGGTGGTAAACTGCCTGCAGATTTGGCCCGGGAAAAAGGTTTTGTGGAAATAGCTGAGATCCTCAGTATTTAATTAAACATCCCAGATCCGCATCCTTATCTTCTTAATATAATGACGCACATCCAGCACCAATGCTGCAAGCACATAAAATACAATGGGGAAGCCTACAGCCAAAAATGATGAATAAATAAAAAAAAGTCTTATTTTACTGATGGATATATTTAGTCGCTCTGCAAGATAAGTACATACACCAAAACTCTGTTTTTCAAAAAAGGTAATGATCCGCTGGAACATGTTATTTTTTTAAGATTTTAATTCCTATACCACAATTTAAACATTTTTTTTGAGTGCAGTAGCATTTATTTAATTGAAGTAATGCCTGCGACATCAAAGCATCTCCTACTTTCAGGCCGCTGCTTACATACTGGCCAACAATAGCATTACTTTCTGCCGGGAGGTTTTCGAGAAAATTCAGTGCCCTGTCTATGTATTCAGGCTGATCGGTATACTTGCCATATGAGAATAAGAACAAACAAACAGTATTGATAATGATGCTGTGAACAGATTTTACACCGGGCTGGACAACCACCTTTGTTGCCACTTTATTAAAGTGATAATGTGTTTGCCAGTAAACATCAACCGGTAGCTCAATAAAAAGCTTACACAGGTCCTTTAAATTTTCTGTTTCCAGTATCCTCGAAAAAAGGTGGCTGCTCTTAAGCATCAATGCAGCAAATTGTGCCAGTCTGATGGTTGGAAAATTCTGTGGCCGCATTCTTAAAAACTTCCATAGTTCAATATTTAATGGCATAAGCCGATATTTTTGCTGCAAAAAAGAATATTCTTTCTGCAGTTGCCTGGGATAGGTTTCCGTAAAGCCTGAGGTTAAAAATCCGGCCTGGCCAAACAACAATGCAGCAATCTGCAGGGCATTGTCCTTGTGCTTTAATAAAATAGGATAAGGCAGGGCATCAGCTAGTAACTCAAAAGGAACAGCATTTACCTTAAAACCAAAACTCTTGGCCATAAAATGGTAAAAAGTCAGCTCCCAATCGCCTCTGTTGTGCGCCAGTTTATGAAAAATTTCTTCCGATTTATGTTCAAATCGTTCAATAATTATCCTGGCTAAAAAACTATGGATAACTATCGGATCTATATTTTTAATGTGCTTTTCACAGGGGAACCTGTTCATACCAGCCATTAGTTCACGATAAATATTAAGCAGGTGCCTGGGGAAAAGGTCCTTTAAAACAAGAACAGGTATTAAACTGCCATTTGTCCGGTAAACAGGTTGATCATGCTGATAAACCACATGTAAAATAACTGCATTATATGCAGGATCTTTATCATGTCCATGCACAAACCAGTCAGACGATTTAAGGTGCAGTTCTACCTGACCGGCCCATCTCGTATTACCGATCATCAGTTTGGCCATACTAAAATCAGGCCCTGCATCTTTGTTTATAAGACCGGGCGTCAAAATCTCCAGTCTTTCCCCATCAGTGCAAAAAAGTCCGAAAGTGTTAAATAGCCTGAAACGCCATATAAAATGTAAAAAATGTTCAGAAAAATCCATTAGGTGAACTTAATCGGAAAATGACCAGTTCACCACAAAATAGATGAAGTATTTTAAATTAAACCGGCAGCTAATAATATTTGTTCCATCTCCTGCTGCAGTTTCAATGCTTCTGCTCTTGCCTTTTCAGCAAAATCCTCCCCATTCCCTGCATAGATAATCGACCTGGCCGAATTTACCAGTAAACCACAGCTGTCATTTAACCCGTAGGTACAAACATCGGCAAGGCTTCCTCCCTGTGCACCAACACCAGGTACCAGTAAAAAATTATCTGGCGCAAGCCTCCTGATATTTTTAAACTCTGCCCCACGGGTAGCACCTACTACATACATCAGCTGCTCACTGTCTGCCCATGCTGAAGAAATGCGGATCACCTCTTCATACAGCTTTCCTTCAGGCGTTTGGTGCAACTGAAAATCACTATGCCCAATATTTGAGGTTAAAGCCAGGAGGATCACCCATTTATCCTTATGGTTTAAAAATGGTCCAACAGAATCTTTGCCCATATAGGGCGCCACAGTAATGGCATCAAAACCCATCCCCGATTTCTCCTTGTTAAAAAATGCATCGGCATACATGGCCGACGTATTGCCAATATCACCTCTTTTTGCATCTGCAATAGTAAAGATATCTTTAGGAATATATTCCCAGGTCCTGATCAGCGTTTCCCAACCCTTCAGCCCCATCGATTCAAAAAAAGCAGTATTGGGCTTATAGGCAACACACAGATCTTTTGTCGCATCGATGAGCTGTTTATTAAATTCCAGTACCGGATTGTCATATTTTAGCAGGTGTCTTGGAATTTGTTCCATTACAGGATCAAGGCCAACACACAAAAAAGATTTCTTGGTTTTAATTTGCTCAAATAGTTGCTTCTTATTCATCTGGGGGTAAATTTTGGACACAAAGATGTTAATTTTCAAACTGATTTAAACCCCTTCACCGTACTTTTAATGTAAATTATTATAAACAATTTTAACTTTTTCTTGGAGATTAGATTTCAAATACATACAATTGCACCATAATTCTCTAAAGTTTATCTGACCATTCCAGAAAATCTCATAAAATTTTGTTTTATAACGCCTTTTATAATTGCATTTTTTGCGCTGTTCAGTTGATATCATACTTTGCTATCAATCATAAAAATTTAGAAAACAACACATTTAAAATTTCTCTACATCCATATAATGTTTAATAAAACAGAATTAAATGAAAAACTCACTGCTGAATTGCGTGAGATAGCAAAAAATCAGGGCATCCTAAATGCCGATGAATTGCGCAAGGCTGAACTGGTCGAAATCATTGCTCAAATAACCGAGCAGCAAGCCGAAGCAGAAGCTACTCCCAAAGAAGCTCCGGTAAAAGCTGTAAAAACAAAAGCTGTAAAGGAAAATGCAGCAAAAAACAGCCCTGTTAAGAACAGTGGGAACAAAGCGCCCGTCCAAAAAGAATTGCCTAATGATGAAAATACTTTAACAGCAGATTCTGCTAAAGCAACTCCGTTAAAAGAGCGCCCTGTAAAGGAACATTTAGCAAAAACTAGCGCAGCCAATAACCCGTCAAAAGATGCCCAGGGTGATAAACCGGCTAGAAAGAGAATCCGCATTGCACCAAAGGAGGCAGCTGAAGAAAATGTACAAAGGCCATTTAACCGGGCTTCTTTGTTTGAGCCCCATCCTGTAGCTGAAGCTTACAAACAGGAGACACTTTTTGAAGCACCTGTTGAAGTTGTAACTGAAGAAGCTCCGGCAGTAACACCAGCGGAAACAACAGTACCTTCTTTTCCAAACGAAACTAAAAACCCTGCACATCCGGCAAACCAGGACAATAAAAAACAGCGGCCACTGGAAAACAAACCTAAAAATCAAAACAGCAACGGCAACCATAAGCAAAACGAAAACAGCTACTCCAATCTTGATTTCGACAATACCATTACCAACGAAGGTGTTTTGGAAATTATGCCTGATGGATATGGCTTTTTAAGATCTGCCGACTACAATTACCTTTCTTCGCCGGATGATATTTATGTATCACAATCGCAGATCAAATTATTCGGTCTGAAAACAGGTGATACCGTAAAAGGAAGCATCCGGCCACCAAAAGAAGGTGAAAAATACTTTCCGCTGGTAAGGGTTGAAACCATCAATGGCCGTTTGCCCGCTGATGTGCGTGACCGTGTTCCTTTCGATTACCTTACCCCATTGTTCCCTACAGAAAGGTTAAATCTTTTTACAGAAACAAATAACTATTCCACCCGTATTATAGACCTGTTTACACCTATAGGTAAAGGACAACGTGGCTTAATTGTAGCCCAGCCTAAAACTGGTAAAACAAACCTGCTGAAAGAGGTAGCCAATGCCATTGCTAAAAACCATCCTGAAGTTTATCTGATCATTTTATTAATCGATGAGCGCCCGGAAGAGGTAACAGACATGGCCAGAAGTGTAAGGGCTGAAGTAATTGCCTCTACTTTTGATGAACCGGCAGAACGCCACGTTAAAATCGCCAATATTGTACTCGAAAAAGCCAAACGTCTGGTAGAATGTGGCCATGATGTAGTGATCCTGCTCGATTCCATTACCAGATTGGCCAGAGCTTACAATACAACGGCCCCTGCCTCAGGAAAAATCTTGTCAGGTGGTGTTGATGCAAATGCCCTTCACAAACCTAAGCGTTTCTTTGGTGCAGCACGTAACATCGAAAAAGGTGGCTCATTAACCATACTTGCTACTGCTTTAACAGATACAGGATCGAAAATGGATGAAGTGATCTTTGAAGAATTTAAAGGTACTGGTAATATGGAACTTCAGTTAGATCGTAAATTATCTAACAAACGTATTTTCCCTGCTATCGACATTACAGCTTCAAGTACACGCCGCGACGATCTGTTGCACGACAGAGATACTTTGCAGCGGGTATGGATCCTGCGCAACCACCTGGCAGACATGAACGCCCAGGAAGCTATGGAGTTTGTTCAGGCTCAAATAAAAGGCACCAAATCCAATGAAGAATTCTTAATTTCAATGAATAGCTAATTGAAAAGGATTCTTTTTCATGATCAAAAAACATATCCCAAATGCCATTACCTGTGCCAACCTGTTTTCAGGTTGCATAGGTATTGTCTACGCTTTTAACGGGGCTCTTGAAATAGCAGCCTATTTTGTCCTCCTTTCAGGAATATTTGATTTTTTTGATGGTTTTGCAGCAAGGTTGCTGCATGTAAAATCCAACATTGGAAAAGAGCTGGACTCTCTGGCCGATATGGTCAGTTTCGGCTTCCTTCCTGGGGTAGTAATGTTTCAATTGCTAAAAACAAGTGATTGTACTTTCCCATATTTGCCTTATCTTGGTTTTATCATCACCGTATTTTCTGCCCTCAGACTTGCTAAATTTAATATTGACAGCCGCCAGACCGAAGATTTCATTGGCCTGAATACACCAATGAATACCATCTTTATCGTGTCCTTACCCTTTATTCGTAAAGATTATCCTTTAATTGTTGGGTCTGCCCCTTTATTGTTCGGGCTTACCTTAATACTCAGCTGGTTGCTGGTTAGTGAAATAAAAATCTTCTCCCTCAAATTCAGTTCGGCCACCTGGGCAAAGAACAAAATAAAATACATTTTCCTGCTGCTCTCAGCAATACTGGTCATATTTCTTAATTTTTCTGCCGTACCGTTTATACTGCTGCTTTATATCGGACTGTCTTTTCTCCATTTCAGGAATACACCTATATAAAAATACTAAAAATCGGGTATAATGATTTAAAGCTGTTTTTCCAGCTCTGCTTTAGCCTCATCCAGTTGCGTATACAGATGTGCTACAAAAGCACTGATTTCCTCAAATGCCTGTGGCAGCTCCTCTATATTTTTAAGGTCTCTTGCATTGTTTTCCATCATTTGCATGTGTTCTTTGGCGTCTTCACGACCTACATAAGCAAAAGTGGGTTTTATTTTATGGGCACAGTTAGATGCTCTTGGCCAATCTTTATCTGCAATAGCCTGCCCAAGATCAGAGATATACAAAGGTGTTTGAAGCTTAAACATATCTATCATCTCTATGATAAATTCCGCGCTGTCCCCAGACATATCTCTTAAATAAGACAGATCCAGAGGATCATTATTTTTCTGTAAGTTTACCATCATAGACAAAAATAATGAATTTATACTTTTGATACTGACAAATTATCACTTAATCTTTCTAATATTTCCGATACAGTAAGCTTAAACACCGGATGAATGCTGTCAGGCGCGATTTCGGCCAGGGGCACCAAAACAAATTTTCTATGCTGCATCTGCGGATGCGGAATCTGCAATTGACTTCCATTATCCACAATTTTGTTGCCAAAAAGCACAATATCGATGTCTATCAACCTGGAACCCCACTTTTCATGTCTCACCCTACCCAGATCAAGTTCAATCTGCAAAACCATCTCAAGTACCTGAATTGGACTAAGCGCGGTATTAACGCCAACGGCAACATTCAAAAAAGCCGGCTGGTCTTCTTTCCCCCAGGCCGATGTTTCATAAAAGGCAGATGTTAAAAATACTTGCCCAATACGTTTGTCAATTTGCTCAATAGCCTCTTTTATCAATTCACTCCTATCTCCCAGGTTACTTCCAAGTAACAAATAAACATTTTCACTATCCAATTGCATATAAAGATCCGAGGCTTTTTTTTATTTACCTTTACAAATTAAATATTTACCTGGCAGATGAGAGAATTTTTTAAATATGTTTTTGCTACAGTGGTAGGCGTAGTCATTTCACTGGCCTTATTTTTAGTATTTTTTGTACTATTGATCATCGGAATTGTTAAAACATCCCTAAAGGAACAGAAAGTAAGTGTAAACAGCAATTCTGTACTTTTGCTTAACCTGGACCAAAGCATAACTGAACGCACCGCTGACGATCCTTTGTCAAGATTGCCCCTGGTTGGCTCAGATGAGGATAAAAGCATTGGTTTTAACGATGTGATCCGTGCGTTGCAAAAAGCCAAAACAGACGACAACATTAAATGTGTTTACATCAATGTAACCTCACCTCAGGCGGGTTTTGCTACCATGCGTGAAATCAGGGATGCACTGATTGATTTTAAAACAAGTAAAAAGAAAATCATAGCCTATAGTGAGGTTTACACACAGGGAGCCTATTACCTGGCTTCTGCAGCCGATAAGATTTATTTAAATCCCGAAGGTGCACTGGAGTTTAAAGGCCTGAAATCTGAGACCATGTTTTTTAAAGGTGCACTGGATAAACTTGGCATCGAAGCCCAGATTGTGAGGGTCGGTAATTATAAAAGTGCTGTAGAGCCTTTCTTTGCAGAAAAAATGAGCGACAAAAACCGCGAACAGGTTACGGCCTACCTGCATGGCCTATATGATACTTTTCTGGAAGGGATAGCCAAAAGCCGTAACATCAGCACCGAAACGCTTTACCAGATTGCAGATGATTATAAGATCAGGCAGCCTCAAGACGCTGTTGCCTATAAAATGGTGGATGAGCTGAAATATAAAGACCAGATTATTGATGAACTCAAAACATTAAGTGGAAAAGAGAAAAAAAATGATCTCACAACCATTTCTATTAATGACTATGCCAGAAATGTTGTTAAAGACCAGCCTACTTCCGCAAGCCAGAAAGTAGCCATAATTTACGCCAATGGCGACATCATGGGTGGCGATGGCTCCGATCACCAGATTGGTTCGGAACGGATCTCCAAAGCCATTCGGAAAGCCCGTCTTGATACCGATATCAAAGCTGTTGTTTTAAGGGTAAATTCACCAGGTGGCAGCGCTTTGGCCTCAGATGTGATCTGGAGAGAAATTGTACTCACCAAAAAGATAAAACCTGTTATCGCTTCATTTGGAGATGTAGCAGCCTCTGGAGGCTATTACATTGCATGCGCGGCCGACTCCATATTTGTACAACCCAACACCATAACCGGATCTATTGGCGTATTTGGTATTATTCCTAATTTCCAGAAATTATTTAATGATAAACTTGGAATCACCTTTGATGGTGTTAAAACCGGAAAATATGCAGATATCATGAGTGTGGACAGACCCATGACTGCAGGTGAAAGGCTGATTGTACAAAATGATGTAAACCGGGTATACGATAGTTTTATTACCCGTGTGGCAGATGGGCGTAAAAGAACAAAAGCTTACATAGACAGCATAGGTGGTGGCCGTGTTTGGGTTGGGACTGATGCAGTCAGAATTGGACTGGCCGACAGAACAGGTAACTTTAATGATGCCATAATTGCCGCAGCTAAAAAAGCTAAAATAAAAGATTACAGTATTGTGGAATATCCTGAAATGCGGGATCCCTTTAAATCACTGATGGACAACACAACAGATAAGATAAGAACTTATTATGCCAAACAAGAGCTTGGTGCGAGCTATCCTATCTATCAGCAAATAAAATCAGCTGTATCCAGATCAGGAATCCAGACCAGGATGCCTTTTGAAATTAAAATACAATAAAACTTCCTGATTAAAATGGAAAATAAAACCATTGCACGCACACTTCGGCTACTTTCTCAATTGATGGAACTACACAATGAGAACCCTTTTAAAATTAAATCTATTGCTAATGCTGCATTTAAAGTAGATAAATTACCGTACCCCGTTAAAGGGAAAACAATTGAAGAAATCTCCCAGATTGATGGTCTTGGAAAAAGTATCTCGGCAAAAGTCTGGGAATTGCTGGAAACAGGTTCAATGACCGAACTGGAGCAAATATTGGCCCAAACACCTACAGGAATTGTCGAAATGCTGGGCATTAAAGGCATAGGACCAAAAAAGATTGCTGTCATCTGGAAAGACCTGGCCATAGAGAATATTGGCGAGTTATATTATGCCTGTAATGAAAACAGGCTGATCGAAGCCAAAGGCTTCGGATTGAAAACACAGGAAGAGATCAAAAAGATCATAGAATTTAAAATGGCTGCCTCGGGCAAATTTCTATACGCCCAGACTGAAATCCTGGTAAACAAGCTATACGCCGACCTGGCTATATGGTTAAATACCATTAGCGGTGATCCCTTACTTGGTATAGCCGGAGCCTATCGCCGCTGCCTGGAAATCATAGAAGAAATTGAATTGCTCATCGGTGCCGAAACCCTGGAAGAAATACATACTAAAATAACCACCTTTGAGCCCCTGGTATTTGAACAGCAAACAGATGGAAATTATTTGGCAAACAGTCCTTTTGGCTTAAAAATAAAACTATATATAGTCCAAAAATCAGATTTTTACCTGAACTGGTTTAAGCTTACCGGTAATGAGCAACACGTAAATGAAGTACTGGCGCTGGCAGGATCAGATGCTTTTACATCGGAACAGGAAATCTACCAAAAAGCTGGTCTTGCTTACGTTGAACCTGAGCTGAGGGAAGGACTGAATGAAATCCAGCTGGCCAAAGAAAATAAACTCCCTATACTCCTTACTGATGCCGATCTGAAAGGCAGCCTGCACAACCACTCTACCTGGAGCGATGGCGTACATACCCTGGAGGAAATGGCTGTTTTTTGTAAGGACAACCTGAGACTGGAATACCTGGGCATCTGTGATCATTCCAGATCCGCCTTTTATGCAAACGGACTAAACGAGCAACGGGTATATGCTCAGCACCAGGAAATCGAAGCTTTAAATGCAAAACTTGCGCCCTTCCGTATTTTTAAGGGTATAGAAAGTGATATCCTGAACGATGGCTCTCTGGATTACAGTGATGAGATCCTCAAAACATTTGATTTTGTAGTAGCCTCTGTACACAGCAATCTCCGCATGGATGAACAGAAAGCCACAGCACGGTTAATTAAAGCCGTAGAAAACCCTTATACTACCATTTTAGGACACCCTACGGGCCGGCTATTGCTTAGCAGAAAGGGTTATCCTATTGATTATGCAAAAGTTATAGACGCCTGCGTGGCCAACAATGTAGTGATTGAGATTAATGCCAATCCATTACGTCTTGACCTCGATTGGCGTTGGCACCGTTATGCCCTGGAGAAAGGTGTATTGCTTTCCGTAAACCCGGATGCACATAGAAAAGAAGGGTTTCATGATATGCACTATGGGGTCTTGATCGGCAGAAAAGGTGGCTTAACTGCAAAACAGTGTTTAAATGCTTTATCCTTGCAAGATATTGCTCAATACTTCGGTAATAAAAAATAGTTATCCTTACCTTTGAGTTATGATTAGTAAGCTTTGCAACAGAATATTCGGAGAGGCAATCCATGATTATCACATCCATAACCATATAGATCAGCCTATAGAAAATCCATATCGCATCAGCTCTATTGAACACCTGCTTTATTTAAAATGTTGGATAGATACCGCTCAATGGCACATGGAAGACGTGGTCCGTAATCCGGAGATCGATCCGGTTGAAGGACTGCAATGGAAAAGACGCATTGATGCTTCTAATCAGGAAAGGACGGATGTAGTAGAATACATAGACAGCTACTTTTTGGAAGAATACAAAAATATAAAGCCAAATGCAGATGCAAAGATCAATTCTGAAAGTCCGGCATGGGTAATAGACCGCTTATCGATCCTTGCTTTAAAAGTATACCACATGACTGAAGAAACCGTCAGACCTGATGCTACCCAGGAACACCGGGACCTTTGTACGCAAAAGCTTAACATTCTGTTAAACCAAAGAGCCGATCTTTCCAATAGCTTAGATGAATTGATACAGGATATTGAAAACGGTACAAAGTATATGAAAGTATACAAACAAATGAAAATGTATAATGACCCCAATCTTAATCCTGTTCTTTACAACACTAACCATGAATGAGGGGCAAAAATAAAATACTGGTCATCCGTTTCTCGGCCATGGGAGATGTAGCCATGACCGCCCCTGTTTTAAAGGAATTTATGCGGGAATATCCGGATACGGAATTGCTGATGCTGAGCCGCAGCTTATTCCAGCCTTTCTTTAATGATATCCCCAATTTAAATTTTTATCCTTTCGAACCCAAACAACAGCACAAAGGCTTTTTGGGGCTCATTAAACTCTTTATAGCACTCCGAAAACAAAAAATAACTGCTGTTGCCGATCTGCACAATAACCTCAGAAGCAGAATAGTAAGCCTGCTCTTTTTTATTACAGGAGTAAAAACAGCCAGGATAGACAAGGGCAGAAAAGAGAAAGCAGAACTTACCCGCAGGGAACAAAAAATACTCAGACCCCTTAAGCTTACAATAATCCGTTATGCAGAAGTATTCAAAACTTTAGGTTTCCCTTTTGGACTGCAAAACAAATTAACTGAAAAAAGGCCTCAAACCTTAACCCCAGCTGACTTTCCCTTTATCTCTTTCCCAAAAACACAAAAATGGATCGGTGTAAGTCCCTTTGCCCAGCACCTGCAAAAAGTGTATCCTCTGCAAAAAACAGAGACCGTACTATTGGCACTGGCCAACTCAGGACACCAGCTTTTCATATTTGGTGGTTCTTCAGAAGAAGAACAGATAGCCATGGAATGGGAATGTAAACATAAAAACGTTACTTCAGTAGTCAGAAAAATCAAACTCGACGATGAGCTAAAGCTCATTTCAAACCTGGATGTGATGTTGAGTATGGACTCTTCCGGCATGCACCTTGCTGCTTTAAAAAATATCCCGGTTGTATCTGTATGGGGTGCCACCCATCCTTACATAGGTTTTTTAGGCTATGGCCAATCCATAAAGGATGCGGTACAAGCAGATCTCTATTGCAGGCCGTGCTCTGTTTATGGAAATGTTCCATGTTACCGCGGCGACTTTGCCTGTATGAACAATTTATCAGAATCGGTTGTTATAAATACTGTACTCAATAAACTCAGCAATGGCGAAAAAACTACTATTGGTCAGACACGGTAAATCAGAATGGGGGAATGCACATCTTGCAGACTTTGACAGACCACTAAACCCCAGGGGGCACAGAAATGCACCGGAAATGGCCGCAAGATTACTCCAAAAAGACCTGGTTCCGCACCTCATCGTAAGCAGTCCGGCTTTAAGGGCCATTACCACTGCCAAACATTTTGCACAAGCCTGGAAAAAATCAGCAGAACAAATAAAAGAAGAGGCTTCAATTTATGAAGCAAATGTCAAAACGCTCTTGAAAGTAATCAATAGGTTTAATAACAGGTATGACTATATTGCTATTTTCGGGCATAATCCAGGATTTACAGACCTCGCCAATTACCTCAGTGATACCGATATTTACAACATCCCTACCTGCGGTACTGTATTGATAGAATTCCCTTTCGACGAATGGGAACTGGTAAGCCACCATACCGGCAGGCTGCTCCAGTTCGATTATCCTAAAAGTCTTAACGAAGATTAAAAATGCAGGTGCTTAACTGTAAGCCCGTTATTGATCAGCTGCTTCAGGGAATCAATGCCTATCCTTAAATGTGTTTCCACATAAGTGGAAGTTACATTACTGTCGCTTTCCGTTGTTTTAACTCCTTCAGGGATCATCGGCTGATCTGAGACCAGTAATAACGCTCCTGTGGGTATCTTATTGGCAAAACCAGTGGTAAATATGGTAGCAGTTTCCATGTCCACAGCCATCGCCCTTAAAGTTTTCAGGTATTTTTTAAAAGCCTTATCGTGCTCCCAAACCCTGCGGTTAGTGGTATAACAGGTTCCAGTCCAGTAATCCCTCGAATGGTCACGTATTGTGGTTGATATTGCCTTTTGTAAAGCAAACGCAGGTAATGCAGGTACTTCAGCAGGTAAATAATCATTGGACGTCCCCTCACCTCTTATCGCCGCAATAGGCAGGATCAGGTCGCCTAGCTGGTTCTTCTTTTTCAATCCGCCACATTTACCCAAAAACAATACTGCCTTCGGGCTGATTGCCGTCAGCAAGTCCATCATGGTTGCAGCCATCGGGCTTCCCATACCAAAATTTATAATGGTAATCCCGTCAGCTGTTACACTTTGCATAGGTTTATCCAGCCCCATAACCGGTGCATTATCGTGCCATTCAGAAAACATCTGTACATACTTACTAAAATTAGTGAGCAGTATGTACTGGCCAAAATCTGCTAATGGCCTTCCTGTATATCTGGGCAGCCAGTTTTGTACAATATCAGCCTTTGATTTCAGGCCAGCCTTTACCGGCGATTCCACTTCTTTTATCTTCTTTACTTTTCCTCTCTTTTGTTCTTCTTTTTTTACATCTTTTTCTTCATTCATATCTATTCTCCTTTTATTATGCTTTGCAGCGAACCAGCTGATCGCCTAAAACAAGTTAAAAAAAAATCCCCGGTAAACCGGGGATTAAATTTCTAAGCAGCTTTTAACTTTTTAAAGTCGGCCTTCTCAAACTTTTCAACCGCATAATCGAGTGTAATGCTCAACTCCTTGACACTGGTATCAGAAGGGATCTCGAACATCGCATCCAGCATAATGGCCTCACAAATAGAGCGCAGGCCCCTTGCACCAAGCTTATATTCCATCGCTTTATCTACTATAAAGTCCAAAACTTCGTTATCAAATGTAAGTTTCACATTTTCCAGTTCAAACAATTTTACATACTGACGGAACAGCGAGTTTTTAGGCTCGGTCAGGATGTTGCGTAATGCCTGCTTATCCAATGGGTTCAGGTGGGTCAAAACCGGCACACGTCCAATCAGTTCCGGAATTAAACCAAACGATTTTAAATCCTGAGGCGTAATATATTTATAAAGGTTTTTAAGATCCAGTTCAGCGTCGTCCTTTTTAACCTTATAACCTACTGCCTGTGTACGCAGCCTGTTGGCAATTTTACGTTCTATGCCATCAAAAGCCCCGCCGCATATAAACAGAATGTTATTTGTATTTACCGGGATCATCTTCTGATCAGGATGTTTACGTCCGCCCTGTGGTGGAACGTTTACTACCGTACCTTCTAATATCTTCAGTAAAGCCTGCTGTACGCCTTCACCAGATACATCCCGGGTAATAGAAGGATTATCACTTTTACGTGCCACCTTATCTACCTCATCAATATATACAATGCCACGTTCTGCCGAAGCCACGTCATAATCAGCAGCCTGTAATAATCGGGTAAGAATGCTCTCCACATCTTCACCAACATACCCAGCCTCTGTAAGTACCGTTGCATCACATATACAGAAAGGTACATGTAATATCTTGGCAATAGTTTTAGCCAGTAAGGTTTTACCTGTACCCGTTTCACCTACCAACATGATATTGGATTTTTCAATCTCAACCTCATCACCCTTGTCTACTTTCTGACTTAACCTTTTATAGTGGTTATATACCGCCACTGCAAGCACCTTTTTAGCATCATCCTGACCAATTACATACTGGTCAATATGAGCTTTAATTTCCAGGGGCTTTAACAGCGTGATCGAAGTATCTAAAGCTTTCGATTTTTTACTCCCCAGCTCCTGTACCAGCAGCTGATTGGCCTGGGTTACACACTTATCGCAGATAAATGCATCCAGTCCTTCAATAAGCATTAGTGTATCCTGCTTACCTGAGCCGCAAAAAGAGCAACGGGATTCTTTGTTTTGTTTAGCCATTTTTTAGTCTTTGTTGCTAGCACCTAGCACTTCATCAATCATTCCGAAGCCTTTTGCTTCCTCAGCCTTCATCCAGTAATCACGGTCTGAAGCCTTTTCTACCCACTCATAGCTCTGTCCCGAATGGTTTGAAATAATATCGTATAATTCTTTTTTCAATTTAAGCATTTCCCTCAGGTTGATCTCCATATCAGAAGCTACCCCTTGTGCCCCGCCCGAAGGCTGGTGGATCATCACTCTTGAATGAGGCAATGCCGCACGTTTACCTTTAGCACCGGCAACCAGTAAAACGGCCCCCATTGATGCGGCCATACCTGTACAGATGGTAGCCACATCAGGTGCAATATACTGCATGGTATCATAAATACCCAGGCCTGCATATACTGATCCACCTGGTGAGTTGATGTAGATCTGGATGTCCCTGTTGTTGTCTGTCGACTGTAAAAATAGCAATTGGGCCTGGATGATATTCGCATTTCCATCATAAATGGCATCTCCTAAAAAGATGATACGGTCCATCATCAAACGGGAAAACACATCCATCTGAGCAACATTAAGCTGACGCTCCTCAATAATATAAGGTGTCATGGCTTTTGGTGAATTATTGGTAGCACCAATATAACGGTCTACATTTAAACCATTTATACGGTGATGTTTAACTGCGTATTTTCTAAATTCGTCTTTATCTATCTTCATGATCTCTAATTGTTATTTTAATCACTATCTATTTTCTTCACCAATAGTAATAAAACTAAATTGGTAATTTATTGTGGTATTGTAAAATTTGAATTCGTTTTTATATAAATAAGGCGGCCTTTTAAAAGGCCGCCTTATTCATTCATGTTATCCTGTTAAAACTCTGCAGTATTAAACTGCGCTTATTTCAATTCTGTAAATTTATTATAAGCTATTTCTTTTTGGTCCAAAGTAGCAACCGATTGAATGTAATCAAAAACTTTGATGGCTTTAACCTCATCAAAAATGCGGTTAGCATTGTCTTTTTCTTTCAGAAAAGTAGCCGTATACTGTGCCAGTTGGTCTTCAGGCATCGGACTTGGGCTATACATTCTGAATTGCGCATCCAACCGTTGTTTAGCCGTTTGAAACACATCTTCATACTTGATCTCGATGTTGTTGTCTTTGATCAGTTTATTCTCAATCAAAGTCCATTTCAGGTTCTTGGCAAAATCGTCATAACCTTCAGTCAGTTCCTCATCCGTTAATTTTTCGTTGGTTGCTTTTAGCCACTTACGTAAAAACTCATCCGGCAATTCCATTTTTACACTTTCAATCAGTTTGGTATAAATGTCGTTCTGCAATTTGCGGTCTGCATCCTGCTTAAACATACTTTCAATTTCCTCAGTGATCTTAGTTTTAAAACCAGCCTCATCTGTTACTACACCTGCACCAAACAATTTATCAAAGAACTCCTGGTTTAAATCAGCTTCCTCTAAACGGTTTACATTTTTAACCGTTACACGGAATTTAGACTGTAAATCTTTCGCATCCTCTTCGCTGATGTTTAACAATTTGGCAATTACCACCTCGTTTTTATCAAAAGCTTTTTGAACATCAAGTTCTACAACATCATCTTTCTTTAAACCAATCAAAGATTTTAATATCTTTTTATCAGTAACCTGATCCAAACGAATAGATCCGGTTGCAGTAATGCCACCTTCAAAAACTGAACCATCTGCCGAAAGTTGTGTTAATTCGGCATAAAGTACATCATCGTCTGCCGAAACTTCCGGATTTGTCATTTTGCCATAGCTTTTGCGGATATTTTTGATCCTTGCAGCCAGGGTTTCTTCATCGGCCTTAACTACATATTGTGTAAACTTATCCTTTGAAGTAATGGCAACTTCAATAGCCGGGGCAAGCCCCAGTTCGTAATCAAATTCAAATTCGTCTGTATAGTCCCATTTAAACTCTTTGGTATCGTCCATTACAGGTAAAGGCTGACCCAGAATTTCAACTTTATTATCAGTAAGGTGTTTATTTAAAGTCTCGCTTAACAAATTATTGATCTCTTCAACAAGAATACTTCTGCCATACATCTTTTTGATATGGGCGGCAGGAACCATTCCTTTACGGAAACCTGGAAGGTTTGCTTTCTTAGCCTGTTCTTTAATAGATTTATCAACCTTTTCAGTGTAATCCTCAGGCGCAATCTTAATTTTTACAACTGCATTTAAGTCGTTAATTTTTTCCTGTGTAATGTTCATCTTTCTGAATCAATATTTGTATTAATGTCTTTATATAAAAATTCCCCCGTGTTGCGGGGGAATTTTGCTGTGCGGAAGAAGGGACTCGAACCCCCACGCCGTGAAGCGCCAGATCCTAAGTCTGGTGCGGCTACCAATTACGCCACTTCCGCAGTTAGGATTTATTAAGGACTGCAAAGATAGAGATTCTTATCAAAAGTCAAAAGGGTTTTTAATTTATTTTTAGGCACTTTTGTTAATGCGCTGGTTTACAGCAAAAACTTTTTCAATCCTATTATATTGAGTTACAATTCCGTCTGACCGGCGTTTAACACGCCTCTAACAACCCCGGAATTGTCAGCAGATAACCAGATCACACAGTTGTTACCATGCAGAAAATCAAAAAAACCCCGTATATATAGCTAAAAACAGGAAATCAGGTTACATAATTTAATTATAACAATATTATACATATATTTTTGTTAATTATTTATATTTGACGTCATGGATGATGGCAAGTATTTAATAAGTACCAAGGGTATATTTGAAAATTATAACAATGAGGAAATGCGAACCCTGCTATGGGAGATGTATAAAGGCTGGTTTTTACATAATGCAACGGAGGTTGACAGTGACAGGATGATAGACATGCTTTTATTTTATGATGAATTAAGGGACTTAATTGCCCAGATCACCAAAAATGAGACTATCTCGGGTTTGAATCAACTTCAGCAGACTTCAGTTCCCGACCCAGCAAATACTTCTTCGCTGGGCTAAGTAAAACACACTTATAATTCGCTTCCCCTTCCGGGCCTGGCCGGCCCTGTAATTTCGGCCTGAAGCTGGAACAGGTATTGTACCGCTTTCACTAAACGGCTTCCGTACCAGGAAAACATCTCACCATCTACCAGCATTACCCTGGCTGCGGGCATTGCTTTCTTAATCTCTTCGAGATGTGTTTCCTTAAAAGGATAAGGTTCAGAAGAAAGAAACACCAGATCTGGCTTTAACAGCCCCAGGTTTTCCAGGTCAGTTTCAGGATACCTGTTTTGCTTAATCACATTCCGCAAACCATTCAGGGTTAGCAGATGATCTATAAAAGTATCCGGACCAGCCAGCATATAAGGTTCCCTCCAGATCAGGTAAGCTACAGATTTATCAATGCCGTGCTGTAATGCCAGGGTCTGCAGGTCATTGAATCCTGCACTGATCAGATGTACAAGATAAGCAGCTTCCGGCTCCCTGTTTACCAATGCTCCAATATGTGCAATGGCTGCTTTGGCATCTTCCAGCGTATATATATCACTCATCCAAACCGGAAACTCTTCCATTAAAGCCTCAATCTGCAACTGTTCATTTTCCTCTTTATTGCCGATGATAAGGTCTGGCTTCAGGTCCCGGATCAGATCCAGATTTAATTTTTTGGTTCCCCCAACCTTTATCTTTGATGCAAATTGTGCTATCGGATGGATACAAAATTTGGTAATGCCCACAACCTCAGTATCCAGTCCCAGATCAAACAGCAGTTCTGTCTGGGAAGGCACCAGCGAAATGATCCGTTTTGGCGGATAATCTACCTGTATTGTCCGACCTAATTGATCGGTGAAACTACGTTGCATAAAGCAATTACTTTAAATCACCGTTCCATTGGGTATCACTGCGCCTTTTTTTACCACCACAATTCCATCTTTAACTGTATATAAAGGATGGTCACCATCAGGTAAATGATCACCACCAATGATCTGTACATCATTACCTATCCTGCAGTTCTTATCTACCAGTGCATTAACAATTTTACACCTGTCGCCAATACCGATCAATGGCTTCTGTTTTGCGGTCTCCTCCTCAATCTCTGTAAGGGTCTGGTACCTGTCGCTACCCATTACATAAACATTTTCAATAACCGTACCTATCCCTATTCTGGAACGGATACCAATTACTGCATGTGAAATTTCTGCGGCCTGCAAAATACAACCCTCAGCAATTACAGCCTTATTTAAAGTAGTTCCCAATATTTTAGAGGGGGGCAGCATCCTGGCCCTGGTAAATATACTTTGGTGACTGTCGAACAGATTAAATTTAGGGATATCATCTGTAAGCCCAAGATTGGCTTCAAAAAATGAAGAAATGTTACCGATATCTGTCCAGTAACCTTCATACTGAAAACTCAATACCTTATTGTGTGCCATAGCCCTCGGAATAATCTCCTTACCAAAATCCTTTTCATCAGGATTATCGATCAGTATTTTTACCAGCAAATCCCTGTTAAAGATATAAATACCCATTGAAGCCAGGTAATCCCTACCCTCAGCATGCATCTCTTCACCTGTATCAGACGACCAGTCGGGCAATAAAGCAGCAGCAGGTTTCTCTATAAAAGAAGTAATAAAACTATCTTCGTTCACCTTTAATATACCAAAATCAGTGGCATCCTTGGCTGTTACCGGAATAGTAGCAATACTCACTTCAGCCCCTTTTTCAACATGGGCCTGAACCATTTTATTAAAGTCCATCTGGTACAGCTGGTCTCCTGACAAGATCAGCGCATATTCAAACTCATGATTTAACAAATGGTGCATGGTTTGCCTTACCGCATCAGCCGTTCCCTGAAACCAGGTTGGGTTCTCAGGCGTTTGTTCTGCGGCAAGAATATCTACAAATGCAGCACTGAAATGACTAAAATGGTAAGTATTTTTAATGTGTTTATTTAATGATGCCGAATTGAATTGTGTTAAAACGAACATCCTGTGTATCCCCGAATTCAGGCAGTTAGAAATTGGAATATCTACCAAACGGTATTTCCCTCCTATCGGTACCGCTGGTTTAGAGCGTGTTTGTGTTAATGGCGCCAGCCTTGAGCCCTGGCCACCGCCAAGGATCACTCCCAATACTTTGTCAGTCATGTTCATCCTAGTTTAAATTTGGTATAGATCAATATATTGCTGCGCTGCCCTATCCCATGAGTGGTCCAGCTGCATCATAAACTTACGTATTTCTTTTACTTTTTTTTCATCTGAGTACAACTCATAAGCCCGGCCAATGGCATGCCCTACATCCCAAACACTGGTCTGGTCATGACAGATACCAAAACCACCATCGCCAATATCAATCACGGTATCTTTCAATCCCCCTATTCTTCTTACAATTGGAATGGTGCCGTACCTTAAGGCATACATCTGGTTTAAACCGCACGGTTCTACCCTGCTAGGCATCAGCAAAAAGTCTGCCGCAGCATAGATCTGATGCGACAATTGCTCATTATACCCGATATAAACATTATAATTTCCCGGAAAAGCTTCCTTTAAATGTGATAAACGCCCTTCAACCTGTGGATCGCCCGAGCCCAGTACCAATACATTAATTTCTTTGTTATAGGTAAGCAGTGCATTGTAAAATATATCGGGCAACAGATCAGCTCCTTTTTCTCCTACTAACCTGCCGATAAAAGTAAACAGCGGCTTTTCCGGATCAAGGTTAAAAACAGCACAAAGTGCAGCTTTATTAATCTTTTTACCTGCATCAACAGTACGCAAAGTAAATTTCTTTTCCAACATCGGATCCGTCTGTGGATTCCAGACTTCATTGTCAATGCCATTTAAGATCCCGGCAGATTTACCCCTTTCCTGGGCCAGCAGATCTTCCAGCCCATTGGCTTTAAAACTGATCTCATCCAGATAGCTTGGTGAAACAGTAGTTACCCGCCAGGCACATTTTATCGCTGATGCCAAAGGGTTAATACTTCCTTTCCAGTCCAGCTGTCCCGATTTCCACAAATCAAAAGCAGGAATGTAATGTAGTTTATCCCAACCAAATTGTCCCTGGTACTGTGCATTGTGTATGGTTAGAACGGTAGGAATCTGGCTCAGGCTTCTGAACTGCAGACAGTAAGCCATCATAAAAGGTACCAGGCCGGTATGATGGTCATGACAATGCACTACATCAGGGCGATGTTCCCATTGTGCAATCCAGTCCAGCACTGCAATCTGGTAAGCCAGGAAACGTTCCGTATCGTCATGATAACCATATACCTGTGGCCTGTCCAGTAAACCAGCTATATGTACCAGGAACAGATCAAAACCCAGTTTATTTGTCTTCTCCCTAAAAATCCTTACTGTAAAATCACGAAAGCCAAGTTTACCCCAGCCATCATAAACCACCTCAAATTCATTCTCCTGCATAAATTTAGTCTGGTACGCAGGCATTACCACCTTAGCTACATGTCCAAGTTTATTCTGATACTTTGGCAGGGCGCCTACTACGTCGCCCAAACCACCAACTTTAGCAATTGGATAACATTCTGCACTAAGGTGTATGATCTCCATAATCTGAGGGTTTAAAATTACCTCAAAATAGGGATTAAGAAACGTAAAGCAAATATTTGACAGAAAATATTTTGCAAGACGCCCAGTAATAAAACCTAATCTGCTATAGCCCTGAACATCAACGCTGCAACCGTCAAATTGGTCCTGCTGTCTATCAATATAGCCGCACCATTGGCTTTGTTGTCACCATAAAAATCAAATGCAAGTTCATCAGCAGTCTTCAAAATCACCCTGCCTATGTCATTTAACCGAAATTCATAAGCCTGCTGTTTTTCCAGTGTATTGATGTCAACTTTGTACACAATTTCGCTGATCTTACACTTGGTAACCTTGCTGTTGTGCTGCAATAAATAGGTGATGTTCTCATCAAGCGGACGTGCATCCATCCAGCAAACATCTGCTTCTATCAGTCTGGAATTTTGCGGCAAATGGTCAGAATTCACCAAAACATCACCCCTGCTAATGTCAATATTGTCTTTCAGGTGAAGCGTTACCGACTGCCCGGCAAAAGCTACCACAGGTTGCTGGTCAAACAGCTCTATTCTTTCGATCACAGAACTGCTACCAGATGGCAATACCGTAACCTTATCATCCACCTTAAATTCGCCACTTAAAATCCTGCCTGCATACCCCCTGTAATCGTGCAGTTCCTCCGTTTGCGGCCTTACTACCCATTGTACCGGCATACGGGCCAGATCAGATTCAGCACCCGTTTCCACATCTACCGTTTCCAGGAAGTGCAATAAGCTACGGCCTTTGTACCAGGCCATGTTTTCAGACTCATTTACTACATTATCGCCTTTCAACGCACTTACAGGAATAAAATTCACATCCTTCAGGTTCAGTTCAGCAGCAAGGGCCTTGTATTTATCTGTAATGGCAGTAAATACAGTTTCGCTATAGCCTACCATATCCATCTTGTTTAAACAAACTACCACATGCTCAATACCTAATAACGAAACCAGGTAGGAATGACGGATCGTTTGTTCTACCACACCGTTTCTGGCATCAATTAAAATGATAGCCAGTTTAGCGGTAGAAGCACCGGTAACCATGTTACGGGTATATTGTATATGTCCTGGAGTATCTGCAATAATAAACTTACGCTTATCCGTCTGGAAATATTTATAAGCCACGTCAATGGTAATTCCCTGTTCACGTTCTGCCCTTAAGCCATCCGTTAAAATGGCCAGGTCAATTGTTCCGTCATCATTTTTGCGGTTACTTTGCTGTAAAGCTTCCAGCTGATCGGCAAGAATGGAGTCCGTATCGTATAACAACCGTCCAATAAGTGTGCTCTTACCATCATCAACACTACCCGCTGTAAAAAATTTAAGTATATTCATTAAAAGTATCCTCCCTTTTTGCGGTCTTCCATAGCAGCTTCCGAAACTTTATCGTCCATGCGGGCTCCGCGTTCACTAATTTTTGATGCACTGATCTCCATGATGATGTTGTCTATCTCATCTGCATCCGATTCCACTGCAGCAGTACAACTCATATCACCTACAGTACGGAACCTTACTTTTTTATGTTCCACAATATCCTCTTCATCCATATTTAAAAATGGCGAAGCAGCCATCAGCTGTCCGTTACGGGTAATCACATCCCTGTAATGTGCAAAATAGATAGAAGGCAGACCAATATTTTCCCTTTTGATATAGTTCCATACATCCAGTTCCGTCCAGTTACTGATCGGGAATACCCTTACATTTTCCCCTTTATGGATCTTACCGTTATAGATATTCCACAATTCCGGGCGCTGGCGCTTAGGGTCCCACTGTCCAAATTCATCCCTTACAGAGAAAATACGTTCCTTGGCCCTTGCCTTTTCCTCATCCCTTCTTGCCCCGCCAATACAGGCATCAAAACCATGCAAAGCAATAGTATCCAGCAAAGTAACTGTTTGCAAAGCATTCCTGCTTGCATTTTTGCCAGTCTGTTCCACTACCTTACCCTGGTCAATCGATTCCTGAACACTACCTACAATCAGTTTTTCACCTAAGCGGGCCACCATATTGTCACGGTAAATTATCGTTTCCTCAAAATTATGGCCGGTATCAATATGTACCAGTGGAAAAGGAAATTTACCAGGTCTGAAGGCTTTTTCTGCCAGTCTAACCAACGTAATAGAATCCTTACCACCAGAAAACAACAAGGCAGGCTTCTCAAATTGCCCTGCCACTTCACGTAAGATGTGAATGGCCTCGGCCTCTAATTCATCTAAATAATCTAAATTATATTTACTCATATGCTGTTGCAATTATTGAGTGGCATGCAAACCACATTCCTTTTTCGATTGATCTTCCCACCACCATCTTCCGGCCCTGAAATCCTCACCTTCGCGCACAGCCCTGGTACAAGGCGCACAACCTATGCTTGGAAAACCTTTATCGTGTAAAGTATTATAAACGATATTATTTTTTTTGATATATTCCTTCACTTCCGCTAAAGACCAGAAAAAGATAGGGTGAAATTTGATCAGCTGGTTTTGCTCATCCCATTCCAGGTTGGCCATATCGTGTCTGTTTAGCGATTGTTCGGACCTGATCCCGGTAACCCATAGATCGTTCCCTTTTAAAGCTCTCCTTAAAGGCTCCAATTTACGAATACCGCAGCATTCTTTTCTGTTTTCAACAGATTCGTAGAAACTGCTTGGTCCCTTTTTATCCACCATTTCCTGTAAAGCTTCTGCCTGTGGAAAATAAGCATGAATAGGCTTTTTGTAAATTTCTAAAGTACGGTTCCATACATAATAAGTTTCTGGAAACAGTCGGCCTGTTTCCAGTGTAAAAACCTCAATAGGAAGATCATTGGCAAAGATCATATGTGTAATCACCTGGTCCTCCCATCCAAAACTTGTAGAAAACACAATTTTACCAGGATACTCGGCAGTAAAGAACCTCAAGGCCTCAACCGGATCAAGATCCTTTATTTTTTCTGCTATTTCTATTAATTTTTCCTTCATGACTATACTAATTCGAGAATAAATTTGACGATGCTGCGCAGACTCACCAGAACCACCAGGATACCTACCGATACCATAATTGTTTTAGCAGAGATCCTGTTGGAAACCTTTGCCGCTATGGGCGAGGCCAGGGCACTTCCAATCACCAAACCTGCAACAGCCTCCCAATGTGCACCATTCAGCATGGTGATAAAAGTAAGTGAGCTCATCAGTGCTATAAAAAAGCGGGTGATTTTTACGGTACCTAAAGAGAAACGTGCATTTCTTCCACCCGCGATTAAGCTTGACAATACAATTGAACCCCAGCCACCACCACCAACAGCATCAATAAAACCACCAAAAAGCCCCAGCAAACCAATCTTTTTAATCTTATTTTTTCTGACTGCACTTTTACGGTTAGCCTGATAGGCTTTAGACAAAATTACAAAACCCAATATTAAAGTATACAAAGAAACTATTGGTTTGGTATAATGGCTGTAATGTTCCAGTGAGGACAACAGGTAAGCACCCGTTACTGCACCAATAATACCTGGTATCAGCAAGAGCTTAAACAGTTTCCAGTTCACATTTCCAAAACGGTAATGCATCCAGCCGGCAATGCCATTGCTTAAAATTTCTGACAAATGTACTCCCATACTTGCTGATGCAGGTGGCACACCCATCGCCAGCGAAAAGGAAGTAGAGGTTACACCATACGACATCCCTATGGCGCCATCTATCATCGCAAAGATGAAACCACCCAGCAAAAACCAGTAAAACATCGGGTTAATATTGGCTACAAAAGCCTGAAATTCGGGTTCCTTATGCCAAAAAGCTGCCACCACTATAGCAAAAGCAAATACGATGGCCAGCCATATCAGCCATTTCATTTTACCCAATTTAGGCTTTCCATCACTTACAACCACTCCTTCAACCGAAGCTTTTCCTTCAACCAGGGCCGATGTCACTTCATTTAGTTTTTTTACTTTTGCAGCAAAATCGCCATTCAATGTATTTCTAAGTGCCTGCATGTTTTGCAGGGTATCGTTCAATTCGCCTGGCAAGCCATTGTTTAGTACTTCTTTTAAACGTTTGGCCATAGTGGGCGATTTACCGTTTGTAGAAATGGCTATTTTTAAATCCCCTTTTTTAACAACCGAGCCAAGATAAAAATCGCAGAGTTCCGGCTTATCGGCAAAGTTGACCAGCAAATTGCGCTCACTGGCCTGTATCCTGATCTCCTGGTTCAGCAGTTCATTATTCGTAGCTGCAATTACCAGGTCTGCCCCGTTTAAATCTGCAGGTTCAAATGGTTTTTGCAATACATTTACTCCTTCATAACCATCAGCAAGTGTTTGCAATTGCGGTAAAACATCAATTCCAATAACAGTAACCTTTGCCTCCGGACTGTTATCCAGCAATGCAGAAAGTTTTTCTAAACCGATAGGACCAGCGCCTACCAATACGGTATGAATGGTATTCAGTTTGATGAAGACAGGAAATAACTGGTTGCCTTCCATCTGACTTATATCTCTTCTTTTAATGCCTGATAAAAATCCCTGATGGGCTGAAATGAAGGATGTAAAGAAACCACCTCACCAAAAACAAGTAAAGCTGGTGCTTTAATCCCCTTTTCTTCAACCAGTTCAACAATGGTATCCACTATGCCAACTGCAAGTTTTTCATTTTCAGTAGAACCACTTTGGATAGCAGCCACCGGCAGTTTATTTTTACCTTCATTCTGAAACAGTTTAACAATCTCTTTCAGTTTACCAAGTCCCATCAATACCACCACCGTAGCTTTAGACCTTGCGGCCTCATACAAGTCGTTAGAAATATGTCCGGAAGCCGTAGTACCTGTAACCACCCAAAAGCTTTCGCTCAGGCCTCTATGTGTAACAGGAATCTGCTGCAATCCAGGCACAGAAATAGAACTGGATAAACCAGGGATCACCGAAACCGGGATACTATAGCCGGCAGCATAATCCAATTCTTCATAGCCTCTGCCAAAAACAAAAGGGTCACCACCTTTAAGCCTGACAACATGGCCATAGTTCAGTGCATAATCTATCATCAATTTATTGATCGCATCCTGACCATACGAATGTTCACCAGATCTTTTGCCCACATATACCTTAATGGCATCTGCATTGGCATAATCCAGCACCCCCTCATTCACCAGTGCATCATACAATACCACATCAGCAGATTTAAGTGCATTGGCACCCTTTATAGTCAACAGTTCCGGATCACCGGGACCAGCGCCAACAAGGGTTATCCGCGGTTCTCTTTTATTTATCTTTTTTTCGATGATCATGACACTTTTTCCTCTCTTTGCGATTTAATACCTGTATAAAAATCTTCCAGCGACTTCAAATAGGCAGTTGCAAAAGCTTCCGTAGGTTCATTTTTGTTAATTTGTAATACCAGGTCATTAAATGATCCTTCCAGTTTTACTTCTCCTGTTTGTACGTAATGGTTATCAAACTCCCTGATCACGCCAATTTGGGTACTGCTGTTTACACCCTTATCCAGCAATAAAGCTTTAGCTGCACTTACATAAACCGCATAAGTATGGTAAATGGCATCAGCCCAGGCACCAGCCGAATAAGAAGCCTTTGCCCATTCCAGTTTCTCATCCGATTCCAGCAGCAAAGTGGCTACCAGGTCAATTACCACACCAGCACATTCACCCACACCAATGGCGGTTACAAAAGTTTCTTCGTGCCCCCAGTCTACAAATTCCTCATCTTTCAAATTGCTCAGGTCGGCCAGCGGTTTCAGCAGCTGGTAAAAATAATCTTTAGTCTGCCTGTCATAATAAGCGTGGAAACTTTCATTGTCCAGGCTATTGGCAGCAAAATCGTTCAATAAGTACCTCAATACATCGGTAGCGCGTTTAGAAGGGGCCTTAATTACCCTTTCAGCTACACGTCCTTCACCATCACCTACTGTACCACCACCCAGCATTACCTGCACTGCAGGCACCACTTTACCATTGGCTTTTACAGAACTTCCGTGGAAACCAATGTGCGCCAGTCCGTGCTGCCCGCATGAATTCATGCAACCACTTATTTTAATTTTAAGGTCTTTATCATAGATCAGTTCCGGATATTCTTCATAGATCACCTCCTCCAGGGCTACCGACAGCGACATGGAATTGGAAATACCCAGGTTACAGGTATCCGTTCCTGGGCAGGTGGTTACATCAGCAACACTATCAAAACCCGGCTTTGCAAAACCAAGTTCTTTTAACGCAACGTATAAACCTGGTAAAGCGGCTTCGCGGGCAAACTTTAACATTAGTCCCTGATTTTGTGTAACCCTGATCTCATCAGCCACATAAGGGCGGATAGCCTCAATTAATTTACGGGCATCTTCGGTAGGGATATCACCCTTGGTCACTTTAATATATACAGCGTAAAAACCTTCCTGTTTTTGTGGGGTTACGTTGGTGGCCCGCCAGTGCTTATAGTCGAGGCTCTCTTTTACCTCATCCAGAACCGGATAATCGATCAGTTCCGGCACAGCGGGCTGTGGCACCGCATCGCGGTCTATTTTGAAAGACTTAACTTTATTCGCAGTACGTTCTTCTTCAATTAACCTTAATACTTCTTCCAGTCCCAGTTTTTGCACCAGATATTTTAAACGGGCCTTATTGCGGTTGGTACGTTCTCCATAACGGTCAAACACCCTTAGCATCGCTTCAGCATAAGGAATAATCTGGTCTTCATGTAAAAAATCGTGTACCAGCTCGGCCAGAAAGGGCTGCGCTCCTAAACCACCACCTAACAATACCTTAAAGCCACGCTCACCTTTTTCGTTTATTTTAGGAATGAATCCAAGATCGTGGATATAACTAAAAGCAGTATCACGCTCATCAGATGAAAAAGAAAATTTAATTTTCCTGCCCATTTCCTGACAAATCGGGTTGCGCAAAAAGTAGCTGAAAAATGCATGCGCATAAGGCGAGACATCAAAAGGTTCATTCAAACTGATTCCGGCATCCGGCGAAGACGTTACGTTCCGTACCGTATTGCCACAGGCTTCACGGATCGTTACATCATCCTGTTCCAGTTCTTCCCAAAGCTCAGGTGTTCTGTCCAGGCTCACATAGTGGATCTGGATATCCTGACGGGTGGTCAGGTGCAGGTTCCTGCTCGCATATTTATCAGACACATCAGATATCCGCAGGATCTGTTTAAAAGTTACCTTACCAAAAGGCAACTTAATGCGGATCATTTGAACCCCCGGCTGTCTTTGCCCGTAAATTCCACGTGCCAGACGCAGACTTCTGAATTTTTCATCATGGATTTTACCTTCGCGAAATGCCCTGATCTTTTTTTCCAGATCAATGATGTCTTTTTCGACAATAGGATTCTCTAACTCTGTCCTAAAACTTTGCATACTAATTGGTCTTATTTAAAAAAAGCCTCTCTGTCCGGTTAAGACTGGAGAAGCTTCAATATCTTATCTCAACAGTCCATATTCTTACCTCAACATGCAGGGCACATTCAGGCAAATCGGGCTGTTGTTAGTCTTGTTCATAAAGCAAATATATAAAGTATACAGGAATAGTAGTACATACTTTTGTAAAAAACCTGTAATAAACTAATTTACAGCTATTTATTTTATCCTGCAAATATAGTACTTCTTAATTCTATATAAACTTATTCAGTACTGTTAAACTTTCCAGGTTCAATTTTAACCAAGTGTAGAAAAGGTATGTGTTCGGTATGCCTTTTGGATTGGCTAAGGGTTGGTAAACATCCCCTAAAGGGTTGGTTAAGGGTTGGCAGACGCTAAACTGAAGCAATGGTTAAGCATGTGTTTAGCAAATGTTAAGCAAGCCAGAACACAGCCCGAAGGGAGGGTATTAGTACATCAGGCTGTCTGGAATAAGTAAAAGGCACGCCATGCTTAGCCTTCTTAATTTGGAAAAAATATGCCTTCTGCAAGGAGACGTAGGAATTTTTGTCTCCTTCAAGACAAAAGGTTCCAGTCTCAGAGCAGAATGGCTTATTTTTATTTTCTTAATGTCATTTAATGTAACAAGCCAAACCCTTTGCCATCCAAGCTGTAATTTTATATTTAACATTGACAAATGAAACGAAAAATCAATCTGTTACCCATAGCCATTGTAGCCATATTATTTTTCATTTTAAACTGGTATGTATTATCAGGGTTGCTTATATATAGCCTTAACCCCCTTTTAAGCCTTGTTTTCTGGCTAACGGTATCCCTTATTACCCTATCTTTAATTGCGGCCATAAACAGGATCAATACCATGGGCATGGGTTTATTTTTCAAAATTGCCACGCATGCTTTCGTGATCTGGCTTACTGCAGCCCTGCTTTTTGCTATTGTACTTTTAACAGGCGATGTATACCGCCTGTTTTCGGGAACACCTAGAAATTTATACTGGGTTGAATTTGCGACAGCCATTTTTGCACTCACCGTATTGGTATTTTTGTATGGAATGATCAGGGGGAAATATGCTTACCGGGTAATCAAACATACTTTATTTTTTGACGATCTGCCACAAAGCTTTGACGGCTTTACCATCACCCAAATCTCTGATATACATGCAGGCAGTTTTCAAAACCCTAAAGCGGTACAAAAGGGCATCGATTTAATTAAGGCCCAGAAATCAGATCTTTTTGTTTTTACGGGCGACCTTGTGAATAATAAAGCAGAAGAAATTAAACCATGGATAGGCCATTTTTCGCAGATCAAAGCACCTTATGGCCAGTTTTCTGTATTAGGCAACCACGATTATGGCGATTACATTAAATGGGAAAATGAGCAGACAAAACGTGCCAATTTACAACAATTAAAAGCATACCATGCCGAACTGGGTTTCAGACTGCTACTGGATGAACATGTAGAATTGTATAAGCATGGCGAAAAGATCATTCTGGCCGGTGTAGAAAACTGGGGACTTGGCTTTGGCGAACGTGGTGATCTTAAAAAGGCCCTCACAAATGTTGACCCCTATGATTTTAAGGTGCTGCTTTCCCATGATCCTACCCATTGGGACTCGGAAGTAAAAAAATCACCTTCAAAGGTCCACCTAACTTTATCCGGCCATACCCATGGTATGCAGTTTGGCATTGAGGCCTTTGGCATAAAATGGAGTCCTGTCAAATATAGATATGCCCATTGGGCCGGTATTGCCAGTTACCAGGGCCGGTTCCTGAATATCAACAGGGGTTTCGGTTTTCTTGGTTTTTCGGGGCGCGTGGGCATCTGGCCAGAGATTACGGTCATAGAATTAAAAAAAAGCAGGACATAATTTTATCATAGAAAGGTTGTTTTCCAACAAAAAGGAATTTGAATTGTTTAAATTCTATACTTTTGCAAGGTATACTTAAAAGTATATTGATAAGCCATTAATGGAACAAAACAAATTGAGACAAGAAACTTTGATCGCATCTGCTGATACTGATGATTTAAAAAGAGTATTTCAGGATAGAAAAAGAACCAACATTTTAAATTCAGCAGAACAAAAGACGATCTCTTTTCTCGTTACCAGAGTTCCCAGCTACATTTCTTCAAATATGCTCACTTTTACAGGCACCTTTGGCTCTGTATTGGTTTTAATGGGTTTTATCCTGAGTACTTATCTGACACGGAATTATCTTTTACTGGGTGTAGCAGGTCTGGCCATCAATTGGTTTGGAGATTCATTGGATGGACGCATAGCTTATTACCGCAATATCCCCCGTAAATGGTATGGCTTTTCGCTGGATATCATTATGGACTGGGTAAGTACCGTGCTGATCGGTTTAGGCTATATGGTATATGCCCGCAACGAATATGAACTGATTGCCTTTATTTTTGTGGTTTTGTATGGCTGGGCAATGATCATTTCTCAGCTAAGGTATAAAATAACAGATATTTACAGTATAGATTCCGGACTGGTTGGCCCAACGGAAATCAGGGTAATTTTAGCTTTAATACTTATCCTGGAAGTGACATTTGGTCATTTGATAGAATATTTTGCAGGTGGGATCTGCATTGTCCTTTTCATCATCAACATTGTAGATACCAGAAAACTTTTAAAACTTGGAGACATCAGGGATAACCTGGAACGAAAGGCTAAAAAGAATGCAGCTTAATGAGTAAAAAGAAATCCGTTTTTGTATTTGCCAAGGCACAGGTTTCAGCATTTACAGGCGGGCTGATTGATTACGCTGTAATGATATTTTGTACAGAGCTGCTGCACATTCATTACACCATTTCTATTGTCATTGGCGGTATCATCGGTGCAGTATGGAACTTTAGCCTGAACAGGTACTGGACCTTTAAGGACAACCAGGCCAGCAACTCCCCGGTTGGTATGCAACTGGTCAAATTCATCTTTGTTGTGGCCGGCAGTATTGCCTTAAAATCATCAGGTACTTATTTATTTACCAGCTGGCTCCATATTGATTATAAGATCAGCCGGATCATGACAGATATCATCGTTTCACTCGGCTTCAATTATGTACTGCAAACCTATTGGGTGTTTAGAAAACATCCTGAGAAAGAACTGAAGGAGCTGGATGGCACAATCGCAGACAAAACCAATGCAGGTTAATTGCCAATCCTGTTTTTCTCCTCCTCGTTACTTTGTTCTATCTTCTTATTTTTGAATTTTTTACCGGAACTAAAACTATAGCTTAAAGACAAGCCGATAGTCCTTGTAGGCCTTTTTTGATAGGAACTGATCCTCGTATCCTTATAATTCGTATACTCCTGCTCTTTAAATGTATCAAAAATATCAGTTAGGGATAAGCGCATCCTCAGCTGGTTATCCAGCAGCTTTTTGGTAAAGCCCAGATCCAAGTAAAAAATATAGCCCATTTTTGAATTGGAAGTTACGTAAGGAGAAGAATAGTTGGCAAACATATCAAAATCAAAAAGATGCTTTAAGGTAATCGTATGCATAGACTTTGCATAAACGCTGTACTGGTCTACTTTAAAATTACTGATCTCGGTGGCCAGGTGAAACAGAACCACTGAATTATTGGTAGTCCACCATTTAAAAAGCTTAACGGGTGCATCCAGGGTGATGCCATAATCAGAACTGTTGTTAAAGTTTCTTGGCTGGTACTCTATCACGTTGTCGGCTATCGGATTTACAAACTGGGCAATGGTATTTTCGGTACGGCTGTAATAAACATCGGCCGAAAAGCCATTCCAGAAATTATAGCCTAACTCTATCTTATGGGTATATTCAGGCAGCAGATCGGGGTTTCCGGTCATCACTTCATAATCGTTAAGTTGCAAACGGTAAGGGTTCAGATAATTAAATTGCGGCCGTCTTAACCTTCTCGAATAGTTCAGATAAATTGCACTTCCGGTCTTTTCATTTAGCTTTTGCACCAGGAAGGCAGTTGGAAACCAGCCCAGGTATTTCCTCGAAAAAGTTTGGCCGGAAGTTATAGAATTTCCTTTCATATCAGTTTCTTCAGCCCTTAAACCCAGCTTAATACTTGTTTTATGAATGTTTTTTTCCAATGTAACATAAGCCATCAACAGGTGCTCATCGTAGATAAACTGATTGCTTGTACCTGTATTTTTTACCCATTCATCTGCAATAAAATCTTCGCTCAATATGGTATTGTCCCTTTTTGCTGATACATATTTAAGGCCTGTTTTTAACTCCAGCTTACTATTCAAAACCTTGGTATAATCTGCCTGCAGCGAATAAATATTGGTCAGGTTTGGCGTATTGTTCCTGTACCTCGAATTTCTTGAAGGATCGGTATACTGCGAAGTAAAATCGTTCAGCTCCGTTTTGCTGCTCTGCACATAATCGCCAATTACTTTAAACGTAGAGCCGGTACTGTCCAGCCGCAGCAGGTAGTTTAGTGTTGCCCCGGTATTTTTAGGCCTGCGCACCCAATCGGACAGCGCATTGCCGCTAATCAGTTCGGCAGGTTTGTTGAGCAGGATGCTTGTTTTAAAAGTCTGCAGCATTTCGCTCCCTGCACCCATTACCTGCAAACCGATCAACTGGTTTTTAGACAAGTCGTAAGCCAGCCCAAAACGGTACTGGTCCCTGCTGTTATCGTTATACCTGTCGGTTCTTCCGGCGTAAGTACTTTGATCCGGATAAACAATATCGGCCCTTCCACCAATGTAATTACTTTTATCTTTCACCAATGACACATTACCCTGTGCATATAGATTTTTTACTTTATAATCTGCCGAGACGCCACCTGCATAAAAAGGTCTGTTCCCATATTTATAAGCCGCGCCGATCTGACCTGCAAAGCCGTCCATTCTGGCCTTTTTTAAAACGATATGAACAATTCCCCCCGCCCCCGCCGCCTCAAACTCTGAAGGCGGATTTGAAATGATCTCTATTTTTTTAATGTCTTCAGACCTTAATGTCCGCAGGTATTGGGCCAGGTCCTCTTCAGACATGCGTTGCACTACGTCGTTGATCATTACCATTACCGACTGATTGCCCTTGATCTTTATGGCCCCTTCACTGTTTACCCATATACCTGGCGATTTCTGTAAGACCTCTAAACCGGTATTCCCATCTGCCAGTGCACTCCCCTCTACATTTACAATATAGCGGTCGGTTTTTCTTTCAATCAGCGGCCGGGCGGCTGTAATACTTACGGTATTCAGTGTATGCTGTTCTTCTTTTAACAAGAGATTTTTAAGCGCAACAGTATCAGGGTAAACAAAATCCACCGATAGTGGCTGATAACCTATAGAAGATATCTTAATTGTATATTTTACCTGTGTCTTAAAAGGATAACTTAGCTGAAAAACCCCATTATCATTGCTGATGCTGCCCCCAACATAGCTAAGCCCCTGCAACAATCCAACGGATGCAAAAGCCAGGACATTTTTTTTCTGATCGTTAATCCTTCCGGATAAGGTTATTTTATTTTCTGCCTCTTCAACTGGCAATCTCACTGTACGGTTACTGCCAATCACCAGCATACGTTCAGACATCATTTTATAAAAAAGCTGTTTTTCAGGTAAAATCTTATCTAACAGTTCTGCAACAGAAATTCTTTTTACATTCACTGTAACCAGCACGGTATCCGGTATCACCTCATTGCTGTACACAATGCTGTAAGTACATTCTTTTTCTATCTGCTCCAAAATTCTGGTCAGTGGCAGCTTATTTGCTGATATAGATATTTTACGGCTCTGTGCCTGCCCGCTAAAGTAACTGAACACCATCAGCATCATCGTCATTTGAATAAATCTCTTCATCTTCACTTATTTGAGAATGACCAGTTTATCACTGATGATGTAGGTAAAGGGATAGGAAAGTTTCAGGGCTTCAAGTGCTTCTTTCAGGCCTTCGGCAGCAAAAGCACCACTAAACCTTTTGTCCTTTAATTCTTCTTTCCTGATTTCTATTTTAACATCATATTTCTTTTCAAGACGAAGCACCAGGTCTTTTAATTTTTCCTTTTTAAACATCAGCGAGTCCTGTGTCCATTTAATTTCCTGCAGCTGTTTCTCTGCAGCCATGCTGATGACCTTAAATCCTGTACCAGCAGGGCTAAGCTGTGCTGCCGCTATCAGTTTTTCATTTGGCTTCAGCAAAACCCTGCTGTCTTTATCCAGGCTACTGGTAATTTCTATAAGTCCCCTAAGCAGGGAAATCTCTACATTATGTTTTTTCTGATCAGCATTTACATTAAAAGCAGTCCCTTTTACTTCAATATTGAGGTTACGGACATGTATAAAAAGAGGTATGGCCTTATTTTTAGCGACGTCAAAAAAAGCCTCCCCATCCAAAAATATTTCCCTTTTTTCCTTTCCAAAACCCTGGTTGTACCTGATGGATGAGCCCCGGTTTAAATATACTTTGGTACCATCGTCGAGTGTTTTAAATACCTTATCAGCCGTAGTATTTAAAGTATCGAACTTTAAAGGCTGTGTCCTGTTTAAAAAATGATAAGTTATAAAAGTACTACCCAGCAATACCAGAAAGATGGCAGCAATTTTTAGCAGGGATAAACCTGAAAAACCTCTCTTTATCACTTCCGAATGATTGTACTTTGGCACAAAACCCTGATTTTCTGCAAGGACAATCCTATCCCGGGTCTTTATTAATTTATCTACTGTATACACACTGTTTCTAGCGCTGACATTTTTGTTTTCAAAATATCGGGTCAATGCTGTAGCGGTCTGCTTAAAATCGGGTTCCTGTTCAATTGCCTCCTGTAATTTTACATCTTCTTCAGGAGATATTTCTCCGCTTAGTCTTTTGCTTAACAGCTTCAGAAAGTATTGTTTCATCATGATTCAATGGTCTTATGCCTTAAAGACACACTGGTTAAACAAACTACTTACTGCTTTATAAAAAAAATAAAAGTGGCAGGTTGGAGAATGCTTGTTTTTTGCTGATCTTTTTTTGAGGATGATAGCCCAGGTAAGGGCTTATCGCATCTGCCAGGTTTTTTACGGCCTTGTACATTTGGTTTTCAACCGTCCGTACAGAAATATTTAATATCCGGGCCACCTCCCTGCACTTCAGTCCATCTTCTTTGATCAGCCGGAAAATCATCCTGCGCTGCTCAGGTAAAGCAGCGATGGCCTCATCCAGTTTTCGGGTCAGCTCTTTTGTTTCCAGTTCCGGACTATGGTAATCACCAAACGGCAATATATCCGCTTTTTCTATCCCGTCAAACAAAGCCCTATTATTCTTTTTATCTCCACGAAGGTAGTTTAGTGAAGCATTTTTGACAGCGACATACAGGTAAACTTCCGGGTTTAAAATATCGTACAGGGCGTTTCGTCTGAGCCAGAGCTTCACAAATAGTTCTGAAGTGATTTCTTCCGCACATTCCTGCTGCTTTACGTATTGAACAGAAAAAGCAACCAGCCGATCATAATAAGCTAAAAAAAGTTCGTTAAAGGCTGTTTCCATTCCTTCGTGGATTTCTTTAAACAGCATCAATATTGATCGCTCCGGCTTCTGCATCGGTAATTTTGTCTCCTTTATAAAAACTTTGGTATCCTTGTTAAGGACACCAAAGTTTGAAGATATACTTATTCGGAGATAAATTTATACAGAATAAATATTTTAAAGGATCCGGTGTTCTTTCATAAACCTTTGCTCCTCGTCGGTAATATGATCATCATCTATGGCAGGGGCCGCTGTGATCTTTGCAATCTTCAGCTCATCCATTATATCTACAAAATTTTTATAATTGGCTCCTGCAGTTGGCTTTACAATAATAAAAAGCGTTTTTTTTGCATCGTTATTGTTGTTTAAAGCAACCAGGTCCCTGTTCCTAACAATCGATTTTCTGATTTGTGCAATGTCTTCAATATTGGGCCTGCTTTTACCAGCCTCACCCATATACCAGGCCACTTTATTGTCTTTTCCGAGCAAAATGGTCATAGTCCTGGAGGCCGGTACAGGCTGCTGGTAACCATCTTCTGGCTCATCTGGCTTGGCAATGTCCATCGCTATAGGCTTAGAAAGCGAGGTGGTCAGCATAAAAAAAGTAATGAGCAGGAAAGCAAGATCTACCATTGCGGTCAGATCTACTTTAGGAGCTGCTTTTCTGGAGGTGGTCAATTCTGCCATAATCTGTTTTTTAACATCGCCAAAGGCGAATAGGATTTAATAATTGATGATTTAAACAGATGATGCGGCTTGCATTAAATTTCCATATCATTTTAAAAGCTTATTTTTACTATTCAATAGAATCCGTAAAAAGCTCTGGTCAATGACACCCTCGTCAGACAACAATCCATGAAATTTGTCTGACTTCAATATTTTTTTAAGAGTAGTTTGGCTACCATTCAGGTATACCTTATTTTGTATCAGCCTGATACCATGACTATAATCAACCCAATCGTATTTATGCCCATTGTAGAGGGGCTGAATTGCTTTCCCATCTGGTTTATGCCAGCCGTAAATCACTACTCTTGGCGTTCCGTCACGGGATATGATCTGATTGGACAGCACTACATCCTTTTTGTTTCCTGCAATAAGTTTACCTGGCTTTGCTCCCATCCTTTCCAGTTGCTGATGCAGCAGCCTGTTGTGCTCTTCAAATACCGGAACAGTGATCATCTGCATAGAAGGCGGGATGGGTTCCGGACTTAGTTTAACATCAGCCGATTGATAAATGCGGTCAGACATTTTGCGGGTAGGAAGTGAACATTTAAGTTTATCTGCTATCCTTTGTGCTGCCGATACCGTTAAAGGGCAATAGAAATAATCGCTGTCCGAACCCACAACCAGGTAGTCTGGGGCTACAAAATATTTGATCAGGAATAATTTATCTTCAATGACAAGGCTGTCCGTAACTTGTAAAAAATTACGGTAAAATACTGGCACATTACCGCTTTCTACTTCTGCTAATATCCGCTGTTCACGGGCGGCAGGAGAAAGTGAAGCGTCGCGGATAGCAGTGGCAAATGCAGATCCGGATAAGGCATTTACAGGACGTTTTGGCAGTTTTAAATACTGGGCGTTGCCCGAAAAACCACTCAGCATCAGGAAAAAGAAAAGTACAGGGATCAGTTGTTTTATATTCATTTGTGATCAGGTTATGCTATTTTGGGTCACATAGCCTGTAGGTGTATGTCCGGTATGCTTTTTAAAAGCCCTGTAAAATGTAGTTTTTGACCCGAAACCACAGTTATAACCAATGCCTTCAATGGTGATGTTCAGTTCGTTGATATTCCTTAACTGCTTTTTGGCTTCTTCAATCCTGAATGAATTGATCAGATCAAAAAAGCTTTTATTGTAATAACGGTTAATGACTTCCGACAATACATGTGGCGATAGTTTTAATACATCGGCCATCTGTCTGAGCGACAGGTCTTCATCAAAAAGCAGCTTATTAGATACCAGGAATATCTCTATCGTATGCCCATACTCTTCTACCTGTGCAGGAGATAAGGCCGATTTCTGGTAGCGCTCTGTAACCGGCAGTGGCAGCTCCGGTTCGGAGGCTAGAGGCAGGTCTTCCGGCAGGGCCAACGGGGCAAATACCACAGAATAATTTAATGACTTGTATACAATGATAAAGTAAATGAAGGTACTGAAATAGGCTATGCTCAACTGGCTCACCTTGGTATCTGCAATGAGGATAGTTACCGGTGCAATGATACAGCTAAACACCATTAATATGACAATCAAATCTTTAAGCCAGCCCAGCTGCAGGCGTTTTACATTGGAATAAGAAGCTTTAATGCCAGCGGTATGCCGGTTTAGTACACGTATGGATGCAATAAGGTAAAAGAGCAGGTAAGCCGTCATCCCCATTAGCAGCAAAAGGTTAACGAGTGTATATTTTGTTTCGCCCCTGGTATCTGCATAATAATAATTATGCAATTCCCCTGCTTTTTTAGTAAGCATCAGAAAAATCAGGTTTATCACAGAAGGAATTAAAATAAGCCAGTGTGGTCTTGATTTTTTTAACAGTTCCCGTTCCCCCGTCATGGCCCTCACATAAAAATAAAATAAAGGGCCCAGTGCCGACAGGACAATCCCCATAACCGGATCCAGGTATGGAATTTCATTTAAGTACCCTTTTTGAAGCACAAGGTGCTGCACATGGATAAAAGAAAAACCCAGCAGGAACAAGGCAAGGATCTGGTCGGCAATGCTTCGGTTCTTTTTAAAGAACAGAAATAAACACAGCAACCAAAGGTGCAGGCAGCAAAATAATGACAGATAATAGGAATAGTCAAGGTTCTGGATTGCCATACTACAATACTATAGATAAAAAATAGGTTTCACCTTATAAAGTGGAACTTTTTGTCAACGGATTATCCGGTTGTTTGCTCAAACAAATAAAAAAAAAATGAAACACTATTACAAAAAACTACCGGCAATTTTATTCCTGTTCGTACTGTCGACGAACTTTTACGGATGTAAAAAAAGTAAAAAAGAAACACCTGGCTTTACCTGTACCAGCTGTAAAACAATACCTGATGCTAAGGTCGAGAACAACAGCCTCAGCAAAGGGGTGTACAAAGGGGTTGTTATGGGGTCGACAGGTGTAATCAGTATCGACATCATGAACAACGGGACTGGTATGCAGGCCACCATGGTGCTTGACGGGCTGACCATTAATTTTACCTCGACTGCGGTGTGGACTAACGGACAACCTTTGGTAGCTGATTTTACTGCTGTCAGCAACAGTAAGACCTACAGTTTCAGGTTCACAGTAGCGGCCAATGGCGGCTCACCTGCAGCAGGCTCCTTTAACATTCCCGACCATCCGTCCATCTTTTTCCAGTTGGTCAAAGAAACTTCAGACAATCTGATCAAATGTTACGAAGGCAGTACCGAAGGCGTTAAAAACTCAGGGGCAAAACAATCCGGCAGCTTAAATGTGATCGTTTCCAGCAAAACCAATACCTGGATTGGCCTGTCGAGAGATGCGGCTTCCAACAGCTCGACAGTTGTTTCCGGAACCATAACCGGCACAGTGATCAACTGCGATTGCGGTCCGGAAACTACCGTTAAGGGCACTTTTAGCAACGATGAGATCAAAGGAACCTATAAAGGATCGGACAATAGCGGCACCTGGAGTGCAAAAAGAACATTATAAACAATTAACCAAACAACCAAGATGATGAAACGACTTACATTAATGATCGTACTGGCCTTTACAGGCATTTTAAGTAGTAACGCACAAAACACCAGCACCGGAAGCTTCAGAAAATTCAGGATAGGCCTTGGCCTGGAAGGTGCTTTACCAGGTAAGGGCTTAAAAGATGGCTATAGCATTGGTGCCGGCTTAACCTTAAGGGCCCAATACAATGTTACACCAGAAATTGGCATCACCCTGGCTTCGGGTGCCATTGCCTTTATTCCTAAAGACATCAAAAATTCTGATGCCAAAGCTGCGCTGGACATTCCTGTAAAACTGGGTGGAAAATACATGATAACCCCTGTTTTTTATGCCATGGGCGAAATTGGCTTAAGCTCCCTCCGTGTGTTTTATACGGATGCTGAAGACAAGATACAAAGCACCAAAGGTTCCAGTTCTTTTACTTATGCACCTGGGGTTGGGTTGCAGCTGGGTGGTTTCGACATCGGCATCAGGTATGAAGCTTTTGAGAACGCCGGTTTTTTCGGAACCAGGATAGGATTTAATTTTTAAAGCTGAACTGATTTACTCCTTTTTAACACTTAAGTGTTAAAAAGGAGTATCAAAGGCTTATCGAAGCCCCGCAGGCTCATAATATTTCCATAATAGTGCCGATACCTTACGGATCAGCTGTTCGGCTTCATTATCGGGTGTCCAGCTCTGGTCTTTTATGTTTTTTGTACCTACATAAAACACATAATCACCATGCGGTGCATTTACCAGTACCACTTCAGAGCGGGATTCATTTACCGCACCACTTTTAGCCGCGGCCTGTACATAAGGCGGTATTTGTGCCAGGGCGTTTTCATCGTAATAGCCCTTGGTCATCAACCTGTACATTCTCTCACTGGCAGCTTTACTGATGATTTCACCTTTGCGGATCTTTACCAGCAAAGTAGCCATCTCACGTGGTGTGGTTTGCCCCCATCCGTATATTTTCCAGATCGCTTCCCGGCCCTTTGTACGGGAGTTTACACGTGTATCTTTAAAACCATATTGTTCCAGGACTTCGTTAATGCGCGCGCCCCCGCCAGCCAAACGCTGGTTCCATAAAGAGGTGGTATTGTCGCTGTAGGTCATCATTAAATTGGCCAGCACACTCAGTTCAGTTGCCGAGCTGTCCTTAAAGAACTGCATAATCCCTGAACCCCCATACTTGATAGAATCCCGGTACATTAAAGGCTGATGGTAACTGAGCTCCCCTTTTTCGATTTTATCGAACAATCCAATCAGGATGGGCACTTTAACAATACTGGCTGTAGGAAAAATACTGTCAGTATAGATACCGGCCTGTTTACCTGTTTTAAGGTTCATGGTATAAATACCTACCGTACCCTTAAAACCACTGATCAGGGTATTGAGTTCTTTTTCTAGTTTATGGTCTGTTTTGATTTGCTGGGCGAAAGCAAGCACCGGGAATAACAGTAAAGCAATAAGTATTTGTTTCATTTGGGCTAAAGCAGGGTTTAGGTTTTAAAATATTGATGGAAATATACGGTTAATAATAATTTTGTATCATCATTTATCGTATAAATAATGATACTTTAGTATACGGAATAACACATTTAAATCAATAGAAAATGAAAGTAATCTTAACCGGTGCAACAGGTATGGTAGGTGAAGGTGTTTTACTTGAATGCCTGGAAAACCCTGCAGTCAGCAAAGTCCTGATGGTAAACCGGAAGGCATCACCGGTAGCACACCCTAAGCTGGAAGAATTGATTGTGCCCGATTTTACGAAACCGGAACCATATGCCAGCAGCCTTAGCGGTTATGACGCCTGCTTTTACTGTGCAGGGATCAGTTCAATCGGGATGAACGAGGAACAGTATACCCATATCACTTACGATACTACACTGGCTTTTGCAAATAAACTGGCAGCCCTGAACCCTGGCATGGTATTCACTTTTGTTTCAGGAAGCAGTACCGACAGTTCTGAAAACGGTAAAGTTATGTGGGCCCGGGTAAAAGGAAAAACAGAAAATGCATTAATGAAACTCCCTTTTAAAGGAGCATATAATTTCAGACCCGGGTTCATGAAACCTTTTAAGGGCCAGAAAAACGTAAAGGCCATTTTAAAACCCATCATTTTAATATTCCCCCTTCTGTTTCCTAAGCAATGCTTAACCCTTAAACAGGTTGGCCAGGCGATGATCAATGCAGTACTGAAAGGGTATCCCAAACAGATACTGGAAATAGCAGACATCAGGGAATTGGCGGGAAACTAAGCGCTGAGATCATTTTTTACTTCACTATTGAAATCTCATACCTGATCTCCTGTTTAAAACTACCTGCAACAGGCTTCAGTTCCAGTTCCAAAGGATAAGCCTTTAAAGCCGGATAGGGTGCCCAGTAGTGTGCCGCGTCCCCTCCCATCTGGAGCACCGCATGCTCAGAAAGTAGCTTAAACCTGAACTTTCTGCTCCCTGCGTCAATTAAAACCGTACGGTCATCAACTTTTGTAAATACTGTGCCCTTATAATTGACAATCGGCTCAATGATCTTTATAACCGGCCGGGCATCATGATAAACCAGGTTTATGGTTTTTACCAGGGCCGTATCTGAAAACAGATAATTGATGGTATATCCAACCCCGGCAGCCAGCCAGTTTTTATCCTTTAGCTCACCTGCAACAGTAACTTCAAATTCATTGCTGCCAACCTGCCCCGCTTCCATCCTGCAGTCAAACTCAAAGAGGTTGGTAAAATACCCCAGGCTATCTGTAAATTCTATTCTTGGCGTTAAGGATTTGACACCTGGCGCTTCAGGAAAACTCATGGGCTCTGGCCTGGAATATGCTGTCACACTGGAAGCCGTTAAATAGCCATGGTCCTTTACCCATAAATTAGAAATGGTTCCGCCTGCCGGACGGTACATATATTTACTTTTTGCCCCGGCTTTATAATCCTTATAGCCGTAAGCTGTAATGGTTGCCATAAAATTTGCAGTGCGGACCTGGGTTATATTTACGGTTTTAAACTGTTTTAACCAGCCGGTCGCCTCGGTCGGCAAGCTTGCCAGCACCCGGTTCTGTTGTGTTTCCAGCTCGTAAGCCATGGCCAGGTTTTTGGCCTTTGTAAAGCTCGGATAAATGCATGGAGGATGGGCCATTACTTCCTCGTGTTGCGGGCCATAAGCAATAAGGCCATTGGGAAGGATATTTTTGCGCAGATATTGCAGGTTCTTTAAAGAAGCCATGCCATACCTGGGATCTTCATCGGCATACAAAGAGAACAAAACCTGACAGCCATCAGAAGTAGCACCACCATAAGTAGTCCACTTATTGGAACGGATACCCCAGGAATTGTCAAGCGAGCCATCCGGATAAATAAAATAAAGATGACTTTTGAGGGCATGTTTAACCGTATTATTTACTAAAGTATCACCGGTCAGCTTTGCATAAAAGCCCAGGCCCCATAAAGACATTTCCATGCTGTAACCCAGGTCGGCCCCCAGTTTACTGGTATAGTTACGCCCCCCCTCCCCATTTAAAAAGCCATCTTCATCCATTTTTGAAATGGTACGGTGTGCAAGTTCAGTTGCCTTTTTTATATACTTTTCATCCTTTAAAAAAAGACCTGCTTTGGCCAGTGTGGAACAGGTAGTGGCTACGTAATTGATGCTGGCAAACTCAGGTGTCATTACCCTGTATAAATAACCGGCAGCTTTTTGTATGGCCAGATGCCAGCTGGCCTTTTCCGTGGTGCTCAATTTTGCAGCGATATGATCATAAGCCAGCATCAGCATTAAAACCTGATCGGTAGTGGTGCCCGTCCATTCCTCGGGTGTTTCTTTCCAGCTGCCGTTTTGCTCCTGCTGTCTGATCAGCCAGTTTCCGGTACGTATTGCAGCTTCCAGATACTTAGTTTCGCCCGTAATTTTATAGCTAAGGGCAAAGGGATATACCGCTTCCGAAGCACGGGTATGCAATACCCCATCATAATCACATTTCAGTGCCCCAAAACCAGGATCCTTTTTATCTTTCAACTGATGGTCCAGCAACACATCAGCCAGCTTAATCAATGTAGAGGCATATTCCTGCTTAAGATTTACAGTCTGCGCATGGCTTACTGATGAAGTAAAACCTGCCAGCAGTAACACTAGAAATGCCCGTAGCTTATACACTTTCATGTTTTACCTGTTTAAATGATAAGACGCCGTATTGTTTAAGGTAGTGATTTCGGGCTGGTCTGTAAATATTTTAACAGAGAGTTCCGACACTGTTTTACCCGCAGGAAGCTTAAAGCTGACGGTTTTAAAGCGTGGGTTAAGATCGTTCGGTGCTTCAATATCAGCTATGGTATGCATGCCGATCTTCTCTCTTGCGTTCCAGAGCTCAACCCTGATGTTTCTGGCCTTCACATTTCCTACGTTATGGACTTTAACGGTAATTGTATCCTGGCTAACCAAAATATCGCGACTGGAAAGTGCGGGATCCGCAGCCTGATCTGTTTTCGGGCCTGCTTTTAGCTGCTCAATAAACACTGCCTGAAGTTTTTTAGAAGGCACCTGTAATTGTACCTGGTTTACCCTTTCTTTTAGGACAAGCATACGCTCGGTTCTATCCGCATCTATTTCTCCGTCGTCATTGCTATCAGTACCTGTTGTCAATCTGTATACACCGGGTTCCAGCAGCCAGGTTTGCATGGTTACAGTACGGGCAACCCCAAAGTTGTACAGAGAAATCCTGGCCGATACAGCATTACCGCCACGCACAAATATCCCCATATCCGGTCCGGTATTCTTCCAGGTAGCCACTGTTGAAGGGTACTCATAGCCCGAACCGAAATGTCCTGTATACATACCAAACAGCAGGTCGCTACCCGGCACATAGACCCGGTCAGTATATTTAACCTCGTTGGTTAAAAGGGGAAAGTTGTACCTCAACGAACCCAATACTTCCTCAAATCCACGATGGATATTTTTCATATCTTTACTGATGAGGTATTTGTTGTAAGGATTTCCATGCTCGGCAATAAGCTGGTCATATTTATTGCTGTGTCTTACCTGGCCGGCCATAGCAAATACATCGGCCATGGGGTTATCGGAGTCGCCTTTATCTACCCCTCCTTTCAGCAATACCTGTTTTACCCAGTCCAGCGAACCCTGTTCAGGTTTTTTTGGCAGCTTTTCTTGTTTTGCTGCCAGCATCAGGTCATAACAGAAATCAACAGGTTTCAGAAAAGCTGTATTTTTGGTGAGCCCATACATACCGATCAGTTGGGCATGCATTTCATTAATGTGGCCCAGGCTTTCCCATTTATAGTAATCGTAGGCCAGCCCTGGATCGTACCATTTGCCGGTATATGTCCCTATTCCATCACTAGCAAAAGCAATTGCTGCAGGCATAATTCCTGCAGGCTTGCCATTTGTGGCCCTTGCGGCATCCGCTACCCAGGCATTCCCCCATTCGCTGAACAATTTGATCAGGGTAGGGTTCCGGTTATACCAGGCTGCCCATAAACCCGGCAAAACTGCCCTGGCATTTAAAGGCACGTCTACGTTCATGGGGGCCTGTTCCAATACTGCTGTTGCAGAAAGGTAGCATGACTTAAAATGACGGTGACCGGATGGTGTAAGGCCTGTCCACACCTTTCCAAAATTCTGCATACTGATCAGGCAGCGCTCTATGTATTCCGGATCGCCATAACGGATCATAAACATGGAAGGATGAGTATCCCTGAACAGTTCCGCCGAATGTTCAACATCGTCTATCTTTTTGGCAAAGCCCCGTTCCAGGATACCGCTGTTCCAAACCCCATCTGCCAGGCGCATATAACCTTTTTTTGCAATGGCATCATCGGCGCCCAAAATTGCGGGCAGCCACCAGCGCAAAATTTCTACATCGTCCCCATATTTTCCGCCCAGTTCCCCATTGGCTTCCTGTTTTTCATTTACCCACCAGTAAATCACTTTTAGCATCCGCTGCATGGCCTCGTGCTGGTTAACAGCCCATTGCGGTGCAGCTTTCAGGTCCACGTTATTTGCAACTTCAAAAGGGATCTTTTCACCCAGGTACATTTTGATCAGGTCTGCATCCGGATATTTCGTTTTAAGTATGGTAAAATATTTTTTAGCCTCGGCGTCGTGGTAAGGGTCATAATCTTCCCGGTTCAGCCAGTAATGGATTTTTGCCAGCAGGTAAATGGCTTTATCGTAAAGGGGATCATTTTCTGAGGCTGCAATCTGTTCCAGCATATCTGCAGCAAGGTACATGCGAAAAGTAAAATTGATACCGGAAGTTTTAGCAGACCTTGACCATGCACCCAGGTCGTAATAATAAGCAGCCTTTAAGTATTTGGCTGCAAAATCCCCCCCTGTTTGCTTCGCTGCTGTAGTATCTTGCTCAAAGCCGGTAGCTGTGCTGATATTTTGCCGGCCTATAGGCCTGAATTCAATATTCTGCACCGCAATTAAAGTATTTGAACTGATTTTAACCACAGCTTTTCCGTTGCTGATGGTGATTTGCCTGTTTACACTTTTAATGGGGATGCGGTACCAGGGTGTAATCACACTATCAGCAATCAAACCTCCGTTAAAATAAACCGACTGATTTAAAGGATTTTCTTTATTGTTGCCCAGGGTAAGTGTTAAAAGATAAGTTCCATTGGGAACGTCTGCCCTGAAAATCAGACTGTCCTTACCCAAAACCCCATCCCGGTTAAGGTCGTTGTTCCATTTACCGGCAAGGGTATCAAAAGCACCGGTTGGCTTGTTTACCCAGCCATAACCGGCTTTTTCAGTGTACATGGCACCCGGATGAACGGCAGTATAGCCCGGGGCTACGGCAGAGCTGTCGGTTCCCATATCGTACAGATAACTGGCGTTACCGGAGTCTGCAGTACAGGCAGCAAAAGCAAGTGCAATTCCCGAAAAAAACACTATTATTCTTTTTAACTTCATCGTCATTGCAGCTTTGAAATTTCTATTCCCGCAGTGATGACAGCACCCATACCGCGCGGATCATTGTCTATCGTTTTTCTTTTCATATAAAACTCCTGATCGTAACCAATGTCGGTTCCCTGGCAAATGCCCTGCACCACACCGTTTTCATCAATCTTGGTTTTAACGGCTTGCCAACCTGCAATCGCATTCTTTTTATAGGCAGGGCTTAACCAGCCTTGTCTTACCCCCCTGGCCAATGCCAGGGTAAATAAGGCCGTACAGGAGGTTTCCTCATACGAATCGGCCCTGTCAAGTACCTGGTGCCAGAAACCGTTTTTATTCTGGTAACTTATCAGCACTTTCATCTGCTGTCTGAAATTCTGAAGTACCTGTTGATAAGCAGGATGGTTTTTGGGTAATTTTTCAAGCAGTTCAGCTGTTGCCCATACCACCCAGCCATTGGCCCGTCCCCAGTAAGCGGCCGAGCGTTGCTGGCTATGGTTAAACCAGGCATGTTTATACAGACCCGTTGCAGGGTCGAGCAGGTATTTCCTGAAGTTCAATACCTGTTTGGCAGCATCGTCGTAGTATTTAGCATCAGCTGTAATCTTTGCCATCTGCAGCAGGAAAGGTACGCTCATAAACAAATCGTCGGCCCAGACTGTTGATTCAACAGGTTCAGGGCGACAAAAAGTACCATCCTTTAACCTGAGCTGTTCTTTAGCTACATAAGCTCCTATGGGCATTACCAATTCTCTTACCTTGTCATCCTTTTCCCTTAAATATTGTTCTGCAAACGGCAAAACGGGTGCCCCGGTATCGTCCAGCATGGTGCGCCTGAATATGCGGTGGTAACTGCCGCGCCAGGCAAACAGATTGTTGTACTGATAATCGGAATAAGGCAGTTGCCGTAGGGTAAAATTAATATACTGCCTGGCAAAGGCACTGTATTTACCATTGTTGTCAAGCGCCATGATACTCCATACCATTGTACCATGCGAATAATGCCAGTCGGTATAAGGGTCGCGCTGGTAGGCCGCCGTGGCCGGCGTTTCCAGTTCAGGAATAAAGCGCTGCGAACTTTTAGCCCAGGTCAGCACCCTCCCCTTTTCCATTGTATAATCCGGCATGCCCTTTTCGGGCAGCCGGGTATTGCTAACTGGACCTAAAAGCATCCAGGCTGTATTTTGATTGTCCTCTTTAATTCCTGAGCTGAATTTTGCAGCAGCATCCAGGTCGCCCTCTTTTGTAGCCGGCATCAGAAATACGACAGGCAATGCATTTGCCCCGGGTGTATAACAGATCACTACTTCGTTATCACCCTTTTTTAAGCGTGCAGAAAAACTTTTATTGAAGGTAAAACGATTATAAGAAATCTCCTTGGGGATTTGAATAACCGGGTTCTCTTCATGGTATACCTGTTTTCTGTTTAACCAGATGCTGAGCTTGCCGGCATAACTTAAGCCAAAACTTACAGTGGTATCGCTGATGGCTGTAAGCTGGCTTTTCGCATATACCTGTTGTGCTGATGCAGGCTGTAAATTTCTGAAATCAATCACCTGCAGGCCCAGTACATCTTTCTGGGGAACCAGTGTAAAAGCAAAACGTGTATCAGCAATAACCTTATCTGCTACTTTTTTAGCTACAGACAGTGCATCATTGGACTGGGCGGATACAGCTAAAGAGGCGCCCGTTAAAATTAAAGTACCTGCTATGACAAAAAATAACCTGCTAAATAAGTTCATTGCTTTATTTAAATTTTAAAGGATTAATGATGCACTGTCCTGATCTAAAAATAGCGTTGCGTCGGAATGGGTCCTTAAGGATGTAGAAGGATATTTTGCAGTAATGGACTCATTGAGTGTATATTTTACCGCCTGTGCTTTATTTTTACCTGGCACCATACAAAAGATGTACTTCGACTGCAGCAAGGCCGGAATGGTCAAGGTATAAGCCAGGGAAGGCACCTCAGCTACCGTAGGGAAACAACCGTCATGTACCTGCTGTACTTTGCAGGGTTCGTCCAGATCGATGATCTTGACCAGTACCGGATCGTTAAAATCGGCCACATGCGGATCATTAAATGCCAGGTGTGTGTTTTCGCCTATGCCCATAAAGGTAATATCCGGGGGCATCTTTTCCAGTAAAGCTGCATAACGCCTGCTTTCTGCTTCAGTATCGTTACCATCTTCATTCAGGTAATACACCTTTTTAAGGGGCAGTTTTGAAAAGATCTTCTTGTTCAGAAAATTGCCGAAGCGCTGGGGATGTGTTACAGGCAAACCGGTATATTCATCCATATGAAAAGCATTTACGCGGTTCCAGGCAATGTCCTTTTCAACTGCAATGGCCTCAAGAAACTCATTCTGAGAAGCTGCAGCAGCAAAGATGATGTTTACCTCATCTTTGTGCTGCAACAATTCCCTGAGGCATTGCGCTGCCAAATCAGCAGCGCTTGTCCCCATTTCTCCCCTCGTATTGTAAACCTTAACTTTTAACTTGTCTTTTAAAAATTCTTTAATCATATCTTAATTAATAACGGTATTTTAATCCGGCACGGGCCGAAAAATCATAAAATGTATTGGTAAAAATTCTTGAACGCTCGCCAAAGTATTCTACCTGAGGCTGGTTGGTTAAGTTCACCCCCTCAGCATAAATGGTCAGCTTTTTGGTGATGCGGTAAGAAGCATTCACATCTAACTGGTAACGCGCAGCCCTGATTACATCAGTAGCATCATCTGTACCTAATGTTGAAGTATAAGCACCATTATAGTTCAGATTTCCCTGCAGTGTAAAACCTTTTAAAGTGTAAGAAACCGAACCATTGGCGGTATGATCTGCTTGTCCTGGTAAGCGAAGCTTAGTTCTGCCCAAAGCATCAGCTCTGGAATGGGTATAGGTATAGTTTGCATACAGGGAAATACCTTTCAGAATGCCAGGAAGAAAGGTAAGATTGGTTTGTGCGTTAACTTCTACACCAAATACTTTAGCCAGATCTCCATTGTAAGCTTTGAAATATTGGTAACCTTTATATGCAGCTGCATCAGGAAACTCAGTACCGGTTAAATTAATCACGCTATTGTACTGAAACTTATCAATGTGTTTATAAAATGCACCAACAGAAAGGATGCCCAGGTTACTTAAATATTGCTCAATAGACAGATCGTAATTGGTAGCAAATGCAGGTTTCAGATCCGGGTTACCATCAGTTAATGTTTGGGCCAGGATACTTACTACACGACTGGGTACCAGATCATTAAAATTAGGCCTGGAATAACCAAAAGATACAGCGCCACGTGCTACTGTATTTTTAGCCAGGTCATATTTACCCTGCAGGTTTGGTAAATATTTGGTATAGTTGTATTTAGAATTAACAGGCACAGAAGAAGTGAGAAACCCATCTTTATCCTGATTAACCAGTTTGGCGTCATAATCTACATCTGTTCTTTCTACCCTCAAACCACCTAACAGCATTAACCGCTTAAATTGAATACGATTCATCAGGTATCCGGCTACTACATTCTCCTGTGCATCATAGAAGTAAGCATCAATTGATATTTTCTTCTGGTCTGCATTCTGTGTAAAATAAGAAGGATTGTTGTAAAAAAAGTCTATAGTAGCATCCTTATCCACGTTCAAACCGAAATTGATGTTGTTATCCAGAAAATCTGCATCGAGTTCTGAATTTCCTTTAAAATTATTGAGGCTACCTACGCCAGCAGGCCCGCTATAGTTGGCAACAAATGTACTTGAGGGTCTGAAACGCTTGTTGCTCATCCTTTTTACTTTTGCACCCATTTTAAAATAAGCATCATTATCTCCTATTTTGTAGGGATAAGTAAGGTTTAAGCGTGCGACAACATTGCGGCCTTGTGTTTTAAAATCGTTCGCTTCAATGGTATTATAATTATATAAAGCTGCGTTATTTTTGGCATCAGTGGAACCTGTTGCCTGGATATAATCACCAGATATATCGGTAATCGTTAAAGGAACATTACCGGTAATATAATTAAAAGCCGCAGCACGCTGATCAAAATTAGAAGCCGTTAAAAATATTCCTCCATCTAGTTTAACCTTACTTAACATGGTTTCACCTTCCAAACTGAAATTGATATTGCTGTTTCGCATTTGTCTGTCCAGCACCTCATTGTAGCCCCTGCCTCTTGTGGTGGTATAAACACCATTGGCAAAAGTGGTATTGGCGGTTTGCATACGTGTACGTTTGCGGTAGCGGGTAGCATCGTTGTCCAGACTGTTAAAGGTTAAATTCGCCACAATGGAAGTAGTTGGGCTAAAGCTATAATCGATGGTGGTGGTTGCCCCCATACGGGTACGTTCATTTTCCAGATAAACGAGACGGATATCTGTAGGGAAATAGATGGAGTCCTTGTTACCAATAAAATCTTTTTTCTGCCAGGCCTGTGCATTGATCTCATCATAGCCATTGTTTGTTTTGTAATAACTACCAGATACCGTAACCCCCAGTTTACCGTTGGGCATATCATCCGTTGCACCATAACGACGGCCAAAGCTGATGTTGCCAATGCCGTTTGAATTGTTGCGCAGCTTGTTATAACCACCACCTAAGTCGACCGACAACTGTGGTTTTAAACTGATGGCAGTAGGTGTTTTTAAGTTAATTGCACCCGCAATGGCATCCCCATCCAGGTCAGGGGTCAGGGTTTTGATAACCTCCATAGAGGCCAGCACATTTGCCGGGATCAGGTCCAGCTGTGCATTACGCTGGCCAAGCTCCTGCGTACCCATAATCTGTTCGCCATTGATATTGATATTGGTATAGCCACCGGGTGTACCACGCAGCTGTACCGTTGAGCCTTCACCCTGCTCACGGCCGATTGTTACACCCGGAAGCCTTTGCAGCGATTCAGCTACGTTGAGATCAGGGAAACGTCCCATCAGATCGGCCGAGATCACCTGCTTGATGTTGTCGGCATTTCTTTGCTGGTTCAGGGCTTTCTGCTGTCCTTCTATTACCCCGGATACTGTAACACCCTTTAAAGCAACACTGCTGGCTACCAGCCGGATGTTTTGTACCAGTGTTTGTCCGGCTTTCAGTTCAACATTGGTTTCAACAGGGCTATATCCCATATAAAATACGGTAACTACATAATTGCCTGGCTGCAGATCGTTCAGTTGAAAATCACCAGTGGTACTACTGGAAACACCTTTATTTGTACCCTTGATCTTTACAGATGCTCCGGGCAATGCGCCTCCTTGCTCATCGATCACTTTACCCCTGATGTTGCCCACGGTTTGGGCATGTGCAGGAACACTTATCCCTGCGACGGAAATGATAACCGCTAATATCCACATGAGATATGATTTAAGAATAGATTTTTTCATGACAAGTTTTGTTTTGGGTTTGGTTATTGGTTGATATATTGGTTAGTTCTAGAATGATTTGAATTTATAGTAATCGCTCAAAAAGCGAAGTGCGAAACTGGTACCGATATCCCGGTTGACCAGCCATACCTTGCCCTTGGACCTGGTACGGGTCTCTATTACCTGGCCCCTCAGGTTTTTATCGGGGTGGTCTTCAGCAAAACGGTTGTGTACCAGCCAATAGGCGGATTTTTCGATATTGGCATCAAACTCCTTATAACCCTGCTTAGCAAGTTCCATCCATACAATACCGGAAAGGGCGACTTCAGAACCAGTTACTGAGCCCTTATCCGGTGCTTTACCATCTGTATAATTGTCGTAATACATGGTGCCATCCTTTTGCTGCGCTTTAGCATGTGTACGGGCAGTTTTGGCCGCAGCTTCCAGGTATTTTTTATCCTTGGTCAGCTTAAAAGCCTCGATGAGTGATTCGGCATACCAAAGGTTAAAGCGGGGATGAAAGGAATGTACATCTTTAAAATTGGGCATAAAGTCGGACCAGATCCCGTTTTCGTCCTGCAATTTCAGCAGACTGTTGCAAAGGTTGATAAAGGCCTCTTTAAAGGCTTTGTTCCCGGAAAATTCGTATGCATCTTTAAATAAAGAGCCCTCTGTGTTAGGACGGGAAACATCAAACAAAGTTTGTTCACCCACCTTTTTATCTTTCCAGAAGGGACTGTATTCCTTCTGTACTTCACCTGTTTTCAGGTCTACATTGTCATAACATATCCCCTTCTCCGCATCGTACATATGCTTTAACATCCATCCCGCAGCTTCTGTAGCCACTTTTGCATACTGTTTATCTTTGGTTACCCGGCTCAGTTCATAAATCCCCGGGGTACCGTCAGATATGGTAGCAAACACAATCACATCATCGCCGATAAAATCGCCATGGGTAGCACCAAGCATGCCCTTTAACTTAGGGTGGTCTTTAATCTGCAGGCTTATCCAGTAATTACCTGCTTTTTTAGCAGCATTTAACCAGGCTTCATTGCCCCTGATCTTGTAGCCCGCCAGCAAGGCATTGATGGCCTGACCAGTATGCCATGGCACTTCATAGGGGTACCATTTGCCTTCTGTGAGGTTATAGTCGCAACGTGATTTACCCTGCTCATCCAGGATCACGTTTACAATGCAACTGGCCGTTTGATCGATTGCAGTTACAATTTCTTCCTTTTTAACCTGGGAAAAGGAAAGGTTGGGAGCGCTAACACAAGTGACCAGGATTATACTGGCCAGGATCCTAATCTGCTTCATGACTGTTCTGGTTAGCATTGATGGTATATTTATGTTTATGATTGGTTACCGGTTCTGTAGTGTCTAATCTGAAAGTAAATGCTGCATTGGCATTGCTGCTTTTTACTTTTAACAGGATATAATTACTGCCCGCTTTTAAAGGCAGGCTGTAAGCTTTTTCTTTAGGCAGGGCCGGGTTGTTTTTTGCTGCCGCATTGCCTTCAGCAATCGGACTATTGTTACAAAAAAGTTCTACAGCTGAATCATTTCCGATCCATGCCTGTACCTGTCCGGCTGTTTCCGTGCTAATGGTACAAAAGGCGTAGACATAGGCATTGCTGCCCAGGTCTTTAAATTTATTGATGATACCGCCATTGTCGGTATTGTATTTCATCCAGCGAAACTGTTTACTGTTGTACTGTGCAAAATCACCAGGTTTGGGTGGATGGTTTGCTGATTGTTCTTCCGAATATAAAAATGGCGGGAATCCGCCCGACTTGCTTTTAAAAGGTCCGCTTAACAACCAGAAATTAAAATAATACTGATCACTTTCTACCACATTTAGTCCGACAGCAGCAGCCGCTGGCAAGGAATTAACTTTGCCAGGTCTTTCCAGGGAGAGCAGTTTATTTTCAAGGTCTGTTAATGCAGCAATACGTGTTTTATAGGGTTTTAAAGCATAATCAAGTGTATAAGGCTGATTTTCAGCGTTCCATTTATTACGGAAATCTATTTCCATAGCCTCGTACCTGTTTTTCAGCACTTTTAAGGAAACAATACGTTCGTTCATACCGTCAACCTGTTTTCCCTGCTGCTGCTGGTACCATTTTGCAAGTTCCGCAATCTGTATCCTGGTATCAAAAAGCAGTTTGTACCGGTCAACAATATATTTCAGCGTGGCCAGATCGGAAAGGTGGCGCTTAGGTTTTGCGTTCTGCAGCAGCTGTGCTGCTTCATTTACCAGTCTTAAACCTTCGGCTACGTCTTTGTTGTTCAGGATAAGTGTTTCGCCGTTTTGCGGTAAAATGTGCTGCCACCAGATTTCATGGGTCATGTTATAGGTAAGCGGCAGGTCCCTCAGCTCCATAAGTTTGCCAATGGCTTTTACATAAGCCCCGTTTGCAGTTCCATAGGCTGTCTTCTCATAACGCAGATCGAAGCCATCATTTAAAACTGATTTTACGTTCCAGCTCTTCTCTGCCGCCATATAAACGCCATACCAGTCTTCCGAAAACAGCTGGTCGCCACCCTCATCCCAAATGGTAGTATAAGCACCAATGGTTCCTTTTTCATAACCTTCTTTAATAAACCCATTGATATTGGCTTTGGCAATGGCCAGATCTGGGAACAGCCTGTTGGTATTTAAAATACCCGGACAAACCATAAAACTGAGGTTACGTTTTACAAAAGGATCTATCCATTTGCTGTAAGATTGTGGATCGCCATATTCCCAGGTCATGTAAACAATGTCTTTGGGCAGCATATCCAGGATTTCCTCATGCTGAAGGGCAATATCACCCCACATCATTAGTTTTTTCCCATTCTTTTTTACCACATCATACAAAAACTTAAGATGATCTGCATAAAATTTGGCTACCCCAACACTATCTGTATATTTTTTAGATTTGCCCTTGCCCAGGTCGAAAGTCTCGTCGCAGTTCACATTGAAATAAGGAGAGCTGAAGGCGCCGCACATCTCGGTGATCACACTTTCCAGGAATTGTCTGGCTTTGGGATCGAGGGGCGAGATCATGGTAGACGTTTCGCCCATCGACTGGTACTGTGGCAGGGATAAAATATTGTTAAAATGCCCGAAGGACTGGAAACTGCCAATCAGCTGCATGTGGTATTTTGCAGCGTAGGCATCCAGCTCTTTCACATCGGCAATGGTCAGCTTACCATCTGCCGGTGCAAAATCGGGATATGATTTTGTCTGGATAACATGCTCGATATAAAACGACAGACCATTTACTTTTAAAGCCGCCATCCTTTCAATCTGCTCTTTGATATAAGTAACTTTTGAAATAGGGCCGCGGCTGATGTCGTCAAACATCACCCTTTGCGGTAAAGATGGCCAGTCGGTAATCACCAGCTCTTTATTCCAGTCTGCATCCAGCAATTGTTTTAACGTTTGCAATCCGTAAAACAATCCTGTTTCGGTATTGGCCACCAGCAACTGGTCCTTATTGTTCAGGATCAGCACATACCCCTCTTTCCCAATCTGTTTTTTCCAGTCGGTCTTTAATTTAGTGGCATAGGGCCTAATCCTTGCATCCGTCTCTTTGTCGCGTCCGGTTAAACTTAAAGTTACAGCAGCTGCAGTTTTTTTACCTGTCAGCATATATTTTGTCACATCCGCCAAACGTTTCAGCATGGCCTGATCAATACCCCCTGCTTTAAGGGGTATATTTTTGATCGCTTTTATCGGAGCAGTTCCCTGCAGCACCTGTTGCGGATAGGGCACAACAGGGATATCGGCTGCAAACAGTTTAGTGTTCAGCAATAAGAGCAAGATCAATATATGAGTTCCCCTTATCATTTTTTTGTAGTTTGGTTGCTTACTGATTTAATTTTCGGGTGCTGGTTATTGCTTACCGAGACATTGCCTACAGCGCCTTCTTTCCAGATAAAATACTTTGCAGGTGTATATACAGTATTTGCGGTAACAAAGCCGTTCGCTACATTTTTCAGATAAACTGCAGTATTTGTATTGGCGGTACTGGCCATATTGAGCCCCCTAAGCTCAAAATCGCTTGTATTTTCAAGGGCTATGGCCGGACGTTCGTCATCACCGGTAAAAGAAAGCCTGATGTCATTTAAGCGGATTCCTTTTACATGTTTTACGTACAATCCGTAAGCCGGCAGTGGACCAAACATAGTGGCTTCTGGATAATGATCGGCCAGGGTTTCCAGTTTACGGAACATGGCATCGGCCTTTGCCCCGCCAGAGCTGGAAATAGAGATGTTGCTTAAAGAAACATTTTCTATGATGGCATTTTCAAGTCCGATGACTGAGCTGCCGGTAATATCGGCCCCTGTAGCCGTTACATTGGAGATATGGATGTTCCTGGCTACCCCAATTCCCGGATCAGCGGCATTATCGGTATGTTTTCTTGCCCTGTTGCCCAGGCGGATAAACAGCGGTACCTGCGGCCCGTCTATGACTACGTTACTGATACTGATATTTTCCATAATGCCCCCATCAACCATTTCCAGTGAAATGCCACTGTTGCCGGCCGGTTTACCATAAATGGTGGTCAGCTGTGCCGAAGGCTTGATGACGATATTGCTGATGGTAACGTTTCTGAAACCACCGGTAGATTCGGTACCGAACTTGAGTCCGTTACAGTGACTGCTAAACACGCAGTTGCTGATCACTATATTCTCTGAAATGAGTTTGGAAGTACTTTTTAAAGTCAGGCCATCATCGTCCGAATCGCCGTTTACATTGGTGATCCTTACATTTTTACAGCCATCAATATCGATCATATCGTTGTTTTTATTGGAATGGTTCCAAATAGAAATACCATCGATCACTACATCTTCACAACCCAGGTAATGTTGCATCCAGAAAGCAGAATTGCGCAGGTGTACCTGTTTAACGCTAACTTTCTTACAGGCTACAAACCAGATCAGGTAAGGTCTGTTCATATAGCGGTCTGGCTTTTTAATGGTATTGATCTCAAAACTTGCCCCCTGTCCGTCTATTGTTCCGGGACCTTCAATACCTATATTTTCGGCTTTATGCGCAAAGATCAGTGCCTGCTTTGCCCAGTTTTCGCCATAAAATGGAATGCTGACCTGCTGGTAAGGGTAATTGGCAGCACCTTTAACACCGGTTAAAGTACATCCGTCGGAAAGGTAAAGGGTTACATTACTTTTTAGCACTACAGTTGCACTCATGAAATGACCAGCAGGGAAGATTACCTTACCCCCACCCGATGCTGCACAGGCATCGATGCTTTTCTGAATGGCAGTGGTATTTACAGTAAGTCCATCGCCTTTGGCTCCATAAGTAGTGACCTCTACATCGGCCGCCCGGGTAAGGATTGAAATGCTGGTCAGTAGGATGAATAAATAATTCCGCATAATTAAGAATAGTTTAAGCATGATATACTTGTTTTTTAGTCCTGGAAATTTGGTAATACACATTAAAAAGATAGCAGGGGATGAGCAGCAGGTAGGCCAGCTGGTTATTGGAAATATGTGATAGCCAGCTGTAAACCAGCGGCAAAATAGCCCCTCCGGCAATACCCATAATGAGAATGGCCGAGCCCCGGTTCAGTAAGGCACCGCTAAGCCCCCTTAAGGCAAGTGGCCAGATGGCAGGCCATAACATGGCATTGGCAAAACCCAGCAGGGCAATGAAAGCGATTGAGGCCTGGCCAGGTACAAATACTGCGAGCAGTGTCAACAATACGCCCAGCAGGGAAGAATATAGAAAGGCCTTTTCCTGACTAATCAGTCTTGGAATAAATAGGGCCCCTAAAACATAGCCCGTAAGCATAGATGCGAGGGTATAGGAAGTCAGGCTTTTGGCCACGTCTAAACGTACGCCATGATAAATACCATAATTGCTGATGGTATCGCCGGCAATAACCTCTACCCCTACCGTTACAAATATAGCTGTGAAGCCCAGCATAAAAATGCCGTTATAGCTTTTGCCCCCATTGGCCAGTTCTTCTTGCTGATTTATGGCCAGATCGTCTTCCGAAGGGGCGATTTCGGGCAGATGGGCATATTTAATGCCAAAGGCTATTACACAAAGTACGATGGTTAAAACGATATAAGGCATGATCACATCCTGGGCCAGTTCGTCCAAACGCATAGTTTTTGCTGCCGGGGCCAGACTTTCCAGTTCCGCCAGCAGGCCATCCGAATTTTTCAGGATAATAGCGCCCAGGATCATCGGGGCCAGTATACCTGCAAATTTATTGCAGATACCCATAATGCTGATGCGCTGTGCTGCCCTCGCAGGATCGCCCAGTTTGGTAATGTATGGATTTACAGCAGTTTGCAGCAAAGTTGTTCCAGCTCCGACAACAAACAGGCCCAACAGGAAAAGCGGATAATAACGCATCATGGCTGCCGGCACAAACAAGAGACAACCCGCAGCCATAATGAGCAGTCCTACCTGCATCCCTTTGATGATGCCCGTAGCCTGCAATATTTTACTGGACGGCAGGGCCATAAACGTATAAGAAATATAAAAGGCAAAAGTAACCAGGTAGGCCTGCCACTCTTCCAGTTCACAGGCAATGCGCAGGTAAGGGATCAATGTTCCGTTTACCCAGGTTACAAAACCAAAAATGAAAAAGAAAAAACCAATGGTCATTACCTGTTTGATATAGGTACCACCTGTTGCCGGCTTGGCTATATTTACTGTTGCCTCCATAATTATATCCTTAATTTTTCTATTGCGTTTTTAACGTTCCCGTATTTCAAAAGACTGGCCTTTGCCTGTTCATAGTCTGTGATCCCCGTTTTCTCCATCAGCATTTTTACACCCCGGTCTACCAGTTTTTCATTGCTGATCTGCATGTTTACCATGCGGTTATCCAACACTTTTCCCAAACGGATCATTACACTGGTAGAGATCATGTTCAGAATAAGTTTCTGTGCAGTACCGCTTTTCATGCGGGTACTACCCGGTTACAAACTCCGGCCCCACTACAGCCTCTATGGGAAAGTCGGCATATCCCGCAATTGGTGAACCGGCATTGCACACCACACAGGCGGTAAGGATACCTTTCTGCCGGGCTGTTTTTAAAGCCCCCAGTACATAAGGTGTAGTGCCGCTTGCAGCTATCCCGATAAGGGTATCCTTATCGTTGATGTTATATTTTTCAAGGTCCAGCCAGCCTTGTTCCGGGCTGTCTTCTGCATCTTCAATTCCGAAACGTAAAGCTTCATCGCCCCCGGCCATTACGCCGATCACCACATCATCAGATACGCCGTAGGTAGGCGGACATTCGCTGGCATCGAGCACCCCAAGCCGGCCACTGGTACCGGCACCGATATAAAATAACCTGCCCCCCTGCTCCATCCTTTCTGCCATCGCATCAACCAGGCCCGCAATTGTTGGGATCAACCTGCGTACCGTAACTGCCACAGTAGCATCTTCATCATTGATGTGGTTCAATAGCTGTGGGGTCGACATCTTTTCCAGATGACGGTAAACAGATGGCATTTCAGTTGTTTTGATAAAACTCATTTTTTATATATCAACTATGTTAATTTTCTATTTCTGATTAAAGTTCAACCTTGTCCATTTTTGGTACCAGCAGGTGTATGACCAGCCATGCGACCAGGAAGGAACAACCGCAGACCAGGAAAATGATGTTATAACCAGCTACTATATTTCCGGCACCTTTATAAAAATCGAGGATAAAACCGATGAACATCGGAAACAATACCCCACCTATTGCACCTGCCATCCCCCCCAGGCCAACTACAGAGCTGACTGCTTTTTTAGGGAACATATCAGAAACAATGGTAAAGATATTGGCACTCCAGGCCTGGTTTGCAGCTACTGAAAGACTAATTAATGCTATTACAAACCACATATTGGTAGTATACCGGGTTGCTATGATCGGAATAACACATACCGCTGCCACCATTAATGCAACCTTGCGGGCCTTATATACCGGCCAGCCCTTTTTGATAAGCCAGGATGAAAGATATCCACCACCAATACTGCCAATCATGGTGCCGGTATAAACGATTACCAGCGGCAAACTTGGCTTTTTAAGGTCCAGATGAAAATGTGTAGCAAAATAAGATGGCAGCCAGAACAGGAAGAAATACCAGATCGGATCGGTAAAAAACTTACCGGCAATAAATGCCCAGGTTTGTTTAAGCCCCAACAATTTTTTCCAGGTTACGGTGCTGGTATCGTTATTTTCTGTAAGCGCATCCTCATCACTGTTGATGTAATCCAGTTCAGCAGCGCTCAGTTTTTTTTGTTTAACCGGTATTTCGTAAAAGGACATCCAGGCAGCCAGCCATATAAAACCTAAAGCCCCTGTAATGATAAAAGCCATTTGCCAGCCATAAACTGCCAGTATCCAGGGCACCAGTAGTGGCCCCACACAGGCTCCGATATTGGAACCCGAGTCAAAAATACCAACGGCAAGGGCTCTTTCTTTTTTAGGAAACCATTCGGCAACCGTTTTAACTCCTCCAGGATAATTACCGGATTCGCCCAAGCCTAATAAGCCCCGCATTACAACGAAACCAAAAGTTGACCGCACTGCTGCATGTAACATGGCAGCAATACTCCATACCGTTACAGATATGGTATAACCCAGCTTGGTGCCAATTTTATCAATTACCTTTCCATATAACAATTGCCCTATGGCATAAGTGGCTGTAAATGCCATCACAATATGGCTGTAATCTGTTTCCGTCCAGCTAAAAGTTTTCTCCAGCGTAGGCTTCAGTAAACCCAGAATTTGCCTGTCCAAATAGTTTATGGTTGTGGCTGCAAAGAGCATGAAGCAAATGAACCACCTGTAATTTCCAACTTTAGTTTCTTTTATCATGATTGGTTTAGCTGATATCTGGTTTTTAATAAGTTCATTATATACAGGTTGTTTTTCCATTGCTGATCAGGCGGCTGGCCAATGGGCATATATGGTAAAGGACCAAACTCCGGGGTGATGCAAAGGAATTCATCTTTACAGTTACGGATCACCTTATCCCAGCAGTTCAAATGAAAATCAAGTGCTTCTTTATATTCCGGCAATGAGGGATCAGCTACCTGCGGGCCTTGAGCAAAGCCTACCCTTGCATGAATATGTGCGGTATGCGCTATGGCCATATCAATTGCCTCGGGCTGATCCTGAAGCAAACTTTCAGCAACGGCGCACCAATGGGATACATCTAAGGTAAGCCGCAATGCAGGGTTTTCCTGCAGGTAAGGCATGGTAACATGTGCAGCATAGGCAAAACGACTGCGGTGCGTTTCGTGAAGCACCTGTACGCCGGTTTCCCGGGTAACCTTTTCTGCAATACCGAGCAGACTGCAGTTTTGTTCATGGCTAAAAAAATCTTTACCTGTATGCGAATTGATGAACAGCGGTTTTAAAGCGGCCAGCTTACGCAGCCTTTCTTCATACTGCTGCCTATGCAGTTCCATGTCTGCTGTTGTCGTTTCCCAATGCTGGGCAATAAACTTTAATCCATATTTATCCAGGCCATCCATAAATACATCCCTTTCCCCCTCTGCTGGCAGATCAGTTTCCACACCCTGATAACCGTGTGCAACGATCTTTGTAAAAAAATCATCCCATCCCCTCATTTTTTGTCCCCATGTTGTACAAAAGTAAAGTATCCTCATAAGCGCTGGTTCACATTCCTACAATAAACTGGTATATACTGGTACATAAATATAAACAACATATATATCAGTTCCAAACCCAAATTGCAATTCACATTTTTAACATTAATTTTTAAAGTCATCATTTTTTAATTTCCGCTCGCCTGCATTGTTCCTCCCATGGTCAAAACCTCGTTCACGCTCATATCTAATCATTTCAGCAGGCCTGAAATTCAGGATAAAAGCCCTGCGGCTCGTATTGGTTGAATTGCCCCTGCTGTAATGCAGTGTCCGGCCCTGATGAAAAGTACAGGAACCAGGTTTAAGCTCAACGTATATTCCTTCATCTTCGCTGGCATTACAGGTAAGCGCGCCTCCTTCTTTCCCTGCAAAACGGTGTGGCCGCACCTCTTTTAAATTGGAGCCAGGTACAAACCACATGCAACCATTGTCGACAGTAGCTTCATCTAATGCCAGCCAGCAGCTTACAGCACGCTTATCAGGTACATTTAACCAATAAGCTTCGTCCTGGTGCCATGGTGTATTGGTATTGGTATGCGGGGCCTTATTGATCAGCATATCAAAATCCATTTCAGCGTCTTCACCGATCAGTTCCTTACTAATCGCCAGTGCCCGCTGATGAAAGGGCATATCAACCAGTTCCTTCACAAAATCGCTTGGCCACATGATCTGTGTAATGTTCTCTTTGGTTTTATTTTTACCCAGGCCGTCACCAAGGTCTGAACGGTTTGCCCCCACATCTATTTTTTTTGTAAGGAAATCGTTATAAATGGTTTTATAACGTTCCACTTCATCCTGTGTAATGATATCTTCAACGGTCAGGTATCCATTATCCTTAAAAAAAGCTATCTGTTCTGCAGATAAATACGTTTTTCCCATAATTATATATTTTAAAATGTAGTGAAGCCCGCACATGAATTTGTACAGGGGGTCCATACGTATATATTTGGTTTTACAATTCAGCGCCTCGTGTTTGATTTGCTGGATTATTTTAATCAAATTTAACCCTTGAGCCCAAGCATAACTTTCAATTTAGTAGGAACATACAATTTTATACATGTCGGACTTTGATACCCGCTCCACCACAGAAAGGAGCATCATAACTTTCAATAAGTTTAACCTTGACGGAAAAGTCAGACTGGGCCGGTATTCCTATAAACATGTACATGGCGAGCTGGAAACCCATTCACATGATGGCATGATGGAAATCTGCTACTGCGATAAAGGCATGCAGGTATATGAGGTAAACGGGAAAGAATACCAGATCAGGGGGGGCGATGTTTTCATTACCTTCCCCAACGAACCGCATGGAACCGCCAAACACCCGGAAGAAAAAGGCACTTTATACTGGCTTATTGTCCAGATCCCGGAAAAAGAAAAATTTCTCCACTATGATAATGAAGAATCGGCTGTTTTTATAAAAGAGCTGCTGGGCATAAAAGAACGCCATTTTAAAGGAAGCGATGCTATGAAAAAAATGCTGGACCAGCTGTTTGCCCTGCATGAAGAGCCTGTACAGCAACCTTTATATAAACTTCATACCTTAAACCTGATCAGCAACTTTCTTTTAACAGTAATTGAATATTCACAAAAAAATCCAGTAAGGGCACAATCAGACCGGATCTCGGAAATTAAAAACTATATCCACAACAACATTTATGAAAGCCTGCCCATAGAACTGCTGGCGAAAGCGCTGTTTATGTCTGATTCCCATTTTAAAAGCTGGTTTAAAAAAGAATTTGGCATGCCGCCTGTAGATTATATTTTACGGACGAAGATTGAAGAAGCAAAAAAGCTGCTTTTATTAAAAGACAGCGAATCGGTGACAGCAATTGCCTTTAAACTCAACTTTTCTTCTTCCCAGTATTTTGCTACAGTCTTTAAAAAATATACAGGTGTAAGTCCGGCCGAATTTAAACAGCGCAACCTAAAAACTTAAACGTTATAATTTAATATAATTATGGTCTATTTTTGCGGATACCAAACCATGAAATAAGAGGAAGATGGACGACAATGACGCGATCATAAAAATTGACAATACCTTATCATTGCCATTGTACAAACAGATTGTGGCATCTGTTCACGATGCCATAACCAGCGGGGTATTGAAAAACGGGGATATGTTACCCTCTGTAAATTCCACAGCGGCGGCGCATTCTTTGGCAAGGGGCTCCATATTTAAGGCCTATAATGAATTGAAAACAGCCGGGATTATCGATTCTACTCCCGGAAAAGGATATTTTGTGACCAGTACAAATGTACAGGCAAAGAAAAATATTTTTTTGCTGCTCAGTACATTCAACCCTTACCGGGAAGTGTTGTACAATGCCTTTATCGGGCAGATCAAAAACCAGGCTACAGTAGATCTTTATTTTCACCATCACAACATCAGCGTTTTTGAAACACTGGTCCAAAACCATGCAGCCTACTACAATACTTTTGTGATCATGCCCGAGATCAACAAGAAAACGGAAGGCATTTTAAAACAACTTGACCCTAAAAAACTCTATATTCTTGATTCAGGACTGGATGAGTTTGGCAACATCTATCCCTCTGTATGCCAGAACTATGAAAAAGACATTTCGGATATCCTGAAATTACATTTTGAACAGCTCAAAAAATATAAACGGATGATCTTATTGTTTCCCGACAACATTAAAACTGAGGGTGTGGTAAATGGCTTTACTGCTGTATTTAAAAAAACAAATTTTCCGGCCATGGTAATCAGGGATACGCCTAATTATGAACCGCAGCAGTTTGACTGTTGCATTGTTATGGACGATATTGACCTGGTCAGACTGATGAGGACAGCCAGGAAGAACAAATGGAAACTGGGTAGCGATATCGGTATCCTTTCCTATAACGAAACTCCGCTCAAAAGCATCATTGCTGATGGGATTACGACCATTACCACAGATTTTGAACAGATGGGAAGATCGATGGCAGACATGATCATCAAAAACAAACCAAAGCGGATCGAAAATCCTTTTCTAATGATCGACAGAAAATCTTTTTAACAGTGCGGTTTATCGGGCTTCATACATTCCGATGAGCTTTGCCTGTAAGTTCATCATCTCTTTTTCAACATACTGTAGTTTTTCCTTTAACTTTTTATTTTCCTCTTTCAGCAGGTCGTCCCCATTATGGCCCGGCAAAAGTGTGCAGGGCTCTACCCCCAATACATCAGCTACCTGTATTAATCTGGTAATGTTGATGTCGGTAATTTCACATTCAATTTTACTATACGCAGGAACAGAAATATCTAACATACCTGCCATGTCTTTTTGTGCCCACTTTTTCTGGCGCCTGAGCATTTTTATCTTTTTACCAGTGCTATCATTCATTTCTTGGCGTATTATCTTTAGAGTTGGTTCGGTTTTCCCCGAAGATAATTATGTGAACTCAAGAAGCCGCTGTTCAATTTATTCATTTATACCCAATTTACCTCATCCATTTAATCCCATTTGATAGGGTATTGTTATCCTTTCAGCAGAAGATCGTAAAAATTCCAGCCAGTATATTTTATTTTCAAAAAAATTTGCGCAACCAAATAATTGCATTTATATTTGCAACCAAATAGTTGCATATAATGATTACAAGAAGAGACGTATTTCAGGCCATAGCCGATCCCATACGCAGGGATATCATCCTGAAAATTGCTGCAGAACCCTTAAACCTCAATGCCGTTGCCGAGAGCTTCGATATCAGCAGGCAGGCCATATCGAAGCATATACAAATCCTGACCGAATGCGGCCTGATAGAGATTACCCAAAAAGGAAGGGAGCGCTACTGCCAGGTAAAAATGGACAAACTGGATGAGGTGAGCGACTGGGTAGTAAAATCCAAAAAACTATGGGTAAACCGTTTCGAAAAACTGGACAATTACCTCAAAGAAATTCAAACCAAAGACAAAAATGATGGAACAATCTAAAAAAGAACTTTTCATTACGCATCTTTTTGATGCGCCCAGGGAAGTTGTATTCAGGGCCTGGACCGATCCTGAACAGCTAAAGCACTGGTATGCCCCGGACGGCTGTACCATAGAGTTTAAAACCATTGATGTACGGGAAACAGGTAGTTTCCATTCCTGCATCCACGATCCGGTTCATGGCCCCTGCTGGATTAAAGGTATTTACAAGGAGGTCATATTTCCTGAAAAACTGGTTTTTTCGATGATCCTCAGCAATGAAAAAGCTGAAGATGTACGCGCTATAGCAGCAGGAAAACCGGAAGAATGGCCTGAAGAAATATTAACTACCGTAACTTTTACCAGTATTGGCCAGCAGACCAAGCTTGCCATACACCAGACTGTAGATGAAGCGGAAGCTAAAAAGACCGGTGCTTACCAAAGCTGGATCAAAATGTTCAATAAACTGGCCGCACTTATTGATGTAAAAACTGATTAAAAAACAAAAACCGGGGCATCCATTAGGAACACCCCGGTTTTTGCTAAGCGTTGGCCTCTGAATATTTCTTAAAATTATCAAGGATAGCCTGCCATCCCCCCTACTGCATTATTTTTACAACCACTTACTCAAATACCCATTAAAAGCTTCCTTATACTGATCGCCAATACTGATGCTCAGCTCCCCAATGCTTACTGCATTTTTAGTTACCGATGTTATTTTTTCCAGTTGTACAATGTACGAGCGGTGCACACGCATAAATGTTTTCGGAGAAAGCTTTTGTTCCAGCGCCTTTAAACTGGTTAATGTTAAAACAGGTTTATCGGTATGCTCCAGGTATACTTTTACATAGTCTTTTAAGCCCTCAATATAAATAATGTCTTTTATGGCAACCCTTACCAGCTGATATTCAACTTTTAAAAATAAATATCCTTCCTGTTCTGCAGTACTTCCTGTCAGGGCAGCAGCCTGCTGCATTTCGGCATATGCCCTTGCCTTATCAGCTGCCTTTAAAAATTCTTCATAATCAAAGGGTTTCAACAGGTAATCCAATGCATCCACTTTATAGCCCTCAAGCGCATAATTGTTAAATGCAGTGGTAAATATTAACCTGGGCCTCCTGTTTCCAGATCTGCCATCAAGCATTCTGGCCAGCTGCAGACCAGTCAGATCAGGCATCTGGATATCCAGAAAGATGAGGTCTATGTCTTGTTCATTTAATGTTTCCAGTGCTTTTATACCACTCGAAAAACTTCCCTTTAATTTCAGGAAAGGTGTTTGTTCTATAAAACTACAGATCAAACCCAGCGCCAGTGGCTCATCATCTACTGCTATGCAATTCAGTATCATCAAGAACAAGGTTTAAGTGAACAATAAATTCAGCTGGTCCAGCGGTTTCATAAGCCGAAAAATTATGTCTGCCCGGGTATAACAATTCAAGTCTTCTTTTGGTGTTGCTCAGCCCTATTCCGCCATAGCCATCAGCAGTTTCTGCATAATTGTTAAATACGCGGTTCTTTATGGTCATGCTCAGCTCATTCCCCTTTAATTCAATAACAATAGCTATCACCGATGGTTCTGTAGTACTAACCCCATATTTAAACGCATTTTCTATATAGGGCAAAAACAGCATTGGGGCAATCGGGGGATCATACTTTAATACGGGCTCTTCAAAAACCACAGTAGTCAGCCCATTTAAGCGCAGTTTCATCAGTTCTATATAATCTACAATAAAAGAAATTTCCTTACTGATTGGGGTACTCCCCGTTTGGGTCTCATAAAGCAGGTAACGCATCATTCTTGAAAGTTTATGCAGTGCCTTACGCGACTTTTCAATATCAACATGGGTCAGGGCATAAATATTGTTCAGCGTATTGAAAAAGAAATGGGGATTGATCTGCGCCTTTAAAAAGGAAAGTTCGGAGGCTATCTTTTCCTTTTCCAATGCTTCCCGGCCCTGTTGATCGGCCTGCCATTTCCTGATCAGGGTTACACTGGTACTGATCCCGACCATAAACAAGGTCATCATCAGCAGGAAAACATCAATCCTGCCCGAGCGTTTCGGAGGCCTTTGAATACCAATTTCACTAAAAGCCCGATCCATCAGCCCGGGTAAATTCAAGGCATTGTCGACCATTTTTATCAGCGGCCCGGCCAGCACTGCGATAACAAGAATAACAAGGACATAAATAAGGATCTTGTTTTTCAGGAGCAACCGGGGCACAAACAACTGGCTGTTCATATAAAATACGATGATCAGCATGAGCAATACGCAGCTTTGTTTGACCCAGAACTCAAAGGGGACATGGATGTTCCAGGATAAAGGCTGATGAAAAAGGAGCACAAAAGCAAATAAAAGCCATGAAAACAGATGGAGTAAGACGGCTATATAGGAACGGTTTGTTACTGCAAACATTTACTTAAAATTAATGTTTTGTTAGATGTGTACAAGGTAACTAACCTTATGAGACAACTGCAAATCTTTCCGTCGATACTTAAGCGCTCCCGGTCGGTATATTTCCAATACTGGTCTATCTCATTTTTTTTAGCCGCCAAATTGCTGTTGATTTGATCAGTCAATCTAGATTTTATATACAGATATGTCAAGAATAGCCATGAAAATTCTGCTGCTTTTATGCTTTAGCGGATTTAGTCTGCCAGGCTTCAGCCAGGATACTGCATCAAAAGTTTTGCCGCCGGTCTGGGACCTTGCAGCATGTTTGCAATATGCTAAAGAGAACAACATTCAGATCAGGAGCCTGCAGCTGGACAAACAAAGTGCAGAACAGGATCAGCTGCTGGCCAAATCGGCCTTACTGCCGGACCTGTATGGCTCGGCTTCGCAGAACTTTAACCATTATAACCAGGCTACAGCTACCAATGGAAATGCGCTCAATTACTCCGGATCAGTAGGTTTAAATTCTTCATGGACACTCTATAGAGGTGGCTACCTTAAAACTGACATCAAACAAAAGGACTTATCTGTCCAGGCTGCCAATTTTAACATACTGCAGCAGGAAAACGACATTACTTTACAGATTACCCAGGCTTACCTGAACATTCTGGTAGATAAGGAAAGTATTATCTATAACCAGGACCTTGTAAAAACTTCCGAAGCCCAGCTTGACCAGGCCCAGCGCCAGTTTAAAGCAGGTTCGGTAGCACGTAAAGTTGTTGCACAGTTTGAGGCCCAGCTGGCGGGCGACAGGTATAACCTGAATGCAGCTGAAAATGCTGAGCGAAAAGATAAAATAACACTTAAACAATTGCTGCAACTTCCTGATTCAAAACGTTTCGACATTGTGAAACCCGATACCATACTTTCTGTAGAAAATATAACAGATCTAAACACAGTTCAGCAATATGCCCTTCAAAACCGCCCGGAAGTAAAAAATGCCGAATTGGGTGTACAGATCTCCGACCTGGGGCTCAGCAAGGCCAGAGCAGGTTATCTGCCTTCATTAACACTCGGTGCGGGTATCGGCAGCAGTTATGCCAGAGATCCGAATTACAATGTATTCAGGCAATTTGACAATAATTTTAACCAGCAGGTCGGCTTCACTTTATCGGTCCCGATTTTTACCAACCGGCAGAACAAGACCAATGTGGCCAAAGCGAAAATTGACATTGCCCAGGCAAAGCTGACTTTGGAAAACACAAAAACTACGCTGGCATTAAATACTGAAAGCGCCTATATCAATGCGCAGAATTCACAAAGCCAATACTTATCTGCTGCCGAACAGCTAAAATATAATCAGGAAGTATTCCGCATTGCCAATCAGGAATTAAAAATTGGTGCTGCAAATATTGTTGAGTTCTATCAGCAAAGAAACCTGTATGTACAGGCTATGCAATCTTATATACAGGCCAAATACAATGCGGCACTGGCTGCAAAAATCTATGAATTTTACCTCGGAACACCTATAAAATTGTAACCATGAAGTCTAGAAAAACCATTTTAATTATCGCATCAGTTATCGTTGTACTCGGACTGATATGGTATTTCTTTTTAAGGACAAAAGAACAACCGGTTGTACTTAGTCAGGAAAAGCCGACTATAGGGCCAATTTCTTCGAGTGTAACGGCTACCGGAACCGTGCAGCCCGTGGACACGGTTATTGTAGGTACCCAGGTTTCCGGAACCATTTCGGCACTGTATGCCGACTTCAATTCTACAGTTAAAAAAGGACAGTTGCTGGCCCAGCTTGACAAAACATTGATCCAGACAACGGTTGACCAGGCCAGGGCCAGTGTGGCACAGGCACAAAGTAACCAGGCTTACCAGCAGGCAAATTTTAACAGGCAAAAACAACTGTTTGAAACGGGTTCGATCAGCCGGGCAGACTACGACCAGGCATTAAATAACCTTCAGGTAGCTACTGCAAGCGTAAACAATGCCAGGGCCCAGTTAAGATCTGCCGAAAGGAACCTTTCTTTTACACAAATCTACTCGCCTATAGATGGCGTGGTACTGGGCAGGAGTGTAAGTATTGGTCAAACTGTGGCAGCAAGTTTTAATACGCCAACCATTTTCTCCATTGCTAAAGACATCACTAAAATGCAGGTACAGGCAAAAGTAGATGAGGCCGATATAGGGAACGTAGCCAAAGGACAACGTGCTACCTTTACCGTTGATGCTTTTATTGATGATACCTTTAACGGGACAGTGAAAGACATCCGTTTACAACCTTCTATATCCTCAAACGTAGTGACCTATGCTACCTTAATTGATGCACCAAATGACAACAAGAAATTAAAACCAGGGATGACGGCAAACATCATCATTTATACAAAAGAAGTGAATGATGCCTTACTGATCTCGGCCCAGGCCCTAAAGTTCAGGCCGGATTCGGCTTCATTGAAAAATTATGAGATTATTCCGCTCCCCCACAAAAAAAGAGGCGATAAAACGGGAAGCAACAAGCCCAGGAGAGATAAAACGGCAGGAAAAGCAAATGGAGAAACAGTCATGACCGAACCTTCATATGTATGGGTATTGGATGGACAGAAGCTTATCCAGAAAAAGATAAAAACAGGTTTAAACGACAATACCCATGTAGAAGTACTGGAGGGGCTTACACAAAATGATATTGTAATTAACGGAATGGAGGGGGGTGTAACCGCAGCGCCGGCCGCAGCAGCCACCAGTCCTTTTATGCCGCAAAGAAGAGGAGGAAGCAGACGATGAGTGGCAAGATCCTGGAAATACACGATGTAAAACGCGAGTTTATTATGGGGACTGAAACCGTCAGGGCTTTAAAAGGAGTTTCTTTTGATGTGGATTCGGGTGAGTTTTTAACCATCATGGGCAGCAGCGGATCGGGCAAAACCACTTTATTAAATATGCTGGGTTGCCTGGACAAGCCAACAGAAGGCACTTACCTGCTGGATGGGGTAAATGTGAAGGAACTGAGCAGAGATGAACTGGCCAAATTAAGGAACCATAAGATTGGGTTTGTGTTTCAGGCCTATAACTTACTGCCCCGCACCTCGGCCCTTGAAAATGTGGAACTTCCGCTGTTGTATAATCCTGAAATTGGGAATAAAGAGCGCAAAGAAAGGGCAATTGCTGCATTACAGGCTGTGAAACTGGATGGTAGGTTTGACCATATGCCCAACCAGCTGTCGGGCGGGCAACAACAGCGTGTGGCCATTGCCAGGGCCCTGGTCAATGAACCAGTGATGATTCTTGCAGATGAGGCCACAGGTAACCTGGATACCCGTACATCCTACGAGATCATGTCACTGATGCAGGAACTGAACCAGAATGGCAAGACCATTGTATTTGTTACCCATGAGCCAGATATTGCTGCTTTCAGCAGCAGGACCGTAATGCTAAAGGACGGCAGGGTACAAAAAGATTCCATCAATAACAACACCAGACTGGCAAAGGATGCACTTGCAGCTCTCCCTCAAACAGACGATTATTAAATTAAAGCCATGAAGTTCATCAACCTTATCAGATTAGCCATTAAAGCACTGCAACGCAATAAACTACGTGCATTACTCACCATGCTGGGAATTATTATAGGGGTAGCTTCGGTAATTACCATGATGTCTATCGGAGAGGGTTCCAAACAGAGCATTAATGCTTCCCTGGCAAGTATGGGCTCTAATATGATTACCATTATGCCTTACAGCAATGTACCAGGTGGCGCACGTATGATGGGCAACAGTTTTAAAACACTGACCCTTAAAGATGTAGAGGCATTGAAAAAGAATGCTGTTAATATTGCAGAAATTTCTCCGCTGGTCTCTTCAAGCGGACAATCGATAAGTGGCCCCAACAACTGGCCAACAAGCATCCAGGGTGTAAGCCCCGCATACCTTGACATCAGAAAACTTGTAGTGAAAGACGGTATAATATTTTCCGACCAGGACATCAGGTCTTCGGCTAAAGTATGCCTGCTTGGCAAAACAGTGATCGACAATCTGTTTCCCAATGGGGATGACCCGATCGGAAAGATCATCAGATTTGGCAAAATCCCTTTCCAGGTCATCGGCACCCTAGTACCAAAGGGCACCAGTAATTTCGGTCAGGATCAGGACGACATCATCATAGCCCCTTATACCACTGTACAGAAGAGGATTACTTCCTCTATTTACTTCAATCAGATTTACGCATCAGCCACCAGCGAAGCTGCCTCTGATGCCGCTGTAGCAGAAATAACCAGCATTTTAAAAGACACACATAGAATCAGGCCCGGTGAAGAAAATGATTTTCAGGTAAGGACACAGGCTGAACTGATGACCATGATGAACTCGACCAGCAGCATGATGACTGCCCTGTTAACCGCAGTTGCCAGTATTTCGCTGGTAATTGGCGGAATCGGTATCATGAACATCATGTATGTTTCTGTAACCGAAAGGACACGCGAAATTGGGTTGAGGATGTCGATCGGGGCCAGGGGCATTGATATTTTACTGCAATTTTTAATTGAAGCCATAGTAATCAGTGTTACAGGTGGCCTGATCGGGGTGCTGCTTGGCATTTCTGCTGCCATAGCTGTTCCCGCCTGGTTGAACTGGCCAACTGTAATTTCTGAATTTTCTATTGTGATCTCCTTCCTGGTCTGTGCTTTAACAGGTATATTTTTTGGTTATTACCCCGCACTTAAAGCATCCAAACTGGATCCGATTGAAGCGCTCAGGTATGAATAGATCGTTTAGTTCCCCAGGCCAATTACCTTATAGCTCACTTTCCCATCGGTAACAATTTTCTCGTAGTATACCCCATCTTCAGAAACGTAGTACTGTTCCCCTTTAATAAATACCTCGCGGTACCCATCAGGTAGCTGGTCTACTATGTCCCCAACCTGCGGACCGCTATTGCTGTCGGCTGCAATGTTATCGGTATTCAGCACCCCATCTTTTCCGGCAACCACATACACGGTTTTACCATTGGCATCCTGTACAGCATTGTAGTAAACGCCTTTATACTCATAAAAGGTTTGTCCGTTGATCACTACTTCTTTAGCATCTGAAGGAATGCTTGGCACCTGGGCACCTACCGGTGGCACTACTACTTTATAATTGTTGTCGTATTGCCTGTAAAACAAGCCCCCGGAATAATAAAACTGGTCTGCGCCAAAATAAAACGGATAATAACCATAAGGCAGAACATTGATGCTCAAACCCAGATATGGCCTGTAAAAGTTATAGTATCCATAATATGGCCTGCGGTAAGGCCTGAAGCCGGGTCGATATCCCGGACGCACAACCACTGGCGGCCGGCCAATATGTCCGTGTGAAGGAGTTGATGGTCTGGACGGCGTGCCCACACTTGGCCTGGGCGGCCTGGAACCAGTACTACCTCCTGCTGAAGGTCGGCCACCCCCACTCTGACCTCTTGAAGGCCTTTGGGCCAGCGCCTCATTCACCGTAAATGCGCTGATCAATACCATGCATCCGGCAATTATTGACAATTTAAAATTTGAAGTTTTCATTAGTACCAGGATTATTTTTCTACCATAACACTAAGACAACTGGCCAATGAAAAGGATTATTCAATTTCCTAAAACACATTAAAGCTTACAAATTGATGATAATTTATTGTTATTTTACCCGCCCTAAAAGGTTTTGATATGGAACAGTATGCCTTAATCACAGGTGCAAGTAAAGGTATTGGTAAATCCATGGCTATTGAGCTGGCCAGGTCCGGATATCAGCTCTTGTTGATCGCACGTTCCGAAACCGAACTGCGTATGCTCTCCAAATTGTTAAAAGAACAATTTCAGGTTAAAGTAAGTTATCTGGCTACCGACCTTTCTTTAACAGATTCAACCCAACTGGTGGCAGCCTGGTGCGCGCAGCAAACTGACCGGTTGTCGATACTGATCAACAATGCAGGCTTTGGTTTATGGGGCGATTTCGGGAACCTGGAACTCCATGAACAAATGGCTATGCTGAAATTAAATATCGATGCTGTCATTAGCCTGACTTATCATTTACTTCCCGTATTAAAACAACAGCAGCAAAGTTATATTTTAAATATTTCAAGTACTGCAGCCTATCAGGCGGTACCTACCCTGGCTTTATATGCCGCCAGCAAATCATTTGTCCTTTCGTATAGCCGGGCATTAAGGTATGAGCTTAAAAAAACAACAGTTTCGGTAAGTTGTCTTTGTCCGGGCCCTACCGACACCGGTTTTGCTAACCGCGCGGGCCTTGATGTCCTTGCAGATCTTGCCGAGAAATTTAACATGCAACCAGCAGTTGTAGCAAAGGCAGGATTAAAGGGAATGTTCAATAAGAAAGCTGAAATTATTCCCGGCTTCCTGAACAAACTGTCAGCTTATGGTGCCCAATATTTACCCAAGGCCCTTATTGAGCGGATTACAGCTGGTTTATACAAACGATAGAATTTATTTTCAAATAAATTTGTTTATAAAATTATTTTACTACTTTTGTAAAGTCTACTAAACAAGTAGACTTTATTTAAATGACTATAAACAACCCAATCCATACCGCATTTACCATGCGAATGTGTCTTCCAAAAGGCATAGGTTGTTGCTGTTGTTGTTAATCAGGATCTCATCTACTGATCAATTACCTTTAACATCTGCCTACCTCCGCAGATGAACTCATTTAAACATTTTTAATTTTAAAATTTCCAGATCATGGGCAATTCCTATATCAAATTTGCTTTGGGCAATACGATTACTACTGAACAAAAATATTTTTTCAATAAAAACGGTTTTATTCATTTCAAAAACTTTATCGAACCGGAAACTGTAAACGACATCATCAACGCCTCTTTAAAAGTACAAAAACAATGGCTTGAAGAACAGCGTGAGAAAGTAAATGGCATACCTATAAAATACGGTAAAGACCTGGACGGCTCGCCAATTGTACAGCGCTTTGCTTTTGTTAACCAACACCACCAGTTGTTTGCAGAACTGGCAAAAGACCCCCGTTTTGAGGTATTGCTGGACCTTATTGGTCCCGGCGCCAGGTTAGGTACCGAAGAAAAGGACGGAATGGTATTGAACCACTATGTAAACGGGCATGAAAGTAAATTTACACAGATGGGTTGGCATACAGATGGCCTGCGTGATATTTTTCATGGCCAGAAATTAAACCCGATGCTCAATGTTGGCATACACCTGAGCACACTAACACCAGAGCAGGGAGGTTTAAGGGTATTGCCTGGCACACATACACAGAGTTTATACCAGATGCTCTTCCGCAAAAAGTATTTTTTAGACAATAAGGCCGATGCAAATGAAATGGCAATTACACCCCAGGCGGGCGACCTGACCATACATGATGGCCGGCTCTGGCACCGTGTAGCACAATCGTCGGTTATTGGGGAAGAGAGCCGCAGAAGGGTGATCTATTTGCCAATTATTGCAGGTAAATATGAACCCAAGCACGAAAACAGCCCTACTGCCTTTTATCAGCGTTTTGCCGGATTAGTTAAATAAAGCTATGCTGATCGCACTAATTATAAGTTACCTGATCCGCTCGGGTAAGCTGGTTTTCCTGCAAAGAACTACACAACAGCTAAAGTTATTCGTAAAATTAAACACCAAAAGATTTTAAATAGCTGTTTAACAATAGGTTGAAATATAAACTACAAAAATAGTATACTTTATTTTTAAATACTACTAATTTAGTAGATTATATTTATATCTTAGCTAAAACTTTAGATCTTTTGGTATATATCTAAGTTTTGTTCATTAAGCCGGGCCGGATGGCCTGGCTTTAATTAACCATCTGTTGTTCAACACAGTGCATTACTGATAATTGTAAATGATGATCCAGCTTAACTATTTGGCTTTTGCCATTCCTGCTTTTTTTATTTTTCTTTTTTTAGAATATCAGCTTGCCATCAGGCTGAACAAGCTAAGTGTATTTAAGTATGAAGGTTCCATTTCCAATTTAAGTATTGGTATTGCCGAAAGGTTGCTCAATTTATTTATTTCTGCCAGTTTTTACAGCCTGTTTTACTGGGTATATAAAAACTATGCTTTATTTAACATTCCAAATACCTGGTGGGTATGGATATTGCTCATCCTTACCACCGATCTGGTCTGGTACTGGTATCACCGGCTGGGACATACCGTAAATTTTTTATGGGCCGCCCATATTGTACATCATCAAAGTGAAGAGTTTAACCTTACCGTATCTGCAAGGATTACTGTTTTTCAAGCCCTGATCAGAAATATTTTCTGGTGCTTCATCCCACTACTGGGTTTTCAGCCGGCAATGGTCATCAGCATCCTGATAGTCCATGGTGCCTATTCTTTTTTCACCCATACCCAATTGATCGGAAAACTACCTTGGTTGGAGCAAATATTGATTACCCCCTCATTGCATGGTGTCCATCATGCCAGCGATGAAAAATATTTAGACAAGAACTATGGCGATATTTTTGTATTCTGGGATAAATTGTTCGGAACTTTCCAGCAGGAAGAAGAGGCTCCCAGATATGGGCTTACACACCCAATAAAAAGCTATAGTTTTTTATGGCAGCATTTTCATTATTACCTGGAAATGGCCGAGGCCTGCAGGCGCGCTGTGGGTTTTAAAGCTAAAATGCGTATCCTGTTCGGCAGTCCGGCTGCAATGGACCAGGATATCCGTCCGGCGCTCGAAAAAAAGTACCTTCAGCATAAACCTGTTTCGGCATACCGCTTTAAATTCAAAACCTATTTAGATCTTCAGCTTACACTTTGTATCGCATTGCTCACTTTCATTACAGCAGCTTATGGCAATCTGGGTTCAGACGACAAATCATTTATCGTTTGTTTCATTTTACTTACCTTAATCAATTGCGGTGCATTAATGGAACAAAAAAAATGGATCTATTACCTGGAATGTATCAGGTTAATTGTGCTTTTGGCCTTTATTTTCTGGAAGCTGGATATTTTCGGACTGATTGTATTGCCGGCTGTTGCATTGATCGCCTTAGAAAGCACATTCAGGTTAAGCCATTTGTACCGCAGTTATGTGCTCAGGTATGAAAAGATATAAATTCATGCTACCTTTGCGGCATGAATAAAGAAGTTGCTGTCATTTTCGACATGGATGGTGTGATCTGCCATACCAATCCCTATCATTCCCTCGCTTTCCGTACATTTTTTTCAGGCCATAACCTTAACCCTACCGACGAGGAATTTGCACAGCATATGTACGGCAAAAGCAACAGCTACATTCTCAGTCATTTTTTTAAAAGACCTGTATCCGGAGATGAACTTTCGCAAATGGAACAGGAAAAAGAAGGCTTGTTCAGAAAAATTTATGAACCACATATAGAACCCATTGCAGGAATTGTAGCCTTCATAGCTGATTTAGCTCAGAATGGGGTAAAACTTGGTGTAGCAACCTCTGCCCCCTATGCCAATCTGGAGCTGATCCTTGGTAAGATCGACATCCGCGAACAGCTCGGCTCTATCCTGGCCAGCGAAGATGTTAAAAAACACAAACCCGATCCTGAAGTATACTTAAGTTCTGCCAAAAACCTGGGTGTTTTACCAGAAAACTGCCTCGTTTTTGAAGATTCCTTTTCCGGCGTTTCTGCCGCATTAAATGCGGGCATGAAAGTAGTTGGCGTACTCAGTTCACATTCCAAAGCAGAACTTCCCCCATGCAGCTTATACATCGAAGATTATACGGACCTGTCTTATGACAAGATCAGCAATCTGTTTAAATAGCTATACCTTTACGTTATGGAAAATGAAAACAGAAACCCTTATGTTCAATTTAACGGACAGATTTTGCAGGATTGGAAAGCCAATGGCGTAAGTTACATTAAACTTGTTGAACTGGATACAGACTTGCCCGTTAAGTTTTTTGAACTGATTCCCAATTCTGAAATTCCAGATGCCGGAGAAACCATCTACCATATTGATGCTGAAGACATCACCGAATTGCTTGAACCAATAAAAGGAGTAAAGTTTCTAGTGCATGAAATTTACCTGGAAGAAGAATGACCACAAAAGAACTAAACCCCGAAATTTTAAAAACCAAACAACATTTTGAGATCCTTGACGGATTAAGGGGTATAGCTGCCCTGGCCGTTGTGTTTTTCCATTTTATGGAAGTGGCTTATCTCCCTGAAAAGAACTTTATTGCACATGGTTTCCTGGCGGTCGACTTCTTTTTCTGCCTGTCGGGATTTGTGATTGCTTATGCCTATGACGACCGGATCGGAAAAATGGGAATCAAGGAATTTTTTAAGTCCAGGCTGATCAGGCTACACCCCCTGGTGATCTTCGGTTCGGTTTTAGGTTTACTGGCATTTCTGTTCGACCCTTTTGGCGGTAGCCCGGAACTCTATAGCACAGGAAAAATTTTCCTGATTTTTCTGTGTTCCATCCTGCTCATTCCCTACCCTGTAATTACCGAACGTTTTTTTAACCTGTTCGGCTTAAATGCCCCTGCCTGGTCCTTATTCTGGGAGTACATAGCCAATATTGTTTATGCCTTCATTCTTTGCAGGCTCAGCCGCCGCTATCTGCTGATACTCACCATACTTGCTGCAGTAATGCTTTGTTTTGTGAGCCATCGTGCCGGTGGTTCTTTAATGGGCGGATGGGCAGGCGAAAATTTCTGGGATGGGGGTGCAAGAATTTCCTATTCCTTTTTAGCGGGAATGCTCGTCTATCGCTCCAATTGGATCATTAAATCAAAACTGGGTTTTGCAGGCCTTTCGGTACTGTTGTTGCTCGCTTTTCTCCTGCCATTTAACCAATGGAACTGGTTAACTGAACCCATGGTGGTAATACTTTATTTCCCTTTACTGGTTGCCCTGGGTGCAGGTGCAAACCTTAAAGCAAGCCTTAAAAAATTGTGTGCATTCTTCGGAAAAATATCTTATCCGCTGTACATGACACATTATGCAGCCATATGGATGTTCTTCAACTACTACACCAGTCACAAACCCGGAACACCACAATTAACACTCGTTATTGCAGCGGGGATGATTCTTTTGCTTGGATTTGCCTATCTGGTGATGGTAGTTTATGATATTCCTGTCAGGAAATATTTAACGAGTAAAAGGAAACCAGCTTAAGCAATCCGGACCACTAATTTTCCGCGCACGCCATGGGCCTCTATCTCCTGGTGGGCCTGGACGATACTTTCCATTGGCCAAACTTTTTCAACCGATACTTTTAATTGGCCGGCTGCCAGCAAGTCCGAGATTTCCTGTAATTGTTCCTTTTTAGGCTCCATCATAAACCATATTAACGATACCCCACGCTCCTGTGCATACTGAATGGCCTTAGGATCGTCTTTTGTAGATGAGGGCAAACAGACAACTGTTCCGCCGGGCTTAACACACTGAATGGACCGGTACAAAATTTCGCCACCCATGGTATCTAATACTGCATCAAGATCTTTCACAACCTCTTCAAACCGCTCATTTTTATAATCAATTGCCTGATCTGCACCAAGACTTTTTATAAAACCGATATTCCTGCCTGAAGCTGTCCCGCTAACAACAGCACCCGCTATCCTGGCCAACTGTACAGCCAGATGGCCAACGCCACCGGCTGCAGACTGGACTAAAACATGCTGTCCGGACCTGATTTTAAGGTGCTCATGAATGGCCTGATAGGCCGTAAGTGCGGCCAAAGAAACTGCCGCAGCTTCTTCAAAAGTAATATTTTCCGGTTTTTTTACAATGAGGTCAGGGCTGGCAGCCACATACTCAGCATAAGTTTGAGCTGCGCAGCCAAAAACAGCGTCCCCTACCTTAAATCCCTGCACATTTTTACCGGTCAGCTCAATTACCCCACTTACATCCTTACCTAAAACTGCTGGCAGCTGAAGTGTTTTAGCAGATCTGTGTGCTCCGGATCTGATCTTTGTATCCACAGGATTAATCCCTGCAGCTTTTACCCTGATCAATACCTGATCGTCGCTGATCTGAGGTTTCTCTATTTCGGAAATCTCCAGTTTATCCGCAGCTCCAAACTCTTTTATAACAATTGCTTTCATAAATCTTCCTGTCTAATTTTTCCCTATGGCAAAATACTAAAAACTGCGGGCTTATTTCACCCGCAGTTCTGAAATCAGACAATTCCTTCTACGCCGATTTGCGCTCTTGCCTGTTTGGCAGCTGCCACCATGTTTTCCAGTGCAGCTTTGGTTTCCGGCCATTTACGTGTTTTAAGTCCGCAATCCGGGTTTACCCAAAGGTTACGCACAGGCAGCAAATCCGCTGCTTTTGCCAAAAGTGACGCCATTTCTTCTATACCTGGCACACGTGGTGAGTGGATATCGTATACCCCAGGACCTATTTCATTCGGATATTCAAAATGGGCAAAGGCTTGCAACAGTTCCATCTGAGAACGCGAAGTTTCAATGGTGATCACATCGGCATCCATAGCCGCGATATGCTCAATGATGTTATTGAACTCGCTATAGCACATGTGCGTATGGATCTGTGTTTTATCCTGTACGCCACTGGCAGTAATGCGGAAAGCTTTCACTGCCCAGTCCAGGTAATGCGGGTGCTTTGCCTTTCTCAATGGCAGTCCCTCACGGATAGCTGCCTCATCGATCTGGATAATCCCGATACCAGCTTCTTCCAAAGCTACAACCTCATCGCGGATGGCAAAAGCGATCTGGTTGGTAGTTATATCTCTAGGCTGATCGTCGCGCACAAATGACCATTGCAAAATTGTTACCGGACCGGTCAGCATACCTTTCATTGGTTTGTCAGTCTGGGCAGCAGCAAATTTGCTCCAGCGTACCGTCATGTCTGCCGGACGGCTCACATCACCATAAATAACAGGTGGTTTTACACAACGGCTGCCATAACTCTGCACCCATCCGTTTTTGGTAAACAGGAAACCATCCAGCTGCTCGCCGAAATATTCTACCATGTCATTGCGCTCAAACTCGCCATGTACCAGTACGTCCAGGCCAATTTCTTCCTGCCAACGGATGGCCTCAACAGTTGCCTGCGCTATCGCCTGATCATATTGTTCCTGGCTCAAGTCACCTTTTTTGAATTTCGCACGCAATTGACGGATATCATCAGTTTGGGGGAATGAACCGATGGTAGTTGTTGGGAATGCAGGAAAATTAAAACGCTCCTGGTGTAAGCGCTGGCGTACAGAAAATGCACTTTGACGGGTCGCATCAGCATCATTTATTGTCGCAATACGGTTTTTAACATCTTGTTTGTGCACCTTTTTTGAGCTACGCCTGCTTTCGATGGCGGCTTTGTTGGCTTCCAGTAAAGTCGTATTGCCTTCGGCAATCTGGCGGATTTCGTTTACTTCAGTCAATTTTTGTTTGGCAAATGCCATCCAGTTTTTGATCTCAGGATCAATTGCCGTTTCCAGATCCAGATCGATCGGGCTATGCAATAATGAGCAGGAAGGTGCGATGATCAGCCTGTCTGCTCCAAGTTTTTCAATAGCCTTATTGATCAGGCTTAAAGACTTTTCATAGTCGTTCTTCCAAACATTGCGTCCGTCTACTACACCCAAAGAAAGTTGCAGGCTGTCCGGAATCAGTGCAAGCACTTCATCCAGTTGCTCAGGTGCACGTACCAAATCTATATGAAGTGCAGTAACAGGAAGGCTTAGGGCCAGCCCGGTGTTGTCCAGCAAGGCTTCAAAATAGGTAGCAAGCAATATTTTAACACCACTTACACGATTGGATATAGCACGGTAAGCATAATCAAATGCTTCTTTCTCTTTTTTCGAAAGGTCGAGTACCAGGCAGGGCTCGTCCAGCTGGATCCATTTAGCGCCCTGTTGTCTAAGACGATTGATGATGTCCACATATACAGGCACCAATTTTTTAATCAGATCTATGCGTTCAAATCCCTGTTCCTTTTCTTTGCCTTGTAAAAGGTAGCTTACAGGACCTAAAAGTACTGGCTTGGCCTTTTCACCGAGCTGCAGCTTTGCCGTATTGTATTCGCTAAAAATGTTCTCATTAAAAATCCTGAACTCCTGATTAGCGGTAAATTCCGGCACGATATAATGGTAGTTGGTATCCAGCCATTTGGTCATTTCCATTGCGGTAATGTCCAGACCATCTTTCTGATAGCCACGGGCCATAGCAAAATAAAGGTCAATTTCATTATTGGTCTTTACCTTTGAAAGTACCGGCGAATATCGCTGAGGAATAACGCCCAACAGCAGGCTGGTATCCAATACCTGGTCGTAAAAGCTAAAATCATTACAAGGGATCAGGTCAATCCCTGCATCGAGTTGGGTCTGCCAGTTATCCTGCTTGATTTTACGGGCAATCCCGTTTAGTTCATCCTGACCAATTTTACCGGCCCAATACTGTTCACAGGCTTTTTTTAGTTGTCTTTGGTTACCAATTCGCGGGTAGCCGAGATTTTGTGTTAACATTTTTTAAAAGATTTAATTAGAACTTCAAATTGCTTTTTCGCGAAAGCATTACTGACAGTGGACATTATTCCGACGGACTAAATTCCTTACAAAGTTATATATGAAGATTATAAATCTTAACAAACTAAATAAATAAGCATAAATAACTTTTTTAATAATATAATAAAGCATAATATGCTTTTAAGTTGTTACTTTTACGATGATTAAGGAAAATTATGCTAATGGAAGAATTGGATGAAACAGATTTGTTGCTGCTGAAGATATTGGGCGACAATTCAAACTACACGGTTAAAGAGCTTGCCGCTAAGGTAAACCTCTCCACATCACCTGTTTTTGAGCGGATAAAAAGACTGGAAAGCACAGGCTATATCAAAAAGTATATAGCCATACTTGATGCTGAAAAATTTAACCAGGGATTTATTGTTTTTTGTAACATAAAACTCAAACAGCACGACAGAAAAATAGGTCATAAGTTTGTAGAAGATATTTTAAAGATCGATGAAGTAGTAGAGTGTTACAATATTTCCGGCGATTTTGACTTTATATTAAAGGTTTACGCAAAGGACATGAAGCACTACCAGGACTTCGTTTTCAACAAACTGGGATCGGTTAAAAGTATAGGAAGTACCCACAGTACTTTTGCCATGGCAGAGATTAAGAATTCCTATAACATTAATTTTTAAAAGGGTACACGATCGGCGGGGACAATCTTTAGACGTAGTTACCATATAGTTGCCTCATACTTGCTTCGATTGTGGGTATGTTAAATAGGCTACCTTATTACATTACATCATTCTTTGGCAACAAGATTCCGGAAATTTATAACGCTCTGGGCCACATCCTGACTATTGCTTTGCCAGTTGTACTCGTACTCTGCAGAAATAGCCCCTTTGAAATTTTGCCTTTTCAACTCAGCAATTACACCAGCTATATTGCCGACACCTTCTCCCCAGTGTACATCATGTCCAGCCTTTCCTTTGATGTTAAGGTCTTTCATATGGGAATGCAGCACATGGCCTTCCAGTTTCTTAAGACAATCAACCGGATCCAGCCCCGAACGTACCCAATGGCCTATATCAGCACATGCCCCAATACGTTTGCTCTGGCCTTTAATGGCATTCAATACAACATCAGGATTCCAATAATGCGAGGGATTGGGATGGTTGTGAATGGCCAGATTGATCAGATATTTGTCAGTCAATTTTGAAAGCAAGGGCATATATTGTTCATTTGGCTCAGATGTTATGGTTTCAATACCCATTGCTTTACAGAAATCAAATAGTTTAATCCATTCGTCCTCGCTTTTTGGGCTAACCACACCAAATGCTATAATTTTTACATGGTTTGCTTTCAGCATTTCCAAAACTGCTTTCCTTTTAGCCTCATCCATATCAGGCCCCATTTTCCCTTCAATACCCCCACCAATCTGCTGACCAGCAAATGCTTCCACATAGCTTAATTTACAGCTGTCAATTTTTTTTAAGGCTTGAGCAAAAGTATACAGCTTAAAGGTATAGGCCTGCGCACCGAGTTTCCAACTCAATTTAGCTTCCGGATTATTTTTAGACACCGAAGCCGTATTGCCTGATTTTATACTTTTACAATTGCTCAAAATCAATATTAAACTTATTCCTGTAAGGACTTTAATGCCTATTTTCATAATTTGGTTATACGATGCAAAATTAATTTCTGAAAAATAGCAATAATTTATTGCTATATACATTTTTCAAATTCCGGGCTATAGTGCCTGGATTTCTTCAATTGAAAGCTTAGTGATTTTAGCAATAAATTCTGTAGCTAATCCTTCTTTTTTAAGTTCAAGAGCAATTTCCAATGCTTCTTCATAACGACCTTTTTCAATACCTTTAATCTCGCCTTTAATTTCGCCTCTACGATATAAAATGTCTTTTTCTTCTTTAAATATTTTTCCTACCAATGCCATATCTTTAATTGCTTTTTTATTTAAATTACGTAATTGCAAAAGTATCCTTAGCTGTCTAAAATAACGCCCTTGTTCTAATGTAGAAGCATGGGTTTCTATTTCCTGAACAACCTGTGCCAATACACTTTCTGCGCTTTCTGATGCTAAATTACTTAAAATTGCCAGCATTTTCTCCTCAACCAAATCTGATTTTAAGAACAGTTTATAGTTTACAGCAGAGAGCTCTGTTAAGTTGTAGCGGAATCGGAAATCCTTAGTTGTGATAGAAGTGGCCATATTTGCTTTGGCAGGGCCAATGTAAATTACGAACTGTTTAACAGGCAACTTATGTTTTCTTTGCAACATGATGCTATACTCTGCCATACGAAAAGCCATTTCCGGATAATTATCCGTTTGGTATTCAACATGCAGCACATATCTGTTGCCTTTGTTATCCCTAACCTTCTTTAATAAATCTGTTTTTCTTTCTTTGGTAAATTGTACATCATCGGTAAGTTCTTCTACAGTATTGACGTTTAAATGAAGGACATGTTTAATTATACCAGGTAGGGTATTGTGCATGTTTTCCCTAAAAATCTTGTCGTATTTGCTTCCTTGTACAGGGTGGTTGATTTCTTCCGGCATTTTAAGTTATTGATAATACAAAGCTACGCAGGAGAAAGTTGTGAAACCTAACTTGGTCGAAATTCAGCTAAATTCACGGTTTTACATAAGTATTGCCTAATAAAATATGTTTGGAGCTTAAGTTGATTGTGGAGAACAGAATGTTGTTTGGCAGTCATAAATCGCTTTTACCTAGTGAGAATAATGTGGTTGGTATCAAATAAATCAATTAAGTTCACAATAGCGAGAACTCGGACCAATGGTTCGAGTTCTTTTTTTTTTATTGATTATCAACCAGATATAAATCTCCCACCAATGGTGGGAGATTTAGTTATTTAACATTTTAAAGTGATCAATTTGTATTGGGAAATTGGCAAGTCGATTACCGAAAAGCACAAAGATGGTTGGGGAAAATCGATAGTTCCAAAATTGTCTTTGGAATTGCAAAAAAAATTTCCCCGAATGCGTGGCTTTTCTTCTGCAAGTATCTGGCGGATGGCTCAGTTTTATTCTGAATATCAAGATGATATAAAAATCGCACCATTGGTGCGAGAAATTAGCTGGAGTAAGCATCGTATATTTTTAAGCAAGTGTAAAGACAACCAGCAGCGTGAATTCTACATCAAAGCCACCAAAACGGAGAAGGAGCTAGAGATGTTTGTGATCAGTGAGGTAGATGAGTAATGTTTTTCAGCAACATTAAAATAGTTGTCCAATAAATTTAAAATTTATATATTTTATCGATGAAAATACTTGTCAAATATTGGTTTATATTATTAATCTTCTCAGTCACTACCCAGAGTGCCGTTTCCCAGTCTAAAAATGACCGCTATGTCAAGATCACCACTCGTTATGGTGAGTGCATTGTAAGATTGTATAACGAAACTCCGATCCATAAAGATAATTTTCTGAAACTTGTAAAGGTTAAATACTTCGACAAAACGACCTTCAACAGGGTGATCAAGGAATTTGTAATACAAGGTGGTGATACCGATGCACAATATGTGAACAAAGAAACCCTGGGACCTTTGCAAAAGTGGCTACCAGCAGAGTTTCATGATTCTCTTTTTCATAAAAGAGGTGTATTGGCAATGGGGAGAGATGATAATCGGGAGAAGGCTTCTTTCAGTACACAGTTCTATATTGTAGACGGGAAAACATGGACAGATAAAGAGTTGGATGAGGTAGAAAAAAAAGCGCTATCTGGATATAAAATACCTGCAAGGCAAAGGGAGATTTACAAGACTATTGGCGGCACGCCTTTTTTAGACCACAACTATACGGTTTTTGGAGAGATCGTAAAGGGCAGTGAGCTAATAGATAAACTAGTGGCGGTAAAGATATCAAAAGATGACAGTCCTGCTGAGCCAATTGAGATGAAAATCACGGTGCTTAGAAAACCGGCCCCAAGAAATTAATGCAATCAGCATCATCCAGCTTAACGCTCTCTATTATATCATTTGACAGGTGTTTGAACCAGGTTTTGGATAGCTAAAACCCTGTGTGTAACCACTACACTAAGTGAATAATTACCGAATAATTTGTGTTTAGTTATTAAAATTATCGGTAAATTTACATCTATAAGGGAAACCGATGACAACTTATGGTTCATATACCGATCTGGAACTGGCAGCTTTGCTAAGAGGCGGGGATCAATATGCTTTTTCCGAAATATATGACAGGTATATGCCTTTGCTTTTGCGTCATGCAGTAGATATGCTACATGATGAGGATCAGGCGCAGGATGTAGTTCAGGATATTTTTCAGATGTTGTGGGAAAAGGCAGGCGAACTGGAAATACATACCTCTTTTTCTGCTTTTCTGTATAAGGCTACAAGGTTCAGGGTACTTAAGCAAATCAGGCACAGTAAAATTGCAAGCCAATATACCGAGCTGGTAAAAACCGAATTCGAAAAAGGGGTAGCCAGTACTGATGAGGCGATTGATGAAAAAGAGCTGGCCTTTAAAATTGAAAAGGGCCTGGCAAAGCTTCCGGCAAAAATGAGGGAAGTTTTTGAACTGAGCAGAATGCAGGATCTGTCGCATAAAGAGATTGCAAAGCAACTTCATTTATCAGACCATACGGTAAAGCGCCAGGTAAGTAATGCCCTTAAAATCATGCGTGAAAGTCTGAATAAAGGCCTTTCGTTATTTATTTAACTTTGATTTTCCTTTAATTAGAGATCCTGTCAAGCTCATCTTTTAAATCACTAGCGGAGTAATTGATAAAAGAAACACCATAATCGCCAAGTAACTCAGCAAAGGTACGCTTGGTTAATCTGGCCATATCAGCAGCCTGACCAAGAGAAAGTTTACCAGACTCATATAATTTAGCAGCAATGAACCTTACAGTGTCGTTTTGATACTCTGCTAAACTATCAGGAACTTCTAATGTTATAGTTGTCATTTTTGTAATTATATGTTTTTGTAAAGATACTAATTTTAGCACAAATTTATCATACCACCAAATTTGACGACGAGCCATAGTAAGATGTAAATTACGTCGCGGTGGCTCGGCAAGATCAGTTTGAAAAGTATTTTTTGCGGAACCAGAATGCGAGATTAACGAGTGCAATCAACGCTGGTACTTCTACCAGTGGGCCGATGACTCCTACGAATGCCTGACCTGAGTTGATTCCGAACACGCCGATAGCGACCGCAATCGCCAGTTCAAAGTTATTACCGGCAGCGGTAAAGGCAATCGAAGCACTTTGGGAGTAATCGGCACCCATTTTCTCTCCTGCAAAAAAGCTGATAAGGAACATCAGCGCAAAATAGATTACCAGAGGTATTGCAATCCGCACTACATCCATTGGTATTTGCACAATAAGCTCACCTTTCAGGCTGAACATGACCACAATGGTAAAGAGCAATGCAATCAGGGTGATTGGGGAAACGAAGGGAATAAACTTCTGCTGGAACCAGCTCTCACCTTTGAGTTTGATTAAAGCGAACCTGCTGACTACGCCAGCCGCAAAAGGAACACCAAGATACAGACCGACACTTTTAGCAATCTCTCCAATGGTAATGTTTACCTCCAGTCCCTTGATGCCAAACATCGGTGGCAATACAGTTATAAAAAGATAGGCATAAACGCTATAGAGCAATACCTGGAAGATGCTGTTCAAGGCAATAAGCCCGGCGGCATACTCTCTATTGCCTTCGGCAAGTTCATTCCAAACAACTACCATCGCAATACAACGGGCAAGGCCAATCAAGATCAGCCCAATCATATATTCTGGGTAATTGTGCAGAAAAGTAACTGCCAGAATAAACATCAGCACCGGCCCAACAACCCAGTTCAGGAAAAGAGAAGTACCCAGCACTTTAGTATTGCGAAAGACTTCACCCATCTTTTCATACCGAACTTTGGCAAGTGGCGGGTACATCATCAGTATCAGGCCAATAGCAAGCGGCACGTTGGTCGTGCCGCTCGAAAATGAGTTAATGAATCCTGCGGAGGACGGTACAAAGTAACCGATACCGACACCGGCAGCCATCGCCAGGAATATCCATAGTGTGAGATAACGATCCAAAAAGCTTAGCTTCTTGCGCTGATTTGCCGGAGCGCAGTGATTCAGTGACATGTTAGTTCTTCAGGTTTTCGTTAACAAAGTTCTGGGCATACTTTCGGATCATTTCGCGAACTTCCCTAAACTGTTCCATAACTTCCTCGTCGTTTCCTTTGGCTTTTGCCGGGTCAGGAAAATTGTAGTGCAGCTTAACAGCATTGGTTGGGAAGTAAGGGCAGCTTTCTTTTGCATTGTCACAAACGGTGATCACATAGTCAAACTCTATTCCTGTGTATTCATTCACATTGTTGGAAGTATGGCCGGATATATCAATACCGTCTCTTTTCATAATTTCGATGGCCTTTGGGTTTACGCCATGTGTTTCGATTCCTGCGCTGTAGATCTCGGCGGCATCACCTGCGAAGTGCCTCAGATATCCTTCTGCAATCTGACTGCGGCAACTGTTGCCGGTACATAATACGAGTACTCTTTTCATATTTGTAGTTAAAGTTTGGTGATTGGTATTAACAGCAGCCGGAGCCAGGTTCACACGTTTGTCCTTCAACCACCAGGTTTACCATCTGTAATTTTGGCTTTTCGCTCTTTGCAGCTGGTGCGCAACATTCTTCCCCTGAGTCGGTTGTTCCGCAACTTGCACCACGTCCGATGGCTTTGCACTGCGTGAAATCAGGGATCAGGTTTACGATTAAGTTATCTCCTTCGATGATGAATTCACCAGGGTACATCTGACGGGTATCAAACTGGGAGTTCCCAAACTCAATTTTTACTGTTCCAAGTGGATTAAGCGGTAATGATTTTTCCACGATTTTTACGATAGACAAGGCTTTACTGACCTGCATTGCTCTTTCACTGTCTTGTACTGATGGTTCCCAAAGCTGTACAATGATCTCCGTCCAGGTATTCATTTTTCCACCACAATCCACAGATACGATAGATGCCTGCTTGATTTCGGTGATGTGATAAGATGCATCTACCCATTTACCTTCTGCATACTGGAACTGTAAGGTTAGCTCCGGATGTTGTTCTAATGTGGCTTTAAAGGTTTGCCAGTTGGTCAGTTCTGTAGTTTCCATAATATTGCAATTTTACGATTGATATGAATAAAAAAAAGGTCAGCAGCAGGGCGTTTCACCTTTGTACGATCCTAAAAAGGTACCAAGCTGAGTTTCCAGTAATTTCCAGGTTTTAGGATTGATGCAGTAACAAACCGTGACCCCTTCAATGGTGCCCTGTATGATCCCTGCATTTTTCAGTTCTTTTAAGTGCTGGGAAATGGTGGCTTGAGCTAAGCCCAGTTCTTCTACCAGATCACTACAAATACAGGCATTCGCTGAAATGATCTGCTGTAGGATAGCAATTCGAGCGGGATGTGCCATTGCTTTTAGCAATGTGGATAGCTGGTTCTGCTCGTCGGTGAATATTTCTGATTTCGTAAGTCCCATAGTTCTATATCGCAATATTACGATATTTATTTCATTGCTGCAAGTTTTTGTGAAATATTCTTATTATAAAACCCGCCACTAAAAGATGTAAATCACATAAATTAACATTTTTTTAATAATTATCTAATACCAAAGGCATGTTTAAGGTTCTTATAGATGCAAGGCCCATACAGGGAAATGTAATATGGACAATAAAGAGGTAAATGAGTTATTAGACAGATATTTTTCGGGTAAATGTACACCCGAAGAAAAATCATTGGTTGAGCGTGCCTATAGCCATTTAAATAAACCTTACAATAAGGATATTACTGAGGAACAGTTTCAAAAAATGAAAGACGAGGTTTGGAACAACCTTAATCTAAATGCTGAGCCGGTTAGAAAAACCTTATGGCCAGGTATTGCAATTGCTGCCGCTGCGGTAGCAGCGATTGTGTTTGGGCTGTTCTTTTTTAAAGCGCCAGGTAAACCTGAACCTGGTTCAGGAGCTGCAAACTATACAAACGACATTGCCCCGGGTAAAAACACTGCTACCCTTACCCTTGCCAATGGTAAAACCATAATCCTGAGCGATGTTAAAACCGGGGTAATTGTTGATGCGGATAAACTAAGCTACAATGACGGCACTGCTGTAGAACACGGGGATCCAGGCGAAGGCCGGGATGAGGTGGTAATGAGCACCCCACGTGGCGGCATGTACCAGCTTACCTTGCCCGATGGCAGCCATGTCTGGCTAAATGCTGATACAAAAATTTCTTTCCCTTCACAATTTATTGGTAAGGAACGCAAAATATTGCTACTATACGGTGAGGCATATTTTGAGGCGGCTAAAAATAAAGAAAAGCCATTTGTTGTAGAAAGCGATGGGCAGCTGGTAACCGTACTGGGCACGCATTTTAACATTAGTGCCTATAAGGATGAAGGGGCAATTAAAACTACCTTGCTGGAGGGCGCTGTGCGCGTCTCGTTATCCCGGGGGAAGCGGAGCGAAAAGAACGGGGCCCTCTCCTATCGTAGACAGGGCGGACAGGACGGCGAAGCCGTTGTTCTTAAACCCAACCAACAATCCCTTGTTACGGAAAACCAAAGCATAAGCATTAAACCAGTAGATGTAGAACAGGTTGTGGCCTGGAAAAACAGCCAGTTTATGTTTGAAAGCGAAAATATCCAAACCATTATGAAGATGGTTGAACGCTGGTATAATGTAGATGTGGAATATATAGGGGAAATTACCGATGAAAAGTTTGGAGGTGGGGTATCCAGATTTGACAATGTTTCAAAGGTGTTAAAATCGTTGGAATCTACAGGTAAGGTCCATTTTAAAATTGAGGGCAGGAAAATTTATGTAAGCAAATAATGCGGATAAATAATTAAATAAACCAATACAATCAACTAATAATTAACCAAACTAAAACCAGAATGATGAGATTCTACTACAGAAATGATCCTTAGATGGGTGTAAAAAAACAACCAGAAGTGTTGCACCCCTGGTTGCTGTTTGATTCTGCCTATAATAAATTATTGACTGTTTTACTGCGGTTGTCATGGTCTTCGAAAACGTAAGACAACTGCTAAACCAAACTGAATACTAATGTATAAAATTTATACCAATAATTGGGATATACCTGATGGGTATCTCTATAAAATATGGCTTATTATGCGATTAACCACCGAATTCAAATTTGGGGAGCCTTTGGTGGTTTCCAGAAAAAAACCGGTGCGCTTGTAGGGCATTATGTCAATGGACAGAACGTGATTACAGCTATCCCCCACCCTTCACAAAATCCGCCTACAATTCCGCAGCTGAATGCAAGGGCCAAGTTTAAAACGGTAATCGACTTTCAGCGGCGATTGACCCCGCTGATCAGGATCGGTTACCAGAATGCGCATAAGGAGAAGCAGACTGCGTTTAATGCAGCTTTTGTGGACAATTATGCAAAAGCAGTAACGGGTGTAGCACCAAACTATACCATAGACTATGAAAAGTTTGCCTACAGCAAAGGGCAGCTGAGTAAGGCTTACGATGCAGAGATCCTTACTGCTGTTGCCGCCACCATTCAGTACAGCTGGCTGGCTACTTTGGCTACGGGTATTGGCGGGCCAACGGACATGGCTACACTGATGGTATACAATCCATTGAAAGACCAGTTTGTGGTATTGACCAATGCAGCGGCCCGGTCGGCACTGACCTACAGTTTGCTGGTACCAGGGGATTTTAGCGGTGATGATGTACACTGCTGGATATCGTTTGTAGCAGCCAATGGTAAAATGGCGAGTGATTCCTTTTATGTAGGGGAGTTTACGGTTGTGTAATTTTTGAGGGTGCCTGCGGGCACCCTTTTTAAAAAAAACGTTATGGGAATAATCAGACAAGGAATATTTGGTGGTTTTGAAGGCAGAACCGGGCCATTGGTTGGCCGTAAAGTGAAAGGCAAAAGTATAATAGCTGCATTTCCGCGTAAGAATACAAAACCAAGAACAGCAGCGCAAATAGATCAGCGGCTGAAGTTTGACCTGGTGATTGGCTTTTTGAAATGGTTAAAGTGCTTAATAGCTATAGGTTTTAAAGACCCTGATGGTAAAAAGAACAGCTTTAATACAGCAGTGAAGTACAATTTTAAACGCATTATTACGGGGACTTCGCCAAATTATAGTATAGATTACAGTAAGCTGGTTTTTAGTAGAGGTAGCCTGGCCGGGCCAAATAGTCCTTCGGTTAGTTTGGAAACCAATACTTTGATCATTAACTGGCAGCCGGATGTGCAGCAACGGTTTAACCAGCATACGGACAGGGCCAGCTTTTTGGTGTATTGCCCTGGAAAAATTGAGATTATAATACATACAAGCAGTACTGAAAGATCGGCTTTGGGCTACAGAATAGCCATACCGCAGAATTTTGAAGGTAATGAAATGTATGTGTTTATGAGTTTTAGCAGTGCAAATGGAAAAGTAGTAAGTGACAGTAAATTTTTAGGAACAATTTAAAAATAACAGCATGGCAATTTTAAAAAATGGAATAGCAGGTAATTACAGTGGTAAAATAGGAAACCTTGTATTTTACGAAATTAATGGCAAGCAGGTGGTACGTACCCTTGGTAAAACTGCCAAGCCAGCAACTGAGGCACAATTGAGTTGCAGACAGCAAATTGCTGTAATAAATTGCTTTTTAAAGCGGATTACGGAATTTGTGAATATTGGTTTTAAAATAAAAGCCCAAGCGACAAACAAAGGGGCTTATAATATGGCGGTTTCTTATAACAAAAAACAGGCATTAAAGGGGATTTACCCCAATATCGAAATGGATTATCCATCGGTATTGCTTACTCAGGGTAGTCTTACAGGTGTCATAAGCCCAGCGGTTGAACAGCTACCGGAAGGCATGAGATTTACCTGGCTCTGCCCTACTGAATTTGCCTGGCCCTTTGAAAATGATCAGGTGATGATGCTGGCCTATTTCCCCAATTTAAAAGAGGCCGTATTTAATTTATATGGGGCAAAAAGATCAGCCTGTGAAGATGTGCTGCAGCTACGGCCTGGTTTGCTTACCGAATATATGGAGGTTTATATCTCCTTTATAGCGGAAGACAGAAACAATATTGCGGATAGCACTTATCTGGGAAGTTTTAACCAGTAAAGGTTAGCAGTTAACCTGACAGCAAGAGAGATTTTGCACGCATAGTTATTTTCCGGAAATCAGATCGTGGTTTATAAAAGCACCGGCTTTTGTTCCGGCAGCGACAGCGGATGCGACAGAGCGCATGCCTGTGGTATTGTCGCCTGCAGCATATATACCTGGCACGGAGGTTCTTTGGAATTCATCTATTTGAATATATCCTTGTTCGTTAATTTCACACCCGAGATGCTCAGGAATCAGGCAGTGTTGTTCGAATAGAAGTTTTGCATAGATAGCATCGAGCTGAAAGGTACTTCCATCATTAAAACTCACGGACTGAATATAACCCTTGAGATGCTGGAACTTTCTGATCTTCTTTTCTACTATAAATATGTGCTTAAGTGCAAGCTGATCTGCCTGTGCTGCTGTAATGGTGGATGGGCCATTGGTGAAAATAGTTAGCTGGTCTGTCCAGTTGTAGAGCAGATGACTGAATTCAAAGGCGATGTCGCCATTGGCTAGTAAACCCGTTTTTTGCCCTTTATATTCGTACCCATGACAATATGGGCAATGTATAGCTGAGATTCCCCAGCAATCATCAAAGGATTCGATATTTGGCATCAGATCTTTTACTCCAGTTGCAAACAGCACTTTTTTTGCGGTAAGATCGTGATGGCCGGAGGTGGATACGAGAAACTGTGCTTTCTCTCTTTTTACTGCTGTAACCTGTGCATCCATGAACTGTGTTGTTGGGTATTGCAGGACTTGTTCCTTTCCAATTTCTGCAATAGCAGCGGGTGTTTTTCCATCTTGTGTAAGGAAATTGTGAGAATGAGGGGTGTGACGGTTGCAAGGCTTTCCACTGTCAATAACCAATACTTTTCTAATGGCTCTGCCGAGGGAGAGGGCCGCAGATAAACCGGCATAACTACCTCCGATGATGATGACGTCAAAGTTTTTAATGATCATATGTATAAATTTTAATGTCTCATAAATGAGACATGATTGTGCAAATTTTTTTATATCCCGATTCCTTTGCTGAAGGAATACCAGGCAAATTTTTTGACGCTGTTTCGGGCAATTGAGCCTGCAGATTCTGCCTGAACTGCTGCATTGATCACGCTGCTAAAAAGGGTTAATATCCATTCTACAGTGAGATGTCTGCTGATCTGTCCGTTTTCCTGCAGCAGAAATATGATGTTTTTATAGTTCTCATACATGGCATCGTATTCGGCACAGGCTTCATTTTCAGTGTTATGCTGATGCTCGTGCCTGCTGTGGATTTTATTAAAAAAGGAATACTTTGCACCACAGTTTATTCCGGCATACAGCATGTTTTCCAGCTGTACTAAAGGCACCGTGGAGCTGTTCATTGCCTCTGCCATCGATTTTCTGCATTTAAATTGCATATCTCTTTCGCAAAGCATGACCAGATCATTTCTGTCTTTAAAATAACGGTGTAATGTTCTTCGGGTGATCGCAGCTTTTTCCGCTACTTTTTCAAGAGGAGCAGAAAAGTCTTCGTTAAAGATCGCTATAGCTGCGTCTATGATTTTCTGTTGCGTATCTGTAGGATTCATTATGGCTGCAATATACGACATATTTCTCAAATATGAGACATACATTGTGAAAATAGACTTTGAAATGATAGAATAACTGAATGCAGCAGATTGGTAATTGGGAGGAATCCGAAATGAGAAATGCAAATTAGATTACTAAATAAATTAGTATTGCATTTAAGAAATATTTGCTAACTTTGTAACATGCAAGTATTTAATGTAGATAAAGAGAAAACACTCAACGCTGCCCTTCTTATTTTAAATAAGTTAGGCCAAGCGGACTACCATAAGATATTTAAGATCTTGTACTTCGCTGAACAACAGCACTTGAAAAATTATGGGCAGCCATTAACGGGAGACGTATACCAGGCTATGCCTTATGGGCCTGTTCCTTCTTTTTTGTATGATGTTTTTAAAGCTTCGGAGAATCAGGCTTCGCCATTTAGTGAAGCATTAGAATTATCAAAAGCATTTACCGTATCACGTAAAGATAAAATTCCTTATGTAAGCCCAACTCGGGAGGCGGACATTGATCAGTTAGCTGAAACAAATATAGAAGCCATTATGGCTTCTATTGAAGAAAATTATGCACTTACCTTCAAGGAGATAACTGATAAATCACACGACTCTGCCTGGGCAAAGGCAGAGCAGGCCACTGAAACTGAAATGTCTTATTTAGATATTGCGGAATCTGCTGAAGCTAGTCCGGAAATTTTGAAATATATTTCTCTTCAAGCTGAAAATCATAATCTTCGAATATCTTAATGTCTCTTTCGGATTGCTTTCCAGAACAATTTAGACAAGAATTCGCGGAGCGAAATTTGAAGATTGGCTCGGTAATACGTGTAATGGTAAATGACACGAACCCGCCGAAAGAAAAACGGTTTATTCTCGTTGGACAGTCATATGATAAATTAATTTTTGCCACGATTTTCATCAATTCAGAAATTAATCCGAATATATTCCCCACACAGGAATTGCGGGATCTTAATCTGGAACTTCTTGCTGATAGTCGTTCGTACCTCAGCCACGATTCATTCGCAGAAGTTCCAATATTCAACAACGTAATGCAGAATGGCTTCTTAACATAATCGGCAATGATCCGGAAAAAGTCATAGGCGAAGTTTGTGAAGAAGATTTAAAACACATCAGATCAAAAATAAAATCTGCCAGAACCATTTCGCCAGCAGTTAAAAAAACCTTTGGCCTATTTCTTTAATAGAAATTAAAAGATCTCTTTTCCTAATGGCCGGATTTAGTCCGATCAGTGGAGTTTCGAGTGTTTTATCTTATACCGATTATGGTATCCAGCTGCCGTTCAACTTGACTTAACAAGCATTTAGCTTTCCCAGAGGTCACCCATCGAATTTTCCGTTAAAAAATCAATAGTCGAAATATCTTTGGCAATACAAATTATTTAACTATTTATCTCATATTTTAAATTATTCTCAGATGAAACACAATGTTAATACTGTATTTTTTTACATGATAATAATGGCCGTTACCATACTTTACATATCCTGTACCCCTTCGGATGCAAATGGTATTAAACAGTCTGCTTCTTTCACAGGCAAATCATGGAAACTGCATAGTCTCTCTGTGGCACCAGCAATAGATTGGGATGTAGATGGAAAAAAGGAAACGGATATTTTGGCTAAGATGGAAGATTGTGAAAAAGACGATCTGCTGTTGTTGCGAAATAACAATACCATTGTGCGCAATGCCGGGAAACTGAAATGCGACCAGGACGATGAGCAGGAGAAGGAGACCGGGAGCTGGTCCTATGACAAAGCCAGTAAAAAACTAACAATAAAAGAAGATAACGATGCCCAGGTACTTAATGTTGTTGAATCCAGTGGCAACCGCTTCGTGGTAACGTATACCTGGAAAGCGACCAATGGCACCTCGCACCAAATGACCGCAGTATATAATTAAACAATAAAACTCTTAATAACAGGGAGGTAGCTCCTGCCTATATTAAATTCGAGCCCATTATCTAATACTAAGTAGGTTTTTCCAATATCCCGGTACAACTCCTGTACATAGTCTAAATTGATAATAACAGATCGGTGAATTCTTACAAATTTAGCCGGATCAAATTTTTGAGCAATCACACTTATTCCAAACGAACTTAAAAAAGACGTTTCTTCAGTATATATCCTGGTGTAATCGCCATCGGCTTTAAGGTACATGATATCATGAACAGAAATGTTTTTAAAGCGTTTTTGATGCTCTACCATGATCCGTTCAGGATAGCTATGCGGACTGGAAAATGTGCCCATGGCGAGTTGGGGAAGAGCGGCGGGTTTGCTCTTCAGGCGAGCCATGGTCTGATCAAAACGCTCCTTTGTATAGGGTTTCAGCAGGTAATCGATCACGTTGATTTCAAAAGCCCTGATCGCATATTTGTCAAATGCGGTAGTAAATATCACGTCGGGCACGTGATCAATTCTTTGCAAAACTTCGAAGCCGTTGGCCCCGGGCATTTGGATGTCGAGAAATATCAGGTCCGGTTCCAGCATATTGATAAACTTAACCGCTTCGATACCATTAGAACATTCGCCGGCAACAAAAAAATCAGCATATGGTTCTAAATACTGTTTAACTAATACTCTGCCGTGATCTTCATCATCTATCACCAAAACAGATTTCCTTGACATCTACCTTTGTTTTATGGATTTAAAATTATTAAGGCTAAGATACAACAGAATGATATAAATTAATAATCACTAAAATTGTATAATGAAACATCATCAGCCAGTACAACGTTCTGAACGTACCACTACACGAGAGATTGCGCTGTTCGTCTTCGTTTTGCTGGTCATGAGCATTTTGTATGGAACACCCCGGTTGTTTTCACAAGGGTTTAGCGCTGCTTTTCTTTTGGAAACAGGTGTAGATTGCCTGATGATGACTATTGCATGTCTTCCGATTTGGTGGCTGCACTTTCGTAAGCTGGTCCATCTGCCAATGAAAACGAGGTTTGCCCTGCATATTCTTACAGCTTTTCTTTATTATGGCATTTGGGCTGGCCTGTATTACTTATATAATCCTATGGTCGGATTACCAACAATGAACCGAAACCAGTTTTTCCAGAATATCGGTCCTAATTTGCTTTTTTATATTCAGGTTTTCAGCTCCTTACATATTGATCTGTTTTTTCGTGAACGTGAGGCGCAGCAACTTCGTGAACAGGAACTCAGGGAGCTGGCATTCAAAGGAGAAATCAATGCGTTAAAAGCACAGATCCAGCCCCATTTTCTATTTAATACCCTCAATAGCATCAGCGCATCTCTGCCTGGCGAGCAGGAACATAGCCGGGTGCTCATTGCCCGGCTGGCAGATACCTTTCGTTACGCGCTCCAGTCCACACAGCAGGACCTGGTTCCCTTGTCACAGGAATTGGACTTTATGCATACCTATCTTTCTTTAGAGCAAGGTAGATTTGGAAAAAGGCTGGCTTTTTCGATCGAAGGCACCGAAGGAACAGCTGAGATTTTAATTCCTCCAATGCTACTTCAGCCTTTTGTTGAAAATGCGATTAAACATGGCATTGAGCCATCAATAGAAGGGGGAAGCGTGATCATCAGCTGCATTCGGGAAAGTAAGAAAGTCGGGATCTATATTGAAAACACCGGAAGCCCGTATGTGGGAAACCCGGAGGATCTGTTTCTTGGTAAGGGTGTGGGTGTAAAGAATACCGCCAAAAGGCTGGAAAATCAATTTGCGGAGAAACTACAGGTTTCCATAAACGATAAAGGCGGACTGAGGATTCACTTTTGCATTCCAGGTTAGCAGAATTGCCCTGTTGGTTGTTAAAAGAGATTAGACTGGCTTTTTACACTTTTTATCGCCTGTTATTGCATTTGACAGAAAAAAAAACTGCCCGATGTTTTGCTGATATACATTTGCCAGCATGAAAAAAACAATTTTATATGGCAATATGGTGTTGCTTTTGCTGGTAGTAGCTGCTTTTACCTCATGCAGCAAGAAAAAAGAACTGCCCATTGAAGAAGAAGAACTTAATTTTACCAATATTGGTAGTGTTAGCAATTTGCCGGGTTTTGGTAAGAGTGATGATATGCCAGAAGGCATTCCATTTGAACTACCAAAAGGCTTAAGGTTTGTATCAAGACCTGATCATCCATTTGACCCTGATTTAAGTAAACTACATGGCAACATGAATACTTTTTATGTTGATGTAAATATAGAGAGAGATAGTAGCTGGAAAGAGAGCAAACTGCTAACATTCCCCCCTGGTTTGGTAATGCTTAATATTGCACCTAGTAGGATTCAAAATGGGATGTTAATGGGTAGGGTAAGAATTAATTTGCCACCTAATGGAAGAGGACCTGGTGGTAAAAAGGACACTATAACTGTATATTTAGGTGTTGCATGCATGAATTCTTCTAAAGGTTTACCCTGGGAGGATAATCAAGAACCAGATACCCGTAATTATGTTATTGGAAAGGGTACTCATGTCCCGTATGTAGTTACCAGCAATGCCGAAGTTTTAAAGTTTTTGTCATTATTAGAGGATAAACCCCACTTAAATCTTACAAGGCATCAAAATCCTTTGGATGTTTATGATCCTGATTATGTAGAACCCGAATGGATGAAACCCTACAACACCATACAAACCATGTTCTGGAAAATAACCGATGGTAACGGTCTGGAAGAAGCAGATATCAGGGAACTCCTAAAGGCTATTGAAAATAAAAAGAGGTAACGCTCCGATAAACCTGGTCTCCGTTTTATAACTACGTAAACATCACTACCAGGGATGGCTCTTTCAGAATTGCCATATGATAGTCACAGATGCCCCCTTAGTTTAGAATTTCAATGGTATTATTCTTATTTTTGGCGATTATATAAGAATAAGGGGGATGATAAATGCCAGTTAAGATTCCGAATAATTTGCCAGCGATTGAGCTTTTAAAGAAGGAAAATATATTTGTTATGAGTGATCTGAGGGCAGATACTCAGGATATTCGCCCAATGCGTGTGCTTATCCTTAACCTGATGCCTCTTAAAATATCTGCTGAAACAGATTTTGTACGTTTATTATCCAACAATCCTTTACAGGTTGAAGTTGAATTTTTAAGACTCGATTCCCACACTTCTAAAAATATATCTGAAGAACATCTGGAAATGTTTTATAAAGGTTTTGGCGAAATAAAGGGAAACTTTTATGATGGTTTGATCATTACCGGCGCTCCTGTAGAAATGCTGGAGTTTGAGGAAGTAAGCTATTGGAATGAGATCACTCAAATCTTTGACTGGGCCAGAAAACACGTTACCTCAACGCTCTATATTTGCTGGGCGGCCCAGGCTGCGCTCTATCATTTTTATGGGGTAGAAAAAAAGCCATTAAAGGAAAAATTATCCGGGGTTTTCAAGCATACTGCCAATGAAAAGGGACATTCCCTGTTGAGAGGCTTTGACGACGAGTTCTTTATTCCCCATAGCAGACATACCACAATATTGAAATCGGATTTGACTGATAAGGAAGATCTTCGTATCCTGTCAGAATCTTCGGATGCAGGGGTAGCCATTGTATTTTCCCGGGGCGGGCGTGAATTTTATCTTACTGGTCACTCAGAATACGCTCCGCTAACCCTTCACGAGGAATATGTAAGAGACCGGAATAAAGGTCTTGATGTACCTGTACCGAAAAACTATTACCGGGATAATGATCCAGAGAATGCGCCATTGGTATGTTGGACAAGCCATGCGAATTTACTCTTCAATAATTGGCTCAATTACTTTGTTTACCAGGAAACACCTTATAATCTGGAGGACGTGGGTAAATTGGGAGAGATTGTTCAATAAAAAAGCCCTGCAACAACGAAATGGCATCCATACCACTAAATACTCCTGATTTAGAATAAATAGCTTAGTAAAAACTTTTCTATTTTACTAAGCTATAAACTTCTTGTAGTATGATATAAAGGGGTTAAAAAGTACAGGCTCTTTTTATCGATGAACTGACTTCATCAATTAGACTTATTTATTTGATCCATATGTGAGTGTTTTACTATGAGATTGGTCTACTGCAACTACCACATTTTCATTCGTTTCCACCTTGCCATTAATTTCAGCTTTGTAGCTGGCAGTTATCGGGCCACCCTCTAAATTAGAGATACTAATGTTCAATCCCCCAAAATCAAATGGTTTTACGGTTTCGAACACATAAGTTTTTGTGGTGCCTATAAAACTTTTCTCGTCTATTATTATACTGTTTTGATTACCCTGCGAAGTGCCATTCATTTTCCAAACAGGTGCTCCGTATTGGCTTGCATCATGGTTTCCGGCACTTACCTGAAAATCTACCTGATCGTTTTGATCAGCTCCTGTTACTGTAACGGTCATTTTCATTGAAATTTTATTCCCGTTATCCGGGTTATCGCCAGATTTCTTTTTGCATGATGCTAAAGACAAAACACCTAGTGATATGACCATAACTGTTAATAAAGATTTTTTTGAGATTGATTTCATAATTGTTTTTTTAAGATTTGTTATTATTTGATTGTTTTTCATGTGTAGTAGAAGTATTGCTAACCTATTATCTAAAGCGTCTGTAAAACAGCAATAATACTAAAGCCAAAATGCCTAAAGTAGACTCTATGACCAACCATTGCGAACCAAATTCGCCCAAAGGCCCATCAACCAAGATTGTTATCAATCTAGAGATAGAATAGGCTAACCAAAACAGTGAAAGAAAAATGAGCGCCTTTTTTACATCCTTTAACAAAAGGTGAACTAGAGAAAAGCAAATAACTAAACCAACGCCACCATATATACCTCTTATGGAACTTATGGCATCTGTATTAGGTAATCGCGTAGCTACCAAATCCATAGTTCCCTGCGGATTATAAATTGATAAAACACTAACATAAGCGATACTCAAGATTGAAAAACCGATATAAATTTGACTACTTATTTTGGTGATTTTCTGTGTATTCATTATTGATTTAATTACTGGTTCTTTTTAAAAAGTCCTGTACTTTCATTCGTGCAAATGATGTCTAAACCACTAGGAGTGCCAGAAGCCAGGGTACATTATTAACAATCATTGTAGAAGTCATTGTGGCAAATAAAATAAGTTTTGTTTCATGGTTTATTATTTAAAACTCCAGTGTTTTGAATGCAAAAATGAAACATTGAGAAATGCCAATCGCCCCACGAGGCTTCGTGGCACCTCTTATTGAATAAGAAAACGGAGGACCTACAACGCCTTGTGGTATATTAGCTCGGTTGGTTTTCTGAAAAAATCTGAAGGAGATTTACCCGTGAATTTGCGAAAATTGCGATTGAATGAAGATTTAGAATTGAAGCCACAATCAAAAGCTATCGATAGCAGTGTATAGTTTTGGTTTTTTTCATCAGCAATCATTTTTACACATTCATCTACCCTAAGTGAATTGATATAGTCGTAAAAGCTCTTGTTAAACTTAGAATTGATCACTTGCGATAGCACAGCATCTTTTAGCTTTAAGGCTTCGGCTAACTTACTTAGTGTAAGTTCCACATTTTTATATAGTTTTTCTTGTGCCATTATCGTGTTAAGATGCTGGAAAATACGTTCAGCTTCGGCATCCGTAAGTGAAGACCAGTCGTATTTTATTTTATTGGGCATTAATGCCACGTTAGCGGGCTCTTCTGAAAGGTTTTCTTTTTGAGTAGAAAAGTTGGGATGCTCAGCAGCAGAGCGGGATGAGGCATTGGCGGTTTTGAATATTTGCTGTTGGCGTACACCCAAAAAACCGATGAAGCAGATGTACAACGAGGCACTGAAATAGATACTCTCTGCTGTAGGATAAAAAATAACAAAGACCCAAATTCCAGCGATGCCTGCAATCAGGTAACGCAGCCAATTCAAGCTGATTTTATCTGTAGTTGAAAATTCTTCGCTTATTTTTTTCTTATATCGATGCAGTAGAATAATTGCGGCTGATACATAAATAATTCCCGAAATGATTATGCAAATATTGGTGATGATTTCAATGGTTTTATAGTAAGGCGAGGAAAAGCCCTGGTCATAAAGCAATAGCTTTTGTTCTGGGTTTTGTAGCAAAAAAGACATCCATAAAAGATAGGCAAAAACAACAGGTAAAAAATGAAGTAGCTTTTTCTTGCTAAATTTTACTGGTGTGGTTAGATGAAGGATATATAGATACAAAAAAGGCCCATGCACAAGTGCTAATAAATCTCCCCAGCCTATTAAATTGGGGAATTGGCTATAGTTTCCTGAAACCTGTAAATATAAACCGGCTAAGTGAAGCGTTGCTACTAGCTGCCAAATCATGAGTAGTTTATCTGCAGTTATTTTGTTAGGCTTAACTGCCAATAGTACGAACAAGTATAAAGAAATTGCAATGCTGGCGAAGTATAACATGCTGTTATTTTGTATGGATGGCTAGATGTTATTGATCAACCCAAAAATATGAAATATATTCAAGTTCTTGACCATTGGTTGCAAACAGTAGCTTTGGTAGTAGTTCATGCTTACATGGACACCGTCCAGCTTATCTACCCACATTAACAGCAACTTAAGGCATAAAAAAAACGGAGTAAAAATTTCTGAAAACTTTTACTCCGTTGATGTACCGATCAGCAGGAATACTTTGAACATTTAAATCGCTTTTTATTGCTTCTTGAGCCCATAATTGAAGATTTGGAGAGGAAAAAATTAATTTAAGAAGTAATATATTTTAAGCCTTCTCAAGACTGGAGACACCTTGAGAAGAATTTATTCCTTCCATTATGCGATGAGGCTGTGTTTTCGCCAAACCTGATAATTGAATTGATAAAATTATGTAGACGATGTTATAACTATTTAAGATTTTGTTTAAAAAACAACTCCAACTTATCAAAAGGAATCATATCCACTTTATCATACAAATCTACGTGAACAGTATTTGGAAGAATAACCAGTTCTTTCGGTTCATTTGCAACTTTAAAAATATCTTCACTAAAATATCTTGAATGTGCATTTTCTCCTGCGATCAATAGCATTGGTCTGGGCGAAATTTCTTTCACGTAACTTAAAATAGGCATATTCATAAACGATATTGGATTAGTCACCAACCAGGCTCCGTTTGAGTTGACAGAATTGACGTGAAAACCACGTGGCGTTCTGTAATAATCAAAATACTCCTTTACAAATTGAGGTTCATCGCCTTTCAATGTTTCCGGTAAATTACGTGGACCGTCAGCGGGTTTTCCGTTTTCGGCATCTTTCCAACGTTGCTGCCCCAAATCTTCTAATGTTTTGGTGCGTTGCCCTGACGTTACGGAATCGTTATATCCTTTTGACATCACCCTTGTCATATCATACAAACTTGTGGTTGCGACAGCTTTCACACGTTTGTCAATGGCAGTTGCGTTTAAAGCAAAACCTCCAAAGCCACAAATGCCGATGACGCCGATTTTGTTTCTATTTACGTTTTTTGCTAATCCTAAAAAGTCAACTGCAGCACTGAAATCTTCTGTATTGATTTCTGGCGAAGAAACATTTCTTGGTTCACCACCGCTTTCGCCGGTGTAAGAAGGGTCAAATGCAACGACGGCAAAACCTCTTTCTGCCATGATGTTTGCATATAAACCAGATGATTGCTGTTTCACTGCACCAAATGGGCCACTAATAGCCAATGCAGCTAATTTTTCATTTCCTGCATTTTTTGGAAGGTATAAATCGCCACTTAACGTAATCCCATAACGGTTTTTAAAGGTCACTTTTTGTCGTGTTACTTTATCGCTGAGTTGGAATGTATAATGTTCTTTTGATGTATTCATTTCTATAGATTTAGTTTTTTTTTGAGCGAAAGCTTGCGTGATCAAAAGCGTCGCTGCGATCGATATTAGTGTTATGTTTTTCATTTTATTTGAGATTATTTTTTATTATGATTTAATTATTTTCAAACTTCAGGACTACATTACCTGTACCCAACGATATAGCAAGTCCTGTAGGGTTGTCAACGTATCCAAGTTTTGTGTAGCTGTATGAAGTGTTGAAATTTTTATAAAAAAGCACCAAAACATTGTTTCCGTAAAGCATTAGATCGCCAACTTTTATATTACCTCCAACTGAAGCATTTGTAGGCAGTGGGCTAGGAAAATCATAGTATTTTTCATTGCCATTCAGTTCAGTCATATTTATAGTAAGCGGTAGCCTTGCTTTAAACGCAGTTGCAGTTGGGTTATCATACAGCGTTGCTGTAAAAACTGATGAGCCAATTGTAATTTTCATTTTGGTTGTATTTGTACTTAATGGTGAACCCGGATTGTCTGCCTTTGCAGAATTTTCATCCTTGGAACAGGCGCTAAAGTGGATGCCAATCATCAGCGCCAAGATTAAAGCTTTCATTTTCATAACCGATCATTGTTAGGGTCGACACTTTTAATAAACTTTGCAGGAATTCCGCCCACCACAGCTTGATCCGGAACATCTTTGGAAACTACTGCTCCTGCCGCAACTACGGCATTCTCACCAATGGTGACGCCGGGCAAAATAGTCACACCCGCACCAATCCAAGCATTTTTCTTGATGTGAATACGTCCGGGAACAAGTGAATGCCTTTGGTTGGGAGAGAGCGGGTGACCTTCGGATAATAGATTAACTCTAGGTGCGATTAACACATTGTCCTCAATGGTAATTCCTCCAAGGTCCAGAAAAACACAATCAAAGTTTATGAAAACATTCTTACCTATTTTGGTGTTCTTCCCATAGTTGATATGAAAAGGAGTAAATACATCAACGCTTTCATCAATGTCTTCACCCGTTATTTGGCCAAGTAAGTTCCTGATTTCTGCAGGGTTAGTTGAGTTATTCAGCTGAACGAGGATTTTCTTTGTGATAAATGATTCCTCGCGCATTCTGTATGCTTCCGGGTCGTTTGGTAAAATGGTTTCTCCTTTACTTAACCGATGAAAAATATCTATTGTCTCCATTGCTTTGCTATTTATACTGCAAAGTTATAAGTATTAAAAGAGCGTTATGTTACATTTATAGCGCAATTAATTTCAAATATTACCTATTTTTTGAGCGATTTCTTATATTGTATGAATATGTCAGAAAATCAAAAGGTTATACTATATAAAACGGGATCAACTGCTCAATTTCCGGAAGATTTCCAAACACGGTTTCACACGCATATTTATTGTCAAAGTGGAAGCATAAAATTTGTTTTCAATGGGAAGCATTACCATTGTAAAAAGGGAGAATTTATCTTTTGGCTCGCAGGTCTTGATGTGGCGGACTTATCATTTTCAATGAATTTTAAAGCAACACTCTTGTTTGTGGACAGTGATTTATTGAACGCAAATTTACCAAGTGCGAATGCGAGTATAGACAGCTATATACACTCCAAAGAAAATCCGATTTTGCACCCGGAAAAAAAGGACAAAGAGAGAATTTTAAAAAATTTTCAGTTGCTGTATGATAAATCCCGGGAAACAGACCACCGATTCTTTGAGGAAGGGCTGAAACTACAAATGCAGCTATTTATTTTAGAAATGTGGCACATTTTTGAAGATGAACTCGATAGACGAAAACGTAGTATGCAAAGCGGAACATTGTACGAACGGTTTATGCAGCTAGTACAGGAACATTGCATAAGAGAACGCGAAGTAAGGTTTTACAGCGATAAGCTGAACATCACACCTAAATATCTCAATTATATTTGCAAAGCCAACACCCGGATTACCGCTTCAGAATGGATACAGCGATATGCGAAAGAACGGATAGTACTTTTGTTAAAAAACAAAAATCTGAATATTTCTGAAATTGCCGATGAAATGAATTTTTCAAGCCGTTCGTTCTTTACCCGCTATGTAAAAAAATGCTTAGGCGTTACCCCGAAGGAATATCGGGAGCGAGTATGAAAATTTGTTCTAACATAATCTCCTAGTCCCCCGTAATCACAAAAGCCTTCAACAGGAATACTTTGAACAAGGCTGAGATAGCATAGAGGGCCGATTTAACATTAAAAATCCGTACTTTGCCTTGTTCAAAGTACGGATTATACCCTAAGCATGCATACTTAGAACAGTACCCAGCGCCGGAGTCGAACCGGCACGGTTTCCCACAGGTGTTTGAGACCAGCGCGTCTACCAATTCCGCCAGCTGGGCATTTGCTTGATTAGCGGGTTGCAAATGTATAAATTGAATAACTAATTACCAAGATTTATTTGAATTATCTTCTTTAAGCTTTTTATCTACCCAGAAAGGAGCAAAAGGAAGTAGCGAAGCTACACCAATTAACGCCGATTTCTTAAAACTCCATTTGTATTCCATCCAGGCCATAATTAACAGTACCACATACATCATAAACAGCACACCATGCGCCCAGCCTGTATATTTAACTGCCAGAGGCATTTCTGCCCAATATTTTAAAGGCATGGCAATAAATACCAGCAATACATAAGAAATTCCTTCGGCTACGGCAACTTTTCTAAAAATAGATAATGTATTCATACAATTGATTTGATGCCGAAAATACCTCAAATAAACATTGTAAAAAAGGCCAAAGGCGCTTTTTTACAATGTTTTAACAAGTTTAAACCTGGAAAAACCATGGTTAACTGCCGGAAATTTACCAGCCTAAATTTGGAACAAGACTTGGGTTCCTGTCTCTTTCAACTCCAGGAATTGGCCACAAATAATGTCTATCCTCAAATTTGGCTGTATAAAGCTTATTGCCTAAGGCATCCTTTACATCCTTGTTCATTAAACCTTTTGCCAGTTTCCACCTGATGAGGTCGTAATACCTTAAACCCTCTGCAGGAAACTCTACTGCACGTTCCTGCATGATCCGCTTAAATACAGCATCGTGGTCTCTTGCTTCAAGCCAGGCCGGTCCGCTGTTGATACCAGGCATATTGGTAGATGGTCTTTTACGTACCATATTGATGTATTTTACTGCATCATTTATATTTCCGGCCTCATTGTAACATTCGGCCAGCATCAGCAATACATCGGCATATCTGATGATCGGAAAATTAATAGGCACATGGTCCCTATTGTTCGGTGGTAATTTGCCGCCCATATCTCCTTCAGGTACAAATTTCCTGAACAGGTACAGATAATTGCTTTTATACCTGTTGATGACGATAAAGCCGTTTACAGTAGCCACGTTTGGATTGTAAACAAACTCCGTCATCTTATTGGCATTACCTATAAAGCCAAGGTAATTGGTATAAGGCAAAATAATGGTCTGCTTCATCCTCGGGTCCCTGTCTTCGTACATGGCCAGCAATTTGGCCTTGTTTTTAGGATAAGCTGCTACGGTCTTAAAATCAGCAGATAAGGTAGCCTTCAATGTTTCTTCCCTAACGGTATTGCTGCCATTGTAACCTGGAATATAATTGTCCCAGTTAAAAGGATGGCCATCTTTGGTCTCATAGCTGTCCACCAGCTCAACAGAAGGCATCACATTATTCCAGCTGGTTCCTAAAGTTGCATTGGAGCCCATATAATGGGCATAAGGCATACCAGCAAGAAAGCCCACTTCAGAATAGGTTTGGATGGCAAAGATCATTTCACTGCTCTCATCTCCCCCTGGTAGAAACAAGCCTGCATAGTCTGGATACAACTGGTATCCATAACCTTTACCACTCGGATCAAGCACAATTTCTTCAAAATCCTTAGCGGCCAGATCGTATTGTTTATTGTATAAATAAACCTTTCCCCTGAGGGCATAAGCTGCACCTTTAGTGGCCCTGCCATTCTCGGCCGGGGCCTGTTTGGCAGGAAGTACATTAATGGCATCTGTTAAATCCTTTAAAATAAAGTTCCTGGTTTCCTGAGCAGTTGCTCTTGGCTTTTTAAGCTCCATGTAATCTTTGTCGTAATCGGTAGTTTCATCATACAAAGGGACGCCGTCAAAATGGGTGAGCAGGAAATTATAAAATAAAGCGCGCAGAAACTTCGCCTCTGCCGTGATCTGCGATTTCAATGCATCATCGAGTGAAGATGCAGCAATGCTTCTGATTGCTTTGTTGGCTCTGGCAACGCCCTCGTAACTGTTAGACCACCTGTCTGTTACATAGCCGGTACGGGAAGACCAGGAGCCGTTACTGATTTCTCCATACCCGGCATCATCATAGCCAATGCCGATATCGGAAAGGCAATCCATACCAAAAAACTTATTGTAAGTCTGACTTAAATTCAGGGCTGCATAAACTGCTGCAATCCCCTGACGGGCCTGTGCAGGGGTTTTCCAGAACAGATCGGTATTCAATTTATCCTGAGGAGCCACATCCAGCTTATAACAGCCAGGCAATACTGCTGTCAGGCCAAGTAAAATTGCCAGTAGATATATATTCTTTTTCATCTGTTTTATTATTAAAAAGTTAAATTCATTCCAAAAACAGCTTGTTTTACGTTCGGATAAGCCATGCCGGAAACTTCCGGATCTAAACCTTTATACTTGGTAAAGGTGAAATAATTTTCAAGTGTGGCATAAAAACGGATCTTTGAAGCTTTGAGTTTTGACAATACATTAGATTGTAATGAATAGCCCAATTGAATATTCCTGATCTTCAGGAAAGACATATCCTGTACCCAAAAGTCGCTGGAGCGGGTATTTCTGTTGTCGTTTAGCAGCAACCTTGGATAGGTAGCCGTTGTAGTGCGCCCAGGATACCATCTTCCATCTGCTATTTCCTGATTTATGATGCGGGACCACCTCAGCACGGGGTTGTAATAATCATTTTGAAAATAGGTTTTTATTCCGCCTACTCCATCAATCATTGCTGAAAAATCGAAGCCTTTATAATTGGCCCCTAAAGTGAAGCTATAGAAAAACTGCGGATTAGACCCTTTTCCTACATTGGCCCTGTCGTTATCATCTACAATTCCATCGCCGTTTACATCTTTAAACAGGAAATCTCCAAGTTCGGGTTTTCCATACGGAAAAGCATTGAGCCTTCTCTTCTTGGTTGGATCTGTTTCAGGATCATTCGGATCAAAGGGGGCATTGGCAATTCTGTCTGCTACCCATTGTACATCCTCTGGCGTCTGTATGATTCTATCTACCAGTAAAACGTATTGGGTATTGATAGGTAATCCTTCCTTAATCATTGAAGTTCCCGAAAGCGAATATTCACTTCCTTTAAATTTGAGTACCTTATTTGCATTAAAGGTGAAATTAGTACCTACAAAATAACCTACTTCGCCAATTTTATCTTTCCAGTTTAAGCCCAGCTCTATTCCCCTGTTTTGTACTTCGGCACTGTTTTGCGGCGGTATAGAAATGGTACCATTAACCAATGGGGCAGGCAAGCTGATCAATATGTTTTTGGTGAGTTTATTGTAGGCATCCAGATTACCCGACAAACGGTTGCTAAAAAGACTAAAATCAAGTCCCAAATTGGTTACATAGGTAGATTCCCAGGATAAACCGAGGTTAGGGAACCTGGTTTGATAAAAACCATTTACCGGCGCATTGTTAAAAGAATACAGGACAGACGACAACACAGAAATAGACTCGTAATCGCCCACTGCATTGTTACCTAAAGCACCATATGAGGCCCTGAATTTTAAATCATTTAACCAGGTTGATTTCAGCGATTTCATAAATTCCTCTTCGGAAATTCTCCATCCTACAGAAGCTGAAGGAAAATTTCCCCAGCGGTTGGCCTGCGTAAACCTGGAAGATCCATCTCTTCTGATGTTCAGTTCCAATAGGTATTTGGAATCCCAGGCCATATTCAACCTTGCAAAATAGGAATGCATGGCCCAGTCTCCATCCAATGTACCTGTTGCTGTAGCCACGCCGGTAGCCCCGTTAAGTTGCGTAAGGTTCTCATCGATAAGCCCTTGTTTGGTTACCGCCAGGTTTTCAGCAAGATACCTTTCCTGACTTCCGCCAACCATTAATTTCATGTTCAGCTTATCCAACGTTTTTTCATAGGATGCATCAAAATCCATAAAGTTCCTGACATTATTGATGTCCTGTTTCTGAACATATAAAGCTACCGCACCAGGTACCAGAATGGTATTGGTCTGGAAATTCCAGCGGTCGTTTTGCGTGGGAATTGTAGTAATTTTATTGTCAAACAAGTTATAGTTATAAGAGGCATTGACGTTAAGCCCCTCCATAGGATTTACGTTTACATAAAACCGGCTGACCAGGGTATTCGTTTTATTAGTCCCTTTAACCTGGTTCACATAAAAAATAGGCGACAGCGCGACAGAGTTTTCTTCCGAATTATTGGTTCCGCCATATCTGCCATCCGGATGTCTTGGAACTACGGTTGGTACGGCAAGAATGGAGTTGATGAACATACCTTCCAATTGCTGACTTCCCCTATCCTTTGTAGAATAAGTTCCGTTTAAATTCATACCTACTTTTAACCAGCTTGTAGCCTGTAGCTGGGTATTAGACCGGAGGCTGTACCGCTGAAAGCCGGTATTTTCTATCATTCCAGGATTATTGGCATAATTGAATGACATAAATGAAGTGAGCTTATCTGTACCACCCGATACCGAAACATTATGGTTTACGGCTGTTACGTCTCTGAACAGGCCATCTGCCCAATTGGTATTTGGCCAAAGCAGTGGATCGCCACCTGCATTGTCACGCCATTTCTGGATGTTTGCTTCGGTAAATACCGGTGCTACAGCCGAATTTTTTGCAGCTTCATTCAGCAGTTCCATATACCGTACACTGTTGTCTACCAATGGCATCAGGTGTCCTACTGACTGCATGGTGGCATAACCATCATAACTGATGGAAAATTTACCTTTTACACCTTGCTTGGTGGTAATCAACAATACACCATTAGCTGCCCGGGAGCCATAAATTGCAGCTGAAGAAGCATCTTTCAATACCGAAACAGAAGAAATGTCCTGAGGTGAGACTCTCGAAATGTCGCCTTCCACTCCATCAATGATCACCAAAGGGGCAGAATTGTTCAGTGTTCCCTGGCCTCTGATGAGTAGTGAGGCATTGCCACCCGGATCTGCATTTCCTGATTTCACGTACAAGCCTGGTGCAAGTCCGGTAAGTAAAGAAGAAACATTGGTAATTGGCCTGGAATCGGCAACTTTAGCAATGTCAATGGAAGCTACTGCACCGGTCAGGTTTACTTTTTTCTGCGTGCCGTAACCTACCACCACCACCTCGCTCAAATCAGCAGATTCTGCTTTAAGCTCCACATTAACAACATTGCGGCTGGCAACAGCTACTTCCTGGGTAGCCATGCCCATATAGCTAAAAACAAGCACCGCATTGTCTTTATCAATGCTGATGGAATACTTCCCGTCGCTGTTGGTTACTGCCCGTTTGCCGGTACCTTTTACTTCGATATTTACACCAGGTATGGAAGTTCCCTTTTCATCTGTTACGATACCGGTAATGGTACGCTGCTGGATATTGACCAGGACAGGACTGTTGTTCTCTTTTTTTACGATCACCGTATTGCCATTTAGTACATAGCTCAGGCCCTGCCCTTCAAAACAGAGTGCCAAAATTTCTTTCAGTCCTTTTTGCTTTACGCTAATACTAACAGGATGGGCATTTTTTAGCTGGCTTTCTGTAAAAAGAAAATCGACATCTGTTTGCTCTTTGAGTAGCCTAAACACTTCTTTAAGCGATTTTTGCGTTACATTGAGACTGGCCCTTTGGGCCAATGCGTGATTGGCATTTGCAGAAAAAGCAAATACCAAACTCATTAATAACATTAGCTTTAACATCATAAGCTGTTTTAAATAGCGCTGCCAGAAAGCTGGGGCGCTTACCCTAAAATTTTCATACATTTGTATATGGTTTAAAAAAATGAATAACGACGTTTATTAAGCCTAAAAATGTTCTCAGAACATTTTCAGAAGCCTGATGTGCAGCAACACAAAAGGCTTTTGTTTTTTAAGTAAGCTTCTAATACATAATGGTAACGCTCCTTTCTTTTCTTACAATTTTCACATTAACCAATTGTTCTATATAGGCCAATAACTCATCTATGCTTTTCTCCCTTGAAAAGGTACCCCCCAATTTATCCTGATTCTTAGGCTTTCCGATGATCTTATAATCAATGTCGTACCAACGGGAAATTTCATTCATCACTTCTTCCAGGCTCAGGTAGTCGAAAGAAAAATATCCTTTTTTCCAGGAAATAGCGTTATTTACATCTACCTTAAGTTTCTTCATCTCGGTTTCCGATTTTCGGTAAGCCTGTTCTCCGGGAACCAGGTTCATATACCTGTTGCCCTGGTGACTGACCTCTACACTACCTTCAATTAAAGTTGTTGCAGTTTCTGCACCTTTATAGGCAGAAATATTAAACTCCGTACCGGTAACGCGAATATCCATACCCTCACTTTCTACCACAAAGGGCAGGTTCACATTTTTTGCAACATCAAAATAAGCTTCACCAACAATCCTCACCCTTCTTTCCTTACCTGTAAACCGGTTAGGATAAAACAGTTTGGTTTCTGAATTTAACCAAACATTGGTCCCATCTGAAAGTGTAATCTGGTACTGTCCGCCCCTTGGAATAGAAAGTGTATTTTCTACTATTTTAGCAGAAGAGAGGTTATTCCCAGCATTATACTGAATGAGTCCGCCCGCTATTTTACTGATTTTTACATCGCCTGAATGCCCCAGTATACCTGCTGCCTGATCGTCCAGATCAATCACTTCTCCGCTTCCCAGTTGCAGAGTAGCTGCCTTTGTACCTGGTTTTACAGCCTTAACAGAAGTCTGCAGCACTTTATTTTCTTTGTGCCCCGGCAAAAACCACCAGCCAATTGCCAAAGTAAGGAGCAACGCAGCCGCAGCAGTTAGCTGGTAAACCGGCATCAGCCATTTCTGCTTAAGGGGTTTGGCAGCACCGATCTTATCCTCTATCTTATCAAAGATCTCTTTCCGGACTTCTTTTTTATGTACTTCATCCTTCCAGTTCCAGCCACTTTGCCTGGAACGTTCATCCAGCCACTGTTCAACCCAGGCAGTCTCTTCCCGACTGCTTGTGCCATTCAAATATTTCTCTATGAGTGCATTTATGCTCTCCTTATTCATATTGATCTTCTTTAATGAGACAATCTTTCCATTTCTTGTCTAACGGAACGTAATTTCATTAAAGAGTCTTTTTATGGAGTTTGGGGGTATACCTTTTTTAAAAAAAATATTTTTACTGAAATAAAAAGCAAAAGATAAACAATACATGGAATTTGGAAAGCCCGAGGCGCAAGTGCCTTAAAGAATAATTGATCTGTTTTTTAACAGTCTGGTCGCTCACCTCCATCAAAGCAGCAATTTCGCGGTTAGACAAACCTTCCTCCCTACTTTTTTTATAGGTTTCCCTCATTCTTTCAGGCATTTTATCAATTTCCTGATTTACAAATATTGCCAGCTCATTTTTGATGAGCTGATCTAATGCATTCGGTTCATGATCTTTTAGAAAAGTTATAAAACCATCTATCAGTTCGGTTTTGTGTGCGTGGTTACGAATATGACGGAGTGCTTTACGGCCAGCAATGGTTAAAGCATAAGCTTTAAAGGAATGGACGTGCCCCAGCTTCCCTTTCAGGTTCCAGATGGTTAAAAAAGTATCCTGAATAATGTCTTTTGCTTCGCTTTCATTATGGATAATCCGCTGAACATAAAGGAAAAGTGTTTCCCAGTATTTTTCATACAGGACTGTAAAGGCCTGGTAGTTTCCGGCGTTCAATTCCTCAAGTATTTTTTTTTCGTCAAGGCTGGTCATATCATTCCATTTGATAGCATGGGTACGTTACCGAATCGTAAGAATAAATATAACATTAAGTTTATAACTTAACCAAAATTTAAACAAAAAAACATATTGACATTCAAACTTAATGATCTGCCGCTGCTTTAGCGATGCTTTCCCAGATACGGATTAAATATTTATTCCGGTAATACAGGTCTTTGATTAGGCCAAGTACCCGCTCCTGTTCCTCAGCATCCAGTGTTTCAAAAGCAACGGTCTGCTTTAAAATGTCGTCAGCAATGGCCTTTTCAACCAGGTCGACTTCTTTGGTTAAGGAAGCCAGCTTAAGGGGGTCGGGATCAAACTGCAGGTCCATAAGCGTTTCATTGACCTCCATCATTTCCATTAAAAAACTTTGCGGCAGGATATAGTTCTCGCCCTCCTTTAAAAGCCCTTTTAACTCCAGTATATACTGCAGGCGTTTTTGCGGATCGCTCAATACCTGATAAGCTTTATTGTTGATGGTACTCAGTTCCAATACCTCTGCCTGCTTTTCTTCACTTTCATTGATGTAGAAATCCGGATGGTATTTTTTGCTCAACGCATAGAATTGCTGTTTTACAACAGTTACATCTGGATTAAAGCTCAGTGGCAGGCCATAAAAGCTAAAATAGTCTGTCATGCACTAATGCTTAAAGAAAGCTTTAAAGATATCATTCCCGAGCACAAATACCATCAGCGACAGCAGCATTACAAAACCTACAATCTGTGCACGCTCCATAAATTTATCGCCCAGGGGTTTTCCTTTGATCATTTCGATGATCAGGAACACCACATGTCCCCCATCTAAAGCCGGGATAGGCAATAAATTCATAAATGCCAGTGCAATAGATATAAAGCCTGTAGAAGCCCAGAACCTAGCCCATATCCACTCACCACCATAAACTTTACGTGCAATCTCTACCGGGCCTGAAAAAGCCTTGTTGGGTTTGATTTTCCCTGTAACTACCTTCCATATCCCTTTTGCATTGTCGCTAAAAGTTTTCCATGCCTGATCAATACCTACCGGTAAAGCCGCAAAAAAACCATATTTGAGCGTTTCTTCTTTGATCTCATTGGCATTAAAGAAAAGGCCCATTTTTCCTGCAGTATCCAACGCTACATTCACATCCAGCAATTGCCCGCTTCTGTTTATTTTAAAATCTACTGTCTTGCCTTTATATTTTGTGAGCTCTTCCTTAACATCTTCATCATATTTTACAGGTTTGCTGTGTACAGATACAATCCTGTCGCCAGCTTTTAAGCCGGCCTTATCAGCTGGCAAGCCCGGGGGCACGCTGTCGATAGTTGCAGTAAGCAACGGTTTACGGCTGATAAATGCCTCAATACCTAAGTCAGAAACTTTGTTCAATATGTTGTCGGGCACTTTAATATCAATGGTTTTATTGCCACGCACTACCGTAAGGTTGGTATTGCCCAGTAAAACTTTTGAACTGATCAGCTCTTCAAAACGAATTACTTTATTGCCATTTACAGCAATTACCCGATCTCCTTTTTGCAGACCGATCTCTTTACCTATACTGCCAGGGTTTATCCCGCTCACAACAGAACTATTGGCAATATAAGTTTCGCCATATTTAAAGGTCAGCATCCAGAAAATAAAAATACCAACCACTATATTTACAAATACACCACCAAGCATTACAATGAGGCGCTGCCAGGCAGGTTTTGATCTAAACTCCCAGGGTTGTGCCGGCTGTTGCATCTGCTCGGTATCCATAGATTCGTCTATCATCCCTGCGATCTTCACATAGCCACCCAATGGCAGCCAGCCAATGCCATATTCACAATCGCCCTTTTTAAAGCTAAACAGCTTAACACCCCATGCATCAAAGAACAGGTAGAATTTCTCTACTTTAATCCCAAAGGCACGTGCCGCCAAAAAATGTCCCAACTCATGTAAAATTACCAATATTGATAATCCCAGAAGTAACTGGGCCGCCATAATCAATCCACTCATATTTTTATTTTAATGTTCTGTTTAGATGCTAAAATTCTATTTTGTTACTAATTGGTCTGCTAATATACGGGTATACTGATCTGTTTCTAAATAATTATTCAGGCTGGGGCTCTCAATAAAACCAATATTATCCATACAGGCCTCAATTACATCACTCATTTGTAAAAACCCTATCCTGTCCTGTAAAAATGCACCCACTACCACTTCATTGGCCGCATTAATAATGCAGGGCATATTCCCTCCCTTCCGCAGCGCAGTATAAGCCAGGTCCAGGTTTCTGAATGTCTTTGAGTCTGCCTGGTAAAAGTTCAGTTCAGGATAATCAATAAAGTTAAAACGCTTAAAATTGCTGCTTATTCTGTCGGGATAAGCAAGCGCATAATGGATTGGCAGTTTCATATCAGGTAAACCCATCTGTGCCTTCATCGATCCATCGTTAAACTGTACCAGTGAATGCACAATAGATTGGGGGTGTACAATCACATCAATCTGATCTGCTTCCAGTCCAAACAGCCATTTGGCTTCTATCACTTCCAGTCCCTTGTTCATCAGCGAAGCTGAATCAATTGTAATCTTTGCACCCATTACCCAGTTGGGATGTTTTAGTGCTTCGGCCTTGGTAACCCCCATTAAAAAAGAATGATCTTTCCCTCTGAATGGCCCCCCGGAAGCGGTAAGATATATTTTTTCGACCGTATGGTTATTTTCGCCAACCAGGCATTGGAAGATAGCGGAATGCTCCGAATCTACGGGCACAATCTTCACTCCTTTTTCTTTTGCCAGACGTGTAATCAGGTCGCCCGCCACTACCAAAGTCTCTTTGTTGGCTAATGCGATATCCTTTCCTGCATTGATGGCTTCAATTGTAGGTCTTAAACCTACTGATCCTACGAGAGCGGTAAGCACCAGGTGTACCTCATCTAATGCTGCAGCTTCGCAAAGTGCTTCCTCACCAGCCAGCACTTTAATACCTGTACCAGAAAGTGCAGCTTTTACTTTTGCATATTTGCTTTCATCAGTAATTACCACCAGTACCGGATTAAACTTTAAGGCCTGCTCAATCAATAAATCAGTGTTGGACTGGGCAGTAAGTGCCAAAACTTTGTACAGGTCAGGATTACTCCCGATTACTTCTAAAGCCTGTGTACCTACAGAACCCGTAGCACCTAAAATGGATATATTTTTCAATTAATTCTCCTCTGTTCTTCGTCTTCAGGACGAGTTATAAAACTACTTAAGTCATCCGCAATCTTCCTGTCATTGGCCAGACGCGGAACTTTATTTTGTCCACCTAGCTTTCCCTGCACCTTCATATAGCGCACAAAAGCATCTTTTTGCAAAGACCGGATGATCAAAGGTTGCAATATTTTCCCTTCAATCAGGTCAAAATAATAAATATTCTTTTTCTGAAGGGCTTCGTCTACCTTTTTACTAAAGGCGGCCATGTCTTCAGGGAAGCTGGCAAACTCTACAAACCACTCATGATAAGGAAGTTCTCCTTTAGGGGTATTTACCTGGGGGGCAACTGTAAATTCGGTAATGCCTACTCCCTCTTCATTGGCAACTGAAAGTAAGGCATGCTCTACTTCCTCACCAATCACATGCTCACCAAAAGCCGAGATAAAATGTTTGATCCTGCCTGTTACCACAATTTTATAAGGATCTTTTGATACAAATTTCACAGTATCGCCAATCACATAGCCCCAAAGACCGGCATTTGTATTCAAGATCAGTACATAATTTACACCTATTTCTACCCCGGCAAGGCTTAAACGGCTGGGATGGTCATTATAAAACTCATCTGCAGGGATAAATTCGTAGAACATGCCTGCATCTGCCAGCAGCAGCAGGCCTTTATCGTCCTGCTTGTCCTGATAAGCAATAAAACCTTCCGATGCCGGATAAGTTTCAATAGCATCAATTTTACGTCCGATGCTTGCTTCAATTTTGGCACGATAAGGCTCAAAATTTACCCCACCATAAACAAACAGTTCAAAATTCGGAAAAATGTCTTTGATCTTTTTACCACCGGAGCGCGCAGCCAGCCGGTCAAAATACATCTGTACCCATGGCGGAATTCCGGAGATCAGGGTCATATCCTGATGGATCGTTTCCCCCACTATGGCATCCACCTTTTCCTCCCAGTCCTCGATGCAATTGGTCTGATAAGAAGGAAGGCGGTTTTTCTGCAAATAAGCAGGAACAAGATTGGCCACAATACCCGACAAGCGGCCTACATTTATACCATTCTTTTTGGTCATTACAGGGCTACCCTGTAAAAAGATCATCTTGCCATCAATAAACCGCACATTTCCGGTTTCATGCACATAGGTCAACAACGCATTTCGCGCTGCTTTAATGTGTTCCGGCATAGATTCTTTTGAAATGGGGATGTATTTTATACCCGATGTTGTTCCGGATGTTTTGGCAAAATACTGTGGTTTGCCCTTCCACATCACATCCTTTTCTCCGGCAACTACCCTGTCTATATAAGGCCTCAGTTCTTCATAATCCCTTATGGGAACCTGCTTTTTAAAATCTGCATAATCCTTTATCCCAGCAAATTTATGGTCTTTGCCAAAAGCAGTGTTTTTTGCAGCACCAACAATTTTAAGAAGGGTATCCTCTTGTGCTTTTATAGCGTTTTTTTTCCATCTGTTGATGCCTTTAATTACAAAGGCAGCAAATGGCTTGCTCAATGCAGCTTTTAATCCCATAATATATTAAACTATATTATGAATAATGTCAGGCTCGCCTTCTCCTTTATATTCACTCATCATTTTCCTGTAAGCAATGGTTAAGGCCACACTGGATAACGGAACAATGATAAAAGAACTCAAAACATTAATAAAGAAAGCTATAACCGGCCATTTCAGGTAACTAAAAAACAAGTACAACACATGAAAGCCACCCAATACCAGCAACAGCAACAAGATCTTGGTAAAATTTCCTTTAGTGGTTGCCAGACTAAATTTAATGGATAAAAATGGGGGGAGGTTTTTATCAATGATAAAAAAAGGAAAAAAGGAAATTCTGATCCAGGTAATGAATATAGCGATAATCCCTACAGAAATTGCAATGTTTGTGATGATCTCCATTCTGATGCCTGTATAAATAAAAGGAAACGCGATCAGGATCACAATTGAATAAACCCCTATAATACACAGCATAAAATATAACATGGCCACCAAAAAACGGATGATCTGTCTCCTGGTAGGAATGGTATTTACAATGCTCACATTAAATTCATCATCCAGCAGGTGGAAAATGTATTTAAAAAGAGAAAGGTTGATGGTAAAATAGAACATGACAAAAAAGAAGGCCATCAACACACTTAGCCCCTTATTCACATCCTTCAGAAAAAATGCCATTAAACCCGATGCATTGGAAGTAATGAACATCAAAAAGCAAAGCGTTGCGATAGAAAAGTAATTTCTTTTGGTTACTGCCCATGCCTTGCCAATTGTTTCATTTACAGCAAATGTACTTTCCTTTAAAAACTCAATCATTGTTGTCTAAATACTACTCTTTTAATAAAATCCTGCATAAAACCTAAGCCATAAGCTGTTAGTTGTATAAACGCAGCAATAATACTCAAAAATGCAACCTTTAACGATTTATTAACCTGCCAGGAGTGAAAAAATATCAACATCAGGTAGATTAACAATATAAAGTTACATAAATACGCTAAAGGCCAATAAAATATATTCATCAATAGGGTAAATATTACGCCACAGGTAAAAACAGCGGGAAAAAAATGGACCAGCTTCAGCTCTGCCGGAAAATGTTTATAAATATTTATCCTTGCCCTGCCAAAAAAATGGAGTTGCTTATAGAACTGTACAAAGCTGGTGCGTCTTTTATGATACACCCTGGCCCCCGGTATCAATCCTATTTTAAAACCATTTTCATGGATCCTGATGCTGTATTCGATATCCTCACCCAAGCGGGTCAGTATAAATCCGCCTACCTTTTCCCATACCTCTCGTGATACGCCCATGTTAAAACTACGGGGGTGGAACTGACCGATATGTTTTTTATTGCCACGGATCCCTCCAGTTGTGAAAGGTGAAGTCATAGCATAACTGATAGCCTTTTGTACAGGTGTAAAGCTATCATGCGCCGCATCGGGCCCGCCATAAGCATCCAGCTGATGTTCATATAAATAGTCCCGCACCACTTCCAGGTAATTTTCCGGAATAAGGCAATCTGAATCAAAAACAACAAAAAAATCGCCTTTAGCTCTTTCGAAACCATAATTTCGGGTGAAGCCCTGCCCTTCGTTGGGCTTAAAGAAATATCTTAGGTCCAGTTTATTGGCATATTTCGCGACAACAGCCCTGGCATCATTTACAGAACCATCTTCTATTACCAAAACCTCAAACTGGGTATAGGTTTGATGGACCAGGGTGTTTAACAGTTCATCTATTTCCTGCGGACGGTTATAAAGAGGTATAATGATCGAAAAAAACATGGGTTAGCCGATCTCCTTTTCAACCAGGTAATGGTTTCGCTCAGGGGCACTTCTGGAAACCAGTTCTGCCACAAAACCTGTTAAAAACAATTGGGAACCCAATATTATTGCAACCAGTGCGATATAAAACAAGGGCTGGTCTGTGACATCCCGTTTTAGCGGGATCCCATTTGAAATGTGGTATAATTTCACGCCAATCAACCAGATGGCGAGAAATGTGCCGATCAAAAAGCTCAGCACCCCCATTGTGCCAAAAAAATGCATTGGGCGTTTTCCAAATTTACCTACAAAAAATATCGACAAAAGGTCCAACAGCCCATTGATAAACCGGCTCATGCCAAATTTGGTTACCCCATATTTGCGTGATCTGTGCTCTACAACCTGCTCTCCGATTTTGGTAAAACCGGCCCATTTTGCAATAACAGGTATGTAGCGGTGCATCTCACCATATACTTCTATATTTTTTACAACTTCCTTCCGGTAGGCTTTTAATCCGCAGTTAAAATCGTGCAGGTTGTGAATGCCCGACATTCTCCGGGTTGCCGCATTGTATATTTTAGTAGGAATGGTTTTACTCAGCGGATCGTACCGTTTTTTCTTCCAGCCGGATACCAGGTCAAATTTTTCTTCCTTTATCCTGCGATACAATTCCGGAATCTCATCCGGACTGTCCTGCAGGTCCGCATCCATAGTGATCACTACATCACCCCGGGCAGCTTCAAAAGCCACATTAAGGCCGGCAGACTTACCGTAGTTCCTTCTAAATTTAATGGCTCTTACCGCATCGTATTCCTTTTTCAGTGCTTCAATAACGGCCCATGATGAATCTGTACTTCCATCATCCACAAAAAGAATTTCATAAGAAAAGTTATTTTCCTGCATTACCTTGGCTATCCACGCGGTTAACTCGGGCAAAGACTCCTCTTCATTGTATAGGGGGATGGTAACAGAAATATCCATGTGTGCTTGTAAACGCTAAAAACCAAATGCAAACTTAGAGAAATTGTTCAAGCATTCTATTTTTTTGATGAAAAATGTCAACGGTCACGTTTGGTACAAGTAGCAAATACCATCACCATATTCAGCAATCTTAATGATTTCTTCCAGTATTATCAACGCCTGCTATCCTAACCGGCTTTTATACCTTATTTGCCATACCAGCTTATTTTTCCTATTTTTACAGCCCAAATGAAGCCGAATTACACCAGACTCCTGGCCAGGAAGATCATCCTGACATTCCTCACCATAGTGATTGTTCTTGCTATAGCTGCTCTTTTTGTACGCAACAACATTACGAGGCAACTGGCTGAAACTGCTGAGCTGGCTGCAAACATTAACCTGCAACTGAATCCGGAAGAAACATTACAGTTGCTACATCAGGCAGAAGACGATTTTCAGCAATCCCTTACCCACATTAATGGGCCAAAAACTTCCGATTATAAGTTTAAACTCGGCCTTGTATTTAATAAAATTGATACTTTATTAAAAATACATGCAGATACCAGTCAGCTAAGTGATGTACAAGCCATTCAGGTTAGACAATGGTACCAAAAAAAAATACAGTTATCTGACCGGCTGGTGGGCCTTAAACGTAATTTCGATTCTCTGTTAACTGCGTATGCGGAGTTCAATACCCGTGCCGACGAAAAAAATGCACCCATTATTACCAATAGGATAAAAACCAGCGAGAAAAAGGTTAAAGCCAATACAGATACCGTTAGCAAAGTGGTGCCGGTAGAACGAAAAGGATTGTTTGGCCGGCTAAAAGATGCCATTTCCAATAAAAACAATGATGGAAAAATATTGGAGATTAGTCACAACAACAGCACCAACACTATAGAAAACACCTTAAAAGAAATTATAGCTGTACAAAAAACGGAAAATGTTAAAAAACTGAAGCAACTGCAGGCCCATTACCTTAAGCTGCTGAGCATGCAGCGTGAACTGATCACCTTAAATGCGCACATCAGTAATGAACTGGAACGTATTGTGACTGATCTGAAGGAAATTAATTACAATATGGCCAGCGACCTCAAAACCATGGCCCTTAAAAATTATCAGCAGACCAGCACTTTGCTCAATAAATTTTACTTAGCCGCGCTATGCCTGATCATTCTGTTTGCCATACTCCTTATTTTATTTATCACTCAGCTCAACAGGGCTGAACTGCTACTACGTGGTGAAAATGAAAGGGCTGTAAAAATTGCCCAGCAAAAAATGGACCTGCTACTCAATATGAGCCATGAAATCCGTAACCCACTTACAGCTATAAAGGGTTTTCTATACATCTTTGGCAAAACCAACCTGTCCGAACGACAGACAGAGATGCTCGAATCCATCAAAAGTTCTTCTGATATGCTCCTGCGCACATTGAACGACACCCTGGATGCAGGTAAAATGGAAAACAGCGACCTGAAGATAGAATGCGATCCTTTCAATCCGGATTATATCATCAACCAGGTGATGGAAAGCATGAGCTATAGTGCTGCAAAAAAGCAACTTGGCTTTCAGTATCATTTTAAAGGTAACAAAGAAGCTCTGGTACTTGGCGATAGTTTCCGACTTAAACAAATATTGGTCAACCTGCTTAGCAATGCCATAAAATATACGAACAAAGGTGGAATTACCTTAAATGCTGAACTCCTTACCGGAGAAACCACTATGCTGCAGGTTGATGTAACAGATACCGGTGAAGGTATCAGTGCAGAACAGCAGGTAAACCTGTTTTCCAAATATTATCAGACCAGTTCTTCTAAAGAACAGATAGGAACCGGCCTAGGTTTATTTATCTGTAAACAGCTGGTAGAAATGCAGGGTGGCAAAATCAGCGTAAAAAGCATTTCAGGCACGGGAACCACATTTAGTTTTTTTATTCCATACAAGAAAAATGAAATCGCTGCAGACCGGCAGGTGCAAGATCCGATATCCCTGCTTAACGGGCTTAATATCCTTGCCGTTGATGACAATGAGCTGAACCTAATGTTCCTTAAAGTAATGATGGCCAAATGGAATGTTAAATTTCAACAGGCTTCGAATGGCAGAGCAGCATTGGAAATCATCAACAAACACCCCGTCGACCTGGTACTTACAGATCTTCAGATGCCAGAATTGGATGGCAAACAGCTTTTATCGGCTATCCGTGCATTAGCTAAACCATTAAACCAGCTGCCGGTCATTGTGATCAGCGGAACTTCTGAACCTGCTGATGAGCAGTTACTTTTAAAACAGGGGTTTTCAGGGCTGGTGGGTAAACCTTTCATCGAAACGGAATTAATTGCCCAACTGGTTAAGGCCTTAAAAACATAAAAAAGCCCCCTTTCGAAACAGAAAGAAGGCTTCCATAATAATTTGCATTATTTATCGTACCGGTACCTCATTTTTAATAATGACAGCACCGATGAGGCTGGTTATCAAACCCATTATGGTATAGGTAATGGCTGCACCAAAACCAATAAAAAATACCATATACGACTTCATCATCTCTACTCCTCTTAATTTTTCTGTATCCCCACCTGCAGCTGTCCGGGCACTTTCTATCAAACGCTCATAAGCAGCAGGATCAAGAACTTTATAATAAAACATCAGTACTACAGCAATAAATAAACCGGCATAAGCAGCAACTTTAAAACCAGCAGAAAATGCAGTTTTAAAGGAAATATAATTTCCTAATTCCTTTTTATAATTGGTTTGCACATATATAATGGCCAGAATAAACGGAAGATAAGAAGCTACAGAGTAAACGAGTTTATTTGCGACAGAACTGTCCGGATTGTTCTGGTCAATTCCAGCCGCTTTAAATATATAGATCAGTATCAGAAAGTAAATTGCATAAGCCAGTGCACTTTTAAAAGCCAGCGCATTGGGCGTTTTTGCCGTTTCAACATTTTTTTCTTGCATTTCGGTAAGTATTTAATTCACATTAAATGCTGCAATCAGCGTATATACAGCTACATCAAATTCCTTGTTTGCACTGTACGTTTCCAGATCCTTGATAATCCTGTCATTCGCCCTTGGCTGATGAAAGAAAACCATAAAAGGTACAAACAGTTCTTCCATTTCTTCAGCCAGCTCTATCATACCGGCATGACTGCATATATCTTCCACACTGCTCTCTACCAGCTGCTGATTGCTGATCAGGTCTTCATAAATATGGAATTCGTCCTGAAACTCATCTTCTTCCACCAATAAAAATTCTTTCAGAAAATCATCCAGCTCCGGCGTAATTTTTTCATCGTGGCACTCATTGATATACAGCAGCAGGTTGAGCAATTCTGTGCCCCTGTCTATCGTTTCTTCTTCTATATCTGCCCACTCTTCTGAATCCAGGTAATCTTCTTCCAGTTTCTTTACATCGCTGGCAAAGAAATTGATCATCAACAGATCAAAGAATACCTCTCTAAGTTCTTCAAATGCAGGATGCTCATCAAAGGCTCCATCAAACTCTTCTACCTTTTGCAAAAAGCCAAGGTCTTTACTGAACACCTCTATCAGGCGTTCTTCCAGCTGTATCGGATCTTTTCCGGCAGCAGCACCAAACTTATCCAACGACGCGATCAGCGCTGTTTTTACATGATTATCCATACACTTGTAATTGTTTGTTATTGTATACCAGTTTTACTTTACCGGTTAATTTCTTATTCATCAGTGGTGAATTTGCCGATTTGGAAAAATTACTATCAGCATTGTACAGCCATTCTTCAGCAGGATTGTACAAAGTAAAATTGGCTGCTGCACCTTCCTCAATCACGGGCACAGCAAGCCCAAGTAGTTTACGGGGGTTTACTGCTAATTTAGCCGCTATCTGCACGGCATCCAGTCCGGCTTTCAATAACAGTGGCAGTACTGTTTGCAAAGCGATGATACCATAAGCAGCAATCTCAAATTCCACATTTTTAAATTCAATTTCATACGGACGGTGTTGCGAGCTTACCGCATCAATAGTACCATCCTTTAAGCCCGCAAGCAAAGCCTTTACATCCGCTTTTCCGCGCAAAGGCGGTTTCACCTTATAATTGCTGTCAAAATCGCCCAGCAGCTCCTCGGTAAATACCAATTGGTGCGCAGCTACGTCACAGGTTATTTTCAGCCCCTCTTTTTTAGCCTTTCTGACCAACAGTACCGATCCGGCAGTAGATATGTTACTGATGTGTACCGGAGCATCATGGTAGCCTGCCAAAAATATATCCCTGCTGATGTGCATTTCTTCGGCCAGCGCTGGTAAACCTTTCATCCCCAGCAATACACTGTTCCTGCTCTCATTGATCTGCGATTTGCCAGCTATCGACTTGTTTTCAGGATATACCATCAGCAGGCCATCAAAGCCCTTGGCATACTGCAAGGCGCGGCTCATAAAGCCATCGTCCGTTATTGGCCTGCTCCCATCAGAAAATGCAACAGCTCCTGCCAGCTTCATATCATACAGTTCGGCCAGTTCCTTTCCTTCAAGGTCATGGCTTACAGCTCCTATCGGAAATATATCTACCAGGTTATTTTTCGCTTTGTTCACAATATAAGCTACTTCGGCTTTCGAGTGTATCACGGGTTTAGTTTGCGGTAAAACAGCCAGCCCCGTAAAGCCTCCTGCCTTTGCTGTTTCGGTTGCTGTGGCAATATCCTCTCTGGTTTCAAATCCCGGATCGCCTATCGCACAATTCAGGTCAAAAAAGCCCGGGGAAAGGATACACCCTTTTCCATCAATTACCTCTTCACCTTTTACGGTCAGTTTACTGCCAATTGCAGTAATCCTGCCTTGTTCTAAACGCACATCAGCTATCTGCTGATTAAACTTACTGTTGGGATCGACAATGGTTACGCCTGAGATGAGAAGATTCATGTTGTTTGTGTATTTTTTATAGGATTAAAAAATCTGATCAATAATATTTCAGTAGCTAGGAAAACAACGGCCAAAATTAGGCAAAGTTTCCATAACTCAGTAGGGTTATTTTTTAAAGCGATGTGCATAGATAGCGTATCTTTTTTTGAATTGTAAAAGGCAATATCCTGTTTGCTAAACAAAGCTTTCAATTCATTTTCAGTGGCATAATGCATATCCGATTCCGATCTGTTGTCGTTAAAAGCCACAACAGACAAAACAGTATCTGCCTGTTGTAAATTATAAAATCCAGATTTTTTTATCTGGTCGGCCACAAACAACAATGTTTTTCCAGGTGTCTGCCTGATCTCGGGGATCACCTCAGACTGAGCTGAAACCAATTTGAGCGACTGGTTGGCAGCCAGGTTTATTTTGTCATTCTCCAGCACTTCACTTTTCCCTACGGTATAATAAAAGGGCTGCTCCCTGCTACCTGAAAAGGCTATCTTAAACATCAAAGGCACAAATACCGGGTGTCTGGCCAGATTACCATCTTTACTGCTTAAAGAACTGGCAGCTAAAAACACTTTGCCTGCTCCTACATTATACTTTGCTATCAGAAATTTATTCAATGGCAGCTTCAATATATGCTCTTTATTGCTGGAACTCTGGTCTGCAAAACTAAAATAACGATTTACCTGGGGAAGGTCTATGTTTGCCGGAATTTCATCAAATACATCTTTAAACAGTGAATTTTCCGACTCAATAGTACTTGCAATTGCAGGGCCCGCATTTATTTGCTGAATTGCGGGTAAAGATAAACCAGTAAGGAAAGGATTATATACAGCAGCACTGGCTTCGAGATCAGGGAATATGAGCAATGAGCCTCCATTCTGGACATAGAGCTTTAGCTGCTGTGCCAAACCTGATGAGGGCTCTTTTAAACCATTCAGTACAATCAGGCTATACTCCGGAAAAGCAGAGTACCTGATGTTAGACTCTGGCATCTCTGTAAGTTTGAAATAAGCATCGGTAGCAAAAACCGACTTAATAGCCCTTTCAGCCAGGTCACCGTTAATACTCAGTATCTTCAGCTCAGCTGTTACCTTAAACGTAAAATTCAGCTCGTCATCAAAGGTTAGCGGAAAATCTTTAATACTCAGCACCCCCTTTTGCCATCCTGGCCCTATTCCACTAAATGAGAGTGTATCTTTTATAGTCTTGCCAGCGGCTATTTTAACACTGCTGATGGCCTTTTGCTGGTTATTGATGCGCAGTTTTACAGGTATGTCTGCTGCATCCTCATCTCCATAATTGTGCAGCTGCACAACAAACTGTTCGGCCTGATTGGGCAAATGAACAGGCGACAGGCTCCATACACTATCTACGGAAATATTGGGCAGGCTATTGGCATTTAATTTTATGAAGGAAAAACTCAGTGCAGGATTGGTTTGTATACGCTGTATGCCTACAAAGCCCTTTTGAAAATCTGACAACAAATAAGCCACTTCATTTCTGTTGGCCGAAACATCTGTTTGTAACCTGTTGATCACCTGCTGCAGCGATCTTCCGGTTGCGGATATTTTGATATCGTCCAGCATACTTATCAATTCTTCCCGGTTTACAGGCCGCTGGTGCCGTCCCTCAAAATCATTGGTCAGCAGCTTAAACTGGTCCGTCATCCCATAAGCTCCCGCTAGCTCTTTTGCTTTACGTTTTGCTTCTTCCAGCAGGTTACCTTCTTTATTCAGGGTTTCCATGCTGTAAGAATTGTCGATATAAATGCTGACCAGATTAGGGCCTGCAATTTGAGTTTTTTCGCCCGGGGAAGGTATAAAAGGTCTGGCAAAGGCCAATACCAGGAAAACAACCGCCAACACCCTGCTGCATAGAACCAACAGGTGTTTCAGTTTCTCTTTTGAGGAATTTTGTTCCTGCACTGCCCTCAGGAACTGTACATTACTAAAATAGAGCTTTTTAAATTTCCTAAAATTGAACAAGTGAATGACAATAGGAACAGCTATTGCCAGCAGGGCAAAAAGAAAACCTGGATATAGGAAATTCATTAAAAAACAAAGTTAGCAATTTACATGAATTTCTTCATAGCTGCATACAAAGTTTCATCCAGACCATAAACATCAGGCCTGAATTGTATGGTCCCGTTTTGCGACCAGGCCGTAATGTAATTGATGATCAACGGTACAGGTTTTTTCGTGCCAAACCATTTGGGCTTTAACTGAAAAATATTTAGAGTATCTGCTTTTTTAGCCAGTTTTTTCCGATATAATTCCATTTTTGTTGTATCAACAGGTGGCAGGTTCACTTCCATCCTCAACTGATCGTACTGATACTTATCCTTAACCAGCATTTCGGCAAATTCCAATGGTTTTTCTACCCTCACACAGCCATGGCTAATGGCCCTGTTGTTACGCGCAAAGGCACTTTTATTATTGGTATCGTGCAGGTAAATACTAGATCCATTATCAAATATGAATTTAAACTTACCCAGGGCATTGCCTTCGCCAGAACCTTGCTTAAACTGGAAAGGTAATTTTTCCCTTGGATATTTGTTCCACTGTATCGTATCCGGATCGGTAACCAGTTGTCCCTTATAATAAACCTTAATGTTGTTATTGGATAAATAATAAGGATCTCTGATGGCCTGCCAGTAAATTTCACTTCTGGCAATGCTCACAGGGATATTCCATATCGGGTTTACCTGAATGGAATTAAGTTTACTGTATAAAATTGGTGTTTCATGATTTTTAGGCTTATCATCAAGATTTCCTGATTTCAGGTACAACTTTATTTTTTCTGCGTAATCTTTTTCACGGGCTCCACCAACACAAACCTTCATATGGCTCAGTGTATCCTGTCCGCTAAACCAGGTTAAGGTAAAATCAGGAATGTTCACTTCAACATGTTCTTCGCCAAGATCGGGCAATTTCCACCTCAATCTTTCCATATTTACCATTACTGTTTTAAAGGCCTGTGTATCCTTTTCTCCTTTTTGAGCATAACTGAGCATGGCGTGCTGAAGCACCTTGTACTGCTCAGAAGCTGGCTGAATGTCACGCAATAGTTTTTCCAGGTTGCCGGTTGCCAGTACTGCAGTCATACTTGCACTGTCGGGTCTTTTAACAGGCACATAATACCTTGACAACAATTTACGGGGGTTTAATGCCCCATAATAAATGATATTGTTATATCTGATCAGGCTTTCGGCAGCGTTCAGCTCAAGATCGGCCACCACAGGATAAACTTCTGAAATGGATTTAAATTTATTGGCCGAAAGTTGCTCCAGTAGTGCCTTAAGTTTCTTATACCCGAACGCTTCCGGATTAAAACCATGCTGTTCACTTCTGCTGATATAATTCTTAAGTGTATCCAACGCACCGTTAACAAAATATTTAGTTACCAGTCCGGGTTCGCTGTGGATACTCTTGTAATAGGCTCTAATCAACTTTGGATTGGAGAAATTACTTCCCAGTGAATCAAGATGTCTGTTAAAGATGACATTGTACTCAACTGTATCAAATTGCTTATAGAGCTTATTGTCGAAATGTTCTGCAAGTTTAAGCCCTATCTCCGGGGTATCTTTAAACCAGCTGCAGGCATGCAACATTAAACAAACAGGAATAATCAGGAATAGGGATTTCTTCAAAATAGCAGTATGGTACAATTAGCTTAATTTAATTTATGATAGAAGGGGCTGAACAAAAGAAGTGCCAATAAAAATGACTGTTCTTTCCTCTTAACAACATTACTCCGGTTTTGGGCAAACTATTTTTCATTTCATGTGTTTAGCTAAAAAATAAAAAACAAACAATGGGATTATTTAAAACAGCATTAATTGGTGCCGCAGTATACGGCATCATTAAATATGTAACCAAAAAGGACATTAATGGACGTTCTATAGCCGATGACATCCGTGATAAGGCACCTGAATGGATGGAAAAAGCTAAAAATCTAAAAGACGAGCTTAAAGTTGAGCTGGAAAAGCAGCGATATTAGGGCCATAAAATTGTATTTCATATTTCCAGGCTTCTTCTTAAATTGCAAGGCAAAGAATTAAAATGAATATGGCCATAAGAAAGGCAAAAGTGGAAGATGCGGTAATGATCAAAAATCTACTGGAACAGCTGGACTATCCTACTGCAGGTACTTTTGTAGCCGATAAGCTAGCTAAAATGCTTAGCCATACAGATCATGAGTTACTGGTATATGAATTAAACAATAAAGTTGTAGCTTTTATATCCGTCCATTTTATACCACAGATAGCCTTGGCTGGTGATTTTGCCATGATCAGTTATTTTGCTGTTGATGCAACTGTAAGAAGTAAGGGAATAGGAAAAACAATGGAAGCGTATGCTGAAGTATTGGCAAGGTCTAGAAATTGTGACCGCATGCAGTTGCACAGTAGTGCCAGAAGGGTTGCTGCGCATAAATTTTATGAGCGTCAGGGTTACAAGGAATCACCAAAGTACTTTAGTAAAAAATTATATTACAACTGAAAATTATGACAGAATCAATTAAAATAAACACCAGGGTTTGGAGGTTTATAAAGGATAAGGACTCTTTTATTACCGAAGAATTTATGCGGGCTATGGGGATGAAAGAAAAAGAAGCCCTGGATATTTTACAACATTTACATGACCAAGGTTACATTACTTTAAAATGGATTGAAAAAAAAGCAAAACTTTGTTTTGTGAAGACCCTGCCGTATAATGGTGATGTAAATTAAAAATATTGGGAAATTTATACCATTTTACAGATTCTATTTATATCTTTGCAACCTCATCAAGATGCTAGCCATTATTGATAAAAGGACTTTAATAAGATTATGAACTTAATTTTGAACCATCACTTACATTTGCACCATCGCCAATTGGCGATGTATATGTAATGTTTTGTACTTCAAAACTTGTTTCCGACCTTATTTTCTTGTTCAATCAATAATTCTAAAAGCAAATTGAAAACTCTAAAAATAGCTATCCAGAAATCGGGTAGATTAAACGAAAAATCAGTAGAAATTCTTAAAAATTGTGGTTTATCATTCGAAAACTACAAAAGCTCCCTTATATCAACAGTTACTAACTTCCCTTTGGAAATTCTTTTTCTGAGAGATGATGATATTCCTGAATATGTACAGGATGGCATTGCCGACCTTGGTATTGTTGGTGAAAACGTAATTGTTGAAGCCGGTGCCGAAGTAACTTACCTGCAAAAATTGGGCTTTGGTAAATGTACCCTAAAAATTGCCATCCCTAACGAAAGCAACATTACAGGGATTGCCCAGTTAAGTGGCAAAGCCATCGCTACCTCCTACCCAGTGATCCTGGAAAAATACCTGAAAGACAATAACGTTGATGCGGAAGTCCGCACCATTTCTGGTTCCGTTGAAATTGGTCCTGGTCTGGGCCTGAGCGATGCCATCTGTGATATTGTTTCAACTGGCGGAACATTGAAAAGCAATGGGCTGAAACCTTTCTCGGAGGTGATGAAATCTGAAGCCGTTCTGATCGGTAAAGCAGGGTCGGACCTGCTGCCCGAAGTGCAGGAGCTGCTGCAAAGGATCCGCTCGGTACTGCGCGCTAAAGAGACCAAATATGTGGTACTTAACGTAGCCAGGTCTAACCTCAAAAAAGTAGTGGACCTGCTGCCAGGTGTTAAGAGCCCGACTGTTGTTCCACTGTTTGATGAAGACTGGGTAGCCGTACACTCGGTAATTGCAGAATATGATTTCTGGGAAAAGATCAATAGTCTGAAAGCTGCCGGGGCCGAAGGAATTGTAGTGATGCCAATTGAAAAAATCATCGCCTAGGCCATAGTTTTAACAAAAAAATGTCTGTTTTACCATTAACTATTAGTTAATACTAAATCATAAAACATTGAAACCCAAATTTATTTGAGCTTCATCAAAACTAAAGATATAAGAACGCGATGAAAATCTACAGTTATAAAGATTTAACTAAACAAGAAGTTGAAGAAATCTGTTTGCGACAACTGGAAGACGATGTAAACATACAGGAAAGGGTAAAATCCATCGTGGAAAGGGTAAAGATGGAGGGCGATAAGGCCTTGTTTGATTATGCACTTTCTTTTGACCAGATCCGGCTTGAAGAGCTTTTTATTGATCAGCAGGAGATCATGACCATTGCGGCTACTATTCCTGCTGAGGCTAAAGCTGCCATTGATACCGCTTACCAAAACATCAAAACCTTCCACGCTTCACAACTGCTGCAGGAAGATAAAGTAGAAACCATGCCCGGCGTAACCTGCTGGCGCGAAACCAGGGCTATTGAACGGGTTGGCCTGTATATCCCTGGTGGAACTGCAGTTTTACCAAGTACTTTCCTGATGCTGGGTATCCCGGCAGTACTGGCAGGCTGTAAAGAAATCGTGGTTTGTTCTCCACCTCAGAAAGATGGCAAAACCAATTGTTACCTGGCCTATGTAGCCACGTTACTGGGTATAGAAAGGATTTACCTGGTGGGTGGGGCGCAGGCTGTAGCGGCAATGGCTTACGGAACAGCAAGCGTGCCCAAGGTAGACAAGGTATTTGGACCCGGCAACAGGTATGTGACCCAGGCCAAGCAACTGATACAGGGAAATACCATGACTGCAATAGACATGCCTGCAGGCCCATCGGAGGTTTTGGTGCTTGCTGATGAGACTGCCATTCCGTCATACATTGCTTCTGATCTTTTAGCTCAGGCAGAACACGGCATTGATTCTCAGACTATTTTGGTTGCCACCTCAAGTAAAATCATAGATGAAACAATGGAGCAACTGGCGCTGCAACTGCAAGTACTTCCCAGGGCAGCGTTTGCGACAAAAGCCATCGAAAACTCCTATTCCGTGCTGGTGAATGACCTGGAAGAGGGCATGAAATTCAGTAATGTATATGCACCGGAACACCTTATCCTTGCTACCGATAACTGTGAGCGGCTGATCCCGCTGATCAGCAATGCCGGATCAGTATTTTTAGGAAATTTAACGCCTGAAAGTGCCGGGGATTACGCTTCGGGAACCAACCATACCCTGCCTACCAGTGGTTATGCCAGGGCCTATTCGGGGGTATCGATGGATTCATTTATGAAGAAGATCACTTTCCAGCACATTACGACGCAGGGTTTGCGGCATATAGGAAATACCGTTGAAGTACTTGCTGCTGCTGAGGGGCTGGATGCCCACAAAAATGCAGTGAGCATTCGTTTAAAATCATTAGATTAATATTAATTGACATGGATATTAATAAATTACAAAGAGAAAACATCAGAAACCTTCGCCCCTACTCTACCGCCAGGGACGAATATAAAGGGCAGGCCAGCATATTTCTGGATGCCAATGAGAACAGTTATGGCTCTCCACGCTCTCCACGTTCTCCGGAAACAGCCTTAACGAAAGACTATAACCGCTATCCTGATCCGCTGCAGCTGGACCTGAAAGAGGCCATCAGCAAGATTAAAGGGGTGCCTATTGAAAATACTTTTTTAGGTAATGGTAGTGATGAAGCTATAGACCTCTTGTTCAGGGCTTTTTGCGAACCTGGACAGGACAATGTGGTCATCCTTCCGCCAACCTATGGCATGTATGAGGTTTCGGCAGGTATCAACAATGTGGCGATACGCAAAGTGAACCTGTTACCCAGCTTTCAGCTGGACCTGGATGGCATTGCCGAGGCCATTGATGAACATACCAAGCTGATTTTCATTTGTTCGCCAAATAACCCTACCGGAAATTCGATCGTCCGTACCGATATTGAAACCGTACTGGCCAATTTTAATGGACTGGTTGTGATTGATGAGGCCTATATCAATTATGCCAAACAGCGCACTTTTATCAAAGAGCTGACCGAGTACCCTAACCTGGTGGTGCTGCAAACTTTCTCTAAAGCATGGGGACTGGCTGCACTGCGTTTAGGAATGGCCTTTGCTTCCCGCCCGGTGATTGATGTGTTGAACAAAGTGAAACCGCCATATAACATCAACCAGGCCACGCAAGACATTGCACTGGATGCACTGAAAAACATTGAGCAGGTAAACGAATGGATAAAGGTAACCGTTGCAGAAAGGGAAAGTCTGGGGAATGCCTTGGCCGCACTGCCCATGGTCAAAAAAGTATATCCTTCGGACGCAAATTTCATACTAATTGAAGTAGATGACGCGTTGAATACCTACAATTCATTGGTAGAACATGGAATCATCATCAGGGATCGCTCTAAGGTTACGCTCTGTGAAGGTTGCCTGAGGATTACGATCGGAACTGTAGAAGAAAATAAAATATTGTTAGAAACGCTTAAAACGCTTTAACCAGTCCTTCCCAAATATGAAGAAAGTATTATTTATAGACAGGGACGGCACCCTGATCACCGAACCGGAAGATGAACAGATCGACTCTTTTGCCAAACTGGAGTTTTATCCCAGATCGCTCTATTATTTATCGAAGATAGCAAAAGAGCTGGATTACGACCTGGTGATGGTAACCAACCAGGATGGATTGGGCACAGCTTCGCATCCTGAAGAAAACTTCTGGCCGGTGCACAACTTCATTATGAAAACCTTTGAAAATGAAGGTGTCATTTTTAACGAGGTGATCATCGACAAAACCTTTGCCCATGAAAATGCGCCTACACGCAAGCCGAATACAGGTTTACTGCAACATTTTTTAGCAGAGGGCTATGATCTGGCGAATTCATTTGTGATAGGCGACCGCATCAATGATGTGATTCTGGCTAAAAACCTGGGTGCAAAAGCCATCTGGCTGCGCAACAACGACCTGCTTGGTGCCAATGAAGTATTGGAAAAAGCGGACACGCTGGAGAACATCATCGCTCTGCAAACACAGGACTGGGTAGATATTTACACCTTTTTAAGGGCAGGCAGCCGGACCGTACATCATGAGCGCAATACCAATGAAACGAAGATCAGCATTGACATTGACCTGGATGGTACCGGAAAGGCAGTGATCCGTACCGGACTGAATTTTTTTGACCACATGCTGGACCAGATTGCCCGTCACGGCAGCATTGACCTACGCATTAAAACCGATGGCGACCTGCATATTGACGAGCACCATACCATTGAGGATACGGGCATTGCCTTAGGGGAGGCTTTCGCAAAAGCCATTGGCAACAAACTTGGGCTGGAACGCTATGGCTTTTGTTTGCCCATGGATGATTGCCTGGCACAGGCAGCCATTGATTTTGGTGGCCGTGCCTGGATAGTATGGGATGCAGAATTTAAGCGGGAAAAGGTAGGCGATATGCCTACAGAAATGTTTTATCATTTCTTTAAATCCTTTAGCGATGCGGCCAGATGCAACCTGAACATCAAAGCAGAAGGAGATAATGAACATCATAAAATTGAAGCTATATTTAAAGCCTTTGCCAAGGCGATTAAAGTCGCAATTAAACGCGACCCGGATAAATTAGTCTTACCAAGTACCAAAGGGTTATTGTAATGATTGGAATTGTAAATTATGGCGCCGGTAACATCTTTTCGCTAACTTCAGCATTAGACCGGCTGACCCTGCCCTATGGTATGGTAAACACCGAGGCCGATCTGGATAAATATACCCATATCATTATCCCTGGGGTCGGGCACGCGGGTACTGCCATGAAAAAACTGGAGCAAACTGGACTGGTTGCACCTATAAAGGCTTTAAAAAAGCCTGTACTGGGTATTTGCGTGGGTATGCAATTGTTAACCGAGCATTCTGAAGAAGGTGATGCTGTTTTAATGGACATTGTGCCGGTAAAAACGAGGTTATTTGATAAGAATCAAGGGATTAAGATTCCGCATATGGGCTGGAACAACATCAGTCCGAAAAACAATTTGCTCTTTGAAGGTGTTGAAGAAGGGACACAATTTTACTTTGTGCATTCGTACTTTATTGAATATAACGCTACTTTTGACATCGCGACTGCAAATTACGGAATACCCTTTTCTGCAGCTGTGCAAAAAGATAATTTCTATGGCGTGCAATTTCATCCGGAGAAATCTGGTGCCGCCGGGGAGCGTTTATTAAAGAATTTTTCAAACTTAAAACAGTAAAATGTACATTATTCCTGCAATTGATATTTTAGATGGAAAGGTAGTCCGCTTAACAGAAGGTGATTATAACCAGAAAACAGTATACGATGTTTCCATCGCTGAAATGATAGAGACCTACCGGTCTAATGGTACAGAGTTTATACATATCATTGATTTAAATGGTGCTAAAGGAGATTTCAGCAACCAGAAAGCCTTGTTTGAAGTGATCAAAAAAACCGATATGCGGGTACAGTATGGCGGTGGAATCCGAACCATTAAACAGGTAACGGATTTGCTGGATGCCGGTATCCACCGTGTAATTGTTGGCACACAGGCGATCACCAATCCTGATTTTTTACAGGAGCTGAGCAAGGAAGTAGGCAAAAAATACGACTATGCCAATCGCATTGTAATCGCCATTGATGTATTGGACGAGGTCATCAAATACTCGGGATGGATGGAAAGCTCGCCAATTAAACTGATGGACTATGTTGACAAATGCCTGCAATTGGGCTTTTTCAGGTTCCTGTGTACCGATATCAACAAAGATGGCAAACTTGGCGGAGCAGCGGTAGAACTCTATAAAAAACTATTGGAACACTCTCCTTTCATTAAACTGATTGCTTCCGGTGGTGTAAGCTCTATGAAGGATATTGAAGAACTCGACAAATATGACATCCGTTCGGTAGTGGTTGGAAAGGCTATTTACGAGAACAGAATTACCATAGACCAGATCAAGGAGTGGAATTTAAAACAAATGACTTCCCTGTAAGCTGATGTTAAGTAAACGTATCATTCCATGCCTGGATGTAAAAGACGGACGGACGGTTAAGGGGGTAAATTTTGTAGACTTAAAAGATGCCGGAGATCCGGTTGAACTGGCCTGGCAATATGCCCAACAGGGTGCCGATGAACTTGTTTTTTTAGACATTACAGCTACCCATGAACGCCGGGGCACCACAATAGAGATGGTAAAATCAGTTGCGCGTCAGCTAAACATTCCCTTTACCATTGGCGGAGGCATTACAACTGTAGCCGATGCAGAAGCTTTACTAAATGCAGGGGCCGATAAGATCAGCATCAACTCTGCAGCAGTACGAAACCCTTTGTTAATTGAAGAACTGGCAAAAGCTTTTGGGGTACAGTTTGTAGTGGTTGCCGTAGATACCAAACTTATAGAAGGCCGCAATATGGTGCATTTAAACGGTGGCAGGCTGCTCACCGAACTGGAAACGGAAAACTGGATATTGAGGGCTGAAGGTTTGGGTGCGGGCGAGATCTTACTGACCTCGATGGACCATGATGGTACAAAGAATGGCTTTGATTGTTTATTGCTGGATAAGGTAGCCCGTTCTATCAACATACCCGTCATTGCCTCAGGTGGTGCAGGAAAAATGGAACATTTTACGGAAGTATTTTTAGAAACGGGTGTAGATGCGGCCCTGGCAGCTTCGGTTTTCCACTTTGGTGAAATCCCGATTCCGGATCTGAAAAAAGAATTAAAAAAACACAACATACCGGTAAGGTTATGAATATAGATTTCGAAAAAACACAGGGTTTAGTACCTGTAATAATACAGGATGTACAAACCCTGGAAGTGTTAATGCTGGGGTACATGAACCTGGAAGCCTGGGAAAAAACACTTGCAGAAGGCAAGGTAACCTTCTTTTCGCGTAGCAAAAACAGGCTTTGGACCAAAGGTGAAGAAAGCGGTAACTTCCTTTTTGTAAAGGAAACACATATCGACTGTGACAACGATACAATATTGATTAAAGCATCGCCTGTTGGCCCTACCTGTCACACCGGCTCCCGCAGCTGCTTTAAAACCAATTATAACCAGAACTTTATTTTTGAACTGGAGCAGATCATCAAAGACAGGTATGACCACCCTTCAGAGGAATCTTATGTGAATAAGCTGCGCAGCAAAGGCCTCAATAAAATTGCCCAGAAAGTTGGTGAAGAAGGGGTAGAAACTGTAATTGCTGCATTGAACGAAACAGATGCCGATTTTGTAAATGAAAGTTCCGACCTGGTATTTCACCTGCTGGTATTGCTGAAGGAAAAAGGCAAAACCCTTGCCGATATTGGATTAAACCTGGAAGGCAGACATAAAAAGTAAGTGTATCAATGATCACCCACCTCCACACCCTTAGCGGGCATCAAAACCCTATCTATGCCTTGGCCAATGCGGCTGAGGAAAATGCATTTTATAGTGCAGGGAATGACAAAGGTGTGGTAGAATGGTCGCTGACCAGCATGGGTTTTGTAAAAGTACTGGCACCGGTACAAAGCTCGGTATATGCCCTGCACCGGCACAGCAACTTCCTGTTTATTGCACAAAGAAGTGGAGTGATCCTGGTATTTGATCTGCTGCTGGAAAAGACCATTGCAATGCTAAATCACCATCAAAAGGGTGTTTTTGATATCAAGACCATTGGCCATAAAAATGAGTTGCTCAGCACCGGAGAAGATGGAACAGTTGCCGTATGGTCGTTAAAAGACCTTTCTTTACTGTATCACTTCCAGGTGATACAAAACACTGTGCGGGTAATTGCCATCAGTAATGATGAAAAAGAAGTGGCCCTGGGCTGCAAGGATGGTATGATCAGGATTTACAATTCGGAAGATTACGGACTCATTACAGAACTGGAAGCACATACTTTACCTATAACTTCACTTCAGTACGATCCAACCTCGACTTACCTTATCTCGGGCAGCAGAGATGCACAGTTAAAGGTTTGGCACCTGCCCGACTACAGTCCCGGACCTGCGATCCCTGCCCACATGTTCGGGATTTACAGCATTGCTTTCCACCCTTCTGCACCCTTTTTCGCCACCTGTAGTCAGGATAAAAGCATCAAGCTTTGGGACAGCAAAAACTTTAAGCTTTACAAGATATTAAGCCTTGAAAAGAATACACCCGGGCATTTCCACTCCATTAACAAGCTGATCTGGAGCAATGATGGCCGCTACCTGATCTCTACCGGCGATGACCGGCAGGTGATGGTTTGGGAATTTAATCCTTAAATCCTACTTCACAATAATCCGTTTCATGCCTTCCCTTCCATAAAATACCGGGAAATACATCATTTCTGCCTTAGCGGGGTTTAAATTATAATTGCCCGAATACCTGGGCATCAGTTGTACTGCAAAACGATATTTCCCTTTTTTCAGCTTGGTACAGAAAACGGATGTTTTGTGCTTAAAGTATTCCCGATGCGTTTCAACACCCCAAAAACTTTGCATTTTTTGCTCATAAGAACATCCTGCCGGGATTGGTATCTCTATCATTACATAATCTGCGTCGGCACGTACCTCAACTTCAACCTGCAATGTAGCCAGCGTTCCTGCTTTTAGTTTGCCAACTTCAGCTCCCTGCTGCTCAAACCATGACTTCACACCAAAATCTTTACTTGCCTTTTTGGGTTGCGGATTGTTGAACTGCTGATATGCCGTGAAATAAACTGGTGCATCACCCTTTTTCCCCAGGGTTAAAGCCTCGGGTGCCACTACCCTGCTGAATGGAAAACTGGTAATAGTTTCTGTTTGGTTAAAGACAATGGAAGCAGGTTCCAGCTTTTTACCGGGGCTTCTCATCAGTTCCGGCAATATGGCTTCCAGGATTAAAGAAGACTCATAAGTATTGCGCCATTGCCCGTCCCTTCTCTGCTCCAGAAAGTAACGCTGGATACGGTCCAGTTCGTCCCTATATCCACCATTGGCTTTCAGGATCTGGTAAGCCAGCAGGGTATTCTGAATGCTGTTGTCCCAAAATTGATTCCCCTCTTCTCCCCAGTAACTGTTGCCAAATATGGTCTCATTTTTTAAACCCAACAGCCATTTTATATCTACGGCCATACCAGCCAGTTGTTTCAATTGCATCAGTTGCAGCTTTTCATTTAAGGATTGTTTACCCAAAGGCGGAATATCTGAATTGGCCTTTCTTTCTTTTGAATGCTTTGCTTCTAATGCAGCCCTTTCTTTTTCAATAGTTGTTATCCAGTCCTTCAAATCATGTTTTTCATTTAAAAGATGGAGCAGTTTTACCCCATAAACCTGATCAAAATGAATACCGACCGCCATTTTATTAAGCAGGTAACGATAAAGCTTGTTTTTATCCAGCACAACGGCATAGCCCTGTTTTTGTGCTTCAAGCAAACTTTCTGCAACATGCAAGCTAATCCAGAGTTCTTCACCGCTGTTTTGCCACCAACCCCAGGTACCTTCAGGACTTTTGTTGTCCTGCAGCTTTTTAATCAGGTATTTGATGTTCTTTTCTTCTTTAAAATCTTCGCCAAGATATTTTCTTACTGACTTTTCAAGTAACAGGGCTTTCAGTTTAGAGGCCATCTGTTCATTGCACAGGTATTCGTACCTGCGCAGCTTCTCCATCTCATCCAGCAGTGTCGGGAATAAGGAAGCCTCGGCCCTTAAAGTAACTTTACCCAAGGTAGCATCAAATTTATAAGTAATGGAAGTATCGCGGGTCAGTGCATTAAAGAAACCTTTGGTTTCGGTAACGCCGGTCTGGAACAAAGGGATTTTACGGATCTCTCCGTCAAAATAGCCATTCTCCTGTTTCATTATATACTCGAAAGTCAGGCTGTCGGCTACATTGATGTGGTCTGCCTGTACTTTTAAACCTGCGCCTTTGGCTACAATAGCTACCGTATCAATCTTTGCATTTCTAAAGGTAAGCCTGCTGTTCAACAGTTCTGCACCATTATAACTGAATTTGCGGGTTACATTTTCATCCGTATTGCTGTAATTCATCAGTTTACCAATCACATTGATGCTGTCGCCCGCAAGGGCAAATAATGGCGAAACAAAATTGGCACTTAAAACTTTAAAAGATTTGATAGCTGTTTCGGCAATGCCACCTTGTTTACGGCCGTTCATGGCAATCAGTTTGGTGGTCCAGTTCGTAATGTCGTCCGGGAATTTAACGGTAAAACTTGCTTTTCCCTCAGCATCTGTAAACAATTGAGGCTGCCAGATGGCATAATCGGAAAAATTGGTACGCATGGTTTGCTGCTGCTGCACCAGTTCGCCAGCCGCATTTGCAACGGTAAGGCCACCTTTGGTTTTGATAATGATAACTCCATTTGCAGCCCGGGCACCATAAATGGCTGTCGCAGAGGCATCCTTAAGTACATTCATGGCCTCAATTGTCGACGGATCAAGACTGTTCACATCACCATCAAATGGTAAACCATCTATCAGGATCATTGGCTTTTTGTCGGCAGGCAATGAGCTTGTACCCCTGATCATAACCTGCTGCTCCGCACCCGGAACTGCGACACCAGCCACCCTACCCGAAAGTCTGCCGGCCAGGGCACCCGATAAAGCAACCTCCCTTAGTGTGCTGACTGCGCCCGTTAAATTCTGTTTTTTCTGTACCCCATAACCTACCACTACAACTTCTTCCAAAGCAGAAGTGGCTGCATCCAGTTTAATGTCGCCTACATCAGTATTCACAACGTTGACCTCTCTTGTATCATAACCTATCATAGAGACCAGCACTTTTCCTTTTTTAGGGCTTTTAAGTACAAAGCGGCCTTCAACGTCTGTACGGGTCATATAATTTGCCCCTTTTATTTTCACTACCGCCCCCTGAACTGGTCGCTTATCACCGGCATCAATTACCCTGCCGCTCATTTTACCGGTCAGGATCGACTCATCAAAATATTGCCCATTGATATCTTCCAGTATTTTTTGCTGTACATTTTCGGGTCTTTTACTGTTCCGGCCAATGTTTACAGATTTTATGTGCTGGTCTATTTTTTTGCTCAGGTCATCCGCCTTAAGTATTTTCATGTCCTTCCACTCAAAATAATTGATACCGCCGGCATGGATGACCACCCCTTCTGCAACAAAATAACGGTTGTCCTTAAACAGATAAATGATGCGGTATTTACCGCTTTCCAGTGCATTAAAATAGCCTGTATTGCCAGGATAAATTTGTAAAAAATCGGGCTGATCAGATTTATAAATGATGATATTTTTTAAGTAAGGCATCGCTTTTGAAATACTGGTATCCAGTTTCATTACCAAACGGCCAAAATCTTTATTATTTCCATAACTGTAGCCGTTATTAAATAGTGGTATGGTACTGCTGCGCAGGTCAAGGTAAGCATTCCAGAGGCTGTCTATCTCACCTTTTTTTAAGGGATATTCCTTATAATCAGTGGTTCCTGTAGTTGTATTCAGGGAGGTATTAAAACCATAAGGGCTGGTGTACGATTTTTGTTTGAGCAATCCGGGTAAAAAGGTATAAGTATAACCCGGTTCCTTTAAAAAATTCTGATTAAGTCCGCCCGATTTAAACTCGAGCAGATTTTCGGCAAATGGGCCCACGAGTAAAGTATTCCCCTGATTTACCGGTGTCAGACCTTCCTGCCAGCGCTGCTGCATGCCTGCATTTGCAGAAACATCCGGAAGGTTCAGCAAATGTTCGGTATTACCTGCAGTAAGGATCGCTTTTTCACCACCAAAATTATTCTCAATACGCAGCATGTAATCGGTCAGAAATGCAGCTTCCTGACTGGTCATGGTATAAGGGGCCGTGCTTACCTTTGCCTTGGTATTTTGCAAATCGGCAGCCACACTTAAAATTGTCTTTTTACCTTTCGGCAGTTCAAAATCGTCCAGACTAACCGTGTACCAGGCTGTACGCATACGGATATTATGCCTGCCCGGAGTAACGCTGAATGCATAACGCTGCAATTGACTGGCCTGACTAAAATATACCGGACGATCGTCAATGTACAGCACATGCACCGGCTCAATGTTCCCGTTTCTGATTACAAAGGGGGCCACAATAGCACTATCAGAGCCATCACCATTTTCCATTATGGCATACAGGTCTTTCGTCCGACTAAACTTATAATATTCAATCGTGTCTAGGTTCAGCTCCCGCCCCCATTTTTCCCAATCAAGGGGCAGCTGGCCCGATAAACTCAGGTCTTCAGCCGCAAATTTCTGGTTTAACTTACGGGCAAAAAAACTTTTTCCAAAGTAGGGCAGGTTCACCCTGTAGCCATTCTTAAACTTTGAGGTATAGGCGTAGGCCGTAACGTCTGTTGCCGCAACGGGTAGGTTGTTCTGGTCGGTAACTTTGACCTGCATGTTTACCGTTTGGCCTGGATACACCACTTCTGGGGCCAAAAGTTTAACATTTAAAATATGAGGTCTGTAAAAAGCGCTGGTTTCGGTACTTTGCTCTTCTTCATCCCAGATGTAATTCAATTTTACATGCGCTGCCTTTACCGAACTGTGTTTGATCAGGGTATCCAAACGGGTGGTATAACCTTTTAACAATACCTTATTACCTGAAAAAATGCTGTACCAGAAAGGCACCTTATGTTCATTGCTTACAGATACAGCTAGAGAATCTTTGCTTTGCACAGCACTCACACTGATTGCGGGTTTCAAATGCTCCAGATAAATGGTCTGCCGGTATCCATCAGCCATTTTAACAGCATAGTCGCTGCCCCTGTAATTCATTTTTATAGTTGCCGGAAGCATTATTTTTATAGAATCGGTAGCCTCACCATAAGGATAATCCATAGAAATGACCGCCTCTTGCCTGACCGATTTGCCCTTAACCAGATAATCCAGACGCAGGCTGTCCTTTTGAAATTCAAATTTAATGCTGCGGTCCTTAACCAAACATTTTAATGATTTACTGGCCGTACGCCGTTCATTGTTACTGTTTAAAAAGGTAAAATGGGCAGAAAAGCTAAGGTCCGCCTTTGGAAAAATACTGTCCGGCAACATCAACCTGGTTTCACCAACAGGGTCAAGCACCACATTGGTTTTCCACAAAGTATCCTTTACAAAGACCTTTCGGTCATAAAAAACTGAAGCATTATTGGTCCTCACTACCACTTCTACCCGACCATCCGGAACAGCAAGCTCATTTTCATCCCTGGCTTTCATAAACAGGGTAACCGGACTTCCCGGACTATGTTCTTCTCTGTCGCTCCTCACCATAAAATTAACCGACTTCAGTTCATAATCTTCATAACGGAAATTGCCCTGGTAAACCATTTTCCATTCCTTTCCCTGCTGTTCTTTCAAAACGATACGGTAGTTTCTGTCCAGTTTAAGTTGCAAACTGTCAGTCAGTGCAAAACTGTACGTATATCCTCCATCGCGATAAGGCTTTAAAGTGGTCAGTAGTATTCCCTCTCCTTTAAAATCTTTATCAAGTATAACCCTTAAAGGTTTATTCTGAATGCTTTTGCCTGTGGCTGTAACCAGGTAGGTTTTAAACTTAACCGAATCCAAAGGTTTATACATAGGTTTGTTAAACACCATATAACCTGTATATTTTGGTTTTTCTACCTTACCATACTGGTTACGGCTATATCGTTTAGGGTTAAAGAGTTTTTTAAAGAAAGAAGGATTATTGTACGAACGGTATGGTCTTTCTTTTTCTTCTTCATCGTAAGTAAAATAATTGCTTACGCCATTATATTTAACAGTAATTACCGCAAGTTTTGCCACCGATCCGGTGCTATACAAACCCGCCTGCTCATTAAATTTAATGCTCCTGCCCCTTCCTACCCTAACCGTAGCATCTTTAATTAGGTTGCCCTTCAAATCAGTAAGGCTAAACTGAAAATCTTTTCTGTTATTGATGAACTGGAGATTTACATTATTTTCCGGTCCAAGCCGGTAAAACAGTTCGTTTTTAACTGCCCTTACATAAAGGTAATTACCATAAGGAAGCTTCCGGGTGTAGGGTTTATTGTTCGCATTGTAAAAAGTATCAACAAGCGTATGAAAAAAGCTATCGTTTATAATGCTTTTCGTTTTAGAAGCTATATTAAAAGCTTCCTGATCCGTCAGTTTGTAAATAAAAGTATAGGGGCCAGATTGGGAGCTGACAGTTAATCTTTTCTGTGCGAAGCTAAAGTTAAAGGCCAGCGCAACAATCAGAATTGAGCGTAAAAGATGCTTCATATCATTGTATTTATAATATGGATGCAACAAAGCAGCAATTCCATAAAAATAAATACAATTTAACCTATCTGATAATTATTTCCAAATAATTTAAATGACAACACTTAAATAAAGCGTTTAATGATTCTGAGCTTGTGGGTATACCTGCCCAGTTCGGCACTGTAAATCCCTTCACTATCCATGGCATCTATTTTAACTTTACCCGAGGCATGTATAATCTCATTTGCATTGAGCAGGATACCAACATGAATAATCCTGCCTTCCGTATTGTCAAAAAATGCAACGTCACCAGGCTGTACTTCCGGTAAAAAATCTACGGTTGAGCCTTGTTCGGCCTGCTGCCAGGCATCTCTTTTTAGTTTAATACCGTTTAATTTAAATACGGTCTGCACAAAACCGGAACAGTCTATCCCAAACAAGGTTCTTCCACCCCATTGATAAGGTACATTTTGAAAAAACAGGGCTGTAGCACTTATACGCTCAGTTGAAGCCTGGGCATCCGGACCCTGGGGCAAAAAGGAAACATTAAATTTATCTTTTCCCAGATAACAACAACCATTTTCATAAGCAGGCAATACACTACCTGGTGAAAGGTAGTATTTACCCCCGTCTGCAGCAGTGATTACATTTAAAGGTTGTGCCGGAACCAATGTATCGTAGTAATGACGCGCAGCGTATTGCTCCGCACTTAAACTACCCAGCTGTTTAAAATCTACCCAGCCTTCATAACCATCATAAGCATTCCTTATAAAAAGCCATTTGTCTGTTTGTTCAAGTATTTCCACCTGATCGCCAAATAACAATTGTGAGGCTATCTCCGCCTTGTCAGATGGTTCGGCCCTTAAAGCTGCCACTGCTACCCTGCAAATCCCGTATTGTTGTTCCATATTTAAAAATCAATGCTATAAAATTAAACTTTTATAGGGTTAATTTGTTATTTTTATAGTAGATAATTTATTTTTCTGCTTTAGTTTAACCCTTAATTTAGCCATCATGAACCTCAAAAAGATTTTAATTGCTGTTGATAACAGTACATGCTCAGAAAAAGCCGCCAAAACAGGTTATGAAGTAGCAAAAACCTTTGGAGCAGAGGTTGCACTGGTCAACATTATAGAACCTATACCAGCTAATATTAATCCCGATCTGACACTTGCACCGGTTTTTTTAGAGGCTTACGACAACAGTGAAGAGAATAGCCACGTTTTGCTAAAAGAAATAGAAACGAAATTTGGACAGGGTATCCCAACCACTTATCTGAGTGTAATCGACAGTGCTGCACATGGCATCATTAAACAGTCGGACGAATGGGGATCTGACCTTATTGTGATCGGTACCTATGGCCGTACTGGTATTTACCATTTCCTGATGGGTAGTGTGGCAGAACACGTAGCCAGGAAGTCAGCCTGCCCGGTATTAATTATACCAAATAAATATGAAGAAAAAGCCTGAGCTTTTGCAGCAGAAACAATATAATAAGAAAGGCGCCTTAAGGCGCCTTTCTTATTATTATCGTAAATCAGCTTATCCTTCCTGGTGTAACCAGGCTTTTTTAGCTAATAGTTCTTCTTCTGTTTCACGCACGTCTTCATCATCCACACAACAATCTACCGGACATACCGCTGCGCATTGGGGCTCATCATGAAAACCCTTGCATTCTGTACATTTATCGGAAACGATATAATAAACTTCATCAGATACTGCTTCCTGAGCAGACTCTGCATCCATTTCCTTACCTCCAAAATCAATAATACCGTTTAAATTGGTACCATCAGAAAATCTCCAGGCTGTGCCTGCATCATAAATTGCATTATTTGGGCATTCAGGCTCACATGCTCCGCAGTTAATGCATTCGTCTGTTATTTTAATAGCCATGTCTTCGTCTATATCTATTGCTAAGTTTAACTTTGCAACAGCAAATATAACACATAAAATTAAAAATTCCCGGAATATGCCAATCCTTAATAGCGAAAAACTAATTATTGCATTAAAAAAACTTAGCGACTTTATGATTGATCCCGATCAGGAGTTCAAAAATCTCATCCAATCGGCCGCAAACAGCAATGCATGGTTTACCACAGCCGAAGTAGAAAGGGCATTGAAAGCTTTACACAAAATGCTAAACCAGGAAGACCTTGAAGTATGGTTTAAGGACATTAAAGTAAATAACACACCTAAAAAAGTGGGATTAATATTGGCAGGAAATATCCCGCTGGTTGGTTTTCACGATGTGATTTCAGTACTGTCTACAGGAAACATTGCTTTAATTAAGCTTTCCTCTTCGGATGATAAGCTGTTACCTGCATTGTTGAAACATCTGGTTGCCATTGAACCCCTGCTTACTGAGCGTATTGTTTATGTAGAGCGACTGAAAGATTTTGATGCCGTAATTGCTACCGGCAGCAACAATACTTCAAGGTATTTTGATTTTTATTTTGGTAAAGGCCCCAACATCATCAGAAAAAACAGGAACAGTATCGCCATAATTGATGGAAAAGAAAGCCGCGAACAATTGGCGCAGCTGGGGCACGATATATTCGATTATTTTGGTTTAGGTTGCAGAAATGTATCAAAGCTCTATATCCCTGAAGGATATGACATTAAACACTTTTTCGAGCCTATCGAACCCTTCAAGGAAATCATCAATCATTTCAAATACAACAACAATTACGATTACAATAAATCTATTTACCTGGTCAACCTGAAAGCCCATTTCGACAATGGCTTTTTGTTGCTGACTGAAGGTGAAAGCCTCTCCTCGCCACTCGCCGTTTTATATTTTGAATATTATAACAACATCAGCGAACTGGAAGAAAAGTTAAGAAAAGAAACAGCACATATTCAGTGTATAGTAAGTAACCTGCCTTTAAAACTGGATACACCTGTATTGGGATTTGGACAAAGCCAAAACCCTAAGTTATGGGATTATGCAGATAATGTGAATACCGTAGCTTTTTTAAACACAATTTAATTAAATAGCCTTAACTTAAGTCTTTCATCAAAATAGTGAGCCATACAGCCAGACTTTTCTTTTGTTTATTACCTGTGTTAACATGGATCGTCAATAGCAGCATCGCACAGACCTGTGTGGGTTCTTTAGGTGATCCTGTTGTAAATAACGACTTTGGCCGGGGAGCTGCAAACTATGGCCCTGCTTTAATCAACAGTACCACTTATAATTTTGTAGGTACCGGTACCCCTAGTGATGGAAGTTACACCATTACAAAAACAACGGCAGGCATGCATGTAGGAAACTGGCACCAGATCCGCAACCATACACCTAATGATCCCGATGGTTATATGATGATTGTGAATGCAAATGATGTTCCGGGTGTATTTTATGAGGCTGAAGTACCGGTAGACCTTTGTCCGAACACGACATACGAATTTGCGGCATGGGTAATTAATCTGCTTACCTACAGTGGCAAAAAACCGAACCTTACATTTTCCATACTTAGCCTCAACAACCAGCCGCTGGCCACACCTTATAATACCGGCGACATCACAGAGGGCAGCGCTACAGACTGGAAACAATATGGATTTTTATTTAGTACTACAGGAAATGTGAACCGGGTAAAAATCAGGATTACCAATAACGGACCTGGCGGAAACGGGAACGATATTGCTTTAGATGACATCACCTTCAGGGCTTGCGGACCCAAATTAACCCCATCGGTCAATCTCGCAAGTTTAACCACGCAGCATCTATGTGAAGGTGAAAGCAAAGATTACAGTTTTAAGGTTGAAGTAGAGGGCTCAACTACACTTCAGTACCAATGGCAGTTAAATACAGGGAACGGATGGAATGACATCCCCAATGAAACGGGTACAGCCCTCAGTGTTAAGTTTGTCCAGGCCCTAAAGGGAACCTATCAATATCGCCTCGCCGCAGCCGAACCGGTCAACTTCAATACGGCCTCCTGCCGAACTTTGTCATTGCCCATCACAGTTCAGGTAAACCCACTACCTGTCCCTGTTTTACCCAACGTGGCCACTTTTTGTGTTGGCGATCAGATTGCATTGAATTTAACTGCTGTTCCAGGGGCTACTTATTTATGGACAGGGCCAAACAGTTATCATTCTACTGAGCCATCGCCGGTTATCAATGATGCCGCTCTACAAATGCAGGGCCTTTATAAGGTAACCATAACCTCTCCTGCCAATTGTACTGCAGAGGGTCAGACCTTAATACAAATCGTACCCCGCCCTGTTGCTGTTGTTTTGCCTGTTGCCCCTATATGCCAGGGTAATGCCGTACAACTGAATGCTTCCGGCGGAACCAGCTACAGCTGGTCGCCATCTACCGGCCTGTCCGATGCAAATGCAGCCAATCCGATGGCCACCCCTAAGCTCACTACAACTTATACCGTTACAGTTTCCAATGGGGCTTGTGAAGCCAGCGCAGCTGTTACCCTTATTGTAAATGAAAATGCAACTGCTTATGCCGGTGCCGACAAAAAAATCCTTGAGGGACAGCAGACTACTTTAGATGGAGTTGTGGGCGATAATTCAAATTTTTTCTGGTCGCCCGCCGAAGGCCTGGATGATCCTTATAAGCTCATCCCGATAGCCGCTCCAACCAGGGATATTACCTACACGCTCAATGCCATTTCCAAATTCGGCTGCAGCAGTGCTGCTGACCAGGTATTGGTAAAAGTATATAAAACGGTAATTGTACCCAATTCCTTTAGCCCCAACGGAGATGGTATCAACGACCTCTGGAACATTACTGCAATTGAAACCTATGCCAATTCAAATGTAAAAATAATGAACCGGTACGGTCGTCTCCTTTTCGAGAGTTCCGGCTATGAAAAACCCTGGAACGGGAAATACAAAAATGAAGACCTGCCATCAGGCGTTTATTATTATGTTATTCATTTAAATCCGGAACTTAAACCCCTTACCGGTTCATTAATGCTGATCAGATAAATAGGCCAGATACCTTAAATCTCATTTTGAAATACTATTTTTGAACGATGTATGTTATTAAAGTAAAAGGCATTGCCAAGATTCCGGATTATGTACAATTGAGGGATGATAAATTTACCTTATTGGCATACTTTAGGGTAGACAGGCCAGACAAATCCTTGGAAAAACTGGGGCTGGGCGACAAACTGCCTTATATTATGAATTTTGTAAATAATTTGCCTTTCGGACAAATTGCTAAATTAGATATCTGAACATGACAGGAAGCACAGTTATAAATTTAAAGAATGTAGATGTATTTCAGCAAAAACATCTCGTTTTGTCGAACGTTAATTTGAATATTGACAAAGGGGAGTTTGTTTTTTTAATCGGACAAACGGGTTCCGGAAAAAGCAGCTTGCTCAAGATCATTTACGGTGATCTGCATATTGGCAACGGTGAGGGACAGATTGCGGGCTTTGACCTGAAAAAACTAGGCAATAAAGAAGTACCCTTTTTACGTAGAAAACTAGGCATTGTGTTCCAGGACTTTCAATTACTGACGGACAGGACTGTTGAAAAGAATCTGGAGTTTGTGCTTAAAGCAACCGGCTGGACCGATAAAAACCTCATCACCGAACGGATCAAGGATGTACTGGAAAAGGTTGGCCTGCGCTCCAAGATCAAAAAAATGCCCCACGAACTTTCCGGTGGCGAACAGCAACGTGTAGTAATTGCCCGTGCCCTGCTCAACAATCCGGAGATCATCCTTGCCGATGAGCCTACAGGAAACCTGGATCCTGATACTTCAGAAGAAATTGTAATGCTGTTAAAGCAGATCAGTCAGAGCGGAACAGCCGTTTTAATGGCCACTCACGATTACCACATCATCCGTACATTCCCTTCCCGCATCATCAAATGCGAAAGTGGGATTGTCCATGAAGATGCACAGATTGTTTAGTCCCGTTTTCTGACAAAATTTTCTTAATCAGCCATTCCAGGTAGTCTTTTCATTTTAAAACTGACAGCATGACTGATAATTTCCTATTGGCAAAGCTTTTGAGTTTATAACCAAAATTCTACTATACTATGTTTAGCAAGAAGAAAAAACACGATAATCAAGATACAACTATGCAAAATCAGGACCCTGCAGCACCTAATGCTGAAGATCTGTTGATAAATGTTACAGAAGAAACGCAAAACGAAGGCGCTGAAACAGCTGCCCAAGCTACTGACGAAAATACAGTCGAAATTTCCGCAGAAGAAAAACTGCAACAGGAAAATGCTGCTTTGAATGATAAATATCTGCGTTTATTTGCAGAATTTGACAATTACAAACGCCGTACGCAAAAAGAACGCATAGAATTGCTGCAAACTGCAGGTAAGGATGTGATCATTTCTTTATTACCTGTACTGGATGATTTTGACCGTGCCAATAAAGCCATGGAAACTGCTACTGATGTAAATTCGGTAAAAGAAGGTGTTAATCTGGTACATAGCAAATTAAAAGGCATACTGGCCCAGAAAGGACTGAAAGAAATAGAAAGTATCGATACCGCTTTTGATACGGATAACCACGAAGCCATTACTAAAATACCTGCTCCAAATGAGGAAATGAAGGGGAAAGTAATAGATGAATTAGAAAAAGGATATACCTTAAACGACAAAGTGATCCGCTTTGCCAAAGTAGTAGTAGGTAGTTAATATTTTTATGAGCAAAAGAGATTATTATGATGTGCTTGGTGTATCCAGAAACACATCTGCAGACGAGATTAAAAAGGCTTATCGTAAACTGGCCATTAAGTATCACCCGGATAAAAACCCGAATGATAAAGCAGCTGAAGAAAAATTCAAAGAAGCAGCTGAGGCTTACGAAGTCCTGAGTAATCCTGAGAAAAAACAGCGTTACGACCATTATGGTCATGCAGGTGTTGGTGGTGCTTCAGGCGGCGGATATGGCGGTGGCGGAATGAATATGGAAGATATATTCAGTCAGTTCGGAGATATTTTTGGAGGTGGCGGCAGCCCTTTCGAAAGCTTTTTCGGTGGCCAGCAGTCCCGTGGTGGCCGTCGTGTGGCCAAAGGCAGTAATCTGCGCATCAAGGTAAAACTTACACTCGAAGAAATTGCCAATGGCACCGAGAAAAAGATAAAGGTAAACAAACAGATCGTTTGTAAAACCTGCGACGGTACAGGGGCTAAAGACCGCTCATCGGTAAGTACCTGTAAAACCTGTGGTGGAAGTGGTGCGGTACGCCGCGTAACCAATACCATATTGGGACAAATGCAAACCACCTCTACCTGCCCTACCTGTAATGGAAGCGGATCGCAGATCACTGCTAAATGCGGATCATGCCATGGTGAAGGTGTGGTAAGAGGTGAAGAAACCATTACCATCAACATTCCTGCAGGTGTAAGCGATGGCATGCAGCTGAGCATGAGCGGAAAAGGAAATGCAGCCCCTAACGGTGGTATCCCGGGCGATCTGATCATACTGATTGAAGAGATCCCTCATGAAACACTGAAACGTGAAGGGAACAATGTAGTATATGACCTGCATGTATCTATTGTAGATGCAGCTTTGGGCTACAGCGCTGAAGTACCGACCATCGATGGCAAGGCGAAGATTAAAATTGAGCCCGGTACCCAGAGCGGAAAACTGTTACGTTTAAAAGGAAAAGGTATTCCTGAGATCAATTCCTATCACCGTGGCGATGAGATCATCCACGTAAACATCTGGACACCCAAAGCCTTAAGCGCAGAAGAAAGGGCCATTTTAGAAAGGCTGAGGGAATCGCCAAATTTTAAACCCCAGCCAGGAAAAAATGACAAAAGCTTCTTCGAGAAGATGAAAGAATATTTTGAATAATGATTGCAGCTGTAATTGACCTGGGTACCAATACTTTCCATCTTGTTATTGCTAAAATTACAGCTGATGGAATCCAGGTCATTTATAAAACCAACCTGCCGGTAAAGCTGGGTGAAGGCAGGATCAACGATAACATCATCATTCCTGAAGCTTATGCGCGTGGACTACAGGCACTGCAAGGCTTTAACCGGGAGATAGAAAAATATCAGGTGGATGTGGTAAAAGCCATCGCTACTTCAGCCATCCGTAGCGCGGCCAATGGCAGCAACTTTGTCAATTCCGCTAAATCTGATGCCGGAATTGACATTGAAGTGATTACAGGTGATAAAGAAGCAGAATATATTTTTAAAGGTGTAAAAGCAACAGGGGCAATTAAGGGCACCTGCCTGATTATGGATATAGGTGGTGGAAGCACTGAATTCATTATTTGCAACCCGGATGGATTACACTGGAAAAAAAGTTATGACATTGGCGCAGCACGGTTAATGCAGGCCTACTTTCATTCAGATCCGATCAGCGATAAAGATCAATCGGCTATCCGGGATCATTTAGATAAAGAACTGGGTACTTTAAAAACAGCCTGTAACACTTACCGGCCAACGCAGCTGATCGGATCTGCAGGGGCATTCGAAACCTTTGCAGGAATGCTGGATCAGCAACTGGACTTAAACAAAATCAGCACTGCAGACATTGACCTGCAGAACTACCATACCCTTTCTAAAAACCTGATTGCTTCCACACATGCAGAAAGGGAGCAAATGCCCGACCTGATTAGCTTAAGGGTAGACATGATTGTCATTGCTGCCATTATAACAGATTATGTGCTGGAGGCCAGTGGCATCAACAGCATCAGCCTGTCTACTTATGATTTAAAAATGGGTGTACTGCAGGCAATTAGCGAGTCAGAAACCAGCTAAGGCCTTATACAGTTTTTCTGTAGGCAACCCCATTACATTGGTATAAGACCCCACCAGTTTTTCTACAGCAATCAGGCCGATCCAGTCCTGTATCCCATAAGCCCCGGCTTTGTCTAAAGGATGATAATGTTCTATATAATACCTGATCTGCGCCGAGTTGAGTACGTTAAAGAAAACATCTGTTTTATCGTAAAAAGATTGGGTTTTGCCTGCATAGCTTAAACTTACGCCTGTATATACCTGGTGAACCGTCCCTGAAAGTTTCGTCAGCATCTCTGCTGCATGCCCTTCATCCTCAGGCTTACCCAGTATTTCATGCTGTAGCGCCACTATCGTATCTGCTGTAACCACAATACTATCTACACTATCGGCTTCAAATGCAGCAGCTTTCTTTTCAGCAATATAAACGGCAATTTCTGCAGGTGAAAGACCATCAGGATAACTTTCATCAACATCCTTTAACATCACCTTAAAATTAAGGTTCATGGCGTTCATTAAGTCCTGTCTGCGCGGCGATTTTGAAGCGAGGATAAGTGGGTGTTTTTGCTGATACATATTTTTAATACAGTATAATTGCTTTATCTGCTGCTAAAATAATAAAAGCGACACAAGGCCGCTTTTATTATTTTAGATATTTTAAAAATCATTACTGACCGCCGGCACCGGCAGGTCCTTTTCCACTCATTCTTTTTTTCATGTTCTCAGCTCTTTCTGTTTTCCAATCAGCAAAAGCTTTTTTCTGATCGTCATTCAACAAAGCATTGATTTTTACATCATTTTCTTCGTTAACGGCTTTCATTTTGGCCATCATTGCATCCCTGTCACCTTTACCTTCTTCACGCGCTTTTTTCATAGTAGCGGCCTGATCTAAAAAGATTGCTGTTACTTTCGCCTTCTGGTCTTCCGATAGGTTTAACTTTTTGGTCAGCTGCTCTGCACTTTTCTGTGCTCTTTCTTCAGGCGATAGCATTTTACGGTCGCCCCCGCCTTGTTGTGCCTGTGCAAATGTTACTACACTAAATAACAATCCGCAAATCATCAATAATTTTTTCATTGTCTATATTTTTATGGTTATGAGTTATGTGAAACTCAATGGTTAGAGACCATAACCCTGCAATAGGTTTAACCTCTAAATGTAACATAATTGTTGCAAATAGAAAATCGGTTTATTTACCGGAATCAGCGGCAGAAGGATTTTCATCAAACCACTTGTATTGTACCCTGAGTACTTTTTCTACAATATCCCTTACAGCAGTTTTACCACCGGTATAAGGAGAAATGTATTGGGAGATGGCCTTGATTTCCGGAACAGCATCTGAGGGGCAGGTGGGCAAACCTACAAGCTGCATAATTTTAAGATCAGGGATATCATCCCCCATATATAGAATTTCGGGAGCCGTTAGATTGTATTTGGCCAGCAATTTTTTGTACGCAGCCACTTTATCGGAAACACCTAAAAAAATGTCAGTTATGCCAAGCCCTTCAAAGCGCTTTTGCATGGTTATGCCTTTGCCACCTGATATAATACAAACCCGGTACCCCCGTTTAACGGCCAGCTGAAGCGCATAACCATCCTTGATGTTAAAGGTCCGTAAAAACTCGCCCGAATCAGACGCGATGATATCACCGTTAGTCAATACGCCATCAACATCAAAGATGAAGGTTGTGATCTGCTTTAGCTGTTCCAGAAACATGGGTGCTACTTCTGGTTGTCTCTCCATTCGTAAACCCAGGCCGACTGGATCTGCTCCAGGTGTCCTTCATTACTTTCTTCACGCGTACCTTTAAAGTTAGGTAGCGACAATACCCAGTCTAACAATTCGGTAAACCTGATGCGGTATATTTTGGCTTCGTTAAAATCATCACCAAATTTTTCATAAAGTTCCTGAGCAATATCCTCATGGTCGTTCCAGTAAATTGGCAGGGCAAACTTGTCTTGCATGTTATATTTTATTTAATCTTTTATAATTAATGGCCTAGGAATTCAGACTGGTCAGGAATGGTCACTTCAATGTCTCCACTGATCACCACACACTGGCAGCCTAAACGCGAGCTGATCTTCGGGCGTACTGCCCTGTCAATAAAGTCCTCTTCTTTATCAGAGATCTCCTGTATATCGTCCATACCCCTGGTTACATATACATGGCAGGTACTGCAACCGCATACACCGCCACAATTGTGCTGCAGCTCTATGCCATGGTCAAGGCAAACATCTAAAACCGATTCCCCTCCGGCAATCGGTAGTTCAATTGTTTCTTTTCCCTGTTCTTCAAAATTTATCTTTAATTTAAAAATACTCATAATCTGGTTCAAAAATAAGCACCAAAAACCGCAATTACATGATTATCGCGTTTTTTTAATGCTATTACTTAAAATTTTATAGATTTCCAGCAAATGGGGCAACTTTTGCAGTAATTCTTCATGCTTTAGTATCGTTTGTTTGTCGTTCCTTGCTGCCGGCCCGGTCTGCACATCTTCCGGCAGTGCATTTTGCGCCTTCACAGCAGTTTCCATAATCAATGGTCGCAATATCTCAAAGTCGAGCCCTTGCTTTTCAACAATCTGCTGGCTCAACCTGTACATGTGGTTTACAAAATTACAGGCAAAAACCCCTGCCAAATGCAGTATCTTACGTTTTTCACTGTTTACCTCATAAATTAGCGGACTTAACTTAACCGCAATTAAGCGCAATGCACTCAGGTTTTCGGCACTATTTGCTTCCAGGCATAAGGGCACGTGAATAAAATCTATCGGTTCTTCTTTAGAGAAAGTTTGCAAAGGATAAAAAACGCCATAATTTTTAATACCCGATAATACATTCATATCGGTAGCACCCGAAGTATGGACTACCAGGCCATTTACGGCTTTAAGAGCCCTAACTAACTTTGCAATGGCATCGTCTTTTACTGCAATCAGGTACAGATCGGCATTCAGGTCTATATCCTCCAGATCAGCAATGGCCTGTGCACCTGTTTCAAAGGCCAAAGCAGCTGCATTCGCGGGATCTTTGCTCCATACCTGAACAATATCAGCTTCATTTTCTTTAAAGGCATTGGCCATGTGCGTGCCAACATTACCTGAACCTATACAAACAATCTTCATTGGGATAGCGGTTTAAATGGATTACTTTGTCAAAGCAATTATACTGCTCCAACTTCTTTTTGTCTTCTAAATATAGAAATTAAGAATCCAATAACCATTACAATTGTACCCACCCAATACAGATTGATATAAGGGAATTCAATAGATTTAAATACGACCCAGTCTTTAGCCTGTTGTGGTTTTTCGTAAACCTGCAGTTCAACTTTCTTTTGTTCGGGCAATACTTTGGTAAATCTCAGCCTTAAACCCAGGTCATCTATATTCCGTGCAAAATCAAAAGTATTGTTTCCTTTAATCAGGAAAATAGGCTCTGTTTTATAAATTTTGCCATTCAAATTAACCTCCAGGGGCAAACCAACAGCAAGATCGCCAGGTGTAAGTACCAGGCTCTTTGCTTTAGGCTGATTGTTTAGCGCACCCACGGTAATTATGCCGCTACTGGTATGCAAGGTATCGCCCGTAGCTACATTTACAATTCTTGGCGCTTTGTAATTTTCTTCCTCACGGTGTCCCTCATGGTCTTCATGGCTCTCTTTTTTATCAGGTGCACTGGTAATGTGTGTATAAATATCAAAGGTCAGATAATGTTTGGTATCCGGAGAAGCAATCAAGCCCATTTTTTCGTTCACCTGCACATGTGGGTTCAACTCAAAATCTTCTTTAATTTTTCCGGTCTTTTCATCAATCACTTTAAAATTAAGTTTATAAAAAGTATTTGGTGCTATGGTTGTATCACTGGTATAAGTAACCGTATAACGCCCCATCTTTTTAGGCTCATTTTTATAAAGCACAATATTTTCACCCGGTTTCTCTACCTTCTCAAAATCCTTAACGGGTATAAAGTTCGCGGCATTCAGTGATATCGGCTTGTTGGTTGCCGCGGCAACCAGTGCGCCCAGCAGCAATAAAGCAAAACCGATGTGTGCTACCGCAGCCCCTGCCAGCTTACGCTTTCCACCAAATGCCTGTCCCAATATCCTGGCATTCGATAAAACAGCAAATATACAACTAAAGGTGAGCAGGATATACATCAGGTTCTGATACACATTGGTGATGTAAACGAAAGCGGCAGTAATTACAATAGCAAATACAACTGAGGCAATTAAGCTGCTGTAAAATTTACGGGTATCCGTTCTTTTATATTTCAGAAACTGTGAAAAGCCCGATATAATGGTAACCAGGATAGCAAATGGGGCCTGCCATTGGTTATAATATTTTATGGCATCTATTGGCGGCGCAAATTTAGTTCCAAAAGCCTGGTTAAATACCGGTACTGAAGTAGAGAAGATTACCTGTATACAGGCTACAGTAATCACCAGTGCACCAATAAACATCCAGAATTCTCTTGAATAAGTTTCTTCATCTTTATTGGTAATGGGCAGTTCTTTCCAGCGCAGCACCAGCAATACTACCGGAATGCCCAGAAATACTACATTGTATAAAATCAGGTGCCAGAACATGCCCAGATCGGTAAATGAGTGTACAGAAGTCTCGCCCAGCACACCACTACGCGTTAGGAAAGAGGCGTATAGTACCAGTACAAAGCTGATAAAGATGAGTACAATAGCCGTAAAAAAGGCATGACCGGTATTTTTAAAGGCAATCATCACGTGCACCCCGGCAATCAGGGTTAGCCATGGAATGATAGACGCATTCTCTACCGGGTCCCAGGCCCAGAAACCACCAAAATTCAGGGCTTCATAAGCCCAGAAAGAACCCATAATAATCCCTGTTCCCAATATCATGACCGCAAAAAGTGCCCATGGCATTGCGGGTTTTACCCATTCTTTATACCTTTTTTCCCATAATCCGGTAACAGCGTAGGCAAATGGGACAACCATGCTGGCAAAGCCCAGAAACAGGGTTGGCGGATGGATCACCATCCAGTAATTTTGCAACAGTGGGTTCAGCCCCCTGCCATCTGTAATAAACTTAAGGTAGTTTTTATAATTTTCAGGATCAGCAAAAATCGGTGCCATTTCCTTTAAATTCAATGCATCTCTGAGCAGGATAAAAGGAGAACTACCAATGCGTTCACCAAGTATCTCGACACCAAGTAGCATAGAGGTTAAAAATACCTGCGAAAATGCGACTACCGTCATTACCCCATTCTCCCACGATTTTGCTTTCCAGATCAGGATGGTTCCCAGCAACGATTGCCAGAATGCCCAAAGCCAGAAACTGCCCTCCTGCCCTTCCCAAAAGGCTGATACAATATAATATACAGGAAGTTCTTTCGACGAATGCGAATAAACGTAATAGTACTCGTTGTAGTGATTTAGAATGAGATAAAAAAGTGTTGCACCAATACCAATGATACTAACCCAGTTGAGTAAGAAGGATATACGACCTATCCGAGTCCAGGATTGATCACCGATCTCTTTATTCCGTGCTGCAAAGAAATACGACATAGCTGAGAGCAAAGAAGCGGCAAATGCCAGAACAATAAAAAACTGGCCGATCTTACCGGGAAGGAGGTTCTCTCCAATAAATTGTATATCCATTAAAATTAATTGTATTTTTCTACTTTACCATCCTTATTGACCTCTACCAGGTCATTGTTATACTTAGAGGGGCACTTCATCAATATCTTGGAGGCGTAAAAAGTATCCTGGTCCATTTTACCAATCAATACCAATTTTTCTGAACGTTCAAAATCCTGTGGTTTGGTTCCGGCATATACCACTTTATTTACCTTGCCATTCTGGTCTTTCATGAAAAATTCAAAACGGTTGGCATCCTTAAGCGCATCATAATGCATTCCTTTTTCTTTTTCCCAGTATCCCATTACATGGAATTCTCTCGGATCTTTAGAAGCTTCTGTAAAGGTAGAATAGGTATTGGTATCTGCGCTGAGACTCACTAAGAAACCTACACATAACGCAATAGTAATTAAACCAATAATTGCACTTTTTTTCATCGTTCTTTATATTTTTCTTCAATGGTAATGATACAGTCATGATATCATGATGTGCTCACGGATATAATAAAGTTTTAATAGAAACACCACAAAGATAAAAAATATAAGTACCTAAAACCCTTTGTCCATATTCAAAACGGTTTGATGACAGTTTATTGATAGTTCTCTGACAAAAGCACAAAAAAATCCGCAGCACTTGCTACAGTACTGCGGATCTGATCAGTTATTTAAGTATTATGGCCAAACACCCAGGTTCATATAGGATACAGCGATCTTATCAATTGAACCAACAAAAGCGGCTGTTCTTAAAGTTTTAACACCAGCCTTGCTCAATAAGGTTTCCCTGATCTCATGGTAGGAATGGATCATGGTATCTTCCAAACCGGAATTCACCAGTTCCAGTTCCGAAGCGCCTTTCACAATCATTAAACGGTGTTCGGCAGGGATACTTTTACCAGTCAGGCTTTCCAGTGTGTTGATCAGGTTCCTGTTGGAATTCTCGGCATAGCGGTTTTCCATCCGTCCAAAAGCTACATGCGAAAGGTTTTTCAACCATTCAAAATAAGAAACGGTAACACCACCGGCATTGCAATACATATCAGGGATAATGATACCTCTCATTTCTGTAAAGATTTCCTCGGCCTCCGGTGTGGTTGGCCCGTTGGCCCCTTCAGCAATAATTTTTGCTTTAATGTTTCTGATATTCTCTACGGTCAGCTGGTTTTCCAGTGCTGCAGGCACCAAAATATCACATGGTTGCTCCAGGCCCTCCATAGAATTTTTAAATTCCACTGCGCCAGGGAAACCCAAAATTGAACCGGTTAATTTACGGTGTGCAAATACCTCGTCAATATTAAACCCATTTTCATTGTAAATAGCCCCTTCAAACTCACAAAGGCCAACTATAGTAGCCCCAAACTCGGCAAGGAACTTGGCCGAGTGGTATCCTACATTACCCAAACCTTGTACGATAACTCTTTTGTCGCCCAAACCGGCTTTCAAGCCAATTTTAGCCATATCTTCGGCTACACTTACACATTCACGTATGGCATAAGCCACACCACGGCCGGTAGCCTCTTTACGGCCACGGATACCATGTAAAGCAATCGGCTTACCGGTAACACAACCCAAAGCATCAAGCTGACCAGGGTTCATGGTCATATAAGTATCGGCAATCCAGCTCATTTCACGTTCTCCTGTTCCATAATCTGGTGCAGGAACATCAATCCCAGGGCCTATAAAGTTCTTTTTAATTAATTCGGTCGTATAACGGCGGGTAATGTTTTCCAGTTCACCAATGGTGTAGTTTTTAGGATTGATACAGATCCCCCCCTTTGCACCGCCAAATGGTACATTTACAATCGCACATTTGTACGTCATCAAAGCTGCAAGTGCCATCACCTCATCCTCATTTACCATATCACTGTAACGGATACCCCCTTTTGTAGGGTTCATGTGCTGTGAGTGTTCTACCCTCCAGGCATCAATTACCTCGAATCCATTTCCCCTGCGAATCGGGAACTGGAAACGGTATACACTGTTACAAGCTTTAATTTGAGTTAATAAACCTTCCGGATGGGCGGTAAACTGCGCGGCACTGTCGAAATTCTTGCAGACATCTGCAAAGAAATTTTTCTCATTTGCTGTATTAGCCATTATTTGTTTTTTTATGAATTTGAAATAAGTTCTCAGTTATACATGCAAAATTGCACTAAAAAAAACGATTAATACAAATAGATAATTACTTAGTGTATGCCTAACACTACCTCAGATTACAGGCAAAAACAGGCATTAAACGATTTAAAATTAGTTTTTAGCAGAAGATTTCTCCTCTATTTTTTTTAATCTTTTATCCAGGGAGAACAGATAGATCAGCAAGCCAATAAGAATGATGAGGATACAAAAAACAACAACATATATCTTTCCATTGCTGCGTAAAGTATCAGCCATCTCCACTTCATTGGATTGGGCAAATAATTCCACTGAAGTTAACAATAGTGTTAAGGCAAATATGAGCTTCTTCATTTTATGAGTTTTGTTTATTTTCTATTGTTCTGATCCTAAATCTGATGGTATAGATCCAGTAACCGATTATTGACCAGCCAATAAATGCAGGATACAAAACAACCCGCATGCGACTGTCCAGATCGTAACTGTTAAACCCGGGGTTCCCTCCGTTTCCCGGATGCAATGAATCAGACAAACGCGGCAATACCATAATCAGAACTACCATCATTGGAAAAGCAAAAATATTGTATATGGCTGAAATTTTTGCGCGTTTCTGCTGTTCATCAATGGAATTTCTCAATACCAGGTAAGCAAAGTACAAAAGTATCGCTATAGCTGTAAAATTTTGCTTTACATCAAAGCTCCAGAACTGTCCCCAGGTAAATCTGGCCCAGAAAGCACCGGTAACCAGGCCAAGTATACTAAAAACGATGCCTACATTTACACTTTCTACAGCACGCAGATCATCAGATTCATTTTCACTCAATAAATACTTTATACTGTAATAAACAGAAATAGAAAACAAGGTAAGCATGGCAAACCACATAGGTACATGAAAATACAGGTTACGTATGGTCTCATTTAATATGGCTAAACGGGGTACACCCAAAAGTAGTCCGGCAATGGTAGTATATAAAACTAATACTGACCCTAATATCTTCCACCAAAGTTTGTTCATTATACAGGCTTAATCGGAACAAAGGTAATAAAGCCATGGGGCTTTTTTATCATAAACATGTAAATGCAAAAAACAAGTTCCAATTACTTTAATCGCGCCACAGGTAAGGGAAAAGCAACAGGCTCACTGCAGTAACCAATGCATTGATCAGCAGCAATATTCCAACTTCGTCCCAGCTTACACTCCTGTCCAGCCCATCAATTGCATTCTTTGTGAGCCTGACCAACACGATTAATACCGGAATGATGACAGGAAAACTAAGAATTGCCATCAGCATCCCACCGTTTCCGGCTTTAGATGCAATTGCAGATATCATGGTAAATATAGTAGAGAAACTTAAACTGCCCAGCAGCGTAGCAAGAATATACAGTCCCGGATCCTCCGGTGTATAATTGAATACCAAAATATAAAATCCAAGCGCAATTAAAGTCAGCACCGACATCAGCAAAACATTGTATACCGTTTTGGAAATGATCAGTGCAATCGGGCTTGCAATGGTATAAATGTATAGCTGTCTGCCCCGGCTTTCCTGCAAAAAGCTTTTTGAAACCGCATTTATAGAGGCAAAAAGCATAATGATCCAGAACAGTGCATTCCAGGTAAGCTTGCTGTCAATGCTTACAAAAGAAAGAAAACAAACAAACACCGTAGATACGACATATAACAATACCCCGTTTAATGCATATTTGGAACGCCATTCCAGCAGCAGTTCTTTTTTTATCAAATGTTTTACCTGGCTTAGTAAATTCATGCAGCGGCAAAGATAATTTAAATCAAAACAAAAAAGCAGGAATAATCATTCCTGCTTCCGTTTTTTAGTAATCCTGGTTGCTATTTCAGGTCTGCAGTATGCCCAACCATAGCTGGTGTTAAAATTTTTGCTTTAACTGGCACTGTTGATGGCTGATCGGCCCCAACCTGTAAAGGCATTTTACAAGGCTGTCCATCCATATCAAAGGCAATTGCCGGATAATTACCTGTAGCCTTTAAAGTCTGACTTGCGGCAGAAAGGTGGTAAGTACCTGTTGCATCACGCTGCAGCTTAGGGTCAATTGTCCTGTAAGCACCTTCCGGGATATTGCCCGGCCCCTTAACATTAAAAATCACATTACCTTCCCATTTAGAATTAACATATGGCCCCCTGATCACAGCTGCTTCATCGCCCCCCTGTATTAGGTTATTGGCAATGGTAACAGCGGTTGCCCCCAGGCCTATCGGGCTTCTCGGATTTAAAGTGATGTTACTTTTGTTATTGATCAGTGTGTTGAAGACAATTAAAACCCTGTCTGGCCTGTCGTGGGAAGTTAAAGGTGCCCCATCAGCTACCTCTGCCCCACCGTTGCCAATGTTAATGGCCGAATTGCAGTTTTCGAAATAATTGCTGTAAATGATATGGTCATCGCCAAAAATCCTGATACCGGGTGTATTGTTAAAATAATTGCCATATACCTGGTTAAAATTTCCATGGCGCAGGGTAAGCTGTGCCTTGCAATCGCGAATGGTATTGTAACGTACGGTTATGGCCGACGATTTAACGGATAAAAGTTCGTTCTCGCCCTCGCAGTTTTCAAATAAATTATATTCAAAAATGCTGTTGCTGGAAGAAAGACTAAATCCACTAAGACCAAATTGTACAGCCTCGGCACCATTGCCCCGCTGCTGCGAAAAATTATGAAAGTAATTGTGGTGGATCCACAAACGCTCCGCAATCTGTTTACCTGTACCCCTCACCCCAATAAATTTCCCTAAAGCATTTTTATTTTGAAAGGTGTTGTGATCAATCTGCTGGTCGCTGCCAAAAACGGTCAGGTAATTTCCCTCTCCGGTAGTTTCAAAAATATTCCTGGTCCAGCGGCAAAAACTGGAACCCTCGCCGGTTTCGGCCTTGCCGGACAAATGGGTAAATTTAAAACCACGTATGACAATATAAGCCGATGGGCCTGCTATTTTTATCCCCCCTGCACCCGTAATTTCTGCTCCGCCAATGCTTTCTGCTGCAATGGTAATGGGCTTCGCTGCTGTACCCTTTTTTCTCACAACAATATCGTTTGTACTGGTATAAACACCATTTTTAAGCAGGATTACGTCACCTGCTGCCGATTTATCTATAGCCGCCTGCAATTCCGGCAAAGAAGAAACAGTAATTGTACCTGCAAAGCCAGCAGTAGCAATACCAAAGGTAAACAGACATAGTATAAAAGTAAAGATTCGCTTCATCATTTAAATAAGGTTATAATATTTGATGAAGTTAGCTGTTCTTTATTTATTTATTGTCAGCTAAATATTCCTATTATTGTATGATTATGGCAGAATATTTAGACATTATCGTACGGAGCCTGGCAGTATATGTTTTCATGCTTCTTGCCATCCGCTTAACCGGAAAGAAAGAGCTTTCACAGCTGAACACCACAGATGTAGTATTGATTTTACTCATCAGTAATGCAGTCCAGAATGCTATGGTAGGCAACAATACCAGTCTGGCAGGCGGACTGGTAGCAGCCGCCGTGTTGTTTACACTAAACTTTATCCTAAAAAAGGTAATGTTCAAAAGCAGGTGGTTCAGAAATCTGCTTACAGAAAAACCTGAAATCCTGATCCATAATGGCAACCTGGATTTTGCAATGCTCAGTAAACTGGGAATTACAAATGAAGAATTACGTGAGGCCATCCGCGAGCATGGCGTAGAGAAATACAAAGATGTAAAACTTGCCATTATGGAAGCAGATGGCAACATCAGCATCATCAGTGGCGATGAAAACCTGAAGCAGAGCCAGTATAAACGCAAAAGGAAACACAAATCGCTGGGCGACCTGAACTGATCTTTTAATTAAGCGATCATATCGCCCTGCGCTATAATTACCGCCTTCGGTTTTCTCACCGTGATCAGGATAAATGTCCCGGCAAGAATTACAAACCAGCCCCATTTATATTTAACCAGACCAGCAGCAAAGTTCACTGCCTTTTTAAAATGTAAAAACCCGAAAGAATCGTGTGCTTTAAAATACACTCCGGCAAGGGTTATAGCTACCAATAGAATTCCGGCCCAGCCGGCAAATTTAACCAGACCAGCCTTAGTGGTAAATGCACCGATCAAACCCATAAGCACCATAACATAAAAAGTAATCGCCAGTGTTTGGTCAAGGTCAAAATAATTCCAGTTGCCCAAAATCGGAACGCGTACCAGCGGGCACATTCCACCAATAGCCATGATCGCCGCCCCTATAATTCCCTGTGTCCTCATCACTAGCCCTTGGTATTGATCCCCATTTTATCCGCAAAATGCGCACAATAATCACGCAGGTCTTCCACAATCAGATTTTCACCTGTAGCCCTTAAAAAACTGTCGCCCATAGTTTGCAGGGTCTCATAAAAAAACCTCTTCATTTCATCAACAGGCATATCTTTGGTCCACAAGTCAATCCGCATAGAATTTTTATAGTTATGGTCCCACAGCGCCAGCATCATAGATTTTACAGGCACCTGCTCCTGTGTCTCGGCATCTGTAGATTCCCAAAGGATATTATCGGGTACATTGTTATCGTCTAACTGAACTGTAATTTTTATTTCTGCTTGTTTCATCTGTTTTAATATATACTGATTTTAATAACGACAATCAAAAGAACGGTAATGACTACAAAAAAACACTCCAATATCCATATTTTTTTAAGCTCCGGCACAAACTTCCTGAAAATCTGATCCGACACGAAACAGATAATGGCAATCAAAAAACTAAAGCCCACAAGTATGCCCGAAATATCAATATACATGGCCGTACCCCTAGGTTTCTTTTCCTCCAGCAGCAACCACACTGCAATCACCAGAAAAACTGCCGAAACAATATTTAACGGTGTCAGCCTCAGCTTTACATTCTTTTCTTTTTGAACTTCTTTTTCTTCCATGCAGGTGTTTTGTCCCTGTTTTTTTCTCTTGCAGCTGCAGCTATAGCGGCAGCATGTTTTTTCTCGTGAAACGCACCTTTAAAATCCGGATCATCCTTACGTTTCTGGTCGTCAATTGCACGGGCAATGGCCTGCTTTTCATCATAAGGTGTTTCTTCCACAAAAACTTCAGGGGGCAAAGGTACAACAGGAATCTGTTGTCTGATCAGTTTTTCTATTTTCTGAATGTAATATTTCTCGGCCGGACTGCAAAAAGTAAGGGCATCGCCTTTAGCATACGCCCTGCCCGTACGGCCAATGCGGTGTACATAATCTTCAATGATGATCGGTACGTCAAAGTTGATCACGTGGCTAACCTCCGAAACATCAATCCCCCTCGAAGCTACATCCGTTGCCACCAATACCCTGATATTGCCTTCCTTAAAATTATTGATAGAGTTGATGCGCGTGTTCTGTCCCTTATTGGCATGAATTACCCTTACCGCATCCTCCCCAAAACGGCGTGTAATAAAACTATAAATATTATCGGCCACAGTTTTGGTCTTGCAAAAAATGATCAGGCGCTTAAATTCCTCATCATTTTTCATCAGGTGCTGCAACAGGTTGATTTTGGTCTTAAAGTTGGGTACCTCATACAATGTTTGGGTAACAGTTGCTGCCGGGGTGGCTTGTTCTGCTACCTCTATAATGGTGGGGTTCTTTAAAAAATCGCCCGCTATCTTCTGCACCAGGTTACTCATGGTAGCCGAGAAAAGCAGGTTTTGCCTTTTACGGGGCACCACTTCCAAAATGCGGTGTATGGAACCAATAAAGCCCATATCCATCATTTTATCGGCCTCGTCCAATACCAGGAATTTTAAATACTGTGTGTTGATGTGCCCCGCCAGATAAATATCCAGGAACCTGCCCGGCGTAGCAATGATAATATCTACGCCAGCTTTGATCTGCTCGATTTGTGTTTTAGGGCCTATACCGCCAAATATCACTACCGAACGCAGATCGGTATAAGCAGCAAACATTTTCACATGCTCCGCAATCTGCATGGCCAGCTCCCTTGTCGGGGCCAGGATCAGCGCACGTGCGGCATCGCCCTGTGCATATTTCAGCTGCATCAAAATGGGCAATACATAAGCGGCTGTTTTACCGGTACCGGTTTGGGCAATGCCAAAAATATCCTGTCCGGACAATACGGGTGCAATTGCTTTTTCCTGTATGGGTGTAGCCTCGGTAAACCCGGCATCAGCTACAGCATTTAAGATCTGTCGGTTAAGGTTAAAGTCCTCGAATTTCTTGGCCATTTTGCAAAAATAGACAAAATTTATTTAGTGCTGCCGCCCCGCAGGGTTTATTAATTTATGCCAAAGAAGATTTTTGGATAAGTTTTTTCTAATTTTGAGCGCATGAACACCATTCTTATAAAAGGAGCCTCTGTAGTAAACGAAGGCCAGATTGTTGTAGCCGATGTACTACTTAAAAACGGCTTTATTGAAAAAATAGCCCCAAACATTGATATTGCGGCCCATCAGGAGATCAATGCTGAAGGCCTGCACCTTTTTCCGGGAATGATAGACGACCAGGTGCATTTTCGTGAGCCGGGCCTAACCCATAAAGCAGATATTTTTTCGGAAAGCATGGCCGCTGTTGCCGGCGGGATTACTTCTTTCATGGAAATGCCAAATACAGTACCCAATACACTTACACAGAAACTGCTGGCCGATAAATATGCCATTGCCTCAGAAATGTCGCTGGCCAATTACTCCTTTTTCATGGGTGCATCTAACGACAATCTGGACGAAGTATTAAAAACAGACCCTAAAAACGTTTGCGGCATTAAGGTATTTATGGGTTCTTCTACAGGCAATATGCTGGTAGACAATGAAAAGGTACTGGAAAACATCTTCAAAGAAGCGCCCATGCTGGTGGCTACGCATTGCGAAGATGAGCAGACTATCCGGCATAACCTTGCCGTTTATAAAGAAAAATACGGAGAAAATATCACCATAGCTATGCACCCGCTGATCCGGAGTGCCGAAGCCTGTTATAAATCCTCTTCAATGGCTGTAGAACTGGCCAAAAAGTACCATACACGTCTCCATATCCTGCACATTTCTACGGCAAGGGAAGTTGCACTATTTGACAATAAAACACCACTTGCAGATAAAAAAATAACCGCTGAAGCCTGTGTACATCATTTATGGTTCGACGATCATGATTATGCGGTTAAAGGAAACTGGATCAAATGGAACCCCGCTGTTAAAAGCGCTGCAGATAAAGCAGGTATCCTGAAAGGGGTACTGGACGGCCATATCGATATCATTGCTACTGATCATGCCCCACATACCATTGAAGAAAAGGAACAGCCTTATTTACAGGCGCCCTCTGGTGGCCCACTGGTTCAGCATGCACTGCCCGCACTGTTCGAAATGTATCACCAGGGTAAAATATCGCTGGTACAGATTGCCGAAAAAACAGCACACAATGTGGCAGTATGTTTCAATATCGATAAAAGGGGCTTTATCAGGGAAGGCTACTGGGCCGACCTGGTACTGGTAAACCTGAACGATCCTTTTACCGTAACCAAAATGAACGTGCTGTACAAATGTGGCTGGTCGCCTTTTGAAGGGCAAACCTTCAGAGCCGAAGTTACCCATACCTTTGTATCCGGCAACCTTGCTTATCAGAAAGGGAAATTCACTACCCAGGAAACCGGCAAACGACTGGCCTTTAACCGCTGATGAATAAGGCCCATAAACACACACTTAAAAAGTTTATACTGCTCTTTGCCCTATCGGCAATGGTGTATGTTTTTGGGTTTTTCCCCCGGCTGGTAGAACCCCTGTATTCAGAAGGATTTTACAGCCTGACCTCAGTCATACAGCGATTTATAAGCGGGATATTCCCATTCGCCCTCGGCGATTTTTTGTACCTGCTGCTCATCTTGTATACAGCCCGTTCCTTATACCGTTTTTATAAAAAAATAATACAGAAACGTTTACAGCAAAGCGACAGGTTGCATGTCCCTTTACAGGTACTTAACTTTACACTTGTATTATACCTGCTTTTTAAAGGCTTATGGGGCCTAAATTATTCACGCATCCCTATAGCAAGGCAGCTGGGCATAAGCAACGAAAAATACAACACCGAAGAGCTGGTATTACTGGGTAAATACTTTATTGCGCGGTTAAATAACCTTCAACACCTCAAAAGGGCCGCTTATACCACTGCTCAACTGGAAGCTGAAGCCAAACAGGCTTATGATAAAATGCGCCGGAAAAATGCTTTTTTCAACTACCGCTCTCCGGCGGTAAAACCGGTATTGAACAGTTGGGTGGTGACTAAAATAGGCATAGAGGGCTATTACAACCCGCTTTCTGGCGAAGCCAACATCAACATGCGCCTGCCCGAAACCTCACTTCCTTTTGTAAGTTGCCATGAAATTGCCCACCAGCTGGGTGTAGCCCGCGAAGATGAGGCCAACCTGGTAGGGTATCTGGTTGCCATCAACAGTGAAAATCCGGATTTCCGTTATTCTGCAGCCTATAACATGCTCAAAAGTATCCTCTTCGAGATCAGGATCAAATCAGCAGAAGATTATGAAGCCCTGTATAAGACGATTAATCCGCTAACCTTAAAAGACATTCAGAACGACAGGGATTTCTGGCAGAAATATAACAGCGATATGTACATGTATTTTGGACTGGCTTTCGACCGTTTTCTGAAACTCAACAACCAGCCAAAAGGTACTGATAGTTACCAGGATATTGTTTTATGGCTGTACAACCTGCATAAAAGAGAGCTTCATAAAATGCAGCAACTCTAAAACATTGCAACAATCCAACAAAAAAGCCCCAAAACAATTGTTAAATTTGCCCCACTATGGCAAAGATATCCATTAACCTGGCAACAGGCTCACTGCAAAAAGAAGAAATTATTGTTGGCATCGATCTGGGCACCACCAATAGCCTGGTAGCTTTTATCAATCCGGATAAAAACCCTGTGGTCATCAATGATACCGGGAAGGGCCTCCTGGTTCCTTCTGTGGTACATTTTAACCAGCAGGGCGACGCACTTGTAGGTAATGAGGCCAAAGCATTCCTGACTACCGATCCGGAAAATACTATATTCTCCGTAAAACGTTTACTGGGCCGCTCTTATAAAGATGTAGCCAGCCATAAGGATACCTTTTCCTATAAAATTATTGATGACGAGAACGACTCGCTGGTGAAAATCAAAGCGGCCGACCGCTTTTATACGCCAATAGAATTATCGGCCGAGATTTTAAAGGAACTGAAAGCCCGCGCAGAACATGCCTTAAAAACTCCGGTAAACAGGGCTGTAATTACGGTACCCGCTTATTTTAACGACAGTCAGCGCCAGGCCACCCGCGACGCCGGCCGTTTGGCAGGCCTTGATGTTCTGAGAATTGTGAATGAACCCACCGCTGCCAGTCTGGCTTATGGCCTGGGCCTCGACCCCGGCCAGCAAAAAACAATTGCCGTATATGATTTGGGTGGCGGAACTTTTGATGTCTCTATACTCTCTATACAAAACGGGATTTTTGAAGTATTGTCTACCAACGGAAATACCTTCTTGGGTGGCGACGATTTTGATCGTGCCATTGTACATTACTGGATAGAAAAAAATAAACTGAATACAGAAGAACTGGCAACAAATGCTGCTTTGATGCAGGGCTTAAGGTTGAAAGCCGAAGAAGCGAAAAAAGCTTTGACCACACAAAACCTGTATAATGAAAAGCTCGCCAAAAGCCAGCCTGCCGAACTGAACACGGAAGAAATCTGGTGCAGTATTGACAGGCAAACATTTGAACAGCTTATTGCTCCTAAGGTTGCCGAAACCATCAATTCCTGTAAACAGGCACTGAGCGATGCCAAACTCACTATAGCAGAAATTGATGAAGTGGTATTGGTTGGGGGCTCTACCCGTACACCCTATGTAAAAAAACAGGTAGCAGCTTTCTTTAACAGGCAGCCACAGGACCAGATCAACCCCGATGAGGTAGTTGCACTTGGCGCAGCCATACAGGCTGATATCCTGGCCGGAAACCGTTCCGACATCCTCTTACTGGACGTTACCCCGCTGTCTCTGGGCATAGAAACGATGGGCGGCCTAATGGACGTCATCATCCCCAGAAATGCCAAAATACCTACCAAGGCCGGCCGTCAGTATACCACATCGGTCGACGGACAGGTAAACATGAAAATCTCTGTTTTCCAGGGTGAACGTGATCTGGTACAGGAAAACAGGAAATTAGCCGAATTTGACCTGAAAGGTATCCCCGCCATGCCGGCAGGTTTGCCAAAGGTAGATATCAATTTCCTGCTCAATGCAGATGGCATACTTACGGTACAGGCTATAGAACTCCGCTCGGGCGTAAAGCAGGAAATAGACATTAAACCGAGTTACGGACTAACAGATGATGCCGTAGAAAAAATGCTGGTAGACAGCATTACCCATGCCAAAAGTGATGTAGAACAACGTATGCTCATCGAAGCCCGCAGCGAAGGGGAACAACTGGTATATACTGCCGAACGTTTTATCGAAAAACATGCCGTACACCTTACAGCTGAAGAAATTTCCACAACAAAAACATATATCAGTGCTTTGCAGGCTGCCCTGGGTAAGGCCGAAAAAGATGATATCCTTAAAAAAGCAGATGAACTGAACGAATTTACACGTCCTTTTGCCGAACGGGTAATGGATGCTGCCGTTTCTTCGGCCATGAAAGGAAAAAGTATCGAATAAATAACCAGCGAATAAACTATTGTATATAGGTTTACAATAATGAAAAGGACATTTCTTATTGCGGGCCTGCTGGTGCTTTTTATACTATGTAGTTCCTGGGGCTTTTATGCGCATATCCGCATCAACAGGCTGGCGGTTTTTACACTTCCGGCAGGCTTAAACCGTTTTTATAAGGCCAACATCAGCTACCTGAGCGACCATGCCGTTGACCCTGATAAAAGGCGATATGCAGATACTGCAGAGGCCGCAAGGCATTACCTCGATGTAGAATTGTATGAAGCACATATAGACAGTATTCCAAGAAAATGGGAGGAAGCTGTTAAAAGATATGGGCTGGTCCGGCTAAACCAGAATGGCATTTTACCCTGGCAAATCCAGAAAAGTTACTATAAACTGGTACATGCCCTTAGAGACCGCGACTCGCTTAAAATACTTATTTATTCTGCCTATTTAGGGCATTACCTGGCCGATGCACATGTACCTTTACACACCACGCAAAACCACAATGGCCAACTCAGTAATCAGTTGGGCATACATGCCTTCTGGGAAAGCCGTTTACCTGAACTGTTTGCAAAAAAATATAATTATGTGGTTGGACAGGCAATATACATCGAAAACCCTTTAAAAGAGGCCTGGAAAATCATTACCCATACGCATAAAATGGTAGATACCGTACTTACCTTCGAAGCCAGGCTCAATGCCCGTTTTCCGGCACACCGGAAATACAGCTTTTCGGAAAGGAACAACCAGGTTGGCAGACAGTACTCCCTGGCCTATTCAAAAGCATTTCATGATGGGATGAACCACATGGTAGAACGACAAATGCGCGCAGCTATACATAGTATAGGTTCCTACTGGTATTCGGCATGGGTTGATGCCGGACAGCCATTACTGTAAAGTCTGGATCAATAGACCTGCTCTTCTTCTTTTACAGTATTTTCAGCAAGCGGTAAAGCCTTTTTCTTAAACTTTGATTTTAGGGCAGCAAATATAGCCGGAAAGAAAGTGACTACTGCAATGACCACAATTACGATATCAAAATTCTTTTTAACCACAGGTATCTGCCCCAATAAATAGCCGGCCATAAGCAAACTGGAAATCCAGGCTACTCCACCGATTACATTAAACAAGGTAAACCTGCCAAAAGGCATTTTTGCAATTCCCGCAACAAAAGGGGCTATGGTTCTGAAAATTGGTAAAAAACGACTGAATATAATGGCCTTGCCACCATGTTTTTCAAAAAACTCGTGCGACTGCTTGTAGTATTCGAGTTTAAGGATCTTATTGTTCTCTTTAAATACTTTAACGCCAAAAAAGCTGCCGAGTTTATAATTTAAGGAATTACCCAGAATGGCAGCCACAATCAGCAATAACATCATTACCCATATACTCAATCCGGTATTTTCTCCGGCAATGAGTGCCCCCATCGCAAACAGCAGGGAATCACCTGGTAAAAATGGTGTAACAACGAAACCGGTTTCGGCAAAAATGATGAGAAAAAGAATGGCGTATGTCCAGTTCTGGTAATCTCTGATGATCTCTTCCAGGTGCTTGTCAATGTGCAGCAGGAAGTCAACTAAAAAGCTAAAAAACTCCATTCTCGTAAATTAAGCCCAAAAATAAAAATATCATGGCAATAACCATGATATTTTTAAGAATAGAATTGTCATAATTACTTATAACAGATTTGTAAAATTAGTTTTGCAGGATAACATGTCCTCTCAGTTCAGTAGCAGAACTTCCGTCAACCCAGATGGTATAATTTTTACCGGCCTGAAGCGCACCATCAACAACAGGCGCGGTTACTACACCAGCAGCTGATAGGGTAAATTTAGTACCTGGATCAACCTGTATATAATTCGAAAGACTCGCATAGCCTACAGATGGGATCAGATTTGCCCCGCCTGTAACAGCTACTGCAATATTATTTGCTAAAAAGCCATTGATGTTGACAAACCTTACTTTAGCTTTTCCTGAAACAGTAGTTAAATCATCTGCAAACACACCTAAAGCAATCGTTCCATCAGCTGTTTTATAATAAAGGGCGGTCAGGTAAGTTCCGATCTGTACGCCTCCCTGTGCACTGGCGTTCGCCGTGGTAGCACCGGCATCAGCAGATGCAAACGTATTTGTACCAGAAGTAAAAACAAGGTAATCGGAGTTGTTCCCGTAACTTACGGCAGTTGTTGTTTTTTTAGCATTATTTACATACAAATCCTGCGATGCGGATCCTTCTACAGCGTTTACATACCTCACCCTCGCTTCCCCAACCGGTTCTGGTGTAGGGTCACTTTTTTTACAGGAAGCTATTGAAATCATTAAACCGGCACCAGCAATCACAAAGGCTACCCAGGCCTTCGATGATAATAAAAATTTTCTCTTCATATCTTTATTTTTTTTAAATCGATCAAAAACAAAATGGCTCGGTCAAAAACCAAGCCATTTATCGTTATTTTGTTTATAAATTAATTGTAATTGTTTAACATAACCGGCATCACCAGCATCAGGACGTCCTCGTTCTCATCATTGGTCTGAGGGATCAGCAAGCCGGCCCGGTTTGGTGTAGATAGCTCTAATGTCACCTCTTCGCCGCTTAAATTGCTCAGCATCTCTATTAAAAACTTAGCATTAAAGCCAATTTCCAGATCTTCACCCTCATACTGGCAACTCAAACGCTCATGTGCTTCATTGGCAAAATCAAGGTCTTCAGAAGAGATATTTAATTCGCTGCCATTGATCTTTAACCTCACCTGATGCGTGGTTTTGTTTGCAAAAATAACCACCCTGCGTAGGGTATTCAGGAACAAAGCCCTGTCTATAACCAGTTTATTTGGATTGTTGGCAGGAATAACCGCCTCATAATCAGGATAGCGCTCGTCAATCAAACGGCAAACCAGATTAATGTTCTCAAATTTAAAGAAAGCGCTGGTTGCATTGTAATCTACAGATACGTTGATGTCAGTAGAAGGCAAAGCCGCCTTTAGCAGGGTTAGGGCTTTTTTAGGCAAAATAAAAGAAGAACTTTTATCTGCTTTACTGTCCATACGCCTGTATCTTACCAACTTGTGTGCGTCTGTAGCTACAAAAGTGATGTGCTGATCAGAAAGCTGACAAAAAACACCCGTCATAGCCGGCCGAAGTTCATCGCTGCTGACAGCAAAAATTGTTTTGGTAATGGCCTCAGTTAAAACAGAAGCTGGCAGGTTTACAGATGAAGCATTTTCAACAACCGGGATTTTAGGAAAATCATCCCCGTTCTCTCCGCTCAATTTGTATTTACCGTCGCCCGCGCTGATCTCGATAGAGAAAGTACTATCGTCAATATTGAAAGAAATTGGCTGATCGGGCAGTGTTTTTAAGGTGTCAAGTAATATTCTTGCAGGAACCGCAACTTTACCTCCTTCTTTGGATTCTACAGGCAAAGAAGTGGTCATGCTGGTTTGCAGATCGGTAGCAGATATCGTTAAATTTCCATCTTTAATCTCAAACAGGAAATTTTCCAGTATAGGCAAAACAGTACTGCTGCTTGATGCACCATTAACTGTTTGCAAATGTTTTAAAAGCGTTGATGTGGATACAATAAATCTCATAGTTATGATCTAGTCAGTTCTCAAAAATATAAAAATTACCTTGCATACTTATGTTTACGGTAATAATGTTGAAAAATTGCGAACGATATTAACAATAGTAAAGGTCCAATTAAATTAATCAGCTGCCATTGCAGCTTTTCGGCACGCAAACGCCCCTTATCCAATAACCTGATTTTAACCTCTTTATTGCGCAGGGCGATCAGATTGTCGGCATTACACAAATAATCGGCAACATTTAACAACAACGCTTTATTTCCGTAACTCTTTTCGGTATAACGGTCAAAACCCAATGGAAAAACAGAGCCATCCCTGCTGCTTACCTGGTTCTTAAAAACATCACCATCACCAATCACAATCATTTTACTGGCTTTGCCAACAGGAGGAAGCCCATAATTTTCAATGATCCCCGCCGGTACAGGTCTGTTTAAAAATACAGAAGGAAAATTCCCTTCCAACAGTACTGCAACAGCTTTTGGAGAACTTGCATACTCACGGGGGTCGGGTTGCTCGGCCACCATCTGGAGCGACAGCAATTTGGGTGCATTAAAAACTTTATTAAATGGCGAGGTATGCAGAATGATCTTTTTGCTGATGCCTTTTACCGATATCGTATCTACCGTACTTACAAATTCTGCTTTTACATCATCTATGTTTTTTACGATGGCACTGGCCGTATCAGGCATCAGTAAAGGATAATAGACCCATGGAGCCAGCTGGATCTGCCCTTGTCCTCCGCCCATTGCCAGGGGGATCTCTGTGCAGTTGGCATCAGCAACCAGGTTATAATTTACCCTGGCACCATACATAAACAACATATCGTCCAGGTTTAGCTTGCGGTTAAAGGCCAGCTGCTCCCCGGCACCTTTTAAGCTATCCAGGTTGGCCCCCACCTGATCTATACACCATACCACACTGCCGCCCTTCATTACAAAATAATTGAGCTTATATTTCTGTACTTCTGTAAATTCTTTTTGAGGTTTGGCTATAACCAGCGTATTCAGTTTATCCAATCCATTTTTATCAATCAGGTCAAGGTTTACCCTACCCACTTCATAGCTATCTGAAAGGCTTTTGATAGCATCCTGCAGCTCCGGATCGGACAATTCGCCATTGCCTTCGGTAAAACCTATCCGGGGATGTTCGCCGGTCAGCACCTTTTGAATGGCCGAAGTGAATACATATTCCAGGTTCTGTATGGAATGATTGATACTTTCTTCATAACTGCCACTGGGATTGAGGTTTTGGAGCAGTCTGACCGGAAAGCGCTTATCACCACTGCTGACCATGGCCATCGGAAAAATAACCTTCTGCGCAAAACCATTGTCATTTTTAATGTTCAGATTGGTAGGCTCTATACCTACCTGATACAGGTTGTTGATGGCTGTATCCTGTTCCGCTGCTGATAAGCCGTCAATCGGATCGGCAAATACAATTTTGATGTCTGTTCCGGCGTATGCCCTGTAATCGGTCAGCAGATCTTTTGCAGCACGCTGCAATCTTTTAAAAGCAGCCGGAAGTTCTCCGTCCAGAAAAACGGTAATCAGGATGGGCTTACTGGCATCTTTCAAGATCGATGTTGTTTTAGGGTTCAGCGTAAAGCGCTTTTCTTTGGTAAAATCTATTCTGGTATATACAAACTGCGAAACGATGTTGAGCAACAGGAGCAGCAATACAAAAATAACTGCTCTGCTCTGGTATTTTTTAAGTTTTACCATTTCCGCCCTCCTATCACTAACCTTGCCGCCCCTAAAAACACAAGTATAAAACTGATAAAGTATACCAGGTCCCGGGTATCCAGCACCCCCCTGCTTATGGACTGATAATGTTCATTTACACTCAATGACTGAAATACATTTTCAAAATAACTCAGGCTAAACAACTGGCTTAGGGCATCAAAACCAATATAGGCTATAAAACACAAAAATGCAGCTACAGCAAAAGCGATCACCTGATTTTTGGTAATGGAAGAAGCAAAAATACCAATCCCTGTAAATGCAGCCCCCAGCAGCAATAAACCAATGTACGAACCAATGACTGCCCCGGCATCGATGTTTCCTTTGGGCAAGGCCAATTGCGATACTGTAAAATAATAGATTAGTGTAGGAATAAGGGCAAACAACAGCAATATCAGGCAGGCAAAATACTTGGCAAGCACAATTTGCCAGTCGGTTACGGGCCTGGTAGCCAGCAAAACATAAGTACCTTCCCTTCTTTCTTCGGCAAAGGAGCGCATGGTAACCGCAGGAATTAAGAACATAAATAAGAAAGGTGCCAGGCTAAAAAAACCGGTCAGCTCTGCATAGCCATATTCCAGTACAGAGGTATCAGGAAAGAACCAAAGCAGTAAACCCGAGACCAGCAAAAAAATACCAATCGTAATATAAGCCATCAGCGAATTCAGCAAGCTGAACAATTCCCGTTTAAAAACTGCGTACATGCACCTGTTCCTTAAAAATTATAACCTGCCCTTAAACCAGGAAAAGACAAAGTGCCGGTACTTCTGGACCAGCTTTCGTAACGCAGCCCAATATCTATAGTCCCTGTCCCGGATACCGGGAATTCTGCGCCCAGACCTGGAGCGTAGGTAAAGGAGGTTCCCGAACCATAGCCATTGGCCGTAGAAATGGATATCCCCAATTCGCCGGCAACATAAACATGCGGTATGATGAAATACCTTGCACCAGCTTTTATAGGTACAAAACCCTGTTTATATTTAATATTGGAGAAAACAGCCGGCCCCTGGAACCTGATGTAGCCAACATTACCGGTAATGATCAGGTTTTTGGCAACCGGTTTCTGATAAAGCAGTGAAACACCAATTCCATAGTCGGCGATGTCTTTAAAATTCCCTACCGGAAAGGCTGCTTCCAGGCCAAGTCCAATTTTTGATTCGTTGCCATTTGTTTGTGCCAGGCTGTAATTCCATGTAAAAAAGCATGCAATAGCTATTGATAATATTTTCTTCACACGTGATTATTTTGAATGATGCAATATTATAAAATATAGCTAGCATAACAAAAATTAGGATATTAGTTTCTTCAAGTCCATATCAAGATAAAGCAAGAGAGGACATCATGAGTGTAAGGGAAAATGACAAGAATTAACTATTTCAGCGATTAGAATGGATAAATACCTTTGCCCAATAGCTTTTAAATTATGAAACGCCGTTGCATCTTTCTATTATGGGTTCTGATCACTTTCTGTTTTATGAACTGCAAAAAAGAAAGTGATCCCGATTATTTTTACAACAATCTTCCCGGGAAGTGGGCTTATTATAAAATTGGTGACATTGACGGCCCCCTGGAATTTTACCCGCACGCAGCCGGCTGCAGTAAAGATTGGATTGAATTTACCTGGCCATTTTGGGTACAGGAATATATATTTGACCAGGCTTGCAACAGACTGTATGAGAATAAACTGGGTAAAGGTGTTGCCGGCCAATGGCAGATTACCGAAGGAGACATGCTTACCAGACAGTATGGGGACGGTGGTTTAGGCAGGGGGCCAGGTATTCACTACGGCAATGCGTATACTGATAAAAATGGCAATCTACGTTTTGCTGATCCCGATTATTATCAGATCATAGAACTGAATAAAAACATGTTGAAGCTGCACCGTATGGGTGAGGGAAAAATACAGGTGATTATTTTTCAGAAGATGTAACCGGAGTTGAAATGAATAATATTAAAAAAGCTTATATGAATAAAGATTTTTTTGATTAACATTGATATATATACTTCGATAGTTAAACCGGCAAAAACCAACCTATTCTCTCCTGACCAATGACACAAAAATTCATAACGATTGCCAATTGTAAACTAGCCTATCTTGAAAAAAACAGCACTGCTCAAAACACCATCTTTTTTATCCATGGAAACTCGGTTTCTTCCCGTTCCTGGAAGGCACAGTTGAGCAGTGAAAGGTTACAGGGATACAGGTTAATTGCTATAGATTTACCTGCACATGGTGATTCTGGAGCTTCAGCTGATCCGGGTGCAGATTACAGCATACCAGGTTTGGGGGCAATTGTGGCTGCTGCCATTAAAGTCTTAGCTGCAGATCGTCCTTACATTTTGGTTGCTTTATCGCTGGGAACGAATATAATGGCTGAATCTCTGGCCTTCGGTCTCCATCCTGCGGGAATTGTACTTGCAGGAAGCTGCCTTATCGGAGAAAAATATACGCTCGACAGTTTTGTTTATCCTGATACAAATGTTGCAGTAGTTTTTACAGAACAAGCTCCGCAAAACGAAGTCAGGTTATATGCTTCACAGGTGATGAGCAACAGTGATGCATCGGTAGTGGAAGAATTTGTGACAGATTATTATCAGGTAAAGTTGCCCTTCAGATCATCATTGAGCGGCAGTATCCAGGAACAAAAATACAACGATCAGATTGCATTGATCCATGCAGTTGACAAACCTGCATTGGTCATTTTTGGAAAAGACGAACAGGTTATAAATCCCGATTATTTAGATGATGCACCATTTAAACTATGGCAGAACACCGTTTTTAAGATTCCCGGAGCCAGCCACCTGGTACAGTCCGATCGCCCGGAAGAATTCAATAAATTACTGGCTGATTATGCAGCCGAGACTTTCATTTAATTTTTCGGGCAACCGGAAGATTTTATATCAATCCATTTTTGATGCAGAAGCTAACCAGGGCAACGGCATTAGGGGTATTTGTTTTATCCTGCATGCTCCTTCGGTGATTGATTACCGTATGTTCACTGATAAACAACTTGTCTGCAATCAGTTTACTGCTCAGTCCTTCAGCCATCCACAATAAAACTTCTTTTTCACGCTTAGACAATAGTTTATCCTCTTCATTTAAATGATAAACTTTTTTATAGATGGTTTGATGGGCAGCAGTACCATTGATGTTAATTTCATCTACAGTCTGAACAATGGGCAATTCATTACCAAAATTATTGATGTTGATCAGCATGCCCATACTGAACATTGGATTTCCTGATTTATCAGATAAAAAGCAACTTCGCTGCAAGAGTTTTTCAGATGCTCCATTCCTGTTTTCTACACACCAGTTATAAGAAAATACATAATTTTTATGATTTTCTGGTGGTATATTTTGCAGGATATTTAATCTGTCAGGAAAAATTTCTTTATTGAAAAGCTGTAGATGATCCCGCTGATAGATCTCGAGGGTATGGCTGACCCCTTCTTTTAAAAAACACTCCGATTTATATCCTGCGAAGTTTTCCGACATATTAATGTACAACCCTGTTCTGTAATCCAACAGGTAAACAAAAGGCACGCTATGGCGGAAAAAAGATTGTGCAAATCCATTGGCATTTATAAAATCATCAAAACCAGTAAGCTGAAATTCTTCCGAATCATAAACATTGCTTTTGACAGATTCCAGATAGCTTAGCCAGGTTTGCTTGTTTTTTCCTTTCATTGTCAAAGTTTATTTATACTCAAATGTCCAGTCGTAAGCCTTATTTATAGTTTGGACTACCGGGGTATTACTACCAGGAGCAGTGACATAGCTTTTATAAATGTTTTCTTCTTTAATTGCTACAGGGTAATCATCATTTGCATAGGTGATGCTAAACTTTCGTGTACTGGTCAGGTCGGGAGCACCAAGATCACTGGTGAATGTAGTGATGCCGATGTTTAAAGGATGATTTTTATCAGTGGAAAAGGACAGCAGTCCGGAAATGGCAATAAACTGGTTGTAAAAAGGATTTTTCCTGGTGTCGTACTGGTTATATGCAATCTCTTCAACTGCCCGCCCCGCTTCAGTATAAGTACTTCGCTTGGCTATATTCCCTGCAGCATTATACTGGAAGCGATATATGTTCATTATCCGATAGGTTTCTTTGTTCAGGTTATCATAGCCCGAAACAATAAAAGATTGTTGTTCCAGCAGCTGCTTCTGCTCATTATAACGGAAAGAATCATAAGCACCTGGCCTGAAAATAAGACTGCCATCTGGCGGTCCCTGCCGGCGTGTAAAACTTGTGGCTTTACTGAGCAGGCCTTGCGTGTCATAGGTATATTCAACATACTGGGTCAATTCCAAAACGAGTGTGCTGAGGTTAAAACGGTACAAATTACGCTTACTGAGCAAACCTGCCCCGTTATATTCATAACTGTCGTACTGTCCATTGCTTTGCGCAACAACACCAGCTGGCAATTCAATTAAATTGCTGGTAACTTTTATCAGCCTGCTGCTGGCATCATACAAAAAAATAAATTCGCTCTTTCCGGGCACCGATGGTGTAGCACCAAGCTCTTTCTGGGTTATTCTGTTAACCAGACGTTCATTTACCGGGGTTTCATCTTCCGGAGAAGTTGACTTTTTACAGCCCGACAGGGCGATTAGACCACATAAAAAAGCGTATCCAAATGACCTCATCATATTTTAATTAATTTTATATCCTGTTATTCCTGATAATAAAATTACCAGTAAAACAGTATACAGCATATAGTAATTTCTTGTCATTTTTCTATTCCTTTCCGGATAGGTTTAACTCGTATTTATATGATCGATTTTTTTAGCGCAAAGCTTATCAAAGCAGTGGCATTGGGCGTATTGGTCTTATCCTGCATATTGCGGCGGTGACTGATGATGGTATGCTCACTAACAAACATTTTTTCTGCTATCATTTTACTGCTCAAGCCTTCAGCCATCCACAGCAATACTTCTTTTTCACGTTTAGAAAAAAACCTGTCTTCCTCATTTATAAAATATGCCTTTTTATAAATGGTTTCGCAGCTGCTTAACCCCTCGGGATCAATTTTATCAATGGTTTGGAAAACAGTGTTTTTATCATTGTAATGGGTTATATTGATCAGTATTCCCATGCTATATATGAGGTTGCCCACCTCATCAGATAAAAAGGAATTGCGTTGCAAATAATGTTCGTCTTCACCTTTCCTGTTTTTAACTGCGGTATTATATGAAAACACATAATCTTTATGCGTTGATGTGGGGATGCTTTTCAAAAACTCCAGTCTGTCCGGAAATATTTCCTGGTTGAACAGCCTCAAATGGTCACGTTGGTGTATTTGTAAGGTATGATTGATGCCTTCATTTAAAAAACATCCGGATTCATACCCTGCAAAGTTTTCAGACATGTTGACATATAAACCAGTTCTGTAATTTAACAAATAAACAAAGGGTATGCTGTGCTGAAAAAATGAATGCGCAAAACTATTGGCCTTTATAAAGTTATCAAAATCAGCCAAATTTAATTGTTCGGATTCGCAGAGCTTACCATGCATGATGTCCAGATAATCAAGCCAGGTTGGCCTGTTTTTAATTCTCATAGCGTGTTAATTCGATGTATAGCAGAATGTTAGGGAGACACTAACGAATATACACAGCTTAAATTAATAATACAACATAAAAAACAGCATTACCAAATAAAAAAAGTATAATTCATCAAAAATATTTAGCAATAGATTTTTAAGCACCCCACTAATATTGACATTTATGAAACAAACATAAAATGGCAAGAAATAGCTATTGATCACCGATTAACCAAATTATAGTTTTGCTAGCAATTCACACATAATTTACTACTTAAAATAAAATCGATGAAAAAAAAGTTAAACTATTTATCAGTATTTTTTTTAGCATGTCTGCTATCCAGCTGCGCTACCATATTTGGGGGCAAGGTAACCAGCGCACAGCGCACTAAACCAAAAGAAGGAGAACCGGCACGTAAGGTCAGACCTGTTGCCGTTATTGCAGATGCACTAATCTTTTGGCCTGGCCTTATTGTAGATTTTGCTACCGGGGCAATTTATAAACCAGCACCTAAATCAGAATCAGAACCTAAAGTTGAAGCGGCTTCAGTTAAAAAATAATCTGGCATTTGCATAAATAATTACTCAAAACCATGTTTACTCACACTAAAAAAACACCATTCATTATTGGTTTAGGCCTAACCCTATTGTGCCTGTACCCTGTTATTACAAATGCCCAGTCAAGTCCTACTGAACCAGCCCCTGTATCCTACAGAAAAAACCTGGTTAAACTGAACTTTGGCGGGTTGGCACTTAAAAGTTATAATTTCAGCTTTGAACGACTCTTATCCAAAAAAATCAGCTTTGTCGCGGGTTACAATACCATGTCTGAAAACAAACTTTCAGATTTACCACTCATCAAAAAAGCTTCAGAAAAATTGCTGGATGAAGAAGATGACATTAAAAATGATTTTGACAAAATTACAGCTGCCAACAAGGCATATACGGCAGAATTTCGTTTTTATACAGGGAGCCATCCTGGTGCGAGGGGTTTTTACGTTGCCTTATACGGCAGGTACAACGATACAAAGATCAATTATGCTTATGATTATGAAACCAATTCCAAAACTTATCATTTACCTGTAAAATCAAAAATTACGGGCTTTGGCGGAGGTTTGCTGCTGGGTACACAGTTTATTATTGCCAAACGTGTGGCACTTGACTTCTATTTTGGTGGTCATTATGGGAAGTCGAAAGGAAATGCTGATGCATTGGCTGATTTAAGTACCATGACCCCAGAGGAGAAGGCAGACCTTAAAAATGAACTGGAATCAAAAGTTGAAATAAGCGGCAAGCAATATTTAACAGCAACAGTTACCAATGATGGCGTAAATGCTAAGGCCGTTGGGCCATTGATTGGTTTGAGAGGTGGATTAAGTCTGGGAATAGCATTTTAACAATTAAACATATATATATGAGAAGCGCTTTAACAATACTGATTGCATTAATTACAATCAGCACAATCAGTTCCTGCAAGAAAGATGAAAAAGCCAATAGTCTTATTGTCGGGAAATGGTTTTTTGAAAAAATAGACTACGTTGAATTTGAGAATGGACAAAAGACCACCTCTACTGAAACAGGAGGTGCTGGTGATTTTTTCCAGTTTGACGCAGATGGAAAGTTTTCGGGAAGTACCTGGTCAAATAAGATTGAAGTAAGTACCTGGGAGCTCATCAACAATAAAATGCTCAAAGTAAAACCGAGCAGTGAGATTGACTGGCCTGAAGCCGGCATGGAGATAAAGACCCTAACCAACAGCAGCCTGGTTTTGTATGAAAAGACAATAGAGGGCAATAATTATTATGAAACTACGGTTTACTTAAAGAAATAGGGGAATAAGGTAGGGGAAGTAAAAAGCCCTTCCTGAATGATCGGGAAGGGCTTTTTATAGCATTCTGTTCTTAATTACAGACCAATGTTGTAAGCTAATCTTAAACCAATGAAGCCACTGGTTGTTGAGTTAGCTGACCAGCCTTCGTAACGTGCGCCCAGTTCAATAGAACCTTTGTCAGCTACAGGGAAGTCAACACCAATACCTGGTGTATAAACAAAAGCTGTTGAGCTACCGCTTTTGGTACCAAATGCAGCACCTAATTCAGCAGCACCAAAGAAGTTATCACCAAAATAATACCTTGCACCAGCTTTAACCGGAATAGCGCCATAATTTACTTTTCCAATGATAGGCAGATCTTTAGACTGGAAATTAGTAAAACCTGCACTACCAGTTACCAATAGATTCGCAGCAACAGGGTGCTGATATTGCAATGAACCTCCATAACCAAAATTGTATGAATCACCAAAATCACCCATTGGGAAAGCGAATTCAGCACCTACACTTAATTTAGGGGCTTTAGTTTGTGCATTTACACTAGAAAATGCAAATAAACCTGCAACTGCTGTTAGTAGTAATAATTTTTTCATTTTTTTACTATTTAATTTTTAATTTGATTTATCCGTTTGACGCAAAAAGACTGCCAAGAGTTACATAAACTTATAAACATTTTAACACTTTTGTGTCAAAAAAGCTGTTTAAATAGCAAAAACCAACAAAATCAGGCAGTTGACCTTTTTCCTCAGGAAGTCAGTTTTTTAAATATTTCTTCAAGGGAGGTGGTATTGTGCTTATTTTTTAATTCTACTATTGAAGCATTGGCCACAATAGTACCTTTATGGATAATGATCACATCGTCGCAAACAGCCTCTACTTCCTGCATAATGTGCGTAGAAAGGATCACTGTTTTATCTTTACCCAGGTTCCTGATCAGCTCACGGATATCGCTGAGCTGATTCGGATCCAGTCCGGAAGTGGGTTCGTCAAGGATCAGCACCTCGGGATCGTGAATGATGGCTTGTGCCAGGCCCACCCTTTGTTTGTACCCTTTGGACAACATGGCAATCTTTTTATGCTGCTCAGCAGTAAGGCCTACCCGTCGAACCGTCTCTTCTACTTTTAGTGCTGCATTTTTTAGCTGATAGGTATGGGCTACAAACAAAAGAAACTCCTTTACATACATGTCCATATATAAAGGCGTGTTTTCAGGTAAATACCCCATAATCCGTCTCAGTTCAATACTTTGGGTCTGTGTATCATAGCCACATAAGCTGGCCGTTCCGGAACTGGGTGCTGTATAACCGGTAAGCATGCGCATTGTAGTGGATTTACCTGCACCATTAGGGCCTAAAAAGCCAAGTATTCTGCCGGGTCTGGCTTCAAAGCTGATTCCGTTAACCGCCTTTTGTTTACCGAAATATTTGACCAATGCGCTTACCTTAATACTCAATTTCTTCTATTTTTAGATGTAATAAAAAGATCAGGTTCAAAAGTAGGAAAAACAAGGTCTTATTCCTGGAAACCATTAAATATTTTATCTAAGTTTGCATCATTATGGCAAAGAATACTAACGACGAGCAATTTAAAAATGTAATATCACACGCTAAGGAATATGGTTTTGTATTTCAAAGCAGCGAAATATATGACGGACTAAGTGCTGTATACGATTATGGACAGCTTGGTGCCGAATTAAAAAACAACCTGAAAACCTACTGGTGGAAAGCCATGGTGCAGCTGCACGAAAATATTGTAGGCATCGACTCTGCCATATTTATGCACCCTAAAGTATGGAAAGCCAGTGGCCACGTAGATGGTTTTAACGATCCGATGATCGACAATAAAGATTCTAAAAAACGTTACCGTGCCGATCAGTTACTAGAAGATAAAATAGCCCGTTACGAAAAAGACGGCAAGACAGATAAAGCTGCGAAACTGCAGGCTGAAATGGACGATGCCTTGAAGGCGGAAGACTTGCAGCAACTTAAAACCCTGATTGAACAGCACGAGATTGCCTGTCCTGTTAGTGGTACAAAAAACTGGACAGAAGTGCGGCAGTTTAACCTGATGTTCAGCACCCAGTTTGGTGCCATGGCAGAGGGTTCTGAAGAAGTATACCTGCGTCCGGAAACAGCACAGGGTATTTTTGTGAACTTCCTGAATGTACAAAAATCTGGACGCATGAAAATTCCTTTCGGAATTGCACAGATTGGAAAAGCTTTTAGAAATGAAGTGATTGCCAGACAGTTCATCATGCGTATGCGCGAGTTTGAACAGATGGAGATGCAGTTCTTTGTGCGTCCGGGTGAAGACAAAAAATGGTTTGCCTATTGGAAAGAGGCCCGCCTGAAATGGCACCTGGCATTGGGCACACCTGCCGAAAAATACCGTTACCACGACCATGTGAAACTGGCACATTATGCCAATGCCGCTACTGATATTGAGTTTGAATTTCCTTTTGGCTTTAAGGAAGTAGAAGGCATCCATAGCCGCACAGATTTCGACCTTTCGCAGCATCAGGAATATTCGGGCAAAAAAATGCAGTACTTCGATAATGACCTGGATGAGACTGGTAAGCCTTATGGTAATTACGTGCCTTACGTAATAGAAACTTCTATCGGCTTAGACCGTATGTTCCTGCTGACCCTGATCAATGCTTTTGAAGAACAGGACCTGAGTGAAGGTGATAAACAAGACAGCAGAACCCTGCTGCGTTTACATCCCTGCCTGGCTCCTTATAAAGTGGCAATTTTCCCGTTAACCAAGAAAGACGGGCTGCCTGAAAAAGCAAGGGCGATCATGGATAACCTAAAACTTGATTTCAATTGCATTTATGAAGAAAAAGACGCTATTGGCAAACGTTATCGCCGTCAGGATGCCATTGGCACGCCTTTCTGTGTAACGGTAGACCATCAGACACTGGAAGACGATACGGTAACCATCCGTCACCGCGATACCATGGAACAGCAGCGCATTGAAATTAAACACCTGGATGAGCTGATTGCAAGTAAAACCAGCTGGAAGACCTTGTTTTGTAAAGATTAAAAATGACCATTCTTTCCGGAGAAGGTAATTTTTATATTGGCACAAAAGTAAACATCCATTTCTGAGGGTTTTTCCAGTCGGTTCCTTTAAATGAGCCGATTGGCAATTTTACAACTACCTTGTTCCACCCCTTCTTTAATTGGATCTTTGCAGGCTTACGGTACTCATATCCTTCATCCATTAATGGTTGCTCCATATCACCTTTTAACCCTGCCTGTTTCCAGGCGGGGGCCAGGATGGGCTGGCTGTTCACAAACACCTGGCTGCTCCGGTCGTCCCAGGTTGCGGCTTTTGGCGAATCTGAGGCGTAAGAACGGGAAAAGTTATTGAAGCCGATCCAAAAATCCCGATTTTCATCCTTATCGCTCCAAATGCGGGTTATGGCATACCAGGTGGTATTTTCTTCCGGGTTATCCAGCAAACCTTTCACCAGGGGTGTCCACCAATGCCGTAAAATTAGTGTTCCGCCAACTGCGTTTAAATTGGCAGGTTCGTTTTGTACATTAAAATTTTGGTTTTCCACTTCAAAAACTTTGGTTAATACACCCTCATTTTTAAAAGGACCGTAAAGCTTCCATTGCAAATCAGTTTGTTTTACATAAGGGAAGGGCAGTCTGGCAAAGTATAAGGCTTTGTGTTGGAGCAGCCTTTTTTCGAATTCCACAAAGGCCTTTGCTGCCTTTGTATCCCCAGCACCAATATTAGCTATCCATCCGTTTGTCCCCCCTCCTCTCCAGCTTCTTTCGGCAAAAGCAAGCATGGCGGGATAAACAGGGTTTTGTATCAATACATCTTCAGGCTTGTTTACTCTTCTATCTGGCCAGGTACAAATGACACCACCCAATGCAACATCACTGCCATTATCCAGATTACAGATCTTTCTGTTAAAGATACTGACCACACTTTCCAAAGGATCCATATGATTTAAGTAAAGGTGCCTCGAATCTATATATCTGATGTTTTTATTGCTACTTACTTTAGTAGCCCCTTCCATCCACAACTGCCTGATGGTACTTTCAGCAAAGTTTCCTCCAGGCTCCCATCCTATTACCTTTTTTCCCAAACTTTCTATCAGGCGGGTTACTTCAGGTAAAAAGTTTTTATTGCCGATCTTAACCTCATCAGCCCCGATATGAAGATAAGGTACATCGTAAGTGCTGCAGAATTCTCTGATGATATTTTTTACGATGACCAGTCCACTATCGCTTTGCATGTCTGTTTTCATCGCTCTTTTAAAGGCTGCACTATGGCCAGGCATATCTATTTCTGGTACCAGGGTAATATACCTGTCCTTACAGTAACTGATCAGTTCTTTCAGATCAGCCTCTGTATAAAAACTTCCTTTGTTCCGCAACATGGTTTCAGGGTTGGTCAGTTGTGGATACAACTTACTTTCCAGTCGCCAGGCTATGTCTTCGGTAAAATGAAAATGAAATACATTCAGTTTATACCTGGCCATAACATCAATCTGTTGTTTTAACAAAGCCACAGGCATAAAGTTCCGGCCGGCATCTATCATATAGCCCCTCCAGGAAAATGCCGGCCAATCGGTAATTTGGCAGGCATTTACATGATGGCTTTTATCCGTCAAAAGCTTTAAGGTTTCTATCCCATAATGTATGCCTCTGTCAGATTGCGAGGTTACAGTTATCTTCTTTGTAGTTACCGCTAAATCATAAGCCTCATTTGAATTTATCGCTACCTTTACTTTACCCAATTGCAATATGATGGCATCAGTTCCCCTGTAGTTTTTTATAGGCACATTAAACCCTAAATTTTTCAGGCATAATTGTAACCACGATGCTTCTTTAGCTAAACTTTTATCTTTAACAATAATTGCCTTACAGTCTTTAAGGTTAAACTGTCCGGTATTAAACTGCAGTTTTTGTGGCAAGGGGATGATATTGCTGTAGCTCTTTGAAGGCAATTGCGCTTTTACCACAACAGTGTAAAGCAAGAAAAGTACAAGCAGTTTTTTAATCCTCATCTTTACTTATTGAGCCGTATAGGAAGCAGATTGCTGCAGATATTCATTTAACAAAGTCATGCAATACCATTCCTGTCTTGGCAAATGAAAAGGGCCTTTAAACAAATTTCCTTTTGCAGTTTGGGCCAGGGTCCCGTCTTTATGCAGATAACCAAACCACTCTCCGTTTGCTGCGTCGTGAAAATGCTGGTAAGCATACTCGTGTACCAGTTTGTGCCATTGTGCATATTTCTCCTCTCCTGTTATGGTATAAGCCAGTAGCGTTGCGATTATGACTTCATTATGGGGCCACCAGAATTTCATATCCTGCCAGTACTCCTGCACAGGCTTGTTGTACACATCCCGGAAATATAAAATCCCGCCGTGCTCTTTGTCCCAGCCGCGGTCCCACATGTAATCCAGCATTTTGCAGCCGAGTTTAATTAACCTGGGATCATTGTTCCTGTATTTTGCTTCGTGAAGGATAAACCAGGCCCCTTCAATCGCATGTCCGGGGTTTAAGGTACGGCCATCGATGTGGTCAATGATACTACCATCGGGAGCAACCTGTTCCATTACACACCTGATGTCATCCTTCACAAAATAGGTTTCAATTTCATTGATCCATTTATCGATCCATTCATCACAACGCGGATCACCTATCGTTTCACGGAGTTGCTGTGCCGTATTCATCATGATCATGGGCACCCCAATCCCTTTAGCGGGCCTGGTACCGGTATATTTTGGAGGTAATAATCCCGGATTGGTGGAATATTCAATACATTTGCCAAAGAGGTAACGGGCTTGTTTAGCTGCAGCCTCATCCCCGCTGGCTTTGGCATACGCTGCATTGGCAATTACCGCAAAGGTTTCCGAAAAATAATAGCGGCGCTTACGGATGGGCTGTCCATCGCGGGTAACATGGAAAAACATCTGCCCGTCGGTATCAAAACAATGCCGGTTCAAAAAATCTATTCCGGATTTCGCACCGTCCAGCCATTCCTGCTTTTGTTCAACAGTATTGTATAAAGTTGACAGCAACCAGGCGGCACGCCCTTGTATCCATACAGCTTTATCGTCGTCTATCAGGCTTCCGTCCTGGTCACGCATAAGTAAATACCCTCCAAATTCCCTATCTATAGATCTTGGGAACCAAAATGGCACAGTATCATCCAATAATTGTTTTTGATAAAACCCTTGAAGGTCTTTTAATTTTTCTAATGTATATTCTATAACCATTATTTAAAGTATCGCTAGTGAAAAAGTAGATGCAGGCAGGTTTACTTCGTTTACGAGATTAGCGTGGGTAAAGGGCTGCCAGCCATACACCACACCTTTAATTTTTTTATTTGGAGGAATGGGAATGATCATTTTGTCATTCACGATCCGTCCCTTTGATTTAATATGAATGCCTTGGTCTGTTACCAGTTCAAACCCTTCCGGATCCTGTTGATTTGCGGTAAAGAGTTTAGCTGAATCAAAAGAAATCACTACCTCATTTCCTTTAATGGTTGCCCTTAGCGCTTTTGGTCCTTCAGCTGTTATATTTTTGTGATAGGTATGCTTTAAGGCCAACAATGCCAGCCGGTCTCCTACTTCTTTTTTCCTTTTGGGATGTACATTCAATGAGTCACCAAGATCAGAGCTCACAGCCATCCAGATATTTTTAATTGCTTTTTGAAGTTCACGTTGTGCATCTCTAAAATAAGGCCATGAAGGTCTGTTAAGACCAGATAACTGCACAAAATAGAACGGAAAATCATAGCCCCACTTTTGCCGCCAGCTTTGTACCAACACAGGGAATGTGTGTTTATATAGATCTACATTTTGCACATTGCTTTCACCCTGGTACCATATGACTCCACTTATTGGAAATTCAATTAGCTTGGATATGCCGGCCTCATAGTTATACACCGGTTCGTAAGGATGGCGTTGTTTAGGATTGGTTGCTTGTTTAAGATTAACGTCCGCCCTGCCTCTTGCCCATTCCTGTATAAAATCAGACTTGCGCCAATCGGCGAGCACATCAACCAGCTGCTCATCATGCTCCATCGTATACCTGTCAATCCATGACTCAATTGTTGAGCCGCCCACTGCCAACTGGATTAAGCCAACAGGCACACCGGATTCGGCAGTCAATTTTTTACCAAAGTAGTATCCGACAGCAGAAAATTCTGCAGCAGTTCCTGCATTAGTTGGCGTCCAATTTCCTGAGAAATATTTAAGCCGATTTACTTGTTCTAAAGTTTTATTATCCCATGGAGCATTGTTTGTTTCTGCATACTGTGTAAACTTAAACAACCTCATATTGTTCGGTTTAATGTCTGCCAATTCTGACTTACCTGTTTCTGATGCACTTAGGGTAAAAGCCATGTTTGACTGCCCTGAGCATAACCAAACATCACCAATAAGAATATCAGTTAAAGAAATGGTTTTACTACCTGCCTTTAGGTTTAACGTGTAAGGCCCCCCATGTTGCATAGCAGGAAATTCAACTTTCCATTTGCCACGGCTATCCGGAATTGCAATAAGGCTTTTATGATTAAATACAACTGTAACTTTATCATCAGCATTTGCTATACCATATATCTTTACAGGCTTATTGCGCTGAAACACCATATGGTCTGTAAAAATTTCAGGAAGTTTAAGCCCGCCGTAATTACCGGTAAGATCTTCATACACAGTTTGTGCAATAATAGCTGCACCTTCCTTATCAGGATGCAAATTATCTGCAAACAGATCAGGCCTGTTATATAATGGTGATGTCAGATCAATTAACCTTGCGTTATTTACTTTGGCAATAGCAACAATTCGTTCTTGAATTTGCCAATACCAATCTCTTGTGCCTGATTTAAATCTGGGATGCCCATTAAATATCGGCGTAAGCCTGCACACATAAAGTTTGACATTAGGGTTCTGCTTTTTAAGTGTATCCAGCAACCATGCGTAATCGGGTTCAAAGTCATCTTTAAAATCAGGCCAATTTCGTGGATCTGTATCATTTAACCCAAGATGCACGATGGCAACGTCAGGTTTAAATGATACAGCATCTTCAAATTGCCTGGTTTTACAATAAGGTCTGTGACCTTTTTTCAAAAGTGTAGCTCCGCTTAATCCAAAATTTTTCACATGGTATTCCGGCCCCAGTAACCCTTGCAAAACTGACGGATAGGATTCTTTTTCGGGATTGACTAAACCGGCTCCGAACGTAACTGAATTTCCGATACATGCTACTTTTATAGATTGGCCAAAGGAGCTGAATCCAAATTGTAACAGAAAAACAAGAAGCAGGGCAGATTTCTTATTCCACATAGTTAATTATTTAATGATATCCTTTACGGGAATTTTAACAAACAGCAAAGTCCTGATGCCTTCATATAGCAAACCCAGGGTCTGGTCATCTATTTTAGTAAGTACGGAATAGCCGTAAGATTTACGTTCATCAAGGTGCAATAGATTTACAGGTTGCCAGGACTCTCCTAAATCCAGACTAGCTTTAATGGTAGTATGTGCCCTGGGAGGCGTTGAAATATTCAAATTGCTGAAAAACAGGACATCCTTTGATACGCGCTTAAATTTTACATTGACTTTTATTAAACTGGCCATACAAACCGGGTCGGGTAAGGCACTATAGGACGTTGCATGTTCGATCCAGCTTTGTCCCATATCTTTTGTGGTAGCTACGCTCCTGAACCCACCCCTGTTGTCCCGCATGTTCAGCATTAAAGTTCCCGGGTTTGTTTCTACAAGCTGGGCCTCTGTGGTATTTGACTTTGCACCAAGCCCTGCTTTCCAGCTTTTACCATGGTCATCGCTATAGATTAAGGTGGAATGCGGCATTTTTGCGGCATCCCAGTATTGTGCCGGGAAAACAATTTTCCCGTCTGCCATGGCAATTCCATTACCCGGACCAGGGAAAAACAAGCGCCATTCCGGATTTTTAACCTGGTTAGTGATGCTGTAGGGTTTGGTCCAGGTTAATCCGTCATCCTTACTGCTGGTAACCAGGAACTGCCCGGTTTCTTCAGGACTTAAACCGGGTCCTGAGCCTGCAATAGAGCGGTTACCTTTACTCCATAGGGCTGAAACCCATATGGTTTTAGTGACAGGGTCAAATAAGATTGAAGGATCGCCGGAACCACTGTTATCTGCCGGTCCACCCATATCCATAATATTTTTCATGGTATCCCAGGTTTTACCTCCGTCGGTACTTCTACTCATTCCTACGTCAATATTGCCCGGCAGGTCTTTGTCATTGTCATAACGGATATCGTAAACGGAAATTAAAGTTCCTTTGTCTGTGGTGATCATACCGGGGATGCGGTAAGTGTGTACATTTTCGTCATTGGGTTTGCGCAGGGCGATGCCCAGGTATCTTGAACTGATCTGGTGTTGTGCCACTTTATAGATCAGGCCTGATGCGTTGGTCAATTGATCAGCTCTGATCCGCAGCTGATGATCAATATCAGCATTGTCTTTTAAGGTTACACTTAGCCATAAGCTGTGTTTTCCTGGTGTTAAAGTCGTGCCAAGCGTAATGCTAAACTGATTTGTTGAGGGTATTGTACTCCCCAGCAATTTATTTTTTGAAAGTTCCTGCTGATCATCTCCCTGGTAAAGCTCCAGCTTTGCGATATCTTGTAATCCTGCTGTTTCTATACTGCCTTTAAATTGCTGGAATGTTATCGCCTCAGTACCTTCTGGGATGTCAATTTCCAGACGCAGATACGGATTGACTTCCAGTCTTTTAAAGATAGGATTAATGGTTGGTTCGGCTTTAATGCTTATGCCGCCCCTATCCCGGGCTTTGTAAATTTTATCTGAACAAGCTAATGCAGCTGCTATAAAGATGAACAGGATAAAATGGTTAAATATTTTTCTGTTATTCATTTTCTTTAAATTAATGTGTTGAACTGGCGTCGACAAAGTCATTCATTTTGGGACGAAGGAAATAAAGCTGGATAATTAAGGCAACCAGGACAATGCCCGCCAGCATAGCAAAATCTTTTCCAAGGTGACCTGCATCAGATGATTTTCCGAGCAGATTGGTAATATAGGCCCCGGAAAACACACCGGTCATGTTCATCAGTCCATAAGCTGTGGCCCTGTACTTTGCAGAAACAAACTGACACAGGATGGGCATATTGTTGGCATCGAACATACCAAAGCCTACACCAAAACATACCGCAGCACCTACCACATGTAAAAGCGAATGTCCAAAACCCAGCAACAGCAGGGACGGAATGGTTAGGGCCAGGCCTATTGCACTGGTATAAATCCGCCCCTTGATGTTTTTCTGGACCCATTTGTCTGATAAAATACCTCCGGTGATCACGCCTAAAAAAGAAGATGCGGCTATGGTAATGGTAGAAAGCGGTCCGGCAGTAGCCATAGGAATGTTTAAATTCTCGGCAAATAAGGTAGGCAACCAGTTTTTTGCCGCCCATCCAGGTAAGCTGGGTACAGCGAAATAAAACAGGATGATCCAGAAAGATATATTGGTAAACAATAAGCCCAATCCCTTAAGTACAGAAGGCTTTACCACAAAGCTATCCGTATTTAAAAGGTCTTGATCAGATCCCTTTTTTTCGCGGAGAAAAACGATCAGGACAATGGCATAAACAACACCTACAATGCCAAAAGAATGAAAGGTAGCCTGCCAGGAGAACTGATCGGCAATGGTGGCGCCGAAACCGCCCAGGGCCTGCCCCATATACAATCCGGTCATGTGAATACCAATGGCGAGCGACCTGGTTTTTGGGGAGTGAAAATCGGCAATTAAAGACAGGCCAGCCGGAATATACAAGGCCTCGCTCACGCCCATTAAAGCCCGCAGCCAATAGAGCTGGTTAAAAGTAGTAGCATAGCCCATCAGGTACGTAACAACCGACCACACGAACAGACTGCCTACAATCAGCCATTTCCGGTTAAACTTATCGGCAATTATGCCCGAAACGGGGCTCATGAAACCGTAAATCCACAAAAAGATAGCCATCAGGTGCCCAAAATTGGTGGCCGATTGTAATTCTGCGATATCGGCCTGCATGGCCGGTTTCATGGTAGACAGCATTTGCCGGTCCATATAGTTCAGTAATGCTACCACCCAAAGCAATCCTACAACAACCCAGGCATATCTTTTAGTATTCATCATCTCTTTTTCTTTCTAATAAAATTACTCAATTCTGCCTGATCTGATAGCCGCTGTACGAACACCAGGTTTTACCTCTCCACTGGAAAGGATAATATTTCCATCCCAGCGTGTTGCAGTTGTGGTTACCTGGGCTGCAAAAGGTATCTCACCAATTTTAGTCCAGGTGTTTTCCAATGCATGGTACAACAACATCCCTCTATAAAAACCTTTGTGATGGATGCTCAATTTGTTCTTTGTCTCAATCAGTCTGGATTTTTCTTCTTCCGTCTTGGCCTGAGCTATTTGCAGGATATATTGTTCTATTTGATGGAATACTTTCCCGTCATCACCACCCGTGATTAAAATGAAATGATCATCAATGGCAACACCTGCTCCTGCAGAAAAATTCATGGTATTTTTTCCATCGCTAATCACTGCGCAGGATTTCCAGGACTTTTTGTACGGGTTGTAGAAAAAAGTACTATTCCGCAGCTCGCTGATGCCTGATGCAGTTTTTGATCTTCCACCAATTACATAAATACCAGCATTTTGTGCCACTACAACGGCATTGGCCAAAGCAACCGGGAGCTCAGGTAAAGTCAGCCATTTGGGATGATCATCGTCCAAGTCCAGACTAAAAAAAGAAGCCGAAGATTCCTGTTTGCCGTCTCCCCCGACTGCATATACAACATTTCCCATACTCGTTAGGGAAATATTGGTAAGTGCAACCGGCAGGTCCGGCAATTGTTTTATCAGTACCTGGTTCATAACTGCATCCCAATTTAAAAGATAGGCTTTACTGGACAATCCCTTGTCATTTTCTCCGCCCGCATAAACAATTCCGACAGGAGTTGAAGTATTGCCACAGTAGGCAATTGGTTCTGTTAAATGGGCCACATTATTCTTGTTCCAGACAAAGTTCTTTCCGGCGCGCTGGAGTACATGAATTTCTTTCGAATATTGCTTTTTCCCACCATCCCATGGCTTTTTATCCGGAAAATTTGCTCCTCCAGCCACAATCAACACGTGATTATCAACGGCATTAACTGCTCCTGCAAAACCTAAAGAAGGTTTCCCATTCCTATCCTCCAGCCGGGCGATCTCGGCCCACTCCACACGGGTAACTTCAGTTCTTTGCGCAAAAACAGGGTTTGTAATTAACATGATATAAAAGAATAGCAAGGGTCTGTACATTTTATTTATTGTGAAGTGCTGACGCCAGCAGCAACTGATTTAAAGTTTTGAAAACCCAAGGCTTCTACGTCTTTTTTAAACAGTTCAAACTGGGATACATTCATATTTTTTACCGGCAGTCTGAATTCGCCACAATCCAGGTTTACCAGTTTCATGTATCCCTTACCTACAGAGATACCGCCGTATTTACCTAAAAGCCTGATCATATCAATGGCCTTTTGCTGCAGTGTACGTGCTTTTGGTAGGTCGTTGGCATCAAATGCCGCTATCAGGTCGTAATAAAGCGGGGCTGCATAGTTAAAGGTACTGCCTACAGCTCCTCTGGCACCCAATACCAATGCGGAAAGCATATTCTCATCACGTCCCCAAAGCATATCATATTTACCGTTCTTAAAGCTCATACAGGTCTGAAAATCCATAAAATCTTCATGGGTATATTTTATGCCGGCAAAGTTGTTAATTTTATCATCAACAGCCTTCAGCAGATCATACATGGCGTAGTTACCACCTGTTAAAACAGGAATATGGTAGTAATAAAATGGCATATCCGGTACTACCGCAGCAATTTCAGCGCAGGTAAGTGCCAGCATTTCTACATTGGCCGGCTTAAAGTAAAACGGAGCGGTAAAGGATATCGCATGCAGGCCGATCTGCCTGGAATACAAGGCCAGCTCTTTACAATCAGCTATGCTTGTTCCCCCTAATAACATCATTACCTTAAAATCCTGGTCTGCTGATGTACATTCTGCCCATTTAGCAGCTACTTTCTTTTTCTCGGCATTGGTCATAGATACACCTTCGCCGGTAGAACCGCAAATGAAGGCTCCTGTAACGCGGTTAGATTTTAAAAACTGATAATAAGCCGGTATTAAGGCCAGGTTTATTTCGCCATTTTCATCCATTGGCGTAAATGGCGCGGCAATGAGCCCTTCTAATTTTTGCATCGTCATAATTGTATAAATAATACGTATTTCCAGATTAAGGTTCAGCGGCAGCAGCTGGGCCGCCACCTGAACCGAAAAATTTATGGTTAAAATTGTGGATAACCGTCTGTTTGTGTTAAAGCGCGGTTATTGGTTAATGTTGTTCTGTCAACAGGCCACAGCAATTTGTAAGCATCTGAAGCAGGCAAACTGGTATTGGCAAAAACAAAGCTATCGCCCATTCTTCTCAGATCATACCAGCGTTTGCCTTCCCCAATAAACTCCAATAAACGTTCCTTTAAAATTGTATTTTTTATGTCGTTATCGCCCGCCTGGTTTGGAAAGCCCTGCACCGCTAAACTATAGTTGGCACCAAAGGCCCTGGCCCTAACTTCATTGATTTCCGCAGCCGGACTTTCGCCCAATATTTCCTTGGCTTCTGCCATTAAAAGTAACAGGTCAGCATAACGATAAATTGGATAGTCGTTGGTGTATCTTCTGACACCTGCATCCTGTTGTCCCTGATATTTTTTGAGGAAACAACCTGCAATTTTATAGGTTCCCGGGCCTAGCAGTGAATATGCTGCTTGTATAGAGGCATCCCTTCGCGTATCTTTCTCATTGAATTTTCTGTAGGTTGCGATTTTAACTGGTGCACGAAGCAATCCTCCGTAATTCTCAGAAGTAACATTGAACTTGCGGTTGGCCAGGGAATCATAAAAATTGGCAATCAGACCCGACTGCGGGGTAAATGAAGCGGGAATAAAACTCATCTCTGCTTCATTCAGCTGGTACCTGCAAACCATGATCATTTCCTTGTTTCCTTTGGTTGTACCGAAGAGATCGGCATAAGGTGTGTTTGCAACATTAGAAGAGGTGGTAAGCAATCCCAATGCAGGAACATTGGTCTTGATGTCATTCAAAGCTGCCTTAGCTACATTGGCATCAGCAATTCCACCTGCCCTGTGTGCAGTCCATAAATACACCTCTGCTTTAAGCATCAGCGTTGCTGATTTTGACCAATATGCTTTATTGCGCCTGATGGTGTAGTCGGCACCAAAATTTTCAATTGATTTATCAATATCCTGCTTAACAAATGTGATTACTTCAGTTGCCGGGGAGGCCGCTTTTGCAAGATTGAAAAGGTCCAGATTGCCGGCATCAATGAAATCTGACTGGATGACTGTTTTGCCCCAGCTTTGGTAAAGCTGAAAATAGTAGTAGGCACGCATGCCATAGGCTATACCCAGATAATATTTCTTTGTAGCCTCCGGGACAATATTTCCAGTGTTCAGTTTATTGATTAGCAGGTTAAGCTGATTGATATTGGTATAGAATGTTCCATAAGTACTTACCCCCGGGATGTCAAGATTTAAGGAGTGCAGCCACATACGTTCCAATCCTTGTGAAGCTTCGCCTGTAAAAGACGCTGTAGCTCCGGGATCATTACCATAAATATCTGAACGCAGTTCGCCAAGGAACATCAGGTTTCCATTATGACCACGAAACCTGCTATGTATACCAGAAACAAAGGCATCATACTGATCTATGCTTTTCCAATAACTGTCATCACTCAAGGTACTGATGGGTGTTAATGCCAGATCTTTTTTACAGGAAGCCAGGGCTGCTGCAAGCAATAGTAACATTGCGATAAAGTTGTTATAATTCTTTTTCATGATTCTTTAGCCTTTATAATGTTAAAATGAAACTTCCAGACCGAATACAAATGTTCTGGGAGTTGGATATGCACCCAGATATATTCCGGTGATGTTGTTGTTCGCGTCGGTAGGTGCCTCTGGTGCAGGACCGCTAAATTTGCTAAGGTAAAACAAATTGCTTCCGGTGGCATAAACCCTTGTGCTGGCAAGGAATTTACTTTTTGCAATGAGTGTTTTAGGCAATGTATAAGAAAGTGTAACTTCCCTCAGGGCCAGGTAATTTCCCTTTTCATAAAGCCTGGAGTTGTTACCGTTAACTACTGCCGCAGCATTGTTTGCCCTGGTGTAGTTTTGTTTTGATCCCACAACCTGGTCGGCGAAATACACTTTTGGAATATCAGCATCCGGATTTTGAGGTGACCACGATTGCTTCATCAGCTCAATATAATTGAAGGTACCCTGATAGTTACCTAGCGTCCTTGCTACCAGATCGTTGTAAATGGTATGACCGGTCGCAAATTCAAATCGGGTATATAATGAAATCCCTTTATAGGCTGCATTTGCATTGAAACCTCCTGTCCATTTAGGCACCATATTACCCAGATAAACCTGATCTCTGGAATCAATGATGTTATCTCCATTTACATCTTCCCAGTTCACATCTCCAGGCGTAATACGTCCGTTCGTTCCGGCTGGTAAATTAGGACCTGTAATTCCAGCTATTAAATCTGTCCTGTTGCCTGCAATTCTCGAAACCTCATCTGCATCTCTGAAAATGGACACTTGTTTGAATCCATAAATATCGCCCAGAGGTTTACCTTCCTGTATACCTCCAACCCAGATGACCTGGCCTGTGGCCGGATCAAATACCTGAAGACCGCCTTGTCTGTTATTTTCATTACCGTTAAAAGGTAATTTAAGTACTTTGCTTTTTACAAAGCTGGCATTTGCACCAAGATTAAGGGTAAAGCCTCCGGACGTATTCAGCACCTTAGCATTTACGGCCATTTCATACCCCTTGTTTTGTAAGGTACCCAGATTTGTTTTTAGTGGCGGATACCCGATATAAGCCGGCAAATCAAGATTTGTCAACAGGTCGGAAGTTTTACGGTTGTAATAATCAAACAATAGTGTTATCCGGTCATTTAACAAACCCATGTCCAGCCCCAGGTCAATAGTTGCACTTTTTTCCCATCGTAAATCTGCATTAGGAAGATTCGCATGGTTAAATCCTCCTACTCCATCGTAATTTGCCGGTGAACTATATACACCCTGAACATCATACCTACCCAAACCGGCAATATTTCCGTTCACTCCGTAGCTGATCCTCGGCTTTAAAGTAGAGATGTAATTCTTTATGCCCGAATGCTGAAAGAACGCTTCCTTGTGCACATTCCAGCCAGCAGAAACACCTGGAAAATATCCCCATTGGTTTCCCTGCGGCAAACTGGAAACACCATCAGCCCTGAAAACCGCGGTAAATAAGTACCGCTGGTCATAGTCATAGGCCAACCGGCTGATGACAGAATTGATGCGGAACTCAGACCTGTCACTATAGTTAGCCCTTGCACCTGCAACAGTTACAGGAAAAACGGTAGAGGCATTAATGGTCGTTATTTCATCTGTTGGTGCGTTTTGTCCGTATAACTGCGCGTTTAACATTTTGTTGATGAATGTTTCAGCACCTGCCATAGCAGTCAGATTGTGTTTCCCGAATTCTTTGCTGTAATTCAAGATACCGTTAAACTGGGTTTGAAATTCCCTTCTCCTGAGATTGATGGCATCCCTGGTACTGCTGCTGATGGTCTGGGGATTTGCAAAAATATTGGTATACAATTGCGTTGATTTCTGGAACGATTGGTCCAGACGGTCAAATAGATAAGCATTTCCCGTACCTTTAAAATACAATCCTGGTAACAGGTCCCATTTTACAGAGCCGTTTACCACTACTTTGTTCACTTCGTTTGTCCTGTTTAATCTGCCCAACCAGTATAAAGGGTTTCCATCATTTACTCCATTTCCCGGATTGGGTTGCGTTTTTCCTTCATCAAGCCAAGGATTGAATGTAGGCCAGATGGCCAGACTCCTATATATGGAATTTACCTCCGATCCGATTACCCCAATCTGTGAAGAAGTTGAAAGCGTAACCCCGCCTGCTACTTCAACACTTGGTTTTACCTTATAAGAACCATTAATGTCGCCGGTATAACGTTTGTACTTTGAACCTACAATTACCCCGTCTTCGTTATATGCATCGAAGGCAGCAAAATATTTTCCCTTTTCATTTCCTCCACTTGCATTCACATAGTGGTCTTTGGTATACGTATTTCTGAACACCACATTCTCTACTTCGCCTCCGTGGTCTTTAAACATGATCTGTCCCCCGTAAGGGTCATCTACAATATCCCAGCCGGCAGGCAGCTGAGTAGTTCCAGCTACATAAGACCGGATATCAAAACTGGCCAGGTCTGCCGCACCGGTTAACAAACCCAATCCTCTTGATCCATTTACCTGGGCAAGAGTTCTGCCAGCATTAAGATATCCAAGACGTGTATAATAGATATAATCTTTTGCACCCATGTATTGATAACCTGCTCTCCTCTGGTTGTAACCACCAGTAAATTTGTAAGAAAGTTGGGCAACTCCTGCTTTACCGGTTTTGGTTGTAATTAAAATTACACCATTATTGGCCCTGGCTCCATAAATGGCCGTAGCAGAAGCATCCTTTAATACTTCCATGGATTCAACGTTCTCGGAAGAAATATCATTGTAATCACGGATCACACCATCAACAATAACAAGTGGTCCACCCGGACTGTTGATACTTGCCCCCCCACGCAGTGTAATTGCAGGACCTGCCCCAGGCTGTCCACTTCTGGTAGCCACCTGCACACCAGGGATTGAGCCCTGTAAAGCAGTACCTAGATTGGCTCTTGGCGCATTGGCAAGCACTTCCTTATCCAATTTTGAAATTGAACTCGTAACGTTGCGACGGTTTTGCGTACCATAACCTACCACAACCACCTCATCAAGATTGGCTGATGTAGATTTTAACACCACTTTTAGACTTATATTATTCCCTACCTTAATTTCCTGGGTCAAATAACCCACATAAGTAAATACAAGAATGTCATTCGCATTGGCATCGATACTAAACTTGCCGTTCATGTCGGTTTGCGTTCCGGCTTTGGTTCCTTTTACCACAACACTTACTGCCGGGATTGAAAGTCCATCATCTTCGCCGGAAACTGTTCCGGTTACTCTTTTGTTTTGTGCATACGCCCCGGTTGAAAGCAGGAACAACATCAAAACAATTGTTTTTAAATAGAATTGTTTCATTTTAGAGTTTTGGTTAGATTTAGTATTATGTATAACATAATAAGTCTAAGGTACTAACTTTTATTTCTATTATGCAAGAAATATTTTACATTTATTTTTGATCTAATCATATTTATAGCCTTATATTTGTTTTTTAAATAATTTAGACACACAAATATATTATCATACATAATAATGGAAAGTATTGCCGAATCATTTCAACCAGTAGACACCAGTTCACTGGTTGATAAAGTAGAAGCTAACCTGGTGCAGTTGTTGCGTGACAGAAAATTAAAAGTTGGTGATATCATTCCTACAGAATTGGACTTATCCAAAACCCTTGGGGTAAGCAGGACGGTTGCCCGCGAAGCCATTCTGAGATTAAGGATGATGGGACTGATCGAAACCAAGAAGAAAAAAGGATCGGTAATTACCAGCCCTGATATTTTCGGGATCATGAGCAAAAGTATGAACCCACATATCCTTGATCAGGATACTTTAAAAGGCATATTTGAGATCAGGCTGGCCCTTGAAATTGGAATGGCTGATTTTCTTTTCCAGCGCATTAAGCCTGAAGATATTGAAGAACTTAAAGAAATCATAAAAAACGAGCCCGACACTTCACAAGACTATATCTTTCATATTGACCATGAAATCGTGTTTCATGGAAAACTTTATGAAATTACCGGAAATGAAACGCTCAAAACATTTCAGAAAATGCTTTTACCGGTGTTTGATTATGTTCATAATAGTGGTTTACTCAAAAAACAGACACAGATCCATAAATTTGTTTCGCATAAAGGATTGGTTGACATCCTGGAAAACGGTTCTCCTGAACTGTTCAGGAATGCCATGCGCAATCACCTGGAAAACCATTTTGCCAGGTTGTTTGAATAACATCTAAAATCCGCTATCGTCTAGGGCAAACAGCTGCTTCCTGTCCTTCCATTTCCCCTTTGTAAAATCCGGAAATTGTTGGGGCATATTGCCCTCTTTTAAAGATTTTGTAGATAGCGGTGCAATTACGCTCATGGTTACCGAATCATATACATCAATTGGTGTTTGCCGCTTTTGCTTTACTGCCTGTATAAAACCGTTAAATACGAACCAGTCCATCCCACCATGCCCGGCACCAACAGCTTCCTTTTCGTATTTTTTCCATAGCGGGTGGTCATATTTTTCAAACCATGTATTCACAGGTTCCCAGGCATCATTATTTTTCGCCTGCTTTTCAATATAAATAGATTTGTTCACGTCCATCCAGATCCCCTCCGTTCCCTGTACCCTAAAACCAATGGAGTAAGGTCTGGGCAGATGGGTATCATGACTTAACAAAACCGTCTCCCCATTTGCACAATTGATCATCGTTGTGGTTACATCGCCATTTTTGTAATTCAGTTTAGCATTGGGATGCCCGGGCGACAGCTCTTCAACATAAGCGGCCAGCCCCCTGGCCTTGGAGCTGAAGGAAACCAGGTTGGTAAAGCGGTTACCATGATTGATGTTTGCATAGTGCATGATCGGGCCAGCCCCATGTGTAGGATACAGGTCGCCATCCTGGTCAATATTAAACTGGGTTCTCCATTGCGCTTCGCTCAGGGCTTTTGGCCCATATTCCACGCCTCCACCATAATATTTTTTCCCGTCATTAAACAATACATTTCTCAGGTTATGCTGGTAGCCACCTTCCAGATGTACCAGTTCGCCGAACAGTCCCTGCCTTACCATATTTAGTGCCGCCATCACATCCCTTCTGTAACATACATTTTCCAGAGTCATATAAGGCATCCCTGTTTTTTCCGAAGTGTTCACAATGTCCCAATGGTCTGAAACAGTTAAACCTGCAATCACCTCGCAGCCCACATATTTACCGGCTTTCATGGCATCTACAGCCTGTTCTTTATGAAATTGCCATGGCGTAGCAATAATTACTGCATCAACATCCTTACGGTCCAGCAGCTTTTTATAAGCATCTGTTCCACCGGTATATTCTGTAGGCGCCGGCTTTCCTTTTTTACTTAAAAATGCCCTGCAAATTTTCAATGAACTTTCCTGAGTATCGCAAACCGCAACAATTTCTACATCATCCCTAAGCGCTCCTTCAGCGATGTGGCTCATTCCCCTGGCACCAACGCCTATGTAACCTAAGCGTACTTTGCCTGTTGATGAGGCAAAAAGACTTCCCGCAGGAAGGATGGTAAATCCAGCAGTGGCCAATGCACCGTTTTTAATAAATTCTCTACGTTTCATTTTAATGATTTAGTTTTTCCCTGATTGATCGGTACTCCCATTTTCAGGTTTTAGTTCTTCTAAAATCGGAGTTTCAATTGAAAACCTAAAACAAATAGTATCAACAGGATTTTATTCATACCTATTTTAATGTAACTGTATAAATGGTCAATACCATAAATACAAGCACAATATAAGCATAATGTTATACATAATAATATTTATCCAAAAATATTATTAGCCTTCCTGCCTTACCATAACGTGCTGATTGCGCTTGCAAATGGCACAGCATAAAAAAATTCACTATTCAGATCAGGCCGGAACTTTATCTTTTTTCTCTCTTTGCCAAAAACGGTGCTGGGCGATTGCCTTAATAAAAGCATCAGGTGCAGCTTCTGTCAGTATACCTGCCTTTGCATCTGCATTGCCATTTTTCAATTTCGCACCTACATAGCTTTGGTTGATCAGTTCAGCGCCTTTACCTGTGGCTGCTATGGCTTTGCAATGTCTATAAGCCTCATTAATAAAATGAACAGCATCAGGTTCAGCCAATAGGGCATCAATGCTTTTCCCTCCACCTGGTACATACACAGCATCAAATACTACTGATGTACCTGTCAGGAAACTCATGTCAATTTTGATTTCTTTACCAGCCGAATCTTTTAATGTGCCATTTTTAGGCGCAACCACTTTAACAACAGCACCAGCAGCAAGAAGTGCCTTTTTCATATTTTCAAAGTCTGTCGACTCAACACCGTTGGCAGCCAGGAAAGCAACTTGTCTGGTCTTAATACTGTCTTTTGGCGCATTGGCCATACTCAGGGCCGGCGATTTTTCAATTTCTGATTTTACTTTAACCGGTTTATAATCTGCCGGATTGGCATCTGCACCAAGGACATGGTTAACAGGCTCCTGCGGTTTACCCGCTTTTAAACCTAAACTATCCGCTACGGTGTTTGCAAGAGGAACACTGATTAGAGTAAGGAGGTTAACCATTCTTTGCCGGATTTCAACCCGTTCTACTTTACCCAATTCAAACTTTAATGCATCAGCAATATGGTTTTGTTCCGGCTCAGACTGACTGTTAAAGAACAAGGTAGCCTGACTAAAGAAATCCATAAAGCTTTTACTCCGTGCCCGTACTTTATGCGCATCCACACGTTCTTCATAAGAAGAAAATCCACCCTCGGCTATTGTTGCCTGGGCAGGGCTTCCGCCAGCTACAGAATTTGGATGATAACTGCTCTTCCCTACATTGATTTGCTGACGCATATGTCCATCACGCTGATTATTATGTACCGTATTCACTGAACGGTTAATGGGGATTTCATGAAAATTAGGACTGCCCAAACGGGACAATTGTGTATCCGTATAAGAGAATAAACGGCCCTGCAATAAAGGATCATTGCTGAAATCTATACCCGGAACCAGATGACCAGGGTGGAAGGCAACCTGTTCTACCTCGGCAAAGAAATTATCCGGATTGCGGTCCAGCACCATTTTACCAATTCTCTGAACAGGCACCAACTCTTCAGGGATCAGTTTAGTCGGATCCAGTAAATCGAAGCTAAACTTATGCTCATCTTCCTGTGCAACAATCTGAACGCCGAATTCCCATTCCGGGAAAGCACCGCTTTCTATGGCGTCATGCAAATCCCTACGGTGAAAATCAGGGTCTTTACCAGATATTTTTAAGGCTTCATCCCAGGCAACAGCGTGCATTCCAAGTATCGGTTTCCAATGGAACTTGACAAAGCTGGATTTCCCTTCAGCATTAATAAACCTAAATGTATGGACACCAAAACCCTCCATCATACGAAGACTTCTCGGAATTGCCCTGTCCGACATGGCCCACATGATCATATGCATAGATTCAGGACTGAGTGAAATAAAATCCCAAAAAGAATCATGGGCTGTAGCAGCCTGAGGTATTTCGTTATCAGGTTCGGGTTTAGCCGCGTGGATCAGATCTGGAAATTTTATAGCATCCTGGATAAAGAAAACCGGCATGTTATTACCTACCAGATCGTAATTGCCTTCCTGTGTATAAAATTTGACAGAAAACCCACGAACATCTCTTGCCAGATCAGTCGAACCTCTGAACCCGGCAACAGTAGAAAAGCGGACAAACACCGGTGTCTTCACAGAAGGGTCCTGCAGAAAGCCAGCCTTGGTATACTTACCCATAGATTCATAAACCTGGAAATAACCATGGGCACCTGAACCCCTTGCGTGTACAATTCTTTCCGGAATTCTTTCGTGGTCAAAATGCGTTATCTTTTCTCTCAGGATAAAATCTTCCAGTAAAGAGGGGCCCCGTTCTCCGGCCTTCAGCGAATTCGTGTCATCATTAATTTTAAGACCCTGATTGGTGGTCATCAATTCGCCCTGATCGGAAATGGTATCCGGCGCAAGATCTTTCTGTTTTAAATTGACTGCGTTTTCAGCATTTGGCTTTTTCTTTTCCATTGTCTTACTGATTTATAGGTTGATGTTGTTTTAAAAGTTGAAGTCCCTGTTCATTACCTTGTTGTACGGCAATGTCCAATACATCCATTCCCCGATTGTCTTTTATCGTCAGGTCTGCACCATGTTGAAGGAGCAATGCAATCAGTTCATTGCGCCCAAACATTACAGCAAACATTAAAGCAGTCCCGCCATTTCCATTCAACAGATTTACATTAGCCTGATGAGCAATAAGCAACTCCGCAATATCTGCATAGCCTTTAAAACAAACCCCCATAAGTGCGGTATTGCCGCCAGTATCTATGCCGTTAACATCTGCCCCTGATCGAAGGAGTAGCCTGGCTGCTTCCGTTTGATGATTGTAACAAGCGATGATTAAAGGTGTATAACCTTTATCATCTCTCAGTTCAAGGTTGGTGTTCAGGTCTATTATTTCCTGCAATAATAGTAAATCACCTGTCCTTGAAGCATGAATTAAAGCCGATATGATGTGATCCATAGTGCTAAGAACATCTGTAGCGGGAAATTGTTTATTTGAAAATCAATTAGAATTTTAATCTTTTAAAATTTTACTGATCCCGTATTCCCAGTTCATCCTGGCAATATTCAATACCGAGATACTTTGCGGACATTCCACCTCGCAGGCCTCGGTATTGCTGCAATGTCCAAAATCTTCAGCATCCATTTGCTGCACCATAGACAAGGCCCTTTTTCTGGATTCTACCTTACCCTGTGGCAATTTGGCCAGATGGGCTATTTTAGCCCCTGTAAACAAAGCAGCACTCGAGTTTTTGCAGGTAGCCACACAGGCCCCGCAGCCAATACAGGCCGCAGCATCAAAAGCCGATTCGGCCTGTTCATGGCTAACCGGAATGCCATTTGCTTCTGGTGCCTGACCAGTATTTACAGATACAAAACCTCCGGCCATAATGATCCTGTCGAATGCCGAACGGTCTACCCTAAGGTCTCTTTTCACCGGAAAAGCCTTGGCCCTAAAGGGCTCAACGTAAATGGTATCCCCATCTTTAAACTCCCGCATATGCAACTGGCAGGTGGTGAGGTGTGCCACCGGACCATGCGCACGGCCATTGATCATCATACCACATTGCCCGCATATTCCCTCCCGGCAGTCGTGATCAAATTCTACCGGCCGCTCGCCCGCCAGCACCAGTTTTTCGTTCAGTGTGTCCATCATTTCCAGGAACGACATATGAGGAATTACCTCATCAAGCTCATAATCAACCAGTTTACCGATACTACCAGCATCTGTTTGTCTCCAAATCTTCAGATATATCTTCATAACCTCATTGCTTATTTGTAACTTCTTACGGCCAGTTCAACATTTTCAAATTTTAAGGGTTCAGGAACCAGCAATTCTTCCTGGCCTTCACCCCTATATTGCCAGGCAGATACAAAACAAAACTGTTCATCGTTCCTTAAAGCTTCTCCTTCGGGGCTCTGGTATTCTTCCCTGAAATGTGCTCCGCAGGATTCCTCCCTGGTCAGTGCATCATAGCACATCAGTTCTGCAATTTCCAGATAGTCACTCACCCTCCCCGCCTTTTCCAGTTCAGCATTCATCTCATCCTCCTCACCAGATACCTTCAGATTGTGGTAAAAATCATCCCGCAATTTGCGGATGTCATGAATTGCTTTTAACAAACCTTCCCGGCTCCGCGACAGGCCGCAATAATCATATAGCAGCTTGCCCAGAATTTTATGGTAGTGATCTGCCGTTTTATCGCCTTTAATTTCCAGTAACCGGGATAAATGTGCCCTTACCTCCACCTCTGCATCTACAAATTCCTGCCTGTTCAGGTCAAGACGCGGTACCTTAATTTCTCCGGAAAGATAATTGGATACCGTGTAGGGTGCCACAAAATATCCATCAACACAAGCCTGCAGCAAAGAATTTGCCCCCAGGCGGTTGGCCCCATGGTCCGCAAAATTGGCTTCCCCCAATGCAAACAGGCCAGGTATAGTGGTCATCAGTTCATAATCTACCCATAGGCCGCCCATAGAGAAATGTGCTGCCGGCGAGATCATCATTGGTTCCGTATACGCATCGGTAGCCGTAATTTTACGGTACATATCAAACAGGTTGCCATATTTCTCTTTGATCTTTTGTTTCCCCTGCTCCCTTATTGCCTTAGAAAAATCGAGGTACACAGCATTCTTTTGCGGCCCTACCCCAAAACCGGCATCTATACGTTCTTTGGCTGCACGTGAAGAAATGTCGCGGGGTGCCAGGTTCCCGAATGCCGGATAGCGCCGTTCCAGGTAATAGTCACGTTCTTCCTCAGGGATATCATTTGGGTTTCTGCTTTCTTCTGTTTTTAATGGCACCCAGATGCGTCCGTCGTTCCTTAGCGATTCTGACATCAGCGTAAGTTTACTCTGGTAACTGCCCGATTGCGGCAGAGAGGTTGGATGTACCTGGGTCCAGCTTGGACAGGCCATAAAAGCTCCTTTTTTATGCGCCCGCCAGATGGCAGATGCATTGCAGCCCATAGCCAGGGTAGACAGGTAATAGATCTTTCCAAAGCCCCCTGTAGCCAGAATTACGGCATGGGCCGTATGTCTTTCTATTTCACCGGTATCCAGGTTTCGTACAATTACCCCCCTGGCCTTGCCCGCTACCACAACCAATTCCATCATTTCATGACGGGTATGCAGTTTCACATTTTTGGCAGCCACCTGCCGCATCAGCGCCTGATAAGCCCCCAGCAACAGTTGTTGCCCCGTTTGTCCCCTGGCGTAAAAGGTACGGCTTACCTGTACCCCTCCAAAAGAACGGTTATTTAAATAGCCTCCATACTCCCGGCCAAAAGGCACGCCCTGTGCTACTGCCTGGTCAATCAGCTGTGCCGAGCATTCTGCCAGACGGTATACATTTGCTTCCCTGGACCTGAAATCGCCACCTTTAATCGTATCGTAAAACATGCGGTAGGTACTGTCGCCATCGTTCTTATAGTTCTTGGCTGCGTTTACCCCACCTTGTGCGGCCACAGAATGTGCCCTTCTGGCCGAATCCTGAAAACAGAAAGAAGTGATGTTATACCCCATCTCTGCCAGCGATGCCGCCGCCGCACTACCGGCAAGTCCGGTACCTACCACTATCACATCCAGTTTTTTCCGGTTGGCCGGGTTTACCAGCTTCGCATGGTCTTTATAAAAACTCCATTTATCCTTTAATGGCCCCGGTGGTATTTTAGCATTCAGTTCCATGTTATGTATGTTGGGTTAAGTAAATGTAAATGGGTATAATGGCAAAGCCGAAGGTGATGATATAGCTGTACCAGGTTCCAAAAACCCTGATCCACCGCACATATCTGGGATGGTAAACACCCAGACTGCGGGCGGCACTAAAAAAACCGTGCAGCAGGTGAAAACCAAGCGCAAACATGGCCAGTACATAAAAAAGCACATACCACCAATCGCGGTAAACCCCAACAACAATCGTATACAGATCCTTATGCCCATACTCGTCGACAGGCAACCCGCCAAACTTGTACTGGTACCAGAAATCTTTAAAATGAAATACCAGGAAAATAAGGATCAGCGTACCCAGTATCCCCATATTGCGCGAATACCATTTGCTGGAAATGCGCCGCTGGTCGTGCAGGTACTTCCCCGCTACCCTTTTATTTTTAAGGGTAATGAGCAGGGCATCCAGACAATGAATAACTATAGAAGCATACAATACATAAGAAATGACCTTAATGAAAATATTGCCCGATAAAAGTTGAGAATAACTGTTAAAACTTTCTTTTGCCTGTTCTGCAGGCAATAACAACTGCAAATTTCCCAGCAGGTGTATAACCAGGAAAAAGCACAGGAACAATCCTGTGAGCGCCATCAGCGTTTTACGCATCAGTGTAGATAAGGTGCCTTTCTGATCCATTTTTTTCAATTAATATATGCCGATAACTTTCCACCACATACCGCCAATACCCATCCAGATCACCAGGAAAACAATACTTAATATAAAACCCCGCGACCACCATTCTTTTACTTCCACAAAGGTACTTCCAAAAAATACCGGTGCCGGCCCATGCCCGTAATGGGTTAAAGTTCCATAAATCCCACCACAAAAACCCAGCGAAAGGGCCAATAACATTGGCGGGATGCCAACAGAAATACCTACGCCCAATAGAGCGGCATACATAGAAGCTACATGCGCAGTTGCGCTGGCAAACATATAGTGGCTGTAAAAATAGACCAGTATAATGATCGGGAAAGCCATTGTCCAGTTCATGTGGCCTATTTTAGCTTTTACCAATTCACTAAACCAGGGTATTAAGCCCAGTTGGTTCAATGCACTACCCATCATTACCAAAGCCGAGAACCAGACGATGGTATCCCAGGCCCCCTTTTCACTTTTCACATCTTCCCAGGTCAGCACCTGCGAAAGCAGCAAAAACACCAGGCCTATAAAAGCAGTGGTAGTGGCATCAATTTTAAATATATCTCCGGTGATCCATAAAAAGAGCAACACAAAAAAAGCAAGCAGCATCAGCCATTCATTTCGCGTTACAGCACCCATCTCCTTTAACTTTTCGGAGGCCATTTTTGTCGCGCCTTTTGTTCTTTTTAATTCAGGGGGGTAGATTTTATAGAGCAGGTAAGGCACAGCGATAAGTGAAACGAGGCCCGGTACTATAGCCGCCCACATCCACGACATCCAGGTAATGTGAATGCCCAGATCGGCCGCAAACTTCTGGCACATAGGGTTACTTGCCGTTGCAGTAAGGAACATGGAAGAGGTAACGAGGTTGATGTTATAGCAGCTGAGCGACAGGTAAGCCCCCAGTTTGCGGTGCGTTTCCGGCTGTTCAGGAACAGAGCCAAAATTAAGGGCCATAGATTTCATGATGGGATAAATGATGCCTCCACCCCGCGCTGTATTGCTGGGAATTGCAGGGGCCAGTACCAGATCTGCCAGGCCCAATCCGTAACCCAGTCCCAATGAACTGTGCCCAAATACCCTGATAAAAAGATAGGCAATCCTGCTACCCAGCCCGGTTTTTATGAAACCGCGGGCAATAAAAAAAGAAATCCCTATCAGCCAGATTACTTTGTCACCAAAACTACTTAAAGCCAGCGAAATAGATTTACCGGGATTTCCGGGGGCCAATACCCCGGTTAAGGCCACAACTGCAATAGCGATCATAGACATGGTGCCCATGGATGCTGCTTTGAGGATAATGCCCAGAATGGTGGCCAGAAAGATGGCCAGCAAATGCCAGGCTTCGGGTTTAACTCCTTCAGGAACCGGTAAAAACCAGATCAGCAACCCGAAAGCCAGGGTTACCAGCATCATTTTGTAATTGATCTCTTTCATCACGTTGTTGCATTTGTTAGCGTTTAGTATTAAAACCGGGCCTGCACCTGGCATATAATTCTGTTGGTATTGTATTGCGTAGTATTGGGAATATTATTTTCATAACGGTCCATCAGCAGACCCATTTGCACACGGATGGCATAAGCTTCTGCAAAAGAAGCACTGACCATAGGAATATAGCTTTGCCTTGCATTACCGTTCTGTTTAAAATCAGCATCCAGATATTCGTACCTTAAAGCAAACTCCAGGCTTTTAAGTCTTGTATTTTTAAAACCATACCCAACATTAGGTTGCAGATAAATGCCCCGCATGGCAAAGTGGCTGACAGGAATAACCGGATCTGTCTGATCAAAATAGGCAACACTGTTGATCCCCTGTTTATATTCCGAAACAAATTCCACATTCCACCTTTCATTCAATTGCTTTTTGTAGTCGATATCGGCACCATAAGCCCATATTTTCTGTCCCATATTTTTACCTGCACCAGCACTTAAACCCAGGAAGGTACTTTTACCAAGCCCAAATACGAGACGTGCCGGAACAATCTTTCCATCGTCATTGTCGCCGGTCTGGTTTCTGTTATTGCCATTATAAACACCTATATAATACTTTAAGGGGATACTGCTATTTTTGATCTCTCCAAAATAGCTGGCACCGATCTGGAAACTCTGCCAGCTGTTTGACCCAAAAAGATAATACTGGTTGGAATAATCTATGGAGCGGACAAAATCAACCGGATAATTGTCTTCCTGCCCAAACTGTGGCCTGAACTGTCCGAACTGAAAATTTACATAGTCATTTACGCTATACTTTATATAGGCATTTTCGAGTACTTTGTTTTGTGGATTTCCTATAAAGTCGCCAAAATTGACCAGCATAACCGCATTGATACGATCATTGATTGCCGCACTCAGCTGCAGTCTGGCCCTTTTTACAGAAAAGGAGTTGTGTGAAAAATGCTCCGTACCGGTATGGTGCCTTCCGGTAATGTCTACATCGTCATCGAGTGAATAATTAAACTGTGTTTGCAGCATGCCCGAGAAATTGATCTTACTCTTTTCAGAAAGGGCGACATTTATGCCCTGGGCATTTGTTAAAAAAGGAAGAAAAAGCAACAGATAGAGATAGCGTTGTTTCATGAATACGTTGTTAACAACAGTTAAACAAATCTTTACTATATTTTGTTTTTAGTTATACTGTTGTTTTACCAAATCCACACACGCATAGTCTTATTTCAACGCACATGATGCACCGTTTGATATGACCATCATTTATGATGTTTGTTAATATTTAAATATCAATAACCGCAAGGATTAACGACTTGTTTTGTACTGAAGATATAATGGGCAAGTATTGGGTATGCCTTGATTAAGCCTGGAGGTATACCAAGGCTTAACCAACCCTTGCCTAATGGTTACTCAAGGCTTATTCAACATTTAACGCAAACAATGTCTTATCCCTTTCTGCGGCCCACTGTATTGGTTCTATTGAAAATGTAACAATACAGGATCAAACCTGGTCTAATCCTGTGTGAACAAATAAATTCAAGGTCATGAAGAATACTATACTATTTTTATCCATACTTACAACTGCCCTGATGGCTGGGCTCTTTTATAGCTGGTCAATTTCAGTTATGCGCGGTCTGAAGACATTGCCCGACAGGGAATTTATCCTGTCGATGCAGGCCATGAACCGTGCCATTCAGAATCCTCTCTTTTTTATATGTTTTTTTGGTGCGGCAATATTTTTACTGATCAGTTGTTATCAGCAATTTGGCCCTTCATTAAATCGGGAGTATTATCTTTTGATAGCAGCAACCCTGATCTATTTAATTGGCGTACCAGGCCTTACAATTTTTGGTAATGTTCCGTTAAACAACATGCTGGACAGCTTTGATGTAAATGGTTCAAGTGTGGATTCACTTTCGAAAATGAGGTTGGGATTTGAGGCGAAATGGAATTATTTAAACAACATGAGAAGCATCGCTGCAATCCTGTCTACCTGTTTACTGCTTTTTGCGAAAATAGGATAGAGATGCTGATCGTAGAATAATTTGACAAACTCACATTATTTTACAAATTTGCAGCGAGTAAACTAACCAAATCATGACGATCAATTTTGAATGCCTTTACTTTCTTGATAGTGAGCAGCTCTGTATTATCGAAATTAAAATAAACAATCTTCCTGCTGATGCCCCTAAAAAGGACAAATTCAAATGGCTATTGATCAATAAAAAGACTTTAAGTATAAAAACACTACAATTCCGATCTATGGATTCATCTCATGAAATTGAGGAGCGTTTTTTTGATTTGGGTTATTTAAAATTTGATGCACAAAAAGGCGTGTACATCTCAAAAGAACCAACTACACAATATCAGCTTGAAAATACAGATGGCCAGCCCATACCGGATGTAATTAAAGAAGCAGTAAGCCTTTATTTAATTTGACAGGTATGCACGAATTTGGCAAAATCATCTGAATGGCGTAAGTTTTGTACTGTCCATTTCATGAAGTTTTTATCAATTGTCCTTATCTCATTTTTTTCCGTATTCATTCCTGTTTCCATAAAAGCCCAGCGCGCTGATGCCTGGACCAAGGACGAATTAAAAATGGCCAATACTGCCGGAAATGCACCTTACCTAAGCGGCGAAGAAAAAGACATCGTCATTTACATGAACCTGGTACGCATGGATGGTGAACGTTTTTTTAATACTTTTTTACAGGACTTTATTGATGATTATAATGAACAAATGAAACAGTACAGCAATTATGAAAGGTTAAAGGTTAACAGGAACGACAGTTATTACAAAAGTTTAAAGAACGACCTGAAGAACATTAAGCTACTACCTGCCTTTTGGCCGGATGAAGCCCTGAGCTGGGTGGCAAAACAGCACGCCAGGGATTTAAACAAGAACAATTTTGCTGCACACAACTCTAGTGATGGCCGGACAATGAAAGACAGGATCGGTAAAATGTACCCTAAAAAATCAAATGGCGAAAACCTGGCCTTTGGTTTTTCGACCGGACTGGGCAATGTTTGCATGTTGCTGTTAGATAAGGGCGTACCCGACCTGGGGCACAGAAAACTGATTTTGAATACCTCCTATCAGTTAAATACAATTGGGGTAAGCATACAACCACATAAAACTTATCGTTATTGTGCAGTGATTGATTTTGTATCCCTACCCCATTAAATTTTAAGCTTGCCGAAATCCCGCCGATGAATTTTATTTAAACAAATCATTGCCAAATTACTTAAATTGGCGCCCTCAAACACAAACAATTGAAAAGAGAAAATCCAATAACCTTAAACCTGTATGTGGCCCTGGCCTACAGGTTCCTGATTTTACTGGTTTTATATACTTTATGCAGATTGGGCTTCTTCTTTTTTAACCATAGCCTGTTCCAGCACATTACCTTACCCAAATACCTGTACATGCTATGGGGCGGACTAAAGTTTGACGTTTCGGCACTCATCTATATCAATGCCATCTTCCTTTTAATGCAGCTGGTACCTGCCCCTTTTAAGTACAAAGATGGCTATCAGCGCTTTTGCAAATGGCTTTTTATCATTAGCAACAGCATTGGCATTATGGCCAACTTTGCCGATTTTGCCTACTATAAATATACACTTAAAAGAACTACAGCAACTGTTTTTAGCCAGTTTAGCCATGAACAGAACAAGTTTAAACTGTTTATAGATTTTTTAACAGATTACTGGTACCTGTTTCTGCTTTATGCCCTGTTTATATGGGGCTTTGTAAAGCTTTACCAGCTGGTAGGTGTTAAAAAAGTAAAAACTTTTAAATGGCCTGCATACCTGTTGCAAACCGTATTGCTGTTTGCTATTGCACTGGTTTGCCTTACAGGTGTACGTGGTGGCTGGGGCTATGGCACCAGGCCCATTACGCTGAGCAATGCAGGAGAATTTGTGGATACACCAGATCAGATGAGCCTGGTGCTGAACACACCTTTCTGTATATTCAGGACTTTAAAAGTGTCTAAACTAAAGCCTGTAAACTATTACGATGAGCAGACATTGAACAGCATTTACAATCCCATACACCTGCCCAAAGATACGGTTGCCTTTAAAAAGCTGAATGTCGTTTTCCTGATCATAGAAAGTTTGGGTAAGGAACATATAGGCGGCTTAAATAAAGACCTGATGGGTGGAAAGTACAAAGGTTTTACCCCTTTTATTGATTCGCTGATTGAACAGAGCTATACCTTTACCCATACTTATGCCAATGGCCGTAAATCTATAGATGCGCTACCTTCTGTGATTTCAGGTATTCCTTCTATCCGTGAGCCTTTTGTACTTTCGGTATACTCAGGGAATAAGACCACCAGCATTGCCAAGCTTTTAGGTGATAAGGGGTATGAAACTGCCTTTTTTCATGGGGCACCAAATGGTTCGATGGGTTTTTCCTCTTATACCCATCTTGCAGGAATCAAACATTATTTCGGACAGAACGAATATAAAAAAACAGGAGATTATGACGGTACCTGGGGCATTTGGGACAATCCTTTTATGCAATATATGGCCCAAACCATGAATACGCTGAAGCAACCTTTTTTCTCAGCATTTTTCTCGCTTTCTTCTCATCATCCTTTCAAGCTGCCCGATGAATATGCAGGTAAATTCCCTAAAGGTCATTTGCCTGTACAGGAAGTACTGGGCTATACAGACATGGCACTGCGTAATTTTTTCAGAACGGCATCTGCTATGCCCTGGTATAAAAACACACTGTTTGTATTGTGTGCGGATCATGCCACAGTATCTTACTTCCCTGAATATCAAACCACTCCCGGATATTTTTCTATTCCGATTGTTTTTTATTATCCTGGCGGGGATTTAAAAGGGAAAGCGGATAAAAACGTACAACAGATAGATATTATGCCCACTGTTTTGAATTATCTGCATTATGACAAACCTTATTTTGCGCTTGGCTTTGATGCTTTTGACAAAAGACAGGATAATTTTGTGGTAAACAATAACGATGGTACCTTTAGCTTTTACCAGGGCGATTATTTACTGATCAATGATGGCAAGATCAACCTTTCATTATACAATTTAAAAACCGACCGTCTTACTCAAAACAACATATTAGATAAAGAACCGTTAATTGCACAACAAATGGAAAAATACCTGAAAGCTTTTGTGCAACAGTACAACAACCGGATGATTGAAAACAAATTAACGGCGAATTAGAGCAATGCGAAAGGCCTTATTAAAAATAATAGATTTCTTTTACCCTCCTTTTTCACGCTGGCTGCCTTTACATACTTTCAGGTACATTGTGTCTGGAGGCACTACGGCAACGTCGGGAATTATCTGCTATTACATTGCTTACAACTGGATTTTGCACCAAAGAAACATCCATGTTGATTTCCCTTTTGTACCTAAACTGATTACCGCCCACTCGGCAGCGCTCATCATCAGCACCCTGGTCAGTTTTTTGATTGGTTTTACGCTAAACAAATACCTGGTCTTTACCAAATCTAACTTAAAAGGGAGGATACAGATGTTCAGATACGCCGCGGTATTAGGCATCAATTTTGGACTTAACCTGGCCATGTTAAAATACATGGTAGAGGGACTGCACTTTTATCCCTCGCTATCGCAGGCTTTCATTACCGTAACTCTATCTCTATGCAGTTATTTTCTGCAAAAGCATTTTACGTTCAGGGTTAAAAAACATCCATAACCAAATCTCCTGTTAAGTTTACAGCGTTATTTTATATTTGCGTAACTTTACCATCACTATATTAATGAATGGATGCAATGAATGATTTTAATGACTTTAACAATAAGCAGGTAGCTAATCTGCCAAGGCATTTACGACAATTTATTGTAGAACAGCATTACGAAAAGTATACGCCGGTAGACCAGGCCGTATGGCGTTATGTGATGCGCCAGAATTACAGCTATTTAAAGCATGTTGCTTTTTATCCTTATATCAAAGGCCTGCAGCGCGCGGGACTGAGTATTGAATATATCCCTGACCTGCAAACAATGAACGACAACCTGGGCAAGATTGGCTGGGGTGCAGTTACCGTGGATGGTTTTATACCGCCTGCAGCCTTTATGGAGTACCAGGCTTACCGGGTACTGGTTATTGCAGCAGATATCCGTCAGATCAATCATATTGAATATACTCCTGCACCAGATATTATCCACGAATCGGCAGGTCATGCCCCAATTATTGCCGACGCGGACTATAACAATTACCTGAGCTATTTTGGTTCTATAGGTGCCAAGGCCATGTTCTCATCAAAAGATTTTGAGCTTTATGAGGCCATCAGGAACCTTTCGATCTTAAAAGAGGCTGTGGATGCCAATGAAGAAGAGATCGCAAAGGCAGAACGCCTGTTACAGCAGATCTCGGAAAATATGGGTGAACCATCGGAAATGGCTTTATTGAGCCGCCTGCATTGGTGGACAGTTGAATATGGCCTGATCGGCACACTGGAAGATCCAAAGATCTATGGTGCCGGTTTGCTTTCTTCGATCGGTGAAAGTTCGAGCTGTATGAAACCTGAGGTGCAGAAACTATGGTATAACATTGATACCATTAACTACAGTTACGACATTACCAAACCCCAGCCCCAGTTGTTTGTAACTGAAACGTTCCAGAACCTGATTGACGTACTTGAAGTTTTTGCCGATACCATGGCCTTCAGGAAAGGTGGCACCGAAAGTATTGTAAAGGCTATTGAATGTAAAAACCCGGCAACTGCAGTTTACAGTTCAGGCTTGCAGGTTACCGGCGTGTTTACAGATATGGGACTGGATGGCAATGATGCGCTTACTTTTATCAGAACAACCGGGCCTTCTGCTTTGGCGATTGGTAATAAGCAACTGGAAGGACATGGTAAACATTTCCATAAAGATGGTTTTTCATCTCCTGTGGGTAAACTGAAGGGTATTGCTACGCCGCTGGAAGACATGGACATGCTCCAATTGCTGAATTGTGGGATCAAACCGCTTAACCTGGCTATCCTGGAGTTTGAAAGTGGCATTACGGTAAAGGGTACAGTCAGGACCATCCATCAGCAAAATGAAAAAACTTTTCTGATTACCTTTGACAATTGTACCGTTAAGGAGCGTAACGGGAATATACTTTTTCAGCCAGACTGGGGCATGTATGACATGGCTGTTGGCGAAAAGATCGTTTCCGTTTACAATGGTGCAGCTGATAAGGATGCTTATGAAGAAATTACCCATATCAGTAATAAACAAACCCACAAAGTGGCTTACGACGAGAAGACCCAAAAACTGCATGCCATTTATAAAGCGGTACGACAGATAAGGGAAAGCGGAACAGGATATGAACAATTGCCAGTCCTTTTTGGGGCATTAAAAAATGAACACCGCTACGACTGGCTGTCGGCGATGGAAATTCTGGAGATCTTATACCATAAACAGCTTTATCCTGAACTGGAAAAAGAGCTGCGTATTTACCTGGAACTTAAATCGGCCAGTGAAAGCGAACACACAAAACTGATTAATGACGGTTTACATGTTATTGCAAACCCGGTTACCAAATTGATTACAGAAGAAGAAGCACATTAAATGAATATTGTATTGACAGGCGCCAGCAGCGGAATAGGTTTTGAAGCTGCTTTAGAATTTACGTTAAATAAAGATAATAAGGTAGTTTGTATTGCGAGGTCGGCCGATAAGCTGCGTAAACTGCTGGAAATAGCCAAAGGCATTACGCCCGACTGTACCCTGCTGCCTGTAGAATTTGACATTGTGAATGACGATTATGCTGCACTGGTACCTTTTTTAACTGAGAAACTGGGGCATATAGATATACTAATCAACAATGCAGGGGCACTGGTAAATAAACCTTTTTCTGAAACCACAGCAGCAGACCTGGCAAATATGTTTGAGAGCAATGTGTTGGGGCATTTTAACATGATCAAGAACCTGTTGCCATTGATGGGAAGCGACAGCCATATTGTGAACATTGGCAGCATGGGTGGTTTCCAGGGCAGTGTAAAGTTTCCGGGTCTATCGGCCTATTCGGCCAGTAAGGCGGCCCTGCATGCCTTAACGGAATGCCTGGCTTTTGAACTGGTTGATACCGGGATTAAGGTAAACTGTCTGGCCTTGGGTTCTGCCCAGACGGAGATGCTGGAACTGGCCTTTCCTGGCTATCAATCGCCGGTAATGGCCTTTGAAATGGGCAAATATGTTGCCGACTTTGCCCGTACCGCACATAAGTTTTTCAACGGAAAAATCCTTCCAGTGGCAGTAACAACGCCATAATCAAGAAGTTATCAACATTTCTTAGGCTTAAAATATAAATTTAATACCTTTAGCCTGATTCATATGAAGAGATACCTGATTGTATTTAGTTTTCTTTTGTTAAGTTTCTCTGCGGCAAAGTCGCAGACCACCGTGCCTTTACAATACCAGGAACTGGTGAAAAACCTGATGAAACAGAGCACTGCAAATCCCATTTCCAATACGCAAAAAATGGAATCTCCCAACCGTTTGCTGGAATTTGCCAAATCTATGCTGGGCATCAGGTACAGGGCTGCCTCAAGCAATCCCAACAGGGGTTTCGACTGTTCGGGCTTTGTAAACTATGTGTTCAGTAATTTTGGGTTTAAAGTACCACGTTCATCCAGGGATTTCGCAACAAGTGGTGAGGCTAAAAAGCTGGAAGATGCCAGAATTGGGGATGTAATTGTATTTACAGGTACCAACAGCCGTTCAAGAACGCCTGGACATGTAGGCATTATCTATGCCATAGATGGTGATCAGGTTAAGTTTATCCATTCTTCATCAGGAGGTGCCAAAGGCGTTACCATTTCCAGTCTGGATGAAGGTTTTTACAAAAAACGCTTCTTAAAGGTCATCAGTATTCTTTAGTCCTGTTTTATGAAGGTGGCTTATAATAGAACCACTTTTAATGCATCGTTTACATTTCCTTTGTTTAACCATTGCTGTGCAAGCTGCTGCAGTTCACGTTCCCGGTTACTGGCGTCGCCAATAGTAGCATCCATAATTTCCTTTACTTCCGGAAGGTTTCTTACCGCATCAATTTCCTCATCGGTTGGCAGTTGCTCTATGTTACCCAGCATCCCCAGGTCATTACCGGTCAGTACCCTTGAATTTCTTACCGCCTTGGGCAGGGCATCTACCCCTATTCCTAAGGTTGTTAAGGGTTTGGCAACTTTAAACAGGCTCTCTGGTGTAACACGGCAATACCAGTCGCCCCCAAGCCGCGCCACAAGATCTATCTTAGCCTGGTCTATTTTCCCGGTTTCATCCAGGATATCTTCTTTAATGTGGATCAGTTTTACTTCTGCCAGGATCAGGTTTCCCGCACCCGGGTTTTCACCCAGATGGATCACCTCTTTAACCATACACTCCATTTGCACCGGGGCTTCAGCAACCCTGGGGGGTTTAACCAGCTGAGAAGGGAGCATGGTAAAACCCGCCTTTTCAAATTCATTTACACCTTTTGCATACTCTGTGCTGGCCAGACTGGTTTGCTGTACCATAGCATAGTTTACGATGTTGATGACACATTCTTTAACTTCAAGGATGTTCTCTAAAGTATGTTTAGTAGTATTGTCGCGCACCCTTCTGGCGGGTGAAAAAACACAGAGAGGCGGATTGGTACTGAACATGTTAAAGAAGCTAAAGGGGCTCAGATTGATGTTCCCTTTTGCATCTATGGTAGTCGCAAAACAGATGGGCCGGGGCGCAACGGCATACTGCATATAATTTTGCAGCTGCGCCGGACTAAGATCTGATGTTTTTATGGTGAGCATTTTTTATTTTTTTTTCAGGGCCAGGATAGAAAAATCAGTATCTGCTTTTTTGATGATATTGATCAGTCGCCCCAAACCCGTGATTTCCATTTCAACTTCATCACCATCCTGCAACCATTGTGGTTTGAAATTGGGATCGTTTAGCAAACCCGTTCCGTTGAGCTCAAGAAAACAGCCCGTACCTACGGTACCTGAGCCTATTACATCACCAGGTAAAATATCTGCTCCATAAGCACAGCGTTCAATGATCTCGGCGAAAGTCCAGTCCATATCTGCCATACTGCCTGCAGATACTCCTACTCCATTCACAGTACATGTCATTTTTAGGTCGTACGCATTTCCGGTATGACCAGGCTTGGCACTTGTTTTATAGGGTTCCAGCTCATCCGGGGTAACCAGCCATGGGCCAATTACGGTAGAAAAATCTTTTCCTTTGGCTGGCCCCAGGTTTAACAGCATTTCCTCCATTTGCAGGGTCCTGGCACTCATATCATTCATCACCATATAACCGGCAATATAATTGTCGGCTTCTGCCGCAGTGATGTTGCGTCCCTTTTTACCAATCACAACTGCTACCTCCAGCTCAAAATCAAGCTTCTGAAAATGATCTGGCATGCATTCAATTTCTCCGGGTCCCTGGATGGCATTGTGGTTGGTAAAATAAAAAATAGGGTATTGGTCAAACTCAGCAATCATCTCCACCTTACGGTTCCGGCGTGCAGCGGCGACATGCTGTCGGAAGGCATAACCATCGCGGCAGGAGGTCGGATGTGGTACCGGGGCCAGCAGTTCGAAAAAAACCTCTTCTTTCGCTTCTATTTCAGCAGCCTTGATCTGGGCATCCACTTTTTTAGCGCGTTCCATCAGTACTTCTCCACCCTCTAAAAAAGCTTTCATTTCATCGGGCAACTGCTTATCACAAGAGTTTAAGTTATAAATGTGTCCGTTTATAAACACACCGAGGTGTTCTCTGTTTTCTGTTTTATAGGATACCAGCTTCATAGCTTACGAATTTTAAGTTTTGATCAAAGCTATATAAAATTAAACAAACACCCTATACCAATTGCTGATGTTACAACAGAACAGCAGCAAGGAGAAAGCCGGTTGCAATGGTTACAATAACTGCTGTTAAGCCTGGTGGGGTAAAAGAATGGTTAATCAGAAAACGGCCTATCTTTGTAGTGCCGGTTCTGTCGAAGCCCATTGCTGCTACCAGTGTAGGATAGCTTGGGATCACAAAGTCGCCATTAACGGCCGGAAACATGGCAATAAGGGCCGGAGCTGGAATACCAAGAGAGATGCCCAGTGGCATGAGTGCCCTTACAGTAGCAGCCTGACTGAACAAAAGGATGGACATGACAAAGAGTGCAATGGCAAATGTCCATGGATGAACAGTTACAAAATCGCTTAGATGGCTTTCAAAAAAGGGCATATGGGCTTGCAAATAGGTATCGCTCATCCAGGCTACACCAAATATACACACTACGGCTTCGCCTCCGGAACGGAAAATTGTAGATTGGGATACTTTGGCAGCCGGAGTTTTGGTCACCAGAATAATGGCAGCCGCCGCAGTAAGCATAAGCAGTTCTATCATTTCGACCATACGCAGGGGTTGCATTTTACCATCTGTAAGGAAAGAGGGACGAAGTGAAGGAATTGCAGCAAACAATACGACACTAATTACCGCCAGGAGAAAAACATAGACTGATCTTTTAGCAGCAGTGCTGAAAATTTTTTCCTTTGTGTGATCAGCAGGATCGCCATCCAGTAGTCTCACAAATTCAGGGTCTTTTAATCTTTCCAGGAATTCAGGGTCTTTCATCAGCTCTTTTCCCTGACGGCTGGCTACCAGTGCCCCGGCCAGTACACCAATGATGGTTGCGGGAATGGCTACGATAAGAATGTCTGTTAGTTCGTAACCTTTGGGCGCAATTAAGGAAGTTAAAGCAACTGTTGCAGCAGAAATGGGACTGGCGGTAATGGCCAGATGGGCAGCAATAACAGAAATACTAAGTGGGCGCTCTGGCCTTACCCTCTTTTTAGTAGCAACTTCTGCAATGATGGGCAGCAAGGAGTAAATGATGTGCGCAGTACCTGCAACAAGGGTAAAAGAATAGGTAACCAAGGGGCCCAGCCAGGTAATGTGGTTGGGATTTCTGCGCAGGATCTTCTCGGCAATGCTTACCATATAGTCCATACCCCCTGCGGCCTGCAAGGCCGCTGCTGCGGTAACAACCGACAAAATGATCAGCATCACATCTATTGGCGGGGTAGTTGGCTTAAGGCCAAATCCAAGTGCAAATATCAGCAGCCCTACAGCCCCCATTACACCCAGACCTATTCCTTTCATACGTGCACCCACCAATATCAGCAGAATTAAAACTGCAAGCTGTATCCAAACCATTTACTTTTAAATTTATTTACCAAACCTTAAATATATAAATATATATTACCTTGATACATAAAATAAATAGTTATACTTAAATTCAGTTTCCTGCATTTCCGCTGTGCCAATTTTTTTGGGGGACCTGACATTTTAAAGCTGATGGTATAATATGTAGCCAGGGGTTTGGTGGTTGTTAGATTTAATACTTAATTTAGCAGACGTAAAAGAAAATGATAACTAACTGTCTCACATATCAGAATCGAATAGCCGCACAAGCCCTGGCCGCATTCAGGTATGCCATGCTTTCCAAAATCATTTTTGCGCAATATTCCTTCTAGCCTATCCCTTTAGTGCTTTTTGATAAAACGTTTTCAGTGTTTTATCGTTATAAATATTATTCTAACCAATTAACTGACTTATTGCAATGCCTATCTATCATACATTAGGGACTATCCCTGCCAAACGTCATACTGTTTTCCGTAAGCCCGATGGGAACCTTTACGCTGAAGAACTTGTTTCTACAGAGGGCTTTTCCAGTTTATACTCGCTGGTGTACCATTGCCACCCTCCTACCATTGTTAAAGCCTTAGGGGAACCTTATTCAGTTGAACCTAAAATTGCCAGGGAGAAACATTTGAAACATACCAGTCTGCTTGGCTTTAACATTAAACCGGAAGATGATTACCTGAAGAGCCGCAAGCCTGTACTGGTAAACAGCGATCTGCACATTTCGCTGGCTGCACCGAAAAAATCCATGACGGATTATTTTTATAAGAACAGCCAGGCCGATGAAGTCATATTTATCCATGAAGGTACGGGGACATTAAAGACAGGTTTTGGCAAAATCCGCTTTGGCTATGGCGATTACGTGATTGTACCCAGGGGCACCATTTACCAAATTGAATTTGATGATGAAAAAAACAGGTTATTTATTGTAGAGAGTTTTAGCCCGATCCGTTCGCCCAAGCGCTACCGCAATGAATACGGACAGCTGATGGAGCATTCTCCTTATTGCGAGCGTGACATCAGACGGCCATCTGATCTGGAAACCATAGATGCTTATGGCGATTTTAAGGTGTTGATAAAAAAACAGGGCCTGATTTATCCTTATATATACGGTACACATCCTTTTGATTTTGTGGGTTGGGATGGCTTTCATTATCCTTATGCCTTTTCTATTCATGATTTTGAACCGATCACAGGAAGGTTGCATCAGCCTCCCCCTGTGCACCAGACTTTTGAAGGACACAATTTTGTGATCTGTTCTTTTGTTCCCCGCAAATACGATTATCATCCTTTATCGATACCAGCCCCCTATAACCATAGTAATGTAGACAGTGATGAGGTGCTGTATTATGTGGACGGTGATTTTATGAGCAGGAAAAGTGTGGTAAAAGGACAGATTACGCTGCATCCGGGAGGTATTCCCCATGGGCCGCACCCGGGCACAGTTGAGAAATCAATAGGCAAGGAAAGTACGGAGGAACTGGCTGTGATGATAGATCCCTTCAGGCCCCTGATGCTGACAGAAGATGCGTTGGCAATAGAGGATGAGGATTACCACAAAAGCTGGCTGGAGTAAAAAATACTGATTTTTTTGGTTAAGCAGGGAGCAAGTAAAAAGAACTAACTATTATTTTAATAAAAACTAAGATGTCAACACAAACATTTGCAGAAAAAATTGCCAGAGCGCAGGATTTTCTTCCAATAAATGGAACGGATTATATAGAATTTTATGTGGGCAATGCCAAACAGGCTGCACATTATTACAAAACGGCCTTTGGCTTCCAGTCGCTTGCCTATGCAGGGCCTGAAACAGGTGTACGCGACAGGGCCTCGTATGTATTACAGCAGGGAAAGATCAGACTGGTGCTCACTACAGCTTTAAAATCGGAGGGCCCGATTGCGGAGCATGTTAAACGGCACGGCGATGGCGTAAAAATACTGGCCCTTTGGGTAGATGATGCTTACAGTGCTTTTGAAGAGACCACCAAAAGGGGCGCAAGGCCTTACCTGGAGCCGGTAACCCACACAGATGACCATGGTGAGGTCCGTATGTCGGGCATCTACACCTATGGCGAGACCGTACATATATTTGTTGAACGCAAAAATTATAGGGGCAGCTTTATGCCAGGGTATGTAGACTGGAAAAGCAATTATAACCCTGCAGATACAGGTTTATTGTATATAGACCATTGCGTGGGCAATGTAGGCTGGAACAGGATGAACGAAACAGTGAAGTGGTATGAGGATGTGATGGGTTTCGTAAACATCCTTTCTTTTGATGATAAACAGATCAATACGGAATATTCTGCACTAATGAGCAAAGTGATGAGCAATGGAAATGGGTATTCTAAGTTTCCGATCAATGAGCCGGCTGAAGGGAAGAAGAAATCGCAGATTGAAGAATATCTGGAATTTTACGAAGGCGAAGGGGTGCAACACATTGCTGTGGCAACAAAAGATATCCTGACCACAGTAAGGGACTTAAAAGCTCGAGGGGTTGAGTTTTTGAGTGCACCCCCTGAAGCCTATTACAATATGATGCCTGAACGTGTGGGCGAGATTGATGAAGAAATGGCACAGCTAAAAGAACTGGGCATTTTGGTAGATTGTGATGAGGAAGGTTATCTGCTGCAGATCTTTACCAAACCTGTTGAAGACAGACCGACCTTATTTTTTGAGATTATACAGCGCAAAGGTGCACAATCTTTTGGGGCAGGGAATTTTAAAGCCCTATTTGAGTCTTTAGAACGCGAACAGGAACTAAGGGGGAATTTATAGGCGACTTATTTATCTATTAAAAAATGAAGAGGGAATCCAGATCCGGATTCCCTCTTTTTTATACAAGGTAATGTCAGGTATTAAAAAAAATAGTTATTTTCGGGCTTCAAGGCTATAAGCGGGGAATGGAAATCAACTTACTTCAAAGAACAAAGCTTTTTTTTATCAGGTTTAGTGCTGCTTTCAGGCTATTCCAGAAAAATGACCCCCTGCGTTTGGCCGGTGCTACTGCTTTTTTCACAAATTTTGCATTACCCCCGATTTTACTGATCCTGATCAGGCTGTTTGGTTTTTTTATGGACAGGAAAACACTGGCTGCACGCCTGTTTGAACGGCTGGCCAATATATTGGATGATGACAGTACAGGGCAAATCAGACAAACACTCAGAAACATCAGAGGGATTGATCACCAGTGGTATGCCACACTGATCAGCTTTGTTTTTTTCCTGTTTGTAGCTACCACCCTTTTCAATGTAATCAAGAACTCCATGGACCAGATCTGGTCTATTGGCAAAAAAGAACATGTAGGCTTTATGTTTACCATGAAATTAAGGGCAAGATCAATGGTGATCATCCTGCTGGCAGGCCTCCTGTTCCTTGTCGGATTTTTAACCGACAGCATACAAGCTTTTATTGGGGCTTATATCAATACTGCAGCACCCACATTTGGCAAGTTCTTTTTATCGGTACTGAACCAGCTGTTGTTTATAGCCATTGTGATGGTATGGTTTACTGTACTGTTCCGTTTTTTGACCAATGGCAGACCAACATGGAAAGCTGCTTTGCGTGGTGGCATACTTACAGCAGTACTGTTCACCTTTGGCAAGTATATTCTAAGGATATTGTTGCCGTTAAGCGGTATCGGAAATGTTTACGGCACATCAGGATCTATTGTACTGATCATGCTGTTCGTATTTTATTCTTCATTTATATTTTACTTCGGCGCCTGTTATGTGAAGGTGCTGAGTGATGACAAAGAAACACCGATACGACCTATTAAAGGGGCGTATAATTATGAAATAAAAGAAGTAATAAAAGGAACTTAATCGCTTATGGCCACCTGTTCAAAGCCCTGCATTTCGAATACAGCCAGCTTGTTGAGCAGGTTGTAGTGCAAAGTGCCAAAGAAATTAACAATGCCATCCTTATTTTTTCCTTCAATACAAATACTTTCTTTTATCACTTCCTGGTGTTTTAAATACTGGTCGGAAAGAATAATTTCTTCGTCCTGAACTCTGACATCCGCAGCATCTATTGAAAACTGTTTAAGGAGCTCCAAAAAGCTCTTTCCATTTAAAAGCAACTCTTTAATATTCATAGCCGTATTGAATTAAGTTAGGGAGAAATATCAGATCAATTATGAAGCCAAAAAAAAGGGCAAACCCTTTAGATTTACCCTTTTACACAAAATGTGGAAAAATTCTATTTGCTAGAACAGTCTGTAAGCCAGTCCGAAAGTAAAAAGGCTCAATTTAGTATCGTTATAGCCATCTTTTCCAATTTTGGAAAGTCCGGTTTCATATCTGAGATCAAGACCTAATTTTCCGACATCTACACCTGCACCAAACTGCCATGCAAAATTCTGTCCTTTAAAATTGCCTTTAAATACACTTCCAGCGGCCTGCCCGAATGACTGCTCATCATCTAGGATAAAAGAAACCACAGGCCCCGTGTTTAACCTCAGGCCAACTCCTGCGGCACCCAATTTTGTTCCTACCAGTACAGGTACATCAAGACTGGTAAATTTCACTTTGTTTTCCTGCCCGCTGGCATCTTTTAATGTTGTATTTTTTCCGCTTAAATAGAGCTCAGGTTGTAAATGAATTCCTGCAGCGCCGATACGGGTCCATATACCTGCATAATAACCGGCCCGGTTGTCGCTGCTAAAAGTATTATCGGTACTGAGTTTAGAAAGGTTGGCTCCTGCCTTCAGCCCCAGCTGGAAACTAGGCAATACCTGACTAAATGCTGCCAGGTTTAAAGAGATAAACAATGCGGATAAGATTATTTTTTTCATTTGTTTTATGATTAGTTTAAGTATGATAGTCCAAGCAACAATAAGGCCATTAAGTTTTCATTAAACGACCATATCATTATATAGTTTCACCTAATGATAATTTTTTCATTGAATGACACGTAAAACTAACAATATTTTCAATTGAAAACTAAATTACGTAGTTTTATCCTTACATCACTAATAATGCTTCGTATACTTTTAACGGAATTAATCATCATACCTATTTGAATGGATTTTACATTTAATTCCTACGCCAGTATCTTAATCTTTTGCGGCATTATCACACTTCTGTTTTCTTACAATTTATTTGGGAAAAAGGGAGAAGCGGTAAAGCTTTTTGGCTATATGATGCTCTCTAATGCCATATGGTCTTTAGGTTACGGCTTTGAACTGGCCAGCAGCACGTTAAGCCAGATGAAGTTTTTCATCAACGTAGAGTACCTGGGAATTACTACCTTGCCAATGAACTGGTTTTTGTTTTGCTTGCAACTGGCAGGAAAGGATTGCTGGTACAAGAAAAAAATAAACCTGGTCATGTTACTGGCATTTTCCTTACTTACCATTGTACTGGTATGGACAAATGACTATCACCACCTGCAGTACCGCAGCCTGAATGTAGATCATTCAGGACCATTTCCAATGGTTATGATTACACCGGGTATCTGGTACAGGGTATTTACCGTATATTTTTATTTGCTGCTGGGACTGGGGAGTTACCTGATCCTTGTAAAATTCAGGAAAGCAGATCCGATTTACAGAAGGCAGAATTATACTATCTTTTTCGCGGCATTGATTCCATGGATGACTAACCTGGCCTACCTGTTGGGCATACGCCCACTTGAAAACCTGGACCTGACCCCCTTTGCATTTATTGTTGCTATCTTTTTAATTGCCATCGCCATTTACCGTTTTAAACTGTTCGACATTTTACCAGTGGCAAGGGAAAAAGTCCTTGATCTGATCCAGGACGGCTACCTGGTTTTAGATGGGCAGAACAGGGTGATCGATTATAACCTGGCTGTAAAAAAATACCTGCCCAATGAACTGAAAGATAAAATTATCGGCATGCAGGTTGATCAGTTATTTCCCGGTCAAGAGGATTTACTCCGGTTCATCACTGCCCATAGTTCAGGAAAAATAGAAATGAAAGTACAGCTGGACAAAGTGATGTTTGATCTGGAAGCAAACATTATGTACCTGAATGAAAATCAGCTAAACAATGAGGCAACTGTTGTAAAAATACAGGACCTGACAGCAATACGCGAAGAGGCTTTAAGATCTAAACTACAAACGGAAGAGCTTAAAAAGTTAAATCAGCTGAAGGACAAAATCTTTTCTATTATTGCCCACGACCTAAGGGGACCACTTGTAAACCTGTCTGAAGTACTTAAAATGGTAAATACGGGTATGATCTCATTGGATGAATTCAAGAACTTATCCCCTAAACTGAGCCGGGACATTTTATATACTACAGATCTTTTGGAGAACATTTTGCATTGGTCCAGAAGCCAGTTAAAGGGCTATGGCATTAATAAAACATTCTTTGAACTGAGAAGCATGATCCTGAATGAGGTGAATTATCATTTACCCTCGGCAGCTATCAAAAAAATTAACATTGTGCATGATGTATTTCCCGGCATGATCGTATATGCAGATATGATCATGATACAAATTGTGGTAAGAAATATTTTAAATAATTCTATTAAATTTTGCAGGGAAGCATGCGAGATCCACATCGGCGCAGTGTACCAACCAGACCATAGAATGATGATCTGTATTGAAGACAACGGCCATGGTATGCCACCAGAGATACTGGCTTCACTTTTTACAGGTACAGGCAGTTCTACAAGAGGAACCATGAATGAAAAAGGGACTGGCCTGGGGCTGGTAATCTGTAAAGATTTTATGGAGCGGAACAATGGGGAAATCATTGTAGAAAGCGAAATCGGTAAAGGCACTAAGTTTTATTTGTACCTGCCTGTTGACGAAGGATAAATAAAAAAGCCCCTTTCGGGGCTTTTTTATTTATCCTGTTGCTCCATTAATGGCCTGCTGTTCTTTTAAAGCATCTACATTATTTTTACTGCCAAAATTCTGGGTTTTATCTGCAAAATAGTCCAATATACTTACTATTGTATCCAGGTTATCTGCAACACGCTGATGCATATCAGAAAGATCTTTCTCCAATCTTTTATCACCCAATTCTATATTGTCAACTTCAATTTTCCCTATCTTCTGAATAATTGCCTGCTGTGAGTGCTGTAAGTCGCCCAGCTCTCTCACAATCTTCTCCATTAATTCAAACTTTTTCAAAGTATCCATATGCTCTATATTAAAATTAACATTCTATTTATTATCTAATCAACCAATTACCTTGCCAATATGTTTTTATAATTTGGTAGTATATCCGGTTTTTGCTAATTTCCCCCGGTATGAAGCAGCTATTCCTTTTGATTTTTACAGGTATTATTTTTCAGTTTGCCCAGGCTCAGACATCAGAAAAGCTGGACCAGGAAAAATTACTTCAATATTATGAGGCACAACAATATCATGAAGCGGTACAATACCTGCAGTCTGTATATAAAGACAGTACCGATGTTAAAAAGCTGAAACAACTTGCCTATGCAAATTTGATGTCTGGAAGGCTTTCTGAGGCAGAAAAACACTACCTGAACCTATACAGACAATTGCCTGAAGATGCGGGTGTATTGCTGGCATTAGGCACCATTAGTGCAAACTATGGTCTGAATGCAAAAGCAAAAGCTTATTTTTTAGCTGTATTAAATACTGACAGTACTAATTTCAAAGCTTACAAACAGCTTGCTAAACTGGAAAATGATTTGTCCAGCACTGAAAAAATGACCTATTTACTGAAAGCAAACCATCTGGATACACTCGATGCTGAAGTATGTGCTGATCTTTCAATGGCCTATTTCAGAAATAATCAATTTAACAAAGCTGATGAAATCTTAAAGAATGCATTGAGCGCAGACAGTGCAAATTTACTGCTGTTAAATGCAAAGATGCCCATCAGTTTGACTTTCAAAGCATACAGTGAAGCCATAGCTATAGGAAAAAAAATATTGGCTACACAAAAAGTGCCTTCAGAACAATTGTTGCTTCAAATGGCCCAAAGCTATCGTGGTCTGCGTGATTATAAAAATGCTGCCGTGTATTTGAAGCAGGCTATAAAAGAAGGAATATCTACCAAGACAGCTTCTTATTATGGCCTGTTGGGAGATACTTATGAAAACATGAACCAAAATAAAGAGGCACTTGAAGTATATAAAAGAGGTCTTTTGTTTGAAAATAATGGGAGCCTTTATTACAACATTGCTTTAATATATGAGAACAAGCTAAACGATAAAAAAAATGCCATAAGCTATTATTCTCAGTATTTAAACAGCATAAAGGAACCTGAAAAACAAAAGCGGCATATCGCCTACATTAAAAATAAAATTGAAGAATTAAAAAGGTGATCACCTGTTGACCAACCGGGCCACATACTTACCGATAATGTCAAACTCTACATTTACGGCATCACCAACTTCGACTTCCTGTAAATTGGTATGTTCAAAGGTATAGGGAATTATAAATACTGAAAATTCATCAGCTGCAGAGCCAACCACAGTTAAACTGATGCCATTGAGGCATACCGAACCTTTTTCAACGGTAACATTGCCATTAGCGGCATCGTATTTAAAACGGTATTCCCAACTGCCATCCAGTTTTTCTCTTTTGATACAGGTAGCTGTCTGGTCTACATGCCCCTGAACTATATGTCCGTCCAGCCGGCCATTCATTTGCATGCAACGCTCCAGGTTAACCTTATTTCCTATTTTGAGGTACTGCATATTGGATTTTTCCAGTGTCTCCTGTATGGCTGTTACCGTATGGGTATCATCTGTTAAGGCCACTACAGTTAAACAGACTCCGTTATGGGCTACACTCTGGTCTATTTTTAGCTGGTTACTGATGGCAGATTGTATGGTAAAATGAAGATTGGTACCTTCAGTTTTAATATTTTTAACTACTCCTAATGTTTCTATTATTCCCGTAAACATATATCAATTCACTATTTATTTAACCTGTTTCTTCTCCAGTTGAGGGCATTGGCCTGGCCTTCCTGTAACGGTTGCGGTGCTGCAAGTGGCTGCTGTTTGAAAAAAAATGCTCCCATCATAGCTGCCAATAAAGCTTCGTCTTCATTTTGCACTTTCGGGCTATTGGCCTTAAAGTATTTAGCTACAAAATGCGTATCGAATTTACCAGACTTAAAGGCTTCATGCTGCATCACAAATTTACCAAAACCAAGTGTGGTTTGAATACCCGTGATCTGGTATTCACCAATGGCACGGACCATCCGTTCAATGGCTTCTTCCCGGTCTTTACCATAGGTAATGAGTTTGGCAATCATCGGGTCGTAATAAATCGGGATTTCCATTCCCTGCTCAAACCCGTCATCTACCCTTACGCCATTGCCCTTAGGAGTTTTATAGGTCTGCAACACACCTATATCCGGCAGGAAATTATTTTCAGGATCTTCAGCATATACCCTCAGTTCTATGGCATGCCCGTTAATGTGCAGATCTTCCTGCTTATAGCTTAGTTTTTCTCCCCTGGCAATTTTTATCTGCTCTTTTACAAGGTCTAAACCCGTAATCATTTCAGTTACCGGGTGTTCTACCTGCAAGCGGGTATTCATTTCCAGGAAGAAAAAGTCCAGATTTTCATCCAGGATAAACTCCACTGTACCAGCACCTACATAATTTACTGAACGGGCCACATCAACTGCACATTTGCCCATCTTTTCCCTTATTTCAGCTGTTAAAATGCTTGACGGTGCTTCTTCAATTACTTTTTGGTGTCTGCGCTGAACAGAACACTCCCTTTCAAAGAGGTGTACAATATTTCCATGGGTATCGCCCAGCACCTGTATTTCTATGTGTCGCGGAGAGGAAACATAACGTTCGATAAACACGGAACCATCTCCAAAAGCAGACAGGGCCTCACTTACGGCCAGTTGCATCTGCTCTTCAAATTCAGCAGCTTTTTCCACAATACGCATTCCTTTTCCCCCACCTCCGGCAGCAGCTTTGATCAGGATAGGGAAACCTACTTCTATTGCTCTTCGTTTAGCTTCTTCAACATCCGTAATGGCTTCTTCAGTACCAGGAACCATGGGAATCTGGTATTTCAATGCCGCAGCTTTTGCAGAAAGTTTATTGCCCATGATTTCCATGGCTTCCGGTGTCGGACCTATTAATGTCAGACCAGCTGCTTTTACCAGCCGCGCAAAAGCAGCGTTTTCTGATAAAAAGCCATAGCCCGGATGAATGGCTTCTGCCCCGGTAATTTTACAGGCTTCAATAATTTTTTCTCCGATGAGGTAAGATTGATTTGAGGGTGCCGGACCAATGCATACTGCCTCATCCGCATAGCGCACATGCAGCGATTGCCTGTCAGCCTCAGAATATACAGCAACCGTTTTGATGCCCATTTCTTTTGCAGAACGCATGATACGCAAAGCAATTTCCCCCCTATTGGCGATAAGAACTTTCTTCATTTATGCCTCGATGTTATTTATTAGCTGATACATGCAAATGTATTATGTTTTCTACAGCCCTGTCTATCATTTCGGAAGAAATGTTTAAATGTGTCACCATTCTTACGGTTTTTGGTCCTGTTACATTACAGGCAATGCCTTTTTCGGCCAGCTGATGCACCAGATGGGCGGGTTTTAGTCCTTCTGCTACTTCAAACACCACAATATTGGTTTCAACAGGCAATACCGAAGCTACATAATTTACATTGTTCAGCGCATCAGCCAAGGCCTTTGCATGTTTGTGATCGGTTGAGAGTCTGGCTATATTATGATCCAGCGCATAAATACCTGCGGCTGCTAAAAACCCTGCCTGACGCATTCCGCCACCAAATGCCTTACGGATATTGACTGCCTTTTTTATGGTTTCTTTTGAGCCCAGCAATACAGAACCTACCGGGGCACCAAGGCCTTTTGACAGGCATACAGAAATCCCGTCAAAATATTGTCCATAGTCTTTTGCATGATCTCCGGTTGCTGTCAGGGCATTGAATATTCTTGCCCCGTCCAGGTGAAGTTTTAGCCCCTTTATGTTACATAAAGTATGGATGGGCTCTATCTGCGATAAACTGTAACAGGCTCCCCCACCTTTGTTAACTGTATTTTCGAGTACAACCAGGCTGGAATGCGGGTAATGTACATTCTCATCATTGATCTCAGGTTCAATAAGTTCGGGTGTCAGTATTCCCCTTTCCCCATTTAGCAACCTTACGGATGCAAGAGAGTGATAAGCAATCCCCCCTCTTTCATAACGGTACACATGGGCAGTCTGGTCGCAGATAACCTCATCCATAGGATTGGTAAAGCACTTGATGGCAATCTGGTTGGTCATTGTTCCCGAAGGGCAAAACAAACCAGCTTCCATATTAAACATAGCAGCCAGTTTATGCTCCAGGGCCTTTACGGTTTCATCCTCACCAAATACATCATCTCCCACTTTTGCGCTCATCATGGCATCCAGCATGCCCTGATCAGGCGTTGTAACAGTATCACTTCGAAGGTCTACATTCATTGGGTTGTTCTTTGATACAAAATTACTCAAGCTGTTTTATATTCCCAGCTTTTATGTCCTAAAACTTAACAATAAAAACGTTAAAAAACAAGGGTTATTTGTGCCGGGAATTTTAAATTTGGATTTTAAAATAACAAACGTAATTTAGCTTAGTGTTTATTTGACAATATCCTAAGCTAAAAAACCTAAAAAAACACGTTTAAAAAGCAATTAAGCGCAGAAAAACGATTACCTAACCAAAATCAAAAAAATAAATTTATGAGTAAAACTTATACGAAAGTGACGCGATTATTTACTTTTATCCAGAAAAAAACGAATTAAGATGATAGTTATTGCAGACGGCGGTTCGACCAAGACCAATTGGTGTTTAATTAATGAAGCTGGTAGAAAAATTCTTTTCAATACAGAGGGCTATAATCCATATTTTTCCAAAACTGAATATATAATAGAGTCGCTAAGAAAATCTCTTCCCGACCATTTAGAAACTGAAAAACTGACAGAAGTAAATTATTATGGCGCTGGCTGTTCTACAGAGACCAACCGCAAAATAGTTTCAGATGCCATGCAAGAGGTTTTCCCTAATGCAAAAATAAATATTGGTCACGATTTAATGGCCTCTTGCCGCGCTTTATTAGGTGATGAGCCTGGTTTTGCAGCAATATTAGGTACAGGTACCAATTCATGCTTATACGATGGTAAAGACATTACGTTAAATATAGACTCATTAGGTTACTTTTTGGGTGATGAAGGCAGTGGCTGTTTTATCGGAAAAAAGATCCTGGGCGATTACATGAAGGGTTATATGCCTAAGGGTTTAAGAGAAACATTTTATGATAACTTTGCACTAACAAACGAGGATATTTTTGATCACATTTATAACAAGCCACTTCCTAACCGTTTTTGTGCTGGTTTTAGCAAGTTTTTGTACGACTTTAAAGACAACTACGAAGACTATACCTTTAATACGATCGACTATGCTTTTACTGCATTTTTCGACAACCTGGTTATACATTACCCTAATTACAAAGACTATAAATTAAATTGTGTGGGATCTGTAGGTTACAGTTTCAGGGATGTACTGAGCGTAGTGGCCGACAGATATGAGATGGGCATCGGCAAAATCATCCGTTCTCCTATAGATGATCTTGTAGATTATCACCTGCACATAGCCACAAAAAAATAGCTTAAAGCAGGTTTATAAAAAAATCCCAAAAGCTGGCTTTTGGGATTTTTTTATTCAGGTAAAACTCAGTTTAACAAGCGTTTCCAATATTAAAATGAAATTTCCTTGCCAAATAACTTTGCGTATTTTCTTTTATCAAATTTATAGAGGGTTGCAGCCCGGAAAGACACCCCATATTGCTTTTCGTTGAGGTCTCTCAGCACACCAAAACTTAGCATCTTTTTCCGGAAGTTCCTTTTATCCAGCTTTTTGTTCAGAATCACTTCATAAACATTCTGGAGCTGGGTAAGGGTAAATTTTTCCGGCAGGAGTTCGAAAGCTATGGGTTGGTGTTTAATCCTCCTTTTTATCTTTTCCATTCCTTTTTCAAAGATCTGCTGATGATCGAAGGCCAGCCTTGGCAAGTCTTTTACATTTCTCCAATACGCCTGTTTGGCATAATTGCTGATCGGTTTTACAATCTTATCACCACCTAACCTCAACAATGCGTAGTAAGCTATACTGACAACCCTACCCTGGGGATGCCTGTTTACATCGCCGAAGGTATAATATTGCTCCATATAAATGTCACTAAGGCCAGTAAGCTCGTGCAGAATCCTGGTGGCACTCTGGTCCAGACTCTCATCTTCTTCAACCAGGTTACCCGGCAAGGCCCACCAATCCTTAAAAGGTTCTTCGTTTCTTTCAATTAAAAGAATTTTCAATTCTCCTTCGTCAAATCCGAACAGCACACAATCAATCGAGAAAGTGGAATTAAATTTTGGTAAGACTTCTTTCAAAACATTAAATTTTTAAATATTAAAGCAAATAAATATACTTGTTTCCTATTAACATAGGAAAATAAAAAATAAATTACTTAGTGTAAAAAATACACGCTATATTCGTAAATATAAATCATGAAACCAAATATCAAAAATATCGCCGTATTAACATCTGGAGGAGATGCTCCCGGAATGAACGCGTGCATCAGAGCAGTAGTCCGAACCGGAATATACAATGGTATAAATATGTTTGGAGTTTTGCAAGGATATCAGGGATTAATCAGCAATAATATTAATCCGATGGATGCAAGATCCGTTAGCAACATCATTCATCTTGGCGGTACCATTTTAAAAACAGCACGTTGTCTGGAATTTAAGACTGATGAGGGTATGGCACTTGCTTATGAAAACATGAAGGCGCGTGACATAGACGGACTGGTGGTGATTGGCGGGGACGGAACTTTTACCGGTGCCAAACGTTTTGGCGAGAAATTTGGCATCAGGGTAATGGGGGTTCCGGGTACCATTGACAATGACCTTTACGGTTCTGACTTTACGTTAGGATACGATACGGCCATCAATACCGTTATTGAAGCAATAGATAAAATAAGAGATACTGCTGATTCGCACGATCGTTTGTTCTTTATTGAAGTAATGGGTAGGGATTCGGGCTGTATTGCTTTAAGAAGTGCCATTTCAAGTGGAGCTGAAGCCGTATTGCTGCCTGAAAAAGAAACCAGTTTAAATGAACTGATCAGCATGCTGGAAACAGGTGCATCTACAAAAAAAACATCGAGTATTGTAATCGTATCTGAAGGACATAAAGATGGCGGAGCCTATGAAGTGGCAAAAAAAGTTAAGGAAAGATTTAACCATTATGACACAAAAGTCACTATCTTAGGCCACCTTCAACGCGGGGGCAGTCCAAGTAGTTTCGACAGGATTCTGGGTAGCAGACTGGGATTTGCAGCCGTTAATGAATTGCTAAAAGGGAACACCATGGAAATGGTTGGCCTGAGGGGCAATGAAGTTAAAACCACCAGCATCGAAGAAGCCCTTACCAGGCATACTTTTAAACTGGAAAGTGATTTATTGGAAATGACTAAAGTTTTATCGATATAATATGATAGCAGTAGTATACAGCGGATCGAAGACAGCTTTCTGGAAGATTGCCAGGGACGGGAAGACGATTGCCGAATGCAGTATGCCGGGCATAAACCCTTGCTTTAATGATCAAAAAACCATTCTTCAATACCTGAATAAAAAGGCAACACTGATCAATCATGCAGAAAGCATCAAAAAGATCTACGTTTTTGCCGCTGGTGCTTCGTCTGATGAACGCAGGGATGAACTGGCCGAAACATTGGGCATGTTTTTCAGGTACAGCAAGATCAGCGTTAAGGACGACCTGTATGGTGCTGCGCTGTCTGCCTGCTTTAATAGCAGTGGCATTGTAGGAATTTTAGGCAGCGGAGCCAATTGTGCTTATTTTGATGGTAAAAAACCTGAAAAGAACAATTACGGCCTGGGCTATGTTTTTGGAGACGAGGGCTCTGCCAATTATTTGGGTAAAGTGATTCTAAAACGTTTTTTACAGAAAAAACTTCCGGCAGACCTGTTAAAAGAATTTGAACTTAAATACAACCTGGACAGACCACAGATACTTGAAAGAATATATAAAAAACCGATGGCACAGCAGTTTTTGAGTTCTTTCTTTGATTTTTTTCTGGAAAACAGGGAACACAAATATCTGCTTGAAATTATTGATCATGCTTTTGAACTTTATTTTCAGACTTATTTATTGCCAACTATTAAACTTCATCCTGGAAAAGAAATACATTTTGTAGGTCTTGTTGCTGGAAATTTTCAGGATCAGTTACGGGCCACTGCTAAAAAACATGGCCTTGAGATTACATCAATTACGAAAGAACCTATATATAATTTACTAAACTACTATTCAAATTAATAATTTAAGATGAGCAAAATTGGAATTAACGGCTTTGGCCGTATCGGCAGACTGGTTTTTAGGGCTGCTTTAAAAAGAGGATTAGACATAGTCGCAATTAATGACCTGGTTGAGCCTGATTACATGGCTTATATGTTAAAATACGATTCTACACATGGTCGTTTTGATGGAACAATTGCTGTTGAAAACGGACATCTTGTAGTGAATGGAAAAACGATACGCATTACAGCAGAAAGAGATCCCGCAAATTTGAAATGGAATGAAGTGGGTGTGGAAACTGTAATCGAATCTACCGGTTTATTTTTAACCCGTGCTGATGCTGAAAAACATATCGCTGCCGGTGCGAAGAGAGTGGTATTCTCTGCTCCTGCAAAGGACGCCGACATCCCTACTTATGTAATGGGTGTAAACCATCATAAATTAACTGCTGATCAAACTATTGTTTCAAACGCATCTTGTACCACTAACTGTTTGGCACCTATTGCTAAGGTATTAAATGATAACTTCGGTATTGTTGAAGGCCTGATGAGCACAATTCATGCGGTTACTGCAACTCAAAAAACAGTAGACGGTCCTTCTGCGAAAGACTGGAGAGGTGGCCGCGGTGGTTTTTCTAACATCATCCCTTCTTCAACTGGTGCTGCTAAAGCAGTAGGTATGGTTTTACCGGAACTAAAAGGTAAATTAACCGGTATGTCGTTCCGCGTTCCTGTTGCTGATGTTTCTGTGGTAGATTTAACTGCACGTTTAGAAAAACCAGCTACTTATGAGCAAATCAAAGCAGCTATGAAAGCCGCTTCTGAAGGTGAACTTAAGGGTGTTCTTGCTTATACCGATGAAGAAGTTGTTTCTTCTGATTTCATCGGAGATGACCACGCTTCAATATTTGATGCAAAAGCAGGTATTTCATTGAATGATAACTTCGTAAAAGTAGTTTCATGGTATGATAACGAATGGGGCTATTCTTCTGCATTAGCTAAATTCGTAGAGTACTACGGAAACTTAAAGTAAAACCCGTTCATACAGGTTTATATTTGGTTAGAAAAAGGACGCCTCTGGATGGAGCGTCCTTTTCTTTGTTATATAACCTTTGAATGCTTTACTTCTGCCAGATAATACTTGGATATTTCTCAGCAAAGTTTATTTTTGCAGGTAGTTTAAAAAACAAGTTGACCTTATGAAACAAATATTATACGCACTCGGACTATCTGTCTTATTATTCAGCTGTAAGCAAAACCAGAAAAACGCCGTAATCTATTCTCCAAGAACATTAGCAGCCAACGAGAAGTTCAATGCAGCTCAACCTTCTGCAGACAGTGTTTTTACGATCTACAAACACAATTCGGAAAAAGATGCACCAATTAGTGGAACTGAAGCATTTGGCATAAAATTCAAAGATACTGTAGTGAGCATTCAGGTTAACAAAGCAGATTCCAGTGCTGCAGATAAATTTTCATATGTACAGCCTGTAAATACACAACAAACAACATTCTTAGTCCAACTGGCCAATCACCCTGATTTGGCAACGGCTTTTTATCTGATTGCTTTTAAAGATGATAAACTTAATGTGATTAGCCTGAACCGGCCTTCAACAGGGAAACAGGATGGTAAATTCACCACTGGTCTGAACAAGATAGGAAGAGGTGGTTACCTGATCAACAATGATTTTTTTATTACCAATGTCAATGCCCAGGTATATTTAATAAAAAGACAAAATCCGGAAGAAAGGATTCAGGGGGAGTTTATTCTTAACTCACCAGATAAATCTACCCTCGTTTTTCTTCAACCTTCATCCCTGTATGAAGTTCATTATGAGAGTGATGAAGTGTTTACACAACCCCTTTCAAAACCTGCACCAGCTACTGCCGACCTGTCTGGTTGGATTAAGGATAACTTTAACTGGGAAAAAAATAAAAAAGGCATCACTTTCCTGAAGTTTAGCGATAGCAACAGAATTGTAGACATTAAAGAATTCGGCTAAGCATTGATTGCTCAGTAACGTAGATATTTATTCTTTTTCTTATGGTTTTGAATCAGCTTTCCACTGCCTATCAGCAACAGCGAGAGCGTAAGAAACACAATTAACAGGTAAAAGCTATTCAACAGCACTTTATTGTAGCCCAGCTTACTGACGTCAATAAAAGGATAAGGATAAAACCCCGAATAAGCGCCATGTAGCAGGATGAACAGCAAATACAAGAAGGGATAGATGAGCCAGAGCAGGCTGGCAGACCAATTTAAAGTATTTTTAGGGACAAATAACAGCCAGTAGGCAATAAACAGGATGGGTATAACTGCGTGAAGCAGTTCGTCAACAAAAAACTGTAAACCCTGGGGCTGCCATGTAAAACGCAGGATCAGATTGTAAACAATCCCCACAACACTGATGTAAACAGTAACCGCAGCCAGGGTATCTGGCCTGGTCAAAAAACCATGACCTTCTTTGTTAAAGCTTAACAGTAATTTGCTAAGACAAAGGGCTGCAATGATATTGGTTAATATGGTAAAAAAACTAAAATACCGTACAACAGATTCCATCAAGGGGATGGCATTATTTACAATAATCAGGTACAACTGTGCCAACAAAGCAAACCAACCAAGTAAAACCCCTGTAATTAAAAATACTTTACTGGCCTTTAAATGCTTTCCTTCCATAGCTTATCTGTAGTTACCAGCATTGAATATAGTTATTTGAAACCAATGATTCCAAAATAGAATTCATAAAATCACCGCATACTATTATAAAGTATACGGTGATACCCTCAGCCTTATTACACTATGGTTGCAGTTAGTTTGGTTCCGCTTATTGCTGTGGCGTAAATTTTAAGTGTCCTTGTATTACCTGTAGTACCCTGAGGGCCCTGAAGAACAGTTCCATTCGTACTGTATTCAGAAAAGTGCAGCTGACATTGTATTTTATTGTCGCTTTGCTTCCATACCAGACTTCCCCCCTGATGCGGACAAATAGATTCCGTTGCTACAAATGATGCAGGAGCACTACCAGCTGCAATCCTAAAAAAGAGTACGCCATTTGCCGTAGCCTGATCGCCAATAGCCATTAACTGTGTAGCCAGATCAACAGTAGCTGTATTGCCATTTCCACCACCACCTCCCGGAGGGGTTCCTGGGTCTGGAGTACCAGTATCACCTTTTCCACCACAACCGGAGATGCAGGATCCGGTGCATAACAATGCCATTCCAAGTCCTAAGGACTTGATAAATTCTTCACGTTCCATAATTTTAATTTTTAGGTTTAGTAAATTTTAGATGTTTTGTCGGGGTCTTTATTTTTTGATTTAAACAGGGTAAAATTTCTGGAAATGGTGAAGCCAAAGCGGATCCCTCCATCCTTCCATGATTTTTTTGTATTTGAAATAAAGTTGTTTTCCAGGATATACTCGGAATTCATAAAATTAAGGGAGAAGATATGTCCGCCGGTTTCAATTTCCAGCCCCACACCAAGGGGATTATAATAAACCTGGGATAGATCATTTGGGCGCGACAAACCATTGACAAGTGTATAATCAGCAATAAAAGACAACCTTCTGGTCAACTTCATCCTGCCTGCAAATCCAAGTGAGAAAAGGTTTTGGGGATCTCTGCTTTCAGCTGTATTTTTCCTCATCAGCAAGGCAGGCATTACTTCCAGAGAAAATCTTGACGAAAACTTCCTGGAAATGATGGACTGCAAAAAGTAAGAGAATCTATTTGAATAAGTTGTAAACTCCGTTTGTGAAAATGGTTCTCTGGCTATCCAGCCCATCTGTGCAAAAAGGGTAAGGTTAACCGGCATTTTACCATCTGTTCTTTGTTTAAGCAATTTATATTTGCCTGAAAAATTATAGAGCTCATCCTGCTTACTTCTTCCTATACCAACAGTCAGGTCATCAGTTATGCCATAATCAAAACCAATAAACAGATCAGACGCTACATCAAGTCCATATAAGGTATGTGCACTGCCAAATTTGCCGCCAATATCTCCAAAATGATGGCGTATGCGCATGTCCAGATCATGCTTCTTCTGAGTTTCGCTGGAGTGTGACAAGACTACGCGGGTAGACTTAAATACAGCTTCAACTTCTGGCTTTATCAAACCGCTATTCAGCACATTCAACAAAGAGTCTGCCTGCTGGGCATGAGCAGCCATCAAGCTAAAAAAAAGAGGAATTGTTAATAAACTGATCTTTTTCATGTTTATTCTGGATTATTTGATCTGGTTTAGCTTACCATCCAGGGTTATACTGATTACTTCAGCAACTTTGGTCATGATAAGTGTTGGTATTTTTATTTTATGATCAGCACATGGTACTTTAAATGCGGTTAAGATCCTGATCTCTCCATTTTCAATACTCACTTTCCCGGTTATAGCACGTATCTTATCTACCCCATGCATACTAAGTGTACCATTTACAGTAACACTATATGTCCCATCTTTGGTGAAATCAATACCCTGATCTATGGTACCCTTAAATTTTGCAAGTGGGTATTGGTCACTTTCCATATAGTTTTCGTTAAAATGCTCCTGCATTAATCTCCTGTCAAATTCAAATGTCCTGATTGGAACCTGTACCACAATTTCCCTGGTTTTGGCTATCAGTACTGCAGTGCCCCTCACACTTACAGCCCTGATGTCTTCTACAGGAGTAGTAGAAAACAGCGTGATTTTTACATCTTTCCCTATATAGCTTTGCCCGGCAGCATTGAACTGTAACAGCAACAATAAACTGCCAAAAAAAAAGTTAGTTATTTTTATTGCCCAGGTCATAACGTAGTTTTAATGAAATGCCACTTGATTTTAGGTTTACTTTCCCTTCACCAACACCGGTTAGAGGTATTTTAACATAAGGTTCGAGCCCAAGTTTTAATCCTTTCTTTTTTAGCTTAACGTAATAAGTAGCCGAAAGATCAGCCACACCAAAATAATGCTGATTCCGATTTTTATATTCCTGAAACCTGTCAGCAATACCCGATCCGGCATTGTACCTGTAGGTATAATCTTCTTTAAGCATAAAATAACTCGACATACCAACATTCAGGTCAATACTTTTTTCTGCATCCTCCAACACCGTATAAGAAGCCTGTAGTGGAATTTCCAGCACCGCACAAGAGGCATCTACTTTGGAAATGATATCTTTTGCCCTTATGCTTTTAAATTTATACTCATAATTCTCTGCCGCATAATCCTTCATACTGTACTTCAGCCCGGTTTGAAGGCTAATGCGTTTGGCAATACCTACGCTAAAGCCAAAACCTGCACTAAAACCGGTTTTTCCACCCAACACCGCACCCGAAGAATTGAATTCGGGACCGGCACTAAACGATAAGCTAACCGGAAATGGTTTGCGGAGGCCCTGCTTTTGTTTTTTATTTACAGCCACAACCGAAGGCGGTAATACATGAGTGCCGGGTAAGCTTAGCTGGGCGGAATCCGGATTTCCTATTCCTGCTAAGGCTGTATTTATACTATCTTTTTTGCTGTATAAAGGTTGGTCTTCATTTTTTTGATTCCCCAAGCTATCCGAAAAATCGATTACAATATCCTTTTTAAAAAAAGACTGATCTACATAAACAGATTTAGGCCCCTGATTTTTTATTCGAACTTTGTTTTGCGGTACCCTGGCAGTCTCAGTTGCTTTACCTGACCGTACATGTTCTTGTTTACTTCGTCCGGCAATTTTAGTTTTTGGTTTTTCCTGTAATCCCCGATCAAACATCAGATAGCCCCCCAAAAAAACTAAAAGTAATAAGCATACAGCACCGGCTTTTCTAAAAAACACCACACGGCCTCTCCTTCTCAGCTTTTGCTCCATCTTATCCCATGCCGCTTCCTCAAACCGGAGCTCGGCATCAAATACCTTTTTTCTAAAGGTGGCATCAAACTCCTTATCGTTCAATTCCATAATGGTGTTTCATTTATTATTTTTTAATCGCGATGTTGTTTCAGCATCTTTTTTAACTGTTCTCTTGCTTTAAATAAATTTGATTTAGAAGTACCCACAGAAATAGAAAGCATAGATGAAATCTCTTCGTGTGTATATCCATCAATGGCAAACAGGTTAAAAACTGTCCGATAGGCTACAGATAGCCTTTGTACCAGTTTAATCAGCTCTTCATAATGGATATGTGAAAGAATACTCTCCTTATCCTCCATTTCGTGCCTTGCATTTAGCTCTTCCATTTCAATACGCTTTATTTGCTTCCTGTAGTGATCTATAGAGGTATTGATCATAATTGTACTTAACCAGGCTTTAAATGACCTCTTTTCCTCATAACGGTGAATATGAATAAAGACCCGCATAAACCCGTCATTTACAAGTTCTATAGCCTCATCCTTATCTTTTGCGTAACGGATACACATTCGCATAGCATAACTATAAAAAAGCTGGTAAAGTCCTTTCTGGGATTTCCTGTCTTTTTTCTTACAACCGGCTATTAACTCCTGAATGATAAATTCGTCCACGTAATTTTTTAATTCATCTATACCTACTGTTACGTAGATTGGCCTGCATGGGTTGCCTGCTCTTTTGAATTTAATATAAAAATGTATAAATCCGGGTTTTAAACATCCGGATGTCCATACTTTAAATGGATTTTTTTTAACGTATTTTTTTGATCAGCTCCTGTGCTTTTTCGTAAACAGGGCTTCCCTGAGGGATTTTTTCCAGCCATTCCAGCGCCTGGGCATGATTATTTTGTTTAAGATAGCTTAAGCCTATATAATAGGCAGCCTCGTATTTAAATACAGATTTACCGGCATACAATCCTATCAATATCCTTCTTGCCTCATCTGCTTTATTTGTTTCTATCAGGGTTATCCCATAATAATAGGCTACTAATGAATTAGCCGTATCAGCTAAATATTCTTTTTCCAGAATTTTACCAGCAGCGTCAAAATCACCGGCATTGTAAAGATCAGCTGCTTTTTCAATATTATTTTTATTACCATCACCACGTTCTACTACCGACATTTCCTTACTTATTCCATAACGTTCATATAAATCAGTGTTCCAGGGCGCCCACACAAATAGACCAACAATCAGTATTGCAGCCACACTTATCCACTTCATATAACTGCTTAATGAAATTACTTTTGCATCTTTTGCAGTGTCAGGAATAGCCCCCTGTTTAAAATACTGTTTGCCGAAAGAAGTTAGTGTGGCTTCAACATCCTTATCTTCCTGAGAAGGGGCAATCTTCATTTTTAAGGTCTGATGAACATTTTTATACGCATCCAGCAAATCCTGCAGTTCCTGATCCGACTGAAGTAAAGTTTCAAACTGCTGTTTTTCCTGAGGCTCCATATCACCTTCAAGGTAACGGGCAACAGTTAATAATTTCTCCTCGTACATCATTCTTCCGTTTTATTTGATTGAACCATTTTTATCAGAGATGCCATGCATTCAGACTTCTTTTTTCTCAGGTAACCATAGGTAACACCAAGTGCTTCGGCTACTTTTTCCTGTGCCTCGCCCTTCATGCTCCATGAAATGATTTCTTTGCAGCGTTCACCTAATTTTTCAAAGGCGTTGAAAAATAATTTGGATTGCGCTTCCTGATTTTCCAGTTCATCTGCATTTGCAAAAGTATCTTCTCCGATATGTAATAAATCCTCTTCCTGATTTGTTACCGGTAGAATTGATCTTTTTTTTATTTCATTTAACCATTTACGTTTGCAGATCAATAAAATGTAAGGTTCAAACGGGCAGGTCAGTTCAAGCGATTTGTATTTGGCCTGCCGGTAAACATCCATCAGGGCTTCCTGGAAAACATCTGCTGCATCGTCTTCGCTGCCATTATTAAAAACGATCCATGACTTTATTTTTCCGGCACAACGCTTATAGATCTCGTTAATTATTACCGTATCATTATTTACCAGGCCGGTAACGTAACGCTGATCTGAATGTATGTGTTTAGCCATTAGCGAATGATATCATGAAGCATATAGGCACTAATTTAAAACTTCTTTTGATAGTGCAGTAAAAAAAATTGAACCAGGGGGGTAACAATTTTTAACTGCCCTTGATATCTAATCGAATCATCCAATGGCGAACGCTGAAAAGCCTTAACAGAGTAAGCAATTTTAAAATTAAACATTATGAAAACATTTAACTTAACATCAGCATTATTTATCGCATTGATCTCTTTAAACTTTGCGTGTAAAAAACAAAATTCAGGTGACGAGAATGGAGGGACGGTAAATACTGCAAAAGAGTTTACCGCTAAATATGGTGCCCAGAAACAAGTCAAAGAAATCAACGCCTCATCCCTCCCTCAAACCGTTACATTTTTAGATGGAACAAAAGTAACTTTCCCTGTTGGCTCATTAACCAAAGGAGGTGTTGCTGTTACCGGAAATGTCAGCGTTGAAGCCTACGAAGTACTCAAAAGAAGTACAGTTATTTTTTCAGGGGCAAATACCAATCATTCCTCAGGTGCACCACTTGCATCAGACGGTTTTATCTTTATTGATGTAAAATCGAACGGTGTTAGTGTAGACCAGAACCTTGCTGTACCTGTGCAAATAGCTATACCTGCAAAAAGAGATGGTGCCACTCAACTGTGGATTGGTGTAGATCAGCAGGACAAACCCCTGGTAGCTGCAGCAGAAAATCAAATGGCCTGGGCAGCACCAAGAAAAGCCAATGGTCAGGTTCCTAATGATGTAACTGCCACCCAGAATACATTTACCTTTAATTTTGGAAGCCTCGGCTGGATCAATTGTGATGTATTCTATAACTATACAAATCCTAAAACCACCGTAAGGGTAGAAGTATTAAACAACCCCGGTTCAATGGCAAGCTTCTATTCTTACACCGGAGAAACTTATGTATATTTCTGTGCAAAAGGCAGTAATGTAGTAGCCCAACTTTATACTCCAGATGGACCGAATAAAGTAAAAAGCTATGACAACATGATGCCTGTTGGCTCTGAAGGACGTATGTTTTCCTTTTCTATTAAAAATGGTAAATTTTATTACGCGGCACAGGAGATCACTATAAGTGCCAATCAAAATATAACACTTAGCCTCACTGAAACTACTGAGGCTGCAATACAGGCTGCCATAAACAGCCTTAACAGTTATTAGCATCCCAATCAATACACACAATGAAGATAAGGCCCTTATTGGGCTTTATCTTTTTTCTGTTTTAATCTAAACCTACCAGGATTATACAAAAATAGCTCTGCCCAAAGCTTTTAACTATAAAGCGGCATTGATTTATTAATTATATTATTAAATTTATTAGCAAATATGAAAAAATTGTTACACGCTATTTTATTATTTACGGTAATCATTTTGCTGCAAATATTTGCGCCTGCCAGCCTTTGTGCACAGGTTAAACAACCTCAGGTTGCTACAACCGTTCAGGCCGCAATTGTACCGTCAGATACCGTGCCGGCCATTATTAACCATAAAATAGAAAATGGTGTAGTCACTTTTAGTTCTGTTCTACGCCCCTTACGTCAGATTGCCGGCGCACCAGAACCCTTTTATACTTATTTCTGGGAGTTTGGTGACGGGCAGTTCTCTTTTGAAAAGGAACCTCAGCACAGTTATCCGGATACCTTAAAATATGATGTCCGTTTATTTGCCACCAACAGTTATGACGATGGCAAACGACCGCCAACAAGGCCTAAACCCTTAAAACCTGGCAGCAACAGGCCTGTTCTGGCCGCAGTTAAAACATCAGCTGCACCCAACTTTTTTAAATCGGGCGGGGCAATTGAACTCAAAACTAATTGTATGCCCAAACCTGGCGATGACATGATGCTGGTTTTTGGCTACCGCAATAAAATGGAGAATGGCCTGGCAAACCTGGGTGGTACGGTCTCCATTTTATTTAACGATAAAGAATTTAATAAGGATAATTTTGAACTGGCTGAAACCCGTACCTATAACCAGGAAAAAAAGACTTTCCTGGAAAAACATGGGGCCGTAGCTGCCCGAAAGGTAAGTACTGAGCATCCTTTTTATGCGTCGATTAATGGTCCGGAATACACTCGGCCAGCTGTCGTTTTTGATCCTGAAGGTACGGCATTGATCAGGGAAAAAACAGCTGCGTACAGGAAAATCGAAAGCTGGAAGTTTGAGAACCTGAAAGCAGGAGAAGAAAAATTCATGTTCATGCAGTTTAAAACTACCCCGGAGATGATCAAAGACACCAATGCCGTTGTAAAACTGACGGGCATGTTTATTCCCGATAACCCATTGGCGGTAACAGAGTTTTTCACGCTTGAACTACAAATCGTAGCCTCTCATGACCCTAATAAAATGATGCTCAGGAACAGCAGGATGAACTTTCGCTTTACAGGAAAGAATAAAAAACTGACCTATAAAGTACGGTTCCAAAATACGGGCAAGGGTCCTGCTAAGCAGATTGATGTGGGCGTAGCCATTGCAGAAGTATTAAATAAAGGCTCAGTAGAAATTACCGACTCAAAACCCAAACTTGTCTTGTGCAATACCGCCTATGCCAATCAAAGCTGTCTGGATACAGTTGGCACAGCAGATAGTTTGCACTTTATATTCAGGAACATCTATCTGCCTGGCCTACAGCAGAAAGGGGTTAACGATGCAGATTCTACTATGGGTTTTATTGAATACAGGATTGGTTTTAAGGAAAAACCAAAAAAACTGCCTTTTAAAAGTGGAGCTGCCATTGTATTTGATAAAAATGAACCAATTTATACCAATAGAGCTACAGGCAAATACAAAATGGGTCTGTCTCCAGGTATTATTGCAGGCTATGGTTTTCCATTTAAAAATGGCAATACACCATTTTCCGGGCAAAACAACATCACTTTTGGGGCAAGCCTTGCACCCTACGCACCACACAGGTACTACTGGCAGGTAGAATTGTACGGCAGCTCATATGCAGAAAAAGAATACCTGATTAAAAGAGCCCAGGGCAATGACAGACTGGTTCCTGTTATTATAGATGGTAAGCAACAGGAAGGTACACTTAAATATGCAGACAGCATGCTGCGCAGTAAAGTAATCACCATCAACATTGTTCCGCTCCAAATGAGATATAATTTCAATAAGTACATCGGTGCTGGAATTGGTACACTGGTCTCATTTAATATTGATGAACAATATACCCCTTCCAAAACAGCCTTATATACAATTGTAAATGCTGCGGGTGTAAGGCAGGAGGTTACCCTTAAGCAGGCATTTAACAAAGTGAGCAATAGCTTCAATGATTTCCAGAATACCTTGTTTACAGACATACAGGTAGGAAAAGTACATGTTGGTCCTGCAATAGGCTTCAGGTATTTACATACTTTTCAGGGATCCGACAACAGACTAATTACTTATTTAACATGGAAATTTTAGCCAAAAAGCGTATTTTAGCTAAAATGGCATTTAATGAGAATAGCTAAATCCTGGTTTTGTACGCTTCTTATTTATCTAGCATTTTTTGGTTTTGTAGTGGCACAACCTGCAGAAAACATACCCCAATATCTCCGTAAAACGCTCGATTCTTTAAAAACAAAAGATAATCTCTCGGAATGGATCTATACCAGGATTGATTATTGTTATCACAACCCCAGTCAAAGTCTGCCTTTTTTAATGCGCACAGAACGGGATAGCTGGCGTAAACCGCAATATACTCCTGAAAAAGAAGCCTGGTTAATGCTCCTCAGTAACCTGGGCTATAACCAGATGTATTCCGGAAATATCCTTCAATCCATATCTTATTATGAACTGGCTTATAATTATTATATAAACCATAAACTGAATGTGGAGGGTATAGCCGAATATGTCTTGAAACCCTGGGCAAACAATTGTACCCGTTTGGGCGATTACGAAAAGGCGCTTTTCATTCAGCAAAAAACGCTCGACTATGCAAACAAAGAGCGCAATGATTCGTTAGCTGTGGCTGTTTATAATAACATGGCCATCTCTTACCGTTCTTTAGGCGATTTTAAAAATGCAGAGGACTGTATTCTACTTGGCAAAAAAAAAGCCGGCTATACAGCTGTTGAGCTAATTTTATTAGACAATACACTGGCTGATATTTATAATGATAAAGAAGAACTGGAGCTTGCCGAAAAAGTGATCGGCAAGAATATTGCCCGGCAAGAGAGCCGTAAGCAAGATTTCGAAACTGCTTACTGGCTGATGAGCAGTTACATTACCGCAGGTAACATCCAGTTCAGGAAAAATAATTTCAGTTTGGCCTGGAAGTATTATAAACTGGCCTTAAGCATTAATGATCAATATTATAAGGGGAACCGCCTAAGGGAAAAGGCTTATACCTATACCCAGATGGGTAAGATTAAGCTGGAACAAAAACAGGCGGCTGAAGCCATACATTACTTTAACCAAACTTTAAGCTCCTTTGGCCTGATAGACAACAGTCTGCAAATCCCACTAAAAAAAATATTTGGGGATAATCGTCTGGTAGATGTTTTTTACCAAAAATCGCTGGCACTTAACTTACTGGGAAAAGAAAAGGAAGCGCTGGAAAACATCCGCCTCGCTCTGCTTGCTGCAGATAAGATCCGCTTTGAACTTGCAGATGTAAAAACCAAACAACGCTTTCAGGCCGAGACCAAACAGATGGCAGAAAAAGCAATCGCCATTGCTTTTGATTTGCTTCAAAAAACAAAACAGCATAACTATGCAGTAGCAATTGTTGACATCATTGAGCAAGCCAAAGCCCGTACCCTGTTGGACGATATCAGAAGAAGCCAGCAGCAGTTAACGCTTTCAACAAATGACACCCTATTTCAACAAAAAGCAAAGCTTGAACAGGCTATCGCCTACAATGAGAGGGAACTGTTACAAAGTAAGGGGGATATTAAAGAAGCAGAACAACGCTATGCTGTATTAAAGTTTAAACTGGAAGCGCTGGAAAAGGATTTAACCAAACGTTATCCATCCATGATCATAAATAAAGATAGTCCAGGATTTGGGCGTACCGCTGAACCGTTAAGCCAATTGCCTGCACATGCTCATTTCATTGCGTTCTTTTTAGGCACACAAAATCTTTATGTGGTAGAAATTTACGGCAACAGGGTAAAACACATTAAACAGGTCCGGGCAGCCCCGGCAATAAAAAAAACGATCTTCAATTTTGTAAGTACTTATTACCATAGTGGCCCCTCAGCAATGATGAATCAGCCAGAGGCCTTCTTTTTGGCTTCAAATCAGATTTACAGAGCTTTACTTGGTGATCTTAAATTTAACAAAAATGATAAACTGATCATTATACCCGATGAAATTATTGGTTATTTATCCTTTGACGGCCTGATTACGGATAAAAATTACGAACCATCCATAGCAAACTGGCCCTACCTTATTAGAAGCCAGTCCTTGTCCTATGCTTTTTCTATCCAGACCTGGATAAACCAGGCAGCAAAAAAAACTATCCAAACCCCTAATTTTTCGGGTTTGTTTATTACCCATCAAAATAAAAACAAGCAATTTATCCCTGCTGTAGCCAAAGAAGCTGAGGCTATAGAGAAAATTATCGGCGGAAGTTTCATGAAAGATAAAGAGGCAGGTGTAAAAGATTTTTTTAATGCATTTGATAAAGCAAATGTATTGCATATAAGCACACATGCTTACCTTTCCGGACTGCAAAAAGAACCCACCTTGTCCTTTAATGACAACGAAGTGTTTCTATTTGAACTATCTGCCAGAAAAACGGCTCCCGACCTGATCGTATTAAGTGCATGCAGAACAGCAGATGGTATAATGAATGCAAGTGAGGGCATTATTAGTTTGAGCAGAGGATTTGCAGCAATAGGTACCGGGGGCACTATTGCAGGACTATGGAACGTAAACGACAAGGCAGCATCAGAAATTACGGCAACCTGTTACAGCAACATGTTGCAGGGACAGGAAATCAGCACGGCATTACACCATGCCAAACTAAGCTGGCTGCAAAATAAAGAAAGACAGGCACAGGAATACCTGCCCTATTACTGGGACCCACTTATTTATATGGGCTACGATAAAAAAGTAACATTAAAGCCTGCCCAAAGCATGCTGCAGACCTACGGACTGCCCGCCACCCTCTTACTGGCCGCTGCATCCGGTATTTATCACCTTTTAAAGATCAGAAAAAAAACTAAACGCCTTGTTTAAGTATGGTAACCGCCAGGGGTGGAACATTCAATACAACCGAGTAGTCCCTGTTGTGGCAACCTACTTTTTCAGGAAGTATCAGTTTATTGTTCAGCTTTCCACTGCCAAAAAACTCTTTGGCATCTGTATTAAATATTTCCTTCCATTTGGCTCTGAATGGTAGGCCAACTCTATAATTTTCTCTGTAAACAGGTGTCAGGTTCAAAATTACAATTAAGGTATCTTTTGCCTTTTTGCCTTTTCTGATGTAGATGTAAATAGAATGCCTGGCATCATCCGCATTGATCCATTCAAAACCTTCAGCAGAAAAGCTATGCTCAAATAGGGCCGGCTCAGAAACATATAATTTATTGATTGCCCTTACGGTTTTTTGCATACCAATATGAGGTGCGTGTTCCAGTAAGTGCCAGTCCAGCGAACTTTTAAAATCCCATTCATGGGTCTGCGCAAATTCATTCCCCATAAACAAGAGCTTTGTACCAGGTTGGGTAAACATATAGGCATACAATACCCTTAAATTGGCAAACTTCTGCCACTCATCGCCAGGCATTTTATAAATCATGGATGACTTGCCGTGTACCACTTCATCATGAGAAAACGGAAGCATAAAGTTTTCTGTAAAAGCGTATGTAATGCTGAAAGTAAGCTGATAATGATGGTACCTTCTGTTGATCGGATCATTTTTGAAATATTTCAGCGTATCGTTCATCCAGCCCATCATCCATTTCATCCCAAAACCAAGGCCACCATTGTGTACCGGATGTGTTACGAGGGGGTAAGTACTGCTTTCTTCGGCAATGGTATGTACCCCTTCGTAATTACCATATACCGCAATGTTAAGGTCTTTTAAAAACTGGATAGCCCCCAGGTTTTCACTGCCCCCATATTCATTTTTGGCAGCATCCTCTGTTTTGCGGGAAAAGTCGAAATAAAGCATAGAAGCTACGGCATCAACCCTTAACCCATCTATATGGAATTTATCCAGCCAGTACAGTGCATTGCTGATTAAGAATGAACGCACTTCGTTCCTGTCGTAATTAAAAATATAGGATTTCCAGTCGGGATGAAAACCTTTGCGCATATCCGAATGTTCGTACAAATGCGTACCATCAAAATGGTAAAGGCCATTCGAATCACCTGGAAAATGAGAAGGCACCCAATCCATAATTACAGCAATGTTATTTCTATGCAGTTCATTGATCAGGTACATCAGTTCCTGAGGAGTACCATGCCGCGAACTTGCTGCAAAATATCCGGTAATCTGGTATCCCCAGGATGGGAAGTAGGGATATTCCATTAAAGGCATGAACTCGACATGCGTAAAACCCATATCCAGCACATAAGGAACAAGGCTATTGGCAATTTCCATATAGGTCAGCACCCGATCAGGTTCACTCGGATCACGCTGCCAGGATCCCAGATGTACCTCATAAACCGACATGGGCTTGTTCAGTGCATTTAATTTAGGGCGCTTATTTAACCAGGCTTTATCTTTCCATTTGTAATCATTGTCCCAAACAATAGAAGCTGTTTTTGGCGGATGTTCCCATCTTTTGGCATAAGGATCGCCTTTTTCTACTTCCAGCCCGTCAAAACCTTTTACTAAAAACTTATAAAGCTCACCCTTGCCTATACCAGGGATAAAACCTTCCCATATGCCAGATGAATCCAGGCGTTTGTTTAAAGCATGGGCCGACCGGTTCCATTGGTTAAAATCGCCAATTACATGTACAGCCTGGGCATTGGGCGCCCAAACCGCAAAGTAAGTACCCGCTACCCCCTCAACATGGATCAGCTGCGCTCCAAATTTCTCATACAACCTAAAGTGCTTCCCTGAAACAAATAAAGAAATATCAAAATCACTGAATAAGCTATGGACAAGCACTGCTCTCATTAGTTATATATTTTTATACTGGTAAAATTTTTATTTGATCTGAAATGCAGACAACTATTTTCATCCAACTGATAGTCAACAACATCTTTATCATCTACGGTAATCTTATTTACATTAAAAGGCAAGCCAATGATGTTGTACTCGTACCATTCATAATTTGGCGTATACAATCCATCAACACTTTGTTCTATCGTAAGCTGATACTCCGTACCTTTAACACTAAACTTTTTCTCTGAATAAATGTCCTGCTCATACGCAAAAGTATCTCCATGATCTTCGAAAAGGAATGAATTTACTTCATAATCTGCGTAATATACATTTAATAATACTTCATCAACATTCTTTTCACCAACATATTGCATTACCGGATATTCGGGTATTACAGCACCAGCCCTTACAAATAGCGGCATTTGTGCCAAAGGTGCTTTAATGTTATGTTCGCTTTCACCATTTAAAACCTCGTGGGTCCAGAAATTATACCATTTACCCTTGGGCAGGTATACCATCCGCGATACAGCCCCCTGTTCCAACACCGGACATACCAGGATCTTATCGCCAAAAGTAAATTCATCCTGGCGGTAGCTGTTGCTGCTATTTTCCTGCTCCAGCATAACCAATGGCCGTAGTATAGGAAAACCATAGCGATGGTGTTCCCAGAAAACCGAGTACAGGTAAGGCATTAACCTGTACCTGAGCTCAATATAAGTTCTGTTAATACTTGTATAGGGCTCACCAAAGCTCCATGGCTCACGTTCTGCTGTATCTCCTGCAGAGTGGGCCCGCATAAATGGCGAGAAGGTACCTAACTGTATCCAGCGTGTAAACAATTCTCCATCTGGCTCACCACTAAAACCACCAATGTCCGTTCCGCAAAATGGCACCCCCGAAATAGACATGCGCTGACACTGAATATTACCAATTTTAAGGTGCTCCCATGTAGCCACATTATCGCCCGTCCACACGCAGCCATACCGCTGCATGCCCGAATACCCGGCACGGGTAATGGTAAAAGGGCGTTTATTGCGCATTAACTTTTTAAGTCCGTCGTAAGTAGAACGCACCATCTGCATGCCATAAACATTATGAGCCTTGCGGTGCGACCCTCTATACCCATCATAATTGTGCCTGACATCATTAGGAAAAGTGCCAGAGCCAAATACAGCAGGCTCGTTCATGTCGTTCCAAACTCCTGCAACACCTATATCAACCAGTTCTTTATACAGTTTACCCCACCATTCGCGAACGGTTGGATTGGTAAAATCCGGAAACTGGCACCTGCCCGGCCAAACATGGCCTTCCATAAAATAATCATCACTTCTGCGACAGAAATAGTTATTGGCTTTCCCTTCTTTGAATACCCAGTAATTATCATCTACCTTAATTCCCGGATCTATCATTACAACTGTTTTGAAACCATCATTTGCCAGTTCTTTGATCATTCTTTTAGGGTCTGGAAAATGGTTTTTGTTCCAGGTAAAACAACGGTAACCGTCCATATAATCTATGTCGAGATAAATGGCATCACATGGAATGTTTCTTGACCTGAAGCCATCTGCAATCTCTTTTACTTTCTGCTCAGGATAATAACTCCATCTGCATTGGTGATAACCTAAGGCCCATTTTGGCGGCATAGGATGTGTTCCTGTCAGGCTCTGGTATCTTTTTACTACATCCATCAAGTGCGGGCCATGTATGTAATAATACTGAAGTTCACCCCCATCGGCCCAGAAACTGGTCTTGGCGCTGTCTTCTTTTCCAAAATCGAAATAAGAACGGAAAGTGTTGTCGAAAAATATTCCATAAGCCGCTCCCTGGTGAACACCTGTATAAAAAGGAATGGTACGGTACAAAGGATCCTGGTCCCAGCCAAAAGAATAAGCATCAGTGTTCCAGTTCTGGAAATGACGCCCACGCAGGTTCATGTTTCCCGATTTATCGCCCAGTCCATAAAAATTCTCATCAGGAAGGCACTTCTTGGTCGCATATACATAATAACCGCCAAATTCAATATTTTCTTCCCAGTGCATCGGCGATTCATCCTCGCTCATGACCATCTGGTTCTGATTGTCGGTAAAGGAAATGTGAAAATCACTTTTTCTAACTTTACAGGTAATGGTGTTGGTAGAAACTGAATAACACGCTTCCTGTTCCTCCATTTTAAATGTAGTCACCTTTTGGTCTACCACCGGTACTGCATAGGAAAAATCATCCAGAAAAACACCATGTGGTGCCAGTCTTACCCTGATGATCTCATCGCTAACTACCCTGATTTCTACACGTGCGTCACCGTCGGAAAAATAAAACTTGTTACTTTCTGTATATACCTGTTCTACGGTGCTCAGGTATTTTTTTACAATTGGTTTCGGGCCCGAAACAGGATTATTTAAATGCTGAACAATTTCTTCAACCACTTCCCCGGTACTTATATCGCTTATTTCTTTGTTTTGTTTGTCTAATTCTTCCATGAAAACCCCCTTATGTAGAAACACGACAGATTTACTTCGTGTACTTTGTACAACTAAGGTGTTAAAATTTCTATTAAAACCAAAGGATTATTATAAGATAAAATTGGGGCCGTAAAAAAGCCCCGACATTACTGCCAGGGCTTATCCTGTTTAAAATAAATGTTTTAAGGATTAAACGTATAGGATACATAATAAAGTGCACCTATTGCAGGGTTACCAAAAGAGGTAACGTAATATTTATTTAAAATGTTTGACCCCCCAATCTTGATCATCGAATTGACCGAAGGAACCTTTAGATTAACCTGGGCATCAAATGTAGAAAAAGCCGGCACATCGCCTACTACAAAAGAGGAGAACCAGTGATATTTACCCTGCCAGCGGTACTGAACATTGAAACCCACATTTTTAATGATCTCCCTGTTCGCAAGACCCAGGTTATAACGTATTTTAGGTGTATTAAAGTCATTGTCATAATCGGCCGGCAAATCACCGATCTGGTTATAGGAAACGTTTCCGCTCAAAGTATATTTATTCAACAAATAATCCAGCCCTAATGCTGCCCCATAAGTATTTACATTACCTGCTGCATTTACCGGCACACCATAACTTGTACCGCCCCTGAACAGTGTAATGGCAGTGATAAAATCTTTATAGGTATTGTAATATCCATAAGCATCTATCAGCAATTGTTTACTGATCAAGCCTTTATATCCCAATTCGTAAGATTGTACACTTTCAGGACGCAGCCCTTTGGCATCAAATGTATAGGGTACCAATAAACTTGGATCACCTGTATTGGTTGGGCTTGATGCTACAGAAGCCAGGTAAGCTGTATAATCTTTCCTTAAAACACCTTTATCGGCATACAGATTATATTTGTTCAAACTTCTTGGCAAACCACCAATAAGCCGTGTAGCTCCGCCAAGTACAGAAAGATCGATATATTGGTTTTGGGTAGTCGGATTGCGGTATCCTGTCTGATAAGAAGCACGGATGTTGTTGTTTTCGGCTACAGTGAGCACCCCTGTAATCCTTGGCGTAAACCTGCCTTCAAAATTTGTGCTCTTGTCATACCGCCCGGCAAAAGTCAGTTTAAACTTATCCTTAAATAGTTTCTTACCCAGCTGGGCAAAAGCTCCGTATTCATTGATGTTCAGGTCTTCGTTAAGGTCGTCAAAAATAGTTCCACCTGAACGCAGCTGATACAGCCTTGACGAAGCGCCAATCTGCAGTTCAACTACATTATTTAATGCATTGCTGAAGTTATACATCCCTTCATAATGATACAAATTGGTCTTATCGTCAAACCTTGCCCCATATACACTCTTTGAAGGATCAGTGAGATTGATATTGGTAGCACTGATGTTCGTATTCATGATTTGATTTTTGACATTTTCAAAGGCAACAGTTCCGGGCAAAAGACGTCCCCGTCCTGTGCTGTTTGCAGCTGTCCTGGCCGTTCCATGTGCCGCATCTACCGATTGGCCGCCCAACCGTGCACCTATAAAACTACCAATATAAGCCGGAAACCAGGTATTGTTGGGGCTTGCTACTTCATTAATAGACACACCCAAAACGGAAGAGATATAAGAATCACCAGATCGTTCCTGTGTGGTATAACCTCTTAAAAAGAAATCTTCACCTTTTAGTTCCAGTTTATACTGACCAATACTAAAGTTGCGCAAAGAATAGCGGTCGGCACCTGTATATACAGAAGTTCCACTTCCCCATGTTAGTTGCGCTATTGCTTCTATCGTACTGGTTATCTTATAATTAAATGAACCTGAAGCTTTTAAAGATTTTGTATTGTAATCTACCAGATCTGCTTCATTATAACCATCTCTGGAAATAGATTGGTTAGGTAATAATGCAGGGTAGGTAAGGCCGTAATAAAAAGGGAGATATTGATTGATAACTGCGGGACGAAGTGCAGCAGGCACATTGGTATTGATAAAATTTAAATAAACAGGATAACTTGATCCTGCGGGAACATTACCCAACGCAAGCCTCGGGTCGAATTGGTTGCCCGATGCCTGTAATATTCCAGCCCGGATTGCAGGCTCTATGCTTCCCTGTACCAGGTTGCGCATATTCTGGCTCACTTCATCGCCATAAACGTTGATACCATCATAGTTCGGGTCTGAATTTCTGTCTCCTGGTTTTAAAACATTATTTACCCGGTCAAAATTCCGGGAATCATTTCCGAACCAGTCTTTTGCCTGCAGATAAGAAAAGGTAGCTTTAAAACCAAAGCGGTTGTTCCAGGCTTTGGCCACACGCACGTCAAGCTGGTTAAACTGCTGTACTGCAGAATTGTCGTCATTTACATGGTTTACCCCAGTTTTGAACTGGAAACTCGCGCCCGGATACTTAAAGGGGTTCTTTGAAGTCATTAACAATGTACCATTGATTCCCCCGGCACCATATAAAGCAGAGGAAGCACCAGGCAGCAATTCCACATTGTCTATATCCAATTCCGACAAACCAATAATATTGCCCACAGAGAAATTTAATCCGGGTGCCTGGTTGTCCATTCCATCAACAAACTGATTAAAGCGGGTATTGCCGTTAGAGTTGAACCCACGGGTATTGATAGATTTAAAAGTTAAACTTTGCGTACTCGCTTCTACCCCTTTTAAACTGGTAAGTGCATCGTAAAAAGAAGCGCTGGGCAGTTCCTTAATTGCCGCAGCACCAATTCTTTCAATGGTTACGGGTGATTCCAGGATGCGTTCAGGAGTTCTCGAAGCTGAAATAACAACCTCCTGTCCCAAAATTGCCGTAGGTTCCAGTTCGGCAATCAAATCAGATGTATTACCGGTAATCTCCTGCTCTATTGATGCATAACCCAGGAAAGAAATAACGAGGACAAATGGGGGTTTCTGACTTGTACTAAACGAATATCTGCCATTTGCACCGGTAGCAGTGCCGCTGGTAGTGCCTTTTACTGTGATTCCAACACCTGGTATTGGTTGTTTAGTCTGCTTATCGGTAACCAAGCCACTAACCACGACACTTTGGGCATATACCGTAAATCCGGTAATAGCTAGCAAAAGTGTAAAAATCGCTTTTGTAAACATTTTCCTCATACGTTATTATATTTAGTTTGATTTTAACATAAACTTAATAAATTTTTTGATATTAACAAATTCTATTCGGTTAAATATTTCATTCACAAAATCTAATTTTCGTTGCATTTCAATTAAGTTTTGTGTTAAATTGCCATAGCAATAATTACAGCTGTTAAATTTATAAGACAATATACTTTCAACGAGTTATGATAAATAAAATAAAGGCTTTCATTTGCGTTTTAATCCCAATAGTGCTGGCTTATACACTTAATACAAAATTTGGAGACCTGCCACCCATTTTAAAATTTCTGAATCCCTTTACCGGTTTCTGGCAAAATGCCGAACGTACTGCGGTTAAAGCCCAAAATAAAATTGTCCTGAAAGGTGCGTATCAAAATGTTGATATCGCCTTTGACGATCGGATGATCCCCCATATTTTTGCTCAAAATGACCATGATGTATATTTTGCACAAGGCTACGTTACGGCCATGCACCGTTTATGGCAAATGGATTTTCAAACCCGTTTTGCCGCGGGCCGAATATCGGAAGTTGTGGGTAAAAAAGCAATAGAACTGGATAAATACCAGCGCCGGATGGGAATGGTTTATGGTGCTGAAAACTCCTTAGAGGGAATGATGGCCGACCCACAATCAAAAGAAATGATCCTGGCTTATACTGCGGGTATCAATGCCTATATACATTCTTTGTCCAGATCCCAGTTGCCTATTGAATATAAGATACTTGATTTTAAGCCGGAAGACTGGACACCCATTAAATGTGCCTTGCTTTTAAAGCAAATGTCGGCCGTTCTGGCCATGGGATCCGATGAATTTTATATGACCAACATCAGAAAGAAATTTGGCACAGATGTAGTAAAAGATCTTTTTCCAGATTATCCCTTCAAAGAAGATCCGATTATACCTGTTGGCACAAAATGGGATTTTACACCCCTGCCAATACCCCCAGCACCTGCCTTGTTTAACGAAGCAGTAACGGCAACAATAAAAACCAGGCAAAAAGAAGAAGGTATAGGCAGCAACAACTGGGCACTTTCGGGTGAAAAAACCGCTTCGGGTTATCCGATTCTTGAAAATGACCCTCACCTGGATTTAACCCTTCCTTCCATTTGGTACCAGATTCAGCTACATGCCCCCGGCTTAAATGCTTACGGTGTGTCCCTTCCCGGTGCGCCGGGCATCATTATTGGCTTTAATAAGGATATCGCCTGGGGGGTAACCAATGTAGCCGCTGATGTGCTGGATTTTTACCAGGTTAAATTCAAAGACGATACGCATAAAAATTACTGGTACAACAACCAATGGAAGAATACCAGCAGCCGACTCGAAAAAATTGTAGTCAGGAACGATAAAAATATTATTGATACGGTAATTTATACGCACCATGGTCCGGTAGTATATTTACAGAAAACAGATTTCCCCAAAGCAAAAAATATTCCTGTAGGCAACGCACTTCGCTGGATTGCCCATGAAAAATCAAATGAACTCAAAACTTTTTACTTGCTGAACAGGGGGAAAAATTATGCCGATTACCGCAAAGCACTTACCTTTTATACTGCACCGGCACAGAATTTTATCTTTGCTTCGGCCGAAAATGATATTGCCATTACTGCAAATGGCAAATTTCCGCTTAAATGGAAAGACCAGGGTAAGTTTATACTGGATGGCTCAGACCCTAAAAACGACTGGCAGGGATGGATTCCTTCTTCACAGAACCCTACCGTTAAAAACCCGCCGAGAAATTTTGTAAGCTCGGCCAACCAGAGTTCTACAGACCCAAGCTATCCTTATTATATCAACTGGGAGTTTAGTCCGTATGAACGCGGCAAACGCATTAACGACCGTTTAACAGCCATGAATAAAGCTACGGCCGACAGTATCATCAATATGCAAACGGATAGTTACAGCATTCATGCCCAGAATATCCTGCCTGCAATCCTGGTCATGGTTGACAAGAACAAACTCAACGCTACACAAAAAGAAGCACTTAGCATAGTTACTTCCTGGAATAAATTTTACGATGCAAAGTCACTGGCAGCAAGTGTGTTCGATCTGTGGACCAAACGTCTGCAGTTCAATATCTGGGATGATGAGTTTACCGTCAGCAATATCCCAATGCGGTACCCATCACGCGACAGGACCGTACAGCTCATCCTGAACGAGCCCAATTCTAAATGGATCGATAACATCAATACTCCTGTAAAAGAAACCTTGTCAGACTTAGTTAACGAAGCCTTCAGATACAGCTGCGACAGCCTGGAAAGAAAATATGGTCCAATAGGCAAATCCTGGGAGTGGGGTAACTTTAAGCATACCAATGTACCGCATCTGGCCAAAATACCGGGTTTCGGATCAAAAGTTTTGGTAACAGGGGGTGGAAAAATGACCATTAATGCATTAAGTGAAAGCAATGGCCCCTCATGGAGAATGGTAATTGAATTGGGTAAAACCCCAAAAGGACATGGTGTATTTCCAGGTGGACAATCAGGCAACCCTGGCAGCCCTTTCTATGATAACATGATCGATACCTGGGCAAACGGAAAATTGTACGACCTGTTCTTTATGCAGTCGCACGACGACCCTACTGCCAAAATAATTTCTCAGTTAAAAATATCAAAAAAATAGCGACATGGTTTTTATAGTAATCGTTATACTTTCTTTTTTGCTCCAAATGGTCTTACCCTGGTGGGTCATTGTTGTCATCTCGTTTGCTACCTGCGGTTTAATAGGCAAAACAGGTAAAATATCCTTATGGGCACCATTTTTTGCCATTTTGTTACTGTGGACAGGGATGGCACTTTTTAAAAGCCTGCCCAACAACAATTTGCTTGCAGGCCGTATTGCCGAAATGTTCGGTGTACAGTCCTGGCTTCTCATCCTGCTCCTTAGTTCACTACTTGGTGCTTTTACTGCCGGAGTCAGTGGCTATTGCGGCTACCATTTCAGGAAAGCCGTACTGATAAAGAAAACGAATTCTTAATTAAAAATTGTTGCGTATTTTTGTGGCGTGACTGATCTGACCCAACAAATTTTTTCTATCAGCAATACGCAGGAGTTTGAAAAAGCCAGCCTTGCCGTATTTAAGCACCAGGCCGAAAACTGTCAGGTATACAAAGCGTATATTGGAAACCTGAGAATAGATCCCTCAGGAGTTAGCACAACTGCACAAATACCTTACCTGCCCATCAGCTTTTTCAAAACACACGAAGTACTGAGTTCAACCGATCAGCCCGAAATTACATTCAGCAGCTCGGGCACTACAGGGATGGTTCAAAGCAAGCACCTGGTAACCCAGGTCAATCTTTACGAACAAAGCTTCAATAAAGCTTTTAAACAGTTTTATGGCGATATTGACAACACCTGCCTCCTTGCCCTTTTGCCCTCCTACCTTGAGCGGGATGGTTCATCGCTCATATATATGGTTGATGCCCTGTTAAAACAAAGCATGCACGGCGACAGTGGTTATTTCCTGCACAATCATTCTGAACTGTACCATAAGCTTCAGGAATTAAAATCAAGTCATCAAAAAACAATACTTATAGGGGTTACCTACGCCCTGCTCGATTTTGTTGAAGAATACAAGGTTGATTTTCCAGAATTGATTGTTATGGAAACAGGTGGCATGAAAGGGAAAAGAAAGGAAATGGTGCGTGAAGAATTACATCAGTTCCTGCAAAAGGGTTTTGGTGTTAATGCTATTCATAGCGAATACGGTATGACGGAGCTCCTTTCTCAGGCTTACTCCTATGGAAAGGGTATCTTTAACTGCCCCCCATGGATGAAAATCTACCTGCGCGACACCAATGATCCATTGAGTTTAGTTAGCAATAACAAAACAGGCGGCATCAATATAATAGATCTGGCCAATCTCCACTCCTGCTCATTTATCGCGACTCAGGACCTCGGACGTTTGCTTACTGATGGTTCATTTGAGGTCCTGGGCCGTTTTGACGACGCCGACATCAGAGGTTGTAACCTGCTTGTTAATTAGCACATAACCCACTGGTTAGCTAGTGTAAACGTTTATCGAATAAAAAGGGTTTACTATCGATGATCTTAACTTTGAGGGAGAGCGGATGGTTAACATTTAAAATATAATTGTATTCATCTTCTACAATTGCAGAGGGAACTTTTAACAACAAAGCCTCATTTGCCTTAGCAAAAGCATCGCCCCGCTTTTTCAATAAGGATGGGGAGGGGTAACTGTTCCAGTTTTTAGGCAACAACTCTTTTTCTATGGTTTGAATACTGCTTGCCGGAACATCAAAAATGGTAACACAAAAAGTTTCTGGGTCCTGTACTGTAGTTAAATGGGCCAGTACTTCCAGTGCAGCCAATGCCCTGCTGCTGGCAAGGTACAACACCGGAATACCTACACTGTTCCAGCGGCCACCAAATAATTTTGCTCCGGTGCCACTTACATCCAAAGCTCTTTTACAAAGCGAAATACGGTAAAGCAACATTAGCTAAAAACACCGTACTCTATACGGCCAAGGGTTTGCAAAATCAGTTCAAAGCCTATAGAAGTATCCAGCAGGTTTAAGGGAGCCTCACCGTTTAAGGTATAATTAGGGGTTTTCATCCAGTCGTTAAAGTTATCAATGGTACCAAAAACTTCAGTACCACGCTGGTATAACCTGGCCAGCTCTATGGCCTTTTCTGCATGTTCTGTTTTGATTAAAGTAGCAGGGGTATAACGTTGTAAAGTTCGTTCTGAAATGTGCATGATACCCGCTACCTCCTGTATGGTAAGCGATATTTGCTTTGCTAAACTTAACAACGCTTTTTTAGAAACGCCTTTACGTGCAAGGTTTAGCAAATCAAAATCTGTTGATGTGGCATAGCTGCTGCCCAATAAACCCACCAGTGAGGTTGGGTTCAAAGCCCCATAAGCTACTGCCGGTTCGGCAAGTTCAGTACGTGTTTCTGCTTTCTTTTTCATACCCATCAGACATTATATACAAATATAATACTTTTTGTCCGATAATCAAAGTTATCCTGCTCTTTTACCCAGCAGCAACCGAAAATGGTTAAGCGCACTTTAATTTGCAGTCAACAGGTAATAATTCTTCTTACCCTTCTGAACAACAATGAACTGTCCGTTTAAAAGATCAGTTGCACTCAACTGATCCGTCGGGTCTTTTAATTTTTCCTTATTTATGGATACGCCACCACCTTGTATCAGTTTCTTGGCTTCTCCTTTAGAGGCAAATACACTTGATTTTTCAGCCAGTAGTGTAGCTGCATCTATACCTTGCTCCAGTTCATCCTTTGAAATGGCAAATTGGGGAATCCCTTCAAATATCTCAAATACCTGTGCAACAGATAGGGTTTTAAAAAACTCCAGTGAGCCATTGCCAAACAAAAAATCTGAGGTTTTCAATGCTGTTTCCAGTGCTTCTTCAGAATGCGTTCTGATGGTGATATCTTCGGCAAGCGCCTTTTGCAGTATGCGCAGATGTGGAGCAGCATTGTGCTCATTTTCCAGCGTCTCTATCTCCTCTTTTGTTTTTAACGTAAAAATCCTGATCCATTTTTTTGTATCATCATCTGATGCGTTTAACCAGAATTGGTAAAACTTATAGGGTGATGTTTTTTCTGCATCCAGCCATACTGCACCACTCTCGGTTTTACCAAATTTTGTCCCATCTGCTTTTTTAATCAGGTGGGTGGTAATGGCATAAGCTGTTCCGGCATCTTTTCTTCTGATCAGTTCAGTTCCGGTAACGATATTGCCCCACTGATCGGAACCACCCATCTGGACCAGACAATTGTGATGTTTCCATAAATAATAAAAGTCATAACCCTGGATCAATTGGTAGCAAAACTCTGTAAATGACAAACCTGAATCTCCCTCAAGACGCCTTTTAACACTATCCTTTGCCATCATATAGTTTACCGTGATGTGTTTGCCGATATCCCGGATAAAATCAAACAGGCCCATATCTTTAAACCAATCGGCATTATTGATCATTACAGCTCCGTTGCCGGCAGCTTCAAATTTCAAAAATCTTGAAAGCTGACGTTTCATGCCTGCCAGGTTATGTTCAACCATATCTTCTGTTTGCAGGTTCCTTTCGGCTGATTTACCTGAGGGATCGCCTACCATTCCTGTTGCCCCTCCCACCAGTGCATAAGGCTTATGCCCCGCACGCTGAAAATGGATAAGTGTCATGATCTGCGTAAGATGCCCTACATGCAATGAGTCGGCAGTAGGATCGAAACCAATATACCCCGCAGTCATTCCTTCATTCAATTTTTCTTCAGTACCAGGCATCATATCCTGCAACATGCCTCTCCAGCGTAGCTCTTCTACAAAATTGGTCATCTTAATCTAATTTGTGCGCAAATATAGGAAAAGCTGGGCTATCCTTAAATTTGAGCGGTGGTTAAAAATGGCTTTTCGAACAAAAATTCGCTAATTTAGCCTTATGAACTTCCTATCCCATTTTTATTTTGAGCGAAATAATCCAGATGAAAATATGGTATTGGGAGTTGTACTGCCAGATTTCATAAAAAATGCACAAAAAGATTACAATCTATATCCGCTCAAGGTTAAACATCTTTTTAATGCGCAGGCACAGCAAATTTCTATGCTAAAAGGCTGGGAAAGACATATTGAGGTAGACCGGATTTTTCATTCCTCACATTTTTTTCAGTACTATACCAATAGCCTCAAACAGCTGATTGTTCCAATCTGCGAAGATAGCCCTGTTAAACCCTTCTTTTTGGCACATATAGGTCTTGAACTGATTTTAGATCACCTGTTAACTGTAAATGGGGTCATCAGCATTAATAGTTTTTATGAGCAGCTGGGCAAAGCCGACCAATCTGCTTTGGATGACTTTCTTCGTGCCTGTTCTTTAGATGATACAACAGTATTTTTTAAGTTCCTGAATAATTTCATCTCCAGCAGATATTTATTCAGTTACCAAAAAATTGAAAACATTTCTTATGCACTAAACCGGATCTGCATGCGCCTGTGGAATAACCCATTTACTGAGGCACAGCTGGCCCGGTTAACCCAGCAGCTGGAAATATTTAAACAAAGTATTCAGACCGATTACCTTTCTGTTTATAGTGATATTGAAAAGGAATTATCCTAAAAAATTCCCCTAAATCTAAATCAGCTGCTCAGCTAATTTGTATCTTCGCAATATGTCAGGATCTGAAGTAAAAACCAATATGGATGCCTTGGTTAAGGAGCTTAACCAGCACAGTTACAATTATTATGTTTTGGCAATGCCCACCATTGCAGATTACACTTTTGATAAAAAACTGGAAGAACTTGCACAACTGGAGCTTGCATACCCCGAGTTTGCAGATCCCAATTCGCCTACCCGGAAAGTTGGCGGCGACATTACGAAAATTTTCACCACGGTTCCGCACAAATGGCCAATGCTATCACTTGGCAATACTTACAATGAACAGGACCTCCGCGACTTTGATGAACGCATCAAAAAAGCCATAGGTGAAAGTTTCGAATATGTTTGTGAACTTAAGTTCGACGGACTTTCCATCAGCCTTACCTACGATGGATCAAAACTGGTTAGAGCAGTAACACGCGGAGATGGTGCCAAAGGCGACGATGTGACCGCCAATGTAAAAACCATAAATACTATTCCACATCAGTTAAAAGAAGGAGATGTACCCCCTCTATTTGAAATCAGGGGTGAAATTTTTATGCACCGTGCTGCCTTTGAAAGGTTAAATAAGGAACGCGAGGAACTTGGCGAGGTCCAATATGCCAATCCCAGGAACTTTGCGGCCGGAACCGTTAAGATGCAGGACTCTAAGGAAGTGGCCAAACGTCCCCTGGATTGTTTCCTTTATTCACTAAATACAGACAAAAATTATTTTAAAACTCATTGGGAAAGCTTACAGGCACTAAAGAGGTGGGGATTTAATGTTTGTGAACATACCAAACTGACCAATAGCATTGAAGATGTACGCTCATTTATAAAACACTGGGAGAACGAACGTTTCAAATTATCTTATGACATAGACGGAATTGTAATTAAGGTAAACAGCTATGCACAGCAACAGGAACTGGGCTTTACGGCCAAATCTCCACGCTGGGCCATTTCCTATAAATACAAAGCACAGGAAGTCGAAACCATTTTGGATAAGGTAACCTACCAGGTGGGCCGGACTGGTGCCGTTACCCCTGTTGCCAACCTGAAACCTGTACAACTTGCCGGAACAACCGTAAAAAGGGCAACATTGCACAATGCCAATGAAATAGAAAGGCTGGACTTACACGAGGGGGACAGCGTCTTTGTTGAAAAAGGCGGAGAGATCATCCCAAAAATCATGAACGTAAACCTGGATAAACGCAAGGCCGGGGCACTTAAGATTATATATCCTACCGTATGTCCGGAATGCGCTACGCCCCTGATCAGAAAAGAAGGTGAAGTGGCTTTTTACTGTCCGAATGATGAGGCCTGTCCGCCACAGATCATTGGAAAAATCCAGCACTTCATCAGCAGAAAGGCCATGAACATTGATGGCCTCGGCGACGAGACCATCGAAACCTTTTATCAGCGCGGATTAATTGCCCACATCAGTGACCTCTATACCTTACATGAAAAAGCAGAGGAACTGAAAACGCTGGAACGTTTTGGTGAGAAATCTATTGAAAATATGCTGCATGGAATTGAGCTTTCTAAGCAAATGCCCTTTGAGAAAGTATTATTTGGCCTTGGAATAAGGTATGTAGGTGAAACAGTGGCTAAAAAACTAGCTTATGGTGTAAAAAATGTTGACAAGCTTGCTTCAGCAAGCCTGGAAGAATTGACAGCAATAGATGAAATTGGCCAGCGTATAGCGGAAAGTATTATTGAATATTTTGGCAAAGCAGAACATTTACATCAAATAAACCTTCTAAAATCATACAATTTAAAATTTGAAGTCGCAGAAAATGAAATTACACTGCAAAGTGATAAATTAACTGGAAAAACATTCGTAATTTCGGGCGTTTTTGAGAATTATAGCAGAGAAGAACTCAAAGACATGATTGAAAGTAATGGTGGTAAGATTTTAAGCGGGATCTCTGCAAAACTTAATTATCTTGTTGCCGGAGATAACATGGGGCCATCTAAACTCGAAAAAGCGAAAAAGTTAAATGTCCCGCTTATTTCGCAGGAGGATTTATTAGAGCTATTGAAGTAAAGAATAAAAAATGAACAAATTTCACGGAACGGGAGTAGCATTGGTTACGCCTTTTAACGCAGATGGAACGGTAGACTATGATGGGCTAAACAGGCTCATCAATCATTTAATTGACGGAAAGGTAGAGTATCTGGTATCATTAGGTACTACAGGAGAAGCCTCAACTTTGAATAAAGAAGAAAAGAAGAAGATATGGGAATTTACTGCTGAAGTGAATAACGGAAGGCTTCCCCTTGTTGCAGGGATAGGTGGAAATGATACCGCAGAAGTGATAAACAGTATTAAAATCTTTGAAACAAATGGCTATGATGCCATTTTATCAGCCAGTCCATATTACAATAAACCTACCCAGGAAGGCATATATCAACATTATAAAGCAATAAGTGAAAGCAGCCAGCTACCTGTACTATTGTATAACGTACCAGGACGCACAGCCAGCAATGTAAGTCCGGAAACGACATGCAGACTGGCAGCAGACTGTAAAAATATCATTGGCACTAAAGAGGCTTCAGGTAGTTTTGATCAGTTTAACCAGATCATGCGCGACAAACCTGCTGATTTTTTATTGATCTCCGGTGATGATCCTGTAGCCATGCCTATGATCTCGTTGGGTGCTGTTGGTGTAATTTCTGTTATCGGAAATGCTTTGCCAAAACAGTTATCCGACATGATCAGGCTATCGCTTAAAGGTGATTACACTGCCGCATTACCTAAGCATCTGGATTTAATTGAATTTACAAGAATGATGTTTGCAGAAGGGAATCCGGCAGGTGTAAAAGCTGCATTAAAACAGTTGGGCGTGTGTGACGATTATGTACGACTGCCCCTGGTAGGGGTTTCTGATGGACTTAGAAAAGCCATTACAGCAGAAACAACCAGAATTACAGCATAAAAAAAACGCTCCGGGTTACCGGGGCGTTTTTTCATCAAAACAATTTAGCCGGTTAGCCTTTGTTTTTCGTGTCCTGAATCTCCAGACGGATAGATTGGGCAAGGTTTTTAAGGTCTTGCATACCTTTACGTACACGGGTTCCTGCGGCACTGTTTGCCTTGTTGTAGAATTTGTCTGCATCTGCTTCCAAGGCAGCAACAAGTTCCTTTACTTCATTAAATTTTTTCATCGTTAATTTACTCCTTTTAGTTTTTTAAGGTTTTGATTAATACTCTGTTACTAAAGTAAGATGTTTATTTTAATAAAAGAATTTTTACATTAACAAATAAATAGGCAAAAACCGTGTTTTTTTCCACATTATGCGGGTTTATAAACACTCAACCTTAATTTTAATATCACATCTTACTGATTTACAGTAGATTAAAAAACAACAAAAACAAAAAACGCCCTTTAAAAGCTATAAAGGGCATTTTTTGTTTTTATAAATATTATGCTATAGAGAACTGATTTTCTTTATAATAGCCGCTTTTCAGTTTATCTGAAACCTCGCTAAACGCATCCAGCGTACGCTGAACATCTTCCAGTGTATGAACGGCAGTTGGAATCAACCTCAGTTCAATCAAACCTTTAGGAATAACCGGATACACCACAATAGAACAGAATATCCCGTAGTTTTCACGAAGATCCATAGTTAAAGCTGTAGCCTCCAGCAATTCACCTTTCAGAAAAACCGGAGTAACCATAGTATTTGTAACCCCAAGATCAAAACCACGTGCTCTTAATCCTTTTTGAAGTGTAGTAGCCACATTCCATAATTTCTCTCTCAACTCAGGATTGTTTTTAAGCAGCTCCAGGCGTTTTAACAATCCTATAACCATAGGCATTGGCAATGCCTTGGCAAAGGTCTGAGAACGCATGTTGTACCTGAAAAAATTAGTCATTTCTTCTGTAGAGGCTACAAAGGCACCAATACCGGCCATTGATTTCGCAAAAGTGCCGAAATAAACGTCAACCCCATCAATACAATTCTGAGCTTCATGTGTACCGGCACCTGTAGGTCCCATTGTACCAAATCCATGCGCATCATCGATCAACAAACGAAAATTAAATTCCTGCTTTAAATCAACCAGTTCTTTTAACCTACCCTGTGCTCCAGACATACCAAATACACCTTCGGTAATCACTAATATTCCGCCACCACTTTGTTCAACAAGTTTCGTAGCTCTTTCCAGCTGCTTACGGGCACTGTCAATATCATTGTGCTTATACACAAAACGCTTGCCCATATGCAAACGCAAACCATCTATAATGCAGGCATGAGATTCCGCATCATATACAATAACATCATTTCTGTCAACCAGGCTATCAATGATGGAAACCATACCCTGGTAGCCATAATTTAATAAAAATGCATCCGGCTTACCTACAAATGCAGCAAGCTCCTGTTCCAGTTGTTCGTGGTACTTAGAGTTCCCCGACATCATTCTGGCTCCCATAGGATAGGCCATACCAAAATCGGCAGCCCCCTGGGCATCTGCTTTTCTAACCTCTGGATGGTTTGCTAAACCTAAATAATTGTTCAAACTCCATACCAGGTGCTCCTTGCCACGAAAGTTCATGTGGGGAGCTATATCGCCTTCTAATTTAGGAAATGAGAAATATCCATGAGACCATTTGTGATGTTGTCCTATCGGCCCCATGTGTTTTGCTATCTTTTCAAAAATATCCAATGTTATATGTATTTTAAGTTATTATTTTTTTGCAAAGTTAGTTTTAATATACCTGATATACAATAATCAGCGATTGCTGACCAGTAGTTGTAAAGCTGGTATATTGACACCAAAAAGCCTTAACAGGTTATTGTTAAGGCTTTTTATTTTATAATGATGATAAATTAATCAACATTATCGTGCAGGAAAGAGTTATTTGGTCTGATCTCGGTTGCCCCATCTTCATCGTTACTTAAAGTGAATCGGGAAACCTGTGATTCAGATGAATGCTGAACCTGCTGTAACTGCATTTGCTTACGTTTATAAGCAGGTTCATTCTCTAACTCCTGTAAACCATTACTGGTTCGCAGCTTCATGCTCAGGTCTTTCAACCTTAAAATTCTTTCTTTTGATTTTTTTAACTGATCTTCTATCGATTCATCGCTTTTATCATCATCAGCACCTGCCTCAATGATATCTTCTTTTTGTGGAACGGTATCATTGTTAAATACCGTTGCAGGTGTTTCAAATACAAAATCTGTTTCCGCAACCTTAATCTCGAATTCAAAACCGGCATCCTGTTGTGTTTCATCCAAAGGAGTTTCTTCCTGGATCAGCGCATGTTTTACAATTACATTTTCCGGCTCTTCAACACTGCGGTTCCTGTTCACATTGAACAGATCGCCAAAGAGGTCTGATTGTTTTGTTCCTTCCTTAGCTTTTAATACAGGCTCACTGGAAAAAGCAGGTACTTTAGGCTCAATAAAAGAATTAACTGGTTCAACCGGTCTAACCAAAGGGGCTTCCTCAGGTGTAAGCAAAGAAATCTTTTTAATATTCTTTTTCTCTTCATCACGCTGTTCAGTAGTTTGGAAACCGGTAGCAATGATCGTAACCGATAATTTATCTTCCAGACTTTCATCAATACAGTTACCCCAGATCAGATCTGCAGAAAGCCCCGCCTTGTCCTGGATATAATCTGTAATGATGGTCACTTCATCCATCGTTACCTCACGTAAACCCGAACTGATATTTAATAAAATATATCTGGCCCCCTCAATCTCACTATCTTTTAACAGTGGAGATGCCAGCGCACCTTCAACAGCATTTAAAGCCCTGTTCTCTCCATCGCAGGCAAAACTGCCCATGATAGATACCCCACTGTCTTTCATTACTGTACGTACATCTTTAAAATCCACGTTGATGTATCCTGGCACAGTGATGATCTCGGCTATACCTTTTGCTGCAGTGGTTAAAATGTCATCTGCCTGTGAAAAAGCAGAGCCCAAAGTAAGGTTACCAAAAATCTCACGTAACCGGTCGTTAGAAATAACGAGGTAAGAGTCTACATATTTTTTCAGTTCATCCAAACCATCATTGGCCTGCATCTTACGCCTTTTACCCTCAAAAGCAAATGGGGTAGTTACAATAGCAACAGTTAAAATGTCAAGTTCCTTAGCTGCTTTGGCAATAATCGGGCTGGCACCTGTTCCGGTACCACCACCCATACCAGCAGTGATGAACAACATTTTTGTAGTGCTGCCAAGCATTTGCTTGATGTCATCTATATTTTCAATCGCAGAATTCTTTCCTACTTCGGGTATCGAGCCCGCACCCATTCCTTCGGTAAGGCTTGCACCCAATTGTACCTTATTAGGAATAGGACTAAATTCCAAAGCCTGGGCATCTGTATTACAAATAATAAAGTCTACACCAGTAATTCCTTGACGGTACATATGGTTTACCGCATTACCACCACCGCCACCAACACCAATTACCTTGATGATTGATGACTTATCTTTTAACATTTCGAACTGCATATCTTTATGAATCAGTTATTTAAAAATTCGTTTTACCTGTTCATCTCTCTATGTAATATTAACACTTTTTTAACAGGCGTTTTCCACAAATGTTGAGAATGTGGAAAAATCATTCATTGTGGAAAAATATCAGGGTTTTATATAATCTTCGTCACTTACATTCATATCGTCTTTGATAAAATCTTTTGTTTTTGCAAGAAGTTTATCAAACAAGCCACCACCAGAACGTTTCGTTTTCTCTTTGGCATCCCTTGGTTTTTCTACAAAAACCCCTGGCTGCTTCATTTCTTCCAGCAGTTCTTCAGCTTTTTGTATCCCTTTGATCAGCAAGCCAATACTGGTGGCATACATCGGACTTTTCAGATCGTCATAAATGGTTTTTGGCATGTCATCATATTTAGACAGGTGCTCGTTCGGATATCCTACACGGCAGTCTAGCCCTGTTACATACTCCACCAACTGCGACAAGTGTTTCAATAAAGCACCACCCCCGGTAATCACCACACCACCAATCAGTTTTTTCTCATAACCTGACGATTTGATTTCATAATACACATGCTCAATGATCTCTTCCATACGGGCCTGGATGACATAAGCAAGGTTTTTAACCGAAATCTCTTTAGGCTCCCGGCCTCTTAGACCAGGAACACAGATAATCTCATTCTCTTTGTTCTCTTCAGCCAGCGCCGATCCAAAACGGGTTTTCAACAGTTCGGCCTGGTTTCTCATCACAGAACAGCCTTCCCTTATGTCTTCTGTAACACTATTCCCGCCAAAAGGAATAACTGCAGTATGACGGATGATACCTTCATGGAAAATAGCAATATCAGTGGTACCACCACCAATATCAACCAGCGCTATTCCGGCTTCTTTTTCTTCGTCGCTCAACACCGATTCTGAAGAAGCCAGTGGCTCTAATATCAATTCCTGAGTTTGTAACCCCGCATTGGTTACACACCTCATGATATTTTTTACTGCCGTAACCTGACCGGAGATGATGTGGAAATTTGCTTCCAGACGTACTCCAGCCATACCAATAGGATCTTTAACTCCCGGTTCGTTGTCAATTGTGAATTCCTGCGGCAATACATGGATAATCTCTTCTCCCGGTGACATCACCAGTTTAAACATATCGTCAATTAATTTATCGATATCCTTTTTGCTGATCTCCGTATTCAGCTCTCGGCGGGTAAGGATCCCTCTGTGCTGCAAACTCTTGATATGCTGTCCGGCAATACCTACATTCACAACGCGGATTTCGACATTAGATTGTCCGCTTGCCAGTTCAACCGCTTGCGCTATGCCCTGTACTGTTTTCTGAATATTAGAAACAACCCCACGGGTAACCCCTGCCGATTCTGCTTTCCCTATTCCTAATACTTCTATTTTCGCGTGCTGTGTTCTGCGACCAACGATCACGCAGATCTTAGTAGTACCGATGTCTAATCCGACTACTATTGGAGACTGAATGGTAGATTTTTCTTTGCCCATAACTATATCGATTTGTTGAGTTTATTATTAATTGTTTTTCCTGGTATCTGTTTTAATCTTTTCTTTTTTACCTTCCGTATTTCCTTCATCCTGCATTTCCTGGGCAATTTGCCTGCGCACTGCCGAATCAATGGCTACCTGATATTGCTTAGCTGTATCTATACGATCTTTGATCACCTTACCTGTTAAAGAATCTATTTTGTTCTTTTCGCACACAATCTGGTTCGTATATTTTACATTAATGGTCTTATAAGTATCCCAGCCAACTTTTGGCATCGCTTTCTTATAAAAAACCAATAAGTTTCTCATCTTGGTCTCCAGCGAATCGGCACTACCCAGAATAATGCGCTGATTTCCTACCCTCGGCACCAGCTCTATATCCTGTTTGTCATTTACATACAACTGTTCAATCTGTGCGTCCCAAAGTGTATCCTGTTTAATGAATAAAGCCACTTTATACAAATCACCGGCCAGTTTCGTAACCAATGTATCTACCTTACCACTAAAATGTTCAGGGATATTGCCATTGGCCACCAGCACATTTGCTGTAAAATTTGGAGAAACCGGCATTTTAAGTCCGTATTTATCCACATAATAATCCTGACCATTTGTGTTGATCAGCCTTAAAACAGGTTGGCGTTGCCTAACCTTAATTTGGATCACACCATTCATATCGGCATATACCGTTGCATAAGCAATATATGGGTTTGCAATGATATCTTTTTCAATTTGTTGCAGGTTAATATTGCTCAGGTGCCGACCTACCAATTTGCCTTGACTTTGTTTTAAAATGGCATCGATTTCTTCACGTTCTATAAAGTTATCCGCACCGGGAATTAGTATTTTAACATCAGTACAAACTACTGTTTTCTTTTTTCCATCCACAAAACTCATGAGCACAACAAGACCGGCCAGACAAATTATCCAGGCAAAACATTTAAAAACCGATTTCCAGTTAATCCTTTTAAACATCTCTCAAAATGGCTTTAAGTGGTTGTATCAATGTGTCTATATCTCCTGCACCTACTGTTAAAAGTAATTCAGGTTTTGTATTTTTTATCTCTTCTATTACTAAATCTTTTCCACATATCCTCTTGCTTTTCAAGGACATCTTATCCAGCAAAAACTGCGAATTTATGCCTGGTAAAGGCAATTCCCTGGCCGGATATATTTCCAGTAGCAGCAGTTCATCTACAGTGCTTAAAACTTTTGCAAATTCAGCTGCAAAGTCGCGTGTGCGTGTAAAAAGATGCGGCTGAAAGATGACCGTTAACTTTTTATCAGGATACAATTGTCGTACCGCATCAAAGCAAGCCCTTAATTCTTCTGGATGATGGGCATAATCATCAATATAAATGTGATCCGGCGTATTCACTATGTATTCGAATCTTCTTTTAACCCCTGTAAAAGAAGCTATTGCCGCTTTTATCTTATGGTGGTCAATACCCAGTTTAAGCGCTACAGCAATTGCGGCTACTGCATTCTCAACATTATGTTTGCCTGGCAGCATGAGTTGTATATCGCTGATCCTCAGATCAGTATCAACATAATCAAACACAAACTTCGAACCTTCTACCCTGATGTTTTGTCCCTTAATCTGTGAATCCTGTCCAACACTGTAACTGAGCCCGGCTGTCAAAGGAAGCCCCTTACGCACAAACAATGTGCCCTGTGGCTTTAACTGCTTTGCAAACAGACCAAAAGATTCATGCAGATGAGCAGCATCGCCATAAATATCCAGGTGATCTGCATCCATTGAAGTAATCACAGCCAGATCAGGGTGAAGTGTCAGGAAAGAACGGTCGTATTCATCGGCCTCAACTACAACGACGTTATTGTTTCCAATAATAAAATTGCTGTTATAATTACTGGCAATCCCACCCAAAAAAGCTGTACATCCATATCCGCTATCTATTAAAACATGGGCTACAATAGATGAAGTAGTGGTTTTTCCATGTGTACCTGCCACAGCTATACAAAACTGTCCTTTACTGATGATGCCTAAAACCTCAGAACGCTTCTTTAAAATAAAACCATTGTCTTTAAAGTAATTTAATATTTCGGAATTCTTTGGTATTGCTGGTGTATAAACAATCAGTGTATCGCTGTTATTTGCTAAAAAGCACACAGGCAATACAGCAGCATCATCAAGATAAGACACCAAAATGCCTTCCTGTTCCAAAGCAACAGTCAAATTTGTACGTGTTTTGTCGTAACCACAAACTACACACCCTCTTTTTGCAAAATACCTGGCAATGGCACTCATGCCAATCCCACCAATTCCCACAAAATAAACGCGCTGTATATGATTCAGTTCCATCAGTTCTTCCCCTCCTTTCCGGCAAGTAACATCACTTGCTTTGCAATACTGTCATCAGCATCTGGCAGGGCCATTTTGCCAATATTTTCTGCATACATTTTACTCCGCTCTTTATCATTAAGCAAATTCAAGGCTTCCGTTACCAGCGTATCCTCGGCCGACCGGTCGGCAATTAAAAGTGCAGCATTGTTTTTTACCAGTGCCATTGCATTTTTTGTCTGATGGTCTTCGGCCACATTAGGTGATGGCACCAGTATAACCGGCTTTTTGATCAGACACAATTCTGCGATAGTCCCGGCTCCCGCCCTTGAAACAATTACATCAGCAGCAGCGTAAGCCAGGTCCATTTTGTTCAAAAATTCAAGTATGCGGACATTAGGATGAAAATCTAAACCCAGTCGTTCTACAATACCTTTGTAATAAGATTTACCAGTCTGCCAGATCAGCTGAACATCTGCATCCAATATTTCAAGAATATGTTTTTCAATGCTCTTGTTTAAAGTTCCGGCGCCTAGGCTACCACCTGTAACCAGTATCGTTTTCTTCAAAGGATCCAGTTTCAGCAGCTCCGCACCGGCATAGTGCTTGTTTAAAATGTCCACCACATCCTTCCGTACAGGGTTACCTGTTTTCAGCAGGTTTGCCGCGGGAAAAAATTGTTCCATTCCGTCAAATGCCACACAAACCTTAGCTGCATTTTTACCAAGCCACTTATTGGTCATGCCGGCATAGGAGTTTTGTTCCTGTATCAGGTAAGGGATTTTTTTTACCGATGCAGCAAATAAAATTGGCCCTGATGCATATCCACCAACACCAACTACTACATCGGGTTTAAAATCAGCGATCAACTGCAGGGCTTTACGTATACTACCCATTAATTTAAATGGCAGACTTAAATTTTTGGTAATAGAGCCTCTTTGTATACCACTGATATTTAAACCGATAATTTTATAACCGGCAGCCGGAACCTTTTCCATTTCCATCCTGCCTGCAGCGCCAACAAATAAAATTTCACATCCAGGCTCCATGCGCTTTAGCGCATTGGCTATAGATATGGCCGGGAATATGTGCCCGCCGGTACCACCACCTGAAATAATTATCCTTGCTGGTCTCATTATTTTATATTTATGCCATTGCAGGTATTTCACCTACAATCACTTTTTTACTTCCTTTCTCCTCCACATCCCTGCTTACACTTAATATAATGCCAAATGCAATACTGGTAAACAATATTGATGTTCCACCCATACTTACCAGGGGCAACGGAACACCTGTAACCGGACCTAAACCAACAGCAACAGCCATATTGGCAAATGCCTGAATGGTTAAACTAAAGCTCAGCCCTGCCGCAAGCAATGCCCCAAAGGCTTTCGGGCTTTGGGTTACAATCCTTACACAACGGTACAATAGCACCAGGTACAGAACAATCATCATTACTGCACCAATTACACCGTACTCTTCCACAATAATGGAAAAAATAAAATCCGAATAAGGGTGCGGAAGAAAGTTCCTCTGTGTACTGTTTCCGGGACCTTTTCCAAAAAAACCACCTGTTGCCAGTGCAATTTTGGATTGATCGGCCTGGTAGGTCTTGTCTGAATGTTGCTGCTCCGGATGTAAAAACGATTTGATCCTTGATTCGTAAGTGGCAGCCCTTGGGCCCAGAAACACAATGAACAATAACAAGACAGAACCACCTGCACAAACCATCAGGATCTGCTTAATACTGATCCTTCCAATGATCAGCAGCAAAATACTTACCCCAAAAAGCATCAGTGCGGTAGACAGGTTTGCCCATGCAATGAGTGCAAACACTACACATACCGAGCCCATTATAGGGATAAAAGCCTTTTTTACATCTTTAATATTTTCCTGCTTCCTGGTCAGCATCCTGGCTAGAAAAGTAATCAAGGCCAGTTTAGCCAAATCGGATGTTTGAAAAGTCAATCCTATAACCGGAATTTTCACCCAGCGTGAGGCGTCGTTAATGTGCTCTCCAAACGCCGCAGTATAAAACAGCAGCGGAATGGTAATAATCATCAGGATCTTTGAAATCCCGGCATAATATTTATAATCCAGCAAATGGGCAATGTAGATCATACCAATACCCAGAATAACGAAAATAACATGTTTATACAATAAATACCGCTCTACCGTAACCCCTTTTTTATAGGCAATAGCACCAGTAGCACTGTACACTGTAAGGATGGAGATCATGGACAAGAGGATAATGATCAGCCAGATCCAGCGGTCTCCTTTTGTTTTATCTAAAATTGTATTTATTGCAATCATAACCTATAATTCTTTAACTGCCGCCTTAAACTGGTTGCCCCTGTCCTCATAATTCTTAAACAGGTCAAAACTTGCACAAGCAGGTGACAACAGCACTGTATTTCCTTTTTTGGCCAGATGATAGGCCACCTGAACTGCCTCATGAGCAGAAAACGTGTTTACAATAATTTCTACATCATCTTCAAAAGCCTCATGGATCCGCTTATTGTCTTTACCTAAACATACAATTGCCTTAACCTTCTGACGGACCATATCCTTCAACATATCATAATCGTTTCCTTTATCTACCCCACCCATAATCAGGATCACATCAGTCCCTACACTTTCCAGCGCATACCAGGTAGAATTTACGTTTGTTGCCTTTGAATCGTTGATATAATCAACACCGGAAATCCTCGCAACATGCTCCAGCCTGTGTTCAATATTTTTAAAATCCCCCATACTCTCGCGTATAGCGGTATTTCTGATATCTAATACCTTAGCTACTATGCCCGATGCCATAGAGTTATAAATATTGTGCTTTCCCTGCAGGGCTAATTCTGTAATAGACATGGTTAATTGATCGTTTAGGTTTATATTGATGTGTATGTTGTTGCTTTCCAGATAGGCTCCCTTTTCGATTTTTTTCCGGATGGAAAAAGGATATGTTTTTGAATCCACCTTAACATTTTTCAACGCTTTTAAAGTTTCTTCGTCATCAGCACAGTAAATAAAAATATCTTCACTGGTCTGATTTTGCGTAATGCGCATTTTTGATGCAGCATAATTACCCAATTTATAGTCGTACCTGTCTAAATGATCGGGTGTTATGTTTAACAGCACAGCAATATCCGCTTTGAAATCATACATATCATCCAGCATAAAGCTAGATATCTCCAGTACATACCAGTCAAAATCAGCACTAGCCACCTGCGCGGCAAAGCTATGCCCGATATTCCCTGCAAGCCCTACGTTTAAACCTGCATTTTTCAGAATATGGTAAGTTAACATGGTAGTAGTGGTCTTACCATTAGACCCCGTAATGCATATAGTTTTTGCTTTCGTATACCGTTTTGCAAATTCAATTTCAGAAAGCACCGGAATATTCCGGGATCTTATCTCTTTAATGATACCGGCTGTATCAGGTATACCGGGACTTTTAATCACTTCAACCGCTTTCAGGATCTCGGCTGCCGTATGCGTGTTTTCTTCAAATACAATGTTAAGTGCCTCAAGCTTTTCCTTGTATTGTGAAGGAATTGTACCAAAATCTGACACGAATACATCATAACCATGCTTCTGTGCCAGCATTGCTGCACCTACCCCGCTTTCTCCCGCTCCCAGAATTGCTATCCTTTTCTTTTCCATTAGCGTAGTTTTAAAGTGATAATGGTTATAATGGCCAACAAAATCCCGATAATCCAGAAGCGCGTAACAATTTTAGCTTCGTGATATCCCTTTTTCTGATAGTGGTGATGCAAGGGCGACATTAAGAATATCCTTCGTCCTTCACCAAATTTTTTCCTGGTATACTTGAAATAAGATACCTGCATAATTACCGATACCAGCTCAATCAGGAACAAACCACATAAGATCGGGATCAAAAGCTCCTTACGGATCATAATGGCAAAAGAAGCAATGATGCCTCCAATGGCTAAACTTCCGGTATCGCCCATAAACACCTGCGCAGGATAGGAGTTGTACCAAAGGAAGCCAACACAGGCCCCAACAAACGCACCTGCAAAGATCATGAGCTCTCCCGAATTGGGGATGTACATGATATTGAGGTAATCAGCAATCACTGTATTACCAGAAACATAGGCCAATAAACCCAGTGTAATACCAATAATAGCAGACGTACCTGTTGCCAGCCCATCTATACCATCGGTAATATTAGCCCCATTTGAAACCGCAGTAATGATAAATACAGTAAAGGCAAGGAATACCATAAATGCATATTTCTCATACCCCGGACCTAAAAACTTAAGCACTTTGGCATAGTCAAACTCATTGTTCTTATAAAAAGGAACATTCGTTAAGGTTGATTTCACATCCTGTGTATAATAAAAGTTCTCTCCTTTTTGCCTCAATACCATAGGAGCTGCCGCTTTAGAAACACTGGTTTCATCCACTGTTTGCCGTACCACAATATTGGGGTTGAAATACATTGTCCAGCCTATGATCAGCGCCAGACCTACCTGGCCAACTATCTTAAACCTGCCTGCTAAACCTTCTTTGTTCTTTTTAAAAACCTTAATGTAATCATCAACAAAACCAATTACCCCCATCCATATTGTAGTCACGATCATCAGTATCACATAAACATTGGTTAAGTTAGCCAATAGTAATGTTGGCACCAGAATACCCAGCAGGATGATGATCCCACCCATTGTTGGGGTACCTTGTTTTTGCATCTGCCCTTCCAGCCCCAGGTTCCTGACAGTTTCGCCAACCTGCATTTTTTGCAGGTAATTGATCAGTCTCCGGCCGTAAACTGTGGTAATGATAAGGGATATAATGATGGCTAATGATGTGCGGAAAGTGATGTACTGAAACAACCTCAGTCCGGGAAAATCATAATGTTGATTCAGATATTCAAATAAATAGTATAACATTAGCTGATTAAGTTTAGTTGTTCGGTTAATATTTCCTTATCATCAAAATGATACCTCACCCCATTTATTTCCTGGTATTTCTCATGTCCTTTTCCTGCCAGCAATATAATATCACCTGGTCTGGCCAAATGACATGCTGTTTTAATCGCCTCTTTTCTGTCTACTATGCTTAAAGTTTTACGCTTGTTTGTTGGCGAAACACCTTTTTCCATTTCCTCCACTATCGTTTGCGGGTTTTCCGTTCTTGGATTGTCAGAAGTGAGGATCACCTTATCACTCCAGTCGCAGGCTACCTGGGCCATAATGGGACGCTTGGTCTTATCCCTGTCACCACCACAACCTATAATGGTAATTACCTGCTCCGTTCCTTTTCTGATATCCTGTATTGTACTCAGCACATTCTGAACTGCATCAGGCGTATGTGCATAATCAACTATTCCAATAATATGCTGACTGGAAGTAATGTAATCAAAACGGCCTTCTGCCCCGGTTAAATTACTCAATAAAGTCAGCACATCCAGCTTCTCCTGACCAAGCAATACCGCTGTACCATAAACAGCCAATAAGTTATAGGCGTTAAAAGATCCTACCAGTTTAAAGAAAACATCTGCATCATCTATATCCAGGTGCAAACCTTTAAAACTATTCTCGATCACCTTGGCCTTAAAATCAGCAAGCTGCTTCAGGGCATAGGTCTTTTTAGCAGCTCTTGTATTCTGCAGCATGACCATACCATTCTTATCGTCCAGATTGGTCAGTGCAAAAGCCGATGCCGGCAAGGCATCAAAAAATGCTTTCTTGGCTTTTATATACTGATCAAAGGTTTTGTGAAAATCCAGATGATCATGGGTGATGTTAGAAAATACCCCACCAGCAAAGCTCAAACCTTCTATTCTATGTTGAACGACAGCATGGGAACTCACTTCCATAAAACAATAATCACAACCTGCATCCACCATATCCTGTAAAAGCGCATTTAAAGCCAGCGGATCAGGTGTAGTATGTGTTGCAGGAATAACCTCATCATTGATGTGGTTTTCAACAGTTGAGATCAGACCAACTTTATAGCCCAATGCCCTGAAAAGTTTAAAAAGCAATGTGGCAATAGTTGTTTTACCATTTGTACCTGTAATGCCAGTCAGCTGCAGTTTTTCAGAAGGGTTTCCATAAAAATTAGCAGCCATCCTACCCAATGCTACAGCACTGTTCGCTACCTGGATATAGGTAACATCAGGAGCAATTTCAGCTGGTAATACCTCGCAAATAACTACCCCGGCACCTGCGCTAACTGTAGCAGCAATATAGGTATGTCCATCAGCTAATGTACCCTTTATGGCAAAAAATGCAGCATCTTTTATAACCTGTCGGGAATCAAATACCAAAGCACTTACCTTCCTGTTGGTTACACCAATCTGGTCAGTTATAGTTACACCATATAAAATATCCTGCAGCTGCATGTTATTGTAAATCAATTTGTACCAACAATCCTTTTCCTATTTTATTCCCGGCAGGAATAGATTGGCTAATCACCTTTCCGCTTCCCTTTACCCTGGCTTTTAATCCTGCATTTCCCAAAAGGTATAAGGCATCTTTTAAGCCCATTCCATTCACATTTGGCATCAGCCCTTTAATCGTGTTGTATTCCTCATAAGCTACCCCATTATTGGTATCGATACCATTGGATCTGGCCGCATATAGCGCTTTAACACCTAAAGCATTGTAAACCCGCTTAACCGATTTACTCTCTCCTGCTTTAGCTTCCGGATTGGTGGTATTACCCACCAAACGCTCCGGAATGTTGTTATACATCTCCATATCGCTGGCATAAATACGGTCGGCAATTTCTTTAAATACCGGTCCGGCAACCGTTGCCCCATAATAGCCGTTCTTTGGTCCGTTAATAGATACTATAATTGAATATTTCGGTTTATCTGCCGGAAAATACCCACAAAAAGAGGCCTGATAGCTCTTATTCCGCTTATATCCACCATTGCCATCCGCCACCTGTGCCGTACCAGTCTTACCGGCTACCCTGTATAATGGCGAACCCATCAACTTACCTGTACCCTTTGTTACCACCGATTCCAACATAGCCTGTAATTTTTTAATGGTTTTTTCAGAGCATATACGATCAGCAATTACCCTGGCATGGAATTGTTCGATTGGATTTCCCAAACGCCTGATCTCTTTCACAAAAATCGGTGCAATATATTTCCCATCATTGGCTACAGCATTGTAAAATGCCAGCATCTGCAACGGTGTAATCTGCATCTCATAACCATACGCCATTTGCGGCAGGGTCATGTTCTTGTTCCAGCTTTTAAATGAAGGATTTTTTATCACCGGCCTGGCCTCTCCTGGTATCTGTAAGTCCAGCTTTTCATTCATGTGAATTTTATACAGATGGTCTGTAAACTGCGAGGGATTATCCTGATAGTGCGCATTAACCAGTTTGGCAACCGCGGTATTTGCCGATTGCTCAAAAGCTTTCATTACTGTAACCGTTCCTATGCCACCATGTGAATCTTTAATGGTATGTCCCGGAATCCTGTAAGTTCCGTCACCCGTTGCCACCAATGTATTGGTATCTACTTTTTTATCTTCCAGCAAAGCCATATAAGAAGCCAGTTTAAATGTAGAACCGGGATCCTGACTTCCACCAATGGCATAATTAAATTTTTCCTCATATACGCCTTTGCTAACCCTTGTATAATTGGCAACCGCGCGTACTTCACCAGAACCTACTTCCATCAGAATTACTGTTCCATGATCTGCATCACTTAATTTCAACTGTTTTTCCAATGCACTCTGAACAAGATCCTGCATATTGATGTCAATGGTCGATATGATATCAGCACCTTCTTTAGGTGCCACTTCAGCCTCATCATTAACAGGCATCCAAACACCCCCGGCAATACGCTGCACCAATCTTTTACCGCTCTCGCCGTTAATATATTCCTTATAAGCACCCTCTAGCCCCACACCATTCGCTACATTCTCATTTTTATAACCAATGGTCCTTGCTGCAAGAAATTTAAACGGCCTGATCCTTTTATTTTGCTGTACAGCAATTAACCCACCGGTATATTTACCTACATTATATAAAGGAAAAGTTCTTACCACCTTCAATTCCTGATAGCCAACTTTTCGCTTGATCAACAGATAACGTGCACTATCACGTCTGGCAGAACGCAGGTAACGGGAATATTCTTTAGGTGTTTTATCTTTAAAAAATTGCGACAGCCTGAGCCCAAGTGAATCCACTTTCTCATTAAATAGATCATTATCCTGTATTCCGCCGGCAAGCATATCCATCCTCAACTCATATTCAGGAATTGAGGTTGCCAGCAAACTTCCATCCACAGAATAAATATTGCCGCGTGCAGCCTCAATATTGATATACTTTGTAGAGAGACTATCGGCCATGGCACGCCATTTATGTCCCTCCACAAATTGTACATCGCATAGTCTGACCAGTACTGCCACGGCAAGCAGTACAATCAGCCCGAAAGCCAGATAAACACGTAGTAATATGTTGTCTCTAATATTCATTACTGTTTATTACAATTTTTTTAGGTGGTTCCGTTAATTCTTTAATTCCCAGTGTATCCACTTTTTTCGCTACTTCAGTTAACTTACTTTTAAACATCAGGTCGGCCTTGAGCGACTTATACTCCCAGCTCAGCTCTTTCACTTCCTTATTTAACTTATCAATATTCCTTACATTCTTAACTGCTGTATGGCTGTTCGCGATATACAGCATACACAAAACCGATAGAAATATTAAAAACGGCAACATCTCCGTTGCAGCTTCCTTACTCACCACCCCCTCAGTAAATAATTTCCTGAAAAAGGCATTGCTGTTTTCAGGCTCTTTTCTCTTGAGCCGGGGCTGTTCCTCCCGTTCAAGATCCTCCTCTTCCGGCTCTTCCTCTATCCTTGTTCTAAACTGGTTATTCATAGCCTTTCCCCCACTCTTAATTTAGCACTTCGCGCCCGGCTATTTCTTTCCAGCTCTTCCGCATCTGCAACAATCGCCTTCCTGGTAACCGCCTTAAAAGGCTTTTGCTCATTGCCAAAAAAATCTTTATCCACCTCTCCCCGAAACTTACCTTTTGCAATAAAGTTCTTTACCGGCCTGTCCTCCAGCGAATGATATGACATTACCACCAAACGCCCCCCAGGCTTAATCACATCAGCAGTCTGGCTCAAAAAATTCTCCAGCACCTCCATCTCTGCATTCACCTCAATACGCAGGGCCTGAAAAACCTGCGCCATATATTTATGCTCTTTACCTTTAGGGATATGAGCAGCAGCAACCGCCTTAAAATCAGCAAGCGTTAAAACAGGTCTTTCCACCCTACCCGTCACAATGGCCCTGGCCAATGATTTCGCATTTTTTACCTCACCATAAATACCAAAAATTTTATGCAATTGATCTTCTGTATAAGTATTCAAAACTTCCGCAGCAGTCAGCTTTCCCTGTTTATCCATCCGCATATCCAGCGCAGCATCAAACCTGGTCGAAAAACCACGTTCCGGTTCATTAAACTGATGCGAAGAAACACCAAGATCAGCCAGAATGCCATCCACAGCTTTAAAGCCCAGCAACCTCAGGTTATTTTTAAGGAAGGCAAAATTCTGATCCACAAAGTGAAAACGGGGATCATCAATTTCATTTCTCCGCGCATCGGGATCCTGATCAAATGCGATCAGCACACCTTTATCACCCAATTTTTTAAGTATCTCTATTGAATGCCCTCCACCACCAAAAGTAACATCAACATACACCCCTTCAGGTCTGATATTTAAACCATCTATACATGCTGCCAACAAAACAGGAACGTGATAATTATTTTCCATCTTCCCCCCTGTTTTTATTGCCCATTACTTCCTGAGCAAGAAATGCAAAATTCTCAGGCTCTTTATCAAATAAAGCTTCATAGGCTTTTTTAGACCACACCTCAACCTTATCAAACTGACAGGCTAAAACCAGGTCATCACTAATTTCAATCCCCACAGATTCCAATAAAGATTTTGGTAAATTCACCCTTCCGGCAGCATCAAGCGTCAAAGACGTCGCACCGCGGGTAAAATATCTGATAAATTCTCTCGTTTTTGGCTCATATTGGTTCAACTTACTCAGCTCTTCGACCATGCCTTCCCACACATTTTTTGGATAAAGCACCAGATGCTTCTCAAAACCACGGTTAATGACAAGCCCCTCAGCCTCAACATTAGGCAATTGTTTTTTCAGATTCGAAGGGACCATCAAGCGGCCTTTCGCATCCAATTTACAATCAAATTCTCCTAATAGTTGAACCATTTTTATATGTATACTTTTTATGTAGTGTAAAAATAGATATTTCTACCACTTTTTACCACATTCTACCACAAAAAATTATCAACATATTTCATACCAACATTTTTCGGCCTTTAAATCATTAAAAACGCAGAAAATACGGTGGTAAACAAAAACAGGCGTTTCGAAAAAACGAAACGCCTGTCCTGAAAATCATGCTATAGGCTAATCGTTAATTGCCTTAACACCAGGCAGCTCCTTACCTTCCATATATTCCAGCAAAGCCCCACCACCGGTAGAAACATAACTTACCTTATCTTCCAAATTGAATTTTGCAATTGCAGCGGCAGAATCACCCCCGCCAATTAAAGAGAAAGCACCGTTATTTTGCGTTGCAGCAACTACTGCATCAGCAATGGCACGCGTTCCCTGCTCAAAATTAGCCATTTCAAATACCCCCATTGGCCCATTCCACAATAACGTTTTAGAATTGGCAATTACATCAGAAAACAATTTAACGGTTTTTGGGCCTATGTCCAGTCCCATCCAGTCGGCCGGAATTTTACCTGTATCTACCGTTCCTTTACTGGCCTCATTGTCAAACTTATCTGCAATAACAGTATCCAGAGGTAAATATAAATTAACACCTTTAGCCTTAGCTTTTTCCATTAGTTCCAGGCATAGCGCCATTCTATCTTCTTCCAGTAACGAAGTTCCGATCTCACCACCCTTGGCCTTTGCAAAGGTATAAGCCATTCCGCCACCAATAATCAGGTTATCAACCTTCTCCAGTAAACTCTCTATCAATAAAATCTTATCCGACACCTTAGCCCCGCCCATAATGGCTGTAAAAGGCTTCTCGGCACCATGATTTACCTTTTCTGCATTTTTCAACTCCTCCGCCATCAAATAACCAAAGTACTTATCTTTAGGGAAAAACTCAGCTACGATAGCAGTAGATGCATGTGCGCGATGGGCTGTACCAAAAGCATCATTTACATATACGTCGCCCAATTTGGACAATTTTTCCGCAAAAGCCCTGTCACCTTTTTCCTCTTCTTTATAAAAACGTAAGTTCTCTAACAACAAAACCTGTCCTGGCACCAGATTTTTAGCCTTTTCAACTGCATCTGGGCCAATACAATCATCGGCAAATTTTACTTCCAGATCAAGCATCCTCGAAAGGTCACCTAAAATATGTTTTAAAGAGTACTTATCTTCCGGCCCGCCTTTTGGCCTGCCCAGGTGCGACATCAGAATTACTGCTCCACCATCATTCAATATCTTATTAATAGTTGGCAATGCAGCACGCATTCTTTTATCATCGGTAATGTTAAAATCACTATCCAGTGGCACATTAAAATCTACCCTGATTAAAGCCTTTTTATCATTGAAATTGCATTGATCTATTGTTCTCATCTTTAAATTTTGTTTTATTCTAATGGTTTGATTACGTGCTTATTATTACTGAATAATTTTAATCATTTTAAAATGCGGACCTATTCCTGTGACTTCAAATTCTTCAGAAATAAATTCAAAACCCAGTTTCTTATAAAATCCCACTGCCAAGCTCCTTGCATCGCACCAAATATAAGAAGCATTAACAGATCTTAACTTATTAATTGCAAATTTTATCAGTTCAGCGCCGTACCCTTTACCCATAAATGCTGGATCTGTAGCCATACCACGCAACCTGAAACCTCCTACACCCTGTTCAGCACAATCTTCAGGATAAAAAGTTGCGATACATACCAGGCTTGTCCCAGCAAAATACCCAAGGTGAAAACCACCTTCTACTTCATCTGCAGGAAAAACACATTGCTCCAACGGGGCATCCTTTCTCAACACCTTACTTCTTAAGGGAAGTGTATCCGTTGCTGCAATATACTTAATCATTGTGCACAGCTATCTTTTCTACCAGATCAACCAAACGGGCCGAATAGCCAGACTCATTGTCGTACCAGCCTACTACTTTTACCAGGTCGCCCACTATAGAGGTCAGCTGTGCATCAAAAATACAGGAATGCGGGTTATCAAGTATATCAACCGATACAATCGGATCTTCTGTGTATTCTAAAATTGCATGCATTTCATTTTCCGAAGCCTTTTTAAAAGCAGCATTAATGGCTTCCCTGGTCGCATCAGTTTTTAAGATACAGGTAAAATCTGTTAACGAGCCATTCAACACCGGTACCCTGATGCCGGCACCACCAAGCTTTCCCTCCAGTTGAGGAAAAATATTGGTAATGGCTTTTGCTGCACCAGTACTGGTAGGTATAATAGATGCAGAAGCAGCCCTTGCCCTGCGTAAATCTTTATGTGGCGAATCGTGCAGGTTCTGATCACCCGTCATAGAATGTACAGTAGTTATATAACCATCCAGGATACCCCAGTTGTCGTCTAGTATTTTTACCATAGGCGCAACATTGTTTGTCGTACAGGAAGCATTGGACAGTACAGGTGAATTCAGATCTATGTCATTATCATTTACCCCCAGCACAACCATAGGTACATCCTTATCCGCAGACGGTGCGGATATCAATACCTGCTTTGCACCTGCTTTTAAATGCAGTTCGGCACCAAGCCTGTCTGTAAACTTACCGGTAGCTTCCAATACCAGATCTATCTCCAGTTCTGCCCAGGGCAGCTCTTCAGGTTTCACTTTACCATATACCTTAATTTTCCTGCCATTAATGATCAAGGCATCTTCTTCATAACTTACTTCACCTTTAAACCCCCGGTGAACCGTATCATACTTAAAAAGGTGCGCCAGGGTGGCAGGGTCACCAAGATCGTTAATGGCAACTACATTTACATTTCGCTCCAATGCCTTACGTAAAAAAACACGCCCTATTCTTCCAAAACCATTAATTGCTAATTTCATTTTGCCCGTATAAATATTGGGGCAAAAGTACCTATATTCTTTAAGGTAATGGTAGTACAAACGGTCATAATGTGATCAAATCATAAACTTATTTATACATTTGATGACCAGGGCAACAGCTTATGTTCAACATCAGTCAGCATACTACACCTTCATTCCGCTTTCTTATCAATTTAGCCCTCTTGTTCTGTATTTTTTACGGCTTCAATTTAGGTTATATCGGCCTCACTACCCCCGGCGGATTGTACAGCCCGTTATTAGATCAGCATCTTAATTACATTAAAGCCTGGCGACATCTATGTTTATTTTCAACAGCCAAAGTGCTCGAACTAACCGGATATATGACCTATACAACAGAAACCACTTTAAAAGTACAGGGCCATGCAGGTTTCAGACTTGTCTATTCCTGTCTGGGTTACGGCATAATGAGTTTCTTTGCTGCGTTCACACTCGCTTTCCCCAAACCACTCCGTTCCAGACTTATTTTTTTGTTTACCGGCCTTATCGCAATTCAACTCTTAAATACACTAAGATTCATCTACATCGCTTTATTCTATAAACCAAAGCCCGTATTGTTCTTTGCCGATCATCATGATATTTTCAATTACACCTTATACAGTCTGCTTTTAGTAATGATATACTGCTGGCTCAATACAGGCAACAAGCAGGGGCATAACCCCATTTAATTTATTCAAACTTTCCTTCTTTGTTCAGCAGTTGAAAGTACCGGTCTAAATTTGTGCCTAATGATTCTTCAAAGGCAGCTTTCAGATCAGCAGGTTGTGGATGTTTGCCAGTCCATAATTTAAAATAATGTTGAAAAGCAGCATCCAGTTTTTCCCTGCCTACTGCATTTTCCAGTATATACAACCATAAAGCAGTCTTCAGGTATGAAGCTGTACTGTATTCATCGGAAGACTTAAACTGATCTGATGGCAAGTCGATGGCAGATTGCATGGGTATACCACTCAATGCGCCATAAATCGCATTTAAAAACTTATCAACAGGTAAGGCCTGCACCTCTATAGGTATCGCATTACCAAAAATAGAATTAGACCGGTATTTTTCCGCTTCATACCTGAACTGGAAATAAGTATTCAGGCCTTCATCCTGCCAGGCATGCTGCCGTTCGTTACTTCCCAGCATACTCATAAACCAGTTGTGCCCAACTTCATGTGCAATCACCGCGTCAAGCGATTCTTTTTTGGCATCCGGACTGGTGATCAATGTAATGGTCGGATATTCCATACCGCCACTCGAATTGTTTTTTGGCCCTTCCACTACCTGCACCACCGGGTATTCATACTCCCCTATCCATTTGCTGTAACGCTTTACCGCATCCTTTGCATATTCAATACTGTAATTCCAAAGTGTACTGTCCTTATTGTGGTAATAAGTAAACGCATCAACTACTTTACCCGAAGCCAGGCGCGCTGTATCGTACTGTATCACAAAATCTTTATCGGCAAACCAGGCAAAATCCGGCACATTGTTCATCTTATAATTCAGCTTTTTAAGCCCCTTGCTATTCTTCGGAATATATAACACTGGCTTCGCCGTTCTGTTGGCCACATTCTTTGCGCCCACACTTTTATAGGCTGCAAGCTCATCCGCATTTTGCAAAACTCCCGTAGCACCTACTACATATTCGGCCGGAACGGTAATGTTTACATTAAATGATGCATAGTCACTGTAGTACTCTCCCATATCAAGATAAGGAAACTCATGCCAGCCATTTTTATCAAAAACAGCAGGCTTGGGGTACCACTGACAAACCATAAACTCTCCGTCTGCAAAACCCGATCTGGAGAAATACGATGGCAGCTTTACTTTAAAATCTGTAGTGATCTTCACGGAATCCCCGGGCTTTAAGGGCGAAGCCAGTTTTACCTTAATAATGTCTATATATTTCGGATTTGGATGTGCCGCTGTAGCAGCAACCTTGCCATTCACTTTAAAATTCAAACCCTCTATGCTCCCATAAGTGTATTTATCTAATTTTCCAGCTCTTGCCGTATCGCTTTTCAATTGCTCAAACAAAGCTGTATTTTCATTTTTATAAGCATTTGGCCAGATGTGAAACCAGATAAAATCAAGACTGGAAGGCGAATTATTTTTGTATACAATGGTTTCAAAACCTTTAAGTGATTTTTCCTGATCATTCAGGGTCACGTCAATATTGTAATTTACATGCTGTTGCCAGTATTTTTCCTGTGCAAATACAACAGAACTGAAAATGATAAGTACAAGAGTTAAATATTTCTTCATTGGTATACATTAAGTTTGGAAAGATAATAATTTATCATGGTCCAAAATCATTGTAACCATAAATTTGAATAAAGACTGCAAATACTGTTTTATGAAATAAAAAATTAAGCCAGGGGCGAGCTCAATTCAAAAACCCTATCGGGGTTTTCCAGACAATCGTTAATCTGATCCAGTAAGGCATCAAGTTCAAAGGGCTTTGAGATAAAAGCGTTACATCCATAGCTGCCAAGTGACAGCATAACCTGCGGATAGGCAGAAAAAATAATTACCGGAATTTTACGCGTTTCAGGGTTCCTTTTCATTTGTGCACAAACCTCTCCGCCGTTTATCCCTGGCAACAAATAATCCAGCAAAACCACATCAGGCTTAAAGCTTTCAATCAGTGGAAATATATCTTCAACCTGCTGATGACAACTTACCTGATAACCTTCATAACCAAACAATTCTTCGAGCATCTCTACTAAACCACTGTCATTTTCAACAATCAATATATTCTTCATAATTATCTTTTTTGTTTTCCGCTTTTTCACAGTCCTGGCTTGCCTTACAACGAAAATCAAAGGGCATTATTTTAGATTTACAGGATTACATTTGAATTGTTACAGTAGTTTGACCTTTTAACTCTTTATCCGGAATACCAAAACAATTGTGACCGGCAAGTGTTTCAACATTAATCTTTGTTCATGACAAATCATTAAAATTAAACACAAATATATACCAATGAAAAAACCGAAAACAAATCCCGAAAATGCAACGATCATAAAAAAACACAACCATCCAGACGGATTGGATAAATGGAATGACCGTCTGGACCATAACCTCGAAACCGAACATGAAGGTGATGAAACCGCTGATGAACAAGCCCGGGATTACTCAGAAAAATATGGTAGCGGAGACCAATCTGACGAGACTAAAGAAGCTTAGTCTGCATCAGCAAATTCCCATGCACTCCGGTAAGCATCAATGCTTTCTGCATAAGCAATAAAATCCGAATAAAAAGGCAATCTGGATAAAGTTGCACTGTCTCCTATAACCACCAGCTTTTTACGGGCCCTGGTCATAGCTACATTCATCCTGCGGATATCCGATAAAAAGCCAATCACTCCCTCATTGTTACTTCTGGTCATCCCGATGTAGACAATGTCCCGCTCCTGGCCTTGAAAGCTGTCTATTGTATTGACTGAAATTTTTTCAATATACAGCTGCAAAACGGGATGGTTCAACAACAGATCCTTTAATATATAGATTTGTTGTTTATAGGGCGAAATCACTCCTATTGAAGGAAAATTTTCAGCAACATACACCTCAGCCAGCTTCAGCACCAACTGTGTTAAGTGTTTCAGTAAAAATACAGCTTCTTCAGAATTATAAATACTTGTTCCTTCCCTTTGTTCTTCAAATCCACAGCCGGCAGTATCAATAAAGTTTAATGCAGTATCTCCCGGAAATAGCAAATGCCCGGCAACAGCCGCATGCGCCTTTAATTTTCCTTCGTAAAAGACCTTCGAAGAATAGGCCATAATCTGCGTATGCATCCTGTACTGTTCTTCCAGCAAAACAACTGCATTTGGATGCAAAGCAATACATTTTTCAAGCAAAGTGGTGCTTAAACCTGCTTTCGCAGCGTCATTAGACTTAATGGTGGGCGGCAATTGACAATGGTCGCCTGCCAGAATCACCTTTTGCGCCTTCAATATTGGTATCCAGCATGCAGGTTCCAATGCCTGTCCGGCTTCATCAATTACTACGGTATCAAATTTCCTATCTTTAATAGTATAATGATTTGCGCCTACTAAAGTTGCTGTAACTACCTGCGCTTTCCCTATCAGATCTTCTATTATATATTGTTCGGCACCGGCTACAGCTTTCATCAGCTTATGCGCCTCGTCAAAAAGTGCCTTACGCTGTTCCTTTTCTGCCCTCCCAAAATTTCTTTTGTATTTATGGGCCATCTTTTTGTACTCCGCAGCCTGCTTTTTCAAATCCTTAACCTCTTTTATGCTGGCATGAGCTGACATTTTACTATCCAAAGTTAAAGAGAACAATTTTTCTGATACCCTTACCGGATTACCAATCCGTAAAACATTCAATCCCTCGTCAGCTAACTTTTCACTTAATAAATCTACCGCTGTATTACTCGGTGCAACTACCAAAATCTGCCTTCCATGCTGTTTAATCATTGTCTTAACAGCCTGCACAAGTGTAGTGGTCTTACCTGTTCCCGGCGGACCATGTACAATAGCGAGTTGCTGTGCAGCAACAATATGGTACACAGCAAGTTGCTGCACTTTATTTAATTTAGCGACTGGATAATGAACAACATCTTCTGCAAACGAAGGCTTATCTATCCCCGTCAATATCTTTATTAAATGGTGATTGTCAGCCTGCTCATTCTGTACTGAAGCACGTTTAACAGCTGCCTGCATTTCATCATAACTGTGATCATCAAACAGTACATCAATGCCTAATTTACCGTTCCTTGCCCAATCTGGCAGTTCATCCGTACACAAAGTGATCTTTAAACGACTTCCTCCCTGATAAGCAATCAGCCCCTCAACCTTATCATTTTTAGGATCGTGATTAGAAAACAGTACCGCTGGCATGCCAAACCGAAGCTGATGTTGCAAATCATGGTGCGTAGTCCGTTCAACCTCAACAGTTAAATAGTCACCCCTGCTCATTTCCGAACCTCGGATAGCAATAGGATACCAGGTTAACCCAAGTGCTCTGCGTTCTGCAACAGAAAGGGTTTCCTTCTGTTTGATATATGCTTGTAAGTCCTCTTCACGCTCCGTTTTAAGCAGATCAAGCAGTTTCTTAAAGTAAGGCATCCACAAATATTTTCAGCAGATCAGCTACACTCATCCACCAGATATAAAATCGATTCATAGTTTTTTCCCACAGCATCCGACATGGCCATTTCACAGGTTTTAGCCGTGGAATAATAACCTGAATAGTCTCTTTTCTTTACCTCCCCTGCTTCTGGAGCCGTTGCCGAAGCCGTAAGTTCAGGAAACAAAAAGCCTCTGTCGCCAGCCATCCCACAGCAACCCACATTTAAGGGAACATCAACCTGCTCTGCAAAATGATCGGCCAGTTTAAACAACTTGCCTTCAAGACCCATCTTTTTCAAGGTACATACCGGGTGCAGAACAATCCTGTCCTTTTTGCGTACCTCTGGTAGTTTTGCCATTACAAAATCATGCAGGTAATCGATACTGTCGATAATATTCAGCTGATCAAAATAAGCTTTATGCTTTTCAGTAAGTACCTCACGGCAATGTTGCAATGTATGTGTACAGGAACTTACATCCAGCACCACCGGAAATTTGCCCCCGGCAGTCCATTTCCATAACTTCTCAATTGTTTCATTAACCGTATACTTATAGGCATCACTGTATCCTTTTGAAGAGAATAACTGTCCGCAGCACATTCCATTAATGTCATCAGGTAGCAATACCTTAATACCAGCCTTTGCAGATACACCCATAAAGGTTTGTGCTACACTTTTTTTGTTATCCTTTGCACCACCCATCATCCTGTTGATACAGGTAGGAAAATAAACAATAGACCCTTCCCTATCTCCTTCAATCTTTCCTGCAGGTGCCTGTATCTGGTTACTCCATAGGGGCATTGCAGGAATGATTTTTTTCACACCACTTGTAATATTATGCATGGTCGACGGGCCAAAAATGCTGTTCATGCCGTTGCCCGCCTTTACTGCCAGTCCCACTGTAAAAGCAGTGGCCCCAAAATTTTTCGCAACTGTTAATGCCAGTTTATTGGCCGTATCGCTATGGTTTTCACGTCTCAATCTTTTAACCAGATCGCCAGTATTGATATCAACAGGACAGGCTGTGGCACATAAACCGTCCACAGCACAGGTATCCAGTCCGTCGTACTGGTATTCCTTTACCAGTTTATCAAAAGTGTTTTTATCACCTTTAGCCTTTAAACCGGCCAGCTCGCGTCTCACTACAATCCTTTGCCTTGGGGTGAGCGTAATGTTACGGCTCGGACATTTATGTTCACAGTACCCACATTCAATACAACGGTCTACCTCCTCTTCTACCGAAGGCAGAGGCTTCAAATGCTCAATATGTGCCTTTTTATTTTCGTTGATGATCACTCCAGGATTCAGCAGGTTTGCCGGATCGATCACCTGTTTCAGCCTTTTCATGATCTGGTAAGCCTGTGTACCCCATTCGGTTTCAATAAAGGGAGCCATGTTACGGCCCGTCCCATGTTCTGCTTTTAAGGTACCATTATAAGTCTCCACCACCAGCTTCACCACATCCTGCATAAACAGGTCGTAACGTTCAATTTCAGCCGCAGTGTGAAAGGCCTGGGTAACCACAAAGTGGATGTTCCCATCCTTGGCATGACCAAAGATGATCGCCTCATGATAGCTATACTTTTTAAACAGTTGCTGCAAGTCTAAAATCGCATCCCCCAGTTGGGCGACAGGAAAGGCGATATCTTCTAAAATCACGGTTGTACCACTGGCTCTTACTGCACCAACCGCAGGGAACATCCCTTTGCGCAGTTTCCAGTAAAAGGCCTGCTGTTTCATATCCTCTGTAAACAAAGGGGTTTCCAACATAGACAAAGAAGTAGCCGAAGCTAAAAATACATTGGTCTTGGCATGGAGCTCATCCATACTGTTGGCCTGAAATTCTACCAGTAAGGCGGCAGCTGTTTCCGTTAAGGTCTTTAACCGTTCAGGAACACCCTTTAAGTTGTCTATCGACCGTAGTGAGGCCCTGTCCATCAGCTCTACCGCTTCAGCACCTGCAACCGTTAAAGGAATAATGGCCTGACAGGCTGCATAAATATCCGGAAAATATAAAAAGGCAGTTGTTTTATAAGGATAGTCCGGAACCGTCTCCATTACAGCTTCCGCAATAAAACCCAAGGTACCTTCTGCACCAATTAAAAGGTGTGCAAACACATCCAGTGGATGCTGATGATCAATGAACGCATTCAGTGAATAACCAACCGTATTTTTGGTCTGGTATTTCCTTCGGATCAGGTCGTACAGCACTTCATTACCTGCAATTTCTTCCTGCAGTTCTTTTATAGCGGTATAGATCTGGCTACATTCCTGCTCAAAACGAATATAATCGGTTTCTTTTTCAGTGGTAAAGGTATTTCCATCAGGCAAAATAAAGCGGATATGCCTGGTGGTATGGTAAGAGTTCAGTTTTACCCCGCAGCACATGCCACTGGAATTGTTGGAAAGGATACCACCAATCATAGCCGCGTCAATGCTGGAAGGGTCAGGACCTATCTTCCGTTTGTGTTTTTTCAGATAAGCATTCACCATACTGCCAGTAATCCCTGGTTGAACCCTTACCAGTTCGCCCGATGCCTCAATACCCATTTTATTCCAGTACTGGCTCAGATCTACCAGGATCCCATCAGTAATGGCCTGGCCGGACAAACTCGTTCCCCCTGTCCGGAAAGTTATCGGGATCTGGTGCTGATGAGAAAACTTAAACAGTGAAATGATCTCCGATTCGGCAACCGGTTGTACAACGGCTTTAGGCCGTAAATAGTAAAAACCTGCGTCCGATGCATAAGCAACCAGATCTATCAAACGTACTTTAATGCGCTCTTCAGGTAAAATACCTCTTAAAAGTCTCCCTATATCCATTTAAAAATACCAATATTTTATCCAGGCTTATCTACCTGTTTTCAACATGCTCAATTTTCAAACAAAGAAACCATTAAAAAGTCACAATTTTGTGTATTATCTTATTGAAATTTTATCGTTTACATCTAAATTACACACTTAAAACTGTACCACTTCGCGACTATATTTGTTCCTGTACTGCACCGGCGATAGTCCGGTAACTTTTCTAAAAGTGGTACGAAAAGCCTTTGTATCTGTATAGCCTACCTTATACATTACTTCATTCACGTTCTCTCTGGAGCTTTCCAGACTCATTTTTGCGGCTTCAATTTTAACCCTTTGCATGTACTCCGCAATGGTATTTGATGTAGCCTTTTTAAACCGCCGTTCCAGGTTACGCCTGCCCAATGCAAACATCATCGCCAGCTGATCTACCGTAATCTTTTCCTGGAAATTCTTTTCAATATAGGTTTGTGCCCTCCTTACAGGCTCATCATCATGCTCCTTCTGGCCTTCAAAAATGATAAAGGGCGACTGGCTCCCTCTGTCAAATTCTATTTCCAGTATTTTTGAACACAAAATAGCTATATCCCTGCCTGCATACTTTTCTACCAGGTACAGCATCAGGTTCAGAAAAGAATAAGCGCCCCCGCTTGAATAAATGCCGTTTTCGTCTGTAATGATCTTATCTGCTACCAGGTTCACATCCGGAAACATCTTCCTGAAAGCATTGGCAGCCATCCAGTGTGTGGCACATTTTTTTCCTTTCAGCAAGCCAGTAGAGGCCAGTAAAAATGCACCAACACATAAACTGGCCACTTCAGCGCCAGCCTTGTACTGCGCAGTAATCCAGGGTAAAAACTCCTGGTTCAATACCAGCGCCTTCATCATATCGCCGTTAGGGGCCGGAATAATCACCAGATCAGTCTTATCCACTTCCTTAAGCAGAACATGAGGTTTAACTGTAAATAAGCCATCATACAATTCAGTCTCGGTACTAATACCTACCAGCTGGATTTTAAACAAAGGGGGCTTACCCATATTGGTCAGGTGCTCGTTTACATGGCTAAACACTTTATAAGGACCAACTATGCTGCTTAAAACGGCCTGCCCTCTGGGTACAAGAATCGAAATGTGTTTCATACCCAAAGTTAAACCTTAATACTGTCGCAATCAACCCCTTATATTGCCGGATTCACACCCTGTATATCCTTTTCAAAATTTGGGATTCTCATTTTAAAGCAGTTTATGACAGAGATAAAACCAACTCAGACAGGTCAAACCTGATAAAACCCCAGCATACCCCCTTAGCACATGAAATGAACAAACTGAACAGCCCCAGCAAAGCGTGCTTTTATTAATTTCGTTACCATGTTTGGCCAAACATAGGCGTATCCTGAAAAGCCTTAGATGAGTAAGGATTGAAATCTAAAACATATTCCCTATTATGAAAAAATTAGAATTGAACAACCTTGGTGTTCAGGAAATGAACACAGTGGAAATGACAAAAGTTGAAGGCGGCGGTTTATTAGACGGCCTGGGCCTGCTTAATGGCTTAGGTTTAGGCAATTTAACCGGTGGCCTGGCACCAGTAACAGGAGCAGTTAAAAGTGTGCTGAACGACACTTTTTCTTTCCTTACCAAACAATTAGGCACTGTTCTGGGCTTAGTTAACGGTCTGTAAGAACTTAATCATAACCGTTATCCTTGTCAGGGATAACGGTTACGCTTATCAGCCAATATATGTCCATATCCACTTACACCACAGAAGCCATTTCCAATACCGCATTAGCTTACCGTTCCAGGATCAACAGATCAACCCAAATCATTTACCTGATTACCGTTCTTACTATCCTGATTACCCTTGCGCTCCTCCCTTTCATCAAAACATCCATCAGTGTAAAAAGTGCCGGAATACTACAATCATCAATTGAAAAAACAGAACTTACTGTACCTGCCAACGGACGTGTGATCACCCTTAAATTACAGGACAACCAAAAAATTAAACAGGGCGAAACTTTATTGGTCATTGATGCCGCACTGGCCAAACAACAGGGCAATATTGTACAAAACCGCCAGGCCCAGTTATCAGCCTTTCTGCAGGACATCCATCTACTGCTCGTTTACATCAACAGAAACGGCTACAGTTACCCACCCCTGCAAACGGGGCAATACACGGCTTCCTGGCAACAGTTTGCCCAGGAACTGGAAAGTGCCAGAATAGCCAAAACACAAGCCGAAAACACTTTTAGCCGATACAACAGGCTCTTTCAGAACAAGGCCATCACCGAATCTGAATACGAACATTATAAATTTGAACTGCAACAAGCCGAATCAGCCCTTAAAATGATCTGCAGCAAATACAGATCGCAATGGCAAACAGAAGCCAGCTCCCTGCGCAACGAACTGCAACAGCTAAGCGGCCAGCAGGTAGAACTGAACGAACAAAAAAAATTATACACTTTAAAAGCCCCGGTAGATGGCTCCGTTCAGAACCTGACGGGCATAAAAGAAGGAGCTTATGTGTTTGCAAACCAAAAAATAGGTGAAATCTCTCCCAATGCAGATCTTACAGCATTTTGTTACGTTAAACCATCAGATATAGGGCTGATTAAAGTGGGCCAGGAGGTACGCTTCCAGATTGATGCTTACAATTATAATCAATGGGGACTGGCCAAAGGTACAGTACTCGACATCTCGGATGATATCATAGTCATCAACAACGATCAGCCGGTATTTAAAGTAAAATGCGCACTCAGCCAAAACCACCTGCTGTTAAAAAATGGCTATAAAGGGTATTTAAAAAAAGGAATGAGCTTTACCGCACGTTTCACAGTAACAGAACGCAGCTTGTACCAGTTGCTGTATGATAAAATAGATGACTGGGTAAACCCCAACCTGAATGCTAAGCTATAAAGAGAAACATAGGTCATGAGCATCAAAGTAAAACAACGCGACATCACAGATTGCGGCGCAGCCTGCCTGGCCTCTGTTGCGGCACATTACAAATTAGACCTGCCCGTTGCACGCATCCGGCAGCTGGCCGGAACTGATAAAAAAGGCACTACCGTTTTGGGCATAGTAGAAGCAGCCCAAAAGCTGGGATTTGAAGCCAAGGGTGTTAAAGGACCTTTCGAAAGCCTCTTCAAAATACCCACACCCGCTATTGCCCATATCCTTGTAGGTACCATACTGCAGCACTATGTAGTCATTTATAAGGTAAACAAAAAATTTATTGAGGTGATGGACCCAATAGACGGGCAGCTGCAGCGCAAAAGCCATGAAGAATTTAAAGGCGAATGGACAGGTGCGCTTGTACTGCTGCTACCTGCAGAAGAATTCCAGGCAGGAAATGAAAAAATATCCATACAGGGTCGCTTCTGGAACCTCATCAAGCCACATAAGAACATTTTGATACAAGCCCTGTTTGGCGCTATTGTATATACCATACTGGGGCTTTCTACCTCGGTCTTTGTACAAAAACTTGTCGATTTTGTCCTGGTAGACAGCAACCGGAACCTACTGAACATGATGGGTATAGCCATGCTCCTCATCCTGCTGGTACAACTCTTTATCGGCACTGCAAAAACCATTTTTACGTTAAAAACCGGACAAATGATTGATGCCCAGCTCATCCTTAGCTATTATAAACACCTGCTTAAACTTCCCCAGCAGTTTTTTGATACCATGCGTGTAGGCGAGATCATTTCGCGCATCAATGATGCGGTAAAGATCAGGACCTTTTTAAATGATGTCAGCATCAATTTCCTGGTCAACCTGTTCATCGTTTTTTTCTCTTTTGTGATGATGTTCACGTATTATTGGAAACTGGCTCTTATCATGCTTTCCGTAATCCCGGTATACCTGGTGGTCTATGTACTAACCAATAAGCTTAATAAAAAAGCACAAAGGAAACTGATGGAAGACTCCGCCGAGCTGGAATCACAATTGGTAGAAAGTTTAAATGCCATAGGCACCATCAAACGCTTCGGACTGGAGAACCACGCCAATGAAAAAACAGAGAGCCGGTTTGTAAAACTGTTGCATACAGGTTACAGTTCCAACCTCAACTCCGTATTTTCAGGCACCTCTGCTGAACTCATCTCCCGCCTGCTTACCATTGTGCTACTCTGGATAGGTGCCGGTTTTGTACTCGACAACATGCTTACTCCTGGCGAACTGCTCTCCTTTTACACACTGATCGGTTATTTTACAGGCCCTATATCTGCGCTCATAGGCATGAACAAAACCTTACAGGATGCCATTATTGCATCAGACAGGTTATTCGAGATCATGGATCTGGAACGCGAAAACGATGAAAACCAGATTGAACTGAGCCCGGAACAAATAGGTGACATCCGCTTTGAGCAGGTATCTTTCCGTTATGGAACCAGGATAAATGTATTTGAAGATCTCAATTTAAGCATCCCAAAAGGTAAGTTTACAGCCATTGTTGGCGAAAGTGGTTCGGGCAAATCCACGCTAATGGCCATCCTTCAAAATATTTACCCCATACAAAAAGGTAACATCAGCATCGGGAAATATGATTTGAAGTATATCCGCACAGCATCATTACGACAAATCATAGCTGTAGTACCGCAAAAAATAGATCTTTTTGCAGGTAATGTGGTCGATAATATTGCCATAGGTGATCATGAACCCGATATGCAGCGTATCCTTGATATTGCAGAGCAATTGGGTATCCTCGATTTTATAGAAACCCTGCCCAGGGGATTTCAAACCTATCTGGGCGAGAACGGCACCACTCTTTCAGGCGGACAAAGGCAACGCATTGCCATTGCCAGGGCCTTATACCGGCAACCTGAAATCCTGATCCTCGACGAGGCCACCTCATCCCTCGATTCTGCTTCCGAACAATATGTTCAGAAGGCAATCAACCTGTTAAAGACCTGTAATAAAACTGTAATTGTAATTGCCCACCGTTTGAGTACCTTAAACCACGCCGATAAGATTATAGTGCTCGACAAAGGTAAAGTACTCGAGGAAGGTACACATAAGGAATTGTTGTACAAAGCAGATTCTGCATATGCTAATCTCTGGAAACTACAAATGCCACAATTGCTGGTTAAAAACTGAGAATTGTTTCAATTATGACGAAGAATAACCATTCACATAAAAATTCCGGCAGTTGGCGTAATATATACACAGGTTAGCGTAATAGAATTGGCTTAACCCTTCCTTTTAAATACGTTTACAGAATAGGATTCATTTCCCCTCCTATAAAGACTTGACAATGGACTTTTTCAAGCACCTCATGTATTTCAAGCATTCCTTGTATACACAAAACCCTTAAATTACCTCTATGCCCTGCAAACGCGGGGCATTCCTTTTTTCAGCTTTAATGTTATCCGGTTACCTTACCCAGAACCTCCAGCAATTCCCGCTGAAAACTTTTACCTTTATCCTGGTTGTACCACTTTTGGAGTTCTGTTTTAATCGTTCCAAAATCGGCATGCGCTGCTGTTAAATTATTGTATATAGCCTGGCACTCCAGGGGTCTTGGACCCCAGGTCAGCAAATCATTTCCCGCTTCGTCCCTGATGATCAGTTTAGGAATGGCCTTACTACCATTTGTCAGGTATTGCTCAATTAAGAAAGGTTCACTATCTCTCAACTGATAAGAAACACTGATTAAATTGTTGAGTTGTGTTAGTTTATGAATAAACGGAACTGTATGAGCGGCGTCCCCGCACCAAGGTTCAGTAATAACAATCCATTGCCGGGCATTCCTTATGGCAGCTATCGTTTCTGCCAGAACAGCATCCACTACTCCTGTCTTTAACCAGCGTTGCTGGCGTGTCCAGTTCAATTTGGTATAATCCAGATAGTCTATATTGTTGTAGGGTGCAGCGGCGTTTGGATCTGATAAAATCTCCTGAAAATAATCCTGATATTGTTGAAAGTCCATAAACTCAAATTTAAAATATAAGCATACAAATCTGGCTATAACTTCTGTTCTTTTGGTCTACAGAATGCCATAAAAATAAACTAAGCAAGCCAATAATAACACAAGCCGTAACACATACTCATTAATATCAGATATACTACGTTAAGCCTAAACCTGAACAGCAAAGCCACTGATACCAACATCCAGGCCAGTGCAACCAAATCCAATTTATCTAATACAAAGCCATCAGGAAACAGCACTTCCTTACCCAAAAAAAGCGTCAGATTAAGAATCACTCCTACAACAGCTGCTGTTACAAAACCTAGTACATCCTTAACAACTGCATTACCCCTGCTTCTTTCCAGCACAGCCCCCCCTACAAAAATAAAAAGGAACGAAGGCAGGAAGGTATAGAAAGCAGTGGCTACAAGCCCAATACTTCCCATTAGCAAAGATCCAGAAAAATGATTGTATCCAGCCATAAAGCCCACATAACACACTACAATAATCAGCGGCCCGGGTGTAGTTTCGGCCAGTGCAAAACCATCCACCATCTGCGATTTGCTTAACCAGTTGAACCTCGAAACACTAAACTGTGCTACATAAGGTAAAACAGTATATGATCCGCCAATTGTAAACAGCGCCGTCTGGGTAAAGAACAATACCAATCCCCTCCAGAAAGAAAAATCAGGACTCCATATGTAAAAAGCAGTTAGCGGCACTATCCAGAACAGCACAAACAGCCCGGTTTGTTTAATCAGCAATTTGGCGCTAAAATCTTTTCCCAAGCCCGGCGAATTCTTATTGATATAATAGTCGCCCTCATCCAGATGATCATCAACCTGTTCAGCAGCAGCCTTGTACATTAAACCTGGCCATATTGCTCTGAACAACAAAGCAAAAATAATGGCACCCAGAATAATATAGGGCATAGGCACATTAAAAAAGAAAATACAGGCAAAAGCCAATGCCGCCAAAATATAATGCAGAGAAATGTGCAGGGCCTTTCGGCCAACATTCCATACCGCATGAAGGATAATGGCCACAACAGCCGGTTTTAAACCAGCAAAAATAGCATTCATCCATAACTGGTTACCATAAGTTACATAAACCAGGCTCAGCCCCAATAAGATAAACATCGATGGAAGAATAAAAAAGATACCGGCCAGTATTCCGCCCTTTTTTCCATGTAACTGCCAGCCAATATAAATGGCCAGTTGCTGCGCTTCAGGTCCGGGTAAAAGCATACACAAACTCAATGCATGGAAAAACCTGCTGCCAGAAATCCATTTCTTCTTCTCAACCAGGAAATCATGCATAATGTGCACATGCCCAAGCGTACCGCCAAAACTGATCCAGCCCAGTTTAAACCAGAATTTTAGGGCTTCTTTAAAAGATGGTTTGACTACGGAAATATCTTTATTCATTCAGGGGTTATATCAGGTTTAACCTATCCTTATCTTAACCCATAACCACGGCTATCCGGGAAGAAAAATGCAATTCAACTGAGTATTTAAACCTCCCCAAAGATACGAAAAACAGTCCGGCAAAACTACCACAATCTCACATTGCGGCCGCGAAATCCCCTAAAACAAACTTACAGGCAACAACCCTGATAAATGAATGCTAAAAAATAAAAACAGTTTTGTAAAACATTGGTTTTATTGTAAATAACTCCTGATAAACAAAAATCATATATACATGAAAGCTGATCCATTTTTAATAGAACGAACTTTTAATGCTCCGGTAGGCAAAGTATGGGAAGCCATAACAGATACCCAAAAAATGAAACAATGGTATTTTGATATTGAGGCCTTTAAACCCGAACCAGGTTTTAAATTTCAGTTTCTGGCTGGCGACGATAAGAAAAAGTACCTGCATATATGTAAAGTGACAGAAGTAGAGGAAGGCAAAAAATTAACCTATTCCTGGAGCTATGATAATTATCAGGGACAGTCATGGGTTTGCTTTGAATTGTTTGGTGCCGGTACAGGTACGCGCATAAAACTAACCCATACCGGTCTCGACAGCTTCCCTAAAGATGACCCGGCATTTTCAAAGGAAAGCTTTGCCGCCGGCTGGACGCAGATCATTGGCATAAATCTGAAAAAATTTGTAGAACAATAAGGGCTATCGGTACATCTGGTTGATATTGACAGCCGGCATCTCAACGCTGGTCGAATCAGAAAACCTGCCGGCACATTGGTCAATCTTCATATTGTATACTTTAACTTTCGCTTTTCCAAGTGTGTTCAATGTCAGGTGTTTAATCACCTTATCCGTTTTTTCGCCATATCCTCCGTTCAGTTCAATTTCGGAAGTTCCTGCAGCATAAATGGAAAGCTGATCAAATGAACTCATATCACTTTTAACATTGGTATTTTTAAGGTTTAAAATAACTGATTTAGTACCCGTCTCCCTGAAGCTGATCTGCTGAACATCGGCAGTACGGATGTTAAGCTTTCCGATCTTTGTATCCGGATCAAAATGGGCTGAGCCGGTATGGCTCAGGTTCAAGGCTAAAGAGTCTGTATTTGCATTTAAGTTTATCCCTTTCCCGTTCAGTACATTTAGTTCTTTAATATCAGGACCGTAAACAGCAATCCGGGTATAATTGTCATGCTTCTTACCCGTAGCTTTTACCACAATCTGCAACTGACCATTTCCGTCAACCAGAGCCGTAATCAATCCTTTCATATCGTCAGGAAACTTAACCCCCGATTTTTCATCCTTTACCAGTTTAACCACCAGGTGCAGCTGATTTCCACCATCAATGGTAACCGATTTAAAAGGACTATTCACTGGTATAGAAGCAACATTTTCAGGAATAACACCAAAAGTATCCATTGCTCCTTTTTGCATTGCCGACTGGTCATCTTTTTCATAATATACCCCAGATACAATGGCTATACCTAATATAGGGATCAGCAAGAGTGCCAATGCGAAAGCGATCAATAATTTATTACTTGTCTTCATTTTTTAAGGATTAAAAGTTTCTTTGATAAAAGCGATATATCGTGTCTGCAATTCATCAAAATCTATATTCAACAAATAAAGATTTCTAAAAAAAATGGGTAGTTCATCATCAACAAACTGGGTTTTACGATAGTTTTTCACATGGGCAAGGGCATCCTCCGCCACAAAAAAACCAATGCCTCTTTTGTTACTGATGATATTTTTACTTTGCAGCAATTCATAGGTCCGCATTACCGTGTTGGGGTTCACCTCGAGTTCTACGGCCAGCTCCCTTACCGAAGGGAGCTTCTGATCAGTATTCCACTTTTGCAATAAAATGTGTTCACAAACGTATTCTGCTATTTGAAGGTATATCGCCTTATTGTCTCTAAATTCCATATCGATACCAATTAAAATTAAACCTCTTTTTCTTTAAGGCGCACATAGGCTATTCCCCAAAATATAAACGTAAATACCAGCAGCAATAATAAAAGCATCCATTCAATCGTGTCTTTACCTGGGTTATTAAAAAAAGATCCGGAATCCCCAACATGCCTTCTGTTCCTGGTTAAATATTCGCCCGTATTTACAATGATAAATGTCCATATACCTGCAAAAACCATTACCGAAAGGGCTGTCTTGATGTAATGGAACTTGTTAAAATAAACTGAACCCAATAAAAATATGCTGGTAAAGAAAAATGGAAAAACATATAAAGGCAGAAATCGATTTATCTTATTGTGCGCAAAGAAATAAGCCAGGTTGTCCTTTACAACGGTTACTGTACCATGGGCGTCCGTATAGGATGAAGTTTCAACAGAATGGGATATATTTCGCAATTTTGTAATAAAGATCAAATCCGTAAGGCAAAAAAGCACAGTAAAACTAATTGTAGTAAGTACTCCTGTAAAAAATACTCCGGCAACAAATTTTTCAAAGGTAGAAGCAGGAATCAGCAGATCGATAATGGTTTTGGATTTTTGCCCCAGGTGCGCAAAATAATTGCTGGCTACAGCAGTAATAAACAAAAATCCGAAGATCATAAATAGCGGTTCCCTGAAAACAAGATTTCTGGACGACACCGGACTGAGCCCCATAAACACCCTCCAGAAAGCAATCAGATAGCCCAGCAGGATCACCCCAAAAGCAACGGACAGCGTAACGAGGTAGATTTTCCCGAATTCCAGCCATTTTCTTTTAAGCAATAGCCCAAAACGCTCTATATTAAATGTATTGTTCATGTTTATCTGATTTAGTTAAAAGCTATTTTTATTTTAGTTTTCTCTGCCAGTACTGCATTAAAAAGGAGCTCCATATCCAGCTTACTCTCTTCTTTATGGTAATTTGGCATCAGGGCATTGTACCCCGAAAGCGAAGGTTCGGCATAGATCACCGTTTCATCCAGTTCTTTGATCCGTTTAAAACAAAGTTTATCAGTAATTTCTTCTACCGATGCCTTTAAAGCAATACTGCTTTCATCAAGCATGATCACTGTATCGATCAGGTTGTCCAGATCCCTAACCTGATGCGTAGAAATAATAATGCAGCGGTCTTCCGTAAGTGCGGCGGCCATAATTTTACGAAACTGCGCTTTAGAGGGGATGTCGAGACCATTGGTGGGTTCATCCATAATGATCAGTTGTGCCTGTGTAGCCAGGCCAAAAGCAATGATCAGCTTTTTCTTTTGTCCGTAACTCATATTAACGAGTTTCTGGGCTACAGGAATGTCAAATTCGGCCAGCAGTTCTTTAAAATAGCTATGGTTAAAATTGGGATAAAAGGCTGCATTCGCTTTTACATAAGCATCAATCTTTACCGATGGCAGATCAAACTCTTCAGGGATAAAACAGACCTGCTTCAGCAAAGCCGGTTGCCGTTTAGCAGGGTCAAAACCCATCACATCAATTTTTCCGCTCAGGGCATATACCAGGCCGGCCATATTTTTCAATAAACTGGATTTGCCTGCACCATTTTTGCCCAGCAATCCGTAAATATGACCGGCACTTAGCTGCATGCTTAGTTTTTTGAAGAGCAGCTGTTGTTTGTTATATCCAAAATCCAGATCGGTAATCTTTATCATATACTACTGTATTAGTTAAATAATACACTAAAGTATAAGGTAATAATGAGACCTCCAAATTATTTGGATAAAATTTTTAATGATATTTGTTTTAAGCGTTTTCTTTTACCAGCTTTATAAGGTGGCCATATCAATTACAAAACGATAACGCACGTCACCTTTTACCATACGGTCGTAGGCGGATTGAATGTCTTTGATATCAATCATTTCAATATCGGAAACAATATTGTGTTCAGCACAGAAATCCAGCATTTCCTGAGTTTCGGCAATACCTCCAATACCTGATCCTGCTAAGCTTTTACGTCCACCAAGTAAACTAAATGCTGCTACTTGTGCCGGCTCCGGCGGAACGCCAACACAGATCATTGTGCCATTTGTTCTCAGCAAAGAAAGGTAAAGGTTAAAATCATGTGGTGCAGATACCGTATCCAGAATGAAGTCGAACGAACCTCTCGCTGCTTTTAACTGAGCTGCATCTGTAGTAACCACAAAATTGTGGGCGCCCAGTTTTTTTGCATCAGCTTCTTTTGCAGGTGATGTACTCAATACAGTTACTTCTGCACCAAAGGCTACACCAAATTTAACAGCCATGTGCCCCAAACCACCCAGGCCCAATACGGCAAGTTTATGACCTTTGCCTACTTTCCAGTACCGTAACGGTGAATAGGTGGTAATGCCTGCACAAAGCAGCGGTGCTACCGCAGCCAGATCCAGTTTATCAGAAATATGCAGTACAAATTCTTCTCTAACTACAATCGTATTGGAATATCCACCATAGGTAGGCATAGAGCCATCACGCTCCATTCCGTTATAGGTCTGGGTATTACCCTCCAGGCAATACTGCTCCAGGTCCTGCTTGCAATTCTCGCAAACCTGACAAGAATCAACCATACAGCCTGTACCGGCCAGGTCGCCTACCTTAAATTTAGTTACATGATCGCCTACCTTAACTACACGGCCTACAATCTCATGTCCGGGTACCATTGGAAATATTCCCGGAAACCAGTCGTTTTTAATCTGGTGCAGATCAGAATGGCAAACGCCACAATACAATATATCAAACTGCACATCATGGGCGCCTACCTCACGACGGTTAAAAGTCCAGGGTGCCAATGGTGTATTTTCATCCTGTGCTGCGTATCCTTTAGTCTCTATCATCTTTATAAAATTTATAATTGTCTATACAAATGTAAATGATAAAGAAGAAATCTGTATAACGGTCAGGTCATGATTTTAACCTGCTTACCAGTTTATTTTTAACTGCAGGCCATTCAGCCGAAATGATAGAGAAACGTGCCGTATCCCTTATCGTATGGTCCACACCAAGCCGTTCTGCACGTAAAACACCTTCAAATTTCCCACCGATGCGCTCAATTGCTGCGCGCGACCGTTCGTTACGTACATCTGTTTGAAAACAGACCCGCAATGCTTTCCAGTTTTCAAAGGCATTGGTCAGCAACAACAGTTTACATTCTGTATTTACCGGTGTTCTTATCGCAGCTTCGGTTAACCAGGTATGCCCTATTTCACAAACGTCGGGCGTTTCTTTTCCATAAAACACAGCATTTTCGGGCCATGCCCAATGTTGTATGTTCCAGTACCTTGTCGATCCTTTTACTTTTCCATCTGCTATACCTACAATAGCATAGGGCAACATCGTGCCTGCTTCCTTTCCGGCAAGTGCAACTTCAATATATTTGTGCATTGCTGCTATCCCCTGCGGAACAAATGTCCACTTAAACAAGGATGGGTTGTATGCCGCAGCTTCAGCAAGGCCTGCGGCATGGGCATATGCCAGGGGTTCCAGCTTAACATGATTGCCAATTAATACAGTATGTTCCATACCTGTAAATTTAGGAAAGTTCCGCTATCAATAGGTTCTATATGGCATAGGTTTTTGAAAGGGAATTTCCTTTTTCAACATACCGGCAGCCTGCCCCGTTAACCATAAATAATGATCCGACGGTATCTCTTTTTCGTAAGGGACAAATTTACTGGCTCCAACAGGGGTATCGTGCCCAACTTTAAAAATAGCAGTTGCCTCATCTATTTCATCAAACATGGCCACATAAATCATCTCACATCCAATTTCTAAAGCACCCGATAATTGCTTCCAAAAAAAACTCCCTTTATTCCTTGGAATGGCGTCAAAGGGATCATTGGGGCGCATATTTTTCCAGCTGAAACCTGGATAAACTACAGGTACATAGTCCAGTTTATTTTGCTTACACCAGGCCATATCTGTTTTAATACGTTCCTGAAATTGCGGATAGGTCTCTTCATTATACCTACCTACAAACCAGGGATGCACAATATCTGCTCTCTTTATCGTCTGGTGGAGTTGGGGATCACTTTGCGTATCAAACTTTAATTCTCTCCACCAGGTAGGTACACCAAGAAGTAAGGAACAACTTCCATATACCGGGTCGCTTTTAAAAAATGTAATTAACTTATCTATTTCAGACAGTCCATATTTTCTTCCATCATTAAAGCCAACACCCCATATGGCCACTAAAGGCTTATTATTGTGAAATAAATAATTGTCATTTAAATCTTTATTGTTTAATTTATACGTATCCACTAAACTTTTCCAATCGGCAATCACCTTTGTATAATCTGATGCATTCATCCCGGATAAATCATACATTACAGCTAAAGCCCTGTCGTATTTTTTAGCTGCATTTACTGCAGATTGAAATACTTTCTGATAATGTTTGTTTCCTTTTTCATCTTTTAACGTCGTCACAAAGCGCTGCATGAAAACCCCATCTATACCATAGTCCCTCATCCATCTAAAATGCAGGTCCACAGTACTCTCATCATATGAACTAAAAACATACGCAGCTCCCCCGTTGGCATATGTAAAAGATGTTTTATACTTTGCAGTGTAGTCTGTAACATCTGGCCACATATCAATTTTACAGTTACCCGGTTCAAACCTGTTGTCCCTGTTTTTATAATGGTTCCAACCCCTGTCTGCTCCGTCACCATCGGCATTAAACCAACCCTGATAACCTGCCATCACCAAACCTTTATAGCTCATGTATTTACGGGTTTTAGATTGGTTTTGTTTACCAACAGAACGGCAATTCATACTCAATAACAATGCAGGGCATAAAAACGCCAATAATATTTTCTTCATACTAACTTTCTAATAAATGAAACTTATTTTATGATTTTAAAGTGATCAATCATTAACCCTTCGGTATTAAACACCTCATAACTGAGCTGATTATTTTCTATGGTCATTACGGCATAGGTATACATCTTTTCACTGGGTGTAAATACCATAGAAGGCATATCTGTACCACCAATCCCCTGCAAAGAACCTCCGGCCGATCCATTGGTAATGTAAACTGTCCCCTCAGGCTTTTGATAGATATGTTTATCTGCCGATTTAAAAATCTGGTCGTTCTTAATGGCAGTATGGCGTTCGTACACATGACGATGTCCGGTTAAGCAAAGGTCTATGCTATATTTATCAATAAGAGGGGTCACATTTTTTTGCCATTGTGGTACTAAACTCACCCCATAGGCGTACATGGGATAATGTGCATACAGAATAATCCATTCAATTCTTTTATTTTTTCTGGCCTTTGTAAGGTCATCATTTAGCCAGTTATATTCCGGAGAACCCTTTTCATATAACAACTTATCTACTTTGGCCGCTCCTTGTGCATATCCAGAATTGATAGCTACAAAATGGATGTTCCCATAGTCATAAGAATAATTGATATAATCTCCCGGAAGATTAAATAAATCATAATAGATCGGAAAAGGTTTTTGGAAAGAGGTGTCCTGGTTTGCGTTTACCACGTCATGATTACCGGTTACAGGCATAAACGGTATCTGTGCATTAAGTGGCTGTGTAGTATTTAGAAAAGCATCCCAACTTTTAACTACAGATCCATTTTCTACAACATCACCCATGTGCGCAATTAAATTGAATTTATGTTGCGCCATTTTCTGAACTATTTTGCTGGTTTCTTCAAAATCAAGGTTACCCTTGTTATTTTGGGTATCGCCCCAAACCCCAACTACATATTTACCTCTTTTACCGATTTTAGGTGCGGTTTTAAAAGAATAAACAGCACTCCAGCCCTCCAAATCAGAACCACACTGGTAGTAATAAGTCGTCCCGTCCCGTAAATTACTTAACTCAGCCTTATAAATATAGGCGCCTTTTAAACCACTTTTTGCATTTACCAAAGCAGTGGCCAGGTTGTTCAGCTGATCACTTTTAAGCCCATATCTAACCATTTTATTATTTGGCATTTTGCTGTTCCAGGTAATGGCCATGGTATGGCTGGTATTTGTTTCGTGTTGCCCTGTCCAGCTCAGGTGTATATTTTTAGGCTGTGCAAAAGCACCGGCAGAAAAAAATACGCTCAGCATAATTAAGATCAATCCAGATGGTTTCATATCTTCTTATTAAGTTCTTACTTTGTTTTACCCCATTGTTTATTTGGTGTTTCCCCCATTACCAATTCTAAATTCCCACCTTTCAGGATATCAGCATGATTAAACGAGTGCTTATCCCAATTTACACCATTTAACTTTGCACTTTGAATATATTTTGCTGTAGATGAATTGTTCCTGGCTACAACGGTAAATGTTTTACCATTTTTAAGCTTCAAACTTATTTTATTAAACACGGGGCTGCCAATATGGTAAACAGGTATACCAGGTGTAACCGGATAAAAGCCCATCATAGAAAACACCACAAAGGCACTCATTCCTCCCCCGTCTTCATCTCCCGGAATACTAAATAAATTGTCTGTGAACCAGGTATCCATTAACATGCGTATACGTTTCTGGGTTTTCCAGGGAGAGCCCAGGTCATTATAAAGATAAGGGATATGGAAGCTTGGTTCATTTCCCATTACAAACTGGCCAACTAAACCAGTTGCATCAGGAAACGTATTCCAAAGTACATATTTACTTCTGCCAAGATCTTCTCTAAAAAGATTATCTAATTTATTTTCTGCAGCTTGTTTGCCGCCCATCAATTTAAACAAACCCTCCAGATCATGCTTTACGTCCCAGTTATAGGTATAAGCATTATTTTCAGTAAAATATTCTCTTCCACCCTGACCGCCTGAAAATTTAGGATCAAATGGTTCTATCCATTGCCCTTTATCGTCCTTGGGCCACATAAAACCTTTACTTTCACGAAAAACATTTTTATAGTTCTCAGCCTTGGCCAAAAACAGTTTACTATCTGCAGCTTTACCAAGCGTACCTGCCAGCTTTGAAATGCACCAGTCATCATAGCTTTGCTGTAAAGTAACCGCAACAGATTGTCTTTTTTCAAAATCATGAACTTCATTTACGCTTTCTTTTTCGCCCGGTCTTAAAGCTGGGAAATACCCTTTTTCGGCATAAAAAGAATCAAGGCCTATTGCCGGACCATTTCTCCAGGGTAAAAGTGTTGCTTCTAAAGAATTTTTCTTCAAACCTGCATAAGCTTTTTCCACATTAAAATTACGTATTCCCTTAAACCAGGCATCGGTAATCCATGCTGCTGCATGATTTCCGGTCATACATGGATTGTCGCCAAAAACCAATGCAAAAGAAGGCATCCAACCAGATTGTTCGTACATATTCACATAGGATGAAATCATATCAGCCTGCCTATCCGGATTCAGGATCATATGCAAAGGCTGATGGGCCAGGTAAGAATCCCATATCCAGTTGTCTACATAAAAAGGTCTCGAATCTGAATGGACTTTGTGATCATATGCACTATAATAACGGCCATACTCATTGATGTTGACCATACGTTCATAAGTACGGTACAAGGCCGTATAAAAAGAGCGTTTGTAGGCAAGTGTCCCTCCTTCTACCGTAATCTGGTTTAAAGCCTCTTCCCATACCTGTTTAGCTGTTGATTTAACTTTTTCAAAACCCCAGTTTGGGATTTCTTTCTCTAAATTAATCTTTGCCTGTTCTACGCTGATATATGAAATGCCATAGCGAAACTCAACACCATGAGAATTGCCCACTTTAAGAAAAAGGTTCTTATTCCCGGTTCCATCTTTATATTTTGATTCAGTAACATCTGCATTTAACTCCCCATAGAAATAAGCTTTCATGCCCTGAAAATCTTCTGAGCCACTAAGGATCCGCTTACCGGAAACTTTCAATTCTCCTGTTTCATTTACAACACCCAATCTTAGCCAATTGGCAGATGCTGATGGAAATTTAAACCTGTAATATCCGCTCCTTTCCGAAGGAGAAAATTCTACCTTTATACCCGATTCTTCTAAAACAGCCGTATAGTAATGTGGTGCTGTTTTTTCCAGATCGTAAGTAAAACGCTGCTTCCAGCTTTTCTCATTCACTACTCCATTATATGGCATAAGGGCAAATACATTCCCAATCCGGTGAGAATACATATTGAGGGGGAAATAACTGATCTGATCATCAAGCTGATCTTTGCGTACCGGATAAACCCTGACCATGCTATTGGGCAGGTGCATTGTTGGCCTTGTAGGCTCAAGGATATGCCCTACCGCCCCAATGGTCGGATCAACGTATTGCAGATTACTGGTTACTTCCTGCGCTTTCAGCCTGCTTTGTGAAAGCAACAGACATAAGAGCATTAACTTTATACTATTCTTCATAAACTATGATGTGGTTTTATTTTAAATCAAAGCGCGTTGCTATTTCATCAGGCAAACTCAATTGTCTTTTTTCAATACTTCGTTAATGGCATAACCAATACAGCCGTTCGGCATTTGGATCCTAAGCAATGCAGCCAGTGTAGCAGAAATATCTGTCATATTTGTTTGTCTGTTTGTACGTCCCTGACTGATGCCCCAGCCCATCCAAACCAGGGGAATGTGGGAGTCATAAGGGTTCCACGCACTGTGCGAGGTACCGGTACGTCCTGTTGAAAAAACTGCGGGATCCAGGATAAGCTGTATCCCCCCTGAGCGATGTGCATTATGCCCATTTATAATCCTTCTTTTTATTTCCTCAGGCACGCTGGCATCCCCCACTTTATCCAGATCTACAACAAAAGCGATTTCTTTCTGAGTTTTTAAATAGGCAACGCACACTTTTCTGATGGCCTCTTCATTAAGCTTATTGGATTTGATCACATTATAGTTAAAATGGACCTGGGCATTCATCATACTCAATACAATGTCTTTCACTTTAAAAACATCTTCCAGGGCCTGGTTCATTTCGCGTTGCACCTTACTGCCAGACCAGTTGGAAGAAGGTAATTTATTATCGTTACTAAACTTAACATTATGGGCAGCTCCATGATCAGCACTTAAAAACAAGGTATAATTCCCTTTCCCTACCTTAGCATCCAAATACGTCAAAAATTCAGCAATGTCTTTGTCCAATCTTAAATAGGTATCTTCAGTCTCTATGGCATTTACGCCAAATTTATGCCCTACATAATCAGGTGGCGAAATGCTTATGGCCAGCATATCGGTAAATTCACCCTGTCCCAAATACTCATTGTCTATAGTTGCTTTTGCCAGGTCCAGGGTAAATGTGCTTCCATAAGGGGTAGAACGGAGTATGTCATACCCTTTACTCATCATCTGAGAAGTTTTTATAGGAAATGTAGGTGTATTTTGTCCATCAAATAAACCTTCATAAGGGGTGTCATCTTTAGTACTCTGTGTATAAGTTTTAATGTCATACAAGGTATTCCAATCCTCGCTTAGGTATTTTGCAGGTAGTTTCTTTTCATTAAACTTTTTCAGCCAGGCAGGCAGATCATTCATATAATAGGTGCTTGTAATCCAGTTTCCTGATCCTGAATCAAACCAATAGGCTGCATCGGCACTGTGGCCAGCAGGTAAAATACCGCCCCTGTCTTTCAATGCAATACCAATTACTTTAGATTTAAAATTTGTAGCCAGTTTCAATTCATCTCCAATGGTATTGGCCAGTAAATTTCTTGGCGACATCTTGCCGGACTTAGATTTACTACCCACGGTTTCGACCGTTGAATCGCCTGCGCAGTAAACGGTTTTACCTGTAGCATTGATGATAAAGTCATTACCCGCAATACCATGTATTGCAGGAACCGAGCCAGTATAAATGGTACTATGGCCTATACCAGTTACGGTAGGTACATAGTCGATAAAAGTATTTTCACATGAAAACCCTTCGTTAAGCAAGCGCTTGAACCCATTTTGCTGATAGCGCTCGTAATATCTATACAAATAATCCCAACGCATCTGGTCTACTACCAGCCCCACTACCAGCTTAGGGCGGGGCAATTTATTTGAACTTTTATTTTGAGCTATACTGGATAAGGAACTGACAAAAAATATCCACAATAATAATTTCCTGATTCGCATGTGATTTGGTTAAGTAAAAAATTTAGTTGAAATGTTTAGTTGTTCAAGGTGCATTACTGCACCTTGAATTCTCTTCTGGTAATCCCCAGAAACTGTTTGTTAAACTTTTTAGAAGGTTCAAGCGCTGTCCCTTTAGAAAAATCATTCCAGGAATTGATAATTACCATCTGATTTGTGCCCATATTACGTTTGGCCACATTGGTATAATCCACATAATTTTTTTCTGTTCTCTCTATAATCCGCTGTGTTGCAGCACTAGGTTCATTATAACCCGGAAATATGCAGGGCACATATTCCACATTTAGTTTATCCAGTGAAGTTTTCCAGTTTTGCCAGCTCAGGTCAACATAACTGTAAAATCCATACCACCTGTCATAATCTGGCGTATTCCAGGTATTCAAAACAATTGCATCCATAGCTGCAAGGGCAGTCTGATCAAAATTAACCGGGGCCGTCCATCCTGTCGATAATTCTCCGATAAAATAAGGATTAATGCCCAATGCAGTAAATTCTGTTCTTAACGATGCCATGACCATTTTATAATCTATACTGGTCAGGGCTGATGATGAAAGATTAAGTGGGGTAATTAAGATTACAGGACGTCCACCAATTTTATAATAGTAATCCTTGCTGATATGCTGCGTAACCAAGGTTTTAAACTCATTAACCATAGTCTGCAGCTTTGTACCTGTTAATGGGGCGGCATTTGTAGCATTAAGATGTGCAGTATTGAAACCAATAACCATCTTTACGTTCTGATTCGTTCTTCTTGATGCAAATGCACTTAACAGCGAATTATCTGTAGCCGCTGCATTCCATTTAAAGATCAGGTAATCTACGCCTGCCTCGTCTGCCCAGTTAAGTTGCTGAGGGAATACAGCAGCATCTGTAACTGCATTATAAGATTTGCCCCCAACCGGCACCACCAATGAGGTATCTGAATGCGCTTTATTCCAATCCGTTGCTGTATAATTAAAATAATATGCACCTACCTTAGCATCTGATGTAAGTTTAATTGCCGGAATGTCATAGATATACTTATCCTTATCTATTAACACAGGATCTTTTTTACATGATGCCAATACAATTATGCATAATGCAATATTTATAATTTTTTTCATAATCTTCTATTTAATTATTGGGGCAAAAATGGATTTTTCTTAACTGGAAGGGCAAACCACAATTTAGTTTTTAATGCATCTGCAGCACCTAACCAAGGTATGGCTCTATTAATTTCAGCAGTATTCACCTGGTATTCAATACCAGGGTAATTTAACCGTTGCGGGATATAGGCATAGCCTACAGTTCCCCCTTCGCCACCATCAGGGTTAAAATGCGGAGGAAACTCTAAAACCTGGCTTCTTCTGATCAGTGTCCATGCATCCATTGCATTGTAAAAACCCGCCAGCCAATTCTGCATCACAATTTGTTTGTACGGATCTATCCTGGTAATTGCACTGGTAGTCAGCCCAAGGTAATCTGCAAATTCTGCCTTCCTCCCTGTAGTATCTACTACCGAATTCAGTTTAATACCTGGTTGGTTTAAATAATTGGTAATGGCCTGCAGTGGAATACCATACTTGGTCATCGAAGCTGTAACCCCTTCATTATAATACTGTTCGGCGGTTTTAATCCCTCCCCAGCCTTTTAATTTGGCTTCAGCTTTTAAAAAGCAGGTTTCTTCATAAGAAAGAAATACATATTCGGCATCAGGCTTGGTAAAGTAACTCCCAATCTGCGAATAATCCAGCTGTCCCAACGGAGAATGCGGATTACCCCCGGGTATATTAACCCCTAATGGCAATTGAGTGCTTTTTGGCTGCCCCCAATATCTACCCGAATAAGGGCCCTGGGCTGCTGGTTTGGCATATACCGGTAGTCTTGGGTCCTGATAAGGCAGCATGTATTGAACCAAAGATTCACTGATCACATTTAAACTTGAAGCATTCGCGCCAGCCTGCAAAACATTATACTCATATAAATAACTCCAGATTCCGGAGGTTGTACCCCAGAAAGCCCTCGCGGTTTCTGTAGCAGCGACAATGGTATTCGATTCGTTAGACAGCAGCTCGGCAATCACCTCTTTCGCCCTGGATTCTGATACATTCGATATTTGTATCGCAAGTCGCAGCCTCAACGCGTTTGCAAATTTCTTCCATTTCAACAAATCACCACCAAACACCGCATCAGCATTCCCCTTATAGGTATCTCCCTGAAGGTCTATAGCAGCCGAAGCATCTTTTAAGTCATTCAGCAGTGCTATATAAATATCTTCCTCTTTGTCGTAAGCAACGTAAGCATCTCCATTTAGTGCTTTCGTTTTAGGAACACTACCCCATACAGCTACAATATTAGAATAGATATAGGCCTCAAAAATTTTGGCAATGGCCACCCGGTTTTGATACCCCGGATCATCCGCATAATTAACCTGGATCTGGTGTACAGGCTGAAGACAGGAAATATAAGCACTACTCCAGTAACTATTTACAGCCGAGGCGAACGTATAATACCTTTGAAGTTGGCCACCTCCAACAGATACATAATTGGAATAATGTGACAGGGCCTCACGACGCATCTGTCCACCAAAAAGGTTCATCGTATTCAGCACCGAAGTATTCAGTAGGTATTCCGGATCTACATTTTCAGGATTGTTGGTATTGATATTGGCTTTTTCCAACTCCTTTTTGCAGGATATAAGTACTATCGCAAAAGATAGTATGCATAATAATTTATATATATATTTCATGAGTATAGTTTAAAAAGTCAACCTTAGATCTAATCCATAAGTAGTAAAAGGTGGTAAAGAACCATATTCTATACCTTGTCCATTCCCCGAGGTTACACTTGATTCAGGGTCAATGCCTTTGGGTGCCTTTTTATAAATAGTCCATAAATTTCTGCCTGACAAAGAAATCCGGGCATTAGAAACTTTTAGTTTTTTAAAGAATGGGCTGGTAAGGTTATAACTGATTACGGTCTCTCTTAATTTCACAAAAGAAGCATCAAAGATTTGGAGCTCATCCAGATTAGAAAACCCGTTTGACTGGGGGGTAATATACTTATTGTTGGGAGTACCGTCTTCAAAATAAGCATCCTTATAAATAAAACCAGCCGTTAAGTTAGCTGCACTTTCACCGTAAATATAGCTGTGTAAATAATAATCCTCACGCCCTTCAAGTGTGTTGCTGATAGCACCTGAAATATATGACCGCCTATACGTACCAGAATAAAAACTACCACCTTTACGTATATCTATCAAAAAGCTCAAACCAAAATTTTGATAACGCAGGGAATTCCCAAATCCTCCGGTCCAGTCTGGCATAGCATTACCTAAAACCAAATTACCTTGTGCTATCGGAAGTCCACTTGCTGCCACCAGTTTGCGACCCTGTTCATCACGCTGCCAGCCAGCTCCTCTTATTACACTATAAGGTTGGTCTACCTCCGCAAAAACCAGTAATCTGCCAAACCAGGAGTTTAGCTGAAAACTATTCACACCATCAACTAAGCTTTTTACCTTCGAATTGTTCTGTCCATAATTTGCAAACATGTTCCACTCCAGTTTTTTGCTTTTTAATGGGGTTCCAGACAAGGTAAACTCAGTTCCCCAATTCTGAATTTCACCGGCATTATAATATTTTCTATTGTAGCCGCTTGTTGGAGTTATCTGAGCTGTCAGGATCTGATTGGTAGTTGATGTTTTATAATGGGTTGCTCCAAACGTCAACCTGTCTTTTAAAAATCTAAGATCTATACCAAATTCCAAAGAGGCTGTCTTTTCAGGTTTCAAATCTGGGTTAAAAAACGTTGAGGCCAGTGCAGCATAGGCCTGACCATTATAAATCCCATTAAAAGAATAAGTAGGGGCAAGTTGATAAGGACTGGTATCATTACCCACAATGGCATACGAAGCCCTTACTTTTCCAAATGACAATATACTTTTTGGAATATCTTTAAATGCATCAGTAAAAACAAAGGAACCCCCAATTGATGGATAGAAATAAGAATTATTCGCCTTAGGCAACGTTGACGACCAGTCATTTCTTGCCGTTACATCCATAAAAAGATAGCTGTTATATCCAAAAGACATAGAACCATATACCGAATTGATGATCTTTTTTGAGGCAAACTGCGTTACGGCAGGAAATTCTCCCGTGTTGGAAAGATTGATCAATCCTGCCTGGATAAGCGAATTGATGCGCTGTTCATTCTTTTTATTTGAGGTTTGAAAACGTCCGGTCCCTACAAATGAATTTACAGAAAGCTTTCCAAACTTATTATTTGCAAACAAAACCAGGTCGGCATTTGTACTTTGCAGGCTATTGTTTATGGTACTCATACTACCATTAGGACTGCTTTGCGCCCCTTTATTGTTAAAGGTATAACCATCCACCCAATACATTTCGGTTCCCACCTTTGCGGTTAGCCTTAACCATCCGTTTATTCTGGCATTCACATTAAACGCGCCTAAAAGTTGATTTTTGGTGTCTTCATTGGGATTTTCATTGATGGCCCAATAGGGATTAAGGAAATCCGTATGGGTATTGATCTCATTACCGTACTGGTCTTTATAATTTTTAAATTCCGACAACTGGTCATCACGAACCATATAGGCATATTGATAAACCGGGTTTTTGGAACTTCCGTTCATATATTGTCTGTTCGTTACTTTATTATTAATAAAAGTAACCTTAGAATCCATATCAAGCCATTTTGTAAATTTATTGAGCACCCTGATATTGGCGTTGTGTCTGATGTTATCGTTGATGTTCTTTACTACACTTCCACCGGTATAATTGGTATAAGAAAACCTGTAATTATTTTCTGCATTGCCCCCATCTATGGCCAAAGAATTGGTAAGCATTGCCGCGGTGCTATAAAAATCCCTTACGTTATCTGGTTGCGCCAGATATGCCTTTGGCGAACCATTTACACTGATAACCGGCTGACCCAAAAATGGTGCTCCCCAACTCCTGTTAAATACATTTAAGCTGGGTATTCTATCCGGGTTACTGGTAGATCCGGAGCCATCAAGTTTAAAACTATTTCCTGCACCAAACATATTCTGATAGTCAGGAAATTCAGTGATCCGCTGAAATGTTGAATTGGAGTTAAACGTTACCTTAAACTTTGTTCCGGCAGATTTTTTAGTGGTGATCAGAATTGCCCCGTTAGCCGCCCTCGACCCATACAATGCAGCAGCATTTGGTCCTTTCAGCACTTCTATATTTTCAATATCCTCAGGGTTAATGTTCCCTGCAATATTGCCATAATCCAAATTGTTATTTCCAGATGTGGTTACCTTGGTATCTCCGGTCTCGTTATCCACCGGTATCCCATCAATAACAAATAAAGGCTGATTATTCCCAGTGATCGAGTTGTTACCCCGGATAATTATTCTTGCAGACCCTGTATTACTGGAAGCAGGTGTAACCTGAACTCCTGCAATCCTCCCCGAAAGTGAAGAAACAATATTTGTAGTGGGTGCCTGGGTCAATGTAGATACATCCATACTTTGTCTGGAATAACTCAAAGCTTTGGCTTCCCTTTTTATGCCTAAAGCCGTCACCACCACACTTTGCAGTTCCCTGCTTTCTTCAGAGAGCTGAACATTTACAACCGTACGTCCGTTTATTGTCTCCGTCTGGGACGTCATTCCAATATAAGAGAAAGTCAATTGCTTAGTATTGTTAGCAACTTTTATGGAATAATCACCAGTTGAAGTGGTTACCGCATTAAATCTTTGCCCATCTGTCATTGCGCTTACCCCAACTCCAGGTATGGGTTCCCCTCTTACATCCGTAACTTTTCCCGTAATCTGCTGCTGGGCGCATACATACATAGGAAAAAGAAAAAATAGCATTAATAAGTACTTGTTTGCTTTCATACAATTTCGTTTAATTGGTTATTTGGAAGGTTAGGTTTGTTGGTTAGAGCGAAGAAAGGATTAAATCATTAATAAAACATTAATAAAGCCTTAATATGGCATCCGATGCCATGTTAAGGCTATTAATCTACGATTTTGCATCAAGCAACGCCGTTAGGCTCACAGTTGCCCAGGCATTACTATCCACATTTTTATAGATCATCATCTCCACCTCGTTTTTCTCAGATATATGCATAGTAGCGTATCCACAAAAATCTGCAAACTCGAAATGTTCGATAAAAGGACGTTCATTTTCAATGTTATCTTTTCGTTCCTGAATGGTATCCGGTGAAAATTTTGGCTCCAGGCCCAAAAGACCAGCATCATAAGCATCCAAGCCTTTTAGGTGATTTTTAACCATTGCATTTGGTGCATCGATCACGCTTCCGATAGCCACCTGAACAAACTTACCCTTAGTGGTTTTACGGCTCAAAATACTGGTTTTATGTAAGTGTGCGGTAAGCACTATAGCACGATGCTCGCCGAGTAAATTAAGCAGTTCTTCTCTTTTATCTTTCTGGTTTGGTTTCGCAAAAATATGCCAGTTGGCGCGTGCGCTATAAGGAACCACGGGTTGATGGACACTAAAAAATAAACGTTCTTCTTTACATTCCGGGAGTATTTTTTTAAGCCATTCCAGGCTTTCATCTGCGGTATAACAATCAAAAATAATAAAACGTGTATTTTTATGTACAAACGTATAATTCGCAGTACTCAGAGCCTGCTTTAATTCCTTTTGTTGCCAGTCCAGCACAGTTTTTTTATAAACTTCTCTCGCACCTTCGCCAGTAATGTCATGATTGCCCTTCACCACAAAAAATGGGCGCTTCAAATCCATATCTGCTACATACGAAATAAACTCCTGTGTTTGTTGTTGTGCAAGTTTTTCAGACCCGCACAAACCCTCTACAAAATCGCCTAGCTGCAACCACAAATCGGCATTTACCGTTTTTGCCTTATCCTTTGCCACACGCATCAACAAAGGAAAATTATCCCTTGTAATACGCGAATAATTTTGGATCTGAACAATATCATTTGGATATTTTAGTTTCAAATAATCCATGTCATGGTGTTCCAGTTTATCGAAATGGATGTCACCCAGCAACATAAAGTTAAAACCATTGCCCCTGCTCGGGATAAAATTAAATGCTGATGCTCCCAACGGCAGTGCCGCAGCAACCATACTTAAGGAAGCAATAAATTTTCTTCTGTTAACAGTAGTTTTCATGAGCTTATTTTTTAATGGTGTTAATTAATCTTAAATTGTTTTCTGGTCATTTGCAAAAAAATATTGCCATAGGTTTCAGTTGGTTCAATGGCAGTGCCCAACTGGAAATTATTCCAGGAATTGATCAATACAATGCGTTTACTGCTCATATTGCGCTTGGCAACATTCGTAAAATCAGTATAAAATTCCGGCGTATAGCCAATGTCATACATTTTGCTGGCAGGTGTCATTGCCTTATCGTTATATCCCGGAGCAATACATGGCACAAAATCAACCTTCCAGGTTTTGGTAGAATCAGTCCAGTTTTTCCAGTTCATATCAACAAACGAATTAAAAAACACCGATCTGTCATAAACATCCGTTGTCCAGTTATTTGCATTTACACCATCCATTGCTTTTATAGCAGGTGCATAGCGTACCGGAGGTAACCAGCCCAGGGTAATTTCTCCGATGACATATAAATTCACGCCTGCATCAGTCATCGCTTGTTTTAAAGCCGGAATCACAGTTGCATAATTGATACTTGATCCTGCAGAAGAAGACAAATTCAACGGCGTAATCATAACCACAGGCCTGCCATCTACCTTATAGTAGTAATCTTTATCAAAATGACTACTGGCCAGCGTCTTAAATTCGTTAATCATGGTGGTCAGCTTGGCCCCGGTTAAAGGTGAAGCATTGGTGGCGCTTAAGTGGGCAGTATTAAAATTGATCACCATTTTCACATTATTGTTCCGGCCCTGCAAAAATGCATTCAAGATCGGGTTTCCCGCAGCACCATTCCAGTTAAAGATAAAAAAGTCAAGTCCGGCCTCATCGGCCCATTTGCGGTGCTGGTCCATAATCAAAGGGTCCAGTGCATTATATTCACCTTTCACTGGTTTGAAAGTATATTTTTTAGCCCAGTCTGCCGTAGTGTAATTGGAGTAATAAGCACCAACCACTACATTTTCAGTAAGAGGTACCGGATCAATTTTATAATTAAAGTTTGGGGGCAGGTGCTCATTGTTCTTTTTACAGGAAACGAAAGCTGTTAAAAGTATAAGTATATAAAGATATGATTTCATCACAATCTGGTTTAAAATGGTAAAAAAGGATTTTTCTTAACGGGCAACGCAAACCATAACTTCGTGTTAAGGTTATCGGCACCGCCCAGCCAGCCAATGGCTTTATTTACTTCTCCAATATTGGTCTGCAATTCATCTGAGGGATATGGCAAACGGTTAGGCACATAGGCGTAAGTACCATCATAGGTAGCAAATTGCGGCTGAAATTCAAGCAACCTGGTCCTTCTGATCAGTGTCCAGGCATCTACGCCCTGCCCCGGGATGGCCAGCCAATGTTGCATCACAATCTGACGCAAATTATCACCTGCAGGAATATAACTGGAACAGATCTGCAACCAGTCTTTAAATTGGGCGCTCCTGCCAACGGTATCAGATGCCGTACTCCACTTAATGCCGGGTGTATTTTTATAATTGCTTGCCTGTGTTACAGTAAGGCCATACCTGTTAAAAGAAGCATCTATACCTTCATAATAATACTGCGAAGCATTTGGGTTGCCCCACCATCCCTTTAACGCAGCTTCCGCCTTTAAAAAACAAGCTTCAGCATATGAAAGGAACACATATTCCGCATCGGGCTTTAAAAACCGCTCACCTATAGCCGAATAGTCATCTTGTTTTAAGCCGGTATGCGGATTGGTTAAACCGTTAGCATAAGTTGATCCCCCTCCATAAGAGATGTTCTGTCCAAAGTAAGTTCCGGTTTGCGGGCCTTGTTTCGCCGGCTGTGCATATATAGTTAACCGTGCATCGTTGTAAGGCGCCATGTGGTAAACCAGCGACTCATTGGTAACCGGAATAGTGGCCTTGTTGGCAGTATAATTGTATACCGCCCTGTCGTAAAGCGGACTCCAGGTATCACTGGTTGTGCCCCAGTTTGCCGCAGCCGTTTCAGTCTGGGCCTTCATCGTATACTGTTCCGTTTGAAAAACTTCTTCTACTACCCTTTTGGCTAACACAGGATCGCCATTGGGCGCATCGTTAGAAATCCGGATGGCCAGTCTTAACCTCAGTGTATTTGCAAATTTCTTCCATTTTAAAAGGTCACCGCCAAAAATCTTATCTGCATTTACAGTATATTTATCACCGGTAAGGCTTAATGAATCCGTTAAATTTTTAAGATCAGCCAATACGTTCACATATACATCCTGTTCTTTGGTATAAGGAACACTTGGCGTACCCAGCAAGGCACCTTCCGTAGGAACACTTCCCCATATCACCACTGCATTGGATAGGATATAATTTTTCCATATGCGCGCAATCATCACCCTGTTGGTATAAGCAGGATCATTTTTATAATTTACAATAATCTGGTTTACAGGTTGGGCGGCTTGTACATAAACTGCGCGCCAATAAGTATTGTCCTCGTTCAGGTCGTAGTTGTAGCGCTGAAAATTACCCTGAAAGCCAGAGAAATGGTGTGTATAGTTAAAAAATACCACACGGTTCATATTGCCGCCAAACAGGTTCATTGTTTCAAAAATGGAAGTGGTCAGTAAAAAATCCGGTTGCACTTTCACAGGTTTGTTCGGATCTGTATTGATTTCTTCAAAATTTTTGGTACAAGACAATAAGCCAAACGCTATAAGCGCTATAATTATAATTTGTTGTTTCATGATCTGCAGTTAAAAAGTAAGTCTGATATTCAATCCATAAATTGCATTCGGAGGCAACGCACCATTCTCAATTCCCTGTCCGTTACCAGAGGTAGACATTGCTTCAGGATCCAGGCCACGTGGGGTTCTTCTATAAAGAATAGCCAGGTTCCTGCCGGATAAAGAGAACCTTGCCGTTTTAACCGGCATTTTCGACAACAGCTTAACAGGTAATGTATAACCGACCGTAACTTCTCTTAGCTTTACATAAGACGCATCGTAGATCACAAATTCTGCATAATTCGGCCTTGCATATTCGTAGTTCTGAGGGGTAACGAACTTCGTATTTTTAGTCCCATCCGCAAAATAGGCATCCCATATTGCACCACCACTTAACTCTGTATTGTTCTCCCCAAAAATCACGGTATGTTTATAATAATCATCGCGTCCGTATAAGGTTTCCGCTAAAACACCGTTCGTCAGCATTCGCGAAATACTACCAGAATACATTACCCCACCCATTTTAACATCTACCAGGAAACCGAGGTCCAGATTTTTAAACTTAAAAGTATTGTAAATGCCACCAATCCAATCCGGTGAAGCCGTTCCAAAGGCCATGTCATTATCCTTAACCAATAAGGATCCCCCATCCTCGATCAACATCCTGCCCTGGGCATCGCGGGCCACTCCCAAACCCCGCAAATAGGCATATGGTTTTCCCACTTCAGCATATACATACAGGTAACTCGAATTGTTATTCAGCTGGAAACGATCAATCCCCTCTATCAGCTCTACTACCTTCGAATTGTTCGCCGCATAATTAAGCTGGGTTGTCCATGAAAAGTTCTTCCCGGCAATAACCTTTGCATTTCCGCTCAGTTCATAACCCCAGTTCTTTATTTTTCCGGCATTATAAATTCGCTTTAAATAACCGCTTGAAGATGGAAGCTGAGCTGTTACAATCTGGTTAGTAGTAGCAGCATTGTAATAGGTGCCATCGATTGAAACCCTATTTTTAAACAACCTTACATCCATTCCTAACTCAAAAGACGTTGTCCTTTCGGGCTTAAGATCTGCGTTGTTCATTGTAGTGGCCAGTGAAGCCAGGGTGGCCCCATTTAAAAAACCATTAAATGAGTAAGTCTGGTCTAATCTATACGGATCGGTATCATTTCCTACGATGGCATAAGATGCGCGCAATTTGGCAAAACTAAGGATGTCGCTCTTCAAACCTAATATTTCATTCACAATCAATGAGCCGCCAACGGAGGGATAGAAGTAAGAATTATTAGCCCTCGGCAATGTAGATGACCAATCGTTTCTACCTGTTACATCAACAAAAGCATACCCTCTGTAACCTAAAGAAACAGAACCAAAAACAGAGTTTAAACGTTTATCACGTTGCTGTTGCGTAACCGTTGGAAACTCTTTGGCGTTGGATAAATTAATTAAGCCAGGCTGCAATAAAGAATTGATCCTTTGTTCCCTTCTTTCAAACCAAGAGCTAAAACTACTGGCACCCAGCATGGTACTCACCGAAAATTTATTAAAGGTCTTATTGGCTACAAGCGTACCTTCCAGGTTAAAATTTTGCTGCTTGGTATTAAAGGTACGCATAAAACCATCAGGGTTGCTGGCCACAATAGAACCAATATTATTAAATTCAAAACCATCCCACCACAGCACGTCGGCACCTAAGCGTCCATTAAAAACCAGCCAATTGGTGAAATTCACTTTAGGGTTCAAAGATGCAATTATACGGTCTTTAACGTCCCGGTTGGGGTTCTCATTAATTACCCAAAAAGGATTGCTGAAATTACGATGCGTCCCTATTTCCATTCCGGTTAGTGGGTCTTTATAGGGCATGAGTTCGGCAAGATCAGTACTCCTGCCCATATGCGTATACAGGTTTGTTGGATTCCGGCCATTCGCATTCGAATACTGTCTGTTGTCAACCGCATCTCTTACGTAACTGATTTTACTGTCCAGGCTCACCTTTTTACTAAAAGTATTTTGCAGGCGTACGTCTCCGGTTTGCTTATTGCTCAGGTTAAATCCATCCACTACACTGGATCCGGCATAATTGGTATAGGAAATCCTGTAAATACTACTTGTATTCCCACCTTCTACGGCGATATTATTGGTCAGCAATGAAGCAGACTGATAAAAATCCCGAATGTTATCCGGCTGTGGCAGGTAGGGTTTGATTTCACCATTTAAAGCAACATAAGGCTGCCCCATCATAGGCGACCCCCAACTGCGATAATTAACCATGGCTTCAGGCAAGCGATGTGTATTGTCAATGTAAAATGAAGTCCCTACTCCGTAAGCATTTTGGTATTCTGGAAATTCGGTTAATCTCTGCATCATTAAACTCGAATTAAGCGACACCTTAAATTTAGTAGTGCCTTTTTTTGTAGTAATCAAAATTACCCCATTAGCTGCCCTTGAGCCATAAAGTGCCGAAGCATTCGGACCTTTAAGCACTTCTATATTTTCAATATCTTCAGTATTGATATCAGCAGCATTATTTCCATAATCGATGTTGCCATCCCCTGCCGTATTGTCTATCGGCATCCCGTCTACCACAAAAAGTGGCTGGTTGTTTCCGGTCAGTGAACTGTTACCCCTGATAACAACCCTGGCCGAACCTGTATTAAAACCAGGTGGTACAATCTGTAAGCCTGCAATTTTTCCAGATAAGGTACTCAACAAGTTCGGGCTTTTAGCTTCCGTCATCGTGTTTACATCTACCCCTTGCCTGCTATAGCTCAAGGCTTTTATTTCACGTTTGATACCTAGGGCTGTTACTACTACATTTTGCAGTTCCTTGCTGTCTTCAGCCAGCTGTACGTTTATGGTGTTACGGCCCTTTATGAGCTCCGTAACTGGCATCATACCCATATACGTATAGGTTAATTCTTTGGTGCCACCAGAAACACGTAAATCATAATCACCATTTGAATTGGTAATTGCATTAAATTTTTGTCCGTCATCTGCTTTTGCAGTGACACTAACTCCAGGTAAAGGTTCTCCCCTTACATCCACAACTTTTCCCACAATCTGCTGCTGTGCACAGACCCACATTGGAAAAAGAAAAAATACCAGTAATAAGTACGCTCTTGCTTTCATACAATTTAGTTTAATTTTGGTTATTTGGAAGGTTAGGCTTAGTGAGGGCGAAGGAAAGGCAAAAGGATTAACAGATGATTAATAAAGCATTAATAAGCCTGTTGCAATCAATATTAATGCTTTACTTTATAAAATTTATAAGCAAAAAGGAAAATTATCACATAGCAGATAATGGGTGCATAATAAGCATTTGCAATCCCTGCATTGTCAGCAATAACTCCCATTACAAAAGGAAAAAATGCACCGCCTACAACCCCCATCGATAAAAACGAAGCTGCCTGTTGAGTACGGGCACCTAAATTCTTCAGCCCCAGGCTAAATATGGTTGGAAACATGATGCTAAAAAAGAAGTTGATCATGAGCAAAGCAATGAAGGATACCAATCCAAAATTTTGCGCTACTATGATGCACATCAGGATATTGCCCAATGCAAATGCTGCCAATAATTTATGAGGTGCAATGATGCGCATTAAAAAGGTCCCGATAAAACGCCCGGCAAGCATCATCCCCATAAAAACTACCATAAAATGTCCGGCTTTTTCGTCACTAAAGCCCATTTTTTCATGTCCGTAATTGATAAAAAAGGCCCAGGTTCCGGCTTGTGCAGCAACATTAAAAAACTGTGCAGCAACAGCCCATACAAAATGTTTATGGTCAATTAGTTTTCTATCAGGCGCCACGTCAACATTCACGGCGTCAGCATCAGCTTCAGAAATCACATGTGGATCGGTTGTAGGCGGAACCTTAACAAATGAAAAAAATACTGCCACAAGCAAGATCACCATTCCTATAACCGCATACAATAGCTTAACGGAGGTTAAGTCAGTACTTCCTTCAATGTGCTTGCCAAATAAAAAGTAACTGCCAATTGCAGGTCCAAGCATGGCACCTACCGCATTAAAAGACTGTGCAAAATTAATGCGCTGGTCGCTGGTACGCTGATCTCCCAGCGAAGCAACAAAAGGATGTGCAACCGTTTCCAGGGTAGACAGGCCACAACCAACAATAAACAAGGCAATACCAAAAAAAGCAAAAGAAGAGATGTTAGCGGCAGGTATAAACAGAAAAGCGCCTAAAGAAAAAAGGGAAAGTCCTAAAAGTACCCCCTTTTTATAACCAAAACGTTTCATAAATAATCCGGCAGGTATGCCCATTACTGCATAGGCACCAAAAACAGCAAATTGTACAAAGGCAGATTGGGACCTGGAAAGGTTCATCGTAAGTTGGAAATGTTTATTCAGCACATCGGCCATGGTAATGGCAATACCCCAGAACATAAACAGAGATGTAACGAATACCAGGGTAACAAGAAATTTCCGCTCCGTAAAAGGAGCTTTGGTTTTTAATTGGTTCATATTTGGTTTGTAAGGTTATTGGTTCATCGATCAAATGACCGGGGGATAAAGTTCATTTTTGAACTTAACAAAACCTTAATAAATGATTAATAGCTTGGCCTATACAGAAGGTTCTGTACTCAATACCGTATTAAAGCTTTTATCAAAGTCGTCATTGTACAATAACCGGTACTCTTTGCAAAAACTTTCGTAGGTATTTTTAGATTGGGAATGTTTACCCATATAAGCCAAAGCCTTGCACTTAATCGTCATGGCCTCTTCGTTTACCGAATCAAAGTAAAAAATATAGTTGGCCAATTCAATTAACAATTCCGGATCATCGGCAATCGAAACAGAATGGGTAAAATGCAGGTAAGTATCGATAATCTCATTAGATATCTCAGCTTTAAAATGGTCCATCCATTCATAATTGGCATTTGGTAAAAACGAACCACGCTTTATAAGTGCCGCCAATGCTAAAATTTTCTCTTTATTTAACTTCTTTTTCTCTTTGATGATGCTGAAATAGTGATAATAATCAACATAAGTATTTTCGAAATCACAATTAAATCTCCAATATCCCGTTTCTTTGGACACCGAACAGTTGTCTATCTTCTCCAATATGTTTTTGAGTTTCGCAATGTTAACAGACCTGTTGTTCCGCGCACTTTCTTCTGATTTATCGAACCAAAGCAATTCCTTTAATTTTTCGGAGCTTATACCCCGCTCCCACCTAATGGTATACAGCAAAATAACCAAAAAAAGCTCCTTAATCAATGGTGTAAATTGCCTGGTTATTTCCTGACCGTCTTTATCAAATACCTGCATATCCCCAAAAAGAAATATACCCGATTTGGATTCAGGGCTTAGATCTTTCAAAACCACTGGCAATACAGGCTGTTCTGCCGGCTTCTGCTGTTGCTTCCTGCTGTAAATAAAGAATCCGGCTATTCCCAATAAAAGCAATAGCCCAACAATCATATAACCATAATTCATCTCCGATGGAAGTACAACTTCGGCATTTACCCCAATTGGCGGACTATTTAACGCATAAATCTCCACCTTTGTCCGGTTGTTTTCGTCCCAGAACAAAGTAACAGCTATAAACCTTTTGCTTTCAGCACAATAAAAAAGGTCGGCAAATGAATTGATGTCATGAAACGTGTAAGGAATCAGGCTTCCCATCAGCTTAAATTCCGGCTTGGTCAAAGATCCTTCAATCAGCTGCAGATGAGACTTAAACTTATGTTTTGGAAATATCAGTCCATAATAGGTTCCCTCTTTTTCGTTAATCACCAGTGAATTGGCAAATACAAAATGTTCTTCTTTTACCGGCAGTTCATAAATTTTCTTTATGGTTCTTTTCTTAACATCAAAATATAGCAGGTCGTATAAATTCCTGGGGTTTAACAGCTGCTGTCCGGTAGAGCTGCCATAGCCGCCCAAAATGTAGGCACCATTGCCAGTGCTACCCAGCGCAGCCAGATATCTTGGTATAATGGCATCACCAGAAACATCTACTTTTTCCCATTTTCTGGCAGGAAAGTGATACCGCTGAATAACATTTTTGTAAAAGAAGTGACCATATCCACCTACCATGTATAAAGATGTATCCCCTACCGAATAAAACTTATTGAATTGCCAGAAATCGGTAATTGGTGTATTTAAATCAAAATTTGAGGACCAGCTTTTGCTTTCCGGATTAAAAGCACTCACAATTTTCTGATCCATGTAAAAGTTTAACAGCTGGTTATGCTGGGGATCAAAAACGGATTGGTTCCCCCTTAACATATTCTGCTTGCCCGAAAGGTAAGCAATGTGGTCAACTCGGCCTGATCTCACTTCATAGCTCAATAACGAATCCGCCGCAACAACATGCACAATCTCATTTTTTGCATCAAATGCTACACTTGCAGCACCATCAACAACAGCAGACTGCAGAAGTTCCCATTCATAATGCAGCTTTTTTATCCATCTGGGTTTTACCACCGCTCCATTTTTGCCATGCAACATTTCCCTGGCAACAATTCCATCATATTCATCAAGCTGCCAGCTAAACTTTTCGGTCCCATCTTCAGCAATATGTATATTCCTGATCTTCATTGGTGGCACATCAGTTGTTTTAAAACCCTGGTATTCATTGGCACCAAACAGGATTTTAAAACAATCATTTTTTTTCACCATTAAACTGGTCTCGGAAGAAAAACTGCCATAAGATACCCGAAGTATTTTTCTGGCGTAGTCAAACTTAAATTTAATGGTATTCCAGGAGCTAAAAAGTACGTTTTGTGGAATATTAAATGCAATTTTTGAAAATCTGTCTCCCATAATGAGCCGGAAGTGATTTTTTTCGTGAGGATCTTTATCGTAAATGAGGTCGATATTTTCATTATTGCTGTCAACAAACCTTACAATATAACCAAAGTAATCCTTTCTTGCGGGCAGAAACGTTAAATCAAAACTAAGCTCAAAATCATTGTCAAAACATAAGGTTTTTCCCGGACTTAAATCCAGCCCTGTTCTTTGATCCTGAACAACTTCGTGACTATAAAAAGCAAGGCCATAAGACTGCGAAAAGCTGGCATTGCACCAAAAAATAAAGAAAACAGAGAGCCCCCACAGTAAATATTTGATTTTCATGATCAGCATTACGAATATAATACATATATGCTTAGCTTAACATAAATATGTAAATTTTCACTCGCAAATGCATTTAAAACCTCTCTAATTTAATTTTTAGCATTAATATATCTATTTGCTTTATGAATTCCTCAAACTTAACCTACAAGGTTTAACAAATCGTTAAAAAAACATTAACAGTTAATTCAGCATCAAACTAAATGTTCCCCAACATAAACACTGGTGCTCACGGCATCCCCTTCCATACTTACGTAATGCATCCATGCATGTATAGCTCAAAAACCTGAAACATTTAAAACAGACACCTGCTGTATTTACGGAGCCCCAATACTTGTCACCCTGCTATTAGCTGCTCAATACCTCAGTCGTAGCTTGTTCGTAAAAAGTACCCTTTGTATGAGCCAGGTGTGCGCAAGCTACGAGCAAAGTGCGCCCGAGGACGAAGGTAGGCCCTGATTTGTTTTTTTAAGTCTTATCAGTATCTGGTACTCCTGAATTGGCTTAACATCCGTTAAGTTGTCAAATTAAAAATAATTATTACTACAACCATAATACGCTGATTTTCGTATATTAGCATTGAGAGCGTTAATTTAAGCGGGGATAACCATCACAGGTCTATTCCCGCTTTTTTATTTATCTGCAAATCCTGTTATGCATATTTCTAAACTAAACCTGGTTACAGATCAAAAAGAGATCATAGATAGCCACCATTGTAACTGCGGTAAATAACACAGCAAGATTGGTTAATCACCAACCTCTGGCTTCCTGATTCCTTCAAGGGGCAAACTAAAATAAAACTGCGAACCCTTCCCAATTTCACTCTCTACCCAAATTTTGCCGTCGTGGCGATGAACAATCTCAGCGCTTAAATAAAGTCCAATCCCGAACCCGGAGGCCTGACTGATGGGATCACTTTCGACGCGATAATAACGGTCGAATACGTGCCCGCAATCAGCTTCACTAATCCCCAATCCCCGGTCGCTCACCCGAATACACACATATGAATCCTGTTTATAGCAATCTATGGTAACCTCGGAGCCTTTGGGAGAATATTTGATCGCATTGCCTAAAAGGTTACTGAGTACAGAATCTATTTTTTCCCGGTCCGCCATGACTACAGCATCTTCACATTCCCGGATGTTGATGATGTGGTTAATGCCGGTAAGATTGATTTCAGCAACTACCTCTTTGATCAGTTCGCAGATGTTAAAGACTTGCCTGTTGATCTGAATCTTACCAGACTCCAATCTGGAGATATTCAGAAAGCCGCTGATCATCTTATTCATTTTTTTCACCTGCAGATTCGCGCGGTCCAGTAGCTGGGATACCAGAACATCTTCACTTTCAGCAAACTTCCGCTGCAGCATTTGTAAGATTGCGCTCATAGAGGTAAGCGGCGTTTTTATTTCGTGACTGACCATAGCGATAAAGTCATTCTTGCGGATATCATTCTGCTTGCGTTCTGAGATATCCCGGGCTATCTTGGAGAAGCCAGTAATATTCCCGTGGCTGTCCTTGATGGGCGATATCGTAAGAGAAACATCAATCAGCCGGCCATCTTTGGTTTGCCTTTTCGTCTCAAAGTGCTCTACGCGCTCTCCTGCTTTTAACCGCGTGAGGATCATCGGCTCTTCATCCTGGCGGTCAGCTGGTATAAGCTTATAGATAGTTTCCCCTATTATCTCAGTCGAAGTATAACCAAACATGCGTTCCGCAGAATCATTCCAGCTGGTGATTACACTTTCCAGGGTCTTACTTATAATAGCATCATTTGATGTGGCTACAATCGCTGCTAGCCTGGCACTTTTTTCTTCTACCTGTTTGAGCTCAGTGATATCCAGTACAGTACCTAAAAACCGTGAAGCTTTTCCAGCCTGAAACTGGACCGTACCCTGCGCCTTTACCCAACGAACCTCCTTATTATCAAAACGAATGATCCGGTGCGTGATTTCATATCGGCCCGAAAACTTAGACTGAAGGCTGGAATTTATTCTGGAAGCTACAAATTGACGGTCTTCCGGAAATATGTGTCGCGTATAGGTTTCAAAATCCACAGGCTGATCGCCATCAAGGCCGAATATCATCCGGCATTCTTTGGACCATTGAAGTTCCCCCGTGGCCGGAATATAATCCCAGGTACCCAGACCTGTCGATTCTACAGCCATACGGAAGCGTGATTCTCCGGCTGTCAGCTCCCTGTTGATTTGCTCCAGATTTTGCTGGATTTGGATTAGCTCCTCGTTTGTAGCCTCCATCTCTTCATTAACAGCCGCCTGCTCCTCTACGGCCTGCCGAAGTTCATCCGTTCGTTTGGCTACACGCCCCTCCAGCTGCTCGTTCAACAGGGTTAGCTGACGCTGGGTCTCCCGTAACTCGACATTGGTGGCAAGAAGTTCAGCATTGAGCGCGCTGACCTGTTCGGTCGTTTCCAGATTTTCCAGATGACTTTGATGTAGAGCGCGTTCGGCCAGTATTTTGTCTGTCACATTGGTAGCCAACTGGATGATATAAGAAATATTACCCTCACTGTCCAGCACAGGTGAATGGCAGGGGTCCCAGTACCGCCGGATAAATTTGCCCGGGTTTTCCATATCGGGGACATCATATCGCTGTATTGGCATTTGATCTGGTTTTTTAGTGCGAAGTACCACCTGAAGTGATGCATTTATATTCTGAACACCATCCGCATCTGGCAGATCTGGGTTGTCCGGAAAAGCCTCAAAAATATGTTTGCCTTTAATTGCATCCCGCGTCGTTTTTGTGGCCTGCAGGTATAAATCGCTTGCTGTCAAGATATACAGATCAGGAGAGAGAATTAAATACATATTAGGCGCCGTTTCAAGCGCCGAAAGCGTGTCCTTGGAGGGTTTGTTGATTTCAGCCATATGTTGCCATATTTACTATATATTTTTGCAAGGCAATTCTTATGCCGAATCTGCTACAGGTTCTTGATTTATGCCCTGGCCAAAAGGATCCTATCCACCTTCGTATAAAAGTTCCGCCGTATAATCCGGGGCATAAGGTGTATAATAAGATTTACGAGTCTTCATGGAAGAAAAGACAAAACTAGAAGTCTTTGGCTTGCCAGTACATTTGCTGCACAACGCAAGCAGGTTGCTTCGGAAAAAGGTACCCAATCTCCGAAGCAACCTGCTCGTAATCTGCCCTTATCCTGCTTTCAACCCTATAGTTTATCTTTTAAAAACATTGTCCTGCTTGTAAATCCCTTTTAATCCATTCTATTTGTCCCCCAGCCCCGTCAGGAGCAGTTACAAGAATACAATGAACTCATTCTGAAATTAAATCTATAAATTCCATAGATTTAATTGACAATAACTATTTAGTTTATATATTTGCACAATACAATAAACAAATTCAGTAATTCCCGCTATCCCATTTAATCATCAACATTCTTCAGAAAGGAGGATTTATTTAATAAACTATACGAAAAGAGGTTGCTCAAAAAGAACAACCTCAGGCAAATAATTCAAACGGGCTTTCAATTGGCGTTGCTGCCCGTAAAAATCACTAATTAAACCATTATAAAAGTATGCAAAATTTTATTAAACCAAGGCAGTTCCTAACTGCCAGGTTTGTACCGCTGTATGTATTTTTTCTGCTCTCTTTCTCTTTAAACACATCAGCACAAGTTACTACACAACCACTCATCAATTCTACACTCAATGGTACCGTCAAAGATGCAAAAACGGGCGAAACACTACCCGGAGCACTGATCAAGATAGAAGGGACCTCTCATCAGGTAACGGCAGACCATGCCGGAAAATTCCGTTTCGTTACAGGTCAGAAATTTCCATATACCCTGATTGTAAACTATGTTGGCTATGACCAGGTAAAACTGTTTGTTGATGGGAGCCCTGTAGAAATACGGTTAACCGCTACACAAAACCAGCTCGGTGAAGTTGTAGTGGTTGGATATGGCACCCAGAAAAAACAAGATGTAATTGGCTCTATTTCACAAATTTCGGCAAACAAAATCAATAACCGGCAAACCCCACAGCTTTCGAATGCATTAACAGGGCAGCTATCCGGCGTAACAGTAATTCAAAGGTCAGGCAAGCCTGGTGCCGGTAGCGGCGATATTAATATCCGTGGTGTAGGTTCCTTTGGTGCAGCAACTACACCGCTGATTATTGTAGATGGAATACCTGCAAGTAATTTCAATGAAATTGACCCTAATGATGTAGCCTCAGTTTCTGTATTAAAAGATGCATCCTCTGCAGCAATATATGGTGCACGTGCAGCAAACGGTGTAGTGCTCATCACTACAAAAAATGGGAAAGCCGGTAAAACCCGGATAAGCTACAATGCATATGCAGGTTTCCAAAAAGCAACAGCTTATCCGGAATTTGTCAATTCCTGGGAATTCGCCGAACTCTATAATGAGGCTTCAGGTTCGCAGTCCTACACACCTGCAGACATTCAGAAGTACAGAGATGGCAGTAATCCGGATTTGTTTCCAAATACCAATTTTATTGACGCCGTACTTAGTAAAAATGGCATTCAAACCGCCCATAACATTACTGCAAGCGGTGGAACCGAAAAAAACCAGTTCAATATATCGGGCGGCTATTTATTCCAGGATGGACTGGTGGTTAAAAATTACTACAATAAATACAACCTACGCTTAAACCTGGTTAACGAATTGAGCCCTAAACTTACGCTTACAACACGTATATCTGCCATCAATTCGGATGCCAATGAGCCCGGTACACCGGCAACCTTAGATGCCAATGGAGTATTGGGTATCATCAGTTCAACTGTAAGGTACCCTGCCATTTATGCCGGAAAACTATCTGACGGAACTTATGGACTGGGCGTTGTACAAAAGGGCACGCCAATTTCATTCCTTGAAACTGAATCGTTTACAAAAACCAAAAATCAAAACCTAAGTGCAAACCTCAGGTTGGATTATCAGGCTGTTCCTGAACTAAAGCTATCCATTTTGGGTGCTTATAACCAACTTACAAACAACCAGAAGGATTTTTCTGCATCCCAGGTGCTTAATCCAACACTTACACTGGGGCCCAATCAGCTCAGCATTTCTACTGGAAACACCCAGTATAAAACCCTTCAATTGCTGGCAGACTATACAAAAACCATCAATAAACATGCATTTGGTCTGTTAGCAGGCGCATCTTATGAGGATAACCATACCGAATCTCTCGATGCTTCCAGAGATAAACTTCCCGGAAATGATTTAACCGAAATTAATGTTGGGGCACAGGACAATCAGAAAAATGCAGGAACAGCTTCCGAATGGGCAATACAATCGGTATTTGGTCGTCTGAAATATAATTTTGACCAGCGCTACCTTTTTGAAGGAACAATCAGGTATGATGGTTCATCAAGATTCCCAACCACCAGCAAATACGCCTTTTTTCCATCTGCAGCGATAGGCTGGCGTATTTCACAGGAAAAATTTATCAAGGATAAGATCTCCTGGCTTAACGACCTTAAACTTCGTGCTTCTTATGGAATACTTGGTAACCAGAACATTGCCAACTATCCTTACCAGAATACGCTGAATACAGGGGTTAACTATTCATTTGGTGGCGTAATTTCCTCTGGTGTAGCCTTAACGCAATTAACGGACCCAAACTTGCATTGGGAATCGACCAGAACGGCTGATATAGGCATTGATGTAAGTTTGTTTAAAGGAAAACTAAATGCGGGTGCTACTTATTTTGACCGCAATACTTATGACATCCTTTATAGCCCGGCATCCAGCGTATCTACCATCCTGGGCTTCGATCTTTCTCAGCAAAACACAGGAAAGCTTGTGAATAAAGGACTTGAATTTACGCTTGACCACATCAACACTGTTGGGGCATTTACTTATAACATCAATGCCAATCTTACCATTATCAATAACAAAGTTAAAGATCTGGGGGTTGGAAACATTCGTCAGCCAAATGGTTTAACCGGCAATGGGAGTTCTTTGTTTATCGGCCACCCTTTAGAACTATATTACGGGTATATCGCCGACGGGCTTTTTGTTGATGCGGCCGATGTAGGTACCTGGCCAAACATGACAGCAATAAATCCATCGGCCAAACCGGGTGATATCCGGTATAAGGATATCAGTGGTCCGGATGGTGTACCGGACGGGAAGGTTGATGCCACTTATGACCGGGCTGTACTGGGCAGCAGGATCCCGAAATATTCCTATGGGATAAACCTCGGTGCTGCCTATAAAGGATTTGATTTTAATGTGTTGTTTCAAGGAATAGCAGGTGTTAAAGGAACACTGGATTCTTACGCCGGCTATGCCTTCAATAACTTCGGCAACGTGCAAACCTGGCAAAAAGATGAACGCTGGACGGCCGACAATCCCAGGAGAGATGCAGGATATCCACGACTGGAAATCATTTCCAATTCTGGAACACCGAATACCCTTACCTCTTCTTTCTGGATCATTAACACTTCTTACATCAAAATTAAAAGTGCGCAGCTTGGCTATACCTTACCAGGCCCGGTATCTGCAAAAGCAGGGTTGTCAAAAGCCAGAATATACCTCAGTGGAGAGAACTTCCTGAACTGGAACAATTATAGAAAAGGCTGGGATCCGGAAATCAATACGGGCGGAAGCTATTATCCAATCCTGGCAACCTATACTGTTGGTCTGAATGTAACTTTTTAAACTACCAAAATGAAGAACCTCAATTACAATATCAAACACAGTTTTACATTGCTCGTTGCAATACTTTTACTTGCACAAGGATGCAAGAAAGCCCTGGAAAAATCTCCGCTGGATAAATTTGACAGTGCCAACTTCTGGACAAGTGAATCCAATACCCAGCTGGCCTTAACAGGTGTTTACCGTGGAAACATTAAAATCAATGGCACTGAAGTGCTGGCCAGCGACTGGTGGTCTTATGCAGGGCTATTATTTACCGAATTTTCTACAGACAATGCCTACGACAGAAGGGGCGATAATTCCTCCTATAATAAATTGTCAAATGGTACACTAACTGCAAATCTGGATGTCTTTAAAAGTTATTGGTCCAGTAGTTACGCCAAAGTGGCCAGAGCCAACTATTTTCTGGAAAACGTAGATAAAGCACCGATAGATCCAACCCGAAAAAAACGCTACATTGCCGAAGTCCGGTTTATCAGGGCCTGTCAGTATTTTTACACAGCTCAGTACTGGGGTGCAGCACCACTTGTTACCAAAACTTTGACGGCACAAGAGGCCAATACCGTTACAAAGGCCAGCAAAGCAGAAATTGTTAAATTCGTTATTGATGAGCTAAAAGCTGCTATAGCTGACCTGCCACGGCATAAGGATATCCCCAAGGCTGAACTTGGAAGGGCGAGCAGACAGGCTGCGCTGGCATTTTTAGGCCGTTTATACCTTGCTGAACAAAAATACAGCGATGCAGCTGCTGCATATAAAGAAATCATAGATTATGGGGATAACATTATCGACCCTGATTATGCAGGGCTATTCCAAACCTCCAACGAAAATAGTAATGAGATCATTTTCAGTACCCAATTCATAGAAAATCTTAGCGCTAATGCGATGAACCAGCATTTCTTTCCAGCAGTTGCCGCAGGCTGGCACATCTTCTGCCCTTTGGGGAGCATTGTTGAAACCTATGAATTTAAGGATGGTACGCCCTTTTCTTATACAGATCCGAGATATAATGCCGCCGATATTGGAAAAGACAGGGATCCGCGTTTAAAATATAGTGTATTGTATAACCTCAATACCTTTAAAAATCTGAAATATGTTACCCATCCCGATTCTGCCACTTCTCCAGACCAGTTAGGTGCAGGTAAACAAACCACGCAAACCGGTTATGGCCTCAAAAAGTTCTGCGATGAAAGTTTCTCTGGAAGCCTGACCAATTATGGCGGTAATTTGCCCATAATCCGCTATGCAGAAGTATTGTTAAGTTACCTGGAAGCAAAGCTTGAAGCCGGAGACCCTATTGACCAAATCCTGCTTGATGCCACCATTAATAAAGTAAGGTCAAGAGCCACTGTAAACCTGCCCCCGGTTACAGTTACAAATACTACCGATCTGCGTACAAAATTACGTAGAGAACGTCGTGTAGAGCTGGCATTTGAGGGCATCAGGTATTGGGACCTGATCAGGTGGAAGATCGGAAACACTGTTTTAAACGGCGACTTTTATGGAGCGCCATTTCCGGGAGCAGTTAAGACGAGAAAAAAAGGAAATATTACAGATCCATACAGCAGGTGGTATGTCACTTCAAAAGCATTCAGGGTAACCGACCACGTTTGGCCTATACCGCAAAGCGAAGTAAATATAAATCCCGGACTGGCCAATTAAAAACTCAAAACATGAACAGATTATTGCTGATTTCAGTATTCTTATTATTAAGTCAACGGCTTGCTGCACAAAACGTAATTCTGATCTATGCAGATGACCTGGGCTACGCTGAACTTGGAAGCTATGGGCAAAAAAAGATCAAAACCCCGCACCTTGACCAACTGGCGGCTCAGGGATTACGGCTAACCCAATTTTATACGGGTACACCTGTATGCGCTCCATCCAGGGCCAACCTGATGACAGGCCTCCATGCTGGTCATGCGCAGATCAGAGACAATTACGGGCTCCTTCCCTACCAGGAAAACGTAAATGAACCGGGCTCCTTTCCGCTAAAAGCAGGCACAGCTACTTTAGGTTCTCTATTTAAAACAGCAGGATATGCTACAGCTGCAATTGGAAAGTGGGGACTAGGGAATCATGACAACTCTGGAGACCCGCAGAAGTTAGGATTTGATTACTTTTATGGTTACTATGACCAGCGGCAGGCACATAACTATTATCCTACCCACCTCTGGGAAAATGGCAAATGGGATACTTTGAGAAACCATCCCATGGAAGTTCATCCAAAAGATAAAACAGTTTCGGAGTCCGGGGCCTATCGTGGCAAAGACTACGCCATTGATAAAATGACGGAAAAAGCAGTTCGTTTCATTCAATCCAATAAAGACCGGCCTTTCTTTCTTTATTTCCCTATCACCCTGCCACACGGTGTTTTGCAGGAGCCAACAAGTGGAATTGATGCTTATGTAAAACTATTTAATGAAAAGCCTTCAGGCAAAGACCCGATCACACCATACCCTAAAGCCTCATATGCGGCTATGGTCTCCTATATGGACCAGCAGGTCGGTGTAATCCAGAATCTGTTAAAAGAGCTTCGGCTGGATCAGAATACCATTGTTATTTTTACCAGTGACAACGGGACAGCCGCAAATGTTGACCGTGACTTTTTCAATAGTACAGGAGGTTTAAGGGGCGTTAAACAAGATGTTTATGAAGGGGGCATAAGAGAACCCTTTATCATCAAATGGCCGGGTAAAATAGCCCAGGGAAAAACCAGCGATTACCCTGTTGTTACCTATGACCTGATGGCAACTTTTGCCGATCTGCTCCAGGTAAAAGCACCTAAAAACGATGGAATTTCAGTACTTGATTTGTTTAAGGGCAGCCTACCTGTTGCTAAGCGTGGATTTTTATATTGGGAATACCCTTCAAAAGGTGGACAGCTGGCCATCAGAATAGGGAACCTTAAGGGTGTAAAAACCAATATCCAGAAAAATAAGGCTGCTGCCTGGCAAATATACGACCTTTCAAAAGATCCGGGAGAGTCCAATGATATTGCATCCAGTCATCCGGAGTTGCCCCATGCATTTGATGCTATTGTAAAAAAAGAACATACCTCGCCATTACGTCCCGAATGGGATATTTTTAAATCAAAAAAGGAATCAACTGAAAATTAAATACCAGGACATGAAAACAAATATCAACAAAGTACCCGGCAGCATGATGCTGCTCATTGCAATAACACTGGCATTTTCATCAAACGCCCAAACAACAAAGACCAGTAAACCAAATATTGTGATCATCTATGCAGACGATTTGGGATATGGCGATATCAGTGCCTATGGTGGCGACGTGAAAACACCTAACATAGACCGGCTGGCTAGCCAGGGCCTGAGCTTTACGAATGGGCATTCCACATCAGCAACCTGCACACCTTCGCGCTATTCCCTGCTTACCGGTAAATATGCCTGGAGAAAACAGGGCACCGGCGTTGCACCTGGCAATGCTCCGCTTATTCTAGATCCCGAAAAAAATACCATAGCAGATGTATTGGGTAAAGCCGGTTATAAAAGTGCTGTGGTTGGTAAATGGCATTTAGGCCTTGGCCCAAAAGAGGGGGCAGATTGGAATGGTGACATCAAACCAGGGCCTCTGGAGCTGGGTTTCAACTATTCCTATATTTTACCGGCAACAGGCGATCGTGTTCCATGCGTTTATGTAGAGAACCATAGAATTGTTAACCTTGATCCCAAAGATCCCGTTCACGTTTCTTATCTGGCTCCTATAGCAAATGAACCAACCGGACTCAATAATCCGGAACTATTACGTGTTCAATCTTCGCATGGACACAATCAGGCCATAGTAAATGGAATTGGCCGCATTGGCTACATGACCGGAGGAAAATCAGCATTATGGACAGACGAGGACATTGCCGCTGTATTGGCTTTAAAAGCAAGCAAATTTATTGAAAACAATAAAAATCAGCCTTTTTTCCTATACCTGGCCACTCATGACATCCATGTACCAAGGGTACCAAACTCAAAGTTCCTTGGTAAAAGTGGACTTGGTGTGCGTGGCGATGCGATACTCCAGTTGGACTGGACCGTAGGGCAGGTTACAAAAACATTGGATAGCCTTGGTTTAAGCAAAAATACCCTTGTGATATTTAGCAGCGATAACGGGCCGGTTCTGGATGATGGTTACGTAGATGAGGCCATAGAAAAACTAGGCACGCATAAACCTGCAGGGCCACTTAGAGGGGGTAAATACAGTTTGTTTGATGGTGGAACCCGTGTGCCACTGATTGTGAAATGGCCTGCAGCGATCGCCGCAGGTAGCAGCTCTGATGCCCTGATTAGTCAGGTCGATTTCTTTGCCTCACTGGCCGCATTAACCGGCCAAAAACCAGGCGCCGGAGATGCCCCAGATAGTCAGAACGTCATTAATGCCTTAACCGGAAAATCCAAATCAGGGAGGTCATGGCTTATCGCACATGCAGGTACACTGTCTATTACAAAAGGTGACTGGAAATATATTGAACCCGCGAAAGGAAATGCAGCAGCATCAAGACACAAAGAACTCGGAAAATCTGCTGTTGCTCAATTATATAACCTTAAAAACGATCTCGCTGAAACCAGGAACCTTGCAGATGAAAATCCGGAATTGGTAAAAACACTGGCAGCCGAACTGGAAAAAGTTAAGTCGCTATAGCCTCTATTCTAATTTCTACCCCTATTTTTGAGTGGTTTCTATCCAGCCTTCAAAAATAGGGGTCCGGTAGCGTTGGCCTTAAATCTAATTTACCTTAGCAATTTTAACTTTTATCCATCAGTTGCATCCACTGCCTCACTATTGTTTGCAGGTCATCACTTTTTGCTTCTACTTCTGCCATACTTCTAAATTTAGCATAGGCTTTGCCTTTTGAGGCGGGTTCAAGTACCTCTCCGGCTCCCAGCCCCTCCGCTTTATGGAACACCAACACTGCAGCATCTTTAACGCGTGGGCCAAAAGTGGCCATATCTCCTTTGTAATAGAAACTCGGACCGCCCCATTTCACATCTTCTGTAATTTCAGGACTTGCTTTCATAATTACATCGCGCAGTGCAGCCATTTCTTTTTTTAACGGGTGATCCAGTTTTTCCAGGAACTCGTCTACTTTCTTTTTGTTGCTCATCGTAATTTGTTTAATGTTGCTGAAAACAAATATCCTGTTTTTTCACCTCCCGACACAGGGGCAGAAACGACAATTAATGGGTTGATTACGACTTTTTATAGAACTTTTGGTAGGCGGTATCCCTGTATTTACCCCAGGGGCGTGGCAAATACCGGCCGCCCAGCTTCCATCGGAGTCCTTGCTGCCTACAGCATCAGTATGGTTAATAGATATTATTTAATCCTCTTTACAATTTATTTTCTCAACACTGGTAGGCCAGGAACCAACTTCTTCACTAAACACTAAGTCGTGTGCTTCCTGAAGTGTTTTGTCGCATACAGTTCTTGTTTTTTCAGATCCTGTTTTTTTAATAGTACATTTCCAGCAGCCTACTTTATCACTTTTGGTACAGGAATTCAACGTATAAACAATGAGAATCAGAGTAAAGCGCAAAAAATTTGTTGTCATCGCAGTAAATTTGCACGAATATAAGAATCATCGGCAGGAAAGCGAAGAAATTGCAAAAGCTAATAACCTAGCGCTACCCTGATGGCTTCCTCAACAGGGCTGAACGGTCCTAAGCCTTCAATATTAAAATCGCTTCTGAGCAACAGCGGCGGCTGCGCCATAAACTTAGGTTCTATACCACGATGCCGCTGTGCGGCATGAACCAGAAATGGGTGACAGAGATATACTGTTCCGGCCCTTCCCGTGGCCAGAGCTTCTTCTCTGTTGGGCAACTCTGATGTTCTGCTTGCCAATTCCATAAAAGATAAGCCCTCCTCACCCTCGGGCTCCAGCAATCCGGCAACATCCAGATGTGAACCTTTTAGCAGTCTGGTCGGGGCATCCCGCTCACCGACGTCCGAAAATAGAAACAGCATCAGCAAGCCCCGGCCTTTCGACTGTACATTAATGCGTGCTGCAAAATAGTCGTTTGGATCGGCCCCGGCAAAACCAGCATCAACATGCCAGCCTGTGTCTCCTGAATCAATTACTGATGGGAAACGAACCGGAAAAGCACCCATGCTCATGCAGGGAATCCATTTGCCTTTACCAACCAGTTGATCGAATGCGCTATGAAGTACATCAGTATTGGCAGCCTTAACGAAGGGTTGTTGGGTATACATACCCAGCCAAATGACCGGATGCGTCCATGTACTGCTATCGTTTGGATCAGCTGGAATGTCTTTCCATAGGATATGTCTTGCTTCGCTGGCAAGATCAATAGAAAAAGCATTGTCAACGCGAACAAAGCCCTCTGTAATAAATGATTGTATTTGTTGTGAATTTAAGATGTTGTGCATAATATTTAATATAAAGTTCAGACAATATCATAGCCAATACCCCCTTCGGGACATTAACTATATGACTTAAAACTTATATTATAACATTACGGTCATTCTCATATACCAAAGATATTGTTTTTCATTTTATATTTACAATAGCGTATGCAGGTAATTTTTGGAAAATAACATTGGTATCATTTTAGAAACCCTTGATCAGTATACCAATAATTGCAGCCAGCAGAATTAGCTGAGGCTCTTTTATCTTTTTGATATAAATCAGGGCCAGCATAGACAAAATTGCTATCATCAATGTAGGAAGATCCACTATAGCGCGCAGGGCAATAATGATTACTGCACCAACCAATGCGCCGATTACTACCGCGGTAATGCCATCAACAAAGGCTTTGATGCTTTGGTTTTTAGCAATCTTTTTAAAAGATGGCGCAAAGGAAACAGTAAAGATATAGCAAGGAAGAAATGTGGCCAGTGCAGCAATACAAGCACCCGGAAAACCGGCAACCAGATAACCAATAAAAGCAACAGTAATGACCACCGGGCCTGGAGAAACCATGGCCACCGCTACAGCGTCCACGAACTGTTTTTCGTTGAGCCAGCCAAACTCATTAACTACACCGCCGTGAAGGAAAGGAACAATCGCCAACCCGCTGCCAAATACAAAAGTACCTGCCTTAAGAAAGAACCACCAGATTTCCTCTACTGTTTTGCCTTTATACTCCCAAAAACCTATACCCATTAATAGTACTGAAGGAACTGTGGAAGGTTTTTTTATCCATTTAGGCGGAGCCTTAACCATCATATAAATCAATCCACAGGCAACAAATAACAAAATGCTTTCCTGTTGGGTAATCACTGTAACCACTATACCCGCCAGATAAAACAACCATAATAACCAATTGGATTTTATGGCATCCGGTTTTAAGCTGCTCACAGATTTCAGGGTTAATTTATAGGCGCTGATGGCAATAATCCCAATAACTGCGGCACTAACTCCATAAAATACCGCTTGCATACCCGGTAAGCCGCTGTAAAGTTTATAAGCCATTCCAAGAAGTACAACCATGATAAAGGAAGGGATAACAAAAGCAAGTCCAGCAAGAGTAGCGCCAATCAGTCCGTAATGGACAAAACCAATATATATGCCTAGCTGCGCTGCCAGTGGGCCAGGTGCCAGCTGCGCCAAGGCCACGCCCTCCTTATACTCTTCTTCTGTAATCCATTTTTTATTCTCTACCAAATCACGGTACATATAACCCACTAATGCAACGGGACCACCAAATCCCCAGGTGCCTAATTTTAAAAAATATGTGGTAAGCTCCGTTCTGGAATATGCGGGCTTTACGGTTAGTTCTTTTTCCATAGGAGAACGAAGCTGGTTTTATAAATTATAGTTTGCATAACACAAGACTACGGACCTTATGGAGGATTAAATAGAATGATTTTAACTATTAGGACGTATTTTACCTTTTGAAATATTCTTTTTGTAAACAGAAGGTGTTTTTCCAGTTTCCAACTTAAAAATACGTGCGAAATGGCTTTGGTCTGAAAAGCCTGTCAGATAGGCTATTTCTGATAAACTGTATGCACTGGTTTCCATATAGGTTTTTGCTTTATTTATCCGTAGTTTTCGAATGTACTCGCCAAAGGAAAGATTATCAAAATATTTAGAGAATTCTCTTGACACGTAGGCTGGGTTGACATTTAGTTCATTAGAGATATCTGTAAGGCTTAGGGCAAGGTTAGTATCAATCTGATCTTGAATGATGGTTTTTAACTCCGTTGCCCAGGCAGGTATTTTACCTGTACTTCCTTTTTTGAGGAACTTTTGGTAAACATCAACTAATATTTGTTCAACCGGACTCTCTGTATGTTTTACATTTTGTAGGTGTCTGGCCCAGGTATATAAGGCATCGTAAATAACTGTTCCAGCCTGTAGTAACTCTACATCATCTTTGATGTTGTAAGCCATGCCGGCAGCAATTGCCCATAACCCGGCACACTGGCCGGATAAGTGATGCTGGTCAGTGTCTGCACCTCGTACAATTGGAGCCATTATAGCTATTGCCGGATCATTTATTTTGTACTTTTTAATCAGTACATCAAAAGTACATTGATCTTTTTGATGTGTAAATTCAACACCGGGAACATCAAAGGGAATAGCATTCAATGCTGCAGCTTTTTCAATTACCTGATCAAACGGAACGTAAAAGAAATGAGCATCTTCATCAATAAAATTTTTGATTAGCCAGGGGCATGCAATGCGGTCTATTTTTGGTCTTTCTCTGGTAATCCAATTCATTGTTCAAAATTAATGGAATTAACCCTACTGTCCTAACGGACATTTAAACCATTATTCACACCGCAACAAGACCAAGCCTTATAATTGGGGATAAATCAGGAATTAAAAACTCATTGTAACGCGTATTCTGAGTTGATACTTTCCCAAAGCATGTCTTTCAATTGAACAAGTCCCTTTTGTGCAACAGAAGATATAAATATGGAAGGGATATTTTTTGGCAGCTCCTTTTTCATCTCTTCCATCAGCTCCTCATCCAGCATATCAGATTTGGTGATGGCCAGCAGGTGTGGTTTCTGCATCAGTTCAGCATTGTAGTCTTTAAGCTCTGACTTTAAGATCTCGTATTCTTCGGCAATGCTTCTGTGCGTATCGGCAGGTACCATGAACAGCAATACCGAATTCCGTTCTATGTGTCGTAAAAAACGATATCCTAAGCCCTTCCCTTTGGAAGCACCTTCTATAATACCCGGAATATCGGCCATTACAAAAGATTTGCTGTCGCGGTAAGATACTATGCCCAGGTTTGGCACCAATGTGGTAAAAGGATAATCAGCAATTTCGGGCTTAGCTGCAGAAAGTACAGACAACAAAGTAGATTTACCAGCATTCGGGAAGCCTACCAGTCCTACATCTGCCAGTACTTTAAGCTCCAGCACAATCCACTCTTCCTTACCCGCTTCGCCTGGCTGGGCAAAACGGGGAGTTTGCAAGGTAGGTGTTTTGAAATGCCAGTTGCCCAGGCCGCCACGCCCACCCGGGGTAAGGATCTTTGTTTCCCCATCTTCGGTAATTTCAAATATCGTATGGCCGGTCTCGGCATCTTTAGCGATGGTACCCAGGGGTACATCCAGGATCTCATCTTTACCCGATTTACCGGTAGAAGTACCACTTGATCCTGGCAAACCATCGGGTGCGATGATGTGTTTGCGGTATTTTAAATGCAGCAGCGTCCAGAACTGCGAGTTGCCCCGCAAGATAATGTGCCCGCCACGACCGCCATCTCCCCCGTCCGGGCCACCGGTTGCCGTACGTATATCACGATGCAAATGTGCAGAACCTGCCCCCCCTTTACCGGAACGGCAGCATATTTTAACATAATCTACAAAATTTGAACCCTGCGACATAATCTTCTCTGTTTTTTTATAAAATAACAATAGCGGGCAGCATTAAGTTCTGTCCCGCTATCGGTAATGTTTGTTGTACTAGTATTTATCTATTACCGCACTTAAATCAGCAAAGATATCATCGATCTTGCCGATGCCGTTTACCTTGCTCAGTTTCTGCTGTGCTTCATAGTAGGGCAAAACATGGATGGTTTTGCTAAAATATTCTTCTATACGTTTTTGCAGTTTATCGGCCTGGTCATCTACACGACCCGTTTCCAGCTGACGTTGTGCGATGCGTTTGGTCAGTTCTTCCTGGTCTACATCCAATGCAATTACACCGGCAATTGAACTGCCTTTGCTTTCCAGAAATTCATCCAGGGCCTGTGCCTGTGGCACCGTGCGCGGGAAACCATCAAATATAAATCCCTTGGCTCCAGGATTTTTGTCCACTTCTTCTTCCAGCATAGCGATGGTAATTTCATCAGGAACCAGTTGTCCTTCAGCAATCAAAGCACTTACCCTTTGTCCAAGCGGACTCTGGTTTTTAATGTGTGCCCTGAAAAGGTCGCCTGTAGAAATGTGGATCAATTGATATTTTTCAATCAATTTTTCAGATTGGGTGCCTTTGCCTGCACCCGGTGGGCCAAAGAGAACAAAATTCAGCATTTGGGTTGTCTTTAAAGTTAAAAAGTCTTCCGCTACATGCAAGAAGACAGGCCATTATAACACTCGCATTTTCAATTCATTAACCTACTGAAAAAGAAAAAATGGAGGCTAGTTTTGAGCTTGCAAATATATAATTATTAATTTACTATATTTATTTTTTTGCAAAATCCCTCAAATAATATCTACCTTCGCCATAGATAATATATACAATATGTCAGGATACAACAGTATAAGTGATCACGAACTAATTGCCCAGCTAAAAAGGGGCAACCGCGATGCTTTTACTGAAATATATGACAGGTATTTCTGGCAGCTTCACGCGCATGCTTACAAATGGATGCGGAACCGTGAAGAAACCAGGGACATTATCCACGAACTCTTTTTAACGCTTTGGGAAAAACGAGAAACCTTATCTTTTGAGCATGGTCTGCTCAGTTACCTTTCGGCCGCTGTAAGGAACCGCATTTTTAATTTACTGGCACATAAACGTATAGAATCAAAATATCTCAGCTCGCTTGATGATTTCATCAATGAAGGGATCTGCATCACCGATCACCTGATCAGGGAGAAACAACTTACCTCACTCATTGAAAATGAAATTTCCGGTATGCCGGCCAAAATGCGCGAGGTATTTGAACTGAGCCGGAAAGAGAATTTAAGCCATAAAGAAATTGCGGAACAACTGGATATTTCAGAACTCACCGTTCGCAAACATGTGCAGCACGCCTTGAAGATCCTGCGTTTCAAACTGGGCTTTTATCTTCTTATGACTGTTTTAACTGCCTTCTGATTTTTTTTCAATTTATTTACCCCCTCTGTACTTTTCAGCTGTATCTCTATATATAAGGGTTAAAATGCCCGAATGATATGGAAGAGAAAAAGGCACAGACACTGTTAAGAAAATACCTGGCCGGTGATTGTACAGAAGCCGAAAAAGCATTGCTGGAATCCTGGTACCTGCAACGGGAGCTAAATGATTTTCCTGATCTGGGTACAAAAGAGCGCCTGCAGGATAAGCAGCAACTTTTTGCTATGCTCGAAAAAACGCATCATCCTAAAAAGCATAACCTGTACTGGCTTAAACTGACCGCTGCCGCTGCCCTTGCTGCTGTTATTTTCGGTTTGTGGTTCTATACCTCACAGCAAACAACCATAAATTCCAATGCCCGGGCCGTAAATAAAAATGATATTGCCCCAGGTGGCAACAAAGCGGTGCTTACCCTGGCCAATGGCGAGGTAATTGACCTGAGCAGTGACAAAAACGGCATTGTTATCCAGGCCGGCCAGCTGGCTTATAGCGATGGAACTGAAATTAAGACCAATGGTTCAAACGCTTCAGAAGAACCTGCACAGCTCAATACCATTGCTACTCCTGTAGGCGGACAGTACCAGGTTATTTTGCAGGACGGCACAAAAGTTTGGCTAAATGCAGCTTCATCCCTTCGTTACCCCAGCCGTTTTAACAGCAAAGAACGTAATGTAGAGATCAGCGGGGAAGCATATTTCGATGTAACACATGATGAGAAAAGACCTTTTAAAGTGCGTAGCAAAGGACAGCAGGTAGAAGTATTGGGTACGGCTTTTAACATTATGGCCTACGATAATGAGGATATGGTTAAGACCACCCTATTGAGGGGTGCTGTACGGGTAGCTGGGTTAGGCCCGCTAAAAACTAAAATTGTGACGCTCCTGCCTGGCCAGCAATCACTTTTAACAACACAACAGATCAGCGTGAACAACAATCCGGATCTGGAAGAGGTGGTTTCCTGGAAAAATGGCTATTTCAAGTTTAATGAAGACATTAAGAATATCATGAATAAAATTGCCCGCTGGTATAATATTGAGGTGGTTTACCGCCCGGGTGTAGATCTTAGCCAGACCTTTTCGGGTGAGGTTTCCAAATCAAGAAATGTTTCGGTACTCCTGAAAGTTATGGAGCTGACCGGTAATGTGCATTTTAAAATAGAAGAAAGGAGGATCATCGTTATGCCCTGATTTTTACCATAAAGATGAGCCTTAAAAAGAAGCCGGGAATGATTGGACCCATCCCCGGCATGTAAGGGCTCTATATATCCGCTCCAAAGCGGAATTAAGTATTGAATTTACCATTATCAACACCCAAACAATCAAATGTATGATTTTTTACCTAAACGTTAAACGTGGTGGAAACCACAGTATTAAACGAAAACTCATCATGCGGATCAACTTATCCATATTTTTCATCTTACTGGCCATGATACAGGTATCTGCCAGAGAGGTTTTCGCACAAAAAATTACGCTGGACAGAACCAACAGCAGTTTAAACCAGTTGATAAAAGATATCCGTTCGCAAAGCGGATACGATTTCTTTTATAACAATGCCGTTATTGTAAAAGCCAGACCGGTTTCTATCCATGTCAAAAATGTATCACTGGATGAAGCCCTGCAGAAATGCTTTGCCAACCAGTCCCTTACTTACCGGATCACTGACAAAATGGTGGTAATCATGGAAAAAGAAAACCATGAAGCTGCACCTGCCGTTCAGCAAAGTGTTACCGGAAAAGTGGTAGACAGCCTGGGCATGCCACTTCCTGGTGCCACCATCAGGGTTAAAGGCAGCAGCAGGGTTACCCTTACTGATGCTAAAGGGGTGTTTGTTTTAAAAGACATTGCCGATAATGCATTGCTGGAAATTTCTTACCTGGGTTTTGTAAGCCGCGAAATCAAAGCTTCTCCTAATATGGGCAACATTGTATTACGTGCTTCACAGTCGGGATTAAACGAGATCGTTGTAACAGCCATGGGCATTTCCAGAGAAAAGAAGGCATTGGGATATGCCGTGCAGGATGTAAAATCTGAAGAACTAACTACCCGTCCGACCAATGCACTGAGTGCCATTTCCGGAAAAGTTGCCGGTTTACAGGTCATCTCCTCTGGTGGAAATATGGGCGGTTCCACCCGTGTATTGCTGCGTGGTATCAATTCCATTATGGGCAATAACCAGCCCCTGTATGTAATTGACGGAACACCAATTGACAATTCAGACATCAATACTACCTCTACCATAGATGGAAGCGCCGGTAAGGATGTAGGAAACCTGATCCAGGACCTGAACCCGGATGATATAGAAAATATTTCTGTATTGAAAGGCCCATCTGCTGCTGCCATATACGGATCCAGGGCCGCAAATGGTGTAATCCTGGTAACCACTAAAAAAGGGAGCAAAAAAGAAAAATTCGACATTACCCTGAATACAGGTGTTGATTTGGAAAATGTTGTACGCTTGCCTGCCAGACAGCACCTGTATGGTCAGGGTTATGCCACAACCTTTGCCAAGGCCACAATTGCAGGTAAAGAATATAACATTGTAGATTATGCTTCGGATGAAAGCTGGGGTCCAAAACTGGACGGCACGCCGGTATTGCACTGGTATAACCTGGATCCTGAATATCCCGCCGATTACCTGAACCCGCAGCCATGGGTATACCCGGAACATGATGTGAACTACTTTTTCCGTACCGGAATAGCGAATACCAATAACATTGCCATTAGCGGGGCCAGCGACAAGACTACCTATCGCTTATCCTATACCAATAAAAATGTACGGGGCACCGTGCCAAATTCCAGTTTAGGCCGTAATGCCGTCAACTTTTCGGGTTCAACCCAACTGGGCATCGTAAATGTGTTCAGCAACCTGAATTACATTAAAAATACTTCGCTGGGCAGGCCATGGACCGGCGCTTCTAACCGGAACATTATGCTCGAGGCCTTCCAATGGGGTGGTGTGCAGGTAGATTATAAAAAACTAAGTGAATACAAAAGGCCATCAGATGGCACACCCCGCGCCTGGAACAGGAGCAGTTACCTGAATACACCTGCAGGCAAGGCTACCCGCTTTATCGATAATCCATACTGGTCGGCCTATGAAAGCTATCTGGAAGAGAATCGCGACAGGCTTTACGGAAACATCGGCTTTACAGTAGATGCCAATAACTGGCTTAAACTAACCGGTAAAGTACATGCCGACATCTATACTTTTGAGTACCAGGACCGCATAGCGGTATATTCACGTTCGCAATCGCAGTATCAGGAATACAATAACCACTTTAATGAATTTAACTATGAGTTTTTGGCTACAGCCAAAAAAAACTGGGATGATTTCTCATTGTCGGGAAATGTTGGCGGAAACATCAGGGACCAGAAACGCAGGGTAATTGACGGATTGACCCAGGGCGGACTCATTGTACCGCTGTTCTATAATCTTAAAAATGCACCTAACGTTTTGAACAACAATAATTTTTACCACAGACAGGTTTATTCGTTGTATGGCAGCTTCTCGGCCGGATGGAAAGGCATGCTGTACCTGGACGGAACTTTGCGCAACGACTGGTCTTCTACCCTTCCGGTGAACAACAATTCTTTCATTTACCCTTCTGTGACCGGAAGTTTTGTGATCAGCGAACTGGCAGGTATTAAAAAACAGGAATGGCTTGATTTTGCAAAAGTGCGCCTGGGCTGGGCACAGGTTGGTAATGATACCGATCCTTATCAGCTTTATCCGGTTTTTGAAGCACAGCAATCATTCAATTCCAATCCTTCTTACCGCCTTCCCGGCACCTTAAATAACCCTGACCTGAAACCGGAGATCACCTCTTCTGTAGAAGCCGGATTAAATGTACAGCTGTTTAAAAACCGCCTGGGTTTTGATATCACCTATTACAACAACAACAGCCGCAACCAGATCCTGCCGGTTCCGGTATCTGCAGCCTTTGGTTACGATAAAAAAGTACTCAATGCAGGTAAAATAAATAACAAAGGACTTGAAGTTACCTTAAATGGTACACCCGTTAAAAGCACTAATTTTGAGTGGAACAGTACCATCAACTGGTCGCGAAACAGAAATAAGGTAGTTTCGCTGGACAGGGGTGTAAATACCCTGGAACTGAGCAATCTGCTGGTAACCCTTGTGGCCCAGGAAGGCAAGCCTTACGGACAGATCATGGGTTACGATTTTGTATATGCCCCCGACGGACAGCGTGTGGTACAGGCAGATGGCACTTATCTTAAAACCTCGCAGCTGGTACCATTGGGCAGTGTACTGCCCGATTACCTGTTTGGTTTTCAAAATACCTTCCGCTATAAAAAATTGCGCATGGGCTTCCTGATCGATGGCCGGATGGGTGGCAGCTTCTTCTCCCAAACCTATAAAGTAGGGATGTATTCGGGAGTTTTAGACCGTACTGCTGCAAATGGCATCAGGGAAACCGGCACTGTTGTAGACGGAGTTAAGGCCAATGTGGTCTTCCATCCGGACGGGACTTATACTGTAAGCAATACCAGCAAAAATGAAACCCGTATTTCGGCTTTAAACTGGGCAAGAAATGAGTACAATGGCCCAACCACTTTTAGTGTGTTCGATGCCTCCTATATCAAATTAAGGGAAGTTACCTTGGGCTATAATTTCGACCTTAAAAAGACCGGGACCATTCGTTCTGTAGGGCTTACGCTATATGGAAGAAACCTTTGGAACATTTACACCAAAAGCAAATACATTGATCCGGAATTTACAAACAGCAGCGGTAATGTACAGGGTATCGAAGGTGGTAACATCCCGGTTCCGGTTACTTATGGTTTAAATGTAAGTGTTAAGTTTTAATCCAAAATTTTATTCAGATGAATTTTTTTAACAAAATAACTGCCATTGCACTGTTCTCGCTTACTGCCTTTCTTTCCTGCAGTGACGATAAGCTGGCAGACATCAACATAGATCCGAACAGGCCAGCCAATGTGCCTACCCCAACACTGATCTTATCGGCCGAGAAACAGATCATGGACAACATCAGGAACCTTGATTTTTCTCTGAACGGTGCCATGCTGTTTGCACAGTATTACAGTCAGAACATTTACACAGACCAGAGCCGTTACGATGTACCGCGGAATTATTCTGACCGTTACTGGGCTGATGGATTTAAGGCCCTGAACAACCTCAACGAGATCATCAAGCTGAATACCAATCCGGCTACCAAAGGCTTTGCCTCGGCCGGAACGGTTGCCGGTACCAATGCCAACCAGATTGCGGTATGCAGGGTATTAAAAGCTTTTACATTTCATTCGCTAAGCGATGTGTTTGGCGACATCCCTTATCAGTCTTACGCCGGCAAGGATCCTTCTTTTGAAGCTTTGCAACAGAACCCTGATAATTATACCCCTAAATATGCCAGCCAGGAAAAGATCTATACCGATCTGCTCCAGGAACTGGACCAGGCTGCCGATACTTTATGGAAATATTCGACAGCCAATACTTTTGGTGTTTCGGATGTGATCTATAAAGGGAACAATGAACATTGGGCAAGGTTTGCCAACTCTTTGCGTCTGCGTTTGGCAACAAGGATCAGGACCAAATTACCGGCGCTTTCACAGCAGCATTTTACAGATGCGCTGGCGCAGGGCGTATTTACTTCAAACCTGCACACTGCTGCCTTTAAATACAGCATTGCCGCGCCAAATGAGGCCCCGCTTTTCAGGGCCACAGTTACGGCCAACCGCAAGGATTTTGCCGTATCACATATCCTCATCAATTCTTTAAAAGGAGAACTGGGGCCTTTTACAACTGTCGATCCGCGTTTACCGGTCTATGCACTGCCCAATAAGAACAACCAGTATATTGGCCAGCCTTATGGCCTGCCACTTGAAGCGGCGGGTATCAACGAGCCAACAGACATCAGCTTGCCCGGTGCTTTGGTAAATGCAGCCGATTTTAGCGAAGTGCTTCAGGAATATGCTGAAGTAGCTTTTTTAATTTCGGAATACCAGAACTGGAGCGACAGCGAGTACAAAAAGGGTGTTGTGGCTTCGTTGACACGCTGGGGCATAGCCGAACCGGCAGCACAAACCTATGCCAATAACCTGCCTGCTGCCACTAAAGAAAGGGTGCTTACCCAAAAATACTTTGCACTCTATACCCAGGGGCTTGAAGCCTGGTCGGAAATCCGCCGTACTGGTTTCCCTTTGTTCCTGGTAAAACCAAACGATGTGGTGTGGACCAGGGTAACGCCTGCAGGCACTTCAGTATATACATTTAAGCCTATTTTTGGCAACGGGATCCCTAAACGCCTTTATTATCCTGTAAAAGAACAAAGTGTAAATAAAACCAATTACCAGCAGGCACTGGCTTCGCAGGGCGATGATGTGATCACTACTGCACTTTGGTGGAACAAATAAATACAGCTATGAAAAAAATAGTAATTTCCCTTTTTTGCCTGTTGCCCTTACTGGCAACCGCTCAGCAAAGTAAACCCGATGAACGCGGCTATATTGTAAAGGTGGGCGACAAGGCGCCCGACGATTTTAAGCTGGTATTGCATACCGGCGAAACCACTAGCCTTTCCAAATTAAAGGGCAAGGTGGTTGTACTGCAATTTACCGCCAGCTGGTGTGTGGTATGCCGGGAAGAAATGCCCCACCTGGAGCAGCAGGTATGGCAGGCCTATAAAAATAAAGGGCTGATGCTGATTGGTGTTGACCGTGATGAACCGCTGAAAGTGGTACAGAAATTTGCGAAAGACATGAAAATCAGCTACCCCCTGGCACTGGACCCGGGCGCAGCTATTTTTGGCCGCTTTGCAGATAAAAAGAGTGGGGTAACCCGTAATGTGGTGATAGACCAGCAGGGTAAGATTGTTTACCTGACCCGTTTATATGATGAACAGGAGTTTAAAGGTATGCTTGCCGCCATTGATAAGTTAATGAAGTAAGCGCTGTACACCAAACATAAAAAAGGCTAAGGATAACTTAGCCTTTTTTTATCAACAGATTATGGGGCGATGATGGTAAAGAGGTACACCATAAATATCACCAGCAGCACTACCCCCTGTAAAATATTGGTACGGCCTGTTGCCAGCGAGAGCATAATGGTAAACTGTGCCAGCAATAACAATACGGTAGCCTTCATGTCAATCCCCAGGGTGATGGTCATGCCTGTAACTATAGATACCATGGCTACTGCAGGTATGGTTAAGCCGATACTGGCCAGGGCAGAGCCCAGGGCCAGGTTAAGACTAGTCTGTAAACGGTTCTTTTTAGCCGCCCGGTAAGCGGCAAGCCCTTCGGGCAATAACACCACCGCAGCAATGATTACACCGACCAACGACTTGGGCGCACCAAAATTGACAACTGCATTTTCTATGTCGGGTGCTAAAGCTTTGGCCAGCAACACCACAATACCCAGACAAAGCAACAATAAAAACGTACTCACTAAAGCAACTTTAGCGGTAGGTGGTTCGGCATGTGTTTCTTCATTTCCGTCTGCATCAGGTGGTAAAAAGAAATCGCGGTGCCTGATGGTCTGTACCATTACAAAGGCACCATACAGCACCAGACATACTATGGCCACAAAAACGAGCTGGGTAGAAGTATATTCAGGGCCTGCTTTACTGGTGGTATAATTGGGCAGAATGAGTGTAAGTACCAGGATGGCCGTAAGGGTAACCAATGCTGCACTTACACCAGGCAGGCTAAACACCTGCTCTTTAAACCTGGCCCCACCTACCAGCAGGCAAAGCCCAATAATACCGGTTAAAATGATCATTACCGCAGCCAGCACCGTATCCCTTGCAAGGGCAGCCGTATCGGGCCCACCCGTCAGCATCAAAGAAACAATCAGAGCCACCTCTATAATGGTAATGGCCAATGCCAGCAAAAGCGTACCAAACGGCTCCCCTACCCGGTGTGCTACCACTTCTGCATGGTGTACCGCAGCCAGCACCGCAGCGATCAGCACTGCTGCCAGAAAAAAAGTATAACCGATACCCAGGTTCAGCGACACCCCAAAATAAGCCAGCCAGGCGATTACCGGGGCTATAATTGTCCATAAAGGCAATGGTATTTTTTTATTCATCAAATTTGCTTTAAGTAAAATACTGGACAGCTTCAGGTTCCTCAATTATTATGCTAAAAACAACAATTAAGCTGTAGCGTTTTGTAATTGTTACACGTTTTAAGATTAAAAACCAAATCAGCATGTATAAATATGTTTTAATCCTGTTTTGCGCTGCAATGCTTGTGGCCTGCGATAAAAAAGAGCCATCAGATTGTGGGAGATTGATCTGTACCCAGGAATTCCGGATGATCCTTTTTAATTTTACCGACAAAGATGGGAGAGGTGTTCCCGTTAAAAATTACAGTGCCATAAACCAGCGTACGGGCGAGGTCATTAAAACAACCGGTGGTGCAACTATCGATTTAAGCACGGGTACCTTTATTGTTATTGACGATTCTTCTTTAAAACAACTGTCTGCTGAAGGCGATGACATCAAGGTTACAGCTACTTATGAGGCAACGGGACAAACCAAATCGGCCATCTTAAAAGTTTCAGGCGGAAAATGTGCCTGCCACATCCAAAAAATTTCAGGCCCTGAAACTATCGCTTTTGATTAACAAAGCGTTTATTTTCATTTCTTATCATAGATCAATAATTTAACAGCGATAAGCACGTCTATTTGCATAAAAAAAGTTATGAAAAAAATATTCGTTTTGCTTGCAGTATTGAGTACTGCCCTTTTTGCTTTCAAAGCTGTTGCACCATCAACCTGGACGGCTGATCCGGCGCATTCTAAATTAGGCTTTGTGATTACCCACCTACTGATTACTGATGTAGAGGGATCTTTTAAAAACTTCGAATCAACCATCACTTCTTCAAAACCCGACTTTTCTGATGCAGTAATTGAATTGAGTGCGGATGTAAATTCGGTAAATACCGATAACGACAAAAGAGATGAGCACTTGAGAAGTGCCGATTTTTTTGATGCAGCTAAATTTCCTAAGCTGACCTTCAAAAGCACATCCGTAAAAAAAGTTGCCGGAAACAAATATAAAGTAAACGGGAACCTGACATTTCACGGGGTAACCAAACCGATTACTTTAGATGCGGTTTTAAGAGGGGTAACCACCAATCCAATGTCTAAAAAACCTACTGCAGGATTTAAAGTTAGCGGAACAATTAAAAGAAGCGATTTTGGATTTGGTGCCAAATTCGGTAATGCTATGCTTAGCGACGAGGTAACCTTAAACGCAAATACAGAATTTGTACAAAATTAAAGTACATATATAAACTATTGTACTTCATCAGGGAACGGAATCACTTTTCCACTTGCTTTTTCACGTGGAAGCTGTGCATTCCGTTCTTTAAGTGTTTTGCCCAATACCAGGGCCAGTTTTTTTACCATTCCCGGATATTTACCAGCCAGGTTATTTGCCTCCCGGATATCCTGGGCCAGATCATACAGTTCAAACTCCCGGTTCCGCATATTGTATAACAGCTTCCAGTTCCCTAAACGAAGCGCAGTAAAATAATTGATACCCAGTTTTTCATTCGCGGTCAGGTTAATCCATTTGTTGGGATAATGAAATACCAAAGGACGGTCCGGCGCTTTTAAATGAGGGTTTTTGAGGTATTTCACAAAACTTTGCCCATCCGTTTTTTGGAGTATCTTAGCTGGCTTAACCCCTGCCATTTCCAATATGGAAGGGAAAAAATCTTCAATGATCACCGGATTTTTATAAACTGAACCTGCGCTGGTTACACCTGGCCATCTTACAATCATGGGTTCCCTTATCCCACCTTCATATACCGAGCCTTTGCCCGACCTGAGGGGGTAGTTGTGTGTATTTAGGGCACCTCCCCTTTGGTGATGGTCTAGCCCTCCGTTATCGCTCATAAAAATAATGATGGTATTTTTGTCCACACCTTTCTTTTTTAAATAATCCATAATATCACCAAGGCTTTTGTCCATACCTTCAACCAGACTCGCATATCTGGCCTCGGTACTGTCAAGCCCCGCATCATAATACTTTTGTACAAAGCGCGGATCGGCCATTATAGGGGTATGAACAGCATAATGGGCCATATTCAGATAAAAAGGCTCCTTTCTGGCTATTGGTGTTTCCATTGTTTTCAGGGCTTCCTGTGTAAGGGCTTCTGAAAGAAAAGTACCTGTTTTAAAATACGCCTCTAAATCGGGTACCGCCTGTACCTGTGTCTTACCAGGCATATTGCCATAATTTTGCTCCGATAAATAGCTTTGCGGATGTCCGCCCGAATGCCCGGCAATGTTAACCATAAACCCTAAGTTGTAAGGGCTTGCACCTGGGGTACCTATTGCAGCCCAATGGGCCTTGCCAATATGAATGGTATAATAACCGGCATCTTTTAACAATTGTGGAAAGGGTGTTGCAAAAACTGTGCGCTCCGTTTCTGCATTATTGCTTAAACCGTTCATGTTCCATTCCAGGGGCTCAAACTGCTCATCCTTTTCATCAGCATCATTATTTTTAAGGGGTGATGTCCAATTGGTCACATGGCTCCTGGAGGCATTCATGCCTGTCATAAAACTCACTCTGGAAGGGGTGCAGACCGGTTGCGCATAAGCATCTGTAAATTTCATTCCTGCCTGTGCCAGCCGCTCCATATTGGGTGTATGGTAACGCTTGTTCAGGGGCATAATGCTGTCATAAAAAGGCACTGAAGTATCCATCCAGCCCATATCATCAACCATAAAAACAATGATGTTCGGGCGGATTGGTTTTTGATTTTGTGCAAAAAGAGTGGTTTTGACGGTCAGTAAGGCTATTATCAGAAGTTTATATTTTTTCATTGTGAATTGCTCATTGCGGAATATATAAAATTTCTGCGATATAGGCTGTATCCTTGGCCACCCGTTCAACCATTCACCTCGCAGCCGTTTTAATGCCTGAACATCGATTTTAAAAAAAAATACTCCGAACTGTAAAAAACTATTTAAATTACAATTGGTTATCCATGTTACGCTTATAAAACTAAAATTGTATACTTTTGGTGTGTAAGCTGGAGAATGATTTAATTATTAACTGTATAAAACCGTAACATTTTGAAGTTATACGCTCATCAATCCGTTGCCGAAGCACTGACCATCCTGAACAATGAAGGTCAGGATTGCCTACCTGTGTACGATGATGATGCAATCATTGGAAAAATCACGTATGCAGAGCTGAGGATTTTTGCAAATCATGATGAAAAACCGGGAAGTATATCCGCAGCCAAGCTTCATTTTGATCTGAGAACTGTCTTGCCGGCAATCAGGGCAATGCAAACAGCACAATACAAAAAAGAACAAAAACAGCTTAAAGTCAGAAAATGGACTACGCGCTTAAGTTCGGCAGCAGTAATCGCAGTTGTCCTGTTCGGCTTTGCCTGGTTGCTTTTTGAGCCCATCAATATGCCTTTTACAGATCAGGAAGAAGTATTGACTCCCGATTCCAACCATATTACCCTGACCTTTACGAATGGTGAAAAAATCGCACTGAACAGTGAGAAAGATGGTGTGGTGATTCATGCATCCCAATTATATTATAATGATGGATCTGCGTTATTACAGGAAGAGATAAGCCCAGACGTTTTGGCCAAAGGGATCATGGTGCTCAAGACACCTAAAAGTGGCATATACCAGGTAAGTCTTCCTGATGGCACGAAAGTTTGGCTCAACAGTTCAAGCCAGCTCAGTTTTCCTTCAACTTTTAAAGGAAATGACCAGCGCGCTGTTCAGTTAACCGGGGAAGCTTACTTCGAAGTTGCAAAAAGTGAAACACCAAAACATTTACCCTTCATTGTGACAACTGATAAACAAGAAATAAAAGTTTTGGGTACCCACTTTAACGTTAATGCCTACCCGAACAATCTGGATATAAAAACCACTCTGCTGGAAGGCAGGGTACAGGTGATGCCATTGTTATACGGTAAGCCACTGGCAAATGCCGATCCCGCTGTAACAGATCCCCTCCAGGTGATGGGTACCCGCAATGAGGCTGGTAATTTAAATTTAAACCGGGCTGTAATCCTGCAACCCAATCAGCAGGCCATTTTAACAGATCAACACATCACCGTTAAACCGGTGGACGGACAACTGGCCATTGCCTGGACGAAAAGGGATTTCACGTTCAGGAACATGCCGCTTGAGGACATCATGAATGTAGTGGCTGTCTGGTATGATGTGGATATTGTTTATCAGCAACAAACCATTGGAGCTGTACTTTTAGGTGGCTCAATCCAGCGGTCCGATAAATTAGCCGATGTACTGGCAACCCTATCACTAGCCTCTAACATGCACTTTAAAGTAGAAGGCAAACGGATTATTGTAAGACAATAAATAGCTGGCAACGCTAAAGTGCCCTGCCGGTTTCGTCATTCTTATCAGGAAAGTGGTGATAAACCTCCTGCTGTGGAAATGGAATCACTATACCCTTGGTCTTAAAGGCATTACTGATCGCTACGATCAGTGCACTTCTTGTTGCATAAGCTTCCGCCAGATGCTTTGTCCAGAAATAAATTTTTACATCAATGGTACTGCTGCTAAACTGTTCATACTGAACAACCGGAGCCGGATTTTTACTTACCCGCTGCTCTGCATTCAACAATTCAGTAAGTAATTGCCGGCATTGCTCAAGATCTGCATCATAAGCAATCCCAATCTGTATCGATATCCGTTTCCGGTTTCCACCCAGCGACCAGTTGGTCAGATGGGAATTTAACAGGTCGCCATTGGGCATCACTACATTGGCACCATCCCAGGTAGCAATTACACTGCTTCTGAAGCCTATCGATTTTACAATGCCGCCCTGACCGTCAACATCTACAATGTCGCCCACATTAACCGGTTTTTCAAAAGCAATGATCAGCCCGCTAACGAGGTTATTGACCAGCGTTTGCAGACCAAAACCTATACCCACACCTAAGGCACCAAGCACAATGGTGATCCTGTCTACCGGAATGCCAGCAGCTGCAACAGCTAAAAACAAGCCTATCGCCAGAATGGAAATACGGACCAGCAACAACCAGCTGCCAAGTCCCTGCTTTTCCTCCTGATCATTTTTGCCGGTGCTGAAGTGCTGATCGGAAGCAAAAAAGGATACGATTTTTGATACAATGACCGAAATGGTCATAATAACAATGAACAACACCAGGGTATTGATGCTGAAAGTATAATTACCGATGGTACGCTCACGCCCAAAAAAATCCTTAAAGGGGTCTACAATATAATCGAAACCAGCAAAATTACGACCAAATAACACAACCCAGCCTACAATAAGCAGCAAATAAAACAGTATCGGGGCCTTTGTCCCAACCTTTTTAAAATTGAGGTAAAACAGCTTTTTGTCCTGATGCGTATAAACGCTGAAAGCCAGGAAAAGTCCCTCATTAATCAACCGGATGGTCCACAAAAAGAGGATGGCAATCACTACATTCAGAAAACCACTGATGAGCAAAGTTTTAGACAGGTTATACCTTCCAAGCACATTGGCCAGTGTTGAACCAATTTCCAGCAAAACCATAAAGCCAATGGCAACAAGTATCAGTTTCTCCTTCAGTTCCTGTTTACGGCCTTTCAGCAATACAAGGATTCCAGCAATAGTCCCTGTTACCGATATGATCAACATAAACCACCTCTCGGTACGTGAAGCCTGAAGCACCATATTGTCAAAGGCGGCGACCAGAAAAAGCAGGAGCATCATCAGCCAAACCCTCATCCAGTACCGGGTGATAAATTTATTAAATATCAGCGTAAGACTAACCGAGGCTATTGTCCAGAAAACTACGTTTAAAATGAAGGGCGATGAGACAAACATAAACTGAAACAGGTTGACCACGATAATCAGGGCCGAGAGCAGCGGATACCGGAGTACCAGCTGCCCTTCCAGATCCGGTGTTAGCAGCCCATTCTCTCTATATATATTCTTTAACGAACGCAAATAAAAGAAAGAGGCAAAAACAAGTAAGAGAAGGACAACCAGCTTACCAGTATTGTTTTGGACATAAAATATCAGGGTAAGCAAGCCTTTTGCCTCTGCCTGCCGGAGGATTTCCTTAAATGACCGGTAATGCCCCGGTGACTCCCAAATATTGTTAAATTCTCTTTTGAAAGTATTTCCTGCCATATCTTTTTGATACAACTGTATTTCTTCCAGGGCCGTCTGCAGTCTAAAAACCAGCATATTTACCTGGTTAAGTAAGCTCTGCACATTATTTCCAGCCTGTTTCAATGCACTGTCTACCGGATGGACCTCATGGGCAAGCACAGCAATCTGTCCTATGTATTTGCTGAGTACCACAGAATCTGTCGAAAACTTAAACAGGTCTGGCGCACTCAGCAGTGAGTCCAGCTGGTACCGGAAGCTGCTCAATTGTTGCTGGTGAAAGTCAAGCTTTGTTTTTCTGGCGCCCGCTTTACTCAGTAACTCAGTTAAAATTTTGGACGTGGCAGTAAGGTTCCTAAAGGTCTGGGCGGTTCCCTTATTCGTCAGCACACCATCTCCTGCCATGGTAAAGTCTCTTTCAATCCTGGCCAGCTGCTCTTTTGTACCCAGTGTATCAATCCCCGTACTTAGGTAGACCTTGGCTATATGCATGGCCTTTTTGATCTCATCGATAATCCTGTTTTGTGCTATAGCCGCCTTGTCGGCAGCAAAATCATCTGCACTACTTTTTGCCGATACTTTGGCGAAGGCCTGCATCCTGCGCACAAAACTGCCTCCTGTATCCTTAACAGCAACTGTTTTACCAGTTGAATCTTTTTGCTGTGCAGACAATGAAATACAGGCAAACAGGCAAACCAATAAAGAGGCAATAGATTTCATAGTGATAAATGTTTTGATGAAGTTAAGCATCTTTCAGTAAAATTATTTCCGGAATATTCCTGATGTCTTAAAAAGATCAATTATCTTTAATTCAATGAAAGAGCTGAGCTCAGGCAGAAGGCTAAAAGCCATCTTTGGAGGTTCGATAGGTAACCTGGTAGAATGGTACGACTGGTATGCCTATTCGGCATTTGCCATTTATTTTTCAGCTTCGTTTTTTCCGGAGGGAAATCCAACCGTACAGTTATTGAATACGGCCGGCATATTTGCATTGGGTTTTTTAATGCGCCCCCTGGGTGGTTATATCTTTGGCCGCATTGCCGACCGTATTGGCCGTAAGCAATCCATGACCCTTTCTGTACTGCTGATGTCGCTGGGCTCTTTACTAATTGCCCTAACCCCTACCTACCAGACTATTGGTGTAATGGCACCAGTACTGTTACTGACTGCCAGGCTGCTACAAGGTTTAAGTGTTGGCGGCGAATATGGAGTATCGGCTACCTATCTGAGTGAAATGGCGACTAAAAACCATAGGGGCTTTTATTCCAGCTTTCAATATGTAACTTTAATAGGTGGCCAGCTCCTTGCCCTGGCCATCCAGCTGGTATTGCAAAAATTGCTGCTTTCAGATACACAATTGCACGAATGGGGCTGGCGCATCCCTTTTGTTTTTGGGGCCATACTTTCTATCGTAGCCCTTTATCTCAGGAAAAACCTGGACGAGACCAAAGCTTTTGAAAACCAAAAAGAAAATCAATCGGGTAAAAAGGGAACCATAAAAGAACTGCTAAAACACCCTAAAGCAGTAGTTACAGTAATTGGACTTACTTTAGGAGGTACACTGGCCTTCTATACCTATACCACGTATATGCAAAAATTCCTGGTCAATACAGTGCAGATGAGCAAAGAACAATCAACCCTCATGTCCTTTTTTACCTTATTCATTTTCGCCTGTTTACAGCCCCTTTTTGGTGCTTTATCTGACAGAATTGGCCGTCGCCCACTCCTCATCGGTTTTGGTATACTGGGTACCATCTGTACCGTTCCCTTACTCAGTACGTTAAGCCATACCACATCACAGTGGCAGGCCTTTTTTCTTTTAATGGCTGCCTTGATTATTGTAAGCGGTTATACCAGTATCAATGCCGTAGTAAAAGCAGAGCTGTTCCCCGCAGAAGTAAGGGCACTTGGCGTTGGGCTTCCCTATGCTTTAACTGTGGCTGTATTTGGTGGCTCGGCCGAGTACATTGCACTCTGGTTAAAAGAACGGCAATATGAATCGTATTACTACTGGTACATTACCTGTTGTATTTTTATTTCCTTAATGGTTTATGTTTTTATGAAAGATACCAAGGAACATTCTAAACTGAACCAGGAAGACAATTAATGCTTGCAAAATGTAACAGATAATTTACTATTTTAGCCTGCCAATATCACAACCATGCATACATCCAAAAAAGCCGCCATCAGCTTTATATTCATTACATTACTGATTGACGTAATGGGATGGGGATTGATTATCCCTGTAATGGCAGATCTTATTGCCCAGCTAAAAGGCATTTCAATTAATCAGGCCAGTACTTATGGTGCCCTGTTGCTTTCTGTTTTCGCCGTTACACAATTCCTTTTCTCGCCTGTAATGGGCAACCTGAGCGATAGGTATGGCCGCCGTCCGATTTTGTTATTTTCTTTACTAGGCTTCGGGATCGATTACATTATCCTGGCCCTGGCCCCCACTTATGGATGGCTATTTTTAGGTCGCATTATAGCCGGGATTACCGGTGCCAGCTTTACCACGGCTACAGCTTACATTGCCGATGTCAGTACAGATGAAACTTCTAAGGCCAAGAATTTCGGTCTGATAGGTGCTGCCTTTGGTCTGGGTTTTGTACTTGGCCCGGCCCTTGGTGCTTTTTTAGCTACCTGGGGTATCAGGGCTCCTTTTTATGCAGCCGCGGCACTTTGTTTGCTCAACTGTATCTATGGTTATTTTTTCCTGCCCGAATCCTTAAGTAAAGAACACCGCAGGGAATTTGACTGGAAACGCGCCAACCCTTTTGGTTCTTTAAAATTTTTAACCAATAATCCAAAAATCGGTAGCCTGGCCCTGGGCTTTTTCCTGATCTACCTGGGCAGCCAGGCCGTACAGAGCAACTGGAATTTTTTCACCATTTACCGCTTCAACTGGAGCGAAAAAATGGTAGGCATTTCACTTGCAGTTGTAGGTGTGATGGTTGGTGCCGTTCAGGGGGGGCTTACCAGGATTGTTGTTCCTAAGATCGGGAATGAAAAGAGCATTTACCTGGGTCTATCGCTTTACACCTTAGGACTGGTCCTTTTCGCTTTTGCTACCCAGGGCTGGATGATGTTTGCCTTCCTGGTACCTTATTGTTTAGGTGGCATATGTGGCCCCTCACTGCAATCTGCCATTTCAGGACATGCGCCCGCTAACCAGCAGGGAGAGCTACAGGGTGCATTAACCAGTTTGATGAGCCTTACAGCCATCATTGGCCCGCTGATCATGAACAATTCATTTGCTTATTTTACAAGCAGTAAAGCACCGTTTTACTTTCCAGGTATCCATTTCTTAATTGGGGGTGTTTGCATGCTGATCAGTATCTTTATCACTTATAAAGTATTGAGCAGGGAAAGAAATCCTCAGGTATAGAAAGTGCAAACGGACACTGGTACTTCTAAAAAAGTTACTCTCCGGATGGTACCTGAATGGCCACACCTGCCGGGATAGGTGTACCGAAATTTGGGCTCCCATCCGGGTTCCAGCTAAACTTTTGTAAGCGCATGTCCCGCGACCAACCTGGTTCTGTAGTTTTCTTGGCATGATAAAAGATCCACCATTCTTTGTTATCCGGAGATTGCGTGAAACTAGCATGTCCAGGACCAAAGACTTGTTCTGTTCCCTGAAACACAGGTCCCGTTTTTTCCCAGCTCTTCGCATCAAGCAATACTTTGGCCTCTTTTTTAAGTCTTAACAAGCCAAGGCGGTACTCTGGTGTCCAGGATTCGCGGGTGGAATACACAATAAAAACCTGTCCTTTACGAAGCAGAAACTGAGGGCCCTCGTTCAAGTTCAGTGGACCGCCTGTTTCCCATTGCTGGTCAGGACTGGAAATTTTTACCCTTTCTGAACTGATTGTCCAGGGATTGCTCATCCTGGCCAGATACAGGTGTTGAACTGTTTTATCGGTAGCCGCATTCTTTTCCCAACCAGACCATACAGCATAGAGTTTCCCTCTGATTTCTGCTACATTAACATCTATGGCCCAGATATTTCCGGTTTGATCTTTTGGGTCTGCACCGGTGCTTAACAGGCCTTTATCTATATATTTTCCCTGCGGGTCATCTGTTACTGATTCGAGTACGCCTGAACGCTGATAGATATACGGAGGGCCAGATTGGCCTGCCGCATAATAGATGTACCATTTGTTGTTGAAATAGTGGAGCTCTGGCGCCCAGATTTGATTGCTGTTCCAGCCTTTTCGAGGTGCATTCCACACGATAACTGCCTTGCCCAGCTTGCTCAGTTTATCCGATTTACTTACAGAAATACCTCTACCAGCGATCCCTCCGGTGCTCTGACAAACGTAATAATGGTTTTTGTGCCTGATCACCCAGGGATCTGCGCCCTGCCCTACTGGATTTACGAAGGTCCGCGCTTCGTTTTTTTCCTGGGCCTGCGTTGCTGTATGCCCTAAAATTAAACAGAACAATACAAGAAAAGAAAAACTGCTGGTTGTTATGGTTGGATTCATTTGTGATAGTTGGCTAGTTCGCGGATCAGTGAAGATAAAATACATCCCGGTTTCATTTTAAAGTCATCCAGTACTTCCCGCAATTGGGTTTGAAAATGATAGGCTACTGAACCGATGCAATTAAATTGATATTGACGGTAGTCGGGATAACAGGAAACGAGTTGTGAAAAAAATTCGGTAAATGCGGTACGCAGCAAATTATTGCTATAGGCGGCATCTACTTCATCAGATTTTAGGAACCTGGTGAAACCTGCACAAAACCTGTTGGCCTGGGGGCTGGTATAAATTCTGTTGATGATTGCTGCAGCATTGAGGCCATATTGCGCCTCAAATACACGTTTAACCGATTGTGGCATTTTATCGCGTAAATAATCAACGAGGATTTTCTTTCCTATAGCTGCGCCACTCCCCTCGTCTCCCAGAATGAATCCGAGTGAATCTATGTTGTGGGTGATATTTTTGCCATCGTAAATACAGGTATTGGTACCGGTGCCCAATATGGCAGCAAATCCGGCATTGTGGTTAAGCAAGCCTCTTGCCGCGGCAAGTAGGTCCATTTCGGCTTCGATGGTTTCACATTGTGGAAAAGCCTCGCGCAGGATGCTTTCTATAACGGCTGTCTGTTCGTCTTGACAACCAGCTCCATAAAAATGCAGAGCTTTGATGTCTGTGTGTTGCAGGTACGCCGGTAAATTGTTTCGGATGGAATTCAGAATGGATGCGGGTTCGGAAAAAAAAGGATTGTATCCTTCAGTCATAAAATAACGTTCTTCTCCTTCGGGGTCTATTAAGCACCAGTCTGTCTTGGTCGACCCGCTGTCGGCAATTAAAATCATGTGTTGATCAGTTAAATTTTTAGTTTTCCTATCTGATGACCGGACACTGCATAATAGCCAATGGCTATATAACAGGGAATAACCATCCAATAGGCCTGTTGTGGGTTGAAATGGTCGGTGAGGTATCCGTACAACAGCGGAAGCAATGCTGCTCCGGAAATGGCCATCACCAACAGAGAAGAGCCTGTTTTAGTAAATTTACCCAGTCCTGCAATAGCTAGTGGCCAGATGGAAGGCCACATGAGCGAATTGGCCAGACCGAGCAGGGCGATAAACACCACGGAAGTTATGCCTGCGGTGAAGATAGCTGCCAGGGCAAACACAATCCCTAGCACAGCAGAGGTTTTAAGTGCTGTTTCCTGGCTAAAATAACGGGGTATGCAGACAATACCGATGAGGTAACCGACGAGCATACTGATGAGTGTAAAAGAACTGAAAAACTTTGAAGCGCTGAGTGGAATACCATGGAAGGTGCCATAGCCTATAATGCTGTTTCCGGCAATTACTTCTACCCCGGTATATAAAAACAGGATGAATACACCCAGTATAAGGTGAGGAAATTGCAGAATTGAGGTTTTAGCCGTGCGGCCATCTCCGTCCAGATCAGCCTCTAATTCGTCCTCATCAATTTCAGGCAGGGCCGAAAACCTGATAAGAATGGCCATTATCACCAATAGACCTGTAATAATCAGGTAAGGTATGATGACTTTATCGGCAAGCGCATTGAGCTCCAGGTTCTTTTGCACGGGGTTTAAGTGGTTCAACTTTTCTTTTAGCGCATCTGCATCATTTAAGATCACCGCACCCAAAATTATGGGTGCAAGGGCGCCTGCGATGCCATTACAGATTCCCATGAAACTGATGCGCCTTGCCGCACTTTCTTTAGGACCAAGTATGGCTACGTAAGGATTGGAAGCCGTCTGCAAAATAGTCAACCCGGCACCCTGAACAAACAAACCCAGTAAGAATAATGGATAGAAGCGGTTCATGGCAGCAGGCATAAACAATAATGAACCTATGGCTACGAGTAGCAAACCAATGGATAGACTGTTTTTAAAGCCTGTAATTTTTAATAGCCATCCGGAGGGGATACCCATTAGAAAATAGGAAATGTAGAAGGCAAATGCAACCAGATAGGATTGAAAGTTATTCAATTCGCAGGCCAGCTGTAAATATGGGATCAATACAGAACTTAACCAGGTAACAAAACCAAATATGAAAAAGAGTATGCCAATGATGACGAGTGGGTTTAATCCGGCTTTATTTGCCATGTTAATAATTTTTGGATTTAATGCGGTCTATAATTGTTTCGTACAGGTTTAAAGGGAACACAGCGGGCTGTCCATACCAGAAAAAAGAGTCTTTACCTTCGTATACTCCGGCATTGATGTGTTTGGAGGTGGGAAGGTAACTGGAAACATCATTGCAATAACCAGCCACACTGACCAGCTTTCCGGGCCACAATTTTTTGATCCCGATACTGTAGTCGGTTACCGTTTCCCTTGAAATACCTACCAGTTTCCAGTTGCCAATATTGAAAGTCTGCATGTAGACCGGCATGGTTTGCGGCATTTTATCTTGGCTGTCCAGCTTAGCCATCAAATTGGCCCATCGCACATTCTTTTCTGCATATACATCATTCGGTGAGTTGCCATTTTCCTTTCCAAAAGCCAGGATTTGTTCCCTGCTCCATCTGTTGACCGGAAAATTAACTGAATCCAGGTGAAAGTCGATCTTCCCGCTCAACTGCTGCATCGGCTGTTGGAGAATGGTTTTAACATCTGCTGCGAGGTCGCTTCCCGTTTTGTTGTGGTTTGCTTGTACTGGATTAATATCGCCACCGCATCCCTGGATAAAGATGGCTTCTTTAATACCTGCCTCCTTTTCCAATACTTTTCTGGCTTCACCCGGATAATTGGCACTGAGGGTAAAACCCTCTTCACCCAAATTGCTGAATACAGGGTGACAGCCGGTGAGGAATACTATCGATTTGGTATGGTCGGCAGTATTTTCTATCTGAAGCACGTCTAGGGCATTGTCATAAGGTGCATCTGGCCCTTTCAGGGTCCGGTTATGGCCTATTGCTGTACTTCCCCTGCCGAAAGAAAGCAAAGATGACCTTCTGTTTTTGAGGGCCTGACTTATTGCTTTTAAGACTGCTGGTCTGACCACACCGTTCAGGTACAAAGTATCCGGCAATTGATGGCTGCCCCATGTGGTCCAATCCTGGGTGGAAGGTGCAAAATGGGTATGGGAGGCATTGATGAGTACTGCCTCCGGCCGGATGTTGTGCTTTTTGTAAACCTCTTGTTTGATTGACGTAATAAAACTGGTATTAAAGCCGCAAAGGTCAGTGCCGACCATGACCACCGATTGATCTCCTTCGCCAATGGCTACCGCCTTAACGGTTAAGTCGCCCTCGGTTTGCTGTACCGCGCGATATATTTTATTGTCTTTACCCAGACCATAGAGCTGGTTTTTATGTACCGTGATCGCTTTTAAATGAACCCTGTAAAACACATTATTAAAATTTGCAAAGCGGATCCATTCTGCAGTCGGGTCTGAAGCATCCAGGCGATACAGTTCATCTTCGGCGGTCAGCGCCATCAACCGTTCTTTATAGCTGATCACACTAAGGGTTCCCGGAGGAAAGCGATTGGCATCAACCAGGCTTTTCCACTTGTTGCCCAGCTTTTTAGCTTTAAAATGTGAAAGTGATAAAGCAGATTCCTGCCATTTAATGTTAAACCGCCCTCCCCTGGGCAGCCCATATCCTGCCAGTGCGAGCGAAAATGGTGAACTTTTGGGTTCCAGGCTCGCTGCGGCAGTCCCTGCCTGATAGACGGTTTGGGATTGTACGGATATGGAGGAGCCCAATAGCGTGCCGCTTAGCAGCAGAAAGGATAAAATGCGCACTTTCTTCATGAAAATAGGTTTATTGATAACTGAATAATGTGGTTGTGCTGATACTCCTTTTGCCAGAAGGCGCCACAACAACTGATTTCATCTGGCGTTTCTCGCCTTTGTGCAAGATAATGTCAATTGGCTTTTCGTACAGGTAATCTGTTTCCCGGGCATCCTGGCCCTCAAAATTATAATAAATTTTTCCCCCTTCAACAGAAGGCTTCAACGTAACCTTAAAATTACGACCGTTCAAGGTGGTGTCGGTTATCCCAATTGGTCCGGGAACCCGGTACAGGATCTTTGAGCGGTCGAGTACAGCCAGATGTCTGGGCAGCCTGCTTTCAAAAAAATCTATGGCATTTTTACGTTCCAGCGGTGTCCAGGCGATTTCTGCCAAGGCCATTAATCGCGGATAAAGCATGTATTCTACCTTACGGTAAGTATCCATATGTTCCGTCCAGATGGGCGCTTCTACACCGATGATGTGTTTCTTTTGCGCAGCGGTAAGGGATGAAGGTGTAGGATCGTAAGCATATATGCGCTCAGCAGGGTTAAATCCCCATCCGATCGCCAGGGGTTCTAATGGCCTTGGCCCTTGTAAAAAATCGAAGTATACATGTGACATTGGTGCCATCACTACATCGTGGTTTTCCTGCGCTGCTTTGATGCCTTCTTCTATGCTGCGCCAGGCCATCACTGTAGCATTTGGCGCCAATCCACCTTCACGGATCTCATCCCAACCTATAATTTGTCTGCCCTTGCTGTTTACGAAACGCTCGATGCGTTTTACAAAATAACTTTGCAACTCAAATTCGTTCTTTAATTTTTCATCTTTGATCCGTTTCTGGCAATACCGGCATTTTTCCCAGCGTTTTTTCGGACATTCATCGCCGCCGATGTGGATATACCTGGAAGGGAATAATGCCATCACTTCGGTAAGCACATCTTCCAGCACCTGGAAAGTCTGCTCTTTGCCTGCGCAATAAACATCTTCAAATATCCCCCAACTTTGTGCCACTTTAAAAGGACCGGGTTGATCACCACAGGCAAGTTCGGGGTAAGCGGCCAGGGCCGCCAGAGAATGCCCTGGCAGTTCAATCTCGGGGATTACTGTAACTTGCCTTTCGCGGGCATAAGCTACAATTTCTTTGATCTCCTGCTGGGTGTAAAAACCCCCATAAGGCAGGTGATCCTGGCCATTGAGTGAATCTGCATAATGACTGATCTGCGTACTTTCCCGAAAAGCACCCACAGTAGTCAACTTTGGATATTTTTTAATCTCTATCCGCCAGCCATGGTCTTCGGTCAGGTGCCAATGGTAGACATTCATTTTATATTTTGCCAGCATATCAATCTGGCTTTTGATAAAGGAGACAGGATAAATGTGGTACCCCACATCCTGCATGATTCCCCGGAAAGCATACCTGGGCTGGTCCTTAATCTCGGCACCTGTGACCATTAGTCCGTTCCCGGTATTTTCTATCATTTGCAGGAGCGTTTGCAGTCCATAGAATAACCCAGCTTCATCACCCCTGATCTCAACCCCCCGAGTATTTGACAATAAGGTGTACGCCTCTGCTGCCATTTCCTGTGTTTTAACAAAGGAAATCACTGCGTTGCTGAGCTTCGTCACGCCTGGTTTAAAGGAAAGCTGCAGCCCATAATTCTTCTTCAGGTAATCTTGTAAGAGGGTCGCAGTCTTTTTACCAGCTTGGTCTGTATAGCCCAGCTTTGTTTGTGGAGAAAGCCTGAAACTGCCGCCACTAAGCTTAACTGCTGCAGGTGCCGGAATTACTTTTAACAAGCCGGTCTGACTTTGCGAACAGACCGACAGCGGAACCGATAGGATTAAAAAAAGGAAATACCTCAACATGATCAGTTTTTGCTTTAAATAGATTTACTAGACAAATTTTCCATAGCCTCTTTTACCGAACCATATTTTAACAAGCCCTGTTTAGCTTCTTCATAGTCGGTAAGGCCAATTTTGTCCATCAGCATCAAAACAGCGCGGTCCAGGATCTTATCGTTGATCAACTTTACGTTGACCATGCTGTTGCCCTCTACACGTCCAAGACGGATCATGGTGGTGGTGGAAATCATGTCGAAGATCATCTTCTGCGCGGTACCGCATTTCATGCGTGTACTCCCCGTAATAAATTCAGGACCGGTGATCACTTCTACCGGAAAATCCGCCTGCGCGGCAATTCCAGAATCAGGGTTACTGACGATACAGCCTGTAGTGATTTGGTTTGCCCTGCATTTCTTTAAGCCTTCCAATACAAAAGGAGTACTGCCGCTTGCTGAAATGCCGATCACGATATCCATAGGCGACACCTGTGCTTCGCTCAGTTTTGTCCAAGCCTCGTTTACGTCGTCTTCGCACTCTTCAAGCGCTTCTGCCAGCTGAGCTACTCCACCGGCCAAAACCACATTGACCCTTCCTTTTTCTATGCCGTAAGTTGTAGGCAGTTCAATCACATCCAAGACAGATAATCTGCCCCCGCTTCCAGCACCGATATAAAACATCCGGCCACCAGCGGCTAGCTTTGCGATGATCTGCTCAATCAACACATTAATTTGAGGTAAGGCAACCTTTATTGCGGCCGCTACCTTCGCATCTTCCTGGTTGATGTATTGCGTAAGCTCCTCAACTGATTTGGTTTCCAGGTGATCATATAACGATGCTTGTTCTGTAATTCTAGTCATTTGCATTTTATTATTGGTTTTACTTTTTTAAATCAGGATTTGCGGTATAAGCGTTTTTAATTTTATCAATGTATTTTTTATGAAGTTGTATAGAGACCGTTACCGGGTTGCCCTGTGGCTTGTCTGTATATTGTTCACGTCCATTTACCCAGTTCCATTCCCAATCTTTCATCCGTGTTTCAAACGCTTCCTGATCAAATGATTTCCCTTGCTCCAGTGCTGTGCTGGTCTCGGCGATAAATGTTTGCCATCTTTTGCCGTAAAAACCATTGAACAACCCTGCCCATTGCTTGTTGGCATATTCGTGCAGCGATGCGTCTTTACCACCCCAAAGGGTGATCAAGTCGCGGGCATTTTTTTCATATAAGCGACTTTCTGATTCATTGGTTGCCCATTTTTTGGCATCATTTAACCATTTGCCCAACAGGAAATCTTTACGGGTACCCATTAGCTTGTCCATGTCTGCTATCAACGTTAAAAACTCTGCGGTATGTGCCCTGTAGGCAGTCAGGTTCTTATTCCTGAAATCCCTGGCGAACAGGCGCTGAAGCACTGTCGCGTAATTTGCGAGTACCTGGCGACCTACAGTAACGAGGTCAAATTGATAACAGTCGTTGTTTTTAAAGCGGTTTGATGCATTCAGCAAATATGTCCAGGCTGGAACCAGTTTATCCCCATCGTAAGGCAAGTCTGTACCAGTCCAGTCCGCATGTTTCTCATGTGTAGGTCTGGCCGAGATGATAGTTTCATAGCTTCCTTCTTTTGCATATACCGTCTGGTGTAGGATCTGCCAGGCTTTTTCTGTTTGCGGGTCACGCTGGCCATACCGGCGTTGCGCATAGTTGACCAACCATGATTTGACGTCGATAACCTGATCGTTCCATACATGCTCCAGCATCAGCGAGTAAACTACTGGATTTTGTTCGATACCCTCGGGCACCAATCCAATGCCCGATAAGCGACCCCTATTCGGGTCATGCACCATTTCTGCAGGTTCTCTGCCTATATAGTTAAGGTCGCCATAGAGCGGATTCCTACCACCAAAATTATGCAGCATACACCAAATCCATTTCTTGCCCCAGAAAGCCTCTGTTTTTGTCCAGATGGGTTGTTCATCCGCAAATAGATCCAGCATGATCAGGTTGTCATCAGGTACACCACTCAAGTAGTTTTTAACTACTTCCGGTTTCCAGAAGTCACGCTTATCCCAGAACATCCAGCCCTGCATTACCCAGATGGCCTCCGGATCCGCTTTAGCCATCCCTTTATACACGGCAGTGCCTATTTTTCTGACATATGCCGTGTCTGTATAAGGCAGGTACATTTCGTTAAAGGTATCCGCACCGTATAAATGATCTGTATTGCCAAAGGCTTTGTCTTGCTCTGCCATAAACTTATCGGCTATTTGTTGAAACAAGGGATCGTCAGGGTGAAGTACATAAGTGTCTGCAAACCTACCTTCCCAGTTCAGCCTATCTACCCTGGCATTCGGAAAACGTGCTTTAAATGTAGGTGGAACATGTCCACTGAAGGCAGGCAAAATAGGTTTCATCCCCAGTTCGCGCTCTCTGGCCAGGATTTTCTTTTGCAATTGTTCATGGCTTTCCATCCAGCTTTTAGGCAATGGGCCGTTCAATCCATCGATGTTACCGGCCCAGAACCACATGAAATAAGCCGGACCGGTAAAGAAAGCATCCATATCACGATCGCCAAAGCCCATGCCCCGGTATACGCGGTCCCATAGCGCATTCTGTCCTGTCATGGCCAGCGGCATGTTTACCCCGTTAAGGGCCATGAAGTCGATTTCCCACTCCCAACGTTGCCAATCCCACCAGGAAGAGGTATAGTTGAATGTACAATAATTGAAATAGTGCCTGTATTCGTGCGGGGTAACTTTACGCACTTTACCCGGCACCATTGGAAATGGTTTGGGTATGTTTAAGTTGGTGCCATTCCAGCTGATGTCGCAGTGCGCATAGTTTTTCAGCCAGTAGTTTAAGGCACTGGCTACAGAAATACCGGTGTTTCCTCTCAATACAATTTGATTTCCCCGGCTTTCCAGCTCAAAAATGTCTTTGCCATTGGCTGCTGGTAAATATTCTATAACAAACCGGTCTGCATGGTTAGGAAGAATCCGTTTGATCAGGTCGTAACTTGCTTTTTCATTTAATTTATTGTCAGTACTAGCATGCGCCAGTGTATGAGTAAAGGTAAGGGAGAGCAGAATAAAGATGGATAAAATTAGCTGCTTAAAATTTGGTCGCTTCATGTGTAATTATTTAGTGTTAGTGTAGACAGTTGGAAATGCATTGTTCATTTTGTGATTATACTTGGCGTATAACGCTTTAGCCACTGTAACCGGGTTTCCTGTAGGTTTATCGGTATAAGCTTCATTTGCATTTACCCATTTCCATTCCCAGTCTTTTATGGTATTTTCAAACTTAATCTGATCAATTTCTTTTCCAGCACTGGCCTGCAGCCGTACTTCGTCAAAAAATTGCTGCCAGCGTGGTTTATAAAAGCCTTTCATCATACCGGCCCATTCTTTACAGGCGTATTCATGAATATTACAATCTTTGTCTAACCACAAAGTGATCAGGTCGCGGGCATTGCGTTCGAATAATTTTTTCTCTGCCGGATTATCGCCCAACGCTTTGGCGTTGTTGATCCATTTACCTAACAGAAAGTCTGATCTGGTACCCAGCAACTGATCGATATCGTCGATCAATTCCAAGAACTGAGCGCTCTTTTTGTTGAAGGTGGCCATATCCTTTTGTTTATACGAGCTGGCAAAATCCTGTTGCAGTACGTTGGCATAATTGGCAAGGACCTGTCGTGTAACATCTACCAGGTCATACTGAAATCCATCGCTTGATTTTAATTCGTCTGATGCAGTCAGCAGATACGACCAGGCCTTCATCAGTTCCTTACTGGAATATGGAATAGCTGTATAGGTCCAGACTGTTGCTGCGTCGAAGGTTGGTCTGCCCGTAATGATGGTATTGGTACCCCACCACGGCTGGTGACTGTAAACCGTATTTTTTAATACTTCCCAGGCTTTCTCAGCATTGCTGTTCCTCTTCCCATAACGGCGTTGCGCATAACCCTTTAACCAATTGTCTAAATCAATTGGTTTATCGTTCCATATGTGCTCCAGCATTAGCGAATAGATAGCTGGGTTTTGTTCAATGCCCTCCATGGTCAACCCAATCCCGGACATTTTACCTCTTTGGTCGTTTTTTAATGCAGCTGCCGGATCATTCCCGATTCTGGACATATCGCCGAACATGCTGAGGCGCCCGCCGAAATTGTGCAGCATGCACCAGATCCACTTTTCGCCGTAAAAAGCATCTGTTCTGCTCCATACCGGATTTAATTCACTATTCAAATCCAGTACAATCAATTTATCCTGTGGTACGGCACTAAACAAGGCTTTCATTTGAGTAGGCTGCCAGAAGTTGGGCCGGTCTAAAAACATCCAGCCTTGCATGATCCATACCGCCTGGGTGTCTACAGCGGCCATAGATTCATAAATCTTTTTGGCCATTCCGTTGAGGTAAGTAGAATCGTTACTTACCGGGGTCATTTCATTAAAGGTATCTGCGGAATACAAATGATCCGTTCCGAAAGTGTTGATTAACGCTGTGAGGAATTTTCTGCCGATTTCTTTAAACATCGGTGTTTCTGGGTTGAGTACATAAGCTGGCGACACGTTAATGCCCCATTGCTGGGTGTTCACTTTTATATCCGGAAATTTATCTTTAAAAGAAGGAGGCACATGCCCGGTAAAAGAAGGCAGTATGGGTGTCATTCCCAGCGCACGCTCCCTGGCCAGAATCTTCTTCTGGAGAGCTTCCTGCTTAGCCATAAAGTTTTTAGACATCGGGCCTCCCCAGGCATCCAGATTGCCCATCCAAAACCAGTTGGTATACGCGGGTCCGCTAAAAAAAGCATCCATATCTTTATCGTTGAAGCCCATGCTACGATATACTTTATCCCAAATTGAATTTTGACCGGTCAGCGCTAATGGCATATTCACACCATTTAAAGCCATGAAATCAATTTCCCATTGCCAACGTTCCCAGTCCCACCAGGTCGCTGTATAGTTAAATGTGCAATAGTTAAAATAATGACGGTATTCATAGGGCGTCACCTTTCTTATTTTTTTGCTGACCATTGGAAAAGGTTTTGGAATATTGAGGTTGGTGCCATTCCAGGTGATTTCGCAATGGGCATAATTCTTGAGCCAATAGTTGAGCGCACTGGCAACAGCAACGCCATTGTTTCCACGAAGGACGATTTTACCAGCTTTGCTTTCCAACTCAAACACATCGCTGTCGTTTTCTTTAGGAACGTAGGCCACTTCAAATTTATGGGCGTAGGCAGGAAGGATTCTTTTGATCAGTTCATAGGCTGCTTCTTTATTTAATACATTTTGAGTGGTTTGCGCAATGAGGCTGATTCCTGTCCCTATCAGCATCAAGGCTAGTAAATAATACTTTAGTCGTCTCATATTTCATTTGTGTGTGTGTATTTTTATAATTCAGGGCCAGCCTGGATGTCGCCGCTCGGAACCCCATTGGCGATTACAGGCCATCCCTCTACCCAACTGAGCTTATCGAGCATCAGCATTCTTCTGCTTGCACCGCTGGATACCTTAGGGTTCATTTTATCTATAGCATGGTAGAAGAGCCAGTCCGTCCCGTTTTTGTCGGTAATGATTTTAGCATTGTGTCCCGGACCTGCAAACTTGGAATTGCCCTGCAAGATCAGCGTACCATTTCCTCGCTGCACAATGTTTTTACCTGCTTGATCCAAGTAAGGGCCAAGCAGATTTTCTGATCGTGCGACCCTGACGTTATAAGTGCTGGCAGCCCCATCGCAGCAGCTGCCTTTTGAGCCAAAAAAATAATAGTAGTTGCCTCTTTTGTGAATCATTACGGCTTCAAAATCCCCGGCAGCAATATTTGTTTTTTGATTGATGTCTTTTACGGCGTAGCCATCTGCAGTTAGCTCTACTGCATACGTTCCCTGAACGGTTTGTGAGCTATAACTACCGAAAAATAGATACTTTTTGCCATTTTCTTCGTAGTAATGCGGATCAATCGAGACAGGCACCCCTATCTCCTCACTAAAAAAAAGTTTTCCTTTGTCTACAAATGGCCCTGCAGGTGAATTGGCCACAGCCAGCCCAATGGCAGGATTGCGGTCTGCCCAAAGCGAGAAAGAATAGTACATATGGTACAGGTTGTTTACCCGCACCACATCTACTGCCCATAAACCGCCTTCGGCTTTCCATACAGGTTTTGCCGTGAAAGCATTTCCAACCAGGGACCATCTCACCAGATCGAGTGAACGTACAACCGGTACGAGCCTGTTTCCCTTTCCATCGCCCCAATCATCTTCTGTTCCATAACCATAATACCAGCCATCTGTACCTTTTATGATGCTTGGATCTGCAAGTATTGGTTCAAATACAGGGTTTCTGTATTGTACTGGGTTGGCGCTGGGACCAGTTCCAGTTGGTTGCGGTTCCTGCGGCACATTTTTTTTGCCGCAGGTTACCATTAAAAGCCAGATCAAAGCCAGGAAAAACGGTATGGTTTTCATCTTTGCTATTTCTTTAAGGGCCAGAAACCGATTGGGTTGAAGCGGTAGCGCCATAAGTCGCCGTTGCTATCCAGCGCTAACAGGTCGTCACCAGATGCGAATACATTTACATACATATCCCAGCCATTACCCACTTTTCTTCTGGAGCCAAATACACCGCTGTCTGATAAAGGGATCTGGTACATATCTCCACCTGGCTCAATCGCGATCAGGGAATTTTGGTAAGCGAAAACCTGTTTGTAATCGTTCCATTTGGTACCGATTTTTTTAATTCTGCCAAAATCAAAGTTGCCGGCAACATCCAGGGGATACATGGTCATATCGCCAGCGCCGTCTACGCCAAGTAAAAGCCCTTTGAACGGAATGATTTTAGTAAATATCCCCCAGCCCTGACCGATCGATTTACTGCCGCCGAAAGCTCCCGATTTGCTTATGGCATATTGGCTGATGTCCTGTCCGCCGCTTGCCCATCTGGCAATCAGCCGGTCGCCACCGAAATAAAAGATCATATTGAAAATGTTCCATCCCACACCAATTTGTGCTGGTGTACCAAAGGTGCCGTTTACATTTACCGGATAAAGCAATAAGTTGCCATCAGCATTTTTTATGATCAGCTTTCCATCAAAATCAAGCATGATGTTTCCAACGCCTGCAGTACCCAAGGCAAGCGTTTTTTCACGCGGCACCTCGCCCGGTGCATAAGAACCCGCAATCAGGTAATAAGTGGTGGCCAGACTTTCGTTCAGCGTTCCTTCTCCGGTTTGCTTAGTCACGGTAACAGGCAAGAGATAAGTTTCAAAAGGATTTAAAAAGCCTTTTGTTTTGATCGACAGGTTTAACCTGCCTGTTGACTGCCCACCAGCCGGAATAACGGAAGTAAGGGCCTCGAGCACATAACTACCCTGAGGCATAAGCTGATAATTGGTACTGTTTTGCTGATTGTAAGCCGTAACTTTTTCCGGCATGACAGTAAAACCTACTGTAATGTTACCGGTTGCTGGTTTGGGGCCCCCAAGAAATGCACTATATACAAAGGAGGTGTCCTTATCGACAATACTTACAGAACGGACTTCAACCGGGTTGGCAGCTTGCGGCATATATACCTTTTTCAACTGCTCTGCTTTAGGAAGATCCAGATCAACTTTGACGTCTTTACTACATGCTGCCAGCATCATTAAAATGCCTATCGACGCAGCTAATTTAATTTTTTTCATGTTGTTGGTTTTATGAGTAGCTACCATCCTGGATTTTGTATAATATTTGGTGCCTTATCCACTTCACCCTGCGGCAATGGGAACAGGTAATGTTTTGGACCCTGGAAAACCCTTGTTTCGACCAGTGTCCTGATGTAATAACTTTCATCTGTCAGAGAACTTCCGGCGGTTATGTTCATCCCATATACCGGTTTGCTGTCTGTAGTTGCTGCGATTTTCCAACGGTGTGTATCGAAATACCGGTGTGTTTCATAGGCCAGTTCAATCCTCCGTTCATGACGGATCCTGGCGCGCATGTCATCTTTTAACAGGCCTGCTGGCAGTGATGGCATCCCGGCGCGGTTTCGTATGGCGTTCATATAGGTGTATACATCGGCGACAGGCCCTTTAGATTCGTTCAGGGCTTCGGCATAGTTGAGATAAATTTCACCCAGACGGTAATAGATCCACGTTTTCAATGAAAATTTCCCTTGAGATATAATTACAGATGGGTCTGCAAATTTTTTCAACAGATAACCGGTTGTATTGTAGTCACGGCCTGCCGTATTTTTGCCATCTGCACCCGATGTCCAGAACTGCAACTGTCTGTTGACAAATACTGAACCATTGAAATTAACGGTAGCGTAAAACCTCGGATCGCGGTTGATGTACATATTTCTTACACCGGCAGCCCATCTGTTCGGACTTGATGTTGTGCTGAACCCTGTTTCTACATAGCCTGATGTGCTATTGATGATTGGTGCACCGTTGGCATTGTAACCGGTAATCGGGGTTTCGCCGTTGGCCATTTCATAAGCATCTACCTGGCCCTGGGTTGGGTTCCATCCATTCCATCCCCCTAAGCTTCCGGGAAAGGAGCATTTTTCCATCCAGCCATCTCTACCTGAATTGCGTGCAAACAGCACTTCGGAGTTGTTATTTTCGATAAATAGCTGCTGATAATTCTTTACCGGATCAGTTGGATAAGCGCGAAAGAGCTTATAACCGGCTTCTTCACATTTGTCTATGCATTCTTTTGCTGCAACTGCTGCCCGCTCCCATTTGGCATCCTCATACTGCAGGGGAAAAAGTTGTGTGCCGGCATTGTCTTTAAAGTTGGCATAGTCCGGGTTTCCGTTCCAAAGCGGACTGGCGTTATAAAGCAATACTCTGGACTTCATTGCCAGGGCAGCGGCACCAGTTGGGCGACCAAGTTCACGTAAATCTGATCGGGTCATGGGCAACACTGCGGCTGCAGCATCACATTGACTTACCACAAACTCTATGCATTCTTGTAAGGGTTTGCGTCGGATTGAATTGAAGTCTTCATCTACACTCAACGCCTTATCCAAAATGGGAACTGCCCCATAGATCCGCATTAACTGGAAATGATAAAATGCCCGAAGGTATATGGCCTCAGCTATCCAGATGTTTTTTTGTTGCTGTGTAAAATCAGCATCCACCGGCGTTAGTTCAATGTATTTCAGAAATACATTTGCCTTTCTAATACCTTCATACATATTTTTCCAGATCTGTCCGGCCACATTAAAGCTATTCCAGGATCCTTTGTTCATTAATTTTCCAAACTTTTCCGGCCAGGGGATATTGAGCTCATCCGAGGCTACGACAAAAGGGTTGATGTCTGCCATGTCAGTGAAATAAATTTCGTTGGGCAAGCCAGCATAGATATCTGTCAAAAATGATTCTGCATAGTTTCGTTTTTGAAAGGCTTCCTCAATGGTAATGTCTTCTTCCGGTGTTTTTTCCAGAAAATCTTTGCGGCAGGAGGTTACCGTTAAAATTGACAGCATCAATAGCGTGCTGAATATATATTTGTAGTTCATGCTAATTGCTTTAATGGTGATAAATTATTTGAAGTCAATTTGTAGTCCGGCGTTAAAAGATCGCTGCAAAGGATAGCCACCAGTACCATCATTTGATTCCGGATCGATGATCTTAATGTGGTCCCAGGTATATAAATTGACTGCGTTTATGAATAACCTCATATTTGATACGCCAATTTTATTGTTGAAGCGTTTTGGTAAGGAGTAACCGATCTCCGCATTACGTAACCTCAGGTAATCGCCATTGCGCATGTACAAGGTTGAATTGACAAAATTGTTTGGGTTGTTACCCTCATCAATTGCAGGATATAGTGCGTTGTTCCTGTTTTCTGGAGTCCAACGATTGTCGTAATACTCGGTCAGCACATTGTTTACCCCTGCGCCATCAAAGAATGGCCACATGGAAGTTCCGCTCAACATCAGACTTGTTTGTGCTGCGCCTGTAAAATATACACTGGCATCGAAGCCTTTGTAAGCCACAGTACCACCAAAGCCAAAGGTCATTTGCGGCAACCGCGCATAGCCGATTGGGATCCGATCGTTTGCATCAATTAGTCCATCACCATCAATGTCTTTATATTTAACATCTCCTACCCTTGGCCTGGAAAATGTTTGCCTTGGGCTGGTTTCAATTTCGTCCAGACTGGAGAAGAAGCCATCTGCTACAAAACCCAGGGGCTGTAGTAAAGGGAGGCCTTTGCCAGATAAGTAAGCATATTTCCGGCTGGGTTCATCGTTTTCGACGATGGTATTTCTGGCCCAGGTAAAGTTTGTTCTGAGAGAATAAAAAAGGCCTTTGCTGGTTGTATTTTTGATTTCCAATAAACCATCAATACCCTTATTTTTGATCCGGCCGAGGTTGCCATAAGGAATAGACCAGGGAAAGAAACCTGCAAAATCAGGTACTGTACCTCTTCTAAGTAAGATGTCTTTTCTATCTTCATTAAAAGCATCAATTTGCAGGGTAATTCTGTCTTTAAATAAACCCAGATCTATACCAATGTTGTTTTTGGTGGCCCTTTCCCAGGTTACATTCGGATTTCCAATCGCCTCTTCTTCCATTCCGTTAAACAATTGCTGATCGGCTCCGAAAAGATAAGACTGTCCGTTGGTCCGGATTGTGCTCAGGAATAAGAAACGTTGGGAAATATTGTCATTTCCTACTAAACCTCTTGAAGCTCTTATTTTCAGGTTACTTACAAAATTCACTTTCCAGAACTTTTCATTAGAGACTACCCAGCCTGCAGAAGCAGCAGGAAAAAATCCATATTTCTTACCGTCAGGGAAGTTTTCTGAACCGTTATAACCAAAATTGAATTCTACCAAATAACGATTGTCATAATTATAGGTGGTTCTACCGGAAAGGCCTCTTCTGCGATAGGGCAGGTTTGCAACAGAAGTACCGGCAGACAGATCGACGTAATCACGCTCATTTAGCAGGAGCATGGAAGTTACGCTATGTTTACCGAACGATCGCTCGTAATTGATCTGCGCTTCGGTATATATGGCGCGGTTGCTGTATCCCCCCACACCATAACCAAGCGGTTGTTCTTCCTGAAAAGGAGTGCTGTAAAGGTCTTTACCGCTTATCGGATCTTTACCGAGATAACGTTTCACAAGAAAAGCTTTTCTTCTGGGATTATCCGTTTGCGTGTAACGATCATAGGCAAACAATGCCCTGAGTGAAAGTCCTTTCGTTGTAAAAGAGGACAAGTCCCATTTCATGGCGAAAGTACCTTGCAGGTTGAGGCGGTCCTGAGTTGTATAGCCTGACTGGGTTGCCCTGGCCCAAGGATTCCATCCTAAATAAGTTGCTGCGCCGCCAGGCGTGCCGTCTGGGTTGGTTACCGGATAAGCGATGGGCGAAATGACTTTTAGTGCATTGAAAATATCTGGCGCAGACCATCCCGGATAATTACCTTTGTGGATGATACCACCAATTCCCAATTGCATATACAAACTTTTTGAGAGGTTGATGTCCACGTTACTGCGAAAATTATACCGTTTTATGTTTGCGTTGGTATTGTAGGGATTGTTATTGTCTTGTTTATAGATTCCGTCCTGCAAAGTAAAACCTACGTTGGTATAGTATTTAATGACATCACTACCTCCTGTTACGCTGAGGTTTTGAATGGTTTGCCAGGTATCTTTTTTTAATACGGCATCGGTCCAGTTGGAATTCGGATACAGGTAAGGATCTGATCCATCTTTGAATTTCCGTATTTCCTCATCACTCCAGGTTGGTGAATTTCCGGAGTTGATGCGCGCCTCATTCATTAACGAAGCATATTGCCCGGCATTGATGTACTCCGGTAAACGCATGGCATGAAGTGCTGCCGCCTCTGACCTGAAGGTGACAGCCGGCTTACCCACTGAACCACGTTTGGTAGTCAACAAAATTACACCGTTAGCTCCCCTTACGCCGTAAACTGCAGTTGCAGAGGCATCTTTGAGGATAGTGAAGCTTTCAATCTCTTGCGCATTGATCTGGTTCATATCACGTTCTACACCGTCTATCAGCACCAATGGCGCATTTTGACCAAACGTAGAAAGGCCGCGGATGTAGATGGCAGCCGCATCATATCCAGGCTCTCCGGTAGCCTGCCTGGTAATAATACCGGGGAGCTTACCTGCTATCGCATTAGATAAGGAGGGAGTGGATACTTTCTGCATTTCAGATACGGAAATGGTACTGATCGCGCCTGTTACAGAAACCTTTTTCTGCGTTCCGTAACCAACAATGGCAACTTCGTCCAGGTTTTCTTTAGACCTTGGAGTCATTTGGATGGTGACAAATCCGGTAACGCCAGCACTGATCGTCTGGGTTTTGTAGCCGATATAAGAGAACTGTATGGAATCCTTTTCACTTTTAACACTCAGGGTAAAATCCCCTTCTGCATTTGTAATGGCTCCACCAGTTCCGCCTTTAATTTTAACGGATACACCGATTAGTGGCAGTTTATTCTCATCGATTACTTTACCTGTTATCAGCTTAGCGCGCGCTTCCTGGTAAAAGAAGTCTTCTGCTTTTGCCTCAGTAATCATCAATAGCAAAAACATAATTTGTAAAATTCTATACATATAGCTTGGTTAGTTGGTTTCCATCAAAAACGCAAATCGGCATTGAAAAGCAATACAATTGAGTCTATTCTATATCGAATTGCTTTTTTTTGCTAATTTTATGCGTTTACATCACAAATATAACCGCAAAAAGTTAGCATACAACATTTTTTTAAAAAAAATGTAAATCTTTAAAACCTGTAGTATGGCATCATATAACATATATGAAACCATTATTCCGCCTTAGCCTCATCACAACACGTTAAAACCGCAAAAACGCAAAAAAAAAATGAAAAGTGGTGCAGTGGAAAATGGATAATCAAAAAATATATTAACTTTACCTTAAATCTAAAACCCTTACATAAAGATGCGTAAAGACGAAAGGCACAAACTAATCATGCGAGAGATTAACCTTCACAATAAGGTTTTGTCAACTGATCTGAGCGCATTATTGAATATCTCAGATGATACGGTTAGACGGGACCTGAAAGAACTTGCAGAGGGTGGAAAATTATTGAAAGTTCATGGAGGTGCCGCAAGTAAATCCTTTGTAGCCCCCTTCAATACGTTAAATGAAGTGTATGCAATAAATGAAAAAAGGGCAATTGCAGAAAAAACATTAAAAATTATAAAGAATGATATGGTCATTCTTACCGAGGGCGGCACCACGATACTTGAATTTGCTAAAATGATTCCTGAAAGTTTGAAGGTAACTTTTTTTACGATAAGCCCACAAGTAGCCATCACTTTATCTGACCATCACAACCTGGAGGTGATTACTATTGGCGGCAAACTCAACAAAAACGCAAACCTGCATATCGGAGCAAGTGTAATTAACCAGCTGGTGGATATTAAGGTAGACCTGTGTTTATTAGGCGCAAATGCATTTTCGGCGGAAGAAGGACTTACAGATATGGATTGGGATATTGTACAGGTGAAAAAAGCGATTATCAGAGCTTCAAAAAGAACCGCTGTACTAAGCATTTCGGAGAAATTGAATACTGCACAGCGAATTAGGATCTGCGATCCGAATCATATTAATTATCTCATTACTGAATTACCCGCCGAAAGTCCGTTGTTAAAAAATTACAAAAATGATTACTTGAACTTACTTTAACCGTTCAGTTTAAAACATAGCATCTCTTTTGGTCCAGCTTCTTCATTGGCAGCCATTTATTAATGATTATTAGCTATTTTCATTAAATTTTGTGCTCTACTTGTGTTAAAGTTACTGATTCGACACCCCTTAACTCACCCTTCCTGTAATAAGAATCACTTTTAATAGTTTAGGTCATAAAAACAACACAACAAAATAACTATCAACACTTTAAGAAAAATAACTTTCAAATAACCAAAAAAACACTAAGATTTTAGAGTTCAAAAATCAGCCAATCCGTAAAAACTGCAACAATCTGACTATCTGGCGAAGGAATAAAAAGAACGTATTCAGAACTACAGTTTATAGAAAAGTCGGCGTTTTAATGCTAAATGGAGAAGGATCTAAAACAACTTTTCCATCAATAGGTCTTTTCTCGATGCAGAGACCTCGATCTCGGCCCCATCATTCATTTCCAGCGTTCCGCCATCTCCTTTTCTATATTTCACAACATGGTCCAGATTAACAATAACTGATCGGTTAATACGTAAAAAAGATCCGCCCTGCAAAACGCTTTCATATTCCTTAAGTGTTTTGGAAACGATGATCTTCTTACGGTCCTGCAGATAAAAGGTACTGTAATTACTCATGGCTTCAACCCGCATAATACTGGCTTTATTTACAAAATAAACGCCCTCGGCTGTTGATAGGGCAAGTCTGTTGGGTGCTGAATTTTGATCCGTTAGCGGAATGTGTTTCGTATAATCGGCAACCCTTTTCTTTAGTCTGAAAATGGCAGTATGCAATTCATCTTCATCTATTGGTTTAACCAGGTAATCTACAGCACTTAAACGAAGGGCTTCTAATGTGAATGTATCATAAGCTGTAGTAAAGATGACCTGAAAATTGAAAGAGCCTAATTTCTCCAGGAACTGAAAGCCATTTAGTCCTGGCATTTCAACATCTAAAAAAAGAACGTCCGGGTTTAATTCTACAATTTTAGAAAGCGCTTTAAAAGGATCGTTAAAAATGGCCTCTATCTGTAAATCGTCTCCAAACACCTCCAGCTTACGGGTCAGCAGATTACTTCCCCGCACCTCATCATCCAATATGACCGCTTTTAGCATAACTGATGTTTTTAATCTTATAAATTTCGTTTATTAATGTTTGGTAAACAAATCTCTACTAATGTTTACTGTTTCATTTTAAAACTATTGGGCTGGGAAAGGTGGAATCACTCCCCCATCCGGCTGACCCTGTGCGGCGTTCGTCAGGTCTACTTCATTACAATCATTACCTGGTTGCGCATATTTGAAAATGAACCTTGAGCCGTCGATGCCCTGTTTTTCTGTAAGATATTGAATGACACTTTCTACCCTCCTCCAGCTTAACTGCCGATCTGTAAGGCTACTACTGCAATATCCTGTAACCACCACCTTACAGCCGGAACTACCTCTTAAAGTTTGCGCCACGGAGGATAAAATTGTCTCTTCGCTGGTGGCTAGCTTTGTGGATTGCGATTTAAAAGATACGCCTGGAAGTATGAGGTTACAAGCGGGTTGGGGTGGTTGGGCATCCTGTTCTTTTGCAACAAATAATGCTTCGTCTTTTTCAAGCAGCATAACCGGTACGACGACGCCATTCCAGCCTGGAACCGTTACTCCCAAAAATTTGTCATTATTTGTTTTAAAGCCAATGTTTGTAAGTTTATAATAAGGACTGGGGTCACCTGGCCAATTTATAATCTCTGTACCCCCATCGGTGGTAAAGCTAAACATTGTATTGCCCGTCTTAAAGGACAAGTTTGCAAATGAAAAAGCCTCTGATTTTTTAGCCATTATGGCATAAGCCAACTGGTTGCCTGCACCATTGTAACGGAAATCGTAAGACTTTAGCTTTAACTTTCCTTCAGCATCTTTTTCAAGGGTAAAGGTGTACATTGATTTTCCATCTCCATTGTAATCAATAGTAATTACCGAATTTTTGATAACCACTTCCCTGGCCCTGAAATAACCCTGTAAATGTGCATTGGCCTTGATTACATTGCCCTCCTGGGTAAAATACAGCACGATTAATTTATTTCCACCTGTTGTATGTTCCCCAACAAGGTAATAATCCAGCAGTTCGCTGGCTGCAATTTGTTCTGCATCATCCGCTGGTACCGCTGCCTTTTTTTTACAGCCTGTATACAGGAGCAATAATAGTATCGGAAACAGTTTGCAGATGCGTTTTAAATTTTTCATAGCGATTAATTTTATTGTAATGTTAAAATGCTAAAGTAGTGGGTTTGCCTGTATTGGCCACAGCAATACCATTGTTTAGCAAAGTGGCCTACAGGATTAACTGATCAGCAGGATCATCGATATCACTGTCATTGTTTTCCTTAAATATTCCATTTCTTTATAATTTTTCTTGACGGACTTTTTATGGTGTTTTGTTTTGGATTTCTTATTGCTTTGTAAAGCTGCCAGAAGAAATGATACCGTCATTGAAGCGTGCAACCTCCAACTTGCCATTTATTATTACAAAAAATGTAAGCATACCATTGGCACCTGTATTGCTCGATGCAGCCATGTTGTTGATAAGCGTATAGTCTTTATTGATTATAGGATCGCCCAAACTGCTTTCGCCATATTGTGTGGCATTAAACTTAAATTTAGTCATGATGAGCAGATTACTGGCTGTACTGGCAAAAGATCCGTTAAACTGCGATCCGCTAAATTGGTTTTCGGCAGGTTTTTTTTGTAAGAGATAGCTGGTAAATTTTACATCGAATTTTTGGGGTGTGTACGACGTGATGTTTTCTTTGTTGATTGTGAAATTTATAACCTGATCGCTTCCCAGGTTTATTTTTAACAGCCCTTTTTCTAGGGTATAGTTGCCCTGTATGGGGGTGGTTCCATCATATCCAGCATAAATTACTGCTTTTGCATTTTCTGCAAACGTGATAAGGTATGGAAAGTAAAATGTTTTGCCAGAATAATTTCCCTCAAATTTGCCTACTATGCTGTAACTTTTAATATCAATGGTCTCGTTGTTATTTTCTCCTTTTTTATCTTTTTTACAGCCTGTAAATACTACCAATAATAGCACAGGAAGCAGTTTGTAAATGTTTTTTAAATTTTTCATCATAATTCCGGTTTAATTTTCAGAAGGTGTGCCACTATAAACACCCGTTAATTTGCCATTTTCGGCTAGCAGATTTGCTATCCACATCTGATTTCTCCTTTTTGCAGGCCGTAAAGCTTAAAAGCAACACAAAAATGCCTGCAGTTGCTGCATTTATTTTTATTGTTTTCATCCGTCCCTAAATTTTAATTATCTGCCCGAATGAACTTCCATAAAAATTTGTCTGTGTTTTCGGCCGCCTCGAAACGGATCTCGGTTGGTGTATTAGGACTGAACACAAAACTTCGAAGTGCATCACCGTTATAGAAATTGCTTTTTATGTACCAGCATTTCGGTCTCTGCGCTGCTATAATTTTATATGATATTCCAGCATTACTCCTGCCACCTATAACCGGTGTATGATCTTTCACAGTATAAGGTTGCAGGTACAGGTTATCAGATCCATCCAGGGATATGGTATAGGTTGTTCCTTTGGTCGTTTTGCGTGCAGTCACCTGCCATTTTTGAGTGCCACTTTTTGTAAAAGGACGCAAAAAGACATTTTCGGCAATTGAGGGGTTTAACGGGGTCAAAGCTTTTCCTTCAGTATTTACAATAAAATAAACCCCTGTTGGCAGTGGAATGGAATTGTCAATCGCATTGGCCGTTGCACTCCCACCTTGTGTCGCCTGTTGCAGCTGTGCACAGGCAGATAGTGTGAATATGGACAGGGCCAGAGTAAAAAGTTGAATTGTTTTCATGGTATTTGATTTTAGTATAAGGGATTGGTATTTGATTTGAGCTTACTACTGCAGCCAGGACACCATTTTAGTATACATTTTGTCCGTCCAGTTACCACCGCAATGGGTCTTGCAACTTGCATCTGTTACCCCTTCACTTTTAGATTTGACAGGGGAATTTGCTGGAATCTGATCATACAAACTCTTGCCATAATATGGCCCCTCATTGTCGCCGGTACAATTAATCGAATAAATGGGGATTTTAAAATTCTGCGCATTCCATTCCCCGCTTCCACCACAGGCTGCTAAAACGCCTTTGCAATAGCTCAGGGTATTATAAATAGATATGTTGGTAAACAAGATGTTGGAGGCATAAGAGTAACCACCAACGACAGATTTACTCTTGTCTACGCCATATTTCCCAGCTATGGCAACAATACATTTATCATAATCTTCCCCAATCATTTGGGCACTGGTATTCCAGCTTTCTGTTGTCGCATCACCTGGCGTCTTCCGGTACTGTACGATCGCGGCTAAATAGCCGTTCTGTGCGGCTTTTTTACAGATATCGTTTTCGGTAGCATCATCAAGGCTCCCTGGGCTAGGGTTGTTTTCATTATTGCCGCTTCCCATAACCAGGATCCCCTTGAAAGTTGTCAGCGTTATATTGGTGAAAATTTTGTAGGTAATACCATTACTGGTTTCAGTTACCTGTTTAATGTCTCCTGATACGACTTCATCAGGCCCCTTTTTATCTTTTTTGCCGCAGGCGAGCAACAAAAGAAGACAGCTAAGTGCAATGTGTTTTGAGTTCATAAGGACGATTTCAATTTTAACAATCTGGTTGATTTTAGGTTAAATGTGCGGCTAAAATCAGGCGGTTTTTTTCGAAATGAGTGCACAGGCAGTCTGGATGAGTGAACACCCATTTCGATCTAGCCTAGCTTGCTAATATTCAGGAGAATATTCTGTTATTTTGAAATGTTTTAATGACTAACCCCAATAGTTAATGAAGTTACTGATCAAAATATCCATTATCATTCCTTTCTTGCTGGCAGTTTCAGATGTAAGTGCCCAGAAATATGGGCTGGCAGCCATCGACTCAATGAAAGCACTGTTAAAAACACAAAAAACCGTAGACTCAGGCCAGGTTAAGATCGTTCACCGCATTTCAGCTGCCTATAGAAACATAGATACCGATTCGGCAATGCAGTATGCTGTCAGGGGCTTAGCCATGGCAAAAAAGGTGAACTGGCCCAAAGGGATCGCTGCATTTTATGACAACATAGGTAGCCTTTACAGCAACAATGGAGGTTATGAAAAAGCAATCCAGTATTATAATGCCTCATTATCAATCAACAAAAGCATAGGGAATAAGCGGGCCCAAACAGGAAACATCATCAATATCGGCTCCGTTTATCAGCGTCAGGGTGACGATGCCAGGGCACTGGAGTATGGTTTTAAAGCCCTGAAAATGGCCCGGGCCATCAATGAACAGGAATACACCGCACTATTGTACGGGAATATTTCAGATGTTTATCTATCACAGGAAAACTTTACCATGGCGCGGGCTTACAGCCTTAAAGCCTACCAGGCCTATAAACAGCTGAATGACCTCTCGGGGCTGGCAAGAGCTGAAGACCGGATCGGTTCGGTATACCTGGCCACAAAAAAACTAAAGGAAGCTGAGCAGTATTTGCAGCAGAGTTTACAGCACTATAAAGAACTGGACGATAAAATGGGACAGGCAAAATCCCTTTCCCATATCGCATTGTTGCACGAAGACGATGCTGCCCAAAAGCTGAAATTCCTGATGGAAGCGCAGCAGCTATTTGATCAGACCACCCCCCTGCACCCCAACTCCATTACCAACCTGGGCAACATAGGCACCACCTACAACAGGGTTTTCTTTAAGACCAAAGACCGGAACACTGCTCAAAAAGCAGCGCAGTATTTAGAAAAAGCCGTGGCTGCCAGTAAACAGGTTGGGGACCGGGACAACCTGGGTTATTTTTCTACTGAACTGGCGCATCTGCAGGAAAATAACGGGCAATACGAAGATGCGCTCCGGAATTACAAAAGATCGAGGCAAATTACCGATTCCATGTATTCGCAGGAAAGCAAAAATAAGATTGCCTCACTGGAGGCGCAATATGTATTTCAGAAAAAAGAAGAATCCTATCGACAGGAGCAGCAATTGGCAAAACTGAAAATGAGGCAGGTTTACCTATACGGGGCATTGGCCTTCATACTGGTCAGTTCAATTTTGGTCTATTTCCTGAACCGCTCCCACATCAGGCACCTGCGTTTAAAAAATGAGCTGCAAAGGAAACAGGCGGAAGAAAAAAACAAAGAGCTGATAAACAGAAATAAACTATCAGAAAGCGAACTAAAGGCCATCAGGGCACAAATGAATCCACATTTCATATTTAACGTACTGAATTCGATCGAATCCTATATCGTTGAAAATGATTCAAAAACGGCAAGTAGGCTGGTACAGAAATTTGCCGCCCTGAGCAGGCTGATCCTGGAAAACTCTACCCAGAGCATGGTCTCTGCCGACAGGGAATGGAAAGCACTTCAGCTGTACGCAGAACTGGAGGTGATGCGTTTCAACAAGCAATTTAGCTGCTCCTTTCATGCCGATCCATCCATTGATCTTTCCAGCCTATTGTTACCACCTATGCTGGTGCAGCCATTAATTGAAAATGCCATACATCATGGCATGCGTAATTCAACTGCCCCAAATAATGCGATCGCGGTAAACCTGGAACAAACTGAAGGTGCCCTGCTCTTTACGGTAGCAGACAATGGCATTGGCATGGATGAAGCAGAAAAATTCAAAACCTTTTCGGCCATCAAAAGTAAATCCATAGGTATCTCTTCGATAAAGGAACGGATAGAGATTTTTAATGTAATGAACCAGGGACATCCTGCCCTATTCGAATTGCGCAATAAACAAACAGCCGAAGGAAGGGGGACTATAGCAAAATTGACACTGCCGAAAATCGTTAAAAAAGATTGAAAAATACCTCATCTTCATTTTTAGAAAACCTAAATCCAAATAAACATCAACATACCAATGAAAAAGATATGCAATCAAATCGTCCTATGTTGGTTGTGAGCGGGTATGAATTCAGCGGAAGTTAGGGCATAAAAAAAGCGGAGTAAAATCTAAAGAAGATTTTTACTCCGCAAAGGTGCACTTGTAGGGATTCGAACCCCAAACCTTCTCATCCGTAGTGAGATGCTCTATCCAATTGAGCTACAAATGCAATTCCCGTTTCGTTAACGGACTGCAAAAGTAATGCTTGAAATTGAATTTAGCAATTTTTTTATCAAATTATTCCTGAAATAATCCTCAGCAGATAAATTAAATTGCAAACGCTTTCTTAATCGCATCAGAATCAGGAGATATTGCCGGAGTACCGCTAAAACCACCAGATTGATTTTTTCCTTTGGCCGTCTTTAAATACAAGTCCTTCACAAATTAGCTCATTCTTCACACCTGGTTCACATCTCCTTCACACCAAACCCACAAACAGGTACCTTTTTGTGAAGAAAGTGTGTAGAATGTGTGAACTATGTGAGGCGAAGGCCCAACTGATGGTCAACTATTGCCAGGCCTTCTTCAAAACTATGTGGGCTATAGCCAAGATCGTTGATGGTCTTATCTAATATAAAACCAGTTTTAACAGGTCTTTTAGCTGCCTGGTTTAAACTTTCAGAACTGATTTCAGTAATCAGGCTTTTATTGAGCCCCCAATAATCAGCCACCCGGGCTACCAGTTCAGAAATACGCATCATATCTTTCCCTGAAGCATTATACACACCACGGGCATCTTTCTCTACTGCCAGCAGGCAGCAATCTGCCAGGTCTTCTGCCAAGGTAGGCATCCGCCACTGGTCGTTTACCACATTGATCGGGCTTCCTTTTTCCAGCGCAGTTTTTGCCCAAAGCACAATATTGGTCCTGCTCATGTCGCTCACAATACCATATACTATAATGGTACGGAGAATGGCCCAGCGGCAGGTAGAACTTTTGATCACTTCTTCTGCTTCCAGCTTGGTAATCCCGTAATAACTTAAAGGATTGGGTGCGGCCAGTTCATCATAGGGGCCATGGGCACCATCAAATATAAAGTCGGTAGACAAGTGTACCAGTTGGATATTGTGCAGTTCGCACAGCGATACCAGGGTTTTAACGGCTTCTACATTTAACTGGTAAGCAAGCTCCTTTTCTGCTTCACAAGTATCCACATTGGTCATTGCTGCCGTATGGATGATCGCATCAGGCTGATACTTTTCCACAACTGCTTTTACATTTTCCGGATCAAGAATATCCATTTCGGCGTAAGTATACCCTTCGGTAACAGGAAAACGATTGCCCCCCTTTGCTGTCGCAATTAAGCCAAATTGGTTGGTAACCAACAGACGTTCTGTAATTTTCTGGCCTAAAAGCCCGTTGCTTCCTGTAACTAATACTGTTCTCATCCGGATCTAATTTCTTAATTAACAGACATTCCGGTCCTGGAAACCGAATAATTTATGCTGCTTTTATACTTGCTAAAATACCATTTTAAAAACTGTTGAAAAACTTTTTATTTATATATGCAATTCTTGTATAAAAATTTTAACTTTGCAAACCAAATTGTAGGCTTATAAAAGGGCCTTTAACAAATTGATATTTATAATTTTACCCAAAACAATATATGCCTAACATTGGAAAAATAGCGCAGATTATAGGACCGGTAGTTGACGTGAGTTTTGCTGACGATGCTCATTTACCTCAAATTTTCTCTGCATTAGAGATTGAAAAAGAAAACGGACAGAAGATCGTTTTAGAAGTTCAACAACATCTTGGTGAAGACCGCGTACGTGCAATTGCAATGGACTCGACCGATGGTTTAGTTCGTGGAATGAAAGCACTGGACACTGGTGCCCCTATCAAAATGCCGGTTGGCGACCAGATTAAAGGTCGCTTATTCAATGTTGTTGGTGAAGCTATTGACGGGATCAATGCAGTCGACAAAACTGGTGGTCGTCCTATTCACAACACTCCTCCGAGATTTGAGGATCTTTCAACCGAAACTGAAGTACTGTTTACCGGTATTAAAGTAATCGACTTATTAGAGCCTTATGCCAAAGGTGGTAAAATTGGTTTGTTCGGTGGTGCGGGTGTAGGTAAAACCGTATTGATCATGGAGCTGGTAAACAACATTGCGAAAGCTTATGCTGGTTTATCGGTATTTGCCGGTGTGGGTGAGCGTACACGTGAAGGTAACGACCTTTTACGTGAGTTTATCGAATCTGGTGTAATCAACTATGGTGATGAGTTCCTTCATTCTATGGAAAAAGGCGGATGGGATTTGAAAACGGTTGATACAGATAAATTAAAAGAATCTAAAGCAACATTGGTATTTGGTCAGATGAACGAGCCTCCAGGTGCACGTGCACGTGTGGCCTTATCAGGATTGACCGTTGCTGAATATTTCCGTGATGGTGATGGTGAAGGCGCAGGAAAAGATATCCTTTTCTTCGTTGACAACATCTTCCGTTTCACCCAGGCAGGTTCTGAGGTATCGGCCCTATTGGGACGTATGCCTTCGGCCGTAGGTTACCAGCCAACACTGGCAACAGAGATGGGTCTGATGCAGGAGCGTATCACTTCAACAAAGCGCGGTTCCATTACATCTGTACAGGCCGTTTATGTACCTGCGGATGATTTAACTGACCCCGCTCCGGCTACAACATTTGCCCACTTGGATGCAACTACTGTATTGTCACGTAAAATTGCCGAGCTAGGTATCTATCCTGCAGTGGATCCACTGGATTCTACTTCAAGGATCCTTTCTCCTGCTATTTTGGGTGATGAGCATTACAATACTGCCCAACGCGTAAAAGAAACTTTACAACGTTATAAAGAATTGCAGGATATCATCGCCATCTTAGGTATGGACGAGTTATCTGAAGAAGATAAACTGGTTGTATCCCGCGCACGTCGCGTTCAGCGTTTCTTGTCTCAGCCTTTCCACGTAGCCGAACAATTTACAGGATTAAAAGGTGTATTGGTTGACATTAAAGATACCATCAAAGGATTTAACATGATCATGGATGGTGAAGTTGATGAATATCCTGAAGCTGCATTTAACCTTGTAGGTAGCATCGAAGAAGCTATTGAAAAAGGTAAGAAATTATTAGCTGAAGCGAACTAGGATTAGCACTATGACATTAGAAATATTAACACCAGACAAAAAAGTTTTTGAAGGCGAAGTAACTGCAGTTACTGTACCGGGAACAATGGGCTCTTTTCAGATTTTGAAAGACCATGCCCCTATTATTTCAACTTTAGAAGATGGACCGGTAATTATTAAAAGCAAAACCGGCGAAGATACCTTTATTATTAAAGGTGGTGTCGTTGAGGTTTTAAAAAACAAAATTATTGTTTTGGCCGAGGGGGTTGCTTAATATTTAATCATACAATATGGAGAAGCCCTTTGAACATTCAAAGGGCTTTTTTTATGGGCAAAAAAAAATGCTTTTAATCAAATTTTTGGAAGGACTGGTGCATTTTAGGAAGAAAATAGCAAAAATTACAATGCTCGCATAACATGCATACCGAATACCGAAATCATAATTGGTATACTAACGTCCAATTAAGATACCAAAAACACAGGAATTAAAAAATAAAATACCGATTAAATAAAAAAATAAAGAATTATATTTTTTTTCAATTATTTTCATTAAGCTATTGATAGTTTAAACTGCAAGCCCTAAATTGGATTTATAAATTAACAAGAGATAAATAATAAAATGAACCGTTCACTTACAACCTTATTTAATGTCATTATTAATGGTATTCTCCTGCTGATTATTCAGAAGGATAAGGCGCTGTAAATGAATATTTAATAAAAAAATATCGCAAGCGCCCCCCAAAAGTGGCGCTTTTTTAATGAAACATTTAACAGAAAAAACATACCTATAACCAAAATGCAATATTTCAATTCAAATACAGTGCTTTATTTAAACGGAAAGTTTGAGAAAGCAGCTGACACGACTGCCGATATATACGGACAGTCATTACATTATGGCTATGCTGTATTTGAAGGAATCAGGGCATACAGCACCCATAATGGCACCAGGATTTTTAAGGTAAAGGAACATTATGAACGCTTAAAACGTTCGGCAGAACTGGTAAACATGCCCTTTCACTGGAACATAAACGATCTGATCAAGCAAACTTATAAATTACTTGAACTAAACAATTTAAAGAACGCTTATATCAGGCCCTTGATCTATTGTGCACCAAATATGTCGCTTGTTGCGGGTACAAAAACATCCATCATGATCTGTGCCTGGGAATGGGGAGCTTACCTTGGACACGAACAATTAAAAGTTTGTATCTCAAGTTATGAAAGGCCCAATCCTAAGTCAACCGCTATTGAAGCCAAAGTAAGCGGCAATTATGTAAACTCTATACTGGCCACTACCGAGGCAAAAAATAAAGGTTTTGATGAAGCTTTATTGCTGGATATGAACCAGAACATTGCCGAAGGGCCGGGCGCAAATATCTTTATTGAAAAGAACGGCAGGCTGTACACTCCGCCACCGGGACATATTTTACCAGGCATTACCCGTGCCACCATTATTGAGCTGTGCCAGATCCTGGATATAGAACTTATTGAAAAGCATTTAACGGTTAAGGATATCAAACATGCCGACAGTGCCTTTTTCTGCGGTACGGCCTCCGAAATCGCCGGGATAGCATCGGTAGACGAGTATACCTTTCCGGTCAAATGGGTAGATAGCCTGGGCGCTACCCTGCAGCGCACTTACAAGTGCCTTGTTTTAGAGAAACAAAACTATGAAGTAATTATATAAACATACCAAATCAGTATATGTCACAAACACCTGAAATTAACCGATACAGCAAAACATTTACTCAAGATCCTACACAGCCGGCTGCACAGGCCATGTTGTATGGAATTGGACTGACCGCAGCAGATATGGACAAAGCCCAGGTGGGCATTGCCAGCATGGGCTATGATGGAAACACCTGCAACATGCACCTGAATGATCTGGCCAAAATTGTAAAAGAAGGTGTCTGGAAAAATGATATGGTGGGATTAACCTTCAGCACCATTGGCGTAAGTGACGGTATGTCGAACGGAACAGATGGCATGCGTTACTCCCTGGTTTCAAGAGATGTAATTGCCGATTCTATTGAAACTATCTGCGGTGGGCAGTATTATGATGGTTTGATCACCATTCCTGGCTGTGATAAAAATATGCCAGGTTCTGTTATGGCCATGGGCCGTTTAAACCGCCCTTCTATTATGGTATATGGCGGCAGTATCCATTCGGGTAAATGGAAGGGACAATCATTAAACATTGTATCTGCTTTTGAAGCATTGGGCCAGAAACTTGCCGGCAATTTAGAAGAAGAGGATTTTCAGGGTGTAATTAAAAATGCATGTCCGGGTGCTGGTGCCTGTGGTGGTATGTATACCGCAAATACCATGGCTTCGGCTATTGAGGCTTTAGGAATGAGTTTGCCTTACAGCTCTTCCCACCCGGCCACAAGTGATGAAAAAAAGAACGAATGCCTGGAAGCAGGTAAATACATCCGTATCCTGCTGGAAAGAAATATCCTGCCTTCGGATATCATGACCGAGAAAGCATTTCGCAATGCAATCGTAATTGTGATGGTACTGGGCGGATCTACAAATGCAGTACTGCACCTGATTGCCATTGCCAGATCTGTAGGTATAGACCTGAAACTGGATGATTTCCAGCACATCAGCGACAGCACCCCGGTACTGGGCGACTTAAAACCAAGCGGAACTTACCTGATGGAAGATCTGCATGAAATAGGTGGTGTACCTGCGGTAATGAAATATTTGTTAAAAGTGGGTTTAATTGATGGCGACTGTATAACTGTAACCGGAAAAACCATTGCTGAAAATGTTGCTGATGCGGCAGACCTGGATTTTGAAACCCAAAAGATTATTTTCCCTATAGAAAACCCTATTAAAGAAACCGGCCACTTACAAATGTTATATGGCAACCTGGCTACCAAAGGGGCTGTTGCAAAGATCAGTGGTAAGGAAGGAGAGAGATTTACTGGCCCGGCACGCGTATTTGACGGAGAGAAATCGCTGATGGCAGGTATACAGAGCGGACGCCTGAAAAGTGGGGATGTAGTAGTGATCAGACAGGTTGGCCCTAAAGGCGCCCCTGGAATGCCAGAGATGTTGAAACCTACTTCATTGATTATTGGCGCAGGTTTGGGTAAATCAGTAGCCCTGATTACTGACGGTCGTTTTTCTGGTGGTACACATGGTTTTGTGGTAGGCCACATCACTCCTGAAGCATGGGATGGCGGAAACATTGCCCTGGTACATGACGATGACATCATTACTATAGATGCAGTAAACAATTCTATAGATGTACACCTGACTGATGAGCAGCTGGCAACCCGCCGCGCGGTATGGAAACAACTTCCGCCACCCGTCACCAAAGGTGTGCTTTACAAATACCTGAAACAAGTAAGCAATGCCAGTGAAGGCTGCGTTACTGATGCCTATACAGATTAAAGAAATTAAAACCCATTACCTAAAAATAAAACAATGGATACAGCACAAGAGGTAACAAACACCTTAACTGAACCCAAAAAAACAACTAACGTTTCTGGTTCAGTAGCTTTATTGGAAGGATTAATAGCCGAAGGTACAGATACCATTTTTGGCTACCCTGGTGGTGCGATCATGCCTATTTATGACGCCCTATACGATTATAACGATAAATTAAAACATATACTGGTACGCCATGAGCAGGGGGCAACCCATGCAGCCCAGGGCTATGCCAGAACGTCGGGCAAGGTTGGTGTTGCATTTGCAACCAGCGGCCCGGGTGCCACCAACCTGGTTACCGGTCTGGCCGATGCACAGATTGACAGCACACCTATGGTATGTATTACCGGTCAGGTATTTGCGCACCTGCTGGGTACGGATGCTTTCCAGGAAACAGATGTGATCAACATTACCACACCGGTTACCAAATGGAACTACCAGGTAACCGATGCCTCAGAAATTCCGGCTGTACTGGCAAAAGCATTTTACATTGCCCGCAGCGGCAGGCCCGGCCCGGTACTGATAGACATTACCAAAAATGCACAGCTGCAAATGTTCGACTATGAGGGTTATACCCCTTGTGAACACATCCGTAGCTACCGCCCTAAACCAGTGGTAAGAAAAGAATACATTGAACAGGCCGCTGCAATGATCAACACTGCGAAAAAGCCTTTCATTTTATTCGGACAAGGCGTATTGCTGGGCAGTGCGGAGCAGGAGTTTAAAGCTTTTGTAGAAAAAAGTGGTATCCCTGCAGCATGGACCATTATGGGTGCCGGTGCAATCCCTACTGATCATCCCCTAAATGTAGGGATGCTGGGTATGCATGGTAACTATGGCCCTAACGTTCAGACTAATGCCTGCGATGTGCTGATTGCCATTGGAATGCGTTTTGATGACCGGGTAACCGGGCGTTTAGACAAATATGCGAAACAGGCCAAAGTAATCCACCTGGATATTGATCCGGCTGAGATAGACAAAAACGTAAAAGCTGATGTGCCGGTATGGGGTGATTGTAAAGAAACGCTGCCCCTGCTTACCGAATTGATCGAAGAGAAAAAACATACCGATTGGCTGGCTGAGTTTAGGGCTTATGACAAAATTGAACAGGATACTTTAATCCAAAAGGAATTGAACCCTACAGAAGGTGAAATGACTATGGGTGAGGTGATCCATCAGTTAAATGTACTGACCAAGGGAGAAGCTGTAATTGTAACTGATGTGGGCCAGCACCAGATGGTGGCCTGCCGCTATGCCAAGTTTAACAATAGCAGGAGCAATATTACCAGTGGTGGCCTGGGCACTATGGGTTTTGGCTTACCGGCAGCAATAGGGGCCAAATTTGGCACACCTGATAAAACGGTAGTTGCCGTAATTGGTGATGGTGGCTTCCAGATGACTTTACAGGAGTTGGGTACCATTATGCAGACTGAGGTAAATGTAAAGATCCTGATCCTGAACAACAGGTTCCTGGGTATGGTTCGCCAGTGGCAGCAACTGTTCCATGAAAAGCGATATTCATTTGTGAACATCACCAGTCCTGATTTTGTAAAGCTTGCCGATTCTTATTATATCGCCGGCAAAAGAATTGATGAGCGTGCGCAATTAACGGGCGCCCTGGAAGAAATGCTGAACCATCCGGGCTCATTCCTTTTGGAAGTAATGGTAGCACAGGAACACAATGTATTCCCAATGGTACCACAAGGTATGAGTGTAGCCGAAATCAGACTTAAATAATTAGATCATGAGCAATTCCAACGAAATAGAATTAAACGGAAAACAGGAGTTTACGATCACTGCCTATACTGAAAACAGAATCGGCATATTGAACCGTATCGCCATCATCTTTTCCAGAAGAAAGATAAATATTGAGAGTTTAAACACCTCTCCTTCCGAGATTGAACACATTCACCGCTTCAATATCCTGATCCATGAGACAGAAGAAGTGGTGCGTAAACTTTGCCGTCAGATTGAAAAACAGGTAGAGGTACTGAAAGTATACTACAATACGAACGAGGACATCATCTGGCAGGAAATGGCGCTTTATAAGGTACCTACGGATACCATTGCAGAACGCGCCCCGGTAGAACGGCTGCTGCGCGAATTTGGCGCCCGTGCGGTAGTGATCCGTAAAGATTATACCGTATTTGAAACTACCGGCCACAGGGAAGAAACCGATAAACTGATTGAAGTTTTACAGCCTTACGGACTGATTGAATTTGTAAGAAGTGCAAGGGTTGCCATTATTAAGGACAGCGAAGGCTTTAACCGCAAACTGAGGGAATTTGAACGCAGGGAACCGGGAGAAGAAGTCATAGAAAACGAGTTCCTGGATAAGGAAAAGAACGTATTTACTATGTAATCCGGCAGAATGGAATACCTTTTAAACATCACCAGGCAAACACGCGAAAACTTCATCCGGTTGATCGAAAACTCAACTGTTGAAGAACTGAACGAAATTCCGGCAGGTTTTAACAACAACATCATCTGGAACTTCGCGCATATCGTTGCCAGTCAGCAAGGTTTATGCTACAGGCTGGCCAATGTTCCGCTTGTGGTTGAAAAGCAGTACATACTGCCTTATACAAAAGGAACCAGGCCTGAAAAATTTATAGGTGCTGAAGAGATAAATACCATCAAGGAATTGATGCGCAGTACCATTACCCAGCTGGAGCAAGACCTGGACAGCGATAAGTTTACAGCGTACCACACTTTTAAAACCGATTACGGTGTAGAAATAAAGAGTACGCAGGAAGCTGTTCAATTTTTTGTAGTGCATGATGCACTGCATTATGGAATTGCTTCGGCCATTAAAAAAGTAATCAATAACAATAAATAAAAGAACCTTAATTCTAAAACAATAAAAAAGATGTCAAATTACTTTAACACATTACCTCTTAGAGAACAATTAAACCAACTGGGCGTATGCGATTTTATGGACAGCGCCGAATTTCTGGACGGTGTAAATGTACTGAAAGGAAAAAAACTGGTAATTGTAGGCTGCGGCGCACAAGGTTTAAACCAGGGTTTAAATTTAAGAGATAGTGGTTTAGATGTTTCTTATGCTTTGCGTAAGGAAGCTATTGAAGGCAAAAGAGATTCATGGAAAAATGCTACAGAAAACAATTTTACTGTAGGTACTTATGAAGAGCTGATCCCTAATGCTGATGTAGTGATTAACCTTACTCCTGACAAACAACACACCGCTGTAGTGAATGCCGTAATGCCTTTGATGAAAAAAGGGGCTACTTTATTGTACTCGCACGGCTTTAATATTGTAGAAGAAGGCATGCAGATCCGTAAAGACATTACGGTAATCATGGTGGCGCCTAAATGCCCTGGCAGTGAGGTAAGAGCAGAATATGTAAGGGGTTTTGGCGTACCTACCTTAATTGCAGTGCACCCGGAGAACGATCCTGAAGGAAAAGGCCTGGCACAGGCAAAAGCTTACTGTGTTGGAACTGGTGGCCACAGGGCCGGCGTTTTAAGATCGTCTTTTGTTGCCGAAGTAAAATCTGATTTAATGGGCGAGCAAACTATCCTTTGCGGCTTATTGCAAACAGGTTCTATCCTTTCTTTCGATAAAATGATTGAAAAAGGAATTGATGCAGGTTATGCTTCCAAACTGGTTCAATATGGTGTTGAAGTAATTACTGAAGCCCTGAAACATGGTGGTGTTACCGGCATGCTGGACAGATTGAGCAACCCTGCTAAAATTAAAGCTTTTGAAATTTCTGAAGAACTGAAAAACATCATGCGCCCATTGTTCCAGAAACATCAGGATGACATCATGAGCGGTGAATTTAGCAGCACGATGATGGCAGACTGGGCAAATGGCGATAAGAACTTATTGAAATGGCGCGCAGAAACCGGCGAAACTGCTTTTGAAAAAACCCCTGCCGCTGATGTGAAGATTGCGGAACAGGAATATTTTGACAATTACACCTTAATGGTTGCTTTTGTTAGAGCTGGTGTTGAACTTGCTTTTGAAACAATGGTTCAGGCTGGTATTAAACCAGAATCGGCCTACTATGAGTCGCTGCACGAAACTCCGCTGATCGCCAATACCATTGCCCGTAAAAAATTATTTGAAATGAACCGTGTGATCTCTGATACGGCAGAATACGGCTGTTATTTGTTTGATCAGGCTTGTAAACCTTTACTGGCGGATTTTATGAAAAAAGTAGATACTGACCTTGTTGGTAAAAATTTTAACGAAGGCAAAGACGGTGGTGTAGACAACAGAACCCTGATTGCCGTAAACGAAGCATTGCGTACACACGAAGTTGAAGTAATAGGTACCAAACTGAGAAAAGCAATGACTGCAATGAAATCTATAAAAACTGCTTAATAAAATCATGTCACAACCCGTCGTCGTCCATATCAAAAACCTAAACTTAAAGTACCGGCATACACCGGTGCTGAAGGATTTGTGCTGGACCATAAAGCGCCATGAGAACTGGCTGCTTTGCGGCGCAAGCGGTACGGGTAAAACATCATTGGCAAAGGCCATTGCCGGCTTAACACACAGCTACGGGAATATTGAATGCCATTTCAATCCCCACAGCAGTTTACCGGCAATGGTTTATTATGTGGCCAACTGGTTCCAGTTTAAGGACCTGGAAGGCCAGTCTAACTTTTATTATCAGCAGCGTTACAATAAACAGGCCGTAGAAACCGTCGCTACAGTACAGGCAGAACTGGAGAGTTTCGGGAAACAATATGGCCTGAATTTAGATGATGCTGAACCCATTTTAACTGCATTAGGCTTTGCGGCTTTGAAACCGGCTACCCTGATCCAGTTATCGAGTGGTGAACACAAAAAACTGCAATTGGTTAAAGCCTTATGGTTAAGGCCGCAGTTACTGATCTTAGACCTGCCTTACAATGGTTTGGATGCAGCTTCGCGCGGCAACCTGAACAGCTTACTTGAAGAAATTACCGAAGCCGGCACCCAACTGATCCTGATCAGCAATGAAGCAGAACTGCCTGCCTGTATAGACCGCATTGCGGAAATACGGGAGGGCCGGCTGGTTGAAATTGATGCTGATGAACGCAGCCATGCCGAATTTGAACTAAGCGGGCGACCGGTTCCGGCATTTTTGCATGAAAGCCTGAATGCGGTACAGACTGCAAGCCTGATCAAAATGATTGATGTCAACATCAGTTATGGCGAAAAACAGGTATTAAAAAACATCAACTGGGAAGTTAAGGCCGGAGAAAAATGGCTGTTGCAAGGTCATAATGGCTCAGGCAAATCTACCCTGCTGAGTTTAATCTGTGGCGACCACCCCCAGGCCTATGCCAATAATTTCCACCTGTTTGGAAACAAAAGGGGAAGCGGGGAAAGCATCTGGGAAATTAAAGAACGTATTGGACTGATATCGCCCGAACTGCACTGGTATTTCGACCCTTCAGCAACGGTATGGCAAAGTATTGTTTCGGGCTTTTATGACAGTTCGGGTTTGTTTTGCGATCCTGGTTATACCAAAAAAGCCCAGGCAGATGAACTGATTGGCTATTTTGGTTTGGAGGAGTACAAAGATACCCTGATGAATGAATTGCCCCTGGGCAAACAACGACTGGCCCTGCTGGGCAGAACGATCATCAAAAACCCCGAACTGCTGATATTGGATGAACCCTGCCAGGGTTTAGACCAGCAACAGACCCAACAATTTAACAGAATGGTAGATGAACTGTGCGGAAATGGCACTACGCTGATTTACGTTGGCCATTTTGAATCGCAGCTGCCTGCCTGTCTGGAGAAAAGAATTTTATTAGAAAACGGAGCAGTAAAATCCGTAGAAATCATATTAGAAAACACTTACGATTATGTTACACGATCCGAATAGAGTTTATGTGTTTGACACCACCTTACGTGATGGTGAACAAGTGCCTGGTTGCCAATTGACAACCCCAGAAAAAATAGAAATTGCCAAAGAGCTGGAAGCACTTGGTGTGGACATTATTGAAGCAGGTTTTCCTATTTCAAGTCCCGGCGATTTCCAAAGTGTTGTAGAGCTTTCCAAAGCCGTATCCGAACCCATTATCTGTGCGCTCACCCGTGCCAATAAAGGTGATATCGATTCGGCCGTTGCAGCATTGAAATATGCCAAACGCCCGAGGATCCATACCGGTATCGGCTCGTCGGATATGCACATTAAACACAAATTTAACAGTACCCGTGAGGAAATCCTTGAACGGGCTGTTGAAGCAGTTAAATATGCCAAACAATTTGTAGAAGACATTGAGTTTTATGCTGAAGATGCCGGGCGTGCGGATATTCAGTTCCTTGCCCAAATGGTAGAAGCCGTGATTGGCGCCGGCGCTACAGTGGTAAACATACCAGATACGAATGGCTATTGCCTGCCCGACCAATATGGCAGCAAGATCAAATTTTTGAAAGAAAACGTTAAAAATATTGACCAGGCCATTATTTCTGTACATTGCCACAATGATCTGGGCCTGGCTACAGCAAATTCTATAGCAGGCTTACAAAATGGCGCCCGCCAGATTGAGGGTACCATCAATGGTATTGGCGAACGTGCAGGCAATACTTCTATCGAAGAAGTCGTCATGATCCTGAAAACCCATCAGGTATTGGGGCTGCATACCCATATCAACAGCAAGAACTTTTATGAACTGAGCCGCATGGTAAGCTCGCAGATGCGCATGCCGGTACAGCCAAATAAAGCCATAGTGGGCAGCAATGCTTTTGCACACAGCTCTGGTATACACCAGGATGGTTTCCTTAAAAACCGTGAAAACTATGAGATCATCCGTCCGGAAGATGTAGGTTTCCCAGATGCCAGTATTGTACTTACTGCACGTAGCGGAAGACATGCCTTAAAGTTCCATCTGGAGCGTTTGGGCTTTAACTTAAGCAAGGAGGAACTCGGTGAAGCCTATCACCGCTTCCTTACTGTTGCGGATAGTAAACTGGATATTAATGACCAGGACCTGCTGTTGATGATGGATAAAAGCCAGTTGGCGTAATTAAATTTTGCAATAAAGAATTGATAATAAAATAGAAAAAAATGAGCAAGACATTATTTGATAAGGTGTGGGACACTCACGTGGTACGTAAGATTGAAGGTGGCCCGGATGTGCTTTTTATTGACCGCCATCTGATTCACGAAGTGACCAGCCCTGTGGCCTTTTTAGGTTTAAAAAGCAGGGGAATAAAAGTGTTATATCCGGAGCGTACTTTTGCAACGGCAGATCACAATACACCTACCATTAACCAGCATTTACCGGTTGCAGATCCGCTTTCTGCCAATCAGTTAAAAGCACTGGAGTCAAACTCCAATGAATATGGCATCAGCCACTGGGGATTGGGCCATCAAAAAAATGGCATAGTGCACGTTGTAGGCCCTGAATATGGCATTACGCAACCAGGTGCTACCATTGTATGCGGTGATTCGCATACCTCTACCCATGGTGCTTTTGGTGCCATTGCTTTTGGTATCGGTACTTCAGAGGTAGAAATGGTGCTTTCTACGCAGTGCATCATGCAGCCTAAGCCTAAAAAAATGCGCATCAACGTGAATGGCAAACTGGGCTTAGGTGTTACACCTAAAGATGTAGCCCTGTTCATCATCTCTCAGCTAAGTACTTCCGGTGCTACAGGATATTTTGTAGAGTATGCAGGTGATGTTTTTGAGAACATGACCATGGAAGGGCGCATGACCGTTTGTAATTTAAGTATTGAAATGGGTGCCCGTGGTGGTATGATTGCCCCGGATGAAACCACTATCAATTACGTAAAAGGCCGCGAATTTAGTCCGAAAGGCGAAGCATGGGATAAAGCACTGGCTTATTACAAAACCTTAAAAACGGATGCCGATGCGGTATTTGATAAAGAGCTGACCTTTGATGGTTCGAAAATTGAACCCATGATCACTTACGGTACGAACCCAGGTATGGGAATGGGTATTTCTCAGGATATACCTGATGCTGCCCAAGTTGAAGGTGGTGCAGAGACTTATGCCAAATCGTTAAATTATATGGGTTTCTCTGAAGGGGACCATATGATTGGTAAAAAAGTAGATTTCGTTTTTGTGGGTAGCTGTACCAATGGCCGCATTGAAGATTTCAGGGCATTTACTTCTATTGTAAAAGGCAAACACAAAGCAGATGATGTTACCGTTTGGTTGGTTCCTGGTTCTCATATTGTGGAAGCACAGATTAAAGAAGAAGGCTTACTGGACATTTTAACTGAGGCAGGCTTTACGCTGCGCCAGCCAGGTTGCTCGGCTTGTTTGGCAATGAACGACGACAAGATCCCTGCCGGAAAGTATGCAGTAAGTACATCAAACAGAAACTTTGAAGGCAGACAAGGCCCTGGTTCAAGAACCATGCTGGCCAGTCCGCTGGTTGCTGCAGCTGCTGCGGTTACCGGTGTGGTTACAGACCCGAGAACCCTGATTGAGAACGAAGAACTTGTTTAACACAAAAAAGATTTAAAAATGGCTTACGATAAATTTAATGTATTAAGAAGCACCGCGGTTCCGCTTCCGATAGAAAATATAGATACCGATCAGCTGATCCCCGCACGTTTTTTAAAAGCAACGGAACGTGTTGGGTTTGGCGACAACCTTTTCCGCGACTGGAGGTACAATCCAGACAATACCCCGAAAAAAGACTTTGTGCTGAACAACCCTGTTTACAGCGGCAAAATATTGGTTGGCGGTAAGAACTTTGGTTCAGGATCATCCAGGGAACACGCAGCCTGGGCAGTATACGACTATGGTTTCAGATGTGTAATATCCAGTTTTTTTGCTGACATTTTTAAGAATAACTGTCTGAATATTGGGGTATTGCCTGTGCAGGTAAGTGCTGAATTTGCAGATAAAATTTTTACGGCAATTCATGCCGATCCGAACACGGAACTGGAAGTGAACTTGCCTGAGCAGACCGTTACCCTGCTGGCTACAGGTGAAAAAGAAACTTTCGAGATCAGTCCCTATAAAAAAGACAACATGATGAATGGCTTTGACGACATCGATTATCTGCAAAGCATCAAACCGGAAATAGAGGAATTTGCTTTACATCTTCCACTTTAACAAGCAACACCAGTTACATGGAAAGAAGGAAAATAGAGATTATGGACACTACACTCCGCGATGGCGAACAAACATCGGGAGTGTCTTTTTCCATTTCTGAAAAATTGACGATCACCCAGTTGTTATTGGAAGAACTCCAGGTAGACCGGGTTGAGATTGCCTCTGCACGTGTATCTGACGGAGAATTTCAGGCTGTAAAGTCCATTTTAAACTGGGCAGAAACAAACGGATATTCAGATCGCATAGAAGTCCTTTCCTTTGTAGACAATGGGGTATCTATCGACTGGATGATCAGTGCAGGTGTAAAAGTGCAGAACCTGCTGACCAAAGGCTCCTTAAACCACCTCACACATCAGCTTAAAAAAACACCTGAACAGCATTTCGCAGAAATCAAACAGGTAATTGACCTGGCTGCAAAGCATGGTATTGCCACCAATGTTTACCTGGAAGACTGGAGCAACGGCATGCGTAACTCTCCGGATTATGTGTACCAGTATCTGGACTTTTTATCGGGACAAAACATCAGAAGGATACTGTTGCCGGATACGCTGGGTATTTTAACACCTGGAGAAACCACTGGTTTTATCTCGGCACTGCTGACCAAATACCCGGATATCCATTTTGATTTTCATGCCCATAACGACTACGACCTGGGTACGGCCAATGTACTGGAAGCCGTAAAAGCCGGTATTGGTGGTCTGCATTTAACGGTGAATGGTATGGGTGAAAGGGCTGGAAATGCCGCCATGGCAAGTGCTGTAGCGGTAATTAAAGATTTTGCCCCGGAAGTAGAGATTAAGATCAGAGAGTCGTCCATCTATAAGGTAAGCAAACTGGTAGAAACCTTTTCAGGGGTCCGCATCCCTTCTAACAAGCCAATTGTGGGCGACAATGTGTTTACACAAACGGCAGGTATCCATGCGGATGGCGACAATAAAAACAACCTGTATTTTAATGACCTGTTACCTGAGCGCTTTGGCAGAAAACGCCAGTACGCACTGGGAAAAACATCGGGAAAAGCTAATATTGAGAAGAACCTGCAGGAACTGGGCTTAAAGTTAAATGATGCCGACCTGAAGAAAGTTACGCAACGTGTGATTGAACTGGGCGACAAAAAGGAGACGGTAACCAAGGAGGACCTGCCTTATATCATTTCTGATGTACTGGACAGTAGTTTATATGAAGAAAAGGTGGCTGTGCAATCTTATGTGCTGACCAATGCCATGGGCCTGCGCCCTTCTGCAACGATATCTGTATGGATTGAAGGTGAGAAATTTGAAGAACACGCCCAGGGTGACGGACAGTTTGATGCTTTTATGAATGCGCTGACCAAAGTGTATAACAAGAAAAAAAGGACCTTGCCCAAGCTGGTAGACTATGCCGTACGGATAGCCCCCGGCAGTAACTCTGATGCCCTTTGCGAAACGATCATTACATGGGAAACTGAAGCAAAAATATTCATTACCAGGGGACTGGATTCAGACCAGACGGTTTGTGCCATTAAAGCCACCCAGAAAATGCTGAACATCATTTAAGGATGTACCTTAGCCAAAAAACTACTAAAAACAATTTTTAAACCACAATTACAAAATATATGAAACTGAATATTGCTCTGCTAGCAGGAGATGGAATTGGCCCGGAGGTAATTGACCAGGCTGTTAAAGTATCAAATGCGGTAGCAAAGAAATTTAACCACGAAATTGTATGGACATCAGGTATTACAGGAGCAGCGGCTATAGATGCAGTTGGCGAACCTTATCCGGATGCTACACATGAGATCTGCATGGCTGCCGATGCCGTATTGTTTGGTGCAATTGGTCACCCGCGTTTTGACAATGACCCTAAAGCTACCGTTCGCCCCGAGCAGGGATTGCTGAAAATGCGTCAGAAACTGGGCTTATTTGCAAACGTACGCCCAACTTTTACTTTCCCTTCCTTAATTGACAACTCGCCTTTAAAAAGAGAGCGCATTGAAGGTACCGACCTGATCATTCTGCGCGAATTAACAGGGGGTATCTATTTTGGCGAAAGAGGCAGAAAGGACGATGGCAATACCGCTTTTGATACTTGTACCTATACCAGGGCCGAGATTCAGCGTCTGGCAAAATTAGGTTTCGAAATGGCGATGACCCGCAGTAAAAAACTATGCTGCGTAGATAAAGCAAACGTTCTGGAGTCTTCACGTTTATGGAGAGAAACGGTACAGGATATGGAAAAAGATTATCCTGAGGTTGAGGTAAGCTATGAATTTGTGGACGCCGTAGCCATGCGTTTGGTTCAATGGCCAAGCTCATATGATGTATTGATCACAGAAAACCTGTTTGGCGATATTTTAACCGACGAGGCTTCTGTAATTTCAGGTTCTATGGGACTAATGCCTTCGGCATCTATCGGTGTACATACTTCTTTATTTGAGCCCATCCATGGTTCTTACCCTCAGGCTGCAGGTAAAGACATTGCCAACCCATTGGCTACCGTACTTTCGGCTGCCATGATGTTTGAAGATGCTTTTGGTTTAAAAGAAGAGGCGGAACTGATCAGGGCCGTTGTAAACAAATCTTTAGCTGAAGGTATGGTTACTGAAGACCTTTCAGGAAAAAACAAAGCTTACAAAACAAGTGAAGTTGGCGACTGGCTGGCTGCTAATATTTAATACATTCCCGTCATCTCTCCTATCATCGAGATGAGGGGACATACAAAAAAACAAATTAAAACCGTCATCTGTTCTCCGGGTGACGGTTCTTATTTTTCCTAAAATGACTGACTTTAGCCCACTCGATTCCGAAGCTGCTTCAAAACGGCTGAACAACATCGTAAAACGTACGCCCCTCATTTATAACGCCAAATTATCTGAAAAATATGAAGCAGAAATTTACCTGAAGCGTGAAGACCTGCAGGTAGTACGCTCGTACAAATTGCGAGGGGCCTATAACATGATCAGCCAGCTGAGCACAGCGCAGCTGAACAGGGGAATTGTATGTGCAAGTGCCGGAAACCATGCTCAGGGCGTTGCTTTTTCCTGTGATAAACTGGGTACTAAGGGTGTCATTTTTATGCCCGAAATTACACCGCGGCAAAAAGTAAAGCAAACAGAGATGTTTGGCAATGGCCAGGTAGAACTGGTATTGGTTGGTGATACTTTTGATGATTGCCTTAGGGAAGCCCTGGCCTATACCGCAGCCCATAACATGACCTTTATCCCTCCTTTCGACAATTACAGTATCATTGAGGGTCAGGGCACAGTTGGTGTGGAAATACTGCAGGACCTGCCCGGTGCCGATGTGGTTATTATGCCCGTAGGTGGTGGCGGGCTTGCTGCCGGTGCCGGCACTTATCTTAAAAGCAAAAATCCGCACATTGTATTGCTGGGTGCAGAGCCTGAAGGTGCCCCCTCCATGTCTGAAGCCCTTACACAGGGCGCGCCGGTTACCTTAGCAGCCATTGAACGTTTTGTGGACGGTGCGGCAGTAAAACGCGTTGGCGAGCTGACTTATGAACTGTGTGCCAGGGTGCTGGATGATATGCAGCTGGTTGCCGAAGGAAAGGTTTGTACCACGATATTAAAATTATACAATGAGGATGCCATTGTAGTGGAGCCTGCAGGTGCTTTATCGGTAGCCGCACTGGATGCTTATGCAGATAAAATCAAAGGCAAAAAGGTAGTGTGTGTCATCAGTGGCGGCAACAACGATATTGAACGCATGCAGGAGATCAAAGAGAAATCTTTGCTGTACGAAGGGCTGAAACATTACTTCATTGTCCGTTTTCCGCAAAGGCCGGGTGCACTGAAGTTATTTGTGAACAATGTGCTGGGCCCGCATGATGACATTACCCGCTTCGAGTTCATCAAAAAAACAAACCGGGAAAACGGCCCGGCACTGGTTGGTATAGAGCTGGCCAATAAAGCTGATTATAATGCCCTGGTACAGCGTATGAAGGAATTTAAGTTTGAAATTATTGAACTGAACAACGACCAGACCTTGTTTGAATACCTGGTTTAGATGGGTTTTAGGTAGCAGGATTTCTCATAACATTTTGATTACAGGAAGCGTATAAGAAATGGCTGAGGTTTTTGTGGCAATAAATTTGCTACAGCTAACAAAAACACACAAACACATGAAAAAGCTTATACTATTACTGTTATGCACGGCTACACTGGGTCTGGCTTCGTGCAAGAAGGATACGATTATCCAGGATACGCCAAATAGAACTTATAATTTTACGATACAACCCAATCAGTGGGTATTGAGTGCCGATGGATATAATTATACCTATGAATGGAGAAATTCTATTATTGACGAGATAACTGTTGATGATGAAGGAGTTTTAGTTTATGCTTCCCATCCGGTAAATTCCAGCAGCTATATCCAACTCCCTTACACCTATGATGCAAATGCTTACAGCTATGAGCTTTTTGTTGGGGGCATAGCCATTGACATACAAACATCTGACAATCAAGATACTAATCCAGTAAAACCAACAAAACCTATTTTAGTTAAAGTGGTTGTTATTCCTTCTAAATATGCTGGTAATTAATCTACATTACTAAGAATATAAAAATGCCGGTACGCTTATAGTATACCGGCATTTTTTTTCAACCAATAGTTCATCCACACCTGTGTGTAGCTTTGTCGTGTTTCAGAATTATCCTGTCCAATCAGTTTGAGATCTTTTTATTGTCCTTTCCTGTTTTGAAGGTTTCATAAAATTCTCCTTTTATCCATTGTATTTTATTAATATCGTACATGGACGGGGCAATGATATAGTTTCCTGTTTCGGTATCCAGAATTACAACAACATGGTCATTTACTTCTGTCCTGAATTTACCCTTATTCTGGTCTGATGTGCTTTTAAAGCTGATGACAGTAAACATTAAGCCTGCGGCCAGAAAACCCATTAAAAGGGATTTTGCATCTAGTGTGATTTTCATATTCTTAAGATTTTTGCGTGTAAAATCAAGATACAAAGATTAGATAGAACCATTGCTTTTCTTTCAGTAACAATTCTATGTGAGTACGCATTTGCCATCCTGAAATTGGAATTTCACAAGAACGCTTCCCTATTTAAGTGACGATTCGGAATAAAATGCCATCGCTTTGCTGATAAAAGTCCTGAAACCTGGATCTGATGAACCCATCTCACTGGTAAATCTTTCGTCTGACAGGTAAAGTTCTCCCAACCCTTTGTATGTCTGGGCCTGTTTATCAGCGGCAAGGTGGGTACCCCAAAGTTTCCTGGTATTCAGGTAGTGCTGCTCAACCAGCTCCTGAACGCTATGGCTGGAAGGGTCTTGATGTTTCAACAAGTATAAGGCTTTGCCAAGTTCTTTTTGCCTGGCTACTAGTACCTGCATCTCTTCTTTGTTTAAGCTTTTCAAATGATTTTCTGCATGGGTTACGGCTTCTTCGCCGTAATTAAGGATGGCCTGGCTTCTGTAGGCTTGGGCTTCATCCCGGTTTAGTCCTTCATATAGGTCTTCCAGGTTTAACATGGTTTTATGTTTTAGTGAATGTATAGTGTTTTCCAGCGTTTTCATCAGCATTGCCAATCTTGCTTTTTTTGCCTTTAGCATCGCCTTATGACTCTCCAATGCTTGCATCAGGTCAAAATTTGAATTGTCCAGGATAGAGCGGATTTCTTTGAGCGAAAAGTCAAGCTCCCTATAAAACAAGATTTGTTGCAACCGTAACAATTCCGGTTCTTTGTAAAGGCGATACCGGGTCAAAGTTCTTTCAGCAGGTTTAAGTAAACCCATCTGGTCATAAAGGTGCAGGGTCTTTACAGTTACACCGGCCAATTTTGCCAGTTGTTTTACCGAATAGATGCTTAACTTTTTCATTTTGTTCATATTGATGAGGCAAAGATAGGCTATGACCTTGGGTAAGGGTCAAGAACTATTTTCAAAAAAATTTTCCGGTAAAAAGTTTCCGGGTAATCCAACACGCTCATATCCCGAAGGTACAATTTGCCAGGAAAAGCCAAATTTATCATCGAGCCAGCCGCAGTGGTCATACCTGCCCCCTGCACCCAGCTTTTCCCAATAAGGGTCAATCTCTTCCTGTGTCTGGATTCTACTACAAAGAAATTGGCAGGTGTAGGTTTATATACAAACCATCGCTAAAAGACAATGCTTCGGGCTGAATGGTTTCATGCTACCTTTTGCTGAGATAAAAAGTAAAGTTGGTGATCCATTGGCAAACAAGGGCAATGAAAAAGGAGTACTGTTTTCACAATGTTCTATAACCAGGATCCTGTCTACGTATCCGGCAAGCGCTACACCAGGTTTAAAGTTGTATACTTTCATAACAGCCGTACACAAATATCTATATTACAGACAATAAAACCTAAGCCCGTAAATGACTTTTCTTTAAGCAGCGTATAGCGCAGAGAGTTCTGAACGGTACCGTTGGCGGCCATCAAAAACGTGCCTGCCTTTCCGGTAAACTGAGTACCGTCACTGTTCATGGGATAAATGGTTAACAAATTATTATAAATGTGACAAAAAGCTTTGTTTGATTTACCGGGCCGCATGAAGAGTTTCATAGAAACAGGGGGCTAGAAAACCACACTTACACCAGATGGTTTTCAATCCTGGTCATCTGGACTTCCAACTCATTTACAGCCCTTTGCATCATTAACAGCTCTTGTTTTGTAGTTTTGTAGCCATTAATTTTAAAGATATTCATCAGCCCCATAATGTTTGTAACAGGGGCCCGAAAATGATGTGAATGGATATAAGCGATACTCTCCAATGAATAATACTGGGCAACAATCTTATTTTCGTTGGCTACTTTCTCGGTAATGTCAACGGCATTGTACGACATGCCTAAAATATTTCCGTCACAATCCCATGCAGGTTCATAATTCAGGAACCATAAAATCCTTTCACCCCCATATTTAAACTCCTGTTCCATACGGACGGGTATGCCATCAAGTGCCTTGACATAGTTTTCCATAAAACTGGCTACCTGATCTTTATGTATTAACCTGGATGCTTTTGTCCCAACCTTTATATTGATTTTACAATGCTTCTTTATAAAATTTACGGCTGCCCTGTTATAATCAATCACCCTTAGATCCGTATCTATCAGCAAATGGATCACGCTTGAACTCTCAAAAAATGAACGCAGTTTATTTTTTGAGCTTTTCGCTTCGTTCTTTAAATCTGTTATTTCCTGAAGCGCATTATTTATATCCCTTTGCATAGTAGCCTATTAGTCTAACAACCTATTGTACAACGGATATAAGCAGTATATGTTTGATTTAAATTTTACAAGTGAACCAAGGCAGATTAAACAGCTGCCACAATGTCCAGCCAGGGCATTAAGCAACCCGGATATTTCATTGTATAATTAGTGTTTTACTTTATAGAATTTATAGCCAAAAAGGAAAATCACTATGTAACAGATGATCGGGGCATAATAAGCATAGGCAATTCCTGCACTATCTGCAAGCGCTCCCATGATAAAAGGAAAAAATGCTCCCCCAACCACACCCATTGATAAGAACGAGGCGGCTTGTTGTGTACGGGCGCCCAGATTTTTAAGCCCAAGGCTGAATATCGTTGGGAACATGATACTGAAAAAGAAATTGATCATCAGTAAAGCAATGAAAGATGGCCAGCCCAGGCTTTGTGCTACGATGATACACATCAGGATATTACCCAATGCAAATGAAGCCAGCAATTTGTTTGGTGCAATTATCCGCATCAAAAAGGTACCGATAAAACGACCGGCAAGCATCATTCCCATAAATACAACCATAAAGTGACCGGCTTTTTCATCACTAAAGCCCATTTTTTCATGTCCGTAATTGATGAAAAAAGCCCATGTTCCGGCCTGCGCGGCTACGTTGAAGAACTGAGCGGCAACCGCCCAGACGAAATGTTTATGATCAAACAGTTTTTTATCCGGGGCAACATCGATATTTACCGCATCAGCGTCTGCTGCAACGGCATGGGGATCTGTTGTAGCTGGCACTCTTACAAACGAAAAAGAGACAGCAACCAACAAAATTACCAGGCCAATTACAGCATAAAGTACCTTAACAGAAGTAAGATCTGTACTACCCTGCACATGCTTGCCAAACAAAAAGTAACTTCCTATTGCCGGGCCCAGCATTGCACCAACTGCATTAAAGGACTGGGCAAAATTAATGCGCTGATCGCTCGTACGCTGGTCGCCCAGCGAAGCCACAAATGGATGTGCAACGGTTTCAAGGGTTGATAATCCACATCCTACAATAAACAATGCGACACCGAAAAAAGCAAAGGAGGAAATATTGGCTGCCGGAATAAAGAGAAAGGCTCCAGTGGCAAAAAGTGATAATCCTAAAAGTACTCCTTTTTTATAACCAAAACGCTTCATAAATAAACCGGCTGGTATACCCATTACTGCATAAGCACCAAAAACTGCAAACTGCACAAAGGCGGATTGTGATTTGGAAAGGCTCATGGTTTGCTGAAAATGTTTGTTCAGTACGTCGGCCATTGTAATGGCAATGCCCCAGAACATAAAAAGGGAAGTGACAAATACCAGGGTAACCAGGAATTTCTTGTCGGTAAAGGCAGCTTTGGTTGTTGATTCGCTCATTTTATTTTTATCAGGTTTATTTGGTTGATATGTTACTTGGCTGCACTAAAAATTTTTTACCTGCATCCAGATCTCTTCATTTACAGGTATCCCCTTTTCTTCATTTTCCAATCGGGTCTGTAAGGTGCGCTCACCCGGATAGCTTACCTGTCCGCCCGCTTTAACGGCCTCACTATTTTTTGTATAAGCAAGCACCTCTGCAATCAGCGCATCATGCATGTCTGGCTGCCGGATGGCAATAAAACATTGGGACACTCCTGTTTCATCGGCCTGAGCCGATATTTTTCCGGTTGAATTGCCGCCACTAAGCGCTACGGCCAATAAATCCAGCACCAAAGACAGGCCGGAACCTTTCCAGAAACCAATTGGCAGGGCCAGTTTTGTTTTACGGATTACTGCAGGATCTGTACTTAAATTTCCCTGTTCATCATATCCTCCGGGAAAGGGTAAGGCTTCGTTCTTTAATTCATATTCCTGCATTTTACCATAGGAAAATTGCGACATGGCCATATCGAGCACCACATGCCCTTCTTTCCTTGGTATTGCGATTACGAGGGGATTATTGCCCAACACCGGATCTTTACCACCCCAGGCAGGCATATTGGCGGTAGCATTGGTAAAACATATACCTATGCAACCAGCATCTGCAGCCTGCCAGCCATAAGTTCCACCACGCATCCAATGGTTGGTATTTTTGATGGCCACGCAACCAATTCCATTTATTTTTGCCAGTTCGACAGCGCGGGCCATGCAATGGCTGGCATTTGACATACCTGGTGCAAAATTCCCGTCCCAACGCTCTATTGCTCCATTTCTTTCCAGTAAGGCAGGCAAGGCATTTGCCTTTATCAGCCCTTTTTGCACCAGCTTTACAAAAACAGGAAACCTGTTTAATCCATGAGAATAAACACCATCCCTGCTGTTGGCGGCAAATACCAGGGCACAGCTATCGGCAGTTTCCGGCGGAAATGATAATTTTAACAATACTCTTTTAAATTCGGCCTTAAGCTCCTGAAATGGTATACGCATATCGATAAAATGAAGATTTGGCTTAAAAAGGTCTTGCACTATCGTCCAGAATCCTATCCCATTCCGGATGTCTTTTAAGATAGGCTGCCACCAGGGGGCACAAAGGGATAAGCTTATAACCGTTCTCTTCAATATACGACAAGGTTTTTTCTATTACGGCAGTAGCAGCTCCTTTACCCTGCAATTCGGTAGGCGACTCGGTATGGATTAGCCAGATCTTTTGCCCATGTTCTTTATAATCAATAAATGTGGTATAGTCGCCAACCTTCAGTTCAAAGCGTTTATCTACCGAATTTTTTACCAGTGGCAGGTTTACATATTCTTCATTCATAAGAAATTATTTAAGGTGCTGATTCCAGACCCTAATTTACCTGAATAATATGTAAGAACTTAATTAAAAATCAAATTTAACCCTGGCCCGGATTCCCCATGAAGAAACGTTTGGATGGTCCAGGTAACTGAAACGTTTTACGGCATCAACTCTTAACACCTTAAAGATATTTCCTATACCAACACTACCCTCCATGTACGGGCCATTGTCCAGTGCGTTGGTAATCTGCATACCATCGCTATTGCGTACAAACTGCATGGCATCTGTATTTTTGGCGGGGTTATTTTCATTGCGCAGGCCGCCATATAAAGCTTTAAAGGACATCACTTCCCTTAACTTTAAATGTTGCAGCAAAGGGATTTTATTAAAGAAGAAACCATTAAAATTCTGGTCTATATTGATACTTGCATAATGGTCACTTACAAACTCCAGAAAGTTCATCAGGTTATACGATTGCAACTGGTAAGCATAAGTCTGATTGGCGCGGTGGATAGACAACAGCGGAAAAGGTAGTTTGCCCACATCATATCCTCCTTCAACTGTTACATCGGTATAGCCCAATTGCGATAAATAAAAACGCTTATCGATACTACCCATAAAATTGTGGTAGTTATACTCACCGCCTAAAACACCTTTCAGGCCTGCAGTATAACGCAGGTTAAATATCGGATACTTATCAACCAGTGGCGTGCGGTAAACCTTACCCTGGTAAAATTTTTCGTGCGGCGCATACCTTAAGTTCACACTGATCTCGGATGTATTGATCTGGTTGGTTCTTGAAAACAGTGTTTGCGCCGAGTTGTTAAAATATAAAGAACCTGCTGGTGTCTGGCTCCATTTACGTAAGCCAAGGCTATAGGAGAAGTGATTTTCAAATTCATGGACATAATCAAGCCTGTAAAAATCATTGTACAGCATCATGTTGTTCTCCCCCCTTTTAAAGGAAAGCAAAAAGTTATCTTCCTGTACAAACTGCAGCTCCTGTCCAGGAATTTTGGTATCCCGCTGGAAACTGGCGCGCACATAGTTTTGAGGGAAAGCATAAATTGACTTGTTGTTTAAGGAATAGGTCCCGCTCAGGAAATACTTCCATTTCAGATCCTCAAAGCCATAGGCTGCGTAAGTTTCAAAATAATAGCGCTTGCTTAAAGCAGTTGTGGTACGGCCACCTAAACGCAAACGAAAGCCCTCAACACTGTTAAAACTATAAAAGGTATTTACCGGCCCCATTTCAAAAGGACCAAAATCTTTATATCCCGCAAAAAACAGTGTTACAATATCCATAGTTCGTTTAAACGATGGAATGCTTTGCAGGGTATCGAGATTACGGTACACTTTAGCACTGGTGGTGCTCAGCGCTTCAGGACGGTTACTGGTCCAGAACTGCTCAGATTTCTTTTTCGCATCCGGTACCACAACCAGGGCAGCCGAGCCTTTGTATACGCTATCGGCTATCGGCTCATTTATTTTGTAATCTTTATAGGTAACGGTCCTTTCGCCTGTAAAACCAGCCCCGCTTTTCTTGGTGATGCCAAAATCAACAATCAGGTTGCTCTTACTTAAGTGGTAACGGTTGTCCGCATTCTGTTCAAATTCAAGTTTGGCCTCTAATGCCCGAACAAAATTCAGGTTAATGTTTTTATTTACGGTTAAAAAAGCATTCTGGACGGCATAATTTCCATCCATGGTTACATACAGCTTACCTTCAAACAAAAGGTCCATCTTGTTTCTGGGTGTAAAGGAAAGTTCAATCAGCTGGGGCTGTTGTGTACGGATGGTATCGGTAATAAAAAATTTGTAAAAACCAGGTGCGCCATCAGCAATCGGGCTTAGCAGCAGATTGCTTACTACAGAGATATTGTTGTCATAAATATCAATATCCTGGTACATCCTGTCGAAATAAGAACTTAAACCCTGGTTGTCTATAAAACGCTCATCGAAGTTCACCTGCTTATCGGCTATGACCACAGTTTTTAACTTCTCCGGATTTTTGCGAAAATAGTTATCAGAAAGCTTTTCCTGCTGAAACACCGGAAGCATATTTTTGCCACCTATTTTTGTAGAATCCTGTTCCTGAAAAAGGAACTGATAATTGCGGAATATTCTTTTGTTCTTAAATTTCTCTGAAAGGTTGCTCATAGAGAACAACATTCTTTCATATTTCTGATAAGCGACGTAATCATAGCTTTCCATGCGGTTTTTCGGTTTATTGGCAATTACCTTACGGATCAGTTCAACTGCAGGGTTCTCTTTATTGCGGTAAGGGGGCTTCTTGCCACCTTTGATCACTACCTCGTTCATCTGCATGGCTTCATTTTGCAGCTGTACATTAATGGTTTGGGCCTGCCCCGGCTTAATGGTTTTAACCTGGGTTTTATAACCTATATAACTGAATTTAAGCTGGGTATAATTGCCACTAATGGTAATATTATACTTTCCATCGGCATCTGTGCGCCCTCCTTTTCCACTTCCGGTAATGATAAAAGATGCATAAGGAATGGTTTCTTTAGTGCTGGCGTCTGTAACCGTTCCGCTAACAGCCGTTTGCTGTGCATAAGATTGAAAACCAGGTATAACCATAGCTAACAAAATAATAAACCTGACTGTTATTGAACGAAGAAACATGTATACCAATTAATATTGTGCTGCCTAAAAAAAATTAAGCACAGCAAAGTTAATACTCAACTTCTGAATATCCGCGTAAAAAAGTCAGGGTAAAGCCAATAATTAAATGTTATGACACGAAAATGAAAAAACTGAATATAGGCGATTGATTTTTATGGATTTACAGGGCTAGAAACTGACTGATATTAGCTTGTACATGGTCGTTTTTTTTATGCTCTCCCCGATTCAGCTGAAGGGCCCTGATTTTTACGCCGTTTCTTTCAAGCAGCAATTCTTCGTAAAAACCCTTGTAATAAACATCTTTCACTTCAAATCTCCTGCTGTTCCAGGAGCTCTTCAATTCTACCCATTCCGGATAAAACACGGCATGCCCATCAGGGATATCCAATCCCAATATTGAAGCATCTGTGGCATCCAGTACCACAGCATTGCCCAACAGCCGGGCTGTATAAATGTGATCGGGATGGTTATAAACCTGGCTGGGCTGACCTGATTGTAACAAAGCTCCGTCTTTTAAAATAAGCAACTCATCTGCCAGAAAGAGGCCATCTGCCGGATCATGGGATACCATAATTACCGTAACACCTGTTTCTGCAGCTACCCGCTTAATGTCGGCACGCAACTGGTTTTTAAGCAAAGCATCAACCTGACTAAAAGGTTCATCCAGTAACAAAACTGAAGTATCGCTTACCATGGCTTTAGCAATGGCCACGCGCTGCTGCTCGCCGCCACTCAATTGGGTAATCTTTTTATCTTTCAGATGTTCAATGTGCAGATGCTGCAACATTTCCATAGTTTTGGCTTGTTTGGCCTGCACATCGGTATTGGACAGCATGGACGCTACATTGTCATAAACCTTAGCATATATATTCAATGAAAAATCCTGGGTAACCATTTTCATCTCCTTATGGCCCGGGATGAGTTGTTCATCAGGTCCCAGGATACGCTTTCCTTTGAAAGAAACTTCTCCTCCATCTACCTTTAGCAAACCATAGATGCACTTCAACAGTGTAGATTTTCCACTGCCGCTTTCACCCAGAATGGCTACAACATTTCCTTTTTTAACCTCAAAACTAATGTTACTGATACCGCCCGCTTGTTCGGTTTGATATTGTTTACTAAGATTTTTAACACTAATGATTTGCTCTTCCACGGGATAAAGATATTGTATTAATTTAACCCCAGTGTTATTCCGAATGACATATTCTTTAACCCTTTTTGTGGTGCACTATCAAACATATCGCTAAAATAATATTTAGTAAAAATTCCAAGTGCCCCATAACCTACGCGCAATGATCCGCCCAAACGCACTTTTTCGAAATTATAATCGTCCCTGAATTTCTGTTTACCGTTCTCTTTACTTATTTGTTTTACTTTTCCATTGAGCAGGAAGCCTATATCCGGTCCGACAACAAAATAGAACCTTTTACCACGGTCATTCTCATTGGTACGGAACTGGAAACCCATTGGTATATGGGCATAAAAACTGGAAAATCTGTTTTTAGAAAATTCGATACCCGTTTCCGGATCATATTCCAATGTAGGGGTGTTTCTTCTTATCGTAATGTCCCTTTTTAGTCGGATCATGTTCCAGTCTACCCCAGCAGCCAGATATATTTTAAAATTTGAATTGAACCGGTATCCGTAGTCCAGCACATCAAAAGAGAAGGTACTGGTTTTAAATGCCTTATAGTCCAGAAAATCATTTGCCGGTGACAGGCTAAAGCTTCCGTTGTCAATAAGCCTGCTGAAACCAAGATCAATACGTGTAAGTGTAATACCACCCACAAAACGGCCCTTCGGGTTGGCTAATGTTTTGACACTATCCTGTTGCGCAAATAAATTTAATGAGGTGGCCATAATAAGGCTGCTAATTAAAACTGCGGTTGAGCATAGACGTTTCATACTATAAAGATAGATTAATTTTAGGAATCGTGTTTTTTCCGGTAATGTTTATACCATTTTACTGCAGCCATGATAACCACAGCAAAAATGATCAGACCAATGAGGCCGTATATCCAGTCTACAGCATTTTTTAAGATCACTGTAAATACAATGGCGACCAGTAAAATGGTGGCCACTTCATTCCACAAACGCAGCTTAAAGGAACTCATTTTACAGGTACCCAGCTTTAGCTGTTTCATGATACGCTGACAAATAAAGTGGTAAATGAGCAGTAAAACTACAAAGCTAAGTTTTACATGCATCCAGGGCATTTGCAGCAATGCTGGTCTGATGCAAAGCATGGTGATACCGGCCAGCACTGTTAATACCATGGCCGGTGTAGTGATGATGTACCAGAGCTTGCGCTCCATTTTTTCATACTCTTTTTGGAGAATGGCTTTCTCCATTTCGGACCTGTCGTTGGCCTCGGTATGGTAAATGAACAAACGTACACTATAAAACAACCCCGCCATCCAGCTTACCATAAAGATGATATGAACAGAAAGGACGTAATAGTAGTATTTATCCATAGTAAACTTAGTATTTAAACTCCTTAATTACTTCTATTGCATATTTTACGTTGTCGAAAGGAATATCAGGCATAATACCATGACCTAAGTTAAAAATAAAACCGTTTTGTCCGCGCATGCGCTCAAATAGTCTGAGGATTTCTTTTTTAATGACAGGTTTATCCGCATATAAAATATGCGGATCAAGGTTACCCTGTACAGCGATACCTGCAGGCAAACTGTTTTTAATATTTAAAAGATCCGCGTTCCAGTCTACCGAAATCACATCTGGTTTAGCTTCAGCCATAATCGGGGCAAATACCGAACTGCCTTTGCAGAAAGAGATCACTGGGATGTCTTTTCTGTTCAGGTTGGCAATAATTTCCTGGATGTAGCGGTGCGAAAATTCCTGATAATCGTTCCATGACAGGGCCAATGCCCAACTGTCAAAGATCTGAATGGCATTTACACCTGCTGCAATTTGCAGGTTCAGGTAATCGGCAGTAACCTTAGCAATTTTAGCCAATAGTTTATGTGCTACTTCCGGCTGGTTGTGCATCAGCAATTTGGTCAGCTTAAAATCTTTGGAAGAACCACCTTCAACGAGGTAGCTCATTACTGTAAATGGTGCTCCGGCGAAACCAATTAAAGGAATACTACCATTTAAACGTTGCTGGATCACTTTGATCGCATCAGCCACATATTGCAGCCTGTCGAGCACATCTACTTCTAAAGCCTCCACATCTTTAAGTGTACGCACCGGGTTAGCAAATTTAGGGCCTATACCTTGCGTAAAGCTCAGGTCTCCACCCATAGCTTCACCTGTTACCAGGATGTCCGAAAACAAAATAGCGGCATCAATCCCAAGCAAATCAACCGGAAGCATCGTTACATCAGCAGCAATTTCCGGTGTTTTGCACATCTCCAGAAAAGAGTATTTGTTTTTAATTTCCCAATACTCCGGCATAAAACGGCCAGCCTGGCGCATCATCCACACTGGTGGGCGTTCTGTTTGCTTTGAAAATGCTGCATCTAAAAATAACGTGTTCATGTGTTCTGATTTGTCTTCTATTTTTTTATAAGCTGTATGCTTCTTTTTCTATTTTATTGATAATATCCTGCGATTTGGAAGTTATAGCCAATTCCCTGGCTTTGCTCAAATATGCGGTACAGCGTTCCTTGTCCTTTTTTCTTAAAGCCAGGTTGGCCAGATGGATCAGTACAAAAGCTTTGTCGTTTTTTCCACCCAGCGGAAAGCGGCTGGCAATCTGAAAATGATGTTCGGCCAGTTCATAATCTTCCTTTTTTAGAGCAATATTGGCCCGCATAAATTCATAATATCCACGTCTGTTTCTGGCAAGTCTGTCGGGGTTTGGTACCTCTGCCAGCAAAGCTTCGGCACGTACATAATTACCGTTCTTAAAATGTTTTGAGGCCAGTAAAATGGAACTGTGCTTAAAATGGCTCCATATTACAAAGGCAAACAAAAAGCCGGCCAGTGCAGCCAGCTGATATTGAACATAAAAAAGGCATACCAAAGCTGCGATGGCAAAAAGCGCCATCAGGGCATACCTGCCTTTTGAATTATACATTAGTGAATATCTGTGAACTTATAGCCTACACCTCTGATGGAGTGAAAATAAACAGGGTTTTTCTGATCGGGTTCAAAATACTTGCGGAACGTCAGAATAAAGTTATCTATAGTTCTTGTAGATGGATAAACATCATAGTTCCATACGGTCTCTAAAATCTGCTCGCGGGACACGGCCTCATTTTTACGCTCAATCAGCAGTTTTAAAAGCATGGTCTCTTTTTTGGTCAGAGGTACAATCACCCCATCATCCTGTTTCAGTTCAAATGAATTGAAATAAATGGTTTTGTCGCCAATTTTATAGGAATTGATTTCTTTTAAGTCATCCGCTTTCATACTGCGTTTTACCAGGATACCAACCCTCAGGATCAGTTCTTCCAGGTTAAAAGGTTTTACCAGGTAATCATCGGCACCTTTTTTCAGGCCCATTACCCTGTCTTCGCTGGTATTTTTAGCCGTTAAAAAAAGAATGGGTACTTCTGTATTTTCCAGCCTGATGGTTTCACATACCTGGAAACCGTCCATTTCAGGGAGCATTACATCCAGAATGATGAGATTAAAGCGTTCTTCTTTAAAAACTTTCAACGCAGTTTTACCATCTTTTACGGCATGTACTTTATAACCTTCAAGCTCAAGGTTCAATTTTATGGCATCCAATAAGTGATCTTCATCTTCAACCAGCAGTATTCTTAATTTCTGTTGCATAATCAACTAAATGTTATTTCAAAAATAGCACCTTGCGGTACGTTATCTCTAACGCTGATATCAGCGTCGTGGCTTTGTAATACTTCCTTAACAATAAACAGGCCTAAACCCGTTCCTTTTGATTTTCTGACATTCTCATCACCAACCCGGTAAAATTTATCGAAAATCAGCATCTTTTCACTGTCGGGAATACCAGGCCCTTTGTCAGCTACCCTTAAAAAAGGATGGCCGTCTTTTTCTGTCAGTTCAACCGCCACATCAGCGCAGGGACCCGAATACTTTACTGCATTTTCGACCAGGTTGGTCACTACCGACGAGAGTGCAAACTGATCGCCCATCACCTTTATTCCTGGTTTGATAACCGGTGTAATCAACTGTTCACATCCGCAGGAATGGACCTGCAGCCTGTCAGTGATTTTGGTAACCAACTCCGAGAAGTCAAATTCCTCTTTAGGGAAGGAATAAGAGCGGTTTTCTATCTTTGTAGCCAATAACATGTTTTCTACCAGGTCGTCCAAACGTTCAATATCTTTTAAAGAATTGCTCAGTAAGGACGTCTGCCGCGCCTTATCAAGGTCACGTTTGATGATGGTTTGAATTGATAATTTTATAGCAGCCAAAGGTGATTTTAACTCATGCGTTACAGAGAGCAAAAAATTTTGCTGCTGTTCACGCAGACGCTCTTCTTTTTTGATAGACTGGTGTAAAAAATAAGCCCCTATACATAGTAAAAATAAAAACACCGACCCTTCGCCCATCACCATTGCCATTCTGGCAGGTTCCAGCCGAACAACCAGCGTTCCCCAGGAGATCAATTGCACTAAAGCGTACAACAGCATGAAATAAAATATAACAATCGACTTCTTCAAGATTACCAGTGTTTTAGCTAATATACCATTATTTACTTGTTCCTGAAAACAACATCAAGGCTGTCAAATATTGCCCTTTTTGCCTTTTCCAGCTCTATCTTTGTGTGCGCAGCAGAAACGAAACCAACTTCATAGCCTGAGGGGCCCAGATAAATCCCCCTGTTCAGCAACTCTCTGTGCATCATTTTAAATTTTTCCATGCTGCTGTGTTCTATATCATCAGCACGTTGGATCTTATCTTTATCGGTAAAGGCAATCCAGAAAATAGAACCCACATGAAATACTTTTACTTTATAATTCCTTGCTGTGGCAAAACGTTGTAAACTTTCTGCGAATTCTGTAGCCTTATTGTTCAGTTCTTTGTAAAAACCCGATTTTAACAATTCAGTTAACTGGGCAATCCCTGCTGCCATGGCTATCGGGTTTCCGGAAAGGGTACCTGCCTGGTAAACTCCGCCGTCAGGAGAAATGTGTGCCATAATTTCGGCAGATGCACCATACATACCAACCGGTAGTCCGCCGCCGATGATCTTGCCATAAGTAACAATATCCGGTTTAAGTCCATAATGTGCTGCAGCACCTTCAAAACCCAATCTGAAACCCGTTATCACTTCATCAAATATCAATAAGGATTTATGCGCTTTACATAAATTCTGCAGGAATTCCAGGTAAGCCTGGTCCTGCATCAGTAAACCATTGTTGGCTGGTATACCTTCAATGATTACAGCGGCAACCTCATCTTTAAACTGTTCAAAAGCCTGTTTCAATGCTTCAACATCATTTAAAGGCAAAACTATTGTTTCCTGTGCAAATGCTTTCGGCACACCAGCTGATGAGGTTTCACCAAAAGTTACCAGTCCTGATCCCGCCTTTACCAATAAGGAATCACTATGGCCATGGTAACAACCATCAAACTTGATAATTTTGTCCCTGCCAGTAAAACCCCGGGCCAAACGGATAGCCGACATGACCGCTTCAGTACCAGAGCTTGTAAAACGGATTTTTTCTACAAATCTGTTATTTTTTATAATCAGTTCGGCCAGCTCATTTTCCAATGCCGTAGGTGCACCGAAGCTCATTCCGTTCTGCATCACTTCAGTAACTTTTTCTCTTACTTTAGGGTGATTGTGACCTAAGATCAATGGCCCCCAGCTACCGCAAAAATCTATAAACTGATTGCCGTCTGCATCCCAAACGAAGCAACCATCTCCTTTTTGAATAAAGAGGGGCGTACCGTGAACCGATTTAAAAGCCCTTACCGGAGAGTTTACCCCACCTGGGAAATAGTTTTTCGCCTTTTCATAGAGTTCTGCCGACTTTTCTCTGGAAATATCCGGTTTACTGCCTGTATTTACAGGCACTTCGCCTTCATTTCCGGAAAACATTTTTTTTAAAGATTCTAACATTATTTATGCTTTATAACTCGCTATATCCAATTCTTTTCAACCATATCCCTAATGTGATAGGTGGTGATGATACTTGCACCTGCACGTGCAAAGCCATACATAGTTTCCATCACTACTTTTTGCTCATCTATCCAGCCTTTTTGCGCAGCAGCTTTAACCATCGAATATTCTCCGGATACATTGTAACAGGCAATCGGCAGATCAGTATGTTGTTTCAGGTTCTGGATCACATCCATATACGCCAGTGCCGGTTTCACCATCAACACATCAGCACCCTCGCTTTCATCCAGCAAAGCTTCCCTAAGTGCTTCATGACCATTCCTGAAATCCATCTGGTAAGCTTTCCTGTCGCCCTTGCCCGGAGCACAATCGGCTGCCTCTCTGAAAGGTCCGTAATAAGCTGAGGCAAATTTGGTAGCGTGAGACATAATGGCAGTATTTACGTAACCCGCTCCATCCAGTACAGTTCTCATTGCAGCTACCCGCCCATCCATCATATCCGATGGAGCCAGCATATCGGCACCAGCCTGGGCATGGGTTAGCCCCATTCTGGCTATAACCTCCACTGTTTCGTCATTCTGCACATACTCATCCCTTAAAATGCCGCAATGTCCGTGGGTAGTATAAGAACAAACACAAACATCCGTTACCACGTAAAGGTCATCACCAAAGTTCTTTTTTAACATACGGACAGCAGAAGGTACCAAAGAATGGTCGTGATAAGCTGCCGCCGCATTTTCACTTTTCTCATCACCCACACCAAACAGCATAATTTTGTTTACACCCAGCTTTAGTCCTTTCTCCACATCTCTTACCAATGTATCTTCAGAAAAATGACTGATGCCGGGCATCGCATCCAGCGGACGGACCACATCTTTACCAGGTACAATAAAGTATGGATAGATGAACTGGTCTTTGGTTAACCGGGTTTCAGCTACCATTTCTCTCACAACCGGATTTTTTCTTAATCTACGTGGACGTTGTAACATAAGTATATTATTTTATATCTATCCCGAAAACAGCTTCAGCTAAACCGATTTCATCCGGAGAATAAGGTAAAATACAATCTACCCCCATCTCCTCAAACTTTTTGGCTGTAGAATTTCCGATTGCAATTACCCGCTGTCCTGGTTCCAATAAATTGTCAACAAAATACGCGTCTACATTAGATGGGCTGGTAAATATCAGCACATCCGCATAAGTCTGGTCTATATCTTCTTCAATAACGGTCTCATAAATCGGCAGGTCAATCACCTTGGTATCCGGTTTTAAGGCTTTCTGGATACTTAATAAAGAATCCTGTGCCCTGGGAAATAATACCGTCTTACCCGATACCTCTTCTGCAAATAATTCTGCTACTTCGTCTATATCCCCGCCTTCACCTACATAGTCGGCCAAATGACCAGTTCTTCTTAGCGAATCTTCAGAGCCACGTCCTGCCACTCCAAACTTAACATGCTTAGGCAACATGGGTTTCAGGTTAAAGAAATAATCAACACTGTTCCTGCTGCTGAAAAAGATCCAGTCTATGTGTTTCAAATAAAATGGATCCAGTACCGTTACGATCGGGAAAGTACGGATCAGCGATCTGTCCTCTATTGCTATATGGTGTTTTTCAAGTGCTTTTCTAAAATAATTATGCTCTCCTACTTCGCGGGAAATAAAAACTTTAGCCGGAAATTTCCTGTCAGCACTAAATTTGGCAACAATTTTTTCAGCCAGCCCGTCCAGTTTTTCTACCCTGTAAAACAAGCGGTCAGGAAAGTCTTCATCCGTTTCGGCCTTTGATGTCCAGACTTCATATTGTCCGTCTTCTTTTTTGCAATAACAGCCTAAAGGCATATGACAGCCTCCTTCAAACAGGTTCAGCACTTTACGTTCAATGGCTATTTCTTCGGCAGTTTCGGAATGGTTTATTTGCTGCAGAATATCAAAAAGCTCATTTTCATTTTCCCTGATCTGAATGGCAAGCGCGCCCTGTGCAGGAGCTGGAACCAGTTCAGTAGTATCTACTACCTCAACATGGAATTCAGAAAGGTCAATATTCAAACGGTTTACCCCGGCTCTTGCCAGTAGAATGGCATCGTAATCCTCGTCCCTTAACTTTTGTATGCGGGTAGGTACGTTGCCCCTTAAATCTTCAATATTTAAATCAGGCCGAAGCGCCAGTAACTGGGCTTTGCGCCTGTTGGATGAAGTTCCAACCATAGCCCCCTTTTTCAGCGACAGCTTATGATTGATGCTGACACAATCTTTAAGGATCAGCAACAGCTCAGATGGGTCTTCCCTTTCAGTTACCGCAGCAATGGTTAAGCCTGCAGGATGTACCGTCGGTAAATCTTTATGGGAATGTACAGCAATATCGATGGTACCACCCAGAAGTTCTTCTTCCAGTTCTTTCGTAAAAAACCCCTTACCTTCAAGCTTGTCGAGCCTCAGATTTAAAATTTTGTCGCCCTGGGTTTTGATGATCTTCAGTTCAGCTTCAACACCGATAGCTGCTAATTTATCTTTAATGAAATTGGCTTGCCATAAAGCCAGGTCGCTACCTCTTGTACCTATAATAAGTCTTTTCACGTTGATGCTAATTTTTTGGCAAATTTAGCTATTCTTTACCAATATCTCCTTTGCCATAACCATTGGAACGCTGATGTATTTTTTTTCCATGTAATTCATCACTTTTTCCAATAATAACCTCGAATTTTCATCAAGCTTATCAATCTCATCAGCAAAAACACCATTGATAGCGGTATGCTTGATTTCCTTAATTTTCTGCGGAACGCAGCTCATCGCGATTTCAATTTTGCGTTGGCGCAATACCAGTTCAAAATCTTTGATGTTTTGTTCGATGATGTGTTCGGCATTCACCAGTTCATCATAGCGTTCCTGAATATTTTTTCGGGCAATCTCTTTCAGAGATTCAACCTCTATGTAGTGTATTGGGAAGTTTTTAACCACTTCAGCAGCGGTATCATTAGGAATGGCCAGGTCAACAATTACCTTTTTACCTGTATCACCATTCAGTAATTTTGTATAAATTTCCTCAGTAATGATCGGTTCGGTGGCACCTGTACAAGTGATGATGACATCAAATCCCTGTTTATAATCTTCAAGTGCTGTAAGTGGATAAGCTTTGCCATTTAGCTCTTTAGCCAGGGCTTCAGCATTTTTGAGGGTCCTGTTGAAAACAGAAAAGTTAGAATATTTGTGTTTTTTAAGGTATTGTGCCAGGAGTTTGTTGGTTTCACCTGCGCCAACAATAAGCAGGCGGGCCTCACTGGAACACATTTTAAGGTCCCGCAGCTTGCGGTAAGCAAGCGAAACGATAGAGACGGGATTCTTAGAAATATTGGTATGGGTATATACTTCTTTGGCTGTTTTGACCACCCGGTTCATGATCATTCGCATATAATCACCGGTAAATCCGGCTACACGACAAGCTTCATAAGCTTTGCGGATCTGTGCCAGGATCTCTTTCTCTCCGACAACCAGGCTTTCAAGGGAGCAGGAGGTCCGCAACAGGTGATTGAATGCATCAACCTGTTCATAAACTGATACGTTTTCAATAAACTGCTCCATATATTGTGCGGGCAGCCCCATGTCCAGTACCGTTAAAAACCGCAGTATGAAATCTTTATCTAAAATACTTGGAGAAGTAAATACGAATTCGACCCGGTTACACGTTCCTACATAGAATATTTCTTTAACACCTAACTCGGATTGAATGTTTCTCAACCTGTCGTCTAATGTCTGCTCACATATCACTAATTTACCTAAGGATTTTAAGTCAATCTGTTTATGCGTAAAAGCAATGATCTTTAAATATTCCAAAATTTATTATCCTGTTATTTTTAGCGAAACAAAAGTAATAAGACAAGGCTGTTCCACTGTCATTATGCTGTAATTAAGAGCTATTTAGAAAGATTTTAAATAAATAAGATAACTTAAACATCCGCATTTTAATTTTGTTATATGAGCTAAACACCATACATGTAGATAGATATGATCATAAAAGAGCTTTTTTCAATAAGTGGCGCAGCCCAAAAAACCATTTACGGCGATTGTACTTATGACGATAAAAACACAAATCAGGACACTATAATTTTTATCCATGGCTTTAAAGGCTTTAAAGACTGGGGGGCGCATAACCTCGTTGCTTCTTTTTTTGCCTCAAAAGGCTACAGATATGTCAAATTTAACCTGTCGCACAGTGGCGTTACCGCACAAAATCAATACGATGTAACGGACATGGAAACTTTTGCTGCCAATACGATCAGCAAAGAACTGACCGATGTTAATGCAGTAATTGATTATGTTGCGGCTACCTGGCCAACTGCTGCCATCAGTCTGATAGGGCACAGCAGGGGTGGTGGACTGGCCATTATACAGGCTGCAAAAGATACCCGCATCCATAAACTCATTACCTGGTCGGCCATTTCCGATTTCTCCAGTCTCTGGAAAAAAGAACAGGAAAAGGAATGGGCAGCAACCGGACAAATTTTTGTAGAGAATGCCAGGACAAAAGAAAAAATGCCATTAAACAACACCCTGCTTGATGATTTTAATCAAAACAAAGAAAAGGTCGACATCATAAGAGCAGCAAAAAAAATACATATCCCCTGGCTTATTCTTCATGGTGATGAAGATGTAAACGTGAAATTTAGTGTTGCCCAACAACTGGCACAAAAGCAGCTTAAGGCAAAAATACAAAAAATTCAAGGCGCAAACCATGTTTATGGGGCTTCCCATCCTTATGCTGCCAATCAGCTACCAATGCATTTGCAGGAAGTTGCAGAAAAGACCCTGGCCTTTATCAGTGCTTAGCTGGGATTTTCAATACAGCGTCTTTCTTTTTCACCATTACACTTACACGGTAAACCAAAAATATGCATAAAAGTATAAGTGCCGATACCACTATACCTAAAGTATCATAATGCTCCAGTGGACTACTCTTTGTTCTCTGTGTAACGATCAAACCAGCACATAACGCAGCAATACCACCGGCCATTTGTTGTATAGAAGCATTGACACTCATAAAAGCCCCCCTGTCATTTAGGTCAGGGATGCTCATCGTAAGTGTAGTTGCAGGAATCATCCTGCTCATCACCCCCATAAATAAGACCATATTGATCACGATAACCTGCCATAATGGAACCGGACTAAGGTTAGTGTATACCAGAATCATTACCACTGCAAGCAATGACCCACCAGTAAACACCATAAACTTGTCTACTTTATCACTTAATTTTCCAATTAATGGCATTACAACAACAGCAGCCAGGCCGGTAAACATAAATACCAATGGCAGTTGCGCTTCAGTAATGTTGATGTTATTGATCAGATAAGCACTTCCAAATGGCATTAACATAAAACCACCAACACCCATAAATGCAGTTGCAATAAATCCTGTCTGATAGGAACGGTTAGAAACCGCATGCCACAAATGCAGGAAGGCGCTTTTGTCTGATTGTATGGCCAGATGCTTGTCAATTGGTTTTATCTTGATCAGAATTGCAATTGCGATCATTATTGCCAATATCACAATCATCAGAAATGAAGAATGCCAGCCCCATATATTGGCAAAATACAAACCAATGGGTATACCCAGTACCTGGCTTGCAGCGAAACCCATCTGCACAACCCCCATCACTCTGCCACGTTGGTGAACGGCAAAAATATCTGTAATGATTGTCATAGAGATGGCGCCGATTACACCACCAAATAAACCGGTTACAATCCTTGCACCAAGTAGCATCTCGTAATTGGTGGCAAGTGCACAACACAAGGTTCCTATAATAAAACCGCTGTAAAAAAACAGCAGCAACTTTTTACGGTCAAATTTATCGGCAAAACCGGCAGCCATAATTCCTGAAGCACCTGCACTAAAAGCATAGGAAGAGACGACCAATCCAAAACCTTTAGGGCTTATGGATAACGATTTCATTAAAAAGTCGCCAAGTGGCGCAAGTACCATAAAGTCCAGTACAATTGTAAACTGCAGTAAAGCCAGCAAGGCAATAACCAGCAGTTGGTAAGAACTAAAAGGCTCGGCTATATTTTTTTGAGGTTGTTGCATTGTTGATCAGTGTTAAACCAGTTTTTGTTTAAAATTAAGAGATGTGTTAAATAAGTTCTTCGCAATGGTAGCCATTTTGTGCAACCAGTTTAATCACTTCTTCGCGCTTAAGGGTAGGTGATACGATGCGCAGTACGCAGTCTATATCCTGCAAATCGACCGTCCATTGATCAATCTGGTATTCTTCCATGATCTTACCGATATAGCGTTTATCTCCTTCTGTACGTATATCCGTTTTAAAAAGCAAAATATGTTCAATATTGATGTCCATAATTGTAGTTTTAGTTCTCCGGCCTTTGCGGCCATTTATTTTTTTAAAGCTTTAATTACCAGCTCAAATGTTTTCCAAAGAATTTCATCTGTCAGCACAAATGGTTTTCCGCCTAAACTCTGCCCCTCATTATGGAACCTGATCAGGTTATACAAAGGCGCAAAAGCTATACTCCAATAAGTTTCAAAAGGCATTTGGTCAATTTCTCCCCTTTCAATGGAATTGTGCATAAACTTACCAAGAGGTTCTTTAAAGTTCTTCCCAAAAACTTCTAAAACCTTTAACTGGTAGGTAGAAGTACGCAGCTGTTCTATCATCTGTGCGGACCATGGGTTTTCAAACAAACATTTCGCCCTGTTTTTCCACTGCTGTTTTAATCCTTCTTCAAATGAACTCTCAGGGTCAAAGTTTTCGAGCATAATCGCACTCATCCGTTCTACTTCCTCTATACCTACCTTTAAGATCAGGTCGTCCTTGTCCTGATAATAAATGTATAAGGTTGCCACAGATATTTTGCAAGCCTTAGCAAGCTTATTCATTGTAAAACCCTCAAAACCAACCTCAACTAATAGCTCTATTGCTTTTTGTTTAACCAGTTCTACTTTATTTATATCCCTTGCACGCATAGTATTTTAATTGCGGCACAAATGTAAATGAATATTCATTCATTTATAAAATTTATTTTCACCTATTTGCAGATTTGGCTTTTTGTAGTTGCCTGCAATTCCTTGTTTTACATCACCGATTGCTATGATCACAGACAGCGAAGGCAACCGGATCGGACTTCAGGATGAAGAATAATTATGGTTTTGCAAGGAAATTAAACGATTATTTTTACACTTTTTGAACCCAATTTCCATCCTCCTTGATCAAATCGATCAAATCATCCAGTGCCCGGGCAGCATTTACATTCTTTTTCACCACTTCCTTACCGCGGTATAATGTTATTTTATCGGGTCCGGTCCCTACATAACCATAATCTGCATCTGCCATTTCACCAGGACCATTTACGATACAGCCCATAATGCCAATCTTGATACCCTTTAAATGGTCAGTACGGGAACGGATCAACTGCGTGGTTTCCTGTAAATCGAACAACGTCCTTCCGCAGCTTGGACATGAAATGTATTCTGTTTTAGAGATACGGGTACGTGTGGCCTGCAAAATTCCGAAACTGGTAGCATTAATTAAAGACAAACCCAGCAAAGCATCAGCATCAATCCACACCCCGTCCCCCATTCCGTCCGTTAACAATGCACCCATGTCCGTTGCAGCATATAACATCAGGTCATCGGTATTAACAGCAGTATAACTGCGTTTAATGATAACCGGTATCTGCAGCCCTTTTTCTATCAGCGCATTGAAAAATGCCCGTTGAGCAGCCACTCCATTTAATGATGAAGTTTCCAATACGAGTACTACTTTATCTTTTAAAGCAGAAAGATCGGTCTGCAGCGCATTTTCAGCAGTAATTTTAACCAGGTTTAATTGCTCATCATGAAGCTCCACTGACAGATATTCATCATAGGAAAGCAAAGGATGGCAGTTGTTTTTGTCCTTTAGGGAAAGCCAGGTACTGTAGTTATATACCTGCTTTAAGTTTCCGGGAAAAGAAAATGAGGGCAGTTGATCGCCCAGGTAAACTATATCACAGGCCTGATCGGCCATATTGTACTTATCCAGTCCGGCACTGTATTGATAACCCACAGCAGCCAGAAAGTAAGGATCCTTTAAATTTTCATGGCTAACATCCAGCATTACCGCCGGGTGAAAATGTCCCCCAATGTGCTGTACCGGAACTGTAACTCTTCTCTGGTATTCGAAAGGAGAGTAAGGAAGCTGCCCGGGAACAATGGTTTTTGTTTCACTGAACAGCATTTTTCCATACAGATCAAGGGCACGCTTTTCATATCTCATTGCCAGTGCTTTGGCAACAGGTGCCTCAAATTCAGGATCTTCAGTTAAAGAGACCCTGATCGTATCACCAAGACCATCTTCAAGTAAGGTACCAATGCCCACCGCCGATTTGATCCGTCCGTCTTCACCGTCACCGGCCTCCGTAACTCCCAGGTGCAAAGGATAATTCATACCTTCTTTTACCATAGTTTCTACCAACAGCCTGTAGGCCTGTACCATTACCTGGGTATTACTGGCTTTCATAGAAATGACCAGGTTGTAGTAGTTCAGGTCTTCGCACATACGGATGAACTCCATGGCCGATTCTACCATGCCACGGGGAGTATCTCCATAATGGCTCATGATGCGGTCGGAAAGTGAGCCATGGTTGGTGCCAATGCGCATGGCTGTACCATATTCTTTACAGATCTTTACTAAAGGTGTAAATTTCTTATAGATGCGATCCAGTTCAGCCTGATAAGCCTGATGGGTATATTCAATATTTTCAAAGCGTTTTTTATCGGCATAATTACCTGGGTTTACCCTTACCTTTTCTACTATCCGTGCTGCTGCTTCTGCTGCATTCGGGGTAAAATGTATATCAGCTACGAGGGGCACGTTATATCCCCTTAACCTCAGTTCCTTTTTAATATTGGCCAGGTTTTCTGCCTCTTTCATACTTGGGGCAGTAATCCGTACATATTCGCAACCGGAATTCACCATTCTGATGGTCTGCTCCACTGTGCCTATGGTATCCATGGTATCTGTAGTAGTCATAGACTGAATACGGATGGGGTTTAAACCACCCATTGGGACATCTCCTATGGCAACTTCACGTGTTAAAAACCTTGAATATAATACTGTATCTTCCATGACTATCAAAATCTGCTGCAAAGATAAAGATTAAATCATAACTGTACGCTAAGGATACCGCTTATATGAGCCTGTCCTTTATCACCAGAGTATCCGATACGATATCGTGAAAACACTGTAGTTTTTTATTCAGGAAACTATAAAGGTATCCAAAAAAGAAAGGGGCTGTTGACAATAATTTAGCCAGGTTGCGGGCATAAGCTCTGTTTAAGCTGATGCGATTACCATTTAAATCTGTCACCCTGATATTCATCAGGCGTTTTCCAAGTCCGGCCTGTTTTTCAGAAGCCTCGGTAATGCTGCCATAAAAGAATTTAGCAACCAGAATTAAAGGGCTTCCCGACAGGGCTATCATGATGCGCTGGGTTTTTTCTTCCACAAAAATAAAACTGACCAGGATCAGCAGCACGTATGCCGTGAATATAAAAAAATAATCAATTACACAGGCCAGCAGCCGCTGATCGAAAGCAGCAAAATACTGCGGTGCGGTTTGTTGATAGGTAAACCCAAGAAGCGCACGCAGTTCCGGGAACTCGTGCGCTTCTTTATAATCGTCCATACCCGGCTTTCTGATAAAAGTTCCGGTCTCAATGTGCAATATTTTTAACTGATCTAGCCTATACGGCCCCTCAGGCTTTCCATTGATGACTACAGTATATTCACTATCGTTGGGATCCACTTAATATCTTTTCACCTCAAAGCTACTCAATCCACCGTCAAGATTAATAAATATTTTATTAGTCGAAGCGCTATAATTCGAGGTTTCAAAAGTACCGTCAGCTTTTTTGGTAAAGCCGGTAAACGCCCTGGAAGAAAGTCCTGTCTTCGCTTTTATCCTGCAACCGGATGCCATAGGGATGTTTATTTTCACATCGGCAATCCCAGTTTTCACTTTCACATCGGTAATGGGTAAAGTATTTCCGAGTTTCACATCCAGCGCAGCGGCACCACCATCAAAACTAAATTCCCGTACTTTATAAGATGAGAGGTCGAAATCAACCTCTCCGGCTCCCATATTTACATGAATTTCCCAAACCGGCAGGGTATTTAACATTAAATCTACATTGTTACCTCCATCACCTACATTCCAGCTGCTGTTGCCCTTCATCTTAAAGGATAAAGTACGCACACTATCTGCAAATTCATTTTTTAAAGAGAACGCCCCACCTCTTCTCTGAACAGTAGCACTAATCAGACTATCTGTATGGCCTTTTAGATCGAAAGAGGTCCCGCCACCTGATATGTTCAGAACGGTTCTGGCAGGTACAGAATCGGTGTAGGGCTGACTGAAGGTCTGCTCCACAACATCTTCCATATCGCCATCACCACCGTCTATACGCTGTTCTGTCGATACACGTTTTTTATGGGCAGGTACTTCCTGACCCTTAAAAAAAAGCAGGACTAGGGTAATCAGCAAAACAATGATAGATACAATACTCCCGATCTGTGATTTATTTCTGTTAAAAAGGATGTTTACACCAGCGATGATAAGAAATATAGGCCAGAAACGCCACACACTCCACCAGTAAAAGTTAATTATCCCGAAATTTTCCAAAAGAAGCACTCCACCAATAAAAAGCAGAATGATACCCCACATTATTCTGTCCAGCTTCATAACTATATTTCCTTTTTTGTAAAATCAATACTACTTCCGGTGTTGCCTTCGGATGCATCTGGGTCTTCAGGTTGTACTGGATTTACATTTGCACCGGGCGCATCCGCTGTGTTTCCTGAATTTTCCTGGGGCTGCATATTTTGCTCTTTCCAGTTTTCCCAGGCATTTTTATTTTTGGCCCTGATGATAAAACTTGCACCTATCGCTACAAATACCAGGGGCCAGAGCTTAGTAAGCTGAAAATGAAAAGGGATCAAGTCAAACTCATCCATAAAAAAGTATACACCTATAACCAGCAAAAACAAACCTGCAACGGTACGTCCGGTTTCATTGTTATTTTTCTTGTAAGGTTTAAAATCACCAGATTTTTTCCATGACTCAAAACTTTCATTACCTACACCTGTATCATTTATACCTGAAGAAGTCCGGTTCTGAAAGGGCCCGGTATTTTCTGTTGTTTTCTTTTGCGGCTCAAACGGATTTGATGCCTGAAATGGGTTTTGCTGCCCCTTAAAAAACTCATTAAATTTTGAGAAGCGAGCTGCCGGATCATTATTTACCGGCACAACGATCCACATGATCACATAAACCAAAATTCCCGTACCCACTAAGAAGATAGTCGAAAGCACAAACAGTAATCTGATAATGGTCACATCCACCTCCATATACTCGGCAACACCAGATGATACGCCTGCAATTACCTTGTCGTGTTCATTTCTAAATAATCTCTTTTCCATGATAATTTCCCTCCTGTTGTTTTTAAAACTGTACCGGCTTCAAAACGATCTCATCAACATTTACACCTTTACTTAAGTTTAAAACAGTGTATAAGCTACTGGCAATGTCTTCTGGTAGTACAAAACGTTCAGCCGGGATTTTTGTTCCCTCCCAGGATGAAGTTAATGTAGAACCGGGTAATATCGCTGTCACTTTAACGTTGTGTTTTGATAATTCCTCTCTCAATACATCATTAAGACTAAGCAAGGCCGATTTAGTTACAGAATAACTGCCCCCATTTTCTACAACAGCTTTTGAGGCAATAGAGCAGATGTTAAAGATATGCCCTGAAGCTCGTTCCCGCATCATTTTACCAAAGTATTTGGACAAATAATAAGCAGCATTCAGGTTTAAATTTAACTGTATTTCCAGCCTGTCATCGGCTTCATCCAGCAAAAGCCCAGGTAAATATGTCCCTGCATTGTTTACTAAAACATCCACAGTACCAAATTGTTCGCGCACAGCATCGCAAAAGGCATATACATCAGCTTTAACACTGCAATCTGCTTTAACGGTGAGGATGCGCGCCCCTGTATGTTTCAGCTCTTCAGCAAATTTTTCCAGCTCCTGGCTGTTTCTTGAACATACGGCAAGGTTATATCCATGTTCTGCCAGTTTAAGCGCAATGGCTTTTCCAATACCCCTGGTGGCTCCGGTTATGATTGCATTCATTGTTATACTTGTTTGATCAGCCACAATATTACAAAAAACTGACATAGCCTAAAACTTAGCAACAAAAGATTTGTTAGAAAAATATCGGCTTGTGAAGGTTTCAACTTTTTATTGTTTCTTTGTATGAACATTGCGTAAATACTGTAGTTAATATTTCATTGAATGAATTTTACCAATTTTGGCAGATACCTCCTTTTACTGAAGGCCGTATTTAGAAGACCTGAAAAATTTAAAATATACCTGAAAGCCATTTTTAAACAAATGGATTTTATCGGCGTTGGCTCTTTAGGCCTGATTGCCATTATATCTACTTTTATTGGCGCGGTAATGACGTTACAAATTGCTTTCCAGCTGGTTAGCGATTTCATACCTAAAACGATTATTGGCTCTGTAAACCGCGACTCCAGTATACTTGAGCTTAGCCCTACCATCAGTGCCATTGTGCTTGCCGGTAAAATCGGGTCAGCCATTTCTTCCGAGATCGGGACCATGCGGGTAAGTGAACAGATCGATGCCTTAGAGATTATGGGCATCAATTCTCCAGGTTACCTCATCCTCCCTAAAATTATTGCAGGCATTACTATGGTACCTTTACTGGTTATCATGTCTATGTTTTTAAGCATCACCGGTGGTTATATTGGTGGTACCTTATCCGGCGCGGTATCCCCTGCCGAATATATCCAGGGTATCACCACAGATTTCAATCCTTATACCATTACCGTTGCCCTGGTTAAGGCATTTGTTTTTGGTTTTATCATTACCTCTGTACCCGCTTATGAAGGTTTTTATGTAAAAGGGGGCGCTTTGGAAGTTGCACAGGCCAGTACAAGGGCAGTAGTAGTCAGCTGTATCTCTATCCTGGCCTGTGATTACATTGTAACCCAGTTATTGCTATGATCGAAATTAAAGATATCCATAAATCGTTTGGTGATAACGAAGTACTCAAGGGTATATCAGGCAAGTTTGAAGCTGGAGTAACCAACTTGATCATTGGCGGATCAGGATCTGGTAAAACCACCCTGCTAAAGTGTATGATAGGCCTGCACCAGCCCGAAGAAGGTAGTGTAGAATATGATAGCCGCGAATTTACCACTATGAACTTTGAAGAAAAGATCGAGATCAGGAAAGAGATTGGCATGCTTTTCCAGGGTTCTGCCCTGTTCGATTCCATGACAGTTGAAGAGAACATCATGTTCCCTTTAAATATGTTTACCGAACAAAGCCGTAAGGAAAAACTGGAAAGGGTAAACTTTTGCCTGGAAAGGGTAAACCTGGAAGGTAAGAACAAACTTTTTCCTGCAGAGCTTTCGGGAGGGATGAAAAAGCGTGTGGGTATTGCCCGTGCCATTGCGATGAACCCAAAATATTTATTTGTTGATGAGCCCAATTCCGGCCTTGATCCTAAAACATCTATCGTAATTGATGAACTGATCAAGGAGCTAACCGAAGAGTACAATACCACAACAATTGTAGTTACCCATGATATGAACTCGGTAATGGGAATCGGCGATTACATCCTCTTTCTTCATGAGGGTAAAAAATTCTGGGAAGGTTCCAATAAAGAAATTGCCCATACTGATGTTCAGGAACTAAACGACTTTGTTTTTGCCAGCCGCTTTATGAAGGCTGCCAAAGGAAAATTTTAATACATACCCCATTTTTATGATAAGCCTGCTAACCCCCACACACTGGAAAGATTATGAGTTAATTGATTGTGGTGATTTTGAAAAATTAGAACGCTTTGGCAATTTGGTCTTGTCCAGGCCAGAGCCCCAGGCCGTATGGAAAAAGACATTGTCTGATCAGGAATGGAAAAAACAAACTCACATCCGCTTTAAGGGTCGGTCGGCCACTTCAGGAGAGTGGATCAAAAATTCGGTAAAGTTGCCTGACAGGTGGAATGTAGAATATGCCAATAATGACGTAACCATAAACCTGCGTTTGGGCCTTACCTCGTTTAAACACGTCGGCGTATTCCCCGAACAGGCAGTAAACTGGGACTATATCTCATCCTCTATTAAAAAATTTAAAACTCCGGTACCTAAGGTATTGAACCTTTTTGCCTATACCGGTGCGGCCTCTTTAATTGCCAAAGCTGCCGGTGCGGATACCACACATGTAGACTCGATAAAACAGGTTGTAAACTGGGCAAACGAAAATCAGGAACTTTCTAAGCTGAAAGATGTGAGGTGGGTAGTTGAAGATGCCCTGAAATTTGTAAAAAGAGAGCTTAAACGTGGCAAAAAATATAATGGAATCATTTTAGATCCTCCAGCATTTGGCCACGGCCCAAATGGCGAAAAATGGAAACTGGAAGACCATATCCAGGAAATGATGCTGGAAGTGGTACAACTGCTGGATGAGCAGGAACACTTTTTAATCCTGAACACCTATTCGCTTGGCTTTTCATCTGTGATTGTTGAAAATTTAATTAAAACCTCCTTTCCTCAGGTTAAAAACCTCGAAACCGGCGAACTGTATTTACAGGCCACATCCGGCATTAAACTACCGCTTGGGGTTTTCGGTAAATTCAATAGTTTCTGATTATTACGGTAATTAAACATTAAATAAATTTATGGAATACCTTTACAGCTGTTTTTTTATTCCTTTTAAAGATGGTATACTTGCATAATTTTAATCTTACATTCTATGAAATTAAATCATCTGGCAGGCATTATCCTAATTAGTGCAACAACAATAGGGCTATTTACCAGCTGTGCGTCCGACGCAAAAAAAGCGACGGGAAAAACAAAGATCACGGCTTCTGGTGATACTGTAGCGGTTGAAGAGGCAGTTGAAGAAACGAATACCCGTGTGCCGGTTGATACAGCTAAGTATAATACATTGTTAAAAAAACTGGCAAATGGTGATACTACTGGCAAATGGCCTGTAAAAAACCAGCCTTACCCCCTTGCAGGTGCTATACTTCCTTTTAAACGTATTGTGGTGTATTACGGAAACCTCCATTCTAAAAAAATGGGAGCACTGGGCGAATACGCTCCTAAAGAAATGTGGAAAAGGCTGAATGTTGAAATTAAGCACTGGGAAAAAGTAGATCCCAGTACCCCTGTACAGGCAGGCCTGCATTATATTGCTGCTGTGGCCAGTGGTACAGCAGGAAAAGATGGCAAATACATTAACCGTATGGCCAACTCACAAATCGATTCTGTATTGGCAATAGCCAAAATGCGTCCGAATACCATTGTATTTTTAGATTTGCAGGTTGCACTGAGCAGTATTAAAGCAGAGCTTCCTCATATCGAAAAATATTTACAACTACCTTATGTTCATTTAGGGATAGATCCGGAGTTTTCTATGAAAGATGGTTCACTTCCGGGAAAAAAGATCGGTACGTATGATGCAGCAGATATCAATTATGTTTCTCAATACCTTGCGGATATAGTGAAAAAATACAATCTGCCACCTAAAGTATTTACTGTGCACCGTTTTACCAAGAAAATGGTAACCAATTATCAGAACATCAAACTACGTCCGGAAGTGCAAATTGTAATGCACATGGATGGATGGGGCGAACCGGAACTTAAAAAGGGCACATACCGTCACTTTATCTATTCGGAACCGGTACAGTTTACCGGATTTAAACTGTTTTATAAAAACGACCTGAAAAAAGCACCCAATAGGCTAATGACACCGGAAGACCTGATGAAATTAAAGCCTGTGCCAATTTATATTCAATATCAGTAGGCAAAAAGGTGCATTACTTTTAGAACAATTACATTCATAATTGTATTTCTAATTAGTTTTGACCCTAACATCCCTGAACATGAAAGGATTATCGCTGATCCTCAATACTTTTTTACTGGTAGTTGTGATGTTCCTGAGAATGACCTCTTTAGTTTTAACATAGGGAAACTTTTCCTGGTAGGCAGTGTCTGTCATTTGCGGATTGAAATTGGCGAAAATGGCCGGCCCCTGGTAATTGTCTGGATAACTGGAATCGTCTATTTGAAGATTTTCAATTGTGATCCGTTCCGGCATATAGCACGTATAGCCAAAATCATGCTGACCTGAATAGGATCCGCTGATCAAAGAGGCACTAAAGGGTTTGCCGCCCGCCGGTACAAAAGTACAGTTACGGACCACAAGTTCTCCCTGCCATGTACTGCCATAGTCGGGACGCAGGTTAACAAGGCTTCGGCCGCGAATGGTCGAATTTTCGATTGTCAGAAGTCCACTACCTATGGCATTTACCCCCATATGTCCCAGGGTTGAGTTGCGGATGGTGGCATTGGCAACTCCCTGATGGGCATCAAACCGGGAGAGTGTACAATGATCGTAAACAAGGTTTTTGCAGAAATTTGATCCTAAAATGCCCCAGTACTTGTTGTCGTCGATGTCATTGGTTTGGCTGCAATTCAGAAAAGATACATTAACTGCACGGTTGACGGAAAGATCATATGTACCCATTGAGACAGGTTTGCCGGCGGCACCAATGGTGTTATAGGTTTTGTGTCCGGTTAGGATGGTGTTTTTTACCGTTACATAAGCACAGTTACCAATGTTGATAAAGCCTCCATAAGGCGCACCGTGGTCGCCTTCGCCTTCGATGTAGTGTTTCAACCCTTCAACAAGTACATGAGATCTTCTGATCGCAATGCCGCGGTTATAATAGGTAGACTTGGATTCGGCTTTATTGGCAATTGTAGTGAAACTGCCTCCGGTGATCTTCAGCAAATTTTCATCGATGGGCAGAGCGGTGATATCTGTAACCTGTTCAAAATCCCAGATGATTGGTGCGTTCATATCTACCTTACCGTCTTTGTCAACAATAAAGAGGTCGGTTTGCGAAGAGCCATTATTCTGGTTTAGCCCAAACCTGATGTATTGTTTTACATTGGAATTGGTGACCGAGATTAAACAGCGACCTGGTAAGGGGGGCAGATCGATTTTTTGCTGGTTTCGCTTAATTGAGGATATGGTTGCAAGTTTGAAGGGTTTCAGGTCTGAACTTACTGTAAAAATAGCCGCAGTACGGTTTTTCACTTCGGTATCATCAATAATGAAGGCCGCAGTGCCGAAATCAGTACCAGTTTGGATGACCACAGTGCGCTCCTTCCCTCCAATATAGTAGGTGGCTCCAGCGTCTGCTTTAACCGGAAGGCCCTGCAGGTTGGCAAATGCATGAGTTGCGGCAATAACATCAATGTCATCCGTTATTCCATCACCTTTGGCACCTAAATCACTGTAGCGAACCAGGCCGGCAGCTTTGAACTTAGCTACATCTTTTGGCGATATATTGACAGTCAGTTCCCGTTTTTCGTTGGTATATACCTGGGTTGTCTGCCCCTGCGATGTGATCACTACATTATTCTCAGGCGAGTTTCTTTCTTGTGCCTGCGTAAACAATATATGGTTTAAGAGAAACATGAGGAGCATATGCTTTTTCATAAGATTTGTCTAATGATGATTATTTAATTGAAAATGTTGTTACGTCGGACAGAATGAGTATGGAATTGACGAGTTAAATACGGAAAGAACGGCTTTTAGACGTGGCATAGAATATTAATGAGCTTGCCGAAAGGATCACGGGTATAAAATCTTTTTACTCCCCAGGGCTCAACTATGGGGCCGTATTCAATAACAAATCCCGCTTCCCTTGTGCGGTTTAAAGTTTCTTCGAAATCATCCACTTCAATTGAAAGGTCTGGGGTCAATGTTCCTGAACCACCTTCGGAAGCAAAACTGACCTGAACAGTCATTTTTTGATTTTCAATTCCGTAGGTTGCAATCCAGCCGTGATCCATTAAGCATTCAAGCCCTAGTATATTTTTATAAAAGGCTTCGGCTTTGGCAATGTTTTCTGTATGAAGATTTGCTACAATTCGTTTGACCATAAACTAAGATAGGGATACTTTATTATAAAGATTACGTTTCTTAAATTATCAGTAGATTATATTTACTTCTTTAGTCACAAAGTCCCAAATACAAATACAACCTCGCTTTTCGGATTATCAAGTTTGGTGCTTTTACGTATACCATTTTCTATTGCATGGATCATATTGCTTTGCGAATTATGCTGTTCAAACAGGATATCATTTTTTATACCCAATTCTTTAATTGTAGACACTTTGTCGGTTTCAAAATAACACCAGGCTGCATCTTCTTCGATTTCGTAACCCTGATATTTTAAGGTGAGTACCTTACGGTCTGCATTGAGTTTAAAATGCTCCTTTATATAAGAAGCAATCAGTGCATCCACTTGTTTCCTGTCGGACGGTTTCAGGATATTCACTTTTGTATTGTATTTTTTTTCCAGGGCTTTCTCAAAATCATCAAAAAAAATACGGATGCTAACCTGTAACGTTCCGGTACTTTTATTATGTGCAACTTCTGTTACACTCACATAAAAGGGATGAAATATATTTAACCAAAAAAATAATATACACTGCAGCATTTTGTTTTTCTTAATTCAAATGAGGATATTGCTATAGATTTAGCTAAGTTACAAATTTATTCAATGCAGGACTTCCCACTTTATTTTCAATTAGGCTGGCGACACATTTTAGACTGGCAGGGATATGATCACATTTTATTTGTGATGGTGCTGTGCGGGACCTATATGCTAACCGACTGGAAAAAAGTACTAATCCTGATAACAGCTTTTACCATTGGCCATAGCATAACCCTGGCCTTAAGTGTATTCAAAATCATAACTGTAAATACGCCTTTAATCGAATTTTTAATTCCCGTTACCATAATGGTTACCGCTGCAGCCAACATACTGGGCAAAAGGCAAAAACCCAAAGGTCAGAAATTCAAGTATACCATGACCCTTTTCTTTGGCCTGATTCATGGCTTAGGCTTCTCTAATTACTTGAAAAGCTTGTTGGGTAAAAGCAGCAGCATTACCGCCGAACTATTTGCTTTTAATATCGGACTGGAATTTGGCCAGATACTGATCGTTATTGCAACATTGATCTTATCATTTATCCTGATCTGGATGGTAAAAATAAAACGATGGGATTGGAATTTCTTTCTTTCATCTGCTATATTTGGAATATCATTTGTAATGGCGGCAGAACGTTTCCCGGCATTATTAGGATAATAACTTAAACTTCACCCCCACCAATGAATAAGATACTGCTGTTTTTTATTGTGCTTTTATGTAGCGCCAAAGCTTTCGGTCAGCATATACTTCATAACCCCGGTTCTAATCACGGGAACAAATTTGAACAGCTTGGCACCATCCTTTCCGGCCCTAACTCCTACCGTTCGGCTTCCGGTGCACCTGGCCCAGCATACTGGCAACAGCGTGCTGATTATGAAATTAATGCAGAACTGGATGAAAAGAACCTGCGTTTAAGCGGCTCAGAAACCATTACTTATTACAACAACTCTCCCGACCCACTAAGTTATTTATGGGTACAGCTGGATGAAAATGAGCATAAGGCCAGCAGCGATAATAAGCTGACAGAACAGAGCAGGATGACAGATCAGATGGGTTATAAGGCCTTATCAGATATCATTAACCCTGAAAATGACCTGGGCGTTAAAATACTAAAGGTTACAGATGAAAAGGGGACTGCCCTGCCTTATGTCATCAACAATACCATGATGCGTATAGACCTGCCCTATGTATTACAGTCCAAACAAAAATATAAACTTAAAATAACCTGGAATTACAAAATCATCAACCGCGTAATAGATGGAGGAAGAGGTGGTTATGAATATTTTGCTGAGGACGACAACTATCTGTTTACCATTGCCCAGTGGTTTCCACGCATGGCTGTTTATTCTGATTTCCAGGGCTGGCAAAATAAACAGTTTGAAGGTAGGGGCGAATTTGCACTTGTATTTGGCAATTATAAGGTAAACATGACTGTACCGGCCGATCATGTGGTAGGTGCTACAGGCGAATGTCAGAATTATGCCCAGGTGCTGAGTGCTGCCAGTTTAAAACGATGGAATGCCGCACAATCTACAAAAGTACCTATTGAAATTGTAAACCTGGCCGAAGCAAAATCAGCCATCACCAAAAAATCGACTGCTAAAAAAACCTGGACCTACTTTGCTGAAAATGTAAGGGATTTTGCACTGGTATCGTCAAGGCGATTGGTTTGGGATGCCATGGCAACCAGTATAGAAGGTAAAAAGATAATGGCTATGTCTTACTATTGCCCGGAAGCTTATTCACTTTACAGCAGGTATTCGACCAAAGTGGTAGCACATACTTTAAAGATCTATTCCCAGCACACTATCCCCTATCCTTATCCCGTAGCCATTTCTGTAGAGGCTGCCAACGGAATGGAATACCCGATGATCTGTTTTAATTTCGGACGTACAGAAAAAGACGGCACTTACACGGAGGCCATTAAATATGGTATGATCGGTGTAATTATACATGAAGTTGGGCATAACTTTTTCCCGATGATAGTGAATTCGGACGAGCGACAATGGACCTGGATGGACGAAGGTTTAAATACTTTTTGCCAGTACATGGCCCAGCAGGCATGGGACATTAACTACCCTTCGCAGCGCGGCCCTGCACATAAAATAGTGGATTACATGAAATTGCCTAAAGACCAGCTGGAGCCCATTATGACCAACTCTGAAAACATCGTTAATTTTGGACCAAATGCCTACGCAAAACCAGCTACGGCACTGAATATTTTAAGGGAAACCGTTATGGGCCGTGAGCTTTTCGATTATGCTTTTAAAGAATATGCAAAACGATGGGCCTTTAAACATCCTACCCCTGCAGATCTGTTCAGGACGATGGAAGACGCATCGGCGGTGGACCTTGATTGGTTTTGGAGAGGCTGGTTTTTTAGTACTGACCCGGTAGACATTTCACTGGATGATGTACGCTACTACCGTATGAACAGTATGAATGCGGCTATTGAAAATGTAGAACTTAAAAAGGCTTATGACAAGGACCTTTACAATATCAGCAGGGAACGCAACCGCAAAGAAGGCATAAAATTCGCTATAGAACAAGATACAAGCCTACAGGATTTTTACAATAAATTTAACCGCTTTGAGGTGAGTAAGTCTGCCGATCAAGAATTTCAGCAATACTTCAGCAACCTTTCCGCAGCAGAAAAAAAACTTTACGAAAGCAAGAAGAACTTTTATGAACTGGATTTCTCGAATATAGGGGGACTGGTGATGCCCATCATTATTGAATGGACCTTTAAGGATGGCAGCAAGGAGGTGGACCGCATTCCTGCCTATATCTGGAGAAAAAATGAAAATAAAGTAACCAAAGTTTTTGCGAAAGATAAAGAAGTAATTGCTGTACAACTGGATCCATACCGCGAAACTGCCGATATAGATGAAAGCAATAACTCATGGCCAAGAAAAAATCAGCCAACCAGATTTGAACTGTTTAAACAACAGCAGGCACCCCGTGGGTCATCTACTGAACAGACCAACCCAATGCAGCAATCCAGACAAAGGCAATAGGACTAAAAGAACCCTAGCTGTCCTTTATCATCAATTTTGATATCATCCGGATTGGTGATCTCAAAATCTATTTTTTTTGCGGGTTTCTCTTCCTGTTCCGGCTCAGGTTTGGCTATGGGCTCTTTTTTCGGTTTTGTTTCATCAGCAGACTTTTCTTTGGCAGGACCCGTTTCTTTTTTTGGCTTAGGTGCTTCGGCAGGTTTGGTGGCCCCGCTGTCCCATTGTTTTTTAGGTTTTTCGGCCGCAGCAGGCTTTTCAGTAGCGGGAATTTCAGGTTCAGGTAACGGAGCTTCCTCCTCATCTGCATCTTTACTCAATGCAGGATCAACCAGTTCTTCCCCATTTTCTATATTCGTTGCAGCGGCTTCATCCTCTTGAAACTCATCCTCAGCCTCATTTGCCACAGAAACAACTTTAACTTCTTCAGCAGGTTCAATTTCCGTGTGATTTGAAATGGTTATATTTTTAACTTCATGGGCAGTAAGCCTGTTTCCATTGGCTTTAATTCCTTTTACATCAATAAATTCGGCAAGAACAATTTCAAGTGTTTCCGGAACCTGGGTTTTTCCTTTCAATACATCAACTGTTAAAACCGCTGCCGGATTGCTGCTGAGGTAAAGGAACTTCGATCCGTTCTCCTCACTAATCAGACTTACTTTTTTGCCTACAGCAATCGCCTCAAAAAGGAACCTTTTGATAAAATAGTTTTTGGCTTTACCCTCATATTGCACAACTGCAAAAGGTTTTTCAGGGTCAAACTTCTGAATTAAGATCAGATCGGCATCAAAGTGGTTGCTCAGCTCAAAAGTACTCAGTTCATACCAGCCGTCTTTATGTACCTGCAATATTTTATCCTCGCCATCAAATTCACCAAGATATTTGCCCCTTCCGTCCACATTTAACCTTCTTAGCAAATCATCATACCAGATTTTTAGTCCCGAAAGTGTAGATACGCCTTTGCTTTTCAGCAGTATTTTTTTAACCGGATATTTAGAAACAATATTTCCCTGTGAACCGCGTCCTTTTATCGCAATTTCAGCAAAATCGAGATCGAACTGCAGCTTTTTTAACTTGCTATGTGGTTTAAGCTGTACAGTCACAATTTCGGCTTCTCCATTAGGATTAGCTGTAAAATACAGCACTTTTGAGCCCTTACTCCCTTTTGTCAGATCGTATTCCTTATCACGGGTAACCCCTACAACTGCAAAACGCTTAATATAAGAAACCCCGCTCGCCCCATCTTTATAGATCATGTTGTAAATGGTCCGTTCATCCCCCTTTTTAAATACCTGGGCATGCAGGATACCCTTACCTACAAAAGTTTTATCGGCAACTTTCGTAATGATGCATTTACCGTCTTCTCTAAAAACAATGAGCTCATCAATATCTGAACAATCGGCAACAAATTCATCCTTCCGCAATCCGGTCCCTATAAAACCATCTTCACGGTTCATGTAAAGTTTAACATTGGCCAAGGCTACTTTAGATGCCTCAACCCGATCAAACAAACGGATCTCAGTTTTACGCTCCCTGCCCTTACCATACTTGTCCTTTAATTTCTGAAACCAGGCAATGGCATATTCCGTTAAATGCCGTAAATGGTTTTTAACCACTTTGATCTCGTCAGAAAGGGCTTTCATCTGTTCATCCGCTTTTTTAACATCAAAGCGGGTAATGCTGCTCATTGGTTTATCAATCAGCTTTTTAAAATCCTCAGGAAGTATTTCTCTGTAAAGACCTGGTTTAAAAGGCTCAAACAACCTGTTCAAAACCTCTACCACCATTTCAAAATTGACTGAATTTTCATATTCAGCATTTTTATACATCCCTTCCTGAATAAATATCTTTAGCAATGAGCTGAAAAATATCTTTTCCTGTAATTCATGCAGTTTAATTTCCAGTTCCTTTTTCAACAGGGCCTTGGTGTGCATCGAATTCTCTATCAGGATATCATTAACACTTAAAAACTGAGGCTTTTCATCCTTAATGATGCAGGTATTTGGTGATATTGAAACCTCACATGAAGTAAAGGCGTATAAGGCATCAATGGTCACATCAGGAGAAATACCTGGTGCCAGCTGGATCACGATCTCGACATGGGCAGCGGTATTGTCCTCAATCTTTTTGATCTTGATCTTGCCCTTGTCGTTGGCCGATAAGATACTGTCAATTACCGATCCGGTAGTCGTGCTGTAAGGTATTTCGGTAATAACCAGTGTTTTTTTATCCTTTTCGGTGATTTTGGCCCTCACCCTGATACGGCCGCCACGCATCCCCTCGTTGTAAGCAGAAAAATCGGCCATACCACCTGTAAAAAAATCGGGCAAAATGTTAGGCCGATGCCCTTGCAATGCTTCAATAGAAGCATCCAGCAATTCGATAAAGTTATGTGGCATTACTTTGGTTGCTAAACCAACGGCAATACCTTCAGCTCCCTGGGCAAGCAACAGGGGGAATTTAACAGGCAAGGTAACCGGTTCGTTGTTACGCCCGTCATAACTCAACTGCCAGATGGTTGTATCACCATTAAACACAACTTCATTGGCAAATTTAGATAAACGGGCCTCAATATAACGCGGCGCAGCAGCATTATCACCGGTAATCGGGTCTCCCCAGTTACCCTGGCAATCAATCAGCAGGTCTTTTTGTCCAATCTGCACCATGGCATCACCTATGGAAGCATCCCCATGCGGATGGTATTTCATTGTATTTCCAATCACGTTGGCTGCCTTATTGAAGCGTCCATCATCCATCTCTTTCAAAGAATGCATGATACGTCGCTGCACCGGCTTCAAGCCATCATTGATGTGTGGCACAGCGCGGTCAAGAATTACATAAGAAGCATAGTCGAGGAACCAGTTTTCATAAAGTCCGTTGATTGGAATTACGGTATGTTTATTTTCTTCGTTTATGTTGTTTTCTATTTCTTCGCTCATCAAAAAAGGATTGTATGCTGTAAATATAAGGGTTGAAAACGAAATTTAAGAACTGAGTTTTTAACAGTTGGCAGCAGCAGAACTATCCATACACGTCATTAAGTATTTACTTGTTTTCAAAAAACAGGCCTCTATTAACATTGTTTTAAACAATTTAATTATTTAGATTGTAGATATATAGAATCCCCAAAATTTTGCTTCTGGTGGCATGATTTTGGTTATTAATAAGGTTCAGAGCACTCAATTTAAATTAGTTTGAATAAATATATACGCAAAAGCCTAAAAATTCTGCTTTGGATCATCGCAAGTATCGTCCTGCTGGTTATCCTTATTGCCTTTTCTTTAAATATTCCTTTTGTTCAAAATTTTGTAAAAGATGAAGCAATTGGCTATCTGAAAAAGAAAACGAAAACTGAAATCACCCTGGAAAGTATAAAAATTGGTCTTCCAAAGGACATTATATTGAACAAGTTATATATTGAAGATAAAAAAGGTGACACTTTACTTTATGCACAAAAAATGGCAGTAGACATTAGCCTGTTCCAGCTATTAAATAATAAAGTTGAAGTGAACAACATCACTTTGCAGAAAATAAGGTCAAATGTAACCCGCATTAACCCCGACACTTCTTTTAATTTTTCCTTTTTAGTAGACGCATTTATGTCGGACCAGACCAAAACCGAAGAAGAAGTAAAAAAGGACAGTACCTCCACTCTTAAATTTTCGGTGAGCAAGATTAATCTGGAAGACATTGGTATTGTTTACCATGATGATGTTGCGGGCAACGACATGCGGTTAAACCTGGGAGAATTTAAAGCCAATATTAAAAATTTTGACCTCGACAACCAGCACTATGTGATCAAAACATTGTCCTTAAAAAACACCTCTGTTAAATACCTGCAGCAAAAACCGCTTACCCAATTGCAGGCACACCTGGAGAACAGTATTGATACTGCCAAAACAGCTTCGGGAAAATTACCTTTGGTAGAAATACAGGACTTTGCCTTTAACAACATTAAAATCGGTTTTGATGACAGGCTGTCGAAAACAAGCGCAGATGTAGATTTAAACAGCCTTACACTTAGCAAATTATTTGTTGACCTGACCAATAGTAAATACAACATTGAAGAGGCCACATTAAGCAACAGCAGGGTAAATTTCAGTTCCGGTGAATCGGACATGAAGGCGAATGCAGACCTGAAAGAATTATCGTTCAATAAACTGATTGCAGATGTGCAGCATAGCAAATACGAATTGGGTGATGTAGCATTAAACAGATCGGATGTTGCTTTTTCATTTAAACCGGCTAAGCCCGTCGCTGCCACTAAAAACAATACACAAACAGCTGAAACAACCAAAACCCCGGGAATTACGCTGCGGGTAAACAGCCTGAGCCTGGCGCAGAACAAGGTGAAATTTGACAATTACGCCGAAAAACCCGCTAAAGGGATGGACTTTAACCATCTGTTGATTACTCAGCTTGGCTTGCAAGCTAAAAATCTGGCTTATAGCGATGCAGGCATAAAGCTGAATGTAAAAGCTGGAGTTATGAAAGAAAAGAGTGGTTTTGAGCTTAACACATTGCAGGGCGACATAGCCTATTCTGAAAAGCAGACCAAAGTTAACAATCTTACGATTAAAACCCCGAATACCAGTATTGAAAGCAATGCACAACTGGATTATACGGCTATCGAAGACCTGACCAAACATCCTGAAAGGGTAAAAATTTATGCACAGGTAAAGAATACCACGATAAGTTTAAAGGATGCAGCCTATTTTAGTGAGGCCGTTCCGACAAGCTACCGAAACGAGAAAATAAAAGTAAATGCCCTTGCCCGTGGCTATATGAATAACCTGGTGATCCCGAAACTTCAGGTAGATGGCTTGAAAAGCACCCATATTGATGTAAGTGGCACCGCAAAAGGATTACCTGATATAGAAAAAGTAGTGCTTGACCTAAACGTTAAGAGATTTTCACTCAGCAAAAGTGACCTGCTTGTAGTAATCCCAAAGAAATCATTGCCTGCAAACATTACACTGCCCAATACCATTAATGCCAGGGGCAAATTTAAAGGATCCATGACCAATTTCAATACGGGTTTTAACATCAGTACCGATATGGGTTCGGCCAACCTGATTGCCAGTATGAAAGGGCCCAAAGGCCGGGAAAATTATACCGCTAACATCAACCTGAACAATTTCAATGTGGGCAGATTGTTAAAAATGGAACCACAGCTTGGCCGCATTACTGTAAAAGCTAATATTAAGGGAAAAGGGCTGGATGCTAAAAAAGCCAATGCCACCCTAAACGGGCAGGTAATAAATGTCTATTACAACAAATACAATTACCGCAACTTACTGCTGAGCGGTTCCTATAAGCAACAGCAACTGGACTTAAAGAGCAGCATGGCCGATACCAATGCCAATTTTGCCCTTACGGCCCATGTCGATATTTCGGGCAAATATCCTTATATAAAAGCTAATGCTAACCTGAAACAGGTTGACCTGCAAAAGCTGAACTTTAGTCCGACTGAGTTCAAACTGGCCGGAACAATTAAAGCTGATGTAAAAACCGCTGATCCGGATTACCTGAATGGCGACATCATCGTAAATGGCCTGCAGGTAGTTAAAGAGGGGCAACGTTTTAATGTCGACACCATCATTGTTCATTCTGAAGCATCGGCCGACCATAACCTGCTTACTCTAAAATCAGAATTCCTGAGGGCTAAAATAGATGGTAAATACCAGCTTAGCAATCTAGCTGCCGCCATGATCAATCAGATCAACAAATATTATCAGTTTGGGACCGTAACAAAAATACCGGAACAGCGTTTCAGGTTTTACGTAAATTTTTATAACCCCAAAATCTTAAAGAACTTTGTACCGGAACTCAGTACCTTTGCTCCCTCACGCATGTGGGGCCTGCTGGACACCCAAAAAGACAGTCTGGTCATGAATGCTGTATTTCCTCAGCTTGTGTATGGAAGTTACCGGGTCGACAGTACAAGGCTGAATGTTAACAATACAGACCAGAAGCTAAATTATAAGCTAACTATCAAAAGCCTGCAAAGCCCATCCTTATCCTTCTTCAACAATGAGATCAGTGGGGCAGCAGATGACAATAACCTTGATCTTAATATATTTTTGAGGGATAGCAAACGCAGGGATAAATACATGCTTGGTGGTACATTTAAATCTTTCAATAAAAATTACAGGTTTAGCTTTGACCCGCAAAAGCTGTTATTAAACTATGAAAAATGGATTGTAGCACCCGAAAACTATTTGCAATTTGGTACATCTGGTATACTGGCCAACCAGTTTAACCTGAGCCAGGGCAAACAACTGCTGAGTATCAACAGTGAAACCAATACCCCTAATGCCCCACTTAAGGTAGAATTTAAAGATTTCCAGATAGAAACCCTTACCCGTTTTGCGGAGGCCGACAGTGCGATGGCCGGTGGTCTAATTAACGGCATTGTAAATGTGAAAGACCTGGCCGGCAGCCCTAAATTTGAAGCCAACCTGACCGTAGACCAGCTCCGGTACCAGAAAGACATGCTGGGTACTTTGCGCATTGCGGTAAACAACAATACAGAAAACGCTTATGAAACCAATATTGCTTTATCTGGTGTACATGAATTAAGAGCCAGTGGCTTTTATTATACTGCACCTGAAAGCGCTTTGGACATGACATTAAATATCGATAAAATAGATTTAAAAGCAGTAGAAAGCCTTTCTATGGGCCAGATCAGGAAAGGAACAGGAACAGTAAGCGGACAACTTTCTGTTAAAGGTAGCCTGGATGCCCCAAAAGTACTGGGCGACCTGAAATTTAACCAGGCAGGCTTCAATATTGCGTATGTAAACTCTTTCTTCAGGATGCCAAACGAAAGTATCAGTTTTACGAATACAGGCATAAATTTCAATAAGTTTACTATCCTGGACTCCCTAAACCAGAAAGCAGTGATTACCGGAGGCATATTGACTAACAATTACCGCGACTTTAAGTTCAATATGGACATCAGGACCAATAATTTCAGGGCACTGAACTCTACTGCTGAAGATAATGAGCTCATCTACGGGACTGTATATTTAACCAGTAACATTAAGGTACGTGGCGACATGAACCAGCCGGATGTGAACATGACCATCAGGGTTGAGGACAAAACCAAATTTTTCTTTGCCATGCCGGCTGATGATCCAACAATTATTGATCAGGAAGGTATTGTGCAGTTTGTTGACTTTAATGCACCACCTTTTAACGGCACGAAAGCCCTTTCAGTTTCAGATTCGGTGAGTAAAGCCCCAATTAAAGGGATTAATTTGAGTGCCACAATTACAATAGACCCGGGTGCAGAATTGAATGTCGTAGTTGACCCCGCAAATGGTGATAACCTGAAAATTAAGGGGGAAGCAAACCTGACTGCGACAATGGACCCGAGTGGAAAAACCAGTTTAACCGGCAGATATGATGTATCCAATGGAAGTTATAACCTGTCAGTTGGCCCGGTAAAAAGAGAATTTAAACTACAGCAGGGCAGTAATATAGTATGGACAGGTGAGCCAACCTCTGCCAATGTAGACCTAACGGCGATGATTGAAGTAAATACCCCACCGATTGACCTGATCGGAGCACAAGCAGCTTCATCATCAACGACAGCTAAAAACAAACTCCCTTTCCAGGTGTATTTAATGATGACCGGAGAGCTGATGAAACCGATCATCAAATTCAAAATAGATTTGCCCGAAAACAACCGTGGTGCAGAAGGAGGACTTGTTTATGGCAAGCTGCAATCGATCAATAGCGACGAAGGCCAGGTAAACAAACAGGTATTTGCCCTGTTGGTCTTACAACGCTTCATTGCCGATAACCCCTTTGAAAGTCTGGCCGGAAATGGAAATGGTCTGGTTACTAATTTTGCCAGATCTAGTGTGAGCAATTTGCTGACAGAACAGTTGAACAAAATGGCTTCGGATCTCATTAAAGGTGTAGATATTAATTTTGGCATAAATTCATCAGAGGATTATTCGAGCGGTCAGCTGCAAAACAAATCGCAGCTCGAAGTTGGTTTATCTAAAAAACTGCTAAGCGATCGCTTAATTGTAACTGTAGGAAGTTCATTTGGGATTGAAGGACAGACAGCCGGACAGAATTCGACCAATATTGCCGGGAACGTCAATATCGAATACCTGCTTTCCAAAGATGGAAAATATCGTTTAAGAGCCTACAGACGCAATCAGAATGAAGGCGTTATTGAGGGCCAGATTATAGAGACCGGTATAGGTTTTGCATTGGTAGTAGATTACAATAAGTTCCGGGAAGTTTTCCAGAATTTTTCTAAGAAAAAAAGATTAAGACAAGAACAAAAGCCTAAAGATGACAATACGAATTAGATTCAGCTTATTTATACTTGCATGTTTAACTTTGGCCGCCTGCAGTACAACCCGGAGTTTAAAGCCCGGCCAGATTTTATATACAGGTGCCGAGATACGGATCAATCCGGATTCTTCGGTAAAAATTGCTGATCAGAAATCCGTTAAAGAAAACTTACTGGATAAAACCAGGCCAAAGCCAAACAGCGCTTTCCTGGGGATAAAATATGGATTAATGATATACAACCTTGCCGGTGAACCGAAAAAACCTACGGGGGGCATTCGCAACTGGCTTAGAAAAAAAGGCCAGGCACCAGTACTTTTAAGTGAGGTAAAACTACCTTATAACAACGCGGTACTAACCAGTTACCTGATCAGTCAGGGTTACCTGCAATCCAATGTGGCAGGAGATACAGTTATAAAAGGAAAAAAGGGAAAAGCCATATATACAGCCAATACAGGTATCAGGTACAAAATCAATAGTGTTACTTTTCCGAAGGATAGTGGTGGTCTTACCAGGATTGTAAACGAGCACAAAGACAAAACCCTGTTAAAAGCAGGTAACTTTTACGATCTGGACATATTTAAGAACGAACGGGAACGCATTGATAACGACCTGAAAGAACAAGGTTATTTTTATTTTAGCCCGGATTACCTGATTTTACAAGTAGACAGTACCATTGGTAAAAATCTGGTCGACATACGGGTTAAAGTAAAAGATATTGCACCCGATGCAGGTTTAAAGCCCTATACCATTAAAAACATCAATATCTTCCCCAACTATAGTTTAAGAAGAGACAGTGCGTTAAGAAAGTCTGCTCCTGAAATTTATAATGATTTCAGGATTTACGATCCCAGACATACTTTTAAACCTCTCCTGTTTAACCGTCTGGTCTTCTTTAAAAAAGACGAATTGTACAACAGAAAAGACCATAACCAGTCGCTGAACCGAATGGTAAACATTGGTGCTTTCCAGGCCGTAAAAGCAGAATTTGTGCCTATAGACAGCTTCAGAAACGACCAGCTTGATCTGAACATCTACCTTACACCACTAAAGAAAAACTCACTTACCTTCTCGGTTACAGGAACCAGCAAATCTAACAATTTTGTAGGTTCAGAAGTAAAACTTACACAAACCACCAGAAATTTATTCAGGGGGGCAGAACAACTGGATGTTAGTGCCAGTGGTGGTTTTGAAAGCCAGTTTGGCAGTGGTGCTTCACAAGGATTAAACTCCTATTCCTTTACTGCAGAAGGCAAGCTGACCTTTCCAAGATTTATTACACCCTTCAAAGAGATAAACAGTACCAATGCCTATATTCCTAAAACAGTGGCACTGCTCTCATACCAGCTGCTACACAGGGGCTCATTATATAACATCAATTCTTTTAAAGGTCAATATGGCTATAAATGGAACGAGAATAAGTATAAAGAACATGCTTTTAATCCCATCTCTGTTAATTATGTAACTTCTGGCCTGTTAACGTCAGATTCTGCAAAAAAGGATAGTATTTTGAATGTGACACCTGGTCTGATCAACGTTCTGGAAAAACAATTCATCATTGGAAGCACCTATAGCTTTACCTATACCAATCAGTTTGAGGATTACAGAAGGAACACCATGTACCTGAATGCTACACTGGAGACTGGCGGAAATGTCTGGGGTATGTTTGCCGGAAAAAACAAAGAAGGGAATAAAGCCATAGCTGGGATTGCACTGAACCGGTTTGTGCGCATTGAGGCAGACTTCAGAGATTATTTTAAAGTTACCAAAACAGTAACCTGGGCCAACCGGATAGACCTTGGTTACGGTTATGCTTATGGAAATCAAACCACCCTGCCCTTTGTACGCCAGTTTTTTGCCGGCGGGACCAACGATATCAGGGCCTGGGCTGCCCGGTCAATCGGACCAGGAACTTATTATTATAAAAACGATCCGGCGGTGGTCAACTCCAATTACATCGATCAAAGCGGAGACATCAAGGCGCTCATCAGCTCAGAGCTTCGCTTTAAAATGGTGAGCAGATTATATGGGGCGGCCTTTGTTGATGCAGGTAACATCTGGTTGCGGAAAAAGAATCCGGAAGACAAAAGACAGGGTACAGAATTCCAATTAAAAAATGCCCTGAATGAATTTGCTGTAGGTACTGGCGCCGGACTTCGTGTGGATGCTTCCATTTTTGTGATTCGCCTGGATGTGGCCTTCCCCATTCGCAAACCATACAACGAAGAAGGAAAACGCTGGGTACTTAATGAAGTTGATTTCGGCAGTGGTGCCTGGCGCAAAGATAACCTCGTGTACAATATTGGTATAGGGTATCCTTTTTAATATTACTATGAAATTTATAAAAAAAATAATCCATTTCTTTAAAGCCGTAGCACACTTATTCATTGCCGCAGGTAAAGGATTCATTGATGACCGGGTGATGAAGCTGAGCGCAGCTTTGGCCTACTACACCATATTCTCATTAACACCTCTGATCATTATCATCATCTCGGCTACAAGCCTGTTTCTGGGTGACAATATGGATCCTAACACCAAATTATTTGGCGAGATCAGCGAACTGGTTGGTGCCGATGCAGCAAATCAGCTGCGCAGCTTTGTAAACAATGCCAACTATTCCGGAAAAAGTACCTTTGGCCTGATCATAGGAATCACTACACTTGTTATTGGTGCTTCTGCTATATTTGTTGAAATCCAGGACAGCATCAATCTGATCTGGAAAGTAAAAGCCGTACCAAAAGAAGGCTGGAAAAAACTACTGATCAACAGGTTACTTTCTTTCTCATTAATCGCATCACTGGGTTTCTTACTATTGGTTTCACTGGTCGTTAATAGCATAGTAGTTGGACTAGGCCATAAAATAGCCTCCTACATACAAATAGAGCAGGTATCGGAACTTATGATGCTGGTGGTAACCAATGTGCTTACCCTTCTTGTGGTGACCACTATTTTTGCTATCATTTTTAAGGTCTTGCCTGATGTAATCATCAAATGGAAACCAGCCATCATTGGTGCGCTGTTTACAGCTATACTGTTCAGCTTAGGGAAATACCTGATTGGAATTTACATTGAAGTGGGCAACCCCGGATCCGCATTCGGGGCGGCGGGTTCTATCATTGTGATTTTATTGTGGATCTATTACACTGCGATCATCCTTTATTTTGGTGCCGAATTTACCCAGGCTTATGCAGAAAAATATGGCAAAGGCATTATGCCAAGCAAATATGCCGTACATACTAAAATAGTGGTTGTTGAGAAAAAAGTAGATGTATTGCCGGCGCAGCATCCTGAAGACACTAAAATATAACTATACGTACCGGGTAATTTTATCAATCAGTTCCTGTTCCAGAAAAGGTTTCAGTACCAGATCATTCATACCTGCCTTTAAATACACATCCCTGTCTTCCTGTAAAACATGGGCTGTTATCCCCAGAATAGGTATTGTTGATTTTGCAAAATCTCCATTATACCTGATTTCATGTGTAAGTTCCACCCCTCCCATTACCGGCATCTGAATATCTGTCAGGATCAGGTCGTAGTTGTTCTTCTTATACAATTCCAGCGCTTCCTTACCATCATATGCACAGTCGTATTGCATTTCCCATTTCTTTAATACAGTTTGAGCAAGCAAAACATTCATTTTATTATCATCCACCAGTAAAATACGTTTTCCTGTCAGTTTATGCTGGGTAACCGGCTCTTCTTCTTTTACCTTTTTCTCCTCATTTAATTTAGTGATCTCGTAAGGGATTTCGAAGCTGAACACAGAACCTTTTCCCATTACACTGTTCACACTAATTTTTCCGCCCTGCAATTCTACAATCTTCTTGCAAATGGCCAGGCCCAAACCTGTTCCCTGTTGTCTGGACTTGGTAGAAGAGTATACCTGGGCAAATTCATCAAATATAAACTCCTGGTCTTCAGGCGCTATGCCAATCCCCGTATCTTCAACCTGGACTTTTAACAATGCGTGTTTCTTTCCATGAACGGCAAGGTTAACTTTTAAAGTTACCTTACCACTGGCAGTAAATTTGATTGCATTTGTTAACAAATTCATTATCAGTTGTTTCAAACGCAGGCGGTCGCCTGCTAAACAAATACCTTTCTCGAGCGAAACCTTATTTTCCAACAACAGGTTTTTATTGATGGCCAATACGTTCATACTGTTAAAAACCTCCATAATCTCATCTTCAGGAAGGAACGGAACATTTTCCAGGTTTATTTTTCCTACTTCATATTTAGAGAAATCAAGGATTTCATTAACCAGCGACAAAAGCATTTCTGATGAATTGCGGATGGCATCTACCTGGTCTTTTTGTTCCGGACTGAGTATACCCTGACTCAACTGTTCAGAAAAACCCACCACCGAATTTAGCGGCGTACGTATTTCATGGCTCATATTAGCCAGAAAACGGCTTTTAGAATGGGAATCCTGGGCAGCCCTTTTGCCCAGACCAATCAGTACTCTTTCATTTTTATACAGTTTAATAATATTGTAAAGGATAATGACGAACAGGCTGATCAGCAGCAATACATTAATGATCGTAATGCTATCCAGGGTTTTAATATCTGCCAATAGCTCATCACCCAACAGCGCTCTCCCTTCAACAATGTACCTGATTTCGTCATTCTTAAAAGTCTGTAAAATAGAAATGATTTCGATTACCAGTTTATTATTGAGCAATAAAATTGCCTTCTCATCACTTCGCAGCTTGTTTGCATTGGCATACAACCGTTTGTAATAAGCTTCTATCTTTTTAAGCTGCTGCTTATTAAAGCTCCTTACGTCCTGATTTAAAACTACATTTTTTTCTGTTTTAATAATAGTAAGTGAGGTATCCTTGCTTTTACCCGAAAAAGCATCGGCAAGCCGGCCAAAAAATTTTTTTCCGGATACAGGCTGATGTTTAATGGTATCAAAACTGGTTACCGTTTTAACCTCCCGCTTTGCTTTGGGCAAATCAATCTTATCAGCTACCTCCCTTTCCACCAAACCAAGCTTCGAAAAGCCGATCACCAAACTGTCGGTAAGTTTTCTAAGCTTTAAATAGCTCTCTGTCTTTTGTTTTTTCTGTTTTACCAGCCTTTTAATATCAGGTGTCAGCACATTGTCTTCCACATTGATATTCAGCTCGCTCAAATAAGTCGATACTTTCTGTATCTGTAAAGAGAATTTCTTGATGTAGTCCCTGTCGGCCGTCACCGCATACAAACGTGAATTGTTTTCCGCCTGGTAAAGGATATAAATACAGCTGTCTATTTTTGAATAGTCCTCATGCAATTTTATCAGCTCAGTGACATTGCGCTTCAGGGCATTCATTTTTTCATACCTGAGGTACAAAAAAAATGCAAAAAGGAAGAGTACAAGTATTAAAAATACAACTAAATAATACCGTATAGGTGATCTTTTCGTGGCGTTGAGCGGCATAAAACTTTTAATTGACTACAGTGAAAAACTGAAGAGCTTATTAAATTATTCTATCAAGAGGGATTCGATCAGAATACAAGTATAAATCAAAAATTTTATAAATCGCCTATAACTGCCTAAATATTAAGCCACATCCAGGTTATTTTCTGCCTCATCATCAACTACTGGTTCTGCTTTTATCTCATCTTCGCTCACTTCATCTTTTTCTATCCGCAGGTTTCTGATGATATGCTGCTGTCTGTCGGGTGTGTTTTTACCCATGTAATATTCCAACAGGTTTTTAATGGTCTGATCCTTAAGAATTACCGGATCAAGCCTGATGTCCTTACCGATAAACAATCCAAACTCATCAGGAGAAATTTCTCCCAAACCTTTAAACCTTGTGATCTCAGGTTTGTTGCCCAACTTTTCAATGGCCTTTTTACGCTCATCATCGCTATAGCAATAAATCGTTTCTTTTTTATTCCGTACCCTGAATAAGGGGGTTTGAAGAATATATACATGCCCGGCACGGACCAGGTCGGGGAAGAACTGCAGGAAGAATGTCATCATCAACAACCTGATGTGCATTCCATCCACATCCGCATCAGTCGCAATTACAATGTTATTGTAGTGCAGGCCATCCAGTCCATCTTCAATATTTAAAGCATGTTGCAAAAGGTTAAACTCTTCATTTTCGTACACTACCTTTTTAGTCAGTTCATAACAGTTCAGGGGTTTTCCTTTTAAACTGAAAACGGCCTGGCAGTCAACGTCCCTCGATTTGGTAATGGATCCCGATGCGGAGTCACCCTCGGTAATAAATAAAGTAGTCTCGTACCTTTTATCATGTGTACTGTTAAAATGAATTTTACAATCCCTCAGTTTCTTGTTATGTAACGATGCTTTTTTGGCCCGGTCGTTGGCTAGTTTCTTAATTCCGGCAATATCTTTACGCTCACGTTCCGATTGCAAAATCCTTTTTAACAGGGCATCCGCAACATCGGAATGTTTGTGTAAATAATCATCCAATTCCTTTTTCACAAAATCATTGATGAATGTCCTTACAGATGGCCCATCTGGCCCCATATTTTGAGAACCCAGCTTTGTTTTGGTCTGAGATTCAAAAACGGGTTCCTGTACACGCACTGATATCGCTGCAATGATAGAAGACCTGATATCGGAAGCATCATATTCCTTTTTATAAAACTCCCGGATCGTTTTTACCACAGCCTCCCTGAAGGCGGCCTGATGTGTACCACCCTGGGTGGTATGCTGGCCATTCACAAAAGAATGATAGTCTTCACCATATTGCTGTCCATGTGTCATAGCAATCTCAATATCACTCCCTACCAGGTGAATGATCGGATAACGCACACTTTCTACATCTGCATGTTTATGCAGCAGGTCATACAGTCCTCTTTCTGAAAAATATTTTTGTCCGTTAAAGTTGATGGTCAGGCCCGCATTCAGGAATACATAATTCCAGATCATGCTTTCTACAAAATCAGGGATATAATGGTAGTTTCTGAAAATGGTTTCATCAGGGTAAAAAGTAATAGCGGTGCCATTACGCTGGGTGGTATCTATGATGGCATTATCGAGTACAATTTCACCCTTGGAGAACTCAACTTTCTTTGTTTTATTGTCGCGGTAAGACTGTACAACAAAATTGGTAGATAAGGCATTTACGGCTTTAGTACCCACCCCATTCAGCCCTACAGATTTTTGGAAAGCCTTGCTGTCATATTTACCACCGGTATTAATTTTAGATACGCAATCAATTACCTTCCCCAATGGAATGCCACGGCCATAATCCCTTACATTTACTTTCTGGTCGGAAACCGTGATCTCAATGGTACGGCCAGAGCCCATCACAAACTCGTCAATAGAGTTGTCTACAATCTCTTTAAGTAACACATAGATCCCATCATCCTGGGCCGAGCCATCGCCCAGCTTTCCAATATACATACCGGGGCGTAACCTGATGTGTTCTTTCCAGTCAAGAGAGCGTATACTATCTTCATTATAATTCGGTTCTGCCATGATGCGAAATGTGTAGAATTACAAATTTAACGTAATATGCGGGTCAAGCAACTACAATTTTCAACAAATACACATTTTTTCATTGGTGATATATTTCTTTTTAATGGTTTATGAAGCCATATGACCATGATAATTTCCGATAAAAGTGGCCCATAAGCAAAAGCCCGAATTAATGTGTACCTTTGTAGCGGAACAATATTCTTTTGTTGCCATATCATATACATTAAAATACAAATACATTGTTATTCAAAGAATTAAACCTGATTGAGCCCATTTTAAACGCGCTGCAAACAGAAGGTTATACACAACCTACCCCCATACAAGAACAAGCCATTCCATCTATACTACAAAACAGAGATTTATTAGGCTGTGCACAAACAGGAACAGGAAAAACTGCTGCTTTTGCCATCCCTATGCTGCAACTGTTAAGTAAACCACACACCAACACCAAGATCCATAAGGTTATTAAAGCCCTGGTACTAACACCAACCCGCGAGCTGGCTATACAAATTGAAGAAAGTTTTAAAGCTTATGGCAAAAACCTTCCGATCAGGCATCTCGTGATATTTGGCGGGGTAGGACAAAAAGCACAAACCGATGCCCTGCACAGAGGTGTAGACATCCTGGTTGCTACCCCTGGCCGTTTATTGGACCTAATGAACCAAGGCTTTATCAACTTACGTGATATTGAAATTTTTGTGTTGGATGAAGCCGACAGGATGCTCGATATGGGTTTTATACACGACGTAAAGAAAGTGATTGCCAAACTACCGGCTAAAAGGCAAACCTTATTCTTCTCGGCCACCATGCCAAAGGAAATACAGGGTCTGGCCGATACCATTCTTACCAACCCGGTTAAAGTAGAAGTTACCCCCGTGTCTTCCACTGCAGAAAAAATCCGGCAGGAGATCTTTTATGTAGAGAAAGGTGACAAAAAGGGCCTGCTGATGCACATTTTACAGGACAAAACCATTGAAACAGCCTTGGTATTTGCCCGTACAAAACATGGTGCAGATCGTATTGTGAAAGACCTGATCAAAGTAGGAGTAAAAGCAGAAGCCATACATGGCAACAAATCGCAGAATGCACGACAACGGGCATTGACAAATTTCAAAGCTAAAACAACACGTATTCTTGTGGCTACAGACATTGCTGCGCGTGGTATTGATGTGGATGAACTTAGCCATGTGATCAATTACGAATTGCCAAACATTCCCGAAACTTATGTACACCGTATCGGACGCACCGGCCGTGCAGGCTTAAGTGGCACTGCCCTATCGTTCTGTGATGCAGAAGAGAAAGAATTTTTAGATGATATAGAAAAACTGATAGGCCTCAAACTTCCGGTAACAGAAGACCATCCTTTTGCTATGAGCTGGCAAAGCCTGCTTTCGGGTGCCGCTGCAGCAAAAACAAAGGGCAAAACCAAACCTTCAAGAGGCCAGCGATCTGAAAGAACTTCCCGACCGGAAAAGAAAGAACATGAACCCAATTTAAGTGGTGCAAAAAAAACACCTGGTGGAAGTGGGAACCGCCGTTGGTGGAAGAAATAAATAAAAAGCCATCAAACTAAGCACCCATATAATTGTTATAATCAAAATAATTATATGGGAACCACTAAAATAAAGGTGCTCTTTTTTGATGTTGGCGGTGTATTGCTCAATAATGGCTGGGGCCACCAGTCCCGACAAGAAGCGGCCAGGCTATTTGATCTCAATTATGAAGAAATGGACGTGCTGCACGATTTCATTTTCAATATTTATGAGATCGGTAAAATCACGCTCGATGATTATCTGGATACAGTGGTCTTTAATCACCCCAGGAGCTTCAGTAAAGAAGACTTCAAGTCATTCATGTTTGCACAATCTGAAGAATTACCTGGCTTCCTGCAATGGCTTAAAGACTGGAAGCGAAGCTGTGGCTTCCGGATCATCTCTATCAATAATGAGGGTAGGGAACTCAACAATCACCGCATTCAAAAGTTTGGCCTGCACGATTGTTTTGACGCTTTTGTATCTTCATGTGAAGTGGGGATGCGGAAACCTGACCCCGGGATTTTTAAATTGGCTATGGGTATAGCACAGGTAAATCCTGATGAGTGTATCTATTTCGACGACAGGATCATGTTGGCCCAGGCTGCCCAAAAACTGGGAATCAGGGCCATCCATCACCAGGATTTTTTAAGTACAAAGAAGATATTGGAAGCAGTTAAATCTCAGTAATGAGGGTGATGATGAATTTACAAGAACTTAAGCATACAGCACAAAGGCTTATGGCCAATGATAAAGGTTTATTGGCTATGGACGAGAGTTTAGGTACCTGCAATAAGCGGTTTAAGGCTCTGGGAATTCCAGAAACAGAGGAATATCGCCGGCAATACCGGGAGTTGATTGTAACTACCCCCCATTTGGAAGAAAGCATTAGCGGCGCTATTCTATTTGAGGAAACGCTTTATCAAAAGACAGAAACTGGCACTCCATTTCTGGAGATTCTGGACCATAAAGGAATTATTACCGGAATAAAAGTAGATCAGGGCGCTGTTGCCTTACCTGGCTTTCCTGCTGAGCAGGTTACCGAAGGCCTTGACGGTATGCAAAACCGTTTGGCCACCTACTATAAACTAGGTCTGCGTTTTGCTAAATTCCGTGCAGTCATTAACATTGGTCGTGATACGCCAACCAATACAGCGATCAGAATAAATGCGGTAACCCTGGCAAGGTATGCCGCGCTTTGTCAGGAAGCCGGAATTGTACCTGTTGTAGAGCCTGAAGTACTGATGGATGGAGACCATACACTCCATCAATGTGCCGAAGTTACACGTACTGTCTTAAAAGAAGTTTTTAACGAACTGTACGAACAAAGGGTGCAGCTGGAAGGAATGATCTTAAAACCCAATATGGTTTTACCAGGACTCAGTTGCCAGGATCAAAGTCATATTGAAGACATTGCTGCTGAAACAATTTCTTGTTTTTTACAGGTAGTTCCGGCCGCAGTTGCTGGTATTGCATTCCTGTCGGGCGGGCAGTCGGCAACTCTCGCTTCAGCCCGTTTAAATATGATGCACCAAAAGTTCGGCACGGTAATACCTTGGCCTTTAACCTTTTCTTTTTCAAGGGCGATTCAACAACCTGCTTTAGAAAAATGGAGCGGTAAAGCAGAAAATGTAGCAGCGGCCCAGCAAATGCTGGCACATCGTGCGGCCTGTAATAGTGCGGCACGAAGAGCTGAATATAGTCCGTCTATGGAAACCAATAAACGGGAGCCATAATGAAACAATCATTATATTTGATCTTGATGGCACTTTAGCCTAAAGTAAAGCTGCGCTGGAACCGGAAATGGCTAAACTTTTAGGCTCACTGCTCCGTGTAGCCAGGGTTGGCAATTATATCTGGTGGTGCCTGGACACAATTTGAAAAGCAGGTATTGTCACAGTTAGCTGCAGACGCAAACTTAAGCAACCTGTCAATTTTACCCACCTGTGGCACTAAATATTACCAATACAATTCAGATTGGCAACAACTGTATGCCGAAAATTTCACAACCGGGGAAAAAAACAAAATCATTACTAACCTTAATGCTGCTGTAAAAAGCGCCGGGTTTGCTACCAACAAAATCTGGTCTGGGAAACGGAAAGGGTTATTGAAGCCATAGTAGCTTGTTTAGATATAACCCCACCTTTGTTCTTTTACTATCTTTGAGGCTCCAAAATACTTATTATTTGAATGTATGTCGCTGCCCAAACAAATTGCTGGCCATTATAAAGAATCATTTTCAGGTTTAAGCAGGGAAACCTGGATCCTAAGCATAGTGATGCTTATTAACCGTAGCGGTTATATGGCCGTTCCATTTATGGGTCTGTATGTGACGCAGTCGCTGCACCGCCTGCCTTCAGATGCAGGATTGATCATTACGCTTTTTGGTATTGGCTCTATATTGGGCTCGGCCGTTGGCGGCAAGCTTACAGACGTCATTGGGTTCAGACCTGTACAAATTATTGCGGCCATAGTAAGTGGTATTTTCTTTTTATTTTTTGCCAGTGTTACCCATTTTCAAACACTATGTGTACTGGCTTTGGTCATCAGCTTTTTTTCAGAGGCCTTTCGGCCTGCTAATTTTGCTGCTATCGCAGCTTATGCAAAAAAAGGGCTCGAAACTCGTTCCTATTCCTTAAACCGTCTGGCAACCAATATAGGCTGGGCTTTTGGGGTTAGTATGGGTGGTATGATTGCTTCTTATAACTACAGACTCCTATTTTATATAGATGGGGCAGTTAGTATTTTTGCCGGCCTGTGTATCCTCTTTTTCTTGCCCAGAATCCGAAACTACAGCAAAACCATAAAAGAAAAAGTAAAAGGTGTTGTGGTCAGAAAACCATGGCAGGATACTGTTTTCGTTAAATTCATTCTTCTTACCACCGTTTTTATTTTAGGTTTCTTCCTGGTTTTCCGTGTTGTTCCTGTATTTTTTAAAGAAATCTGGAAAATCGATGAATTTATGATCGGATTAATCCTTGGTCTTAATGGTGTAATCATTGCGCTATTTGAAATGGTAATGATCCATAAAATTGAGCATAAAAAATCGCCCATGTTCTTTATCGTTATTGGTGTTTTACTTATCGCTGCTTCGTTCCTGCTGCTGATGCTGCCTTTTGGCAATCCGGTATTTCTGGGTGCATTATGCCTTATTTTATTTACACTGGGCGAAATGTTTACACTCCCATTTGTAAATACATTTGTAATGAGCAGAGCAAATGAGTTTAACAGGGGGTTATATGCTGCAGGCTACATGTTAAGCTGGTCTGTAGCCCAGGTAGTTGGTCCTACCGCAGGTTTTTACATTGCAGAGCAGTATGGTTACAACACTTTGTGGATTGGATTGTCTACCTTGATGTTGCTGACTGCTTATTTTTATAAACGCCTTAAAACAGTCTAACTGTCCAACAGGTATAAAATAAAAGGCTCACCTGATTGCGAGCCTTTTATTTGTTATTCTTTAGCTGTATCCGGAGCTTTTCCTATCAAATCCATAAACTGGTCAAGTTTTGGCGTAATGATAATCTGGGTACGCCTGTTCTTTGCCTTACCAGCCTCTGTATCATTGGCTGCCAGCGGATTGTATTCCCCCCTTCCACCTGCGGTTAACCGTTTCGGATCAACTCCATAAGTATTTTGCAGCGCCTGCACAACAGAAGATGCCCTTAACGCACTTAAATCCCAGTTGTTACGGATATTTACCATAGAGATGGGTACATTATCTGTATTACCCTCTATCAGCACATCGTAATCTCGGTAATCTTTAATAATCTTGGCAATTTTACTTAAGGTTTCCCCTGCTTTAGGTAAAATCTCGTAACTACCCGATTTGTAAAGCATATTGTCGGAAAGTGAGATATATACCACACCCTTGAGCACCTGAACGTCTACATCCCTCAACTCCTCCCGGCTTAAAGAACGGGTAAGGTTATTGGTCAGCACCATATTCAGCGAGTCGCTTTTGTTCTTGGTATTTACCAAGTGCTGGATATATTTATTGGAAGAATTGATCTCATCCACCAATTTTGAAATGTTTACATTCCCCTGGTTTGATGAGGTTAAGCACTTATTTAACGCCGCCTGCAGAGCTGCTGCATTTTTCTGTTCGGCAGCAATCTGTTCTTCAAGGCTCTTAACCCGCGATGAAGATCCGGAAAGATCCTGCTGACTGCCCTGGTATTTTTGGTTTAGCTCCCGGCTTCGCTGCTGCAGCTCATCATATTTTGATTGCAGCTCGCTGTATTTTTTATTACTTACACAGCCCTGAAATAAAATGGCCAGGGCCAATGCAGTTGTTAACATTGAAAATTTCATATTTTATTTATTTAATAAACAATAATGAAAGCAGCTTAACATCAGCAAATTCCAGGCCACTATCTATAAAACATTTCCCTCTCTTTCCTAAACATTTTTTAACCTTAACTGTTATCCCTTTTTGATATCCTGTTATAGATTATCTAATAATAAATACATATCTATGAAAAACTTAATGAACAAATTAATGATGGCCGTAATGGTAATCGCCATTGCGGGTACAGCCTTTACCAGCTGCAAAAGCAAACCAAAAGATGCAGATGTTAAGGCCGCTATTGAAACTGCAATACAGGCAAAACCAGATGCTTCAGGTACTACAGTGGCCGTTGATAATGGCGTGGCTACGCTTAGCGGAGAAGTGACAAATGAGGCCGCAAAAGAAGATCTTGGCAAGACTGCGGCCACCATTATGGGCGTAAAATCAGTGGTAAACAATCTTACTGTAAGACCTGCAGCTCCTGTAGCGATTGCCATGGACGATCCACTTACTGCAGCTGTTAAAGATGCGACCAAAGATTTCCCAACTGTTAACGCAACGGTATCAGCAGGTGTAATTACCCTAAAAGGAGAAATCCAGAAAGCCAGTCTCCAGAAACTTATGATGGCACTGCAGGCCTTAAAACCTAAAAAAGTAGACAATACCCAACTGGTTATCAAATAATTGAGGAGGAACAAAAAATGGCTTTACAAGATAAATATAAAGAACTGATAGACACCGCCACAACTGCCGGTGTCAGCAACTTAAATGTACGTGAACAGGATGGGGTACTCTATATTGATGGAGCAACCAGCGGTACTGTAAAACAACAGCTATGGGATACTTATGAACGCCTGGATCCAAATTATGCATCTGGCGACCTGGTTATGAACATCAACAGCGTTGCCGGGGTAACAGAAGGTAGCAAATTAAAGGTAACCACCAACAGCTCTAATTTAAACATCCGCAAAGGACCAAGTACAAACGATGATATTGTTGGGAAGGCAGCCAGAAATGAAGTTGTAACACTTGTAAGTAAGGCTAACGACCAATGGTGGCAAATTAAAACCGACCAGGGCGAAGAAGGCTATTCCTATACACAGTATTTAACTCCGTTGGGATAGCAAGTCCGGAATTAATATAAAAAAGCAGTGCTTTCAAAAATTGCACTGCTTTTTTATGTTAAAATCTAATGGTCTGTTTTTCTGATTTTTATGATCCGCATCCAGTGCATCAGTTTCATAACAGGATAAGTAGGGTCAAATTCAAACCAGCGTGAAGCAAAATTAGGGCTGTTTGGTTTTTTATGGTGATTGTTCTGAAACAACTCTCCAAGCATCAAAAAGTCAAATGGCAGTGAATTTTTACTATGATCATCATTGTCATGATTGGAATAACCATATTTATGTCCGCACCAGTTTACAATAGCACCATGTATCGGGCCCATTAAAAAATGGATAGGAAGCAGTAAAAACATCCACCATGAAGTAGCAAAAACAACATAGAACCATATATAAAAACTGATAAAAATGATCCTTGTAATCCAGGAATCACCTATCTTATCAATCAATGGCCAGGATGGATATTTATCCCTGAACTGTTCTTCAGGCTCCACATTGTACTTCGAATAATTGAGGTAAATGTTCTTGGTCTGAATCATCATTCCCCAAACATCTTTTACAAAATGAGGGGAGTGAGGGTCTTTTTCTGTATCACTGAACGCGTGATGCATCCGGTGTAGAATGGCATAAGCACGTGGATTCAAAAAAGAAGAGCCCTGTGATAAAAAAGTGATGATATAAAAAAACTTCTCCCAAAAAGTATTCATTTTAAACATCTTATGCGAAGCATACCGATGCAGAAAAAAGGTTTGGGAAAAGAGGGAAAGAAACCAGTGTAAGAGAAAAAATAATAAAATTATCATATAGGATATTAACGAATATTACCTGCCAAAATCATCCTGAACCCTTACAATATCATTTTCGTCCGAGGGGTTTTCAGGGTCAGTATGCTGCCATATTTCCGAAACGATACCCCAATCGTCCAACCCAATTAAACGATGACGTTCTCCTTGTTTTAATTTAATGGTTTGTCCTGGTGCAAGTTGCTGCACGGGGCCCTGCTCATCTGTATCGCTGGTACTTACCCCTACAGTTCCGTTCACCACCCTCCAGATTTCTGCACGACGGTGATGGTACTGCCACGAAAGCCTGGTATTTGGGGCAACAATTAATATTTTAGGGCTCAGTTTACCTGAAATTTTTAAATCGTCAACATTTAGCTTGTCAAAATATACATTGGCAAACTGTTGTGCCTGTTCTTCATCGATTACAAAAAAACCACCCCAGGGACGGGTCTCATCGCGGTTAACCACATTAAAACCCTCAATTTTTAAACGCTGTGCTACACTGTCGAATATTTCTTTTTTCTGATCTGACATTTTTTGGTATTTATAATCCTCAAACTTAGATAAAATGCTTAAGCATTCATGAATACAATTGAAAAAAATTAAGATAAACGGTCAATATCCAGCAGGTCGGCATTCAGATCTGCAATCAGGTCATATAGTAAAGCCACATTCTTATCATTTGCAATCACCTTATGGTCCAGCAAATCCGAATATTTGTCCAGAAACTCATCATCATAAAATTCATCAGGAAGTTCAATTTCTTTAAGCCTTAACTGACTTGCAGTATGGTATAGCAACCTGGCTATCGTAAAATAAACTGCATTTAAATTAATCAATACATCATTATAATCCTTGTTTTCCCAGTCAATAATATAAATGTAATAATTATCAGAGGCCAGTTGATTGTATTCTTCATTCTCCATCACCTCAAACTCATCCAGGTTATTGATCATGAAAAAAGTTTTAGAGCAGTTGATCACCTTATCTATCGAATTCAGCAGCAGCTGCACAACCTCATCGTCTACAGCCTCCAGCAATTCAAAATCTTCAGCTGCAATAGAATCCGGTTCAATCAAGCCTTTCAAATCAGATAAATCCTTTTCATAAGCCAGTAAAAAACCATACTTGCAATATTCACTCACAATGAAACTCAATACATGAGGTACCAAACCTTTTATCGTGTCTTCCAAATTCTTCTTTCTGTTAATAATTGGATTGAAGTTAAATACATCCTGTGACATTTTCAAAACAATACCACAAGAAACAGTAAAATCTTACTTTCTGCCCAATGGCAGTCTATAATCAGCCAGATGTTTTTTCACGCCACAGAAGTTCCGAGACTTGCTAAAATATAATTTAAGTGCCCAAAACTTAAATCAAAAAAACCAAAACCTAAACTTTAAACGCATGGCGATGAATAGGTTTGTTTCTCTAACCAAACTATTTAAGTTATGAAAAGAAAACTATTCTTACTATTTGGACTTTGCTGTATTTCTGCAATTGCGCTGGCCCAGGTTAAAGGCACCGTTGCAGATGAGATGCAGCTGCCATTACCGGGTGTTACAGTAACCGTAAAAAACACCAAAACCGTTACGACAACTGATCCAAACGGTAAATTTTCTATTAACGCACCCTCCACCGCAACACTGGTATTTTCTTATATTCGGTTATATACAACAAGAAAAACAAGTGAATGGCAGCACTTTACATGTTGTATTGATCAGCGATAGCAAAGCATTGAATGAAGTAGTAGTTACTGCATTAGGTATTACTAAAGAAAAGAAAACCCTGGTATATTCTACCCAAACGGTAAGTACCGAGGAACTCACCAAAGCGAGGGAATTGAACGTAGTGAACTCCCTTTCAGGAAAGGTAGCAGGGCTTGATGTGGTCCGCTCCTCATCAGGTTTAGGTGGCTCGTCAAGAATAACTTTACGTGGCGACCGTTCTATCAGTGGCAATAACCAGGCGCTGATGGTGGTAGATGGTGTACCTATTGACAATTCCGGTGCCCAGGCAACCCGGGTTAATGACGGCAGAGATGCAGGAGATGGCGCATCAAGCATCAATCCAGATGATATCGAATCCATCAACGTTTTAAAAGGTGCTTCAGCTACGGCCTTATACGGAAGCAGGGCTTCTAACGGGGCAATTATCATTACCACAAAAAAAGGCAAACAACGTAAAGGCGTAGGCATCAGCTATACAGGTGGCCTGCAAATAGAAAAACCTGTTTTTTTACAGAAATTCCAAACCGAATACGGTCAGGGTGCTTCAGGAATTTTCAGTGCGTCGGGCGAACAAAGCTGGGGACCAAAACTTGACGGGAGAATGGTACCAACCTGGAGTAAAGACCCCGCCGATGCCGGAAAAACTAATGCCTATGTTGCTCACCCAAATAATTATAGAGATTTTTATACCAATGGAACCAACCTGGTAAACAGCATTGCTTTAAATGCTGGCACAGAGCAGGCACAGGTTTATTTCTCTTATACCAATACCGATGCAACAGGTATTGTAGACAACAACAAATTGAAGCGGCATAATTTTAACTTAAGGGCCAGCGGAAAACTTGGGGAACGGTTTACTGCGGATATCAAAGCGACCTACCTGAACCAGGATATCGCAAACCGCCCAGCCGTTGGTGGCAGTAGCGACAACCCCAACTTTAGCATTTACCGCGTACCAATTAATATAGCCCCGGAAGATCTGTTGAATTATGATTATGTTACTGGTTCAGGCTTTTTGCGCCAAAACTACTGGAACCCGGGTGCTACAGCTGCCGCCAATCCATATTGGGCAAAAAACCGCAACCTTGCTGATGAGGAAAGGAACAGATTAACCGGCTTTGCGGCATTAACCTATAAAATTTTACCATCGTTAAGCGTGATGCTGCGTTCTGGTATAGACAGATATACAGATAATGGAGAATTTAAATGGTATAACGACACCTATATTATTGCACCATCAGGCAATTACCAGTTGAGCACAAGAGATGTAAGAGAGATCAACCACGATTTTCTATTCTCTTACAACAAGACCCTCTCGCCTGATTTTACTTTAAGTGCCAATTTTGGTGGCAATATCCAAAAAAACAACATTGTCACTACAGGGATCAGAAACAATAGTCTGATCATTGAAAATTTATTTACAGTAGGCAATACCAATGGTTCAACCCCAACCAGAAGTATTTATCAGAAAGAAAAACAGGCACTTTATGCAACAGCCGATCTGAGCTATAAAAATTATTTAACCTTAACTGCTACAGGCAGAAACGATTGGTCATCAACTCTGCCAAAAGAAAACAACAGTTACTTTTTCCCATCGGTAGGTCTTAGTGCCCTTATTTCTGAAATGTTCAAACTGCCTGACCTTATCAGCTTTGTGAAATTACGGGGCTCTTTTGCCCAAACAGGTAACGATGCTGACCCTTATAACCTGAGCCAAACCTACACTTCATTTCAGGGTGGTAACAGTGTTACCATTGGCCGGGATGCCAACAAACCAATACCTGGACTAAAACCCGAATTAACTACGGCCCAGGAATTTGGTTTAGAAACCAAATTTTTAAACAACCGTTTGGGACTGGATTTCACCTGGTACAACAGCAACTCTAAAAATCAATTGCTGGCCATAACACTACCAGCAGGTTCTGGCTGGGCCGGCCAATACATCAATGCCGGTAACATTAAAAACGATGGTATAGAGCTTACCTTAAATGGTACGCCAGTAAAATCCAAAGATTTTAAATGGGACATAGCTGTTAACTACGCTAAAAACAACAATAAAGTATTAGAGATATCTCCTACCCTGAATGAGTTTTTACTGACCACCGGGGGCGATTTCATGAACACAGTTAAAATAGTAAAAGGCAAACCTTTTGGCGAATTGTATAGCCGTGGCTATGTGCGCAATGCAAATGGGCAAATTATTGTAGATGCAAATGGTCTTCCTGTAATTAGCGGCGCCCAGGACGTATATGTAGGTAATACCCGCCCCGATTGGATGGGTAGCGTGATCAACAGGTTTTCGTACAAAAACTTTTTCACCAGCTTTGTCATCAGTGCCCGTATGGGTGGTGTGGTATCCTCATTTACCAATGCCAATATCTATGCAGATGGTGTAGCCGCAAAAACCGCTGAAAACCGCGATGGCTTTATATTTGATGGTGTATTTGCGGATGGCAGCAAAAATAACAAACAGATTACTGCAGAGCAGTACTGGAAAAAAGTGGGAGGAAGAAACACACCTGCCGGCGAGGTTTTCACCTACGATGCATCTAACATCCGTTTAAGAGAGTTTGTATTGGGCTATAACCTGAGTGGCAAACTTTTAAATGGCAAACCTTTCCAGTCGGCAAGTATTTCGGTAACAGGGCGTAACCTGTTCTTTTTGCTGAACCGTGCCGATGGTTTTGATCCTGAGCAGGTAATTGGAAGTGGAAATGCCACTGTAGGTATCGAAGCTTTTTCTCCGCCAACCACACGCTCATTCGGTGTATCGCTAAATCTTACTTTTTAACCGTCTTTTAAACTATATAAAATGAAAACATTCAACATCAAACATATATTATGTTTTTTAATGATTACAGGAACTTTAAGCTCCTGCACCAAAAATTTCGAGGAGTTAAATACAGATGGCACCAAAATTTCAACCATTGACAATGCAACACTCGAGTACATATTTTCTGCAGCGCAATATCGCGGCACATTTGGCCCCAATACAACTAATGCCGGCGCTACCCCTTTCCAGCGGTTTGCAAACCGTTATTCAGATGCACAAGCTCAATATTTCTCCAACACCTCACAATCTGCCGAATCGGACAGAAATGTGATGGTAGGTAACTGGCTTAATGATGGATGGACGCATTTTTATAGCAATGCCAATGCCCAGCTCAGTGTGGTAATGGAACAAACCAAGGATGGAGGCGCACTTCAGGACCCTATAAAATACGCGATTGCCAAAGTATGGAAAGTGTTTATGTTTATGCCTGTAACAGATAACTGGGGTGCCATCCCTTACACTCAGGCAGGTAACGGCAGCACCGAAGTATTGTACGATAGCCAGGAAGACATTTATAAAGATTTCTTTAAATTGCTGAAAGAAGCCAATGCTACCTTATCGGCCTATAGCGGTACTACCAGATATTTCGAAAAAGGTGATCTGATTTATGGTGGTGACGTAAAGAAATGGACTAAATTCTGTAATTCACTTTGGCTGAGGGCCGCTATGCGGGTATCTAAAAAGGCACCTGATCTGGCCCGTCAACAGGCAGAAGCTGCTATTGCCGCTGCTGGCGGGATGATCACTACTAACGCAGATAATGCGCTGATGAAGACGAGCTTAACCACTCCACATCTTACGGCTTCCATTTCAAATTTTAGCGAGTTCCGTATGAGTGCTGCTATGGAAAGTGTATTAAAAGGCTATAACGACCCCCGTTTGCAAAAGTTTTTTGACCCAACCAGCACAGGGGCTTACAAAGGTATCAGAAATGGATTGTCGCAAGTGCAAATTGGTATTGCACAAAACAACGTTGCCAACAATAGCAATATCAATTCTTCATTTGGTTTCGCTAACCGTGGTGTAACGCCATATACAATTTTTACCGCATCAGAAACCTTATTTTTATTAGCCGAGGCTAAGCTGAACAACTGGACTGCAGGAACAGGTACAGCACAAAGCTATTATCAGCAAGGCATTGATGCTTCCATGGCACAATGGGGCGTAACAGATCCTACGATCATTAATACTTACAAATCCGGCACAAGCACACCAGCAGCCCTGGGAGACATTTACAATACACCTGCAATGGCGGGCAGTCCGGTTGCTTTTGGCAGCACTGAAGCAGTACAACGGGAACAGATTGGTACTCAAAAATGGCTGGCACTTTATCCATATGGACTAGAGGCCTGGGCAGAAGTAAGAAGAACAGGTTTCCCCAGATTATATCCCCGCTTAAACTCTGACAATACAGATGCACCGGCTAATGACCCAGGCAGTGTTAAAAGACTCACCTATCCTCCTATCGAAGCCTCTGCCAATGCCGGTGGCTTGGCATCGGGACTTAGTAAGCTAGGTGGCCCAGATAAAGTGACGACCAGGTTATGGTGGAATCCTTAACATTCAGACCAGTACATCTATAATAAAAAGAGCCTGATCATAATTATGATCAGGCTCTTTTTCGCTTTATAGCTTTTACGGCTTTTCTTTACTATGAAAATACCTGATCATTTTATCCTTTAAACTTTTGGCGATCAGTGCATAATTTCTATCCTTCACTACATTTATTTTTTCAAGCGGGTCCTTCTGATAATCATACAATTCATCACCAACAACAGCGGTAGCCTTAAATGCCTGGTTACTCCTGAAATTCTCCATCCATATCGTGTAACGATATCTTTTTGTGCGAAGTGAATAACCCATAACCTTCGCTGAAGCGTCTGTCATTCGTTGTGTTTCCACAGCATTTGAACTTCGGGGATACTGGCTGATCGCAAATTCCTTTATCGAAGAGGCAGGATTTCGCATCAATGGAACCAGACTGGTACCCTCTAAATGCTGGGGCACCGGAATACCGGCTAAATTGCAAAGCGTAGGAAAAACATCTACAAATTCTGAAAGGGAAGTAGTGGCGGAGGATTTAATACCTGGAGCTGAAAAGATCAAAGGGCTACGGGTGGCCTGTTCAAAATCGGAATGTTTGCACCAAAGGTTATGATCGCCTAAATGCCATCCGTGGTCGCCCCAAAGTACAATGACCGTGTTTTTACTTAAACCCAGTGAGTCCAGGGCATTTAATAAGATGCCTACCTGTGCATCTACATAAGAAACCGCTGCATAGTATCCATGTATCAGTTCTTTTTGTTTAGCTATGGGTAAAGTTAGCCCATAGCTTTTCTGATCAGTAAAAGATAATAAATCCGGAATATCTGAATAAGCCCTGAGTTCCCCCGAATTGTGGTAAGCTACATCCACTGCATTTTTAGATTTTTCCTGAAACGCTGCAACCGGCATATCCTCCCGCTGATACAGGTCCCAGTATTTCTTCGGTGCATTAAAGGGCAAATGAGGTTTGGCAAAGCCTACGGCAAAAAAGAAGGGTTGGCTTTTCTTTTGGAGTGTTGTTAAAATATCCTTTGCCTGCAGGATGTTGGCTCCGTCAATATATGCCTGATCGGGTACATCCACACATTCTACCGATGGTTTGATCGTAGCCAACAATTCCTGATCGGTTATGATCTTTCCTTTAGCCTCAGCCCTGCGTTTTTCAACCAGTGATTTAATCTCTTTTCCCTGATAATAATTTAAAACAGGCTGTCCGGTAGAGGCAGCATAATATTTTTTATCTGTTCTGTAATGTGGAACGGTCCAGCTTGGTTTATCTAAATCCTCATCCACACATCTTGGATCATATATCTTACCGATAGCCTGCGTGGAGTATCCCTGACTGGCAAAGTATTGCGGGATGGTCAGAATATCAGGATTCATATCCCTCATCTTTGTTTTCAAATCCCATACTTTGGTTATATCAGGGCGCATTCCGGTCATGATACTCGCTCTGGTTGGACCGCAAACTGCCTGCTGGCAATAGTTGCTTTTAAAAACCGTACCCATTTTTGCCAACCGGTCTATATTGGGTGTTTTAATCAACCGATCGCCATAACAACCTAAAATAGGCTTCAGGTCATCAACAGCGATAAACAATACGTTTGGCTTCTCCTGCTTTTGAGCAAGTACCTGAAAACCCATGGTAACCAGCCCTAAAAAAGAGATGATCTGAATGGTCTGAGTTCTTAAAATCATAATTGTGCTGTTATTTTTTACCAAGAAATATTTTTAAAGTTTGAGGTGCAGCTGAAACCGTGTTGAAACTGATCACAACCGGATAAGCATTTACCCCTGGAAATGGAGACCAGTATTTGTCTGCATTTGCGCCAAGTGTTATTTTATAGGGAATGGTGCTGCTTATCACGCTTAATTCCCATTCAGCATCTGAAGCAGCTGTTTTTATCACTACGGTACTGTCGTTTTTCAGCTTAAAAGTAGTCCCTTTATCTTTTACAATAGGCTCAACAATGCTATATTTTTGACTTTCTCCCGTAACTGTAAACTCTTTTGTGAGATACCCCTCATAAAACCCTTGTGTTAAATTGTAGCTGGTATTAGATTTTACGCCTTTAATCGTTTGCATATAACCAGCAGCTACTACTTTAACATGATCAGATTCCTTCAATACATTCATTCTGGCATCTGCCTCAAATATATTGGAGTAGTAAGTGGTGTCCTTTGTAAACCCAACCCTCGGTGTTAATGACAACAGGTCCTTTTCAATAGGCATATGTAACTCTTCAATCCTCTGGTACGATGAAGAAGATGAAGATTGCATAAAACCATTTGTACCAAATCCATCGTACCACAGGTTTGTAATGCTGCCACCCCGGCATACAGATTCGCGTGGGTACCTTCTTATTTCTCCATAAGCAGATACCGTAGCCATCATTTTAGCAGTACGGATAACAGCTACTTTCATGTCCGGGAAAAATTTATACCAGTTGTGGTCTTGACTGGACGAGGGGGATTTAGCCTGTATTTTTGTTTTTGGCCCATATTCAATGGCCAATGCAATACTCTGGGCTCTGGCAAAAGTAGAATAATTGCAGGGTGGAGAACTGCTGGCATGTTCTGCGGCATGCGGACCATAACCAATCCAGCCATCCTGCATCGCCCTTGTATTTAAATAGTCCAGGCATTTTAATCCTGCAGCTCCAAATTCCGGGTCCATATCGGCCAGCAAAGCGAAACTGAAATATACGCCAGGAGCAGTTTTTGTTCCGCTTTCATAATTCCATTTGAACGATCGTGTACCCCACGAGTTATCAATAGATCCATTGGGATATACAAATAGTGCATGTGTTTTAAGTAAATTGGCGGCAATTTGTTTAATCTGCAAATCGTTTTTCAAAATGGCATAAAGTGCAATATAACCGATGCTTTGGGCCATATTGTATCCTTCATCTACGCCCTTGCCCTCACCGCTCAAAAAATTATCAGCGGTAACGTAGTTTAAAGTGCTGGTATGCATTAAGGAATCGGCCTTTATCAACCAGCGCTGTTTGGGCTTACTGGCAACTTTGTAGGTGTACAATAAAGTGGCAGCGCCAGTGGGATTATAATTGATATTTCCAATGGGAAAGGTTGCAACAATATAATCAGCAGCCATACTCATGGATTGGTTCCATTTTTCAATTTCGGCAGCACTAAGCCAGGGTTTCAAAATAGCATATGCACCAGCCAGTGAGATCAATTGATCGGTGGTTGTTCCATGCCAGCCTTTTTGTTCCGGATCGGGCCAGCTTTCACTCCAGCCCCCTGTGTTTTTGCCTTCGGTTTGTTGGATTTTTATCAGCCAGTTGCCCAATTTAATAGCTGCATCACGATATCGGACTTCCTTGGTAAGCTTATAGGCAATTGCAAAAGGATATACGGCCTCTGCTGCACGCGAGTGTATGGGGTGGTTTTCCGGATTTAGTGAGGGACAAACCAGGGCACCAAAGTTTGGATCAGTTGGTCCGTTGATCTGCGTGGTAAGTAATACATCACATAAAGACTGTAATGTAGTTTGATAAGGGTCCTTTTGCGCATGTAAATTACCTGAAGTAATCAATAAAAATAAAATGACAAAAATTATCTTTGCATTGTTGTTTATCCTCAAACTCATATTCAATTACTTTATAAATTCACTTGACATCTTGACATATCAAAGCGAATTTATAAGAATCCTGCTTAAATGAGTTTCAGTTTTGGTTCAAATACTTTTGAATTTGATGCAATAAATTTTATTTTCAGATACCAGCACAAGCAGAAAATGGCCAATCAACTAGCGGACCTGAATGCTGACCGGGCCAAGCAAACCTGAAGATAACAGTTTATCTTCTTTTTTAAAGATGATATTGGTGTTTGTCAACCGTTTTTCAATGGGCAATGCAGCATCCCCGATCAAACGGTTCGGCCAAAGGTTGATGATTTCTATTTCCAGCTGGTTACCCGAAGTTTTAAGTGCTCCGCTGATGTCCACCATCCAGGGCGCAGTCCATATGGTTCCCGGGTCTTTACCGTTCAGCTTTACACTGGCAATATTTTTAACTACCCCCAGATCCAGAAATAATTGTTTTCCTTTCGCCAATGGCATATCCAGGTCAAACTGTTTTCTGTATATGGCCTTTCCCGAATAATACCTGATCCGCTCATCCTCACTTTTGCTCCAGTCCTGTAAACTATTAAAGGTTACCCTTTCAGGCCCGCCCCATTTGGGGTCAAAACTTACTTCCCAAGTGCCCTTGATTTCCTGTAAGAGCGCTAAACCCAATCTGCCCTGGAACAGCCATTCATCAGCTGGCTTTAAAACAGGCCTGGCCGATTTCACAAAGATCACAAATATGGAGTGGTGTGGTAGAAAATCAAATTCGATTGCAATCCTGCCCTTAGCTGCTTTATATACCGGCATGGGCAAGATGCGCCCACTTACAGCATCCCACAGCTGGGGGTGGTAACCTGTACTCACCCTGAACGTACAGGTAGTTTTAGCAGCAGCTTCTTTACGATTGGCCAGGAAATATATCTCCGCGTCTTTTGTAGTACGGTGAATAAAATCAATGTAATTGGCTTCACCTGTATATTCAAAATCTGGAACTATGCCTTTGTTCAATAAAACAGCACGGACAGTCTGGCCCGTAATCACCGCAGCAGAACCCCAAATCTCCTCAGCTATTTGATCCAGTTCCTGGTCGCATTGCGGATAGTTTTTTAAACCCGGATCTTTTACCGGTTTAGGGCCAATAATGGTAGCCCCGGCCTTTACCAGTTCCCTGATTTTTTTGGCTACAGGTAAGGGCATAAAACTTACTTCAGGTAATACCATAAGCGCATAGCTCATGCCATCGGGCAATACGATCCGTTTGTTTTTTACACTCAGTCTGGTTAGCAGCACCTCCTCATTGCATACATCATAGTCGTAGCCTTTCCCTAAAGCCGGGTCGGTACGTTTGGGTGCTACCAGGTTTGGTGCCCAGTCGCCATTGTAATAAAGCACATCGGCCACAAAAAGGCCCGACTGTAACAAATACTGACAGCGGTTCACATAATCCAGAAAAGAACCTGCTTTTTCCCACCAGGTGATGTTCCTGTTAAAATGTGTGCCTGCACCATATTCATATCCGGGTTTGCCGTCGCGTGGACGTGTAGCGGTTGAAGTATGGATCACAAAACGGTTTATACCTTCGCAGAAAGCACGGTCGGCCACCGGCTTCAGGCTTTCGGGCGAATCACTCCAATGCGGCTTAAATGAAGTAAGCGCTTCAGCTGAAACCTTTTTTTTGCCATAAATATGAGCTGCCGAAGCCACCAGCTTTCCTACCTGGTTCTGGTCATGCTGTACAAATGTTTTACCCTGCCAGAATTCGCCCATCGGCAAATCCATGCGACCAAGATTTTTAAGCGCATCCATACACATCGTACCTGACCAGCTGGGCCCACCAGCCTCGCTTTGTACCTGCAAGCCATTTTCATGACATAGTTCTGCAAAACGTTTATAATGCCCATCGGCCATACAATCTGCTACCGTTTTCCGGTAATCGTATAAAAAGCGTTCAGATATTTCCGCACTGTCTATTACCACACCTGCAAAAACAGGCAGGTAAGGCGTGGCATCATAGCCACGGTACCCTTTAAAATGTTTTAAAAATTCTGATGTCCAGTTCGGAAAGCCATCTTCAAAACTATCGTCATGAAAATACTTCAGCGATTTGCCTTTAAACTCCCCTGCTTCTTTCAGCAGGATATTGCCCAGATGTTCAAACTGCCGCTCTACCCCTTTCTTATCCAGCCAGTCGATCTCCAGCCCTGCCGCTTCAGGCAATGCATAGGCAGTACGCGCGCCGGTCATCCGATGCCCCGTCCTGATCAAGATCCAGTTCCCTTCTGGCACATCCCATTCCAGCTGCCCGTCTGTCGTTACCTTCGAAGTCAGGTCTATCACATCCGAAGAAGAAACAGGCTTATCATCAGCCGAGGCCGTCCATGGCAACAAAGTCGGCTCCATTACCTCTGCGGCTTCCGCATGGCTGCTTGCATCGAGCCGGTTGCTTTTTGCTGCAAATGATCTGGCACGGTCGCCATCTTTTAACGACAGTGCACCCGGAATTTCCTTATAAGCCACTACCGAAGTATCCCTGTAATCCAGCTGTTCCATCGGCAGGTCAATATAATCTTTTATAAAAAGCTGTTTGGCATTGTCATAACCATCCCTGCTACCGGGCAAAGGGAGTTTTCCGGAAAAACGGGCCGGACCGCTCAGCCTTGTTTTGGCCTGCAGCAACCACCTCCCTGAATCTTCCGGTTTAATCCAGGCGCCCCCCATTGCCCAACCAGTGCTCAGGTTTACCCCTACCTCAATGCCATGCCTGTCGGCCTCTTTTAAAGCATGCCTAAAAAGTGAACGCCACTCATCCGATAAAAATTTCGGGCCTTCAGGGATCGGGCCACTGCCAAACCCGCTGATCGAGTTGATCAGCAATACGCCGCCCATACCTTTTGCTTTAAATTCAGCAAGGTCCAAACTAATCCCTTCCTCATCTACCAGGCTGTTAAACCACCACCAGTAACAAGAGGCTTTAGCACTATCGGGCGGGTTCGTAAACCCAGCTTTCAGGAGCTTTAAAGTCAGTTCTTCTTCAGTCAGTTTTTCATCAAAAATGCTGGCTTTACTGTTTAAGCTAAATACAGCCATATTTGCTGCAACCAGGGAGCTGATCTGTATAAATTTTCTTCGGTTCAGGTTCGGCATATATGGTTAGGTTGAGGGTTCAATTATATTATTTTTAATTAATTGTAAGATCAGGCCAGATGGAACAGTTCGTTTAAAGTAGTCAGAACAGGAACTCCCTCTGCATCACTCAGGGTAATATCACTCATATATTTCCACCATTCACGCATCTGCTGTTGCTGTGAAAGCCAATCGAGCTGTGCGCTGTCGGTTAGCTTTAACGTGGCAAAAAGTGTATTTGTCTGCTCATCCAAATAAATAGAATACGCTGAAATACCCGCTTGTTTTAACAAAGCGGGTATTTCGGGCCATATTTCCTGATGTCTTCTCTTATACTCGTCAACATGGCCCTCAAGCAAGGTCATTTTAAAGGCTATCCTTTCCATTTTAATCTTTTATTTTAATAATGGTAACAGAAAAGGGTTTTACCAGGAAGGCGTTGCCCTTTATTTCACCTTCTGCAATAGGATTGTCCCCTGTCGAAACGTCTACGGTCTGCAGTTTAGCACCTTCCATCCCGGTGACTTTAAGGTTAACCACTTTATTTGTTTTGTTGATGAGCAACAGTTTTTTACCGCTTGCGGTTATAAATGCCTGTGCAACCACATCAGGACTATAGGAATTCGCCGCAACCAACTTATCACCTGGACCAAAATTATCTTTCAACAGTTTCAGCACCCAGTATCTTGCGTTAGGTTTTCCGTTTTTCCAGTTCATCATCGATACATCAGGAAACTGCGTAGGATAACCCACAAGTTGCGATTCACCGGCTACATCAATACCTATTTTGCTAAGCTCTACATACAGATAGGCAAACATGGCGCCCGACAGGTTCCAGTATCCATCAGGTATCACACCCTTATAATCCCTGTTCTGCAGAATATTTCCGATTTCGTTGATCTGCGTAAATGTATTTGGGGCAAGGCGTTTACGGATATTCTCTATATACCTTACACGGTCCAAAAAACCATTGGCCTGGTCAAAAAAAGAATATTGATAGCTGTCGATCTGCTGGTCTATAGAGGCCGGGCGGCCATAAAAATGATAGGAAATGCCATCAAGAGGCACGCCGGATTTATGGTTGGCAGGATTAAGGAAAAACTCAAACCACTGCGGATCCGTTTCGTGTGCAACAGAGATTCCTACAAATTTTGTTTCCGGAGCGATCTTTTTGAGCTCATTAACAACTGCATCATAAATTTTGGTATACAGCTGGGGCGACATCCGATGCTCCAGATCCGGTTCATTTAATACTTCCCAGTAAGGAAATTTATAGTGGTGTCCAGATTTGTGAAATTTGCCAAGTTCATCGGTAAAACCACCCCTGGTATACCAGCTAAAAACTCTTGCAAAATAATCTGCAACCTCCTTGCAGGTTGTATCACGCAGTTCTTTGCCCTGATTATATTCCCAGAAAGGTAAATCGGGATCATCAGGGTGCTCAACAGGTTTAGCCGTTTTGAACATCCATACTGGTATAGTACTAAAATTTATTACAGCCGGATGTCCCTTCGTGGCTTCCATAAAATCGATCACAGCAGGGTCAGCATATTGAAAATCCCAGAAGGTTTCAGTAGCAGTTGGGGCCTTCAGTTCAACAACCGCTGCTTTAGGGTAGGGAAACCAGGGTACATAACGCACATAATTGGCACCCATGTTTTTTAAAGCCTCAAAAGTAGCTTTATGAATTGGTGAATTTGCACGCAACATGGGGTTATATACTACCTGCAGTGTAGGTGTGGTTTTAGAAACCGCAATGGTATTGTTCCAGTTTATAGAAATTGGTTTTTCCTGTGCGGCAAGCTTTTTAAAAGGTATAAGTACCATGACCACTATGGCCATACAACAGGTACGTTTAAGCTTTTTATACATTTCAATTTTTTATCCCAACATAGGTCACCCCATCAGCAAAGCCTCCCCCAAAAGCATTCTGAAGCCCCCAGCCTGTGTTATAACTGTCATACCACAAATCATACGTTAAAATAAAGCCTAAATAAATTTCTGTTTGTCCGGTGCCCTCTGTGGCCTCGCTGATAAATGTACCGCCATAATTTAAGGCCTCATCGTAATAAGCAATCCAGGATATCCCGCAATGTACATCTGAAGTTAGTACCAACGGAACCGTACAGGCAGAATTGCTGTAAAAACGCATGTAATAATCATACCCACTCCATTCATGCCGCTGCCATCCTCCCGGATAATCAGTTCCGCCACTGGGATTTTCTCTTTCCAGTCTGGCATATACCTGTGCCGATACATCGTTGAAACTGAATAAGACTACTGTAAACAAAAGTGCCCACAATGCTTTTTTAAGTGTCTGATAATTCTTCATGTTTTTTAGTTTAAAAGGTTAATTTATATTGGTTCGTTACAAAGGATTCTGTGTTAAGGCAGGGTTAAATTCTCTTTCCGATGATGGGATCGGGAACAATAATTTATTTGCAGTAACATTATAACTGCTTGCCGTATGCCATGGAAACGCAGCCTTTATGGCTATTCCATGTGCATTCATGATCTGTACTGCATTTCCCGATCTTACCAGATCATGCCATCTTTTATTTTCAAAAGCAAGTTCGGTACGACGTTCTTTTAAAATAATGGCGCGCAGAGCGGTCTGGTCGGTAGTCGAGATCTGACCTAAACCAGCCCCAAAAGCCCTGGTCCTTACTTCGTTCAAAGGTCCCAGTGCCGTAGCTTTGTTTTGCTCATTACGGGCTTCTGCCAGCAATAATAAAGCTTCCGCATAGCGGTAAATTGGCCAGTTGTCATTGGAATTCAGCGCTGCCAAAAAAGGAGGATGGATAAATTTCTTAACGTAAGGCAGGTTTATTTTGCCTGCTGCCGGAGGGGTAGCTGTAGTGATGTCTTTTTTACTCGCATACACAAATTCATCACTTCCATTATATGCGCCTTCAATGATCCCGATTGAAGCATCCAGGCGCTTGTCGCCCGGCTCATAAGCGCTGATCAGGTCTGGCGTAGGGGTATTCCAACCCCCATCAGTCTTATTGTTCGACGGAAAAGCGGTACCGGTAATCACGGCAGTAGAGGTAGTTCTTGGTAAAAACATAAAAGGTATAGCATTAGGTGCAGTTCCGGCAGCTGTACCTTCTAAGTATTGAACCTCAAAAATAGATTCCCTGCCGTTCTTTTTTGATGGTAAAAACGCATCGGCATAATTAACCTCCAGCGCATAGCCCATCGGCTGTAATGTAACCAACAAGTCTTCTGCATCTTTCCATCTTTTTAAGGTCACATATACATCGGCCAGCAATACAGTCGCAGCACCTTTGGTGGCCTCACCAGCTTGTTTATTGCTGGCAAATGTTGGGTTCGGAAGTTCCTTTATCGCATCAGATGCATCAGCAATGATCTGCGCATACACTTCAGCCTCTGTAGAACGGCTTACAAAAGCATCATCAGCAGTCTTTAGTTCTTTCAGGTATAATGGAACTCCACCAAACTGCCTTACCAGCTTAAAATAACCCCATGCACGTAAAAACTTCGCCTGCCCATCAATACTATTCTTAGCCGCTTCAGCCATTTCAAAACCCGCCAAACGGTCGATCACAATATTGGCCCTCGAAATTACCCTGTAACAGTGTTCCCATAAAGCCAACACATAAGTATTGCCGGGCAGGTTTTCAAAATCGTCAATATTTTCACGGTTTACATAAGCTGCCCCACGGTTGGTTGCAAAAGGCTGGTAATGGGTATTATCGGAGCGCATCTCTGCGGAATGGAAGTCGTTGGTCATCACATCACGCAGCGGTACATAAGCCCCGGCAACGGCTTGTCTGAACTGCGCTTCAGTTTTAAAAAATGTAGCAGAGGTATACTGGTCTTCCGGAGCCAGGTCTAACAGGCTTTGTTTACAGGCGGTAGCTGTAACAGCAAGTATAGCGATTATGATATATATCTTTTTCATGTCTTTTATGCTAAAATGAACTATCTGAATGTTGTTGAAATACCGATTGAAAATGTTCTTGGAACCGGATAGCCATTTTCATCTACCCCGATTCCTTTAAAAGCATCGGTGCCGTCAAAGCTGATCTCCGGGTTCATCCCACTATAGCCTGTTATTACAAAAGCCTGTTGTACAGATGCATAAACCCTGAAATTCTGGAGCAGCGTTTTACCTTTCATATTGAAACGGTAGCCCAGTGAAATGTTTTTTGCTGCCAGATAAGATCCGCTCTCTACCCACTGGCTGTTCACCTGACGCCCCATATCTGTTGTACTATATCGGGTTGTAGGATAAATTCCTGAACCGGGGTTATCTGCCGATCTCCAGTGGTCTGCAGCAGCTTTCAGCATCACCCTCGAACCGTCCAAATTGGTTGCATAAGCCCATTTGGCCGCATTCAGCAACTTGCCACCAACAGAGCCGGCCATAGTAATGTTAAGGTCGAAGTTTTTGTAGGTAAAATTGTTGGTAAACCCAAAATTGAAATCAGGGGTCGGGTCGCCGATAAAAGTACGGTCGTATTCATCAGAGATGATGCCATCCGGAACACCATTTGGTCCGCTGATGTCTTTCATTTTCAAGGTACCTTCGGCAGAATTCCTGTACTTGGCTACTGTAGGATCTGCTATTTCAGCAGCCGTGTAGAGGCCCTGGAACACAAAGCCATAAAACTCACCTAAGCGGTGACCAATCTGCTGGCGAAAGTAATCGGAAGATACACCGGTATTTCTTCTTACAAAGCCAGGTGCTACCAGGTTGTTGATGATGTTCCTATCAAATGAGATGTTAAAATTGGAGTTCCATTTTAATTTACCCGTTAAATTCTCGGAATTTACAGAAAACTCATGCCCCCAGAATTCAATCTCCCCAACATTAAATAAGATCGACCTGAAGCCGGATGCCCATGGAATAGGCCTGTCCTGGATCAGTCCGTCCGAAACCTTATGGTAATAATCATAAGTGATACTTACCCGGTTCTTTAAAACAGAAAGATCAAAGCCCACATCAAACTGTTTGTTGCGTTCCCAGGCAAGCTCAGCATTCTCTAAACGGGTAATGGCCTGCCCGGAAGCCAATGCGCCATTTAAAATATAATTGGATTGCCCCATAGTGGCCAGCGCTTCGTAATTTCCGAATGCATTGTTTCCTACAATACCATAACTTGCACGTATCTTAAACAGATCTACAAAATTAAAGCCCTTCATAAAATTTTCATCACTCATTACCCAACCTGCCGATACAGAAGGGAAAGTACCATACCTTTTATTTGCCCCAAACCTTGATGAACCATCACGGCGTATGGCTCCAGACAAAAGGTATTTACCCTTATAATTATAATTTAACCGGCCAATAGTCGACATCAGGGAATATTCACTTAAACCACTTGTAGCCGATGTAATGCTGGTAGCAGCAGAAAGATACTGGATATCGTCACTTGGAAAATTGGTACCGTTGATGGTCGCACTATATCCCCTGTACTGCTGTACGGAATATCCACCCAGGGCCTCAATGTGATGATCGGTCCCAAAGGTTTTATTGTATACCAGGTTTGCTTCCGCTGTGTACGATCCGTTATCAAAAGATTGGTTGATAGCAGTAGGTACTCCTTGTGTTGGTGCAATTACTCCTGATATAAAATTGTTGCGGGTTTCAAAACCTTTATCTACACCAAAATTCGTTTTTAAGCTTAAGCCCTGTAAAAATTCATAGTTTAAATAAGCATTTCCCAGTATCCGGGTAGTGATATAATCGTCTTTGGTACCTAGAAACCTGGCTACCGGGTTGATGTAATCTACCATACCCGGCGATTTTACAAATCTTTTTAAAGAACCATCGGCGTTATAAGGAGTTTCCAACGGACTGGCCTCCATACCGTTCTCAAACCATCCGCCAACACCATCGGTACTTACCCTGTTGTTGTGGTCCAGTCGATAACTTGGTGCTACGTTAACCCCTATCTTTAATTTATTATTGCTTAAAGAAAGGTCTGCATTATAACGTAAAGAGTACAGTTTGGTTGAAGTATTGATCAGTACTCCCTGCTGTTCCAGATACCCTGCAATAACCGTAGAAGAAGATTTTTCGCGGGCCGACTGAAAACTTACATTATAATCCTGTATGGGCGCTGTCCTGGTCATCAGTTTAAACCAGTTGGTACCTTCGCCATATTGCTCAGGATTGCCATAAGCAGCTACCTGATCCGCTGGCGGAACAAATGTAGGCACATATATTTTCTGGTCCTCGTACCTGTTTTTCATATAAGTAGCGAATTCCCGGGCATTCATCATTTGGGGAACCCGGTTTTCCGGGATCTTCTGCACACCATAATTGGCATTGAACTCGATCTTGGCATCACCAGATTTGGCATGTTTGGTAGTGATCAGGATAACCCCGTTTGCTGCGCGCGAGCCATACAAAGCCGTGGCAGAAGCATCTTTTAAGATAGAGAAAGATTCGATCTCTGCAGGATTAATGTTGTTGATACTCCCTGTAACCGGCATCCCGTCTACCACAAACAAAGGCTGATTATCGGCCTTGGTTGAAGTAGCCCCACGGATACGGAAGGACATTCCCCGGCCTGGCTGTCCGCTGGTCTGGGCCACCTGCACCCCCGCAACCTTACCGGCCAGCTGCTGTGCAAACTGGTTTACCGGCATGTCCTGCAAAGTAGAGGCATCTACCTGTGCAACAGAACCGGTAATCTCTCTGGCCCTTTGCTTACCATAACTTACCTGAACTTCCTGCAGCTGTACATTTGACGACAGTTTAAAATTAACCACCGTTTCTTTGCCGGCTGTTACTTTAACATTCACCTGATCTGCTGAAGTATAACCAATGTACGAGGCAGTAAGTGTATAAGTGCCTTCTGCAACCCTGATGCTAAAATTACCCTGCGCATCAGCAGTTGTTCCGTTTTTAGGTCCTTTTACCAAAACCGATGCCGCCGGCAAAGGCCCAGAATCATCAGTTATCTTTCCTTTGATCAATCCTGTCTTATCCTGCGAAAAAGCAAAATTTGCAAACAGGAGCAGCGTTAAAATTAAACTGCATGGTTTGTAACTATACCACGTTTTGTAAAAGTGTTTTCTCATAATTTTTATACTTGGTAAACCTAAATTATCCCTTAATAGCTTAATAACTGTTATGTACTGTCATGGTTTCGAAAGTATTTATAACATATTAAAAGAATATTAAACTAATATTAAGCCTAAAAATTAATAAAAAACAATACTTAGACAACACAATTAAACCACGAAGCCTAAGTTCAGCTGGCGGGAAAAACGACCTTATTGTTTCTAAAAAACAAGGTATTACGTAAAACAGCAATAAGATTTAAGCAAATATGGCCACTTCCATCTTGGCCCAAACAAAAAAATGGCTGTGCACAAAAATGCACAGCCATTTTTTTAAAATATTTTATTTTTATCACAAAGGCGCCATCCCAAACATCAGTACCAGTTTGTTGTTCTGGTATAAATTCAGGGTCTGCTCTGCAACATCATATTTAAAGGTCTGGTCACCGATCAGTGTCAGAAACTGATGTTCCAGTTTATTCAGTTCTTCGCTGCAGGCCATCATGGTTCCGGCCATTTGATGAAAGCTCAGCGTACCATCGCTTTTTTCATAAGCACCAAAAAAAGTATTACAGCCTGATTTACCACTAACCCGTTTCTGCACCCCGTCAAATGTCATATACACCGGGGAGTCTTTTTGCGTTACCCCATTCATCTGAATCAGTTTCCATTTATGTTTCAGTACAAAATCCCAGGCGGTATTGGCAGAAGCAGGAATTTTCATTTTTATCTTTTTTAATACCTTTTTAAGCTTGTATTCATAAGCAGAAGCATCGGCTGGCACATTTTTCCTTTTGGTCCTGTTTACCAGCAATACATACCGGTAGCCCGGTTTATAGGTAAAACCTGCAATCTGGCTGTAAAACAATTCCCAGTTTTTGCTGTTTTTATATTTCACCTGCATACAGTTCATCGGCGCTACCCCGGTACAACTGGCCAGGTCCTCTTTTACCACCAAGGTAATTACATCGGCTTTACTGGCTGCCGACAGACCAAAAACCAGCAGCAGCGTCAGCATTAATTTCGAAGTGCTCAATTTTAACATATTCGTTCATTTTATGTGTGATAACAATAAGATGCGGCAATTGTTCTTTTTCCATATTTCCAAACCTTATTTTTCTGTAAATGTTCTTAACTTTATATAAACAGCAGGCTATGGGAAAGTATCAACAGGAATGGAAAAAAATGCTACAGCAGGATGAAGCATTTGAAGATTGGAAGATCAGGACCAGTGGTGGCGATCTTTTGATCCGGGTACCCGAAGAAACCGACATGGAGGTATTAAAAATGCAATTTGCAGATACGATCTCTCACGTTGCCCCATTGGTAAAATCACCCAAAACCACGCTCAAATTTTTTGTAGGCAATTCGGCAGAAACAGATTTTATATTTACACTCAATTAAAAAACAGGACTAACGGTCTTTCAACGATTTACTTTGCAACAGCTAAATGCTGCACCAGTTCAATCTCATTGGTCAGGTCAAGCCGCAAAGGCGTAATGGAAACAAAGCCATTTTCAACAGCCCATCTGTCAGTTCCTTCTTCTGCCGCTGCCAGTGGCGATACAGTGATCCAGTAATGCTTTCTTTGCATGGGATCTATTCCTGGCACCACCTTGCCATCATAAAGCCGGACAGATTGTTTTGTCCACCTGATCCCAATAGGCTTGGGCGGAAAGTTCACATTGTATAAACCAAGAGCAGTAGTATTCAGCAACTCTGCCAGTGCCTGTTCTACATACTTGCCCAGCCCTTCAAAATCCGGCTCGGTTTTCCCTACCGGAGTACTCAGGGCAACTCCCTTCACGCCCAGTAAAACGGCCTGTTTGGCTGCTGCCAGTGTACCGGAGTGCCACATAGAATTGCCAAGGTTTGGCCCCATATTTATACCAGACAACACCACATCGGTATCCGGATAAATGTGTAAGCCTAAGGCAGCACAGTCGGCAGGCGTACCATTTACCCGGTAAGCCTCCATACCTTCAAATGCTATAGGTGATTTTTTTATGGATAATGGCCTGGAATGGGTGATGGCATGGCCCATGGACGATTGCTCTACATCAGGAGCCACTATCCTTACTTCGCCAAACCTCAGCGCAATTTTTGCAAGTGCGGCAATTCCCGGGCTGTATATGCCGTCATCATTTGTAATCAGGATCTTCATGATAAATTATTTAGGTACATTCAAAACCTTATTAAGGTCCATATTGTTCAGTCGATATGAAAAAACCGGGTAAATTGGTAAGATTAGTACACAACCCCACTGCTGGAGAAGGTGATTATTCCAGGAAAAACATCGTTAAACTGATCGAATCCCACGGTTATCGCTGTGTTTACAGCTCCTCTAAAAACAAAATACTGAAATCCATATCACCGGAGACAGAATTTATCGTCATCGCCGGTGGTGATGGAACGATCAGAAAAACCATCATCACTCTTCTTAATAAGAAACTGAAGTACAAACGCCCCATAGCCTTACTGCCATTTGGAACAGCCAACAACATTGCCAGTTCATTAAACATCCCCTCAAACAATGCCATAAATATCCATTCCTGGGCAGAGTACAACCTTAAAAAGTTTGATGTTGGCCAGGTGGTCGGCTTAAAGAAAACAGCCTATTTTATCGAATCTTTTGGCTTTGGTATTTTTCCCAGATTGATGAAGGATCTGGAAAAAATGGACACCGCCCACATTAAAACTCCTGAACAGGAATTTAAACTTGCGCTGGAAACCCTTTTTTCCATCAGTAAAAATTACCAATCCGTTCCGTTTAAACTGGAAATTGATGGGCAGTTGATCGAAGACAAGGCCATCATGATCGAGGTCATGAACATTTCTTACCTGGGTCCGCAATTAAAAATAAGTAAAGATGCAGACTCCGAAGATGGTTTTTTTGACGTCGTCATTGTAACTGAAAAAGACAGAAAAAAAATGGAGACCTATCTCAGCAACAAAATCGGGCTCAAAGATCCGGTCTTCCCAATTAAACCTATTCGCACCAAGAGCCTCCATATCAACTGGAAGGGGAAAGACATGCATGCGGATGACCAGATCATCAAAACCAATCACCCCATCTTAAAAATTTCCCTGATTGACAGCCTGCTCGAAATGGTTACCCCATCAAAGATTAAAGCTGCTAAAAGCTAGGCGGCCAACTTTTCCTTCCCAAAACTTATTCCAGCCTCAGAAGGAATATGCTATTTTTTAAGTAAATCGTACAATGTCATACCCAAGCATACCAAGTATATAAAAACACGAACAATAGGCTTCCTTCTAGAAAATAAAATCACCTTCTCAGAGAACGGTTATTTTATCCTGCTATTTAATAATTTTAAGTTCATCTCTCCACCTTCATCCAAACTGAACAAAGTAATGGAAGAATTTTCCTGTACAATACGGCGGTAATGCTTTAAAGGCATACCTAGCTTATGTGCAAGGTATAAACGGTTGATCCCGTTATGCCCAACAACCAGTACCTTGCCTGAAGGATGTTTACGCAGCAGCTCCTGATAAAAATCATCCACACGGGCCACTACTTCTGCAGCACTCTCGCCAGTACCACCAGCCTTTGCTATTGCCGGATCTTCCATCCAGCTATCCCAAAGCCCTGCATGCTCAGCTATAAATTCTTCTTTCGTTTTGCCTTCCCAATTCCCAAAATCTACCTCTATCAAACGTGCATCTGTTTGTACAGTTTTAACTCCTGAAGCAATCTCAGCCGTATATAAAGCCCTTTTCAGGGGCGAAGCGTAAACGGCATCAAAGGTCATCCCTTTAAGTTGCTCGTACACCAGGTTGGCCTGGGACATTCCTTTTGCCGTCAGGTTTATATCTGTTCTGCCGCAATAGCGGTTTCCATCGGCATTGTATTGTGTTTCTCCATGACGGAGCAAATAAACATTAAGCATGCAGTTCTCCCTTTTTAATGTAACCTTTTTCCAGTAACAGGTCTAAAAACCTGTGGTAATTTTTATTATACACGGCAGCCAGTTCTGGTTCCGGATGCACTTCCTTATCAATGGTTGTTAAAGCAGCCACGGCATCAGCAAGTGAACTGAAATGGGTGTTCGATGCGGCCAGAATTGCCGCACCAACAGCGCCCGACACTTCCTTCATCTTATAAATGGGCAGGTTCAGCACATTACTGCGTATTTTCAACCATACCTCGCTGTTGCTCCCACCACCTGCAGTAAAAACAGCGCTGATCTTTTCATTGGTAAAGCCCTGTATCAGCTCAAAAGAAAAGCGCTCCAGATAAGCTACACCTTCCATATTGGCGGTAAAACGCTCTGCCATCGATAAACCTTCCGGTTCAAAGCCCACCGCATCCGGAGCCACCATAGGAAAACGCTCGCCATGCTGGCGCAAAGGATAAGCAATCAGGTCTGTAGGGATCAGCTTTTCTGCAGCCTTGCCCAATGCTTCCAGGTTATCCCCAAACTCATTCGTTACCCAGTCGGCCCCCGTATTGCTTGCACCTCCTGGCATCCAGTAACCAGCAGGATGCCTGTGACTATAAATACGGCCCTCTTCATCCACGATCTGCTTTTTCGTTACCCCTTTAATAACCATGGTGGTACCAATCGTCGTGTTCCATTCACCTGGTTTCACTGCACCGGATGCAATCTGTGAGGCACAGCCATCGGTAATACCTACCGTTACCTGTATGCTCGCAGGCAGACCCAGTGAAGCGGCAACAGCCGGATCCAAAGTACCGATCACCGTTCCCGAAGGGAACACTTCCGGCAGCCAGGATTTTTTCAAAGGCAGATGGGTATATAAATATTCAGGCCATTCGTAATCGCTTACATCATAGCCCGTTTTAAAAGCATTGGTATAGTCGGTCAGGCCCCAACGCCCGCTTAATTTCCCGGTAATGTAATCCGCCGCATGGATCCATTTAGCTATTTGCGCTGCCTTTTCCGGATAAGTATCACCAAACCAAACGATCTTGGCCAGTGCACTTGAACTGTTAAATGCCGTAAAACCCTTATTGTGGTATTTAACAGCTGCCGCAGTACATATTTTGGCCTGCTTACCCGAACGCTTGTCGCTATACATGATCGCATTGTGCAAGGGCTGGTGCTGCGCATCCAAAGGGATCACTGTACCCGAAGTAGAAGTTACAGCCATAGCCAGTACCTCCGTAAAATCGACATCAGGAACACTGGTTTTCAGCGCTTTTAAGGAGGTTACACAGGCTGCCCACCATACTTCGGGCGACTGCTCCTCCCTCGACTCTTCATTCAGGGGAAATACCTCAGCTGCACTGGCCAGCACTGTTCCAGCGGCGTCCAGTAATACTACCCTTGCCCCTTGTGTGCCTATATCTATTCCTATAAAATAAGGTGCCATATTTAACTAAATATTTCTATAAATGAAGCCCTTGTTTTTTTCCATTCTTCGTACAGCCGTGTATGCTGTTCATTTTGTTGAGGCACAGTTTCTTCCAGTACAAAAGGTTCGATTTCCGCTTTGCCCAAAGCTTTATTACAGATGTATACACCACCCACTACCGACGATTGCCTGTAACTGTTCCTGATGATTACCTTTTTTTGCAGCAGGTTTGCAATAAATTGTCGCAGCGTAGCACTTTGCACACCTCCGCCACAGGCCCATATATAATCCTGTTCATGCGTGGTTACACCACAAAGACTTTTATAATTCTCACTGATGCTGCAGGCAATGTCCCATAGGGTTGCCCATACAAAGCTGCCCCTGGTTAGCAAATGCGACACTGGCGCATCAAATATAAAACCACCACGGGTTAGTGGTGTTTTCTCATCGGCTACCAAAGAGCCCAGCGAGGCAATACACTGAAAATGGGTAACTTCCTTAAGCTCCCTTTCAATCACATCATAACCTTCAACCGGATAAAAAATTTCTTTCAGGCGCTGATAATTCAGGCCCGTTACCCCTGCATTCGCTTCCAGGATAAAACTCCGCTCATCAGTATGTCGACTGGTCCAGGTGCGCTCCTGCTCATCAGTAATGTATTCACCTGTAATTTTAATGATCGGCGTAGTGGTACCCGAAACAATGACCACATCATTTTCCAGTGGTTTGGTACTGATGATGGCCAATTGCGTATCTGCACCACCAACAATCACTTTTGCTTCCGGATTGATGGCCAGTGCGGTGGCCTCAGCTGGCAAAATGGTACCCAGTACAGTGCCCGACAAAGTAAGCGCGGGCAGTACCAAAGGGTCTATTTCAAATACATTGCAGAGTTGTTGCGACCAGTTGTGCTTTTCTACATCATACAGCAAGGTCTCTGAAGCCTGAGAATGTTCGTAGTGCAACACACCGCTCAGCTTATATTCTACCCAGTCGCTAATGCTCAAAAAGGTAGCAAACTCGTTCCAGATTTCTGGCCTTCTGTGTTTAATCCCTACAATTTTTAAGGCCGAGAACAATGAAGTAGGGTAACGGCCGGTTAGCTGATACACCGCACTCTTGTCCTTGATCATGCTGTCCCACTCCCTGCCCCTGTGATCAATATTTGGCAGGCCAATCAGCGATTCGCCTTTTTTGCCGATCAGCACGATGCCTTCACGCTGACTTGTAGCCGTTAAAGCCATCACTTTAACACCCGGTGCCTGGCTCAATGCCTTACCTGCCAAACGCAGGATTTGTTCCCAAAGCGCATTCGGGTCAAAATACAGTGCCTCCGGATAATATTCATCCTTATGGTTCTGCAGGTTCTCTCTTTCAATTCCCAGGATCTCTCCTGAAGTAGTTGCAACAGCCACACGTACATTTCCAGTACCAATGTCAATTACAATATATGCTTCCTGATTTGTCATGTCTGATTTAATCTGTAATAACGCCCACCTAATTTACCTTTTCCTGTGCAAACCACGTCATGATCCTGTTGTTCATGATCTCGACATGGTGGTCCTCTACCTCATGCGTAGCCCCAGCAATGTGCGGTGTAGCCAGTACATTCGGCAGGTTAATGATGCGGTAATCTTTTTCATCAGGCGGTTCATGGTCAAACACATCCAGCACAGCACCTCTGATGCGCTTGTTTTCCAAGGCTTCCAGCAAGTCGTCACGTTTTACTACGCTGGCACGTGCCGTATTTACAAATATGGCATCAGGTCTCATTTTCGAGATCAGGCTTTTATCGATCATTCCTATGGTAGCCTCATTTACGGGAAGGTGGATCGAAACAATATCACTGCTGGCAAATACATCTTCCAGTGAAGTTTTGGTATACCTGGCATCAAAATTTTCCAGGTAAGGATCGTAAAATTTAATGGAACACGGAAAGTTCTCGACCATACTGGCTATGCGCTGGCCTACTGCACCAAAGCCAACCATACCGATGGTTTTACCAGCCATTTCGTTCCCTTTAAACTGCAGGTAGGAAGTGTGCGCATCCGCTGTCCAGTTCCGGTCCTTTAACCAGGCCACACCGGCATAAGTATTTCTCATCAGGTCAATTACCGTTGCCAGGAACATTTCGGCTACTGCCTGCGCATTTCTGGCCGGGGTATGAAATACCGGGATACCCATTGCCTTAGCTGTTTCCAGCGATACGTTGGAAGGGGTTCCACGACATACGCCTATAAACTGAAGGTGTGGATTAGCTGTAATAACTTTTGCGGTAACGTGATCGTGTTCTGTAATTAAGGCATCAGCTTTGGTCTCTGCCAACAACTCAATCAGTTCGTCTTCATGAAATGCACGGCCAAGATCCTTCCATGGACGATAAACCACTTCGCCCAGTTTTTCTGCCAATGTCTGTTGTCCCTGCTCATTGTAAGGGGCCGTAATCAGTATCCTCATATATGCTTATTATTATTGTTGTTAAATGCTTATTTGTGTGTATGCTTAGCTAATTTGCCGCAACAACCGCTGCAGGCTCATTGGAATGGGCGGTTTTGGCATTATCGGGCAAAGTGATAAAGCGGGTCAGGATGGCACTCAGCAGGTACAGACCGGCAAGTATCCACACCACACCTTCATTACCCAGGCTGCCAATAAAAATACCCACAATGGCCGGGCCTACAAATACAGCCAGACCGGCACCAAGGTTTAATACGGCCATGGCAGCCCCTTTATCTTTTTTAACCAGGGATGGGACCAGGGCCGACAAAGGTACATAGCCCGCCAGCAGGGCACCCCATAAAACACCACAGAACATCACCATCCAGAAACTGCTGCCAAACAATACCGGCGAATAATAGAACAGTAAAGTGGTAAGGGCACAGCCGATGCCACCAAACCACATCACCGTATTCCGCCAGCCAAAACCATCTCCTACAAACCCGAAGATCAGGTTAAAAGCGATATTAGCGGTAAATATTGTACCCCATATCTGCAGCCATTCTGTAGTAGTAAAGCCGTGCGCAGCCATATAAGTGGGCAGGAACACCGGAAATGCAAATTGCGCCGTGGTATTGATGATGCGGACAATCCCGCCCAGTAACACCTTAGGCTCCTCTTTCATGATGATGAGCCCCTTGGCCAGTTCTTCAGCTTTGGAAGAGGTATTTTTACCCGCCGAAGCTTCAAACTTGTCTTTATTTAATACCAAAGCAAAGAAAGCACCCAGCAATACCCAGAAGATAGAACTCCATAAGGTATCCAGATAACCCAGGTGCTCAATTGCCCAGCTCGAATAGTAAGCGCCAAATACGTTTAAACCGCCGGTAAAAACAAACCAGAACCATCCTACCGCAGCGCCCAGCTTTTTACCGGGACTGCGATAAGTTATCCAAACCAAAAACGAATAGGCAAATAGCGGATAGCCAAAGCCTCTTATAGCGTAAGTAATCAACATCACCCCAAAATTCAGATCGGGCAGGCCATAGCCCACAAAACCTGCAGTACCCAGAATATAAAGCAGCAAGCCCATCAGCATGGTCTTTTTTGGACCAAAACCTTCGGCCAGTACCCCGGAAAACCAGGAAGAAATGGCAATGGTTATGCCATAGACCGTAAACAGCGAGGCCGACTGCTGGATGGTCATTCCACGTCCGATCAGGTAGGGACTGAGCCAGCCCTGCTCCACGCCATCTCCCATCATAAAAATCATGATCCCTAAATAGCCCCACGCCAGCTGCTTTGGGATACCTGCCCTGCCGAGCAGGGAATTGTCTGAGTTTAATTCTTGTTTCATTTATATTTGGTTATTTGTTTATCTGCCTTCGCGTTGTTCCGTTTTATGTATTCTGATCTTTCTTTTACCAAAAGAATGAAATTAAACATAATAAAACAAAATAAAAGAGAAATAAATATTTAGAAAGCAATAATAAAACTTCAACATCAATCTGCAATACTCTTCATATTAAAGAATTGTGAATTGTTTTAGTTTACTATATTTGGAGAATTATAGGTTGTATTATAGAAATTTCGTAATATTAACAATCTATAAATAGTGTTTAAAGCCATTAATAAATGAAGAACATTACCGAGCGCCATGAATTTATTATTCAGCAGCTGAAGAAAAACGGCAAAGTAAATATTATTGAACTTATAGACCTGATGAAGGTTTCGGGCGTAACAATAAGAAAGGATTTGAAACTCCTTGAAGACAAAAACCTTCTTTTCCGCACCCGTGGCGGTGGGTCTATCAACAACCCTTATGCAACAGAACGTACCATCAATGAAAAAGAATTTATCAATTCTGAAGAAAAGCAAAAGATAGCCAAAGCAGCACTGTCCATTATCGGACAGAACGATTCGATCAGCATCGGTTCCGGGACAACCGTATTTGAACTGGCGCGCTGCTTATACCCCAGTAAACATTTAACCGTAATTACACCAGCTTTAAAAGTTGGGCTGGAGCTGAGCAACCGCCCCAATGTGGAAGTGTTACAACTGGGTGGCCTGATCAGGCCCAACTCCTCTTCCGTGGCCGGGGCACACGCCGAAAAGATCCTCGCCGAGATCTCTTGTGGTGTATTGTTCCTTGGGGTTGATGGGATAGACCTCGACTTTGGTTTTTCCATTACCAATATTGCCGAAGCTACCCTGAACCAGAAGATGATTGAAACTGCCCAGACACTGGTAATTATGGCCGACAGTACAAAGTTTGACCGCAGGGGCCTGGGTAAGATATGTGGATTTGAGCAGGTGCACTATGTGATTACCGACAGTAAGGTATCTCCGCAAACAGTAAAAATGATAGAAGACAAGGGCGTAAAAGTGATCATTGCCTGATCATATTTACCAATATCAACTGTAACAAAAAGCCCGGCAAAATTGCCGGGCTTTCTTTTATCCTAAAAACAAGACCTTTTTAATTCAGCAGTTTATTGATCCTTTTAACAATGTAATCAATATCAAAAGGCTTGCTGATGTAATCATTTGCGCCGGCAGCAATGCTCCGCTCTTTATTCTTGTCATTCGCAGACATTACAATGATCGGAATGTGCTTTGTAAATGCATCGGTTTTAAGATCTGTACAAATATCAGTACCATCTCCGTCCGGTAACATTACATCTAAAATAAATAAATCAGGCACAGAGTCTTTTAGTTTACTTTTTAGTTCATCAAATGACGAGGAAAGCTGTAGTTCATACCCTTCATCTTTCAATAAAACGCCAATAATGTATCTGATATCTTCATCATCTTCAAGCACATGGATTCTTTTGATCATAATTTAAATAGCTTTACGTTTAACTAATGGTTTCATAGCAACAATTTTGCCATAAATTCTCAGGTCCCTGCTTTTATCCAGGCCACAATATCATCAATCAATACTGAAGACACATTTGCCGGGCCGTCATATTGCTGCAAAGTACCTTTTTCTGTCTGAGAACTCAACAGATGGTTAAGGTCAGGATATAACTTAAGTGTAGCATTTTTTTTCTTTCCTAAAGCAGCACTCCACAGGTTATAATCGGTTACTGAAACCTGAAAGTCGTTGCCACCCTGCGCAACAAAAATGCGTTGTTTCAACTTTTTAGCAGTTTCTACCTGTTTGTAATTGTTCAGATCTATCCAGTAAGCGGCGGGCAATCCAAATAAAGCAGAATCGGCTTTTATAGTCCCCAGTTTTGTAATCCTGGTTACATCCAGCTTTTTGTTCACACTATCGAGCATCAGTTTTCCTGCAGCCGTTGTATCTTTTGCAAGTTCAAAAAAATACCTGTTCTGTTCAACAATAATATCTGTTAAAGACCTTGCCGGGGCAGCAGCCAGTAAAATACCGTTCAGATCAGGCGCAAGCAGGGCTATTCTGGGTGCAAGCATTCCGCCTAAGCTATGGCCAAACAGATAGAGCTGTTTTTTATTTACTTCAGGCAGGGTCCTGGCCAGGGCAATGGCAGCAAGTGCATCATCCAAAACTTCTTCCTTAACGGTATTTGCACCTACAAAATCCATCGGATAGACCTTTGTCCTTTTCACATAGCGTATGCTGGCGATCCCTTTGGAAGCCAGGCCCAGCGCAAGATCTTTCAGGGGCTTGTTGGGGCCCATGGTTTCATCCATATCCTGGGGCCCAGAGCCATGCACCAATACCACTACCGGATAGCCACTCCCCTTTTTGGGCTCAGTTAACATACCAACCAGGCTATGACCCGGTGTTTTTACATAAATCTCTTTTTCTTTATACAAAGCAGTATCGGCGTAAACCGGCCGCGTATAAGCAGCAGCAGAGCTTTTCGGTTGCAGGTAAAGTCCAACTATTTTTTCTGTTTTATTAAAGGCCAGTAAAAAATTCTGTGAATCATTGGCAAACTTCACTTCAAGGATAACTGTGTAAAAATCTCCTTCTGTTTTGCTGCTTACCACCCCTGCATTTTCCATCTTACCAAATTTCTCTGAGAGTTTTGCCCACAGGTCTTTTATATTGGCTTCTGTTACCTTGGCCTGGAAAGCCGGATCAAAATAACTGTAGGCCTCGGTATATTTATCTTCCGACAAGAGCTTGAACAAGTCCTGTGAACGACCAAAAAGATTCAGGATACCCTGCGAAAATGAGGCAGTAGAAATGAAAAGCGCTAAAAACAGCAATAATATTTTCTTCATGTTATGGGTTTAGTTGTACCAAAGTTAGCATTAGCTTTAAATAAATGACTGGTCAGCCAACATATTTTAACATTTAATTTGCAGGGTTTCTAAATTTAATTACTTTTGCCCCACGCTGGTGGTTTTGAGCACCGGCAGGCCACACGGGGGATTAGCTCAGCTGGCTAGAGCGCTTGCCTGGCAGGCAAGAGGTCAGCGGTTCGACTCCGCTATTCTCCACCGCAAAAAGCTCCGGATTAACCGGAGCTTTTTTGTTTTTCAGGCATTTCTTCTTTTCCCGGTATGGGCACAGCACCGCTCAGATAAATTTAACGGGATAAGCACAAATATTTTAAGCAAATTCCTATTTTAGTACATGATACATGCCAACCTTCTTTTAATCCTTGCACTGTTTTTTGCCATGGCCCTGCTCTTTCTGCTCAGTCAGCGCTGGAAGATCTCCTACCCTATATTCTTAGTGATTGGCGGGCTCGGCATCAGTTTTATACCTGGCATGCCGGTCATCAACGTCAATCCCGACATCGTATTCCTGATCTTTTTGCCCCCGCTCTTGTTCGAGGCCGCATGGTATACTTCCTGGAATGATTTCTGGAAATGGCGGCGCTCCATCTTTTCGATGGGCTTCGGCCTGGTACTTATTACTTCCTTGGCCATAGCCTATTTTTCGGTCAGCATTATCCCGGGCTTTACCCTTGCATTTGGCTTTCTGCTGGGCGGGATCATTTCACCTCCCGATGCTGTAGCCGCCACTTCAGTATTAAAGGGTGTAAGCATGCCCAAAAGAGGCTTAACCATACTGGAAGGCGAAAGCCTGGTCAACGATGCCGCATCCCTCACCGTGTTCAGGTTTGCACTTGCAGCCATCCTTACCGGTAAGTTTGTATTGCAGGATGCCGTTACCGATTTCTTCATCCTGGCCATCATGGGTGTTGTGGTGGGCCTGGTTATTGCTCACCTCCTGTACTTTGTATTGAAATACTGGGCCAAATCATCCAATATCACTACCCCCATCACCTTAATAGCTCCCTATCTGATGTATATCGTAGCAGAAGAATTTCACTGGTCGGGCGTATTGGCTGTAGTCAGCGGTGGTTTATTCCTTTCTTTCCGTTCAGGTGATTTTCTAAATTACCATACCCGCATACAGGGCAAGGAAGTATGGGCCACTGTAGGTTTTCTGCTGAACGGCTTTGTATTTATCCTGATCGGACTGGAACTGCCGGTCATTGTGGCCGGACTGGAGGGCTATTCCATGGAAGAAGCCATTAAATATGCCCTCATCATCAGTGCCATTGTCATCATTGCCAGGATCATACTGGTCTATGCTTCGGCATTTATTCCCCGGTTTTTAAGTCCGCGTATCCGCAAAAGAGAAAAAAGTCCGGGCCTGAAACTGCCCTTCATCATTGGCTGGGCGGGTATGCGTGGCGTAGTTTCCCTGGCTTCTGCACTGGCCATACCGCTTACCTTAAATACCGGGGCGGCATTTCCGCACCGCAACATGATCCTTTTTATCACCTTTGTAGTTATCCTGGTTACGCTGGTATTCCAGGGCCTAACCCTGCCGGTGTTCCTCAGGGTACTTAAAGTGGAGGAAATTGACGAGCACATTCCCGAAGATGAACAGCTGGAAACCATCCGCATGCAGCTGGCACAAGAATGTGTAAACTACCTTAACCAGCATTACAGCAACGAAATGAGCCAGTTTGAAACCATCGCCCGCGTTAAGGAGCAGCTGGAAAGAAGCATCAGGGCTACTGAACGCACTTTAATAGCGCAATCACAAAAAGAAGAGGTGGTATCGGTAAGAAGGCTTTACCGACAGATCATGCTGGAACTGATTGAGCTGAGAAGAAAGGGATTGAGAAAAATGAAAGCCACAAAAAAATACGACCATGAAGTACTGCGTGATATGGAAGACAACCTGGACCTGGAAGAAGCGCGCTTAAACAAGCATTAACCTATAAGCATCATGACCCAAACCCCTCAATCTGAACCAACAGACTATAAACCGGTAAGCTTTTCACAGACCGTACTTACAGAACTGATGATCCCCGCCTACTCCAATTTCGGCGGAAAAATACATGGTGGGATCCTGCTGTCGCTAATGGACAAAGTGGCTTACGTTTGCGCAGCCAAACATGCAGGCAATTATTGTGTTACAGCTTCTATAGATACGGTCAATTTTCTGGAACCTGTAGAAGTGGGCGAACTCGTCTCACTCATGGCTTCCATTAACTATGTGGGCAACACTTCACTGGTGGTGGGCATCAGGGTAATTTCCGAAAATGTGAAAACCAACACCATCAAACATACCAATACCTGTTACTTTACCATGGTGGCCAAAGACGAGAAAAATGTAACCGTACAGGTACCCGGATTGATACTGGAGAACCACGACCAGGTAAGGCGCTTTATTGAGGCCAAAAGCCGTAAAGACATCCGACGCAGTTACAACAAAGAACTGGAACAGGTCAGCATTCCTGAAAAAGATGAACAGTGCATGGCCTTACTGGCCGGTGAGCGCTGCAAACTGGCCTGACTTCAAAGAAATAATCGTAACTTCAGGTATGGCAAAAACGTATAAAGCCCCGGGTGTATATGTAGAAGAAATACCAGGTTTACCTCCATCGGTAGCACAGGTACCTACAGCCATCCCCATATTTATTGGTTATACCGAAAAAGCAGGAATTAGTACAGATGATCCTTTGACATCGGTGCTGATCAATGATATCCCTGTAAGCGAGGCCAAACGCATCAGTTCCTTATTGGAATACGAAAGTTATTTCGGAAAAACAACATCCGGCAGTTTAAGCCTATACCCCCACCTGCAGCTATTTTTCGCGAACGGAGGCGGCCCCTGCCATATCGTCAGCGTTGGAAATGCCCTGGAAACGATTGCTATTGACAACCTGCTTGCAGGCTTGGCAATGGCAGAAAGGTACGACGAACCCAGCCTGCTGGTCATTCCCCAGGCCGTTCTGTTGCACACTGCCGCTGAAGCATACACCGTATACCGGGCGGCATTATTACAGGCTGCCCAACTTAAGGACCGTTTTGTACTGATCGATTGTTATGGAGACGATCCCCAGACCCTGCGCAGCGCAGATGGCATTGGCCCGCTCCATTTAAAATATGGCGCAGCCTACCACCCTTATCTGAAAACTACACTCCATTCGGCTGTCCTTCCCCCATCAGCTGCCATAGCGGGTGTTTATGCGGCTACCGACCGTGACCGGGGTGTGTGGAAAGCACCGGCAAATGTAAGCCTGAACCTGGTATCCGCTCCCTCAAAACAAATCAGCAGCCGGGCACAGGATGAACTTAATGTAGATGAAGTGGCAGGAAAATCGATCAATGTGATCAGGACATTTACCGGTAAAGGCGTAGTAGTATGGGGCGCCAGGACCCTGGCAGGTAACAACAATGAATGGCGTTATATTTCTATAAGCCGCTTGTTTATCATGGTGGAAGAAAGCTGCAAAAAAGCACTCAACAATTTCGTATTTGAACCTAATGATGCCAATACCTGGACAAAGGTACGTGCTATGCTGGAAAATTATCTGTATGACTTATGGCAGCAAGGGGCTTTACAGGGCGCTAAACCTGAACATGCTTTTCATGTATCCATTGGCCTCGGTCTGAGCATGACCGCGCTGGATATCCAGGAAGGAAGGATGATTGTTCAGATTGGCATGTCCGCCATACGACCTGCAGAGTTCATACTGTTCAGGATCAGTCTGGCTGTGCGCTGAGAAGCTCCGGCAGTACCCATTTTAGCGGAAAGCTCCCGGTAATCGTCCAGCATCTTTTCCCTTACGGGCCCCTGTAGTATATTTTTCAGCGTAACCGTAATGTTGCCGGTATTGCAATCGTTCTGGATCAGCTCGGTAACCACAGCCCTGTCCATAATTAAATTAACCAGCGATATGAACCTGATTTTGACCAGTGCACGGGCAATAGCTACAGAAATTGCACCGCCGCGGTACACCACCACCTGCGGTACATGGAACAAGGCCGTTTCCAGGGTTGCTGTTCCCGAAGTCACAATTGCAGCCTTAGCTACCTGCAGCAGGTTATAGGTCTGCGAAAAAACAAGGGTTACATTCTCCGTTTTTATAAACTGCCGGTAATACGCTTCGTCAAAACTGGGTGCTGCCGCCACCACAAAGTGATGATCAGGAAATTGTGCCGTTACACTCAGCATATCCGGTAGCAGGCGTTCAATCTCCTGCCGGCGGCTGCCGGGCAATAAGGCAATCAGCTCTTTTTCCAGTCCGTATTTCTTCCGGAATTCGGGATCAGGTGTAAACTGGGCAATTTCATCCAGTAAAGGATTGCCCACATAATCAACCTCCATGCCCCATTCCCGGTAAAAATCAACTTCAAAAGGCAAAATGCAAAACATTTTATCTACTACCTTTTTGATCTTAAGTACCCTTTTCTGGTTCCAGGCCCATACTTTTGGCGAAATGTAATAACAGACCATCATGCCATTTGCTTTGGCAAATTCAGCTATTTTGAGGTTAAAGCCAGGAAAATCGATCAGGATCAGTACATCCGGCCGATAGGCCATTACTGCAGCTTTGCAGGCCTTAATGTTTTTAAAAATGGTCCTCAGGTTCAGCAGCACTTCGGTAAAGCCCATAAAAGCCATCTCCGAGTAATGTTTATCGAGTACACCACCTACGGCCTTCATTTTATTGCCGCCATAATACCTGAATTCGGCAGCCCCGTCTTCTGCCCTTAAGGCTTTCATTAAATTGGCCCCGTGCAGGTCACCGGAAGCTTCGCCAGCTATTAAATAATACCTCATTTACCGGTTTATTTTATAAAAAAAGAAAGCAAAAGCCCATAAAAAGGTGGCACTGATAATGCCCCGGCCAATGTTCTCCTTGTTCAGTTTGAAAAAATAATGCATCAGTAAGGCATTTGCAGCAATGCAGCCAATCAGCAGCAGATCGGCCTTGGCTAAAAATGCGAATCTGTGCATCATGTACCATACAATGGACAGCAGGATACCCGGAATAAGCAGTCCGATACCCAGGCCTGTAAATACAGAGTTCTTAAGACGTTTCAGCTGTTCCTGCATCTCCTTTTTAACCTAATGATAATCCGTCGGGTGCAGGGGTTCTGCCTGCAGCCTTTGTTTCTGGCTTAGCATCCACTGCATCAAAATCCCAGGTGTTCAATACCGGGATGGCATGGTGTGCAGTAAGGTCGAACTGTACCGGCACTACCGATACAAAACCATGCTCCAAAGCCCATACATCGGTATCCTCACCTTTATCATAGTTCTGAAAAACACCTGTTAGCCAATAATACGGGCGTTCGTACGGGTCTTTACGCTCATCAAACTCTTCAGCCCATTTCGCATTGGCCTGCCGGCAGATCTTTATGCCCTTCAAGCCATCCCCTTTTGGGAAATTTACGTTCAGCAGCGTTGCAGCAGGCAGCCCATGCGCCAGCACCTGTTCTGCAATGACCTTAATGTATTTTTTGCAATGGCTGAAATCGGCCTGCTGAGAAAAATCATCCAGTGAAAACCCAATAGAAGGAATATTTTCTATAGCCCCTTCTACGGCGGCCGACATGGTGCCTGAGTAAATCACATTAATGGAATTGTTTAAACCGTGGTTAATCCCCGAAACGCAAAGATCGGGCTTTTTACCCTTAAAGATCTTGTTAACGGCCAGCTTCACGCAATCTACCGGGGTACCCGAACATTTGTACATCTCTACACCGGGGTACAAATCTACTGCATCAAAACGCAATGGTTTACCGATCGTAATGGCATGGCCCATGCCAGACTGAGGCCCATCAGGCGCCACAACCACCACATTGCCCAGTTCTGTCATTACATCTATCAGGTTTTTAATTCCCGGAGCGGTAATGCCATCATCGTTCACTACTAAAATATTGGGTCTCGAATTTTGCTTTTTCATCTGTTTAAAATTAATCATTTTTACCCTGTGATCCGGAAAATCAATAAGGTTTTATACTGATTTGCTTCAGTTAAAGGGCCCGGCAATGTGTTAAAATCACCTGTTTTAATACACAAAAACCCTTATAACCTTTGTAGCAGCAAAAGTACAAGAATTAGGGCATAAAAATTCAGTAATCAGCTTATATTTGACCGTAACTTATTAAAGCTGGATCTGTCTAAATTAAACAGCCAGCTTCACAACCGTATTAAAACTTATATTTAATGAAACACAAATTATTATTGCTTGTCTGTTTGCTGATAACAGGTACAAGCCTGATGGCGCAGTCCACTTATCAATGGAAAACAGCCTCTTCCGGTGGTTACACTTATAAATACGTAACCAACGACCCTACAAAATCCCGTTTCTATACTTTAAAAAATGGACTTACGGTTGTTTTATCACCAAACCCCAAAGAGCCGATTATTGAATTCCGCCTGGCCGTAAGGGCCGGCAGCAATACCGATCCGCGTACAGCCACCGGCCTGGCCCATTACCTGGAGCACCTGCTGTTTAAAGGCACCGATAAATTTGGCACAATGGACTTTGTCAAAGAAAAACCCCTGCTGGACAAGATAGATGCTTTGTACGAACAGTACCACGAAACCACAGATCCGGCAAAACGCAAGGAAATCTATGCCCAGATCGATAAAACATCAGGAGAAGCCTCTAACTACGCTATCGCCAACGAATACGATAAAATGATGAAGGCCATTGGCGGCCAGAGCACCAATGCCCATACCTGGTACGAAGAAACCGTTTACAATGAAGATTTTCCTTCAAATGCGACCGATCAGTTCCTGGCCCTGCAGGCAGAACGCTTCCGCAATCCCATTTTCCGTATTTTCCATACGGAACTGGAAGCAGTATATGAAGAAAAAAACCGGGGGCTCGACAATGATGGCTGGAAAGTAAACGAACAAACCGGAGCCCTGCTGTTCCCCACACATAATTACGGGCAGCAAACCACCATCGGTACTGTTGAGCACCTGAAGAATCCCTCCTTACTGGAAATCAGAAAATATTACAACAAATATTACGTACCCAACAATATGGTCATTGCACTTGCCGGCGACCTTAACCCCGACGAGATGATCAAAAAAGTAGATAAGGCCTTTGCTTACATGAAAGCCAAACCATTTGAGCTGTACAATCCGGCACCTGAAAAACCACTTACGCAGGTGCAAAAAATAGACATTTATGGGCCAAGCGCCGAAAGTGTAAGGATGTCGTACAGGGGTTATGCACAAAATACAACCCAAAGCATGCTGCTCGACCTGATCTCGAGCATCCTATCTAATGGAAAAGCGGGACTGCTCGACATCAACTTAAACAAACAGCAAAAAGTCTTGAGCTCAAGCGCAGGTTACCAGCAGATGAAAGATTATGGCATTTTCACACTTATTGCACAACCTAAACAAGGCCAGAGCCTGGAAGAAGCCCAAAAGTTATTGCTGCAACAATTGGACATCCTTAAAAAGGGAGATTTTGATGAAAGCCTGATCAAAGCTACGGTAGCCAACAGCAAGCTGGGCTTACTGGAAGCTTTTGACAAGAACAGTTTCCGGGTAGAATCTGTAACCAATGAATTTATCCTGAACCGTGCCGAAAACTGGGACAAATCTTTAAATGCCCTGGATGCCATGGCCAAAATAACCAAAAAGCAGGTGATAGATTTTGCCAACCAGTTTTTTAAAGACAACTATGTAATAGCCTTTAAGCACAAAGGCGAAGACAAGAGTATACAGAAGGTAGAAAAACCGGTCATCACACCAGTAAACACCAATGCCGGCGAGACCTCTGAATTCACTAAAAACCTGCTGGCCATGCAGGTAAAACCCATTGCGCCTAAATTTTTAGATTATAAAAAAGACCTGAACTTTGGAAAGGCCGGCATTGCCGATGTAATTGCCGTACAAAACAAGGACAACAGTATTTTTAACCTGACCTACCGTTTTGATATTGGTGCCTGGAACTATAGGCTACAACCTTATGCAGCCTCGTACCTTGCTTTTTTAAGTACCGACAAATACACCGCAGAAGAGATCAGCAAACAGTTTTATAACATCGCCTGCAGTTATTCCTTTAATGTGAGCAATGAGGTGGCCAGTATCAACATCAGCGGTCTGCAGGAAAATTTTGATCAGGCCGTAAGTCTGGTTGAACATATTTTTGCCAACTGCAAACCCAATGAGCAGGCCCTGACAGAACTGAAAAGCCGCATCTTAAAATCAAGGGAAAACAACAAGCTCAATAAAGCCTCTATTTTAAGTGGCCTAACCACTTATGCACAGTATGGCGCCAGCAATCCCTTCAACTATACCCTAAGCAACGAAGAAATAAAGAACATAACTTCAGATCAGCTGGTCTATATATTGCACAACATCAACAACTACAAGCATACCATTACATATTACGGACCACAAACACTGGCTGCTTTTACTGCGGGCATCAGTAAACTACACAATTTACCCAAAGAATTTACACCCGAAGCCCCTGCTAAAAAATTCAGCTATGCGGCCGAAAATGGCAACAAGGTATATTTTGCCGATTATGACATGGTGCAGTCGGAAATCCGCTGGGTACGCAACGGCGGGCCTTATAACCAGGCATGGGCACCAAAAATAAACTTATTTAACAGCTATTTTGGAGGTGGTATGGGTTCTGTGGTATTCCAGACCATCCGTGAATCAAAAGCCCTGGCCTACTCTACTTTTGCTGTATTTTCTTCACCGGATAAAAAAGAGAAAAATTACACCATGGTGGCTTATGTAGGCAGCCAGGCCGACAAAATGAATGATGCCGTTAAAGGCATGAACGAACTACTGAATACCTTACCACGAACAGACAAGGCTTTTGATGCTTCAAGATACAATGCGCTGAATGCCATTGAAACCAGCCGGATTACCAAAAACGACATTATTGGCGCTTACTTTTCCGATAAGAAACTGGGCTTTGACCATGATTCGAGAATGGATGTATACCAGGGTTTAAAACCCCTTACATTTGGGGACATAAAAACCTTTCATGAAAACAATGTAGCCAACAAGGCCTATAATTATTGCATTGTTGCTTCAGAGAAGAACGTAAAGATGGAAGACCTGCAGAAATTTGGCACTGTGACCAAGCTGAGCCTGGAACAGATATTTGGTTATTAAACCAGGTATTGAAAAACAAAAAAGGGGCATGAAATTCATGCCCCTTTTTTTACCCAATTAAATCCGGGTATTATTTTAGCTGTCCTGCTTTTTCTATGATCTCCGTTACTACTGCAGGATCCAATAAAGTAGAGGTATCGCCGATCTGAGAAGTTTCGCCTTCAGCGATCTTCCTTAAAATGCGGCGCATGATTTTACCCGAGCGTGTTTTAGGCAAACCCGATACAAACAAGATCTTATCCGGTTTTGCAATAGCGCCGATAACCCGGGTTACCGTTTGCAGGATATCTTTACGGGTAAGGTCTTCATCATTATGGACATTAGGGTTAATTACGAAAGCATAAATACCCTGCCCTTTTACATCATGTGGATAACCTACCACTGCACTTTCTACCACACCGGCATGCATGTTGATGGCATTCTCTACCTCTGCTGTACCAATGCGGTGGCCAGATACGTTGATCACATCATCTACCCTGCCGGTAATGCGATAATAACCATCCTCGTCCCTTAAACAACCATCACCTGTAAAATAAAGGTCTTTGTAGGTCGAGAAATAAGTTAGCTTGCAACGCTCATGATCGCCATAAGTGGTGCGCAGCATGCCAGGCCATGGGAACTTGATACACAGGTTTCCATTTACGCCATTGCCTTCAATTTCCTTACCCTGCTCATCTACCAGCATCGGCTGGATACCCGGCAAAGGTAGCGTAGCAAAACTTGGTTTGGTTGGCGTAACATAAGCGATCGGCGAGATCATAATGCCGCCTGTTTCCGTTTGCCACCAGGTATCTACAATCGGACATTTGCTTTTGCCTATGTTCTCGTCAAACCAGTGCCATGCCTCTTCATTTATAGGCTCACCTACCGACCCCAATACCCTTAAAGAGCTCAGGTCTATTCCTTTAAGCGGTTCTTCACCAAAGCTCATTAAGGAACGAATGGCCGTTGGTGCAGTATATAAAATGTTTACTTTATGTTTTTCTACCACCTGCCACATGCGCGATGCATCAGGGAAAGTAGGGATACCTTCGAACATCAAAGTGGTAGCGCCCTGCGAGAGCGGCCCGTATACAATGTAAGAGTGGCCGGTAATCCAGCCGATATCTGCCGTACAGAAGAACACTTCGTCCGGCTGATAGTTAAATACGTTAGAGAAGGTATATCCAGCATATACCATGTAACCGCCAATGGTATGTACCACCCCCTTAGGTTTGCCGGTTGAACCCGAAGTATATAAAATGAACAGCAGGTCTTCCGCATCCATTTCTTCAGCCGGGCAATTGGTATCTACCAGTTTAATTTCATCTTCCCACCATACGTCACGTCCTTTCAGCATGGATACGGCCATACGGGTATGGGTTAAAACGATTACCCTTTCCACTGTCGGGCAGCCAATCAGGGCATCGTCAATTACTTCTTTCAGCTGAATCTGCTTGTTTCCTCTAAATGCACCATCGGCTGTGATAACCACTTTACATTCTGCATCATTGATACGGTCGGCAATAGATTTGGCAGAGAAACCACCAAATACTACTGAATGTACTGCCCCAATACGGGCACAGGCCAGTACAGCAACAGCCAGTTCAGGCACCATAGGCATGTAAATACATACCCGGTCGCCTTTTTTCACGCCATTCTTTTTCAGCACGTTGCCAAAACGGCAAACCTGCTCATGTAATATTTTATAACTTAAGGTAATACTTTCTTTTTGAGGATCATTTGGTTCCCAGATAATGGCTGGTTTATCTCCATTTTCTGCGAGGTGACGGTCTAAACAGTTTTCAGTGATGTTTAATTTAGCCCCTTCAAACCATTTAATATTAGGTTCAGAAAAATTCCAGGACAACACTTTATTCCATTTTTTTCTCCACTGAAAATTATTGGCAATACCCTCCCAAAACTGCTCAGGGTAATCTACACTATACTGATAGGTTTTTTGATACTCTTCAAATGATTTAATTTGCATGGTTTAATTTATTTCGATACTAAAGTTCAAATATAGCTTTATTAAAAAGCTATCAAAACTTTTATAGTATGTTTTATAAGATAAAAATGCAAAAAGCGTAAAGAAGCTTATTAGAAGCGGTTACGTAAACACATAATCATAAAGGCAGATATTTTTCTAATAAAAGGAGTATAAGACCACTGGTCAATACACACCAGCCGGAGTAATACCGTAGCAATTCTGTATAAAAATTTTGATGTTAACTGTAAAGTTTACTAGGTTTACATAATGATGCATTTTTAAATGCTGATGTATGCTCTTATTTCTGCCTAACCTCTCAACACCTATGAACAACATTGACCGTCTATTAGACTATTTACACAAAATGTTTCCCCTTTCGGCTGGCTTTTGGAACGACCTGCAGCCTATGATGACCGAAAAAGTTAAAAAAGACAAGCACTTATTTTTAAAACCCGGCCAGCTGGCCAATAAAGCCTGGCAGCTGATCAGCGGATTTATTGTAGTGATCAGGGAAGGTAACGAAGGTGAGGAAATTGTAGAAAGGATCTATCAGCCACTGCAAATTGTAACCGATCTGGACAGTTTTTTTGAGCAGATACCTATCCGGTTTAAATTTGTTGCTGTAGGCGATGTAACCGTTCTTGAGATCAACAGAGCCGATGTGATGCAGCTGCAACAATATCCTGAAACCAATAAACTGGTACAGCATATCATTTTTCTGGACAAGCAGGCCGCCGATCACCTGGTACAGATGTTAAGGCTGCCGGTAAAGGAAAGGGTAAAGTTGTTTCTTGAAAAATACAAGATTAGTGGCTTGCCTGCCAGGTACTGCGCCTCTATGCTTAACCTGTCGGAAACGGAATACCTGGAAAATAAAGCTGCGCTTCAGCCGCTGACAGAACCCCAGGATACCACATCCGACGCGGCACATGCAAATGATACGGCCTATAAGATCAAAGCCTATCTCATGGAAAACTATACCCAATCCAATCTGGGCGACACCTACGAAATTGCGAAACAATTTAACACCAGCACCCGCACGCTGAACCGACTCTTTGTAAAAACCTTTGGTCTGACTGTAAGCAAATTTATTGTAAAGCTGCGTATGGCAAAGGCAATGGAATTGCTAAAACAACCCGGGCTTACTGTGGGGCAAATTGCACTTACTGCAGGCTATAAAAATATCTTTCATTTTAGTAAAGTCTTTAAAATGTATTATGGTTATCCACCTAAAATGGGTACGAAACGGTAAATATTGATCCCACAGTAAGGCCACAGTCAGCCCACAGTGAGCCCACGTTTTTCCAGGGAAAAGGTGGGCTAAGGATGGGTTAACCATAAATTAATAATGGGAATACCAAAACCCTGCCATTTCCATGTATTCTTAATCTATAAGATGTAAACCCCTTCTAATAAAATACGGGCTGAGCTACGCACCAAATGTATTCAAAAGGCTAATTTAAAAATGAACAAAAAGCTTTTGCTGAACTTATTGGTTGATTTGCAAAACTTTATTAATTTAGTGGCAGGCAACTAACTTTAAATTAGTCACTTATAACAAAAACGCATCAAAACCAGACTCTAATGCTCCAAATCAATCAAAACCTATCTGTTAAAAACGGGGACGAACGCCTGAAACAGGTTTATGACCAATATGGCGGAATGCTGCTGGGTTACATTAACCAGGTTATAGACAATGAGAAAATAGCGGAAGAATTTCTTGTAAACATATTTACAGACATTGCACGCAACTATAATGTATGGAACTGGGACGAATACAATATTTGGAGCCAGTTGTTAAATTTTGCGCGGTCTAAACTCATAGGATTTAGTGAAATGGCTATGGCTATAGGTTTGGATCCTCAAAAAAATAGCGCCAGCAACAAATGCTTTACGAAATTGTCTCCCGAACAAAGGCACGTGCTTAAGGAAGTGTACTATAAAGGCAGACTAATCCAAACCCTTGCAAAAAATGAAAATAAACCCGAAGATTTAATCAGAAAAACCTTGAAAGAGGCTTTCGACCAAATAAGAAATACTTGTGGACATTAATGAATACATAAAAAGCGGAGCCCTGGAAGCTTATTTATCGGGCTCGGCCAGTGAAACAGAAACCCATAAACTATTATACCTTAAAGCAGTACACCCCGAAATTGACGATGCCTTGTACAGAATGGAAGTTGATCTGGAAAACCTGGCCAAATATATGGCGATTAAACCTCCGACAAGGGTATGGGACAAAATTGATGACAACCTTAAAGAACTGGCCAAAACAGAAGAGGACCATCCGGGAATGTTAAAAGTCCATTCAAAAAGAATTGGAACTGAAGAGAAACAAATACCCGCCAAAGATGGTCAGTTTATTGAAGTTGAAGGCTCCTCTACCCATATGCGCATCCATAAAATATGGAGATGGATACTGCTGGGCATTTTTATACTTGGAAAAATATTTTTAGGCTTTGCTATTTATTATTACCTGGAAAACCGGCAGATGATGAAACAAATGGAAAAACAACAGCAGGAGCTAAGTAAAAAGAAACAAGGACAGCCTGAAAAATAAATTGAAAATATTTTGGGCACGGCTTGATGGTTACAAATATTTTATTGATATTTGCAAACTCTTAAAAAATTAAGAAAGTATAATTAAACACTATAAATAAAGGCATGTCAAGAGTTTGTGATTTAACCGGAAAAATGGCAATGGCAGGTTTTAATGTTTCTCACTCAAACGTTAAAACCAAGCGTAAGTTTTATCCCAACCTACAACTTCAGAAATTTTATATTCCTGAAGAAGACCGTTGGATAACACTGAAAGTATCTACTTCAGCAATCAAAACCATTAATAAAATTGGTATTACTGAGGCGATCAACCGTTTCGTGAAAAAAGGATATTTGTAAATAACATTGGTTGATGTGAATCAACCTTAAGATAAATAAAATGGCAAAAAAAGGTAACAGAGTACAAGTTATTCTAGAGTGTACAGAGCATAAAACTAGCGGCATGCCTGGTATGTCTAGATATATCTCTACTAAAAACCGTAAAAACACTACAGAGCGTTTGGAATTGAAAAAATTTAACCCTGTATTGAGAAAAGTAACGGTACACAAAGAAATTAAGTAATACATTTAGTATTTAAAAAATACAATCCATTAAATCATGGCAAAAAAGGTAGTTGCAACCCTTAAAACGGGCAAAGGAAAAGAATATTCGAAAGTTATTACAATGACTAAATCACCTAAAGGTGCTTATTCTTTCAAAGAAGTTATTGTTCACAACGATCACGTTCAGGATGCTATCGCTGCATCTAGAAAATAATTTTAATATTTAATCATATTAAAGCCGTCCCTTTTTATCGGGAGGGCTTTTTTTGTTTTGTTATACATTCGTATGGGTTTATTCGATTTTTTCAAGAAAAAAGAAACTGCGCCTGAAGCGCAAGAGGCTCTGGATAAGGGATTAGAAAAAACAAAAGAAGGTTTTTTTAGCAAGATCACAAAGGCAGTTGCAGGCAAATCGAGCATTGATGATGATGTGCTCGACAACCTGGAAGAAGTACTGGTGACCTCGGATGTGGGTGTAAGTACAACATTAAAAATCATTGAACGTATTGAGCAGCGCGTAGCGAAAGACAAGTACTTATCTACCACTGAACTGAATCACCTGCTGCGCGATGAGATCCAGCTGCTGCTGGCAGAGAACAACAGCAATGATTTCCGCCAGTTTGAATACGGACAGCACAAGCCTTATGTAATTATGGTAGTTGGTGTAAATGGTGTAGGTAAAACCACCACCATAGGCAAACTGGCACATAAACTGAAAGCAGAAAACCTTAAAGTTGTTTTAGGCGCTGCCGATACTTTCAGGGCTGCTGCAGTAGAACAAATTAAACTTTGGGGCGAACGGGTTGGTGTACGTGTAGTGGCACAGGCCATGGGGTCTGACCCCGCTTCGGTAGCTTATGATACCCTGCAATCGGCAGTAGCCAATGGCGAGGATGTGGTGATCATTGATACCGCCGGCCGTTTACACAATAAAGTGGGCCTGATGAACGAACTGGGGAAAATTAAAAATGTAATGCAAAAGGTGATCCCTTCTGCCCCACACGAAATACTGCTGGTACTGGATGGGTCGACCGGACAAAATGCCTTTGAGCAATGCAAACAGTTTACTGAAGCTACTGATGTAAATGCGCTGGCCATTACCAAACTGGATGGTACCGCAAAAGGCGGTGTAGTGATTGGGATTTCTGATCAGTTTAAAATTCCGGTAAAATACATAGGCGTAGGCGAAGGCATGAACGACCTGCAATTGTTTGATAAAAAAGCATTTGTTGACAGCCTGTTTAACTAATAAAAAGAATACCCAATATATAACATGAATACAAAAACACCGTCAAAGATAGTACCTGTTAAAAAACCTAAAATCAATGTAATTACATTGGGTTGTTCAAAAAACACCTACGATTCGGAAGTTTTAATGGGTCAGCTGCGCGGCAATAGCATGGATGTGGTGCATGAGGCCAATAAAATGGGTAAAGACGATATCGTAGTGATCAATACCTGCGGTTTTATTGACAATGCAAAACAGGAATCTATTGATACCATATTGCAATACAGTCAGCTTAAAGAAGAAGGAAAAGTGGGAAAGGTTATTGTAACCGGATGTTTATCGGAGCGTTATAAACCAGAACTGGAAGCTGAAATTACCAATGTTGATGCTTTTTTTGGCACCAACGATTTAAATAACCTGCTACACGCTTTAGGTGCAAACTATAAGCATGAGCTGATTGGCGAACGTTTACTGACTACGCCTTCCCATTTTGCCTATTTTAAAATAGCAGAAGGCTGTAACCGCCCCTGCTCTTTTTGCGCCATCCCGCTTATGCGGGGCAAGCACGTTTCGCGCGACATGCAGGAACTGGTAAATGAAGCTAAAATATTGGCTGCAGGGGGTACCAAAGAACTGATATTAATCGCACAGGACCTCACTTATTATGGCCTGGATATTTACGGTAAACGTAACCTGGATGAACTGCTGCGCAGATTGTCTGATGTGAACGGTATTGAGTGGATCAGGTTGCAATACGCGTACCCTTCCGGTTTCCCAATGGAAATCCTGGATGCCATGAACGAACGCGAGAACATCTGCAAATACCTGGACATGCCTTTACAGCACATTACAGACAATATGTTGAAATCGATGCGCCGTGGCATTACCAAACAAAAAACCATAGACATTGTAAACCAGATCAGGGATAAGGTACCGGGCATTGCCATGCGTACCACCTTAATTTGCGGTTACCCGGGCGAAACGGAACAGGATTTTGAGGAAATGATGGATTGGGTGGAAGAAACCCGTTTTGACAGACTTGGCTGTTTCACTTACTCGCATGAAGAAAAAACCCATGCCCACAGTTTGGTAGATGATGTGCCTGATGAAATAAAACAGGAACGTGTAGACGCCATTATGGAACTGCAACAGGGAATTTCGTACGACATCAACCAGGAAAAGGTTGGCAAAACCTATAAGGTGCTGGTTGACAGAAAAGAAGGCGCCTTCTTTATCGGCCGTACTGAATTTGACTCGCCGGAGGTAGACAACGAAGTTTTAATTGATGCCAGCACGGGCTATGCCGCCAATGGCAGTTTTGTAAAGGTGAAGATTGACCGGGCGGAAGATTTTGATCTATATGGACAGATTGTAAAATAAAAGCCGCAAATTAAGAATTATGGTTTATTAACTTAAATTCGTGGCAATGCAGGCTAAATACATCTCTTATCAGGAAACAAACGCTTTCTCTGCCGTTGTACTCGATTACATCAGTGGAAATGATCAGTTAAAGGCATTTTACAGGTATAGCCCCAGCTTTGAGGGCTTTGCCCAGGCCATTGCCAATCGCAACTTTAAGGCCGACAGAGATCTGCTGGTGGAAACTTTACAAAGACAATATGCCAGTATAAAAACACCGGCAGCGGTGATCAAAAACATCGGACTGCTTAATGACAAAAAGACCTTTACCATTACAACCGGCCATCAGCTCAATATATTTACCGGCCCGTTGTATTTTATCTATAAAATTGTAACGGCCATAAATCTGGCGGCCGACTTAAAAGCAGAGTTTCCGGAATATAATTTTGTACCGGTTTACTGGATGGCTACTGAAGACCATGATTTTGAAGAGATCAACCATGTAAAAGTTGAGGACAAGATGCTGACCTGGAACAAACAGGCTGCTGGGGCAACGGGACGATTGGGTACTGCCGATATTGAGGACACCCTCATCGCTTACAAAGGTTATCTGGGCATTAGCGAAAACGGACTGTGCCTTTCTGACCGGGTAGACCATGCCTATACTGGTCATGAAAAACTGAGTGATGCCACCCGAGACCTGGTGAATGCCTTGTTTGGGAAATATGGCCTGGTTTGCATAGATGCTGATGACCACCGGCTTAAACAGGAGTTTGCAGAGATCATATATAAAGACATTACGGAGCAGCAGAGTTTTAAACTGATCAGTGAAAGTAATGCCGCACTTGAAGCCCTGGGCCATAAGCCGCAGGTAAACCCCAGAGAAATTAATTTCTTTTACATGACCGATAAACTGAGGGAACGGATTGTGGAAGAAGATGGACGGTATAACGTGATGAACACGGATATCAGTTTTGATCAGCATACACTTAAAACTGAAATTACAAACTTCCCTGAGCGTTTTAGTCCCAATGTAGTGATGCGCCCTGTATACCAGGAAGTGATTTTACCCAATCTCGCTTATATAGGTGGCGGAGCAGAACTTACTTACTGGTTACAGCTGAAAAATAACTTTGACCATTACCAGATAGATTTTCCTGTGCTTTTATTGCGCAACTCGGCCCTGGTGATCGATAAACCCAGCGAAACAAGGATGGAAATACTGGGTATCAGCCATAAAAACCTGTTCAGTAAAACTGAAACGCTTAAAAACGAATGGGTGAAGGCACATGTGAATTTGCAGCTTTCCCTGGACGATGAGGAACGCGCTATACGGGCGGTGTTTGACCAGATCAAACTGAATGCCTATAAAATTGACAAGAGCCTTTCGCAATCTGCCGATGCGGCCAAAACCAAAGCACTCAAATTAATAGCCAGCCTGGAAAAGAAAATGCTGAGGGCAGAAAAGCGCAAGCATAAAACTTCACTGGCACAGATAGAAAACCTGAAAGAAAAACTTTTTCCGACCGGGGTATTGCAGGAAAGGGTATTGAATATTGCTCCCATGTTTGTGCTGTATGGCGATGATTTCATCGAATCGCTGATCAGCAGCTTCAAACCTCTTGACCATCAGTTCACTGTATTATTTGCCTGAATAACATGATATTTTACACCTTTACCGAGCAACATTTACGTCAGTTTACCGAAAATGTATTTATACAGATGGGTTGTCCGGATACCGACGCAAAACTGGCAGCCGATGTTTTACTGCGTTCTGATTTAAGGGGCATTGATTCGCATGGCGTAGCACGCTTAAGTGGTTATGTAAGGTTATGGGAAAAGAAACGCATCAATGCCCGGCCGGTTGTAAAAGTAGTGCACGAAACAGCCACTACGGCAACAGTTGATGGCGATAGTGGCCTGGGCCTGGTTGTAGCGCCTTTTGCCATGAAAATTGCGATAGAAAAAGCGCGGACTTATGGCAGCGGATGGGTTTCGGTAAAAAACTCCAATCATTTTGGTATAGCAGGCTACCATGCTTTAATGGCAGTAGAACAGGACATGATCGGTATCAGCATGACCAATGCCAGTCCGCTTGTGGCCCCTACCTATACTACAGAACGCCTGCTGGGCACCAACCCCATGTGCTATGCTTTTCCTGCCGGCAAATATCCACCGGTTGTGGTAGATATGGCTACTGCTGCAGCTGCAAACGGAAAACTGGAAATTGCACAAAGGGCAAATACAGCAATACCGGAAGGCTGGGTACAGGATGCAGCAGGAAAAACATCAGTAAACCCACACGAACTTAAAGCAGGTGGCTCACTCCTGCCCCTGGGCAGCGATAAAGATCATGGCAGTCATAAGGGCTATGGCCTGGGTGCAACGGTTGACATTTTATCTGCAGTGCTTTCAGGTGCCAATTATGGCCCCTGGGTGCCCCCTTTTGTAGCTTTTCTTGATCCGCCCAATGATCCTGTTGGCGAAGGCATCGGCCATTTTTTTGGCGCCATGCGTGTAGATGGTTTCAGACCGGCGCAGGATTTTAAAGAGCACCTGGACAACTGGGTTGCACGCTTTAAAAGTGCAGCGCCTATAGACCAGGAGAAACCCGTTATCATTCCCGGTGAACCGGAATATGCTGCGGAAAAGGAGCGCAAAAAAAACGGCATCCCTTTAATAGATGCCGTTGTAGATGATTTAAATGCACTTGCCCTTAAACTGGGCATTGCTGGTTTATCCTGATCTTAATGGATGCCCCTGAGTAACCTGCTCCACCTGATCTTGTGGAAGAATTTGGCGTTGCTATCAAAGCTCATCCAGATAAATAACGCTTTTCCTACAATATGGTCTTCCGGAACAAAGCCCCAATAACGTGAATCCAGGGAGTTGTGCCTGTTATCACCCATCATCCAGTAGTAATCCATTTTAAATGTATAAGTATCGGCAGGCTTTCCGTTGATCAGCCAGCCATTGCCCGATTTTTCCAGTTTATTGCCTTCATAAATGCGGATACTGCGCTCATAAAGTGGCATATTTACACTGTCTAGCTTCACCGTCCACCCTTTTTTAGGGATAACAATTGGCCCAAAGTTATCTACATTCCAGTTTCTGTTTTTATCAAAAGGAAAAATATCTGCTTCACGCTGTCCTTCCGGTTTTGACAGCTCTTTAACAGATTTAACAAAATCAAGTTTCCGCACCTGGTCCATCATCAGTTCAGAACCATTGAAATAACAGGTGGTCGGATCTACGCTGTTGATGTCATTGCTGATGTTAAAACCAATATCTTCGAAAACTGCGGGGTTCACATCAGGCGTTTTAAAGGTCACTTCATAAGAAAACTGTCCTGTAGGTTTCAGTTTTTCAGGTTTCCCGTTCACAGAAACCAGGCCTGCCTTCATGCTTACCGTATCACCGGCTATACCGATGCACCGTTTAATGTAGTTCTCTCTTTTATCGACCGGTCTGCTCACCACCGTATAACGGGTATTGATCTCTTTCCAGCCCTCACTTCTTACCATCTGGTAATAATCAATATCCTGTTGTTCCAGGGCAACCGTATCGCCCTGCGGATAGTTAAAAACAACTACATCATTTCTTTTGATATCAGACAATCCCGGTAACCTGCGGTATTTCCATTGCACCCCGTCCCAGTACGCCTTGGTGCCCGTTAAAGGCATGGTATGATGGGCAAAAGGAAAAGCAACAGGGGTCATAGGTATCCTTGCTCCATAATTTACTTTACTTACAAACAAAAAATCACCGATCAGTAAAGACCTTTCCATGGAACCGGTAGGGATGGTATAAGCTTCTATAAAAAAGACCCTGATGATGGTGGCGGCAACAACGGCAAAAACAATGGCATCCAGCCATTCACGGCTTCTTGTTTTTTTCTTTCTTGGCTTGTCTTCTTTAGTTTTTTGCCAGAATTTCCAACTCATATCTTGTTATTTAAAATTAAATATATCGGCTATGTTATAAAAGCCCTGTTTATTTTGTAACCATTCGGCGGCAACTACTGCACCCAATGCAAAACCTGCACGGTTATGGGCGGTATGCTTCAGTTCTATTTCATCCACTTCCGAACTGTAGAGTACGGTATGTGTACCCGGTACGTTTTCCATCCTGAGCGATTCGATCAGCAATTGCTCTTTTTTCACCACATCGTCAAACTGGGTACCTACCAGTTCATTTACCCACTCGGTCTTTCTGTCCATCTGCTCAATAATCCCTTCAGCAATGGTCATAGCGGTACCGCTTGGTGAGTCCAGCTTCTGGGTATGGTGGATTTCTTCTACCTGTACTTCATAGGCCGGATAGTCGTTCATCAGTTTCGCCATTACTTTATTGATATGGAAAAACAGGTTAACCCCTATGCTAAAGTTTGACCCGTAAAGGAGGGTATTGTTACTGCTCAAACACTCATTTTTTACTTCCTGCAGTTGCCCGTACCAGCCGGTGGTACCAACCACCACTGGCAGGTTGGCATCAAAGCAGGCGTAGATATTGCTCAAAGCTGCATCAGGGGCACTAAAATCGATGGCCACATCGGCCTTCGACAGGTTTTCCCTCGTTAAATCTTCTGTATTGTCAATATTGATCTTCAGGACCACTTCATGGCCCCTTTCCAGGGCAAAGCGCTCAATGATCTGTCCCATTTTACCGTAACCGAGTAAGGCTAATTTCATATATATCTTTTTTAGGTTAAGCAGCTGCCTGCGCAGTTTTCATCCTTCTATTTATTTAAAACGTTAAACTAAGCTTTATTCCGGGAGTAACCGGGTTAAAGCCATATATCGTATTGGTATTGATCAGGTCAGGTGTTACTTTTATCTGGCTTACATCGCCTACATCAAAGTTTGCCAGGCGCGCATCAATATAGGCTTCTACAATATTCAGTAAATATAAGCCTACATAAGAAAAAATAATAACCTGTTTGTTTCGGCGGTAAATATCTTTAGCCTGGGTAAGCCGGTCGGTAGGTGAACTCGCATAAGGGCTTCCCGGTGGCGACTGATTGTTATTTTTTGCTCTATATTCCAGCTCATCTAAAAAGATGTTGTACTTTTTGCTGTTGTCCATATAAGAAATGGTAAGCAGGGTTGCTCCGGTATAAATACCGGCCACTTTTAAGCCCCTGTAAAAAGTAAAGCCATTACGGATCTGGCCCAGTCCCGGCAGCATAGCCGACCTGATTGCAGCCCTGCGGCCGGCAATCTTACCCATGTTTACATAAGGCTTTATAGAATCTCCTCTGGAGGTCTGCAGTACTGTGCTATCCTTTTTTTTTGCCTCTGTTTTTTCCCTGGTTGCAGTCTTTTTGCCGGGCGCAATCTGGGCACTTGTGGTAAGACCAGCAAAAAACAACAGCACCGATAACAGCAGCAACTTATACATTACCAGTCAAGCAGCTCTAAGATCCTGTTCAGGTCGTCGTCGGACATAAAGGGGATTTCTATTGCCCCTTTGCCATTCTCGCCTACCTTCAGCTTCACTTTTGTGGCAAATTTAGAAGCCAGGTCTTTCTGCAGCTTCTGATATTCGGCCGGTACTGATTTGGTTTTAAGCTGGAATTTTGGTTTTACTTCAACGCTGTTGATGCTCCTTACCAGTTCCTCTACTTTTCTAACCGAAAGTCCTTTATCAATAATTTCCTGGTGGATAAAAAGTTGTTTATCGGGCTGTTCTACATTGATCAGTGCACGGGCATGTCCCATAGATATTTTCTGGTCGCGGATAGAGATCTGGATGGCCGGGGGTAATTTCAGCAGGCGCAGGTAATTGGTTACTGTGGTCCGGTTTTTACCTACCCTTTCGCCAAGCTGCTCCTGTTTCAGGTTACATTCGTCCAGCATGCGCTGAAAGCTGAGGGCTACCTCTATCGCATTCAGGTTTTCGCGCTGTATGTTCTCAATCAGCGCCATTTCCAGCATCTGCTGGTCGTTTGCAAGCCGGATGTATGCTGGTATTTGTGTTAAGCCTGCCAGTTTAGAGGCACGCAGTCTGCGCTCACCCGAGATCAGCTGGTAGTGGTTGGCCGACTGCTTTCTAACTGTGATCGGCTGGATCAGTCCCTGCACCTTGATAGACTCCGACAGCTCATTTAAAGCCACCTGATCAAATTCAGTACGCGGCTGGTAAGGATTGGTCTCAATTTCGCTGATATTGATCAGGCCGATCCCGTTGTTACTACTGGTTTCCTGCCTGGTTTCGCTTACCGGGTTAACCCCATTATTTTTAGGTGGATTAGTCGATTCGCTATCATCTAAGAGCGCACTTAATCCTCTGCCTAAACCTGTTTTTCGCTGAAAAGATGTCATTAAAAAATAATTATATAATTGCTGTGGTTACATCCTGCACTTCTTTAACCATTCCGTTTTTACGAACAATCTCGCGTGCAAGGTTCAGATAATTGATGGCCCCTTTGCAATTTGCATCGTGCATAATTACAGAAACACCATAACTTGGTGCTTCACTCAGGCGGGTATTACGTTGAATAATGGTTTCAAAAACCAATTCCTGAAAATGTGTCTTCACTTCTTCAACCACCTGGTTGGACAAGCGCAAACGTACATCATACATGGTCAGCAAAATACCCTCAATTTCCAGTTCAGGATTTAAACGGTTTTGTACAATTTTAATTGTGTTCAGGAGTTTACCCAAACCTTCAAGCGCAAAATATTCGCATTGTACAGGGATGATCACAGAATCTGCAGCTGTAAGTGCATTGATGGTGATGAGGCCCAGGGAAGGAGAACAGTCAATAATGATAAAATCATACTGATCTTTGATCTTTTCCAGTACAGCCTTCATTTTATACTCCCTGTTGTTCAGGTTGATCATCTCAATCTCGGCACCAACCAGGTCTATGTGCGCAGGCAACAGATCCAGGTTAGGAGTCTCTGTTTTTTGTATCGCTTCTGTAGGTTCGATATCGTTAATGATACACTCGTAAATGCTGTTCTTGATATTTCTTGGATCAAAACCAATACCGGAGGTAGAATTTGCCTGAGGATCTGCGTCAACCAATAATGTCCTGTATTCCAGTACGGCTAAACTTGCGGCTAAGTTTATAGATGATGTTGTTTTACCTACACCACCTTTTTGATTTGCCAATGCAATAATTTTACTCATTTATCTTTTTAATAATTTACCAATTATTTAATAAGGCTTTAATTTACGTTGAAGTAAATCTATAAAAAATGCTATTTTTGTAATGATTTAGGCATATTTTAACGATTAGCTAAGATACAAACTAAATGGCAAAATTAGTATTAATGCCATAAGTGTTTTACACATCTTATTAACAATTTATACATGGTAACCATCATATCGGGCACAAACAGGCCGGCAAGTAATACCTTAAAAGTTGCAAAATATTACCAGAAAACATTGGCAGAAAAAGGGTTACAAACCAACCTTTTTAATCTGGAAGACCTGCCGGAAAGCCTGATTGAGTCTGACCTTTATGGAAAAAGAAGTCCGGGTTTTGAGCCCATCCAGCAGCTGGTTACCCAAACCAGCAAATTTCTCTTTATTATACCCGAATACAACGGCAGCTTTCCCGGGGTTCTGAAAACGTTTATAGATGCCTGTAACTTTCCCGAGAGTTTTTATGATAAAAAAGCGGCTTTAGTGGGGCTTTCCTCTGGCAGGTATGGCAACATCAGGGGAATAGATCATTTTGGTGGGGTTTGCAGCTACCTGCATTTACATGTATTGCCCTTAAGGATCCACATTTCTGCCATTAAAACCGAATTTGATGAAAATGGCAACCTGTTTAAAGAAGATACTTTAAAATTTACAGGACAGCAGATGGACAAGTTTATTGCGTTTTAAAGCTCAGCCAGTCAATCCCTTCATTGCCAAACACAAAAGATCCCGGATGCAGCATTTCTGCAATGTCTTCCAGTAATGCTACCAGGTCCCTGGCATCGTCAAAATCCAGGTCAAGCCCGTTCATCAGGTAAACCTGGTTATAAGCCACAGCAGGCCATGTATTTTGCAGTAGTGCAGGTACAATACCCATCAGTTCCAGCATGGTGCGCCCCTTTTCCATATAGATGACCACTTTTGCGGTATCGGTAAAATCGTGCAGCAGCCCCCCGGCATCTACAATCACTTCTTCCAGCGCATAATTTAATTTGTTATGTGTATCCAGACAGGCTACAGGTACCTTTTCCATAAACTTTATTTTATGCTGGATTATATCTACCCTTTCCTGAAGATCTTCTCTTAAAGTCTCATCTTTAACTTTATTTATAACCGCATTTAAAAAAGACATATAGATTTATTTATTACTTTGTACAAAATTACTATTCCTGAACTGATGCGCCGTATTCTAAGCAATATTTTTTCTTTGCTGCTCATTTTAACTTTTGCAGCATGTAAAAACCAATCTTCCAATGCAGAAAAAAAGGTTTTTAGCATGAACCTTGATCAAAATGTGACATCCCTTGATCCCGCTTTTGCGCGCAACCAGAATGCCATCTGGATGATCAACCAGATTTTTAACGGACTGGTACAGATTGACAGTTCCTTAAATACCTTGCCCTGTATTGCTAAAACATGGGAAATTTCGAAAGACGGCTTAACCTACACCTTTCACCTCCGCAATGATGTTTATTTTCATGACGACCCGATTTTTCCGGGTGGCAAAGGCCGTAAAGCTGTTGCAGCAGATTTCAGATACAGCTTTTACAGGCTTATAGACCCAAAAGTGGCTTCATCCGGGGGATGGATCTTCAGCGATAAGGTAAAAGACATCAATAGCTTTATTGCGGTAAATGACACGACTTTCCAGGTAAAACTCATGAAGCCTTTTCCTGCTTTTATGAACCTGCTCACTACGCAGTACTGCTCAGTGGTTCCGAAAGAAATTGTAGAGCATTATGGTAAGGATTTCCGTAGTCACCCTATAGGCACGGGTCCGTTTAAATTCAAGTACTGGAAAGAGGATGAGATACTGGTGATGTTAAAAAACGAACATTACTGGGAAAAAGAAGGCGACCGGCAATTGCCCTACCTGGATGCGGTAAAAGTTACTTTTATTAGCGACAAGCAGAGTGCCTTCATGAATTTCATTAAAAAGGACCTGGATTATTTTGATAAGGTTGATGGCAGCTACCGTGACGATATTTTAACCAAAAGCGGAAAAATGACCAGTAAGTACAAAGGCAAATTCAAGCTCAGAAAAGGCCCTTATCTGTGCACAGAATACGTAGGTATCCTGGTAGACACCTCGAAGGCCATTGCTAAAAATTCGCCCTTAAAATATAAAAAGGTAAGACAGGCCATTAATTATGCGATTGATAAACCCAAGCTGATCAAATATTTAAGGAACAGCATCGGCATGCCGGCCACCTCTGGATTTATCCCGCATGGCATGCCTGGTTTTGACAGTACAGCGGTTAAAGGTTACCATTACGAACCGCAAAAAGCAGCCCGCCTACTGGCCGAAGCTGGTTTCCCGAACGGAAAGGGTATGCCGCAGATTACCCTCAGCACTTCTACCACTTATAAAGACCTGATCGAATTTATTCAGGGGGAGCTAAGTGCCATAGGCATCAATGTAAAGGTTGATGTAAGCCCAAGTGCCAGTCTGCGCGACCTGATCTCAAAAAATGGGGTAAACTTTTTCAGGGGCTCCTGGATTGCCGATTATCCGGATGGCGAGAACTACCTGGCCATGTTCTATTCCAGGAACAAAGTACCGAACGGCCCCAATTATACAGGTTATTTTAACGATGAGTTTGACCGTCTTTTTGAACAGAGCTATTACGAAAGCGACAACCAAAAGCGTTACCTGCTGTATCAGAAAATGGATAGAATGATCGTAGAATATGCCAACGTAGTGCCGATACTCTACGATCAATCGCTTGTGATGACACAGAACAATATCAGTGGCCTGCAGGTGAATGCGTTAAACCTGATGATATTGAAGACTGTCAGGAAGGAAAATTAAGCGGTTATTTTAGTCCGCCACCACCCATTTGCCCAGCACCCTGCTGCTCGTCTTTCTTAAGGTCGTCGTTGTTGATCCCCTTTTTCTTTTTAGACTGGGCATTGTAGTTTATTTTTCCAAAATTATAACTGAAGTTCAACCCAAAGGAACGCAAAGGATAATGGATATCGGTGCGCTGGATAGAATTGGCAGTGGTATTGGTAGTTTTGATGTTCAGATCGCGGTTAATCGGGTTCAGCACATTTAATCCTATCGTAGCTTTTTTCTTCAGGATTTCCTTTTTAACCGCTCCTCCATAAAAATACATCATATCGGTTTTTCCCTGGAAGGTCCGTTTTGGTGCATTCAGCACACCCCATAGCTCGGTGCTCCAGCCACCAGGCAGCGCATAAGCAGAACGGGCAAAAGCAGTATAATTTAAAAAGGTACCGGTATTTATATTGTTCTCTGCATTGTTAATTTCGTAGGTGTTTAGCCCCAGGTTGGCCATTAAGGTCCATTTCGGTTTAGGGTTATAAGAACCGAATACGTTAAAACCGTAAGACTGACTGGTACCCACATTGATATAGGTAGTCAGGTTTTTACTTATGCCATTGTCAACAATTGGCCTTATGGCACTTTCTATTACATTCTGTGTATTGCGGTAAAACATCGAAACGTTAATTACAGAACCTTTTATAAAAGTGGAATAACCCAGCTCTATGTTATCCGAAAGTTCGGGCGACAGCTTCGGGTTTCCTTCCATAGGGTTAAACACATCACTTTCATTTCTGAAGGGATTCAGATAAAACAGGCTGGGTCTTTGCACCCTACGGTTATAACTCAGCTTCAGGGTGGTCATAGCTTTTAAGGTCTGCGAGATCACCATACTAGGAAACAGGTTAAAATAATCGTTGTCAAAATTAAACGTATTACCTGCCAGTCCACCTATTTTGGTATATTCTGCCCTTAAGCCGGCCTTAACCGTAATTTTCTTGCTCAGTTTAAAACCCATCACCCCGTAAGCCGCAGCCACATTCTGGTCATAATCAAAATCCTGTGCCGACTGGTCATAATCGCTGATGATGTTCCTGAAGATCCCCTTTAAACCTGTTTCAAGAGTAGTTGTTTTGCTAAAAGGATAGGTATAATCGGTTTGAAGGGTATACTCATTGTTTTTACCTGTGTTATGGCCAAGTATCACCACATCAGGAATCCCTGCGCTGGTAAATCTGTTGGTAAAATCACTACCATTGCGACCGGTCGACAATTGTGCAGATACGCTAAACTCTTCTCCTTCTTTTTTACTTGTTTTACGGTAGTCTACGTTCCAGTCAAGGTTATTAAAACTCATGTCCATATCCCTGAAATTGGTAGAAGCAATGCCATTTCTCAGGATGTCTGAACTGCCGGGCCCTCCATTAGAGAAACGGTTCATTTTTACCGTGGTACTGAAGTTGTTATAGGCATTCACATCATAATCCAGGCCAAAGCTCCCATTGTAACCTACCCTCGACCATTTGGAATAACCATCCTGTAATACCGTATTGGTAACCCCATCTATAGTGGCACTGTTAAAAGTAACCACCTTTGAATTTTGCGGGTAGGCCTGGTTTAACCCCAGATTTCCATTTACGGATAAACGCCCGGTTTTGGCATTCAAACTAAAGTTTCCATTATTGGAACGCGTACCTACGGTAGTATTTATACTTCCGCTAACTCCTTCGGCGGTTTTCTTTTTGGTAATGATGTTGATGATCCCACCCGAACCTTCAGCATCGTATTTCGCAGAGGGGCTGGTAATCACCTCTACACTTTTGATCTGCTCTGCAGGGATCATTTTTAGCGCATCGGCCACACTATTGGCCATAGTTCCCGATGGCTTACCATTGATCAGTACCCGCACGGAACTTCCCCTCAGCTGCACATTCCCGTTAATATCAACCGAAAGCATTGGAACTTTGCGCATCACATCGGTCGCATCGCCGCCGGCATTGGTAATGTCCTGCTCGGCATTATAGACCAGTTTGTCTACTTTATTTTCTATCAGTGCTTTCTGCCCTGTAATCTCTACTTCCTTTAAATTACCTGCAATAGGGCTGATGTAAATTATCCCTGTATTGTGGTCTGGTTTTTCTGGCGTGGTTTTCACATTCAACGTCCTGGTCTTATAGCCCATAAAGCCGACCGTCAGTTTATATTCGTCGGGTACAACATTTTGCAATACTACCTTTCCTTTCGCATCGGTAACTCCACCGTTAACAGATTTATTGTCCTTCACCTTAATCAGGGAAATACTGGCATAGTCGACAGGCTTTTTAGTCAGAGAATCCATGATTATAGCCGTAATGCGACCGGTAACCGTAGATGTTGTACCGCCGCCCAGTGAAAATTGCGCGCTGGCATTAAAAGCAGTTGCTAAAAATATAAATAGTAAAATGATTGGTTTCTTATAAGTTTTCATACTACAATTAGTTGACGAAAGATAAAGATTGTTACAGCTCATCCGAAAATTCATTATAATGGGAAACTATCCAAACACTTACTGGTGCAGGCCACCGTTTTTAAACAGGTCGTAAGCCGTTTGATAATTGGCCATGGCCTGCTCAATAACCGTTCTGGACAACGGATTGGGTACCTGTTCATTGTTCTCCCGGTGATAAATAAAGGTCTCGGTTTTTTGCTGTGGCCCCAATATAACCAGGCTGTCCTGCTTTAAATATCCCAGCTGTTGGTAGGTACCTAATACAGCACGGGGCTGGTAGCCTGGTTCTAAAACATTCTGTCCATACAGGTTACTCTCGTAATTCCAGCCCAGCAGGTCGAACAAAGTGGGGTACAGGTCTATCTGCGAGCAAAGTTGATCAATTGCTACTTTACCTTTTACCGGCAGGTTCAGTACAATACAGGGAATGTGATATTTACTGATGTCGATCTCATTTTTTCCCGCACTGGCCGCACAATGGTCGGCCACAATAATCACCACTGTATTTTTAAACCACGCCTTCTTCTGCATCTTTTTCAAAAAGTCGCCTATAGCAAAATCTGTATACCGCACTGCAGCCTCCCTGTTCTTCACTTTGGCCTCAATTTTACCATCAGGAAAAGTAAAAGGCCTGTGGTTAGAGGTGGTCATTACAAAATTGTAGAAAGGCTTACCATTCTGGTAATCTTGGTCGGCACCCCTTATCACGGCATCAAAAAGATCGCCATCACATATTCCCCATGCATTTTCAAAGGTTACCTGTTTATCCTGAATGATGGTCCTTTTGGTCAGGTAACTCTCGCCTACCTTAATGTTCCTGCCCCTGTCAGTAATGTCAAAACCATTACTGCCAAAATACTCATTCATGTTATCGAAATAACCATCGCCACCATAATAGAAAGTCCGGGTATAACCTGCCTGTTGAAAAATATAACCAACAGTACACAGGTTCTCATTTTTACTTCGCCTTACAATACTGCTTCCCGGTGTTGGAGGAATAGCAAGCGAGAGGGCTTCCATTCCCCTTACGGTACGGGTGCCCGTTGCAAACATATTGTTAAATACCAGGTTGTGTTGCGACAGCGAATCCAGTACCGGGGTTAAATGCTGTGTATTGCCAAAATGCCCAAGAAAATCTGCACTCAAGCTCTCCACCGTAATCATGATCACATTGGGTTTATACAAAGGTTTGTCACTCTTAACTGTTCTCTTTATCGAATGGCCTGTACTGACAAATGCACTGTGCCGATCCTGCAGCTGTTTTCGCATCAGGGCAAAAGCTTTATCGTCAGGAAGCAAGGCATAAAAATCCTTATAATTAAGTTCATTGTTTTTAAAGGCTGCAAAAATGGAATAGATACCTGCTTTTGAAAGCTCGTTCTGGTAACGATTGGTACCAGATTCTGCAAAAGAATTGCTGAGCACCAGCGGATAAACGATGGTTGCCAGCAATAAAACACCAGATATTGCTATTCTTTGTTTAAATGGCATGGCCGACTGAAAGGTATACCGGAAGACCTTCTTTTTGGTAAACAACCAGAACACCAATACCACCAGCAGCAATATCCCGCTGATCAGTAATGGCAAAGGATACGATTCAATGATGTTATTGATTACTTCGGTAGTGTAGATGAGGTAATCTACAGCAATAAAATTAAACCTGCTCTCAAATTCCTGCCAAAAAGTAAGTTCGGCAAAAAAAGAAAAGAAAGAAATGAGCAAGATGATAAAAAGCCCCGCATAAGTAAGGACCTTATTTGCTATAGAATTGGCCCATTTACCTGGCAGAAAAAGCAGGTACAGGTTATACAAGCCAGTTAAAAACAAACCTACAGCCAGGTCATAAACAAAGCCCAGCAGGTAAATCTGAATTACGCCTAAAATAGTAAAATCTGCTTTTCCAATTGAGATAAAGAGCAATACAGTCCTGATCAGGAAAGAGCTAAAAATAAAGACAAGTAGAAAAGAGAACAAGCTGCTATACCTGCCTTTAAATAATTTGTTCAGCATATCTGGTTAATTTAAGCCTGCAAATGTAAGCTTCAATTCTGTTTAAATACTGAACTTAGTCATTTTTTTCTGACAAAACTGTTTTTACTTAGAAAACCCGGAAATAAAAAACCTGGGCCAGTTATATTACTGAACCAGGTGCTCTGTTTAATCAAAAAAACGCTGAAAGCTGCGCTCTTAGATCACAATATTGACAATCCTGCCCTTCACTACAATTACTTTTTTAGGTGCCTTACCTTCCAGGTATTTCTGCACATCTTCATTGGCCAAAACGGTTTCTTCTACTTCTTTAGCCTCTAAAGTAAGGCTCATGCTCAGGTTTAAACGGGTTTTACCATTTACCGAAACAGGGTAACTGAACTCATCTTCAACCAGGTAAGCCGGATTAAAGGTTGGATATGGTGTATAGGACAAGCTGCCAGCCTCATTGCCCAGCAACATCCAAAGCTCTTCACATATATGTGGTGCATAAGGTGAAAGTACCACCACCAGGTCTTCCAGCACCTGACGGTTTTTACATTTCAGATCAGTCAGCTCGTTCACTGCAATCATAAAGCTGGAAACAGAGGTATTGAAAGAGAACCTTTCAACATCATCCTGCACCTTTTTAATGATTTTGTGCAGGGCTTTTAGTTCCGCTTTAGAGGGCACCGAATCGTTTACATGAAATGTCCATGCTTCATTATGGAACAGGCGCCAAAACTTACGCAGGAATTTAAATACCCCTTCAATGCCATTGGTATTCCATGGTTTGCTCTGTTCAAGCGGCCCCAGAAACATTTCATACATGCGCAAGGTATCAGCACCGTAACTCTCTATCAGCACATCGGGATTTACCACGTTAAACTTGGATTTGGACATCTTCTCTACTTCAACACCACAGATGTATCTGCCATTCTCCAAAATAAATTCTGCATCTGCAAATTCGGGTCTAAACAGCTTAAACTGCTCAATGTTCAGGACCTCATTGTCTACAATATTCACATCTACATGCAATGCCGATGTTTTATAATCTTTTCTTAAGCCATAGGAAACCAGCTTATTTGTACCCCTTCCCTCTTCATCAATTACCCGGTATACAAAGTTGCTCCTGCCCTGGATCATACCCTGGTTAATCAGCTTTTTGAAAGGCTCTTCTTCCTGCACGTAGCCCAGATCTTTTAAAAACTTGTTCCAGAAACGACTGTACAGCAGGTGGCCTGTAGCATGTTCAGCTCCGCCGATATACAGGTCTACATCCTTCCAGTATTTAATGGCTTCTGCTGAAGCAAAATCCGAATCATTTTTTGCATCCATATAACGGTACCAATACCAGCTGGAACCAGCCCAGCCAGGCATGGTGCTCAGCTCGTACTCGTATTCATCCTCATATTTCCAGTCCTCAGCTCTGCCCAATGGCGGCTCGCCTGTCTCTGTAGGCAAATACTTATCAATTTCGGGCAGCAGTAAAGGCAATTCTTCTGCTTTAATTAAATAGGGCAGGCCATCTTTAAAATATACCGGGATTGGCTCGCCCCAATAGCGCTGGCGACCAAATATCGCGTCGCGCATGCGGTAATTTATTTTCGCTTTACCTTGCCCCTGCTCTTCCAGCCAGGCATTTAAAGTAGCCGTAGCCTCCGTATAATTCATTCCGTTAATGAAACCGGAATTGATGTATTTTCCGTCTTTAGTAGCATCGGCCTGATGCTCAATATCCTGTTGTGCATCCAGGATCTGCACAATTGGCAGGTTAAAATGCGTAGCAAACAACCAGTCGCGCTGGTCGCCGCTCGGCACACCCATTACCGCACCGGTTCCATAACCAGCAAGCACATAATCGGCAATCCACAGCTGGATGCGCTCACCGCTTACCGGGTTAATCACATAACTTCCTGTAAAAGCACCCGATACGGTTTTGGTATCGGCCATACGGTCCAGTTCAGATTTCTTTTTGGTCTGGGCGATATAACTGTTCACCGCATCAAGTTGTCCGGGCGTAGTTAAGGCCGTCACCAGCTCATGTTCAGGCGCCAGTACCAGGTACGAAACTCCGAAAATGGTATCTACGCGGGTAGTAAAAACTTCAATGGCATCTACACCAGCAGGCAATGCTTTGCTGACTGCAGCTTCAATTTTAAACTTCACAGCGGCACCGATACTTTTACCTATCCAGTTGCGCTGCATCTCTTTAACCGGCTCAGGCCAGTCTATCGTATTTAAACCCTGCAGCAAACGCTCTGCATAAGCAGAGATCCGCATGCTCCATTGCATCATCTTTTTCTGTTCTACCGGATGCCCTCCACGCTCAGAAAAACCATCTTTTACTTCGTCATTGGCCAGCACTGTACCCAATGCAGCACACCAGTTTACAGTGCTTTCCTTTAAATAAGTGAGTCGGTATTTTAACAGTTCTTCCTGTTTTTCCTCATCAGTCATAACAGCCCAGTCGCTCGGCATAAAGGTCTTTGTGTCTTCATCACAAACGGCTTTTACGTCGGCACTGCCCGAGGCATTAAATTTTTCTATCAGCGTGGTTATATCTTCTGCCCTGTCCGTTTCCAGGTTATACCAGGAGTTAAACAATTGCATAAAAATCCACTGTGTCCATTTATAATATTCCGGATCACTGGTACGCACTTCCCTGCTCCAGTCGAAAGAAAATCCAAGCCCATCCAGCTGTTTACGGTAAGTATTGATATTGGCTTCGGTTGTTAATGCAGGATGCTGCCCGGTCTGTATTGCATACTGTTCGGCCGGCAACCCAAAAGAATCATAGCCCATGGGATGCAGCACATTAAAGCCCTTTAACCTTTTATATCTTGAAAAGATATCGGAGGCAATATATCCCAGCGGATGACCAACATGTAACCCGGCCCCGGAGGGGTAAGGAAACATATCCAATACATAAAACTTAGGTTTATTACTGGCATCAGCTGCCTTAAATGTTTTATGCTGCGCCCAGAATTTCTGCCACTTTTGTTCTATCTCTTTAAATTGGTAATCCATTATTGCTGTTCCTTTTTGTAGCGCGAAAATAAAGAAATAAAGGTTGTTAGCGAAACGGTTTTACAAATAAGCCTTTGCAGGCTGCCTTCAGAAAAAGAGATTCCTGATTTTACCAAACAGGAAATGCCTGGGCGTCTTGTTTTCCGGTGCATTGTAAATGCTGTGCCTGCCCGAAATAAAAAAGGAAACGGTACAGGCAATGGCTACATATATGCCGCAGGAAAGACCAAACAGTTCCATGGCCATTAGGCAACATGCCAGCGGTGTTTTAGCTGCACCGGCAAAAACAGCTACAAAGCCCATTCCGGCAAGCAGGCCGACAGGGAGTGGAAGAAATACAGATAAGGCACTCCCCAAAGTGGCACCAATAAAAAAGAGGGGGGTAACCTCGCCACCTTTAAAACCCGAACCCAGGGTGATGGCCGTGAACAGGATTTTTAAGGCAAAATCAGAACCCTGGCTTGCTGTATTGAAGGAGTCCAGTATTGCAGGAATGCCAAGGCCTGCAAATTTATAGGTGCCGGGCAGTAAAAAAAGCAACAACACCAGCACTCCACCCGCAAAAGGTCGTAAAGGCGGGTAACTGATCTTTTTAAACCCATGTGAAAAAGCTTCTGTCAGCTTTACAAAAGCAATGGCGGCCAGTCCGAATGCCAGACCGGCTATCACGCTGTAGGCAATGCCCCTGAATGTTAAAGGCAATATAAAAGCTATGCTGTAATGTGTATGGCCTACACCCCAGAGTTCAGTAACATAAGCCCCGATAAAAGCAGTGACTATTGCCGGCAAAATTGCTTTTACTGGTATTTTTCCAAGTAACAGTACTTCAACCCCAAAAACAATTCCGGCCAGGGGAGTTCCAAAAACCGAGGCAAAACCCGCACTTAAACCTGCAATCAGTAAAATGGTCCTTTCGGCAGCATTCAATTTAAAAGGCTTGTGCAGCTGATCGGCGGTAGCTGCGGCCATTTGTAAGGCCGTGCCCTCTCTGCCTGCAGATCCGCCAAACAGATGGGTAACCACTGTTCCGGTCAGCACCAATGGCACCATTTTAAAAGGGATTATAGCTGCAGGGTTGTGTACCGTATCAAATATGAGGTTATTTCCTCTTTCCACCCCTTTCCCCTTATGGTGGTATACAAACCCGATAACCAGACCCGCAAAAGGTAACAGATACAACATCCAGTTATGGTTATCCCTGAAAATGGTAACCAGGTTTAAAGCCGCCAGAAACAGGGCCGATAATGTGCCTGCAGCCACCCCAACAATCAGGATTAAAACCAGCCATTTAAAACCATAAGCAATAAAAGAAGCCTTAACTGTTGTTTTAGCCATAAATTATATCATACCACGGGTTAAATGGCTCATGGCAAATATAAAAGATTTTAAAGCAACCAGCCCGTTATCTGGTCAGGTAGTATTTTTCTGTAGTTTTTACAGTTGCACCCTCTACGTTGGCAGTAAATTCCAGTTTATTGGCGGTAAGGGTATTCACCTGTGCGGTATACAATTTGCCACCGTAACTAATGTTTAAGCCGGTTCCTTGCAGCACGGCATAAGTTCCGATGTAGTTATTGCCTTTCAGGTTTACCACTACTTCGTCCTCTTCATTATTACGAAACTCTAAGTAATCTGATGAAACACCGGTATAAGTGACCAGTTCGGCCCCGGCAACACTGGTCTCAATTTTGGCCACCTGCCACTTGCCGGTCATATTTTTCTTATTGCTGGTATCTTCATCTTTCTGGCAGGCGCTGATGCCGGTAACAATCAATAATAAAGTAAGCGCGAAAGTAATTTGTCTTCTCATAGGGACAAGATTTAGGGTTATTTCATTCCGGTTTAAAACTTTTTTAACCGTAGTTAATTAGAACTGTAACGGAAAAAAAAATGTTTTGGTACAAAAATGTTACACAAAATCTACCCACAACAATTACGGATATAGGAGATACTTCGCCCGTATAGCCTTAAACTTCTGCAATCCAGGCTCCCAGCTTTTTCTGATGTCAGCTTCTGATACTCCGGCTATGATCTGTTTTCTTAATTGATCGGTACCTATACGCAGATCAAAGGGAGATACACCTGTACTGGCTCTTTCCTGACCAAAAAAGCGGGCTTTATCCGGATAAGCATTGTACAATTCAATTAACCACGATAAATTAATCTGGCGGCTCTTCCGAAGCTTGCTGATATCATAATTGCGAAGGTCAAGGCCATAGCAAACGGAGTCTTTGTGATTTGGCCGCTCACTCATTCCGGGAATGCTTACCGGTTTGTAGGAAAATGAATACTTGCCTTTCAATGCAGGTGCTCCCAATATAGTAAATGGCATATAAGTTCCCCGACCTTCATTGATCGCTGTTCCCTCAAACATACATAAGCTCGGGAAAAGCATTACAGCCTGCTGGGTATTTAAATTTGGTGAAGGATGTATGGGTAATACATAAGACATGTCATGGTTATAGTTGGCAACTTTTATAATCTTTATGCTGCATCTTTCTTTCAGGTATCCCTCGCCGTTAAGGTATTGTGCAAACTCACCGATAGTCATGCCATGCGTCATGGGTGTATAATGAATCCCTATGGCAGATTTAAATTTATCATCAGTCATTACCGGGCCGTCTACTACATATGCATTAGGATTAGGTCTGTCAAGAATCAGGAGTTCTTTGTTGTTTTCTGCACAGGCTTCCATCACATACTCAAGTGTATTAATATTGGTATAATAGCGACAGCCCACATCCTGAATATCAAAAACCATAAGGTCTATATCCGCCAGCTGTTCTTTTGTTGGCTTCTCGTTTTTGCCGTATAAAGAGATGATGGGAATGCCGGTTTTCGCATCTATCTCGTTGTTTACCACGGCTCCATTACTGGCATTGCCCCTAAAACCATGTTCAGGTCCAAACACTTTTACAATTTTAATTCCAAGGCTCTTTAAACTATCTACGCTGCTTTTTTTGCCGATAATGGAACTCTGATTTGCAACCAGGCCAATTCGTTTTCCTTTTAGATAAGGCAAATATTTTTCAGTCTGGTCGGCACCTGTGACAATTCCCGACTTTTTGGATGTACCTTGCTTTGACGATGCAATTTGTGCGGTAGATTTGATGTTGCTGATCGCCAGAAGCGTTAAAAAAAGTAAGGAAGTAAATTTCATCATTTTTGGAAGGGTTAAATTTCTATATTATCAATTAGTACTATGCAGGATGCCTCCAACCGCAGGGTCTAAATTAGTAAATTTAGCCAAAGTATCATATAGCTTGGGTGACAAGCAGGTTAAGCATTTCTTCCTTCTGTGGGATTAGCTACATTACCAATTAAAATATTGAACGTGATCTTTAGATACGATTCTCAAAGCGATATGAACACTATGGCCCGAAAATCGGTGTTATTTATTCAATTTATTCATTTACAAGTAAGGCGTGTTTTTTTGCATAGCTGTAATTATATTGGTAATTTAACGAAATACATCCCTAATGTAGCATTTCATGAATAATACAAGCATTTCAGATAAAAAATTAGCAGAAATACAGAAGATCCTGGAAATTAGTCCGATGGGTGCTTTTCAGGCTGATACAGTAGGTAATTGTTTGTTTCTAAACCGGCAATGGGAAAATATCTCAGGATTAAGTGTGGAGGAATCGCTTGGGAAAGGTTGGATGAGCATCGTTTATGAGGATGACATTGTGCTTATAAACAATCTGTTAAAGGATGTGATGGCGGAAGGAAAAGAAATATTCGATTTTGTTTATCGGATTCATCATCCTTCTGAAGGACTACGCCAGCTTAAAGTGAACGCGAAATTTATTTTTGATGACTATGGTGTTATTTCCTACTACATCGGTTTTTTAGAGGACATCACAGATCGCACCCAAAGCGAACTGGCGTTTCAGGAAATCAAACAAAACCTGGAGCGCAGCAACCTGATTCTGGATGTGAGTCAGGAATTGAGTACCACGGGTGGCTGGGAATTTAATTTACTGACAGGAGAAGTGTTCTGGACAAAGCAGGTTTATGAAATTAATGGCGTTGATGAGCAGACTTTTGTTCCTACTTTTGAAGGCGTACTTTCGCGCTACGAAGAAGGTTATGCCCAGATAATGGAACAACAAGTAAAAGAGGCGATTGAAAAGCAAATACCTTACGATCTTGAACTCAGACTATGTACGCCTGCTGGTGTAAGAAAATGGGTTAGGGCCGTTGGTACACCCATTGTAGCAGACAATAAGGTGGTGGTGTTAAGAGGAGCCATTACAGACATTACCCAAAAAAAGGAAATTGAATTGGAACTACTTCGGGCAAAGGATATTGCCGAACATTCGGCAAAGGCAAAAACGGATTTTCTTTCGGTAATGAGCCATGAAATCCGCACACCTTTAAATGGAATTATTGGTATTGCCAATTTGTTGAAACTTAAACATACCATGGACCAGGAAGAGTATGTGCGTAGCCTGATCTTTTCGGCCGACCATCTGCTGCAGCTCATTAATGATATCCTGGACCTTACCAAAATAGAAAGTGATAAGCTGGAACTGGTTTTGGCAGAAGTGAACATTTTTGAGCTGGTAAGGAATATCAAAAATCAGTTTAAATCGCTGGCCGAGGCTAAAGGCATTGTGGTGAAAAGCTTTATTGATGATGATATTCCACAAAGACTGATTGCCGATCCGGTAAGGCTTGGGCAGATTTTGAACAACCTGATCAGCAATGCTATTAAATTTACAGAAAGTGGAGCGGTGACCATTACATTGAGCCTTGTGGCATTGACAGCTAACAAAGCTAATGTACATTTTTCTGTAAAAGATACCGGAATGGGTATTCCGGAGGAGTTACATGAAACCATTTTTGAAAGCTTTAAGCAAGTACAACAGGATGTGCACCGTAAACATACGGGAACAGGTTTAGGTTTGGCTATTACCCAGAAATTGGTGGAACTACACGATGGGCGCATTTTGCTTAAAAGTACAGCCGGCCAAGGAACAGAATTTTATTTTGAACTGAATTTTGATTTAGCTACTGACGAGAATTCGCCAGGGACTTTCAGGCCTGGGCCTGAAATTACGGTATACGAAGGTAGGTTAAAAGGTTTGCGCATTTTATTTGTCGAAGACAACCCAATTAATGTAATGGTGGCTAAAAACCAGCTGGAATACTTCGGCAGCGTACCAGACTGTGCTTATAATGGAAAGGAAGCTCTTGCGTTGTTAAATGACAACCAGTATGATGTGGCCTTGCTGGACCTGCATATGCCCGAAATTGATGGTTATGCTTTGGCGGATCTTATACAGCAGCAGTACCCCGGAATACACATTGTTATTTTTACTGCCGATATTATGACAGAGGTGAAATTGAAGCTGGCTAAAATGCATATTTTTGACATTCTGAACAAACCTTTTTCACCCGAAAGAATGTTTGAAGTGTTATACAATGTAGCTAAGAACCGGGGTGTTTTAATATGATATAGCAACATTGATGGGAACTTAAAAAAGCATGTAAATAGAAGACAAGAAGCGATTCAAAAGTAGCTTACTTCTTTATTCAAGAAACAGAAAGAGACCTGAACGACATGTGGAAATTTGAAGATGGCCTCTTTGGAACTTTAATTCTTCGAAGCTGTTGCTTTCAGGAATGCGGCAAATTCATCCGACACAGCAGCTGGTTTAAACTTCAGTTTGGTTGGATCTCCCTTCAACAAATGCTTGTACCATACCAAACCTGCCAGATAGCACCCTGCTTCATTTGCATGATTGGGATCAAACTGTAGTTTCTTGTCTTTCCCCCAGCTATAGCCTACATTGATCGAGTTTTGCTGTGAAGGCAGTGCAGGATAAACAGGGTTAGCATAATCAAATGCAGTATCTTTTTTAAAACCCCATTTGCTGTCGGTGGCAACCTGATAAAAAGCATCACCGGATGGGATAATTGGCAAATTACCGAGGTTCTTTGCCATAAGGTGATAGGCTGCCCTCGATTTTTCCCACATTTCTCTATTGTTTTCTGCACGTTTTTCTGAAGCGATCATTCCCCAGTTTACTGCATCTGCACGGTAGGCCCAGGTTTGATGAACAAATACCTTCGCATCTGGCTGATACTTTTTAACCAGGTCATAAATTTTCGTTGCATAGGGCTGGTAAGTGCCTTCATCACCAGACAATAAAGAATATTGCTGCATGGTCACGATATCCCACTTTTGTGATTGCAACAGCTGTCTTAGTGATTGACCTTTATAAGCCTTACCCCTGTTGGTATCGATGTCATTTACCAAAACCGAATCCCAGTGGCGTTTTAAAGAGCAACCGCCCATTTCTGCCCTGCCTAAAACCAATTTTACATGCGCTTCTTCGGCCATTTGAGGCAAATAACGCGAGGCATTCTGTGAAAAACTATTGCCAATCAGCAATACTTTTAAAGTTTTACCGGCCTGCTGTGCATTCAGTTGTAAACACATGGTTAATACCAGTACTATAACAAGTTTGGTTTTGATTAAAATTTTCATCTATTTATAATTTTATACTCAGTTGAGCTAAAACAGCTCAGTGGTTTACCAGGGCTAATATTAGTCAATAAGTCCGAAAAAAAAAATTCAGGTCAATCAAATAATCAGGCAGAATTCATTATTTATTGGATTATCCATTAAAGATATCCCTGAAAACCATCACCTCAAACCAGGAAAGAAAATAAAAACAAACGATTTTACGTTGTAGCTTTGTACTTTAGTGGCTTATATTTTTTATTTTCGCAGAACATAAATAAAATTACATGGAAGAATTTGAAGTTAGCGATGCTTCTAAGAAGACAAAGACCATATACATTTCTACTATTTTCAGTATTGCCCTGGTTTTACTGATGCTGGGTATGCTCGGGTTGATTTTAGTGCATGCTAAGAACCTTTCTAACTACGTAAAGGAAAATATTGTTTTGAACATTATTGTGGATGAAGGCGCGAAAGAGACAGAAGTTCTTGCCTTTCAGAAAGAGCTGAACGCCAACCCTGCCATAAAAAGTACAGTATATGTAAACAAAGAAATGGCTGCAAGGAACCTGACAACTGATTTAGGAGAAGACTTTGTGAACTTTTTAGGTTACAATCCATTGCTATCCACTATTGATGTTTATTTAAAGGCAGATTATGCAAACAACAAGGGCATTGATGCACTGAAAGCCAATATTGGTAAAAACCCAATTGTAAAAGAAGTGATTTACCAAAGCTCACTGATTGATATGGTAAATAAAAACATCAATACGATCGGACTCATCATCCTGGGCTTTGCTGCTATATTACTGATCATTTCTATTGCATTGATCAACAATACCATCCGGCTGGCCATTTATTCCCAGCGCTTCCTCATCAAAAGCATGCAGCTGGTGGGTGCCACCCGTAATTTTATACGTAAACCTTTCATTTTGATTGCTGCATTACATGGCCTCATTGCAGCTTTTATAGCCATTTTAATTTTGCTGGGCATTCTTTATTACGCCCAGAAAGAAATTCCTGAAATGGTGATCCTGAGAAACTACAGCGAATTTGGCATTGTCCTGCTGGGCCTGGTGGGTGTGGGGATCTTTATTACCGCCATCAGCACTTCATTTGCAGTGAGCAGATATTTAAATTTAAAAATTTACGACCTTTACAGATAATGGTAGAAAAAAAATCATCTCCTGCAAGTCAGGATGCAAAAAATGAACTGGTGTTCAGCAAAAAGAATTACCAGTTGTTACTGATCAGCATTGCAATTGTGGTACTCGGGTTTATCCTGATGATCGGCACTACAGATATTTACGATTTCAGAAAAACCTTGCTGGCCCCTATGGTTGTTTTATTCGGGTTTGGATTTGGCGTGTATGCCATTTTAAAGAAATAAGCTCTTTTCATGGATTATTTGCAGGCCTTTATTCTGGCCGTAATAGAAGGGTTAACAGAGTTTTTACCTGTTTCATCAACCGGACACATGGTGATTGCCAGTTCCTTTATGGGGATTGGAAAAAATGATTTTGTAAAGCTTTTTGAAGTAGCCATACAGCTAGGGGCCATTTTAGCAGTGGTAGTACTGTATTGGAAAAAATTCTTTGATTTTAGCAAGTGGCAGTTTTATGTAAAGCTGATCATTGCTGTAATACCAGCCCTGTTTTTTGGCTATCTGCTTAATGATTTTATAGACGAAACTTTAGGTAATCCCGTATTTATAGCAGTAGTATTACTGCTCGGTGGAATTGTTTTGTTGTTTATAGACCGGTTCTTTAACAACCAGACCATCGATAAAGAAACAGATATCAGCAATGTAAATGCCTTTAAAATTGGGTGTTTCCAGGTACTGGCAGTTGTTTTTCCAGGCTTAAGCAGAAGTGCAGCCACCATTATTGGGGGTATGCAGCAAAAGCTGACCAGACATGCGGCAGCCGAATTTTCATTTTTTCTTGCCGTACCTACCATGTGCGCTGCAACAGGCTATAAACTTTTGAAGGGTTATCACCTTTTAAATACGGAAAATATAAAACTGCTGCTTTTTGGCAACCTTATTGCCTTTATTGTAGCCATAATTGCCATTAAATCTTTTATAGGCTTTTTATCTAAACACGGGTTCCGTATTTTTGGCTGGTACAGAATAATCATTGGTGTGGTATTAATTGCACTGTATTATTCGGGGATTGAAATAAACGTAATATGAGGGAATTCAATTTTGTTGAGGGAGAGTTACTGCTCATCAATAAGCCCTATAAATGGACCAGTTTTGATGTGGTAGGAAAGATCAGGAACTCGCTGAAACCATTAAAGCTAAAGGTAGGACATGCCGGAACTTTAGATCCGCTGGCCACCGGCCTGCTGATCTTATGTACCGGAAAACTGACCAAACAGATCGATACTTTTCAGGCTGAAGAAAAAGAATATACCGGCACAATGGTGCTTGGGGCCACTACCCCATCTTATGATCTGGAAACGGTGGTTGACCAGGAATTTCCATTGGATGGGATTACTGAGGGTGCCATTTATGCTGCCACAGCGCCTTTTATTGGCGACATACAGCAATACCCGCCTGCCCATTCGGCTGTAAAGGTAAACGGTGAGCGCCTTTATGTAAAAGCGCGCAGGGGGGAAGAAACAGAACTGCGTTTGCGTAACGTTACAGTATCTGCTTTTGAAATTACCCGGATAGCCCTGCCGGAAATCGACTTCAGAATAGTGTGCAGTAAGGGCACCTATATCAGATCGTTGGTTGCTGACTTTGGGAAACAGCTAAACAATGGCGCCTACCTGTCTAAACTGGTACGCACGCGCAGCGGAAACTTTTTATTGGAAAATGCGCTTGAAGTAAATGATCTTGTTGATTACCTTAGAGCGAAAAAAGCATAGAGATGCGGGGGCATATCAAAACTAAAAAACTAAACTTTACCAAAAACATGTTTTTAATTACATGCGGTATTGTGTCGGCCTGTTTTGGATTAAAAAGTTTTTTACTGCCCAGTGGTTTTATTGACGGTGGGGTTACCGGGATCTCGCTGCTGATCAGCAACATCACCGGACTAAAACTCTCCTACCTCATCGTGGTCATCAATATTCCCTTTGTAATTCTGGGTTACAGGCAAATAGGTAAAGTTTTTGCTATCAAAACTTCTGTTGCGATTGCTTTGCTGGCCATTTTACTGATCGTTGCCCCTTTTAAATCCATTACCCATGACCCTTTACTGATTGCCTTTTTTGGTGGATTGTTTTTAGGTGGTGGCATTGGCCTGGCCATGCGCGGTGGTTGTGTAATTGATGGCACCGAAGTATTGGCGTTGTACATCAGTAAAAAAAGCACCCTTACCGTTGGCAACATTATCCTCATCCTGAACATCCTTATTTTTTCGGTAGCAGCCATATTTTTAGGTATGGACAAGGCTTTATATGCCATTCTTACTTATTTATCGGCCTCAAATACGGTTGATTATATTGTAAACGGAATTGAGCAGTATACCGGCGTTACCGTGATCTCGGAGAAAAACGAGAATATTAAAAAATTCATTATCCACCAGATGAAAAGGGGGGTTACCATATATAAAGGCGAAGGTGGCTACGGTATAAAAAAAGATATCGATATTCTATATACAGTGGTCACAAAGCTGGAAATGGGAAAACTGCAGACCGCTATCAGGCAAATTGATCCGGATGCATTTGTTATACAACAGCAGATTGCCGATATCAGAGGCGGGGTAGTAAAACGCCAGGCCTTACATTAAAGCATACATATACCAATGAACATATACCATCATTTTTCTGAGTTTAAAAGATTAAACAATGCTGTTGCTACCATTGGCACTTTTGATGGGGTACATTATGGCCATCAGAAAATTATTAAAAGATTGTGTGAACTGGCAAGGGCTACTGGTGGTGAAAGCGTGATCCTTACTTTTTTTCCGCATCCGCGACTGATCATTGACCCTGAAAACCAGGATCTCAAAATGATCAATACCATTGACGAGAAAGCAAAAATACTGGCCGCTTTGGGTGTTGACCATCTGATCATTACGCCTTTTACCCGCGATTTTTCTAACCTGAGTGCTGAGGAATACATTAAAAACATTTTGGTGGATACCATAGGCATCAAAAACTTAATTGTAGGTTACGACCACCGTTTTGGGAAAGACAGAAAAGGCGGTATGCCCGAACTGTTGGCCTTGGCCAGGACCTATAGTTATCAGATTGAAGTAATACCGGAACAGGACATTAACGATGTGGCCGTAAGTTCTACCAAAGTACGCAATGCCCTGTTAAACGGGCAGGTTGCCCTGGCCGCGGAATACCTTGGCTATAATTTCTCTTTACACGGCAGAGTAATAAAAGGGGATAAAATTGGCAGGACCATAGGTTTTCCAACAGCCAACATCTTTATTGAAGAGACTTATAAACTGATCCCCTCTGATGGGATTTATGCAGTAACGGTGGACATGGAGGAACAATCTTTTAGGGGCATGGCCTATATTGGGCAGCGCCCTACGATTAATGGCATGACCCGTAATATTGAAGTCAATATTTTTGATTTTGACCGTGAAATTTATGGCCAGGATATAACCATGACCTTTCTGCAATTTTTAAGGCATGATGTGAAATTTACAGGCCTGGAGGCCTTAAAAATACAATTGCAAAAAGATAAAGAAGATACCCTCGCTTACTTTGCCACACTGGAGTAATTTAAATTTAATGCCTTAATTATTCGGATAAAAGGCCTTTTTTTTGCTATATTTACAGCAATGAGGTGTTTTTATGGTATCATAATGCTCGTTTTTATACAAGTGCTTTCCCTGCAATTTGCATTGGGAAAAACACACAGCGCATTAAAAAATAAACCTCAAAAAAAAACGGTCATTGTAGATACCTACCTGTACAAATTCAGCAAAAAACAACATACTACTGTTAAAAAGATACTTTTTGAAGATCTACCTTTTGTACAGCATACGGTTAAAAAACCCGGACTGGGCTGTTGCCTGTTTTCAGCAACACTACAAAAGCCTGGTAACTATCAATTGCTGACAACCAGGACATACGGTTGTTTTACCAGTAGCTGTTATTCCTTCATATTTGATCATCTATACCCCAAACATGTTTTTTGGTAAAACAATTATGCTAAACCCATTTTGACATAATATTTATACCCTAATAAAAATACACGTTTCTTATGATACACTTACCAGTATTGATTACTGATTTAGGTTTGATACTTGCAGCCGCAGGAATAACTACCCTGCTTTTTAAAAGAATTAAGCAGCCACTGGTTTTGGGCTACATCCTGGCTGGTTTACTTGTTGGTCCGCATATAAAATTTATTCCAACTGTTACTGACAATGAAAGCATCCACATCTGGGCAGAGATTGGTGTAATCTTTTTGCTTTTTAGCCTGGGGCTTGAGTTCAGTTTCAAAAAGCTGGTTAAAGTGGGTGGTTCGGCCTCTATTACCGCAATTGTTGAGGTGGTATTTATGCTGCTAATTGGTTTTGTAGCCGGTAAAGCGATGGGCTGGGCTACTATGGACAGTATATTTTTAGGGGGTATCCTCTCTGTTTCTTCCACTACCATTATCATCAGGGCCTTTGAAGAACTGGGTGTAAAACACAAAAAGTTTGCCGGCCTGGTATTCGGAGTACTCATTGTAGAAGACCTGGTGGCCATTTTGTTATTGGTATTGTTGTCTACCCTGGCAGTAAGCCAGCAGTTTGCCGGTGCAGAAATGCTGGTATCTATTTTAAAACTATGCTTTTTTCTTGTCTTATGGTTCATTGGGGGCATATTCCTGGTACCTACCTTTTTAAAGGCCACCAAAAAGCTGATGAATGATGAGACCATGCTGGTGGTATCGATAGCGTTATGCCTGATCATGGTATTACTGGCCGTTAAGGTTGGATTTTCTCCTGCCCTGGGGGCTTTTATTATGGGTTCCATTTTAGCCGAGACCACTCAGGCAGAACGCATAGAGCACCTGACCAAATCTGTTAAGGATCTATTTGCAGCTATATTTTTTGTTTCGGTAGGGATGCTGATAGATCCAGGGATCCTGGTGGATTATGCGGTGCCAATCCTCATCATTACACTTGCAACCATCCTTGGCAAATTTTTAAGCTCGGGTATGGGCGCACTGCTTTCCGGTCAGCCGCTTAAAACTTCGGTACAAACGGGCCTGAGCCTGGCTCAGATCGGTGAATTCTCTTTCATCATTGCCACCCTGGGGGTAACCTTAAAGGTAACCAGCGATTTTCTTTATCCAATTGCTGTGGCAGTATCGGCCATTACAACCTTCACCACCCCCTACCTGATCAAAGCCTCGGAACCATTCTATTTCTTTTTAGAGCGTAACCTGCCTAAAAAATGGGTAGAGGGCCTAAACAGATACAGTTCCAGTACAGCCGGAATTACTACTTTGAGCGATTGGAAAATACTTTTAAAATCCTATACCTTTAATACCATTATCCATTCTGTTATCCTGATTGCACTGGTTTTTCTGGGAGCTAAGTATCTTCAGCCATTTATTACGGGGAACATCATCAATGGAAATAAGGGTATCATCATTAGCCTGGTGGTGACCTTAATTTTTATGACACCTTTTTTATGGGCCCTGGCCATACGAAGGATTGAAAGAAAAGCCTATTCGCATTTGTGGCTGAATAAAAAATATACCCGTGGGCCGCTGATTGCACTGGAGATTTTGCGCATTGCCCTGGCCATTTTCTTTGTAGGCTTCCTCATTTTCCAGTTTTATAGTACATGGCTGGCCATTACCATTGCTGTTGTGCTGATTGTTTCGGGTATGGTGATCTTTTCAAGAAAGCTACAAGGTTTTTACAACAGACTGGAAAGCCGCTTTTTACTGAACTTAAATGCCCGGGAAGCCCAAAATGCACAACCCGAGATTTTGCCCTGGGATACCCACCTTGCTGAGCTGGTGGTAGCGCCAGAGTCTAAACTGGTAGGCCAGACGCTCATAGAACTTTCCATCAGGGAAAAATACGGGGTGAATATCGCCCTGATAGAGCGTGGCAAGATTATGATTCCTACACCAGGGCGCGATGAAAGATTATATCCCAATGATAAGGTATTGGTGATTGGTACTGATGCACAGCTGGCCATGATCAAGGAACTTTTTGAAGGAAGTGTGGATGAGCATGAAGAAGCGGCCAATTTCCCGAAGAAGGACATGACCTTACAAAAGATTGTGATCAATGCAAATTCGCCGGTATACGGACAAAGCATCCGCAGCTCGGGTATCAGGGAAACTACGCAGGGCCTGGTGGTAGGAATAGAACGCAATGGTGAGCGCATATTAAATCCAGATTCGAATATGGTTTTTGAAAATGAAGATATTGTCTGGATAGTTGGGAACAATAAAAAGGTTCCTGAACTGCTGAAATAATTGTTTTTATTTGATCCAGTGGATATACGTGATCTTTCCTATGTGATAGGCAGAAAGCGCAAAGAAAAGTAGGGCAATACTTTTGTTGACAATATAGCTGCTTAAGGCAAACTTTTCCTGTATATACTGGGCAAAACGCGCAAAACCGTATAGGGCAAGTGCGGCGCCAACGCCCGAGCCAATACTAAAAACAGAAAGGGAAAGGTAACCGATATCGATCCATTCATGCGAGATCAGGTAAGTGCCTACAAACAGCCAGTAAGGGATTTGCATAGGGTTAATAACCCCCAGTAACATGCCATACCTGATGCTGTCCTTTTTAGAATAATCGGCCTTGGGCATTTCTTTTCTGGACTTCCAGGTTAATACCCCCAATATCCCAAACATGAATACCATAACTACATCAATGGTGTTTTCCAGGTTAATTTCGCTCGACAGCCATTGTACAAAACGCATAACACCAAAGGTGAAAAGGATTTCTACAGTAGAGAAGGCAAAGATAAAATACAATGCCTGACGAATGCCCCTGGTAATGGTAATCTGAACCACTGTAAGGTTAATGTTTCCCGGGGGAATATAACCGACCATATTTAAGACAATTCCCAGAAAGAGTGTTAAAAAAAGCATGCGCGAAGATACAATGATTTCATAGGATTCATAACATTCGACAAACTTATGCTGGTTTCATATGGTCTTTTAAATACCTGGCCGTGTAGGACGATCTGGCAGAAAGCAATGCTTCCGGGGTACCTTCAAAAACAACATTGCCACCTTTATCCCCGCCTTCCGGGCCAATGTCGATGACCCAGTCAGCTGATTTGATCATGTCCATATTGTGTTCTATCACCAAGACAGAATTGCCTTGCTCGATCAGGGTGTTCAGTGCGATCAGCAGTTTTTTAATGTCGTGAAAGTGCAGGCCGGTGGTGGGCTCATCAAAAATGAACATGGTTTTATTGGCATTGTTTCCTTTAATTAAAAAGGAAGCCAGTTTAATCCGCTGGGCCTCACCGCCCGAGAGGGTATTAGAGGACTGGCCCAGATGGACATAGCCCAGGCCAACATCAACCAGGGGTTGCAGTTTATGCAGTATTTTAGGCTCATTGCTAAAGAAAGCTACAGCCTCTTCTATGGTCAGGTCCAGTATATCTGCTACATTTTTATCCTGGTAGGTTACATCCAGTACCTGCTGCTTAAATCTTCTGCCGCCACAGGTTTCGCAGGGCAGGTAAATATCAGCCATAAACTGCATTTCTATCTTCACCTCTCCTTCTCCCTGGCAAACATCACAGCGCCCGCCTTCCACATTAAAAGAAAAGGCAGCTGGCTTCAGTCCTGCAGCTTTTGAGGCGGGCAGGGCCGAAAACAAGGCCCTTACATCATCCCATGCCTTAACATAAGTAACGGGGTTTGACCTGGACGAACGGCCAATAGGATTCTGATCTACCATTTCCACCTGGCTCACCAGGTCGTAATTGCCATAAATACCATCGTATGCACCGGTCTGCTCACCGGAATAGTTGCCTATCGCTTTTTGCAAGGCAGGATAAAAGATTTTTTTGATCAGACTGGTTTTTCCGGAGCCCGAAACACCACTGACTACTGTAAATATACCCAGTGGGATTTTTACATCGATGTTTTTAAGGTTGTTCTCTCTTGCCCCTTTAATTAAAACATGGTCTTTCCAAGCTCTGCGTTTGGCAGGGATGGCTATTTTTTCGGCACCTGAAAGGTAACGGCCGGTTAAACTGTCTTTATCCTTTATAATTTCTTTATAAGTACCACTGAATACGAGGTTGCCCCCATGCGTGCCTGCCTCGGGGCCTATATCAATGATGTGATCGGCAGCCTTCATCATTTCTTCTTCATGCTCTACAACCAACACAGTATTGCCCACATTACGGAGGGCCTGCAGTACTTCTATCAGTTTATTGGTATCCCTGGGATGCAGGCCTATACTGGGCTCGTCGAGCACGTAAATGGAGCCCACCAGACTGCTGCCTAAAGAAGTGGCCAGATTAATTCGTTGCGATTCTCCTCCCGAAAGGGTATTGGAAAGACGGTTTAAAGTCAGGTAGCCCAGGCCCACATTGTTTAGATACAGTACCCTGTTTACAATCTCGGCCAGTAAGCGTTTGGAGATCTTTTGCTCTGTATCAGAAAGTTTCAGGTTTTCAAAAAAATCAAGTATGGTAGCCAATGGCATCAGTACCACATCCATGATAGATTTATTTTCTATTTTAACATAGGCAGCATCCTTGCGCAACCTTGACCCTTTACAATCCGGACAGATGGTTTTTCCTCTGTACCTCGAAAGCATTACCCGGTACTGGATTTTATAGGTCTGCTCTTCCAGCTCTTTAAAAAAATCATCCAGTCCGCCAAAATACTTGTTGCCTGCCCAGATCAGTTTCTGTTCCTTTTCTGTAAGCTCGCTATAAGGGCGGTGGATCGGGAAGTCAAATTTCTCGGCATTTCTGACCAGTTTGTTCAGCCATTCGCGCATTTTTTCTCCCCGCCAGGGTGCAATAGCATTATCGTAAACACTTTTACTCTTATCGGGGATCACCAGATCTTCATCTATACCGATCACGCTGCCATACCCTTCGCACCTTTTACAGGCACCATAAGGATTGTTGAAACTAAAAAAATTAGGCGTGGGCTCTTCAAAGCGGATCCCATCCAGTTCGAACCTATCGCAGAAATGGTTTAACTTCCCCTCGTGTTCTACATAACAATCGCCTTTTCCTTCAAAAAACGCAGTTTGTACAGAATCGGCAATACGGCTTAACGTTTCTTCTTCTGGGTTGACTACAATGCGGTCGATCAATATCTGCACAGTTTGTTCATCCTTAAGTTCAAAATCCTTAAAATCCTTATCTTCCAGGATATCCTCTATTTTAAGTACCTTCTTTTTATAGGAAACCCTGAGGAAACCCTTTTGTAAAAGCACCGCCAGCTCTTCTTTTAAGGACCTGTTGTTGTGTGGGAATAAGGGGCAAAAGATGGTAACCACACTTTCATTGCCCAGTGCAGATATAAAATCAACAACAGTGGTAACAGTATCTCTTTTTACAACTTTGCCCGATTGCGGCGAATAGGTTTTGCCGATCCTGGAAAAAAGGAGTTTCAGATAGTCGTATATTTCTGTTGAAGTACCAACGGTGGAGCGCGGGTTGGAGGTGATCACTTTTTGTTCAATTGCTATTGCCGGTGCTATCCCTTTAATATAATCCACATCGGGCTTGTTCATCCTTCCCATAAACTGCCTGGCATATGAAGACAAACTCTCTACATAGCGGCGCTGCCCCTCTGCATACAAAGTATCGAAAGCCAGCGAAGACTTGCCCGAGCCCGACATTCCGGTAATCACTACCAGTTTATTTTTAGGTATGGCAACATCTATATTTTTAAGATTATGAACTCTGGCACCTTTTATGATAATGTTTGTATGTGGATCTTTATTGATTTCTTTATTCATTGATTTCCGGATAGAATGACGCTAATATAACCCAAATAACACAATATTGGTTTTTTGTGGAAATGCAAAAATAAGGCTCTGAGACCACTTTTAATTTTTTTTAACACTTTTTATATGGTTTTATGATAAAAAAATCCTTCTTTTGAAATATTAACTGATAAATCAAACCACTAACAAACAAACTGATAGGAGAACTCATATAGAAGAAAACATCTACTAAATAATTTTTTAGCAAGCAGCAAGGGAATTTAGTAAGGATACTCCTATGAAATTACAACAATACAGTGATCAGGAATTAATTAAGTTATACCTTAATGGTGATGAGACCGTTTTGGAAGAACTTCTGAAAAGACACAAGTCTAAAATTTACACATCTATATATCTTTTGGTAAAAGATCAGTATTTAGCTGAAGATATATTTCAGGATGCTTTTATAAAAGTGATCAACACGTTACGGTCCGGGCGCTACAATGAGGAAGGCAAATTTTTACCATGGGTGATGCGCATTGCACACAACTTGGTGATAGATTATTTCAGACGTGAAAAACGGGCCCCGGTAATTACAAGTGCCGATGGCACAGACGTTTTTAACCTGCTTCAGTTTCATGAAGAAAGTGCAGAAGATAAAATGCTGAGGGAACAGACCCATTTTGACCTGAGGACAATGATCCATTTATTGCCCGACGATCAGAAAGAGGTTTTAATTATGCGCCATTATGCAGACCTTAGCTTTAAGGAGATTGCAGACCTGACGGAGGTGAGCATAAATACCGCACTTGGAAGGATGCGTTATGCACTGAATAACCTCCGTAAGATGATGAAAGTGAAAGAAATCTCTTAATAAAAGAGCATTATCACCTTAGAAGGGCATTTTTCATTTGTAAAAAATAAATTACAAATAATTATAGTTAGGGTTAAAATAAATTAACAGCAATTGCGTTTATTAATAAAAAAACAATACACGTTATTTGCTTATGATGGAAACCTTTACTTCAATTGACAACTTAAATTACCAGCAACAAAAGCAGGACGGTACTCCTGCAGATGAAACTGAAGGAATCGACGCCATGTTTTATGATCATATTAAAACACAATTGGATTCGCTGAAAAAAGACCCGGCAGATGAAAGCATTGCCAGGATCCTGGCTTACTCAAGAAGCTTGTAATTTAAAAAAGAATTAAGCTGTCGGGAAACCGGCAGCTTTTTTATGACAAAGCATTTCCTCAGCATCCATTGAAAGAACAATATTATTTATCTAAGTTTGCCTATGCTCAAAAAAGAAAGATACCGGCTTTTTGTGGCCCATTTTTCTGCCAGGCAACCCAATGCTGAAACAGAACTACATTACAACAATCCCTTTCAACTGTTGGTTGCAGTGATTTTATCTGCACAATGTACCGACAAGCGCATCAACCAGGTTACCCCTGCCCTATTCCAGCGTTTTCCAAATGCAAAAGCACTTGCAGAAACGACCCCTGATATAGTATTTGATTACATCAGAAGTGTAAGCTATCCGAATAATAAGGCCAAGCACCTGGTAGGAATGGCCAATATGTTGTTACATGAGTTTAACAATGAGGTACCATCGGATGTTGACCAGCTGCAGAAAATGCCCGGAGTTGGCCGCAAAACAGCCAATGTGATTGCTTCCGTAATTTATAATGCACCCGCAATGGCCGTTGACACCCATGTTTTCAGGGTAGCCAACAGAATAGGGCTAACTAATGGAAAAACCCCCTTAGCAGTAGAAAAAGACCTGGTTAAAAACCTCCCGGAACACACCATCCATGTAGCCCACCACTGGTTAATATTGCATGGCAGATATGTATGTGTAGCACGCTCACCTAAATGCAGTATTTGTGAGATCGCACATTTTTGTAAATATTATCAAAGCAACAATAAAATAACTAAAATAATTAGTGATATTACAGGTCAGGTAAAATAAAACAACTTTATTTATTGATTTAAAATTAAATTACATTATATTTGCTAATATAATTAGCACTAAAGCTAAGCATATAGCTAATGTTTAGCCTAACAAGAATTATAATACTATGAGCACAAACGCAGACAAATTAAAAGCACTACAACTTACTTTAGATAAGTTAGAAAAATCATACGGTAAAGGTACTGTGATGAAACTTGGGGATAATGCTGTAGAGCCTATTGAATCCATTTCTACCGGATCTATCAGCCTTGACATTGCTTTGGGTATTGGGGGTGTACCAAAAGGAAGGATTATTGAGATATACGGGCCTGAATCTTCAGGTAAAACAACCTTAGCTACACACATTATAGCTGAAGCACAGAAAAAAGGTGGTATAGCTGCAATTGTGGATGCGGAACATGCTTTTGATAAAGGCTATGCCAAAAAATTGGGTGTTGATGTAGACAACCTGCTGATCTCTCAGCCGGACAATGGCGAACAGGCCCTGGAAATTGCAGATAACCTGATCCGCTCTGGTGCGATTGATGTAATCGTGATCGACTCTGTAGCCGCATTGGTACCAAAAGCAGAGATTGAAGGCGAAATGGGTGATTCTAAAATGGGCTTACATGCGCGCCTGATGTCTCAAGCCTTACGTAAATTAACAGGAACCATTTCTAAAACCGGATGTTGCTGTATTTTCATCAACCAGCTGCGTGAAAAAATTGGGGTAATGTTTGGTAATCCTGAGACTACAACCGGTGGTAATGCCTTGAAATTCTATGCCTCAGTACGTCTCGATATCCGCAGGACTTCCCAGATCAAAGATTCTGATGAAGTTTCCGGGAACAGGGTAAAAGTGAAAATTGTAAAAAATAAAGTTGCCCCCCCTTTCCGTATTGCTGAATTTGACATTATGTTTGGTGAGGGAATCTCTAAAACGGGTGAGATCATCGACCTCGGTGTTGATTTTAACATCATCAAAAAAGCAGGTTCATGGTTCTCTTATGGTGATACCAAGCTTGGACAAGGTAGAGATGCCGTGAAACAACTGTTAATGGATAACCCAGAATTGTCTGAAGAAATTGAAGCAAAAATACGTGCTGAAGTAACCGGAGAAAAACTGGAAGAAAAAGTTTAAACATCGATTGCCTAGCATAAAAAGGCTGATGGTGTAAAAAACATCAGCCTTTTTTATTACCTGTAACTCGGTGGCTGCGATTTTAATGTACTACCCGCCCCTGTTTCCATAAACTTACTGTCATATTTCAGAATAGCAATCAACGCGATCACAGCCATTGCAATCAGCACAAAGAGGCCTATATAATTCTTTTTTTTATCCTTTTTGATCAACCAACCTAAAAAAACTATCAATGGGATTAACAGTAATCCAAAAAAAACATAGCTAGCTGCATTCATAATCTCTTATTTTAAAATTCCATTCGTGAAAGTGGAGCCACATCCTGGCCAACAAAATCACCGTTTAAATATTTATGATATCCTGCAATGGCAATCATAGCAGCATTATCTGTGCAATACTGAAATGCGGGGATATAAACATTCCAACCCTGCTGTCCCGCCATTTTTTGAAGTGCATGCCGCAGGCCACTGTTTGCCGAAACCCCACCGGCTATTGCAATTTCTTTTATTCCATATTGCTGGGCCGCCTTTTTTAATTTATTGAGCAAAATGTCAACAATACTATGTTGTACAGATGCGCAGATATCATTTAAATTGCCGGCAATAAAATCAGGATTTTCTTTTTCCTGCGCCCTGATAAAATACAAGATAGCAGTCTTTAAGCCACTAAAACTGTAATTTAAATCTTTTATCTGAGGTTCAGGGAACTTAAAGGCCAGCGGATTTCCTTCTTTTGCATGTTTATCTATCAGTGGTCCGCCCGGATAAGGAAGATTCAGGATTTTGGCAGTCTTGTCAAAAGCCTCGCCAGCAGCATCATCAAGAGTTTCCCCCACGATCTCCATGTCAAAATAACTCCTAATCAATACAATCTGGGTATGCCCTCCCGAAACCGTAAGGCATAAAAAAGGAAATGCAGGTTTGGGATCATCAATAAAATGTGCCAGAATGTGTGCATGCATGTGGTTAACGGCTATTAAGGGCAAATCAAGCGCCAAAGCAAATGATTTGGCAAATGAAACACCAACCAGCAATGACCCCAAAAGACCTGGTCCCCTGGTAAATGCAACGGCACTTAATTCCTTTTTGCTTACTTTAGCATCAGTTAATGCCTGTTGTATAACCGGAACGATATTTTGTTGATGTACCCTTGATGCAAGTTCAGGTATTACGCCACCATAATTTTCATGAATTGTTTGGTTTGCAATAACATTGGCAGTAATTTTGCCGTTGTTACATATAGCAACTGAAGTTTCATCGCAAGAAGATTCTATAGCAAGTATTACAGACACGGTTATTTATAATTAAGCTACAAAACTATTAAAAAACTATTACAAATACTGCTTTGGCTTGTTGCATCGGTAATATTACTTGTTGCGGTCATTCTTTTTGCCCTTCAGTTCAGACCTGTGCAGACCTACGTGGCTAAAAAAGCTGCCGCTTATTTGTCAAAAGAACTGAATACAACCATCTCCTTAAGTGGCATTTACATCAAACCTTTCAAATCTGTTGTGATTGAGGACCTGCTGGTTCTTGATCAGCAAAAGGATACTATACTCAACACACCAAAATTTCTGGTCGACATGAACCGGTTTTCTTTAAAAAACCGTATCATCGCCGTTAATACAATACAAATTAATAACGGCACTTTCTACCTGAAATCATATAAAGACAGGTCTACCAACCTTGATTTCATTATTGACTATTTTGATTCGGGCCCACCCAATGTAAAAAAGAAAAAAAAGCCTTACCAGATTTCCTTCGACAGGATTATCCTGAACAACTTTGGTTTTAAGTATAAAAACTACAGACAAAAGGATACCGCTATGAAAGGTATAAACTTTGACGATGTAGCCCTCAGTAATCTGAATGGAATTTTCGAGAAGCTAAATACAAAAGATCATATCCTGCAAACCAAAATAAAGGATCTTACCTTTAAAGAAAAAAGCGGTTTCTATTTAAAAAACCTCACGGCATTTACCACCATTGATACCAATAGCATTGAACTAAAGAAACTGTTGCTGGTAACCAACAGAAGCCGGCTGTCTGATTATTTTCAGATGCGCTTTAAACGCTTTGCAGATTTTGATGATTATATCAATAAGGTAAGGATGAATGCCAATTTTGTAGATAGTCACATTTCATCCCGTGATGTCTCTTTTTTTACTTCCGAACTGGACCAGATGCACCTGGATATTGATATAGATGGCCGAATTACCGGTTTGGTTAATAATTTAAGGGCAAAAAAACTGGCTGTTAAGGCCGGAAAAGCTACCTATATTAAGGGCGATTTTATGTTAAAGGGGCTGCCTTATATCAAGGAAACTTTTATGGACCTGAAGATAGAGATGGCCGGCACAAATAAAACAGACCTGGATGAGATCGTATCCAGTATTACCGGCAAAAATGGAACCGTTGTCCCAAAAGTGGTCAATAAATTTGGAAACATCAATTTCAATGGATCTTTTACAGGCTTTAAAAACGATTTTATTGCTTATGGCGAATTCAAAACCCGCCTTGGCAGATTGGTGTCTGATGTAAACATGAAAATAGACAGGAAGGGAATCCCTTCTTATACAGGAAATGTTAAAACTTACGATTTTGACATCGGTACGCTGATAGACGAAAAAACACTGGGCAGGCTCTCGGCCTCTTTATATGTAAAAGGCCGGGGTACAGAGGTCAACAGTCTTTCTGAAAAACTAAATGGAGATATCGATTATATTGATTTTAACAGCTACAGATATAGAAACGTTAAAATAGATGGCACTTTCGACAAGAAATATTTTGATGGAAGACTCACCATTAACGATAAAAATGTTCAGCTTGCTTTTGATGGCGGTGTTAACCTGAACCCAAAACTTCCAGTGTTCAACTTTAAAGCAACTATAAAAAATGCCAAATTAAGGGCACTCAAATTATATAAGGATTCTTTAAAAATTGATGCTGTATTCAGTACCAACTTTTCTGGTAACAATCTGAACAACATACAGGGAAATCTGAGGCTACAGGAAATAAGATTAGATAATGTTAAAGGGATTTACAACATAGATTCTGTAGAGCTGCAGGCTAGTGGACTGGGCAAAGAACGCAGTTTAACCATAAAATCCGATATATTTGATGCCAGCATTAAAGGTCAGTACGACTTAAATACTATCCCATCCTATTATAAAGCATTGGCTAAAAAGTATATCCCATCTTTAAAAGCTGATATTGTAAAGTATGGGGATCAGATATTTCAGTTTAACCTCGTTATAAAAAGATTTGAACCTATTGCCGAATTACTGGTACCCGGACTGGAAATTGAAGATCAGGCCATATTGACCGGCAATTTCGATTCTCCAAACAATACTGCCACTTTAAATGGTTTTATCAAAAAACTTAAGTATAAAGGGATAGTTGTAAACAACATCATTATTGACGAAAATACAAGTACGAATCAGCTGCAGGCTATTTTTACCTCAGACAGGGTTGACCTGAACGACAGCCTGCATATTAAAAATGTAAACATCTCCAATATATTGCGGAATGACAGCCTCTCCTTAAACGTTAAGCTTTCTAACGAGGATGATGTTAACCAACTGGATTTAAATGGATTGATTGAATTTGCCAGTGATACAACTGCACGCATAAGTATACTTCCTTCTATTTTGGTTGTCAACAACGAAGAATGGAAAATCCAGGAAAAAGTGAGGATAAATTTTCATGAAGGAAAAACGGAGATCAGCAATTTTGACCTTAACAATGGCCGGCAGCTGCTTACTTTGGATGGAACACTGTCAAGTGATCCTAAAGATCTGCTACTGGTAGGTTTTAAAGATTTTAGCCTGACTACATTAAATCCTTTTGTGAAAACACTTGGACTAAAATTGAGCGGAAATGTAAACGGTGAAACAAAATTAGCCAACATTCTTAAATCGCCCGAAATTCATGATAACCTTAAAATCGATTCTCTGGTTTTTAATGACACTTACATCGGGACCTTGACAGACACGTCATCGTATGACAAGGCTAAAAATACAGCCAATATATACACCAAAATTGTGACTACAGACAGAGAAACTTTAAGGGCCACCGGAAATCTGGACCTTGAAAAAAAGGAAATTGACCTGAAAGTAAGGCTGGATAAAAGTGAGCTTGCTGTTTTTGAGCCCTTCATTAATAACCTGGTATCAGATCTGAAAGGTCATGTCTCCTCTGATCTGACTGTGACCGGTCCTTTTGACAAACCATCAATTAAAGGAAGCCTTACACTGGATGAGGCTGCCATGACCATCAATTACCTTAAAACAAGATATACAATTTCTGATGAGGTTGGGGTTAACAATAGTGTGATTGACATTAACGACCTCAAATTGTTGGATACAGATAATAATGAAGCGATAGCAAATGGAACAGTGGATTTAAATGACATCAATAACCCTACGCTTGATGTTGTTGTAAATGCCACCAATTTCATGGCCTTAAACACGACCGAGAAAGATAATTCCCTCTATTTCGGAGAAGCTTATGCCACTGGTACTTTTAAATTTAAAGGTCCGACAAATAAAATGTTTATTGACATTGATGCTAAAACAGAAAAGGGAACTGTATTTAATTTACCCTTAAATAGCTCTGAAACTGTTTCAAGTAAAGACTTTATCACTTTTATAAGTAAAGACACTGCCAGCTATGTAAAAAAACAGACCAGTTTTGATGGCCTGACCATGAGCTTAAAACTAAATGTAGATGCCAATAGTACTGCAAATATTTTTACAACATTGGGTAACCTGAGTGGTAAAGGTTATTCAAAAAACCTGGCCCTTAAAATCAATAGCTTCGGCGATTTTGAAATGTCGGGCGACTATATCATTGAAAGTGGCAGTTTTGATTTTACAGCTCAGGAAGTCATTAATAAGAAGTTTACCATCCGACAGGGGGGAACAATCAGGTGGACAGGAAACCCCTCTGCTGCGCAGATCAACTTAAAAGCTATTTATGCACTCAGGGCGAGCACCAGCGATCTTTATGCGGCTGCCAACAGAGAAAGCAGTAACGCCAATCAAAGGGTGCTTACTGAGGTTGAAATGGGCCTTACCGGCCTGCTATTAAAACCTGACATTAAACTGGATGTTTTTTTTCCTTCCAATCCTGCTATTAAAGAAGAAATGCAGACGTATTTTAATGATGATAACAACCGGAACCTGCAGGCCTTAAGTCTGATTATCAGACGTAGTTTTGCGCCCGGAAGTGGAAAAGAAGACCTAGGCAAACAGTTAAAATCCGGAGTAGCCAGTACGGCAACAGAATTACTGTTTAACCAGTTTAACAATGTACTTTCCTCACTGAACCTGGATTTCGTAGACATCAACATCCGTTCGTTGAGCGAGGCCAATGCATCCTTCAGGTTTTTTCAGGACAGGATTGTTTTAAATGCAGGGATTGTAGATAAGAACAGCACCAACGATCTGTCGCCAATTGGTTTTTCAAGAGACAATGTAGGTAGTGAAGTTGAGGTGCTGGCACTGATCAAGAAAGATGGTACACTGGTAGGTAAGCTGGCCAATAAACCTCCAACACAGCAAAGCATTTTCAACACCGGCATACAAAACACCAATGTAACCTCTTTGGGTCTGATCTATACCCAGCAATTTGACAGCTTCAGGGAATTTGTTCAAAAAATCTCAGGAAAACTGCGCAGGGAAGAAAAACAAAAGAAACTGGAACTTGAAAAAAAGACGGCAGAAGAGGAAAAAAAACCTTCTGCCGTCCAGCCTCCCCAAAATAAGGAGGGTATAATAAATAATCAGAAAAATCCTAAAAGGAAATAATTAGCCTTTCATAATCTGATGGCCCATCTTATCCCGCTTTGTTTTTAAGTAAAGCTCATTGTGGATATTGCTCTCTATTTCAATAGGAATGTTCTCCACAATTTCCAGACCATAACCAATTAAACCTGCCCGTTTTGTAGGGTTATTAGACATTAAGCGCATTTTAGTTACCCCCTGCGCCCTTAATATCTGAGCCCCAACACCATAATCCCGTTCATCTCCTTTAAATCCTAGTTTAATATTGGCTTCAACGGTATCAAAACCCGCATCCTGAAGATTATAAGAACGCAATTTATTGATCAGGCCAATTCCCCGGCCCTCCTGGTTCATGTAAACCACTACCCCTTTGCCTTCTTTATCGATCATTTCCAAAGCTTTGTGCAGTTGCGGACCGCAATCGCAGCGGCATGATCCAAAAATATCTCCTGTAACGCAGGAACTGTGCACTCTGGCCAGTACAGGCTCATCGGCAGCCCATGTTCCCTTACTGATAGCCAGGTGAGTTGCATAGTTGTCTATCTGTGTATAAGCTGTCATCTTGAAATCGCCCCACTGAGTTGGCAAATTAATCGTAACTTCTTCCTTAATCAAGCTCTCTTTGCTCAGTCTGTAGGCAATAAGGTCCTTTATGGATATGATTTTAAGCTGATGTCTTTCTGCAATCTTAATCAGATCCGGAAGCCTGGCCATTTCCCCATCTTCTTTTAATATTTCTACCAGCACTCCTGCCTCTTTCATTCCTGCCAGTCTGGCCAGGTCAGTAGAAGCTTCTGTATGGCCAGCGCGTCTTAAAACGCCCCCATCTTTTGCCCTTAACGGAAAAATATGTCCTGGTCTGCCCAGTTCTGAAGGATCTATTTTAGGATCGATCAGTGCAAGTATAGTTTTTGATCTGTCAGATGCTGAAATTCCGGTTGTACAACCATGACCAAGCAAATCGACGGATACCGTAAAATTTGTTTCATAGGCAGCAGTATTTTTCCCAACCATAGATTCTAAACCCAGTTCATCGCATCTTTGCTCAGTTAGCGGTGCACATATTAATCCACGGCCATAGGTAGCCATAAAGTTAATTACCTCTGGCGTCGCATTCTCTGCGGCGGTTAAAAAGTCTCCTTCGTTTTCGCGGTCTTCATCGTCGACAACAATAATAACCTTCCCTGCTTTTATATCCGCAATAGCATCTTCTATTGCATCAAGTTTAATTTCCATTTTATGAGTATATCAACCTTCAAATCATCGATTTGAAGGTTCATTTAAATTACAATACAAAGTTACAACCTTCAAAGACAATTTTATGTCTTAAATATCATAAATAAGTAATGAATAAATTATACCTGCTTAAACCTTTTCCGCAGACACTTTTGACTTATTCTTTTTAAAGAAATTGATAATGAGCTGCTTAAAATAATTTACATCAAATAAGGCCGAATCTACGGTTGCTTTATAGGTTAAAAATGCACCCAAAGGAGATAAAATAATAAATGCAAGCCACATTCCGAAAAAGGGGGTTAGTGAGCCCTGGGTTGCCGACTTCTCTGAAACTGTAGCAATAATATGGTAAAAAAGGAAAAATACAATGGCCATTACAACAGGCAAACCCAGTCCCCCTTTTCTAATAATGGCCCCTAGCGGTGCCCCAATAAAGAACAGCAACAAACACGAAGCCGCCAGGGTAAACTTCTTCTGGAATTCAATCTCTACCTTTATAATGTTCCTTACACGGTCTGCATGGTCCTGAAGTCGGCCTGATGTAGTTTGCAAAATAGAATTTGCCTGATCCAGGGCATTTTGAAGAACGGTTAAGCGTTGAGCTTTAGGGATCGTGTTCAATACAGTTCCTTCAATTTTTTTTGCTTTGATTTTAACTTTTGTATAGCCTTTGGTATAATTATTCTGTTTGTAATAACTGCTCAGATTTAACGCAGCAAACTTGTTTACACTATCCAGTTCCCGAGTTAGTGAATCCTTCTTTTTTGTGAGCCCCTTTAGGTTAAGCATTTGCGTATTCCCTCTAAAACCCTCTTCATCGGTACGGTTCATCTTAAAACTGGATATGTCAAACTTCTGGTCAGTTTCTTTAAACCGCATCCTGGTTAATTCCTGTCTTGGGTTATAGGAAGAACTTTTACCATTTGATTCCTCATATCTTACTCCATCATGTAAAGTTAGCAGCAGATAATCATCATTTTTTGACATCTTCCCACTCTTCGCAATGATGATCTTTGCAATTCCGTTGTTGCTGGTATGGTCATAGATCATTACATTGTGTAAAGAGATGCCATCACTTCCCTTCTTGTCTACCCGAATGGAATATCCCGGGATGCTATTGTTAAAGACTCCCTCTTTAATTAAAAAAGACAGTTTTTTATTCCTGATATCCCACAATAAAGAACCAAACTTTAGATTTGCTTTTGGCAACATGTATTCAGAAAACAGAAAAGAACTGATGGCCAGAAAAATAATGAGTACCAGCAGGGGCATCATGGCTTTTTGTAAAGATACCCCCGCCGATTTGATGGCGACCAGCTCATAGTTCTCTCCTAGCGTGCCAAATGTCATGATAGAAGATAATAATATTGAAAGTGGAAGTGCCATTGAAACATTTGCAGCAGATGCATAATACATCAATTCCAGTATTACGTACCACTCAAAGCCCTTTCCAATCAAGTCGTCAACGTACTTAAATAAAAAAAGCATTAATAAAATAAACATCACTATAAAAAAAGTGACGAAGAAGGGCCTTATAAATGCTTTGACAAGTAGTAAATGAATCTTTTTCAATATACAAATGTAGGCAAAGCCAGCGAAAATTTAAGCACCTAATACACTATGGAGATAGTTGATCTGGTTATCCCAGATTTGTGTACGTTCGGCAAGCGTATCATCGGTAGCAAAATCGGTGATGGCCAGTGCCACATCATTGGTCAGTTCGTCCTGAACAATTTCCATTTCAAAATAACAATGCGGTTCATCATCAACCCATTTAAATTTAACCAGCTTATTTTCTTTTATGCTTAACAACTTTGCTTTTTGTATTTCATCATCCCATGTAAATGTATATACCTGATCACGGAAAATTACATCGTCGGCAAACCATTGCGATAAGCCATTGGGCTCACTGATAAAGCTAAATAAAATACGTGGAGACGATCTCAATTCATATTCTAAGGTAAATTTTTTCTTTTCTGACATCGTTAAGCACTTATATCCTGAATTTTTTAGACTATTTTTAACATTTGTTTCTAAAGAAAAGTAATTTATTCTATATTTGCAACTCTTTACAAAAAAGACCTACCGGCGGGGTAGCTCAGATGGTTAGAGCGCAGGATTCATAACCCTGAGGTCGGCAGTTCGATCCTGCTCCCCGCTACTGATAAAAGCTCACTAAAAAGTGGGCTTTTATTGTTTTAAGGGTCTTTTAGAAGCTCTTACGCGTATGCTCAAATAAAGCTTTTCAGAATATTTACAGCAGTCTGAAAACAGATGAGACAGTTGCCGAGCACCCCCACACAACTTGTTCCAAATACGCCGGGCTTTAAACATAATATTATCAATACCTCATAAAATTCTCTATATTTTGGCAGAAACAATAGGGCAAAAATTTAACGATATTTATAAGAACTGATGGGGATGTAAAAGTATCTTCAGTGAAATCAAGTGTCTAATGCCTGAAAAATATCTTTGTCATAAAACCCTTGTGCAATAAAAGCCTTTTCAACTTGTTCCCACGATCGTCCTCCTACCAGAGCATATTTAACTCCTGATTGATGTAAAGCCCATGACATAGCGATATGCTCCATACTATAACCAGTAAGAAGAGAAACTTTTCTAAGGCATTCACATTTTTTTAATGCCTGATCAGTAAAATATATTTTCTGATGTCCGGGGACTACCCTGAAACGAGAGTCATCCGGCATGCTGTTTGTATATTTTCCAGTAAGAAAACCAGCACCAAGTGGACTGTATGTAACAATATCTATTTGATTTACATTACAAACATCCATTAACTTTTTAGTTAAATCGCTAACAGCAAGATTATGATTATTCTGAATATATTTAAATGACATCAGGCCATTTAATTGCTGCAATTGAATCACTTCTTCCAGCTGGTCTGCAGTAAAATTACTGGCACCAAGCGCATTTGCTTTCCCTTGTTTTACACATTGATCAAGCGTCCTTAACACCTCCAAATTTTTAACAGAGCCATCCCAGGAGTGGAGGTAAAATATGTCCAGGGTATCCTTTTCTAAACGATTAAGGCTTTCGTCTATTGACTTGAGAATACTTTGAGCAGAGTAAGGTGGTGAAACTTTTGTAGCCACCCGCACCTGGCTTTGGTCTGGCTGCCGCGAAGCCAGCCAGCTGCCTATAATAGATTCAGATGCCCCATGATGATAAGCTGCAGCGGTATCAAAAAGTTTAATGCCTCTACCCAGCGCATAATCCATCATACTAAAAGCACTCAGCCGATCGATTTCTCGCCCAAAAGTTACACAGCCTAATCCAATATCAACTCTTCTATCCCCAATCATCCTTAAAAAACATTAATGCATTTCCTTAAGTACTTTTTGAGCTTTATGCAATGCAAATTCTATATCCTCCTCCCGATGTGCTGCACTGATATACCATAACCCACGACCAATAATCCTTACCCCCTCATTGTGCATACCAGAAATGAATTTTCCTAATTTTAAGCGATCAGATTGAAGTGTATCCCGATAATCCTTTATCTGATCCAACTGCGTAAAAGCAATGCTAAACATAGGCCCAGGTCCCTGGACAAGTAATTGCTTACCTGTATCTTTCGCCGCTTTACACAAGCCTTCCATTAACCTCTCACCCAGCAAAAACATATTTTCATATGGATCTTCGCGTTCCAGCACCTGAATTGTAGCCAATGCCGCTGCTATAGAGGCATTTCCCGAATTCATGGTACCAGCATGAATTACGCGTGAATCGGCAATTAAACGCATCCATTCATTTTTTCCAGCCACCACACTAATTGGATAACCGCTCCCCATTGCTTTCGCAAAAATAGACAGGTCCGGACTGATATTAAAATAACGCTGTGCACCACCTAGCGATAGTCGAAAGCCAGTGATCACCTCATCAAAAATAAGCGCTATCCCAAATCTGTCGCAAAGATCCCGCATACACTGTAAAAACCCATTATCTGCAACGATACAGCCATTATTACACATCACCGGCTCGGTAATAATTGCAGCCAGTTCATGGTGATGTTGCTCAACAGTTGCGATCAATAACTCAGGATCGTTCCAGGGGATGATCAAAAATTCTTCCCGGGCACGGGCTGGCAGGCCTTCAGACCAGGGATATACCTCTGGATTTTCCCTGCTGCCTAAAAATCCATCAGGACCGGCAGATATGCCCCAACTTACATTGTCCAGCCAACCATGATAATGTCCCTCAAAACGCAGAAACTTTTGTTTACCTGTTTTAGCTCTGGCCACGCGAAATGCCGTTTGAACAGCTTCAGAACCATCTAAACAAAACCTCATCAGCTCAGCGGAAGGAATGAGCTCCTGGATTTTTTCAGCCAATTCCAGCTCGCGAATGTGTTGCCCTGCAAAAAGCTGCCCTAGCTCCGAATAATCATTTATCGCGTGCAGTACTTCCGGATGGGAATGTCCCAGAATGAGTGGCCCCTGGCTTAAAGTAAAATCAAGATACTCGTTCCCATCCGCATCATAAACCTTAGCTCCCCTTCCATGGGTATAGAACAGTGCATGTGGATGATTATACTTTCTGAACTCTGAGGAAACACCTCCGGCCAATACCTTTTTTGCCCTCGCTAATAAAGCGCCAGATTCGATATATTTCTTATTTTCCATTGATATAAAATTTCAAATTATGTTGTCAAGTATTTATTGATTTTCGCCTGAGTTTATTTGTTTTGGCCTCGCCATAAACAAAAGAGCCGCGCATATCAGCATCGTTAAGGCAGCAAACTGATATACACTGCTCAGGTTTACATTCGAATCGCGTAAGGCACCTCCGGCAAATAAGCCTATTCCACCAACAATACAGCTAAACATATTAAAGATACCGTAACCCGTGGCGCGGTAACGATCGTCCACAACCATACAAAGTATCGGCATCATATTGGTGTCGCAAAATGCCCTGGTTAACGCATAAAACACGAAGAATAAAATCGCGAGCGACAATACCGTAGTGCTGCTTGCAAAAAAAATACAGGGTGCGGATATACAGAGACCAATAAGCGGCACATAAATTCGTGCCCGGGGATTTACTCTGGCCCATTTGTCTGCCAGATAGCCACCTAGCAATACACCCACCAATGAAGCAGGATACAGATAGCCAGTGGCATAAAGACCTGCAAGCGCCTGCGACAGGTCAAAATGTTCCTTATAATAAGTGGGAAGCCAGCCCATAACACTCCAGCTAACCACACCAAGCAAACTCCAGTAAGCCAACAGGATATTAAATGCTTTACCTGTAAACAATGCCTTAATACCCTGAAAGAAACTAACATTTGTATTTATCGCTGCCAGCGGCTTTGACATTACCTCGCTGCTCTTTGGCACATCTCTTAAGATGAACAATAGAACAAACGTATATACGATTCCGGCACCCCCTAAAATAGTAAATGCAGTGGTCCAGGCATACTTTTCAGCAATCCAGCCACCCAAAAACCCCAGACTCTGGCCAATCATAATACCTGCCATATGAAAACCCGTTGCCAGCGACCTGGTTGGCCCTCGGTGGTAATCCGTAATTAAAGCCAGGGCAGCAGGAATATAACAGGCTTCACTGATTCCCATTAATGCTCTAGTTGCCAGCAACTGATCAAAAGTTGTGGCATGCGAAGTGAGCCAGGTTACTGCCGACCACACAAACAAACTCAGCATAATTACCAGGCTCCTGTTAAACCTGTCCGCCAGGTAGCCCGCCACCGGACTTGCAAAACCATATACCCATAAAAACACGGATGTTAACAGCCCAAACTGAGCATCAGTCATGGGAAGGTCTTCTATAATGGACGAGCGCATGGTCGTAATAACAGTACGATCCAGATAGTTTAAACATCCCACTATGCATAACAACGCTACAACCAGCCATGCCCTTGACGGCAATTTAGATTCCTTACCTGTTATTTCTGTTGCTATATTCATGTATTTATTACTTAAAAAAAATTAACACTACCAACTTGTCCAACCACCGTCTACCAGCAAATTATGCCCTGTTATATACGCCGAGGCTTCTGAAGCCAGAAAAATGACAGGGCCTTTGATGTCATCATCTTCCGCAAACCTCCCCAGTGGGGTCAGCTTCTTATAGTTCTCTACAAATTCGTTTTGTCCAATAAGTTCCGCCACCCCAGGGCCATACCCCCCCGGACTGATGCAATTGGCTCTGATATTAAACTTGCCATAAAAATTTGCAAGCCATTTAGTAAAACCAACCATTCCCCATTTATCATAGGTGTAGTTTAAAGGACTTGTCATCCCTGTATCGCCATAAACTCCAAAGTTTGGCCCCACAACTCCCTGTATAGAGCCAATGTTGATAATGTTACCAGAGCCCCGCGCTTTCATTTCCAAAACCACCGCTTGGGTTATTAGCATTAGTCCCGTGGAGTTGATTTGCTGCGAACATTCCCATTCTGTTTTGCTCACCTCCTCTAAATCTTTAAACCCCTCCCTGGATACCGCATTGTTTACCAGTATATCTATTTGTCCATGCCTTTCGATGATCTTTTTTGTAAAATCCCGAATGCTTTGTTCGTCCGCCATATCCAGGAACATTCCCTCCGCTTTTAAGCCTTGTAGCCTAAGCGTCATTGCATAGGCATCGCATTTTTCCAGATCGCGAGAAGCCACAAGGACCAACGCGCCAGCTTCAGCCAGTGCTAATGAAATAGGCTTCCCATACAATCCCGCACCACCTGTTACGATGGCCACTTTGCCATCCAGCTTAAATATTTTCATCTTAATTATGATTTAATTGCTCCAAAGTCCTGGTGTAATCATCACTTCTGGCACATCCGTAAATAATTCATTAATTGATTTTTTAACCTCATCCGGAATAGGCATTGCCCTTAAAAGCTCAACATTTTCCTCTACCTGTTTGGCACTTACTGCTCCAAATACGATACTGGTAATCCCTTCCAGTCCGTTTACATAAGAAAAAGCCAATTCTGCTACACTCCTATCCGCTTGCAAGGCAAGTTCCTTAAGCTTATCTATATAGGGACCCGCAGCAGCCAATTTGCCTTTTAAATTTTCTTTTGGTACAAAGAACAATCCCTGTAAAAATACACTACGTGCAAATACAATCTTTTTTTTCAATTGCATACGTGCCAACAGTCCATTAACAACTATTCGCTGGTCAAATACATTTACCGGCACCTGTATGGCGTCCATCACGGGGTGCTGAAGGAATTCTTCCGCCTCATCCGGATGGTTTACCGAAATCCCTGCCAGGTCAATAAGCCCATCCTCTTTCAAACTTTCAAAAATTTCAGGCAATACCCTCATTACCTGGCCCATTGGCTCATCCATCGTCTTATGTAGTAAGCAAACCGGGATACGCTCAAGCCCAAGGAAATGTAATGACGACTTAACACTGTCGTATACCTGAGCCCTTACCTTATCCGGATTTAACAAATTCTCTTTACCAATTCTAAATTTTGTAACCAGGTTCACCTGAGCTGTATTTGCTGTACGCTTTAAAAAATCACCGATCAACAGCTCTGCATCACCATAATCCCTTGCTGTATCTATAGTATTAATCCCTAAGCTTAAAGCTGTAGCAAGTATATCTGAACTATCAGATTTTCCGGGCTTACCTTTATTGTTAGATATGCCATAATCCAGGCCTAACGCTACCGTCCCCAAAGCCAGTTTCGAAAATTTATAACCTCTTAATTCCTGATATTCCATAACTATCCTTCTATTTCAACTCATAAATTTTATTGGTCCTTATCCCAGGTTTTATTTCCCCGCTAATGTAAAGCCATCGCCCGTTCCAGTTTACAACAGGCAAAGTAACAGGAGCAGCAATTCCCAGTTTTTTACCTGCATATTTCCAGGTATCGCTATTAAGGTTATACAACTGCACATCGGCCGATATTCCAGGATGTGAAAGCGGATCAGTATGCAAAGAGGTTAACGCATCAACACCACCCCAAAACACTACGTCACCATTTTCCAATACGGGTAATGGACTACCACCGGCTGACAGCCCTTTAGGCATACGAGAAAGTGTAGTCCAGGTCCCGGTCCATCTTCCATCCACCTTTTTTGGTTTAAAGCTGTAGGCATCATCCAGGATAAGCCGGTAATGTTGACTTAAGGAATTAATCCCAGTAGTTTCTCCGCCAAACAAATAAAACATACCACCATACACAGCACATAGAGGTAACATCCGTTCCCTTCCTGGCCAGGATGGCAATGCAGACCATCCACTGTCAATCGCTTCAAGATCCAGCACATAACACTGTTTACCTGCCCTGCCTGTAGCAGAGCTATTCCCCCCGGCAAGGATGATTAGCTGGCCAACAAGTGTTCCTGCCATATTGGCTAGGGGAACAGGCAATTGCGGATAATGGACCATTTTTAATCTGCCATCCGTCCATTCATATCCATATACTTTGTCCGAAAATCCTGCTGCATGGTTACCACCCACAATTATAAATTGATTTTTATAGCTGACAGTTATTCCATAACCAAGTGGAGATGGTAGTTTATCAGCCAGCTTTACCCAGTCCTTGCCTTCCTGAAACATGTAGATTTCATCATACCACTTCTTTTTACCGCCTTCCCAGGGTCGTTTATCAGGAAAATTGGCACCGCCAAGGCAAAATAACCTTCCATTGCTAACCCCGGCAAACATTCCTGCATAGCCCTCGGAATCGGGTAAAGATGTAAGCTCACTGAACACCGGCATAACCTGGGCTTTTGAATTTATAGTAGTCAACATTATATTTCCCAATAAGAATAAATAAATAGATAGCAGTTTCATTGACGATTGATCATGTGAAAAAAGTTAAAAAAGTATTTTAAACAACCCTCCGGGGCCAGGTTCACCAAATCCTCCGGTTACCAGCAGACTTTTATCATTTAAAAAACAAACGTTACTGGTTAAGGGCATCCCCGATTCGATGGAACTCTCCAAAAGCCCTTTTGCCGAAAGTATTTGAACAGCCTGCATACCGTAATGCGCCACCAGGAGTTCGCCATTCTTCCCTAAAGCCAATCCGTCTGGCAGGTTTTTTTGTGGATCTCCCGAAACATGTACAGGTAGATCCGCAAAAACCTCATACCCCCCATCTTCCAGACCAGGTATTTTCAGTTTTATTTTTATAATTCTGTTGCGGTAGCTTTCTGCTACATATAAGTATCGTTCATCATGCGACAATACCAACCCATTGGGATAATCAAGATTAGCGATCAGGACCTTTTGTTCTCCCCCTATGCCAATAAAAAAGACCTTACCTGTATGCCTTACCGAATCAGTAAAATATAAATTACCTTCGCTATCTACAACCAGATCATTAGGTGTAAAAATACGTTCATCTGCGCAAAAACCTTTAATTTCATTTCTTAAGAAAGTTCCCGCTGCATTAAACCTCAGCACCGCGCTCAGCTCACTGTCACAAATCAGATGATCACCATCAGGTAAAATAAACTGTCCATTCGGACATGCACATCTCGCCCATTCAACAAATTTGTTTCGGTTATCCACTTTCAAAACCAATCCTCCGTTAAGGGTGGTACAATAAAAATCCCCACGTCTGTCCACAACCGGTCCCTCAGTATAAAAAGGTAAATCAGCAATTTTAATACGCTCCATTTCTATATCTTTATTTTTTTCAAATCTCTTCAAAAGGAAATATAGGCCTCCTTCTGTTCATATAATTAAAACGGGTCATATCTGCACAGGTAACCCCCGGTGTATTAACCTGTAGCAAAGTCTTGCAAACTGTAGCATAAGCGGCAATTGGCGCATTTACCCCTTTAGCAACAAGCACATCAAACTCCTCAGGCATTATGTTAAAACTGGTCAATTGCTTCAAACTAAAAGGAGGAACACGCAGGGAAGTCAGCATTATTGTATTTCCTGCGGATGTAACTACGAGAGCAATTTTACCCATATCAAAATTAACCTGCCCCCCATGCCGGGGCACAGTTTCCTTAAACTTTCCATCGCCAGTATAAAGTAATTTTACCCGGCTGGTATAGTTCATTGTTAAATCCTCATGATCTCCTGTAACCATCTCAAAAGTATCTCCCACAGCATGCCGGGTTGCAAGCTGCACTGCTGTAGGATCACAAAGACATATAAATGATCTGATCTTACCCCTAGCTTCCAACGCTTTCAGCAAATAGGCGCTGTTTCCTGGGGCTCCTCCTCCCACATTATCTCCCATATCGAGTAGTAAAACAGGTTTTTCACTCTTTTCAATCCTCGGCAATAAATCCTCTATATCTTGTTTAAGCCCAAAAAATTCTTGTTTATGTACCATCATATAAGCTTCGAGCGTTTTACCGGTGCCTATGGCCAGCTGTTCGTCGTCATCAGTAACCACAATGATAGAAGAACCCATTTCTTCCACATCTGCATAAGGAAAGCCCAACATGATACTGACCGACAAAATACCTTGCTGCCGGCTAAGCACATCAGCCAAAGCATATAAACTTTTACATGGCGCTTTGCCCGTAAACTGCTGCTCTATACTTATGGCCATCGGTAGCTGAATTAAGTGCTGAAGGGGTCTTATTTTTTTCTTCAGCGTACTTACCAATAATTTTGCGGCCAAACGCCCAGTTTCCCGCTGGTCGATGTGCGGATTGGTCTTATATGCAACCAATGCATTGGTTGATGCAATCATCTGATCACTCACATTACCATGTGGATCAAGCGTTCCAATAATGGGAATGCCATCGCCCAACTTTTCCCGGACAAGGCTTAACCAATGCCCATCCATATCCCGAAATGATTCGGATACCCCGGCTCCATGCGGAACCACCAGGCATCCATCCACCGGAAGCGCACTATCCAATGCTGTAAACAACTCCTGCAACAAAATCTCGTAAGTAACCGTCGAAACTATACCCCCTGGTGTTGCTTCCGCATACATCACCGGAACAATCTCAATACCTTCCTGTTCCAGCACTTCGATCATGCCACCCAGTTCATGAAACGCACCACGGTATTCATTCAGCAAAGCTTCGCCCTTCATCCAGTGTCCTTCTCTAAACTGACGAAGCGTTGTAGGTTCTTTTACAAACGTATTGGATTCGTGGGTAATCCCCATCACGGCTACTTTTAATCTCATCTGTTACTTTTTATCGTAGGCTACCACATCCACTTCAAACTTTAACAACTCACCCAGACACCCAATTAAAGTTGTCCTTGCGGGATAAGGCTCGCCAAAAAATTCTTTATAAATGGCATTAAATTCTGCAAGGTATTCTTCCTTACCTACATAGTTCCTTACCTGAACAACGTCTTCAAATCCAAGTCCCGCAGCCTGCAAAATGAGCCTCAGATTTTCAAAGGACCTCCTGCATTCAGCAGCAAAGGAATCCTTAACAATGTTGCCAGCCTTATCTACTGAAGCCTGTCCTGAGATAAACACAAAATCACCACACTTTAAACCGGGCGAAAAAGGCAGGAAGCTTTGGGGTACGTTAGTCCCCCTGATCACTTTTTTTTCCATGATAATGCTTTATAAATTAGGTTTAACTTTATTTTTAAAATCATCCAGGCCATTTACCATGGCCAATATTTCATCATCGCTCCATGGTAATGCCGGGGCCAGCAATGGTGCTTTTGGATCTCCGATGGTAATGCCATACTTAAGTTGCATAGCCCTATTAAAAAACGGCCATATCACTGGAATTATCTTTTCAATCAGGTTCTGCAAATACAGCATAAACGCTATCCCTAAAGTAACATTACCATTTAAAAACTCCTGCCTGACATATTTACAGGTGCTTCCGGCCAGGTTATAAGTTGTACCGATTGCTCCAGCTGTACCGCACATAGCCGCCTGGCACAACAACTCGTCCGCACCACTAAAGAGTTTCCATGTACCAACCGATTTATGGTAAATAGAACTGATATCCAGCAAATTGGCAGTTGTTAGCTTTAAACCTCTGATATTCGGGATCTGCATCAGCTGTTTAACCATTTCGTCATTCATAATGGCGTTACCAATCTGGTAAGGAAAGAAGGGAAGATCAGTAGCACCCGCAATCTTTGTGTAATGTGCAATACCCATCGCAGCAGATGCAGCATAATAAATAGGGCCAACCGAAGAAATGCCATCTGCTCCATGCTGAGCAGCATGTTTTGCAAGCCTTACCGATTCGTCGGTGCTCAATGCACCTACCTGAACCATAACAGGTAGACGTTTATTGTTGATTTCAAGCGCTAATGCCGCAATTTCTTTTCTTTGCTGCTCATTAAAAAGAAAGCCCTGGCCTGTAGAGCCCAATAGATAAAGTCCATCTACCCCTTCTGCAATAAGCATTTCTATTAACTTTTCAAGCTCCCCCGGAACCAGTTTCCCATCTGCATCTACAGGACTGAACATCGCAGGCCATACCCCTCCGAAAATACTGTTGTCATGATTTATCATTGTGTTTTTCATTAAATTTTTCCTTTTTTCATCTTTTCAATCCAAACTGCAAAAGCTGCTTTATCAATTGCTTCCAAAGCAGGTAGACTAAATTGTTTTTCTACCGTTAACATATCTTTAAAACCGCTGCCCGTAACCAGACAAACGACTTGTTCTCCATCCGCTACTTCTCCTTTTTCAACTGCAAGTGCTAGCCCCGCAAGTGCTACAGCACCTGCCGGCTCACAAAATATACCCTCCTGCTGGGCCATTTTTTTATGCCAGTTAAACACCTCGGTGTCTGTTACAGCATATCCTGTCCCGCCAAGTGAACGACAAGCTGTAATTACCTCATTGCCGTCTAACACATTTGGCACCTGCAAGCCACTGACGGCTGTGGTAGAACGTGCTCTTTGAACGGCAACATTCTCTTTATTTCTCAGCGGACCAGCCATCGTATCGTTACCTTCGGGCTGGACACAATGCACTCTGGGCAAACCAGAAAGCTGATATCTATGTCCATATTCCATTACGCCTTTGGCCAAAGACAAAGTCAGCCCACCTCCCCCTGCCGGACAGAAAATATGCCGAACAGCATTGGCGGTTTGTTCAAATATTTCATATGCTATGGTTTGAACCCCCTGCATTCCTTCCGGACAATAGCAATATGCACTTACGGGTAAGGGCAGATCTAAAGAAAGTGCGAAGCTGTTCAGTAAAGAAAAAACTTCAGCACTTAGTTCGGGATCCTTGCCAAAATCTTTTACCATGAACATAGACGCTCCATACACCTGCATCTGCTTAATCTTCGCATCAGGAGCCCCGTCAACCACGGTTATTATGCATCTGATATTGGCCGCGGCACAATAAGCCGCTAACGCCGCACCCGTATTGCCACTGGATGTTGCTATACAAAGATCCTGTTTCCGACTTTTCATCATACTTACAAAAGCGGAAGCAAAACGGTCCTTGTAGGAACCTGTTGGATTAAGGTTTTCCAACTTAAAATACAAGTCTGGTATGCCCAGCGCCGGGCCTATGGATCTGGACTTAACAAGAGGAGTTTGCCCCTCGCCCATGCTGATACGATTGGCCTTACTTAACAGCGGTAAAAAAGGTTGATACTTCCACATGTTAATATTCTTTTGGGAATTGAATTTTTTTAATGGCATAACTGCTCATATTGTGCTTAAACCCACCGTCAATAAGCAAGGTTGTTCCGCTGATAAAGGCAGCATTTTCCGCACTCAGCCAAAAAATAGCTTCTGCTACTTCTGCGGCTGTACCACCCCTGGCAAGTGGCGTCATGTCTATCATTTGGGCAGTCATTGTATTGCTGATGTTTGCTCCCTCCGGATCCAGGTAGTCACTGCTCAGTTCAGTTTCAATAAAACCCGGCTGTACCCCAACAACCCTGATGTTACTTCTTCCGTAAGTAACGGCCAGCTCATAGGTTAAGCTATCCAGTGCGCCTTTTGCAGCAATATAGGCCGGACTACTTCCTCCTGCCCTGGCAGACATCACACTCGATACGTTGATAATTACACCGCCCTCCTGTATACGCTCCATAATTTCTGCACACTGCCGCGACAAAAATGCCGGTGCAGTCAGGCAAACCTTTAGGGTCCTTTCCCATACCGCTCTGCTCATCGTCCGCATGGTTTCCAAAGTACGCCAGGCAGCATTATTGATCAATACATCCACACGTCCCCATTTTGCTACGGTCTGTTCTACAATTAAATTTAAGAAATCTCCTTCCGCCAGATCACCAGCGCAAACCAGGCATTCTGTGTCATAAAGTGCAGCGAGTTCCCCGGCCACAGCCTCCAGTGCCATGTGCTCCAGATCAACTAAAACCAGTCTGCATCCTTTTTCTGCAAATTTCAGGGCTGTTGCACGTCCAATGCCACCTGAAGCCCCCGTTAAAATTACAACGCTGTTATTTTCCATTGATGATCAATTTTCCTGATGCTGAAACCGGCAGTATGCCCCCCAGCGCTTCTCCTTCTTTTACATAGGCAGCATCCCTTACGAAAAGTGCAATTCCCGCTTCAGCTACTATAATTTCAGTTCGCTGATGCGTAACCGGATTAACTACATTGCCCCACAACTGCCCTTTGTTTACATTTGCACCGACTACAGTTGCTGCTATAAAAATGCCTGATGCCGGGGAGGGAAACTTGCCTTGCAGGTATCCACCACCTGGTGTATAATCTTCTACCCAGTACTTTAAGCAGGAGGAATTCTCGCCCTCCAGCTTGATCATAGAAAGGCTGTTCAGTACGTTCAGGCATCCTTCCTTAAGCAGTGCAGCAATTTCCTCTTTCACACTATTCCCGCCCCCGTATTCTATATAGATTGCAGGAACATTTGCATCCCTGGCAATGGATAACGTTCTGCCATCCGGCGAGCCTTCCGTGCCCCAGATCAGTGGCAAATTAAATGCCCTGGCCATATTCCGTTGTTCTTCCAGTACTGCTGCAACCGGATGTAACATATAACCCGCTAATGGATAAATATTAAATAACTTACCCCCCGTATGCAGGTCTATGTAATAGTCAGCCTGTTGAATATGACTACTGATCATGGCTGCTGCAGTTTCTGAACTACTCCCATCTGCCCGTCCCGGACAAATCCTGGCCAGGTCAAGACCATCTTCTCCGTAGCGGCTGTTTGTCTGATAAGCAGTAGCATTTACTACCGGAATAAGGGTTACACTTCCAGCTCGCAATAGCGATGAAACTTCCGTAGCCAGCTCCATAACCGCAAGCATTGGCTCGTACTCGTCACCATGTACCCCTGCAGATATCAATACCCCCGGCCCCGGTAGCCCGGAGTCGATAAAAATGATCTGTTTATGGTCTTTATTTTCCATATACCCAATCCAGGCTTAAACGTTTAATATCTGTCACGGTTAAGTGCGAAAATCTGGGCTGCACCCCGCTACAATAGCTTAAAAGCACATGCTTACCTGAAAAACAGATCGCGATATAGCAGTACCATCCATTCGGATCATCCTCTACCGTTTTAATATTTTGCCAGGTTTTCCCCTCATCTTTTGAAATGGCCACATTAAGGGGTGTCCTTTTTCCCTTAATCAGCGGGTTGTCGCCCCCGTTATTGTTCCAAACCAATATCAGGTCGCCTGTCAACGGAATCCTTTTAATAGAAGCCGGAGAAACAGGTGATTTAATCGTAGAAGGCTGCGCAGGGCTCCAACTTTGTCCCTTGTTTTTTGAATAGGACAAATACTGGACTCCCGCATCTGTCCTGATGAACATTAAAACATTTCCGTTTTTCAGTTCCACCACACCAGGCTCCTGTGTCACCACCCCATCTGGATTGGCCACCTGCTGCCCCGGCTTCCAGGTTTTTCCATTATCGTCCGAGTAATAACTCCATAAAGTACCGCTGTTAGACCATTTGGCTTGTTCTGGAGTCTGGTGCAATGCTACCGCCAAAAGTATCCTCCCACTTTTTAATTGAATTACCCGACTGTTGTTCAGCACAAAATAGCCCTTTTTATCTGTAATGCAGGCTATTGGATCAGTCCAGGTTTTAGCTTCATCACTTGAAAAACGAACCATAGGTATACAGTCGGAAGTAGAATTCTTTTTCAGGTAGAACAAAGCGATTTTCCCATTTTTTAACCTCAATAGAGAAACAGACATTACGTTCATCGTACCTTCCTTTTCTACGATTACCCTATCGCTATTGGTCCAGGTTTTTCCACCATCAGCAGAATAGCGGGCCGCCAGGAAAGCCGAAGCATGATCACTGGAAGATGTTCCCGTATAATGACTATATACAAACATGACCCGCCCATCCTTTAAAGTCAAAAAATCCCCTTCACTGTTTCGGGGGTTATCCTGCCCGGGATTTAAAGTAAGAACCGTTTCCTTTCCCGGGCCTGTTTGTGCCAGCAGGTTACCGGCCAGTCCAAAAAATAACATACATAACAGACATGCAGCACCTAAACTGAAGCCGGTAAACGGGTGTTTTTTTTCTTTTTTCATTAGAGAAGTTTTATAACAATTAAAAAATATTATTTATAACCTGGGTTTTGTTTTACTTTTGGTTCCAGGCTTAAAGTAGTTTCCGAAATGGGGAATAACAGCAAATCATTCTGTCCGGCCCTATCCACAAGTGAAGGAATCTTTTCAAATGCCTTTCCAAACCTCACAAGGTCCCACCACCTCTTCCCTTCAAATGCGAGTTCCAAGAGCCTTTCTTTTAAGATGGCCTCATCGTTTTGCACATCAGTTCCCCTGACAAAAAAATGGTCATTGTATTTGGCCCCATAAGCCCGTTTCCTAACCAGATTGATCTCATCACTCGGATCTTGCCCCAATGCATTTTTTACCTCAGCCTTCATCAGCAGGATATCCGCATACCGGTACAAGATCACATCATCCAGAAATTGTCTGGCACCTCCTATCACCGTTCCCTTAAACTTATAAACGATAGAGCCATAATAAGTACCTGTAGTAGTATAAATTTCAATAAACGAAGGTTGCTTGCGTAAGTCATCAGCAGTAAACTGTGCCCTTACACCATTGGAAACCGTCCAGTAAGGATTGCCCCCAAATGCACCAATTAAAGCTTTAGTTGCTGCGTCTGTATTATTGGTCATAAAAGCGCTCGACATGTACATATCTGAAAAAATGGTCGATGTTGCCTCAACATCCTGAAAGCGCACCGCCATAAGAATTTCCCTATTCCCCTTATTTCCATAATCAAATATGCTGGCATAATTGTCAAGCAATCCAACATCTCCGGCTTGTGCATCGTTAAGTGCAGCTAAGGCAACGTTTAGATCGGGTCTGCCTCCATTCTCCCTCTTTGCTGTCCACAAATAAACATCCGCTTTTAGTGCATTTGCAGCCGGCTTTGACCAGATGCTCCTGCCCGGACTGAACGTGTTTGCTGAATAAAGATTTAAAGCTGCATCCAGATCCTGTTTTATAAATTTAAACAGCTCGATCTTCGAGGTTCTTTCCTTCTGAATAGCATCGGCACTAAATCCCTCAATCGGTTCCGTTACCAGGGGCAGATCACCCCAGGTTTTCACCATAGTAAAATACACATAGGCGCGCATGGTATATGCCTGCGCCAAAATGGCATTCTTACTGGCCTCAGAACTGAATTTAATTCCAGGCACATACTTCAGCAACAAATTGGCATCATGAACAACGGTATACATGCCCTGCCAGGTAGGACCAGAATTGGTTCTGTCCAAGGCATTGTCATAGTAATAATTGTATCCGTTTAATGCGGCAAGACTACGGTTCATGACCTCACTTCTAGCTTCTCCCCATAAAAAAAGATTATTTTGCGCCTGTCCCCTAAACCTTACATACATACCATACAATCCTCCGTTGGCATCATTTTCTGTTTTCCAGAAAGAAGCATTTGAAATCTGACTAACGGGATCAAGGTTCAAATCCTTGGTACAGGATAACATTGAACAGGAAATAATTAGCGAGAACAGCGATATTCTATATAAATTTTTCATGATTATCTCAGTTAAAGAATGAATTAAAATGTAATGTTTGCTCCGAAGATGATGTTTCTGGGAATTGGATATCTGCCCCGGTCATCTCCCCCCTCTTCAGGATTCAGTCCTTTAAATTTGGTGAAATAATGAAGATTGCTACCTGTAGCATTTAGCCTCAGGTTCGCTATTTTTATTTTCTTCAAAAATTCCGGAGAGAAATTATAACTGAGTGTGACTTCCCTTAAAGCCAGGAAGTCACCCGCTTCGTAATATGCTGAATTACCCCTGAATAAATTATTTTGCGCCTGTTGGTCAGCCCAATAAATTCTCGGAATATCTGTCTGCTGTCCCTGGGTTTGCCAGGATCGGAGGACATCAGAAACAAAACCGTTTTCTCCAACAAACTGCCCTATCATCATTGCCCGGGTATAGTTATAAATGGTATGCCCCGTGGTATAATCCATTCTCACATATAGATCGAAATTTCTATAGGTCATGGTACTGGCCATCCCACCAGTCCATTTTGGATAAATATTACCCACAAACACACGGTCCCTTTCATCTATTACCCCATTATTATCTGCATCTTGCCAATTTACGTCACCACCAAATTTTGTTTTGGCTGTCCCTACCACCAACATGTCTTTCGGGCCTCTTTGGGCTTCGGCATCTGTGGCATAGATACCTAGTTGCTTATAAGCATATAAATCACCAATCTCTCCGCCCTCCTGCAACCCTCCTAACCAAGCGTAATCGTTTCTGGATGAATCCCAAACATATACACCCCCAATGCGATTGTTCTCTATACCATTGTTTGGAAGTTTAAGTATTTTATTCTTAACCCTGGACGCATTTAAAGACAAAATCCATTGAAAATCAGACTTTTCAGGAAGAATCTTCGCACTCAGCTCTAGTTCTATACCTTTGTTCTGGAGGCTACCTAAATTGGTTAACACACTGGCAAAGCCCGTAGATTGTGGCAAACTGAAATTGGTCAGCAGGTTATCCGTCCTGCGTCTGTAATAATCAAACAATATATTAATTCTGTTATTTAATACCCCAAGATCAAATCCCACATCGAAGGTCTTTGATTGCTCCCAACGCAAATCTGCATTAGCCAGCGTTGTATTTTGAACTGCGGCTATTCCATTGTATTGAGCACCTACACTATACTGCCCTTGCGACTGGTAAGGGCCCAAACCACTGATGTTTCCATTTACGCCATAACTTCCACGTAGTTTCAGCGTGAATAAACGTTCAGGCAATGCAGTCCAAAAATCTTCTTTATGAATATTCCAACCTACAGATACCCCCGGAAAAAGACCCCATTTGTGCGTAGTCCCCAGGTTAGAGGCCCCGTCGTACCTGGCGTTTAGTGAAAGCAGGTATTTCTCTTTATAATCATAATTAATTCTAGAAAAGTAGCCCAAAATCAATTGGTTAGTTTCATCACCACCAACCGATACGGGTACGGCAGAAGCATTTAAAGTTGGGATCAGATCCGTAGATGCCCCCCTTCCGCTTGCATTTAATCCCGCAGTCGTTCTCCAGAAAGCAGAAAAACCAATTTTCGCTTCTAAATGGTGTGCATCTTTAAGGTTTTTTTTATAAGTAAAAACCGCATCCGCCTGTTCCTGAATCTGTTTGGCATAACTACCGGTGGCGTTTCTTGAATTCACCAGTTGCCCTGGTCCGTTAAGGTAAGCCTTTTGAAAAAAACGTCCGTCCGAGGTAATTTTATATAAAGAGATTTGCGGGTCAAAACTTAGCCCCGGCAAGATATCAAAATGTGCACCTGTAACCATCGTCAGATTTTCCAGGCTGTTTTTCAAGTCCTGTGTATTAAAAAAATACTCCAGGTTACCTAAACTTGAATTTAAACCAGGGGCTAGTGTTCCATCCTCAAATTTATATTTAGTGGTTGCCGGTATAGTCGCAGATCTGGCAAATACATTACTCACATTACTTCCGGCATCCGTAACTGTCCTTCCGGAGGAATTGGAGTACATCACCCTGCCAAAGATCTTAAGCTTTTCGTTTACCTTAAAATCACCATTTAAATTAAATGAAAGTCGTTTATAATCCGTAAAAATGGCAATCCCCTCATTAGACTGGTATCCAAGGCTCGCACTGAAAGTAGCTTTATCAGTCCCTCCCGAGCCCGACAAGGTATGGTTGTTAGAAAGCGCCGTCCGATAAACAACATCCTGAAAATCTGTATTTTTAAAAATAATAGTTTTAGTAGGGTCTATCGGATCAGGCATACTTTCCCAACCCTCATTGAGTTTATATCGGTTCGCATCAGATAAATACTGTGGTGTAAATGCCGTATTATTGGTAAGGTCATTACCGGTACCCGCACTACTGGCAAGACCAAGTTTTGTCAACTGGCTGGGATCGGCAGTACCTCTTGCCCCAATTCCTAACCTTTGAAAATAAATATAATCTCTGGCAGATACCATATCGTAGCCTTTCCCAAGATCAGAAATGGTAAGATCATAATTATAATTAATCCTGGCTATACCGGATTTACCTGATTTAGTTACCAGGATCACTACTCCATTTGAACCTCTGGCCCCATAAATAGCAGTAGCCGCCGCATCTTTCAGCACCTGCATAGATTCTATATCCTGTGAATTGATATCATTTATATTTGATTTGATTACCCCATCTACAATATAAAGTGGTGCGGCACCATTCGGATTATTAATAGAGGTTCCGCCTCTGATTACCACACGGGAAGCATCTCCGGGTTGCCCCGAGGTACTTTGCACCCGAACACCTGACAGGGTTCCCTGCATGGCAGATGTTAAATTGGCATAAGGCACGTTTTCAAGCACCTTATTATCCAGCTTTGTCACCGACGTGGTAACTGTCTCTCGAGATTGAGAACCGTAACCAATTACCAATACTTCCTTTAGTGCCGCCATCTGCTCAGTAAGTACAACGTCAATTGTCCTTTTTCCAGACACCTGGATTTCCTGGCTTTCCATGCCGATAAATGAAAATACCAGCACTGCACTGGCATCAGGTACACTAATACTATAAGTACCAGACGAAGTTGTAGTTACTCCAGTGGTAGTACCCTTTAGCTTGATACTTACACCAGGCAGAACACCTCCCTGTGTATCTTTAACAGTTCCGGAAACCGGAACCTGAGCGTATCCTTTAAAGAAAGGAAAGAGAATTAATGGCAACCAACAGAGTAAAAGCTTTTTCATAATAATTGGTTTAGTGATTACACGATTTTTTTAAATATGTCTTACATATTACAATAATACAAATTATACCAGAATATCCAAACGATATTAAAAAAAGTATTACATATTAATTTTCAACAGGAATGATTACATTTGGACAAAAATTGAAATTGAAAAAGATAGCCACTCCAAAAATAAGACCCGTTGAAAATCTGACACAAGTTGACAAGATCGAGATCAATCTTCAGGAATATTTTAAAAATGGAAATTTCTCTCCAGGCGATGCTATTCCTAAAGAAACAGAACTGGCATTGGCCATGCATGTTAGCCGTACCGCTATCAGAGAAGCATTATCCAGGTTTAAAATCTTAGGTATAATTGAGTCCCGTAAAAATAGAGGCATGATCATTACACGTCCGGATATTCTAACCAATATGCAAAGGGTAATGGATCCTAAATTACTGGATGGCGAAACTATGAAAGAAATCTTTGAAATGAGATTAGTTATCGAAATGGGCCTTGCAGATATACTTTTTCTTAGAAAAACTGAAGCCAACCTGGTTAAGCTGGAAGAGATTGTAGCTAAAGAAGAGCAAACGGACAATAAAATTGAAAGGTTAAAATATGATGTGGAGTTCCATTCCATGCTATATGAAATATCAGAAAACGAGACCATTCAGCGCTTTCAGAAAATGCTATTACCCATTTTCGAATATGTAGATAATGGCTTACATATAAAGAGTCAGGTTCAGGATGCAGAATATGCCTCTCACAGGGTCTTGCTAAATGTCCTGAAGAACGGCACACCGGAAGAATTTAGAAACAAAATGCGGAAACACCTGTACAACTATTTCGAGAAAGTATAGCATAACACACTTTCATAAAAGACAGCTACTGTAAAGAGTAGCTGTCTTTTTTTTGCCTTGGCAAAATTCTGATGCCATTAATTATACTGATCTGTAAATTTTATAAATTAAATATGTATTACTTATTAAAATTTATATATTTACACTACAATCAAATGTAAACTGTCAAAAAGTAGATGAGTTAAAGCTGAAAAATTACTCCTGTAGTAAAGAAACTTATACGACATATATATAAAATAACCAAATGAGCTCAGAAAAACTTGAAGGTGTAATTATAGCCATTCCTACCCCACTTACAAAAGAAGAAAATATTGATGTCTGTTCTCTTAAAAACCTGCTCGAATATTGTGTAGGTGAAGGAGCAAACGGGATTATGATCCTCGGTACCATGGGCGAAGGTGCCGCCTTATTAGACAAGGAAAGAAAGACTTTAATCAATACCACAGTGGAACAAGTTGGAGGCAGAATCCCTATTTTAGCGACTGCTTCTGCAGTTTCTACCAGAAAGACCATTCAGCAAGCCATTGAAATTGACCGTAGTGGCGTAGACTATATTGTATGTACCAGTCCCTTTTACTATAAATATCCAGATCCGGAAAGTTTGTTAACACATATGGAAAGGATCGACGACGCTGTTGAAAGGCCATTGATATTTTACAATGCGCCAATATTTACCGGCAACCCTGTTAGCACAGACCTATTGGAGAAGATCCTGAACATGAAAAATGTGGTGGGTATAAAAGATTCCAGTTGCAACTATTCAAATTTTGTCCAGTTGCTAAGAAACTATCCTGACAAAAACCAAAGACCAGGAACCATTATGCAGGGAGATGAATCTGTATTCGATTCCAGTCTGCTATTTGGTGCTGATGGTATTATTTCTGGTGGAGGCGTCGCATTTATCAGACTGCTAAAGCAACTCTACACTGCGGCTATCACTAACGACAGATTAAACGCAATGAAACATCAGAATAATTTTACAACCCAATTACTTGAACTATTGTCACCAAATCCCCAGCGCAACTGGGTTTACAGCATTAAGAAACGACTCGCTGACGAAAATATAATAACCAATCCCTATGTAACCGCACCTTTTTTAAGCTAACCCTTAACCTCAAAGCGATGGTAAGAACTGAATCCCATTGTGTAAAAAAGATCCGTTTCAGTATCTCATTATTACTGATAGCCACTATTTGGACCAATTCACAGGCACAAGACACCTTAAAAATTGTGGCTTTTGGTAATTCGACCACTGCCCCCAGAAAAACTGTCAGCAAAGTGTATGCTGTCAGGCTTCAGGATACCTTATCACAGCTGGGCATAGCTTCTTGTGTAATCAATGCCGGTGTACCTGGTAGCCATTCCGGCTACATAAAAGACAATAACCTCCACAGGGTAGCTCATGGAATGGATAGATTTGAAAAAGATGTATTGACCAACGCACCCAGCTGGTTAGTCATCAGTTTCGGGATCAACGATGCCTGGCAGGATAATGGTAAGGAAAGCCCTTCCCGGCTATCTATAGAACAATACTGCAACAACCTCTCCTATTTTATTGACCAGGCAAAGAAAAGTAAGATCAAGCCCATCCTGATGACGCCGAACCCAATTGGAAAAAAATATGAAAGCTGGCGCCATAAAAGGTTAAAAAAATACATGAAGGCAACCAAACGCCTGGCTAAGCAACAAGAAATACCCCTGGTGGATGTATGGGCCTTGTTTTATAAAAATGCTTTTCATCAAACTGATGGCGTAGACGTCTTGTTGCTTGATGGCATGCACCCCAATGATGCAGGGCAGAAAATAATGTCTGATGCATTGATAAAAATCATTAATCAACAAAAATAACATGGTATGAAAACAAAACTTATCCTGGCATCCGTTCTGATCATTGTGTCTTTCGGTTTAAGGCCTCTAAAAAGTAATGCTGCCCTCAACTTTGTATTTGCTGATACCGTCAATACAAAGGGCGGAAAGTTAACCACAAATGGAGTATGGATTGCTAAAAATGTGAAAGAAATAAATGGCTTAAAGATGGGCCCTTTTATAAATTTACCCGATGGGAGCCTGCTTACCGTAGACAGCATATACAGTTTTATAAGTAAAGACAATGGGAAAACATGGAAATCGTACCCTATTTTTAATGAACCGGATAAATTTGCCATCCGGATTGAAAGAGCACTGGTATATACCAAAAGTGGTACCATAATACTCGCTTTCGCAAATGACAAAGAAAAGGCAAACTGGAACTGGCAGAAAGATATCAGAGACTCTCCAGGGGCAATCTTACCAACTTATGCAGTAAGAAGTCTGGATGGAGGTAAAACCTGGACTAACCTTCAGAAACTGCATGACGATTGGACTGGAGCCATAAGGGATATGATCGAAACAAAAGATGGCAAAGTTGTTTTTACCTCGATGATGATGCGCCACAATCCCGGCAGACACGCTGTGGTAACTTATACCAGCAGTGATGATGGTAAAAACTGGAAAAGAAGCAACATTATAGACCTTGGCGGCGTAGGAAACCATGGAGGAGTAACAGAGTCCACATTAGAACAACTTCGTGACGGACGTCTTTGGATGTTATTGCGTACCAATTGGGGTAAATTCTGGGAAACCTATTCCAGTGACAACGGTATAAATTGGGGAGCTTACAAAGCAACAGATTTTGATGCCAGCTCTGCTCCCGGTATGCTAAAGCGATTAAAGAGCGGTCGTCTGGTACTCATATGGAACAGATACTACCCCCAGGGTAAAACGGACTACCCTTTAAGAGGCGGTGACAACCAGTGGTCTGAAGTGCCGGTAAGTAACCATCGGGAGGAATTAACCATCAAGTTTTCTGAGGATGACGGAAAAACATGGACGAAACCCACTGTCTTTGCAAAAACAACAAAAAAGGGCACCCAAATATCTTACCCCTATCTTTTAGAACGAAATCCGGGCGAATTATGGGTTACAACAATGTTTGGTGATCTTAGAGTTAAATTATATGAAAAGGATTTCATCAACAAAAATTAGACTTTCTTTCATTCTGTTATCCATTGGATTGATATCATTCTCTATCGACAGAAATTATGATAGTGGAATAGCTTCATTAAAAGATTCATTCCCGGAAGAAAACTCATTTGGAATGCGGGTAAGAAAAGTACCTAAAAAAGCCGGTAGTATTCATCAGCCAGTTATTGTTGCTAAGGGACCTGGCAATGAAGCGACCATATTACGTACTTCGCAAAACGAGATTAAAGTTTTTTTTGTAAACAGACCAGGAGATGCTAACAAACTCATGTCGGTTTCTTCTGCAGACAATGGATTATCCTGGACTGCAGCACGAAAAGAATTTGACCTGCCAGGACAGGCTTATTATGCCAACGCCCTACTTAAAGATGCCGAAGGCAACTTGCATTGTATCTTCCACATCTTCGGCGAAGGCAAAAACGGTTATCGAGGCAGGCATCTCAATTTGTGGTACTGCCATACGCTTAACAATGGCAAAGATTGGTCGGAACCAACAGAAATTTACCATGGTTATGTTGGTTCTATCAGGGGTTTCATTCAGTTAAAGAATAAAAGATTTTTATTGGTCTTTGCGAAGGCAATACCGGCAAGAAGCCAGAAACCAAGCAACAATAGTACTGATTATGGTTTACATGACATTGGTGCCCTTTATTCTGACAACATGGGAAAAAGCTGGCAATCTTCTGAAAATGATTTAAAAATACCCATAGAATCAACACAAACCACCCGATATGGCGGTGTTGAACCAAATATTATAGAACTATCTGACGGAAAAATATGGATGCTGATCCGTACCAATAAAGGTGTTACCTACCAGTCTTTTTCCACTGATTCAGGTACAAGCTGGCACCAACCAGAGCCTACAAAGTTTATTTCTTCAGACTCACCGGCCGCCACCTTGCGACTTGCAGACAACCGGATTGTTATGTTTTGGAACAGCAACCAGCGATGGGATAACAAAAGAACCTATGCACTTGGTGGCCGGGAAACACTACATGCTGCCATATCATCTGATGAAGGAAAAACATGGAAAGGGTTTAGAGAAGTACTCACAAGCCCATCGACAAAACAGATGGAAAAAGGTGACAGGGGCACTGCATATCCATCTGCCATACAATCTGCCGATGGGAAAATCGTATTGGTTTCGGGCCAGGCAGAAGAACGAGCTATTGTTAAGTTTGATCCAAACTGGCTTGAGCAAACTACGCAAACTGATGATTTTTCTGAGAACTTAGCCAAATGGACATTTTTTAATAACGATGGTTTGACAAGCATGGGATCCGCTTTTTCTTTAAGCCAAAAGGGATTGCTGATCCGTAAAACTGATGGAACTCAAGATGCCGTTTGGAATTTCCCAATAGCCACAAAAGGTAAACTGCTTATCAATGTCATCAGTAACCCTGGTAATAAGGGGATCATACTGGCAATAACCGACAATTTTTCGGTTTCTTACGATTCATTGGCATCCAAAAGTGCAGTAATTTATCACACCATAAAACCGCAAGATATGCCGTTTATGGATAAACCATTTAAAATCAGGCTGACATGGGATATGCAAAAAGGAAAGTCCTGGTTATACTTAAACGATCACCTCATTACTGAAAAACCGTTTGAACGCAATACCTATTTTGGCCTTAATTATCTACGTTTAGGGATACCAGGAGGAAACATACAAGATCATAATGGTTTTCTTGTTAGATCTGTAAAAATGTCCCCCTCCTGGTAAGATAACGTTTTAGCCCATCACTTTAACAGCCAATTTATCCTCGATTTCCTTTATTGCATTTACAGTTTTCATAAAGGAATCAGGAGTAACTGATATAGAGTCGATCCCTTCTTCTACTAAAAATTGTGCAAAATCCGGATAATCAGACGGTCCCTGTCCGCATATCCCAACTTTTACGTTCATTTTTTTTGCTGATCTGATCAGGCTGGAGATCATTATTTTCACTGCATCATTTCGTTCGTTGTATAGGTTGGCAACTAATGAGGAATCTCTGTCTAGCCCCAATATCAATTGGGTAAGATCGTTCGAACCAATAGAAAAGCCATCAATCTGTTCAGCAAATTGTTCTGCTAAAATTACGTTGGAAGGAACTTCTGCCATCAGATATACTTCCAGCTTATTTTGTCCACGTTTTAAGCCAAACTCTTCCATTGTTTTATACACCAATGAAAGTTCATCAACGGTTCTGCAAAATGGAATCATAACAATTACATTGTCCAGGCCCATGTTTTCGCGTACGTTTTTAATAGCTTTACATTCCATCCCAAAAGCCGCTTTATACACGTCCGAATAATATCTGGAAGCCCCCCTCCATCCAATCATCGGGTTTTCCTCAGCAGGTTCAAAATACTTTCCCCCTGGCATGTTATAATACTCGTTGGTTTTAAAGTCAGAAAAACGAACTACAACCTTATTTGGATAATAAGCAGCTGCAATTTTTGCTATTCCGTAAGATAGTTTTTCAATGAAATACTGCTCTTCGCTCTCATATCCCGAAATTGTTTCCCTGATCAGTGTCGTTAGCCCGGCATCTCCTAAATATTCATGTCCGAGAAGTGCCAATGGATGAATTTTGATGTAATTGTTAATAATAAATTCCTCGCGCGCAAGTCCAACCCCTTTTGCAGGATAATGGGCATAACGAAACGCAATATCCGGAGACCCTATGTTCATCATAACCGGAGTATTGATTTCTGGTAAATCAGAAATGCGATGTTCTTTCTTTGTAAAGGCAATTCTGCCTCTATATACAATACCGGTTTCTCCCTCTGCGCAGGAAACGGTAATTTCTTCGCTCGTTTTCAATATTTCTGTAGCATTATCACACCCTACTATGGCGGGCACCCCTAATTCCCGCGCAACAATCGCAGCATGGCAGGTCCTTCCGCCTTTATTAGTAATAATTGCAGCGGCTTTTTTCATCACAGGTTCCCAATCCGGATCAGTCATTTCGGTTACCATAATATCTCCTGGTAAAAAATTGATTTCATGAATAAGGTGTTTTTCAAGCCCCACCAAATTGTGTACCCTACCAGATGCGATTTTATTACCAACAGCTACACCAGTCAGTATAATTTTTTGCAGGCGCTCGGTATCATTAATCTGGTATTCCGTAATATAATCAACCTTGTTACGGGAATGTATGGTTTCCGGTCTTGCCTGTACAATAAAAAGCTCGCCGGTGATGCCATCCACCGCCCACTCCACATCCATTGGACACCAGTGACCTTTCAACTTTGTATAATATGCTTCAATCATCATCACCCAATTGCTAAGCTGAAGTATTTGGCGATCAGTTAAACAAAATCGTTTTGCATCTTTAACAGGTGTTCTGATCACTTCAACAGCTTTCCCTTGTTGCACTCCATAAACCATCTGTTCTTGTTTTTTACCCAGTTTTTTCTCTATGATAGCCTTAAATCCTTTTTTAAGCAGTGGTTTATAAACAATAAATTCATCAGGATTAATTGCCCCCTGCACAATCATTTCACCTAAACCATACGAACCATTAATAATGACAGCATCTTTAAAACCACTTTCCGTATCAATTGAAAATGCAACACCAGAAACGCCTATGTCAGAGCGCACCATTTTTTGGATACAAACAGAAAGACCAATATTAAAGTGACCGAAGTCAAAAGATTCCCTATAGCTAATCGCCCGGTCTGTAAATAGTGATGCGAAACAGTTTTTAATTGCAATAAGCAGCTTTCCAGTCCCTCTGATATTTAGAAAAGTATCTTGCTGCCCTGCAAAAGATGCGTCTGGAAGATCTTCAGCAGTTGCGGATGAACGGACAGCAACCCCCAGCTTATCTTCGTTATCACCTATCAATTTTCTATAAGCACCTGTAATTTCAGTTTCCATTTGTGAAGAAAACTGTCCGTTTTGTATCAATTGCCTGATTTGATTGCCGCATGATGACAGCGCTTTCAGCTGATCAATATTTGCCTGTTCAACAATATTTTTTATTTGTTGCTCCAAACCATTGTCTTTAATAAATTGGAAATATGCTGAACTGGTTACAATAAACCCATCAGGTATGTTTACACCTAAGGGCGTAATTTTCTGCAACATCTCTCCAAGTGATGCATTTTTACCACCTACTAAATCAATGTCCTCAATAGAAGCTTCAATAAGCTCCATCGTAAATATGTTACCTTTCATCTCTTAAATATTTAATACAAAGCTATACACCTGCTTACAGCTTCCTTTGTTAAATTTTAAGCAGAACTAATATTATATTAATAATATTAGTTCTATTTTTACTATTTTTATATAGATATAGTATAAATGAAGGATTTTATTGAACAAGTATTAAAAGCTACAACTTCTACAATCACATTGGCAGAAGGAAGCGCTTATCATGCACTGAACAACTTCCACAATCATCAGGAAATAGAACTCGTTTATGTTAGGTCGGGTGAAGGGACTTTCTCCATAGGGCATACCTCAAAAAGGATTTCAAGCGGCGCGATGATTCTGATAGGTACAAATATCCCGCACATGTTCAAATTTGAAAGCAACAGATATTATGATTATGCCATGAAACACGCAAAAAGAATTGTTCCACTGCAATTGTTAACCCTGCATTTTGATCCTTATAAACTAGGGAATGATTTCTTGAAGCTTCCTGAAAATATCGTTATCAAAGACCTGCTTGATAAAGCAAAGAAAGGTCTTTTAATTCCTGAACAAACAAAACTGGCTGTGATTGAATATTTAAAAAAAATCGAATCATCCCTTCATTACGAGCAGCTACCTTTAGTCTTACAGCTCTTAAACAAAATTGGTGTATCTGAAGAAATAGTGGGCCTATCAGCTTACAATGAAAAAAAAACTTTTAAAAAAATAGATGAAACCAGGTTAACCATGGTTTATCTATATACAATGGATAATTTTTATAAAGAAATCAAGCTGGAACAAATTGCCAATGTAATCCATATGGTCCCTAATGCATTTTGTCACTATTTTAAATCACGTACCGGCAGAACTTACTTCGATTTTTTGATTGCGGTAAGAATCGAACATGCCTGTAAATTGTTAAGGGAAAGCAACGACAGTGTAAATTCAGTTTGCCGCGACTCAGGTTTTAGTAATTTATCAAACTTTAACAGATACTTTAAATTGCAAACCGAAAAATCGCCTTTAGAATATCGGCGGAGTTTTAGAAATTAATCAAATCTTGCCAATACATGATGGCCAACTGCAACATCATGCCGCTTTACGTCTTGAAGCCCTCCAGGGAATAATTGCACCAAACATGATGACAATAGCAATGATAACCACTAACCCATTTCCTTTTGAAGTAATAAAAGCCAGCAGCAACAGTAAAACAGACATAAACAATAAGGAGAAGCTGATCATTTTTAAACCAAATACATTTTGCTTTTTTATCATCTGCAGCTCTTCATCGTCAATAGCTACAGCGGCCTGCTTCTTGTCTGCTTTATATACCAGGTAGTTCTCGTAATCCTGACTTACTTTAGTCTTTCTTCTGACGATCTCATAAATCAACAACATGAAAAACGGCAGTAAAACCCCCACCAACATTTCATTGGCCCTTGATAATTTATAACCATCTATAAAAGGTATGATCATCTTAAATACCACATTTACCGAAAGTGATATCAACGTGATATAAATAGTTGCTTTCCCGGACAGGCGCTTTGAAAACAGGGACCAGATTGGCGGCAGCAGTAACGGCCCTCCCGTTAGGGCCCCCACACTTAATGTAAACTCAACAATACCACCTATATAGGGAACGCCCAGCGCAATCACGATCATCAGCAGACCAAAAAACCAGGAAGAAGCCCGCGCTACGAACATTAGTTTTTTATCATCGGCATCAGGATTTACAGATCCTTTGTAGATGTCATTGGTAAATACTGCCGATACCACATTAAGTGCTGTATTGGCAGATGCCGAAGTGGAGAAATACATACCCGTCAGCATTAAGCCCAGGAGCCCTGCCGGAAGCACCTGTTTACAAACCATAATGTAGGCATTCTCGGCATCCAGTCCCGAAAGTGCCGGATTAATAACCCGGTAAGCCATCGGTGGCAACATCCAAAGCACAGGGCTTAAAATATACAGGCCGGCAAAAAGATAAGCTACCTTTGAAGCACTTTTAGGTGAATCTACACTGGTATAGCGCTGTACAAATGTCCAGTTGCCACCAATATAAAAGATATGGTATATGGCAAAGGCAAAGATAAAACCCCAGGTATATTCGCCATGAACCAGGTTGAAAAAATCATCCGGAGCTTTGTCTATAAAGCCCTGCACACCACCTACCTCGTTAAATACCATGGGCAAAATAATCAGCACCGCAGCTGTAAGCACTACGAATTGTAAAATATCTGTAACCATCACTGCCCATAAGCCGCCTATAGCCGTGTAGGAAATCATTAAAATTCCCAGCACAACTGTAACCTGCATCAGCGGATAGTCCAGTGAGCCAGAAACCAGTTTGGCCACAGAGTATAGAACTGACCCTTTAATAAATACTGACACAATGGTGAATATAAAAATGTAGCTTTTCTGAACATTGCTGCCCAGTCTTGCCTTGATAAACTCGGCTGCGGTAAGGTTGCCGGTGGCTTTCCACCTTGGCGCAAGGTAAAGACCGGTAATTAACGCGCCGATACACATCGTCCATTGAATAGTAACCGCTACCCATCCGTGTTGATAGGCAATTGCACCCCAGACAACAAAAGTTCCTGCAGAAAAAAAACTCATGAATAAGGATAAACCACCAATAAACCAGGGAACAGATTCGCCCCCTGCAAAAAAGGATTTTAAGTTTCTTCCCGTTTTGGAAAAACTGATGCCTACCAGCATGATGAAAATAGAAAAAACGACTACGACTATTGTATCTATCATGATTAAAATTGATTTGGTGAATAACATCTCAAAGAGAACAAGGACGCTGGTACATGAACTGATGGATGCGTCAATATAACTTTTAGTTTTTTAGTTTGTAAAGGCGTGTCAAATATGATTTCGTTCCTTGTATGATAATTGCCGGTTTTTTGGTAAATAACCTTTCCATCTCCATCTTCAATATGATAATCCCTTACGCAAAAAGGCATTACAGTTTCGGGATGTGTCATGAGTACCGACTCCATAGCATGATCTGTATCTGTGTCAAAGACCAGGTCAATCCGGTTAATAAACCTTGTCTGTTCCCATGCCAATTCAATGGCAGGCGCAGGATCACTGGGATCTGCCACCCAGGCATTGGGTTGTACGGTTGGCCGGTCAGTTCCGTTTCTGATATGGCCAACTACAAAAGTATGAATGGCTTGTTTAAACTGCAAAGCGATATTCTGGCCTTCCGGCCTCCTCTGTGGGCACCAAAACTCAAAACTCTCAACTCCAGATCCATCGGGAGCCAGCTGTTTGCCATTGTTGGAAACAGCCTTGTTCACTCCATTAAAAACAGAGAGCATACCGGTAATTCTTTGATCGGAATAAGCCAGCTGTACTTTGCTGTTGATCAGGAAGCAAACAAAAACATACTGCTCTTTATCCGTACTAATATCAAAACTTATATTTACTTCCTGTTCTCCCGCTTGCAGTTCTATGTGCTTTACTGCAAGAGTCGTATCAGGTGTAAAACCACCTGTTTTGTTGCTCACCCTTAATTCTACAGCCAATGTAGTAGGTATGTCGGCCCTCAGCAATACGCTAAATGATGGAAATTTACCGGCTTGTAAAGGTAGCAATTGGGCAGCAGCAGTAGAAAGTACTTTAAATATGCAATTTTGCCTGCTAAAACCTTTAAATTCCAGATTTGAGCTGGACCGCAGCCCTGCATACTGAAGCAGGTCTTCTTTATCTTCCCAGCTTACACCCGGAATATACTGACCCGTTTTTATCAGCTCCTTCTGTAAAAGCGGCAAATAGTTTTCCTGATACAATTCGGCTGGCAACTTTTTATATTTCAGACATAGCGCCGCTGCTACCGCCGCTGCCTGTGCCACATAAGCGCACGTGGCCATAACCCGGGTACCACCAAAAGCCACATGGCTAACACTGATGATACGCCCGGCAAGGAACAGGTTCTTGATGTTCCGGCTGTAGATGCAGCGGTAGGGGATCTGAAAGATGCCTTTGCTATGCCATTGATTGCAGGGTGATCGATCACTGAACACTCCATCAGCAGGGTGGAGATCAATAGACCATCCTCCATAGGCTACCCCATCACTATGGAGTTTTTGCGCTATTAAATCTGACTGCGAAAGGATATAGTCGCCTTCAAATCTGCGGCTCTCCCGTTTGCCAGGTATTGTCCCTACCCACTCCAGCGTATAGTTTTCTGCTTCAGGAAAATTACCTGAGTTTTTGATATAGTCCCACACCCCATAAATCACTTTCCACAGTTCCCATTTGATCTGTTCGGTATCGTGTACAGTATCCATACGCCCCCCATGTTCTACCCACCACAGCTTACAACCGTGCTCCTTTGCATTAAAGCTTTTATATCTTGGTATTTCTTTCTGAACATCAATTGCAAAGGCCGGTGCGGTAAATTGAACGGGTTTGCCCATGTCTTTTGTATAAAAATAAAGGGAATGCCCAAGCAGTTCACCATAGCTGGCATCTGGTGCCATCGGCTCATTAAATTCGTCAGCTAACTCTGCACCCATTCTAAATGCTGCCCCCGAAAGAAAGCCTGCAATACCATCACCAGAGGCATCGCAAAACAATGGGGCGCTAATTATATATTCAGTAGCATTCTGGCTGCAGAAAGCCTTTATACTGTCAATCTGATCTGCTTTAATTTTATTTACTTCATATACGGCAGTGTTAAGCAGCAAAGTAATATTACTTTCCTGTTTCACTTTGTCCAGCAGGATCATGTCTAATATCACAGGGTTCCCTTCAGGATTTCTATAAGTATTTTCTACAAGCAGTTCATCTATGATGCCCCCTTCCCTGCTCCAGCGGTTGTTATTGCCCATGTGCGAAGTAGCACCCAGTATCCAAAGCCGGACCTCGCTGGATGCATTACCCCCCAAAACTGGTCTGTCCTGCACAAGCACTACTTTTAAGCCCTGCCTGGCTGCCGTTATTGCAGCGCATACCCCAGACATCCCGCCACCAATTATGGCAAAATCTGCATTATACCTTTCAATTCTTAAACTGCGGCTTTCTTCTGCCTCTTTTCGTATCATTACTTTATTTTTTAGTTATCTGCCTAATTCCGTTTCTTTTGACCTGATCAGTTTTCCATGGATATCTGTTAATTCCAGGTAAAAACGAATTGGTTTATCTTTATCAACGGGCAGGGTAAATTCAAATGGGTATTCATTTTTATCGATCACCTGTTTCCTTTTCCCATCAATCTTATAAATCATCCTGGCCTTCCTCCATCTGGTATCGTCTTCCTGAAGAAATACAAAAAGTTTTTGTGCATAAGCACCAAGCTTAAACAATAAGGCCTTTGTATCTCCCTCCGGGATATGTGTATAATCGCTCCTTTCATCTTTTTTCACATTCAGGATCTGGTCCTGAAAACCACTGCTGATTTTTACACCGGCAATAGCCACAGCAACAATACCACCCGCAGGAACATTGATCCGGAAAGAGCCGTCTTTTAAAGGCAAAGGTTGCTCAGAAGGATATAAAATGCGCAAACCGGTATTGTCCGAAAAATTAACCCTCGAGGGATCTATAGAAACTTGTGTACTTACTTCCTTCTGCGACTGGTTCATAAAAGCCAGAAATAGTGTATCTCCTTTTTTTGCACTGATATAGTTTAAAGCAATATCATCTATGTGCAGCAAACGGGATGGCATCCACAGCTGAACATTTTCAAACTGAAAAAAACTGCCCTTTTTAGCTCCGTAAAACTTATTCTGCAGATAAGCATAACCCTCTATATAATCACTTGGAAAGTCAATCCTGCCATTGCTTTTTACATAAGCATCTGAAACCAGATAATCGACAAACATAGAGGCCATTGGCAGAATATGATTGTAATGAAAGGAGTTTACACTCTGGTCTTTATGTTCATGAAGTGGAAAATCTACTTTTTCATAGGCAGTAGTCCTTTCGGTGTTGATATGATAACCCGGAAAACTTTCGGAACGCCCCACAATAGAAGCTTTGGCTACATTCATCAAAAAAGGATCTTTTGTTTGATAGCCTATCCTCAGCAGCCAGGGTGCATAGGTAGACATAAAAATAGCGCGGTGACCAGTTGAAGTACCTGATGATTCAGGTGTTAATCCCATTTCAGAGAGTCTCCATGCAGGGACTTTTTCTTCAGGGTAATACATCTGATGGTGCCCTTTTGATTTCAGGTACCAATACATGGGTGCTTTTCCCCCTTTATTCACTGTAATCGCATCATTTGGTATGGCAGGGGCCATCCAGGTAAACAAGGTATAATGCCTGGCCCCGTCCCTTGCTGCCTCCAGATATCGCTGATCGGCAGTAAGTTGATATAACTCCAGCAGGGCCGACCAGTTATTGGTAAATGTTGGCCAGAAAAAATTGGAGCTGAACAAGGGATCACCAAATTGGCTTATCCTGGTATTTACTCTTTCTTTCAGATATTGGTCTGCCAGCAACTTACTTAAACGCAAATAAGACGAATCGGAGGTCAGCTTAAACATAAACATTGCATTTACCCAGTTCCGGCCTTTCTGCTCCTCATCAAGATTTCTGACGCGTGCAGTTCCAAATTCCTTTTTTGCCATGGTAGCATAAAAAGAGTTGTTCTTACCAAAAACATCAGACAATACCTGTAATTCGGATAGGGGAGCAATCGGGCCCCTTAGTTTTCGGGAAGGGGATTGGATTTTCTGATTGCTGTCAATCGCAAACAGAAATTTCTCGCGTGACAGCATAAACTCCATTAACGGGTATGCCCTTTTATCAAACATCTCCTGATCATCCCTCACAATAGACAGTTCCAAAGGGTTCAGGCTCGAAACATTTTTCACTGCCCCCGGTACATCTGTAGCATAAGCAAAGCCTTTCAGGCTATCAATAAACCAGGCGTAGCGTGTTTTCGAATAATCAATCAGGTTATCCAGAGTTGTATTCATAGAAACAGTGGCGTTGCTCCGGTAATCCTTAAACCCGAATACAGAGGTTGCTATCTGCTCATATGTTTTAGTGATACTCAATGGTTCAACAATAAGGCCCATCGAAAACTCAAAAGAATGTCCTGCCTTCATCTGCGAATTCATTCCACCCGGCATAGGGGCAAAAACCTGGGGCTGTAATTCAGATCTGTCATTCAGCAATGCAATTCCAAACTGGCTGTTACTTAGCAGCGGCAAGGGCTGAAAAGGCAAATACCTGGAAGCTGTCAGTACGCCTATTGAATTGTTCCCGTCATTTACCAGCGTAGTGGGTATTGTTGCCATAAAAGACGCGGTAAGATAGGGTTGCAATGGAGCCCTTTTTTCTGTCCAGATCAGCGGCTGCCATAGTTCATCAACATCACCATTTTTAAAAGAGGGTGCCCCAATATACCCTACACTATAAAAGCCGTCTTTTTTAGGTATAAATAAAAATTCTATCCTGGGATAAGGTGTACCACTTTTGATGATCCATGCCTTTAGCCTGAACATGGCATGTTCCGGAAAGATAAAGCAGATGGAATCACCGGAATTTACTGTTTTGGTTGCAGTAAGAAAGTATGTTTTTCCTGCATGATAGATATTGGCTGTTCTATCTTGCTTTGCACTCCTCAATATTTTATCATCAAATCCATCGCCGGCAACACTGGCGCTAACTGACTGCTGATGATAATCAGCCAGGTTAGGATCACTTGTTTTCCAGGTTGGGACATTGTAGGAAACTTTTTTTAACCCTGAGGGTTTTAATGCCAGCTCTGGATCTTTTTCGTTGCAGATTACTACAAAATCGGGTTTAAACAGGTACGTTTTACCCTTTGAGCTCATTTTAAACCCCTTACTGTCAGTTGTCTTTTGCCCATTCGCCTGCATACATGAAAAACAAGCAATTGAAAAGCAAATGATTTTAATATAAGTGTTTATTGTACTGCTTACTATTTTCATAAATACACTATTTATCTTTCCGTTTCAAATGGACTACAAAACCTCCCGCAGGGGGAATGGATATATTCTTTTCATCTAACATGGCAGGAATTACCGATGAAGCGGAAAATGCACCCTTAGCATCGCAGATAACAATTGCCGTATAGGCCGACAGGTCTTTTATAAAGGATAGATCCAGGGTTATGGAATTTTCTGCAGCAAGCCCGTTAATTGCGGCTAAATACCAGTCATTCCCTTTCTTTTTGGCTGCAATGGCGCAATGGCCTATCCTGCTTCCATTTAGGACCAATGTACTGTCCCAGGTTGTTGGTAAATCCCTTATCAAAGGAAGTATAGGACGATATAAGGTATCTTTTAAAAGTGTTACCGGATTTTCGGCAATGCATTGAAAAGGTGAATCAAACAAATAAAGTAGGGCCAGCTGATGCGTAAGTGTTGTTGCCCCTCTTTTGGAAAAAAGTCCAGGTGTATAATCTGCAGGTCCCATGATAAACCTTGTAAAGGGCAACGCCGCATTGTGCCATGCTGGAATGGGTTCATTCATGATGTTCAGTTCCATTCCCCTGATACCTTCCCTGGTCATTTCATTGGGATAGGTACGATACTCCCCTGTAGAGGTCTGGCAGCCATGAAAGTTGACCATCAGCTTTTTTTTAGCGGCAGCTTTTAAAAAGCTGGTCTCAAAATCTATCAGCTCCTTTGCTTCACTGTTCATGAAATCTATTTTAATTCCTGCAACACCTAAACGGCCCAAGGTATCCAGAAAAGCATCACGATACACCACATCCCTTAAAAACTTGGAATCCTTCCACACCCAGACCTTTATCTTTTTTTTACGGCCATATTCTACCAGATCTTTCAGCACCTCCCATTTTTGTTTCCATTTTTCCTCCCAGCCATCGTCAATTAATGTATAGGTATAATTTAGCCGGGCAGCGGCATCGATGATACTTTTTTCTGTAACAGGATCCAGGTAGTTCCCATCCTTTGTAATCCAGCTCCAGGCACTTTTTCCCGGCATTATATAATCCGTATTTTTAAACAAAGCACTATCGGGGTTTGCATTTAATGTTTCAACCAGGGGTTGATTAACCAGCTCATTCAGGTTTGCTGCCCAGCCGATGATGCGCCAGGGGGTAAAAGGAAACTGGTTCGGCTGGACATAAAAACCTTTATCTCCTTCGGTAAAATCTACCGTAAGACTGTTTTTATTGGCTTTAAGCCGCATCCCGCTGTACCCCTGCAATGCAGCTTCTGCAATAAACAAATAACTTTTATCTGCCAGCTGGGCCACAACAGGCTTTCCCTGTACAGGGCCAGTAGGGCTAATTTTATCCAGACTGTCAATTCGCGTTTCAGTCCACAAGCCGGCGTAAGATTTAAGCTTCCAGTTATTTGTGCGCTCAAAGAACCAGGCACCTGCACTTCCATCCAAAACAAAACTCGTTTGCTCTGCTGTAATGTGTACCTGCTTAGCAGGTAAATGATAACGGATAGCGCAACCCTGATCAAATACAGCAAACTCAATCAGGCTTTTGCCAATGCCAATCCGGTAACTTTTGTATGAAACATTTTTAACCTTATAGTTGTGACGGAGCAGTGAAAAGGATTCTGCTATGCTATTGCTGCTGATCAGTTTCAGTTTAGCTGCAGGATTCAAAAAGGGCCTGCCTGCAATACTTAAACCTAGATGAGAAGCATGTATTAGCGTCCTGTTTTTCAAAGAAAGCGTATAAAAAAACCCTTTATCCCCCCCCTTAAAAACACGAACCGTTAAAGAAGATGAGGGACTTTTAAGTACCAGAACCTTTTCCGCACAACGGACGGAATGCATAAAACAACTTGTTAAGCACAACACAAGCCCAAATGTTATTCTTATTTTCTTACCCATCTGTCTCATTTCAGTAATGTTCCTCTCAATAAGATCCGCCCCAGGTAGGCCACTGTCTGATCGTATTTTTCTGGGTGCTCAATTATATCTGCTCTCTTGTCTTCAGGCAGTATCATGAGTTTATCAGCCTTTTGGCGAGACAGAACGACCTTTACCAAATGGATGCCTTGTGGCACATTAACTACATCAAACTGCCCCCGGTATCGGTTATTGCAATAGCTGTTGAACCTGTTCATAATTTTTACCGGTTTTCCGTCTATAATCCATTCCAGCTGTCCAGCCTCTGGTCCGCCTATATCAAATACGCCCAACATATCTCCCTTAAAACGAAAACTAAAGGTAGCTCCGGGCGTACTTGCGGTAAACACGCTTGAAAACCAGGGATTGAACTTTTTAAGATTAGGATTGGCATCTGTCGGCATTAATTGCCAGGCATTGTCCAGCCCCTCCAAAGCCGATGGGTCAACCATCGTTGCCTCATCCCAGGCTGCTGTAATTAATGGTTCCGGTAGTTCCTTCTTTTTTAATTGTTTTGCTGCCGCTATTTTTTTGAAGGCGCGTGCTATAGCCGCTGCATACAGGTTCCCTCCTGCCGTTGTTGGATGAATTCCATCCTCAGAAAACAAAATTTTACCCTCATCAGTCTGAGTACCTTTCCAGACCAACTTCCCCTCTGCTTCCAGGCTCGCCGCCTCCATACCTAAATTAACAGCAGGAAGGTTGTAATGTATGCCAACCTGTTCCAGCCCTTTAATATTTGGCGGTAGTTCATTCTTTTGATAAAAAACTGTCTGACCGGTTAAAATAGTGTAGATCAAACAAATAGACGCATTAGGGTTTTCTCTGATCGTTTGGCGGATCATCCCCTCCATCCCGGGAGCATAGGCGCCATTAACTGCAAATTCTATAAAAATAAGATCAGGCCTATGGTTGAGTACCTGTTCTTTGATCCGGAAAGCACCCAGTTCCGTTCCGGTACCGGAGACCCCCGCATTGATCCATTGAAACCTGGCCTGAGGATAAGCCTGCTCGAGGTACCTTGCTGTCTGGAGGCGGTAGCCAAAATTTGCCTGGGTGATGCTCCCCCCGATAAAAGCGACCACAACCTTTTTACCTTGATTTACCTTTTCAAAAAAACCCGGAAAACCTCCCCTGACATTGCATTCCAACTCATTGTTAAAATTACCAGGTTCAATGGCTGGAATATTGAAAGCAGAAACCTCAAAATAAATCGGAGAAGCTCCAGCCTGAGAAGCCGCAATCTTATCGCGGTCACCTCGTGCTGGCCCGGTTTGGGAAAATACTGTAGCAGACATCATTAAACAACCAAGTAATATAGTTCTTACTGCAATTTTATTCATTGCCATTGAGTACAATTTTTTTTGATTTTGTTTTTCCATCATCGCTTTTAAAAATAAGTTCCAGTGTTGCACTTTCACCCATAGCCAGTTTGTTAAAACCCCATTCATAAGGATACTGGTTTATTTCCTGCACCTTATTATTACAGTTAACCTTTACAGAATAGCCATTTAAAGGGGCCGTTTCTGCAAATCCGTAGCAAGTATCCCATCCAAAGGGAGAGCGGATGCGGAACAGGAATATCCGGCCCCAGGGCGCCCCAAAGTCTATCACTTTCATCCCGTCCTTAACCGGCTGATATTTCTTTAATGCTGGTATCGCTGCTAAGGGAATGGAAATTGCCCTGAATCCCTTTGCAGGCACAACAACATCGGCTTTTGCCGCTTTAAAATCCAGCGAAATGGACTGACCATCCGGCAGATAGCAGAGCCCTTTCCCTTCTTTCAGTGCACCTGTAGCATCACTCCATTGTATAGTTACTTTTTGTTCAGTCCCGGCCTCCGAGGAAAGCAGGATCCAGAAGTTTTTATCGGAAACTGCTGTAACATAATTCATTCCCGGATGCTGAATACTGACCAGGCCTTTATGCATACGCAGTGTCGCTCCTGCCTCTCCAAAAATCTTTCCTTTCCCACCGCCATATACCCGGTTATTAAACCAGACAAATCCTTCCTGCTTACTGTATGGGAACATTACATTTCCGTTAGAGCGCTGTATGGTTTCTGTGATCAGGTAATCAAGACTAAATGCAATATGCGGAGGGATGTGGTGATAATAAATAGAGCTCACATCTGGGCCTTTATAAGGGAAATCTGCCGACATAGGCACATCTGTAAAGCCGGTAGCATAATAGCCTGGATAATTGGTATAACGACCTATAACCGCGTTACGGGCATAGGTTTCGTAAATAGGCTTGTTTGCATATTGGAACACGCGCAAAAGGTGTGGTGCCCAACTGCTCATAAACACGGGATGAACAGTCTGGCCTTTTACCCTGGTAAAATAAGTACTGGGCTGCTCCAGTCCCAGACCTACAGGCGACACGAGCCATTCCGGAACTTTCTTTTCCTGTACATCACCTTTTTCTCTGGGGAAGCCCAAGCGGTAAGGCCGATTGCCTTTCCACCAGATACGTGTAACACCATCGTAGTGATTCCCCTGATGAATGGTTTGCAGACTGTCTTCCACTTTGGGATAGCTGCGTATTCCCGCAATGGTAAAGTAAGCGCCGTATTCTGCAGCTTTCAGATATTTTTCATCTTTTGTTGTCTCATACATATCCAGCAAATCCCACCAGGGTGCATAAAAAGTGGCATTGTAAAAAGGGATATGGCTAAGCAACTTATTGGTATTGTTATATATTTTATGCTGAATAAAAAGATCTGCATCTCTTTTTGCCAGTTGCAGCCATTTGGCCTGTCCGGTAAGCCGGTAAGCCCAAAGCGCCTGGTTCCAGGGAAGAAAATCGGTCGAATAACCCTTTACTGCTCTCAGGCTATCTCCCGGCAATGCTATACCTTTCAGCCAGGGATTCAACCCTTCCAGCAAACGGTCTAAACCGGCGTAGTAAGAGGTGGTAAACTGGGACCTAAAAGGGTTCAGTTCCAGCGTTTTTCGCGTGGCATTAAATGCTGTTGGAACAATGTCAGTGGCCCAGCGGTATCCGCTCCTGGAAAGTGTAAATTCTATTGTTGGCAGCGACCGGCTAATGTAAAATTCTTCGTCATTTTGCAGTACAGAGAGCGCAATATTAGTCAGCGGCGTAGCATTTACCACTGTAGGAGCTGTTTTAGGATCTCCTTCGATATCATAAAAACCCTTTAATCCTGGAGCCCAACCTGCAGCATTATCATTTTTAACCAGTTCAATCATGCTAAATACTGCATCGGTAAGCGAGGATTGTTCCTGTTTTCTGTAATCCTTTACCTCAAATACCTCCTTCGATACATAATCCATGGCCGAGTCCCAGTTGCCGGCCCTTACACCAATAACAAACCTTCTTTCAATCAGCTCACCTGCGCTACATTTCGAATCGTTCATTCCCAGCACTGGTGAAAACATAACCGGCTGTATCTGGTTGTTATGGTTTTTTAGTGTAAACCCCGCAGGGGCATAATCTACCGACCCCCAGTCCTTTTTAAACAATTCAGGACCTGCGGCAACGTAGCTCGAAAAAATACCTTGTTGTGTTTTCGATGAAACTATGGCAAGCGGTTGCTGCATCATAGAAGTGACCATCATCTGTGGGCCATCAGAGAGCCGTTTATATTGAAACATCGGCGCCATCAGCACGTTTTCCAGCTCCTGATCAACAACAGGTTGAAAGGCTGCAACACCCATGCTGTAATATCCCGGCCGGGCAACCTTACAGATCAGACGCAGATCAATATGCTGTTGTGCAGGAAGTAGCGACCAAAGGCCGGTGATGCTGGAACCATTGCGGGTAACATACTGTACTTTCAGGATTTGCTTGTCAATAGTTTCTGCCGATACAGGAATGGCTTCACTAAGATTCCCAGCTTCAAAAGGATCCATATCAGCGCCCGGCTTTTGCACTGCATGCTTCCGGCCATTAAAAACAAAATAGGCGTTCGGTGTTTGGCTGTCCCAGGTCGGATAATACTTAATAAAGCGGACGGCAGTAGCATCAGTACTGATTAAAAAGATCCTGTGGTCTTCCATGTTTGGAATGCCTGCCTGTTGCCACCGTCCGTCCTTTTTTACTTCTGTTTTACAGGCAATAGCCTTATGATCCGCACCCGTCCTTACAAATTGTACACGTAAGGCGTCGTTTTCAATTCCTGCAATTACCTTGTCTGCAGGGCTCAGTTGCAGTGAGGGGCTTGTGCGCTTCTTTTCTTCGCTAAGCACTTCCTGTAGGGCAGGAGCTACTTTCCAAGACAGAAGCACCTTCTTGTCCAGGTTATTTGGATTAAGGGTGCTATCCTGTACAAACAGGATGGCATCACACCTGCCAAAATTAAAATTGTGGAGACGTAGCAGCACATTGCTACTCTTCAGATCTGCATACCCCAAACGTTCCCAGGCATATCCGGGCTTCCCATGTCCGCCCGCTTTTTTTAACCTGGCATTCCCAACTGAAAGCTGGATCAACCGGGTTCGCGGAGAGGTTTCAAAATCAGGGGTCCTTATCCAAATGGTATAGCGGCCTGCCTTCCCTATGTTCATTACGGTTAGCGCATCGGATGTGCTGTCCAGCTCCCCTTCCATAAACCTTAAAATGTTGCCACCAATGCCATCTTTATTTACTTCAGTAAACCATTTACCCTTAAACTGGAAATCGGTTCCCAGCAACAGGTATTTTTCCTGCTGGGCTATAGCCGTTCCTGTTATTAAAAACAAGAATGCTGTTAGCAATAAACATAGGCCGGTTTTCTGGTACATCTTCTTTAAGATTTATTTATATTTAAGTGCATAGACCTGCAAGCCATAAGGTTTTATTTCGATGTGATCACCTATAGAAAAAGGAAGCTTTGAGCCTGAAGCAGAAAGGCGCACAGCAGTTTTCAGGTCCAGACTATACCCTTGAATAAAACCTGACTGGTCTAGGTGAATAGCACCTTTCTGTATTTCATCATCGTTATTCAGTACAAACAGATAAAATACCTTATCCTGCTTATTCATGGCGCATAAATAGTCCATATTGGGATTGTTTAATGACACGAGCTTTTCGATTAAAGTCAGATCCCCCTGCTGATCAAATATTTTTCCCTGCCGGAACCCAAATGTTTTATGTGGGCCAACCTTAGGTGCAAGAAAACCTGAAGGAAAATCAATCCGCCCCTGCGAGCGCAATGAAAGTTCGGCCATCAGGTAATCGGTGATCCACCCTATCTGCCACCAGGCATGATGAGGAAAAGGCCCGGCACCCTTGTTCATAGCACTCCAGTAATAAGATGCAACTCCTGTGGCCGGGTCTACAAAAGCATTCTTACTCAAAGCTGCTGTCCTCGCCATTTTAAGATACAGGGAGTCTTTTGTCAGTTGAAAAAGCCTGACAAACATGCCTGCATGACTAGCCAGTAAAATTGGGCCGCTGTTATTAGCAGAGCCTAAAACACCCCCATGTTCAAAACTTAGACCTACCTGGCTGATCTGCCAGTCCTCCAACTGCCTTGCTCCATTTTTTTTGCCCTTCCGATCAGGAATCGGATGGGAATATATGGAAGTTGTGTAGAATTGGGCCGTTTTAACAGCAGCCTGTTTAAACCTTGGTTCTTTTGTGATCTCAAACAGATCCAGCAATGCCTGGGCGCTTTGACCGGTTGCAAAATCGGGTGCAAACCTGGCATCTCCGCAAACTCCTAAAAAATAACCTTGCGCTACCGCATTTCTAATATACCAGTCGGCCGCCTTTACAGCGGCATCCAGATATTTTTTATCCCTTAGTATCTGGTATGCAATCAGCAGCCCGTAAAAAGTAGGCCTATAATCTTTCAGGTCCTCAAACATGGGTTTCTGCGTGTGGTTGTTGTAAGCTACTTCCCAATAACCTTCCGGCTTCATTTTAGTCAGCAGCCAGTCGGCCGCCAAACGGATCCCCGATTTGAGCTGCTGATTGCCGGGTTCAAATAAAGACACATTTCCCATATCCTGCAACATATAATAGGTGGTCGCTATTGGCTCGGTATAGGGGCCCCATTCTTCGGTAAAGCGTTTTGAACGATAAAGATAATATTGCCCTGCAGCTGCTCCGTTAAAAAATCCAACGGCTGTATTTTGCTGTGCCAGTTTAAAGTTCAGTGCATCTTTAAGCCGTTTATGGATAAGGACAGAATCCTGTGTAATATTGGCCAGCATCCACATTGCACCATAGTCGGCATTTTTTACGGCATCTTTTTCCGATTCATATACTCCACCTAAATATTCCTGGGCACCAATAGTACCACCGTTATAGTCAAAAGTCCGCCAGCGGGAAGTACTGTCCTTTTTTACATAGTTTAAAAGCTGTAGCATGCGATCAGATAAGGACTGCTTGCTTTGTTTTAAATGCAGCAGTTCATCAAAGCGGTAAACATCATTCACTATATGCTGGTATACCTGGTACCAGTTTGAAATATTGATGGTGTACCTGAAACTGAACGAAATGCTTTCCCCCTTTTTTAAATAGGATTTTTGCTGCCCCAATACCGGATGATATAAGGTTGGGCTCAGTTGCTCCTGACGGTTAATGAGGGACAGGCCAAGTAACCAGTTCGACTGGGTAGATCTATCATATTCCCATGGGTCCCTGCCTGTTCCCGGCTCGGCTGTAACGGCCAGCGTAATCCCTTCTTTATTGGTAAGCATGGCCGTAAGTGCTGCTGCTGTTCTTTCTCTTACAACAACTGGTCTGTCAGGAATTCCGTGGCCATAAGCATAAGCATCAGTAAAATCGCTGTTGATTGTGTTGCCCTGAAACACGCCGGGAATACAGCCCCATTCAAAGTGGTTTTTATCATTTGCACTAACTGCCGGACTCGCTATTGAATAATACCCGTCCTTAACAGCTGTTAAGCGGATAGAAACGCGAAGATCATTTTTGTAGACAGGGTCAAGTTTCCAGGTAGCTTCAATGGTGGCGACATCTGTTTTTTGTTGAAATACGATGGTATTCCCAACTTTTTTATACCCTTGCGGATAAAATAATATGGAACGCCCTTCTTTATTCAAAGAAACTGCAGAAGTATTGGCTTTCCAGGTAGGGATGATATAACGGTACTCCGGCTCAGGAAACTGAATTTCTTTCCCGTCCTTATCTTTAACCTCAGAGTCCATCTTAGGTTCACCTGCGCTGTAAAGCAGGGTATATTGCCCCAGTGTGCCCGACAATGCGCGCCATCCATTTTGGCCTTTCACCGATAGCTGCTTTATTTTATACCCATTGCCGGTATCTTCCCAATTCAGACGAAGCACCTGATTTGTCAAAGCAGCTTGCTGGGCATAACTATTGCCTGCAAAAGCAATCAGCATCACGATTAAACTGTTCAATCTCATTGGGTAATGTTTAATTCTATTTCCTTTACAACTGTTGCTGATCGCTCCAAATTGGCATTGGTTGCCACAAACGTCACTTTGTAAACGCCAGCCTTGGTATATACCCTGGTATAATTGGTCAGGTTTTGGGAAATGTTCTTAATGGATTCCCCTATATCTGGTGTAGTACTGTTGGGATTAAACTGTTTGGTTACCACCCAGTCGTCATCCAGTTCAGTGCTGTTCCTTACGGTAAGCAGCTGGGCCGAGGTAATGCTCCAGGTGGTAGCAGGACCACTAAAGTTAAAAGCAGTCCAGCCCGCCGTAGCCATGGTAGCCAGCACGGTTTCTTCTCCCTGCTGGTTGGTGCTCTTAAGATCAAAAGAACGGACTACCCAGCGGTTTTGCTGTGCTTCCGGCTTTATAACGCTGGTCTTATAAGCCAAAGCCAATACCATGCTTTTATTACGTGCAGCAAAACTGTTCAGGTCAATGTTCCCCGAAGGCGTCTGGTCCAGACCGGAAGAAAGAACAGCCTTATCAGTAATGTCTTCCCAGGTAGCCGCCCTAACACTTGCAGCATCATATTTTCCACTGAAATCGGTTGATACATATACCTTTATTACAGACTGGTCGATAGGCATGAGCCCGAACTGGGCGAAAGTCTTAAAATTGAGGGAAATGGAATTTCCTTCCACTACGGTTCTTTTTCTAAACTCATATTTACGGCCTACTTCACCCGACCAGAATACAATGTTCTCCGGTTTTCCGTTTATGACAAACCGCACAGAATCACCTATTTTATAACTGGTTTTTTCCGGTTCAACGGAAAAATCATCCGGAGCAGCCAGTTCATAGGTCTTCTGGCAGGAGGCCAGAAAAAAGCATACGATAGATGCAATTAATAACTTATTCATCTGATACAATTTTGTAGTTACCATCCTGTGTTTTGTTTAATATTAGGGTTAACGGCCAGCTCGCTGTTAGGAATCGGGAACAGCACGGCCCGTTCTGTTACACGTTGTGCCTGTGCAATAGCAGGGTCTTTTAAAGCCGCAGGCATATTGGCCTGGTACTCTCTAACCTGCGCCTGCATCACAGAAGGATAAATGCCCCATCTTACAAGGTCATGTTTCCGGAGTCCTTCGAAAGCAAGCTCTCGCAGACGCTCGTTCCTGATCAGGTCCAGAAAGTCCGGCTGGGATAAACCAGCAGCAGCATCTGCCTGGACATCTGGCAGGAGTACATCTTTTCCATATCCCCTGCGCCTTACCATATTGATGGCTTTGTACGCGTCGGCAGATGGACCATTGTTTACATAATTATCAGCTTCTGCAAACATCAGCAATACATCCGCATATCTTAACAAAGGCCAGTTGGTACCGGTATAGTTTTGATTTCTTGGCAGAAGAAGTTCATACTCCCGCCTCCATTTCCCATTGCTCCTGTCGTATATCTGATCTGCCGCCCAATTGGTCTTTACCGCCGTTTGTCCGGTAGTTACATATCTGAAAGGTGCAACCGTCCAGTCCTTTCTCTGGTCGCCAGCTGCATAGGCATTGTAAAGCTTTGCAGTAGCATGCACATAATCATAACCATAGCCCATCTCAATGTTTCCACTGGTAATGCCATTATAACTGCCAATCATACCACCCTCCTGTATTTCACCCTGGTTCGTTCCTTTAAATTCGACTTCCCATAAACTTTCTCTTGTGTCAAATATTTCCTGCACATGATTGATATAGACCTGTTTAAAATCAGGGTTCAGCCCGTGCAATCCAGATAGCATTACTTTTTCTGCATAGCTTCTGGCATCAGCATATTTTGCAACATCATTTAGTGGAAAACCCGCCATAGTCAGATAAACCCTGGCCAGTATACCTTGTACTGTCGTTTTCGTAATTCGCGTATTATAGCCATAGTCAGAAACCGACTTTACCAACTCCTCTGCCTGTTTCATATCGGCCACTATACGCGCATAAATATCTTTTACAGGAGTACCCGGAAGTGGGGCTTCTTCAGGCGATTTGCTGGATTGAAGCTTTAAAGGTACCGGCCCAAACTCATCTGCCAGCATAAAATAATAGTAAGCCCTTAAAAAAAGTGCCTGCCCTTTTATTTCGTTACGCTTTTCTTCAGTTACCTTAACCGCCTTATCTATGTTCTCCAGTAACATATTTGCGCGTTCAATGCCGGTATAAATCGCTTCCCAGTGCCTGTTTAGTTCCAGGGTAGAAGCATCTACAATATTGGCATTCATTCCCGATGTCTGACTTTTCATGAAAAACTCGTCACTAAAAACCATATAGCAGGCCATACCTTGTGAATAAACCCTGTTATCGCCCAAACGGTCGTATACTCCGGCCAATGCAGATTGCAGTTCGCTTTCTGTATTGTAATAATTTATTGGTGATACAAAATCCTGTGGGGTTGTGTCCAGGATCTTTGAACATGAGGTGACAACCAGTGCCAGCATCATAGCGATATAAAATAAAGTTGTTTTCATTTGTAAAAACATTTATCGTTAAAAAGTTAGGTTCATACCAAAGGTGATGGTCCGTGCCCGTGGATACGCGCTCCAGTCAAAACCAGGTGTAAGCGAAGAATGCCGCACTGAAACTTCAGGATCCAGACCCGAATAATTCGTCCAGGTTACCAGGTTTTGTGCCGAAACATGGATGCGGACCGACTGTATCTTCAGTCTTTTCATCAGTTCGGGGGATAGGTTATAGCCAAGAGAAACCGTCTTTAAACGAAGAAATGAACCATCTTCAATATTTCTGTCAGAGAATACATTGGGGCCATAACCACCGGCAACCGGCAGCACACTATTCTGATTTTCTACAGACCATCTGTTTTCATAGGTCTTAAACATATTCAGGCTTGGTCTTGCTTCCGCTCCTTCAAATACGATCCGGTTTGCATTTAAAATATCATTACCGTACGACCACTGTAAGAAAACGTTGAGGTCGAATTGTCCATACCTGAAATTATTGGTCAATCCGCCAATGTGCAAGGGATTAGGATTACCTATGATCGTCTGGTCATTTGCGTCGACAATACCATCTCCATTGATGTCTTTGTATTTAATGAACCCTGGCTTAATCAGCGAACGTGCACTACCATTGTTAGGCACTTCCCCTTTCAGCTCGTAACTTCCGTTCGACAATACATTAAAATCGTTCAATTGGTATAGTCCATCAAAAACATAACCGTAAAATAAAGCTACCTGCCGCCCTGGCAAAGCAATATAGGGCAGTGAATTATTAAAATTGGCATTCCAGCTGGTAACCCGCGTAATCAGGCTTGGTTGGTTGCCATTCAGTTCATCAATTTTGTTCTTATTGAAGGCAATGTTGAAACTGGATGTCCAGTTAAACCGCTTTGAACTCAGGTTTACCGTATTTAGGGTAAACTCAAATCCCTTGTTTACCACAACACCTATATTTTTAAAGGCAGTAAGGTATCCTGTTGATGTAGGCAAAGAAGCATTCAGTAGTAAATCAGAGGTTCTTTTATGATAGAAATCAGCAGTAATACTCAGACGCTGGTTAAAAAAGCTGAGATCGAGTCCCGCGTCAAAACTGCCGGTAGGTTCCCATTTGAGGTCTTCATTTCCTACCCCAATTGGAACCGTTCCTTTAATGTATTGACCGTTAAAATAATAACCACTTTTGGTATTCCCGGTATTGGCACCTACTTCCATACCTAACACAGGTAGATAGGCAAAATCCGAAACCCTGTTGTTTCCGGTAATCCCATACGACAACCTCAGTTTTGCAGCAGAAATAGCTTTAATGTCCTTCAAAAATTTCTCTTCCCCTATATTCCAGGCAAAGGCCCCGGAAGGAAAATATGCCCACCTGCTTTCCGGAGCAAATTTGGAAGAGCCGTCGGCACGTAAAGATGCGGTAAATATATAGCGGGAGTTAAACGTATAATTAACCCGGCTAAGAAATGATACCAGTGTGGAATAAGTACCGGTAGTTGTTTTTGAAAGTATAGTACCCTGGCCAAGCCCTCTCACGCCCAGTACTTCATTTGGCAATAAAATAGAAACAAATCCATCCCCCTCCATACTATTCCTCTGCATGGTAAAACCACCTACAGCGTCTAAACGGTGCTTCTTGTTAAATGTTTTGTTAAAGGTGAGCAGGTTCTCGTTCAGTAAACTGCGGATATTCTGGTTTTCAAGTGAACCGTTGATACCATAGTTTTGCCCATAAACGGTCCGCGGATTTCCGGCTGCCGTATTGGAATTGTTAAAACGTTCGAACGCAAGACGAGTATCTGTCATTCCTCCACTTACCTTAAACTTAAAATACTTCAGAAAAGAATACTCCACAAAAGCATTGGCACTAAGCGATTTATTAAAAGCATACTGATACATGTTGTTGGAGTTTACCACAGGGTTGATCCTTAAATCTGTATTGGAAGCAACATCATCATCAAAAGGTTGGTCAAGGAAATTCCCATCATCCCCGCTACCCGTTACCGGCCTGTATCCCCAGGTGCTGTACATCAAATATGAACTGGCATTTCCTGCCGAACTGCTGTTTAGGTTATCACTGGTTAAATTGGCAATCTGACCTTTTTTGATTCCGTATGTATAATTGGTATTAAGGCCAATTCTTATATTTTGTCCCACACGTTGATCTATTTGAAACCGGCCCTGGTATCTTTTATATCCACCATTAATAACAATTCCATTTTGATTTAAATAAGAGCTGCTCACCGAATACTTTGTGGCCGCAGTTCCACCTCTCATAGAGAAGCTATGATTTTGCATAAATGCGTTCTGCATTACATGGTCCTGCCAGTTTATTCCCTGCTCATTCCGGTATGCATCCAGGGTTTTTCCATCCTTAAGATACAAAGCGGTAGCGGACGTCTTATTCAAGTCCAACTGATATTTCACAAACTCATAAGGGCTCATCACCTCTATCTGTTTACCTGGGTACTGATAGCCCAGCCAATTGTTATAGGTAACCACCGGCGCGCCTACCTTACCCTCCTTAGTTTTGATCATGATCACCCCATTAGCCCCCCTTGCCCCATAAATTGCCGTAGAAGATGCGTCTTTCAATATATCTATTGACTCGATATCGTCCGGATTAATGGTATTGTTATCTGGGCTTTCCAAAGGAAAGCCATCAATCACATAAAGTGGTGAGTTTGATTGGGTAATTGAATTTCCACCCCGGATGGTGATGTTACTGATACTACCCGGTTGGCCATCGCCGGATCCGACCTGTACACCAGCCACACGTCCTGCCAGGGCATCTTCAAAAGAAACCACCGGCGCCTTTTCCATATCTTTTATGTTAACAGAGCCCACTGCACCGGTAAGGTCTTTTCGCTTTACTTCCCCATAACCAATAATGACCACATCATTTAAGGACGTACTACTGGTTTCCAGTTGGATTTTATACTGATTTTGGCTGCTTACGATCACTGTTTTGCTGGTGTAGCCAATCATGGAGACCAGCAGCAAATCGCCTTCTTTGGTATTGGAAAGGCTAAAGTGGCCCTGGCCATCTGTTACCCCCGATGTAGCTTTTCCCTGAAGGACTACTTTTACGCCGGGTAAAGGACCTCCTTTTTCATCAATAACAGTTCCGGTTATGGTTTTTACCGCCTGGGCCAGACCGGCCAGCGGAATACCCAGAACCAATAACATGGTAAAAAGTAAGTTTGGTTTCATATTTATAATTTATATTTGGTTTGGTAGTATTACACGCATTCTCTTTCCCTCCACAAAAAGCCACAAAACAGATCGCTCTGGTTCTATAAATCAATCTTAAAGTGATCTAGTATGGTATGGTCTGGTCTGCTAAACAAATATAAAGCATTTTATTTCTATTAAAAAAATAAAATTTTACAAATACCTTTTTAATACTCCAAAAAAGCGTTTACATAAAATTTGATAGCTTGTCTGGTTTGGTTTGTATGGTCTATTAGTTACATTTGTCTAAATAATATCCACATGACAGAAGTTTTAACTGAAAATGCGCATCAAAAAGGTGGTCATGGTAAAATGAAATACCAGCAACTGGCCGATCATATTATGTCATTGATTGAAATTGATCAGCTCCATATCGGAGATCAGCTACCCTCGCTCAAACAACTGCAGCAACAATTAAAAATGAGTAAGGAAACTTTACTCAAAGGCCTAAATGAACTTGTAGAAAAAGGTATTGTAGAATCTGTATACAGGAAGGGATATTACGTACGCAAAAAATCTATCCATCACTCATTTCGTGTTTTTTTACTGCTCGATAAAATGAATATCCTGCGTGAGCAGTTCTATCGTACTCTTTTTAACCAATTGGAAGACCGGGCCGATATAGACATTTACTTTCACCATCATAATTACCAGGTATTTGAAAAATTAATCAAAGAAAACCTGGGAACATATACGCATTATGTCATTGCAACTTTTCTGAAGGAAAATGTAGCCCCACTCCTAAACCTAATTCCGGATAAAAAAAGAATAATCATTGATTTAAACGAACAAGGTTTATCAGGCAACTATAGCAGTATATACCAGGATTATGGTTACGACATTTACCATAGCCTTCATAAGTTAAAAGATGAATTGAAGAAATACGACCGGCTGATTTTGGTTGCACATCCCGAAGCTGTGCATGCCAGATTGGTTATTGAAGGTTTTTTACATTATTGTACGGAAATTGAACACCCTTACTTGATACAATCTGAAATTGATGAAAAGACCTTCCAGAAAGGTAATGCATATGTAACCTTTAGCAGATATGATACGGATGATGTGATGTTAATTAAACTGGCCCGAAAAAAGAAACTTAAACTCGGTAAAGATATAGGGCTGATCTCTTACAACGATACCCTGGTGAAAGAAGTACTTGAAGATGGGATCACAGTCATTTCAACAGATTTTGAAGCGATGGGTAAAACTGTAGTACAAGCAATTCTGGAAGACAAAACCATTGTAAAAAGAAACCCCACAAAAGTTATAAAACGGCATTCACTTTAACTTTAACAGTCACTGATTCCCCTGAAAAAAGCATAATTAAAGATGCTTTTACCACCTCATGACTATAGGTCGTGTCCACCGGACTATTTTGTTTTATAATGTTCTGCCAATTTTAAGGCTTCATAAGCATTAACAACACCCCCGCTTACACACAGTTCCTTAAAACTGATCCGTTCACTTTCACCCCTTGAATTTTCATGCTTTACCTTCTGCTCAACCTTAACCACAGATTTCATAATGATCTCTCTTACTTCACGCGGTTTAAGTTCAGGATAATAGCTCAAAATTAAGGCAGCCAGGCCAGAAACAACAGGAGCAGCCATACTGGTACCGTCAAACTCTTCGTACTTAGATCCCGGAACAGTTGATTTAATCATGAAACCCGGCGCAAAAACATCTACGGTATATTTGCCGTAATTAGAAAAAGACGCCTTCAAACTCGCATCGTTCTTATAAGCACTTGCACCAACCTCAATCCAGTTATTGGCATGGGGCAAATTAAACTTAGCGGTATCAATTACCGGTTTCAAGGGCAGTGTCGGCACATTACGCCCCATGCCAGGGCCTTGCTGCTGATTGGCATTCGGCCTGAACAACATTGCACTAAGGTCTGGCTTCTTATGGGCCTTTTTATAGGCTATGGCTTCCGGACTGTCATAATATTTAGTAGGATAATTTTCTTCCAGGTCATTATTCTGGTTATCATTACCGGCTGCATGTACCAGCAATACGCCTTTTTTCTCAGCATATTTAACAGCATCATCAACAACCTCCTTATTCCATTTAAAGCCTTTTCCAAAGCTCATATTAATTACTCTTGCACCATTATCTACCGCATATCTTATCCCATTGGCAACATCCTTATCGCGCTCATCACCTTCCGGCACTACTCTGATGGCCATAATACTCACATTATCGGCCACACCGTTTATGCCTATGTTGTTCTTTCTATTTGCAGCAATTATACCGGAAACATGTGTGCCATGCTCCGCATTTGGTCCGGCTACATCATTATTTCCATAAAACCGCTCTTTTGCATTCGAATAGTCATCCCCCACCAGTGCCCCACGTTCATCATATTTAGGATTTAGGTTATACTTCAGCATCACATCATACTGTTTATAAGCATCCTTCATTTCCTTGTGGAACTTCTCTATAGATCCGCTTTCCCTGGCCCCTTTCCTGATAATCTTTTTGCATTGTTCCTCTTCTTCACTGTCGGCCTTATAACGCTCAATATCTTCCAGTGAAGGAATTGCCTTATGGTTGATCTGCCCTACAGAATCCAGCACTTTATTGATCATAGCCACAACTGCAAAAGTCTGGTGTGCTTCATCGTATTTTTTTCCAAATGCCGCAGTTACCTTGGTATACAAGGCAAATTCCTCTTTTTGCGTGCTGTCCAAAATTGTTGATTTAATTGTAGACCTGTATTTTGGCTGATACTCCCTGAAAATCCTTACCAGCTCCAGATTGTCATAAGCCAGGTTCCCCTTTTTTGAGCCTATAAAATTCCAGCCATGTACATCATCCGCATATCCATTGCCATCATCATCTATGCCATTTCCTGCAATCTCCTTTTTGTTTGTCCACAGTACATCCTTCAAATCTTCATGGCTAATGTCCACTCCACCATCAATCACCGCCACAATGATCTTCTCTTTTGGCTTTCTATGCTGTAAAAGTTCAGTATATGCCTTTTCAGTACTGATACCAAAATATCCGTCTTTTATCAGGTCCAGATTATACCAGTTTGCCGGAAGCTTTACATTCTTGTCCTGCGAAAAAACTGCGGTATGCAGGAAAAAGCAGGCAATAAAAAATACTATAGATCTCAGTTTCATTGTTCAGCGCTTCTATAAATTAACGTAAAATACAATAATACGGTTTTATTGACTTCAGGATAAAGATTTAGCATATTTTAACAAACTTGGGTTTAAACAAGTTTTTGGTTTTGGCCCAGGTGTTTGGGGGGCTTGAAACAAGAAAAGCCGGTAGTCATCTGGACTACCGGCTTTCTTTAAGATTTGGCACCGACCTACTCTCCCACGTGTTACCGCAGTACCATCGGCTCTGGTGGGCTTAACTTCTCTGTTCGGAATGGGAAGAGGTGGACACCACCGATATAGGCACCTAAATATTTTTAATGTTATTCAGCTTTTATATCTTTTAGCTTTAATCCCTGATCTCAATTTCAGGAACCGCTTGATTCAGCAGGATAACAATGACATATTATTGAAAGAAGTTTTTAGGAAGAACAAACAACAGTGTTCTGCTTTTGAAAGCTTCGGATGATTAGTATTACTCGACTTTGATGTCACCACCTTTACATCTGTAACCTATCAACGTAGTAGTCTGCTACGGTCCTATATGGAATTCTCATCTCGTGGCTAGTTTCGCACTTAGATGCTTTCAGCGCTTATCTATTCCCAGCGTAGCTACTCTGCAATGCCCCTGGCGGAACAACAGATTCACTAGAGGCTAGTCCAACCCGGTCCTCTCGTACTAAGGTCAGCCCCACTCAAAATTCCTACGCCCACAACAGATAGGGACCGAACTGTCTCGCGACGTTCTGAACCCAGCTCGCGTGCCACTTTAATCGGCGAACAGCCGAACCCTTGGGACCTTCTCCAGCCCCAGGATGTGACGAGCCGACATCGAGGTGCCAAACCTCCCCGTCGATATGAGCTCTTGGGGGAGATCAGCCTGTTATCCCCAGCGTACCTTTTATCCTTTGAGCGATGGCCCTTCCATGCAGAACCACCGGATCACTATATCCGTCTTTCGACCCTGCTCGGCTTGTATGCCTCACAGTCAAGCAAGCTTATGCTATTGCACTCCTCATACGGTTACCAAGCGTATTGAGCTTACCTTTGAAAGCCTCCGTTACCTTTTTGGAGGCGACCACCCCAGTCAAACTACCCATCAAACAATGTCCTTCACTAGGTGAAGTTAGACACCGAATACAGAAAGGGTGGTATTTCAACGTTGACTCCACGATGCCTGGCGACACCGCTTCATAGTCTCCCACCTATCCTACACATCCTGTATCCAATGTCAATGTTAAATTGTAGTGAAGGTGCATGGGGTCTTTCCGTCCCGTTGCGGGTACCCGGCGTCTTCACCGGGACCACAATTTCACCGAGCTCATGGCTGAGACAGCGCCCAGATCGTTACACCATTCGTGCAGGTCGGAACTTACCCGACAAGGAATTTCGCTACCTTAGGACCGTTATAGTTACGGCCGCCGTTTACTGGGGCTTCAATTCAATGCTTCGGTTTAACCCTAACATCCCCTCTTAACCTTCCAGCACCGGGCAGGTGTCAGGCCTTATACTTCATCTTTCGATTTTGCAAAGCCATGTGTTTTTGTTAAACAGTCGCCTGGGCCTTTTCACTGCGGCTGATATTGCTACCAGCGCCCCTTCTCCCGAAGTTACAGGGCCATTTTGCCGAGTTCCTTAGCCATGATTCACTCGAGCGCCTTAGAATTCTCTTCCCGGATACCTGTGTCGGTTTGCGGTACGGGTTTTTATAACCTGAAGCTTAGCGGTTTTTCTTGGAAGTCTGATTACCTGCACTATCCACGCCCCCGAAGGTTTGCGGTACTATCAGCCTTTAGCAAGACCGGCGGATTTGCCTACCGGTCCTATACCTACAGCCTTCAACGATCTATTCCGTCAGATCGCGGCAGTGTCACTACTCCGTCCCCACATCGCAGTTATAAAAAGTACGGGAATATTAACCCGTTGTCCATCGAATATCCCTTTCGGGTTCTCCTTAGGCCCCGACTAACCCTGATCCGATTAGCGTTGATCAGGAAACCTTATCCTTTCGGCGGGCAGGTTTCTCGCCTGCCTTATCGTTACTTATGCCTACATTTGCTTTTCCAGAAGCTCCAGCAAAACTTACGTCATACCTTCGCTGCCGCTGGAATGCTCCCCTACCGTAATATTAATATTACCCATAGCTTCGGTGTACAATTTGATGCCCGTTTATTATCCATGCCCGATCGCTCGACTAGTGAGCTGTTACGCACTCTTTAAATGAATGGCTGCTTCCAAGCCAACATCCTAGCTGTCTGTGCAATCGGACCTCGTTAGTTCAACTTAACTGTAACTTGGGGACCTTAGCTGATGGTCTGGGTTCTTTCCCTCTCGGCGCGTGACCTTAGCACCCCGCGCCTCACTGCCGTGTATATTAAATAGCATTCGGAGTTTGTCTGGATTTGGTAGGATTTGACTCCCCCGCACCCAATCAGTAGCTCTACCTCTATTTAACTCTACCACGACGCTGTTCCTAAAAACATTTCGGGGAGTACGAGCTATTTCCCAGTTTGATTAGCCTTTCACCCCTACCCACAGATCATCCGGAAACTTTTCAACGTTTATCGGTTCGGTCCTCCAGTACGTGTTACCGCACCTTCAACCTGTCCATGGGTAGATCACAAGGTTTCGCGTCTACCTCCCCTGACTATACGCCCTATTCAGACTCGCTTTCGCTTCGGATCCGTGTCTTAAACACTTAACCTTGCCAGAGAAGAGTAACTCGTAGGCTCATTATGCAAAAGGCACGCCGTCACGCCACCTGGACGCTCCGACCGCTTGTAAGCACACAGTTTCAGGTTCTATTTCACTCCCCTGTTCGGGGTTCTTTTCACCTTTCCCTCACGGTACTGGTTCACTATCGGTCTCTCAGGAGTATTTAGCCTTACCGGATGGTGCCGGCAGATTCCCACAAGGCGTCTCCGACCTCGCGGTACTCAGGATACTACTAGACTAATGGTACTTACGTGTACGAGGCTCTCACTCTATTTTGCCAGGCTTCCCATCCTGTTCCACTTCATTGCATTATAATCATATCGTAGTCCTACAACCCCAGTCTTGCCGTAACAAGGCTGGTTTGGGCTCTTTCCCTTTCGCTCGCCACTACTTAGGAAATCATTATTATTTTCTCTTCCTCTGCTTACTTAGATGTTTCAGTTCGGCAGGTTTGCGTACTTTGTACGACTAGTCTTCAACTAGCCAGGTTTCCCCATTCAGAAATCTACGGATCAATTCATATTTGCTAATCCCCGTAGCTTATCGCAGCTTATCACGTCTTTCATCGCCTCTGAGAGCCAAGGCATCCCCTGTGTGCTCTTATTTACTTTCTTCTCTCCATAGCCTTTTGCGCCTATGGAAATGCTTTTTTTGATTTGTTGTTAAACCTTCAGTTGGTTTGTCGTAATTGCTTACTTCATCCCTTCATCCAATCAAACAACGTCTCTATTGTTGTTTGCTCTTCTTTTTAACTTCTTCCAATATGTCAAAGAACTTTTCTATCCCGGGTTGCATTCCTGCTACCTATTTCTGTACCTTTTATCTTAGGCACCGGTGATGGTGGAGAATAACGGAGTCGAACCGTTGACCTCCTGCGTGCAAGGCAGGCGCTCTAGCCAGCTGAGCTAATCCCCCTTAAGATTATTCTTAATGTAGTCCCGAGCAGATTTGAACTGCTGACCCCTACATTATCAGTGTAGTGCTCTAACCAAACTGAGCTACGGGACTATGGATTCCTTAAGGTTTATGAGTACTGATTTCTCATTTTCACAAATCTTTTGATCTACTCATGTCCCCTTTTCAGTATGGAGCACTAAACCATGCTTCATCCTATGGGTTGTCTTGTTTTGAGATATATAGTCATTTATATCATTTAGCGTAGCGAGTAGTCAAACCTACTCCAGAAAGGAGGTATTCCAGCCGCACCTTCCGGTACGGCTACCTTGTTACGACTTAGCCCCAGTTATCGGTTTTACCCTAGGACGCTCCTTGCGGTTACGTACTTTAGGTACCCCCAACTTCCATGGCTTGACGGGCGGTGTGTACAAGGCCCGGGAACGTATTCACCGCGTCATTGCTGATACGCGATTACTAGCGAATCCAACTTCAAGAGGTCGAGTTGCAGACCTCTATCCGAACTGTGAATGGCTTTTTGAGATTCGCTTGCTGTTGCCAGCTTGCTGCCCTCTGTACCATCCATTGTAGCACGTGTGTAGCCCCGGACGTAAGGGCCATGATGACTTGACGTCGTCCCCTCCTTCCTCTCTGTTTGCACAGGCAGTCTGTTTAGAGTCCCCACCTTAACGTGCTGGCAACTAAACATAGGGGTTGCGCTCGTTGCGGGACTTAACCCAACACCTCACGGCACGAGCTGACGACAGCCATGCAGCACCTAGTTTCGTGTGATTGCTCACTTAAATATCTCTATCTAATTCACTAACTTTCAAGCCCGGGTAAGGTTCCTCGCGTATCATCGAATTAAACCACATGCTCCTCCGCTTGTGCGGGCCCCCGTCAATTCCTTTGAGTTTCACCCTTGCGGGCGTACTCCCCAGGTGGAATACTTAACGCTTTCGCTTAGCCGCTAACTGTATATCGCTAACAGCGAGTATTCATCGTTTAGGGCGTGGACTACCAGGGTATCTAATCCTGTTTGATCCCCACGCTTTCGTGCCTCAGCGTCAATCACACCATAGTAAGCTGCCTTCGCAATCGGTGTTCTGTGACATATCTATGCATTTCACCGCTACTTGTCACATTCCGCCTACCTCTAGTGTATTCAAGCCCGTCAGTATCAAGGGCACTGCGATAGTTGAGCTACCGTCTTTCACCCCTGACTTAACAGGCCGCCTACGCACCCTTTAAACCCAATAAATCCGGATAACGCTTGGATCCTCCGTATTACCGCGGCTGCTGGCACGGAGTTAGCCGATCCTTATTCCTTCGGTACATTCAGCTACTTACACGTAAGTAGGTTTATTCCCGAATAAAAGCAGTTTACGACCCAGAGGGCTGTCTTCCTGCACGCGGCATGGCTGGTTCAGAGTTCCCTCCATTGACCAATATTCCTTACTGCTGCCTCCCGTAGGAGTCTGGTCCGTGTCTCAGTACCAGTGTGGGGGGTCATCCTCTCAGATCCCCTAGTCATCGTCGCCTTGGTGGGCCGTTACCCCGCCAACTAGCTAATGACACGCATGCCCATCTTAATCCTATAAATATTTGAACATTGGATAATGCTATCCTGTGTTTTTATGCGGTGTTAATCCGAATTTCTTCGGGCTATCCCCCTGATTAAGGTAGGTTGCATACGCGTTACGCACCCGTGCGCCACTTTCATAAGGAGCAAGCCCCTTAATCTCGTTCGACTTGCATGTATTAGGCCTGCCGCTAGCGTTCATCCTGAGCCAGGATCAAACTCTCCATTGTAAATGTGTTGTTTGAACGCTGACCATTCTTAACTTAATTAATAATAGTCTTATTCTAATTGTATTGTCCAGTTAGAATTCAACTCGAAAAAATAGCTCCGTATTCATGTACTTTGAAATCGTACTATCTTACCTCGCTACGCTTTATAAATGACATCTCTTTAATGAACTTCTCGAATCGCCTCACGGGTCTCCTGTATATATCTTCGCTTCCTTTTTCAGTTTCGGCCTGGTCTTATTATTCCAGATCTCTGTTTCAAATCTCAGCGCTTCAATCTTTTTTATTCCCCTGATCAACTCCGTCAATCAGGCTCCCTGTGTTTGGGATTGCAAAGGTAGAAATCTTTTTAGTATTGTCAAGCTTTTTTTAAAACTTTTTTTCCTTTTTTTCTCATGGCGTTAAACCAGTCCTAAAGAAATACAAATCTCTACTCATCATCTCCTCAAATCAACCTCCTAAACATCAACCTCACCTTTTCCCTTCCTCCGAAGCGGGTTGCAAAAGTAGGAAAATTATCAACCCAATCAAACTATATCACACCATTAAATCAACTTTTATCCTAACTGCCTTAATTACAATCAGAAAAATTGAAAAAAACAGCCAGATTATTTAGCCCTTAACCCTTACATCAGTTATTTCTTCCTTTCTTCATACACCTGCTCCTTTAAAAAAACAGGTTCTTGATTATAAAAACAACAGAATTATAATGACCAGATCATTCAGAAAGTATCCTGTAGAGTTCCAGATTCAGGTAATAACTTCCGCCCTGGATCATTCTTTTTTCAAGAATACCCATGTTGGCCAGTTGGTCCAAATACTTTCTTGCCGTATTTTCCGAATACAATCCCGAATTGGTGAAATGTTTTACCCTGGTAAAGGGCTGCGTAAACAAAGCATTGACCAGAGATTCAGGCCTGGAAATATTTCCATCTTCAACAATAGCATCAAGGATGGCTTCTTTAGCTGATATGATGTCATTGATTTTATTGTAGGTAAGGTTAGAAGTTACTTCAACAGCCTTTAATATATATAACAACCAGCTTTTCCAGTTCCCCCTTTGTGTAACTCCCGCCAGTCCGGCATAATATTCCTCTTTATGTTCCATAATATAGCTGCTCAGGAATAAAATAGGATAATCCAGCAAGCCTTTTTTGGTCAGATAATGAATGTTAAAAATTCTGCCCGTTCGCCCATTTCCATCCCTGAAAGGATGTATAGCTTCGAACTGAAAATGTCCGATGGCCATTTTCAGTAAGGGATCTAAGGGATACTTTTGATCATCATTCAAAAAATCGGTTAAGTTGTTCAGTTTATCTTCAATGATTCCCTTGCCCCTGGGCGGGGTATAAAATGCCTTCCCTGCATTTGGCCCAGTACCACCTTCTTTAATGTATATCTGGGCAATGGGTGTTCTTATGCCATCATTAAACTGGCTAACTACCCTGTACATTTTTATAAAATAGTGTGCATCGAAAATCTGGTTTTCCTGTAAATATTGATAACCCAGCCATAAAGCTTCCCTGTAATTAAGGATTTCCTTTGCCGGCCCATCCAGCTGTTTTGCCTGGTCCTCACTATAGGCTTTATACAGTTCATCATCTGTAGTAAATATATTTTCAATTGCACTGGAAGCCTTAGCCTCCTGTAAACTGATAGAGTTGATCAGCAAGCCCTGATTGGGTATGGCTATACTTCTTCCCTGCAATCTGCCCAGTGCCGCTTTTGCATTGCCAAGCTGGCTATAGATTTCCAGGTCTTCATAAAGCTTAGGGTCTAAAGGAAGATCGGGTAAATCGTTCCAGGGTTTATTTCGGTCCGAGTTAATGCGATAAGTCATATTTCAAATATACATAAAAGCCAGTAACTCACCTTAAAATTATTGAGTTTTTAAGGTTAAGTGCAATTCTTACCTTAAAATATCTTCAAGCAGACAGAGCTACCTCAACATTTATAAGGTTTTCAGGTCATTCGCGATCTGTTGAGCAGAAGGGGGTATTGTAATTTGGAGGTTTAAACAAGTTTTTGGTTTTGGCCCAGGTGTTTGGGGGGCTTGAAACAAGAAAAGCCGGTAGTCATCTGGACTACCGGCTTTCTTTAAGATTTGGCACCGACCTACTCTCCCACGTGTTACCGCAGTACCATCGGCTCTGGTGGGCTTAACTTCTCTGTTCGGAATGGGAAGAGGTGGACACCACCGATATAGGCACCTAAATATTTTTAATGTTATTCAGCTTTTATATCTTTTAGCTTTAATCCCTGATCTCAATTTCAGGAACCGCTTGATTCAGCAGGATAACAATGACATATTATTGAAAGAAGTTTTTAGGAAGAACAAACAACAGTGTTCTGCTTTTGAAAGCTTCGGATGATTAGTATTACTCGACTTTGATGTCACCACCTTTACATCTGTAACCTATCAACGTAGTAGTCTGCTACGGTCCTATATGGAATTCTCATCTCGTGGCTAGTTTCGCACTTAGATGCTTTCAGCGCTTATCTATTCCCAGCGTAGCTACTCTGCAATGCCCCTGGCGGAACAACAGATTCACTAGAGGCTAGTCCAACCCGGTCCTCTCGTACTAAGGTCAGCCCCACTCAAAATTCCTACGCCCACAACAGATAGGGACCGAACTGTCTCGCGACGTTCTGAACCCAGCTCGCGTGCCACTTTAATCGGCGAACAGCCGAACCCTTGGGACCTTCTCCAGCCCCAGGATGTGACGAGCCGACATCGAGGTGCCAAACCTCCCCGTCGATATGAGCTCTTGGGGGAGATCAGCCTGTTATCCCCAGCGTACCTTTTATCCTTTGAGCGATGGCCCTTCCATGCAGAACCACCGGATCACTATATCCGTCTTTCGACCCTGCTCGGCTTGTATGCCTCACAGTCAAGCAAGCTTATGCTATTGCACTCCTCATACGGTTACCAAGCGTATTGAGCTTACCTTTGAAAGCCTCCGTTACCTTTTTGGAGGCGACCACCCCAGTCAAACTACCCATCAAACAATGTCCTTCACTAGGTGAAGTTAGACACCGAATACAGAAAGGGTGGTATTTCAACGTTGACTCCACGATGCCTGGCGACACCGCTTCATAGTCTCCCACCTATCCTACACATCCTGTATCCAATGTCAATGTTAAATTGTAGTGAAGGTGCATGGGGTCTTTCCGTCCCGTTGCGGGTACCCGGCGTCTTCACCGGGACCACAATTTCACCGAGCTCATGGCTGAGACAGCGCCCAGATCGTTACACCATTCGTGCAGGTCGGAACTTACCCGACAAGGAATTTCGCTACCTTAGGACCGTTATAGTTACGGCCGCCGTTTACTGGGGCTTCAATTCAATGCTTCGGTTTAACCCTAACATCCCCTCTTAACCTTCCAGCACCGGGCAGGTGTCAGGCCTTATACTTCATCTTTCGATTTTGCAAAGCCATGTGTTTTTGTTAAACAGTCGCCTGGGCCTTTTCACTGCGGCTGATATTGCTACCAGCGCCCCTTCTCCCGAAGTTACAGGGCCATTTTGCCGAGTTCCTTAGCCATGATTCACTCGAGCGCCTTAGAATTCTCTTCCCGGATACCTGTGTCGGTTTGCGGTACGGGTTTTTATAACCTGAAGCTTAGCGGTTTTTCTTGGAAGTCTGATTACCTGCACTATCCACGCCCCCGAAGGTTTGCGGTACTATCAGCCTTTAGCAAGACCGGCGGATTTGCCTACCGGTCCTATACCTACAGCCTTCAACGATCTATTCCGTCAGATCGCGGCAGTGTCACTACTCCGTCCCCACATCGCAGTTATAAAAAGTACGGGAATATTAACCCGTTGTCCATCGAATATCCCTTTCGGGTTCTCCTTAGGCCCCGACTAACCCTGATCCGATTAGCGTTGATCAGGAAACCTTATCCTTTCGGCGGGCAGGTTTCTCGCCTGCCTTATCGTTACTTATGCCTACATTTGCTTTTCCAGAAGCTCCAGCAAAACTTACGTCATACCTTCGCTGCCGCTGGAATGCTCCCCTACCGTAATATTAATATTACCCATAGCTTCGGTGTACAATTTGATGCCCGTTTATTATCCATGCCCGATCGCTCGACTAGTGAGCTGTTACGCACTCTTTAAATGAATGGCTGCTTCCAAGCCAACATCCTAGCTGTCTGTGCAATCGGACCTCGTTAGTTCAACTTAACTGTAACTTGGGGACCTTAGCTGATGGTCTGGGTTCTTTCCCTCTCGGCGCGTGACCTTAGCACCCCGCGCCTCACTGCCGTGTATATTAAATAGCATTCGGAGTTTGTCTGGATTTGGTAGGATTTGACTCCCCCGCACCCAATCAGTAGCTCTACCTCTATTTAACTCTACCACGACGCTGTTCCTAAAAACATTTCGGGGAGTACGAGCTATTTCCCAGTTTGATTAGCCTTTCACCCCTACCCACAGATCATCCGGAAACTTTTCAACGTTTATCGGTTCGGTCCTCCAGTACGTGTTACCGCACCTTCAACCTGTCCATGGGTAGATCACAAGGTTTCGCGTCTACCTCCCCTGACTATACGCCCTATTCAGACTCGCTTTCGCTTCGGATCCGTGTCTTAAACACTTAACCTTGCCAGAGAAGAGTAACTCGTAGGCTCATTATGCAAAAGGCACGCCGTCACGCCACCTGGACGCTCCGACCGCTTGTAAGCACACAGTTTCAGGTTCTATTTCACTCCCCTGTTCGGGGTTCTTTTCACCTTTCCCTCACGGTACTGGTTCACTATCGGTCTCTCAGGAGTATTTAGCCTTACCGGATGGTGCCGGCAGATTCCCACAAGGCGTCTCCGACCTCGCGGTACTCAGGATACTACTAGACTAATGGTACTTACGTGTACGAGGCTCTCACTCTATTTTGCCAGGCTTCCCATCCTGTTCCACTTCATTGCATTATAATCATATCGTAGTCCTACAACCCCAGTCTTGCCGTAACAAGGCTGGTTTGGGCTCTTTCCCTTTCGCTCGCCACTACTTAGGAAATCATTATTATTTTCTCTTCCTCTGCTTACTTAGATGTTTCAGTTCGGCAGGTTTGCGTACTTTGTACGACTAGTCTTCAACTAGCCAGGTTTCCCCATTCAGAAATCTACGGATCAATTCATATTTGCTAATCCCCGTAGCTTATCGCAGCTTATCACGTCTTTCATCGCCTCTGAGAGCCAAGGCATCCCCTGTGTGCTCTTATTTACTTTCTTCTCTCCATAGCCTTTTGCGCCTATGGAAATGCTTTTTTTGATTTGTTGTTAAACCTTCAGTTGGTTTGTCGTAATTGCTTACTTCATCCCTTCATCCAATCAAACAACGTCTCTATTGTTGTTTGCTCTTCTTTTTAACTTCTTCCAATATGTCAAAGAACTTTTCTATCCCGGGTTGCATTCCTGCTACCTATTTCTGTACCTTTTATCTTAGGCACCGGTGATGGTGGAGAATAACGGAGTCGAACCGTTGACCTCCTGCGTGCAAGGCAGGCGCTCTAGCCAGCTGAGCTAATCCCCCTTAAGATTATTCTTAATGTAGTCCCGAGCAGATTTGAACTGCTGACCCCTACATTATCAGTGTAGTGCTCTAACCAAACTGAGCTACGGGACTATGGATTCCTTAAGGTTTATGAGTACTGATTTCTCATTTTCACAAATCTTTTGATCTACTCATGTCCCCTTTTCAGTATGGAGCACTAAACCATGCTTCATCCTATGGGTTGTCTTGTTTTGAGATATATAGTCATTTATATCATTTAGCGTAGCGAGTAGTCAAACCTACTCCAGAAAGGAGGTATTCCAGCCGCACCTTCCGGTACGGCTACCTTGTTACGACTTAGCCCCAGTTATCGGTTTTACCCTAGGACGCTCCTTGCGGTTACGTACTTTAGGTACCCCCAACTTCCATGGCTTGACGGGCGGTGTGTACAAGGCCCGGGAACGTATTCACCGCGTCATTGCTGATACGCGATTACTAGCGAATCCAACTTCAAGAGGTCGAGTTGCAGACCTCTATCCGAACTGTGAATGGCTTTTTGAGATTCGCTTGCTGTTGCCAGCTTGCTGCCCTCTGTACCATCCATTGTAGCACGTGTGTAGCCCCGGACGTAAGGGCCATGATGACTTGACGTCGTCCCCTCCTTCCTCTCTGTTTGCACAGGCAGTCTGTTTAGAGTCCCCACCTTAACGTGCTGGCAACTAAACATAGGGGTTGCGCTCGTTGCGGGACTTAACCCAACACCTCACGGCACGAGCTGACGACAGCCATGCAGCACCTAGTTTCGTGTGATTGCTCACTTAAATATCTCTATCTAATTCACTAACTTTCAAGCCCGGGTAAGGTTCCTCGCGTATCATCGAATTAAACCACATGCTCCTCCGCTTGTGCGGGCCCCCGTCAATTCCTTTGAGTTTCACCCTTGCGGGCGTACTCCCCAGGTGGAATACTTAACGCTTTCGCTTAGCCGCTAACTGTATATCGCTAACAGCGAGTATTCATCGTTTAGGGCGTGGACTACCAGGGTATCTAATCCTGTTTGATCCCCACGCTTTCGTGCCTCAGCGTCAATCACACCATAGTAAGCTGCCTTCGCAATCGGTGTTCTGTGACATATCTATGCATTTCACCGCTACTTGTCACATTCCGCCTACCTCTAGTGTATTCAAGCCCGTCAGTATCAAGGGCACTGCGATAGTTGAGCTACCGTCTTTCACCCCTGACTTAACAGGCCGCCTACGCACCCTTTAAACCCAATAAATCCGGATAACGCTTGGATCCTCCGTATTACCGCGGCTGCTGGCACGGAGTTAGCCGATCCTTATTCCTTCGGTACATTCAGCTACTTACACGTAAGTAGGTTTATTCCCGAATAAAAGCAGTTTACGACCCAGAGGGCTGTCTTCCTGCACGCGGCATGGCTGGTTCAGAGTTCCCTCCATTGACCAATATTCCTTACTGCTGCCTCCCGTAGGAGTCTGGTCCGTGTCTCAGTACCAGTGTGGGGGGTCATCCTCTCAGATCCCCTAGTCATCGTCGCCTTGGTGGGCCGTTACCCCGCCAACTAGCTAATGACACGCATGCCCATCTTAATCCTATAAATATTTGAACATTGGATAATGCTATCCTGTGTTTTTATGCGGTGTTAATCCGAATTTCTTCGGGCTATCCCCCTGATTAAGGTAGGTTGCATACGCGTTACGCACCCGTGCGCCACTTTCATAAGGAGCAAGCCCCTTAATCTCGTTCGACTTGCATGTATTAGGCCTGCCGCTAGCGTTCATCCTGAGCCAGGATCAAACTCTCCATTGTAAATGTGTTGTTTGAACGCTGACCATTCTTAACTTAATTAATAATAGTCTTATTCTAATTGTATTGTCCAGTTAGAATTCAACTCGAAAAAATAGCTCCGTATTCATGTACTTTGAAATCGTACTATCTTACCTCGCTACGCTTTATAAATGACATCTCTTTAATGAACTTCTCGAATCGCCTCACGGGTCTCCTGTATATATCTTCGCTTCCTTTTTCAGTTTCGGCCTGGTCTTATTATTCCAGATCTCTGTTTCAAATCTCAGCGCTTCAATCTTTTTTATTCCCCTGATCAACTCCGTCAATCAGGCTCCCTGTGTTTGGGATTGCAAAGGTAGAAATCTTTTTAGTATTGTCAAGCTTTTTTTAAAACTTTTTTTCCTTTTTTTCTCATGGCGTTAAACCAGTCCTAAAGAAATACAAATCTCTACTCATCATCTCCTCAAATCAACCTCCTAAACATCAACCTCACCTTTTCCCTTCCTCCGAAGCGGGTTGCAAAAGTAGGAAAATTATCAACCCAATCAAACTATATCACACCATTAAATCAACTTTTATCCTAACTGCCTTAATTACAATCAGAAAAATTGAAAAAAATGCTGCCTTTTTTATTGTTTTACTGCTTATGCTCCCAAAAACAACATTCTATACCCCGCCAAACCAGGCAATCCCTGAAGGCAAAGCCCGCTCCTGGTAAGGCCATGTCCTCACATCATCCACACATTCTACACACTTTCTTCACAAAAAGGTACCTGTTTGTGGGTTTGGTGTGAAGGAGATGTGAACCAGGTGTGAACAATCACACTTCTTGTGAACAACATGGCCTAAAAAAAGCCCCTGCAGTATTGCTACTACAAGGGCATATCTATCAATCTGATTGTAAATCAGCTACAGGAAGACAATTAATACTGTCCGGTCGACAACAATACCAGTGTACAGGCTTCTACCGGCTCAATAGCATTGGCTTTAAGTAAGCTTTCCAATTCTTCGTTCTCCGTTCCCGGATTAAAAACAACCCGTTTTGGATGGGTTTCCAGGATATAATTGTAATACTGCTTTTGCAGATGAGGGCCTATATATAAGGTAATGGTATGAATATCCGGATGAATACTACCCGGCTCTTCTATTTCCACATCTGCCACTGTCCCTTTCTTTACGCCTACATTCACAATTTCATGTCCTTTAGACTTGAGCATGTTTGCTGCCAGGTAAGCATATCGTGCGGGATTCGGACTTGCGCCTATTATTAATGTCTTTTTCATCAGTATATTTTTTTAATGGGGATGAAGCTATTCGTCGTTCCAAAAGAAGACAGCTAACCTATATATAACAAGGTTCAACAAAATCTGTTTGTATTAAACTGTCCTGAGTACGGCGTTGGCACAATTTACCCCATCAATAGCCGCCGAAACTATTCCGCCTGCATAGCCTGCACCTTCTGCGCAGGGATATAGCCCGGCAACCTGAGGATGCTGAAAGGTTTCCCGGTCTCGGGGAATACGCACAGGAGAGGAGCTTCTGCTTTCCACACCTACTAAAATTGCTTCATTGGTATAATAGCCTTTCATCTTTTTCCCAAAAACAGGCAGGGCATTTTTTAAACTCGATGAAACAAAATCAGGCAGCGTATCTTTAAGGATTGCACTTTTTGTTCCCGGAAGGTATGAATTTTTAGGAAGATCGGCCGAAAGACGGCCTTCTACAAAGTCGACCATCCGCTGTGCAGGTGCAACCAGCTTGCCACCACCCAAATTAAAGGCAGTTTGTTCCAGCCGGGCCTGGAAATGCATCATCCGTAAAGGATCGTCACCTTTTACATCCTCCAGCATGATCTGTACCACCGTTCCTGAATTCGCAAACGGATTGTTTCGCTTTGAGGGCGACCAGCCGTTTACCACAATCTCGTTTTTATAAGTAGCACAGGGTGCTATAATACCCCCCGGGCACATGCAGAAAGAAAATACTCCCCTGCTGCCTACCTGTTCTACCAAACTGTAATAAGCCGGAGGCAAAAATTCACTGCGAACATCACAATGGTATTGTGCAGCATCGATAATGGCCTGTGGATGCTCAATCCTAACACCCAAAGCAAATGGTTTGGCTTCAACCAAAATGCCTTTATGGTGTAGCAATTCGTATATATCACGTGCAGAATGGCCCGTAGCCAGGATAACAGCATCGGCCAGCAAGCGGTTCGTACCATTAACCACTACGCCTTTGATCTGCCCAAAACTAACCAGCAAATCCGTTACTTTCTGATCAAAATGCATTTCCCCACCCGCATTTAAAATGGTTTCTCTGATGGCAGTGATGATATGGGGCAGCTTATTGGTTCCGATATGGGGCCTGGCATCTACCAGTATATCAGCTGTGGCCCCATGCTGTACAAAAATTTGCAGCACTTTATTGATGTCGCCCCTTTTATTGGAACGGGTATACAGTTTTCCGTCCGAATAGGTTCCGGCACCGCCTTCGCCATAACAATAATTAGATTCTGTGTTAACCAGGCCTTCTTTGTTAATGGCAGCCAGATCTCTCCGGCGTTGTTTCACATCTTTGCCACGTTCCAAAACTATGGGCTTTAACCCGTTCTCTATACATTGCAGTGCAGCGAAAAGGCCGGCAGGCCCGGCACCTACAATAATCACAGGCCTGGCATTACTGACATTTTGATAGTTTATGGTAAAAATATCTGCCAAAGCCGGTTCATCAATAAATGCCTTTACCTGCAAACGATATATTACTTTTCTGGAGCGTGCATCAATAGAGCGTTTAAGCACCTTATAGCCCTTTATACGTGCTAAATCGACTTTAAGCGCCGCTGACAGCGCTTCTTTAACAGCAGTTTCAGACCCCATACTTTCCGGGGCCATTGTAATTTCTATTTCCTTTTGCATAAACCCGTCAGGTTTTTATCCTGAAAACTGTAACAAAGGTACGAAAATTGAGTTCTAATGTGTAAATTAACCTTATTAACAAAAATGGCCGGTAAAACGGCCGGTAAAAAAACTAAAAAACAAAAGCATATGAAAAGAACAGTATTGACAATAGCAGGTCTTCTGGTCCTGGTTGTATCTATGAGTGGATGTGGCTATAACAGCATGGTTAAACTTGACGAAGATGTAAAAGCAAAGTGGAACCAGGTAGAAACCCAGTACCAGCGCCGGTCAGATCTGATCCCTAATTTAGTGAATACCGTTAAGGGTGCTGCAAAATTTGAGCAGAGTACCTTAACCCAGGTAACAGAGGCACGCGCCAAGGCTACACAGGTTACTGTTGATCCTGATAAATTAACACCGGAAAATATAGAGAAATTCCAGGCCGCACAAGGCCAGGTAAGCCAGGCTTTGGGCCGTTTACTGATGGTAACAGAGAATTACCCTGAATTAAAGGCCACAGAACAGTTCAGGGATGTTTCGGCCGAATTGGCAGGAACGGAAAACAGGATAGCCGTTGCACGTAAGGATTTTAACGAATCGGTTCAGACTTACAATACCAAAGTAAGGTCTTTCCCCAACAACCTGATGGCAGGAATATTTGGTTTTAGTCAAAAAGCAGGCTTTAAAGCAGACCCAGGTTCAGAAAAAGCACCTAAAGTAGAATTCTAATATACCTCAACACATTTAAGGGTGATGCGTGTTTATAATCAAAACATACATTACCCTTATTATTAATCCTATTATGGGCATATTTTCAGAACAAGACCAGGAGCTCATTGCAAATGCAATTGCAGAGGCCGAAAAAGGTACATCAGGCGAAATCAGAATAGCCGTAGAAAAACATTGCAGTGGCGATGCTATTGAACGCGCGACTTCTTATTTTGCGAAGTTGGGCATGGATAAAACAGCAAAACACAATGGTGTGCTGATCTATCTGGCTTATATTGACCATAAATTTGCGATAATTGGCGACAGTGGCATTAACAAAGTAGTGCCCTCCGACTTCTGGGAAACTACTCAGATTGCCATGAAAGCACATTTTGCAGGCGGCAATATTGTGCAGGGAATTATAGCCGGTATAGTACTGGCAGGCGAAAAACTGGCCTTATATTTCCCATTTGAAGGAGATGACATCAATGAGCTGCCCAATGAAATTATTTTTATGGACCAACACAAAACAAATTAGGCAATGAAAAAATCAATCATAGCCTTTTTACTTATTTTATTCGCTACAGCGGGCTTTGCTCAGGACTTTCCGGCGAAGCCCAATACCCTGGTCAACGATTATACCGGGACACTTTCTGCAGATCAGCTGCAAAATCTGGAACGTAAGCTGGTTGCTTTTGACGATTCAACCTCTATCCAGGTGGCTATAGCGGTACTCAAGTCCGTGGGCGAATACGACATCAATGAATATGCGCTGGAACTAGGCAGAAAATGGGGAGTAGGCACCAAGGGCAAGGACAATGGTGTAATGATTGTAGTTGCGCTGGGCGACCGAAAAATAGCCATCCAGACGGGCTATGGCGTTGAGGGTGTATTGCCAGATATGTATACCCGGCGAATCATTGACAATGAAATTAAACCTTATTTTAAGGCAGGTGATTATTATAGGGGCCTGGATGCAGGAACCGATGCCATCATCAGCGTAACCAAGGGTGAATATAAAAACGATAAACCTAAAGCTGGTAAAACCGGTAGCGGCGCTTCAGGTGTACTGATCATTATCATTATTGTGGTGGTCGTAATTATTGTGCTGAAAAGAGGCGGTGGCGGTGGCGGTGGCAGTCAGGTTATTGGTGGCCGTGGTGTTGCCGACGCACTGTTCTGGAGTATGCTGCTGGGCGGCGGAAGAAGTTCAGGCGGTGGTGGAGGCGGCTGGGGTGGCGGCAGTAGCGGCGGCGGCGGTGGCTTCGGTGGTTTTGGCGGCGGTAGTTTTGGCGGTGGCGGAAGCAGCGGCAGCTGGTAATTTATACCTCTTATCTTATGGAAATACTAAAATGGAAAAAGCTTTCCTCAAAATACCTGGTGCAAGAAAAATGGGCTACTTTAAGGGTAGACACCTGTGAGCTGCAAAATGGAGCTATAAAGGACGACTATTATGTACTTGAATATCCAAACTGGGTAAATGCCATAGCACTCACGGAAGAAAATAAAGTAATCATGGTACGTCAGTACAGACATCCCGCCGATATTATATCACTGGAAATACCTGGTGGTGTAATTGATGGGGAAGAGCTCCCTGAAGCTGCCATAAAACGGGAACTGCTGGAAGAAACCGGTTATTCTTTTAAAAGCGCAGAACTGATTGCAACATTATATGCCAACCCTGCAACTGCAAATAATGTAACCTATACCTATTTACTGAAGGGAGGCACAAAAACTGCCGAGCAGCATCTGGATGATCATGAAATCTTAAATGTGGAAGAATATACGATTGAAGAGCTGAAGCAATTGCTTGCGGAGCATAAAATAGATCAGGCTTTACATTGTGCCGCCTTGTTTTACGGCTTAATGAAGCTTGGGCTTTAACTCATTTTTAGTTTCTTCTGGATGTCGTGCACGTAGCCTTTAAACTTTTTATCGGTATCGATAAGGTCTTCAACAGTTTGGCAGGCATAAATTACGGTAGAGTGGTCCCTTCCGCCAAAGAAAGCGCCAATTGTTTTTAAGGATGATTTGGTGTGACTTTTTGAAAGGTACATGGAAATCTGACGGGCCTGGACAATCTCACGTTTACGTGTCTGCGATTTTACCATATCAACCGGTACTTCAAAATATTCACATACCAGCTTTTGGATATACTCCATTGAAATCTCTTTGGAGGTATTTTTAATAAAGTTCTTTAACATCTGCTTGGCCAGTGCCAGATCGATGTCCTTTTTATTTAAGGTAGACTGCGCCAGCAAGGAAACCATGGCCCCCTCAAGTTCCCTGACGTTATTGTCTATATTGTGTGCTACATATTCTACTACTTCTGCCGGCAGCTCTATACCATCTGCATACATTTTTTTTCGCAGGATGGCTATCCTGGTTTCCAGATCGGGAACCTGCAGATCGGCAGAAAGCCCCCATTTAAACCGGCTCAGCAACCGCTCTTCCAGTCCGGCCAGGTCTTTAGGCGCTTTATCGGACGATAAAATGACCTGTTTACCCGATTGGTGCAGGTGATTGAAAATATGGAAAAATATGTCCTGTGTTTTTTCCTTACCAGCAAAATTGTGTACATCATCCATGATGATCACATCCATTGCCTGGTAAAAGTTCACAAAATCATTGATCGTATTGTTCTTTAGGGAGTCTACAAACTGCTGGCAAAACTTCTCACAGGAAACATAAATGACCAGCTTATCGGGCATATTCCTTTTGATCTCGTTACCGATAGCTTGGGCCAGGTGGGTTTTACCCAGTCCCACCCCACCATAAATCATCAGTGGATTAAAAGATGTGCCTCCTGGTTTTGCGGCAACAGCATAACCTGCAGAGCGGGCCAGACGGTTACAATCTCCTTCAATATAATTTTCAAATGTATAATTGGCATTCAGCTGAGGATCTACATTCAACTTTTTTAAGCCAGGTATGATAAAAGGGTTCTTAATGTCTTTGTTGATAGAAACCGGAATGGGCATCGATTGCTTCTTGGCATCAGCACCGTTGCCATTACTCGGCATATTGGTGGTGTAAGGTGAACCTGAATTGGAGGACTTGTCGACTACGATATTGTATTCCAGCCGCCCCTCATCTCCCAACTGTTTTTTAACCGTTTTTCTGAGCAGTCCAACATAATGTTCTTCCAGCCATTCGTAAAAGAATAAACTAGGCACCTGTATGGTCAAAACATTGCCTTCCAACTTAAGTGCAGATATAGGTTCGAACCAGGTTTTAAAACTTTGGGTCGGAATATTATCTTTTATAATTTGGAGACAGTTTTTCCATACTTCGATGCAAGTTTTTTCCATTGTCATTCTATAATTTGTTGGTTTACAGTAACGATTTGAGCACATAAAATGAACTCCTTCGAGAGATCGAATATTCAAAAAATTATCAACAAAAAAAACTTAATTTTCATTTATTTGGTAAGTGCTTATATTGCAATATCATACCCCAGTTAACCTCAATTTTTTATGTGGATAACTATTTATTAACATCATTTCAATATTCTCCAAAAACATTTCGCAGCACATTGGCAATTTCGCCAAGACTGGCATATTCTTCCACCGCTGCAAGAATAAACGGCATCAGATTGTCAGTTCCTCTGGCAGCCTGCATCAGGTTGTTTAATGCCTGCTCAACTGCAACATTGTCCCTTTCTGTTCTCAGCTTTTGCAGTTTTTCTGTTTGTATCGTCCTGATGGATTCATCAATGGTAAATACATCATCGATCGCCTCCTTATCCTGGGTAAATTTGTTCACACCAACAATTACTCTGCTGGCCTGTTCTACCTCCACCTGGTACTGGTAAGCCGCATCAGCAATCTCGTTCTGGATATAGCCATTTTCAATGGCATTTACTGAACCGCCCATAGCGTCAATTTTATCAATATACAACTGGGCAGCAGCTTCAATATCATTGGTCAGCGCCTCTACAAAATAGGAACCTGCCAAAGGATCAACCGTATCCGTTACCCCGCTTTCAAAAGCGATCACCTGCTGGGTACGCAGGGCAATTTTTGCCGCAGCTTCGGTAGGTAAGGAAAGGGCCTCATCATAACCATTGGTGTGCAGGGACTGTGTTCCTCCTAATACTGCGGCCATCGCCTGGTTGGTTACCCTGATTACATTGTTCAGTGGCTGTTGCGCAGTTAAGGTAGAGCCTCCTGTCTGTGTATGGAACCTAAGCATTTGTGCCTTTTCATCAGTGGCACCCAATTGCTTTGTGATCTTCGCCCACATTCTTCTCGCAGCCCTGAATTTTGCAATTTCTTCAAAGAAATTGTTGTGGCAGTTAAAAAAGAAGGAGAGACGTTTTGCAAAAATGTTGATGTCGAGTCCTTTTTCAAGGGCCGCATTTAAATAAGCTTTTCCATTGGCCAAGGTAAACGCCAGCTCCTGTACTGCTGTAGAGCCGGCTTCCCTGATGTGATAACCTGAAATTGAAATGGTATTCCATTTTGGGACCTCCCTGCTGCAATATTCAAAAATATCGGTGATGATACGCATAGAAGGCTTGGGCGGATAGATGTAGGTGCCCCTTGCTGCATATTCTTTTAAGATATCGTTCTGTATTGTCCCAGAGATCTGTTTAATGTCTGCGCCCTGTTTTTTAGCCAAAGCAATGTACATGGCCAGCAAAATAGAGGCCGTGGCATTAATGGTCATAGAGGTAGTGATCTTTTGCAGTTCAATCCCATCAAACAAGATCTCCATATCCTTTAAGGAATCGATGGCTACACCAACCTTACCCACTTCCCCTTCCGACATTTCATGATCGGAATCGTAACCGATCTGGGTGGGCAGGTCAAATGCTACCGAAAGTCCCATTGTACCCTGTTTCAACAGATAGTGATAGCGCTTATTGGATTCTTCAGCTGTAGAAAATCCGGCGTACTGGCGCATGGTCCACAACCGCCCCCTGTACATGTCCTTTTGGATTCCCCGGGTATACGGAAATTCGCCAGGCCCTTCTAAAGGTGCGCTGGCTGTATTATACACTTCTTTTATTTCTATACCCGATGTGGTGGTGAATTTTTTATTGCTCATATTTAAAACAAAAGATGTATGTCATTTTTGATCAGATCAAGGGTCAAATCGTAAGGGTTATTTTCAATTCCGGTCATATGCTGCAATATTTTACGGCTTAAATCCACACCTGTAGCATCCGGAGACAGATTTTCAACACCATTGTTGACCATGGCTATGGTATCGTCCTTGAGCTGTTTTACCACATTCCATGTAGCCGAACTGATGTACAGTTGCTGCGTTACATTGTGCTGGTATTCTGCCCTGATCTCATTTAATATAGTAGCCTGCAATTCCTGTACAGATATTCCTTGCTGATGCAGGCGGATAAACAAATTGGAAGGATTGATGCGCTCTATAAATACAATCAGGCGTTCGTGGGCCTGAAGACGTAAAGAAAGCAATTGCGGGTTTTCTTCTTTTTTCTGTGTAGCAAACTTTAGCCTGAAATAATTACGGATATCATCCCTGATGAGGTAATAACCAGCTGAAACAGTAGCTACCCCTCCTATTACCAGCACTGCTGCATCCGTTAAAAATTTTTGTAAGTCCATAGCTTTGTTTGAATACAGTAATAATTAGTGTTAGTACCGACAAAAATGTACATTTTGATTTATATTTGCTCTATTGATAGTTTTTTTATCAAAGGTTGGGCAAAGTTGCCGCAATTGTTTTAACAACAATTATAGTTATTTTGCCCTATGATATTAATAGATTTTTTAACGGTATAGGAATGATATGAGTACTGTAGATACGGCATTTGCACCAGTAACATTTACAGAAACAGCTGTAAAAGAACTTTTTAAATTAAAAAACCAGCAGGAAATTGCAGAAGATTTTGGCCTGCGCGTAGGTGTAGAGGGTGGCGGCTGCTCCGGCATGAATTACGTTTTGGGCTTTGACCAGAAAAAAGAGGGCGACCAGGAATTTATCATCGAGGGCATTAAGGTTTTTATGCATAAAGCACATCAGATGTATTTGCTGGGTATGCAGGTTGACTGGCAGGATGGCCTGAACTCCAGGGGTTTTACTTTTAGCAATCCGAATGCCGCCAGTACGTGTGGTTGCGGAACCAGCTTTTCGGTATAACCGGATAGCCTAAGCCTTTCAATTATTTATATCCTATTGTAACATTATAGCAAGTCCTGTTGTCTTAACAACAGGACTTTTATTTTAGCCCCAAATTACACTGTAATGACCTATACCGAAAACGTACGACTAGCTATACAATCCATTACCAGCAACCGGTTACGCACCATGCTCACGGCATTGATCATTGCCATTGGTCTCTCGGCCCTGGTAGGGATATTAACCACACTTGATGCGGTAAAAAAGAGTATGACAGAAGCGTTTTCGAGCATGGGGGCAAATTCCTTTAACATCAGAAACCGTGGTACTGGAATCAGGATAGGGGGCTCCGGACAAAGGCAAAAACCTTTTAAATCTATACGTTATGAGGATGCGCTGGCTTTTAAAGAACGGCTGAATACACCGGCCAAGGTTGCTGTAAGTGTAGTAGCCACCCGCGGGGCAACCGCTAAATTTGGCGCAGAAAAAACAAATCCAAACATCAACATTCAGGGCATAGATGAAAACGGGTTAAATTCCCAGGGCCTGGAACTGGCTTTGGGCCGCAATTTTAGCTTAACTGAAGCGCAGTCGGGCAATAATGTTTGTATTATAGGTAGTGAGATCAGTGCTAAACTGTTTAAAAACCAAAGTCCTTTAGATAAGATCATCAATGTAGGCAATACCAGGCTTAAGGTAATCGGGGTATTGGTATCTAAGGGTCAGAGCATGGGTTTTAGTGGCGACCGCTCTATATATGTGCCGCTGTTAAAAGCAAAACTGATCAATTCCAGCTCAAATCCTTCTTATACGATTACAGTAATTGTTCCGAATAATGACATTATGGACAATGTAATTGGCGAAGCTACTGCCCAGTTTAGAAATATACGGAAGGTAAGGGTTACAGACCCCAACAATTTTGAAATTACCAAGAGTGATGCCATGGCACAAACACTTTTTGAAAATTTAAGATACATTGTCTGGGGTGGAATTGCCATTGGGGTCATTACGTTAATAGGTGCTTCTATAGGATTGATGAACATTATGCTGGTCTCGGTAACTGAACGGACAAGGGAAATCGGCATTCGTAAAGCTATAGGTGCCAATCCTGCCGTCATCCGCAAACAGTTTCTGATAGAGGCTGTAATGATCTGCCTAATGGGTGGTACCTTTGGTATATTTCTGGGCATTGCCATAGGCAACCTGATATCGCTGGCCATGAGCGGGTCCTTTATTATCCCCTGGCTATGGATTTTTGGTGGCTTTGCCCTATGTGTGCTGGTGGGAATAATTTCGGGATATTATCCCGCAAAAAAAGCCTCCAAACTGGATCCGGTAGAGGCTTTAAGATATGAATAAATAAAAAAGCTCCTTAAAAATATTAAGGAGCTTTTTTTATTTATCTTCCGTGGTACTGTGTATCATAATAAGCCTGATAATTCCCCGAAGTTACGTTGGAAAGCCATTCTTCATTTTCCAGGTACCAGGCTACCGTTTTTTCCAGGCCTTCTTCAAACTGCAGACTTGGTACCCAGTCCAGTTTATTTTGCAGCTTGGTAGAATCTATCGCATAGCGCAGGTCGTGCCCAGCCCTGTCGGTCACAAACGTAATCAGTTTGGCCGATTCACCAGGTTCGCGCCCAAGCTTTTTATCCATGATATTACACAGCAAGTTAATCAGATCGATATTTTTCCATTCGTTATGCCCGCCAATGTTATAGGTCTCCCCGGTTTTGGCCTGATGAAAAATAACATCAATAGCCCTGGCATGATCCTCTACCCACAGCCAGTCGCGCACATTTTCTCCTTTACCATAAACAGGTACAGACTGGTTATTTTTGATATTGTTAATGGCCAGGGGGATCAGCTTTTCCGGAAAATGGTGTGAACCATAATTATTGGAGCAGTTAGAGATCACCACATCCAATCCATAAGTATCGTGATATGCCCTTACAAAATGATCTGATGAAGCTTTAGATGCTGAGTATGGACTGTGCGGATCATAAGCAGTGGTTTCGGTAAACATACCGGTTTCCCCTAAAGCACCATAAACCTCATCTGTAGAAACATGATAAAAACGTTTGCTGTCATAAGCCCCTTTCCAGAATTCCCTTGCCGCATTCAGCAAATTGACCGTACCGATCACATTGGTCATCACAAAAGCGATCGGATCACTGATAGACCGGTCGACATGAGATTCGGCAGCCAGATGGATCACAGCGTCAAACTGTTCTTTTTTAAACAGGCTGTTTATCTCGGCGGCATTGGTAATGTCAGCTTTGATGAACCTGTAATTGGGCTGATCCTCAATATCGGTCAAATTAGCCAGGTTACCCGCATAAGTTAACTTATCCAGGTTTACAATTTCATACTGCGGATAATTGTTTACAAATCGCCTTACTACATGAGAGCCGATGAATCCTGCACCGCCAGTTATTAATATCTTCTTCATTGATTCAAATTGTTATTATAGGTATTCCGGTAAATTGAGTGTTTTGGCAACAGCCGCTGTCTGATGCGCATAAATTTTAGCCAGCAATGCATTTATAGATTCCTTAAGGTCAAACTGCAGGTCTTCATGCATTTTATAATATTTATTTAGCAGTGATGCCGTTGTTTTCACAAAATAAACGTTCAGCTTTTCATTAAACTTATAAAGTGATGAAAAAATACTTTCATTAAATTCAATAGGAATTTGCAGCAATAAATGTATCCTGAGTTCCATTTCGCTATTTAAATCCCTTGTTACTTTAAAATGATGGTTAATGCTGCCATTTAGTTTCCGCATTTTTAGCAAAACATCTTTGGAAGTTGCTTTTTTTCCGGACAGTAATTCGGAAATCCCTGCATCCATAAGCTCCATCAATTGTTCCTGCCGCTTCACCAGATCATTCTCATCTTCAAGCAATTTAAAATGGAGGTGCTCAGTCAGCACTTTATCTTTGGCAATCAACCTAAGCAACAGCTTGTCCTTCTCCTTTGCAGGAAGAGATTTGATCTCCAGTTTCAATGCCGAATGCTCACTTAACAGCATTTAGAAAGGATTATCCTGTAAATACTTTTCCCATTTCCAGGCAGATGACATCATTTCGTTCACATCCAGCTCAGCTTTCCAGCCCAGGTCTTTTGCCGATTTGGTTACGTCGCCCCAAACTTTCTCAATGTCCCCTTCCCTTCTGGCGCCTATGGTATAGTTTAATTTTACACCGGTCGATTTTTCAAATGCGGCAATGATCTCCAGTACGGATGAGCCTTTACCTGTTCCCAGGTTAAACACTTCATAATTTGTTGCTGCTTTATTGCTTTCCAAACGTTTTATAGCTGCAACATGGGCCTTTGCCAGGTCTACCACATGGATATAGTCTCTTATCGCACTACCATCCGGTGTATCGTAGTCATTTCCATAAACGGTTATCGGGCCACGTTTACCAATTGCAGACTGGGTGATAAAAGGTACCAGGTTTTGAGGTACGCCAATAGGCAGCTCCCCGATCAAAGCCGTATGATGGGCGCCTACGGGGTTAAAATACCTTAAGGAAGTTACATTTAAGTCGGGCGTTACCGCACAGGTTTCCTGCAAAATCTCTTCTGCAATCTGTTTGGTATTGCCATAAGGTGATTCTGCTTTTTTTGTAGGCGCATCTTCTGTTACCGGCAAAACATCGGGCTGCCCATATACCGTACAGGAAGAAGAGAATACCAGGTTAACTTTACTGTTAAAGGCATTGATCAGGTTGATCAGTGAATAAAAATTATTCCTGTAATATTTCAATGGTTGCTGTACCGATTCACCAACGGCCTTAAAGGCAGCAAAATGAATTACACCGGTAATGTCGTTGTTTTTAGAAACAAAATCGGCAACCTTAGCTTCATCACAAAGGTCAAGCTCCACAAATTCCGGTTTGTTCCCCGTAATTGTTTCAATTTGCTGCAATATTTTAGGGTTGGAATTCGAGAAATCATCCACAATGATTACTTCATAGCCTGCATTGTATAATTCAACTACGGTATGCGAGCCAATAAAACCGGTTCCACCGGTTACTAGTATTTTAGACATGCTTATTATTAACGGTTATATCCTGTAAAATCTTTATGTTCTTTGTTTGTTAAAGCTTCCTGGGGCAGGGATTTAAAATACTCATAAGTAATTTTTAACCCTTCGGCACGGCTTACTTTCGGTTCCCAGCCCAGTATCGCTCTGGCCTTGGTAATGTCGGGCCGCCTTTGCTTAGGATCGTCTACCGGCAGGTCTTTCAATACCAGTTTCTGGCTTGTACCGGTAAGTTTGATGATCTCTTCTCCAAATTGCCTGATGGTGATCTCATCCGGGTTGCCAATGTTCACCGGAAGGGCATAATCACTCAGCAATAGCCTGTAAATACCTTCTATCAGGTCATCCACATAGCAAAATGAGCGGGTCTGCGAGCCATCCCCAAATACGGTCAGGTCTTCTCCGCGCAGGGCCTGGCCAATAAAGGCAGGCAAAACACGTCCGTCATTCAACCGCATCCTTGGTCCGTAAGTATTAAATATCCTTACAATGCGGGTTTCCAAACCATGAAAAGTATGGTAAGCCATGGTCATGGCTTCCTGAAAACGTTTTGCTTCATCATAAACACCCCTTGGACCAACAGGGTTTACATTGCCCCAGTATTCTTCAGGCTGAGGGTTTACACTTGGGTCACCATAAACTTCTGAAGTAGAAGCGATCAGCATCCTTGCATTTTTATTTTTCGCCAAACCAAGCAGGTTGTGTGTGCCCAATGAGCCAACTTTGAGGGTTTGAATAGGAATTTTTAAATAATCAATCGGGCTGGCGGGTGAAGCAAAATGAAGAATATAATCCAGCTCGCCAGATACATATACATATTTGGAAACATCGTGATGTGCAAACTCAAAATTTTCCAATCCGAATAAATGCTGTATGTTTTGCAGGTCGCCCGTAATCAGGTTGTCCATTGCGATCACATGATAACCCTCTTTGATAAATCTGTCGCATAAATGCGAACCTAAAAAGCCGGCAGCACCGGTAATTAAAACTCTTTTTGTTTTCATTAGTTATTGATAAGCTTACGGCCCACACTGTTATAATAATATCCAAGGTCGATCATCTTTTGCAGGTCATATAAGTTACGACCATCAAAAATAACTTTATTGCTCAGGGTTTCTTCCATTCTTTCAAAATCAGGGTTCCTGAATACCGACCATTCTGTTGCAATCAATAAAGCATCTGCACCGATCAGTGCATCGTACTGGGTTTCAGCATATTTTATTTTATCGCCAACAAGCGCTTTAACATTGTTCATTCCTTCAGGGTCGAAAGCAGCTACAGTAGCCCCGTGTTTAAGCAACTCATCAATGATATACAAGGAAGGTGCTTCACGGATATCATCCGTTTCGGGTTTAAAGGCCAATCCCCATAAAGCAAAATGCTTACCTTTTAAATCACCTTTATAATATTTCAGCAATTTATCCACCAATAAAGTTTTTTGCTTTTCATTTACCTGCATCACAGACCTCAGGATCTGGAAATCATAGTTATGTTCATCAGCCGACTTTGCCAAAGCCTGCACATCCTTAGGAAAACAGCTGCCGCCATACCCTATTCCGGGGAAAAGAAAGCGCTTACCAATTCTTGCATCAGAACCTATACCTTTACGCACAGCATCCACATCGGCATTTACAATTTCGCAAAGGTTGGCTACTTCGTTCATAAAAGTGATCTTTGTAGCCAGAAATGAATTGGCAGCATATTTGGTCAGCTCAGAAGAGCGCTCGTCCATAAACAGAATCGGATTTCCCTGACGTACATAAGGACCATACAATTCATTCATTAACTTCTGTGCTTTCTCGCTCCGTGTTCCGATCACCACCCTGTCCGGTTTCATAAAATCTTCCACGGCCACGCCTTCACGTAAAAATTCGGGGTTAGAGACCACGTCTATTTCTACATCCGTGTTTTCTGCAAAAACAGCCTGCACCTTATCTGCTGTTCCTACCGGAACGGTAGATTTGTTTACAATAACCTTATAATTGGTCACCAGTTTTGAAATGTCTTTCGCTGCCCCTAAAATATAGGACAGATCGGCAGCACCATCTCCACCCGGAGGCGTTGGCAGCGCCATAAAAATGATCTGGGCATCCTTAACCGCATGGGCAAGATCTGTTGTAAAGGTTAAGCGGCCCTGGGCAATGTTCCTGTGGAAGAGCACATCCAGCCCGGGCTCATAAATAGGCACTTCACCAGCCTGCATTTTTTTTACTTTGGCTTCATTAATGTCTACACAAATTACATTATTTCCTGTTTCAGATAAGCAGGTACCTGTAACCAGACCTACATACCCTGTTCCAATAACGGCTATTTTCATTGTTTATATTGTTTTGTTTTTTAAGGTGACAAATGCAATTACGAACCATATATCCTGTTTTTTTTCAGATACTGGCCCATAATGGTTTTATATATTAATCCCGTGTTTTAATTATAATAAAGTATCTTCGGCTAAGATAATAAATAAACACACAAAATGCTTTGGCTTTATAACATCGCAATACATCTTTACGCACTATTAATCAGGATATTTTCTACATTTAATACCAAAGCATCACTTTTCAGTAAAGGCAGAAGAAATATTTTTGCCCGGATTGAACAGAAAATAGCAGCCAAAGACCGTCCTGTCTGGTTTCACTTTGCTTCTCTTGGCGAATTTGAACAGGGCCGCACAGTGCTCGAAAAAATAAAAGAAAAGTATCCCCTTAAAAAAATTGTGGTCACCTTTTTTTCTCCATCCGGATATGAGATCAGAAAAAACTATGCCCTGGCAACAGGTGTTTTTTACTTACCTCTGGATACGGCCTCAAATGCAAAGAAATTAATCGAAGCTTTCAACCCCGAGCTTGCAATTTTTACCAAATACGAATATTGGTACCACTATTTCAAAGAATTAAACAACAAAAATATCCCACTGATAATTATATCCGGAATATTCAGACCAAACCAGATATTTTTTAAACCTTACGGATCTTTCCACAGGAAAATCCTGACTTATGTAAGCCATTTTTTTGTACAAAATGAACAAAGTATACAGTTACTTAAAACGATAAATATCCGAAACGCTACATTAAGCGGCGACACCAGATTTGACCGTGTAGCTGAAAATGCAGCATCAGCAAAAAAGCTGCCGCTGGTTGAGCTCTTTTGTGGAACTGCAAACGTATTTATTGCAGGCAGCACCTGGCCTGAAGATGAGGCCCTGATTGCGGGGCTTTGCGATCAGCATCCCGGCTGGAAATTTATTATTGCCCCACATGAAATTGATCAGAGCCATATCAGTGCCATAGAAAAGCTGTTTCCACAGGCAGTAAAATATTCTTCACTTACTGTAGAAGGAACTGCTAATGGTTATGGACAGGTACTTATTATTGACAATATAGGTATGTTATCTGCACTTTATGCCTATGGCCGGATTGCTTATATCGGTGGTGGATTTGGCGCCGGCATCCACAATACACTGGAAGCCGCGGCCTTTGGCATTCCTGTTATATTCGGTCCCCGGTATGACAAATTCCAGGAAGCAAAAGACCTTATTGCCCTTGGTGCAGCAAAAAGCATTGACAACATGGCCGAACTGACTGCTGCGGCAGAAACGCTGATCAGGGATCAAGAAGCAGGAAAAATTGCAAAAGAGTATGTAATTTCAAAAACCGGTGCTACCGATCAGATCCTTAATTATATCAGCCGGTATTTTAAGCTTTAGCCATTTCTACCAGGGCCTTAATAAATTTGGGATCGTCATTCAGGCTTTCTACCAGCTGAACATGTTCGCCGCCAAGCGCCTTAAATTCTTCATGATATTCTACCGTAATTTCATAAAGGGTTTCCAGACAATCCGCCACAAAAGCAGGGCTAAAAACCAGCAGTCTTTTCTTTCCTTCAGCAGCCAGTTTCTTTAAAACATCGGTGGTATAGGGCTGTACCCAGGGTTCTTTCCCTAATCTGGATTGAAAACACACTGTGTAATCTTTTCTGGCTATATTCAGTTTAGCAGCAATTAATTTTGCTGTATCGTGGCCCTGCGCAGAATAGCAGAATTTGTTGGTATCATTCAGGGTATCACAGCAATTGTCTTTTTTAAGGCAGTAATGACCTGTATGATCGCACTTTAAGAGCTGACGCTCTGGTAAGCCATGAAAACTAAAGAGGACATGATCATAGGTTTCTGGCTGGTATTTCCTTGCATTCCCCGCAAAAGTCTCAATCATCAGTTCATTGTCATGAAAAGAACTGACAAAAGATACTGGTGGTATTGTTGCCCATTTGCTAACCAGTTCCATGACCAGCTGGATCACAGAACCTGAACTGGCCGATGCATATTGTGGGAACAGGGGGATTACTTTGATGCTTTCCACCAGGCCTGCTTTCATTTTCTCCAATGCAGATAAAATTGAGGGGTTTTGATAGCGCATGGCCAGTTCCACATGGTAATCCTCTCCCAGCTGTTCCTGAACCAGGGCAGCCTGTATTTTACTGAAGTACAACAGGGGTGAACCATTCTCATCCCAGATCTCTTTATACAATTTGGAAGTTTTCGGACTGCGAAAGGGAACAATGATACCTTTAACCAGCAAGGTTCTGTTAACAATGTTAACGTCAATGACCCGTTCATCCATCAAAAACTGATCAAGATATTTACGTACATCGCCAACTTCCGGACTGTCCGGAGTTCCTAAATTCACAAGCAGTATACCTTTTTTTCCCATATTTTTTGCAAAAATAACCATTCGATCCATTATTCTGTCTGAACAACTAATGGAAAGGGAATAATTACTTTTTAATGATGATAAACAATAGAATTTCTTTAAAGATTAAGCTCAGTAAGTTAACAATTCGGCCTTCACCTGTTCCATCAGCCACATTGGCGTAGAGGTAGCCCCGCAAATGCCCACTTTGTCGCCAGGACTAAACCATTCCTTGTCTATTTCTTCTGTATTGGAAATAAAATAGGAATTGTCATTGTATTTTTTGCACACATCGTATAACACCTTGCCATTTGAAGATTTTTTGCCCGACACAAACAGGATTTTATCATATTCAGCTACAAACTTTTCCAGATCGCCGTAACGGTTGGATACCTGCCTGCATATCGTATCGTTTGCCTTCACATCGTAACCGCGGCCAATCAGTTCCTCTTTAATGCTATAAAACTTATCGGTACTTTTAGTAGTCTGGCTGTATAAAGTAAATTTTTGGGGCAGCTTCACCTCGTCAAGCTCTGCTATATCCTGAAATACGATCGCTTTACCATCTGTTTGACCCTGCAGGCCAATTACCTCGGCATGACCATGCTTTCCAAATATCAGGATCTGCTCTTCTTCATCATGTGAGTTCTTTATCCTGTTCTGTAATTTTAATACAACAGGACAGGAAGCATCGATCAGGGTAAGCCCATTTTGAAGGGCCAGTTCATAAGTGGCCGGGGCCTCTCCATGTGCACGGATCAATACCTTCTCTTTGTACAAACCTTTCAACTGCTCATGGTCTATTATCCGCAGACCTTTATCAGTTAGCCGTTTAACCTCTTCATCATTGTGTACAATATCTCCAAGGCAATACAGATAATCCTCATTGTCCAGGATATCCTCAGCCATATCAATAGCATAAACTACCCCAAAGCAAAAGCCGGATGCTTTATCTATTGTTACAGCTAAATTGTATTTCATATGACATTATATTTTGAGCTCCCGCAAAATTACGTAAAAACTGTTTGATATTCCTATTTCCCTGGTTTAAATGACCTGAGTATGCGCCCCAGGATGACCTTCAATATTAAAGTAAAAAGCAAGAGCATCTGTAAGGGATGTAACAGTACCTGTACGAAAGGATTTTGCAGGGTTAGGAATGCGATCATTATCCTCGACAAAAAGATCAGTCCAAATGGCAGCACTGCAAGTACCGGGTTAAAGCTGAGCAGCACCATCACCGGCCCCAGCACCACCAATGCCAGATAGCTCAGCGCTACAGGCACACTATTGCCAAAATTCAGGAACAAACGTTCCGAAAAATTGTCCAGCCCCTTCAATTCAACCTTACTGTATACAAACTTATTGGCCAGCAGGGTCTCTGCTTTAAGCTGCTGCTGTTTTACCTGCTTAACCACTTCAATTCCGGATTTGTGCTTTAACTTGTTATGCCAGTTATATTGTCTGCACAAGGCTGCATCGAAAAATAAACAGCCATTGTTACCGGCGGCAAAAGCAGGCACCCGGCTTAATCTGACTAATCTTAAGGGCAGCAGGTTTAACAGCAAAAAATCGTTCAGGGGATAAATGCACTTTTCCATAAAACCAGCAGCTATATACGTTGGCACGAGGCTTAATACTGCCAGCTCAAACACCTTTACCCTGTAAATCAGGTTATTGATCAGACCATGCCGTATAACAGTCCCGGCTTCTAAAAAAAGTAAGTATTTTCCACTTGCCCGGTTTACAAGTTCTTCTTCGTTTTCCAGCTGCTGAACAATCACTTCTGTATACTTGTACTCCTGCTGTTCAATAGCATTGAGCGTACTCTGGACACCATCTTCAGATGGTGCCGATAAAATAATGATGGAAACCTTGTCTGTAAAATGTTTTCCGTAATAACCCAGTTTGGGATTAGATAAAAAATTAAATAAAGTCACGGAAAAGCGCAGTACCAGAAACACAAGAACTGCATATACAAATATCATCATACCAGCGCCTTGCTTTGTTTTTTTAAGGAATGCTCGTAGTGTTTGTTATATTCGCTCTTTAACAGCTGTAAGCTCGTGTGTTCTTCTGCCTCCCAGCTGGACAGGTAAGTATAAACTCCAGGTTTTCTTGAGGTATGATCTACGAGGTTTGCGGCAAAGACAATCTGAAATTCTTTTTTTGAAGCATTTATCACCTGCATTATCCCTTTCTCAAAAGCAATGCTGTCTATGTAAACAGAATAACATTTCCCCTGCGGGAACATCAGTACAATATTAGCCGGATCATCGAGTAACTTGCCTGCATACAACAGGGTTTCGACCACATCCTTACCCTTCCCTTCCGCAGCAAATGCACCGAGGTATTTTAAAAACCAGTATTTTTCATAATCCTCTTCGGTTACCAGCACATGAAATTCTTTCTTAAAGACCAAGCGGTTGAGCTGAAACATTAAGAAACCGTCCCACCAGCTGAAATGATTGGCCAGCAGTAAAACGGCTTTTTGCTTTTTTACTTCAAAAGGATTGAATACATAAGCAGAAAAGTCCTTTTTTAGGATATACCTGATATACCAGGAAAAGAAATTAAAAACGATAAAGTTTTTACGGGACTGGTGCATCCCCCTAAAATGAGAAAAAATAGCCTCAAATGCAAACGGCTAGCTTAAATAAACCCTGTCCTCTTCTCCATCCACATCCATTACCACATCTACGTGTTCTTTTAATACAGTTGCCAGCTCCAGTCCAACAAAATCTGTAGCAATCGGGAATATCTTATGGCTCCTGTCTACCAGTACTACCGTTCTGATCTTTTTATGGGGGGTATTTAAGAAAACACCTAAGCCATAGGCCAGTGTTTTTCCGCTGTTCAGTACGTCATCAACCAGGATGATCACCTTATTTCTCCAGTGTACTTCATCGAGGTCTGTATTGGCAACCAGCTTACTGTTTTGCCTGTCCAGCTCAATTTTCAGCATCGTGATCTTCAGGTCAGAAATTTTGGACAATACCTTCTTCAACCGTAAGGCCAGTTTATACCCCCTGTCCCAGATACCTGCCAGTACAATCTCCTTTTCATTCAGGTTGTCTTCCAGTATCTGATAAGCTATCCTGTTTATTTTCTGTTGTATCTGCTTTTTATCAAGAATAAGCAATTGAGATCCTGCCATTGTTATGCCTTATTTTATGCTACAAAAAGAACGATTTTAAGGTTCATATTCAAATATTTAAAAATATTTTCCAAACCCATGAAACCTTTCGGCCTGAGCGATGTCTAACTGGTAGTTTTTTAGTAATCCTTATCCATGTTTGCCCGGGTAGGGATTTCTTTTTTAGTTCAGGCCTTGCTCTTCACCTGATAAGGGTAATAAATAAAATTCGCACCCTCAGGTACGATCACAAACACACACATATAGTCTTCCGGCTTTTTATAACTTTTTAAAAACAAAGCCTTTTTTTCGGGGCTAATGATTCCCTTTTCTACAAACTCTTCAAAAGTTGAGGCCTGTATGGTCCATTCTGTGTTTAATTCTTTCCTGTCCAGGATCAGCTCACCGATACTTACGGTATGCTGATGGGCAACAAAAATTGGGTTGGCAGAGATGCCTTCCACCATAATTTCAACCGCCACTTCCTTAATAGAAGCTGCATACAGCTCCAGGTCTTTTTCCAGGCTTAGCAGCGGGCTTTTTCTTTGTTCTTCTTTGCCGCCTTCAGGTTGTTGCGGCAGCAGTTCTTCTATATCCATCGCTATAAATCTTATGGTTGTGCACCTGTAAACTTCAGCAGCACTACATTTTCAACATGCTGTGTATGCGGAAACATGTCAACAGGTTTAATCCTTACTACTTCATATTTTTCTTTCAGCAGGGCCAGGTCGCGTGCCTGGGTGGCAGCATTACAGCTCACATACACTATTTTCCCTGCTTCCATTTCCAAAAGCCGTTCTACCACATCAGCATGCATCCCTGCCCTTGGCGGATCGGTAATTACCACATCAGGTTTACCATGTTCAGCTATAAATTCCCTGGTCAGGATGTCTTTCATGTCTCCCGCATAGAAAACCGTATTGTCAATGCCATTCAGCGTTGCATTAAACTTCGCGTCTTCAATCGCTGTAGGTACATATTCAATACCTACCACCTGTTTTACGCTCCGGGCTACAAAATTGGCAATGGTACCAGCTCCGGTATAAAGATCATACACCAGCTCATCACCAGAAAAACCTGCAAATTCTTTGGTAATCTTATACAGTTCATGCGCCTGATCAGAGTTGGTCTGGTAAAAAGATTTTACACCTATCTTAAATTTCAGACCTTCCATCTCTTCAAAGATATGGTCCCGTCCAGCGTAAGTGATCACTTCCTGGTCAAAAATAGTGTCGTTTTTTTTCTGGTTCACAATGTACAACAGCGCAGTAATTTCCGGGAAACGGTTTTTCAGGAACTCCATTAAACCAATGATCTCTTCCTGCTCCACATAAGCAAAAACCACTGCCACCATCACTTCGCCGGTTGATGAAGTACGGATGACCAGGTTCCTGAGGCTACCTTCGTGGTTACGCAGGTCATAGAACGAAAGTCCGGCTTTTAAAGCATAATCCCGAACCTCATTGCGGATGGTATTGGAAGGCTCCGCCTGCAAATAACAATGCTCAATGTCTAATATTTTATCAAAACGTAAGGGCACATGAAAACCCAGCGCATTCATTTCCAGTTCCGGATTGGGCGCACCGGTTTCAGCCCCTTCCATCATGTCGGTCTTATTCAGCCAGCGCTTATTGGAAAAAGTATATTCGAGTTTATTTCTATAATATTTATTTTGTGCAGAACCCAGAATGGGCTCCATACCGGTCGTATCAATTTTTGCAAGGCGCTGCAATGCAGCCTCCACATTTTTGTGCTTAAACTTCAGCTGTGCAGCATATTCCATCTGTTGCCATTTACAGCCGCCACAGGTACCAAAGTGCTGGCAAAATGGTTCTGTCCTGAATGCTGATTTTTTATGTAACTGCTCTATTACAGCTTCAGCAAAGTTTTTCTTCTTCTTTATCACCCGAACATCCACCACATCACCCGGTACAGCTTTTTCTACAAAAACAACCAGTTCATCTGCTTTACCTACGCCTTTTCCTTCTTCGGCAATATCAATAATACTTAAATCAGGAATGATAGTTACCGTTCCGGCTTTTCTATTTCTACTCATTATGGCGCAAACTTAGATAAAAAAGAGAAAAAATTAGTTTTTTTTCAGACATACTCATCTCTGTGACGCAGAAAACGTCTTTTAAGAAAAGAAACCAATGTGCTACATCCTACCTGCCAAAAATTTTAAGTATCAAACCCAAAAAGCCATCAACCAGGTCAAATTTCACATCAAACTTCTCATCAACCAATACAGAAATTTCTAAAATCTCTTTACTCATTGTAATACGATGGTAACTAAGCAAATATAGCGCATTTCATACCAAATACCCAAACGGTATAAGTTAAGTTTATGTAAAGAAATCTCTTTAAAGCCTATAAATTGGTGGGATAATTATAAGGCTGCTTTTACCAGAAAGGGGAGTAATTCTTTTTGGAAGCTGACAAAGTTTTTACGGACATCCGAATCGCTTACTGAAGTAAAAGCAAATGAAAACACAATGTTCTTACTGGCTTTTAGTAAAAAAGCAAGGCCTTCCCTACGCGAAGGATGGTTTTTAAAATGGTCCAGTTCCAGGTAAGCAGAAAGCAACAAAGATTCGAGCTGGTCGGACAGGTGTTTCAGGAATTCCTGTGAGTTGGCATTTTCGCGTACAAAATCCCAACCTATAAACTCGTTGCATACGGTATAGGTTAACCTGCAGGTTTTCATGACCAATGCTTTAAGATGTTCCTCTTCATTGGCAAACTGAGCTTTATTTTTCAATATCTCGTGCAGGTTCAAATCCAGGTAATCCATTAAAATGGCATCCAGGATCTGTTCTTTGCTTTCAAAATACTTGTATATGGTCGCTTTTGCTATTCTTGCCTTCCTTGCGATCTCATTCACACTTGTTTTATGATAACCGTATTTTCTGAACAGTTCTTTAGCAGCCTTTACTATACTTTCTTTTATTTTTTCTGGTTCCATTAATTGGTTACATGTAATGTATTTCCTGCTACAAATGTATTATACTTTTTAAGTGATAGCTGTGCCGGGGCTTTAGCAGGACTACCGTCTTCCAGCAGATATTTTGCCCCCGAACATTTATCAGTAACGGTAAAACTGGGGTCATCCAGCTCTACTGCACATTTTTTTTCCGGATTAACCGTACTGCAGCGATCATAAGCTACATACCCACCACTGTTTGTGCGGTAGATGACTATACCTGCCACACCATAATCTGCAAATGCCACTGCACCACCCGGACTGCTCAACCTGATCAGCCGCGGATCGGTTAGCTGCGCACTAAAATTAACCGGTACATTGGGGATATTCAGGTTTTCTTTTCCACATCCGGTCAGTACCAGGACCAGCATAAACAATCCGGCCAGTATTCTGTTCATCAGATCAGCGAGGTTTTATATTGTTTCAAAAACCGGGCATCATTCTCAGAGAACAGGCGCAGGTCCTTAATCTCAAATTTTAAATTTGCAATGCGCTCAATGCCCATTCCAAAAGCAAAACCACTGTACTTTTTACTGTCTATACCGCAGTTTTCCAACACATTGGGATCAACCATGCCGCAGCCCAGAATTTCTACCCAGCCACTATATTTACACATCTGGCAACCAGCACCTTTACAAATCGTACAGGAAATATCCATTTCGGCAGAGGGTTCGGTAAAAGGGAAATAAGAAGGGCGGAAACGCACTTTAGTCCCTTCGCCGTACAACTCCTGAACAAAATAGAACAGGGTCTGCTTTAAATCGGCAAAAGAGACATGCTCGTCTACATACAGGCCTTCCACCTGATGAAAAAAGCAATGTGCCCTGGCAGATATGGCCTCGTTACGGTAAACCCGTCCCGGCATAATGGCCCTGAATGGTGGCTTTCCTGCCTCCATCATCCTGACCTGAACGGAGGACGTATGTGTACGCAGCGCGATGTCACCATGTTCTCCACCTTTTTTAATGAAAAAGGTATCCTGCATGTCGCGTGCCGGATGTTCTTCCGGGAAATTTAATGCCGAGAAATTGTGCCAGTCGTCCTCAATCTCCGGTCCTTCTGCAACTATAAATCCAAGTTTATTAAAAATCTCAATGATCTCCCTTCTTACCAAAGCCAGGGGGTGGCGGGAGCCAACTTCAAAACCTTCTCCTGGTAAAGTCATATCCAGACCAGATGCTGCAGCTGTATCTGTAGTTAAGGCTGCGTCTTTCAGCTCCTGATACCTGGCTTCTGCCAGCTGCTTAAATTCATTTAAAACTTTCCCCAGGCTTCTTTTTTCGTCAGGAGAAACGGCTTTAAACTCATCAAAAATATCTTTTATAATCCCTTTTGTGCCGAGGAATTTTATACGGAACTGCTCCAGTTCATCAGCAATGTTTGTCGAAAACGCCTTTATTTCGGCGGTATATTGTGTTATCTTATCTTGTAACATGGGAACAAATATACAGCTAATTTATATTACACCCAATGCCTTCCCCACCTTAGTAAATGCAGCTATGGCTTTATCCAGGTGATGCTGCTCATGGGCGGCCGACAACTGCACACGGATTCTGGCCTTGCCCTGTCCAACTACCGGATAATAAAAGCCGATCACATACACCCCTTCATCCAGCATTTTTGCAGCAAATTCCTGTGCAAGTTTAGCATCGTATAACATTACAGGTACAATTGGATGTACTCCAGGTTTAATATCAAAGCCTGCCTCAGTCATTTTTTCACGGAAATACCGGGTATTGTTTTCCAGTTTGTCCCTCAAATCTGTAGTTTCGGTAAGTAGATCCAGCACCGCAACCGAAGCACCTGCAATAGCCGGGGCAAGGGTATTGGAAAATAAATAGGGTCTCGAGCGCTGGCGCAGCATATCAATAATTTCTTTCCTGCCAGAGGTAAAACCACCAGACGCCCCACCCAAAGCCTTACCCAGCGTACCGGTAATGATGTCTACCCTGTCCATCACATTAAAATGTTCATGGGTACCACGACCAGTTTTACCGATAAATCCTGTACAATGCGACTCATCAATCATTACCAATGCCTCATATTTATCTGCCAGATCACAGATCTGATCTAAAGGCGCCACAACACCATCCATAGAAAATGCACCATCCGTTACAATAATCCTGTGCCTTGCCTCCTTCGCTGCAATCAGCTGCTGCTCCAGATCGGCCATATCCGCATTTTTATACCTGAAGCGTTTGGCCTTACACAAACGTACCCCATCAATAATCGAGGCGTGGTTCAGTTCATCGGATATAATGGCATCCTGATCATTAAACAAAGGTTCAAAAACCCCGCCATTTGCATCAAAAGCCGCTGCATATAAAATGGTATCTGCTGTGCCCAAAAACTTAGAAAGCTTTTCTTCCAATTCTTTATGCACATCCTGGGTACCACAAATAAACCTTACGGAAGACATGCCATAACCATATTTATCAATCGCCTTTTTGGCGGCATCAATTACCCTGGGATCAGCCGAAAGCCCAAGGTAATTGTTTGCACAAAAATTAACCACTTCCTGTCCGGTACTCACTTTTATATCTGCACCCTGTGGGGTCACAATGATACGTTCCCGTTTAAATAAGCCATCTTTTTCTATTTGGTCTAGTTCTTGTTCAAGAACAGGTTGTAATGTTTTATACATATTGTTGTGATTTGATACGCTCAAAGTTATACAATTACCCCCTGCTGGTGGTAACCTAAAATAACGGGGCCTTTTACAAATTTAACATTTAACTATATTTACCGGTAACTTATCCGATATTTAAGGCCTAATCCTCTGTATGAAGAAACTATTTTTAACGCTGGCACTGTTTATTCTGACTATCACGACCTTGCTTGCCCAGCAATTTAAATTAAGCGGCAGCATAAAAGACACAGAAGGACAGCCGGTATCCTTTGCATCGGTATACCTCAAAAACACCACTAAAGGCACCTCTGCCAATATTGATGGCTTTTACCGCCTGGCTATAGATAGGGGCAGCTTTACCATTGTATACAAAGCCATTGGCTATAAAGCAATAGAAAAAGAAATAACCATAAGCGGTGACGTTTCGGAAAATATAATACTTAGCCCCGAGGCTTATACACTCACTGGTGTTACCATTAGCGCAAATGCTGAAGACCCTGCATACGCCATCATACGGCAGGCTATAAAAAATAGAAAAACACATTTAACAGAAGTACCTGCTTATACCAGCAATGTTTACATTAAAGGTGTTCAAAAACTGGTAGGTGCACCAAAAAAGGTATTTGGCAGAGATGTTCAAAAAATGCTCGACCTGGATACCAATCGTAAGGGTATCCTCTATTTATCTGAATCTACCTCTACATTTGCCTTCCAGCGACCAGATAAGATCCATGAAGAAATGATCTCTTCTAAAATCGCAGGCAGGAACAATGCCTTCAGTTTCAATAAAGCGTCAGACCTCATCATCAATTTTTACGAGAACATCCTGCTTGAGGACAAGCTTAGCTCCAGGGGCTTTGTTTCTCCCATTTCAGACAATGCCTTTCTGTACTACCGGTACAAACTGCTGGGTGTGAACACAGAGAACGGAATTACTGTAAACAAGATCCAGCTTATTCCGCGCCGTGACCACGATCCGGTGTTCAGGGGCATTATCTATATCAGTGACGATAGCTGGCACCTGGTCAATGCAGAGGTTTACCTTACAAAAAATACAGGCATCAATTTGCTCGACACCTTAAACATCACCCAACAGTTTCTAAAGGTAGAAAACACCTATATGCCTTCCAACATCAACTTCCGGTTTAACGGAAATGTATTTGGGTTTAAATTTGAAGGTTATTACATAGGTGTTTACAGCAATTATAACATCCGGCCCGATTTCCCTAAAAACTACTTTACCGGCGAAATCCTCAAAATCTCCAGGGCGGTAAACAAAAAAGACTCCCTGTTCTGGCTAAACAACCGACCTATTCCGCTTACACAGGAGGAAAGCCGGGATTATGTACGTAAGGATAGTATTGCTGTCCTTAAAACCTCAAAACGATATCTTGATTCGCTGGAAAGGGTAAACAACAAATTTGGCCTGGTTAAACTTGCCGTAACAGGTTACACCATCAACAACCGTTTTGAAAGAAAATACTATAAATTTGATCCGCTATACCGTTCTATATTTTACAATACCGTTGAAGGCTTTGCCCTTAAATATGGTGTAACGTATACTAAAGGCCTGCAAGACCGCAGTTATTACAATATCAGGCCCGAAGCCAGGTATGGCTTCTCTAATAAGACCTTTACAGGAAGCCTGGCAGCCAATTATTATTACAACCCGGTTAAACGGGCAAATATTAGCTTCAGTGCCGGATCGGGTATTTACGATCTTAACAATTATGGCTCCATGAGTTTGCTGGGCAACTCTATCAACTCCTTATTTTTTGAAACCAATTTTTCCAAATTCTATAAAAAGGAATTCGTTAATATAGGGGCTACAAAAGAACTGGCCAACGGACTTCAGGCTACACTGGGCCTTGACTATTCCCGCAATACCAATCTGATAAACACCACTCATTTTAAGATTAAGGATTTAAAAGGCGAAGAATTTACCTCTAACAACCCCTTTACGCCTGAAACAGAAACACCACTGTTCCCAACCTATAGGGCACTGACTTTAAATGCTACTTTAAATTATACGATCGGGCAAGAATTCATTACGCGGCCTGATGGCAAATTTTATCAGCCATCCAAATACCCGGTCATCGAACTGTCTTACAAGAAAGGTATTCACAATGTATTGAGCAGCGATGTAAACTACGATCTGGCGTCTTTGGAAGTTTCACAAAACAGGATCAGTAGTGGCCTTTGGGGTTATTCATCCTTTGTTGCAGGTGTAGGGAAGTTCCTGAACAACAACAAAGTATTTTATCCTGAATTTAAACACTTCAGAGGAAACAATTCCCTGTTTTCTACGCCCGATCTCAGAAAGTTCCTTTTCCTTGATTTCTATATCTTTAGTACTGACCGGGAATACCTGGAGGCACATTTTGAGCATAACTTTTCAGGATTGCTGACCAATAAAGTACCATTGCTGCGCAAACTGAAACTGGAAGAGCTTGTTGGGGCCAGCTACTTAAGTCAGCCTTTAAAGAGAAATTATACTGAGTTTTACTTTGGCCTACAACGATTAATTTTCCGTGCAGCTTATGGATTTGCTTATGACGGAAGCAAAAGAGTTGAACATGGTTTCAGGTTCTCCTATGGGTTTTAAAATAAAAAAGGAGGCTACGAATGTAACCTCCCTTCCTGTATAGCTCAACCTTAATCAGATCTTCATTTTTTTTCTCAGATCTGACGGAATGCCGTTTTTATGCAGTAAGAATGCTGTAGTTTTGTATTTTACAAAATTTCTGGTTACGTATAAATATCCTTTATAATCGTTGGAAACGCCCCAAGAATTTTTAACAATATAGTATTCTTTACCCGCCTGATCTTTGGCAATACCCGTAATCTGCATCCCATGGTCATCCGTTGTTTCATAATCATCAAAAGCTGTCTGACGCATGTCTACTGTAATCTCCTTCTCTGGTTTTGGACCGTTAAACATGGTTTTCTTTTCATCGGCAGACATATTATCAAAATCTTTTTCCGGCACATAAGCTACACCGTTCTTCCAGCTAAAACCTTTTTCACTTACATCCGTTGCCCAGGCCACAGTAAACCCTTTTTTAAGCGCATTGTCAATAATCGAGGTAATGTCATTCATTTGCACATTGTATACCTGATCGTACGACCAATTGTCGGGTACCATGAGTACGGTTTTTTCATAGTACGGACTGGTAGTAAACGAAGAAAGTTCCACATAATCGGCCGGGTTGATCCCTACAACTTCTTTGGCAAAAGTTTTAGGGGTATATTCTTTACCTTCATAAGTAAATTTTTCCGGTACAGCACCCATGCAGGAATCAATAGTGGCAATATATTTTGCTTTCCAGCTCGGATCAAATTTACCCGCAACAGCTTTTTTCAGGATCGCTTCTGTCAGCTTGTTCATCCTGTCAGACGAACCGGGGCTACCATAATTATTACCGTTATAAACTTCCTGTGGCAATGCGCCATATTTGGCAAACATATTGATCACATCGTGACAGGCACCGCCATCACCCAAAGTTAGGGCCCCATGCATGCGTACATAATTGATCCCTTTTTCGATATAAGCATTACGCGCAGTAAAAAGATCGGCAAGGTCGACAGGCTTTTTACCCATACGGATCATTTCTGATTCCAGGAATGAATTGGTGCTGTAGCTCCAGCAGGTACCAGAAGATTTTTGGTCCTTTATTGAAGTTGCCTCTGCATTAATTACAGGCGTAAAAATAAAGCTGTTGGCACTATTTGCGCTCTGGTTGTTTTTTAGTGAGTTTACAAGGTTGTCCTGTGCAAAACCAGCAGTTGAACCAAAGAGCAGACCTGCAGCCAACCACAATGGTTTCATTGAAATTTTAATCATCTTATGTTTAAAAAAGTTAGTTAGTATACTTGTTCTAATTGCAATAGGCAAATTTAACAATTATCCTACATAAATAACGCCAGCTCCGGACCAATAGCTTTAATGTCCCCCCTAAAAGGGGAAATTAAAGCACCTTTTAGCTTACCGGCAGTTAATTTGTTACAAACTTTGAAACCCCTTTACCGCTCTTCCAATCCAGGTCCTGTTTAACCCCCAAAAAAACCTGCTCTGACAAAGCCTGGGTGCTGTTGCCCTTCGCAAAGATGCCAGACTTGGAAGAGAATGGTTTTTTTTGCACTTTTGCACTGCATTAAACGCCGTTTGCATCGGTATCAATGAAATATGAAAAAATTCCAGACATTACTTTACTACTGCTATAGTCATATAGCCGGGGCAGAACAGTTTGCCGACGATCACCTCAAATTTTGTAAATCATTGGGTCTTGTGGGCCGGATCATAGTGGCCGACGAAGGCCTGAATGGCACCGTTTCGGGCACACAGGAAGCCTGCGAAGCATATATGGCTGCTGTAAAAGCCGACGAGCGCTTCGCAAAAACAGACTTCAAAATAGACGATGTTGAAGAACCATCCTTTATTAAAATGCATTGCCGCTACAAAGCGGAAATTGTGCACTCCGGACTCAGGGATCCGAACATCATCGATCCGAACAGGCAGACAGGCAAACATCTGGAACCTGCAGAATTCCAGAAAATGATAGACCAGGACGATGTAGTGATCCTGGATGTACGTTCCAACTACGAGCATAACCTGGGTAAATTTAAAAATGCCCTTACCCTCGATATCGAGAATTTCAGGGAGTTTCCTGATAAGATCAACGAGCTGGCCAAATACAAGGATAAAAAAGTCCTGACCTATTGCACCGGCGGTATCAAATGTGAAAAAGCATCGGCATTGCTCTTACACCATGGTTTTAATGAGGTGTACCAATTGCATGGTGGCATCATTAAGTATGGCAAGGAAGCAGGTGGTGAGGATTTTGAAGGCAAGTGCTATGTGTTCGACAACCGTATTGCGGTAGATGTAAACACGGTAAACCCTACCGTGGTTTCCAAATGTTTTAACTGTGGCAAAACAACGCCCAAAATGATCAACTGTGCCAATCCGGAATGTAATGAGCACATTACACAATGTGACGAGTGTGGCGAGGAACTACAGGGCTGCTGTTCTGTTGCCTGCACCAGCAATCCGCGTAAACGCAAATACGATGGAACAGGGTATTATGTAAAAGTCCCCCAGCCGGTAAACGTAGCGAAGAAATAACTATCTTAGCTATTCATGAAGCACTCTGGCCTTAAATACCTTTTATTTTATCTCGCTTTACTCTTACCTTTTTTTGCAACGGCAGATAACATACAACGTATCGGGGTTCCTTATGTGCAAAACTATCCCAAATCGGTTTACCTTTCGGGTAATCAGAACTGGTCTATAGCCAAAGACAAATACGGCATCATGTATTTTGGCAATGCCCAGGGTCTGCTCAGCTTTGACGGCAAATACTGGCAGCAGTACAAACTGCCTAACCGGCAAATTGTACGTTCGGTAGCTACCGCTGCAGACGGCACCATTTACACTGGCGGATTTGGTGAATTCGGCTACTGGTCGGACAAAAACAAACACCTTAGCTACACTTCTTTAACCAACCTTATCCCCCATCCGCACCGGCTTAAAGACGAGATCTGGAAAATATATACCTTTGGCAAAAAAGTCATCTTTCAATCCTTCTCGGCCATTTATATTTACGAGAACAAAAAGATCAGTGTAGTTACGGCACAGCAATCGCTCCTTTTTCTGCACCAGGTTGGCCAGCGTTTTTATGTGGAAGTAAATGGGAAGGGGCTCTTTGAGCTTACAGGCAACAAATTAATCCCCTTAAAAAACAACGGCTTAGTCCTGCCAAAAGGTGTATTGTCTATACTGCCCTATCAAAACGGCAGCCTTTTGATCGGTACAAGTAAAGATGGGCTTTTTGTATATAACGGTGAAAACTTTAACCCCTTAAACACTCCGGCAAATACCTTCCTTAAAACCTACCAGTTAAACAATGGTACACGTATACAGGACCGCTATTATGCTTACGGCACCATTCTGAACGGTCTGATCATCATAGACGAGACGGGAAACATCGTACAGCGTATCAATAAATCGAGTGGCCTGCAAAACAATACGGTACTGAGCCTATATGCCGATCAGGACCAGAACCTGTGGGCCGGTCTCGATAACGGGATAGACCGGATAGAACTCAATTCACCCCTGTACTTTTACTTTGATAAAACAGGACAGTTCGGAACGGTATACTCCAGCCTGATCTATAAAAACAACATTTACCTGGGCACCAACCAGGGCCTATTTTACAGTACCTGGGCATCCGGAAGGGGAAACCTTTTCAATACCTTCGATTTCAAACTGATCCCCAATTCACAGGGTCAGGTATGGGACCTTACCTTAATAGACGACCAGTTATTTTGTGGCCACAATGATGGTACTTTTAAGGTAACGGGTAATAAACTGGAAAACATTTCGACGGTAAAAGGGGGCTGGACCATCAAAAAACTACACTCAAATCCCAATTTTTTAATTCAGGGCACTTATAACGGGCTGGTGCTGTTTAAAAAAGATGGAGCCGGACAATGGGTATTCTGGCATAAGATAGAGAATTTTGGAGAACCTTCCCGTTATGTAGAGCAGGATACCAGGGGCGACATTTGGGTAAGCCATGCCTACAAGGGCCTGTATAAGCTAAGCCTCAGTCCGGACTTTAAAAAGGTCACCACCATAAAAACCTATGATGAAAGGAATGGCCTGCCGGGGGATTATAACATCAATATCTTCACGCTGGAAAACCGTTTGGTTTTTTCTTCAGATGAAGGATTTTTTATTTACGACGAGATCAGCAACCGTTTTACCAAATACACAACACTGAACAAGGAACTGGGCAGTTTTGCCGGTGCCAATAAGATCATTGATGCGGGCTCAAAAAAATACTGGTTCATCAACCATGGAAAAATGGGACTTGTGCACTTACTGGAACCAGGAAAAGTCCAGGTAGATTCCAGCACTTTCAGCATCCTGGACGGCAGGATGGTACAGTACTATGAAAACATCAGCAAAATAAGCGATAAGATCTATCTGATGAGCGTGGACGATGGTTTTGTCATTTACAACGCCACTGAAAACCGAAATGGGAAAAACCATACAATACTCCCCCAGGTACTCATCCGAAAAATTGAGGACATCACCGATACCTACCATACGATCAGCGAGTTTGGCGACAAGGATACTGAAATTGAGATTCCTTTTAGCCGCAACAGCATCCGTATTTCTTTTGCCCTGCCCTGGTACAGGCAATCCAAAATTAAATTTCAGTACTATCTGGAGGGTTATTCCAAACAATGGTCTGACTGGAGTGCAGCCTCACAAAAAGATTTCACCAACCTGGGCCAGGGTAGTTATGTCTTTAAAGTAAGGGCACGCATCAACGAGAGCACGGTTAGTAAGGTTACCGAGTTCAGGTTTACCATACACCCTCCATTTTATGCCAGTAACTGGGCCATTGCTTTATATCTTATCCTGTTTATATTGCTGCTCTTTACCTTTAAACGGCTTTATGAGCGTAAGCTAAGAAAAGATCAGCGGGCCATATCTGATAAATTACAGGCAGAGAAAGAGGCATTCCTTAAAAAAGAAGCTGAAGCAACAGAAAAGCAGATCATCAAATTGCAGACAGAGAAACTCCAGGCCGAACTGGCGGGCAAGAACAGGGAACTGGCCAACTCGGCCATGAGCCTGGTTTACAAAAATGAACTGCTGCAGAAGCTGAGCCAGGAAATCCTTAAACTGAAAGATGAAAGCGGAAAACCGCTTGCCGAAGATCAGCTCAGAAAAATCCAGAAGGTAATAGATGAAGGTATGAATGATGAACGCGACTGGAACCTTTTTGAAAGCAGCTTCAACGAAGCCCACGAGAGCTTCTTTAAAAAACTGAAAGTAAACCATCCCGATCTGGTACCCAACGATCTTAAACTTTGTGCTTACCTGCGCATGAACATGAGCAGTAAAGAAATGGCATCTTTATTGAACATTTCTTTAAGAGGTGTAGAAATACGGCGTTACAGACTGCGTAAAAAGCTGGATGTGCCCCATGACAAGAACCTTGTAGAGTTCCTGATGGAGCTGTAACACTACATCATTACCTCTCATCACCGCTTTCAGGGTGTAATTATTTTAGCCTTAAAAAACAATATTGTTGTAGTAGTAAATTTCTGTTTGTGGCTTAAAAAACATCGTTTTTATACCAAAAACGAATGTAGAAAGCATAGATGAGATAGTGCAAAATCTGCTGATGATGTATTAATGTAGAGGCACTTTTTTTGTATTCCCCACAATAGTACCGGAGCTTTATCTAACATTTAAATAACCAAATAGTATGAAAAGAATCTTTACAAAACTTTCAGTTTTAACTTTTCTCTGTTTTCTTTTTACGAGCGTAACACAAGCACAGGACCTTACTGTAACTGGTGTAGTAACAGATTTAGCAGATAAACTGCCGCTACCTGGTGTCAGTGTACAGGTAAAAGGAACCCAGAAAGGAACAACCACAGATGCAATGGGCAAATATGCCATCAGCGCACCTGCAAATGCAACCCTGGTTTTCACATCCATTGGGTATACCAGCCGTGAAATGCAGATCGGCAATCAAACCACAATTAATGTCGTGCTTTCCTCTGCCTCCCAAGACCTTGAAGGTGTAGTTGTAGTAGGTTATGGCACGCAAAGAAAACGTGATCTAACAGGAGCAATTACACAGATCAAAGGCGACGAAGTGGCAAAAATGCCAAACACCAATCCTCTATCTTCTTTACAGGGTAAAGTAGCCGGTTTAACCGTTGTAAACAGTGGCACACCCGGTGCCGCACCTACCGTAAGGATCAGGGGGGTAAACAGCACAACATCAGGAGGCAACAATCCTCTTTATGTAGTTGACGGCGTGCATCAGGACAATATCGATTACATCAATCCCGCAGATATAGAAAGCATTGAAGTATTAAAAGACCCTTCTTCTATAGCTATTTTTGGTTTGCAGGGAGGAAACGGTGTGATTGTAGTTACCACAAAACGGGCAGCTAAAGGACAAACCACCATTAACCTTCAAAGTTCTGCCGGTGTACAAAAAGTATTGAATACCATTGATGTAACCAATGCAGCACAATTCATTAAATTGTACAACAACCTACTCGCTAATTCCGGATTGGGATCTTACGATTATACCAATTATACTGCAGATACCGATTGGCAGAAAGAAATCCTCCAATCAGCCTTTCAAAGCAACAATAACCTGAGCATTTCCAATAGCGGTGAAAAATCAACCACATTGATCAACCTGGGATACAATACAATGGAAGGTGTAGTTAAATTTGGAAAGTATCAAAGATATGTAGCCCGGGTAAACGAGGAAATAAGAATAAATGATAACATTAAAATTGGCGCAGATATAACAGGAACACACTGGATTCTGAACAACTCGAGCGGAGATCTGAACAATGCATTATGGGCAGCCCCGATAGTTGGCATCAGGGAAAGTGAAACTGCTTATTATGCCATGCCTGGATTTCAGCGGGGCCAGGTTGGTAATCCGGTAGCCAGGATTTACCAAAACGACAGAAACAGCATTAACAAAGGTTACCGGGTAGTCGGAAACCTTTTCGCCGATGTTACTTTCCTGAAAAAATTTAAATGGAGGTCGCAGTTTTATACCGACCTTGGTTTCAACAATAACCGGGGATATACAGGCCTGCCCTTTACTGTTATCTATTTAGGAGAAGGCAATATCCCTACCACCAGATTCGACAATCCAAATGCCCGTACTTCGGTAAGACAGGGAGCTGACGAATTCAGAAAGTTTCAGCAGGACCACACAATAACTTATGAAAACACCTTTAATAACGACCATAAGGTAACAGCTGTTGCAGGTTTTACTTCTATCTTCAGAAGTGAGACTAAACTTTCCGGGGACCGGACAGACATCGGGCTAAATATTCCAGATGACCCTGCTTACTGGTACATTGGCATTGCCGACAAAAGCAATCCAAGTGGTGTAACCGGTAGTGGTGAAGAAAGGGCCTCAATGGGTTATTTTGCAAGGGTAAACTATGCTTATAAAGACAGATACCTGATAAATGCCACTTATAGAAGAGACGGGCTGTCCAGTATTGCCCCTCAAAACCGCTGGGGTAATTTTGGCGGTATTGGTTTGGGATGGGTGCTCTCCGAAGAAAGCTTCTTCAAAAACATTAAAGGTGTTGACTTTTTGAAACTTCGTGGTTCATGGGGAACAACAGGTAACGGACAGGGCTTACCTCCCAATATCTTCAGACCAGGTGTTACCACCTCTGGCTCGGGCGTGTTCGGCGACAACATTTATCCCGGCATTGCACCTGCCTATATTGCAGATCCAAACCTGAAATGGGAAGTAGTAAGAGGATTAGACTTGGGAATGGATCTGAAAGCTTTGAACAGCCGCTTAAGCGCAGAAATTAATGTATATGACCGTACAACAAAAGACATCATTACCCAGATCACTTTATTGAATACTAGCGGAAGCTATCCTTACCGTACCAATCTGGGCACTATATCCAATAAAGGAATTGAGGTGGCCCTGGGGTGGAATGATAAAATCGGCAGTGATTTCACCTATAATATCACACCTAATTTTAGTTACAATAAAAACGAAGTCGTATCCATCGGAAATAACATTAACTTCCTGCTAACCGGAAATGGCGGTGCAAACAGGACCATTACCGGAGAATCGATAGGTCACTTTTATGGATATAAGCAAATAGGCATTTATCAATCGACTGCCGATCTGGACAAAATGGCCAGGCTATCCAACTCACTCCCTGGTGATATTGCCTATCAGGATACAGATGGTGATGGTAAGATCACACCTGCCGACCGGATTAAGCTAGGTTCTCCCTTTCCTGCCTGGAGTTATGGCCTGAACCTGAACTTAGGCTACAAAGGTTTCGATGTTTTGTTACAGGGACAAGGTGTTGCCGGCAATAAAGTATACACCCAGCGCCGTACCGCAACTTTTGCTGACCTGAACTTTGAAACCAACAGATTAAATGCCTGGACAGGGCCAGGAACCAGTAACGTTGAACCCATTTTACAGAAAGGCAGACTCAACAACTACCTGTTCAGCAGCTATTACCTGGAGCCGGGAGATTACTTCCGTCTGCGTACCGTACAATTGGGTTATACCTTTAAACCAGCTATGCTGGCAAAAGCAGGTGTTAAAAACCTCCGTTTGTATGTGAGTGGACAGAACATCCATACCTGGACAAAAACTACCGGATATTCGCCTGAAGCACCGATCAGTGATGTACTTGGTGGTGGTGCTGACAATGGAGTATATCCAATTCCGGCAGTTTACACATTTGGTATCAATGCAACATTTTAATGGAATCCTTATTAAAAGAAGATGAAAACATTTAACAATAAAAATTTCTGTCTGATGCTTTTTAGTATCGCAGCAATTACCTTACTGGCGAGTTGTAAAAAAAGCTTCCTGGATCGCGATCCACAAGGAACATACACTTCCGACACCTATCCCTATCCTAAAGGATCAGGTCCATTTGATTCGGAAATATTTGCCACCTATGACATCCTGCGCTCATATGATGCCTCTGGAAGCGGATTTATTGCTGCAACCGGTATCAGAAGTGACGATGCTGATAAAGGCAGTACACCTACCGATGGCCCTACCTCACTTGAAATGGACAATTTCAACATTACCACCAGTAATGTCCTGGCAAATGATCTTTGGAGAGGCTACTTCAATATCGTAAACAAGAGCAATATTGTGCTGGATAAGGTAGCTAAAGATCTTGACCCGGGCACACCAGCAGAATCAAAAGTATTTGCAGAAGCAGAAGCTAAATTTTTGCGTGGCTATGCCTATTTCATGCTGGTACGCTTATTTGGCAGGGTGCCCCTGATAGACAAAGTATTTGATGATCCCGTTGCCCAATCTAACGTTGCCCAAAGTGAACCGGCCGCTACCTATACCTTAATTGAAAGTGACCTGCAGTTTGCCGGAACCAACCTGCCCTTAAGCTGGGATCCAAGCAAGTTTCCCGGACGAGCAACCAGAGGTGCGGCGAACGGCTTACTGGCCAAAGTATACCTTACCCGTCAAAACTGGGCAGCTGCCCAAAGTGCCGCTAACCTGGTTATTACCTCACAACAGTACAACCTAAGCACTCCATATGATGATATTTTTAAAGAAACAGGTGAAAACAGTAAAGAATCTGTATTCGAAATTCAGGCAACAGCTAACCTGACGGAAAAAAGAAGTTTCGGAAGCCAGTTTGCAAGTATCCAGGGTGTAAGGGGAACAGGTATCTGGAACCTTGGCTGGGGCTTTAATATCCCAAGTCCACAACTCGAAGGTACTTATGAAACCGGCGATCCACGTAAAGCCAGAACCATTTTATACGCCGGAGGCACCTCAGTTTTTGGTGAAGTTGTTCCTACCGGTTTACCAAATACCAGGTACAACCACAAAGTACACAGTAATCCTGCAACGCGAAATGCACTGCTTGACAATTTCAGCTATTGGATGAACATCCGGATCCTGCGTTATGCAGATGTATTACTGATGTATGCAGAAGCTGCAAATGAAGTAGGTGGCACCGCAAATACCACTGCTGCGCTAGATGCATTGAACAGTGTAAGAAAAAGAGCAAGAGGAACAACTCCGGGTATTTTACCAGACATCACGGTAACTGATCAGGCGCAGCTGCGCGAGATCATCCGCCACGAAAGAAGGGTTGAGCTAGCCATGGAACATGAGCGTTTCTTTGACCTGGTACGCTGGGGCATTGCCGGACAGGTACTGCAAAATGCAGGGAAAAATTTCGTTACCGGCAAGCACGAACTCTTACCTATCCCTTTTGCACAGATAGAGATCAGCAAGGGTGTATTGAAACAAAATTTTGGTTATTAATCATTAAAAATATACGAACATGAAGTTTTCAATATCATATTTCAATTATTGCGTTCTTTCCCTTACAGTCGGGCTCCTAATCAGTTCCTGTAAAAAAGACGGCAATCCAAATAACCTGCCCGATGCAGACGCATCAAAATATGCGGGGACGATTGATGGCTATAACAATTCCGATGAAGTTGCTTCGGCAAATCTGATTGCTTACTGGGATTTCGATGGCACAAACAATGAGAAAATCAGCGGTACTGCCCCAACAACAGCAGCCGGCAATTCGTTTATTGATGGTGGTGTTAAAGGCAAGGCCCTCAGCCTCAGCGCCGGCTACCTTTATTATGCCACACAGTTTGCCAAATTTAAAACAGATGTTTTTGCCAATTTTACCATCAGTACATGGGTACAGATTTTGAACAATGGTTCAAAAAAAACCATGGTCTTCCAGTTGGCGCGTCCAGGTATATTTAACGGAAACATCAATTTCATTTTAAATACCCAAAGTTTTCCGGCCAGCAATACGGATGAGCTCAAGATCAATCCAACTTTTACAGCAGTAAGTGGTGGCATGCAGGACAATGTCAATACCAAAAGGGATAACCCTGGTGATGCCAATTATTTTCCTTACCTGACCCCAAAAATAGGTGCGAGTAAATGGACACACCTTTTGCTGACCTATGAAGGTACTACAGGTGTATTTAACATCTGGGCCGATGGCATAAGGGTTGGCGCCTTTTTTAGCAGAGGCCTTGGAACTGCACTCTTTAAATCCTATGAGCCAAGCGAAGTGATCATTGGAGGAAACTATAATGTTATACCTGGCAAAAGCGTAAGTACCGATGTAAGTTTTGCAGCAATGACTGGCAGAATTGACGAATTGAAAGTCTGGAACATTGCTTTAACAGACGCACACATCCAGGCCATTTATAAATTAGGCCTTGCCGGAAAATAAATATGTAGCGGAGCTACAACATGCAGCTCCGCTCATTAAACACCATTTGAACCCTATGACCCAATTTAAAAAGCTATTGTTTTACACCGGATGTTCCTGTCTTTTGCTACTGCTTGCCAGTTGCAGTAAAAGCAAAGAATCGGGCGTGTCAGCTACCGATACCTCCTTATCCTTTACCGTAAACGGAGCTTACAATGGCACTTTAAATTATGAGGTAAATGGAAAACCGGTTATCAAATTCAGCTTTACAGAAGCGATAGATCCGGCAACAATAGCTGCAGGTGTTAAACTTACCGATGCAGCCGGCGCAAATGTGGCCTTTAGCCAGGCTTTACAGGATGCAGATAAAACCCTCAGCATTACCCCACAAAACAACTTTTTGTCCTTTGCCGGTTATCACCTCGAAATAACCAATGCCATAAAACCGGCAAAGGGTGGACGACTGCTCAATCCGGTAAGGATCAGCCTCAGTACCGGTTTTGACGATACTGATAAATGTCCTCGGATTTCTGATGATGAACTGCTTACACTGATCCAGCAACAGACTTTTAAATACTTTTACGATTTCGGACATCCCGTAAGTGGCCTGGCCCGTGAAAGGAGCACTTCCGGCAATACAGTAACTTCCGGTGGTTCCGGATTTGGTGTTATGGCGCTGGTTACCGGTGTACACCGCAGTTTTATTACCCGTGCCGCGGGCCTGGCAAGAATGCAGAAAATCGTAGATTTTTTAAAAAACAAAGCCAGCCGTTTTCATGGGGCTTACCCCCACTGGCTGGATGGCAATACCGGGGCCGCATTGCCCTTTAGTACAAAAGACAATGGCGGCGACCTGGTAGAAACTTCCCTGCTGATGCAGGGTTTGCTTACCGCACGCCAGTATTTTACTGGCAGTGATGCTGCCGAAACCGCTTTAAGGAATGACATTACCTCCATTTATAACGGAGTGGAATGGGACTGGTACCGTAAAAACAACAGTGATGTATTGTACTGGCACTGGAGCCCGGATTACAACTGGGAAATGAACCTGCCCATTAGCGGATATAACGAATGTCTGATCACTTATGTGCTGGCCGCATCTTCCCCTACCCATAGCATCCCCAAATCGGTGTACGATATAGGCTGGGCAAAAAACGGTGCCATAAAAAATGGCAACAGCTATTATGGCATACCATTGCCATTGGGCACTGCCAATGGTGGTCCGCTGTTTTTCGCCCATTATTCCTTTCTCGGCCTGAATCCTATGGGCTTAACAGATACTTATGCCAATTACGAAACACAGAACAGGGCGCATACCCTCATCAATTATAAATACTGTGCAGACAATCCTAAAAAATATGCCGGTTATAGCGAGAACTGCTGGGGACTTACCGCCAGCGATATTCCTAATGGTTATGCAGCAAGCTCTCCAGCTAACGACCGTGGTGTAATTGCACCAACAGCAGCCCTTTCTTCTTTCCCTTATACACCTGTAGAATCTATGCAGGCCTTAAAATTCTTTTATTACAAATTGGGCGACAAACTCTTTAAGGACTATGGCTTTGTAGATGCCTTCTCGCTACAGGAAAAATGGTTTGACACCCAAACTCTTGCCATAGACCAGGGGCCAATTGTCATTATGATCGAAAACTACCGCAGCAAATTGCTATGGAATTTGTTTATGACTGCGCCGGAAGTTAAATCGGGCTTGCTTAAACTGGGTTTTAACAGCCCTAATTTATAAATTACACTTTAACATGAAACGAAACTTATTTTACCTGTTTTTACTTTTAACCCTTTTTACAAGCTCTACTTATGCCCAGGTAAAAACACTGCCCAATAAAAATGAAGGCATAAAGCCTGAAATGAAAATCAGGAAAGACCTGAACGACGAACAGCTGTTAGACCTGGTACAAAAACAAACCTTCCGCTATTTCTGGGATTTTGGACATCCGGTAAGCGGTATGGCCCGCGAACGCAGCAATACTACCTTAAATTATGGCCCTGAAGTGGTTACCACCGGCGGCACCGGATTTGGCGTAATGGCCATCATTGTGGCTGCCGAAAGAAAGTTCATTACCCGCGAACAGGCCGCTGCAAGAACAAAAAAGATTGTCGATTTCCTATATAAAGCAGATATGTACCATGGCGCATTTCCACATTGGCTGAACGGAGAAACAGGCAAGACCATCAGGTTTAGCCTTAAAGATGATGGGGCCGACATTGTAGAAACTTCCTTACTGTTTCAGGGCCTGCTTACTGCGCGCCAGTATTATACGGCAGACAACCCGGTCGAAAACAGTATCAGAAGTAAAATAAACGAAATGTGGAATGCCATAGAATGGGACTGGTTTACCCAAAACCAGCACGTGCTGTACTGGCACTGGAGCCCCGACAACGGCTGGGCTATGGACCACCCCATCAAGGGATACAATGAATGCCTCATTACCTACGTCCTGGCAGCATCCTCAACACGCCATAGCATTGATTACAAAGTATATAAAGATGGTTTTGCCAACAACAACACCTACCTGAATGGTAAAAAATTTTACGACATTACCCTGCCTTTGGGCTTCGACTATGGTGGCCCTTTGTTTTTTGCCCATTACTCTTTTACCGGCCTCGATCCCCGTGGTTTAAATGATGCCGGTGCCGATTACTGGGAACAGAACAGGAACCACACCCTGATCAACAGGGCTTATTGTATCGATAATCCTAAAAAATACAAGGGCTACGGTGCCAATAGCTGGGGTTTAACAGCCAGCGATAGCTGGGCTGGCTATGCTGCACATTCTCCAACTAACGATGATGCTGTAATTACCCCTACCGCAGCTTTATCTTCCTTTCCTTATACACCTGCAGAATCTATGCAGGTCTTAAAACATTTCTATTTTAACATGGGCGATAAGTTATGGACTGAATATGGTTTCATTGATGCCTTTAGTGAAGAAAAAAACTGGTATGCAAAATCCCACCTGGCCATTGATCAGGGACCGATCATTGTGATGATCGAAAATTACCGAAGTGGCTTGCTCTGGAAACTTTTTATGAGCAGTCCCGAGGTACAAAATGGTCTGCGCAGCCTGCATTTCAAAAGTCCCGCTCTCCAGAAACCTGTCATCAAAAACTAACAGCACAAACGAACACACACCACCATGAAAATAGCTAACTTATTTATCCTTACGCTCATTTTTACTGCCCATATAACTTTTGCCCAAACCAAAAAAACGGGCAAAGCTACCCATCAGCAAATGAATACCTTCATCAGTAACCTGATGTCAAAAATGACATTAGACGAAAAGATCGGGCAGCTAAATCTGCTTACCGGTGGCGAAGCTACTACGGGCTCGGTAGTAAGCACCGATGTAGAAAGTAAAATCAAGAAAGGACAGGTAGGAGGTATTTTTAGCTTAACCACCCCTGCACGCATCCGTAAGGCCCAGGAAATAGCCGTTAATCAGACCCGGCTCAAAATACCTATCATATTTGGTCAGGATGTGATCCATGGATACAAAACTACTTTCCCTATTCCGCTGGCCTTATCCAGTACCTGGAACATGGAAATGATCAAAAAAACAGCCCGGATTGCCGCCATAGAAGCTACAGCAGATGGGCTGAACTGGACCTTCTCGCCCATGGTCGATATTTCCAGGGACCCCCGCTGGGGCCGTATTTCTGAAGGTTCAGGAGAAGACACCTATCTGGGCTCAGAAATTGCCAGGGCCATGGTAAAAGGCTACCAGGGTGATGACCTTGCTAAATACAATACCATGATGGCCTGTGTAAAACATTTTGCTTTATACGGGGCGTCAGAAGCGGGCAGAGACTACAATACCACGGATATGAGTCTGGATCGCATGTATAATGAATACTTGCCGCCCTATAAAGCTGCGCTTGATGCGGGCGCAGGCAGTATCATGACCTCCTTTAACGACATCAATGGAGTGCCTGCCACTGCAAACAAATGGCTCATGACTGATCTTTTGCGTAAAGAATGGGGGTTTAAAGGTCTTGTGGTTACCGACTATACTGCGGTTAACGAGCTGATAGACCATGGCCTGGGCGATCTGAAAGCCGTATCGGCCCTGTCCATTAACGCAGGTGTAGACATGGACATGGTTGGCGAAGGCTTTTTAACCACCCTGAAAAAATCTGTACAGGAAGGCAAAGTAAAAGCACAACGCATTGATGAAGCCTGCAGATTGGTTTTAGAGGCCAAATATAAGCTGGGCTTATTTGACGATCCTTTCCGTTATTGCAATGAAGAAAGGGCTAAAACGGAAATTTTAAAACCTGAACACCTTGCTTTTGCCCGAGAGGTAGCTGCCGAATCTTTTGTGCTTCTGAAAAATGAAAACCAGACCTTGCCCCTTAAAAAAACGGGTACCATAGCTTTAATAGGCCCCCTGGCCAATACAGGGGCCAATATGCCTGGTACCTGGAGTGTAAACAGCGACCTGGCCAATACCGCCTCTCTTTTAACAGGCATGAAGGCCGTTTTGGGCAAACAGGTAAAAGTGGTACACTGCCTGGGTTCAAACCTGGTAACAGATGAGGCCTACCAGCAGCGTGCCACCATGTTTGGCCGCGACATTCCAAGAGACAACCGCCCTGAAGCAGAAGTGATAAAAGAAGCTGTGGAACTGGCCAAAACTGCAGATGTAGTTATTGCTGCATTAGGTGAAAGTTCTGAAATGAGCGGCGAAGCCTCCAGCCGTACCAACCTGGAAATCCCGGAAGTTCAGCAGCGTTTGTTACAAGCCCTGTTAAAAACAGGTAAACCTGTTGTACTGGTCTTGTTTACCGGCAGGCCACTGGTACTGAACTGGGAGCAGCAAAACGTACCGGCCATTTTAAATGTCTGGTTTGGTGGTACAGAAACGGCAAAAGCAATAACTGATGTACTGTTTGGCGATGTGAACCCTTCGGGAAAATTAACAGCCACCTTCCCGCAAAATGTGGGGCAGATTCCCTTATATTATGCGCATAAAAATACCGGCAGGCCATTGGCAGATGGAAAATGGTTCAGTAAGTTCCGCTCCAACTATCTGGACGTAAGCAACGAACCCCTATACCCTTTCGGTTACGGCCTAAGCTATACCAGTTTTGCCTACAGCAATTTAAGGTTAAGTAAAAACAGCTTTAAACCTGGTGAATCTATTACCGCCAGCATCGATATTAAAAACATCGGTTCAAGGGAGGGCAAGGAAGTGGTACAATTGTACATACGCGACCTGGTGGGCAGTTCTACCCGTCCGGTTAAAGAACTAAAGGCTTTCCAAAAGATCAGCCTAAAACCCGGAGAAAGCAAAACTGTGAGCTTTAAGCTGACCGAAAATGATTTGAAGTTCTATAATACGGCTTTAAGGTTTGTTGCCGAACCCGGTGATTTTAACTTGTTTATTGGCGGAAATTCCAGAGATGTGCTGGAAACGAAGTTTAGTTTAAGAAATTAATAGCAAATGTCCCTCTTTTGCAGGGACATTTTGTTAAAAACATTTCCTTATCTTACCACATCTAAAAACGCATTTCAAAAAAATGAACCAAACTTTACGAATCATTTCATTTAGCGCCTTTGCGATTATCTCTACATTTAAAATAATCCGCTATGTTAACAGGCCTGATGGTAACGCAGAAATCATTGACAAATATTTTCAAACTGAATGGCGTAATGACGGCAGATCAATGGAGCAATGGGTAAAATTAGCCCTGAAGGAACGTCACATCAACTATTCCAGTTTTTTCGTTAAAACAAACGGCAGCGACAATAATGAGGCCGTTGTGGCTTGTACCAATGACGACGAAACATTTCAGTATTATAAATACAATTATACCTATAAAAGCCTGGAACCTATTGAAGATGATGGGATAGCGAAGCCTAAATGAGCTTTACAATAAGATAGCTATAATAATTCAATAACCATGAACCAGCCCGATTATTCAACGTTCCCAACATTAAAAACCCCAAGATTGCTACGCAGAAGGCTTTTATTAGCCGACACTCCTGTAATTTATGAGTTGCGTTCTGATCCTGAAGTAGCAGTTTTAACTTACTCTACCCCTTCCTAACAGTTCATTGAAGGCTTGGTTGAGGTTTGCTGGGCTAAAGGGTATCTCTACCCCAGCAAACCCCAACCAAAGTTGCACTAAGCTCCCTTTCAGCCCAATATCAATGTGCCCCGCCACGTTCTTCTGCGTTTCCGATATTGTTGCTGCGATTCCGTCATCGCTTCGAAATAAATACAGATTGCTTTTTTAATCCTGCGCAAAATCGATATTTTAGCCTGATGAGCAGATTCAAAATGACCTTTATGATGGTTTTACTGTTTTGCGGATTAAACGGTATTGCCCAGGATTTCACCAAATATGAAAAAGGGAGCTTTATTAAAGGAAAGGACAGCATTTTTTACCGGGTACTTTTTCCTGAAAATTTCGATGCTGCAAAACAGTACCCCATTCTGTTCTTTTTACATGGACGGGGCGAAAGCGGCAACGACAACCAGAAGCAACTGACGCATGGCGCAAAACTGTTTTTAAAACCCGAGATCAGAAAACAGTTCCCAGCTATCGTGGTGTTTCCGCAATGCAGTTCAGACAGCTACTGGGCCAATGTAAACATTAGTACAGAGGCTAACGGCAAACGCGTTTTCAATTTTCAGGAAAAAGGAAAACCTACAAAGGCCATGCAGGCTTTACTGGACATGGTAAATAATTTTATGGACAAGCCTTATGTAAACAAAAAGCAGGTTTATGTGGGCGGCTTGTCTATGGGGGGGATGGGTACCTACGAACTGCTGAGGCGTAGACCCCGCTTGTTTGCTGCTGCTTTTGCCATATGCGGGGGCGACAATGTGGCCAACGTACAGCGCTATCAAAAGGTTCCCCTATGGATTTTTCATGGTGAAAAAGATGACGTAGTACCGGTAAGCTGCTCAACCATTATTGCTGATCAGTTAAAAGTACTGGGCCATCCTGCTAAACTTACCTTGTATCCTGAAGCCAATCACAACAGCTGGGACCCGGCCTTTGCAGAGCCGGATCTGTTGCCCTGGTTATTTTCTAACAGGAAAAATTAATCTGGCATGTTGTGGTAAACGGCCTGAACATCATCGTCCTCTTCCAGTTTATCGATCAGCTTCAATACATCAGCAGCCTGTTCTTCGGTCACTTCATGGTGTGAAAGGGCAATGCGTTCCAGCTTGGAACTTTTGAGTTCTATGCCCTTCTCTTCCAGTGCTTTTTGCAGGGATCCAAAACTTTCAAATGCGCCCTGTGCAACTGCAATATCGTTACCTTCTTCATCAGCTTCTACATAGAGTTCTTCCAATCCGGCATCAATCAATTCAAACTCCAGTTCTTCCAGGTCCAGGTCATCGGCAGGCACAAACCTGAATACAGATTTCCTGTTGAATACAAAATCCAATGAACCCGTTTTACCTAAAGTACCATTGGTTTTATTGAAATAACTACGCACATTGGCAACGGTACGGTTGGTATTGTCAGTAGCAGTCTCTATCAGTACTGCCACCCCATGCGGAGCATATCCTTCATAAACAATTTCCTCATAGTTGGCCATGCTTTTATCGGAAGCCCTTTTTATGGCGGCATCCACACGGTCTTTAGGCATGTTTACAGCTTTCGCATTTTGTATAGCCGTACGCAGGCGCGAATTGGTTTCAGGATGTGGCCCGGCCTCTTTCACTGCCATCACAATATCCTTACCTATCCTGGTAAACTGTACGGCCATTTTGGCCCAACGTTTAAATTTTCTTTCTTTTCTGAATTCAAATGCTCTTCCCATTTTCTTGCTATATTTTTCGTCAACCTGAAATTTCCAGGGTTTGATCTGGTCTTGCAGCCACTAACGGACAGGTTGCGAATTTATAGTTATTTTTTTAAATTTTTCAACATATCGGTTGTCAGTTTTGCGAGGTCAAATTCCGGCTTCCAGTTCCAGTCGCTGGCTGCATAGCTGTCATCAATAGAACGTGGCCAGCCATCGGCAATATGCTGGCGCGGATCATTGGCGGTATAAGTTAGTTTAAAGTCCGGAATATGTTTCCTGATCTCAGCAGCCAGAATCTCTGGTGTAAAGCTTACACCGGCAAAATTATAACTGGAACGGATTGAGATTTTGCCGGCCTCGGCATCCATCAATTCAATGGTCCCCCTGATCGCGTCGTCCATATACATCATCGGCAATTCGGTTGCAGCATTTAAAAAAGAAGCATAACTTCCTTTTTTGAGTGCATCGTGAAAAATATGGATGGCATAATCTGTAGTACCCCCACCCGGTGCAGCCTTCCAGCTGATCAGTCCTGGATAACGGATACTGCGCACATCAAGCCCATACTTCTGGTGGTAATATTCGCACCAGCGCTCGCCTGCCAGCTTGCTTATCCCATATACCGTGTTCGGATCCATCACACAAAACTGCGGGGTCTGGTCTTTAGGCGAATTGGGACCAAAAACGGCTATAGAGCTTGGCCAGTATACTTTTGCAGTTTTATAGGTGATGGCCAGCTCTAAAATATTGAGCAGACCGTTCATGTTCAGGTCCCATGCCAGCTTTGGGTTTTGCTCACCTGTAGCCGATAACAAAGCGGCCAGCAGATATACTTGTGTAGGTTTATATTTTTGGAAAATGGTGTTCAGTGTTTCTTTTTCCAGCACATTCACAAATTCAAAAGGTCCGGAATTCTTAATGTCATAATCAGGCCGGCGGATATCGCAGGCGATCACATTATCTTCACTATAGGTCTTCCGCAATGCAGTAACCAACTCTGTGCCGATCTGACCGTTGGATCCCAATACTAATATTTTTTCGATCATCATTTGATATGAATTATAGTAATCAGTAAGTATAAGAGCAAACCTATTTAAAATTGTTCATAGCGACCAAATTTGTGCCCAATAATTAAGGATAAACCTGTTTATCCGTTCAGATCTGTGAACTATGTAAATACACAAAAAATTGATTTAGTAACAAAAACATTATATATTTACTTTATGGTGTATTTATAACACTATCTATTTTTTTTTGCTTAATATTACAAAACAGAACACACTTTAAATACACACGGACACCCTTAATAACCAAATATGAACAGAAGAGAAGCGGTGAGAAGTGTTGCCTTTTTAATGGGCGGCGCACTATCGGCAACTACAATTGGCGTATTTTTAGAAAGTTGCAATTCACCATCCACTAAAACAAACGGAACTTTATTTACCGACGATCAGCAAAAGCTGATCACCGAAGTTGCAGACATTATTATTCCTACCACCAGCTCTCCCGGGGCCAAAGCCGCAGGAGTTGGGCCATTCATCAGCATGATGGTTAAAGACTGTTATCCCGATGATGCGCAAAAGGCTTTTGTGAAAGGGCTGGAGGACCTGGACAAGCAGTCGAAGGAAACCTACAAGAAATCTTTTCTGGAACTGAGCGTGGCACAACGCCAGGAACTGCTGGGTAAAGTAAGGGATGAAACAGTTGCAGCTACCAAGGCCGAAAAGGAAAATCTTGACAAGCAGCAGCAGGCCGAAAAAGATAAACAAAAGACAAATCCGGCAGATGCCGCCAAATCGCAGACAGAGAATGCGGGCAACATTTCGATCTTACCGAAGGACAAGCCTAAAATGGAACCTCGTTTTTTTGCCATCATCAGGGATTTAACGTTACTGGGCTATTTTACTTCAGAGATAGGTGCTACACAAGCATACGCTTTTGTAGAGATCCCGGGCCGTTACGATGGTTGTGTAGACCTGAAACCAGGTCAGAGAGTTTGGTCGTAAACCTTTTATAGAATTAAATAAATGAGCAATTTAAATACTAAAGCAACTGCGCAGAACACTTATGATGCGATTGTTGTAGGATCTGGGATTAGCGGCGGCTGGGCAGCAAAAGAACTGACAGAAAAAGGTTTAAAAGTTTTACTGCTGGAAAGAGGCAGAAACATTGAACATATAAAAGATTATACCACGGCCATGAAAAAGCCCTGGGAATTTGAACACAGGGGTAAACTGACTGAAGAACAGAAGGCCACGCACCCTGTACAGAAAAGAGACTATCCTTATACAGAATTTAACGAAAGCTTTTGGGTGAACGACCTGGAATGCCCTTATACAGAGGTAAAGCGTTTCGACTGGTACCGTGGCTTTCATGTGGGTGGCAAATCACTGATGTGGGGCCGTCAGAGCTACCGCTTCAGCGACCTGAACTTTGAGGATAACCTGAAAGACGGACATGGGGTAGACTGGCCGATCCGCTACAAGGACATTGCGCCATGGTACGATTACGTGGAGAAATTTGCCGGGATAAGCGGACAGGCAGAAGGCTGGCCGGCATTACCTGACGGACAGTTTTTACCGCCCATGGAAATGAACTGCGTAGAGAAAGAGGTAAAAAAACGAATTGAAGCCAAATGGAACAAATCAAGGATCATGACCATTGGCCGCACGGCGAACCTTACGGTACCCCACGGCGGACGTGGCAGTTGCCAATACCGCAACCTGTGTAGCAGGGGCTGTCCTTTTGGTGCTTACTTTAGTACCCAATCATCTACCCTTCCGGCGGCTGTGGCTACCGGAAACTTAACACTTCGTCCTTTTTCGCTGGTAAATACCATCATTTACGATAAAGAAACACAAAAAGCAAAAGGCGTGGTTGTGATCGATTCCGAAACCAAAGAAACGACAGAATACTTTGCAAAGATTGTATTTGTAAACGGCTCTACACTTGCCTCGACCTTCATTTTATTGAATTCTGTATCTGATGAACATCCCAACGGATTGGGCAATGGCAGCGGACAGCTGGGCCATAATTTAATGGACCACCATTTCCGTTGCGGTGCCAACGGGCGGATTGAAGGTTTTGACGATAAATATACTTACGGCAAACGGGCCAATGGCATTTACATTCCGAGGTATCGGAACATGGGCAATGATAAACGTGACTATGTGAGGGGCTTTGGTTACCAGGGCGGCGGAAGTAGAGGTAACTGGCATGCCGATGTAGCAGAAATGGCTTTCGGTGGCGAGTTTAAAGACCAGATGACCGTACCTGGCTCCTGGAATATGGGCCTGGGTGGTTTTGGTGAATCGCTCCCTTATTTTGAAAACAGGGTGTATATCGATAAGAGCAAGAAAGACAAATGGGGACAACCTGTACTGGCCATTGATTGCGAGTTTAAAGATAACGAACGTAAAATGCGGGTAGACATGATGAACGATGCCGCTGAAATGCTGGAGGCATCTGGTGCAAAAGATGTTAAAACTTTTGACAATGGCTCGGCACCGGGCATGGCCATTCATGAAATGGGTACGGCACGTATGGGCCACGATCCTAAAACATCTATACTGAACAAATGGAACCAGATGCACGAAGTAAAAAATGTTTTTGTAACAGATGGTTCATGTATGGCCTCTGCTGCCTGTCAGAACCCATCATTAACATATATGGCTTTAACTGCAAGGGCGTGTGATTTTGCAGTTAGTGAATTAAAAAAAGGTAACCTTTAATAATGAAAAGAAAATTAAGAATGGGCATGGTTGGCGGCGGTAAAGATGCTTTCATCGGAGCCGTTCATCGCATTGCTGCAAACATTGACGGGCAAATAGAACTTTGCTGTGGTGCATTGAGTGTCCACCCTGATGTGGCTAAAGAATCAGGAAAAATGTTGTTTCTTCCGGAAGACCGCACGTATTTGAACTTCGAAGAAATGATCCGCAAGGAAAGTCAGCTTCCTGCTGATCAGCGGATTGATTTTGTAACAATAGTTACCCCTAATTTTGCCCATTTTGCACCCGCAATGATGGCATTGGAGCATGGCTTTAATGTGGTGATAGAAAAACCAATTGCCCTTTCGCTGGATGAAGCAAAACAATTGCAGCAGAAGGTGGAAGAAACCGGATTGATTTTATGCCTTACCCATACCTATTCTGGCTATCCTATGGTAAAACAAGCCAGGCAAATGGTAAAAGAAGGAAAATTAGGCGTCATCAGGAAAGTAGTGGTTGAATATCCTCAGGGCTGGTTGAGTACGCTGACCGAAAGGGAAGGCAATGCACAGGCGGCCTGGCGTACTGATCCTTCAAAAAGCGGAAAAAGTGGATGTATGGGCGACATTGGCACCCATGCGGCACAACTGGCCGAATATATTTCCGGCTTAAAGATCAGCAAGCTGTGTGCCGACCTGAACATTGTGGTTCCTGGAAGGGCCCTGGATGATGATGGCAACGTACTGCTGAAATTTGACAACGGCGCAAATGGTATTTTAATGGCTTCGCAAATTGCTGCCGGAGAAGAGAATGCTTTAAAAATAAGGATTTACGGCGAAAAAGGTGGCATGGAATGGCACCAGATGGAACCCAATACCCTGCTGGTAAAATGGCTGAATGAGCCTGCACAGGTTTACAGGGTTGGACAGGCATACATGTCTGACATTGCCAAACACAATACCCGTGTACCGGGTGGACATCCCGAAGGGTACCTGGAGGCCTTTGCCAACATTTACAGGAATTTTGCCTTAACTGTAGCTGCTAAACTTGAGGGCAGTACACCTACTGAGGCCATGCTGGATTTTCCAAGGGTTGAAGATGGGGTAAGAGGAATGGCTTTTATTGAAAACGTAGTGGCATCGGGCCAGTCTGACCAGAAATGGTTTGATTTTAAAATCTGAATAAATGAAAACAATTAAAGGACCGGGTGTATTTTTAGCCCAGTTTATAGGAGACGAGGCCCCGTTTAATTCCTTAGATGCGATATGCGAATGGGCAGCAGGCCTGGGTTTTAAAGGCATACAGATGCCTACCCTGGATGCGAGGTTCATAGACCTGCAAAAAGCAGCGGAAAGTAAAACTTATGCCGATGAATTAAAAGGCAGGGTAGCTGGACACGGACTGGAGATCACAGAATTATCTACCCATTTACAGGGACAGCTGGTAGCGGTAAACCCGGCTTACGACCTTGCCTTTGATGCTTTTGCACCAGATGCTTACAAAAACAATCCAAAAGCAAGAACAGAATGGGCGGTACAGCAACTGAAATATGCGGCTAAGGCCTCTCAGAACCTTGGCTTAAATGCACATGCCACTTTTAGCGGTTCGCTGTTATGGCATATGTTCCATCCCTGGCCGCAACGCCCGGAAGGGTTGGTGGATGCCGGTTTTACAGAGCTGGCAAAAAGATGGATGCCCATCCTGAACGAATTTGATGCCTGTGGCGTAGATGTTTGTTATGAGATCCATCCGGGTGAGGACCTCTTTGATGGCATCACTTACGAGATGTTCCTGGAAAAGGTGAACAACCATCCCCGCGCCTGTTTGCTTTACGATCCTTCACATTTTGTATTGCAGCAGCTGGATTACATCCAGTACATAGATTTTTACCATGAGCGCATCAAAGCCTTCCATGTGAAGGATTCTGAATTTAACCCCACTGGTCGGCAGGGTACTTTTGGCGGCTACCAAAGCTGGGCCAACCGTGCCGGAAGGTACCGTTCGCCGGGTGATGGACAGGTTGATTTTAAGACCATCTTCAGCAAACTGGCGCAGTACGATTATACCGGTTGGGCGGTGATGGAATGGGAATGCTGCATCAAGGATGCGCAGGTAGGTGCAAAGGAAGGAGCAGAATTTATCCGCAAGAACATCATTAAGGTAACCGACAGGGCATTTGACGATTTTGCGGCTTCGGGCGGGAATGATGATTTTAACAAGAAGATCTTAGGCTTATAATAAATACACAAATGAAAAAAACACTATTTATCCTGGGCTGCTATGTACTCGCAATGACAGCTTGTGCAAGTCCGGAAGAAAGGGCCGCTGCCCTTAAACAAGCAGAAACTACTAAAGATACTGCCGGGAATGGGCCGGCAACTACTGCATCTGCGGCCGACATTACAGCGGGGGAACAATTGATTGCAAAGAATGACTGCATTGGCTGCCACAATAAAGACAATAAGATCATTGGCCCAGCCTATGTAGACATTGCGGCCAAATATCCTTTAAATGAAGAAAATGTGAACCACCTGGTAGAGAAAGTCATCAGTGGTGGTAAAGGGGTATGGGGCGAGATCCCGATGACACCTCACGACGCCTTAAATAAGGATGATGTAAAAAAAATGGTTACTTATATTTTATCGGTCAAAAAATAAACCAGCAAGGTCATGGAAAAATCGAGACGTAATTTTCTAAAAACAAGCGCAGTAGCAGCTTCTGCATTTATGATTGTGCCCCGTCATGTACTGGGTGGCAAAGGCTTTTTAGCCCCAAGCGACAGGCTGATCGTTGCCAGTATAGGTGCCGGTGGCAAGGGCAAAGCAGATATTGCGGGAATTTATAAAAGTGGCAAGGCCGATATTGCTTTTCTTTGTGATGTGCACGACAGCAGGGCTGCCGATAGCGTAAAAGCTTTTCCTAAAGCAAAATATTATAAGGACTACCGTCAGATGCTGGATAAAGAAGCCAAACATTTTGATGCAGTCTCTGTTTCTACACCCGACCATAACCATACCATTCAGGCACTTGCTGCTATGCAGCTGGGCAAGCATGTATATGTGCAGAAACCACTGACCCATGACATTTATGAAGCGCGGATGCTGACTTCAGCTGCCGATAAATACAAAGTGGTAACCCAGATGGGTAACCAGGGCGCATCTAACGATGGCCCCAGGCTCATGAAAGAATGGTATGATGCCGGCCTGATTGGGGATGTACATACCGTTTACGCCTGGACGGACAGGCCGGTATGGCCACAGGGTATTCCCTGGTCGGCCAATAAAGCACAGGTACCTGCAGACCTGGCCTGGAACTTATGGCTGGGTACCGCACCCTATAAAGATTATGTAGACAAACTGGTACCTTTTAACTGGCGTGGCTGGTGGGATTACGGTACCGGTGCACTTGGCGATATGGGTTGCCACCTGCTAGAAGCCCCATTCAGTATACTGAACTTAAAATATGCAACCGAGGTTCAGGCCAGTGTGGGCTCTGTGTATGTAGATGAGTTTAAAAGAGGATATTTTCCAGACAGCTGCCCGCCATCCAGCCATGTAACCTTAAAATTCCCTAAAACCAATAAAACCCAGGGCGACATTGTGGTACATTGGATGGACGGTGGTATTCAGCCGGAAAGACCAGAGGAACTGGGTGCCAACGATGTGTTTGGCGATGGTGGCAACGGAACTTTGTTTATAGGCACTAAAGGTAAAATGATGGCCGGCACTTATGGCCGGAACCCCCGCTTATTGCCATTGAGCAGGAACGAAAATTTAAATGTGGCGCAAAAATTTGCCCGTGTACCGGATGGCGAGAATGGCCATTACAAACAATGGGTTGATGGCTGTATTGCTGGCTATGGCAAACAGGAACTGAGCTCGCCCTTTTCAATTGCCGGCCCGCTTACAGAATCACTGCTGATGGCAAACCTGGCCATCAGGGCTACAGACATACAGCGCAAAGATGCAGAAGGCAAAATTAAATATCCGGGCAGAAACATTAAGCTATTGTGGGACAATGCCAACATGAGGATCACCAATTTTGATGACGTAAACCAATTTGTAAAAAGAGAATACCGTACAGGATGGTAAGCAAAACCTGCTAACTTTAAACAACCAAAACCAATTATAAAAATATGAAACAATATATTTTTTCGGCCATGATACTTACCCTGATGGGCGGTAGTATTGCAAACGCCCAGTCGGGCAAAAAAGGATTTACTAAATTATTTGATGGCAAAACCACCAAAGGCTGGCATACTTACGGTAAAACCACTACCGGATCAAAATGGAAAGTTGAAGATGGCACCCTTCATTTTACACCTGCGGGAGATAAAAGTGAGGGTGGCGACCTGGTAACAAACGAGGAATACAGCAATTTCCACTTAAAACTCGACTGGAAGGTTGCCCCTAAAGCCAATAGCGGTATCATTTTTTATGTACATGAGGATGCAGCAAAATATCCGCAAACCTATAGTACGGGGCTGGAAATGCAGGTGCTGGACAATGATGGCCATCCTGATGGCAAGATCACCAAACATCGTGCAGGCGACCTGTATGATCTGGTAAAAAGCAGCTCAGAACCGGTTAAACCTGTGGGCGAATGGAATACTGCCGAGATCATTTCTAAAAATGGCAAGCTGGAACAATACCTGAATGGCGTAAAAGTGGTATCTACCACGCTTTGGGATGAGAACTGGAAAAACCTGGTTGCAGGAAGTAAATTTGCCAAATGGGAAAACTGGGGTACTTTTAAATCTGGTAAAATTGCTTTGCAGGATCATGGCAATGAGGTATGGTACCGCAACATCATGATTAAAAAGCTGTAATTCACCGAAAAAATAAGAATAATCAACCAAACATGAATTTAAACAACCGCATTAAATTATCCACCATGATGTTCCTGGAGTTTTTCATCTGGGGCTCCTGGTTTGTGACCATGGGTACTTACCTGGGCAAAAACCTGTTGTCAGATGGTGTACAAATTGGCTCTGCCTATAGTACCCAGTCGCTGGGCGCTATCATTGCCCCATTTATTATTGGCTTAATTGCCGACAGGTTTTTTGCGGCACAAAAAATACTCGGGGTTTTACACCTGGCTGGTGGCGCACTGCTTTGGTTTGCTTCTACCTCACTAAATTTCGAAAGCTTTTTCCCTTTCATTTTAGGTTATATGATTGCTTATATGCCTACGCTGGCACTGGTCAATTCCATTTCCTTTAAGCAAATGAAAGATCCGGAAAAAGAATTTCCTTCTATCCGTGTGTTTGGAACCATTGGCTGGATTGTAGCCGGGATCATCATTGGCTGGTTAAACTGGGAACAATCAGGAAACCTGGTGCTTACCTTTAAAATGGCAGCTGTAGCCTCAATAGTCCTGGGCTTGCTGAGTTTTGCACTTCCACATACACCTCCGGCAAAAAAAGGAGAAAAAACGAGTTTAGGGGATATTCTTGGCCTGGATGCACTAAAACTGCTTAAAAACAAGTCTTTCCTGATCTTCTTTATTGCCTCCATTGCGATCTGTATTCCACTGGCCTTCTATTATAATTTTACCAATCCCTTCCTGAACGAAATTGGGGTAAAAGCTGCCGCCGGGGTCCAGGTATTGGGCCAGGCCTCAGAAACCTTGTTTATGTTGCTGATGCCATTGTTCTTTATCCGCCTGGGCGTTAAAAAGATGCTGGCCATCGGAATGATCGCCTGGGTAGCCAGGTATTTGTTTTTTGCGTTTGGCAATGCCGATGCAAATTACTGGATGCTGATTGGCGGTATTGTACTACACGGCATCTGTTACGATTTCTTTTTTGTTACCGGTCAGATTTATACGGACAGGCTTGCCGGAGAGCGGTTTAAAAGTGCTGCACAGGGTTTCATTACATTGGCAACTTATGGTGTAGGTATGCTGATCGGCTCTATTATTTCTGGCATGGTAGTAGATAAATATGTAGTAGATGGCAGCCATTTATGGAAAGAAATATGGATGATACCTGCAGCTATTTCTGCAGCAGTAGCCATTATGTTCCTCTTATTCTTTAGTGACAAAAAGAAGGTTGAGGCTTAAGAAAACAGAAAAATGAACAAAGATTTAAGCAGAAGAACTGCATTGAAAAACATTGTTGCCGGAACTGCTGCTTTAGGCGTTTCGGCAGCAATACCCGCTTTTGCTGCAGCATCACAACAATCCACTATGTTAAAAGGAAATGTAAACCACGCTGTGTGCCGCTGGTGTTTTAGCAAGATGGACCTGGACAGCCTGTGTATTGAAGCCAAAAAGATTGGCATTAAAGCCATTGATCTGGTAGGGCCTAAAGACTGGCCTACACTTAAAAAACATGGCCTGTACTCATCTATGTGCAACGGCGCCGAGATTAACCTGGTAGACGGGTGGAACGACCCGCAATTTCACCCTACATTGATCAAAAACTATTCGGAAATGATTCCTAAAGTGGCAGAAGCCGATTATACCCAGCTCATCTGTTTTAGTGGGAGCCGTCGCGGTAAAGATGACGAAACAGGATGGAAAAACTGTGTAGATGGTCTGAAACAGGTATTACCACTGGCAGAAAAACATGGTGTGGTACTGGTTATGGAACTGCTGAACAGTAAGGTTAACCATAAAGATTACCAGTGCGACCATACAGAATGGGGTGTTGAACTGTGCAAAAGACTAGGTTCTGAAAATTTTAAACTGCTATACGACATTTACCACATGCAGATTGATGAGGGCAATGTCATCAGCAATATACAAACCTATCACCCTTACATTTCGCATTATCATACTGCCGGTGTACCTGGAAGGAATGAGATTGACGATACCCAGGAACTGTATTACCCCGCCATTGTTAAAGCGATTGTGGCTACGGGCTTTAAAGGCTACCTGGCACAGGAATTTATTCCTAAATATGCAGATAAGATCAAATCATTAAGAGACGCCGTAAATATATGCGACGTATAATCCAATCCTTATGAATTCGAGAAGAACTTTTATTAAACATGCGGGCCTGGCAGCAGCAGGGGCGGTACTCCTGCCCTCTTTTGCCTGCAGCGGAGCTGCTGCGGAACAAAAAGTCGGGCTCCAGTTGTACACCCTAAGGGAGCAGATCCCCCATGATGTAAAGGGTGTAATTGAAAAAATTGCCCAGGCTGGCTACAAAGAGGTTGAAACCTTTGGTTATTCGGCAAATGCTGGCTATTGGGGCCAGGATCCCAAATCCTTTAAAGACCTGCTTAAAGCCAATGGATTAACCAGTCCGAGCGGGCATTTTGTGATTGACGATTTCATCACCTCTGGCAATAAGGAATTGTTAAAGCCACTTATAGAAGGTGCGGCCGCCATCAACAACCAGTATTTTACTGTCGCCCATATCGCCGAGCCGATCAGAAAAACGCTGGATGATTACAAAAAAATTACTGCACGTCTGAACGAGGCCGCAGAGCTGGTGGCACAATCGGGCTTAAAACTGGCTTACCATAACCATGCATTTGAGTTCGATAAGCACGAAGGGGGAAGTACTGGATACGAGATCATGCTGAACGGAACCGATAAAAACCTGATCAGGTTTGAAATGGACCTGTACTGGGTGGTACGTTCGGGGAATGATCCTGTTGCGTTGTTTAACAAATATCCCGGCCGTTTTGTGATGTGGCATGTGAAAGATATGGACAAAGCCAATCATGCCATCAATACCGAAGTAGGTACCGGTACAATTGATTTCAAAAACATTTATAAGCATGCCAAGCAGGCCGGACTGGAGCACCTGATCGTTGAACAGGAAAACTTCTCCAAGGACCCTTATGTCAGCATCAAGCAAAGCTTTGATTATGTAAACCAGAAACTGATTTAGGCAGAAATAGCTGAATAAATTAACAGGGATTGGTTGCAGACAGCCAATCCCTTTTTTATGATGGAAAAAATGCCCATCTTTGGAGCCTATTATTCACCATAAATACAACTGATTAAATAAATTAAAAACAAGTAAAACAACAATTAGAGAAAACATGAAAATTGCAGTAGTTGGTGCTACCGGTCTGGTAGGCACCGTAATGTTAAAAGTATTAGAAGAGCGTAACTTCCCGTTAACTGAATTGATCCCTGTAGCTTCTGAAAAGAGCGTTGGTAAGCAAATCACGTTCAAGGGTAAGCAGTACGCTGTTGTAAACATGGATACTGCGATTTCGATGAGACCTGATATTGCGTTGTTTTCTGCAGGTGGCAGCACTTCATTGGCTGAAGCCCCTCGTTTTGCTGCGGTAGGTACTACAGTGATCGACAATTCATCTGCATGGCGCATGGATCCGTCGAAAAAGCTGATCGTACCTGAAGTAAATGCCAATGTTTTGTCGGCCGACGACAAGATCATTGCCAATCCTAACTGTTCAACTATCCAAATGGTAGTGGCCTTAAAGCCACTTCATGATAAATATAAGATCAAACGCGTAGTCGTTTCTACCTACCAATCCGTTACCGGAACAGGTGTTAAAGCTGTTGACCAGCTGATGAACGAGCGTAAAGGTATTACAGATGGCCCTATGGCTTATGCCTATCCTATTGATTTAAACGTAATCCCTCAGATTGATGTTTTCCAGGATAACGGCTATACCAAAGAGGAAATGAAAATGATCCTGGAAACCCAGAAAATTATGGGCGATAACAGCATCAGGGTTACGGCAACTACAGTACGTATCCCGGTAATGGGAGGGCACTCTGAATCGGTAAACATAGAGTTTGAGCATGATTTTGATGTTGCTGAAGTAAAAGACCTGCTGGCCAATACTGAAGGGGTGATTTTGGTAGACGACCCGGCAAACCTGAAATACCCGATGCCTAAAGATGCACATGAGAAAGATGAAGTATTTGTAGGCAGGATAAGAAGGGATGAATCGTTACCAAATACATTGAATATGTGGATTGTAGCAGATAACCTGCGTAAAGGTGCTGCAACAAATGCTGTTCAGATTGCGGAATACCTGGTAAAAGAAGAACTGATATAATTTTTCTTTTGTAAACGTTAATAAGGGTGTCCGGATTTTTTTTGGACACCCTATTTTTTTAATCCTATGTTTAAAACACCACTAAGCCTGTTATTGCTGCTGATCAGCAGTATTACCTGGGCCCAGACACCGGTTCAAAAGCTGGAAAGGGCCTTTAATGATTTTCTGGCCAATCCTCAGACCAGGTATGCCTCAACTTCCCTGCTGGTGCTGGATGCCAATACAGGAAAAACCTTATTTGGCAGAAATGAAAATATTGGCCTGGCCACGGCCTCTACCTTAAAAACCATTACTGCAGCAACCGCATTCAATATCCTTGGAAAAGATTTTCAGTTTCAGACCACACTGGGTTACACAGGGCAGCTGACTCCCGACGGTACGTTAAAGGGGAACCTGGTGATTACAGGAAGTGGAGATCCGACCCTGGGTTCGGCCCGTTATCAGAACAAAGAAAAGGCGGTGCTAGACCAATGGGTGAATGCCATTAGTGCAGCAGGTATAAAGCGGATTGAAGGAATGGTGATTGGTGATGACCGTATTTTTGGAACACAGACCACTCCTGAAGGCTGGACCTGGCAGGACATTGGCAATTATTATGGTGCCGGAACTTCCGGACTGGCCTGGCGTGAAAATCAGTTTGACATTCATCTGCAGCCCGGACAGGGTATAAATACAGCGGTAAAGCTTTTACGTACTGTTCCGGAAATGCCTTATTTAAAGCTGGTGAACGAGCTCAAAACGGGGGCTTCAGGTACTGGCGACAATGCTTATGCTTTTCTGCCGCCTTACAGCAATATTGGTTATCTGAGAGGTAGCTGGGGCATGGGGATCGGTAAAAATGGGATCTCTGCGGCGCTTCCCGACCCGGCCTTCGACTGCGCCTACCGTTTACAGGATACCCTGAAAAGATTGGGGATCAGTACAGCAAAACCTGCAACAAGTACACGTATGATGGCGCTAAACGGTGAAGAACTACCGGGAATTACAAAGAACTTAAGCAGCATCAGCTCTCCACCCTTAAGTGAAATTGTATTCTGGTTCCTGAAGAAAAGCATCAACCTGTATGGAGAAACACTATTGAAAACACTGGCATTAAAATCAGGAAAAATGGCTAAAACTACTGAAGGGGCTAAGGCTGAAATTAACTTCTGGGCAGATAAGGGCATCGACAGAAATGCGCTGAACATCATCGATGGCAGTGGCCTGTCTCCTGCAAACCGTGTAACCGCCGCAGCTATGGGCAGCATTTTATTTATGGCCCAGACGGCCTCCTGGTTTAGCGATTACTACAAGGCCTTTCCGGAATATAACGGAATGAAAATTAAAAGCGGCACCATTAACGATGTATCAGCCTTTGCAGGCTATTATACAAATGGGGCCGGCAATAAATACATCATTGTCATCAATATCAACAATTATTCAGGGTCGGGCATCAACCGTAAACTCTTTAAAGTATTGGATGCTTTAAAGTAATTGGTAAATTGCAACCTTTTCCAGAATTAGAACCTATTAACTGATTAAATGAAGAACATCATTGCCTTATGCTGCTTTTGTTTAGTAAGCTACACCGTTACAGGTCAGACTTCCGTTTCCCCTGCTCCTGCTTTATCTGCTGAAACCGCCAGTATATTGAACAGCCCTCCGGAGATAGCCATTATACCAGAACCGGTGGCCATAGTTAAACAGGAAGGCTATTTTATTTTACCTGCCAATGTAACCATACAATGTGCCGATGTGCCGGAAAACAAGCAGGTGCTTGCCTTTCTGGAAGAGCGGCTTTCTGCCGCAACAGGCAGTTATGTTTCGGCAGTGAGCAAAACTACACCATCGGCCAGCATTAAACTGCTCATCAACGATAAAGCTGACCATACACTGGCTGCAGAAGGATACCATTTGCAGGTTACACCCAATCACATTACCATCAGGGCCAATAAACCAGCCGGACTTTTTTATGGTGTACAAACACTGTTGCAGCTTTTTCCTGCGGCCATAGAAAGCAAGGAAAAGGTGGAAGATATAGAATGGAAAGCCCCTTGTGTTGAAATCACAGACTATCCGCGTGTAGGCTGGCGGGGACTGATGTTTGATGTTGCCCGTCATTTTTTTACCAAAGAAGAGGTAAAACAATACATTGATGCGATGGTACGCTACAAATACAATGTACTGCATTTGCACCTGACTGATGATGAAGGCTGGAGAATAGAAATTAAAGGCCTGCCTAAATTAACTGAAGTTGGGGCATGGAATGTAAAAAAAGTGGGTGAGTTTGGAAACTTCATCCCCCCTGTGGCAGATGAGCCGCGTAACTATGGCGGTTTTTATACCCAGGACGACATCAGGGAGCTGGTGGCTTATGCCAAAGCAAGGTTCGTAAATATTTTACCCGAAATAGATGTACCTGGCCACAGTTTGGCAGCAGTGAGTTCCTATCCGGAGCTTTCCTGTACACCAGGTGCTGAAAATTACCGTGTACGTTCAGGAGAAAGGATCATGGACTGGTCTAGAGGTGCCCCTCCGATTGCCCTGGTAGACAACACACTTTGTCCGGCCAATGAAAAAGTATACAGCTTTCTGGATACCATAATTACACAGGTGGCAGCGTTATTTCCGTTCGACTATATCCATATGGGCGGTGATGAGGCCCCTTTCAATTTCTGGGAGAAAAACGACTCCGTTAAAGCACTGATGCAGAAAGAAGGATTAAAAGATATGCATCAGGTACAGGGTTACTTTGAAAAACGCGTACAGAAAATTGTAGAAGCAAAGGGCAAGAAATTTATTGGCTGGGATGAGATTTTAGATGGCGATCTGCCATCCAGCGCTGCTGTGATGAGCTGGCGGGGCATGAAATACGGAACCGAAGCCGCAAAAAAGAAACATGAAGTAGTGATGAGTCCAAGCACTTTTGCTTACCTGGATTATATGCAGGCCGATGCCATTACCGAACCCAGGGTGTATGCTTCATTGCGTTTAAGCAAGTCTTACGAGTTTGATCCGGTACCGGCAGATGTAGACCCTAAATACATTAAAGGCGGACAGGCAAACTTATGGACGGAACAGGTATATAACATTCGTCAGGCCGAATACATGACCTGGCCAAGGGGCATGGCCATTGCCGAATCGGTATGGTCGCCAGCCGCCAAAAAGAACTGGACCAATTTCTTTGGCCGTGTGGAACAGCATTTCAAGCGACTGGATGTGGCCGAAACCAAGTATGCACCAAGTGTATATGACCCGATATTTAAGGTCAGCAGATCGGCAGACAGGCAGCTCCAGATAGAGCTGAGCACGGAAGTAGAGGGTCTGGACATTTATTACAGCTTTGACAATTCTTTTCCTGACCGCTTTTATCCTAAGTACACAGAGAAATTGACACCGCCAAAAGATGCGACCATGTTAAAGGTGATCACTTACAGGGGGAAAAACCAGGTAGGCAGGATGATGAACATGCCAATAGAGGAGCTGAACAAAAGAGCAGGTAAAAAATAAAGATTATAGAAATTGAGGTACTTCGTACACATCGGTTACAATGGCTTAAAATACAATGGCTGGCAAAAACAGCCTGGGGTGATGAACGTGCAGGGTGTGATAGAAAATGCGCTTAGCAAGGTATTAAAAACCCCTGTATTTATCATCGGATGCGGGCGCACGGATGCGCATGTACATGCAAGCCAGTTTTTCTTCCATATGGATGTGGAGCAGGACTGGGATTTTGATCTTGTGTTCAGGATGAACAAGCTGCTGCCTGCGGGAATTGCCATTTTTGAGGTTATCCAGATGGATGGTTTGCAGCATGCCCGTTTTGATGCTGTATTGCGCTCGTACGATTATTTTATCCATACCTATAAAGATCCCTTTTTAAATGGCCTCAGCTCATTTTACCTGCTGGATAAGCTGGACTTTGATAAAATGAAACAGGCGGCGGCGATATTACCGAAATACAAAGATTTCAGGGCCTTCTGTACCAGTCCGGATAAATATGAACATACCCTGTGCAATGTGATGTCGGCCAGTCTTGCTGTAGATGAAAATGGCGACAAACTCCGCTTCCAGATCTCTTCGAACCGTTTTTTGAGTAAAATGATCCGGATCATTATGGGACAGCTGTTGAAGATTGGGCGTGGGGTATTGAGTGTGGATGAATTTGAACATTACCTTATTTACAACCAAACGCCCGAACTGATTACCCCGGCACATCCACAAGGGCTGTATTTATCTAAAGTTACCTACCCCTACCTGAATTTGCCACCCCGGACTGAATTTTCGTCTATCCTGCAAAAGCAATCGGACTTATCCTGGCAGCTGCTATAAGCCTGCAGATGTGCATAAACTACTATTGATATTCTGCACGGTTTTTGCTAGCTTTAATAGAGGGCTTCATTAAAAAGAAGACAATCTGTATGACAGTTATTCAAAAAATTGAGCGTTGGGGCGATGTCCATCATGCCAAATGGCTTGACGTGATCCGTATTGTATTGGGCATACTTATTTTTAGTAAGGGCATTGCCATTGTGAGCAATACCAATTCGCTACAGGACATGCTGCTGCAAAATAATACATTTGGTTTTTCGGGCATGATGTGGAGCGTGGCCATTCATATTGTTGGCTTTGTGCACCTGGTTGGCGGCCTTTTAATTGCCATTGGCCTGCTTACACGCTTTGCAGCAGTGATCCAGATCCCTATTTTACTTTGTGCTGTACTTTTTGTGAACCTGGCCCAGGGCTTTTCGGCCCTTAACAGTGAGCTTTGGTTATCCATTATTGTATTGCTCTTGCTGGTATTGTTCTGGGTAATTGGCTCGGGTCCCTTTTCTGTTGATCAGGCCATGAAAAAGAGACCTAATATTTACAGATAAGCTTTATTCCTGACTTAATATGAGGGCCCTCATTGCATCTGCATTGAGGTTAATGCCATCTATAACCAGGGCAGCGCGTTTGTAAAAAACGTCGCGTTCAGCTAATCTGTTTTCAATAAACTCAATCATCTGGGCTTCATTAAGATCGCGTAACAGCGGTCTTTTTTCTTTACCGCTTTCCAGGCGTTTGGCCAGCGCAGCAGGGGGCATTTCAATATACATGGTTAAACCGTTGGCATTCATCCAGTCCATATTGTCAAAAAAGCATGGCGCACCGCCTCCGGTGGCAATAACCACGTTTGCAGGGTAATCAAAATGCTTCAGGGTATCACTTTCCAGTTTTCTGAAAGCCGCTTCGCCATGTTCAGAAAAATAAGCGCCAATAGTTTTACCTATATTTTTTTCTATCTGCTGGTCCAGATCAACAAAGTCGTACCCAAGTTTTACTGCCAGTTTTTTACCCATTGTGCTTTTACCGCAGCCCATAAAGCCAATCAGAAATATCTTCATCATTTACGCCAGTTTTACCCTTGGATCTACAAAGGCATACAATACATCCACTAAAATATTAATTATTACAAACACCAGGGCAATAAAAAGAATAGAACCCATGACCACCGGGAAGTCGGACATTTCCAGTGCATTTACCGTAGTACGCCCCAAGCCATTATACCCGAAGATATATTCTACAAAAAAAGATCCTGCCAGTAAGGAAGCAAACCAGCCTGATATGGCTGTAATAACAGGGTTCAAAGCATTTTTTAAGGCATGCTTATAAATGATCGCATTACGGCTCAGGCCTTTTGCCCTGGCCGTACGGATATAGTCCTGCGCCAGTACATCCAGCATGGCACTGCGGGTTAACTGTACAATAATGGCCAGTGGCCTTAAACCCAAGGTGAGCATTGGGAGCCAAAGGTTTTTCCAGGTCATGACCTCACCTTTAAAAGGATCATAACTGTACAGACTGCCAGACATATTTAAACCTGTATAATTGCTAAGCACAAAGCCGAACAGCCAGGCAATGATGATCCCCGCAAAAAAAGAAGGTGCCGAAATGCCCAGTATGGCAAACGAATTGGCGGCCTTATCAATCCAGGTATCTTTGTGCACCGCAGAAAGCACGCCCAGGAACACGCCGACCAGGGTAGCAAAGATCATGGCAGTGAGGGCCAGGATAAAGGTATTGGGTACGGTTTCGGACAAAATGGTGGTCACATCCCTTTTGGTCTGATATGAACGGCGCAGGTAAGGCCATTTCAGGGCCAGTACCTCATCTCCAAAACCAATCAGTTTAACGTAGTGGTATTTCTCTTTCGCTTCAGGGGTATTTTCATGCAGGCCGATGGGTGAAAGGTCGTTCAGGTAAAGAAAAAACTGTACAGGCTTCGACTTATCCAGTCCGAATTCCTTTCGCACTGCTTCCAGCGAGGAAACATCCGACCGCTGGCCCATTGTCATCCGTGCCGGATCACCTGGCAGGATATTAAACAGCACAAAGACCACCACTATTACACCAGCCATTACCGCTACTCCATATAAGAACTTTTTGACAGCGTAGCGCAGCATAATTATTTGTTAAAATATTTTTCAGCTAATTTATCAAAAGAGGGCATAGTATGGTAATGCCATTTGTTAATGACCACACCATTTTTTAGCAGCAATACGCCCGGGTTAGACCTGACCATACTTTTTAAGGGTACCGCATCGGCATAAAAAACCTCGGCAAACAACTTCATCTGCTTGCTGAAAACTGCGGCATCACTGGCAGAACTGGAAGTTAGCAATACCGTTCTGATGTTGTACTGTTCAGCAGCATTCAGGGCCAGGGCGTTGAATTCGGCTATGGCCCTGTCGTTGGTTTCGTTCAGGTTATAGGCCACAATGATGAAGTTATAATAGGGGTTCTCTATCAGCTCTTTGGTATAATCCGTTCCGGAGGCATCGCTGATCTGCAGATCTTTTATCTTAGGTTCGTAGCCTTTTTTTACCAGTACTTTATCTGGATCGCCTGTAATTTCCCAGTTCTCGTCCTTCCATATCTCGGTTTTCAGGTAATCTTTATCACTCATCACTTTCTTCTCCCCTGTCTTTTTATTGTGCATATTGTACATGATGGCATATTCGTCGCCTTTGGCCCCTTCAGGGATCTTCATCAGTTCAGGGATGTTTGCCCCTATTTTGTATGGCAGAAAATCTAAAACCGGTAAGGTACTGTAGGTAAAGATACCAAAGCCGGTAGAGGCAAGCAGTACAACAGCAAGCAGTATCTGCTGCACTTTAGGGTCCGCCACTATGGGCTGGATCAGGTTGCGGTTAACGAACAGGTAAATGATCAGTACCAGTAAAACGAGGTCTTTGGAAAAGGACTGCCATGGGGTTAAAGGGATGGCATCACCAAAACATCCGCAGGAAGTTACGACTTTAAAGGCTGCAGATACAAAGGTTAAAAAGGTAAAAAAGATGATGATGGCCAATAAACCTGCAGTTACCTTTTTAGCCCAGAAACCCAACAGCAGCAAGGCCCCCAGTACAATTTCCAATACGCAAAGCAAAATAGCTATACCGGTTGCCATGCCTCCCAGAAAGGACATATGGAACACATCAAAGTATTCCTGTAACTTATAGCCAAAGCCCAGGGGATCATTTGCCTTAATGAGTCCTGAAAAGATGAAAAGGACACCAACAATAATTTTCGAAATGTTAAATGCAATTTTCCTCATTATCGAACCCCCAGTTTTATCAGTGCAAAAACAGAATAGTTTAACATGTCCTGGTAATTGGCATTTACCCCTTCAGAGGCCAGTGTATACCCCATATTGTCTTCAATCTGCTTTACTCTCAGGATCTTCATCAGAATCAGATCGGTTAAGGAGCTGATGCGCATGTCACGCCAGGCCTCGCCATAATCGTGATTTTTGTTGAACATCAGGGCCTTGGTTTCTTCTACCTTTTGGTTGTAGGAGGCCTCTACCACTGGAAGTTCCAGTTCAAACGGGGCATTTTCATCCAGTTCCAGCTGCATCATTGCGATGATACAATAATTGATGATACCGATATATTCTGAGCCAATGTCCTCCCCTACTTTAGAGATCTTTTTTTCTTCCAGAGTACGGATGCGCTGGGCTTTGATAAAGATCTGGTCTGTTATAGAGGCCGGGCGTAAAATGCGCCAGGCTGTACCGTAGTCTTTAGTTTTTTTTAAAAAGAGCGATTTACAAACCGCTATTACCGAATCAAATTCCTGAGCTGTATTTGTTGCCAAAACAATAATAATATTTAGTTCAATCCTATTTTCCTACACAAGCATTTTTTTATCTAAGTTTGCATGGAAACAATGGCTAAAGATACATTTTTAAACCGAAAGACAACACTAAACCTGGGGGGTAAACTGGTCGATCTAAGACCTCCGGCTGTAATGGGCATCCTGAATCTTACAACAGATTCCTTTTACAGCAAGAGCCGCACAGCTACAGTAGAGCAGGCTTTGGAGCGCGCTGAAATTATTCTGAAAGAGGGCGGGCAGTTTATTGACATTGGGGCTTATTCTTCCAGGCCAGGGGCCGCTGATGTGCCTGCACAGGAAGAAAAGGAAAAAGTAGTCGCCGCTGTTGAAGCCATTGCCGCAGCCTTTCCGGAAGCATTGCTTTCTATCGACACTTTCCGGGCAGAGGTTGCAAAAGCCGCAATTGAAGCTGGCGCCCACCTCATTAACGACATATCGGCCGGTAGTATGGATGAAGCCATGTTTGAAACGGTGGCAGAGCTGGGCGTACCTTACATTATCATGCACATGCGGGGTACCCCGAAAACCATGCAGCAAAATACCTCTTATCAGCACCTGATGCCGGAAATGCTGGATTATTTTTCAGATAAGGTATCCCGGCTTAAAAAGTTGGGTGTTAAAGACATCATTCTTGATCCGGGCTTCGGTTTTGCAAAAACCCTTGACCAGAATTACCTTGTAATGCAAAGGCTGCAGGAACTGGATATTTTTGAACTACCAGTATTGGCCGGGCTTTCCAGAAAATCTATGATCTATAAATTTCTGGGCGAAGGGCCTGAAGGGGCCTTAAACGGGACAACAGTATTAAATACCATGGCCTTACTAAAGGGGGCTAACATTTTAAGGGTGCATGATGTAAAAGCTGCTGCCGAATGCATTGCCCTTGTTCATAAAACACTGGAACAATAATATGGTTAAAATTCCTAACTTGGCATAAATGAAAAGCTTGGATTTCGATTTTCTGAAGGTATCTTTTACCGATGCGGTAGACATTATTCTTGTCGCGCTGATCATTTATTATATCTATAACCTGATCAAAAATACACTTGCTGTAAATCTTTTATTGGGTATGGTGATTATCCTGGTGATCCACTGGGTGGTAGATGCCCTGCACATGAACCTGCTGTCGAGCATTATTAATCAGTTTATGAGTGTAGGGATCATTGCACTGATCATCATTTTTCAGCCCGAGATCAGGCGTTTCCTGCTCCTTATTGGTAAAAACACGTTTTTACAGCAGAATAAGGCCTGGTGGGGTTATCTCTTTGGCAGTAAGAATATAGAACAAAACAACCTGATCAGGATTAAGCCTGTTATTGATGCCTGCAAAAGCATGAAAAAATCAAGAACGGGTGCGCTGATCGTTTTTGTTAAATTTTATGATGACCAGCTTTTTGCGAATAGCTGCGAAATTATAGATTCTAAAATTTCCAAACGCTTACTGGAAAGCATTTTTCAGAAATACAGCCCGCTGCATGATGGGGCGGTGGTGATTGCCGAAAATAAGATTAAAAGTGCCAGCTGTATTTTACCACTGACGGACAATGATAAATTGCCACCACAGTTTGGCTTAAGGCACAGGGCCGGTATTGGCGTATCGGAAACTACGGATGCTGTTGCGGTGATCATCTCTGAGGAGACCGGTGAGATTGCCTATGCCAAGCAGGGACGGGTACGGATGAATGTTTCTTTTGGAGAGCTGGAGAAATTGCTGAACAAAGATTTTTAAAATTGCCAAAAAAGTATCTGAGTGCCTTTGATAGATTGAGCAGATGTTTTACTTAGCATCAACATTCCTACGAAGAATGTTAATACTTGTATCATAAATCCGTTGTTCATTTTGAGAGCTATTAATAATATACCCTGTCGTTTGTAAGGTCAATCAATGCGTCGCGCATAATACCGTAAAAAATAACCTTACTAGAATTCATTTCTATGTAGCCAAACTCTTTTAATGGCAGAACCTTTATAGGCATGTATTTATGGTTTTTTTTGTTTATAAAAAAATGCGCCAAATAATCCGGATCTTCTTTTTTTAGCAATGGAAGTCTGTTTCTGTTATTACTCAGGGCCCGTTTAATACCAATATTCCTCTTATCCCATTTAACGACTGAATCATCATATAATTTGTAACTGTAATTTTCTTGGTTATCTTTAAATAGAATATGGACAGTTTTAATATTACTTTTTAGTAAAGGTTGGTAAGCACAACCAGATAAACTAATCAAACCATATATGAACAAAAAGTATTTCATAATTAATTATTAAAAATGTGAATATAAACTTGGTCTAAGGCCAAGTTATCGTTACACCTTTCCTTGCCCTAATTTTCGAAAGTTCATCTTTGTTCATTGGACCATACAAAGAGTCACTCTTTTTATCAATTAAATAATAGTTTAATTTATTTTTAAAGATGCTTTTGAGCGAAGCGTTGTTTTTCACTATGCTATCGCTTACACGCTGTAAATTATCTTCGCTAAGCGTTGTAAGCAAGTTATTAATATGTTTAATTGACATCTTATCACCAAATACGTTAATTACAGTATCTTTTTTATTCTCCACATAGTAGTTGCTCCAGAAGCTCAAATCATCCTTAATGTTTTTATCCATTAATTTTCTATTAGGTCGCTGCTCCATCAAAATATAACGACTATCAGACTTATACATTAAAACATCTGAAAACACGACTACTTTTTGATAGTGATACTCTTTAGTCGATTTATAGACAATTGACCCATAGGGATAGCCAACATCTAATGCATCATATTCTGATAGATAATAATAATTCTTGCTTGGATTCCTTTGCGTACAACTAAATAATATAAGTACTAAAAAAAGGGCTAATAATCTTCTCATTTAAATCTGATTGTTGGGTTAAGATAATGAATCATGTAGGATTTCCCAGGGTCTAGGACCTTGGGGTATCTTTAACCTCATATAAAGATCTATTTAATAAATTCAAATATCAAAAAGATGATTATCGCTGAAATATTTATCCAAAGCAGCAATAGCCTTTTTAAATTCTGCATTATTCTTTAGCATTTTAAGAACCACATTTCTAAATGTAACGGCTCTATACTCTTGTCCAAATGCAAAAATCCCCTTTGAGTAATCCTCATCAACAGTTATTTCTAATAATTTTTTTTTATCATAGAAAAGTTTTATACGCAAGTCTCTGGCAGGCATTATTCTATGCTCGGAAGCATATATGGCCGTTCCACGCATTTCATCTAATCTGTTATCATCGAAAGACTTGATAATTTGCTGTTCTTCATTTTTGGACATTTTCAACGTATCTGTATAGTTCCATTCGCCATAGGTTGCTTTTACTACCTTTGATGTGAAATCAACAGTAATTCGCTTATTATAGACAAATATTAGATGATGATGAGCACTTTTATATCCATGCGTTTCTGCACAAGAGGAAAATAAGAGTAAAATGATGCCTATTTTTATTTTATCCATAATGGCATAATTTATTAAAAATTCTCCAACTATATCGTCTAGGATGAACACCAATCAATGACCTGTTGGTATTTAGCCAACTATTATATCCATGTTGTTTCATGCAATTAAGGCCATAGGCAGATACTGCCTTTTTTTTATTTTTTCACATTCCATAGCTTACTTTATTATCAAGGAAAAATTAGCGGGGCTAAAACTTCAGTACGGAATTGAATCTTCTGACAAAGGCAGTATCAATATTGCTTTTTTTCTTTGTAGCAAGGATGACCATTCCTTTATGTGTGTCCATTAGCTGTAAAAGACAGGACACTTCCTGGTTGGCATACTTGTCATGGGCATCCTTTATCTCTGTACGCTTACCAAATAAGGCATCGGCCTCATCGAAAAACAGGATCCAGCCTTTCTCTTCTGCCTCAGCAAAAAGACGTTTAAGGTTCTTTTCTGTTTCGCCAATGTATTTGGAGATTACTTTTGACAGCTCTACCTGATGGACTTCCCTACCCAGTTCTTTTCCCAATAAGGCAACGGTTTGTTTTTTTTCGCCACCTGCAGGGCCATGGAACAATATGCGGTTGCTGTTTATTTTAAAGTTCATGCTTAATGGTGTTCACGACATACCTATTAAAGATAAGGAAATAAAAAACGGGATGCAATTTACCATTGCATCCCGTTTTTTATTTCTTTACAGTTTAACTAGCAATACTGATCAAATGCACCGATCAGGCTATCAGCAATCATTTGGGCCGGACGGCCTTCAATCTGATGACGCTCGATCATGTGGACCAGTTTACCATCTTTAAACAAGGCCATAGCAGGTGATGAAGGTGGGAAAGGCATCATATAGCTCCTTGCTTTATCAACCGCTTCTTTTTCCATTCCTGCAAAAACCGTTACCAGTTTATCAGGATGTTTTGCATTGGCCGCAGCAATTTTTGCTGCCGGGCGTGCATTAGCTGCAGCGCAGCCACAAACAGAGTTTACCACTACAAATACAGTTCCTTCTGCGCTGATTGCACTGTCCACATCGGCGGCTGTTTTTAATTCCTGAAAACCTACATTAGTAAGCTCTGCACGCATGGGTTCTACTAAATATTCTGGATACATATCTTTAAATGCTTTGTTAATTTCTTCTTTATGATACAAAGGTACGGCACTTGCATGTAGTATCAAAGGGTTAGCAGGAAAGGTATACAGTTTTTACCTTCAAATGATGCGCTAATACCTTCTTTGCTAAAGGATATAATACATTTTTGCCTTGGTAAGATGCAAGCCTGTCAGCTTTTCTTCCTGCCTGTAATTTTCTTTGAGCATCTGTTTAATGTCCCTTTCAATAGTCCGGCAAATGGTGGTTGTAGGTGTATCTGTTGGTTTATTCTCAAAAGGGTCCTGTAAATGAATGGCCATTTTTTCGATCAGAAAAAAAGAACAGGCGATGGCAATAACCAGTGGAACTGTCGCAAAGCTGAAAAACTCTATCAATCCGAAGGGCAGCAACATGATGAAGAGGATGATGGAGAAATGAATATAAACACTATACGTCACCGGAAAAATTGTATTCTTTATGCGTTCGCAACCGCCCATTTGATTAGAAAAGGCCGTAAGCGTCTTATCCATCTGTACCTGCTGGTATTCATTTATCCAGCCCAGCTTATAGGCATTGCGCAAATCGCTGCCCTGCAGCTCCAGCAGTGCCAGGGGTACGTTGGTATAGTTTTTTACATACTCCAGATCATCATTACTAATGAGCCGGCCAAGCTCTTCCAGTGGATCTTGTTTGCGCAGGTGCCGGCTAAGGGCGTAGCACCAGGCAATCTGTCTTTTTGCAAGACGTTCGCAAAAGACTTTCTCATCTTCGGCACTATATGGATTGTCGACAAAGGTAAGCAACTGCCTTGTCAGCGATCTGGAATCATTTACGACTGCACCCCAGATGGTACGGGCTTCCCACCAGCGATCGTATGCCTGGTTGGATTTAAAAGCCAGCAGCAATGAAATTACAGTACCCAGAATAGTGGGCACTGCAATAGGTATGGAAATTCTGGTAATGTGAAAATTGCTGTATAACATGGTGATTAAGGCAGCGTATAGCGCAACGATCAGCATTTCCTTACCAATCTTTCCAAAGATATATTTTACCGGTATATTTTCTTTTAGTAACATGTCATAAGATTTAAGGGGTATCAAACTAAACAACCATCAGGCTTTCTTCTTCCTGCACCTGTACAGATTGAGCAAAGGAGTCTTCGCATTTTTTTAACAGAGTTAAAACCGGGAGACCACATTTGGCAATCAGCGCTGAAGGATCAATACTGGTTTTATTCAGCTTTTCACACGAACAGAAGTCGGGATGCAATATGTAGTCTACCTCATTTGCCTCAAGAAAATTTCTGAACATACTGAGTGTAGTCCCATAAAAAAATTCAATGCTAAAAGATTTGATTTCCGGCAACTGCCTTTTCAATTCATGGCATCCTTTATGAAAATCTGCGCTCACATATTCAAACTCCCTCGATCGCCTGCTGAGCATGAGCAGGTCGGTGATAGAATCGGAAAGCCTGAATAAATGAACAAAAACAATATTTACAGGTGTTCCCTTCATATTTGAACAAACTTGCGGGATACACTTCAACGTTGAGGCATTAAAATCTGTTGGGATCAGGATCGTTTTCATAATTTTTTCTTAAAGAGTTAATGATCAATTATTTGTTGATACAATATTACCCTGAGGTCATTAAAACGATATAAGAGCCCTATTAGAATTTTGTTAGAAAAACAGGGGCAAAAACTAAGCAGTTATTAGAAAGTTATTAGAAACCGGCAATATGATCTGCATTTCGGTGCCTTTTTGTTCTTCAGAACGGATACCGATAGAGCCCTTGTGCAATCTGATTATGTTTAAGGTGAGTGGCAGGCCAATTCCATGGCCTTCGAAGTCGCTGGTATTAGATGCCCTGAAAAAAGGTTCAAAGATATGTTGCTGTTCACTTTCAGGAATACCAATCCCCCTGTCGGTGATGGAGATGGCAATACGCCCGTTTTCGACGCTGACCCTGATGTCAACCAACTGATTATTGGAATATTTACAGGCATTGCCTACAATATTGCTGAGCGCCAGTTGCAAGAGGTTAATATTGCCTTCGGTACAGAGCAGTGACTCCTCTGTAGGTAAAGAGGAAAAATCGATCTGGATGACGCTGTCGGGATGTATCTTTTTTACAGCATCCGCTACAGTTATGATCAGTTCATCAATACGGATCTTTTGCCAGTTTTGTTTCTTGCCATCAAAACCGGACTGGGCCAGGCCAAGCAGGCTGGTAATGATATGCCCAAGCTTATCAGCATGATAGAGAATGGTCTTTGCCGATGCTTCGGTTTCCGGACTGATTCCTTTTTGTGCCAGCACCAATTCTGTTTCAGCAGTAATGATAGTTAGCGGCGTCTTCAGTTCGTGGGAGGCATTGCTTACAAAATTATTTTGTGTGGCAAATGCCGTCTCGAGCCGGTTGAGCATGTTGTTGAATGTCAGTACCAATTCCGACATTTCATCATTTCCATCCAGCTCTTTGAGTCGGAGGTGCAGGTTATTGGCCGAAATGTTCTTTACATTACGGATCACTGCAGTAAGCGGCCTGACAGAATAACGAGAAAAGATTTTACCTCCAACGTAAGTAAGCAATACAGAAATGACAAAGACAATGAGCAAGACTTTCCGCAGGGTTTCCAGCTCATGAAAGCCGGAAGGATCAGAGGCAGTAACGATTACGATATAATTGCCATGTTGGGTTTTGAAAAGTTTACCATAATAAAAGTTATTGTTTTTATTGTACCTGGCGTCTCCTTTGGAAACAACTGTTTTATAGAAAGTTTCGGGCAGGCTCACCGGTCTTTCAAATTGCATCCGCGTTAAAGAGTCGATCCTGATCACATAATCTTTTTCATCTTCCATCTTCTCCAGGTAGCGGCTCCGCATCTCCTGGTAAGCAATCGATTTTTCATCGGGATAGATATTGATCTCGGCAGCAAGTTTAGCCCTGGCCTGAAGGCGCTTAAAAAAATCTTCGAAGTTAAACTCAGATACAAAATAAAAGATAGCTGCATGGAACAGGACCAGTCCGATGGTACCTATGGAAAAGAACAAAAGGGTAAGCTTATTCTGGAGTTTCATTCAATACTTATTCTTTTAAAATATACCCCATTCCAAAAACAGTATGGATTAGCCTGCCCCCGTTTACATTGTCGATTTTTTTACGGAGATAATTGATGTAAACATCTACCACATTAGTTCCTAAATTGAAATCGATATCCCATACATTTTCAAGGATCTGGATCCGTGACAGAACTTTATTGTGATTTTTGAGCAGGTATTCGAGCAGGCGGTATTCTGTTGCAGTAAGGTTAACGGGTTTTCCGGTTTTAGTAACGGTTTTGGAAGCTATATTTATTTCAAGATCGGCTATACTGATGCGATCTGTAACTGCAGCCTGTTTACTGCTTCGCCTGATCAGTGTACGCATACGGGCAACCAGTTCTTCCAGTTTGAATGGCTTTACCAGGTAATCATCGGCACCGCTTTCCAGTCCGGTTACAATGTTTTCCGTGCTACCAAGTGCAGTAAGCATAAGGATAGCGACATCGGTATTCCGCTTTCGGATCTCTTTGCACACCTGGATCCCGTTCATGACGGGCAACATGATGTCGAGCACGATCAGGTCAAAATCATATTTAAAAGCCATTTCCAGACCAGTTACTCCATCAGCAGCAACGCTGATCTCTATTCCTTCTTCGCTAAGCCCCCTTAAAATGACCGACACAAGATCTGGAGTATCTTCAATTAGCAAAACCTTCGAACCCTTCATATTTTTTGAAAATAAAATATGAAATGTTAAATAGCGCTTAGATTTTTAGACTTTACTTTTAAATGACTGATAATAGCTGACAGTAACGTTTCATCTGGTTGTTTAGTTGTTTGTTATTGACAAGCAAATGCTGTAAATTTGCAGTTCATTTAAATAAGAAAATATGTCATCAGTAGAGACAACTTACGTTCCTTACAAGGTTAAGGACATTTCACTGGCAGAATGGGGCCGCAAAGAGATCGGACTGGCAGAGGCAGAAATGCCCGGATTAATGTCATTGCGTGAAGAATTCGGACCATCAAAACCTTTAAAAGGTGCCCGCATTGCAGGATGCTTACACATGACCATCCAGACTGCGGTTTTAATTGAAACATTGGTAGAACTTGGAGCAGAAGTGACCTGGTCATCATGTAACATCTTCTCTACCCAGGATCATGCTGCTGCTGCTATTGCCGCTGCAGGTATCCAGGTTTATGCATGGAAAGGCTTAGACGAAGAAAGCTTTGACTGGTGTATTGAGCAAACTTTACACTTTGGTCCTGAGCGCAAACCTTTAAACATGATCCTTGATGATGGTGGTGATTTGACCAATATGGTGTTCGACAGGTTCCCTGAACTGATTGCCGACATTAAAGGTTTATCTGAAGAAACCACTACAGGTGTACACCGTTTATATGAGCGCATGAAAAATGGCACTTTACATTTACCTGCCATCAATGTAAACGATTCTGTTACCAAATCTAAATTTGACAATAAATACGGCTGCCGCGAATCGCTGGTTGATGCGATCCGTCGTGCAACTGACGTAATGATGGCTGGCAAAGTGGCTGTTGTTGCAGGTTATGGCGATGTAGGTAAAGGTTCTGCAGAATCTTTAAGCTCTCAGGGTGTACGTGTGATCGTTTCAGAAATTGATCCGATCTGTGCATTACAGGCAGCAATGGAAGGTTATGAAGTAAAGAAATTTGCTACAGCAGTTAAAGAGGCTGACATCATTGTGACCACTACCGGTAACTGTGATATTGTACGTGCTGAACACTTCAAAGCCATGAAAGACAAAGCTATCGTTTGTAACATTGGTCACTTTGACAATGAGATTGACGTGGCCTGGTTAAACAAAAACTACGGTGATACTAAAGTAGAGATCAAACCTCAGGTTGATAAATATACCATTGATGGCAAAGACATCATTTTATTGGCTGAAGGCCGTTTGGTAAACTTAGGTTGCGCAACTGGTCACCCAAGCTTTGTCATGTCTAACTCTTTTACCAACCAGACTTTAGCCCAGTTGGAACTTTGGACCAACACAGATAAATATGAGAACAAAGTATATGTACTTCCTAAATATTTAGATGAGAAGGTTGCCCGTTTACATCTGGCTAAAATTGGTGTGGAACTGGATGTTTTAGATCAGCACCAGGCTGATTACATTGGTGTTCCTGTTGAAGGTCCGTTTAAACCGGAAGCTTACAGATACTAATCTGATCTACGATCGGGGATTGTCTCGTCGCTACTTCGTAGTGAGATTTGTGATTCCCGGGATACAATAGAAGGGGAGCAGTCCATTTGGACTACTCCCCTTTTTTATGCGGTATGCGGTATAATTTTACTGACCGAATTCTTCTTCCACGCTTTGTCTCAGGTCATACATCATCCACTGCTTTCCTTGAACCTGTAATTGTTTATCCTTCAATAGCAGGATAAAATCTTTAACCCCAAGTTCTTCATTGCCATTACCATGGATGAGGACAATACTACCGGCTTTGGCAGATTGCCCTTTTGCCTGAAATTGGTTTTAAGTGGGGCTTTGGCACTCACCCGGTGATTGTAAGAATGATTTACCCATGTAATCAAAATATCTCCGGAGGACACCAGCTCTTTTAACCATTTCAAATCGCTGCTATGGGTAAGCATCCATCGCCCGCTAATTGAGATCGCGATCGGGACTGGCTTTTCTGTTCGCTGAAACTCTGTGATCAATGAGGTAAAAATGACCCTGTCGACTGGTTTATGCGATGGGCAAAGGTCTATCGTTAACGTTATCCCTTTTTCTTTAGGAAATCCATGAATAATTCCTGCATCCTGCAAACTGCCGGATAATCGGACAGCATCTTTTATGGTTTTAACATAAGGGCTATCTTTAAAATAAGAAAGGACATCCTGCCAGCTCAGCACTTTTGGGCTAAGGTTACCAACAGGAATAACTTGGGTGCCAAGTGCCGCCGGATCAACGATCAGAAAAGATTCAGCATCGTCCTTTTTAAATTTACGCAATACCAGTTGATCTTTGTTTTCATATTTAATTACGGCAAAGTAGCGCTTATAGCCTGCAACGGTAAATTGTGCCCCCGCAGTTGTGGTGATACCCCACCATAAACAGATGATGCAGGTCCATTTTAAAACACGATTAAAGAACCTTTTCATAATGATAGTTGATTAAGACACCTTAATGGGGGAAACAGTACTTGCGTTCCCATCCCTAATGGCCTGGTAATGCGGCGACATGATTTCTACACCTGCAGCATCAAAAGCGATATGAATTTGCTTATGGAGCTCCGAATAGATACGGGGCATTTTCTGTGGATTATTGATATAAACATTCAGTTCATAGGATACATACCAGTCTTCAAGGCTGGTTTGTAATACAAACGGCGCTTTTTCCTTGATTACCCCTTCAGAAGCCAAAGCCGCAGCAATTAAGAGTTCATGAATTTGTGCCCAGGGAAGATCGTAGCCAAGGGTAACAGATGTGTGGATAATCAAATCATTCTGACTGGCCATACTGCTGTAATTTACTGTGTTCCCATTTAATATAGCACTATTGGGAATGGTAATGACCTCATTTTTAAAAGTTAAGATACGCGTGACCAACAGTGATTTTTCCAGTACAGTACCCGTTGTATCACCAATCTTCACAATATCACCTAATTTAAAAGGCCGCATATAGGTAATGACCATACCGGCCACACCATTGCTGATGGCAGACGAAGAACCAAAAGAGATGAGCAATCCTAAAAATACAGAAACACCTTTAAATATACCCGAATCTGAGCCCGGGATAAATGGCCATATCACCACCAGCATAAACGCATTTAATACAAGCCTGACAATGTTAAAGGTTGGCTTTGCCCAATCGGCATAAAAACCATTGATCTTAAGTTTCTCCGCTTCAATCTCATTTGCCAGAAATTTAATTGCTTTTTTAATGTAGTGAAATACAAACACAATAACGGCTATTGTGATCAGGTCGGGGATAAAGGCAATAATTCCGCTGAATATATTTTTCAGGGGGTTAAGCACAAAACCAATCAGACTATCACTCCAGGGTTTTGTCCAAGGAAAAAGGCGAAATACGATAGGCAGCGTAAGGTAAACAAGAATAAATATCACAAGTATCTTAACCAGGTTAAGTACCTTTCGGATCAGCAGCAGCTCGTCCTTACCGCTAATCAATTCATAATTTTTAATTTTAAGGCCTGCAATCCTTTGATGCAGCTTTACCCGGAGCCAGGCATTGAAACGGTTTGAATATTTATTCAGGAAAAATATACATATGCCCAGAATAGAGATGATCAGGATACCTAATGCCCCACGCTTTAACAATTCTGTCAGATCTGTATCCTTCTTATACTTATGGATATTATTGAGTATAATTTCCTGGTAAGCCTTAACCATTACCTGTCTATCCATTTTTACGGAATCTGCATCAGCTTTCGATAAACTCAGGAGCACATTACCTTTATAGCTAATCGACACAAGGGTTGAATCATCTTCTGTGACTAAAGAATCAGCTACAAAAAGCAGGTCTTCTGCCAGGGCTTCCACTTTTGCAGAGGTTCTCTCGGCCCTCTCCTGGGCGGATAAAGAGCCAAGCTTATTTTTTATATGGAATAAGGTATCTGCATGTGCAATGACAGGATAACCTTTAAAAGCATTGATATCCTGCCGGGCATAGGTCAGGCTACAAATACTCAGAAGGGCTATAAAAACAAATAGAGATCGTATCGACATAGGTTATTTATTTTATATTTGTGCATGGCACATCTATCTGTAAATATCAATAAAATAGCTACGCTTCGCAATAGCCGCGGCGGCAATAATCCGGATCTGGTAAAAGTAGCATTAGACTGTGAACGCTTTGGTGCTGAGGGCATAACAGTGCATCCCCGTCCGGATGAAAGACATATCCGTTACCAGGACGTTTTTGATTTAAAGGCTGTAATTGCTACAGAATTTAATATTGAGGGCAATTGCAGGGAGCAGAAGTTTATAGAGCTGGTACTGGCCAATAAGCCTGCACAGGTTACTTTAGTACCTGACGCAGAAGGACAGCTTACCTCCAATCATGGCTGGGATACCATCAAACATGCCGCTTACCTGAAAGAGATGGTCGGGCTGTTTAAAGCGGAAGGCATCAGGGTATCTATTTTTGTTGACCCTGTGGTTGAAATGGTTGAAGCCGCGGTTTTAACCGGTACAGACCGGATTGAGCTGTACACAGAAGCTTATGCACATAACTATTACGACAACAGGGAAAAAGCCGTTTTACCTTATGTTGCTGCAGCACACAAGGCCCATGAACTTGGTCTGGGTATTAATGCCGGGCATGATCTTGACCTGCACAACCTGAAATACTTTGCAGAAAGTATTCCTGGTTTGCTGGAAGTAAGCATAGGCCATGCCCTGATTAGTGATGCACTTTACTTAGGCCTTGAAAACACCATACAAATGTATTTAAAGCAGTTAAAACACAACTAAACCTATGAAGAGAATCGCCTCCTTATGCCTGCTGTTTATTGTTTTTATGACAGCCTGCAGCAACAATGCAGTATTAGATCAAAGTGCAGCAACAGCTATTGTTACAGCTTACCTGAAACTGAATCCGGTTTATGAAACCGGCCGACTGGAGCTGGGCGAGATAAAATTTAAAAGTAAAAATGACAAAGCAGAGCTGGCCAGATACAGAGAACTGCAGGACAAGGGCTTTGTAGAGATGGAACTACAGGATCAAAAAAAGAAATTCCTGTCAAAAGACAGCTCTTATGTATACCTGATCAGTTTAACCGATAAGTCGAAACCTTTTGTGCTGAAACAGGAACAGAACAGGGCAACAATTAAGGTAATTGAATATGCACCCGATGAAGACAGAGCGGTTAGCCTGGATAAAAGCAGCAACAAAACAGCAAAGGTAACGGTAATGCTCAAAAAGGTAAAAAATGCTTTTACTGTTTTTTACAAGGATAAAAATACGGGCAGCAATTTCATTACCAAAACCTATAAACTGAAGTATAAAAAAGAATCGGGCTGGGCGGTTACCGGAGAATAAACAGTACTTTATTAAAAGTTTATGCAGCCTTTTTAACTGAAGCTAAGGGTATTTTTTATTACCTTTGCGCAACTTTTTTATTCATAGAATCATGAGCTTAGATATTCATTACAAAGAGGACTTTAAAAACCGTCACATTGCACCCAACACACAGGATACCAATGCAATGTTACACACGATTGGGCTAGGCTCTGTTGAGGAACTGATTGAACAAACTGTTCCTCAAAAAATCAGGTTAAAACAACCTTTGGATTTGCCAAAAGCTAAATCTGAAACAGATTATCTTGCAGCTTTAAAACAAACAGCTTCTTTAAATAAAGTTTTCAAATCTTATATAGGCCAGGGCTATTATGACACCATTACTCCGGGGGTAATATTGCGGAATGTAATGGAAAATCCGGGCTGGTATACCCAATATACGCCCTATCAGGCCGAGATTGCCCAGGGCCGTTTACAGGCCTTGTTAAATTTCCAGACTATGGTGATTGACCTTACCGGAATGGAGATTGCAAATGCATCTTTGCTTGATGAAGGTACTGCTGCTGCAGAAGCCATGTTTATGCAGTACAGCTTGAAAAAAAACCAGCAGGCAACAAAGTTCTTTGTATCTGAACTGTTGTTCCCGCAAACCATAGATATTTTAAAAACAAGGGCCAATCCTTATGGTATTGAACTGGTAATTGGTGACCACCAGTCTTTTGAGCTTAATGAAGATTTTTTTGGCGCCATTATCCAGTATCCTGCCGGTAACGGTGAGGTATTTGATTATACCGGTTTTGCACAAAAAGCACATGATAAAAATGTTAAAGTAACAGTTGTGGCCGACCTGCTGAGCCTTACCCTATTGACACCTCCGGGAGAATGGGGCGCTGATGTAGTGGTAGGCACTACCCAACGCTTTGGCGTACCAATGGGCTTTGGTGGCCCTCATGCAGCTTATTTTGCAACAAAAGATGAATATAAACGCGCTATACCAGGCCGTATCATTGGTGTAACCATAGACAGCAATAACAATTATGCTTTACGTATGGCTTTACAAACCAGGGAACAACACATCCGCAGGGACAAAGCTACTTCCAACATTTGTACCGCCCAGGCACTTTTAGCTATTATGGCTGGCTTTTATGCGGTTTATCACGGACCAAAAGGCTTAAAACTAATTGCCGAACGTACCCATGGCCTTGCAGTTACCTTAGCTAAATCTTTAGAAAAAATAGGCTATAAACAACTGAACAAAGCTTATTTTGATACTATACAGTTGGATTTAGGTAATCTGGCAGACTCTATCCACAGGGAATGCATCGATAATGAAATCAACCTGCACTATAAAGCTAGTATAGTTACCATTGCTTTGGATGAGACCACTTCTTTTGAGGACATTAAACTGCTGACCAGGATCTTTTCAAAAGTAAAGGCCATTGCCGCTGATGCGGTTGAACTGGCTGATGACAAAAACCTGGTTACCGTTATTCCTGCAGCACTGCAGCGTAAATCCACGTATTTAACACATCCGATCTTTAACGCACACCACTCTGAACATGAGATGCTGCGTTATATCAAATCGCTGGAAACCAAAGATCTTTCTCTTTGTCATTCTATGATTGCCTTAGGTTCATGTACCATGAAATTAAATGCAACAACGGAAATGATCCCGGTAACCTGGCCGGAATTCGGCAAGATCCATCCATTTGCACCCGCCGATCAGGTTTTAGGTTATTATACCATATTTAATGAACTGGACAAATGGTTAAGTGAAATTACAGGGTTTGCAGCCATGAGTTTACAGCCAAATGCAGGCGCTCAGGGCGAATATGCGGGCTTAATGGTGATCAGGGCTTACCATAATGACCGCGGCGATGCGCACCGTAACATTGCCCTAATCCCTTCGTCTGCACACGGTACCAATCCGGCTTCTGCTGCAATGGCAGGAATGAAAATTATAATTGTTAAATCACTGGAAAACGGGAATATTGATGTAGATGATCTAAAAGCAAAAGCTGAAGAACATGCGGCCAATCTATCCTGCCTGATGGTGACCTACCCTTCTACACATGGTGTATTTGAGGAAAGCATTGTTGACATCTGTAACATTATCCATGCAAATGGCGGTCAGGTTTATATGGATGGGGCCAATATGAATGCTCAGGTCGGACTAACCAGCCCGGGCAATATCGGCGCTGACGTTTGTCATTTAAACTTACATAAAACCTTCTGCATCCCTCATGGCGGTGGTGGGCCCGGTATGGGCCCGATTGGTGTAGCCAAACATCTTGTTCCTTACCTTCCTGGTCATGCTGTGGTAGACATCAATAATGAAAAATCTATTCATGCCGTGTCTTCTGCTCCCTGGGGCTCTGCCTCGATCCTTGTTATTTCTCATGCCTATATTGCCATGATGGGTACTGATGGACTGACAAATGCCACCAGGTATGCCATTTTAAACGCCAATTACATGAAAGCACGTTTGGAACAGCATTATCCTGTTTTATACTCAGGTGCAAACGGACGCTGTGCACACGAGATGATTTTGGACTGCAGAGGCTTTAAGAGTTACGGAATTGAAGTAGTTGACATTGCCAAACGTTTGATGGACTATGGCTTCCATGCACCCACAGTTTCTTTCCCGGTTGCAGGCACTCTGATGATTGAGCCAACAGAAAGTGAGCCTAAACATGAGCTTGACCGTTTCTGTGATGCATTGATCGCTATCAGAAAAGAAGTTGCCGCAGTTGAACACGGTGAACTGGACAAAACAGATAATCCATTAAAAAATGCACCCCATACTGCCGCCATAGTAACAGGCGACGAATGGGACCATGCTTACAGCAGACAAACAGCTGCATTTCCTTTGCCTTATGTTGCTGCATATAAGTTCTGGCCATCCGTAGGCAGGGTGAATGATTCTTATGGCGACAGGTCGCTGGTTTGTGCATGTCCGCCTATTGAAAGTTACATGGAAGAGCCGGTAGCATAAATACATCAAAAAACATATATTGCATCAAAAACATAAAAAGATGAAATTAAAACTCAGCGCATTGGCATTACTGCTTATAGTAATCACTTCCTCGGCTTTTATAGCGCCCTTAGTAAAACCTGTCATCTATAAAGTTGACCTGGAAAAATCGACACTAACCTGGGCTGCCAAAAAGGTAACCGGTGGCCATAATGGAACTGTCAACCTGCAGTCGGGTAGTTTACAGTTTGAAGGGAAAAAGCTTAACGGTGGAAATTTTGTAATCAATATGGCTACTATAAAGGATGCCGATAAAAGCGCAAAACTTGAAGGCCACTTAAAAGCTGATGATTTTTTTGGGGTCGATAAGTTCGCTACTTCTACTTTTGTGATCAAAAAAGTCACTTCCGGAACTGGAAACCAGGTAAATATAACAGGAGATCTAACTATAAAGGGAATTACAAACCCTATTACCTTCCCTGCAGCAGTAGTGTGGAATGCAGATGGCTCTGTAACCGCAACGGCAGATAAGATTGTTGTTGACAGAACTAAATTCGGTATTAAATTCAGATCTAAAGGTATGTTTCCAGATATAGGCGATAAAATGATTTATGATGACTTTGAACTTTCTATCAAACTGATTGCAAAAAAATAAAACTTATATTAAAAACATAAAAAAAGCCATTCTTGGAATGGCTTTTTTTATTAATAAAATAAATGTTTATCCTTTAAAATATTTACAGACATATTTCATAACTTTATATCAGCAGCAAATATGCTGGCATAAGCCAGGTAACCCTTATGATGGACAATAGAATTAACCTTCTCGTTATTGATGATGATGACATCAACATCTTCATTATCAAAAAGATTGTTGAAAAAACGGGATACAACGTTAATATGGTATCCAAGGCAAATGGTTTATTGGCCATTGATCATTTAAAGGCCACAATGGGTCAGGAAACCTTCCCTCATCTGATCCTTATTGACATTAATATGCCGGTTTTAAATGGCTGGGAGTTTCTGGAAACCTATGAAGAGCTGAACATCACGCAAAGGGTAGACATGTATATGCTGTCTTCTTCGGTTTATGAAAACGACATAGAAAAGGCAAAAACTTATGCAAAAGTGAAGGGTTTTATCTCCAAACCTCTATCTATAGAGAGATTAATAGAGCTTTTTAAATTGCTGGAGCAATAAAAAACTAAGTGATCTTAAACTGTCCTTCAGCTGTTAAACTTACATGGCCAGATGCTTTTGTTTTGGCATGATAGAACAGGCAGTTCCAGTTTTCGGCCGCAGCCTTCTTACCAAACTCTTCTCTTAATTCCATTGCCTTTCTGCCATCAAAATCATATTTGGCGATAAACTTTCTTAAAAGTTCTTCGGGCTCAGGTAAAACGTCACCACCAAAAAACACTTTATCGACCCCGTCATCCAATAAAAAAACCTGGTGAAATGGGGTATGGGCACCTGTCAGTTCATAACTGATCTCGGGTGTCAACTGCCCCGAGCCTTCAATAAAAATGAGTTGTGCATTGCGTTGCAGGAATTCAAATATTTCCGTTTTATAAGAAGAAGATGGATTTGTAAATGCACTTTCCCATTCTCCCCTTTGTATCACATAACTGGCATTGGGAAAGCTAAGTCCCATTTTTTCTGCCCGATGATGGACCATACCACCTGAATGATCAAAATGCAGGTGCGACATGAGCACCATATTTATAGCTTCCGGATCAAAACCTGCCTTTCTTATATTTTCATGCAGGATGAGCTGTCCTTCCTCATTGCTATACCCCAATCCGGTATCAAATAAAATCAGTGAATCTTTTAACTGCACAAGAAAGGGCTGAATATGGATAAATAAAGAAGCTGGTCTGCTTTTTGGATCATCTGTTTCCGGGTTAAAAGGAATAAACTTTTTATCGGCAGCTACAGAATAAGACCCTTCGTATAAAGTGAAAACTTGCAATGGCGTAGTTATTTAATAAATGATATATTTACGAATCATTGCAAAGATATGGAACCTGCATGAAGTAATAGAATTATAATTAGATGAAGAAAAGATGGGTGCAGGCTTTACAGGGCAATAAAGAGACAACAGCGCTGCTTGCACAACAATTAAACATAGACAGCAGTTTGGCCCAGATACTGGTACAAAGGGGTATTTCCTCTTTCGAAGAGGCAAGGCAATATTTCAGACCGGACATGGGCAGGTTACACGATCCTTTTTTAATGAAGGACATGGACAAAGCTATTGAACGTATTGATAAGGCCATTAACAGTCGCGAAAAGATATTGGTTTATGGCGATTATGATGTAGACGGGACCACATCTGTAGCCCTTGCCTTTAGTTTCTTTAGCCAGTTTACAGATCAGATAGGCTATTATATTCCGGACAGACATAAAGAAGGTTATGGCATTTCTACAGCAGGGATTGATTATGCAAATGCAAATGGCATCAGCTTAATTATTGCGCTTGACTGTGGGATAAAATCAACAGATAAAATAGCTTATGCCAATAGTCTGAATATCGATTTTATCATCTGTGACCATCATTTACCTGGTGAGGTATTACCGGCTGCAGTGGCCATACTTGATCCAAAACGGAAGGATTGCCCCTACCCTTTTAAAGAGCTGGCTGGTTGTGGTATTGGATTTAAACTGGCACAGGCTTACTGCCTGCAGCATCGCCTACCTCAGGAGCAGTATGAGCGTTACCTGGACCTGGTGATGGTAAGTATTGCGGCCGACATTGTCCCGATAGAAGATGAAAACCGGATACTGGCTTATCACGGCCTGATTAAGCTGAACAGCAATCCCTGTATAGGGCTCAAGGCATTGATGGACATATCAGGAAAAAACAAAGATTACACCCTTACCGACGTGGTATTTACACTTGCCCCACGTATTAATGCTGCCGGAAGGATGGATCATGCCAACCAGGCAGTAAAAATGTTGCTCTGTACGGAGGATAATCTGGCACAGGAACAGAGTTTACTGATCAACCTTCAAAATACAGAACGCAAAACTTCGGACCAGAACATGACTGCCGAAGCCCTGGCATTGATAGCTGAATGTGAAATCCTCATCAATAAAAAAACAACCGTTGTTTACCATGAAAACTGGAATAAAGGGGTAATTGGTATTGTAGCCTCGAGGCTGACAGAAAAATATTATCGTCCTACAGTCGTACTTACCAAATCGAATGGTCTGTTAACCGGATCTGCACGTTCTGTAGCAGGGTTTGACCTCTATGAGGCACTACTGGGCTGCGAAGATCTACTGGTACAATTTGGCGGACATAAATTTGCAGCCGGATTAACCATAAAAGCTGAAGATATCGGTTTTTTCACAGAACGTTTCGAAAACATAGTTGCTGCAACCATTACGGAAGACCTGCTTTGTCCCGAAATCAGTATAGACAACGAGATCCGGTTAAGGCAGATAGATGGAAAATTTCAGCGCATTATTGCTCAAATGGCCCCTTTTGGCCCACACAATATGGCCCCTGTATTTGTGAGCCATGAAGTATTTCTAGCCAGCAAACCTTATGTTGTAGGCACAAAACATTTAAAATTAGCTATAAAACAACAAAATTCATCTATTTTTGAATGCATAGCTTTTGGAATGGCTGAAGAATATGAACAACTGTTACAACCAAACCAGCCTTTTTCTGTTTGTTATACAATTGAAGAAAATATATGGAAAGCGCAAAAGCGTTTACAGTTAAATATTAAAGAGATTAAACTGAATTGAGTAAATCTATAATGATAAGAAATCGCAAATCGTAATTATAAATGATATTAAGAGCTGAACATCTCATCAAAAAATATAAGCAGCGAACAGTTGTTAACGATGTGTCATTTAGTGTAAGTCAGGGTGAAATTGTGGGTTTGCTGGGACCTAATGGTGCAGGTAAGACAACATCTTTTTATATGATTGTCGGCCTGATCAAACCCAATGAGGGTACCATTTTTTTGGATGAACAGGATATCACCAAAGACCCTATGTACCGCAGGGCCCAGAAAGGCATAGGATACCTTGCTCAGGAAGCATCGGTATTCAGAAAGCTTTCGGTTGAGGACAACATCATGGCCATTTTAGAAATGACAAAAATGAACAGGGAGGAGCGCCATGAAAAACTGGAAGAACTGATTACAGAATTTAGCTTGCATAAAGTACGTAAAAACAGGGGTGATCTGCTGTCTGGTGGAGAACGGCGAAGGACGGAAATTGCGAGGGCCCTGGCTGCAAGCCCGAATTTCATTTTATTGGATGAACCTTTTGCAGGAGTAGACCCCATTGCTGTTGAAGAAATCCAGACCATTGTAGCTAAGCTTAAACAAAAAAATATTGGAATATTGATTACAGACCATAATGTTCAGGAGACCTTGTCTATTACCGACAGGGCATACCTGCTTTTTGAAGGTAAAATACTGGAATCGGGCACACCAGAAGTACTTGCGGCCAATGAGATGGTGAGAAGAGTTTATCTTGGTTCGAATTTCGTACTGCGCAAAAAACAATTATAGTCCTTATTCAAAAACCCACAGATGGCAATTGTAAATTCAATTTTTACCTGGTATATGAAAAAGCGCGTTCACCAGATCGAGCTTTTTATGAAATACCCGCACGATGTGCAGGAAGAATGGTTTCACAAACTGATATCCAGCGCAGAATATACAGAATGGGGAATGAAGTATGATTATCAGTCCATCCTTTCTCCACAGCAGTTTAAAGAAAGGGTACCCATTCAAAACTATGATACTTTAAAGCCTTACATAGAGCGCATGCTTAAAGGTGAACAAAATATCCTTTGGTCTTCAGAGATCAAATGGTTCGCCAAGTCATCCGGAACAACAAGCGACAGGAGTAAATTTATCCCTGTATCTGAAGAATCTTTACAGGAATGTCACTTTAAAGGGGGTAAAGACATGCTGTCTATCTTTTGTAACAACAGACCCGATAACCAGATCCTGACCGGGAAGGGCCTGGTACTTGGGGGAAGCCATCAGATCAACCAGCTGAATGAAGACTCCTTCTACGGAGATCTTTCGGCAGTACTGATCAAAAACCTGCCGGTATGGGCCGAATATTACCGTACCCCAAATATTTCTATCGCCCTGATGGATAATTACGAGGAGAAGATGGAAAAAATGGCTGAAGCAACGATTAAGGAGAATGTAACCAATATTGCTGGTGTGCCTACCTGGACCATTGTACTGGCAAAAAAAGTTTTAGAAATAACAGGAAAAAGGCATTTGCTTGAAGTATGGCCCAACCTGGAGCTGTACATTCATGGCGCAGTTAATTTTAAGCCTTACAGAGAACAGTTCCAGGAACTTATACCTTCAGATGAAATGTATTATTTGGAGACATACAATGCATCAGAAGGTTTTTTTGGCATACAGGACGAGGTAAACTCGGATGAAATGCTGTTGATGCTGGATTACGGAATTTATTATGAATTTCTTCCTCTTGAGCATATAGAGACTGAGCATCCACGGACCTTATCGCTGGAAGAAGTTGAACTGAATAAGAATTATGCCATTATCATTTCTACCAATGGAGGTTTATGGCGTTATATGATTGGGGATACCGTCCAGTTTACCAGTCTTTTTCCTTACCGGATAAAAATTACCGGCCGTACCAAACATTTTATCAATGCTTTTGGCGAAGAAGTTATTATTGACAATGCCGAACAGGCCATTTGCAAAGCCTGCACTGAAACAGGGGCTGTTTTTAAAGATTATACGGCCTGTCCTATCTACTTTAAAGGCGAAGAAGTTGGCGGCCATGAATGGATCATTGAATTTGACCAGCAGCCCAATGATTTTGAAAGATTTATAGATGTTTTAGATCAGACACTGAGAGAAGTAAATTCTGATTATGATGCCAAACGTTTTAAAGACCTTGCGTTGCGTAGACCTAAAGTGCACAATGCACCTTCCAATACATTTTATAACTGGTTAAAATCTAAAGGGAAGCTGGGTGGGCAGCACAAAGTACCACGACTGGCCAATGACCGGAAATATGTTGATGAAATTTTATCTATACTTTAAATTATTGTTTTTGCAGAAAGATTATTAAAATTCATTTTTTTTTATTAAATTTCATCTGCGTTTCTATTTCGTTCAAAGGAAGAGAAGAGATGGATAGAATTCGTGTTTTTAAATATGAATCGCTTATGAAAACCGTACAGCAGTTACTCAGCACCAAATCAGCCCAAATTTTCTCTGTAACAGAAAACTCATCAGTTTTAGATGCCTTAAAAGTAATGATGGAAAAAAACATTAGTGCCTTGATGGTTCTTGACGGTAAGCGCCTAGTAGGAATTTTTACAGAGCGGGATTATGCAAGAAAAATTATCCTGCACGGAAAGTCTTCGGCTGAAACTGCTATAAAAGAAGTCATGACTGCCCAGCCCATCACAGTACTTCCATCCGATGGCATAGACTTTTGTATGGGTATTATGACAGATAAACACATCAGACACTTACCTGTAATGCAGGAGCAGCAGCTTTTGGGTATGGTATCCATAGGTGATGTGGTAAAGTTTATTATTGAAGACCAGAAGCAAACCATTTCCCAGCTGGAGAGCTATATCAGCAGTTAATATGAACAGCTCATACCTCGTATGCTAAAAAAGCCTGTTCATTTACCTTGAACAGGCTTTTTTAGCATAAAGCATATCTTTTACCAGATTTTAACTCTTTTTTCAGGAGCTAGATATAAAGAATCTGTAGGTTTTACATTAAATGCAGTATAAAACTCCGGGATATTCCTTACCACCCCATTTACCCTGAATTTGGCCGGAGCATGTGGGTCTGTCCCCACTTGTGTTCTTAAAGCCTCATTTGTAGATTTATTTAACCAGGCTTGGCCCCAGCCAATAAACACCCTTTGTTCACCTGTAAAACCATCCATAACAGGTGCAGGCTTACCATTTAAACTTGCTTTATAAGCCCTCAATGCAATGCTTAAGCCACCAAGGTCACCAATATTTTCGCCAAGCGTAAAATTTCCATTTACATTCAGGTCAGGAAGCACTTTAAACGCACTATACTGTGCTACCAGTGCATTGGTTCTCTTTTTAAACTCTTCATTGTCTTTCTTTGTCCACCAGTTCCGCATCACACCATCCCCATCAAATGTACTGCCTTGATCGTCAAAACCATGACCAATCTCGTGCCCGATCACAGCACCTATACCGCCATAATTTACCGCATCATCTGCTTTCATATCAAAGAAAGGAGGCTGTAAGATTGCTGCAGGAAACACAATTTCGTTCATAGGCGGATTGTAGTAAGCATTTACCGTTTGTGGGTTCATCCCCCATTCAGAACGGTCTACAGGTTTGCCAAGTTTGTTTATGGTCCGGTTATACTCAAATTCTGTTGCACGTACATTGTTACCATAAAGATCACCTTTAACCACCTTTAATGCACTATAATCTCTCCATTTATCCGGATAACCAATTTTAGGAGTGAACTTGTTAATTTTTATCAAAGCCTGTTTTTTGGTCTCAGGGCTCATCCAGTCCAATTCTTTAATACTGGCTTCATACGCTTTTAAAAGATTGACCACCAACTTTACCATCCGCTCTTTAGCCTCTGCAGGAAAATGTTTTTCCACATACAACTTACCTACCATTTCACCCAGGTTTGCATTTACCACATCAACAGCCCGGCGCCATTGCGGCTTCTGTTCTTTGATACCCCTTAATGTTGTACCATAAAAGTTAAAATTTTCCTGATCCAGGGCAGAATTCAACATACTTGCACTCTCTGTAATTACTCCCCATTTCAAATAGTTTTTCCAGGTATCTATAGGTGTATTTTTAAGGATAGCATTCAGGTCCTTGGTATAGGCTACCTGTGTAACCACCAAACTGTCTACTCCCCTGATCCCCCCCTCAAGCAGCAATTTATTCCAGTCAAAATCAACCAGCAGTTTATTCAGGTCCTTAACAGCATACTTATTATACAATGCCGCCATATTTCTGGTATCTTCTTTTTTCATCTGTTTGGAAGCCATCAGGGTCTCCAAAGCCATAACCTGTTTTGCGATAGCTTTTGCATCCTGTATTCCGGCAATGTTCAGCATATTTTCTATATGCTGAATGTATTTATTGCGTATCTCTTTCGACTTCGCATCAGTAAGCAAATAGTAATCACGATCTGGCAAACCCAAACCACCTTGCCAGCTGAACAGCATATATTTTTTCGGATCTTTAAAATCTTCCATTACCCCAAGGCTAAAAGGAATTTTAAAACCCAATTTATTGGCATAGGCAAAATAACCGGCAAGGTCTTTATTTGTGGTAAGCGCATCGATCTTTTTAAATTCGGCAGCAAGCGGTTCAAGCCCGATAGCATCACGAACTTTCATGTTCATATAAGACTCGTAAAAATCACCTATCTTTTGTTCTTCAGACCCATCCTTAGATTTAACCTTTGCTGCGGTCTCAATGATCGCCTTCACATCATCCTGGGCTTTATCATTAACAATGGCCATTGCCCCAAAAGAAGCTTTGTCTGAGGGGATTTTGGTGTTCTTCACCCATGTGCCATTTACGTATTCAGTAAAATTATTGCCCGGAGCTACAGTGGTATCCATGTTTTTAAGGACAATACCTGAATAAAGGTCGGTAGTTTTAGCCCCTGGACTGTTACATGCGGACATAAAAAGGATGGTTCCAGCAACCACAGCAATACCTGCAGGCTTATTCAATTTTATCATAGATTAATGAGTTAGTATATTCAAACTTAGTAAAAAGATATTTAACCACCTGCTATTTAAAGCCCGATGAATAACATTTTTACATTAAAGCTTAACGGAGAGGTAAATGTCCACAACAGCATCTTCAGGATTTTGTGCTTTTTCTCCGTACACCTCAAAGTCTGAAGTGTATGCCCTGGGAATATCACTATTCCAGATATCAACCCAGGCATCGAATACCACACCTTTTAATAAGTTACCTTTTACACTGCGTTGCTGATAGCTCCCCCCTTCAATCAGGAGACCGGATAATCCTTCCGGAATATGGTCCAGATTTTCTACCCGGTAGCCGATCAATGTAGTATAAGGCTGGGTATAATCGCCATCATAAGCTGTGTAGATGCTGTAGACATCATTACTTATTACTCCCGGAATTTGTGCAGCAATATTGGCCGACCAGAACCTGTCCCAAAGTTCAGGAATATCTTTTGCAGCACTTCCGTCGGCATTGCTTGTTCTAACTGTGATTCCTATTACAGGAAATGAATGGATGATTTGATTTTTCATTTTTATAATTTTGATCACGCAAAATTAAACAGGCGTATGACAACCCTATGTCAGTGCCGAAAATTTATTTTACAATTCCCGTAAAACAACTAGGGTTTTCCCACAGCAGTAATGGTATCTGTACCAACTGTATCAGTTTTTACCGTATCAGTTTTTGCAACCGCTGTTGAAGCGCTCGCTTCATCCTTAGCTGGGGCTCTCAACTGCATTTTAGTATTGTCGCAGGCACTGAGGGTCAACACCATAGCAACCATAAAGAGGAAACGTTTCATAAAGATTTTTAAAAATTCTAATTCAAAATTAGAGAATAAATTGTTCTAAATGTTACAAACCTAATTTGAATTGTATCCTTATTTTATTTAATTACATCAGGATTACTTTGGTAAAAACCCTGTTCCAGTTATTATTCTTTTCTTAACAGTGTCTTAACATGGATGCTTTAATTTTATAGTAATCACTAAGCAGATGGTTATGATCAGTACAAAAACCTTATACAATGCGGTCCTGAAAACAGAACAGATTTATGACACCCATAAATTTCAGTCATTACCACAGCCATCGGGCAGCTATCCTTACAGATTAAATCTGGATGTTCCTGCGGATAGCAAAAAGCTTATTTTTCAGATGGTTGGTGATACAGGCGGACTGAATACTGCAGGTGCCAGACAACAGGTTGTAAAACAAATGGCAGCCCAATATACAAATGCAGCCACAAAGCACGATGAACCATCTTTTTTGTACCACCTGGGAGATATTGTATACCATTATGGGGAAGCGGAACAATATGAAGGACAATTTCTCGGGCCCTTTGAATATTATCCCGGACCCATTTATGCCATTGCCGGAAACCATGACAGCGATATCAATCCGGAAAGTGAAACACACTACGATAGTCTGGAAGCTTTTTATACTACATTTTGTAATACCTGTCCTAAAACCATTTATTTTGGTCAACACATCCAAAGAAAAAGCCAGGTACAGCCAAATGTATATTGGACCATGCAAACACCTCTAGCTACCATCATTGGCCTGTACACCAATGTTCCAAAATATGGCTGCATAAAAAAAGACCAAAAAAACTGGTTTATCAAAGAACTGCAGCATGCAGCAAAATACAGTACAGATAAAGCAATCATATTGTGTTTGCACCATGCACCTTACTCGGCCGATCTCAATCACGGTTCCAGCTTAGTAATGATTGATTTTTTAGAAACAGCTTTTGCTACAGCTGGTGTAAAGCCAGATGTTGTTTTTAGTGGCTACGTACACAACTACCAGCGTTTCAGTAAGCAATACAGTGATGGAAAAACCGTACCTTTTATTGTTGCGGGAGCTGGGGGCTTTGAAGACCTCCATTCACTCGCAAATCCCAACGATCCGGCTTATGATACCAAAAGTTCAGCCCTTGATCAGGTACAGCTGGAGAATTACTGCGACAATAAGCAGGGGTTCTTAAAAATCGAGATCGAAAAAAACCCATTCAATTTTAGCATCAAAGGGTCATATTATACGATCCCGGATCTGGATAAGGATAGTCCCGAAGAACTACAACAGGCCAGTTTATTTGACAGTTTCAGGATCGACCTTACCGGCAGATAAGATATATTACGATATTGCCCCGGATTTTTTAGTGTTGAAAAATTTATTTAACATTGGGCGCAATAGATTTTAATGCATACAGATCAACCGGATACAAATGATGACCATGCGCTGCTGATCAAACTCAGGAACGGCGATCAGTTGGCCTTTGCAGAGATTTACAACCTGTACAGAAGCAAAATGTATACCTATGCCTGTAACCTATGCAAATCAACCGAGACTGCTGAAGAGATTGTTCAGGAAGTATTTGTCAGGATCTGGCAAAAAAAAGACCAGATCAATACGGAGTTGAATTTCGCTGCCTATATTAAAAAGATCACACTAAACCATGTGCTTAATCATCTCAAAAAAATTTCCCGCGACAAGCAGCTTCAGGAAGAAGTATTTCATTACATAGCTACCATCCGCAATACAACAGAAGACCATCTACTCGAAAAAGAACTGCTGAAAACTTATGACGAGGCCATTGCTCTTTTACCACCTCAAAAGAAACTGATCTACCAAATGAGCCGCAATGAGGAAATGACGCATGAGCAGATTGCAGAAAAGCTGAACATTTCGAAGAACACGGTAAAAAACCACATGGTTGAGGCTACAAAATTCATCCGAAGTTATGTAAGCAAGCACAGGGGGATCATCTGTTTTATTATTGCTTCTTCAAATTATTTTCGGCCCAACTAGTCCCTCCTCTCTTTTAAATTGTATTGTAATTAACAGAACGCAATAGCGCGCCTGGCTTTAATTATTCAACTTGAAAGAGAAAGAGCAATTTAAACACTTATACCAGCTTTATTTAAACAACCTCTGCAATGCGGAGGAACTTAAACAGTTTTTTGAGCTGCTGAACAGGAACAGGGACGATCAGGGAATTAGCGCCATGCTTTCGGATACCTGGGACCGTACAGATTTAACTCCCGAAACAGGCCTTGTTCCTACATTTATAGATCAGCCATTAAAAACAGTAAAACTAACCCCTATCAGGCGATCAGTATTTGGCCTGCGAAGATTTATGACAGCAGCAGCTGTATTGTTGGTTTTAACAGGGATATATTTTTACAGAGCTGATATAGCAAAGGTATTCAACCCTGTGGCCAAAGCCCAGCTGTTCAGTTCTGCTGGCGAACGCAAACAAATCCGGCTGGCCGATGGTACCAAAGTATGGCTGAGCCGGAACAGTAAACTGAGTTATCCGGATAAATTTGAAGGGCCTGACCGCCAGGTAAGTCTCGAAGGAGAGGCCTTTTTCGAAGTAACCCATGATAGCAGCCATCCTTTTATCATTAAGAGTGGGGCAGTAAGTACAACCGTACTGGGCACCAGCTTTAACGTTAGTGCATACAAACAACAACACACTATAAATGTTACCCTGGTTACTGGTAAGGTGACCGTGGCCCTTAATGGCCAGAACAATACCAAGCGTGATACCATTGTAGCCAATCAACAGTTGATTGTTGATAAAATTACATCCAGTATCACAAAGCTAAACTATCCGGATGCGGCTGCTTTCCTGAACAGGAGGTTAGGCCTGTATGAATACAGGGGAGCAGCACTTCAGGAAGTTCAGCAAGACCTCGAAAACCAATACAACATCAAAATTGAACTTGGTCCCGGCTTAGCTGCCGCCACTTTTTATGGTAACCTGAACATGACAGATGCACTTCATGAAACTTTAAATAAACTATGTACGGTAATGGAAACTAAATGGAAGAAAGATGGAGGACATTATGAGCTGATAAAATAAATGCCCGGCAATGGATTACACAACCAGGCAAATATCCCGTCAATTTGAATGCCCAAGCCTTGAGAACTAAAGGGCAAAACAATTAATAGTTACTATAAAGTTATGAAACCTTACCGGATTTATCGTCTGTAAACGGAAATAATTTGCTACAGGCTACATAACCTTAAACACACAAATACTTATATGAAATCAAATGGATCAGTCAGGTTTCTGACACTCATTACCTTAATATTGCTTTTACTGGCCTTGGCACAAGTTAGGGCACAAGCACAGGAGCAGCTTACCAGAAAAATAACAATTACCTTAAAAGATGAAATATTGAAAAATGCACTCGATAAGATCACGAGTGTAAGCGGTGTTAAGTTCACTTATAATGAACTGGTGGCCAAGAGTAAAATAACCATTAGCGTAAATGCAAAAGATAAGCCGCTTTCGGCAGTGCTTACCACAGCATTTGCCGGACAGCCACTTCAGTTTAGTGCACTTGACAAAGAAATTTTTATACGTTTAGATCTTGCTAAAGAAAAAAAGCCGGAAGCCGGCCCGGCGGCAAATCCGGTGACAAGTCTGGAAAAACACACTTTAAGTGGTACTATTAAATCTGCAGCCACAGGAGAAACACTGATAGCGGCCACCATCAGGGTTGCGGATACCAAATTTGCCACTTTAAGTAATGAATACGGATTTTATTCTATAACCCTACCAAAAGGCAATTATAACATTGAGGTAAAAGCAGTGGGCGCTAAAAGTTATAAAGCCAAGGCAGATCTAGATAAAAACATCGTCTTAAATGTGGCACTGGATGATGATTTAAATGAACTTGAAACAGTAACCATCACCACAAAAGCCAGCAAAAGAGATATTGAAAGTCCGCAAATGGGTATGGAACGACTTAGTATCAGTGAAACTAAAAATGTTCCGGTGTTGCTGGGCGAAAGGGATGTAATTAAAACCCTGCAGCTTTTACCAGGTGTAAAAACATCGGGCGAAGGGAGTGGGGGTTTCTTTGTACGTGGCGGCAGTGCCGATCAGAACATGATCCTTTTAGATGAAGCTCCGGTTTACAATGCCACCCACTTACTCGGCTTTTTCTCTACTTTCAATTCCGATGCCATTAAAAATGTAACCCTTTATAAAAGTGGCATGCCTGCCCAATATGGAGGCGCTTTATCTTCTGTTCTGGATGTTAAAATGAACGATGGCAACAATCAGAAATTTGGGGTAAGTGGTGGCATAGGCCTTATTGCAGCCCGTATCAATGTAGAGGGGCCCATACAAAAGGATAAATCTTCTTTTCTCATCTCGGCAAGAAGAACCTATGCAGATATGTTCCTTAAGCTTTCCAGCGATTCGGCTACCAAAAATTCCCAGCTGTATTTTTACGATATCAATCTTAAAGCAAACTACTTCTTAGGCGAAAAAGACCGCTTATTTATTTCAGGCTATTTTGGTAAGGATATCCTGAAGTCTGATAACCTTTCGGGAATAGACTGGGGCAATGCCACATCGACCATAAGATGGAACCATATTTTTAGCAGCAAGTTATTTTCCAATACCTCATTGATATTCAGCAATTACAATTATAAGATTCAGTCGAACAGTGACGAAAGCTCCGTCAGACTCTTCTCACAAATCAGGGACTGGAACTTCAAGGAAGACCTGCAATGGTATGCCAACGATAGAAATACACTTAGTTTGGGGTTTAACTCCATTTTTCATACCATCAAGCCCGGAGAAGTACAGGCCAATGGAGACTCCGGCTTTATTTCTCAGAAACTTCAGGACAGATATTCCATGGAAAATGCTGTTTACCTGAGTAATACCTGGAAAGCCAGCACTGTTCTTAATTTTACTTACGGCTTAAGGGTTTCGGCTTTCAGCATTCTTGGAAAAGGTGAGTATTATACCCTGGACACGGAAGGGAATGTAACCAGTTCAACGAATTACAAACCTGGTGACTTGGTTAAAACCTATGTAAACCTGGAGCCCCGTTTCGCAGCAGCGCTACAGCTAAACAGCACCACTTCAATTAAGGCTTCTTATGTGAGAAATGCCCAGAACCTGCACCTGATTGCCAACTCAAATTCTTCATCACCTACAGACAGGTGGGTTGCAAGTACCAATATCATTAAACCTGAACTTAGCGATCAGGTATCACTGGGCTATTACAAAAACCTGGGTACTGATGCTTATGAGCTCACTGTTGAAACATATTATAAAACGCTTCAAAATCAGATCGACTACCGTAATGGTGCCGACATTTACACCAACAGGCCCATAGAGACCCAATTGCTATTTGGTAAGGGAAGGGCTTATGGTATCGAATTTCTGATCAAAAAGAAAACAGGTCGGTTAACAGGCTGGCTGGCCTATACTTTGTCTAAAACCGAAAGAAAAATAGATGGCATCAACAACAATACCTGGTATAATGCCAGACAGGACAGGACACACGACATTTCTATAGTAAGCATGTACCAGCTCAGTAAAAGATGGTCTCTATCAGCCAATTGGGTATTTGCCACAGGAAATGCCGTTACCTTTCCAAACGCAAAATACAAAATGCTCGGGCACAGTTATTTCTTTTTCTCGGAAAGGAATGCCGACAGGATGCCGAGCTATCACCGCCTGGATCTGGGTGCAACAAGGCAGCTAAAACAGACCAAAAAGTTCTCATCAGAACTTAATTTCAGTCTTTATAATGCTTACGGACGCGAGAATGCCTATCGCATTACTTTTAGGGATAAGGAAACAGACCCCAACAGAACAGAAGCCATCAGAACAACGCTTTTCAGGTTCGTTCCGTCAATTTCGTATAATTTTAAATTTTAAACCTATGAAACCAATACTTCGTTTTATAATTTTGGCAATAATCTCAATGTTTTGGTCTTGCGAAAAAGCCATAGACCTCAAATTAAAAGATAGTGACATTACTAAATATGTGATTGAAGGTGCAGTTACTAACCAATCAAATGGTTGCAAGGTAATTATAAGTGAGACAAAAAAATTTAGCGATGACAACCAATTTAATGGGATAAGCGGTGCAATCGTAAAAATTGAAAACAATGGCAGCACATTTATGTTAACAGAAACAGGAAAAGGCATATATGAAAATCTGACAGTTACCGGGGTACCAGGACAAACTTACCGCCTTACAGTAACCATAAAGGGTGAGGTATTTAAGGCCTCGAGCACTATGCCTGCTGTGGTTGATTTTTTGGACTTTACACTTAAACCAAACGATGTGGACACCATCAGGGCCACGCCAAGGGTAAAATTTAAAGACCCTTTAGCAACGCGTAACTATTACTGGTTTCAGCAGTACATTAACGATAAATTGCTTATGGAATACAAGGTACTTAATGATGAATATACATCGGGGCAGGAAGTTAATGAATACCTTGTATACGAAAATACAACAAAGAACCGTGCGCTTAATTTAAAAAAAGGCGACAGACTGACTGCAGAAATGCATTGTATTGATGAACCGGTATTCACCTATCTGTTTAGCCTGTTTGGTGCAAATGGAGCTGATAATGGTGCCGCCCCTACCAATCCGCTAAGCAATATCAGCGGAGGCGCGCTTGGCTTTTTCAGTGCGCACACTGTACAGCTAAAGACTATTGTGATTCCTTAATAAGTAAAAAATGAATGAATTAGATCAAGGTATAACCGTTGGGGCATTGTTTGGCTTTGTCATATTGCTTACCTTATTCGAAATGTATTTTAGTTACGCCCATGATAGAAAACACTATCATGGGCGTGATACCCTTACCAATATCTATTTGATGATTGCAGCATTTGTAATCAATGTGCTAACCAAAGCAGGCACATTTATGCTGCTGGATTATGTTTACCATCATTACAGGCTTTTCCAGGTCAAGAACATTTACCTATACTGGCTTGTATTGATCCTGGCACAAGACCTGCTTTACTGGCTGCTGCACTATACCGGCCACTATGTGCGTTTTTTTTGGGCCATGCACGTTACCCATCACTCTTCCCCCTATTTTAACCTCACAACAGGGTTCCGTTCTACTGTTTTCGAACCCTTATACCGGGTGTTTTTTTATTTGCCACTTGCCTTTATGGGCTTTAGTGCCATGGATATTTTATTTGCCTACCTGGTTACCCAGATTTACGGTAATCTGGTGCATACCCAAACCATAGGCAAGTTGCAGCCCTGGTTCGAATATATCTTTGTAACACCATCACACCATCGGGTCCATCACGCCAGTAACCTGAGGTACCTGGACAAAAATATGGGTATGGTGCTTATTTTATGGGACCGACTTTTCGGCACTTTTCAGGAAGAAGTTCCGGAAGAAGAGATTGTATATGGCTTAACCAAACAGCCTGAAGACACGGGGGCTGTAAATATCATTTTTCATGAATTCAAGGCCTTAATCGCCGACGCAAAGAAAGCTCCTGATTTTAAGGATAAGGTAAAATATTTTTTATACCCACCAGGATGGAGCCATGATGGCAGCAGCCAGACAGCCAAAACAATGCAACGTGAAATGAAACAGCAGAAAGTGGCTTAAGCACTTATTAACCTGGTTTATGGGGCTTAATGTGATCACTTTGTGGTGGCAGGGGCACAAAATCAGTTTCTCCGGGTACCGGAACAAATGATTGCTCCAACCACATTGTTTTTGCTTCTTCAATCCTTTCAGGTGTAGAGGCTACAAAATTCCAGTAAATGATCCGTCCTTCATCAAAAGGTTCACCTCCAAAAATATAAATGGTTGTATTTTCCTGCATGTTAAATGCACAAAGCTTGCTGTCTTTTGCTACCAGTAACTGTTTCGGGCCAAAAGTATTGCCCTCACTTTCGATGGCGCCTTCTAAAATGTACAAGGCACTCTCCCCAAAAAGGTCCTTACCTATCTGAATAGATCGCGGACCTTTGGTTTTTAATTCCAGAAAATAAAGGGGGCTATAGACCGGCACCTCAGATTTTCTGCCAAAAACTTCACCGGCAATAAGTTTAAAATGTACTCCGTTTTCTTCCCATTCAGGCAAGCCTTTTCCTTCCACATGAAAAAACTCAGGTTCCATCTCTTCCAGGTGTTTTGGCAGGGCCACCCAGATCTGCAGCCCATGCATCATTTTATCCGAATGGCGCAGGTACTGAGGTGTTCTTTCTGAGTGTACAATTCCTTTACCGGCAGTCATCCAGTTTACCTGTCCGGGTTTTATTTCTACTTCAGTACCCAAACTATCCTTGTGCATAATGCTCCCCTCAAAAAGATAGGTAAGTGTCGACAGTCCGATATGCGGATGTGGTGGCACATCCATATTCTCGGTATCACTCATACAAACCGGCCCCATGTGGTCTATAAATGCAAAGGGGCCTACCATTCTTTTCTCACGGAAAGGCAATAGCCTGCCCACCATAAAGCTCCCTATGCTGGCCGGTCTTTCTTCAATAATCAGATTGATGTTTGACATGAAATTTTAGTTAATGTTTTTTTCATAGTGAAGAGATTAAATAGACATGCTTCTAAATATAATCATATTTTTGGGAAGAACTTATATTCATCCATGAACAATAGTTATATCAAAACAATATTATTAGCCAGTTGTTTAACAGGAATTTTCTTTTCTCTTATTACATTTCTTTTATCGGCACTGGGGGTATTATCTGTTGGTCAGCAAACTTTAAGCAAACTCCTTATAGCTGGTCTTCCCTTCATCATCCCCGCATTGGCTTTATGGCTTTATCAGTTTTTAAATTCAAGGTTTCCAAACAACAGCCTCGAAAAATTCAGTTTACTTGTCAGCAACATTCTGCTGGGCATTTGTGTAGCAATGCTATTTTTTGGATACCAGAAGTGGTATACCCTAATTACCACTTTTATCTTGTTAAGTCTGTTAATTTACATTGAATATCTAAACAAATTAAGGTTTATGTACCGCTTTTACCGGTTGTTTATACTTTTGCTGATCCTTTTTTATCCTGTTTACCTGATGGTGATTACACATGGATTCTTAAAATTTAATGCAGAAGCTTCATTAAAATTAGGCATTGGAGGCGTTTCGATCGAGGCTTTCTTTTATTTAATGGCCATGCTGTTAATGGCCGTATATCTGTTTGAACTTTTTAAGCATAAAATAAGCAAATCCAATGGATAACCTGCCCCTGTTTACCAAGCAACAATTAGCCCTGCGCAACGGGCAGGATAAGCCAGAGATATGGGTAGCCTTTAAAGGCCTGATATATGATGTTACAGAAAGTCGTTTATGGCGAAATGGCAAACACTATGAACATTGGGCGGGTCAGGATTTAACAGATGAACTTCCGGATGCCCCTCATACCGAAACTGTTTTTGAAAAGTTTAAGCCCGTAGGAAAACTGGACGCATAAAAAATGGCTATCCATGATCCGGACAGCCATTTTTACGGTTTAAATATTAAACTACGGCTCTATAGTAAATGCACTCAGGTTTACAAATTCCTGCACCCTTGCAGCTACTTCTTCTTGCTTTAGATTTAAAATTTTCTCTATCCCAAATTTTTCTACACAAAAAGAAGCCAGTGCAGATCCGAAAATAATGGCATTTTTCATGTTATTAAAATTGACTGTTCCCACTTTAGCCATATAACCAATAAAACCACCGGCAAAAGTATCACCAGCACCGGTAGGGTCAAATACTTCAGCAAGCGGGAGGGCTGGCGCAGAGAAGATCTTGCCTTCGCCAAACAATAGTGCACCGTGCTCACCTTTTTTAATGATCAGATATTTCGGCCCCATAGTCAGGATTTTTTTTGCTGCCTTAACCAAAGAGTATTCACCTGAAAGCTGGCGAGCTTCGGCATCATTGATGGTCAGCACATCCACCATTTTAATAGTTTCCAATAAATCAGTCATCATAATGTCCATCCAGAAGTTCATGGTATCCAGAACAATCAGCTTTGGCTTATTTTTAAGACGTTTGATCACCGTTTGCTGTACAATCGGCGTCAGGTTGCCCAACATCAGGTATTCACAGTCCTGGTAATTGTCTGGTATGATCGGGTCGAAAGCTTCAAGTACATTCAATTCTGTAACCAGGGTATCACGACTGTTCATGTCGTTGTGATATTTACCAGACCAGAAGAACGACTTTTCGCCTGCCTTTACCTGCAGTCCTTCAGTGTCTATACGGTGTTCAGCAAATGTATCAATGTTCTTTTGTCCAAAGTCATCACCCACTACAGCAACAATTTTTACCTTATCGTAGAAGTAAGATGCGGCTAAACTGGCATAAGTTGCAGCACCACCAACTATTTTATCGGTTTTTCCAAAGGGGGTTTCAATAGCATCAAAAGCTACAGTTCCTATGATTATCAGGCTCATATAAGTTTCTTAAAATTTTTTTTCATTTTTTTCACTGCAAATATTGCATAAATAATTTAAAAGCCCTAATATTGCATTCCCAAAACGAACAAGATATTATTATCTTCAACGGTTCAAAAAGCCCGTTTTGGTAACCGGAATACTCCCGAATAGCTCAGCCGGTTAGAGCATCTGACTGTTAATCAGAGGGTCGCTGGTTCGAGCCCAGCTTCGGGAGCAGCAAAAAAGCCTTATTCTTACGAGTGAGGCTTTTTTGTTTTACGATCACTTTGAAAAGAATTAAGCATTGACAGTAAATTATAGTGACTATATTTAAAATCTAAAAGTCTAACTTATAATTTTTTGACCGTTAACCACGCGTAAAATGAATAATGCAAATCATGCAAGGGTATATAAAATGTCCTTTGCAAGTGTCTATCCACACTACATCCAAAAAGCGGAGAAAAAAGGGCGCACAAAAGAGGAAGTAGACGAAATCATATACTGGCTAACAGGATATGATCAGCAAACATTACAACAGCATATAGATAACAAAACCGACTTTGAGACCTTTTTTGCCCGGGCACCACAAATAAATCCTAATATTTCAAAAATTACCGGAGTAATCTGCGGTTATCGTGTTGAAGAAATCGAAGACCAACTTATACAGAAAGTCCGTTATCTGGATAAGCTGATCGATGAACTGGCGAAAGGAAAGCCAATGGATAAAATTTTAAGAAAATAATAGGAAACCATCCCTAACAAAAAAAGACACATGACGTGTCTTTTTTTGTTAGGGATGGTGTATGTATTACATCACTTCCGTACCCAAAATATCTTTTGAATAGGTTTTCAGGTATTTTTTAAGGATTTGCCGGGCAACATGGATCCTGGTTTTTACCGTTCCTATTGGAATTTCAAGCATTTCTGCAATTTCATGGTATTTATATCCTTCAAAATACTTAACAAAAGGTATATAATATTCGGGTTGCAGCGTGGCTAATGCCTTATTAATATCTCCTATAATAAATTTGCTTTCACTGGAATTTTTGGTTGCACTATAATGCAGGTTTGCAGATGAAATGTCATCAGATTTCGTAATCAGTGCATTGGTTTTCACCAGGCGCCTGTAATTATTAATGAAGGTATTCTTCATAATTGTAAACAGCCATCCTTTTAAATTGGTGCCTTCTTTAAACTTCCCATAATAGGTAACCGCCTTTAGCATAGTATCTTGAACCAGATCATTTGCATCTTCGATGTCTTTGGTAAAATTTAAAGCGAATGATTGTAAAGAAACAGAATGATTGTGAAGCTGTAGGTTGAACTCATTTTTTGTCATAATGTTTAAGTTTTAAGGTTAAAAAAACGAACAAACAGTTTTTGAGTGGCGCTCACTGATTTGTTTAATCTTACACACTAAAGTCTTAACAACATATGTACCAAAAAATAATTTTCCATGTTAAGAAATTAATTTTGGCGCTTAACAATATAAATAAGTCAATATCACAAAATATTTACTTCTCTTTCCAGTTTTACACCAAACTTGGCATATACTGTATTGATAATTTCCTCCGAAAAAGCATACACTTCCTGTCCTGTTGCGGAACCATGATTTACCAATACCAATGCCTGGTTTTTCCATGTGCCTGTTTGCCCTGCCACTTTACCTTTAAAGCCACATTGCTCAATCAGCCAGCCTGCAGCCAGTTTAACCTGATCTCCGGGCATAGGATAATGGACAACATCCGGAAATTTGGCCAGCACAGATTCAAATTGAGCCTGGTCAATCACCGGGTTCTTAAAGAAGCTCCCTGCATTGCCAATTGTCGAGGGGTCTGGCAACTTACTGACCCTTATCGCCGAAACAACCTTAGAGATATCTGCTATCGTAGGATTGGTAATATTCCTGTTTAACAGTTCGGCCTGAATGGCTCCGTACTGCGTATGGAGTACGGCATGCCTGCTCAATTTAAAACTAACGGCAGTAATGATATACCTGCCCTTCAGCTCATTTTTAAAAATACTGTCACGGTAGCCAAATCTGCAATCCTCAAAATTAAAAACCCTTTTTTCTGCCGTGGCAATTTCGTAAGCGGTACAGGAATGAAAAACATCTTTCAGCTCTACCCCATAAGCACCAATATTCTGGATCGGCGCCGCACCTACGGTTCCCGGGATCAGGCTCAGGTTTTCCACACCAGCAAAACCATTCCCTACACAGTAGTTTACCAGATCGTTCCACACCACCCCTGCCCCTGCAGTTACCATTACATTATCCTGATCAACCTTTGAGGAAATACCCGGTATACTTATTTTCAGCACAAGGCCATCAAAATCCTTAGTAAATAAAAGATTACTTCCCCCTCCCAAAACCAATAACTTTTGTGCACTGCTTACAGCCATTCCCAGCAATTCCTCTAAATCGGGTTCAGTAAAAATCTCTGCAAAAAAACTAGAACAAACGTTAACGCCAAATGTATTATATGGTTTGAGGGAAATATTTTCTTGCAGGACTAACATAAACAAGTAAACAGGTTAAATATATGCCACAAATGTAATTGTAAGACTTGTAATAAATATGTTAAAAGTAATATTTAAAAATTTTGACTATTTTTCATCCGTATTATATTTGTTTTTTAATGATGATGAAGCTATCACTATGGTTTCGGCTAAATTGTTAAAATACCTTAAACACAATAAAGGAAGAAGGGACCAGTAAAATTTGTATGGAAAATCAGGATAAAAAGAAAGTTTTAATTATTGAAGCGGCATTAAAACGGTTTGCTCATTATGGATTGTCTAAAACAACCATGACGGAAATCGCAAAAGACATATCGTTCTCCAAAGCTTTGCTTTATTACTATTTCCCTGATAAATTGAGCCTGTATGTAAGTGCAATAGAACACCTGATGCAGATCATCAGCAGAGATCTGGTGAAATCTATTGACAAAACAAGCAGCTCAACAGAAGGCATATTCAAACTGCTGCAAAAAAGACAATCTTTTATTCAAAAATATTACAATCTCCTGGAATCTACGCAACTTATTGGTAATGAACTACCTGATGATCTGTACCAGAAATTCAGTAAGGCAAGGGCTTTTGAAGCCATAATTATCAGCTCTTTGTTTAGCCGGGGCGTTACAAGCGGAGAGTTTATAATAGAAGATCCGAAACTGACAACAGAAATATTCATCGATGCCCTATCTGGCATACACTTCAACATCATGTCTAAAGACAAGAACATATTCCCTGTAAAAGAGCAGTTTAAACAAATATTTATCAAGGAAAAACTGTTCGCCGAGATTTTTCTGGAAGGATTAAGGCCAAAAAAATAAACCAAACAGTCATACAATTGTAAGTTTCAACTGATTTTTAAGAGAAAATTTTTAATGCAGGATTATGGCCGTATTTTTGACCACTTAAATAAAAAAGTCAGAAAGTAAAAAAGTAGAATGGTAGAGACAGATAAAAAAAGAGAGGCTATTATTGAAGGTGCAATTAAGCGTTTTATTCATTATGGGATTAACAAAACCACAATGAACGAGATTGCTGAAGATCTATCCGTATCCAAACCCTCTTTATATTATTATTTTCCTGATAAGAACAGTTTGGTACTTGGTGTCATTGAAAAAATATTCAATGATTATTTTGAAATGGTAGAAAAGGATAAGTTTGCCGACATTTCCCTGGAAGTATGCATGGCCGGCTTTATTGAAATCCGACACCGTTTTTTTCAGAAATATTATATGCTTCATTTATCAGGGGGCAGCCCGGATTCATCATTGAATTCTGAGGAATTAAAAGCGCATTTTATGAAAATGCATGGAAAGAACATACAATTGCATGCAGATATTTTTCAAAATGCAATAAATAAAGGTGAAATCGCAGATATGGAAGTTTATAAAACTGCAGAACTTTACCTGGACAGCCTGGCTGGTATTACCTCTCTTTGTATACTCCATGGCAACAAAGAGTTGTTCCCAAGTAAAAAAGAAATGAAAAATATACTGGAAAGACAGCTTAGCTTATCGGGTATATTTATTAAAGGATTAAAATAACAACAGACTATACATATGAACACAATAATTAAACAGATAAAAGTAATTCCGGTATTGCTACTCGGGTTATTGCTATCAAATACAGTTAACGCTCAGCAAACCATGACGTTAAAGGAAGCATTGAATTATGCAGTACAGAACAGTGTGAAGACACGAAAATCCAAACTGGACATTGATGGCGGAAAGTATAAAACAGAGGAAATCAGAGCTCAGGCCCTGCCACAAATTACAGGTAATGCAGGCTTAACTTATAATCCTATTATTGGCCAGCTGGTAGCAAATATAGGTGGTCAGACCCAATCATTTAAATTGGGCCAGAACTGGAATTCTTCTGCCGGTGTACAGCTTTCACAACAACTGTTCAATCAAACAGTATTTACCGGGCTTCAGGCAGCAAAATCCAGTGAAGAGTATTATAATCTCGTTTCTCAACTTACTGAAGAGCAAATTATTGAATTGGTTGCCAACAATTACTATCAGGTTTTAGTAAACAGACAACAATTGAATGTGGTAGACAACAACATCAAAAATGTAAAAGTTATTGAAAAAATCATTTCTAATCAGTATCAGAATGGCTTGGCAAAAAAGATCGATGTAGACCGTATTAAAGTAAACCTTACCAATTTAGAGACACAGCGTGAACAAACTTTAAATTTAATCACACAATTGGAAAACCAGTTGAAATTCTCTATGGGGATGCCGGTAAGTACTGACATCACTTTACCTAAAACAGAACTTACAGAGGTTACCCGATTACCACAGTTCGCAGACTCTCTTTCGCTGGCCAATAGAACTGAAATCAAAATTTTGGATACTCAGGACAAACTATACTGGCTACAACGTAAAGCTTATGTATCAGAATACTACCCCTCTTTAGCTTTGACAGGAAACTATACCTATTCCAGCCAGAGCGGTAGTTTCGACTTCCTAAGCTCCAACAATACTGCCATAGGTTTTGGCTCCTCTGCTGTCGGCCTTACTTTAAAAGTGCCTATTTTTAATGGCTTTCTGACCCGTTCAAAAATTCGCCAGGCTGATATCGATATTAAAAAAGCAAGAGAAGACAGAAGAGAATCAACAAATTCACTGAATTTGGCTTATGAAAATGCAAAAATCCAGTTACGCAACAGTTTAAATACCATTAATGCACAAAAGAAAAATGCTGAACTGGCCGACGAGATCTATAGAAGTACACAAAACAACTATAACAATGGCCTCGCAAACTTAACAGATCTGCTGGACACAGAGAACGCATTAACAGAAGCACAAAACAGCTATACGCAGGCATTATTAAACTATAAGATTGCCGAAATACAATTAATCAAATCAAACGGAAATATAAAATCACTTTTACAATGAAAAGAATAATCATAGCAGTCCTGATCATCATAGTTGCCGGAGGAGGAATTGCCCTGGTGTTAAGCAACAATAAGAAAAAGAATGCAGCTAAAACTGCAATTGTTGCAGCAGGTGGAGGTGCAGTGAGTGTACGTACTGCAACGATCAAAAAAGCCCCCATTGACCTTGATTTTAGCGTTAACGGAACGTTTGCCCCCAATCAGGAGTTAAACTTCCTTTCAGAAAATGCAGGTCGCGTTACTAAAATATTTGTGGAAGAAGGTTCCAGAGTGAGTAAAGGCCAGATTTTAGCACGTATTGATGCCGAGATCATAAATACGGACAAAGAAACAGCCGAAGCAAATTTACAAAATGCCATCAGGGATGAAGCCAGGTATGCAAGCTCGTTTAAAACTGGTGGAGTTACGCAACAACAGCTGGATCAGGCTAAACTGGCAGTAGAAAATGCACGTTTAAGGTTGCAAAGCGCTACAAGAAAAGTAAGTGATGCCAACATAAAATCGCCAATCAACGGTATAGTCAATAAAAAATATATTGAAGTAGGTGCATTTGTAAATGCACAGGGAACACAAATGTTTGAACTGGTTGACGTTTCCAAACTAAAACTGAAGGTAAACGTAAATGAAAGCCAGGTAGCCAGCTTAAAAATCGGCGACAAGGTACAGATAAAATCCAATGTTTTTCCTGCCGATGATTATACCGGAACCATTACTTTTATTGCCGCTAAGGCCGACAATTCCCTGAACTTCCCAATTGAAATTCAGGTAGAAAACAACGGTAAGCACGACATTAAAGCCGGTATGTATGGAACAGCCATTTTTAAGTTCCCAAAACAGGCGCCTATCCTGACCATCCCACGTGGCTCATTTGTAGGCAGTGTAAGCAGCAATCAGATTTTTGTATTGGAAAATGGAAATACAGCCAGGCTTCGTAAAGTTATTGCAGGCAGAATTATTGGTGACAATGTTGAGGTCATTCAAGGTTTGCAAGAAGGAGAAACTGTAATCACAAGCGGACAAATCAATCTGGTAGACGGCAGTGCCGTAGCACCAGTAAAATAAAAGAATATGAAGATAACAGAAATTTCTATAAAACGCCCTACTCTCGTTATAGTGGTATTTACCGCACTAACGCTGATGGGACTATTGAGCTACTTTTCTTTAAGTTATGAATTACTCCCAAAATTCTCCAACAACGTAGTTTCAATATCAACAATATATCCGGGAGCCTCACCAAATGAGGTAGAAAATACCGTAACCAAAAAAATTGAGGATGCGGTGTCTTCCCTCGAGAATGTAAAGAAGATCAATTCCGTGTCTTACGAAAGCTTATCTGTTGTAACGGTAACGCTGACAGACAAAGCGGACGTCGACTTATCATTGAATGATGCACAACGTAAAATAAATGCCATTCTCGCCGATTTGCCGGAAGAGGTGAAACCTCCTTCACTGAACAAATTCTCTTTAGATGATTTACCGGTAATCACCATGTCTGCATCTGCAAAAATGGATGATGCCACCTTTTATGACCTGATTGATAAACGCATCGCCCCCGTACTTTCGAGGGTAAACGGAGTTGCCCAGGTAACTTTAGTGGGTGGTCAGGAAAGGGAGATCGAAGTAGGACTGGATGCCGACAAAATTCAGGGTTACGGATTATCAGTTCCCCAGATCCAGCAGGCCATACTTACCTCAAACCTTGATTTCCCTACTGGTAGCGTAAAAACCAACAGTGAGGATATCCTGATCCGTTTATCCGGTAAGTATAAAAATGTTGATGAACTGAGGAACCTGGTTGTGGCAACCAGCAAAACCGGTGCGCAAATTCGTTTAAGTGATGTGGCTGATGTTCAGGACGCACAAAAAGAAGTAGAGAAAATTGCCCGTATTGACAGGAAAGGGGCTATTGCAATTCAGATCATTAAACAAACTGATGCCAACGCCGTTGAAGTGAGTAAACAAATGCATAAAGTAATTGCAAACTTAATGCAGGATTACAAAACCAATGGACTGGACATTAAAATTGTAAATGACAGTTCTATCTTTACTTTAGAATCTGCAGACGCCGTTATCCATGACTTAATACTGGCGATTATACTGGTAGCCTTTGTGATGCTGTTTTTCCTGCACAGCTTGCGGAATGCTGCCATTGTAATGGTTTCTATTCCCGCATCGCTGATTGCCACTTTTATCGGGATCAGCCTATTTGGCTATACGTTAAACCTGATGTCATTACTGGGGCTCTCGCTGGTAGTAGGTATCCTTGTGGATGATGCAATTGTGGTACTCGAAAACATTTACCGACACATGGAAATGGGTAAAAACCGTGTCCGCGCTGCCTTCGACGCAACAAGTGAAATCGGATTTACCGTAGTTTCAATTACCCTGGTAATTGTAGTGGTATTCTTCCCTATTGCAGTAAGTACGGGTCTGGTATCAAACATTTTGCGCCAATTCTGTGTGGTAGTTATTATTGCAACACTATTATCTCTTGTGGCCTCATTTACCATCGTTCCATTATTATCATCCCGTTTTGGTAAACTGGAAAGGATTGAAGGTAAAAATATTTTCGGCAGGTTTATTTTATGGTTTGAAAAACAACTCCACACATTTACAGTTTGGATCACAGGCATATTAACCTGGACACTGCGTAATAAAGCAGTAACCATTATTGGTGTATTCCTTTTATTGTTCAGTTCCTGCGGCCTAACCATCGGTGGGTTCATTGGTACTGAGTTTTTCCCGAAGAGTGACAAAGGTGAGTTCCTGGTACAGATAGAGCTCCCTAAGGATGCTTCCCTTGAGAAAACAAATCAATTTACCCAAAAAGCAGAAGAGTTCCTGTCAACCAAACCAGAGATTACCCAAATGATCACTACAGTTGGTCAGGCCAGTGGTGATTTTGGTGGAACACAGGCTACAGCCTACAAATCTGAGATCAACGTAAAACTCGTAGACCGCAAAGACCGTAAGGATGAATCCAGTATTTATGCAACCAAAGTGAGCAGGGAACTGGCCAGACACCTGGTAGGTGCCAATGTTAAAACTGTTCCGATCAGTATCCTGGGTATCGCAGAGAACGCTCCTATCCAGCTGATTGTTACGGGCCCCGACCTGGATAGTGTTTTACGCTATGCCGAAGCGGCTAAGGGCGTACTGTCAACCATTGAAGGTGCCGCAGAACTAAAGCTCTCGGTAGAGAAAGGTAGCCCTGAGATTAACGTACAGGTAGACCGTGATAAGATGGCTGCATTGGGATTGACCTTGCAAACTGTAGGTGCCACCATGCAAACAGCTTTTAGCGGCAATACTGACGGAAAGTTCCGTAAAGGTGAATATGAATATGACATCAACATCAGGTACCAGGCTTTCAACCGTAAAAACATAGACGATGTAAGAAACCTGATCTTCGTAAATGCAAACGGCCAGCAGATTAAGCTTTCCCAGTTTGCAGATATCAAGGAAGGTGCCGGCCCAAGTCAGCTGGAAAGAAAAGATAAAAGCACTTCTGTTACTGTAAAAGCACAATCAATTGGTAGGCCAACGGGTACTGTAGTAGCCGAATTTGGTGCCAAGCTGGAACAGTTGGAAAAAGAGGGTAAGCTGAAAAAACCTGTAGGTGTAAATTATGTATGGGGCGGCGACCAGGAAAACCAGAGCGAGGGTTTCGGTACTTTAGGTATTGCCCTACTTTCGTCTATCATACTGGTATACCTGATCATGGTTGCTTTGTACGATAGCTTTATTTATCCTCTGGTAGTCATGTTCTCAATTCCATTGTCAATTATCGGGGCCTTGCTGGCACTTGCACTGGCCAACCAGTCGCTCGGTATCTTTACCATATTGGGTCTGATCATGCTGATTGGTCTGGTAGCCAAAAATGCGATCATCCTGGTCGATTTTACCAATCAGATGAAAGCCGAAGGAAAAACTACGCATGAAGCGCTGATTTTAGCCAATCACGCCCGTTTGCGTCCAATACTCATGACAACCATTGCCATGGTAATCGGTATGTTACCTATTGCATTGGCCAGTGGTGCCGGTGCCGAATGGAAAAATGGTTTGGCATGGGTAATTGTAGGTGGCTTAACAAGCTCCCTGTTCTTAACCCTGATTGTCGTACCTGTAATGTACCAGGTGTTTGACAACATACTGAATTACTTCGGTTTCAATAAAAAAGGAAAAACCATGGAAGAATTAATGGTTGAACCTTATACGCATAAAGAGGTTAAAGAATATGAAATGGACCATGTCCATTAATGGCTAAAACCAAGACAGCAAAAAGAGGGGCCCTAAAAAGTCCCTCTTTTTTGTTTCTGCAGGTTAAAACAAATGTCAGTTCAAAGCTGTATAATTACAGTATGCTGAGGTACAACATCTTAATCCTGCTTATTTGCCTGATGGCTGAAACAAAAGCACAACACCCCCCGCTATTTGAAGGCCTGGTTTCAGACACAACCCGGATAACAATGAACAACCTGGGCCTAAACCTAGTCAGGTATACCTACCGGGCCCCAAAAGTCCGTTTTCTTGTGATACACGATGATGAAGATACAGGTGTAAAAGCAGCGCTCGAATACATCAGGTTTAGTGGGGGCACGCTTATCGACTGCCAGTACGGTGGCATCAGGAATTTTAAAATCAACAACCAGGGAGAAAGCTTTCAGACAGACCCCAACAGCATCTATACAAAAGCCGGTATTCCTATTGGCATCCAAAAATACGGTCCTGTAGACGACGATGTGGTAAAGCAGCTGGAACGCACAGCAAAAACCATTTTAAAACTTTACAATCCTGAGCAACTGGGCTATATTTTTACATTACACAACAATACAGATGGCGACTTCGGCATCTCTTCCTACCTTAAGGGTTATGAATTGGAAGCTGCTGCAGATTCAGTACACATTAATTTTAGTATGGACCCGGACGACCTGATATTTGTGACCGACGCCAAATTATTCAGTGGTTTTAAAAAAGAAAATGTGAACGTTGTATTGCAATCAGCAAAAGCACCAGACGATGGCTCATTGTCTATTTATGCCATGTACAATAAAATCCCATATATCAATGTCGAGGTACAGCACGGACATTTCGATGAAAACCTGAGGTTAATAGAAATTGCCATCAAGGTCTTGTTTCAAGCCTATCCCTTGTTAAAACAAAAGGCCGCAGAATAAGCTGCGGCCTTTTGTCTGATGCACGAAACTGGTCATCAAATGTGGATGGCCCGGTTCTCTGTCGCTGCCATAGCAGCCTCTTTCATCGCCTCTGTATAAGTAGGGTGTGCATGACAGATCCTGGCAATGTCTTCTGCTGAGGCACGGAATTCCATAGCAACAACAGCCTCTGCAATCATATCTGCAGCCCTTGGTCCAATCATGTGTACACCTAAAATTTCATCTGTTTTAGCATCTGCAAGTACTTTTACAAAGCCATCTGTATCCATACTTGCCTTGGCACGGCCACTGGCCTTAAATGGAAAGGAACCTGTTTTGTATGATAGTCCTTTTTCTTTCAGCTGCTCTTCGGTATAGCCTACCGAAGCTACTTCCGGCCAGGTATAAACCACGCCCGGAATCAGGTTATAATTGATGTGTGGTTTTTGTCCCGCAATCCGCTCTGCAACATATACGCCCTCATCTTCGGCCTTATGGGCAAGCATAGCACCCTTAATCACATCACCTATCGCATACACACCCGGGACTGTCGTTTCCAGGTGATCGTTCACCGGGATTTTATTTCCTCTTTCTTCAGGTTTGATACCTATGTTTTCCAGCCCCAATCCTTCTGTATAAGCTGTACGCCCAACTGCAACAATGCAATAATCTGCTTCAAATTTCACCTCTTCTCCTTTGGCATTGGTTGCTGTAACCGTAACTTTCTTGCCCTTGGTACTTGCCCCGGTAACTTTATGGCCCATAAAAAACTCCATACCAAGCGATTTTTTCAATACACGCTGCAGTTCTTTACCTAGACCGGCATCCATGGTACCTATAATTGATGGCATAAATTCAATCACCGATACTTTTGTACCTAAACGTGCATATACCGAACCTAGTTCCAGTCCAATTACACCACCGCCAATAACTACCATCTGCTTAGGTACCTCAGTGATGTTTAAAGCTTCTGTAGAAGTGATGATCCGTTTTTTATCAACAGGTAAAAAAGGCAATGCAGTAGGTTTTGAACCCGACGCAATGATTACATTTTTAGCTGTTATGGTCTCCGATTTACCATCTTTGGTAATCTTAATCGTATTTTTATCTATAAAAGAACCTACACCCTCAAAAGCATCAATTTTATTCTTTTTAAACAAATATTGTATCCCAGCAGTATTTTGCGCCACCACATCATTTTTACGGGCAATCATTTGCGGCATATCCACCTTTAAATCTTTCAGATTAATGCCATGCGTCTGAAAAGTATGTGCAGCATTATGAAAATGCTCTGAAGAATCCAACAGGGCCTTGGAAGGAATACATCCTACATTTAAACAGGTTCCCCCAAAAGTTTTATATTTCTCTATAACTGCTGTTTTTAAGCCTAACTGGGCACATCTGATTGCTCCAACATAACCGCCCGGGCCCGAGCCAATTACAACTACATCGTATTGCATACTAAGGATTTTTTTTTGCGTAAAGTTAATAAACCTATCCCGTATTCAGCAATCAATTCCATATATTTATCCTTAAAAAAACCTTCCTCTATGACTCCTTTCAAATCGTTCTCCTTCATTTTTCTCTTTATTTTTACCAGTCTTTCTGCTTCTGCACAACAGTCCGACTCTGCTTATATACGTCAGAACTATACCAAAATAGAAAGGCTGATCCCTATGCGGGATGGCATTAAGCTATTTACAGCCATTTACATCCCCAAAGACAAAAGCAAGAAGTATCCTTTTATGCTCAACCGTACTCCTTATACCGTTTCGCCTTATGGCGAAAACAATTATAAAACAAGCCTTGGCCCCTCTCCGCTCTTTATAAAAGAAGGCTTTATCTTTGTTTATCAGGATGTAAGGGGCAAATGGATGAGTGAGGGAAAATTTGAAGACGTAAGGCCGCAAATAGCCAGCAAGAAACGCAAAACGGATATTGATGAAAGCTCCGATACTTATGATACGATCGACTGGCTGATCAGGAACATTCCTGGAAACAACCGTAAAACCGGTATTTACGGTATCTCATACCCAGGCTTTTATGCTACTGCTGCCCTACCAGATGCGCATCCATCTTTAAAGGCAGTATCGCCCCAGGCTCCGGTTACCGACTGGTTTATAGGCGATGATTTTCATCACAATGGCACCTTGTTCCTTGCAGATATCTTTAGCTTCTATTATACCTTCGGGGTACCGCGACCTCAACCAATTACGCCCGACAAACGTCCAAAACCCTTTGATTTCCCGGTTAAAGACAACTACCGTTTTTTTCTTGAACTGGGCCCCTTAAAAAACATCACCAAAAAATATTATGGCGATACCATACGATTCTGGAATGATATCAATGCGCATACCAATTATGATGCCTTCTGGAAAGCCCGTAACATTACGCCGCATTTAATTGGTGTAAAACCTGCAGTTTTGGTAGTTGGCGGCTTCTTTGATGCAGAAGACCTTTACGGTACGCTTAAAACCTATCAGGCCATCGAAAAACAAAATCCATCCTCAAAAAACAACCTCGTTATGGGCCCCTGGTACCATGGTGGCTGGGCAAGAAGTACGGGAAGCAGTTTCGGGGATATTAATTTCGGACAGCCAACCAGTACTTCATACCAGCAAAATGTTGAGTTCCCTTTCTTTATGCAATACCTCAAAGAGGCACCGGATGCAAAAATTGCAGAGGCAACCATTTTTATCACTGGCAGCAATGAATGGAAGAAATTTAGCTCCTGGCCACCTCAGGATACAGAAGAAAGAACATTATACCTGCAGCCCAATGGCAAACTGAGCTTTGAGAAGGTACAGCGGACCGACAGCTGGGATGAATATGTAAGTGATCCCAATTCACCTGTCCCTTATCAGGATGGCATACAAACCAGCAGAACCCGGGAATATATGATCGATGACCAGCGTTTTGCCTCGCGCAGACCGGATGTAAGGGTATTCCAAACAGAGCCCCTCAGTTCCGACCTTACACTTACCGGCCCGGTATTGGCCAAACTGGTGGTATCAACCACAGGTACGGATGCAGATTATGTGGTAAAACTGATAGATGTATATCCGGAAGATACACCAAATCCTGTACCTAACCCTAAAAACCTGATCATGGGTGGTTACCAGATGCTGGTACGCGGCGAGATCATGCGTGGAAAATACCGTAATAGCTTTGAAAAACCCGAGCCTTTTGTTCCTGGAACAATTACAAAAGTAAACTATGCCCTTCCGGATGTAGCCCATACCTTTAAAAAAGGCCACCGCATCATGATCCAGGTCCAGAATTCATGGTTTCCCCTGGCCGACCGGAATCCACAGCAGTTTATGGACATTTACCAGGCCGAACCTGGCGATTTCAGAAAAGCTACGCATAGGATCTTCCACGATGTACACAATGCATCTGCAATTACGGTAAACGTACTGAAACCTTAAAACGGATGAAACCAGTATATTGTGCCATCCTTACTTGCCTGCTCAGCCTTCAGGTAGCAGCCCAGCTGATGGACAAAAGACGCCCCTATACAGCTGCAGATACATTAAGAGGAATGCTCAGCCCCCTGCGTACCAGCTACGACATTAATTATTACCACCTGGACATCAGCCTGGATATTGCCAATCAAGCGATTAAAGGAAGTAACGAATTCCATTTTACCGCAACACAGCGCCTCAGTAAACTGCAGTTCGATCTTTTTGAAAATATGGATATAGAAAAGATCATTTTTAAAGCGCAGCAAATTCCATTTACAAGAAAATTTAATGCGGTATTTGTTAGCTTTCCCCAACCTATTGAAAAAGGCAGCAAAGAGAAATTCACGGTATTTTATTCAGGAAAGCCGGTCATTGCAAAGAACCCGCCCTGGGAGGGGGGCTTCATTTTCAGTAAAGACAAATCCGGAAAACCCTGGGTATCTGTAGCCTGCCAGGGCCTGGGCGCCAGCAGCTGGTGGCCCAATAAAGACCATCAAAGCGATGAGGCCGATAGCATGCTCATCAGTGTTACGGTACCTAAAGACCTGCAGGAAATCTCTAACGGCAGGTTGCGCAGCAAAGTAGAAAAACCAAATGGTCAGCTCCAGTACAACTGGTTTGTAAACAATCCCATCAACAACTACAATGTAACGCTATACGTAGGCCGGTATGCACACCGGGCCGACCAATATGCCGGAGAAAAAGGGGAACTGAGTCTGGATTACTGGGCCCTGAAGGAAGACAGCGCAATAGCAGTCCCCCATTGGAATGCAGATGTTAAACCCATGCTAAAATCCTTTGAACATTGGTTCGGCCCCTATCCTTTTTATCAAGATGGCTATAAACTGGTTCAGGCGCCTTATCTCGGAATGGAACATCAGAGTGCAATTGCTTATGGAAATGGTTTTAAAAAAGGATACCTGGGTAGCGATCTTTCCAACACCGGCTGGGGCCTCAAATTTGATTTCATCACCATTCACGAAAGCGGACATGAATGGTTTGGAAATAACATCACTACAAAAGACATTGCCGACATGTGGGTACATGAAGCCTTCGCCAATTATGCCGAAGCCTTGTTCCTGGAATCAAACTATGGAAAGAAAGCCGGCGCTGAATACATTACCGGAATAAGGAAAAATATCCGGAACGACAGCCCGATAATCGGCACATACAACCTGAACCGTGAAGGATCGGGTGATATGTATTATAAAGGGGCTAATCTCGTACACCTCATCCGGCAGCTGATCAATGATGACGAAAAATTCAGAAGCATCCTCAGGGGATTAAACAAAACCTTTTACCATAAAACTGTAACCACACAGCAGGTTGAGGAATACATCATCAGACAGAGTGGCTTAAACCTGCAAAAAACCTTCGATCAATACCTCCGGCATACCGGCATCCCGACATTGGAATACCAGGTCTACAATGGTTTGCTGAAGTACAGATGGGCAGCCGATGTGAAAAACTTTGATATGCCTGTAAAAGTAAGCCTCAAGCCTGGCAATTTCAGTTTTATCTATCCTTCAGCCAACTGGAAAACGATTGCGGCAGATAAAAGTATAAGTAACAGATCCTTTAAAGCAGAGCCCAATTTCTACATCCAGCTTAAAGCGGTCAATTAAAACCGGGTATACAAAGCGAGCTGGATGGCATGGTTCATGGTATTGTTGCTGGCACCATTTATAAATTGGTTTAAGTACCCTGCCTCCACATCAAAACTTTTACTGAAGCGGTAACCAATGGCTCCGTAAGCACGGTTCTGGTCAAACAGTTTACCATTCAGCTTTGCCTTATGCTGAACGTTAAAAAACAATTCATTTTGCAAAGCGGCAAATGGCCCTTTGGTAAAGGTCTCCTTTGTTTCCGTAAGCGGAATAATGCCTCTCAGAAAATACCTGAGGCGTTGCGAGAAAATGTCGTCTCCGGCAGCTTCTATAAATCGTTGCTCCAGCCTGAACCGGTGCTGTACCGCAACAGATTTGATTTTATGCATCAGGATATACTGCTCCCAGATCCGGTGCTCCGTCAGCACATGGCCTACTGGTCCGGTCTGATCTAAAAAAGTATTTGTCAGTAAATAACCAACTGTAGCATTGCTTTTTTTATTGATATAATAAGTTACACCGGGCCTGAACAAAAAATTCCGCAGCCCATCCCATTCATCTGCAGACCTCAGCTGAACATCCAGGTGCATGCCCCATTTGTCATTAAATTTAGTACTGTTTAAAAACAGGAACCAGCCAGAATTTTGTTTTACCTGCTGGGAAAAACCATTCAGTACAAAAAGAGAAAATAAAGAGGCTAAAATTAAACGCTTCATATAATTGGATCGGATCAAAAAGCTAAAATAAAAAACAAAAGTAAAAATTCAATAAATACTAGAACTGAAAGCCCAGCACCGTATAATTCTGAATATACTTAATTTTTTGACTTGCCCCGTCGATATCATTTCTACCAGTGGTGTGAATTTTAGTCAGGTCGATATAACCAACCTTTGTACTATTTTGCAGATAAAGCCCTTTCAGGATGTAAAATTTGAAACCAAGCTTGGCAGAAACACCATAACCGGCAATATTCCAGTAATTGTTCTTTCCTACATCAAATAAATGGGCATCAGTTCTGGGCACCACCAAACCAGCACCTATACCGGTTTCCATGGTCAACGAAGTACGCTGCGAATAAGCTACCCATATGTCATCATACCGCTCCAGCTCTGCACTCGCATAGTTTAGCCCATCAGTATGCTCAAATCTTAGCATATCGGGGCCTACCTCCAGCATTTCACCATTATATACGCCAGCGTAGCGGCCTGTAGGAATACCAGGCTCAGAAACAGTAGCATCTATATGTCCGTCGATCTTCACCTTCTGCGGAATGTCCATCACATATTTCATATGGTCCCAACCCAATGAGATGCTGTAATTGTCCTTGATAAAATAACCAAAGTGAAAATTAAACTGCGGGATACTTAGTGAACTTGGCTCCAGATATTTCCAGCTCAGTTTAGTTTGCCGGTCATTCGCTACAACATCTCTAAGGGTAAAATCATAACCAGGACCTTTAAAATTGATGTCGCTCTTTGCATACCAGGAATGGTTATATCCCCACATCACAAAGAAATCTCCTTTTCTGGAAAAATTTCTTTTCAGCTCATTAGAAAAGATACTTCTACCAATTTTTGGCCGGTTTACAGAAGTAGTAATATTTTGCTGTGCGCTTAATTTTTTTGAAAAAACTAATAAAAAAACAAATAAATAATACTTTTTCATAATTTCAATCAACCCACCGGGGGTGATAAATAAAATCAATTGTTCAAATCAAAAAAGACCCGCATTTTATGCAGGCCTTTTCTTTATCAGGTATTTATATACCCAATAACAATCTTGCAGGATCTTCCAGCAATTGTTTAACCCTTACCAGGAAACCAACAGATTCTCTTCCATCAATGATCCTGTGGTCATACGACAAGGCCACATACATCATCGGACGGATTACCACTTCACCTTTCTCTGCAACCGGGCGCTCAATGATATTGTGCATTCCAAGAATAGCAGACTGTGGGGCGTTGATGATCGGCGTCGACATCATCGAGCCAAAAACACCACCATTGGTAATGGTAAAAGTACCACCTGTCATTTCTTCAATCGTCAACTTACTATCACGCGCTTTAGTAGCCAGTTCAATAACTGTTTTCTCTATCTGTGCAAGGCTCATGCTCTCTGCATTCCTGATAATCGGTACAACCAGTCCCTTAGGTGCAGAAACCGCAATTGAAATATCAGCAAAATCATTATACACAATAGATTCACCATCAATGCGTGCATTTACTGCCGGAAAGTCCTTAAGTGCCTCGCATACCGCCTTGGTAAAGAAACTCATAAAGCCTAATCCAACACCATATTTTTCCTTAAACTGATCTTTATATTTTCCGCGCAGGTCCATGATCGGCTTCATGTTCACTTCATTAAAAGTGGTCAGCATAGCCGTTTCATTTTTAACGGTAACCAGGCGTTTGGCAACAGTTTTGCGCAAAGGCGACATTTTTTCCCTGCGCTCATTTCTTGATCCAGCAACAGGAGCAGCCGGGGCCGAAGCTTTAGGAGCTTCTGCTTTCGCAGCAGGTTGCGCAGTTTTCTGAGCGTTTAAAGCATCGTCTTTGGTAATTCTTCCATCAACACCAGTTCCTTTTACAGTAGCGGCATCCACACCTTTTTCCGCAAGTATTTTACCCGCAGCCGGCGATGGCGTACCCGTTGCATAGCTTTCACCAGCTTTTTCTGCTACAGGGGCAGCCGATTTATCTTCGGCAACTACAGCCTTTTCAGCCGCTGGCGCGGCCTCTGCGGCAGGTTTTGCCGGAGCAGCACCACCGTCTTCAATTTTACAAACTACAGCACCAATTGCCAGTGTATCACCTTCATTGGCTACTGTTTTCAAAGTTCCGGCCTGTTCCGCAGTTAATTCGAAAGTTGCTTTGTCAGATTCTAATTCTGCAATCACCTCATCCATTTCTACTGCATCACCATCATTTTTCACCCAACGTGATAAAACAACTTCTGTTATCGACTCGCCAACTGGCGGAACTTTTATTTCTATACTCATAACTGATGTATTATTTTTCTAATCTACATTAAATACTTTACTCACTGATTTTTTAGCAATCTTCTGCTCTACTTCAGTAACCGGCATCTCAAAAGCTTTGGCCAGAATATAGGCTTGCTGATCCGCATGTTGTTTTGCAAAGCCGGTGGCCGTACTGCTGCTTTCTTTTCTCGAGATCACTTCGATATCACCAAAGATCGTTCTTCTCAGTCTGCGCAATAAATACGGCCATGCCCCCATGTTTTCAGGTTCTTCCTGTACCCATACGGCTTCTTCTGCGTTTTTATACTTCTTATAAACAGCTTCCATCTGTGCAACCGGAGTAGGATACAATTGCTCTACACGAACAATCGCAACATCCCTGATCTGGTCTTTTTGCTGTTTTTCCAATAGCTCATAGTAAATTTTACCACTACAGAACAATACCCTTTTTACATCTGCGGCTTTTACATTTGTATCTGCAATCACTTCATGGAACTTGCCATCGGTAAACTCTTCCAGTTTAGAAACACATAACGGATGGCGCAACAGGCTCTTAGGGGTAAATACCACCAGTGGCTTTCTGAAGTCACGTTTAAACTGCCTGCGTAACGCATGGAAAAAGTTTGCAGGGGTAGTACAATTGGTTACCTGCATATTGTAATCTGCACAAAGCTCCATAAAGCGCTCAATCCTTGCAGATGAGTGTTCAGGGCCCTGTCCTTCATAACCATGTGGCAATAACATGACCAAACCATTTTCACGCTGCCATTTTGTTTCTGCACTGGCCACATACTGGTCTACAACAATTTGTGCCCCGTTAAAGAAATCACCAAACTGGGCCTCCCAGATGGTCAGCGCATTCGGATTGGCCATGGCATAACCATATTCAAAACCCAATACACCATATTCAGATAAATGCGAATTGTAAATGTCAAATGGCGCCTGCTGGTCAGAAATATTGGCCAGTGGGATATATTCCTCTTCCGAATCTTCTAAGGTCAGTACCGCATGGCGGTGAGAGAAAGTACCACGTTCTACATCCTGCCCGCTTAAACGTACCCTTTTACCTTCTGCAAGTAAGGTTCCATAAGCCAGCTGCTCACCCATCGCCCAGTCAAATACATGCGTAGTATTCGCCATTTTGCTCCGTTCCTCAAAAAGCTTCTCAATTTTTTTGAAGAACTTTTTATTGGAAGGCAATGTGCTGATCCTTTTGGCAATTTCCAGTAAGGTAGTTTTTTTAACAGCGGTACTTGGCGAACTTTCAAAATCCTTAGGTGTAGCGATCCGCATGTCAGACCATGCACCACCAAACTTCACATCCTGGTAAGTAGAAGTAATCTCTTTCGCCTCATTTAAACGTTCCTGTAAAATACCACGGAATTCTTTTTCCATCTCTTTTGCCAGGCTGGCTTCCAGTTTACCTTCAGTTATCAGCTGCTGGATGTAAATATCCCTTGGGTTCGCATGTTTTTCAATCGCTTTATAAAGCAGCGGCTGGGTAAATTTAGGCTCATCCGATTCGTTATGTCCAAACCTGCGGTAGCATAAAATATCTATAAAAACATCGTTTTTATATTTCTGACGGTATTCCATGGCCAGGTTAATGGCATATACCAGGGCTTCAACATCATCTCCGTTTACATGAAACACGGGCGATAAAGTCACTTTTGCAATATCAGTACAGTATGTACTCGTCCTTGCATCTTTAAAATTGGTGGTAAAACCAATCTGGTTGTTGATGATCAGGTGAATGGTACCGCCGGTTTTATATCCATCCAGGCCAGCCATCTGGATCACTTCATACACAATGCCCTGTCCTGCAACAGATGCATCACCGTGTATCAGTATTGGCGCAATGCGGGCATTGTCGCCACCATATTTAAAATCTATTTTCGACCTGGTCATTCCTTCAACCACCCCATCTACCGTTTCCAGGTGCGATGGGTTCGGACAAAGACTCAGGTGTACACTCTTGCCATCATTTGTGGTCACATCAGTTGAATAACCCAGGTGATATTTCACATCGCCACCAAACGGAGATTCAGCACTATACCCCTTACCTTCAAACTCAGCAAAAATATCCTTATAGGTTTTCTGCATAATATTGGCCAGCACATTTAAACGTCCTCTGTGCGCCATACCAATTACAAACTCTTCAATACCAAGCTCGGCACCCTTTTCAATTACAGAATCGAGGGCGGGGATCAATGCCTCTGCACCTTCCAGCGAAAACCTTTTTTGTCCCAGAAACTTAGTGCCCAGAAAATTTTCAAAACTTACCGCTTCATTCAGTTTCTTAAGTATCCTTCTCTTTTCTTCAATTGAAAAATTTGGGGTGTTGCGCACACCTTCCATTTTCTGCTCTAACCAGGAAAGTACTTCAGGAGTACGCAGATACTTATATTCAACACCAATAGAACGGCAGTAAGTCTGCTTTAAAAAAGCAACAATATCGCTCAGCTTGGCCGCACCAATACCCAATTCAACACTTGCGTTAAATACGGTATCCAAATCCGCTGTGCTAAGTCCAAAATTTTCAAGGTCAAGCGTAGGCAAATGCTGACGTCTTTCCCTTACAGGATTGGTATGTGTAAACAAATGGCCGCGCTGACGATAACCATTGATCATGTTCAACACATTAACTTCCTTTAAAAAATGCTCAGGGGTATCTTCTGTAACTGCCCCTGCAGAGGAACCTCTGCCGAAATCAAAACCTTCAAAAAATTTCTGAAAGCCAAATTCAACCGAGTTTGGATCTTCTTTATAAGATTGGTATAAGGACTCTATGTATTCGGCATTTGCGCCGCTGAGATAAGATAAATTATCCATTATGTATAAATATGCTATAAGTGATGCAAAATTAGGATTTTACCTTATAAAACAGGCAAATTTCTTTATAATTCTTCAAGAAATTCGACCATGTCACAAACATTCTTCAAAGGGGTAAGCCTATCTTTTACAAGAATGTCAAATTCAGAGATCAGACTTCCTGCAACCAGCAAGGGCACCTCTACATAATCCATTACTTTTTCTATAATCTTGTTGAGGTCCTTTCCCAGGTTAAGCGAGGTCAAAACAATAAATGCATAATCAGGTTTATAGCCGCTGATCACTTTTTTAATATCTGCATAGGGAATTTCCGACCCCAGGTAAAGTGTTTCATGTCCGCATTTTTTTAACAGATACCTGGCAAAGAGCAGACCTGTTTCATGCATTTCTGCTTCGGGCAGGAAAAGCACAAACCGCAGTACTTTTTTCTTCCTTGGTTTTTCCAGCTTATCGATTTTCACAATGATCTTGTCCCTGATCAGACTGGAAGCAAAATGCTCGTGTGAAGGGTCTATGGTTCCTGTTTGCCACAGCATTCCTACACGTTTCATAAAGGGGAACAGCACCAGGTCCATAGTTTTGACCAAACCCATTTCATCAATACAGCCCGTAAGTATTCTTGAAAACTCATTTTCATCATACTTAAGGGTAGCATCTGAAAGGTTCAGCAACTGGATGCTCTCATTTCCCCAATCGGAATCTAACTGCCGCACCAGATCTGATACCTGTTGCCTGCTCAGCTTGGCAATCCTGCTGATCTTGTATCCGTTTTCATTTAAGGCTACAATATTAAGCAGCATTTTCAGGTCATCCTCATCGTAATACCTGATATTGGTAGGGGTACGTTTAGGCGGCACCAGGTTATACCTGGTCTCCCAGGCCCTTATGGTGTGTGCCTTTATGCCTATCAGACTTTCTATATCACTAATTGAATATTTCTTCACATTATTTATAACAACAAATGTTAAACAACTTTGTTTAAAATACAACTTTTGTTTAACATTTATAAGCATGGCCTATACTTAGCCTTTCTGTAAAACGAAGCTTTACGCAATTTGTTTTTATAAAAATACAGTAGCAGGCTACCAATCAGGCAAAAGAAGGGCTGTCGGCAACTGCAATATCCAAAATTTTGATCTGCTTGTTTAAATCGAATGTATTTTTCGACCTGGCATCTTTACCAATGCCGGCAACGCTTGCCCAGTTGCCCCAATTACTGGCCGGCGCATAATCAATCAGTTTCTCTTCAAAATAAGCTGCACCACAGGTCCAGTGTATTTTTAAAACATGAACAAGATAAGTAGCCACCAATAAACGGCCCGAATGAGGAATAAAACCAGTAGCATTCAGGTCATACATGTATTTATCAACTACCGGATGTGCTGTACAGCCTGTTTTCCATTTTTCCAAGGCAGGATCCACCCTTTCAATAGCCTGCATAATGTCTTTCTCCAGATCAGTTTCCTGAAGAAAGGCAATGCCATGCTTTTTAAACATGAACCGGAAATAATCCCTCCATAAAAGGCCCAGAAAGATCTGGCTAAAATTGGCATTCAGTCCAAAAACCCCCTCTGCTTCCTTCACCTTCCAGTAAACCATTCTGGGCGACAGGCACCCGATGGTAAGCCAGGCAGACAAGCGGGAAGAAAAACCAGGTTTTTCAGGTGTATGTTTAGTATTTTGTTTCAAATAAATATCAGCACCCGCTTCCAGTAATTGCGCCAAATGCTGCAATCCCGAATCCTCGCCACCAGTCGCATACTTTTCAATCATAGCCCCGGCGACAGTTTCAAAACCAAGGTCCTTTAATGACGGCAATTGGCCCCAGTCTGCATTTTCCACGAAATCTATATGTTCCGGTGTCAGAAAACAGGCTTTCACAATCGCATCACGTTCAGTTTTCTTTTTAAACTGTGCAAATACATCCGGGATATCCTTTATCGGAAATGGCAGGTCTTCCTTATTGTAAAGTGTATGCCCGATAAAATGCTTTAAATTGATCTTTAATGTCCACAGCAAATCTTCAACATGGCCTGAAATTTCAGTCTCCTCAGGGCCCACTTCGCGGTGATGGTATACTTCTGCAATATCAAACTGTTCTACCAGGTCCCTGATCATATCTTCGGGTTTCCCCTGCACCAGTAAAATATCTCCGCCAAACCGCTGAAAAGCTTTTCTTAACGACAAGATACTTTCCAATAAAAATGAAGCCCTTACTATCCCGGTTTTTGCGGTTCCAAACCTTGTATTTTCGAAATAACGCGGATCAAAAAAATAAACGGGTAAAATACTGTCAGATTTAGCAATCGCTTCAACCAACATCTCATTGTCATGTAAGCGAAGATCATTCCTAAACCAAACGAGTATTTTTTTATTCTTCATTAACCTAAATTAAATTTTGTGATAAACTTCAAAAATATGCCATTTTTTATCTTAAAGCGAATCCCGCCACCAATCTTTACATAAGCAGAACAAAATATTTACCCTAAAAAGATAATTTATCAAACTAAAACACCTGTTATAAGTTGTATAATTACTATACAAGAAGCAGATTTTAGACGTTTTGTTATAAATAAAAAAATCCTTAAAGATGAACAAGCACATTCTGATCACCGGAGCAACTGGTATGATAGGAAAAAAACTAATAGAATCCTTACAAAAAGGCGGTCATTCTGTTGCTGTTTTATCCAGAAAACCTAAAAATATACCTGGTGTAAAGCTGTATCTATGGGACGTGTACCAGCATAAAATAGACCAGCAATGCATGGAGGGGATAGACACAGTCATCCACCTGGCCGGCGAAAATATTGCAGCACATAAATGGACAAAGAAAAGAAAGCAGCAAATCATCGACAGCCGGGTCTTGTCAACCCAGCTACTTTATCAGGCCATAAAAGAAACAAAAGCCAGTGTCAGTACTTTTATATCTGCTTCAGGCGCTGCCTGGTATGGCGATAGCGGAGATGAAATCCTAACCGAAGAAAGTCCTGCCGGCTATGGCTTTATGGCTGCTTGCTGTGAACAATGGGAACAGGCCGTCGATCAAGGTAAAAAGCTTGGGATAAGGGTAGTAAAATTCAGGACCGGTATGGTACTGGGCAAAAACGAGGGGGCCTTAGCTTCATTAGAAAAGCCCATCCGTTTTTTTGCCGGAGCAGCACTGGGTTCCGGCAGGCAATGGGTTCCATGGCTGCATATAGATGACATGGTGTCCATGTACACTACCGCAGTAGAAAACACCCTGATTTCAGGAGCATACAATGCATGCGCACCTTTTTCTGTAACCAATGCCACATTAACCAGGGCCATCGCAAAAAAACTACACCGGCCGGTATGGCCTTTTAATGTACCCGAAAAAATACTTAAACTTATACTCGGAGAAATGAGCGAGGTTATATTTATCAGCACCAATACCTCTGCACAGAAAATACTGGCAGCCGATTTCAAGTTCAGATATACCCGGCTCGAGGATGCTTTATCTGATATTTACAGTCCCCAAAAATAAACTACATTTACCTATACCTACCCTAAGTATTAATTTGTAATACTTACAATTTCTATATCGAAATCCAGACAGGAGTTTCCAGGTATAGTTACGCTGCCAGCAGCATCAGTTTGGGCAGACTTACCATATCCCAGGTCTGATGGGATCAATAACCTGATCTTTCCGCCAACCCCAATTTTTCCAGGCATTACCTGATACCAGCCTTTGATCAGTTCGTTCAATGTAAATGTCACCCCATCTGTGCTCGAATCAAAAACAGTTCCGTTCAGCAACCTTCCGGTATATTTCACGTTTACTACTGAAGTCTGTTTGAGGTCCTGCTTGTTAGTCCCTTCATTAGAAATGATGTAACGCACACGTGTCGGATCCAGTACCGGCTGTAAATTATTTGCAGTAACAAACTTATTGATCAAGAAGTTATCTACCTCATATTGTTTGTTAAAATTCAGTAAACTCAGGTCGATGATCACGATCTCATTAGATTCAACCCCCAAAGCAGGTTGTCCATTTTTGCCAAATGCCATTCTTGAGGGCAGGATCACCTTAGCTGTTCCTCCTTTTTTTAACTTCCCGAGTGTAAGCCTTACTGCCGGTATGGTTAAAAAATTAAAGCGGTCTGTATAGCCCAGAAATGTTCCCGGAATGGTATAATCACCATTCTTTAAAAAGCTGGTTCCATTTGCATGTTTAAAATCATAACTATAGTATACCGAATCTGAATTCACTACAGCAGCACCGGTACCTTCAGATACAATCTGGTAATAAAATCCCGAAGGGTCCATTAATTTCGGAATGTTGTTTTTTGAAAGGTAATCTTCTATGGTACGTGTATCCAGTGTTTCAATAGATTCATACTCTTTTTTACAGGAATTGAACAGCGTTAAAGCGCCTAACAAGGCAAAGGTATATAATGATAACTTTTTAATCATTTGGGTTTTTTATTTACAGAAAGTATTTCTAAAGTGATATCTAATATTGAATTGGGGGGAATTACAGGTGAAGTAACTGCCCTGTCTTTAAAGCCTAATGCCGAAGGGATGATTAAACGGATTGCACCACCTGGTTGTATCAACCTGGTCCCGGTCTGCCAGCCCTCTATATAACCGGGAAGCAGGAATATAAAAGTACTGTCCAGGCTCCTGTCACGCAAAACAGAGTCTTTTAAAACCTTTAGTCTGTATTTGGCATATATCGAATCCTTATCTCCATAAACCACATTCCCTGTACCCGGACTTATAATGTTATAATACAAGCCCGAACTGTGCTTTACAGCCGTCACCGAACTATCTTTCAAATATTTTACAATTATCGCATCGTCAATCTCCAGTTGCGCCTTGTCATCATAGGGTGCGGGTTTCTCGCAGGCAACAAATACTGCTGCCATCAAAACAAACCCCAACAATACCCTGGTTTTTAACATAATTCACAAAAATAGTCTTTTATTGCTGATGGCACAATTTTTAACCAATTTTAACAAATCTATATCCGGTAAAATCATATGGGCCCACACAAAAAACGCCCGCAATTACATTACGGGCGCCCAGTTTTTAATTATGAATCGTCTCTTTTATGACAATGTTTTTAATAACAATATTTATTGGCAGCAATAAGTTGCTGAGCCACCTTTTGTCTGGCTTCCTTCACATTAAAAGGCTCCATTTTGGTAAACCTTCTCAGGCCAACCAGCATCATCCTTTGCTCATCCCCTTCGGCAAAAGCCCATAAAGCCTCTTTTCCTGCTTTCTGCACCGCATCAACAGCTTCCACAAAATAAATGCGCATCATGTTCAGCTGGCCTGTACAGGCTTCCTCACCCCGCAGACTAACCAGCTTTTCGGTTCTCAGCATGGCCGACTCAGCGATATACACATAACTGGCCATATCGGCAATGTTCATCAGTATTTCCTGTTCTTTCGACAAACTCATCATCAGTTTCTGCACAGCCGCTCCGGCAACCATCAGGGTTGCTTTTTTCAAATTCTTGATGAGCTTTTTCTCCGCTGCAAAAAGCGTATCGTCTTCCTCTCCAAATTCAGGGATAGCCATCAGTTCGGCCGCCACCGCAGTTGCAGGGGTCATCAGGTCCAGTTCTCCTTTCATTGCACGTTTCAGCATCATATCTACTGTCAGCAACCTGTTGATCTCATTCGTGCCCTCAAAGATCCGGTTGATCCGCGCATCGCGATAGGCCCTGTCCATAGGTGCCTCTGCCGAAAAGCCCATCCCGCCATAAATCTGCACCCCTTCATCCACCACATAGTCCAGTGCCTCCGATCCCCAAACTTTCAATATGGCACATTCAACGGCAAACTGCTCGGTCGATTTCAGCTTAGCCTTACCGGCATCCATCCCCCCTGCAACCAAAGCATCATAAGCATCATCAATATTCTGGCCGGCACGATAATTTGCCGATTCTACCGCATACACTTTAGTGGCCATTTCTGCCAGCTTGTAACGGATGGCCCCATATTTAGAGATCTGACGGTCAAACTGGATGCGTTCATTCGAATAATTAACAGCGGTGTCAATTACCGATTTAGATGCACCGATCGCTGCGGCCGCCAGCTTAATCCTGCCAATATTCAGGATGTTAACCGCAATCTTAAAACCGTTCTGCCGTTCCGAGAGCATGTTTTCTACAGGAACAGGGCAATCGTTAAAGAAAACCTGGCGCGTAGATGAGCCTTTAATACCCATTTTATGCTCTTCAGGGTTCATGGTAATGCCACCAAATTCCCGTTCAACAATAAAAGCAGTTAAATTCTCGTCATCATCAATCTTTGCGAATACGATAAACACATCTGCAAAGCCCCCGTTGGTGATCCACATTTTCTGACCATTGATCAGGTAATGTTTCCCGTCTTCAGACAATTTAGCTTTAGTTTTACCCGAATTGGCATCAGATCCCGAATTGGGTTCTGTTAAACAATAAGCGGCCTTCCATTCGCCTGTTCCCAGTTTAGGGATATATTTATTTTTCTGTTCTTCCGTTCCGTAATACAAAATGGGCAGGGTCCCTATCCCGGTATGGGCCGAAAGGGCCACAGCAAAGGAATGTCCCGCACCAATCACATCGGCAACCAGCATAGAAGTATTAAAGTTCTTTCCAAATCCACCGTAAACTTCAGGTATAGAAACACCTAAAATCCCCAGTTCACCCGCCTTATCCATTAAAGATGGCATCAGTCCCTCTTCCTGCGCATCTATGCGGTCCAGATTAGGATACACCTCCGCAGCCAAAAAGTCGCGGCAGGTCTGTGCAATCATATTTTGCTCTTCATCAAATTCTTCAGGAATAAATACATCCTGATACGAGGTTTCCGTAATTAAAAACTCTCCACCTTTAATCGTTTTTTTGTCTGTAGTTTCCATATCCTTATCAGATTAAAGCATTTCAAAAATACCGGCTGCACCCTGTCCGCTACCCACGCACATGGTTACCATGCCATATTTTTGTTTTTTCCTTTTTAGTTCATTAAACAATTGTACAGATAGCTTAGCACCCGTACACCCAAGCGGGTGACCAAGCGCAATCGCACCCCCGTTTACATTTAAAATAGCTGTGTTGATGCCCAGTTCCCTGACAACCGCAAGCGACTGAGAGGCAAAAGCTTCATTCAATTCAATTAATTCAAGCTGATCAAGCGTCATTCCTGCTTGTTTCAGCGCTTTAGGAATCGCATAGATAGGGCCAATTCCCATAATACGCGGTGGAACACCTGCTATACCATAGCTTACCAGACGTGCAACAGGCTCAACACCCAGTTCCTTCATTTTCTTTTCAGAAACCACCAGTACAAACGCCGCACCATCTGATGTTTGCGAAGAATTACCGGCAGTAATACAACCATCAGCGGCAAATACCGGTTTCAGTTTGGCCAGTTTCTCTATCGAAGTATCGGCCCTTGGACCTTCATCTGTATCTACAACATAACTGCGGGCTTTCTTTTTCATATCTGCATCCAGGTAATTTTCATTTACCGTAATTGGCAAAATCCCATCTTTCAGATGACCATTTTTGATTGCTTCAACTGCTTTTTGATGCGAATGATAAGAAAACTCATCCTGGTCTTCCCTGCTCACCTTATATTCACGGGCAACAGCCTCAGCAGTTAAACCCATACCCCAATACCAATCCGGATTAACCCTGGCAACCTCGGCATTCGGAACAACTTTCCAACCGCCAAATGGCATACCCGACATCACTTCAACCCCGCCGGCAATGATACAATCGGCCATACCACTTTTAATTTTGGCAACCGCCGTAGCAATGGTTTCCAGGCCAGATGCACAATATCTGTTCACCGTTACACCCGGCACCTTATCCGTATCCAGCCCCATTAAAGAAATCATCCGGCCAACATTCAATCCCTGCTCTGCTTCAGGTGTAGCATTACCTACTATCACATCATCAATTTGCTCATTATCCAGATTGGGTATAGATGCCACCAAATGTCTGATCACTTCAGCTGCCAGATCATCTGCCCTCGTAAAACGAAATACACCACGGGGGGCCTTGCCCACTGCGGTACGATATCCTGCTATAATATATGCTTCCTGCATGTCAATATCCTTTTTATTAATTCCTTAACGGTTTGCCTTTAGTTACAATACTCTGGATGCGCTCCAGCGTTTTTCTTTCCCCACAAAGTGATAAAAACACTTCTCTTTCCAAATCCAGTAAATACTGTTCCGTTACCTCTGTTGGCGAAGAAAGGTCACCTCCACACATCACCCAGCCCAGTTTCTCTGAAATCTTTTTATCATGTTCAGAAATATAATGACCAGAGTACATGGTATTGGCACCGGCATACACAATACCTAAACCCTGCTTACCCAACACTTTAATATCTTTCCGTCTAACCGGCTGCGTATAACCCGCATCTGCAAGTTCAATTGCCTTGGCTTTAGCATCAGCAATTAACCTGCTCCTGTTCATGGAAATAGCATACTTGCCTTTTTGAAGATAACCCAACTCAAAAGCCTCAACAGCCGATGTAGACACCTTAGCCATACCTATAGTTAAAAACCTGTCCTTAAGCACATTCTGAACAATCTGATCATCCTTATATTCATCAGATGCACGCAAAGCGAACTCTTTAGTACCACCCCCGCCGGGAATTACCCCTACACCAAACTCAACCAGGCCCATATACGTTTCAGCATTGAGCTGTACATGGTCGGCATGCAAACTAAACTCGCAACCCCCGCCCAAAGTTAAATTGTGCGGGGCTACCACTACCGGAATAGAAGAATACCTGATGCGCATAGAGGTATTCTGGAATAAGCGGATGGCCATGTTCAGCTCTTCCCATTCCTGCTCTACCGCCATCATAAAGATCATCCCTACATTGGCGCCGGCCGAAAAATTGGCGCCGTCATTGCCAATCACCAGCCCTTTGTAATCTTTTTCTGCCATATCAATGGCTTTATTTATGGCCTGCAAAGTATCGCCGCCAATGGTATTCATCTTAGAGTGGAATTCCACATTGATGATCCCGTCACCCAGGTCAATAATAGAGGCCCCCGAATTTTTCCAGAGCACCTTGCTGGCCCTTAAGTTATCCAGAATGATAAAAGCCTCTGCACCCGGCACCGCTTTATAGCTTTTAGTCGGGATATCATAATATTTGCGAACCCCATCTTCTATCCTGTAAAACGATGTATTTCCGGCCGCCAGCATTTCATGCACCCAGGCCGCAGCCTCGTGTCCATACTTTTTCATGCCTTCAATGGCCTCGGCAACACCTACAGCATCCCAAACCTCAAAAGGCCCCAGCTCCCATCCAAATCCCGCACGCATGGCATCATCAATTCTGTACAGTTCATCCGAAATTTCAGGGATCCTGTCCGATACATATTCAAACAGCCCAAAAAACGAGGCCCTGAACAATTCAGCTGCTTTATCTTTTCCTGCCGCAAACACCTTCATCCGGTCGCGTACCTGTTCAATTGGCTTGGTCAGCTCCAGCGTAGCCGATTTCACTTTTTCCTGTGGACGGTATTCCATCGTTTTCAGGTCAAGCGCCAGTATTTCTGTTTTGCCTTCGGCAGATTTTGTTTTTTTGTAAAAACCCTGTCCGGTTTTATCGCCCAGCCATTTATTGGCTTCCATCTTTTCTACATATCCCGGCAGTTTAAACAGCTCATGCGCCTTGTCATCCGGGCAGTTGTCATACAGTCCTTTAGCTACCTTGATCATGGTATCCAGGCCAACCACATCGGTAGTGCGGAAAGTAGCCGATTTTGGCCTACCCAATGCAGGTCCGGTAAACTTGTCTACCTCCTCTACGGTAAGGTCCATTTTTTCTACCAGGTGCAGCAGGGCCATAATCGAATAAACCCCTACACGATTGGCAATAAATGCCGGTGTATCTTTACACAAAACGGTAGTCTTGCCCAAAAATTTATCACCATAATGCATTAAAAAGTCGACCAGCTCAGGTCTTGTATGCGGAGTAGGAATAATTTCCAGTAACCTTAAATAGCGGGGCGGATTAAAAAAGTGTGTTCCGCAAAAGTTGGCCTTAAAATCATCCGTTCTGCCCTCGGCCATTAAATGAATGGGGATTCCTGATGTATTTGAAGTAACCAGTGTGCCAGGCTTACGGTACTGTTCTACCTGTTCAAACACCTTTTTCTTGATGTCAAGATTTTCTACCACAACCTCTATGATCCAATCGTAAGCGGCAATTTTAGACATATCGTCTTCAAAATTTCCGGTCGCAATATTAGTCAGAACTTTTTTTGAATAAACCGGAGAAGGGTTGGTTTTTACTGCAGTTTGCAGCGCTGTATTTACAATACTGTTCTTATCTCCTTCTTTTGCGGCAATATCAAGCAGCAGCACTTCTACGCCGATGTTGGCAAAGTGACAGGCAATGCGCGAACCCATAATACCAGAGCCCAATACCGCTACTCTATTTATTTTTTTGTTCATCATCTTATCAATAAATATATATGGTCTTTCATTCAATCCTGTTCGTTCCCGGAAGCCTGAACCACTTCTTCAGGAACTTTATAGCCCAGGGTCAGCTTATTCACCTTTTGCAAAGTAACCAGCAGGTTATTTTTCTCCGTTGCAGAGAGGTTCTTGTTCAGGTATTCATTAAATGCGATTACCACACCTTTGGCCATATGCCTTTTTTCATAACCCAGTCCGGTCAGGTAAACTTTTACGGAGCGTTTGTCTCCGGCAGCAGTTTCCCTGTATATTAACCCCAAATCTTCCATATTGTTTAGCATTCTTGACAAACTGGTGGCCTTTACCCCGAGCAGCCCGGCCAGCTGCGAAACCGCCGTACCTTCCTTATCAATATTGATCAGCACATACCCTATGGCCTGCGTAATGCCAAAGCCCGAAGCGATCTGGTTGTATGTATTGGATACATTTTGCCAAACTACTTTCAAAAAATAATCTATTGTTTCCTGCTGTTTCATTAAATACTATGCTTGCATAACAAAGCTATACAATTAAAAAATATAATGCAAGTACATTTGTTAAAATAGTTTAACCTAAAATAGGGCTTTACCATAGAGGGGAAGGCTTAGACGCTGCCTCCGGAAGTTATGCAATTTCAAAATAAAGTTTATGTAATTTCAAAATAAAACCTATGCAATTTCAAAATAACCGTATCTTTGAAGTATGAAAGGCTTTGTAACCAGGCAAATTGCAGCAAAAATAGAGCAGCAAAAAAACAAATTCCCAATAATTGCCCTAACCGGTCCCCGGCAATCGGGGAAAACTACTTTGTTAAAAGAATTGTTTAATGACTACAGGTATGTATCCCTGGAGAATCCGGATGTTCGGGCATTTGCAACAGATGATCCTGTTGGCTTTTTAAAATTATACAATGAGCGGGTAATTTTTGACGAGGTACAACGCGCACCGGGTCTTTTTTCTTACATCCAGGGTATTGTAGATGACAGTGGGCAGATGGGGCAGTTTATTTTATCCGGTTCTCAAAATTTTCACCTCTTAAACAGCATCACACAAACCCTGGCCGGTCGTGTGGCTTTATTTAAGCTATTGCCCTTTGATTTTTCTGAACTAAAAGGCGCGGGTATTCCAAACGTATCCTACGCCGAAACCGCAGTAAAAGGCTTTTATCCCGCTATATATACACGCGAAATAGATCCGGTTGTATTTTATGCCAATTATGTACAAACCTATATTCAAAAGGATGTAACCGAATTGCTCAACATTCGGGACATCAGCTTATTCCGCACTTTTTTAGGCTTATGTGCCGGCCGTGCGGGGCAACTGTTAAACATCAATGCATTGGCTAACGAATGTGACATTTCACAGCCCACTGCAAAGGCTTGGTTATCTATCCTGGAAAGCAGCTATATTACATTCCAATTACAGCCCTATTACCAAAACTTCAACAAACGTTTGGTAAAAACCCCAAAGCTCTATTTTTACGACACGGGCCTGCTCAACCACTTACTAGGTATCAGATCGCCAGAAGATTTTGAACAGAACAGACTGAAAGGCAATCTTTTTGAAAATATGATCATTGCCGAATTCCAAAAGAAAAATTACCACCAATACCTGCACAAGGATTATAATTTTTGGCAGGACAGCAATAACCGGGAAGTAGATTTATTAATAAAAACCAACAATGGCTTTGATATTTTTGAAATCAAAGCCACCCAAACCATTTCCGCTTCCTTATTTAAAGAACTGGACTATTTTGAAGAACTGACCCCAAATCTAGTTATTCAAAAAAACCTGATATATGGTGGTGGTGAAGATCAGTCACGCACCAAATACAACGTGATCAGCTGGAAAAACATTTAATACTAAGCTGGGCAAACCATTTTCATTGACCTCACTTCAGCAATTCAAATCTTAATTTAATACGTTTATAAACACTTGTGGAGCAATTTAGTATGTGTTGTCTATTCTTTATCACTCTTGTCAATCTCGTATCTTACCCCTGTATTTAGTTGGGACATCTTCATATAAAGGAATCAAAAGCATAGAAGGAACCCAATTATTTACACCATCTACAATAATATCTTCACTTGATTTTAATAGTGAAGGATCTGTTCTAAGAACTTTATAACCAATTTCCTTATAATCTTCAACAGACAACGTAATCAAACCCTTTTTTACATTTCTTTTGAGCAATTCAATTACAATTCTTAAACGGATTATATTATCTCCATATATCGCTATTCCCTCCAAATGCTTTACTTTTTCAAACTCAGATCTAATTCCATGAAAGATCACATATTTACCCTCTTTCATATAAAACCAGTTTCCAGTTTCAGGGTCATTATTATTACTATATTTCAAATGAGGTAAATCTTCCTTAGATATGTCTTTCTCAATTGAGCCTACTTTTATACATTTTGCCGTCCCTCGCATTGAAAGCTTATCAGAAACAACTTTTCCAAACAACAGATTGGCTTCATTTAATTCATGAACATCTGCTACATCATTATAAAAAGGATCATAAACACTTACCATCTGAAAGTTTAAATTCATAAAATCAATCAAAGGAAAAGAGCTGCAGTAAATAAATTTCAGATCCAGATTTTCCAAGGATTTAATCTCTTTAAAGGGAATGCTTCCTAATGGAAGTTTATAGTAAGTAATGGTATGACGCGAGGTACCTATCATGCTATGGATTGTTTTAATGCCTTTTCCCTGGCACGTTAAACGGGGGTCATTAATATGTGGTTTTTCCACTATAATGCAACGATCTCTTCAATAGAAAGACCTGTTGCATCAGCAATGACTTTAAGATCAACCCCTTTAATTTTGAAATTTTTAGCAATTGACTTTTTCTCAGCCAAAGCACGTTCTTCTTTTGCAGATTCCAGTACGCTATAATAATCCCATTCTCTTTTTTGTGCTGCTCTGTTCATATTTCGTTCCTCCTGTGTTAGTCATTAAATGGGTTAATATATACCTGGCCTGAGCTACGATTCCCGGTAATATAAGTTTCGGCTGGCTCACTGACGATATGATCCAATACCTCCGCTTCTGTATTACCTGGTTTAACCATTTTCAATTTAAATGATAAGTTGTAATCAAATATAACAACAAAACTTTAAATAACAAATTTATCCTATAAATTAATATAAAAATCTATACAGTAAAATTTTATATGAAAAATCAATATTTTGATGGAGTAGGTGGTAAGCATGAAGACTTCGAGGATCTCGACGCTTTAGATCCAGTTTATAGTGACGAGTAAGCCGAAACAAGAACTATTGGTTAATAGTCTTACATCTTCCAAAAATTAAACACATAGAATGAAGCCATAAACCATTGACAATGTTGATTTTACGAACAACAAAACGATCAAATGATAATATTTTATACAGATTTTTAATTTTTATTCTGGCCCGAGGCCTTAGTTAACTGTCTTATATATTAATATTTGGTTAGATTTCTGATCACCTTCAATAACAGGCGATTATAAAGATAGCATTAAATCAAGAGAAGGCTTACTACAGGGTTACATATGAAGATATAGTGACAATTAAATAATTATGATATGAATACAGAATTATAATACTGTTAAAATACCCTTGAGATACCGTTGGAATACCATATATGGTATTCCAACGGTATCTCAAGGGTAATCAAAAGGTAACTTAAAGGTATTTTAATTCTGTATTCATTATGTTTTGATATTGTACTTACTATATTTTTATATACTACCCTGTAGTAAGATAGGTAAAAGAGCTTAGGAAGAATATAGCTTATGCGTTATATATAAAAGCAAAAAGCCTCCCCGAATATCAGGGAGGCTTTTAAAATTCAATGTCGTATTTCAGACTAGAACAAGGTAAACTCTACCCTTCTGTTTTGCTGACGACCTGCAGCAGTTTTATTGCTTGCAATAGGTTGGTTCATACCATAACCTGTAGCTTCAATACGCGATGCATTTGCACCCTGCGAAACCAGGTAAGCTTTTACCGATTCTGCCCTGTCTTTAGACAAACGCATGTTTAAAGCTGCAGAACCTGTATTGTCTGTATGTCCTGCCAGTTTCAAACTAAAGTTTTTCTGGATCAGCAGTTCAGCAACACGGTTCAATGTAGCATAAGATTTCTGGCGGATAGTGGCTTTGCCCAAATCAAACTCTAAGTTTTTAATGGCATCGGCAACCACTTTGCGGTCGGCTTCTGTAATGATGATTTTCTCAACCGGGGCAGGTACTTTTAAAGGACAGCCCGAACCATCAACCACAACGCCTGCAGGTGTACCCGGACATTTATCCAGTTTATCTGCCACGCCATCACCGTCACTGTCTTTCAACAGGTCGTTCATCTCAGTTCTTAACCTTGCATTCTCAGCTTTCTGGGCATCCAGGTCGCTTTTTAATGCATTGGCAGTTTGTTTGGCCTGCAAGGCTTCGTCATAAGTTAAAGCCACAGGATTATGCCATGCCAGTTGCTTTCCTTTTCCTAAAGAAAATTCCAGACCTGCATACGCATAATTGTACTTGTCATTGCTGCCACGGTAATAACCATCCAGGTTATCGCCATCAACATAGTTAATGGTCCAGCCCAGATCCAGGTTTACCTTTTCAGCTACTTTAAATTTAGCACCAACACCTACCGGAATGATCAGTTCGCTAATGGTTTTGCCACCAGCATAATCCGTTAAAGCACCCGATCCTGCAGCAGTTTTAACTTTATAACCTGCTAAACCAGCACCCGCCGATGCATATAATTGCACTGCACTGTTCTTGTTAAACATGTCTATGTTAAACAGGTTAACCACAGCATTTAAACTTCCTGAATAAGAAAGGTCTGTTTCAAAAGCGCTAACCGGACTTGCATTGGTACCACCACCGTCCCAGGCCTCCGAATTGTCTCCTTTTAATTTACCCCTCACACCGTCTAAACGTAAAGAGAAATAAGGTGTAAATTGTTTCTTGATGTACAAGCCATAACCCAGACTGCTTTTCCAGTTCGAGAAATCGTTTTTGCCACCCAATGGGGAAATCGGACTAAGCACCCCTGCGTTTACACCTATCGACCAGGTCGACAGCTGATTGGCTTCGGCACTCATTTTTTCTTGTGCCTGGGCAGTACCTCCCAGTAACAAAGCCGCTACAGCTACAGGCAAACATTTAAATAATTTTTGTTTCATAATATGAGGGTTAAATAATTAGTAGAATATTTAATTCTGAAAACAACTATTCAATTATCAGGCCAAACTATAGCCGATTTTTCTACACAGCTACCAGCCCATTGCTTTATCATCCCCACGGGGATCAGCCCCACCCTGATAATAACCCCATTTGGTTTTCAATATCGCATCAACCCGGCCAATAGGCCCTCTTGGCTTAAGGTGATAGCCTCTTTTGGTCAGCTCCAATACAGCTGCACTGTCCAGCGTCCCTTTTTCCACATATACAGAATCAGGCATCCATTGGTGGTGGAACCGCTTTGCGGTAACGGCCGACTGCATACTTTTGTCAAATTCTATGACATTGATGATGGTCTGAAAAACAGAGGTCATAATGGTAGAGCCACCCGGGGTGCCCACTACCATAAATAGTTTACCGTCCTTTTCTATTATGGTTGGCGTCATCGAACTCAGCATCCTTTTCTCTGGTACAATGGCGTTTGCTTCGCCGCCCAATAAACCGTACATATTTGGTGCCCCCGGTTTTACAGAAAAGTCGTCCATTTCATTGTTCAATAAAAAGCCCGCTCCTTTTACCACCACTGCAGAACCATAAGAACCATTTAGGGTTGTGGTTAACGAAACAGCATTGCCATCCCTGTCTACAATAGAAAAATGGGTGGTCTCTTCATGTTCAGGTACATTAAATACACCGGCTTTAATGTCCGAGCTTAAGCTGGCCTGTGCCCAGTTAAAGTTTGACATCCTGCTTTTGATATATGCAGGATCGATCAGTTGTTTCTGGGGCACTTTAAAGAAATCCGGATCGCCTAAATGCGTTGCACGATCGGCATATACTCTCCTTTCTGCTTCAACCATCACCTGTACCGTCGAATCTGAATTTAATCCCCAGCGTTTTAAAGGGTAAGGTTCAACAGATTTCAGCAGTTGAAGCAAAGCAATACCACCACTGGAGGTGGGTGGCATGGTGATAATTTTATAGGCTTTGTAATTGCCAACAATGGGCTTGCGCCATACGGCTTTATAGTTTTTCAAATCTGCAGCGGATATGATCCCGGCGCCACGTTTCATCTCTGCCACCAGGCTATCGGCAACCGGGCCTTCGTAAAAGCCTGCGCGGCCCTTATCCCTGATCTGTTCCAGGGTATTTGCCAGCTCATTCTGGACTAAAACATCACCCTCGGCCCATTCCCCTTCTTTTACCAGGGCTGTGCCAAGCGGATTATACGTTACAAAGCGTTCTTTTTCCCTGTTCAGCTCCCTTGCGGTACGTGCTGTTATTTTAAAGCCGTTCCTGGCCAGTAAAACTGCGGGCTGAACCAGCTCTGCCCATTTTAATTTACCATATTTTTGATGTGCTTCTACCATGCCGGCCACAGAACCCGGTACACCTGCGGCCAAATGTCCATCCAGGCTTTTTTCCTTAACAGGATTGCCTGCAGCATCTAAATACATATCCTTAAAAGCCAGTCCGGGAGCTTTTTCGCGGAAATCCAAAGCATTGGTCTCACCCGATGCCGAGCGGTACACCATAAAACCGCCACCACCTAAATTTCCGGCATTGGGGTATACCACGGCCAGTGCAAACTGAACGGCTACAGCGGCGTCAACGGCATTGCCGCCTTTCTTTAAAATATTTAATCCTACCCCCGAGGCTTCTGCATTTGCCGATACCACCATTCCGTTGCGGTATTCTCCACTGTTGTTCTTCCCAAGCTGTCCGCCAACACAGGCAGCTAAAGTAGCTGCTATAAAAAGTACTCCGGCAAGGGGGGCAAAATGTTTAAGCCTTATAGTTTTCTGCATCGGTATATATTTTTTCAATAATGGTTGCGTATTTTTCCAATATAACTTTTCTTTTCAGGCTCAGCTTGGGGGTAAGCTCCCCACCGTCAATACTCCATGGTTTAGCCAGCAGTTCAAAGCGCTTTACCTGTTCCCATTTCCCGAAATCCTTACCGGAATTCAGTACTATCTGGTTAAACTTCTCTATCACCTGCGGATTTTTGGCCATTTCTTCGTCCGTGGTATAATTGATCCCTTTTTTAGCTGCCCATGATTTTAAAGCTACAAAATTAGGTACAATTAAAGCTGCCGGAAATTTGCGGTTTTCGCCTAGTACCATTACCTGCTCTACCAGTACCGTTTCCTTAAACTTATTTTCTATCATCTGCGGTGCCACGTATTTACCACCTGCAGTTTTAAAGATCTCTTTTTTCCGGTCGGTGATCTTTAAAAACCGGCCATTGACCAGTTCACCGATATCACCTGTATGGAACCAGCCATCTTTATCTATGGTTTCGGCAGTCAGGTCGTCCCTTAAATAATAGCCTTTCATAATGTCGTGTCCACGGGCCAGCACCTCTCCATCTTCTGCTATTTTAACTTCTACCCCGTTAATTGGAGGGCCTACTGTTCCAAACATGGTATTGCCAAAATGGTTCACTGTAATTACCGGTGAGGTTTCGGTGAGTCCGTAGCCCTCAAATACCGGCATGCCCGCAGCCCAGAAAATCCTGGCCAGTCGCGGGTTTAAGGCCGCGCCTCCCGAAATGATCACTACAATTTCGCCACCAAGGGCCTCCTGCCATTTTTTAAACACCAGTTTCCGGGCAATGCCCAGCTTCAGGTTATAAAACCAGCTGTTTTCAATTTCAAACTTTTCGGCCAGGGCCACAGACCAAAAAAATATCCCCCTTTTGATCCCTGTAAGTGCCTTGCCTTTCTCCATGATCTTTTCATATACCTTTTCCAGCAGGCGCGGAACGGTAGAAAAAACATTGGGTTTTACAAACTGTATGTCGGCCACAATAGTGTCCATGCTTTCGGCATAATATACCGCCGTATCACAATACATGTACAGGTAAACCACCATGCGCTCAAAAATATGCGAAAGGGGTAAAAAACTAAGGCCTTTACGAATCCCATCAGGAAGCAGCACAGCCGAATTTTCAAAGTTTTTGACCAGGTTATTATGGGTCAGCATTACCCCTTTGGGTGTACCTGTAGTGCCCGAGGTATAAATGAGCGTTAAAATATCTTCGGGTGTAATCTGGCTGCGATAGGCCTCAAGGTCTGTTTCGGTCTTTTGCTGTCCGGTCTTAACCAGCGTCTGCCAGTTGCCGGCTCCTTTAACTTCATCAAAAGTATAGATCTGAATGTCTTTCTTCAGCTCCTCACAAACCGGTTTTAGTTTGTTGTACAAAGGTTCATCTGCCACAAAAATGACGGTAATTTCTGCATTCTCGAGGATAAACTTTACATCATGTTCTGCAAGCGTAGGATAAAGGGGAATGTGGTAGGCCCCGATCTGCATCACTGCAAAATCTGTAATGTTCCATTCGGGCCGGTTTGCCGACATCACGGCTACCCGGGATGCTTTGCCGATACCCAGCTCGATCAGCCCCCTGCTCAATGCATCAACGGTATCGCTAAATTCCTGCGTACTGTATTTCTGCCATTTCCCATTCACCTTGCCACTTATAAACTCCTGTTTAGGAAATTTCTCTAAATTATATTGAAGTAAATCAAATACTCTTGTTACCGTTGCAGCCATACATCATCAGCTTAAATAAAAGATCTGGTTAAAAGATTTTACAGAAAGAACCTGTACAACCCTTGTTCTCAAACTTAACTAAAAATAATTAATGGAAAAAGAACTTTCTCAGTATGCAGGTCCGGCAGCCATGACATTATTTACATTTCTATGATTATCGGCACAATAGTTGCTACGCATGGAACAATAGAAAAATTAAATAAATAAATTATGATTATGAAAAAATTACTTTTTACTGTTTTTGCCTTAGCTGCATTTTTTACGATGAACAGCACTGATGCCAACGCTCAGAGCTATAACAACGCTATTGGTGGCCGCTTTGGTAATGCAAATGGGGTAAGTTTTAAAACTAAACTGAACAAAGGTGCAATGCTTGAACTGATCGGAAACTTTAGGAGCAACGATGGGGTAAGCTATGCCAACCTTACGGGCTTATATGAAGTTTACAATCCGATCAATGGAGCTGAAGGTTTAAACTGGTTCTATGGTGGTGGTGCAACTATAGGTTCTTACAAAATTAAACATGGTGGCGGCAGTGATTTTTATTTGTCGGCCAATGGTGTTTTAGGACTTGATTATAAATTTAACGGAGCCCCTATCAATTTATCTTTAGATTGGATTCCTGCGCTGCAACTTACACCTGATACAGGTTTCTGGGGTGGCGATATAGGTTTAGGTGTACGTTTCACGTTCTAAACAAAACTTATAAATGCATTAAAAAGCGCCTGGTTATGATTTAACCAGGCGCTTTTTAATTTACAGGGCGGTCGTAACCGCCTCATATTATTTAAACAATACGGCCTTCCTTACTGCCTTTTGCAGTTCTGTGGCCTTTTCGTCTATCTGCCCCACAAGTTTCAGGTTCGGACTGGCTTTAAGGGTAACTGTAATGTCTTTAAGGATCCCATCTCTGGCTACCTTAAAAGTTACCGTCTCTCCAACTTTTTTACCGGCAACTGCGGCCATTTTATCAATCGCTATTTCAACAGGGGCACCATCTGCACTGATCACTTCATCATTCACATTGAGCCCGTCAACCCAGGCCGCCGAATTGCGTGAAACTGTGGTAATAAAGACCCTTCCTCCCTGATTTTTAGTGGCAATGCCCAAATACGGGATACTTTTACCTTCATTTTCATTGGTTATGTTGATACCTGCATAGCCAAAATATTTATGGTAGTCGATTGCAGTGGTGCCATTCACGTATTTAGCCCAGAAATCTGTAAAGCTGGCTCCGCTGATCTTTTCTACCATAGCCTTAAATTCTGCATCGGTATACCCTCTTTTTTGTGCTTTATTTTGCAGGTACATGGCTTTCATCACATCGTCCAGACTTTTAGTACCTTTTGTGGCATGGGCTATTTCCAGGTCCATCAATAAGCCTACTACCTCGCCCTTGGCATAATAAGAAACTGTAGTGTTGTTCGAATTTTCATTAGGCCTGTAATATTTGATCCAGGCATCGTAACTGGCTTCGGCAACCGACTGCACCTTGTTGCCTGGGGTATTGGAAACATTGCTTACTGCCGTAACCAGTGCATCTACAAAGCCTTTCTCGTCTGTAAAACCAGCACGCAGCATCAGTTTATTTTCGTAATAGGCGGTAAAACCCTCTGCTATCCATAAATTGGTGGTATAGTTCTCATTGTCGTAATCAAAGGGGCCTAAGGCCACAGGGCGCATCCTTTTTACGTTCCATAAATGATAATACTCGTGCGCAACCAGCTCTAAAAAGCCTTTATAGCCGGTTTCAGTAACATAAGCATCGCGTTTTGCACCCAGTACCGTAGAGTTCAGGTGTTCCAGACCGCCGCCACCGGAAGAAAAATTATGGACAATAAAAGTATAATGCTTATTCGGGTTTTCGCCATAAATGGCCGTTCCCTGCTCCACAATTTTGGCCATATCCACTTTAAGGCGCTCCTTATCATAATTCCCGCCGCCGTACATGGCCACTTCATGTTTAAGCCCCGAGGCCATAAATTCAAAAACATCCTGGTTACCTACTTCAATAGGGCTGTCGAACAAAATGTCAAAATCGGCAGCGGTATAGGTAAATTGCTGCCCCGAAACCGGTTCCAGTCCGGTAGATACTTTAGTCCAGCCTTTATAAGGGTTGATCTTTACTGTACTCGGTGTTTTAAGCAAACCCTCAGGGTACATAAATATACCGCTGCTCGACAAAAACGCATGGCTTTCATCAATAAAAGATGTACGCACCGAAACTTCAAAAGCATATACCCTGTACTTAATTTTAAGGGCATTCGCTTTAGCGGTATACACCCTCCAGGTGTTTTTTCTCACCTTTTCATGTTTAAGGATTTTGCCATTGGCCGTAGCCCCAAAACCTTCCACACTTTTAGCAAATTCGCGCACCAGGTACGAACCCGGGGCCCATACCGGCATTTTTATATCTATATAATCTTTAACCAGGCCTGAAATGTTCATTTCTACCTCCGTATAGTGCGCCTGGGGCTCTGTAAAACTGATATCGAATCTTATTTTAACCTGCGATTTTGCTGTCATACCTGCAAATAGTAATATTACCAATCCTAATATTGATGTTTTAATCATAGTTCAATACTTAATCGCGCCAAAATAGAAAAATTTGATTCCTAAAGCAAGGCAGATGCAGCTAAGGGGCGCCATATCGGCAAGAACACTACCTGTAACACACTTAATACAAGCTGTTATAGTCATTTTAAATATTTTTGTTCGTTAACTATAACAGCTACACAACCATAACAAAACACAGATGAAACTAAAATACGTCATTTATGCCCTGATCGTTTTGGGGATTGCCTATTTGATTTACTACCGGATTTCGGCCAATAAAAAAATTGCCGAAGATGGTGCCGGTCCGGGTAAAGGAAAAGGAGGATCGTCGAAAGGTTTACAGGTTGACGGAATTGTGGTACAGGCCAGCGATTTTACCAATGATCTTGATGTAACCGGTACACTGGAAGCAAATGAGGCCGTAGAATTGCGCAGTGAGGTATCGGGGCTGGTAACCAGCATCAATTTTAAAGAGGGGGCCAATGTAAGCAGGGGCCAGCTGCTGGTCAAGATCAACGACCGCGACATACAGGCACAGCTGCAGGAGGCTTTAACCAAGCAAAAACTATCTGCCACCAATGAAAACCGCTCTAAACAACTGCTGGAAAAAGGTGCAATCAGTCAGGAAGAATACGACACTTCCCTTGCCGACCTCCAGTCTTTAAAGGCACAGACCCAGCTGATCCGTGCACAGCTGGCAAAGACTTCCATTTATGCGCCCTTTAGTGGTAAAATAGGCTTACGCTCCATATCCGTGGGCGGTTACCTTACGCCCAGTACGCTGATTGCAAATTTATCCAGCATCAACCCGCTAAAGATCAGCTTTTCGGTACCGGAAAAATACATTGGCCAGATTAAACTGAATTCGGAGATTTCCTTTACGACAGATGGCTACAACAAAAAATTTACGGGCAGTGTTTTTGCAATAGAGCCCGGAATAAACACACAAACACGTACTTTACAGATCAAGGCACTGGTGCCCAATGCGGGCAACGAATTGAGGCCTGGTTCTTTTGCCAAGATAAAGCTGGCCCTTAGCACACAAAAAAATGCGCTGCTCATTCCCAATGAAGCCATTATCCCGGTATTGAAAGGAAAGACCGTGTTCATTACCAAAGACGGCAAAGCCCAACAGGTGCCTGTAGAAGCCGGCACACGCACCGCCGATCACATTGTAATTACCTCGGGCCTGAACATTGGGGATACTGTACTGACAACAGGCGCCATGGCCTTAAAACAGGATGCCCCGGTTAAAGTTTCTGTGGTTAAAAACAAGGCTGCTTTATGAGTATTTCAACCACGAGTATAAAAAGGCCGGTACTGGCCATAGTGATGAACCTGATGATCCTTTTGTTCGGGGTAATCGGCTATAACTTTCTGGGTATACGTGAATATCCGAACATTGACCCTACTGTAATCAATGTACGGACGTCCTATCCGGGTGCAAACTCAGACATCATTGAATCGCAGATCACAGAACCGCTGGAAAAATCCATCAACGGGATAGATGGGATCAGGAACATCTCCTCCTCCAGCAACCAGGGCAGCAGTAACATCACCATTGAGTTTAACCTGAACAAGAATATTGATGATGCCGCTAACGATGTGCGCGATAAAGTATCGGAAGCAGCAAGAAGGTTACCCAAAGATATTGACGGCAACCCGGTAGTGAGCAAGGCCGATGCCAACTCGGACGCAGTGATCACGATGACCGTACAAAGCGACAAGCGCAATGTAATGGAGCTGAGCGATTATGCAGAGAATGTAATTGCCGACAGGCTGCAGACCATTACCGGGGTAAGTAGCATCCAGATCATGGGGCAAAGGAAATATGCCATGCGGATCCGCATTTCGCCGGATAAGCTGGCCGCTTATGGCTTAACGTCCCAGGATATTGTTGCAGCACTGGACAGGGAAAATGTGGAACTGCCTTCCGGAAAAATAACCGGATCAAATACGGAGCTGATTGTAAAGACCCTTGGAAAATTAACCAATGCCGAACAGTTCAATAACCTGATCCTGAAGAACGATACCGATAATGTGGTGCGTTTAAAGGATGTTGGTTTTGTGGAGCTGGGATCAGAAAACGAGGAGACCATATTGAGGGAATCCGGCAAACCGATGGTTGCTGTAGGCCTGATCCCGCAACCCGGCGCCAATTATCTCGACATCTCCAAGGAGTTTGACAAAAGGTTTGCCCAGCTGGAGAAAGATGTGCCCCAGGACATTAAGCTGAACATATCCCTGGACACAACCAAGTTTATCAAAGCCTCGGTAACTGAAGTGGCAGAAACCATTATTTTATCGCTCATCCTGGTGATCCTGATCATTTACCTGTTTTTCAGGGACTGGGCCATCGCCATCCGTCCGCTGATCGACATTCCGGTATCCCTGGTGTTTACCTTTTTTATCATGTACATTTTTGGGTTCTCTATCAATGTACTGTCGCTATTGGCCGTGGTTTTGGCAACAGGCCTGGTGGTGGACGACGGTATTGTGGTTACAGAGAACATTTTCAAAAAAGTAGAGGAGGGCTATTCGCCTTTTGAAGCTGCAATAAAGGGTTCCAACGAGATCTTTTTTGCCGTCATCTCTATTTCCATTACCCTTGCCGCCGTGTTTTTACCGGTCATCTTTTTACAGGGCTTTGTAGGCCGTCTGTTCAGGGAATTTGGGGTGGTAATCGGCGCTGCTGTACTGATCTCTGCATTTGTGTCGCTTACCCTGACACCCATGCTGAATGCCTACCTGATGAAAAAAACAGGGCACAAAAAATCGAGGTTCTATGAACTGACAGAGCCTTATTTTGTAAAGCTAAATGATGGCTATGCCGAAAAACTGAATAAATTTCTGGACCGGAAATGGCTGGCCATACCCATTATAGTGGCCTGTGTAGGGATCATTGTATTGTTCTGGAAAATATTGCCCAAAGAAACCGCACCTTATGACGACCGCAGTGCGATAAACATGAACCTGACCACACCTGAAGGTTCTTCTTTTGCCTATACCGACCGGTTTATGATGAAAGTACAGGACATGATCAATGATTCTGTGCCTGAAAAGAAAGTGAACATCACCATTACTTCACCGGGCTTTGGGGGCACAGGTGCTACCAACAGTGGTTTTGTTAGAATGGGGCTGGTAGATCCGGGCGACAGGGAGCGCACGCAGGCAGATATTGCTGCAAAACTGACCAAAATTACCAGGAAATACTCAGAAGGCAAGGTTACAGTTACCCAGCAGCCTACCATTTCTGTGGGCCGGCGCGGTGGTTTACCGGTAAATTATATCATCCAGGCACAGAACTTTGAAAAACTAAGGGAAAAAGTGCCTTTGTTTATGGATGAGGTTTCGAAAGATCCGACTTTTACCACTTCGGACGTAAACCTGAAATTTAATAAGCCTGAGATTGACCTGACCATAGACAGGGACAAAGCCAAAAACCTGGGTGTTTCAGTAGCCGATATTGGTACGGCCCTGCAACTGGGCTTAAGTGGCCAGCGTTTTTCCTATTTCTTCATGAATGGCAAACAATACCAGGTGATCGGGCAGTTTGAAGTGGGCGACCGTAAGGATCCGCTTGACCTGAGTTCGGTATATGTAAGGAACGATAAAAATGAACTGATACAGCTGGACAATGTGGTAACGGCTAAAGAAGAAAGCAGTCCCCCTCAATTGTACCGCAACAACCGTTTTACGGCAGCCACAGTTTCGGCAGGCCTTGCACCGGGCAAAAGCATCGGGGAAGGAATAGCCGCGATGGACAGGATTGCAGAGAAGGTACTGGACGAATCTTTCTCTACCGATCTTGGTGGGGAATCGAGGGACTTTAAGGAAAGTTCTTCCAATACGCTCTTTGCCTTTGGCCTGGCTTTATTGCTGGTTTACCTGATCCTGTCGGCACAGTTTGAAAGCTTTATTGACCCGATCATCATTATCCTGACCGTTCCGATGGCTGTTGCAGGTGCATTTCTATCCCTCTGGCTGTTCGGACAAAGCTGGAACATCTTTAGCCAGATCGGTACCATCATGCTCATTGGTCTGGTGACCAAAAACGGCATCCTGATTGTAGAATTTGCCAACCAGCTGAAAGAAAAAGGCAAAAGTGTACATGATGCCATCAGGGAAGCTTCGGTTTCGAGGCTGCGCCCGATTCTGATGACCAGTCTGGCCATTGCTATCGGCGCCCTGCCCATTGCCATGGCGCTGGGTGCTGCAGCCAAGAGCCGCATGGGTATGGGGATCGTAATTGTAGGCGGAACAACCTTTGCATTGATCCTGACCCTATTTGTAATCCCTGCAATTTATTCGTACTGGTCTAAAGAACACAAAACAAATACAGAATTGGAACTTTCATTAAAAGCAGCATTAGAACATGAGAAAGATGAAAAGTAGGGCTTTTATGTTTGCCTTGGTGCTTTTGTGTACAGGTACCGGGCTGGCTTATGGACAGGAACAGTTGAGCCTGCAGGAAGCCATTGCTACTGCACTTAAAAACAATTATGATATTAAACTGGTAAATAACGACATCCAGATTGCTAAAAATAATGTAAACCCGGGAAATGCAGGCATGCTGCCCAGCCTGGACGGAAGTTTTAGTGATGGGGGAAGCCGCCAGAACATTACCAGGACACAGAGCAATGGCAACCAGCAAACGCTGGACGGGGTGAGAAATACCAATATGAGCTATGGCGCCTCGCTGGGCTGGACAATTTTTGATGGCTTACAGATGTTTACCAATTATGAACGGCTGAAAGAATTGCAAAAACAGGGGGAAGTGAACGCCAAAGCCACTATTTTGACTACGGTGAGCAATGTGATCAGCTCTTATTTTACGGTATTAAAGGAGCAGCAATTGGTTAGGGCAAGGGATACGGCACTCGACATCTCGCAGCTGCGCTTAAGAATTGCAGACAATAAACTGGCTATTGGCAGGGGCTCTAAACTGGATGTGCTGGCCGCAAAGGTTGACTACAATACGGATACTGCAGCTTACCTGCAGGAAATTAACCTGTTGAAAACTGCAAAAACAGCTTTAAACCAGGTAATGGCCAGAGACCTGAATCTTGATTTTAAGGTGGATGAAGCAATTGATATAGATTCGAAACTGAATTATGGCACTTTAGCCGGACAAATGGAACAGTTAAACCCCGACCTGCAAAATGCCTTTATCAGTAAAAAAATTGCAGAGCTGAATTTAAAGCAGGTAAAAGGTCAGCGCTACCCAGTAGTAGGCGTAAATGGTGGTTATGAGTTTCAGAAAAGCGCCAGTCCGACCGGCTTTAATACCCAGCAGCGTGCTACGGGTTTTACATATGGTCTTACGGCAAGCCTGAATATCTTTAACGGTTTTTTGCAAAGGCAAAACGAGCGCAATGCAAAGATAGAGATCAATTCATCTGCACTAATGCTGGACAAGACAAAACAGGACATCACAGCCCAGCTGATCTCGACCTATCAGAACTACAGTACCAACCTGGATTTGCTGAAAGTGGAGCAAAACAATGTAGACATTGCCAAACAAAACCTGGACATTACACTGGAAAAATACCGCCTGGGCAGTATTTCGCCACTGGAGTTAAGAGAGGCGCAAAAAAACTCAATTGATGCCATTACCAGGTATCTGGAGGCGCAATATCAGGCAAAACTTACAGAAATCAGCCTAAAAGAAATCAGTGGTACTTTAAATATTCAATAAGATTACTATTTTTAGCGAATGATTCTAGTAGCAGACAGTGGTTCTACAAAGACCGATTGGATGGGTTACAGCCCAAATGAACAAATCAACTTCAATACACAAGGTATAAACCCTTACTTTTTAAATGCACACGACATTTTTAAGCTTTTTTCCAAGAAAAAGGAAATCGCCGCTTATGCAAGTCAGGTAAAAGAGGTTTATTTCTTTGGTGCAGGCTGTTCTTCACCAGATAAAGTAGAGATCATCTCTAATGGAATCTCCTCCTTTTTTACCAATGCCTATGTATCTGTAGAGCACGACCTGATGGGTTCTGCCTATGCAACATGCGGCGACAAAAAAGGGCTGACCTGTATTTTAGGTACAGGCTCAAACATCTCTTATTATGACGGCAAAACACTGCACCATGGAGCGCATGGACTGGGTTATGTACTTGGAGATGAAGGCTCGGGCACCTGGTTTGGGCGCAAACTGGTTACCAGTTACCTGTACAACCAGATGCCTGCCGAACTGGCCTTCGAATTTGGACAGGAATACCAGATCGACAAAGAGACTGTAATCACCAATGTATACCAGAAACCAGCTCCGAATACTTATCTGGCCTCTATCAGCAGGTTTATGGTAAACCATAAAGCACACCCCTTTATCCTGAATATTTTAAGGGAAGGTTTTCAGGAATTTGTAGACAGCAACATTAAGGATTACAGCAATTACAAGAGTCTGGATTGCCATTTTGTAGGTTCCATTGGCTTTATTTACCAGGACATTTTAAGAGAAGTGTGTTTAAATAGCCAGGTAAAAGTAGGGCAGATCCTCCAGAAGCCAATCGAAGGCATTTACAATTACATTTTAAGAAAAGAAGGCATCACCGTCTAGTATTTTTTTGCTGGTTAATTTTCCTTAATCCATAAGCTGCCCCGGCAAGCAGCAAGGCAGCAACACCGCCGTCAACAGGTAAATCGGGATCATCACCCGGCAAACCAGGGTCGTCAGCCTGCATGGCCCACAGGGAGGTACATAGCAGTATTAAAATCAGCACCAGGGGATATTTCATACCATTGGTTTTACAGACATATTGTTTGTTTAGTTTCGCAATACTTTAAAAACAGCCTCCACTTTATTGTTTTTCGGATTAAGCAGTTGTAAAAAATAGACCCCTTTTACCAGCTGCCCGCAGTACTGCTGAACCGGAATACCCGCATCCAGAATGGGAAGCACGCTACTCCAGACTACCCTGCCCGTGATATCCCTGATTAAAACTTTCAGATTTTTATAGGTCAGCCTGGCCGACTTCAGGTAAAGCCACTCCTTAAAGGGATTGGGATATACCACAATGTTTTTATCGGTTTCGGTATCTTGTTGCTTTACTTCCGGGAGCTCCCTGTACAGAATAGCAAAGCGTTGCTGACCGTAAGATGCCGGAATGGCGGTGTCTATAAAAAAATGGCAATTGCTTTCCGGTTCTGTTAAACGTTTATTGATACCAAGATAACGGTCGGCCAGTACAATTTCCTCATTGGGTTTAAGCGATGCTTTTAAATTTAAAGTATAATTTCCGCTTGCCCAGCCCTTTAGGTACAAACAGACCTCTTTTCGGAGGGTGTCTATTGCGCGCTCATCTATAGACAATTTTGTTCCGTTCCCGGCTATCCCTGCAATGCTCAGGTAACCTTCTCCAATTTTTCCGGCATCTGCATCATTTATCCCATCATTACCTTTGCTGCTAAAAATCAATGTATAACTGTCGGTCAGTCCGGCTGCATACAGCTGTATTTTTAACCTGCTTGTTGTTTCCTTTGCCCTTCGGGACTCCCTAAGGGCCATCTGCGCTGCCGGAACAGTAGTACCGGTATATTTTGCGCTTTCCTGAAAACTGAGCGAACCACTGGCATTTCCGCTGTTTACCCGCACAAAAAAGCCAGTTCCCGAAGGGATGATATAATCCGGGTCGTCTGTAACCTGATAGGCATTGTTTTGTGTATTGAATACCCAGATGAAGGGACTAACATTTTGTTTTTGCAATGCGGCCCAGCGGATTGCCGAAGCATACGGGTTTCCGAGCAGGTTAAAACCATCGCCCTCTCCCCCGCTGTTCCTGTTAAAAAGGTTTACCGTTAAATCGCCTGTATACAATTTACCGGTATAGGTAATGGTGTAAGGCCCTGGATTAGAAAACGGAGGTGTCTGGATTTGGTGCAGGTAGGCATCGGGAATATTCCTGCTGCCTCTTGAAAACAGATAAAAACCCTTTCCGGATGGGATGCTGACATCCATACTGGGAATGGCCTTGTATTTTTGTGAAAGGCTGCCGGGTAAGGACTGATCGTGGGTATAAATCGTTCCTCCATTATTGGGCGAGGCATCAAAGCCATTTAAAGTGCCGCCAGTACCGGTTACAAAGACACTGGCCTGAATGGCCGCAAAATTATTTTGCGGCTGCCCGTTTAATTCAGACCGGTATACGGGAGCAGCCAGCAAGCACCAGCCCCTTGCCGTTGAAGGGGCAGCAAAGTTACCTTTCACAAAATGCTGTACGTGTACATCTCCTGTGAGCTGTGTATTACCGGGATCTGTTACCGGCATCAATGCGGCACCATAATTTAAGGTATCGGCAAGCAGGCTGAGGTTTCCGTTGGAATTGAGGGTTCCCCTGATCAGCTGCACCTGTCTGCCCACATTTAGCGGGGATTGCAGCAACAGCGTATGGGTAGCCGAGGCCAGCTCTACTTCGAGCCGCGAAACAGTAACCAGGCCTGTACCTGAAAGCGTTTGCAATGCATGCCCTCCCCTGAAAACAAGACTGCCATGACCCTTATTTAAACCAATGCGGCCATGGTTCAGCACATCGTATTTAAAAGTGAGCCTTGCTCCATCCTCCAGTACTACAGCAGCATTTGCTGCAATACTGGCCGCACAATTCACTTCAAGGCCGCTCTGCAGATGAAGTCTTGCCCCGGGTTCTAAAGTGAGCTGATTAATGATGGTTGCCGCAGGAGCTAAAAGCTTCGTTTTTTTACCTCCTTTAATGATCACCTGAGCATTTTGTGCAGGTAAGCCCCCCAAACTCCAGTTCCCCTCGTCCGACCAGTCTTCCGTTCCGGCAGCTCCGGTAAACTCGTTGACCACCGGAACATTTGCCGGATTAATTTCCTCAGCTGCAACGCTGATAAAACTGGCCGGATTAGCCTGGTTCCTGTATTCAGTGCTGATCCAGTCGACATTACGCTCTACATTTTGAATCCTCAGTTCATCAATTGTGCCCTTAAAATAGCTGCCATTCTGTTTACTTTTTCCAATACTCAATGCCCCCGACCGCCCAAGCTTTACCCCATTTGATCCGCCGCCAGCTTTATATGCCCCATTGATGTATATTCTTCTTATCCCTTTAATAAAAATACAGGCAAGATTGTACCAGGTATTTACTGCCAATACCTCGGCGGTTGTGGCACTTCTGAAACCTTCAGCATTTTTAGTTTCAAAAACAAGGTTACCCTGGGCATTCACCTTAATGACATATCCGCCAGCAGTGGTGTCGCTGGCTAAAATCACCTGCTCAGTGCCCCTGTGATCCATTTTAATCCAGGCGGTAATGCAAACCGTCGTATTGGTATCTGCTGCAGCAGCCATCCCATCCGTACTGCCATTCAGCAACAGTCCATTGCCAATATGGGCGGCAGGGAAGTTAGCCGGCCCTGTTCCCGGACTCCCTGTCATACTCATCTCCGGACCATGATTTGCACTGCGGCTTATGGAAGGTGCAGCATCCAGGTTCAGGTGCCAGACCTGCTGATAGCTGGCCGGCCAGGTGGCCCTTGCAGAAAGCGTAAACGGGTCGTGGATATAGGTTGAGCCATAATAAAGATAGATTTCGTTATGGCCAGGATTGCTGCCGGTAAATAGCTCCTGAATGTTTACCCAGCACACCAGTTTCCCATTAACCGCATCATAATGGTCAAGCTGAAAAGCAAGCGGCAGCTGAGGGGCATTGGTTGCCGCAAAGGAGATATCCAGCCCCCTGCTGTTCTGCAACCTTCCTTCGCAATTGCCGATGTACCTGAGTTCAGCATCCTCAAGGACAATCAGCACAGGAAAGTTTAAAAGACTGGCCGTACCGGAAACTTTCGATTGATCAATGGTTATTTTCTTTCTGAAATTATAGCCGGGCATCCAGCTGCGGGCAAGGGCAGGACTTCCTGCCAGCAGTAACAAAACCAACAAAATCTGCCTTGTCCAAAAATTTGAATACATTTCCAATATTTAATTTATAATCACAATATATTTAATTAGTTAATTAATTACACTGTAATTATAGATATTAATATCGTAAATACATAATTTTATATTAAAATAAGAAAACAAGCTTACGAACCGGAGGTTTACCTTGCAAAAAAAAGCCCTGTCTGATCAAATGATTTATTTGATCAGACAGGGCTTTATATCCCTGAAAATTTCCTGGCGGATCAGGCCATGATCCGGTTGGTCATTCTTCTGTTGATCTCTTTCTTCACCATACCGGCAACCCACTCCATTTTCCTTTGTTCCTGGGGCAGGAACTTTCTGTGTTTTTTGTCTACAATACAAACTGTACCTACACGCAGGCCTTCATCTGTAGTGATGGGCACAGCAGCGTAAAACCCTAAACCAGATTCTCCGGCTATTAGTGCATTGGACATCAGATAAGGATGCTGCTCAAAGTTTTCAAATGCAATCCCACTCTCATTGATAATGGCCAGCGAACATAAGCTGCTCTCCTGGTCAACAAAATTGATCAGGGCGATTGGCGTATTCAACATTTTTGCGGTAAATGCTGCAAGCTGATCAAAAACAGGTTCAGACTTGGTATATAAGATTTTATAGTTTTTCAGGTTTTCTAACCGCGACCGTTCATCAGAGGCGATGCTTTTTCTTAGTTTTTTTTCCAATTGTCTCATATCTAGGTATATCCTGATCAGGCAATTACCATACCCTATTTTTTAAAACCTCAAAAAAATGGTGTTCCAGAAATCAGCCAAAAACAGAACCAGCTTAACCGGGTTAAATAACCCGTTTTTTAAATTAATTGGGAATTATTATTTAATATGCAGTTTGTAAACAACACCAGAAAAACAAATTACTGACCTGGTTACAGGGGTAAATATTTACTCATAATGTTGAATTAAATAACCCTTAAATTCTGTTTATTTTTAGCATTTTATTTTAAATATTCATTATACACAAAATTTATCTTATTATTGGATACCCAAAGGCTATTTGATCAGAATGAAATCATTTTTTTACCTCTCTGTAATTCTGCTGTTCAGTCTGATTTGCTATGGGCAGGAGCAGCCCAGGTCTACACAATACATCTTTAACAATTACTTAATTAATCCGGCCATATCGGGGATAGACAATTATACCGATTTAAAACTGGGTTACAGAAACCAGTGGAAAGGGCTGGAGGGGGCACCCGTTACCCAATACATTTCTGTACATGCCCCAATAGGGCAGGACTTTGTAAGAAGCTCTGTGAATTCCTTTTCGGGTGCGGGGTACAACCCTTTAAGCCGCAGTTATGTAAATAACTACACTTCTGCCGAACCTCATCATGGTATAGGTTTTTATGCGCTGACAGACAAAGCGGCCCGGATAAGACAGACCAATATCAATGCGACCTATGCCTACCATCTGGGCCTCAGCTATGATGTTAATTTATCGGTTGGCATCTCTGCAGGCATCTCTTCTACCAGCGTAGATGTGGCCAATGTAACGGTCGAGCATACAGCCGACCCTTTGTTATCCGCCGATTACAACAACAAAATAAGACCTGATATAGGTGGCGGGCTCTGGCTGTACAGTCCGCGTTTTTTTGCTGGTGCATCTGCCAAGCAGGTACTGGGCTATCGTTCTAAAACCGCAAACAGGCAAAGCAATTTACCGGCTTACCAGACCACTGTATTTTATGGCACTGCCGGTTATAAATTTTTTGTAGATGAAGATATTGCTTTCATCCCTTCTACTTTACTGACCTATTGGCTGAGTGCCCCTACCACCATTGATGCCAATCTTAAAATTGCCTATCAGGATAAATTCTGGATTGGCGGGAGTTTAAGGAATAACGATTCCTTTTCTGCGCTGGCTGGTTTTAACGTAGCTTCTCTAATCAATATCAGCTATTCTTATGATGTAACCACTTCTGCATTAAGGTCTGTGAACAATGGCACACATGAAATTGTATTGGGTATCCTGCTCAATAACCGCTACGACGTAAAGTGTTCTACCCGTCAGTTTTAACCAGATTCTTTTTTAAATACTATCTTAAAAGTGTAATGCTGCCCCCTATTGGTCTGCAGTCGGCCCTCAGGTCTATTTTATAATAATATGCTCCGGCGGGCAGGTCTTTACCCCTGAAACGACCATCGAAAGGCTTGTTATAAGGCCCAACCGATTCATATACCAGCTGACCACTTCGGGTATAGATCTTGATATTGATATCGGCATGGTCCGGTAACCCGGTGATCATCCAGTAATCGTTCATGCCATCGCCATTAGGGGTCATGGTGTTTTTGATCTCCAGGTTGTCATTAGTTACCTCTATATGCACAGGTGTAAAATCGCTGTAACAGCTTCCCAGTTTTCTGCGGATCACATAATCACCGGTCTTGCTTACCTTAAAAATAAACTTTCCATTGGTGCTTTCCATTAAAGGCATGGTATTGTTCCCGGCAAGGTACATCTGGTAAGTACCTTCTTCTGGGGCCAGTACAGGCAGCATGATCTCGGTAGCGTAACATACCCGCATACTGTTGACCACAGGTGTAGCCAAAGGAATTACCGGGGCAGCGATGCTAAAGGTCTTGCTCTTGTCGAAACCACAGGTGGTCTGGTCATAAACTTCAAGATAATAATCGCCCGCAGCGATATTGGTCAGGTCTCGATTGGTACCCACCGTATTACCGGACAGGTCTTTCCAGATGTATTTATATACAGCATCATTGCCAGTACCGCTTAAAGGCAGCCCCCCTTCAATTTTAACTCCTGTAACAGATCCACGTCCCAATGCACACTGGTCATCCACAACTACACCTATGGTTTTATCAACAATCAGCAAAGGTATTCTTGCTATTACATAAGGCCCCAAAGGATCTGAGGTACAGCCATTCGGATCTGTTATTTTCAGTTCATAACTTCCTTCCGGCAGATTTTCGATCAGCTCGGCTGTTCCCGGATAGGTTTGTCCCGCTGCATTCTCCCAATGGTATTTTCCGGCCAGGGGCTTTACATTATTGGGGTATACCAAACGGATAGATCCATTGTTGGTACCACAGGAAGCATCAGACTTAGCCGATACCTGGGCCGTGTACTGCAGGATGGGTGTAGCGGTAATGGTAAAGTTTCTTGCCAATGCGGTACACAGGGTAACCGAATTACTTGCATTGAGTGTATAATTGCCCGGAGGAAGTGCTGTAATGTTAAAAGGGACACCAGGCTGGCAGGTACCGGTCTTTTCAAATGTACTGCCTATGGCGGTCAGCTTATAATTATCGCCCTGAACAATGGTAATGCCGTTTATGGCGCCGTTGTTATTGTTACAGGTTGTGCTGACTGGTGTACCATTGTTGATGATGACCGAATTGGTAATGGTGACGGTAATGTAAGGAGCGCTGATCCTGACTGCCGGACAAGGGCCCTGATCTTTTACCTCCAGCATGTATACACCTCCGGGTACACCGGTCAAGTCCAGGTTCTGGCCAACCTCTGCCCCCTGTACCCAGGCACCGTTTACCGGATCGCGGGTCATCTCAAACCATTTATAGGTTGCCGTACCAATAATATCCGTTACCGCAATATTTTTAATAGAGCCATTTGCCTCTCCGCAGGTGGCCTGCCCCACCACTCTGGGTACAATATTGATAATTGGCGAAGGGAGCCTGGTGATGACCCTTACCGCGGATTCCAGAAAACACCCCGCCTGATCTGTTACTTTTAATTTATAGGAACCCTCGGGCATGCTTACATTTTTACCTGTGGCCGCTATTTGCCCGGTAATGGCATTGATCCACTGGTAACTGAGGGTCCCCTCGCCCCTGTCCACATTGGCCGAAAAGGGGAAAGTTAATTGGCCGCAGCCCGGGCTTGGCCAGTTTACCACAAGATTGGTCAGTTTCTGGTCTTTGATCAGAAACTGTTTGGCAACGGCTTTACATCCATCATCCACAACCACTTCATAATTTCCAACAGGCAGGTTGCTTATTTCCTGTATTGTTCCCTGAGGGATCAAAACTGTCCGTGTCCCATTCTCTTCTATCCTGTTCCAGGTAAAAAGAAAGCCTTCCCTGGGCTCAGGGATTTTTATGGCCCCATCTCCGTTACAGGTAACCATAGTAACAATGGCATCATTTTCCAGCAGGGCCGCAGTTGAAAACTGCGAGGTGGTTCCATTCAATATGGGCGTTGCCGTAGCCGTAACATTTCCGGTTAAAGGGCCATCATATTTCCAGCGGCCATTGGCATCGGCCTGAACCGTTACTATATATTCCTTTCCTTCACAGATCCCATTACAGTTCTGTGTATAAAAAAGCTCTACTTCAGCATTTGGCGTTGCTTTGCCTTCCAGGTGATTGGGTCTTTTGATGAGTACCTGTACGAAGGCCTGCGTATAATTTAAGGCGGGGCCTATACCAAATACTTTGTTGCAAAAAAAGCTGTTCCGCATGATCTTAACTGCCCTTGAAGAAAGCAGTTCTACCCCATAATTGTTATTGGCAATGCTATTTCCCAGGTCAGATGTAACTGTACCTCCTATCATCCCTGTTGCGATACCTTCAATTCTAACCCCTACCCCGTTGCCCAATTGCTCTGTTCTTGTTTTTCCGGTACCGATCAGGTTACTTGTCAGCACAAAATCTGAATTTGTGATGGATACACCTGTAGTGCGGTTACCTGAAATGATGTTTTTGCGCAGGTAAAGATCTGTGTTTGAGGAATTCACTTTTACACCATGAATTTCCAGTGAAGAAGATAAGAGGAACAATTGCAGGTCATGAAAGTCATTTGTTCCACTGGCATCTACGCCAATCTTATTGTTTACAATCACAACACTGGTTCGGGTAGCAGAAGGGTTTGAGCGGTTGATGTTGATATTGGTTTGATTGGCCGCAATTACATTGCCTTCCTTATCGTCATCCCCTCCTATGGTCATTGAGGTTTCATACAGATTGGCTGAAACACCGGCAATATTCGGGATGGCTGTAATCCCGTCATATAATACACCGATCAAGTTAGACTGGATACTGATATTGGCCAAAGTTGCTGCAGTGTAAAAACCGGAGTTACTCACCATGATCCCGTTGATGGTGCCCCCTATCACATTTCCCTTACCAGGTGCACCGATTTTTATATTGCTGGCCCTGTAATCGATCACTATTCCTGAGCCCTGATTGGTATTTACATTCTGCAGACTGCTGAACCTTGCAAAATTACGAAGGAACAGGCCATAAATTTCTACATTCACAACCTGTGTATATACGCTGTTAAACGTTCCGATGGTTAAACCATGAAAAGTAGAATTGGCAAATTCAGGTTCCAGGATAATTTTAGCCCCTGAAACCCCGAGTGCTGTCCAGCCGGGCTGGGAACTTCCGTCAATGGTCACATTTGACGGTATAGCTGGCAAGGCAGTGCGCAACCTGATGGTCCTGTTTGCTTCGTCCATAGCACCTGGCAGATTGAAATTAATGGTATAGCCGGTGGTATTGGGTGGCACTGAGGTCAAGGCCTCTCTTAATGTGCCCGGGCCACTATCTTCTTTACTCGTAACCGTATAAGTCTGGGCAAAGCCGACAACAGAACTTAAGAGCAGAAATACCAGCGTGGCATACTTGGCGTAGCGCATAATTTAAAATGAAAAGCCAATTTACAATTTAATGTAATTATAGCATAAATATTTTAATAAATGAGAGGCAGTCTGCTACAAAGCAGAAACCCTGTATAAACATCCAGGAAAAAAAATTGGACATCTATGCAGGGTTTACAACGAGAATGAGTATTGCTATTTTTTGGTAACCTTAAATTCTGTTCTTCTGTTCAACGCCCTTCCGGCAGGGTTATCCTTTCCGTTGGGAAATTCATTTGGGGCTATGGGCCTGGTTTTTCCGTAGCCCTTACTGGTCATCCTGTTTTTAGGGATGCCTTTTCCGATTAGATAATCGACACAGGACTTTGCCCTTCTTTCCGAAAGGTCCATGTTATAAGCTTCGCCCCCTTTGCTATCTGTATGCGAGCTAAGCTCTATTTCTATCGTAGGGTTATCCACCATGATGGTATACAGGTAATCCAGTTTCCCTTTTGAATCCTCGGTCAGGTCGGCTTTATTAAATTCATACAAAACATCTTTAAGCACAATGGGCTTATCTATTTCATAAGGGATGAGGCAAAGCTCCGGACTAAACAAAGTATCTTTCTGGGCCAGCTGGTCGTAGCTGAACGAAATGTTTTTACTAAAGTATTTTTCCTTCTCGGCGGTAAGTTTAAACCCACGGTTAGAATTTATTTTAAAGGTATACTGACCGTTTTCATCAGTTGTAAACTTAAACTGCTGTGCAGAATCGGCAAGGGTAACTGTTGCATCCTGCAGCGGTTTGCGGGTATGGCAGTCCAGCAGTATTCCCTGTATCACCAGGAACTCCCTTTTCACATGGAAAATCTCCAGGCAACAAACAGATTCGCGGTCTGAGCTGATATATCCTTCCGAATCTGCATTGTCCAAAGGGGTAAAATAAAGGTCATCTTTGGAAGAGTTAAAAGGATAGCCCAAGTTTCTGGGTTCGGTCCATTTTCCAAAATCGCCTTCACTTTCAAAGAAATCGAAACCGCCCATACCTACTCTTCCATTACTGCTGTAAAGCAGTTTTTTAGTAGACACATTGTAATAAGGGGCTTCCTCATCATCGGGTGTGTTGATTACCTTTCCCATATTTACAGCAAGGCCAAGCGAGCCATCCGTACGGATAGGGGCATACCAAAGGTCGTACTTACCTGAACCTCCCGGTCTGTCGGACGAGAAGACCAGGTATTTCCCGTCTCTTGTTACAAAAGGCTGCATGGCATTAAAGCCTTTTACATTGATCTGGCCACCCAGTTCTATGGGTTCTGACCAGTCTTTTCCTACACCAGGTGTAGCGTTTAACTGATAGATCTTTTTATTGCCAAGGGCAGTCCAGCTGGTTACATAGGCTATCTTCCCATTCGGATGAAATGCCGGGGCAGCCGATTCTTTGGCTGCACCATCAACTGCCGTTTTTCTGATGGAAATACTTTCCGTGAGCGGGTTTCCCGTTGCTACATATACCGCATTTATAAAGGGGGTTTCTTTTTTGGCCACTTTTACATTTTTATCCGACAGCACCTCTTTCTTTCCGCTGCTCCCTATTGGCCGGGAAGAAGTGAAATAAAAATTCCCTCCCTTTATAGTTGGCGTATAATTAGATCCTTTGTCATTAATGTTATTCTGAAGTCTGCTTAACCTGAACAACCTTGGGTAACGCAGTTCATTCAGCGCAAACTGGCAGGAGGCAATTTCTGTTCTGGCTTTGGCTGCATAACCATCTTTTACATTATATTTTTCCAGGAAGGTATTAAATGAAGCGATCGCATCCTCAAACTTCTGGTTTGAGCGCTGGGTTTCCGCATACCAGAATGTACTAAGAATGTATTTAGGATTGGTAAAATCCTTAGCCATTGCATACCATTTTTCGGCATCTATAAAATTTTTATATAACCTTAATGCTTCCGCGAGCTGAAAAACACAGTACTCATAATCGTCTTTTTTAGGGCTCTCTTCTTTTATCTTATTTTCAAAACCGTAGGGCACTATAAAACCAACACTATCGGCAGAGATCTGTAAGGCTTTTTTATAATATTCGGCAGCTGCATAATATTCTTTATTCTGGAAATATACATCTGCCACTCTTTTATTATTGGTTACAAATTGTGCCTGTGCTACGGAAGCAAATAAGCAGAGGATCAGGAGTATCTTTGTTTTCATTGGAATATTAATTTGTTTATTTTTTGGGTTCCCTAATACTAACATGCTTTACAATCTCGGACAAAAGAAGTTAGGGCCTAATATTCCTTTTCTGCCGGTAAATGAAACGGACAGCTCCAGTCCCCCCTTGCTTCCGGTAGCCCGGTTAAGGCTGGAGGTATTAAAGTCGTAGCTCAATCCGAACACCATGTTCTTCAGGTGCAGGCCAAAAAAAGCAATGGCCGAATCATCAACCCTGTAATTTGAACCAAAAAGGAGGTCAGATTCAGGATTTAGCATAAACTGTGCATAAGCCCCTGCCGAAATCTCGCGGGCATTGCCCTGTTTCATGTAAAGGCCATTTGGTGTAATGCCAAAAACTTCCGAAATTTTGATCCTTGCACCCCCGTGTGCAGCATATCTGATCGGCATCCTTACACTGTTTCCCAGAAATTTATCTACCGGCCTGGTCAGATGTGCCGCCATTACCCCACCAAATGCATTTACGTTCTGATCCGGGTTTCCATCAAAAAACATCACTCCGGCATTTACATCAGGCACGAGTGTATTGGAAGAGGAAAAAGATTCGCTGATACCGAAACTGGGATCATATCCGGTTACGGGATTATACTGACTGCCCAAAGTGATCTTTGAAGGGTCAAAGCTCTTGTTCAGAATGCCGGCCTGTAAGCCAAAGTTGATCATATTTAAACCTGCCCTGCCAAAATGGATGCGGTAGGCTCCGGAAACCAAAGCGCTTAAATGGTTATAACTGATGTCGCCCGCATTCTGGTTCAGCACCATTGCACCGAAAGCCAGGTTCTTAACAGGGGCCATATCAAAAGATGCGCCTCCTGTTAAAAACGAATTGGATATAGAACCCCACTGCTGTTTGGCATTTAATGAAACCCTGTATTCTCCATCGGTTACCCCGGTTAAGGCCGGGTTTAACCATAGCGGATGCGCATAGTACTGGGAGAAGTGAGGGTCAATTTGTGCAATACCCTTTACGGCTCCCATGCTTAAAAATGCTGCTACTGCTATTATTCTTATTAGTTTCTTCATAACAAATTTATTTTTCATCAGGCTGTATTTGTTTATCAGGTATATTTTATCGTAACAGGGTTATCGTTCCTTTTTTAGTGGCCTTGCTTCCATCGTTAAACTCTGCCTCCAGGTAATACACATATACCCCGTTAGGCTGCATTTGTCCTTTATAGGTGCCGTCCCATCCATTTTGAATACTCAATGATTCGTAAAGGAACTGTCCCCATTGATTGTATACCCTCAGCCTCATTTTGGCTATTGTATTTCCATATACATACAAGACATCGTTTTTACCATCATTATTTGGCGTAAACGTATTTGGAACAAATATTCCGTTGCCCAAAGGATTATCGCTTGTACCGTTCAGACTGGTGGCATCACTCAGCTGACAATCCAGCTGGCCTTTGGCCCTTACCCTGATGTTTACATTCTGATTTGGCTGTAAGCCACTGATCAGGTGTGTGGTACCCACAGGTCCGGAACTAGGTGATACCCAGGTTAAGCCCGCATCTGTCGACACTTCATAAGCAGTAGCCCCGGGAACTGCATTCCAGGCAAACGTAATGCTGGTTGCTGTAGCTTCCTGCACACTTACCACCGGTGCGGCAAGCCTGGCCAGCACAGTTACTGTAACAGCCGTACGTGTAGCGCTGGCACAACCTGTAGCCAGATTAATGCTGCCCACATAATAAATGGTGGTACCTGTTAAAGCCGGCACGTTAAAGGTATTGCCTTCTGCAAGTGCCGTTCCGCCTACCTGAACGGTATACCACGCATATTTAAGCGTTGCATCCGGATTGTTGACACGAAGTACCGGTGTACTGCCCGGACAGAATGGATTTTCGGCTCCGGAAACAGATGGCGGAGGATTTGGAATTGCCCCTGCATTTACCACAACCGGCGTACGTGAAGTACTGATACAACTACCAGAACTGGCGCCAACATAGAAGGTTGTGCTTGGCGTATTGAGCTGAGGTGTGGTAAAGTTTGCTCCCGATCCCAGTATGGTAGTACTGGTAGCTGTTGCATACCAGTTATAAGTTACGCCTGTTACAGGATTGGACACACTGAGCACAGCAGTACTTCCGATACAGGTATTTACTATACCCGAAACTACTGATGGTGGTACAGGTTTAGGTGTAACGGTAACCGTTACTTTTACCCTTCCTGTTGCAGTTCCGCAGCCCAAAGCACTTGTAGCCTGTACATAGTAATCTGTTGTGGCATTTAAGGTAGTGATGTTAAATGTAATGCCGGTATTGACCAGTGTTCCGTTGGTTGCGGCAGTATACCATTCATAGTTTACACCTGTCTGCGGGTTCTGAATGGTTAAGGTAGTTCCGTCACCCGAGCAGATTGCGGTACCGCCAGCACCCACAATAGGCACATTTGGCACAGGATTAACGGTTACTGTAACCACTTTTGCCGATCCAGGTAAGTTGGCACATACCCCGGTTCCACTTACCGTTACGTAATATCTGGTGGTGCTGGTTAAGCCCGTTGCCGTAACATTTGCACCGATAAAGGCCACATCTGTTAAGGCAGCATCGCGGTACCAGGTAAAGACCGGATTGCTTATAGCGGGACTGCTTGCGCTGAGCTGGGCAGACATTCCGGCACATATGGTTTTATCGTCTGCGATGATGTCTGTTACCACTGCATTTCGTGTTACGGTAACTGTAACTACTTTTGCCGAAAGCACATCATTGGCACAGGCATTGGTTCCATTTACGGTTACATAGTATTTAGTGGTCAGTGTTAATGCTGGTGTAGTAAAGGTTGGGCCTTCATAAGCCAGATCGGTTAATGAAGCATCACGGTACCATTTAAATACCGGACTGCCTACCGTGGTACTGCTTGCGCTAAGCGTAGCGGTATTGCCTGCACAAATGGTTTGATCGGCCAGGACAATATCGGCAGCTGTAGCATTGCGGTTCACCGTTACAGTTACGATTTTTGCAGAGAGGGCATCATTTGCACAAACCTCTGCCGAACTTACTGTAACATAATATTTGGTGGTTACCGTTAAGGCCGGTGTGGTAAATGAAGATCCCCTTACAGCCAGATCGGTTAAATCAGCATCGCGGTACCAGCTAAACACCGGATTGTTAACCGTTGTACTGCTGGCCATTAAGGTTACCGCTGTACCAGAACAGGTTGTCCTGTCGGCCGCAACGATATCAGCGGCTGTAGCATTTCTGTTTACCGTTACGGTAACCACCTTAGCCGAGGCGGCATCATTGGCACAGGCATCGCTTCCACTTACGGTTACGTAGTATTTGGTTGTAGCCGTTAAGGCGTCGGTAGTAAAGTTAGCCCCTACAAAAGGAACATCACTTAAATCAGCTTTTTTATACCACCTGAATACCGGACTGCTAACTGTGGTGCTTGATGCCGTTAAGGCAGCCGTAGTTCCTGAACAGATGGTCTTATCTGCTGCTGTAATGTCCGCAGCCGTTGCATTACGGTTTATGGTAACCGTTACTATTTTTGCGGATGATGCATCATTCGAACAGATATTTGGTCCGGTTACAATAACATAATATTTAGTAGTTACAGTTAATGCGGCAGTGGTAAAGCTGGCCCCTTCATACGGAGTATCACTTAAATCAGGGTTTTTATACCACTTGAATACCGCTCCTGAAATACCAGGTGCCGAAGCGGTTAACGTTGCTGTAGTACCCGAACAGATGGTCTGGTCTGCAGCAAGAATATCCGTAGGCAGGGCATTAGGTTTAACAATAAGGGTAACCTTTGTTCTGGCCGTATTGGTACAGCTGTTTCCGTTCACTGCTTCCACATAGTAGTCGTAAGTTCCAACACCCAGGTTTGCAGGGCTGGTATAACTGTTGTTATTGGTTACCAGCTGATTTCCGGCTGTTGCCTGATCGTACCAGTTAAATACCACCCCGGTTACCGGTGTTACTTTCAGGGTAACCGGTGTATTGATACAGGTTGTTGCCGGATTGGCCGGATCAGCAACCGGAGGAACAGGCAGTGGCAATATCGTTACCACTACTTTTACCCTTCTGCTTTCACATCCGTTTCTGGCAGCGGTAACAAAGAAATCGTAGGTACCGGCGGTTAATGTTGCAGGGGTCATAAATGTCGGCCCGTCTGCCTGGAACACTGTGCCCTGGTACCATTTATAGGTTACATTTGCCAGCGGGTTGCTTACCGATAGCGTTGCAGATGCACCCTGGCATGCGCTGGCAGTTTGTGCCTGAACAACAGGGGCAGCAATTACACGCTGGGCATAGTTTACATCTATAGAAGTAAAGGCCCCCAGAATTCCGGAGTTTAGTTTAACCTCAACTGCATCAAATTTGCTGGTTGGTACAAAAGTTAACAGTGCTTTGGAACCGCCACTCAGCAATTCCAGCTTAATCAGTGAACTGCTGATGGTAGTGGCATCGTTGTTACTTACACCATTGTTATAGGTAGTGATATCCAGCGATGGTAAAACTGCAAGTGAAAGTATTTTACCTGGCGAAGAAAGCATTACACGAACGGTGTCGCCAATGTTAGATACACCTGTAAAACCTAAACGCTGATAAACAGCGCCCAGCACCCCAACAGGGATGACCAGTGAGGAAGCTGTTGAAGCATCATCATCAATGGCCAGTCCGGGATTATATACATCGGCCAGAATACCTATTCCATTGACACCATGTGTTTCAGCTACCGCGGCTTCACAAGGCACCGCCGATGGCGGGTCATTAGGAATTGTAGTTACAGTAACCGCAGTTCTTGCAAGGGTAGTACAACCAGATGGTGCCACACCTTCAACATAATAGGTGACAGTTCCGGGAACTGTTTGCGCAGGTGCGATATAGGTAGCCCCGGTTTCCAGTAAATTACCTCCTGCCGGAGCATCGTACCAGCTGAAAATTACACCGGCAGTGCTTGAGCTTGCTGTTAAAACAGCTGCTACCCCAACTTTAACGGTAACAGCAGGTGGTGTAACAATCGGGGCATCCAGTGAGCCCACGTTAATGGTAGCTGTTGCAGCGGCCGAGGGCACAAGACAGCTGTTTACTGCCTTTACACTATAGGTAGTTGTAGCAGTAACGGCAGTAATGGTAAGCGAAGTTCCGTCCCTGCCCGCCAGGTAAGTATTGCCGCTGTCAAACCATTGATAGGTTATTCCGGCAAGCGGATTTTTAACGCGCAGAATGACATCACTTCCCGAACAGGTATTCACATTAGGCGATTCCAGTTCCGGCACTGCAGGTACAGGGGTTACACTTACATTTACCTGAGTTTTATAGCTTAAGCAGCCGGAAGCATTGCTGGCAGCCACATAATATTTGGTATTTGCAGTTAAGGCAGGTGTTACAAATGAAGGCCCATCTTTACCCGGCAGGTATGCACCGGTAGCATCGAACCATTTATAGGTAATGCCGGCAGCAGGATTCAGTACCTGTAAGGTAGCTGTTTGTGTAGCACAGGCCGTAACATCAGCCGAAACCACCTGAGGAGCCATCAGCACACGCTGTGCATAATTCAGGTCGACAGAAGTTAACACGCCCGCTATGCCTGCATTTAAGCGTACCTCAACTTTATCAAAGGCCTGGGTTGGCACAAATGAGATCAGCGCAGCTGTATTGCCACCCAGCAGCTCAAGGTGAATGAGCGGATTGCTTAAGGTCAAAACATCATTGTTGCTGGTATTGCCATTGTAGGTAGTTAGGGTAATACCCGATAAAAGGCCCAGTGAGAGCAATTTACCTGGGGCAGTCAGCTGAACCCTCACCGTATCGCCAACAGTTGAAAGACCGTTAAAACCAACACGCTGGTACACCGAACCACCCAGCAGGCCTACCGGCAATACCAATGACGAACTTGTTTTTGTATCGTTGTCAATTGCCAGTCCGGCATTAAACACTCCTGCCAGCAGGCCAATGCCATCAACCCCGTTCGATTCCGTTATGGCAGCCTCACATGGTACCGGGTTAGGGCCACTTCCGTCTACATTAATGGTAACCTGCACACGGCTGGAAGCAGCACAACCAGTGGTTGTAGATACCGCTTCAAGGTAATAGGTAGTTGTAACCGTCAATGGTGGGGTTACATAAGTAGGGCCGGTGTATACAGGAGTTGTGGCATTTGCACTGGTGTACCAGTTAAATATCACATTGGTTTCTGTAGATGAAGCATTCAGTATAGCGGTTTGTCCGGGACCAACCGTGGTTGATGAGGCCTGTACCTGTGGCAATACCGGAAGCGGGTTAACCGTAACAGCCACAGTAGCGCGGCCTGCACTTGTACAGTTGCCATTGGCTGCCTCTACAAAATAGGTTGTATTTGCATTCAGGGCCGGGGTAGTGAATACCGGGCCTTCAAAAACAGCTGTTCCACCGGTTGATGCGGTATACCACCTGTACGTTGTTCCTGCTACCGGATTGTTTATGGCCAGTACTGCAGGCGAACCTGCACATACAGGAGCTGTAGCAGCCAGTACCGGAACATCTGGCGGAGTTGTTACGGTTACCGGAACCGGTACACGCTGTGCGTTGGCACAACCGGCTTTACTTACTTCTATATAATAAGTTGTGTTGGCGGTTAAAGGTCCGGCTACGGTCAGCGTTTCGCCGGTTGCCAGTAAAGTACCGCCACTTGCAGCAGTATACCATTTTAAAGAGGTACCACCATTTGCCGTAGCAGTTAGTGTAGTTCCGCTTCCGGCACAGATCAGTTTTCCGGTAGCCGCAACTGTTGGATTGGGATAAATGATCTCTGCGCCATAAATACTCAGGTTACTCAAGGCAGCAACCAGGGCACCAAAGCGGATTTCAACACGGTCATAAACCCCGCCTGCTACTAAAGTAGCTTTAAAGCGGTTCCCGTTTAATAATTTAAGGTCTAAAACTGAAGAATTTAAGGGATAGGTACCTACTACCGTATTGCCATTCATCACGGTAACTGTAATATTGCCCAGTACATTCAGATCTGCCAGTCCTACTGGTGTGGCCAGATCCAAACGGATGCTGTCTGTTGCAGTACCCGGTCCGGCGAAGATCAGGCGCTGGTAACCGGTAGACGCGACACCTACTGCCAGGTTAATCTTGGTGAAGTTATCCGGATCGGCATCGGTTGAATTTTCAGGGTTCTGAACGGTGCACAATAAGCATATACCATCAATCCCCGATTGCTGGTTTACAGCAGCATTACACTTAGGATTGGCGGGACCATTTGTTACAGTTACAGTAACCATGGCCCTTACAGGGCTTACGCAGCCTGATGCATTTTCTGTCTCTACATAATAAGTAGTGGTAGCCGTTAATGCAGGTGTGGTATAGCTTGCCCCGCTAAAGAAGGACGCTCCCCCTGTTGGGGTAGTATACCATTTTATGGTATTGCCCGCATCGGCACTCACCAGCAAAGTAGCCGATTGTCCGGAACTGATGGTTTCGTTGGCCGTGATTACCGTAGCGGTATTCGGACTTGGGTTAACAGTAACATTAACCGGGGTCCTGCTGCTCACTGCAGTTCCGGAAACAGCTTCTGCATAAAAAGTTGTATTTGCACTTAAAGGACCGGTTGTATAAGTTGTACCTGTAAATATGGAGGTACTGCCTGTAGCTGCATACCAGTTATAAGTAACCCCTGATTGGGCGTTGGCTACCGACAAGGTAGCCGAAGTTCCGCTGCAGGTAGTTACTGCATTCACAACCGGGGCGGCTACATTTACCACAAGGGTATAATCAGTAGAAGTGGTTAAGCCGTTTTTATCGGTCGCCGTCATGGTAACCGTAAACGTACCGCCCGACAAGGGTGTGCCCTTAATTTCACGGGTAGCCGGCGTAAAGGTTAATCCTGCCGGCAAGCCTATAGCCGTATAGGTATAAGGGGCCGTTCCGCCGGTTACTGCAGGTAAGGTCTGGGTAGGATAAACCGTACCCACAAGGCCGTTCGGTAAAGTAGCCGATGGGAGGTTCAGCTCTCCGTTTACTTTAATTACATAGACCTGGCTCGCCGTTGCACCATTTGCATCGGTTACTTTAACGCCAACGTTATAGGAGCCGGATTGTGTTGGTGTACCCGAAATCTGACGTGTTGCAGGGTTAAAAGTTAAACCCGGAGGCAGGTTGCTTCCTTCATAAACATAACCCCCGGCGCCGCCAGTAGCAGCAGGAATGGTTTCTGTTGCATACACAGTTCCCACTGTACCATCGGCAAGTGTTTTTGCAGCAAGCAACAATGGGTTACCCACCGCTATGGTATAATTTGTGGTAACCGTATTACCCTCGGTATCAGCCACTTGCACAGGAACCGTAAATGTACCGGCCTGGGTAGGTGTACCGGTGATCTGGCGTGTGGCCGCATCGAATGTTAATCCCGGAGGTAAGCCGCTTGCCGTATAAGTATAAGAACCGCTTCCGCCTGTAGCAGCCGGAATGGTTTGTGTTGGATATGGGCTGCCCACTGTTCCATTTGCCAATGGCGTATTGGCCAGTGCCAGCGGATCTCTGACCACAATGGTATAATCCTGTGTAACGTTATTGCCATTTGAATCAGTGGCAGTAACGTGAACGGTATAAGTACCTTTTTGTGTTGGGATACCCTTGATCTCACGGGTTGCCGGATCAAAAGTTAGTCCCGGAGGCAGGTTTGTTGCGGTATAAGTATATGGAGTGGTGCCCCCGGTAGCTGCCGGTATGACCTGAACAGGATAGGTAGTACCTACTGTTCCGTTTGGCAATGTCATGGCAGGTAGCGCCATTGCTGGTGTTAATTTTAAAGTATAGGCTGTACTTACCGAGCAGCCCTTACTGTCGGTGGCAGTGATGGAGAAATTAAAATCACCAGGCGCAGCCGTAGGTGTTCCCCCGATTGTTCCATCGGTTGACAAACTCAGTCCGGCAGGCAGGCTACTACCTGCGGTAAGTGTATAAGTATATACTGGTGTTCCACCAGAAGCAGGTGTAATTTGTTTTGAATAAGTGGCTGAAAGTGTAGCATTGCTTAAAGTTGTAGCCGGCAGTACGATCTGAGGATTTACAGTTACGGTTACAGGTACACGATCGGCATTGGCACAGCTGCCTTTACTTGTTTCTAAATAATAAGTGGTGGTTGCCGTTAAAGGCGTAGTGGTTGTAAAACTGTTTCCACTGGCCAGCAAGGTGCCTCCTGTTGGGGCCGAATACCATTTTAAAGTGGTACCTCCGTTCGGGGTGGCATTTAATGTAGTATTGGTACCATAACATATGGCCTGGCCTGTTGTTGCTACAGTCGGATTTGGATAAATCACCTCAGCGCCATAGATCTCCATGCTGCTTAATGCCTGTATTGTTCCTCCAAAACGTATTTCGACCCTGTCATAAGCAGCAGTAGCCGCCAGTGTAGCCTTAAAACGGTTGGCAGTTAACAGCTGCAGGTGAATTAATGAATTGCTTAAAGTATAGGCTTTGACAATGGAATTACCGTTCATTACGTTCACCGTAATTCCCCCCAGTACAGTTGCATCCAGCAGTCCCCCCGGCAGGTTCAGCTCTAAACGGATACTGTCTGTTGCCAGACCTGCTGCAGGAAAAATTAGACGCTGGTAGCCTGTGGCCCCAATTCCTACGGCAAGGTTAATGGTTGAAAAGGTACTCGGATCGTTGTCTATGGCCCCGATCGGGTTGTTAACTCCGCAGCTCACACACAATAAAGCATTAACTCCGCTCTCCTGGCTATTTGCAGACTTACAGGTTAAACCAGTTGTTGGATTCGTTACCGTAACGGTAACCGGAACCCGGCTGGCACTTGGGCAGCCGCTTGTACTTTGTGTGCCCGCATAAAAAGTTGTCGTGATGTTGATTGGCCCTACAGTATAGGTTGGCCCTGATGCGACAGCTGTTCCACCAGTTGGAACAGTATACCAGGTTACCACACTTCCCGTTGGTGCTACCGCTGCCAGTGTTACCGTTTGCCCGGCATTAATGGTGATGCTGTTTGTTGAAACCTCCGCATCGCCCGGGATCGGGTTAACCGTTACCGGCACCTCTACCCTTGCTGCACTTACACAGGTACCATTTACAGCTTCAACAAAATAGGAAGTACCGGCAGTTAAAGGTGCTGCAGAAGTAAAAGTAGTACCGGTAGTAATGGCCGTTCCCCCCGTTGCGGCCGTATACCACCTGTATGTATGTCCTGCAGCTGCATTTGTTACGGTTAAAACAGCCGGACTGCCCGAACAAATTGCCGGTGCCGAAACTATAGGCACCGTTGGTGTTGCTGTAACGTTCACAATTGCACTATCTACATCCGATTCGCCGGCGCAGCCTGCTTTTTGGGCTGAAAGATAATAAGTATAGCTGCCCTGGGCTATATTCGATTCGGAATAGGCAGGCCCTGTTCCGCTGGCCAGTAATGTTCTGGTGCCGGTACCTGTTTTTTTATACCAGTTATAGGTAAACCCTCCATCCGGATTGTTTACGGAAAGTGAAACCTGGTTGCCGCATATCGCTAAAGCACCCGCGGTTAAACCTGCAAAAGACGGTTTTGCAACCGTTCGCTGTACTTCATGTATGTTTAAGCCGCCAGACAAAATATTCCCTCCCACGGCCAGGGTATTGTCGATACTTACCTTTACACGGTCAAAAGGCGCACCTGGTTTAAAATATACGGGTGTGACTGCTGTTTTTGCCAGCAGTCCGAGCAGGTCTACACTGAGCAGACTGCTGACGGGCTGTGCTGTTCCTACAGGAGTATTTCCATTATAGGCCTGTACCGTCACCGTATTAAAAAGATTTACATTCAACACGCTTGCAGGCACAGAAATAACCACTTTGGCATAATCGTCTGCAGTAGAAAGACCATTTAAATAGATCGTTTGTGAAACTGTTGAACCAAGCCCTACCACTCCGGCCTGTAGCTGAGCAGCTGTAGTCATATTGTTATCTATAGCCAGCTGAGGTGTTTTTACCAGTTCCGTTAAAGTGACGTTTACACCGGTTGATTCGCCGATAGTAGCATATATAGATGGGGCACAATTCTCTGTAGCCACATTAAAAGCACTGTAAACTTTCATATTTATAGAAGCACCCAGTGCAAGCCCCAGCAAATTACCGCTAAACCTTAGCCTTACACGTATAGAATTGTAACCTACAGTTGGTGTAACGGCAAAATAAGTATTGCCCGCAGCGTCCTTTACTACAGCACTGCTTACATTGGCCGCATTTACAAGCGTTCCGTTATTTTCATTATTACCGGCTGCTGCCTGTGCGCCTGAATAGACATCCAGCTGAACGAGGTTCTTTTTTAGCAAACCGGTAAGGTCTCCTACAATTCCAAGCAGGTCCAGACTAAGTCCGCCCCCGGTTGTAGGCTGATCAAACCTGATATAAGTGGTTTTCCCCGCTGCAACGGGCGCTCCATACTTTAACTGTATCCAGGCCTCCCCCTCTCCCTTCGCTATTCCAAGGATATTGTTGTATTTGGCGGTTAAAGTTGCAAAGCCAGCCCCGCCGTTTGCAGCACCTAATGGATTGAGTACTGCACCTGCATCCGCTCCGGGATCGGTATTCACTACGTCGCCCACTAAAATAACGCTGTAATAGCCAACAAGTCCACTTGATGGTGTTACTGTTGCATAACTTTTAGCCTGTCCATAAGATTCTGAATTTAAAAGCGTTACACTAATGAAACTAAGAAGAAAAAGAAGTGACTTTTTAAACAATTCTAACAGGGTAGATGTCCTTTTCATAGGAGAGTGATTGAGGTTATTAGATTTATTGCTACAATTTTACTCATAGATTGCATCTCATTCACCGTTCGAATTGTTCATTTAGGCCGTTTTAAAGCCTGTCACCTGTTCATTTTGTTCATTTTTATAATACTGGACAACTTGCTGCAGTCTGTTATAGCGCAATAATACCTTGTAGGATAGGTTTTTGGGCCTATGTTATCTTTTCTATTCATTTTTTATCCATATTATCGGTGTTCATTATTCTTATTAAAGCATTATATTCGTTTAGTTGAAATATTTAACGCTCACTTATAGGTGTATGGATGAAGTATCTATCTTAAATGAACTCAAGGGTTTAATTCTAATTAAGACAGGAATTAGAACAATTACTCCGGCTGACTGTAAAAGGATATCCATTGAAATCAGCAAGACTTTAAATAAGAACGTTAGCGAAACAACCATCAAAAGGTTATTTGGGTTTGCTGTGGTCAAACACAATTTTTCTAAATTTACCCTTACCACATTATCGGAATATGTAAGTGGCGAAAACCTGGAGAACTGGCCTGCATCAATAAATATTAATGCAGACAACACCCCACTCAACTGGTCGGCCATTAAAAATAAAGCAGCCAAGGTTACCGATTTCACCTTAAAAGGAATCAAAAACCGTTCTGGCATGCCGTATCAGATGACCATCAGCAGAAAATTTGCCGAGCATGACTTTGACGATTTTTTCAAAAGCAGCAATAGTTTCACGGCCTTCATTTCTCAGCCAGGTTATGGAAAAACAATCCTGCTCAGTCATCTGGCAGAAAAATTCTTTAATGAAGAATGTCCTCAGTATAAGGAATCAATACTATTGTTTATTCAGGCATACAGCTTTTTTAATGCTGAGCAATTAACCCTAAATTTTGAGGATCAACTCAAAACTCTGCTTAGCATCTCAAAAAAAGAAAGCCTTATCAACTATATTGATCATAATTATCGTCATTCAGGAGGAAAGCTGATTATATTTCTGGATGGGTTTTCAGAGCTGGTCCTTAAAAAGGACCTCAAGATACAGCTATTCGACAGCATCATTAATTTTATATGTGCCATAGAGCATACGGAGTCCATAAAACTGGTCATGGGTATGCGTTCTACCACCTGGATCCGGTTCTATGAAATGATCAGGCATTCTGCTTATTTAAAGACCAAATGGTTTCCCGGGAATTATTTTAACATTGCTGAAGTTTCCAATGTTCCTCAACTTACGGAAAAAGAGGTTGACCTGATCATTTCCGGCATAGACAACCTGGATGTAAACGCAATCAATCCGAACCTCAAGGCCCAGCTGAAATTTCCATTTCACATTCAGTTATACTATCAACTGAGGGAAGAAGACCCCGAGTTCAATTTTTCAACAAACATTACCTTTCACGAGCTGATTTCAAGATTTATACAGGAAAACATCTACCGTTCAAATTATTATACGGAAAAGATACTGTTCCTGAAAAAGATCATCCAGTTAACCAATTATGGAAAAAAAGGCGACTCGGTTCCAAAAGACAACCTGATTGCCGAACTCTCCGCATTTAAAAATGCCTATATGGAATTGCTGGCTGATGGCATATTAATGGAGGAAAAAAGATATGAAGACTATCATCCAAGAGAATTTGTCAGGTTTGTCCATCCCCATATTTTTGAATACTTCTTATTTATTGAACTGCTTGAAAAGTTTCATTTACAGGTAGACCGGGATTTTTTCCAGTACATACAAAATGAATACGAAAGTGACAATGTCAGGTTTCAACTGTTTCAATGGACCATACGCTTTATTGTCAGGATAGGCGACCTGAAATCACTTGCTAACCTGTTTGATTTACCGCTAAATCATTTTGAACACAACTACCTGATTCTTTTTATTGCTGAAAACCTAAAATACAGGTCCAGGTATAGTTCTGATACAGCCCTGCTCTTGAAAGAACACAAACTGCATGACATCATTATCCAGGAACTGGGTAATTTTGATTTTGTAGATTCCTGTTATAAAGAAGCCCTAAGTGTTTTGCTTGAAGTTTCAGATTCAAACAGCCATGCGCTCACCTATCAGTCTATTCTCGCTATTCTCGACATGCTAAGCCTGGATGAAGAAAAAATAAATGCAAGGCTGGATGAACTGGCCAGTTATGAAGCCCTGAACTGGGCCATAGACCCCTATGAAGTTACTTTACTGGTCTATTCGAAACTCAGCAATAAAGACATTGAGAAAAATCAGCTGATTGCAGATATAGAAAATTTAAAGTATCCTTTCCTTAAAGCAGGAATGCCCCTTAACACCCAGCAGGGCATCACTTACCTGTTGGTTATTGTACTGAATTTATTTTATGGATCGGATGAGGGCACCATTAAAATCATAGAGACTATTGCTAAATTACATCCGGATTTATTTTCAAAAAGATCAGCTTTCACCATACTTATGATGAACCTTTTGGCCCTATCCTCCTCGAGGATCAATCCGGGTAAGAAAACAGATCAGCTGGAACGTATTCTTATTGGCCTTCATGGAAATAAGTCACGTTTTAAGATTACACAGTATGCTGAATCCATTTTAAAAATGACCCAGGCCTATCAGCTCAGAAACAAAGGCGAATACCTGCAGGCCTGTCAGTATTGTGATGAATGCATACAGCTTTTTAAAAGAAACAATTTAAACTTAAACCGTATACTCATGTATAACCTAATTATTGGCATCTATTCAGATCTGAATATGACAGCAAAGGTGAATGAGTATAAATACGAACGGCTTTGCTTTATGGAAGAGAAGAATATTCCGGGGAGTATCTTTTCTCTGCCAAAGGAACTGACGGATTTTAAACACCGTTAAACAAAAAAACCGCCTTATTATATTGGCGGTCTTTTTGTTTAACGGTGTTGTGGCTATTTCTTATACCCGGCAGCAAGTTTTAATGCATCATAGGCATTTACAATGCCACCGCTTACACAAAGATCTGAAAAAGGAACTTTTTTAGTACCTGCTTCATCCCTGATTTCGACAGACTGATCGACCTTTACCACAGACTTCATAATGATATCCTTAACTTGTACAGCAGTTAGCTTGGGATAATAAGAACGGATAAGGGCAGCAAGGCCTGCAACGACAGGGGAAGCCATACTTGTTCCGTTTAATTTCTCATATTTTGAGCCCGGTACAGTTGAATTAATATTTACCCCCGGCGCAAAGACATCAACTTTAGTTTTTCCATAATTAGAGAAACTGGCTTTTATTGTGCCATCGTTTGTCCAGCCAGAAGCCCCTACTGTTATCCAGCTGGCCGCTTTACCACCACCAATATATTCAGGGTCAGGGAAATTTGGTTCAACTTCCAGGTCCTTATTGTCGTTGCCCGCAGCATGTACCAGTACAACGTCTTTAGATACTGCATATTTCACCGCTTCATCCACAATCGCTTTATCCCATGAGTATGACTTACCGAAGCTCATGTTGATTACCTTAGCGCCTTTATCTACTGCATAACGGATAGAGTTGGCTACATCTTTATCCCGTTCATCCCCATTTGGGGTATTGCGGACACTCATAATCAGCACGTTATCAGCAACGCCCATAATTCCAAGGTTATTGGTACGCACAGCAGCAATGATACCGGCAACGTGCGACCCATGTCTTGCATCAGGCCCGGTTACGTCATTGTTCCCATAAAAACGTTCTTTGCTATTGTTAGGGTCATCGCCAACAATTCCGCGGGGATCGTAATCCAGGTTCAAATTATAATCTACCTGACTTTTAAAATGATCATAACCGGACATGATCTGGTTTTTATAAAAATCTTCAAAGCTACTTTCCTTTAACTGCGCCAGCAAAATGCGCTGAATATTGGCCTCCATATCATTTGAAGGCTTAAAGGATTGGAAATCCTGAATTGTCGGATTTTCTTTACCGATTTTCTTTACCACTTCATCTATGGCGTTTTTGATACCTTCAAAACGCTCCAGGCCTATTTTTGCCTCAGCAAGTTCCTGTTCAAATTCTGCCTTATTTTTCTGATAGGCTTCAAAGGCCGGAAGTTCACTTGCTTTTACTGAAGTAGCATCGGAATTGGCAAACCTGGCATTGTCACGACGTACCAGACGTGTAAGTTCAAGTGTTTCGTAATTCACCGAACCTTTTGATGAACCCAAAAAGTTCCATCCATGAACATCATCAATGTAACCATTTTTATCATCGTCCTTACCATTACCAGCTTTTTCTTTCTTATTTACCCAAACCACCGGTTTCAAATCTTCATGTTCAATATCCACTCCCCCATCCAGAACGGCTACAACTACAGGTACAGATTTTTTGCCCTTTAATAACTCGTTATAAGCTTTTTCTGTACTAATGCCAAATGTAGAATCGGCTTTTAAGTCGAGGTTCTGCCAGTTAGGCTTCTGGGCAAATGATATAAATGGCATTGCTGTCAGCAAAACCAGGCATACCAGCCCACTGCAGAAAAAATTCATTTTCATCTTATTCATATATTTAAATTTTGGGCAAAGTTAATCAATTATAACGCCACGATGGTAAAGTGGGTATAAGCTGGCCTCAGCGTTTAACGCACCAGTGTGTCATCTGTTTCTCTCGCGATCACATCTGCAATGGTAGTTTGGGCAAGAACTTTAAGCGTGGCATCCCTGACATCAATAAATGTTTTTCTGATGCCACAGGTCACTTCATCATGGCATTCATCGCATTTACGGTAAAACTTTAAACTTGCACAAGGCACCATGGCGATAGGCCCATCGGTAATACGGAGTATATCGGCCAGGTAAATTTCATTTGGTTCCTTATTTAGGCTATACCCCCCGCCGGCTCCCTTTTTACTATACAAATAACCTGCATTACGCATATCCAACAGGATCTGCTCCAGAAATTTTCTGGGGATCATTTCCTGCTCCGCAAGCCTTACTATTTGCATGGGAGGATTTTCTCTGTTTTTGCCAAGAGCAACCAGTGCCTTTATTGCATATTTCGTTTTCTTAGACAGCATACTAGCAAAGCTAAGAAAAGATTTATGTATTTTGTAAAGCTTTTCTTTTATTGTCCATTCCTAAAAAGCTATATTCAAGGAGCCCGTCCTTTATAAAATTCTCTTGCTTTTCTCTTGTTATTGTCTTGGTCGGGCAGTACAAAAACAAGAGTAGCGCAAAATTTTTCCAGCTCATTGACAAAATTAAACTGCCGTTTAGTATAGGACCGCCGGAACCAGCGGTTTATTCGTCCTAAGCTCTTGTTTAATGTTCAACTGAACAATTGCGCTACAAATTGTGGAGAAAGTCTACACCTGTTAAAAGCCCAAAACGTAAAAAAAACCCTTTAAGGGCCACAGAACATCAAAATACAAGTTTTGGCATCATTATGCGCTATATCATTGTAATTAATCAGCACAAGAATTTAAAAATTATAATTATGAAAAAGATCATTTTATCAGCAGCCATCCTTGCCTTTGCAGGATTAACAACAGTAAAAGCGAATGACATTAAGACACCGGTTACAATTACTGCCCATCAGGATAGCGTAACCAAAACACCAGTTGAAACCAAAGACCTGCCAGATGCTGTAAAAACTACCTTGGCATCAGACAAATATAAAGAATGGATTCCAACAGCTGCATTTTTAGTTACTAAAGCAGATAAATCTGAGTACTATCAGGTTGATGTAAAAAAACAGGAAGAAACTGCATCTCTAAAAATTGGTAAAGACGGTGTAGTCATTGAATAGCCCTATATCCTAAAATAATAAACAATTTAACACCTAACAAAAGCCGGATTTCGTCCGGCTTTTGTATTTTTGCTATATCTACAGCGAAAATCCCTATGGCAAAAATACTGATCATTGAAGACGACTCTACTTTTTCTCAGGTATTGGAAGGTTTTTTTACAAAACAGGGCCACGAACCCCAGGTGGTAAACAATGTAAAAAAAGCTTTTAAAATAACAGACGAACAAAGCTTTGACCTGTTGTTGATTGATTACCGTTTACCTGATGGAACGGGATTGGATATTCTTTCGCACGTTCTGGAAAAAGGGTTGTTACAACCGGTTATTATCATGACCAGCTTTAACGATGTCAGAACAGCCGTAAAATCTATACAGCTTGGTGCTTTTGATTACATCACAAAACCCGTTAATCCGGATGAGTTGATGATGATCATTAAAAATGCCCTGGGCAAGAAGGAAAACAGCCGCAATAGCGCTGTTGAACATGCAGATGCTATAAAAGGTAAAAGTGCTATTGCCGATAAACTTTATGAGCACATTAACCTGGTGGCCCCTACCGACATGTCTGTAATTATACAGGGTGAAAGCGGCACGGGTAAGGAGTATGCTGCGCGTGCCCTACATGCGCAAAGTAAGCGCAGGGATAAACCTTTTGTGGCTATAGACTGTGGTGCCCTGTCAAAAGACCTGGCTGCCAGTGAATTATTTGGCCATACCAAAGGTGCTTTTACAGGTGCTTTAAATGATAAAAAAGGGCAGTTTGAAGCTGCAAACAGTGGTACGCTGTTTCTGGATGAGGTTGGGAACTTAAGTTATGAAGTACAGGTTAAAATGTTGCGCGCCCTGCAGGAAAGAATTATACAGCCGCTGGGCAGTACCAAGACCATTAAAGTAGACGTGCGGATCATTACGGCCACAAACGATGATCTTAAAACCAGTGTTGCCAATGGTCTGTTCAGAGAAGACCTTTACCACCGGCTTAATGAATTTAAGATACAGTTACCGGCTCTGAGGGACAGGGGTAAAGACATTGAGCTTTTTATCAGCCACTTCATCAAACTTTCCAATTCGGAATTGGACAGGAACGTACAAAGCATATCTCCTCAGGCCAAAGAGCTGTTGCTCCGGTACGACTGGCCGGGAAACCTTCGTGAGCTCAAAAATGTGATCAAGCGAATGGTGCTGCTTACACCTGGAGAAACTGCAGAAGTTGATGCTCTTCCAGAAGAAATGATCATTTCTATAAACCATTCTCCCCGGCCAAGTACTTCGGACCTTAAAGTGATTAACGAGTTAAACGAAAAAGCATTGATTACGGAAACCCTGGTTAAAGTAAAGTACAACAAATCTAAAGCGGCAAAACTCCTCAATATTGACCGTAAAACCTTGTACAGTAAAATGGAACGTTATGGCATTGAATAATCAGGCACGTTGCTTAACCAGATGTAAAAGTTGATTCAACTGCTGTAAAAGTGCCAGGATCCTGTTCTTCTTATGGATGTCGGGCTTTTCACTACCAGATAATTCTATCTCCATCCGCCTGAATTCAGCGGCCAGTTTTTTGGATCCGATCTGTGCTATCCTTCCTGCAAGCCGGTGTACAAGCAAACTTAATTTGGGCTGGTCATCTGCTGTTAAAGCCTGCCTGATCTCATCACTATCATCAATACAATCGTCAGAAAACCTTAAAAGGATCCTGTTCAATTGTTCTTCATCGTCAAAGGTCATTTTTTTCAGGCCGCGCAGGTCGAGGTCAATCTCATCCGCCTGGATAACCGCTCCGGCTTCTTCGTTCAGTACAGCTAAAAGTTCATGCGCTTTAAAAGGCTTCATGAGCAGGCCATCAAAACCATTGCTTAAAAGATTTTCCAGTTCGTCAGGCAATACCTGAGCGGTAACTGCATAGATCTTCACTTTATCTCCCAGCTTTTCTCTCAGCAATTTACAAAGTGCAACACCGTTCATCTCCGGCATGCGCATATCCATCAGGACAAGCTTTACTGAGCTATCCCATGCCGAGTTTAACAACTGAGAGGGGGAATTAAAAAGTTCAACATCAATACCATGCTTTTTGCAGATGATTTCACAGAGGTCAAGGATCAGCTGGTCATCATCTACAATCCTGACCTTTCCATTAAAGGCTGGTGTTAAAACCTTTGTATTTTCGTATGCTGGTTCCTGTGCTACCTTAAAGGTCAGATATACTGTGAAAATACTTCCTTCACCTTTCCTGCTCTTTACATAGATCCGCCCACCCTGATTTTCAATCAGCGCTTTAATGATGGTTAAGCCAAGCCCGGCCCCTGCTTTGCTGGCCTCTTCATTTTCTATTGAATTTACCTGTTCAAACTCATTAAAGATAAGTTTAGTTTCCTCTTCGTTAAGGCCAATCCCGGTATCCTTTACCATAAAAGTAAAGTGGAGCCGTTCGCCCTGTCTTTTATAGAAAGCCGATAGGCTTACCTCCCCTTCGGCAGTAAATTTTATAGCATTGCCCAGCAGGTTATACAAAATCTGCTTTAAACGAAATGGATCACCTTCTACATATTTCTGACCGGAAAGGACAAAATCTGTAACCAATTTTAGCGATTTACGCTCAGCCTGTGGCTGCATTACCGAAACCACTTCGGCCAAAAGGGCTTCAATATCAAATACTTTTTCAGAAAAAGTAAACCTGCCTGAAATGATCCTGTTGTAATCCAGCACTTCGTTTACGATTTGCAGTAAATGCTCGGATGAATGATAAATGGCATCGATGTCTTTACGTTGCGGATTTTTTTGCTGTCTGATCAATTCTGAATAACCAATAATGGATTGCAATGGTGTTCGGATCTCGTGGCTCATGTTGGACAGGAACCTTTGTTTGGCCATGCCATGGTATTCCGCTTCGTCTTTTGCCAGTTCCAGTTCGGCCCGGTACTTATTGCTCCGCGTAATATCTGTTAAAATGAAATACAGCAGCAGCACAGTGAGCAGAAAAAACACGAGCATAATGATACTGATGGTATTTATACCTGTATTTACCACATTTTTTGCCTGGATGCCATTCATTTCAATCTGGGCAACCACCTCGCTTTCTACTTTACGCAACACATCGAGCATCTGGTTGATCAGCTGGTTATTGGCATTTGTAAGCATAGCTTCCCTGTTTAGGAAACTTGCATTTTTATGGCGTTGTTCCTGCTCAATCACTTTTAAAGATTCACCCAGGTTTTTCACAATCCTGTCCTCGGCAGATAGGGCTATGGTATCCCTTTTAATCTTTTCTTCATTAACAATCTTAAAGGAATTGTCCTGTTCATTCGTTTTTTTTCTGCCAAATATTTTATTGAAGAAGCCTTTGGGCTTTTCTTCGGTTGGATAGATCGTGGTGGTGGAAGTTTTTTCTTCAGTGGCCAAAATGGTGCTATCGGCCTGTTCAGCGCTTTTTGAGACCAAGGCACTTAGGTTTTTAACCTGTGCAGAGAAAGATTTATTGTTGACCAGCCGTTCCCTTACCTTAAGGTAATTGATAAATTGTTTGTCCCGCTCGGCAAGCAACTTTTTAATGGTTAAAATACGTGTGAGCTGGATGGCATCATTTTCGTATAAAGCGGCAAGCGTATCCAATACCAGCCTAAGCTGCCGCGATTCTTTAAAAAGCTGGCTGTAATTTCCGGGATCATTAAATGCCTGTTTTTTTTGCAGCTGATCCAGACTGCTTATTTTTCTTGAAATGGCATTTACTATTCTTAATCTTTCACTTGGTGCAGAGATATTCTCTACAGTGGTCAGCATCTCTTTGAAAGCTACTTTACTTACACCCCAGGCCATAAATAAGGCAAAACAACCCAAAAGCAAAGCAATAATGATCTTTCCTTTTATGGCTTTGATAAAACTTTTACGGGGTATCTTATTCATTTCCAGATATAGCTTAAATCGATTACCCAGAGGTAAAAACAAAAAGCATGCTATAAATAAAGTTCAGCTCCTAAAAGGACCCGAACGACCTTACTGCTTTTAAGAAATCCCAGGGCTTGGTATTGGCGCCGTGCTTTTGTTCCTCTATCAATAACCTGGCCAATACGGTTAAACGACCTTCATTCTCGCTAACGGTACGGTCGCCCAAAGCCACCAGTTTTTCAATATTTGAAGGGCTGGCAGCGTCCAGTCCTTCTTTAATACTTTCCAGGCTATCTGGCTCTATACGCAGGTAGTTTTCGGTTTTTCCGGCCGAATGAAACAGCTGCTGCAAAAAGAAATCGCTGGTTTCTGCTACCCCACTCATCATAATGTCCAAAATAGCTGGTACGATGGCCATGGCACTGCTTTTTTTAAAGTGCTCATAATCATAAGACCTTCTGGACCTTCCGGTGCCCAGCGAGACCAAAAAAATATCATTGATACGGGTCTGGTTAAAAGCCTTGGTTACTTCTATCAATCCGCTCAAGGCAGGGTTAGTGGCAAATACACCCCCATCCAGCAATGGATAACGCACATTCGCCAGGGAGTGGATCTCGGCCACACTAAAATAAGTAGGGGCCGCTGATGTAGCCCGGCAAACATCTTTTAAGTAAAAATCGCGGGCATCACCTCTTGAAATTGCAGTTTGCTGCCGGAAGAAATGAGTTTTCCGCAGCTCAATGTTATAAGCGCTGATGATACAGGGTTTGAGGAGCTGACTAAGCCTGGTATCCTTAAAATAAGTTTTCAAGACCCCTTCAAATACCATGCTGTTATACCGCTCGCCGGCAAGGCCCAGTTTTGCCCTGATGCGCTTAAAAAATGTCATTTTAAAAATTTCATTTCCATGCTTCAGGTACAGGTCTAACGCCTCTCTGGCTGTAAAGCGTGGCCTGCCTGGATTTTCCTCAGAGGGGCACAATAGCAAACAGGTCAGTATGCCACCGGTACTGGTGCCGGCAAAAAAGTCAAAATAATCTACAATTGCCGCTCCGGGATTTTTGCTCTCCCGTTTCAGCTTTTCTTCCAGCGCAACCAGGATCATTCCGGGAATGATACCTCTTATGCCGCCGCCATCTATAGAAAGGATTTTTTTCATTAATAAAAGTAAATATAGCTTTTTGACACTTACCTAGATGTAATTTTAATGTAAATGGTTTTTCATTAAGCTTAAAAATGCAAAACAACAAGCCAGAATAGCTTAATACTTGGTCGTAAAAGTTTACTACTTATTACCGATTTTTAAAAACTATTTTAAACCAGCATGAACAGACTTAAAACCTTATCACTGATTTTACTGACCCTAACCACGGTGCCTTCATTTGCTTTAAAAACAAAAAAGGATGGCCCATCTGTTGAAATAGAGATCAGCAGGACTGCTACACACGTTGTAAGGATTACAAACGATACCCTGGTACTGATTAGCGGGAGTACTTACCTGTTTACGGTAGACACACCTGAAGATAAGGGACTGGTTTCAACCCAGATTGGGGTGCAGCAGCTTCCGCAGCAGCTCAGGGCGAAAGACGCATCTGTCCAGACCTACAGGGTTATGGCCCGGGACGGTTCGGTAAAAACCGAGGGAGAGCTCTTAAACGGGGACAAGCTGGTGGTCAGTTCGGCTGATGGCAAAAGCAGCAAGACCTATTACATTGCCCTGAAACCAATGGCAGTTGGCGGCCAATTGAATTTGCAGCAAAAAAATATGACCTTAAATACAAGGGCTGAACTGACTTTATATTTTACGGCCGGACAGAGAACGCCTAACGCCACTGTAAGCATCTTTTTACCCAGGGGTATTCAACCTACATTGGAAAATACAACAGTGAATGTAATCGGGCGTGGTGATGTTAAATTAAAAGACCTGGCTACACAATCGATTGGACGCGTTGGCAGCAATTATTCCTATTCAAAAGTAGGCAGCGTAAACATCACTGCCGCGGCCAATGGTGCTGCCATACTCAGCTTTAACAACCTGGATTTAAGGCCGGCAAATGGTCCGGATCTGAAGATCGTGATCAGTGGGGTTAAACTGGAAACGGCTGGAGCATACACTTTCAAAGCAAGTTATACGACCAACAAACCAGAAATTTTAACCAGCGCAGGTATCGGGGCTGAGACCGCTACACTTAATGTAACCAGTAACGTTTCAGATTTTGAACGGGTGCTGAATAAGGACATCCAGTATAAAGAAACGGCCGACAGCTATACCACTGCCAATTTTAGCTGGGGCGTAAATAACAATATCCAGAATCCGGCTTTAATGCAATCACTGGATCATGGCAAAAACTGGAAATCCTTACCGGCGAAAATAGATTCAAAAAAAGGCTTTGCAACAGTTACCGGCTTACAGCCCAATAAACTATATCACTTTAAACTGATAGTGAAAGACGGGCCGAACAAAGGTTCTTCAAATGTGCTGAAATTTTATTCCGGTAAAATGGACGTTAAAAGCCTTGGGGCAAAAGGCGATGGAAAACAGGATGATACGCAAGCTATCAATGAAGCCATTGCCACGATAAACGATATGGGTGGCGGTACCTTGTTGTTTAGCAGCGGGACCTATAATGTCAGAACCGTCCATTTGAAAAGTAATGTATACCTGTTTTTAAATAAAGATGCAACAATAAAGGCCATAAAAGGTGCGGACGCACCGGAACCGACCTGGTTTAGCGATAAAAAATACAGATCGGGCCTTTCGCCTACTGCACCAGGGCCTTATGCAGATCCTGAAAACTACATGACCAAACAAGATGTAGGGCACCACTATTTCAGAAATACCATGTTTTTTGGTGAACGCCTGGACAATGTAAAAATTATTGGACGCGGACTGATTACAGGAGATGGGAACCTGGTAAATGGTGATGGCGTGATGAACAATACACCTGATAACAGGGCAGATAAGATGTTTACACTTAAGCTTTGCACCAATCTGGAAATAGGTGGTATATACCATCCTGAAGACCTTTGGTACGATGAAAGCAAAGACGAGCCTTATTACATTCAAAAAGATGGCTCAAAATCATTTGACCATGACAACATGCTGAAAATTGAACGCGGGGGACACTTTGCCCTGCTGGCTACAGGAACCGACCACATCAATGTACACGACACTTACTTTGCTAAATACAATACCACTAACGCCAGGGACATTTATGACTTTATGGGCTGCAACAACGTTACGGTAACTAATATTTACTCCAAAGTAAGTTCTGATGATATCGTTAAACCAGGTTCTGACTGTGCTTTGGGCTTTACCCGGCCGGCAAGGAATTATAAAGTACGCAATATTATTGGCGACACCAATTGCAACCTGTTCCAGATTGGCTCTGAAACGGCAGATGACATTAAAGACATCTGTGTTGATAACATCTATGTACTTGGGGCAAATAAAGCTGGCTTTTCTATTTCTACCAATGATGGGGCACACATCAGCGATATCCATTTAAATTGCGGACATACCGGAAAGCTGCATTCCAGGTCTAAAATGTTTCGGACCAGAGCCCCGTTTTTTATTTCGATATCTAACCGTGCGCGCATATTAGGTGCCACAGTGGGCAGGTATGTTTTCATGGAAAACGGGATAAAGCATGATGAGCTGCTGGTTCAAAATGTAAATATTGGTAAAGTGGAAAATATCATCCTCAATGGAATTGATATTGCAGAAGTATACAGCGGTAGTTCATACGGCGGGAAAAATGGCCGTTGGAAAGCCTATGATGGCAAACAGGAAAAAGCAACTCCTATTGTTGCCGGTTATAAATTACCTGATCCGGAAACTGTAACGGGAGGTCTTAATTTTAAACTTCCAAATGGGCTGCATACCGGTTATATCAAAAACATTGTATTTAACGATGTCCATGTATTGGTTAAAGGAGGTAATGCAGCTGCCGACACGGCCAATCTGGCACCCGAACTTGGTGTTGGGCAATACAATGTGGCCAACCTTAAAGTTCAGCCTTCTTATGGCATCTGGGCAAGGCATGTGAGCGGACTTACCGTAAAAAACAGCACTTTCAATTATGAAAAACGCGACAGCAGGTATGGGATATTTTTAGACGATGTACTGGGTGCCAGGTTCTCTGCATTAAAACTGGTAAGGGCTAAAGACAATGCTACCGTTATTAAACTTAAAAATTCATCAGATGTGGCAATAGAAGATGTAGTTTATTTTAACGATGAATGGGGAAAATTGCCATTGAAACTAGCCCAATAAGGTTTTAATCAGCTCATCGACAAAAAGGGTGGCTGATTTTTTTCTGTATATTCCTTTTTGCCATAAGATAAAGGCTTGTTTATAATATTCCTTGCCGGAGATGGGGATGGCGATCAGATTTTCCCAGGTAAGGATGGCCTTTTCATTGATGATGGTAGCCCAGTTCCCTTCATCTACCATGGAAAGCAGGGAGTGTACATCATTCATTTCAATTTTGATCAGCGGGCTGAGTTTTCTTTTCCTGAACAGTTCATTGAGCAGATCTCTGGAACTAAAGCCCTTGCTGGGCAGGATCAGTTCTACTTTGGCCAGCTCATTCAGCGAGATCTTTTTAAGGCCTGCAAGGGGGTGTTTTTTTGAAACCACCATCGAAATCCTGGAAGAAAAGAGATGTTCCATTTCCAGGCTTACATTGTCGTTGTCCGTCTGATCGTGAAAAGCAAGGATCACATCCAGTTCGGCCTGTTTCAGGTTATGCTCCAGTTCTCCGGCTGTTCCATATTCAACCACAATTTTAATTCCGGGATATTTGGAAGAGAAAGGTGCCAGGGCGGGCAGCAACATGGAACTAAAGGCATAAGTAACCCCAATCTTTAAATCTCCTGTTACCAGATTGTTCAGTTCAAGGATGGCCTGCTTTGATTTTTTTACATCCAGCACAATTTGACGGGCATGCTTAAGGTAAACATTTCCTGCTTCGGTTAAACGTACATGCTTCCCCACCCTGTCGAACAACAACATACCCAGCTCCTCTTCCAGCTGTTTAATTTGCTGGGAAAGGGTAGATTGCGTTACAAAGCAAGCTGCCGCGGCTTCAGTAAAGTGCAGCATTTCGGCAGCTTTAATAAAATAGTTGATCTGTCTTATTTCCATAACCGCTTACAATCAATCGTTAAAACTAATCAATATCATTAAAACAATCAATTTTACCTATTTAAATGTAATGCCGAAATTTGCTGCACCTGCTTAATGAAACACACCTATGTTCAGATCATTAAAATACCGCAATTTCAAGCTCTTCTTTTATGGACAATCTATCTCCCTTATAGGAACCTGGATGCAGAAGACGGCGGTAAGCTGGCTGGTGTACAGGCTAACCGATTCGGCCATGATGTTGGGCCTGGTAGGTTTTGTAAGCTTAATCCCCTCACTCTTTCTTTCGCCTTATGCCGGGAGCCTGATCGACAGACACAACCGCTATAAAATCCTGCTGATCACCCAGGTGGTCTCGATGCTCCAGGCGGGGGCTTTGGCTGCTTTAATTTTCTTTAAGTATTATCATATTCCTTTTATTATCTTTTTAAGCCTTGTTCAAGGCATTATTAACGCTTTTGATGTTACCTGCCGACAATCGCTTATGGTAGAAATGGTAGAGGACAAAGCCGACCTGCCTAATGCGATTGCCCTGAATTCTACCATGGCCAATCTGGCACGCATTGTAGGCCCGGCTATTGCAGGGGTGATACTCAGTACCTTTGGCGAAGACTTCTGCTTTGTGGGCAACTTTGTAAGTTATGTGCCGGTACTGATCTGTCTGCTGATGATGAATCTGAATATCACTGTAATGCCCCACGGACAGAAAAGCATATGGACAGAACTTGAAGAAGGTTTTAAATACATATCCGGGGATAAGGACCTGAGCAGTATGATTGTCATGATCGGGATAAGCAGTCTGTTCGTCATCCCCTTCAATACTTTAATGCCTATTTTTGCCAAAACCATTTTCAATGGTGATGCCGGCACCTTCAGTTGGTTTGAAAGTGCCGCAGGTCTTGGATCGGTTGTAGCTGCTATGTACCTGGCCAATTTAAAATCGGCCAAACCGATGATGAGGATCAGCATCATCGCCAGTGCTATATTTGGCTTAAGCCTGGTACTCCTGTCCTACTCAGGGATACTACCTATTGCACTTGTATTCATGACTTTAAGTGGATTGGGCATGATGGCACAAACCTCTTCTATCAATACCTATATTCAAACCCATGCCATACCCGAAATGAGGGGCAGGGCAATCAGTTATTATGTAATGGCCTATCAGGGCATGATCCCCATCGGCAGCCTGCTCATTGGCTGGACGGCAGATGCATTTGGTTCCAGAATGGCGGTTTGCATAGCCGGACTGATTGGGCTCGGGGCTACGGTATCATTTGTGCTGTATAAAAGCAGGTTCTCCAGCCGCAGGATCTCAGCATTGATATTACATCATAAATAAACAGTACGGCAGCTGAAATTATTCCTTACAATCTGCAGGAGCAAATGTAAACCTGCCTTTATCGAAGCTGATGGGCTTACCTTTTACAAAATAAGACCTTCCCAAGGTTGTCTCTATCTGACCAACTCCAAGGATCAGTTTACCGTCTTTACTTAAAAATGCCAGTGGGTTTTTATAAATGGTCTTGTTTTCATTACCAATTTTAAAGGTATAATCTACAAATAAGGTATCTCCGCTATAAGCCCCGGCAATCTCGCCGTCGTTTTTCCCTTTTTCGGCGTAATTAATCACCAGCTTACCTTTTACTTTCCCACTGTTCATTGTTTTTATACTCAAATCTGCAGTATCTTTTCCATCGATGGCCACATAACATTGTTTATGCGTCATGGTATCGGCCATTGCCAGGCTATCTTTTAATTCGGAGCCCTTGTTACTACTTTGATTGCAGCTAAATAAAAGCGGCAGGGCCGCAATTGCGAGGTAAAGAGAGGTGTTTTTCATCTTAAGAATTTTTATGGGATAAAATAATTTAATTAGCCATTCTAATATACATCAATAAAAATAAAAGATGTATTGTTTTAAATAATTTCATTGCGCATATTCCTGACATCAATACCCCAGCAATTCATTACAGAAGCATATCTTTAATAAAAAAATAAAAACCTCGTTGTATATTAGTAGCTGATTAGCTATCACTTACACAAAAACAAGATCAGAAAAAGAAGCGTAAAAAAGATGAAAAATCAGGATGGATGTTATGATAAACTCATTCAATTTACAAAACAAAGGGGATTTGCTTTTAGCGATAAGGAATGTAAGCTTGTACACGCGCTTACAAAGCACAAAACAGTAAGTGCCCATAGTATCCTCATGGAACAGGGCAAACCTGTTACAAAATTCTACTTCCTAAATTCGGGTATTGTCCGTTTGTTCAGGGTGCACAAGGGTGTAGATTATACGCTTGGCCTGGTTTCTACCAATGATTTTGTATCAACCCTCTTATATCTCGCCAATGGGCTGCCCTCTTCCTGCGGCCTGGAGACCCTAACAGATGCAACATTGCTGGAGTGGGGCAAAGCAGAAGTTGAAGCGATGAAACTGCAACTAAGCGTGGCACAAGATCTGGAAATGGCCATTATGGACCGGCTGCTCAACTGGCTGCAAGACCATCAGATTGATGCCGTATGCCTTACTGCTGAAGAGCGGTACCAAAAACTGATGGAGCAGCAACCAGAAGTGATCAGAACAATCCCTTTAAAGTATATCGCCTCCTATCTTGGCATTCACCAGGATAGCCTGAGCCGGATCCGTAAAATTGTTAGCAGAAAAACATAAAATTAAAACTCAATGAAACATCTTACCATAATCGTTCCGGATGGGGAAAACAACCTGAGCAGCATTGTAGGTGCTTATAAAATATTTTCGAGGGCCAACAAATATTGGGTGGAAAACGGGAGAAAAGAATTGTTCAAAATTCAGTTGGCCGGCATTTCAAAAAAAGTAGATTTTTACGATGGTTTATTCTCTGTAACGCCACATACCCACATTTCGGCAATAACCAAGACCAATCTCATCATTATCCCTTCATTGAACCATAATTATCTTAAAGCCATAACAGGGAACAAATTGCTGGTAGACTGGATTGAACAGCAATATAAGGATGGTGCCGAAATTGCCAGCATATGCACAGGGGCATTTATGCTGGCCTCTTCAGGCCTGCTGGATGGAAAAAGTTGTTCTACACATTGGGCGGCAGCGGATAATTTCAGAAGTATGTTCCCTAAAGTAAATTTACAGACGGACCAGCTGATTACTGATGAAAACGGGATTTATACGAATGGTGGCGCTTATTCTTTTCTGAACCTGATGATTTATCTTATAGAGAAGTATTACGACAGGCAAACAGCAATTTTTTGTTCCAAAGTATTTCAGATTGAAATAGACAGGCAAAGCCAGTCGGCATTTACCATATTTACCGGCCAGAAATTACATGGGGATGAAATGGTAAAGAAAGCGCAGGCTTATATCGAAAGTAAACTGGACGAAAAAATATCTGTTGAACATTTGTCAGCCAGCTTCTCGGTTGGCCGCAGGAACTTTGACAGAAGGTTTATTAAAGCTACAGGGAATACCCCTGTTGAATATGCACAGCGGGTAAAAATTGAATCCGCAAAAAAAGCGCTGGAAACCAGTTGTAAAACAATTAATGAAGTGATGTATGGCGTAGGCTATTCGGATGTGAAGGCCTTTCGTGAAGTATTTAGAAAAATCACTGGTATGTCGCCTTTGGAATACAGGGGCAGATACAACAAGGAGGCTGCAAGATAAATATTGTCATTACTATTTTGATTGCTGCCATGTCTTACGCTATGATTCTGCCGGGGGTTTAGAAAACCCCGTAAATAAAAAAGCCCCGATGTGGATAACTTCGAGGTTTTCCGTAGCCCCTAATGGAATGCAAACACACAACTAACTGACTTTCAATACTTTAATTTAGAATCCAATATCTAACTAGCTATAACTTTAATTTAATCGTTTAACGATGAGCCAAAAATTGATTTGCATTGTTAGACAGTAAAAATTTAGTGTGAAATAAAACGGGTATTTAATCCCCATTGTTGGGCTTTCTGCTTCATAAAATGCAGACTGCCTTTTGCCAATGCAGCTGCATCATATTTCGACGGCCTCCATAACGAAGTCATCCCCGACATTCCTGAAACCTGAGAGGAGAAATTCTCCAGGACTAGGTCGCCGGTATAATTAATCTGGGCTAATCCCCTGAAAAAATCATCCCAGTGTACATTCCCCTCGCCTAACATGCCCCGGTTACTTTCGGTCATATGAACATATTTTAATCTATTCCCGGCCAATACCACAGGATCATAAAAATTGGATTCCTCTATGTTCATATGAAAAGTGTCGAGCATCAGTCCAAGTGCGGGGCTCTGTACCTCAATTGCCAGATCAAGCACTTCCTGAGCAGCAGTAATGACATAACTTTCGTAACGGTTGATGGGTTCCAGGCCTAGCATGACGCCATTTTTTTCGGCATAACGGCAAACCGCGATAAAGACATCCCGTATAACAGCACGTTCGTCCTCCGTACATGGACTTCCTGTGAAAGCACCGATAGCTGAATGAAGCACCCCACCCAAAAATCGGCCTTCCATTTCTACAACCAGATCTATTGCCTTATTTAATAAGCTCAATGCCTGATCAGGATATTGAGGAAGGTGGCAGTTTTTTGGTAAAATTAATGAATACCGGCCCTCTATGCCATGTGCTGACAGCTGCTTTTTAACCATTTGTACATCCAGGTTTAAAGAAGCAGGCAATGAGATTTCTAAAATATCGAATCCACAGTCTGCCGTCTTTTCTATTGCATATATACTATTTTCGGGGGTCCATGTTGTAATCCATGAAAGCATTGATGCGCCAAACTTTATCATAGTCTTGTTTATATCTGGTTGTTTCTATTAATTTATCTGCCTGGTTAACATAAAAGCTAAATGGCAAGAATAAGATATAATTAATCGTTTAAATAATGAAATTATTTAAATAAAAAATCACTTAGCTTTTTGTTTTAGATTAATAATTACCCGCTAAGCATCTAATGCCATTTTGATGTAAAATCAAATTATAATAGAAATGGTAATTAATTTTTTAATAAGATTTATACGGAGATAACATATCTTAGTCACTTAGTTTATTTAACACTCTAACCCATATACAATGAAAAGAAAAGTATCAATGAAGGATATTGCACAAGAATTAGGTGTATCAACTGCATTGGTGTCGTATGTGCTAAATAATCAACACGAGGATAGAATAAATAAAGATACGGCTGAAAAAATAAGGCGGTTGGCTACTGAGCTTAATTACCAGCCCAATCAGATTGCGAAAAGTTTAAAAAGCAGTAAAACCAACACCATCGGACTTATTGTAGCAGATATATCGAATCCTTTTTCGGCAAGCCTTGCCCGGATCATTGAGGACGAAGCAAAAAAAAGCAAGTATACCGTGATTTTCGGGAGTGCTGATGAAAGTCATAAAAAATCCCAGGATTTGATTAACCTATTACTGAATAGACAGGTTGACGGCTTTATCATTGCTCCTGCTGAAGGTTCTGAAAAACAATTGCTGTTACTAAAAAAACAAGGTATTCCATTTGTACTCATAGATCGGTATTTTCCGGAACTTGAAGTAGACCAGGTCGTACTGGATAATTTCCAGGCCGCATATGCTGCGGTTAGCCATTTGATTTCCAACGGATATCAGCGCATTGGAATGATCAATTTTCAAACTGATCTTTTTCATTTAAATGAACGTGTACGTGGATATAACGAGGCGCTTGCAAACCATAAGATTAAGCATACAAAAGGTAATTTCAGAACAGTTGACGAGAGAGAAATTAAAACAGAAGTTAAATCCTGTATAGATGAGTTACTGAATAAAGAGGAACCTATAGATGCATTATTTTTCGGATCTAACACGCTGGCTATAGAAGGGCTTTCTTATATACAAAAATTAAAGATCCAAGTTCCTGACCAGCTTGCAGTTGTCTGTTTTGATGAAGACAATGCTTATAGTCTGTTCCATTGTCCACTGACTTATGTAAGGCAGCCACTGGTAGAAATGGGAAAAAAATCTGTAGAAATATTGTTGACAGCGATTGCTGATGGCAGCAAACATACGAATACCGTTCTTGAAGCAGAACTGATGATCCATGAGTCATCCATGGGTAGGTAATAACAAAGCGCCCCGAGAGGCCCTTTGTTGTCGTTATTTTCCATTCATAAAAAGTGCAGGGTAGTCTGTCTCTATAATATCAGGCTTTTTGATCAGTTCTTCAGAATAAGCTTTTACTTTTTCTAAGTCCGTTTGTTTTTTGTCTGCGGTTGAAGGGATAGAAATAAAGCACATTACCCCCCGGTCACGTAAATAGGTATAAACTTTTTCATGTGCCGGTTCCATCGTATATCCCACATAAGCCATGATCCGGTTAAATGGGATTTTTGTAGCGATAAAGGCATCCAGATCAGTTTGGTTCTGAATAGCCACACATAACATGACCTTATCCAATTTCTCATAATAAAATAAAGCTTCCTTCATCGACCGTACACTTAGCACGATATTTGGATATTGCCCGTCTTTAAGCATATTTACATACTTTTGCCATGGGATACCCTTATTGTCCAGGTTAAAAATAGTCTTATCTTTTCCCCATTCCAAAGCTTCCTGCAGCGTAGGTATTTTAAACGGGGTCACCTTCCCTTCGCGGTCTTTAACCCTTGCCTTTTGTAATTCTGCATAAGTATAGTCCGACACTTTGCCTTTAAAAGTCGTCGTACGGTCCAGCGTTGCATCATGCATCAATACCAATGCCGAATCTTTGGTCAGCCTTGGGTCGATCTCAAAAAATGAAGGTAGAATGGTCAGTGTTTTTGCCATTGCTTCGATTGTATTCTCAGGAAAGCCGGGCAACATTCCACCCCGGTGCCCGGAAATAATCACCGGTTTACCTTCCTGATAATGAAAATACTCCTGTAACTCCGAAAAGTTAGTGAGTTTCACTGTATGCATCGGTTGCTCCTGTGCAATCGAAATACCACTTGAAAGCAAAAAAGCAACAATACAGCCTATACTTTTTCTATTGATTTTATACATATTGATGGTTTGTTTTGAATTTTACAATTTCATCTGCATTATATGCAGGACAGGCGCCTGGAAACGTGGCCATGAACGCACTCAGTACTACAGCTTCTTTCATACAGTAATTCAAGGAGTTGCCCGCCATTTTATTGGCGATAAATGCTGCAAGAAATGAATCACCACTTCCTACAGTATCACTCACATTAATCCTGATGGCATCTACATGTATAACTTCCTCCCTGGAGTAATAACTAGCTCCCTGACTACCTTTGGTCAGCAGAATCTCTTTCAGTACTACGAACTTACTGAACAATGTTGCGATGTTTTGCGTTTCCTCCTGCGAATTATCATTCAGCCATTCGGCCACAATCACCAACTCATCGTCATTTATCTTCAGGGTATGGCAAGGGCTGATCATATCCTCAATCAGTTCTTTACTGTAAAAGGGCGCACGCAGGTTGATGTCAAAAATTATCCACTTCGCATTCGCGATACAATTAAACAAGCTCGTTCTGCTGGCTATGTTCCTGGCGGCCAGGCTCCCGTAAACAAATGCGTCGGAGTTTTTGATAACAGCCTCCATTTCATCCGTATAAGGGATATAGTCCCAGGCAACACCTTCTACGATATCATATTCTACTTTTGTATTGGCCAGCACATGCACCTCTACAGTAGAGGTCGGATAAGCATTTGTCTTAAAGCAATATTGATAATCTACACCTAACCTATCCAATTCTTTTGTGATTTCCTTGCCATTTTCATCGTCACCGATCTGGCTGATGATTTTACTCTGAATACCAAATTTAGAGAGGTGATAACATACGTTTAAAGGTGCTCCACCAATTCTTCTCCCTTCTAAAAGATTATCCCACAGTACTTCTCCAAAACAAATAACCCTTTTATTTTCTATCATGAATATTTTTCTAAAATTTTATCTATTAAACTACCAAGCTCTCCTTCTTGTACGACCTTCATATAGGCCTTGTACAGATTTACGAGTTCTACATGCTCAGCAAGTGCACCAAAAACAGGTTTATAGCTGATAAACCAGTCTCCATTACCTTTAGCCGTTTCAAACATGGGTAGCCATTCAGTTACCTTCTGGTCTTTTACGTCTGCCATTTGGTTTTTATTGAACTCTTTTTCCAGGTATACCCACCAGGCTATAATAATCAACAGCGTTATGTCTTTTTTCGGACTGCTGTTTTTGAGCTGCTCCTGAAGCACTGGCAATACAAATTTAGGCACCTTATCAGATGATCCCGAAATGATCCGGTCGGTACTGTCATTGATCATCGCATTCGAAAAACGCAGTTTCACTTTTTCGTAATAGTTATAAAAACTCACACCATCAATAACCGCTAAAGTGGGGATGACTTCCTGCTGAACATACATATCATAAATTCGGGAAATTGCCTCGTCAACAACAGCGTTATGTATACGATTGTAGCCTAATGCATCTCCCAATAAACCTACCAGCGTATGCCCACCGTTCAATATTGACAATTTCATTGCTTCATAGGGTTTAACCTCGGCTACAATCTCTACCCCAACCTGTTCCAGGGGAGGAAAATCCCCATACTTATTGTCTTCCAGTACCCATTGGAAATAATCTTCACTTACGACCAGGCAATTGTCCCTCAAACCGTATTGCCGTTCAAAATCTGCTTTATCTTTTTCAGTAGCAACCGGTGTGATCCGGTCTACCATACTATTCGGAAAACGAACATTGTCTGCAATCCAGGGTAAAAGCGATTCATCATAAACACTGATAAAGGATAACAACGCGAGCTTTAAAATGTGGCCATTTTCCTGAATGTTATCACATGACATCAATGTTATCGGTCCATTATTACGGAGCTTTCTTAAAGCCAGACCCTTTGCAAGAAAACCAAAAACTGTTCCCGGCTGATCAGGATTGATCAGGTCAGCCTGTACGGCAGGATTTTCAATTAAAAAACGTGATTTATCAAAGTCGATGTTGTAACCACCTTCCGTAATTGTGAAACTGATGACCTTAGTTTCCGCTGACGCTATCCGGTTAACAATTTTAACCGCATCACTTGCCGAATGTAATATGGAAGCTATGGCATTCATCACCCTGATATCTTCTGTCCCCGAAGGGGTGCTCATTTTTAAACAGTAGCGCTGGTTCTGTTTACGCAAATTTTCTACCAATTGGAGATCCTCGGGCATCATACAAACACCGGTGATTGCCCATTTAGAAAACTTCTCAGGATTGCTATCTATCAACTGTTGAATAGCATAAACCTGGTGTGAACGGTGAAACCCACCCACCCCGATATGTAAAATCTGGGACCTGGAACTTTTCAGTGCTGCCGGCACCTTAATTTCTTTGGCTACCCGGTCTGACAAATTATTATTAAGTAACTGCATACATTATTTTTGATTGCGTTGAAAAACTACGGCTAAAATGATAATTACCCCTTTGATCAGTTGCTGTAAATAGGAAGTAACATCTAAAAGGTTCATAATGTTACCGATCATACCCAATATCAATACCCCAAGCAGAGTATTCAGCACAGATCCTCTTCCTCCTGATAAACTAGCCCCACCAATCACTACCGCGGCGATTGCATCCAGTTCCAGTCCAATGCCAATATTTGCAGTCCCGACACCAGTTCGTCCAACCATCATCAATGCAGCGATAGCGGTAAAAAATGCAGCGATCACATACACTGAAAACTTCACGCTTTCAACTGATATCCCCGACAAACGCACGGCTTCTTCGTTAGAGCCAACAGCAAAAATTTTCCGCCCGAAAACATGATAACGCACAACCATATATACCGCAGCAAACACGATCATCAGGATCCATGCAGAATACGGTATACCTAAAAAAGCCCCTGTGCCTAAAGTCAATATGGCTGAGGAATGTGGCCCAACACTAATGGGTGCACCTTTTGAAAACAGAAAACCTGCACCACGAACAATAGTCATCATCGCCAGCGTAGCGATAAAGGGTGCGATCTTCCGGTAGGCAACGAGGTAACCAGAAAGCAGCCCTATGCCAATGCCAAGTGCAAGAGAGATCGTCAAGGCCACCGGGAAATAGACTTCATAAGACAATAGGGCAAATACCACACCGATGGTTGCAACAATAGACCCTACAGATAAGTCGATTCCACCGGTAAGTATTACCAGGAACATGCCGATACTGATCAGACCGATGGGTGCCACCTGTCGCAAGAGGTTGGACAGGTTATTACCGGTAAGAAAGGAGTTGGAGACCAGACTTGATACGACAAGTAATATTAAAAATATAATTAAGGTATTGTTTTTTAAAAGTTCTTTTTTCATAATCTAACGGTTATTTGGCACCAATAGCCATTCTTAAAACTGCTTCTTCACTAAAATCCGGACGTAAAACTTCTCCCTGTAGCGTACCATTTTTAAATACAAGGATCCGATCAGAAAGGCCCATCAATTCATCCATATCAGAGGAGACCATCAGCACAAAAACCCCATCATCGGCTAACTTTTGGATGATATGGTATATTTCAGATCTCGCGCCTACATCAACACCCCGGGTAGGTTCATCAATCAACAATACCTTTAAATCCAGATTGAGCCATTTGCCCAGAATAACTTTCTGCTGATTTCCCCCACTCAGAGTAGACAAAGCATGTGTTGCGTCGCCAACTTTAATCCTGAGTTTTTTGATCAACCTTCCCACTATTTCATTTTCCTTCGTTTCATTGATAAATCCCCAGGAGTTGGCAATCTTACCTAAGTTGGCCAGCGAAATATTTTGTTTGATACTCAAATCCAAGACACCTCCGCTTTTTTTACGGTCTTCAGGAAGCATTCCCCATCCCTGACGGATGGCCTGCTCTGGTCTTTTGAAACTCCATACCCTCCCACCAAATAAAATCTCATTGGCATGGATCCGGTCCGATCCAAATAAAGACTCCAGTACTTCTGTACGGCCCGACCCTACAAGTCCGCCTATCCCTACAATTTCTCCTCTATGGATATCAAAACTCAAAGGTTCTTTTGTGAACCTGGTAGACAAGCTTTTGATCTCGACCTTACTTTGCTGATCAATAGCCTTATTTTTTTGCGGATACATCTGCCCCAGTTCTCTTCCCACCATGAGGGATACCAGCCGATCTTTGTCAACGGTATCCGTCTCCACTGTTTCTATGGTTTTTCCATCTTTAAGCACAGTGATCTTATCGGTAAGCACCAGTAGTTCTTCTAAATGATGGGATATATAAATTATAGATACACCTTTGGCTTTCAAACCTTTCAGCATCTCAAACAATCTTTTCACCTCCTTAGGCCCCAACACAGAGGAAGGCTCGTCCAGTATTAGTAATTTAACATTTTGAGATAATGCTTTTGCAATTTCCACAATTTGCTGCTGTGCAACCGTCAGCGTTCTGACAATAGATTTCACATCCATATCGAAACCTAAACTGTTGATCAGTGATGCCGCTTCTTTATGCATACGCTCCCAATTTATCCAGGAGGATTTTGCAAACCTGCTTAAAAAAAGATTTTCGGTAACGGAAAGATCAGGAACCAGGGAAAACTCCTGGTAAATGATACTGATCCCGTGTTGCTGGGCTACATGAGGGGAATTATGCTTGATTTTACTATCATTGAAAAAAATCTCTCCCTCATCAGCAATATGCGCACCCGAAATGATCTTCATTAAGGTCGACTTCCCAGCGCCATTTTCGCCCAATAAAGCATGAATTTCTCCATCTTTAACACAGAGCTCCACTCCCTTGAGTGCATGAACGCCTCCAAACGATTTTCTGATATTTTTTAGTTGTAGCATAGGTTAAGTTAAAATAAGGCCTTAGCATCGTAATATTCATCCACATTCTTTTTGCTGATCAATACGGAAGGGGTATAATTCAGTTTATTTACCTTTTCGCCGTTAAGATGCCGGGCAACGAGTTCTATGATCGTCTCCCCCAATATTTTCGGGCTGTTTTGTGCAGTCGCTTCAAATTTTCCGGTTTTGAGCATATCAAAAGCTTCTTTCTGCCCGTCGAATCCTAAAATAGTGATCTGGTTTTCTTTGCCCATCTGCTTAATAATTTTGTAGGCACCCAGGGCCATCGCATCGTTTTCTGCCAGTAAAACATTTACATAGGGGTGTGCGGCCAGGATATCTTCCATAGCTTTAAGTCCCCCGTTGTTGTTCCAGCCACCCCAGCCCTGTGCTACGATATCGAAATTGGTTTTCGCATTTTGACGCAATTGTCCGTCTGCCAGGCCTCTCACAAAGCCGAGTCTTTTTTCTCGTCCCACGGGATTGCCCTGGTTACCACTAATGATCGCGATCTTTAAGGCCTCGTTCTTTGTCTCTGCCAGCCAAAGCCCCAGCAACTCCCCATTTAAAGTATTATTAGCCACAACTGATGAGGTATAAGCGGCTTTTTCATCAATCATTGAATCTACAATAAACACGACCACCCCTTCAGCAATTGCCCTGTTTACAACCGGCACCACAGCCTTTGGGTCCAGCGGGTTTAGCACCAGCACCTGTATGCCTTTAGACAACAGGTCTTCTATAGCAGCAACCTGCTTAGCTACATCTTCCTGCCCATCGGCCGTATAATATTGCATTCCATATCGCTGCACACTTCGCTTCACTACATCTTCCAATGCCACATAATAGGGGGCAACCATCGAGGGACCGCTGTAACCCACTTTTACTGCCGAGAGATCCTTTTTAGAAGTATAGCCTTTAACCACCTCCTTTCCTTCCTTTTTTTTGTTGTTTAATCTATCTTCTTTAGGCAAACACCCTACAACAAGAAACAGAGATAAGCCTAAAGTGGACCATACTTTATACCCGAATTTCATCATATCTTAATCAAATAATAGTTATATAAATTTTTATTTCAATGTAATCCAGGAACCGTTTGCTTTCGCCCATTCGGTAATCGCCACAGGAACATCTGAACACAGATAATCACCCCCCAGCGCAAGTCCCAATAAAAAATCATCAACAGACTTACCTGGCCAAAGGCTCACTGAAAAGCCTTGTTTTTTAGCCTGCTGAACCATCTCCTTCGTCGTTTTATCTACCCTGCATCCAAGTCGTTTAATTCCCATTGCTGTAGCTTCGTCCAAAACACTTTGATTTAATGCTTCTGCTTTAATGAACAAAAGATCGACTGAAGGGTAAGTCTTTTTCAAATAGCTTAACGGTCTTTTGTCAAAAGAAGTCAGCACATAAGTGGACCTGGCAGGTTTTGAGGCATGGACCTTATTATACAATTCATCACAATATTTTACAAGCTTATTTTCATCGTAGGCAGGTTTGTTGGTCTTCATTTCAAACTCTACATATAGGCCCGGTTTATCATTAAAAAACGCCAATACTTCATCCAATGTGGGGATGACATTTCCCTTTTTCGTCTTCAGGCTTTTCAACTCTTTTAGCGTTTGCTTTTCTATTCCTGTTGAAAGGCCCACGATCCTGTCCAAAGTTTCATCATGGAAGATCACCAGTTGCCCGTCCTTCGTTCTTCTTACGTCGATCTCGTAGCCACGCAAGCCCCTGTTATACGTTTCCTGAAAAGCCTGAATGGTATTTTCATCGTACTCCATAACACCGCCACGATGTGCAAACAGTTTAACTTCCGCCTTTTGGGCATGCGCCTGGGGGCTACCACTCATAAAAATAAATATGGCTGTCAAGGCCTCTACAAGTACCCATCCTATGCTGGATTTACCGGTCTTTATCATCATATCTCTAATTTACGTCAATTAATACTTTTATAGTTTGTGATGCATTCTTCTCAATAAATGCATAAGCTTCATTATAATCCTGAAAATCAAACCGGTGCGTAATCAGGGTTTTCAACACGAGTTGTCCCGACACCACAAAATTCAGCGCCTGCAGATAATCTTCGTGCTTATACATCATAGAACCCTGGATAGAAAGTTCATGCTCACCAACAAAGCCCATGTTTAACCTCGGAAATTCTTCGTAAACACCAACAATAAGTACCTGTCCAGCTTTTTCTATATTGTTGATCAGGTTATATAGTGCCGGCTCCACACCTACGGCTTCTATTCCTACCTGGAAGCTTTCTCCTTTTAGTATGCGGTCAATTCCTTCTTCAAATGTTTCAACACTCAGATTTATCAGATCGCCGATACCGGTTTGCTTTAACTGGTTTAAACGAAAATCATTGAAATCTGTAACAATCACGCGTTTGGCACCACGGATTTTTGCAAACTGCGCAATCAGGTTACCAATCGGACCTGCACCAGTTACCACAATATTTTTGTTTTCAATATCCCTGATCATGGCCGTGGCATGCGCCGCTACAGCTGCAGGCTCCAGCAAAGCAATTTCATCATAACTAACCTGATCAGGCGCAACATAAGTCCTGTCTTCGGGCAGCACAAAATAGTCCCTCGCCGTACCCGGTGCCTGAAAACCTTCAACTTTCAGATTAGCGCATACGTTGTACAATCCGGCACAACAAGGCCCGCATGTACCGCAAGTCAGCTGAGGCCTGCCTGTCACCTTATCACCAATCTTAACAGATCGCACCTCTGCCCCTATCGCAACTACCTCTCCGCTGTATTCATGCCCCTGGATTACAGGAAAAGGTGTAAAAGGGTGCTTCCCTTTATAAGCATGGATATCAGAGCCGCAAATACCTATTTTTTTTATGTTTATTAAAACATCATTATCCCCTAATTCAGTTGGTGTACCCACTTCAGAAAAAACAATATTCCCCGGTGAAATTAATGTAGCTTGTTTCATATTCTCTTCTCTTTTATTCTTTTTTAGTGAACTGCAACCAGTTGTCCGTCCTGAAAAGGGATACTGGAAGTCCGTTAGTGGTATGCAGTCTGGTTTCATCAGTTTCAGAAAAAGCATACCGTACAGCTACAGGTTTTTTAACCTGATCGCTATACACCAGGAGTCTGGCCCTCATACTTTTTGCTTTTGCCTGGTGAAATACCTGGTCTTCCCCGGCTATAAACAATCCTTCAATTTCTCCGGATTTGTTATCAAATGTATTTCCCTCCATATTAAAAAAAGACACTTCTATTTTATCCCCTTTTACCTGTGCAGCCTTATACAATGCTGAATAAGGATTCTGAAGGTTAATTTTGTAATTCTCGTGCAGGGCGACATTAGCAAAGCGTTTCGCTACCTCTCTTTTTCTTGTAGGGTGGATGTTTTTGATGTCCGAAACTAGATCTGATGTCAGCACCATTTTCACCCGCTCGTTATGCAATGCGGTAAAGGTCTGTTGCTCGCGCAAATAAGCTGCTTTCGGCAATTCTTTATTTTTATAGGTATAGGGGGCAATCTGCGCAAAGTAAAACGGAAATTCATCATTCCAGGATTTGCGCCAACTTTTGATCATCATCGCGAATAAGCGTTCATACGAGTCATAAGAAGCCACATTATCCTCTCCCTGATACCAAAGTACGCCCGCAATAGTGTATCCAACCAAAGGGTGGACCATACTGTTCCAGGCATAGCCGGGCAGGTTTGGTTTTCTGGGCGCAACCTTCTTCAGCTGCGAAGCCTTCAATAACAGTTCATCGTTCATGACTAGTTCCCCTGGTGTCCATACTTCCGCACAGGTACCTCCCCAGCTGGCATTGATGATCCCCACCGGTACATTTAAGCGTTTGGAGATTTCTTCAGCGAAAAAATATCCGATGGCGCTGAATGTTGAGGCACTTGTAGAATCACACAGCTGCCATGAGTTAACCAGGTCGTCCTGCGGATAAGCTGAAGCGATATTACTCACATTTAAAAACCGTATATTGGAATTACGGATACCCGGCAGCACATCTTTCATTTCTTTTAAATCATTCAATGCATTCCATTGCATATTAGATTGCCCTGAACATAACCACAACTCTCCAAAAATTACATCATTAAGGATAACCGTATCTTTTTTTGAGATGATTTTAATGCGGTGTGGTTTTCCGGCTTTTCCCACCGGCAACTTCAACTGCCATTTTGCATTGCCATCTGTAGTTACTTTTAAAGAATCTGTTGTCCAGTCCGGAATGACCACTACTTCTGCGCCAGCCCGTGCCCAGCCCCATATCGAAGTCACCGTATCCCGCTGCAGGATCATGTGATCAGAGAAAAAAGAAGGAAGCCTGAGTTGGGCATAAACCGGATTAAAAAAAAATCCCAGGCTAATAAATAGCATACAAATCAAATATTTCATAGTCGATCCATTTTAGTTATAGACACCAATACCCGAGAAATCTACTTTCAGGTTATTCGCTTTATATACATTTCCAAAACCATCTGTTGCGCGAACTTCAAAATTTGCGGTATTGACATTTCCAGACAATTTACCGATGTAAAAATGGTTTTCTGTTTTATCAAAATCAGAACCCTTTGTTTTACCCAGTTCTTCCATATGGTAATAAGTAGCCCATAAATCACGAGATGTTTTAGCAACCATATCCTGCACTTTCTGCCCGTCCTGGAACAATTCTACTTTCCAGTATTTACTGGCATTCCAGATATTGGCCACTATCCAGCCGGAACCGCTAAGATTGAGATTAACGCTGGCACCAAAAACATAGGTGTACTTATTAGCGGGGCCAAACACCTGATCGGCATTGTACACCCTCATTTGAAAATCGTCTGGATAATTGGTCGACTTATACTTCCAGTTTTTCATGACGTTACCTTCAATTTCGTAAATTGCATAACCGTTTGGTGTACCATCAGCGCAGATAGTTGAGTTCCACCAGGCACCACTCGCAGTCCCATGAACATGTTCAAAAATTTCCTTACCATTTATATTATGGATATAATTGGTCTGGTAATGGGTATGTCCGGCAAAAATATGGGCTTCTTTAAATGTACTCAGCAGGTTTAAAATCTCGCTATAATAATCCACATGATTAACTGAGTTACCATTTCTGAATGGGATATGACATGCGAAGATCACCATCTTGTCTTTGCTTACATGTGCAAGGTCTTCCTGCAACCATTTCCAGTGATTTTCAAGCAAGCCACCACGATAGGTTTGTTTCTCCGAATACATCACATTGTCGACTACTACGATGTGGGTATTGGCTCTGTCAAAAGAATAATAAGTAGGGCCAAACTGTTTTCTAAAACCTTCCTCTCCTACGTCTTCGCTGGTCGCTGTCTGCAAATGGTCATGGTTTCCTATCGTCTGGAAAAAAGGGAGTGCCTGTTTAGCCATTGCATTTTTCATTTCGCCCCACAATTCTGGTGTGTCAAAAATAATGTCCCCCAAAGTAAGCCCAATCACATTCGGGTATTTAGGTACGTTAACTTTGATATCAGCTATAGTTTCATTCTTAAAGCGGGCCAGTTCTGCCAAGTTTCGGCACTGCGGATCGGCAACAGCAAATAAGGTAAACTTTTGCGCTGTAGCTTTTTTATTGATCTTAAAATCATGGCGGATCCTTTTTTCTTTGCTGACCAGCTCCTGGTAAAACAGCGGATAATTGTTCTCATCTACCATAATCTCGCCATCGGCAGGGATACTGTAAAATACAAACTTCGCTTTTTTATGTCTGCTCAGTTGATATACACCGTTTTGGTCTGTTTTTGCAGTCGTAAACCCATCACTAAAAACTATTCCTGGCAATGGTGTATTATTCTGGTCTAAAACTAGCCCATATAAAGTAGTGGCATCGCTTAGCTCGGTCTTTATCGGTACTTCTTCCTGCCCTGTTTTTTTCGCAGTGCTTTGTTTTTTACATGCACATACTGTCACGAAGAGGAGAAAGATAAAACTTAATTTTTTCATAGTCATATCATTAAAAATTGGACTTATTTATTCTTCCACAGATAATTCTGTGTCAGGTTTGGATTTCTGATTATTGCTTCTGTTGGTATTGGCCTCAGGTATTTATACTCTGCCCATACACGCTGATAATTCCAGACCAGATTATTGTCTGCGTTTATAGAAAAACTCTGGTTCACATTACTGGAACTAACCACAATCGATTTTACACTTTCTGAAGTACCAATTTCAAAATCAATCTGTCCATCACCGTTCAGGTCGTAAGACTGGGATTTGTTTGGAATATACATTCCGGTCCAGGGATTGTTGCTGCTATTGAGCAGGTCGCCCATATGCCAGCGCATCAAATCGTCCCAGCGTAATTCCATTTCCAGGCACATTTCTATGGCCCTTTCCCTGCGGACTTCTAAAATCAGTGGGTCGTTAATGGTATTCTGATAATAATTTACCAGATATGAATCGGCAGTTGTAGGAAAAACTGGTGTAACCCCAGCCCTTGTACGCAACAGGGCAATAGATTTGTTCCATTCCGGAAGACCGAACTGACCGAGTTCAGCTTTAGCTTCTGCAAAATTTAGCAGGATTTCTGCAAATCTGAATATCGGCAGACTGTTCCAGCTGGCGGCCCTTGAAAGTATATTATCAGCATTGTTATCCAGAGAAAATTTTATTGGATGATACCCGGTACGCGTTACCAACCAATTCGGTGCGTATAATGCAGTTGTACCATTGTTTGTCATTTTATAACTGGGAGAAATTACCGTCTGTGCCAGACGGGTATCCCGGTCGGTAAACTCCTGTGTATAAGGGATGGTTTTATAGTTCGCCTTGTCGGTAAATGGTTTTCCGTCTTTCATCAGATAGGTATTTACAAATCTTTTAGTCAGCGATACCTTACTACCATATGTCGGTGAATAATAAACCCATGACAAATCGTGAAGTATAGACAAATCCTTGCTAAAGTAACGTCCCCAGATTACTTCGGCAGTCAATAGTTTTTCAGAGGTAAATAAACTTCTGTACGACTTTTCCTTATCCACATCCACTAAACTAAACACATTTGAGCCCATCAGCAGTTCAGAAGCACTGACCGCTTCATTGAAGAATTTATTTGAAGCCGTCTGTGAATTTACCCAGGCATTGCCAGTCGAAGGATCCACCTGATGGTATTTCCTGTAACTTCCTTCAAATAAACAAACACGGGATTTGAAGGCCAGGGCCACATATTTATTGATGACAGAACCATCCCCTTTAAATTTATCGGTAGCCAGGCAATTCTGGGCCGCAAAATTCAGGTCTTCCAAAACCTTATCCATTACAAATTCCCTCGAATCCCGGGCTTTGGAAGTTGCTTCTGTATCGCTGGATTTAAGCACATAATCATAATAAGGTACCGCTCCGAATGTCTTTACCTTGTCGAAGTAAAACCAAGCCCTCCAGAAGCGCGCAACACCTTCGTAATGGTTATAAACCTCATTGCTGACCTTTCCTTTTAGCTTAACCATGTTGACCAGCATATAATTGATGTTCCGCAGGTTACTCCAGGAAGATTCAGTCCATCCTCCCTGGTTTCCAGGCGAAATATTGCCATCAGCTCTCAGCAGGTCATGCGGGATATTAACGGCACAATAATCAGCGTTGATGTCACTATAGCCTATCGTAGTGGCAGAAGGCACCATTTTTTGTATAAAACCATTGGCATATAATTCTAAATCAGATTCTGATTCAAAGAACTTATCTGAACTGATAGAGTCATAGGTATCCCTGTCAAAATACTTCTTACAAGAAACCGTCGAAGTCAGTAAAAGTCCTAAAAGTATGGTGTGGATTATATTTTTCTTTTTCATTTTATTCCAGGAATTGGTTAAAAATTAATATTTACGCCCACCGTGATGTTTTTGAGCATTGGATAGGAATAACCGTTTCCCGTCCCCCCTAAACCCGATGATGTTGAACTGGCAAAATCACTATCGCCTGAATCGATTACCTCCGGATCAAACATTTTAGTGTATTTGTACATCGGTGAATAGGTCCACATGTTTTCTGCGCTTACATAGATCCGGCATCCGCTCATTCCTACTTTCTTCACAACAGAAGTTGGTAAATTATAATCAACAGTGATATTTTTAAGCCTGATATAAGATGCATCCTGCAGGTAATGCGTATTTTCCCATGTTAAGGGGCCATCGTTTCTGTTGGCTACTAAAGAGATCCTTCTTGTCCAGTACGGATCTTTATCCATATTGGTTACTACCCAGTTGTCATTGGATTTATCCACCTGAACAATATGGTCACCGGTTTGCGATTCCATCAGGAAGCCATAAGCGCGGTTATGCTGCCCCCAGAAAAACCCAGACTCTGTCCAGGGATACCATTGTTTTTTCAATACACCCTGGAAAAATGCCGACAGTCCGAACCCTTTCCAATTGGCGGAAAGATTAAATCCAAACTGGTATCTTGAAGAGGTATTGCCAATAATTTCCATATCACCATGGCTGCTCAACGTGCGGTCGCCTTTGGTCATGATCCCGTCTCCATCAATGTCTACAAATCTTAAATCTCCCGCATAAGCTTCAAACATTTCACCGTTCTTAAAGAAATTGTAAGCAGGTCCGTTTTTCGCTTCCGCATTGCTGGCATAAATACCGGCAGTTCTGAAACCCCACATCTCACCGAGTTCCATTCCTTCATAGTAGGTGGTCAGGTCACCATTGGCATTGTAATAATCGGTCACCCAACTGCGACTGTCCCACAACATTGCTTTTACACTGTAATTAAACGGCGACTGGCGCACTTCAAAATTATCCTTCCAGGTCAGACTGGCTTCCCAGCCCGTAGTTTTTAAACTTGCGAAGTTCCCTTTCGGGGCCGAACTTCCAAGAACCTGTGGCAGGTTAGGCCCTACGGTATAAAGGTCATCCGTATACCTGCTATAAATATCGCCAACAAAATTCAACCTGTTGTTCAGCACCGCCAGGTCGAGGCCCAGGTTATAAGTAGTCACCTTTTCCCAGGTAATTCCGTCAGGAATAAGTGATGGAGCTTCCGTATAAGGTACACGGTTTCCATTGATGAGCACTGAAGTCTTACTGAAAGACATCGTCTCTAAAAACTGATAAGGACTGATGTTTGCATTCCCCAAAGAGCCTACACTGGCCCTGATCTTCAAATTGTTCAACCAGTTACCAGTTGCTTTTTTTACAAATGATTCCTCAGAAACATTCCATCCTAACGATGCAGAAGGGAAAAATCCCCATTGAGAATCTTTAGGAAATTTGGAAGAGCCATCGTACCTGACAGAAATTTCAGATAGGTACCTGTTCTTATAATTATAATTGATGCGGCTAAATGCCCCGATCAGGCCCCATGAATTGCCCCCTGATAAAGTGGAATAATACTCTCCGTCCATCAATGTAAAGCCTGGCTTTGAAGGATAAAGGTTCCCCGTCCTGTAAGTCTTTTGGGTTTTATACCGACTGTCTTCCAGGTTCCATCCCGCAATGATGTTCAAATTGTGACCATCAGCAAGTTTCGGCGTATAGGTACCCACCATATTTGCAGATATATAGTCTGTATCGTATCTCCAGTCTTCAAATGATGAATCGTTATAATCTTTTCCCGAAGCATTTAATCCGGTATAAAAAGTATATAGGTTTTCCGAACGCTGTCTTTGCGCACGGATTGCCTTATAGGTAAAGTCGCCCCTTACATTAAAAACACTGGGGATGATATCTACCAACAGCGAAGTGGTATTGGCGATTTCCATGGACTTGTTGTCCTGAAAAGATGTTCCTTCAGCAAAGGCCGCATAACCTACTTTGGCGGCAGTTTGTGTCCAGCTGTCATCCGGGTTTTTAATCGTAGCTACCGGAAAACCAAATAAATCAATCTGACGGCCAACTACGTTCTGCCCGTAATGCATCATGGGTTGCAAATAGTTGTTAATGTTTAGACTGGTATTGTTGTCTAAAGTTAACCAGGGCTTTAATTTTAAACTCCCCTTACCGCGAAGGTTGTATTTATTAAAATCTTCATTTCCTACTTTATAAATACCATCCTGCTCGTAAGCCCGGCCTGATAAGTAATAACTGGAAGATTCATTACCTCCTGAAAAATTAAGGGAATGTACGTTAGCGCTGTTGCTTCTTTTATAGAACTCTGCTAACCAATTGGTTGAACCATAGTAAACGTAATTTCCATTGGCATCAATATTATAATCATCTAAAGTCGGATCAGCCTGCCTGCGTTTTAATTCCTGAAACCAGCTGTCCGAATAAGGAAAGTAATTGTTCATCAATGAGGGCACGGTACCATTTGGCATGGCATTCAAATAGGCCTCCCTAAAACCGTCTACCCAGGCTACCGGATCTGAAACAATATGGTCTTCCCACAGCACTGTCCTTTCCATAATAGAGCGGGCATAACTATAAGATATCTTTGGCGCATTACCTTTAGGTTTTTTAGTAGTGATCAATATCACGCCGAAAGCTCCCCTTGCGCCATAAACGGCAGCCGAAGAAGCATCTTTTAAAACACTTACACTGGCAATATCTTCAGGATTTACGGTATTGATGTCTCCTTCGGCACCATCGATCAATACCAAAGCACCTCCACCTTGTCCTAAGCTGTTGCTGTATTCCCCACCCCCAACTTTCCTTGCTTTAAAGCTGTTGTTCTGACCACGTATCGTCAGGTTCCCTCCGTGATTGGGCTTCCCATCGGCCTGGATAATGTTTAAGCCCGGCACCTGCCCCTGTAATGCCCTGGTTATATTCGGTGTGGGCCTGTCCTTAATGTCATCACCGCTAATTTCTGACACAGCACCTACGACAGCCTTTTTCTTCAACACGCCATAGCCTACCACTACCACCTCATCCATCATTAATTTTTCTTCCTTCAGGACAAAATCAATGGTTTTCTCACCTGAGTATATGCGCTGGATTCTTGTATAGCCCACATAAGCCACCAGCAGTGTATCTGAGGGGCTAACTTTAATTAAAAAACCACCTTTTTGATTGGTTACTGTTGAATTGCTTTTTCCTTTGACCTTAACAGTTACTCCGGCCATCGGCACTTTTCCTTCTTCATCATACACGCGCCCTTCTAGAGCACGCTCCTGTGCCCCGGCCCGCAGACATATCGAGGACAGCAATACGAAACAAAATGAGATATAGCGCAAAAAAGTCTTATACTCACTTCCTCGAATGAATTTAAAAATCACTTCCATAATTTAATTTAGTTTACCCGGTTTAATTTTTTGTTACGATGCAAGTCGTCCGTTTGTGGTTTATAGAGGTACTATTTTATAGATTTATATTTGGTTAGTTACTCGTTTAGTTAAACGATTAAACAAATATAATTAAACGTTTAAATAATCAAAGAAAAATCTCTGTATTTTTGGAAATCATAAATATTTAATCAATATTTGCTCCTGCAAGTCGGAATGTTTCAGTTTATATATATTCTATTGGATAGACCAATGTCTAACAAAGTAAAATTGAATAAATATGAAATATCCAAATTATTTATGCTTATTTCTATTGTTGGCTTTAAACACCTGCTTTTACTCCTGTAGTAAAAACGAGGATGAACCTTTTTTAAAGCGAAACTTAGATGAACTATCCTTTAATTACTTCGAAGAATCTAAAGAATTTACCATACGGGCAACCGGAGATTGGTCAATTGATATTCCTGCGGGCAATGAATGGATAAAAGTTGAACCTTCTTCCGGAACGGGAGACGGCAAATCCTATCAAAAAATAAAAGTTACCTGTTTACAGAACATCAGCGAAAAACGTGAAGGCACAATTTATCTAAATGGTGCGGGTCAGGCCAACGTTCCGCTTAAAGTACGGCAAAACAACGGACTGTTTGAGTGGTATAAATATCCGAATGGCAAGTACCTTGCGCTTACGGGGACACTGATCGCTCAACAAAATTCAAATCTGCAGATCAAAATACCATACAGAAAGGCAATCGGCAATGAATCCTTTCCTGTACAGGTAAGCCTGACGGGCAAAGGTGCCGCAGGTCTGCAGTTTAATGGAAACCAGGGTACCATTACCGACCGCGGTGACGGCTATCTTTACCTCCCTGTTTCAGGAACACCAACCACACAAGGCGAATTATTAATCCAGGTAAAAGTAAACAACCAGGACTTTGGAACGATACAAACCATCACGGCAAATGGGACTACACTCGTTCAACAGAATTTCGCGAAGTTTCTTTGGGGAGGTGACTGTATTGGTAATAAAGACGGTGTAACTTCTACAAAAGCAATTGCAGAAATGTCCCTGGCTGATGAGACGATATTATGTGTGGTAGGAACAAACGGCGCTAACGGATCCGGGGTAACTTCTACCATCAGAACTTCAAACCCTACCCTGTACAAAGAAATGGGATTGGAAAACTGGCTGGGTGTTAGAAATTACATGCGTCCGGGTTATCTGCAACTGGGTGCCACCAGTGCTACCGCAACGGAGTTTGGCTCTATTATTACGCCAGGACTGGCCCTTGGTGCTGGCGAAACAAAAGATATTTTAGTCACCTTTAAAGTAGCGTTTTACAATGCGCCGTTCCCTTCATCGGTACTGGTCGGACTGTTTCCAAAAAGCGTGTTGGGTGTGAACATTGCCAATCTCAATTTGCTGACCAACAAGGAGTCAATTCCACTGGAAATGAATACGCTAACCTGGGTGGAGGTGAGCTGCGTTATTAAAAACGCAACAAATGCTTCATCCCTGGCCATCTTGCTTCCTGAGAGTACCAACCAGGCCGGTACTGTTCAGGCCTCCAGATTGTATATAGACGACATCATTGTTACCTATTAATTTAACCGTTATGACAAAGAAACTTTCATTCGTGCATTTAACATTTATAATGTTAATGATAAGTGCGGTGGTGTCCTGCAAGAATCAACAGGACATGGACATTAGTGACGCGCACAAGCAACATATTCCAGAAAATGTACAGTTACTGGAATATACCAGTAAAAGCATTGTTATTGCCTGGGACTTTATAGAAAATGCCTCTTCTTATACAGTACAGTTACTAGCTGATCCGAATTCAGATAACCCTTTATTTACTTATACGACCAACAAAAATGATTATTTTGAATTCGGAAATTTAAACCCCAGACAATCTTATTATGCCCGGGTAAGGGCAAATTTCCCATATTCAGCCACATCAGCATGGTCTTTTGTCACTAAAAATGCGAATAAAGCAAGGATCATCCCCAATTACGGGATTGTGGAACCGGATTTTGAAATCCTATACATCAAACCTGTTCATACTTCCAATTCTACGATCACCGCTGAATGGTCGTTCACCGACTTCGCTAAAATGGACACCGAAATTGCCAACTCTTTTAATCTGTCGCTTTATAAAAATGAAGCCTGTACAGATTTAGAAGTCAGCTGGACCAATGTTACAGGAATTTTCGCTGCCTCTACAGCGAGTCTGCCAAAACCATTGCGTTTTACCTTTTCCGGTTTAAAAAACAATACAGACTACTATTTAAAAGTTAAAGATAATGCAAGCGGCATTTTGAGTAGCGCAGCACACTTTAAAACCCTTTCTGCACAGCCTGTAACGACGACCAATCCATCAAAATCGGGTGATATTCTCCTTTCGCAGGATTTTTCCAATTTTGTACACGGCGGCGACATCGTATTTAGCGCCGGTGGCTACACGGTTGGTACGGCACTAGGCCGGGCGAACTGGCAAAAAGCTTCAGGAGCCAATACAGAAGATGTTGCCTTAGGCCAGACATTTTGCGACCTGAGTGGCGAATTCAATATTTTTGATGGTGGAAATGTAGCAAGAGAATACACCATAGGTGTGGGAATGGAGTATTGGGGGAAAAATGGCAATACCTCCACACGCCCTGGATACATAAAAATTGGCGGTTCCAGTGCGGTGGGTACCTTGTACAGTGCTCCGCTGAGTTATACAGGCACATCTACTTCTGTAGAAGTTACATTCAAAGCTGCCGTTTATTCGGAAGGTAACAGCACTTTTTGCGAAGATGTTGTTGTTGAAGTTATTCAGGGTGCAGATTTTTCAACCAAAGGTGCCATTTCTAATTTAGCGGCCATCACAAAGAAAGATAGTAAAAAAGTTTCTATTGTCAGTTCTTTCCAAAAATTTGATGAATATACCGTGGTATTGAATAATGTTGCACCTAACAGCAGGATCGCTTTCTCTTCTGATCCCGCATCAATAGCAAACAACAAAACACGATTTTTATTAGATGACATCATCATTAAACTAAAGTAAGTTCGTAGTGGATAAACTATTTTGACTCACCCCTCTTCGCCAATTTTAAAATGCACACTAAATAACTGATTATAAAAGCTAAAAGTGCTCATGGCAGCGTTGCCTCATTTGTCAAATTTTATATCATGATTTAATCCAATAGTTTAAACGATTAAACTTCAACCAAATTATAATTAAACCCATTCACTATGAACAATTATTTAAAAGTACCTACTACTTGGCACAAAAAGCAGCAACCTGTTTTAGAGCTGCGAAAAACTGTTTTACAGTTGATGTTACTAATTATGCTATTTGCATTTGCAGCTTGTGAAAAGATAGCGGAAACAAATCAGTTAGAATTTAAACCTACCATTCGTCGGCAAATCTCTAATTTGAACGCTACAATGGCCCTACCACCACTTAACGAATTTAAAGTAATGTCGTTTAATGTTCGACATACCGAAACTGGCGATCCAGAAACCTTAGACCAAAGAAAAGTAAAAATTCGTGATTTAATCCTTGCTAAATCACCAGACCTTGTCGGTTTACAAGAAACTTCCGATCCTGTTATTACCCAATGGTTTACTGATCAATTGGCGGCAACTTATGGTGTAGCCACAACTACATCAACAGTAACGCCGAAACTAATTTTCTATAAAAAAACAAGGTTTACCCTAATGAGCTCAGGTTTTTCAGCAATGGAGCCTGGAACTGCCCAAAGTATGATCTGGGCGGTCTTTAAGGATATCGTTACAAACAATCAATATTTTGTAACCAACAGCCATTGGTCTCCAGCTGGATCAACAAATAGAATGTCTGATGCGAAAGCTATCGTTGCAGTTATTCAGGCTAAAAATACCAGTAATTTTCCCCTCATCACATTCGGAGATTTTAATGCACAACCAGGAACTGCAGAGATTGAATATTATAAAACAAGTCTAGATGTGATTGATGCACTTGGCGATAGTTTGGGCGATTTAACTTTTCATGGTTGGGATGCCATCGGAAATACAAAGATAGATTGGATGATGAGCAATCGAAAAATGGGATTTTTATCTTGGGAGGTGATGGACCAACCTGGTCCAGGCGGCCTTTGGCCTTCAGATCACTGGGCAGTGATGGCGACCTACGTTCCCGCAGTGTTTGCAGAGCCAACAGAAGACAGTCATGGTACAAGCGCTAGCCCAAATACAGACTTTAATTTTGGTGATGTTAACGGTGATGGAAAAATGGATAAAATCTATTGGAATTATGGTGCTGATAGTGGAAAACCAGCTGTATATCTTTCTAATGGAGATGGAACATTTACCTATGCCGCAAAAATTACAGGAGCTGCCTCTACCCTACCAGGAACAATTTATTGCTATGGAGATGTGAACGGTGATGGTAAGGATGATGTAATGGTATGGGAGCCAACACTTGCAACAGGTCATACACGGGTCTTTTTGGCAACAAGTGCCGGCAATTTTAGTACTACGGCCATTGAAAACCCTGAAAATGGAAGTACGACCAGTACAACACTTTACCATTTGGCTGATGTAAATGGCGATGGAAAAGCAGATAAAATTAGGTGGACTGCCTCCTATGACTCTGGCCGAACCAGAATAAACCTAGCTACAACTGCAGGAAGCTTTAATGCTACAGCAGTAGTTGATACCGACGGAGCAAGCACAACAGCAGGTACAAATTTTTATTATGCAGATGTAAACAATGATAACAAATGTGATAAAATAATGTGGCAGCCAACATTAAATTCAGGAAAAACGATGGTTTATCTCTCTGATGGAAATGGTTTATTTACCCCATCAGCATCTTTTAGCAATTCTGGAGCTTCAGGTACGGCTACAACAACTAAGTTTTTCTTTGCTGATATCAATGGAGATGGCAGTGCTGATAAGATCTATTGGAACCCAGCAAACTTTCTCGGAAAATTAAAAGTTTATTATTCAGGTGCTGGAAATAGTTTTGAAGGACCAATTTATTCGCTTAGAGGAACATCGCAAAGTACAGATACCTATTTTTATTTTTACGATATCAATGGCGATGGCAAAGCTGACCAGATTCGTTGGAATTACACTTTAAATAGCGGATATTTAAGCACTTATCTGTCCAATTAACGAATTTAAGTAGAGCGGTGTAGTTAATCTTACCGCTCTACTTTTAATAATATATTAGTTTAAATTATAGAAAATCTAAGTAAATCATTGGGCGAAGTTATAACCCTAAATAAGACTTATGTTAATCAAAATAAAGAAGATACAAGCTTTGGCTTTTTCAGATAGAAAAGCACGCTGTAATTTGTTTCCATAAAACAAGCTTAAATTGCGAACAAAATTAAGCTTGCAGCTAGGTGTAAATCAAGACGCGCTTAATATAAATATACTGTATTACAGCTAATTAAAAAATCAAACAGTAAAAATCAGGCTCGTTTCCCTTAGGGAATATGAGTTTGATTCCCATGCCAAAAATCCCTGTTTTCCAGGAGCTCCAGTGAGTAATTTTTACGTTTTAACCCACCCACTGAATTACTCACTTGAATTATGTCATTTTGTTCATCAAACGGGAAACCCCATAAAGCAAAAAAGCCGTAAATCTTAGATTTACAGCCTCTTGATGTCGTTTGACATCTATTGAAGTAGCCCGTAGGGGAATCGAACCCCTGTTTCCAGAATGAAAATCTGGCGTCCTCACCCCTAGACGAACGGGCCATTTTAAAAGTTGCCTCAGCTGAATTAAAGCTGCGAACTTTTTAGGTAGCGGGGACCAGACTCGAACTGATGACCTTCGGGTTATGAGCCCGACGAGCTACCAACTGCTCCACCCCGCACTATATACAATTTCGTTAGTGTCTGTTAAATCCTTAACTCTTCTTCCGAATTGGAATGCAAAGATATAATTCGTTTCTTTGCGGTGCAAATTTATTTTAAAAAATATTTTCATGTCGCATAAAGCAGGTTTTGTAAGTATCATCGGTAAGCCCAATGTGGGCAAATCAACCCTAATGAATGCCCTGGTGGGTGAAAAACTTTCTATCATCACTCCAAAAGCGCAGACTACGCGTCACCGGATTTTAGGGATTGTGAACGAAGAAAGTTATCAGATTGTTTTTTCTGATACCCCGGGCATCATAAAACCGCTATACGGCTTACAGGATTCGATGATGAATTCTGTAAAAGGTGCATTAACTGATGCCGATCTGATCCTGTTTGTAACGGATATCAATGAGCAGCATGATGAAAATGATGTGCTGGAAAAAATCACCAATACTGAAATCCCATTGGTGGTGCTTTTAAATAAAATTGACAATGCTACTCAGGAGCAGGTGGATGAAAAAGTAGCCTACTGGCAGGAGAAATTGAATCCCAAACATATTTTTGCCATTTCTGCCCTGCACCAGTACAACCTGGAGGGTATCATGAGCATGGTACTGGATTACTTGCCGGAACATGCGCCTTTCTATGACAAAGAAGACCTGACCGACCGCAGCCAGCGCTTCTTCGTTTCGGAGATCATAAGAGAAAAGATATTTTTCAACTACAAAAAAGAAATCCCCTATAGCACAGAGGTAATCGTTACAGCCTTTAAAGAAGAGCAAAGTAAAAGCGGCCCAATGGTTCGCATTACCGCAGAAATTGTTGTGGAACGCGATTCACAAAAGAACATTCTGATTGGCACTGGTGGTGCAATGCTTAAAAAAGTGGGAATGGAATCCCGCAAGGACATCGAAAAATTTCTGGATCAGAAAGTTTTCCTGGAAACTTTTGTAAAGGTAATCCCCGATTGGCGCAGCAAAAAGAACTACCTTAAAAGCTTTGGCTACGACTAACTAAAAAACTAAACTCAGCCATATCAATGGGATTATGTATCTTTGTGGCTTTTAAAATATTCGTATAAAATACCCATGTCAAATATTATTGCAATTGTCGGAAGACCAAACGTAGGCAAATCTACCCTTTTTAACCGCTTAACAGAAAGTCGTAAAGCCATTGTTGATGATTTTAGCGGGGTAACACGCGACCGTCATTATGGTGTAGCCGAGTGGACAGACAAACAGTTTACGGTTATTGATACAGGTGGTTATGTGGCCAATTCGGAAGATGTTTTTGAAGCTGCCATCCGTGAGCAGGTGATCATTGCCATAGAAGAAGCTACTGTACTGCTTTTTATGGTTGATGTAACCACAGGCATTACCGACCTGGACGATGAGATTGCCCAATTGCTCAGGAGAAGTAAAAAACCTGTATTCATTGTTGTGAACAAGGTTGACAACACTCAGCTGCAAAACGATGCCGCAGTATTTTATGGTTTTGGCCTGGGTGAGATCCACCCCATATCTTCTATGACAGGATCAGGCACCGGAGACCTGCTTGATGAGGTGATCAAACACTTTGAAGATGTTCCTGAAGAAGAAAATGCATTGCCTAAGATCACCATTGTTGGAAGGCCAAATGTGGGTAAGTCTTCCCTGATCAATGCTTTGATGGGCAAAGAAAGAAATATCGTGACCCCTATTGCCGGCACGACAAGGGATTCCATTCACATTCATTACAACCAGTTTGGTCATGAATTTATGTTCATTGACACTGCCGGCCTCCGTAAAAAAACCAAGGTTAAGGAAAATATAGAATTTTACTCGGTAATGCGTACCATTAAGGCGCTTGAAGAGGCCGATGTTGTGATCCTGATGATAGATGCCATGGAAGGTCTGGAATCGCAGGATGTAAACATTTTTCACCTTGCCGAGAAAAACAAGAAAGGTATTGTTATCCTGGTCAACAAATGGGACCTGGTAGAGAAAAACAGCAAAACTGTAAATATCTTTGAAGATCAGATCCGCCAGAAACTACAGCCCTTTACCGATATTCCCATCATCTTTATTTCCGCATTAAATAAGCAACGTATTTTCCAGGCCGTAGAAACTGCACTGGATGTATTTAAAAACAGGGGCAAGAAAATACCCACATCAAAATTAAATGATGTGATGCTGCCTATCATCGAAAACTATCCTCCACCAGCATTAAAAGGGAAGTACATTAAAGTCAAGTACATTACCCAGATCAACGCAAGCTCCCCTATGTTTGCATTCTTCTGTAACCTTCCGCAATACATTAAAGAACCCTATAAAAGGTTTATTGAAAACAAGCTGCGTGAAAATTTTGATTTTAGCGGGGTGCCTATCCAGATCTATTTCAGACAAAAATAGTTTATTGCAAACTCGTAACTGCTTGCTTTACCATCGGATCATGTAGGTTCAGCGCCTTATAATAACCGGCATCACCAAGGTGATATTTATAGAGTAACAATTTAAGGTCGTTATAGATCAGCGGCTTAGCAATATACAATTGTTTTGAGTCTATCGGGATGTGGCGGTTTTGGATATATTTCAAAAAATCATTATAATCTGTCTCAGTGATCGCAAATACATTCATTTTTTGTTCTAATTGTGCGGCATTGTACCTGCTGCCCAATACATCGTATACAAAGTCGAAAAGTATCTTTTTAGCCACCAGTTTACTGTAAAACCGGTTATAGCCATTTGTATCCAGTTTAACGTAAACATCAGGCTGTATACCCCCGCGCGTATAGTTTTTACGTTGCAAACTATCCTTTGCTCCGGTTAGTGTCTCTGAAGTAAGCTCACCATCATTAAACCGATCTTCAATCTCATTCTGATAAGCGTTGTAGCCCTTTTTATAAGACTTTTGTATACTTTTCCCCGAAGGGGTATAATACCTGGCTATCGTCAGGTTTAAAGCAGAACCATCCCCAAAAGGGAATTGTTCCTGTACCAGGCCTTTACCAAAAGAACGGCGCCCTATAATAACTCCCCTACCCCAGTCCTGTACTGCACCGGCAAGAATTTCACTGGCCGAAGCAGAGTTTTCATTAATCAGCACGGCAAGTTTGCCCTGTTCAAACTCCCCTCCACCGGTAGCTACATAATCTGTCCGCGGTTCATGTTTACCCTCTGTATACACAATTAGCTTATTTTCGGGCAAAATCTGGTTGGCAAGGCCTGTTGCTGCGCTCAGATATCCTCCCCCGTTATCTCTCAGGTCAAGGATCAGTTTTTTCATTCCTTTTACCTTGAGTGTTCTTACCGATTCAATAAAGTCCTTGTCTGTATCTGCACCAAACTTACTGATCCTGATGTAAGCGGTTTCGGGGTTCAGCATATAAGCAGCGTCAATACTGCTTACTTTTACCCTGTTCCGGTTTACGGTAAACACTACTGGCTGGTTATCACCCGGATGCACAATGGTCAATCTCACCGCGGTCCCTTTACGGCCCCTTATCCGTCCGATCATCTGATCCCTTGGCAGGGCTTTCCCACTCACTGTAGCAGTATCGATCTTCAATATTTTATCTCCCTGCCTGATGCCGGCGTTAAATGCTGGCCCGTCTTTTACTACATTGGTGATCAGCAAAGTATCTTTCAATATATAATATTCGACACCAATACCTTCAAAATTACCACCCAATGTTTCCGCCATCTCGTTTGCTTTAGCCGGGGGCAGGTATATACTGTGCGGGTCAAGCTGATGCAGTAAACTATCAATCGGCAAATGGGTCAGTGAATCGGCATTTATTTCATCCACATAATTTTTATTGATGATGTGGATAATTTCATCTACCTTTTCTGCGTTACTATCAGCAAACTGAACCGGCTTTTGAAATTGAAACCCCTGGTCCTTTAAAAATTTATAGCCAAAAAACATTCCGCCAATCAATGTAACGGAATAAGTGAGGGCTATTAAGACATTATAACGGGTATTCTTCTTCATGAGTAAATGCTGGGTAAAGTTATAAAATTACCCTGTCAATTAATAAATTAAACGATGTTCATTTGTTATTGTTTGACATTTTTTACAATCATCCGGAACAGGGCTTATTTCCGTATAATTTATGTTGATTTTATGTATATATTTCTTGTTTAGAAAGAAAATGCCGAATTTTATGAAACATTAGGAAAATACCAGTGACTTTTGTAGATAGAGATGCACAGAACTGTCTGCCCGGGAACTAAACTTTACAAGGTGGCTAAGGACTGGCAATAAAATTAAACAAGAATAAACCAAGAAAAAAAATAAAAGAATATGATAAGAGTAACCGAGCAAGAATCAAAGTATCATGATATCGACCAAATGTCTGTACTTGAAATTCTGAAGGGAATAAATGAGGAGGATAAAATCGTTCCCCAGGCAGTAGAAAAGGCAATCCCGCAGATAGAAAAGCTGGCTACTGCAGTTGCTGAGCGCATGGTAAACGGAGGAAGGTTATTTTATATCGGAGCAGGCACCAGCGGTCGTTTGGGTGTAGTAGACGCTTCAGAATGCCCGCCAACATTTGGCGTTCCTTTTGATTGGTTAGTTGGCATAATTGCCGGTGGCGATACTGCCATCAGAAAAGCTGTTGAAAATGCAGAAGATGATGCGGCACAGGCATGGGTAGACCTGCAGGAATACAATATCAATGCTAAAGATTGCCTTGTAGGGCTTGCTGCGTCGGGCACTACCCCTTATGTTATTGGCGGTCTTCATACTGCCCGTGAACATGGGGTGCTTACCGGCTGCATCGTATGCAATGAAGGTGGGCCAATTGCAGCCGAGAGCGATTACCCTGTAGAAGTAGTGGTTGGCCCTGAGTTTCTAACGGGCTCTACCCGCATGAAATCAGGAACAGCACAAAAACTGGTGCTCAACATGTTAAGCACTACGGTAATGATCAGGCTGGGTAGGGTAAAAGGTAATAAAATGGTAGATATGCAACTTACCAACCATAAACTGGTTGACAGGGGCACACAAATGGTGATGGACGAATTGAACATCGACCATGATCATGCTGCTGATTTACTGATCCGTTACGGAAGTGTCCGCAAGGCTGTTGAAGCCAGTCACAAATAACCGGATATCATGCACGAAATTGAACCTTATTATCTCTGGCGCGACGATTACATTGCGGCTGAAGATGAGCGTTCGCCATTTTACAATACGGAATACTCAGAGTTTTATTTCGACAAGCAGCTATACAACTTCCTGATCCATCCCCAATGGGATGATTTTGGGTCCAATACGCTATACCTGAAAGTATTGTACGTTGATTACGATAGAAATTACGCCATTATAGAATTTATTGGCGAATGGAACGATGCCATCAACAATGACATTATGCTTTTAAAACGTGAAATTCTGGAGCTGATGATGGATGAGGGGATCAACAAGTTCATCTTGATAGGGGAAAATATATTGAACTTCCATTCTTCTGAAGACAGTTATTACGAAGAGTGGTTCCAGGAGGTTGAAGAAGGCTGGATTACCGGCATAAACTTCCAGGAACATGTGATCAACGAATTTAAAAGCAACAATATTGATTATTATATCAACTTTGGCGGGCAGCTTGACGATTTGGCATGGAGGACCTTAAAACCATTGCAATTTTTCAAAAAAGTTGAAGAAACCCTGACAAAAAGGCTCGGGGCATAGCTTTTGTATGAATCAAACTATTAGTACCTTTAAATAAATTTTAAAACAAATGGATAATAACAATAATTACGATTGGGCGCAAAAATCAGTTTTTGTACAGCCTCAAACCGGAGTAGTTGCTAAGAAATTCTTTGCTAACGTTTTCTTATGGATGTTTGTAGCCTTAAGTCTCTCTACATTTTCCGCATACTTTATGTCCGCCAATGCCGAATTCTCTTCTTTCTTGAGAAATCCTGAAACTTTAAGACCTACAACATTGGGATGGATAGCCACTTTTGCTCCTCTTGGATTGGTTTTATTGATGAGCGCTGGCCTTAACCGACTTTCATATGGTGCTTTAGTAGGAGTATTCGTTCTATATTCAGTTTTGACTGGTCTAAGCTTAAGTTTTATTTTACTTGTTTATACCTCTACTTCTGTATTGAGCTGTTTTATTGGTGCCGCAGGTATATTTGGGATTATGGCCATAATGGGCTATACCACCAATATAGACCTGAGCAAATTTGGCCCTATATTAATGATCGGAGTTGTAGGCTTAATCATTGCAAGTGTAGTAAATATGTTCATTCAAAGTGCAAACTTTAGTCTGTTCATGGCTTTTATCGGCATTGCCATATTTACTGCTTTAACTGCTTACGATGTTCAGAAGCTGAAAAGAATTGGTGAAGGCCTGGAAGCAAACGGTGCACAAATGGATGCGGATACTAAGAAATTAGCCATCATGGGTGCATTGTCACTTTATCTCGACTTTTTGAACATCTTTATTTATCTGTTAAGGATATTTGGAGACAGAAGGTAAATACACAAAAGAGCTATAGAAAAGCCGTACAAAAATGTACGGCTTTTTTTAACAAAAAAACGCCCTGACAATATGCTATAAATGCAACTTTATGAGATTTTATTGTGTCCTCCTCACCCTTTCCTGGCTGATTTCTACTCAATTTGTAGTTGCACAGACTCGAGTTCAAAAAAAACAGTTTGCCCAAGCGGCTTTAGCTCCAATTGGACCAAATGATTTTAAGGGCAGTGATACGCACCGCATACAAGCGGCTGTAAATGCTGCAAAAGGCACTACCAATAGCATTACCATTCCACAAAGAAACGCAAACGGAACCACGATCTGGAAAATAGACCAGGCTATATTGCTTCCTTCAGAGATGACCGTGATTCTAGAAAACTGCGTGATCCAGCTATCGGATAGTTGTCGCGATAACATGTTTCGCAGTGACAATGCAGGTATCGGGATCACGAATCCTGTATGGAATAAAAACATCTCGATCATCGGCATTGGGGATGTTGTATTAAAAGGTGCAGCCAATCCCAGGGCAACTGGAGACGGCTTCAGAAAGCTAAGCCTGACTGCTACACCTACCCACAATAAGGACAGGAGCAGTTACGGTACGGATGCCGGTAAGGAAAACAGAAAACAGCAATCCGACTGGCGTAACTTTATGGTATTGATGGCTTATGTTGACGGTTTTAAATTAAAAAATGTGCAGATAGCATACGCCCATGCCTGGGCCGTTACCTTCGAACGCGTGCATCATGCAGAATTATCAGATCTCCGGTTTTACACTCCCCAGTTTAGGGATTTCAATGACAAAAGGATATACACTTATAATAACGACGCAATCAACCTAAGGGAGGGTTGTAAATATTTTCGGATAGATAATATTACCGCTGTAAACGGCGACGACTGTATTGCGCTTTCGGCACTTGACTTAGGGCCGGAATTTCATTCGAACGGCAACATCAACTCTTATCAGATTACTTCTACCAAACACACCGGGCCAGAAGATCATATTGAACACGTATATATTACCAATATCAAAACGAATTATACCGGAGTAGGCATCAGGGCAAGTGACAGTGCGAGCATTCATCATGTATACATTAACGGGGTAACAACCGCAGCAGATCCCAACATTCAAGCGCCATATAATGGAAGCCCTTACACTGTGCTGCTTGGCAACCGGGCCTATGGAAAACCACCGCTACCCGGACTTATCCATAACATTTACGTCATGAACATTGTTGGAGACGGGCTTAACCTGATCGATGTGAAATCGCCCATTGCAAACTGTGTTTTTATGAATGGAATATATACCGGTACAGCTGCCGCGGGACCAGTAAGCTATTCAACCGATAAAACTTTAATCAAAAATGTAACTGAAGTAAATCTTGTCAAAATACCTTCAGAAGTCAAATAGATTTTATACGAAGCTGATGAACTTATAATTTCCAGTCGGGCCTCTCAAAGTGACAGGTATATCCATAGGGATTTTTCTGCAGATAATCCTGATGCTCTTCTTCGGCATCCCAAAAATCAGTTGCAGGCACAACTTCCGTTACAATTTTTCCCGGCCATATCCCTGAAGCTTCCATTTCTGCAATTAAAGCTTCTGCGGTTTCCCGTTGAGTCTCGTCCATAAAAAAAATTGCCGATCGATAAGATGTACCTATGTCATTTCCCTGTCTGTTCCGCGTTGTTGGGTCATGGATCTGGAAAAAATACTCCAGCAGCCTACGATAGGATAACTTGGCGGGATCAAATACAACTGCAATACCTTCAGCATGTGTTCCATGATTGCGGTAAGTTGCATTGAGTACATCCCCACCTGTATATCCTACTACAGTCGAAATAACACCCGGATAATGCCGGATCAGTTCTTCTACTCCCCAAAAGCAACCGCCGGCCAGAATGGCTTTTTCAGTATTCATATAAATCCTTTTTTTGAATAAAGGTAAGAAAAATTGACTGCTGTGACTACTGACGGGCTTGTTTAGTTGTACGTTTTTTTTAACTGAGCGATATATTTTTTATAGAGGCTTTCAGCAGTCTTAATCTCATTTCCGCTGGGTTGTTCGGTAAACACATCATTTTTATTTACCCAATCCCATTCCCAGCGTTTCATTTTTTCTTCAAATACTTTCTGGTCAAGCTTTGCACCTGATTTAAGTTGCTGTTTGGCATAACTAAAGAACTGCTGCCAGCGTGGTTTGTAAAAAGAAGAGATCAGGCCAGACCATTGTCTGCAGGAGTATTCATTCAGACTACTGTTTTGATCAGCCCATAAGGTGATCAGGTTTCGGGCATTTCTTTCATAGCGTTTCTTTTCTTCAGCTGTAGTCCCCATTCTTTTTGCTTCATTAAGCCATTTACCCAGCAAAAAATCCTTACGCGTTGCTAAAAGGTAATCTACATCGTCCATTACGGCTAAGAAATCCCCGCTCAGTCTGTCGAATTTTTTGCCATCTTTTCCCTGATAGGCCTGGGCAAACTGTCTTTGCAGGGTATCGGCATAGTTCACCAATACCTGCCGGGTAACATCAACCAGGTCGTACTTAAAACCATCCGTACTTAACTGTTGTGAAGCTTTGAGGAGTGCCTCCCATGCGGGGATCAGTTCTGCCGGTTTATAGTTCTTTTTTGGACGTGTGCTGCGCGTGCTTTCGGCCATGGTGGGCCTGCCGGTAAGAATAGATTCAGGACCTCCTGGTAAAATCCCACCGGTATAAACCGTCTTGTACAAAATTTGCCAGGCTTGTTCGGCCAATGCATTTTGGGCCCCATAACGCTGGCGGCTATAATTTTTTAACCAGGCCGTTACATTTATAGGCTCATCTGTCCAGATATTATCCAGCATCAACTGGTACATCACCGGATTTTGTTCTATGGCTTCAGGAGTCAGCCCTATGCCAACCATGTTACCCGAATTTGCCGCCTGTTTTGCTTTAATTGCACCAGAAGCCACTTCATCCATACGGCCATATAAACTGATGTTGCCGCCAAAATTGTGCAGCATGTTCCAGATCCATGGTTTTCCGTAATATGCAGCTGTGCGCTGCCATACCGGATGGTTTTCACTCCACAAGTCAAGTACAATCATTTTATCATTGGGTATAGCATTTAACAATGCTTTGATCTGTGTAGGTTTCCAGAATTTTTCACCATGATAAAATAACCATCCCTGCATAATCCAGGTGGCTTCAGGGTCTGCCAGGGCCATCGACTGGTATACTTTTTTGCTCACATTGCTCAGGTATAGCGAATCGGAGGTTGGGGGCGTATTCTCATTAAAGGTATCAGCGGTGTATAAATGATCAGTGCCAAATGTTTTTACTTCTTCTTCAATAAAGCGTTTGCCGATAGTAGTAAAAAGTTCATCTTCCGGATCCAAAATATATACTGAAGGAAATGTTGTCCAATTGGTCTTTTTGAGCTTTGCTTTCGGAAACTTATCCTTAAAAGCAGGAGGAACATGACCGGTAAAGGCCGGCAGGATAGGTGTCATCCCAAAGGAACGCTCACGTTCCAGGATCTTTTTTTGGAGTGCCTCATGGGCCAGCATCTGGCTTTTTGGAAGTGGGCCGCCCCAGCCATCAATATTACCCATATAAAACCAGTTGAAATAAGCAGGGCCGGTAAAAAAATTTTCCAGTTCTTTATCGGTAAAGCCAAGTTCTTTATACACGCGGCTCCACACTGCGTTCTGACCGGTAATGGCCAGTGGCATATTGATGCCGTTCAGGGCCATAAAATCTATTTCCCACTGCCAGCGCTGCCAGTCCCACCAGCTCATAGAGTAATTAAAGGTACAATAGTTCAGGTAGTAACGGTACTTGTAAGGCGATGTTTTGCTTACTTTAACAGGAATTGCAGGCAATTTAGCCGGTAATTTCAGGTTACTGCCATTCCAGGAAATCAGGCAGCCTGCGTAATAGCGCAGGTAATGGTTTAGCGCACTGGCTATGGAAATGTTGTTGTTCCCGCTCAGTACAATCTTATTGTTTTTGCTCTCCAGTTCATACCTGTCGTTGCCATTGGCTGCAGCAGCGATATAACTGATCTCAAAATCGGCAGCATGGTCCTTAACTATACGTTTAAGAAAAGCTTCGGCCGCCCCCTGATCTGGTCTGGCATACACAGTTGGGGTCAGTAAAAAAAATGACAGAAAGCCTGTAAGCAGGCAGCTAAAAGAAAGGTGCATGTTATTTTTCCAGGTTAAAAATTGCCATTACAGGTCTGTGATCTGAAGCATAAGTTTCTGCTATTACCTGATATTCCAGCAAAGGCCAGGTTACATTTTTGGTGGCGATATAATCTATAGTACGACGGGGGTTAATCTGGGGCGAGGTAGGAGGACAATTTTCTGTACAGGTACGTTTAAACTGCGCATCAAGTAAACTGATCACTGATGAACCAGCAACGCTGTTTAAGTCGCCACATAAAATTACCGGCAGCGCAGCATGCTCAAATTCTTTAAGGATGCTTTGCATCTGGACGAGCCTGTTTTCATCTGTCCTGCTTGCATCGAGGTGGGTATTTGCAAATATGATTTTCTGTTTACCTACCTTTATGGTGGCATAACCCAATATACGTTTTTCGGCAGTGATTTGCTGTGGCAGTGGTACCAGTCTGATCTCCTTTAATGGGTAACGGCTCAGTATGGCAATCCCATAATCACCGCCATCGTAATCGATGGCTTTAAAAAAATGGTACTGAAATCCTGTTTTTTCTGCAAGTATCTTCGCTTCGTTTGCCCCTCCGCTCCGGCTTACACCGGTTTCTACTTCCTGTAGTGCTACAATGTCTGCCTTACTAGCTGTGATCACCCGGGCAATGGCATCCAGATCAATCAGGTCTGGTTTGGATGGCGGGTTTGCATGGTGGATGTTATAACTCATGATGCGCAATGTCTTTCCTGCGTTTTTATCAGCAGGTTTTGTTTGCGCATACCCCTCGGGCCGGAGGTTCAGTTGCAGAAAGAGCGCAATAAGGAAAAATGTAATTCTGTTCATCTTATGTTTTGTTGATAAGGTGCTTCCCTCTTTTTTGTGGAAGCACCTGGTTATAATGCTATTGTTAAATATACGGGTTACTCTACAACTTTAGTTGGTACTATACCAGGAGTAGTACCGGTTCCTGCAGGAAATTCTTTTTCCAATTCATCAAGTACAGAGGTAATTTCTAAATCTACCCTATTTTGTGATCTTGCTGTTACCCAGCGCCCTAAGCGTATATTATACACTCCGCCCAGCTTATAGAAGAATCCTGCATTTGTGGGTGCCGGGCGACTTAAACAAATGGTGTTTGAGCCTTGTTTATACAATGGCTGTGGCTCTAATGTAACAGGGTTTACAATATCATACCAATCTGTGTTGGCAATACGCAAACCTGCCTCTTGCGCCAGGTTATAGATTGCTCCGTTTGCTCCCGTAATAATCACATCTATTGGGGTTGTATTTTTTGTAACTGTAAGTCCTTCAAACACTGCAATGCCATCTGCAAAACCACTGGTTCCGTTTAACAACAAATCGGCATTGATGTCGCCAAGGCCATCACCTGCCGAGCTTCCGGTATTTTTAGCTACAATCCACTTGCCATTTGCAATACTGGTAGAGCCTACTCCGTTAATCAATTTATTGGAATTTCCGCCTACATAAAAATACTGCCCTTTTGCTACCGTTCCTGCTTTTAAATCAAATTTGTAGGAACGTCTGCCTGTTGTAGCCCAGCCATTAAGTGGTACACCCGTTGGCTGATAGGCAGAGTTGGTATTATGGGTTACCACACAATATGGCGTTACAGAGAAATCAATATCCCGTGTTGCCAAAAATTGTATGTATTCGCCATTGGTAGATGGCGTACCTTCTGGCATGGCCAAAAATCCGGAAATTACAATAGCTGCCCTTGTAACCGTAGAGCTTAACACCCTGATGTCGGCTGGTTTTCGGATTCGCAAATGAGGTATGTTTTTGCCATCTGAACCTTTTGAATATTCCAGTACACCAAAGAAATTGGCCATTCCTGGTAAAGGGGTATTGGCAAAGGTTGCCGCTGCTGTAGTATGTAAGGTAAAATTACCAAAACCATCATTTACTAATTTATCGCCGCTATAAGTATCTGTTGGTGCTGGTATAGGATCAAAACCCCCTTTTACAATTACAATCTCGGTGCTTTCGTATTTATCAGGGTTAGCCAGAATGAAACTACTGGGAACCCGGTTAACCGGAATGTTTTTACCGGAAGCTACCTTTACCACTGCTGAACCATTGACCCCGGTAACCCGCAGCATTCCGTCAACTTGTTTCATCACACCGCCAACCAGGTTTACAGTCACCGAATCACCGGGAACATAGTTTGCAGCATCGGCCCCAATATCAATAGCAATGCCCCTAAGCTCGTTTAATCTCCACTTGTTTTGTACCATTAGCAGGCCAGAGGTCATGTTTTTACCGCTATGATCTGAAACAACTACGCCGGTAACACCAATTGAACCAAGCATAGACGATTGTGTAAGTGGATAATCAGCTCCTTTATAAAAGCTCCTTAAATCGTAAATGGCTATATGCGGATTTACCTCGGCACCGGGGAAATTTCCTGTTTTATCGCAACCAGCTAAGAGAAACAAAGCTGAAAACAGCAAGATAATATGGTGTATTAGCGTTTTCATCGTTATAAATATTTTAAATTATCTTAAATCTTATTTATTAAGGTTTCTGCCACCAAACCAAAGTATTCATATCGTCTCCGCCCATATTGGCTACAGCTTTACTATAGTTGGTTGGATTGGCCGATTGTACATAGACCGGGTAATTCATCCTGGCAGGCATTTTCCCTCCGTTTTTTAAGCCTTCACCTTTGGGCAATATCGGATGCCCGGTACGGCGGTATTCGAACCATTGCTGAAAATCGGTAAGAAAAAGACTGTAATACTTTTGGAGATGGATGCGCTCCATTTTACTATCTCCCGTGGCCGCATTTAAGGGCAGGTTATTATCCCAGGCAATACCTGCATTGGCTATATAACCGGTAAACTGTGTTCCTGAGATGTTTGTACTAAAGTTTGGCACCCAATAATTAATCGCACTTGCTATACCTGTATAATAGAAGGTCTGGGCAGAACCCGAAATCCAACCTTTGGCCGCTGCCTCTGCCAGTATAAACTGTAATTCGGCATAAGTCATAACAATACCGGTCAGCGGACTTTTCTGTATAGAAAATTCCGAGTTGCCAAACGAATAAAAATACGATTGTTTCTGTTCCTTGCTGCCTGGTTCGTAACCACTGTCTATACCAATAAAACCACCGGTACCTGCTGCTATGCCCAGCCTGTTACGGGCGTTAGCCCCGTAAGTTGCACCAATATCTATCCGTGGATCATTCCAGTCATTCAGCTTAAGTATAAAGAAATTACACATAGAAGGTATGGTGAAGTCATTTTCACGCAAATTGATCACATAAGGGTTAGTATAAGGATCTGTAGTGGTAGTAGCGCCGGTCCATTTTAGCACTGCCGATTCTGCATTTGATGTAAACAACGGATATTTTGATGGATTTGTGTCTACCATTTCCTTGATTTTGGCAATCATGATACCGGCCACTTCCTGTTTTCCGGATAAACGCAATAGCAGACGCAGGTGCAAGCCATTACAGAACTTGCGCCAAAGCCCAATGTCGCCTTTATAAATTGGGTCACTTGCGGCATCGATGGGCACATTCCCTGTCAGCAAAGTATTCGCTTCTTCTAACCTGGCCAGCAAAGCGGTGTAAATTTCTTTCTGACTGTCAAACACGGGCTCTACCAAACCTATTTTCCCCTGGTTGGCCTCTTTAAATGGCACATCACCATAGGTATCCGTAAGTAAAGAAAAAACCCAGGCTTCGCATACCAGTGAAATGCCCTTATAGGAATCGTTCTGATATTCGGGCCTGGAAGCGATCTCGTAAATATCCCTGAAGTTGGTGAGTTCCGGATACCAGATATTCCAGGTATAATCTGCAGTGTTTGGTCTGAAATTATATCTAAACACAGTAAAATCATCTTCACTTTGTGTTACCGTTACCTGCATCAGCTCGTTATTAAAGTTACGGTTACGCAGCATGTTGCCTGTTAAAACATTTACCAATGCCGGGGCCAGCAGCTTATCCGGTGAGGAGCTGATGATGTTTATAGGATCGGTATTTTCACGGTCAAATCCTTTATCGCAAGCAAAAAAGCCCGATACAAATGATAAAAGGGTAATGATGTATATTGTTCTTTTCATTGCTATATTAATTAATACCTATCACTAAATTAAAACCATAAGTACGGGTTGAGGGGAACTGTCCGATCTCAAATCCCTGTACAATATCAGTACCGCTCAAAGTACCAAACTCAGGATCGAACATAGGCCAGTTGGACCAGATCACGAGGTTACGCCCATACACACCTATAGTTGCCCTGGATATTTTTATTGATCTTAACAGCGATTTTGGCAGCGTATAATCAAACCTCGCTTCCCTGAATTTAATAAAGTCGGTTTTATAGGTTGCGCCTTCGCCATTAAGGGTTCCCATAGTCGTATTATAAAACGAGGTAATATCTGTAGCTATAGTTGTATTTGGGCTATACGTTCCATCCCCGTTATCCACAACACCCTTACCGGTTATACCGCTGTAACGACCAGGTAAGGTAGCTGAAAGTTTACCAAAATCGGCCAGGCGACCATGGGTATAGGAATGGGCCACCCCGCCTTTTTGTGCATCAAACAATACATTTAACTTAAATTGTTTATAGCTAAACTCAGTACCTATACTCGCTTTATATTTGGGAATGGTATTGCCCAGATAGACCGGAGTGCCTGACAGCAGCGGAATACCTGTAGTAGGGTTATAGACTACCTGCCCATCCGGAGCACGTAAAAACCCTGTACCATACATATCGCCCATGCTACCACCAACCTTTGCTATAATTTGCGCACCGCCTACTGCACTTGAACGCAACAATACGGTAGTATCGTTATTGGCTAAGGCAATGATCTTATTTTTATTGGTAGCAAAAGTCATAAAAGTCGTCCATTTAAAACTCTTGCTTTGTATGAGTGTGCCGTTCATTGCCACTTCCAAACCAGAGTTATCGATCTGCCCGGCATTAATAATCTGACGGGTATAACCTGATGAGCGGTCGACAATACGTTCTAAAATCTGGTTTTTGGTATTTCCTGCATAAGCAGCAATATCAATACCCAAACGGTTCTTAAACAACTTAATGTCTGCACCTATTTCGTAAGCAGTAGTTTTTAGCGGTTGTAAATCAGGATTGGGTATTGTAGTTGGATTTTGTAACGAACCATTTGGGTAGGTTCCGTTAGCTGCCAAACCATATAAATAGGCAGTACGGTAAGGTATTGTACCACCGCTACCCACCTGAGAAACCGAAAGTCTTAGCTTTGCAAAGCTGATGGTTTTAGGTAAACTAAAATAATCGGAGGCAATAAAGCTCAGGTTCGCAGATGGATAAAAAAAACCTGTGCTTTTCTCTCTAAATGGATTGGCCAGGGTACTGTTCCAATCCATGCGACTGGTTACATCTAAATAAAGATAACTTTTATAGGAAGCAGAAAACAAGCCATACACACTGTTCAATGAGAAACGTGAAGTATCTGGTACATATACCAGCGGGTTTTCAGCATTATCAAAGCTATAAACATTTGGCTCTATCAATCCATCAGCTCTTGTTTCTTTCTTGGAATAGCGGTTCTTAAGCATACTGCCACCAACTGTTGCGGTAATACTAAAATCCTTATTCAGTTGTTTGTTGTACTTCAATAAGAAATCACCACTGTATTCTTTAGAAACAATATCCTGGGTACGATAAGAACCAGTAGCTAAGCGCGCCGCCGTCCACGGGCGTTTTTGCACCCTGTCATCAATGGTGCGGTCTAAAGTTGCCCTTAACTGCAAGCTCAGCGCTTTGGTAAAAGCATAATTTAACTGTGCATTACCAGTTATGCCATTGCGTTTTGAACCATTGATAAACTCATACGAAATGGCGTAAGGATTTTCTGGCGATGCAGTAAAAACATCTTTAAGTTCCCTGTATTCTTTACCGTTTGTCCAATAGTTTCGCAACCAATTGATATCGGCATTTGGCACCCAAAACACATACCAGTACATTACGGATTGGTTTCCGTACCCCATTCCGGGTAAATTATCACTTTCCCTATTCGTGTACCCTCCTTTTACAGTCAGGCTTAGTTTTGAAGTAATTTTACTGTTGGCCGAGAAGGAGATATTGTTACGTTTATAGCCTGTATTCGGAATGATCCACTCGTTATCAGCATGTGTTGCAGAAACACGGAAAGTCGTATTCTTTTTGATATTTCCGCTAATACTGATAGAATTTGTAAAAGTTTTCCCGGTTTCAAAAAACTCCCTGATCTGGTTTTTATAAGGAACCCAGGGTGTAGCTTCTGTAGCCGCAGCCTGTGTTACCGGGTCGTACTGTACAAAAGACTGTCCGTTAAACCTTGGGCCAAAAGCCAAACTACTGGCACTGTTCAGGCCATATCCGTAGGTATCGGCACCACTTTGCCCCTGTCCATATTCATATTGTAAATCTGGCCACCGGTTAGCGCTTTCAAATGCGGCATTAGCGTTTAGGGTTATACTTACACCGCGGCTTTTTGCACTGCCCGATTTGGTAGTGACAATGATCGCTCCATTTGCGCCGCGTTGCCCGTATAACGCTGCAGCACCGGGGCCTTTAAGCACCGTAATACTTTCAATATCTTCAGGATTAAGGTCATTAATCCCGCTTCCAAAATCAGTTGGCTGTATCCCATCCGATGGTGCAGCTGCAGATCCTCCAGTTGCAGTTCTTCTGCCACTGCCATTATTTACGACCACGCCGTCTATTACAATCAGGGCTTCGTTGTCGGCCCCTCCTGTCAGGTTGTTCTCTCCGCGCAAAATAATTTTGTTTGAACCGGCAGGTCCTCCGTTTGACCTTACCATATTTAAACCTGCAACCTTTCCCGAAAGGGCATCAATCCAGTTTCCCGCTGGTGCATTGGTAATTTGGTTGCTGTCTATTTTAGTAATGGCATAGCCTAATGCCCTTTCTTCTCTCTTGATACCCAATGCAGTAACAACCACCTCGTTCAGTTTGCTGTCGGCAAGCAGCAGCCTGATTGTAAGGTCGCGGGTATCTTTGGTTACTTTTATTTCTTTTACCTGGTATCCCAGGTAAGAAACTTCCAGTGTAGCATTCTCATCGATACCCCTGAGTGTAAATATACCCTCGCCATTTGTTGTGGCAACCCTGCTGGTTCCTTTAACCTTCACTGTAGCTCCGTACATCGGCTGGCTGTTTTCATCCAGCACACGACCCCGAATATCAATTGCCTGAAATCGGGCAGCTAATTGTTCAAATAAGTTTTTATCTTTTTGTTTGATGATGACCGTTTTGCTGTCAATAGAAAAACTCAGCGGCTGATTCCTGAAAATCTGCTCCAGCACCTCCTCAAAGTTAAGTGCTTTAATGTTGATCGTTACAGGTAATGCTTCCTTTAAAACGCTTTCGGTATAGATGAATTCGTAACCACTTTGTGCCCTTATCTCTTTAATTACTGCTTTTAAAGAAGCGTTTGTTTTAGACAGACTGATTTTTTGGGCCAGCGTGGTGGCACTCACCTGCATAAGGGATGCTATTAATATAACGGTGGTAAATCGCATAATTAGCAAAATTTTACGGGCATACCGCTCGGGCATGACCAGTTTCTTCGTATAAATTCTATACATTAGTACTTGTTTGGTTGAGCAGCATGCCTGTTGCCTCGAAAACTCCGGGCATCTGCGGTTAACGGTTAATTTTTATTGGCGTAGACCGAACATACACCAGGAGTGCTAGTAACACTTCTGGTTATTTTTTACCTGGCCCCCGGCGGCTTTAGTTATCCTTTTGTAAACATTTCTCCATTTTTGATTTTAGGGTTAATAATCTGTCCATTGTTTATCGTAGATGATTCTATTTATTTTGATACCAAAATTCTCCTGCCTTCAATCTTAAAATGCGCACCTCCGGTAGATTCCAATATTTTCAATACCTGCGAAACATTGTCAAAGCGGGATACTCCCCCTCCGAATTTCTCTGTTGGCATTTCTCCTATATAAACTACCTCCACATTATACCAGCGTTCAATCATGCGCATGATATACCGGATATCATCATTTTCAAAAAGAAACTTATTGTCCTTCCAGGCTACCGCACGCTCCGTATCTACTTCAGTAATTGAAATCGATTTTTCATTTACTGCCGACTGGTCTCCCGGCTTTAAGATTTTGGATCCTGGTTTTCCGGATACTTTTACACTGCCTTTCAAAAGTGTAGTTGTTACTTTCTCTTCATCGGGATAAGCATTCACATTGAACCACGTACCCAGTACCTCAATTTTTTGTCCCCCGCTCTCTACAATAAAGGGGCGGGTCTTATCTTCGGCTACCTGAAAATAGGCTTCCCCTTTAAGCATAACTTTACGCTCCCTTTGATTTAAGCCCGCAGCGTAGGTGAGGCTTGAAGCCGCATTCATCCATACTTTAGTTTTATCGGGTAAGGTTAAAATATAGGTCTCACCTTTAGCAGTAGTTAGGGTATTGGTTTTGCTCGGATCACCATTTCCCTCTTCAATTTCATAAACCAGCTGTCCGTTTGCCATTTTGGTTACACTGATGCCAGCTTCTTTGGCAAGCTCGCCATTTGCGGCATCGGACAATCCGATTGTTTTTCCGTTGGCCAGTGTTAATGTGGCCCCCATTTTTCCTGGCTTGATGCTGTTTACATACTCAGGTCCCGAACCAGGTTCAGACTTAGGTACCGCATTAAAAATATAAATACCAAGTATAATCAAAGCAACTGCTGCTGCTATCCCGGCAGCAATACCTGGCCATAACTTAGTGATGCTCTTTTCGGATTTAGTATCAATGGTGTGAACCACTTTTGCAAAAGACTGGTTTAGCAAGGTAAAAAGTTCAGGTTTGCCCAGCAACTGATCAGCAAGCGGCCCTTCCAGACCATTTTCTATCAATTGCAAAAAGACGTCCTTGTCGGCACCTGACTGCAAATGTTCAAGAAATTGTCTCGCCTCTTCTTCCCCCAATTCATTGTTCAGGTATTTGTAAAAGGAGGTTTCTATCTTATCTAAATTTTCCAAGTCTTATCCATTTACAGCTAATACACTTGAAAAATGCAGAGCATCTGCTCTGAAATAGAATATTTTTTAAAGATTTTTTAAAAACACTGAAATTACGGTCAAAGTAACCGCAGCACCGAAAGATGCATGGCGTTGTTTTAAAAATTTTGTAGCCTTAACAATATGATCATTAATTGTAGAAGAAGAAATTCCCAGTTGTTTACCCACCTCTGCATAACTTTTACCTTCAATTTTGCACAATTTATAGATTTGCTTTCGCTGGCTGGGTAATTCCTCAATTGCATTGAGGATAAACTGATCATTTTCCCTGTAGGCGATTCCTTCCTCAATATGTGTATACAACTCTGTGTTTTCGAGACTGAGATAAGTTTTTAGCTTTTTATCCAGATTGAGCTTGCGGATAAAGTTATACACAGTGAATTTGGAAATCTGAAATAAATAAGATTTAAAGGATTGTTCGGGATCAATAAGGCCCCGCTTTTCCCAGACCTTAATGAATACATCCTGCAGGATTTCCTGGGCATCTTCAACAGATTTCACCATCTTTAAGATATTCAGGAAGATCCTGGGGCTATAGCTCTGGTAAATTTTTTCAAATGCAAGCCGGTCTCCCGATTTAAGCGCAATCAGCAGCTGAATTTCATTTGAATTACTTCCCCTTTCCTGATGCATAATGGATGTTCCCCTCTCTTCGCAAAAGAACATACCCAATATTAACTAAATTTTTCCAAATTATTAACAAACAGCCTATACATAACCCTCAACTTTCCCACTCTTTTCCAGGCCAGCATTCCCCGTCCGGGTATTTCCTTAATTTCTTTGTCAGCACCAACTTAAATTTGCAGCAATAAGCAACTTAATTTTTTAGATAAAATAAATGAACATATATTTACGCAAAGTGCTGTATGGCCAAAAAATTTGCAATTATCAGCTATTACTGCCGCACACCTTGACAAAATTTTTTTATAATGATTGCAAAAAGACTGGAGGGTATCAGTGAATACTACTTCTCCCAAAAATTAAGGGAAATCGAATCCCTGAATAAAGAAGGCAAAAACATCATTAACTTAGGTATCGGTAGCCCCGATCTTCCACCACATCCCGATGTCATCAAAACATTGCAGGAAGAAGCCGCCAAACCAGGGGTACATGGCTATCAGGGCTATAAAGGCATACCTGCATTGCGACAGGGTTTTGCAGACTGGTATCAGCAGTGGTATCATGTAACCCTTCATCCTGATACAGAAATATTACCACTGCTTGGGTCCAAAGAAGGGATCATGCACATCTGTATGACTTATCTGGATGAGGGCGACGAAGCATTGATCCCTGATCCGGGTTACCCTACTTACGGCAGCGCGGTTAAACTTGCAGGTGGTAAACCTGTGAATTACATTTTACAGGAAGCGCAAAACTGGTATCCGGATCTGGAGGCATTGGCCGCAACAGATCTGAGCCGGGTGAAACTCATGTTCGTAAATTACCCAAATATGCCAACAGGCCAGCCTGTTGGCCAGGACCTATTTGAGGCTCTTGTCCGTTTTGCAAAGGAACATCACATTCTGTTGGTACATGACAATCCTTATAGTTTTATCCTGAATGATGAACCGATAAGCCTTTTGGCAGTACCAGGTGCAAAAGAAGTGGTATTGGAATTGAACTCTTTAAGCAAATCACACAATATGGCCGGCTGGCGTATTGGTGTGCTGTGCGGTGCAAAAGAACGCATTGAAGAGGTACTTAGGTTTAAGAGCAATATGGACAGCGGCATGTTTATGCCCCTGCAACTGGCCGCAGCAAAAGCTTTGAGCCTTGGTTCCGACTGGTATAGCCATATCAATGGCATTTACGCAGAAAGGAGAGCTAAAGTATACCGCATACTCGATATCCTGGGCTGTAGCTATTCGCTTAAACAGGTTGGTTTATTTGTATGGGCAAAAATTCCTGATCATTATGAAGATGCTTATGCACTTAGTGACGAAGTGCTATATGGATCGGGCGTTTTCCTTACACCTGGAGGTATATTTGGAAGCCAGGGCCTGCGGTACATCAGGATCAGCCTTTGTGGCGACCTCTCCAGGTTTGAACAGGCCATAAACCGGATCAATAAATAACTTATACAGAACTTTATAATATTAAATAATGAAGATAGCAGTAGTCGGCCTCGGACTTATTGGAGGTTCCATGGCTTTAGTATTAAAGCAAAAAGGCTTTGCCACAAAAGTATATGGTGTAGACAATCAGGAAGCACATACACAAAAGGCGCTGGAGCTTGGAATTGCAGATGAAATAACAGACCTGAATACAGCAGTAGCCAAGGCCGACCTGGTCATACTGAGTGCTCCGGTAAGTGTCTGTACCGTATTATTGCCACAGATACTGGATCAGGTAAAACACCAGATCGTACTGGATACCGGCTCTACTAAAACATCTTTGCTTGATGCGGTAAAGGGACATCCCCACAGAGGCAGGTACATTGCTACACACCCTATGTGGGGTACCGAATTCAGCGGGCCGGAAGCAGCTACGAACGATGCATTCCATGGCCGGGCCAATGTGATCTGCAATGCAGCAGAAAGCGATAAAGATGCACTGGCAACCGTTGAAAAGTTGTATACCCTGCTTGGCATGTACAATGTATATATGGAGGGAAAAGACCATGATGTCCATGTAGCTTATGTCAGCCACATTTCCCATATTACTTCTTTTGCATTGGCCAACACTGTACTGGAAAAAGAGAAAGAAGAAAATGCCATATTTGAACTGGCCAGTGCCGGTTTTGAAAGTACAGTAAGGTTGGCAAAAAGTAGCCCTGCTATGTGGATGCCCATCTTTAAGCAAAACAAAGAAAACGTGCTGGATGTACTGAACGAGCACATTACCCAGCTCAGAAAATTTAAGTCCTGTATTGAAAAAGAGAACTGGGCTTACCTTACCGAATTGATGGAAAACGCGAACAAAATCAAGCATGTCCTGGATAGGGAAGAATAACTGGGGTACCCAGTTAAAAAATCTGTACCCATAAATTAATGCATTTTTGTATCTGTATACCTAACATTAAGCTGTCTAATTTTGTAAGACAATTCTTAATATTATGGTCGCACAGGAAAAAGAACACAGCCAAATCAAATTTAGAGAGGTATTTTTATCAGACTTAAAATCAATCGTCAACCTGTACAGAACTCAAAAAACGATCCATACCACTGGTCTTAACGCCGATTTTGGCCTGCCCCTGGGCATCGCCGAATTAAATTGTAAGATTATCGCTTATGCTTTTGTAAATATCAATGATGCCGGAAAAGCAGTGGTACAGGTACATACCGACAAGGAGTTGGCACAAGATCAGGTTTGTGAAACCTTAATAAACATTTCTTTAAAGCGTTTTAAAGCGCAGTGGACCTTCGATGACAATGGCATATCAACGGAAAACCATGTTAAAAATGCCATCTCCAGGCTGGTAAACTGGCTAAACAATTGTTACCAATAATCGTACATTTATCTACATTACAGCAGCAGCATGTCAAAAGAAGTATTGTACCTGAAAATTGCCGGTACGGTTGAGCAGCAGATTGCTTCCGAAACCCTCAAGGTGGGCGACAAATTGCCCTCTATCCGTACCGTACAAAAGATTTACAATGTAAGCCTGAATACCGTTAAACAAGCATTTTTAGAACTGGAAAGCAAATCGCTGATCGAATCCAGGCCTAAATCGGGCTATTATGTCAGCAATTCTTATGGCCGCAGGCTTTCCATTCCCGATACCAGCAAGCCAAAGTTGTACGATAAAGAAAAACATCCTGAAGACCTGATCACCAGGGTTTTTGATACCCTGTACTACAAAGACATTACCAAGTTTTCCTTAGGTGTACCTGCCAACGGCTTATTACCTATTGCCAAATTAAACAAAGGGGTAATCAAAGCCATGCGTAACCTGGAAGGGAGTGGTACGGCCTACGAACCTGTACAGGGCAGTGTAAACTTACGGCGGAACATATCCCGCTGGTCTTTTGTTTGGGCCGGTCAGCTCACCGAGAATGATGTGGTAACTACCTCGGGTGCTATGAATGCCCTGTACAATTGCTTTATTGCCGTTACCAAACCTGGTGATACCATTGCCCTGGAAAGCCCTATATATTTTGGGATATTACAGATGGCGCGCGAGCTGGGCCTAAAAATTATTGAACTGCCTACTCATCCGGTTACCGGGATTGAAATAGATGCTTTGAAAAAAATCCTGCCCGTTATTAAAGCCTGTTGCCTGGTCAGCAATTTCAACAATCCTCTCGGCAGCTGTATGCCCGATGAGCATAAAAAAGAGGTGGTCAGGCTGCTTACCCAGCATAACATACCATTGATTGAGGATGACCTTTATGGCGATATTTTTTTCGGAACTACACGTCCGGTACCCTGCAAATACTATGATGAGGCCGGAATGGTCATGTGGTGCGGTTCCTTTTCCAAGTCCCTGGCTCCGGGTTACAGAGTAGGCTGGGTAGCTCCGGGGAAGTTCAAAGAAAAGATCATCAGGCAGAAATTGTTACAAACCATATCAACACCCCCGCTTTACCAGGAAGTAATTGCCGATTTTATGGAGCATGGGCGTTACGACCATCACCTGCGGACTTTAAGACATAAGTTATATACCAACTGCCTTCAATACCAGCGGGCAATAACAGATTACTTTCCCGAAAACACAAAGGTAACACAACCCCAGGGAGGCTTTGTATTGTGGCTGGAGCTCGATAAGAGAATAGATACCGCAATGCTCTATAACCAGGCCATCAAACAGAACATCAGTTTTGCGCCCGGCCGCATGTTTACCCAACACAATCAGTTTAACAATTGCATGCGCTTAAATTTTGGGCTCAAATGGGATGAAAAACTGGAGTCTGACTTAAAACGGCTGGGGAAGATTGTGAAGAACGCTTTATAGTACACAGAATGTAATGAATTGGCATTGATAAAACTATACAATTCATTACATTCGCATTCATGACAAAAGTCCTGCTGGTATTTCTGCTTATCGTATATACAAGCTTTCCTTCATCCGCCCAAAACTCATTCTCCATAACCGGTACTGTCAAAGATCAAAAAGAAAGTCTGCCAGGTGCGGGGGTATATTTAAGTGGTTATAAGGTTTCAACAGTAGCCGATGCTGAAGGGAAATTCAAGATCAATAACCTGAAGCCGGGAAATTATGACCTGATGGTACAAATGGTGGGTTACCTTCCTTATTCAAAAAATGTGATTATCTCTGACAAATCTGTTCAGGTGGAGCTGATCTTAAAGGAAAGTACTACAGTTTTGAATGAGGTAGTGATCCGGGCAGACCCAAACCGGGCCAAATACATCAAACAGTTTAAAGAATTCTTTATTGGCACCACACCCAATGCTGCCCAATGTAAAATACTAAATCCCCAGGTATTAAATATTGATTATGATGTAACCAAAAGTACCTTAACCATAAAAACCTCAGAATTTTTAATTGTCGAAAACAAGGCTTTGGGTTACCGTTTAAAATATATGCTGGATAACTTTGAATACAACTCAAGGACCCGCATCATCTATTTTTCCGGACATCCATTTTTTGAAGAATTAAAAGCTTCGGGTGCAAAACTGAAAAAATACATTGATAAGCGTGAAACGGCTTATTATGGTTCTTCCCAGCACTTTTTCAGATCCCTGTATGCAGGAAATGTGAGTGAGCAGGGTTTTATCCTGAACAGGATGATAAAAATACCTAACCCTAACCGCTACCCCGACAGCATTATTCATAAAAACCTGGTCAGGTTAAAAACACCGCCAAAATCAACTGTCATTGGTAAGGGCAGCATGCTCCGGGACAGTGCAATGATCGCTTTCTGGATAAAACAACAGGACATGCCCCGATACGTAGACTACCTTGACCGTAAAGAAATTTCAGCGGCCAGCCTGGTCTCCACTTTTAACCAGAATTTAAAATTGCTGGACTGCAGCGGAGCACTGGCCATCAGTTATACCAAAGAGAAAGAAACCCTGGCTTATTCTAAAACAGGGTTCTGGGTATTCCGTCCGCTCGACATACCAGACTATGAAATATCTGTAGCCAACATAACGCAAAACACGGTACGATTTTATGAAAACGGCAGCATATACGATTCCAGGGCCATGCTATATGAAGGCTTTTGGGCCTATGAAAAGGTAGCCGATATGGTGCCGATGGATTATGTCCCGATCCATTAAATGATCCCATCCGTTAAATTCACCAAATTCAAATGATTTCTGAAAGAAATTGAAAGTCAGTAAAGGTATTCATACTTACCTTCACCATGCTAACCATTAATCTAAATCTTAAAGATTGCATGACTACGAAAATTTTTAAAAGGATCATTGTATTTGCTGTAATTGCCCTATCGTCGGGAAATATACTTGCACAAAGCTCTTCCATTACCAGGAAAGATTTTGACCACATCAACCTTGAGTATTCCGGACTGGAAAAGGTTAATAAAGCAGTTGCTGCCGGCAACTATGACGATGCGGCCAAAGCATTACTGGCATACTACAGGGAAAAAAGTAAGGCCAGGGAACCTGATTTCAGTAATGCAGAAAAGCCTGCCGATATACGCCAGCCCATAGATAAGGTTACGCGTGAAATGGCCGACAAGGCTTTGGTCCACCAGTTTCAACCGCACAAAGGCTACGGCTATTTTGATTATGGTAAAGACATCAACTGGCAGATGTGGCCGGTAAAAGACAATGAAGTACGCTGGCAGTTGCACCGTGTAAAATGGTGGCAGGCTATGGCCCTGGTTTATCACGCTACGGGCGATGAAAAATATGCAAGAGAATGGGTATATCAGTACAGCGATTGGGCCAGAAAAAACCCATTGGGCCTGTCGCAGGATAATGATAAATTTGTGTGGCGGCCCCTTGAAGTGTCGGACAGGGTACAAAGTCTTCCCCCAACCTTCAGCTTATTTGTAAACTCGCCAGCCTTTACCCCAGCCTTTTTAATGGAATTTTTAAACAGTTACCACCAACAGGCCGATTATTTATCTACGCATTATGCCGAACAGGGAAACCACCGTTTATTTGAAGCCCAACGCAACTTGTTTGCAGGGGTATCTTTCCCTGAATTTAAAGATTCACCAAGATGGAGGCAAACCGGCATATCGGTGCTGAACACCGAGATCAAAAAACAGGTTTATGCCGATGGGATGCAGTTTGAACTTTCACCAATTTACCATGTAGCTGCCATCGATATCTTCTTAAAGGCCTATGGTTCTGCAAAACGAGTTAACCTTGAAAAAGAATTTCCGCAATCTTATGTACAAACTGTAGAAAATATGATTATGGCGCTGATCAGTATTTCACTGCCAGATTATAACACCCCTATGTTTGGAGATTCATGGATTACAGATAAAAATTTCAGGATGGCACAGTTTGCCAGCTGGGCCCGGGTTTTCCCGGCAAACCAGGCCATAAAATATTTTGCTACAGATGGCAAACAAGGTAAGGCGCCTAACTTTTTATCCAAAGCATTGAGCAATGCAGGCTTTTATACGTTTAGAAGCGGATGGGATAAAAATGCAACCGTTATGGTATTAAAAGCCAGTCCTCCCGGAGAATTTCATGCCCAGCCGGATAACGGGACTTTTGAACTTTTTATAAAGGGCAGAAACTTTACCCCAGACGCCGGGGTATTTGTGTATAGCGGCGACGAAGCCATCATGAAACTGCGGAACTGGTACCGTCAAACCCGCATACACAGCACGCTTACACTCGACAATCAAAATATGGTCATTACCAAAGCCCGGCAAAACAAATGGGAAACAGGAAATAACCTTGATGTGCTTACCTATACCAACCCAAGCTATCCGAATCTGGACCATCAGCGCAGTGTACTTTTCATCAACAAAAAATACTTTCTGGTCATCGATAGGGCAATAGGCGAAGCTACCGGAAACCTGGGCGTACACTGGCAGCTTAAAGAAGACAGCAACCCTGTTTTCGATAAGACAAAGAACCGGGTTTACACCACTTACAGAGATGGTAACAACCTGATGATCCAATCGTTGAATGCGGACAGGACCAGCCTCAATGAAGAAGAAGGAAAGGTATCTTATGTTTACAATAAGGAGCTGAAAAGACCTGCTTTCGTATTTGAAAAGCCTAAAAAGAATGCCGGCACACAAAATTTTGTCAGTATAGTTTATCCATACGACGGCCAGAAGGCTCCAGAGATCAGCATACGGGAAAACAAGGGCAATGATTTTGAGAAAGGCAAGCTTAATCTAACCCTTACCATTAACGGAAAACAACAGCTTGTGTTGGTTCCTTAGTTTTCCCTGATTAAAGTGATATATCCCTTAAATGGTCTTTTGTTTATACCAAAATCAATAATATAGTAATAGGTACCCTCTGCCAGGGCCGTGCCATTCAGCGTACCTTCCCAGCTGTTGTCGTATCCTTTTTTGGCATAAACCACCCTGCCCGATCTGTCAAATACTTTCACCGTATTGTCGGGATAAAAATCAATATTATCTACCACCCATTTGTCGTTATAGCCGTCATTGTTGGGTGTAAGAATGTTATTGGCCTTAATTTTTTCAAGATCATCCAATACAGTAAGGGTAAAGCTAATGCGCTGGCTACAACCGCTGGCATTGGTTCCGGTTACCGTATAGGTGGTGGTTTCTTTAGGTCTTACCCTTAGCAAGCCTGTTTGCTGTCCGTCCAGGATGCTGCTGTTTGCTGTCCAGCTATAGTTCATGGCTCCGGTTACAGTCAGCTGTACAATTTCTCCTTTACTGATAGTACTGCCTTTATCACTATTAACCGTAAGCACCGGCATGGGGTTGATCTTTAAAGTCCCGTTCACATAGTTGAAAGTATAATTGGCTGCTGTGGCCCCGCTTGCGGAAATCACATAATTACCTGCTTCTGAAGACTGGTTTCCTGTACTGTTTAGCTGGGCGGCGTTCAGACTGGCAGGTCCATCGTTGTATTTGAAACCGCTGTAACTTACGGTAAATGCCGGTAAAGCTGCGCCCTGACACATCTGTTTATCCTCGGCTGTTACCATTAACTGGGCTTTACCGATGGTAAGATTGGCCGGGGTATAAACAATGGTGTAATTATTGCCTGCAGTTAAAGTTCCCTGGGTAATGGCATAAGTTGTGGCGTTATTGCCGGCGGCCCGTGTAAGGCTTCCGGTAAGGCCATCTGTACCAATTAAACCTGTAGCGTTGTAATTGAATACAGGATCGTCATCGCCATAGGTTTTGCTTTTTGCTGCTGCAGTTACATTAAGGCTTGCTTTGGCAATGCTCAGGTTGCCATCCTGGTAGCTGATGGCGTAGTTACTGGAAGTATAACCTGCAGGGCTGATGAAATAGCTGCCTGCATTTTTAGCACCCTGGGCAGTACCTGAATAGGTAAGTGCGCCCTGCAGATGGCTTTCATTTTCTCCAGTAATGAAACCGTCGTAAATTACACCTGCGCCACCGGTATAGATATTGCCATCATAAATTTTGCTGGCGTTTTTGGCGGTAATGCTAAGCTGTTTTTTCTGTACATTGACGGTAAAGCTAACCGGTGTGGCGGCTACATAGTTGATGTTGCCTGGCTGACTGGCTGTTATAATTGCTGTACCGAAAGAAAGGAGCTGCACAGTGCCGCTCGTGTTAACACTGGCCACTGCTGTATTGCTGCTGCTGTAAAGAACAGTGAGGCCAGAACTGGCATTGGCGGCAGCGTTGATGCCTGCATCACCATAGGTTTTGTTAAGCGTACTGCCCGCAGTCTGACTGTTAAAGACTATTGCATTATTGGCAGATTGCGTGATGCCCAGTGTTCCTCCCCTATAATCGAAATCATAATTGGCCGATGTCAGCCCCGTCGGAACAATAGCATAGGTGCCAGCATTTAGCGCCCCTTGTGAAGTGCCTATATAACCAATTGTTCCGGTTAAAGCGCTGAAGTCATCGCCATTTTCAAAGCCACTATAACTTACGCCATTGCCACCGGTATAAGGCAGACCATCGTAGGTTTTATTGAAATCCTTGGCAGTAACTGTAAGTATTTTTTTGGCCACCTGTACCTGGAAACTGATGGCTGTTCCTGCAGCGTAATTGGCATTGCCGGCCTGACTGGCGGTAATGGTAGCAGTACCAGCAGCCAGGAAACTAACCTGGCCAGCAGTATTTACACTGGCTACTGCTGTATTGCTACTGCTGTAAAGAACAGTGAGGCCAGAACTGGCATTGGCAGCAGCATTGATGCCTGCATCACCATAGGTTTTGTTAAGGGTACTGCCCGCAGTCTGTGTGTTAAATGTAAGCGTGTTTACGGGGTTTTGGGAAATGGTCAGTTCAGCGTTCACATAAGTAATGGCATAGTTGCCTGAACTTAGCCCACCTGGTATGATGGTATAGCTACCTGCATTTATAGCATTTTGTGCTGTTCCACCATAGGACAACAGTCCGGAGAGATCGGCACTACTTTCCCCAGCAGCAAAGGCACCATAACTTACACCGTTACCACCGGCATAGGCAATACCGTCGTAAACTTTGCTGGCATTGCTGGCCGTTATGGTTAATGGCATAGCAGTAATTTCTGCATTGCTGCTGCTCAGATCTGCTAAATTGGCAATGCTGTAATTTCCAGCCTGCGCACCGCTTAGTGATACACTGGCAATTGGCAAGGTAATTGTTTTTCCGGTTCCCGCGTTTTTGGTATCATATTGGGCAGCTCCGGAGCTTAAACTCAACAACACTTCATCGCTATTGATGACATCGCCGCTGGCCAATATAAGGTCTGTTGCCAGAAAAGTTCCTGCAGTGCCGGCATCATACACCTTGCTAAAGGTAGCTGCGGGTTTGATGCTTAAGGTTACCGGTCTTTTATTCACCGTTAAACTGAACACAACGTCAGGGGCCGGGTCATAACCATTGCCACCTGGCTGACTTGCAGTGATGTTTACTGTACCTGCTTTTTTGATTTTCAGTTTCCATTTGTTACCATCTGCAGCATCCTGAAAGGCTTCAGCAATGGTATTGTCGGCAGATGCATAGCTGACTTCCAGACCTGAACTTGCTGTAGCGGTCGGCACAAAGGCTACATCGCCGTAAGTTTTAACAATATTTCCTGCAGTGATGGTTTGAGATTGAATTTGCGATTCGTAAGCACCTATGTCTATATTTGTACCTGCCAACCGGGGATTGCCGGCCAGGTCCTTGTCCAGACCTAAACTGTTGTTACCCACATTACCGTCGGCTGCTTCGTATAATACATTACTTCCTGAATTGATCGCAGGACTTCCTGATTTTAAAGTGTAATCTCCTGTAGCCGGATTGGTAAACAAAGGATCTACTGTACCATCTAAATTATGATTGGCAACATCGGCCGGCATGTCCTGTACCAGGCTATAGCGGATAAAAAGCGTACCCATATTGGGACTGTATATTCCACTTGAAGCACTTGCCGAGTTATTGGATATGACCGTATTTATAATGCTTGGAATGGACTGAAGGTTACTGATTGCCCCCCCACTACGGTTTCCCGTCGCTAAATTACCGTAAAACGTACAATTGACAATAACAGGGGCCGAACCCTGGTTATACATTCCGCCGCCGCCTTCATCGCCCCAGCCTTGACCGGAAATATTGCTGGCAAAGTTGTTGATGAAACTGCAATTCATCACCAGCGGGTTAGCCGATATAGAATTATACATAGCACCACCAGAGCCTCCTTTCACCATATTGTTGATGAAGATACAGTTGGCTACGGTTGGGCTTGAAGCATTGGTATTAATTATACCCCCACCCGTATTTCTGTAAACACTAAATGTATTGACTATGATGGCAGTTCCGCTGGCACCATATGCACCTGTAATGGTAAAGCCATTTAATACCGCATTTCCTGCCCCACCGGCAGAAACAAGGACATGATAGGCGTTCTCTGTATTTCCCGAAATGTTCAAGGTGCTGCCTGTACCAGTAACAACATCATCATCATTAAAATCTCCGCTTAATGTGCTCTTATTTGTTGTTACAGACAGGTCACGTTGGGAAAGGGTGGTTTCTGTGCCCGCAAAACCACCATAAACTTTTACATCCTTTACCAGCAGAAAAGCATTGTCCCTGCCTTTATCTGTCCCAAAATCAGGGCCATCCTCAGGACTGTACATGGGCTTATAGGTACCCTTTGCCACCCAGATTTCTTTGACTGTACCCGGAATGATGGCATTCTGAATTTTTGCAAACTTGAGCGCATCGGCCAGTTCCGGAATGGCATTGGCCCAGCTGTTGCCATTAAAATTACCTGCCCCATTTTTCTTTACATGCAAAATGCCATTGCCATTGGGTGTTGCTGTTGCCGCAACAATATTGACTGTATAATCTTCAAATTCACCATACTCCTGCATTGCATCACATGCCATATCATCAGTAGCAGCAATAGCTCCTACTGCAGCCACACGCACCCTCATTCTTTTTGAACCTAAGGTGGTAGCCTGAATGGCAATATTTCCGGAAACTACACTGCCGCTGCCAGCACCAATATAGGTAAACTCTGAAGCTTCAAAAATTCCATTTCCATTGTAATCAATCCAGACACTTACAGCCTCAGATGACCAGCCAGCACCAACAGTTACAGAAATAGGATAACTTGTGCCCATAGCCAGCGACGGGGCAGCCAAAGCCGTAAAATTGCTATAACCATTTGTACCGCATGTGCTGGAGTTGTTTAAGGTAGACAGGCTTACATTCAGGATCAGATCACCATCTGTACAGTTAAGATTTGGGGTACAATATTGTGCATGTGCCTGAAAACCAAGCGTACACAAAATAAAGGTAAATGAAATGATGATGTACCTACTCAGGGTAGGTAGAGGGGATGAGAAGTTAATATAGCTCATATTGGTTTAAAGGATGATTAAGCCAAAAATAAAATATTATTTTAGGATTTAGAAATGAAATTTCTAAATAACAAATTTTAATTATCTTAGTAATCAAAACATTACAATGTATGCAACACAGAAATCATTGTCTGGCTTAATTGTCTTAGCCCCCTCCCGTCGTTGAAGCGTCCTTCCCTATAACTCCTGCTCACATAGTTCACACATTAGCCACACTTTCTTCACAAAAAGGTACCTGTTTGTGAGTTTTATGTGAAGGAGGTGTGAACCAGGTGTGAAGAATCCCTAAACTTGTGAACAGCCAGTCTCAGTCTTCAATTTGAGCTTCAACTAAAAACCATCCATATCTTACCTGTTATATGCAGGTAACGGATTCAAAATATTATTCTAATTCCAATTGTTTTTTACCAGTGTACTGGAATTTTATGGGGTTTAGACACCATTTTTTTGGAAATGATTTTTCTTTGTTGCACCTTTGTACTGCTTATAGAGAAAGATGGAGGGATTAGACCCTGCGAAGTCTTGGCAACCTGTGCTTACAAGGTGCTACATTCTACAGGAAATGCAGCTGTACTTCCTGACAGATAAGTGGATCTGTTCCCAACCAGAATCTCCAATAAGCTTTGCATGCAATAGGTTCGGCACTTGTTTAGGCCATAGCCTCTATCAACTTTAGCTTATTGCCTGCTCATATCATTATTGTTAAATGGATATCAGAAAAGAGTTAGAAAAACGTATCCTGATCATTGATGGTGCAATGGGCACCATGATACAACGTTACACCTTAACTGAAGAGGATTTCAGAGGTGAACGCTTCAAAGATCACCCCTGTGATGTAAAAGGGAACAATGACATGCTGAGCATCACACGCCCGGATGTCATTAAAGAAATCCATACTGAGTATTTAAAAGCCGGTACGGACATTATTGAAACCAATACTTTCAGTACCCAGCGCATTTCCCTGGCCGACTACCAGATGGAACCGCTTGCGTATGAGATGAGTTTTGAAGGGGCAAAAATTGCCAAAGAGGCGGTAAACGAATTTATGGCCGCCAACCCCGACCGCAAGTGTTTTGTGGCCGGAGCAGTGGGCCCAACCAACAGAACCCTCTCCATTTCACCTGACGTAAATGATCCGGGTTTCAGGGCCATTACCTTTGATGAACTGGTTGAAGCTTATGACGAACAGGTACGCGGATTGGTAGATGGAGGTGCAGATTTGCTCCTTATTGAAACCATTTTTGATACGCTGAATGCCAAGGCTGCCATATTTTCAATTAAGAAATACGAAGCCGAAATTGGCCGTAAAATAGAGATCATGATCTCTGGTACCATTACTGATGCATCGGGAAGAACTTTATCTGGCCAAACGGCCGAAGCTTTCCTGAATTCTGTAATGCATGCCAATCCACTGAGCATTGGCTTTAACTGTGCCCTGGGTGCCAAAGACATGAGACCCCATATTGAAGAACTTTCTGCCAAAGCAGGATGTTATGTTTCGGCTTATCCGAATGCAGGTTTGCCCAATGAATTTGGTGCTTATGACGAAATGCCACATGAAACGGCCCACCTGGTGGAAGATTTTATCCAGCATGGTTTTGTAAACATTGTAGGTGGCTGCTGTGGTACCACACCAGAGCACATTGGTTGCATTGCCAAAAAAGCGAAAAATGTAGCACCCCGCAAAATACCGCATATTGAACCTTACCTGCGCTTAAGCGGGCTGGAGCCGGTAACCATTACGCCGGAAAGCATTTTTGTAAACATCGGGGAAAGGACCAACATTACCGGATCACCTAAATTCAGCAAGCTGATTTTGGGCGGCGATTTTGAAGCAGCACTGGCTGTAGCCCGTCAGCAGGTAGAAGGTGGTGCGCAGGTGATCGATGTGAACATGGATGAAGGGATGATCGATTCGGAAGCTTCGATGACAAAGTTCCTGAACCTGATCGCTTCTGAACCAGATATTTCCAAACTGCCCATCATGGTCGACTCGTCTAAATGGACAGTAATTGAAGCTGGCTTAAAATGCCTGCAGGGCAAAGGGATTGTCAACTCCATTTCACTGAAAGAAGGAGAAGATAAATTCAGGGAAAGTGCCCGTAAGATCATGACTTATGGCGCTGCTGTAGTGGTAATGGCTTTTGATGAGCTTGGCCAGGCAGATAATTTTGAAAGAAGAAAAGAGATCTGTAAAAGATCTTATGACATACTGGTCGATGAAATTGGCTTTCCGGCCCAGGATATCATTTTTGACCCGAACATCCTTACCGTAGCTACAGGTTTGGAAGAACACAATAATTATGCGGTCGATTTTATCAATGCCACCCGCTGGATTAAAGAAAACCTGCCTTATGCAAAAGTAAGTGGCGGGGTTTCTAATATTTCCTTTTCTTTCAGGGGTAACAATACCGTAAGGGAAGCCATGCATTCGGCATTTTTATACCATGCCATCAAGGCAGGCCTGGACATGGGGATTGTAAATGCAGGAATGCTGGAAGTTTATCAGGAAATTCCACCGGAGCTTTTGGTGCTGGTTGAGGATGTATTGCTGAACCGCAGAGATGACGCAACAGAGCGCCTGGTTGAATTTGCAGACACCATCAAATCTAAAGGAAAAGAGATTGTAAGAGATGAGGAATGGCGCAAAACAAGTGTAGAAGAACGCTTGTCGCATGCTTTGGTTAAAGGAATCATAGAATACCTGGATGCCGATGTAGAAGAAGCGCGCCAGAAATACGCCAGACCAATAGAGGTAATTGAAGGGCCGCTGATGGATGGGATGAACATCGTAGGCGATCTGTTTGGTGCCGGAAAAATGTTTTTACCGCAGGTAGTAAAATCTGCCCGTGTAATGAAAAAAGCGGTGGCTTACCTGCTGCCCTTTATCGAACAGGAAAAACTGGACAACCCGGATCAGGATCAGAATTCATCTGCCGGAAAAATATTGATGGCCACTGTAAAAGGTGATGTACACGATATCGGAAAGAACATCGTAGGCGTAGTACTGGCCTGCAACAACTTCGAGATCGTAGATATGGGCGTGATGGTGCCCGCACAGGACATTATCAAAAAAGCCAAAGAGATCAATGCAGATATCATTGGATTGAGTGGTCTGATTACTCCTTCGCTGGATGAAATGGTGCATTTTGCCAAAGAAATGGAACGTGAAGGTTTTACTATTCCCCTGATGATAGGTGGGGCTACAACTTCCCGGATCCATGCTGCTGTAAAAGTTGCGCCGAACTATTCGGGCCCGGCCATACACGTACTGGATGCTTCCAGAAGTGTAACAGTAGCCAGTACATTAATGAACAAGGATACCCGTGATGAATATATTGCAGGTATCCGCGCGGAATATGACAAGGCCCGTGAAGCGCACCTGAACAAACGCTCTGACAAGCGTTTTAAAACAATTGAAGAAGCCCGCAAAGACAATTTTAAAATCGACACCAGCCTGGTAGCCCCTGCCCCAACCTTTACAGGGACAAAGGTATTTGACAATTATCCGCTGGAAGAACTGGTGCCTTATATAGACTGGACACCTTTCTTTCAAACATGGGAGCTTCGTGGTTCTTATCCAAGGATCCTGGAAGACAAGGTGGTTGGTGATGAAGCAAAGAAACTGTTTAATGATGCTAAGGTATTGTTAAAAAGGATTGTAGAGGAGAAGCTATTAACTGCCAGGGCAGTAATCGGCTTCTGGCCGGCAAATGCAGTTGGTGATGACATCGTTTTAGCTGTGGAAGGAAAAGAAGTGGTGATCCATACGCTTCGCCAGCAGGCAGAAAAAACGGCTGATCAGCCTTATTATGCCTTGTCTGACTTTATAGCGCAAAAGGAAACCGGCATACCTGATTATTTTGGCGGATTTGCCCTTACAACCGGCATAGGCTGTGATGAGCTGGTTGCTGAGTTTGAAGCGGTTTACGATGATTACAACAGCATTATGGCCAAAGCTTTGGCCGACAGACTGGCAGAAGCTTTTGCAGAACGCATGCACGAGCTGGTCCGTAAAGAGTACTGGGGATATGCAAAGGATGAACACCTGGACAATGAAGCACTGATTAAGGAAGAATATTCCGGCATACGCCCTGCACCAGGCTATCCCGCCTGTCCGGAGCATACTGAAAAAGGCACTTTATTTGAACTGCTGGATGCAGAAGCCAGAATTGGGCTTAGCCTTACGGAAAGTTACGCCATGTACCCTACTGCAGCGGTAAGTGGATTTTACTTTGCACATCCGCAATCCAGATACTTTGGTTTAGGTAAGATCACCAAAGACCAGGTAGAAGACTATGCAGTAAGGAAAAACATGCCACTGGAAGAAGTAGAAAGATGGCTGAGCCCAAATTTAGCTTATTAACAACCATACGAACGACGATTCATGAAAATTATAGATCATATAAATAACGCCAAAGGAAAAACCTTATTCTCATTTGAACTGTTGCCACCCATTAAAGGGCAAAGCATTAAAGGAATATTTGATGCCATAGATCCATTAATGGAATTTAATCCGCCTTTTATTGATGTAACTTATCTTCGCGAAGATTACATTTATAAGCAACATGCCAATGGCCTCCTGGAAAAGGTGGCCTATCGCAAACGCCCGAGTACGGTAGCCACCTGTGCTGCAATTATGAACAGGTACAAAGTGGATGCTGTACCACATTTGATTTGCGGTGGTTTTACAAAAGATGAGACAGAAAATGCCCTGATCGACCTGCAGTTTTTGGGTATAGATAATGTACTGGTTTTAAGGGGTGATGCACGTAAAAGCGATAGTTCTTTCATTCCAACACCAAATGGCCATGCTTACGCTTCGGAACTGCTGCAACATGTGGTAGACATGAACAACGGCAAATACCTGCATGACGACATGGAAAGTGCAGAAAAAACAGACTTTTGCATTGGTGTGGCGGGTTATCCGGAAAAACATTTTGAATCACCAAACCTGGATACAGATTTCAGATACCTGAAACACAAAGTAGATACCGGGGCTGATTTTATTGTGACCCAGATGTTCTTCGACAATAAGAAATATAAAGCTTTTGTGGATAAATGCAGAGAAAATGGCATCCATGTACCCATCATACCGGGGTTAAAACCAATTACCAGCAGCAAACAGCTGATCAGCCTGCCTAAAATATTTCACCTGGATATTCCAATAGAACTGAGCGAAGCGGTACATGGCTGTAAATCAGAGAAGGAAGTTAAAGAAGTTGGTATTGAATGGATGATCAATCAGTGCAATGAGCTGAAGGCAATGGGTGCGCCGGTGCTGCATTTCTATACGATGGGCAATCCGGAACCGACCAAAAAGATTGCGCAGGCGGTATTTTAGGGTTTAAAAACCCGGGGTATCTGTGTTTTCTGAAATACTCTTTGTATCTTCATATAACATTAAGACTTATATTTATATGAACAGACTGATGCTATTGTTGCTGGTTGCTGTAGGTTCTTTAACGGCCTGCACAACGATGAAACCCGGATCTATTGGTAATGGTGGCCTCTCCCAACTGGGTGGCACCTGGGAACTTAACTATATATCAGGACCAAGAATAGCCTTTAATGGATTATACCCGGGCAAGAAGCCGTTTATTAAATTTGATATTGCAGACAAAAGGTTTAGCGGGAATACCAGCTGTAATTCTTTTTCCGGACAACTTGTTGCAGACGACACAACCATCAATTTTACACAGCCTTTTGTTATGACAAAAATGGCCTGTCCTGGTGAAGGAGAGACCATTTTTGTGGAAATGCTAAAAAAGGCAAGTACTTATGCGATAACGAGCGACAGTACCCTGAATTTTATGATGGGCGACATTGCCATTATGCGTTTCCATAAGAAGTAAGCAGGTACTTTTTAAAGGATTCAAAACCGGTATCCATTGCTGTAGCCAGTTTTGGTTTGGCAGCCAGGCTTTTTACCTGCTCAGGGATTTCAATATCGGCCTTTATTTCTTCAGGAAAAACATCCGGAAATTTGCAGGCATGGGCGGTAGACAGGAAAACACCTGCAAATTCCTGATCTGAAGTATCCATTCTGTATTGCTGCAAAGCCAGCCAGGCAATGGCAGTATGCGGACAGGCGATGTAATCAAATTCATTATAAATGGCCTTGATGGCCTCCAGCGTCTCATCATCGGTAAAGCGATAACCTTTCATCACCTTTTCCAAGGCGGCTTTATCGTTATTGAACAGGTCCATGATCCTCACCCAATTGCTCGGTGCGCCTACATCCATGGCATTGGAGTAGGTTTGAACGGATGGTCTGGTCTCGTATATCCCGCTTTCCAGGAAGCGCGGAACGGTATCGTTTACGTTGGTAGCGGCCACAAATCGTTTTACGGGCAGGCCCATTTTATAGGCCAGTAAACCAGCGGCAATATTGCCAAAGTTTCCGCTTGGCACTACAAATACCAGGTCTTTTTTTCCCTGCCTGCGCAATTGTGCATAGGCATTGAAGTAATAGAAAGTTTGTGGGATCAGCCTAGAGATGTTGATGGAATTGGCTGAAGTAAGGCGCAGTTTTTCATTGAGCTCTTCATCTGCAAAGGCCTGTTTTACCAGGTGCTGGCAGTCGTCAAATGTTCCCTCCACTTCTATGGCATGAATGTTCTGGCCATTGGTACAAAGCTGTAGTTCCTGGATGTCGCTCACTTTTCCTTTCGGATAAAGAATGGTAACACGGGTATTGGCCACACCCAAAAAACCGAGTGCTACGGCACCACCCGTATCGCCTGAGGTGGCGACCAGCACGTCTAAAGTTTTTTCATTTTCTTTCAGAAAGTAGCCCATGATCCGGCTCATGAACCTTGCCCCAAAATCTTTGAAGGCAAGAGATGGGCCATGAAACAACTCCAGTACAAAATCATTGCCGGCCAGGTTCACAACGGGAGCATCAAAGTTGATGGCATCGTCGATGATGGCCTTAAGATCGCCGGCCGGTATGGCATCCTGCAACAGCACTGAAGCAACTTTAAAGGCAATCTGTGGCAGGGAATACTGCTCAATATGGTCTATGAATTCTTTATCAAGCACAGGGATATCGACCGGCATATACAAGCCTTTATCTAAGGGCATGCTATTGAAAACCGCTGTTGGAAAATCTACGCTCAGGTTATGGTTATTGGTACTGTATAATTTCATTGTTTTTATGGCTAATCTAATACTACCGGTCCTTTTTTGTTCACTTCAGAGACGAAAGCCAGGCTGTTGATGGAAAGGCTTTTTAAATGCTGCTGTAAGTTTTGAGTAATTTTTTTTGCGGTCTCTTTATCCCTTGTAAGGGCAAATACAGAAGGGCCTGATCCGGAAATTCCGAAACCAATAGCACCTGTTTCCATCGCCATTGCCCTTAAAACATAAAAATCAGGGATAAGGATAGCCCTTGTGGGCTCTACCAGCACATCGGTCATACTCCGGCCAATCAGTTCATAATCGTTCATGAACAAACCACTTACCAGACCGGCCACATTGCCCCACTGGGTTACCGCATCTTTTAAATATACCTTAGAGCGGATCATCTGCCTGGCATCTTTGGTAGGTACATCTACTTCAGGATAAACAATTGCAGCATATAACTCGGCCGGAAAAGGTAAACTGATGATGTCTAAAGGGCTGTAACTTCTGATCAGTACAAAACCACCCATCAATGCCGGGGCAACATTATCGGCATGGCCATAACCACAGGCCAGTTCTTCGCCCTTCATGGCAAAAGGGATCAGTTCTTTATTGCTGAGCTGGTTATCGAACAGAGTATTGATGGCAAACAGGCCTGCTACCGTACTGGCAGAGCTTGAACCCAGGCCACTGCCTATAGGCATCTTTTTATGCAATTCTATTTCAATACCTGCATTGGGCTGGCCAATATGCTGCAGGTAATGTTTGGCAATGGCACTAACCGTATTTTTATCAGGGTCTAAGGGCAAACGGCCTTCATCTCCGGTGATTTTTAACAAGGAAACACCGGGTTTATCGGTAAGACGCATGATCACCTCATCACCGGGTTCATTTACGGCAAAGCCTAGTACGTCAAAGCCACAGACCACATTGGCTACTGTAGCCGGAGCGAAAACTTTTATTGATCTTTTCATAGAGTTATCTTTTACCTATGTTAATGATGTCAGCAAAAACACCGGCAGCAGTTACCTCGGCACCGGCTCCAGGTCCTTTTACTACCAGCGGACGCTCCTTATAACGATCAGTAGTAAAGGAGATAATGTTGTCGCTGCCGGAAAGCATATAGAAAGGGTGTGAGTCATCAACCATTTGCAGGGTAATGGCCACTTTACCATCCTCCAGCTTACCGATATACCTCAATACTTTATTGCTTTTAGCTGCTTCATTTTTTAAGTTCTCAAAATGCGCCGCATTGTTTTCAAGTTCCTGGTAAAACTCGGCCACACTGCTGGCCGCCAGACAGGCCGGTGGCAGCATACTTTCTATGGCCACATCTTTTTCTTCAAGCGCATAACCTGCATCGCGGGCAAGGATCAGCATTTTACGCATAAAATCTTTACCGTTCAGGTCGTCCCTCGGATCAGGTTCAGTATAACCCATATCCTGTGCCTCTTTTACAACTTCACTGAAAAGCCTGTCTCCCTTAAAGTTGTTAAAGATATAAGAGATGGTACCCGACAAGATGGCTTCAATGCGGTTGATCCTGTCGCCACTCAGCATCAGGTCCTTTAAGGTACGGATGATGGGCAGTCCTGCCCCCACATTGGTTTCATAATAAAACTCTACCCCGTGTTTTCTTGCCGCCTCTTTAAAAGCCACATACTGATCATATTCGGCAGAATTACCTATTTTATTACAGGTAACCACCGAGATGCTCGATTGCAATACATCCAGGTAATGCCGGATCGGGTTATGGCTGGCAGTATTGTCTACAAATACACAATTGGCCAGGTTCATGGACTTCATCTTTTTGATAAACTCAGCCAGGTCTGCCTGTTCACCCTTTTCGTTCAGGGTATCTTCCCAATTGTTCAGATCTATTCCCTCTGCATCCAGGTACATTTTACGGGTATTGCTTACCCCCATTACCTTAACCTGCAGATCGTTATTTTTGGCCAGAAAAGGCATCTGGTGTTGTAATTGCTTAAATAAGGTTTTACCAATGTTTCCGGTACCCAGACAAAACACGTTCAGCGTTTTTTTCAGGTCGGCATAGAAAGCATCATGAACAGCGTTCACCGCTTTGGAAAGATCACTGCGTGACAGGATTACGGAAATGTTATATTCTGACGAACCCTGGGCAATGGCGCGGATGTTTACCCCATTCCTGCCCAGCGCACTGAATAACCTTCCGGAAATACCCGGTGTGCGCTTCATGTTTTCACCCACTATCGCTAAAACCGAAAGTCCGTTTTCTACCTCCGGGTATTCCAGTTTACGGGCCTGAAGTTCCAGTTCAAATTCTTTATTGATGAGTGCCAGTGCTTTTAAGGCATCTGCAGGTTTAACGGCAAAGGTAATGCTGTGTTCGGATGAGGATTGTGTGATGAGGACTACATTGACCTGCTCTCTGGACAACATAGAGAACAGCCTTCCGCTGAATCCGGCCTTACCAACCATACCGCTGCCGGATAAGTTAAGGATACTGATCTCATCAATCGAAGAGATCCCTTTGATCGGCAGGCTGGAGGCATGCACATTGTGCCTGATATAGGTACCAGGGAAATCAACATTAAAAGTATTTTTAATGACTATAGGTATTTTCTTTAAAAAGGCAGGGATCATGGTAGGTGGATAGATCACTTTGGCACCAAAATAAGAAAGTTCCATAGCCTCGGTATAACTCAGTTCAGGCAATGAAAAAGCCTTTTTAACGATCCTCGGATCAGCTGTTAACATGCCATCTACATCGGTCCAGATCTCAATTTCATCGGCACCAAGGGCTGCCCCCCAGATGGCGGCTGTATAATCACTGCCCCCACGCCCTAAAGTAGTGATACGCCCTTCGTCGTTACTGGAAATGAAGCCGGTAACAAAAAGCAGTTTATCGTTATTGCCTGCATAAAAATCCCTGATCAGGTTTTCAGTCAGCTCAGTGTTCACTTTCGCCTGTCCGAAGTTATGGTCTGTTTTAATCAGTTCCGAGCCATCTACAAACAGGGCATTTGCAAAATATTGTCTCGCAATGTGGCTCACCATCATGGTTGAGCAGCGTTCGCCATAGCTTAAGATCAGGTCTTTGGTCTGCAAACTCAGCTCTTTCAGGTTATAAACTGCCTGCAGAATGTCTTCCAATTCATTTAAATAGATCTTTAGTTTGGTAAGTACCGGATTTTGAGCACTTGCAGGCAGCAATGCACGGATCACCTCGAAGTGTTTGTCTTCTACCTTCTTCAGCGTTTCGGCATAGTCCTCTCCCTTTCTGGCACTTTCTGCCATATCCAGCAAAGTGTTGGTTACACCACCCATAGCAGATAAAACGACGATAGGGTGCTCAGCGTGCTTCCCCTTGATCAATATATCCATCAATGCACTTATGCTTTGAGCTGAACCGACAGATGTACCTCCAAATTTTAAAATATTCATAGTTGTTGGTTAAAAAAAAAGCGCCTTCCTGGATTAGAGGAAGGCGCTTTTTGTGGTTTTTATATTTTCTATTTTAGCCCACTAGCTTACCTTCCTCCGTTCGATGCCGGTGGTTGTGGTAATAGTGGTTGTGGTCAAATTTTTATACATTGTATTATTTACACTAACGAGGCGTAAAGTAAAGGCATATTTTTTTAATTCGCAAATGATTGTGAAAATAAATTATTCAATCGATCGGTTTAGTAGGATTTCACCTGAAGGAGTACATAACGTTACAATTTCTTATCTTTATCGCCTTATATGCAAGGATTAGTAATAAAATCGACCGGTAGCTGGTATCAGGTGCATGCTGAAAATGGCCTGGACTATGATTGCCGTATAAAAGGTAAGTTCAGGATACAGGGCATCCAAACCACTAATCCTGTTGCAGTGGGCGACCGTGTGGAGTTTGAACTAGAACCAAATTCGGACAACGGCATCATCAATAAGCTATACGACAGACGGAATTACATCATCCGAAAATCGATTAACCTGTCTAAACAGGCCCAGATCATTGCGGCCAATATGGACCAGGCTTTTTTAGTGGTTACGCTGGCTTCTCCCCGTACTTCACTGGGTTTTATCGATCGTTTTCTGGCCACTGCCGAGGCTTATGATATCCCTGCTATGCTGATATTTAACAAGCTTGACCTTTTTCATGAAGAAGGGCTGGAAATACTGGCCGAGTACCAAGGCATTTATGAAAATATTGGTTACCCCTGTTATTCGGTTTCTGCACTTAAGGGCACAAACATCCCTTTGATCGAATCTTTGTTAAAAGACAAGACGACTTTATTTTCAGGACATTCAGGTGTAGGAAAATCGAGCCTGATCAATGCCTTATTGCCCGGGCACAGCATTAAAACAGGTGAAATTTCGGGATCCAGTGATAAAGGGCAGCATACCACTACTTTTGCCGAAATGCATGCCTTACCTTTTGGTGGTTACCTGATTGATACCCCGGGCATACGTGAACTGGGTATATTTGACATCAGACCTGAGGAACTCGGACATTATTTCAGGGAAATGAGGGATTTGATGCACCAATGTAAGTTTAACAATTGCCGGCATGTAAACGAGCCTGGCTGTGCCGTAATTAAAGCTGTAGAAAGTGGGGAAATAGAACTGAGCAGATACGAAAGTTACCTGAGTATTTATCATGGTAACGAAACCAGGGCTTAAACATGAGGGCAGTTATTCAAAGAGTTGTTGCAGCCAGCTGCCAAGTGGATGAAAATATTACAGGCAGCATTGACAATGGTTTTTTGGTATTGCTGGGTATTGAGGATGCAGATACAGCAGCAGACCTGGTATGGCTGGCACAAAAGATTGCTGCCATGCGTGTATTTGGAGATGAAAACGGTTTGATGAATAAGGCGCTGGCAGATATTGACGGGAATATTCTGCTGGTCAGTCAGTTTACCTTATTTGCGGCTACAAAGAAAGGAAACAGGCCTGGATTTACCCGGGCTGCCAGACCAGAAAAAGCAATCCCATTATATGAAAGCATGGTCAAAGAACTTTCCAGGCTATTGGGAAAAGCGGTACAGACCGGCATTTTTGGGGCAGACATGAAGATCAGCCTGGTTAATGATGGCCCGGTAACGATAATTATTGATACAAAAAACAAGGAATAATGACCATAAAAGAAGCACAGGAAGCGGTTGATCAATGGATAGCTACTACCGGCATCCGTTATTTTAATGAGCTGACCAATACAGCCATCCTGATGGAAGAGGTTGGTGAAGTCGCCCGGATCATGTCGCGTAAATACGGAGAACAATCGTTTAAAAAGAGTGATGAAGCCGTTGACCTGGGGGATGAAATGGCAGATGTACTGTTTGTACTGATCTGCCTGGCCAACCAGACAGGTATTGACCTGACCGCTGCTTTGGAGAAGAACCTGGTTAAAAAAAGCATCAGGGATGCGGAAAGGCATAAAAATAATGAGAAGCTACAAAAAAAGCAGGGTTTACATTGACCCTGCTTTTTTTGTAGCGGAAATTTTCCGGTCCTTCATCGGGAAAGGTTTCCCGGATTTGGGGGAGTGATCTGTTTTTCCTTTTAATCTTTAGAAAGTGCTGCCTTAATCTTAACCGCCGCCTCTGCAAGTTCTTCCTGCGTCGGTTGCAGCTTTGCCCTACTAAAATTCATATCACTTACATTATTCATTGGAATGAGATGGATATGCACATGTGGTACTTCCAGGCCAATTACGGCAACGCCCACTTTTTTACATGGAAAAGCTTCCTTTAAACCTGTCGCCACAATTTTAGCAAACAAGGTTAACCCGAAATAGCTTTCTTCATCCATATCGAAGATATAATCGATCTCCTTTTTGGGGATCACCAGCACGTGCCCCATCACCAATGGGCTCACATCCAAAAATGCCAGAAATTCTGTAGTTTCTGCTACAATATGTGCGGGTATTTCACCGCTTACTATTTTTGAAAAGATACTGGCCATATTTTTTTATCTGCTGATCTCTAAAATTTCAAATTCCATTTTCCCTGCGGGCACTTCAATCTCTGTGGTATCACCAACAGATTTACCCAATAATCCTTTTGCAATAGGTGATTTTACGGAGATTTTTCCGGTTTTAAGATCGGCCTCAGATTCAGCTACCAACTGGTATGACATCGTAGCACCATTTTTAACATTTTTGATCTTTACGATAGAAAGTGCAAGTACCTTTGATGTATCCAATTTGGATTCATCTATCAACCGGGCAGTAGAAAGTGTAGCTTCCATTTTGGCAATTTTTGCCTCGTGCAGGCCTTGCGCCTCTTTTGCAGCATCATACTCAGCGTTCTCAGAAAGATCACCTTTATCTCTCGCCTCAGCTATCGCCCTTGAAATCAGCTGCCTGCCAGTAGTTTTTAAATACTGCAGTTCTTCTTTCAGTTTATCTAAACCATCTTGGGTATAATATGTTACCTCTGTCATAGCTCGTTTATTTTTTTGTAAATCCTCTAAAAAACAAACAAGACTACATCGGTTTTTAAGCCTACATAGTCTTGCTTCAATTGAAACGAAGATAACAGGGAGTTAGCATAAAAGCAAATTTTTAAGATTATTTTAACTTTCATTTACAATACGCCCTGTTCATGCTTTCAGATGTCCTTTAACTTTTCTGCCAGAACTTCTGAAATCTTACGGTAAGAATCGAATGTCCAGCCACCAACATGAGGTGTTAACACAACCTTTTCAGCTAATTTAAGCGCATTATACCATTCCTGATTGCTTAATGCCGGAAATTTTTCTACCTCCAGTACATCCAGCCCCGCACCGAGTATCTTACCCTGGGCTATCGCTTTTAAAACGGCTTCGGTGCTAACCACCTCGCCCCTGGCGGTATTGATAAAAAACAGGGGTTTACGAAAATGGAACAGGTATTCTTCATTTACCATTTGCCTTGTTTCGGGGGTTAAAGGAATATGCAGGCTCAGCACATCACTTTGCTTTACAATTTCTTCCATGCTGACCTCCCTGGCATAGGCATCACTAAAACCCGTTTTATATTTATCATAAGCAATGACATGGACATCAAAGCCGGAAAGCTTTTTAGCGAAGCTTTTGCCCATAAATCCATAACCGATAATCCCAACTGTTTTACCCTTTAGTTCATATCCGCGGTTACCTTCTCTATCCCACACACCCTTACGCACTTCTGTATCAGCATTCCGAAAATTGTTCATGAGCGCCAGCAACATGCCAATAGCATGTTCTCCTACAGCATCCATATTGCCTTCGGGGGCATTCAGTAATTTGATCCCCTTTAATTTGGCAAAGGCCTCATCAATATTATCCAGTCCTGCCCCTGCCCTTGCAATGAATTTCAGGTTTGGGGCTGCTTCCATTAATTCTTTATCTATTAAAAATTTGGTGCGGACAGCAATCCCTTCATAATCCGCAATGATGGCCAGTGTTTCTGCCCTGGTAATCAAGGGGCGGTCATGTACATCATAACCCATTGCAGCAGCCCTTTCTTTAAATATAGGGTGCAGGTCATCAACAATTAAGATCTTTCCTTTCATCTTTCAATTTTATTTTTCGGTCGGATGGCGTTTTTTGGTTATTAAAAATAATGTTACTTTGACAACTGAGCCAGGTGAGAGGTAAGCACAATAAAATCGTTCACACTCAACTGTTCGGCTCTTTTGTCAAAAAATGGATGTTCGTCCATTTTGTCTTTGGGGATAATACCTGAAAGCGCATTTCTCAGGGTTTTTCTGCGCTGGTTAAAACCTGCTTTTACCGTGCGCCAAAATAGTTTTTCATCACAGGGTAATGTTTCAACAGCATTTCTGCTTAGCCTGATCACTCCTGAATTTACCTTTGGTGGCGGGTTAAATGTACCTGGTTTAACGGTAAACAGGTATTCTATATGATAATAGGCCTGGATCAGCACACTCAATATCCCATAATCTTTGGTCCCTTCTTTTGAAGCGCAGCGTTCTGCCACTTCCTTTTGAAACATCCCAACCATTTCTACAACACTGGACCTGTTTTCGAGAATTTTGAACAAAATCTGGGAAGATATATTGTACGGAAAATTGCCAATAATAGCATATTTATCCTTAAATATATCCGACAGGTTTAAGGCTAGAAAGTCGCCATTTATCAACCTGCTCCCAAGTTGGGGATATTTTTGCTGCAAAAAATGATAGGACTCTACATCAATATCTATCAAATAGGTTTCCAGATCTTTTCGCTCCAGTAACAGATCAGACAAAATACCCATGCCAGGCCCAACTTCAAGTACCTGTTTGTATTTATCGGTATGAACAAGGCCATTTACGATTTTGGCCGCAATGTTTTTATCGGTTAAAAAATGTTGCCCCAAATGCTTTTTTGCCCTAACCAAACTCATGTTGTTCTCCCTTAAAAAGCTGTAAAAATATTAAAGTTTTATGAGTATCGGACTAACATTAAGGTGAAATTCTGTAATTTGCGCCAAATTTCTATTCAGGCATGAGCAATAAAATTAAAATTGGGATAAGCATAGGCGATATAAACGGCATCGGATTAGAAGTAATTTTGAAGGCCTTGTCGCACAACAGCATACTTGATTACTGTACACCAATAGTTTACGGGCATACAAAAGTTGCTTCTTATCATAGAAAGGCATTGGGGCTTACCGACTTCGCTTTTAATGTGATCAATGAACCGGCCACAGCAAACCCCAAAAAGCCCAACCTGATCAACTGCTGGGAGGAAGATGTCAAGATTGACCTTGGTATCTCAAACGAAACAGGCGGTAAGTATGCTTTAATATCTCTTCAAAAAGCTACCGATGCATTGGTAAAAGGAGAAATTGATGCGCTTGTTACCGCACCGATCAATAAACACAACATTCAATCGGATACTTTTAAATTTCCGGGACATACAGAATATTTACAGGAACAGAGCAACAGCAATGATGTACTGATGTTCATGATCAGCGAGGACATCCGTGTGGGTGTAGTAACGGGACACATTCCGGTTGCGGCTATTGCCCCCCACATCAGCAAAGAAAAAATTGTAAAAAAACTGATGTTGATGAACGAGAGCTTAAAGAAAGATTTCTGGATAGAAAAACCAAAAATTGCAGTACTTGGCTTAAATCCGCATGCCGGAGATAACGGCCTGTTAGGTAAAGAGGAGGAAAACATAATTGTACCTGCGATACAGGAGGCCTTTGATAAAGGCATAATTTGTTTTGGGCCATATCCTGCAGATGGTTTTTTTGGAAACGGCAGCTACAAACAGTTTGATGCAGTATTGGCGATGTACCATGATCAGGGACTGATCCCGTTTAAGACCATTGCTTTTGGCACCGGGGTTAACTTCTCTGCCGGACTAAAAATTGTACGTACCTCACCTGACCATGGTACCGGTTATGACATTGCTGGTAAAAATCTTGCAGATCCCTCTTCGTTTATTGAAGCCGTATTTGCAGCTACACATATAGTTAAGAACAGAAGAGAACAGGAAGCCTTACTTGGCAATCAATTAAGAAGCGGTGGAAAAATTATTGAAACTCCCGCCGATATGAAGGACGACGCGAATTAAAAAAGAATTTGCACTGAATAAAAATAATCCCTACATTTGCGGGCTAAAATTTTGTTACAATTGAAACCATTAAAACAATTTTCAATCCCATTTACAGGCTTAAAAATTGGCAAACATCAGTTTGATTTTGAGATTGATAACAGCTTTTTTGATGCTTTTGAATACTCTTTGGTTAAAAAGGGGAACTTAAAAGCAGAAGTTGAGCTAGACAAACAGGAAACAATGTTAATACTACATTTCCGCATTAGCGGTACCATAGTATTGGACTGCGATAAATGTTTAGCTGAATTTGGGGCACCGATAAATATACAGGAAAGGCAGATTGTAAAATTTGCTGAAGATGAGCTGGAAAGCGATGATCTGGAGATCATTGTACTGAGTAAAAAAGAAAGTGAGATTGACATCTCTGAACTGATTTACGAATTCATCACGGTATCGGTACCTTATATAAAGATATGTGAAGAGAACGGCACTGGAGTAAAATGCGACCAGGAGATGATTGCAAGACTGGAAAGTTTAGCGGTTGGATCAAAACAGGAAGAAGAAGAACAAAATGACGACCCAAGGTGGGCAGCGTTAAAGAAATTAAAATAATAATTAAATAAATCAGCAATGGCACATCCAAAACGTAAAGTTTCTAAGAGCAGAAGAGATAAGAGAAGAACTCACTATAAAGCAGAAGCTCCTTCTTTAGCTACTTGTCAGACAACAGGTGCGATACACATTCCTCACCGCGCTTATAACGTTGATGGTAACTTATACTACAACGGTAAATTGGTTATTGAAAACACCTCAATAGGTTAATTTTCTTGAAAAATAGTTTGTGTTTTAAGTGTCCTATAGTTTAACTTAGAGGCCTTAAAAAAGCGGCAATTTTGCCTGGTACACAAACTGATTTTACTATGAAAATAGGTCTCGATATAATGGGCGGAGACTATGCTCCTAAAGCAAATGTTTTAGGAGCAATAGCAGCTCATCCATTGTTATCCCCGAAGGAGCATCTGGTGCTTATTGGGGATACCCAGCAGATTAAGCCCCTCCTATCCGAAAACGGATTCAATCCGGATCACTTTGAATATATTCATACCGAAGAAGTAATTGGTATGGGCGAACATCCCACTAAGGCTATTGTTCAAAAGCCTAATTCAAGCATCTCAATAGGTTTCAATTTACTCAAAGAAGGCAAACTGGACTCATTTGCAAGTGCCGGAAATTCTGGTGCTATGCTTGTTGGTGCTGTATTTAGTGTAAAAACCATTCCTGGTATCATACGTCCATGTCTGTCTACTTTTCTGCCTAAATTAAGCGGTGGCGTTGGTTTAATGGTTGATGTTGGCGCAAATGCTGACTGCAAACCCGATATCTTACTCCAGTTTGGTATACTCGGCAGCTTGTATGCAGAGAATGTAATGGGAATAAATACACCTAAAGTAGCTTTAATGAACATTGGAGAAGAGGATGAAAAAGGCAATATGCTAAGTCTGGCCACCTTCCCCTTAATGAAAGATACCCAGCTGTTTAATTTTGTAGGTAACGTAGAAGGAAGGGACTTATTTAACGATAAGGCTGATGTAATTGTATGTGACGGATTTACTGGGAATGTGATGCTTAAACTTGCAGAATCATTTTATGTACTAACCTTAAAAAGAGGCTTAAAGGACGAGTTCTTTGACCGCTTTAATTATGAGAACTATGGCGGCAGCCCAGTGTTGGGTGTAAACGCGCCGGTAGTAATTGGCCATGGTATTTCAAGCCCATTGGCCGTTAAGAACATGATCATGCAATCCAGAGACATGATTACAACTGGCTTGGTTGGAAAAATACAAGCCGCATTTAAATAATTTGAGATAAAATGAATAAAATTCACGCTGCGATTACAGCTGTTCATGGTTATGTGCCAGACTACGTACTGACCAACAAAGAGCTTGAATCAATTGTAGACACTACGGATGAATGGATCACATCCAGAACAGGTATCAAAGAGCGAAGAATATTGAAAGGTGAAGGATTAGGCACTTCAGATATGGCTGTACATGCCGTAAATGGTTTGCTAAAGAAACGCGGGATCAGCGCAGAAGAAATTGAACTGATTATCTTTTGCACCACAACACCGGACATGCCTTTCCCGGCATCTGCAAATATTCTGGCAGATAAGATTGGCGCTAAAAATGCATGGGGATATGATCTTCAGGCCGCCTGTTCAGGTTTCATTTTTGGATTATCAACGGCATCACAGTTTATTGAATCTGGAAAACATAAAAAAGTACTGGTAGTGGGCGGTGATAAAATGTCATCGATCATTAATTACCAGGACCGTACTACCTGCATCATTTTTGGTGATGGCTGTGGTGCAGTTTTACTGGAACCCAATGAAGAAGGTCTCGGCATCATGGATTCTATATTAAGAACCGATGGAGCCGGAAAACAATTTTTACACCAGAAAGCCGGCGGATCGGCCCGACCTGCAACACACGAAACTATAGACAACAATGAGCATGTGGTTTACCAGGAAGGCCAGGCCGTGTTTAAATTTGCAGTAACCAATATGGCGGATGTTGCTGCCGAGATTATGGAACGTAACAACCTTACCTCCGATGATGTAACCTGGCTGGTACCACACCAGGCCAACAAGCGGATCATTGATGCTACTGCAAACAGAATGGGCGTAGGTTCGGAAAAAGTAATGATCAACATACAGCGTTATGGCAATACCACTAATGGTACAATCCCCCTATGTTTGTGGGAATGGGAAAACCAGTTGAAAAAAGGCGACAATCTGATATTGGCCGCATTTGGAGGAGGCTTTACCTGGGGTTCTGTTTATTTAAAATGGGCCTATTAATTTTATAAAATAAATAATCTTAACTTAGATAGTTCTAAAGACGTACTATTTTTTCTAAATAACACCTAAAAAATGGATATTAAACAAATTCAGGAACTTATTAAATTTGTTTCTCGTTCGGGCGTAAACGAAGTAGCTATTGAGCAGGAAAACTTCAAGATCACCATTAAAACCAATCAGGCACCTACCTATGTTCAGGCAACTGTTCCTGCCCAGATTGCGCCTGCTGTTGCACCAACTGCTGCTGCACCACAGCCGGTTGCCCCTACCGAAACCAAATCTGCACCTGTTGAAGATACTTCAAAATACATCACCATTAAATCGCCAATGATTGGTACTTTCTATCGCTCTGCGAGTCCGGATAAGCCTTCGTTCGCAAATGTTGGAGATGAAATTACTGCAGGCAAAGTGATCTGTATCATTGAGGCGATGAAACTTTTCAATGAAATAGAAAGTGAAGTGTCAGGAAAAATTGTAAAAGTTCTTGTCGACAATGCTTCACCTGTAGAGTATGATCAACCTTTATTTTTAGTAGAGCCGGTTTAATCGGAATAGATAAATATGTTTAAAAAGATACTAATTGCCAATAGGGGCGAAATTGCTTTACGCATTATTCGGACCTGTAAAGAAATGGGCATCAAAACCGTAGCGGTTTACTCTACTGCCGACAGAGAGAGTTTACACGTACGTTTTGCTGATGAAGCTGTTTGTATTGGCCCGCCACCAAGTAAAGATTCTTACCTGAGCATTCCAAATATCATTTCTGCAGCTGAGCTGACCAATGCGGATGCCATACACCCGGGATACGGATTCTTATCTGAAAACGCGAAATTTTCTTCTGTTTGCCGTGATTATGGGATTAAGTTCATTGGGGCAACACCAGAACAGATCAATTCTATGGGCGATAAGGCATCGGCCAAAGAAACCATGAAAAAAGCAGGGGTACCTACTATCCCTGGTTCGGAAGGTTTGGTAGAGAACATCAAAGAAGGTATTGTAACGGCCAACGAGATCGGCTACCCGGTAATCCTTAAGGCTACTGCTGGTGGTGGTGGACGTGGAATGCGCGTAGTCTGGAAAGATGAAGATTTTGAAAATGCATGGGACAGTGCCAGACAGGAGTCGGGTGCAGCTTTTGGAAATGACGGACTTTATCTGGAAAAATATATTGAGGATCCACGTCACATAGAAATCCAGATCATCGGAGATCAGTATGGCAAGGCCTGCCATTTATCGGAGCGCGACTGTTCTATACAGCGCAGGCACCAGAAACTGGTGGAAGAGGCCCCATCACCTTTCATGACACCTGAATTGCGGGAAAGAATGGGCGAAGCGGCCATTAAAGGAGCTATTGCTGTTCAGTATGAAGGTGCGGGCACCATAGAATTCCTGGTAGATAAACACCGCAATTTCTATTTTATGGAAATGAATACCCGCATCCAGGTAGAACATCCGGTAACAGAAGAAGTGATCAATTACGATTTAATTAAAGAACAGATCAAAGTTGCCTCGGGTGTTCCGATTTCGGGAAAGAATTATTTACCTGATATGCATGCTATTGAATGCCGGATAAACGCGGAAGATCCATTTAATAATTTCAGGCCCTCTCCGGGTAAAATAACAAATTTCCACTCTCCGGGCGGACATGGGGTAAGGGTTGATACGCACGTTTATGCAGGTTATCAGATTCCTTCAAACTATGACTCTATGATTGCCAAGCTGATCTGCGTTGCACAAACCCGTGAAGAAGCGATCAGTACTATGGAGCGGGCTTTAAGTGAATTTGTGATAGAGGGTGTAAAAACCACGATACCTTTCCACTTAAAATTAATGAAAGATCCTAACTTTAGGGCGGGTAATTTTACGACTAAATTTATGGAGACTTTCGAGTTTTCAGAATAACATAAAAACTATTTGCTAGATTTTAAACGTAAATACCATTCTAAATAAAAGAATGGTATTTTTGTTTTACAAATAACGTACATGAGTGATAATAAAAAACGTGACCTGATTGGGGCCATCAAAGAAAAAGGAAAGACTTTAGAGGCAGAAATGTCTTTTTTTGACCATATAGATGTACTTAGAAAACATTTACTACGCTCATTACTGGTCGTAGTATTATTTACCATAGGCGCATTCTGGTTTTCAGACTTTATATTTAATGATCTGATCATGGGGCCTAAGAACCCTGATTTCTGGACTTACAGAATGATGTGCAAGATGGCTGCTGCATGGCCGAACCTGATCGGTTCAGACTTTTGCATCACGCATATTGATGCCAAGATCATCAATACAGAAATGGCCGGACAGTTTACCCTGCAGATCAATGCCTGCGTAATGGTCGGCATTATACTCGGCATCCCATATATTTTATTTGAACTATGGCTGTTCATTAAACCTGCCTTACACGACAATGAGCGCAAATCGGCCAGTCATTTTGTGATGTTTGCCTCTACACTTTTCTTCATAGGGATCCTGTTCGGTTATTATATAGTATGTCCGCTGTCCGTAAACTTCCTCACAAATTTTACGGTAAGCCCTGATATACAGAATACCTTTACCATCACTTCTTATCTTTCTTCTGTAGCGACATTAACCATTGGCTCCGGGATCATCTTTCAGCTGCCCGTAGTGATTTATATTCTGTCAAAGTTCGGTATCATGACCCCTAAGTTCATGCGTTCAACCAGAAGATATGCCGCTGTAATTATCCTCATTGTTGCTGCAGTTGTAACACCTACAGCAGACGTGATGACAATGCTTGTAGTAGCCTTCCCACTATTTGTACTATACGAACTGAGTATCTTTATATCAGCTAATATTGAGCGCAAAAGAAATAAGGAGCTTTATGGGGTAGCCAAAGTAAAGAAATCGTAAAACGCCCATATTACTTTATCAAAATAAATTTAAAAGATGTCAACCGATAAAAAAATTAAAATCGCAATAGGTGCAGATCACGCCGGCTTTGAATACAAGGAACTCCTAAAATCTTATTTAAGTGACCATGAAGTTAAAGATTTTGGCACCCACTCGGCCGATTCTGTTGATTATCCTGATTTTGCACATCCTGTTGCGGAAGCTGTAGAAAGTGAGGCTTATACCTTTGGTGTACTGGTTTGCGGCAGTGCCAATGGGGTTGCCATAACTGCCAATAAGCATCAGCAGATCCGCGCAGCAATCTGTTGGCAAAAGGAGATTGCCGAACTTGCCAGAATGCACAACAATGCCAACATTATCTGTATCCCGGCAAGATTTGTATCTGAAGAACTGGCAAAAGAGATGGTAAGCACCTTTCTAAACACTGCTTTTGAAGGTGGGAGACACGCTGGCAGAGTGAATAAAATGTCGTGCTAAAGCAGGAAACATGAAAAAGCACCTTTTATATAGCAGTATTATTTTGCTGATGGGCTGTACCGCATCAGCACAAAACAGAGATGCGGTAAAATTTAGTCAGACCATTAACAAAGACAATGCCTATAGACATCTTTCTGTGCTTGCCTCTGACGAATATGAAGGTAGGGAGACTGGTAAAAAAGGGGGCTGGATGGCCGCAGAATATATTAAAAATCAGTTTAAGGTTCTGGGTTTAAATGGTCCGGTAAACGGCGATTATTTTCAGTCTGTAGACATGGCTTCTTTTGGTATTTCGCAGATGCTAACGCTGGAAGGCCAACCCGCAGAACCCATTAAAAATTTTTATGTCGTACCTTCATCGGTATCAGGCAGCGGCTTTGCTTTTAATTCAGGCAGCATTTTATTTGCAGGTTATGGGCTGAACAAAGAGGGCTATAACGACTACGAGGGGAAGGATATTACCGGTAATGTAGTGATGATCCTTAAAACTGCAGAACCTTCGGGTACAACTACTGCAAAAACAGGTGGTAATATCAACACAAAAATTAAATACCTATCGGATCATAAAGCCCGCGCTGTTCTGGTAATAGACCCTGTGATTGATATGCCGGATAACCTGAAAAACTATCTGCAATCTGAACAGATGGTAATGAAAACCAAAGAAAACCTTGACCGCCTGAACGAGCCGCAGGGCATGCCCGTTATCTACATCGGTACGACTTTGGCCAACCAGATCTTAAAGGGGGCAAAAACTACCTTAGATGCATTAAAAAAGAAAATGACCGAAACCGGGAAGCCGGTTTCGCAGGTCTTAACCGTCTCTGTTACTGCCAGTGCAAAGAAAACTGAAAATAAAATAAGGACTGAAAATGTTCTGGGCTTTTTGGAAGGCAGTGATCCAAAGTTAAAGAAAGAAATTCTAGTGATTACTGCACATTATGATCACATTGGCATTACTCCGGATGCAAAAGGTGACGATAAAATCAACAATGGAGCTGACGACGACGGCTCAGGGACAACCGGAGTGCTGATGATTGCCGAAGCCTTTTCAAAAGCTAAAAAAGCTGGGAAAGGCCCTAAAAGGAGTATCTTGTTTATGACGGTAACGGGTGAAGAGAAGGGGCTGTTAGGTTCCGAATGGTATTCGGAATATCCTGTTTTTCCATTGATCAATACGATTACCAATCTGAATATAGATATGATAGGCCGTGGAGATGCTGCGCATGCCCAGGATAACAATTTTGTTTATATCATTGGTTCTGATATGTTAAGCAGCGACCTGGACCGTATAGGTAAAAAAGCGAATAAAGATTATGTAAAGATGAACCTGGACGAACGTTATAACAACCGTACAGACCCAAACCGTTTCTACTACCGATCTGATCATTATAATTTTGCCAAACATGGCATCCCGGTTATCTTTTATTTCAACGGGGTCCACGAAGATTATCATCAGCCGGGTGATGAGATCAGTAAGATCGACTTTCCAATGCTGGCTAAAAGGGCAAGATTGGTTTACTACACAGCCTGGGAGCTGGCAAATGGCGCCAAGCGACCTGCTGTGGACAAGAACGAAGACGGAACAAAGAAAAAATAAGATCTTTAAACCTGCCCCACCCGGCAGGTTTTTTTATACCATGTAAATCTGGCATAACAATGCTTCTGATTTATTTTTATATTTGGAAGATGATGAAGGTATCTGAGGAATTTTTGATTAAAGCGGATGAGAAGGCCTTTGATTTAGGGCATCGCAAAACAATTAATTACAACATAGGCAAATACAATACAGCCGTAGAACGCGGATTGTCCAAATTTGAGAACCTGGAAAATTCGAAAAAGAAAGCACATGTAATTAAATGGCGGGTAATGGAAAACCTTGACAAATTTCTACCTGAGTTTGAAGCCAACTTTCAGCGCAGGGGTGGAAAAGTAATCTGGGCAAATGACACCCAGGAAGCGCAAAAGGAAATCCTGAACATCATCAACAGAACCGGGGGTAAAACGGTCATCAAGTCAAAATCAATGACCACTGAAGAAATCCATCTCAACGATTTTTTAGGAGAGCATGGTATAGAATCGCTGGAAAGTGACCTCGGTGAATACATCGTCCAGTTGTTGGGCCAACACCCTTATCATATTGTAACGCCTGCCATGCACCTCAATAAGGAGGAGATTGCCAAATTGTTTCATGAAAAATTTGGTACTCCTTTAGACTATACCCCTCAGCAGCTTACACAAAAAGCCCGTGAGCTTTTGAGAGAAAAGTATCTGAATGCAGATATCGGCATTAGTGGTGGAAATTTTTTAATTGCAGATACCGGAAGTATTGCCTTAACGGAAAATGAAGGGAATGCCAGGCTTTGCACTACCTTTCCTAAAATCCATATCGCCATTGTAGGTATAGAAAAAATTATCCCGTCAATGGCAGACCTTGACCTTTTCTGGCCATTACTGGCCAGCCATGGTACCGGCCAGAATTTAACGGTATACAATACCATACTAAGTGGGCCAAGACGCGGCGAAGAAACAGATGGTCCTGAAGAAATGTATGTCATCCTGTTAGACAATGGCCGCACAAATCTGCTGGCACAGAAAGATCAGCGCCAGGGCTTATACTGTATCCGTTGTGGTGCCTGCCTGAACGCCTGTCCGGTATATAAAAATATCGGTGGACATACTTATAACACGACTTATAGCGGCCCTATAGGCTCCATCATTACCCCCCACTTAAAGGGGATGAAAGAATTTAAGCATTTGAGCTACGCCTCAAGCCTCTGCGGAAAATGTTCGGAAGTCTGTCCCGTAAAGATCGACATCCATAAGATGTTGCTCCTGAACCGCAGGGATGCGGCAGCGGAACACGACAATACCAAAACTGAAGAAATTGGCTGGAAGATCTGGAAAACCAGCATGTTAAAAAGGTCAAGAATCGATGTTTTTGGCGGAAAGATCAAGAATTTCTTTCTGAAATTTCTGTTTAAAAAGATCTGGGGCAAATACCGTGAAATGCCTGAGGTTGCACCAAAATCTTTTGCTAAATTGTGGAGGGAAAAAAACAAAGATCCGAAAAGCTTATAATTTATGACCTTCGACAGAAAAGATAAGGACAATGTCACGCTGTTAAATTTTTATTTACAACTCCTATATCCCAGGATGGTGGAGGAAAAGATGTTGATCTTATTGCGTCAGGGCCGTATTGGAAAATGGTTTTCTGGTATTGGACAGGAAGCCATAGCAGTGGGCAGTACCATGGCGATGAAAGCCTCGGAGTACATCCTTCCCATGCACAGAAATTTAGGGGTCTTTACTTCAAGGAATGTATCCTTAACCAAACTGATGGCCCAATGGCAGGGCAAAGCTACTGGTTTTACAAAAGGCCGCGACCGTTCCTTTCATTTCGGAACCCAGGAACACAAAATCATTGGAATGATATCCCATTTAGGGCCTCAAATGGCACTTGCCGACGGTATTGCCCTTGCAGATGTACTGACGGGCAAGCAACAAGTTACGCTGGTATTCACAGGAGAAGGCGCGACCAGTGAGGGCGATTTTCATGAGGCCGTTAATGTAGCCGCAGTATGGGACCTGCCAGTTATTTTTTTAATTGAAAACAATGGCTATGGCCTATCAACGCCTGTTAACGAACAATTTAGATGTAAGAACCTGATAGATAAAGCCATAGGTTATGGCATCGAAGGATTTAAAGTGGATGGAAATAACATCCTTGAAGTATATGACCTGATTGACAGGGTTGCCTGCAGAATGCGGGAAAACCCTAAACCTGTACTGATAGAATGCCTTACTTTTAGAATGCGTGGTCATGAAGAGGCCTCGGGCACAAAGTATGTTCCCCAGGAGCTTTTAGATGAGTGGGAAAAAAAAGATCCTGTTAAAAATTTCGAACAGTATCTGCTCGATCAAAAAATACTTAATCCGGATTCAATTGAGGAAATAAAAGCCAGCCTGAAAACTGAGATTGATAATGAGGTTGAAAATGCTTTTAATGAAGCCGATCCGCTTGCTGATTCTGAAAGGGAATTGAAAGCCATGTATTTCCCTTATGCTGGTACAAGCACAGCACCGGATAGTACTATTGCAAAAGATATCCGTTACATTGATGCCATTTCTGATGGTCTCCGTGTAGCCATGCGAAGGCACAACAACCTGGTACTAATGGGCCAGGATATTGCGGAATATGGTGGTGCCTTTAAAATAACTGATGGTTTTGCCGAGGAATTTGGCAAAGCGCGGGTACGGAACACCCCTATCTGCGAATCGGCCATTGTAGGCGCAGCGCTTGGCCTTTCCATAAACGGGTATAAGGCCATGGTGGAAATGCAGTTTGCCGACTTTGTGACCTGTGGTTTTAACCAGATTGTAAATAATCTGGCTAAAACACATTACCGCTGGGGAGAAAAAGCAGATGTGCTGATCCGTATGCCTACCGGTGCTGGTACAGGTGCTGGTCCTTTTCATTCACAAAGCAATGAAGCCTGGTTTACTAAAACACCTGGGTTAAAGGTGGTGTACCCGGCCTTTCCCGCAGATGCCAAAGGCCTGCTCCTTGCCGCCATAGAAGATCCAAACCCGGTCATGTATTTTGAACATAAATACCTGTACCGTTCTCTGCACGGACTTGTACCGGAAGGCTTTTATACCCTGGAAATAGGGAAAGCAAACGTCTTGAGACGTGGTGAACAATGCTGCATCATTACTTATGGTTTAGGTGTTCATTGGGCAATGTCCTACCTGGACCAAAATCCGGACCTTTCTGTTACACTGGTAGATTTGCGAAGTTTGCAGCCCTGGGACAAAGAAACTGTGGCCAGTGCCGTTAAAACAACCGGACGGGTGCTTATTTTACATGAAGACACACTGTGTTCTGGTTTTGGTGCTGAACTTGCCGCCTGGATTTCCGAGCATTGCTTTAAATACCTGGATGCTCCGGTAATGCGCTGCGCCAGTAGTGATACAGCAATTCCCATGAATAAGGTACTGGAAGATAGCTTTCTTGCAAAAAGTCGTTTAAAGGGTTCGATCAGACGTTTACTCGCCTATTAAACAAACTGGCACGATAATGGCCATTGTAGCTCTAAATCCATCAGGTATTATGAAAGCTATTTATTTTCCCATCCTTTTGCTATTTCTTTGTAGTTGTAGCCGAAAGCCTAAACACCCACAGGCAGGGTTAATTAACCAGCGCACTGCAGCTAGTATGAGCGAAAAGGATATCCTGCAATATGCAGATTCTATAGATGCAAATTCAAAAGACCTGGAAAAACAAACCAGTCTGGTTTATCAGCTGGGAGATCAGTTAATGTATGCATCACAATACAGCTGGAACGGGAGCTCCATAATGTTTATTGAATATATCAGCAATGAAGGCTTGAGCAACCAGACAAGGAAATATTACTTAAAAAACGATAGTCTGGTATTGGTTAAAGAAAAAATTAGCATGGACGGTGAAAATGCACAAAAATATACTGAAAGCAGGGCCTACATTAGAAACAACATCGTTTTTAAAAAAGAAAGCCGGTTAGCCGTAACTGAAGCTGCACTTAAATCAAACAAATATACCCTCCAGCAAACACCAGCAAAAAACAATCAGGAATTTGCTGAGAATATTTTACGCCTTAAAGATGCTGTCCGCGCCAGTAATAAATTTGAAGTCGTGTTTGACAACATCATTTCTGTTGCAGAAGAAAGCCGTATATTGCTAAAAAACAAGCTTCCTGATGGATACAGCGCCACTGTTGTGGTAAGAGACCAGGATGCATTTATAGATAGCCTGATCAGCATACCTGCTGTTTTTAAAGATAAAAAACTGAATTTTAAGTGGCAGGTTAATGATAAAGAAGCAGTTTATGTACCGGTTGCAGCAAGTGTGACTTCTGCAAGCGGATTAAACAGGTAAACATTCCCATTATCAAGGCAAACACAACGGTAGCGTTTTCTAAGCTTTTCACCTTTTTTAAACTGTCTTCCGTCCTTAATCCTGAATACTGCATGTAAAGGCAGCTCTTCCAGTCTGGAAACATCAGCCAACACATCGTACCTCTTTAATGCCCTGGATAACTTCAGGTCGGTACAGCTAGCTGCCGAGGGGTTATTCAAATAGCTAACAATCGCTTTTTTCAGGTCCTCAGGAAAAATACTTTGCTCTAAAAATGGCACCATCATTCTTTTAAAATTATGTTTCCATTCATTTCCATGAGGTTTTACCTTGTTCTTATAGTCATTCCAGGTAAGCAGATGTGCAAATTCATGTACGGTAGTTACCAAAAAAGCATAAGCGTTGAGGTTATTGTTTACAGAAATCTTGTGCCCTGCTTCCTTGAAGGGATGCCTGTAGTCGCCCAGCTTGGTGGCCCTGCCTTTTGATATTTTAAATTCACATTGAAAATAATCTATCCACTTCGCAATGATCGGCGCAGCAGCTACGGGCATATATTGTGATAAAATTTTCTCTTTTTCCACCACCACCAAGATAAATAAATTACTTCAAAAGTTGATAAGCAATAAGGGCAGCCACATAAGCCATAGCAGTCATATATCCCAACTGTATCATCGGCCATTTCCAGCCTTTAGTTTCGCGATAAACAATAGCAACTGTACTCATACATTGCATCGCAAATGCATAAAACAACATCAGTGAAATTCCGGTAGCAAAAGTATAAACCGGCATACCGGTTTTACTGTTTATCGAACCGGCCATTCTTTCCCGTATGGTCTCACTGTCCTCATCTCCTCCATCAACACTATAAATGGTAGCCATGGTGCCGACAAAAGCTTCACGTGCAGCGAAAGAAGTAATTAATGCAATTCCAATCTTCCAGTCATAACCTAACGGACGTATTACCGGTTCTACTGCATGCCCAAGTAAACCAACATAGGAGTTCTCAAGCTTTTCTGTAGCAATTAAAGTTTTTATATGGCTGGTATTTGCCGCAGGATCTGCTAAAGCTGAAGCATACTTTTGATCGATCTTTTCGAATCTGTTTCCCGGTCCGAAAGAAGCCATTACCCAGAGAATGATTGAAATTGCAATAATAACCTTCCCTGCTTCGAAAACAAAAGTCTTTGATTTTTCGTACATGGTATAAATCACATTTTTCCACCTTGGCATCCGGTATATCGGCAGCTCCATAATGAAATAGGATCGCTCTTTAGATTTAATGATCACCTTCATCACCCATGCTACTAAAATAGCGGCAACAAAACTGATCAGGTACATCACCATCAATGCGAGTCCCTGCAGATTGATGATCCCGAAAACTGTCTCTGAAGGGATCACAAGAGAAATGAGCAGGATGTAAACAGGTAAACGCGCAGAACAGCTGATCAATGGGGTAACCATAATCGTAATCATTCTATCCTTCCAGTTTTCTATATTCCTTGCCGCCATAATGGAAGGCACTGCGCAAGCCAGTCCGCCTATCATTGGTACTACAGATTTTCCATTAAGCCCCACCTTGCTCATGATCTTATCCATCATGAAGGTAACCCTGGCCATATATCCGGTATCTTCCAAAATAGAGATAAAGGCAAAAAGTATCGCTATCTGAGGGATAAAGACAAAGATTCCGCCCAATCCTGCAACTACCCCATCCAATAGCAAATCTGTAAGCATACCTTCAGGCAAGTGTTCGTGTCCAAATCCGGCCAACCATCCAAAACCATTTTCAATCCATTCCATCGGAAATGTTGCCCAGGCAAATATGGCATTGAAAATCACAAAAAGGAGGAGCATAAATATTACAAAACCCCATAACTTATGAGTCAATACAGCATCCAGCTTATCGCTGAACGAATATTTATTTTTTCCTCTGTCAATAACCACATCAGCCAGAACGTTGCTGAGGTGTTTATAGCGCGCAATGGTTTCTGCTGCCTGTATCTTCGAAGATTCGAAACCATTGGACTGCTCTATGCTTTCAATTTCTTCCTGTTCCGCAGCATTAAAAAAAGCCAGGTATTCATGCTGGTGCAATACCTGTAGTGCGTAATAATCACGAGTTGCACCAATTTTATGCTTAATGGCCCGTATGGCATCCGGCGCTAAAAAACTTACTTCAAAATCGCTCACCTGGGTGGCCATATTTGTATGTGCTATTGCCTGCTTCAAAGCATTGATTCCGATATTGTTCCTGGCAGAGATGGGCACCACCTGAACGCCAAGCTTAGCAGCCAGCTTATCGGCATCAATTTCAATACCTTGCTTTTCATTCAGGTCAATCATATTCAGGGCCAGTACTATTGGGATTCCCAAATCGGCTACCTGTGAATACAACAGCATATTCCGCTTTAAATTAGTGGCATCAACAAGGAGTACAATCACATCCGGATAACTGCTGTTTTTGGCATCGGCAAGCACTTGAAAAACAATACGCTCATCAGCGCTTTTAGGGTATAGGCTATATGTACCTGGTAAATCTGTAATCTGTATCTGCCTGCCGTCTGCTAACTTAGCATAGCCTATTTTTTTATCGACAGTAACTCCGGGGAAGTTTCCGATTTTTTGGTTTAATCCCGTTAAACGATTAAAAAGAGTGGATTTTCCTGTATTGGGATTACCAACTAATGCAACTTTAATATCCAACGCCGATTGATTTTATTGAATAATGATAACTGCAGCCTCACTTTTACGTAAACAAAGCTGATAACCTGCCACACGAATGGCAATAGGACAACCAAGTGGTGCAAAACGTTCAACTTCTACAAGCTCTCCAGGTAAACAACCCATTTCCATTAATTTCACAGACATCTCCAAGTCTGTAAATGCTACAATAGTTCCCTGTTCTCCTGGATTAAGCTGCGAAAGTTTCATCTATATTAAGATTTGTATAAATTTTCAATGAGTCTCCTGTCCTGTTACCAACTCCTGTTTGCTCATTGCTTATTAGGGCGCAATTTAGACTTAATTTATAATAATTCCAAATAAAGACCGTAGGGAAAGGCTTTCCTTTATGGTCTTTATTTGGTCATTTTATTGCCCTAAAAATCAGAAATGATGAAATGCTTTAATGTCTGGGATAACTATTATAGCTAACTTTAGGACATTGGCAACCAGGTTTAAAAATCCCACAGCTGCCCATTAGGCATACCAGTAGTACTAAAACCAGTTTAATTGCCTGTTTTTTCATTATAATTAGATTTATGTAAGAGTATATAACTAAACACACCCATAAACACACCGATCATATCACAGCCAAAATCCCACCACTCTGCGGAGCGATAACTAAAAAACTTCAACTGTAACAATTCTATGCCGGCACCCAGCAGGGCTGTAATCACAATAATCTTAAAAATAGTTAAAGAGCTAAAACTGTAATTGTGCTGGTGCCTGATCTTGCCATAAAACAACAGAATCGTGAGCACGAAAAAAAAGCCCATGTGGACAAACTTATCAAACCCTTCGAAGAAAAAGCCGTGGCCATTGCCCGAGGGCATCCTCATTGTACAAAGGACTACGATGATGACGGTCCATACTACCGCCCAGACCTGATATTTTAATTGTCCAAAAATATTCATTTACTAAGCGCCTACAAGGGCTTTGTAAGCATCAGCAGTCAATAGTCCCTCTGCTTGCGCAGCATCGGAAACTGTTACTTTTACCATCCAGCCCTGACCATAGGGATCCGTATTTACCAGTTCAGGATTATCATTCAGGGCAGCATTTACTTCCAATATCGTTCCGGTTAGGGGCATAAACAGGTCAGAAACCGTTTTAACTGCCTCAACAGTACCAAATACATCATCTTTAGCTACCTCATCACCTACGGTATTGATGTCAATATATACAATATCACCCAATTCACGCTGTGCAAAATCTGTAATTCCAATAAAAGCTTCATTACCTTCAATCTTAACCCATTCGTGGTCTTTAGTGTACTTTAATTCTGATGGAAAATTCATTTTTTTATTTTATTTGTTAGTTGCTATGTTTTATGTGGTATCTGGCAATCCCATGCCGGTCCGCTTCAAAGGTAATTAAATCTCATCATTTAAAACAACCCTAATTCAGCGTAATCCTTAAACTAAAGCCAAAATTACTAAACGAAGTATTAAAGGTTTGTGAGGTGTATGGCTTAGTAACATTTGAGTCATAAAACAGCCTTACATTAAAGCGCTGGTTCAAAATATAATCCACACTTGGTCTTAAAGTAATGTTTTTAGCACCTGATGAGACCTCTGCTTCAGTAACATCAGCCCTGTAAATTACCGTTTTATTGTCCCTTATTGCCACATCCAGTTTAAAATCCATGTTGTTATCAGTTTTTAAACCCTTAAACAGACCGAATGGAAACCTAAACTTAGTTGTGCGGTATCCCAGACCAAAAACCATGTTATTTTCTGACAACTGGGCAAGCTGGCTGTTGGCTAGGCTCAGTCCCAGTAAGCGTGTTCTTCCCAGCTCAAAATTGGCGGTCATGTTGTTCTTTAAGCGGGTATCCACCCCAATCAACGGAGAAAACTGTTCTGCAATGGTAACCTGGGCATATTGGTAATAAGGCAAAAAGTTGCTGTTCTCGTCCCTGCTGCTTACAAAACCGTTGCTTTCTTTATAACGGATCAATGAATTAAAACCGTTCACGCTATATACCGAGCGGTAAGCATGCCTCAGATCAATAGAACTGAACCTGTCGGCCAGAAAAGCAATTCTGGTCAACCCCCTATAGTTCAGGCGCCAGTTTGGTAAGGGAATTTTAGGCAGGGAGTTCAGGCCGATAGAAGAGGCACTCTTTCCGGTATAAGCAGCCAAAAAGGCCGAAACAAGAACATCCTGCGAATTTTTATCATATCCATCTGCATAACCTGTTGGCATATTGCCCGAAGAGTTTACATTCTGTGCCCCCAAACGTTGTGAAATGACCTGTCTGTTGCCCATAAATTCAGCAAATAATTTTGAGACCGTACTGCCCTGCTTCTCCGAAAATGCAGTCCTAAGCGAAATAAAGGAAACACTGTAATCACCGGTAGTAAAAGGACTCAGGTTCTCAAAATCGCGTGCCGACTGGTCATACCGAAAGTTTGTAGAGTAGTTGAGCGTTCTGTTTTTATTGGCTGTCAAGGTAATACTCAGGTCTTTAATCGGCTCTATCAGCCCGGTTAAACTTAAGTCTTCCCTTAAGGTATTGATGTAAAGCTGTGATTGTAAGGTATCTCTTGTTATCCAGCCATTGTTCAGGGCCATTTCCCGGATGTCACGCTGACTACCAAAAACAAAACCCAAACCAGGGGCTCCTGTTGCTTCATCCAGGCCAAAATAACTTACACGGGGCAAGTATCCGGGTAAAAAGATACCTTTCGTTTGTGTAAAGGCTGCATTTACATTTTTTACACTGGTTAACAAACCAACAAAGAATGAGGCCCCGGACGAGGGCTTATCACCCGCACCATTTGCGCGCCTCACAAAACCAAATTTATTGTATAACCCTGCAAGATTTAAGGTAGGGTTAACCTGTATTGTTCTTGAATTCTGAATGGTATTACCCAGGTCGATCAGCGGATCCCTTAATGTAGATAAAGGCTCGGTCTGCCAGTTAAAGTTGGTACCATATCTTGTAGCCACTGTTACCCAGTCCATTCCCGGAATCTTATTCAGCGGTAATGAATAAGTCACGTTTAAATTATGGTTATAATCCGTAGTCCTGCCCAGGCGCTTTAAATTTTGCCAGATGGTATCTCTTTTTAATCCTTCAATCCGGCCCTCAGGCTCATCTATAATAGAATAATTGGTTGCATCAAAATCCAGTGTTAATGAACGTGTTAAATTCCATGAAATGCCATAAACCCTCGTGATCAAAAAGTTTTTGTTAAACGTAGTGTTAATAGGAATGGAATTATTAGGATCATTGTTCCGCAAACTGTTTTCCGAATAATAGCGGTCTACATCGATCCTGAAGTTGATCGCATTGGGTAATGGATTAAAGTTAAAATCTTTTAACAGGGCCAGGGTATTAGATTTGATGATCTTGGCAAAAGGTTCCACATTTTTCGCCTGCCCAGAATAACTATAAGCCAGCGATGCCCGGTAAGTTTTCTGCACATTATTCTCGTTGATAAAATCACGGTGTGCAAATTTTGTGTAAGCATAACTTGCGTTAAAGTTCTCTATATCCCACACCTGCGATTTTTTGTCCGGATTTGTCCTTTCCTTCCTCACATTTGTAAAATTGATACTGTTCCGGGTCGTATAATCCTGGGCATACTCCAAAATTGCTTTCTTTTCAGATTTCGAAGCTTTGTCCAGCGCATTTTTCAATTCAATATCAGGCATTTTCGGGTCATATTGCGGCGTGCTTACCTGACTCGAATAACTCACAAACATCGGGATTTTGATCCCTGTTTTCTGAGGGAAAAACTTACCCAGTTCCATACTTGATGAAATATCGAAAAACACATTATCTGCCCTGTTCCGTTCGCTTACTCTTTTTTCCAGGGAACCAAAACCTATGGTCGATTTACTACCTGATACATTCACATCAGCAAAATCAGCCAGTTTGGCACTCATCCTTGCCGTTGCTGCCCATCCGCCCCGTTCGTCAAATTCTGTTAAACGCATCTCATTGAACCATACCTGGGCACTTTTGTCCAAACCATCATCACCTGGGCTTGCCCCATTCCTGTAAGGGTTCAATACACCAAGCATATATACCCTCACCTTGCTCATATCAGGTTGCCCTTTTACAACAATCTTTTTACCATCAACCATATAAGTAAATGGCTTACTGATGTTCCATGGCAGACCATCTACATCTAAGGCACTGTTACGGGCAATTTTCGCCTTCTGGAACAACTCCAGTTCAATATCCAGCTTATTCTGATCAGGCCATATCGCATAAGGGTCACTTGTACCCGGACGCGTCACTTTCAAAGGCTGTGAATATTCGTAGTAGTTGTCCTGGTTATCCGTACCTATCCTTAAAAAAGCGCTCAGGTCATTGTCATTGATCGGCGCGTTCCCCAGAGCTTCCAGGTGAATGTACATTTCCAGGTGTTTGTACGACCTGAAATCGTTCAATGCAGTTTTAAATGTAGCCCTTCCATAACCATCACGTAAATTTTTTATGGTTACTGCAAGCGATTGCTCATTTTGTCTTGTATCTCCCCGGTAATTGCTGAAATCACGTTCTCTTTCAATACCAGGTGGTACTACGTAAGGAATAGGGGTACGCTTACCATTTTCTTCTATGTTTACCGTTGATATTTCAATAGTTGAATTGTCGGGGCCTAAATTTTGCAGTGCAGGATCCAGAATAACCTGTGAAACTTCGTTGTTTGCATTGTACTGCCTCCACTCTCCTCTTACCAGCTGGATTTTTCCAAACCTCAGTACTGTAGTATCGGCAAAATTGGTCATGAACATCCTGATAAAGCGGATGGATTTAAAATCCTGGATACTGCCCACTTTTTGCTGATACTGAGCAAGGGGAATCCGGATCTGATACCAGGTAACCGGCTGCGTTTGCCCATTTGCCAGCTTCACCTGTGAGGTGATTTTATCTGTAACAAAATTCTGCCCAACCATTAAATCACCCGGGCGCATAGAAACCTTATACTGGAAATATTCATCGCTCTGGGTCATGTTGTTGTCCCTGTTGATATCTTCTCCGTCTGGCAAAGAAGTTGAAGCTGAATTGTCTACCCCAAAGTCTTCCTGTGATTGCTGTGCGGTTTTAGAATTTCCCTCAGGTCCATTGTAGCGCTGGTAACGTTTCAATATCCCTGCATTGACCTGATCAAGCGCCCTGCCCCTAAAATAAACATAATCGTCCGATGAGGGGTCGTTGTCAAATTCAGCTGCTGCATCAGGGTTCAGCTGTCCTTTGATCTGGTTAATCAGTGCAGCAAATTTGGTTTTCTCATCCGCGTTAGACAGACCATCCAAACCCACATCCTGTGCTTTCCTGGCTGCAGGATCATTGTCAAATGCCTGCACTACCGGTTGCAGTTTAGGTACCCTGCCCCAGTTGGTCTCATCATATTTTTCCGGGTCACCATTTGCGGGCAAACCATTTTCCAACGATTTACGCCCGTCTTTTAAAATATCTTCCGATATGTTCCCCAGGTTAAAATACAGGTCACCTCCTGTCGAGTTTGGTTTATAAATATTCGGGTCCATTACCCAAAGCTCGATATACTCGATGTTCAATGCCTGAAAGTCACTGGTTTCAATTTTCCTGAACAAACCACCCCAGCGCGATCTTGGATTGGTCAGTGTACCATTCGGATTAAAGCCAGTTGTAGTATAATTGTAAGGGCCCCGAACCATAGGATAAAATGCAACATCCAATGTAGGCAAAGTAATGGCCTGCCCGGTAGCTGTCTCTTTAAAAGGAAAAACCTCCTGCTCTATAATCTCACGCACATAATGATTAGACAACTCATTCCGGTTATTTCTCAGGTTATCCGGAATAGTACCTGTATTCCTGTTATAAAAAATCGGGTCGATGTTATAAAAAGCAATTCTTGCCCTGTTAAAGCCATAACTCAAATCATCTATCCTGCTCGCTTCCGGGAAAAACTGCGGCGTTCCCGACAGTTGCCAGGCAATCGCACTTTTCAGATCTATCACTGAACGAGAAGCTTCAAAATCATCCAGGTAACTCACCCCACCTTTATTGCCGCCGAAGTTCAGGGCACTTGGATGGCCGGGAATCAGTTGTGCAAACTCACCGGAAAAGGCGATATTGGAAGGCACTTTAGTCGATAATAAAGGCAGCTTATCCACCAGTTTGGTCAAAAACCGGGATGGAGAACTGTAGTTCAGGTCAAGTCCCCACATCGTATTGGAGATCGGCTCCTCACCAATATTTACTTTGGCAGTAAGCGGCTTCTCTGTAAGGTTCATCAACGTACCTCCAAGGTTCAGCTTGTTATTCACTTTATAGTCGAGCCTTGTTCCAAATAAAGAACGTTGCTGCAAACCAAACAATTCATTATTTTCAGTCGAAATCCTTATTGGCTGACCAGAACTCAGTAAAGCCGGATTAATGATCCTCACCCTGCCTCCCTGGTAATCAACTGTAAAATCAACTCCTTCCTGTAAGGGAATTGTCCCTGCAAATACTTTTACAGAACCTTCAGGTACATTGATGGCATTTAAGCTAAACTCTGAAGCGATTTCTGACTGGTAGGCACCTTTAATGATGTACCGGTTCTGGTTACTGAACAGCTGCTGGGCAACTACCTTAGTCGAATCGTATAATGCAGTAAAGGTATATTTATCAATCAGTGCCTGTTCTGTTGGTAAAAACTGATCTGCAAGGTCTTTTCCAAAAGGTTCAATCAGCGGAAATATGACCCTTCCGTTCAAGGGATCAATGGTGATATAGCCGTTAATGGTGTTGGTCGAAAAATTTACCTGGTTGTTTGTTGTACTGCCCGAATTTCCGTTGTTATAGGATGAATTCTGTGTATTTGTACTACTGGTTCCAAAAGGTTTGTTTTCGGTTTCAAAATCGAATACCCCATCAGGTTTACGTTCTTTCTGCTGGTTCAGCCGGTCAAGCCCCGTCACCTGGATCCATTGCTTGCCGTTCAAAGGCCGGCGGTCTGCATCCAGCTTCTGTCCTTCCTGTATCAGCGGCTTCTCTACACCGGTCTTTTCGTCAATACGGAAAACATCCAGTTTAAAGTTCTGCTGACTGATCTGATAGCCTCCAATGGAATAAATGTTTTTCATCATCAGGTCCCAGGTGGGCAAATTGGTTTTGATCACATCATTTTTCAGCAATTTGGTATACAAAACTTTAGGGGTGGAAGGGTCAAAAGGAACATCGGTAGAAAATTCTCCAACCTGGTATTCCACTCCATTGTAAGTGTACCTGTAAGCAACGGTTAACACCTCATCGCTGTTCAGCGCATTGTTCAGTGAGATATAACCCAGCTGGGGATGAAAAGTATATTCCCTGTCGGACAGTTTCCGCGCATAGGTCAGCTTGGCGTAATTATCCGTACCACCACTACCTGCAAAAAATGAAATGATCTCGTTAGAATTTGTAAATCGTGAATTGGCCGGAATCCTGGTTAAAAGATCATTGGAATTTCTTGGAAACAAAGGATTGGTAAAACCAGATGGCAGTACTGAAGCACCCCCGGTAATCCCCGGATTAAAAGTCTGATTTTCTCCAAGGTCTATAAAACCGAGCACATCCCTTGAATCCTGTGTGTTTCCTGCTTTATTGGTAATCCAGACCTCTACCTTGGTAATCAGTACCCCGGAAGTGATGGTCGGGGGATTCGACAATACTTTATTGTAATTCTCCCTGAAATATCTGGCCAGAAAATAATGTTTATTGGCCTCATAATTATCTGCACTTAACCGGTACTCATTTTGTTGCGCACCATTGTTGATCTGAATTTCCCGCGACTGCGATTTTTGCTGTGTAAATACAGTTGCTACATTCAGTTTTCCAAACTTCAGCTGTGTCTTTATACCAAATAAGGCCTGAGTACCATTAATTAGCGTTGTATTTAAGGGCAAGCTTACATTACCCGCCTCAATTTTTTGTATGATATCATCTTCAGCACCGGTATAGTCCAGCTTAACCTGATTTTCAAAATCAAACTGGGCTTCAGTATTGTAGTTCATGTTGATCTTCAGCTTGGTACCAATATTACCAATCACATCCATCTGTATGCGCTGGTTAAAATCAAAATTTCCCTGTACACGCTGGCGCTCGTTAAACAAAGGATTCTCATTTTTATTGATCCTTCCCAAAAAGGTAAGCTCAGCTTCCCCACGGGGCTGTATATCTATAGTTGTGCCCCCAAATATCCGTTCAAAAGCCTTGCTGTTAACTTTCAGACTGGGTATAATGCCCGTTCTTCTTACATCGTTCACCTCCTGGTCAGACAATACCCGCCAGTTTTCGCGTTTAATTTCACTGTTCACCAGGCGCATGTATTCATCTACAGTCATATACTGCACCTGGCCAAAAGGCTTGTCGCCAATCAGTTCCTGGATAATATACCTCTTATTAAGCGCATCATATTCCACCTTACGGTGCATATTTTCGGGTAAGGGATAAAAAGGGCCCGACAAAGACCTGATACCAAGCCTTTGCTTCTCTTTCAGCCCGAAAGAGTTTTTTAAAGTATCCTGCTTCCCCTTTTGTGGCACAACCTGCGAAAAAGCCTGTTGTCCGCTAAAAGTAATTGTCAGGAAGAGAAATAGCGTTAATAAGGTTTTCAAGGGCAAATTTTATAAATTCTTCAATGCTATTTTTATCATTTGTTCAACAGACAGATCTTGCCCACCATTTTTCACCGCATTGTCTATTGCCTTTTCAGAAGCAGGTTTGGCAAATCCAAGCATCATCAATGCCGAAAGTGCCTCTTCTCTTACTGTATTGTTTAAAGGGGCAGCAATTAACGACCCCGATCCTTCTTTCTTCAGCTTGTCCTGTAATTCCAGTACCAACCTCTGTGCAGATTTTGCGCCTATCCCTTTAATCCGCTGGATAAGTGCCAGGTCTGCATTCACTATCGCCGTCTGAATTTCAACCGGCGTAATAGACGAGAGCATCATTCTCCCTGTATTGGGGCCTATTCCCGATACCGAGATCAGGTGTAAAAAAAGTCTGCGTTCTCCCTCATCGGCAAAGCCATAAAGGGTATGTGCATCTTCTTTTACATGCAGCCAGGTATACACCTTACAACGTTCGGTATTAGCCAGGCTGCTATAAGTATTTAAAGATATATTAAGATGATAGCCTACGCCACCAGCTTCTACAACAATATAAGTAGGACACTTAAAAGCCAGCTTACCATCAATATACTCAAACATAATTATTTCTTAGCTATTCTTTTTAACAATCCGCCTTTTTTAAGATTTACCTCTTGTTCTTTTCCCTGAACATCCAGAACAGCTAAGGTAACCATATTTACAATCTCCCTAACCGAACTTCCAAGTTGAACAATATGAACAGGCTTGTTCAAGCCCAATAAAATAGGCCCAATAGCCTCAGCCTCACCCAGTTCCTGCAAAAGCTTATAAGCAATATTGCCCGATTCCAGATTAGGGAAGATCAACGTATTTGCCGGCCCGTCTATCAATCTGCTGAAAGGAAAATTATCTTTTAACAGGGCATTATTAATGGCAAAATTTCCCTGCATTTCGCCATCTACCATAATGTGCGGATGCTGATCATGCAGTATTTTTACAGCCTTTCTAACTTTTTCAGGCACCACACCCTCATTAGAACCAAAATTGGAATAAGACAGCAACGCAATACGCGGATGGATGTTAAATTTACTCACAGAACGTTCCAAAAGCAAGGTCAGGTCTACCAATTCTTCAGCGGTTGGATCTACATTCACTGTAGTATCCCCAAAAAATACAGGGCCTTTCTTGGTCATCATCATGTACATTCCTGCAACACGGTTTACACCGGGTGCAGTGCCAATTACATGCAGGGCAGGTTTAATGGTCGAAACATAATTTCTTGTCAGTCCCGATATCATGGCATCCGCCTCACCAAACTCTACCATAGATGCACCAAAATAATTCCTGTCACGCATCAGCTTGGTGGCGTCAAACAAGGTAAGCCCCCTCCGTTGTCTTTTTTCATACAGGGCCTGGCCATATTTTTGCATCAGTTCAGGCTCCTTAAAAGTATCTATGATTGTTACGCCTTCCAGCTCCAGTGCACTTTCTTCAATAATCCTTTCGATTACCTCTTTATTGCCCAGTAAAATCGGGATGGCAATGTTTTCATCCTTAACAATCTGGGCAGCTTTTAGTATCTTATAATGATCTGCCTCTGCAAATACCACACGCTTAGGATCGGATTTGGCCTTATTCGTGATTGCACGCATGATGGCATCGTCCATGCCCAACCGGTGCTTCAGTTCTTCCTCGTAAGCGTCCCAGTCGGTAATGGTTTTCCGGGCAACCCCCGATTCAATTGCTGCCCTGGCCACCGCTGCAGAAACGTTAGTCATTAACCTCAAGTCCATCGGCTTTGGAATAATGTATTCCTTACCAAATTTTATGTTTTTCTCATTATAGGCCATGTTTACAGCCTCTGGAACAGATTTTTTTGCCAGCGACGCAATGGCCTTTACTGCAGCAATTTTCATCTCTTCATTGATTGCAGTTGCCCTCACATCCAGTGCTCCCCTGAAAATATAGGGGAAGCCCAGTACATTGTTCACCTGGTTGGGGTAATCAGAACGGCCTGTAGCCATGATGATATCTTTACGGGATTTAATGGCCAGTTCATAAGCTATCTCCGGATTGGGGTTCGCCATGGCAAACACAATAGGGTTTTTAGCCATCGATTTCAGCATATCTTCTGTAACGCAGTCGGCCGACGATAAACCGATAAAAACATCGGAATCTTTCATCGCTTCTGCCAGTGTATCCAGTTTTCTGGAAGTTGCAAACTCAGCTTTGATCTCGTCCAGGTTTTCCCGGTTATCCCTGATCACACCCGACCTGTCGCACATCACAATATTTTCTTTTTTAGCCCCCAAGGAAACATATAAACGTGAACAGGAAATAGCAGCGGCACCAGCACCATTTACAACGATCCTGATCTTATCCATCTTCTTTTTCTGCAGTTCACAGGCATTTAACAAAGCTGCTGCAGAAATGATAGCCGTACCGTGCTGATCATCGTGCATCACCGGAATATTCATTTCAGCTTTCAAACGCCGCTCAATTTCAAAGCATTCAGGAGCTTTGATATCTTCCAGGTTCACTCCCCCAAATGTAGGCTCCAGTGCTTTTACTATTTTTACAAAATCATCAACATTCGTGGTATCAAGTTCCAGATCAAAAACATCAATATCGGCAAATATCTTAAAAAGAAGGCCCTTACCTTCCATCACCGGTTTACCAGCTTCGGGACCAATATTGCCCAGGCCCAAAACAGCGGTACCATTACTGATTACGGCTACAAGGTTGCCCTTTGCTGTATATTTATAAACATCTTCTGTATTTTCGGCTATTTTCAAGCAGGGTTCTGCTACGCCAGGTGAATAAGCAAGCGCCAGGTCCCTTTGGGAATTGGTTGGTTTAGTGGGTATAACCTGGATTTTACCCGGCCGTCCTTGCGAGTGGTAATCCAATGCATCCTGCTTTCTATTAATCTTACTCATAAAATGCTTATCGTGTAAGGGGCCAAAGTTACAATTCTTTTAACAAGCCATAAATAAAAAAGAACACATTAAATTTAACCTCTTAGCGGGGCTGCTGTATGCCTTCCTTCAGTGTTGCTATAAATTTTCAGACGTTGCCCCGGAACAATTGTTGATCCTTTTAGATTGTTCCAGACCTTCAGGTCCTGTACCTCTACATGATATTTATTGGCGATACCGATCAGGCTCTGACCAGGGGCTACTTTGTGGTACACAATCGGAGATTTACGTTCAGCTTTAGACTTCCGCTTCAACTGGTTGTCATTTGACGCCAGTATAATGTGTTTATCCACATCGGCTTCTGTCTCGTTCAGCAATTCGTATACCCTGGTAAAACTGGCCAGGCTCACCTTCGGTAAAATCACCCGTTTTGGCGAAAGCTCAGAACCGTTTACAATCTTCTTCTTATAAGAGGGATTCAGACTCCACAACTCTTCTACTTCTATATTCAGGGCCTCTGCCAATGAAGGGAGAGAAACAAAACGGTTCACCTGGATGGTGTCTGTATTTTTAAGAAAAACCGTACGTTGCGCCTTAATTTCATGTTTTCCTGAATAGTTCATCACATACACAGCCGCAATAAAGGCCGGCACATAATTTCTTGTCTCCATAGGCAAAAAGCGTCTGATCTCCCAGAAATCCCTGGAATCTGCCTTTGCAATTGCACGGTTTACATTTCCCATTCCGCAGTTGTAGGCTGCAATTGCCAGCAACCAGTCGCCCAGTTCTTCATAAGCATCTCTGAAATATGCCGCAGCTGCATAGCTGGCCTGTATAGGGTCTTTACGTTCATCCACAAAGTTATCCATATTCAGTCCATACCCCTTAGCTGTAGCAAACATAAACTGCCATAAGCCGGTTGCCCCAACCCTCGAAACTGCGTGTGGGTTCATCGAGGATTCAATGATTGGCAGGTATTTGATCTCTTCCGGAATGTTATAGCTTTTTAAAGCCTTTTCAAAGATTGGGAAATAATAGCCCGAAAGCCCAAGCATTTTGCCCATCATATCTTTACGGCCTGCATAAATATCAATGTACTTCTGTACATATTCATTGTAGCTTAGCGGAACTATTTTCTGAATAGAATCCAACCTGGCCTTATACATGTAATTGTGGTTATAAAAAGTTGTTGCTTCTTCAACAACAGGCACATAGGTTGTATCTGTAATCTGCAGCATACGTTGCTGTGCAGCTGCCGTAAAGCAGGTGAAAGCCAAAATACAATAAGATACAAAGCGTACTATTAGTCTCATAGGCACAATATTTATTAAGTCTGCCACAGGCCTCTTTTCCCGTACTACAAGCTTATGATGGTTTTTGGTTCATTGGTTTAATTGGTCAGTTGCCTGGCATTTAAAAAGTTATGAGCTAAAGACAACAGGTCCTGCTCTCCAAAATGTCTGGCCATCAACTGAACACTTAACGGTAAACCTGAATAATTATTGCCCAAAGGGACAGCAATTGCAGGAATACCTGTTAACGAGGCCAGTACTGTAAATATATCAGCCATGTACATCACCAAAGGATCGTCAATATTTTCTCCTATTTTAAAGGCGGGTGTTGGTGCTACTGGGCTTATTATCACGTCAAACCGGGTTAGCAGTTCTTCCATTTTCTCTCTGATCAGCCTCCTCACCTGCTGTGCTTTCTGGTAATAAGCATCGTAATATCCTGCACTTAAAACAAATGTCCCCAATAAAATCCGGCGTTTCACTTCCTCACCAAAACCTTCAGCCCGCGATAATTTATAAAGTTCATTCAGGCTAGTTGCTTCCATGTTGCGATGCCCGTAATGTACCCCATCGTAGCGTGACAGGTTCGAGGAAGCCTCGGCTGTAGTCAGCACATAATAAGCTGGCACCAGGTAATCGAGCAGATCAAAAGAAACAAACTCAATCGTATGTCCCTGTTCCTTTAATTCGCCGATGGCATTTAATATTGCATTTTTGATATCCGTATCCAGCGCTTCACTTTCCAAAGTCTCCTTCAAAACAGCAATTTTTTTCTTTTTAAACGTACCTTTCCCGAAAGCAGCACTGTCTGCAAGCAGGCCGGCCTGATAATCAGGCACCGGCAATTTGGCTACCGTGCTGTCATAATCATCTGCACCAGCTAAAACTTCCAGTAAAACTGAAGCATCACCAACTGAAGAAGTAATGGTACCTACCTGATCAAAGGATGAAGCATAAGCAATTACGCCATATCTTGAAATCCGCCCATAAGTAGGCTTTAAACCTATACAACCACAAAATGCAGCAGGCTGTCTTACCGAACCTCCGGTGTCTGTTCCTAAAGCAGAAAGGCAAAGATCGGCCTGTACAGCAACAGCCGAACCTCCTGATGAACCTCCGGCGACTTTTTCACTGTCGGCCGCATTTTTAACCGGCCCATAATACGAAGTTTCATTAGAGCCGCCCATCGCAAACTCATCGCAGTTCAGTCTGCCAATGATCACAGCATCCTCAGCAATCAGACGTTCAACAACTGTGGCAGAATAAGGGGAAACAAAACCTTCCAGCATTTTAGAAGAGGCACTAACCTGATGGTCTTTATAACAGATATTGTCTTTTATACCAATCACCATACCTGCCAGTTTACCCGCTGTTCCCTGTGCTATCTTTTCCTGTACCAGTTTAGCCTGGTTTGTTGCAGAATAAAAAAACACCTCATTAAAGGCATTGAGGTGTTGATGTTTTTCTATCTGCTTAAAATAATAGTCCAATAAGTCAGGTAAACTAAGCTCTTTTTGCTCAATAAGGCTTTGTATCTCTTTTAAGGAGTTATACTTCTTCAAAATCAAGAATACATTATAAAATTAAAAAATCGGATTGGTAACCTACAAAGGTTTTTTAGTAGGATTCTGTTCTACCGTTTCCTCATCATTACCATCTTTCCCGTCTTTAAATTCTTTAATTCCTTTTCCAAGCCCACGCATCAGTTCAGGAATTTTTTTACCGCCAAAAAGTAATAATACTATTACTACGATAACAGCAATCTCTCCGCCGCCCAATCCAAAAGCTAATATTGTTGTGTCAAACATGATATTTTAGTTAAAGTTTTTTTTATCTGTGTCTATTTTATCTTTACCAGCTTCATCAACATGTTCAACATGCTCAGCCGTATCTTCTTTCTTTTCTAAATTTATCCCTTCCTTATGAGGCTCATCCTGGGCTACATACGTATTTTCATTGGGTGTATAATCGTAAGGATGAGGCCTGTTGCTGTCGTCATCATTAATGGCCGATTTAATGTCATTGATCTCATCTGTTATACCTACGGAATTTATGTTTCTGTGGATTTCACGCTTTACGCCTTCCGAAGCATCCTTAAAATCCCTCAAACCTTTTCCAAGCCCTCTTGCCAGTTCAGGTAATTTTTTACCTCCAAACAACAAAAGTACCACAGCAAGGATCAGCATTATCTCTCCTCCGCCCATATTTAAGAATTCCACTAACGTGCCTGTATACATCTCAACTCTGTTTTAACTTACAATAACACAAACTTAGCAAATATTGTTGCCAATAACAATATTACGATCTCTCTGATACCTTTTAAAAAGCTATAAGTAAAAGGAAATAATTATTTTGCTATCCAGGCAGCGGGATTTTGTGCCGCAGTTCCCCTGTAAATCTGAAATTGCAACTCCGGCACATCACCCGAAGAAGCCACAGTGCCAATGTTCTGTTTGGTGGTCACATCATCGCCTGCGCTTACGCTTACCGACCTTAAATTCTGGTAAACTGTAAAAAATTGCCCGTGTTTGATCAATATATAATACCGGCCAAGTGCGTTCCCTACTTTGGTCACCTTCCCATTAAATACAGCACGTACACCGGCCCCTTCTGCAGTCTGGATGGTTACCCCGGCATTGTCATAACTGGCCTGTCCCTCCTTATGCTTTCCAAAGCTTTCCGTGATCGATCCCGCAGCCACCGGCCAGGGCAGTGAACCGCGGTTACTTTCAAAAGCTGCTGATAAACGTGCCGCCTCTGGTGTTGCCGCCATATACCCCCCGCTGCTTTCTTTAGGTTTGGCAACAGGCGCTGCCGGTACAGGTCTGTTCTCGGCCCTTGCTTTTGCCGCGGCGGCGGCGGCAGCTTTTGCAGCAGCAGCCCTCGCCGCTTCTTCAGCACGTTTACGCTCCAAAGCGATCTCGCGTGCAATTGCAGCACGGATACTCCTGTCAAGCTGCGCCTGCTGTTTTTTTCGCGTAGCTATATCCTGCCGGTATTGCTTTTCCTGCTTGCTGTACTTGCTCAGTACGGCCGACTGTTGTGATTTATTCTTACCCAGTTTGTCCTTCTCGTTCTCCTGCTCATGCAATAAACTGCTTTTCTCCTTCAGGTTCTTATCCAGCACCACAATCTTATAATTCAGGTCTTTTTGCGTGCCCTGTATATAACCTGCCTGTTTTTTACGGTATTGACCAAATTGCTGTAAATATTTGATCCTTTTGTAAGCCTGGTTAAAATCTTTGGCAGCAAAAATAAACATCATTTTATCATAAGCATTCTTGTTCCGCTGTGCAAACCTTATCATCGCTGCATATTCTTTCTTCAGCTGGTTCAGTTGACCTTTTAAAGTAATTACAGTATTGGTATTTTCGTGGATCTGGTTATCCAGGTTCTTGATCTCAGAGTTGATCACCGTGATCTTATCCTGCATCAGCTTGATTTTGGTATTCAAGGCATTGATCTGACCTAAGGTAAGTTTCTTGTTATTGGCCGTTTTGTTCAGGTTTCGCTGCAAAAGTTCAATTTCTCTTTGTATGGCTTCTTTTTTTCTTTTGAGTTCCGAACTGCTTTGTGCACGCACAAGGGATACGGAGAATATAAATAATAAAAGTAAAAGGGATTTGTTTAACTTCATCGGGTCAAAAGTATAAAAAAAATCAGTTTATTACTTCATACTTCTTAGGAACACTAAACGGAAAATCAAGTGGAACATTGCGTTCAATCTTTGAAAAATCGAGCTGAATGTCTACCTGTTTTATCCCTGCCAACGAACTGATCTGCATATTGGAAGGGAAAAGTTCGTCAATTACTTTCTGGTAATCCCCATACACAACCTTTAAAGCTTTGCCCGATTTCATATCGTTCAGATTGTTCTCGCTAACTTTCAATAAAGTATTGAACACTACCCTGTAAGCCAGATCCTGCTGCTGCCCCTTTAGCTCCCAAACTCCATTCTGCTCCCCCAGTTCCGATTGTGCTACCATAAAATCATCAATGGTATTTCCGGAAAGTACCGATTGCAGCAATTTAAAGCTCACCTGCTTATTGGTATAGGCATGCACATAATCAAAAGGCTTTTTCAGGTATACCCCCTGAAAATTGTTCCTCACCTTAATGCTGTCAGGTGTAATTAAAACACGGGCTACCTCTATCCCTGCAATTGCAGTTACACTTACCCAGATCATTTCATCTTTTTTGATCTTAATGTTCATGTTCACATTGTTGCTGTTCCCATTGATGCTAAGACTCGCCTTCCCTTTTAAAGAGAGGGTATTAAAAGAAAGATCGTTTTTTTTCAGCATGGCCAGGTTCTCAGATTTCCTGTTGTTTACCACAGCGGTTCCGCCTGTTTTTGGTACAGCAACTATTGCTTTTTTAGCCTTACAGGCCAGTAAACCTGTCGAAATCAATACTGCGCAAATCCATTTATTCCAAATACTTCCGTTCATTGATCTTTTTGTTTAATTTTTCAGAACTGTTCCCTGCCGCTTTCGACTTTTTCCATTGCAGCAATGCCTGGGCAGGCTCTCCTTTCAAAAACAAAACATCGCCATAAAGCTCCATATAAAGCGCATTTCCTTCATCCAGCTGCAAGGCAGTTTCGATATTTGTCAGGGCTTCCGCATAATTACTTATATGTTGCAGGGCTACAGCCTTATAATAATACAGAACTGCCTGACTAGGATATAAAGATAAAGCTTCATCTGCTGTTTTTAAAGCCTCGGCATATAAACCCAGTACCACTTCAATATGTATTGCACGTTCCCAGGCCATATAAATCTGATCGGTATTTTTAAGTATTGATTTAAACTGGGCCATTGCCCCTTTCAGATCGCCCTGCCTGTACAATTTTTCGCCAAGTACCAGCATTGTTTGTTCCGGGCTCAGCGAGGCTGCTGCCTGATGGCCCTCATTTTGTCCACCTGCAGTATCATCCTTTTCCATCGTTACCCGTTGCCTGGCATGGTTCAGTGCTTCAGAATTGCCGAATTTTTTTTCCAGCTCATCATAACCTTTCATAGCGGCGTCTGTATTCCCAGCCAGTAGCCAGGCGTTAGACCGGTCGTAATAATAGGCCTCCTTATCCGGTGCAAGCCTGATCATCTGGTTCAGAACCTCTACCAGAGCTTCCATATCGCCCTTTCGTTTATACAACTCAGCCATCAGCATCCAGTACCACACATTGTTACCATCAGCAACAAGGGCTTTTTTTATGGCCATTTCAGCTTCAAAAAGTTTATTCTGCCGGTAGTTCATTACCGCAATTTCATAGTGGACGGCTGCATTGTTAGGGTCTAGCACCAGTATTTTGGTAAAACTTTCATTGGCCCTGCTATAATCCTCGTTCAACTTATCACGCAGGCCGGCAAAAAAAAGCGTTTTCACGAGATTACTATCTACATATCCCTGCACAGGCTGCTGCGCCCGTACTGCAGGTATATAGCTCAGCAAAATCAATAAAAATACTTTTCCTTTCATGCAGTTTATTTACCGGTATGCCCGTAACCACCGGCACCCCTTTCCGTTCCACTTAGTTCTTCAACCACATTCCACACAGCGGTCTCATGCTTTGCAATTACCATTTGTGCAATCCTGTCGCCATTGTTCACCACAAAATCCGTATCCGATAAATTCACCAGCAACACTTTAAGCTCTCCGCGATAATCCGCATCTATCGTCCCTGGTGCGTTCACAATACTGATGCCATGTTTATAGGCCAGGCCGCTACGCGGGCGGATCTGGGCCTCATAGCCTACAGGCAGTTCTATGTACAAACCTGTTGGCACCAGTACCCGCTGCAACGGTTTTATCGTAATTTCTGTTTCTATAAAAGCACGTAAGTCCATCCCTGCAGCATGGGCAGTTTCATATTGTGGCAGCGGGTGCCCGGAATTGTTAATGATATTTATGTTCATCGTTTTTTTAATATAAGTTTCAACTGATCCTTTTCAAAATAAATAATGCCGGCGAAAAAAACCAGAAGCATGGTATTACCAATATAAATATTTCGGTTAAATACCCAAAAAGAAAGCACTACCAACAGTACCGAAACCAGCAGATAGGTGATCATCCTTTTCAAGTCATAAGGTATGGGATAGTGTTTTTGTCCAAGTACATAAGAAATCACCATCATTACAAAATAGGCCAGCATAGACACCCATGCAGAACCCATATAGCTATATTTCGGAATCAGCACAAAATTCATCACTATAGTTATAACGGCGCCAACGACAGAAATGTATAAACCGAACCTGGTTTGATCCGATAAGCGGTACCAGATAGATAAGTTCATATAAATACCCAGGCATACGTAACCAAAAAGCAGGTAGGGTACCGCAGGTAAGCCCACCCAATATTCGGCTATATGTGCCTTATCCCTGCTTATGAAATATTTGAGCAGCTCTATATTCGCAATCAATCCTACAAATAAAAGCGCCAATGCAATTACAAAATAATGCAAAATCAGTGCATAAGTATTTTTGGCGTTTGCATTTTTTGCGTAGCTAAAAAAGAAAGGTTCTGCCCCTAATCTGAATGCTGTAATAAATATGCTCATGAAAACTGCGATTTTACAGACAGCACCATAAATACCTACCTCATGATCAGCAATATGCTCTGGTAAAAGTTCACTTAAAACAATTTTGTCAAGGTTTTCGTTCACGATGAAGGACAGGTTGGCCACCAGGATAGGCCAGGAATATCTGAACATCTTCGCAAAAAGCGCTCTGTCAAACCTGAGTTGCAGCTTAAAAAACTCGGGTAGCAACAACAGAAAGGTAACCAAACTGGCAATTAAGTTAGAAATGAACACATAACCCACCCATTTTTCCCGATACCACGAAACCAGCCAGTCGGCCATTGGCCATTCGTGTTTAATGATGGCTGGTACCACAAAAATAAACAACAAGTTAAAGCCTACAAAGCTTCCGATATTCAGGAACTTAACCACACTGTACTTAAAGGCCCGGTCTTCTGCCCTTAATTTAGCAAAGGGAATTACGCAAATGGCATCAACAAATAAAATACCGATAAAATATTGCACATACTTTTTGTAATCAGCAAGCTGTGCCGGGTCAGCAGAAAGATATCTGGCAATTGGATTTACAAAAACAAAACCGGTGATCAGGAATAGCAGCGAGATAAAAACAATGCATAAAAACGAGTTATTGTACACTTCTTGTTTTTTGTCTTCATGCTTGTTCAAGTACCTGAAATAAGTACTTTCCATACCGAAAGCCAATACTGCATTGATCATTGATGCATAGGCATACATCTTTGTAAAGATGCCATAAGTAGCCGAAGGATAGGCCCTGGTAAACAGAGGGGTCAAAATAAAATTAAATAGCCGCGAAAAGACTGTACTGATGCCATATACGGCCGTTTGTCCCAAAAACTTTTTTAATACCGACATTATTTTTTCAGGATTACAAAATCAGTAAAATGTTTCGGTTCGGCCATCTCAACGGCACAATTTTCCACTTTTGCCCTGTCTGGCCCGTCATTGCACCATTCCAAAAATGAATCCAGCTCCCATTGTTCCCCTTCGGCCTCAATATAGACCGAACCATCAGGCTCATTCCGCACAAAACCTTTAATTCCCGATTGGTCGGCCACATATTTTGTTGTCTCCCTGAAAGTTACGCCCTGCACTTTTCCAGTAATTTTTATATTTAAATGTATTTTCTTCATACGTCAAATTCTTTAATCCGCTCTACTTCAAGCAAAAACTCCTGCCATATACGGCCCAGTATTTCTGCTGCCGGTTTTATCTTCTTCAGCATGGCCGATACCTGGCCAATCTCCAGTTCACCCTCTTTCATATTCCCTTCAAACATACCCAATTTTGCACGGGCCCTGCCCAGCATACTCACCAGTATTTCGGCACTGGCCCCCGCTGCCTCCGCTTCCGCAACCGCCTCTGCAAACTCATTTTTCAGCAAACGTACCGGCACCAGTTTTTTTAAACTCAGTTTTGTATCCCCCTCAGCAGCATGGATAATCCGGTCCTTAAAATAAGGATGTGCAGAAGATTCTTCTGCAACAGCAAAAGCAGATCCGACCTGAACGCCATCTGCACCTAAGGCCATCGCTGCCAGCATAGCCTTGCCACTGCCAATACCCCCAGCAGCAATCAAAGGAAGCTTAACAGCCGCCCTGATCATAGGAATCAGGCACATCGTGGTAGTTTCTTCCCTTCCATTGTGCCCGCCTGCTTCAAAACCTTCGGCAACTATGGCATCCACGCCACAGGCTTCCGCTTTCAGTGCAAACTTTGTATTGGCAATCACATGTACCACTATAATCCCTTTCTCTTTTAAAAAAGAAGTCCAGCTGGCCGGGTTGCCTGCCGATGTAAATACGATACGCACCCCTTCTTCAACTATGATCCGCATAATTTCCTCTACGTTGGGATAAAGCAAGGGTACGTTTACTGCAAAAGACCCTGAGGTAGCCACCTTACATTTGCGGATGTGTTCCCGAAGCACATCAGGATACATCGATCCGGCACCTATAATACCCAAACCACCAGCATTAGACACAGCCGATGCCAAACGCCAGCCACTGCACCATACCATCCCTGCCTGTATAACCGGATATTTAATATCAAAAAGTTCAGTGATCTTATTTGTCATATTCAATATTAAAACAGCCGTTTTACTTTATCGCCTAAAATTACCGCACCATCTTTTTCCGTAAAATCAACCAGATTAACCCCGGGACGTTTTCCGGGTTCAAAGCTACCAAATTCTGACGCTAAGCCTAAAAATTCGGCTCCGTTAATTGTCGCCCATTTTAATAATTCTTCAGTTGGCACATTAAAATGCTCCTGCAACAGGTTCATTTCTGATAGAATGCTCAGCCGGGTATTACTGGCCAAACTATCCGTCCCAATTGTTAACCTTAAACCGGCAGCGCGCAGCATATTCACATCTGGCAGTTTATTTTCTATATACAGATTGGCATGCGGACAAAGGCACCAGTATAAATTAGGATGGGTAGCGACTGCAAAAGCTACATCTTCTGCCGTGGTATAAGTATTGTGTACCAGCAAAGTTCTTAGTCCGGGCGAGATCAGGGGCAGAAAAGCTTTTATTGAACTGGTTCCAGGGGCTTCAAAAAAGCTGATATCTTGCCCTAAAAACTCAAAAAGACCTAAAAAGCCACCTGTTTTGTGCTCAAAAAAGATATTTTCATCTGCCGATTCCTGGTTATGAATACTTACCATCCCTGCCATCTCCTCTTGATGCAAACGAAGCTCGGCAAACAACTCTTTTGAAACAGAATATGGCGCATGCGGCACTATTGAGACTGGTAAAGGGGCAAATTCTTCCTTAAATTTCAATGCCCTGGCTATCGCCTCTTTCGCTTTATCGGGGTTGAATCCCATTATCTCCAAAAAGGTATGGTAATGAATGGGCGTATTGTTTTTAAATTTCCTGGAGATCAACTGATTCGAAATATCACCCACGGCAGCTATGCCATTTTCAAACATCTCTATATCAGCCTTCAGCATAGCAGTTTCAATCTCATACTCATCTGAAGTACGCGACCTGATGACCGATTTTGCAAATTCCGGTAAACCGGTATGCCGCCTGATCTGGTAACAAAGATTAGAGAGTTCAAGGTGACAATGTGTATTTACAAAACCTGGCACCAACAGACCGTCATGGTATTTGATGTTCTTAATCTTCCTTTCTTTAGCCTCCTCTGCAGTAAATACCGCCTCAATTGTCCGATCAGGACCAACAGCAAGTACCCCGTTCTTTATTGGCGGGCCAACAACGGGATGTACATAAGTTGCCGAAATGTATGATATCATACGCAAATAAAAGATTTTTCCATCTAATAATGTTAATTTTGTTTTTACCAATCCATAAACCTGATGAACCGAATTGACCGGCTGTTTGGCATACTTTTATTACTCCAAACCAAGAAATACATTACAGCAGATCAAATTGCTGATCAGTTCCAGATCAGTGTACGAACGGTATACCGCGACATTAAGGCCCTCCTGGAGCAGGGCGTTCCTATCAGCTTTGAACAACCCAAAGGCTATTTTATTGTACAAGGTTACTTTCTTCCACCGGTTTCTTTTTCCCAGGATGAGGCCAATGCCTTGCTCATCATGGAGCGTCTGGTATCGCGTTTTGCAGACAGGTCTATTTTGGCCAATTACACTACGGCACTGAACAAGGTGAAGGCAGTTTTAAAACATGCTCAAAGGGAAAAACTTGAACTCCTGAATGAAAGTATAAAGTTTCAGCTGAACCATGAAATGCTGAACGATGAGTTTGACCACCTGTCCACCCTTCAAAATGCCATTTCAGGCCGCTGTATAATCGAAATCGATTACCAGAACAATAACGGTGAAAGCAGTAAAAGGGAACTTGAAGCTATCGGACTTGTATTTTATGCCTATAACTGGCACCTTATTGCCTGGTGCCACCTGCGCAATGAATACCGCGATTTCAGGGTATCACGTATAGTAAAAGTCAGAAACCTTGATATCCCTTTCCGGAAAAAAGACCATATAAAAATTGGGGATTATATGAAGATGCTACCTGTTGACTATTAAGGCCGTGGTAGATTTTATTTTTTCTTTTCACCTTCTCTGTTCCATATCATCTAATCCCCATACTGCCATTGCATTCAGCACAGGTTGTAACTTCGCTCCTGCAGGGGTTAATGAATAGGTAACAAACGGAGGAACAACAGGTTCCGCAGTTCTTAGTACCAGATTATCTTCCTGCAACTGCTTCAAATGCTGGATTAGCATCTTTTCTGTGATTTGGGGGATGGCCCGCTTTAATTCGCTGTAACGCTTCGGGCCGTTGGAAAGGTGATACAAAATAATCGGCTTCCAGTACCCGCCAATCTTGTTCATTACGTAAGTAACGGGACAAGAAATAGCAGAAAACTGCTTGTTAAAATTACGCGTTGAACTTTCTTTAATTGCGGTCATAGTTACATACTTTGGGGTAAGTACTTGTATAAAAGTAAGTACAAATATACCTTTGTATTCAACAATTTAAAATATATAACCATGAATTTTACAATCACAGGATCACTAGGAAATATCAGTAAACCATTGGCAGAAATCTTAATCGCTGCCGGACACCATGTGACCATCATTAGCAGCAATCCGGCTAAAGCTAAGGCTATTGAAGCCCTTGGCGCCACTGCAGCTATTGGTTCAGTAGAAGATGTAGCCTTCTTAACCTCTGCCTTTTCTGGCAAAGACGCCATTTATACTATGGTTCCACCAAATTTTGGGGCACCTAACATCAGGCAATTTATAGCTGGCACCGGTAAAAAATATGCCGAAGCCATTCAGGCCTCTGGCATTAAACAAGTGGTTAACCTGAGCAGTATCGGTGCACATTTAGACGGGGGTACAGGTCCTATTTCTGGTCTTCACGATGTGGAGCAAACCTACACCCAACTGGATGGTGTAGCTGTTAAACACCTGCGCCCGGCATTTTTTTACATCAACTTCCTTGGAAACATCGATATGATTAAACATGCAGGCATTTTAGGTTCAAATTATGGTCCGGAAACGCCACTTGTACTGGTGCATCCAAACGATATTGCAGCGGTAGCCGCAGAAGAATTGCAGCAGACTTTTACGGGTAAAAGCATAAGGTATATTGCCAGCGACGAAAGCACTGCTGCAAATGTGGCTGGTGTATTGGGTGCGGCCATTGGTAAACCGGAACTTCCCTGGGTAGCATTTAATGATGACGAAGCTTTACAGGGCATGTTACAGGCAGGCTTGCCCGAGGTGATGGCTAAAAGCTATGTGGAAATGGGCGATGCCACCCGAAGCGGTAAATTATATGAACACTATTTTAGCAACAGGCCTTCAACATTTGGGAAAGTCAAGCTAGAAGATTTTGCAGTAGAGTTTGCAGAAGCACTTATCCGATAAGGCTAACTATTTTATATTTTGCTGAAGCCATAACATTTTTTCGGCATATCGCTTTCCGTATGCAGTAGCCGAAGGCGAATCGAAATGTGTCAGGTCACCTTTATCCACCAGTGATTCCGACGTGGCCAATGCCAGGTTCGGAATCATTTGCGGAGCCCCGGCCAGCATCTTATTAAATTGCTGATAATTGGTTTTATACCGGCCCAACTCTCCAACTACAACCGGCAATTTTTCGTTACCCACCATTTTCCTGATCCGGGTGATCAGTTCATTTAGCTTATCTAAATAGCCGATCATATTTTGGGCACCGCTATTTGCTTCGCCCTGATGCCAGATCATGCCTTTTACCACCCCATATTTCATCGCTTCCCTGATTCTCATTTCCGCATCATCAAAGGGATGCGTATTTGTCGCCTTGTCCATAGCGCCAGGCTTCCAAACATCAATATTGGTTCCGCCCACTGCACATGGCACCAATCCGATACGGACATTTGGCTTTGACCGGGCCATTGCAAAACCAAAAGACAGGCCGGGGCCTACACCCGCAACCTTGGGTTTATCGTAATGTAAAGGATGCCTGGCTATGATCCATTTACCTTCGCTATCCCAAACTAAAACATTCGGCTGTTCCATCGCCGTGTACTCCGCTAAAAGCGGTCCTCTCCCAGCCATGTTTGACTGTCCAAGTAACAGATATATTTCCAACTCAGGGCCTGGTTTTTTAATATGAAGGCTTGTATCCACATCATACACCTCGTTAAATAAAGGAGTGGCGGCAGGAAGAAAATTCGGGCTTATAAAGCAAACAAATAATAAAATGAAGTAGTTTTTAAACATATTTTGCGATAGGCTTTCCTAATATACAGCATAAATGTCCAAATTTTATGCTATTCATTCATAAATTCTGCCTGTAACCAGTCAAACTTATACCTTTCTGCTTCTTAAAGAACTTGTTCAGGTGACTCCCATCGGCAAAACCGAATTCATCAGCAAGTTCATTGATTCGGAGATCGCTGAACTTTAACCGCCATTCGATCAGCCGGATCCTGTAGCTGGTAATGAACTGCTGGATAGTTTCTCCGCATTGCTTCTTGAAATAAACACCCAGGTAAGCCTGTGAAATCCCAAAAGTCTGACTTATTGCAGCCGCAGTCAGTTGATCTGGCATAAAAATATGGCGCTCGATATAATTGATGATCTGGAGTATGCGCTTATCTGTATTGGTACGGACGTTTTCAGGCCTTATCTTTGAAATGTTTCTGGCTGCAATAACAATCAGTGCGTTTACCAGGTTCATGTCCAGATCTTGCTGGTAAACACCTCCAAGCTTCATCCCAAACAGTAGCGATTCGACAATCATCTCAACCAGACGGCTGTCGTCCTTGCAGCGCATTACGCAACCCGACAGATGTGTGGCATAGAAGAGCAGACATTCCAGGTGGTGAATACTTTTCCAGGGATAACTCCGAACGTAACTATCACTAAACCGGATCAGCAGGAACTCTGTTACTTCAGTTATTTCAAAAGTATGGCGGTCGTTGGGCGTGAGTAATAATAGGTTCCCGTCACGATAGGCCATGCGGTTGCCATTGATACAGACGGTGCCCTTACCAGAAATGAGGTACACCATTTCAAAGAAACTATACTGCCGGTCACCTAGTGGGCAGTGATCAGTTTTGAGGTATTCCAGCTCTACCTGCTGGTGCATATTTTGTTTAACCATAATACAAACATACCTTTTTATCATAGAAATGAACCGAATAGTCATGCCTTTTTCGGTCTACTTTTGTTAAAAATGACCACATAAATAAAAACTATGTTTAAAGACAAAAAGAATACACTTACCCTGGCCGCCGTTTGCCTTTCCTCATTAATGTTTGGATTGGAAATATCTAGTGTGCCGGTATTACTGCCCACACTCGAAAAATTATTAAAAGGCAATTTCAGTGATGTACAATGGATCATGAATGCCTATACCATTGCTTGCACTACAGTATTGATGGCTTCCGGTACGCTTGCAGACCGCTATGGCCGCAAACTTGTTTTTACAGCCGGGCTTTTGCTTTTTGGTATAACCTCTCTGCTTTGTGGGCTGGCCACGGCGATGCCATTACTCATCGCAGGACGTTTTTTACAAGGACTTGGCGGAGGCATTATGCTGATCTGCCAGGTTGCGATTCTTTCTCACCAGTTCCAGGACGGACGCGAACGCAGCCTGGCCTTTGCCGCCTGGGGGATTGTTTTCGGAGTAGGCTTGGGGTTCGGGCCTCTAATTGGCGGTATGATCCTCACATTTTTAAGCTGGAAATGGGTGTTTCTGGTACATGTGCCACTCAGCTTGCTTACACTGGGACTTGCATGGGCCGGGGTGCGGGAATCGCGGTCGGCTCAAATACAGCGATTGGATACCTTAGGGATGGTCACTCTTTCCTTAGCTGTTTTTGGACTGATTTATTACATTACCCAGGGACCCGCAATGGGATTTTCAAGCCTTTACGCGCTATTGATTCTGGGGGCATCTGCAGCTTGTTTTCTGCTCTTTTTATATGCAGAAAAGACAAGCACCCAGCCTATGTTTGATTTTACCGTATTCAGGATACGGGACTTTTCCGGGGCCATCATCGGCTCTATTGGCATGAACTTTTGCTTTTGGCCCTTTATAATCTACCTTCCTATCTATTTTCAGGGTGTGTTGGGGTACAGTAGCCTTATGGCCGGTACGATGCTGCTGGCCTATACTTTGCCTACATTGGTAGTTCCACCACTGGCCGAGCGGCTTTTGATGAAATACCGGCCCGGTATCGTTATCCCATTCGGGCTTTTTATCATCGGACTGGGATTTATATTGATGTGGTTTGGCATCCATGTTGCACACATGGGGTCGTGGACCATGATACCAGGTATGTTGTTGTCCGGCATCGGACTAGGGTTCTCTAATACTACGGTTACCAACACTACCACAGGTGCTGTGAGTTCAGACCGTGCAGGTATGGCTTCAGGGATAGACATGAGTGCAAGACTGATCACCCTGGCAATCAATATTGCTTTAATGGGATTCTTGTTAAGTAAAGGTGTGCTCATTCATTTAAAGATTGCATTCGCAGGAGTTTTTGATAGTCCTCAGCTCCATTCGGTGGCTGAAAAGATCGCAGCAGGAAATTTTGCTGGCCTTCTGGAAAAATATCCCAGGATTGCTACTTTAGACCCGGCTGGCGATATTACACATCAGGCATTAGCTGGCGGTTTTCAACTGCTGACTTTGTTCGGCGGAATTGGGGTAGTTTTCCTTGCATTGGTCAGTTTCTTTATATTTAAGCCACGATCAATTCGATAATGTTCGTCTAATTATACCCATACACTGTCACTTACACTTTTCCAATTGGCAGCTATAAGGGCTAAGGATTTGTTTTGTACTGAGGATGTAATGATCAAGTGTTGGTTATGCCTTGATTGAGCCTGGGGGTATATCAAGGCTTAACCAACCCTTGCCCAATGGTTACTCAAGGTATACTCAAAGTTGAATGAGGATGCCGAAACCTCAGGAGTAGACAGGCAAAAAATCTCATTTATGACAGTCTCAGAATAGAATGGTTATTTTGCTATTTTTATAACATGAGAATATACCTTTTTACCGTTTTATTGGTTTTAGCGACAATCCATTTAAGTGCCCGCCAAAAGCCCAATGTGATCTTTATTTTAGCAGATGACATGGGCTATGGCGATTTAGGCTGTTACGGCCAACAACTCATAGAAACGCCTAACATTGACAAGCTGGCTGCAAATGGAATCCGATTTACTCAATTTTATGCTGGCACTTCGGTATGTGCTCCATCAAGGGCATCTTTAATGACCGGCTTACATACCGGCCATACGCCAATAAGGGGTAATCATGAAATTAAACCAGAAGGACAGCTACCCTTACCCAAGGACACCTATACCTTGGCCAGACTATTTAAAGCTGCTGGTTATAAGACCGAGGCATTTGGTAAATGGGGACTGGGCTATCCAGGTTCTGAAGGCGACCCGGTAAAACAGGGCATAGATCAGTTTTATGGCTACAATTGCCAGCGCCAGTCGCATAACTTCTTTCCAGACCATTTATGGGACAACGAAAAACGTGTTGAACTGGGCAATACTTTAAGCCAGCAAACACAATATGCCCCCGAACTGATCCAGAAACAGGCTATGTCTTTTATGAAAGCAAATCAATCCAACCCTTTCTTTCTGTATCTGGCCTATACCCTGCCCCATGCAGCATTACAGTTACCCAAAAACGACCAGGCATTTGAATACTATAAAAAGAAATTTAAGGAACAGCCCAAGCCTGTAAAAGAAAACTGGGACGGCATTGCTTATCAACCGCAGCCTTACCCACACGCAGCTTACGCAGCTATGGTAAGCAAACTGGACAATTATGTAGGTGAAGTAGTAAAACAGCTCAAGGCACTTGACCTGGAAAAACAAACGCTGATCGTTTTTACCAGTGACAATGGTCCGCACAATGAAGGTGGAAATGAACCTGCTTTTTTTAACAGCAGTGCTGGCTTTAAAGGAATAAAAAGACAGCTTACGGAAGGTGGGATTAGAGAACCAATGATTGTTAGCTGGCCAGGCAAGATCAAAGCCGGGCAGAGCTCGGCACATATTGGTGCATTCTGGGATTTTATGCCAACTTTTGCAGAACTGACGGCTCAACCCCTGCCTGTTAAAACAGATGGATTATCCATACTACCTGTATTGCTAAATAAAGGCACACAAAAACAACATGATTTTTTATACTGGGAGTTTCATGAACAGGGCGGAAGACAAGCCCTGAGAATGGGTAAATGGAAGGCCATCCGGGAAAAGGTTAAACAGGATGCAAATGGCCCAATTTTGTTATATGATCTGGATATTGATCCAAAAGAGCGCAACGACCTGGCTGCCAAACATCCGGAAGTGGTAAAAAAAGCGGCATTGCTTATGCAGCATGAGCATGTAGAAAACAAGGATTTCCCACTAATTTCAAATAAATTTTAAACCGGGAAAACAGACTGCCATAGGGTTGTCAGTGTCTACTCTTTTCTTTGTATTGTTAATGTTAAACTATTAAAAAAACAATACGATGAACAGGATTAAAATGTTTTTGAAAGAACTGGACGAAGCCTCAGTAACTACCCGAAAAATGTTGGAAAGGGTGCCTGCAGATAAATTTGACTGGCAGCCACACCCAAAAAGTATGACCGTTAAAAGACTGGCCACACATATTGCTGAACTGCCTTCATGGATATCAATGGCCCTGACCACCGACGAACTGGATTTTGCCGACAATCCTTACGAACCGGTAGATGTAAAAAATACAGACGAGCTACTGGCTTATTTTGAAAAGTCGTTACAGGACGGACGCAGCCACCTGGTTGATCGTTACGAAGATGTACTGGATAAAGACTGGACATTAAGAAACGGAGAACAGGTTTACAGTGTAGAGCCTAAGGCAGATGTGATCCGCATGAGCCTGAACCAGGTTGTGCATCACCGTGCACAACTGGGCGTATTTTTAAGGCTGCTGGACATCCCGATACCTGGAAGTTTTGGTCCGAGTGCAGATGAAACAGATTTTTAAAATGCATATTTTGATTTTTTATGGGTATAAATTGATTTCTTTGTAAATAATTTCAATTTATATCCATAACATGTCTGATTCTACCACCCGATTAAATAAATACATTAGTGAAAGCGGCCTATGCTCCAGAAGGGCAGCCGACAGGTACATAGAGCAGGGAAATGTATACATCAACGGCAAAAAAGCCAAGGTAGGTGATAAAGTGTTTTTTGGGGATATTGTAACGGTTAACGGACAAACTATAGACCCTAAGGAAGTTGAAAATTCTGTTTTAATTGCATATAACAAGCCTGTTGGCATTACCAGTACCACCGAAGCCGGGGTAAAAGGAAATATTGTAGATCATGTTAACCATAGCGAACGCGTGTTCCCCATTGGCCGTTTGGATAAAGATTCACAGGGACTGATATTTCTGACCAACAATGGCGACCTGGTAAATAAAATACTCCGGGCAGGTAACAACCACGAAAAGGAATACGTAGTAACCGTAAACAAACCCCTTACAGATCAGTTTATAACCGGAATGGCTAAAGGTGTTCCTGTTTTGGGTGTAATGACCAAAAAATGTAAGGTAGTTAAAGAAAGCCCGCTCATATTCAAAATCACATTGATCCAGGGCCTGAACAGGCAGATCAGGAGAATGTGTGAGTATTTTGGCTACGAAGTAACCAAGCTGGAGCGTGTAAGGATCATGAACATTCCATTAAAAGGCATTCCTTTAGGAGAATGGCGTGAGCTCACACCAGAAGAACTGACTGGAATATTTAATATGGTTGCCAAATCAAGTGCGGAAGCAGATGCAACACCCAAAAGAGTAAGCAAAAAACCTAAGACACCAAAAGAGGAGGATTTTTTAGAAAATGTGACCCCTGGGAGATCTTCAGGAAGAAATGCTAAACCCAAAAGTAAAGGAAAAGCTGCCCCAGCTTCAGTAAGACGGGAAGATCGACCAGCTGGAGGCAAGGGCAAATCCGGCCCTAAAACTTCCGCTGCTTTTAAAACAACAGGGGCGGCAGGCGACTGGAACAAAAGTGGCGGTCCGTCCAAAAGACCCGTCAAACCAACAAAGGGCCGCTCCGGGGCCCCTGCTGCCAAAACGAGAAGCCCTAAACGATAGAATTGTAAAAATTTAGGTAACTTTGCAGCGAAATGCCTGCTACAAATAAAATAGACATCCGTTCATTAGATCTTTCTCAACTGCAACAGCACTTTATTGCCATGCAGGAACCTGCCTACAGGGCCAAACAGGTTTACCAATGGCTTTGGGAAAAATCTGCCCGCAGCTTTGCGGAAATGAGCAATCTTCCAAAAGACCTTAGGGCTAAACTGGATGCGCAATATGCCATTAATGTGGTGGAGGTAAATAAATCGCAGATCAGTAATGATCATACCATCAAAAATGCCTTTCGTTTGTACGATGGCAATATTGTAGAAGGTGTACTGATCCCTATGGATGACCGAATGACTGCGTGTGTAAGTTCGCAGGTGGGCTGCAGTTTAACCTGCAAATTTTGTGCAACGGGTTATATGGACCGTAAGCGGAACCTGAATGCCGATGAAATTTATGATCAGGTGGTACTGATAGACCAGCAGGCCAAAAAAAATTACAATGCTCCATTAACAAACATTGTATATATGGGCATGGGCGAACCCCTTCTGAATTATGCCAATGTATTGAAATCTATTGAACGTATCACTGCTCCTGACGGATTGAACATGTCGTACAAACGCATTACGGTCTCTACTGCCGGCATTTCCAAAATGATCAAAAAACTTGGTGACGACGGGGTGAAATTTAACCTTGCTTTATCATTACATGCCGCTAATGATAAAAAGCGCAACGAGATCATGCCAATCAACGAGCACAATTCACTGAAAGCACTGGCCGAATCCTTAAAATACTATTTTGCCAAAACCAAGAACCCGGTAACCTACGAATACATCGTATTTAATCATTTTAACGACGAAATTGAGGATGCCATGGAACTGGCCAAATTCTGCAAACACGTACCCTGCAAGGTTAACCTGATTGAATACAACCCAATACAGTTTGCTGATTTCATCAATGCAGAAGGGGATAAAATCGATGCTTTCTCCAATTACCTGAAAAGCCAGGGCATTACCACCAATATCAGGCGCAGTCGTGGTAAAGACATTGATGCGGCATGCGGACAGCTTGCTGTTAAAGAAAGCTAAAGCAAGACAGGCTCCGAAAAATAAATCAGCCCATTTCTTATCATCGTATTGCTAAAACTCTGGAGATTGGCAACATGATGTTATTGAAACGGATTTTGGGCGACCTGTTCAGTCTTTTATTTCCCAGCCTTTGTTGCGGATGTGGTACGGACCTGTACACCGGCGAACAGTTACTCTGTACCGAATGTTTATATAACCTTCCTTATACCGATTACCACCTGCATACCGAAAATAAGGCGGCAAAACAATTATGGGGCAGGCTCCCCTGTAATGCAGTAATGTCTTTATTCTATTTTAAAAAAGGGGCAAGGACGCAAAACCTGATACATAACCTGAAATATAAAGGCAGGAAGGATTTGGGGATAAAACTGGGGAATATGATTGCAGAAAAACTACTGACAGCACCTGCTTATACAGGGATTGATATTATTGTACCGGTACCACTGCACAAAAGCAGGGAAAGAGTAAGGGGTTACAACCAAAGTTGCAGCATCGCCGAAGGCATTGCTGCAGGATTAAATATTCCGCTAAGTACAGATGGCCTGGTACGAATAAAAAAAACCAGCAGCCAGACGAAAAAAGGGCGCTATCAACGCTTTGAAAATATGCAAAGCGTATTTTCTGTTAAGGATGCATGGGCTTTTAAAGACAAACACGTATTGCTGGTGGATGATGTGTTGACCACCGGTGCCACCCTGGAAGCTTGTGGAATGGTACTGCTGGAAGCTAAAATTGCAAAACTGAGCATAGCAACCGTTGCCTATGCGGAATAAAAACGTGCTGATAAAACATTTTTCAAATAAATGCGTTATTATAATTGAGAGCGTTAATTTAGATGGTAAGAGTCGATATTTTCTATTTAGAAATATCGGCTCTTTACTTTTTATAGCCGGTTTAAAATGCTTAAAAGCCCTGTTGATAAAAAAAACGATAATCTGACAGAAATAATTACTGATATTTTTGCCAATTCAAAAATAATTATCATCTTTGTGGTGAGAGCGTTAATTTAAGGGTCGATATTTTCATTCACATGAATTATCGGCCCTTTATCTTTGGAGCAGATTTTTACAAAACCTACTTATTTTGAAAGCACAAATCAGGGCTGTAAATAGGCTGATAGCAAATCTCTGATCTCTTCAAGTTTAAATGGTTTTAAAATATGGCCATTCATTCCCGACTGCTTAAACCTCACAATTTCATTGTTTAATGTGGATGCCGTTAAAGCGATGATAGGCACCGTGCTAAAATAATTGCCACCAAGATTTCTGATACGCACCGTAGTTTCAAAACCATCTATGCCTGGCATTTTAATATCCATAAATACCAGGTCATAAATATTCTTTTGTACCATTTCAAGGGCTTCTTCACCGCTAAGTGCAAAGTCTATCTCCAAACTATATTTTGTCAGGATTCTTTTAGCGATCAGCAGGTTAATCTCATTGTCATCTACGATCAGTATTTTTTTACCTGATAGTGCAAGTGGTTGCAGCGCAGGCTTAACTTCGCTCACAGCGGCAGATGCCTTTGCAAATCTGAGCGTAAACGAAAAAGTAGTACCCGCTCCTTCCCTGCTTTTTACTTGAATTTCCGAATTGTATAGTTCCAGCAGTTTTTTAGTAATGGCCAGGCCCAGACCTGTTCCACCATATTTCCTTGAAATATCCGTTTTAGCCTGCGTAAAGGTCTCAAAAATATAAGAAAGTTTATCCTCAGGTATGCCAATTCCTGTATCACTGATCTCAAAATACAGGCTGGCATTTACAGCATCCTGCTCAAGCAGTTTAACACTCAGTATGATCTTTCCCTGATCAGTGAATTTAATCGCATTACCGAGTAAATTCATCAGTATCTGGTATAACCTTGTTTTATCTCCCGAAAGATGCGGGATCTGGTCATCGTACAAGAGCTCCAGAATATTCCCCTTTTTAGTTGCACCAACATATAAAGAGGTGATGATATCAGTGGTGAGCGCCTTCATGCTAAATGGAAGTGCCTCAAGTTGAAGGTTACCGGTTTCCATTTTAGTGAAATCCAGGATATCATTAATGATGTTCAGCAGGTTTTCACCCGAAAACTTAAGGATATTGAGGTCTTCGATCTGAGAGGCCCTCGGATCATTTTCTATCAGCAGATGAGTCATGCCAATTACAGCATTGAGTGGCGTTCTGATCTCATGGCTCATTACAGAGAGGAACATCTCTTTGGCTTCGCTCAATTGCAGGGCCTGTTCTTTGGCCTCCAGCATTTCACGTTCCACTCTCTTTTTGTCGGTAATGTCAATGATGATTTCTACTTCTATCTCCACATTTCCCAGATCATTAAATACTACCGTATTGTATATGGAAAGCCAGATGGGTTGACCATCTTTACGGTAAGCCAGGAGGTCGACCGTGAAGGACTGGTTCAGTTTGGTCTGTGCCCTTGCCCTTTCCATAAGTGCCATATCTGTTTCCGGACCAGCAATAAGATCGCCCAATCGCCTGCCCTTAAGATCATCCAGGTTAAAACCCGTAATCTTTTCAAAAGCTTCATTTACCCAGGTTACATGGTTGTTGGCATCATTAATGACGATGGCATTGTTCACCTTACTGGCCACAAAAGACAGCTTCATCAATTCGTGCTCTACCTTCTTATTTTCTGTAATGTCTCTTCCGTAAGCATACCAGCGTCCGTTTTTGGCTACCATGCTCCAGCCCAGCCAGCGGATTACCCCTGTTTTACTGACAATCCTGAAATCAATTACAAACTCCTTGATCTTATTCCTCAGCCCCTCTTCTATGATTTTTACAATACGGTCTATATCTTCCCTATGGCAAAAATTCCAGATATTTAAGCCAATAGCTTCCTCAACTGTATATTCAAGAATATTCGTTATAGCATTGTTAATGAACAACACTTTACCGGTATAATCCAGGATACAATGTATTTCGGGTGAAACTGCAGTGATGTTGAGCAGTTCCTCATAGCGGTGGTTATTCGCAATCAATGCTTCACTTTTCTTTTTTAAGGAAATATGGGCAACAACTGTTCTGGCCAGAATTTCCAGGCCCTCTTTTTGCGCATCGCTTAGTTTTCGGGGTGCTGTATCAAATACACAGAGCGCACCCAACTTAGAGCCATCCTCATCTATAAGAGCCGTACCTGCATAAAACCTTATATGAGGTTTGCCGACAACTGATGGATGCGCTTTAAATCTTTCATCAGACCTGGCATCATATACTTCAAAAGTCTGCTCGCCCGTAAGAGTATGTTCACAAAATGAAATGCCCTGGGGCATTTCATTATAGGTGATACCTATGGTAGATTTGAACCAAAGCAGGTCTTCGTCAACCAACGCAATGATTGCTATGGGTGTGCCACATAAAAACGAGGCCAGTTTAGCCATATGGTCAAACTGGTCCTCTTGTGGTTTATTCAATATACTATAGCCATGCAACGCATTGATGCGTTTACTTTCATGAGTTGATGAATCCTGCTGTGCTGTTGACATTGGCTTTTGATCAAGCCGTTATTTATACAATGGGAAACGGCTTACTAAACTTATCACTTTTTCTTTTACCTCTTTCAAATTATTTTCATCTTCTGCATTGGTCAGAACCTGATCAATCAGTTCAACGATCTGCTCCATTTCGGATTCTTTGAAACCTCTGGTAGTAATAGCAGCTGTACCTACCCTGATTCCAGAAGTTACAAATGGTGATTTGTCATCAAACGGAACCATATTTTTATTTACGGTAATATCTGCTTTTTCCAATGCACTTTCAGCGAGTTTACCGGTGATATTTTTATTACGCAGGTCGATCAGCATTAAATGGTTATCCGTACCACCTGAAATGATGCCATAGCCTTTAGCTACAAAAGCTTTGGCCATAGCCTGTGCATTTGCCTGTACCTGTTTTACATAAGCTAAATATTCATCGCTTAACGCTTCACCAAAGGCGATGGCCTTAGCTGCAATGATGTGTTCAAGCGGGCCACCCTGTGTTCCCGGGAAAACCGCCATATCCAAAACTGAAGACATCATACGGGTCTCACCTTTAGGGGTTTTTAATCCGAAAGGGTTTTCAAAATCTTTACCCATCATGATCATACCACCACGCGGACCACGTAAAGTTTTATGTGTGGTTGTGGTTACGATATGACAGTGTGGAAGTGGATTTTGTAACAATCCACGGGCAATTAAGCCTGCAGGATGAGAGATATCTGCCATTACCAATGCGCCGATTTTATCTGCTACACTACGTACAAAAGCATAATCCCATTCCCTTGAATAAGCTGAAGCACCAACAATGATCAGTTTAGGACGCTCAGCCAAAGCAACTTCTTCCAGTTTGGCATAGTCTATTCTTCCATCTTCTTTCTTTACACCATAAAATAACGGATGATACAATTTTCCTGAAAAGTTAACCGGTGAACCATGTGTAAGGTGTCCGCCATGAGAGAGGTCAAAACCAAGGATCTTATCGCCTGGCTGGATCACTGCCAGCATTACTGCAGCATTTGCCTGCGCACCTGAATGCGGTTGTACGTTAACCCACTCTGCACCAAAAAGTTTTTTAGCACGCTCAATTGCAATGCTCTCTACCTGATCAACCACCTGGCATCCACCATAATACCTTTTACCCGGAAGGCCTTCGGCATATTTATTAGTTAAACAAGAACCTGCGGCTTCCATTACCTGTTTGCTTACAAAGTTTTCAGATGCAATCAGTTCAAGACCATTTTCCTGACGGTCCAATTCCCTGTCAATCAAATCAAAAATTAAAGTATCTCTAGTCATTTATCGAATTATTATTTTGTAAAATTAACGATTTTCCTTCTTAGTTTGATAACAAAATAGCTTACTTTGTACTTTCTATTCTATAAAAGCCTGCATGGAAGATATTAACGGCCTGTTTTTACCCAACATAAATTATCCTGCTGATTTAAAGCAGTATAAAGAACAAGATCTGGAACAAATTGCTCAGGAATTACGTCAGTACATCATTGACGTGGTGAGCGTAAACGGCGGACATTTTGCCGCCAGTTTAGGTGTTGTGGAATTAACGGTCGCTTTACACTATGTATTGAACACACCTTACGACAAGCTGGTCTGGGATGTTGGGCACCAGGCATATGGGCACAAAATACTAACCGGAAGAAAAGACGTATTTCATACCAACCGTATTTTGAATGGCATCAGTGGCTTTCCAAAGATCAGCGAAAGTGAATACGATACTTTCGGCGTAGGCCACTCCTCCACTTCCATTTCTGCTGCTTTAGGTATGGCTGTAGCTTCACACTATAAGGGAGAAACAGACCGCCAGCACGTAGCTGTAATTGGCGATGGGGCAATGACCGCAGGTCTTGCTTTCGAAGGCTTAAACCATGCGGGCATCGAAAATTCGAACCTGCTGGTAATTTTGAATGACAACTGCATGTCGATAGACCCTAATGTTGGCGCTTTAAAAGAATATTTAACAAACATTACAACGTCCAAATCATATAACCGCTTTCGCGAGGACATCTCGCAGGTATTGTTCAAACTTTCTGAACTGGGGCCAAATGCACATAAGTTTGTAAAGAAAATAGAGAAGAGCATTAAAGGTACATTGCTGAAACAGAGCAATATGTTTGAGGCACTGAACTTCAGGTATTTTGGTCCGGTTGACGGGCATGATGTACAACGGTTGGTACAGGTGATCAGAGATTTAAAAGACATTCCCGGCCCTAAGCTTCTACACTGTGTTACTTTGAAAGGCAAAGGTTTTGCCCTGGCCGAAAAAGACCAGACCAAATGGCATGCACCAGGTTTATTTGACAAGATCACCGGTGAGATCAAAAAATCTGTATCTGATAAACCCCAGCCTCCAAAGTATCAGGATGTTTTTGGGCATACCCTTGTTGAACTAGCGGAAGCCAATAAAAAAATAGTAGGGATTACCCCTGCCATGCCCTCCGGCTCATCAATGAACATCATGATGAAGGCAATGCCGAACCGTGCTTTTGATGTGGGTATTGCGGAACAGCATGCGGTTACGTTTTCGGCAGGACTGGCAACACAAGGGCTTGTACCGTTTTGTAACATCTATTCGAGCTTTATGCAGCGGGCTTACGACCAGGTGATCCATGATGTAGCCATACAGAATTTAAATGTAATATTTTGCCTCGACCGTGCGGGCCTGGCCGGAGCAGACGGTGCCACACACCATGGGGCTTATGACTTGGCCTATATGCGCTGTATCCCTAACATGACTGTTGCAGCCCCCATGAACGAAGAAGAATTGCGCAACCTGATGTTTACAGCGCAGCAGGAAAATGCTGGCCCTTTTTCTATCCGTTACCCCAGGGGAAATGGTGTAATGCCCGACTGGAAAAGGCCATTTAAAGCCCTTGAAATTGGTAAAGGCAGGAAAATATGTGATGGCGAGCAAGTTGCGATACTGACCATTGGGCATGTAGGAAATTTTGCTGTGGCAGCTTGCAAAGAACTGAACAGTGAAGGCATACATCCTGCCCATTATGATATGCGCTTTGTGAAGCCCATTGATGAGGCTCTGCTGCACGATGTATTTAAACGTTACAAAAACATTGTTACAGTTGAAGATGGTTGTTTACAAGGTGGAATGGGTACTGCGGTACTTGAATTCATGGCCGACCATCAATACAGCGCACAGGTAATCAGACTGGGCATACCTGACGAGTTTATTGAACATGGAGAGCAGGCTGAGCTATGGGCACTTTGTGGTTATGACACCCATTCGATCATCAGCACAATAAAAAAAATTGCAGTAGGCAGAACAACTGAAACAATGGCCTCTTAGTAGCCTGCAGGCTTTTAAACAATTTCGACTCCCGCAGCTGCATACCTAAGCAGTTCCGGATGCCCGGGATCTGTATCAGTGATGATCGTATCAATTGCCCTTATCGGGCAAATACCGTAATTTTCTGCACGGCCAATCTTTTCTAAAGTCGACAAGGCAATGACATGCTTGGCATTTTCAACCATCGTCTTCTTCACCTGCGCATCTTCATAATCTTTTCCCGTTACCCCCTCATCAATATCAATACTGCAGATCCCCAGGAAACATACGTCCGGACGGATATCATTAAGGACACGGATCACTTCATGCCCTGAAGTTGAAAAGGCTGTTTTGTTTAAACGTCCGCCAATAAAAATCACCTCAGCATTCGGATGGTCTTCCAGCACTGAAGCCACCGGGAAACTATTTGTAATCACAGTAATCCGACGCGCTCTAGGTAAATGGCTGGCTACAGCCAATGCAGATGTGCCCGAATCAAATAGCACCACCTGATCGTCTTTAATGAACTGCAAGGCCTTTTCGGCAATAATCTCTTTATGGCTAACATCATAATGCTCCCTGTCCCGGAAATGCAGTGGAATCGGAGAATTAGAGATCGCCCCTCCACGCACTGCTTTAAGTAGCCCCTGGTCAGACAGTTCTTTGATATCCCTTCTGATGGTATCTTCAGATACGTTTAATAAAGTGCTCAGGTTACCCAGCAATACCTTTTGGTCTTTACTGACCTGTGAAATGATGAGCTGTAATCTTTCTGCTTTAATCATGGCTTAATTGCATTATATTGCAAATATAATAGAAATATTTGCAATATAATGCAATATTTATCTATATTTGTTGCAAAATAATTCGATATATGAAAAGAAAAACGATTGGTATAGATATGGACGGGGTTTTAGCGGATATTGAAGCTCACTGGTTAAACTGGTATGAAAGGGATTATGGTGTAAGGCTTGGACCAGAGATCTTTCTGGGTGTAAAGGAGTCAGAAGCATTTCCAGACAAAGAAGCGGTACTTAAATTTGTTTATTCACCGGGTTTCTTCAGGACTTTACCGGTGATGGAAGGAGCAGTAGCAGCCGTAAAAAAACTTTCAGAAGATTTTGAGATCTACATCGTTTCTGCTGCAATGGAATTCCCTTTGTCCTTATTTGAAAAAAGGGAGTGGCTTGCAGAGCATTTCCCTTTCATCAGCTGGAAAAACATCATTTTTTGTGGCGACAAAAGTATAATTGACACAGATTACCTCATTGATGACCATTGCAAAAATCTGGATCATTGTAAAGGCAGCCCTATTATGTTTACTGCCGGCCACAATACAAACCATACACACCATACCAGGGCGAACAACTGGCAGGAAGTGCTGACATTAATGGAAGCGGACAGGTGTGGAACTGCCATCTGCAGGTAGTTCAACCACTTTATATTGATCATTTATACCCAGCTTTACCTTAAGCGGCTTACATGCAGGATTGCTTAACCAGATCTTTTTGTTACTGATTAAAACCAGACAGGGCTGATCTACGCTAAGCTGCTGGTGACCTTGTCCGGTTTTAAGTACTCCAGGCTGATAAAAAGCAGCCATTATTGTACCGTCATTAAATGAAACAGCCTGTATCTCCTTATTATTGCAGAGCACTTTCCATTGCGGACCCGCCACTAGCCTTGCTGCTTCTTTAGCGTTTTTACAGGCCGAAATGACATATCCGGAATTGCCATTTTCAAGCGTTTTGTGTTCCAACACCGGCATAAATATTTTTTCTGTGAGCGGGGTATTACTTTCTGCGGCATTGATTTCCTTCCACGAGCCGGTGGCATCTGTTACATGCAGGCTTATCTTTGCAGCTCCCAGGGGGATGTAAGCAAATCCCGCATGGTAGATCCAGGAATCATTGACACTTTCGCCGCCACGCCACCTGCATTGGTCCAATGTAGTGTATGCTGCTGTTATTCCCGAACCTTCAAGACCCGCAATTAAACAGAGCACCTTCGAACCAGCCACAGCCCAAAACTTCTTTGCACGAAGTAATTTACTTTTATCTTTATTCTCTAATTGATAATCCATTACTGTGAGTCCGGCTTGCCCATTGCTTACACTCCCTGTAAAGGCTTGCCTGTTCACCTTATCTGCCCCAACAAAAGTGGTAACACCAGGCAGACAGGCCCAGTTCCATACCGGCATCAGGTTAAAATACTCCTTCCCATCCCTGATCAGATAGGCGTCACCGCTGTTAAGCAGGTTTCCTTTTAAGTTTTCGCTGTTGATGGATTCTGTTGCCAGGGTACGTGAGGAAATCGTTTTGAGGAAAAAGCTGAAGTCTTTTTGATGAAATGCAGCAAAATCGGAATAAGGGTAATAACGGTAGCCTGTAAGCGCGCCTTTCCCCTGCTGTATTTCATCCAGCTGACAGAAAGCGTTCTTATTCTCGGGACTAAGCGCAATGAAGTAGGGAATAAACTCACGAAGATCGGCATTGTCCAGCGCATTTACCCTGCTTGCAGACCTGTCCATAGTACCTGGCACAGTATGTATTCCCCTGGCCATCCACTGCCAGCCTTTCAAAGCAAAATCAGTAAGTATACCGATTTTCTCTTTAGGGAAAGCCATTGCCGTGCCCCTAAGCTCCCAGGCCAGCCTGATGTTCTCCTTTAAAAAAGCGGCTCCATACTGGTACATCTGTAAACGGGCGCCATGCTGATGGAAACTGAAATCAGGCTGTACACCCTCCTCTGTAGAAATCCTGATCTCTTTGACAATCAGGTTCCGGCAAAGCTCCATCATCCGGACATTACCGGTTAAGGCGCCGTAATGAAAGCCCAGATCGGCACTCCAGGTAAGGTTTGCGCCTACCCAGTTTTCCTGCACCCGGTGCTGGGCCATCACTTCCAATGCTGCTTTGAGCTGTTCAGGCCTCAATTCTTTTTTCATAAGAATAATGATATCGCGCATGTATTGAGGAACACCAATTTCGTTGTGCCACCAGTTGGAGTTCCTATAGCGCTTATCCAGCCAATGGTTTAACCCTAAGTTAATGGCCTTCTCTAATTGTATGTTATGATACAGGGCTGAACCCGGCTTTTCCCAAACAAGGGCCAGGTCGCGTACTCTTTTTAAATGGATCAGATTTTTCCAGTTCGCTTTTTCTGTATCTGTATAATTGATATCCGGCCATTGCCCTTCAGCATTCAATGAACCCAGCATAAGGTTTATATCACCTTCCGGTTTCACAGTGCCAAGCAAGTATTGCTTATAGCGGCTCAAAATGGTATCGGCCTGTGCCTTCACCTGATGACAAATGAATAGTAAGCTGATGAAAAAAAAGCAGGTCTTTTTCTTCATGGTTATAGTTTCTGATATCTTGACAGGGCCTCGATGTAATAATAATCTGCGTAAATCAGGGGCACATCTATATCTGCATTACGGGGGTAATTACCAACGCCATGTTTTAGAATAAACCCGCCATTTTCCCCTGTTGCAGCACGATAGGCAGGAGAAGACAACGCCCCAAGCATGGTCTCTGCCGCACTAAAATAAGTTTTCGCCATTTTAGGGCCGGCGTAGCCCGCCAGTTCGATCAGAGCTGAACAGATCACTGCACCTGCAGATGCATCTCTGGGTGCATTGGGAATACCTGCTGCATTAAAATCCCAGTAAGGGATCTTGTCTTTCGGCAGATTGGGGTGGCCAAGGAGAAACTGCGCAATGTGATTGGCCATATCCAGATATTTTTTATCCTTTGTTTCCCGGTACATTACAGTATAACCATATAATCCCCAGGCCTGCCCCCTCGCCCATGCTGAAGTATCAGCTGCCCCCTGAACTGTTTGTTTTTTGGAAACAGCACCGGTTTCAGGATTATAGATGACCAAATGGTAGGAACTGTAATCCGCACGGTAATGGTGCTTCATGGTGGTATTCGCATGTTTCACTGCGATGTGGTAATAGCTGGAATCTCCGGTTAATTTTGTTGCAGCAAACAGCAGTTCCAGATTGACCATATTGTCTATAATGACCATGAAACGTGCAGCATCAGAGTCCCATGAACGGATACAGCCCACTTTATCATTATAACGGCTGGAAAGTGATTTTGCACTGTTGATGATGATCTGATCGTATGCGCTTGTGTGCATCAGCCTTCGGGCATTTCCAAAAGAACAATACATCATAAAGCCAAGGTCGTGCGTAGTTTTGTTAAACTGCTCTTTTTCCAGCAATTTTAGTTTGCGTAAAGCTTCATTATATAGCGCTGTATCTCTAGTGCTTTCATACAGGTAAAGTAACCCCCCCGGATAAAAACCACCTACCCAGGGCTCGGAGCCGCTGGTAATCATTTTTTGTTCTTTACTGTAATAGGTAACGGGGAAACGTCCGGCAGGTAGCTGTTCCATCAAAAAATGATATTGCAGAGCTGATTCGTTCAGACCCCTTTTTACCGCTTTTAATAGATTTCCATTCGGCTTAAAGCGTTTCTGGGCATTTACCGACACCGCGGCAAAAGCCATGAACAGCAATACAAAACAGCTTGTTTTTAATTTATAATGCATAATTACTCTTTTATCAGTTGCTCCAGATCGCCAGTACTCAGCGTTACTGCCGGGTTAAATTTATTACTGCCCATATATTGCTCCAGACTGTACCTTAATTGCCTGGCCGCCGGTCTTTTTTCCAGGTTGGTAGTAATATCCATAGAACAGATGATGAGCTGCCCCTTTCCAACTCTGGCCTCTACAATATTGGCCATTTTTCTGTTCTTGTAAAAATTATCGATGATCCTGACAATCGGATCTACTGCCGGAACGGAATCCAGAATCATAGTTTTGGATGCCGTAATGAGGTCCCACCATTGCCAGTTGCTGTAAAAGTCTGTTGGAAAATCTGCCAGTGCCGGATGAGCCGGATCGCACAGCAGCCCCATGGTCCCTGGCTGGTTAGGGAAATGGACAGGGCTCCAGAATACAGGAGCGAAACGACCCTGCACGCCATTTATATGAGTAGTATCCGGATTGAGCAATACTTTCCTGCCTTCATTCAGGTGTTTAAGTGCCTGAGATAAAGAAGTGGCGAACACCATATCTTTCGGTGCAGTTCCAGGTTGTTCTGGGTATACCCAAATACTCCACTTATTTTTGCTTACTGTACCCTTGAGCTGCAGCTCTACTATGAGGTGCGTGGCTTTTTTTATGTCTTTTAAACTAAAGTTAATTTTACCAAGGCCAATTCCATTGCCCAGCGGGATATCTTTAGCGGCTAGTGCTCCACTGAACAGTGTCTCTCCTTTATCGTTTTTAACAGTCCATAGCGGTGTAACTTGCTGTAATGCCTTATTACTGAAATTGGCAACCTCGGCATCTGCTTCAAAAATTTCGGCATTGGTATAAGCTGCCTTCGAAAACCGGATTAACGGCACTATAGCTGCAGTATACATACGGTGCTCTGCCGGAGAAACTAAACCTTTACTGTCCCAGAAAGCATCAAGGATGCCTACCAAGGCAGTACCCTGACCAGGGAAATCATGAAGATCCAGCAGTTGAAAGCCGCTTAAGCCTTTAGTTTTAAGGGCTCTTTCAATTTCCTCTTTGTAAAGGCTGGCCGAGAACTTACCACTGGCCAGGGTAAACTGACCAGCTAGCGACAGCATGTTTTTTCTTTGCAGGTCTTTGCTGATGGCCTTGAAATTTACAGGCTCCAGCACACCGGTATACTTTGGTACTTCTTTTAAGTTTGGATAAACGGAGTACTGCCCGATCTCATGCGTAATGGAGGGTACGGGTAAGCTATCTATGGCTTTTGTATAATCTGTAGAGAAATTTGGCGCATAGGTATTGAATATACCCTGTCCGCGCACCCAGCCTTTTTTAGTGTATTGCGTAATGAAATAATCATCTCCTGGTTCTGGCCAGCGGCCATGGTCTTTCTGAAATGTAAAAGTAGTAGTGGTATAAAGGTGACGTTTATCTTTCATTTTTAATTTTTGCAGCAGTTGTGCCAGCCAGCTAAAATCTCCCTGAAGTTCATTACCCAAAGACCACAGACAGAAAGAAGGATGATTTCCGTATTCCGAACTGATCCTTTGGGCCTCTTCTTCAATAAAGCGATTGGTGTTTTTGTCTTCCCCGGTTTTAAGGCTCCATAACGGCAATTCTACCTGTAAGTAAAAACCCAGTGAATCAGCTACTTCAAAAGCTGCTTTTGGCGGACACCAGGAATGAAAACGAAGATGGTTTAAGCCATACGCCTTAGCGGTACCAAACACTTTGACCCAGCCTTTTTTATCCATAGGCGGATGTCCGGTTAATGGAAAAATGTTGCATTCAAGCGTGCCCCTTAAAAATACCCTGCGGCCGTTAACCTGCAGGGTACTGCCCTGGTTTGTAATCTCCCGCAGGCCAAACGTTGTTGAACTTGCATCTTTAAAAGAAGTTCCGCTAATGGTCAACTGTGCTTTTAGCACATAAAGATTGCTGTTGAATTCGTCCCAAAGCAGGGCGTCTTTGCCTAAAGGGATATTGATTTCCTGCCGGGTATCACCGGCGGCAAGATTGACGGGTATGCTACGGTTTGCGACAATCCGTTTGTCTTTTCCGATAACCTGGAGCTGCAATATCCCCTTTTTACTTTGTTTAAGGCCATTTTGCAATGTAGCAATTACATTTACAGATTTATCTTTGAGACGGGGATAGGTTTGCAATGTGGCAATGTTTATTTTGTCCTTTGCCATGAGTTCCATTTTGCCTATTACACCATTCCAGATAATCTGTGTACCATCAGTATAGGCATGGGCCATATTGAGATGGGTCATGTCGTATTGTTTGCTGTTATCTATGCGGATAACAAGCCGGTGCCGGCCTGGCTTTGCCAAAGCACTCAGCTCAAAGCGATGGGGAACACTCAGACTTTCCTGCACCCCAGCCTCCTGTCCGTCAATCCAGACCCTCGTGTTCCAGATCACCCGTTCCAGGTACAGGCTGATGTCTTTATCTTTCCAGTCTTTGGGAATGAGGATCTCCCTCGCATACCATGCCACACCAATATATGTATGTTTTCTGATCAGGTTGATCAAAACATCTTTAACCAGTTTATCTGCAGAGAGGTTATTTGACCTGCCCAGCCCTGCGTCATCCAAAGTTCCGGGTAGTTGGATACGCTGGCTGAATTGCTGATGATACCATTTTTCCTGTACACCTACATTTGCCGAATCCAGTTTAACCTGCCAGGTTCCTTCAAGAGGGATATGTTGCCGGGCCGTGGCACTGCCTGCTGCAAAACACAGGCAGCTGATGCATAACATCCCTAAAAATTTCATCGATATTCGTTTTATTATCATTGTTTGTTCTTTATACTTGGTTCAAATGTTGTACGACAATCCCGATCAGGCGCCCATTGCACGATATCGCATCAAGGCTTCCAGATAATAATAATCCGCATAGGAAACCGGGACATCCACTTCTATATTTCCTGGTACACCTCCTGAAGAATGCATCAGAATAAAACCGCCATTGGCTCCGGCAGCAGAACGGTATTGTGCAGAAGACAGGGACTTCAGCATGGTTTCGGCAATCGTCAAATATTTTTGTGCTGTTGCAGCATCCACATAAGCGGCCAGTTCTATCAGCGCCGAAGAAACGATAGCTGCAGCAGAAGCATCCCTGGGTATTTCCCGATATTTAGCCGGATCATATTTCCATGGCGGGATAAACCCAGGCTGGTTGACATTAAAATCCCAGTAAGGAATCTTGTCTTTGGGCAGGTTGGGATGGTTGATGAAATGCGCAGCCATCTTTTGTGCTGCTTCAAGGTATTTTTTCACCCTCGTTTCCCGGTATACCATGGTAAATCCATATATGGCCCAGGCCTGTCCTCTTGCCCAGGTTGAATTGTCAGAAAATCCCTGCATAGTCTCTTTACTTTTAACCGCACCTGTTTCCTCATCATAGTCTACTACATGATAACTGCTGTAATCAGGTCTGAAATGGTTTTTAAGCGTCGTTTCTGTATGTTTAATGGCAATATCTTTATAAGAGGGGTCGCCGGTAACTTTTGAAGCAAAAAACAAAAGCTCAAGGTTCATCATGTTATCAATGATCACCGGGAAATTCAGCATTCTTTTCCCATCCAGGGACTTGATCTTGTTCCATGATTTGATACAGCCCGTTTTTGGATAAAACCTGGAGACGAGGGATTTGGCAGATTGGACGAGTATATCTTTGTAACGGGTGCTGTCGAGCAATCTGTAAGCATTTCCAAAACTACAGTACATCATAAAGCCAAGATCATGGTTGGCTGTTACATATTGTATCTTTTCCAGGTCCTTTAGCCTTATTTCTGCATCTTTTAACAAAACGCTGTCGCGCGAATATTCGTAGAGGTACATCAGTGAACCCGGATAAAAGCCACTGATCCAGGAATAAGGGCTTGCCGTAGCCAGCTTCCCGTTTTCGAAAGTGCGTGGCAACTGCCCCTGCGGTAATTGCCGCATCATGGTTTTATATTGGGCCACAGATTGCGCCAGAACCTGGTCTGCCAGCTTTAACATCTCTTTTTCAGGCTTAAGGCGCTTCATCTGCCCATGACTGTAATTTACCCCTATCAGGAGAAAGAAAAATAAGAGCGGAAGGTTTTTAAATCGTCCCATTTCCTTTTAAATTAACGCGGGTTCATCTTTATAGCCTGCAGCCCGCAGGTGTACGCTTGCACCAAAGTGCATAGCATCATTTTTTAAAGCAAGTTCAAATTCCTTTTTGGCATTGCTCAGCTCCTTCAGGCCCAATAAACCTAAACCGATCAGGTAATGACAGTGCGTCTTGTTCCGTATATCCAGGTTATCTTCGAAAATAAGGAGATCAGGCAGTGATACCGCAAAATAATCTATTTTAACAACATCATTTAAGTGTGCCCTTCCATAGCTGATCAGGTTTTCAAAGATCATTTTTGCCTTTTCGGGTGCATTGAGCCTCATCCAGGCCAACCCCTGGTAAAAAATTTTGTCGGGTTGCTGATCATTATAAAACATAGCCGCTGATGGTTCTGACAGGCCCTTTACGGCAATATGATAGTGTTCGCGGGCAATATCTTTTTGTCCTAACCCATCGTATGCACAACCCAGCCAGTAAAAAATATCGTTTTCCTGTATACCGTAAAGCTTACCTTCGCCCAGGTTATGCGGATATTCCCGTACCATCTGTAATTTGTCAACAGCCAGCTGATATTCCTGATCCTGTATGTGTTGCTTGGCCATCTCTGTCAGGCTGTAGAGGTACTGGCCCGAAACCTTACCCTCTCCGCCTTCCCAAGGGTGAAACTGCCGGGACATGATCATTGCATAGGCTTTTTCGTACCTACCTGTAAAATTATATAAAGCAATCTGTTCAAGGTAAACGTCGTCTCTTAATGCTACCAGAGCAGGATGTGCTTCAAGTAAATTCAGACGTTCACTTGCCGGGGTATTCAATCTTTTATACAGCTGATCAAGCTCCATAAAAATACGGGCATCTGTCTGATCAAGTGTAAAAGCCTTTTGAAAACATTCCAGGGCTTTACCGGCATCATTTCTTTTGTTAAAATAGGCAATCCCCAAATTGCGCCAGGTTGCCGGAAAAGTATCCTCTCTCTCTATGGAAGATTCCCACATCTTAATGGCCTCATCGTATTGTCGTTTATCATACCATAAATTACCAAGGTAATAAGGTGCTTTGCCATCATTTTCATTCCTGCTCATTGCCGAACGCAACACGGCTACATCTTCTATCCGGTTGGGGAAACAATAATCAGAATTGGCCAGGGCCGCTTTCTTAAAAAGTGATAAAGCCTTTTGCTCCTGGCCCATTTGTACATTAAACCAGCCCAGGTAATAAAATACCATCGGATAGGTATCGGTATCACTTTGGTCCAATGCAAAACTCATCATTTCTATGGCTTCACTGTATTGGTTTGCCGCAGCGTAGTCAAGCGCGTAGGTAATATAGCTGTGCACATTTTGTCTGGACAATCTAAACAGTACATTTAATGCCTTTAAAGCCTTTTCTTCCTGCCCTTTACCCTTATATATTTTAGACTGTTCAAAATAGATGTTCAGGTTAAAAAGATCACGTTCTATAGCAGTCTCAGCAGCTATGGCAGCTTCATCCAGCCGGTCCATTTTTCTGAGCACCATCACTTTTAAGGCCCGGGCCTTATTGTTCCTTGCATTACGGTCTATCGACCATTCAATGTGCTGCAGGGCCTGTTCAAAATCACCACGGGCGGCATCGATCAATGCCAGTGAAAAATAGGCACTATCCTGCCATGCATTGTTCCATGCCGATTTATAAAAGTGATCGTAAGCTTCATCGTATTTGCCCTGAAGCTTTAAACAAAGCCCCAGATTGTAGTAAGGTTCTCCGTCATAAGGATTGGGGTTACGTGAAACCAGGGTCTCAACAGCTTTGCGCAGATAAGGTTCACTTTTATTTAACTGTCCCCTTCTCAAATACCATTTTCCCATCGCATTGTTCACCCGCACATCCTTATCATCGCGGCGTAAGGCCTCTTCATAATAATCAACAGGATTATAAGTGGCATGCCGGTATTGTTCCAGGTGCAGTCCTGTAAGAAAAAGCTGTTCGTTATTTTCTACTTCCTGTGGTGGCAGCGCTGCTTTTGCAGGCTCAGGAATTTCATTTTTCTGATCGGCAGCCGGTTCGTACTTCAGCAGGATTTTTCCTGAGGCATTTGTGATCACCAGCAAAATATCGGTTTCCTCCAGTTGGGTTGGGAGGGCAATTTCTTTTTCAAATGTACTTTCCGGGCTGACATCAAATACCACTGAATAAACCACTTCACCTTTAACAGACAAGCTAACCTTATTTTCACGCTGTACAGATGTTGCAAAAATTTGCAGCCTGGCTTTTTTCCCGGTCCGGGTTAAATTGAGTAAAATATCCTTATTGGCATTCTTTACCACCCCAAGTTCGCGGTAAGGCATAAAATATTGTACAAAAGATTTTTCTTCATAAGGCATCAGCCAGGAGAAATCGGGCTGGTTATCGGTATAAACACCGGTCATCAGCTCTATGTAGGGCCCGTCCTCATCAGTAAGGTTCCTGTCCCAGGCTTTCCCAAAGTCACTATTGCCCCAGGTCCACTGTTTTTTACCCGGCGAGATGTGGTGGCTGGCCACATGTAACAGCCCTGCTTCGGTATCATTTTCATAACCACCCACAAAATCATAATCGGAACGGATGGCCATATAAGAAGTAGGTACCGGAATATTCCTGTATCTGGAGATATCTGTTCCGGGGGCGTAATCAACTTTATAATAAGTACCCGTTGCTATTGGAAAGGTAGAAACGTCACGTTTACCATGGTCAAAAACAGCGTTTACATCAGGCGGAAAAACCGACTGATAATCGTCGTTTACCTTTACCGCAGGGTTTGCCCACCATAAAAATGTTTGCGGCAGACTGGTCCGGTTATACAGTTTCCCTTTAATTTCGAGGTAGGCTTTATCAGGATGTAGGGTAAAACCTGCCATCCCCTTGGTAAGGAACATTTTCTCTACCTCATTAACCCATACCGTTTTACTTCCATCCGCATTTTCTTCAATGGCATAATCAACAGGCTCAAATGTACTCGGACGATGATGTTGAGGCCAGTTAAACTCTATTCCGCCCGATATCCAGGGCCCGCAAAGACCAACAAGTGCAGGTTTGATCACTTGGTTATAATAAATAAAATGACGCTGCTTTATCTTATCATAGGCCATATGTACCCTTCCACCTAATTCAGGAAGGATCATGATTTTCAGGTATTTATTTTCCAGGTAGAGGGCAGTATAACTTTTATCTTCTTTGTCATCATAGATTTTTTCGATCACCGGGTTTGGATAAACAACACCACTGCTGCCCTGATAAATCCGCTTTTCAAAAAACATTGGATTTTTTTCCGGCTTACCCGTTGGATATGTAGGGATACTGACCTGTTCTTCCCAAACATTTACAAATAATTCGCTCATATACAATTCTTATACTAAATAGATGATTTTTTGATGTTCCTGTTAATGTCTGACCAAATCCTGCTCCAGTTCTTCAAGTGTCCTTCCTTTGGTTTCACGCACCTTGGATTTCACAAACAGGAAGCCAAGCAGGCAAATTCCGGCATACAGGTAAAAAGGGCCATAGGTACCCAGTTTTTCTGCAAGGATGGGGAATGTAAATACCAGGATAAAATAGGCCCCCCAAAGGGATACAATCGCAATTGAAGAGGCTACACCCCTGATTTTATTTGGAAAGATCTCTGAAATGAGCACCCAGGTAACCGGTGCAAGTGAGGTGGCATACATGGCTATTGCCAACAATACAAATACAGAAACGATACCCGCTGCAGCATGGCTTTGAAGTAAAAATGCCAGGATAATATATACTACAGACAGGCCCAGGGAACCGATCAGCATCAATGGCCTGCGGCCCAGCTTGTCAACCTGCCACATGGCAACAAGGGTAAAAACAAGATTTACAATGCCAATGGCAACCGTTTCAAACAACTGGCGGTCCAGACTGGCACCCACCGACTCAAATATGGTTGAGGTATAATTAAATACGACATTGATGCCACACAATTGCTGGAATACAGCCAGCGTGATGCCCACAATTACTGCCGGACGCACACCCTTTGCCAATACAGCTCTATAAGATTGTTTTTCTCCCCCTCTAAGGGAAAGCTCAATGTCGTTATAGATGTTCTGTGCATAGGCTGAACTGCCGATCTTGTTCAATACTGCCTTCGCTTTTTCCAAACGGCCTTCTTTAATTAACCACCTCGGACTTTCAGGAAGCCACACCACGCCCAGTAAAAAAAGGAGAGAAGGCACTGCCCCCAGGCCAAACATCCATCGCCAGGCTTCCGGGCCATTGTCTGAAAGTGTATAATTGACCAGGTTAGTGATCAATATGCCAATAACAATGGTAAGCTGGTTAATGGCCACATTCCGGCCGCGGATACTGGCGGGAGAAACTTCCGCAATATACATAGGGCTTAACATTGAGGCCATACCTACCCCAACTCCTGCCGCAAAGCGCATCATTACAAAAATACTGAGCCCGGAAGAAAAGGCCATTCCCAGGGAAGAAAGGGCAAAAATGAGTGCCGCCAGCATCAGGCCCGGTTTACGGCCATAACGGTCGCTTAAATTGCCTGCCATCAGACAGCCAACAATACAACCCAACGCAAGTGAACCGGTAAGAAAACCTTCCCACCAGGCATTAAGCGCAAACTCTACACGTAAAAAAGGAAGTGCACCCGATATAACGGCAAAGTCGAAACCGAACAGGTATCCGCCAAGTGCCGAGATAAATGATATGCAAAGAATATAACTGTTTTTGAAAGTCACCGGTTGCTGGCTCGTGCTCATGTTGATATTTGGTTGTTGGTTGTAGCTGGTTAATCTATAATTCAAAACTAAGATACCTATATAGCAATTGAAATGGGCAATTCACCGAAAAAGATAGATTTTGTTACACTCCATAAAATTTAAAATTCCGCCTCTATAAGCGTTTAAATCAAAAATTTATTATAATTTTAACAAGTAATGGACAATCTTATGAATGTAAGAAAAATCAAGGAGGGCTTCCTCGGGCAGCAGATGATCGTGCTTCCGCCTGATACCAAGAAAGTGGTTACAAAAAATCCACTTATCCGTGGATTGTACCTTACCGCTATCGGGTATTATCCAAAGGCAATCCATCACGACCGCGAACGGAAGACAGGTAGTCAGCAGTATATATTTTTATATTGTACAGAAGGCAGGGGTTATGTCGAGATTTTGAAACAACGGTTTGAGCTGGTGCCAAATACTTACATTATCATTCCCAAAAATATTGCCCATCATTATTGCACCAGTGAATCCGACCCCTGGACAATTTATTGGATCCATTTTACGGGGGAACATGCAGATCAGCTTTATTCCAGGTACGCAAAAGATACAGCACCAGAAGTACAGACCATAGCTTATGATGAACAAAGGACTGAACAGTTTAACCTGATGCTTTCCCTTCTTGAAAATAATTACAGCACAAGAAACATAGAATTAACGAATATAAAGTTGCTCCAGTTCTTATCTTCTTTTATTTACCACGAAGAAATGTATCCTTCTCATTATTCTGTAGATCAGGTTAGCATTTCTATAAAATTCATGAAAGAAAACCTGACAAAATGTTATGCGATACAGGAACTCGCTGCACATTCCAATTATTCGGTTTCCCATTATTCCGATCTGTTCAAGAAAAAGACAGGCTGTTCTCCTATGCAGTATTTTAACCAGCTGAAGATCCAGAAATCCTGTCAGTACCTGTATTTCACCGATATGAACATCAAAGAGATCTGTGTAAAGATCGGTTTTGACGATCCCTATTATTTTTCCAGGATGTTCAAAAAACTGATGGGCTCTTCTCCGGCCAATTACAGGAATATTTATAAAAAGAAATAGCTTAAAGAATTATTTGAAATAACAGAACAACTCATCAGCGATGATCTGATGTCCTTTTTTATTAGGATGGTTACTTTGAGCCATATAATCTTTTAAGTTCTGCCCATTTTTTGCCAGTGCTTTAAATTCCCCAAAACTATCGGACAGGCCGATATGGTATTTTTTTGCCAGTGTAATGAGCTGCTCTGTGTGCTGCTGCAAAGGGTTATCTTCCTGAAGTATATTGGTGCTGATATCTGGAGAGGGTGTAAGCAATATGACCTTTATACCCTTACTCAAAGCCGCCCTGATCATTCTTTCCGTGGCAATTTTCGACCTTTCCAGACCGATCCCCCTGTCGTTTAATGCGTAATCAATAAACAATACATCCGGTCTGTGAACAAGCACCTCATTTTTCAACCGTTTTTGCCCCTGTTCGGAGTTTTCGCCACCAATGGAAGTCGTGATCACATTGATGACCGCAAAAGGATACTTTTGTTTTAATTTAGCCAGTAAGGCATGCGGATAGGCATCCAGGGTGTTGACATCAGGGGTTGCAAAATAACCGGTAGGTACGGAATGTCCGTGAAATACCAGGTTGATGGTATGGTTTTCAGGCCATTTTTTTTCCAGTTCAGCTTTCAGTGCCGAAAGGTAGGTATCAGGAGCTGCGATTTGCTGTGCAGCTGCATGCTGAACGAAAAAACCAGTTAAGAAAAATAAAAAGACAAATAAATGGGGTCTGTTCATAAAATTACAGTTATTGCTTTCCCTTATTTTTTAAAGATCATATCGATCATCTGGGCTGGCACTTCGGTTAAAGGTAAAAATTTATCACTGTTCATGTATGCCTTCAGGCTATACAAAAGTTGCCGGGCCACCGGGCGTTTGTCCAGGTTGTTTTTCAGATCTACTGCCGATACCAGCAGGCTCCCCTTTCCTATTTTAACTTCAAACACCAGGGCTATCTTACGTGGATTGTTCCAGTCGGGGATCATCTGTACCAGTGGCTTAAATGAAAAAGGCATCTGTTCAAGTACCATAGGCTTTGAATTGCGTACAATATCCCACCACTGCCAGTCAGAGTGTTCTGCTGTAGGGAAGTATTTCAGTGCCGGATGCTCCGGGTTACACAAAATGCCCAGCAGGTTTGGCGGCATGCCAGACCATACCGTATTCCATGAAATCCCGGAAAATGCCGGATCGGCATCCGAAAGTATTTTTGAGGTATCGGCCAGCAAAAGCACCTTTCCCCCTTTTTCAAGGTATTGCTTCACTTTGCTATCCCAATGATCAGCAACCATCAGCCCTTTCCTTTCAGGTGAAGGCAATGTTTTAGGATATACCCATATGTTCCAATGGTTGCTGTATGTGGTTCCATCCACGCTAATCGTCAGCACCAGTTTCGTCGCCGCTGTTACCCGATCCAATGGAACAGATAGCTCACCCAGTTCAAAAGGACTACCTACAGGAATATTGCAGCGGTTAAATTGCCCTCCGGCATATAAGCCCCCATCCGGATATTTTAATGACCAGCTTACTGCCGCATTTTCCATACTTAACTTCCCAAAGTTGGCAAACTGTGCCCTGGCCTTAAAAGTCTGGTCATTCGTCCAGGTAAAAGAGGCCGTTCTGAGCAAGGGCACCCGGGCCGACTGAAACCTGCTAAATTCTTTGGCAGTCACATAAGGTTTCGGATCCCAGAAAATATCAACCACACCCACAGGGGCAGTCCCCTGTCCCGGAAAATCATTTAACTGGAGCATGTGATAGCCCCCAAAACCCGGAGTACGTAAATAAGATTCCACTTCCTCCTTTTTCATGATCACCTGAAATTTCCCCGAAGCCCTGGTAAAATCCCCTGCCTGATCCATCAGCTGATGGTCCCTCAACAGCTCCCTGAACAATTCATAATTATAGGGTTTTAAGACCCCGGTATACTTAGAAATTTCACCAAAATCAGGGAACGCACACCATTGGCCGATCTCATGGGTAATCATCGGTTCCTTATTTTTCTTCACATACTCCCCATAATCATACTCTGTATCCAGTGGACGTACATTAAACCGGCTTTTCAGGCCTTCTTTCCAGCGGTGTGGTCTTGCCCCATACAATACATGAAACTGGTTTTCTGCAATCAAGGGATAAGCCGCACTCCCTGTATATAAATGCCTTGGATCGGTCTCTTTCCAGTGTTTAACCTGTTCCGTCAGAAACTCCTTTACCGCCGGCCCAACCATTTCATTTCCTTCACAAAACATAATAAATGAAGGATGGTTGCCATAGGCTTGCAATATCCTGTCGGCTTCTTCTTTTAAGAACCGGTTCACGGCCGCATCTTTCCCTACAGTAAACCTCCAGTCCGGATTTTCTACCTGCAGGTAAAAACCCAACTGATCTGCGGCTTCAAAGGCTGCTTCGGGCGGACACCAGCTATGAAAGCGCATGGCATTTAATCCATAATCCTTGCAGGTCTTAAAAATGCGGAGCCATTCTTTCAGCCTGGTAGGCGGATAGCCCGTCAATGGAAACTCCGAAGAGTTTACCGTTCCCCTGATAAAGGTGGGAATACCATTGAATAAGAATTGTGTTTCCCGGGTAGCCAATGTCCTTATACCAAAATCAAGCGTTTTAGCAGCCCTGCTTAACTGCCCCTCTGCCCCGGCATTTAAGCTTACATTCAACTGGTATAAATTAGGATCAAACTCATCCCACAATTGGATCTGCTCTCCCAATGGAATTTCCGTTGTAAGGGCAATGACCGAATCCTGACCGGAAAATTTTATACGGTGTACAGGCATAGGTTCGGCACCTGCTTTTTTAAGGCTGCAGACAAAAAAAAGTTCGCCTTCTACTTGTTTCTTTGCCGCATTGCTGATCAGTACTTTGGCTGTAGCCGTTTTCTTTTCTGCATGGGGATAAATCTGTACATCGGCAAGATAAATCTTATCATTAGCCTGCAACTGCATTTTCCCGATAATCCCATTCCAGTTTGTTTGGGTTTCCGCACTAATGGCATGGGCATATTCCAGATCATATATCTTTTCATTGTTTACCCTTATCCGGATCTTATTCTTCTTTCCGGGCCGAACAAGCGCAGTGATGGAATAAATATGGGGCACCGAAAGGCTTTCCCTTTTTCCGATGGGTTTATCGTTAATCCATACCCTGGTTTCCCAATGCGCACGCTCTAAGTAGAGTTGGATCTCCTTGTCCTTCCATTCCAGTGGCACAAAAATCTCTTTCTCATACCAGGCTATCCCCTTGTATTCAAATGGCCTTGTCAGCCTGATCGAAGTCATTGCCTGTGTCTGATACCCTTTGCCTGCCTGGTCTGTAGAACCTGGCAAGGTAATGGTCTCTGCAAGTGATGGGAGCAGCTGAACACCATTGCTATTGATACCTGTTTCAAAGGGGTCCAGCTTAAAATGCCAGATGCCCTCTATAGGAAGCACATTTTCACTTATTCCCTGCTGCTGGGCACGGAGTATTGGACTAAATAAAAAAGTTATCAGTAAAAAAAACAACAGGGATTTAAATTTCATCATAATAATGGTTATCGATATTCAGGCTCAATGGTAAGTGCCAACAAGTGTAACTACCGACCGGGGAACGATCTTTACTTTCTCTGCCGAAGCAGTTGTTTTTTTAAGGTTATTTTGTGCATCAGTAGTGTATACGTTCAGCAGGTTCCCTGCCAGTTTAAAGACAGTACCTGCGGCCCTAAGCTGAAATTCTTTTTCCTTTTGCTCCGGATTAACAATTACAACTACTATTTTTTTTGCGGTTTCATCTTTATAAGCAGAAACCATGAGAGAAGCTGCCCCTTCAACCGGACCGGCAATACCATCTGTCTTTACCCCGATACGCTTCATTCCCGGACGGATAAAACGGGAATAATTTCCCATCGCCCATAGTTGTTTGGACTCTAATACCTCACCATCATTTTTACATCCTGCGGCATTGATCATCCCCGAAGGGTCATTGATATACACGAGGGCATCACTGTAATTATAAGGACTGATGGACAGCCACCATTGCCAGGAAGTAACATTGGCAATGGTAAGGTCGTGATGGATCACCTTGGCTACATACAGCCCATAATCGATCCCGGTATTTCGCGGGCCGCCATTGTATTGGTTGCAGATGTTGCCAAGTATGCCGAATTCCGTTTGCCATACTTCCAGCAAGGGGTCTGTTTGTTTGGCCTTTGCAGCAACCTGCTCACGCACATGGATCAGGTTGTTATCCGGACATGTTGTAAAATAACTGTGTCCGGAAATAATACGCTTAACATTTGGACGATCAGCAATATAATGAGCAGAAGCGGGCGAAAAGAACTCACTGATCTGATCACCCCGGCCATCTGTATTCTTTCCATAAAGAAAATCCCATTGCCCGGCTTCCCCAATAACCACCTGCGTTCCTGGACTCTTTGAAGGAAGTTGAACAGAAAGCACCTTTACCAGGTCTGCTATTTCTGCATTCGTTGCCTGTGAACCTTCCTGACTGATCCTGTCCCTTCCCCAGAACCACTGCGGTTCATTTACGGGGCTTAAAAAGTCAAATTTAAAATGAGCAGAAACCGCAGACATGAATGCTGCATAAGCATTTGTCATACCGGCCTTTATATTCAGGTTCGGTGTATTGCTGTTGTTATAGGCCTTCCCATTCCCGCTCATAAAAGCAGGAGGAGTAAGCGAGAAACCCAGAGTATAAGCTACCCCCCGTTGTTTAGCCGCTTTCAGAAACCATTGCTGCCCGTTCTGTTTTTCCCAGTTATAAGTACCGTTTTCATTTAAAAAGCATTCTTCCCTGCGCCATTCATCAGGAATATTACTTTCCGCACCTTGTTCGTAACTACCCGATCCAATGTTAAACCGCCATAAAGACAGGCCTATACCTTTCGGCTTGCCATCTGAAGTCGTATCTGTACTGAATAAAAGATCAGCAATACGGTTCTTTTTCTGCAGATCGGACCACTTGCCCACATATTTTGCCGACCAGCAATCGGAGGCCCCAAAACTGTGAATGGTCTGCTTTTCTTCAGTTAAACTGATCCTGATGCTTTGAGGAGCACCAGGACCAGGATTTTTTATTATTTTCTTCTGGGCAAAGACTAAAGGATTAAATACGGACATCAAAATGATGAGCACAAAGGATGGCAAAGAAGCACGCATATATTCCATTAATTACCTGTTCTGATTAACCTTAACCGCTCTAATGCCATATCGTAAGTTGCTTTAAAAGTACCTGCAGTATTGTGCGAAAACCCGTAATTGGTACCTGCACTGATCAGTCCCACAGCACTCACGATATCTATCGGATCGCCATAATCGTCTTTCATATTTGCCCTGGCACTCAACAACCTGAACCAGCCATTGGTACTGTTAACGAATTCTTTAGGTGCCGTAAAATTCAGGTTAACGGAATTTCCGGTAGTTTTGAAAGTCCCGGTATACAGGAAGTTATGGTTGGCTTCTTTCATTAGTTTTGGGGAAGTGGCTACTTCGGCCCAGCCTGCTGTTCCATCTACAACACTACTAATTACAGCCAGGTAAGCATAAGGTTTATTGGCGGCCCAACCCGGATATTTAGTGGCATCCACAAAGGGCTTGGAGGGCGTAAAAGGAACAGCCGTTATTGAACGGGCAGTCATGTCTACGGTAATACGGTAATATCCTTTCTGTGTTACCGGTAATTTAAAGTTGGCTTCGGCCAAAACCGGGGTCACTTTACCTGTAGCAGTCGCACTGTTGCCCAATACATTGGTCCCATCCAGCGTATACAAAGCCGCCGCCTGGGTAGTAGCCGTAAAGGGTCTGTCATTTCCTAAAAAGGCAATAAAACGGATATTGTCACTGGCTTCATTGCGGTAGTAATAATCGACCACAAAACTATTGGCTCCTTGTTTTTTCATAGAAAGTAAGGTACCAATACCCCTTGCATTGCCGCCATTGTCATAGCCCTGATTGGTTACTTCGGCCATATTTTCTGCATCCGACAAATACAATCTATCCATATAACCAACGGTTATTACACCGCTTTTGATAGATTTATTTCCACTGGCATCAGTTGCTTTGATCAGGTATTGGTATTCTCCTACCTTACCTGCCGGTAAGGCAAATGTTTTGCTGTAAGCATAACTGTTTTGCTGGCCAGCAACAGGGCTGATCAGCTCTTCCTTGTTGACGAGTTCTCCGGAAGCGGTTTCTCCCCATACTTTTACTTCAATAGCAGCAATTCCAATTGCATCAGTTATGCCGGCCGCCACATCAATATTAATGGGATCGTTTGCCAAACCGTAAAATCTGGTTATAGTGGGTTTGGTAACAGTAATTACAGGGGGTAAAAGATCTGGTGTATAGCCAGGAATCTGGTTTTGTGCAGAAAGGTCCTCTACTTTTACCTTTGCTTTTGCAATTCCGCCTTTACTGTTGGTTATGGTCAGTTCAACGTTATGCTCAGTAACATTTACATCTTTTGAAACCACAAAGGTCTGGTTTACGGTATAGCTGGTTTTATTGTCGGCCGTCACTTCAGCGTCCAGCCCCCACTCGCCGTTTTTTAACTTCACCTTACTGATCCCATAGGCATCTTGCAGTGTGGCCTGAACCACCAGTTTATATTCAGGGCCTATCCATAGCAGCTGGGCTACAGCTTGTTTTACCTGCGGAACAGCTGTGGGTTCGGTTTCAGGAAACATTAAAGGTTTGCTGCAGGCAGCTATGCCAATCATTACCATGATCAGCGCTGTTAAATTATTAAATACTTTTTTCATGATCATTATATGATTAATCAATGATAAAACTTACCAGCCCGGATTTTGGACCAGACTTCCGTTACTTTTAAGCACCTCAACTTCGGGAATAGGGTATAAATACATACGTTCGCTAAATGTCCTGTCTTCCGCCTTAACCACCAGATAACTAAAACTTCCATTTGTATTTTTCGTGATCTTCATGGCCATTACCGGTCTATTCTCTGTTTGTGCAGCAATTTTCCATCTCCTGACATCAAAGAAACGGTGTTCTTCAAATGCAAGCTCAACCCGTCGTTCGTTTCTGATGCGTAAACGCATTTCATCAACTGAAAGACCGGGAGGAAGAGGTGGCATAGCAATACCCGTCCGGGCCCTGACCATATCTACGGCTTTTTTTGCCGACATGCTATAACCGGCCGTAACGTCGGGGCCATAAGCTTCATTCATCGCTTCGGCATAGTTTAACAGCACCTCTGCATACCGGAAAATCATCCAGGTATGCAAGCTGGTCGCCCCCTGGGCCAGGTTCAGGTTTTCGTCCACGTATTTGCGGATATAGTAACCGGTCGTAGTTGCCTTAAATTTACCAAGCCCATCCAAACCACCTACCCAGGCTTCCACCGGGCGTCCTTTAAAGGAAGTATTGCTGACCAGTATGCTAAGCCCTAAGCGTGGATCTCTGTTCGCATATGGATTGGCCGGATCATAACCTGACCCATTTTCAGTTATAGCAAGGCCCGTAGTTTTCATTTCATAAGCATCTACCAGATTCTGTGATGGAGAGGTGCTCCCTAACCCCCCCTGGTCATAGCCAATAGGGTAATTGTATTTTTCATAATCGTTTCTGTTATAACCCTGCTGTGCGAAAATGATCTCCGGGTTTCCATCAGCCCCATTCCCCAACCTAAACAATCCTCTATAGTCAGTATGCAAGCCATACTTATTCAGGGCAATTACATCGTGCGCTGCTTTTGCGGCCTTTTGCCATTTGGTAATATCATTGGATGCATTATTAAGCGGACTGGCAGCATATAGCAATACCCTTGCTTTCAATGCCATTGCCGCTCCTTTGGTTACCCTGCCACGCCACTTGTCGCCATCAAAACCTACCCAGCTCTCGTTCAGCAGGGGCACTACCGCATCACACTCATCGGAAATAAATTGAACACATTCCTCATAAGTTTTTCGCTTATAAGTATTCAGTTCATCAATATCCGTTACAGATTTTAGCAGAATAGGTACTCCCCCATAACGTTTAATAAGCTCAGCATAGTAATATGCCCGTAAAAAGCGGTTTTCGGCCCTTAACCATTCTAAATCCCGTACTCTGTATTTATAAAGGTCTTTATTGGTTACATTAATGGTATCTCTGTAGATCAGGTTTTTAAAATCTGCCGATTCTTCCAGAAAAAGATTTGCCCGCCTGATGCCCTGGTAAAACAGTCCCCATACATCTTCAGGATTAAATGTAGCATTCCAGGTGCCCGTATTAAACCGCTGAATACTTGAAATATTGTCTGCATGATCGGCTTCATCACAACCTGAGGCCAGCATGGCACCATTGATCCGGTTATAGCCAATGGTATTAAAAAGGAAGGCATAAGCCCCATATCCTGCCTGTGAAATGCGGTCATAGTTCACAAATACCTGATCGTCCTTAACATTAGTTGGAATTTCCCTGTCCAGGTAATCCTTACAGCCCATAAAGGTGGTTAGAATTGCCATCAACCCTAACATAAATCTTTTAAGTTTCATACGCTATCTTTATTTATCGGGTTAAAATTTGACACTTAAACCCGCAGTATATGTTTTAATATTAGGATAACCGGCACTCAGCGTTTCCGGATCAACATTCACATCCAGATCATCCCAGGTTAGCAGGTTTAAACCGCTAACAAATACCTTCACACTTTGCAAACGAAGTTTAGCGGTTACACTTTTGGGCAGGGTATAACCCAGTTCCACATTTCTTAACCTGAGGAAATTGGCACTCCGCACCCAAAAATCGGAAGTCCTGTAATTGTTTGCACTCACCTCGGTAGTCAACCGTGGAAAGGTAGCTGAATTCGGATTTTCCGGAGTCCAGTAACCTTCCGATGCCCATTTGATGATGTTGTTGTTATTTACAAAAGGCTGGAACATCGCTCCGCTTAACAACACGCTTCTGTGTGCTACCCCCTGAAAAAAGAAATCAAGATTGAAGCCCTTATAACCAATACCTGTATTAAAAGCATAAGTTATTTCAGGATAAATATGGCGCCCGACAGCGACCTCATCGTTCACATCAATGATCCCGTCGTTATTCTGGTCTTTATACTTAAGGTCTCCTGGCCTTACTACCGAGAAGGTTTGCTGCGGGCTGCTGATGATATCGCTTTCATTTTTAAAAAAACCAATCGCCTCAAGCCCAAAGAACTGACCTACCGGTCTGTTTAACCTGGAGCTATAGGCTTCTTTTCTGGGTATATCGTAATTGGCCTTAACCTTATTTCGCGCGAATGAAAATTGTCCGCCGATATAATAGTCAACCGCGCCAACCCGATCATTAAACATGGTAAAGAGCTCTGTACCATAACTCAACACCTTACCTTTGTTTTGGCGCATCCCATCGGCAATACCCGACATTGCAGGTGTGGCATTACCCATATCCACCAGGATATCCGATCGCATTTCCCGATAAATATCAGCTCCGAAGCTTAGTTTGCTGTTAAAGGCTTTTGCCTCTATTCCCAGGTTATAGATCATCCCTTTCTCCCAGGTAATATCCGGATTGGCAGTACCCAGCTGAACCAGCGCATTGTAAAAACTGGTTCCTGTTCCAAAATAATATCCCTGCCCAGTCTGCGTGCCCCAGTATTGATTATAATTAAACCTTGGTGAGCCTTTATCATTGCCTACCAGTCCTGCAGAGGCCCTCAATTTCAGGTAATTGATTGCTGAGTTTTCTTTCCAGAAACCTTCTTTATGGATTAGCCATCCCCCAGACAGGGCAGGGAAAAACCCGAAACGCTTGCCCGGAGCGTAGTTTTCAATGCCACTATACGAAAAAGAGAATTCCGCAAAGTATTTATCTTTAAAGCCATAATTAAACCTGCCGGCAAGGTTTTGCATGGCAAAAGCCGACTGATTGCCCAGCACAGTATACTTATCCTGCTGGTACATCAGCATACCGCTAAGCTCACTGTTGTTAAATTTACGGTTGTAATCAAAGCCCGCCTGCAATATGACCCGGTTATTTTCGTAGTTAGGGTCTGTCCTTACAGTAAGGTCTGTATTAAGTCCGCGCTGTAAGTAATAAACATAGGGTTCACCATCCGTATTGGTACCCACAATCGGTTCCGCATAAGCATAATCCCTTGTTTTATCGTACCTGTTATTAAACTCATTGTCGAACAACAAGGAACCGAACACACTTAGGCCCCTTGTAAGCACATCCAGTTTCTGGTTTACCCTTACAGACGATTGGATATTGCGGTCATGCCGGGAAAAATAACCTTTCTCTAAAAGGTAGCCAACCGGGTTTATAGGGTAATTGGCACTACCTGTAATCTGTCCGTCCGGACTTCTTACTGAATATAAATTGGGTGCATAACTCGCCATACTCTTCCATAGATCCTCTGTAGATATGGTCGGGAACATCCTGTCCTGTATATTCCCCCCTAAACCAATCGCGGCAGATAAATTTTTAGTGATGTTCAAATCAATATTTCCCCTGAAATTGATGCGCTTAAAATTGATGTTGGAATTCGTTTCCTGATTGGTATTGGCATATAACCCCTCATTGGCCATATAACCTACCATCAAAAAATACTTTACCTTATCGTTACCGCCGTTAAATGTAAGTGCGTAATCCTGAAGGACTGCATTTTTCCGAAGGATCTCGCCATACCAGTTTACACTAGGGTATAAATAAGGATCTGTTCCTTCTTTATAACCGTTCAGCTGTTTTTCGGTATAGATGGGAGGGAGCCCGTCATTTGTCCTTGCTACGTTATGCAATCTGGCATAATCATAAGAGTTTGCAAATTCGGGCAGCAATACGGGCGACTGCAAGCCATAGCGGGCGTTAAAAGAAATATTGATCTTATCACTTACTTTTCCCCGCTTTGTAGTCACCAAAAGCGCTCCGTTACCACCCCTTACACCATACATAGCCAATGCTGCAGCATCTTTTAGAACGGTAACACTTTCAATTTCGTCTACAGCTATATAACTTAAGCTATTGATCTGAATGCCATCAACCAGTACCAGATAACCATTGTTGGCAGTTGTATGCATGCCACGGATAGCAAAGCTTGGGTCATCAAATCCGGGTGCGCCACCATTGTTTAATATCGAGACCCCGGTGAGCCTGCCAATAAGTGAATTGGATAGTGATGCCGTATGTGTGGTACGCAATTCGTTACCACTTACACTGGCCATAGCCGAGGTAACCTGGTCTTTGTTTTGCCGGCCGTAGGCTACACTCACTTTTTCATTTATATTTTTTAATGAGTCAGAAAGCTTTGTACTGTCATTTACTTGCGCAATCACAGATAAAGGCAATGCTAACCCCATTAAAAGAAAAATCCTATTTAATTGAAAATTCATAATAATTGCGTTTTGTTTGAAAAATTAGGCAAAGAGACTACCATCCCGGGTTTTGAATTAAATAGCCCAAATCTATTTCTGTGCTGTTAAAAGGATATAAATACATCTTATCTTCCCATACCCGGTCTTCAAACTTTTCCAGTTTATAGGTTGGGGAAGTCCCTCCATACAATTTAAGGCTCCACATTCCACCCTTCATTACCCCTTCCTGTCCTGCAATTTTCCAGCGGCGGACATCAAAATACCGGTGCTCTTCAAAAGCAAGCTCTACTCCTCTTTCCCGGCGGATTTTCTGACGCATGTCATCCTGGCTGGTATAACTGATCCCAGGCATATTTACCCTGGCCCTGATTTCATTTAAAGCATTTGTGATTTCTGTTGAAGAACCATTCACTTCGTTAAGCGCTTCAGCATAGTTCAGATAAAACTCCGCCAGCCGGAAAGTAATCCATCTTGGAGCGGCAGAACCATTCGAAACCCCCTTTACGAATTTTCTTAAGAACCCAACGCCATTATACCTGTCCAGCTGCTTGGAACCCTGTTCATAAAAATGATATCTGGTACCTGAGCCCCTGGACCATTCTGTGCCTGACTGGAATACAGAAGCCTGAAAACGCGGATCAAGTTCACCCAGTTTTTGCTGATACTGTGCATAAGGATAAGCTGTTCCCGGAACCTCATTCCAGGTTTGATCTGTTCCATCAGCCTTTTGATAGAATTTGGCAAAATTAAAGGTGATGCCTACATTAACCGGATCAGAGCCCGTATAAACGATTGTACCAGGTGTCAAAAAACGTACAAAATAATTGTTGGTCTGCAAGCCCTGGATCCCTGCATCCAGAATGATCTCGCTCACATTCGGGTTGATAAAGATCTCTTCATAGCGGTCTATAGGATTTGTTTTTCCTTTATAAAGTTCAAGGCCCCACTTTTGGGCAGAATCCAGTACCATTTTACTGGCATTGGCCGCCAGCTGCCAGCGCTCAGCCTTATAGCCATCTGCATAGCCAATCATCGCCCTCAGTTTCGGATCGCTTACAGGTACATAAGTTTCGTTGGAATTGAAAAGCGGACTGGCCGCATACAACAGTACCCTTGCTTTTAAAGCATAGGCAGCGGCCCTGATGATCCGGCCCCTGTAATTGCTGGAATAGCTCACAGGCAAATCATTGGCAATATCATTACAGCTTTTAACAATAAAGTTGACCGTTTCTTCATAAGTGCTTCTTGGAATTCTTACGCCGGGAACATCTTCGGCTGAAGAAACCTTGAGTACTTTGTCAACAATCGGGATTCCGCCCAAACGCTGCATCAGGTCAAAATGCATCAGTGCACGTAAAAATATGGCCTCTGCTTTCATTGCCCGTTTTTCCTGATCCGAAAAAGGTGCTTTATCCACATTTTCTATAAAGATGTTTGCATTCCTGATACCCTTCCAGGGGTACTCGCTCCTGAATTCATAAAATTTTATATCATTTGGGCCCCAGTTCCCCTTATTCATGGCTTCTGCCCCGGTCAGATTGGCAAAAGCATCTGCCTCATCGGTAGCTGCAGCCACAATGGTATATGTAGCACCATAATGGTAGTAATTATTTTCACCGGAAGTCCAGTAATAAGGGAATTCATAAATAGAGGCAGTTCTGTAAACTGTCCATAGAAACTGCTCAGTTTTGTCGCGTGATGCAAAAACATCATTCAGTGTGACATCGCTGCTCACAGGTTTTTCCAGATACTTTTTACAGGAAGAAAGTATAGAGGAAAATAAGATCAGACCGCTTATAAAGCATAAATATCTTTTCATATCAATTGTTTTTTATGATTAAAATTGAAAATTGACCCCACAGTTAAATACCCTGTTAGGCGGCGTTACACGTCCCCATAACTCCCGGGCATCAGGGTCTTTGCTATATTTTAAATCAGTCCAGGTAATCAGGTTATTCCCGCTCACAAATACCCTCATAGAGCTTAGTCCTACCCTTTGCAAAGCTTTGGTAGCAAACCTGTAACCCAGCTCAATGTTTTTAAACCGGAAATAAGAGGCGTCCTGCACCCAAAAACTTGAAGGCTGATAATTGTGCTGTTTATCTGGTGAAAGTTCTACCCTTGGAAAGTCTATCTTGTCTCCATTGGCATAACGTTCAGGTGTCCAACGCTCCAGATGCCATTCCTGTGCGGCACTCCAGTCGGACACAAAAGGATAGGCTGCCGTATTGCTGAAACTTACCGAAACATGGTCTGTTCCCTGGAAAAGAACGGCCAGGTCAAAACCCTTCCAGGATACTCCTCCTGAAATACTATAGTTAATTTCAGGAGAACTGGAATAACCAATATTTCCCATATCATCTGTTGTGATCTTTCCATCCCCATTCAGGTCCTTATATTTCATATCACCCGGCTTCAGCCCCGTTCCCTCCCATTGGGATTTGGGCCTGTTCGGGTCATCAATTTCCGCCTGGGTATTGTAAAACCCTTCAAAAGTTAACCCGAAATACTGATCAATGGGCCTGCCTGTACGCTGTAACCACTCGTACACCCGGGTTGGTTCATCCTGGTAAATGATCTTGTTCCTGGCAAAAGAATATGCGCCCTTAAGCCAGTAATTTAACGACCCTACCTGATCCTTATAGCCCAGCTCCAGTTCATACCCATGGTTTTTTACTTTACCGATATTGGCGGCAGGCAATTCTGCAGATACCAGTTCCGGAACGGTAGACAGCGTCCAGAGAATATTGTCCCTTTTTTCTTCAAAATAATCACCAGTCAGAGACAAGCGGTCTGAAAAGAACCGTAGTTCAGCACCGATATTGTATTTTACTGCTGTTTCCCAGGTTACGTCCGGATTGCCCAATGCACCTTCGGTATAGACATTGTAAACTGCCATATTTGTACCCTGCTGACCAAAAACCACCTTTTGAAAACCACCGTTTCCGAGTGCATAAGGACCATCCAGATATAAATACCGCTTTCCGCCAATTTTGTCATTCCCTACTTCACCGTAAGACCCTCTGATCTTTAAAAAGGAAAGCCATTTATTTTTCCTGATGAAAGGTTCTTCAGTAGCCACCCAACCGAGCGAATAGGATGGAAAGAGCCCGAAACGTTTACCTTCGGGGAAATTCTCGGAACCATTATAGCCCATATTAAATTCTGCAAGGTAGCGGTTCTTGTAATCGTAGGTTACCCTCGATACAAAACCCAGATAACCGGTTGGTAATTTATAGGCCAGATCAGGAAAATAGGCCTTCTGCAAATTTGCCAGCAATAAACCCGACACATTATGACCTCCTTCGAATGACCTTTTATAATCTATGGCCAGTTCACCGTACATTTTCCTGAATTTATCCCTTCTGCTGTCATTTATCCCTTCAGACAAGCCATAATAAGGGCCTTCTTCTTTACTCTGATATAAAATATAGCCTCCGGGACTGGCGGTATTTTTCATAACCGTGTAGGCAGGAAAGTACTTACTCCGTACAGCCGTTTTCAGGTAGTAAGTATCATAGGCACCCATAGCCCGTACCGACAAGCCCCGGGTTATTCTGTCCAGCTTATAATTAATGGAAAGATTGGTATTTAAGGTATTAGCAAACATTTCTGTAATAAAACCACCGCCCGAACTTGTCAGGCCAGGTTGTCCCCATGGGTTAAAATGAGGTACACCCGAAGGCAGACCAATAACCCCTTCAATGTACTTTCCATCTACAAAAGCGGGGCTGGACATGGGTGAGGCATTTGCAGCCCTGTCAATAGCAGAATAGGCACCGCCATTTGGCGCTACATTATCCGTAATTTGTTCCCCGAGCTTTACCGACATGGACAAATCTTTCGTCAGGTCGAAATCAAAATTCATCCTGATGGTATAATTGTCGTATTTATGCTTGTATGGCAGTCCAAAATCCTGTTCGGGCTGGTTATAGGCCCCGCCCTGATTAAAGTAACCGAAGGAGGTAAAATACCTTAACTTTTCTGTTCCGCCAGAGATATTGGCATTATACCGCTGCTGAAACGATACAGGACTGATCAATTCTTTAATCCAGTCTTTACTTGGGTGAAATATCGGGTCTTCACCACTTTTATATAGCCTAAGGTCTTCCTCACTAAAAGTTGGTACTTTACCCATATTTGTCTCCGCCTCATTTCTTAACACAGCATAATCATAAGAATTGAGGTATTTTGGAAGTATAATGGGCTGTACAGCAGCCACATTTCCGGTAAAATTTACAACAGGTGTTCCTATCTTTCCCTGTTTGGTAGTAATGATGATTACCCCGTTTGCACCACGAACACCATAAACTGCTGTAGAAGAGGCATCTTTCAGTATGTTAATGGATTCTATCTCATTTGGGTCTATGTTGTTATAGGTTTCCCTTTCCACCCCATCCACCATAATCAAGGGGTCCCTACCCCCGGCATTCAGTGTGGCCATACCCCTGATCCTGATCTGGGCTTTATCGCTTCCAAATTCGCCGGAACTTTGAATGGCCTGTATGCCGCTGGATAAACCAATTAAGGCATTGCTAATTCCGGCAACAGGCGCCCTGACCAGGTCGGCACCGGATACAGAGGTGATTGCCCCAGTAGAGGTGATCTTTTTCTGTACCCCATAGCCCACAACAAGCACTTCATCCAGTTGCTGCTTGTCGGCCTCCATAGATTCAGTAATAAAAGTCCGCCCCTTTATGGAAACTTCCTTTGTGCTGAAACCAATAAATGAAAGGATCAGGACGTCTGTGCCTGATGCCTTGATTAAGAATTCCCCATTCGAATCGGTTACTGTAGCTACTTTGGAGTTTTTTACTTTTACACCTACTCCAGGTAAGGGTATACCCGCTTCAGTGATCTTTCCCCGGATATTTACAGTCTGCGCCAAGGCTTTTTGGAAAAGCAGAAGGGAGAATACCCATGTAAAAATGAGTATAGCTTTTTTCATATCTGTTTAATTGAGATTTGGTTTAAATATTTGGTTGTATTATTGGTTATACAATATTGTAGATATAAAGGCTCTGAAAAAATAGACCTTTTTAGGGAAATAATGGACAATTTTCTGCTAATACTTTTAAGTGATACCGTGCAGGGACACAACGCTATTGTCCTTCAGCAAAATTTCTTAGGGGCCGGTAACGTAATCTATGCAGCAAAATTATTGACAAGCCTCCAAAAACCATTTTTAAAACTATCATTTTAATACCAAGCTTAGTTTAACCTTTTCATTTAAAAATGGACAATATTACAATTATCAGCATTCAATATCACAATAAAATAAGCCCTAAAGAAACCCCTGTTTAAACATCAAATTTCATCCAGCAGTAAATCAACAACTTAGATAATAAGTATCCTGTAATGACATTTTACTGACACTATTAATTCTATTAAACCTACTTTTGCAGCCTTAAATATTATAATTAACAATTATTTAACATTTAACACATTTATGAAAAAATTATTATTATCATTAAGCATTGCTATTTTAGGTTTGACAGCTCAGGCACAAGACTTTAAACCAGTTAAGGGCGATGTAACCACAGAATTTGGTTTAACAGGTGGCATTAACACGACAAATTTCAATTTAAACGAAGGAGCAGGTTTATTGCGTTTCCGTTATTTTCAAAAAGATAATTTAGCCTACCGTTTAGGTTTTAATGTTGGCAGCCAGAACGTAACCAAAAATGCTTATGGTGTTGTTGGTACACCAAACGAAGGTAAAGAAGGATCTGCGACTACAAAAGCTACCCAATTCTTAATCAACTTAGGCGTTGAGAAACACTTTGCCGGTACAGAGCGCTTATCTCCTTATGTAGGTGGCGATATCCTTTTCGGAACCGGTACAACTAAAACTTCTTTTGAAAATGCTACAGGTTCTGCAAATGCACCTGTTTATGCAGATAATACCAGCAGTGAATCTAAAGGACCAGGTTATACTTCTATCGGTTTGCGTGGGGTAATCGGCGCTGATTATTATATCGCAAAACGTTTATACCTAGGTGTTGAAGCTGGATTCGGGTTCAATTATGAGTCAGCTGGTAAAGCTACCTCTACTACAACTGTAGGTGGCAACACTACTACAGTTAAAACCAAATCTGCTGGCAACAGCTTTGAGATCAACCCTAGCATCATCACTGGTGTTCGTGTAGGTTTTGCATTCTAATAATTACCGGTCTTTACCGGTTTATATAAAAAAACCTGTTCATGATTTGAACAGGTTTTTTTATGCTCCGGGGTTGAAGTTTACTTACTCAGGTTCAACCTCAGGTTCAGTTCAAAACTGCCATTGGTATAACTGCTCAAAGCTGAAGTCTGGGTGGTATAGGTGCCGCTGATCAGGTATTTCTTTCTGAAGTCCATGCCCAGGCCAAAAGTTGCATTTTCTGTACTGTGGTACATGGCCAGTAAAAACACCTGTTTGTTGGCAATGCCAAACTGTGCCCCTGCATCCCAGATGTTGTCAAAGCCCTGTACACCCCTGTAGGCTACTTTAGGTTCTACATCCATACCCTCTGCTCCTTCGCTGATCCCGATCTTGTAACTTGCTGCCGTATAAAAGGTAGCTACATCGGCCAGTTTGATCACATCCTTTTTCAATACACTTTTCAGGTTGGGCACAGAAGCCTGTATGTTCAGTTTACCGGAAGTATAGGCTACACCAAAATCTCCGTCCAGATAGGTTTTACGGTCGTTGTACTGCCCTACCATCGGGTCGCTGGGGTTGCCATAAATGTCTGCATTTTCCAGGCGCTGGCTCATGAAGCCCAGGGATACCCCAAAATGCAGCTGATGTTTGTTGTCGTTCAGTTTGAGGTGATAGGCATAACTGCCCACTACCCTGGTCTGGCGCTGCAAACCTGCACTTTCATTGTTTACTGTAAGGCCCAGACCTACTTTGTTAAAACCATAATCGGCCGTCAGGTTTTGGGTCAATGGCGATCCGGGCACATTGCTCCAGAGCTTACGGTAAGTCCCGTTTAATTTTAAGCCCTGGTCTGCACCAGCAAAGGCAGGGTTGATCAGGTACTGGTTGGTATAGTACTGGGAAGATAAGGGGTTCAACTGCCCTTTTACGGTAGTACTGAGAGCGCTAATTGCAATCAGCACCAGTGTTTTATATAGTCTGTTCATTTGTTTTGTTTATCTGTGTTAGTCCTGTCTTACACTCGTAATAAAACCTTTGAATACCCTTGTTCTGTTAAACGAGAGCAGCGTTAATAATTTAAATTTCATGAGTCGCGGATTTAGAATTAAGAGATTTTTTGATACGTTTTTATTAAAATTATTTTCTAATGCTGACAAATATAATGACAACACCACTACTAAGAGTAAAAAATTAGCGATTATTTTTGTAACATTTCTACAATTAGAGGAATATTGAGGAAGAGACACCTCCTTATTTCCTAATCCTTATCTCACCTAGATACACGCTCGTACTTACATCTTCCCTTACAAATTAGTAGCTTAACAACCTGTTCATTGCAGTTTTATAACCTGCAAGTATTTGAAAGCTGATGTTGACCCAAACTAGGCCAGCACCTAACTGGACCAGGCAGGATAGACTTATACAGTTTATTTGAACAAGGCAAAAACCGCACTGACATGCAGGCCCTTTACACTTGCCTATGCCCTGCTTCTACATTTCTTCGGAAAAGGTACCTTTTCCGAAGAAAGGCCCCATCATCCACGAACAAAGGCCTAAGCAAGGATCAGCCAAAGCAGCGGGCAGGCCAAAATTTCTGAAAAAAATGTTTAAAGAGAAGCCCTGAGCGTTAAATGAAAAGGTACTTCCAGATGCGCTTTCGAATTGTCGAGGATCAATTTAGCAGTCATCTCTCCCATTTCCCTGAAATCCGTAGAGATGGTGGTTATTCCGTTTAAAATGATCTTTTTTAATGGGGTTTCGTTATAGGAGATCACCCCAACATCCCTTCCCAGCTTCAGTTTCAGGTTAATGATCCTTTCCACCAGTGTAACCAGGTCATCTTCCATCAGGTTAATGTAAACCTCTCCGGCACCTATTTCTTCTGTCAGGATCTGATTGATCACTTTAGAAGTAAATGCATATTGCTGGCAAAAACGATAAAAGCCTTTTAAGATCTCGACGGGGTAATAGCTGCGCTTAGGCATGATGATCTTAATGGTATGGTATTTACTTAACTGTTCCCTTGCCTGTTCCAGCGCATTGTAAATGTCATTTTCAAAGTTCTCATAAACCGCAGCATATTCGCCGCTTACCCCCGGCACCAGTTTGTCCAGCATTACCAGCTTTTCTTTTGGGATCAGGTTGATCACTTCGTGGACATGGTCATGTCCTTCCATAAAATGAGGGATGATCACATAATGTGAATATTCTTCTTTATTGTTGGAAAGCAGCTTTTTAAACAGGTTAAAATCGTTGTTGTAGATATAAAAATCTACAGCCACATGATCGCCCAAAGCCTTGATAAAAGCATCGTAGATAATCTTTTTATGGGCACTGAGTTTGTTGAACAGCAGGAATATCTTAAGTGTACGCCTAAAATCGGTACTGATGATGTAATAACCTTTACCTGGAACAGAACCCACTACGCCGATCTTTTTCAGGTATTTATACCCTTTTTCTGCGGTATCTCTGGAGATTTCCAGCTCGTAGCTCAGTTCGTTGATAGAGGGCAGCAGGTAATCTTTCTGAATTTTACCTGCTTCTATGGCACTGAGAATAGAATTGGTGAGCTGCAGGTATTTCGGGGTAGAGGAATACTCGTCAACGTGTATGTAATCAAAAAACTTCAACGGCTTCATCAGGTTAATATAGCAGTTATTTAGGATAAAACCTTCCCGCCGGCGTAATATTTTAGTTCAATGATGTCGTTAGGTAAGGCTTTTGCATTCCATGAATGGTGAATGGCCAGTGCTGCACCAACTGCCGTTGCCTGGGCCATATAGGCTGCAAACACTTCCAGATCAGGAAAAACAGCGGCCAGTAAGTTCATAAAGATGACGTTTTTACTAAAGCCCCCATCCACAAATATGCGTTTCACTGCGGTCCCATCCAGTACCCTCCTTGTAGAAATATATTGCTGGTTCACCAGGTCCAGGATCAGGCGGTGATAGGCCACAACATCTGAGGGATAATCGTTAAGGTCGCGCTGGGCGAAAGGTGATTCCTTTAAGCCTTTGGTCTCTTCTGCCCTAAATGGTGTAGCCTTATCTGATTGTTGTAAGGCCTCAACTATTTTAGGATCGTAAGTAACAGAACGGTAGGCAATGATATCTGTACCAAAATGGGCAGCAATCCTTTTTACCTGCTGTTCATGTTCATACCCTGCAAACAGCCGGGATGCTTTTACAGGTTTTCCTTCGTATTGTAAATAACAGAGACAGTCGTTCTCCAGTTCTTCTGTACTGAGCGGAATAGCATTAAAAGGATTTAAGCTGATGCACCAGGTTCCGGTAGAGAGGAGCACAAAGGGTTCATGGAAATTTACCAGGTAAGGGACCAGGGCAGCAGAACTGTCGTGAAAACCGGCACCAACGGCGTAATTGTTACCAGGGAACGCTGCCGGGATCACGCTGTCTGAGGGCACAATGGGTGCAAGTTTATCGATGATGCCTTCCTTACGTACCCAGTCGTGATAATCGTTTTTCGTAAAATCCCAGAGATTGGTATGGCAACCAATACTGGTCAGGTCAGAATACGCCTCGCCCGAGATCAGGTAGCTCAGGTACTGGGGCAAATGGAGTGCATACCTGATCTGCTTAAACAGCTCAGGCTTTTCATATTTGATCCGGTACAACTGCATTCCGGAATTTAAGCTGCCCAATACCGGAGAGGCAGTACGATTGGAAAACGCTGCCATACCACCATAAGTATTGTAAAACTGTTCTTTTAAATTTTCCGGGTATTCCTTAAGGTAATTGTACAAAGGGGCCAGTGGGTTTCCATTTTCATCGATATAGACAAAGCTTGCCCCATAAGTAGCAAAGTTGATTGATTTTACCTCAAAAGCCGGATTTCTGAATACTTCCCGTAAGGAGTCAAAAACAGATAACCTTAAGCTTTCCAGGTTCTCGCAGGGGTCACCATCTTCATCTACTGTTTCTGTAAACCTGGCCGATCTTTCGAAAACAATTTTATAATGTTCATCAAAGAGGAACAGTTTTTTATTGGTCTTCCCTACATCAAATACAGCTATTACAGGAGTTGCCTTCATCTTTAATCCCATCAATTATAATCCAGTTGCTACAGTTTTTAAACCACGGCTTTTTATCAGTTCTTGTCTTACCTTGCTATTTCTAAACAGCTCAAGCGGAGCCAGGGCTGCACCTGCACGCAAACGTGCTTCTGCTACCAAAGGTCGCAGATCGGTACGGAATGCCTGTTGTAATATTTCCTGGGCACGTACCACATCATTTTCTTCCTGGGCCTGCTGCAATGCTTTACGGTCTACTGACAGTGCCTGCGCATAGGCCAGCATAATGGCTTCAACCGATTGTAAAAGATCTTCTAAGGGGTCTTTAACATTATGTGAGGCATCGATCATCCAGCCCAGGTCTTTCCTGTGGTCCATACCACGTGCATCCATTCCTTCCACCAGTTCATTAAAGATCAGGAACAGCTGGTAAGGCTTCATGCTACCTGCCGTTAAGTCGTCATCGCCGTATTTGGAATCGTTGAAATGGAACCCACCCAGCTTTCCTTCCATCAGCAATAAAGAAACGATCTGCTCTATGTTGGCGTTTGGCAGGTGGTGACCAAGGTCGACCAGTGTAAAGGCTTTAGGGCCTAGTTTACTGGCGTACAATAAGGACTGCCCCCAATCGCCCACGGTAGTAGAATAGAAGTTGGGCTCAAAAGCCTTATATTCTACAAATACTTTCCAGTCGGCCGGCAAAGCTGCATAAATTTCCTGCAGGCTTTCCAATGTGTTCTGGAAGGCTTTCCTGAAGTTCAGCTGTCCGGGGAAACAGGAGCCATCTGCCAGCCATACCGTAAGTGCCTTAGAGCCCAGCTCCACACCCTGACGGATCACTTCAATGTTGTGTTCAATGGCCTGTTTTCTTACCGCCTTGTTTACATGCTGTAAGGAACCGAATTTATAGCTGTGCGCCTGGTTGGCCTGGTCCTGAAAGGTATTCGAGTTCATGGCATCAAAGCCCAGGCCATGCTGTGCTACCAAAGCTTTTATAGCCGGTACATTATCAGCCGTATCCCATGGAATGTGCAGGGATATGGTTCCGCTTGCTGCATTTAATTTATGCAGCAGGCCGATGTCTTCAATCTTTTCTTCGATGTTGCGGGGCTCACCACCCGAGGAGAAACGTCCGAAACGTGTACCCCCTGTGCCCAATGCCCAGCTGGGAATCCCGATCTGGAAGTCAATCAGTTTCTGTATGATCTCCTCTGCATTGGCAAGCTCATCTTTAACAAAGGTAAGTTTACGCTGATGTTTAGCCAACAGCTCATTGTTATGTGAATCTATCTGATAGTTCTCTAATATCATAATATTTGGTTTTAACGGACAAAGGCGTTGGCTACACCACCATCCACATTTAATACATTTCCGGTTGATTTATTGAGCAGGCCGCCTACAAAAGCGAAGCAGGCATTGGCTATATCGTCCGGTAAAATTATTTCATTCAGCAAGGTACGTTTTGCATAGTAAGCTGGCAACTCTGCCACGGTAATTCCGTAAGCTTTTGCCCGGCCTTCGGCCCAGCCACCAGCCCAGATATTGCTGTCGCTGATCACTGCATCAGGGTTAACCACGTTTACACGAATGCCATCTGCACCAAGTTCGGCAGCGTTTAACCTGCTTAAGTGCAGCTGAGCTGCTTTGGCACTGCCATAACCCGCATTGTTTGGCCCGCTTACCAATGCGTTTTTGCTTACAATGTTCAGGATATCACCACCGATATCCTGTTTTTTCATTACCGCTGCAGCAGCCTGGGTAATGAAAAACTGGCCTTTTACCAATACGTCATACAACAGGTCCCAATCCTTCTCGGTATGGTCTGCTATGGTTTTCGAAATAGAAAGGCCTGCATTGTTCACAATAATATCTACCCCGCCAAAAGCAAGCGCAGCAGCATCAAATGCAGCGTTAATGTCTTCAGCACTGGTTACATTCAGCAAGGCAGTGGCATAACTGTCTTTACCATATTTGTTTTTGAACTCTTCAGCAGCACCTTCCAGGCGTTCTGCGTTCATATCGTTCAGTACCACTACAGCACCTTCTTCTACAAACTTTTTAGCAATTGCTCTACCAATCCCGCCTGCGCTTCCGGTAATCAGGGCTATTTTTCCCGACAAGGCTTTCGGCTTAGGCATGCGCTGCAGCTTTGCTTCCTCCAGCAGCCAATATTCAATGTTAAACGCTTCCTGTCTCGGTAAAGAAGTGTATTCAGAAATGGCTTCGGCGCCTTTCATTACATTGATGGCGTTGGTGTAGAATTCTGCAGCCACCCTTGCCGTTTGTTTATCTTTTGAAAACGAGAACATCCCGATGCCCGGATATAAAATGATGACCGGGTTGGCATCACGTATGGCCGGGCTATTGGCATGTTTGCACGAATTGTAATATTCGGTATACATTTTACGGTAAGCCTCAAATTCAGGGGCCAGCCTTTCTTTCAGAGAGGACACATCACTCAGGTCTTCACTGGCATCCAGTTTCAATACCAGAGGGCTGATCTTAGTCCTCAGGAAATGGTCAGGACAGCTGGTACCCAAAGGGGCCAGACGGTCCAGGTCATTTGAATTGATAAATTCCAGTACCCTGGCATCATCGGTAAAGTGCCCGATCATGTTTCTTTCGCTCGAGCAGAACCCCCTTAAAACAGGGGCAATAGCTGCGGCCTGTTTTGCACGTTGTGTTTTTTCGGCACTTTCAATTTTCTGTCCGCCAAATACCGGACCTTTTTTACCATAATTTTCATCCAGGTATGCAGCACACCTTTCAATTACTTCAAGGGTATTCATATAGCTTTCGTAAGCTGTATCGCCCCAGGTAAATAAACCATGTGAACCTAACATAATGCCCCTGATGCCAGGGTTTTCGTCCAGGCATTTACGAAGCATCAGCCCCAGCTCAAAACCAGGTTTTTGCCATGGCACCCAGCCAATTGTTCCGTTAAACAATTCTTTGGTAATGCGTTCGCCATCTTTTGCAGCTGCAATAGCGATGGCTGCATCGGGATGCAGGTGATCAATATGTTTAAAAGGCAAAAAGCCATGTAAAGGGGTGTCAATAGAAGGCGCTTTACTGTCCAGATCGTAAATGCAATGGTTAAACAATTCCACCATTTCATCTTCGTATGCCAAACCCCGGTAAACATTTTTAAGGTTGCGCAGGCGGTCAACATATAAAGCGGCCAGGCCGCTTTTCTTTAAGGTACCCAAATCGCCGCCAGACCCTTTTACCCACATTACCTCTTTTTCTTCTCCGGTAAGCGGGTCTTTGGCCATGGCCTTGCAGGAGGTGTTACCTCCACCGTAATTGGTTAAGCGCAAATCTGCACCCAGTAAATTTGAACGGTAGATCAACAATGCTACTTCATCCCCGGCCATTTCAGCAGCCTTTGCATCATCCCACAAATAGCTTACATGTTTAAAATCGGTTGTTCGAGTACTCATAAAAATATTTCATTAATTGTTTATTGTTTCTATTTAATTGAATTGCCATAACCCACAATGAGTATGGATAAGATCAGGATTACAATGCCCGCAACTACGGTTCCAAAAGTCTTTTTCTTTACTCCCGACCATTCTTTAAAGAACAGGCCCCAGCCATTGGCCACCAAAATGATACAGGCCATGTGCAGGATCCAGCCACTGGCACCGTTACCCAGCTTGCTTTCGCCCATGCCATAAAAAAAGAACTGCAAAAACCAGGTGGTTCCGGCCAGTGCCGAGAAAATATAATTTTTAAGCAGTGGGGCTTTTTTATCCGAATAATCGCCAAAGGTTTTATTGCGGGAATTGAGCAGCATACACCAGAACAGGTTGGTGGTTAAACCACCCCATAAGATTACCACATAGGTTACATTGTTCTGGAACAGGAATTCACCCTGTCCGGGATTCAGTGCTTTCCAGGCCTCATTGGCATGATGGGCCATGTCTTTACCGGCATCAATACCAAAGGCAAAACAGGCACTTAAAATACCCGATACAATGGATACGATTAAACCGATACCCAGTTTATATTCTTTATTTGAAGGATCGGCCTTGCCCGAAGCAACCAGGTCCTTCTCTTTCATGCTGCCCGCCAGCCCGCATACCACAATACCCACTACGCAAACCAAAAGACCAAGCAATACCATTTGCCCCCATTGGGAAGCAGCCATATCTGATAAGCTGTCCTTACCAGCTGTAGGGTTAAAATCATAATACAAGGAAGGGATCAAGGCGCCAAACACCGAACACAGGCCAAGTATAATGGTACTGCCCAGCGATATGCCCAGATAACGGACACCCAAACCATATGTAAGGCCCCCAATGCCCCATAACAGACCAAAGAAGTAAGTAAGCAATAAGATCTTGCCATCGGTTTGAACAATGATGTCCATAAAACCGGGGATGGTGAGGTAAGCTGCAAGTGGAGGTACGATTAACCAGGAGAACAGACCACCAACAATCCAGTAAGTTTCCCAGGCCCAGCCTTTAACTTTTTTGAAAGGGATATAGAAACTGCCGGAAGCAAAGCCGCCGATAAAATGAAAAATAACTCCTAATAGAATCTGCATGTTTAAGGTTTTAAATTTGGTCCGACTAAAATAGAGGAATGACAGTTGACTTCCGTCATGTACTGTCATGCCTAAATTAATGAATTACAATTATTTTGTAACTTTTATAATTACAGGGCCCAATAATCCGGATGACAATAATTTATCTTCTTTCTTAAAAACAATGTTTGTATTGGTGATGCGCTTCTCTTTCGGTAAAGCGGCATCTCCAATCAGCCTGTTGGGCCATAGGTTGATCACTTCTATCTGCAGCCTGTTCTGACCGGTCTTTAAGGCCGGGGAAATGTCGACATGCCAGGGTGCAGTCCACACCACGCCCAGGTTTTTACCATTCAGGCTTACTTCGGCTATGTTTTTCACTGTACCCAGATCCAGGTATACGGGTTTATCTTTCGACAATGGCTTATCGTAACTGAATGTTTTGGTGTAAACGGCCTTACCGGAAAAATACCTGATCCTTTCGTCAGCATGCTGGCTCCAATCCAGCAGACTGGCAAATTCAACAGCTTTAGGGCCGCCCCAGTTTTCATCAAAGGCCACCTGCCAGGCACCTGTCAGTTCCAGTCCGCTTGTTAATTCCGGATAATTGGCAGCAGTAGTTTTAACGGAGGAACTGTTTTTTGGAAAGACGATGAACCAGGATTGAAATGCCTCAAATTTTAAAGGTATTTCTACACGATCACCGGCTTCCCGGAAATTGACCCTTTTTATCACTGCGCCTTTAACAGGATCCCAGATTTCGGGAAGCCGGTTTTTTACCCTGAAGGTACAGGTAGAACTGACGCTAGTGCCATGTCTGTTAGTGATGAAATAGATTTCAGCTTCCGGCGTACTGCGGTGGATAAAATCAATGTGTTCACCAGCGTTACCTGTATATTCAAAGTCTGGCTTTATCCCTTTGTTCATCAAAACATTACGGATAGCTGCTTTAGCTAAGACCTTTCCCTGCAATTCCCTGGCAATCTCCTGTACTTTGGCATCACATTCAGGATAGTTTTTAAGCCCTGAGTCTTTAACCGGCAGATGGCCAACAACTGTTGCGCCGGCTGCAACCAGCTCGCTGACCTTAGTGATGACTGCCAAAGGCATCCTTTCAGTATCCGGCAATACCAAAATGCGGTAATTCATTCCATCTGGCAGGGTAATCCTACCGTTTTTAACGCTTACACGGGTGAGAAGGACTTCTTCATTGCAAACATCATAATCATAACCTTTACCCAGCAAAGGGTCGATGTGTTTTTGTGCGACCAGGTTGGGTGCCCCGTCGCCATTATAATACAGCACATCGGCAACAAATTTACCCGAACGCAGCAGGTATTGTGAACGTGCAACATAATCAAAAAAGGGCCCTGATTTTTCCCACCAGGTTACATTAGGGTTAAAATGTGTACCTGCGCCATACTCATATCCGGGCTTACCATCTTTGGGCCGGGAAGCGGTTGAGGTATGGATGGCAATGCGGTTTATGCCTTCACAAAAGGCCCGGTCAAGGGCCTGCTTCAACGAGCCCGGATAATCGAGCCAATGCCGCATGGTGGTAAACGCCTCTGCTGAGGCGGTCTCACGTCCATAAATATGTGCTGCCGAAGCCACCATTTTGGTTACTTTATTCTGACCATAATCCAGCCTTGAAACGCCATAAGACTGGTCGTCTGCCAGTGTGCTTTCATCCTCGTGCTTAGGGCCGAGCCAGAATTCACCCATAGGGAAATCGCTGCGCCCAAGATTTTTGAGCCCGTCCAGACAGATGGTACCTGAGCGGCTTGGCCCTGCAGATTCATTCTGGACCAATATACCCTGCCCGTGACAGAGTTCTGCAAAACGTTTATAATGTTCATCAGCCATACAATCTGCCAGGGTTTTCCTGTAATCGTGCAAAAAGCGGTCGGCTATTTCTGCACTGCCGATCAGGTAACCTGAAAGTGCAGGCAGGTAGGGTGTAGGATCATAACCCCGGTAATGCTTAAAGTGTTCAATAATTTTTGCGGTCCAGTTGGGGAAGCCATCTTCAAAACTATCGTCACAGAAATATTTGGGTTTATTCCCAACTTTTGCAGCTTCTTCAATAAACATTTTGCCCAGCTTTTCGAACTGGATCTCTACGCCTTTACGGTCAAACCAGTCGACCGACAAACCATCTGCTTCGGGCTGGGCAATCATTAACTTCGAGCCTGTCATGCGGTGCCCGGTACGGATAATTTTCCATTTACCGGCTGGCACCTCCCAGTCAAGATGCCCGTCTTTACCTACTTTATCTGTCAGGTTGATCACCTGGTCGACAGGGACAGGCTGATCGGCCGGATCATTTTCCCAGGCCTGCCTTACCGGGCCCATTACTTCATTTGCCTTGGCAAAATTGCTCAGGTCTTTATGATTGATTTTAGCTGCAAGTACTTCTGCACGCGTTCCGCTGATGCGCATATCAGGCATTCCGTTATCAGGAATGGCAACGATGGCGGTATCCTGGTAGTCCAGCTGCTCCAGAGGCAGGTCTATGTATTCCTTATAGCCAGGTGGGTTAAATACCTTATCGTAGCCTACCCTGTTGCCTGGCAAAGGCAAGGTGCCGGAAAACTTCCTGGGACCACTCAGGGCCAGTTCCGACTGCAGGTACCAGCGTCCGGAATTTTCAGGTTCAATCCAGGGCCCGCCCATACACCAGCCCGAGCTCATATTGATCCCTACGGCTATGCCGACCCTTTTGGCTTCTTTCATGGCATGCCGGTATAAGGCTTTCCATTCTTCCGACATGAACTTTGCACCCTGCGGATAGGGCACGCCACCAAGCCCGCCAGCAGAATTTACCAGCAGTACCTCACCCATGCCCTTCGCCCTGAATTCTTCCATATCGCGGGTAATGCCCGCTTCATCTACCAACCCGTTAAACCACCACCAGTAACAGGATGATTTTGACGCATCTGGCGGATGGATAAAGTTTTTTTCCAGTGGAGAGAGGTCGGGTATCGTTGCTAACCCATCCACACTGAACAGGGATAAATTTAAGGCGCCAATAGAACTGATCTTTATAAAATTCCTTCTTCCTAATTTCATTTGTATTTTTTGCAGGGCATCGGTTAATATTCAAAATGATAAGTACCAGAACCTGCAGTAAGCTCGGTATTGTTATCCACATTTTTAATGGCTCTTAATCCTTTGGCTTTATTGAGGGCGACGTTAGATTCCGTTACCACAGCATTTCCGGTTCCCGGCAAAATAACTCTGGCAGTGGTATTAGGGGGAACGACAATGTCAATTTTAGTTTTACCATCAGCAACAGACCATGCAGATTTTACTTTGCCATACATGGTTTCCAGCTCGGCACCTGCATTTTTAAGATCGCCTCCAGGTTTTGGAGCAATGCTGATCTCTTTATATCCTGGTGCTGTTTCGTTAATCCCCGTTACGGTACGGTACATCCAGTCGCCAATTGCTCCATAAGCATAATGGTTAAAAGAATTCATGCTCACTGCCTGAAAAGAACCATCAGGTTTAATGCCATCCCATCTTTCCCAAATGGTAGTGGCTCCTTTTTTAACAGGATATAGCCATGACGGATAGGTATCCTGCAACAACAGCTTGTATGCAACATCATTGTATCCAAAACGGGTAAGGACATGGCACAGGTATGGCGTACCTAAAAACCCTGTTGTCAGGTGGTTGCCATAAGCTGCCACATTATCTGCCAGTCTTTGTGCGGCCTGGGCCCTTAAATTTTCAGGCAAAAGATCAAAATTCAGGGCCAGTACATAAGCCGTCTGAGAGCTGGAAACCAGTCTTCCTGAAGGGGTAACATATTCATCCAGGAAAGCTTTTTTAATTATTTTGAGCAGTTCAGTATAAGCTTTTACGTCCTCTGTATTGCCCAATACTGTAGCTGCATTGATCAGATTTTGAGTAGAATGCGCATAAAAAGCTTGTGCGATAAAAAATTTGTCTGTAATTGCTGCCTTACCATCACGGTCATCGGCCATCGTATAGAAAAGCCAGTCGCCATAATGCGGCCCGCTGTTCCACAGGTTATTTTTGCTGATGCTGCGGATATATTCTACCCAGGCTTTCATACTGCTGTATTGACGCGAAAGCAGTTCCTTATCTCCGTAAGCGCGATAAAAATCCCATGGGATGATGGTGGCCACATCGCCCCATCCGGCAGAACCTGCATTCTTTATCGTACGCACGTCAGGGATTACCACTGGCACATTTCCGGTTGGGTGCTGGTCTACTTTCAGGTCATGCAGCCATTTGTCGAAAAATCCGGCCACATCCATATTGTAGGCAGCTGTTTTGAAGAACACCTGTGCATCGCCAGTCCAGCCCAAACGCTCGTCACGCTGCGGACAGTCGGTAGGCACATCTACAAAATTCCCTTTTTGCCCCCACTGGATATTACTTTGCAGCTGGTTGAGCAAGGGGTTTGAAGTAGAGAACAGACCTGTAGGTTTCATGTCTGAATATACTGCAATGGCATTTACAGTAGTGCTGTCCAGTTTGCCTTTATAACCCGTAATTTTAATATAACGGAAGCCCTGAAAAGTAAAATGTGGTTCCAGCACATCTACTTTTGTGCCGCTCAGTATATATTTATTTTCCTGTTTGGCCTTTCTCAGGTTTTCTGTATAAAAATTACCGTCTTTATCCAATACCTCGGCATGGTTAATGGTCAGGGTATCTCCTGCTTTTCCTTTAATTTTCAGTTGGGCCCAACCTACCAGGTTCTGGCCAAAATCGATCACGATTTCACCTTTAGGGGTTTTGATGACCTTTAGTGGGGCAAAATGTTCGTGCTTACTTACGGTTGGCCCGAGCGGCGCAACCAGGTTATCCATTTTCAGGTCAACCACTTTAGCCTGCTGCCAATCGCCCGTATTAAAATCCTGTACCAGCGCATTTTTTTCCAGTCGGGCGTCATAAGTCTCGCCATTGTAAATATCGGAGGCCTTTACCGGACCGCCAAAAGAGGTTTTCCAGTCCTGATCAGAACTGATGGTTTCTTTTTTACCATCTGCATATTCAATTTCCAGCTGGAACAACAGCCCAACCTCTTTACCATATAAATTGCGTTTATTGTTAAATTCCAGGTTTCCACGGTACCATCCGTCACCAATGGTAACCAGTGCTGTATTTTTACCCGCTTTTAAAGCCTGTGTCACATCATAGGTCTGATATTGTAAGCGTTTGTGGTAACTTGTCCAGCCCGGTGTAAAATAGTGGTCGCCAATCTTCTTTCCGTTTAGTTTTGCTTCATAAAGACCATGTGCGGTGATATAGAGTCTCGCATTTTTTATTTCTTTTGCTACCGTAAAGCTACGGCCAAACATCGGTGCGGGTCCTACTTTGCCTTCTGTATCGCGGGCGGTCTGGATCCATTTTGCCGACCAGTCTTTTGGCGACAACAACCCCATCTCCCAGAAGTTTACTACGCTCCAGTCAGATGCTTTCCCATTGTTGTCCCATACACGTACCTGCCAGTAATAGCGTTGTTTGGCCTGCAGTGCGCTTCCTTTATAAATAACATGGGCAGATTGATCTGAATTTACCTTACCAGTTTGCCAGACAAGGTTTTTTCCATTTAAGAGGTCCTTGTCACTGCTTGCCACCCTTAGTTCATAAGCTTTCTGCATTACATTTCTTTCAGTAGCGCTTAACTTCCAGCTAAATTGAGGCTGTAATACATCGGTGCCTATCGGATTTTGTTTATAGTTGCAGGTCAGTTGTCCTACCTCAAGTTTTTGTGCCTGTACAAAAACTGAGAAATGAATGAGTAAAAATAATGCGCTGAGTTTGTTCATCTAATGTTCGTTATTTGGTTCATTTGTGCTACAATATAGAAACATCCATGTTAAGTCTTTAATAAAGTTAAATTAACTTTCAAATAACACCAACACCAGTTTCATTTTATTACTAAATTATAATAATATGAAAGTAAAACTGTCATGAACTGTCCTGTTTAAGAACATGGGAAGAGATTAAATCAGGGCTTTATTTTTAAAAGGATAATTTCCGATCGTTTGGTGCAGGCTGCCGCTGCGAACCATGCGTCTGAGTTCATCCAGGTGTTGATGATGGTGCAGGTCTGTTCCTGCAAAGTCGTAAAATTTTTTCTGCAGCAGGTATCCTGCAACCTGCTTTATTTCTTTACCATAATATCCGCTTAAGGACAATAAGTTCAGCTGGAACAAAACTCCCATATCCTTTAAACGAAGGTACCTGTCTGGTTTTTTATGGTAATAACCATAACGTTCCGGATGGGCCAGGATTACTTTATGACCCATGATCTGCAAATCAAAAATAACCTGTTCAATGGCTGGCATTTCAGATAGGTAAGACATTTCAATTAAAACATGCCGGCCGGGAAGACTCAATAAATTTGTAGCAGGCTTAAATGTCTCATCAACCATATATTCCGCTGCGGCATCAATTTTTACCTGAACACCAGCTTTAGTTAATGCCGTTGTGGTAATTGTTAAAGCTGCATCAATTGTTTCGGCCGTATTGGGGTACAATTCTGTAAAAATATGCGGGGTACAGAAGAACTGGCTAAAGCCCAGTTCCTTTAAGCCTTTAATTAAACCCACAGTATCTGCTACGTTTTTTGCTCCGTCATCAATCCCTGGCAATAAATGTGTATGCATATCTACACCAAGCCATTCCACATCACGTATACCCGTATTTTTTTTAAAGAATGAAAACATGGTGGGTTTTTTAAATGGATTTATAGATTATCCTGCAAACTGGGTTATTTTTCTGAGCGGCTTCATGATCAGGCCAAATACAGGAACATTTATACCGTGCTGCTTCATGGCTTTAAGGTCGTTTCTCCAGGCCTTAATCCTGTTTGTCAGGTTCTGGTTGCTTACCCCTCCTAAACTCATTTTAACTATTACTTTATTTAAATAAAAAACTTTCGCCCTGTTTAAATACATGAAACGGAGCATCAGCTCATAATCTGCAGCGGTTCCATAGCTAAAATTATATAGGCCAAACTTGTCAAATAGCCCCCTTTTTACATAAAAAGTTGGATGGGGTGGCATCCAGCCCCAATTAAATTTATTGGGCCGGTAATGGCCGGAACGCCAGCTGCGGATTACCTTTCCATTCTTGTTTACATAATCCAGGTCAGCATAGAGCAGATCAGGATCATTTTTGATAAAAGAACTGGCTATCTCATTCAGCACATGTTCATTATCCAGGTAATCATCTGCATTCAGCATACCTATAACATCTCCTGTACACATAGAAATACCTTTATTCATGGCATCAAAAATACCATGGTCAGGTTCTGACCTGAAAAGCTGAATGTGCGCGCGGTTGTTCAGCACAATCTGCCGGGTCTTATCGCTAGAATTACCGTCAATAATGATGTACTCAATATGTTTATAGGTCTGCCTGATCACAGAATCTATACATCGCTGTATGGTAAGTTCGGCATTATAGGAAACAGTTATCAACGAAATTTTTACATTCAACATAGCAACAAATTTAATAATTAATTATAACCGTCTACAATTAATATGTATTTTTGAAGTCGTGGCGTGTTGCTATAAATGTTAAGTCTGTTTTTCATTATGTGTTTTGTTAAAAAACTCATTATTTTATTTGCGGTTGTAATGCTCTTTGTTGCTAGTTTTTCTTGCTCTTATAAGCAGCAACAAATACTTTTTGAAAGTAAAAATGCAAGTGACAGTTTAAAAAACAAAGCTTTTATACTGAACGTTTACAGGATAAAACCTCAGGACCTGCTTCAGATCAGGAATCTGCAAAACAAAAAGTATATTGTAGATGAAGCAGTTACCGGCAAAAGCAGCTCCACATCGGCTGATAATGGACAGACCTACCTGGTAGGCGCCGACAGTACAGTGGCCCTGCCCATAATTGGACATGTAAAGGTTGCCGGTCTTACACGGGAACAGGCCGCAGGTCATATAGAAAACCTTTACCGAAAAGAACTAAAAGACCCGATAATTGAGTTAAAAATTATTAACCTAAAAGTAACCCTGCTTGGTGAAGTTAAGAACCAGGGTGTTTACAACCTGATAAAAGACCAGACTTCGCTGATTGAGCTGATTGGTGAGGCGGGGGGCTTAACAGAAAAAGCAGGCAGCAAACAAATCAAAATTATACGCGGGGGAATGCCCGCCCCTGAAGTTATTGAAGTTGACCTTAGCGACATCAGGGTATTTTCCGATCCAAGAATTGTACTTCAAAACAATGACATCATTTATGTGGCCCAAAATAAACGGGCTATACGATCCGAAAAGTTACAAAACGTCTCGGCCGTTTTACAACCCGTTATCACTTTACTAAATACAGCATTAATTATCTATACATTGACCCGTTGACACAGGAAGCAGAAAAAAACCAAAGAAAAACCAGGGAAATTGACTATTTAAAAATAGCCAGGATACTGTTTAGTCATTGGTATCTGGTAGCAGCAACTATTTTACTGGGTTTACTTCTTGCTTATTTTTACCTGTGGTACACTCCGAAGACATATACAACATCGGCTGTGCTTAAATTTGAAGAAAAGAAAACCGAATTGTCCGATCTGGTGAGTGCGATGAGCAACTCAGGCAGGGGCCCGGTTAACCTGCAAAGTGAAAAATTTATTATACAAAGCCGCGACTTGCTGCTAAGTGCCATCCGGAGCCTGGATTATAAAATCAGTTTTTATATAGCAGGCAGGGTACGGTCTTATGACTTGTACCCGAATAAGCCAGTTCAGGTCAGCATATTAAAATTTGACACAGCGCATCCCTTTCTGGGGCTGATTACCTTTAAACCCATAGATAAAAAAACATTTATGCTGACCTGGAACGCGGGGGAAAACGAGATACAGCGGAATTTTCAGTATCACGAGCCAATAAATATTGAAAATATGGGTTTCGTGATCAAATATCCGGGGCCGCTGAACGCCAATATTTCCTACCAGTTTAAGTTCAATACCCCTGAAATTTTACTGGACCGTGTACGTAATGGATTGCGCACCAATGAAATTGTGAAGAACTCCAATATTGTTACCATACAGCAAACAGATTCCAACCCCCAGTTTGCAGCAGATATATTGAATGCGGTAATGAATGAATACCTGAACTACGACCGTGATCAGAAAACGCAATCGGCTACCCAGATGATCCGCTTCATCAACGATCAGCAGCAATATCTTTCTTCTGCAGTAAAAGGATCAGAAAGCTCGCTGGAGAAATACAAACAAAACTCGGGCATACTGGATGTCAGCTCGTCAGCAAATATGGCCCTTTCAAAAGTAACGGAACTGGAATCACAGCGGTCATTGTTAAAGATGCAGCTGATGGCAATAGAGCAGTTGAAAAAACAAATTACAAACGACAAGCACAATGTAAGCCTCAATTTTAACCTTGAGGGGGTTGTTGATCCTTTGCTTGGCGTACTGATCGGCAATATGAACAATTTGCTGGCCGATAAAAACGTCATGTTAAAAACTTACAACAGCGGCTCAGAAACTATAGCAGCGCTCAACGATCAGATTGCGCAGGTTAAAACCGCAGCACTGCAGAACATCAGCTCTTCAAACCAACGGATCCGGAAAAACATGGATTATCTGGACAGTCAGTTGTCAAGAGCAAACCAGCAGGTGAATGCACTGCCGGCCGCAGAAAAAAATATGATCAGTTTGAGGCGCGACTTTGAGATCAATGAAAAAGTATACTCCTTTTTATCCGAGAAAAAACTGGAAGCGCAGATCAATCGCTCCGCAATTTTACCTGGTGCAACAATCATTGAACAGGCCCAGGTAAACAAAGTGCCCGTTTCGCCAAATGGAAGAGAAATTTATCGTACGGCTACTATATTTGGGCTGTTAGCTGGTGTTGGAATTATCCTTTCAGCAAGGGTATTTAATCCTTACATTTACGATAAGGAATCGGTTGAGCATGCCACAACTGTTCCTGTCATCGGCATCATCAGAAAGTTTCCCGATCAGATAGATGAGGACAATTCCCAGATTCTTGCTTTAAGCAAACCCAGGTCCCTCTTTGCAGAATCGGTACGTTCAGTTCGCACCAACCTTAATTTTCTTGCTTCCGGAAAAAAAAGTAAAATTATCAGCATCACCTCTGAGGTGGCCGGAGAGGGTAAATCCTTTGTTGCCCTTAACCTTTCCAGTACACTTGCGCTGATTGATAAAAAGGTGATCCTGATTGGGGCCGATCTGCGCCGGCCCAAACTACATCATGCCTTTGGACTGCCCAATACTACCGGGCTCAGCAATTACCTTGTCCACCAAAGTACGGTAAAAGACATTATCCAGCAAACAGCTTATAAAAACCTGGATTTTATCAGTTCGGGGCCTATTCCTCCAAACCCGGCAGAACTACTCCATCACGAACGCATTGCCCTGCTGCTCGATGAGCTCAGGACAAAGTATGAGGTGATCATGGTTGATACTGCACCGATCGGCCTGGTTTCTGACTCCATTCCTTTAATATGCCAGAGCGATATTAATCTTTTTATCATCCGGTATGGAAAGTCTAAACACAGTGCAGCCACCATACCCGAGGGCCTCGCCAGGGAATACGGCTTAAACAACATGGCCATTGTATTAAATGCTTTTGAAGAAAACCTTTTGCAGTCGAGCTATTATAAAAACAGTTCAAATCATGGCACATTTCATTACTATGCAGATTACAATGGTTACAAAAGTTCAGGTTATTACGAAGATGATGCCCCTGTAAAATGGTGGAATGTGAAAAATTGGTTGAGATCCTAATTTATGGAAAGTATGGCCTTAACATCAGATATAAAAAAATGGTACCCGGTTTATACACAATCGCGTGCAGAAAAAAAGGCATATCAGGCATTATTGAGTAAGGGTATTGAAGCCTATTTGCCACTTCAGCGGCAGCTCAGGCAATGGAGCGACAGAAAAAAATGGGTAGAAGAGCCGCTGATCAAATCGTACCTCTTTGTACATATTGCCCGGCAGCAGCAAACAGAAGTATTGATGACCACCGGCATTTCGCGGTTTATCTATTTTTCCGGGAAAATAGCTGCTATGCCAGACAGGCAAATTGAAGAACTTAAACTATTGCTGGCCAGTCCTTATGAACTGGAAATTACAGAAGAAAGGCTATTACCGGGAGAGAAAATTGAGATTAAGGCCGGGCCACTAAAAGGGATCAGAGGAGAAATTATTGAATACCGTTCTCAAAAACAACTTCTTTTAAGACTTGGGGATATATCGCATTCCATTGTTGTGAATGTGTCAGCGTCTTTAATAGAAAGAATGAACAATAAAAGTTGAGTTCCGGCCAGACCGGGATTTCAAAAACAGGCTATCATCAATTATAAGTTGCAAAAAAAGAACTGTGACTTAGGGGGCGAAGCTATGGGCAAGGCCCAATGACTGGAAAGTATAAAACAAATGTCTAAAAAAATTCTGCTGCTCACACTGGAAACATTTTGTGCCACGGGCGGTATACAGAAAATGGGCCGGATACTGGCTTACGGCTTACAGCAGTTGGGTGCAAAACATAAATGGGAGGCTGAGCTGTATTCCTTATGCGACCGGAAAACCGACTTAATGCCCGAATATTTAGCGGAAGAAAAGTTTAAAGCTTTTCGCAAAAACAGGCTGAAATTTATGTGGGAGAGCATAAAGGCAGGAAAGAAGGCAGACCTGGTTATACTAAGCCACATCAATTTATCGGTACTCGGCTGGGCAATATACCTGCTTAATCCAAATTGCCAGATCTGGCTTATTGCACATGGAATAGAGGTTTGGCGCCCCTTAAGGTTATGGAAAAAGTCGGTTTGGAAAATTTGCAGTAAGGTAATCTGTGTAAGCAGGTATACACAGGAGAAAGTTATTGCCTTACACCAGGTTGCACCCGAACAGTGTACAGTGGTCAACAACGCAGTCGACCCCTTTATCACCTTTCCTGAACATTTCCATAAACCCGGGTATTTACTGGAACGGTACGAATTAAATACAGATCAGAAAATTGTATTTACGCTGGCCCGCATTTCCGTTACAGAACAGTATAAAGGTTATGATCAGGTGATAAAAGCCCTTGGCAATCTCGGTCAGAACAATATACAGTATGTGCTTGCAGGACCTTATGATGAAGCTGAAAAGCTACGCCTTACACAATTGGCAAGCCAGTACGGCCTGGGCAATAATTTTATACTTCCAGGTTATATCAAAGCTGAAGAACTGGCCGATCATTTTTTACTGGCTGACCTGTTTGTATTGCCCAGCAAGAAAGAAGGCTTTGGGATTGTGTTTATAGAAGCTATGGCCTTCGGCTTACCCATCATCTGCGGCAATGCTGATGGCAGTGTGGATGCAGTGAAAAACCAGGAGATGGGTACAGCCATTGATCCGGATGATATCGGGGCCCTGGAACAGGCCATCCTCCGGAACCTTGGCCGCACCTTAAGCATTGGGGCACGCAAAAGCATTCAGCAACAATGTTTAAAATATTTTAGTCAGCAGCATTACCTGCAAACCTTAGAACGGTTAATCAAAAATGAAGCCTGTAACTGAAGAAACATGGGACATGGAGATCAGGCCAAAAAACAGCCTGATTGAACTTAAGCTCAGGGATGTATGGCATTACAGGGATTTGCTGGTATTGCTGGTGAAGCGCGATTTTGTTTCCTTTTATAAGCAAACCATACTGGGCCCGCTCTGGTTCTTTATCCAGCCCATTTTTACCACTATCACCTTCACTTTCATTTTTGGTAACCTGGCCGGGATTTCGACCGACGGGCTTCCGCAGCCTTTGTTTTACATGGCGGGCATTACTGCCTGGAACTATTTTTCAGATTGCCTGAACAAGACCAGTACTGTGTTTAAAGACAATACCAATCTGTTTGGGAAAGTATATTTTCCAAGGCTGATCATGCCCCTTAGCATTGTGGCCTCTAACCTGGTGCGCTTTGGGGTACAAATGCTGTTGTTTGTCCTGATGATTGTTTACTACCTGTTAACCGGCAAAGATTTTGGACCAAACTGGTACCTGCTCCTGTTCCCCGTACTCATTGTACTGATGGCCTGCCTGGGCCTGGGCTTAGGGATGATCATCTCGGCAATGACGACCAGATACCGCGACCTCAGCTTTCTGGTAAGCTTTGGGGTACAGTTGTTAATGTATGCCACTACAGTCATCTACCCCCTATCCACTGCGCTGGAAAAATATCCGGCCTATGCCTGGATCATTGAGTATAACCCCATGACGCCCATCATAGAAACTTTCAGGTATGGCTTTCTTGGAAGAGGTAGTTTTAGCTGGCAGAACCTGGGTTACTGTACGTTCATAACTTTTTGCATTACCTTTTTAGGGGTTGTTGTTTTTAATAAGGTTGAAAAAACATTTGTAGATACAATTTAGGGTAATTCATGAGCAACATCGTGATAAAAGCGAGCGACCTTTCCAAAGCTTATCAGCTTGGTGAAATAGGAACCGGTACAATTTCCAGGGATCTGGAACGCTGGTGGGCAAAGCTGCGGGGCAAAGAGGATCCCTTTCTTCGCATCGGGGAGACCAATGACAGAAATACCAGGGCTAAAAGCGACCTGGTATGGAGCTTAAAAAACCTGGATTTTGAAATTGAACAGGGCGATGCCATAGGCATCATTGGCCGTAATGGTGCCGGAAAAAGCACATTGCTAAAAATTTTAAGCCGGGTAACCGCCCCTACCAGCGGTTCTGTAAAAATAAAAGGCAGGATAGCCAGTTTACTGGAAGTAGGTACAGGCTTCCATCCGGAACTGACCGGCAGGGAGAACATATTTTTAAACGGTGCGATTTTAGGGATGCGCAAAGCAGAGATCAAACGAAAGTTTGATGAGATCGTAGATTTTGCAGGGGTAGAAAGGTATATCGATACACCTGTAAAAAGATATTCTTCAGGAATGTATGTTCGGCTTGCCTTTGCAGTTGCTGCACATCTGGAATCGGAGATCCTCATTATCGATGAGGTTCTGGCTGTGGGTGATGCGGAATTTCAAAAGAAATGTTTGGGAAAGATGGGCGATTTGAGTAAAGGAGGAGGCAGAACGGTACTTTTTGTGAGCCATCATATGGGGAGTATAAGCGGACTTTGCAACAAAGGGATTTTATTGTCAAATGGAGAAATCCTTCAAACCGGCAGCATTTCGACCACAATAGATAGTTATTTAGCTAATCAGGTGCAGGAAAGTGAAATCCCAATTGCAGCACGAAAAAACCGGGAAGGTATAGGCAGTGTAAGAATCGAAAAGATTGATATTCTACCCGCAGTCATTACAACTTTCAAACCCCTGGTAATAGTGATTTCCTTTCAAAATAAGACCGGAAACATCAAGATCAGGGAAGCAGGGATCAGTATCTGGACAAGGGATGGCTTCAGGCTCATCAGCATCTCTACTGATTTTACCGGTGGGCAGGGGCTGATCCTGACCAATAAGATAACCTGTACAATTTCCAGTTTGCCTCTTATTGAAGGCAGCTATCAACTTAATGCATTTATATCATCGGATAATGGTTTAGAGGACTATATCACTTCTGCAAAAACATTAACGGTAACCCATTCAGATTATTTTGGATCTGGGAAAACCGTTAACCCGCAATGGGGGACGCTTGCCGTTCCGCATTCATGGGAATTCAACATTTAGTATATGATTCAGTCAAAAAAAGAGCTTGAAAAATGGTATGACTCCAATGACCCCTGGAAATACGGGGCAGATACGGAGGATATCAAAAGAAAAAAAATATTATTAACGGAGCTCCCGGACAGGGAGTATGAAACTGTACTGGACATTGGCTGCGGCAATGGTTTTATAACGCAGGATTTACCAGGTAATTTAATACTGGGGGTCGATCTTTCTGAGAATGCCATTAAATACGCATGTGAAAACAATAAGGCTACCCACATTTTTTTTGAGCAGCAGAATATTTTTGAACTTTATCATACAGAAAAGACTTTTGACCTGATTGTGGTTACAGGAGTATTGTATCCACAATATATAGGTGCCTCATCAAATTTAATTTTTGTGATCATCGACCGGTTACTCAATAAAAACGGCATACTGGTTTCCGTTCATATTAATGACTGGTACAATTGCAGGTTTCCTTATGATCTTTTTCGTGAACATATTTATCCTTATAAAGAATATCTGCATAGATTGGAGGTCTACCAGAAATGATCTTAATGTACCATAAAGTTGACCTCGAAAGCCCAACAATGTGGTGGGTGACTGCCGATGGGTTTTACAGACAAATGTTTGAACTGCAAAACAGGAAGGCTGTTTATCTGGATGATTACGATCCGGAAGATCCGGATCAGGTGGTCATTACATTTGACGGGGTTTATAAGAATGTTCTGACTTACGCAGCTCCAATTTTACATAAATTTTCCTACCCATTTGAATTATTTGTAACCAGCGATTACATAGGAAAAACCAATGAATTTGACAGTGTAGAACCACAGGCTGATTTTGCATCTGTTGATGACCTGCAAATTCTGCAAAAAATGGGGGGAAGGATACAATGGCATACGAAAAGCCATCCTGATCTTAAAGCAACTTACGACGAAGATCTGATTCATCAGGAACTGACAGTGCCTGATGAACTAATACCCTTTGAAAAACATGGCTTAAAATGGTTTGCATATCCTTATGGAAATTTTAACGACAAGGTTGTTGCTGAGGTTAGCAAACGTTTTAAAGGGGCTGTGTCCTGCCACCAGGGGTCTGACACGAACATCTACACCTTGAACCGGGTTACTGTAACCCAAAAGCATCGCTTTTCTGACCAAACCATATCTTGTATTATTCCCTGTTATAATTACGGGCACTTCCTGGCAGAGGCCATTGAATCTGTACTCAGGCAAACTATCCCGGCAGATGAAATTATCATTGCCGACGATTGCTCAACAGATATGACAGCCGAGATCTCCCTTTTTTTTCAAAAGAAACATCCGGACCGGATCAAATACATAAAGAACCCTGAAAACCTTGGAATTATCAGAAACTTCAATAAAGCAGTTAGCTTATCAACCGGCTCATATCTTGTTTTCTTAGGGGCAGACAATCGTTTTCAATCAAATTATATAGAAGAATGTGCAGGAATACTCCATCAACATGCGTGTGTTGGCATTGCTTATACAGATTTTTTATTTTTTGGCAGCAGGGCAAAGAAAATGTATACCGATTCTAAAAAGGAATACCAATCTACTGTACACAACGGCTTTTTCAAAATACAGTTCCCGGAAGCAGAAGATATAGATGTAGCCGAGAGGCTAAAACATGAAAACTTTATACATGGATCTTCTATGTTTAGGCGTATATGCTATGAACAGGTTGGAGGTTATCAGTCAAACCCAACGGTACCGGAAGATTATAACCTTTTTTTTAGCATAGTTAAAAGCGGTTATCAAATTAAAAAGGCAAATAAGACGGTATTACATTACAGACAACATTCCCCTGACCAGGCAAATCATGTTTTTGGGGCCCAGGTACTGGTCAACATTTATATGATTAAGATAAAAGAGCTGGAGACTGAATTACGGTTCTTAAGAAAGTACAAAATTGTGCAGGCCATTTCATTTGCGTTCAGGATAAAGAACAATACCAGAAAACTAATCCGTTATTCAAATCAGCATGGGATGGGCAAGACCATCCGAAAAGTATTTAGCAGGTTATTTTGATCTCCATCATTATCATAAATTACAATACATTTCAGCTGACAGCCGATTGCATTTCTTCTGTTGTGGAGTATACCTTTTGTAAGTATGAAATTATAGTGGTAGACAATGCTTCGACCGAATGTGATCCTGAGCGGTTTAAAGCACTGTTTCCTTTTATAAAGCTTGTTAAGAACCCTCGGAATTACGGGTTTGCAAAAGGAAACAACACTGGCATCCGTGCAGCAGCAGGAGCGCTTATATTACTGTTAAACAGCGACACAGTGCTATTGAACAATGCAATAGATTTAGCCTGCAAAAAAATACTGTCGGATCAAAAGATTGGGGCATTAAGTGTAAAGCTCGTCAGCACCGATGGCAGTTTACAGCAATGCACCCATCACTGGTCTGATTTAGGAAAGCTGGTAGGCTGCACCTTTCGTCTGCATCATATTTTCAGTTATTTTAAAAATATCCAGCCCGATCTTGAAAAAGAGGCTTACAGTCAATATCTCTGGGGTACATTTTTTCTTTTCCCCCGAAGTATCCTTGAGATCTTTGAAAACAGACGTTTACCGGAAACATTTTTCATGTATGGGGAAGATACCGAATGGAGTTATTACATCAGAGCAGCGGGATATAGACTATACTATTTGCCGGAGGCAAAGATTTTACACTATGGCGCTGCAAGTCCAGGGCCCAATAAAGCCGATAAATGGGCAAATGGGTTCCACAATGAATACCGTCTGCATCTGATCATCAAGGGAAGACTTTACACTTTCTTTTACTATGCATTCCTGTCTTTATTTTACTTTTCGGGCTTTAGAAAAGAGAACTTTCAGCGGGGCAGGTATATATTTAAATACATCTGTAAGCATGCATTTAAATCCCGTAAATATTTTTTATTAAAAGCTTGAAGATTTTTTTATCCTTCTTACAGGGCCCTGAACATTATCCCGTACCTGCCTATTCCTTCTGGCAGTACTATATAAAAAACGGAATTGAGGAAGCGGGTGATCAGTGGGACGAATGCCCTGGGGCCGATTGGGCAATGGGCCTGCTTCCCCTGTCGAAGCCGGATCTTGACAAATGGAGGGTGCAAATATGGGAGAAAACCATCGATTATATTAAAAAGAACCGGCCAGACTTTTTTTTAAGCTATTTATATCCGCACCAAATTGATGTAAACGCGATAAATGAGATCAAAAAATCAGGCATCCCCTGCATTAATTTCTTTTGCGACAATTACCGTGAGTTTGACAGGATCCCGAATGCATTCGGGGCCTTCGATCTGAACTGGGTACCTGAATTCGAAAGCTTAGCCGCCTATAAACACGCAGGGTTCAAACACATACATTTACCAATGCCCATGTGGGTTGATCCGCTTTATAGAAATACAAATATTGCCGAATCTCAGCAAGTCACATTTATCGGGTCCGCAGACCAGCAGCGCATTGCATTGTTTAATGAAACAGCTGAAAAAATAGATACCCTAAAAATTTACGGAACAGGCTGGCTTGGTAAAAGCAAGCCCGCTACAGCTCAGGACTCCTTTATCAGCAAAGGTATAAACCAGGTCCAATTCATTAAAAAATACGGGTTAGGAGCCTATTGTCAAAAAATGGCCCGGCGGAGCGTAAATGTAGCCGTTAACGGGCAGCTTAGCGATAAGCTAAATGGCAATTTAAGTTTTGAAGCCTATATTGACCATACCAGGCATAGCCTGATCACCCTGGGCATCAACCGCTTCCCATCTTTTAGGTTTCCGTTTAAAAACCCCGGCAAATACTCCAGGTTACGTGATATTGAGGCTCCAATGCTTGGGGCCTGCTACCTTACAGAATGGACCGAAGGATTAGATCTATTGTACGATATAGATCGGGAAATAGCCTGCTACTCCAGTTCTGAGGAACTAATTTTCCAGATAGGGCGACTTGATAAAGATAAACCACTTAGAGATGGTATCCGAAAAAAAGGACAGCAGCGTGCACTCTCTGAACATTCAATACCCCATACCTTAAAGCTAATTAAGGCAGGCTTATGAACAAAGATTTTTTAAACTGTCGTTTTGCACCAGCCGTAAAGGTTAAAGTGAAATTTGATCACCGGCTGGAAGGACTGCGCGGATTTGCTGCTCTGGGTGTTTTTCTGGCACATGGATTAGGGCAAAACTGGCTCGATCCCACTTACAAGGCTGCTGGTATCATATCCTATCTGACAGTGGGGGGATTAGCCGTTTACATTTTTTTTATGCTATCCGGGTTTGTTATTGGTTTAGGTGCATTGAAGGAAACACACCTTAGCGTTCACACTTTCTATAAAAAAAGATTGGTTCGTTTATACCCGATTTATTTATTTGCTTTTGCCTTTCTGTTCATTTTAGGCACTAAAAATACATTCCCGATTATCGTGGGAAATTTATTGATGCTTCAAAACAGCTTACCTTATCTAAACATTAAAATCCCGGTTGAATTTAATCTTGCCCCAATCTGGAGCATCAATTATGAAATGGTTTATTATCTGCTCTTTCCTTTGATAAGTTTAGCAAAGCCAAAAATTATTAGCATTGCGATACCACTATTCCTCATTTCTGTAATCGGTTATTATTATCCTTTTGTGCCCACATTCCTGACCGACTATGCTACCGGATATATCTTCTGGTTATTTGGACTCGGGATTTGCTGGCTTTTACCGGCAAGTAAAGTAGTTAAGGTCAGTTTCCTGAGCTACATGTTTCTAATTATGTCTTATCAGCACTTTGCAATAGGCTCCGTGTTTTTAAAAGGTTTTAATTTGTATAGCGAAAACAAACATGGACTTGGCCTGGAAATCCTGTGGAACCTTCCGCTCTGCATCCTGATCATTTCAGATCTTGCCGGAAGGCAGCTGCCTTACCGGCGCTTCTTTTTGATCCTGTCTTACCTGATGCCATTGTTTCTGGTCATTTACCTGGTCATCACAAAACGGCTGACCGAGGATACGCGCTGGATCGCTTCCACTTTATTTTATCTGATCTCTCTTGCTCTATTTGCAGAAAAAACATGCTCAGCAATAGTTTTAAAAGGGTTAAGTTTTATTGGCAGTATATCTTATGCCATCTATATTTTCCATTGGCCTTTAATGCTTATTGTGAATAAATACTACCCCTATTCGGGAACGATGTCTGCTTACCTGCAAAAGTTTATAGTATGGACGATACTTACTTTTACCTTATCATATTTTGCAGAAAAAATTATCCAAGCCCGGATCAGTGCCTTTTTTTTCAAACCTGCTTCAGCTTCGCCCCGGCTTGTTAACAGCAAGAACGGCTAAAAAGATCAAATTGATGAAAAGCCAGCTGTGCATTTATTACAGGGAAGAACCCGAAAAAGATCGCTTTGTTAAAGGGGACCGGTTCATCAGGCCCATCATCAGAAGACTGGTCAGGGGCCGAAGGACCAGTGGGATTAAAAAAGTTTTTTTGAACTTATGCAAGGGGCTCGACCTCTTAAAAATAGATTATGTGGTTAACAGGCCATTTAAGAGGTTAAGTCCCGCGGATAAAGTAGTTGTGCTAGGTAAGGGCAGATATGCACTGGAAGGATATACAAACCCAAATTTAATTATAGCGGGGATCAGCTTAGTGACACACCCCAGTGAGTGGCCGGACTTATGCATCAGCTATCCCATAGCCAGATACCTTCAGCATTCTGAATGGGCAAATAATGTATACAAGCCCTATTATGGGACAGAACGATGTGAAACCTGGCCCGCAGGCATTGATACAGCGCAATGGAAACCCGGAAAGGGACAAAAGGAGATAGATTTTTTGATCTACAATAAAATATACTGGGACATTGAAACGACCAATAAAATGTTAAGGAATCCGATTATCGACTACCTGAATAAAAAAGGTTATTCCTATACAGAAATAAAGTACGGAAACTATAAGGAACGGGATTATCGTAAGCTTTTAAACAAATGCCGGGCGATGATCTTCCTTGCCGGCCATGAAAGTCAGGGTTTTGCCTGCTGCGAGGCAATGTCGATGAACGTCCCAGTTTTTGCATGGGACATGGGCTTATGCATGGATCCCGCACGTTTTAAATGGGGCCATCCTGTAATTCCGGCAAGCTCGGTACCCTTCTTCAATGAACGCTGCGGAGCTAAATTTAAAGATTTATCGTCCTTCTACCATGATTTTGAAGCATTCCGTTTAAACGTTATTTCGGGGCATTACAGTCCAAGGGATTATATTCTTGAAAACCTCAGCTTAAAAAAGAGCGCTGAACAAATGCTCAACATCATAAACACTGTCTATCAATGAAAATTGCCATCCTGGTTAATCCACTGATTCCCGTACCACCCGAACAATATGGGGGCATTGAACGGATCGTTTACCTGCTGATCAAAGAACTCCAGAGAAATGGCCATGAGGTTATACTATATGCGCACAAAAACTCACAGGCCGGTTGTAAGTTAATCGCCTATCAGGAATCCGTAAATTATGGTGCAAAAGATTTTATAAAGATTAATGCCTTAACTGCAAAAATTGCTTTTCAGGATTTTGATGTGTTGCACACCTTTGGACGTATGAACAATATCGCTTTGATGATGTGGAGCAAGATACCAAAGGTGGTATCCTATCAATTGCCCCCTACTATTTCACAGGTAAAAAAAGCCACAAAAATAGCCTTCAAAAATACTTTGTATTTTACTGCCTGCAGTAATTTCATAGCCAGGCAGATCAATAAATTTGCAAATGTTACTACCATTTACAATGGGGTAAACATCAACGAATATCAGTTTAACGCAACAGTATCCGCTGATGCCCCACTTGTATTTTTAGGAAGGATACAGGAAGAAAAAGGTACATCCATTGCCATACAGGTAGCAAGGACAACAGGCCGGAAACTAATTATTGCCGGTAATATCCCTGCAGAAGAAACCCACAAGCAATATTTTAGCACCAAAGTAAAACCATTTATAGACGATGTGCAGATCAGCTATATTGGCCCGGTAAACAATTTTCAAAAAAACGAGTTACTTGGAAACAGTTATGCTCTGTTAATGCCGGTAACCTGGGACGAACCTTTTGGTATTGTAATGGCCGAAGCTTTGGCTTGCGGGACACCGGTAATTGGTTTTAACAGGGGCGCTATACCCGAAGTGGTCATTAATGGATTAAATGGTTTTGTATGCAATACCCTTACCGAAATGATTGCCGCGGTTGGCCACATCCCAGAGGTCAGCAGGCTTACATGTCGTGGTACTGCTGAAGACAGGTTTAATGCCGTTGTGCTGGGCAAACAATATGAAAACCTTTACAGAAAGGCGATAAACAGGCGTTGAAAAGGATCACTTTTATTACAACAGGACAGCCTACTACCAATCCCAGGCTGATTAAAGAGGCAGAAACCCTACACAATCTGGGTTACCAGGTAAAGGTAATCTGTTGTTTTTATCAGTCATGGGCCCAAAAATTTGATCAGGAGATTATTGATAGAAATCCTGAGATGTATATTTATTGCGGTGGCACCCCATTACGCGATAAAATACCCTACTTCCGCAGCAGGCTTCGTCAGAAAATATGCGTGCTCCTCTTCAGCTATATAAAACGCATGCAAATAGCCGAAAATGCCATCAGCAGGACGCATCGGGAGGCTCTTGCTATTGCCGGGCAAATAAAAACAGACCTTTATATCGCACATAACCTTGGGGCCTTGCCAACTGCAGTGCTGGCAGCAAAGAAAACAAATGCCAGGGTAGGATATGATGCCGAGGATATGCATTCTGGCCAGTTTACCTCCAAAAAGGATAAAACGTACCTGCTGAACAAATATATTGAAACCAAGTATTTTAAGCATACAGATTATTTTACTGCTGCCAGTCCGCTTATTGCCGCTTTCTATCACAAATTATATCCTGATCTGCAACCAGTGGTCATCAACAATGTTTTCAGGAAGACCAGTCTGAACCTGAAACAAAATTATAAAACCGGTGGCTGTTTAAAACTTTTCTGGTTTTCTCAAACAGTTGGCCCCAACCGGGGTCTTGAACAAATCATTAAAGCAATGGCTATTACAGCCCATCCTGTACAACTCCATTTACTTGGCAAATGTCCGGCTGAATACAAACTGAAAATACTTCAGCTTTTGAGCTTTCATAAGCTCCATAAAAACCAGGTCCGGTTTCATGAGCCGATCCCCGCTGATGCACTTTTCAATTATGCAATAAGCTTTGATATCGGTATGGCCTCGGAAACAGACGTATCCTTAAACAGGGACATTTGTCTTACGAACAAAGTATTTACTTACATCCAATGCGGATTGGCCCTTATTGCGAGTGATACAAAGGCCCAAAAACAATTCATGCAGCAATATCCAGGCACGGGTAAATTATATGATAAAAACAGTGCAGAATCATTGGCCGATTGCATAAATGCTTACGCCGGCGATCCTGGATCTTTATACCAAAACAGATTAAAGAATTATCACCTGGGCCAGACGGTGCTCAACTGGGAGACTGAAAGCCTTAAATTTCTAAAGGTGATTGCAAATACTTAAGTCCTGAAGAAAAAAGTCCTCATTATTTCGCCCTACTTTCCCCCTTCAAACGCTGCAGATATGCAACGGATACGGATGAGCCTGCCTTATTTTGAACAATTCGGATGGGAAGCTGAGATTGTAACCGTTGATCCCAAATATTCAGACCTGCAAAAAGACGATCTGTTAATGCAAGGTATTCCTGAAGGGTTACAAATACATTATATACAGGCATTTGATAAAAAACTAACGTCCCCCTTTGGTTTAGGCAGCCTTGCGCTAAGGTCGCTATGGTTTTATTTTAGAGGGATCAACAAAATCCTTAAATCCCAAAGGTTTGACCTTATCTATTTTTCAACCACACAATTCCCTGTTTGTATACTTGGGGCTTATTGGAAAAAACGGGTTAACATCCCTTATGTCATAGATATGCAGGATCCATGGCATTCTGACTATTACCAGGATAAACCCAAAGCGCAACGGCCTGCCAAATACTGGTTCTCTTACCGGCTCAATAAATACCTGGAACCCATAGCAATGAAACATGTAGGTGGACTGATCAGCGTAGCTGATGATTACATACAAACATTAAAGAACCGTTACCCACAGATCAATAAAATTCCCTCATCAGTAATCACCTTTGGAGCATTTGAAAAAGATTTTGAAATAGCTGAAAGTAATCAGCTCTCATTTAAACCTCTTCTCCACAGCAATAAAATCAATATAGTGTATGTAGGCCGCGGGGGTCTGGATATGCATACTGCCATCAAACCGGTCTTTGAAGCATTATATCGGGGCTTACAAACGAAGCCTGAAGTATTTAAAAAACTACAATTTTCATTTATTGGCACCAGCTATGCTCCGGCCGGACAAGGGAAAGCAACAGTTTTGCCGCTTGCAAGAAAATACCAGGTCGAAGAGCAGGTAACAGAAATTACAGAAAGAATAAGTTTTTATCATACATTAAACACACTTCAGCAGGCAGATGCCTTATTTATTCCGGGTTCTGACGACCCGCAGTATACTGCTTCTAAAATCTATCCATACCTGCTGGTAAAAAAGCCACTCCTGGCTGTATTTCATCGAAACAGCAGCGTGGTGGAAATCGTAAATAAATGCATAGTTAATGCCCGGCTAATCCGGTTTCCGGATAAAAACATGACTGATGAACTCTATTCTGTATTAACAAATTGGGCAAACAACATTTTTACATCGCCGGAACTTACAAAAGCCATAAAAGAATATAGTGCCGAAAATATGACCAAAAAACAAACTGAATTGTTTAACAAAGTTATTGGCGGGGATTGAAAAAGTTAGCTATTATTACTACGCATCCCATTCAGTATTATGCTCCTGTTTTTAAACTGATGCAGCAACGTGGGCAGTTAAATGTCAAGGTGTTTTATACCTGGGGCGAAGAAGCTTCGCAAAAATACGATCCTGGATTCGGCAAAACCATCAGCTGGGATATACCTCTACTTGATGGTTATCCTTACGCATGGGTACAGAATACCGCAGCTGTTAAGGGTTCGCATCATTTTAAAGGCATTCAAAATCCGGACTTAGTCCGGCAATTAGTAGCCTGGCAACCGGAAGCAATTTTGGTATATGGCTGGGCCTATCCTAGTCATTTAAAAGTTTTGCGCCATTTTAAAGGCAAATTACCCCTATATTTCAGGGGAGATTCTACCCTCTTAAATGAAACTACAAGTTTAAAAAGATTACTGAAAATCCTATTCCTGAAATGGGTTTATAAGAACGTAGACCACGCATTTTATGCGGGCACAAATAACAAGCACTATTTTAAAAAGTTTGGCTTAAAAGATGAGCAGTTAACCTTAGCGCCCCATGCCATAGACAATAACCGCTATGCCAAGAACAGGACAATTGAGATAAAAAGATTAAGGGATTCCTTAAACATCGGGGATCAGGATATTTTAATCCTTTATGCAGGAAAATTTGAGGCTGTCAAAAATCTGGAACTACTGTTAAAGGTTTTTATTGAACTTAACCGTCCAGGCACCCATCTGTTATTTACCGGTAACGGTAAGGAAGAAGTACAGCTTAAAAAGAAAGCGGAACAAAGTACTTCAGCAGCAAATATTCATTTCCTGGATTTTCAAAATCAGTCTTTCATGCCCGTACTTCATCAGGCGGCAGATCTGTTTTGCCTGCCCTCAATAAGCGAAACCTGGGGGCTGTCCGTAAATGAAGCCATGGCCTGTTCCAAACCCATTTTAGTATCGGATAAGGTGGGTTGTGCTGTTGATCTGGTTAAATCAGAATGTAATGGCGCTATTTTTAAATCCGGTTCTTCAGACAGCATGACCCTTCATTTAACAGCATTGCTGGATAAAGGAAAAGAAGGCCTGGCACAGATGGGCCTTCTTTCGAAAAAAATTATTGATGACTGGAGCATCCCGGTACAGGTTGAAGCCATTGAATCTGCAGTTTTAAAACATGGATAACCGTACATCGATTGAACAATACTTGATCCTCTTTGCACCATGGGTGCTGGCCTCCTTATTAAAAGACAATGCTGTACTGTCTTATTTTATCGCGTGGGCAGGCTCGTTTTTTATATTCTACCTTACTTTAACCGGAAAAATAAAAGCCCTGCCAGAAGATCGAAATATAGCAGGACAACTTATGCGGCCCATTTTTCTGGTCCAGTTCATTTTTGCCGGTTATATGTGCTGTACCACCCTATTTTACTTTTTTGATGTACTGGGTTATGTTGATTTCAGAAAAATGGATGGTTTTTATTTTGCAGACCCAGAAAAACTAAGGCTAACCGCTCAATGCCAACGCTATTATTGTTTGGCCCATGCAAGTTTTGTAACTGGCATACTGGTTTTCATGCGCTACCCAGTTGTACAAAAATACAGCTATAATCCTGCGGCACTGACCAGGCTGATCTTCGCTATAGCTTTAATTACACTTAGCCTATCTTACCTGCTTTTATATATCGGGGGCTTATCACAGTTTTCCCATCAGCTCAATACCCTAAGTTTTATTGCAGGTACCCTTGCCCTGGCCTTTGCCGTCCCACAAAGAAAAACATGGAGTATAATTGCCTGCCTGGTCATCTATGGATTTAATTTTTATCAGGCCCTCATCTCGGGGTTTAAAGAGCCCATTATTTTAAGCATACTCATCCTGGGGATTTTTTTATACCCGGCCTATAAAAAGACAGTGGCCACCACCTTCATACCACTCTTGTTCATGCTTTTTATATTACTGCCTACCTATAACCGGGTATTTCGCCAGCATGCCTGGTCAGACAATGTATCTGCAGATGAAGCGAGCCAGCTTGCTTTGGAGTCGGCCCTGAACGAAGAAGAGGTGGACACCGACAACTGGTCCTTTTTCGCTTACAGGTTAAGTGAAATAGATATGTTTACCAAATATGTCCAATCTACACCAACCCATGTCAATTATTATGGGTTTGAGCTGGTCAAACAATCCCTCAGCTCCATCATTCCCCGTATTTTCTGGCCATCTAAGCCCATTACTGAGCAAATTGTAATGGAACGGGTTTACAACGCAGGCGTCGCCTCCCGGAGATCAAATGTTTCAGCCAAACCCGCTTTTGTGGTAGATGCTTATCTATCAGCTGGTACTGCCGGAATATTTATATGCCTGTTCATTTACGGGGCGGTTTGCCAGCTGATAGCCACAAAGGCCGAGGAATTGTTTGGCGGATATGTATTGGGCACGGCATTGGTGTTTACCGGTCTGTTCCAGGTTTTCTGGCGGGGACAAAGTTTTGAGTTCCTGTTCAATACCGTCTGCTGGAGTTATGTAACCATGTATATCATTTTCTGGATTTTGCGCTTTACCCAGATTTTAAAACCACAATGATCAGTACCATTCAGGGATAGATTCCAATGAAAATTCTTCAAATTAGCGCCGCTTATAAACCTGCTTACGTTTACGGAGGACCAACCATGTCTGTTTCAAAACTTAGTGAACAGCTCAGCAAACATGGGCATCATGTAGCAGTATTTACAACTACCGCAAATGGCCTGGAAGAACTTCCCGTAACCAGAAATATCCCACAAAATGTGGATGGTGTGCCGGTAACTTATTTTAAACGCCTCACAAAAGACCATAGCCACTTTTCTCCCTGGTTATTGATCAGGTTATGGAAAGAGGTAAGAAAATATGATGTGGTCCACATCCATGCCTGGTGGAACCTGGTGTCTGTATTGTCCTGCCTGATCTCCTGTATGCGCGGCGTGCCCGTGGTATTGTCGCCCCGCGGCACTTTAAGTCCCTATTCCTTTGGCAATAACCACATCCTGATCAAAAAAATGTTGCATAAGCTTATCGGCAGGTCCCTCTTAAACCGGTGTTATTTACACACTACTTCTGCCCGGGAGCAGGAGGCCATGTACAAGCTTCTTAAACCCAAGGGTATTTTTAACATTCACAATGCAGTAAACCTTCCGGCCATTTTCCCAAAACAGAGCATGGACCAAACAGTACTGGTACTTAAACTTTTGTTCTTTTCCAGGATTGATCCTAAAAAAGGATTAGAATTACTGTTTGCGGCACTTTCGGAGATTTCTATTCCTTACAGTTTAACGATTGCCGGAAACGGTGATGAAAATTACATCACCTATTTAAAAGAACTGGCCAGGCATTATCAGATTGAGCACTCCCTGACCTGGCTGGGTTTTAAAAACAACCATAAATTTGAGCTGATTGCCGGGCACCACTTATTGGTGCTGCCCTCTTATGATGAAAATTTTGGCAATGTGGTAATCGAAAGCCTTGGCGTAGGCACTGCCGTCCTGATCAGCAAAGAAGTGGGTTTAGCCCAATATGTCAAAAAAAACAACCTGGGCTGGATATGTGAAACAGCGGCCAGTTCCATAAAAAAGAATCTTGTCCATATATACCATAACCCCGGCACATTAAATATCATCAGGGAATTTGCCCCATTTATAGTAACAAATGAGTTTAATGAAGACAAGCTCATTGAACAGTATGTAGCCATGTATCAACAGATCAGCCTTGCTTAACCCTCATTACACTTTCATTATATTAACCTATAATGAAGAAACACACCTGCCCAGGTTGTTAAACTCCATTTATGAATTAAATGCAGCGGTTTGCATCCTGGATTCTGGAAGTACCGACCATACCATGACCATTGCAGCAACCTACAATGCACAAATTAAACAACATCCTTTTAAAAACCACCCCTGGCAATGGCACCATGCCTTAAGCACTTTTGACATCAAAACGCCCTGGGTTATTGGCCTTGATGCAGACCAGGTCATTTCTGATGAACTCAGCACACTATTGCTGAACTTTAGAGATGAAGATTACGCAGATGTATCCGGCATCTATTTTAACCGTAAAAATTATTTCAAAGGCCGGTGGTTAAAATATGGGGGCTATTATCCTTTCTATCTTTTAAAAATGTTCAGGTATGGTATCGGTTATTCCGACCTGAGCGAAAATATGGACCACCGTTTTATTGTTCCCGGAAAAACCATCATCTGGAAAAATGCTTACCTGCTGGAAGAAAACCTGAAAGAGAACCAGATCAGCTTCTGGATAGACAAGCACAACCGTTACAGCGACCTGCTGGCGCAGGAAGAAATAGAACGCAGAAAGAAATTAAGGATACAAACCATCAAAGCTTCATTTTGGGGAACACCCGATCAGCGCACTGCCCGGCTTAAGCAAATGTGGTGGCGCATGCCATTATTTATCCGCCCGGTTATATATTTCATTTACCGCTACATCTTCCGGCTGGGTATACTGGACGGCTATGCCGGTTTCATTTTCCATTTTATGCAGGCTTTTTGGTTCCGCCTGGTGGTAGACATCAAGATAAAAGAGCTTTTAGATAATGAACAAACAGACTGACCTTTCTACCTATGTCCATGCGGCAGCGCATCGCAATTACAGCCCGCTGAAAAGGATACTCTGGTTTTATGTCAACACCTTGATCTTTAAAACAGGGCTGTTTCCATCCAGCCGGCTCAAAGTTATGTTACTGCGTTGTTTTGGGGCCAAAGTTGGCAAAAAAGTGGTCATCAGGCCTGGCGTAAACATCAAGCATCCCTGGCTGCTGAGTATCGGAACACATGCCTGGATCGGTGAAAACGTTTGGATCGACAACCTGGTACAGGTATCCATCGGCAACCATGTCTGTTTATCCCAGGGTGCAACCCTACTTACGGGCAGTCACAATTACAAAGACCCGGCCTTTGGCCTCATTACCGGGGCAGTTACTTTAGAGGATGGGGTATGGATTGGTGCCAGAGCTACGGTTAACCACAGCATAACGGCCTCCTCACATGCGGTACTTACTGCCGGATCCGTGGCCACAAAGAATTTAGAAGCCTGGTTTATTTATCAGGGCAATCCTGCCAGCAAGACCAGGCCCCGTTTTATCAGTTAATTTAAATGTAATGACAAGCTATTTACAGGAACACCAGCCGATCTATTATATCCTGGTTGTGCTCAGTTCAATTTCTATTACCTTACTCAGCATCCCATCTATCATATTTATAGCACGTGAAAGGCGGTTGTATGACGACCTGGGACATTTGCGAAAGCTGCATAAAGCTGATGTGCCGCGTTTGGGTGGTGTGGCCATATTTGTGAGCTTTAGCATTACGCTGCTGTTCTGGAACATTACAGGCCCGGCCTTACCCCTCAATTATCTGTTAACGGCCTGCATTATGCTGTTTGCGATTGGCATTAAAGACGACTTGGCAGGCGTTAACCACCGTACCAAGTTCATCATACAATTTATTGCAGGCTTAACACTCAGCGTTGCCGGCAATATCCGGCTCAGCAACCTATATGGCTTGTTTGGCATCTATGAACTCTCCTATTTTCCAAGCGTGCTCCTGTCTATATTGATCATCATATTTATCATTAACGCCTTTAACCTGATCGATGGCATCGACGGGCTGGCCGCCACTACAGGGATCATTGTGAACAGTGTATTTTCAGCCCTGCTGATCAGCATGCACCAGTACCAGCTGGCGGCCATTTCCCTGTCGCTGGCAGGCGCTATTCTAGGTTTTATTAAGTTTAACATCAGCCCTGCAAAAATATTTATGGGCGATACCGGCTCATTGTTAACCGGACTGGTATCGGCAGTGGTGGCTTTAAAATTCCTGGAAGCGGCACATTCCTCAGGCGGTCTTTTCAGCTGGGGGCCATCTGCATTGGGCATCTGTATGGCCATTTTAATCGGCCCCCTTTCCGATACCTTAAGGATTTTTGTGGTGCGCTTGTCAAAGGGCAGGTCGCCATTTGTGGGCGACCGCAACCACATCCACCACCGGATCTTAAAACTGGGTTTCAGCCATCTGCAAACCACCCTCATTTTAGCAGGCCTAAACGGTTCGGTCATTCTGCTGGCTTTCTTTCTGGCCGATTACGGCAATGGGATCATCATCCTTTCCATCGCCCTGCTCCTGATGTTGTTCAACTGGATACTCACCTATTTTATCCGCTCAAAAGACCGCGAAAGCTATGCGCTGCGCAATTTGTTTGTTTAATTATTTATATCCTACATATCACTTTTATAAATTTAATTCGCATATTGCAGTAATCCTCCCTTATTATTTTTTCGAAATCATGTAGCGTTAATTGAACCACAACTAAAGTGTATATCAGACCGTGCCCAATTTTAAAGAACTAGCCGAACGCAGCCACCTGATGGCCCGATTAAAAATAGAGGAAGAAAAGTACAACAATCTGTTGACCCGATTCAATACACTTTCAAAAGCTACCAGCGATGCCATCTGGGACCTGGACATCAAAAGCGGATATATGGTATGGAACAAAGGTATTGTGGGGATTTTTGGTCACCGGGACATTGCCCCTACCCGCGAATGGTGGTTAAGCCATATCCATCCGGAGGATTTGGACCTGGTGCTTAATGAATTCGAACAGCTGTTCAAAAACCATAAAAACCGGACAAAGACCGAATACCGTTTCAGGTGTGCCGATGGCACCTATAAATCAGTTTTAGACCGCTCTTTTACCCTTTTCGATGAAGAGGAAAAGCCGGTAAGGATCATTGGTTCTATACAGGACATTACAGAGCGGGTCAATTATGTGAATGCCATGCAGGAACAAAATGTCCGGTTAAGGGAGATTTCCTGGATCCAGTCGCACGAAGTACGGGCACCCTTAGCGCGGATCATGGGCCTGGTGAAGCTGCTGGATGCCACTGCTGAAACCCATCCTGATGTGAAAGAGCTGGTAGGCCACCTTAGCGGATCTGCAGCAGAGCTGGACAATGTGATCAGTAATATCCTTAAACGGACTTCTTAATTTAAGCGGCCTTTTGCAGACCGCTTAAATGTGAGTACTAATCCGGCTGCTCCATTCGTTTTACCCGCTTTTTTCTTTGCAGCCTTCTGGTCGGTCTTTCTGGTATGCGGTCTATTATTTTTTTATAATGATCGCAGGTGATGTTCTGATTGGTCAGGTCCCCATACTTTACACCAAAAATAATTTCCAGTTTTCTGATCGTACTGTAAGGGATGTCCTTTTTACTGGTAATTTTGATCAGGCTGTAATTGATCAGGGTATTGCGCGACACCCCGATAACCCGGTGCAACTGAGTGTTCAGCTTTCTGTATTCTATTACAGGAAGCTGGTCCATAAACTCTTTAATTTTATATTTATACATGGTTAGTGGTTTTTGTTAATTTAAGCAAGTTGCTTGTACAAAACCACAGTATTCACAGGTAAATAAAGCGAAAAAACGGATTTTACAAAATATTGTTTGGCAGGTATAATCGTTTTTTCAATCAGGCCTTAGTGTTTCGGTTTCAGTGGAATCTGGAACCAGAATTCTGATCCCTTACCTTCCTCACTTTGCACGCCGATGGTTCCCCCATGACGGGTTACGATCTCGGCACAAATGTATAACCCCAGTCCGAGCCCCGAAAACTGGTAATTGACATGATCTACCCTAAAGAACCTGTCGAACACCAATTTTGCCTTATCCGGTGCTATACCGATCCCAAAATCCTGCACACATACCCGTATCTCCTTACCCATCAACTTAGTATACACAATCACCACCTTATTGTCAGGCGAATACTTGATGGCATTCGACAGAAAATTTTTGATCACCTGTTCAATTCTGTGCTGATCGGCATAAATATCGATATCGTCTGTATGTTTAAGGCTAATTTCATATCCCTCAGTATTCTGCATATCATCCACGCATTCTGCTATCAGTTTACGTATATTAAACTCGCTGTAATTGAATTGCATCTTTCCAGCCTGGATTTTGGATACATCCAGCAGGTCATTTACCAGAAATGTTAAATTCTCCAGCTGCCGGTTGGCCTTGTCAATGTAAATGAGCATGTCGCGGTCGGCCGTACCTTTTGCTGCTGCCCGTTTGGTCAGCTGTAAAAACCCTTTAATACTGGTAATCGGCGTTTTCAGCTCATGGCTTGCAATACTCATAAATTCGTCTTTCTTTTCCATGAGTTCTTTTTGCAGTTCATTTGTTTTGGTAATGTCTACCATAGAGCCCACCATCCGGTAAGGTGTATTAAAGTCATCGTGTAAAATACTGCCCCGGTCAAAAATAATGGCATATTCCCCATTGGCCTTTAACACCCGATACTCTGCCGACCACTGTTTTTCGTTGTTGTTAATGGCCTCGTAAACACTATCCTGCACCCTTTTTCGGTCTTCCGGATGAATTTTATCAAACCAAAATCCAATATTGCTATTTTCATCCGAATTCGAATAACCAAACATCACATTGAGGTTTTCACTTCTCCACATGTTATTATTCACCAGGCTCCAGTCCCATATGGTATCATTGGTGGCCTTGGCAACCTCGTTAAAGCGGTTCTCGCTGGCCGTCAACTCTTTTGTACGCTGTCTTACCTTTTCTTCCAGCTCTACGTTCAACAGCTTCAGATTTTCCCGCACTGCAATCAGTTCATTATAATTTTTCTTCAGTCGCTGATCGGCCCGTTTACGGTCGGTAATGTCGGTTAAGGTTGCGGCAAACCCATCAGACATTTTTACGGCCACCAATTGGAACCACCTTTTGTTCATCAACTGAAATTCAGTCTGTAAAGAACTGCCTTTCTCTACCACACTGGTATATCTGCCAAACAGGTTACCTTCTGCAAGTTCAGGTAACTGTTTCACCAGCATCGCGTTGTACAGTTCGTCTTTTTTCTTACCCAGAAAAGCAAGTGCTACATCATTAAAGGCAACGCACTTAAAATCCACGATAAAATATTCCTGGTTCCTGACGGCTGTAAAAGCCATTACCGCATTTAAACTTGCATTAAAAACGCCGGAGATGATGTTGTTCAATTCAGTAATGTGCGATACATCCACGAAAGTAATCACAACGCCATCTGTTTTTCTGTCCTTGCGCAGGTAAGGCAGTATGCGCATCAAACTGCGGTTACCATTTTTTAACTGCACTTCCTTTTCCAATGTCCTGCCGGTAAGCAGAACCGAGCGGATATCTTCAGACAGGTTTTCGGCCTTAATGTTATTCGAAATATGGTCAATCGACCTGCCAATATCTGCATCAATCAGGTTTACCATACTTACAGCTGCTGGGTTAAATTTCCGGATGTATAAATTACCGTCTAAAAAAACCTGACCAATATCCGTACTCCGGAAATAATTGTCAAGGTCATCGTTCAGCTCTACCAATTCTCTGATTTTCACCTGATGTTCCGTATTTAAGGTGTGCAATTCCTCATTCAGCGATTGCAGTTCTTCATTTCCCGACTGCAGCTCCTCATTTGCAGACAACAGCTCCTCATTGCTCGACTGCAACTCCTCATTGGTGGTTTCCATTTCCTCCACTGCGAGCTGCAGATTGCTGCGCGTCTCGTTTAGTTCAGCCTCCAGTTCAAATACATATTCATTTTGCTGGTCATTGGACAGGAGCGACATCACCAGGTCTTCTTTGTCCGGAATTACCTCCATGGTACTTTCACCAAATACAATCATGGTGTAATCATTGCCTTGATGTATTTCTGGGGGCCTGATAGAAATGTTCAGATATACATCATCCTCCTTACGCTTAAAGCGGATCCGTTTCAGGTGTGTATTTTTATTTTCCTTCCATGACTTTCGCAGGGCGCTGTTCAAAACAATAGAAATCTCTCTCGGTACCATTTTCAACAGGTTGAGCTCTATCTTATCATCCGGTAAAGACAGAAACTGCCTGTAATTTCCTACAGCATCCTGTATGATATAGGCTTTGTCGATAAATATTCCAACATAGCCAAGATCATTGGTAATAAATTTATTGAAACTCTTTTCTGCTGCTGTAAGCGGAACATCAGCAATGGATTTCTCTTTTTTAGCCTTCTGCTCCAGGATCCTGCCACCCGTGCTATAGGTATTGTAATTTGAATAATTGATTGGCCCCGACTTCTGGTACACCTTCCATTTACCCGAAATCTCTCTGAGGCCCTCCTTCAGCACAGATGCGGTTTCACTCGATCCGAGGAACAGGTAACCATCTCTGTTTAGGGAAAAATGAAAGGTTGATAAGATTTTTTCCTGCAATATGCCATTCACATAAATCAGCATGTTGCGGCAGGTTACCATATCATTCTTTATAAAAGGGGGCGATTTAATCACATCGTGCTTCGCAAATACCACCTGTTTCCGGATTTGGGGAATCACCCCGTAAAATTTACCATCCTTTACAAAATACTTGCGGAACAAATCCGGGGGGATTTCCTTAATGATCGATTCCGGATATTTGTTGGCCGATGCAATTTCAATGCTTTTTTCATCAATGTCGGTAGCAAAAACTTTAATGTCCAGTTTTTTACCCGACTGCTCTACACATTCATTCAGCAATACGGCTATAGAATAGGCCTCCTGACCGGTACTGCATGCACATACCCATACCTTTACCAGGTCGTTTTCAGTTTTTGCATGAATCAGATCGGGAAATATTTTTTCTGCCAGCAATTCATAAGCCTGATGATCCCTGAAAAATTTGGTTACCCCGATCAGAAAATCTTTGGCCAGTATTTTAACCTCTTCCTTATCCGATGCCAGGTATTTCACATAATCCTCCAACCGCTTTATCCTGGTCTCATTCATTCTTCGTCCAATCCGGCGGATAATGGTGGGCGTTTTGTACAAATTAAAATCGTTGCCACTTTGCCGGTGCACCATATTGAAAATTTGATCCAGCAATTTTTCATCCATCTTGTCTTCTTCCAGCAGTAATGGTTCTTCTTTGATATAATTGAACAATTCCTGGTACATCTTTTTTGCCGGCAATATAAAATCTGCATTACCCGAAGAAATTGCACTGTTGGGCATTCCATCAAATTTGGCCGTTTCAGGATCCTGCACCATTACCATTCCACCACATGCTTTAATGCTTTGTATGCCCCTGGTACCGTCTGTACCGGTACCAGATAAAATGATGGCAATTGCCTTTTCCTTTTTGTCCTCGGCAAGGGTATGCAGAAAAGTGTCTATGGCGGTGTTCGGGGCTTTTATCAGCGATTTATCTGCCAGTTTAAGCTTCCCCCGCTTTACGGTCATCAGCTTATTGTTGGGAATGATGTATACACAGTCCGGTTCAATCAGCATATCATTCGCGGCTTCAATCACCTTCATATTGGTATGCTTGGCCACCAGTTCAACGAGCAGGCTTTTGTAATCGGAAGAAAGGTGCTGGATGACCACAAAAGAAAAATTTGAGCTTTGTGGCATATGGTCAAAAAACTCATGTATGGCTTCCAGTCCACCTGCCGATGCACCGATTGCAACTATATATTTTTCCTTATGTTCAGCCATCATATTCAATCAATTGTATAACTGTTTTGTCCTGAATTCAAACAAGAAACTCCTCAAGGCCTCTGCGGCTTCCAGTTCCTGCTGTTTCCAGGGCAGGGCATGTTGTTTAACGGTTTGTTTCCATAATTTAAACGAGTTCCTCGGATGATACCTTTTCCCGTCCTTTTCAAAATTGATAGCCTGGTTGGGGTCGCCCCCCCATTGAATCGTTTCTACCACTTCAGGCCTGAAGCAAAGGATGTAATCTCCTTTATTGTTGTCTATCGGTATGACCAGCACACCACTTGCTATATCAGCAAATTCACTGGCCTCCTCATATAAACCACTCAGGTGTTCCGTTGCAAAAACCTTGTTTATGCTTTTACCTTCTACCCACATCATCAGGTTATCTATGGCTTCCTCCGCTGGTACCATTCCCTGAGTTACCATTCTTCCATTTAAAATCATGGCTGCCCCCGTTGCATTAAACAGGTCAGGTAAACCCAGGCCCTCTTCAGGCAGCAAGCCAGCCACGATATTGTCGGCATCGTAAATCCGGTCTGTCAAAGTACTGCGTATCTGCTGAAGTGAGCTGGAAAAATCGTAGTCTTCTTTGTCGAGTATACGTGATACACCATTGGAAATCACTGCCGACAGCCATTCAAAAATAGAGCATACCTCATAATCCAGGTATTTTTCGGTCAGGTGATGGCAGGAGATCAGTCCCCATAACTCAGCATTTCTGATCACGCGGATAGACATGGACGCGTCAATGTTCATGTTCTTCATGTATTCCAGGTGCACTGCTACCACGCTTCTCAGGTTACAGTCGGACAAGTCTATGAACGAGTTGGTAACCGGGTTGATCACCGGATATAGGCGAACTGGCTGATAAGACCGGTTTGGGATCAGCCGGTAAGGATTTTTCAGGTAAAGCTGCCGGGCTTGTTTAGGCACATCAGATGCCGGAAAAGTTTGCCCGATATAAGGTTCAAGCCTTTCATCTTTTTCCTCTGCTATAACGGTACCATTCCAGTCGCGGTCAAACTGGTACATCAACACCCCGTCAAAGCCCGATATTTTACGGATTTCGTGAACGGCCAGTTCACAAACTGCCTGCACGGTATCTGCCTGTTCAATGGCAGCCATTATTTTTTTTATTTCCTGGAAAACATCCGTAAAACTCTTTCTTTCCAAATCCCTGGCTTTTTCCAGTTCAATCAGTATATAGTCTGCTTTAATGTGCATCAAAGCATGGAAATGTTCAGCATTCTGTCCATTTTTTATAGATAGATTGAAGGGCAGCCTCTGTTTGATACCGGATTTCAAATTATCACTTAATTTGTCCGCACTTTCCACATCCAGGTATTGTGAAAGCGCTGTGCCTACCAGTTCCTGAACCGGCCTGCCGGTTATTTCAACTGTATTTTCACTTGCCTGGATGATCTTTAAGCCTTTTGGTTCAAGCACCAGCAGGTAACCATAATCCTGTATCAGGTTCACGTTATGTAACGGCAAATTGCCGCAAAATTCAGAATCAAAGTTTTTTTTCTCTGCCATCTATTGCTTAGTTATCTGTTTGTCCAGCCTGCATCCCCTAAATTTGTATAAGTAAAATGGCTGTTGTTTAAACAATGCATTAAATACCAAATAATGTACCAAATTGTTTGCTAAGTTTACCTGCAGATACGTGTTTACGTTAATCAGAGATTTAATCCCTAAAATATATCTTTGCAGGCGGAAAATAAACAGAATTGAAAAAAAATGATTGCCGATAAAGTTAAAGCACAAACCAGCACTTACCACAGGGAGCTTGAAGCCATCCTGGTACGGAAAATAAAATCTATCCGTTCGGTACAGGATTACATACAGATCTTAAATGATTTTTACAGTTTTTTTGCTGGGCTAGAACTGCTGATCAGCAAACATCTGCAGCCTACACTTGCAGATGCAGGTGAGCGAAGGAAAACAGCCGCTATTGCAGATGACCTTAGCTATTTTAAAGCGAAAGTTCCTGATCTGGCGGCCGGAGCAGAGCTTCCTGTCATTTTAAACCATTTTCAGGCGCTGGGCGCATTGTATGTGATAGAAGGCTCTACGCTAGGTGGAAAATACATCAGCCAGATGATATCGCAACAGCTGAATATTCCTGTTGATGAGGGTTTATCTTTCTTTAACGGCTACGGAGAAAGTACCATGGAGATGTGGGCCAGGTTTAAAGATTATTTGAATAAGGAAGCAATTGCTGATGAACAACAGGCAGATGTAATTGAAGCTGCAAATCAGACGTTTTTGAAGTTTAAAGATTGGGTTGAAGGGTAGGGTCTGTAATAAATATGCCCTCCTATTTTTACCTTATTAAAGTAACCGATCCTTTTTTAACAACGGCTTCATTTCGCTGAGTTGTAAAAGTTGCAATCCAAAAATAGGTTGCTGTAGGTAATGCTTCACCTTTGTAATCTCCATTCCAGCAATTGTGCAGTTCGTTCGAGCTTGCAACTAAAACCCCCCTTCTATCATAAATCTGGATCTTAAAATTAGTTGCCTTGCTATTGCTATTTGCTTTGAAGATGTCATTGACGCCGTCTAAGTTAGGACTGAAGGCATTAGGAAACCCTACATCCCCACACTCCTCTCTGGTTAATTGTACACTAATGTCATCTACAATACAACCATTTTTTTTGAGTATAGAGAAACGATGACTGCCCGCATACAAATTAGTAAAGGTATGATTAACGGGATAGGTTAAAGAATGATACCTGATGACATACAGCTCTGGATTTGTCTTTATCGTAAAACTTAGCTGGCCTGGAAGATCACAAACAGGCTCTGTTTTATTCAGCACACTCAGTGGTCTATCTAATGAATAATCGGGTATAACAACAGGAAGGCTTTTTGGCGTTCCCCCTCCAGATGCAGAAACATTTAAGATATAACTTCCCGGATTTAGCATGTTGAAGATACCGGTGTTATTGCTCATGCCATTATTTAATGAGTAAGTGTAAGTCTCTGGAATAGTCGGACAACTTACGCGGATTGCCCCCTTACCAAGTACATCACACTCTGCAAATACTTCCACATCGTTAATCACCACATCACAGGGTTGATATACCAACTCAACATCATATTCATCAATCAGACACCCAGCTTGATTTAGAATAACAAAATGATGTATGCCCATAGACAGGTTATCAAATAAATGATCAAATGGTAGTATGTCTGTTTTGTATTTTATTTTATATAAGCTACTGTTTCCGGCTATGCTGAATTTGATGCCCCCTTTTAAATTGCACGATGGATCATTTTTATTATAGGTAATCAATGGATGCAATAATCTGTAATCAGGAACGATAATGGCTCGCGTTTGAGGGGTGCCACCTCCGGAGGCTGTCACATTTAAGGTATAATTCCCAGGGTCTACCATATTAAATCGCCCGGTGCTATTCGTCATTCCGTTACTAAGAGAATAATTATAGGTTTCAGGGATGGCCGGGCAGGTAACACGTATAGCGGCCTTACCCAGTACATTGCATTCAGCAAATACATCGATAGCTGTAATTTCAACAGCGCAAGGTTCGTAAACAAATTCTATATCATATTCATCAATTAAACATCCTGATTGACTTAATACTACAAAATGATGGATACCGGCAGATAGGTTTGTAAATAAATGATCAAATGGCAATACATTATTTTGATATTGGATCTGATACAAATTACTGTTCGTCGCGATACCGAACTTGATATCCCCTTTTAGATTGCATGACGGATTATTTTTATTATAAGTAATAGTTGGCTGCGTGAGTTTATAGTCGGGAACTTCTATTGAAAGGACTTCCAGTTCATGCTCAGAAGAAGTTATTTTCACGGCATATTGCCCCGGGCTTAGGTTACTAAAAACACCGGTTGAATTACTGACTGAGCCATTTAGAGTATAGGTGTAAGCGTATGTATGTGGTTTTGTCAGCACCTTAATTACGCCTTTATGAAAAGCATCGCACTGTTGCTGTAACTGAATCTGGTCGAGTTCAATTTTGCATACGTCTTTTAACACGGGAATATCTGCTTCATCAACTTTACAACCATTTTTATTAATAATTTCAAAATGATAAGAAGTGCCGGAGTTTAAACCACTGAAAGTATGATTTATCGGATATGAGGTATTGTTGTAACGAACCTGGTAATTGCTATTGGGCTCAGGAGAAGTAAAAGTAATTTCGCCTGCAATACCACACATTTCATTTTTGCGCTGCCAGCTATAGTCGGGTTTCAGCAAGTCATAGATTCCCACGGTAATTGTACTAGAAAACTGATCAGATGCAGAAGTAATGCTTAGTGTATAAGTTCCAGGATCAATCCCTGTAAACCTACCTGTGGTATTGCTTATCCCATTCAACACATAAGTGAATTGTTCAAGGTGAGGTTTGGTCAGAATCTCAACCACAGCTTTGTTTAGGGCACTGCAATCCTGATTAATATCTATTTTATCCAGCTCTATTCCAGTTATACTACCGTCTTCTACAGGGCTTGCTGCATCCAGAATTCCATAAGGAAGGGATCCGACAACACCTATGATCCGTTTGTTTTCCAGATCGAGTTCAAGAACATCAGTTTGATAGGGGGTTACGCTACATAAGCCATATACCGTATTTTTACGGAGACTCGTTGCGACACTCACCAATCCAAACATATTCAGGTTTGGACTAAGTGGGAGATATACATAGCTTTTAGTAGGATCAGTTATATCCACTTTGATAATACCCTGGCTTGCCGCCATATATAGACTTCCTTTAAAGAAGCACATGTCTCCTGTAGGAAAGTAACTCATTGGACCTAAACTGACGGTTTGTAAGGTGGTCAGGTCGGTTGCGTACAAGCTATTTGATGAATAATAAGCCTTGTTGTCGGGACCGATAGTAAGTGCAGATGAGCCAGTAGTTACCCCGGTTAACAATTGACAATTTATCAAAGCGTTTCCATTTATATCACCTTTATAGAAATATGGGCTTCTAAGCCAGTAAAAACCATTCTTATTCATCGCGATCGAAAAAAACTGATCATTTGGCGAACAGTTAGATATTAACTCCGATACTAATCCATTTGGTGTTAATGTAACTTTATAAATATCGCTTCCTGTTATAATGTTCGCTGGATTTTTAGGGGCACTTACATAAAAGGTCTGGGCTTCTGTTTTAAAACAGCACACCAATAGGATGAAAAAAAGTAATTTAAATTTACCGATCATTAAGAGCATTAAGAGGCATGTACTAAAACCCTAATTTAGTATTTTAATCTTGCTATGCAAACTTGTAGGCTATCTCGCCAATAAGGAATTTCTAAACCGAATGTAGATTTAATTTTAGTTTTATCCATTACAGAAAACTTTGGTCTTATAGCTTTTGTAGGGTACTGGGATGTAGAAATAGGTTTCACTTTTATTTTAGTGCCACCTAGTTCAAATATACCAACGGCAAAGTCATACCAGGAAGTTACCCCTTCATTGCTGTAATGATAAACCCCATAATCTTTTTGGCCAGATTCAATTATAGACAATATTGCTCCCGCAAGGTCAATGGCATAAGTAGGTGTCCCTATCTGATCAGCGATCACATTGAGTACATCCCTATCCGCACCAAGTCTAAGCATGGTTTTTACGAAGTTATTGGCATATTCAGAATAGAGCCAGCTGGTACGTAATATAAAATGTTCTTTGAGATTGTTGATGACATCTTGTTCCCCTTCCAGCTTTGTAAGGCCATATATATTAATTGGCTCGGCCAGATCATCTTCTTTGAGCAGCTCCGGCTTATCGCCCTTAAAAACGAAATCTGTAGAAACATGGATTAAGGTTGCCTTATTTTCTTTGCAAAGCCCTGCAATATTCAAAGCTCCATCTTTATTGATTTTTCTGCAGAGTTCGACATCATCTTCTGCCTTATCTACGGCAGTATAAGCAGCGCAATTGATAACATGGGTAGGCATTTCTTCAGTAAAAAGCGTTTGAAGAAGCGCAGTATCCAGAATATTGGCCTTGCTTTCATCAGGGAAACTGATGTTGCTGATATTTCTTTCTGCAGCAACCTTTTTGAGGCACTGGCCAAGCTGGCCGGAAGCTCCGAGAACTAGTATTTTCAATTGTATGTTTTTAAATTATTAAAAGTCCTGATATAAATTTCTGAAGGTACTGCGTAAACCAAAAGTGAATAAAGCAGTATTCGTATTTTTTACCGAATTGGTTTCTCTTCTTAATACTCCACCAAGTTCAAGGCGCAGGTTATATTTTGGATTGAGCAGATAAGAAGCCCTGCCTTCAGCGAAATATAGATTAGTTTTTATACCCTGTCCTATTTTGTTTCCGTAATCGGAAGGGTGTACATAATTATTCAAAAATATATTTTTACCATAATTTAATCCTTCTGGATCCAGTCCATAACGGGCATACATCAATTGTCCCTGTAGGTCAAATCTTTTATAACTATAATTCAAAATCCCCAATACTTCTCTGAAATTAGCACCCATTGGATGGGCCAGTGGCTGGTTCATGGCCGCGTAATTTGAAACACGACTGAAATGTGCATAAGTATAAGGTCTGGCCGTATTGAACTCGGCAAGGTAATTCAGGTTTTCAACCTTAAACAGATCCGAGCCTCTGAATCCTAATTGCAAAGCCCATTTATTAGCCCAATAACCTTTATTACTAAAAAACTCCTTCGCTGTAAATTCATCAATCATGAATTGTCCATAAACAGTTGTTTTATCTAAAATCTCGTATTTGGTATTGATGCCCAATCTCATTTTATCAGGAGAAGTACTATTTGCACTCTCCACTGACCTTAAAAAGATAAAGGGATGGACATAGTTGAAATCAAAGCCTCGTTTACCTTCTGGTTCCGCATCAGCCCAAGTTACCGCTTGGAAAAAGCCAATAGAGAAACGGTCGGTTGCATTCCAGTCAATGTAATGCATTGCTGCCCACTTACCTCTATCACCTAAACGTCTGTCGGTGGTTAACTTCTCTGCACCTGGATCCAGCATATAGCCGAATATCGTTTGATACTGTACATTGCCCAAACTGGCCCTTACCCTTAAAAAGGAATAATTGGCTGCCACATCAGATAATAACATAGACCGATAACCATCGCCAATAAAATTTTTGTCGTAACCCAGGGCAACATTTAAGTGTTTGTTAGGTGTATAAGAAAGTAAAGCTGTAACGTACGACCAGTCTTTTGTCTTTTTGCTCAATCTAGGAATACTACCACTCATTTCACTCGGGATCACTTGATTCGTATTAATAAAGTCCGTTAGATAATTGGCAAATACAGCCTGATTCTCAAAACCATTGGTATAAAAAGAGAACTTATCTCCTATGGTACCCCCAATCTGAAAACCTCTTGTATTTTTCCAGGTTGTAGTGCTGTTCTTAAAATCCCTGCCTATCTGAAAATCGGGTAAAAAATCTGCGTAAACCGTATAGTCATCCCCTTTAAAATTAAGTAAGTGCTCATCGGTAAGCTTCCTTCGCACCCAGGAACCTCTGTTTAACGAATCTACGCCCATCCACATCAAGCTTTGGTAGCGGTTTACCAGCAAAGAATCATCTGCATAAAATCCTTTAATCGCAGAATGGGTACGGCTGTTTACATCATAAACCGATCCGTTCAGTTTCTGATAAAATTGATAAGAATAAGGAATGTTTACATTGGGTGTCTGGGCTTTTAAGCTGTAAAAAGCTAAAATCATTACACCCAGCAATAGGGATTTTTTCATTTTAGGGGGCTTTCTTCTACTGGAACCTCTGCGTCTAATTCTTCAAATACAGAATTCTTACTAATAAATTCAGGAACAATGACCTTCATTTGCCTTACTACCTGCCTCGTATTGCCAGAACTTGCGTGATTTAGCAACTGATAAATCTGGGTTTCTATTTCATTAAAAATATACTCTCTAACCTGCCCAATCATAATTTTTTCATGGTGTGTAGGCTTAGTGATTTCACTATCGTTTAAAAGCTCTTCAAATAGCTTTTCACCAGGCCTCAAACCTGAATAGGAAATCTTGATGTCCTGGTTAGGAACTAAACCCGCTAAGCGAATCATTTTCTTGGCCAATTCCACAATCTTTACTGATTTACCCATGTCGAATACGTAAATCTCGCCTCCTTTACCCATGCAACCCGCTTCCAATACCAAACGACAAGCTTCGGGTATGGTCATAAAATAGCGGGTAATTTCTGGATGGGTAACGGTAACCGGACCACCATTTTCGATCTGGTGTTTGAATCTAGGAATGACAGAACCATTTGAACCCAATACATTCCCAAACCGAGTAGTGATGAACTTTGTGATGGGTTTGATATTGGAATCATTTAAATAACTCAATCCATTGGAGAAGATCAGATCGGGGTTATTCAGGGAATTATTTAGTGACTGTACATAAATCTCCGCAATCCGTTTTGAAGCACCCATTACATTGGTAGGATTTACGGCCTTATCTGTAGAGATCATTACAAATTTTTGCACCCCATGCTTAACCGAAAGATCAGCAATGGTTTTTGTGCCCATTACATTTGTTTTAATTGCCTCTGCAGGGTTATCTTCCATCAAAGGCACGTGCTTGTAGGCCGCTGCGTGGTATACGTAATGTGGTTTATAAGTATTGAACAAAGTCTCCATCCGTTTCTGGTCTTTCACATCCCCGATAAAAGCATGGAAATTGGTATTTACATGAGTCTCTTCCAGTTCCAGGTAAATGTTATGCAAAGCCGTTTCGCTCTGGTCACATAAAATAATCAGCCCTGTTTCAAACTTTAACAACTGTCTTACAATCTCACTGCCTATAGAGCCTGCTGCTCCAGTTATCAGTATTCTTTTCCCTTTCAATTGGTTCTGAATACCTTCTATATCAATGTCGATTGTCTTCCTGTTTAGCAAGTCCTCAATATTGATATTCTGGATTTGTGCCGTGGTCACATGTCCCTTAGCCCAAACCTCGGGTGAAGGTATATTTAATATTTTAACATCATTTTCTAAACATATATCCACCACCTGGTTCTTGCGCTCCGATGGAATGGTATAAGAGGCAAAGATCACTTCATCCACTTCATGTTTTGTAATCAGATCTTCCAATTGTGCTGCATCAAGAATTCTCACGCCATCAATGGTTTTACCTACTTTCCGCAGATCATCATCCACAAAGGCAATAATGGTCTTATTTATTTTAGGATCATGGTCAAAAGTTCTTTTGGTAGCTACACCTGCCTCTCCAGCACCATAAATGATAATTCTTCTTTTGTCCAGATTAGCATTCTTTATGTACATAAAAAAGTACTTTACAATGATCCGGTAAGTAATCAGCATTAAGAAATTAAATAAAGTATAGGTGATGATGGCTACACTACTAATCACACGCTCACCTGTAATCACTATTGCCAATGCATGGGTAAAAAACAGGATCAATGAACTCAGAACAACAGCAAATAAAATCCTGAAAGAATCCTGTGCAGAAGTATATCTAACAATGCCTGCAAATGTTTTAACGCTGTAAAATACAAAAGAGTTCACTATAATCACTAAAACTACAGCTTTATAAAAAGCAAGAAAATCTATTGTATCGATAATGAAATTATTTTGCAAAATGATCGCAAATAACAATGCAATGACACTTAAACAAATATCAATCGTAAAAATAACCCAGCGAGATACAATTTGTAGTTTTGTAAACATACACCTTTACATAAAAATGATCCTTACAAAACTAACAATAATTAAACCAAAAGATATGATAAAGTTCTGGATACTCTATTTGAAACATAAAAATGTGAGAATAAAAAAAATGTAGAAGAGCATGCAAGTAATAGTAGCCTCTCGCAAGCTATTCTCATTTTGAGATTAATATGGTCATTTTTCCCTTGCGCAACATGAATATCCATATAAATTATAATTAGTAATTATTTCCGTTTTACAATTGCTCTTAGAGTTATTATTATTATTTTGATAGACCCGATTACAGTTTTACTCAAATCATAAGAACTTAAGTTAATTTTTATCTTGTCAGGCATTATAACTTCTATGTAATATTGTTCTGGGCTCTCTTGAGCACTTAGAATATCATTTTCATTTTTATATTTTATAGATGCTAAATCAGTTATGCCAGGTTTTAAATCAAGTACTTTTAGCTCTTCTGGACTATATAATTCAACATATTTACGGACTTCGGGTCTGGGACCGACTAAGCTCATATCACCTAAAAAAACATTTATTAATTGAGGTAACTCATCTAATTTATAATCTCTAATAAAGATGCCGATGGGAGTTATCCGTTTATCTTGACTACCAACAGTCAGTAGACCTCTACGATCTGAATTTACATACATAGATCTAAATTTGAGCAAAGTAAAATCCTTCCCATGTTGTCCAACCCTTAATTGCTTATAAAACGCTCCTCCTTTTGAAGATAGCTTAATCAAACAAATTAATAATAAAAAAACGGGAGATAATAAAATTAATCCGATCAACGATACAAAAAAATCAAAGCTTCTTTTTGTCATGATAAACTTGCATAGGCTCTTTCAACTGTAGAACAAATATAAGATACTTCGTCATCTGTCAATTGAGGATAGATTGGCAAAGATATTTCAACTGAGTAGTTTGCATATGACATAGGATAATCCCCCATCTTATATCCTAAGTTCTTAAATACAGTAAGCAATGGCATAGGTATGAAATGAACATTCACAGCCACTCCGTTGTTCGTTATAAAATCAATCATATCATCTCTTTGAGCTTCAGTTATTCCGATAATTCTTAACGCATACAAATGATTAGATGAAAGTCGACTCCCATCTTCTAAAATTGGACATTTAGCCCATTTCAGCTCTTTAAAAAAAAATTCATATGCTTTTGCTATTCGTGACCTATTTTTGGTTAAAAGAGCATATTGACTAATCTGTCCAAGCCCCAGAGCTGCACAAAGGTCAGGCATATTTACTTTCAATCCAGCAAAAAGAATATCATATTTCCAACCACCAGCTTGGGATTTTGTAAATGCATCCTTAGTTTGTCCATTTAGCGACCAAAGTCTCATCAATTTATACTCTTCTTCGTTATTAAATGAGTCAGGTAAGTTAATACATATCACTCCACCTTCTGCGGTTGTAATATTCTTTACAGCATGAAAAGAAAAAATTGTAATATCAGCTGCCTTTCCAGATTGAATGCCGTTCAGACTTGCTCCTATTGAGTGAGCTGCATCGGATAGCACTAATATACGTCCCAGCTGACGCTGCTTTTCCGATCTCGGTTTAAACAGTTCCACAATTCCAGGTTGGGTAACTATTTCATTAATTTTATCATAGTGACACATAAGTCCAGCAAAGTCAACCGGCATAATCACTTTTGTATTTTCTGTTATTGCTAATTTGAGTTTTTCAGGATCTACTGTAAAATCATCTAATACGTCAACCATAACTGGGGTTGCGCCGCAATGCAAAACACTTAGAGCTGTTGCTGAATAGGTATATGCTGGTATAATAACTTCATCTCCTTCTTGAATTCCAAACCATTTTAAAACCAAAATGGCTCCTGAAGTCCAAGAGTTCACACCCAACGCCTTATCACAACCCGTCAATTTCACGACTTCTTCTTCTAATGCTTTGACTTTTGGACCTGTAGTAATCCATCCCGATCTTAGCGTATCCACAACTTGATCGATTATTTCTTCGTTTATATATGGTGGTGAAAATGGTATCATTTATCTTATTTTTTTTTTATAAACATTTAAAGTCCTATTTCCTTGCATAATTACATTTTCTAAAATAAATTCGTTCTTTAGATAAAATCTATTTACTTTATCATTATCTTTTTCATCTGTCATTAATCGATAGGTCATGCCGGGCCCAATTTGCAGTTCAAAAATATCTATAAGTGCGGTTCCTAATCCTTTACGCCCTGACAATGGATCCACGCATATTGATAGCAGAAATGGTCCATCCGTATTGCTGTTGGACGTGCGTAGAGAAACAATAAGTCTAAACAAGAATCTTGGGTTCGCAAAAAAATGAGGTAAAGCACTAAAAGATAATGAAAAGAGATTTTTCTTTGCTATGTTTTTATAGAATCCTCGAACCTGCTTGGCACCAATTGCAAATCCAATAAGCTTATTTTCCTCAAAAGCTCCTACGCCAATTCCATTTTTATCCATTAAAATAGCTTTATAAAATTTAAACAAAAAATTAGTCCCTAAAGAAGTTAGAAAGAAATTTTTAAACGCTAAATTATGAAGCATTGCCAACTCTCTACAATCATCGACTGTTAAAATCCTATTTACCATAGTAAACATTTTCTATAACATAAATAAATTTTGAGTACTGTAAATTTTCAGAAAAGATAGTTGAAGCTATTAAAGCATTTTCTTTCATCTGCAATCTTTTATCTTTATCATCCACTAATATTTTAATAGCCCCAGTTAAAGCTGATACTGATTCGGCTTCATAGTTAATGCCAATTTCCATTTTATTGATAAAATATCCCAAGTCACGCTTCAGTGAATTAACAAGTGGCAATCCAAAAGCAAAATAGTCAAATGCTTTTATAGGCATTGAAACCGTTGATCGCTGTCTATAAGTACTTAAAGCTATATCGCAATGTCGAAATAACCCCGCAAGGTCAGTTGAACTTAAGCGTCCAAGAAAAACAATACTCTTTTGATCTGAATTTTCAATGCAAAAATCTGCGAGAGGTCCGTCACCAGCTATTATAAGTTTAAACCTATTATGTGAATATATCTTTTTCAATTCTTCTCCTGCATCTATAATGGACTTGACGTCATAATTTTCGCCCAAAGTACCTGCATATATACACCAAACTTCTTCTAAACCCTTTGATTCTATTAAGTTTATCACATCTTTATTAGATATCAGCTCTTCTTTATTAATTTCATTTTCAGGAATGCTCCAATATACCACATCAGTGTGAGATGGTTTGAATGGTTTAATCTTTAAAGCTATATCTTGGTAGTTTTTAGAAACAGCTACCAGTCCATCTACACTTCTATAAAGTCTTCTCCTCCACATATACAAAGGAAAAAATATTAAATTAGCCAAAAAATTAAGTGATTTTGGAAACAAAAGATGAAACAGTTCAGGCCAAATATCTATTAAGTCGATAATAATTTTAGCTTTCAAATCTTTTTTGATCCATCTGAGAATTATATTATAATAACAAAGAGCGGGTTCAGCAAGTATAACAATATCTGGCTTTTCATAATCTGCTACATACTTTATTAGATTTTTTGCATAACTTCTTTCATATTTAACGCGAGACAGCGAGATATGTGATTTATAGGATGTGCTTGGAATGATACTGATTGAATAGTTGGGCCCATATGATCTACTTTCGTAGCAATCATTTCTAAAGGTTTTACTACGATGCTCAAAATTTGAAATAAATTGCGTAACTCGATGCCCTGAAGCCACCAATGCATTTGCAATCATAGTGCTTCGGTAAGTGCGCCAACTCTCGTCAGGAAGACTTCCATAAGGGTTTATTATCCAGATATTCATTATAGATTAAAAGTAGAAAAATCTTTATGTTCTTTGTTTGTTAAAGCTTCCTGGGGCAGGGATTTAAAATACTCATAAGTAATTTTTAACCCTTCGGCACGGCTTACTTTCGGTTCCCAACCCAGTATCGCTCTTGCCTTGGTAATGTCAGGCCGTCTTTGCTTAGGATCGTCTACCGGCAGGTCTTTCAATACCAGTTTCTGGCTTGTACCGGTAAGTTTGATGATCTCTTCTCCAAATTGCCTGATGGTGATCTCATCCGGGTTGCCAATGTTCACCGGAAGGGCATAATCACTCAGCAATAGCCTGTAAATACCTTCTATCAGGTCATCCACATAGCAAAATGAGCGGGTCTGCGAGCCATCCCCAAATACGGTCAGGTCTTCTCCGCGCAGGGCCTGGCCAATAAAGGCAGGCAAAACACGTCCGTCATTCAACCGCATCCTTGGTCCGTAAGTATTAAATATCCTTACAATGCGGGTTTCCAAACCATGAAAAGTATGGTAAGCCATGGTCATGGCTTCCTGAAAACGTTTTGCTTCATCATAAACACCCCTTGGACCAACAGGGTTTACATTGCCCCAGTATTCTTCAGGCTGAGGGTTTACACTTGGGTCACCATAAACTTCTGAAGTAGAAGCGATCAGCATCCTTGCATTTTTATTTTTCGCCAAACCAAGCAGGTTGTGTGTGCCCAATGAGCCAACTTTGAGGGTTTGAATAGGAATTTTTAAATAATCAATCGGGCTGGCGGGTGAAGCAAAATGAAGAATATAATCCAGCTCGCCAGATACATATACATATTTGGAAACATCGTGATGTGCAAACTCAAAATTTTCCAATCCGAATAAATGCTGTATGTTTTGCAGGTCGCCCGTAATCAGGTTGTCCATTGCGATCACATGATAACCCTCTTTGATAAATCTGTCGCATAAATGCGAACCTAAAAAGCCGGCAGCACCGGTAATTAAAACTCTTTTTGTTTTCATTAGTTATTGATAAGCTTACGGCCCACACTGTTATAATAATATCCAAGGTCGATCATCTTTTGCAGGTCATATAAGTTACGACCATCAAAAATAACTTTATTGCTCAGGGTTTCTTCCATTCTTTCAAAATCAGGGTTCCTGAATACCGACCATTCTGTTGCAATCAATAAAGCATCTGCACCGATCAGTGCATCGTACTGGGTTTCAGCATATTTTATTTTATCGCCAACAAGCGCTTTAACATTGTTCATTCCTTCAGGGTCGAAAGCAGCTACAGTAGCCCCGTGTTTAAGCAACTCATCAATGATATACAAGGAAGGTGCTTCACGGATATCATCCGTTTCGGGTTTAAAGGCCAATCCCCATAAAGCAAAATGCTTACCTTTTAAATCACCTTTATAATATTTCAGCAATTTATCCACCAATAAAGTTTTTTGCTTTTCATTTACCTGCATCACAGACCTCAGGATCTGGAAATCATAGTTATGTTCATCAGCCGACTTTGCCAAAGCCTGCACATCCTTAGGAAAACAGCTGCCGCCATACCCTATTCCGGGGAAAAGAAAGCGCTTACCAATTCTTGCATCAGAACCTATACCTTTACGCACAGCATCCACATCGGCATTTACAATTTCGCAAAGGTTGGCTACTTCGTTCATAAAAGTGATCTTTGTAGCCAGAAATGAATTGGCAGCATATTTGGTCAGCTCAGAAGAGCGCTCGTCCATAAACAGAATCGGATTTCCCTGACGTACATAAGGACCATACAATTCATTCATTAACTTCTGTGCTTTCTCGCTCCGTGTTCCGATCACCACCCTGTCCGGTTTCATAAAATCTTCCACGGCCACGCCTTCACGTAAAAATTCGGGGTTAGAGACCACGTCTATTTCTACATCCGTGTTTTCTGCAAAAACAGCCTGCACCTTATCTGCTGTTCCTACCGGAACGGTAGATTTGTTTACAATAACCTTATAATTGGTCACCAGTTTTGAAATGTCTTTCGCTGCCCCTAAAATATAGGACAGATCGGCAGCACCATCTCCACCCGGAGGCGTTGGCAGCGCCATAAAAATGATCTGGGCATCCTTAACCGCATGGGCAAGATCTGTTGTAAAGGTTAAGCGGCCCTGGGCAATGTTCCTGTGGAAGAGCACATCCAGCCCGGGCTCATAAATAGGCACTTCACCAGCCTGCATTTTTTTTACTTTGGCTTCATTAATGTCTACACAAATTACATTATTTCCTGTTTCAGATAAACAGGTACCTGTAACCAGACCTACATACCCTGTTCCAATAACGGCTATTTTCATATATTAATATTATTACTAAAATTTAGTTTGTCTTAAAACTATCAAAAAGAACAAAAATCTAAGTAACAATCCACACATTTATTTAAATCACTCATCGCCAATTACCCCTAAATATATCTTAGTTAATTCAAAAACGTAATTATTTTGTGCCAAATGTGATTTCGCTAAATTTCTAGCCAAATCACTCTCATTAAGAAATTTATCATAACTAGAAACAACATACGATATCTTTTGTGCTAATGATTCAGTTGAATCACCATCGAACATTACACCGAACCCAAATTTTGATACCATCTCTTTCATCCCACCATGATTACAAACGATAGGTATTATATTGAATGCCAATGACTCCAAAATCATCATAGGTGCATTTTCGTAACATTTAGATGCTAAAACTGATATCTTCGAGGCACTTAAATACTTCTGTAATTCAATATGTTGCATGAATGGCATAAAAGTTACCAGATGTGTCAACTCTAACTCTTTCGAAAGGCTCTTCAAGACATCGGCATCAGGGCCTTCACCAATAATCAACAAACTGTAAGGATTATGATTTTTTTTAGCATATAACGCGAATGCCCTCAAAATAAGTTGAACATTTTTCTCATCTGACAACCTCCCAAAATAAATTATCTGATCAACCTTATCAATATGCGGCCCTTGATTTAAAAACCCCTTAGAAACGGGATTGTCTAAAACTAATATTTTATCTTGGTCGTGAAGCTTACTATCTAAAATTGTACTCTTCATAAACTCTGATGGCACTATAATTACATCAATAACTTTTCTTTTATAAAAAAAATGAGAGATTAAACTACTTATTCCTTTAGCAACGGAGTGAAAATAACCTGAGCGACTGCAGTTTCTATAAAAAATCTTAAATTTATAACGATCCCTTGAGCAATCAACACATCTTATAGATTTATTGTAGTCGTAAGCTGCATGGTGGGAGCAAATATGTTCAAAAGTATGTGCTGTTTGCACGACTCGGAAGCCAGAATTTAATCGTTTGTATTTCCAAAGAACGTGTAAGATAGATGACGACAACAGACCAGTATGATGTAAATGAACTATATTAGGTTTAGCATGAATGAGAATTTTTTCAAGCTCAATTTTATACCTAAATGAATATATAAGTTGTGTTTTACTAATTTCGTGCGAAAAACTGTAATCTATATCAAAAGGTAAATTCATTGACTTTTTACAGGCTACTAAATGAGTATTCGAATCATCATACTTTTTAAGTAACATCACACTCTCTCTAAACACAGATTCTGCTCCACCACCACTTCCTTGTTCAGCTATATGCAATATTTTCATAAACTATCTAAATAATAACTTGTAAAGCGACCTTGCTTTAACTTTCCTTGTCCCATATTTAAGAGCAAACATAAAACACTTCGAAGCCCCACTCATATCTTTACCAATCGTCAATATACAAGCTTTTTGATAATTAAAAGCGGCTGTTGACTTCTTTCTATCTTTATGTTTTAACTTATATTGATTCGTCATATACAATTCGAAAAGCCTATCAATCTGTCTTTGATCTAAAAATGTAATATGATCGGAGCCTTCAATATTATAATAACCTAAATCTTTATTCAGAAATTTAAATTTCGCACCTGCAAATGCCAATTGTATCCATAAATCAAAATCCTCCAAGCCAATAATTTTTCTTTCTTCTGAAAAACACAACTTCAGCTCATCAAGTTTTGCTTTTCTTATACAAGTTGAGGAAGTTAAAATTCCATTGAAATTTGTAAGCAAATCCAAAGTTGCGTCATTATTATCAATTTGCCATGTTGGCATTCTGCTCAAAATTACATTTGATCTATTAACCCGAAGCAAATTATGGTGATAAACATCAAAGTCATTATTAACTGCATTTGCAAGATATGAAAGTCTATCATTATGGTACCAATCATCGGAATCCAGGAAACATATCCACTTTCCCGAAGCTACACTCAGCCCTAAATTTCTGGGTTTCGCTGGACCGCCCCAATTTTCATTGTAATAATAGCGAAGATTAATCTGTCCCCTGAATTTTTCAACCATTTCAAATGTATTGTCTGTTGAGCCATCATCGCAAATGATTACTTCAAAATTCTTATAGTTTTGTAACAAGAGTGAATTTAAACACCTTTCTAATGCTAAAACTCGATTAAAAGTTGGTATTATAATTGAAAACAATAAACTCATCAGGCATCTATTTTTTTAGTCTTTTCTTCATCATTCCATTTACATACGATTAAATTGAAAATAAATAACGGTGTAAAAAAAATCACAACACTATTTAAAAACAACAAATTGGCGACCAGAAACAATCTGGATTTTTTCGTACAATACACAATAAACGCTATAATCAAGGAAAACGTAATAATTCCATATTCTACAAGAATTTTCATCAATTGATTTGATTCGCCAGTTTGAACCGTTACCTCAATAAAACCAGGTGATCTGCCAAGAATTATATCCGGAATCGAAGAATTTGCTAATATCAATAACGAGTTCATTACCCTGTCTTCCCTATTCTCATGGGAGGAGGTGCCTAGGCCTTCAATTAATTTTTGTTTAGGAATCGCTAGAATAGTAATGCCCCCCACTAATAAAAAACTAATTAAAATGATCATATTGGCCAATCGGCCTTTTATTTTTATTAGACTTAAAAAGATATAGAAAAAATTCAGTAAACCAACTATTGCAAAAACAATCCAAGATGCGGTAGAAAATGAAGCTAAAGCCCCTAATAAAACAATAATTCTTACTGGAATAAGGTACTTTCTTGTGATTAGATAGCGATCAAGTATAAAAAAATTGGTGGTTAAAAACCATCCCAAGTAGCTTGGCTCGAATAGGTATCCACAAACCCTTCCAATGTTAAAAGTTTCGAAGATCTTAAGATTGACATAGCCGAAGAAAATATTATGATAATATTCATAATATTCTTCTTGTCCAACTGTTTTTAATACATAAGGAAAAATATCCAAATTAAAAGCCAAGAATGACAAGATTGCTAATATTGATAGAGATACTATTAAGATTAAGTAAAACCTTCGGACGAGGAATTTTAACTGTGGGATTCTTTTTGCGACAATCACAATGCTTGAGGCTAAAAGAGCGAATAATAGGAAATAAATTGTATCTCCAACAATTTTATTCCCCGTTAAAAGCCAATACACCTCCTGAATAAGAAAAAAACATACCCAAGGTCCAAATTGATATACATAAGACCTCTTAGTAATTGCCAAAAAGAAGAAAAATGCAACAAGAATAAATAACAATGGAATTCTAATAAAAGCAGGAACATATACCGAAGCTATAAAGGGAGGATATATTAAAATAAAAACTCCAATTAACAAAGCTATACTCAATGACAGGTTATCTACTTTTATAGACTGTTTTAATTTCATTAATTTTAAACCGAAAGTACTAATGTTAATGTTATAATATCTTTAATTTTTCCCACTCAATGGTTTTTGCTAAGCCATCGTCAAATGGGGTTATATCAAAATCAATAACCGATTTTAACTTACTTATACTCAAACAAAAATTAGAAACATCAGTTGGCTTAGAAGGCTCATATTTGACATCTAACGAAGGTAGAGCTTGCCGGATCTCTCTGAGAATATCATTCAATGCAATAGCAGTTCCTGAACCAACATTGAATGTATCGTTGACGATACCTTTCTCAAGGAGTTTATAAATAATACTTATCACGTCTTGAACATAGATATAGTCTTTCTCCTGTGCTCCATTTCCCCATACCGTCACCGTATCATTTCTCAATGCTTTTCTAATCGCAATGTTAACGATCCCCTGTTGTTCTGATACGTGAAAATGACCATAAGGATTTGATAATCGCAATATAAGATAATTTAGGCCATAATTTCTGCTATGCAATGCTATATATTGTTCATTTGCCAATTTAGTTATTCCATAGGAACTTATTGGCACACAATAGTGAGCCTCATCAAGAATCCTATCATTTGAATTACCGTAAACTGCGCCTCCGGATGAAAGATATAATATAAAATTACAGCCATTTTTTTTCATAACCTCGAGTAATGTTAACGTAGACATCAAGTTATTGTCGACATCGTCGAGGATATTGAAGTTAGATGATGAAGGAACGGAAGTATTGGCAAAATGGAAGACTTTATTAAATTTCTCAGTTCTAAAAAGAACTTCCATCTCGTCTTTGTTGCCATAATCGCCAACAACATATCTAACAGTTTTGGTAGGCGAAAAGTGATGATTTTGGCGAGATAATACCACAAACTCGATGTCTTTTTTTATTAGTTCAAAACTGTTAATTAAATTTCGGCCTATGAATCCACCACCACCTATTAATAATATTTTTTCAATTCCCATCATAGTTGACGATATAAATTTTCGATATTTTGTCCATATTTTTCAGGCGAATATTCTATAAAAGATTTTCTCGCATTATTGCCGAGAAGTGTTCGCAAAGCTAAATTCATATAAAGCTTATATATAATTTCATACAATTCCTGATGAAAACTCACATCATTGATATCAATAAGCATACCATTGACTTCAGATGTTATAACCTGCGATATTCCCGCAAAATTGCTTGCAATTATAGGCTTTCCTAATTCTAGCGCCGTCAACAATACTAATGGCATATCTTCATTACTAATAGAGGGTAATACAAATAAATCGCACGCATTTATATAATCATGACTATTTGACTTGTATCCGAGAAAAGTTATATTTTTTTCCAGGCCTAATTCATTTACTAACTGCGTAAGTTTTATCTCGTCTTCACCATTTCCAATAAACAAGGCAGAAATTTTTGTTTCAAGTTCTGGATGTATTTTTAATAGCAAATCCATTGCTAATATAAGCATTCTTTGCCCCTTACGTTCGGTCAAAAAACCAACCTGTACGATTATAAAACTTTCAATAGGTAGGGAAAGTTCGTGGCAAATTTCTTCTCGGTTTTTTTCTTTTAAACCAGGAATTATACAATTATTTATAATCTTTATCTTATCATTAGGGAATTGTCTATTCTTTATCAACATTTGCTTCGCCAAATTTGACGCTGTTAAAAAAACATCTACATTTCTACAAATAAATTGATCTGTAGGCAGGTCAATTTTTTTTGAGATTGTAGCCTGATTATTCACTTGATAAATAACCTTTGCGTTACAAAATAATTTATTTGCTAAAACCAACATATTACAACTCTTTGCTCCAGGATACCCACCATTGTTAATATGCAAAATGTCTGGCCTCTCCTTTTTCAACAAGAAATAGAAAACCATCAGATTCCAAATTGAGTAAACCTGGATTTTTTGGATGAAAAAAAAGGGTAATTTTATAATCTTTGAAAGCTTTAAACAATTTATTTTATAAAATAAAGATTCATTAGATAAAAGTTGTTGAGGAAGAATTAATGACTTTGGTAAGTCCTGATAATCTCTAGACATTCCTCTTTCATAATCCTTATAAGCCCTGTAGCTTAGTTTAAGATCAAATTTATTCTGTAGATTTTTATTGTTTATAAGAAAAGACATTAGTCTTTCACTGCCTCCATAAATATAGCAGTCCGTAAACACCAATACCTTGATTTTATGATTAATCATATACTTTCTCTTTTAAACTTAAATAATTTCGAAAAGCTTGGCAAAAACTCCAGTATAGTTTTTCTAAACTGAGACGACAATAAATAATAAAGGACTAAACTGAATACCAGATATCCCGAACACAACATTGTATACTTAAAAAGATTTCCAGGCTTCTTAAAATAGGGAAGATATGTCTGAGTATAATATACAATAAAATATAAGGCAATTGACACGATAGTTGCCTGAAGGACATTCCTACTTAAGAATTGTTTAAAATCAACTCCAAATAATTTAATAGATAAATAGGAATAAACCATCGATGACAACGAGAATGCAAATAACTTAAAAATTGCAAAAGACTGTAATCCCCAAAAATTGTACGTGACTATAATTCCTCCCCAATATATTAAAGGCATTATTGCTGTAGTCAAATAAATACTACGAATTCTTTCGTGTGCAACAAGTGCGATACTAGCCGGGCTTGCGATAAAATTAAACAGATATATAAACAGCATAATTCTGACTATAGGAATAACCTCCTCATATTCTATTCCAACCCAACTGTATATAAAACTCTTAATTGTAAAAGCTACAATCAACGTAGGAAATACAGATAAAGGTAATCCAAGAACCAAAACTTTATAAAAAGCTCTATTAAATCCAGAAAAGTCTCTTTTTCCAATATAATGATTAAATTTTGCTGTAAAAGGGTTGTATATAATACTATGTAATGATCGAAACAATGCCATTAAGGTTATCGATAGACTAAAAATAGCAACCCCTTTAGCACCAATAAACTTGCCGATAACAAATAGGTCTATTTCATAAAAAACGATCCATGCAATAGTTACGAAGAGGCTGCTAAAAGCCAATTTTTTCGTTTTATTAAAAATTTCTTTACTAAATTTTATAGATGCGAAGTACATTTTCAAGTTATAGTTAAATGACTTTTTAGCAAGTAATAATGCTAAAATCACCGCGATCAAACCTACAAACTGGCTAAATATGAAGTATTCCACTAACAGGTACTTGCCTCTTCCGAAAAAAAAGAAAGAGGATAAAATCTTTATAATATTTGAAGCTGTAAAGATACGTTGGTACAGATAATCTTTTAATCTAATGTTAAAAATGATCTGCACACTTCTTTGTAAAACTAAGAGTGGAGTAGATAAAGCAAACACCAATAACAATGTACTAGCAACATTCTTGGAATTCAAATCAGGTAGACTTTTAATTAGCAAATGTGGCAGGAAAGAAAAAACAAGAGCCACTATTGAAATCAATAAAACAAAACCACCAAGAATGAATGTCACAAAGGATATAATCTCAATTTCTTGTTTACGCTCATTTCGGACGGCGTACTCACTCGCATACTTAGCTCCGGCACTTAAAAACCCCAAATCAGCATAGGCCAGAAACAAGGACATGGACATCACAACCGAATAAATCCCAAACAAGTATGGGTTTGAAGATAAAAATGGGGTTACAATAACCATCGTAGCAAATCCACTGATTAAAGACAAGATTTGCCAAAGATAAATTTTAATAAAAGAGGACATTATAATGTTATGTTAGGCACACTTTTATTTAATTACTTGTTTAGTTAACAACTCCATACTTAATGCAGGGCTAATGAAATCAGGAAGCACGGTTAAACTCACTTTTTTCCTATTTCTTAAAATCTCCACCAAAGAAACCTCATCTTTAGCCACAGGAATCCGATCATCACTACCATCAAATGGATGTCCTACAGGATCATTAAGTATATCTAAGCCATCTTCATACAAAGGCTCAAAAATAGTATAGTTAACACCCGCAAACAACGAATCCAAACAAAGCGACGAGCTTGGGCCAATAACCAACGTCGATTGATTCAGCGTTTCCGCTAACGAAAGTCGATCGATCTCAAAGAACTCCATATCAAGAAATCCGACATACCAATCTGAATTTTCCGATGGATGTACCCTCAGTCTTGCTTTTGAGATTCCAACTGACTCTAAAGATTTTTGAACCATCCATAAATATAAAATTACATTTCCCCTATCCTTTAACCTATTTGTATCTTTATCTCTTCCTTTAAGCTTGTCATCATATTCAACCGGTTGTCCCGGTATCGGCTTTGATATTACCAAAATATTCTCATAATCAAATTTTAATGATTTAGGAACAGAACTGTTTGAATACTTTGGATGCCCTAGAACTAAGACCTTATCAGAAGGAAAACCCGATTCTACTAATTTAGACTTAAAAATATCACCAAATACACATAGATAATCAGTTTTATTGTCATTAATAGTATTTCCGTATCTTAAAGCGGCTCCATGCAAAACCAAAATAGTCGGTATGGATAATCTCTTGCATAATTCTATAGTTAACCGCTCAAAAAACCCAACATCTTGAGCGACAAAAACCCCTTTTACGTTATTTTCTATTAAGACCCGCTCAATAATTTGAATAATTTCATCAATTTTACATTGAAAATTTTCAGACGTTAATTGATTCAAATTTGCAGTCCCAAGTATCTTGTTAAACTTCTTAATTCTGACAAAATCAGTAAATGAAAGAATCGAACCTTCTTTAGTTAAGGTCCATGGAACACCATACACCTCATAACCTGATGATCTTAAGTCTTCTCCAAAATTGAAATATACACTAGAAATAAGTACGTCTTTAGAGTCGTTCTTTTTAGAGGTGAGTTTTTTGAATAGAAAAAATACGTATTGAACAATATCAAAATCTGCCAGCCTCCTTTTTAAAGGATTTCTTTTCTCAAAACTAATCTTGAAATGATCACCAAAATAATATACACGCCTATCTAATTCATATTGTAATAAATCAGCATGCCTTACTTTCGATTTAAGATAATTGAAATAATAATACTCCTTCATTCAGTTAAATAATTTAATTTTTAGTTTGCAACACCTTTGCCAATTAAAATATACTGTTGCTTTGCATCAGTAGATTTTCCCGTTGGTGTAATTATAAAAGGGGTGTGCTTTTCTTTTATCTTAAGACAACTATCTTGTTTTTTGTTATCTTCTAAATCGGAAAATTTGTCAATTTGAAGTTTCCATTCCCATTGGTCATTCCTTTTCCAGATCTCTTTATTTCTGAATTGGTCTATTATATAATAGAAACTATTCTTAGTCATCCCTATCCAATCCAGAAATAAGTCCAGATTTTTAACGTCTTTACTCTCATACTCCTTTACCAAACGCATTCCTTCTTCCCTAGTCATCCTGCGAAGACGAATCTCTCTACAAACATGGTCTGTTACTTTTCCATAACCATGTTTAATAAATTTGATGTAATCATGGACATCTGAATAATTATAACAATCTACGTCATTATAAGTATCAAAAGTACGTCTCTGTTCGAGGGATTCATAGCCGTACAGGTCAATCATTTTTTCATGTTGCGCTCTTGTATCCCAACGAATAAAATTATTAAGATAAATTCCCCTAACACCTACCCGTTCAATTTCTTTATCATCTGGATATTCATACTGTACTATATCTTTTGATGAAATCTCATCAAATTCATCTATTAAATCCGAAGCTTCATAACCCATTAAATCATGTTCTTTTCGATACTTACGGGTCATCTCTACTTCATCAAGATGAGAAAACATTCCGACCTGATCAATCCCTTGATGCGCTCCCCAAATTATAAGCGGAATTTTAAACTTAACGGCAACCTGCACTGGATAAACAGTTTGACCTGCAATACAATGCCAATAAATACTTCCCATCTTACGCATCGATGCTCTTGTAACTTTTTTTACAGATTCAGGGTTAACTGTGAGTGTCATAATATCACAATTAAAGGTAATTCTTAGATTAGCAAGATTACGAACACCTACATCCGTATTGTACTGTTTATTGTAAGTAACAAGAAGAGGGTTCATACCATATACATTTTTAACCATGTGTACGATGAAGTAAGAGTCTCTTGCCCCACTTACAGGTATTATGCAATCATAATTATTTTCAGACTTATTTTTATAGGCAGTCAAAATTTTCTTCAGTTTCTCCTCACGAGATCCCCAATCAAGAACATCTTTTTCTTCATGAACCCTACAACCACTACATACCCCTTCTTCATCAAAAGTAATATACAAGGGATGATTAGAAGGATATAAACAACGTGAACAATACTTCATATAATTTCTTTTTCTATTCTTATAAATAACAAATTTTCTAATACCTCATCTTCTTTTTTCAGTAGCCTCTGATCATCATCAAAACAGGCATCTTCATAATTGGCAAACGCTTCTGATCTTACATCCATTTTTTTATTGAGAATAGACTTTGTAATATTGACACTGTGCTCCGAAAAATGAAAAAAATTAGCAGCAGTCGCTGCTGAGGCATTTGTTTTACTAAACACTTCTATAAAATCCCCAGCATTTTTAGCACCACCACAAACGATTACTGGTATATTAACTACCGAACAAACGCTATTAATCAACTCGTGGTCAAAGCCCAAATATGATCCATCTCTATCCACCGAGTTTATCAATATCTCACCCGCCCCAGAATCTTCCGCACGTTTAGCAAATTCAGATGGACTGATATCAAGCGCACTATGCGTTAAATAATCATAAATCCGAAATCCTTTGTTCGTATGAATTCCATCTATAGAAATCACCACACATTGTCCACCAAAAATATGGGCCGTTTCAGTGATCAATTCAGGAGTGGTTATAGCTGCATTATTTAAGGAGATCTTATCCGCGCCATTGTGCAAAAGTTCTTTCATTTGGCCGGTATTGGAAATTCCCCCACCAACAGTTAATGGCACAAAACATTTCTGTGCAGCTCTTCTAATCATGTCAAAATCAGGACCGGATTGTTTGCGAGTTGCACTGATGTCTGTAAGAATAATTTCGTCAATGCCCCATTGATTTAGGAATTCAATAGCGATCTCTGGTTTACCAACTGGCAAATATTTTTTAAAGCCGATACTTTGGACTACTATGCCGTCTTTTACAACTAAATTGGCTGCTACTCTTTTTTTTAACACGTTATTTTATTAAATTAAAAAAACCTCTAAATAGTTTTAAGCCATTTGTTTGGCTCTTCTCCGGATGAAATTGAACGCCAAATACATTTTCTTTTTGAATAGAAGCTGTTACCTTTAATCCGTAATCCGAATAGCCAGTAACATATTTCTTCTCACAATCAAAATGAAAGCTATGGTCAAAATAGAAATTAGACTCCGATGGAATGACACCAAATAAAGGATTGCTATAAGTAACATTATTCCAGCCAACATGAGGAACAGCAAATTCTGCCGGTAAATCCAACTTGGTCACCTTACCCTCAATCCAATTTAATCCATTATGGATACCATTTTCCTCAGAAAATGTAGCCATTAGCTGCATGCCTACACAAATCCCTAAGATGGGCTTTTTACGCACTAAAATAGTTTTATGAAGTATTTCATCTAGCCCAAGGCTTTTAAGGTTATTGATCGCCTCTTCAAAGGCGCCCACACCAGGTAATATCAGAACATCCGCATTATCGATTACACTTTCCTGATCTGATATGGTTACCTTCCTATATCCTAAATGTTTAATTGCATTTGATACGGAAAAAGTATTACCCACTCCATAATCTATGATCACAATATTTTGTTTTAAATTCATAATCCGACCCCAACTTCAAATTTAGCCACCCATTTACCTGATCCATCTTTCTCAAACAAATCCTTATTTACAGATTTGTCAATATGTGTCCAAAATTCACTTTCGGTTATTCCAATATAATCACAAAAACTTTTAATATATTTTGGTGAACACGCCCCATCATATTTTTTATTCAAGATGATAGCTTCTTCTCTGGTCATCCTTCCCAAGCGAATATCTTCATTCACATAATCACTGATTCGACCAAATCCAAATTTCAGGTATTTAATCATTTGATTCATCCCAACCCAATCTTCATCTAAAGATGTAATACCAAATGGGTCTCCAATATCTTGGGGAGGTTCATTCCTAACATCAAGTCCTCTGAGCGCAGAAAAGTTACCGTTATCTATTAAAGACCAATCCTTCCAAAAATAACCTAAGAAGGTAATTCTTAAATCAGCATCACTTATTTCCTTTTCTGAAGGATAATTATACTGTAAGATATCCGTCTTTTTTACTTCCTCACTTAGGAGCCAGGTGATATCACCACCTCCAAGCGTGTTCATTTTCCGAAGATTATTTCCATCACTACCATTTTTACCCATTACATTTAAATCGCCCAATTGTAAGGCTGCATTCTCTCCCCACCAAATCAAAGGGATCTGATAAGCAATAGCGAGTCTTGGAACACTGCTAAATAGAGCCAATTCTGTCGATTTTGCCCAATTCGTATATTCAAAAAAACCCTTAGCCATGAGATTCCTCCATACACCTGGCGCTGGATTTATAGTAATACAGTCAAATCCATGGTTAATCATATTTGAGACATTATCAACACCTCTTTGAGTGATTTGCTCAGGAGGATAGCTCAAAGAAACTAACAGAGGATTCATCTTAAGTACCTCCTTAACAAAGAAAGCTTGTCTTGTGCTGTCTTTTCCACCACTGACCCCAATAATACAATCATAGCCAGAATGGGAATTAGCCTTTCCAAATGCCACAATATCATCCAATTCTTTTCGGCGTTCATCCCAGTCAACAGACTTTAAAGATTCAAAATAATTACATGCAGGGCATACTCCAAACTCGTCAAATTTAGTCCCCGGCCTGGTATCTACCTGTAAACACTTTTTACAATACTTCATATTTTTTTGGATAAGATGCCATATTCAATAACATCTACATACTTACCTTGTTTATAGAGTGCGTCCTTTCTAAGCCCTTCTTCAATCATTCCTAATTTTAGAGCTAGTCTTTGCATCCCAACATTTTCTGAAGAAGTACCACAATAAATCCTGTGTAAATTTAACATTTTAAAGCCATGGTTTATAAGCATTTCGCCGGCCTCAAGCATTATACCTTTCCCCCAATATGCTTTCTCGCCTAAAAGAAATGCTATTTCAGCATTACGGTCAATCCAATTTATACTTTGAAGGCTTACATTTCCAATATGAGCTTGTGTAGCCTGGTCAACTACTGCTAATACCAATGCATTCCTTGAAATCCTTGACTGTTCAACATAATTTACAAGATCTTCATTTGTGGCAGGGAACCGCCCATGAGAGTTATAATGAGTAATCTCGGGGTCGTTCAGCCAATTTGAATAATTGCCAGAAATATCCTCCTTAGTGAGCAGCCTGAGATCAATATGATTTCCTCGGATAAATATATTTTTATTAATTTCCATTACAAATATTTTGAAATTTCCTGAATTAATTTTGAAGAATCCGTTTTTACTCCTATGTTTAATTCCTCCAAGGGATCATTACTCAGGTTTTTGGGTATAAACCTAACCACAGATTTTCCAATAATTTCCGCTTCAATAAGAAACGAAGAGAAAAATCCGACCACAACATCTGCAAAGTAGATCGCATCATTTGCAGATATACCAAAATTTAGTAGAAATACATCCGGATGTCTATTTACAATATCTTTTAATTTCTCTATATCCTGATTCGGATGAGGTTTAACTAAAATCACCCATTTCCTTACAACCCTCTCATTTGCGAAGAGCTCCTCAATCAGCATTTCAGTTGCTGTTATTTCATCAAAGCCATATAAATCGATTCCATTCACATTAGAAAGAGGATCAGGTGCATACACAATGATGTTCTTACCTACCAGATCACTATTGATCTCAAGTGTTTTTAAAAAATCTTGTTTGGAAAGCTTAGGACTCCATTTCGCTAACCATTGATGATATGGATTACCCGAAATAACCAACTTATCTGTAGGAATATTTTCGGAAATCGCCATTTCTTTAGCTCGTTGATCTATCACCCAAATATGATTTGGTAATATCATTTTGCCCTCTTTATTTAAAAACCTCTTAGAGATGGAAGTCCAATGGTCCACAAAAGAATAGCATAAAATACCTAACTCCTTTGCTGCACTAATATACAATTGCTCCAGATCGGAAGTATATGAGGTTCCCGTAAAAACCAAATCAGGGCGATTAGCTTTTAGAAATGCTACTGCGCTACCATTTGCTATTTGTACTTTGGCATTAAAATCATCATAAAATGGAGCGGACCTATCAGAAATAGCTAAAACATCAGCTTCACACTCCTCCATTAAGGCTAAACAAGGTTTAGCCCCGCCTGGATCTGCAAATACAAATAAAACTTTACCTTTAAGCGTTGGTCTCAATTTTCTCTAATTCATCAATATTGTCAAATACCTTTTCAAATGCGTTTATAACATCTTGAATGTCTGATTTAGTCATTCCAGGTCGCATAAATTCATGCGTAAAAAGTGCTTCAAAATGCATATGTTCTACTATCGGACAAAGTCCCTTTTCGTAATTTAATGTACTTTGATCAACGGATTGATGTCCAAATGCCCAGGCTGCACGTTCCTGATATATAGATTGCAGATATAGGGGCTTAACATACCCTGCGCCAATCAACGGTGCCGTTTCTCTTAATATTGCAGACGGCAATTCCGCCTTCAATGCATTTACAAAAACATCTCTGTGCACGCCCGCTAGGTCTTTATTAAATTTGATCGGGTGAATATAGTATGTATGTACCGAACCATCGATTAGTTCAGGTTGCAACCCAAGGATGGGAAATGTAGATAGTTGTCGATTTAAATCTTCTACATTAGCCTGTCTTTCCACCAATAATCCTGGCAATTTTTTCAATTGCTGTATTCCAATCGCACATTCGATCTCTGTCATGCGAAAATTATAGCCCATCAAATTAGTAAGGTCTTTTACACCTTTTGGTTCCACTACGTTCTCAGCATGATTTCTAATCATCTGACATCTTTCAGCAAGGTCAGTACTGTTTGTGGTAATCACACCTCCTTCTCCTGTATGAATATGTTTGTGATAATTTAAACTAAAGACCCCTAGATGCCCAATTGTTCCGACATAATTGCCTTTATATTTACCCATAGGTGATTGAGCACAATCCTCAATAACATATAAATTATGCTTTTTTGCAAGTGACATTATAGCATCCATATCTGCTGGATGTCCAAAAATATGAACTACAAGAATTGCCTTGGTACGCACTGTAATCTTTGATTCAATGCTTTTAGGATCCATGCAAAAGGATATAGGGTCTATATCCGCGAAAACTGGTATACCGCCATATATAAGCGGCGCAATTGCACTTGCAGACATCGAATAAGGAGATACAATCACTTCATCCCCGGGCTGAATACCTATTGCTCCAATTGCAGTAAACAAACCGGACGTATTTGAATTCACAGAAATTGCATGTTCTACATTGAATGCACTTGCCCATTCTCTTTCAAATTCCCTAACATTTGGTCCACCAAGAAAATCACTATGATATGCACCCAAAAACTGCGATAGATTTCCCGTTTCAAGTACTTTTAAAACAGCCTTTTTTTCCTCTTCGCCAATAGTATTATATGCTGGAAAAAGAGATGACCTTATTGGTTCCCCTCCATTAATTGCCAATTTTGCCATATTAGTTTTTTATATATTTTAACATTCTTTGGTTTAGATCAATCGCATCTATAAAGTTGTCTGCTAGAATTGTCCCATCCATTAATAGCAGCACCTCATCTATTACAAATTTCATATAATTTTTTAAACAGTTGTACTGAGATTTTTGAATATCTAAATTCAAAGGTTTAAAAAAAACACCTTCTGAATTTGATTCGAAAAATTCTATTGTATCTCCGGAGTTCTTTATAGATATCTTATGCTTTGTTAAAAAAATATCTATCTCAAAATAGGAAAATAAAATGTTACTGAGTCCCTGAACACTTACGTTAATTGCATTCCAATACCCCTGCAAAGAGATTGTAGGGTCATAATCAAAATGATCATTTACAGAGTTATGAATAGTAACATCATCTAACAGCAATTTTCTATCGAATAAATATTCTATAAGATCAAATGCATGACTACAATTATTCAAAAACCCTCGTTGATATCGTACACTAATATTTGTAATCGAATTATCAATCATTAATTCTTCAAATGTTCTTTTTAGATCAGAAAATGATGGAAGAAACCTTCGAATATAATTAACCAAAACCCTAGAGTTATTGCCCTGATATGATCTTATTAATTTATTAAAGTCACTCTCTTTTAAGGAAATTGGTTTCTCACAAATAATAGTCTTCACATTCGCTAAAAAAGCATTATGCAATATTTCAGCATGTGTATAAGTTGGAGTACATATGCTAATACAATCAAAAGCTGAAAGTGTTTTTACAGAAATATTTTCGACAGATTTACAAGAATAATGATCACTTATTAAATTAAGAAGATTTGCATCAGTATCAAATATTGTAACATCTACCTTATCAGGATAAGAGTGCCATGCCTTGGTATGAGTCGTTATCTCATTTGTATTTATATCATACAAAGCACCTATATTTCCACAACCTATAACAAGTACTTTATACATCCTTTTTTATTCTTGTTTTTTCTAAAAGAAAGGTGTATTTAATTTCTGCAACCTTCCAATCTTCTTCATTATCTATGTCTTGAACTTCGGACTCTGGCATTTCATAAGGAATGGTATGGTCTGTAAACAATTGCTTTGTATCCAGAAAAGCTTCAGTATTAATAAAATAGAACTGCCCACAATCATGATAAGCAGGTGGTAAGTCCTGAGATCTGGATTGCATGTACTCAGGCCAATTCATTTTCACAAGTCCATTTTCGATATTAAATGATCTTAAGATTGGAAACCCAAAGCTAACAACAGGAACCAAGGTTTTCGCGCTACTGTCCTTTAGTTTTTGATATGCTATTTTAAGCTTTTCAGCAGTAACGAACGGCGCTGTTGGATAAATACAACACGCGTATTCAAAAGATTCACCATCTCTTTTATAATTACTTAATACTTCACTAATAACATTTGCAGTGGTTGCATAGTCATTCGAATTTTCCTTTGATCTCGTAAATGGCACCTTCGCCCCTAAAGCAAGTGCCAATGCTGCTATTTCATCATCATCAGTGGATACCATCACCTCATCAAAACATCCAGCTTGTAATGCTGCATCAATTGAATATTTAATAATTGGACTACCTAGAAAATTTTTAATGTTTTTACGCGGAATACGTTTACTTCCTCCTCTGGCTGTAATTATTGCTAAACACTTTTTCATAAATTAACTATACGGTTCTAAATTAAATCAAATGTCAATGCTGTGCCTCTTTTTGCATCTTTAGCAATCCTTTTCCCAATTATTTGTTCGAAATACTTAGGAGAAAGACCTAATCCAGGACGAATTATTCGTATATTCTTTTCGGTGAAAAGATCTCCTTCTCTCATATCTTCAACTACATAAATTGATCTTTTAAAAGTTAGACTTTTCTTTTCCTCCTCTAGAATTCCATAACTAACTTTGCCCAAAGATAGAAAAGCCCGTTCAGTTTCTTGAACTAAGATCTTAAATTCATCTGGTTCCATTGAAAACGCAGAATCCACTCCACCTTCAGACCGATTAATTGTAAAATGTTTTTCTATCACTCTAGCGCCCAATGCAATAGATGCAATAGATACTCCTACCCCAACTGTATGATCAGACAATCCTACATAACAATTAAACAATTCCGCCATGTGAGGTATTGTAAGTAAATTGGTATTTTCCGGAGTAGCAGGATATGTACTTGTACATTTCAATAAAATTAGTTCCTTACATCCATTCTCTTTAAGAGTCCGTACAGCGATTTCAATATCTGCAAGAGTTGAAATACCTGTCGACATGATCACAGGCTTACCAGTTTTTGCTATTCTTCGTAACAATGGTAAATGATTATTCTCAAAAGAGGCTACTTTATACGCTGGAACACCTAATTCCTCAAGAAAATCAACTGAAGTATCATCAAATGGTGTACTAAAAATCAAAATTTCTTTTTCTTTGGCACGTTCAAATAAAGCTTTATGCCATTCCCAGGGGGTATGGGCTTCCTCATATAAATTATACAAATTCCTTCCATTCCACAAAGATTTCGAATCTGTAATATTGAACTCTCCATGAGAAACATCAATCGTCAATGTATCAGCAGTATAAGTCTGAAGTTTTATAGCATGAGCACCGGCCTTTGCTGCTGCATCAATTATTTTTAAAGCATTGTCTATAGACCTGTTATGATTACCACTCATTTCTGCGATTAGGAATGGTTTATGATTTGGACTAATTGTATAATTACCTATTTTAATCTCTTGCATATAATATATCTCCTATTTCAAAATTAAAGGATCCCTCCACTTCATAATCTATAAGCATTAGGGCTCCATTTTGTGTTTTTACAACAATTCCTTCTTGTACACTAATTACTTCTCCATTAACATCGTTATCAGCAAAACCTATATCAACAAATTTCACTTTATGAATAATAATTTTTTTATCGTTAACATATGAGAATGCTCCAGGATAAGGTTTTGCCTGTGCCCTCACCCAATTTTTTATCCTTTCTTTTTGCCAATTCCAATTTATCATTCCATCTTTAGGACTTCTCTTTCCATAATAAGTTGCGTGCTCATTATTTTGGGCAACTGGTTTTATTGAGCCATTTTCAATACTTTCTATTACTGATTTAATACAAATCGGAAACCGTCTTTCAAATTCGGCTAAAATATCCCCTCCCGTTGTATCAGGACCAATGGGAATAACCTCCTGATATACAATATCTCCCTCATCGCAATTTTTTGAGATTAAATGCGCTGTAATACCAGTTTGAATCTCATTATTTATTATTGCCCAAACATGAGGAGTCCTCCCTCGATACTTCGGCAGTAAAGAACCATGAAAATTAATCGCATATCCTTTAGGGAAATCAAAGATAGACTCATCAACCAGATATAAGTAATTAATAGATAAAATAAAATCTACATCAAATTGTTTTAAAAATAACTCTGACTTCTCATTTCTAGGATTTCCTACAAATACTGGTAAATTAATGCTATTGCATAAATCTATGATATTATTAGACTTAGAGTCTGTGAATACAAAACCAACAAAAACCTGCTTAAGAATTTCATTTAGACAAATAAATCCTAATCTCCCACTAGCTAAAATACCGAACTTATAATTGCTCATAAACTTAATTTCATGAATTCCTTTAATAATTCTTCATTGTGTACCCTCATTGTAGCCAATTTTTGACATCTAATTAGCTCATTTATCCTTTCAACAGAATTTACCTCATTAAGGGCGGTAATAATATCTTCAATCGTGGCTTTATTAAAATCCCCAATACTCATTGCACAGCCTTTACGAATTAATTGTTCGTGTATTGCAAACTGATTATCAATTACAGTACCAGTTAATAATCCTGATTTAACGCAACAAACCTCTAGAGAAATGGAACTTGCAGGACAAATAGAAAGTTGGCAAGCACTAATCATATCAACCATAAGTTCAGCACTTAAATTTCTTTCTAACTTTATATTAATGCCTTCATTTTCATTCTCGATCAAATTTATTAAGTCATTTGTATTAACATAAGCATTTCCAATAACAACTATAATATTTTTAACAAATCCAGATTTTATACATGCCTTTATAACTTTTGTCGTGACAGAAAAAGGATCGGCGCCCCCCATACAAATAAAAACTGTTTCTATCTCATCTATCACTCTATTTTTGGTCAAAGCTTGAATAAAAGCTTTTCTAACAATAAGATAATCAAATCCAATTAGAAGCCTCGTATATGATTCCGTTTTGTACTTATCCTTTATGTATTCTCCACCATGATTAATTACTAAATCTGCAATAAATTCACCTTTTGCTAAATCATCGATCACAACCAGCTTATGAACTCTGCACTTAATATATTTAAGATAAACATTGTTAAAATCATATCCGTCTGTTACAACAATATCTGTTGACAGTAACAATGGGGTTATTTCAAATAACTCATCTATTTTAGTATTGGATTTTAATTCAATCAGATCTCCAAAAGTTCGTATAATAGATTGTAGTTCTAAACTCGGTTTTGAAATTAAGAAAACACAATTAAAGTTTGGACTAAGCATCTCCGATAATGCAATGCATCTCATAATATGCCCTAAACCAATTTTATTATTTCCATCAGCCCTAAAGAGAATTCTGGGTTTATGCATAAAAAGTTCCACTTTTACCGGTAATTATTAATGCTTCAGATATTTCCGAAATAGACCTTTTCTTACCATTATTATTTAAGGAATAAACAACTCCATTCAAGACTATCATATTGGCTAGAATCTCTTTCCTGGTAATGGGCATAGGTGTGAGTGCTTGCAAAGCACTTAACTCACTATAAGTAATAATTGTAGCACTCTCTGAATAGGTATATACTTTAACTTTCAAAGAACTCATATATTTTTGCGATCACATAATCTTGTTCTTCATCTTTTAAAGATGGAAACATTGGTAAACTTATACAGTGCCTATAATATTGTTCTGAATTTGACATATCTCCTTCCTTCCATCCAATTTCCTTATAGTAAGGCATTAAATGGCATGGGATATAGTGTATTTGAGCGTAAATATTATGATCTTTTAAGTAATTATAAAGGCCCAACCTGTTTTCAACCTCAATAATATATAAATGATAGGCATGCCCTTCAACTACTCCTGATTGTCCTAGAATATATTCTTTTTCAATAAATGAATTATAGTATTTTGAGGCTATTTGCCTTCTTTTAAGAAGCCCTTGATCAGCTCTTTTTAATTGGCTGGAACCTAAAGCAGCCTGAAAATCAGTTAAACGGTAATTGAAGCCTAAAGTTTGCATTTCCATATACCAACCTGGATATTCTTCCCTCCCACCGGCCAATTCAATAGAATTGGTAAATACATCACTCTGTTTTGTAATGCCATGTGAACGTAAAACAAGTAATTTTTCGTATAGCGCCCTATTATTAGTTGTAATCATACCTCCTTCACCACAAGCAATGTGTTTTACAGGATGAAATGAAAAAATAGCTAAATCAGCAAAATTACCGTTTCCACAATTTTGCTGAATCCCATTTTTATCAATAAAGTAACCACCAGGAGCATGACAGGCATCTTCAATAATCCATAAATCATACTCCTTCGCTAATTTCTTAAGCTCCTCCAAATTGACTGCTCTACCTGCAAAATCGACAGGAATAATTCCTTTGTAAGTTCCTTTCGGGCTTGCGTCAAGCAGCGATTTTATCTTCTCAATATCAATCAGATAAGTTTCGGAGTCAATATCGGAAAATACGACCTCCCCTCCACAGTAGCGCACACAGTTTGCCGATGCAGCAAAAGTAATAGGGGTTGTAATTACTTTATCACCTTCTTTTACACCTAAGGCCAACGTACACAGGTGAAGAGCGGCCGTACCATTGCTCACTGCAACTGCATATTCACAGCCTATGTACTTAGCAAATTCCTGCTCAAACTGCAAAATCCTTGGCCCTTGGGTAAGGTAATCAGATTGCAAAGCCTCAATAACCTTTTTAATATCTTCTTGAGTAATATTCTGCTTTCCATATGGAATAACCACGTTATTATTCATTGTAGTTAAAACTTACGTCAACATGTTCTTTAATTAAAGATCGCAATGTATCTACCGTTTCCCATTCCGTGTTTTCACCAGAATTGTAAGCGAAACCTGGCTTTACCAGCTGAGCATTAAAAGTACTTTTGAAATCTTCAATGCTCCAATGGTGAGTTGCCGGTAAAATCGTATAATATTTCCCCAAATCATAGGTGTAAAAAGAATCAGAAGGTGTAATCATCTCTTCATGAACCTTTTCCCCTGGTCTGATTCCTACCAGAACCTGTTCACAATTTGGACCAATAGCAGTAGCAACATCAGTTATTTTATAAGATGGTATCTTTGGGATAAATATCTCTCCACCCCAAGCGTTACCCAGTGCATGCATAACCATATCTACTCCGCCCTGCAGTGAAATATTAAAGCGTGTCATTTCAGCATCGGTAATAGGCAATTTTCCTTCTGTTCTTTTATTTAAAAAAAATGGAATTACAGATCCATTTGATCCCATTACATTACCATATCGCACTACCGAGAAGATAATCGGACTATTCCCTTTTATATTATTTGCCGCGACAAAAAGTTTATCTGATGTTAATTTTGTTGCACCATATAAATTGATTGGCGCACAAGCCTTGTCAGTAGACAAAGCAACTACCTTTTGCACATTAGTCTCAAAACAAGCATGAATAACGTTTTGTGCGCCATTTATATTTGTCTTAATACACTCGTCAGGATTATATTCAGCTATCGGGACATGTTTCATTGCAGCCGCATGTATAACGTAATCTACACCTTTAAAAGCTCTGGTCAATCTTTGTGAATCTCTTACGTCTCCAATAAAGAATCTTATCTGTGGATATTGTTTTTCTGGATATTCCTGAGCCATCTGAAATTGCTTTTGCTCATCCCTAGAAAAAATGATAAGTCTTCTTACCTCAGGATATTTTGACAAAATCTCTTTTGTTAATGCTTTTCCCAGAGAACCTGTCCCTCCAGTTATTAAAATACTTTTATTCTTTAAATCCAACATATATATATATATCTATATTTTTATGAACCCTGAGTTCCAAATAATTTACTAACAATTAATATTATTATAATAATAAATCCCCCTAAAAATCCACCAACAATTATTCCCTTTAATTTTCCAAACGCCTCGACCTTTAAAGGATAGATAGGCTGATCTACTACTTGTATCAGCGGTGTCTCTTTAAGCAGGGATAACTTTGCCATCTCAAGATTCTGCACCAAAGAGCTTAGAAGCGCCTTATTTGATTCTGCAGAGAACTGGGCTCTTTGCGTTGGGACTGTGCGTTGAACCTGCCGCGTTGGATTCAAATTTGGAGTCGCATCAGCAACAGCTACAGCAGTATATATTGCCCCATTCATTACATTTCTAACAGAGTCAGTTTTCTTGGTTAAAATCATCACATTTTCTAGTGCCTTTTTAGTTTTAGTCTGTATGTAAAACTCACTTACATTTTTAACGATATAGTCATTGAGTAGTTTGGCAAATTCTTCATCTTTTGACTTGACGTCGACTTTTATTATACTTGATTTTTTATCAAGCTTTCCAACTGTCAAATAATTAGTATTTATGTCATTTACTATTACACCCAAAATGCTATCACGAAGACGAACATCTTTAGAATACGACTTCCCAGTTCCGTTAAAGCTGTTGGAAAAGTGTATTTCTTTAAGTCCCGGCTTTTCAACCCACGATTCCTTAAGTTTATTGAATTCTATATAATAGTCAATTAACAGTTTCTTAGAATTTGAATCCACAATACTAAGTAAGGTTTGCTGAATCATTTTTCTTGATTTATACAGCTCTAAAAGATTATCCCCTTGAAAAATCCCACCTTTACTGTCAATGTCAATACCAACCATTGAGGCTAATCCGGCATATTGTCCTAATCCAGCACTTTCAGAATTTTCTAAAACAAAATTTGTAGAAGCAGTATAAACAGGTTTTTTAAATAGAGAATATGTTAATCCCAATGCAGCTCCAATAAATCCAAAAATAATGATAACTAACCACTTTTTCAGGAAAAACCTATACCATTCACCTATTTGATGAGTAAGTTCATTTAAAGAAATCTCATCACTTTCTCTATTTATTTCGCTACGCGAACGCTCAATTGCCATTTTTTGGTAATTTTTAATATCAATAACACTCTTCAGCTTTCTATCATCTCAATAAACTTACGATAATAGCCCCAAGTGACGCAACTGCTGTTCCCAATCCAATCCATCCTTGAGCTGTCATTCTTTCTCTTTCTGCCTTCTTAGGTACTAATATTTCTGCTCCAGGTTTTACCTTCGGATAATTATTAAAGAACAAAAACTTACTTCCTGCTTCAACAGAGCCATTTGCATACTTAATATATGCTCCTTTTTTCAAAGCGCTTGAGGTAAATCCTCCAGCCCCATTTACATATTGCTGAAAACTTTTTCCCGGCAAATAAACTATACTATTTGGATTTAAAACTTCACCTGTAACTTTTACAGTCTGCAATTGTCTTGGCACCCTGATGACATCACCATCTTCAACAATTAAATCGTACCTGGATTGCGGTTTTCTCAAAATCTTTTCCAGATCTATACCAACTAAATCTGATTGAATTAACTTCTGTTCCACTTCTGCCTTAATTGTATCCTTAACACCGGCTTCCTGCGCGCGTTTTAAATTCAAAAACTTTTTATCATCTTCCTCCTTATTATCAATCGCATTTTTATCTCCCGGATTCACCTTTTCAGCTCCCGGTCTCTTTAAAGAAGCCCCTTCAGTATAAGCTGTCGGAGTCAAGCCTCCAGCTCTTTTGATCAGATCAGAGATCCGTTCGTTCTTCTGGGTAATCGTGTAAAGTCCAGGATACAACACCTCCCCTTCCAACTTAACTTGTTTTTGCACTTGATACCCTTCAGAACTCCGAACGGCAATCACATCAAATGGTTTTAACACAAATTTCTTGTCTATTACCCTCAAATTCTGATCAACTCCAACAGTAAATACCTGTGCGGTTTTAGCCGAAACAGATTTTGCATCACTATTTTTTATCCTACGTGAAATCTCGATTCTTTTAGCAGTAGCGTTTTCTTTAAAACCACCAGCCATCTGAATCACATCCTCAAGCGTCATGTTATCTGCATAATCAAATGTACCTCCAGCGCGCACCTCGCCCTGAATAGTTACTTTATATTCATCACGTAAATCAAATAAGGAAGAAATGGTTATTTTATCTTCTCTTTGTAAAACTACATCCTCCTGCGTACCTGCTATAACTTTGGCTACATCAAAAGAAATTAAGCTTTGCGTATTGTCTGCATTTAAGCGATTTATATAGCCCCTGTTCAAGAATGCATCTTCGGTTAAGCCGTCAGCTTTAGTGATCAAGCCTTTTAAAGTAAGTCCATTTCCCAACTCATACAATCCCGGGCGAAAAACAGCTCCAAGAATCTCTACTCTATTCTGGAACCGATCCAAAATTGCTTCAACCACATATTTATCACCATTTTTAGGCGCATAAGTTCCAAAATCAACAGCAGCAATATCTATTATACGACGTTCCTTGTCTGTATTCTGGAAAGATTTGATCTTAGCTGTATAAGCCTGTGTAGTAAAACCACCAGCAAAGCCAATCAGATCCTGCAAAGTTTCTCCTGTAACCACTTCAAATAAGGCCCCATTTTTTACTTCACCCAGAATCTCAACCCGCTTGTCGTAAACAGGTATATTGATCACATCCTGATCTTGCAAACGGATATTGTCCTGCTGAATTCCACGTAATAAGAAATCATATACATCAATAGTAGAAACTACCTTATTGTTGCGGATCAGTTGTATTTTACGGAAGGAGCCATTTTGAGAAGGCCCACCAGAAGCATATAATGCATTGTAAACTGTAGCCAGTGATGACAATGTATAAGTGCCGGGCTTGGTAACCTGACCAGTCAATACTACTTTGATACTTCTGATATTTCCTAAATTAATGGCCAGATTGGTACGTCCAGAGCGTAAGGAAGGGTAAGTTTTACCCATTGCAGTACGAATCTTCGATGTTGCCTGATCAATGGTCAATCCTCCAACTGCAATCCGACCAACATATTGTAAATTAATTATCCCTTCAGGACTAACCTGCAAGTTATAGCTGGCCTCATTATCGCCCGTTAAATCGATCAACAACTTATCATCAGGCCCAATTACATAACCTTTAGGTGTAGCTATACGCAGATTCGGTTCAAAAGTTATACTCCCATTCCTGAACAACTCCGCCCCAAATATTTTAGGACCAATCTCTTCATCCTTTATCTTTTTTTCATTGTCAACAGCCCCACCATCAGTAGTTTCACTGTTTTCGCGACCAGTGCTAACCACCTTGGTATCGACCTGTGTAGCTGCAGATCCTTGTTTACGTAATTTTTCAACCCTTAATTTCAATTTCTGGGCCTCCTCAGGTTTCATCCCCTGCGCTGCAGCCATCTGCTCCAGCTGCGCTTCGGTATACCCTATGGATTCAGCCCTTTTGATCATCTGCAAAATCTGCGCATCAGACAATTCGTCTACCTTCACATTGGCATAATTAGCTTGAGAAAAAGCCTGTTGACAGACCAGAAAGGAAAATATAAAAAGTATTGCAGTTATCGTTCTTTTAAAGTTCATATTTAGTGTAGAGAGAGGATAATGGTATATAATTTAATGAGCAGCAGCGCAAATCAGATTGAGCACAGTAAATTTTTGCATGAGTAAGAGACGTAATTTTATATTTTTATATGTAACTTTCATAGGGTAGATGTTAGTTGATATATATCGCTTGCAAATATATCAAATAAATTGAATTGTGATTAAATTGTGACACAGTGATTCTAAACTATTTAATGCTCCCCAAATGGACTTGTATCCCTACCGTAACCGGATTTAATAACCATTCCGTTTTATTGTATTTATTTAGGGTTCTTGTATTGTTAGCATCAGCTGCCACCATCTCCTGTCGTTCATAAGAATAGAACATTTCCAGGTTGCTTTCTGCAAAGAGAGAGATCATCGAAACGGGGTTAATTTTGATACCAATAACCGGAGCAGCGGTAAAACCAGTTTTGCTGGTCTCTACCCCATTAGGACCTAAAGTTGAAGATCCCACATCTCTTGAGTCAAACGCATCATTTGTACTTACTAGTGTTCCATCAAACTTATTGTACCTGAAACCAATATCAAACCCAAAATACGGCTGAATCCTTGAAAAATTAATGTTCTTTTCAAAACCAAGCTTAAAAGCATAATCCGTCATTTTACCATTGGCTTCCTGACAACCCACACAGTTATTTACCAGTTCCACGTCATTTTTCAGATAACTTCCACCCAGCCTATAGCTGATCTGGTTGTCGTTAAACTTGATCATCCCGCCTCGAAATGAAAAATCTGAAAACTTCTCTGCGTTTTTCTGGTTTAAAATTTTAGGCATTTGCATCAGGCTGTAGCCATTTACAGCAATACTGTAGTTATAGTTGCCGTTCATCTGTGCAAATGTGGCACTCCCCAATAGTAGAATTAATAGGACAGTTAGTAGATTTTTCTTCATTTATTTCCCCCCCGGGCATTATTTATTATCCAAGTCAAATGTAAAATAATAATCGATAAATACAATTAACCAATGAATTTGATAACCTATCATTTATTATGCCATAATATTAAGTATTTATTCCAGATCGGCACAATAATTAAAATTTAGGCCTGAAAATTGTTCTTTAACGGATATTCCAACATCCTTAAAAGAAAGCAATGAACACAATAAGTAAAAACATCAAACGTTTCCGACAAAAAAAAGGATGGAGCCAAAGAGAGGTTGCCGAACAGTTAAATATTTCCATTCCTGCTTTTTCTAAAATTGAGAATGGCATTACGGATATCAATTTGAAAAGGCTAGGGCAAATTGCGACCCTGCTGGAAGCATCCATTATGGATTTAATGGCTACCGATGGAGAAAACCCGCAATCAAAGCACTCTATGCATGTGAATATGCTTAAAATCAAACTGGCTAAAAAAGAGGAAGAAGTAATTGATCTTCAAAGAAGGGTTATTGAACTTTATGAGGAAGTAAAAAAGAAAAATAAAGGGAATTGATATTATCTCCTCCCCTTATTCATTTAAATTGTTTACTGTTAGCAAAACTATACAAGAATAACTGAAATAACTACTAATAAAAGAATTATTTTGATAACGCCAGTTGTTTTAGCCCTAGAAACAACACCAACATAGCCATCAACAACAAAAAACCTTGAAAGTCTTTACCCCATTAATTCCAACATTAAATAATTACGTATGTTTGCCTGCATGTCAGCAGCAAATAAGCCACATATTGCAATTATCGGATTAGGCTATGTAGGGCTACCCCTGGCCATTGAATTTGCCAAACAGTACCAGGTATTGGGCTTTGATATTGATGAAGAAAGAATAAAAGACCTTACTGCAAACATAGACCGCACCAAAGAGGCAGACCTGAACGCACTACAAAATGTACTTGGTAAAGGTCTTACCCTATCCTCCAATCAATCCTTATTAGAAGACTGCAATGTTTACATCGTAACGGTACCTACCCCTATTGATCAGTTTAAGGCGCCCGACTTAAAACCCTTGCTTAGTGCTTCTAAAATGCTGGCAAAGTACCTGTTAAAAGGAGATGTGGTCATTTATGAATCTACCGTTTACCCGGGCTGTACCGAAGAGGATTGCGTACCCATCCTGGAAAAACACTCCGGTTTAAAATACAATAGCGATTTTTATTGCGGCTATTCCCCGGAAAGGATCAACCCTGGCGACAAAGTAAACACGCTTACCAAAATCATCAAGGTTACTTCTGGTTCTACTCCCGAAGTGGCCGACTGGATTGACGGACTATACGCCAGCATCATTACCGCAGGTACCCACAAAGCCCCAAGCATAAAAGTTGCTGAGGCCTCAAAAGCCATAGAAAATGCCCAGCGGGATGTAAATATCTCCTTTGTGAACGAACTGGCACTTATATTCGATAAGCTGGATATTGATACTGCAGACGTGATTGCAGCTGCAGGAACAAAATGGAATTTCCTGAAATATAAGCCTGGCCTGGTGGGTGGGCACTGCATTGGGGTCGATCCCTATTACCTGGCACATAAATCCAATGCACTTGGTTACACCCCTCAGGTCATCCTGTCGGGCAGAAGGGTGAACGAAAACATGGGTATTTTTGTGGCCAGTAAGGTGGTTAAAATGATGATTGCCAAAGGATCTGCTGTAAAAGGAGAAAAAGCCCTCATTCTGGGTTTCGCATTTAAAGAAAACTGTCCGGACATCAGGAACACCAGGGTTATCGATATTTATACAGAGTTGCAGCAATTTGGTATGGAAGTAGATGTTTATGATCCATGGGCAAATGCAGATGAAGTAGCGCAGGAATATAACATTACATTAAGCCCAGACCTGGCAAACCAGGAATATAAAGCAATCATCATTGCCGTTGCCCATAATGAGTTTTTGAGCATCGATTACCAGAAATACAAACAAGCGGGCGCAATCATTTTTGATACCAAATCATTTATCGACCGCAAGTTTGCAGATGCAAGATTGTAAAATAAAAGAACGCCTCCTCAATTATCCCTTAACACATGCGCTGTACCCGAAATCGTGTGCGATAAATTGTATCCCTGGCTCATCCCTGTCATAACCACTTCCTGATAAGTTCCGCTAAAACTAACATCAATATATTGTCCTACGCCACCTACATTCGCCAAGTTATAAGTGATCGCAAACTGGTTAAGTGCCGAACCCAGACTGGTAGTCAATCCGTTGCCAATAATCTGTATTCCCGATGCAGAGCTATAAATGCCAGGCATTGAAGTATTACCGGTGATAGAAATATCATTCATTTGAACCGGACTGCCGCCGCTGATCGTAAATGCACCGGAAGAGGATGAGGCATTTATATTTACCGTTATGATTTTCGGTGCTCCCCCATCAATGCTATAGCTAATAGATTCCGAACTGGTATTACAGGCCAGTATATTGCCAATATTGGTTACCGGTGAGCTCAAAGTATAATTCAATGTACCAGTATTCTGATGACTGTCCGCATCTTCAGCAATTATGGTCATCCCATTCGACCCGCATATTATAGTCTGAAAGCTGAAAGCACCGTTCATCACCAAGGTAGCAAAAGTCTGCTGACCATAATTAACTACAACATACCCATTGGTAACATTTGTATTGTCGCATTTTTTTAAAGTACCGCTAATCGTAGTATACTGCGTTGCAGGCATATTCAGCACAATATCAGGCAAAGTCGTATTTACCGTAAAAGGGCCTATATTCTGCGTACAAACCACATTGCCACAAGCATCATAAGCTTTTAAAGTAAAAACCTCGTTGGCTGGCACAGGGCCATTTGCAGTTCCGTTCACCGCTGTTTCGGAAGCTATTGAAGCAGAACCACCTTGTCTGAACAATACCGTTTTAACATTTGCCAAGGGATGGGCATTCGCATCCACAAGTTTAATCTGCAGCTGTACAATTGGAGACTGGATTGGCGCATCAAAATTCCACCACGAGAAATGGGCAACCTCTCCAACATATTTATTTCCAACCCTATTGGCCAGGCCCTCCTCTTTCCAATAACCCAGTGCCTCATCAAAATGCCAAAGCGGCATGGTTGCAGCTGCAGTGCTCAACTGGGCGCTGGTAATATTCATCTCTATCTGGGCCTTATTGGCAATTTGCAACTTTTGTCCCGCACTTCCCCTCAGTTCCACATTCAACATTCCATAAGTTTCCAGCAATCTGGCATCACCAGCAGCATTGCGGGCAAACAGCATTCCTGGCATTTTCCTAAACAAATCCGGATCCGAAGCCTCTAAACCATTTAAAATTACATTTACCTGCCCGGTGTATGGGGTTCCGGTTTCTGTTTTAAAATTGCCGTCAAATGTAATCTTCACACCATTAGGCAAACTCACATTGCTAACTGCACCGGAATTTACAGTAGCCGTAACTTTATCCGAAAACAGCTTTATTTTAATGCTACTGGTTCCTGCTGCTGGCGATAAGGCCCTTGAACCGTCTATGTAACCGGCTTTCTTTACCGTTGCATAAGCAAATCGCTCAAAAACAGCAGCATTTTTAATCACAGCTACACCTTTGGCATCAGTCTGTGCAGTAATACTGCCAATTTTAACATCAGCCCCATTTACAGGGTTATTTGTTGCATCGAAAACTTCAACGATGAAGCTCCTGGAAGCCGCATCGCCAAAGTTTTTCGCAAAATCTGCATCCGAAACTACAGGATCTGTTGTTGGGGGCTCCGGAGCACCGGTATTATTTTTTTTACAGCTGCCAAAAGACAATAGCAGGAGCGTAAGGGCAGAAAGTAGAAGATGATTTTTCATAATACAGTTGTTAATTTTGGTTTATATCAACCAACATTAAAAAATGTTACCCCCTACTCTTCCACAAACTCAGCCAAAACCGCTGCAGCAACCACCAGCATAATCCCGTAACCAACATAAAGCAGATCATGCTAAACAGCACCAGCAAACAGCTGCTCTGGTCGATGTAACCATCACATCGGGGGCCGTTAAGGCCATCACCGGATCATTTAAGCCCGGCAAATCCCCGGCACTGATCACCATTTTGGTATAATCTACCCCCAAATTGGGATACACACCGGTTACAGCCTGATGAAAATTGCGCGAATAAGCTGCATTTAAAGCCGTTTTGGCAATGGCAAGGTTGGCAAAGCCGATATTTACATAAGGATGGAAGGGCACCAGCAGGTTGTTTACAAACTTCATCTTTTCCTCATTGGCAAGCCTGGCGGCCGACCGCGGGGCAGGATCAGTTTTTTGTTTGGGTGCCTGACGGATGTAGGGGATCCCCATCCAGGTGGCCCCTACTATTGCGCCCAGTTTTCCGGATAAAGGGCCGAAAATCCCTTTCTTTAATTTTGCCATAGTCTTTTGTTTTTTATAAGGTTTATGATAATTGCCATTTGTAGTTCACAGAGTGATGGCCTGCTGTTCTACCGATCTGAACAATCGCCCCATACCCGGATCAGCAAGGCCTTCCAAAGGCCATGACTGTCCTACGCAAGGCCTTTGAGAGGCCTTGGATACCCGAATGAAAATCCTATTAATAATACACTGCAACCGAGGGCGGCCTCAATAGGGCAATCCAGCGCATTACACATTATAATTACAAAAACAACTTATTTATCTTTTAACATTTTTTTATTAAAAATTATATTATTTTCTTAAAAGTGTGTTTTGCACACAAATTATATTTAAATTAGCAATACCAACTAAACCATATTGATACCACAGTCAGAAACACATTAAACAATCCTGATGAAATAAAACAGGTCAGGAAGCTGGGATTTAAAATTAATTTAGATGATAAGTCCTGTGCGGATTTTATTAACCAACATTTTAAGAACCTCAACTTATTAAAGTGGGCTGCAGATATAAATGAGGTGCTAAGTAAGGTCTGTACACCACCCCTATATAAAGAAATTTATCTTAAAGACGGTCTTGAGCCGGAAATGATTTTACAGTATTACGATCAGCTAGCTCAAGATGATACACAAGGCCTGGCATTTTCCCGTAAATTATATTGGAAACGCGGGGAACTTCTGATAAATCATGATTTTTTCAGGATACCGGAAAAAGATAGAAGAAAGGGTATTTCAAAAGCAATATTATTTGCCAGTTTGAAACAATACATCAATATGGCCGTTAATAAGATACTAATTCATGCTGCTTTAACTGATGGCGGATATGCTTGGGCAAGACATTTTTTTACGGCAACCAACAGGTTAGAAATGCGTGATATTTTAACCACTGCAAAGCGAAGATTAAGTACCATGGAATTTGCTGCTATTCATAGAATTTACACCAATTATTATACAGGCAATCCAGGCGGAAAGGCCTTTCCAATTTATAAATGGGCAGAATTTGACTTTATGAAACCCATTCTTAGAGGTAGTGAATGGCATGGGGGCTTGGATTTGAAAAATCAAGAACAATTGCTTAACTTTATATCATATGTTAATCAATAACTCAAAATTTAAAGAAGAAGGTTATACTGCAGATGAGTTACAGCCAAATGCACACAAGCAAATGGAACGAAAATGTCTGGTGATCAGCCAAACTGTAAAAGATGGTGATTTTACATTAGAAGAGGCCCTGCAATTGTATGGTGTATCACTTCAGGTGTATACTAAATATGCAGCCCAAATTATGGTTTCAGAATTGAATGCTAAGCTTGGTGAACTAAATTCGAAAAAAGAGGAATTGCTTTTGAAAGTTAAAATTATGCACGAGGCACACAAGATTCTATTTTCTACTGTAGACGATCAAATGCCGGAAGTAACTGAACATTACAAGCATCTATCAAGTACCATAAAAAGAGCTAAAGTTAAGGCCTAAAATAGCCAGGGCTAAAGGCTCTTATTTAATTGCAATTATCCATTTACCATCGTGACAGGGTGTAAAAAAGATGCCGTCGAAACAAACCACTCTGAAAAATTAATCGCTACTATTGAATCAGCTGCACTGGCTTCCTTAGTAGCTTTCTTCATGATATCAAATAATCTATCGTTAGCCGTCTGTTTGCTAAAAAAGTCCGTTAACCAGGCATTAATAAAAAGCTCAGCTTTCCTTTTACTTTCTCCGTCAGCGTTTTCAAAAGCCTCAGCTAAATTAGGAGGTACGTTTATCGCTATTTTCTTCATCTAGGTAAGGTTAAACTTACATTTTAACAAAAAAAATCAATTTAGTTAAAGCATCAATAGCTGGACTATAAAGTGACAAAACCTGTCACTTTTGCTACAAATGGGAAAAAACAAAAAAGTTCAAACAAATCTTAAATACTGATGGTTATTGCGCAGCTGACTGGTTAAAGAGCAAAAAGAGCAACTATGAATAAATTTCTCAAAGGTACTTGATATGAACGCATTATCACCATGGGCCGTATCGGCAAGCGCTGAACTGGCCGGCAATTCCTCAGTACGATTTGAACTTCATGCAGATCCCTTTAATTTTAAAGTGATTGCCACCAATGATTCCATCTGGATCCAAACTGAACTTCCTAATGGAGGACGCGTCTCCTTTCGTGCAGCCTATAGCCCCGGTAGCAACCTGGAAGTAGTAAAAAGCAAACAAAATCCCCGGCAAGGGATTGATTTGAAACTTAAATCAGCCATCGGCCAACAAAAGGTTACCATCAGCGTAGACCAAAGCGAAGGATCACCCGTACTGCGTTATACCAACAGCCTGATCCCAGTTAAAGATTTGATGATGCCCAGCTGGCCAAAAGACATTTTGTTTAATGGAAAAAACAATAATCCCGAACAAACCGAAGGAAAGATCCATGCAGGCCAGTTTGGTACCCGCACAGGATTTCTTTATTTGAGCCAGATCCGGCCAAAATCTGCTACCCTGCTCTACCTGCAAAACCTGACTGCCTTATCGGAATATGCTGAACAAACCGAAACCTCCTTAGGCGACACCGTTGGTGGCGAATGGCCGGAACTGGGATTTTCCCTGCCACCTTCAAAAAAGCCATTACCTAAGGGCAAGGAAGTCATCCTTGCCGATGCTTTCATCGCTTTTAGCGAAGAAGTACCGGAAAAAGAACCAGACATGATACGCCTTTACCTGGATTTGCTGGCCAGGATATACCTGCTGCTCCCAAAACCGCAAACAGCATACAAACACTGGCCCGACATACTGGACAAGGGTTTAAAAGATCTTATCGACAGCCCAGGCTGCTGGTCGCAGGTAAACGGACACAAATATTTCAATGCTTATGTAAGCGATTATGAAACCCCACCCGAAATCATGGTACAACTTGCTGTTTTGCTTCCCTTGCTGGACTATGTAGAGTGGAGTGAGAAAGAGCTTGAGGTTATGAAAACGATTAAAGCGGGACTTCCCTCTTTTTATGACAAAAAGCTGGGCACCATCATGCGCTGGCTTCCGGCAGCAGAAGACAAACTCAAAGGCGAAGAAGAACAAAAAGTTCCCAAGGTGATGGATTCCTGGTACCTTCATCACCCTTTGCTTAACCTGTCCAGATTAGCTTTGAAGGGAGATAAAATGGCTACGCAGCTTTTCCTGGATTCCCTTGATTTTGCCATCAGGGTAGCACACCATTTTAAATACCAATGGCCGGTGTTTTACAAGATGGATACCCTTGAGGTGGTTAAAGCAGAAACTGCTGAAGGAAAGGGCGGAGAAAAAGATGTAGCCGGTATTTATGCGCATGTGATGCTCCAGGCCTGGGAACTAACCGCTGAACAACGTTATTTAAAAGAAGCCGAAAAAGCTGCAAAAACCCTGCAGGGCCTTGGTTTTAAGATCTTTTACCAGGCCAACAATACCGCATTCTCTTCGGGAGCACTATTCCGGTTGTATAAAATCACTAAAAATGAACTATACCTGGAACTGAGTTACATGTGCCTGGCAGGCATATTCCGGAATGTGCAGCTCTGGGACTGTAATTACGGATACGGAAAAAACTTTCCGAAATTCTTTTCCCTTTATCCGCTCAACGACGCACCTTATACAGCCGTTTACGAAGAACAGGAAGTTTTTTGCGCCTTTCACGATTACCTGAAGCATGCTGAAGATGTAGACATTCTACCTTCTGTAAAACTGCTCATTGCCGAATACATCCGCTACCTGGTAGACCGTGCTGTATATTATTATCCTACTATGCTGCCCGCAGACATGCTAGAAGTAAAACCCAAAATCGGTGAAGTTGACCCCAAGCTATGGATTGCACTGGAAGACCTGCAGGATGGCTGGCTGAAATCCGGAACTGTTGGCCAGGAAGTATACGGGGCAGGTAACGCATTTGGAATTATGCCACGGCATTACCTGCAAATACCAGGCCTGCCATTCATGATTTACACCGACTACCCAACCTCAGGATTTAATGCCAGAAAAGGCAAAAACATCAGCTTTAAGATCCTTGGAGATAAGCGGATCAGCTGCCGGATGATGCTGGTAAAAACAGCTTCAAAGAAAATCCCGGAATTTCAAATATTGCTTAAAGGACAGAAAGAACCACTGAAAGCTAGTACCGTAGCAAATGGCAATCTGGAATACATCATTCCCGGCGACAGCTCAATCATCATTCATACACATCTTAGCAAATCCATTTAAAACGTCTTTCATAAGCTGTGTTTTTAAGGATATGCCCTGGAAGGCATTAACCACCGGCATCTACAACAACAATTTTTACTCTGGTCTGGTAATGGTAATGAAACCGCTTAAACTTGGCCTGCTTGTTCCAAAATTTATGATATAGTAATAAGTTCCTTCAGCCAGCGGCACACCATTTAAGGTACCTTCCCAACTATTGTCATAAGCTTTTTTACTATACATTAATCTGCCCGTACGCTCAAAGATCTTCACCTCGTTATTTGGATAAAAATCAATATTATCCACCACCCATTTGTCATTCACCCCATCACCGTTTGGAGATAGGATATTGGTTGCCTTGATCTTCAGTAAATCTTCCGGCTCGATTAAGTTAATCGCCTTGCGTTCTGTATAGCCGCTGGCATTGGTACCTGTTAAATTCAATGGCTGAGCCCCACCAATCTGTATCCGGTGGCGTAAGCCATTGGTATTAAAAGTAGCGGTAGCGGTATTTAGTGCATAATTACCACTGCCTATAACAGGTAACCAACTGTTTCCATTATATTTTGAAATACCGAAAGGAGATGATGGGGTAAAAGCACTGCCTTTCAGACTTGCAGGAAAGCCAACACGAAACGTATAATCTCCTGTTCCGCTTGTACGGATAACATGGTATGACGCATTTACAAACTGGCTCTTGTCTGCAACTACACCGCCATCTGGCAAACCATTAGCTGTAAGGCCTGTAAGTACACTCATTGTAAAGTTAAATGCAGTTTCTGCAGGTGGGGTAATCCGTACAGGCAGATAATTTCCGCCATTTCCTAAAGGAATATCTCCCTGAGCAGTTGTTAATCCGGTTACTTTAACTTTCGCAATTGCACCGGAACTTGCTGACGACATGGTGTTGATATAGGAAGTGTTGCTTCCGCCTGAAACACTTGAAACAGTAATCTCTGAAGTTTCCGGAATATTCAGCAATCCTTTCTGCATATCCAGTTTTGTTATCGTCAGCCCCTGGTTCAGCGTAACACCGGCGGCTGAATTGACTACCATTTTATTGACAGTTGCATCTTTAAAAGTATTGGCTGCGATGGTTCTTGCTATCGATATAGAAGGAGAGATATTTACAAAACCTATAGTGCCATTAGTTGCATCAATTATACCAGTACTGTTTAGACCAATAGCATCTGCAACATTCATTACGGCACCTAACTTCAATTTAAGGGTATTCGCAGCTTCAACACCCAGTGCGCTAAAAGTAACATTTCCGCCTATGAAACCGATATTATCTACGGTAGATTTTTTAAAATTTACTGTAAGTGATGAAATGGTATTATCGTGAGCTACAGAGATAAAATTAACAGTATCTTCTGCTATCAGGTTGCCGCTGATATTCAATGTACCTGTAACGGCCGAAGAGGCTCCCCCGCTATACACAGATGATCCTCTTTGAAAAGATACATCATTTGATACACCTAGAGCAATTCCGTCATTCACTCTCAGAAAGGTTCCTGCTATCACTGCTGGCGCTTTGGTATAACCGGTCCCTCCGCTACTAATGCTTATCTCTGTAATACCAACTTTTGCCGAAACAGCTGCTCCTGTACCATTTCCTGTAACAGACACAGTTGGTATGGATGTATAGCCAGATCCTGAATTGGTGATCACAATATCCATAATTTTACCATTACTCACTATTGCAGTAGCCGTGGCTCCGCTTCCGCCACCACCGCTAAAAGTAACACCGGCATTAGTATAGCCAGAACCCCGGTTTTTTATATCTGCACCTGTTACTTTTACGCTTGTAATCGTTGCAACGGCACTGGTAGAGCCTGTAGCTTGTCCACCGTTAACGAAAGATAGCGCAGGAATACTGCTTAAATTACCTGGCTCTACAATGTTTAATGCCGATACTGTACCTGCATTGACCTGTGCCCTTAAAACAGCTCCGTCCCCCTCTCCAACTATCAGGTTCTTTAAATTTCTAGTACCTGCTGCCAATGCACTTTGCCCATTTCTTACCAACAAATTAGTTGTTAATCCAAGGGCAGTTGTTGCTGTTACCCAATCTCCGTTCGTAAAAACTTCAAACTGTGATGGGGTACCCATACTGCTACTCAATCCTGTTGTCCGATAGTCACCCGCAGCAGGAACATATTTAAATACATATTCATTAAACAACAATGATCCGTATCCTGATAATATCGCAGTACCATTTTCTCCTCCATTGTCTTGCCTTATTTTTTCCACAACCATTTTGGTAAATTTAACCGGCTCTCCGGACATCCCTTTTCTGTTTACATAATGATTGTAAACCAATTCATAAAACGGAAGAAACTCTCCCCTTAAATCAGGAGAAATCACAGATCCATAATGATTTGTTGTATAGGGTACGCTATACCCTAAATTATATTTAGCGGTATATTCGGTTCCTAACAGTAACCTGTTTGAAAACAAACCATAAAGATCCGTACCTTGGTTATACCCTATTTCGCATGCTTCCGCTAAGCCCCCTATGCCCATTTGGGTATGCTCCTGATCGCGACCGCTTTCAAAACACTGGCCGGTAGTAGGGTAAATGTAATTGTTCAGTGTTCCTGAAGCGGTTTCGGTGGTTGACCACAAATAATTGCGCCCTCTGGTGTAAATGGCAACGTCATTTATAAAAACTCCTATTCCCATCATAGTTTTACAAATGGCGGTATCCCAATTCCCCGCCCATCCCCCCTGGAAAGGTTCAATTACCGGATAAAATTTATACCTGAACATAGATTCCGCGCGCTGTATATCTGTCGTACTCCAGCCTGAGTTTGTATAACGCAGAATTTCCGCAGCATTAACAAAACCAAAACCATACCAGGCCGCACATAACTTGGCAGCGCCTCCGGTAATACTATCCAGGGTACCTGACCACGAGTTCAATATTGTTTTAGCTTTATCTGCATATATTTGATTTCCAGTAATGACCCACAAAATTGCACACCTGTAAGCTCTCTGACTTTGGGCAGACATTGCCCTTGACTCAGTACTGGTTGCCCCTGCGAACTCTCTATTAACAATGGCATAAGCAGGTTCCTGCACATAGTTTATATCGTTATAGGCAAGTAATTTAGCATATGTCGCTGCCCATGGCTGCCGTTCCGTATTTGCATAGGTCTTTAACCTGGCCAGGCCAGCAGCGTTGAACAGTATCCCCGGATGTGTCAATTGCGCTTGAACATGTAAAACGCCCATCCATAAAAACATAAATGCCAGCAAAGGCATTTTTAGTTGCTTGGTAAATGTTAAGTTCATCTCTCTACTAACTCTTTAACGGTATCACCATAATAATCCAACTGATCTGCTTTCATTTTTGACAATTGGTACCATCTTTTAAAAGTGTTCACAAACACGATGAACATCAGTACCATGGCTATGCAGGCCAGGAAAGCCAGCAGATATTGGCCCTTGGGCAGGTACATATTCAGCACCTGCTCATAGCCCGCCCAGAAGGTGATGAGGACCATGAACACCCCGGGTATAGCAGCACAAAGGGCGTATTTTTTCCTGTTCATACGGATGAGCATGGTGGTACAAACAATCAGGCCGCAGGCTGCCAGCAATTGGTTGCTGATCCCAAATAAGGGCCAGATACTGCTTACGTTCCCTGTATACACCAGGTAGCCCCAGGAAAACGTGAACAGCAAACTGCTGATGATGAGCCCCGGCATCCAGTTCTTGTCATTGAATTTGGGGATGACCCTCCCTATCATCTCCTGCAGGAAGAACCTGCCGACCCTTGTGCCTGCATCAATAGCTGTCAGTATAAACACCGCTTCAAACATGATGGCGAAATTGTACCAGTAGGCCATTACATCGTCCATATACGGTATTTTATTAAATATATGGGCCATACCTACTGCAAGGGATACTGCCCCTCCTGTCCTTCCCTGCAGCTCTACCCCGATCTTTTCACTAAAATAGGCCAGGTCTATTGCCTTTAGGTCCGGATTTTGCGCAATAAAGCTTTCGTACATCTCTTTTGGGGTATTGATGGCGAAATAATCTCCCGGAAGCAATGTACAGGCTGCGATTAAAGCCATCAAAGCCACGAAGCCTTCTACCAGCATGGCGCCGTAGCCAACAAAAAGAATCTCCTTTTCATTGGTCAGCATTTTTGGAGTTGTTCCTGTAGCAATAATGGCGTGAAAACCAGAGATCGCTCCGCAGGCAATTACGATAAAAATAAAGGGCAATACAGGCCCGCCAATAACCGGACCGCCACCGCTCACAAAACGGGTAAGTGCAGGCATTTGCAGTGTTGGGTGTACAAAGATCACTCCTACTGTCAGCATGAGGATCGTTCCTATCTTTAAATAGGTAGACAGGTAATCCCTTGGGACCAATAATAACCAGACAGGTAATACGGATGCCAGAAAGCCGTATACTGTTATGGCGATAGATATGGTTGCAATCTTCCAATGGAAAATATTACTGATGGCGGGAATCTGCATCAGCTCATGGCCTCCAATTATGGAAGCAATTAGCATAATCCCTCCAAAAATACTGGCCAGGGTAACGCTGTCTTTCCGATAGCGCATGATCAACCCCATGATCAGGGCAATGGGCATGGTTGCTATAACAGTAAACAAAGACCAGGAAGCTTCATGCATGGCGCTGATACAGGCTAAAGAAAGGCCGGCAAGCGTAAGGATAAGGATAAAAAGAATAGCTATCCCTGCTATCAAACCAGTACCTGTACCGATCTCTTTTCCTGCTATGGTAGCCAGGCTTTTTCCTTTATGTCTTACTGATGCAAAGAGCACCACCATATCATGCACCCCACCGCCCAATACGCAGCCTATCAAAATCCATAACGCTCCCGGCAGGTAACCAAACTGGGCAGCAAGCACCGGGCCTACCAAAGGTCCGGCAGCTGCTATGGCTGCAAAATGATGGCCAAACAATACATTCTTATTGGTGGCCACATAATCTTTTCCATCTGAAAATTCTATTGCAGGGGTTACGTTTGCAGCATTGAGCTTTAATACTTTATTGGCCAGGAAAATCCCGTAAAACCTATACGCAATGGCAAATACCAATAAGGCAATAAAAACTAAAGTGAGGGCGTTAACGCCATTAAAAACATCCATGTCTTAAATTCTTAGTTTTGCGGTTTATAGGTGATTATCATGCGACCCGCCACTACTGGCTTGTCAATAAAAATCCCAATACGAGCATAAACCGGGCCTCCCTCAGTGATCTCTTCTGATCTCAGGGATAATTTGTTGCCCGGAGAAGAAAAGGTGACCAGCATTTTTTGATCATTCCTGGTCAGCAATAGGGTGCTATCGGAAACCTGCTTCCAGACTGAACGGGTAACCACCGCAGTTTCAAACTTTTTGGCTTCGGTATACTCAAAAACATCTTCAAAAGTAACGCTACCACTGCCCTGCCTGTTGTAAACCATAGTGCGTTCCAGTTTCTTTAGTCCGGGTACATTGTAGGCCGATGAGATATCTAAGGTAACCTCATCTTTTTCTGGTGTAAAGTTTGAATGTGTCGTTTTTGAGCGGGCCTGGGCACCTGGTCGCTGCGTACTATCCGCAATAAGGGGAACGGGATGGCCGAATGAACTTATTGTTTTGTAAGTATACCGATATTTAGGATCGAAAATATTAGCGGTATAGGGTATTACACCCGGATCACCCGCCATAGTTTGGTTACCTTGCACAACGGTATAGGAGCCTATATCATTATGATTATGTGATTCGTTGTTATTGCCGCCTTTAAGTACAACGCCCATATTGGAAGAAGATCCGGCAGCGGGCCTGCATACCAATACGCCCGTATGGTCGAAAAAGAAACGCAACGAAGAAGCGTCTTTCCGATCTGTCTTTCCCGGCTTCAGGCTGGTTGAAGAATTGGGAAAGGCCATCATCAAAGTCCGGCGGTTATCGCTTGTTTTTCCGGTAATCGACAGCGTGTCGTATCTTATCAGCCCCAGTTTAAGGCTCCGACTGAGGTAAGACATCAATTCGGTGTCAGGCGTTGCGCCTTCGCGACAATCTGAAAAAGCTGGATACACGTTGTTTATAATTTCGAGATTGGGTACATATCTGGCTATTTTCTGGACCTTCGGATCACTAAACAGGTCAACTTTACCCCCTGTAGCCTGCCAAATGCTTTCGCGCAACATCGCATAATGCCCAAAGCCGTAATTGTAATAAATAATACCTTCGCCACAGTACCCATCTTCACCAAAACCTGACAATCCGTTTTTCGAATAATATTCGCCTATCGCAACAAAAGTCGCACGTTCGTCTTTGTTGTCAATGGTGGCAAGTGCCGCTCCAACCAGTCCAGCCAGGCAAACATGGTTCCAGTTATTGGTTTCAGTCAGAAAACTGTTTTCTTTGTTTTGTGCTCTTATTTTTTCGAGTACAGGATTAAAAATCTTTAGGTACAAGGCGTTTATAGCCTCAGTTCTTAATTTACTGCTGATTTTATCGCCCATCATGTAGAGGGTTTGGGCAATGGTATGTGCATATAAGGAAGAGGTAAGTTCTACCGAATATGCGACGCCATTGTAGTTCTTAAAACCATGATCGCTGCGTGGCGATACCCATGATTTTTGATTGATAATATCGCGCAAGCCTGCTTCTACCTGAGCGGTATATCGGTCCTTGTTTTCCAGACATTCGGCCCAGGTCACTTTGGATAAGCCTTCGGCTCTTTTCCGCATCATGGTCAAGCCTGCCCCCGAAGAAGTTTCTGTTCCATTGGAAAGGGAGAAATAGTCCTTTTTGCTAAAGGGCGGGAAGGCATAATTTTTCATTCCACGTAAAAAACGCTCGTATTTGCCTGATTTTAAAAGCTTGTCCCAGGTTTCGCGCTTACTGATCGGGTCGCCAAATCCCTTGGGCTGTTCAGACAGCATGTTTTTAATTTCGGCTATGCGTTTGGCATCAAGGGGTTTGAGCGGATATGGGGCGTTCTGACTAATGGCCAAAGGTACATTTCCTATTAAAAACAGGGCAATCAACACCATTTTGATGGCTGGCAGCAGACGTAGTTGATTTACTTGTATAAAGTGTTTTCTTTTCATTTATTTTTTCATTGAGGGATGGTCCAAAAACCCTCCCAGTACTTTCATGGTGTCTTTTTGATATCGAATTACCCGGCTGAGGGCAGACATTGCTTTTGCTTTAGCGGCTTTAGGGTTTTTCACCATTTCCAGGACTGCGGGAACGATCCGGTCGACATCCGACTTGGTATCCATGTCAAATAACCACTCGCCTAATCCAATATCCCGCCACATAAATCCTTTAGAGGTTTGTTCGGTAAAGCGGCAAACGATAGCCGGTACACCCAGTGCTATGCACATAATGGGTGAATGCATTTCGAGCCCGAATAGTCCCGCAGAGCGGGCATAAGTACTAACCGCTTCATCTGTTAGCCAATATTTATCACGCCAGACAACCCGGGGCTTAATGTCCTCCGGCAGGGGATCATAAAGCATTTCCTTGCCAATACGGATCTGTGTTTCATTTTCAGGAACAAGCAATACTTTAAGATCTGTTTGCCTTACCACTTCAATAATTGCATTTCGAATGGGCAGGTTATCATGTTCTTTCATCTTTTCGTTCCATGCATGTTTTTCCTGGTTAACTGTAGGGTCTTTTGAAGGGAGTTCCCACCATGGAGAAAAACGGAGCTGTGGAATTGCACAAACAAATTTTCCTGTTTCCAGTGCATGTTCCTTCAGAAATAAATCAGCAGCTTTATCATTTCTTACATCTACCGCAAAAGCACCATCCGGACAGAAACCCATTACCGGGCATTTTGCACCTATTTGCTTTGCAAATTCCAGCGATACGGAGTCCCTGAAATATGCAAAAGATGCATGATTGATCAGTTCTAAATCCAAGGGATTGTAATTTCTATCCTGTGCCTGAAAACCATAATTGCCCGGGAAGGTAATTCCGTAGATCCCGTATGGTTTACCTGTTTCTTTTTTCCAACGGAGCATTTCCTTTCTGCCTACCAGAGAAGGCCCCGATCCGTGAAGAAAAAAATCGCTTTCTGCTATTGCTTTTTGCTGCTCCTTTTCTGATTTTAATATCTTTAATCCAGGAAACCTGGCCATCAGCATTTCTTCTACACCAGCCCCTACGTCCATAGGCCAAAGACGAACATCCACATGTGGCAGGTATTTCTCAATCAATGCCAGCACCCCTGGTGTGTGGGCAATATCACCAATATTTTCGACTTGCCACGATGAACGTAAAAGAATCGTTTTATTTCTCTTGCTACTGGAACTGGCTAAAGCCGGAATGGCAGCCAGGAAAGCGGCGAAAGCAAGCGTCTGCTTCAGGAAGTCTTTGCGATTGATGTGCATCATATATCTGATTTCTTTTTTAAATTATTTCAATAGTTTGCTATACCTTAATAATGCCTCCAGGTAATAATAATCTGCGTAAATTATGGGTGTATTTACCTCTGATTTATAGGGCTTTGAACCTACCGAATGTTTGAGCAGGAAATTGTGGTTTTTGCCCGGACTTGCAGTGTATACTTTACCCGAAAGACTTGCCAACATGTCTTCTGCCAGTCTGAACTGTGCCTTATCGTTGGTATAGGTGTACAATTCCAATAAAGCAGAAGCCGTAATGGCCGCTGCTGACGCGTCTCTTTCTTCATTCGGTATATCCGGTGCGTTAAAATCCCAATAGGGGATCTTATCCGATGGAAGGTTCGGATGACTGGCAATAAACTTTGCAATATTTATAGCCTGGTTAAGATACTTCTTATTTCCAGTTTCCCTATACATCATGGTATATCCGTAAACAGCCCATGCCTGCCCTCTGGCCCAGGCAGATTCGTCTGCAGCCCCCTGATTGGTTTTCCTGGCAAGTACTTTTCCTGCAGTATCATAACAAACTACATGATAGCTGCTATAATCTTTTCTAAAATGGTTTTTAAGGGTATTGTCAGCATGTGTAATACTTATATCATGAAATTTGCGGTTTCCTGATGCTTTAACTGCCCACAATAAGAATTCGAGATTCATCATATTGTCTATGATCACAGGATAGTCAAAGCCTTTAAACTCCTCCCAGGACTTGATCAGCCCAATTTTAGGATTGAAGCGCGTAGCCAGCGATTCTGCCCCAACAAGCATAATGTCCTTGTATTGCTCATTGTTGGTTAAACGATAACCATTTCCGAAGGAACAATACAACATAAACCCCAAATCGTGTGTGGTCTTATTGTATTTTTCTTTTTCTACAGCCATGGTCCATTTATCCGCAGCCACTTTCCATTTATCGTCGCTGGTAAATTCATAAAGATACCATAATGACCCGCCGAAGAAACCACTGCACCACCAATCTGATGTCCGGGTATCCAATGTCCCGTCTTGTTTTACAGACTGAGGGAACCTGCTGAGGTCTGTATTCGCTTTTAGCATCAATTCATATTGTGCTTTGGCAAATTCGATTTCTTTATTTACATCAACCTTAGGTTGTGCCTGTAACCTGAGTGTCGTTATTAAAAGCGTAACCGCTAAAAAAATAGTTTTCATCATTCTTTTGGTCAGGGGTGAAAGCATACTAATTGGTAACGGTAATTTCTATTTGCTTAACTACCTTTTTATTTCCATAGACATTATTGGTTTCAGCTACGAAAGTGGCCGTATAGGTGCCGGCTTTACTGTAGGTATAGGTGTAGCTTTCCTTTTTTGCTTCCCTGAACAATTTAAGCGCTGTTGCTTTATCTTTCCCCAGGTCGTTAGGGTTGATATAGATAGCCCTGCTTATTCCCCAGTCTTCTGTATATTCCTCCTTAATTTCCGCAGTTGCATTTCCTTTGAACTGAATCGTGGTCGTGTTTACAAGCGATCTGCCCGCTTGTTTGTTACCATAAGAAAATACAGAAAAATTACTACCTGACCCATAGTCCATTAGCGTAACCTCTGCATCGTCAAATTTACTTTTCAGCAATACAGCAGTGATATTCCAGTCATTGGCGGCTAAAAATTCTGTCTGAGGCCTGGTAATATATCTAAAGGCCAGATATAATGGTTTTCCTGTAACGGCAAGATCCATAATATCAACTTCCGTTGAGGGCGTTACTGTAGTGCTGGCTGCAAGTGTAAAGCGCCTGGTGATGTCTACCCAGGTAGCAGCCTTAATGTTGTCAATTGCGTATTTACCGTCAAAATCAGCAGACACCAGTACCGACAATTGATTGAGCTGTCGTATAGCGGCTACTGTAGCGCTGGAGAAAGACAAATAACAATTTTTTAATGCTCTGGAATTGGTAACATAGTTGTAGTCCTTCAGAAATTCCCCTGAATAAAAGGACAACATTTGAGGGCTCCCTTCAAATTTGAACGTAACAGACTCGCCAGCCTTAACCGTGGTTTTATCAGCCGTAACTTCTAATGCCGGATCATCAATCTGATATTTCTCACATGAAAATAAAAAAACCGATATCAGCATTAAATAATATTTAAAATATGTGTTCATTAGATTATCAATAAATAGTAAAACGAATAACAATTACCAACCTGGATTCTGACCGATTGCCTTATTGACGGTAGTTTCAGCATCAGGTATAGGCCATAAAACATCTCTCTCTGAGGTGTTTTCCCCTGCTTTTCCACCAAAGGCCCTTGATCCCAGAGCAGCAAAATCCAGCGCAATTTGTTTCATCACACGGTAGTAATCACCCCAGCGTACCAGATCTCTCTTCCTCATGGCCTCAAATGCCAATTCTCTTGAACGCTCCGCTTTCAGGAACTCCATAAATCTGGCATAGTCAGCAAAGCCCGCAGTTTTTACGTCACCTTTAAATTCAGATAACCTGGTCAGGGTTACAGCGGCCTTTGCTTGTACTCCTGCATAGGTAAACACAGCACCGGTAGTGGCTGCTGCAGATGCTCCGGAGCTTTGTGTTGGTGGTGTAGCGGTGGTTGTACCTGCTGTAGTTACAGTATACAGCTTATTGTCGTTATAAACTTGTTTACCTGCAGCGTATAAGACATTTGGCATCCAGGATTCACCAATAGTAATGGTTGGTGTTAAATTATAATTACCACCTCTGTTCTCCAGATAGATGGCGTTTAGCGCTCTGGTTCCACTTGTTGCAACTGTGGCAACAGCAGCGCCACCTGCACCGCCACCACCAGAAATTGTAACTGCCGGCGCTGAGGTATATCCTGAACCTGCAGTAGAAATAGTAATGGTATCAATCAGCTCTCTATTTGGCAACAGGTTTCCATACGCTCTTCTCCTTACCTGATTTACAGTCTGGTCCAATACATCCTGATCTGGTACAGTTCCATTTTGACTTGCTACTGCTTCTGCATACATCAGTAATACATCTGAGTAGCGCAGCAGCGGATAATTGACCGAGTTACCTCCTTGCTCTTTTGGATAAACGGTTTCATATTCCCTTTTCCATTTAGCTACACTTCTTTCACTTGCCTGCATGGCTGTAGGATAGATTGGGCGATACGTTTTAGTGGCAGGATTGGTCGACGACAAAGTGTATGGGGCGATGTTCCAGTCCCTTCTCCAATCACCTTTTGCATAGGAAAAATATAACTTTGGTGTGACCGCTACATATCCGAAGCAATAACCATAATTTGGGTCCTGACCACCGTGGGAAATTCCATAATGAATACCAACTTTCCCGGTGGCATTGAAACCATCTGAACTATAACCGTAAAACTCAACCTCCCAGATGCTTTCTTTAAGGTCATATTTATCCTGGCTCATGTTAATGAATACCTGCCTGTAATCCGGATTAAGGCTATGATAGCCGTCATCTATTACCTTTTTTGCCCAGATTTTAGCCATTTCGTATTTGGACACATCCTTTACAGGATCTCCGGCCATATATAAACACACCCTGGCCAACAAACCGCGTACGGCAGACTTATTGATGTGACCTGCGTTGCTGACCTGCCTTACATCAGGGACCAGACTTTCCGCTTCGGTCATATCTTTGATGATCTGCTCGTATACTTCTTTTGAAGGTGTTCTGGGATTATTAGTTTGTGCAACAGAAGAAGTAGGTTCCAGCAGCAAAGGCACATCTCCCCAGTAGCTCACCAGTAAAAAGTAAAAGTAGGACCTTAAAAACAAAGCTTCTCCTTTAATGACAGACCGGTTTGCTTCAGTCATTGTAGGTTTATTGATATTGGCCAGCAATAGGTTTGCTCTTTCAATTCCGTTATACAATGCGGTCCATACATTAGTTACGTTAGTTTCAGAAGTGGTAACCAGGTTTACAGCAATGCCCGTATTCTGTGCAGAACGGTTGTAAAAACCCTCATCTCCGTCCAATGACATCACCCCCTGAAAGCTGTGTCCATAAATTTTTGTCAAGGTCTGGAATACCCCGGCCAATGCCGAATTGAGCTGTTGTTCAGTCTCGTAATAATTTAAACTGGTGATCGTATCCTTTGGTACAGTATCTAAAAATTTAGAACAAGATGTAGCCATACAAACCAGGGCTACAACAATACAGATATATAATTTCTTTTCCATAATATTTTTTGGTTTTATAATGAAGCCTTTAGTCCAAAAACTAATGTTTTCGCAATAGGGAATGCAGAATAGTCAAACCCTGGAGTCAAGATGGAATTGCGCGTGGACACTTCCGGATCCATTCCTGAATAGTTGGTCCATGTAAGCAGATTCTGTGCAGAAGCTGTCAGGATGACCTCTTTAAGTCCTAATTTTTTCAGGTAATTCACTGGTACGCTGTAAGCCAATTCCACAGTTTTCAACCTTAAATAGGAAGCATCTTCCAATTCCCTGGTCGAATAATAGCCCTCAGGAACCCCACCCACAACCGGTATGGTCGTACTCGGATTTGCAGGCGACCACCGATTCGCATAACCCGCATATTGATTCAGCATGCTGTATGCTTTTGCCTCAAAAATCAGTTTGTTTGCATTGTATACATCATTGCCATAAGACCATTGCAAGAAGACGTTCAGACTTAAGTTTTTATAAGTAAAATTGTTGGAAAAACCACCAGAATGAATAGGTAAACCCCTGCCGATAATGGTTTGATCGGCCGCTGTGATGACTCCGTCATTGTTCAGGTCTTTATAGCGGATATATCCTGGTTTGATGACCTCTCTGGCCATCCCATTTGTCGGCACAGCATTTTTAAGGCGGTAACCGCCATTGGGCAATTGATAAAAATCATCGTACTGATAAATCCCATCAAAGATGTACCCAACGAAATTACCTACTGAATGACCTATTGCTGCACTATACAATACCGGGTCAGCATATCCGGATTGCCATCTGGGTGTGATACTATTCAACAAGCGTTCCTCTTCATCAGCTAGTTGTAAAATGGTATTCCGGTTGAAGCTGATGTTAAAATTACTCCGCCAGGTAAAATCCCGCTTATTGATATTCACCGTATTCAAGGTAAATTCCAAACCCTCATTCTTTAATTTACCTACGTTTTTGTAGGCACGGGCATACCCTGTGCTTGGCGACATATTGGCCAGCAGCAACAAATTGTCTGTTTTCTTTCGATATAGATCTACCACCAGCTCAATCCTGTTCTTCAATAAAGCTAAATCGTATCCTAAATTGAGCTGCGCAGTAGTTTCCCATCTTAATTTGGGATTGCCAATCGTAGGGATGGCTGCTGGTGTTGGCACCTCATTCCCAAAAGAATAACCAGTAGAGTTGTCTACATTGATTGGTGAAAGCGCAGAAAAATCCCCTACTCTGTTGTTCCCGGTAAGGCCGTAACTCAAACGTAATTTGGCTTCTGTAATGGTTTCAATTCCTTTAAGAAAAGACTCTTCCTTCATTTTCCAGGCAAAAGCTCCTGATGGAAAGTAACCCCATTTGTTATTCGGAAATTTAGACGACCCGTCGGCCCTGAATGTTGCTGTGAACAGGTATCTGGATTGATACCCATAATTTACTCTGCTGAAATAAGATTGCAGGGTATTATAAGTGCCGAAAGAGCCTACAGCCAGCGGCGTACCTTGCCCCAATCCGTCTATGCCCAAAGTCTCATTAGGAACTTTAATTGCTGTATAGTTATTTCCTTTGCTGCTTTCCTTTTGGAAACTAAAACCACCCAATACGTTTAAGGAATGAACCTTGTTTACCTTGCTATAGGTAAGGGTATTTTCGTTAGACCAGGTTGTGCGGCTGCTATAGGACATTGACCCCCACTGTCCATAGTTATTTCTAGGGCTTATGGGGCTACCTTCGCTCGTATTGGAGTTATAGAATGTACCCAATTGAATGGTATTCAGGTTAATGGCACCGGTAGATTTGAAGACCAGATTATTAGTGATGTCATAATTAAAATACCCATTGGCAACCAGGTTATTGTTGTCCTTATTTCTGTAAACATTCTTTGCAGACTGCACCGGGTTGAAGCGGTAATCTGTAGTGCTGGTTACACCTTCATCAAAAAGTTCTTCTTCCAGATCTATGTCGCCTGTCAAATATCTGGCGTTAACTGGCCTGTATCCCCATACTGAATAAAGAAGCGCACTCGATGCATAGCCATCTTTTATAGAAGAAGCGATCTGGCCATAGGTCTGCGTGTGTGTATAATTTGTGCTCAGGCCAGCTTTCAATTTTTTGCTGACGTTCTGATCTGTAGTAATGCGTCCCTGTTGTTTCTTCAAACCCGTATTTACTACCACAGAGCCGGTCTCAAACAAGGATCCTGAAATGGCATACCTGGTATCTTTATTCCCTCCCCGCAGTGATAAATTGTGAATATTGGTTACACCTTTGGTGAAGAACTGATCCTGCCAGTTGATCCCTTCCAGATTTTTATAGGAGTCATAGGTTACGCCGTCCGGGAGATACAGCGTCCTGGCAGTTACCGAATCCCGCTCAAATTCCAATTTAACAAACTCATAAGGACTTAATACCTCAACCCTTTTAGTCACATCCTGAAAACCGTAGGATCCTGAATAATTCAAATTGGGTTTACCCACTTTACCCTTTTTTGTTTCTACAACAATGACACCATTTGCACCTCTGGAGCCGTAGATCGCAGTTCCGGAAGCATCTTTGAGCACATTTATGGATTCCACATCGTCAGGGTTCAACATAGAAAGATCAAAGTTCTCTGTTGCGAAGCCATCAATGACGTACAAAGGGGACGCATCCTGTGTGATGGAGCCCACTCCTCTGATCCGTATATTGATCCCTTCTTCTCCGGGCTGTCCCTGACTGGCAGAAACATTTAAACCAGCCACACGGCCCGCCAATGCCTGTTCTATAGAAGACACCGGAGCTTTAGTCATATCACGGATATTTACCTGCGCAACAGAACCTGTAAGATCAACTTTTCGTACGGATCCATATCCTACCACTAAAACCTCATCCAGTTTGCTGATCTGCGGTTTTAGTGTAACGTTAATGGTTTGTCTTCCTTCAACCCGCATTTCCCGGTCATCAAAACCGAGGTAGGTAAAAACCAGTATTGCATTATCCGGAACCTCTATACTATAGCGTCCGTTCTTATCAGCAACTGCTTTTTTATCCCCACCTTTCATTCTTACGCCTGCGCCCTGCAATGGATTCCCCTCTTCATCATTGATCACACCTGAAACGCTGATATTTTTTCTAAGAGGTTGCATCATCACACTTGGCTTTATTTGAACAATGATAACGTTATTGTCAATCTTATAAGTTAAAGGCTGATTGGCAAATATTTGCGCTAAAACATCTTTAAAGTCGGCAGCTTTTACAGAAATGTCAACAGGCTTAGCCTGAGAGAGCGCATTGTCTGCATACACAAAATTATAGCCACTCTGAGTCCTTAGCACTTTTAGTACAGCACGTAAGTCTGCTTGTTTTTTTGAAATAGTAATTTTCTGTGCAAGGCCGGCAGCACTTACCTGCATCAGGGCAGCTATTAGTATTACGGTGGTTAATCGCATAATTAGCCAAATTTTACGGATATAAGAATTTATTATACCCAGGTTTGTGGTTATTTTTCTATACATTTATATATTTGGTTGTGCAGGAGCCTTTTGTTCTGAAGCGTCAGGCCACTGCGGGTTTAGTTTATTAAATTAAGCACCAAGTATTGACCAAGTTCCTGTTTCAGCAGGGATTTGGTTTTTTTGATATCCGTACTATCTGCTTACCAAAATCTTCGTTCCTTCAATTTTAAATTTTACCTGTCCGGTTGATTCTAATGGCCGCAATACTTCAGACACATTGGCAAAACGGGATACCGAGCCACTAAATGTAGTTACAGGTAATTCACCCAGATATACTATTTCTACATTATACCAGCGCGAGATCATGCGCATGATGTAGCGGATGTCATCCTGTTCAAAAACAAACTGATTGTTTTTCCAGGCTATAAACAATTCTGTGTCCACATGTTCAACTTTTATACGGGTACCATTAAGAGAGGATTGCTGGTTTGGTTTGAGTATGACCTCATTTACCTTTGCACTGCCCTCAACCAATGTAGTTTTCGTGCTATGCTCGTCCGCATAAGCATTGATGTTAAATTCAGTACCAATATCCTCTACAGTCTGCCCGGTGCTTTCCACTTTAAAAGGCATTTTTGAATTATGCACAACCACGAAATAAGCTTCACCGGTCAGTTTAACCCGCCGTTCGCCGCCCAAAAACTTACCCGGGAATTCAAGCTTACTGTCTGCATTTAAAAACACTTTGGTGCCATCAGGAAGGACAACCTGATAGGTTCCACCACGGGGAGTAGTGATGGTTGTCATTCCATTTAGCAGCCCTGGCGAAGAAGTATCCCCTTCCAAAGTAGTTCCATCACTATAGGTGATCTTACTCGCATCAATCACTACTCCGCTTTTCGCATCGCTTAGTTGCACGCTGCTGCCACCTGGTAAGGTAATTGTGGCTGTGTTTTTGCCGGGCTTAATGTCATTTTGATTCGCGATTTTTGAATTGCGATTTGCGACAGGGTTGCCGGCATAAAACCAAACGCCTGAGATTATCAAAGCTACAGCTGCCGCTATCGCCGCCAATTTTGGTAGTAACCTCAGCGTTTTAGGCTGATGGCTTGCTTGTAATAAATGATGATTGTAGATGTAGTTTAAAATAGTTTGTTTTTTTGTGGCATCCAATGCATTTTCGGGAACCTCCATTTCGTCACTAAATGCATCGGGAAAAAGCTGCATCAATTCCTGATCGTTGTGAGAAGTAATGATATGCGACCATAGCTCTTCATTTTCCGTTTCGGTATTCAGGTTATTGAAATAGTTTTGTAGCAGGACTTGAATCCTCGCGTTTGATTTTTGCATCGTTTGTTGGTTGTAGGCTTTTATACCTTTTAACTACATTGACACCTGACGCAAAAAAAATGCTTAGTGGTTAACTAAAAAATAATTGACAAATATTTAATAGACTGATTTACAATGCTATTTATTTAAATAGTACAGCAAATAGCGCCGGATAGGCTAGTGCATGTTTACTGAAGTGCTCACGTATGTGTTTTAAAGCCTGACGCATATGTGCCTGTACAGTACGGCTTGAAACGTTCATCTTTTTTGCAACTTCTTCATATTTCAATCCTTGTATATGGCAAAGGGTATATGCTGTTCGTTGCTGGGGACTTAAGTTTTCGACAGCCTGGGTCAATATCCTGTTACTTTCATTGTAATCTAGTATTTTATCTGTGGAATTGTCAGATTCCAGAGTATTAATTTTAAGCTGTGTGGCCGATCTGGCATCTTGTGCCAATTTGCGTATCACGTTTATGGAATGGTTTCTTACTACCCGGTTTAGATATGCCCCGAAATTTTTCACCTCGTTGAATTTTTCTCTGTTGAGCCATATTTTTAAGAATACATCTTGTACAATCTCACTCGCCTGATCTTCGGATTTAGTCAGCTTTCGGCCATAATCATATACATAACGCTGATAAAAATCAAAGATTTCCGTAAATGCACGCTGATCGCCCATGGCAATCCTGGCCAATAGTTCTTCTTCATTTTTAAGTTGCCTGCTCTCCATCAGTTGTACCCTGGTGATAATTTTTGTTGATTATCTAAGCAGCAAGTATAATATAAATTTAACCATGTTCAAGTATCTATTTCGATTGTTTTAAATGTAATGGCTGATTTGATGAACTTTCTTCGGAGCAAAAATGAAAGAATGTTTGTTTGAAAAAACCAGGCACAGTTCATTCGGCAATTTGCCATAAAATACGTTTCCAATTTATAAATGGGCAGAATTGTTTAACTCTATATCATATATTGATCAATAACTCAAAATTAAAGAAGAAGTATACTGCGGATGAACGAAAATGTCTGGTTCAGGTTGGCTTTGATTACTCTGATCACTTTGGTTAAATGCCCTTCAACCGTTTTTTAGATGGCAACATGTTCAGCCTCTTTTAAAATATCTGGCCCATGATATCAATATCCGTTTATTCTGTACCGCAGTGTGCATACACAAAAATACCATTTACACCGGCCTGCAAGGTTGAATTTAATTAATCCATAAATGACTGCTTGCAGAAACAGCAATGATCAGGATGCCGGAATCTTTCAAATTGGTTTTGATTACTTTGATCCCTTTGGTTAAATGTCCTTCAACCGTTTTTTCCGAAATATTCATCTCCTTTGCTATCTCTGGTATGGTCATACCTTCAACCCGGCTGTAATTAAATACCAGGCGGCATTTTTCTGGCAACAGCTCTACCTGCCCGTTAATATACTCCTGTAAAAACTTAGCTTCAAGCTTTTGTTCGTCATCTGCATAACTGTTCAGTTTATACTCCTTATGCTCAATATCCCTGCGCCTGCGTTCCCGCTCTATTTGCTTAAATATGGAGAACTTTACTGCCGTGGCCAGATAAGCTTTTAAGGTTTGGATCTCCAGTTTGTCCCTCCTGCTCCATACACCAACAAAAAGTTCCTGCACAATTTCCTGGGCAGCCGATTTATCTTTGGTATGGTTGTAGGCCATAGCCATCAACGTACTCCAATAACGGTTGTAAATTTCCGTAAAAGCAGCATGATCCGCAGCCCTTAACAAAGCAATCAGTTCCTGATCGGTATATGTGCTGTAAGCACCCATTTCCCTGTTGTGTTTAAACCTCAATAATAAGTTAGCTATAATTCCGAAAAAATCAAAACCGGATTATATTGTAAACTTATACATTTCAGCCAACGAAACCACACATTATCAGATGAATAATTTAATTGTGGGTGTATGGGTTATAGCTTTTCTATTTCTGCTATAGGGAGCTTGGTAGTTTTAGCAATAAATTCAATAGTAAGGCCCTCTTTTTTTAGTTCCCTGGCAATTTCTAAAGCCTCCTCACGGCGGCCTTCCAGTTTTCCTTCTATTTTAGCTTCCTGTCTTTCCCACTTTTTAAAAACGTCAATAACTCCCATAGGATTTTTATCTTTAGTTAGTTCCTCGATCTGCTGATCAAATTTACGATTAATTTCTTCACTCTCAATAAAAATGAAGTTCTTAAGAAATAATATAAAACTGATAATCCGCTGGCGGTCATAACCATGACGCAGTAATGCCTTGACAATGACAAGCCTTTCATCAGCAAGTTCTTCATCCGGTATTTTACCTTCCAGCAATGCTTTCTGGCAGGCCAGAGCAATGAGGGAAAACGGGTTGTCGCTTTTTAACAGTTCATCTTCCTGATGATCGAAAACGTGGTATGCAGTATACTTAAATGAAAGTACTGTACCCAGCAATTCGTCAAGGTATTCCGTAGGCCTTAATTGCGTCTTTTTACCGGTAAATACTGCAATAGAGGCTACAGATACTTTATACTTATCTCTGATGCGGTAATTGTATTCAAATACCCGTTGGCCAAACTTACGATCATTACCACCCTCTATTTCTACATTCAATAGTACCCACTTTTCTGTACCGTCTTTTAGATACAGTTTAGCTAAAAGATCTGCCCTGCGGCCCCCTCCTTTACGTTCCCTGTCTGGAATAATAGTGAACAGCTCATTATTCAAAAATTCTATCTCTCTATTAAAATCCAATATTTCGTCGGCATCAGAGAATACAAAACGTAAGAAATCAGGAAAATTGTCTTCAAAAGCTCCTTTAAGAAACTCGTCATCCTTTCGGCGGGGCCTTTCTTCCTCATTGTTTAGCTCCTTTAACGGTATTACAGCTATTGTTTGCTTTTCCATTTTTATTGGTCTGGTTTGTTTAAGCAAAAAAACATATCAATGGCCATGAAATCTGCATGAACACTCAACTCATTTCACTAAATTTTTGGGCTTTTGCCATATAATATTTGGCGATGGGCATTTTGCAGGCGAAGCATTGATAAACGTTATTCCGGGCGTTTTTTTAAACAACCTGCCAAAGGTTGTTAACCTTGTAGGATATCAGGTTTAAAATGCTTCTCCAAGATTGAGCAAAACTGCACTGTATCCTTTACTCATGCCATAATCAATACCGATATTCGTATTTGAAGCCTTATTAAACTTAATGCGCAGACCGGTTCCTGCTGCAGGCTTCCAGGAGGTAAATAAAGAGCCCGATCCACTAACAGTGTTTACATTTGCAAATACCACAAAACCCAATAAGCCATTTGTGGTAATGTCCCTGCGATATTCACTCTCAGCATAAAACAGCGTTCTGCCACGGTACCTGTTCTGGTCTATACCCCTTGCCGATCTGTTATAGGGGTCCCATCCGGTGCTTGGCAAATCCAGGTAAGGAGTTTTATCGTTCAGCACCGTCCAGAAGTATGACCATAGCGCGAGCGTATTTTGCTGACGGGGTTTTCCCGGATTCATAGAAATGTATTTACGCACATCCAGATAAACGGAGCTCCAGCTGTTGTCGCTGCCTAAAAACGTCGGGTTCACCCGGTAAACTAAATTTCCATACATTCCCGGCATAGGATTTATGGAATTGCTCCGCGTATCATAAACCATGTTCAGGCTAATTCCTGAAGAAAAGGAGTTTTTGCCTGTGCCGTATCGATAGCCGGCATACTGCTCCAGCTCCGGAGAGGGATCATCGGTATTGATGTTAAAGCGGTAATCCAGGTTGTAGCCAAGACCCGCATATAAGTACGGTTTGATCCGTTTAAGGGCATTCTGATAAAACCGGATGTATTTATAGTTCAGCAATACTTTCTCCTCATCCGCTTTCTGGTGGCCAAGCCCCCAGGTGTATTGAGGATAAACCAGGAACCGGGTATCTCCCTGAATCAGCCAGGTGTTGTCGGGAAGCCAGATGTTGGTCCTGACTGGCAATCCAAAACGGCTGCCAAGATTCCAGTAGGGTGTAAAGGTCGCCGTTGAAAGATTTGTCGTCTTTTTTGGGCCAAGATACATCGCAGCTGAAGTGCTGGTAATGAGCGCATTTCCGGTACCCCCGGGTACAGTACCCCCGATAGGCAGAATAGAAAAATAAAGCTTTTTATCCTTTTCTTCCCGGATTTTACCTGGGCGGATGCGAAATAAGGCTTTTCCGATGTCGATCAGATCTGTTTGTCTGGCGGTATCCTGACCCTTTTTGGTCTGAATGATCGCATCACCCGCATTTTGTCCAAAAGAAAAGACCGGCCCACACATCAGCAGGTTAACCAGGCATAATCTCACTATCGTCTTCGATTGCATATGAGCAGTTTAGGATAGATAAAATGCAATAAGCCTGCCAGAAACTGAGGTACCGGGATTAGCAATGGATTCATCACCAGAAGGATGGTATCGCTATTGTGGGAAATAATTCGTATTTTAGTGTACCAGAACTCTTACTCTTTGATGAACTGCTTCCGGATAACTTTGCCCTTATCGTAAATTCTCAGAAAATAATTGGGGCCATTTTGCAGCTCGCTTACCTCTACCGAATTCCCGGTCACCGTTTTATACTTACGGCCCCACAGGTCATAAACCTCAATTTTCGCGTCTTTAGAAACACCCTTAACTGTAAGTGTTGAAGTAGCAGGATTTGGATAAAGCATGATTTCATTGTTCTGCTGATCGGATTTAGCCATAAGCGATCCATCGTTAACAATGTTATAAAAACCTGTATTCGTTTTCCCTTTTTCATCTCCGGAATACATAGACAGGTTGATGGCAGTTTCTCCGCCCGCATAAGATGTGCCGGCACCGGTTAAGTGCAGGTTAAGCGTAATGGTGATGTTGGAGCCGGTATACTCCGGATCTGAAACCGATATCCGGTAATTTGTTGAATATTTCTTGACCTGCACTATCGCCTTTTTATCCGATTTGATCACCAGTCCATCTGGCATGGTTACCTGACCAGCACCATAGAAAACTGCAGCGTATTGCTTATTGGTGCCATTGTGGTAAATGGCCTGTACGGTAGAAGTGTTACTTGCAAGTTCGAATCCGTGATTGGCATAAAGTGTCGTCATGTCACCAGCAGACTTATTGGGTGCCACGATATAATAATAGGTACGGTTGGTTGGCGTAGGGCTGTGTCTTACGTAAAGGTTGAACATTTGGTTGGTAACACTGCCGGTGCCCCCGCCCAGACTTGCCCAGGTACCCGTTTGAGATTTATTTGTAAGCGAAAAGTACCCACCATTAGGAAACAGATATCCTACCTGTCCATGGTTCACCCAGTTTAGTTTATTGGTTGTGAGCGAATCGCCCGAGAAGGTATAGGTAGAACCATCGTCCCGAATGGTAATGGCCCCGTCCAACTTGGTCTGATTGACAGTTGTTACTATTTCGTTCGATTTTGATGCGGTAATGCTATTGCCAACACACACCATCATGTTCTCCAGCAAGAAATAGGCTTTATTTGCGGTAACCCCCCTTTTGTTGTCCTGCTGAAAGGCGATGATCCCTACTTCGTTGACCGAAAGACCACCCCCATAGACATTGGAGGCAGTCACATAACCATCTACCGTTCCAAAGGTGGTTGATGCGGCTGCCTCATTCATTTCGGACGTAGTACCAGGAATACGCGACCAATTCCAACTCGGAAAAATGTTATCATATTCGTTGCCGGTAACCAGGATATTAGTTGCACCGAAAGGCAAATTCCAGCCTTTTAAATTTGTCCCCTTAATGGCCTCTGCACCTGTATTACGTGAAGAAGTAATCTTTGCGGACATATAGAAATTCGCTCCCCGACTGACCACCATATTGGATAGCCAAAAATGTTTCGCCCTTGAAAATGGGAATGCAGCTCCAGCCAGATGCGCCTTCCAGCTCTGATAAGACGCATTGTTTACGGGATCATTTACAGCTTGTGTATCCAATAAACCTGCAGAGATCTTATTTAAAAGACTATTGGCACCACTAACCGACCTCCCAATAATTCCAAAGTCCAGCGTGTTGCGGTAGCTGAGATTGCGAAGGCCACCTAATATCACTCCCCTAAGGTTGTTTTTATAAGTTGTCGTATAAATTGAATTGAAACTGGTTCCCGCAGCGATATTGAGATACTTCACCTCATCATCTACGAATATCATTCCATAGCTGCCTGTTTGGATTTGGGTTCGATGCTGGTGGAAACTGCTATCTATCCGGATGCCCTCGGCTATGCTCATATTGGCAATATTTAACCCATTAACCATACTCTGGTAACCTTTCGTAACCGTTTTATAACTGTCCATCACCAATCCCTTTCGTATCATCGTTGTAGAAACCCAAGATCGGTTGGCACCTCTGTGATCAGGATTATCGGTTTGGTCAACTACAGTTGCCGCATAAGTCATAAGAGAATCGTTTGGTATCGCTCCTCTCATCAGCAGCAAAGCCGACACCACATTATTCGGCGAACGTATTTCATTATCATGCCAGTTAGATGACACGTAATTAGCATTGATAAAGTGTCTCATGGCCAACATAAATTTGGCAGGTACATCAGGATGATTATACAAAACATTGGACGGATTGCGATAAGCCTGTGCCAGGCGATTTAGCCAAAGTGTATGTCGCGGCCAATTGTCACCAGTATAATTTACACCAGGCCATTGTCCATTAGGCAACATCGTTGTAAGGAAAAAGGTAAGATCCTGCTTTTCCTGCTTCGAGTATTGGCTGATTAGCCTGCCGGCAACAGTATCCATATCTGCCTGTTGGCTACTGGTCGGATCCCCATCCCCATAAACCTTAAAATCTGAAATCCGATACCCGGCCGTATTTGCCCTGCCGCGTCCGTTAAACCTGATATACCTATACCAACCATAGGTTCCGTTTATAGTGAGCAGGGAAAGGCTGTTAGTGGGTGGAATTGTTTTTAGTGTATTCCAGGTTATTCCATTTGTTGAACCCTGGATATCAAAAGTTACGGCATATCGTCCGTCGGCAAATTGAATAACAACATGGTCTATATCCCGAATACTCCCGAGGTCTACCGTAAGTGTCTGGATATAACCATTAGAAGTTGATGACCAGTAAGTGGCCGTATTGTTATCCACGGCGTTAGCAGCGAAGTAGGAACCTTCTGTTGTAGATGCCGATGCCGGTTTATTCAGCGACAGCAATGTTTGCGCAGCCGCGCCAAAAGCAATGCCAAAAATCGGGAGCATGGCAAGGAGCAGAGATCGTAAATTTAGTTTCATACATGATTTGGTTAGGTTAATATTTAGTCACGCTTATAAACACCGGGCCTTTTAATCCTGATGGTTCGAGCATACTTTTCGGGTGATAAGGGTTGTCATTTGTCCAGGTATTCCGTTCTTCCGGCGGCAACATGCTATCGCCGATCAGACGGTTTACCCAGGTGTTCGCCACACTTATTTCAATGGTGTTCAGTCCCGGTTTTATGGCTTTGGTGATCTCTACCCTCCATGGTGCTGTCCATGCACCTCCTACATCAACACCGTTTACTTTTACTTTGGCTATAACCTTTACTTCTCCCAAATTCAGGTAAACGTGCTGAGCGGCAGTGGCTTTCTTTAATTCAACAGAATTGCGATAAACAGCCGTACCGGAATAATATCTAATCTCGTTATTGGTATGCTGCGTCCAATCGAGCAGCTCATTAAATATTACCGGCTGTACAGGACCGCGCATCTTACGGTCAAAGGTTACTTTCCAGGGTTTTTCAATTGTTGCCCATGTAAGCTCCTCCGGATTATTTAGTGTTCCAGTATGCTGTACTTTGCGAGCGGTTTTTTTAAAGATAATAAATGTACTCTGCAGCTTGTCCAGCTTTAAAGGGATAGTAGTTATCCCATTTTTATGTTCGTATTGGGGCAGGGCACGTGTTGTGCCATCAACCGGGTCCCAAAGCTCCGGCTGCTTATTGCCCACCCTGAATTCGGAAAGCACACTGACCGGCTTGTTTTTCTGGTTACTTACATAATAGATCTCGGCCTCGGGTGTTGTCCGATGGATAAAAAGTATAGAATCGGTATGGTTTGTTTTGTAGTCAGGAACGATATTAAGCCTGTTCAATGCAGTGGAAAGATCCGTACCATAAAGTACCTGCCCCTTACCATATTTGCGTGAGGTTATGGTTGTTCCGTTAATGTTGCCCCAAAGTTCTTTTGCCATAGCAGACACGTGCTGATCGGCCAAAGGATAATGTTCCAGACTTGGCGAACGCTTAGGGGCAGGGCCCATAACCGCAGCACCCTGACTTACCAGGTTACGGATTTTTTCAAGTAATTCCGGCCGTATTGTTTCCAGTGCAGGCAATACCAATAAACCATAGTTCATCCCGTCAGGCAAGAACAGGCGGCCGTTTTTAACAGAGAGCCGGTTTATGATCACTTCAGCATTGATGTAATCAAAAGAATATCCGGATGGTAATGCAGGTTCGGTTATCCCGGTCATTTTAGGTGCATCTTCTCCAATAAAATAAGCTACATCTGCCACGTACTTTCCTTGCTGGAGCATAAAATTGCATCGTTTTAAATAGGCTGTAAACAGGTCCAGATAATTGAACCAGGTATTGTGCCTGTTAAATTCGGTACTAAAGTTGGCGTTAACACCGGGCATCCTTTCATCTGGCTGCTGAATGAATACATGGAGCAGCGTATTGTTGATCCCTTCAGTAAAAAACCGGTCGCCCCGCTGTTTAATGTAAGCCGGATAGCGGATATACGGTTTGCCACCTGCGGTAAAAGACTCTGCCGATACTTTTGTTTTCCCGTATATATGTGCTGCAGAAGAGGCCGCCCTGTTTTCGATATTCCCCAATTCCCCGGCAGCCCAGAATTCGCCCGCAACTTCGTCCGACTGGCCTCCATATTGTAAAAATTCGCCCGGGAAGCCCCAGTGACCGTAATTTTCTAGCCATGTGCGGAGGCCGTTCTGATGGCTGATTTCGCGCAGTCCGCCCACATAATCATAGGCCACCTTGTCTGCAATGAACCTTCTTAAATCCCATAAAAAACGATCGGACATGTCCGGGTTACCCACCACCTTTCCCTGTAAGGCAGGTAAGTAAGGCAGGGGATCATAGCCATACCTGGCCTTAAATTTTTCGATCAATCCGTCCGTCCAGTTCTGTCCCCCCGTTTCGTAGCTATCCTGGACCACCACCTTCCAGGTCTTTCTGTCAGCGGCTGGTATGCGCCTCAAAATTTCTCCAAGAAAGGAGTCAAAATGAGACCTGAGGTGTTCCTTGCTCATTTTATCAACTTCCAGGCCCGTACCTTCTCTGGAAGCAGGACTGTTGTTTACCCCGGTCGGTGTCATCCCCATTCTCATAATAACCCAGTCTCCGGCAGGAGCATCCCAGTTAAAGTTCCCATCTGGCGACATAAACCGGGATACATCCAGGACATTTTTCGGCTCGATCAACAAATTTTTATCCCCAACTACGAGCTGCTGAGGCCATTGGTATTCATTCCAATAAGGAAGGGGTGTTTGGACCATTTTGGCAAAAGTCTTTTCTACATACCGCTCAACCCTGGGCACAGAAGAAAGGATAAATTCCCTGATCCCATATTTAGGGAAAGACTGGCCGGCCAACATGCTTTTTTTCAAAACTAAGCGGAAGTGCTTTGAAGTACTTGCCGGAAAAGAAATCACTATGGCTGCATAGGGATCGAAACCAACATTTAAGGCATTTCTCCTGCGGTCAATTTCAAAGGATCTTATTGTACGATAACCGCCTGCTTCCCTGATCTGAAGCTCGGCAGAAGCGGTCATCTGGTAAGCGGCCGGATAAATTGTCAGGCTTCGGGCCGTATACTCCCTCTCTGTCTGGAAGTCTATGTTCACCTGATTGGCATCTGTTATAGTAATTGCCGTTGAGGTATCGCGGTCTATCAGATTTTGTAGCTGCGGCAATTCGGGCTTAGAGGTCAGAACCGGACGAAGGTCTGTAAGCGTACTGCCATAAGCTTCAGGTGCCCTGAAAGCAACAACCCTGACATCCTGAAATTGAGGCTTGGGTTTTTCCAGCAAGACATTCACCCTGCCCCCGCCCTTAATAAGGGTTTCAGAGGAGGTCAGATACCTCATGGACTGCTCTGGCCTGATCCATGGCCCGCCAGACTGGCTCCAGCCTGGACTGTTAAAAATGCCGATCTCTATTCCGAGTTCGCCGGCCGTTTTTAAAGCAAGGTGGAGGATGTCCCACCATTGTTTAGAAAATAGTTTTACCTTCCCGTATGGGGTAGAATTGTATCCGATATTCCCGATAAAAGCTCTGTTGATGCCCGCAGTTTTCATCGCTTTAAGATCCCTGACCACCCCTTCTTTTGAGATGTTGTCCGACATCCAGTACCAGTATACACTGGTTTGAATCGTATCGGGTGTTACCTTGAAGCCTTTTTCCAGCGCAGACATGCCCTCATTTTGCTGACGGTGTTTTCCAGCCTGACCAAAGGTATGGATTGTACAGGCCGCCAATAAAGTCAGGCAAAAAAATGATTTAATTAGCTTCACAATAATTTGGTTAATTGAAATCAACGCTCAGTTTAAACAAATGTAATGGAGGAAAACAGTTATTGCTAATACGATCCAAGCAAAATATAGTACGATTATTACATTTTATTTTTTACCCAAGCTACTGGTTATGAGCAATATGACATGATCAAAAATTATTTTTTATAAACGATATGCAATGTATGCTTGCCTGAGCCTAAGTAGTCTACCAGAACTGTTTGATTTTCCCTGCTTGTTTTAACCGGACTACCATCTAACAAAACTTCGTATCTGCTTTCATTTTTAAGCGGGAGGCTTACCTGGGCCGAAGTATTCCCCGGTATTTCAACATCCATAGTGAAACTATCTTTCCTTTGTACATAGGCTACCTTGATCTTTCCCTTAACAGTAGGAACGGTGATACGCGCATGCTCCAGCGATCCTATTTGAGGTTTTATAGAGAACCTTGTCCAACCGGGCGTTATGGGTTCGATACCCATTAGTTTACGCGAAATGATATTTGCAGGCGCAGCACCCCATGCATGGTTCCAATCCTGATTGGGCTTATATTTATTGTCCCAGGCTTCCAGTGTAATGGTACTGCCTACTTTAATCATATTGAACCAGCTCCGGTCGGTTTTTGAAGTAAGCAGCGACAAACCATAGTCGCCATCGCAGGCATCATAAACCCCGTCCAATAAAAACTGGCTTCCATAAACACTACAGGCCATGCCTTTTGACCTGATGAAAGCCATAACGCTGTTCTTATGCTGATCGTTTACCAAGCCCAGGGCTAAAGCAAAGGCGTTGGCATGCAATGAAGCATGATCGGTACCAATACCGTCAACAAAAATATTCCTGGCCGGGTCAAAAAACATTTTTTGGAATGCGGCTTTAACATTGGCTGCACTTTTCCGGTACATATGGGCATCGGAAGTTTTACCCAGCTGCTTTGCGATCTGTTCCATGAGCACAAGCGCCCGATAATGAAACGCGTTGACCACCGCATTGTACTTTGTAAATACAAAACCATCTGTTTCGGTATTTCTTGGCCAATCGACGATGTCTTTTAAGGTTGCATCCTTCAGATGTATCGAAGCTTTAACATCGTCATTCAATAGTCCGTTTAACGTACTGATCAGTCCTGTTGAATCGGTTAATGAAAGGAGGGTTTTGGCCTGGAGGTCTTTGTAATAATGAGCTACAGAGCGGATATCCCCGGTATACAGGTAATCATTCCAGGCGATTAAAACAGATTGAAGGTTCCATTCCGTTGGCCAGGTAGGGTGTGTAATGAGGTATTCGTGTGAATTACGTGCTATTGTAAACTCTTTGTCTACCGCATAATGGCTGAGCTGGTTGATGTAAGCATCTGCTTCATAGGGGATACGTTCCCTGTCGCCATCTACATACATCCCTGTAAAAGACGTTGCCTTTATCGAATACTTACATAAATCCCATATGGCATTCAAAGTGGAATCAGAACTATGGAAGGATGAGCCTTCGTCATCGAATTTATAGTGGACAAACAATCTGGTTAATAACTCTTTTTGTATTTGCTGCTTATAACCTTCGATTTCACAATATCTATATGGGGTTACCTCGCCAACGTAAGCAGGCATTTTAATGGCGGCAGGCCTGGTATTGATGTTATCTTTATAAATACTGAGTTTGTAGGTGTGTGTACCTTTTTGCAAAACCAGAACATATTGTGCATAACGGATTTTTCCAGGGGGCTTCCGGTCAATGTTGCCATCCTTATCCAAAATTTCGCCCAAACGTACAAATACGGTATCACCTCCAAATGTTGAAGACAGCTGAAGTTTGAGCTGTGCAAAAGCATCCTTGCCGAAATCGGCCTGGTAAATTTTGCCGATTGCCTTTAATGAAACCGGCTGCTGTTCGGTAATTTGTAAGGGATAAGAGGGATTTTTATAAGCGGACAGCGTATCGCCCGTTAGAAATGATACGGCCCTGGAGTAGGGGCTCGCCGCCTTCTGGCTATCCCATATCTTAACTTTCCAATAATAGCGTGTATTTGGTTTCAGTGTGGTATTTTTTAACAAAACTCCAGCAGATAGGGAGCTCATTATTTTTCCGGAATCCCAAACCTTGCCCACATCCCGGTTTAGTTCTTCCAGATCATCAGACACCAATAGCTGATAAGCTATCTGGACCAACCCTTTCTTTTCTGCAGACAATTCCCAGCTAAAGGCAGGTGTTTTGTTAAATATAAGTACCGGCCGAACATCAACTGTTGCAGACACCAGGTCACACATCAGTCCCACTGGTGACCCGACCGGAGTGTTTTGAGCCCTTCCGGGAACCATATAGAGGATGGATAACAGAAAAGCCGATATTATTGATTTCTTTTTCATTTCTTATAACGTTCTTTTTTGATCCATTGGATACAATCGTCTATCCACTGTACTTGTGCTTGGGTATTATTTACACCATATCCATGACGCCCTTTTTCGTACAGAAACAACTCTACCGGAATGCGATACTGCCGCAGTGCGGCGGAAAAATAAAGACTATTTCTTACGTCTACAATTTTATCATCCATTCCGGAACTAAGGTAGCTGGGCGGTGTTTGCATGGTTACCTGCAATTCATTGGAATATGCCTTGATTTCTTCTGCGGTAATCTCAGGCCCCAGCAGGTTCATCCGGGAAATTTTATGGGTCAATGAATCTGCAAAACTTATTACCGGATAGACCAGCACCATAAAGTCGGGCCGCAATGAAGTGCCTTTCGGGTTATAGAGTTCCGATTCAGCAAAGCGGGTACCCACAGTTGACACCAGATGCCCCCCTGCAGAAAAGCCCATTATCCCCAAACGGGAAGGATCGATCTTATACTGGCCCGCATGTTCCCTCAGGTATTGGATGGCCCGTTGCGCATCTGTTAAAGGCACAATTTCCTTACGTTCCATTTTTTCTGCTTTTGGCAGCCGGTAGTCCAAAAGAAATGCAGTAATGCCTGCTTCCATCAGTTTGTTACAGGCAGGGATGCCTTCAACCCTGTTGGCCCGGCCTCCATAGGATCCTCCGGAACAAACAATAACCGCTGTACCTTTCGCCAGGTTTCGGGCAGGTTGGAAAACGGTCAGTTTTGGCATTTCTCCCCCTTCTTTGGCAAAAGGAACCTGCCCATCGGGATACAGCGGTATCACTTCCTGGGCCCTGAGTCCGATTGCCAGCAGACAAAACAATGTGGCGGTTAAATAATGTAGCTTATTCATATTTAAATGTGATTTCCTGCTTTCCTCCTGTTAAAATTACTTTTTGATCCTTGGAAATAAAGATACCATTTAAATTTGCTGGCAATTCAATATGGGCTGAATATGAGCCTTCTTTTATTTTTTTGTAACTTACTTTAATAGGTCCAAGGGGATGGGGCAGCTCTCCGGAAACTGCTTTCAGATTGCCCAGATTCGGGCTTATCCTGACGGTAGCAAAGCCAGGTGTTCCAGGCTCTATTCCACATACTGTTGCCAGGAAATCGTAACATGGGCTGGCACTCCAGGCATGGCAATCAGAGCGTACATTAGGCGCAAGTGTTTCAGGGAAGGTACTGAACCCTAAGTCGAGCATTTGCTTCCAGGGACGGAGTGAAGATAAATATAAGGAACCCAATCCTGCCTTTTTCATCGCCTTCGTATAATAAAATCTATAATAAAGCGACGTGGCAGTTAAAGTGCTATCGTTCATGATTCTTTCCATGGTAGCCTCCTGGTCTTTAAAGGGTATGCAGTCTGTAATTATCGACCAGATATTGGCATGCTGACTAAAGGCTTTCCTTTCGGGTGAATCGGCCAGCAATCTGTTGTTTATATCGTAACAGCGCGCATAGACCGCCCTTTTAATTTTTTGGCCCAGGTTATGGTAGTAATCAGCCTTTTGCTGTTGTTTTGCATGTGCAAAAATTTCTGCAGCCTGCTCTAAAGCATACACATACTGCAGGGATAAAATTGATGAATTGCCCTCCAGGCCACCAGATGGGATACCCTTTGGGCTGAACGACCAGTCTACAAAGTTCCAATATCCGGTTTTACCAAGCATCCCTGAATTGTTATCCAGCCTATACTCAAACCATTTCAGAATGGCTTCCATTGGAATGAGGTATTTTTCAATAAATTTCTCATCATCGCGATACCAATAAAAATCATGAAGCATTGCTATCCAGAACAAAGAAAAGGGTGGGATAAATTTACCACCCCCGGCAGGATAGGCATCCATAGTCAATCCATCAGGAATTTGTGACTGATGGAATTGTTCAATAGCGTTTCTCATTAGCCTGTCGTCTCCCGAAACATATAATGAAATCAGGGCTTGTATCCTTGTGTCGCCCACGTATTGCAACTGCTCATAATAAGGGCAGTCCATATACGTTTCGTTAGCACATAATCGGGCGGTGCGCCAGCTAACATCCCATATTTCGTGCAGAGTACTATCGTTTGACGTAAAAAATGCATGCTCTTTAAATGGATAGGCAGTGAATACCGATTGCATTTTGTCGATCACCATCGGTTCACTGCCAGTTGTGATGTCAAATTGTATGTATCGAAAAGTACGTGTCCATAGAGGTCTAAATGTATGGGCTGTTCCGCCATCGGGCAGAAATACATCGTAATACCCTTTAATGGTTTTGTTTTTTATCTCATTTCTGTTTCCTTTCAAGTTCTCGCTATTGAATAACGATTCTGCATAAGTGATCTTCACTTTTCCATTACTTCCTTTACTAAATGTTATTTCAGGATACGCTGTGGTGAGTGTTTTTCTATCAAAAAGAATTGTTGCTTTGGTATTTGCGGGAATGGTGATTGATCCATTTTTATTAAATGAGTTTAAAATTGCCGAAGTGTCTGTTCCTAAAATGCGAACAATGCCAGTAATGGGTTCAATTTTTTCCTCCATCATCGGAATGCTGCGGGGTATCAGCGAACGCTTTTCAGTATAGTATCTTGGTTTAGTTTCAGAAACAGGGCTTAGCCAACTCTTGTCATCATAATTAATATTTTGCCATCCAAAAGGGTAATTTTTAAACACCACACTGTCACAGCTGCCAACAATATATGAAGCCAATCTTGAGGGAGGAAACGGCTCAGGAAAGTAGCCCTTATTTTGAATAATACGCCAGCTATTATTTGTATTGACCATTTGCTCGGCATTGCTGTTCCCCTGTAAAATGAACCCTGTTTGATAAGTTAACTGGGCCGCCGGAGCTCCGGACCCCATATTCCACAGCTGTACCGCAAGCACGTTTTTACCCGTTTTCAAATATGGCGCGATATCTATAGTCTCATAGTTCCAGTTCCTTAAGTCGCCCCGGGCAGGGCCAAAGCATACTGGAGTACCGTTAGCGAATAAACGGTAACGCTGGTCACCCGAGACATGCACAACAAACTGTTTAGGCCTGGAAGTCAGTTCAAATACTTTTCGCATATGAAACACACCATAACTTTTTAAATTTACATCCGGACAGCTTATCCAGTCGGCATCAAAAGAGCCCCTGGGGTAAACAATGGTCCCGGATTTTACTTGTGCTGTTATAAAGGGGCTGCAGGAAAGAAACAACATCAAAAAAGAAGTGATGCGTTTAGCGATACAGGAAAAATTTGTCATAAGCGTATGGATAAATATTACCGTTTTTTATAAAGACGTTAGCCATCCTTTATATTTTTTAAACCCGGCAATGGCAATTTCAGGTTCAGCTGTGCCATCTAGTTGTATCAATGGTTGGTTTTCAGATTTAAAAACAGGATTGATGACTTTTATATTCTTACTGTTTTTTAAACCAATAGCAGCGGTGTTTCCTTCAGGCACCGGTAAATTTACATTGCTTATGTTAACTCCCAATACGTCATCCAAAATTATAGATGAACGATAATCGGGTTTTCTGACACTTAATTTGATGTGATTTAAAGATAGGTTTTTTACATGCCGTATAAAAAATCCGCTTGCAGGATAGGCCAGTCCGTACATCCTGTTTTCTGGATATGCACCCGGGTTCTCTATCAATGGGGTAATGGCTTCCTGTTGGGTTCCTGCTCCCATAATGTTAAATGCAATGTTGTCTAGTGTTATATTTTCTATGTAATGGCCTGGAAATGCTGTTATAGAACTGGCCATTTTGCTATGACTTGTCGCCTTGATATTTTTAAGCTGAATATTACTTATTTTTCCTACAGCTTGTTGTGCTGTATTGCCTGCAGAGGTATTGTAGAAATTCTTATCGCCCATTGGCTTATTACCTCTATTACCCAATACAATAAATAGGGGTGTTTGTACGTCTTTCATCGTGATATTAAAAATGCTGATGCTGTCAATTATACCTCCGTCTACAGCTTCAAGTGCAATGCCTGAAATTACCGTTATGGGTTGGTCTATAAATTTTAATGTCTTTTGCCAATGTCTGATGGGGTCAGCAGAGGCTTTCTGTATATTGCAATTTGATATGCTGACATTTTTTAATCCGGCCATAGATTTGGTGCCAAATTTAATGGCATTGCAGTTACTGGATATCTTACAGTTTCGGACCACCACATCTTCTACAATTCGTTTCGGATCATGACTTTTAAAACAAATACCATCATCATCAACATCTAAGGTACAGCCTTCTACCAGTACGTGTTTGGCGTCAATATCCATTCCATCCTGATTATAGTTTGACTGGTTATAAATCTTTAAACCTTTTAGCTCAAGAAATTCACAGCCCAGATAGTTTTGTAGCCAGTATGCTGAGTTCTCTAAAGTCAAATCATTCAGCTTAATGTGCTTGCTGTCAATAATTAGCAACATGCAGGGTCTTGAACGGCTTATAGACGTATCGTCATTTCCAAGATTAAATTCGGGACTGTCGCCACTGCCGTTAATAGTTCCCTTACCAGTAAACGAGATGTTACTCACATTTTCCGCAAAAATAAATGCTTTATTAGCATAAAGTTTTCCGTCTTCAAAATGTGTAAAGGCATTTTTGTAGGTCACTTTGTTGTCAGGATAATCTTTAAAAGAAGCGCTGCCTTTAAGTATCGCCCCTTCCTCAATATGTAGTTCTACATTGCTTTTCATGTATAAAGTACCTGACAGGTAAACACCTTTCGGAATTACAACCCGTCCGCCCTTTTTGCTACATTCATCTATTGCCTTTTGAATAGCGGCGGTGTTTAAGGTCTTCCCGTCCCGGACGGCTCCAAAGTCAAGTATATTAAAGTTTTTCTCAGTCCTGCAACTATAAATGAATCCAAGAAATATTATCATTAACAGTTTAAATCTATTTTTCATCCCGTTATTATCTGTATAGTTTATACAATTCAGATCCGGCAAGCAAAAAAGCACCCACACCGTAAACATCAGTGCTTTCATAGCCTGCTTTTACCGGTTTATCTCCTATGGGCTGTACATAGCCCAGCTTTCCATCAAGATGGACAGCAGAAAGCAAAGCTTCCCATGCTTTTTCTACCACTGGAAGGTACTTCTTCTTAGGCAGTAAACCCATGTTTATGCCCCATGCAAGTCCATAACAAAAAAATGCGGTACCACTGGATTCTTTAAGACTAAATGTAAGGGGGTCGTACAAAGAGGCATGCCAGCTGCCATCTGGCTGCTGTATAGTTGCTATTTTTTTTGCCATCTCTTTAAATTGCTGCTCATATTTTTTCCTGTTTTCAAAATCAACGGGCATATTGTCCATCATCCTGGCCAGGCCTGCCAGTACCCAACCATTGCCCCTCGACCAAAAAACTTTTTTACCATTGGCCTCCCTTCGTTCAAAAAATCTTGCATCGCGGTAATACAGGCTTTCTTTCCTGTCGTATAAATATCCCGAAGTTTTCCACCACAGCGTATCTGCTTTTTTAAGGTATCTCGGGTCTCCTGTTGCTTTGGAGAGCATGGCCATTCCAGGAGGGCCCATGAAGAGGGCGTCACACCAGGCCCATTCCCGGTGGTTAATTCCCGGCACGACCATTAAAGGTTCGTTAAATTGTTTATTTACAATGGTATCGGCAAGCGCCATCCATTTGGCAATCATTTTAGGCGCCCGATGTTCCATATACATTGCTGTATACATCTGGGCAATGGCATAATCGTCGGCAAAGAGCCTGACTTTTCCAGTGTTCCACTTCAACTCTTCTCCAATATTGTACAAAAACCGATCGTAGGCCGGCCGATTGTCGATTTGTTTCAAGGCGACAAAACCTGTATACATCGCAGCATTTTCCCATTCTGTTTTAGGAAGTTTGATGATCCTGCCCTCTTCCCATTCTTTCATTTGCCAATTGGCTACCTTACTCATCATCTTTAATACGGAATCACTGTTGGCCGGTATGTTCACCTTGGCCGCGGCAGCCACACATAAAAGGCAAGCGATCATCACTCCCGATACTTTTTTAACCATTGTCTTCTATTTACTAACTAATTTACACGGGCTGCATTTAAAACCAATTGTCAATTTATTTTTTATAAAATCTGTTTACGGCACTACCCTGATCGTCACCCTGTGGAAATATAAAGTTGAGTCTTGTTGTACCATTTTCCTGAGAGGGGGTAGCTGCATCTTTTAATAAGCTGAAGGATAAGTTCGCTTCTTTTTGCTGATGGGTAGGATCTGCAAGCGACAACTGATAACCATCCTCTTTCTCTTCCATCATGAATACTGCTTTTGAATCTGAAGAAACCTGCAGATTTTTTCCGAGATCAACTGCTCCCGGTTTGTAAAATACAACAAAATAGCTATGTCCATATTTTACGGCCTGTATATTCTTGTCATTTTTAAGGATTATAAAGCCATTTGCATGAACATGACTTTTAAAGCTTTCTAAAGAATGCTCCGGGCGCACGATATAACAGTAACTGTCTTCGGATGGAGCTGTGCCATGGTTAAGCCACAGACTAAAAACCGGTTTGCTGATGAGCTCCTCACTTCCACTTTGATTGATGGATTTCCAGGAGCCAGTCTGCACAGCGTTCTTCAGGGTAAGGTTTCCTCCGGCAGGAAAGATATAGCCCACACCGGCATGGTAAACCCAATGAAGTTCCACGCCTTTAGAGGTGCTCAGGCTATCTGTAAAGCGGGTTCCTTCTACATTGCCTTTTCCACCAGTAACCACCTCGCCATCCTGATAACATTGATTAACTGAGGTGACCACCTGCTGTGTTCTGATTGCATTGATACCTGCACCCAGGCAAAGCATAGAGCCATCCACAAGAAAATAAGCCTTTTTTGCCTGTACGCCATTATAGCTGTGCTCATAAGCAATTACGCCTGCTTCGCCATTGCTGATCCCTCCTGCAAATTCATTTGTTCCAAATAAATACCAGGGCAGTACTGTAGCCGATTGGTTCATCACTGCAGTAGTGCCGGGAACACGTGTCCAGTCCCATATGGGAAAGATATTTTTATATTCTCCTCCTGTCTTCATGATATTGGTTGCCCCCAATGGAAGGTTATATCCTTTCAGGTTCTCAGCGTTTAACATTTCCGTTCCGTTGGTACGGGTAGAGATTACTTTTGCCGACAGATAGTAGTCTTCTCCATGGTAGGTCATGATGTCTGACTTCCAGAAATACCTGCTCCCCAGAAAAGGTTTGGGGAAAGCCGCTCCTTGTATATGGGATTTCCAATCCCGGAATGCCGACTTCCGCTGGCTGTCGATGACCATCATCTGATCTAATGTTACCAGACTGATGGGACTTATTGAATTTGGACGGGCGATATTTCTGCCAATAGTTCCAAAGTCGACCGCCCCACGATAACTGAAAAGCTGGTGTCCGTACAAGAGCAGGTCTGAAAATATTCTTTTTTTCTCGGCAGAGAAGGTAGCATGAAAAGAGGTATTTGCAGAAAGGGCCATTAACTTTGCTGTACTTTCTGCAAAGCCCATCCCATATCCACCTGAATACAATTGTGGCCGGTGCTGGTGAAAACTATTGTCGGTTTTTATGCCCTCTATGCCTTGTTCGTTTGCGATTACCAGGGTAGCAGCTACACTTTGGAAGCCTTTGCCGACTAATAAATAGTCGTTTTCCAGGCATCCTTTGGCAATGGTAATGGCCGACACCCATATCCTGTTCATACCCCTGTGGGCAGGATTGTCTGTAAGGTCCTTTAGATAAGAAGCATAACGGATAAGGTCTGCATTTGCAATCTGGCCCTTCATCAAGATCAAGCCTGCCATATAATCCTGCTGGGCACCTATATCATTGTACCACCAGTTTTTTGATGTTGGCTTTTTATCCAGATAGTAATTATACCCGAGCAGGATTTTTTGTCTTAGTTCTTTGTTGCGATAAAAACCACTGCCTTGCCTGGCATACGCATTGGCCATGAGCATCAGCTTTTTAAGGTGAAGCCCGGCAGGGAAATCATTTGAAACGGTAACATAATCAATACCAGGCCAGCTGCCATCCTGTTTTAAAGATGAAACTACCGTTTCAACTTTATGGTAATCAACCCCTTCAGCCAGATAATCTTCAGCAAGGCGTTCTGTGATGGTTTTAATATCTTTTGCCCATACCTGAGGGCTGCTTTTATGCTGACCAAAAACCGATGCAACACCTGTAAGCACCAATTGTATAAGTAAGATAATTATAAAAAGTCTCCTTGCCATTTTTTAGGTTGAATGCTAATTGTCGTATCCTGGGTTTTGAGGAAAAGCACTTGCCCCACCAATAACCCTGTCTATCTGGGTTTGTGGAACAGGCCTCAACACATGATAGGATTTAATATTAGGTGCAGCAAGTGTATTGTATAGTTTCACGCGTTCCAATAATTTGCCTGTTCTTACCAGATCAAACCACCTCATATACTCCCCGTTAAGCTCCCTGGCCCTTTCATTCAAAATGAAATCTATGTTAAGGTCCGAAGCACTTACCTCCATGGCCTGCCTGTTAGCGGTTGTTACAGCAGGATCGGAAGAAACAATGGCAGCTCTTTTTCTCAGTTCATTCACATAGAACACCGCATCTCCAGCCTTGCCGTCCATCAGTAATGCTTCAGCAGCAATAAGATAAGTTTCACCTAATCTAAATATAAGCACATCTTTTACACCATTTATATTGTTAACATCGGCCCTTAATCCGTCTATGTGTTTTGAAGATTGGGGAAACAGGGTATTGTGTTGCTGACTGGGTGAGATGATCGTATATTTTGCGGCATTCCTTTGTGCCTGGGTAGGTTCGTAATCTGTCATCACCACAGCAGTATCACCCAATGCCATAGCTACAGTTTTACCACTGATGGTATAACTTCCTGGCTTGTTACAATACCATACCGTTTTAAACGACTTGCTAAAACGGGAGTCATATTGTTTGTTGTACAGTCCCAACATAAAATTGGTTGGCCTGAAATGATTGTAGGGCCGCCCGTTAGCTACATCGCGTACCATGCCCGGCTGGGAAGTATAATCTGTGGTAAAAAAGAGATGTGTCTGATTTCCAAGATTTCCAGCTGTACCACCGGTGAGCTGGTTCACATCATATTGACAGGCGAATATAACCTCGTTGTTCCTTCCTCCGGGCCCTTGTGCAAATATTGCTGCAAAATCGGGTAATAAAGAATATTTGCCAGATGCAATTACCTCTTTTGCCAGAGTTGCCGCTTTGGCATAATCTGTAGCTTCTTTAACTGCTGTACCGGCCCGGGTTAAATACACTTTAGCTAAAGCATGCTTGGCAGCAAGTGAAGTTGCCCGGCCATAGTCAGGGGTAGTTTCTGGTAAATTGGCCACAGCAAAAATCAGGTCATCAACAATTGCTTTGTAAACTTCAGCAATCGGTGTCCTGGTGGCCACACTCGAAGCACTTGTAGTTGGTGTTAAAGGCAGTGGAATCGCCCCATAGGTTTGAACGAGGAGAAAGAAATAATGAGCCCGCAAAAATTTGAGTTCACCGATTCTGGTGTTTTTTAATTGCTCAGTCATATTCACTTTTTCTGCCGCAGCCAAAACTGCATTACAGGTATTGATGGCCGTATAGGTTTGGTTCCAGCCATCTCTGACCACTAAATAAGATGAGTTCAGACCAGAAGTATAACCATTCATTGTGGCATCGGCAGCTCCATTGGTATATTCATCCCCATACATCGTTAACCAGGCTGACCCTTGCTTGCCATACCAGTTTCGCAGATAGCTGTAGCTGGCCTTTACCCCGTCTTCCACGCCGCTGGGTGTGGTATAATAAAGATTGGAGATTTGATTTCTAACATCTTCATCTAATAATTTCTGGCAGGAGGAAAAGAGCATTATACTGCCAATTATGGATACATATATATTTTTCATCTGTTTATAATTATTCATTATATTTTATTGAATTTTTTCAAATTAGAATTTAACATTTAATCCCAGTTGATAATTCACTGTTGCCGGATTGTCCAATATCTCAGGATCTATACCTGCATAATTTCTTACATAAGAAGAGAAAACAAAAGGGTTGGTGATGTTAAAATAAAATCTTAACGATTTTGCCCGGATTTTTGAAGCGACACGCTCTGGCACAAGATAGCCAAAATTGATATTCCTAATTCGTACAAACGAACCATCAAAATACTTTAAGGAGCTTCCAAAGAGGAGCGAATTCACATTTTGATCGGCAATGGGCTGCGGATAAGCATTAGTTGGGTTTGTAGGCGTCCAATAGTCAACTGCAAGCTGGTTATACCTGCCTCCAAAAGCAATGGTATTGTTAGGAACGGTATAAAGGGGACTGGTTACTGTCTTGTTCTGAACCCCAACTACAAATACTGACAGATCAAATCCTTTAAATGAAAAGTTATTGTTAAAACCAAATGTAAACGTCGGATCAGGGGAACCAAGGATTACCCTGTCATCAGGTGTGATTTTCCCATCTCCATTTTGATCTTTTACCCTGATTTGTCCTACTTTGGATCCTTGCTGAGCAGCTAGTGTCTCTTCCCCCTTCTGCCAGATGCCTATCTTTTCGTAGTCATAATACACATTCAGCTGTTTTCCTATGAAGCGCGCACTGCCGACATCATCTACTTTACCTAAAGACAGTTCAAGGATCTTTCCTTTATTGTAACCTGCTGTAATGTCTGTGCTCCATTGAAACCCGCTGTCAGACATGATGTTTTGGGTAGACAAAGAAAAATCAAGTCCCCTGTTCTGTGTTGATCCTATATTTGTGGTTACAGATTGAAAACCTGTAGATCCTGGCAGTGCAAAAGGAAGCAATAAGTCAGTGGTTTTGGTCTGGTATACCTCTATAGTTCCGCTAATTCGTTGATTTAGAAATCCGAAATCTATACCTATATTGGCCGTAGCAGAGGTTTCCCATTTAAGGTCTTTGTTGGCTATGCCATTGGGCGCATAACCAAAAGCTGCTTTCCCATCAAATTCGTAAGCTGTTTTACCTAAAAGTGCTAAAGTTTGATAAGAGTTGATCCCCTGGTTTCCGGTCAGCCCATAGCTCAGTCTCAGCTTAAGGTTACTCAGGTACGAGACATTCTTCAAAAAACTTTCCTCTGAAATGTTATAGGCAACTGCTGCCGATGGGAAAAAGCTCCATTTGTTGCCTGGTGCAAATCTTGAAGATCCATCAGCCCTTCCCGTGAGCGTTACCAGAAAGCGATTGTCAAAGCCATAGTTGATCCTTCCCATATAAGACAGGATATTCCATCTGGAGTAACCACTGCCTACGCCTCCAATAATACCTGCAGAACCCAGATTAAAATAGGTTACAGTCTCCACCGGCAAATCGCTTACACTGATATTGGTACTTTCATTTCTTCGTTCCTGAATGCTGTATAAAGCCGTTAAATTAAGCTTATGTTTTTTGTTAAATACTTTATCATAGGTCAATTGGTTGTCCAGGGTATAGGAGAACCAATAATTTTCAGAGGTACTGGCCGTTGGTAATATCCCCACGGGGATGTTTGTGGAGTTAAAATTGCCCACTCTTGCTGTACGGATATCCGGGCCAAAATTAATCCTGTATTTAAGCCCTGGTAATAACTCTGCCTCAGCAAACAGGCTGGCCAGAATCCTGGTGTCTTTTTCTATATTGATAAACTTATCCTTCTCTTTAGAGGCCAGTGGATTAAACATTGTGGGATCGTTAATGGGATAGGGTATAAATTTACCGTCACTATCATAGGGCACGCCCAAAGGTGAACTGATCAAAGAGTTAAGATATGGGTTATAACCCGCTCCATTATTTACAGCATATGAAGTCAAAATCGACAAGCCTGTTTTTATGCGCTTACCCAGGTTTTGGTCCAGATTAACCCGTGCGGTATAGCGGCTATAATTCTGACCAACAAAATAACCCTCATCATTAAAATAACCCAGTGACAGGTTGTATTTTGTATTTTCTGTTCCCCCAAGCATCCCTAGTTCGTGGTTTTGGGTATGGCCTTTTTTAATCAGTAAATCCTGCCAATTGGTATAGCGCCCTAAGGCTATGGATTCCCGTTCTATCGGATCTTTAAATATTAATGTCTCATCTGTTCTCCCGATAGCTGCTGCGGCATCTCTCATGTACTTTACAAAACCCTCTCCTTCAAATACATCTGCCTTTCGCACCACGTCTGTAATGCCATAATAGGCATTGTACCTCACACTGGTTTCTCCCGCCTTGCCTCTGGCAGTGGTTACCAGAATTACCCCATTGGCCCCTCTTGAACCATAGATAGCTGTTGCAGATGCATCTTTTAGCACCTCCATCGACACAATATCGCTCGGGTTGATGTCGCTGATACCATCATTTAAAGGCATACCATCTACCACGAACAAGGGAGCATTACCAGCACTGAAAGATCTGTTACCGCGAATGGTAATGTTTGGAGTGGTACCTGGCTTGTTGGCACCCGTGGTTACATAGGCCCCCGGAACCCTGCCCTCTACCAATTGCGCAGCATTGGTTACTGGAACTTCTCTCAATGTTTTTTCCTTAATAGAGGAGATGGATCCTGTAATATCCCTTCTGCTCTGGGTACCATATCCGACCACCACTATCCCGTCCAGACTGCTGTCGTCTTCCTCGAGCGTAACATTAATTACATGACGCCCCTTTACAGCTATTTCCTGGGTTTTCATTCCAATAAAAGAAAAAACAATAATGGTATTTTCATCAGGAACATTTATGGAAAAGTCTCCTTCACTGTTGCTTAATGTACCTCCCTTAACGCCTTTTATAGTTATGCTTACACCAACCAAAGGCATCCCTTTTTCATCAATAATTCTCCCGGAAACAGAGGTGTTTTGAGCATAGCCCATAGTGTAGCAAAGCATGAAGAATATCAGTAAACTTCGCTTACACCTATTCTCCAAAAAACTGTGTAATTTTTTTTTCATATCGTTATACTTGGTTATATAATAATCCATAAAGCCAGAAAAGATTGGCAAATCTGAGCTCGAGTTTTGCGCAGACCTTTTCTCTAAGATGTTATGGGATCATCCAAACTTAGGTAAGCTTTTAGCTAATTTGTAATACATTTTTAACGTTTTTAAGTACAAAAACATCAGTTAGCGCTATTAATTGCAATTTATAGTATCCTGATTTCATCATGGTGCAAAAGCCTATTCCTCAAAAACTGCTGAACAATATTATTTTTGGAATATCTCGGGATATTTTCTAATGAAATATACCGGTGTACAACTCCAGGCATGGCAATAACTATTGATTGGAAAGAAACCATACGGAGATAGGTAATCGTCGGAAGGATCATAAACTTCCCAAAACGTATCAGCACCCTTTTTAACCATTCCCCCCCAATAATCTAAAATTAAGTCTTTTGCCTCCCTGCCCATCCCCGATTTTATCATCGCCTCAACAACATAATGATAAAGGTAGGCTGCGCCCGGTTTTACCACATCTTTTATAGCAGCCAACGCCTCAAATGCGCTTTGGCCCTCCTTTTTAGAAGCTACCCCACTGATGACCATCCAGGCCTGGGAAGCATAAGAAATTTGCTTTTTAGGCCCACTTTCGAATAGCCCCCTTTGTTTGTTAAATAAGTTTTTCCTGGCGGCGGCAGTCATTCTGGCAATGAGAGCTGGCAAATGGCTAACCTCGCGCTCCTTTCCTAAACGTCTTGCCAGCTCGTATGTCTGTGCCAGGGAGTATATAACGATCCCCTGAATGGAGGCCTGGCGATCTAGCGCCTTGTTCCAATCCACAAACAGCCACCAGTTGTCTTTCATTGCCTGCCGATCATCGAACATCCCATCGCGCCTTAAATGGATTAGCGGACTCTCGGCCTGTTTCTTCACTACAGGCCACAAGTCTAAAGCCGTACCCCGGTCACCGCTAGCATCAAGATAGTCCTTAACCGCAACATTATATAACAATGCATAATCGAAAAGGAAGGAAATTCCTGCCTGTGGATGTGGTTCCGGATTTTCAAATACGCTTGGATACAGATAACCATCGTTCCTGCTTAAACCGGCAAGCAGATACAAACAACGTTTGGTTAGATCATGCTTTTTGAAAGATTGGTTATTAGCCAGTGCCTCCAGATAAAGATCTCCGATCCATAGTCGCCTGTCCCTCTTTGGGCCATCCTCATACACTGTTTGCATACATTCTTTAAGTGTTGCAAGCCCAACGCTATCAATTTGGGCAATCATTGAATTGGTACCTGCAGCAAGCGAAACAGGCTGTATGTTGACAGAGGTGGTTGACTTCAGCTCCATGTCGGCAATTGCAAAATCAAAAAACGCTGAGCTCCCAAGCAAATCAATTTTAAGATACCTAAACGCAACACGGCGTGGAAGCGTTACTCTGGCAGGAACGTCCATAACAGTTATGATTTCATCCTGCAACCAGGCGCGGCTTAAACCTCCCTTATACTGCTCAAACGGAGTAACAAGCTCAGAAGGTACTTCGCCGAAAGTGAACCTGAAACGCAGCGGCGCGTCTGGGGTTCCATGTATAGCTTTTATGGTGATGGTAAAATATCCTGTGAGATGTGTTTTAAAATCAACAACAATCCCTGATTGCTTTTTGAAAGATGAGCTATACAATTCGGATACAGGCTGGTTTCCTTCGCTCCTCCAACCCTGGAAAGAACGTTCATCCTTCACTATCTTAACTATCGAAACCGGCTTTTTAACCTGCTCAAAAAGTTTTGGTTTGCTTGCCTCCGCATTTTTTAGCCAGTCTTTACGCTGCAGCATAAAAACGTCTTTTGCAAGCTCTTGTCCTGCTAAGAATTGGCCCATGCCCAATAAAATCAAAAGTAAAAGTTGCTTTTTCAGGTTTATCATGATGATCAGGAAAAATCGAAATTGACACCAAGGCGGCGTATCATCTCCAAGCAGGCCCTGCCATTATGATATGGGCACTTCCATAAACCAACTTTATATTGTTCAGGCATCAAGGAAAGATCTTCATTTACACCCCAAAACCACTCTCCTTTTTGTGTATTGATAATGTGCGCTTTTGTAAACTCCCAGCATTTTAAAAATTTATCGTAGTAGGTCTGTTCTTTCGTAAGCTGAAAAGCATTAAAAAAACCTACCATGGCTTCAGCTTGTACCCACCAATGTTTTTCTCTGCTCCAATTGGATGGTTCAAACTCATAGTTTAGCCCTCCATTTTCATCTAGCCCTTGAATAGATGCCATGGCCATCTTTACTGCTACATCTTTAAATTGCCAGATCAGGTTTTCATCTCCCAAAGATTCCGCTGCTTCCAGCAAAAGCCAGGAAGCCTCTATATCGTGTCCAAAAGAAATTGCCCGGGATTTTGAATGCCAGCTTTCGTCAAAAAAAAGCATCAGATGATGGGTATCTCTGTCAATAATCTTATCTGTAAAAACACCAAGCAAATTACGGATCTGCCTGCCCAATCCCTCATCGGGCCAAACAGTGTAAAGACTGGTATATGCCTCTAAAACATGAAGGTGTGTATTCATAGTCTTTTTTTCGTTGGCATCCTTATCACTTAAACGTTGGTCTGTCAATTCTGACCACTGGCAGGAAAAAGCTTCAAAATATCCATTATTTATGGGGTCGAAGCTATGTTTCTCTATATCAGCATAAAGAATTTTAGCCAGGGCCAATGCCTCTTCCTCTCTGCTAGCCTTATAAAACTCTGTTATCCCATACAGGGCAAACGCTAGTGCATACATCTGTTTTTTGGTATCTGCTGGTTTGCCCTGAAAATCTACAGACCAATATACTCCTCCAAATTGCTTGTCCACAAAGTGGTCTCTTATATAATCATAGCTTCTTCTGGCCAGATGTAAACTTTCGGGCCAGCTCTTGTAATTATAGGCAGCAGAGAAAAACCAAAGGATGCGGGAGTTTAACACAGCACCTTTATCTGCTTTTTCAATAGCATTATTGTCATTATCAACTTGTCCATAAAAGCCTGTATGCACTTTGTCTACTGTATATGTAGCCCAGTAGTTCAGCATACCGGCCAGTTCCTTTTCAAACTCTTGTATAAGAATTTCGCTCATATTTTAGAAAAGCTGTGTATACTGTTTTTATCTATTAACCCAACAATATTCTTTATAGATTTAGCGGAACTTAACCCGTCTTCCGGGGTATTCACCACGTAATCTATCAGTTGTTCAACTGTAGATGTAGCAACGTGCATCCGGGTATCAGATGAAGCGTAATATATATAAACTTTTTCATCCTGATCTGCGATCCAGCCATTACAAAAAGTAACATTAGAAACATCCCCTACTCTTTCTTCTCCTTCAGGGGCAATAAAATAACCTCCTGGTTTATAGATTACTTTTGTCAGATCATCTAAATCGGTCATAAACATATATAACACATATCGCAACCCTGCCGCCGTATTCCTTACGCCATGGGCTAAATGCAACCAGCCCTTGTCTGTCTTTATTGGAGCTGGCCCTTGTCCATTTTTTGCCTCGTAAACAGTATGGTATTCTTTTTTATAAAAGATAGCTTCATGCGTTATAGTTGCATTTTCTATGTTATCTGCCAGTCCAAAACCTATTCCACCTCCTGTTCCGGCCTCTATAAAACTATCTTGCGGACGGGTATAAAAGGCATACTTTCCCCCCACAAATTCAGGATGCAGCACAACATTTCTCTGTTGAGGCGAGGGCGTTTTTAAATCCGGTAAGCGATCCCATTTTTTGAGGTCTTTTGTCCTGATGATCCCACACTGTGCCAAGGCCGAGGTTTGATCGGACTCCGGAGCTGAAGGATCTCTTTTCTCTGTACAGAACAAACCATATATCCATCCATCTTCGTGCTTTACGAGCCGCATATCATAAACGTTGGTATCTGCATGCTCATCGGTGTCAAAAACTATCGGAGCGTTCCAAAATTCAAAGCCATCAATACCATTTTCACTTTCAGCTATGGCAAAAAAAGATTTTCTGTCAGCCCCTTCTACACGGGCAACCAGGATGAACTTACCATTGAACTTTATTGCCCCGGCATTGAAAACAGCATTGAATCCTATGCGTTCCATGAAATACGGATTAGCTTTCGCGTCGAAGTCGTACTTCCAGGTTAAGGGTATATGTGCAGCCGTTAATACCGGATATCTATACCGGTCGAATATGCCATTCCCCCCGGTTTCAATTTGATTCTTTTGGTGGATAAGTGTCTGATGTACTTTCTGAAGTTGCTCTAAGCGATTCTTAAAAATGGATGTCATGCTTTTTTATATAATACATTTATATCTATACCTTCCCGCAGTTGACCTTTTAGGCTATGCGTTCGTTTTGTATCGCGATGTTGATGTGCTGTTCCTTTGTTCTTCTTTCCTCCAGTGCGTCAATTACAGAAACCATTAAGGAATCACTTAACTTGTAAAACAGGATAAATATGGCGGATAGTAATGCCCCGGTTGCAGGAATGAAGCTTAGCATGGTTCTTATGCCGGTTTGTGTTTCGATGGTCTGAGCAGCATTGGCTTCAAATCCATAGATGGCGAGCAACCAGCCCGTCAGCGCCCCACCTAATGTCCAGCCCAGCTTCTGGGACATGGATGAGGAGGAGAAAATCAGTCCTGTTGCCCTGCGGCCGGTTTTCCATTCAGAATAATCGGCAATATCTGCATACATAGACCACAATAACGGAAAAATACTTCCGGCGCAGATACTTATCAAAAACTGAAAAAAGAAGATCAAAAAGAGATCAGTTTCTTTAAAGGCATAAAATATACAGCTCAGGATGGCGGCAACCAGCATTGCAAAGAAAAAGGTATTCTTCTTGCCTATTTTGTCAGATACCGGCTTGGCCAATACGACACCAACAATATTGGCCGCCTGACCCAATACCAGGTAAAGGGTACTGTAATTAATCGGCGCATTTATCAAAGGTAGCTGAAAGGCTTCCTGGGCCTTGAAATAATACTTAAAATAATAAATAGCCGACCCATCACGTAACGAATTGAATATCAATGTAGAAACCCCCGCACCTAACAATACAAACCATGGTTTGTTTGTTGCCAGATTTTTTAAATCTGTTTTTAGGGATGTTTTCTGTTCTTTTGGGGGGTAAATCCTTTCCCGTGTCCAGGCAAAAGTCAGATAAAACAAAACAACAGCTATAACAGCATACAGGATCATGGTTAGCGACCAGCCTTTTTGGACATCTTCAACTGTTCCTGCTTTACCAAACCAGCCCACCAGGGGCTCTGCTGTTGCCAGTACAAGAATACTCCCTGCAAAAGCAAAAATAAACCTGAACGTGGATAAAGTGGTACGGTCCTTAACATTTGAGGTCATTACGCCCATTAGTGAGGCATAAGGTACATTGATAGCAGAATATACCATCATCATTAAAGTATAGGTAAGGTATGCATAAATAATCTTGCCACTCACATCCAGGTCGGGTGCTACAAATGTCAGTACGCCGATGATTCCAAAAGGAATGGCCATCCACAAAAGATAAGGTCTAAACTTCCCCCACCTTGAATTCGTCATATCGGCAACAATACCGACAATAGGATCAAGAGCGGTGTCCCAGATCCTGGTAATCAGGAACATCGTACCAACAACGGCTGCCGAAATACCAAATACATCCGTATAATAATAAAGTAGGTAAACAGAAAATATTTTCCAGAACATGGATGATGCAAAATCACCGAACCCATATCCGATTTTCTCTTTTAATGTTATTTTTTCGCTCATACTATTTATAGATCGTATTGTTTTGGCAACAACAATTCAAATGTAGCCCAACGAATTACATATCTATCAATACTTTTTTAACAAATTATGATACAAAAAGACAAGTCTGTGCTTAATGACTTGTCTTGATAATAATTTATTTTTAATTTACAAATACCAAACTACTCCAGTTCTCTTATGAATATTCAGCGAGAAATTACCCCTTTGACGCAAAGTGATTGCTTTACCTTATTTTCAAGACGTAAAAAGCAATTTGACTTCCCTCTGCACTATCATGAAGAGTACGAGCTTAACCTGATTCTCAATGCAAAAAATGCAAAAAGGATTGTCGGCAACCATATTCACCTCATAGATGACCTAGAACTTGTATTTGTAGGCCCCAATCTCAGTCATGCGTGGTTTACACATGAATGTAAATCTTCGGAGATTATTGAAGTCACCATTCAGTTTCACAAGGATTTTCTGGACGAAACGATCTTGAGAAGAAATCAGTTGAGCTTTATCCGAAACCTCTTCGAAAGATCAAAAAAAGGCATTGCCTTTTCTACTGAGACCATTAAAGCCATTAAACCGAGAATACTCGATCTATGCCAGAAAAACGGCTTCGATTCGGTTCTCGAACTGCTATCGATTCTGCACGATTTGTCCATTTCCAGAAATATGGTGACTCTATCTGATGCGGCTTTTATCAACCAGCATTCCAGTTACAATAGTAGAAGGATCGAAAAGGTATTTGAATACCTAAATGCCAACTACAGTAAGCAGATTACTTTAGCTGATGTAGCCAAAATCACCAACATGCCTGATGTATCATTTAGCCGCTTTATCAAAAAGAGAACCGGAAAGACATTTATCGATAGCCTGAATGAAATCAGGTTAGGCCATGCCAGCAGATTACTTATAGATACCACCACTACAATATCGGAAATAGCCTATAGCTGTGGCTTCAATAATATATCCAACTTCAACCGCATTTTTAAAAGGAAAAAGAATACAACTCCAAAGCAGTTCAGAGATAATTATTCCGGAACCAGGGTTTTTATTTAAATCAAATTGTTCAAATCACTGATCGTCACTGATCACCAGGGCTTCAATTTCCCTTTCCTGTAATGAAAAGATAAAACCATGTTTATTTAAAGCATAACTTAATTTTTTCCAGTCCTGTATGTTTGTGTCAATTTCAATATTTCCCAGTTTATCTGTAAATCCCGATTCATTTACAATGGGATAAGAAAGCCCGCTGTAATAGCCAATTCTCCCAATGAGTGCATTTAACAGCTCCTGCAAGGTAACTGCATTTAGTTTCAACATGCCATCATTGGTGTTCAAAACCTGTGTACCCTCTTTATACGCGGTAACAGGAAATTCCGATCTGGAAACAACCAGGCAGGTTTTCTTTACTTTTTCCCGGCTAACTTTTAATTCAAAATACCGTTGCAGGTCGCTTTTCAGAATGTCTTTTAATTTCTCCGTTGAGAAAACCTTTTCGGCAGTAAACTGTATGGTATAAAAGTTTTCAGGCCTCACGGCATCATTTACTTTGTTTACCAGTTTGGTTGTATCTGCTGCCTTTAATATAACCTGGCTATAGGGTACACGCAGCTGGTTCCCAATCCTGTCGACCCCCTTGCCATAAAGCATCCTGAACATATCCACCACTGTGGTATTACTGATTACGGCATAGGATGCATTGGCGTCTTTAACTTTTCCTGCCATGAAAACCCCCATCTGGTTCAATATGTTATTCCTGATTACCGTACGGCTTAAGACATCTTCTTCCGGCCCCCCATTGCCATTTATAAACAAGGGCCTGCTCCATTTTACGGGGACCTGAACATCGTTTTTTTGACGGATATCCATTTCTTTTCCCAGGATCATATTTTCAATGGTCTCATGGTTCAGAAACTGGGCCATAGAAATATATTTAACTGTCCCAACCTGATCAATCCATACCAAATGTGGGACACTTTGATGAGGAAACATGGAATTTACCACTTTATCCTGATAAGCAGTAGGTAGTGTCATCTGCATCTCGAAGGTCTTTGACCACCTTTTGATCAATGCCCGTATCGTAGCCTCATCATCCAGGTCATTTACCAGCAGAATCTGGATGTTATCCTTAAATTTTTCCTGCAACTTCATCAGTTTTGGCCAGGAGTCAATACAAGAGGTACAGCCACGGTTCCAGAAATCAAGAATCAGGATTTTACCCTTAAAATCTGTCAATCCAACGCTCGGCCTTGGGAAGTTGATGAGCCTGGTTAAGGTATGCCCCGGAATTTTTGTCCCGATCGTAACCACTGTAGTTTGTGTAAAAGCATTGCCTCCGGCCAGTATACCTACTGCCAGGAGGATCAAAAGTTTAAATCTCATGATATTTTATATGATAGAATAAGACGTTCCTGTTATTTACTGGTATCCCTTGTTTTGCACCAGGTTTGGGTTGTTTGCCAGTTCCGTTTTTGGAATGGGATAAAATACATCTGTACTTTGCCAGTTACTCCCTCTTAATGCGCCCATTACCGACTCAGCCTTATGGGTCCTTTTCAGGTCTAACCAGCGGTGCCCCCATTCAGCAAACAGCTCATATTTTCTTTCCTTTTCTACTGCAAGCAGCGCATCGGTCTGACTTAATGTCGGCAAAATATCAGGCAGTGGATTAGGGCCTGCAACACCGGGAAGGGGCCTGGCACGTTTGCGCAAAACATTCAGGTCCTGGACTCCAGTTTCCACATTACCCTGGTTAATACGGGCTTCGGCCCTGATGAGGTATTGTTCGGCTAAGCGCAGTACCATCGAATATTCCGTTACCACAGTAGCTCCTGTTTTAACCTTGTATTTGAATGCATATTTCCAGCTGCCAGCTGCATTGGTAAAGGTTCCGATCCATTTTTGTGCACGCTGGTCATTCGGATCAAAGGAACTGGTTAAATTGCTGCTCAATATTACAGCGGTACTGGCACCCGGCGCAGCAGTTAAAATAAAAAGCTGGCCCTCTCTGGTATTTACCCCGGTACTGGCTGGTGCAGCAAACTGTAAGATCGCTTCTTCACTATTCTTTAGAAATGCCTGGTTCAGGTCGGACTGTATTTTGTACAGATTTGTTTTTTGGATCACCTCGGTAGCTTGCTTTTCTGCATTTACCCAGTCTTCCTGGTATAAATAGACCCTGGCCAGCAGGGCTGTCGCCGCCCATTTGTTCGGCCTTGTTCTTTCAGCAGCCGGGTAACTCTCGGGCAATAATGCTTTAGACTTCAACAGGTCTTTAACCATACAGGTATAGATCTCTGTTTTGGAACTTGCCCGGGCAATGGCATTGACTCTGTAATCCGTGGTTAAAATAACAGGCACCTCACCAAAAAGGTTACTCAGATAAAAATGGCAAAATGCACGGATAAACAAAGCTTCGCCTTCAAGCTGGCTTTTCATGTCCGCAGAAACCAGGTCAGACTTTTGCAGGTTCTCCAATACAGCATTTGCATAATAAATGTACTTATAAGGCTCCTGCCATAATCCGGTCCGTAAAATACCATTATCCGGCAATAAATTATTGCTTGCAAACTGGACGTCCATCATACTGGAGGTATTGTAGTTTATAAATTCATCTGATGATTTCCCGGCCAATAAAGTTACACTGCTAACATAACCGCTTGCGAAACCATTTGCGATCATCATCCGCGCATATATGCCCCTTATGGTAGAAGAAGCCATATCATCACTTGTAAATACAGTCTCACTCACAATCTGGTCGACAGGGGGATCAATCTCCACAAATCCTTTACATCCGGCTATCAGCATGATCAGACCCATCACCATTGGTCTGATCAGTAGGTTTAAATTTTTCATTGGAATATAAATTTATTTTTAATGGTAATCGTTAAATGGATCAATCGTTACAGGCTTACCTGGATACCAGCCGTTAAAGTGGTTAAACTGGGTAAGCTTTTGATATTTAGTACTTCAGGGTCTCCTTTGTATTTGGTAAGGGTAAACAGGTTTTGCCCCTGCAGGTATAATTTAAGCCCCTTTAGCCGCAATCGCCGGCTCCAGTCTGCGGGCACATTCCAGGAGAACGATACATTCTTCAGCCTGATGAACGATGCATCGCTGAAATAATCTGAACTCAGCGTGTAATAGAACCTTAATCCGGGACCATCAGCGACGAGCGACTGGCTAAACTTCTGGACACTGCGCTCATCACCCTGCTTTTGCCACCTTTCCATAACTTCAGCCGATTGGTTACCCATAGCACCCGGAATGCCGTACAGGCTTATTGGATTCCTTGCCGTTTTGCTTACAAATTGAAAGAAAACATCCAGCTGGAAGCTTTTATAGGTAAAACTGTTTTGCAGACCACCAAAAGCATGACTTTCCAGCCCTTTATCTGCTGTTTTTTTATCTGCTTCATCCAGGTCGTTCCCGTTTCCGTCCAGATCTTCAAAAGTATACAAACCATTTTGCGGGTCAACCCCTAAATAGTGATAGCCTATAGGGGTATACAAAGACTGCCCAACAGTATAAGCACTTGCATAAGCGGAGCCTGCAATATTGGGATACGAAACCAGTTCATTGCGGGGAACTGTTAAATTAAATGCAGTTTTCCAGGTAAAGTTTCTTCCTGAAACATTGCTGGTGTTTAGCTCAAACTCCAGCCCCGTGTTTTGCACAACTGCCGGCAGGTTATATTGTATGCTTGTGAAGCCTGTAATATCCGGGAGTGAATAACCGACCAGTTGGTTGGATGACAGGTTTCGGTACCAGCTTATCGTAAAAAAGAGCTTGTCGCGAAGAAAACCCATGTCAACTGCGGCTTCAAGCTTCTTGTTATTTTCCCAGGCGTAATCGGGATTCGCCAGTCTGGTTGGGGTAAGCCCGGCTCCGCCCTGATAAGGCTGGGAAGCTGAATACGTATCCAGGAAGCCATAATCGCCGATCTTATCACTTCCCGTGAGACCGTAACTTGCCCTGAACTTTCCAAAGGAAAGAAAGGGCAGGCTGGATCTAAATGCCTTTTCTTCCGAAAATATCCAGGCAGCACCTACAGCACCAAAGTTTGCAAACTGTTTTCCGGGGCCAAACCTGCTCGACCCATCCCTTCTGGCAGTAAGGTTTAGAATATATTTGTCCTGATGGTTGTAGTTTAAGCGTGCAAACAGTGCATTGTACTTATACTGACTGCCTGAAGATGTGCCTGTTTTGGTCGGTGCAGCAGAGATGCTTTTCAAAAGCAGGTCGTTGGTGTACCCCGTACCGACAACCGCCTCTGTTTTTTGATCGTCCTTCTGAAAAGTACTGCCCAGTAATATTTCCAGACGCCCCTTAAAAACCTTAGGGTTCCAGATCAGCTGGGGTTCAGCAATCCAGGTTTCAATGGTATTATTTGACAGGTAATTAGAACCCAGCGAGGCTGTTGCCGGATTACCCGCCTTAACCGGATTTAGCAGGTTTTCCCTTAACCTGATATTGGTATAGCCCAAATTACTTTTAATGATCAAACCTCGGACGGGTTCATAACTCAGTACAGCACTCGACATGAAACTGACCGACCTGCCCTGGTAAACATTTCTTATTGCGGCCATCGGGTTTGTCCATGTTGCGGCACCGGTGCTGTTATAGGCCCAGTTTAAATCACCATTGTCTGTATAGGGTTCAGGTGCATTGGGGGCTAACAGGATATGATTGGTCAGATCAACCCTCGGTAGATTATTGTTATCCAGCAAATAAGATGATGAAAAATTTGCTTTAAACTTTTTATTCAATGAAGCGTGACCCGCGGTTAAACTTGCCGATCCTTTCTGATCCGCAAAATTGCCCGGAAAAACGGTCGATTGCCTGTTGTAATTGCTTCTGAAGGCAACCTGGGTAAATTCATTGCCGCCATTTATGGAGGCCGAGATATTGGTAAGCTGTGCCGTACCACCGATAAGTACATCCTGCCAGTCGGTATAACGATGCTGGTCCCAGCTGCCATTCAGGTCGTAATCTGTTAAGCCTGGACTTATCCCGTCATTTTTAAATGCCTCATTACGCATTTCAAGGTATTGCGAAGTATTTAAAAGATCGAGTATCGTACTGACTTTCGAAATGCCGGTATAAATATTGAAGCCTACTTCCGTTTTTCCGTTCCTGGCAGATTTTGTTTTGATCAGCACCACCCCATTGGCACCCCTTGAGCCATAAATGGCAGTTGCATCTGCATCTTTCAACACCTCGATACTTTCAATGTCGAGGGGGTTCAGGTAGTTTAAGGGGCTGCTGCCTGCTAAAATTGAAACACCCATACTGTTGTTGGTGAGCGGGGCAGAGGGATAAGGTACGCCATCAACCAGGTATAAGGGGTCCCTGGCATCCGATCTTAAGCTATTCCTCCCCCTTATTTCTACATTGACGTTTCCTCCGGCTACGCCGGAACTCTGTGCTATATTTACCCCGGCCATCCTGCCTGTTAACGCAGTCAGCGGATTACCAACCGGCTGTGCGGCAATTATTTCGTCAGACACACGGGATATTGCACCGGTACGTACTTTATTTTTAACCGTATAATAGCCGGCATTGATCTCCACCTCTTTTAAATCGTCAATAGCCAGAATCAGCTTAATGGTGCCCAGACTTTTCTCAGCTTTGATTTCTTTGGTCTCAAAGCCAAGATAGGAAACGAGCAGGATAGCATTTTCGGGCACCTGTTTCAGTTCAAAATTCCCCACTGCATTTGTTGAAGTGGCCATAGTGCTCCCTTTAACTTTAACAATTGCACCCAACAGGGGTTCATCCCGGTCGTCCACCACACGCCCCTGTACATCAATGCTAAGAAAAAAGTCATGGACCGAATCCAAGATGAGCTTCGCCTTATCTATAAGGGATGGGTTTATCGCTTTAATTACGATGGTCCTGCCCCTGATGGCATACGTTAAATTTAATCCTCTCAGGCTTTGGTTTAGCACTTCGGTTACCGGCACATTTCTAAAATTAGCGGTAATCACTGTATGGGTATTGATGTCCTGTTCCGGCCATACTACATGATAGCCCGTCTGGGCCTTTATTTCCTTAAACAGCTGGAGTAATGTGGTGCTTTTACGAACGTAATTCAGCTTCTGACCAAAACCGGAAGCACTTACCTGAAGCATCGATGCGATTAAAATTACGGTGGTCAGTCGCATAATCAATAGAATCTTATAGATATGCCTTTTCCGCATATCCGGATTATTGGTATAAAATATATACATTTGTTTAGTCTGTAAATTTGTAAATTGATGTAATAGATTCGCTTTTATTTCATAGCAATACAGGCATGAGCCAGAAGAGTCGAGACTTCTGGCTCTGTTGTGTATTACCGTTTTTATGTCTGTTTAATTCACGGTAATCCTCCTTCCTTCTACTTTAAATTTCACTTTCCCTGTTAATTCGAGCATATCCAGCACTTCTGAGACCTTGCCAAACCTGGATATGCTGCCACCGAATGGTACGTTACCGACGTTTTTATTTTCATAAACAACGGTAACATCATACCAGCGTGCAATTTTGCGCATGATACTTTCCAGTCTTTCATTGCTGAATGCAAATTCCCCGTTTTTCCATGCAATAACTTCCTCTGCCTCCACTTTGCTAACCTCAATCCTTTGCCCCTCATTAAATCCCTGTTCGCCTGGTTTAAGAATTGTCCCCCCGTTCTGCAATAGCGGGACAGAGAGGCGCACTGAACCCTCAAGCAGCGTTGTTTTGGTATTGGGCTCATCTGCGTAACTGTTGATGTTAAAATGGGTACCCAGCACGCTTACTTCCTGCTGAGCTGTTTTTACTATAAATTTTATGCCCTGCGGAGATTTGATCCGGGCCACTTCGAAATAAGCTTCACCGGATAAACGGACGATTCTTTCCTTAAGATCTGCAAAGCTTGAAGGAAATTTAAGTGTAGAACCCGCATTGAGCCATACCCGGGTACCATCAGGCAGGCTAACCTGATAAGTACCGCCCAGCGGTGTACTTACCTGTACTTCATTTAATACCATGTTTTGGGGCGATGCCAGCACAGTACCATCATTATAGGTTAAATGATCCCCCTCAATTACGACACCTGTTTTTGTACTGCTCAATGGAATAACTTTTCCATTGCTTAAGGTAAGCGTGGCTTTATTACCACCAGGGCCGATGTCATTACGGTAAGCTTTTGACAAGGGCCCTTCTCTAAACAGCAGCACAGATATGCCAAGCAGCAATAATATGGCCGCAGCAATACCGGCCAACTGCCGGTTTCTGTTGATCTTTTTTACAGGTACTTCAGCCAGAATGGAGCGCATAACTTCTCTATTGGCCCGCTCAATCCTTGCCGCGGAAGGGCTAACGCCATCTGCTTTCCAGTGCAGAAACCAGCTTTCTACCAATGCTTTTTCTTCAGCAGTGCAAACACCCTGGCTGTATTTATCGAGTAAATCTTCTGTTGGCTCCCTTTTCATTGTCAATTATAAACTATGCCTTTTATAACAATGACGAAGAACCGGGGGGCAGGGGGGCAATTAGCAGATTAAAATTTTAAGCGTAGAATTTTCAGGGCACGTTTAATATGTGACCTGACGGTTTGCTTTTGGAGGCCAAGCTGATCTGAAATCTCCTGATGCGATAAATCTGAGCTTCGGCTCAACAGGAATACTTCCCGCATCTTTATAGGAAGGGCATCGATTTCCTTTTCAATTAAGGCCGCAAGTTGTTTCTCCCTAACCAGGTGATCTGCCATGATATTGTCTGCTTCAAAAGTATCCAGTTTCTCAAGGTATTTTTTATGTAAACCATTGCGTCTTGTTAAATCGATCATTTTATTGCGCACCGAAGCATATAAATAGGACGAAACGGAAGTGGTAATGTTCAGGGATTCCCTCGAATTCCAGAGCTGGGCAAACACCTCCTGCACAATATCCTGCGCATCGTCCTGATCGTGCAGGCTTTTTGAGATGTAGACAAACAACAAATTGCCATATCTGTTATACAGCGCTTTAAAAGCAAAAACATTTCCCTCCCTTATAAGGCCGGTAAGCTGTTCGTCTGTTTGACAATCCATATTGTGCTTGTAATGATCTCCCTTTTTGTGAAGCTATACAAAATCAACAATACAAACCAAAAAACCCGGGCTTTATTTTTAATTCCGGTTTAACCTGGGCCTGTACTTCGCAAAAAAAAACCTTATTTAAAAAGACACAGATTACGTCTTTTTAAATAAGGGTCTAATGCTTATACTGATTTTATCTGCTAACGGATCAGCTTCGCAAGCTGCTCATTTACATCTTCACCCCTTAGGTTCTTCGCTATGATAACGCCTTGTGGGTCGATCAGAAAGTTTTGAGGAATGGCAGAGATACCATATTGAACTGCAATTTCACTCTTAAAGCCCTTCAGGTCACTCACCTGTATCCAGGGCATGCCATCATGCTTTACAGCATTAAGCCAGGCGGCTTTGGTTTCATCCAGAGAAATCCCTACAATTTCAAATCCCTTATCTTTTAACTGGTTATAAGCTTTTAGCAAATGTGGATTTTCTGCACGGCAAGGCACGCACCAGCTGGCCCAGAAATCGACCAGTACGTATTTTCCTTTTAATGAAGAAAGCTTGAATTCATTGCCTTTATCGTCTGTTTGCGTAAAGTCTACAGTTTTACCAATGGATATTTTCTTTGCCTTTTCAAATTTGGCAGTTAATTTCTGACCAGTAAAACTGGCCAGTACTCTTTTGCTTAGTGGATTGTAATAAGCCCCAAAAACCTGGGGATCGATTACTGCGGTCTTTTCTGAAGCAATCAGATCAAGCGCCACATAGGAATCCGGGTGACTAAAAATAAAGGAATCCAATGCCGCTTCGATTTTGGCATGTACTGGTCTTGCTTCGGCCTGAATCTTTTTGATCGTTACCGTATCTTTCACTTTCGCATAATAAACCTTGGTAAACCGCTGGGTGATCTCTCTGAACTGGGCCAACAGGGCCTGTGATTTAGACTTCCATAATAAAAAATCCTTTTGCGCCTGCGCTCCCGTTATGCTTGCTTTGGCCAGGCTATCTGTACCCGTTACTTTATACATGCCCTTTTCCAGGTAAAACTCCTGGTAATCAGATTGACCGACACGTCGGATAGTATCCTTTTTTACAGGCATTAGTGTCAGATACGCTTTATTACCAAAAGCTGTAGTACCGCTGATCAGGAATTTACCGTTTTTTACCAGGGCGCTGTCTTTGGTGTCTTTACCCTCGCTGTTTTTGTAGCTGAGCATTACCATCATATCCTTACCTGCTTGGGAAAGCTGGCCCGATATTTCAAATTTATCCTGCGCCAGGCAAAAACTTGCTGGCAGTAGCAGGAGCGCAACAATAATTATTTTAATATTCATAAGTAGTTTTTTTATATGTTAGAAGGTCAAAATGAATTTATTTAATCAATTCCTTCAATTTATCTGTAAGCGCCTCGCCCCTCAGATTTTTAGCAATGATTACCCCCTGCGGATCAATCAGCAGATTTTGTGGTACTGAATTGATGCCGTACATCAGGGCCACCTCATTTTTCCAGCCTTTCAGGTCGCTCACCTGGATCCAGGGTAAACCGTCTTTTTTAACCGCTTCTGCCCAGGCCGCTTTACCACCCGGGTAATCAAGCGATACGCCTACAATCTCAAAGTTCTTTCCTTTTAGTTCATTATATGCCTTTACCACATTAGGGTTTTCTGCACGACATGGGCCACACCAACTGGCCCAAAAATCTACCAGTACATATTTTCCTCTTAAAGAAGAAAGCGTAAATGGTTTACCGTTAAGGTCATTTTGTGTAAAATCTGTTGCTTTAGCACCGGTCTGGCGCCGCTTACCAATTTCTAATTTCTCTATGGTACGTTTACCAAGTGGAGAGGATTTTAAAACAGTTGAAAAACGGTTAAATAAGGGTTCTTCCTTCGCCGGATCAAATTTATTGTCGAGCACATACATATTGAAGGTGTAAAGTCCCATGAAAGAATTTAAATGCGTTTCTGCAAACCTATGGTTGATGTCCTTATTCATTGCCACCAATTTTTGAATGCTGTCTCCCGCTTTTTTACGTTCTTCCAATGATTTAATATAAGATCCGTCTGCGGCTTTTTTTCCAAATTCATCTTGCAGTTTTATGATCTTAGCGGTAACTGGCTTTATCATGGCTTCTCGCTCTTCATTTTCACGATTAGCAACCGAGCCGGTAATTTTAGCATTGCTGATTAAATCTGTTCCAACTATTTCAATTTTGGAGTTCTCAATGAAAAAGCCCAGCGCATCACGTTGTCTTCCTGAATCTGCTGCACCATTACGCCTGACGGCCAGGATTGCATTCTGAGGTTCATTCACACTCCCGGTAAACTGGAACTTACCATCTTTGATTTCAGCAGAGTCTGTTTCCTTCCACGCATTGTTTTTTAAAAGAACAAGATAAGCTTTGGCCTGGCCTTTAACAGCCGGCAATTTTCCTGTTATGGTATAGTTTTTTTGAGCTGCTGCCATAAAAGGCAGCAGTATCAAAACTGAAAATATTGTTTTTTTCATTTTTCTATTTTTATAGATTAAGAGTTATCTTTTTTAATTTAACAGTAAAATGCCGCCCACAAAACCTATGTTATAAGTGATTGTTGCTGATGCTACATATGGATTTGCTGCCAAAATGGTAAAGCGTAAGTATCTGGCTGTTGTTAATGAAGGCAAAGTTATAGTGTGCATTCTAGCAGTATTGTTGACATTGATTGCATACGTACCCTTATCTGTCCAGGTTATGTTATCTATACTTGTTTCCACTTTAGCAGAGGTTGTCTGAGCTCCATTGGCAGCGGTTAAGGCCGTCGGAAAAAAATAGTCTAATCCAGGAAAGGTAACATTTCGTCCATAATCAATGGTCAGGAATTGCGGCAGCGGCACGGTGTTAGAACTTGCCCAAAATGTTGTACCTGTAGCTGCATCAATTGCTCTGCTTGCTACGTTGGTTCCAAATGTAGAAGATGCAGTAGCAGTAGGAGTATATCCGGCATGGCTCATATAACGTGGTTCTTTTGTATTAAAAACATAATAAACCACTTTGCGTGTCTTTGGATCCTGTGGTATGCCATCTATAGATGCAATGGTTAGCGGCAGCACATAAGTGCTGAAAGGCTGTAGTGTAGTCTGAAAACTAAGATTCAGTACCGCTGCTTCTGAAAGGTTGGTGCCCGGAGCAATGGCTACCGTTGGCTTATAATAAAGATAGCTTTTTGTAGGAAGTAAAAGGGCGGTATTGCCATATTTTAGCTTATAATCTGCTATTTTAGTCGTATCAGTAGCAAAGGTCACATAATGAACATCCGAAGACGAGCTACCTTGTAGCGCCGCTTTCATTTCCACGCTAACTACGGACACATTTCTGATATCGAAATCTCTCGCCACTACATCTGTTGAAGCCGGCACATCAAAAGTTACCCTACCTTCTGGCAAGGGTTCGCGGCCAGTTTTGTCTTTTTTGCAAGCCATAAACAATAGCACTACCGTGCATATTGCCAATAAATTTAATTTGTATGTCTTCATCTCTTAAATTTTATAGTTATGGATTTTGGGGCATATCCGGGTTAAAGGCAATCACCTGAATAGGGATTTGCAGCGTGTATCTTGGGCTGTTCGGCTCAAGCGTGGCAACTACTGTGTTCTGTGCATTGGTGCGGATTACTGCTGACATCCTGTTCTCCATATCAAATCTCCGCATATCAAACCAGCGTAAGCTATGGAAAGGTAATTCACGTCTTCTTTCGGCCAGCACTTCGTTAAACACAACACTCTGACTTGATGAAGTAAAATCCCTGCTCTCAATTGGCGTACCCGTATACCTGTTCCTGCGCACCTGATTCAGGTGGCCAAGTGCCGTAGCCAGGCCATTCGGGGCAGTACTTCGCGCCGCACATTCTGCCGCAATTAAGTGCATTTCCTGAACAGTTGTACCGGAATTGGTTAGCTGGAAAGTTGGTGTAACTGCAGCTGCGTAAAACGCAGTCGCCCCTCTTACGGTACTGGTCCAGCTCGAATAAAAAATTGTTCTCCTTGTGTCGTTGCCCGCAAACGAGCCTTTCAAATCTAAGGTTATCGGGATACCAGCAGCAGCATATCCCTTACCATAAATTGCGTCCGGATGAGACACTACATTTTGCGTGGTGGGAAAGGAAGCAGGGGTGGTATAATCAATCATTGTGGCACGGGTATTGGCCAGCGCCAGCTCAGCATAACGCAGCGCTTCACTATATTCCCTTCTGTATAAATAAATGCGTGCCAATACACTATATGCGGCAGCCTTAGAGCCACGAAACCTAGCGCCACTGTTGTCAGCAGGAAGGTTCGGGATAGCCACATTGATATCATCCAGGATGTGTTGATAAATTTCAGCCGTTGTAGCTCTTGGGGGTGCTTTTTGACTTACATTGTCTGAAGTGACAAAAGGCACAGCCAAATCGGTGGATGCGGTTGCCGCATCGTAGGGCTTGGCATATTCATTCACCAGGTAAAAATACGAAAATGCACGGCCAAGTAAGGCTTCCGCCTTAAGGCTGTTCTTCTGTGATGCAGTCCCACCCTCAGCAGCGTCAATACCTAACAACACGGTATTATACAGACTAATGCGTTGATAGTGGTCAGCCCATAAATATGCCGGTGCTGTTACATCATTTGTAAACTGTGGCGCCCAGGTATAAACAAAGTCGGCAAGGCTAATTGGCGGAGTATTGACGCTTAGGTAATCTATATTGTCTGTCATATAATCCAAATAAGGACTACTCATCTCAGTTGTAAACGTTTGTGCGTTCAACCAAAGATCAAAGTCACCCGTTGTTTTCAGCAATTGCTTGCCCTTTGGTTCAACATCCAGATATTTATCGCAACCGCTAAAAACCATGCAGCAAACAAGCAATTGGGCGGCTATATATTTAAATTTCTTCATCAGTATAAAATTTTAAAAGTTGGTGAACAAACCAAGCGTATACGTAGGGGTTAAATACGATTTGGCATAGCTTCCTGTAGCCATGCTAAAGTTATAGCGGTTAAATCCGACGGAGTACAGGTTTGAAGCCTGGGCTTTGAGCTCAAAGTTCTTGAATCCGACATTTTTCATGAATTTAAGGTCATTTAAGCGGTAGGAAACTGTAACATCGCCCAGCGTCATGTAATCACCATGAACCACATAGTTGCTATTATAACGGTAAGCCAGTCCCGGAGCAGAGCTATTCAAATCAGTCAGGTTTGGAATGTTTGTTTTCAGCTCGTCACCGGCAACCCTCCAATAGTCGTTCGACCCTGGCAAAGGTCTGTTCTCTGCCGGAGTAGGTCTTGGCACCCGTACTTTAAAACCACCATAATAGTTGATCATGGCGAAGAAATAAAAATTACCAACGTCAACGCGGTTACTTAATCCACCGCTAATAGTTGGAACAGATGTTCCCGAATACTGTACCAGTCCTGAATTCTTATCTGACATTGCAGTAACCAGAGGTGTACCCGTGGAACTTGTATTTACAACATACGATGCCCCGTTCTGATCGTAAATAATAGGGTGGCCTTCATTATTGAGCCCGCGCGTATCATAGGAGAACATAGCACCTACCGGATAGCCACTTACATAACCCAGCACATCAAGTACCTGCGGATTGTACTGGCCTGTCCTGTAGACATCTAATACTTTGCTGCTATTTTTTGCCACCACTATACCTGTGTTCCAGTTAAAGTCTCTGGTAGAAATCCAGTCTGCTTTCAGGCTAAACTCTAAGCCATTATTTCTGATGCTGGCATAATTGATTAAGGCAGAGTTTGCACCAAGTGTTGGATCAATACTGGAATTACCCATCACATCGGTTGTTTTTTTGGTGTAATATTCAAAACTACCTGTGATATTTTTGAAAACATTAAAATCGAGCCCAAGGTTTAAGTTCTCGGTCTGTTCCCAGCGAAGGCCCGTATTGGCATTGGAGAACAGGACGAGAGAAGGAAGTGTTGGTGTATTGGCGTTATTGTTCCGGGATTGGGCAATGACCTGCGGAAGCGAAAGTTTAGCTACATTTCCATTAAATCCGTAAGCACCACGCAGTTTTAACTGGTGAAGCCAGTTAAAATTACTCATGAAATCTTCCTTATGTATGTTCCAGGCAGCACCTAATGACCACAGGGGCTTGTATTTATATTTTGGATCACTACCAAAAAGGTTTGATTGGTCGATACGGATACTTCCTGATAAGGAATAGGTATCTTTAAAGGAGTATACAACATTAGAAAAAGCCGATACATACCGGTCATCATCATAACCCTGGTTGAAATAATTCTCCAAAAGGCCAAGGCCATTTCCCGTGACAAGTGTACCACTGGTTCCCGTTACACCGTTAAATATCGAAGCGTAATCTACAGGCTGATGCAGCAAACTCTGATCGTTATAGCCAAAATAAGAGGCTAAATTACTTTTATTTAATACTCGGCGTATTTCAGCTCCTGCTATACCGTTAAGGGAATGGTTACCCATTCTTTTATTGTAATTCAATTGCGTACGTGCCGTATAGCCAGTTGAGGTGGCATTCTGCTGGCGTAGGAAATCTCCATCAGGAAGATTCCTTTTGAATGCCAGTGCAGGGTTAGCTGCAGTAGGTGTTACAGTATAATTGTTTACAAATGAATTCACTTCATTCGAACCCTGAGCGGCCAGGTGCCTGAACTCTGTACGGGAAGTTTCATATACCCCACCGAACAGCAAGTTAAACCCTTTTCCAATATCATAATTAAAATTGGCAATGGTCTTGTTGTTTAGCGTCCGCGTTTTATTGCTTACTTTATTCGCTTCAATCAAAGGGTAATAATTTTGATCCAACAAACCCTGTGACAGGATGAAACTATTGTAAACAGGCGCATAGCTTTGTGAAATGATGGCGGCAGGGTTGCCGTTTACATCTTCATAACGCTCATACCCCGCATAGGAAGCCGCACCTGGTACCGGAGCCCCGTTAACACGGTTTTCCTGATATTCAGTGGTCAGTTCCAGGCTCAGTCGTTTTGCGAGTTTAAGGGTAGTGCGGCCCGTAAGTTGAAATCTATTGTTGTCATTCAGGACTGCATTACTACGGTTACCCGTATAATTGGCCGTGATGTAATATAACGCGTTTGGCACACCGCCTGAAATGTTCAGGGTATTGGTTTGCGCAATTGCCGTCCGCTGGAATAAGCGACTGTAATCATCAAGATTATCATAATTAGCCAGTTCTGCAAAAGAGCTTTCAGCCTGTGCAGGTGTAATGATACCGGCGGCAAGCTGAGCCTGGATATAGAAAGGGATGGAACGTCGTACGTTACCTCCATTTGGTATTCCTGGTGCAAATAACAATCCCCAGCTACCAGGTGTAATAATTAATGATTGTCTTTCCCGTACGTAATTGGCATTGATGCCTGATGCCTCTGGATCCCAACGGTAGCGGCTGTAATTTTCCTCTGGTGTAATGCCCAATGTAGTCCTGAAATTGAACTGTGCCGCACCGGGTGTAGCTTGTTTTCTTTCGATTATGATGACACCGTTGGAGGCTCTTACTCCATATACGGTGGCAGAAGCGGCATCTTTAAGGATCGTAACTGATTTGATCTCATTTGGATCAATCATATCTAAAGTCAACTCCGTCGGATAGCCATCAACTACAATCAGTGGACTTTGGTTGGCCGACATGGTTGAAATACCACGAATGTTGAACAAAGGCCTCGAAGTGGAACTTATAGCACCTGGAGCTGTACTGGTAAACTGCACACTATTATTAATTAACAATCCAGGTAACCTGTTTACTAATCCATCAAGGAAATTGGAGCTCACCCTGGATTCGTACTCCTTTGTGCCTATTTGCGAAACTGCACCAGTACTTTGCTCTGGTTTGATTTTTTGGTAGCCCGTGTTGACTGTTACCGCAACTTCTTCCAGGTTTGCAACGGCAATATCCATCCTTATTGTTCCAAGGTCTTTTGAGGCTACAATCTCCCTGGTTTTATACCCGGTGTAACTAATGACCAGTATTGTCCCTTCTTCAACATTTTGCAAAAGAAACGTACCATCTGTACCGGCCCTGGCAATTTGTCTTTTTCCTTTGACCATTACACTAGCTCCCGGTAAGGCATGACCGGTACTGTCTACCACGCGGCCACGTACATCAATATTCGCAAACGCAGCCCTGATGTTATCCATAAAAGAAGGTTTTACCGGTTCTATTACGATGATCTTTCCTTCAATGGTATACTTCAGATTTAGACCCTTAAGTACAATGTCCATGGTTTCTTCAAGAGTAGCGTTCTGTACAGAAACATCGATAGATTTCGTTTTGTCCATTAGCTTTCTTTCCATAATCACGTCATAGCCGCTTTGCGTGCGGATAGCTTTTAAGATCTTTTCGAGTGGTGCTTTACGCTCATTTAAAATAATCCGTTGAGCAAAACCTGCAGCACTTACCTGCATTAAGGATGCTATTAAAATTATGGTGGTTAACCGCATAATAAATAATATTCTATCGACATACCGCAAGGGTACACCAAGTTTGTTAGTATAAATTTTATACATTTGTTAAGTCTGGTTATTAAGTTGATACACTGAAAATTTTATTGACGTAATGCCTGATATGAGCCGGGAGTGTAGCGAGCACCCTGGCTTTCTTTTTTGCATTACCGGAGTTTAGTATAAATTTACTTCATTACGGTAATCCTCCTTCCTTCAACGTTAAATTTTATTTTACCGGCCTGTTCAATTCGCTTCAATACCATTGAAAGCTGGCTGTCTCTTGAAATCCAACCTGCAAGTTCAATATCGTCAGGTACTGAAGGATCATAGCTGATCTCTACATTATACCAGCGGGCAATTTTGCGCATGGTGGTTTTAAAATCTTCCCCCTTAAATATAAAATCTCCGTTTTTCCAGGCTATAACATTTTCCAGGTCTACATCGGTCTCTATTTTAACCCCTCCATTCATTACCATTGCCTGTTCGCCTGGTTTCAGCACTTTCTCTTGCTTGCCCGCAGCAATTTTCACAGCACCTTCCAGCAGTGTTGTTTTGGTCTGGGCTTCATCACGGTAAGCCATGATGTTAAATTTAGTACCTAAAACTTCTACTGTTTGCCCGGTACTTTCTACACGAAAAGGCAGTACTTTATTGTGAACCACTTCAAAATAAGCTTCCCCATCAATTTTTACTTTTCTTTCCGAACCTATAAATGCAGTGGGGAAAGTGATGCTGGACAACGCATTTAACCATACACGGGTACCATCGGGTAATACGACCTGCCATTGGCCACCAGCTGGTGCTTCTATTGTGTTATACGTTGCAGCGGCGCCTGCCGAACCTTCGGGCACAATGTAAACCGGTTTGCCATTTACATCGCTCAATTGTACTTTACTACCATTTGCCAATGTTAATATTGCCTGGTTTCTCCCTGGCTTGATCTGAGCTGCCGCAATCTGCTCCTCAAGGTTGTCAAACGAATGTTTCCCATTATAATAAAACAAAGTTGCAGAAATAATGACAAGGATAGCAGCAACAGCAGCCACTCGTGGCCACAACCTGGCGAACAATGGTCGTTTAACCACCATAGTGTTTTGGATATGTTCATTTACCCTGAGATGAATGGCTGCTATCCTTTCATTCAGGTCGTCGGGTATAGCTTTTATCTCAGCCTGCCTTTCCAGCCCTGATAAAATAACTTCTTTTAACAGCGTTTTATTTTCGGGCAATTTAAAATGCTCCAGCAATAACTTAATTTCTGCTGAGCTGCATTGATCGTCCAGATATTTCGCAAATAAGGTATCGATTGGTTCTTTCATTTCCTGCAATTCGCTACTAATACACAGCAAACAGGAAAAGCAATGACTGTAAAATGGAATATTTCGTAACTATTTTTTAAAATCGTTAGATTTGAATGTTAAAAGGCCTGTTGTACATTGATCATTTTAGAAGATTCTTATCAAAATAACTTACTTGTCCGTCTTAAAACGGGTGATGAGACTGCCTTTAATGGGATTTATGAGGCTTACAGCAAACCCATGTACCTTAAAATCCTGAGCATGACCAAGGATAAGGACGTTGCCGATGAGTTGTTACAGGAACTTTTTATCCGGCTGTGGGATAATAAGGAAAAAATTATTCCCGGCAAATCCTTTCAATCCTACCTCTATACCATCACCAGGAACCTGGTTTACAATTATTTCAGGAAGGTAGCATCCGACAATTCATTGATTGAGCAGATGCTGCTCCGGGGCACTGACCATTACCTTAATGCTGAAGAAGTTTTATTGAGCAAAGAGAGTGCAGCACTTCTGAAAAATGCAATCGACCAGCTTTCTCCTCAAAGAAAAATGGTATTCGAGCTCTGCAAAATCGACGGTAAAAGTTATGATGAGGTTAGCAAGCTCCTTGGCATCTCTGTTGCCACCGTAAATAGCCATATCACTAAATCTATGCAATTGATCAAAGCATACCTTATCAAACATCAGGATACAGGCCTCTTGTTTATTGGCCTGTACCTGGCTTCAGATCTGATTGGCAAATAATGCCAAACTTTACTTTTCCTGCATCTCCGGTTTCCTAAGTGGAAAAATCATCCATAAAATGCGCGCTTACTCAAATACAACTGTTTTATTGCGGTAAACGAACACTCTGTCGTTCAACACCAACCTTAAGGCTTTTGCCAATACCGCTGTTTCAATCTCCTGCCCCGATTTTACCATATCGGCTACAGTAAATGAATGGTTAACCGGAATGATCTGCTGGGCAATAATCGGCCCTTCATCCAGATCGTCCGTTACAAAATGTGCAGTAGCCCCAATTAATTTCACCCCTCTTTCAAAGGCTTTTTTATAAGGGTTAGCCCCTGCAAATGCAGGTAAAAAGGAATGATGGATATTGATCACCTTATTGGGAAAATTAGCCACAAAAGCAGGCGAAAGGATACGCATAAATTTAGCCAGCACCACATAGTCCGGATCATAGGACCGGATCTTTGCAATGATCTCCCTTTCTGAAACTTCCTTATCTTCATGATAAGGGATCAGGAAAAAAGGAACGGCAAAACGTTCACAGATTTTTTGCAGTACATCATGGTTTCCGATTACACAAAGTACCTGAGCACCCAATGTATTAAAATTATTGCGGATCAGGATATCGGCCAGGCAATGGTATTCTTTCGTAACCATTACTACTACTTTTTTATCCGGAACCGGGTTTACCTGTATAACAGCTCCTGATGGGAGCACCTGCCGCATTTGCGCTTCCAGCAATACTTCATCCGAGACACCGTCTACTTCCAGGCGCATAAAAAAACGATTTTCTGCTTTATCAACATGCTCGCGCATAGAAATGATATTCAATTGTGCTGCTGCCAGTATTCCTGAAATGTCGGCCACCAGTCCCACCTGGTCCCTGCATTGTATAATGATAATCATGGGAGAGTATTTTTTTAAATTAAAAGGCAAGATAGCAATATCCGGGCTGCCCGGGATAAAGAATTTACATACTTTTGTATTTCCAGTTGGTAATACCTGAAAAACTATACATCATGCCCTCACAATTAAACAAAAAAGCCTCTCCCTTAATCGTTATCCTGGCCTTTGCCATAGTATATATCGTTTGGGGCTCTACTTACTTTTTTATCCAGAAAGCCCTCGCCGGCTTTCCTCCTTTTATCCTTGGTGCCTTCAGGTTCCTTGCGGCCGGACTGTTGTTAATAACATGGTGCAGCATTAAAGGGGAAAAGATTTTTGATAAAAAAAGTATCAGACAGGCTGCCATAGCGGGCATACTGATGCTTGGGATAGGCAACGGACTGGTGATCTGGGTAGAACAATCTATACCAAGCGGATTGGTTGCCATCCTGGTTTCATCTGCAGCCATGTGGTTCGTAATTCTGGACAAACCGAAATGGAAAGAAAACCTGCAAAGTACCTCTACAGTAATGGGATTGATTATAGGGTTTATAGGTGTTATCCTACTATTTGCAGAACAGGTAATGCATACGCTGAACAACAACCAGAGCAACACTCAAATTGTAGGTATTGTACTTTTACTGCTGGCACCAATAGGATGGGCAGCGGGTTCCCTGTATTCAAAATACAATACGACCACTACCGTTTCGGTATCTGTAAATACCTCCTGGCAAATGCTGGCCGCCGGTATCGCTTTTATGCCGGGTATCCTGTTCAATTCAGAACTTAAAGATTTCGATTGGCATATGGTATCAGCTGATGCCTGGTTATCAGTTGGCTATCTGGTCATATTTGGCTCTATTGCTGCTTTTAGTGCGTACGTATGGCTATTAAGTGTACGCCCGGCAACACAGGTGAGCACGTATGCCTATGTAAACCCCGTAGTAGCTGTTTTGCTGAGTATACTTTTTACCAGCGAAAAGGTCACTATAATCCAGGTTGCCGGATTGGTGGTCATACTGGGCAGTGTATTGCTCATCAACCTGGCTAAATACAGAAAAGAGCACCAGCTTAAACAAAAAACTGCCTACTCGAAATAATTAAGTGTTTTAAACCCACCTTGTTTCAGGTATTCATCTTTTTTCATCAGTTGCAGATCTGACTGGATCATGTCTTCCACCAAAAGTGGTAAATCGTACTTAGGTTTCCAACCCAGTTTCGTATTGGCCTTGGTCGGGTCGCCCAACAGCAGGTCAACCTCAGTAGGGCGGAAATATTTTTCATCTACCTGCACCACAACAGTGCCCGGTTTCAGATTGGCATCATTTAAACCTAGCTTTACAACCATTTCCTGGTCTACATCAATAATTACACCCCTTTCGTACTGGTCCTTGCCACTAAATTCAACTTCTATACCCAGTTCAGCAAAACTCATTTTCACAAAATCCCTTACTGTTGTGGTTATTCCGGTAGCAATTACGTAATCTTCTGGCTTTTCCTGCTGGAGGATCAGCCACATGGCCTCAATGTAATCCTTGGCATGGCCCCAGTCGCGCTGCGCCGACAGGTTGCCGAGATATAAACAGCTTTGCAGGCCCAATGCGATCTTACAGGCCGCGCGGGTAATTTTACGTGTAACAAAAGTTTCCCCTCTTAAGGGACTTTCATGGTTAAAAAGAATACCGTTACAAGCATACATCTGATAAGCTTCCCTGTAATTTACTGTAATCCAGTAGGCATACATCTTTGCTACAGCATAAGGTGAACGCGGATAAAATGGGGTACTTTCACTTTGGGGTACCGCCTGGACCAAACCATACAGTTCCGAAGTAGAGGCCTGGTATATTTTGGTCTTTTTTTCCATACCTAGAATACGTACAGCTTCCAATAGCCTTAATGTACCTATACCATCGGCATTCGCAGTATATTCAGGCATTTCAAAACTTACCTTTACATGGCTCATAGCTGCCAGGTTATAGATTTCATCAGGCTGCGTTTCCTGAATGATACGGATCAGATTGGTGGAGTCGGTTAAATCACCGTAATGCAATTTAAAATTTACACCTTTCTCATGCTGGTCCTGGTACAAATGATCAATCCGGTCCGTATTAAACGATGAGGACCGTCTTTTTAAACCGTGGACAAAATATCCTTTTTTAAGTAAAAACTCTGCCAGATATGCTCCATCCTGTCCGGTAACACCGGTTATTAACGCAACTTTCATTAATTTCTTTTATTTAGTTTTCAGCCTGTAAACATACTTAAATTTTGTTATAATTATAATCCACCACTACGCCGTCAATCCACATTTGTTTATCTTTAATCTGCATCTTCAGCCCCGCAGGCACACAAACAAGCACCACAGATTGTAATGCCGGAATAGTTACTTTAGCTCCTGCCAGCAGGTTCCGCGCCACAAAACGCTGGCTCAGCAAATCGTACACGTCTCTCTTCCCTTTAAGCCCTTTTGGTAACTTAAAATTTATTGTCTTAGCACTGCGATAAGGATTGTAGAACAGGTAACTCGGGTAAGCCTTTGCTGCATAAAAATCAGTCGCCAGCAAATCCAGTCCCAATATTCCTTTTACATCGGTTTCCTTCACAATGCCCCCAAAAATACCGGCATGTGCACTGCCATATACACTAAACTGCGATACCTCCGGATTTTTACCCGGCACCCATTTCGGTCCATCACCCTGTGCTACTGGCGCTTTTAACGATTGGTATAGGGTATCAAAAGTAGAAGCTTTTGCAAAGCCTTCGTAAGCAATTACCCCCTTGGTTACGGCAGCAAGCTCAGGTATGGTTTGATGTGAAACAGGCATATATTGCGGATAAAACAACCGCGAAGCATTTACCGCATTCAGCATCCATTTTCCGATCGCAGTGGCGTATTCGGGTTTATACCTCACCAATGGAACCAAAGGCCAGGCCGCATCAAAAGTGTTCATTAAAAAAGCATAACCGCCATGATCGACCGTACTGCCCACAGTGCCCGAAATGTCGAAACCATTCCAGTTACCTACCAGAAAACCCCAGCCTTTCCTACATACTGCAGTACCGTCAAATGTCCAATCCAGCATTTTTGCCAGGTTAAAAGAAGTACCCTGCTCTGCATTCATCCTGGCGGCAAGGTAGGCACCAAAAGGCATCAGCAACTCGTAAGTAGGATTTATTCCCTGGCTTTCCAGCGCTTTCATTGCGCTGACCGCGCCTTTCAGGTAGCGCGGATCACCAAACTTTTTATAAGCGGCATACAACACATAAGCGTGCCCGGCCGCCGCATCGGGTTGTGCACAGATCTGGTTGGTCATTGGCTTCATCTTCCCATAGTCGAAATAAGAATAGTGGTAATTGCCGTTCAATACCGAATCTGCCTGATAAAACTGCTCGGCAATACGCCTGGCCATCACCTCAAAACCCGGCTCCAAAGGATATTTGTCATAAATCGCATAGAACAATACGTTCGGGTAAACATCATACCACCAGTCGCGGCCATAGCCCCCACCCAGTAAAGCCACCTCTGGCGCCGTATTGTTCATCATAATATCCCAACCGGTATCCTTATTGAAATAGTTTTTCAGCATCCCCACATAATTCAGCCCCTGCTGTTTACTTTTATCCAAACCTACCAGGCTGGCACCCAAAACAGCTCCCATATTGGCCAGGGCCTCATGAAACATACCTTTGTTATTTTGTAAACCCTGTCTTACATCGCCCACAGCTGTATACATACCCAGTGCCGGTTGTTTAAAGTTCTTACCTGTACTGTCCATCCAAACCATTGGCCAGTATTCGCCTTTGGCCTTAAAGTCATACACCGTTCGGTCAAAATTAAGCGCCATCTGTTTCCAGTCTATAATCTGGAGTGGCCTGGGCAGGTTGGACATAGCATCTACCCGGTTAATCGCTATTTGTTTAACCTGAGCAAAGCAAAGTGTAAAAGCAAATAAAAGAATTAGCGTAAATGGTGTAATCAGTTTAAATCTCATCTTCATTGGTGATCATCTAAATATATTAAAAATAACAGGTAGCACTTTAAAATACTAAGCAATGGAATGGCTTGGGTTAACTGTTTCTGCAAGGCTCTTTTCGCCCAGTTCCAAGCCTTCATTCATAATTTTACCCTTTTTAATGATGCCCCTTGCCACCCAGTAAGAACTGAGCTGCAATACCGCCACAATAATGATGGCATAACGCAGTGCAACCTCATTCGAAAAATAATAGGCCAGTAACAAAAAAGTACCCGCTCCAGTTAGCCTGCCAATATAAAGGCCCGCCTCATGGTTTAGGATATAGGCAAATTCACTTCTCTTTTCCTTTTTAGTCAGAATGTCGATCACACTAAATTGTATAGGAAAATAAGCCAGGTCCAGCAAAGGTTTAGCCAGCAAAAGGAACAGCATAAACAGGATTACACCAGTTTCATTAAACAGGATCCCGTTAATCAGTGCGGCAATGGTAAACAATACCAGTCCGGTGCCAAATACATATATACGGTGCTGCGGACCGGTTTTACGACCAATAATGTACATCAATATGGCTGCAAAAACAGCCCCTACCGATTGTGCCGTGCCCAGTGCCCCCTCTTTTCCAAGCAGCAGCATAATCAGCATTGCTGGTGCAGTAACCAAAAAGCCCTGGACCAGCCCTTTTAATACCGCCAGAAACATCAGCCTGTACCAGTAAGGATCAAACTTAAAATAGATGAATTTCTTACTGATGGGATTGGTAAACCTTCCCGTAAAACACATCACCGAAGCCGCGAGTGTAATCACAAACACAATGCCCGTAACAATTTTATAAGCCAGCTTTGCATCACCCGTACCTGCCAGGCCTTCTATGAACCAACCGATCATCACCGGGATCACTACCGCAATAATGGTATAAAAAAAGGTCTCCAGCCCATAATAATAATTACGGTTACCGTCATTTGTGGTAGCCAGGGCCAGAAAATCCCGGTTTGCCCAGTAAAAACCAAAAGACATCCCCATTACAATGCCTGCAATACCGATCCCCGTAATATCAAGAGTGGTCAGCGACATCATGATCATCATCGAAATGGCGCTGAGCACCATTCCCAATGAATACAGTACTTTAATGGGGAAGCGGTTCAGCAGCCAGCCATTGATCAGGAAGGTTAAAGGGATGCCAGTATAAATGGTAAGCTGATATACCACCACTTTTACCGGGTCATTAGAACTGCGCATTACATAAGCCGCCACAAAAATATCTATCACAGGCAAAACAATGCTATAGATCAGATTGGTTAAGGTGAGCACTTTAAAGTTGTGCGATTGTGCCTTAAAATGAGCGATCTCGGATTTTAATTTATGAATCATGATAGTAAGTTAGGGAGGTTAATATTTCATTAATAGAGAATTTAGCCCCGCAAACAAACTCATCTGCAGCACCATAATAAATGGTCAGCTCATCGCCCTGCACTACATGGCCGTTCGTAAACACCACATGTCCGAAAAAGCCAGTCAGCTCATAAGTAGCCGTAGGTACCATAATAGGTTCTGTACTGCGTGCCAGCACAAGAGAAGGGTCATCAAGATCCAGCAAAAAAGCACCCAGACAATACCGGTGGGCGGTATCTGCACCATGATAAATTTCCAGCCAGCCCAGTGACGTCTTTATGGGCGCAGCCCCGGCGCCTACCCTTGCACTGTCCCAGCTATCTTTTCTGGTGGTAACAATACATTTATGCCCTCCCCAATGTATGCCATCAGGCGATTGAGCAATCCAGATGTAGTTTCCACCGATATCAACACTGCTCGGTCGATGCAGCGCATAAAACTTACCATTGATCTTTTCTTCAAAAATGGCACAGTCCTTATTGTGCGGTGGAATGATCATTCCTTCGGAAACAAAAGTTTTCCAGTCCTTGGTCTTACGCAGGCCAACCCCTACACCCTGCCCGGAAACAGCGGTATAAGTCAGGTAATACATCCCCTCAATCAATGCTACCCTGCAATCCTCTACCCCAAAAGCTTCCTGTAAAGTCTCCCCCTGCAAAAGGGGATAGCCTTCCGGCTCATAAAAATGAACACCATCGTCACTGCAAAGCAGGCGTAAATGCGATAGGGTGGTCAGGTAATCCTGCCCTTTATACCTGATGACCCGCGGGTCATCCGCATTCAGGTACGGATCACCCGACGCGATCTCAATAATTTCAATCCCCCCTCCTTTCAGTACCGGAAAAGAAATAAAACCCTCCTGTTGTTTCGGTCTCTCCGCCACACGTACCAGCAACCAGGTTTTGCCTTCAAAAGTAAAAACACCGGGGTTCAGCAGACAGGTGATCTCCAGTCCAGGCCTGCTTGGCTTCAATTCTTTTGGCGATAATAAAGGGTTTTGTATAAATCTTTGCGCTTGATCTTTCATATATTACTTCTCTTTTAATAATCTGGATTCTGAACAATAGTTCCTCCCGATTTATCCACCTCTCCCTGAGGGATTGGATATACATAATTGCGGTCCTGGAAGTTTACACCTACGGATTTCAAAAAGTCTTTTGCCATGCCCCACCTTTTCAGGTCATTAAATCTCTGCGATTCAAAGCCCAGCTCTACCCTGCGCTCTTTTACCAGCCAGTCTTTAATCTGTGCTTTATCTGTCGAAGCTACATTTCTGTCAGGTAGCGTGCCAGCAGGGGGTAAACTGCCATTCGCAGCTACACTGGTCCTTGCCCGGGCCCTGATGCTATTGATCACTCCTATGGCCGCAGGATAAGAAGCTGTCTCCAGCAAAGCCTCTGCCTTCCAAAGTAAAACATCGGCCCATCTGATGTATATTTTATTACTGGCCGCATCCTCATTCCCTTTATTGCCATCGTTTAAGGCCCCGAATACTTTGTATACACTCTGACTTTGCACATTTACAGTATAACCCAACCGCGGGTCATTGGCCTCAAAAGCATTGATAAAATTGGTGGTAGGCGCAATAAATCCCCAGCCGGCCAGGGCACACAGGCCGTTGCCCATGGGTGGGGTTTTGGCCGACTGGTGGTCGTAGGCAAAAATCACCTCATTATCGGCAAATTCCTTTGCCATGTCAAAACTATCGAAGTAATTGCTGTTCAAACTGTAAAACCTTAAAGTCTCCAGCTCTGTAATGCTGCTCAGCACATCCGTCCATCTTTTATTATAAAGCGCCACTTTAGCTTGTAAAGCAATTACCGCCCCTTTAGAGGCCCGCCATTTCTCCACATTATCAATGTATTTGGTAGCCGGAAGCAAAGGCTTGGCTAAGGCAAGGTCGGCACTGATCTGTGCCCACACTTGTTCTTTTGGCACCCGTTTGGCAACTTCATAAGCTTCCGAAAAATCTTTAAGTGGTTTTAACAACAATGGCACATCCCCAAAATTGTTTACCAGGTCAAAATAATAGAATGCCCTTAAAAAATAAACCTCACCCAGCAATCTGTTTTTCAGCGTTTCGTCTATCCCGATTTTTGCAACCACCACCGGGTCGGTCAAATAATTGATAGACCTGTTGCAGCGCGAAATCCCTTCAAAGTCGTAACTCCACTGGCCATTAAAACCACCATTCGATGCAGTAAAATTAAATTTAGAGAACTGGTCCATCCAGGCCTGGTCGCCATCAGGGTTCCATTTTTTCTGCATATCGCCCGATGCAATGTCCTGTAAAATAAAGTCATTTCTCAAAACGGTACCATCATCCCAGCCCCACTGACCAATGATGTTCAGCGTGCTGGACAGTAAGCGATAGGATGAGGTTACGGATGACACCACAATATTGAGTTTAGGATCTGTCTCATCCTGGTTAGAAGTAATCAGGCCTATAGGGGCTTTATCTAATTCCTTTTTGCAGCTTACTCCGGCAACCATCACCAGAACTGCAAGTATTTTATATATCGATTTCATAATTATAGTTTAAAATGCAGGGTTAAAATTTAACGTTTACACCAAACAGAAAGGCTTTGGATTGTGGATAAGTACCCATATCTATCACATCTGTTGATTCCGGGTCCAGCCCTGTATAATTTGTAACCGTAAACAGGTTTTGCGCAGAAACATATAAACGGATATTCTGGACACCCAGTTTCGTTTTTGTTAACAGCGACTTAAAGGAGTACCCTATTTCCAGGTTTTTTAAGCGCAGGTAAGAAGCGTCTTCCACAAAAATACTGGATGTTTTACTGCTACCATTGTCAGTAAAGGTAGACCGCGGTATGCTGTTACTGGTTCCTTCACCGTGCCAGCTGTCCAGCACCCTCACAGAATGGTTAAAAGGCCGGGAATCATAATCAATAATCTTTTTCAGGTCGTTATAACGATCTACACCCTGAACGCCCTGGAACAATGCCGAAAGGTCAAAACCCTTGTAACCAGCTGAAAGGTTTAGTCCGTAAGAAAGTTTAGGGTTTGGGTTCCCGATATAATCCCGGTCTGAATCGTTGATCACCCCATCCCCGTTAAGGTCTTTAAACCTAATGTCACCTGGAAGTTCGGAAGGGTTGAGCGTACCCGATAAATGACTGTTTATTTCAGCCTGGTTCTGATAAATACCTTCCATTACAAAACCAAACAGAGAATTGATCGGATGACCGGGTTCTGTCTTGGTTACCTGTCCTATCATGTTGGGCAGATTCGGGTGTAGCTTTACCACCTGGTTTTTCAATGTACCAATGTTTCCGTTCACACCATATTTAAACACGCCATCGTTGTTGCGGTAACTTAAAGAAACCTCAAGTCCCGAGTTTTTCACTTCTGCAGCGTTCACAATAGTAGGTTGTACGTCTCCCACTAAGTGTGGTAAAGAAAGGGGCAGCAAAATTCCGCTTGTTTTCTTTTTAAAATAATCAACACTTAAATAAATTTTGTTTTGGAGCATCCCCATGTCCAAACCAATATTGGTTTGGGTGGTACTCTCCCATTTCAGGTCTGGATTACCATAACGAAGCAGTTTTGTCTCATCCCCTACCTTGGTATATAGTGTTAAATAAGTATAATTCCCGATGTTCTGATTTCCGAGCGTACCTACACTTGCCCTTAATTTCAAATCAGAGATCCAGCGCACATCTTTCATGAAATCCTCTTGCGAAATTTTCCAGCCCGCAGATACAGAGGGGAAATAACCCCAGTGGTTATTGGGTCCAAATCTCGACGAAGCATCTGCTCTGAAATTACCCGTGATCATATATTTGGAATCATATACGTAGGTAGCAGAGCTAAATAAAGAAAACAAAGTCCATTCTGCACCATTTCCTCCATTCCACAAATTGGTCAAAGTATTACCGTAATCAATAAACTGAAATTCCGGAGCGGTATAATCAAACCTGTTCCTCGTTGCACCAATAGATGATGAGTAATTGGTGATGTACTCACTTCCCACCATGGCATTGATCAGGTGCTTCCCGATCGTTTTTTCATAATTCAGGGTATTGTTCCAGGTAATGGTACTTTCCTGGCCACGGTCCTCATTTAAAGAATTTGGCCTGTTTTTCCTGCCCAAACCTTTATCTTCCGCAGCACCGCCGCCATCATCATCACCAAAGTTCTGGTTAAAGGCTTTATTGTGGGTAAAATTAAGGTCAAGGCCCACATTGGTCCTGAATTTTAGCTCCTTGTTGCTAAGCAGTGCATATTCTGCATATACATTTCCAAAGGTCTTAAACAACGACCTTTTGTCGTTGGTAAAATAAGCAAGGGCTATAGGATTACTGCTGTACTCATATCTGCTCTGGTAAGTGCCATCGACTTTATAAAAAGGTAAATCGGTAAAAGGGTCAGCAGCAGAATAAGTAGGGTCACTCGGATCTTTGTATACTGGGATTACCGGCGGGCGGATAAATGCATGGCGGATCACACCGGGTTCATCTCCTTTAGACGACATTTTATCCTGTTTGGCGTAAGAAAGCTGAAGGTTAGCCCCAACAGTAAAACGGTCCGACAGATTACCGGTAACATTGGTACGGAAATTAACCCGCTGATATTTATCGTTTTTATAAACCACAATCCCATCCTGCCCATAATAGGCTCCTGAAATTAAATATTTGATCTTCTCACTTCCCCCACTTGCGCTCAGCTGTACATTTTGCGAACGGCCGGTCTCAAACAATTCGTCCAGCCAATTGGTGTTGGCCAGATCAGTCCGGTTTTTATCTGCTGTGTAGGGATTGGTACCAGCATATCCGGAATTGTTCCAGGACTCTTCCATTTTATTCATGTACTGGGTGGTATTTAACATTTTAGGCAAATTGGCTACCTTTTGAATGCCATTATAGTAGTTGATGTCAATGGTAGATAATCCCGCACTGCCCATTTTGGTAGTGATCACAATTACCCCGGCCGAAGCCCTTGAGCCATAAATTGCAGCCGCAGAAGCATCCTTCAGTACAGTTACCGATTGCATATCGGCCGGATTCAGAAAGGAAATATCCTGAGTCGGGTTGCCGTCAACGATAAAAAGCGGACTGTTATCTCCAAATGTACCCTGGCCACGGATCAGGATGCTGATCGGGTCGCCCGGCGCTCCGGTGCTTTGGGTAATCTGTACCCCGGCAACTTGTCCCTGTAACACCTGGGCCACATCCGCAACCCTCCTGTCTTCCAGGTCGGGCATGTGCACTGAAGTTACAGCACCCGTCAGGTTTGATTTTTTCTGTGAAGTATAGCCCAGCACCACCACTTCATTCAGCGATTCATTGTTCTCTTTCAGTGTAACATTCACACTTGAACTTCCATTTACAGGGATCGTCTGCTTTAAAAAGCCAACATAATTAAACGTAAGTGTTTGGGCTGCCCCCTCTTTTAGGCTCAGTGTATACCGGCCCTGTTGGTCAGTTACCGTTCCGTTCTGGGTGTTTTCCTGGACCACACTTACGCCAGGTAAACCTATTCCACTTGCATCCCTAACCGTTCCGGAAACCTTGGTTTGGGCATAAAGCTTTTGGCCTGAAAATGCTATGATCAGCAAAATGAGCCATACATGGTAAATTTTTTTCATTTGGTTAGTTTTTGATAAAAGTTTAATTCATTAAAATCCGGATCCATATCCGGCGTTCTTAATCCTGCAACCTCATTGGCCATCAGGATAAATACATTCCAGCACAACCCTTTTGTAGAGGGCCACCAGGAATCGGTAGTAGTCCATTTTGTAGGAATAAATTCTTTACTGAAAGGCCAGTCAGGATGTAGGTTGATCTCCGCCCATACCCGGTTTTCCATCAGTTTGGATGCTTTTTTCCAGCCATGCTTTAAGCCCGTAACATAAGCGCAATATTCTGCCCGCAGCCAGCTGCCGCCGTTATAATAAAAACCATCGCTTTTGCCATCGGCATAATTGGCTGCTCCAAATGCAGCAAAGGGCTGATAATCGGCACTGAGATAAGCATATCCTGGCTCAGTTTTCATTAACCTTACGCAGATTGGTGCCGTAGTGCCGTATTCGGGATGCGGTGCACCGGCATTTTTATTCAGCACAGGTATCTGCTCAAGGTGACTGGTCACCATTTCATCTGTAAGTAAGGGGCGGTTAAACAGCCACAAAGAATAAAATTCGGGCTCCAGATCAGTCAGACTAATGATATCCGGAAAATCACGGTCAAAAAGCAGATGCTTTCTTTTCGGGTCATAGAACTTCCTGTATTCGGCTTCAGCTTTCTGTATATAGGCTTCTTCCACGGGGTATCCCAGTTCTTTGATGGTTCTTAATGCAATGGCCAGCATGCCCTGGTTTACCGCTAGTCGGTCGGTTTTAGGCTGATAATCTACAATATCAACCTGGCTCATGGAAAAATGCGAACGGCATATCCCATCTTTACCGGCATCGAACTCATTGCGCACATAATCTACTGCTTTTTTGATTTTTTCTTCTGGCAATACAACATTAAACCTTCTTTTGTTCAGCATTGCCCAGATCAGCCATTCTATAGTAGCCTCATTGTCCTTCGCCTCTACCGAACCCATATAGGGGGTAATGATGGTGCCAATGCCACCTTTAGGGGTTTGCGTATTGGCCCACTGTTTCCAGATACCCAGGTTCAGCTCCTTGTTATAGGTAGCTACGGCAGCGAAAAAAGAATCCCGGTTATACATATCCGGCGAATAATTCATATTGGGTACGTTAAAAGGTTTAAAGTCATTTACTCCATTTATCCAGGTCAGCATATTTAAATTGCCATACAGCATTTTCTCTAGCTGAGAACCCCTGAACCCCATACCCTCCGAAAGCCGGGTTTGTGATGAGATCATAAATTCATGGTGGTCCTTCCAGGGTTCAGCGAATATATAGCTGGTCTTTTCCACGGCCTCTCCCATAACCAGGATGTTATAAGGTTCCGCTGCCGGTTCATGTTTCACAATCTGCAGGTCCTTAAGCTGTAGCTGGCAGGTCTTATTCGCCTGGGTACCTATAAAAAGCGACACGCTGTCTTTTTGAATATACGGCAGCATAATACTGCCTTTAAACAAGGTCCACTCTTTTTCCTTAACCTGAAAATTGTCAATGTACTTCAGGCCGTTTTCAAGCTCTTCGGTTTTCTTTCCATGCTTTATCCTGAATAACTTTAAGGCCAATGGGGCAGTTCCTTTACATAAAAAAGAAATGGTATATATCTGCTGGCCCTTTAATGGTGCAATCATGGTTATACCGCTGCGTGGCGAGGGCTTACAATCCATTGTAATCAGGCTACCCGTTTTTTTAAATGCCAGTTCCCCTTCTTTTTCCCAGGTATCAGGCAGCTTAACTGCACTTTCTTTTCCTGCATCCAGGTTATACATTTCACCAAATGTCATTTGCAGAAAGTCTATACCCCTGGACTGCTCATCTGCAGTAGCAACAGCCATCAATTCCGGGTCAGGCAATTTGCGCATGCCCACAAAACCACCACCGCGACCGTTAAACCGGCGCCTTGTAGTGCGCGTATATTGGTTTTTATAGCCCGCATCTGTTAAAATGCCAACCACAGTATGGTTTTCATTAACATAGCCTATGGAAGGAAACATTTCATGTGCAAAACCACCCGGAAAGTTATCATGTTCAAAGCTTACATACTTTGTTGGTTTCTCTGCAGGTACAAACCGCTCCTTTAAAGTATAATACAGCTGTGGCATTCCCGGCTGATATAAACGGATTGTTTTTTTAATCAGGTGATCACTGATTACCTTATAAGTGACCTGTACAGAAAGGTTCAGGTCGAACTCGGGGATATAGCTTTCCCTGCTCAGCGTAATCGTACTGTCGTTGCCCGCCGTCCAATGCTTTCCTGTCCAGCCTGCCATTAAGGTTTGTTCACTCAGGTCGGTATTGGCCATCAGCAGCGAAAACTCTGCTTCATTGGCCAACAACTGCCGGTCTCCGTCATACAACCCTACCTTAAAGCCTTTAACCGTATCACCCAATGCTTTAATCCTCAGTTTTTGTCCGTATACAGTAAGCGTTCCTGTATAGCAAATAAGAAGGGTAAGCATAAAGCTTAACTGAAAACGGAACAATAGCTTATGGTTCATCGATGATATATTTGGTGATAACAAATTTATATCGAAAGGCTTGCCACAAGGTGCACTATAATTACATTTTAGTTCACTATAGTTACAAAGAAGGGGTGTTTTCAGCATATTGCTGCTGCCTGTACTCATTTGGGGCACAACGGTAAATCTTTTTAAACTCCCTGAAGAAGTAAGATTTGTTGTTAAATCCGGTACGGTAAAATATCTCAGAAACCGTATACTGTGATGCGATCAGCATGTCTGCCGCATGTTTCAGCCTTATCCTTTTGATAAATTCGGCAGGGGTCATGCCTGCCAGCGATTTGAGCCTTCTGTACAACTGCATTTTGCTGATCGAAAGTGCATTCTCCAGTGTAGCGGCATTTAGTTCGGGTTCGTTTAAATTATTTTCAATCACCTTCAACAATCCTTCCAGAAATTTCTTATCCGTTTCTGCAATATCTGCATCCATAAACTGATTGGTAATGTGCTGGTCCTTGATCAGGCTTTCCATCCGCGCCTGATCGTCCAGGAGCTTCCGGATCCTCACAAGCAGATAATTGATCTGGAATGGTTTTGGAATGTAGGCATCGGCACCAAGCTCATAACCTTCGGCCTTATTGTCTTCAGAACCCCTCGCCGATAAAATTACAAAGGGGATCTGTGCCATAGCAGGCGTTTGCTTAACCGTACGGCACAATTCCAGTCCGTTCATATCAGGCATCATCACATCGCTGATGATCAGGTCCGGAAGTGTTTTATATAAAAAGGCAAGCGCCTCCACACCCGTACCCGCTTCATAAACCACATATTGTTCTTTCAGTACATTACGGATCAGATAACGCAGTTCCGGTTCATCCTCAACCAGTAAAATACTGGGTTTCCCAGCCTGCAGCTCATCAATCAGACTGTTCTTATTCTCTTCTTCTGCCGAGACCAGCTCCGGTTGTTCATATTCCTGTACCAGCGACAGGTATAAAGAGGATGGCGCTGAAGTAATGACTTTGGCATCCTTACCTTCCGATGTAGGGAGCTGCACCTTTACCATAAAATCTATCCAGCCTTCCTGCAAACTTACTTTAATATCTGCATCCATCAGCGTAACCAGCTCTTTGGTAAAAGCCAGGCCAATACCAGTACTAAACTTTTCCGTTTGCTGTTCATTGCTCACATAAAACTTGTTGAAGATCTGCTCCAGGTGTTCCTGCTTTAAAGTGCAGCCCGAGTTAGACACACTAACTTCCAGCAACTCAGCTTCCTGATGATAACCGGCCTTAAACACCACAGTTTCCTGAGGGCCCGAATGTTTAAAGGCATTGGACAGCAGGTTAAACAGAATTTTCTCAAACTTATCCTTATCTATAAATCCTGCAATCCCACTTTGTATGGTCCTCAGGTATTGCTGACTGTTCTTCCTACTGGCGGGGACAAACAGTTCTGATAAACTTTCCAGCATCTTGCTGATGTCCACATAGTCGTCGTTTCTTTTCAGATAACCTGCTTCAGCTTTTCTGAATTCCAGCAATTGCTGCACCAGGTAAGTTAACCTTGCCGTATGCTGGTGTACAATAGAAATAAAATAATTGTTTTCCTTATTTTTAAGCAACTCCGATTTTTTGCTGCGTAAATAGTGTTCTACCGAGCCCATGATCATTGTTAAAGGTGTCTGGATCTCATGTGCAATATTGGTAAAGAAATTCAAGCGCTGCTGATGTACAGCTTCATCCTTTTGCCTTAAAAGGTGCTCCATCTGCAACTGATACTTCATTTGCAGCTTATTTTTTCGATATAGATGAAAAGCATAGCCTGAAGCTACAACAATTATAAAATAAGTAAAAAGGGCCGGATAACTCAGCCAGAAATATTGCTCCACCTGCAGTTTGAATACCCCTACACCATCCGTCCAAACCCCCTCACCATTACTCCACCTTACCCGCATCGTATAATTACCCGGTGGCACATTGTTGTACACAATATTACCAACCCCGCCCGAATAGTTCCAGTTCTTATCCAGCCCATCCAGCTTATAGGCAAATTCATTTTTAGCTTCATTTAAAAAACTCATGGGCTTTAAACTCAGCTGAAAGAAATTACTTTTACGCGGCACCGTATATTCAGGTATTTCGGCCTGAACAGTATTCAACACCTGCAGGCGGTTTTCATCCAGATTTTTACCACCCAGCTGGATTCCTGAGACCAATAAATTAGGCTGCAGCTTGTTCCCCGTAATATTTTCAGGGATAAAATAATTGAAGCCATAGATACCGCCAAAATAAAGCTTCCCTGAGGCCGATTTCCAAACTGCGCCATCACTAAATTCGTTGCTCTGCAATCCGTCACTTTCCCTGAAACTGGCAATAGCCCCATCAACCGGATTTAACCTGGCCAGACCTTTATTGGTGCTAACCCAGATATTTCCGGAATTTGCCGCTTCAATAGCATGAATGGTATTGTTTGGCAAACCATCGTTCATGGTAAACTTCTTAAACACGGGGCTGTCCTTTACCGATTCTTCTTCACTGAGCATGTTTAACCCATAACTGGTGCCTATCCATAACCTTTTGCGGCTATCTTTATACAGGGAAAGGACATCGTTGTTTGACAGACTGTTTGGATAGGAAAAGGCCTTAAAGGTTTTAAACCTGCCAGTCCTTTTATCCAGTACACTTAAGCCACCATAACGGCAGGCTATCCATAACCGCTCATCATCACCATTGCTTAAAGCATAAATGATATCATTGGCCGGACCGTTTTGTTTGCCCGAAAGATATTGTTTAAAATCACTTACACTTAACATACCTGATGTATTTCTTGTAAGTTTTAAATGGATCAGCCCGTTTCCACTGGTGCCCAGCCACAAAGAACTGTCCCTATCTTCTAAAATGGCATACACAGAACCAAAAGCCGGCAATTCTGCTGTTCCGGCCAGCTCCTGCCATCTGATGACCTTTTTTGCCCGCAGGTCATAAATTCCCAAGCCCTGCCCGTCTGTACCTATATAGATATATGGTGCTCTTCCCCTTTTTAAAGCATACACGGAATTGTTATCAAGTCCGTTAGCCGTACTCAATCCTTCCTTTAATTGCTGAACAGCAAAACTTCCATTAAAATCCTTTAAAATTACGATTCCCTTCCCCTTGGTACCTACCCATAAATTGCCATCTGTTGCCGCAAAAGCACGGACAGGCTTATTCAGGTCAGCAAAATTAGTCCAGTTCACAAGACCAAAATGATTCACTTTAGGATAAATTTTGATCAGCCCGTTCCCATCAGTCCCTACCCATAATACGCTGTCCTTTGCCGGCTCAAGGGTGGTAACCCTGGTATTGGCCAACTGCTTAACCTCTTCCTGCATAAATGAAGAGGATTCAAAATCATCATTATAAACACCAATCCCCTGTCCATCAAAGGCCACTATATAGTGAGAATGGTAATAAATGACCGATTTTACCGCAGCGATATTCTTTATTTTTTTAGGCTGGAACCCGTTGTCAACCGTCCATAGGTTATTATCGGTATCTGTAAAAAGCATGCGTTGATTTGCAGTAAAAAAGTTATTAACCTGGGAAGGCAATTTGATTATCCGGTACGGACTTAGTCCAGCCGCAGTTACCTTACAAGCCAGTAATGTCCCATCATTTTTAAGGAACCACATCAGCCCCCCCCTTCCGCTTTCCATCTTTAACGCTTTCACCTTCAGCCCCGGAAAGGGAATCTGCTTAAACTGGTTACTTTGAAAGTCAAAACGGCTTAAACCATAGGTTTTACTGTAACAAAATACAATCCCTTCTTCTGTTACCGCCAGTTCATATTCCTTTTCAGCAATACTTCTTTTTGTAGCCTGGTTATAAAAATACCTGTAAAATTTTCCACTAGGTTTCTCAAAACGCGTAATCCCACCAATTGTACTGATCCAGATATTACCAGCTCTGTCTTCTTTAATATCCTGTATCACATTGTTGCCAATACTCCTCCCCTGATTTTCGCTATTGTAGTTAAAAACCCTGAAGTCTGTACCATCATACATATTTAGCCCGTCCCAGGTGCCTACCCACAACAATTGGTCTTTATCCTGAAAAACAATATTTACGGCACTGTTCGACAAACCATTGCGGTTATCATATTGCTGGAAATAAAACTCCACCGGATCACCGCCCGTAATTGCAGAAGAGAATTTCGAAAAACAAATTAAAACAACCGAGAAATAAAATTTAAAAAGGCCCTTCATCGATAATTAAATGAAATTGCAGGATTTCTGCATACAATATACGAAAAAAGCGTAAAAATGGGGTCCGTAGCTAAAGGATACTATACGGAAAAACCGGTACAGTATCAAAAAGGCATGAACTTAATATTATGCAAATAGCCCCTGGCTAAAGGAAGGCCAGGGGCTATTAAAGTAATCACTAAAACTGCATCTTTATTTCCCTTCCAGCAAAACCTCAATCTGCGCTGTCAGCTTATGTTCCAGCTCTGCACCTTCAAAACCAATGGTCCTGAACTGCATCTTTCCCTGCTGGTCAATAACCGCAATAGTAGGGATCAATGTAAAACCAACCTTCTCACCTATATCAGGATCATTGTTAAAATATAGTGGAAAAGTATACTGCGGATTTTTCGCCTCCCAGCCAAGCGCATCTTTAATGGTGTTTCGCGCACCGCTGTTTATCACCATAAACATCACATTAGGATGGTGCTTATACTGCTCATAAACTTTTTGCAGATAAGGCATTTCCTGCATACAGGGCACACACCAGGTAGCCCAGAAATCCAGGACCACTATCTTACCCTGCATCATTGCTTTGGTTACCGCATTCCCTTTAAGGTCTGTCAGACCAGAAAGCTCAGGCCCGGGTTTGTTCATCAGCTGCTTTTTTAAAGCTGCTTTTAACCGGGTCATTTTTAAGGCTTCCAGGTTTTTAACTTTCGCATTAAATTCAGTTTCCGAAGTATTAAACTTCAAAAAATTCTTTTTCGCAGCTGCGATAGCTACCGTGTCTGAGGGATCTTTTAACAAAACATGCCACAACACATCAAAGGCCTTTTTTGGATCAGCAGCCTGTTCATAAACGAGCGCAACATTCATTAAGCTCTCTTTGTTAGCACCTGCAGCTTCCGCTTTAGCCGCATAATTTAAGGCTTCAGCCCGGTTTCCCAGATATGATTTATTCAGGGCAATGATAGAATACAAGCCTGATCTTGCTTCAGCAACTGTTCTGCTACGCGTACTATCGGCTACAAAAGGCAAAATATGACCATATTCGGGGAAGTACCTGATCACACCGATCGGCCACCGATCGGCAATTTTCAAAGCAGCTTCTGCATAAGTTATCGCTGTATCAGGCGCGAGTTTCGCTTTTGTTAATTCTCCTGCTATAGTTTTCAGGGTCAACGGGGTATAGGGATTTGCAGCCCCCAGACTCCGGCGCGCATGGTAGACAGCTTTTGCGGCATCTCCCGCAGCGGTATAATGTTCAAACAGCATGCGATGGATGTCTGTTGAGTTTTCACCGCTTTCATTTCCCGTTTTCAACAGGGCTTCCAGCTGTGCAATCTTTTTTACAGTATCCTTTTCTTTACCAATGGCGGTTATCAGGTAATCTTTAGCCAGATCTGATTTGGGAAAACGCTTAGAAACAACCTTACGGATAGAATCAAGCCTCGAATTTTCACCAATGATCAGGTAACCCATCGTTACCTTGTTCAGGTTCCCGCCAAAGGTTGGGTTCTTTTCAAACTGGGCCGCAATGATCTTCCTGGCCTCAATCCGGTGTTCCAGCTTCTCGGCAGGCGTCTTCGCCATAGCCATTAGCACACTTTGCTCGCGCACCTTTGCTTCATAATTATCCGGATAATTGGCCAGCTCCTTTCTCAGCAATTCCAGTTGCAGCGCATGGATCCCAGGGGATTTGGGCATTTGTGCCCCAAGGCTATACGATTCATGTAAAAAGCCATCCCTTACCCTTTTATCATCTTTATACACAGCAACCGAATAATGCCGGTCAGCCGCAGGCTTATCTATAAGCTCTCCGCTCTGCAGATAAAAGGTAGCAAAAGTGGCATAGCGCTGTAGCACAAATGAAACTACCCAGTCGTTCCCCTGTCTGGTCATAGGCAGCTTCCAGGGTAGTTCATAAAAGGTAGAATACGTGAAGTTAATGATCACCTCAGTAGCATCTTTTCCAATGGCTGCACCGGCAGCGCCCGGATGATAAGTAATGGTTACCTTTTCACCTCTCTGAGGTTTTTCAGGAGTAATTTGTACCACCTGGGCCTGTACCTGCAATAAAGCAAGTACAAGCAGGCAGCACGCTAACGCATGTTTAAACATAGGGATGTGAATTAGTTGTAGCCAGGGTTTGGAGTTAAATTAGGATTGGTCTTCCGGGCATCAGAAGGGATGGGCATCAAGATGGCTGTTGATTTCCATGAAGGTTTGGTAAGTGGTAAAACGTCATCTGCACGTGTTTTAGTAGCATCACCACTTACACTTTTCCATCTTTTCAGGTCAAACCAGCGATGCCCCCACTCTGTAAACAATTCTACCCTGCGCTCTTGTTCAACCCGCAACATACCTGCAGGTATGGATGCAATTGAAGGCAATGGGGTACTAAATCCTGCACGGCTACGGATCACATCAAGATCTTGTTTACCTAAGTCTAGTTTATTCAGTTGTATCCTTGCTTCAGCACGGATCAGATAGGCCTCAGCATACCGTAAAACCATAGAATACTCTGTTATCGGGCCCGGGTTAGTCCTTATTTTATATTTATAAGGATAGGTATGGGTTAAAGGAGGTGTCGCCGTAGTGGTATAGCTACCTGTCCAGTTTGTCCTGCGCAGATCTCCTGGTTCAAATGCATCAACAAGGCCACCAGCACCTTTTGTTAAACGGTAGTACGCTACAGGGGCAGTAATACTGGCAGGTGTCATGGTAAAACCTTCCCAGGTATTTCTGCTTCCGCCATTGTTCACCACCTGTAGTTGCCATATTGCTTCTGGGCTGTTTGCTAAAAAGGTTTTATTCATGTTAGCTCCCTGTAGCAACTGGTAATTAGGGTTACTGATGACTTCTGCTGCTTCTATCTCCGCCTGTACGTTATTCCCTGTATACAAGTAGGCACGCGCAAGCAACAAGGTGGCAGCCCCTTTTGTAGGACGTGTCCTTTCTCCTGTGGATGGATAATTGATAGCTAATAGATTTTTTGCATCGATAAGATCCGCAATAATAGACTTATAAACCTCTGCAGCAGGTGTTCTAGATAAATTGGTATTTTTCTGAACGTCCGTATCCAAAATCAACGGAACATCCCCAAAAGTATTTACAAGATAAAAATGGAAAAATGCACGCATAAACTTGGCTTCGCCCAGTAATTGATTTTTAACTTGAGGACTTAAAGTTTGAGAAGCGGTTACACCCTCAATAACAGCATTGGCCCTGTAATTATAAGCGTAAGGCTCAGACCACAGTTGCCCTACAAAACGATTGGTAGACAACACATTATTGTTTTTGAATTCCTCAAATTCCGCTGTTGATGTCAGGGCATAAGTAAACTCATCTGAGCCCATCCCTCCCATAAACATTGTCAATAAATTAGCATAGAAATAATTATAAGAATTCATATCTGAATAAATGCCCACCATTGCTGATGTCGCAGTTTTATCATTCACAAACAGACTTTCAGAAGAAAGTTCTGTTCTCGGTGGATCTATGTCCACAAATTTTTTGCAGGATACACTCAGACTAAGCAAAGCAACCAAGGGGATATATATAATAGCTTTCATTATTTTAAGAATTAAGAAGTTAAAAAGATAGTTGTAGCCCAGCTGTATAAATACTCAAAGGAGGCATAGCCAACCCTTTAGTCTCGGGGTCAAAACCATCATAATTAGTTATGGTAAACAAATTCTGTCCCTGAGCAAATACCGTCAGGTTACCAACATGAAGGCGTTTTGCAAGTGAACCCAGGCTATAACGCAAAGCCACATTTTTTAACCGGATAAAGGAAGCGTCCTTCCAATTGGCACTCGATAATCTCCACTGACTATAGGAAACATAAGCATCACCACTTGCACTCGCCGTTGCCTTTGGAATATCGGTTTGCCTGTTGTCCGGGGTCCATCTGTCAAGTGCGCTGACATCTTTATTCACCATAAAACCATAAGGCACAGATAAATAACCATAATTTAATGACGGGCCTTCCTGTTTTACAAACTGGAAAAAGAAATCAAGACTCCAGTTCTTATAACTAAACTTATTCATAATCCCACCATAAAATTTAGGTGTGGTTGTACCCAGAAAGGTAAAATCGCTTATATCATCAATGTCCTGGTCATTATTTAGGTCTTTAATTTTAGCCAGTCCTGTTTGAGGATCAATTCCGTCAAAAATATATCCTGTAGTCACATCAATAGGCTGACCTATAAAGTATCTGCTGGCCAGAGCGGTATTTTCTAATCCTGGATACTTTAAAAGCTTATTTTTTGCTATAGTAAGATTAAAGGAAGTATTCCATTTAAAGTTCTTTTCATTGACATTTACGGTATTTAATTCCAATTCAAAACCTTTATTTTCCAGCTCTGCCGGAAGATTGGCTACATAGTCCTCAAAACCAGATTGTGGTGATAAAGGATAACTGATCAGCATATTTCCAGATTTGTTGCGGTAGTAGCTGGCAGTCATTAAAATCCTGTCTTTCAGGAATCCAAGCTCAAGTCCTACTTCAAATTTATGGTTTACTTCCCACTGGTATGTCGGAATTGAAAAACGGCTTGGGCTTAGCGTTGGGCTTCCTGCATAAGGAAAACTTGATGCCCCCCAGCCATCATAATATTCATAATCACCGATCTGGTCATTACCAACTGTTCCATAACTGCCCCTCAATTTACCATAACTTAAAAAACCCAGGTTATCTTTAATGAATGATTCATTTGCAAACAACCAGGCCACACCTATAGCCCCAAAGTTCCCGAACCTTCTATCAGGTCCAAAACGGGAAGATCCATCACGTCTGAAAGTTCCATTTACAATATACTTTTCATCCAGATTGTAGGTGGCACGTCCAAATATAGAGGTATACTTATAGTCGGTATAATTATAATTCCTCGATTCTAACTTAACAGCAACATTAGGGTTTTTTAACTGTTCGTCACTCGGGTAGCCAGATCCCAGAAGGTTCAATCCTTCGTTAATGCTGGATTGAAAGGTACCCCCCAATAATAAATTTAAAGTCCCTTTTCCTATTTTACGGACATAGTCCAGCTGTGGCTCTACAATATAAGAGTTCAATTCACTATTCCCATAATAGGCCTCACTTTCGGTGTAATTTAAGGGGTTAGAAGAAATCTCAGGAACAGTCTGTGTCTGTTTTAAGGTCATACGGTTATAACCTAAACTTACCTGAGCACTTAAACCATTAAAAATGTTATATTTTGCCAGAACATTTCCAAAAAGGTTATTGGTTTGCGACTCATAATCCCTTTCAAAAAGAGCCATTGGATTTTGTGTATTCCCTACCCAGTAATATTTACCATCAGGTCCATATACTGGAAAGTTTGGCGAAAGATTATAATATTGCGTGAGATCCGTAATAAAAGATTTGTTCAGGTCTGCCGTATATTTTAATGAAGTGCTGAGGTTAAACTTATTATCTGCCGACTTGTGGTTCATACTCAGGTTAACCGCACCGCGCTGATAGTTTTGATCACCAGGTGTAACATTACCTTCACGACGGTAGGTACCACTCACCAGGAAATTAGTCAGATCCGATCCTCCTGACAAAGAAAGTTGAGCTTCTGTAAATTTTGAAGTCCCACCCATTAACGTTTTCTGCCAATCGTTGTCAAGATTCTGATCCCACTTTTTAAGGTCGGGTATGCTTTCATCTGTTACAGCTATTCCATCATTTGCAATAGCTTCTTTACGTAAAGCAAGATATTGCTGGGTATTCAGCATTTCAATTTTATGATTTACAAAAGCAGCGCCGCTATACACTTTGGCATCAACGGCAGTTTTCCCACTCTTACCTTTTTTGGTACTGATCAAAATCACTCCATTTGCGCCCCTTGATCCATATATTGCGGTAGCATCTGCATCTTTTAAAATATCTATTCGTTCTATATCAGCAGGATTAATACTGTTTAACGGACTATTATTGCCATTTGCTCCCCTAAACTGATCTATTGGTTCGGAGATAAATGGAATTCCATCTACAATATATAAAGGACTGTTACCAGCAAGGATAGAATTGGTACCTCTTAAACGTACATTATAACTTGAGCCCGGATAACCAGTCGTTCCTGTAATATCCAAACCAGCAACCCGGCCCTGCAGGGCTGCAAGCGGATCGGAAACAGGCTGACTAGCGATATCTTTAGCTGTAATTGATGATACAGAACCTGTATTCAATCTTTTGGTGGTCGTTCCATAACCTATCACAACGACATCATCCAGCGTGCCTACATCGGGCTTTAAAGAAACATTCGTAGCGCGGCCGTTTTTAACCGTTGCCTCTGTAGTCACATAACCTAGATAACTGAATACAAGGATGGCATTTTCATCAGGTACCTGTATAACATATCTACCTGCATTACTTGTAGTAACCCCCTTATTTGTACCCTTGATCTTTACCGATACGCCCGGCAAGGGAAGCTTGTACTCATCGGTTACCAAACCGTTGATATAAATGTCCTGTCTAGCGGCACTTGATGCAACTGCCACTTCCTTAAAAATAATAATGCTGTTGTTTAGCTGCTTATAATTTAATCCTGTACCTTTTAACAGCTCATCCAGTGTGCTCTTCACAGAACGGGTCTCTCCGCTGATATTTAAATTTTTAAAGGTCGCAATCAGCTCATTCCGATACGCAAACCTGAAATCTGTTTGCTTTTCTATCTGTGAAAAAGCGCTGCGAAGTGTCCCCTTGTTCATCCCGACAGAGACTTTTACGTCGGCAAGGGTTTGGGCAGATCCGGTGGAGGCGGTCAGGCTGCCGACTGCAAATAAAAGGATCATCAATAGGACCGCGTTCACTTTCATAAAAAATTTTAATTTTTTAATATTAAACGGTGAATAAAATGCCGGAACACACCGGCTTGCAAAACGAGTAGAATTGTAATACATTGCGTTGGTTTTAGTTTGAACTGATACATGAATTGAGACCATCCGCAAGCTCCGGTTGCACCCGGAGTTTGCTTCTTTTGATCTGAGCGTGGAATATTAAGGAGAAGCTTTATTGTTCATTTTTATTTGTTTAGGTTTTTTATTATGTTAACATCCTGGCCCCTCAATCGTCACTATATTATTTTCTAATGTAAGTCTAGCCCCGGTAATGTCCGCCACTACATTCAGTACCTGGTTAATATCGTTCCTGTTTAAAAAAGCAGCAGTAAACCTGCAGGTTTTTACCTTTTCATTATTAAAGCGAACCTTCACCCCATATCGTTCTGTGATCATCTGCGCAGCTTCCATCAACGTAATGTCGTCCATGATCAGGTCCTGTTTCTTCCATTCCAGCACCACCTCAGCGTTCACTTTTGCTTTTACAGGTTCTGGCAACCTTGCACTCCAGGCCAGCTGCTGGTCGGGCGTCAGTATGGCCAGTGTCCTATCTTCATCCTCCACTTTTACCTTTCCGCGGGTCACCGTTACGGTAACAGCCTTACTGGCCTGATAGGCACTAATGTTAAAAGCAGTACCCAATACTGTAGTTTTAATTTTACCGGTATGGATCACAAAGGGATGTTTCGCATCATGTTTAATGTCAAAATAAGCTTCCCCGATCAAACGTACCTCACGCAATGCTTTGCCTTCAAATGAATCGGCATACTCCAGATAACTGTCATAGTTCAACTGTACCGAACTGCCATCAGGTAATTTGATCCATTTGTGTGTCGTGTCTTTCCGGGCTTGTACCGATGAACTTTTAGCTTCCATGGCATGCGGTACACGCATCTCCGAACGCATTAACCATAAGCCAACGCCTGCAATCAATATAATTGATGCAGCAGCAGTCAGCCATCCCCATAGTTTTTGCCGGGACGGTACGCTTGTGCCAATCGAATAGTTGATCCTTTTAAAAAGCTCCCTTTCATTAATCACCAAATCTGCATGCTCGGAATTTGCAAATTCCTGTTCAGTTTCTTCCAGTGCTGTACGCCATTCCAGTTCATGGCCACCGTTTTTAACCAATTCTTCGACCTGTTTGATCTCAGCCGGACTACAGCGGTTTAAAATGAAGTTTACAAATAATTGTTTGATGGGATTTTCCAATTTTTCTTACCTGTTTATATATATTACAATTAACAGGATGGGTACATGTACGTCAGTAAAAAATAAATATCCTTTTTTTTTGAAAAATTAGCTTCGGTAAAACAAAAGCAACAATAAAGCGCCATTACGGACCATAAAATCTTTAATCGTTTTCAATGCTTTTACCATCTGGCTGTTTACGGTACTGTCTTTTATGCCCAGTTTCTCTGCCGCCTGTTTATAAGAATAACCATAATTACGGCAAAGATCGTAAATAAGGCGCCGCTGTGGAGGAAGCTGCGCAATTGCTTTTCCAATAAATTCACCTGTTTGCCTTCTTTCAGTATATTGCAAACCATCTTCACTCTGGTCCAGTGCGTGTCCAAACAGTTCATCCGAGATCCATGTCTCCCTTGAAGCCTGTTTAAGAATATTTAACGCCAGGTTTCTTGCAATGGTAAAAAGAAAACCCTGAACCGAACGGTCGGTCCTCACTGATGCCGCATGCTCCCATAACTTTACAAAAGTATCCTGTGTAACATCCTCAGCAAGTACAGGCGATTTAAGAATGCCAAGGGCATAAGCATAGATCTTCTTAACATACAAGTTATACAGCTGCGAAAATGCTGCCCTGTCCTGTTGCTTAAGTTTCTCTAATAATTCTATTTCCCCTATGGTAGACAACCGCATACTCTACAAATCTAGTAGATTTTATTTATAAACTCAACTGATTCGATTATTAATGCGGAAGTTACATAATTTTAACAGGAATTTAAAATGTCACGACAGCCTAAACCCCACAGAAAGCATACCGAAATATGCTGCAAGGAAATAAATTCATAGCTTTGCACATATACTGACATACAAAAAAAGCTGAATATGACTTACCTGGAAAAACTGAACGAAATACGCCGTCAAATGAAGGCCGACAATGTACAGGCTTATATCATCCCATCTGCCGACCCGCATATCAGCGAATATTTACCCAGGCGTTACAAATGTATACCTTTCGCGTCAGGTTTTAGTGGTTCGGCGGGAGCGCTGGTCATTACCCAGGACACTGCAGGTCTATGGACCGACTTTCGTTATTTTGAACAGGCTGCAGATGAATTAAAAGGAAGTGGCTTTGAGCTCATGAAACAAAAGGTACAGCATGCCCCTGAATACATCCAATGGCTAACTGAAAAATTCGATAAAGGTGCAACGGTTGCTGCTGATGATAAATTGTTATCGGTATTGCTGGGCGAAATGCTTACCCAGAAACTATCCGTTAAAGGAATAAGTCTGAGCAACAAAGACTATTTAAGCCCAATCTGGAAAAACAGGCCTGAATTGCCTTCGGAAAAGGCTTTTTTAATCGAAGAGCAGTATACAGGTCAGTCTGTACGGACCAAACTTGAGCAGTTAAGGGCAGCCATGCAGCAACAGGCTGCAGGATACCACCTCATTTCCTCTCTTGACGATCTGGCCTGGTTATTCAATATCCGTGGTAAAGATGTAAACTATAACCCTGTAGTCCTGAGCTTTGCACTCATCAGTCAGGACTATGCTACGCTATATATCGATGTAGATAAACTGAGTTCAGCAGAAAAAGAAACCTTGTTAAAGAGCGGGGTGGAAGTACTGCCTTACGGAGAAATTGAACAGGCCATCACACATATTCCGGCCGACAGCAACATCCTTATCGATCCAAAACGCAATTGTTTTGCTTTCTATAAACTGGTCCCTTCAACTGTAAGGATCATAAAAGATACCAACCCTACCACCAACTTAAAGGCGGTTAAAAACGAAACTGAGCTTTCCAATACCAGAGCAGCAATGCTTAAGGATGGCCTGGCCATTACCCGTTTTTTAAAATGGCTTTCCGAAAATATAGGTAAAACAACCATTACAGAACTTTCTGCCGCAGCCGAACTCCGCAAGTTCAGACTGGAGCAGCCAGGCTTTATTGGCGATAGTTTTAATACCATCAGTGCCTATAAAGCACATGCTGCACTGCCTCACTATGGGGCATCGGAAGAAAGCAATGCAGCGGTTAAAGCTGAGGGCCTGTTCCTTGTGGATTCCGGTGGTCAGTATTATTATGGAACTACCGACATTACCCGTACCATTCCAATGGGAAACAATACTGAAGAGGAAAGTACAGACTATACCTTGGTGCTCAAAGGGATGATCGATGGCTGTAAAGCTCGTTTTCCTAAAGGTACCTGTGGCTACCAGATTGACGCCATCACCCGCAAGCCTCTATGGGATTATGCCATTAATTATGGTCATGGCACCGGCCACGGGGTAGGCTATTTCCTCAATGTCCACGAAGGTCCGCAGGTATTTAACCCAACAGCCAATCCGGTCCCTGTTGAACCCGGGATGATCACTTCTGTAGAACCTGGAGTATACCGCCCCGGCAAACACGGCATACGTATTGAAAACCTGGTCAATACCATTAGGGATGTCAGCAATGAATTCAATGAATTTTACGCCTTTGAATGCCTTACCATTGCACCCATCAGCACTAAAATTGTAAAAAAAGACCTGCTGGAAGCAGCACAGCTAGCATGGCTGAACAATTATAACGCTATGGTTTTTGAAAAACTAGGTCCTTTATTAACTCCTGATGAAGCGGCCTGGTTAAAAGAAGAAACCAAAGCCATATAATTTAGATAGATCTATCTAAATGCACATAGCCTCCATCTACATACACCAATTGTCCGGTTGTATGGCTGGAGGCTTCAGATAATAAAAATACCGTTGCATTTGCAATCTCTTCCGCTGTCGTCATTCTTTGTCCAAAAGGGATCCTGGCTTTAATCGAAGCCAGTTTCTCCTCAGCATTCGGAATTGAATTGATCCAGGTCTGGTACAAAGGTGTATAACATTCTGCAACAATAACCGCATTTACGCGAATCTCATAAGGCAGTAGCTCTAAGGCCCATTCGCGTGTTAAAGCATTTCTGGCCCCATTAGAGGCCGCATAAGCAGAAGTCCCACCTTGCCCGGTATCCGCCACCTTTGAACCGATATTCACAATTGCACCTTTTGAAGCCTTTAATGCGGGCAAGGCATGATGTGCCATCAGATAATAGTGGATCACATTCTTGTGCAGGCTGTCTACAAAACGTTCATAACTACCACTCTCCAGCCCCACACCGTCATTTACACCTGCATTATTTACCAATCCGTCAATCCGGCCAAATTTCTCCAAAACAATTTCAACTGCTTTTGCTGCTGCCGCAGGATTGGTCAGCTCGGCACTTACCTGAAAAACCTGTCCGCCATTTGCACTGATATCCTTGGCAAGTCTCAGGTTATCCTGTTCGTTTCTTCCAACAATAACGGGAATAGCCCCTTCTTTAGCCAGTACCCTTACAATACCTTCTCCAATACCTTTTGCGCCACCGGTAACAATGACCACTTTATCTTTTAATTGCAAATCCATCGATTGCTGTATTTTATAGATTATAGAATTTTGTTGCATTACCACCCCAGAACATACTTTGTTCATCGGCAGATAATTTTAAAGTATACTGTTCCATTATACCAAGTACCCGCTGGTAAGCCGCTGCCACCAGACAAACCGGCCAGTCAGATCCATACATTAGCCTTGCCGGTCCGAAAGCTTCAAAAACAACGTCCAGATAAGGTTCAAAATCTTCCGGTTTCCAATGTTGCCAGTCGGCCTCAGTTACCATTCCCGAGACTTTGCAGTAGACATTTTCATACTTGGCCAAAGCAACAATATCCTTTTTCCAATCCCCGGTATTTCCGTTTTTAATGTCTGGCTTTGCCATATGGTCCAGCACAAAGGGCTGGTCCGGAAACCTTGAAACCAGTTCAGCAGCGTATCTTAGCTGATCCGGAAAAATCAGGATATCATAGGTATAACCAAACGGTCTGAGCTTACCTATGCCGTTTGAAAATTCCGGCCTCAGCATTAGTGCACGGTCTTGTTCACCTTGTAAAATATGCCTGAAACCCTTTAACTTATCGTATTCCTGTAGAACCGAAAGCTGCACTTCAATATCCGGGGCCTGCAAATCAACCCAACCTACAACACCTTTCACAAAGTCATTCTCAGCTGCATTTTTAAGCTGAAAAAGATTTTCGGCTGCCGACTGGTCCGACTGTACAACAACACTCCCGTCAAAATGATGCTGCTGAAGTAAGGGTAATAGCTGTTCAGGCTTAAAATCTGCCCTCAACACCGCCATATCCTCGGTGATCCAGCTGTCCCTTAACGTATCATATATCCAGAAATGCTGATGGGCATCAATTTTTAACATAATTCTTCACCTGCTGTTTAGAACTGCCCAGACCCTCAATGCCCAGCTCAACCACATCACCATCTTTAAGGTATACCGGCGGGTTAAAACCCAGTCCAACACCTGCAGGGGTTCCTGTCGAGATCACGTCACCTGGTAAAAGCGTCATAAACTGGCTCACATAAGCCACTACAAAAGGTACATTGAATATAAAATTAGAAGTATTGCCGTCCTGCATTTTTTTATCGTTAACGGTAAGCCAAAGTCTGAGGTTGTCTACATCGGCAATTTCATCCTTTGTAGCCAGGAACGGGCCAAGCGGCGCAAAAGTATCACAGCCTTTTCCTTTGTCCCAGGTACCGTTTCTTTCTATCTGAAACTCACGTTCCGAAACATCATTGTGCAATACATAACCCGCCACATAATTCAGGGCATCTGCCTCTTCTACATACGATGCTTTTTTTCCTATAACTACTGCTAGTTCTACTTCCCAGTCGGTTTTAACCGAATTTTTAGGGATCACAATGTCATCAAAAGGGCCAACCAATGCAGTAGTCGATTTCATAAATATAACCGGCTCCGGTGGTATAGGCGCACCTGTTTCCTTTGCATGATCTGCATAGTTCAATCCGATACATACAATCTTTGAAGGACGCGCTATCGGCGAGCCTAATCTGCTTCCTGCAGGTACAACCGGTAATTTACCTTCATTTGCCTTCACAAATGCCGCAAGACGTTCCAGTCCCTTATCCTTAAAGAATCTCTCGTTATAATCCTCACCAAAAGCTGAAGTATCGTACCAGGTATCGTTTAAAATTACACCGGTCTTTTCCAGATCGGCAGCTCCCCATCTAATTAATTTCATTTTTTTCTTTTTTTCCTGAAAGATAATAATTGTTTGTTATCCCAACTTAATTATTCAATTTAATAAAGCCTCCATCCAGCGGATAGTCGTTACCCGTTACAAAACCCGCTTCGTCAGAACATAGGTAAAGGGCCAGTGAAGCAACTTCTTCTGGTTTTCCCATTCTACCTATAGGCTGACTTTTAGATAGTTTTTCAAATATTTCTGCTTCCTGCCCGGCATAGTTTTTGGCAATAAAGCCGTCTACAAATGGGGTATGTATCCTTGCCGGTGATATGCTGTTACACCGGATGCCATCTGCCATGTAATCTTTGGCAACCGACAGGGTCATCGCATAAACAGCACCTTTACTCATAGAATAGGCAAAACGGTCTGCCAAACCCACCAATGCCCCTATAGAAGCCATATTGAGCACTACACCCGCACCTTTTTGCTTCATAACAGGAATGGCAGCATACAGGCAATTGTAGGCTCCCTTAACATTTACATCAAATACCTTTGTAAACTCGGCTTCTGTAGTCGTATCCGCCCTTCCAATATGGGCAATACCGGCATTATTTACCAGGATATCTATATTACCGATCTGATGAAATACCTCAACAACATCCGATTGCCGGCTCACGTCACAACCATACGCAAAAGCCTGCCCTCCTGCGGCCTTTATTTCATTAACGGCCTGTAAAGCTGCAGCTGCATTTAATTCCACTATGTGTACATCTGCCCCTTGTTTTGCAAAAAGCACGGATATGGCCTTGCCTATCCCACTTCCTCCTCCGGTAACAATCGCTGATTTTCCTTTTAAACTAAACATTTTTAATAATTATAATGAAACTCCTCTTTTCCATGGAATAAAATCATCCTGGTTCAACTGTACTGCCTTTGGAATGATCTCTCCACTGGCGGCTTTTATGCAATATTCCAGAATTTCTGCACCCATTTCCTCTATCGTCTTCTCGCCCCTGATAATGGCACCGGTATCAATGTCAATGATATCACTCATCCTTGTGGCCAATGCAGTATTTGTCGCTACTTTAATAACCGGACAAACCGGATTTCCGGTTGGTGTACCCAATCCTGTTGTAAATAAAATCAGTGTGGCCCCACTTGCAGCCTTTCCCGTAGTCGCCTCTACATCATTACCCGGTGTACAGACCAAACTTAAACCTGGCCTGCTTACTGGTTCTGTATAATCCAGTACATCCACCACAGGTGATGTTCCTGCTTTTTTAGCAGCCCCCGTACTTTTTATCGCATCCGTGATCAGTCCGTCTTTAATGTTACCGGGCGAGGGGTTCATGTGGAAACCCGAGCCCACAGCATGCGCCTGTGCATCGTATTCCTGCATCAACCTGATAAATTTTTCTGCCGTGGGTTCATTCACACACCTGTCAATTATATTTTGTTCTGCTCCGCAAAGCTCCGGGAATTCCGCCAATAAAACTTTTGCACCTAAAGCTACTAATAAATCAGAGGTATAACCAACAGCCGGATTGGCCGATATCCCACTAAAGCCATCACTGCCACCGCACTTAACCCCCACACATAATTTACTTAACGGAGCTGGCTTTCTCTCGTTTTTATCAATCTCTGTCAACCCCAGAAATGTTTTCAGTATAGCTGATTTGATCAATTGCTCTTCGCTCTGGCTTTGCTGTTGTTCAAATATCAGTACCGGTTTATCAAACAATGGATTTCTCTGTTTAACATCATTCAACAGATCCTGCGTCTGCAGATGCTGGCAACCCAAACTCAAAACAGTTATTCCAGCAACATTGGGATGATCTGCATAAGCAGCAAGCAGTTGGCTCAGCAAGGCCGAATCCTGCCTGGTCCCACCACAACCACCCTGATGGTTCAGGAATTTAATGCCGTCAACATTTTTAAATACCCGCTTTTTAAGGGGCTCTGCAGGCACAAGTTCATCCAATTTAAATGAGCTCAGCTCTTGTCCCGACCGGTAAGCATCCAGCAAAGCTTCTGTAAACTGTTTGTATTTATCCGTCACTGTATAACCCAGTGTATTGTACAAAGCTTCCTTGATCACATCCAGGTTCCTGTTCTCACAAAAAACTGTAGGTACAAAAAGCCAGTAATTGGCTGTGCCAACCCTTCCATCGGGCCGGTGGTATCCATTAAAAGTCTTATCCTTAAATTTCGTGACATCCGGCACCTGCCATTCATAATCCACCTTCCGGTAAGCATAGTCCTGTGAGGCATGGTGTACATTGCCTGTAGTCATTAAACCGCCCTGCGGAATAAAAGCAGTGGCCTTTCCAACAAGTACACCATACATTAAAACCTCAGCACCAACAGCAAGATCGGTTATAAAGAACTTATGTTTGGCACGTATATCATCCTTTAAAGTGATCACCTCACCCTTCCATGTTATGATTTGTCCTTTAGGCAAATCCTGTAAAGCCACCAGCACATTATCATCCGGGTGGATCTGCAAAAAACTTTTTATTGTATTCGTCGACATCAGGCCTTTAACTCAAATATTTTATCCATCATTATCCATTTCTCTCCGGGCCTGGCACCCGGTACTGCTTGCTGGTATTTCCACATTAAGGTTTCCCAGGCCTGCACCTTTTCATTTCCGGCGTCCATCTCAGCTTTTTTATCAAAACTAAAACTGTCATTTACCTCCATGATCATAAACAGGCGGGTACCTGCACGGTAAATTTCCATATCCTCAATACCGGCCACAGTAATGCTATCTATAATCTCCGGCCATACCTTACGGTGCATCTCCTCATACTCGGCAATAAGCCCCTCATCCGCAATCAGGTCCAGTGTCAGACAATATCTTTTATTCATATTTTACACTTTTAATAACTTTATGGCCCTTTAAACCAAACATAAACACCACTACAAAACAAATTAAAGGCACAATGTATCCGGTCTGAATGTTATGCGTCACATCGCTGATATAGCCCATAGCAGGTGGCAAAACAGCACCGCCCACGATAGACATGATGATCAGACTGCTGCCCAGCTTGGTATCACTCCCCAGGTCTTTGATCCCCAGCGAGAAAATGGTCGGAAACATGATCGACATGAAAAATGCGATGCCGATCACAGTGAACAGTGCCAGCGTACCTCCCGCGGTAATCGCAACAATACACAACAGCACATTGATCAGTGAATAGATTGTCAGCAGCAATTCAGCCTTAACAAACTTCATCAGAAATGTACCTAATACCCTCCCCAGCAGAAATGCCAGTCCCACACCACCGGCATAATCTCCGGCCGACTTTTGACTGATCCCTGCAACGTCGGTAGCATAAAGGATGAAAAAACTAAATACACAAACCTGCGCACCTACATAAAAAAATTGCGCAGCAACCGCCCAGGATAAATGTTTGTGGCGCAAAGCATGCAATATCCCTGTCTTTTCAGCTTTAATATCCTCTTCTTCCTTGATCTCCGGAAGTTTCAGGAAAAGAAATATCACAGCGATAACCAGGATAATGCTTCCTAAAATCAGATAAGGTGTCTTTACAGAAGAAGCCTCCGACGCCAGGGCCAGCTGCTTTGCCGATTCCGTCATCGTACTTAATTCTTCGTCCGAAAGTCCTTTGATTAAAATTACACGCACCCCAATAATTGGCGCCATTGCTGCTGCAAGCCCGTTAAAAGTCTGTGCAAAATTTAAACGGAAAGTGGCCGTTTCCGGCGGCCCCAGCAACGAAGCATAAGGATTAGCAGCCGTTTCCAATATCGTAAGGCCACAGGCGATGATAAACAATGCGCCCAAAAAGAACACATACAACTGTGTATTGGCCGCAGGAATAAATAAGAATGAGCCTAAGGCAAAAAAAGCAAGCCCGATAATGATGCCCTTCTTATATCCATATTTCTTTAAAAGGAAGCCTGCTGGTAAGGCCATCACAAAATAGGCTATAAATACCGCAGAATCTACCAGCGAGGCCTGTAAAGTACTCAGGCTAAATGAACGCTTTAAGTGTGGGATCAGCACCGGGTCCAGGTTATGTACAAAACCCCACATAAAGAACAATGAGGTGATCATGATAAAAGGAAAGAGGTATTTATTTTTCGACATCCGGTTTAAATATTTGGTTATTCAAAGGACGGGAATTCTGGCTTTAATTATTTTATGATATTATCATATCATTAAACGATTTTAGCATATAAAGGGGTAAAAATAACCGTTCTCTTCTGCGGAAGAGAACACTCACTTTGTCACTTTATCATTTTAAGCAAATACGCGCCATAACCACTCTTCACTAAAGGCTCCGAAATCTTTTTCAGCTGTTGTTTATCAATAAATCCCATCCTGTACGCAACCTCTTCAATACAACCGATCTTCAGCCCCTGCCGCTCCTCAATTACCTGCACAAACTGGCCCGCCTGCATCAGCGATGCAAAAGTTCCGGTATCCAGCCAGGCTGTTCCGCGGCTCAGTACCCCTACCTTCAGTTTACCCTGCTCCAGGTATACTTTGTTGACATCTGTAATCTCATATTCCCCCCTCGGTGATGGTTTGATGTTCCTCGCAATCTCTACCACACTGTTATCGTAAAAATACAATCCCGGAACCGCATAGTCAGATTTTGGCTGAACAGGCTTCTCTTCAATAGAAATAGCCGTATTCTCGTCATTGAACTCCACTACACCATAACGTTCCGGATCAGAAACCCGGTAGGCGAATACAACGCCCCCATCGGGGTCTGCGCTAGCCTGCAACAGTTTCGACATGCCGTCTCCGTAAAATATATTGTCACCCAGTACCAGGGCTACTTTATCCTTACCAATAAAATCCGCACCAATTACAAAAGCTTGTGCCAGTCCATTTGGCTGTTCCTGTACAGCATAAGAGAATTTGCAGCCCAAACGGTCCCCATCACCCAATAGTTTTTCGAAATTTGGAAGATCATGTGGGGTAGAAATGATCAGGATTTCTCTTATACCCGCCAGCATCAGGATAGACAAAGGGTAATAGATCATTGGTTTATCATAAACAGGCATCATCTGCTTGCTCATCACCAGGGTAAGGGGGTGAAGCCTGGTTCCGCTTCCACCTGCTAAAATTATTCCTTTCAATTTATAAATGTTTGAGGTTAATATTCAATCAACTTTTATCGCTCTTTTCCGAAGATACAGTATTTTCCAATTCCTCAAACCATTCAGCACCGTATTTTCTGATCAGCGGACCTTTTAAAAACTGATATACAGGAACTTTCAGCTCCCTGCCAAACGAGCAGGCATCGTGGCATATGTGCCACCTGTCGTAATTCAGCACTTCAAATTCAGGGTAGCGGGTAAGCCTGATTGGGTAAAGGTGACAGGAAATCGGTTTTTGCCAGTCCACCAGCCCCTGTTCATAGCCTTTTTCTATCCCACATTTGGTAATGCCGTTTTCAAAGGTCACATAGGCACATTCTTTATTTCCATCCACACAAGGCGTGGTCAGATCTCCATCCGCATCTACCACCGAAGTCCCCTGTTGCTCAATGGCAGCAATACCCTTAGGCTCCAGTAAATGCTTAATTTTCGGATATACCTCGGCCAAAATAGCGGTCTCTGCAACATCCAGCGGCGCACCCGCATCCCCCTCTACACAACAAATACCTTTGCACTTATTGAGGTTACACACAAAACTCTCCTTTATCAGGTCTTCATGTACCAGTGTATTTTGTACTTCTATCATTATCTTTTTCAGCTGCCATTGCAGCTCTTTTTATTTAACTATCGCTAAAGGGTACTTTAACCCATCTGCCGATTTAATTTCCATAGTTACCGAGCCCACTATGATCTCTACCTGGGCCTTTACAGGAACCCTGTTCCCATCATCTGTAATCCAGAGGTACAGCTTGCTGTCCTTCCTGAAAACACGGCCGGGCTTTATAGAAGGACTAAATTTCAAACATTTGATCTTACCCATTTTGGTCTTCACCACTTCACGCCCTACAAACTGGATTTCAAGCTGGCTGATCTCATCACCCAGAAAATAATTCAGCTTTACATTATCTCCTATCTTCATTTTCGAGATGTCCAGACTCCGCGCAAAGTAATAGGCCGAGACCAGGTCAAAAGTTTGTGTGTTTGGCGTATTAAAGGTGCCCTGTGTTGCCACCACTTTTTTACCCTCCTGGTTAAACCTCGCCTTGTCCTGTCTCCTGTATCCTCCTTCACGTATATTCTCCTGATAGAAGTACGGCTTTAAATTGTCCTTATCTATATAGGAATCGTAATGGTCCCTTATTTTATAAAAAATATCAAAAGTTCCTGATGTCTCACCGTCCACAACCAGGTTAAAAGTAGGCTTGCCATCAAATTTAAGTGTCGATTCCTTTACCTGTAGCGTTCCTTCAGCAGCAGTGATAAAGCCATATTTTAACTTATATTTCAATACTTCCCCGGCCTGAAAAACAGGCTCCTTTACAAAAGGCAACTCCTGTGCAAATCCACTGAAGCTTAACCATGTAACAGCAATAAACAATAGCGATCTTTTCATAGTTAAGCTCCAAACAAAAAGCAATCCAAATTAATCCTTACGCTTATAAATAGGCACAGTAGAGCAGGGCTCACCATACATTATACTTTTCACCACCGGCGTCAGCAAATTAGTAATCTCCACATATGCGGCCACGGTAACGTCAATATCCGCGCAACCCTTAATCACCACGCGCTCACCCGCAAACGCATTTATATCTATTTTAGACAATGCTTTGGCAAATAAAACTGCTTCCAGCGTTTCCAGGCTGCCAAAAACCACTTCATTGGCATAAGGTTTCATTTTATTGGCCAGTAGCATATAGGCCCAGGTAGGCACAATGGCATCTGCACTGCAAATGATGGCCACATTCTTTCCGGTATAGGCCGACCAGTCATGGGTCTTGATAAACTCCCTGAAATCCTTTTCCCTCAACATCAAACCATGAAAAAGGTTATCCTTTATATCGTAAACAATCCTTTCGCCAGGATGAAAATAATCTTCCAGGTTAAGGGTGATCAAACCACTTGCCGCTACTTTATTGACAAAATTTTCCTGAATATCCATATTGTAAATGTTAGGATGCAAAAAAGCCGGAAGTCAAAGGACTTCCGGCTACAAAATTACGTAAAATAAGCTTAATAGAATTTCACCCTATTGTCTTTTATCTTACTTTTATCCTGTAAGGCCTGGAAAGCCGCACCTAAAGCGCGCTGTCCACCTGCCTGCATCATGGCTTCTTTTTGCTTGTAAGTGTTCGCTAAAGGAGCTGGCTGGCTAAAACCATCTACCGTAAAAGCATATACACCCGCTGTACCATCTATAGCTTTTGAAAGTTTTCCAGGTTGGGATCCAAAAACCGAACCTACCAGTTTATTTTCCTGGGCTGCGCCCGGGATAATAGGGTTTGCAAATACGATATTCTCAACAGGTGCTACTGTTTTACCCAGCTTCTGCGCTACCTGGGCCAGATTAGCTGAACCCTGCAAGGCTTTGTTCATTTTTTCAGTCAGCATTTTAGCTTTAACTGCTGTACGTACCATCGGCTCAATTTCTTTCTTCACATCTTCCAGCGAAAGCGTGCCTTTTGGTTTAATATCAGTTACACGGGCCACTACATAAGCATTGTCCATCTGGTAAACCTCTTTCAGTATTTCACCTTTATCAGTTGCGTAAGCATCACGGATCAGCTGACGCGGACTGTCCAGGCCCGGGGCAAAACCCTGTGTAGGGGTAACCCGGTCTGCAACACCAACTGTATACCCTTTTTTCTGGGCCAGTTCAGCAAAATTATTGCTTTTCACCTCATTCAGGAAAGCACTTGCTTTTTTATAAGCTGCATCCCTGGTTTTATTGCTCGAAGCCAGTCCTTTTTCTATATAGGCCAATTTGGCCACTTTTGAAGAGCCAATCTGTTTCTCGATTTTGATCAGGTGCACGCCAAACTGGGAAGTTACCACTTTAAGGTCACCAGCCTTGCCGTTAAATGCCGCATCTTCAAATACAGGTACCATCTGTCCACGGCTAAATGTGCCCAGCTCGCCACCTTTATCCTTAGATCCGTCAATGCTGTATTGTTTAGCTAATGCAGCAAAACTAGCTCCGTTCTGCACCAATGTTTTTAAGGAATCAGCCAGTTTTTTAGCTTTATCTGCACCACCCATTTTAGAAGGATCAAGTAGAATATGGCTTGCTTTTACCGAATCCGGAGAAAAACGCGTATCAATCACCTTGATCAGTTTATAGGAATTTCCAGAAAATCTTGGACCATAATAGCTGCCTGCAGGAAGGTTGAACACTACTGAATCAACAGCAGGATCCAGTTTGCCTTTAGACATATACGCATATGGGACCTTCACATCAGAGTTAACTGCTGCAAACAGGGAATCATTCGCTGCCGTCCGAAAATCAGCCGCAAGTTTATCAACCTGGGTTTTAACTGCCGCCGAATCTTCTTTTGTAGGGCTTACACTGAAAGCCACATATTCAAACGAGCGCGTCTCCGATGGATTTTCAAAACGTTTCTTGTTTTCATTATAGTAATCTGAATAATCAGACTCTGTTGGTTTTACTGTCGCATCCGGCACAGCTGCATAATCCAGCAGGGTATACTTGAAGCTCGCCAGTTTATTACGGTTCTGGTAATCATCATTGGCCTCCAGCGTAGTCACATAAATAGAATTACTGATCAGGTTGGCATATTTTTTCTGAAGTGCCTGCTTTTCAATCTCATTCTGTAAAAGCTCCCATTGCTTCTCTAACTGTGGATTTTTATCCTGTTGTTTTAAGGAAGCCAATACTTCAGCGCGGTTTACTTCTCCCGTCTGAGGGTTGCCAAAATATTGTACAATAAGCGGACTCGGGTTTTTGCCCTGCAGCAGGTCAAACAGCTCATCACTGGATATTGTTAAACCCAAACGGTTATATTCCTTACCTAAAAGAATACTGGCAATTTCACCCTGCCACACATTATCTACGGCCATAGCCTGCATCTGTGCATTGCCGGAACCACCATATTGCTGTTTAAATTGCGCTAAACTCTGGTCTACTTTCGGACCAAACTGATCTATGCTAATTTCTTCACCGTCAACTGACCCTACAACCTTTTGAGATTCAGCCCAGAAAGGCTTACCCACGTTAATTGCATCACCAACTAAAAATGCAACAATTGCAAAACCGATGGCCCCTACCAGGATATAGCCCGCGCGGTTCCGCAAAAATGTCATTAATCCCATAATATACTTATTTATAAATCTTTTTAAGAGGGCGCAAGATACAACTTTTGCGAAAAAAAGAAAATATTAAATTATTCCCCAAAATTTTCCTTTACATAAGTCTCACCATAGCCGCTTCCCGTCTTGTAATAGCTAAAATCCTGGGGTGCGCTAAAATTTTCCGCATTGGCAAAAGAGCCGTCAGGCTGTGTTACAACCCCTTTCGGAGAAAAAAACATCTGTTTATTCTGGTCCCAGATCAGCTCTTCCGTATTAAAAGTCAGGTTCTCGTTTACCACTATTACATTTCTTTTAAAGATCGTCAGCTTCTCCGTATCTTTTATGATCGCATAATCAGAGGTTATTGAACCCTTAACTTTCAGGGAGTCATTCAGGAACTCGATCTTCACACCTTTGGGCATTTCCTGCAAAATTGCCCCGCTCGACGGCGTGATCTTATCCAGCACCGGAGCAAAGCCTTTTGCCTTCACCTTTGCAGAATCACTGTATATGATCTCTACGCCGGTAGTCCTGGTGGTATCTAAACTGATTTTTCTGGAAAGAGTTGCCGCTTTTTTCAGGTCATCCTCCCCACATGAGCTCAGTGAAAGCTGAGCCATGCAAAGTATAACCAAACTTAAAATTATACCCCTGCTTTTCATTAGTATAATATATCTCTCTTTTACTGGCTATGAATTGCCGCAAATGCTAGTCGAATTTAAATCTTCTGAACCAGGTATCGTTAAGGGTAAACCCTAAATGAATGTTAATGTAGTTTTCTTGTACCAGCCCGCTGTTGAGCGTTCCCCTTCTTCCAATCTCAGAGGTCAGGTTGATCTTATGAAAAGCAAACCTGTTGAAAGCCAGCGGAAGTCCCAGACCAAATGTAACAGCCATTTGCTTTACATCCTGGTCCGCAATCTTGATATAGGTCTTGTCATAAGTAAAACCAACCCTGTAATCTACACGGTTAAAGTAACTGCCAATAGAAGTCATATCAGGGGTAAGTTGTGCCCCACCAGAGAATCCCCAGCTGTCTTCCAAACCCTTGTTTACACCATCAATGCTCAGTTTAGACCAATTGCCCATCCTGTAATCGGCACCGATCAGCCATTTATTGTCTTTTTGTATCGAAATCCCAAAATTATGTACCAATGGCAGTTTCAGCTTCGCAGAGTTGTTTTGGTTAAAGGTCGGCGTATCCAGTGCTGTCCCTTCATCTCCTGTACTCTGTCTCACATAACGCGTAACCACAAAGGTCTTCTGTGAATTGATACTTGAAGGAGAAGAACCTGAATAACCAATGGTAATGCGGCTCTTTAAGCTCAAAGGGATCTCGTATTGGGCCCCGTAAGAAAAGCCAATACCACCCACACTGTTTTTATCCTGTTGTTTCGTATTTACGGAAGCTACGCTCTGCAATTCTAAAGCCCGGTTTTCCACAAGGTTCCCGAAAATATATTCAATATTGGCCCCAATCCTGAAATGGTCACCAAACTGCTGTCCCAAACCAAAATAAGCCTTAGTTAAACCTCCTTCTCCGGAATACAGCTTATTCACCGTGTTCGTATCCAGTTTTTCTGTATTGCTGAACTCATAACCCAATTCGGTATAGGGCATTAAACCAAAACTTAAACCAGTACGGCCCGCTTTAATCGGAAAGGCAAGGGCTACATGGCTTAAAGTTGCATTGAAGCTTCCTTCAGACAGGCTTCCTTTTTTTAATTCCTTAAAACCACCACTCATGCCGATATCTACCGTAGTAAGGGTAATTCCCGAATAAGAAGCAGGGTTTTGCATATTGATCGTACTGTAATAGGTACTGGGCCTGAAAACCGCTGTAGAGATTCCACCCATTGCCCTGAACTGGGGCAGTAGCAAACCTTTCATATTGCCCAATCCATACCTGGAATATGGAGATTGTGAAGTCACCTGTGCTTTAAGGCTAACACTGGCCAGTAAGATCATTACCGCTACTATATAATTAATTTTTTTGTACATATTCAAATGCAATAACTTCATTTAATCCTTTTAATACCAAATACGGATCGTGTATAATTTGAGGCGCAAAGATGCTGTTTTTTAATTGTTCTAGCAAAAAAGCAGCATCACCACCTGTTAACAGTACCGTCAGGCCTTTATTTTCTTTATTATAAGCAGATATAAACCCCTCCACTTCATTAACTATCCCTTGCAAAACACCATTCTTAATTGCCGAAACGGTATCCGAACCAAGCGGTATCTCTATATTTTCCCTGTTCCAGGTTACCAGTGGTAACCGGCCCGTAAAATGATGCAGCGCTTTAAAACGCATGGCCACACCTAAGCTGATGCTTCCCCCCGAGTATTCACTTTCACTGTTCAGCAGATCGTAGGTAATACAGGTCCCGGCATCTATCATCAAACAGTTTTTCCCTGCATAACAGCTATTCGCTGCAATAACTTTGGCCCAACGGTCCAAACCCAGTGTAGACAGGCTCCGGTAATTGTTTTTAATCCCCGTATTGATATTTGTAGAGAAAGGAATGTAATTTGTATTTGATGTTAAAACACTGATTACTTCCTGTAAATCTTCAGCAACACTGGAAACAGTTGAATTGAGCACCCCGTACCGGGTTATTAATTTTACAAGATCAGCCGGAACAATCTGCTTAAGAACCTGGTAGTCTACTAACGTTTTTTCTTTAAAAACAGCCAGCTTACTATTTGTATTCCCAATATCTATAACCAGGTTATGCATTAACTACTCCAGACTTCATTGCACAAAGCTATCAATCTTTAGCTAGTTTCAAGGTCTCAAATTGTTAAAAAAAGTTAAACAAACAAAAAGTACTGAATGGCAAAAACCAGGATGAGGAATAAGCTTTCATAAAACCATCTCTTTTTGGCATTTGAAAAATAATAAGCCAGCAAAACTGCTCCCGGTGGCACACACAGCAGAAAATGGTACAGTCGGAAGTCTGGCTTCGTATAAAAGCTGACAATACTTACCATAAACATAAAGAACAGCATCTGAAAGGCTTTTCGGGTACTGATAAAGCTCCTGAAGAAGTTCTCACGCAATTGCAGTACCGCCAGTACCATCATCACCAGAACTGGTACAAGAACCAGGTAATCGTTATAATTGATCTTAAAAACCGAAGGGAATTTATTGCCCAGCGGTAACCAGATCTTGTAGAACATAGACAGGCTGTCGTTCCAGTAATAGAATACGCCAACAAAAAAGAAAATGGTCAGAAAGCCAACCAGGCCCGACACCCATTCCCTCCAGTCAAAACTCCTGTACAGCAACAGGGTAAGCCAGATCATCACCAGCATCACAATAAAAGGAAAATAGATCAGTGTCCCCAATGCAATGATCATCCCAATATCAAACATGATCATGATCGCATTTGGCGATTTACCGATCTTCAGGAATTTGTCCATCATCCAGATCAGCAAAAAATTACAGATCAGGGTGGGGCTCAGCACCAAAAAAGGCATAAATAAGCTGGCACCTGTTACATACATCAATGCCGGTAAAAACCCTGGTTTATTCAGTAGCCCATGGTTATTGATCACCCGGTTAAACAGCACAGCCTGCACATAAACAATAATCCCTGCAAAAAAAACATTGGCCGCCGGAGAAAAAAAGCCCTGTACCGGTATCTGAATAAAAAACTTGGTATACGATTCTAAAAACTCAAAATTAAGCTGAGCAGGAAGCTCCGCAAATATAGCCATCCGCAAAAAAAATGTATATGCGAACAGAATGAGCAGGTTTATCGGGTTTAAATTTCTAAATTGATTGATCATGCCTAAGGCAAAGTAAAGCAAATTATCTGGCAAACTGCTTTACAACTTTATCAATTACTGCAGCAGTTTCATCCGGAAAATCAAAATGGTGCTCCTGCGGCCGGGCTACCCATTCTTTAATTAAAGGCAGCCAGTTCTTATTGCTGGCCCAGATTACCGGCAAACCAAACTGTTTCAGCGCATACGCATTGCACTGCTGCTCATATTGGAACTTCATCGGCGCCACCAACAGTTTTTTGCCCAGGTACAGCGCTTCGGCCGGCCCCTCAAAACCGCCACCGGTAAACAAACCTTCACAGGAAGCCAGGCTTTCGTTAAACTGCTCATTGTTGACCGCCCTTACCCACACATTTTCATCCCTGTAGCTTTGCCTGCTATGTTTGGAAAACACTTCCCATTTTACCTGTGGCACCTGCTTCAGCAGGGGCAGCAGATACTGGTCGTCTATTGCCGGCAGGTACACCGTATAATGCCCAAGATTACTGCGCTGCATGTTCCTGATCTCTCCGCGGATTACGGGAGTATAGATAAAGTCATCATAACGGTCAAAATGGAATCCTACATAGTGCGTGGCCGGAGCATAATATTTCATCACCAGCTGTGCCCAGTCAATGCTTCTGGGTTTCGGCACTTTGCCCGACTGGAAGGAGGCCTGATGGCTTAGTCCTACACTTTCAATACCCCTGGTTTTACAGGCCCATGCGGTTACCGGCTCAAAATCATTCAGGATCAGGTTGTAATCTTTTAATGGAATAGTCCGCATGTCTTTCACAAAACGCGGCAGGTTCATCGACTTCCAGGTTTCATAATGGTTCACTCCACCTTTTTTCCCAAAAATAAAGCTAAAGCCATGCAGCTGATATTTCACCTCCTGCACCAGTTTTACATCTGCCTGTGTACCACTGATCAGCAGATCAACAGTCCCATATTGTTGTAAAAGGGGTACAATTTCCCTGGCACGGCTAATGTGTCCGTTGCCGGTACCCTGTATGGCATAAAGTATCTTCATCCGCACCGAATATCTGTATTTTTCATTAAAATATATTGTTTTTTTATACGCCTCAGGCAATTTCCAATTTAATCTTTTGCAGCAAGGTGTTCACATCGAGCTTACTGTGCAGATCTTCTCCGTCCGACAATTCCCCTTCTTCAACTTCATCCTTCTGGAAGTCCTTTTGTTCGTACTTAAATACCTTCCAGGATTGATCATAATACTCCAGGGCCGTCAGATTCTCTACCCAATCACCACTGTTTAAATAAGTTACTTCTCCATCTGCTGTACGGATCGTCCTCATTTCCGGTTGATGGATATGTCCGCAGACCACATATTCATACCCTTTTTCGAGAGCCAGCTCTGCAGCCGTATTTTCAAAACTATTGATAAATTTAACCGCATCTTTAAACCTGGCCTTGATCCGTTTCGAAAAACTCATCTTTTCCTTCCCTATCAATGCCAGAAACCAGTTTACAAAACTGTTGATCAGAATCAAAGTATCGTAACCCACTGCGCCCAGTTTGGCCAGCCATTTGGAATGCTGCATGGTCACATCAAATATATCTCCATGAAAAAACCAGGCTTTTTTTCCGTCCAGTTCTACCACCAGCTTATTCTGAAGATGAAAAGCCCCCATATGCATATCTGCAAATTTCCGCAGCAGCTCATCATGGTTCCCCGTTAAATAATAGACAGGCACACCTTCCACCACAAATTTCATCAGTTTTCTGACCACCTTCATGTGCGTTTCGGGCCAGTATCTTTTGCTGAACTGCCAGATGTCTATGATATCCCCATTCAGCACCAGCATTTTTGGCTTGATGCTCTTCAGGTATTTCAAAAGCTCTTTGGCATGACAACCATAGGTACCCAGGTGTACATCAGAGATTACGGCAATTTCAACTTCTCTTTTAGACATAAATAAGACTCCTGCATAGGAACATTAGTTTATTCCACAAATGTGGAGAATACAGATTAACAAGAAGTTAAGCAGATGTTATTTTCTGCTTACTTAACATAAACCTGCAACAAAATGAAAAAACCGGCCAATAAGCCGGTTTTTTATCTTTTGAAAGAAAAAATCAATGTGTTGCGAAGACCTGCAGATTATTGCCCTTCAGCAGCGGTTTAGCGATGAGCAACATCATTGTTTTTTTCCCTTTTTCTCCGAATAAAACGCAAATCCCAATCCTGCAATCAATAAAACTGAGCCTAGTAAAGAGATCTTTTCACCTGCATAATACGAAACCGGCTCAAACTTAAACTCTATTTTATGGTTGCCTGCTTCCAGCTGGGCAGCCCGCAAAACATAATCTGCCCTGAAATAAGGCTTCTCAGCCCCATCTACATACATGTTCCAGCCCTTATCGTAATAAATCTCCGAAAATACGGCAATTACATCAGTTGGCGCACTGTAAGAATAAACCAGGTGGTCCGGATGATAACTGTCCAGTGTAATCATTGCCCCGACACCAGAGCCAAGACGTTTCTCATTGATCAGTTGTTTATACCTTACATCAACAATGGCTTCCTTTTTAGGGTCAAAACTGTTAATGGCCTTCATTTCTTCATCTGCATCCTTTGCAAATTGAACATGAGACACAATCCAGGCATGCCCTGCAGCGGTTGCATTCCTTTGCATTTTGTACGAACCTGTCTGCTGGTCCTGCGTAATAATGTATTTGGTATTCAGCATATCCACTACATCCTGGTTAATGCTTTTCGAGAACTGTTTATCGATCAGCTCCTGATAACGTTTCAGTTTAGCCGCATGGTACCCACCTATCGTTTTATGGAAGGCCGAAGCACTCGCATCCTGAAAAGTAGCAATGCTCAGGTCCAGTACCCGGTAATCCGGGTCTTTATCGGCCAGGATCAGGTTGTCGATCTCTCTCGGCTGAAAATGATTTTTCAGATCCGACTTGCTCACAAAATTGCTGTTGTTTAAATAACGGCGGTCTACCTGCCACATGTCAATCAGTACGGCAAGCCCCAGCAAAACCATTACGGTCTGCAAGCCCATCTTTTTATTGATCAATGCCCAGATCAGCGCATAGCCTATTGCTATAAACAATAAAGAGCGCAAGGCATCTGCACGGGCAATATCAATACGATCCTGAACCAATGCATTGGCAATACTTTGTGCCACGCCGGCATTGTTCTGGGCAATCTGGGTCAGCACCTGCACCATTTGCGGGTGGTTTGATGCCGTAAAACTGAAAAATGCACTCGGCATTACTGCCACCAGTAAAGTAAAACCACCAGTTATGGCACCGGCAACCGTCAGTTTCTTACCCAGTGTTTTCTGATCCATAGTCCCTTCCAGGGTTTCTTTTACAGCAAGAAAAGCCAAAACAGGCACCATTAAACCTACCAGGGCCAGAATAGATTCTACTGCCCTGAATTTATTGTACATCGGGAAATATTCAAAAAACAGATCCGAGACCAATGGAAAATGCCTGCCAAAAGAAAGCAGCATAAACAAAATGGTCGTACCCAATATCCACCATTTTAACCGGCTTCTTACAATCAGCAAGCCAAATACAAATAGGAAACAAACAATGGCACCAAAATAATAAGGCCCCGAAGTAAAGGGTTTTTCTCCCCAGTACTGCTGCAGGCCAACCTGTCCCGCCAGCTGCTGTATGGCTGGCCTCGGATCACCACCGGTCACATTCTGTAAAGCTTTATAGGTATTGCTCTCGGGTTTCACCAGTTCATCAATCCCTGTCCCGCCCCCATATAAATTGGGGATTAGGAAAGTAAAGCTCTCACCTACACCCTGGCTCCAGCCATAAGCGTATTCTTTGGAAAGCCCGTTCTTTTCTTCGGCACTGTCCGTTGTTAAATTAGATTTGCCCCTGTTCGATTCTTTACCATATTCGTAAGTCGTCCATAATTTACCCGCATTTACCATCAGGGACAGTACCAATGCTATGGCCAGGAAGCCCATCGACTTTCCAAAGGCCGCTACCTTCTTTCCTTTTATGGCATGATAAAGCTCTATGCCTATAAAAATAAGCAGGGCAATCATCAGGTAATAGGTCATCTGAATATGGTTTGCCCTGATCTCCAGCGCCAGGAACAAAGCAGTTAAACTGGCCCCCAGCCAGTATTTACCCCTGATGGTCAAAATGATCCCGGCAACTATAGGCGCCAGAAAAGAAATGGCCAGGGCCTTATTGCTGTGTCCTGCAGCAATGATCTGGAAATTATAAGAGGTAAAAGCAAAAGCAATAGCCCCCGCTGCTGCCAGTAAGGGATTTACCTTCAATACACAAAACAGCAGGTAAGCACCAAGCAGGTACATCAGAACTACGTCTACAGGATCCGGGAACACCGCCTTCATGAAATCGATCACATAGGTGGCCGCATTGTAAGGGTGCTGTACCCAGATCTGATAAGCAGGCATCCCACCAAACATCTGGTTGGTCCATAAAGGCCCTTTACCGTCCTTTTCCTTGTAGTCCATGATCTCTTTGGCAGTGGCCTTAGCTTGCAATACGTCGCTTTGCTGCGGACCTTTACCTTGTAAAACCGGACTGAAATAGACAAAACAGATGAGTATAAAAAATCCAATGATGGCCAGATGAATGCCATTCGCTTTTAACCAATTATTCATTAAGGGTTGTTTAAGATTAAACTAACCTCAAAAATATAAAATTGAAACAGATTAAGAAGTAAATTTATCGATATTATAAAATACCTACTTTACTTCCTCATAATCCACAAAATCACCAAGCTTATCTGCATTCCCGCTTTTTGGCTGTGGCGGCATATAATCTATTGAAATAGAGCCCTCAGGCTTCTTTTGTTGTTGTCTTTGATGGTTTTCGGCCTGCTGATGCACCTTACTGAACAAACTTTTCAGTACATAAGGAAACACCAAACGGAGAATGATCCGTATGACATACAGGATCAGCAGGGTAACCAATATGAATTTTATAACTCCCATTTTATGCTTAACATTTACAAATATAGATTGTTTTGGAATTCAATTATTACAAAACCTTTCAGATTATTGCATATCAATTACATTTGCTACCCTTCCAACCTGTCCGTCTTCCAGCCTCACTTTAATCCCCCGTGAATGAAAAGCTGCCGAGGTCAGCAGGTTCGCTACAATCCCACGGGTCAGTTTTCCACTCCGCTGGTCTTTTTTAAGGATAATCTCTACTTCCAGTCCCGGATAAATATCTTTTCTATTCTTACCGTCCATTTAAAACATTACTTACTAAATTTTTCTTCAAATAATTTCTCCATTGCAAACATCTCGTCACGCAACCTGGCTGCAAGTAAAAAGTCCATGTCTTTTGCTGCCTTAGCCATTTCCTTACGGGTTTTATCAATAGATTTCTGCATTTCCGGTTTGGTCATGTACTGCACAACAGGATCAGCAGCAATGCTCACCTCATCTACCTCCACATAAGGTTTTGCCCGCTTGCGCTCACCCGACGAGAAGTCCAGTACCGAGCTCTGCTCCATTATCGCCTCCCTGCTCTTACCAACCGTTTTAGGTACAATTCCATGCTCCAGGTTATAGGCCACCTGCTTTTCCCTCCGCCTGTTGGTTTCCTCAATCGTCCGTTCCATCGAATCGGTCATGTTGTCTGCATACATGATCACCCGTCCCCTGTCATTCCTTGCTGCACGGCCAATGGTCTGGATCAGCGCACGGTCAGAACGCAAAAAGCCTTCCTTATCGGCATCCAGAATAGCTACCAGCGATACTTCCGGCAGGTCAAGCCCCTCCCGCAACAGGTTAATCCCGATCAAAACATCAAATTCACCCAGGCGCAGCCCCCGTAAGATCTCTACCCTTTCCAGCGTTTTCACTTCCGAGTGGATATAACGGCATTTGATGTTCAGCCGGTCCATATATTTGGTCAGCTCCTCTGCCATCCTTTTGGTCAGTGTAGTTACCAGTACCCTGTCTCCCAGCTTAATGGTCTTGTCAATTTCATCCAGCAGGTCATCCACCTGGTTAACTGCCGGCCGCACATCAATCAAAGGATCCAGTAAACCTGTAGGCCTGATCACCTGTTCAATCACAATTCCTTCCGATTTCTGCAATTCATAATCTGCCGGGGTAGCACTTACATAAATGGTCTGTGGTGCCAGACGTTCAAACTCATCAAAGTTCAGGGGCCTGTTGTCCAGGGCCGATGGCAAACGGAACCCGTATTCTACAAGCGACATTTTCCGCGACCTGTCGCCACCATACATCGCCCTGATCTGTGGTACCGTAACATGGCTTTCATCAATCACCATTAAATAATCATCCGGAAAGTAATCCAGCAAACAGAAGGGCCGCATTCCCGGCGCCCTCCCGTCAAAAAAGCGGGAGTAGTTTTCTATACCTGAGCAATAGCCCAGTTCCTTCATCATCTCTATATCAAAGTTCACCCTTTCTTCCAGCCGCTTTGCTTCCAGCAAATGCCGGTCGCCAATCAATTGGTTCTTCCTGATCTCCAGTTCTTCCTGTATCCCCCATATCGATGAATTAAATCTTTCCTTAGGTGTGACAAACAAATTGGCAGGATAGATCGCCATGTCTTCCAGCTTTTCCAGTGTCTTTCCTGTAACCGGGTCTATCACGCTCAGCGCTTCAATGTCATCCCCAAAAAAAGAAACACGGTAAGCATTATCCAGGTAGGCCGGAAAAATATCAACCGTATCGCCTTTTACCCTGAAAGTACCGCGCTTAAAATCAGTGGTGGTACGGGCATACAGGATCTCCACCAGGCTATGCAGAAAGGAATTCCTTGAAATCCGTAACCCCACCGAAAAGCGGAATACCGATCTCGAAAAATCTTCCGGATTGCCCATACCATAAATACAGGAGATAGAAGAGACCACGATGACATCCCTCCGGCCCGACATCAGGGCAGAAGTCGTCCGCAGCCGCAATTTCTCTATTTCCTCATTGATACTTAAATCTTTCTCTATATAGGTATTGCTGCTGGCAATGAAAGCTTCAGGCTGGTAATAATCATAATAAGAAACAAAATAGTTCACTGCATTTTCCGGAAAAAACTGTTTAAATTCCCCATAAAGCTGTGCTGCCAGTGTTTTATTATGGCTCAGGATCAGTGTGGGTTTCTGGGTCTGCTGTATCACATTCGCTATGGTAAAGGTCTTGCCCGAACCGGTCACCCCTAGTAAAGTCTGATAATGATCTTCGTTGTTTACACCTTCAACCAGTTGTTTAATCGCAGCAGGCTGATCTCCGGTTGGTTTATAATCTGAAACGATTTGAAATTTCATTCCTAAAAATATCTTGTTTTAATGAGGCCAGATGAACATCAAATATAACGAATAATATGCTAAATTTATTCCTCATGAAACTTTTGGTTTATGTACCACTGCTTACACCACGAATAAAGTATGTCTTCAGCTTTATATTTAATGACATTTTAAAAACTGAGATCGGCTTTAGTGTAAACATTCGCGAATTTGTGCAGTCTGAACTGCCAAAGTTCTGTTATGCAGCCCAACCCATTGGAGGTGAGCTGTTTTTTAAAAGCACCGGCCTGCTGCTGGAACATAAAATAGCTGAGCAGGAAATTAAAACAACTACATTTGGTGATGCCAAAGTACCTTTCGCTGTGCAGAAAAGCGCCCTGCCCTTTGATGTTTTTGCCGCCACCTTTTATTTTTTGAGCCGCTATGAAGAATATTTAGCTGCTGGTAACCAGAAAAGCATGCCCTACCCTGCCGAAAGTAGTTTGCAATACCATTTGGGACTTTTAGAACTGCCTGTTATAGACGGATGGGCACTTATCCTCAAAAACATGCTGCTCAAACAATTTCCTTCACTCTCCTTTAATAAAAAGCAATTTCTATTTCAACCCCTGTATTCTGCCTATCCGCCAGCCAAAAACAGCCGCCGCAATGTTTTTGCCAATGCGGTCGACTACCTGCGGTCATTTGTTCAGAACGAGACCTCAAAACATGCCGAAAAACTGACCGCTATCCGGCAGGCCATTACCGGCCTTCAAGCCCATAACCCTGCAGAAAGTTCAGCACTCCTTATTCCCTCTCCAGATCACAGGCATTACTTCGATACCGCAATGCTGATGCCCAAAAGCTACCTGAAACAAACAAAAAGCAACAGCGGGAACGACTATAGCATGTACTATAAAAATCAGCCTGGTTTCAGGGCCGGTACCTGCAGCCCCTTTGCCTGGTACGACCTGCAACTGGATAAAAAGACCCGGCTCATCGTGCACCCGGTAGCAACCACCGACATGGCCCTGCTCCATAACAAAAGTACCGAAACATTGTTATTACAGCTGAATGAACTTTTAGATCACGTTAAACTGGTCAATGGCCATTTTTATTTTTTATCTTTATGTAATGATATTCGACCTCAGTAAAACCAGTTCCATTGCCAATGTTTTTATTGCTGAGCTCAGGGATGAAAATATTCAAAAGGATGCCATGCGTTTCCGTACCAATATGGAAAGGCTTGGAGAGTTTTTTGCACTTGAAATCAGCAAAACACTCGAATACAGCGCTACTGAAACACAAACCCCGCTGGGTGTAGCCCAAACGGTCAGGCTTGCCGAACAACCCGTACTGGCTACCATTACCCGCGCTGGCATCCCCATGCACCATGGCATGCTCCGCATTTTCGACCGTGCCGAATGTGCTTTCCTGGCCGCTTACAGAAAGGTACACAAAAGCGGCAGTCTGGAAATTGCGCTTGAATATGTTTCCAGCCCAGATCTGACTGGTAAGACCGTCATCATGGCCGACCCCATGCTGGCTACCGGCATGAGCATGGTACTTTGCTGTAAGGAACTGATGGGCAGGTATAAAATCAAAGAACTGCACATCGCATGCGCAATTGCCAGCACAGAAGGCTTACGTCACCTAAGGGCAAATTTGCCAAAAGCAAAATTATGGCTGGGTGCAATTGATGAGGAAATGACCAGTAAATCGTACATTGTGCCCGGATTGGGCGATGCAGGCGACCTGGCGTATGGGACAAAGATCTGATTTTCCCATTCTCTTAAAAAACAATAAAAATGATCAGGCATATATTTTTTGATTTAGACCATACCATCTGGGATTTTGACCGCAATGCACAAGAAACCCTGATGGAACTGTACGATTTGTATCAGCTGCAAAAGCTCGGCCTCAGTTCCTGCCAGGAATTTATAGCCGCCTATACCGAGAACAATCACCAGCTTTGGGCAGAATACCATGTGGGCCGGATTACCAAAGAACAATTACGTACACAAAGGTTTAACAAAACTTTCCGGCAGCTGGGCATACGGCCAGATCAGATCCCGGCACAGTTTGAGGAAGATTATGTGCGCATCAGCCCTACAAAAACCAATCTGTTCAGGGGTTCAGAAAAAGTTTTGGCCTACCTGCAAAAAAAGTATACCCTCCATATCATCTCTAATGGATTTAAAGAAACTACCCTCACCAAAATGAACGTGTCGGGCCTCAACCCTTATTTCCGGAATGTCATCATTTCTGAAGATGTCGGTGTAAACAAGCCACATCAGGCCATTTTTGAATATGCCTTAAATAAAGCGGCCGCCCAGAAACATGAAAGCATTATGATTGGCGACAGCCTGGAGGCCGACATCAGGGGCGCACAGGATTATGGCATTAAAGCCATCTATTTCAACCCCTTAAAAAAAGAAAAACCCGGAGATGTAGACTGGCAGATCCATGACCTGGAAGAACTGCTCCTTCATTTTTAATGCCGGAAACACTTTTAATTTCCCATCTTTGCGCCAATGAAGATCCCCTTTATTAAAGGTTTTGATGAAGCAGCCTTAAGCAGATATTTAAAAAATACCGGCTGGCTCATGTTTGGCAAAATACTGGCCATCGTGGTCGGCCTGCTCATTGGCCGTTACCTGGGGCCCAGCTCATTTGGCGACCTCAGCTTCGCCGATGCCTTAACAGCCATTGTTGCTGCAGTGGGTACACTCGGCCTCGATACTTTCATCATCAGGGAAATCATCAACAATCCCTCTAAAAAGGATGAAATCCTGGGCACTTCCCTGGGGCTGCGCATTGGCGTTAACCTCCTGCTCATTCCCATTAGTGTAGGCATTTACCTCATCTTCCATCTCCTGTCCGATAAACCCGGCAATCCCTTAACCTGGATCGTTTTCCTGCTCTCCTTCGCCTCCTTTTTCAAATCCTTCAACATCATAGATTCTTACTACCAGTCGCAGGTACAGTCCAAATACGTCGTACATGTACAAAACATCTGCCTTATTTTTTCTTCCCTGTTAAAAATCCTGCTGATATGGCTCAAAGCACCCGTCATCTGGGTTGCCGCAGCATTGGCCTTCGACGGTCTTATCCTTGCCCTCGGCCTGGTATTCCTGTACCATAGTCACGGCTTCAGCATCCGGAGCTGGACCTTCAGCCGCAGCCGGGCCCGGTCCCTGCTCAAACAGTCCTTCCCCCTCATCCTTTCGGGGGTCATGGTGCTGCTCTATATGAAAATAGATATCCTCATGCTCAAAAAAAATGGCAGTACCGAAGTTGGCATTTATACTGCCGCCGCCAGAATCAGCGAGGCCTGGTATTTCATTCCTTCCGCCATCATCACTTCTGTCTTTCCTGCCATCATCAACGCCCGAAAAACAGATATTGAACGATATAACAAAAGGTTAAAAAACCTGTATGACCTGCTGGTCTTTATCAGTCTGCCCGTAGCGATACTGGTCGGTTTCTTCGGAAACGAAATCATCCATTTCCTCTGGGACACGGCGTATGAAGGTGCCGGCCCCATGCTTTCCATACACATCTGGTCGGGCATATTTGTATTCCTGGGCAGTGCCAGTTCTCAATACCTGCTGGCAGAAGGTTATACCATGATCTCCTTTCAGCGCACAGCTGCCGGGGCCATCATCAACATCCTCTTAAATTTCTGGCTGATCCCGCTTTATGGCGGTATAGGTGCGTCCATTGCCACACTCATTGCCTGCTTTGTCACCACTTTCTGGATCCTGTTTATCCCTGAAACCCGGCAACAGGGACTCCTCATGCTCAAATCACTGTTCATGATCAGCCTTTTTCAAAAACTCTTCCGGGCGGCAAATCCCTCCAGGTAAACAAACACCTAATAATTATACGCTTATATTAGTTTTTTGCGTTTAACATTTTAACTTTGGCCCATAAAATCAACAAGCGGATGAAGTCCTTAAAAGAGGTAGCAAAATCAATTCTGTTAAAGCCCGTACATATCTTTGATGTGATCCAGCTGAAGTCCAGGATCAGGAAAACAGATGGCGATCTGTACATCATCATTGGCGCCCACAATACCAATTACGAGAACTGGCTGCCTACCAATATAGAAAACCTCAACCTGCTGGATAAAGCTTCTTTCCAAAACCTGTTTGAAGAAAAAAAGGTAAGCCGCTTTTTAGCAGAGCATGTATTTGAGCACATCAGCTATGAGGATGCCCTTATTGCCCTTAAAAACTGTAACCAGTACATGAAAAAAGGCGGCACCATACGTATAGCCGTACCAGATGGCTTCCATCCCAACCCCGATTACATCAATATGGTCAAACCAGGGGGCATTGGCGAAGGGGCACACGACCATAAATTGTTGTACGATTATAAAAAACTGGGCAAAGTACTGGAAGATGCCGGCTTTAAAGCTGTTCCCCTGGAATATTATGACGAACAGGGACAATTCCATTTTACGGAATGGGACAGTAAAGATGGCCATGTACACCGCTCTAAAAGGTACGACAAACGCTTTAACGAGCCGCTCGGTTATTCTTCTTTAATTGTTGACGGCATAAAAATTTAAACATGAAAGCCAGATTATCCGCATTCAGTCTGCTCAACCCCGGAAAGTTAAAAGTATTGCTTTCCTTGGGCATAAAAGGCTATCTGGCCGACAAAGGCTGGTTCGATGCTTACCGCACTAAATCGGCTATCGACCAGGATGGTAAGCCCATCGCCTGGGTAACATATTCATTTATTGACTTTATTAAAGACCGGATCAGTAAACAACACGATATATTTGAGTTCGGCTCCGGTAATTCAACTTTATTTTACGCAGGCATGGCCCGCTCGGTATATTCGGTGGAACACGACAGGGACTGGTTCGAAAAGAGTTCCAAAATTAATCTCCCAAATGTGAACATGATCCATTGCAACCTGGTTCCGGGCGGCGACTATTGTAAAAGTGCCCAGACTACCGGTAAAAAGTTCCATGTCATTATTGTTGACGGCCGCGACCGGGTAAATTGCTGCAAACAGGCCATTGATGCCTTAACTGAAGACGGGGTGCTGGTACTCGATGATTCTGAAAGGCCAGTGTATGCCGAAGTCCATACTTTCCTGCAACAGCATGGCTTTAAATACCTGCCTTTTTCAGGCATGGCACCGGGTGTGATCATCTCCAAATATACCTCTGTGTTTTACAAACCAAACAATTGTTTGAATGTTTAATGCATAAATAACCCCTGCAAACCGTAAAATACATGCAAACCTTTGCCCCAATTGCCTTATTTGTTTATAACCGCCCGCAGCATACCGCGCGCACCTTAAAGTTCCTAACGCAAAATGAACTGGCATCCGAAAGCAGGTTGTTCGTATTTTCTGACGGACCGAAATCGGCCGCAGATGAAAACAATGTACTGGAAGTAAGGGAGCTCCTTAAAAACATCAGCGGCTTTAAATCTGTAGAACTTATCGAAAGTAAGGAGAACATGGGCCTGGCCAATGCAGTGATCTCCGGCGTCAACAGGCTCATTGCCGATTACAAGCAGGTGATTGTAATGGAAGATGACCTCATTACCTCACCTTATACGCTCAGCTATTTTAACGAGGCCCTGGAGCGCTACCGTAACGAAGATAAAGTGATGCACATTGGGGCCTATATGTTCAATGTAAAAGATGCCCAGCTGCCGGAAACTTTTTTTTACCGCGTAGCCACCAGCTGGGGCTGGGCAACCTGGGAAAGGGCATGGCAGCATTTTGAACCCAACATAGATACGCTGATGTCCCGCTTCGATAAAACGAAGAAGAGTGCCTTTTCTATAGAACATACCATGAACTTCTGGAAACAGATGCAGGAGTTTAAAAGCGGCAAAAACAACTCATGGGCCATCCGGTGGTATGCCTCTATCTTTTTGAAAGGGGGGTTAACCCTAAACCCAGCCCATTCACTGGTCAACAATATCGGTCACGATGGCACAGGTGTACACTCCGGGATCAACGACATTTACAATGTCATCATCAACCCCAAACCCATTACCTATTTTCCCGATCAGATTGCAGAAAACCCTGAAGCGTATGCAGCCATAAAAAGGTTCCTGGCCGGCAGGAAGGGATCTGTCTGGCAAAGGCTCAAACGTTACCTCATACAGCGTTTTAAATAAAGCTTATTCAGGCTCCGTCAGGCGTTCTCTCAGTTTCGCCTTCAGCCGCATCACCTCATTGATCTTTTCCTGGATAACTGCCCTGTTTTCCCGTGTACCCGACTCATAGTCTTTATACATCAGCATCGACACCGCATAGGCTTTTTCCGCAATTACCTTACGGTAATCCCGGTCTATCCCATCCATTTCCAATACGATCAGCTTGTCCATTTCCCTGGTGATCTTCAGGTTCTCGGCCCAAACATCTATCCCGTTCAGCTTCACCCTCCTCAGTTTTTCTTCCAAAGGCAAATCACTGCTGATGTAATAGATCTGGTTAAACCTTTCGTCATTTAAATTAAAGGCATCCCTTAGTTTTGCATATTCCTCTACCTGGTATCGGGGCGAAAACTGATAAATGAGTGCAGCAAAGGCCAGCACCATAAAACCCGAAGCCGAAGCCCTGTACAACAGCGGCACAGGCTGGCCCAGCAAACGTTCATTATATAGAAGATAACCAATAAGGAAGCCTGAAACCAATCCGCCCAGATGCGCCGAATTGTCGGCAGTCTCACTCAGCAGGCCATTCAGTAGCATGTATGCTACCACAATTACCGTACTGATCAGTAAGGCCCTGGCAGCGGTCTTTTCAAAAGCATTGCTCAGCAGCAGCGCCAGAAAAGCACCAAACATGCCCATAATGGCCCCCGAAGCCCCACCCATAAATCCGATCTTATGCCCGTAAACACTTAGCAAAGCCCCACATGTTCCACTTAAAATATAAACTATCAGTGTTTTTGCCCAGCCCAGCTTGTTCTCTGTCATCAGCCCGATATAGATCAGCGCATACATATTGAAAAACAGGTGCAGCAGCGAGAAATGGTAAAACTGACTGCTCAGCAATCGCCACCATTGCCCACTCAGGGTCAGGTCCCTGCTGTTTATCCCGAAATAAGACTGTATCTTCAATAAAAGTTCTGGCGTAAGTAAACCCTGCCCCCCCAGCTGCGCCTTAAAAAGGTTCGACAGCAGCAGCACTATGGCCAGCCTGCCCAGCCACAGCAAAATGTTCAGGGTTACAATAATGGGGGTAACCAGATAACCCTTCTGCGGAATGAACAGGTAAAATATATTTTTAATCTTATCTTTTGCTTTTAAAGGTGCCCGGTTAAAATAGCTGTCGTCCTGCTTAGCAATATGATCATGAAAATCCTTCAGCCTGTCCTCCCAAACCGCGGCCAGGTGGTACTCCACATATTCAAATTCATGAAAAAACCGGTCAAGGTTCTCCTGGTTCTTTCCATAATCGGTAAACAGCAGCTGAATGCCGATACATTCGCTTTTAAAAACAGCAAAATTAGCAATGATACGGATAGAAATCTCTTCACTGTACGATTGTGCCGAAAGACCTGTATAGGCAATAATCCCCGATTCCGACAAATGGCTTAGTTTCCAGCCCAGGTTCTCTATCGCCTGTTGTGCAATAACCAGGTACCTGTCGGCCGGAAAATTACCCAATGGGATGTATTTTTCAATTTTTGGAGAATAGCCCCACTGAAATGCCATAAGCTCGAGATGTTAAGTTTTTTTTGCTTCTAAAATAATATATGGTGAAAGCTGTCTGGAATTGAAAGGAAATACCTTGGTCAATATTTTTCCAGCCAGCCATAAAGTCCGCTTTAAAAGGCGCAACGCTAAAGGTTTTTGCTCCTCATCGTGCAGCCATAAACTAAAATTCCCAAAATAACGGGATTGCAGCACTTCAAGCCCCGCCTCTTCACAAATCCTGGCCAGCAACCGGGGGTCCATACAATCTATATTGTGTTTATCGTAATTATCGGGGTCAAACCGTTTCTGAAACCAGCCGTTCAATGCCCTGAAATTAGGCAGGGTAATGAACAGGGTACCTCCGGGCCTTACAAAATTAATGTGCCGCTCAATGATGTCCGCCGTATCGTTAAAATGTTCTATCAAACCAAAAGAAAGCACCAGGTCGTACTGCTGTTCAGGTGTATACTTAAACAGGTCTGTTTCTAAAATACGGATATCTTTTTCTTCCAGCCCGTTCTTTTGCAGCAGCTTACTGGTAATGGGCTGGTGTACAAAATAATCCAGCAGTGTTACATCCAGGTTAAAGTATTTCTTTAAAAAAACGGCATAATAGCCCGGAAAGCCACCCAGCTCAATTGCCGTTTTCACCTTTTCACGCTTAATGATCGAAGCAAGCTGCTCATGGAACATGTAATTCGCAGGGATGTTAACCGACAGGTCTGGTTTCTGCTCCCAATAATTTACCCAAAATGCTCTGTCTGTTAAAAGGTTTTCCATATCTGGTTCCAAAGAAAAGAAAAATCTGTTAAATCTGTGCTTCCCCGTTTTTCTTTTCCAGAATCCGCGCCGGGTTGCCCACCACTGTGCTATGGGCAGGAACACTCTTTGTAACTACAGCCCCGGCACCAATCGTTACATGGTCGCCAATTTCAACATCCCCTATAATGCACACGTTCGCACCAATGTCTACATGGTTCCCTATCCTCGGACACCCGCTGAAAGTCCCGTCGGCCAGCTTTTTATGCCCTATCGTTACCGAGTTCCGCAGCGTACAGCCTTCGCCCATCACTACCCCCTGGTTTACCACCAATGCCTGTCCATGGTATAACATCAGGCCTTTTCCAACTGTCAGTTTCCTGGGCAGTTCAATTCCCAGCACCCATTCTACATAATAATGATAAAAGGCCAGGTATAAAATGAAAATGATCTTCAACAGGGTATACCTGCTGATCACCTGTACCAGCCGGAACAGAAACAGCACAAAGCGCCCTTTAATGTTCTTAGGATTTGCCGCCCAATCCTGGAATAAGTAACTAAATAAATTCATCTTATGTAAAAGTAAAGTATTTTTCATTAGAATATATTTTCCGGTAATCCTTTATGGTCATTAATTTAGTATTTTTGTTACTTGTCGCGCTAATACTTATTTTATTCATGAAGATAACCTTGATCAATACATCCGATGCAGGCGGGGGTGCTCCCGTAGCCAGTATGCGCCTGTTAAAAGCGCTGGCATCAGAAAACATCGAGGTAAACTTCCTGGCCGGCGATAAAAAGACCAGCGAGGCCCGCGTTCAGGCCGTTCAAAATAACTTATGGCAGCGGTTAAAGGCCCGTTTTAATTTTTTATATGAACGCCTGCCCTTTATCCTTTTTTATGAAAAGGACAAATCTGTACGCTTCGCCTTTTCAACGGCCAATGCCGGAACCAGCATTGCCGGTCATCAGCTGGTTAAAGAGGCCGACATTTTACACCTGCACTGGACCAACTCCGGCTTTCTTTCTATCCGAGATTTAACAGAACTGATGAAACTGGGCAAACCGGTAGTGTGGACCCTCCACGATATGTGGGCATTTACAGGGGGCTGCCATTATGCGGGCACCTGCGACCATTTTACAGGGGAATGCGGCGATTGTTACTTTTTAAGAGACCCTGCCGGGAACGACATTTCCCATACCGGCTGGCTGCACAAGCAGGCCATGTATGCCAGCAGCCCAAACCTCACTTTTGTAAGCTGCAGCAACTGGCTGGGCAAGGTGGCCCGTCAAAGTTCATTAGTAAAGGATTTTCCTGTCCGGGCCATTGCCAACCCCATCGATATAGAGGTATATGCCCCTAAAGCCAGGATGGCTGCCCGTACCAAATGGAACATCAGCAACAACAGCAGGATCATTTTATTTGGTGCAGCCAATATAGGCGACCGCCGTAAAGGGATTGGCTATCTGGTACAGGCACTGCAGCATTTAAAGCAACATTACGAATTGCCCCTTCCGGTTGAGGTACTGATTTTCGGGAAAAACAAACACTTTGATGTCAGCCAGCTCCCCTTTCCTGTTCATGAGCTGAATACCATTAGCGCAGCACAGGACCTGGCCGAACTGTACAGCCTGGCCGATGTATTTGTAATGCCTTCTGTTGAAGACAACCTGCCCAATACCGTTATGGAATCTATGGCCTGCGGTACCCCCGTAGTGGCTTTTGATACAGGTGGCCTGCCGGAAATGATAGACCACCAGTTAAATGGCTACCTGGCCAGTTTCAGGTCGGCCACAGATCTGGCCACAGGCATCCATGAAATGCTCTTTACCCCCCGGGCAGAAGAAATCGCTATACAGGCCCGGAACAAAGTGCTCCAAAATTTTACCAATCAACACATCGCCAGACAATATACAGACCTCTACCAATCCCTACTTAGCAAATGACAGCAGCCAAACCCACCTTATCCGTAATTACAGTAGTATACAATAATGTAAAAGATATTGAGCGTACCATGCTTTCTGTCCTGAACCAGACCTATCCCAATATCGAATACCTGCTGATCGATGGCGGATCTACGGATGGGACCAAAGACATCATCTATAAATATAAATCCCGGCTTGCACAGTTCATTTCAGAACCCGATAAAGGTATTTATGATGCCATGAACAAAGGCCTGGCCCTGGCTACCGGTAATTACGTGCTGTTCATGAACTCCGGCGACGAACTCTATGCCTCCGATACCGTTGCGGAGGTTTTTGATACGGCCAGCTCTGCAGATATCTATTATGGTGAAACAGAAATGTACAACGAAAAATGGGAAAGCCTGGGCCAGCGCAGACACTGCAGCCCCGAAAATTTCAACTGGAAAAGCTTCCGCTATGGCATGAGCATCAGTCACCAGGCCATTTATGTAAAACGGAGCCTGGCTGCTCCATTCGACCTCAGGTATAAATACAGTGCTGATATCGACTGGATCATCAAAGCCGCAAAAAAAGCATCAAGCATCGTAAACACCCATATGTATGTGGCCAAATACCTGGTTGGCGGCATGTCCAAGAAAAAACACCTGGCCAGCCTGAAGGAAAGGTTCCGGATATTTACCAAATATTACGGACTGGTGCCTAACCTGATCAATCACATCTTTATCAGCTTTAACCTGGTGCAATACTATTTCAGGCACGGAAAAACCAACGATTAAATTTTTCTATTCCAGCCCCCTGTACCAGCTTAAGGATTAGTAGACCAAAGACCCGCTTCTTTTACAAATACCCTCCGGTTCAATTTCAATTGTGCCACAACCAATTCAGCGAAATCTTCCGGTTGCATAACCCGATCGGGATTGCCATCAGTAAGTTTTAAATCCTTAGCCATATCTGTAGCCACCGTACTTGGCAATAAAGTACTTACCCTGATGTTGTGTTTCCGCACTTCCTGCATCAGCGATTCAGACATACCAATCAAACCAAATTTAGAGGCACTGTAAGCACTGGTCACAGCGGCACCATTTTTACCTGCAGTAGAAGAGATATTGATGATGTCACCCGTCTTTCTTTCTATCATTTCCGGTAATACCGCACGGGTTACATAATACGCTCCCAGTAAATTTACACGGATGATCTGCTCCCATTTTTCGGGCTCAAGCTCCATAAAAGAACCAAAAGCACCAATTCCGGCATTATTGATGAGGATGTCAACCACTCCCAGTTCAGATTTCAATGCCAGGACCGCCGCATTTACCGCGTTAATGTCTGCCACATCCATGGTAACAATTGCAGTTTTAACACCGTAGGGTTTTAATTCAGCCGCTACACGGTCTAAATCGGATGCCGTTCTGGCCGCAAGGCCTATATTTACACCTTCTTGTGCCAAAGCAATGGCCAATGCCCTGCCAATTCCTTTTCCGGCACCGGTTATAATGGCGTTCTTTCCTTGTAATGATTCCATAGTATCTTGTATTAAATGGGTTCCCTTTATTAAAAACACAAAAATAACAAAAACAAAAGGCTGTTTCCTACGCAAGGGCCTTTATGACTTATAAATAGAAAAAGCCCCTGAAGATCAGTTCAGGGGCTTTTAAATATAGATAATTCTAAAAATTATACGATTTTATTGACTTTACGTGCAGCTTCAGTTAAGTGAATCTTACGTAAACGCATGCTTAAGGGGGTTACCTCAATGTACTCATCAGCCTGGATGTATTCCATAGCCTCTTCCAATGAGAACTTAATGGCCGGAGCAATACGCTGACTGTCGTCTGTACCGGAAGCACGCATATTGGTCAAAGCTTTACCTTTCACAATATTAATCACCAGATCATTATCACGAATGTGCTCTCCTAAGATTTGTCCTTCATAAATATCTACTCCCGGATCAACAAAGAAACGTCCGCGGTCCTGCAGTTTATCAATAGAATAAGCAGTAGTACTTCCTTTTTCCATAGAAACCAATACCCCATTTAACCTTCCCGGGATTGTACCTTTCCAGGGCTCATAAGCTTTAAAACGGTGTGCCATTATGGCCTCGCCGCCAGTAGCAGTCAATACATTGTTTCTTAATCCGATGATGCCACGTGCAGGAATATCAAATTCCAGGTGTTGTAAATCACCTTTTGGCTCCATGATCAGCAACTCACCTTTACGTTGCGTTACCAGCTCAATTACTTTACCAGCAACTTCACCCGGTACGTCAACAATCAAAGTCTCAATAGGCTCACATTTTTTACCATCAATCTCTTTAATGATTACCTGTGGCTGGCCTACCTGAATTTCATACCCTTCACGGCGCATGGTCTCGATCAATACGGATAAATGGAGAATACCCCTTCCGTATACCAGATAAGCATCCGGAGATTCTGTTTCTACCACTTTAAGTGCAAGGTTTTTTTCGATCTCTTTATACAAACGCTCCTTCAAACGCTGAGAAGTTACAAATTTACCTTCTTTACCAAAAAATGGTGAGTTGTTGATCGTGAACAACATGTTCATCGTAGGCTCATCAATTTTGATTACCGGCAATTGCTCCGGAGCTTCGAAATCAGCAATGGTATCACCGATATCGAAACCATCGATACCCACAACAGCACAGATATCACCTGATTTTACTTCAGTAGCACGGATTTTACCTAAACCTTCGAAAGTATATAATTCTTTTACCCTTGATTTTACAATTTTACCATCCCGTTTGATCAAAGTAACCGGTTGGTTTTCTTTAATTACTCCGCGGTGTACACGGCCAATAGCAATACGGCCTACAAAAGATGAGTAATCTAATGAAGTGATCTGCATTTGTAAAGTACCATCGTTAGTGGGTGCAGCAGGAATATTAGCTACCACAGCATCTAACAGGGCGAAAATATCAGTAGTAGGTACTTTCCAGTCCGTACTCATCCATCCTTGTTTAGATGAACCGTAAATTACAGGAAAATCCAACTGGTCTTCCGTAGCTTCAAGGTTAAAGAACAATTCAAAGATCTGCTCATATACTTCTTCCGGACGGCAGTTCTCTTTATCTACCTTATTTACCACTACAATTGGCTTTAAGCCCAATGCCAATGCTTTTTGTGTTACGAAACGCGTTTGAGGCATTGCGCCTTCAAATGCATCACACAATAACAATACACCGTCAGCCATTTTCAATACGCGCTCCACCTCACCACCAAAATCGGCGTGACCAGGGGTATCAATGATGTTGATTTTTACATCTTTGTACTGTACTGAAACGTTTTTGGAAACAATCGTGATCCCACGTTCACGCTCCAAATCATTATTGTCAAGTATTAAATCTCCTGATTGTTCGTTATCACGGAAGATTGAACAGGCGTGTAAGATCTTATCAACCAGTGTAGTTTTACCGTGGTCAACGTGGGCTATGATTGCTATATTTCTAATTTTTTGCATAAAATGCGTCTGATTTTTGGCGCAAAGATAGGGTTTATTATCGACATATCAAGCAATTAGCTCTCGCCAAGTGTTAAGTTTTATGCAGATCATTCATCTTTACCGTATATTCAGGACTTTAACTTATAAGCAAGCCCCGTTCTTTCAGCTACGCCCGTACAACCTTGATTCCAGCGTCGGCCTTTCTTTTGAATGACTCCGAGGTGAGTCCGGCATGAGTCCGGGGTGAGTCCGACTTTTTACTGAAAAAAGCCGGACTCACCCCGGGTTTATTGCGGTAACTATACGGACGCATTGCAAGGACATCTAAAGCGCATCCTTCAGTATGCAGCCACCTTAACTTAAAAGAAATAACAGCTTACAATCGTTCCCGCTCGGAAACTAGTTTAATTTGGTAATTTTCCGGCCAAAGGCCCAGCATAAAAATGCCGGCATGGCCCTCCCCCAGGTATGCACATCATGTTTGCCACCCACCATTTCATAATAAGTGATGTCATGGGGCCGCTGGTAGCCCTTTTTTAACAATGCTTTAATTACATCAACAGTATCATCGATGGAATCAATAATAAAATTCCTGTTCCGGTCGGCCAGCTCATCTTCTGTACCGGTCATTAACCAGAATTTGAGCTCAGGTTTTGCTGCTGTTGCAGCTATACTTTGGTGCAAAATGCGGTCATCATCGGTATAACCGTCTTTCAGGTCTTTTTTACGCCACCAGAAAGATCCGGAAAATACACCCACCGCATCAAAATAACGGTCGTTGTTCCAGACAAGGTCAAAAGCGCTAAGGCCTCCAAGTGAAAAGCCTGCAAAAGCTCTTTTGCCATTTATAGGCAGGGCAACTTCTCCATGCACAAAGGGGAACAGCTCTTTGATGATAAAATCGGTATAGGCAGCAGCTTTGCTACCCCTGTCCAAAAAATCAGGCTGCCCGGCTACACCATATTCCTGAAGGCGGTCGGCACCAGCTTTTATGGCCACCACAACCAAAGGTTCAATTTTAAAACCCTGGTACAGACTGTTCAGCATTTGCTGTAAACCCAGGCCCACTGTTTCCTGCCCGTCATTCAGCAGCAAAAGGTTCAGCGGCTCGTTTCCCATCAGACCTTCCGGTATAAAGAACTCCAGCGCTACATCCCTTTCCAGGTAAACAGATTTTAACAGGTGTTCAGTTTTAACAAGCTTCGGAAGCAACATGGCAGTATACATAATTCGGCGATTCCCCTTTCTCACAAATAAAATGCAAAGGTAATATTCTCGTTTAACAAATTGTTTATCTAACTTAAAGCAGCTAATTGATAAGCTGTGGGGAAGGGGTATAAAACACCTGAATGTTAAAACACTACTGAAAAACTAAAACAAGAGGATGAAGAAAATTGGAATTTTATTTGGGAAAGAAAGATCTTTTCCAGAGGCGTTTATAAAGCGTGTTAACCAGATTGGAGGAAAGGAATTCCAGGCAGAATTTGTAAGTATAGACAAGATACTTCAGGCAAAACCTTTGGCATACGCCGTAATTATAGACCGCATTTCCCAGGATGTGCCTTTTTATCGTGCTGCGATGAAAAATGCAGCCATTACCGGAACTGCGGTGATCAATAATCCTTTCTGGTGGAGTGCAGATGAAAAGTTCTTTAACAATGCGCTCGCAGAAAAACTGGGCGTACCGGTACCTAAAACTGCACTCATCCCTTCTTATGATCGGCCTGACGATACTTCAGATGCTTCGTTCAGTAACCTTGTTTATCCCCTGGATTGGGATTCGATTTTTGAGTACACCGGTTTTCCTGCCTACATGAAGCCTTTTGACGGTGGAGGCTGGAAAGATGTGTATAAACTGAACGACAAGGAAGACTTTTTTGACAAGCACAGCCGCAGCCGGCAAACGGTAATGATGCTGCAGGAAGAGATCATTTTTGACATTTATTTCAGGTGTTACTGTATTGGCGGCAAGTATGTACGCATTATGCCTTATGAACCCCGCAATCCCTTTCACCTCCGTTATGTAGCAAATGGCCCCGCTGCAGATAAAAAGCTTTTGCAGACCATTGAGGGCTATGTATTGAAATTAAACCGATACCTGGGCTATGATTTCAATACGGTAGAATTTGCTGTGCGTGATGGCATTCCTTATGCTATAGATTTTTGCAATCCCGCACCGGATGCAGACCTGGCCAGCATAGGACAGGAGAATTTTGAATGGGTAGTGGAAACCAGTGCCAGGTATGCCATAGAACGGGCCAAAATACAGGTTGAAGGGCAGGACAACCTGAGCTGGGGAGAATACCTTAAAACTGCTGCTGCAGGATTGCCCCTGATGGAGAAAACTACAGTTAAAAACAAGAAAGGCCAGTTATGATGAACGATTTTACCCTCGGTATAGAGGAAGAATATATGGTAACAGACCCTGTGACCAGGGAACTGACCTCGCACGACCAGAAGATAGTTGAAGCGGCACAAAAGATACATAAAGACCAGGTAAAGGCCGAGATGCACCAGGCGGTGGTAGAAGTGGGTACCGGAATTTGCAGGAATACCGACCAGGCAAGGGCGGAAATTTCGCAGCTGCGCTATACGGTTTCGCAACTGGCCGGCGAGCTGGGACTTAGGATTGGTGCTGCCGGTACACATCCTTTTTCCCATTGGGAAAAACAGCTGATTACCGAACATCCCCGTTACAGCGACATTGTGAACGAGCTGCAGGAGGCCGCGCGCTCTAACCTGATTTTTGGACTGCATGTACATGTGGGCTTCCAGTCGCGCGAGCTGGCCATACACATTGCTAACCAGGTGCGCTATTTTTTACCGCATGTTTTTGCCCTTTCAACCAATTCCCCCTTCTGGGAAGGGAGAAATACAGGGTACAAATCGTTCCGCACCAAGGTTTTTGACAAATTTCCGCGAACAGGCATTCCCGATATTTTTAACAGCATTGAAGATTATGACAATTATGTAAAGCTGCTGATCAAGACCAACAGCATTGACAATGCCAAAAAAATCTGGTGGGACATCAGGGTGCATCCTTTTTTTGAAACCATAGAATTCAGGATCTGTGATTGCCCCATGCTGATCGATGAAACCATGGCCTTTGTTGCCTTGTTTCAGTCCTTGTGCGCAAAACTGTACAAGCTGCGCCTGCAAAACATGAAGTTCATCAGCTATTCCAGGGCACTGATCAATGAGAATAAATGGCGGGCCGCACGTTATGGAATTGATGGTAACCTGATTGATTTTGGGAAAGAAATGGAGGTAAACTGTCGCAACCTGGTACTGGAGCTACTGGATTTTGTGGACGATGTAGTGGACGACCTGGGTTGCCGCAGGGAGATCAATTATGTAAGCCAGATACTGGCCAACGGAACTGGTGCCGACAGGCAATTGGCTGTTTACGAACAATTTGGTAACTTTGAGGCAGTGGTAGATTACATTACCACGCAAACTTTAATTGGGGCTAAATAGCGAATGGGGGATAGAAATAAGGTTAATGTGGCCGTTATTGACATTAATAACGGTTTTAGCAACCAGGGTATGCGCGGGATACAAGAGATCCTGACACGCTACAGGGAGGAGATCGGCGTGGATTTGCACTTCGAGGTGTTCGATTTAAGGCAAAAAGGGGAGATACCAGGCATGGATTATGACATTTATATCTCCAGCGGAGGCCCGGGCAGTCCGTACGACGGAGAAGGCCGGCAATGGGAAAACGACTTCTTTGCACTGCTGGATAACATTGAAGCTTTTAATGCGCAACAGGAACTTAGCAAGAAACATGTTTTTTTAATCTGCCATTCTTTTCAGATGGCCTGCCGGAAATTTGGTGTCGGCCAGGTGACCAGCAGGCGCTCAACAGCCTTTGGCATCTTTCCGGTGTTCTTAACGGAAGCGGGTGAAGATGATGTGATATTTAATGGTTTACCGAATCCTTTTTATACGGTAGACAGCCGGGACTGGCAGGTAACCAACCCCGATGATGCGCCCTTCGCCATTTCCGAAGCAAAAGTACTGGCACTGGAAAAAGAACGCCCGCATGTCGACCTGGACCGATGTGTCATGGCCATCCGCTTTACGAATGAGATTATAGGTACCCAGTTTCATCCGGAGGCCGACCCCTTTGGCATGAAGTTGTACCTGCTGCAGGAAGATAAAAAAATGGCCATCATTGCCAGTCATGGTAAAGAAAAATACCTGGACATGCTGAACAGCCTGGAAGATCCGGCACGGATCCAGCTGACCCAACGCATGGTATTACCTAATTTTTTAAACCGGGCAATTAACGCTTTACAGGAGGCCTGACATGATTGAAAGGTACAGGAAAGCTTTTAACGCCGCCTTTTCGGCCAAAAAATATGAGGAACTGATCTGCTCGCTGCAAAAAGGTTTTACAGAAATTCCATTCAGGATTGCCGAAACACCGGTATTTATCCCTAAAGATTTAAAGGATAAACTAATTGCTGCAGGCGAAGAAATCATTGCACTGATCAAACATCCGGATTTTAAATCGCTTACTGCAGCAGCCATTCCCGCAGAATGGCACATACCCGGCGAGAACGATCATCCCCATTTTCTGACCTTCGACTTTGGCATTTGCAAAGATGAACTGGGCAACCTGGTACCCAAACTGATTGAAATGCAGGGCTTCCCTTCTTTGTATGGTTTCCAGCCCCTGCTGGGCAGGACGTACAAAAAAGCATTTGACCTGCCCGACAATTTGAGCCCTTACTTTGAAGGTTTAAATGAGGCTACCTATGTTGCGTTGCTGAAAAAAGTGATACTTGGGCCCCACCAGCCGCATGAAGTGGCCCTGATGGATATAGCTGCCCCGGAGCAAAAAACACTGATCGACTTTTTAATTACAGAGAAACTACTGGGTATAAAAATATTGAGCCTGACCGATATCTTTAAAAAGGACCGGAACCTGTACTACAGCGAAAACGGCCAGGACATCCAATTGAAAAGAATATACAACCGGCTTATTTTTGATGAAATTGCCGGCCAGACGGAATTGTTTAACAAGAGTTTTGACCCCCGGGAGGTCCTGGATATTGAATGGATCACTCATCCGAACTGGTTTTACAGGATCAGCAAATATACCCTGCCTTTCCTGAAAAGCGACTTTGTGCCCGAAACCTGGTTCTTGAGCCAGCTGGGCAGTATCCCGGCAGATCTGGAAAATTACGTACTGAAACCTTTGTTTTCTTTTGCCGGCATGGGGGTTATGATTGAGGTTAGGGAGGAGGACATTAAGGCCATTAAAGACCCGGAGAACTGGATATTGCAGCGAAAGGTGGTTTATGCATCAGTGCTGCAGGCACCGGATGCAGGTGTAAAGGTCGAAATCAGGTTGATGTATTTATGGGCCGACGGCGAAGAACCGCAGCTCTGCATTACGCTGGCCAGGCTAAGCCGCGGCAAAATGATCGGTGTAAGGTATAATCAAGATTTTGACTGGGTTGGTGGCAGCATTGGCCTTATGGACCAGTAAATTTACATTTAACAGACCCCCTTTATGGCGGGTCTTATTATTTTTGTGTTATGGATATTCAGACCATTTTAGTCGCCTTACTTTTTGCTGCCGCCCTGTTTTATGTAGGCCGCATCATTTATCGTGCGGTTAGCTCCAAAAGCGGAGGTTGTGCTTCCAATTGTGGAAAGTGCGGTGTAGATTTCTCCAATATAGAACCCAATAAGAAATAGAATCATCTATAAGCTATGCTGGAGCAATTTAAAACCTATTTACAAAACAAGGTAGCCCTTACAGACGAGCAGTTTACGCTCATTTCCGGCAAACTTAAAATAAAGAATTTTGAGCGCAATGAAATGATCCTGATGAAGGGTGAGGTTTCTACTCATGGATATTTTGTGATGAGTGGCCTGTTGCGCAGCTATTCTATAGACAGCAAGGGCAAAACACACATCATCCAGTTTGCACCCGAACAATGGTGGCTGTCTGACCGCAATGGCATGTTGTTTAATGAGGCTTCCGACTTTTTTATTGATGCCATTGAACATACCCAGGCAGTGGTGATCCCTAAAGATTATATCAACGAAGCAGCAAAAATTGTTCCCTGTATGCACGATCTGAACCATACCATACTGAACAATTCGATCAGGTTTATGCAGAAACGGATCAATATGCTGTTGAGTGCTACAGCCGAAGAACGTTACCTGAATTTTATAAAACTCTATCCTAACCTCACCCTAAGGGTACCACAATGGATGATTGCCTCTTATCTGGGCATCACTCCGGAGTCGCTGAGCAGGGTACGTAAAGACCTGGCACATAAACATTTCAAAGCTTAACATTTTCTTATCATACATCAATGTCCAGCTAAACATATCACCGTAATTTTGTGTTGTTAATTAAAAGAAAAACTAAAAACAACAATATTATGGCAACTACAACCTGGACATTAGATCCTACACACAGTGAACTGCAGTTTAAAGTAAAACACCTGATGATCACTACCGTAACCGGTAGCCTGAATGTACTGACTGCATCATTAACTTCAGAATCTGACGATTTTGAAAATGCACAGGTAAAATTTGAGGCAGATACGGCTTCTATAGATACGGGAAATAATGACCGCGACAACCACCTGAAAAGTGGAGATTTCTTTAATGCAGATGAATTTCCCAAAGTATCCTTTGTATCAACTTCTTTCACTAAAGATGGGGGTGATTACACTTTAAAAGGCGATTTAACGATTAAAGATGTAACAAAACCTGTAAAACTGGCTGTTGAATTTGGTGGTATCGCCACCGATCCATGGGGCAATACCAAAGCTGGATTTACCATCAGTGGAAAAATCAACAGAACAGATTTCGGTTTAAACTGGAATGCGGCATTAGAAACCGGTGGGGTAATGGTAAGTGAAGAAGTTAAAATTTTAGGCGAACTGCAGTTTGTAAAACAAGCCTGATCATAAAAGACAATACAGCATCCTTCGTAAAACAGAAAGGAGACAAAGATGGAAGCAAATAGTAAAGGGGTAGCCGGTGTTTTAAATGCACCAGCACCTCACATGGTTGGTGATGGGTTCAGGGTACACAACTTTTTTCCCAGTGGTTACAAGCTAAAAATGAGCCCGTTTTTTCTGCTCGATTACAATGCTAAAATCGCATTTTCGGCCAGAAATGAACCCAGAGGGGTTGGTGTGCATCCACACAGGGGCTTTGAAACGGTTACCATAGCTTATCATGGCGCCGTGGCCCATCACGACAGTGCGGGCAACAGCGGTGTGATTTATCCGGGCGATGTGCAATGGATGAGTGCTGCGGGAGGAATACTGCACAAAGAGTATCATGAGGCAGCGTACAGTAAAAAGGGGGGCGATTTTCAGATGGTGCAGTTGTGGGTTAACCTGCCTGCAAAGGATAAAATGAGCAAGCCCAAATATCAGGGTATTCAACACCAGGATATTGCCAAATATCAATTGCCTGCAGCAGCAGGGGAAATTGAAGTTATCGCGGGTGAATATAAAGGAGTGAAAGGCTCTGCCAGTACATTTTCGCCAATGCATGTATTTAATGCCAGACTGAATAAGGACGGCAAGGCCAAATTTGATTTCCCGGCCAGCTATAATACCGGTTTTGTGGTTATTGAAGGCAGTATTAAGGTTAACAACGCAGAAACAGCCCATGCCGATCAGTTTGTACATTTTAAAAATGAGGGGACAAGTATAGAAGTTGAGGCTTTGGAAAACAGTGTGGTCCTGATATTGAGTGGTGAGCCCATCAATGAACCTATTGCCCAGTATGGTCCTTTTCTGATGAATACTGCCGAGGAAATCCAGCAGGCAATCAGTGATTATAATCAGGGGAAGTTTGGGTATTTAGAATAATAGGGGAAAATTGCCGTTCTCTTCGAAGGCTGGAAAAAGTTGCGCTGAAGAAGCGCAAATTATTCCTATGCCTTTTCTGAGAAGGTAATTTTCCTTTTAACTGAATGCATAGGCAAGACGCATACTTAGCATCCTGCCAAGCGAACAAAATTATCTTTTTTCAATCAAACACACTGCATACGCCACAACCCCCTCTTCCCGGCCAATAAAGCCCATTTGCTCATTGGTAGTCGCTTTGATGGAAATATCTTCTACAGATATACCCGCGGCTTCAGCAATATTTTGTTGCATAGCAGGAATGTGCGGATTGATTTTAGGCGCTTCAATACACAGCATCGCGTCTATATTGCCAATCCCATAACCTTTTTCATGTAACAATTTTACCGTTTCCTGTAACAGGATCAGGCTGCTGATCCCTTTCCAGCGGGGATCTGTATTTTTAAAATGAAAACCGATATCCCTTAAATTGGCTGCCCCCAGTAAAGCATCGCATATAGCATGCAGAAGCACATCGGCATCCGAATGTCCATAAGCCCCGCTATGATGTTCCAGGTTGACCCCTCCTATGATGAACGGATGATTTTCTTTCAACTGGTGTACATCAAACCCGAAACCTACTTTAATCTTCATGATCCTGTTATTATTCTATTGTTATTATTTTGCATTACGATTGCCTTGCACCGCCTGTTTAATTTTGAGTGCTGCCAAAGTTAAACAGTAAGGTAAACCTTAGGGTATTGGCCAATGGGTTCTTATCTGCATTGGCAAGCAGATAGGCAATATCCATATTAAACACATTATATTTTAACCCAGCGCCAAGAGTTGCGTAACGTCTGTTGCCTTTTTTCGGGTTTTCATAAAAATATCCGGCCCTTAAAGCAAACTGCTGGTTATACCAGTATTCCATTCCGGCAGCAATGTTTATTTCTTTCAGCTCTTCACTAAAACCGCCCGGCGCATCAGCAAATGAACCAAAGATACCGGCAGGGACGGAGCGGTCGGGGTCTTTACCCGAAATGATCTTCCCGTTGGCATCATAAACCGGCTGTGTAGGTACCATCAGCTTGTTAAAATCCAGGGCAAAAGTAAACTGGTTATAATCATCGATCAGAAAAGTGGAGGCCCCGCCTATTTTCATGTTTGCAGGCAAAAAAGACTTGGGGCCGCTATCGGAATAACTGACCTTGGTGCCAATATTTGAAAGGTTAAGACCGGCCGAAAGGATGGCATCTGTTCCTAAAAATACAGTAGGTTTTTTAAAGTAAGCGGATACATCGACTGCTATACCAGAGGCAGCATGCGTTTGCTGACCGGCCGAAAACTGCCCCGAACTAAGGTTCGAATAAATATACCTTAAGGAAGTACCCAATGAAAAAGATTCGCCCATGCGCCTGGCATAAGTCACATCAAAAGCCAGTTCATTAGGTGTATATACACCCAGATTGTTCTGGTTGATATCCGTCAGCTGGATCTCGCCGAGATTAAAATAGCGCAGGGAGCTGCCAATAGTGGTCCGTTCATCTGGCTTATAGAAACCAGCCAGGTAAGTCAGACTGATGTCTGGGACCAGGCTTTTTAACCAGGGACTGTACGAAACAGAGAAGCCGTATTTTTTATCTAAAAAAGCAAGTTTGGAAGGGTTGATGCCACTGGCATTTGCATCAGGCTGTACCGCTACGCCTGCATCGCCCATGCTTCCGGCACGGGCATCTGGTGTGATGAGCAAAAAAGGAACAGCAGTGATGATGTTATTGATTTCGCTGCCATTGGGCTGCGTACCAGGCTCCACAACCTGCGCAAATCCCTCATTGCAAACTGCAAATAAGAAGGAGATTAAAGCAGTTTTAACAAGGCATTTCAAATTCATCCGCTGTGCTATAATTTAAACAATTATTCTCCGCAAGTTAACATAGTGTTTCTTAATTTCAAAGTATTGCCGATCCAATTATCGCTATTGTGGAGTTCATTAACGATACAATATGCTACCTTATTTTAAATTATTTGTGATGTTCTTGTTGCATAAACCATTTTTTGTGTAATTTTAACTCTTAGTAGAAAAAGAACGCAATATATCATTCCCATATGAAGAAAATATACTTATACTTACTCCTATCCTTTGTGGCTGTAACTGCACTGGTTTCCTGTAAAACAAAATCAGAGAAGTCGGACAAAACAGGCATGGACTACAATAAACAGGAATACGGTGGTTTTGTAGTAAACAAAAAGTACAGACGTGGACCAGGCCCGGGACTTGTAGAAATTGAAGGCGGTGTTTTTGTGATGAGTGGCAGTGCCATTAATGTACCCGGACAGGAGCTGAGTTCTTATAACCACAAACGGGAAACCACGGTTTCTTCGTTTTACATGGATGAGACCGAAGTTTCCAATACCAACTGGCTGGAATACCTGAACTGGATCCGTACCAATTTTCCTAAAGATTACGAATACTATTACAATGAAATGCCCGATACACTGGTTTGGCGCAGGCCGCTTTCGTATAACGAACCTTATGTAGACAATTATTTAAGGCACCCCGCCTATCAGGACTATCCTGTAGTAGGTGTTTCATGGGAACAGGCCGGCAGATATTGCGAATGGCGGACCGACAGGGTGAACGAATATTTACTGCGCCAGCGTGGTTACATGACTACTTTTAAAGAACTAAATGGAGGTGCTGCAAAGGGCAATGCTACAGCCGCTGCCACGCCAAGACCTACAGGGCCATTTAATACGGATACTTACCTGAGCGGACAGTACGACGATAAAGGCAAAAATGCCATGAAAGACCTGAACCCGTCCAATGCAGCAGCAGGCACAGGTACTGCCGCCGCTGGTGGCCGGAACGCGCCTAAAAGAAATGTAAGGCTGGAGGATGGTATTTTAAAACAGCCTTACCGCCTGCCCACTGAAGCCGAATGGGAATATGCCGCATTGGGCCTGATTGGCAATACACAATATGAGAACATCAACAGCAATAAAATTTATCCCTGGAGTGGTCTGGGCCTAAGCTCGGCCAAGAAAAGTACCCGGGGTTTGATCCTGGCCAACTTTAAAAGGACCAAAGGTGATTATATGGGTGTTGGCGGCTCACTGAACGATAAAGGGAGCATCACGGTGAATGTCAGGTCATACACCCCAAATGACTTTGGCCTTTACAATATGGCTGGAAACGTAAGTGAATGGGTTGCTGATGTATACCGTTCCAATACTTTCGAGGCAGCAGATGCCTTTAACCCGTACAGGGGTAACTATTACCAGGATAAAAAGATTGCCGATCCTGCAACCGGAAAAATAGCGATCGACAAATACAACAAACCGGTCATGACAGATGCACTTTATGCAAAGAAACAGACCTGGGCTGAAAAACAGGCTGCAGCGGCAAAACCGACAGATTCGCTAAAGAACACTTATGCCGATCAAAGGGGCTACAGAGACCCTCAGAGCGAGCTGTATGGAGAAACTACACTGGTTAACGATAAATCGAGGGTGTATAAAGGTGGTTCATGGAACGATCAGGCACTATGGCTAAACCCTGCCAGCAGAAGGTACCTGCAGCAAGATGAGGCTACAGCAGATATAGGCTTCCGCTGCGCAATGACCATGCTTGGCGCACCGGAAATCAGGTCTTCAGGAAAACCTCAGTTCAAGCCAAAACAGGCAAAGCCATTCAAAGGAAAATAACTTAAAAATATTCACATAAAAAAGGGAAAACAACAGTTTTCCCTTTTTTTATGTGTCTAAATCTATAGCTACGAAAACCGGATCAGGACTTCGTTCTTTTCCACTTTAACCCCTTTACTGGTCAGTACCTTCTTCACTGTACCACCGGCCGGCGATTTAATGATATTTTCCATCTTCATGGCTTCCAGTACCAGCAGGTTATCCCCTTTATTTACTTCCTGGCCTTCTTCAACCATTACATTCAGCACCAGGCCGGGCATGGGGGCTTTAACATCCTGTACTTTACCAGCCATAGCCGTATCTAAACCGAGCTGCTTAAGCAAGGGGGCATACTCGTCCTGTATAGCAATATGGTATAATGCACCGTTTACCTTAATCACGCTGCTCTTTTCTGCCCTATCTGCTGAAACCAGTTCTATATTGTACGACCTGTTCTGATAAATGACATGCACATAGTTCTCGGATATTTTTGCAGGATCAAGCGCTATGACCTGGCCATTGGCTTTAAACTCTTTAGGAGCAAGCTCGATATCAAAATCGTAATGATCATTTACTTTAACTTTCATAAGCTGGTTCTATCTGCTGCACAATAACTGCAGCCTGTTTAAATTATTGTGTTAAGGCATATTGAATCAGGTTAGCGCCCATTTTAAGCGCGCTCATGCGTTTCTCTTGTGTGTCATCAGGGTAGGTGCCAAAGTCTTCCCAGCCATTGCCCAGATCGCACTCATAGGTGTAAAAACAAACTACCCTGCCCTGCCAGATCAATGCGTAACCTTTTGCCGGCTTGCCATCATGTTCATGAATTTTTGGAAGGCCGTTCGGGAATTTAAATTTCTGATTGTAGAGGCTATGATTGGGTGGTAGTTCAGTGAAAGACAGTTCAGGAAAAACCTTTTTCATCTCTGTACGGATAAACTTGTCGAGGCCATAGTTGTCGTCAATATGCAAAAAACCGCCACCAATCAAATACCTGCGCAGGTTACCGGCTTCAGCGGTGCTGAATACCACATTACCATGCCCTGTCAGGTATACAAAAGGATAATTAAACAATTCGGTACTGCCTACTTCTACGATGGCTTCCTGCGGAGCAAAATTTGTGCTCAGGTTTTTATTGCAGAAATCGATCAGGTTAGGCAGTGCAGTACGGTTGGCATACCAGTCGCCACCCCCGTTGTATTTCAGCTTGGCCATTTTATAGGTGGGCACCCAAAAGCTGCTTTGCAGTACCACCAATAATAAAAGTCCAAATAGCCTGATCCTCATCTGTTCAAATAATTCACTTCAAAACATGCCGCTAAGGCAGCTGTCTCTGTCCGCAACCGGGTATTACCTAAAGTTAAGGGTTTATAACCGCTTTGCAAAGCCATTTCAATTTCCTGGCCTGTAAAATCACCTTCCGGTCCGATCAGTATCGTATAGCTGCCCGCAGGCTTTACCACATCACTAATGTACTGTCTGGCTGCCGCATCTACACAATGGGCTATCATTTTAAGGCTGTCATTCTTTTGCTTCAGAAAAGCTGATAGGCTAATTTGAGGGTTTAAGCGGGGGTGATAGGCTTGTAACGACTGCTTTACTGCGGCAGTGATCACTTTATTTAAACGGTCTTCTTTAACCACCTTACGTTCCGACCTGTCGCAGATCACCGGGGTGATTTCTTCAATGCCGATTTCAGTAGCCTTTTCCAGGAACCACTCCAGCCGGTCTATATTTTTTGTAGGTGCGACAGCAATGTGAAGGTAATGCCGGCGTTTGTGATATTCTTTTTGGACCTCAATGATCCTTAGATTTACCTGTCTTTTAGTTTCACCGGTAATTTCGGCCTTATACAGGCCGCCAATGCCATCAATCAGATAAACAACGGCACCAGTACCCAGACGCAATACCCTGGTGCAATGCCTGCTCTCTTCCTCATTTAATACATACACATCCGAACCGATGTCAGGCGTATAAAAAACATGCATGGTATTGATTTTAGTGTAGATCGATCATATCACTCTTATTGATCACCAGTTCCAGCTTTATGGTCTCTATATTTTGTTCCGTTTTCTTTAAAATGGTAAATAAATAGCCATAACATTCTTCACTGTCGCCCACTTCAGGTATTTTGCCAAAAGCATGGGAGACCAGCCCTCCTACCGTATCAAAATCTTCATCTTCCGGCAGGTCGTGTGGCAGGTGCTCGTTTACATCGTATACAGTAGCGTAAGCATTGATAATAAACTCCGTATCCGATATTTTCTCTACAGTCGGCTTTTCTTCATCGTACTCATCCTGGATCTCCCCAACGATCTCTTCCACAATATCCTCGAGGGTAACCATACCGGCTGTGCCACCAAACTCGTCGATCACAATGGCTATCTGTATGCGTTTTTGCTGAAGCTCGCTCAGCAGGTCGTTGATCTTCTTGGTCTCGGGTACAAAATAAGGCTTCCTGATGATGTCGGCCAGCACCCATTCCTTATTGTCGGCCAGTAAAGGAAGGATATCCTTCGCATGCACAATACCGATGATCTTATCAATAATATCATCATACACCGGCAAACGGGAATATCCTTCTGCAATGATCTTTTCTACAACTTCTCTTTTTGGGGTAGAAAGCTCTACGCCCATAATTTTGGTTCTTGGAACCATAATATTTTTTACCACGCGCTCATTAAAATCAAAAACGTTTTTAATCAGCTCATGTTCATTGGTGTCAAGCGCACCGCTTTCCTTACCCTGGTCCAGCAAATAATAAAGCTCTTCAGTACTGTGAACAGAATCATGTCCGCCAACATTGGAGATCCCAAATAATTTAAGTACTACATTCGCAAATCCGTTTAATACCCAGATAAATGGCCTGAATATCAAATAAAAACCTTGCAGCGGCAGTGCGATAAAAAGGGTAGTGGCCACAGGCCTTTGAATGGCGACCGATTTAGGGGCCAGTTCTCCAAAAACAATGTGCATAACCGTAATGAACAGGAAGGCTATTCCGGTAGAAATAGAGGTGATATAGATCTCCGAAAGGGAGAAATTGATCAGCAGGTCGTGTACAATGCTATGCATGACCGACTCGCCAACCCAACCCAAACCCAGTGAGGCCAAAGTGATCCCCAGTTGTGTAGCGGCCAGATAACCATCTAAATGCTGGGTAATGTGCTTTGCGATATTCGCAACCCGGCTACCAGACTTAGCTTTTATCTCAATCTGGGATGCCCGAACTTTTACTATTGCAAACTCTGCAGCAACAAAAAAGCCATTAAGGGCAACCAGAAAAAAGGTAAAAAATATTTTAAATGCTTCCATTTAAGATCTGTTTCTAAACTTCTTGTCGTACAGCTCTATACTTTCCTGTATCACTTTATGGGCATAACGTACACCCAGTAAATGTTCAATTGTTACTTTCTTTTCTTCTAATGCCTTGTAATCCTGAAAAAACTTTACGATTTCTTTCATCGTATGCGGAGGCAGTTCGGCAAGATCATTAATGTAATTAACCGACATGTCGTTCTTGGCCACAGCAATGATCTTGTCATCCTGTTCTCCGTTGTCTACCATGTGCATCACGCCAATTACCTTGGCTTCGATAATGGTCATTGGGTAAACATCCACAGAACACAGTACCAGGATGTCCAATGGGTCATTGTCATCGCAATAAGTTTGCGGGATAAATCCATAATTTGCAGGATACATCACTGAAGAAAACAGCACACGGTCTAGTTTAATCAGATTGGAATCCTTATCAATTTCGTACTTCGCTTTTGATCCTTTAGGAATTTCAATAATGGCATTCACAATCTCCGGCAGGTTATCGCCCGGAGAAACACTGTGCCAAGGGTGATGGTCGTCTTTACTCATTTTTATTGTTCAGTATTTGATAATTCGTCATTGTTATCCTTCACTACTTTCTTTCTCACAAATGTAACGATGAGCGGAATAGTTGTAATAACAATAAAACCTATAATTATATATAATAAATAGTCACTAATTTCTTTTTCAAATCTTTTGCCCAGAAAATAACCGAGCAAAGTTAAGGATGCTATCCAAATTAATGCACCTGAAATGTTATATAAAGCAAATCTTTTAAAATCTAATTTTACAACACCAGCAAAAATCGGTGCAAAAGTCCTTACTATTGGTACAAATCTGCCCATGATCAGGGCAAAGGCCCCCTGTTTGTGGTAATATTCCTCGGCAGCCTTTAAATAACGTCGTTTAAAGAAGAAAGATTCTTTCCGGTGGTATAGCACCGGCCCGGTCTTTCGGCCAAACCAATAGCCAACAAAATTACCTGAAACAGCAGATACACACAACCCAAAGATCAGGACGTATATATTTACATCTAATTTATCTGTTGCGACAAACATCCCGGCAAGAAACAAAAGATAATCTCCGGGAAGAAAAAACCCGAAGAACAAACCTGTCTCGGCAAAGATCACAAACATTACAACGTAAAAACCACCTTCTCTAAGTAATTTTTCGGGATCAATGAAGTGCTGTAACGAATTCCAGAAATCTTGCATATTTCAATTATTCGTAAAACTACTAATAATTATCTATAGAAGTGACTATATCAAATTTAAAATTACGGATGGGTATATCCCTAAAAACAGCGTGATCAGTGCCGATAAAATGAGTACCACCTGGTATTGAAAGGGCGTTTGCAGCTGGGTTTCATGTCCATCGCGGAAGTACATCGCCACAATTACTTTAAAATAATAATAGAATCCTACCAGCGCATTTAAGATGGCAAAGGCCACCAGGTACACCTGGTATTCCGTCATAACGTTTACAAACATCAGGTACTTACCAATAAAACCGGCAGTAAGCGGGATACCGGCCAGTGACAACATGGCAACAGTAAGCATCAATGCCGTTAAGGGGTTACGCTTAGCCAGGCCATTAAAGCTTTCAAAATTATCATTGCCTGTTTTTTGTTTAACCAGGATCAATACAGCAAAGGCAACAATGGTTGCAAAAGTATAGGCCGTAGCATAAACAAATACATTACCCGAAGAATTTGCAGTTAAGGTAACCAGCGAGAACAACAGATAACCTGCATGTGAAATACTGGAATAGGCCAGCATTCTTTTAAAGTTTTTCTGAAATAAGGCCGTTACATTACCGATCAGCAAGGTAAGACAAACAATACCCATTAGTGGTGGCAGCCAGAAATCGTGCAGAGGTGCCAGCGTACCTGCAAACAAGCGTAAAAAAGCAGCAAAGCCTGCTGTTTTCACAATGGTAGACATGAACGTTGTGATCAGCGTTGGTGCCCCTTCATATACATCGGGTGTCCAGAAGTGAAAGGGTGCAGCGCCAATTTTAAAACACAGGCCGATCATCAGCAGGATCACTCCCGGATAAAACATCGGGGAAATGGCTTTATAGTTACCAACCAAATACTGGTTGATGGTATCAAGGTCAAAAGATCCTGTAGCCCCATAGATCAGCGTGATGCCGAACAGCAAAAATCCGGTTGAAAAAGCGCCCATCAGAAAATACTTTAAAGAAGCTTCATTCGAGGCAAAATTGCTTTTCCGGATGCCTGCAAGGATGTACAGGCTGACTGACATGATTTCCAGTCCGATAAACAGCATCGACATATTTTTGTAGGAAACCATGATCACTATACCTGCAAGTGCAAAAAGTATCAGCGTAAAATATTCAGCTATGTTTTCGCTGTTTGCAGCAAAATAATTTTGGGTAAGCAAAAATATAAGGAAAGTACCTGCTATGGTCAGCCCGGTAAAAGCCAGCGCGAAATTATCCATCTGCATCATCCCATAATAGGTTTGATTGGTGTCCCAGGCTGTAACCACAAACGCCAGCGAAACCAGCAAACCAAGTAAGGTAAGGGGTAATAACGCTTTTTTAGCTTTAAACAAACCTGCGTAAAGCACCACTAAAGCTGTAACAGTTATTGTTATAATGATATTCATTTCCTTAGTTTACCGATGTTAATTTTTGAGTTACCTGTTCTATTAAATGTTGTACTGATGCTTCTGACAGTTGCAAAATTGGTTTAGGATATACGCCCAAAACAATAACAAGTGCACAAATGATGTACAATACAACCTGCTCCGATCCTTTTATGTCGGTAAAGCCAATGGTCAGTTCATTGGTCTTGCCCAGCATGATGTTCTGGTACATCCTGAACATATATACTGCACCGAAAATGATGGTCAATCCTGCAAATACGGCCGCCCAAAGGTTATACTGATAAATACCGATCAGCAGGAGGAACTCGCCTATAAAACCGTTTGTACCCGGCAAAGCAACAGTTCCCAAAACAATGATCAGGAATACAATAGCCAGTTTAGGGGCTTGTTTGGCAATCCCGCCAAGTTCCGCAATTTTATAGGTATGCACGCGGCTTGCAATAATATCCAGTACAAAGAAAAGACCGATCACGTTAATACCATGGCTTAGCATCTGGATCATTGCACCCTGCATTCCCTGCACATTTAACGCAAAAATACCTGCCGAGATCAGGCCTACGTGTCCGATAGAGGAATAAGCCACCAGACGTTTGGCATCCTTCTGGGTAAAAGCAATCAGTGAAGCGTATACCACACCAATGACAGACAGGATGATGGCCAGCTGCCCCCATTCCTGCACACCCGCAGGCACAACAGGCAACAACCACCTGATCACCCCATAAATACCCATTTTTAGCATGATACCCGAAAGTAACATGGTTCCGGCAGCAGGTGCTTCTGTATAGGTATCCGGCTGCCAGGTATGGAAAGGAAATATTGGCATTTTAATGGCAAAGGCCACAAAGAACGCCCAGAATATCCAGGCCTGCTGGGTCGAATCTAAATTCAGGCTATAAAATGCCTGTATGTCAAAATTATTGGCAGGGTTCTGTAAATAAAGGTAAATGATACCCAGCAGCATAAACAAAGAACCTGCAATGGTATACACAAAGAATTTCATGTTTACCCGGATACGGTCCTTGCCACCCCATATGGCACATATAAAGTAAATAGGGATCAAAGCTGCTTCCCATCCGATATAGAAAAGAAATGCATCCATGGCCGTGAACACCACCAGCAATCCGCTCTGCATAAACAGGATCAGTGCAAAAAAGGCATTTGCACTTTTATACTGGTGCTGGTACGCCGAAAGGATGATCAATGGAACCAGTACATTGGTCAGCAGGATAGTGATCATGCTGATCCCATCCACACCTGCATGAAAACTGATACCCAGGTCTTTTATCCATGGACAATTTACCATAAACTGCGTACTGGCATCTGGTATAAAATTACATACCATAACCAGGGCCAGGGCCAGAGAAGCGATTGCCGAAACCAATGCAACATGCTTTGCTGCATTTCCGGAAAATGCGGTAACCAAGGCGCCAACCAATGGTAAAAATAGAAGAAGTAGTAAAAGTTGTTCCATTATCTTTTCTTGAACGATCTTTTATAGAGATAAATAAGTATACAATAACAACGAGATGATGCCTACCACCATCATAAAAATATAAAAGCCTACGTTTCCGGACTGGAGCAGGCGCAAGCCTTTACTCCCCTCAGCAGCTGTCCAGCCCAAACCGTTTACAATGCCATCTACAATCTTATTGTCCACAATTTTATATAAAAACCCGGAGATTGCATCCAAAGGCTTTCTGATCAACGCATCATATATTTCATCAAAATAAAACTTGTGGTAAGACAGACTGGCCAATGCCGGGCGTTTGGCTTCATCGGGTACAGGGATGTGGTTTTGTTTCACGTATTTACCATACGCTACTCCGATAGAGACCAGCACACCAACTACAGAAACTGCCATCAGCATGTATTCTGTAGCATGATCCGGGGCTTCAGCAACATGTTTAATCACTGGTGACAGCCAGTGTGACAACCAGTGGTTACCACCCAATGCCTCAGGGATGCCTATTATTCCGCCAAAGGCAGATAAAACAGCCAGGACAATTAAAGGAACAGTCATGGATTTTGGTGATTCATGAATATTCTCTTCTGCATGGTGTGTACCGCGGTACTTTCCGTAAAAAGTAAGGAACAACATCCTGAACATATAAAATGCAGTTAAGAAAGCCCCAAATACGGCAATTCCCCACATCACTTTATCATGCAGATAAACATGGGCTAAAATTTCATCTTTAGAAAAGAAGCCCGAGAATGGAGGTAAACCAGCAATGGCAATGGTACCGATCAGCATGGTGATAAAAGTAACCGGTAATTTTTTACGCAGGCCACCCATATGGCGCATATCCTGTTCGTGGTGCAAGGCATGGATCACCGAACCTGCACATAAGAACAATAATGCTTTAAAGAAAGCATGCGTTATGACATGGAAGAACGCACCATTATACGCACCAACCCCCAAACCTAAGAACATATAGCCCAATTGGGATACGGTTGAATAGGCCAGGACCTTTTTAATATCTGTTTGTGTAAGTGCAATAATGGCCGCAACAATGGCCGTAGCCAGGCCAACAATGGCAATGACATGCTGGATCATCGGGGCCAGGTCAAACAGCAGGTTCGATCTGGCGATCATATAAATACCAGCAGTAACCATCGTGGCTGCGTGGATCAGGGCAGAAACCGGAGTTGGACCCGCCATCGCGTCCGGCAGCCAGGTAAATAAAGGCAGCTGGGCAGATTTACCGCAGGCACCGATAAACAGCAATAAGGCAATTAAAGCAATGGTACCATTACCTGGCAGCATATTGGCAGCCTGAGGCCAGATTTTACCAAACTCTACACTTCCAAAAGTAGTAAAGATCAGAAATACACCGAGTAAAAAGCCAAGGTCGCCAATACGGTTCATTACAAATGCTTTTTTGGCGGCCGAAGCATAACTGCTGTTGGTGTACCAAAAGCCGATCAGCAGATAAGAACAAAGTCCTACACCCTCCCAGCCAATAAACATCACAATATAGTTGGAGCCTAAAACCAGCAGCAACATAAAGAAAATGAACAGGTTCAGGTAACTGAAAAACTTACCAAAACCCTCATCGCTATGCATATAGCCAATAGAATAAATGTGGATCAGAAAACCTACACCGGTAATGATCAGCAGCATTAAAGAACTCAATGGATCTACCAGGAAGGACAAGGGAATCTCGAGTGTTCCGGCACTGATCCAGTTAAAAAGAAATATTTCGTGCGATTTGTTCGCATCAGCACCCAGCTCAAAAAATATCCCCAAGCTAATGGCAAATGAAATGAATATGACACTGCTCCCTATAAAACCGATCAGGCTTTTGGATAATGAATTTCTGCCAAGGCCATTAATTACAAAGCCTAACAGAGGGATCAACGGAACCAGCCAAACTAAATTTATCATCTTATATTCTTCTTAATAATTACCACTTAAGGCGATTCAACACATTTATATCTGTAGATTGTGTATTTCTGTAAACCATTACAATGATACTCAGGCCTACTGCAACTTCTGCGGCGGCCAGGGCCATAATGAAAAATACAAATACCTGTCCCGAAGGATCATTGTTATGTACCGAAAAAGCGGTTAACAATAAATTCACCGCATTCAGCATCAGCTCTACAGACATGAAGATCACAATTGCATTTCTGCGTGTTAAAACACCGATCACACCAATGGTGAAAATAATAGCACTTAGCCAGATGTAATGGTTAAGCGGAACCCCTTGTAATTCCTGAGTAATGTTCCCCATTATACTTTTTCTTTTTTAGTTAACAATATAGCACCCACCATTGCCGAAAGCAGCAAAATAGAGCAAAGCTCAAATGGCAGCATAAACGGACCAAACAACTCTTTTCCCAGGCTTTTTACCAGTCCCAGATTAGGGTTTCTCAATACCACAGGATCTGAAAGGGCCGTAGCTTTCAATGCACCTGCCAGCGTAACCAGCAAACAACATCCGGCAATTACACCAACCACCTTTACCAGGCCCGATTTGAGCGGCTCATTATCTTTGTTCAGGTTGAGCAACATCAGCACAAAGAGGAACAGCACCATAATGGCCCCCATGTAAACGATAAAGTTCACAACGGCCAGAAATTGTGCATTCAGCAGGACATAATGGACCGTAAAAGTGAAGAATGTAACGATCAGGTACAGCACGCTGTGCACTGGGTTCTTTGAAAAGATGACCAGTAAGGAAAATATGACACTTAATGCTGCTACAAAATAGAATACCGATGTACCCATTAATTTTCTTTGTTTAGTTTATTTATTTTCTATTTATCTAATGGCGCCTCTACCAGCTTGTCTTTACCGTAAATAAAGTCTTTGCGCAAATAATCGGCCGGCACTATGGGGCCATCCAGGTAAATCGCTTCTTTCGGACAAGCCTCTTCACATAAACCGCAGAATATGCAGCGCAGCATGTTGATCTCATATACCGAAGCGTATTTCTCTTCGCGGTACAGCTCCTTTTCTTCGGGTTTACGCTCAGCAGCAATCATCGTAATTGCTTCTGCAGGGCAGGAAAGCGCACAAAGTCCGCAAGCTGTACAACGCTCCCTTCCTTCCTCATCCCTTTTTAAAGAGTGCATCCCCCTGAAATTGGTAGAGAATTCCCTTTCCACTTCCGGATAACGGATGGTGGCCTCCTTTTTAAAAAAGTGACTGATGGTGATCGCCATACCTTTAGCAATTGCCGGCAGGTAAAGTCGCTCGGCAAGCGTTAAGGGCTTTTTTTCTAATACTTTCTTTTTACTGGTCAATGGTTCCATTAAACCTCCTTATTGTTTATCCGCATTGCGGGCTTTAAAACTTTTCAATTATTGCGATCACAATACCTGTGATCACGATGTTCGCTATCGCCAGAGGGATCAGTCCTTTCCAGCCTAAATGCATCAGTTGATCATAGCGGAAACGCGGAATGGTCCAGCGTACCCACATGAAGAAAAATATAAATACAAATATTTTAACGAAGAACACCAAGGTACCAAAAAGTGGCGCCCAGGTTGGCCCCAATAATGTGGCCATCCAATCCATTCCGGGATAATTATATCCACCAAAATATAAGGTGGCCATTACTGCTGCCGAAACAAACATATTGATGTACTCTGCAAACAGATAGAAACCCAGTTTCATGGAAGAATATTCAGTATGGTAGCCCCCGATCAGTTCCGTTTCACATTCAGGCAAATCGAAAGGTGCCCTGTTGGTCTCAGCAAATGAACACACCATAAACAGGATAAAGCCCAGTGGCTGATACAGTACATTCCAGTGCCAGCCATGCTGCTGCTCCACAATTTCTTTTAAGCTCAGCGTATTGGTTACCAATAACAGGGCTATGATAGACAAGCCCATGGCAATTTCATAACTGATGTTCTGCGAAGCGGCCCTGATGGCACTCAGCAAAGAATATTTGTTGTTTGAAGCCCAGCCACCAATCATAACCCCATATACCCCCAGTGAAACTACACCAAAGATATACAGCAGGCCCACATTGATATCGGTTACCTGTAAAGGGACCACCCTGTCGTCAATGGTAACCGGACTTCCCCATGGGATCACGGCAGTACCAATGCAAGCAGTAAGCATCGCCAGGCCAGGCCCAACCATGAACAACCATTTGCTCGCATTTGAAGGAATGATTTCTTCCTTCATAAACATCTTTAAACCATCGGCCAAAGGCTGGAACATTCCTGCAGGACCGGCTCTGTCTGGTCCAAGTCTGTCCTGTAAAAAGGCTGCCACTTTTCTTTCTGCATACGTAGAATACATGGCAATCAGCAAACTGATACCAAAAATGATAGCTACAAGTACAAATTTTTCGATTACAAAAGCTATATCCATTAGAATTTAGTGGTTTTTTCTAGTTCAACCTTATTCGCTGCCTGCAATTGCGGGTTATTTTGAATGACCGGCAGGGGTTTTAAAGTTTCATAGTGGTTAGAGGAAATCACAGAAGTATCACTGATGTGTGTCGGATGCTCAATTACCCAGTCAGACGTTTTTTTCTTGTCAAACCTGCAGGTATTGCAGATAAATTCCTCCACCTCACCGTAAATGTCTTTTCTTGCAGTAACCCTCAGTACATCCTCTCCTTTATACCATAAGGTCACCTTACCACTACAGGTAGGGCAATCTCTGTGTGCATCAATAGGTTTGGTAAACCATACCCGGTTCTTAAACCTGAACGTTTTATCTGTTAAGGCACCAACCGGACAAACATCAATTACGTTGCCCGAAAAATCATTGTCTACCGCAGTCTGAATATAAGTGGAAATCTCCGAATGGTCGCCCCTGTTCAATATGCCATGTACCCTTTTATTCGTGATCTGATCGGCAGTAAACACACAACGGTAGCATAAAATGCACCTGTTCATGTGCAGCTGTATCTTATCGCCAATGTCTATACGTTCAAAAGTACGGCGCTCAAACTCATATCTGGTTTTCTGTAAACCATGCTCATAACCCAAATTCTGAAGGTCGCACTCGCCGGCCTGGTCGCAAACCGGGCAATCCAGCGGATGGTTGATCAGCAGCATTTCTACCACGCCACTGCGTGCTTCAATTACTTCAGGCGAAGTAATGTTCATCACTTCCATGCCATCCATTACTGTGGTACGGCATGATGCAACCAGTTTGGGCATCGGACGGGGATCCTTTTCAGAACCCTTGCTTACCTTAACAATACAGGTACGGCACTTACCGCCACTGCCTTCTAATTTAGAATAATAGCACATTGCAGGCGGTACAATATCCCCCCCTATCTGCCTGGCAGCATTCAGAATAGAGGTACCTGGCGCTACTTCTACTGTTATTCCGTCTATGGTTACCTTAACTTTATCACTCATTGTTGCAGCTATTCTTTTGTCTGAAGTTAATTCTCTGTCGTAACGGCCCTGGCAATTGGCTCAGCATAATTTGCCAGCCCGTAATTGGTGTCCAGGCACTTCACCGGCTCCTTTACATGCCATTCAAATTCATCCCTGAAATGTCTGATCGCACTTGCAACCGGCCATGCGGCAGCATCACCAAGCGGACAAATCGTATTCCCTTCTATCTTTTTAGATACATCCACCAGCAGGTCAATGTCGCTCATTTTGCCATGGCCATATTCCAGCCTGTGCAATACCTTCTCCATCCAGCCTGTCCCTTCACGGCAGGGCGAACATTGTCCGCAACTCTCATGATGATAAAACCTCGAGAAGTTCCAGGTGTTCCTAACGATGCACTGGTCTTCATCAAAAGCAATAAAACCACCCGATCCCATCATGGTACCCGTAGCAAAACCGCCTTCCGATAAGGACTCGTAGCTCATTAGCCTCGGCTCACCGTTGGCCAGCTTTAAGGTCAGATTAGCAGGCAGTACCGGCACTGATGATCCACCGGCAACAGTTGCTTTCAAACGTTTGCCATTGGCAATGCCACCGCACCATTCGTCTGAATAGATAAATTCTTCAACCGGTAAACCCAGCTCAATTTCATAAACCCCCGGCCGCACCAAATTACCCGAAGCCGAGATCAGTTTGGTTCCTGTACTGCGGCCAATACCGATCTTTGCGTACTCCTCACCCCCATCATTGACAATGGGTACAACGGCAGCAATAGATTCTACATTGTTCACTACCGTAGGACAGCCATACAAGCCGGCAATGGCAGGGAAAGGAGGTTTAATCCTTGGATTACCACGCTTACCTTCCAACGATTCCAGCAAAGCGGTTTCTTCGCCACAGATGTAAGCACCCCCGCCTGGTTGCACATACAGCTCCAGGTCGTAACCCGATCCCAGGATGTTTTTACCCAGGAAACCTGCGTTTTTTGCTTCCGCTATTGCCTTTTCCAGGATACGGATCTGCGGCATCATCTCTCCCCGTACATAGATGTAGGAAGTATTTGCGCCCAGCGCAAAACTGGAAACGATCATGCCTTCTATCAATGCATGCGGAATATGCGTCATCAGGTAGCGGTCCTTAAAAGTACCCGGTTCAGACTCATCTGCATTGCAGACCAGGTAACGCGGCACCCCATCAGGTTTAGCCAAAAAACTCCATTTCATTCCAGTAGGGAATCCTGCACCACCACGGCCGCGTAAGCCCGACTTTTTCACCTCTTCCACTACATCATCAGGTGTAAGCGTTTTCAAAGCCTTTTCTACAGCGCGGTACCCGCCTTTCTGGCGATAAACATCAAGTGTATTGATGCCTGGTACGTTAATATGTTCTAATAATAGTTTACGTCCCATTATTTTTTGCGTAAATCTTCTATCAATTCGTCAACCTTTTGCTCGTTCAGGTTTTCGTAAAATGTATATTCAGGGCCAATCTGTAAAACCGGACCATAACCGCAGGCAGCAAGGCATTCTACCCCTCTCCAGCTAAACAGCCCATCCGCAGTTACCTCATTTTCCTTCACACCAAGCTTATTTTCAATATGCCCCATCAGCTTTTCGGCACCAACCAGACAACAAGGTCCGGTTCTGCACACTTCCAGCACATATTTGCCCTGTGGCTTTAAAAAGTACATGCTGTAAAACGAAGCTACTTCATATACTTCAATATCCTGAATGTCCAGATAAGCAGCCACTTTATCCATCGCAGCAGCGCTCAACCAGCCCAGCTCTGCCTGAACTTCATGCAGTATAGGCAGCAAAGCAGATTTATGCTTACCCTCCGGATATCTTTTAACGATCTCATCAAACTTTGTTAACAAAGCCGGTGAAAACTCTACAGGTTGTTGTTCTTCTACTTTAAGCATCTAATTCTCCTGCAATAATATTCATGCTACTCATGTTGATAATGGCATCCGATAACAACATACCTTTACTCATGGGTGCAAACATTTGATAATTTATAAAACTAGGTCTCCTGAAATGCAAACGGTAAGGTGTTCTTCCACCGTCGTTGATCAGATAAAAGCCAAGCTCACCGTTACCACCCTCTACCGCGTGGTAAACTTCTGCCTTAGGGGCATCGATTTCTCCCATCACAATTTTAAAGTGATAGATCAATGCTTCCATATTGTTGTATACTTCTTCTTTGGCCGGCAAATAGAATTCCGGAACATCAGCATGAAAAATACCAGCTGGTTCCTTTTTCAATTTCTCCAAAGCCTGTTCAATCAGACGCACACTCTGCCACATTTCTTCATTACGCACCAGGTAACGGTCGTAAATATCGCCGGCAGTACCTACTGGAACTTCAAAATCGAAATCCTCATAAGAAGAATAGGGCTCACTTACCCGAACATCATAATCCACCCCGGTGGCACGCAGTAAAGGACCAGTCCAGCTGTAGTCCAAAGCCTGCTCTGCTGTAACGCAGGCCACACCCGAGGTACGGTCTATAAAGATCCTGTTGCGGTTCAGCAAATTTTCAAATTCGCGTAAAGCCACAGGGAACTCTTTTAAAAATTTATTGATCTTGGCAAAGGCAATAGCATTAAAATCGCGCTCAAACCCACCAATCCGACCAATATTTGTGGTTAAACGGGCCCCACAGATCTCTTCGTAAATCTCATAAATATGCTCTCTGAACTGAAACAGGTACAAAAAGGTGGTAGTGGCACCGGTATCCTGCCCAATGATCGTGTTACAGATGATGTGGTCAGAAATACGCGCCAGCTCCATGATAATTACCCGCAGGTAATCCACACGCTTTGGCATCTGTATGTTCAATAGTTTTTCTACCGTCATGTGCCAGCCCATATTGTTGATGGGCGATGAGCAATAGTTTAACCTGTCTGTTAGAGGGGTGATCTGGTAAAAAGGCCTGTGTTCAGCTATTTTTTCAAAGGCACGGTGAATATACCCTATGGTAGACACACCACTTACAATGCGCTCTCCATCCATCTGTAACACATTCTGAAAAACACCATGTGTTGCCGGGTGTGTAGGGCCCAGGTTAAGGGTCACCAACTCACTCTGCGGATCATTATCTGTATATACTGGTTGATTGTGATTCATATGTACTTATCTACCAAAGTATTCGTCTTTTTTATCTACTCTGTTCGGATCCTCTAAAGGATATTGTTTCAGCATCGGGTGTACACCCAGCTCGTCCATGTTTAATATTCTTCTCAGATCAGGATGCCCTTCAAATTTCACACCGAACAGGTCATAAGTTTCGCGTTCCATCCAGTTGGCACCATTCCAGATGGAAGTAGCCGTAGGAATAACAGGATTGTGCTCATCAATAAACACCTTAATCCTAACCCTGACCTTTTTAACCATGTTGTGCAGGTGATAGACAACAGCAATACCATGTTTTTTTTCAGGATAATGTACGGCGGTAATGTCAGTTAAGAAATTAAAACCGGTGACATCATTTTCACCGCTATCTTTAAGGAATTTTAAAACCTCGATGATCACGTCTTTAGTCGTCTCAAAAGTAAGCAGGCCATAAGGCTCGTTTACCCCAATAACCTTATCACCAAACTTTGCGCCTAGTGCTTCAACTATCGCTTGATTAATCAATTCTGCCATTATAGTATTCCGTATGAAGCCAACATTTCCTTGTACTGCTCAGAGTTCCTTCTTCTTGACGACTCGTTTCTCACCAGCTCCTGTATCTTTCCAAAACCATCCAGAATTGCTTCCGGCCTTGGCGGACAACCTGGCACATACACATCCACAGGGATGATTTCATCAATCCCCTGTAAAACCGAATAGGTATCAAATATACCACCGCTCGATGCACAGGCACCTACAGCCATCACCCAACGGGGCTCGGCCATTTGCAGATAAACCTGTTTCAAAACGGGGCTCATTTTCTTGGCGATCGTACCCATTACCATCAGCAAATCGGCCTGACGCGGAGAAAAGCTCAGGCGCTCAGAACCAAAACGGCCAAAATCATAATGGGAACCCATTGTTGCCATAAACTCTATACCGCAACATGAGGTAGCAAAGGGCAAAGGCCATAAGGAATGTGAGCGGGCCAAACCAATAACTTTATCTAAAGAGGTGGCAAAAAAGCCAGAACCTTCGATGCCTGGCGGCGCTTCTACTATATTGATGTCACTCATGATACAAAACGAAAAAGGCTCATTCCTTTAAAGAATGAACCACAAATTTACAATTTTTTGATGCAAATGATCTACACCATCTGCATTTAGAACCGATCTAAATAATTAATTCCAATCCAGTGCTTTCTTCTTCAAAACATAAATAAAGCCCAGTAGTAAAGTGCCCATAAATACGAACATCTCTATCATACCTGTCATACCCAGCTCTCTGAAATTAACTGCCCAGGGGTACATAAAAATCACCTCTACATCAAACAGCACAAACAGGATCGCTACCAGGAAATACTTGATAGAAAAAGGCTGACGGGCATTCCCAATCGTTTTAATCCCCGCTTCAAATGTTTCCAGTTTATCCTTGGTCTTTCTGCTCGGACCTAAAAGGTGTGTAGCGATCAGGGTTGTCACCACAAAGCCTAAAGCAACAACAACTTGAAATATGATGGGTAAAAAATCTACAGGTACACTTTGCGTTTCCATTTGAAAATATTTTGGGACAAAAATAAAACAAAAAGGCAGGATAACAACCCTGCCTTTCCATTTATTATTTAATTCATTACTTTTTCTTTACCGGGGCCTTAGCTGCAGGAGCGGTTAACTCTTTCAGTTTAGCCGGAGCAAAAGTACCAGCCGGGTTAGCCGCAATACTTTTATTCAGGTAGTCAATAGCTTTTGCCTTATCGCTTATCGCATAAAAACCTGCCAGGTTATCATATGCTTCAGATAATTTTCTGGCATTTGCAGGAGCAAGATCAGGCTTGTCAACGGTTACTTTTTTGATGAACATTTCATAATGAGGCACCAATAGTCCCTTAGGATTGGCTTCATCGTCAAGCAGGTTATTGATCCGTCCTCTGTACAGATAAGCATCCGTGGTTTCAGGGGCAAGCTGCGCTACTTTTGCAATAGCAGAATCAGCTTTAACCAACAGGTCTTTTGAAGGGTTCAATTTGGCACTGTACTGATTGGCGTAATCGAAATAATAAGCCAGGCCATCATAAAAATAGCTGTACAATACGCCTTTTGCATTCGGACCAGCTTTGATCACCTTGTCGTACACCTGTGCAGATTTCGCATATTTTTTAGCATCAAAATAAGCTTTTGCCACATCAGCCAATGCTTCAACATTCGTAGAATCCTTCTCAACTGCTTTGGTAATGTTGATCAAGGCCAGGCTATCGTTTCCGGCTGCCAGCTGAGCCCTTCCCAGATATAAGTAATCTGAAGCTACAATACGGCTTGTATCTTTGGCTTTTGCAAAGAAATCGTTCATGTATTCCAAACTTTGAGGGAAGTTCTTGTTCTCGAATGCCGAATAACCACGCAACCTTGTTACCACAAGATTTTTAGGGTCATTGGGGTTCATTTGCTGCAGAGTTGCAGATTCCTGCTCAAGGGTTTTAAAATCCTTTGCATAGAACAGAAACTGGGCATAACGCAATCTTGATTCATAAGATTTGTCGGTCAGGTCAAGATATTTTTTATAGTTTTCCAGGGCCTGGGCAGATTTAGCTGCAAATTCGTTTGGCATCTGGATAGCCCACTGCATATAAAGTTCAGCGATCTCCCTGTAAGCAGGTCCATAATTGGCATCTTTAGCGATCACCTCTTTTAATTGCTGCTCAGACTCGGTAAATGCTCTTGATTCTTTGTACATTCTTCCAATCTGAACAGGGGCCCTTAAAATACTCTCATTGATATTTCCCGCTCTCATGTAGTTTTGTAAAGCCTCAGAATTTTTCTTTTGCAAGGCATAATAATCACCTAGCGCAATAAAAGTTTCAGCATCTTTATCATTTGCATCCAATTCTTCTGCTTTTTGTAAATAAGGCAAAGCGGCTTCAAAATCAGGCTTATCAGTAGCAATATAGGCTTTTCCTATATACAACTGAGGAATCCAATCTTTTTTCGAAGAAACCTCCACTGCCTTTGCAAAATTGGTTTTTGCTGATGTCGGGTTATTGGAAACCAGATCAGCCTCTCCCAGACCAATATAATTTAATGAATTCTTTGGGTCAGCTGTAACACCTTTGGTAAATACTGCACGTGCCGAATCCACATAATCCATCTTCAGGTAAACCTCGCCTAAATTATAGTAGTTCTCGCCTTTGCTGGCCTGTGAACTCACCAATGTTTTAAGCATCGAAGTCGCTTTCTGATACTGCTCGGCATCTATCGCCTTTTTTGCGTCACTTAAGCTCTGAGCAAAAGAGGCAGAACCCATCACTACTAAACCTAAACCTAAGGTTATTGCTTTCTTTGTCATTTTCATTCGTTTACTTTTTATTTTTAGATTGTTATGAAGCCAGAAACGCGGGCTTCACTTTTCAAATATAAAATTTAGTTTGTATTCTTAAAATTAAAATCTCTAGAAGCCATCTTATGCGGCCCCAATCCAGATTTAAGTACAATCAGCTGTCCCCTCGGACTTACCAACCATGTTGCAAAACCTGTGCCTAAACCATTTCTGCCCTCGGCGTCAATAATATAAATATTTCTTAAAAACGGATAAATGCCATCTATTAAATTGGCCTGTGTAGGCTTGTAGTACGCATTGTCCCCTTTTTTGCCTTTAAGGTTCTTAACCCCCATTGGCTTTACTTTAGTCAGATAAACTGACATGCTGTCCTTATTCGCAATCAGCCAGTTTACACCAACTACTCCTATAAACCCTTTATGATCTGCAACATACTTAATAACGTCATTATTGGTCTTTAGTGTATAAACACCCCTGGCAGGCAGTGTTTTTATACCTGCAAGGTCCTTAAAATACCTCAGGGTACTGGAATAGGCATTGTCAAATACCAGTTGTTTACCACCCGCAGCATTACCTTTCATCATCTCTATCACCTCATTTACTGTAATATTGGTATCCGGTTCATTTTTCCCTGTTATCAGGGCGATTCCGTCAATCCCAAATCTCGAGGTTTTTGGAACGATGCTTCTGCTTCTATAAATTTTATCCTCATCAGCAGTCAGCATTCTTGATAAAATGATCACCCTTACGCTGTCGTTTAAAAAGGTTGGGATAATCTGCTGTTCATTTCCTTCAGTTATTGTAAACTTACTGTCCGGATAATCCGTTTTAAACACTTCAATCTGGCTGGCCAGTACTTCAGAGAAAGACTCATCAACCAGCATTTTCACACTGCCCGAGGTACGTGTTTCCTCTACAACTGCAGGTTTAGGCTTCTGTTTGCAAGCCGCAAATACCGCCAATAAAAGTATAAAACTGAAGTTTTTCATCCTAAATCTGTTGTTAAATCTGTAAGCCCGTTTCCTTTAATCTTCTTCCGGCTTCTGGTTAATTAAGCGTGTAAACCTGATCAACGCATATATGATCAATAAACCGCCCAGGAGCATCCTGTAAAGCGGCTGGATCTGGTTCAGCAACTGGGTTCCGAAGATCAGCATTCCACCAAGGATCAGGTAAAAGAGGAACATGACCAGGCCTAAAATGAACAGAAATCGCTGTTGAGGCGATTTCTGTTTAAATGTTTCAAAATTAAACATTCTAATTCGATAAGGTAAAGCTGATTGGAATATTATACTTTACACGTACAGGTTTACCATTTTGAATACCAGGGGTCCAGCGTGGACTGGCTTTTAATACCCTAATGGCTTCCTCATCGGTACCACCACCAAGTTTTCTTTCCACTTTAATATCTGTCAGTTCACCGTTTTTCTCAACAACGAACGATAAGAATACTTTACCCTGGATATTGTTCTCCTGTGCTACAGGAGGATACTTCACTGCTTTTCTCAGGTAAGCATAAAATTTCTCCATACCACCAGGGAAACCTGGCTGAGTTTCAATGCTCACAAAGTCATACACCTTGGTATCTTCCACAACTGCTGCCTGCTTAGGGCCTTCACCTGCTGCAGTAGCAATTACGATATCCGCATCAGGATCACCGGCAATGGTTTTCTGGCCCGGATCCGCTTTTTTAAGGTCCTCTATCTGAACAGGCTCCTTGTCAACCACCTCATTGTCCGGTTTAACAATCGGAGGAGGGAATTTAACCTGGTCCTGTTTAGGAGGTGGCGGCTCTACCGGTGGTGGCGGAGGTGTTTCCGGGTTTACCGGCGGAGGTGGTGCAACCCACTACCTCTACCTGCTTTACCTCGTTGTCTTCAGGCAATTTACCTTTGATCACACTCAGGATCTTAGGCGCTATAAACACCAGCACAAAAATAGCCGATGCTATAAATAAGGCTCTTGTCGTAATTGCAGAACTTTCCTTACGCAGCTCGTAAGCCCCGTATTTCTTGTTCTTATGTGCAAATACTACATCAAGCCATTCTGTTTTTAATAAATCTATCTTAGAACCAAACATAGCTTACTATTTAATTTCGTTAATTATTCTATTATAAAATTCCAGCTTTCTTCATGAAATCTTTTTCAGCATCAGTAATGTTCTCGTCGTCAATTGCAGGCGCTGTCTTGATCTTAGTGATCGCCAACTCGTCCATAATATCAACAAAGTTCTTATAAGTAGCTCCCGAAGTAGGCTTGATCACCATAATGATCTGTCTTCCGCCGGTAGCATCTGCTACTTTTTTCTTATTATCTAATATTGATTTTCTGATATCAGCGAAACTCTCAATATTAGGCACCGATTTACCTGCTTCACCCATATACCAGGCTACTTTATTGTTTTTACCCAACAAAATAGTCATGGTTTCCGATGCACGTAACTCGTTACGTTCCTGAGAATTGTCATCTTTATCAGGTTTTGCAATATCCATTGCAATTGGTTTCGACAGGGAGGTAGTTAGCATAAAGAATGTAATCAACAAGAAGGCCAAATCCACCATCGCGGTTAAATCCACTTTGGTATTGGCTTTCTTACTTCTTACCTTTTTGCCTTTTTTGCCCCCCCCGCCGGAGGTATCTAATTCTGCCATAATCTATAATTATTCTGCGCTGCCTTCGGCAGATGTGATTAAACTAAATTTGTTAAGTTTTTGTTTCTGAAGAATATCAACCACTTTTTTAACGGTAGGATACTCCTCATTCGCATCACCTTTAATACTTACACGCATTTGTGTAGAATGAAGTTCAGCTACTGAATGACGGGACTGCATCAACCATTCGGCCAATTGATTGTTGGTAGAATCAGTAGGGATCCCACCTGACGTTTCCTGATATTTTTTCCGCTGTTCCCCGTTCATATTAAGAAACTCTTTTAAATTCTGAATCGGAACCCCGAAAGACCCCACTACTGAAAAGCGCTTGATCTCTTCAGGTGTAAACTGGATGTTATACTTCTCACCCATTTTAGGTAAGGTAGCCTTCCTGATATCCTGTCCCAGAATCTCATAAAACACTTTACCTTTTCCGATAGATAATATCCCCATATCCGTATCAGGAACCTTAATCTTATAGGTTGATGAAGGAATGGTAACATCCAAAGGGTCAGGCTGGCGTGCAGTTGCTGTTAATATAAAGAAAGTAAGTAACAGGAAAGACACGTCGCACATGGCGGTCATATCTATCGAAGTACTCTTTCTTTGAACCTTTGCTCTTGGCATAATTTTAAAAATTACTAATGTTTTTAACTAATGATGTTATTTCTTCCGGTTTTCCATAAAGCCGGTAAAAAAAATTCATTATTTTATTTATGCGTGCTGGCGTAAGTCTGGATGATGCTGAAACCTGCCTCATCAATTGCATAAGTTAACTTATCAATTTTAGAAGTAAGGATGTTGTACATGATAATTGCGAAAGTTGAAGTACCGATACCTGTAGCCGTGTTAATCAAAGCCTCAGAAATACCAGTTGCCAATGCAGCCTGATCAGGAGCTCCAGAGTTGGCCAAACCACCAAAGGCCTTGATCATACCTGTTACTGTACCCAACAGACCTGTTAATGTACCTACAGAAACCAAAGTAGCAATTACAGTTAAGTTTTGCTCTAACATTGGCATCTCTAAAGTAGTAGCTTCTTCAATGTCTTTCTGAATAGCTAAACATTTCTGATCAGTATCCATATTAGGCTCCACTTCCATCTCACGGTATTTTCTCAAACCTGATTTGATCACGTTTGCAACAGAACCTTCCTGTTTGTCACACTCAGCTATAGCAGCTTCGATGTTGTTTGAGTTCAAAAGTGCCTGGATTTTTTTAACGAAAGAATCCAGCCCGCTTTTGCCGGTTGCTTTGCTGATTACGATCATACGTTCGATAGAGAATACAATTACCATCAGGAACATACCCAATAGAATAGGCACAATTACTCCGCCTTTGTATGCCATACCCATGTAGTTACCTACTTTTGGCAGTGTCTCATGCAGATCAGGGTCAGCGCCATCAATAAAGTTACCTCTATCGCCGAAGATAAATTTGTAAACACAGATCCCGATGATGATGCAAATTGGAATGGTTAATGTTGCGAATAAATTTGAAGCTGACGAGCTGCTCTCTTTTTTTACTGTTGTAGGTTTTGGTGCGTTTGCCATTTTTTTTTAGTTTTTTAGTTTTTAGTACTTTGTTTTTTAAAATTAGATAAATATTCTGTAATACACACAACGACCATTATAAACAATTGTTGTAACAACAAATTTATAATTTTGATTTTAATTCCAAATTAAATAATCGTTAGCCTATTCCCCGAGTATTTCCCCTCACGTATTGTTATAATTAAAAAAGATTGCCTCGTTGGGGAGACAATCTTTCGCAATTAAAACTAAAAAAAAATTGAAATGCAAATTTTTCGAGAAAAAAATGCTTTTAATGTGTGTTTTCAACAACTTTAGGTAAGGAAGCCAGCATTTCTTCGCTTGCACCGGCCTCAAACTGTTTAAAGTTGCTTACAAAAGCCTGGGCAAGCTCATTCGCTTTCTGGTCATATTCCCGGGCATCGGACCAGGTATTTCTTGGATTTAAAATTTCGGCAGGAACCCCCGGACAGCTTAGCGGCAGCTGCAAACCAAATACCGGATCAGCTTCAAAAGCTATATTTTCAAAGTCGCCCTGCAGTGCAGCAGAGATCATGGCCCTGGTATAAGCAAGCTTCATCCGTCTGCCAACGCCATAAGCGCCGCCACTCCAGCCGGTATTTACCAGCCAGACATTCACTTTGTGTTTTTGCATCTTTTCGCCCAGTAAACTGGCGTAACGCGTTGGGTGCAAAGGCAAAAAGGCCTTACCAAAGCAAGCCGAAAAGGTAAGCTGTGGCTCCGTAATCCCGGCCTCTGTACCTGCAACCTTTGCCGTATAACCCGATATAAAGTGGAACATGGCCTGTCCGGCATTTAGTTTGGCTATCGGGGGCAATACCCCAAAAGCATCCGCGGTTAAAAAGAAAATGTTTTTAGGCATACCCGCTATAGATGGAATAACGGCATTGTCAATATAATGGATCGGATAAGCCACACGGGTATTTTCTGTCTTGTTGATATTTGTAAAGTCAACCGTATGCGTCCCCTTAAAATAATTGGTGTTTTCCAGCAATGCCCCGAACTTAATGGCTTTAAAGATCTGGGGCTCCTTTTCAGCAGTAAGGTCCACACATTTCGCATAACATCCACCCTCAAAATTAAACACACTGTCCTCACTCCAGCCATGTTCATCGTCACCAATCAATCCCCTTTCCGGATCTGCAGAAAGCGTTGTTTTGCCTGTACCCGAAAGTCCGAAAAATATAGCGGTATCCCCTTCCCTGCCCACATTGGCCGAGCAATGCATAGGCAGTATATGCCTTTGTTCAGGTAAAATAAAATTCAATACAGAGAATATCCCCTTCTTGATCTCTCCGGTATATCCCGAACCGCCAATAAGGATCATCTTTTTTGTAAAATTAAGAATAGAGAAGTTCGACTGCCGTGTGCCATCCACCAAAGGATCGGCTAAAAATGAAGGTGCTGCGATAATGGTCCATTCCGGATCACTGATCCCATTCACCTGCGGTCGCAGGAACAGGTTATTGGCAAAAAGATTCTGGTAAGCCGTTTCTGTAACCACCCTTATGGTGGTTTTATACCGTTCATCGGCACAGGCATATGCATCTCTTACATAAAAATCGTTCCTGTTCAGGTGTTTAGTGATCTTCTCAAAAAGTATGTCGAAATTATAGGGATCAAATTTAATATTGATGTCGCCCCACCAAACGGTTTTTTCCGTTACCTCATCACAAACAATAAATCTGTCTTTTGGCGAACGGCCGGTAAACCTGCCTGTATCAATTGCCAGCGCGCCGCTATCCGCAAGCGTACCTTCCCCGTTTTTCAAGGCCTCTTCAACCAGTTCTGCTACATTAAGCTGATAAAGTGCCCTGTCTGAATTCAAATTCAGATAGCCCAAATCTGGCTTAAGCATAAATGCTTTGCTCATAAATAATAAGTTAGTGCAGCAAAGTTATGCAGATTAAAAGTGAAAAAACACGTTTTTGCCCGAAAAAATTTACTTATTGTCGCCCATACACTAACACTCAACCATCTATAAATCAAATATTTAAAACGATTTCAGAAAGCATTTTATCCGCCCGATTTTTTGACTTTATAGCCCTCTTTTTGAAGCAACTGTATCACTTTATCTCTAAAGTCGCCCTGTATTAAAATTTCGCCATCCTTTGCGGCACCACCTACACCACATTTGGTTTTCAACATTTTGCACAATTTATCCAGCATATCATCGCTGCCCATAAAACCAGTAACCAGCGTTACCGCTTTACCGCCCCTGTTTTTCCGGTCAAGCATTACCCTTAAATCCTGCTGGTTATTTGGCAATTCTGCTAAAGGGCCCGCATTTTCTTCTTCATAGGTAAAAGATGGATCTGTAGAATACATGATCCCACCAAAATCATTTAATAGCTTCTTTTTAGACTTCATAATCGGGTGTAATGATATTTAAGGATAAAGGTTTCACCGATACAGCAATTTCCTGCCCCATAAAAAAAGGTTCCCCGTCAATATGGATGGCATCCTCCTTTATCCGGCTGATGTGTATGTTTTTTCCTTTAATGATCTCGACCAGTTTTGAACTGTCTGTTTTTGAATTCAGCATTTCATAGGCCAGCACTGGCAATTTATACATCGGAAATTCCTTCACAATACATACATCCAGCAAGCCGTCAGTTACGGATGCAGTAGGGGCAATATGTGCATTGTTGCCATATTGGGAGGAGTTGGCCACACTGATCACAAATGCTGTACGTACATATTCACTGCCATCAATTACAATCCGGTAGGTTTGCGGCTTATAGCTCAGTACCTCACGCAGGCCCAGCTTTAAATACCCGCTTAGTCCCCGCCCCTTATTACCGGCAAAAACAGAACTGATATGGGCATCAAAACCCATCCCTGCCATATTAAAAAAACATTTATCGTTAAAGGTAGCTGTATCAATCAGCTTCACCTGGTAATTATTGATCACTTTCAATGCCTTAACCGTATTCATAGGTATTTTTAAGAAGCGGGCCAGCCCGTTTCCTGAACCGAATGGTAAAATCCCCAGCACTTTATTTTGCTGCATCACTTTCGTCCCGATCTCGTTAATCGTACCATCACCACCAACAGCCACAATCACATCAAAGTTTTTGTTTGCAGCTTCCTCGGCTATTTCCGATGCATGCCCCACATATTCAGTGAACGCAAAATTTGCGTTAAACTTTGTACGGTCTAAATGCGCATCTATCAATCCGGGGAGCCGCAATTTATCCTTACCGCCGGATATTGGATTTATGATGAATAAAATATTTGATTTTAACAATTCTTCCCGATTAAGTTAAGGATACAAAATAATCGATATTTTTTGACTATTTAAATATATAGTGTAATTTTGCGGCACTAAAGTGGACTGATTTGCGATGCTAGGTAACAATAGCGGGATTGCAACCACGTAAAAAAAAGTGCTAACCTGTCATACACTTCATTTTACTGCCTGTTTTACAGGATCATCTTCCATTTTAATAATTGTTTACTGTTTAAATTAATTATTTAAAATGTCGTATTTATTTACATCAGAATCTGTTTCCGAAGGTCATCCGGATAAGATAGCAGATCAGATCTCAGACGCCCTTATCGATAACTTCCTGGCTTTTGATGCCGATTCCAAAGTGGCCTGCGAAACCCTGGTTACTACCGGTCAGGTAATTTTAGCAGGTGAGGTAAAATCTACCACTTACCTGGATGTGCAGCAAATTGCCCGCGATGTGATCAAAAAAATCGGTTACACCAAAAGCGAGTACATGTTTGAGGCCAACTCATGTGGTATCTTATCTGCTATCCATGAGCAGAGCCAGGACATCAATCAGGGTGTAGACCGTTCCAGCAAAGAAGAGCAGGGCGCGGGCGACCAGGGCATGATGTTTGGTTACGCTACCAACGAAACCGAAAACTATATGCCCCTGGCATTAGACCTTTCTCATACTCTTTTACAGGAGCTGGCCATTTTAAGGCGTGAGAACAAAGAAATCACTTATTTACGCCCGGATGCCAAATCGCAGGTAACCCTGGAATATTCTGACGACAATAAACCTGTACGCATTGATGCTATCGTAATTTCTACCCAGCACGATGATTTTGATGAAGAGGCCAAAATGCTGGCCAAGATCAAAAAAGACCTGGTAGACATTTTAATTCCGCGCATCATTGCCAAATACCCGCAATACGCACATTTATTTAACGATAAAATTGAATACCACATCAACCCTACCGGTAAATTTGTAATCGGGGGCCCGCATGGCGATACCGGATTAACCGGACGTAAGATCATTGTAGATACTTATGGCGGTAAAGGTGCCCATGGTGGTGGCGCTTTCTCGGGTAAAGACCCAAGCAAGGTAGACAGGTCTGCAGCTTATGCTACCCGTCACATTGCCAAAAACCTGGTTGCAGCCGGTGTTGCTGATGAGATACTGGTACAGGTAAGCTATGCCATTGGTGTGGCCCAGCCTATGGGAATTTACATCAATACTTACGGAACAGCTAAGGTTGGTAAAACTGATAGCGAGATCGCTAAGATTGTAGAGGGCTTGTTTGATATGCGCCCTTACTTTATTGAACAGCGCCTGAAACTAAGAAACCCTATATACAGCGAAACCGCAGCTTATGGCCACATGGGCCGCAAGCCGGAAACCGTAACCAAAACTTTCAGGTCGCCTAACGGTGAGGAAAAAACAGTTACGGTAGACCTGTTTACCTGGGAAAAACTTGATTTTGTAGATAAAGTAAAAGCTGCTTTTGCGCTGTAAGCAATAAGCATTTAAAATACCCAAAGCCCTCCTGTAGTCAGGAAGGCTTTTTTTTGCTCCAGCCTTTGGATTGTGTTTGGGATGAAGAGCAGTTTTAAACAATATTTATACAATGTTTACACAATGCTTATACAATGGTTATACAATCAAATATTGTTTAAACTTTGTTTTAGTCCTGTTTAAAAGAAGTTTAAAATTTGTTTTAAACTTAAACCCATCCCGAATGCATCTTTACCATAACCGGCATTAAAACAAGTTGAGATCAAACCATTTCTTCAACCGGTTGTTTTATATAAAAAAGAATAAAACCATGGAACATCCTATAGAAATGAATACACTGAGCCAGATTTTAGAGAAATTGAGGCTTAAAGGCTTAGACAACGAGATTAAAATGACCGACCATGGAAAAATGCAGGGGGTTGGCGTAAACAAGATTTACAATCCGGAAGACCTGACCATCATCAAAACTTACCGTTTTGAAGGGGATTCAGATCCTGGCGATAATTCTGTACTCTATTTACTGGAGGATAAAGACGGGCAGATCGGTTATATCTTAGATGCTTACGGCATGTACAGCTCACAGGAAAATGCAGGATTTGATGATTTCCTGAAAAAAATACCTACAGCAGACCGTGACCTCCAGGAATTGCTGAGTTAAAACACAATTGCCTATAAAAAAGCCCGTATAAAAAATAATCATACGGGCTTTTTTATGGGCAATGTCCTTATTTCTGTATCTCGATCGCAACCGGCCCGATCAGTCCGGCCCTTGGATTCCCACGATAAGCAGATGGAATAGTTTGATAGTGATTAGACAGCGTACTATACACCAATACTTCTACTTCATTAGTCCCTGCTTTCAGGAATTTAGTGATCTCAGTTTTATAAGGTTTGGACATCATCGTTACCGCATCCTGTCCATTTATTTTAACAGCACAGGTAGCCACAACTTCACCCAAATCGAGTGAAACTTTATTTTTCAATTGCTCTGCACTGAAACTTAAGGTCTTTCTGTAATACAATCCACCCGAATAATGCTTCATCTGCCCCGTTAGCGACCAGTCACCCGCTTCCAGCAATCCAGACCGGCAGAATAATTTTACAGGAAAAGGGAATGCGGCAACATCCTGGATGCCCGTTTCGGTTTCGATCTGCATGGCCACTTCTGCGATCTGCGCTTTCTTCTCCGGCAGGTTTACCTGATAAGTATTTAAACCAGATTCGGCTTTCAACAGCTGGATGTACTTTTTATCCAGCGGCTGTCCGTCTATCCAAACAGCAAGGTTTTTACCATAAATACCCATTTCCATTTTTTCTAAACCCGGCGCAGATTTGAACCGGTAACAATAGGCTTTGTTTTCGCCCTTATCCGGATCAAACATTAAATGCGGCACCTGATACCAGCGCATAGCCAGTATTTTAGAATAAGGGTCTACCTTTTCCGGAAGTGGGTTTGCTGCCGGCAAAAAGACAATGGCACTTCTCGGACGTTCATCACGTGAGTTTGGCCCGGTTTTATACCCTTTTTTAGGCACCTTGGCATAAGCGGCAAGTACAGCATGCCAGCCTTTATTCAGTTTGATCTCAGTGCCTGTTAAAGCCTTGCCATCCACATAAAAGCGATCTGGCACCCTTTCTCCCAGCTCTACATGGTACAATTGTTCCTGCGGGGCATAAACATAAGTTTTAAAAAGGTGGTCGCCAGCCCCATCCAAAATAAGGAAACCATCGTTTACCTTAGCTTTTAACCCATGGTAACCCTGCGGGCCGGGATGGTCCCAAACACCAAAACGCCAGCTAAAACGGTAAGGTTTCCAGCTGTCCAGCTTTCCGTCAAGTGCCTGGCCTATTAAGGCATCAAAATTGTTGGAAGCAGAGTCCAGCAACCATTGCATCTGGTAGCTGTAATCGTAAATGCCTTCTTTCCAGCTGTTGTCATTAAATGCAGCAGCTGTCCAGTCTTTAGCCGCATTGGCCTTAGTGCTGAATTTAAATGTACGGGCTTCCGTACCGATCATACCATCAAAGGCGGGCAGGCGGAAATCCCCCCATTTGTTGTTCATGGTAGGCAGAAATTCTATCTTCCAGTTTCCTGTCACCGGAATTTTTTCAAGAGCAACTGCATCAGATGTTTTTTTGCTTTCTATCAGCGGTTCTCCTGGCGAGAAAACAATGAGTGATGAATTGGTATAACCGGCATCTGACCGGATATAAGTTCCTGCTGCAGTCTGTTTAACAACAGGCAAAACTTTGGTCTCGCCGGTTTTGGCATCCCATAATTCGGCACGGCCCAGGGCCCGGTAAAAAACTTCGTTGCCCGGTTTTACATTCATTGTCATGTATACCTCTTTATTTCCGACCCTGCGGTGCAGCACTTTGCCCCCTCCTTCACCAGGAATAAAATCAGGTGTAATGTGTTGCGCCAATACAGTTGCAATATTCAGCGTATCGGCAAGCAAACCCTTCCCTCCGGCAGCATTCTGATGAATCTCGGCCTTTTTACCGGCTTCCAGTTCTCTTGCCGTTAAGCCGAAAATTTCTTTTACAATGGCATCAACCTCCGGATCGTTGCTGCCTTTACGTGTACTGGCCATAGGCAATGCACCGGTGGCTACTACTATTCCTCCCTTACGATAAAAATTTAGCGCCTGTTGCAAAGCCTCGTGGTGCATCGCTTTCATATCAGGTAGGATCAGCACCTTAAAAGACATATCTGATACTTTCAGGGATTTGTCACTGATCTCTGTTTTAAGAAGGGATCTGTAATCCATAAAATCATAATCCAGGCCGGCATTGCTTAATGTTCTTGCAGTGGCAAAACTTATATCGGGCCTGCTGCCCGGAAAAGCCTGCATGGGTTCGGTAGGGTACATCAGGGCAATATCGCTAACATGGATGCCCTGGCTCATCAAATAACTCAGGCGCTCCCCATATTCCAGCCATTTTTTCATATGTGGCCAGTAAGGCATGCGGTAGTGGAAATCAGGTGGTGCCCACTCCCACCATCCGCCATGCGTGGTGTAATAGAGGCCATGCATACAAATGAGATTACCCCCTGCTATAAAATGGTGGTCCAGCTGTTCGGCCAGCCATTCGCCACTGCTGCCCCAGCCCATGCTGTGAAAGGCTTCCAGCCAGGTGCGTGGACGCTTGTATAAATGTGCAACAGAGCTGGATACTTTGGTCTGTAAAAAAGAAGAGCCTCTGGCCGGGGCATCATTTCCTGGGGCAGTATACCAGCTTTCTATACGAAAATAATCTACATAATTGAGGGGTTCCAGCCCCCGGTCCAGGTTATCTGAGCCATAAATGAGCCCGCGGCTGGCATGCCAGTTGTAAATGGGCTTAAAATATCTTTCCTCGGCCAGTTCTATCAGCACATCGGCATAATCCATACGGATTTTTGGGGTGATTGCACCGATATTTTCTTTTAAGGCTGGCAGATAGGGCAGTACGTCGTAGCCTTTTATACGGCTAAACTGCTCTGCAAAATCTTCCGACCAGGTGTTCATGTCAAAAGGGATGAACAGCTCATCCTGGAAAAAATAGTTCATTCCTTTGCGGCCCTGGGCATCCATTTTATCTTCAAAGCGCTGAAAATAATGTTTTACCAGTTCCTTACCATGATCGGGATGCAGCATGTAGTTATTGCTGGCCACAATGGTATATATTTTCCAGTTGCCATTGTTTGGTGCTTTAAATTCAATACTTCCGTTTTTAACCTTTCCTTTAAGGTCTATAAAGGCGGCCCTGCCTGTAACCGGCCAGGCAGTAAGGCTAATCAGATCTGGTGGGACTGCCTTTTTTAAGGAAGTACCTGCTGCTATGGTATCGATTTTTATAACCAGCGCACCCTTATAGGATTTGAAACGTTCCAGGTCGCGTACCTCATCGGTAGAATAGCCGTTACCTACCCAGCCTATGGTATAATCGTCAAGGCCTGCAGCCAGGCCCCGTTTTGCGGCTTCGCCGGAAAACCAGTTCCAGGTTTTCCACCATTCATCAGAATATACTGCGGGATTACCATGTTCGGTACGTCCATAAAGGCCATAGCCCAGCTTTTTATTCAGTTCTGCATCTGCGCCCCTGGGATCGGTATGCAGGTAGCTTATTGCAAAACCATCTGTAGAAGATTGTTTAAGGATATCCAACTGTTCAGTTAAGCGTGCGCGCGAAAGCGTATCACCGTTCCACCAGAAGAAAGGGACATTTCCATAGCCTTTAGGTGGGTTACCGAAGCCTGGCCGCACATCAAAGTCCGGATTTCTTGTTGGGTAGCCACTAAACTTTGTGTCGTGTGGCAGGCCATTCTTTTTCTGTGCAAAAGAATGTTGGGCAGCGCCTGACAACATCAGCAATACGCAAAGCATATAAAGTGTTTTCATATTCATTCTGCTTAAAATAGGTTGGTTTGGGTTTTCATTTCTTTGTACCGCTTTAGTGCTTCGAGGTAATAATAGTCGCCATAAGTAAGGGGCACATCCACTTCAGAGCCTTTGGGCATATGACCTACACCATGCTTAAGGATAAACCCGCCGTTTGTACCTGTAGCAGCCTTATATTGTGCAGAAGAAAGTGTCTTTATCATTTTTTCGGCAGTTTTAAAATAATGCTGTCCCTGCTCTCCTTTATTATACCGGCAAAGTTCCAGCAGTGCTGATGCCATAACGGCCCCTGCCGAGGCATCTCTTAGCGCGTTGGGAATGTCGGGAGCATTAAAATCCCAGTAAGGTATTTTATCCTGGGGAAGGTTGGGATGCTTTAATATAAATTCAGCGATATGGTTGGCCTGCTCCAGGTACTTTTTGTCTTTGGTTTCACGGTACATCAGCGTATAGCCATATAAGCCCCATGCCTGCCCTCTTGCCCAGGCCGATTCATCGGCATAGCCCTGATCTGTTCTTTTCTTTTGTACCAGGCCTGTTTCCGGGTTGTAATCGATGACATGATAGGAACTGTAATCGGGCCGGAAATGATTTTTCATGGTGGTACTGGCATGTGTAACGGCTATTTTATAATAACTGGAGTCGCCGGTTTCCTTTGTTGCCCAGAACAGGAGTTCCAGGTTCATCATGTTATCTATGATCACCAGAAACTCGTCAGGTTTTGCATCCCATGACTGGATGCAACCCACTTTAGGGTTAAACCTGCTGGCCAGCGATTTGGCGCTGGTGATTAAAATGTCTTTATACTCAGGTTCTGGTTTGATCCTATCGGCCATTCCGAAACTGCAGTACATCATAAAGCCAAGGTCGTGAGTGCTGGTATTGTTTTTCTCTTTTTCCAGCACTTTCAGGATCCTGCGGGTTTCGTTATAAAGTGCTGTATCTTTCGTTTGTTCATAGATATACAACAAAGAACCTGGATAAAACCCGCTTACCCACCAGTCGGAATTGCAGGCTTCGAATTTGCCTGTAAGGGGATAAAAAGTTTTCGGGAATTGGTTTGGGGGAAGGTTTTTCATCATCAGGTGGTATTGTTTACCTGCATCGGCAAAGGTGCTGTCGATGTTTTTTAACAATAGGGGGTCTGTTTTAAAAACCGGCTCCTTTACTGCACATCCTGCTACAATCGAGACGCCAATCAATACGCATAAGTAGGTGTTTAATTTATTCATTACTATCTGGTTAATTTCTATTCCAATTGTAATGGAGCACGCAACCTTTCCTGCTCCTTTTCCGTTTGTTCTGTGTTTAAAAAGATCCCCCGCCTGGATCATTGGCGGGGGATTATTAGCTATTTTACGGTAACATTTACTTCTCCCAGAATTACATACACCTGGGGCCCGCTTATGGCTTTAACCATAAGGTACCTGGCCTGAGGCAGATTTGGAATGGTATAAATCTGCTCATTATTGGTAAGTCGGTCAAAATTGTAAGTACCCAGGTCGGTCCAGGTAGTATTGTCCAGACTTCCAAAAAACTGCACAACGTTAGGCCCGCGCTCATCAGGAGCTGTCTGTACCCATCTCCATAAGCTAACCGTTCTTAGTGTTCTTTGTGTACCAAAATCGACAGTAACAAAATGCGGGTAACTGGCACTTACCAATGAAAGCCAGCGGGTGGCTGGATTACCATCTATCATATTGGCCGGAGCACTTACATTATTTGCATCGGTAGTATTGTAAGAAGAATATGCTGCAATCTTCCACTCGGTTTTGTTTAACAAAAATCCATCTACCAGCTGATCGTTGGTATAAAAAGGATCAATTGCAGTAGGATTTAAATGCTGCGTCCTCAGCTTATAACCTGTTTCCTTTTTATAATCTGTTAATTGCAGCGACAGCGTACCTGGTAAAACCGTTACTGTTTTCAGAGCTCCTGCAGTTGTAGTGTATTCTACCTCTGATTTCACAATTGTACTGCCCGCCAGCACCGGTTCAAATTGAATGGTTAAAGTATTGGCAAGGTTAATTGTGGATGACACTGCGAGGCGGTTAAGCAAGGTGCTGCGATAGCGTTCGCCCCATACATCCCCAGACACTTCTACTGGAACAGATACCCTTCCATCCTTATCATAAGTTTTAATGATAAAGGTATAGTAATTTTCTGCCAGATTTGGAATGGTATAACTGATGATATCCTGATCTGCCGGAACAGGGACTTCCACAGAATCCCTGTAGTTGTTCCAAAAAATCCTAGCCTTTACGACTTTTGGATCTGTACCACGGGCCCAAGAGATCTGTATCCGGTTAAGACCTGGCTTAACCGAGGGTGAAGTTGCTTTTCCAGGGTAGATAATCCCATTTGGAACTACATACTTCTCGTAAGTACTATCCATTCTTTTACAGGCAATAAACATGCTAACACCTGCGAATGCTATTGATAAATATATTCTAGTCTTCATTTTCTAATTTTAACAGGTTAGCATTTAAAATTTACCCCAGAAAGTAAGTTCTGAAATGGTGACCTGCCCGGTTCCACCCCATGTTTCGAGCGTTTTAAAACGCAGATAACGATACGCAGGAGGGGTATCCGGCATTTCAAAATCTTCACCATTCGTATAACCATAAGCGATATCTTCTTTGGTTACCCCTACGGCCCCGGATGGTTTATAGGAATCAAATTTACCGATCAGTGTCCAGCTTGCCCAACTGCCATCCAGCGCGGGGGCGTTAGAACCATACAGTTCGAAAGATTTTACGCAGGCACCCGTATAAGTATAGGGGTCTGTCCGTTGATGCTCTTTCATGCGGCTAAGTACCACCGGTACTTTCAGATCAATAGAAAACCACTGCGGTATAGGTGTATTGTTACCTGAAGCATAGATATTGGTGCTTGCCACCCCATCCCACATAAAGCTTAAGGCATAAGCGGAAGATAATGCCGCCTGGTCTGTAGGTAAGATATAAGTGCCAAAAGGCTTGGGTACTCTTTGTTCGAACAGCGGGGTCAGGTCTTTGACAATGGCCAGCGACTTATTGCCCCAGCGATCTCTCAGATAAACAGAGAACTTCATCTGTTTGGAACTCAGGCCGCGTATAGAATAGGATCCGGCGGCTGCAGCAGTGTAGAATGTTTGCAGCGGGCGTAATACACCGGCACCTGCAGTATCCGCATCGATAACAATGGCCAAGTTGGCCTTCAGTGTATTTTTAATCCTCACTTTTACACCCCCAAAGCCCGGTTCTATACTTAAATCACCATAAGCGAGTTCGACAGGCGGGGTAAGCGGCTGAATCTTTACGGTTACAGGTTCGGAAATTTTTTCATTTTTCCCAATGCTATAAACTTTTACTTCATGTTCTTTGGTATCACCAAAGCCTTCAAGCCTTAAGGTATCTGTATAAATGGAGGATTTACTTTCTTTAAATACGCCGGGCTGGATTTCATAAACTGCCTTTACATAAGATAAACTGATATCTGCATTCAATTTATAAGTCAGCATTGCCCCACCTGGTGTATTTTCGACCTTTATATTGGTGACCTGACCCGGAGCCGCTTCACTGGTATCAATATGGTCTAATCTAGACTGTTCCTTACAGCTTTGGACAATTACAACTGCCAGCAGGGCCAACACTATGTATATTAATCTTTTCATGATTTCTTTTTTAAAATTAATTCCATTACCAACCAATATTTTGGATTAAATTCTTATTGTTCAGGATATTGTTATCACGAATCGGCCAGAAATAGTCTTTCATTGAAAATCTGGGTGTAAACACCAGTTTTCTGCGGTAGTATAAATTTGCAGTAGACTGCTCGATGTCCCATCCCTGAATCGGCTTGATATACTCCTGAGGAGCTTCTTTCCATCTTCTAAGATCCCAGAAACGGGCACCTTCAAAAGCAAGCTCTATTAAGGTTTCCCTGTGGATAATATCTTTCATCCCGGCCTGAGTCGTGTACTTGGTATTATTTGCATACAGATCCCAGGATTCTTTAACTGATTTGAGACCAGCCCGGGCACGTACTTTATTGATATAAGTATGTACTTCTGCAACAGGTCCGCTTTTCTCATTCAGTGCTTCTGCATATAACAGATATAATTGCGACAAACGGATTAACGGCCACGGATAATTGTTGACGCTATAATCGGTCATTGCACTACCCTGGGTATTTTGATAATGCACGTATTTTTTAATAAAATAGCCAGTTACCGAACCATAATCTGGTTTTCCTTTACCATTTTGCTGCCCCTTTTTGGCCATTACATAATATGTACTTGCAGGTACTGCATCATTAAAATAACCCTGTCCGTACCAAATGCCCCCATCAAAGCCCAGATTGGCATAAAAACGTGGCTCACGGTCGAAATTGACAGAGGAGGTTTCATAATTTAATTTAATGAGCCGCTGATCTTCAACCGTACCTGCCCTTGTAGCTGGCTGGTTCAGGTTCCAGGTCCTATCTTCCGTTGTAGGTACGCCATTCTCGGTGTAAAACATGTCTACGATTTTTAACGGCGGGGCCAGTTCGTATCCAATGAAGGGATTGTCCTGGTATAATGGGTTGACATTAGGTGTTGCATTTAACTGGATGTTAGCTGAAAGGCTTTGGGTATTTGCCCAGATAATTTCAGAATTCCATTTTTCTGCGAAAGCATTTCTTAAGCTGAGTTGCAATTTCATCTGATCCGACAACACGAAGGTTGATGAAGCCGCATTGAACTCATACAGTTTTAACCCTGCTGCCTCGCATACGTCTATTGCCTGTTTACAGGCTACTACAGCCGAATCCCATTTAGCAGGAACCACCTGCTGGTTAAATAGTTGTGTCCCATCAGCGTTTTTTAAACTGGCCTGATCGGCATTTCCATTAAACAATGGGCTTGCAGCCGTTACCATAACTTTAGCCTTTAAAGAATACACAATAGGTTTGGTGATACGGCCCAGCATTTTAACCGGATCATTGATGGTAGGCTGTAATACATCTTTTGATTCATCGAGCAATTGCTTGATATAAGCAAAACAGCTGTCTACAGGTGCTCTGGTAATTTTCACAGAGGAGATGTTTACATCAACCGGCAAATTCTCTTTGATCAGCGGAATTGGCCCATACATACGTACCAGATAAAAATGGTAATAAGCTTTAAGGAATTTGACCTCAGCAATCCATTCTCTTTTTTCTTCTGGCTTAAGGTCGGGTACCCTCTCTACATTTTCCAGGAAGATGTTACAGTCGCGCAAGCCTTTATAGAGGTTTACCCAAATAAATTCTCCGACAGGATTAACCGTAGCCTGACGCCCCATTGCAATTTCAAAAATTCCATGGTTGAAATTTGGTTTTGGCGGACGGTCAATTGCCCATATTTCATCGCCACCTAAAATTGAAGGGTCCTGGTCTAGGCTACCATCCTTTGGCATGTAAGAATAACAGGTATAGAGGTATTTTTCCGCTTCTGAGCGCATCGCAAATGCATTGTCTATGGTTGCGACGTTATCAGGGATAATGTCCAGATATTTTTTACAGGAACTTAATCCGGAAATAACAATAAGGATGGCAACTTTTAAGCACCACTGCCTTTTTATAGCATATTTCATATCGTATGTTTTAATTAAAAGGTTAAATTAAGACCTGCGTTAAATACCTTTTGCAAAGGATAGCCAAGGCCATTACCAGCCATTTCAGCATCCCATATCTTAAATTTGCTCAACATCAGCAAATTGGTTCCACTCACATAGATCCTGAAGTTTGTGGCCTTGATGCGCTCTACAAGTTTTTTAGAGAAGGTATAGCCTATTTCGACTTGTTTTAACCTTAAAAAGGCTGCATTGCGCATAAACCAGGTACTAGGCTGGTTATTATTTGCATTTGGTGTATTGCTTAACCTTGGTAAAGTAGCATATACATCCCTGTTTTCTTCCGACCAGTGGCTATCTGCGTAAGCCTTTAACAACTGATTGGTAAAGATGCGACCTGATGTTGACTCTAAAGTATTTGGATAGTAATAGGGTACAAAAGGAGATGTAGCTGCAGGATCAATCCAGAATGACTGGTTGGCTGCCCCTTGTGCAAATGCTGAAATGTCAAATTTCTTGTAGCTTAAAGAGAACCCAAACCCGTACACCACTTCTGGAACTGTGGGGTTACCAATTGGCACCATGTCTGCCTCATTAATTTTTCCATCACGGTTTACGTCCGTATACTTAATATCTCCGCCACCATACACACCAAATTCCTGTTTTGGAGAGTTGAGTGCTTCCTGATCATCTACAAACAAACGTTCTGCGATATAACCATAGGTCTGCTGTAAAGAATTTCCAACCCTTGACCGCCATGGTTCTGCATAATCAGGTTCTTCATATACCCTGTATTTACTGGTTGCATAGGTAAAATTACCGCGTACGGATAGCCAAAGGTCTTTAGACCAGGCCTGCTGAAAGTCGAGAGAGATATCTACTCCCCTGCCGCTTGCTTCACCCAGATTTGACTTGGTATCGGCAGATAAACCCATGGTATTTGGAATGGAGGCCCTCGACATCAGGATATTGTCCCTTTTTTCTGTGAAATACTCTGCTACCAGGTTCGATTTACCGAAAAGGCTTAATTCCATGGCCATATTTTGTTTGGTGGCCCTTTCCCAGGTGATGTATGGGTTGGCGTATCTCGTTACCAATACTCCATCTTTAAATTCGGTAAGATCACGGCCGAATACTGCACGGCGGACGTTTGTTTGCCCTATTAATACATTAGACAAGTAGAAGAAGCGGTCTTTGACATCGCCGATCTGGTCGTTCCCCACCAATCCGTAGGTATAACGGAAACGTAAATTGGTAACGATGTTTTTAAGCGGTTCAAAAAACTTCTCGTTGGAAGCACTCCAGGCTACACCTGCCGACGGGAAAAAACCGAACCTGTTGGCTTCTGCAAAGCGTTCCGTTCCATTGTAGCCAAAGTTAAATTCTGCAAAATACCGTTTGTCGTAAGCATAAGTTGCACGACCTGATACGCCCATATTTCTGGATGGGAGTGATTGTAAAAGATCTCCGGCATTGGCATTAAGACTTTGCCTGGCAATCATAACCAATAAGCCGCCAACGTCATGTTTAGCGCCAAAAGTTCTGTTATAGTTAACGGTGGATTCAAAATAGAAAGTAGAGGTTAGCTCTTTAGGCCCCTGGTCAAAGCCCAGGTATTCTGTCCCATTGGTATTGATCTGGGCTATTGAGTATTGGTTAGAGATGGGATCATAAGCACCAACCTGATAATAGAAAGGATTATAAGCCCTGTTGTAGTTAAATTTGGAGGTTCTGGTTAAGTTAACCATCGCCCTTGCTGATAAGCCCTTGGTAATGACATCCAATCCCTGTTTTAATTCAAACTGGGCCAGCATCTGGGACCTGCTTTCATCTTTATATCCCCTTACCATGTCGGCATAAGGATTAATGTACTTATTGCCCAAATCATAATTTCCGAACATAATGTGTTTAACAAACTTATGTTCCTCATCTATGGGGAAATAAGCAGGGAAAAGTACGGGATTGGAACGCATAACCTTCCTGTACATCTCCGTACCTCCATCAATCGGACCTGTATAATCATCAAAATTACCGCTTAAACGAACAATCAACTCGGTAGACTTGGTCAGGTCTATATTTACATTGGCACGCAGTGAATAACTTTTCAGGTCAATGTTGTTGTTAAAGTTGTTCTTATTATCAACATTTAATATACCGTTATCTTTAGTATAAGACCCTGCAACATAATACCTCGTTATCGGCCCGCCTCCACTTACATTTAAATTATAACGCTGATTGGTGGCATAGTCTTTAAACAACATTTTGCGCCAGTCGTTGGCCGGATAAACCAATGGGTTGATGCCTTTAGCGGTATTTTCTATTTTATCTTCAAGGTAGGGCAATGCCAGTAAAGGATTTCTTGTTGCAGTTGCCTCATTTGCAAGTTTCATATAGGTTACCGGGTCTGCCAGTTCAACATTGCTGGTGGGTGCCGTTGCAGAGTTTTCTACTCTTAGTGACACTTTTGGCTTACCGGCAACCCCCTGTTTAGTGGTTACCAGGATTACCCCATTGGCTCCTCGCGCACCATATAGCGCCGTTGCTGTAGCATCTTTCATGATAGAGAAAGTGGCAATATCATCGGTTTGCAACCGGGCCAGATCAGTTGTAGTAAGCTCGATCCCGTCGATTAGGATCAAGGGTTTGGTATTGGTACCAAAGGTAGTGATTCCGCGTACGAAGAAATCGGCATTGTCCGCTCCGGGTTCGCCACTCCTTTGATAGGCTATTACACCGGCCACCCTACCTGCAAGCGACTGGGTAAGGTTACTTGAAGGAATTTTCAGGTCGCCCGGTTTTATAGTAGTGATGGATCCGATTACGCTTTCTTTTTTCTGGGTGCCGAAAGCTACAACAGCAACCTCTTCCAGTGCATTTTTAGGATCCGGTAGTAATTTCACGTCGAGTGTTTTCTGACTGCCGACTGTAATTCTTTGTGTGATGTACCCCACAAAAGAAAATACCAGAACCTCGGCATCATCATTGACCTGTATGGTAAATTTTCCATCTCCGCTGGTTACTGCTCCCCGTTCTTTACCCTGTACTTTTATAGTTACTCCGGGCATGGACAGACCTGTTTCGTCGTAAACTGTACCAGTTAAGACCCGCTGGACGGTTTGACTACTTTCGTTAATACAGTTGGTGGTGTAATTAAAAACTCCCTGCTTTTTTGTATTGAAGGCCTTTACCGAAACGGCACCGCACATCAGGATACAGGCAAGAAGAATAGGTATTTTTTTCATGTTGTATAACTTGGTTAAGTGTTATGATTCACGAAAACAGAGGGTTTGTTTGGTTATTCTCTTTTCGTTATGAATTGATTTCCTGGGCTTCCATACGCTATAGCGCATTAAAAGTTACATGTAGTATTGATCTAAATCATAAGCGGGTTCCTTTCATGGTTTGTTTGGTTTTGGTTTTTAAAAAGTAGCAAAGAACTTTACCATCAGCTGGAAATAATGTTCGAATTCAGTTAAAGGCAGGGTTTCGGCTTTATCGTACACATCATGATAAGCCTGTATACCGCCCATGGTGTAAATGAAAAAAGATGGAACCCCTTGCTGGTAAAACGGACAATGGTCACTTTTACAGGCTTCATCCCTTATTTCTACCTTTGGTACCAGCTGATACTGGGTATTGAGTTTTGACAGCAGATCAAACTGTTTTCTGAATATGGTTCCGTTTACGACCTTAATGCCTTCTTCGCCGGTACCTGCCAGGTCAAAATTGACAAGGAATTTAATTTTCTTTAAATCGATGAGTGGATTTTTGACAAATGCTTTAGAGCCTAGCAAACCAATCTCTTCACCAGAAAATGCAATAAAGACAGTATTGTATTTGGGCTGGTACTGCGCGTAATAACGCAGTAGGTTGAGCATGAAGGTGGTACCACTGGCATTGTCGTTTGCACCGGGGAAATAAACTTTGCGGCCCAGCATGCCCAGGTGATCGTAATGGGCAGTGATGACAAGTGTAGAATCTGAGCCAGAATACCCTTTTATCATTCCGGCAACATTCCGCGTCTGGTAATCCGGGACCAGTTTACTGTCTACATCAACGGTAATGGTTTGAATGGTTTTAGGATCAAGCCTTGGTTTGTTCACTTGTATGACAGGCCGTGAATTTTGATAAGTGAGGGTTGTCCAGGTTAGTTTTTCTGTTGTAAAAATAATTAAGCCTTTAAAATTTAGCTTTTCGCTACTGCGCAGGGCCCTTACATGGGCAGAGATTATTCTTTGTTCTTCGGCACTTTCCTTCCCGGCATCCCTGTTATCCAGCAAAATGAAAGAAGCCGCAGCTTTATGAATCAAGCTTTCGAACTTTTCGGGGGTATTGATATCGGCCCTGCCCACCGTGACCACCTTAAATTTACCATGAACAGCGGGACTGGTGGCATCAATCAGATAATCTACTGCTGTTTTGAGCTTGGTGTTGTTGAGTTTTACACGCACTTTTCCAGGAAAGGTATTTACGGAGAGTTGAAAATCCTGAAAATAGGATCCTTTGTTTAGTGGGATCAGGTGAGATTTCTCAAATTCCCTGGCTATGAATGCAGAGGCGATCTGGTCTCCATTTGCCACATAGCCCCTACCCTTAAAAGCGGCTGAGGTTAAGGTTTGGATCACTTTTCTGGAATAATCCATATCTTGTGCGGCAGCATTAAAAGCAAGAGCCAAATGCATTGATATAGTTAAGAATAATAACAGAAGTCGTTTTTTAGCTAACATAAATTTCAGGTTAAGGAATAGAATGATCGGCAGGCATGTTAACACCACTCCATAGTTTTTTCGAGGTCCAGTCGGCCGGCGCCCCTGTCCAGAATACATCGTTTGCTGGCAGGCCCAGTGGCAACAATCCTGCTGTACATAAGTACAAACTTCCGGTAGACATATAATATTCGCCTACATCAACCTGATGTCCGCAAAAGCCTATAGTTAACCATCCATTTTTATCAAATGTACCCGGGGCCTCGATCATGCGTTTAATGACCAGTGACATGGCCCCTCTTACCTGTTCCGGACGGATGTTTTCCGGGAGTCTAGACAGCAATGCAATGTGTGCCAGGGCTTGCAAGGCCCCAAAACGATAAACCAGAGACCTTCCGACGGGTGGAAATGTACCTTCAGGAGAGATGGTACGCTCCTGGATTGCAGCGTATCTGATGGCCCTTTCCAATACAGTATTGTAAACTTCCTGTTTTTCCAGGCCCTTGTCTGTCACAGTTTTTACGATGTCGATCAGCATGGGGTGGATCACAAAACTGTTGTAATAGTCGAAATGAAATTTAGGCCCATCGCCATAGATACCATCACCTTTATACCATTCTTCCAGTTTTTTGATGGCATAATCGATGCGCACTATGTCGCCATCATCACCTGCTCGCATTAAAAAGGCTTCTATCATTGCCGTAAAAAGCAGCCAGTTGTTGTAGGTTGGTTTAATGTTGCGTGTAGACTTTAGGGCATTGATGACATTTCTCTTTGTTTCTGCATCTAATGGCTCCCAAAGCTGCTTGGGAGCCCTGATCAACGAATGAGCTAAAAAAGAAGCGTCTACCAGGGCCTGTTCATATTTCTGGGAAGTAAACTGCATGAAATCCGGTGAGGATGGGTTGACTGCATTGGCAAGGCTTTTACGGGCGAGCAGGATATATTTCTCCCTGAGTTTTCCTTCTGCTGTAGAATCGATACCAAGCTCCAGCCACGGTGCCATTCCGGCCATCAGGCGTCCGAAAGCTTCCAGGTAAGTGACTTTAGTCCGGTCGAATTTGCTGGAGGGATTCACTTCTACGGGCATGTCCAGTTTAAGCCTGCCCCTGCTTAAGCTTTCCAGTACAGGGTCGGCGATTTTTGTGAGCACAGCAATCCAGTATTTCCTGCTTTCTGCATTTTTTTTCTGCATACCTACAGGATTTTCGGAAGCGGGCCGTGCATCGGCTGCATTTATACCCAATCCCATCAGGGCTGCGGGTGGTACTAAAGATAAAAATCGGCGCCTGTACATGATGATCGGTTTATTGGGTCAGTTCTAATTTAATGGTTTTCAGTTCTTCAGAATTTGGGCCCATCATGACTGTGAAACTGCCAGGTTCGGTAATCCATTTGCCATCTTTCCAGAATTCAAGCGAACGGGAAGAAATGGGCAGGGAAATCTTTTGGGTTTCGCCCGGACGCAGGCTAATGCGTTTAAACCCTTTTAATTCTTTAATTGGCCTTGCCAGTGAAGAGATGTCATCACGAAGGTACAGCTGCACAATTTCATCGCCAGCCACTTTACCGGTATTGGTTACTTCGATTTCGGCAAAAACAGTTTCACTGGCTTTCATGCTGGCTTTAGAGAGTTTTGGTACTCCATATTTAAATTGTGTGTAGCTGATGCCATAACCAAAGGGATAGGTTGCACCTTCTGTAGTTCCCCACATCATTCTTGGCCTGCCTGGTATTAAAGTATTATAAAATGCAGGTACCTGACCTACATTTCTTGGGTAGGTAACAGTTAATTTTCCGGAAGGGTTCAGATCGCCAAATATGGCTTCTGCAATGGCAGTACCTGTTTCCTGCCCCAGAAACCATCCGTCTAATATGGCCGGAACATGGTCTTTGGCCCATTGAATAGCGGCCGGACGGCCATGCAGCAATACCAGTACTACAGGTTTGCCTGTGGCTACAATGGCCTGCATCAGCTTATCCTGGTCGCCCGGCAAGGTAATGTCGTCCCTATCCACATTTTCCATTACGGTTTTATCATCATCGCCCAGCACCAGGATACATACATCAGCTTCTTTTGCAATGGCAACGGCTTCTGCAAGCTGCGTATCTTTTGGATGCTGGATATCAGTCCCTTTCGCATACAATACCTGTGCATTTTTACCTACAGCAGTTTCGATGCCTTGTTTTACAGTAATGAAGTGTTTAGGCTGCTGGGTAGAATAAGTGCCCAGGCGAATGGTATCGGCATTTGGACCAATTACGGCTATCTTTTTGAACTGACTTTTTTTAAATGGCAGCAGGTTGTTGTTTTTTAGGAGGATGAGACTTTTGCGGGCTGCTTCGAGTGCAAGTGCATCGTGTACAGGATTATTTAGTACGGTTTTATAGTTTGATCTGGGGCTGGACAATGAGCCATCGATCTGCGAAAAGAATACATCAGCATTTACATCTGCATCTTTTGTACCTTTTTGTAATTCGGTCATTTCCTTGCCCAATGGATTTTCTTCTTCGTCGAGGTGCAGGGCAATCTTAAATTCCAGTACTTTTCTAACGGCGTCGTCGAGCAGTTTTACCGGCACTTTTCCGTTTTTTACCGCGGCGACCAGTGGGGGGCCATACATTCTTTTATCGGCCCAGGTCTGTTTAAAGGCAAGCTCGGTATGCACACCTGCTTCCAGTGCTTTTCTGATGGTTTCTTCCTGGCTTTCGGTGGCGAACAAGCGCTCCTGAACCCACCTCAGGTCGTTGTTATCAGAAACCACCAGACCATCAAAGCCGTATTCCTTTCTGAATACATCGTTTAGGGTATAGGTATTGATGTGACAGGGCACCCCATTTAAGGTATGATGTGCAGGCATGACCGAACCAACCTGAGCTTCTTCTACTGCAGCCCGGAAAGGCGGAAGGTGAACTTCGTGCAAACTACGCAGGGAAATTTCGACTGCAGCACCATTGGCACCCAGCAGGGGTTCACTATCGGCCACAAAATGTTTAGCTGTTGCCACTACATGGTCCTTATCGAAGCGGTTTTTGCCACGGCCCTGCAGGCCATTGATAAAGGCTACGCCGATTTTACTGACCAGGTAGGCATCTTCTCCATAACCTTCTTCGAAACGGCCCCAGCGCGCATCGCGCAAAACCCCAAGCATTGGGGTATAACAGTGGTGTATGCCTAAAGCCCTGGCTTCTTTTGCAATCACGGTAGATACCCTTTCGACAAGCGAAGGATCCCAGGAACTGGCTATGGAAATGGCCTGAGGGAAAGAAGTGGTGCCGGCAGCAACCACACCATGCAGACATTCACCGGCCTGCATATGGGGGATATTTAATCTTTTATTGGCATTGGGATAAAATGAGGCCAGCTGATGCGCTTTTTCTTCCAAGGTCATTTTACTCAGCAGGAGTTCTACTTTTTGCCTTTCTTGTTTGGTTAAGGGAATATAACCGGTTTTTTCCTGGGCCTGTACTTTTAAAAGCTGCAGACCTGTAAAGAAGAATAGTATAAATTGAAATAGCCTCATAATATTTAAAGTGTAGCAGTCGATTGCAAGAAAAAGAATAAACTGTGCAGAGGTTTAACCCTGCACAGTTGAAATTTGTGTATACTCAGCAAAAATTAATAGCCAGTATTGTTGGGCATTTTGGCTCCGGTGTTTCTGTCTATTGCTGTTTGAGGAATTGGCATCAGGTTGTTCATCATCTGAACTGTAGCCTGAGATTTCTCATATCCATATTTTTTGGTCCTATCATAGATCTTTCCTAAGCGAGCCAGGGTCATCATTCTGAATTCTTCCCCATATAGCTCTCTGGCCCTTTCATCAAGGATATAGTCTATATCTACATTTGCTGCAGCAACCGGTGTGGCATTTGCACGTCTTCTTACTACATTAATATCGTCAGCAGCAAGATCTGCTCTTGATTTTCCCAGATAGGCTTCAGCACGCAGGAAATAGGTTTCCGGTAAACGAACGACATAAAAATTCCTTACATAGCCATTATCTGGTACTTTATTGATGTGCTTATCCGTACCAAATTTTGCCCAGTTCGGGAATACATAAATCATGGTATCATCCCTTGTGGTCAGGAAAGATTTTGGGATTAATGTGGCCTTTTTATACAACAGATTTCCAGCAGCATCTTTAATATCTGCACCGAAATAATATTTGCGTTTGATATTGGTTTCGTTATTCCTGATGTCATTTCCTGAATTTTTCCAGATGGTATAATTGGTATAATTGGTTGGCCTTGCATAAGCAACCCCACGACCAGTACTGTCTTGTGCAACACCAGGATAACCAATCTTTGCGAGACCCCAGTAGTTACACCACATCATCCGTTCAATTAGCGGTCTTCCCGCAAACGTAGTTCCTCCAGGGATAGAAGCACCTGTAGGACCTTGTGCAAACTGCGCAATAAAAATCCCTTCATTGTTACCCGCTTGTCTGTTTTGGTTTCCCATCACAAACAGGTCATAGTAATAATCTTTATCCGTTTCAGAACTGCGTGCGCCAAAACGGGCGTTTACCAAACCATAAGTACCATCCGTACCATCAATAACCCTGGTTGCGGCAGCAATGGCACCATCATAATCTTTCATTGCGAGGTTAATTTCTGCCAGATAGTGATCTGCAGCGGCCCTTACTACCCTTCCAGGTACAGTATGGGTAATTGGAAGGTTAAGCCTGGCAAATTCCAGGTCCTTTTTTATAAAGAGTAGGACCTCCTCACGTGTATTTCGTACAAAATCCACTTTTGCTGAAGTGACCGGTTTATCGACAATAGGAACCCCACCGTACAAGTGTACCAGATTGCGATAAGCAAATGCTCTGAAAAAGTAGGCTTCTGCCAGGGCTTGATTTTTATCAGTTTCTGTGGCCCATGGAAATCCAGGTTTTAATGCAGACTCGATCAATTGATTGGCATTTTTAAGCAAAGCATATTGATTGTTAAACCAATCAGCCGAATAGGCTTCTACTGAATTCACCAGACCCCAGTTGTTGTATTTGGCGTTGTCATCCCGTGGATCGAAACAAACATCGGTACCCAGACCCAGGATCCATGCTTCATGCGGCCCGTCGTTCATGTTGTAGATCAATTGTACATACCTGTAAAAGGTTCCGCTTAAACCTTCCAGCTGTGCTTTATTGGTATAGGCTGTTTCAGTACTGATCCTGTCGTCCAAACTTTCCCTCAAAAACTCATCATCTTTACAGGAAGCAAGTAGTGCTAATAGTCCTACTGCGACTACTCGTATATTTCTATGTAATTTCATATCTATTCATATTTTAATTAAAACCCTAAGTTTAAGCCAAAGGAAACAGTTCTCATAATAGGCGTATTGGCGTTTACCGATGTCTGAGAAGACCCGCCGTTACCACCAATCTGTGCCCCATTGGCTGGATCCAGACCTGTCCATCCTGTAAAAGTCAGTAAGTTGGTACCACTTACGAACAACTTCAAATTATCTACTTTTAACTTGTTGAGCAGTTCTTTCGGAAGACTGTAGCTTAATGAGGCCGTTTGCAAACGCACGAATGTACGCGACTGGTAAAAACCATATGAAAACGGATTTCCATAGTTAGGTCTTACAAATTCATTGCTTTCACGATCCGGCATCCATGGGTTTTGGCCGGCAATCCAATTTCCTGAAGTTGGCAAAAGCGACGCTGGATTTAACCCGCGTGGATTGCCCGACATAAAGAAATTGTTCTTTCCACCACCAATGATAGCGTTAACAGTAAAAAACAATTGGAAATTTTTGTAATTAAAGGTATTGGAAACATTGAAGTTGAAGTTTTCCTTGCTGTATCCAATTACGGACCTGTCGTTAACGTCTATCATCCCATCACCATTGATGTCCTTGATTTTAAGGTCTCCAGGAAAGAATATCTGGGCTCCACCTGCAGTTTTGTATTTGTTCATATATTCCGTATCAGAACTTTGCACGATTCCCTCAACGGTATAATCATAAAACCCTAATAAAGACTTACCAATGAACAATGAGTTTTCCGGCTGGTCTTTATCATCAGGCAAATGCGTCACTTTATTTCTGTTCAGCCAGAAACTGATTCCAGAGCTCCAGCTAAATCCATCATCAGATTTTATGTTGGTTGAATTTAAAGTTATTTCAATTCCCCTGTTCTGAACTTCGCCGAGATTCGATTTTACGGAACTAAAACCAGTGAAAATTGGCAGCAATCGTGTTAGAAGTTGATTATCGGTTTTGCTGGAGTAAACATCAACATTACCGGTTAAGCGCTGGTCTAACAACTGAAAATCTACCCCAAGGTTTAAGGTATTTGTAGTTTCCCAGGTAAATGTTTTATTAGCCAGTGTGGAAGGAGTACTGATTAAAAAAGAATTGCTGCCAAAAACGGTAAACAAGGTGTTGTCAGTAAAAGCAAGTGAAGAGTATGACCCTACCGATTGGCTACCTGTTTTTCCATAAGAAGCCCTTATTTTCAGGTAGTTTACAAATTTCACATCTTTCATGAAATTTTCTTCACTCAATGCCCATGCAACAGATCCCCCTGGAAAATAACCGTACTTAAAGCCTTCGGCGAATGCAGAATAACCATCACGCCGCAAGGTAAATGTACCGTAGTACTTTGATTTATAGTTGTAATTTAACCTGCCGAAATAACCAACATTGGTTGTTTTAGCAAATTCAGTATTTGTTGTAATGACTTTACCCGTATTTAAACCGTTCATCCCTAACAAGGTGGTTCCGGCTGCAGAGAAATCGGATGAATTTACCCTCAGCTGTTCAGTTGTACTGAAATCGCGGGTATAACCAAACAAAGCGTCAATATTATGGTCCCCAAATGAACGGTTATAGGAAATCAGGCTATTGATTACCCAGCTGTTTCCCTGATTATTTATCCTGTACCCATTTGCTCTGGACAAAAACTGTGCAGGATTCGCAATGTCTCCAGGAAGCAAAGTGTTCACTTCACCAAATTCGTGGTGGAAAAAGCCTGTATTCGAAACCGATTTTGTCCCTGTAGCTTCAAATCTATAGTTCAAACCTTTGATAAAAGGTATTTTCGCATTGATAAACCCGGTACCTCTTATCGTATTTTGCTTGTTCAAATCGTCATCATAGACTCCAGGTTGAGTAACATTAGTAGGGCTACCCCAGAAAGGACTGTACATTGACGTATTTCCTGTGGGGTAACGCTGGTAGATATCGCTGCCATCTACATACCTGTAACTGTATGGGGATATATAAGTAGCCATGTATAAGCTTGGCGAATTGCCTGTAAAATCACGTGACGAATAATATCCGTTTGCACCAAACGATAACCAGTCTGTAATATTATTCTCTACTTTTAGGGTGAGGTTTGGCTTCTTAAACTTATCGTTGTACAACACCCCTTTTTGGTTCAGGTAACCCGCTGAGAAATAATAATTGGTGTTATCTGTTTTTCCGGAGACACTTAATTGGTAATTCTGGATAGGCGCAAATTGTGTAACTTCATCCAGCCAATTTAAGGTATGCCCCTCATTATACGCCTTATACTCTAGATTCGACAACACTTTCGTCATATCTGTAATGTCCTGACCCCTGATAGACATATTGTCTTTTCTCCACTGAATAAACTCATCACCGGCTTTCATTTTAGGAACCCTTGTCCAGTTTTGTACGCCATAATAGGTGCTGAAGTTGATCTGAGGTTTTTCTGTTCTGCCACGCTTGGTAGTAATTACAAGTACCCCATTTGCAGAACGTGAACCATAAATGGAAGCAGCACTACCATCTTTCAGGATATCATAAGAAGCAATATCGTTCATATTGATCTCATTAAGGTTTCCATCAAAGATCACCCCGTCTAAAATGATTAATGGATTTCCTCCCCCACTGATAGAATTCTGCCCCCTGATTGCAATGTTAGGGGTAGCACCTGCAGCATTTGAAGGGCCAACATTGATACCAGATGTACCTTGTAATGCTTCTAACGCATTTACAAACGGGACACTGGCTTTAGGACCATCTTCTAATCTGACGGTAGTAATTGAGCCGGTGACATCTTTACGCTTTTGCGTACCGTAGCCGATTACAACTACATCATTTAACTGATTGGCCGCAGGGACAAGGGTAATGTTAATTTTTGTGCGGTTATTTACCTTTACTTCCTGGCTAATATATCCCAGGTAACTAACAGTAAGCGTCGCGTTACTCTCTGTAGTTAAAGAATAACCTCCGTTTACATCGGTAACGGCACCACCACCTGCCGAACTTTTGATGGTTGCCCCAATAATGGTCTCGCCTTTTTCATCCATCACCTTACCTGTGATGGTTATGGGGGCCAACATTTTCTTTGCTGCTACAGCTTTACCGGAGGCGGCCAGTAAGACTATAAAAACAGAAGCAAGCAACAATTTTGTAACCCTCAGACTTAAAAAGTTACAATTTAGTAGTTTGAGTTTTGTCATACTTCATGAATTTAGGTTGGTTAAAAGTTTCTATTTGGTTATATTTTGCAATCGATTGCCTTCTGATTACTTTATTTTCAAAAAAACAATCACAATATAAAGTGTGCGAACACACAATCACATCATATTGCTTACACAAACATAATAAAATATTAATGTGTGCGAACACAATTTTGAAATTATTTTTTATTACCGGTTTTTTGTTGCTATGTTTGGCTACAGTGTTTTTTGATTTTCACATCATAGCATGTGGTTAAGCTTTAAAAAGAATCTGTACGCTAAACTGTTAAAACAGCAAAAATTGCAACAACCAAAATAAACCACCCGATTTGTTTTAATAAATCAACAATTATGAAAAAACTGCTATTCTCTTCCCTGATGTTAATTGGCCCGCTTGTTTACGGACAGAACAAAGACAAACTGCTACATGCGATTGACATTGACGCCATACGGGAAACCAAATTAACCGGGTATATCGGATTGGCTCCTACAGTGATGTCTAAACCAGCAGCAAGCACACAGGTGACTGCCTTTTTAAAAAAATTTCCGGGGAAAAAGTATTTTACCTTTCCTGAAAGCAGGGAAAATTCAATCCGCCTGCTGGATAGTCTGCCTGAAAAATGGACAAACCATTCGGCGGCCGATCTGGTTTCATTTAAAGGCGTAGCACAACCAGGAGAATATTATGTATTTCAGGTTGGGGTTTATGGAGCTGGGCAGCCTTTAAAAAATATACAGGTTCGCTTTTCAGCTCTAAACAATGACAAGGGGCAGTCTATAAAAGAAGTAACCTGTTTCAATTCGGGGGGCATTTCTTTTAAAGGAGAGAAATTTTCAAAATCGCTGCATCTTGATCCGCACAATGTATTGCCTTTATGGTTTGGGGTAGATGTACCTGAAAATTACAAAGGTCTATATAAAGGTACAGTGGAGATTAAGCCCGAAGGTCTGCCGGCTACCTTAATTCACATAAGTATAGATGTAAAGGGAAATATTATTGCCAATCATGGCTACAATGACGAGACCAAATTGTCCCGTCTGGCCTGGCTGAATACAAAAGTTGCAATGGACGATGGCCTGACCAATGGCTTTAAACAGGTAGACCGGGCTCAAAAGAACATTTCTATATTGGGCCGTACCATTAAATTATCTGATCAGGGCCTGCCACTTGATATTCAAACTTTTTTTGATAAAAACAATGAACTGATCTTACCGAAAGGCGAACCCATTATTGCGGCGCCTATCCGGTTTATTATTGAAAAAGATGGACGGGAACTTCCGCTTGCCGCAGGAACATTGAAATTTGAAGATCATTTTCCGGGGTCAACACATTGGGAAACTAAATTAACGAACGGGGACATCAGCGTTACCATTAAAGGCCGTGCAGATTATGATGGATTTATTGGTTATAGTGCGGTAGTGACGGCTTCAAAGGATATCTCTATAGATGATATCCGTTTGCAGGTACCTATGCGTCCGGAAAAAGCGACCTATATGATGGGACTGGACAAAGAAGGTGGTTTTAGTCCGAAAGACTGGCGCTGGAAATGGGATGTGCTGGAAAAACATCAGGATGAGGTATGGATGGGTGCGGTGAATGGTGGACTGAAGCTAAAACTTAAAGGGAAAAACTATCAGCGACAGCTGGTTAACCTCTATTATCCATTTGGGCCATTGCATGAGCCTGAATCCTGGGGCAATGGTCATAAAGGTGGGGTAGATATTTATGAACAGGAAAAAACAGTAATGATTAAGGCCTATTCTGGTGAGCGCACCTTGAAAAAGGGAGAAACCTATCAGTTTGATGCAGAATTTCTGGTTACACCTTTCAAACTGATCAATAAGGACATACAGTTTAACGATCGCTATTACCATTCGGACATTGATACAACCAGCAATACAATCAGACTTGCACAGGAACATGGGGCCAATATCATCAACATCCACCACAAGAAAGATATCTACCCTTTCCTGGACTATCCAATGGCCAATGACAATGTTCCCGACCTGAAAGCATTTATCGATAGCAGCCATACTAAAGGTATAAAAACAAAACTTTATTATACTACACGGGAGATTAGCGTAAATGCGCCTGAAATATGGGCTATGCGGGCATTGGGTGATGAAATCATTTACCCGGGTCCAGGAATGGCTACCAGAACTTTGGTAAACCCGAATGGCGTACATCCATGGCTGGGTCAGAATTTAAAGAAGGATTTTATACCGGGCTGGGTGGCTACTTTTACTTCGGGTAAATATAAAGGCCGCCAGGACCTTTCGATCCTGACCAGGCCCGATTCTCGCTTAAATAATTTTTTTCTGGGCGGACTGGAATGGATGTGCAAGGAGCTGAACATTGATGGCATTTACATGGATGACCTGGCGCTTGACAGGGAAACCATGCAAAGGACCCGTAAAATCCTGGAGCGCGACCGTCCAGGTGCGAAAATTGACATGCATACCTGGAACCATTACAACAAATATGCAAAATGGGCTTCTTCGCTAAACCTGTATATGGATATGCTTCCTTATATTGATCATTTATGGGTTGGTGAAGCCAGGGATTACGACCGTTCTTCTGATTACTGGCTGATAGAAGTAAGTGGTGTTCCCTTCGGACTTTCTTCACAAATGCTGAACAAAGGTGGAAATCCATGGAGGGGTATGGTATTTGGTATTACAAACCGTTTGGGTTGGTTTAAAGCCAAAACACCAGAATATATCTGGAAATTCTGGGATGACTACCATATTGAAAAGAAACAGATGATCGGATTCTGGAATGATGAAATTCCGGTTAAAACGGATAATAAAAAAACTGAGGCCACTATTTATAAAGGAAAGGATGAAGTAATTGTGGCTTTGGCCAACTGGACTGCAGAACCGCAGAAATGCAAACTGAAAATAGACTGGAAAGCCCTGGGCTTGTCCCCTGACCAGGTAACAGCAGAAATACCGGAAATAAAAGAGTTCCAGGACGGACGGTCAATCAATGTCGAAAAAGAAATCAACCTTGAAGGCGAAAAAGGCTTTCTTATTGTAATCAAAAGGAAACAATAATTAAGATAAAGCGGATTGTTATGAAGATTACGACTTTAATGAAAAGATCGGCAAGTTTATTGCTGTTAGGTCTGACCCTTTGGGTCCCGGTAAATGCGCAGCAAGCCCTTAAAATATATGTGGCCCCAAATGGGAAAGTAAACGCTGCAGGTACGCTTAAAAACCCTGTATCAACAATTTCAACAGCCTTAGCCAGGGCCAATGCCGCAGCTAAGAAGAGCAAAAAACCTGTAGAGATTATTTTACGTGCCGGAGTTTATCCGCAGACAAATACCCTGGAAATTGTACAGGGGAAAACCTGGAATTCATTGGTGCCCCTGACTATAAAGGCTTACAACAATGAAAAGGTAATTGTTCATGGTGGGAAGATCATTGCCCCAAACCTGATCAAACCCGTTTCGGATGCCGGATATCGGAAGCGCTTTCTACCGGAATTCAGGAACAGGATAAGGCAGGTAAACCTTAAGGAAGCCGGTATTAAAAATACCGGTAAGTTAAGGATGACCGGCTTTACAAGACCTTTTGCACCTGCATGGCTGGAAATTTTTACAAATGACGAACCGGGCAGAATTGCACGCTGGCCAAATAAAGGGACTGTCCCTATCCACTCTGTACTGGATACGGGTTCCATTCCAAGATGGGGCGACTCTACAAACCGGGGTGGTACCTTTACCTATAAGGACATTAACCGCCCTTCAAGGTGGAAAGAACCTGAGAAAGCCTGGATAGCCGGCTTTTTCATGTGGGGCTATGCAGATGACGCGGTGCCTTTAAAGGGCATAGATACAGTAAAACAGACCATTACTACACTTAAGCCCCATGCCTATGGTTTCGGAAATGGAAAACCATGGCGGGCATGGCATGCATATAATATACCTGAAGAGATTGATGTTCCGGGAGAATACTATGTGGACACCGAGACCAAAATGCTTTACTTTTTACCGCCCGATAATTTAAAAAAACTGGAAATCTCAGAACTGGAAAGTCCACTATTTTCCATAGATGATGTACAGAATGTGAAGATACAAAACCTGGATTTTACCTGCAGCCGGGGCATCGGTATTACGATGGAAAGAACAGAGCGCGTGCTGATTGATGGCTGTAAGTTTACCAATCTTGGCATTGTAGCAGTTTTTATGGGTAAAGGTGTAGAGGCAGAATCAGACAGCTTAAGTGTATTTGCCGTTAAGCCCGCCTCCAGATCTATTGGGAGCCTGGTACAATATGTTTATGACCATACGGTTTTTGACCGGGAAGCCGGAAAAAACAATGGAATTGTCAACTGCGAAGTTTACAATACCGGATCAGGTGGCTTTTTGATCAGCGGCGGGAACAGGTTAACTCTTGAACGCGGCAATAATTATGTTAAAAACTGTAGCATTCACGATTTCAACCGCATTGAACGTTCGTATCGCCCTGGTATATGGATCACAGGGGTAGGTAACAGCATTTCCAACTGCGACATTTACAATGCACCTTCATCTGGTGTGATGCTGCATGGCAATAATCATCTGGTTGAGTATAATAATTTTCATCACCTGGTGATGGACTCGGATGATATGGGCGCCCTGTATTTTGGCAGGAACCCTTCTGAAATGGGGCAGATTGTAAGGTACAACTATTTTCATCATATAGGTGGTGATCATAAGACTATGGCGGTTTACCACGATGACGGAGCCTGTGGAATGGAAGTTTATGACAATGTATTTTATAAAGCAGGAACTGTTGCAGGCTTTATTGGTGGCGGCAGGGACAATCCTTACCACAACAACATTTTTATTGAAACAAAATATGCTGGGCATATTGATGACCGGCTAAAGCACTGGGCAAGGGCCATGCTGGTAAAAGATGGTACTTTTCAAAAACGACTGGAAGCTGTAAATTACAAGAACCCACCTTATTCGACCCAGTACCCAACATTACCAAAATACTTTGAAGATAATCCGGAGATTCCAAAAAGAGATACTTTTTATAACAACCTGTTGGTAAAAATGCCAAAAAGAGTTGAAGGCCGGGAAGAAATGCTGCCGTTTATGAAAAGCAATTACGAAACCAATGAAGATCCTGGTTTTGAAAACTATGCCAAAGAAAACTTTAAATTGCGTAAGGATGCCATCATATGGCAAAAAATACCTGGTTTCAGAAATATCCCATTTGAAAAAATTGGCTATCAAAAAGTAAAATGATACTAAAAGTAGCATACCTGCCGGAAATCAACACCAATACAGGGCTCTTTGGGCTGTCTGATCTACTTGACCAAGTGGAACGACAGCCCATAGGCTGCTCACCCTGGAAAGAATATGCCGGCGCAGACGTACAAGCCGGTTTCGCCATTGTTCAGGGGAAAGACTGCATCGCGCTGAAATATTATGTCAGGGAAGCCTTTAGTAATCCTGTATATTTTAACGCCAACGACCCGGTATACAGAGACAGTTGTGTAGAGTTTTTTATTGGTTTTAATACCGATGCAGGATATTACAACTTTGAGTTCAACAACGCCGGAACCTGTTTATTGGGTTTTGGAACAGGCAGGGAAAGAAAGTACCTGCCAAAATCGCTTATCGATCAGATCAGCTACTGCCGCTCATTTAAAAGCAAGGGAATGGAATCGCTGATAGAATGGGAGCTGACGCTGGTTATTCCTTTTGAGGTATTCTGTTTTCATACCATTCGTAAACTTGAAGGACCATCATGCAGGGGCAATTTTTTTAAATGCGGTGATGATCTTCCAGAGCCGCATTACCTGGCCTGGAACAATATTACAACGGATAGTCCCAACTTTCATTTACCGGAATATTTTGGTTTAATTGATTTTGTATAATTGGATTTTGTAGTTTTTTTTATAACCTTGCCAAAAAAAGCAGATGTTTCAAGAAGAGAGCTATAATAAACATGGGAACTGGTACAACACCCTATTCCCAACTGAAGAATCTAAAAAAGCTTATTTTCAAAAATTCAAAGAAGCAGATCAGAATACCATCAACAACTGGCTTCAAAGTATACAATTCTCCTGTCTCGACCCGTTGATCAGTGTAAAGGGACAGGCTTGGTTAACCGTTGGTGATGCTTACGGTTTAGATGCCAATTACATCATTTCAAATGGCAATGACAATACCGCCCACGCCAGTGATCTGAAAAGTGATTTCCTCAAAGTTTCTGAACAGGAAGGGTTTATCAATAGTTTTTCGGCTGAAAATGCCGAGAAGCTGTCTTTTGAAGACAACAGCTTTGATTATGTATTGTGCAAAGAAACCTACCATCATTTTCCAAGGCCATATATGGCGGTATATGAAATGCTGAGGGTAGCCAGAAAGGGCATCATGATGATTGAACCCCAGGATCCGGTAATTAAAATGCCAATGTTCCTGTTCATCACCAATATTCTGGCAGCAATAAATGATAAACTGGTACAGAAAGTCTGGAAAAACCGGTTTTCTTATGAACCTGTAGGAAATTTTGTATACAAGGTTTCTGAACGCGAGTTTGAAAAACTAGCGGCAGGACTGAATTTACGTATGGTGGCTTTTAAAAGGATCAATTCCAATTTCTATTATAAAGGTGCAGAAACAACCATGGCCAATCCGGGAAATCTGAAGTTTTTAAAACTAAGGATGAAAAAATATATATTCGACCTGCTGGTGAAGTTAAAATTATGCAGCAGTCAGGTGCTTACAAGTTTAATTTTTAAAGAAACACCAGATGAACAGGAGCAGCAAAAGTTAAAGCGGGCCGGTTATCACCTGGTGCACATTCCGCTCAACCCTTACCTGTAAACAGCGCTTTTTTAAAATCTGTTGTAAAGCATCGAATCATCGATGTAATAGTTCAGATTTTCTTTGGTAACAATATCCAGCGGCAGAAACTTGATGGCCGAAATTTCCTTTTTAAACACCAAATGATCAACCAACTGGTTAATACCCCAATACCCCTGTCCTAATGGATTTTGATTGATTAAAAAGCTGATAGACCCTTTATTGAGGTAATGGAGGTTTTGAGGAATAAGATCGTAGCCTATTATTTTGATGTGGTTGATAAATTTTTGTTCAAAATACTTTGCGATTTCAAAGGCTTTGGAGGTTGTCACAAAACAAAACTGCAACTGGGGATTACCTTCAAATATGGAATCGAGCTGTTCTACAAACAAAGCGTAATTGCGTAAGTTCAACTCTGCTTTAATGATCTCATATTGATGGTTCAAATTATTCTGAATGAAGTAATTCCTTAAACCCTGCTCTTTCTTGGTAAGGTGGGCTGAATTACTGATCTCTTCATCGATATGGGCAATTAAAACGGATGGTGGCTGGGGTTGTCCGTAATGGATCAGCTTACCTGCAACCTGGCCGCTCTGATAGGAATCTTGTCCGATATAACTCAGGGGATCAAATTCTGCAATTTGGGTATTAAACAGAACGAAAGGGATTTCCTGTTTTTTCCATGCTTCGAAAAACGGAAGTACTTCCCTGTAAAACATTGGAGCAAGTAAAATCCCATCCGGATTGGCACGGCTAACTTCTTCAGCTTTTTTCACAAATGAATGGGGATCATAAGGATTGAACATAAACAATGTCACCTTAACACCGTATTGTCGTGCTTCTTTCGCGGCCTTTTGGATCCCGGCCCTTGGATCGAGCCAATACGCATCGTAGCGGGGATCACCAATAAGCGCGGCAAAATGATATTCTTTTTTGGTTCCAAGGGCGCGGGCCATGAAATTTGGCTCATAGTTCATTTCTTCAATGATCTTAAGAATCCGCTCCTTTACCTTTTCAGAAACATTCCCCCGGTCGTGCAATACCCTGTCGACAGTACCTGCAGATACTTTTGCTTTAACGGCAATATCCTTAATACGGATGTTCTTCATTTTCTATTTATATTTTCTGTTATATTAAAGCGTTATTCTTTCCTTCTGCAAGCCAGAAGATAATCAAAAATATTGGCGGCGGCGGCTAAAAAAATTTAACAAATGTATTTATTTAGTTTGTAAGATAAACATAAATACAAGTCTATCCGGTTAATCCTCTTTTCAAGGGCATATCACCAAAACCGTAAGTTTTTTTATCCACATATACATTTAATATTAAATGTATGCGTATTGCAAATAAAATACATTTTATTGGTTATTTCAACAAATAATCATGTGTGTGCGCACACATTTTTTTAATTCACGGCTTGCTTCTTAATTTATTCTTAACTAAGTTTGATCATAGAAATATTGTTGGGCTCATATACTTATCCCTGCTCAACCTGTGACATCAAATGGAAGACACCAAGATTAAAGAAAAAGCGATCATCAGAAAGGAACTTATTGTACTTAAAACGTATCCCTATTCGGATCCGAGTCCCATTCCTGAGTTTGGACGCCTGTATCCTTATAACCGTTTTGATGGATACACCAATAAAAGCATAGAACAGACCTGGGAAATGATTGTTATGGAAAACAATCACATCAAAATCTGGATCAATCCAGCTGTAGGGGGAAAAATATGGGGTGCCATAGAAAAATCGACAACAAGGGAATTTATATATTTTAACCATGCAGCAAAATTCAGAGATGTAGCCATGAGAGGTCCCTGGACTTCCGGTGGCATGGAAATCAATATGGGCATCATCGGGCATACTCCCTCCTGTTCGGCTCCGGTTGACTACAAAACAATTGAGAATGAAGATGGCAGTGTAAGCTGCTTTATCGGGGCCACGGACTGGCCCTCCCGTACAGAATGGCGTGTAGAAATAAAACTGGGTAAAGATGCTGCACATTTTAGCACTAAAAGTTGGTGGCACAACAATAGTTGTATGTCCCAGTCCTACTATCAATGGAACAATGTGGGTATTAAAACCTCCGGAAACCTGGAATACATCTACCCGGGGCAGCATCGTTTAGGACACGATGGAGTACCACAGAGCTGGCCTGAGGATGACGAAAAAAGAAAAATTTCTTTCTACGACCAGAATAATTATGGTGAATATAAATCCTATCATGTTTTTGGCGCCTATACCGATTTTTGGGGGTGTTACTGGCATAATGATCAGTTTGGCATGGGACATTCTGCTCCTTATGACGAAAAACCAGGAAAAAAGATATGGATTTGGGGACTTTCGCGTTATGGTATGATCTGGGAAGATCTTTTAACAGACGAGGATGGCCAGTACACAGAGGTTCAAAGTGGTCGTTTATTTAATCAAAGTATTGCTGCCAGCTCTAAAACCCCGTTTAAACACAGGTCATTTTTACCCTATACTTACGATACCTGGGAAGAACATTGGTTTCCGGTTAAAAACACTGGAGGATTAACCTATGGCAATCAACAACTTTCATTTTATATAACTGTACAAGAAGGAAACCAATTGATTAATATCTGTGCCAATGAAAGCCTGGATGATCATTTTAAAGTTTTTCACCACACTAAGGAAATCCTTTCAACACAGCTTAGAATGAAAGCAATGCAGAACTGCAGCTTCGGACTTCCATACCCTGTAAAAGCAGCCGAATTACTGGTAACGTTAAATGATTCGATAATATACAATGGCCCTGAACAGCATACAGTATTAAAAAGACCCACAAAACTGAGTAAGGACTACAATTTCGATTCGGTACAAGCGCATTGCATTCAGGCAAAGGAATGGGAAAGACAACGTTTTTTTGACCGAGCAATAACGCATTATCAGATTTGCCTGGACCTGGACCCCTTTTATACAGAAGCGCTTAGCGGCCTGGCAGGTCTTTATTTTAAACAACTTAAATTTACTGAAGCACTGAACCTTTTAAGTATTGTATTATCTGTTGATACGTATGACCCGGAGGCCAATTATTTATATGGACTGGTAAATGAAAGGTTACGAAATACAGCAGACGCAAAGGATGGTTTTTCTATTGCCAGTCAATCTGTCGAGTATAGGGTTGCATCATTTATAGCTCTGGCAAAAATGTTACTGCGTGAAGGTCAGATTGAAAAGGCATATGCTTATGTAAAAAAAGCAAGATTGTATAGCCCGGACAATCTCCAATCTTTATATTTAAGCATCATTATAAACAATCTTAAAGGAAATAAAAAACAGTCGATGCTACTGATCAAACAGCTTTTACATACAGACCCCATTAATTACCTGGCAAAATTTGAATTAAACAAAGCAGAAGGCATCCCGCTGGACAAAATTACCGTAAGTGAACTTCCTTATGAAACTTATACAGAACTGGCTGCCTTCTATTACAATGTAAACCTGTATAGTGAAGCGCTTAAACTATTGGAAGCAGCCCCTGATTACGCAATGGTTTATCTTTGGAAAGCTTATCTATATTCGCTTTCCGATTCGAAAACTACTATTGCCAGTGCACTGGAAAAGGCAGTGGCAATGAGGCCTGATTTTGTTTTTCCGCATCGTGAAGAGGACATTACAGTATTGAACTGGGCAATTAGCCAGCACAATGCCTGGCAGTTTAAATATTATCTTGCACTTGCCCATATCCAGAACCTGCGCAGAGAAGAAGCATTGAGTCTTTTAAACAGCTGTCAGCAGCTGCCCGACTTCTATCCTTTTTATATTGTACGGGCAAACTTAAAAGAGGAATTGCAGAAGGACGGCTGCCTTTCTGACCTAAAAAAAGCCTTTCAGCTTGCACCCGATGAATGGAGGACAGTTCTAAACCTTTCCAATTACTACGCTGCACATGAGGACTGGGTGCAGGCACTCAACATCACCAGTAAAGGATATAAAATGTATCCCGACAATTATTATTTAGGGCTGAAACTTGCAAAATGCTTTATGCATACGCATAAATTTGAACAAGGGATTGCCCTGATGACCAATATGACCGTATTGCCAAATGAGGGGGCCTCTGAAGGCAGGAACAGCTGGCGGGAAACTCACCTGCTCTGTGCGTTTAACGCGCTTGAAGATAAGAACCAGGAAAAAGCGACACATCATATCAATATGGCTAGGACATGGCCTGAAAACATGGGCATTGGCAAACCTCATCATGTTGATGAGCGCCTCGAAGACTACATGCAGCTTATCTGTATAGATCATGAAAATAAAGAAGAACGAAAGGCACTAACGGATAAAATAACAAGTTACAGAATGCACCATAAACTCAGTCCTTATGGTATACTTGACTTCATCAGCATTTTTCTTATGCAGGAAATGGGTGATGTAAAAGGTGCAGAAAGAATCCTGGACAACTGGTTAAAACAAGATCCTGATGCTTTACCGCTAAAATGGAGCATCGCATTTTTAAAAGGCAACCAACAGGAATTGGCTGAACTTTCTCAACAGAAGGTTCCGGTTAAAGAGGTTCTGCCTTATGAAGTGCCATTTGAAGACCGGTCCTTTCCTTTCGTAAAAAAATTACACAGTATTGGATTATTTAACAAGCATACACATTTAGCTACAATGAATTAACAGATCAATCGGATTTAAAAATCAGCAAAATGAACACGAACCAACTTAAAGACCTTTCCGTATACCACCAGCTGGTATCAGACTTTTTCAAATGGCCAACACACAAGGAAGAATGGGAGAAATATAAACTCAGTGATGAGCAAATCAGTTTTTTCAAAGCGAATGGTTATGTAAGTGACATCAAATTTTTAGAAGAATGGCAGGTAGATCAGCTGAATGAAGACCTGTTGCGCATTTCAGATCCAAACCTGCCTGACCACACTTTATTTCATCAGTTTTTCTCCAATGCTTCAACAGATCCCAACTCTGTATTGTTCCATGCTTTAGGAGCCTGGCGCATTACGCCGGCTTTTCATGACATTTTATGGAACCCGGCCTTTGTTATGGCGGCCAGCCAGCTGCTGGGCAACAAAGCCGTCCGCTTTTGGCATGACCAGCTTTTTTGCAAACCTGCCAAACATGGCGGCGTGGTAGCCTGGCATCAGGATTATTCGTACTGGACACGGACAGTTCCTTTGCAACATTTAACCTGCTGGGTAGCGCTTGACGATGCAACAACTGAAAATGGCTGCATGTATTATGTGCCCGGAAGCCATAACTGGGGCCTCTTGGAGAAACCGGAACTAGCAGGAGAAATGGAAGGTTTGATGGAGTTTCTGACAGACGAACAAAAAGCAGCTTTCAAACCAGTTCCAATTGAGCTTAAAAAGGGCTATGGAACCTTTCACCACCCATTGCTGATCCATGGATCTTACGAAAACAGATCTGAAAGATCAAGAAGGGCCTTTGTTTTAAATATGTTTGCAGATGGCACCATTTCTGATACCGACAAAGAACTGATGCCAGGAACTCCAGCCATACCTAAAGGAGAAAAAATAAGCGGACAATATTTCCCTATATTGATAGATCCTGAAAAGGAAATGGCCATATAAAATATGGAGAAGTTATTTTTTTGTACCTACTGGGGTAATGAGCACCTGGATTGGGCAGACTTTTTAAGAAAGGTTAAGGATGCCGGGTACGATGGTGTAGAAGCCAGCTTGCCTTCCAACCCTACGATACAAAAAAAAATGGCGCAGCTTGCAGCAGCTATGAATTTGAAGCTGATCGGTGTACACTGGGATACCGGTACACCAGATTTTAATCAGCACAAAAAAGAAATGCAAAGTCGGTTAATTAACCTGACAAAGGCAGAACCCATGTTCATTACCTCACATACTGGAAAAGATCATTTCAGTTTTGAACAAAATCTGGAATTGTTATCCCAGGCGGAACAAATAAGCATTTCAAGTGGAATTAAGATCCTGCACGAGACACATCGTGGAAAATTTAGTTTTACCGCACATGGTACCAAAGCTTTTTTAGAAGAACTGCCCTGGTTAAACCTTACACTCGATATTTCTCATTGGTTTACTGTTGCAGAAAGTTTTTTACAAGACCAGGCAGCAACAGTTGACCTGGCCTTGTCCAGAACCCGGCATATCCATGCTCGTGTCGGCTTTACGCAGGGCCCCCAGGTAAATGACCCCCGCAATCCGGAATGGCAGGAAGCCCTTCAGCATCATTTACAAATCTGGGATAAAGCAATTTGCCTGCAGGAAGAAAAAGCGGCTCCATATTTCACTTTTACATCAGAGTTTGGCCCATTCCCGTATATGTCGTCCAGTCCCGGCCAGATACCTGCTTCTGAACACCAATGGAACCTCAACAAATACATCAAAGATTTACTTAAAACCAGATATTATGCCGAATGAAACCCTAACCATACAGACTCCGGCTAAAAAAGCCCTGACCATGCAAATCATAACTATTGGTGCTTTCTTTTTTATTTTCGGTTTCATAACCTGGGTTAACGGAACACTGATCCCTTACCTGAGAATAGCCTGTGAACTGGAAGAATGGCAGGCTTACCTGGTTACTTTTGCCTTCTACATTTCCTATACCGTGATGGCCATTCCGTCCAGCAAAATTCTGGAACGGACAGGTATGGTTAAAGGGATGCGTGTTGGTTTGATAATTATGGCTATTGGTTGTGCTTTGTTTATACCTGCGGCCTTAATGCGTTATTACCCTTTATTTTTATTGGGCTTGTTTGTAGTGGGCACAGGTACAACCTTATTGCAAACGGCGGTGAATCCTTATATTACACTGCTTGGCCCTCCTGAAAAGGCTGCACAACGCATCAGCATGATGGGTATATGCAATAAATTTGCCGGTGTAATTGCCCCGCTTATTTTAGGCGCTATTATTCTTAAAAATTCTGATGGCCTGATTGCCGAACTTCAGCAGATGGCAGATGCAGCCCGTAAATTACGTTTGGATAGCCTTGCACATGCAGTAATATTACCTTATATAGCACTGACGCTCATCCTTTTAGCCATAGCCTATCTCATTAAATTTGCGCATTTACCTGAAATTGAAGCCTCATTACCAGCACGTCCGGATAAGGGGACAATTGATTTAAAACAGGCGGCTAAACTGCGGCTAAACTTTATATTGGGCTTTATTGCAACATTTTCGACCGTTGGCCTGGAAGTGATAGCCGGAGATACTATTGGTAATTATGGCATTTATCATGGCCTTTCCTTAAACATTGCAAAGAACCTTACTGCCTATACCTTAGCAAGTACCATGATTGGCTATCTTTTTGGCGCTTATGCCATTCCCAAATATATATCACAGGAAAAGGCTTTTACCTATTCTGCATGGCTGGGCATACTCATTTCACTTCTGGCGATCTTTGTCCCCGGTACAGGTTCCATCGTATTTATCGCTTTACTAGGCCTTTCTAATGCATTATTATGGCCTGCAATATGGCCCCAGGCCCTAAAAGGGTTAAAAGGGAAGATGCTAAACAGAGGCTCTGCTATTTTGATTATGGGCGTTGCCGGTGGGGCCATCATGCCATTAGTATATGGCGTTTTAGCTAAGTATACCAATAATCAATATGCCTACATCATTCTAATTCCCTGCTATCTTTTTAATCTATACTACAGCCTGAGGGGCAGACGTTCAATGCCGGATGAAATTTAACAGAATGCTATTTCGATAAGGATACTGAAATGTTGTTGAGCAATTGCTTTGCTGCATTTAAATCACTATTCCAACCTTCATATCGGGAATGGCTTTTCAATTTCGCAATGGCATCATTCAATTTCGCTAAAGTAGCCAGGTCATTCTTATGTTCCAGCATTTTCTTTACCACAAGCACTTTCTCATAGTCCTGGATACCTTCCAGCATACGCTCGTATCTGATAGAACTTCTGGCTTGCGGATAAGTAATATAGGTGTCTCCTGCAGGCCATGTTCTGAATCGGGAGTCTACCAAAGGATTTTCCACCCAGGAATTATAAGCCCAGCGCAGCACGCCATTATAACCTGTAGCCAGGGTATACCAGCCTAAATAAGCAGACTCAGCGGGCTCAGAAAAAGTAAATTGATTGGGAAAACTATTTCCACAATAGATATAAAAGGTAGTGTTCAATCCCTTGCTTCTACGCTCTGCAATATCTTTGTCATCTATAGGATGTTGAACCGCGGTACTCACATCATCACTGTTGGTATAACGCTTATAGGTCTTTTGATTATCAGCATAGGCAACGCCAAGTTTTGGGGCTACCTTTTCTATCAGTGCAAAAGCCATTCCCATCTCATCCTTATTTCTTTCATCCAGGGCAATGTTTGTAATTTCAAGCCAGCCTTTTTGCTGCAGATGTTTTGCAAAATCTTTCAGGAACGGTTCCCACATTTCGGTAAACGCCGTAGTACCAGGCTTGGCCACTATGTTTACAAACTTGTTTGTGATGGCATCTTTATAATGGATTTCATTATTCCAGGGAACAATAGAATAACAGTTGATCATCTTCTTTACTCCAAGGCCCATCATAAAAGATACCCACTTATCAAAAATCCGGTAGTCGTACGACCAGCTTCCGTCCTTTCCCTTTGTCCAGATGATCATATCTTCATAAGGATCGTAAGTTTGAATATTCCAGGGGTCTTTGTTCAATGTAGCCGTAATTACTTTCTGACCGGCGTTTGCCAGGAGCTGCATTTGTGGTCTCATGGCTTCGAAATGCGCCTCGCTCCATACAGGTAATTTATTTACACGGGCAACTGCTGAGGGGTGTTGCCATTGGTCGAGGTGAAAGCTCCACGAAGATGGTTGCGGTAACAGCTGATTGATAACATCCAGGGATAAGTTCAGTTCCTGCTGCTTTCCCTGTTTGGTAGTTATTTGTACCTTCGCCGAATAGGAGCCTTGCTCTGCCTTTCTGGGGATTTCTAGGGTGATCCACACGGGTCTTACTTTTTTCTTTTCCAGATTGAAGGACGAAAGGTCATCCAGCATATCTGCAGATAATGAACTGGAAAAATCTGCTGCGTTCCGTTTTCCGCAAGCCCATCCGGATCCATATTCGTCTGTCAGCACATATCGCTCGAACCGGGCATAACCGATTGATTTGAGCTTACTCCCACTTTCAGAAATAAAATCAGATAAGGTTACTTTCACTCCGGGAATGGAATCTGTAGTCCAGAGCAGCACCTGGGCTGACAAACGCTCTCCTTTCCAACCTGTTAAAAGAACTGAACGCTCTATGTTAATATTAGGCACTTCAGATTTAGCATAACGTTTATCAATAGATACAAAAGAACTATGTAAACCCGGTTTTACCTCTAACCAGTTTTTGTTGTCCGTTTTTACTGGATCGTTTGCCTCTGTAAATATTTGTCCTTTGTCCCAATGCGTTTGCTGACAAAATCCGGCGCCGGAAATTCCGGTTAATGCACTAAAAAGAATTAATTGATAAAGCTTGCTGGTCACTTTCATAAAATTGTAATATAGTTTTGGTTCGGTTAAACAGGTTCCTGCAAGTTAGAAAACATTTCGTTTTATCGCAATTATATTTCGTTTTATTTCGTATAACAGTTTCGTTTGGTTGCGAAAAATAATGTAATGAACCAGTAACCGGGTATTGCTGGATAACCTAAAGGAAAAATTGAATATTTCGGGGGACCCGGAAAATGAAAAAGCCTTCAAATCTTACGATTGAAGGCTTTTCGATGTTTTAATTTAAAACTTGCGGACCGGACGGGACTCGAACCCGCGACCTCCGCCGTGACAGGGCGGCATTCTAACCAGCTGAACTACCGGTCCGTTTTCCCGCTTTTTGTATCGTTGTTTCGTTTCGGGATTGCAAATATAGGGTGTTTATTTAACTTTGCAACATTTATTTTAAAATAATTGCAACTGACTAAATTACAGCTCCTTCTTTTAATTTCTCTGCATTTTCTGCAAACTGCAAGGCATCAATAAGCTCCTGTACACCACCATCCATGATGCTGTTCAGGTTATAAAGCGTCAATCCGATACGGTGATCGGTAACCCTACCTTGCGGATAGTTGTAAGTACGGATCTTTGCAGAACGGTCCCCTGTTGAGACCATCGTTTTCCGTCTTGCAGCGATATCCCCATTTTTCTTCTGCAATTCGATGTCATAAAGCTTACTGCGCAACATCTCCATCGCAATTACGCGGTTGCCTAACTGAGACCTTTCCTGCTGGCAAACCACCACAATACCAGATGGCCTGTGTGTCAACTGCACTTTGGTTTCTACTTTGTTCACATTCTGACCGCCTGCACCACCGGAACGAGATGTTTGCAGATCAATATCTGCCGGATTAATGTAAAGATCGATCTCTTCTGCTTCCGGCAATACGGCTACAGAAGCCGCTGAAGTATGTACGCGTCCCTGAGTTTCCGTATCTGGTACACGCTGCACCCGGTGGACACCAGATTCATATTTCAGCTGTCCGTAAACATCTTCACCACTAACTTTTAAAATTACCTCTTTATAACCGCCGGCCGTACCTTCTGTTACATCAACAGTTTCCACTTTCCAGCCTTTTTGCTCAAAGAAGCGGCTATACATCCGGTACAGATCTCCGGCGAACAGCGCAGCTTCATCTCCACCTGTACCCCCTCTGATTTCAAAGACCGCATTTTTAGCATCTTCCGGATCAACAGGAATGAGCATTAACCGCACCTTTTCTTCCAGCTCTTCCTGCTGTACCAATAACAGATCTAACTCCTCTTTTGCCATTTCACGCATTTCAGCATCCTTTTCTGTGCTCAGGATTTCTTTGTTGGCTTCTATATTGCTCATCACATTTTTGTAGACCTTATATTCATCTACAATCTTGCCGAGGTCTTTATATTCTTTATTCAAAGCAGCAAAGCGCTTCATATCCTGCATGGTATCAGGATTACTCAACTGCTCTTCCACATCTTCCCAACGCAGTTTAATTGCTTCTAATTTCTCTAACATATTCTTTTTTCAGGAAATAATTTATTCTCATTAGTCCTGAAATCAAATCTGCAAGATCTTGATTAACCGGACAAATGGTTTTTATTTTGGACAACAAAAATAGGGTTTTTCGTTTAATACAGCTAATAATTGTTGGCAATACCCAACTGCACCCTGTCGTGAACTATTCTTTTTCAAAGTAATTCAGGGTTAAATCATTGCCATCAAATACGGCATAAGAATTGAAATTGATCCACTCACCAAGGTTTATATACCTGCTTTTACCATTTAAGTCTATGTTCAAAGGCAAATGACGATGTCCAAAAACAAAATAATCGAAATGTGTTTTTGATAAAATTTCTTTAGCATAAACAGCAAGCCATTCCTGGTCTACACTTTCAAACACCTCTTCATTACTATTGGCAAGCCGGCTGCGGCCAGACCACCAGTTGGCTATACCCAAACCTATACGGGGTGGCACTAAGGCAAATAACCACTGACAAACCGGGTTTCTGAATATCTTTCTTAATAATTTGTATTTTCTGTCACCAGGCCCCAATCCGTCACCATGATGTAAAAAGAACCGTTTCCCATTTCTTTCTATCTCCAGTGCATCACTCACAATCTCCATCCCCATTTCTTTGCTAAAGTAGTCGTGAACCCACATATCGTGGTTGCCTTTAAAAAAATAAACTTTTATTCCCGCATCTGTCATTTCTGCAATTTTACCTTGCAAACGCACAAACCCTTTAGGTATAACGGTACGGTATTCAAACCAGAAATCGAAGATATCACCCATCAGAAACAATTCACTACAGGTTGGCGTTATGAAATTTAGCCACCTCAATATGCGGTCTTCGCGCAGTCTGCTTTCTGCGTAACCTGGCGACCCAAGGTGAAAATCTGAAGCGAAATAAATGTTCTTTTTCATGAATGCGGGACAAAGATAATTAATATTATCAGCCTTGTAGCCTAAATAAATTCTACAGGCTTTGTAGAATATTACAAAATAGAATCGTTATTAATAACTAAAGTTCGTAAATTCGCACAAAATTTAAACTATGATTTCTACTGATATAGCCATCATTGGCGCCGGACCTGTGGGTTTATTCGCGATTTTTGAAGCAGGTTTATTAAAAATGCGCTGTCATTTAATAGATTACCTTCCACAAGTTGGCGGGCAGCTTTCTGAGATATATCCTAAGAAACCTATCTACGATATCCCCGGCTACCCAACCGTTTTGGCTCAGGAGCTGATCGATAACCTGATGGAGCAGGCCAAACCTTTCCACCCTGGGTTTACATTAGGAGAGCGCATTGAAGGTTTGGAAAAACGTGGTGAGGGCGATTTTGTACTAACCACCAATATGGGTACCATTATAGAAGCTAAGGTAGTGGTTATTGCAGGTGGGCTGGGCTGCTTTGAACCCCGTAAACCAGCTGTAGCAGGCCTGGAACAGTTTGAGAACGGACGTGGTGTTAATTATATGATCCTGGACCCGGAAAAATATCGCGGACAAAAAATGGTAATTGCGGGTGGTGGTGATTCTGCACTGGACTGGACCATTTTCTTAGCCGATGTGGTAGATGAGCTGACTTTGGTTCACCGTAGTGAAAGCTTCCGTGGTGCACCTGATTCGGTAAACAAAGTAATGGAGCTAGCCGAAAGCGGACGTATCAATCTGGTACTTAACAGCAACCTGAATTCAGTAAATGGAAACGGGAAACTGGAAAGTGTAGAACTGATACACAACAAGAGCCTAGAAACCACTACAGTAGCTGCCGACCACCTGATCCCTTTGTTTGGATTAAGCCCAAAATTAGGCCCTATAGAGCAATGGAACCTAAACATAAGCAAAAGTGCTATTGAAGTGAATACAGATGATTACTCAACCAATATTCCAGGTATTTATGCAATTGGTGATATCAACACTTATACCAACAAACTTAAACTCATTTTATGCGGCTTCCATGAAGCTGCACTGATGAGCCACAGTGCTTACCAATACATGAACCCCGGAATTAAATACACGATGAAATACACCACTGTTAACGGTGTATCTGAGTTTTAAAACATGGAAGAAAACAACATTACCCTGCACGTACAAAATCCTGATGGCAGCCGTACTACATTAGAAGCACCTGTGGATATGGGCTTAAGCCTAATGGAATATCTTAAAGCTTGTGAATATGATATTCTTGCCACTTGCGGTGGTATGGCACTTTGTGCTACCTGCTGTGTAGACGTGCTAGAAGGTGAAGATAAATTAAATGAAATGAGCGATGATGAATATGCCATGCTGGATACTTTACCAGATGTGCTGCCAAATTCGAGACTGGCCTGCCAACTACAGCTGAACCCTGCAATGGACGGGCTTGTTGTAAAGCTGCATCACGCCGAATAAATACTATTAATTATTATCAGAGGCAGCTGCTATTGTTTTTATAGGGCTGCCTATTGTTTTATATTCGCCCTCACCTTTAAGGATGGCCAGCATTTTATTGTTGTTATTTAACAGACTTTTTGCTGCATTCAGCTCCTTATCGTACTGAAACGCCTGGATCACTTTACCCTTTTCATAGTAGTAGCGGCTTACGATCTGGGTTTCTAAAACTCTTTTGATCTCTGCTTTATAGGTAGTCAGGTCTGTTTTTCTGGCACCAAGCATTTTTTCTTTTAAATCTTCAAGGTCGGCCTTAACAAGCGTCAGTTTATTCTCTTTTTCTGCCTCTGTTCTCAGGTCAGACAATAAGCGTTCTGTACGTGAGGTGTATGAGTAATCCCGTCCTGCCATGGTATTTACAAAAGCGGCATAATCGTTTTCCGTAAGCTGAAAAGAAGCTGCCGGAGCAATTTCTTTATTGTTCTTTTTATAATTATTGGCATAATCAAAAAACAGGTTCTTATTCAACAGTGAAATGGTTACCGGGCTAAGCTTAGGGCTATTTACCAGCACATCAGGATAAATGCCATTTCCGTCATATACATTTCTCCCGGTTTTTGTACTGAATTTACTCATCAGCGAATCTGCAAATTTGAGTGTTTTGCCGTTGGCATCCTTATGCGCATAGTCAAGCGCCTGGATGCACCTGCCCGAGGGGGTAAAATATTTGGCTACAGTAACCTTAACAAGGCTGTTATAAGGCAGGTTAAAGGTTTGTTGAACCAGCCCCTTTCCATAGCTCCTCTGTCCAACAATTATAGCCCTGTCGAGGTCCTGCAGTGCTCCAGCAACAATTTCAGAAGCCGAGGCAGAAGATCCACTGATTAACACCACCAGTGGAACGTTTGGAAATAAGGGCTGGTTAATTGTTTTATAGGTAATGGTTTTTTGCGGATTTCTTCCTTTCTGGGTCACGATCAGGATATCCTTATCCACAAAAATGTTGACAATTTTAACAGCTTCCTGCAGTATCCCCCCACCGTTGTATCGCAAATCGAGGATCATACCCTTAGGCTGCTGTCTACCCAATGTAACTGCAGCATCCTTAACCTCCTGAGCAGAGTTTTCAAGGAATTTATCCAAACGGATATAGGCAATATTATCTGCTGTCATGCCGGAGTAGGCAACATTGGGCTGTTTGATTTCATCACGGGTCAGGTTTTTGGTAATCAAGGTACCTTCCCTAATGATCAGGAGTTCGACAACAGAGCCTTTTGGTCCCCTCAGCAACTGGCTTACCTGCGCCCGGTCTTTCCCCTTAACCTCATTACCATTAATTTTTACAAGTTGATCGCCAGGTTTTACTCCCTGTTTATCGGCCGGATAGCCTTCATTAACCTCATTTACAAATAACTTACCCTCAATAAAAATGGTGCTGGCCCCAATGCCACCGTATTGAGTACTCACGTATTTCAGCTTATAATCTTCTACTTCTGATTCAGGAACGTATTCTGTATAAGGGTCCAGATTTTCGAGCATCGCATCAATGCTGCTGCGCATGAGGCTGGAAGGGTTTGTTTCCTCTACATAATTGATGTTTATTTCTTTATATAAAGAAGCAAAAATGTCCAGATTCTTTGACACCTGAAAAAGGTCTTCCTTAAAAGACCAGGTTATAGAAGCAAAGGTAATAAGGAGAGCAACTGCGGCAATTTTGTATATTTTCATCGTAAGCAGATGGGGTTCATCAATCCATTGAAGTAAATTTACAAAAAAGCCTCGTATATCAATAAAAAGGCAGCAAATTAAAGCCTGTTCCCTTCCGGATCCGCTAGCGCCTTGTTAATCGTAAACTCAACATAAGTGCGGTCCCTTTTTACCAGGCCCATCAATTGTGTTACGAGCTGATCTTCCTGACCAGGGCTAAACGACAGGTCTACTGCAGCCAGATCACGGTATTTTCTCAAAAATTTTATTTTAACCTTTTCCCAGGTTTCAGGAGTAAGCGTAAAACTTGCCATAATATGTACTTTGATGCAAAAATAGGAAAATTTATGAGAGCAAAGCACCCATTTTTTATAACAAAAAGCCCGGACTTTACGCTGTCCGGGCTTAATTTATATAGCTGTAACCATTTTTATTTAGGCCAGTTCATTATTTTTTCTCTACTACACCAGATGACTTACTTTCCTGGCTATCTATATTTAGCGTTGAAACAGAATAATATCCAATTGTGTTAATTGAAATGCTATTCCCTTTGGTTATCGTTAATACTTTCCCTTCTTTCTTTAAATCAGAAAAATAATACACAACTGATTTCACATTTCCTGTAACATTCCATTTCAACTCCCCATTTTCTATCCTAACATTTGTAGCTTCAGCTGGGGCTGCAGCAACATTACGACCTAAAAATGGCATAACAGCAGGGTCTTTGTAAATAGCGGCGAGCTTATCTGTAATGCCTACCTTATTCAAGTTAAGATATTTAGCACTGTACATTGCATTTCCTACAACTTTCTTATTTAACCTAGTCAGGTCAAATTGTCTTTGTAACTCTGATGATGACTGAAAAGCCGCCGGCGCAGTAGCATCTCCAAATCTATAATAGCCATGCCCCACCATTAAAGCTGCTTTGAAGCTGTTCTGAGACCATTCGGAAAGTCGCAATTGAAAATCGTTGTATTGGTTTCCTATTTCCTGATACAATTGAGGTATAACCACATCTACCCAACCTTCCTGGTTCCATTTTTTAACGTCGGCATATAGGGTATTAAAGTTTTTAGTGATTTCCGGAGCAGGTGAAACAGAAAATACTACTCCGGGTTTCGTAGCTACTATAATATCATATACACCTTTTATTGCCTTATTCACATTGTCCCTTCTAAAATCCTGAATATTGGCCATACCTGCACCGTACTTTGTAAAATCTGCCTGATCTGTAAACGTTTCGCCTTCCGGATAAAAGTAATCATCAAAATGTATCCCATCGACATCGTATTTTGTGATCGTTTCTTTAACAATATCAACCAGTCGTTGCCTCACTTCGGGCAATGCAGGGTTATAAATGCGTATGGTCGGAAAGTCCAGTACCCATTCTGGTTTAACAGAAGAATGAAGGGCCGGAAATGAGCTGGCAGAACTGGCACGAGTTGCTATCCGATATGGGTTCATCCAGGCATGAAACTCAATATCTCTGGCATGGGCTTCATCAATCATAAATTTAAGCACATCATACCCTGGGTCTACACCTCTTGTTCCAGTGATAGATGCGCTCCAGGGTTCATAGCTGGAATTATAAAATGCATCTCCCATTCCTTTTACCTGAAAATATATGGCATTGATATTAAGGCTCTTAAACTTTTCAAGGTAATCTATGTATTGTTGCTTCTGGCCAGCCATAGTATATACACTTTGTGGCCAGTCTAAACCATACACTGAGGCAATCCAAACCGCTCTCATTTCTTTTTTAGGAAAAAGAAGGCTTGTTTCTACTGGCGGATCAACAGGATCAGGTTTGGCGTCGTTACCACCTTTCTTACAGGCATTTAGAAGCAGTGCCAAGATCAGCACTGCCACAAGGTGTAAATGGTTCTTTTTCATTGATTTAAAGTTTTGTACTAATTTCAATTATATTATTGCTTAGTGTTCATTTTAAATGGGATAGATGGGTTAATCTAAAGCTACTTTCTTTTGAAATTCAAAAAACACGAATCCCGCATCACTTGCAGCAGCATATAGCATTAGAGATACATCATTACCCATTGCATCCTTTTTAACATAAAAACCTGTTTGCGATGCTGGTGAGGTATTTACAGGCCCCATTAAGGAGTACTCAAATACAGGTTTAACCAAAGCTTGTGCATTTAAGTTGGTTAAAGCATCTTTTACATTTTCGCCTTTTGTAATGTCATAAACAATAAAATTGGTAGCTTCCGCACCTGTTCTTGCTGCTGTGGTTACAATAAGGTAACGTTCGCCATTAAAGTAAACCACACGGGCATCTGAGCCTCTTACAGGAATGGCTGTCCTACTCATGGTAAATGCAGCCGTTCCTCCTTCAGACACCAATGCAACAGGCGCATCATGTCCTGTAAATAGGTATTCGCTAGTATTGCCAATTCGATTGTACGAGGTCCATGATCCAGCCGCTGCAACTGGAATTGCAAAAGCAATCGGATTGGTTACGGAGGTATAATTAGCAACATCAAATCTTAATATTTTAGTGCCTGCATTGTCTCCAAAAAAGAAATAGCCATTCCCTTGGTCATCTAAGCTCGCTGAAAAATTGTCGCCATATCTAACTCCGGCCCCGGTTATAGTTCCAACATTTATATTAGCAATTACTTGCGGAGCAAGGCTAGGATTAGTCCAGTGATAAATTTTTAAAGGGCTGCCAGCAGTATTACCAGATAGGTTTGCGATATAGGAATGTCCATTTACCTGGGCCGCCATATTAAGGGTGAAGGTCCCTAAGGTAACTCCGGTTATATTTAACGGAATTTTATTGATTACCCCAGCTTTCAGTTCCGACACATTTAGCAGATGTGGGGCTTCTCTTCTAGGAATTAAAACTTGTTGTCCGTCAAACCCACTACCTCTGGTTAATGCACCTGTAAAGGCATCGTAAATTGGGTTTCCTAATGGGTTACTTGTAAAATCATAAGTAGTTTTATTTTCAAAATCAGCACCAAACACGGGCACTTTTAATCTCAACTTCACTAAATACTCGCGGTAACGAGGCGAATTTAAAACTTTAAGTACAATCACTTTCTCCGTTTGTCCCTCTTCAAATGTAACGGGGTACGTTTCTTGATTTAATTTAGCACCAGGAGATAGATCTGCCTCAAATTTAAGATTTGAGAAATCTGTGCCTGGTTCTATTCTGGGGAATGTCACTGTCTTGGTATTTTCATCAACAACCCCCTGCAACACGGTAGCCCCGTTTGCTCCGGCATTCATTAATTTAATTGAATTTAAAACAGTCATATTGGATGATGTATCAGGTGCTACCGGGTAATCATCTTTACATGAGGCCAGGATCAGCAGCCCCATAAAGGTTGCTAAAAGTCCTGTTTTTGAAGTTTTATATGTTAGTTTCATTTTATATCTGTCTATTTTAGAAATATAGATTTTAAACCTTTAGTTCTGCGGCCAGCCTTGTGTCTGCGTCAATTTATATCCTTTGGCAGCATAATCGTCCATTTGAACCAAGCCAACAGGAGTTAAATATGGATTGATATTTGGTTGATTCAGAAATGGCAAACGGCCCTTATTTATAGTATTTTTATAAAAACCTTTCATGGCTGCCGCATTGGTTCCATTGTAAACGGTTTCTGTTCCATTTAAATCTACAACAGAAACAATCCCTATATTTGCTGCAGTTAATGCGCCAGGAAGTTGTGTCGGAAAATTAACCCATCCACCCGATAGTAAATCAGTGTTAAGGCTATTATCCATATACTGAAGTTTGGACCATCTCTTTAAATCTGCCAAACGAAAAATTTCGAACGCAAACTCCATTCTGCGCTCTCTTCTGATCTCCCATATTAAAGAAGACACATCGGGATCTCTATCCGGATCTGTTGGAAGAGCTGCTAAACTCAGGTTCGTTGTTTTAACTACACCCCTGGTTATCGCCTCTGCTGCCAAAGGCCTGCTCCTGATCTTGTTAATTGTTTTATCTATATCATTTTGTACTAACGCTGTACCACCAATAGTAGCTAGTTCAGCTTTGGCTTCAACCCAGTTCAGCAATACTTCTGCATAACGTAATACCGGGGCATCCGTTTCATTTTTATCACCAACAAATTCTGGAGGCATACCCAGCAGGTCTACTTGTGTGCGTTTCTCTACATCCCGTGGCAAAAACTTGGTGATGTAGTAAAAAGAGCCCTTATTGAGCAGACTGGGTTTACTATAAAAAGTTGCTTCAAATCTGGAGTCACGGGTTTTTATCAGGTTATCCAGATTAAAATCCTGTATTGCAGAACTTGCATTTTGCCATACCCCGCCAGTATTAAGAATATAGGATTTAATTAAATCGGAAGTGGGGCCATTAGTTGTAGACTCTGCTAAATTACCATAAGATGCAATTGCATGGGTAACTCCGGCAGCAGGATCGTAATTTCTATACAAGATACACTCTTTGTTTCCTTTTAATTCTTTAGAAGTAAACAGTGTTTTATAATCAGTAGTAATGTCATACTTACCGCTTGAAATGACCATATCGGCAGCTTCCACGGCAAGATCTAAAAACTTTTTGGCGCGTTCATTACTCTTGTAATAATATTTTTGCCAGGTACCTTCAATTAATGCCAATCTGGAAACAAAACCTGCTACAATATATCTGTTTAAATTTTGATCCCCATCATTTAAACGAACATTTTGAAGTGCAAATTTCCAATCGTCATACGCACCATCCATTACTTCATTGCGTGGTGTTCTTGCTTTATACAATTCACCAAGCTCTGTATTTTGAATTTCCCGTGTATAGTAAGGCACATCTCCGTAGGATTGTACCAGTTCTGAATACCTAAAACCTCTGAAAAACCGTCCAACACCTGTCCAATGTGCCTTCGCTTCAGTCGACAAAATGCCAGACATTTTAGTTTCTATCCGGTCTAACATGATGTTAACAGAGCGGATAGTCGTATAACTCCAAATAGAACTGTTAGGTACCGAACGTGTAAAGTTCGGTTGATTTCCCTGAACAACCATATCATCGCTATTGGTATAACCTACCAAGGGTGCACCAGTTGTCGTAAAGCCATTTCCATAACCGTCAAAAAAATCTGTATAATATTTGTTTGCGTAAAGACGGAGTTTTTCTTCGCTCGTCCAGGCTGTCTCATCCGTTTCGGAGGTCAAAGGTGGCCTGTCTAAAAATTTCTTACAACCAGAAAAAACGATCACTAAAAAGACGAATACTATTTTAAATGCTATTTTCATTTCTTTCTTCCTTTAAATTAAAAACCAATTTGAAGTCCTGCAGAAGCCGATTTAAATGCAGGATTTGAGGTACCTGTACGGCCTAAATTATAATTTCCTTCAGAACGTAATATAGAATATCCTGAAATAGCTTCTGGATCAATCGGCAATCCTCTCAAATTATCAAACGTAATAAAGTTCTCCAGGGAAATGTAAACCCTTGCATTAGCGAGCTTAATTTTCTTAAGCACTGAAGCAGGCAGGTTATACCCGAAAGTAATGTTCTTTATTTTTAAATAAGACATGTCCAGCATATATTTACTTTGAGTTCTCATCACATATCCTTCATTGGCACCGTTCATATTCCAGGCCCTTGGATAAAACGCTCCAGTACGATCAGGTTTCCAGTAATCCCCGGCAATTGCTTGTGGCATTGCGCCCTCTTTGGCGAAATATCCAGGTATAGCCAACTGTCCGCTACCCCAAATTTTTCTTTCACCCACGCCTTGAAAGAAAACGGATAAATCAAATCCTTTGAAGTCGGCACCTAAACGAAAGCCATATTGGTACCTTGGTGTGATATTTCCAATTACAACCCGATCACCAGGATCACCATTGGTGCCTTTTCCGGCATCGATGTAGCCATCCCCATTCAAATCCTTAAACTTCACATCTCCAGGGCTAATCAGCAAGGTCTGGTTACCATCTTCAAAATAGGTCTGATAAACAGGATTATCCCCAGCAAGTTTATTAGTTGTTTTACTGGTTCCATTATATACAATATTGGTTTGCACAAACTTACCGTTAGCATCATACACGAAATCATCCGCTTGAAATAACCGGTCGGTTACAAAACCATATACATCACCATATCTTCGTCCTGTAGAAAAAGTTGAACTTAGAAGTCTATTTTCCCAGGAATTTTTATAATCAGGGCCTTTTGTAATAATAGTCACAGCGTCAGAAAGATTAGCATCTATACTTAAGCGGAGCCCATTATCGAATTGATGGTTAAAATCTATATTCAATTCCCATCCCCGGGTTCTCAAGTTTCCATAATTACCCTCAGGGGCACTTGCACCAAAGGTAGCAGGCAGTGCATCACCTCCCATAATCATATCGTTGGTGTTCCGCTGAAACACTTCAGCTGTAATGCCCAACTTATTATTAAAGAATCGAAGATCAACCCCCAGGTTCATATGCTCAATATTTTGCCATGAAACGTCCCCCGAGACAGGGTCAGGTGTAGCCAAATAATAATAAGGGTTGGCAGAACTATTTAACCATGAGCTTTTGAATGGATCCATTACTGGTAAATACAGGGAATTAGGCACTAATTGATCTCCAATAGAACCCCAGGATGCACGAAGTTTGGCAAAACTCAATACAGGTTTTATCGATTCCATAAAATTCTCGTTAGATATAACCCAACCTCCAGAAACCCCGGGATATGATCTCCATCTCAAATGCGTTGGAAATTTCGAGCTCCCATCGCGTCTCAAAGTAGCTTCAAAAAGATATTTGTCTTTGTAGGCATAATTGATTCTTCCAAAAAATCCTGCTTGTGAATCCCAATTCGCACCTCCACCTGATTTTTCAGTTCCGCCAAGAGCAAAATTATATTGCGGATTGTCATTGTTTAATAAGTTACTTCTATAAGAGAATTGACTGGAATAGTCAAAAGCAACGATATTACTACCCAGCAAAAACTTGAATTGATGATTACCTAAATCCAAATTGTAATTTGTAAGCACATTAAATGTACTTCTTTTTGACCTATAATTATTTTGTGAGAAAGAAGTATTTGCCTTAAGGGTATGATCCGTTAACGGAAAACGATAAGCCGGCATGCCTCCTGAATCTGTAATATTGCCGTTTTCATCAACATACACTTGCCCGTTTGCGTCTCTAAGCGTCTCAACACCATACCAGGTAGTACGTCCCTGTACATAAGGAACAGAATAGGTTAATAGATTATTTTCTGTACTATATGCATAATCGGCTTGCACATCCCAGGCTTTGGTGATATTGATTGTAGTACCTAAATTCATATTCAAATACTTTTCATCACGGATCTGATCATTCGACATCCTGGCAGAAAAGGCAGGGTCTATAATATCTTCACCCTGCTCCTGCACACCTATTGGAAATAAACGACTCCAACGGTAAAGATATAACCAGGGATCTGCTGTAAAAGCATCTACATTTAATGAATAAGGATTCCGCTTTGTTGCATCTGCATACCTTACTCCACCGCGAACAGTTAAATAGTCAGTCGCTTTAGTGGACAAAGTTAATGCCGGGATAAATCTCCGGTAATCATCATGCTTGGCAGGTTTCATCATACCCTCTTGCCCCAAATACCCAACACTTAAATTATAACTTGTATTCCCGCTTTTCCCGTTTAAGCCAAGGTTATGAATTTGAGATAAACCATGATCTTTTATCATGGCTTCTACAGGATCATAAATTCTATAGCCGAATTTTTGGGCTCCGTCCCAAAACCAGTCACGACCATACACAATAGGGTCATTGTTGCCAACCACATCACCATATTTTGCCTGCCATTCTTTGATCTTACCGAAACTCGTTCTGTCTATACGCCAGAACCCCCCTGCAGGACCAGGTTGTTTCATGTTTTCATGAGCATCCAATGTATATTCCAAACCGTCAATTCCAGCAATATCAATGGGTTTAAATGGAGATTGCCATACAAAATTATTCGAGTAAGTAACCCTACTTCCATCTACCTTTGCCCCCTTTTTTGTCGTGATCAGGATTACGCCAAAAGCGGCCTTTGAACCATAAATCGCACTCGAGGCCGCGTCTTTTAATACGCTTATACTCTCTATATCATTTGGATTTACATATTGAATACTTGGAATTTCTACGTTATCGACTAATATTAGTGGACTGTTCGAACCTACGATCGATCCTATTTGGCCACGAATTTTAATAATCGGGTCTGATCCTACCTCGCCACTAGGCACAACTATTGAAAGGCCCGGAACTGCACCCTGCAAGCCTCTTCCTACATCGGCTAAAGGACGGTTGCCAAATACTTTCTCTACATTTACAGAAGATACCGCACCTGTCAAACTTTCTTTCTTTTGCGTGCCAAACCCTACCACAACCACTTCATCAAGCCCATTGTTATCAGCAACAAGATTTACATTAATTGTACTGCTGCTGCCAACATTTCTTTCTAAAGTAGTATAACCCACATAGCTAAAAACCAGGACATCATTTGCTGCAGCTTTAATGGCATATTTTCCATCGCCACCGGTTTGTGCAACCATGGTAGTTCCCTTAACCCGAATGGAAACCCCTGGTATAGGCCCGTCCGCAGACGAAACCGTACCTGTTATTGTAATTTGCTGGGCAATCGCCTGGACCGCCAGCAAAAATGTACTCAAGAACAGTATGAGTAATTTTTTTTTCATAAAAACGCAGATTTTTGGTTAAATAAATAGTTAAATAATTATTGTTCGATAATGATTAATTGTTCGGTTGTTGGTTTGGTACTGGCTTTTTATACTCGATTACAAATACCGCAATAACCCGCATAATTCGTAACCTTTTAGTAAAGAAAGGAAATGTTTTTTATATAATGCAATAAAAAGCAAACTATTTTAAAATATTTATGCAACAAATACCGCATAAATACGCAAATTTACGCAATTGATTATGCGATTTTTTATTTACAGTAACCAAAAATTTTATGCTCAAAAAAGAAAGGCACGACTTTGTAATGCGCCAGATCAACTTACACAACCGCGTACTTACATCTGACCTTGTTCAATTGCTCAATGTCTCTGAAGACACGATCAGGCGTGATCTTCAGGAGTTGGCAGACCAAGGCCAGCTTTCTAAAGTACATGGTGGCGCGCTCTCAAAATCTTATCAATCTTTTTTTGATGACAGTGACGTTTATGCCAGAGAGGCCAAGATCCTTATTGCGAAGAAAAACATCCCCTTAATAAAAGACGGAATGGTCATTTTAACGGGTGGAGGAACATCTATTATAGAGCTGGTAAAGCAACTGCCCGAAAATTTAAATGCGACTTTCTTTACCATCAGCCCTTTTGTAGCCATAGAGCTGGCAAAATATCCCCAGGTTGAGGTGATCCTTATTGGTGGTTTATTTTCTAAAAATTCGCAGGTAACTTATGGAGGGTATGTCATCAACCAGCTTTTAGAGATCAATGCCGATCTTTGCCTGCTGGGTACAAGTGCCATCCACCCGCAGGATGGATTAACCGACACCGACTGGGAGATCAATCAGCTCAAGAAAGCCATGTTCAGTTCCTCCAAGAAGGCTGCGATCTTATGTATTTCAGAAAAACTAGATACTTCATTAAGACTAAAGGTAGCTTCTCTGGATAATATAGATTACCTGATTACAGAGCTTGATCCCAGAGCCGAAGAACTTAATCCATATAGAGTAAAAACACTGCAGATATTATAGCATTAAGCAAACGCGGGTATCCAAAAAGATTGGATACCCGCGTTTTATTATAATAAAGCGTTAATTATGATGGTACAGCAATTAGTTTTTAAGGATAAAGCCAAGCCCGTTTCCAATTAACCTTTCTGCATTAAGTGCCAATGCAGGCTTATTTAAAACATTCCACGTTCCTTTAGTCAAATCCTTAGCCACTAAAGTTGAGGACGAAGCTCCGTCAAGGTTGACTGCGTCTTTTGTACCAAGCGCAGCCATAATATCTCTTAAGTCAACAAGCGTTAAACCATTTGAATAAGTAGCTTGTGATCCATCCACTACAATTGCATAAATTACCTTATTGGCATTATAACCAATTGCTGTCCGGGCACTAATCGTAGCGTCAGTCAAAGTGGCTTTTATATTGTTGTCTACCAGCCACTGATTCCCCCCAACTGCATTCTTAATCTGGGCTTTATCAACAGGTCTTTCTACCCCCTTTGTATCCTTTCCCCCAATAACTATTGTCCCATCCTTCATTGCAGCAAAAAAGGTTCTCCCTGTAGCAACAGTACCATAGTAAACCCGATTATTTATATAAAACAAACTGGTTGGGGCACCTGTTGTACTAAAGGTATCACCATTAACAGCAGCAACAATATTTGTTCCCGGAAGTTCATTGTCCCTGCACATTTCGGAAAGCCTCTGCAAACCATTAATGTAGTCATTATAAGGCGCCATTGCCTGAATTTCAAGTTTTGGCGTTTTCATATCAACTTCCATAATAAAGATTCTTACAGGCAATTTATCTTTCCTGAGAAAAGCCAGCCTGGTAATATTTATTCCAGCAGTAACAGAACCTGTCTCATCCGAAATGAATGTTCCAATTACCGTGGTATTGTCCATAATCTTCTTGGTAAGAGGTTCAATCACATTATCCACTACTTCTTCTGGTACATCTGTACCCCCATCTTCTTTTTTATCTTTTTTACACCCGTAAAGCACAGTTGTTAATGCCCATACCAATAACGTGCATTTAAAAGTGAAAACTTTCACTTCAACCTTAACATTTTTTAAATTAAATAATTTCTTCATGTTCGTAACATCTTATATATAGTGTTATACTTAAAAACAAATTGCCCTACCTGATGTGGAAAAAGGACACATAAGGCTTTTCTGTAGCAGAGGACATCCCTGCATATCCGTGTGCATATACAGTATATGTACGTTGATTTAATAATGAACTGGCACTGGTATAATTTGCTAAAACCGTAGCTGTCGTAACCGCTGCTCCAGCCGGACGAATTTTCCAGGTTCTTCCAGCATATCGGTTCAACGTAATGTAATTGCTGATTTGCAGATAACCAATATTTCCTGCCACCAATTTATCTGCTGCATTATCAGTTGCACTTTGCCCATAATACAAGTCTACAGCAGGCACATTTGGCATTAAATTAATAAAGCGGTATACCGCATAGCCGGAATCGGGTTTCAAGAAATTTTCTTCCGTAAGTACAGACTTTGTAAACTTAGCCGTATCCGCAATATGTATAACATATTTTTTGCCGCTTTCAATGTTTATGGTGGTATTATATAACTCTAATGAGTCCAACCCATTATCTTTCTTGAATGGCATTGCAACAGTAACCTTCACCTGCCCAGGGTCAACTGTCAGGTAATCAGCTCTAACATCTCCACGCGTATTGTATCCCCCACCGGGAAAAGGTGTACGGTTCTGGATCTGGGAAGTTACCCGTCTACCGTTAAACTTCACTATAACCATCCTGTCATCTTTATAAGGAGAAGCGTAGTTAATTTTAATCAGAGGCTGTTCATCACCAAATTTCCGAACGTCGCCATAATCTCCAACAGTCTTCTGGCAACTGGATAAAAATAGTAGCGAACAAAATATAATTAATAAATTTCTAAATATTTTCATGACAATAGTTTTTAATTTTCAGTAGTACTAAACCAGGTCTCTTTAGTATTGTAATCCGGTGCCAATCCACCTATACGCTCTATTTCTTTTTTATTCCAGATATATTCAGAATTGTAACGCGGACGATAACGATAAGCGTACTTGTTGCCATTATTGGGTGCAAACTCTGTCCCTGTCAATTGATAATACTGCGTAAATACTGTAGCATCATAATGGTATTTTCTTAAATCACACCACTGCTCCAATCCTGCCCAACCCCATTGCGCTATATATTTCTGATTCATAATATCGGATAATTTAAGCTGGCTCACATCCTGAGCAACTTCAGCAGAAGCCATATAGGGCTCAATTTCAGCAGGGGTTATCACTTTAAAATCTGCACCAGCATTTCCATAGGTATTGACAAATGTCATATGTGCCCGGATTGCTCCCTGGTAAGTGATGAGGGCCGAGGGTTTATCTCCCTTTATAAACAAGGCCTCAGCTTTAGCGAATTGTAGTTGAGCATAACTCATCAATGGATATTGAGAGGTATTACTAAAAAGGTATTTTCCCGGATAACCACCAATTGTACTTCCTGTAAAAGTACCCAATACATAAGGTGTCACAGGCACACCCGTTACCGCGACAGTTCCTTTGGTTGGTATATTTCCCCTGTAGTAAAATGCAGGGGTACTAATCGTTGTCTGCGCAGGTGTAAGCATACGGCTCAGCCTTGGATCAACGGATGTCACTGGGTCAACAGCGGGCACGCCTCTTACCCCACCAGTCAGGAGACTTAAAATTGTAGTTGAAATCCTTGACGCAGTAATCAATCCATAATCGGCACCCAACACACACCCATCATCGGAACCGCTCGCAGTAAACTTCACCGTTGCATCCTCTGAAGTATTGACAAAAGACAGATCCGCATATTTAATTACGCTATCCGCATAGGTTGAAGTAAAATTAGGCTTATTAACCAGGTGACTATAATGAAGCGCCAAGTTTCCATAAACAAATTTTTTCCACTTATTCATATCACCTCTGTACATGAAATCTCCCGAAGCACCAGCAAGCACAGGTTTATAATTTACAGGACTTTCCATATTCAGATATTTTATAGCCAAAGCACTCCATTCCCGTACCCTTTCATAAACTTCCTTTTGATTTTGATAACGAAAGGTCAAGGCAGTAGGATTAAAAGCCTCATCCAATACTATATCACCATACATATCTGTAGTCATCTGGAACCCCCAAGCTTTAATTGCATACCCCATTCCAACATATTCATATTTTTTGTTTTCAAGCCCATCATTGATCATATCTTCAATATTCAGTCCAAGGTCGGCATAATTCATCCGCCAGATTACCCCAGTTACATCTGAAGGAGAGGCTGGAAAACCGTGGCGCTCATACAAATCATTAGCTGTGGCACTTGTAAAATTTTGTGTCAACCTCATCAGCTGCATATAATCCTGAGAGGTTCCATTGGCCATTTGAAAAATCAAACGGGAAATCAAAAACTCCGCCTTTGCTATCTGCGGATTTGAGGGATTTTTATTGATATCCAAAAATTTCTTACATCCTGCAGTGGTCATTAACACAACACACATAAACAGAACTATTTTATGTTTTTTTATCGTCTTCATTACTTTATGCTTTTAAAGTTTCAATTTCAAACCAAAGTTTGCTGTTAAAGGGCGACCCATATTATAATAGTCTATTCCCATCCCACCTGCTCCACCGAGAGAGGCATTGTTTGAATTACTTTCAGGATCCATTCCTGAATAGTTGGTAAACAACACCACATCCGTTAGCGTTACAAACACACTTGCACTTTGCAGAAAAGGCAACCGCTTAAAAACTGTTTTTGGAATAACATAGCTTAAGCTAATGTCCCTTAAACGAATTGTATTGATGTTCTTTTCAACAAACATCTCTGCGGAAACATTCGTAGTATAATATAGTGAATTCAGATACGGGGTAACAGCAATTGCATTTGGCGTTGGGTTGTTTGTGTTTTCCAAGCCGTCTTTTAACACGCCCTTTACTACTCGTGGTTCTTCTCTATCAAGAGTCTTGGTGCTTATACCACGTGTATAATTTACGTATTCGGTACCATTTACAATATCTCCCCCAATACGGAAATCCCACAAAAAGGAAAGATTAAAGCTTTTTAACCTGATATTATTTGTTATTCCAAATGTAAATTTTGGCTGACGATCACCAATCACTTCATAGTTTTCACCAGTTGTATACGGAAGACCTGTAGCCGGATTGATCAAAATATCCCCATTATTGTTCCTGTCAAAACGTATACCTCCAATGGCAGTCATACTTGCCCCAGGAAATACCGCAGACCTCAAGCCACCAAGTACCCAAGTATCCGAATCATACAATTCCGGCAGTTCATCAGCAATAGAAATTACCTTACCCCTGTTCAGCGCAAAGTTGAATGTCGCATCCCAGCCAAAATCTTTTCTTTGGATAGGTGTACCCATCACCTGAATTTCAACCCCCTGATTCCGTACCTCACCTCCATTCAGCATCCGTAAGACATAACCCGTTGCGTAGCTGATTCGTGGCTGAATGATCTGATCCTTACTCAATAAACGATAGTAGGTAAAATCTAAACTCAGTCTGTCTTTAAACATTTTCAAGTCAAACCCGGTTTCCCAATTAATTGTTGTTTCGGGCTTAAGCTTACGGTTTCCTCCGTTATAATCATAAGAAAAGCCACCTCCACTCGATGTTCTTGGTGTTAAATTGGTTAAAACAGCATAAGTTCTCCAGGGCTCTTTACCTGTTATACCTACCGAAGCCCTAAGCTTACCACCTGTTATCCAGTCAATTTCCTTGAAATACTTAAGATCAGTAAAATTGAAAGCAAAACTGGCAGAAGGGTAGGCAAAATATGGGTCATTTGGCATCAAACGTGAAGCACCATCAACCCTTCCTGAAAGTGTTAAATAAACAAGCGAATTGTAACCTAAAACCGCCTGGGCAAATGCACCAACAGTTCTATAATTATTGATAGAATTACGTGCTCTCTGTGTAGTAGGCAATGTATTGTTGATACTATAGAAGTTAGGATCATACATTTTTTCCCCATATATTGAGTTCGTATTGATATAATTATCACCTATATTCCCACCTAGTACAAATGTGGTACTGAAGTTCCCGATTTTATGATTTGCTGAGGCAACAACAGAGCCATTCAGTATCCTGGTTTTCCGGTCATAAGTTGTGATTCTTCCCAAAGCAGGATCATCAGCAGAACCTGAACCTGCATAAGACTGTCCGTTAAAAGCCTGCAATCCAGCTGTGTTAGAGACATCTGCGGCCATCGTTACATTAATATTCAACCACTTAGTTGGCCTGATACGAAAAGTATTGTTCATCATAAAACGGTTTGTCTCATCCGTTGACGTATTCTTATAGGCTGTCCAAAAAGGGTTGTCAAATTCACTATAAATATCAGCCACACGCAACACCCTGTTACCTAGTTCATCCTGCCAGTAATTGATGTCATATCTTGGAGGAAAACGCAGTAAAGTAGACAGGTAGCCAGAAACACCTTTAGTTGGCTTCACATTCTTACTATTGATATAGTTAAAAAACGTTGTTAATTTTAACCAGGGAGCAATCTCTCCTTCCGCAGTTAAACGTGAAGAAAACTTATCCAGGTTTGTATTGGGCACCGTACCATTAAACGTGGCATATTGATTGGACCAACGATAGGTATATTTTTCAGTACCTCCTTCAAAAGAAAGGTTTTGCTGCTGCGAAATTGCATTCTGAAAGAACGCATCAAAATTATTATAAAGCTTGGTTCCTTCAGGATATACCGGACCACCATAAACTGTTGTATTGGAAGCATATATTCCATTCAGTCCCTGATTGTATTTGGTTTGTACTTCTGGCATATTAACTACACTAGAAACGTTAAAGTTTGTACTGTAGTTAATACTTCCTTTTCCTGCTTTTGCTTTTTTAGTCGTAATCAGAATAGCCCCACTAGCTCCAAGGTTACCATATAATGCTGTTGCTTCTGGCCCTTTTAATATGGTATAACTTTCAATATCTGCTGGGTTAATGTCACCAGCACGATTGGAGTAATCCGAGTTACGGTTGGGTGCCCCTCCTATCAGATCATTGGTCTGGTTGATAATTGAATTGTCAATAGGCAACCCATCAACTACAATCAGTGGGCTGTTATCCCCACTTACTGATACAAAGCCCCTCAATACAATTTGCGATGATGCACCGGGATCACCACTGGTCGGATTGATAGATAAGCCTGGAACACGTCCTTGTAAACCACTGAAAAAGGATTCTCTTTGTGTCTGGGAAACCTCATCTCCACTCACTTTAGGTGTAGAATAACCTAGTGATTTGGAATCCCGTTCAATACCGTAGGCAGTTACCACAACTTCATTCAACCCTTTTGAATCCGCGCTTAAAACAACGTTGATTATTGAGCTACCACCAACAGGTCTTTCCTGAGGGAGTAATCCGATGTAGCTAAACACAAGGATGTCCCCCGCCTTAGTCTGTATGGTATACACACCCGATGAATTTGTTTGAGTAGCCGTCTTCGTCCCTTTAATTAAAACAGAAGCCCCAGGGACAATACCTCCATCTTCAGATGAAGTTACTTTACCGGAAACGGTAATTTGTTGTGCCATGGCATGTGACACCAACAAAAAAGTCCCCATGAATAACATGAGTAATTTTTTTTTCATAATTGTCAATTTAGTTTAGTAGTGTGGTAGTGATTTGGGTTGGTTTAGTTAATTTTTAGTTTTTGATATGTTTTGGTTAATTGTTTCTTTAGTCGGAACGCCTCCGAAAGCATACGTTTTGTTAGTTTGATGGTTGGGTTGGTTGGTTTTTTAGCATCAACAAATACCGCAATAACCCGCAGAAATGCAACGCTTTAGTAAAGATCATAAAAGTTTCTTACAAAAAACAATAAAAAATAAAGTATTTTAAACTTTTAGCTGCCGTCAACCTCGCACAAATGCGCAAACTCCTGCATTTTGTTTTAATGATATTTTATTTACATTAGCTAAAAAATATTTTATGCTCAAAAAAGAAAGGCACGACTTTGTAATGCGCCAGATCAACTTACACAACCGTGTGCTTACATCTGACCTTGTTCAATTGCTCAATGTCTCTGAAGATACCATCCGGCGTGACCTTCAGGAATTGGCAGACAAAGGCCAGCTTTCTAAGGTACATGGTGGTGCGCTCTCAAAATCTTATCAATCTTCTTTTGACGATAGTGAAGTTTATGCCAAGGATGCCAAAATCCTCATCGCGAAGAAAACCATTCCCTTAATAAAAGACGGAATGGTCATTTTAACAGGGGGAGGAACCTCTATTATAGAGCTGGTAAAACAACTCCCCGAAAATTTAAATGCAACCTTCTTTACCATCAGCCCCTTTGTAGCCATAGAACTGGCAAAATATCCCCGAGTAGAGGTGATCCTTATAGGTGGTTTATTTTCGAAAAACTCGCAGATAACTTATGGAGGGCATGTTATCAACCAGCTTTCAGAGATCAATGCCGACCTTTGCCTGCTGGGTACCAGTGCCATACACCCGTTGGACGGACTAACAGATACCGATTGGGAAATTAACCAACTGAAAAAAGCCATGTTCAGCTCTTCAAAAAGAGCCGCTATTCTGTGCATTTCGGAAAAACTGGATACTTCGTTAAGGTTAAAAGTGGCTTCCCTGGATAATATAGATTACCTGGTTACAGAGCTGGATCCAGGAGCCGAAGAACTTAATGCTTATAGGGTAAAAACGCTACAGATACTTTAGAAAAAAGGATGCTTTCCTAAACTCCCTTAAGAAAAGCATCCTTTAGACTAATATCTTAATGAACTTTAACCTGTGTTAAATATTTTTTTTTCATTTCATTAATATACATTTCGGTAATATTAGGAAGATCCTTAAAAGGAAATAACATTTCCTTATATAAATACTCTTTATCAATAATAAAATAAAACGGTGAACCTACATCATTCAACAGGCCGTCATCTCTAACATTATAAATTTCAAAATCGAATTTATTGGAAATCTTGAATGCCTTCAAAGATCTTTCAAGGTTATATTTGGAAATTACCAGTAGGCTTCTTTCGATCATTATATCCCGTGCAATCATATTCTTTAACTTCCTCAGTTCACTTTTAACGCATACGTCACAGTTCCTTTCTGAAAAGTAAAATACAATGCGCTTACCTGAGCCAAACAAATCTCTAAATTCTGATTCCTTTCCATTGCTATCAACAAGGATGGCATTTGACGGCACTTTTGTATTGGCATACCTTAATACCAATCTATTAAAGTTTTGAAAATTATGAGTGAAAATTTGATTCAAAGCTTCAAGTCTATTTGTTCTCGTCTGATTTTCACTTCGCAAAACTTGAAAATGCAAATAAATTGCAATACATGTGCATGCCGATATAATTGTTACGGCCAACATTACCCAAAATAGATTCCTATTCATAAAAGTTAGGTTTTGCAAATACTAATATTGGATTATCGGTTCTTTTAACTTCGCTTTCTAACCCACAAGCATCTTTAAAAAGCTTTGTTATAGATAAAGAGTCACCTTTATCTTTGTGTTTTGCCAAATTGTATTTTAGAGCTGCCGGATCTATTAAGAAAATAAAATCCTCACCACTAGCTCCTACAGGTGTTGAATTAAAACTGCCAAGAAACCGATTATCAATTATTAATTTCACTTTGACAAATCTATTGTTTTGTCGATTGATGTAAATATGATATAGTTTACCTTCAGTTACACGAGAACAATAATAAAATTTAGGTGTTGCCATAAAATTACATAGCAAGGAATTAGAAGCTGATTTCACAGCTTTACTCTTCTCAAATTTAATATTCAATATTGGAACAATTGAATCAGTTTTTACTTCAAATACCGTATCCACATTTGTTTTGGTAAAAAAGGTTTCTTTGTCTCTATAAAAAAAATTAAATAGAGCAAACGTCGCCGCATCACGGTTTGTAGACCTTATTTGTTCTTTTAAAATCTTTCTTTTATTCAAATCAAGAGTAAAGAATTCAAAGTCAAGATTAAGCCCTATACCTGTATTTGCATTTTTGTTAACAAAGAAGTTAAAAGTTTCATTTTTTGATTCTACAGGTGCAAAACTAATTGCCTTAAATGGCAAATTAAATGTTTCTATTAACTCCCCATTTTCAACACTATATTTACTAACAGTTCCTTCACTTAAAATATATAAATTTTTCTCAACAAGGCAAATATCTAATGGCATATATAAATCCGATTTTTTTGGTGCTACTTTATAAATGAATTTACCATTTATATCGAAAACGAATACGGCCTTAGACATTTTGTAATCCAACACAAAAATGCGTCTATCTTTCAATAAAACTTTACTAATTGAGCCCAGAAGAGATTCTGGTAACGTTTCTAGAATAACGTATTTATAACTCCCCAGTATTTCTGTTATCTTAAGCTTTTTACCTTCCTCAGATAGATCAATATTAACTTTCCCATTTTTAAATAATGACTTTTTAACAATATGATGTGCCTTATCGTCATATTGAAGCGATAGAGTGGGGCTAACACTTTTATTGTTAGCCCCACTAAAACAGCCAATTATAAAAAATTGGAGAAAGCAAATAATTATAATTCTACTGAATTCTAAAGAAAATCGCATTTCCATCAATAAGGATGACAGTCTAAACTGTATTCGCATGAATTCGGTTTATCTGTTACAGTGCATATGTAAATTACTCCGGGTGTTGGGCTCATGACTGGCACCCAATCGCAAAATACTTCACCCGCTATTGAGTCACAAACCCATTCCATTTCTCCTTGATCGGAATCATACCAACAACTAGCTCCAGGCTCTTCCATATAGTAACTACAACCATTAGTACTTTTTGTTACCTTTTCTAAACTAGCCAAAGTTACATTACCATTATAACTGGTGTAAGTGTCTGCTTTAAACTTAAAAGCAGAAATAGCACAAATTGCCACAATGCATGTAGCAACATAAAAGAGATTTAGTTTTTTCATTTGATTTTGATTTATGGTTAATTATTAGATTTTTTAACTTAAACATAAATACACTTGAAAAGAGCATTCTTTACCAAAGATAACAACATATAGCACATTAAGAAATATTATTTCAAATTATTAACATGAATATAGTGCTTTGCAATTTCTTTTATCTCTAAAGTTGCTGAAGATGTTATTTTATCTTCAATGTTCAAAATGCTATTTGCTGTATACACGGCCATTTTGTTGTCTTTATTTCTTATAAAATGCTGCATAAGCAGATATCTTGGATACAATCTATTTGGGGTCATATTTATAGCTAAATTAAAATTTAGCTCACTATTTTTTCGATCATTTAAAAATGAATAAGATTGCCCCAAGGTATAATATACGATTGGATCTGATGAATAACCCTTTGCTTGATTAAGTATCTCGATTGCTAGGTCATATTGACCGTTTAAGAACAAACAACGCCCATAATATACTAAAAATGGCCCATTAGAATACAAAGTGGGGTATTGCAATTGAAGCACATTCATAGCATTATCGACCTGATTATTTCTTTTCATGTTATCATCAGCAGTTTTCCAGGCACTAAGAGCAGAAGCATTTTCAACTAAATTCCATGTGGCCCACCCAACAATAAACATCAATGAAATCTGTAAAGTAATCATCCAGGATTTTGACAAAATGATAATTACTTTATTGGATTTTTCTATCTCACTTATAAATAGAGCTAAAAAAGAAACAAAAACTATTTTACTGCCAAGCATGCTAAATGGATAAGAAACAAAGCTTTGTATGAAAACCGACAGTAGCACATAAAAAGAAATATGAAGCAATGTATTGGATGAATCATAGTTACTATAGTATGCTTTGATCACAAAAAATATTAATGAAATACAAAACAGCAATCCAATCAAACCATAATTAATATATACTTCAACAAATTCATTATAAGCGTATGTAACATTTCCAGCCAATTTTGCTTCTTTTGAATTTGGATTAACATTTTCCCTGGCAAAATACCGTCCTTGTATTACATTATAATGGTGTTCGAAATACTCATAACCTCCTCCAAAAATGACATCTACAGGCTGCTCTGTAAGTGCCACTTTCCAAATCAATAACCTCCCCGTAGACGAATCCTTCTTATATAAAAAAGCTAACAATGCAGTAATTAAAACAGATAACACCAAAAACACGAATAGATAGCTCTTAATAGAATAAGATGTTTTTTGAAATTTCAGGTTAAAAAAAATAGCTAAAGGAACTATAAATATAACAGCAAGTGCAGTGCGAATATTACATGCAGCAATAACCAGAATGCTTACAAACAAAAGTCCTTTCAACAATAGCATTCCTGTCTTGCCGTTGAAAGACGGGGCTAACTTTTCAATCAAGCTATTATCTGCATGGAACAGAATTGTTATTGGTATCGTCATCAACATTGACAATAAACACGTGTACGGCCCTGGATTGAGAAATGTCCCTGTAATTTTAAACAACGGACTGTAAGTTGGGAAAACATCTATCCATTGCAATAGGCCTATTATTGACAGAGTTGTAGTCAGTAACAATGAAAGCACTATTAAAAAAAATCGATATCTTTTATCATTAAATATATAGATAAGCATAATTATATAAATTAAAAGAAACAGATCAACATTAAAAAGAATATCATTGATCAGGGAAGTATCACGTATCAGTTCTATTAAAATTGAGACTCCAGAAAATATGATAATAAACAATGTAATATATTTTATTTCCCTCTTGTTGGACCTATAAGTCGGTTGCACAATTATAAATACGGACAACAGTGCAATTATACCAAACAAAAAAACGAGATTTTTTGTGCTGGAAAACCCATCGAAAAAAAAATGACTGTAAAAGACAGAGGAAAATAAAAGAATAGATAAGATTATTTTAATTATAGTACTTTCATCATAAATTTTTGGCATACCTAACAAAACAAGAGCGATTAAAAGCGTTAATGTTTAAATTCAACAGATAAGTAAAACTTTCACTGCAAGTTAAAGAAAAAATCACATTTAAGTTAACCTAAACTTTCGAAAATAGTTAACAACAAGCAGCTCAAACAATCCCTACTCATACAACTACACTCATATTTTTACAATCTCTGCATATTCCAATGAAATTGGTGATTTCCTACTTTTGGTGGTGAACTTAGATACTGTTTCTTTTTTTGACTATTGCACATTATTGAGTTAATTAGTAGCTGAAAATATTATTCAGGATTAAATGAATACCGATCTACAAAAACTTCATGATGTTTGGATGTCTAGCAGGGCTTTTCAAAACACAGATGCTCCAAAAATCAGTTTCGATGACTTAACCAATTCCATTGTCAGCACCGGACCATTCTATTATTATATCATTGATTTTTATGACATGGTACTTTCTCATGTCAGTCATTCAATTGCCGATATACATGGCCTGAATCCGCAAACGGTGACTTTTGATGATATATTAAACACGATCCATCCGGATGATATAGAATTTGTTGCCAATGCAGAGTCTTTTCTTCACCGGTTTTTTCAGGAAAAGATCCCTCCTGAGAGATTGCTTAGTTATAAAATGAGCTATAGTTTTAGAAGCAGGATGAAAAACGGAGAATATGTGCTGCTTAATCACCAGGCTTTGCTGCTCACACTGGACGAGAACGGGCGCTCAGGAAAGTCATTGAACATCCACACCCGGATAGACCACCTCAGTAAGTTCAATACCCGCCAAATCTCATTGATTGGTTTAAACGGGGAACCTTCGTTTATGGATATGTCTTTGGACAAATCCATTCATGACCTGCCAGCTTTTTCCAGACGGGAGATGGAAATTATCAGGTTGATTGCCCAGGGGCTGAACAACAATGAGATTGCTGAAAATCTGTTCATCGCGGTACTAACGGTCAAAAAACACCGGAAAAACATTTTAATGAAATCCAATTGTAAAAATACAGCCGAGCTGATCAGTAAGAGTGTGATACAGGGTCTGATTTATTAATGGCAAATAGATGTTGAGACAATCAGGGCTGACCAAGCTGCCCGCGTCAAACAAAAAAGGGTGCCTTCCCAGGCACCCTCATTTCAAGCATTAACAAAAAACAGGGATTACCACAACTTGGTCTGCGTTAATTTATAACCTTTTTCCTGATACTGAACAATCTGCGTTTGCCCAACCGGGGCAAGATAAGCACGATCGGTAAAAGCATTTCTATTCGCTGCGCCGGTTACCATCCAGAAACCCACCATTGCGGCCGCATTGGTGCCATCATAGGTAACAACAGTTCCGTCCAGCTTTCTTACTTTTACTGTTTTTGCAGTCGCATTTGCTGCAGTCAGAAAAGCAGGAACCTCTGCCTGAACATTTACCCATGGTCCCATTAAGTAATCAGGATTGGTAAAGTTCATATTACTCAATTTTTTCCAACGCTTCAGATCAAGTAAACGCGAATGTTCCAACATCAGCTCCATTCTTCTTTCCCTACGAATTTCCCAGATTAAAGCTGGTACATCTCCATCACGTGCAGGATCAGTGGGCAAAGCGGCCAAACTTAATGGCGCTGTTTTTACCACGCCTTTTCCAACAGCAACAGCATCTACCGGACGGTTGCGAATAGCATTAATTGATTTATCGATATCACCCTGGCCAACTGCAGCACCACCGTAATATGTTGCCAGTTCAGCCTTTGCTTCTATCCAGTTCAATACCACCTCACCTAAGCGCATTACAGGCGCATCACTGGTATTGGTATTACTGCCCCAGGCAGCGGGATAACTCTTACCAATATAGGTAATGGCCTCTCTGGATGCATATTTAAAACTATACAATAACGTTGCTGAAGTTCCTAGCGCCCTGTCAATAAATGAAGCTTCAAACCTTGGGTCTCTGGTTTTTACCAGATCAGCAATGGCAAATGAACTTGCATTAGGCACTGCCGAATTTTGCCATACCTTACCGTCATTAACAATAAACGACTTAATAAACACCAGGTTCGCATCTACACCCGGCACCTCTGTGCCATTATTATAGGAGCCAATGGAATGCATGATACCCAAACCAGCATCGTATGTTCTATAAAAAATAACTTCGGGGTTACCTGACAGGTTATCTGAAGAGAACAAGGCTTTATAATCACTGCCAAATGTCCATTTTCCCGCCATCACATAATTCCCCGCCTCCACTGCAAACTCCAGGTATTTTTTTGCCCTTGCCGCATCCAGGTTATGATAGTGCTGAAAAGTTCCCTCAAACAACATGAATCTGGATATAAAAGAAGCCGCAACGTACCTGTTCAGGTTCTGCACATTCAAATCGCTTTCACGCATATTTGCCATTACATATTTGAAGTCGTCGTATACTTTGTCCATAACCAAACCACGATCATCTCGGTCTTTGTACATGGTAGGCAGGTCACTCTCTTCAATATCCTTATCAAAATAAGGCACATCCCCAAACACACTTACCAAACGGCAGTATTCATATGCACGGAAAAACCTTGCCACCGCAGTCCAGTGTTTATAGGCATCATCAGAAAGATTTGGCTTGGTAACATTATCTATCCGGTTAAGGAACAGATTCGCCTTACGGACCCAGGCGAAATCCCAGGTAGGGCCCGCATACGTACCTAACCAATCTGCAACTTCGGATGTAGACCCTCTTGTAGTTGGCACACTGCTTTCAAAAGCTGCCTGTACGTTTTTACTGGTCAGGTCATCTGAAAATGTGTATCCCCTTACCGGTGTATAATCAACAGTAAAACTGGTATTATATCCATTAAAATAATTGGCATAAAAACCATTAGCATACAAACGAAGATCATCTTCGTTCCTCCAGAAATTATCATTTCTGTAAGAAGACTGTGGAGGTCTGTCTAACACCTCTTTATTACAAGAAACAAATAAAACTGTTACTGTAACCAGGCTATATATATATCTAAAATATCTCATATCTCTATGTATTAAAAGTTTAATTGAACACCAAACGATATACTTTTAAAAGCAGGTACCCCTGTGGCTGTACGACCCGAGTTATAATTGGAAATGTTCCACATAGAATAACCGTTGATCGCTTCCGGATCGATAGGCAGGTCTCCAAGTTTATCCCATGTGATTAAGTTCTCTACAGCTGCATATACCCTAAGCGAGCTTAAACTTATCTTTTTCAATAAAGCAGGTGGGAATGAATAACCCAAAGTTAAGTTTTTAAGCCTCAGATAGGCCATATTTAACAGGTACCGATCCTGAATCTGCATGTTATTTGCGTTATTACTAGCTCCGTTATTATAGGCTGCCGGATAAAAAGCACCGGTATTTTCTGGAGTCCAGTAATTTTCAGAAAAGGCTGCCGGCATTGCACCATCAGAAGAGTTATAGCCAGGAATGGCCAGGAACCCATCTCCCCAGATCTTACGACTGCCTACACCCTGGAAGAAAGCACTGATGTCAAATCCTTTATAGTCGGCCCCTAATCTGAAACCATATTCATATCTGGGATTGGCATTACCAATAATCTCCTGGTCGCCATGATCAGCCAGCAATCCTTTTCCATTGCTGATTTCACCATCCCCATTTACATCCACAAACTTAACATCCCCAGGTCCAAAATAAAAGTTTGAAGAGGTTTGCAGAAATGGCTGATAAACCGGCTTCTCACCATTAGGCCCAGGTTTTAATTTATAAGCTTTTTTACCAGCATTCAAAGCACTTTCAGCAGCAGTTAAAGTAATCAACTGAGGCTTTCCGTTGGCATCCAGGTCAAAGTCGCTCAGTTGAAACAACCGATCTGTGCGGTATCCCCAGATGTCACCAATGGTTCGGCCTACATAATTGTCATTCACCCCGGTAAGCGTACCATACTTGGTAATGGTAGTTTTTGCATCCGTATAATTGGCCTGGACATTAATTCCAACACCATTTCCAAACTTATGGTTATATTCAACAGCCAATTCTAAACCTTTAGTACTTAACTCCCCATAATTACCAACCGGCGCAGTCACACCAAAAGTAAGCGGGATCCCTTCCTTAGGAACAATGGCATTTTTTGTTTTCCGCTGATAAACATCAACAGTTGCAGTCAAACTATTATTAAAGAAGCCCAGGTCCAGACCAAGATTCTTAGTTTCAATATCCTGCCATGTAATAGAAGACTGTACGGCTGTTGGCGTTCCAACAAAAGGTGCACGTATTCCGCCACTGATCCAGTTAGAAAGTCCATTAGGCATTTGAGAGATGTACAAGCCCGGAGACACGGTCTGATCTCCGATAGAACCCCAGGAGCCCCTTACCTTTAACATAGACAGGGAAGGTTTAGCCCACTCCATAAATTGTTCTTCGCTGGCTACCCATCCTGCAGAGAAAGATGGAAACCACCGCCACCATAAGTCACGCGGAAACTTAGAGGTTCCATCATAACGTAAGTTGGCTTCCAAAAGGTATTTATTTTTGAAGGCATAATTGACACGGCCAAAATAGCCAAGTTGCGCCTCCTTATACAAATTTCCCCCACCTGTAGTGGTACCTGCCGCGAAATTAAACTGAGGATTTGAGATATCTGTAAGGTTTGTAATCTGCGTAAACTGCGACTCATTGGTAACAGCAACCCGGTTTAAACCTAATATAAATTTAAAATCGTGGTCTTCCTTTAATTTCAGGTTATAAGTAGTAAAAGCATTAATCGTATGGCTATACCAGTTACCCACAAATCTGTACATGTGGTCCGGGTTAGATCCTGAAGCAGTATAGGTTTCTTTTAAAAGATCAAATGCACGGATAGCACCAGGAGTAGTACTAGACACTACCTGGCCCTCTGAGTTCACATAAACAGGTTGTCCACTTGCATCTACCCTGGCTCTGGGCGCAACCCAGGAGTTTCTGGCAGTATACCTGGTACCCGGACGCCGCCAGGCTGTATCTTGTCTGGAATAGGTGTAATCAAAATCTACTTTCCAGTTTTTTGTGATGTTAACTGTAGCACCCGCATTCGCGTTAAAATAAGTTTGCAGAATATTGGCTGTATTGGCCGCAGCAGCTTCGCTTGCAGGACTTCGTATCGGGTCTCCATTTTCATCATTACCAAACGGATATAACGGGCCCCAACGGTAAAGATACAACCATGGATCGGCGGTAGTAGAGTTGGTGATATAGGCATACTCCTTGTTTCTTTGAGAGAAAATAGCTCCTCCACGAACCGTAACGTAATCGTTAAGTTCACTTGAAACTTTTACCGAACCATTATACCGGGTAAATTTATCCGATTTGGCAGGTTTCATCATACCGCTCTGGTTCAATGCAGCCAAGCCAATATTGTAACTGGTTTTACCTGTGGTACCACCAATTGACAGGTTATGCTGCTGGGTTGGCGCCCACTCTTTAACCATCAAGTCGTATGGATTATAGGTCCTCACCCCCATCTTCTGGTTATCTGGCCCCTGCACGTACCAATCTCTTCCAAAAACTGTAGGATCATTGGAACCTATTGTACCCCCATACTTATTCTGCCATTCTACTGCTTTTTGATAGCTGGCACGATCTACATAATAAAATGCTCCTGTAGGTGTAAATGTGCCAATACGCTCAGCAGCATCCACCGTATATTTTAAGGCACTAACCTCACCCATCCTCAGGTCTTTCCATGGATTCTGGAAAGAAAAGTTATTGGTATAAGTGATGGTAGGCTTGTCAGAGCCTGAGCCTGTCTTTGTAGTGATCAGTATTACCCCAAATGCGGCTTTGGCACCATAAATAGATGAAGCAGCAGCATCCTTTAACACAGAAATACTGGCAATATCAGCAGGGTTAACCAATTGAATACTGGGTATCTCAACGTTATCCAATAAAATTAATGGCTGTGCGGTACCTCTGAATGATCCAATCTGCCCCCTGATCTTAATCAGCGGATCTGAGCCGACCTCTCCGCTTGGAACAACCACACTTAATCCTGACGCAACCCCCTGCAGCGCTCTTCCAACATCAGCAATAGGCCGCCCAGAAAGGGTCTTATTTACATCGATAGAAGTAACTGCACCGGTCAGGTTTGCTTTCCTTTGCGTACCATAACCCACCACAACAATTTCATTAAGCGCCTTGTCATCTTCTCTAAGGACTACATTAAGAGTTGTCCCGCTAACTGTTCTTTCCTGTGTTAAGGAGCCGATGTAAGAGAAGACCAGTACATCTCCTTTTTTTGCACTGATAGAATAGGTTCCGCTAGCTTTGGTCTGGGTACCAATCTGGGTTCCTTTAATTTTTACAGAAGCTCCGGGTATGGGCAACCCGTCACCTGATGACGTAACCATACCGGTTACTGTAATTTGTTGCGCAAACGTTTGCGTAAACAACAAAGAAATGCCCACAAAAAGTAATAGTAGTTTTCTTTTCATAAAAGCTTTTTTAGTTTAGTTAGCATTAGCTGGTCTGATTTTTAAAACACGCAATTACATGCATAAAAACAAAACCTAGAATAAATATCATAAATAGTTTTCACATTATTACAAAATATAATACTATTTTTATCTTAAAATACAAATATTTTTATCGAAAGCCGGACAAACTCTGCAAAAACACGCAAAAACACGTGCAGGTTTTATATACGAAATTTTAACCATTTTAGCCAAAAAATTAAACCAATGCTTAAAAAGGAACGCCATGATTTTGTGATGCGCCAGATCAATTTGCATAACCGCGTACTCACATCAGATCTTGTACAGTTATTAAACGTTTCAGAGGATACGATCCGACGGGACCTCCAGGAGTTGGCAGAATGGGGACAGCTTTCAAAAGTTCATGGCGGTGCACTGTCCAAGTCTTACCAATCTTCTTTTGACGACAGCGAAGTTTATGCGAAAGACGCTAAAATCATTATTGCTAAAAAGACGTTACAGCTCATCAAGGATGGGATGGTGATTCTGACCGGGGGCGGAACATCCATTATAGAGTTGGTAAAACGCTTACCAGAAAATTTAACTGCTACATTTTTTACCATTAGTCCTTTTGTAGCTATAGAGCTATCTAAGTATACCAGAGTCGAAGTTATTCTTATAGGAGGTTTATTTTCCAAAAATTCGCAGGTAACTTATGGGGGCCATGTCATCAACCAGCTCTCGGAGATCAATGCCGATCTTTGCCTGCTGGGAACCAGTGCCATACACCCGCAAGATGGATTAACTGATACAGACTGGGAAATCAATCAGCTTAAAAAAGCCATTTTCAGTTCCTCAAAAAGAGCAGCAATTCTGTGTATTTCAGAAAAACTGAACATCTCATTAAGATTAAAGGTCGCTTCATTAGAAAATATAGACTACCTGATCACAGAGCTTGAACCTGAAGCAATAGAACTTAATCCATATAGGGTGAAGACTTTACAGATACATTAAAATCGGCTATCTAACCAAATATTTTACTCAGAAATGACTATTCTGGCAAACAAACTTTTCCCATAAATACTGAAGGCACGCCTTCCCTATCCCCAAAATTGGTTTTACCGCCAACCATGGTTTCATTTGCCAGGACGGCAAAAAGTACGGCTTCCTTGGCATCGGGATTTATTTCCAGTGCATCTGTTGAAAAGAAACTGGCATTGTTAAGCGCTGTTTTAAGCTGTTTCAACAACAATGGGTTATGCATACCTCCGCCACTGATAAAGATTGAAGGTGTTTCTGCTTTTCCGAAACATTTTTCAATGGCATTGATGATCACATCAGCGGAAAACCTGCAGAGCGTAGCCATGATATCTTCTTTACTGATATGCTCTGTTTTAGACCTGGCCTGTGCCTGCGCCAGATATTCGAGGTTAAAAAGTTCCGGACCTGTCGTTTTAGGAAAGGCTGCGTGCAGAAATTCGGATTGCATCAGCTCTGCTAAAAGCTGTTCGTTTACCATTCCAGCACGCGCAATCCGGGCATCCCCATCATAATACAAGCCTTTATAATGTTGCTGTACAAACTGGTCCATCAATGTATTTCCGGGCCCTACGTCAGTCGAAAAAACCTTAGCCGCATCATTGTCGCCCGGCAAATAGGTAAAATTGGCAATGCCACCTATATTAAGCATAATGCGGTCTTCTCCTTTTTTAGAAAAAAGCAGGTAATCCCCATAAACAGCCAAAGGTGCCCCCTCTCCGCCAGCGGCGATATGTTTTTGCCTGAAATCGGCAATGGTAATGATACCTGTTTTAACCGCAATATGATCGCCGTCCCCTATTTGCAAAGTTGCATTCGGAAAATCATCCAGTCTATGCAAAGATTTCGGCGCATGAAAAATCGTCTGCCCATGGCTCGCTATTACATCAATATCTGATGGCTTTAAACCCCAGGAAGCAATGGCCTCAAGAATCAATTCAGCATGCAGCAAACCTACTTTCTCGTTCATCAGGCATACCATTTGCAGATCAGCATCCCTTTTTGAAAAAATAGATTTTACCTCCGCCTTAAATTCATTACTATAGGAAACTGTTTTAAATTCTACCAGTCTTACCTGGGTTGCCGTTCCGCTACCTCTCACTGCACATAAAGCAATATCTAAGCCGTCCATTGAAGTACCCGACATGAGGCCTATGATTAACCGTTCCGGCTGCTGAATAATTTGAAAAAACTTTTCCCAGGTTGCGTTCATTTTGTAAACATTTTTCTACCGCAAGGTAACAAACGAAAATGGTTTTCTATTTCTTTTCAACCGTTTGCGCAGCAAAACATCCGATAAATAAGTGGGATATACTTCTTAAAAAATTTGATAAAGTCAGCAGAGTACCTATATTTACTGCTCCGTACAAAATTTAAGAACAAAAAATGGCTAGATTAAATCTTCTGGAAGAAACTCGCTTTGAAAAACTGCCTGTTTCTGTCTTTGAAAACCCCAAAGAAGCATCTTTAAGTGTTGCCCACCGGATCGGGAACCTCATTAAAGAAAAACAAAAAAACAATGCCCAGGCAGTTTTGGGTTTGGCTACAGGCGCAACCCCTATTGCTGTGTATGCTGAGCTGGTTAGAATGCACCGGGAGGAGGGTTTAAGTTTTAAAAACGTAGTAACGTTTAACCTTGATGAGTACTACCCTATGCAACCGAACGCTGCACAGAGCTATGTTACTTTCATGAATGAAAATCTGTTTGATCATATCGATATCGATAAGAAAAACGTAAACATTCCTGATGGTACATTGAGCTTAGAGGAGATCCCTGCATTTTGCCTGAATTATGAGAAAAAGATTGGAGACCTTGGAGGACTGGACATACAGATCCTCGGTATCGGACGTACAGGTCACATCGGATTCAACGAACCTGGCTCTGCACCTAACTCAGGCACACGCCTGGTTACACTGGACGACCTGACCAGACGTGATGCGGCCAGAGATTTTGGCGGTAAATCTTTTGTTCCCACAAAAGCTATTACCATGGGGGTAGGTACCATTTTTAAAGCCAGGGAAATCATTCTGATGGCCTGGAACAAGAAAAAGGCACCCATTATTAAGAAGACCGTTGAAGGAGAAATCTCGAGTGAGGTACCAGCAACCTATTTACAGCTATCTGATAATGTTGAATTTATTTTAGATAAAGATGCCGCTTCCTTACTGACACGTTTTGATACACCATGGTTGGTTAAGGATTGCATCTGGGATGAAAAGCTGACCAGGAAAGCGGTGATCTGGCTAGCCAATACGCTTAAAAAACCCGTGCTCAAACTTACCGAAGATGACTACAACAATAACGGTATGGCACAGCTTGCTGTTGAACAGGGCCCTGTTTACAACATCAATATTCATATATTTAATAAACTGCAACATACCATTACGGGCTGGCCGGGTGGTAAACCTAATGCAGATGACTCACAAAGACCGGAAAGAGCAGAGCCTGCTAAAAAACGCTCTATCATTTTCTCTCCACATCCTGATGATGATGTGATCTCTATGGGCGGGACATTTATACGCCTGGTAGATCAGCAACAAGACGTACATGTAGCGTACCAAACTTCGGGTAATACCGCAGTATGGGATGATGATGCCCTGCGTTTTGTAGAGTTTAACATCGATTTCTCAGAGAAAATGGGGCTTGAAACAGCTGAGTTAAAGAAACTGTACCAAAACATGCGTTCTTTTATTGAGCAAAAGAAACCCAACCAGATCGACACACCAGAAATACAAACGGTAAAAGGGCTGATCAGAAAAGGTGAAGCCATTGCCGGCGCACGTTATTGTGGTTTGGCAGACGACCACATTCATTTCATGGCATTGCCATTTTATGAAAGCGGCAAAAGCCAGAAGAACCCGGTTACCGATGCGGATGTGGTATTGACCATGGAGCTACTGCAAAAGGTAAAACCACACCAGGTATTTGCTGCTGGTGACTTTGAGGATCCGCATGGTACACACATTGTTTGTTTTAACATCATTCTGGAAGCCTTAAGACGCCTTTCGAAAACGGAGGCCTGGGTTAAAGATTGCTGGTTATGGATGTACCGCGGCGCGTGGCAGGAGTTTGAGACCTATGAAATTGAAATGGCCGTGCCGCTTAGTCCGCAGGAAGTTGAACGCAAGAAATTTGCTATTTTCAAACACCAGTCTCAAAAAGACAGGGCAGTATTCCCTGGTGATGATGCAAGGGAATTCTGGCAACGTGCCGAAGACAGGAACAGAGAAACCGCCCAGGCTTATGACAGTTTAGGTTTGGCAGAATATGAAGCGATGGAGGCTTTTGTCCGCTATAAGTTTTAGTTATATTTATTATATTTATATCCGCTATTGCTTAGGCGATAGCGGATTTTTTGTTTAAAATCATTTTTATGACAGCTCAAACAGCCCTGGATAAGCCAGTAAGATTATTATCCCTTGATTTTTTCAGGGGTGCTACCGTTGCCGCGATGATCCTGGTTAATAATCCCGGAGACTGGGGCCATATTTATGCCCCGCTTGAACATGCTGAATGGAATGGCTGTACGCCAACAGACCTGATTTTCCCATTTTTCCTGTTTATTGTGGGGGTGTCTATCGCCTATGCAATGGGCGGTAAAAAAGCCGATCCTTCATCTCATGGTAAAACTATTGTTAAGGCCTTAAAAAGGGCATCGATCCTATTCGGACTGGGTTTGTTTTTATCCCTTTTCCCTAAAGTTTTTACAGCACCTCTTGAAGCGTTTCAACAGGTACGCATTCCGGGTGTATTGCAACGTATTGCGGTAGTGTTCTTGATTTCAGCCATTATCTTCCTTAAAAACACAGAGAAAAATATCTTTAAAATTTTATTAGCTATACTGGCCGTTTACTGGGCTTTAATGACCTTTATTCCGGTACCCGGGGTCGGCTATGCCAACCTGGAGAAAGAAACCAATCTAGGGGCCTGGCTGGACAGGAGCATCCTTACAGAAGCCCATTTATGGAAATCGGCCAAAACATGGGATCCGGAAGGCATACTGAGTACCCTGCCCGCTATTGCAACCGGACTGTTCGGAATCTTGGTTGGCGTGTATTTAAAGCGCAAAGATGTGGATGCCGCAACAAAAATTTCCTGGTTGTTTTGTACAGGATGTGCCGCTGTAGCTTTAGGCCTGCTTTGGGACCTTCAGTTCCCGATCAATAAATCTTTATGGACCAGTTCATTTGTACTTTATACGGGTGGCCTGGCCACGATGATCCTCTCTTTATGTTATTGGATCATCGACGTTCAGCAATACAACCGTTTTACCAAGCCATTTGTGGTATATGGAGTAAATGCAATTACGGTTTTCTTTTTATCCGGTCTGATCCCCAGAATATTCCGCATGATTACAGTTAAGGGGTCCAACGGATCGGATATGAACCTTCAGTCCTGGTTGTATTCAGGCTTTGCGGCATCTTTTTCGCCCATCAATGCCTCGCTGGCCTGGGCCATTAGTTTTATTTTGTTCTGGCTTGTGATTCTATGGGTGATGTACAACAAAAAAATCATTATAAAAGTTTAAATTAGCCGCAACTAATTGAACCTTTTTTCATGAAAAAACCTTTTAATATCCTTGCGATATGCCTGGTGCTGAATTTATCATTTTATGCACCAGCGTATCCACAAAAGAAAACTGTAACCGCTAAAAAAACAATAGCTGTTGCTACGCAAAAAAATGAGGGAACACCAATTCCCAATGATCCTGATGTAAAAATTGGTAAACTGGCAAACGGTCTTACCTACTACATCAGGAAAAATACAGAACCTAAGAACAGGGCAGAATTATATCTGGCTACCCGGATTGGTTCGCTGATGGAAAATGACGACCAGCAAGGACTTGCCCACTTTACGGAACACATGGCCTTTAACGGCACAAAAGATTTCCCTAAAAACGAAATGATCAATTATCTGCAAAAGGCAGGTGTACGTTTTGGGGCCGATCTGAACGCCTACACAAGTTTTGATCAGACCGTTTACCAACTGCCTATTCCTACAGATAGTGTAGCTGTATTTAAGAATGGTTTCAAAATTTTGGCCAACTGGGCGGGTAAAATTGTAATGGAAGGAGATGAAATTGATAAAGAACGTGGTGTGATTGTAGAAGAAGACCGTCAGCGTGGTAAAAATGCCAAAGAGCGCATGAGTAAGCAATTGCTTCCCCTGCTCTTAAAAGACTCCCGCTATGCCAACCGTTTACCTATTGGTAAATTAGACATCTTGCATTCTTTTACACATGATAAGATCAGAAATTTTTATAAGGATTGGTACCGGCCAAATCTGCAGGCTGTAATTGCAGTAGGCGATTTCGACGTAAACGAAGTAGAACGGCTGATCAAAGCAAATTTTTCTGAACTGACCAATCCTGTAAACCCAAGACCTCGTGTGGCTTATGATCTTCCTGACAATATAGCTCCGCTGGTAAAAATAATCACCGATCCGGAGCAGCAATATAATGTTGCACAAGTAATGTACAAACAACGGGGCAGGATTATGAAAACCACTGCCGATTACAAAAAAAGTCTGATGTACAATATGATCAACAGCATGTTGGGGGCAAGGCTGCAGGAGATCATGCAAAAAGGCAATGCACCTTTTATCCAGGCACAAAGCGGATACGGTCCATACCAGGGCGGCCTGGTCCCAGGTATCAATGCTTTTCAATCATTTGCCGTTTCAAGTTCGGGAGCTACACTAGAAAAAGCACTGACTGCTGTACTTGCCGAGAATGAAAGGATGAGCAAATACGGCTTTTTGCAGTCTGAACTGGATGTAGCCAGAAAAAACATCCTTGCCGGAAACGAAAAAAGGTTAAAAGAAAAAGACAAAACAGCTTCCTCCTCATTTGTACAGAAATACCTTAACAATTTTCTGACAGGCACCAGCATCCCTTCTACTGAATTCGCTTATGAACTGACGAATAAGCTGGTTGGAGAAATTACACTGGAACAGGTAAATGCACTTGCAAAAACACTGATCACTACAGAAAACCAAATCATTATTGTACAGGCACCCGAAAAAGAAAAAGCAGGCCTGCCTACTGAGGCGCAATTGCTTGCTGCCTTAAAAAATGCTGGCAATGGCGTAACTGCTTATGTAGACAATTCCTTAAACAAACCTTTGCTGGAGCAAAAACCTGCCGCCGGAAAGATTGTTAATGAACAGAAAATAGATCAGATCGGCGTTACAGAACTGACCTTAAGCAATGGCATCAAAGTGTTACTGAAACCAACAGATTTCAAAAATGACCAGATCATTTTCAGTTCTTTTTCTAAAGGGGGCACCTCATTGGCTACAGACGCCAATTTCCAGTCAGCCGAAACAGTTGGCCTCATTCCGCAAAGTGGTGTGGGCGACTTTAACCCTTCGCAACTGAACAAGCTTCTTGCTGGGAATACAGGAAGGGGCGGTGCTTATATAGATGGTTTATACCAGGGCTATCGTGGCAGCGCATCGCCAAAAGATCTGGAAACAGCTTTTCAAATGGTATATGCCTATGCTACAAATCCACGTAAAGATGCGGAGCTCTTTAACAAGAGCATCAGCGATTATAAAGTAGTACTGGCCAATAAAAGCGCTGATCCCGGAAGCGTTTTTGCAGATACTGTGCAGGCAGTATTATCTTCTTATCACAAACGGGGCATGCCTACAAATTTGTCTGACCTGGACAAAATCTCGCTGGATGAAAGTTTTAATTTTTATAAGAACCTGTTTGCAGATAACAGCGGGCAAACTTTTGTAATTGTGGGCGCTTTTAATATGGAAACCATTAAGCCCCTGATTGAAACTTATATTGCCAGTTTACCAGCCTCAGGGCAGGCACATAACTTTGTCGACAACGGAATATACCCTCCCCTTGGAAAAGTAAGTAAAACTGTTTACAAAGGACTAGAAGACAAAGCTTCGGTTGAACTGTATCTGCATGGGGATTATGAGTTTAATGCCCAAAACAATGTACAGCTGGAGGCATTAAAAGCGGCACTTGAGATAAAGATACTCGAACGCCTGCGTGAAAAGGAAAGCGGCGTTTATAGTCCCAGGGTTGGGCTGAGCATCAAGAAATACCCAAAAGCCCATTATTATTTTACCATTTCTTTTAGCTGTGCCACAGCCAATGTTGAAAAACTGATTGGAGCCGCATTAGATGAGGTTAAACAGATTAAAGATAGTGGCGCAACTGCAGATGACATCAGCAAGTTTAAATCGGAAGAACAGCGCCAGATAGAGCTGAGCCTGCGTGACAATAGTTACTGGCTGAGCTACCTGACCAACCGTTTGAAGAACGGAGAAGCTCTTACACAATTACTGGACGCCCAGCAAAGAATAAACAATGTTACTGTAGAAACTACCAGGGCAACAGCGCAAAAGTATTTAAACGAAGACAACTATATTCGTTTGGTATTACTGCCACAGAAATAAAAAAATACGATCATCATCTCGATAAGAGGAGAGGTCTCTCCTCTTATCGAGATGTATTTTTTATTCTACACTGGCCAGCTCTTTTGTCTGCACGCCAACAGGACCACTGGGTTCACTTTCATTTTTTAACCTGTCCAATGCAGTAACCATGTAATTGTACCTTTTCCCCCGTTCTACATTAGTATCTATAAAGCTGGGAAAATCTTCAAAGCTGATCCTCATTATATTCCTCGCATCCAGCACATCGATTTTCTCTCCCTCATTAAAACGATAAATAACATAGCCCGAAGCTGTTTCACCATCGCTTGCTTTTAACGGCCTTTCCCATTTCAGATGAACCCCATCGGCATGCGCTTCAGCGTTAAGGTTAAGCGGTTGATTCGGCACGACATCATCAAGCCAGGGCATTTGAGGGGGGAGTGCCGGATACTTGTAGTAATTGTTTCTCAATGAATCTCCAAGAGCCCGCGCAACCGTTGAGAATGACTTGGAACTAAAAAAGACACTACCCTGGATCAGATTGCTCCCACGTATATGCCTGATCTGGTTGGGGATCTGGTTAGGAAAAGCCCAGGCCGCTTCTTTTCTGGTACTGCCATTATGGATCAGGTAAGCACCATGACCAATATAAACGTGCCTTCCGAAAGCATTGTTTGTCCACCAATCTGCGATGGTGGCAAAGGGCGCAGCCCTTCTGGTAAAGCTAAAGTAAACCTGGGGGTTGATATAATCAACCCAGCCTTCTTTTACCCATTTCCGGGAATCTGCATATAATTCTGCGTAATTGGATAGTCCATTGGTAGCCGAGCCCAAACTGTCCTCAGAAAGGTTTTTCCAGATACCAAATGGGCTCACACCAAACTTCACATATTTTTTATAATGATGAATGCTATCGTCCAGCTGTTTGATCAGCAAATCCACATTGTTACGGCGCCAGTCGGCAATATTGCTAAAACCATTAGGGTATTTATTAAATGTTGCAGCATCATTAATGTTCTGTCCGGCAATCTTATAGGGATAAAAATAGTCGTCAAAATGAATTCCGTCTACATCATAGCCTTTTACTACATCAAGAATTACCTGAACAATGTACTCCCTAACCTCAGGGATTCCAGGGTCAAATTGTTTTTTCCCGCCATATACAAAAAACAGGTCCGGCCTTTTTCTGGTCATGTGGTCCGGGCTCACTACTGCACTTGCACTCATCGTTGCCCGGTAAGGATTAAACCAGGCATGGAGCTCCATACCCCGGGAATGCGCTTCTTTAATGGCAAAAGCAAGCGGGTCATAACCGGGGGCCGGTGCCATGCCCTGTTTACCCATCAACCATTGGCTCCAGGGCTCTCTTGATTTTAAATAAAATGCATCAGCAGCAGGTCTGACCTGTAAAATGATCGCATTCATCCCGTTTGCTTTATGTTGTTCAAGCAGACCTATGAGTTCCTGTTTTTGCTGATCAATGTTTAGACCTGGCTTAGACGGCCAGTCTATATTTGCAACAGTTGCAACCCAAACTCCTCTAAACTCTCTTTTTGGAGCAATTTTTGATGGGGATTGTGCTATTAGGGAAATAGGGGTTATTATTACTGTTAATAGTGCATAGATTATGAGTTTAAACATCTTTTACAATTAGAGATAAAAATTTTGGTTTCATTTTGTCGTTTTCAGTCTACAGTACAATAGCTGATCTGCCAATTAAACGATTTTTTTTAAAGTCTCATACAAATTGAGTGTTTTTTTACTTAACCGTGCAATTAATTCTACTCCTTTTTTAAATTGTTTTTAGATTAGACCAGAGAAATGTCGAACCAAAATGATATTGTAAATAAAGGTGACCGCAATAAAATCTATTTTCTTGTTGTGGTTATTGTTGCATTATTAGGTACCAATCTTTATTTATATGTTAATGACAGGCAGCAGAACCAGCGTTTTGTGACTGTAAGTACAGAGAAGGACCGTTTAAAGCTTGAGGTAGAAAAGATAGAAGTGGAGCTGGATAAAGCAAATGGCCTGAATTTGGTGTTGAGCGATAAATTGCAGGAAGAGCAAAAGTTAGCAAGGGAAAAGATCGCAGCGCTAAAAATAGCCTTACAAAAGAGCTCGCTAACAGAAGGTAAACTGGCAGCAGCACAAAGGGAAGTACAGGAACTGAGGGAATTTGTTAAAAATCATAACGATCAGATTTTCAGGCTGGAAAAAGAAAATGCAGACTTAAAGAACCAGCGTGACAGTTTAAAAGAATTTGCTTATGCTGAAAGCCGCAAAGCGCAAGACCTGGCCAGGAAGAATTCTGAACTGAATGCAAAAGTAAAAACCGGCGCGTCCCTAAAGGCTACAAATGTTCAGGTTGCTGCCTACAAAGTAAAAAGCAATGGAAAGAACATAGAGGTGACTCGTGCCAGCACAGCAAAAAAACTAAGTGTGCGGTTTAGTATTGTACCCAATCAACTGGCAGAAAAAAACTATCATAAGATCTATCTCCGAATTTTTGACCCGGCAGGAAACCTGATTGCCGATGAAAATAATATGTTCGAAGCAGACGGACAGGAAATGCAGTATACTTCATCTACTTCTATATCCTATAATGACGACAATACGGCCTATAAGATGGACTGGATTAATCCAAATGAATTTATAAAAGGGAATTATTCCATTATTTTATACACTGACGGCTTTACAATGGGCAAAGCTTCAATCCTTTTAAGATAAGGGAAAACTAAGATAAAATGTAGTTCCTATGCCTGTTACAGATTTAAAATCTACCGTACCACCTGCATTTTCTACCGCCTGTTTTACAAATGCAAGGCCCAAGCCTGTACCAGATGATTTGGTAGTGAAATTGGGCACAAATATTTTATCCTGTAAGTAAGGGTCTATTCCCTTGCCATTGTCTTCCACTTCAATGAATACATGCGTATCATTGTGGTTGATCCTTACCTTGATCACACATTTATCATTTGCATTGCCGGCCTCAATTCCATTTTTAAGCAGGTTATTGAATGTTCTCAGCAATTGGTCCTTATCGCCAAGCACCTCTATATCCATGCGTGTATGATTAAAAATATAGATTTCCGCATCTTCCGCATTGGTAAAAACATTCCTGGCTTGTTCAATGATTGGCAACAGTTGTAATTTTTCCAGCTTAGTGTCGGGCATTTTGGCAAAATTAGAAAACTCAGAGGCAATGGTAGACAGGCTGTCGATCTGTTCAATAAATGATTTGTTAAACCGCTCAAATTTCTTTTCAAAATTTGGGTCCTGTTCTTTCCAGGATTTCTCAAGCAATTGTACCCCTAGCTTTAATGGCGTCAGGGGGTTTTTAATTTCATGGGCTACCTGTTTGGCCATTTCTCTCCATGCACTTTCACGTTCGGACCGGGCAAGTTTAGCTGCACTTTCTTCCAGTGCAGCAATCATCTTATTGTACTCTTTTATCAGGGATCCGATCTCATTATGACGGGACCATTGAATGGGCTGGTTTTTTTGCCCAAGTTTGGTTTTACGGATGCTGTCCTGTATAAAAGTTAGCGGACTCGTAATCTGGTTGGCAAGAAAAACAGCAAGGATACCAATGGCTACAAACACCAATGCATAAATATTGATCAGCGTATTGATAAAAAGACCTATTTTACTCTGATAATCCGCTTCATTTGCATAATAAGGTAAACCGATATAGGCTATCGTTTTATTTTGGGCATTTCGGATCGGTGCATAAGCTGAGGCATATTTAAAGTCCTCGCCAATATGTTCTGTAGGGTTAATGTACTCAGATTTTTGCTGGGCTTTAAGGTAGATATAAGCCTCGGGCCCCATTTTTTTACCTATGATACCAAAGTCGTAAATTTTGGGGATCGAGGTAAACCGCACATTCCCGGCCGTATCATAAAGGTTCAGATATGTAGCATTGATATTGGCAAACTGATTAAAATCGGCATTGCTCTGGTCCGTAACCTCAGGAATAACTCCTATACTAAAAATTTGCTTTTCGTAAGAAAGTTGTACCTTTCTGATTTTTTCTTTGATAAAATTTTCCTGCTGTTTACGATATTCTTCCCTGATGTAAAAATAGGTTGTCCAGCCAACGATCACCAAGGTAGCCACAACCGAAAGTACGATAGAGAACTGTATCCTTGTTTTATAAAGAATCTTATTGGCATTGATCATGAGTGACCTGTTGATATTGAACCAGCTACCCCAGCTTTCATCAATATTTTTCAGCAACCAGATCAGGGCGTAAAGTGTGATTGAAAAGATGATGAAAACAAGAAAGAAAAACGACAGCGTAGCCAGCCTGGCCACATAAGAAACTTTCTCTTTACTGATCACGATCATTTTTGAGCTGGCTGGCATATACACCAGATGTGTGTATCCCAGGGTATCGGTTACGATTTCGCCCTTTCCTACCTTACCTTTAAAATCAACACTCGAAAGTTTATAGGTGTATTTACCTGATTGATTTACCAGCTTACCAGAATTGTAGAAAGCAAAAGAATAACTGCTATAATCATCCTCACCTTTAATTCTGCCATCGGCCAGTATCTCCGGAAGCTGGCTATTGAAATTATATTGCGGAGATTTAAGGTCTATCACCAATGTACCCAATATCCTGTAGTCAACAAATATGGGGATGATACCAAAATAGTTCTGATAACCGAAGGTATAATTCATCCTGTAAAAGAAATCTGATTCAGGTACTTTAACAGAGCCGGATTGGACCAGGTTTTTATAATAGCTTAAAGCTACCGGATTTTCTTTGGAAATTGCAGAATCCTGGCCGTTAAACTCATATAAATTATATTCAAACTGGGTAAGGTAGCCACCCAGCAATATTTTGTTAACATGTTTTTGCAGGTCAAAAGTCTCCTCCAGCTTAGGTTGTTTAAAATATTCTGCAATAAACACATCTGTAGAAACGGCTTTTTCCAGGCTTTCGATAGAACTGATCACTTTAGGATCATCTGTCGAGCCCAATTTTTGGGCAATAGTATATCTTTTATTTTTTTCTTTAACATCGGTAAACCTGAGATATTTGATAGAGGTTATAAATGCCAGGCAAAAGAAGAGTGCAGCAAATATGCCAATAGAAAATTTCTTTTTCCTGATATAGATATTCCATGCCATAATAAAGATGAGCAGGGCATAAGCGATGAAAAATATACTAAAACCTGTATCCATCCTATAAATCAGGTAGACAAAAAAGGCAGACAGAAAAAGGATAAGTCTTTCGCGGTTAGTTACATTAAGCTGTAGCGTTTGCTGCATAAATACATTGCCCAGCAGGTAAACATCAAACCATACCAGGCATAAAATGATGATACTAACCCAGCTGATCCAGCCAAGATTGATAATATTGGTAATGTTAAAATTTATTTTTGAATTGATGATAAACCCGAAAAAAACCTGATCGAACAAGAATGCCAATGCTGCAAAAGCAATTAATAAAACCAGGTGAAAGATCAGGCCGGCTACTTTGCTGTCCAATAACCATTGCGGCACCTTGAATTTATCACTATAGGTGTACATGAACATTACAACCCAGGTGAAGGCAATTACATTGAGCAGGAAATCGCCCAGGGAAGGCAGGAAAAAGCTTTCTCCAAATATAGTCGGGCTAAATATCTGCAAATTAAATTGATGGTTAAACCACCCATATTCCAGATCTGTTACCCTAATGGCGACAAAAAACAGGATCAGCAACAAGGTACCTGCAATTGGCCTCCCCGCTCTGACCAACCAGGCAGAAAGGGAATTGAAAAACAGACAAAAGCTGAAAATTCCTATTACCCAAAGCCATACTTCAATGGTTGCGTAGATACTTTTGGAATAGCCCTGTTTTAGTTTAACTTCGAACAAAGGTTCACCCTTGATGTTTCTTATACCATACACTTCCCGGTCTGCATAGGTTGCAAGGGTTAATGAGCTGGAAGGGCAAAGATGCCGGGAAATGATATTTTCCAGGTACTGGTTCTGGATATCAAACTGACTTTTGATATCTATCAAAAAAATAATGGAATAATTTTCTGAGGTCTTTTTTATAATTTCATAAACGCCATTGCGCAACGTCACCACGGAGGTTCCCTCTTTAATGCCCTGCAAATTTGAGGGAAAGGCCCGGAATGAGCTCCAGAATTTAAGGTTCCCCTCTTTATATACCAAAATGTTAATACCCTGGCTGCGGTAAGTTTTAATAAAGTTTAAACCATGGTTTTCATCCTGGTCATACCTTTTGGCATTTTCTACCTGTTTATCATCTGATAAAAAATCATAGACAATCCGCTCCTTAGCTTCTAGCTTTTCCTGAAGCTGACGGGCCTCATAAGCAAGCAGTTCTTTTTTAGTAATAGAATGCTTTAAAGATAAAGCAGTAACGATACAACAAGCGCCCAGTATCAATAAAAGAAATCTGATTTTACCTCTTATACTCACGCTTGTTATATTTTTAGGTGTTCATTATAAAAACATTATGAGCTAACTGCTGGCAGAACTTGTCTGCACTGCTCTGCTCACCTTTTTTACCAGGCCTTGTAATACATTTCCCGGGCCAACTTCAATAAACTCATCCGCTCCATCCGCAATCATCCGCTCAATGGTCTGCGTCCACTTCACCGCACCCGTCAACTGGGTAATCAGGTTGGCCTTTATTTTTTGAGGATCCGTATTTGGCACAGGTTCAACGTTCTGATAAATTGGACACACAGGCGCTTGAATGGTTACTTTTTCGATCGCTTCCTGAAGTTCTAATCTTGCAGGTTCCATTAACGGAGAGTGAAAGGCACCTCCCACATTGAGCTTCAATGCGCGTTTTGCTCCCGCTTCAGTCAGTTTCTGGCAGGCCAGATCTACACCTTCAATACTACCTGAAATTACGATCTGTCCCGGACAATTGTAATTTGCAGCTACAACAACCGCATCAATTTCCTGACAAATATTTTCAACGACCTCATCAGCCAGACCAAGTATAGCGGCCATGGTTGAGGGTTCCAGTTCACATGCTTTCTGCATGGCATTGGCCCTTGTAATGACCAGTTTAAGGCCATCCTCAAAAGACAGGGCAGAAGCGGCTACAAGTGCCGAAAACTCTCCCAAAGAGTGGCCTGCTACCATGTCCGGATTAAATGCATCGCCCAGCGTTTTAGCCAGTATTACAGAATGCAGAAATATGGCCGGCTGTGTAACTTTTGTTTGTTTAAGCTCTTCTTCAGAACCGGAAAACATAATGTCGCTAATCCGGAAACCTATAATTTCATTTGCTTTCTCGAACAAGATCCTCGCTGCTTCATTCTCGTAAAGTTCCTTACCCATGCCCGAAAACTGAGCCCCTTGTCCTGGAAATATATATGCTTTCATCTGTTGGTTTATTTTAATGAAGGCTATTTGCCCTATGTTGATATAATTTTTTAATTAGTGAAGATTGGCTGTGATCAATCTTAAAAACTCTGCCCTTGTTTTGTCCTTTGCAAATTCCCCTGTAAATGCCGAAGTGGTGGTAACTGAGTTTTGTTTTTGTATGCCCCTCATTGCCATGCATAAGTGCTTGCATTCTATCACCACTGCAACGCCTGCTGGCATTAACGTATCCTGGATACAATCTCTGATCTCATTGGTAAGCCGCTCCTGTACCTGCAGTCTTCTTGCAAAGGCATCAACTATACGCGGAATTTTACTTAAGCCTACAATGTGCCCATTTGGTATATAAGCAATATGGGCCTTACCAAAAAACGGGAGCATATGGTGTTCGCACATAGAGAAAACTTCTATATCCTTTACCACAACCATCTGGCTGTAATCTTCTTTAAACATTGCTGAACGCAATATCTCTGCAGGGTTAAGGTCATAACCATGTGTTAAATATTGTAAGGCCTTAGCTACGCGTTCAGGCGTTTTTATTAAACCTTCACGGTTTGGATCTTCCCCCAGCTGGCCAAGGATGTCTTTATAATGATGTGCAACTGCAGCGATTTTGCCTTCGTTATAACGGTCTATTTTTATATAGCCATTATCTTCCTCATCTAAATGATTTGTATGATTATCCATTATGTACAATTATTGACCGAAATATTCCACAAAGTTATTTTCAGTCTCGTAAATTTTTATACTGTGCAGCTGCGCTCCCGATTCGGCGATCAGGTTTACCAGTTCTTCCCATATGGCAATAGCCAGATTTTCTGTTGAAGCAAGTTTGCCTTTCATAAAATTGACATCCAGGTTCAGGTTTTTATGGTCAATTTTATCTACTACATAAGTATTGGTAATGTCTTTAAGCCATTTAAGATCTACCAAAAATCCCGTTTCAGGATTAATTTCTCCTTTAACAGTTACATACAACTGATAGTTATGCCCATGCCAGTTTGGATTGGCACATTTTCCATAGACCTCTGTATTCTGAGCTTCGGTCCAATCGGGCCTTGACAATTTATGTGCTGCGTTAAATGATGCTTTTCTGGTTATATAAATCATTCTATGTTATATTATTGACAAATATACGCAGAAAGGTTAAAGTAGAAAGGTTAAATCTCTAACTTAGCCATCATGAAGATTCTAGTGGTTGCTGCCACCTGGCAGGAAATAGCTTTATTAGCAGTACACTTCCATTTGCCTGAAAAGGATTTTGTACGTACTTCGGATTTTGACCTGCTGATTACAGGTGTAGGAATGACGGCAACGGCTTATGCGCTGGGCAAGCACTTGTCGGGGGCTTACAAATTGGTTTTGAACCTGGGTATTGCAGGTACTTTTGACCCGGCCATTTCATTAGGAGCTGTTGTGAATGTGACGAGTGATGAATTTACGGAACTGGGCGCAGAAGATGGAGATGAGTTTCTGAGCATTGAAAAGCTTGGCTTTGGTAAGGCTAACTTTATTGCAGCAAATAACCTGTTGCATGCATCTGTTACAAAACTTAAAAAGGTAAAAGGCATTACTGTTAACCTTGTTCACGGCAACGAAAGCAGCATTAAAAAAGTACTTCAGCAAGCCAACCCACAAACAGAGAGCATGGAAGGGGCCGCTGTGCTGTATTGTTGTCATCAGGCATCCCTGCCTTGTCTTCAGATCCGCAGCATTTCGAATTATATAGTACGCAGAAATAAAGAAAGCTGGCAGATTGGCCTTGCCATAAAGGAACTGAATAAATGGGCTATTGATTTTTTGACAAATACATAACTGGTTTTTTGGGGGGCTTCTGTACCTTTACCCTATGAAACTTAGTCTTGGTTTTTCACCCTGCCCCAACGATACTTTTATTTTTGACGCGCTCATCCATCATAAGATTGATACGGAAGGTTTAGAATTTGAAGTCTTTTTTGATGATGTGGAAACACTGAACCAAAAAGCATTCCGGGCTGAACTGGACATTACCAAACTAAGCTTTCATGCTTTTGCCTATGTGGCAGAACAATATGCACTACTTGATTCGGGAAGCGCCCTGGGTTTTGGAGTTGGCCCCTTATTGATTTGTCACAAGGAAAACTTTATCCGAAACAGTGACCATTTAAGTCCCGATCTTAAAGTTGGAATTCCGGGCAGGTATACAACAGCCAATTTTTTATTGGGTATTGCATTCCCCCATTTGACTAATAAACAGGAAATGGTTTTCTCAGCTATAGAAAGTTCCCTGTTAGCAGACCAGATTGATCTTGGATTGATCATTCATGAAAACAGGTTCACCTATACTGAAAAAGGCTTGCATAAAATAGTTGACCTGGGAAGCTTTTGGGAACAGCAAACAGGCTGTGCCATTCCATTGGGGGGAATTGTGGTAAACCGAAAACTTGACCGGAAAACTATGGAAAAAGTAAACCGGCTGGTTAAAAAATCAGTAGAATTTGCCTTTGCCAATCCAAAATCAGGGCTTGAGTTTATCAGACTCCATGCCCAGGAAATGAGTGAGGAAGTGATGTATAAACACATTGACCTGTATGTAAACCAATACAGTGTTGAACTGGGCATTGAAGGAAGAAAAGCCATTGACACGATGTTTACCATGGCACTGAAAAAAGAACTGATCCCTCCGTTTAAACAAAGTATCTATCTGATACCTTAAACAATTAATTACAAGGCCCGTCCGGTATTTCCTTTGTGATCTTAAGGAGTTTAGTTACAACAAGCGTAGAGTCAAAATCGGCTGACATGCTTAAGCTATCTGATTTTATGGCATGACATTCCACCTCAATATAAACGGGTTCATAAGGCTTTTCAAAATTAAAATTATTGTAGGCCAGTTCCAGGGTCTTTGCACTGTCTGCAATCCAATACTCAGTTCCCTCCTCACAATCTGTAAATGATTTCATTTCCGGCCCGTAACTATATAAGCCCTTAAGTACTCTGCTGGCATGCTCCTTAACTTCTGCAGGCCTTCGATTACATGCCATTACCGTAACCGCAACGGCTATTATTAAAAATAGCAGGCTTTTAAATATATTCATGATTTTATAGATCTTGATTTAAATGGTTTATCTTCTTTACACTCAAATTAGATGACAAAGCTGATGCCATAAAAGAAAAAATACTCACGGTAAAGAATACGAGCAGAAAATCTTTCCATTTTAAGGCCACAGGATAAGCATTCGTAATCACGAGATTATCCTGGGACATTTTTATGAGTCCGAACTTCTGTTGAAGCAAAGAGAAGCCAAGTCCGATAAGCAGACCACATATACAACCGGTCATGGAAATCATCATCCCTTCCAGCAAAAAGATACGTTTAATTAACTTTTTACCAGCCCCCAAACTGCTCAATATGGCAATGTCTTTCAACTTATCAATTACCAGCATGGTTAATGAACCAATGATATTGAATATGGCAATGATCAATATAAAGGTGAGAATGATGTATACGGCCCATTTTTCACTGCCCAGAATATTATATAAAACTTTATTCTGTTGTATCCTATCCTTTATTTCAAAGTTTTCCCCGATCTGATCTTCTATCTTTTGCCTGAACAGATCGGCATCCGCACCTTTATGCAGATTGATCTCGATGGCTGAAATGTTTAGCGGTTCTTCAAGCAGTTTTCTGGCAAACCTCAATGGGACTATAGCCATATTATCGAAATCCTGCTGCACTTCAAAAACTCCGGATACCGGAATAGAAAGAATCGTAAAATCATCTGCCGGATTGATTGAACTGGCCTGGTTCGCCTTCTTTTTAGGTGAAAAAATCTGCAGCGGATAAAAAGGATCTGTTGTATTTACCATCAAAAAATTTTGAATGGCCGAACCAATTACCGCGTAGTTCAGGCTCTTGCTTTCGAGCACAAAATTACCGTCAATGGTAATGCTGTCCAGGCTCTTGTTTTTCAGGTAATCTGTACTTACCCCTTTTACCAGCCCAACAGACTGTTTATCATTATACCTTAATAAAGCATTTTCCGAAAGCACTTCAGTAAAAGAATAGATTTCCTTATCCTTTCGCAATTCATTAAAATAAGTCGTATTGGGATTAAATGTTTTCCCTTTTAAAGGAGAGATCACTATTTGCGGGGTAATGGTATTAAACATTTTTAACACCACCTCTTCAAAACCATTGAATACCGACAGGATAATGATCAGCGCTGCACTACCTACAAAAACCCCTGCTACCGAAATGGTAGAGATAATGTTGATGGCATTGGTAGATTTTTTTGCAAAAAGATACCGCCGAGCTATGTAGAAAGGTGTATTCAATATTTATTTAATGGTATAATGCTTATTGTAAATAAGGATTGTGCTGTTTTTCAAAGCCTATGGTTGTAGACTGACCATGGCCCGGATAAACCCTGCAATCATCAGGCAATATAAACAAGTTATTTTTGATACTGTTGATTAATTGCAAATGGTTCCCTCCGGGAAGATCTGTCCGGCCAATGCTGCAATAAAACAGCACATCACCCCCGATTAAAAAGTTATCTGCCGCTGCATAAAAACACAAATGCGCCGGAGAATGGCCTGGTGCAAAAATAAGCTCCAGCTGGCTATTGCCAAAATTAACCTTTCCGGACTCAGGCAAAAACACTTCCGGTTCAGGCGAAAGCTCGTAATGTAAGCCCATTTGAGGTACATAACCAGGCATGGCCTGTAAAACATATAACTCTCCTTTATGAAATTGCGGTTTCAACCCCCAGTTGTCATAAACAAATTTATTGCCAAATACATGATCGTAATGGCAATGGGTATTTAGCAAAAGAACCGGTTTTAATTTTTTCTCTTTTATGAATTTAACTACTGTATTCTGCTCTTCAGCATCGTACATCCCCGGGTCAATGATCACACATTCGCCCGTTTCATCAAACAGGATATAAGTGTTTTCGCTTATAGGGTTAAAGGTAAATTGTTGAATGCTGATCATAAGTTATTTCCATTTAAATGTACTGATCATCCGGTCTATATCTTTTTTAATAAAATTGACTACCGGCTGAATGGAATCATATTGAGGGCGTTCATTGAAGTACAATGCGGCCCTAAAATAGTGTTTTGTACTGTCAGTTAAAAAAAATTGTACAGAAGATGCGGTATTGCCTTCTATTGCGTAATAAACCCCATATACCTTCTTTTCCGGATAGTTAATGATTTTCTGGTCTATTGCATTTGCCTTTACGGTATGTTTAAAGGCAAATGTCCGGGCATCCTCTACCAGGTTTTCATATTCTTTTTTTGAGGAAATATCATAATAGGTAAGATGTAAGCGGCCGTTAAACTGCGGAAACGACAGGTTGTACCAGCAGGGCTGGGTATCCCGGCTGCTATCATGCTGCAAAGTAGCATATTTTGGATAATCGAATGAAAAAGGGCAGTCTTTATTGTAAGGCTGATAGGCTTTTACCGGAAAATCTATTTTAAAATATCCTCTTGGCTTAGGCGAATAACTATTACTGTTACACGCAGAAAATGTAAGTAAAACAACAAATAAAAGAAAGAAATATCTGTTCATGTTATGGATTCCAAATCTCCCAGGAGCGGATGGCCTGCAGGTGCAACATCTCTAATCCGTTTTTTGTTTTGCCTCCCTTTTCTTTCACCTGTTTTAAAAACAGGGTCTCTTCAGGATTATAGACCAGATCGTAAGCCACATGGTTTTTATTTAAAGCACCATAAGGAATGTCCGGATAAGTATCTGTATCGGGAGACATCCCCAAAGGAGTGGTATTAATCAGAACGGTATATTCCCGAAGCATAGCCTCATCCACTTCATTGTATAAAATGCTGCTTGCTGATGGTTTCCTGGTCACTACCAGGAAAGAAATCCCAAGTTTGTTTAAAACATATTTTATAGCCTTTGCCGCCCCGCCATCTCCAAATACCAACGCTTTACGGTGGTGTACTTCCAATAAAGGTTTTAATGATTCTTCAAATCCATAAGCATCCGTATTGTATCCTTTAAGCCATTGCCCCGATTCATTTCGTATGATCGAAATACAGTTAACAGCTCCGATTTCTGTGGAAGCCTCATCCATCTCATTCAAATATGGCAATACCTGTACCTTATAGGGTATAGTTACATTTATTCCACAAAGTTCCCGATCCCCTGAGATCATTTTAGGAAAAAGCCCGATGTCAGCTATAGGGTAAAGCTCGTATGCACAACCCTCAATCTGTTCATGTTCGAATTTTTCTGTAAAAAACTTTTTTGAAAAGGAATGTGATAAAGGGTAGCCGATTAAACCAAATTTTCTCATTATTATTAGTAGGGATGGATTTAGGAAATTACTTCTGCGGATTCAAAAAATGATCAAAGGTATCTCCTCTTAAGCCCAACCGTATAGTCTCTAATGGGATCACCTCAGCAGGTGCAATATTTCCAATGTTTACATTAGCACCAAGTAACTTAATAAACCAAACCTGTTGTTCTTTCTGTGGCGCTTCCCAAATAATTGTTTCTTCTGGTATCTGCGTCAGGATCTCATCTACCAGGCCTTCACGAACCTCTCCGGATCCTCTGTATATACCTACATTCCCTCCTTCTCTGGCTTCTGCTATCACCTTCCAAGAACCCGCCTCAATTTCAGCATTCATCAGTTTGATCCATTTATAGGGGGCAAATATTTTGGTTGCGTCTTTAGAACCCACCTCAGAAATCACAGTAACCTGTTTGGCCAGCTTTTGGATGAACTCGCATTTCTGGTCGTGCTCTATTGTAATTGAACCATCCGAAACCTCGGCATACTCCATACCAAACTGATCCAGCACCCTGCAATAATCATCAAACTGGTTCCGTATAATGAATGCTTCAAAAAGTGTTCCTCCAAAATACGTAGGGATCCCTGCATCCCTGTAGATGCGGAGTTTCTCTTTCAGGTTGGGGGTAACAAAGGAAGTTGCCCAGCCCAGTTTCACAATATCAGTATGTATTCCGGCTACCTCTATAAAATCTTCAGTTTGTCTTAAGCTTAATCCTTTATCCATAACCATTGTAATTCCTTTATTACGTGGTTTTGCAGGACGCTCCGGTATATTATTCAATGGGTAATTCATATAGGTCACAAAGGTGAAAAAAAATTAGACAGTTTTATCAATACTATCTAATAAAAGGCACAATACTATTTTATATACCTATTGATAACGTCCACTATTGAGCTGTTATCTTGTAATTGAGGTAAATATTCAAACAAAATATAGTGCTTTTCAGGATCTGTAACCAGGGCTGTTTCAAGATATAAGAGGGCTTCGCTCTTTTTTCCAAGGGCAAATAAATAAGCTACCATACGATAATATAGCTCTGCGGCATCAGGATTATTTTTTATCGCATCAGACATCGTCTCTGAAGCTTCGAGTAGTTTTCCCTGCTCGTACAATACAGTTGAAAAATCAAGCCAGGCTTCTACATCTACCGGATTGTACTCCAAAACTTTATAATAGGCTTCAACAGATTGTTCTATCTGCCCGAGCTTATAATGGGCATCGGCCATGGCAAACCAAAAATCCGGATTCTCTGCATCCAGTTCCAGCGCTTTTCTGTAAAAATGCAGCGACTCAAAGTAGCGTTCCTCAAAATTCAGGGTAACACCTATGCCAAACCAGGCATCGGCCATCTTCGCGTCCATCTTAACAGATTTTTTGTAGTATGAACGCGCTTCATCCATCCTTTCAAGCTTTTCATAACATTCCCCGATAGCACAATAGGTATCGGCATTGGGTGGTTCGTATTCAAAGGTTTGTTTATAAACCTCAATAGCTTCCGTGTAGCGGTCAAGCTGAACCAGTGCATTCCCTTTATTGTAGTAGGCAGAAGCAAAATTGTCTTTAATTAAGATGGCATAATCATAAGCATCAATTGCTTTCTCGAACAAATCCAGTTTATGGTAAGAATTGGCCAGGTTATACCATGCGGCATAAGAATACGGATCATTATCTATGTATTCCTGATAAAACTTAATACTTTCTTCCTGTTTATCTAAAATGTCATAACAAAAAGCAAGCTCATACAAACCGTCCTTGTTCTCCATGTTTTGCTCCAGGCTCTGTTTAATATATATAATCGCGCTTTCATAGTCCAGCATATTCTGGTATACATAAGCAATCTGCAAAAGAATTTCATCTGTTGTTTCAGCAAATTCCAATGCTTTCTGGAAATTATCCAATGCTTCAGAATAACGCTCAAGGCTATTAAAGATATTCCCTCTTAAAATATAGATCTCTGCTTCAGAAGCCTCCAGCATTTCCGCTTTCTGCAGCGACAGGAATGCCCTTTCCGTCTGATCGGTTATAAACAGCAACTGCGCCTGTTTAACCAGAAATACCGCAGCATAAGGATGCTGATTAAGTGCATATTCTATTACCTGAAGGGCCTTTACAGGGTCACTCTTCTCAATATAGTAATCAATAATATTCTCAAAAGCCTGGGCATCAAAAAAGTACTGATCCTGATTGCGTATCATCTCCTCGTAACGCTCAACAGACCGTTGGGCGTCATCACTAAAATCAAAGTAAAATTCCTCTTCCATGTATTGAATAATTAAAGAACTGCTCCCCTTGTTGCTAAATACATTATAAGTTTACAATTATTATGTGTTGGATACGCCAAATAATTTTCAACATACACACAACTTATCTGTTAAGTAGCTGATTATATTAATAATGCGAGAGGGCTATGATCAGAAATATTTTACAAAGGAACACAACATTATATTAAAACAAGTAAAATTCGGGTCATGAAACTCATTTAACTACCCAACCTGTCATCGTTTCGTTATTTTTTGTTGATTTGTATACCTGACCATTTTACTATATGTAGAAGGAAAACGGTAGAGAAACTTTTGCCCCACCTTAACTGTGTAAATAGCTTTATATTTATCTAATAATGCGCTCTGCGATTATGGTGTCTTTCAACATTCTGTTCCTGTAGCCTGGCAGCTGGTATTGAACCTCTTGTGCGGCTACTGTTGTTGTTACTGCTGCAAACTGTTCCATTTTTAATTTTGCTACCTTGTTTTTAACCAGGGTATGTTCATTTGTTGAGCCTTTCAGGTTTAGCGCCGAACTGTCTTTTATAACCGTATATAAACTTCCGGCATCCGCATTTACATAGGCTGTTGCCTCATCTTTCAGAAAAACCTGAAGTACGTTTAATGAAAACCTGCCCCTTGTAGTTACCGTAGCTGTATTGGCAGCGTCAATCCTTTGTAAGTCCTTCATAAATACGACTATAACAACAGGCTCCAGTTCGGTAGAGCTAATGTATAGTTTATCGCCTTTTTGCATGATCTTAGTAAGTTTTTTATTGTAATCCTGGTAAATTGCCACACTTTGTTTGTCGCACTGGACAAGTTCAACCCGGGCATTTCCCGTGATCACAACCTTATTAAAATCTATCGTTGAAGATATTTCCGGTTGATTATTTTTTTTATCAGTTACCGCCGAAGCAAATGCTGATGAGGAGAGCACAATAGCTGTTAAAGCTGATGCGAATAATGTTTTTACCAGAGTTTTCATATTTTTTGTTATTTTGTTAGCATACTTACCTATAAGTCACATTAAAACCAGAAACGTTACAGCGTTTTTTAAGCTTTTAGGCAAGATTGGCAGAATAACCGACCAACCTGCATTTTTTTTCGACCAACAGCCAATAAAGACATCAATGCAACGAATACTGATCAGTCTTTCGTTAAATAGTTAAAAAAACAGCGCAATTTTATTTGAAAGCATTTCAATTTGATGTAAGTTTAGAGATTTTTAAATGCTTATCCTCTGATTGTTTTAATCTCTTGCCAATGTTACGTGTAGATAGTGCCAAACCCTGCAAAATTGTATACTCTTTATGTAAACATGCATATTTGGGCTATTTGATTGAGCCCCATATTGTACAGTTAAATCCGCAGGGCGACTTTTCCTTAACCTATCAGCGTATTTTTTCACATACTGCAAAAGAATTCACCAAACATCTGACAGAAACTGATCTTAAACTCATCAAAATTCTGGACGAAACGGAGCAGGACTTCATTATCAAGAAATTTCACAAAAAAGCGATCAGACCGGTAGAATTTTTCAGCAAGTTTTTCAATGACAAGTTCTATGATAATGTTCGTCCAAAAATTGAAAAGAAATTATCCGAAGTTTTGGAGATGTTAAAAACTGAAGGCTCCTTATACCTCATGGACAAGGATGGATGGCCCGCGGAAAGAAAGATTGATATTGCTACAGAACCTTCAACTGTATTGTTTCATTTCAGGAGAAATGAAATAGAGACCCGCTATTTTCCAACCATTAAATACCAGGGATTACGTATCGATTTCATGTTTAAAGATGCTCAGGTGATCAGCAACCAACCTTCCTGGCTCCTGCTTAATGATATGCTTTATTTTTTTGAACAGGATATTGAAGGTAAAAAACTTCTCCCTTTTCTGAATAAGCGCTACATCACCATTCCTAAAGCGACAGAAGATGCCTATTTCGGAAAGTTTGTGGCTCCCCTGATAGAGAAATACCACGTTTATGCCGAAGGCTTTGATATCCGGACAGAAAAGCATGAGCCTATACCCGTTATAAAGGTAATTTATGTAGATGCCGGGATTTCTCAGCTACAGCTTAACTTTAAATACGGAGAGCATGCTTTTGCAATGGGCAGCGAGAAAAAAGTAACTGTACACCTTCATAAGGAACAGGACAATTATGTTTTTACCCGGGTTAAAAGAGACGCGGTCTGGGAAAAACAGAAGTTCAATTATCTTTTAAGTCTTGGTCTTAAAAAAACAAGCACGCTTTACCATCACCTGGAAATCCCTGCAGAAATGGAGGAAGACCAATCTTATGCAATCATCAACTGGGTAAACGAACACCTTGAACAACTACAGGCTGAGGGCTTTGAAATAGAGCAGCACCGTGGAACCAAAAGGTTTTTATTTGCCGTAAATAAGATCAGCTTTGACATTAAGGAAGACAACGATTGGTTTGACATCAATGCCATTGTTTATTTTGGCGAGCACCCCATTCCTTTCATTTCATTAAAAAACCATATTCTGCACAAAAAAAGGGAGTTTCTTTTACCAGATGGGTCAATTGCCATTATTCCAGACAAATGGTTTACCCAATATGGAAGCTTGTTTAGTCTTTCGGATGGTAGCAAAGGATTAAAACTTAAAAAACATCATATCGGCCTGATCAATGAACTGGCTGAAGACGGCATCGCCAATATCACCCTGAGCAGGAAGCTGCAAAGGTTGAACGACTTTGAGAATATTGCCGATACAGAGATGCCCCTTAACTTTAAGGGCGATTTGCGGCTTTACCAAAAGGCCGGGTACAACTGGTTTAGTTTTTTAAGGGAATATAATTTTGGTGGCTGCCTGGCTGACGACATGGGTTTGGGAAAAACCATACAAACGCTGGCCATGTTACAGAAACTAAAAGAAGAAGACCTGGAGCAGTCTAAACACAGCACATCACTTATTGTGATGCCCACATCATTGATTTACAATTGGTTAAATGAGGCTAAAAAATTCACACCAAAGTTAAAGATCCACGCACATACCGGCACTTCAAGGAATAAGGATGTTGCCCGTTTCTCTGACTTCGACATCGTTATTACAACTTATGGCATTACCCGGGTTGACATAGAGGTGCTTAAAGACTTTTATTTCAGTTATATTATATTGGATGAAAGCCAGAACATCAAAAATCCTTCATCCAAATCTTTTAAAGCGGTAAGGGCCCTTAAATCCAGGCATAGGCTAATCCTAAGTGGTACACCGGTTGAAAACTCGGTCAGCGATCTGTGGACACAGCTAACCTTCTTAAATCCCGGATTACTGGGTACACAGGCCTTCTTCAACGAAGAATATGTGCAGGGCATTGAAAAGAAAAAAGACGAAGAAAAAGCCAGGAAATTACAGGCCATCATTAAGCCTTTTGTGCTCCGCAGAACAAAGGAGCAGGTGGCATCTGAACTTCCCCCTAAAACCGAACAGGTATTTTATTGTAACATGAGTGAAGACCAGGCTGCTTATTATGAAAAAACCAAATCAGCCTATAGAAATGATTTGCTCAACAGCATGGATGACGGCACTTATGCAAAAAAACAAGTCCAGCTTTTACAGGGCTTAACGGCCCTGCGTCAGCTGGCCAACCACCCCGTAATGATAGATGAAACCTATACTTCAGATTCGGGTAAGTTTGAGAACGTGGTCCATACTTTAGACAATGTGCTTAAAGGAGGGCATAAAGTGCTCATTTTTTCTCAATTCGTGAAACACCTCAATATCTTCAGACAATACCTTGAAGAAGAAAACATTTCCTTCGCTTACCTGGACGGTGCCACAAAAAACCGGGGAGAGATTGTTGCCGACTTCCAGAAGAATACCGCATTAAAAGTATTTCTGATTTCTATTAAGGCCGGAGGTGTAGGTCTGAACTTAACCGAAGCTGATTATGTTTTCATTCTTGACCCCTGGTGGAACCCTGCTGTGGAACAGCAGGCCATTGACAGGACCCATAGAATTGGCCAGGACAAAAAGGTTTTCATCTATAAGTTCATTGCAAAAGATACTGTAGAGGAAAAAATACTTGCCTTACAAAACCGTAAAAAAAGACTGGCCAGCTCGCTGATCACTACAGAAGAGAGTTTTTTTAAATCCTTGAGCAAAGAAGACATTAGTGAGCTGCTCAATTAGTCTTTAATAAGTTAAGATAACGTCCATTGCTGATCATTTCTGCACCTAAACTCATTAAATGATTGTTTGGCAGCTGGCAGTCTATGACATTGAAGTCCTTGTACCGACAAAGCCAGATCAAAGCCGCCTTAGAAGCATTGCTTGCTTTGCTAAACATGCTTTCCCCGCAAAAAACCTGATTAATCTGTACTCCATATAAGCCCCCAACCAGTAGCCCATCCTGCCATACCTCTACACTATGTGCATGCCCACGCTGATGTAAATCCAGGTAAGCGGTCTGCATTTCCTTCGTAATCCAGGTGCCATCCTGTTCTTTTCTATTAATTATGGCACAATTTTCCACCACTTCTTTAAACGCCTGGTCATAGGTAATTTCAAACAGCTTAAGCTTAAATATCCGGTCCATGCTTTTGCTCACCTTTACATTTTCAGGAAAAATCACACAACGCTCAGCGGGCGCATACCAGCAGATCGGATCCCCCTCACTAAACCAGGGAAAAATTCCATTTTTATACGCTAAAATAAGCCTTTCGGGCCTCAGATCGCCCCCAATTGCCAGTAACCCATCGGGATCTGCAAGATCCGGGGCTGGAAAAACGATTGTTTGATCGTCTAACTTAAAAACCATTTACAATATTACGCACTAAAAAATTATCTCCATTATGTTCTTTTACAAATTCGAAACATTAGATCAGTCCCGCACTGAGGGCATCCGTTATGGCCTCCTCATTCGTTTCAAAAAGGCAGGTCCTGATGTTCCGGGCCTCAATTTTTTTCAGGAACTCACAGGTAAGGGCTTCCTTTTCTTTACGGATATTCCTGATGTAGACGGCTTCAATATTTTTAGGATACTTTTCTGCTATAGCTGTATAAATAGCAGGATCGCTTTGGGTATTGTCGCCAAGAAAAACAAACTTTTGGTTGGGAAAAGCATCCAGAATCCGCATTACCCGCATTAGTTTACCCTGATGGCCTGTTTTACCTGTTTTGATCAGGTCTTTCCAACGCTTGATCTGGTTCAGTAAAAATGCACCTTCAGGTAACTTGTTGTACCTGAAGGTTTCTACCAGGTAATCGTACAGGTTCCATTCACTACTGGAAACATAAAAAAAAGGATTTGGCTGATCAGCGCTGGTATGTGACAGTGACAGCGATTTATAGAGCGTGTAAGTATCCTGGAAAGTTTTTCTCGTCCTCGGATTTTTGATAAACAGCTCTCTTAGCCTTCTTCCAATGGCTGCCGAATGGGAAACCATTACCGTATCGTCAATATCTGAAATGAAAGCATATTGGGTAATATGAGGTACAAATATCTGTCCGTGTCCTACTGCCATCACAACACCATGATCATTCAATGCCTCAACTTTAACACTATGCCAGCCTGCCTGAACATTTTCAATAGCCGCCCATTCAAATTTAAAGAACCCATCATATTCGGTTGTGTTGTATACCTGCTGCCCTTTAAAAGTTAACCTAACTTTAACGTAAGGATAAGGCTTTAAAATAAATAGTTTTAGCAGGTGAACAATGTTAACAAAAAGATTATTGCTATAAATCTGTCTCGTTCGGGCTTTAAAACGGAATACATGTCCGTATACAACCAGATTGTGCGTGTGCCCGTAACCATGATATACTTTAACGCTGACAGATTTATTCATTAATAATTAAAACAGAGTAGGGCAGCAGTTGTTTTTGCTATTAGATATTTACTGATGCATAAAAAGACTTCCAAATTAAAATTGCTGTTTATTGTGAACCCTGGCTCGGGAAGTGGAGAGATAAACTTCAGCGAGGTCATTGGCAATTATTTTGCCGAAAAAACACAGGATTTTGAGATTTACAAACTTACAAAAAACTGTTCTCTAACTAAGATCAAGGGTGTTATTCAGCAATCGATGGCCGATAGGGTAATTGCCGTAGGTGGGGATGGCACCTTAAAACTGGTTGCAGAGTGCGTACTGGAAACCAACATACCAATAGGCATTATTCCGGCTGGTTCTGCCAATGGCATGGCCCGCGAACTAAACATCCCCTCCAGAATAGAAGAAGCGCTTGATATCGCCATAAATGCCCCGGCTAAAAAGATACATGCCGTTATTGTAAACGGCGAGCTCTGTATCCATCTGGCCGACATTGGCTTTAATGCTTACCTGGTAAAGAAATTTGATGCCCTGCCGCAACGCGGAATGCTTGCCTATGCTAAAGCAGCCTGGACAGCCCTCTGGAATCATTATAAAATGGAAGTTGAATTTAAGATCAAAGATAAAACCATTCACTCAAAGGCTGCCATGGTGGTTATAGCCAATGCCACTATGTATGGTACGGGAGTTAAGATCAATCCTGATGGGCAACTGGATGATGACTTTTTTGAGGTCATCCTTGTTAAAGAATACTCCTTCATGGAAATACTTAAACTAAAGTTTACCAACCTGCCTTTTAATCCAAAAAACATCGAGTCCTTCCAAACTACCAATCTCAGTATTAAAACCCGGCATAAGGCCCATTTCCAGGTCGACGGAGAATATATAGGAAAACTGAACAACATTAAAGCGCACATCGTTAAAGATGCCATCCACATCATTGCACCATAATACCCCTTTTATCTGCAATACTTTTCCAGCATTTCATCCGCCAGGTCAGATCCCATGTATTTTACAAAAAGAAAGTCTTCGCAGGCTCCCTGTTTGTCCTGCTGCTGTATCTTTTTAAGCCCATCTGCTATTCTCTCCTTAAAATAAGCATCATCATAACCCAATTCCCGCTTTAAGGCAATAAAACGGGCTTCTTCCCCCGCTTTAATGTCGCCCTTTTCTTTATTCTTATAAAAGTTCTGAATTGAATTGGCCAGTGCTTCGCTCGACTTATAAACTGCAATTGCCCGTTTAATTTCCTGGGGATCCTTATCGGCACAGTTATAGCCTGATAATGTAAATTTCATAGGGGCTACCAAAAACACAGTTGTATCATGGTTTTCAGGTACAGTCCATTTGCCACTACTCAGCCTGATCAGCCTTAAGGCCTCATCATCCAGGTCTGTACCGATGCCCGAACTAATTTTTGAATAATAGACATGACCACTCTTGCTGAGCTTAAAGCTGATCGTGACAGTACCCTGAATGCAATTTTGCAAAGAATACTGGGGATAAATGTTATTTGCCGTAACAAAGGCTTCCAGCCCACCCTTTATAACCGGCTGGGCACTTACTGCAGGTACCAACAGTACAAAAAATGCAATCAGGATCTTTGTCATACACTAATTTACACATTTTAAAAAGAAATTAGCACAAGGGCTTATTCGCTTTCTTCACGCGCTCCGCTTTCTTCGCGGTCTCTCGAAATCTTGTCAAACAACTTGTCCATCTGTTCCACATACGTATTGGTATCATCCACAAAAAAAGTAAGTGTTGGAACCACCCTGGCCTGATGGCGGATGCGGGCGCCCAGCTTATACCTGATTTCGCCGGAATGAGAATTTACCTCGGCAACAGAAAGGGTGGTATTGCTGGTATTTAAAAAGCTTAGATAAACTTTTGCTACCGCCAGATCCGGAGAAACACGAACTTTAGTAATGGTAACCAGTGTATTCGGTAAATAAGCTGATCCTTCACGTTGAAAAATAGCAGCTAACTCTTCTTGTATTACACCGGCAAATTTCTGTTGACGTTTACTTTCCATAATTTTTCTCTTTCTTCTTTAACGGCATTAATTAATATAACAACTTATCATAAGGATACCGTTCAGTATGCATAGCCAGCACCTTACCATATAACAATTGCCTGAATTCTTCTAAATTCTCTTTGTGCAGGGCGGAAATAAATAGAGCGGGTGCATTTTCAGCCCCCATCCAGCTTTTCTTAAAGTCGTCCAAAGTAAGTACGATCTTTTCCTCATCTTCATGGTCCGGCTCAGGACTTACATAAGCATCAATTTTATTGAATACCATAATCGTATCCTTATCACGGGCACCAAGGTCTTTTAGTGTCTCATTTACCACATTGATCTGGTCTTCAAAATTAGGATGGGAAACATCCACCACATGAATCAGGATATCGGCTTCCCTTACCTCATCAAGTGTAGATTTAAAGCACTCTACCAGATGATGCGGCAGCTTTCTGATGAACCCTACGGTATCAGACAACAAAAAGGGCAGGTTTTCAATCACCACTTTACGAACAGTAGTGTCCAGTGTGGCAAAAAGTTTGTTTTCAGCAAATACTTCCGACTTGGAAAGCATGTTCATGATTGTCGATTTGCCCACGTTGGTATATCCTACCAATGCAACCCGGATCAGCTGACCACGATTTTTACGTTGTGTTTCATTCTGACGGTCAATCTGTTTCAGCCGTGTTTTTAAAAGAGATATCTTTTCCAGGATCATCCTTCTGTCACTTTCTATCTGCGTCTCACCAGGCCCTCGCATCCCGATTCCCCCTTTCTGACGTTCCAGGTGGGTCCATAAACGGGTTAACCGGGGCAGTAAGTATTGCAGCTGCGCCAGCTCTACCTGGGTTTTGGCTTGTGCAGTTTGTGCCCTGCCGGCAAAAATATCAAGAATCAGATTGCTTCGGTCTAATATTTTAACCTGCAGTTCCTTTTCTATATTTCTAAGTTGCGACGGTGATAACTCATCGTCAAAAACAACCATGTCAATCTCTTCCGACTTAACATAAGCCTGTATCTCTTCCAGTTTACCTGTACCCACAAATGTTGCACGGTCTGGCTTCAGCATTTTCTGGGTAAATTCATGCTCCACCAAACCACCTGCAGTATCCACTAAAAACGCTAGTTCGTCCAGATACTCCCTGGTTTCCTCAGGCTTTTCACCAGGCCTGATTACCCCAACAAGTACTGCCCGTTCCTGCTTAACCGCTGTATCGTAATATTTCTGTCTTCCCATGTAAAATACAAAGATACAAAAGTTATACCGAGATCAATTGTGTGGCAAAGTCGCGCATTGCCTGTCCCGGATTGGTGGTTTTCATAAAGTTCTCCCCTATCAGAAAACCATTAAAACCTGCGTTTTTCAGGTCTTTTATGGTTTCAACTGCACTTATGGCACTCTCCGATATCTTCATGAATTCATCCGGTATCTGCTCCACCAGTTCAAAAGAAGTTTGAATATTCACTGTAAAATCGGCCAGGTTACGGTTATTTACACCAATCGCATCTAAATCTTTACAAATACTGCGCTGCAGCTCTTCCTGGTCGTGTACCTCCAGCAATACATTTAATCCCAGATTTTTGGCCAGGGCCGACAGGTTTCTGATCTCTGCAGGTGTCAAAATAGCAGCAATCAGCAAAATAATATCAGCCCCAAGTGCCTTTGCTTCCAGTACCTGGTATTCATCTATCATAAAATCCTTTCTCAATACAGGAATTCTGTTTGCCGCCCTTGCTGCCAGCAAGTCGTCGGCATGGCCGCCAAAGAAATCAACATCTGTTAAAACCGATAGGGCCGAGGCCCCTGCCGCAGCGTAAGCCTGCGTAACCTCTTCAACAGTTACCCGATCATTAATGATGCCCTTAGATGGCGATCTCCTTTTAAACTCCGCAACAATCCCGGTCCTGTCCGGGGCCAGTAAAAAATCTTTAAACACATAAGGATCACGGTTGAAGTGCAGGCCGGATTCAAGCTGTTTAACAGAAACGACCTGCTTTGCCTGTGCTACCTCTTCCTTTTTACGAATTACAATTTTATCTAAAATAGTCATATCTAATGCGCTAACCAGTTTTTCATCATTTGTTTTCCATACTCCGTAAGTACACTCTCCGGGTGAAACTGAACCCCACGTACATCAAAATCATTGTGGTGCAGGGCCATAATCTCTGCATCGGCATCCGTAGCGGTTACAGTAAAACAATCCGGCAAGCCTTCACTGCTCACTACCCATGAGTGGTACCGTCCTACATTGATCGTATCAGGACAATCCTTAAACAACAGTTCTGTCTTATCCAAAACTGTAATAGGTGTAGCAATGCCATGCATTGGGCGGCCCAGGTTCAGCAAAGTACCTCCAAAAGCTTCCGCAATGGCCTGCTGGCCTAAGCAAACCCCAAAAATACTTTTGGTTGGGGCATACGCTCTGATCACATCCAGCAACAGGCCTGCTTCTTCAGGAATACCCGGACCAGGTGACAAGATTATTTTATCATATTCTGCCACATCTGCCAGCTCAAATTTATCATTTCTCCATACCTCTACATCTCTGCCAAGTTCATTCACCAGGTGCACTAAATTATACGTAAACGAATCGTAGTTATCAATAACCAATACTTTCTTTTGTATGCTCTCGTTGTTCATTTTCTTAAATATCTGTAGCCATCTGTATGGCCTTGCGCAAGGCCGCAATTTTGTTATTTACCTCATTCAGTTCGTTTACAGCAACAGAATCGGCCACTATACCTGCCCCTGCCCTGTAATACAACTGGTTATTTTTACTCATAAAAGTCCTGATCATAATGGCATGGTTAAACTGGTCGTTAAAGCCCATGTATCCAATGGCCCCGGCATAAAAATTACGTCCCAAACCTTCATACTCATCAATCAGTTGCATGGCCCGGTATTTAGGGGCTCCGCTTAATGTTCCCGCCGGATAAGTATCGGCAACTACCTTAAAGGCCGATACATTGGGCTGCAGGTTACCACTTACCTTAGACACCAGGTGGATCAGGTGAGAATAGTATTGAACTTCTTTAAATGATTTCACCTCAACCCCGCTGCAATGCCTGCTCAGGTCATTCCTGGCCAGATCTACCAGCATCACATGTTCAGCACTTTCTTTAGGGTCCTGTTCCAGTTTCCGCGCCAGTTCTGCATCCTCCTCGTCATTTCCCGTCCGCTTAAACGTACCTGCAATCGGGAAAATATTGGCTACATTATCTTTTATGGTGATCTGGGCTTCCGGAGAAGAACCAAAAAGTTTAAAACTCCCATAATCGAAATAGAACAGGTAAGGTGATGGATTAATAGACCTTAAGCAACGGTAAACATTAAATTCATCCCCCAGGAAGCCCTGATTGTAGGCCCTGGAAGGCACAATCTGGAATACATCGCCGCGTAAAATGTGCTTCTTCATCTGCTCTACCATTTCCATAAAACCCTCATTACTCAGGTTCGAATGCTCTTCTCCATCCGTTTTAAAGCTGTATTCCGGAAAATTTTTGTTCTGAATGATGTATTCTATCTTTTCAAGATCTTCATTATCATCCCCGTTAAAGGTATTTTTAAACAGGGTGACCTCATTTTTAAAGTGGTCTATTGCAATAATATACCGGTAAATATGGTATTGCATTATTGGAATTTCCTGATCCTTTGGCGATTTTGCAGTAAATTTAATGTCTTCAAACTCCTGTACGGCATTCCAGGTAAAATACCCAAACAAGCCGCTGGATATGTATCTTGTATCATCCACTACATCCGGCTTAAATGCTGCTTTAAAGGCATCAATTTCTGCCGTAAGCGTAAAGTCCTTCTTTTCCTCTTTTTTACCATCGGGAAAATAGGTTGAAAGCAGGCCATCCTGCAAAACAATACCGGCTATGGGCTCGGCACAAACATAGCTTACCGAATTGGAACGACTATGGTAGTCAGAACTTTCCAGCAAAATTGTATTGGGGAATACATCCCGAAGGCGCAAATAAATACTCACCGGTGTGGTCGTATCTGCCAGTCTTTTCTTGTAAGTTGTTTTAATTATGTAATTACTCATATGCATCATTATTCTGAATCCGGTTCAGGGTCTTTTTAAAAATTAATCATATAAAAAAACCCGACGTGTGGTCTACGTCGGGTTCTCAATGTGGTTTGGTTTAGGTTGATAAACTATAAGGTACACAAAGCTGCGACTAGACTTTTTTGAGAAGTACTACGCCATTGCCAGGTGTGTATATTGTTAATCATGTGTCACAAAAATATAAATAAATCTAACAAACCAAAATTAATTTTATAATTTTTATGAAACACCGAAGAAAGACCGCGAGGGATCGGCATTAACCATGGCTACAATTGCAGCTATAATTAAGAGGAGTGCCAGGCCAAAATAAAGTGCTACCGACCTGTGTTTTACTACTGCATCTGTACCTTTTTTAGACCGTGCATTTCCTACAGTAATCAATATAACAGCAAAAATCATCATGCTGATGTGTTCCATTTTCCAGTAACGGCCAAGGGCAATACTGCTATCAACCTTATACCAGTCGTTCATAAAGTAGAGGATCAAACCTAATAAGAGCTGAATGTGCGCGGAAATCAATGTAAAAACATTTAGTTTTCTGTTTCCTTCTGTATATGGCTTTTTACCAAGCCAGCCTGAAAGTGCCTGAATAAGAGCGATCACCAGTAAAATTAAAACCAGGTAACGCCAGCCCGAGTGTGCGCTTTTTAAAATCTGATACATAATCGTTTTTCTTTCAAACTTAACCAATTACTTTCTCATTCGTAAAAAACAGAAATAGTAATTTATTTTTAGAATCATTATTAATTACAAAATTCTATTTTTATTTCAGCGCTCATTTAATTGCAGTGATCTTGTAAAGCGGAAAATCAAGCGGCTGTTCTTTTCCCCTGATCAGTTTATATTCATAAAACCGGTCCAGATATTTTTTGAATCGGTCCAGCGAGGGCATTGCAGCACTATAATCTTCATCATATTCAACAGTTTCTCCAACTTTAAGTGCAGCTTCCGGGTCGGAGGCTTTATGGAGCTCCGTTAAATCGTTAGGGTTGATATTGTGTCTTAATTCATCCATGGCTTTTTTTATCAAACCTACACTATAAAAAAGCAATTACGCTATATGCCCCTGCTATTGTCGTTAATCCCCCCTTCAGATATCAAAAATCCAAGCGATATTTGTTTTAGCAATAAAAACGGAACCATATGGCTACAACAAAATTTACATCAGTTGACGAATACATCGGCACTTTTTCCAAAGACATACAATCACGGTTACAGGACATCAGGCAGGTCATTAAGGAAAATGCACCCGATGCAGAAGAAATGATCAGCTACAACATACCCGCATTTAAACTACAGGGTATGCTGATCTTTTACTCCGCCTATACCCATCACATTTCCATTTCTATACCACCCTCTAAAGTATACGAAGCCTTTAAAAAGGAATTATCCGTATATAAAGTCAGTAAATCGGCCATTCAGCTGCCCAACGACAGTCCTTTACCACTAACATTGATAGGAGAACTGACAAGGTTCAGAGTAAAAGAGAATGTGGAAATGGCTGAGTCAAAGCGGGTAAAAAACCTTTAATAGGCAGGATAAATCATTTTTTTATAATAGATTTAGCCATTATCTAAATTATTTATGAAGAAAATCCTGCTCCTCTTCGCCTTTTTGTTAGCTGTAAATTATCTTTTTGCACAGCAAACTTATCCGGTTAATGGCACTTACGATATCCGACAGGGCTTATACGCCTTTACAAATGCCAGTATTGTAATCAGCGCTCAAAAAACCATTAGTAATGGTACACTATTGATTAAAGGACAAACCATACAAGCCACAGGTAGTGGACTGGCTATTCCTAAGGGCTACGTTGTGATCGACCTTAAAGGCAAATTCATTTATCCCTCACTTATTGATGCTTTTACCAGTTATGGAATGCCAGAAGCTACACGGACAGGAAGCAGTGGCCGGCAATCTATTTTTACCTCTACCAAAAAAGGGGCCTATGGGTGGAACGAAGCCATAAAGGCAGAAACCCAGGCCAGCACCATGTTTTCTGCCGATAATAAAAAGGCCGACGAACTGCGTAAAGCTGGTTTCGGCAGTGTTAATGTGGTTAACCGTGATGGCATTGCCCGCGGCACATCGGCCGCAGTAACTTTAAGTGATGAAAAAGAAAACAATACCATATTGAACCCCCAGTCGGCCGCCAATTACTCTTTTAACAAAGGGACCTCACAAAACGACTATCCAACATCTTTAATGGGGGCAGTTGCATTGTTGCGTCAAACCCATTACGATGCACAATGGTACAGTAAACAGAAGGAGGAATACAACATCTCTTTGGATGCCTTTAATAAGCAGCAAAACATTCCCCAGATCTTTGAGGCAGATGGCTGGCAAAATATACTGCGCGTAGATAAAATCGCTAAAGAGTTTGGCAAATCATATATTATCAAATCCAACGGAGATGAGTATCAACGGATAACTGCGGTTAAAGCAACCGGTGCCAGCCTCATTGTTCCGGTAAATTTTATTCGGGCATACAACGTAGAAGATACGGTTGAAGCAAGGGACATTAGCCTGGCCCAGATGAAAGCCTGGGAACTGGCCCCTACAAACCCCGCAGCACTTGAAAAAGCCGGCATCAGGTTTTCACTCAGTACGCATGGCCTCGAGAGTGTTAAGGATTTCTGGCCAAACATTGCCCAGGCTATCAACAATGGGTTAACAAAAAAACAAGCCTTACTGGCCCTTACAGAAATTCCGGCTGCAATGATTGGAATAGCCGATAAGACAGGCACGCTGGAAACCGGTAAGCTGGCCAATTTTATCATTACATCAGATAGCCTCTTTAACAAAGAAACCGTTATTGAAGAGAACTGGATACAGGGTAAGCGTTTTATCGTGTTTAAAAAAGATACCGGGAAAGACACCTCAAAGCTTGTGGCCAAAAAACAGGAAGAGCTAAAAACGGATAGCCCGGGAGCACTACTGTTCCCTTTTGCCCGTTTTGGCAACCTCGCCCCACTAAAGCAGCAAAACGTTTTGCTGAAAAATGCAACCATATGGACCAACGAAAAGGAAGGTATCCTGCAAAATGCAGATGTGCTTATAGAAAATGGTAAAATCAAAGCTGTTGGTAAAAACCTGAATGCCGGTAATGCTAAAGTAATTGATGCTACAGGAAAACACATTACCGCGGGAATGATAGATGAACACTCGCACATTGCCATGACCGGCGGTATCAATGAAGGGGCCCAGGCCTCTTCTGCAGAGGTTAGGGTGGGCGACATCATCAATTCTGAAGATATAAACATTTACCGCCAGCTTGCAGGTGGTGTAACCACTTCACAAATTCTCCATGGTTCTGCAAACCCCGTTGGCGGCCAATCACAACTCATTAAACTCAGATGGGGGAAACTGCCGGATGAACTTAAATTTGAAGGCGCTGATGGTTTTATAAAGTTTGCACTCGGAGAAAATGTGAAGCAGAGTAATTTTAGTGGCAGTGGCGCACGTTTTCCGGTAACCAGAATGGGGGTTGAACAAACCTTTGCAGATCAGTTTACACGTGCCAAAGCCTATAAGATTGAAATGGCAAAGAAAGGCAATATGGCCCGCCGCGACCTGGAACTTGATGCTATTGTTGAAATACTGGACAACAAACGTTTCATTACCTGCCACTCTTATGTACAGTCTGAAATCAACATGCTGATGAAGGTAGCCGATAGCCTGGGCTTCAGGATAAATACTTTTACCCACATTCTGGAAGGATATAAAGTGGCCGACAAGATGAAGGCTCGTGGCATCAGCGCTTCTACCTTCTCTGACTGGTGGGCATACAAAATGGAGGTAGCAGAGGCCATTCCCTATAACGGGAAAATACTGCACAACATAGGCATCACCACAGCATTTAACTCTGACGATGCTGAAATGGCCCGGCGTCTAAATCAGGAGGCCGGGAAAGCCATTTTATACGGAGATGTCCCGGAAGAAGAGGCGCTTAAATTTGTAACCTTAAACCCGGCAAAAATGCTGCATATAGACAACCGGGTTGGCAGTTTAAAAGTTGGTAAAGATGCAGATATCGTAGTCTGGTCTGCCCATCCTTTATCCATTTATGCAAAAGCAGAAAAGACCTTCATTGATGGAATCCCTTATTGGGATATAGAACGTGATGCCGAACTCAGAAAAACACAAAATGAAGAACGGGCAAGACTGATCCTGAAGATGAAAGAAAGTAAAGATAAAGGTTCCAAGACCCAACGCCCGAAAGCAGAAATACAGCGGCAATTCCATTGCGAAACGATTGAAGATTATTCTATTGAGCTGAATGAGTCAGAAAGGAGCCATAACCATGAATAAGTACATTTTAATCCTCTTACCATTAGCCATTAGCCTGAACTGTCTGGCGCAGGCCAATATTTCTCCGGCAAAACCACAGGATACAAGAACAGTGATTATGGGGGCAAAACTACACATCGGTAACGGACAGGTTGTAGAAACCGGATACCTGATATTTGATAAAGGAAAAATTACCGGTGTAGGAGATGCTACAGTTGCCCGTATTGACCTTACAGGCGCCATAGTAATTACCGCAAATGGTAAACAGGTATATCCGGGTTTCATAGCGCCGGTTACCAATCTCGGACTGGTAGAGATCAGTTCAGTAAAGGCAACATTGGATTATAATGAAATTGGCGAACTGAACCCACACATCAGGGCCCTGGTAGCCTATAATACAGATTCAAAAGTACCCGCTACCATAAGGAGCAATGGTGTGCTGATGGCTCAGATTACACCTCAGGGTGGCACCTTGTCGGGCAGCTCATCAGTTGTACAGCTGGATGCCTGGAACTGGGAAGATGCAGCAATAAGAAAAGACGATGCCCAGCATTTAAACTGGCCGGTTACCTCAAAATTCAGCAGTTCGGGAAACAGGGCCATGGCCCAGGCCGAAGTTTTTAAAGAGCGCACACAGCAGGCGATTAATGACCTTGAACAGCTCTTTGCAGAAGCAAAAGCTTATGCCGAAACAGATAAACCAGCAGTGGTAAATGCCCGTCTGGCTGCCATGAGGCACCTGTTTGATGGTTCGCAAAAACTGTTTATCCATGCAAATGCAGAGAAAGACATCATTACTGCAGTAAAATTTGCAAAAAAATATGGCATTACACCGGTCCTGGTTGGTGGAGATGAAGCCTATCTGGCTATCCCCTTCTTAAAAGAGAACAATATTACGGTGGTGGTAAAGGAGCCACACAATTTGCCCAATAACAGCGACGACGATGTAAACCTGCCCTATAAAAATGCAGGTTTACTGGCCAATGCCGGAATCAATGTAGTGATGAGCCTGCACAGCTACTGGCAACTGCGGAACCTGCCTTTTATGGCAGGAACAATAACGGCCTGGGGTCTTGACAAAGAAAAAGCTTTACAAACCATTACCTTAAACACCGCTAAAGCATTAGGTATTGAAAAGATTGCGGGTAGCCTGGAAATCGGTAAGGATGCGACTTTCTTTATTTCGTCCGGGGATGCGTTGGACATGAAGACCAATAAAGTGGAAAGAGCGTTTATCCAGGGCAGGGATATCAATCTGGATAATCTTCATAAACAATTAGACAAAAAATTCAGTGACAAGTACCTGCTGAAAAGCTTAAAATAAGACAAAAAAAAGAGTGACCCCATCCAAGGTCACTCGTTTTTAACTAACTTATTATTCATAAAAAAACTGGCTGTTGGGGAAGGAGTCGAACCTTCAAGGGGTAGTTAGCTACAGTTCAAAAATTAATTTGTGGTCAACCCATAAACTGCGTTTATCCATTTATCCCCACCACCGAGACAAGAAGGCGTGTCTGCCAATTTCACCACCCAACATGATATAAAGTACTAATTCATTAAGTTTAAGATTTGGTTTAGGTTGATTCTGACCTTAAACTTAATTAGCTGTAGGGGAAGGAGTCGAACCTTCAAGGAGTAGTTAGCCCTTACGGGTTTTCCATTTTCTCCACCACCGAGACAAGGAGGTGCGTCTGCCAATTTCACCACCCTACAGAGTATAAGCAAATGTTAAAGAACTATTTTTTATTACTTGCTTGATACAAATGTAACAACAACCTCAATACGTTGCAAATATTTTAATCATTTAATTTTATTTTTATCATATTAATAATTATATTTGATTATCGTTAACAAATATCAAAATCATGCTTAGAAAAGAAAGCCAAAATTTAGAAATTGATAACCTGGATATAGACATCTTGAAGCAATTGATGCATGACGCAACCAAACCTTATACTGAAATTGCCAAAGATCTGATCGTTTCGGGCGGTACCATACACGTTCGTATGAAAAAGCTGCAGGAGATGGGCATCATCAAAGGCTCGCATTTAATTATTGACCCGCAAAAAGCCGGTTATGATGTAACAGCCTTCCTCGGTATCTATCTGGAAAAGGGTATCCAATATAAAGATGCTGTAGAACAGCTGAGCAAAATTAAAGAAGTTGTAGAGCTTCATTACACTACCGGGGCATACAGTATGTTTGCCAAGATCATCTGCAGGGATACCAGCCACCTGAGGCATGTGCTGAATGAAGAAATACAGGCAGTGCCCGGAATTCAACGTACTGAAACATTGATATCACTGGAAGAAAGCATCCGAAGGCAAATTGAGCTTTAAAGCCAGAATTGATTTACAGGCAGGGCTCCGGTAGCACATGCATTGCGCCCTATAAGAACTTGGCCTAAAAAACCCCTGTTAAAGGAGTTGTGCAGGAGGTAGGCGTCCTTGCAGACCCCTACCTTAGTCCTTTTACACGCCTCTGATACTCCTTTTATAGTTAAGCCGCACCAAAGGCCCAACCAATCTGCTGGCTAAAGCCAATAAACGCTACTGAAAAATTTGCGCTTCTTCAGCGCAACTTGTTCCAGACTGCGAGGAGAACGGTTATTTTTCAGTTTTAAACATATTTTTCAACGCCGCTAATTTCATCTGCAGGTCACCATCGGGCAGCGGCTTTTCTTTTTGCCCCCCTTTATGACTGTGTTGCGGCTTTATTGGCTTTTTATGTTGGGCAGATCCATTAGTCTTCACAAACTTTTTAGCCTTATCAGCCTGCTTATGCTGTTCGCTTTTAGGTTTTGCGCCAACTTCTTTTTTCATAGACAGAGAAATCCTTTTACGGGCCACATCAACTTCAACCACGGTCACCTCTACCTTCTGATGTACCTTAACCACATCTGCGGCATTGGCCACAAACTTGTCCGAGATCTGGCTGGTATGCACCAGGCCGTCCTGGTGTACACCGATGTCTACAAAAGCACCAAAATTGGTAATATTGGTAACAATACCCGGCAATTTCATACCCACTTTCAGGTCGGAAATTTCATTTACCCCTTCCGTAAAACTAAACACCTCGAACTGTTCACGCGGATCTCTCCCTGGCTTAGCCAATTCGCTCATGATGTCGTTCAGGGTTGGTAAGCCAATATCGTCACTTACATATTGCTGTAGCTTAATCTGCTGCTGTAAAGACGGATCTTTTACCAGCTGATTAATGCTGCAGTTCAGGTCTCTGGCCATTTTATGGACCAATGCATAACGTTCCGGGTGTACACCGCTGGAATCCAATACGGCTTCTGCATTCCTGATCCTTAAAAATCCTGCCGCCTGTTCAAAAGCTTTATCACCCAAACGGGGAACTTTCTTCAAACTTTCACGGTTTTTGAATGCACCGTGCTCATTGCGGTAAGCCACAATATTTTGTGCCAGCTGCGGACCCAAGCCTGAAACATAGGCAAGCACCTGTTTAGAGGCCGTATTCAATTCCACACCTACAGCATTTACACAACTCATCACCGTATCATCCAGTGAGGCCTGCAGTTTGTTCTGGTCTACATCATGCTGGTACTGCCCTACACCTATCGATTTAGGGTCTATTTTTACCAGCTCGGCCAGCGGGTCCATTAACCTGCGGCCAATGGAAACAGCACCTCTGACCGTAATGTCCTGTGTAGGGAATTCTTCACGCGCCACTTCCGAAGCGGAATAAATGGAGGCCCCGTTTTCACTCACCATCACAACTACGATGCCCGGAATATTCAGCGCACGTACAAACACTTCTGTTTCGCGGCCCGCGGTACCATTGCCGATAGCAACAGCCTCAATTTCATATTTGGCACAAAGCTCCTTAATCTTGTCGCCCGCTTTTTTAACATTCCCCTGTCCGGTATGTGGATATATGGTTGCATTTTCCAATAATTTGCCCTGCTTATCCAAACATACCACTTTACAACCTGTACGGAAACCAGGGTCTATAGCCAGCACATTTTTCTGTCCCATTGGGGCGGCGAGCAACAATTGGCGTGCATTTTCTGCAAATACACGAATGGCTTCTTCATCTGCTTTTTCCTTAGAAAGATTACGGATCTCCGTTTCCATCGAAGGCCCCAGCAAACGCTTATAACTATCCTGTATAGCCAGTTTTACCTGATCTGCACAGGCATTATTCCCTTTAACAAACTGGCTTTCCAAAATCCTGATGGCACCATCTTCCTCGGGCATGGCCTCCAGTTTCAGGATCGCCTCATTTTCGCCTCTGCGTATAGCCAGAACCCGGTGTGATGGCGCATTTTTTAACGGTTCCTGCCAGTCAAAATAATCTTTATACTTAATCCCTTCTTCTTCTTTGCCCTTAATTACGGCAGACTTAAATACAGCTTTTTGCTGGAAATAATTCCGCATTGCAGTTCTGGCCTCTGCATTTTCATTGACCAATTCGGCAATGATATCCCTTGCACCAGCAAGCGCATCTTCTAAAGATCCGACCCCAAGCTCATCATTTAAAAATTTACCTGCTTCAATTTCCGGATCCGTTTTAGCCTGCTCCAGGATAAATAACGCCAAGGGTTCCAATCCCTTTTTCCGGGCCTCAGATGCTCTGGTTTTGCGTTTGGGCTTATAAGGCAGATAAATATCTTCAATTGCTGCAATATTGGTTGCCGCATTAATTTGTGCTTCCAGCTCAGGTGTAAGTTTATCCAGCGCTGTTAGGGCTTTTAAAATGGCTTCCCGACGTTTATCCAGCTCTCTTAACTGTTGGAACCTATCGCGGATACCTGCTACCTGCACTTCATCCAGACTTCCTGTCACTTCTTTCCGGTAACGTGAAATAAAGGGAACCGTTGCCCCCTCATCCAGTAATTCAATAGTAGCGATGACCTGCTTTTCCGTTACTGCCAGTTCAGCAGCAATGATTTTAGAATGATTGCTCATTTAATTTCTGTTTGATATCCTAACGTACAATTGCCGCCAAAATTAATTCTAACAATTGACATCTCAAATAAATATAATGTTAATAAAAAATCCTGCCGGTATTACCGGCAGGATCAATATATCATAATGTGTTTAAAAGAAACAACAGCTTATTTGTTCAGGTACATGACCTCTTTTACTGCTTTTACTACTTTCTCTGCATTAGGTAAACTTGCTGCAATCAGTGTAGGAGCGTAAGGCAAAGGCACATCTGCACAGGTAATACGCAATACAGGTGCATCTAAATAATCAAAAGCATTTTTCTGAACGTTAAATGCGATTTCAGACGAAATAGAAGCCAAAGGCCAGGCTTCTTCAACCACCAGCAGGCGGTTTGTTTTCTTCACCGACTCGATTATCGTTGCATAATCGATAGGACGTACAGTACGCAAATCGATGACCTCAACATTGATGCCTTCCTTGGTCAGCTCCTCTACAGCAGGATTTACCACACGGGTAAGCATTTTTCCAAAAGTAACGATAGTTACGTCCGATCCCTCTTTTACTACATTGGCCTTACCAATTGGCAGGTAATATTCTTCTTCAGGAACCTCTCCTTTATCTCCATACATCACCTCTGATTCCATAAAAATAACCGGATCAGGATCTAATATAGCTTGTTTAAGCAATCCTTTAGCTTCGTAAGGTGTTGAAGGAACAACAACCTTTAAACCCGGACAGTTGGCATACCAGTTCTCAAAATTCTGAGAGTGCTGTGCACCAAGCTGACCAGCATTACCAGTTGGGCCACGGAATACGATTGGCACAGGAAACTGTCCGCCACTCATAGACAACATTTTAGCTGCACCGTTAATGATCTGATCAATAGCAACCAAAGAGAAGTTAAAAGTCATAAACTCTACAACCGGAGTCAATCCGTTCATTGCAGCACCTATGGCAATCCCGGCAAAACCCAGTTCAGCAATCGGTGTATCAATTACACGTTTATCGCCAAATTCATCAAGCATGCCCTGACTAACCTTATAAGCGCCGTTGTATTGCGCAACTTCCTCGCCCATAAGGAAAACGTTTTCATTTTTACGCATTTCTTCGCTAAGGGCCTCACGCAAAGCTTCTCTAAATTGAATCTCTCTCATTGTATATTCAAATATTTACTGGGGCAAACTTAGATAAAATTGCATTCAAATGCAAGTTTATCCATATTGCTGAAAGCTTTAAAAACAAAGCGTTAGGGCCGGAAATATATGTTTTGCAAGGGGATTAAACTGTATAGATTTAATTATTCTTTGCAGGCTACTTACCAAATAATGTTTTATAAATGGAGTATTTATAATTGTCCTCAATAATGGAAGATTTAAAATAGGGAGCCTCAAATAATTCTGTCAGCTTTTCTTTTAGGGCCGATAAGAACTCTGGCTTCACTTCTTCCAGGTAAGAACCAGACAGGCTTTGCCTGCCCGACTTAAACCATACCCCCTCCTGGCTCATGGTTTTAACCACATATAAATTTGGCTCAACTGCGGTTTTACCAGAAAACTGCTCGTAAATATAGGTATAAAGCAAGGTCTGGATCAGCGCCTTATTGATGTGTTTCCCATCCGTATTAAACAATTCAGGAATGTCTTTATAATTCAGCTTGTCGCTCCCGGTTTTATAATCTATGATCCTTGTAATACCGTCCTTTAGATCTACCCTGTCTATAATGCCCCCTATCCTGATGCTGGCTGCCCTTCCTCCAAGCGGGAAACTGATATCTGCCTCCACCCACTGCTCAAGGCTTTCAATCATAAAGGGGGTCTGGCGCTCATCCTGGCTTACGATAATATTTACATAAGCCTCAACAATCGCAAGGATCACTTTCTGCATCCCCTTAAATTCTGCTTGTTTTTCAGGATTGTTAAATATAACTGCAGCAAAAGCTTTCTGTGTCAGTGCCGGAATTTTTTTACGCTTTTCCTTTAGCAAAGGCAATGTGATTTCCTGACGGATACAATCTTTGTAAAAATATTCCATCACCTTGTGCAAAATAGACCCTACTTCATTGGCCTCTACAACCGCACTGATCTCCTTGGGTTCCTTAATACCTGCGATATAATTGAAAAAGAAATCGATTGGATTGAGGATATACTGGGTTAGCGCCGACGGCGAAAGCGTCTTTTGCTTGTTGAGGTATCGCTGCAAACCTTGTTGTATGGCTTCATTGCCCTCTTTTTTAATTGTGATTTCTTTAAGGGGCTCTGTTCTTACATTTAAATCCAGCGTATGGTAATTAAACTCAAATCCACTTTCGTAGGCCAGCTGTTTTAAAATTCTGCTGGGTTCACCGGATGTAGCATCATCAGTAAGACTATTGTAAACAAAACTTACATCAGATGCACGCTGAATAAGCCTGTAAACCATATAAGCAGAAATGGCATCCTGATTTTCCAGCACAGGAAGGCCGTAAACACGCCGGATGCTATCCGGAATAAAACTATTCCCGACTGAGGATTTGGGGACAATCCCTTCATTGAAACCCAGCATCACTACCTTGTCAAAATTCAGATTTCTTGTTTCCAGTAAACCCATTACCTGTATACCTTTTAAAGGATCGCCGGAAAGCGGCACTGCCAGCCCCATAACTGCTTTCTGCACCAATGAGATAATGAATGGGATTTCTTCATGGTCAACATGCTTACCAAAAGTATCGTATAACCTGTTAAGCTCCTGAATGGCCTTTGCAAATAATTCAGCATCTATTTTTTTTAAATTACCCGCATGGGACAGCCTTGCGAGTACAAAATTCATCACTTCGAGCAACTGTTCCATCACTTCGCCGGCATGCAACAGCTTTTTAAAGAAAACCTCAAAAAGTCCTTTCTGATTAACCAATCTTGTATAAGGCACTTCTATTTCCTTTTCTGCCAGCAACGCGGTATTGATCTTATCCCGCATCGCTTGTCTCAGCCCCGTTAAAGGGTGGGTCAGGAAAGCCTCAACATTCTTATAGGACAACCGCCCCGTCTGCTGAATTTCCAGCTGACAGCCCGACCAGAGATCTATAAGCCCATATACACCTGAAGCCGCCAATGCAAAACCCATAGTGACATTCAGTTCCAGCTCCCGGCCATTATGGTTTGTTGGTATGGTTTGCAAAGTAGGGATCAGCAGGCTCTCATCGGCCAAAACCACAACAACAGACTGGCTTTCTGCCTCATTTGCATAGTCCTCTTTTAAAATATTGTTCAAAATCTTCGCTTGTGCAGTCTGCCCCTGTACACTATACACGTCAACGCAGTGTTTTTCGGTACGGATTAAACTGGGGTTATTTTCAAAAACGTTTTTAATTCCCAGCTGATAAATATTTTTTCGTAAAAACAGCCCGGCTTCCTGTAACGGATCATCCAGGTAATAGCTATCTGCATCAAAATAGAACAACGCTTTGCCGGCTTTCTGTAAGTTCACAAAAACCTTAGCCTCTGCGTTACTAAGTGCATTAAAGCCAGCAAAAATGATTTTACCCTTATCAAATCCCTTTATAAAATTTTGTTCTCCGGCATTACCTTCGGCCAGCCCCCTGTAAACTGCGCCATTGGTTACAAAACCCTGTTCCTTTAATGCAGTATGAAACTGATGATAAAGTTTAGGCATTCTGCGCCACATTTTTATAAAAAGTTCCTGCTGTCTTTTGTGTTTCCCTTCAGAATAGGAAGTCCAGAACTGCGACAGATATTGATATTGTTCAGGGCTTAAATAATCGAAATCTTTATTGATGACAGATATGTCTTCCAGGTCCCGGTAAATTTTATCCGCATCAACCAGATCTATATCTATCTGTGCAAAATCAGCCAATATAATTTTTGCCAGCGGAAAAAATTTATTCCCCGAAATGCTTTCCATCCCCTCTTCTTTGAGCAGCTGGTTATAAATTTTATGCAACGTAAAAAACTGTATGTAAAAATCGGCTATCCTGTAATTGGTCCATTTAGCAAAAAACTCCTGAACCGTAAAAAAAGAGGGACTAAAAAAAGGCTTTTTTATCAGGTCGGCCAGGTGTTTCTGTAAATAGGCTGCCGGTCTTTTGTTGTTAAAAATAATTGCACAATGTTGTAAGCCATCGCCAAACCTTGCGACCAGATCTGCTGCTACCTCCTGTAAAAATGGCTTCATACTAAATAGATTTAAGTTGTTTGGTTACGGCATAAAACAAATAACCACTTACCTTGCTGTATCCCATTCCGGTAAACAGGGTTTTATAATTCAATACCTGCGTGATGTGTTCTTTCGACTCCTGCAGGGTAAACTTATAGTCCAGAATAATCACTTCATCAGCACTGATCAACACACGATCAGGACGGTGCATTTTCCCTTCTGCATCTATGATGCTCTTTTCTGTAATGCTTTGGGTTGCTTTATTCAATATGGCCTGCAGGTCGGCATGATTCAAAACCTCCAGCACCGAATTGCGGAGTTCGGCTTTTTCTTTCTCCAGGATCAGGCCTTCCAGCGCCAGGCCTTCAAGGTAGTTATCTACTTCTTCTGTATTCGCCACATTTGCCAGCACATCGTGCAGCAATGAGCCTCTCCTGCCTGATTTCTGAATATTCAGCATATGTTTTGCATGCTGTTCCTGCTCCGCAACATACAGTTCTGCCAGCCGGCTGGTGGTTGGATAATGGTCAAGTTCTATTTCTTTTACCTTTTTCTTCGGTGCTTCTTTTGCCGGCACTTCGTCAATAATTTCATAAGTGTTGTTTTCATCAAAATCATTTTCAAAAGTCTTGTTCAGTACATCACCTATCGTGCCGAGCCTGGCCGGGTCCTTTTTAGCCATGGTGGCGATATACAAATAATCACGTGCCCGCGTAGTAGCTACATAAAGCATGTTTAAAGCATCCATATGGTTATACAACAGCTCTTCATAATAGGCTTTTGCCACCGCTGAGTTACCAAGTGATTCATTGTATTTTAAAGGTATGCCCCGCAAGGCTTTAAATGCCGTTTCTTCTGCTGAAACCCAAAATATGGAATTCGCCTTTCCTTTAATTTCCCAGTTACAAAAAGGAATAAAAACGGCTCTGAAAGCAAGCCCCTTAGATTTATGTATGGTAATCACTTGTATGGCATCTGCACTTTCCGGAGAGGGCAGGGATTTTTTTATCCCTTCTTCATCCCACCAGTTTAAAAAGGCGACAATTCCCTTTTCTCCAAGCCTTGTGGCATTACCCGCGAGGTCACGGAAAGCCAGCAGATAGGGAAGATGTGCTTCCATACGGCTCAGTCCATAGCTCTCCATCAGAATTTCAACAAGTTCTGGCAATGGCAGCTGCATCCAGCTTTGCCAGCTTGCACATAAAGACGCCGGCAATACTGCGCTTAAGCTACTAAATGAGGTATGGTTAAGGTTAAGATAATGATTGGCATCGGCACTTACATTCCTTAATGAATTGTACAAGGCGATACAATTGGCCTTATACAAGGCTGTTTCTGCATCCAGGCCAATTAATGCTTTCATTGTATCAACAATGAGCTGAACTGCCAGGTTGTTGGCAATCAGTAAGGCTTCTCCTGAAATAACATCAATACCCTGATCCATCAGTTTTTTAACCGTAGTAACGGCTTCAGTATTTGACCGGACAAGTATGGCGATATCTCTTGCCACATACCCCTGTTCCGACTTTAACCCGCCAATTTCTACAATGATTTCGTTAAGCGAGATATCCCTGAATATGGTTTCGGTAAAACGCAGTTCTTCAGGGGCATCCTCTTTTCCGATTTTTCTGAGTTTTATTGTTCCGCCGATAGCGGTGTTAGGGGCAAACTGCTGCGTAGAGGTACTGTATATATCAGTAATGACCCGATCAAAATGCTGCTCCTGCCACCAGTTCTTCAGCTCTTCCGGCTTTCCATCCAAACCCTGGTTCAACTCCTCCTGAAGCAAATCCGGGATCTTTTTATAAATGTAATTGTTGAAAGTAATGATATGCTCGGCACTCCGGTAATTCTCTTCCAGACTTTCTTCCAGCACGCGACCGGCACCAATGTCAAACTTCGCCTGCCGGTGCAAAATGTTCCAGTCGCCATTACGCCATCTGTAAATTGACTGCTTGGTATCCCCAACAATTAAATGGTCAATAAATTCTTCAGTTGGCGTAGCAATAGCATTGGCGAGTAATGAGCGGAAACTGTTCCACTGACTTGTTGAAGTATCCTGAAATTCATCGAATAAAAAATTCCGGTACCGGGTACCTACCTTTTCCCAGATAAAAGAGGGGTTATCTCCTGCATCATCTGTAATTCCTGTAATCAGCTTTTGTGCATCACTGATCAGCAAATTGTCATTCTCCTGCCGGTAAACTTTTAAAAGGGACGCTACTTCCTGCATCAGCCTCAGATAATATAGATTTTTACTAAAAGCAATGGCCAGGGTATAATTGGGCAAATGGGTTAAATAATAATCCTTTATGTTTTTTAATATAGGGTTCAGCAACTGGTAAACTTCGTCCAGACTGGTGTTTTTTTGAAACCAGATCTCCGGTTCATCTATATAGTTGAACAGGGATTCTATTTTGGAAAAATCACCGTTAATGACCAAAGGGATCTTAGCCAGCGGACTGACCGATTTCTTATTGAGATGCTCTTTTTCTACGCCAAACCGGTTAAATACCTCCTGCGCCTGTATGGCCAGATTGGTAAGCTCTTCTTCAAAACTTTTGGTGGCGGCTTTGGTGATGCTGATATACTGCTTAAACAGCTCGTCAATGCCATCGTCGCCAAATGCTTCAATAGCCTCTTCAAAAACCTGGAAACGTTCCTTGAATATTTCCCCGATCAGGTTGTAGAGCTCTGTTTTATAGTTCCAGCTTTTGTTGTCATTAATCCGCTCAATAGCAAGGTCAATGATCCACTGTAACAGTTGCCTGTTATGATCCAGGGCTTCGTCCAGCTTAGCTACCAGGTCATCTTTCACTTTATCATAGTTCATTTCCAGACTGTAACCGGCATCCAGTCCCAGCTCAAACGCAAAACCACGGATCACTTTCTGCACAAAACCATCAATGGTACTTACTGAAAAGCGACTGTAATCGTGCAGGATTTTACGGTAAATCTGATCTGCTTTTTCTTTTAACTGATCTGCGTTTAATGTCGGATTTGCATTCAGGACAATATTGCGGTAACTGTTAAATTTTTCATCCCCGGTAGCAAAGCCCTGCAATACATCCAGTATCCGGCTTTTCATCTCTTCGGTAGCCTTATTGGTAAAAGTTACCGCCAGAATTTCACGGTATTTGTTTTCACCTGATAAAAGCAGGGTTAAGTAATGGGCTGTTAAACTGAACGTTTTACCCGATCCCGCAGATGCTTGTAATATTTTTAATGGCTGTTGAGGCATTAAGTAAAGCTATTAATATTTTACAACATCCTCAGATAAAATCTACCTGATCAAACCTTCTTCTTCTTTTTTGAAGCAATTCTTGGTGGCCGTTCTGCCATGGTTATGGGCTGTTTCAACAAATCCCTGATCGCAACTGAAGCACAAACCCCACCAAAAGCAGCGGGCAGGTAAGATATGGTACCATACGCAGAACGCTTGAAATTGCTGCCATCTGTCATCACCAGCGAACTTTTGGCAACGGCCTCGGTAGAAAAGACAGCTTTCACCTTATCATAATTGACCAGTTTTTTCAGTCTTTTCCGTACATACTGGGCAAAAACACATTGATAGGTATCTGGCAGCCAGGTTACCCTTAGCTGGGTAGGGTCTAGTTTTCCACCCGCACCCATCGAACTTACAATGGGCATATCTTTTTCCAGTGCTTTGGACAGCAGGGTAACTTTTGGGGTAATGCTATCTATGCAATCCATCAGGTAATCAAAGTGCTGATCCATCAGCACCCGGCATTTTTCAGGGGTTAAAAAATCTCTTACGACATGCAGTTTCAGATCCGGATTGATGGCCAGTAAACGTTCTTTCATGATATCAGCCTTGCTTAGCCCATGGTTCGTAGACAGGGCAGGCAATTGCCTGTTTCTGTTGCTCGGATCAACCACATCTCCATCAACAATCGTAAGCTCACCTATACCCGACCGGCACATAAACTCTGCAGCAAAAGAGCCTACCCCACCAAGGCCCACTACCAGCACGTGCTTTTGCTGCAAAATATCAATTCCTTCATTTCCGACCAGCAAAGCTGAGCGCGACAACCAGTTTAAATCAGACATGCTAAATAAGCTTTATTTTTTTCCAGCTGGCAAAAATAAGTGCTTTTAGCGCTTCTACAGTAGTGTTTTTTAAATTTGCTGCTGTCCTGTAAATTTCTTCAATTCCATAACCTGCATCATCCGTTTCCAAAAAGAAAACATCAGTTTGTTTAAGCAGGGCCGCGGCACCCGAATGGGGCTTCAAAATGGCTTTACCGACAGAAAGGTAAAACCCTTTGTCCATCAGTTGCCTGCCCAACTCCTCACTTTTATTAAACCCATGAACAATAAGTGGAACGGTCGGTTTCAACTCTTTTTTCAGCGCCATCAATTCGTCAAAACACCTTACACAATGCAAAATTACCGGTTTACCAAGCTCTTCTGCCAGCTTCATCTGTTTTTTTAAAATGATCAGCTGGTTTTCCAGCTTTTCCCCTTTTAACCGGTCCAAGCCACATTCGCCGATCAGTTTAACCTCGGGATTTTTTGCCAGTGTGGCAAGCCTGTTATAATCAGCATCCAGGTGCTCCAATGTAGCAAACCAGGGATGCAATCCTATTGAAACGAAACGGCCATTAAGCGGTATTTGCGGGATATACCCAGTCACAGAAAGACTCAGGATACTTTCAACTCCGGCATCCCTGCTTTCATCATGCGTATGGATATCTAAAAACTGCAAAACCCAATATTACAATCCGTCGCCGTATTTAAAAAAGGAGTTTACTGTAACCGGCAGTTTTCCGGTAGCATCCAGCTGATTTTTAATTACTGAAGCTGCAGCCTTCTGCATAAAGTCTTCTTTCTGATAGGCAACTATAAGGCCCTTGCTTTGCTCTAAACCAGGTAAGGCGGCCAAATTATAGGGATTGGCAAATAAAGCAAATACAGTGTTGCTCAAGGCCATATCCTTAATAAATATTTTCAGGTCGGCGCTCAACACCATGCCATTACCCGGACGTAAACGCGTATCATGGATACCTATTATCAGCTGGTCAAACGCTTTCAGCTCGCGCAGCACCTTTGCAATCTGGCTGGCTGATGCATTTTTATCCAGCGTATAAAAAACCGAATTTTTATAATAAGTACCCAGTTCGCGCTGAAAGGTGGTAACCTCTGGTGTACCGACGCTAATGATAACTGTCCTTTTCTCTGCACTTAGCTGTTTGATATTGTCTTTACCCGTTAAAACTGTCATAGAAGCATCGGCCAGCTGTTGCAGCAATGCCAGGCTTTCTGGTCTGTTCACCCCGGCTACGACATTATTTTCATCAACTTTCTGTTTAACATTTAAACCTGCCCAATATTTAGCTGTAAGGATTTTTTTTACACTTGCGTCGATCTGTTCCATACTGATCCTGTCTGCTCTTACGGCCTTACGTACCAGTTTTATGGCTCTTGCACTGTTTTCAGACAACTCTAAAATATCGTTGCCGGCAATAATGCCCATTACATCAGCTTCGCCATCTTTAAAATTTTTTACCACCCCTTTCATACCCATCGCATCCGAGATCACAATTCCTTTAAACCCAAGTTCTTCTTTAAGCAATCCGGTTACAATTGGTTTAGATAAAGTAGAAGGCATATTTGGGGTATTGTCCAATGCCGGAATGTTCATGTGTGCAATCATTACACCTGCAGCACCTTCCCGGATCAGTTCTCTGAAGGGATAGATCTCCAGGCTATCCAGACGTGCCCGGGTAAAATTTAGCTGGGGCAGGTCGTAGTGCGAATCTACATCCGTATCTCCATGTCCTGGAAAATGTTTAATACTCACCAATAGGCCGCCATCCTGCATGCCCTTCATATACGCAGCCGCTTTTGTAGCTACATTGTATTTGTTTTCGCCAAAAGAACGGAAATTGATCACTGGATTTTTAGGGTTATTATTTACGTCTACATCAGGTGCCAAGTTCATGTGCATACCAATTCTTTTATAATCTCTGGCAACTTCAAGGCCCATTTTATACAGCAGGTCTTTATTCTGTACTGCTCCTAACGCCATCTGGTAAGGATAAGAAATGGTACTGTCTAAACGCATGCCCAATCCCCACTCCCCATCAGAAGTAATCAATAAAGGTACCCTGGCCAGTGACTGATAGGTATTGGTTAAAATGGCTTGCCTGCCCGGACCACCCTGGAAAAATACCAGACCACCAACGCGTTCTTTTTTAATTACTTTACCTATAGAATCTTCAAAAGCTTTCCCAAAATTGGTATGCGCCCTGACAAAAAAAAGCTGGGCAATTTTTTGTCGTTTGCTCAGTTTTTTAAATACAGAATCTACCCAGTGGTTGGGTTCCTGCAGTGTTTGTAAGTATGTTTTTGTTTGGCCTTGTGCAGTAAGTACTGTTGTTATTAAAAGTAAAGTCGCTATAAAAAAATGCTTAACATTCATTTGTGTGGGGATTGGTTAAACTTCAAAGTTAAGCAAAAGTTCCATTTTTACACTTCGGGCAGGCATTTCTGTTCCTTTCAAATATCCTTTTCGGCAAAATTTGATAGTGATAATTGTTTTAGATGTGTTAAAAGAATTTTTACAAGTGCCCGGCAGCAATTGTATCAAATTTGATACAATTCTGACAACAGCTCCCGTTAAATGAAATATAAGTTAATGCATGTTAAAACATCTAACCACTTGTGTACAAACTTGGTTCTTGTCCTTTTAACAAATTATAACAGTAGAAATATAAGGCTTTGGCACATTTCTTTCACATACCCCTAGCGGTGGGATGAGCCACCAAAGCTGGCAAAGCGATCTGATATCTGCTGATAAAACCAGCTTATTACATTAACTTAAAATATATACAGATGAAAAAAGTAATTATTTTGGCCATTGGCCTATTTGCAGCAACTGCTGCCAGCGCACAGATCAAATTGGGTGTTAAAGCAGGATTAAATGTTCCAAACATCATTAAAGGTGATGGCAATAACGATTTCAAAACAAAAGTAAATCCAGGGTTTAATGCAGGTGTAACTTTAGATATCCCTTTAATCACTGGTCTTGCCTTTACTCCTGAACTGCTTTATTCTACCAAGGGATATAAAGCGGAAACGGTGTTTGGCGACTTTACACAAACCACCAGTTTTATCGACATTCCGATTCTGGCCAGCATTAACCTGGGTGGCAGCGGATTAAACCTTGTAGCAGGGCCGCAGGTATCGTTTTTAATGTCGACAAAGAACAAATTTGAAAGCGGTTTTGGGTCTACTGAGCAACAGATTATCGAAGATAAATCAGACCGTTTCAAAAAAAGCCTGGTTGGTGGTTTAATCGGTTTCAGGTATGACATCAACGAGAAATTCGACATCCATGGCCGTTATGCACTGGACTTCCAGAAAAACAATGAAGATGGAAGCAGAGAAACCCCTGAATATAAAAACCAGGTGTTCTCTGTAGGGCTTGGAATAAAATTTTAAACCCTTACAAACTCCATTTAAAGCCGCCCCCCTAAGGCGGCTTTTTTAATGGAGCTGTCCCAGATTTAATACACCCGAAAAAAATCTGGCAGGGCCGGTAAACACTGGCAGAAACAACAAGCCAAAATCATTGAATATCAGCAGTTTAACCACTAAAACAACCCCTTAAAAACACTAAATACAGCCATTTCTGGCATGGTTATTACCATACATATCTCGAATTTTAATCCATTTTAAAACAGAAATTATGAAACGATTATTCATTATAGCACTGGGTATAACCGCAGGAAGTTTAGCTTTCAGGGCAGATGCCCAAACCTCACAAAGGGCAGCAAATGACAAGATGAGATTTGGTATTAAGGCAGGTGCCAACCTGATGAAAATGGGTAAGGTACAATTTGGAGACCAACTGTATTCAACAGATTACCGGGTAGGGTTCCAGGCAGGTATCTACGCTGATTTGCCGATGGGCGGAAATTTTGCTTTTATGCCAGAAGCAACCTTTACACAAAAAGGTGGCAAACTAAAAGAAACAGTTTCAGGTAATACCGGAGAATTTGACAGTAAGGTATCTTATATTGATATTCCCGTACTGATCGGTTATAAGGCCAGCCCCGAATTAACTGTTTTTGCAGGACCCCAGGTTTCTTTTTTACTGGACCAGAAATCAACCATCAAATCCAATGGCAATGAAATTGTGTCCAGCAGCAGCAAGGAAAACTTTGAAAAATCTATTGCCGGAGCTGCCATAGGGCTTGGTTATGCCATTACACCTAACATCAACGTAAATGGCAGGTACACGATGGACTTCCAAAGAGCATTTAAAGAGAATGTAAATCAGGATAAAGTTAAAAACAGTGGTTTTGCCTTATCGCTTGGTTATACATTTTAAAAATCCTATATCCCTTCCATAATCCCTATGGAAACGCCCCGGTTACTGTAATCAGTGCCGGGGTTATTTTTTTAAAACATATTTCTATATAGCCTGTTATAAAAAAGAAAGATCTGTTTATCAAATAATCTGTAACTATGAAAAATCAACCCAATCAAAAACATACTGGTAATGAACAGGGCAGACCAACATCAGACCGGGTGTTCCACAATGCTAAACAAGACAAAAAACAACAAGGCATTTCAAACGGAGGCGGACAACGTTCCGATCAGACCTCTAACAGAGACAACCAGCGCAAGCGTGAAAACAATTGATCCTTATTGTGTGTGAGGATAATATATTCCTATCTATTTCCAAAAAGCATCCTGTACAGGATGCTTTTTTTTGTCTGTATCTTTTACTTTCGATAATGATTCCGTATACTTACGTTTTGTTACACATTATTGCAATTATAAATTATGAGCAAGTTTATTTTATCCTTTGATCAGGGAACCACAAGTTCAAGGGCAATTGTATTTAATAAGGAAGGAAGTATTGTATCAATCGCCCAAAAGGAGTTTGAACAGATCTATCCTCAACCTGGATGGGTAGAGCATAATGCCAGCGAAATCTGGTCTACCCAGATTGCAGTAGCTACCGAAGCGATTGTAAAAGCCAGCCTTACCCCACCCGACATTGCTGCTATCGGCATCACCAACCAGCGTGAAACAACGGTACTTTGGGATAAAAAAACCGGAGAGCCTTTATACAACGCCATAGTATGGCAAGACAGGCGTACATCTGCCTATTGTGATGAACTGAAGTCCAAAGGACTGGCGAAAAAAATACAGGAAAAAACAGGGCTGATACTGGATGCCTACTTTTCGGCCACCAAGATCAAATGGATACTTGATAACGTAGAAGGAGCCAGGGCCAAAGCTGAAGCTGGTGATATTGCTTTTGGCACCATAGATTCATGGCTGATCTGGAAACTTACAGATGGCAGGGTACATGTTACAGATGTAAGCAATGCTTCCAGGACCATGATCTATAACATCCATACCCTGGATTGGGACCAGGAACTGCTTGATCTTTTTGACATCCCTAAAAATATACTCCCTGAAGTCAAATCATCAAGTGAAGTTTACGGGGAGACCACAGGAAATGTACTTGCCGCAAAAATTCCTATTGCCGGCATTGCCGGTGATCAGCAGGCCGCCCTGTTCGGACAAATGTGTACTGAAGTAGGAATGGTTAAAAATACTTATGGAACAGGTTGCTTTATGCTCATGAACATCGGCGATAAACCCATTGTTTCGCAAAACAACCTGGTAACCACCATAGCCTGGAAAATAAATGGCAAAGTACAGTATGCTTTAGAGGGAAGTATTTTTATTGGCGGGGCAGTTGTACAATGGCTAAGGGATGGGCTGGGCATCATCAGCTCTTCGGCCGAAGTAGAAACCCTTGCATTAAAGGTAGCGGATACAGGTGGTGTTTACCTGGTACCTGCATTTGCCGGTCTGGGTGCACCACACTGGAACCAGGATGCCCGCGGAACCATAACCGGTATCACCCGTGGAACTACTGCTGCACACCTTGCCAGAGCAGCAATCGAAAGTATTGCTTTTCAGACCATGGAAGTGCTTAAAGCTATGGAAGCTGATTCAGGACATGCCATTAAAGAATTACGTGTGGATGGCGGGGCAACCAGCAACGACATATTGATGCAGTTCCAGGCCGATTTGCTGGATACCACAGTAATCCGTCCGAAAGTAACGGAAGTAACCGCTTTGGGGGCTGCTTATTTGGCCGGACTGGCTGTAGGCTACTGGAACAGCATGGATGACATTAGCGGACAATGGAAAATTGACAAGAATTTTAATGCAGGCAATACCGATAACATTGCTGAACGTATAAAAGGCTGGAACAGGGCAGTAAAAGCCGCAAAAGCCAATGCCGAGAATTAATTAATTTATAAACCAAATTTAAACCGAATCAACATGTCACCTTTTTCAGCCGAAGTGCTCGGCACGATGTTTATGATCTTATTGGGCAACGGGGTGGTTGCCAACGTGGTTTTGAAAGGAACCAAAGGCAACAATGGTGGATGGATTGTGATTACCACCGCCTGGGCCCTGGCTGTATTTGTAGGCGTGGTTATCGCCGGACCCTATAGTGGCGCCCATCTTAATCCAGCCGTAACCATTGGACTGGCCATTGCCGGAAAATTTCCCTGGGCCAATGCACCAATGTATATTGCGGCTCAATTTATAGGCGCTATGTCGGGGGCTTTCCTCGTTTGGCTATTGTTTAAAGATTTTTATGCCGGCACTGAAGATAAAGGGGCAAAACAGGCTACCTTTTGTACCGGCCCCGCCATTCCAAATACGGTATCTAACCTGATCAGCGAGATCATTGGCACTTTTGTACTCATATTTGTCATCTTTCATTTTACAAATGCCGAAATGGGTACAGATAAAAGCCCGATTGGACTGGGCTCCATTGGCGCATTGCCGGTAACCTTACTGGTTTGGGTAATCGGTCTTTCGCTGGGCGGTACCACCGGCTATGCTATTAATCCGGCAAGAGATCTGGGACCAAGAATTATGCATGCCCTATTGCCAGTAGCGGGTAAAGGTGGTAATAACTGGAATTACGCCTGGATACCGGTAATTGGCCCCGTAATAGGTTGTGCGCTGGCTGCTATGCTTTATTTATGGATTAAAATTTAACACACCAGAATACCTGAAAGGCGGCCAATTGACTGGCCGCCTTTTTTATGGATAATCATTTACAGGATTTGCATTCTCTTATATAAAGTTGCCCGATAAGCATCCGATACAGGAACCATATTGCGGTGCACGATCAGTGTTCCGCCCTCAATGGTATCTATTTTTCCGACATTGATGATAAATGAGCGGTGTACCCTCAGAAACATATTTTTAGATAATTTTTCTTCTACCGATTTTAAAGAAGAGTGGATGGAATAGGTATGATCGGTCAAGTTGATTCTGACATAATCACCCCGGGCCTCCATATATAAAATATCGCTCACCTTAACTCTGCGCACCACATTGGAATCACGTATAAACACAAACTCATCTTCTTTATCCGCAACAGACAAACCTTTGGTAAGCAACACCCGCTTTGCCTTTTCTACCGCCTGCAGAAACCGCGCAGGGCTAACGGGCTTGATCAGAAAATCAACCACATTTAGGTCAAAGGCCTCAGCGGCATACCCTATTGTAGAAGTAGTAAAGATAACCATTGGCCGTTTATCGCCTAAACTTTTCACCAGTTCTATGCCGCTCATATCCGGCATTTCTATATCTAGAAATAAGATATCTACTTCCTTTGTCTGAATTTGTTTGTAAGCTTCAACAGCATCAAAACATTCCCCCACCACTGTCAGTGTAGGTTCCATACTGATCAGCTTTTTGAGCACAGCGAGCGCTATAATATTGTCATCTACAATTAAGCAATTCATTTTGATCGGGAATGATTGCTCTAAAATAGAGATAATACACAGAATATTATAATCTTGAACGAATTGAACAAAAAAGCGGGGAGGGCAAAAGACAATTGGCTTAAATGTAAGAGCCCAACAATGTTGGGCCCTTATTTATTCAGCGGAGAGTCAGGGATTCGAACCCTGGATACCCTTTTGGGGTATACACACTTTCCAGGCGTGCTCCTTCGACCACTCGGACAACTCTCCGTTTTTGCGGAATGCAAAAGTAGAAAAAAAATTGATTGTTAAAGTATATTAATCAATAACCGTAACTTTTAGCATATTCGTTTTGCCCTTACGCTCCATCGGGATAGCCGCTGTGTTGATAATCACATCACCGCTTTTGATCAGTTTATTCGCTTTGAGCAAATCATTCACATCCTGTATGGTTTCATCAGTGCTCTCAAACCTGTCATAAAAGAAGCCCTGAACCCCCCAAAGTAAACTCAGACTGTTTAACAGGCTTCTGTTACTTGTAAAAATGTAAACGTGGGCTTTTGGCCTGTGACTCGAGATCTCAAAAGCGGTATAGCCACTCAGTGTCATCGAAACAATACCAACTGCATTGGTTTGTTTTGACAGGAAGCAGGCAGTATCGCAAACTGCATCACTTAAAAAGCTCTCTGCTTTAGGCTTAAGGAATTTCTCAGGATGAAAAGGATAATTGTTTTGCTCGATGTTCTGAATGATCTTTTGCATGGTTTCAATAACGATCAACGGAAACTCACCTACAGAGGTTTCCCCGCTCAGCATTACTGCATCTGCCCCATCCAATACTGAATTGGCTACGTCATTTACCTCGGCACGTGTTGGTCTTGGTGTCGTGATCATACTTTCCAGCATCTGTGTGGCCACAATTACAGGTTTTGAAGCAGCACGACATTTCTGAACAATCATTTTTTGCAGCAAAGGCACTTCTTCCATTGGCATTTCAACGCCCAGATCACCACGTGCAACCATAATCCCGTCAGAAACAGCAATAATTTCATCAATATTTGCAATCGCTTCCGGTTTCTCAATTTTTGCAATCACACGGGCTGATTTTCCGCGTTCTTTAATGATATCCTTTAATTCTATGATGTCTTCAGCATTTCGTACAAAAGAAAGCCCGATCCATTCTACATCGTTTTCGAGAACAAATTCAAGGTTTTTACGGTCTTCTATTGTAAGCGATGGAATAGAAACTTTGGTATTTGGCAGGTTCACACCTTTCCTGGAAGTTAGTATCCCACCATGAACAATCTCGCAAACAACTTCATCTTGATGATTTGTTTCCAATACCCGCATCTGTAGTTTACCGTCATCCAATAAGATGATCTCGCCAGCTTTAACATCTTTCGGAAAAGACTCATAAGTGATGTAAATGCGTTCTTCGTTGCCAATGCACTCCTTAGTGGTAATAATGGTTTTCGCTCCATTAACCAGCTGAATACCACCGTCCTTCACCATACCAATCCTTATTTTCGGCCCTTGAAGATCAGCAAGGATCCCAACATTATAATTGTGTTTTTCATTAAGGCCACGAATGGTATCCAATACCTCCTGGTGATCTGCCTGTGAACCATGAGAAAAGTTTAAACGGCAAACATCCAGTCCGGCATTAAACATACTATATAAAACGTCTGGTTTAGCTGAGGCGGGGCCTAAAGTGGCTACGATTTTTGTTCTAGAATGAAATGGTTTCATTGAGTTATTTAAATTTTATTACAGACCAACAAAACGAGCGTTTTTTGATACAGAAAACTGATGCTAGTCTGATTTATTAAAGTTATCTGTTTGGTTATGTAAATCCAAATATAGTGTATTTTGTACACCTTCAATATAAAATTTACATTATCAAATTTTCTTTCGATCTTAATTTGGACGGCTCTATTTGCGCAGCCACCTGAATATCAGCAAGTTTATTCAAACCTCCAATGATAAAATTCAGGTCTTCCTTGTCAATATATTGATGGATAATCATAAAAAAATCAACCTTATTCATCTCTGGAATTAAAAAACCTTCAGCATTTCTGTTATTGATCAGATAGTATTCAATTTCGCCCTGCTCCACAAAAAAATAATATTTGGAAAAGGCAAGCGGCTCTTCATCAATATTGAAATAAACTTCATGGTCATCTATCTTTTCAAACCCAAAATTCAGACTGGTATTGATTTTATGGCACAGTACGTAATCCTTTAAAGAGGCAGTGATGGCAATTAATACAAAGTCGAGGTCTAGTGAAAGTTTTAAGTAAGTTTTGTTCAAAACAGAATATTTTACGGAAATACGAAATTATAAAACTAATTTTACATTGATGTTCAAAATAAAAACATTAAAATTGGTACAGAAATAAAAACATTTGAAATGTGTAAGAATTTATTTTTCTTTGCACTGAATTATTTAACCATTAAATTATAACATTATGTCTGATATTGCTTCAAGAGTTAAGGCTATTATCGTTGAAAAATTAGGTGTGGATGAAAACGAAGTTACACCAGAAGCTTCTTTCACTAACGACTTGGGTGCGGATTCTTTGGATACAGTAGAACTTATTATGGAGTTTGAGAAAGAATTCAATGTAGCAATCCCTGATGATCAGGCTGAGACTATCGGCACAGTTGGTCAGGCAATTGCTTACTTAGAGAAAAACGTTAAGTAAAAATACGGTTTCCGTATAATCCGTATAAATGGAATTAAAAAGAGTAGTAGTTACAGGGCTAGGTGCGCTCACTCCAATCGGCAATACCATCCCAGAGTTCTGGGATGGTTTGGTGAATGGGCTGAGTGGTGCCGGCCCTATTACCGGTTTTGATACCTCAAAGTTCAAGACAAAATTTGCATGCGAGCTTAAAAACTTCAATCCGGAAGATTTTCTGGATAAAAAAGAAGCCCGCAAATTAGACCCATTTGTTCAATACGCTTTAGTAGCGACCGAAGAGGCTGTAAAAGATGGTAATTTCGACTTTTCACAGTTAGACACCAATCGTATTGGTGTAATCTGGGGTTCTGGTATTGGCGGATTTAAAACATTTCAGGATGAAATGAAAGCCTTTTTCTTAGGCGATGGTACACCACGTATCAATCCTTTTTTCATTCCAAAAGTAATTATTGACATTGTTCCGGGCCATATCTCTATAAAATATGGACTAAGGGGACCAAATTTCGCTACGGTTTCAGCCTGTGCTTCCTCTACAAATGCCATGATCGACGCTTACAATTATATTCGACTGAATATGTGTGATGTGATCATCAGCGGTGGTTCGGAAGCCATTATCAATGAAGCTGGTATTGGCGGGTTTAATGCCATGCACGCCCTTTCTACGAGAAACGATGATCCTAAAACAGCCTCCAGGCCATTTGACAAAGACCGTGATGGTTTTGTTGCCGGCGAAGGTGCAGGAACCATCATTCTGGAAGAACTGGAGCATGCTAAAAAACGCGGGGCCAAGATCTATGCCGAGTTGGTTGGCGGAGGGATGAGTGCAGATGCCAATCACATTACAGCACCTCACCCGCAAGGATTGGGTGCCAGAATGGTCATGCAAAATGCCTTAACCGATGCCCGGCTCACTACGGCTGATATTGACTATATCAATGTTCACGGTACGTCTACCCCATTGGGCGACATATCTGAAAGCAGGGCCATCGTAGATCTTTTTGGAGAAGACGCCTACAAACTGAACATCAGTTCAACCAAATCGATGACAGGACATTTATTGGGTGCTGCCGGCGCAATAGAAGCCATTGCTGCAATACTTGCAGTGAAAAATGATGTTGTGCCTCCAACAATCAATCACTTTACCGATGATCCTGAATGTGATCCAAAATTAAATTTCACTTTTAATAAGGCGCAAAAACGTACCATTCGTGCTGCTCAGAGCAATACATTTGGTTTTGGTGGTCATAATGCGTCTGTAATTTTCAAAAAATACGAAGAGTAAACATAATTAATGCCATTATTTGACCTGTATAAGCTTTATCTTTCAGCCGATAAAGTCTTTATAAGAAAGTTAAAAAACATTTTAGGCTTTGTGCCGGGAAATGCCACCTTATATAAAATGGCATTCAGGCACAGGTCTGTGGCAAAAATTTTAAAAAACGGAAGCAGGAGCAGCAATGAGCGGCTCGAGTTTTTAGGAGATGCTGTTCTGGGCTCTGTAATTGCAGAATTATTATTTAAAAGCTATCCCTATAAAGAAGAAGGTTTTTTGACAGAAATGCGCTCTAAAATTGTAAACAGGGCCAATTTAAATCAGCTTGCCCGAAAAATGGGGTTCGATCAGCTGATTGTATTTGATCAAAAGGCGGTGAATGTACAAACCAAGCATCATTCTATGCTTGGCGATGCTTTTGAGGCCCTTATTGGTGCTGTTTATTTGGATAAAGGATACAATTTTACCCGTGAATTCCTGCTGAAGAGAATTGTGAAACCTTACATTGACATTCATACCCTTGAACTGACCGAGACCAATTTTAAAAGTAAACTGATCGAGTGGTGCCAGCGCCATGGCAAGGACATTACCTTTGACATGATGGAAAATGAGGAAGGTGAAAGCGCCAAGTTGTTTACCATCCAGGCTGTTGTTGAAGGAGAAAGCTATGGCATTGGCCGTGATTACAACAAGAAAAACGCCGAAAAGCTGGCTGCAGAAAAAGCCTGCGAAGCACTTTCTATCTAATTCTTTTTAAGTGTATCGGTGTATTTCTTATAGGAATCCCTGATGTATTTAATGGCGTCATACTGGGCCCAGTTCTTCGCCTTTTCGTATTCAGGCCGGTAATCCAGCATAAATTTTTCCAGGTCTTTCCCCTTCAGGTCTGTATTGCTCTGAATCAAAAACTCATTAAAAAACCCATCTATCTGCGTTTGCTGCAGCTCGGTTTCGTAATAGCGGCCAAACCTCCTCGCATTTTTTGGGGTACGGCCAAACAACTCATAAACAGCAGTTAGGGGTTTAAAAAGAAAAGAAAGAAAAGGTGGCTTACCCTGGTAAAAAGATCCTTTATCCTTATAATCCCTTTTCAGTTCATCCAGCTCCTGTTTCTTGGTCTGTCCGGTGATGTTCACTTCTTTAAGCATCCGTCCGCCAGTAAGATAAACCAGGATGTCCTTATTTGATGATACAACTGTTTCGGCATCCGAAAAATTCGCTTTAATTACAAGTAGGGTATCCCCTACACCGGCCCTGATCTGAAACAGCCCAAAGTCACTACTGCTTACTTTATATCCCGTTCTTTTATTGATCACCTCAGCACCCGCGATGCGGTTGGAAGTCCCTTTTTCGAAAACAACACCCCCAAGTAAAAAGTCCTGTGCAAAAGCTGCCGGCAAAAAGAAAAGAAAAAATGCCCAAAACAGAAGAATATGTAGACGGTTAAATTTTAACATAGGTCATATATAAACGTAAAATTAACCATTGTTTGTCAAATACCTTAGTTAAAAAAAGTTAAATAGGCAGGAAAAGCCAATAAATTATATCTTTGCACATGATAAAATCAATGACAGGATATGGCCTGGCCTCTGCAGATCATGAAAATGTAAAATTTGCTGTAGAGATAAAATCCTTAAACAGTAAGTTTTTAGAACTCAATCTAAAACTACCAAAAGCCTTTTCGGATAAGGAACTGCTGCTCCGTAACATTTGCAGCAAAGAAATTGAGCGCGGAAAAGTTAGCGTTTCCATCAATCTTGAACGTGGGGAAGAAGCCCTGAAAGGAGCCAGCATCAATGCCGCTTTACTAAGCAGGTATTACAGGCAGCTTGAAGCCATCAATACCAGTCTGGGTGCAAATTCAACTAATCTTTTACAGGCTGTACTCAATTTTCCTGAAGTGATCAGTTACACCGAAGATGAGGTAAGTGAGAACGACTGGGTCATCCTTTTTGACACCTTTAACAAGGCTTTGGCCAGCTTTAACCAGTTCAGGGAAACAGAAGGTAACGTCCTGAAAACAGACCTGGAGCTGCGGATCAAAAATATCCTGGAGTTCTTTGGCCAGATTGAAGTGCTGGAACCACTCAGGATCCCGCAGATCAGGAGCCGCCTGAACCAGTTTTTAGAGGACAATGTAGGTAAGCTGAACGTAGATCAGAACCGTTTAGAGCAGGAGCTGATCTATTATATCGACAAATTAGACATCACTGAAGAAAAGATCAGGTTAAAAAGTCATTGCGATTATTTTATCGAAACCCTGAAAAGCAAAGATGCCAATGGTAAAAAGCTGGGTTTTATCTCTCAGGAGATCGGCCGTGAAATCAATACCATGGGCGCTAAAGCCAACGATGCACAGATCCAACAGCTGGTTGTTGGCATGAAAGAAGAACTGGAAAAAATTAAAGAACAATTATTAAACGTTTTGTAAGCCCTGATGAAACAAGGTAAACTGATTATATTTTCTGCTCCCTCGGGTGCAGGCAAAACCACCATCGTTAAACATTTGCTTACGAAATTCCCTTCATTGAGCTTTTCTATATCAGCAACTACCCGGGAGTTGCGCGGGGATGAGAAAAATGAAAAAGACTATTATTTTATTACCAAAGAAGATTTTCTGCACAAAGTTGCGCGCCAGGAATTTGTAGAGTTTGAAGAAGTTTACAGCGGAACTTTTTACGGCACCCTGAGGTCTGAAATCCAGCGCATCTGGGATGAAGACAAACATGTCATTTTTGATATTGATGTAGAAGGTGGCTTGCGCTTAAAACGTAAATATGAAAATGATGCGCTAGCTATATTTGTACAACCCCCATCCTTAGCCGTACTTAAAGAACGTTTAAGGGGCAGGGGTACCGATAGCCCCGAAAAGCTGCAGGAGCGCTTTGTTAAAGCAGAGAAAGAACTGGCTTATGCCGATAAATTTGACGTTATCCTTAACAACTTTGACCTGCATACAGCCTGTCTGGAAGCAGAAAAACTGGTAGGGGATTTTATAAAAAAATAATACTTGCTGATGAAAACCGGTCTTTTTTTTGGCTCCTTTAACCCCATTCATACCGGCCACCTGGTTATCGCCGGGTATATGGCCGGCTTTACGGAACTTAAAGAAATTTGGCTGGTCGTTTCTCCGCACAACCCATTAAAAAATAAAAATGGCCTGTCTAACATGTACGACAGGCTTGAAATGGCAAAACTGGCTACTGAAAATGCAGACCATATAAAAGTAAGCGATATAGAGTTCAACTTGCCACAACCTTCTTATACCATTGATACCCTTACGCATTTGCAGGAAAAGTATCCTGGAAAAGAATTTGCCTTAATTATGGGTGCAGACAACCTTTCCTCTTTCAAAAAATGGAAGAATTATGAGGTCATTTTGCAGCATTATGAAATCTATGTGTACCCGCGGCCGGGTGCTGACATCAGTGAGTGGGCAGAACATCCGGCTATTAAAATTACCGATACCCCGCAAATGGATATCTCCTCTACCTTTATCCGCAAGGGAATTGCTGCGGGTAAAAACCTCCAGTACTTTGTTCCGGATAAGGTACTGTCCTTTATAGACAGCAAAAATATGTACCGTTAGCTGGCTTTATACAACAGAAATATAGTTGGTTTTTTATGCAGGTCTATACGTTCTTTACGCCACAGCCCTACCGGCAAAGTCTTCACAAACTCATCTTCAGCGGTTAAGTTACAGGCTACACACAATTGTGTTTGTCCGGAAGCATTCTTCAGGATATCTTCAAACAAGTGATTGTTACGAAAGGGTGTTTCAATAAAAAGTTGTGTTTGCCTGTTCTTTTGCGACAATTGCTCCAGTTCTTTGATCTTTTTTGCCCTTTCAGCCTTATCAATTGGCAAATAGCCATGAAAGGTAAAGCTTTGCCCGTTAAAACCTGAAGCCATCAGGGCCAATAGAATTGAACTTGGCCCAACCAGGGGCACTACCTTAATTCCCCTTTTGTGTGCTTCAGCTACTACATCTGCACCCGGATCGGCAATCCCCGGACATCCGGCCTCGCTCATCAGACCGACATCCATACCGGTCATCAGCTCTTTAAAATAAGGCACCATAGAATTTCCACGCTTGTGTTTGCCATAATCGTGAATAACCAGCTCACTCTGCTGTATTTTTAATCCCGCCTCTTTTAAAAATTTACGCGCCGTTTTCTCATTCTCAACAATATAAGTCGAAATGGCATTTATGGTATCTCCAAGATATGGGGTAAAAGTTTTCTGGGCAGCATTTTCCGCCAGGGGAACTGGGATAAGAAATAAGGTTCCTTTTGTCATTCGTTATTCTGATTTTACCTGCAAAAGAAGAAAAATATTACCGTAAAGCCCAGCTTTCCCGTCACAATACTGTAGTCTGCAGGTAATCTTAGGTTATAAATCAGCGTTATCAGGAAGAAAAAACGTAAATTGTTTTATGCCTAATTATAAATTAAAATCTGCCACATCTGGTATCAGACCAATATAATTAGGCATAAAACAAACATGACAATGTAATATTTTAATAGATAGATTAAACTTATGGGAATCTTTGGAACTCAAATTGATATAATAAAAAACGTTAGGTAAATTAAACACACACAAATTAAACACACACAAATGAAAAACATGATCAAATTACCGGCAATTGTACTTGGGCTGCTGCTCATGTTCACCGGTGCAGCACAAAAGGTTATGGCGCAGGGAGATGATGTTTCGCTCCAATCGTTTTATGATGAACTGTCGCCTTATGGTACCTGGATACAGGATCCGCAATACGGGTACGTTTGGAGACCTGATGTAGAACAAGGCGATTTCAGGCCTTATTATACCAATGGCCGCTGGGCAATGACCGAGTACGGTAACACCTGGGTTTCCAATTACGACTGGGGCTGGGCGCCTTTTCACTATGGAAGATGGGTTTACAACCGTTACGGTCAATGGATATGGATTCCTGATACCACATGGGGACCTGCATGGGTAAGCTGGAGAAGTGGTGGTGGCTATTATGGCTGGGCGCCGATGGGCCCTGGAATGAACATCAATATCAACCTTAACATCCCCGATCTGTGGTGGGTATTTATCCCCCAAAGGAATATCTATTACGATAGCTTTCCACGATATTATTCCCGCAGAAATGTGACCATCATCCATAACACGACCATCATTAACAATACTTACGTAAATAACCGCCGTACTTATTACACTGGCCCAAGGGCCGATGACATCAGACGTGCAACCGGAAGAGATGTAAGAGTATATAATGTAAATACCACAGGCAGGCCAAGCCGCAGTAACATAAATGGCAACAGTGTTGACATCTATACGCCAAGGCCAAGCAGGGGTAGTTCCAATGTAAATGCCAAACCACGGGAAGCCATCAGAGGAGAAGGGTATACCACACCAAGAGGAGACCGCGGAACGGCAAGCAACGGATCATCGTCCGGGCGCCCTTCCAGAATTGACAACCAGGGTAACAGACCTGATAACCGTGAAAACGGCGTAACTACACCTCAAAACAGGGGCGAAAGACCTATTTATGAAAATAATGGCAGGCCATCAAGAACAGGAAGCCCGGAAAACAACGGCTCAACAAGACCACAGCGAATAGAAAGACAAAATCCTTCAGGAGAAACTCCTGCACAAAGGCCACAGGAAGTTCAGCCTGCCCCACAACAACGTCAGGAGCGTCAGGAGCGTCCTCAACCACAGGCACGACCTCAGCGTCAGGAAAACAGGCCGGAAGCCCCGCGTCAGCAGGAAAGACAGCAACAACCACAACGTCAGGAAAGCAGACCGCAGCAGCCACAGGCCCAGCCTCAGTACCAAAGACCGGAACGGACCCAACAAAGTGCACCTCCGGCCAGAAGTTCTGAAAGCCGCGGCGAACAAGGTGGCAGAGGAGCTGAACGACCAAGCCGCGGAGGCAGGAGTTAACCGAACCAATTCATTACTGAAAAACCGGCTATTACAATAGCCGGTTTTTCTTTTATATATTATAGTTATCTTTGCCGCCGCTATGATTCACCCTGAAATAGAAAAAAGAAAAACATTCGCCATCATCAGTCACCCCGATGCCGGTAAAACAACCTTAACAGAGAAATTCCTGCTTTTTGGCGGGGCCATTAATACCGCCGGTGCTGTAAAACGCAACAAGGCCAACCAAAGCAATACTTCCGATTTTATGGAAATTGAGAAACAGCGTGGCATTTCTGTAGCTACTTCTGTAATGGGGTTTGAATACGCGAATAAGCGCATCAATATTTTAGATACACCCGGGCACAAGGATTTTGCGGAAGATACTTACCGCACCCTTTCTGCCGTAGATAGTGTAATCCTGGTGGTCGACTGTGTGAAGGGTGTAGAGGAACAAACAGAAAAACTGATGTCGGTATGCCGGATGCGCAATACACCGGTCATCATTTTTATCAATAAAATGGACCGTGAAGGTAAAGATGCTTTTGACCTGCTGGACGAAATAGAGCACAAATTAAACATCAGCCTTTGCCCTTTATCCTGGCCAATTGGTCAGGGCCACACGTTTAAGGGGGTATACAGCATTTACAACAAACATTTAAACCTCTTTGAACCCGATAAAACAAAGATCAGTGAACCCGTAATAGAGGTAAACGACCTGAACGATGATAACCTGACCAAATTTTTAAAGCCAAAAGAACTCGAAGGCCTTAAAGGAGACCTGGAACTGGTACACGGGGTTTATGGCGACCTGGATAAGAGCATGTACATTGAGGGTTTGCTGGCCCCGGTATTTTTTGGCAGTGCCATTAACAATTTCGGGATAAAAGAGCTGCTGGATACCTTCATCAACATCGCCCCAAGTCCAAAAGGCCGTGAGGCCGAGCAACGTGAAGTAGCCGCAGAAGAAAAGAACTTCTCTGGTTTCGTATTTAAGATCCATGCCAACCTGGATCCAAAACACCGCGACCGCATTGCTTTTTTAAGGATCTGCTCCGGAAAATTTGAACGCAATAAATTCTATTACCATACCCGTCAGGACAAAAAGCTGAAGTTTTCTAACCCAATGGATTTCATGGCCAATGAAAAAAGTATTGTAGAAGAAGCCTGGCCAGGTGATGTGGTGGGTTTATACGATAGTGGAAACTTCAAAATCGGGGACACGCTTACAGAAGGGGAAAAACTTCAATTTAAAGGCATTCCCAGCTTCTCTCCCGAGATATTTAAGGAACTGGAGAACAGAGACCCCCTAAAAACAAAACAGCTGGAAAAAGGCATACAACAGCTCACGGAAGAAGGTGTTGCCCAATTGTTTACCATGCAGCCCGGAAACCGTAAAGTAGTGGGTGCGGTAGGGGAACTTCAGTTTGAGGTTATCGCTTTCCGCCTGGAACATGAATATGGCGCCAAAGCCGCTTTCAGGATGTTGAGCTATACCCGTTCCAACTGGGTAACCTCAAAAGACAAAACCAAGCTGGCCGAGTTTCTGAAAAGAAAACAGCAGCATATTGGCGAAGATAAAGATGGCAACCCGGTTTACCTGGCCGACAATGAGTTCATGATCAACATGACCATGCGGGATTACCCGGATATTGAGTTCCATAAGACATCTGAGTTTAAATAAAATCAAGCCAGCAATTTCTCTATCGCCTGATGTGTTTGTTCAAACTTAAACTGCGACAATACCTCATCCATCATCGCGGTGATCTCTGCATTGCATAAATTGCCAATGCTGCCTTCATGGGTATGGTTAATCTGTGTTTCAGGCTTAAACGAGCCATTTTCAATGCTCTCACCAACAATTTTATATGCCTCCCTAAAAGGCACACCTTTTAAAGCCAGTTCATTCACCACCTCAACGCTAAACAGGTAAGCATACTTTTTATCATCCAGTATCCCATCTTTAACCCTAATGTTTTGCAACATATAAGTAGTCATCTGCAGGCATTCGTTTAAAGAAACCATAGCCGGGAAAAGATTTTCCTTTAGCAATTGCAGATCGCGGTGATAGCCGGAAGGCAGGTTAGTGATCATCATTGCAATTTCGTTAGGCAAGGCCTGGATCTTGTTACAACGTGAGCGGATCAGCTCAAACACATCCGGGTTCTTTTTATGCGGCATAATACTCGATCCGGTAGTCAGTTCATCAGGGAAACTGATAAAGCCAAAATTCTGATTGATGAACAGACAAACATCCATGGCCATTTTTGCCAGCGATGCGGCAAGGGCCGACATGGCCTGGGCCAGGATTCTTTCCGTTTTGCCCCTGCCCATCTGTGCGTAAACCACATTGTAATTTAAGCGTTCAAAACCCAGCAGTTCAGTAGTCATCGTCCTGTTTAAAGGAAAAGAAGAACCGTAACCCGCAGCCGAACCCAATGGATTTTTATTGCATACCTTCCAGGCTGCCAGCATCAGCTCCATATCGTCAACCAAACTTTCTGCATAGGCACCAAACCACAGACCAAAGGACGAAGGCATTGCAATCTGCAAATGGGTATACCCCGGCAACAATTTAGCTGCATGGGTATTGCTCAGCTCAATCAGCTGTGCAAATAACACAGCAGTATTGCCCACCATCTCTTCAATACAGCTTCTGAAATACAATTTCAGGTCAACCAGCACCTGGTCGTTACGCGAACGTCCGCTATGGATTTTTTTACCGGCATCACCTATACGCTGGGTCAACAGCCACTCTACCTGCGAATGCACATCCTCTACTGTATCTTCAATAACAAATTTACCCGCCTCTATTTCTGCATATATATTTTTAAGCGCTTTCTGTATTTCAGCAAGTTCTGCTGCAGTAAGTAAGCCAATACTTTCCAGCATTTCTACATGCGCCAGTGAGCCCAGAACATCATAAGCCGCCATCTGTAAATCCAGTTCCCTGTCTTTGCCTACTGTAAAAGCTTCAATATCCTTGTTTACATCAATGTTTTTTTGCCAGATCTTCATGTATCTCTTTTTAATTCAATTTTATTTCCCGTTAACAACCGGCTTCAGCATTTCTATATAAAGTCCGATCCCCTTTTCAATTTCGCTCAGGTGAACATACTCATCCGCCATGTGCGACCGCGCAGAATCACCAGGACCAACCTTTAAGGAAGGAATGCTCAATAAGGCCTGGTCCGATGTGGTAGGTGAACCATAAGTTGTCCTTCCAAGGGCAATACCCGACTGTACGATGGGATGTTCCTTATCAATTGACGAAGGTTTTAGCCGGATAGAGCGGGGTACAACCTCGCAGTCCACATTGGTCCGGATAATCTTTAACACTTCCTCATTGGTATAGGCATCAGTTACCCTCACATCAACTGTAAAAATACAGGAAGCGGGCACTACGTTGTGCTGCGAGCCTGCATTAATAATGGTAACCGACATTTTTAAAGGGCCAAACATTTCGGACACCTTCGAAAAACGATAATTGCGGAACCATTCTATATCCTTTAGCGCCTTATAAATGGCATTGTCACCTTCTTCACGTGCAGCATGCCCGGCCTTTCCATAGCTGGTACAGTCCAGCACCAGCAAACCCCGTTCTGCAATGGCCAGGTTCATCAGGGTAGGCTCTCCTACAATGGCAAATTCCAGCTCCCCAAGGTCGGGCAGTATGCATTCCAGGCCATTGTTGCCTGAAATCTCTTCTTCAGCTGTAGCAGCCAGACAGATGTTATAATTTAAACCTTCCTGATCATAATAATAAAGAAAGGTTGCTATAAGCGATACCAGGCAGCCTCCGGCATCATTACTACCCAGCCCATACAATTTGTCATCTTCCACTGTAGCCGCGTAAGGATCGCGCGTATAGCCCGAGTTTGGCTTCACGGTATCATGATGTGAATTTAAGAGCAGGGTTGGCTTAGCCGCATCAAAATATTTGTTGTATGCCCAGATGTTGTTCAGCTTACGGTGTGTTTTTATATTCCGCTGCTGCAGGAAAGCCTCAATTGCATCTGCGGTCTTATCTTCTTCTTTACTGAAAGATGGGATGCTGATCAATTGTTTCAATAATTCTACCGCATCCCTCTTAATACTTTCCTTAAATAAATCGCTTTCCATATCCGTAAATCCCCGCTTATTCTTTTGTATATAAAGCACCGGCTTTAATTGCCGAGAGCTTAATCCCCTTAATTAAGGAAGAACTAAATCCATTGTGTTCCATTTCGTTCAATCCAGCAATGGTACAGCCCTTAGGTGAAGTTACCTTATCTATTTCCTGCTCGGGGTGTGATTGCATCAGCAAAAGCAGATCTGCCGCACCTTTCGCTGTTTGCACAGCCATTTTCAGCGCCTCATCTGCATGAAAACCAATTTCTACTCCTCCTTGTGAGGCCGCCCTGATGGCCCGTAAAAAGAAGGCAATACCACAGGCACACAATGCCGTAGCAGAAGTCATCAGGTCTTCATTAATTTTAACTACAGACCCTACTGTTTCAAACATACGGGTTACCTCTTCCACATTTTGCTGACTTGCATTATCCGTTGCCACACAGGTCATAGATTGTCCAATGGCAATGGCCGTATTTGGCATGGCCCTTACCACCTGTACATCCTCGCCTATTTTACTCCTGATATCTGCACAGCTTACCCCCGAGGCAACTGAAATAAACACGTGTTTCTGCACATCAACCACCGCTCCTATCTGTGCCAGCAAATTGTTCAATTGTTGTGGCAGTACAGCTAAAACAACAATATCTGCATTGGCAACTACCGCGGCATTGTCTGTACTTACCGCAAAGCCCTGTTCTGCCAGATCGGTTAAACCAGCAGCACTTCTTCTTGTTAAACTGATCTGTCCGGCTTCGGCATAACCCGATTTAACCAGGCCTTTTGCTAAAGAAACACCAATATTTCCACTTCCCAAAATGGCAACCCTGCCTTTAAACTTGTTCATAATTATTGAATTAATCTGGTTCCGAAATTGCCTCCGTTAATTTGTGGTAATTCATCAGCCTTACCAATATACACAGCGGCAACCCCACTTTTTATTGCTTCAAAAGCATTGTGCAATTTAGGGATCATTCCTCCAGAAACCACACCTTCATTTTTTAAAGTATCAAACTCATGCATCCTGATCTCTGCAACCAAAGAATCTTCATCTTCAACATCACGCATTACCCCTCTTTTTTCAAAGCAATAGATCAGCGCGGTTTCATATTGTGAAGACATGGCCACCGCCACAGCCGAAGCAATGGTATCCGCATTGGTATTCAGCAGCTGGGCATCCCCGTCATGGGTAATCGCACACAGTACCGGCACTAATCCTGCATTTAACAAACTACCCAATGTTTCCGTTGAAACTGAGTCCTGATCCAGGTCGCCCACAAAACCCCAGTCAATATCCTTTACAGGTCGTTTTACAGCTTTGATCACATTTCCATCGGCACCACTTAAACCGATTGCATTGCAGCCCCTTGCCTGCAGTTGGGCCACCATATTTTTATTGATCAGACCGGCATACACCATCGTAACCACCCTAAGTGTCTCTATATCAGTAATACGCCTGCCCTCAACCATTTTAGCTTCAACACCCAAAGACACGCCCAGTTCGGTAGCCACCTTTCCACCGCCATGAATTAAAATCTTATCGCCCGGAAGCGCAGTAAAATCCAGCAAAAACTGATGCAGCTTTTCTGAACTGTCAATTACATTTCCACCTATCTTAATTACATTGAGTGTTTTCTTCATCGCTTTACAGTTTCTCCAACATTTGCTTCAATACCGCCTGCGCTGCCCATAAACGGTTTCCTGCCTCGTGTATCACCAATGAGTTAGGCCCATCCAGTATTTCTGATGAGAGTTCCAAATCCCTTCTTACGGGCAAACAGTGCATCACTTTAGCATCATTGGTCTCTTTTAATTTGTCATTGTTCAGCATCCAGCCTTCAGGATAGGTAAGCACTTTACCATACTCTTTATAACTCGACCAGTTTTTGACATAAATATAATCGGCCCCGGCCAAAGCCTCGTCCAGATTATAAGTAATGTTCGCACCCGGTGTAAAATCTTCACTCAGTTCATAGCCTTTAGGCTGTGCTATGGTAAAATCGAGCATTCCTTCCTCCTGTGCCTTGCACATCCATTCGGCAAATGAATTAGGTACCGCCTGCGGTAAGGCCTTAATGTGCGGTGCCCAGGCCAGTACAACCTTAGGTTTGCCCCCGGCTTTCCAGGTTTCCTTAATTGTTACCAGGTCTGCCAGGCTTTGCAAAGGATGCCGTGTAGCGCTTTCTAAACTTACCACCGGCACCTTACAATATTTTATGAACTTATTGAAGAAATCTTCATTATAATCCTCATCTCTGTTTAGCAGCTTAGGAAAAGACCGTAAGCCTAAAACATCACAATACTGCCCCATTACCGCAGCAGCCTCACGGATATGTTCTACTGTAGTGCCGTTCATCACCACGCCATCCTGCGTTTCCAATGCCCAGCCTTCTTTGTCCATGTTCATCACCATCACGTTCATACCCAAATTAAGGGCCGCCTTTTGGGCACTTAAACGGGTACGTAAGCTCGGGTTCAGAAAAACAAGGCCAAGCGTCTTGTTTTTACCCAAATGCTGGTGCGCATAAGGGTTTTCCTTTAGTGCAAGTGCGTCCTTAACCAACTGGCCTATGTCCTGCACATCATTTACTGAAGTAAATTGATTCATCCTTTTAAAGCGATTTTAAAGTCATTTAAAAATTGATCTGCCTGATCCTTAGTTAAATTTAAAGCTGGCAATAGCCTGATTACATTAGGCTTTGCCTCTCCGGTAAAGATTTTATGCTTAAACAAGAGGTCCTTCTTTACATTTGCTGAGCTTTCAGGAAGGTCTATCCCAATCATCAGGCCACGTCCACGCACTTCATTTATGCCCTCTATTTTTTTCAGTTCTTCAATCAGGTAACTTCCTACCTCTGCTGCATTTTTCAGCAAATTGTCCTGTTCAATAATTTCCAGCACCGCCAAACCCGCTGCACAGGCCAGGTGATTACCTCCAAAGGTGGTACCCAGCATACCATGCCATGGTTTAAACTTAGGGGCAATAGCAATCCCCGCAACAGGGAAACCATTCCCCATGCCTTTTGCCATGGTGTATACATCGGCATCAACGCCTGCATAGTCGTGCGAATAAAATTTGCCGGTCCTGCCATAACCACATTGCACACTATCGGCAATGTAAACGGCGTTGTATGCATCGCAAAGTGAACGGATCTTCTGTAAAAAGCTTACCGAAGCTTCTTTTATTCCGCCAACGCCCTGTATGCCTTCAATAATTACTGCAGCAATTTCATTTCCATAAGCTGCAAAAGCCGCTGCTAATGCATCCTCATCGTTATGGGGCAAAAAAACGACATTGTCTGTTTCATTTACCGGGGCAATGATCTTTGGATTGTCTGTAGCCGCAACCGCTAAAGATGTTCTGCCATGGAAAGCGCCTTTAAAAGCAATTATTTTTTTTCTGCCATTATAAAATGAGGCCAGTTTTAAAGCATTTTCATTGGCCTCGGCACCTGAGTTACACAGGAACAACTGGTAGTCTGTTTTACCCGATACCTTACCCAGTTTCTCCGCAAGCTCAGCCTGCAATGGGATTAAAACGGAATTGGAGTAAAACCCAACCTTATTCAGCTGTTCGGTTAAACGCTTTACATAATGTGGATGGGTATGACCGATAGAAATTACAGCATGACCGCCATAAAGGTCAAGATATTCCTGACCTGCGGCATCCCACACTTTACTGCCTGATGCTTTTACTATTTCTATATTGTTTAGTGGATATACGTCGAATAAGTTCATTTTATTAAAAGTTGTTGCCCTTTAACAGGGCAGGGTTATACAAATTGTTTTTTGAATCGGGTAGGGAAAGGGCCCGGCTTAGAATGCCTGGGCCTTAAGCCGCAGTCCTTCAGCTTCCGGCAATCCAAAAATTAAATTCATATTCTGCACCGCCTGTCCGCTGGCACCTTTTAACAAATTATCGGTTATACTTACAATAAACAGCTTGTTACCATGTTTTTCCACATGTACCAGTGCTTTATTGGTGTTCACCACCTGTTTTAAATCAATATTTTTCCTGCTTACATGCGTAAAAGGATGTGCAGCATAATAATCTTCATAAATGCGCTGGGCCTCTTCAGCGGTTAAATCGCTTTCCAGATATATCGCAGCAAGTATGCCTCTGGTAAAATCTCCCCGCTGCGGTATAAAATTTATGACCTGATCAAATACAGGGTCCAGTTGTTTTAAACTCTCCCCAATTTCATTCAGGTGTTGATGTTCAAAAGCTTTATATACCGACAGGTTATTGTTACGCCAGCTGAAATGTGAGGTTGCCGACAAGCTTTGTCCCGCTCCTGTTGATCCTGTTGTGGCATTCAGGTGTACCTCGTTTTTCAATAATCCCTTAGCTGCCAATGGTAGCAGCCCCAGTTGAATACAGGTTGCAAAACAGCCCGGGTTGGCAATATAACTTGCCTTTTTGATCAGCTCACGATTTAATTCTGGCAAACCATACACCCATTTGCCACCAGCATTGGCCTTTAACCTGAAATCCTGGCTCAGGTCTATGATCTTAATCCCTGTGGCAATATCATTTGCCTCAAGAAATTTCCTGGCATCGCCATGGCCAACGCAGAGAAACAGCACATCAATATCCTGTGAAAGCGCATCCGTGAACCTTAAGTCCGTATCCCCGAGCAAGTCAGTATGCACATCAGCAATCCTATTGCCGGCATTGCTCTTGCTTTGCACAAACTTAATCTCAACCGAAGGATGGTTTACCAGTATACGGAGCATTTCACCCCCGGTATATCCGGCACCGCCAACTATACCTGCTCTAACCTTCATGACTGTTCACTTTATGCCAGATCATGACCTGGTTACCAAAAATTTTAGAGAACCCTTTCACATCCTCACCACTCCAGGTATTGTTCATCTCGCCATAGCTGCCAAATTTATTGCTCATCAGGTCATGCTCCGATTCGATACCGATGATGTTAAAACGATAAGGCAACAGTTCAACAAACACCTTTCCACTAACCACTTTCTGTGTATCCGTTAAAAAAGCCTCTATATTGCGCATTATCGGATCATGAAACTGCCCCTCATGGAGCCAGTTACCATAGAAAGAAGACAATTGCTCTTTCCAGGAAAGCTGCCATTTGGTTAATGTATGTTTTTCCAGGGTATGGTGCGCTTTAATGATCAGTACCGGGGCCGCAGCTTCAAAACCTACACGTCCCTTTATACCAATAATCGTATCGCCCACATGAATGTCACGGCCAATCCCATAAGGTTGTGCAATAGCCTGTAATTTCTGGATGGCCCTTACCGGTTCAAACCTCTCCCCGTCAATAGCTACCAGTTCCCCTTTTTCAAAACTCAGCTCCAGTTTACGGGCCTTGCTTTCCGAAACCTGGGTAGGCCAGGCCTCTTCAGGTAAAGTTTCATTCGAGGTCAGCGTTTCTTTACCGCCTACAGAAGTACCCCAAAGCCCCTTGTTTATAGAATATCTTGCTTTCTCGGCACTATATTCAACACCATGTGCATTCAGGTACTCTATTTCCGCTTCGCGGGATAATTTTAAATCCCTTATCGGTGTAATGATCTCTACTTCAGGAATAATGATGTTAAAGATCATGTCAAAACGAACCTGGTCGTTACCAGCGCCCGTACTACCATGGGCTACATAGTCGGCCCCAATCTTTTTTACATAATTGGCAATGGCCGTAGCCTGGCTTACACGCTCTGCACTCACAGAAAGCGGGTAGGTTGCATTTTTAAGGACATTCCCGAATACCAGGTACCTGATACAGCTGTTATAATAGTTTTCGGTTTCATCCACCACTGCATGAGAAGCTACACCAAGGGCATAAGCACGTTTTTCTATTTCCTTTAGCTCTTCGTCAGAAAAACCACCTGTATTTACAATCACAGAATGAACTTCCAGTCCACGGTCCTGAGCAAGATAAATACAACAAAACGAGGTATCCAGACCTCCGCTAAATGCTAAAACAACTTTCTTCTTCATCTTAATATAACAGCTATTTAAATAATACAGTAAATAAAAAAAACAGAGATTTTAATCCCTTCTTATTGGGTTTGGACTTAAGCACCAATCGTTGCTTAATGCTCATAAAACGCTCATATAATGTAGGATTCTTATGCAGTTCTTCGGCAAACTTCTTTGCTGCATCATGCTTTTGCTCAACCGGATCGTACAGCATCGCCGTACACATACAGTTTTTACGTTCCTTCATTTTTAATATTTCGAAGTTCACACAGCTCTGACAGCCTTTCCAGAACTCTTCATCCTGGGTAAGCTCTGAATAGGTAACCGGTTCATAACCCAGATCTGAATTGATCTTCATTACAGCCAGTCCTGTTGTCAGGCCAAATATTTTCGCTTTAGGATATTTTTGCCTCGAAAGTTCAAAGATCTTTTCTTTAATGGCATGCGCCAATCCTGCCTTGCGGTACTTAGGGCTTACGATCAGGCCCGAATTGGCCACGAACTGTCCATGTGTCCAGGTTTCGATATAACAGAACCCGGCCCATGAGCCATCCTTATGAAAGGCAATAACGGCTTTCCCGTCAGCCATTTTAGCCGCTACATACTCCGGAGAGCGTTTGGCGATACCTGTACCTCGTGCTTTCGCCGATTCAGCCATCTCTTCACAGATCTCTTCTGCAAAGACACGATGTTCAGGAAGTGCAACCTGCACTATAAAATCGTTTATATTCATTAATATGATAACGAAAAAATATAAATGTTCTGATTAATTGTTTTTTGAGAGGCAATCCTCTTCGTAAATGAGTTTTGTAAAAGATTTACTCAGATCCGCGGCGTGTAGTTTTGCCGGTTTGTTGTCACAAAAAATATGGGTCGCAAGCGCTCAATAAACAAACTTCTCGAAGCAATATTTTTTGCTTCAACAATAGAAAGTTTATGTGTTATGTGCTTAATCATTTTCTGTGTATAATAATTTTTTGAATGAGTTGAGGCGCAAAGGTTTAAATAAATATTGAGTTGTGCAATACGTTTTTCATTTTTTTACATTTTTATAATGAAACCATGCAATTAATTTAACGTTGAAACCTGAAATAGTGCGATAATAAGTCGGGCCTGCCTTCCATCATTTCCGTGATCATGTCCGCACCTGTTACCGAAAAGGTAATTCCGTTCCCTCCAAAGCCCAAAAGAAAATAACTATCCGGGAATTTAGGGTGTGCCCCGATATAGGGTAACCCGTCTTTTGTTTCACCAAAAGTTCCACACCAGCAAAAGTCTTCAATAAATTTGGTTTCGGGCAGATATTTTTTTAATGTCTTCATCAGCTTATCTCTCTTTTTATTCAGCAGCAGGTCCCGGCGTATTGCATTTTTGAAGTTTTCATCCTCCCCACCAACCAGCATGCGGCCCTCATCGGTTGTACGCATGTACAAGTAAGGCTTATCCGTATTCCAGAATAAAGTATGCTCACAAATTTTTTCGTGTACATCTCCCCGCTCACTGATCATGGCATATGTACTTTTTAAATCCACCACTTTATCGGGCAGCATGTTTTGTGTTTCGTAACCCGTACAGTAAATAATCTTTCCGGCCTTTATCTCTGCTCCGGTATCCAGCAGCACAGTAACACCATTTTTTTCATATTTTACCTTTTTCAGTGCTGTTTTATCAAAAACCTTCAGGCCTTTCTCCACATTGTAATGGATGAGGTCATGCGCCAGGCAAAATGCATCCACACTTCCTCCCTCAGCAGATAAGATCGCTCCTTCAGCCAGCAATCCATAAATAGCTTTTATCTCTTTTTTTTCCAGCCACTTTACTTCAAATCCGGCTAATTTACGGGCCTCATATTCTTTTTTCAGCCAGGCTACATCTTTACTTTTCCCCGCAAAATAAACCGACTCCTTTTTTTCAAAACTACATTCCGATCCGACCTCCTGCACCAGGTTTTCCAGTTTGTAAATCGCATCCCTGCAAGCTTTATAGCTGGCAATTGCCCCTTGCTCTCCAATCAGTTCTTTCAATTGGTACAAAGGAACATCTATTTCATACTGCAGCATAGAAGTAGTGGCAGATGTACTGCCATAAGCAATTTCTCTTTTGTCTATCAAAATAGTGTTATAGCCTTTTTTGATCAAAGCATGGGCCATTAATGCTCCGGTAATGCCAGCACCAACAACCAGCACTTCACAAGTTGCGCTTTCCCGCAAAGAAGGATAAGCATGTTTTATTCCATTTTTTACCAGCCAGAAGGGTTCATTAGACCGTATATCCATCATTTCAAATTAGTTCTTTTTATAACACCAACTTGCCCAATCTGTTTTAATCCCTCTTATTATTATATATTTTTACCCAACAACAGAAAGAAACAACATACTTTAAACCAATTTCTCTTAATTTCGTTGTTTAATAAAAAAGACAAACACATTATGTTCGATAAACTGATGGCCGCGCAGCAAAAGGCCGATGAAATAAAAAAAAGGCTCGACACCATTTCGGTTTTCGCCGAAGTTGAAGGTGGTGCAATTCGCATAACGGCTACTGCAAACAAAGCCATTACTGCTGTAGAAATTAAAGAAGACTTTTATAAAGAGGCCGATAAAGAAGAATTGGAAGAGCTGTTGCTTACGGCCATAAACAAAGCCCTGACACAGGCAGAACAGGTAAGTGCTGCCGAAATGCAGGCCGCAACCAAAGACATGCTTGGAGGCCTGGGCGGCATGTTCGGTGGCTAACCATAAATAACCTTAAAAAATATACTCCAATGAAATATACCTATTACGGACAATCGTGTTTCTTATTGGAAGCCGATGGAAAAAAGTTTCTTTTCGATCCTTTTATTACCCATAATGTGCTTGCAAAAAACATAGACCTCAAAACCATAAAGGCCGATTATATCCTGGTAAGCCATGGTCATGGCGACCATATTGCAGACCTCGTCCAGGTTGCCAGCCAGAACAATGCACAGGTAATAGCCCTGGTTGAAGTGGCCGACTGGATAAGAAAACAGGGGGTAAAAAATGTAACCGATATTAACTTTGGCAAATCTAAATTCGACTTTGGCACCCTGCGTACTGTCTGGGCCGTACATTCCAGCAGCAATCCCGACGGCAGTTATGGGGGTAATCCAGCCGGTTTTGTATTGGAGCTAGGCGGAAAAACGGTTTACTTTGCCGGCGATACGGCGCTTACCCTTGAAATGAAGCTCCTTGCCGACCTCTATAACCTGGATTATGCTATCCTTCCCATAGGCGGACATTATACCATGGATGTTGATGATGCCTTAATCGCTACCAAATACCTGGAATGTGAAAAAGTAATAGGCGTGCATTACAATACCTTTCCACCTATACAAATTGATACGGCAGAAGCTGTTGCCAAGTTCAAAAGAGAAAATAAAACACTCTTATTACCAGCAATAGGCGAAACTATAGAGCTTTAATGTGCAGCGAGCCAGTTTTCGCCTTCACCAATCTCTACTTCAATGGGTACTGTCGTTTTGATCGCTGTTTTCATCCGATGGGCAATGATCTTCTTCATGGCCTCAACTTCTGATTTCAGCACATCAAACACCAACTCATCATGCACCTGCATCGTCATTTTAGATTGCAGGCCCTGATCCTGAATGTCCTTGTGGATATTGATCATCGCCACTTTGATCATATCTGCAGCTGATCCCTGGATCGGGGCATTTATCGCGTTTCGCTCGGCAAAACCACGTACAGTCTGGTTGGCAGAATTGATGTCGCGCAAATACCTTCTCCTGCCCAGAATGGTTTCTACAAAACCATTCTCACGGGCAAAGTTCATGGTGTCCGACATGTACCTTTTAATTCCAGGGTACTGCGTAAAATACTGTTCTATGATTTCTGCAGCTTCCTTACGTGGAATACCCAGATTTTGCGACAAGCCAAAAGCCGACTGACCATAAATGATCCCAAAATTTACCGCTTTGGCATTCCGGCGCTGTGTAGGTGTTACCTCCTCAATAGCAATCCCGTAAACCCTGGCTGCAGTAGCCGTATGAATATCAATTCCATTCTTAAAAGCATCCAGCATATTTTCTTCCTTGCTGATGTCGGCTATAATCCGCAGCTCTATCTGCGAATAATCCGCAGAAAGCAAAATATGGTTTTCATCTCTGGGAATAAATGCCTTACGTACTTCCCTGCCCCGTTCTGTACGGATCGGGATATTTTGCAGGTTTGGATTGTTGGAGCTCAACCTTCCTGTTGCAGCTACCGCCTGGTTAAAACTGGTATGTACACGCCCCGTTTTAGGGTTAACCAGCAATGGCAGTGCATCTACGTAAGTAGATTTTAACTTTTGCAGCTGACGGAAATCTAAAATATCCTGGACAATATCACTTTTATGTGCCAGGGCCAGCAACACATCTTCACCGGTCTGGTATTGCCCTGTTTTAGTCTTTTTTGCTTTAGGGTCAAGCTGTAACTTATCAAAAAGCACTTCCCCCAATTGTTTTGGCGAGGCCAGGTTAAACTTGATGCCACATTTATCATATACACTTTGTTCAAACTTCCTGATATCCAGCTCCAGCTCTTTTGAATAATTGATCAGGGTATCCATATCAATCCTCACCCCTTCCTTTTCAATATCTGCCAATACATAAATCAAGGGGTTTTCTACTTCTGTAGCCAGCTTTTCAGCATTTAACTGCTTCAACAGGGGCTCAAAAACATTGGCCAGCTGTAAGGTAATATCCGCATCTTCTGCTGCATAATCCACTACCTTTTCAACAGGCACATCACGCATAGTACCCTGCGATTTACCTTTAGGGCCAATCAGTGTGGTGATGGAGATGGGCGAATAATTTAAATAATTCTCCGACAGCACATCCATGTTGTGACGGGTATCCGGATCAATCAGGTAATGGGCCAGCATGGTATCAAACAACCGCCCCTTTACCGATATGCCATACCATTTCAGGATCAGCATATCATATTTAATGTTCTGTCCTATTTTAACAATATTTTCATTCTCCAGTACCGGTCTGAATTCCTCTACAATCTGTTGCGCAGCTTCCATTTCGGCAGGTACAGGGATATAATAACCCTCACCGGGCTTAATGCTGAAAGACAGCCCTACCAGTTCTGCCAGGTTTGCATCCGTACCCGTTGTTTCGGTGTCAAAAGAAATGCTTTCCTGCTTCAGCAGCAAATCAACCAGTTCCCTGCGCAGTTCCGGGGTATTGGCAAGCTGGTAATTGTGGCTTGTATTTTCTATGGTATTCAGTGGCTTTGTTTCCTCCAGCTCTGTAGTCTCGGGTACAGTTTGTACAACCGTTTCTACATAGCTGATGGTTTCACTAACCACATTTCCAAAAAGATCGGTTTGCTGCGAAACCACCATTGTTGCCCCTCTGTTAAAGCCCTCTCCAAATACCCTTTTACCTATGGTCCTGAATTCCAGCTCAGCAAATAAAGGTTCCAGCAATTCCCGGCTTGGCTCTTCCAATTCAAGGGCCTTCTCATCAAATTCTACCGGAACATTGAGTATAATGGTGGCCAGTTTTTTAGAGATCAGGCCCTGTTCAGCATAAGTTTCCACATTCTCACGCTGTTTGCCTTTTAATTCATGCGAATTGGCAATGATATTTTCTACCGAACCATATTGTTTAATGAGTGCTTTTGCCGTTTTTTCTCCTATGCCAGGTATGCCCGGAATATTATCTACCGCATCACCCCATAGTCCGAGGATATCAATGACTTGTTCAACACGTTCAATTTCCCATTTGGCCAGCACTTCTTTCACCCCCATTATTTCCATTTCATTGCCCATACGTGCGGGCTTATAAATAAAAATATTGTCCGATACCAATTGTGCAAAATCCTTATCCGGGGTCATGCAAAATACCTGGAAACCTTTTTTTTCTGCTTCTTTGGCCAAAGTTCCAATAATATCATCTGCCTCAAAACCGTCTTTTGTGATCACCGGGATCCTGAATCCTTCGATCAGTTTAAAAATATAGGGAAGCGCTGCAGAAAGGTCTTCCGGCATGGCCTCACGATGGGCTTTATACGCCTCAAAATCGGTATGCCTTTCAGTTGGGGCATCCGTATCAAAAACTACAGCTATATGTGTGGGGTTTTCTTTTTTTAACACTTCCATCAAAGTATTGGCAAAGCCCATTACTGCCGAAGTATTGATACCTGTTGAAGTAAATCTTGGGTTTTTACTCAGTGCAAAATGCGCCCTGTAAATCAGCGCCATACCGTCAAGAAGAAAAAGTTTTTTCATATACTCTATAATGTTACTCCGATAAAGGTACTAATAACCTAATAATTTCCGTTATTTGATCGCTATGAGATCAATAAAGGTATATGTGATGCTGTTGCTGCTTTTAACCACATCTATCGTGTTAAAAGCACAGGATGCGATAGTAATTTCCGAGGGAAATTTTGTTCGCGGCACCATTCAGGGCACAGATTTTTCGACTGTTGTGCTCAAAAATGAAGATGAGTCCCTCTCCCAGTTTAAGGCAAAGGACATCCGGGAATTTCTATGGAATGGTGAAACCTATGTAAGCAAGCCCATCGTGATCAAAAAAAAGATGGAACACCGCTTCTTTAAGCTGATAGAAAACGGTGCCGTAAACCTTTACAGCATTGGGGGCAGCACCGGCGGTGTTGAAGAAGTACAACCCAAAAGGGCACGCATAAGGCCAAGCGTAGGTATTGGTGGTGGTACAGGTGGTTTTGGCGGACTGGGTGGCGGTGTAGGAATTACCATTGGCGGGGGCAGGAACCGGCAGGAAGAACCGCAATCCAGGGTAACAGGGCCTACGGCCTACTTTATAGAAAAATTTGGCACCGGCCCAATGCTGGAAATTCCCGAAGGGGGAAATTCTGACAGCAAAAATCAACAGATTAAAAATATACTGCTGCTAAAGCTAACCAATGATGAAGACCTGGCCGAACGCATAAAAGCAACCGAAAGCTTCGATGCAAAACTGATCAGATCATTTGTAGCGGCTTATAACTCCATGCACAAACAATAAGTTAGCGGCAAATACAGTCTGCAACATGATCGTTCACCATTCCAGTAGCCTGCATGTGTGCATAACAAATGGTCGTACCAAAAAACTTAAAGCCTCTTTTTTTCATGTCCTTGCTAATGGCATCTGATATTTCTGTCCGTGCAGGAACATCTTTTAAGCTGCGGATGGGGTTCTGGATGGGCTTTTTATCCGGAAGGAAGCCCCACATATAATCAGCAAAAGAGCCAAACTCTTTTTGTATGGCTATAAAAAGTTTAGCATTGTTAATGGCAGCCTTTACTTTTAACCTGTTTCTGATGATCCCCGTATCGTTCATCAACCGCTCTTCATCTTTTTCATTAAATGCCGCTACCTTTTCAACATCAAACCCGGCAAAAGCTTTTCTGTAGCCTTCGCGCCGCTTCAATATTGTAATCCAGCTCAAGCCAGCCTGCGCCCCTTCTAAAATCAGGAACTCAAAAAGCGTTTGATCATCGTAAACAGGTTTACCCCATTCCTCATCATGATATTTTACATACAAAGGATCGGTACCACACCATCCGCATCTAACTACATCTGCCATAATATATTTGTTATAACTCTTGCAAGGGGTCCCAAAAGTACTTTTTAAAGTGCTGGATTTTATCGTCTTTTACAACAATGCCTTCCTTCTCGAGCAGTTCCTGCATTAAGTCGGGTGTTTTAAAATGAAACTTCCCCGTAAGCAGGCCACTGCTGTTTACTACCCTGTGTGCCGGAACCGGCGGATCGGCAAGGCCGGCATTGCTCATGGCATAACCTACCATGCGGGCCGAGCCCCCGGCCCCTAAGCTTTTGGCAATGGCCCCATAAGAGGTTACCCTTCCTTTAGGGATCAGTCTCACCAATTCAAACACCTGGTCGTAAAACGATTGTTCCATTACTCAAAAGAGAATTGTATATAATTGATATTTTTATCATGCTTTAAATAAATCCGCTCGTAATGCGTTTTAATAGAAAGCACATCATCGTACAGCTCCGATTTATACAGCTGGTCTGTCTTTTTATGACATTTCAATCCCAGTTCTTCAACTTTCTCTACCGTATAAAGATACAGCCCGTCGTTGTCGGTTTTTAAATTAATTTTGCCCCCCGGTTTTAAGAACATTCTGTACCTGTCCAAAAATCCAGGAAAAGTAAGGCGTTTTTTTTCACGGCTGTCCTGTGGCTGGGGGTCAGGAAAGGTGATCCAGATCTCATCCACTTCATTTTCCCCAAAAAAATCTACAATATCCTCTATCTGTATCCTTAAAAAGGCAAGATTGGTAATCCCTTCATCTACCCCGGTACGGGCCCCTCTCCATATCCTGTTGCCTTTAAGGTCTACTCCAATAAAGTTCTTTTTAGGAAACATTTTTGCTAAACTAACGGCATATTCGCCTTTACCACAAGCCAGTTCAAGTACAACAGGATGGTCATTTTTAAAATGCTGTGCTGCCCATTTGCCCTTCAATTCTTTACCTTCATCCAGCTGGTATACATTTGGAAAAGTATCTATTTCAGCAAATTTTCTTAATTTATCTTTACCCACTATTTTTGTATTGTAATTTTAAAACAGCCTTTTTTTATTTCATACAAACTTAAATAAAACTTAGGTAAATATGTATTTTCAATTGCTTACCGTACTTTTGCAACAAATATTAAGGCATACGTGGAAAAAAACGCAAAAATATATGTTGCAGGACACCGGGGAATGGTTGGATCTGCTATTTACCGCAAATTACAAAAAGAGGGCTACCAAAACCTGATCGTCAGAACATCTGCAGAACTTGACCTGCGGGACCAGCTGGCCGTTACCGGTTTTTTCCAAAAAGAACAGCCCGAATATGTATTTCTGGCCGCAGCAAAAGTGGGCGGTATTGTTGCCAACAACACCTACAGGGCCGATTTTTTATATGAAAACCTTTGTATCCAGAACAATGTGATCCATCAGGCTTATAAAAATGAGGTTAAAAAACTCATGTTCCTGGGTTCCAGCTGTATTTATCCAAAACTTGCCCCACAACCCTTAAAGGAAGAATACCTGCTGACCGGCCTGCTCGAAGAAACCAATGAGCCCTATGCCATTGCAAAAATTGCAGGCATTAAAATGGCCGATGCCTACCGTGCCCAATATCACTGCGATTTCATTTCTGTGATGCCCACCAACCTTTACGGGTATAACGACAATTATCACCCCCAAAATTCCCATGTTTTGCCTGCCCTGATCCGCAAGTTCCACGAAGCCAAAATTAATGGCAGCGAAGAAGTCAACATCTGGGGTTCTGGTACACCAATGCGGGAATTCCTTTTTGCCGACGACCTGGCGGATGCCTGCTACTTCCTGATGCAAAACTTTAACGAACCTGGGTTTATCAATATTGGAACAGGCAAAGACCTGACCATTAAAGACCTTGCCCTGCTGATTAAAAACGTTATCGGCTTTGAAGGAAAACTGACCTTCGACAGCAGTAAACCAGATGGTACCCCACGCAAATTAATGGATGTATCCAAACTGCACAGCCTAGGCTGGAAACATAAAACAGAACTGGAAGAAGGGATAAAATTGGCTTACGCAGATTTTTTAGCCAAACATAGCTAAAACCGATATCTTTGCTAAAGAAAATAAACTTTAGCTATATGACATTGGTACAACTGGAATACATTGTAGCTGTAGATACTTACAGAAGTTTTGTGGGCGCCGCAGAAAAATGCTTTGTTACCCAACCTACTTTGAGCATGCAGGTGCAAAAACTGGAAGAAATGCTCAATGTAAAAATCTTTGACCGCAGCAAACAGCCCGTTATACCTACTGAAATTGGTACCCAGATTATTGAGCAGGCGCGCCTGGTTTTACAGGAAAGCCTGAAAATTAAAGAGATCATCAGCAACCAGCAGCAGGAGGTAAGTGGCGAGCTTAAGGTAGGCATCATCCCTACTGTAGCCCCTTATTTATTGCCTAAAGTGATTGCCGCAATGATGGAGAAATTTCCGGATCTGAAGTTATTGATCTGGGAGTATACCACTGAAGATATTATCCACCACCTTAAAACAGGGGTGCTCGACTGCGGGATCCTGGCAACCCCTTTGGTTGATGCGGTTATAGAAGAAGTGCCTCTTTATTACGAAAATTTTGTCACTTACATCAGTAAAAACAGTAAACTTTATAAAAAGAGGACCATCGACGCCAACGACCTGGAAGATGAGAATATCTGGCTGTTAAATGAAGGCCATTGCATGCGCTCACAGGTATTAAATATCTGTCGGTCAACCAAACACAACCGGCTTCAGGGCCTTACCTATAATACAGGAAGCGTAGAAACACTGATCCGTATGGTAGACAGGAACAATGGCGCGACATTGTTACCCGAACTGGCGCTGGAAGAGCTGAGCAGCAGACAGCTGAGCAAGGTAAGGCATTTCAAATCACCCGAACCGGTAAGGGAAATCAGCCTGGTCACGCATAAAAACTTCATTAAGAAACGGATGTTAAATGCCTTGAAAGAAGAAATCCTTGCCGTAGTCCCGAAAGCCATGAGGCAGAAAAAGAAAAGGGATGTTGTAGGGATATAAAGAGGCCCCGGCGTTCTCACACCAGGGCCTCTTTATATATCATTGATCCTGTTCTTACACAGGAGAAATAAACTACGCTTTTTTGAAACGTTCTGCTACAGCATCCCAGTTTACTACACTCCAGAAAGCAGCAATATAATCAGGACGTCTGTTTTGATATTTCAGGTAATAAGCATGCTCCCATACATCCATACCTAAAATCGGGGTTCCCTTTACTTCAGCGATATCCATTAAAGGATTGTCCTGATTAGGTGTAGAGGAAACCACTAATTTCTTGTCAGCACCCACGCTTAACCAGGCCCAGCCCGAACCAAAGCGGGTTGCTCCTGCTTCCGCAAATTTAGTTTTGAAATCCGCAAACGAACCAAATGCAGCATTGATCGCATCAGCCAGTTCACCTGTTGGCTCTCCACCTTTATTTGGGCCTATCACTTCCCAGAACAAGGAGTGGTTAAAATGACCGCCACCGTTGTTTCTTACTGCTGCAGGGAACTTAGAGATATTTTTAACAATTTCTTCGATGCTTTGGCTTGCCTCTGGCTTGCCTTCTAAAGCTTTATTTAGGTTGGTAACGTAAGCCTGATGGTGTTTACCATGGTGGATTTCCATAGTTTGTTTGTCGATATGCGGTTCTAGTGCATCTGTTGCGTAAGGTAACGCAGGTAATTCAAAAGCCATATTAGTATGATTTAAGTTTAAAAAATTTATTATTTCGGGCCCATTTGTTTATGCCAACGGGCTTCACCAGCAAATATAACAATCGGGGGTTAAGTTTTGTTCAATACTTTGTCAAGTTTAGCCCCTTTTATCTGCAAAGAATTTTGTCATCAATGCCCCGCACTCCTGTGCCAAAACCCCGCTCTTCAAAACCGTTTTTGGGTGCAGCAATTGATTGCTTTTTGTGGTAAAACCTCTTTTGGGTTCAGGGGCGCCATACACCAGCTTGCCGATCTGTGTCCAGTAACTTGCCCCGGCACACATTACACAAGGCTCAATGGTTACGTACAGGGTGCAATCTTTTAAATATTTGCCCCCTAAGGTCTGTGATGCCGCTGTAAAAGCCTGCATTTCTGCATGTGCCGTCACATCGTTCAGCTGCTCAGTTAAATTATGCCCCCGGCCTACTATTTTGCCTTTACAAACCACAATGGCCCCAATCGGGATTTCCTTTAAATCATAAGCTTTTTGTGCTTCCTGCAAGGCCAGGCGCATAAAATGTTCATCCTCTGCCGCAGAGTTCTCTTCTGCTGAAAAATTATAATAACTCATTATATCATTTTACTCCCATCCGGCACTTTGCCGTTTAAGGTGGTCAACACTATATTCCCGTTTTCATCAGCAAAACCCGTTACCAGGAATTCTGACATGAACTTGCCGATCTGTTTTTTAGGGAAATTGACTACACCAACGATCTGTTGGCCGATCAGCTCTTCCTTAGTATACAGTGCTGTAATCTGCGCACTGCTCATTTTAATGCCAAACTCACCAAAATCTACTTTCACTTTATAGGCCGGCTTTCTGGCTTCAGGATAATCGATGACTTCCAGGATTGTCCCTGCACGCAGTTCCACTTTTTCAAAATCGTTCCAGGTTATTTCTTCCATGCGATAAAATTACAACTTATCAGCAATACTGTCTACCATATCTCTGCTGTTCTCTATATATTTGTAAAGTCAGGGCCATAACCCCCTGATTCCTATACAAATGATACCACTCCAGGAAATTTCCTATTTTGCCCTGGCCGCCCTGCTCCTGGTGATCAGCCCCGGTCCTAACATGATCTATTTAATCTCCCGTTCCATTACCCAGGGACAGCGATCCGGGTTAATTTCACTGGCCGGCATCATTTCCGGTTTCCTTTTTCACATCATCATGGTCTCTGCCGGACTCACAGCAGTACTTTTTGCCGTTCCTTTTGTATACTCCACCATTAAAACCCTGGGGGTGTTGTACCTCCTGTACCTGGCCTACCAGGCCATTAAGCCCAACGGAAAAAGTCTTTTCGAAGTCAGACAAGACCTGCCAAACGACAAACCGGCTAAATTGTTCAAAATAGGGGTCCTTACTACCATCCTGAACCCTAAAGTTGCCGTATTCTATTTGTCATTCTTCCCCTATTTTATCAAACCGGAATATGGCTCGGTCTTCATACAAAGCCTTCAACTGGGCATTACCCAGGTAAGCATCAGCTTTACAGTTAACTTTATCATCGTTTTAACTGCATCAAAAGTTGCCCTGTTTTTTTCAAAAAGTCCCGGCTGGGTAAAAATCCAGAAATGGTTTATGGCAAGTATCCTGGCATCCCTTGCGATAAAAATGGCCTTAAGCAAGGAAAAATAAAACAGTTATACCGCTTCAAAGACGCTATGCCTTTCCAAAAAAATTGGATCTCCGAAAAGGCATAGCGTCTTTCGCCTTTTCGGCGAATTATGCAGCCTTAGAGGAGATACCAATTTTTTACCTTTATATTTGCGAAATGATCGATGTAATCCTAAAAAAAGGCAAAGAAAAAGCCGCTATGCTCCGTCACCCCTGGATCTTTTCTGGTGCAATTGATAAAATAAAGGGAAATCCTGAAAATGGAGAAGTGGTAACCCTAAGGTCAGCAGCAAAAGAATTTCTGGCCTATGCCTATTACAACGATCAATCCCGGGTAGCCCTTCGTTTGCTCGAATGGGATGAAAATACCACGATAAACAAGTCCTGGTACCGGGAAAAACTCAAAGCCGCCATCGCCTCAAGGGACCATGTATTAAACGAAAATACCAATACCTGCAGACTGGTATTCAGTGAAGCAGATTTTTTACCTGGCCTGATCGTAGATAAATATGCCGGCTTTCTTTCCCTGCAAATATTAAGTGCAGGCATGGAAAGCATAAAAGCAACACTTATCGAGCTCCTCAGGGAATTGCTAAACCCAACAGGGATATTCGATAAAAGTGATGCCGGCGCACGTAAACATGAAAACCTCGAAGCTACACAAGGTCTTTTATGGGGAGAAACCCCTCCTGAATTTATTGAAGTAAAAGAAAACGGCATTCTTTACCACATCAACATTGCCGATGGCCAGAAGTCAGGCTTCTATTGCGACCAGCGCGACAACCGGAAAATCCTGGCTGATTACACCAGGGGCAAATCCGTTCTGGATTGTTTCTGCTACAGCGGAGGATTTACCTTAAACAGCCTGAAATCCGGTGCCGCATCCGTTACCAGCGTAGACAGTTCTGCACTGGCCATTGAAACCCTGCAGCACAATCTGGAACTGAACGGTTTTAAAGGATCCAATCAGCATAGCATACAATCTGATGTCAACAAGCAACTGCGCATTTTTAAAGACGAAGGAAAAACCTTTGATGTATTGGTGTTAGACCCGCCAAAATACGCGCCTTCAAGATCCGCACTGGACCGGGCAGCAAGGGCTTACAAAGACCTGAACAGGCTTGGCATGCTCCTGCTTAAAAAAGGGGGCATCCTGGCTACATTTTCCTGCTCCGGAGCAGTAGACATGGAAACCTTTAAACAGATCATTGCATGGGCCGCATTGGATGCAGGCCGCGAAGTACAGATCATCAGACAGTTCTGTCAGCCTGAAGACCACCCGGTAAGTCTTTCTTTCCCTGAAGGAGAATATCTAAAAGGATTATTGCTAAGGATACTTTAAATTTATAAACTATCGTCGTCGGGTAGCTTGTCGTATTCACCTTTAAGTGCGTACCAGCCAAAAATAACCAGCCCCGCGCTGATGGGAATAAAGATAAACAAGATAATCCCCCACTGCAATGCAGTATTTGTTTTGTGTACACCTTCTTCAGCCAGGCCAACCTTTTCGAAAGCCTGCATAAACATAAATATAATGGATACCGGGCCAAGTATGATCCAAAGTAATCCTAATGCTTTTTTTAATCCGTTCATGATTGAAATTCTTAAATGTTTTCAGATTCAGCCTCTTTGTGGTCCGGCTTCTTATTAGATAAATAAACTGTGCCTATAATTAAACTCAATGCCGCTATGCCGATCGGGTACCATAACCCCGATAAGGGGGTAGAACCCGAAAAGCTGGCAATAAGTGTAGCAATAAAAGGTACCAGTCCGCCAAAAACCCCATTGCCCACATGATAAGGTAAGGACATGGAAGTATACCTGATCTTGGTAGGGAACAATTCTACCAGGAATGCCGCTATTGGCCCGTAAACCATGGTTACCAGCAAAATCTGGAAAAAGATCAGGAATACAAATTTCCAGAAAACAGGTGTGGAAAGCTTTTTATCCTTATAGGCATCCGGTAACTCCACTATAGGCTTGCCCGCATCTGCAAATTTGGTGTGCGACTGTATCTTTTGGAAAGACGCGCCGTTCAGTAAGGTTACCGTTGAACTCGTGCTGATCAGACTGTCGGCAGTTCCGGTAATCACAGTACGTGTAACCACAGGGTCAGATACGGAGGCAATATCCTTTTGTTCTATTTTGGTAACATCGGTATCATCTAAAAAGATCTGGTAAATGGGCCTGTAAAATATAACGCCCAACAACATCCCGGCCAGCATGATCCATTTTCGGCCAACCTTATCGCTCCAGGAGCCAAAGATCACAAAGAAAGGGGTAGCAAAGGCTATGCCCCACAAAAGAATATACCTGGAATCGTTAAAATCAACATGGCAGGTATTTTCAATAAAGGACTGCGCATAAAACTGCCCCGTGTACCAGATCACCCCCTGCCCCATCGTAGCGCCAAAAAGTGCGAGCAAAACCATTTTAAAATTGGCCTTATTGTTAAAACTCTCTTTTAAAGGGTTTTTCGAGACTTTACCTTCCGATTTCAGCTTGCTGAACATCGGCGATTCGTGCATTTTCATCCTGATATAGATGGAAACACCAACCAGCAGGATAGACAGCAAAAATGGGATTCTCCAGCCCCAGTCGGCAAAGCTTTCAGCGCCCACCAGGTTTTTGGTCAATACTATAATACCGAGAGAAAGAAATAAACCCCCGGTTGCTGTAGTCTGTATCCAGCTGGTAAAAAAACCTCTTTTATTAGCCGGTGCATGTTCTGCAACATAAGTGGCCGCACCACCATATTCACCGCCAAGGGCCAGGCCCTGGATTAGCCTCAAAATCAGCACCAGGATCGGCGCTGCATAACCTATACTTGAATAGGATGGTATTAAACCGATCAGAAAAGTAGAACCACCCATCAACACCAATGTGAGTAAAAAAGTATACTTCCGGCCTATCAAATCGCCTAACCGGCCAAACACCAGTGCACCAAAAGGCCGAACAATAAAGCCTGCGGCAAATATGGCCAGTGTGTTAATCAATGCAGAAGCACCGGCATCTGCGGGAAATAACTGTGATCCGATAATAGTGGCCAGACTTCCAAAAATATAGAAATCATACCATTCGATCAGCGTCCCCAGTGATGAGGCGCCTATAACTTTAAAAATACTGCTCTGTTGTGGTTCCTGGCTCATATTTGGTTTAAAAGGTTTGCTTAAAGAACTAAATCTACAATTTATTCTCAATTATAAGCAAGATTTTAAAACTATAAAAGCAAAAAAATTAACATCGTTACCGTACCCATGTTAATTATAGAGAGAAAAACCTATTGCTCTTCCCTAAAAAACACCTTATAATAATTCATAGATTTATCGTCATCAAAGCCTTTTTCGATCAGCTCTTTATCGCCATGAATATAGATGTGAAAGTTCTTGTCCAGCTTTAATACGCTTTTATAAACCCTGGCCTGTTTTTTTACCGCAGCCCCGGAAATGTCAAAGCTATCCGGAATAGGCTGGTCAAATTCTTCTTCAAAGCTTTTCTTATAGTTTTTAAAAGAGGCTATCCCTTCTGCATTGCCAATCACTTCATTCGAGAACTCTTCCAGGTCAAAGCTCTCCTTTTCCTTAAAGTACTTCATGGATTTGTTCAGCAGATCTATTTTATCTGCCTTCGAGATTTCAAATTCCTCATCCAGCTTTTCAGTGACAAAGTTTTTATATACCCCCAGCACACTGCTGGTCTGGTTAAAATTATCATTCCTGATCTTCAGCTTCAAAAACTCATCCTTCCAGTATACCGCTTCTGCACTTCTGTTGGTCTGGTCAATCACTGCTACCCGAAAACCTTCTGCTTTATCTGTATTGAAAATCAGGCAGCCTTTATCCAGCTTATTGATGTTAATGGCTTCCTGCTCATAACTTAAGCCAAAGCCATCCTGCTCCGGAAAAACTTTTAAATAACTCTCCTTGGTCTCTGATTTAAAGATCCCGATAGCATCATGCAGCTCTCCTTCTATCTGCACATTTTCAAAATAGGCCACATACAGTTCACCGGGTTTAATCTTCGGATGACCCGAAACATCATACAGGTATTTAGCCAGTTGTTTGCTGTTCTCATGAAAGGTTTCTCCCTTTTCAAAAATGGCTGCGGCAAAATGATACGCTTCATTAAGGTTCAGGTCACCATTTGGATGAATAAAACGATATACTTCGTTCACCTTTTCGTAAGGGCCTAAAAAATATTGCTGCAATAGGTTACTCAGCATGGGGTCTTTAATCATTAAAGATTTTTCAGACAATACGTAAAACTCCTCTTCAGACTTGTTCCCGATTCGGTGTATAGATAATTCGGCCAGTGAGGCCTCAAAAAAAGAAATCATTAATTATTTTTCCTTGGGTTGTTTTTCATTAGGTGTATTGCGCAGCTCGACGGGCTTCTGCGCATTTTTTTTCATTTTAAGGTTCAGCATCTCTACCAGGATAGAGAAGGCCATGGCAAAATAAATATAGCCTTTTGGTATGTGCTGGTCCAGACCTTCTGCCAGCAGCGAAACCCCGATCAGCAACAGGAAGGAAAGGGCAAGCATTTTTACTGTAGGGTGGTTATTTACAAAATTACTGATGGCACTTGCCGACACCATCATCACAATTACCGCAATAACGACTGCGGCAATCATAATTTCAACATGCTCTGCCATGCCTACCGCTGTAATTACAGAGTCCAGGGAGAATACGATATCCAGCAGCAGGATTTGAACAATAACTCCACTAAAAGAATATACTTTCCCCTTAATCTCCTTCTCTTCCTCACTTTCCAGTTTATCATGGATCTCATGGGTACTTTTATAGATCAGGAACAAGCCCCCGATAATCAGGATCAGGTCGCGGCCCGATATGGCCAGCTTTTCCAGCCATTCCGTACTGCTGATATTGAACCATGAACCAATGTTAAACAATGGAGTAGTAAGGGTCATTACCCAGGTTAAGGACAGCAACAGCAAGACCCTGGTGATCATCGCGAGTGCCAGGCCAAGCTGCCTCCCTTTTTTCTGCTGATGCGCCGGTAGCTTACCAGACAAAATGGAAATAAAGATGATGTTGTCTATGCCTAAAACGATCTCCAACACGGTCAGCGTTAATAAAGAGATCCAGGCTTCCGGGCTACTTAAAAATTCCATAGGTAAAAATTAGGTATGCGAAGATATAAAAAAAGCTTGCTGATTTTATCAACAAGCTTTGTTCCATTTATGTTTTTAAGCAAACCTAGTTTAAATTCAACGAACCATAATCGGCCTTGAGCATAATTTGGGCTCCGCCACCGTTTCCTATGGTACCTGCATAATTTTTAATGTTCCCTTTTTCGGCTACCAGTTTCGAGCTTACTCCTGCACCTGCTTTGAATGGCGAATAGCTGGTCCTTAATTCAAAGTTCCCCTGGTAATTGTCGCTGAACTTTAAGGAAGTATGTGAATAACTGCTCAACAGGTTTAAATTTTTACACCCTGAGCCTATTTGCTCGACAGTCAGTTTGCCATAGGCAACACCAAAATTACCCGGGCCATTTAAATTCCCAATGGCAACTGTTGTGTACTGGCTCTTTAGGTTTAATGTGTTTACAGACCCGATCGAGAGTTTGTTGTATTGCTGTTTGATATTCGCATCCCCGATAACCGTTCCCAGTTTTACATTGGCATATTGTACATTCAGGTCCAGGTTACTTACCCTGCCAATGTCCAGTCCCGGTCCGTATTGCTGTTTAACCACAGCATCCCATTTAATGGTGCCAATGGTTACGCCCGCATACTGTGCCTCCAGATTCAAGCTGCCAATGGTACCAATGTTAAGCCCCGCCCCGTATTGCTGTTTAATCGTAGCTGCATTTATTTCCTGAATTTTAGTAAAGCCATATTGAATTTCCAGGATATTGCTGGCGTTTTTCAGATTTCCCACCGTTAAACTCCCATATTGAACCTTAGCGATCAATGCGCCGGAAAAACTGCCTATATTTACATTTCCATATTGATTACTTAAGGTTAAAGCGTTGGTCGCAGGCATATATACGACGTAATTTACCCTGATTTCCCTTCTGGATATCGTTTTTCCGTTCCTGAAACTGGCACCTGATTTACCACCCTCTGTTGCAAAATTGGTTTTAAATGAAACCTGGTCGCCGCTTTTATCTGCAGTTATAACTGTTCCATCTACCAAACGCTGCGCATCAGCCTCGTCCTTGCTGTAAGCTTTAATGTCAATGTCTACCCGTATTTCTTTTTTATCCCAGGTTTTGATCAGCATCTCCCCGTACCTGTTGTTCAGGTTTACCTTATCATTCCCATCTAATGGAAAACTTTTTGAAAAGGTTTTCGAACGAACAGGATCATTCGGATCTTTGGTGCCCGCAATGGCAAAATTTATTGCCATCATCAGCCCAATAGCTAAAATATAAGATTTCATAACTGGTTCTCCTCTTTGTACTGGTTCACATCATTAATAATTGACAGTTGCTGGTTGATCACCTGGAGCTGCAGCTCCAGGTTTTTTACCATAGCCCTTACTACTACCCTTTGGTTCGGACTTTGAGGCAATTCCCTTTTAAGGGCCTCATAATCGTTCCCCAACTCATTCAGGTCTGCATTAAAACGGGCATACAACTTGGGGTTCTTGCTGGCATATATCTGTAAACTGTCTTTTTTCTCTTCAATCAGGCTGGCAAACCGCAGTTCCTTCCTTGCATATACCCGACTGATATCGGCCAGCTCCGGCTGATGAGCTGCCTTACGATGATTAAACATTAAAACTCCCAGCACCAGCAGCAAGGACGCTGCAACACCTACCCAAACCGGCCATTTAACCGTTTTTTTTTCCTTTTCTCTATCCAAAGCAGCATCTATCCTGCTCCATACCTCATCAGATGGCATTTTTACGTCAAACTCCTTTCGATGTGCCTTAATGAATTCTTCCATTCCCTTATCTTTCATCTTATGCTCCTCTCTTTGCTAATAAGTCATTTAATTTCATCTTTGCCCGCATATACTGGGTGCGTGAAGTCCCTTCGGTAATTTTTAAAATATAAGCGATCTCTTCATGGTCATAGCCCTCAAACAGATACAGCGTCAACACCACCCGATACCTGTCAGGAAGCATTGCTACCGCTGTCCTGATTTCCTCTACCTTCCATTGCAGGTCTTCGGCCGGTTCATTTTCTTCCGCTACATCCACCTCCTCTATATTTACGAACTCCACCTTACGCTTCCGCAGCTGGTTGATCGATTTATTGATCACGATCTGCTTCAGCCACAAGCCAAAAGTAGCCTCTCCTTTAAAATTGTCTATCCTTGTAAACGCATCTAAAAAAGAATCCTGTAAAACATCTTCTGCCTCTTCTTCAAAATTTACGATCCGTAGGGCCACATTATACATAGCTTTAGCATACAATTTGTAAATTTCAAATTGTGCCTTACGGTCGCCCCGCCTGCAGCCGTTGATCAGTGCCGCATTTTTATCGATGTATACCGGTTCCAATGTTCTTCTTTCAAATAAATAGACACTTCATTTTTTAAAACGTTGCAGCTTTAACAAAAATATTTTCAATATACCAAGCTAAATTCATCGAAGGCTTAAATATCCCGTTCAAAATCAATATTTTTGCCGCTTAATACTTTAATAATAATGTTAAGAACAACTACTTGCGGAGCTTTAACCATTAAGAACTTAGGAGAAAATGTAATCCTATGCGGTTGGGTACAAAAATCAAGAGATTTAGGGGGAATGACTTTTATAGACATTCGCGACAGATATGGTATTACCCAGTTGGTTTTCAATATGGATGACAACCGCGAACTGTGTGAGGCAGCCCGCAACCTTGGCCGTGAATTTGTAATCAAAGCAAGCGGCCTGGTAGTAGAGCGTTCCAATAAGAACCTGAAAATGCCAACCGGCGAGGTGGAAATAAAGATCACTGCCCTGGAAGTGTTAAACGCAGCTAAACTGCCCCCCTTTTTAATAGATGACGAAACGGACGGTGGTGACGACCTGCGCATGAAGTACCGTTACCTGGATTTACGCCGTAACCCGGTACGCAACAACATGATCATCCGTCATAAAATTGCTCAGGCGGTGAGACGTTATCTTGACGGACTCGACTTTATAGAAGTGGAAACGCCTGTCCTCATCAAATCAACGCCCGAAGGGGCAAGGGATTTTGTTGTGCCAAGCCGCATGAATGCAGGTGAGTTCTATGCTTTACCTCAGTCTCCGCAAACTTTTAAACAATTGTTAATGGTTTCGGGTTTCGACAGGTATTTCCAGATTGTGAAATGCTTTAGAGATGAGGACCTGCGTGCCGACAGGCAGCCCGAGTTTACACAGATCGACTGCGAAATGTCTTTCATCGAACAGGAAGATATATTGAATACATTTGAAGGCCTGATCCGAACTTTGTTTAAAGAAATTAAAGGAATAGACCTGCCCGAAGTACCAAGGATGCAATATGCAGATGCCATGCGCCTGTATGGATCTGACAAGCCTGATACCCGTTTTGACATGCAGTTTGTAGAATTAAACCACCTGGTTAAAGGCAAAGATTTTCCGGTATTTGACCATGCAGAGCTGGTGATCGGGATCAATGCCAAAGGTTGCGCAAGCTATACCCGCAAACAGGTGGATGAGCTCACAGACTTCATTAAAAGACCACAGGTCGGGGCAACTGGTTTAATCTACCTCAGACACAACGAAGATGGCTCCCTGAAATCATCTGTAGATAAATTCTATAACGAAGAAGATTTAAAGGGCTGGTCGGCCGCCCTGAATACCCAACCTGGGGATTTGGTACTGGTCATGGCCGGAACTACAGATAAAGTGCGCAAACAACTGAGTGAACTACGCCTGGAAATGGGTAACCGCTTAGGCTTACGCGATAAAAATGTTTTCAGTGCATTGTGGGTGCTCGACTTTCCTTTACTGGAATGGGATGAAGAAACGGAACGTTATCATGCCATGCACCACCCTTTTACCTCTCCTAAACCGGAAGATATTGTGCTGCTGGACACTAAACCTGCTGAGGTTAGGGCCAATGCTTATGATATGGTTATTAATGGCACCGAAGTAGGTGGGGGTTCGATCAGGATCCACGACAGGGCCCTGCAGGCTTTAATGTTCAAACACCTGGGCTTCTCAACAGAAGAGGCACAAAAGCAGTTTGGGTTTTTAATGGATGCCTTTGAATTTGGGGCACCTCCGCATGGTGGCATCGCTTTTGGATTTGACCGGTTATGCTCCATCTTTGCCGGACTGGACAGTATCCGCGATGTGATTGCTTTCCCTAAAAACAATTCAGGAAGAGATGTAATGATCGACAGCCCGTCAACAATTGACGAAAAACAACTGAACGAATTAAAAATAAAGTCTACTGTTTAATTTGCAGGCTTAAAATAAAAGGCCCTCATTTTAAAATGAGGGCCTTTTTTATTCAATAGGTTTCGCTATCGGGCGGAATCCCATAATCCACATATTGCTGTGATTTTTCTTTTTTATTTTTTGAACCGCTAAACCATGATTTTACAGAATTAAAGATGGCCGACAGGTGTTCGGCATCAAGGGTCTTACCCACCTTATTTGAAGCCAGCCCAACAAGGGTCTTCGTTAAAAAACCCGAGCCTTTAAATAAAGTACTGTTCATTACAAAAGGTAACACCAGCGACATTAAACTGCTGCTGATGTTCAGTTTATCATCAATTTTAAGAAAAGAAGAAGGTGTGGCGTACTTTTTAATCAGTCCGCCCAAAGTAAACTGCTTTAAATACGCTCTGCTGTCTTTTAGGAGCAGTTCGCTTTTGCGCTGGTGTTCAGCCTTTAAACTGCACACCATCGCATGAAGCTCCTCTAAATTGTTGATGTTATATCTTCTGTTCATCTTCTTCATCCTTATCTGCCAGTTTGTTAAAGTAGTTTCTGATCGTAAAATTAATAATGGCCTTCTCTATGTACTTCTCCTTGGTATAATACACAATAAGTGCCAGCAGTATATAAATAACAGCCACACAGCCAAAGCCCCTGGCATAACTGCCCAGCACATCCGATAAAAATAAGGCAAGCGTAAACGTACCGAACAGGAAGGCCAGAATAAAACAGATGACCACAGCTGCATTGGTCACAATGTCAGCAAATATCTTCGATACCTTTTCTACCAGATACAACCTGGTATACTCTACCCGGGTATCAATATAGCTTTTAGCATCTTCGTATAGCTCTTCAATATTCTTTTCTTTATTTTCCTGCATCATTCAATCGGTTTAGCAAATAGTTTTAAGCGTGTTCCAAATCGTCGTCAATAAATTCTTCTTCAGATTGACGGAGTTTACTTTTAACAGAGCTAACAACTTTGTCTTTTAAATTACTCAGGTTATTGATCTCATCTGCAGCCTTATCTTTTATAGAATCGCCCAGATCCTTTAACGACTGGCTCAATCTATCTCTTGTTTCACTACCCTTTTCCGGAGCAAACAATAAACCCAATGCGGCACCGGCAGCCAAACCTACCAACAATCCAACCAATACTTTTGAATTATCATTCATAACATTTAAATTTTTATGGTTAACGATATATTAATTCTCCGGAACACCTTTATTATAACTCATCGTGCTCAGAAATTGTTTTAATTCTTTCCAATCTTTCAGAAGCCATAGCGCTTGTTTCGTATATTTTAATCAATAATATGAAATACGATAACAATAGCGGACCGAATACCAGTCCTAATATTCCGAATAAAGGCACACCAATAACTACGCCAATTACCGTAATGATGGGATGAATGTTGCCAACTTTTTTTGCAATCATAAACCTCAGCACATTGTCAATGTTTATAATTACCACAAAACCAAATATGAGCATGGCCCAGCCTGCAAAATTATTGCCATTTGCTATTTGTATTAAAGCGGCAGGGACAAAAATTACAGGTGGTCCCAATAACGGGACAAAAGAGATAAAAGTAGTGATTACACCCCAGAATACAGGATCGGTATACCCGAGCACAAAAAAGCACAAGCTCAGCAACGAGCCCTGCACCATGGCAATAAACCCTTGCCCCAAAACATTTGCATAAGTTGTATTGCGCATTTCTTCAGCAAAACGTTGGGCATTCTGTGCCCTGAACGGCGCGTATTTGATCAATGCATTTTCAAAGCGCTCCCGGTCAACCAGCATAAAGTATAGCAAAAAGTACATGAGCAACAGGCCCAGCACGATGTTAAACGCTCCCGATATCAGTGAAGGAAACAGTTCAGTAGCCCAGGTACCTGCCTTTTTTAAACCCTCTTCAATCAGCCGCTGAACGTCATCGCCCACCGGGATCAGATGTTTCAACTTGAAAAGAAGGTTCTTAAAATAGATGGGGTCATTTTGCAGCTCAGCAATCTTATTGATCACCATCGCACTTAAGGTATAGAACGGGAGGATGATCACCACAACAGAAACAACAAGCAGCAAAAGGGCAGAAAAATTTTTATTGTAGCCCTTAACATCAACCATATAGATAAATGCAGGCCTTAAAATGGTAAACAAAACCAATGTACTCAGGATTGAACCAAAAATTCCCTGCAGGGAGTACGCAATCAAACAGCCCAATGCTATAATAATAACAAGGTTGATATTATTGCGCTGTTTATACGTAAATATCGACATAATTAATGACCAGCTATTTTTCCAGGTTTATGGCCCTCATTTTATTGTATAGTGTTTTACGGTCTATATTCAGGATTTTTGCAGCCTTGGTCTTATTAAAATTCACTTCCCTCAAAACCTTTAAAATGGCATCGTACTCCGCTTCTAAAGCTGCGTTTTTTAAATCCCTTGGCCGTTCATTGCGCGACATGGTATTTTCTATGGCATTTGCCCTGGCATAAGTAGAAATTTCAAGTGGAAGGGCCTTTAGCTGAATTTCCTGATTTTCAGTAAGCAAGGTAGCCCTTCTGATCACATTTTTCAGTTCCCTTACATTACCTGGCCAGTTATAGGTCAGAAAACAATCTTCAACTTCCTGCGAAAAACCCTGTACACTCCTGCCCAGTTCCTGATTGGCCACTTCCAGAAAGGTATTGGCAAAAATCAGGATATCCCTTCCACGCTGGCTCAGCGGAGGAAGGTCGATAGAGAATTCATTAAAGCGATGGTACAGATCCTCCCTGAACTTCCCTTTTTGAATGGCATTGGCAAGGTTCTCGTTGGTCGCCACAATGATGCGAACATCCAGGTCAATTTCTTTAGTACTGCCAATACGTTTTATTTTGCGTTCCTGTACAGTCCTCAGTAAAGCTGCCTGTATGTCGTAAGAAAGGTTTCCAACCTCATCCAGAAACAGCGTACCGCCATTCGCCATTTCAAAATGGCCGATCTTGGTATATAAGGCTCCTGTAAAAGAACCTTTTTCATGTCCGAAAAACTCGCTTCCGGCAAGCTCCTTGGTCAGGGATCCGCAATCCATCGCCACAAATGGATTGTCTTTTCTCGGACTGTTCAAATGGATGGCCTTTGCCACAGATTCCTTACCTGTACCACTTTCTCCAGTCAAAATTACACTGTAAGAAGTTGGTGCCACCAATTGGATCTGTTTTAGCAAATGCCTCGAAGCATTGCTCTGGCCAGCAACAAAGTTATCCGTCTGGTTGTACAGCTGTTGTTTCTGGGCACGCTGTTTAGGCGCTTCAGAAACCTCTGGCAAGGCTGCATCATTCAGCGCCATCTGCGTTTCAATAGATTTATTGATCGTATTCAGGATCTCGTCCGGATAAAGGGGCTTGGTAATGTAATCGTAAGCGCCCAGCTTGATCAGTTCTACCGCAAGCTTAATATCAGAGTAGCCTGTGATGATGATCACTCCTGTTCTTGGATATTTCTCTTTTATTTTGATCAGCATTTCCTTGCCATCTGTATCTTCCAGACGATAATCGCATAAAACCAGATCATAATACTCTTTAGCCAGATATTCCATCGCCGAAACACCACTTGTAGCCGTCGACACACTAAAAGAATTTCGCGTTAAAAATTTAGATAATAGTATCCCAATATTTATTTCATCATCAACAATTAATATTTTTCTCATAGATATTTATTGAATAATACTGAGATAAATATAAGAGAGTTTTTTTGTTATGGGAAATATTCTCTACACTTTTTGCAAAGCGATTCCCCTCAAAAGCAAAAAGATGCGTTCAAAAAAATGTCAGGAGGACAAAAAAACGGGGCTAAACAGCTGTTAAACGCCTATTTCCCGATAAACAGGGGTTTTCTCTTTTCTAAAAAAGCACCTGTCCCTTCCTTGAAATCCTGGGTGTTAAAACACTTTCCAAATTCTTCAATCTCCGTTTCAAAGCCGTTTACATCAAAAGTATGTGCGGCGTTGACAGCTTTTATTGCAGCAGCTATGGCCAGGGGAGCACGCAATTTAATTTTAGCAAAAATAGATGCTGCTTTGGCAATCAGTTCTGCCTGTGGAACTACATAATTTACCAGGCCAATTCTTTCTGCCTGTTCTGCAGAGATCATATCGGCAGTGGCAATCATTTCCAGGGCCCGCCCTTTCCCTACCAATTGGGTTAACCGCTGCGTTCCCCCATAACCCGGAATCAGGCCCAAAGAGGTCTCTGGTAAGCCCAATCTGGCATTTTCCGAAGCCACACGGATGTGACAGGCCATGGCCAGCTCCAGCCCCCCGCCCAGGGCAAAACCATTAATAGCAGCAACAACCGGCTTAGGGCATTTTTCTATCGCATCAAAAACATGCTCCTGCCCATTTCTGGCCAGCGCTTCTCCCTGCGCAGCATTGTAATCAGAAAACTCCGAAATATCAGCTCCGGCTACAAATGCCTTTTCTCCGGCACCTGTCAGCAAAACCCCTCTTATTTCATCATTTCCGGCTGCATATTCAATCACATGGGCCAGTTCGGCCAATGTTTCTTTATTTAAGGCATTTAACTTTTGCTCCCTGTTAATGGTGACATACAATACCTGTTCTTTTAATACGGATAAAATGTGCTGATAAGTCATGGTCTAAAAATTTCTGTTTTCGGTTACCCAGTTCCTGATATAGTTAACGATACTTTCCATAGTTGTTCCTGGGGCAAACAACTCCCCTACGCCAATCTCTTTAAGCTTTTTCATATCTCCCTCCGGAATAATTCCACCACCGGTAAGCAATACGTCTGTTACCTTTTTCTGCTTCATGAGCTCAACGATCTTTGGAAATACCGTCATGTGGGCGCCCGATAAAATCGAAATTCCTATGGCGTCAACATCTTCCTGTAATGCAGTGTTTACCACCATCTCTGGCGTTTGGCGCAAGCCGGTATAGATCACCTCCATGCCTGCATCCCTTAAGGAAGTTGCAATAACTTTTGCCCCCCTGTCATGACCGTCCAATCCAACCTTGGCCACTAAAACCCGGATAGGCCTGTTTAATGCATTGCTCATAATTTATGCTAATAAGTAGGTTGTAAATGTAAGTAAATTAGCGGTTTTATGTTAACTTTGACCACTAAAATTACAGTTTATATGAGTGAGGAAAGATCATTGAACTTTATTGAAGAGATCATTGAGAACGATTTAAATACCGGAAAATACGAAAAACTGATTACCCGTTTTCCACCGGAGCCTAATGGGTATTTACACATTGGCCACGCCAAAGCAATCTGCTTAAACTTTGGTTTAACCAAAAAATATGGCGGCTATACCAACCTTCGGTTCGACGATACGAACCCTGTTACCGAGAAAACAGAATATGTAAACAGTCAGCAGGCCGACATCCAGTGGCTGGGCTTCGAATGGAAAAACATTCATTATACTTCTGATTATTTTGATACCCTTTATGAATACGCAGTTAAACTGATCCATAAAGGCCTTGCTTATGTAGATGACAGTACAGCAGACGAAATTGCCCTGCTAAAAGGCACGCCCACAGAACCCGGCAAAGATAGTCCCTATCGCAGCCGCAGCATTGAAGAAAACCTGGAGCTGTTTACCCGCATGAAGAATGGCGAATTTCAGGATGGCGCCTGCACCTTAAGGGCTAAAATTGATATGGCCAGTCCGAATATGATCATGCGCGACCCGATCATTTACCGCATTAAACATGCTGCACATCACCGTACGGGAGACAAGTGGTGCATTTACCCGATGTACGATTTTGCACACGGACAAAGCGACAGCATCGAGCACATCACCCATTCTCTATGCTCCCTTGAGTACGTTTCGCACCGGGAACTGTACGATTGGTGCATAGAAAAACTGGAAATCTATCCTTCCAAACAATATGAATTTGCCCGCTTAAACCTTTCTTATACCGTAATGAGCAAGCGTAAACTGCTGCAGCTGGTTAATGAAGGCGTGGTGAGCGGCTGGGATGACCCCCGCATGCCAACCATAAGTGGCTTAAAGCGCAGGGGTTATACCCCGGAAAGTATCCGTGAATTTTGCGAACGCATTGGTGTAGCCAAAAGGGAAAACCTGATTGAACTTGGCCTGCTGGAGTTTTGTATCAGGGAACACCTGAATAAAACGGCCACACGTGTTATGGCTGTTATGGATCCGATCAAACTGGTCATTACCAATTATCCGGAAGGTAAAAATGAAATCCTGATCGGCGAAAATAATCCTGAAGCTGAAGATAAAGGTGGCAACAGGGAAATCCCTTTCAGCAATGAACTTTGGATTGAACGGGAAGACTTCATGGAAGAACCCGCTAAAAAATGGTTCAGGCTAGCCCCAGGGGCAATGGTAAGACTGAAACACGCTTATATTGTAAAATGCGAAGATTTTGTAAAAGACGAAACCGGCAAGGTAACCGAAATACACTGTACCTATTTCCCTGAATCTAAAAGCGGGGAAGATACCAGTGGCATCAATGTAAAGGGAACCATCCACTGGGTAAGCACCAAACATGCAAAAAGCGCAGAGATCAGGATGTACGACCGCCTGTTCAGTGTGGAATCTCCTGACACTGAAGAAGGCGATTTTAAAGACTACCTGAACCCGAACAGCATTGAGGTAATCAAACGGGCCTATATAGAGCCCTACCTGAGCACCGCCAGTCAGGATGCCCGCTATCAGTTTATCAGAAAAGGTTATTACTGCCTCGATAAGGATTCTACAACAGCACACCTGGTGTTCAACCGTACGGTATCCTTAAAAGATGCCTGGGCAAAAGGAAACAAATAAAAAAAGCGCCTTAAAGGCGCTTTTTTTATTTACATGTATTTTTTATATACGTTAAACAGGATCAGCTTATCTGCCGGCGTAAGCACCTGGCTAATGTCTGTCTGCACAAAGTGGATCTTAAACGCTTCAATTGCAGCATTCAGGTTTTTTACATTATAACCTATAATCCTCAATGCAGCTACCGCATCAAAATCGTCAGGCGGCATCACCAGCACATCATCATACCAAAAGCCAAAACCTTCTGCCGCCATTCTTTTCCATGGAAAATTCCTCGGGTCGTTTTTACGTCCCGGCGCAATATCCGCATGGCCTATAAAATTTGCCGTAGGGATGCCGTATCTCTTTTTTAATGCCCGAAGTACCGTGATCAAACTTTTTATCTGTACTTCCGAATAAGGTTCTTTTCCATTATTGTCTATCTCTATCCCAATAGACGAAGAATTGAGGTCCATTTCATTTCCCCACCTGGACACACCCGCATGGTTTGCCCTCAAGTAATCGTTTACCATCTGAAATACTTTTCCATCACGGCCAATTACATAATGAGAGCTTACCTGTGTCCGTGTAATGGTAAAGGTCTTTAAAGTTTGGGCCGAAGAATCCTGTGCGGTATGGTGCAGCACTACAAAATTTGGTTTACGGATGCCAAAATTAACGGAGCCTACCCAGGACAAAGGATTGGCCGGTAACGAATCTATGCCCTGGTTTAACGGCGGTGCCGCTTTTATGGTCTCGGCAAAGCCCGCAGCCTGTTTTTTGTACACCTTATTGGTAGCAGCATACTTGTTTGTTGAGCATGCCGTAAGTAAAAACAGCGGGATAAAGTAAAGGTAGTGACGTTTAAAATGCAGTTGTATCATAATGGAAGTATATAGGATGTGAAATTACTATTTTTTACTAATTTCGTTGCCATCTATTAATGTATTAACAGCACAAGGAAATCAGCCCATGAAGATAAGTAAAATAACAATGATCATTGCCGCATGTACCATGCTTACCGGCATTGCCGCTTGTACCAATTCGCAGAAAAAAAGCAATAACGAAACTAAAAACAACAGTTCAGGCAACGATAGCCTTCAGCGCTATGTAAATGAGCGCCTGGGCATTTATGAAACGGTTAAACTGACCACCAACCTGAACGATTTAACGGTTAATGAACGCAAAATACTGCCCCTGCTCATCCAGGCAGCTAAAATTATGGACGAATTGTTCTGGAAACAGGCATACCCTCAGCGCGACAGTTTGTTAAGCACCATTAAAGACGAGAAAACAAAGGCCTTTGTTGAAATAAATTATGGCCCCTGGGACAGGCTGAACGGCGACAAACCTTTTATAGCTGGCATAGGCCCCAAGCCGGCCGCAGCTAATTTTTATCCTGCAGGGATGACCAAAGAAGAACTGGAAAAATCTGATGTAAAAGACAAATTCGGACTATATTCAGTTATTCAAAGAGACACAGCCGGAAAACTGACCGCCGTTCCCTATCACATCCTTTATGCGGCTGAACTGCAAAAAGCATCCAACCTGCTTAAACAGGCCGCACTGCTTGCCGAAGATGCGGGCTTTAAAAAATACCTGAACCTTCGTGCCGATGCATTGGTTACTGATGTTTACGGCCCAAGTGATTATGCCTGGCTGGACATGAAAACCAATACGCTTGACATCATTATTGGCCCTATAGAGAACTATGAGGACAAGCTTTTCAATGCAAGGGCCGCTTATGAATCGTATGTGCTGGTTAAAGATAAGGTATGGAGCAAACGGCTTGCGAAATACGTTAGCATGCTGCCGGATCTGCAAAAAGGCCTTCCGGTTGAAGCTAAGTATAAAACTGAAAAGCCAGGTACAGATTCTGAACTGAATGCTTATGATGTACTTTATTATGCCGGAGATTGTAATGCAGGATCCAAAACCATAGCAGTTAACCTGCCCAACGATGAAGTCATACAGCAAAAGAAAGGAACCAGGCGTTCGCAGCTAAAAAATGCGATGAAAGCCAAATTTGACAAGATCCTCGTTCCAATTGCAAAAGAGCTTATTGACAAAGAACAACAACAGTATGTCAATTTTGATGCTTTTTTTGCCAATGTGATGTTCCATGAGGTGGCACACGGACTGGGTATCAAGAAAACGGTTACCGGAAAAGGCTTTGTGAAAGAAGCACTTCAGGAACAATATTCATGGCTGGAAGAAGGAAAAGCAGATGTACTGGGTCTGTATATGGTTACCGGATTACTTAAAAAAGCTGAACTGCAGGGCGACATTAAAGCATTTTATACCACCTACATGGCAGGAATTTTACGTTCTGTAAGGTTTGGGGCTGCCAGCGCACATGGCAAGGCCAATATGCAGTGTTTCAACTTCTTTAAGGAAAACGGAGCCTTTATCAGGAACAGTGATGGCACCTATAAAGTCGATTTCAGCAAATTTGAAGGTGCAATGAACAAGCTGAGCCGGATGATCATTATGCTGCAGGGTAATGGAGATAAGGCCGCCGTAGAAAGCACCCAGAAAAAGATGGCTGTAATTTCACCTGAACTACAGGGAGATCTGGATAAATTAACCAAAAGAGGAATTCCTGTTGATATTATTTTTGAACAGGGGGTCGACGTTTTAGGCGTTAAATAACCTACATGGCTAAATGCTTGCTGATGATATCTTCCAGCTCTTCTATATCGAAGGGCTTGGACAGGTAACCGTCGGCACCAGCCTGATCTGCGAGCGACTTGACATCATTGTTGGCCGAAAAATAGATCACAGGGATGTTTTTTAACAAGTCATGCGATTTTAATTCCCGTGTCGCATCAATGCCTCCCACATCAGGAAGCCAGTTGTCCATAAAAATGATATCAGGTGTATAGGCCATAACCTGGTCTATGATATGATTAGAGGTAGAGGAAGTTTTAATGTCATACCCGGCATCCTGTAAAATAATGGTACACAGCTCTAAAATGTCTGTATTGTCGTCAAACACGAATACTTTTTTATTCATTGCTATTTATCATCTTAAGATTAGGGTAACAAATTTATGAAATCTCCTATAGCTTCAATACTTAATTCATAATCTATTTGCACATTTAGCTTTGCCTGTGCCGGCATATAGGCCACCTGCGCGGTCTCCGGATCCTGTATTATAGCTGTTCCACCCCAGGCTTTCACGCTTTTCAGCCCGCTTACCCCGTCGGCATTAGAGCCCGAAAGCAACAGGCAAACCAACTGCGACCGGTACACCTCTGCCGCCGTCTGGAAGGTCGCATCAATTGCAGGGCGCGAATAATTTATTTTCTCAGAATAATCCAGGGAAAAGGTCTGGTCCTGCTCAATCAGCAAATGGTAGTCCGAAGGTGCAACGTAAATGGTACCCGCCAATATGGCCTCTTTTTCATCCACTTCCTTAACCCTCATTTCAGTCCGTGTCGACAATAAAACAGGCAGTAAAGAATCTGTTCCATGTTTTCTGTGCACCACAATAATGATCGGGAAGCTGATGTCCGGCCTTACTACCGGCAATACCTTTAGCAATACATCTAAGCTACCGGCAGAACCGCCTATGATAAGTGCCTTGCATTTTTCCATCAGCCTATCTTTCTCCATATCTTTTCTCCCGGCAACCGTTTATACCGCTTGGCAATCCTCGAAAAATCAACCGTTTCCTTACTGCCCAGGGCCAGGTAACCCAGGCCTTCCAAACTATTGTCAAAAAGATCAAGCACATTGTGCTGCAGGTCACGGTCAAAATAGATCAGCACATTTCTGCATAAAATCAGCTGGAACTCATTAAAAGAATGGTCGGATACCAGGTTATGGGTCGAAAATATAATCTTGCTTTTCAGGTCCTCATTAAACTTTGCCAGCGAATAACTGGCCGTATAATAGCTCGAAAAATCTTTTAGCCCTCCCGAAAGGATATAATTTTCTGAATACTGCTTCATCTGGCTCATGGCAAACATGCTTTGGGCCGCCTTTTCCAGCACAGCGGGGTTCAGATCAGTTGCATAGATCAAAGATTTATGCAACAAATTCAATTCTTTTAAAAGGATAGAAATAGAATAGGCTTCTTCTCCGGTTGAACAGCCTGCCAGCCAGATACGAATAAAGGGATAGGTGCCCAGCTTGGGCAGCACTTCCTCCCTTAATGTCCTAAAAAAAGAGGGGTCCCTGAACATTTCGGTCACATTTACGGTAATCTGCTCTACAAACCGCTTAAAATAAGCCTGATCATCCGAAATCCTGTACCTGAACTCGGCAAAGCTCAAGGCTTTATCCAAAGTGTACAACCTGGAAATCCTTCTTTTTAGCGAAGCCCGTGAATAACCCGTGAAATCATAGCCATATTGTTCCAGCAGATCGGAAAGCAGGATCTCTACATGTTCATCTTGAATTACGGGGACCTCCAGCATTTGTTCCGTTAAATATAATCGTTTAGCAAGCGGGTTAATTCATCAACATTTATCGGCTTGGAAATATAACCCACAGCTCCTGCATTTAAGCACCTTTCCCTATCGCCCATCATTGCCTGGGCCGTAACCGCAATCACGGGGATATCTTTTAATGAAGGGTCCTTACTCATCCTGTGCATCGCTTCATAACCATCCATTCCCGGCATCATCATGTCCATCAGTACTACCGTAATGTCTTTATCCTGTTCCAGGATGTCAAGTCCTTCCTGCCCGCCTATAGCAGACATACATTTATAACCTTTAGCTTTCAATACTGCCGTTAAGGCAAAGATATTCCTGCTGTCATCATCTACTATCAATATTTTATTAACTGCCATATATTTTAAAACATGGTTACTAAATTACACCCTATCGTAAAGCCACACCCTTAGCAATGAGATCAGCTGATCAATGTCAACCGGTTTGGAAATATAATCTGAAGCTCCGGCAGCAATACATTTCTCCCTGTCGCCCATCATTGCTTTTGCTGTAACAGCCAAAACAGGCAATTGTTTGTATGCTGCAATCTTTCTGATTTCCTTTGTAGTCTCATATCCGTCCATTTCAGGCATCATCATATCCATCAGCACAATATCCACCAAAGGGTTGTCTTTAAGCGTTTGCAGTGCCTCTTTACCATCTGTCGCAGCCAGTACTTTCATTTTATGCTGTTCCAGCGCTTTGGTAAGGGAAAAGATATTGCGCACATCGTCATCGGCAATCAACACGGTTTTATGGTGCAGTACTTCATATAAACCGCCCAGCTTCTCAGATGGGTTTTTTTTCTGTTTCCCATCACCTTCTTTCTCTTCTACCAGGTGAAGAAACAAGGCCGCCTCATCCAGGATACGCTGATAAGAATGTGCTGTTTTTACAACAATAGAATCTGCATACTGCTTAATGCGGCTTTCCTCTCCTTTCGAAAGGTTTTTACCGGTAAAAATAATAATGGGCAGGTTTTCCAGCCCCTTGCTTTTCTTTATGGTATCCAGGGTTTCATAAGCACTCTTGTCAGGAATACCCATATCCAGGATCACACAGTCTACTTCCTGTTTGTTTAATGCGCCAATGCTTTGTGTTACATTGTCTGCTACCTCTGTCTGAATGTTGTAATTGCTCAGGAAATAACTCAAAGCCTCTGCATGCTGCTTATTTTCCTCAACGATCAGCACCTTTTTAGGATGGCGACTCAAGGCCAGCTCCAGCTTTTGAAAAATCTGCTGCATCTGTTCCAGAGCAACAGGTTTATTGATAAAATCGACAGCCCCCTTCAACAAACTCTCTTTTTTTACTTCCAGGGAAGACATGATGTGAACAGGTATTGGCCTTGTCAAAGGGTTAGATTTCAATTCCTCCATCACCTGCCAGCCATCCTTTACAGGAAGCTGTATATCCAGCAGTATAGCCAATGGCCGGTAATGATTGGCCAGCTCTATTCCTGCATCTCCCCGGACCGCAACGATACCTTTATAATTCCGCTTACGCGTAAAGCGCAGCAGTGTTTTTGCAAAATTAGTGTCGTCTTCAATAATCAGGATTACCCTGTCATCCGGCTTAATGTCGTTCCGGTCATCCTCAATCTCCTGCGGAATATGATCTACAGTAAACCGCTCTGCTGCAACAAGTTCTCCTCGGTCTATATAAAGGGGCGAGGCTATAACATCCTGCCCTGTCTCAACCTGCACAATCGTCTTCCGGTCTACCGGTAAAGCAAGGGTAAACTCACTGCCTACATTTTCCTTGCTTGTCAGCTCTATCTCGCCCCCCAAAAGCTTGGATAGCTCCCTGCTGATGGACAGGCCCAGACCAGTTCCGCCAAATTTACGGCGCGTTGATCCATCCGCCTGCTGAAAAGCCTCAAAGATCAGTCCCTGTTTATCCAGCGGAATACCAATACCGGTATCTGTCACTTTAAATAAAATGGCCTTACCAGCATCGTCCTGCTTCACTGTTAAAGCAACTTTTCCTGTTGAGGTGAACTTAATCGCATTGGAAAGCAGGTTTTTTAAAATCTGCTCCAGCCTCATCCTGTCCGTATTGATCCCTGAAATGTCACTTTCAACATCAATCACCAGATCCAGGTTTTTATTTTTTGCAAGCGGACTAAACAGCGAACGCATATCTGTTGCCACCTCTGTAATATTGACATCAGTAAATTCCAGCTTCATTTTACCCGCCTCAATTTTAGACAGGTCAAGGATTTCATCAATCAGGCCCAGAAGTCCCTGTCCGGAGCTTTGTATCACCTCCGCATATTCAATATATTCCTTATCCAGTTCCTTGTTTTCAGACATCAGCTTCGACAGCAACAGGATGGAATTTAATGGCGTGCGGAGCTCGTGTGACATATTGGCCAGGAATTCCGACTTGTACTTGGTACTCTGTTCCAGCTGTTCGGCCTTGTGCTGTATATCCAGGTTCCGCTCCTGTATCAGCTGGTTCTTTTCTTCCAGTAAACTTGTTCGCTCTTCCAGTTCCTGGTTGCTTTGTAAAAGTTCCTCCTGCTGTACCCTTAATTCTTCTTCCGAAGTCTGGATCCTTTGGGTTTGTGCTTCCAGTTCCGCATTCAGGCCTTCCAGCTCTCTATGCTGCGCCTGTAATTCTTCGGCCTGTGCCTGTGTTTCCTCCAAAAACTCCTGCAACTTCTTACGGTTCTGGGAAACATGGATGGCAATACCAATATTGGTTGAAATGCTGTTTAAAAAGTCGAGCTGCAAAGGGGTATAACTTTGTAAAGCGCCAAACTCCATTGCCCCAACAACCACCCCATCTCTAAAAACCGGAACAGCAACCACATTGCGTGGCTTGGTATGGCCGGTCGCATAGCTGATCGTCAGCCCATCTTCAGCAATATCGTTGATTAAGATTTGCCTGCCCGATTGTGCAACCTGTCCGATTAAACCCTCACCCAGGCTCAGACTTTTCTTTTTCTGGTCTTCCATCAGTGCATATCCCCCGGTAAGATATAGCCTTTCATCCTCTTCAAGCAGATAAAATGCCCCTACCTGACTATGGGTAAGCCCCGCAATACTTTCCAGAATATCGTGAGTAAGCTCTTTTACGCTTTTTTCTCCCACCATTTTATCATTCAGGGTAGCGATCCCCGATTGTAACCACTCTTTATCTGCCAGCAAAGAAAAAGAGTACTGCAAAGACTCAGCCATGGCATTTAATGATCCGGCCAGACTGCCCAGCCCATCTTTTTCCTCCTCATCAAGCCTGATCCGGTAATCACCGCTCGAGATCTGAGCCGCAATGCCTTGTATCACCTCTATCCTGTTGTCTATTTCATCATTTTTATCCTGTAGCTCCTGCTGCAACCTTGTCCGGGTATTAAAATCAGCCGAAACTTTCCGGTAAAAAAAGAAAGTAATCAGAATAGCTAAAAAAGCGGCCAGCACAATCAATGAAGGCGTATAACCTGCCAGCTTGTTCAAATCGGCAGTCCTGAGCTCCAGCAATCTTTTCTCTTCGGCCTGCATTACCCTGATGAGATCGCGGGCCGAATCCATATAGGTCTTACCATTGATCAGCTCACCAACACTTACATTTCCACCCCTGCTTTTTATCGCCACTGTTTTTTTTAATATCTGCAACCTGCCTGTAATCACCTCCCGCAATTTTTTTACGTTCCTTTGCTGAACCGGATTGTCTTTGGTTTCAGCAGCTACCTCATCCAGCAAAGCAATTGCTTGCTGTTCGGCTCCGTTATAGGGCTCCAGAAAGTCTTTATCTCCTGTAAGCAGGTAGCCCCGCTGCCCGGTTTCCGCATCTTTCAATACCGAGATCACCCCATCCAGATTGGTCATCACATCATTGCTGTGCTGCACAAGGTCGGCACTGCCGATCAGGTTCTTTATACTTAAATAAGAAGCCAGGGAAGTGATAAACAGGATCAGCAGGGATAGCCCCAAACCGATCCTCAGATTATTTTTAATCGTTCTTTTACTCATAAAATTCCTTTTTAATCTGCTTCAGGAACAGCATTTAACGGCAGGGTAAAATAAAACTCCGATCCCTCTCCGGGCTTGCTCTTCACCCCTACCTCTCCTCCATGCCTGTTAATAATTTCGGCCGAAATATATAAGCCTATACCCAGCCCCTGAAAATGAATTGCTGTTTCTTCTACCCTATAAAATTTCTCAAATACATTTTTTTGTAGTTCAGGTGCTATACCTATCCCAAAATCACGGACACCAAGGTACAATTGGCCTTCTCCCACCTTCACATTAACTTCTATCTCATTTGTTCCCGGCGAATATTTTATGGCATTGGTTAAAAAATTAACAATTACCTGTTCAATGCGCATTTCATCTGCATAAATTTCTTGTGGGGCATTCCCCTTTCTGATGATGTTGAAGGTCGGGTTCGCCTGATGAATCACTTCCAATACCCCGTCAAGCAAGGCATCAAGTACAAAATACTTTTTGTTGAACTTTAATTTTCCGCTTTCTATTTTTGAAATGTCCAGCAAATCTGCAATCAGCTCATTTAACTTTTCCAGCTGTACCTGCGCCTTGGCCAGGTGTTTTTTTACCGTAGGGATATCTCCCTTATCTACGCTCCTGCCCAGCAACTGCACATAACCTTTAACACTGGTAAGCGGGGTTTTTAATTCGTGGCTCGCAATGCTGATAAATTCATCCTTTTTCCTTTCTGCCATTTTTCTGAACTCAATTTCATCCAGCAAGGCTTTTTGTATTTCTATCAGTTTCCGGCTCTGTTCATAAATCCGGTAAAATGTTTTCACTTTTAACAGTAAAACCCCCATATCTACAGGCTTGGTAATGTAATCCAGTCCACCTGATGAATAGCCCTTGGTAATAAATTTAAGCTCTGTATTTGCTGCAGATAAAAAGATGATCGCTGTTTCTTTCGCCTTGCTATAGCCAGAAATTGCTTCTGCTACTTCAAAGCCATCCATTCCGGGCATCTGAACATCCAGAATGATCAGTACATATTCATTTTTAAGTACTTTTTTTAAGGCTTCTTCGCCTGATGATGCAGTATCAACTTCAAAGTTATGTCTCTCCAGAACCTTCTTTAATGAAATCAGGTTCTCGGGGGTATCATCTACTATTAATATCATTATTAAAAATAAATAAGGCTTTTAGCATCTTGTGTAATTGTTAAACATTAATTTATACAAGTTTATAAGTTTAAACTTATATATAACCATTTTGTTGCAGAAACATCACAGACTACTGGAATTAAAGGTATCACCCTGCCTTATGTCTCCGGTATCAAAGCCTTTTTTAAACCAGTACATCCGTTGTGCCGATGTACCATGGGTAAATGCATCTGGCACCACCTCTCCCTGTGCCTGTTTCTGAAGCTTATCGTCGCCAATGGCATTGGCAGCCGTCAAAGCCTCTTCAATATCGCCTTCTTCCAGTTTAAAATCTTTTAAATTCTGTGCCTGATGGGCCCAAAGCCCTGCAAAAAAATCTGCCTGTAATTCCAGTTTAACAGACAGGCGGTTGTACTCCTTTTCACTTACACGGCCCCTGGCCTGCTGAAGTTTGTCAGAAATCCCCAGCAGGTTCTGTACATGATGCCCAACCTCATGTGCAATCACATAGGCCTGAGCAAAATCTCCTGCGGCACCAAAACGGTCCTTTAAATCCTGATAAAATGTTAGATCTATGTATACTTTATGGTCTGCGGGACAGTAAAAAGGGCCTACAGCCGAACTCGCATTTCCACAGGCGGATTGTACCATATTGGAAAACAGCACCATCCTGGGTTTTTCATATTGCTGACCCATGGTTTCAAACTGCTTTTCCCAAACCTGGTTGGTCGACTCCAGCACGCCGTCAACAAATTTACCCTCTGCGTCCGTAGGATCGCCGGTCTTGCCCTCTGTTTGTGTTACCTCTCCAACAGGCAACTGACTAACTACTCCTGTAAGGTCTTTACCAAAAAGTAAACCTAAAACAATAATGATAATACCAACACCACCCCCGAGTTTTGCGCCTCCGCTCATCCCTCTTCTGTCGTCAATATTACCACTTCCTTTACCGAACCACTGCATATCAATTTTTTTAGTTTTGTTTATAAAAATTGCGACAATTGTTATACCAAAAATAAAAGAAAATGCAGATTAATTAAACGCGGCTATCGCTTTATGGATTCTTTTGATGGTTTCTGCTGCGCCAAGGTTTACTGCAATATCAAAAACCCCAGGTCCAAATTTTCCGCCTACCAGCATAATCCTTAAAGGGAGCATCAGTTCTCCCGGTTTAAAATTATGCGCTCCGGCAAGTTCTTTAAACTTTTCTTCCAGTTCCGCTGCAGCCGGTCCATCTTTTACGTCCAGGGTATAAGCTTCAAAAAAAGCCGCCTTTTCCGGTGTCCATTTTGGCTTCACCGAAGCCAGGTCATAAACTTCGGGTGCAATAAAAAAATAGCTGCTTTGTGGTACAAAATCAGTTAGCAGATTACAGCGATCTTTAATTAGGTCAATGACCTGTTCCAATCTTACATCATCATTCAGCACCATGCCCTCGGCAGTAAAGGAATCTTTCACAAAAGGGAGCAGCTTTTTTGCTGTCGCATTTTTGATCCATTCGTGGTTATACCATTTTGCTTTCTCAAAATCAAATTTAGCCCCGGCCTTGCTGATCCGCTCCACAGAAAATTTATCAATCAATTCCGCTAAAGTGAACAACTCCTGGTCTGTTCCATCATTCCAGCCCAGCATGGCCAGCAGGTTAACAAATGCTTCCGGCATAAAGCCAAGTTCCTTAAAGCCTCTAGTCAGATCGCCTGTTTTGGGGTCTGTCCAGTTTTGTGCATATACCGGAAAGCCCAGCCTGTCGCCATCCCTTTTGCTTAATTTACCATTACCATCCGGCTTTAAGATCAAGGGCAGGTGCACCCATTGCGGCATTTCAGTCTCCCAGCCTAAATACCGCCACAATAAAATATGGATGGGTGCCGATGGGAGCCATTCTTCACCCCTGAAAACATGGCTGATCTCCATTGCCCTGTCGTCTGCCACAACCGCCAGATGATAGGTCGGCATACCATCTGCCTTCAGTAAAACTTTGTCGTCAACTAAATTGGTATCAAAACTAACATATCCTCTTATCAGGTCTGTAAAAGAAACCAGTTCATCTGCAGGCATTTTAATCCGTACAACATAAGGGGTATGATTTGCAAGCAGCACATTTACCTCTTCTGCTGTCAGGCTCAGGGAATTCCTCATTTCCAACCTGTTGGCCAGGCCATAGGTAAAATTCGGCACCGCTTTGCGCTTTGCCTCCAGTTCTTCAGGAGTATCAAAAGCATAATAAGCAAAGCCATCTGCAATCAGCTGATCTGCGTATTGTTTATAAGTAGATTTTCTTTCGCTTTGGCGATAAGGCCCGAACGCCCCACCTTGTTCCGGACTTTCGTCGGGTGTTAAGCCACACCAATCCAGGCAGGAAGTAATGTATTCTTCCGCACCGGCTACAAAACGGGTCTGGTCTGTATCCTCAACCCGTAAAATAAACGTGCCATTGTGTTTTTTGGCAAACAGATAATTGAATAAAGCAGTGCGTACACCACCCAAATGCAATCCCCCTGTTGGGCTGGGGGCAAATCTTACTCTTACTTTCTTTTCCATAATTACTTCTGCAAAGATATATTTTTTACGCGTTTGCCAGCCCATTGATCTGATGTGTTCCAACATTAAAAAAGCAGGCTGTTTAGTATCAGTACGGTTGTATATTTGTCTTGCTTTTCTCCTGCTTTCCTCTTGCTATTCTCTTGCTATCCTCTTGCTCAAGCAGGTTAAAAACCAGTAATTATCAAAATAAAGTAAATAGCATGTCAGCCTTTTTCTGCTTTGCAGGTGCTTTACACCTATTGCCCGATTATTTAATTGCTTAATCCTGCATTTTTAAATGCTATTTTGTAATTTGCCCTTATAATCTATGAACCCGTACGAGAAAAAGCGCCGCTGGAAATTCTTCTTACTGATCTTTGCCATTGTTATAGGCACAGCTTCTGTCTTTTACAGCGATTTCTTTGTTAAAAAAATGGAAAGGGAAGAGCAGCTGCAGTTCCAGCTGTATGTAAAGGTAACTGAACAAACCCTGGCCATGTACGACGACGACCGTTATACCGGTCTGATCGACCTGATCAGAACAAATACCAAACTGCCCGTCATCATGACGGATTCGAAAGGGGACATCATCAGTTACCAGGGGCTTGATTCTACCAAGACCAATTACGATCTGGAAAAAAAGGCCAACGTCAATTACGACCCTGCTTATTTTGCCAGGGAACTCAGGAAAATGAAGAAGCAACACCCCGCAACACCCATTTTAGGGGGCGATGATACGCGTTGGTATATTTATCATAAAGACTCCGCAACCTTAACCCAGCTCCGGTATTTCCCTTACATCCAGCTTGCCGTAATCGGCCTGTTTTTACTTACAGCATATATTGCTTTCAGTTCGGCCCGCAAAGCAGAACAGGACCAGGTATGGGTAGGGATGGCCAAAGAAACCGCACATCAGCTGGGCACGCCCATCTCATCACTCATGGCCTGGGTTGAACTGATCAAGTCGCGCTTCGATGCAGAAGATGACCCCTTAATTGCCGAAATGGAAAACGACATCAAACGGCTCGAAGTGATTACCGACCGTTTTTCCAAAATCGGCTCCAAACCTATTGTGGAAGACCATGTGGTATATACTGTCATTTATAACTTCATGGAGTATTTTAAACTCCGCACCTCAGACAAGATCGTGTTCAGCATTATTGGCGACGAGCAGGTACGCGCTTTGCTCAATGTTCCGCTTTTCGACTGGGTTATAGAAAACCTGCTTAAAAATGCCGCCAATGCCATCGAGAACGAAGGCAACATTACCATTAACATCATAGAAAACTTAACCAAGGAGGAAGTATTCATAGACGTGACCGATACCGGCAAAGGCATTGCACGCTCAAAGTTTGATGCTGTATTTCAGCCTGGTTATACCACACGAAAACGTGGCTGGGGACTGGGCCTCTCGCTTACCAAACGGATCATTGAAAATTACCACAACGGACAGATCTTTGTCAAAGATTCCGAACTGGGCAAAGGCACAACCTTTCGTATCATTTTAAAAAGTAGCATTACCTATGAACCGACCTCAAATACATGAGTATCCCGCATGGGGTGAAAAATACATCAGCCTGGTAGAAGGGGATGCATTGGAAGTCCTTAAAAAACAGGCTTCAGATTTCCCGGATTTTATAAACAGTCTGGTCGAAAAAGCAGATTACGCCTATGCCCCTGGAAAATGGACCATTAAGGAGCTCATTGGCCATATTATTGATACGGAGCGGATCCTTACTTACCGTCTGACTTGTTTTGCACGTGCCGAAAACCATGCGCTTCCCGGATTTGAAGAAGATGATTATGTAGCCAATGCGCATTTTAAGGACAGGAGCCTGCTGAGTTTTTCGGAAGAATTCGCTTTGTTAAGGAAATCGGGTCTGTACCTCTTTGGTTCTTTGACGGAGCCTGAACTGAACAGGAGCGGAACAGCCGCTGAAAGACAGATTACGGTAAGGGCCTTACTTTTCGTCATTGCAGGTCATATCATCCACCATACCCAAATCATTAAAAGCCGCTACCTCTAAGCCGGATTGCCGGTTTCACATCGGAAAATGCTTAAGCCCTGAGCTCTGCCCTGATCCTGCTTAAAGTTACCTGGGTTACTCCAAGGTAAGAAGCAATATATCCCAGCTGGATCCTTTGGATCAGTGCCGGGTTGTCGCGCAAAAGTTCAGCATAACGTTCGGATGCCGTTTTAAAGAGCCGCCCTATAAAACAAGCTTCCGATTTGATCAGTTCCAGCTCGGCAAGCTTCCTTCCCCAGTTCGCAAATGCAGCATCCTGTTGAAAAAGAACTTCCAGTTCTGCTGTCTTGATTTCATACAATGTACTGTTTTCCAGCAACTCTATACTCTCATAGCCCGGCAACCCATTGATGTAGCTGTTGTAAGAAAACAACAGGTCTCCCTCCATCCCAAACCAAAAGGTGATCTGACTTTCAGGGCCCTCACAAAAAGCTCTGGCAATTCCCTTTTCAATAAAAAAAACCGACTTTTCGACACGACCTGTATGAATAACCAGCCGGCCTTTGGGCAATTCTATCTTTTCCATCAGCTCCAGCAATTGATTTAGTTGCTGTTCTTTTAAGGGATAAATGCTTTTTATTTTTTTTAGAATATTTTGCAAGTGCAGGTTGTTTTTGTAAAGATAAAATACCTGAAGCCTTATTTTTTAACATTTGTAAAAAACTTCCTGTTTAATTCGGGGTATTTTTGCAGAAAATATTTAGATTATGAGTTGGATCATTTTAGTTATTGCAGGTCTTTTTGAAGTTGGTTTTACCACCTGCTTAAAGCTGTCAAACAATTTTAGCAATATAAAATGGAGCGCTGCATTTTTTGTTTGCATCTCCCTTAGTTTTTTATTGTTAAACAAAGCCATACAAACATTACCTATGGGTACTGCTTATGCCGTTTGGACAGGCATAGGTGCAGTAGGCACTGTCCTTGTTGGTATCTTCTTTTTTGAGGAACCGGTTAATTTTTGGAGGATCTTTTTTATTGCAACGCTGATTGGCTCTATTTTAGGCTTAAAGTTTATTGCCGGCAGCCATTAAGGTTGCCGTTTAAGTTTTACTTTATAGCAATAGGAAGTTCAACCTGCGTACGGTCCCAGGCCAATACCATATTGGCCCCTTGTGGCTGGGCTGTAAAGGTGACAGACAAAACCTCGACCGGTTTGTCCAGTGTTTTAACCGGCACTTCAACCCGTACCACATCCTGGTCCTGGTTGTAGCTAAAAGCGCCCCAGCGATCTGTTTGTCTGTTGATGATCAGCGTCCATTTATCCCGGGCAGGGATGGCAAACAGGCTATAGGTACCTGCTTTTATATATTTGCCCCCAATGCTGGCCCGGGTGTAAAACCTGATCTCTGTACATTCATTTGCACCTACACGCCATACCTTGTCAAACTGCTCCAGCACACCAAAAATTTCCCTTCCTTTCTTTGAAGGCCTGGAATAGATCAGTTTGATCAGGGGCGTTGAGCCGTCTTTTACTTTGGCCGCGTTTAAAGGATAGTATACAATATCAGCGGGGCTGGCATCTACAGGTGCAAATTTAGGTTCCTGTCCGTAAACAGCTAAGGCAAAGATCGCAAGTATTGCGAATAAACTTAATCTTTTCATCAAACCAATCCCTTTAAGGTAATAAGTATTAACTAGTACTGACGTCCTTTAACAATACCGTTTAAGAAAACAGCACCGAATATAAATCCTATAACTCCTCCAAGGATAGACCAGCCAAAGCTACCGGATATAATTGCAGCAGTTAAAATACCAAAAAACAGGCCTAAAACGTAATAAACCCAATCAAAAGTGTTGTTGTTCTCTTCTTTAATCATCTCATGAATTCTTAGGCCTCAAAGATATTGAATTATTTTTTTATTTCCCGCTCGTCCTGCTATCAAAAGCAGCCAGTAAATAGATCAGCGAAGCTGTACCGTCCATTGTGGGCTCATTTGTACTGTAATCACCGAAATCATCATGGTAAACCACCAACCCGGATTGAAATCCAGCATATTCATCCGGCTGTACCAGTTTAATACCAATCAGGTTTTTATAAATGCTCCCATACACGGGGCCATCAACCAGACCTCCGTCAACAGGATATTGATACAGGTGCGTTAGTGCCGAATGGGGGTCTTTGGGGGTATCGCCCCAGGCAGGTAAGCCGTATACCATACTGGTACCCCATGGGTTGCAACCAAAAAGCCAGTCAAAATTGGCCTGCACCAGCTCCTCAAACTGCTGGTCGCCGCTCAGCTTTCCATACAGATATCCCTGAATGGCAAAAGAAGCCGTCAAATTGTTGGAACACCAGATAAAAGGAACACCTCTGTAAAAAGCATTGTTCCTGGCCTTGTCCCAAACCTTTTCCAGGCCCGCCCTGTAATAACCGGTTGCCTGTTCCGAAATTCCCTGCTGTTTTGCTTTCGCAATTTCATAATGTCCAAAATTATGAAAAGGGTACCATTGATAATGCCTGGCAGTGTCGGCACCCATCCATGGGATCACCGGCTCCTTCCTGGCATAAACCGCTGCCTGCCGGAAATATTTTTTCCCACCAAAAGTCTGGTACAGTTCTGCCGCAGCCAGCTCCATATCATCCGTCCAATTGTCCTCTTCATAAAAATATGGGGCCCGGTTTGGCGCTGTTTGCTGCACCCCGGGTTGTTTTAAGCCAAAAGCATAGGCAGATCTGGCTTTTTCACCCAGCAATTTGGCATATGCTGCGTCTGTTCCCCTAAATAGTCGCTGTCCCAAGGCAAAGGCACTGCTAAATTTACCGGCAACTGAAGCCGTTCCGGTTGCCCTGTTCTTATATTTACCCAGGCCCTGCGGTTTCCCATTGGCAAAATAAACCGGTCTCTCGCTTCCTTTCCCATAATCTACATTGTCTTTTGTAGGCAGCCGCAAGCCCTGGTGGTCCCTGTCGTCTGCAATCTGATTAAACATCCAATCCTTACGGGGGTGCATTTTCAGTAACCACTGCAATCCCCAGCTGGCTTCATCCAGTATGTCTGCCCGGCCATTTTTACCTTCAAGGCCATTGGCAAGGTACTGGTCTGTAAAAACACCTGGAAAATCACGATAAGCGGCCAGCAAATGATAAGTAGCATTGGCCGATGTGGTGGCATATTGCAGGTAATCAGAGGCATCATGCCAGCCTCCGCTAACATCTATATGTGTACTGTCGGGCATTGGCCCGTACATCGTATAACCATCCCGGGTATGGCAGCTGTCTTTCAGATAGGGGTTATACCCGCTTCGCTGCTGGCGCATATACCTCAGGGCAAAATCGGCTGTATGGTTATAAACATGCTTGTCAATGATCAGTTCAGGAGATTGCACACTTCCTGCTTTGATAAAGTAGCGTCCCGGAAGGGTAAAATCACTAAAGTTTAACCTGGCCGATCTTTTAAAAGGTCCGTAAGCACCAAAAAGCTTAATGTTTCCAGAGGTATAGACTACTTTTCCGCTTTCCTTTTCTATAATTTCAAACTTTTGCGGCAGCTCAGTTTCATCCTGACTTACCCAAACAGCCACTTTTATGGCTTGCGGCTGATAGCCCAGCAGATTGATCCGCAGCCAGGCAGCCCTGGTTTCAGTCGACTTAATGTCGGCCCGAAAGGAAAGCAATAACAGGCCAGCGTATACTGCACAAAACTTGATTACATTAGTTCTCATCAGCTTAAATTTATATTTCCACCCACAATGGTCCTCATCGCCCCCAATCTTGGCGCACATTAAAAATAGCAAACACTTGTCAGCTTTTGGTCAATTATTTAAAATATCCTGAGCAATTATTAAATTAATCAATCGATTGATTAATTTTGTCAGCACAAATTTTCAAATGGAAAAGATAGACAAGAAGGCCAATATCCTGGAAGCAGCAGAAAAGCTGTTTGCCGAACTCGGTTATGAGGCAACTTCTACACGTCACATTGCAAAAGAGGCCGGTGCCAACATGGCCATGATCAATTACTACTTTGGCTCAAAGGAAGGGGTATTCATGGAGATCATGAGCAAAAGGATAGCCGATTTTAACACCCAGCTTACCAGCATTACCCAGGACAGGTTATCGGGCATGGAAAAATTACTTAAAGTAATTGAAGGCTATGCCTCAAGGATCCTCTGCAATCATGGCCTGCATAAAATGATGCACAGGGAACTCTCTTTACCACACCGCCCTGAAATGTTTTTTAAAATAAAAAACTCCATGGCCGAGAATTTGTTTGTCATCGAAAGGATTATTAATGAAGGCATTGCCGATGGAAGTTTCCGGCAGGTAGATGTCAGGATGCTGATCGCTACCTTAATGGGCACCATCAGCAATGTAGCCATCTCTCCGTCTAAAATTACTTCAGGAACAACGCTCGACATTAACAACGAAGAAGACCGTAAAGTGATCACAGCACGGTTGATTACCCATTTAAAAGACCTCATCATCACGTATTTAACACCAAAAAATGATACATAAATCAATCAGATTAAGCTTCTTAACATTTATTATCCCGGGAATCCTCTACGCCCAGGACATAAAAAAATTAAGCTTGCAGGAGGCTATCGCCCTTGGGATAGAGAACAGCAAAAATCTAAAACTATCGCAAAATAAAGTAGAGCAGGCCATTGCGCAGTTAAACATGGTTAAAGACAATGCTTTACCAAGCGCAAAGGCATCGTTTTTGTACAACCATGCCGAAATCCCCACCAACACCTTAAGCATTGGCGGCGGCAACCCGATCCATCTGCCCAAGCGCGCAGATGCCTTTATCGGTACTGCTGCTGTTGAAGAGCTGGTTTATGGCGGCGGAAAATTGAAATATGCCGAAGAATCTACCCGGCTGCTTTCCGATGTGGCGCGCCTGGATGCGGATAAAAACAAAGAAGAGATCAGCTACGCTGTCATCAACACCTATTATTCCTTGTTTAAAGTGATGCAAAGCAAAAAAGTTATCGCACAAAACCTGGAGTCTATCGACAGTCAGCTTAAACAGGCGCAGCGCTTTTTTGAACAGGGAATTGTAACCAAAAATGATGTATTGAGGTTCCAGCTGCAACAGGCAAATATCTCGCTAACCGATATGGAGGCAGAAAACAACCGCAAGATCATTAACTACAACCTGGATATTTTACTCGGATTAAACGAAAATACGCAGATCGAAATTGCCGATCCGGATGCCGCAGCAAAAGCCATCGGACCTTTAAGCAGTTACATCGACCTCGCCCTGGGCAGCAGACAGGAACTCAGACAGCTGGACCTTCAAAACAAGGTGGCCGATGTCAATATCAAGTCGGTAAAAGCCAATACCCTTCCTACTGTTGGGGTAGGCGCTAACCTCTATTACATTAACCCGAGTGGCAAATTTGTACCGCCAACAGACCAGTACATTATGCCGGTAACCCTGGGGGCCAACATCTCCTGGAATATTGGTAACCTGTGGACCAACAAACACAAGGTAACCGATGCCAGAATTCAGCAAAAAGAGGTAGAGCTACAAAAAGACATCCTTTCTGACCAGGTTAAAACGGAGATCAACAGCAATTACCAGCGCTACCAGCTGGCCCTAAATAAGATCAGGGTACTGGAAACATCCATTGCCCAGGCTACAGAAAACGACAAATTGCTGGCCTCAAAATATAAAAACAATGTCGCTTCGGCAATAGACAGGATTGATGCCGAAACCCTGCTTTATCAGGCTAAAATTAACCTCGAACTGGCTAAAGCCGATGCAGGTCTGGCTTATTATACTTTACTAAAATCTACCGGAAAAATTTCTCAATAAACACCAAAACAAATCAGGCAATGACAACTGAAAAGAAAAAAAAGAATAAAGTTATCCCTATCATATTGGGCGTACTGATCATTTTAGGCGCCATATTTGGTACCAAAGAATACCTCTATTACAGCAAACATGTAGATACGGACGATGCCCAGATCGATGGCGACATCAGCCCGGTAGTTTCCCGCGTTGGGGGTTATGTTCAGGAAATAAACTTCGAAGAAAACACCCATGTTACCGAAGGACAGGTACTGGTTAAACTGGACGACCGTGACTATAAGCTAAAACTGGAACAAGCCCTGGCCGGACAAAAAGGGGCCAGTGCAGGTGTTGGTGTTTCTGAATCGCAGATTGCTGCCACAGCAGCAAATACCAGTACGGCCAAAGCCAATATTGAGGCCGCCAAAGTTAAGCTGAACCTTGCCCAGAAAGATTATGAGCGCTATGCCAACCTGGTAAAAGACGGTTCTGTAACCCAGCAGCAATTTGATCAGGCCAAAGCACAAAAAGAATCTGCGCAGGCTGCTTTTACCGCTGCAAACGATCAGTACAATGCGGCAGTAAAACAGGTAGGCACCAGCCAGTCGCAGCTTGCAGTAAGCAGCAATACCGTCACCCAGCACCAGGCCGATGTCGATTTTGCACGCCTGCAGCTGTCGTACACCGAGATCAAAGCTCCGGCAACGGGCATCGTTTCTAAAAAGAATGTACAGAAAGGGCAGTTGGTACAAGCCGGACAGGCTTTGTTTTCCATTGTAAACGACAACAGCATCTACATTACCGCAAACTTTAAAGAAACCCAGCTGGAAGATATCAAAACAGGCTCAAAAGTTAAAATAGATGTGGATGCCTATCCCAGCGACGAGGTATTGGGCGAAGTGTACAATTTTGCGCCCATCACCGGCGCAAAGGGTTCATTGCTCCCACCCGATAATGCTACCGGAAACTTTGTAAAGGTAGTGCAGCGTGTACCTGTGAAAATAAAAATAACCAAAGCCCCCAAAGAGATCCTTGCCAAACTGCGCCCCGGAATGAGCGTTAAGGTTTCTGTCTCTATAAAAGATTAAACAATGGCCGAGAAAGGTTTAAAAAAGTGGATCATCACCTTTACAGTGATCACAGCTTCTCTTTTGGAGCTGATTGATACCACCATTGTAAACGTGGCGATCCCTCAGATACAGGGCAACCTGGGCGCAACACTCGAAGATGTGGCCTGGTTGTCTACCGGTTATGCAGTTGCCAATGTAATTGTATTGCCGATGTCCGGCTGGCTTGGCAGCCGTTTCGGACGAAAAAACTATTTCCTGTTTTCCATCGTCCTGTTCACCGTAGCCTCTTTTCTCTGTGGTAATGCAACTAACCTGGAAGAGCTGATCGCTTTCCGCATTTTGCAGGGTCTTGCAGGTGGGGGTTTAATTTCAACTGCCCAGGCCATCTTAATTGAAACCTGGCCCCGCGAGGATGTGGGTATCGCAACTGCTTTATTTGGTTTGGGTGCGGTAGTAGGCCCCACTGTTGGCCCCACAATTGGTGGTTACCTGCTCGAGATCAGCACCTGGCCGCTTATATTTTATGTAAACATTCCCGTCGGCATCCTCGCCGCGTACTGTACGTATATGTTTGTACGGGAAACGCCGAAGGATGGCAAAGGTATGCCGGTCGACTGGTGGGGAATTGTATTATTGGCCGTTGCGGTAGGTAGCTTACAGACCGTATTGGAAAAAGGGGAAAGTGAGGACTGGTTTGCTACGCCTTACATCACGGCGCTCGCCGTAACTTCGGTACTTGGCCTGCTCCTGTTCATCTGGAGAGAGCTGAGTACAGACCACCCTATTGTAAACTTCAAGATCATGCGCCACCGCAGTTTTTCTGTGGGGATGTTCACCTCATTTATTTTAGGCTTTGGTTTATACGGATCCGTATTCGTGTTCCCTGTATTCTGCCAGAATTTACTGGGCTTCTCTCCGCTTCAGACAGGAGAACTGCTCTTTCCCGGGGGGCTCTGTACCATCGTGATGATGCCTTTTATCGGAATTATGCTCAAGAAAAACATTCCTGCCCAGTTTATGGCAACCATAGGGATGTTCCTCTTTTTTGTATTCTGCTCTATGCTCAGCAAGTCCACCCTGCAATCGGGCACCAATGATTTCTTCCTGCCCCTGATGATCAGAGGTGTGGGTATGGCCCTGTTATTTGTACCGCTTACCACCTTGGCCATTCAGGACCTTAAAGGGGCTGAAATTGGCCAGGGTTCAGGCCTCAATAACATGATGAGACAGTTGGGTGGTTCATTTGGTATTGCCGCTTTAACTACCCTCATCCATGTGCGTCAGGGTTTTCACCGCAGCAATCTGCTGGTCAACATCAACGAATACAATCCGGCTTTTACCGACCGCTTTAACGGCTTTATCCAAAATTTTATGGCCAAAGGCTATACTTATCTGGATGCAAAGGCCCTGGCCACAAAAGCTATAGAAGGCACTGTAACCAAACAGGCATTGCTGCTCACTTACAGTGATGCGTACTGGGTGGCCGGGCTGATCCTTTTGTGTTCTATCCCGCTCCTGTATCTTCAGAAATTTAAAAAGAACGTTGCCGTTCCGGCAGATCTGCATTAAAAAAAAACAGCCGTCAGAAAAATCCTGACGGCTGTTTTACCCCAAAAAAATAACAATTAAGATTTATTTAATCTTTATGTATCTAAGTTAAAGATTTAAAAAAACAAATCAAAATAAATTTATTGCCCTGTTTAAGCCGTTATTTCGATGATTTGTGGTAAATTAAGCGCGAAAATATTTCGTTTAAATTATGATGCAGAAACAGCGAGCAAAAGGTCAGAGAGAGTCTATATTTAACAATGAGGTCGTATCCCGGTTCGAGCTTTACAATAGTCTTTTTCTTACCCTTCCGTTTTACAAGGTGAAAGATACCGGTACCTTATTACCCTTATTTATTAAATACTGTGAAGATGGCATAAACAACCACCAGACTCCGGCAACTATTATTGATGCTTTTTTTAAGAAGTATACCCAAAACAACTCAAATAAAGACATTATTGACCTCCTGTTCCGCTTTATCCAGTACATAGAACGTCAGGTGGTATTGTTTGATGCGGTAGAAGATGCTTCATTTAATAAACTGAATGCCGCTGATGAGCACAATGCCCTGCTGTCTTACCTTAAAAAGGGAATAGACAACAAAGCCCTGAACGATAAGATCGAAAAACTCATTGACGAGTTTTCTTTGCGCCTGGTGCTCACCGCACACCCCACCCAGTTTTACCCTGGCAGTGTACTTTCTATCATTACAGACCTCACTACGGCCCTTAAAACCAACGACATCTCTACCATAAACCTGTTGTTGCAGCAATTGGGCAAAACACCTTTTTTCAATAAAAAATCACCAACTCCGGTTGATGAGGCCCTAAGCCTGGCCTGGTACCTGGAAAATGTATTTTACTTTGCCGCAGCCAACATACAGTCTGAAATAGACAAAAGCCTTAACGATTATAACCTCGAATCTAAAAAGATCATCGAGCTGGGCTTCTGGCCTGGTGGCGACCGTGACGGTAATCCAAATGTACATACCGATTCTACCATACAGGTTTCAAAAATGCTGAGACAGATCCTGTTCAGGTGTTATTACCGCGATTTCAGGAACCTGAAACGTCGCATTACCTTCCGTGGTGTAGAAGAACATATTGCCATTGTACAGGACGTATTGTACAAAAACGCCTTTGATCCCAATATAGAAACGGAAAACATTGCCGATTTTTTAATCGAAAACCTCAATAACATCCGGGCTACACTGATGGACGACCACGACGGCCTGTTTGCAGACCTTGCCTCAGACCTCATCCGTAAGGTAGAGCTATATGGCAGTCATTTTGCCTCTCTCGACATCAGACAGGACAGCCGTGTGCTCAGGGATGTACATGCCTTCTGCCGTCAGCGCAAACCGATCATTTCTTTATTCCCTGAAAACTACGACAGCCTTTCCGAAGCGGAAAAGATCAAGGCCCTTTCTTTTAAAAGTGCGAGGATCAATTATAGTGAAAACAAAGATTCCCTGATCAATGATACCCTGCAAACCATTACAGAGATCAAACAGATCCAGGAAAGCAACGGAGAACTGGCCTGCCACCGTTTCATCATCAGCAATTGCCAGCAGGCCAGCGATATCCTGCAGCTGATGGAACTTTTCCTTTGGAACGGCTGGGAAGAGACAGACCTTTCCATAGATTTTGTACCCCTCTTTGAGACTGTACATGATCTTGCCGATGCTGGAGGGATTATGGAAACCCTGTACGCCCATCCTTTTTACAAAAAACACCTGAAAAGAAGAGGCAATAAACAACACATCATGCTGGGCTTCTCCGACAGTACAAAAGACGGAGGTTACCTGATGGCCAACTGGTCTATTTTTAACGCAAAAGTAGCTTTAACAGAAACGGCAAATAAACACAACATACAACTTGCCTTTTTTGACGGCCGTGGGGGCCCGCCTTCAAGGGGCGGAGGCAAAACACACCGTTTTTATGCCTCGATGGGTAAAGAGATTGCGAACAAAAACATCCAGCTTACCATTCAAGGCCAAACCATCAGTTCACAATACGGATCTATCGATAGTGCTGAGTTCAACATTGAGCAACTGATCAATGCAGGAATATCTGCCGGCATCAAAGAAACCCATAACATCCTGCTCGACCCGCTGCACAAGGAACTGCTGGATGTAATGGCAAAAGAGAGTTATGAAGCCTTTGTAGACCTGCGCAAACATCCTTTATTTTTAAGCTATCTGGAAAAATTCTCTCCGTTAAGCCTTCTTTCAAAAATTACCATCAGCAGCAGGCCTGTAAAACGGAATTCCGGAGGGGCTTTAAAACTGGAAGACCTCAGGGCCATCAGCTTTGTAACCGCATGGAGTCAGTTAAAGCAAAACATACCTGGCTTTTATGGCATGGGCACGGCCCTGAAGAACCAGGAAAAACTGGGCAACTGGGACAAGGTGGTAAAAACCTATCAGGAATCAGGGTATTTCAAAACCATCATCGACAATTGTATGATGTCTATGAGCAAGTCCGATTTTGCCATCACCGCCCACTTTGCAAACGACAAAGAATACGGGGCTTTCTGGAAAATGCTGCACGATGAATTTGAGCTGTCCAAAAGCATGCTGCTGAAGCTTTCGGGTCATGAGACTTTAATGGAAAATTATCCTGTAGAGAAGCGCTCTATTGCCGTAAGGGAGAAAATTGTATTGCCATTGGTATTGATCCAGCATTATGCCCTGGAAAGATTGCAAACTGAAATCACCGCTGAGGAACAACAATCTTACGAAAAGCTGGCCATCAGAACTGTATATGGTATTGTAAATGCCGGACGGAACCTCGCTTAAAGGATCCGTGGCCAGCTTATAATAAAAAAGGGAGGTTCCAATGGAACCTCCCTTTTTTATATGTTACAGGCTAAATTATCGATCGATAGAGCCCATTACCTTCTGCCCAAAAGCATTCAGTGCATCTCTTTCGGCCATTCCCGATTTTACGCTCTCATGCACCTCAAGTGCGCCACAGATATTGGTGATCAGCTCTCCTGCCACATCAATCTCCTGCTCATTTACGCCCCTGAACTCACAATAAGCCTCTAAAACCGTTAAAGTAGCTTCCAGATTTTCAGGCGTGCTGTTTTCAAACAGCTGTCTTATTACTGGTATCTTCATGATCTTATCTTATCAAATAACTCATTTAAAACTTCTGCCTTATTGGTCTGAACCTGATCAACCAGGGCTCCGCCTTCAAAGGCCGCAAAAGTTGGCAAATTATCAACGTTTGCCAGTTTACGTGAACCCGGAAGTTTTTCAGCATCAACAATAAGGAAGGTTACATCTTCATTTTCTGCTGCCAGTTTTTTAAACTTTGGCTTCATGATCCTGCAGTTTCCACACCAGGATGCGGCATACTGAACCATCACCTTGTTGTTATCGGCCACATATTGCTGAAGATTATCTTCTGTTAATTCTAAAAACATATTTTCGTTGATTAATTAATTAGCGCTCAGATATTCTGCAACGCCGGTCCTGTTCGCACTCATCGCTTCCTTACCTTCTTCCCAGTTTGCAGGGCATACTTCACCATGTTTCTGTACATGGGCATAAGCATCTATTAAACGCAGGTATTCTTTTACATTTCTGCCAACAGGCATATCGTTTACACTTTCGTGGAACACTTTACCCGTCTCATCAATCAGGTAAGTAGCCCTGAAAGTAACATTTGAACCACTGAAAGATTCGTTTCCTTCTTCATCATACTCCACTTCCTGATCAACAATTCCTAAAATATTGGCCAGATGCCTGTGTGTATCCGCCAGGATCGGGTAAGTTACACCTTCAATACCACCGTTGTCCTTTGCGGTATTTAACCAGGCAAAATGAACTTCATTGGTATCGCAAGAAGCACCAATTACAATGGTATTTCTTTTTTCAAAATCAGGTAAGGCCGCTTGAAAAGCATGCAGTTCAGTTGGACAAACAAAAGTGAAATCTTTTGGATACCAGAATAACAATACTTTTTTTTCTTTACTAACTGCTTCTTCAAATACATTGATCTTCAGATCATCGCCCATTTCAGACATCGCATCAATGCTAACACTCGGGAATTTTTTACCTACTATAGCCATAATTATATTTTGTATTTATTGTTTTTTTTGATGGCACAAAGGTACGGCTATCGCCCCTCAAAAACAACCGGAACCGGGATATAAGGGATACTTAATCTTGATACAGATATAGACAAAATCTATGGCCTACCGCAGCACCTTTCCTGCTTTATCTATATTCACAATAAAGGGGTTCAAATACTCGTTCAGCAGTACAGCAAATTCCCTGCGCGTTGCAATGCGGTTCAGGTCAAATTCTGTTTTAAATTTATAGCCTGTCTTCCATTTCTTTTTCACTTCTTCCCTCGTGTTTTCGGGCGATTTATTTCCTACCATACAAACCAGGCTCAATACTGCGCCGATGCTCATTTCAGGTTCCTTGTAATCGTCAAACCAGATCTGTGCCTTATAATAAAAGCTTTTTACGGGCTCCTTTATTTCAGTTATAGTTACCGGCTGCTCCGGCAAAAAGCGTGCTGTACCCGCAGCAATCTGAGCCTTCAAAAAGCCCGAAAGGCCAAGTAGCTGAATTGCTTTCCAGTTGCTGTCTGCACTAGGCACATCGGCAAAAGGCATTACCGAAAGTTTATGGTCAATCAGCTCCCGCTGTATCACCTTTAAATTAGATAATGAGGTTTTTGTTTTAAAAAATGCTGCATAAGCGGCTGTAGCACCTGCTGCCTGCCCGGCAGCTATGCTCTCCTGAACCGCATTCAGCACCACCAGGTTTTCCTGGCCGGGCAGCAGCAAATTGTGCATCAGCAGAATATTACCTGTAGCACCCCCTTCTGCATAGCCTGAAGCTACACTCAGGCGGTAAAGGTTGTCGGCATAACTTAAAGCCTGCCATTGTTTGGCTGCAGCGGCCGGCAGCGCAATGGCGGTATTTACCTGGCCAGTATGGTCGGCATTTACCAGTACTTCCGGTTTTATGGTCCTCCCGTCTGCCAGCAGCACATTCCAGTTGTTGCCCGAGCGTTTGATCCTGGACCATTTTATATTGCGGATCACCGTTAAATTCTTCACACTGTCGCCCCAGTTTTTAAGCACCACGTTTGCGCTCGTCCCATCCACATAAACCGCAGCGGTGCTGTCCTTAATGCCCTTCTCTTTGCGCATTTTATTTAAAAAGGTCAGCTCCAGTCCCGAGGCCAGGTTTTTATCCATTGCAGCAAGATTAAACTCCGGCTCCTGCAACAGCAATATGGTCTTTACGCCCGACAAGGCCGATTGAAAGCCTGCACCGATTGCATTATTTCCATTCCCGATGACCAGCACCCCCGTTTTAATGGTCTGGGCCATCGCTGCCTGGGCCAATACTGCAATTACGAAAACAACAAATAATCTCCTTTTCATTTTGTATCTCTTATATTTAATTAATCATCTGCAATATCGGTCAAATGAAGTATTTACGGGAACCCCAAATGATGCACTCCGCTTTTGAAGCCCAGCAAAAACATAAATATACACTTAGAAACAGCAATGCTGCACAAAGAATTGACAAATTAAAAACCTTAAAGGCCTGTATAGAAAGCTATGAGGAAAAAATTTATGCTGCCCTGCAAAGTGATCTGCGAAAAAGCCGGTTTGAAAGTGCGCTTACAGAACTGATCTTTATTTACAGTGAGATCGGCTTTGCCATCCATAACCTGAACAGCTGGATGAAACCGAAAAGGGCTGGCAAAACCATCAGTAATCTTTTTGCGAAAAACAGGATCTGTTACGAGCCAAAGGGCTGCTGCCTGATCATTGCGCCCTGGAACTATCCTTTTCAGCTCCTCATGAGCCCCCTCATCTCGGCCATAGCTGCGGGCAATTGCGCGATACTGAAGCCATCTGAACTGAGCCCGGCTACCAGTTCGGTGATTGCAGCGCTGATCAGGGATTGTTTTGATGAACGTGAGGTCTGTTGTTTTGAAGGGGACGCCGGCATTTCCACTGCGTTGCTTGAGCTGCCTTTCGACCATATCTTTTTTACCGGCAGTACCGCAATTGGCAAACTGGTTATGCAGGCCGCCGCCAAAAACCTCAGCTCGGTTACCCTGGAGCTTGGCGGCAAATCGCCTGTTATTATAGAGGAAACGGCCAACCTGAAAAAAGCAGCCGAAAAAATTGCCTGGGGCAAACTGATCAATGCGGGCCAGACCTGTATTGCCCCCGATTATGTGCTGATCCCCCGCGATCTGCAACAGTCTTTTATCGAATATTATAAAGAGGCCGTTAACCGCTTGTTTTTTAAGAACGGAAAGCTCAATACCGAAGTTTATGCAAAGCTGATCAGTAAAAAACACTTTGAAAGGCTGTCAGACTTAATAACAGATGCCCTGGATAAAGGGGCCATCACGGTGCTGGGTGGCGAAAAAGATGAATCCAGCCAGACCATATCCCCAACTGTACTGGCCCGGATCCCCGTAGGAACGACCATCATGAAGGAAGAGATCTTTGGGCCTGTCCTGCCCCTTATCGCTTACCAGACCCTCAGCGAAGCGGTTGCTTATGTAAACCATAAAAGCAAGCCGCTGGCTTTATATGTTTTTAGTGCCAACCGCAAAAACATTCAATACATCCTCAAAAACACCTCTTCCGGAGGGGCCTGTATCAACGATGTCCTCATCCACATTTCCAATCCGAAACTCCCTTTTGGTGGGGTAAACGGGAGCGGAACGGGCAGCTGCCACGGCTTTTTTGGCTTCAAGGCCTTTTCTCATGAAAGAGCAGTAGTCTACCAGTCGCCCATCAATACCACAGCGCTCATTTACCCGCCTTATGAAAACAAGTCCCGGCTGCTGAAATGGTTAAAAAAACTGCTGTAAATTACCCTACACGAACCGAGGTCATGGTCAGCGAGCCCCCCACGGCTTTGTCGTTAAACAAAGAAACCTCCTCATTTTTATTTTGCAGGCCCAAAGTATACAACAGGGGCAGGTAATGCTCGGGGGTAGGAATGGCCATCATGGCCGCGCTACCCAGGCGTTGGTAGTTCAATAAAGGCTGGTGTTCCCCGTTCATGATCAGGCTTTTGAACTTCTCATTCATTTCCAGGGCCCAGTCGTATCCGCCGCCGTTGATCATTTCCCAGCTCATCATCCTCAGGTTATGCACCATATTGCCACTCCCTAAAATCAGCACACCCTTTTTACGTAAAGCCGACAGCTCTTTGGCCAGGTTATAATGATAGGTCGCATCTTTGGTATAATCGATGCTCAGCTGCAGTACCGGGATATTGGCTTTAGGGTACATATGGCGCACAACCGTCCAGGCCCCATGGTCAAGGCCCCAGTCGTGGTCAAGCCCCACTGCTGTGCTATGGATCAGTCCGGCAGTTTCTTTGGCCAGTTCCGGATCACCGGGAGCCGGATATTCCACGTCAAACAGGGCCTGCGGAAAACCGCCAAAGTCGTGGATCGTTTTTGGAAAATCCATTGCCGTAACCTGCGTACCCCGCGTAAACCAGTGTGCCGATACCACCACTACCGCTTTGGGTTCCGGGATGTTTCGGCCCATTTCGACCCATTTGGCACTGAACTCATTGTCCTCAATCCCGTTCATGGGCGAACCATGGCCCATAAAAAGCACTGGCATCAGCTGGCCCTGATCCTGCAGGCTGCTGGTAAATGTGTTAAACCCGGCTAAGTTTGACATAATCGTTACTGGTTTTAAATGATTTACAAAACTATAACGGATCAGCGACTTAATTGTTGATCCAGGATAAGAAATTGTCTGGCCAAATAAATAACTTAGCAGGATAATTAAACTGATAATGAAGAATTATTTTACCATAATCCTTTGCCTATGCTTTATTTCAGCATTTTCTGCAAAACCTAAGCACCAGTATGTTAAAATCAAAACTACATTCGGCGAATGCATCATCAAATTGTACAATGAAACCCCGCAGCATCGCGACAATTTCCTTAAGCTGGCCGCAGCGGGCACTTATGATGGCACGCTTTTTCACCGTGTGATCAAAGATTTTATGATCCAGGGTGGAGACCCCGACTCCAAAACAGCACTCCCGGGTGCTTTGCTTGGTGAGGGAACTGTAGGCTATACCGTTCCTGCTGAATTTCGCGACAGCCTGTTCCATAAAAAAGGGGTACTGGCCGCGGCAAGGGACAATAATCCGGAAAAAGCATCCAGCGGCTGCCAGTTTTACCTGGTGCAGGGCAAAATATTTACAGACCAGGGCCTGGATGACCTGGAAAATAAACGCCTTAATTTCAAAATCCCCCTTTGGCAAAGGGAAATTTATAAAACCATTGGCGGTACACCCCATTTAGACCGCAATTATACGGTTTATGGCGAGGTGGTTAAAGGAATGGAACTGATTGACAGCATTGCAGTAGTGAAGACCGACAGCAACAACCGGCCGCTTGAAGATGTAAAAATGACGGTTACTGTTTTAAAACGCTCCGAATCCCGAAAACTGGAAAAGGAAATCGCTAAGCTGGAAAAAGCGGCCCACACTTCATCACAAAAGAAAAACAAAATTTAAACAGATGAAAATTATCTCTTATAACGTTAACGGAATCCGCTCTGCCTCTACCAAAAATTTCTTCGGATGGCTGCAGGCTACCGATGCCGACATGATCTGTATGCAGGAAGTTAAGGCCCTGCCTTCGCAAATCCCAGAAATCATTGCTTTAATAGAGCAACTGGGCTATCATCACTATTGGTTTCCTGCCGAAAAAAAGGGGTACAGTGGCGTTGCCATTCTGACCCGAATCAAACCCAACCATGTTGAATATGGCTGCGGTGAAGAATGGATTGACAAGGAAGGCCGCATCTTAAGGGCCGACTTTGACGACTTCTCCCTGATGAGCGTGTATCTTCCATCCGGATCAAGTGGTGATGAACGGCAGGTGAAGAAGTACGAGTTTATGCGCTTTTTTGAGGCTTATATTACAGCCTTACGCAAAACGCTCCCCAACCTGATCATCTCCGGCGATTACAATATATGCCATACGGCCATCGACATCCATAACCCCAAATCCAACGCCAACTCTTCAGGTTTCCTGCCCGAAGAACGGGAATGGATGGAACTCTTTTTGAATGGTGGTTTTATCGATACCTTCAGACATTTTAACAAAGACCCCCACCATTATACCTGGTGGAGCTTCAGGGCCAACTCCAGGGCCAAAAACCTGGGCTGGCGTATCGATTATCACCTGGCTACGCAGGCTATGCTGCCGAAACTGAAAAAAGTGTCTATCCTTGCCGATGCGATCCATTCCGACCATTGCCCTGTTTTATTAGAACTAAACCCATAAAATATGGCTGCCCTGCTGCTCATCAATATTGGCTGCCTTGTTGGCCTCCACCCCGGCAACACAAGGCAGTTAAAGGGCGCACAGCTGGGCGAACTCCCGCTGATGGAAAACGCCTGGTTGTTGTGCGAAGACGGAAAGATCTCGGATTTTGGAAAGATGGGCAGCCTGCCTGCACAATTGCCAAATGCCCTGCATACACACGATGCTAAAAAGGGCTATGTCTTTCCTTCCTGGTGCGATTCACATTCCCATATAGTTTTTGCGGCCTCCCGGGAAGAGGAATTCGAGATGAAAATAGCCGGAAAAAGCTATGAAGAGATCGCTGCTGCAGGAGGTGGCATCTTAAATTCTGCACGTAAGCTGCAGCACGCTTCAGCAGATGCGCTTTATGATGCTGCAGCGCTGCGGATGAACGACATGATCAGGCAGGGTACAGGCGCTGTAGAGATCAAGAGCGGCTATGGATTGACCACAGCCAGCGAACTCAAAATGCTGAGGGTGATCCGCAGATTAAAAGAATCTTTCCCCATTCCGGTTAAAGCTTCCTTTTTAGCAGCACATGCCTATCCCCCGGAATATAAGAACGACCATGCCGCTTACATTAAGCTGATTACCGATGAAATGCTGCCCAGGATTGCGGATGAAGGCCTGGCCGACTATATGGACGTTTTTTGCGAGCAGGGCTTCTTTTCTGTGGCTGAAACGGATGAGCTGCTTGCTGCAGCAGCGGGTTACGGACTAAAACCTAAAATCCATGCCAACCAGTTATCGGTATCGGGCGCGGTACAGTTGGGGGTAAAGCACCAGGCCGTGTCGGTAGACCACCTGGAAGTTACAGATGAGGCCGTCATCAGCAGTTTGCAAAACAGCCATACCATCGCTACCTTATTGCCTTCCTGTTCTTTTTACATCAATATCCCCTATGCCAACGCCAGGGGGCTGATCAATGCCGATATCCCTGTAGCCATAGCCAGCGATTACAACCCGGGCTCTACCCCTTCCGGCAACATGAACCTGGTCGTGTCCCTGGCCTGCATCAAACTGCGGATGCAGCCCCGGGAAGCCATCAATGCGGCTACCCTGAACGGGGCTGCGGCTATGGAGCTGAGCGGGGAAACCGGTAGCATTACCAAAGGTAAAAAAGCCAACCTGTTCATCACCAGGCCCATGCCTTCCCTTGCCTTTCTGCCCTATAGCTTCGGACAGTCGCAAATAGAAAGCATTATCCTTAACGGAAAGATCTGCTGATGGAAGGGCTTAAAATTTACAGCAAAGCGGATCTCCTGGCCCTGGTTAGCCGCAGGGAAGGTGAAACCAGGCTTGGAGAACAGGTGCAGCATGTAAGCAGTGCCGGCCAGCTGCAAACGAGTACCGCTAAATTTGTTTTGCTGGGCATTCCGGAGGATATAGGTGTAAGGGCCAATTATGGTATAGCAGGCGCCTCAACGGCCTGGCAACCCGCACTGAAAGCGCTGCTCAACATTCAAAGTACACCTTCTTTTAAGGGCGATGAATTACTGGTACTGGGCCATTTTGAGTTTTCGGAACCCGCAGACAACAGCATTAGCGGTCTGCAGCAAAAAGTAGCTGAGATAGATGACCTGGTTTACCCCGTTGTCCAAAAAATAGTTGAGGCAGGCAAAATCCCCATTGTGATCGGCGGGGGGCACAACAACGCTTTCCCTATTATGAAGGGCATTTCAAAGGCGCTGAACCGGCCAGTAGATGTGCTCAACATAGATGCCCATGCAGACCTGAGGGCCACAGCGGGCAGGCACAGCGGCAATGGCTTCAGCTATGCCTTAAAACAGGGCTTTTTAAAACATTATAGTGTATTTGGCCTGCACCAGAATTATAACAACGGCAGCATTTTACAGGAAATCGCAAAAAACCCGGATATACAGGCCCTGTTTTTTGACGATATGTTAAAAAGCAGCCAGCCCGTAACCATGTTCTGGGACAGTCTGTTAAAACAAAGCGGCGCAGCACCTGGTCTGGAGATTGATCTGGATGCGATAGCAGATGTGTTGTCAAGCGCCGTCAGCCCCTCCGGCTTTAGTCTGAACGAAGTCAGGAGCCTGGTGTTAAGGGCAGACAAAAAATTCGCTTATTTGCACCTTTGCGAGGGCGCTGTTGCCCTGACAGATGGCCGGCAAAGTACCAGCACCCCCAAAACCATTGCTTACCTTATCAGCGATTTTATCCGGTCGCAACCATAAAAAGCCCTGCAAATTCATCTGCAGGGCTTTGCCACTCCTCCTAAAACTTGCGCACTAAAACTTTAAAACCTTTATTTCAGTCCTTCTGTTTTTCTGATGTTCATCTTCAGTACAGTTTATCCCATTTGCACAACGGTTCAGCAATCTTGTTTCTCCATATCTTTGGCTACCATCCTGTCACGCGCCACACCTTTGCCCACCAGGTAATTTACCGCAGCTTCTGCCCTTTGTTGCGAAAGGCGCAGGTTATAGGCATCCTTACCCCTGCTGTCGGTATGCGACGACAACTCGATCTTCAAGGTTGGGTTTTGTGACATGACGTTCAGCAGGTTGTCAAGTATCCTTCCGGCATCTGGCCTGATGTTCGATTTGTCAAAGTCATAATGGATATTTTTCAGTACAAATACCGTTCCGGCATCCAGGTTACTTACCCCAAGTTTCAGGGTTACATACAATGTTTTACTCCTGTCCAGCCCTTTGGTGCTCACACTTTCTGTCTGCGAGAATTTACCGGCCTGATTGGCGACAATATTATAATCCGATTGCTGTTCCAGCTGGTAAACAAATTTAGCTTCCGCATCCGAGATCTGGGTCATATTGGTACTGTTAGATGCATTGGTCAGCACCGTACCAATTCCCGGCAGTTTCGCATTGTCATTTGCCCTTACCGTTTCCCCGATCAGCGTAAAACGGGGATCATCATGATAAATCTCTTTATAGATCACATTTCCTGCCTTATCGAAGTCAGACGCAGTGATGGCCACAGGTTCAGCAGCAATTCCATTTTTTACGGCTGTAACCTGGTAACTGCCTTTTTCAGCGCCTTTAATGCGCTCTGCCTGTCCTTCGGCATTGCTGATGGAAGTATGGTCTACCCCCTTATGGCTGATCTTAAGGGTAACGCCGCTTAAAGCAAGGCCTGTTTGCCTGTCCTTTACCACCACCAGAATGTCTTTAGGCACTGCGGAAGCGGGTGGCGCTAGGGTTTTGGTAACAGGAACAGGCGCAGCAATTTTACGTTTGCCACCAAAAGTATATTTAATCCCCAGGCCCACATTTACGGCCTGTACAAAAGTTTTTTGAGTAACCGGTTTTTCTTCATAGAAATCAAGTATGTTGGTGATCTGTCCGCTTTTTACATTCATGACATCGGTTGCGGTAATGGCTTTCTTTTCACTATAGCGGGTGATGTAAAATTCACTGGAGTCGCTGCCAAAGCTTTTACCAAAGGCCCGCAGGTAGTCGGCCTGTACAAACAAAGCCAAATGATCCCCAAGGCCATATGACAGCCGCAAACCTCCCAGTCCCATCCAGGATTTGGTTTTTTCTTTCGAATTGCTGGTGTAATAATTGTCGAATGTTTTTACCGGGGGGCCTGAAGCAGCATTTACATAAATGGACTGTGTATACTGCGGAAAGCCCTCAAACAATACCCCTCCGCGTAAAAATGCCTCAAAATCAAGCTTACCAAAACCCACTTTATAAGTAGGGCCCACACTTAGGGCAATGTGCTGAAAAGAAGGATGGTTTTTATAAGCTGTAGCAATATGCCCATTGGCAAAAAACACGCTGTCAAACTTGCGCATCTCATGGTTCAGAAAACGTGCGTCCAGGCCTATACCCCACTTGTTCCCTTTGAAGTACTGGTCTATAGCCAATCCGGCAAAATAACCGTTTTTGGCCCTGCCGATCTCATTTTTATATTTGCCGAGGGGCATGCTAAGGCCACCAAAAGCAGAAACCTGAAGTCTTCCCCCGTTGCTTGCCGTCGAATCCGGCCTGTTTTGTGCCCAGGTAAGGCTGCTCAATACTACTGCCATTACCATTAATATTAACTTTTTCATAATCTTCTCCTTTAGTTTAAAAATCAAACTGTTTGGAGAGATATCAGGCGGAGCCGGTATTTGTTACCCCCTGAGTTGAAATTTCTTTCTGATTTAAGCCCTGACTAAAAATAATATACTTTTTCGGGGGTGATGCAACAATCCAGCGCCACATCATGCACATTGATATCATCAATCTCTTCAACCGGACCAAAGAACGATAGACCTATTTTCCGGGTATCCAATCCCTGCAAAAAACGGTCGTAAAAACCCTTTCCGTAGCCTGCGCGGTAACCCCGGAGGTCAAAGGCGAGCATCGGTACCAGCACCATATCTACCGCTCCGGTATGCAGTTCGCCACCGGCAGGCTCCAGGATCTTGTAAATATTTTTCAGCAGCCCCTCCCTGCCCGTATACACATAATTATGCATTAAGGCCGTCTCAAAATCAGCCTTAGGCACTATGATCCTGATCTCGGGGTGCAGCCGGGCCAGCCAGTCTATAAACAAAAAGGTATCCGGCTCCTTCTGTTCTGCTATAGGAAGAAACACATGAATGGTATGTACGCCGGTCAGATTAAATGAAGTGAAATGGGACAACAATCGCTGGCTATAAACAGCTATTTCTTCTTCAGAAAGCCCTCTACGCTGTACAACAGCCTTTTTTCTAATTTCCGCTTTTGTCATTAAAGCAAATATAACAAAACACCCGGTTGTAACCCCTATCGGTTCCGCGCCCTGCAAATGACACCCCATCAAAAACCCCAAAGCCCTTCTTTTCTGTGTCCTATAGGTACCCAAAGTAAAGTTATGGCTGTGCTAAAGAAGCATTGAAATATTTTGCCCTTCTTCAGGGCAAAGGATTTCCGCCTCAGCAGCATCGGCAATGATTTTTCTCCAGAATAAAAAGTAAAAAAGAAGGCTTCGGGAACCACTCCGAAGCCTCAATCAACCTAAACCTAAAACTAAACTATGAAAATTCTTATTTTACTCTTTCTATATAGTCACCTGTCCGTGTATCAATCTTAACTTTATCGCCCTGATTGATAAACATTGGCACTTTTATCTCTACTCCTGTCTCTACAGTTGCATATTTCAATGCATTTGTAGAGGTATCGCCTTTAACTGCAGGCTCTGAGTAGGTTATTTCTAACTCTACATGCGAAGGTGTCTGGGCCATAATCGGCTCGTCGCTTTCAAATGCAATGATCACATTCATTCCTTCTTTCAAAAACCGAACACTTTTACCGAATAACAATTTCGGGATATTAAACTGTTCGTAAGTATTGTTGTCCATGACCACCAACGCATCGCCATCTTCGTATAAATACTGGTAATCACTGGTTTCAACGCGACAAATCTCCACCTCTTCATCTACACGGAACCTGTATTCCACCAGTTTCCCGGTTTTTACATTCCTCATCCTGGCCTGGTAAAAAGCACGCAAGTTGCCCGGCGTACGGTGTAGAAACTCTTCTACTTGTACCAATTCTCCGTTAAAACGAAGGATATTACCATTTTTAATGTCTGATGCTTTTGCCATTTTTTTTGAAATTGTGCCTAAACTTTCGGCCTTTTTTCGTGCCGCAAAGGTAAAGACTATTTATTAATTATACAATAGTAGTTTAAAAATATTTTCACAAAGGTGTTTTAAGCCCTAAATAGTCCCCTTCGCCCTGTTTTCAAATATAAATTTTACTTATTTATAATCCGTCAACTGCACAAAATGGTTACAAAAAGAATATTCAACCTCCTGATTTGAGCCTATAATCAGCGTCCTGTTCAAGGCAAAACGCTCAATCAGCTCCAGGTACCAGGCCAGCCCCTGCTTGTCGAGGTTAGAGGTCGGCTCATCTAAAAAAAGCAGAGGCGTGTCTGCGCAGCAGGCCAGTACAAGCTTCGTACGCTGCTTCATCCCCGAAGAAAAGTATTTTAAGGCCTTGTCCTGAGCTTTCGAAAGCCCCAATAACTCAAGTACTGCTGCCGCATCCATTCCTGCATGAAAACCCTTAACCTTAAAATGAAAATCTATGGTCTCCTGAAGCGTAAACTCCTCTATCAGGTCTAAATAGGGCGCTGCAAAGCTGATGTACTTATAAATAGCTGCTACAGGAACAACTGCTCCGTCCTCATAAACCACCTTCCCCTCAGAAGGGCCAAGATTGCCCAATAAAACACTTAGCAAAGTAGACTTACCAGAACCGTTTGGACCCAGCACAGCGTATTTTCCGGCAGAATTGAAGGTATAATCCAGCCCTCTGAAAATCCATTCCTGATTAAACCTTCTGCCAACGTTCTGCAAGCTGATCGTCATGCTTTCCGGGCGATTAACTGCCAGAGCCAAAACCTTTCATCACCCCTCTGTTCGAGTTCCTGATAAAATCTACGATCTCATCCCGGATCTCGGTAGGTTTAAATTCTGCTTCTATCATATCCAGGGCTTTAGTCACATTGTTATGCTTCACAAATAAGACCCTGTAAATTTCCTGTATCTCATTGATCTTTTCCGAAGAAAAGCCCCTTCTGCGTAAGCCTACAGAATTAATCCCTGCATAAGAAAGCGGCTCTCTGGCGGCTTTTACATAAGGCGGAACATCCTTTCTAACCAATGAACCCCCGGTAACAAAAGCATGTGAGCCAACCTTTACAAACTGGTGGATGGCCACCAGGCCCGCAAGCACCACATAATTTCCGATTGTAATGTGCCCTGCAAGCGTAGTACTGTTAGAAAATATACAAAAATCACCAACCTCACAGTCGTGCGCAATGTGTGAATACGCCTGGATCAGGCAATTGCTGCCAATAACCGTTTTCCATTTATCCTTCGTTCCACGGTTTATCGTTACACACTCCCTGATTGTTGTATTGTCGCCAATCTCCGCGGTCGTGATCTCGCCGGCAAACTTTAAATCCTGGGGTACACCAGAGATCACCGAGCCGGGAAACACCCTGCAGTTTTTTCCGATCCTTGCTCCATCCATGATCACCACATTAGAGCCGATCCAGGTTCCTTCACCAATTTCAACATCTTTATGAATTACCGCAAAAGGCTCAATAACGACATTGTCTGCTATTTTTGCCTGGGGATGAATGTATGCTAAAGGTTGTATCATGTAGTTTCGGTTTCTTTTACTTTTACGATCTGGGCCATCATCTCGGCTTCAACCACCACTTTTCCGCCCACCATGCCCACACCTTTCATTTGTGCAATTCCGCGTCTTATTGGCTCCATCAGATCGCACCTGAAGATAATGGTATCGCCTGGCAGTACCTGAGCCCTGAAGCGCACATTGTCTATTTTCAGGAATAAAGTAAGGTAGTTCTGCGGGTCAGGAACCGTACTCAGTACCAGGATCCCGCCGGTCTGTGCCATGGCTTCTATCTGGATCACCCCAGGGAAAACCGGCGCTCCCGGAAAATGTCCTTTAAAGAACTCCTCGTTCATGGTCACGTTCTTTACGCCAACCACATGGGTCTTCGATAATTCCAAAACCTTATCGACAAACAAAAATGGTTGTCTGTGCGGCAGGATGTCCATAATCTGAACCGTATCGTACAGCGGTTTAACGCTTGGGTCGTACACATGCTGTACCTTTTTGTTTTTTTCCTTTTTGATGGCTGCTTTGATTTTTTTGGCAAATGCCACGTTGGCGGCATGTCCGGGTCTGGCTGCCATAATATGTCCTTTTAGATGCACCCCCACAAGGGCAAGATCACCAATCATGTCCAGCAATTTATGTCTTGCCGGTTCGTTCTGGTGCCTCAGCTCCATATTATTTAAAATACCCTGAGGGGCAACTTCAATCGCCTTTCTTTTAAATATCTTGGCCAGGTGGTCCAGTTCTTCCTTGGTTACTTCTTTGTCTACAATAACAATGGCATTGTTTAGATCGCCGCCTTTGATCAGGTTATTTTGCAGCTGGTATTCCAGTTCGTGCAAAAAGCAAAAAGTACGGCAGGAAGCGATTTCCTTTTTAAATTCAGCAATACTGGTAATCCCGGCGTGCTGACTGCCCAAAACCGGCGAATTGTAATCAATCATACAGGTAAACCTGTAATCGTCTAAAGGCATCGCCACAATTTCTACCTTTCTGTCCGGCTCTGTATAAGCAATATTGTGTGGGATCTGAAAATATTCCCGGTCTTTTTCCTGTATCTGAATGCCCGCACTTTCCAGTGCATCTAAAAACTGAATGGCACTGCCATCCATAATCGGCGTTTCAGGTCCGTCAAGTTTCATCAGCACATTGTCCAGGTCCATTCCCACCAAAGAGGCCATAACATGTTCAACAGTACTTACACTGGCCCCGTTCTGAGAAATAGTGGTTCCCCTGGCGGTATCCGTAACATTGTCACAATCGGCATCTACAACCGGATTGCCCGGAAGATCGGTACGCTGGAATTTAAATCCATGGTTTTCAGGTGCCGGACAAAAAGTAAGTGTAACATTTGCCCCGGTGTGCAGCCCTACGCCCTGTACCGAAACTTCATTCTTTATGGTCTTTTGTTTAACGTTCATTGTTATTTTGGTATTGTACTGTTTTGTTCAATGAGCTCATTCAGCTGTTTAATCTTTGCTTCCAGGCTCGCTATCCTTTTTTCAACACTAGGCAGCTGTTTAAAGATCACAGACGCCCGCATCCAGTCGCGAAGGGGCTGTGCCGGACTTCCGTGCCATTGTTTGTTTTCTTCAGTGGTATTAAAATTTATCCCTGCCTGGGCCCCGATCTGGGTGCCCTTTGCCAGCGAAAGGTGACCGGCGATGCCCACCTGCCCTCCAATAACAGACTTTTCGCCCAGTTTAGAACTGCCCGAAATCCCTGTCTGTGCCGCAACAACACTGTGCTCACCCACATCAACATTGTGTGCAATCTGGATCAGGTTGTCTAATTTAACCCCTTTCCTGATAAACGTAGAGCCCATCGTAGCCCGGTCTATCGAAGTATTCGCACCAATTTCCACATCATCCTCTATCACCACATTACCGATCTGCGCAATTTTTGTATAGGTCCCATCGGCCTGGGGAGCAAAACCAAAACCATCGCTCCCAACTACAGTGTTGGAATGTATAATGATGTTATTGCCCAAAACAGACCGGTTATACAACTTCACTCCGGGAAACAAAGTACAGTTCCTACCCAAAGCAGAATCAGCACCAATGTATACCTGCGGAGAAACTTTGCAGTTATCGCCAATCTCTACATTTTCAGCAATATAGCTAAAAGCTCCTATAAAAACATTTTTACCGATTTTTGCCGAGGGGTGAATAAAACTGGGCTGCTCAATACCTACCTGTGCACTGTTCTGGTTCACCACTTCGTTATATTTTTCCAGCAAAACAGAAAAGGCACTGTAAGGATCTGCCACACGGATTAACGTGCTGTTCACCTGCTGCGAAGGGACAAAGTCTTTTCCAACAATAACTACTGAAGCACTTGTGGAATATAAATAGTTCTCGTACTTGGGGTTGGACAGAAAGCACAATGAACCGGCCTTCCCATCTTCTATTTTGGAAAGCTCACTAACCCCAACGCGCTCATCGCCTTCAATGGTACCATCTATAAACTCACTTATCTGCTTGGCAGTAAATTGCATTTTACAAAGTTATATGTTAAATTGATATGAACAAATAAACCTGTTTAGGTTGTCAATTCATCATTTTAAATTGAAAAACTAAAAACGGGATAAATCACGAGTTATTTTGTTAAAAAATGCTAAATAATTCGTGGATAGCATAATATATGTTTTTTCACAGTCTTGTCTAAAGATTCTAAGTTAGATAAATCCGAAGCTTTTGCAATATCAATGATCGTATTGTTTTTCAACAGGATGTTGATGTTGCCGCTGCCGGCATTATAGGCCCGGTTCCTGATCATATCTGTAAATACAAAATAACAGACATCTTTTTGGTTCAGGTTTAAAAATGCAGCAGTCCTGGCCCTCAGTTCGGCTACCCGGCTTTCATCGGGCGCATCATTGCTGATCTCTACCTTATAAAGGTTTCTTTGGTTAAGCATGCCACAAAGCTGGGAAAGGATCCTGTCCGGATGCTCGGCCCAAACCTTTACCGAAGCAAAAATATCCTGGTCGTCCAGCTTCGAAAATTGTTCCAGGTGCAAATCCCCTTTAAAAAACTCCTTTTCCGTAATTTCATTTTTTAAAAAATGCTGCAATGCCGGCGTAGCAAACAAAGCCTCGCCATGAGAAGCCAGGTATTTTGCCCTTTCCAGAATTTTTACCAGCAGCATTTCGCCCGCAATCACTGTTTTATGCAGGTAAACCTGCCAGTACATCAACCTGCGTGCAATCAGAAACTTTTCGATCGAATAAATGCCCTTTTCTTCTATGACCAATTCCTCATCCAGTACATTAAACATCTTAATGATGCGGTCAAAACTGATCACCCCTTCACTTACTCCCGTAAAAAAACTGTCGCGGTTCAGGTAATCCATCCGGTCCAGATCCAGCTGGCTCGAAACCAGCTGTGGCAGGAAATGTTTGGGATAATCGCCTTTAAAAATCCTTATGGCCAGCGTTAAGCGACCATCAAAGGCTTCGTTCAGCTTTTCCATCAGCCGCATGGAAATGTCTTCATGCTTAATTTCGTTTACCAATGTATGCTCCAGTGCATGCGAGAAAGGCCCGTGCCCAATGTCATGCAGCAAAATGGCTATCGTTGCAGCCTCTTCCTCTTCGGCCGTAATGTCCTGCCCCTTGCCCCTCAACACCTCAATGGCCAGGCTCATCAGGTGCATGGCACCTATAGCATGGTGAAAACGCGTGTGCAAGGCCCCCGGATATACCAGGTGCGTCATCCCCAATTGCTTAATATATCTTAATCTTTGAAAATACGGATGTGAGATCAGGTCAAATACGATTTCAGAAGGGATATTGATGAAGCCATATACTGGATCATTTATGATTTTCTTCTTGTTCAATCCTTGAAAATAAATTATACGGTACAAAAATTGCTATTTTTATCCATACTAAGAAAGAGATGTCTCTTTTTGAGGAATTATTTTTATATTATACACATAAATGATGCAAGAGACTAAGATTTTATGGGCCGATGATGAGATCAACTTATTAAAACCACATATATTACTATTAAACGAAAAGGGGTACCATGTAACTACCTTTACCAATGGCAACGATGCCCTGGAGGCCTTTGGAAAGGAGCATTTTGACCTGGTTTTCCTGGATGAAAATATGCCCGGGCTAAGCGGACTGGAAACCCTGACCGCCATCAAGAACATCAGGAATGATGTTCCTGTAGTTCTGATCACCAAAAGTGAAGAAGAAAACCTGATGGAGGACGCCATCGGCTCAAAGATTGACGACTACCTGATCAAACCTGTAAACCCTAAACAGGTATTGCTGACCATTAAAAAGATCATAGACAATAAAAGACTGGTCAGCGAAAAAACATCTATGGCCTACCAGCAGGACTTCAGACGACTGGGCATGACCCTGAACGACAAGCTGAGCTATGAAGAGTGGGTAGAAGTTTATAAAAAACTGGTATTCTGGGAGCTGGAACTCGAAAAACTGGATGATCCGCAGATGCACGAAATCCTGACGATGCAAAAATCCGAAGCCAATATGCAGTTTTCAAAGTTTATTGAAGACCATTACCTGGGCTGGGTAAACGGTAAGGGCCAGGCCCCGCTTTTGTCAAATGACCTGCTGAAAAAGAAAGTTTTTCCTTTGATCAACAGTACTACCCCTGTTTTTTTTATTTTGATCGATAATCTGCGTTACGACCAGTGGCGCATTATCAATCCGCTGATTACCGAACATTTCCGGATGGACGATGAAGATATTTATTCCAGCATTTTGCCTACAGCTACACAATATGCCAGGAACGCCATATTTTCCGGTCTTATGCCCCTTGAAATGGAGCGCCGCTTTCCGGGGTTATGGCAGAACGATGATGATGAGGGCGGAAAAAACATGCACGAGGGAGCCTTTCTGGCCGACCAGATCAAACGTCAGCTGCGTAAGGACTGCAAGTTCAGCTACAATAAGATCCTGACCTATGATGATGGCCGGGCTTTGAACGAGCAGGTCAACAACCTGATGCAAAATGAATTCAATGCCATCGTTTACAACTTTGTAGACATGCTTTCGCATGCCCGCACTGATATGCAGATGATCCGTGAACTGGCCAATGACGATGCAGCTTACCGTTCTTTAACGCTTTCCTGGTTTGAACATTCGCCCTTAATGGACCTGCTTAAAAAAATCTCGCAGAAAAAGGTTAAAGTGGTGATCACGACCGACCACGGCACCATCCGGGTTAAACATCCGAGCAAGGTGATCGGCGACAGGAACACCAATACCAACCTCCGCTATAAACAAGGCCGAAACCTTAATTTTAATGCCAAAGAGGTATTTCTGATCAAAAACCCCCATGAAGCACAATTGCCGAAGATCAACATCAGTTCCAACTACATCTTTGCAAAAGAGGACCGTTATTTTGTTTACCAGAACAACTATAACCAGTTTGTAAATTATTACAATGAGACTTTTCAGCACGGGGGCATTTCATTAGAGGAAATGATCATTCCTATTGCAACATATAGTTCAAGGTAAGTACATTATAAATTCATATTTACTAAATTTGTATTTATTGAATACACCACATGAAACTTACAGTTAATGGCATTGAGGCACTGGATGAGGCTGCTGAAAAAATCTTAAATTATGCAGAGGACGAATCTTTCTTCATTTTTGAGGGCGATATGGGCGCCGGAAAAACTACCCTGGTCAAGGCCCTGGCCAAAGCAATGGGTGTAGAAGAAGTGGTTTCAAGCCCGACCTTTTCCATCGTAAATGAATACCATGCTAATGGCCATATCATCTATCATTTTGATTTCTACAGGATTAAAAACCTGCAGGAAGCTTACGATATTGGTTATGAAGAGTATTTTTATTCTGGTAATACCTGCTTTATTGAATGGCCCGAGAAAATTGAAGGGCTTTTACCTGAGCATTACCTCAAAATCCGGATCGAAACCCTGAATGAAAACGACCGTTTATTGTCAATTTCAAAAATTTAAATCCCAAACATAAAAATTTCAGCTAAATTGCTTAATTTCAATCCATAATGAATAAATAAACAATGGCTACAGGATTACGCGAAGGTATGGCCTCCATTGCCCAAAAAGGGTTAATACAACCCAAAGAGGCAATGTCAGAAATCAATAAAAAGAACAACAGTTTATACATCGGCATTCCTAAAGAGATCTCTTTTCAGGAAAACAGGATCGCACTGACCCCACTTTCTGTTGCGCTCCTTGTCAACAACGGGCACAAGGTAATTATTGAAACCGGGGCCGGCGTAGGTGCAAATTTTTCTGATAAAGATTATAGTGAACAGGGTGCGATCATTTCTTTTAACAAAAAAGAAGTTTTTGAAGCAGATATCCTGGTAAAGATTGCGCCCCCTACTACTGAAGAAATTGCCATGATGCATAAGGGGCAGACCTTAATTTCTGCCCTGCAGATGGGTGCCCTGAAAGAGTCTTACCTCAAGGCCCTGCTCAACAAAAAGATCAATGCCCTTTGCTTTGAGAACCTGCGTGATGAAGGTAATATCTTAAGTGTGGTGCGGTCCATGAGCGAAATTGTTGGTGCCACCTCTATTTTAATAGCCGCAGAATACCTGAGCAACGTAACGGGTGGAAAAGGGCTGATGCTGGGTGGTTTTACCGGTGTGCCCCCTACAGAAATTGTAATCCTGGGCGCAGGTACAGTTGGCGAATATGCTGCCCGTACAGCCATATCGCTGGGCGCAGAGGTAAAAGTATTCGACAGTTCTATTTACAGGTTAAGGCGGTTGCAAAATAACCTGGGCAGCAGGGTTTTTACTTCGGTAATGCAACCTATCGTATTGGGCAAGGCCATTACGACCTGCGATGTGGTGATTGGCGCCATTCGCGCCTCACATGGCCGGAGCCCCTGCATTGTAATGGAAGAAACCGTAGCGCGCATGAAACCAAACTCGGTGGTAATTGATGTAAGTATCGACCAGGGCGGTTGCTTTGAGACCTCAGAAGTAACCAACCATAAGGACCCAGTATTCCGGAAACACGACGTCATTCATTATTGTGTGCCCAATATTGCCTCAAGGGTACCCCGAACGGCCTCTTATGCGCTAACCAATATCTTTACGCCTATTTTGATAGATATAGGCGACATGGGCGGATTGATGAACGTGGTATGGAACAAACCGGGGATCAGGGAAGCACTGTACATTTACCAGGGCCACCTGACCAGTAAGGACCTGGCAAACATGTTTAACCTGCCCTATAAGGACATTGAGCTGCTTGTAGCCGCCAATCAATAACCGCTCCGGATGAAAAAATTATTCCTTTTATTGTTTCTGGCTCCGTTTTGCGCTGTTTTTGCGCAGGAAAATAAGCTCAATCCGTATGGTTTAAAGGTGTGTTCTTATGCCGATTACCTGGATTCCTGCAAAAAAAACAGCGACAATAAGCTACTGGAGATCAAAAAATATGTTCCGGGTATTGTGCTCGACATTAAATACGCCACAGCGGACAATTTTATGAACCGCGTCATGTACAAGCAGGCAAGGGCCTTTGCACGCAGACCGGTGGTTATACAATTGAAAAAAATTCAGGCAGAGCTTAAAAAAGCAGGTTACGGGTTAAAAATATTTGACGCCTACCGCCCTTATCAGGTTACCCTGGCTTTTTACGAAGGGGCTTCGGACAAGAACTTTGTGGCCAACCCTAAAAAGGGTTCAAAACATAACAGGGGTTGCGCCGTAGACCTGACTTTAATTGATTTAAAAACCAGGAAAGCACTGGCCATGCCCACACCTTATGACAGTTTTGCCCCCGAGGCCTCTTCCACTTATGCAGACCTGCCCCCGGAAATCCTGAAAAACAGAGAGTACCTGATCAATATCATGCACAGACACGGTTTCAGGGTAATCCCCAATGAGTGGTGGCATTTTGATTTCATGGGCTGGCAAAATTACGACCTCATGGATATTCCTTTTGAGCAGCTATAGCCTCAAGCAGCTCATTTATACTTTCGGGACTGGCCCAGCTGCTCAGGACAACCCTGTTTAAAGATGGCCCGTTCTGATCTGGGTAAGGGAAGGAAGAGATCAGGATATGATGCTGCAATAATTTCGTGTATAAATTACGGTCCTTACTTAAATAAACCGGATAATCCGGTATAAAATCCCATTCTTCAGGGCTGATTCCGGCAGAGAAGGTTTCCATATGCTGCTTTAGCCTGTTCAGTTCGGCACGATAGAGTGCTTTGGCATGCATAAAAGCATATAGCCCGGCGGCGGCAGGTGGTGAGGCACCCATAAATACATTGCTCTTTTTTAACCCTGCAACAAGCGCCCGGGTGCCTAAGATAATCCCGGCGTCTACACCTAAAGCCTTGGCCATAGACGCGACCACAACTACCTTGACGTGTTTGGGTGCCGCAATTAAATTTAAAACACCCCGGCCATCATCCAGCACACCTATACCATGAGAATCATCTACAATCAGGATCACTTCATTATCGGGATGGATCTCCTTTAAAAAAGAGAAATCATAGCGCTCGGGAAAAAGATTGTTCAAAGCATTGCTGACCAGCAGCCATTTGTTTTGTTTGCTGGTATTAATATGCGTCAACGCATTTTCTGCCCAGCTGCTAAAGGTTCCGCCAACAGCGGGGGCCTCATTTAACCAAAGGGCGGGGTGTGTTTGCGGGGCATAAAGCACCTTGCCATAAGCTGTATAATGCCTGACCAGCAATTGGGCCGCCAGGTAGCCGCTTGAGGTGATCAGGGCCTCTTCAGCCCCAAAATACTGCGCCGCATAATGTTCTGCTTCATTGTAAATGCCCAGCTGAACATTATTGCCCCTGCTGGTTCCGTTGTTCAGGCCGAATTTTTTAAGCCCTTCCTGATACAAGGCCATAAAGTCTGGATTTTGGGGAATACCCAGGTAGGCTGTTCCGCTGAAATACAGATACGACTGCCCCTCTACCCTTATGTTTAGCGACAGGGGGCTTTGCAGCTGCGTTAAATCCGGATCAGAATTTTTCATGGATATAAGTCATAACACGCACCATTTCATTTCTCACATCGGCCGTTGGAACAACATAATTGTTGTTCATAAAAGAGAAAATATAAGTTTTTCCCTTTTTGGTAAGCACATAGCCGCTTTGGTTATGCACCCCTGAAAGGGTACCTGTTTTACCAAATACAAAAGGCTGGTCGGTTTTGGGATAGGCATTTCTGAGTGTTCCGCTTTTGCCCCCCGCAGGCATCATGTTAAACAGGCGTGCCGGGTTGTTTACCTGTTTATAGATGAGCTCCAGCAATTTTATCATATCCCGGGGGGTAAATAAATTGCGCCTGGAAAGACCAGAGCCATCCTGCCAGCGTGGTTTATCCGGCAGCTCGCTTAAATACGTTTTTTCAATATAAGAAATGGCCTTACTGGTATTTAGCTCTTCCCCCAGTTGGTTTGCGTAAACCAGCAGCAGCTGCTCTGCAATAAAATTATCGCTGGGCAGCATCATTGCCTTGAGCACAGAATCGGTTCTCATATTATAAACGGTCTTTGCATCGGCAGGCATTTTCATTTTAGCCAGCATAACTGTCTTTTTCAGCGTATCTGAAAGCAGGCTCAGCGTAAGCGGCAGGCTTACCTTATAAGGAACCTCCTGGCTATAGCCGGCAGGAAGAGGTATTGCAGGGTATTTAAAATGATTGGTATAAAAATCGCGCGTAACGCTGAATGTTTTTTGGGTGTCTCCGGAATCTGCCGAAAGGCAGTCCTTCAGCAGGCGGGGAACCATAGACAGCCTTCCGTTTTCGGCCTTCAGGCTAAGCAGGTTGTCCATCAACGGCAGTTCATTGATCTCGGCCTGGTAATACTCGTTATAATCATCCCATTGCCAGCCACTGCCGTAAAAATCGCCGGTATACCTTCCTGGTGCATAAAACAGTTTTTTCGGACTGGCCTTTAAAAATTCCATGGCCTTTGTTCCCTTCAGCTTGCTTTGCAACAAAGACGGGTCCCCTGTACCCCAAAAGATCAGGGAATCGCCCCGCTCTACATAACGCAGCGAAGGAATGGAGTCGGGCAGCATTTTTAAACCTGCATAAAAGGTAAACAGCTTGGTATTGGATGCCGGCGTAAAATACTGGTCGGCATGTCTTTCAAACAACATTCGTGCTGTGGCCATATCGTATAATGCAAAGCCTGCATAATATTTTTTCAGTACCGGCGAGTCTGCAAAAACCTTTTTTACAGAACGGCCAATCTGCTTCTCTGTAGAACAGGCGGAAAATAAAACCGGGCATAATATAGCTGCCAACAAAGCTAACCCGAGGCGCTGCACCTGAAGTTGCTTTCTTTTGTGGATAAATCTGATCATACTGCGACTAATTTATTAATTT